>CAWCPK010000010.1:0-108903 GCA_963797455.1 uncultured Actinomycetota bacterium | reverse complement strand
AATCATGCGTTCGTCGACGGAAACAAGCGAGTTTCGTGGCTCGCTGCCGGCGCGTTCTACCGAGCCAATGGTTACGAACTCGATGCGCCGGACGACCCGGCCTACGACCTGGTGATCGCCGTAGCGACCGGCAATCTCGACGTTCCTGAGATCGCAGCGGCGCTCGCTGGCTGGGTGCGGCCACGAGCAAGCTAATCCGCGAGGCGGGGTGGGAAGCCGCCGGTGGCGACTGGGCCCCAGCGGGTCGGGGTGATGCGGATCAGGCACTTGCCCTGGTCGCGCATCGCCTGCCGGTACTCGTCCCAATCGGGGTGCTCGCCGCAGGTTGGCCACCTTCGCGCGCTCTGGGTAGCTGCTGACGACCACCCGGCCCGCGGGGTCGAGGCCGGCGGTCACCGGCGACAGCTGCGGCGACCCGTCGCGCCGCCGGGTGAGCAGGTTCATGTGGTGGCGGGGACGGGCGAACTCCAGCAGTTCGTGGCGGTCGACGGTCCGGTTGGTGGCAATCGTGCGGGGCATATCGCCATCCTTCCCGTCCGGCCGCCGTTGTCGGAATCGGTCACTACTCTGGACGGGACCCTCCGACCAGCCGTCCCCCCAGCGAAAGACACTGCGTGAACGACCGTCTAAGCGATCGACTGATTGTCAGGGGCGCCCGCGAGCACAACCTCAAGGACGTCAACCTCGACCTGCCCCGGGACGCCCTCATCGTGTTCACTGGGCTGTCCGGCTCGGGCAAGTCCAGCCTGGCGTTCGACACGATCTTCGCCGAGGGCCAGCGCCGCTACGTGGAGTCGCTGTCCGCGTACGCCCGGCAGTTCCTGGGGCAGATGGACAAGCCGGACGTCGACTTCATCGAGGGCCTGTCGCCGGCGGTGTCCATCGACCAGAAGTCGACGTCGAAGAACCCGCGGTCGACGGTCGGCACGATCACCGAGGTCTACGACTACCTGCGCCTGCTGTGGGCGCGGATCGGCCGTCCGCACTGCCCCATCTGCGGCGAGCCGATCACGAAGCAGACGCCGCAGCAGATCGTCGACCGCATCCTGGAAATGGAACCCGGTACGCGCTTCCAAGTGCTGGCCCCGGTCATCCGCGAGCGCAAGGGCGAGTACACCGACCTGCTGCACGACCTGCAGGCCAAGGGCTACGCCCGGGCCCGCGTCGACGGCGTCGTCCACTCGCTCACCGACCCGCCCAAGCTGAAGAAGCAGGAGAAGCACACCATCGAGGCGGTCGTCGACCGACTCTCGGCCAAGCCGTCGAGCAAGCAGCGGATCACCGACTCGGTCGAGACCGCACTCGGGCTGGCCGGCGGTGTGATCATTCTCGACTTCGTCGACCTGCCCGACGACGACGCGCACCGCGAGCGGCGCTACTCCGAGCGGCTGGCCTGCCCGAACGACCACCCGCTCGCCATCGACGAGCTGGAGCCGCGCTCGTTCTCGTTCAACTCGCCGTTCGGCGCCTGCCCGGTGTGCACCGGGCTCGGCACCCGGCAGGAGGTCGACCCGGAGCTCATCGTCCCCGATCCGGAGGCGAGCCTGAGCGAGGGCGCGATCGCCCCGTGGGCCAGCGCGCAGACCAGCGAGTACTTCCTGCGGCTGCTGCAGGGTGTCGCCGAGGCGATCGGCTTCGACCTCGCCACGCCGTGGGAGCAGCTGCCGACGCGTGCGCAGAAGGCGGTGCTGTACGGAGTCGACGAGCAGGTGCACGTCAGCTACCGCAACCGCTACGGCCGCGACCGCTCCTACTACGCCACCTACGAGGGCGTCGTGCCGTGGATCGAGCGGCGCTACGCCGAGACCGACAGCGACTACTCGCGCGAGAAGTACGAAGGGTTCATGCGCGAGGTGCCCTGCCCGACCTGCGAGGGGACGCGGCTCAAGCCGGAGATCCTCGCCGTCACCGTGTCCGGCCGCTCCATCGCCGAGGTGTCCGCGCTGTCCATCGGCGAGGCGGCCGAGTGGCTGCACGCCCTCGCGCTGAACGACCGGGACCACATGATCGGCGAGCGGGTCCTGAAGGAGATCAACGCCCGGCTCGGCTTCCTCGTCGATGTCGGGCTGCACTACCTGTCCCTCGACCGCGCGGCGGCCACCCTCGCCGGCGGCGAGGCGCAGCGCATCCGGCTCGCCACGCAGATCGGGTCCGGCCTGGTCGGCGTGCTCTACGTCCTGGACGAGCCGTCCATCGGCCTGCACCAGCGCGACAACCACCGGCTCATCGAGACACTGCAGCGGCTGAAGAGGCTCGGCAACACGCTCATCGTGGTCGAGCACGACGAGGACACCATCCGCACTGCCGACTGGGTCGTCGACATCGGGCCGCACGCCGGCGAGCACGGCGGACGAATCGTCGTCAGCGGCACGGTCGAGGACCTGCAGGCGTCCGAGGAGTCGATCACCGGCGCCTACCTGTCCGGCCGGCGCGAGATCCCGGTGCCGGCGATCCGCCGGCCGCCGCAGCGCGGCCGCGAGGTCGTGGTCGAGGGCGCGCGCGAGCACAACCTGCGCAACATCGACGTCGCGTTCCCGCTCGGCTGCTTCGTGACGGTCACCGGCGTCAGCGGGTCCGGCAAGTCGAGTCTCGTGAACGACATCCTCTACACCTCGCTCGCGAACAAGATCAACGGCGCGAAGCTGCCGCCCGGCCGGCACAAGCGGGTGCGCGGCGTCGAGCAGCTGGACAAGGTCGTCGGTGTCGACCAGTCGCCGATCGGGCGCACCCCGCGCTCCAACCCGGCCACCTACACCGGCGTGTTCGACCACATCCGCAAGCTGTTCTCGGAGACGACCGAAGCGAAGATCCGCGGCTACCAGCAGGGCCGCTTCTCGTTCAACGTCAAGGGCGGCCGCTGCGAGAACTGCGCCGGCGACGGCACCATCAAGATCGAGATGAACTTCCTGCCGGACGTCTACGTGCCGTGCGAGGTCTGCAAGGGGGCGCGCTACAACCGCGAGACGCTCGAGGTGCACTACAAGGGCAAGACGATCAGCGAGGTCCTCGAGATGCCGATCGAGACGGCTGCCGAGTTCTTCAAGCCGATCTCCAAGATCGCGCGGCACCTCGACACGCTCGTCGACGTGGGGCTGGGCTACGTCCGGCTCGGCCAGCCGGCGCCGACGCTGTCCGGCGGGGAGGCGCAACGGGTCAAGCTCGCGTCCGAGCTGCAGAAGCGCTCGACCGGACGGACGATCTACGTGCTCGACGAGCCGACGACCGGCCTGCACTTCGAGGACGTCAGCAAGCTGCTCGGCGTGTTGCACTCGCTCGTCGACAAGGGCAACTCGGTGATCGTCATCGAGCACAACCTCGACGTGATCAAGACCGCCGACTGGATCATCGACATGGGTCCGGAGGGCGGGTCGGGCGGCGGCCTGGTGGTCGCGAGCGGCACCCCGGAGGACCTCGCGGCCGTCGAGGAGTCCTACACCGGGCAGTTCCTGCGCCACGTTCTCGATCCGCTGGACTCGGATCTTCGTCCGGCCCGCTCGCTCCGCTCGGGGCCGTCCGGGGCTCCGAAGCGCAAGCGAGCTTCGCTCGCGCGCACGGCGGGCTCTTCGCGCGAGCGCTCATCGCGTTCTGGCTGAGTCACGTCGACGACTCCGAGCGAAAATTGTCGGTGCCGGGTGGCAGGCTGACAATCGTGAGCGTGGACGCGTATCGCAGCGTGCTGAACCAGCGCGACGTCCGCCGGGTGCTGGCCCTCAGCCTGGTCATCCGCATCCCGATGTGGGCGGCCAACGTCCTGCTGACGTTGCACGTCGTCACCCACCTCGACCGCTCCTACGGCGCCGCGGGGTTCCTGGTCGGGGCGGCCACCGTTGCGCTGGCCATCAGCGCCCCGTGGCGCGGGCGGCGCCTCGATCGCGTCGGGCTGCGCGCTGCGGTGGCGCCCTCGCTCGTGGTGCTCGCGGCATGCTGGAGCATCGCGCCGTTCGTCGGCTACTGGCCGCTGCTGGTGCTCGCCTCGGCGGCCGGCCTGTTCGTGGTGCCGTCGTTCTCTATCGTGCGGCAGGCGCTGATCCACGCGGTCGACGACTCGCAGCGCAGGTCGGCGCTGGCGATCGACTCGGTGATGGTCGAGGTCTCGTTCATGATCGGCCCGGCCCTCGGCGTCCTGCTCGCGACCTACACCCCGACGTCCTGGGCGCTGTTCGCCTGCGAGTTCTGCTCGATCGCCGGAAGCGTCCTCCTCTGGATCGCGAATCCCGCGCTGCGCGCCGATCGGGCCGACGATCCAGGCGCACCGTCGATCGGCGTGCGCAGCTGGCTGACCCCGCGGGTCGTCGCGGTGCTGGCGATGAGCGCGGCGGCCACCGTCGTGCTCACCGGCACTGACGTGGGTGTCGTCGCCGCGCTGCGCGACATGCACCACCAGTCGTGGATCGGCTGGGAGCTCGGTGTGTGGGGTCTCGGATCGGCGATCGGGGGATTCGTCTACGGCGCGCTGCACCGGAGCGTTCCGGTCGCCGTCCTGCTCGGCCTGCTCGCGGGTACGACGCTGCCGGTGATCGTGGCGCGCGACGCCGTCGTCTTCGCGGTGCTGCTCTTCGTCGCCGGCGTGTTCTGCGCCCCGACCATCACGGCGACCGTCGACACGCTGTCGCAGGTCGTGCCGGAGCGGGTTCGCGGCGAGGCCCTCGGCTGGCACGGCTCGGCGATGACCGCGGGGTCGGCCGCAGGTGCCCCGGTCGCCGGCGTCGCGATCGACCACACCGGCTGGCACGGTGGCTTCGTCCTACCGAGCCTGTTCGGCCTCGCGGTCGCCGTCGCGGGCCTGATCGCGCTGCGGGCCAGGGATCATCCGTCGCGATCCGATGCCGAGAACTTGACACAAGTGTGTGAGACTTCTTCGGCATGACGGAACTTCGCGGGTTCATCGCCGGGTTGCCGAAGGCCGAGCTGCACGTCCACCACGTCGGATCGGCGTCGCCGCGCATCGTGGCCGAGCTCGCCGCCCGGCACGCCGGCAGCACGCCGGTGCCGGCCGACCCCGAGCTGCTCGCGGACTACTTCGTGTTCAGCGACTTCGCGCATTTCGTCGAGGTGTACCTGTCGGTGGTGGACCTGATCCGCGATGCCGAGGACGTGTGGACGCTCACCTACGAGATCGCGCGCGAACTCGCCGCCCAGCAGGTGCGCTACGCCGAGCTGACCCTGACGCCCTACTCGTCCATCGTGCGGGGCATCCCGGCCGAGGCGTTCTGCGAGGCGGTCGAGGATGCCCGCCGGCGCGCGCGCACCGACCACGGCGTCGACCTGCGCTGGTGCTTCGACATCCCCGGCGAGGCCGGTGTGCCGTCCGCCGATCTCACCCTCGAGGTGGCCTTGAAACTGCGCCCGGACGGGCTGGTCAGCTTCGGCCTCGGTGGGCCGGAGATCGGCGTGCCGCGCGAGCAGTTCGCGCCGCACTTCCGGGCCGCTATCGCCGAGGGCCTGCACAGCGTGCCGCACGCCGGCGAGTCGACCGGGCCGGAGACGGTGTGGGACGCGCTCACCCATCTCGGCGCCGAGCGGATCGGGCACGGCATCGCCGCGGCCCGCGACCCGCGGCTGCTGCACTACCTGCGTGAGCGTCGCATCCCGCTCGAGGTGTGCCCGACCTCCAACGTCCGCACCCGGTCCGTCCTGTCGCTCGCCGAGCATCCGCTGCCGGCACTGGTCGAGGCGGGCGTCACGGTGACGATCAACTCCGACGATCCGCCGATGTTCGCGACGACGTTGAACGCCGAGTACGCGATCGCCGCCGAGCTGCTCGGGCTCGACGCGGCAGGGGTCGCCGAGCTCGCGCGGGCCGGTGTCCGGGCGTCGTTCCTGGACGACGCGGGCAAGGCTGCGTTGCTCGCCGAGATCGACGCCTACGCCACGCCCTGAACACCGAGGGCGCGCCGCAGTGCGCGGCCGCCCGTGTCGGTGACGTCGACGGCGCGCCCGCTCGGCCGCCGCGCAACCCAGCCTGCGGCAGTGGCCTGCTCGAGCAGCTCGGCGCCGAGCGCGCCGGAGAGGTGGTGGCGCTGCTCGCTCCAGTCGACACAGAAGCGCAGCAGCGGCCGGGACGACGACGGGCGAGCACGCAGCGCGGCGAGGTCGACGCCGATCCGCGCGAACACGTCGTCGGCGTGCATGCCCAGCCGGTACGGATGCTCGTGCACGGGTGCCGCGAGCCGGTCAGCCGGCCGGCGGGAGGTATCGGTGCGGCCGTCCTGCCGCACCAGGGCGCGGTTCTCGACGAGTGCCTCCAGTAGTGCCACGCCGAGCCGGCCGGCGAGGTGGTCGTAGCACGTGCGGGCGCGACGCAGCGCCCCGGCGCGAGTCGATTCGCGCAGGGATGTGACCGGCGGCTGCGGCGCGATGACGGCCAGCGACTCCACCGCCGCGGCGACCTCCGCACCGGCGAGTCGGTAGTACCGGTGTCGCCCGGATCGCTCCACGCGCAGCAGGCCGCCTTCGACGAGCCGACCCAGGTGGCCGCTGGCCGTCGAGGCCGCAACGCCGCTCTCGGCGGCGAGGACGGAGGCGGGCAGTGCGCGTCCGTCCGACAGTGTCCAGACGATGCGGGCGCGGGTGCGGTCGGCGAGCAGCGCCGCCACCGGTGCGATGTCGGCCGAGCGCTGCGAGCTGTCGGTGTCCATTCCGCCAGTCTGCAACCCGGATGCTTCGGTGCACACCGAAGCATCGAGCCGGTCAACCCTTGTAGAACTGAACCTTGGCCAGCGCTACGATCTTGGCGCCCTCGGAGGGGTAGTAGTCGTCGATCCTGATCAGGATCTCGTCGATGCCGTTCGCGTGGCAGTGCGACACGTCCTGCTTCGACGGCTCGTTCGGGGTGTCGGCGAACTTGATCTGGCAGCCACTCACTGACGAGCCGGGGAAGCTGAAGAATACGTGCTCCGGGCGCAAGGTGCTGTTGTAGTCGCGGTCCTTGCTGTCGCCGATGCCGTTCCACACTGCGATGTTCTTCAGGTCGAACTTGTCGGCGAACCCGTAGCTGAGCGTGATGTGGACGTTCCCGTGCGGCGGCTTCTCCGCCCAGTACGTGTTCGTGGCGGTGTCCTTGAGCGCCGGCGGTCCGTGCCCGCGCAGCGGGGTGCCACTCACCAACACGGCGTTGGGAAGGACCTCCGTGCGGGTCGGGTGGATCCATGAGTTGATCTTGTTCTTGACCGAGCCCACCTCGTCGTTAACCGCGTTGCGAACGCCCGGGACGAGGCCGTAGACGAGGCCGCCGACGATCAGGATGACGCCGATCACCCGGCTGACTCCGCCGAACAACACGCCAAGGAGCTTGCTCGAGAACGACTTGCGGGTCTTGCGTGCGGACGGCCGGTCGCCGGCCGTGCGCTTCTTCGGTCCCCTCCGCGGAAGGAGCTTTTGCCACCACTTCCTCTTGACTACCTGCGCCGTCTCGAGGGATGTGCCGCATCGGCTGCAGAACTTGCGGGTCGTTGGGTTGCCCTCGCCGCAGTCCGGGCAGATGAGATCGCCGGGCTCGAGGCGCCGCGTCGGCGGGCGGCGATGGGTCGCCGGCGCCGCCGGCCGGACTGGCTGGGGCAGTTGTGCTGCCGGTTGCTCGCTGGACTCGGCCGTGCCTTTGGGTTCGTTCGGCCTGGCCACCAGCGCGGACGCGTCGGGGAGCTCGAGCGGACGCGGCGGCGGAGCGGTTGCCGTCGTCGCGGTCGGCGACACGAGCGCCGACGCGTCGGGTCCGGCCGCGGGTGGTGGCGGCGGCGTTGCTGGCGGCAACGCCGGTGGCGCCACTGCGGTGGACGCAGCGGGCGCAGCGGCACCCGGTGGCGGCGGAGCACCGGCACCGGGTGGTGGCGGTGGCGGTGGCGGTGGGGGAGCACCGGCACCTGGTGGTGGCGGCGGTGGCGGTGGGGGAGCACCGGCACCGGGTGGCGGTGGCGGTGGCGGTGGGGGAGCACCGGCACCTGGTGGTGGCGGCGGTGGCGGTGGGGGAGCACCGGCACCGGGGGGCGGCGGTGGTGGCGGTGGGGCAGCACCGGCACCGGGGAGCGGCGGCGGAGCACCGGCACCAGGGGGTGGCGGCGGCGGGCCGGGCGGGCGGGCCCCGGGTGGTGGTGGTGGTGGCGGGCCGGGCGGCCGGGCCCCGGGTGGTGGTGGCGGCGGCGGGCCGGGCGGCCGGGCCCCGGGTGGTGGTGGCGGGCCAGGCGGCCGCGCACCGGGCGGCGGCGGTGGACCTGGGGGACGTCCCGGAGGTGGCGGCGGACCGCCCGCACCGGGCGGGCGGGGTGGACCGCCAGGAGGTCCGGGCGGGCCGGGCATCCCGGGTCGCGCCGCAACGCCGGCGTGCGGGATCTCTCGCTTGTCCCAGACGTCCATGTACATGGCGCCCGTGACGCGTTCCATAAGAGACCGCTTGCGCTTCGGCTCCTCGAGTTCCTCCTCCGGGATCGGCGGTGGCTCGGGAGCCTTCATCTTCTCGCCGGTCCACTCGAGGAAGCCGCCGCACGACCCGCAGAACGCGTCCGTCTCGGTGTTGTACGCACCGCATTTCTTGCAGACGATCACGGCTGCACCACCTCGACGCGGTGGACCACGTGCGCCGGCTTGGCCGCGATCACGATGGAGTCGATCGCCTTCGTGGTCCGGTCCGAGGCCTCCGCAACGGTGACCCGCACCGCGAGCCGCGGGCTGTCCTGACCGGGCAACGGGCCCATCGGGCTTGTCGACCACGCGACCCCGCCGCTGTCGGTGATTTCCACTTGCCCTCCGCTGAGCACCTCGAGGTTTGCACGCAGTCCGCTGATAGTGCCACGCATCCGGTACATCTCAACCGCGGTCGCGACGGCGGCGCGTCGCCGCTCCGTCGCCCAGCTCTCGTCGATCTCGATGCCCACCCAGCTGGCAAGCCATTCGAGGAAGTCGGTCGGGGTCAGCGCCGGATCGAAGTAGTCGATGAGGCAGTCCAACGTCACCAGGATCGGGGCCAGCACGTCGTCGAAGCCTCCGACGAAGCGCATGGTGAATTCGTCCTCCTGGTAGATCGCAGGCAGCATCGGGCCGAGCGGTGCAGCCGTCTCCAGGTTGGTGATCGTGCCGCGCATCAGTGCTGCTCCACCCGAACCTGGTGCTCGTAGGAGAACAGCAGGCTGTAGGGATCCACTTCGAGCTTGCGGGTCTCCTTGCCGCGCTCGCCGGTGACGGGGTTGGCGCCGAAGAGGCGAGCGTCCTCGATCATGTCGACGCCGCGGATGCGTTGGAGCAGCCCGTACACCTCGCCGGACTGCACCGGACGGCCGAACGGCCACCCGTCGCCGTCGGGACCACCGCTGATCGGGTTGAGGTAGGTGTACAGCGCTTTGAGCGCCTCTTTCTGAATACGGGCCACGTCGGCCTTGGGGCGCGCGATGATGCGCGCCACGACCGTCACGCCGCGATACGACGGCGGTTCGACCGCTACCCGCGTGCCGATGAGGCGCACCTCGTCCAGTCGCTCGGCGATCCGCTGCAGGGTCTCCTCGGACGGGACGAGTTCAGGGAACTCGATGCGCCCCTCCTCCTGCGGCGCAGCCGGCACCACGAGGACGCGTAGCGAGCCGGCCGCCACGTCGTCCTCGCCCGCCGTGACGCACTCGACGCGCGCGAGCTCCGGCGCCGCCTCGAGCGCGATCGCTTCGTAGTCCTCGGCGGTCACTGCCCGGCTACGGGTACGCAGCAGTATCGGGCCGCGCGGCTTTGCCTGCTCGATCGTCTCGCCGTCCACGCCGCCCTGCGCCGATTCGAGGTTCTCGACGCTCGCGATGAACGGGATCGACGACTTGAGAGTCCGGATCACGCCTTTCGCCACGTTGCCGTGCCGCCCGCCACCGATCGCGTGACCACGCAGCCGCATGCCCATCCCGCGCGGCGGGATGGCGCCGAACTGGCGGAAGCTGCCGTCCTCCTCTCGGACCGCCGGGCCGAAGCGCACTGATCCGCCGACGGCGTCCAGGATGAAGTGCCGGTCGTCCGGGCCGCTGGCCGCGAAGTCATCGACCGGCTCCCACAGCTGCCACCCGTCGTCGGACATCGTCTCGAGCACCGGCTCTCCGGCGCCGGCGAGGATGGGGCCACGCTCGACTGTGCAGACCTGGCCCGGGACGCCGTCGGAGTCCCCGAGCATCTCGGCCGCGATGATCTCGGCGTGGATGGCATCGACCGTCCCCCCGACCGTCGAGGCTGCGAGCGACGTGATGATCGGCGAGGCACTGTATTTCGGGAAATCCTCCGGTACCTCGATGACCCGGGCACGCAGCCAGCCGGCCCGCACGCCATCGACGATCGAAGCGTCGTGCGTCGGCGGAACGTGCACGAGAATCCGGCCGGAGGTGTTGAGCGCGAGCGTCGTATCCGAGCTCACCCGGCACTCCGCCCAGTCATCACCCGTCCACGCCTCCCACACGAGCGGTGGAAAGTCGGGGTGCACGCCGACGCCCTCGACCTGGGCGCCGACGTCGATGCGTACGACGCAGCGCGGGACCGGGTTGGACAGCCCCAGGAGGAGCGTCTCGCCGACGACCGGTACCTCGGCGAACGCGCGGAACTCGGTGCCCATCTTGAGTCCCTCGGTGCGCAGCTCCGACCGCGTTTCGCCGTCGCCTACCGTGGCTATGTCCTGCAACGTGCAGGGCACGATCTGCAGGTCGTCCCGCGTGGTGAAGATGATCGATTCCTCGGACTCGGTCCGCACCGTGGCGACCGTCGTGCCCGTCGACACGCCGACGCTCGCGACTGCGGGCGCGGAGAGCCAGAAGGTGACCGGGGCCTTCGCCGGCGTCGCCGGCAGCAGCCGAAGGCCGATCATCTCGAGGAACTTGATGTACATGCGGTCCGGCACCTGGTTGAGCCGGAACAGCAACTGGTCGGTCATGAACGCGAACGTCTCGATCAGCGTGACGCCGGGATCGGACACGTTGTGGTCGGTCCATTCCGGGCAGCGCCGTTGGACGAGCCGTTTGGCGTCGTCGACGAGATCCTGGAAGCGACGATCGTCGAGATTGGGAACGGGCAGCGCCATCAGTAATCGCTCCCGTCGTCCGGAATCGTGTAGAACGGGAAGACAAGGTTGCGCCGGTCGTTGCCGTCCTTGATCTTGTAATGGACGTCGATGTAGAGCTTGTTGCGCTCGTAGTCGTCGATGGTGACGTTCACGTATTCGATGTCCACCCGGGGCTCCCAACGCTGCAGGGCCTTCTGCACCTCATGCGACAGCTCCGCCGCGGTGTCGATCGTGGCGGACCGGAACACGAAGTCGCGCGCGCGGCGAGCCGAACTCGGGCCGCATCGGGCGCTCGCCCGGGTACGTGGCGAGGATGAGGCGCATCGCCTGCTCGAGTTCCTGGTCGCGCCGCGCCAGGGCGATGCCGCCGCGGGCGTCCACCCCGAGGGGGAACGCCCAACCGGCGCCGACGAAATCCTGTGACATTCGCGTCCTCAATTGAGTTGGATCATCTGGCCCTGGAGCTGCACCATCGCGCTGCTGGAGATCTTGACCCCGAGTTGCCCGGACAGTTCGAGCTGGCCATCACTCTCGATCTTCACCCCGCCGGTGCCGCCTTTGATCGCGATCTGGCCGAGGCCCGAGCAGTCGATCGTCAGCGTGCCCGCCGGCGTCTTGCTCGCCGGCGGTGCAGGCTTGCAGCTCAACGTGACCGTGCCGTTGACCTGGTCGATGGCGAGGGCGAGGTTGCCGTCGCCGGTGCCGAGCGTGATCTCCGACTTCGTCGGCGGTAGCCCCGGCGGGCCCGGTGGTAGCTCATCGGTGAACAGCAGCTGGTTGCCGGCCGGCGTTCCGAACCCACGACCGGTCACCGCTCCGCCGCTCACGGCAGCGTCCATCGTGGCGAACTTCGAATTGTCGTTGATGAGGCCACCGAGCACATATGGGCACCGGGGGTCACCGAACTCGAAGCCGACGAGCACCTCGTCGCCGACCTCGGGAAGGAACATCGCCCCGGTGCGCGGTCCGGCGGCCAGGTGCACAACGCGCGCCCAGTCCGATTCGTAGCTCGGTGACAGCCACGGCAGCGCGACTTTCACTTTGCCCTTCTTGTCAGGGTCGTTGACGTTTGTGACGACACCGCAGACCAGTCCGGGCAGCTGCGATTGCTGCTTGTCGTGGCTGTTCGCACCAGACGCAAGCGACAGCAAGGATCGGTCGGATCTGCCGCTGACGAAGAACCGGGTGTGATATCCGCCCTCGGTGGGGTCGAAGATGTGCCGGGCGTTGGTGACCGTCCACTTACCGACGAAGATCTTCGGAACGCCCTTGATCGACACCTGCGATCCCGCCTGAATGGACGGGTCGCCGACGGCGTCGCCTTCCGCCTCGGCGAACGTGCTCGCGATGTGATTGGCGAGGCCCTTCGCCATCTCGTCCGCGGCGCCGTCTGCGTTCGAACCGTTGGCGAGGGGGCGGTTGACGACGACGAACGCGGTGTTGCTCGGCGCGGAGCCGAAGTCGAGTTTCGGAAGCCCGGGAATGGGCGGAAGTGCGGGGAGCGACGGTAACGGCGGCAGGAGGCCGTCGGTGAACGAGTTCGCGAGCGCCTTCGGATCCTCGCCGTCGATCGTCGCCGTGCCGCTTGCGGCGTCTGCACTGCCCACGACGACTCGCGCGCTCTTGCCGTCCCACACCCGCACCTCGACATCGGGCGTGAGGTTCGCGGCGGAGATACGTGGGAGGAACGTCAGCAGGTTCTGCTTGAAGGTCAGGTCGCCGCCCATGCCGAGGGCGCTGGCCACCGCGGACGCGGCGGAGGCCAGCGCACCGCCGAGCCCGCCCGACGGCTCGCCCGAGGCCTTGCGGAAGAAGAACTTGCCCTGTGTCACGCCGGTCTCGAAGCCGATCTCTCGCGCCCGCTGGATGAGGAACTCCCAGTCGGTCTGCGCGACCTGCGAGATGTGGTCATGGGTCGTCGAGGTGCTGTCGATCGTGCCGACGTCCAGGCCGGCGTTGCTCGCTACTTGCTGGCGATGTCCGAGTCGGTCATGTTGACGAAGGTCTTGGTCCGCTGCGCGCGTTGCAGCCGGTGTGCCCTCTCGTATCCGCGGACGACGCTGAGTACCTCGCCGTCGACGCAGATCGCCTCGATCGAGGTGACCTCGCCCTTGATCAGCGTGGTCGAGCCGGTGTCCCCGGCCTTCGACGCATCGATCTCCACCGTCGTACCGATGGACAGGCCAGCGTCGTCGACCACGGTTCCCTCGGTCGTCGTTGAACACCAGCTCGAACATGTCCGGCAGGTGGAGGTGCGTGTCGACGACCGCGCGGATCAGCTTGCTCGCGACCGTCGGCATCATCGGCATGCCCACGAACTTGCCGACCTTGATGGCCGGCATGACGATCGCGGTCGAGGACCCGGTCAGCAGGCTCATCGGGTGCCGTCGACAAGCTCGTCGGGGTTCGGCAGATATACCGTGCTGCCGGGCCGGACTCGAGTCGGATCCGTCACGCCGTTGAGCATGGCAACGCGGCGCCAGGCCGCCGGCTTGCCGTAGTACGTGTTCGCGATGGACTGCAGGGTGTCGCCTTGCTTGACGACGTGAGTGCGGCGACCGGCCTGCCCGCCGGAGGTGGGATTGGTCGGCAGGTCGGCGAGCAGGCTGACCACCTGCTGCATCTGGAGCGTGACCTTGGCGCGGATCGGTATGCCCATCGGCGTGAACCGTTCGTAGTTCACGGTGCACGAGGTGATCATGGCGTCGTACATGAACCCGACCATCGGGGGGCCCCACTGGAACGTCACCACCGGCGGATTCGTCTGTGGCACGCCGAGCAGCGACATCGCCCCGGCCGCGAGGCCGCTCGGCGGGCTCTGCCAGTGGAACAGCGTGTCGCAGCGGATCTTCGTCATCAGGCCCTCGAACACGATGTTGTTGATCGCGATCTTGGGTGTCTGCGTCTGCTGGGCGATCGGGCCCGAGGAGCCCGACGGCGCGCCGGCCCCACCGCCGGCCGACGGCCGGTTGGACACGGTGGCGGTTCGTGTCATCTGCAGGTTGTCCGGGTTGAAGTCGAACAGCACAAAGCCGGGCGGGCCGCTCGGGTCGATGCATCGGATGGACGCCGGGACGCGGCCAGACGTGGCCACGCTCGCAATCCCGATGCCGACACCGATCGCGGCGTTGGCCACGCCGCCGACGCTGCCGCTGAGACTCAGGCTCATCGCGTGTCACCTGCCTTCGGTCGCGGATGCATCACAGGAATCCCTCGTGTACGAGTTCGAGCGACTCCATCGCGATTCCGGCGGTCATCGCGTCGAGCTCCGGCCCGATCCACTTGCTCGGATAGACATTGCGCAGCGTCCACGCGATGACCGAGTTGCCTTCCGGGTCGCAGAGCGTGATCGTGGCACTACCGCCGGCCGAACTTCCCCCGCCCAACGCGCTGCTGATCGCATTCGTCGCCATGCCGACGAGGCTGTGTCCACTGTCCATCCCGTGCACCCATCCCGACACCCGATCGGCGAGCCATTGCTGCACCTTCATGGAGTCCGACGCGTTCATTGCGCGCACGAGCGTGATCGGCGTGTACTCCATTCCGCCGGGCAAGATGGGCTTGTAGTCGTAGTTGCCGCCCTCGTTGATCGTCAGCGGGTGGAAGTCGACCTTGAGCCCGGTACATTTTCCCCAGCCTCCGAGACTGACGCCGTCGACCGAGACCAGGAAGCGCGTCTTCAGGCCGAGTATCGCGGCCAAACTCAGCGTCACGTTGCGTTCTCCTTCGAGGCGTGGATCGTCGGCGACTGCGTCGTCAGCCGCCGATGGTCGTTTCGTCCTCGAGGAAGCCCTCGTGATCGAACTCCATCGTTTCGATGGACACTTGACTCGCGCCCGCGTCCATCGAGTTGATGGACCACTTCTTGGGCAGCGCGTTGCGCAGGTCCCATTCGACGACCGGTATCTTCCCGGTCGAGTCGAACAGCTGGATCTTGACCTGCACTCGGCTCTTCTGGAACGTGAAGGAGTTCGAGTTGAGCCAGTCACGTACCTTCATCGAGTCGTCGCAGGCGGCCCGCACCAACTTCACCGGGCTGTACTTCGTATTGGCCGGAAAGAACCAGCGTTGGTTGCCACCGTCGCCGGCCCGGTAGTCGGGCATGTCCCACGAGACGTCGAGGCCCTCGGCCTTCTGCCAGCTGCCCAGGTCGTAGTCGCCGGGGATGATCGTCACCAGGAACCGGTTCGCCAGGCCGACGTTGGTGGTGGCGTTGAGCACTGCCATGGGATGTCCTTACCGGAAGTCGGTGAGCAGACCCGCCCGCTCACGGTCGATGAGAAGTTCCGTGCGCAGGCGGCTGCGCAGGCGGTCGTACAGACGGACCGAAAGCTCGGTCAGATCGATGGTCTCCAGCGACAGTTGCTCGCGACCCATCGGTGTGACGTTGCCGTGGTCGGCAGTGGGCGCAGCTGCGACAGCATGTGTCCCGCCGGCCGCGTGCACCCCCGCGGCCGCGTGACCGTCGGCGGTGGTGGGCGAGGCGGCGGAGGTGGCTGCCGCCGGTGCGACTGCGGCGCCGGGCACCGCTCCCGGTGCGGAACCGCCGGCCTCGGGTGGAGCGGTAGCTCGCTGGAAGGCCAGCTGGACCTCCTGCTGTCGCACAATCGGTTCGAGCTGCTCCCACTGGTGGGACAGCAGTTCCTGGTCGCTGTGGCTCAGGTCGCCGAACTCCAGCGGGCGGGCGTGCGGGTCGCGCTGGGCGTTGATCGCGATCATCGCGCCCAGGAGGAAGTCGTCCCTTGTCCGAGCGTGCGTCGCCCCGACTCCCACCTGCTGCGCGCCACGTCCGCCGACCCCACCCGGGAGTGCGCCGGGTGCAGCACCGGCGACGGCGCCTGCCCCAGCACCGGTGGCGCGGCCCGCGGTTGCGCCTGGTTCCGTCGCGCCCGGTCTGGACGGCGCGCCGCCTTGTTGGAAGCCGGCCTCGGGCGTCCAGGTCGTGCCGGGCTGGAGCTGGGGGATACCGCCAGCCCCCGGAGTCTCGGCCTCGTGCGGCTGTGACGCCTCTAGCCGCTTCCGCAATGTGTCCTGCATATCCATCTGCGCACGCAGCTGACCGACGCTGCGCATCCGATCCTCGACCAATGCCCGGTCGGCAGCGCCCAGCTCATCGAAGCTGCTGATGGGCGAGAGATGCTGAGCTTCGCGTTCGACGTTGATGGCCGTCAGCAACTGGGTTCGGAACTCGTCCGCCGTCGGGACGTTCCGGGCTCCGCCCCCGAGCCCACCAGCGCCGCCAATACCTCCCGCGCCGCCGACACCGGCGTTCGCGGCCTCTCTGACAATCTCCTGCGCGGTGTAGCGGACCTCGTCCAGCGTCGCCTGATTAAGCTGTGAGGGGTAGTTCGCCGGCGGGGGCAGGTCCAATGCGTGCTGTGTCAGCCGGTCCTCGACCCAATGCGCGCTCACCACAGGGGGCGCATGCCGCAGCGGTTCGTCAGAGGTGAGCGCGGGCGACCCGCCGTGCGCACTCTCGGCGGCGAGCGCCTCGGCCTCGAGGGCGCGGCCCTCCGCGCTCGACTCGGCGGGAAGCGAACCGGCGAACCGGCGTTGCTGCGCCGCGTGAACGAGTTCGTGCGCGAGGAGGCCGCGGGTGCTCGGGTTACTCAGTGAACCCGCCGTGTCCGGCAGGTACACCGTCGCCGCACGGGTGAAGGCCCGGGCACGTCGTAGGGCAGCCTCTGCGGAGGCTGCCGCGTCACGGCGCACCTCGACGTCGGCCACGTCGATGCCGTGACTGGTACGAAGGGCTTGGGCGAGCTCAGCCGGGGGCCTGCTCACCACGCCGTGCTGTGGTGATCGCGTGGCCGATGTGCGCGCGTCGGCCCCGCGTACCCGCTGCGCGGCCCGGAACACGAGCGGTGTCGCACGAGCCGTCGGGTGCGCGGTGCCGTCCGCGATCGGTCGGACCACCGGTGTGGTGGGCAGCGGTTCGCGTGCCCGCGGTGGTGATGGGGGGGCTCCGCAGACGCGGCCGCAGGCGCGGCTGGCGGCGGCAGTTCCGCGACCGGGGCAACAGGCCGGCTCGCGCGTGATTGTGGCGCCACCCTCGAGGATTCGGGGTCGCCCTCAGGCTCACCCTCCTCGTCTGCCTCGTCGGCCTCAGCCGCGCCAGGACGGATCGGTGCACCGAGGCCGAGGCGCCGACTCTCGGCGAGCGTTCGGCGACGGTGGGTCAGGGGTGGCTGCGAGGAAGTTCCGGGTACCCGTTGCGGCGCACCGCTTGGTGGTGCAGGTGGTGGCGCGGGGGACTCGCCGCCTGGCTCGTAGCGCGGAAGCCCGCTCTTGTGCAGATTGGCCAGGGCCTCGCGGAACCGGGCTCCGGCCTCGGTCATGGCCTCGACTGGCGGCTCGACGCTCCGCAGAGGTTGCTGCGGGGTCGGAAGGGGTGTCGACCCTGCCGAAGAAGCAGGCGCGACAGGCTCGCCGACGTAGGCGTCGGTCGCCTCGACAAGTGGTTCGTGGTCGACGATCGGCCGCGCCGTCACGTGGCGCAGCGGCGGCTGGTCGCGGAAGTACGCCGGCAGCTCGGCGGCCGGCGTCGGGTCGGCGGGCTTCGGCACGATGACGGCCGCGAGGCCGACGACGCTTCCTGGCTCGGGGGCACCGTCGAGCGGCAGCGCGCCGGCCTGGCGGCGACCCTCGGTCGCCAGCGTCGCCAATGGCTGCCGGATCACCGCCATCGCGGGCGCGGTCAGCGGAGTCTCGGCTGCCCAACTCGGCGCCATCGGCGGCAGCGCGGCCCACGGGCGGTCGGTGGTTGATCCGGGCGCGGCAGCGGAAGAGGCCGGCGCGTCCTGCGCGCCGGGCCCGTTGGCAGTGCTGTCGCCGCGGCGACTCTGACGCCCGATTTTGGGCCACCGCATGAACGTCCCGCTTCCCTGTCGCTCTCGATTCGTGTCAGTCGTCGTCGTCGCGGGCGTTGATCTCGCCCACCTCGGCGATCACTCGTTGCCTGGTCTTGTGGTCCATATCCAAGATCTCCGTGAAGCCCCAGTGCAGGTAGTAGCCGACGTACGCGACCTCTTTCCACAGCCGGTCGGCCGCGTACGTCACGATCCCCCCGGCGCATCACCGGCGATGTCCACCGCGAACTCCTGTGCGCAGTTCGGGCACGCCACGGAAACCTCCGTGTGGCCGTCCTGATTGATCCGCCGGTACAGGTCCTGAAGGAACGCGAGATCGGACGCGAAGAGGTTCTCGATCACGAACGTGTCGACGTCGCGCACGTCCCCGAGCCTCGTCACGGTCCGTTCCAGCAGCAGCACGGTGAGGTAGGCCGGGTTCTGCTTGGCCCGTGGATCGTTCTGGGTGGTGAGCTCGTCGCGCGCCGTGGCGAGCCGCATCACCCCGTCCCGGTGCCGTCGACCGGCCTGGTCGACGTAACCGCGGGGCAGGGTGAAGGGGTACTCGGTCCGCAGCGCGGTGTCCGGGATGTCGGCCACAGCGGTCACGGCCGATCCTCGCTGCGCTTGCTCACGGTGCCACTCTCTGGATCATTTCGCAGACGATCGTCACGGTCTCCATGAGCACCTCGCTCGCACCGGCCTTGAGTGCGCCGACCTCGAGCTTCGACGGCCAGGCGTTCTCCAGGTGGTAGCGCGCGACAGCGCTGCCGTCGGTCGCGTACATGACCAGCGAGGCGCTCTTGCGGGCCGCCATGATGTCGCCCATCAGCACCGCCTCGTGCCAGAGCCAGAGCTCCATGCTCTGGTTCTTGCCGCGCTTGAGGGTCAGCGTGGCCGGCTTGCGCTTGCCGGGCAGCTTCTTGAGCATGACCTCTTTGTCGGTCGACTCCATCAGCTCGACCGGCTCCACCTCGGTGGTGATGCCGACGAGTTCGGAGAACGAGGCGATCTGATAACCGTCGATGACGATAGAGAACCTCGCCGCGGTAATCGCATCGCCGGGGGCTAGGCCGCCCATGGTGAACCTTCCTTACGTCGGGACAGGGTCGTCATCGCGCTACTCCTCGAGGCCGGCGCCGTCGGCGAACTGCGAGATCCGGAACACCACGAACTCGGCCGGCTTCACCGGGGCGATGCCGATCTCGACGGTCAGGATGCCGGCATCGCGGTTCTCCGGCGGGTTGTTCTCCTCGTCGCACTTGACGAAGAACGCTTGGGCCGGCGTGCGGCCGAACAGCGCGCCGTCGCGCCATACCCGGCGCAGGAACATGTTGATCGTCCGCTTGACCGAGTCCCACAGCTTGGGGTCGTTCGGCTCGAAGACGACCCAGTTGGTGCCGTTGAGGATCGACTTCTCGACGTAGTTGAACAGCCGCCGGACGTTGAGGTAGCGCCACTCCGGGTCGCTGGAGAGGGTGCGCGCGCCCCACACCCGGATGCCCTGGCCGGGGAACGAGCGGATGCAGTTCACCGCGATCGGGTTGAGCGTGTCGTGCTCGCCCTTGGTGATGTTCAGCTCGAGCGTGACCGCGCCGCGCACCACCTCGTTCGCCGGCGCCTTGTGCACGCCGCGAGTGGAGTCGTTGCGCGCCCAGATACCAGCCATGTAGCCCGACGGCGGGATGAAGACCTGCTTGCCCGCCACCGGGTCGGCGACCTTGATCCAGGGCCAGTACATCGTCGCGTACTTGCTGTCGTAGCCCGTGACGTCCATGCGCCAGTCCTTGACCTTCTGCGCGTTCAGCCCGGGCGGCGTGTCGAGGATCGCGACGCGGTCGGCCATCAGCTCGCAGTGCGCGATCATCGCCAGCTGCACGGCCTTGACGTCGTCCAGCGACAGGGCGCCGTTCTGCAGCGCGGCCATCAGGTCGGGCACGCAGAGCATCGTCACGTTGTCGATCGCCTCGAGCCCGCCGAAGCCGGTACGGTCGGCCGAGTTGCCGACATACGCCCCGGCCTGGACCTTCTCCGCGGCCGGCGGCGGGGACTGCATGGCGACCTCACCGTGCCGCGGCACGGCGAGCTGGCGGCCCTTGACGTCCTCGATGGTGATCAGCTGCGACTGCTGCCGCACGACGGTGGCCACGTTCTGCGGGCCACGCCGGGTGGTCACGTTGTCGAACGTCTCGACCACCTCGCCGCCGCGCTTGACCAGCAGCTTGAAGGTGTCGTCGCCGCCCTCGCTCGCGCCCTGGATCTCGACGGTGAGGTCGCCCTGTGACGCGTCCTTGGCCGCGACGGTCAGCGCCAGCTTCTCCTCCTCGCCGGCCGCCGGCAGCTCGGCCATCGGCGCGGTGGAGCCACTCGCAGAGGCCGAGGAGCCACCGACGCGCACGACGTAGGCGACGCCGCCGCCGTTGAGGAAGTAGCCGTAGACCGAGTGCGCGAGGTAGTACCCGTCGACGAAGTCACCGAACGTCGTCTTGAACTGGGTCCAGTTCGTGACGAGGACCGGCTCGTTCATCGGGCCCGTCTCCGCGAATCCGACGAACGCGGCGACTGCCGTGCCCACGGCCTCGATAGGCCGGGAGCCGGACGAGACCTCCTCCATGTACACGCCAGGTGAGAGGTAACTGCTTGGCATCCTGTGTCTCCCGAATCTCTTGCGGTACGCCTCTGCCGTCCGAATCGGCGGGTTGATCGCGAATCTCGCAGCCCGCAATGCCGGGCACAGCGAGTAGCAGGGAGAGGGGAAGGGCAGACGGAACTGCACCTAGAGGCAGCCACGGAAGATCATTCGGGACGTACGGACGCCCTACTGCGCGCGATGGCATCTCGCGAAGCTTCGCGCATGATTGCCGAGGTGGACGAGGCTCTTTGCCGCGCCTTGGCCAGGGTCCTTCCCAAAGGCACCGTCGTGCGCCTCGACCCCCCCAAGCCGACGTGGCAGACCGAGAAGCCGTCGCAGGCGATCGACCTGTTCCTGTTCAACCTCGCCGGGGACAAGCGCGGCGCCGCGACCGGCTGGGAAGAGGTCCGGGACCCGAGCGGGCGGGTGCTGTCGCGGCAGGAACCGCCGCGTCGCTACCAGCTGTCCTACCTGGTCACCGCTCGGGCGCCGAAGATCGCCGAGGAGCACGAGCTGCTCGACACCGCACTCCGCGCGTTGACCGACGGCGAGTCACTGCCCGAGTCCTGCCTGCCCGAGGCGCTGCTTGAGACCGGGATGCCCGTGCTCGTCGACCTCGACCCGGCTGGGCCCGGCCCGCTGTGGACCAGTCTCGGCATGCCGGCCCGCGCCGCGTTCGTGCTCACGGTCAGCGCACCGCACCGGCCCGTGCCGGACACCGAGCTCGCCCCGCCGGCCGACAAGATCGACCTGCGGCACGACCCGGAGTTCGGGCGCGGCACCGGTGCGCCCGGCGGTACCAGGCCGGGGGGGCCGGCCACCGAGAAGCGCTGGACGCGCGTCCGTAGCGGCACCTCGCCATGAGCGAGCCGGAGCCGCCGCTCGCCCTCGGGGACACCGGGGAATGGGTGTTGCGGCTCCAGACCAGGCTGCACGCGCTAGGCCTGCTCGACGGCTTGCTCGACGGGTCGTTCGGCGACGCCACCAAGGCTGCGGTGACCCAGCTGCAGGAGCACAACGGGGTGCTCGCCAACGGCGACGTCGACGAGGAGACCTGGGCCGCGTTGGCGCGCGCGGAGCAGGAGGCGGGCCTCTACCACCCGGAGGACCAGCAATGGCGCTGGGACGGGGAGAGCTGGCAGCCGAAGGAGGAGAACGTGGTCGTCGCAGAGGAGCAGTCCGACGACCAGGGCGGCAGCCAGCTGTCGCCGGACGGCCAATGGCTCTGGGACGGCAATCAATGGCAGCCGACGACGGGATAGCCCCGGAGGGGTCGTCGCGGTAGATACTGCTCCTCGTGGCAGGGCTCACCGGCGACGAGCCGGACCTGAAGCTGGGGGACTCCGGCGAAGGCGTCGTCCTGCTCCAGGTGCGGCTCTACGGTCTGGGGGTCTATCGAACGGTGCCGGACGGCACGTTCGACATGGCGACCGAGAACGCCGTGCGCGAGCTGCAGTCGCAGGGCGGCCAGGACAACAACGGCGAGGTCACCCGCGAGACGTGGGAGTCGATCCTCTACTGGGAGCAGCAGGCAGGGATCCAGTACCAGTACTCCTCGCCGTACGACGCGCTGTCCCAGCTCAGCTACGACCTCCAGCACCCGGAGACGGCCTCCGGCCGGGTGCCGGCCAGCCAAGGGGTCGGGCAGGTCTCCGACGACGGCCAATGGCAGTGGGACGGGTTCGGCTGGCAGGCGACAAACGGCGGTGCGGCGCAGCAGGCGGGCGACGGCTACGCCGGGCAGCTGTCGGAGGACGGCCAGTGGCAGTGGGACGGCGTCGACTGGCAGCCGGCGCACGGCGAGGCAGTGCAGCAGTACGCAGCTGCCGGCCAGCAGTCCGCAGCCGGCGACACGGGGCAGCTGTCGGAGGACGGCCAGTGGCGCTGGGACGGCGGCGAGTGGCACCCGGCGAGCGCCGATTCGCACCTCGGCCAGGTGTCCGACGACGGTCGGTGGCGCTGGGACGGCAACGAGTGGCAGGTGGCATAGCCGGTTTCGTCAGCTGGCGAACAGCCGTGCCGCGCGGTCAGCGGCCACCGGTACCGGCTCGAGCACGATCGCCCCGATCGCGGCGAAGGAGTTGGCGTGCCGCTCCAGCCAGCCGGCGTCGCCCTGCTCGGGCGGGTCGCTCGGCGCGAGCGCCCGAACGTCCAGCGCGTAGCCGAGCGAGCCACTGATCGCGGGTTCGTCCGCGCCCGACCCGCCTGGGATCTCGATCGCGCACTCACCGCTGAACCGACGGGTCCGCGGCCCGGCGGCGGTCGTCGCGGAGTGGGTGAACCGGTGCCCGCCGCCGCTCTCGAGGGTCGGCCGATCCGCGTGCACGGCGCTGATGAACAACCCGTCGGCGATCCGGTGCAGCGCTGCGCCGGCGATCCGCGGGGTGGGGCGGTTCTCCAGCGGCTCGCTCGTCTCGTCCGCCGGGCACACGACGGTCAGCGAACCGGTGAAGCGCAGCGAGAACTCGAGCAGGACGTCGCCGATGTAGGTCACCGCCCGCGCGACGGGCTGCTCCGGCGGCACGTAGCGATACACGGCGCGCCGTGTCGCAGTGCCTCGACGGGGTTTGTTCCCCAACGCGTCACCTGCCCGATGTCGTCGCGGCGACTGGAGCACTCGTCCTCACCGTAGGGCCGGACGCAGCCGGCACAGCGCCCCAAAGGGCAGCCGAGCGGGCGCTCCGCGGCCGCCCCCGTCGTCCGAGAGTCCGGCGCGGCCACGCCCGGACCCGTAAATCCCGGCTACGCCTTCCGAATAGCGCGCCCGGTACGCAACGATCACCTCGTGCTCGTTCCCGCCCGCTTGCGCAACGAGACGACCTGGCTCACCCGGTTCTCGACGACCGAGCTGTACCGGGTCGTCTCGGCGCTCGCGTTCCGCATCGAGTACACCCAGGCGCCGGACGAGTTGCTGACCTCGGTCGCCGAACTGATCGGCATCGAGCTGCGGCTTCCCTACGTGCTGATCGAGATCGAGCACAGCGCGTGGATCGAGAGCTCCGCGCAGTACGGCGCACCGATCGGCGAGCTGTTCGCCCTGCCGCTGACCTACCAGGGCTATCCCGCCGGCCGGCTGGTCGTCAGCGGTCGACGCGCCGGGCGCGGCGTCGGCAAGCGCGACCGGCGCGTCCTGCTCGACGTCGCCAAGCACGCCGGCACGGCTCTGCACACGGCTCGGCTGCTCGGCGACCTGCGGCAGAGCCTCGATCGGGTGCTGTACGCCCGCGAGGAGGAGCGGCGGCGGCTGCGGCACGAACTGCACGACAGCGTGGGCCCGATCCTCGCCGGCATCTCGCTCGGGCTGCATGCCGCGCGCCGCGTCATGCACTCCGATGCCGAGCAGGCCGACCAGCTCATCACGCACCTCGAGCAGGAGCTGCAGACTGCTATCGGCGAGGTGCGGCGGCTGTTCGAGACGCTGCGCCCCCCGGCCCTCGATCAGCTCGGCCTGGCGGCGGCGATCCGCGAGCACATCGACATGCTCGCGACCCGGATGCGCACCGAAGAGGACTCACCGCAGCACGTGTCCTTCGAGCTCATGGTCTCCGGTGATCTCGTCAGCCTGCCCGCGATCGTCGAGGTGGCGGCCTACCGCATCGTCTGCGAGGCCCTCACCAACGTGGCGCGGCACTCCGGCGCACGGACCTGCACCGTGACGCTCAAACGAGAAAAGGGGTTGCGCGTCGAGGTGGTCGACGACGGCGTCGGCATCGGTACCGGCGGACGGCCCGGACGCGGTCTCGGGCTCGGCTCGATGCGCGAGCGCGCCGCCGAACTGGGGGGCACCTTCGTGATCGACGCCCCGGCGCGCGGCGGCACCCGGATCGTGGCGCGGCTGCCGATCCAGCCGGAGACAGCCATCCCGCTCTTGACGGACACTAAAGCATGACGGGGCTGCGGGTGCTGGTCGTCGACGACCACCCGCTGTTCCGCTTCGGGCTGTGCGCGGCGCTCGCGCAGCGTGACGACATCGAGGTCGTGGGGGAGGCGGCGGGCGGTCAAGCGGCGATCGAGGCGGCGAGCGGAACGCAGCCCGATGTCGTCGTCATGGATCTGCACCTGCCCGATCTCGGCGGCGTCGAGGCGACCCGCGCCATCACGAACGCCAACCCGCACGTCGGCGTCCTCGTGCTCACGATGTTCGACGACAGCGAATCGGTGTTCAACGCCATGCGCGCGGGTGCCCGCGGCTACCTGCTCAAGGGCGCCGAGCCGGACGAGCTCGTCCGCGCAGTGCAGGCCGTCGCGCGTGGCGAGGCCATCTTCGGGCAGTCGATCGCAGCCCAGGTCCTGCGCTACTTCAACGGGCTCAACGCGTCGGCCGTGTCGTTCCCCGAACTCACGGCGCGCGAGCGCGAGGTCCTGGAGCTGATCGCCGCCGGCCGCAACAACAGCGAGATCGCGCAGGTGCTCTCGCTGTCCGGAAAGACCGTCCGCAATCACGTCTCGATCATCTTCGGCAAGCTGCGGGTGGCCGACCGGGCCCAGGCGATCGTGCGCGCGCGAGAGGCCGGGCTCGGCCATCGCCCCGGCGGGTGATCTCGGGGCACCACGCGGGACATGTCCGCCGCCGGGTTGTCCGAGTTGTGCTGCGGCGTCCGAAAAATGGGGCACCGCAAGGCGCCCATCCGGGCAGACTCGGGACACCGGTCCCATGCGCCCGGGTCATCCCTTAGGGCATGTTCTACCCGTCCGAGCAGAAATCGCCCGTGATCACCGCACATCAGTCCCGTGACCGGGCGGCCACACAGGGGGGCTTGATGACAGCCATCGCAACACGGATTCCGGTGCTGCTGCTTGCCAACGATCCGATCCTGCGCAACGGCCTGCGCACCACGCTGCAGTCCAGGCCGGAGATGCGCGTCGTCGACGAGGACGACTCGTCGCCCGACACGGTCGTGATCGTGGCGACCGACCGCGTCGACGAGCAGACCAAGCAGACGCTGCGCAGCCTGCAGTGCCGGCAGATGGCGATGGTCGTGCTCATCGCCGGCGAACTCGACGACGCCGACGTGCTCGCCGCGGTCGAGAACGGCGTGTGCGCCGTCGCGCGCCGCTCCGACGTCGACGCCGACATCCTGGTCCGGCTCGCGTCCGCCGCGGTCTCGGGCGAGGGCGTCCTGCCGCCGGATCTGCTCGGCCGGCTGCTCGGCCGCGTGTCGCGGTTGCAGCGGCAGGTCCTCGAACCGCGCGGGCTGCACATCGCGGGGTTCACCGATCGGGAGACCGAGGTCCTGCGGCTGCTCGCCGCGGGGCTGTCGACGAGCGAGATCGCCCGCCAGCTGTCCTACTCGCAGCGCACGATCAAGAGCATCGTCCACGACGTGACGAACCGCTTCCAGCTGCGCAACCGCTCGCACGCTGTCGCGTTCGCCATGCGCGAAGGACTTATCTAGGCGAGTACCGAAGCGGCCGGCCGAGCATCAGCTCGACCGGCCGCTTCGGTGTCCTGCGGCGGGCCTGTCAGGTCGCCTTCTTGGTCACCAGGCGTCCGGTGAACAGCACCGAGGGCTGACAGGTCGTCGTGGTGGTCTTCTGGCAGCTGACCGCGATACTGAGCGGCTTGCCCGGCGTGAACAGCAGCGGCTCGACCTGGAACGGGTGGTCGAGATCGCGGAAGTTGGCCATGCCTTCGGTCAGGAGGACGGTGTCGCCCTGGAGGACCCGAAGGGTGCCGGTGTCGCCGTTGGGGTTCTGCATGACTATGTAGGTGACGACCAGGGTCTGCTTCGGCTTGAGCGTGGGCGAGCCGGTAGTGAACGGCGTGAAGGCGCTGGTGTTGCTGGTTACCGGGGAGTCGGCCTGAATGCTGAACGCGGTCGCCGTGCCGCCGTCCAGCGATCCGCCGCCGGGCGCCGTGGCCGGGGTCGTCACGCCACCGCCGGCCTTCGCGATGTCCTTCGCCGCGGACGCGTCGACAGCGGCCTTGCTCGCCGCCGCGTTCGCCTTGGCGGCCTGCGCGTCGGCCGCCGCCGCCTGGCTCGCGGCCGCACTGGCCTGCGACGCGAGCGAGCTGGCCTGGGAGTTGACCTGCTTCTTCGCCGCGTCCTTCGCGACGGACTCGATCGACGGCTTGAGCAGGGTCTCGTAGAGGACGATCGCGGCGATCGCCAGCACCGCGACGATTGCGAGCGCCGGCAACAACCAGGCGGGCAGCAGTTGCCGCTGCGTCATCGTGCCGCGCGTGGCGATCGGGTCCGCGTTGGTCGGGACGACCGTGACGACGAACGGGTGCTGCCGGTCGGCGCCCTTGAAGAAGCGCTTCTCCGGACGCGCCTTCAGCCGGATGAACGCCGCCGCGCCCGGCTCGATGGACGCGACGCTGTGGTCGAGGTTGAAGTCGAGGGCTTCCTCCTCGTCCTGCGCGTTGACCTGCACGGTGGTCGGCTGGTTGCTGTTGTTGTCGATGGCCACCTGGTGCTTGCCCTTGCGGCGGCCTCTCGACTGGCGCGGGACGAGCTCGATCTGGACGTCGCTGAACGGCGCGACGTCGACCGTGCCCTCTGCGACTGCCGAGCCCGGCGGGTCCTCGCGGGAGACCACCCGGATCCCGAACGGCACGACGCCGGCCGCGACTTCCGGGGACTTCGCCGGGGCGAAGGTGATCGTGACCTCGACGTCGACACCCGGCAGGAGGTTGACGACCCGCGGCTCCACCTTGGTCCACTCGGCGCAGTTGCCGACGACGTCGATGGTGAACTGGTCGACGACCTGACCGGTGTTGCGCACCAGCATCTTGGCGGTTGTGGTGGCTCCCGGGTCGACGCGCACGTCGCGAACCGGAAGCGCAGTCGCTACTCCCATGGGCTGGGAGTGTTGCAGACCGGCGGGCCCGCGCTCCGCATGCGAGGGGAGCGTGGCGGTGACGTCGAAACTGCCCAAAAGGGAAGTGGCAGGCTCCCTTCTGACCGATATCCATGGGAATGATCGGGTATGCGGCAATCATCGCGTTCGTAGCGCCTCGACCCGCGACGTGTGCCCAGCCACGGCGAAACGGCGCGCGTGCCACCCACCACAGTGGTGCTGCCCGTCGGGGCACGCATCTGTCTGATTGGTCGCGAATCGCCCGTATCACGGCAAACAAAAGGTTCGTTCCTCCTCGACCAGCGCGCGATTTGCTCTTACTCTCAGACGATTTCTGGATACGTGGGGGTCTGAACGGTGTACGGCCGACGCCGCGCGATGGTTGCCGTCTTGGTGACGGCATTTGCCGTGCTCGCGTTCGGCCAGCCGAGTTCGCACAGCATCGAGATCCCCGGATCGGACGGTGGCCATGGCGCGGAACAGTCGGCGCCGGCTCGCCCGCTTGTCTCGACCACTCCGCCGACCGGTACCCCGCCCAGCGTCGCGTTCGTCGACGACCGCGACCAGATCGTGCAACTCCCGCCGCCGGTGGTCATTCCGTTCCGTGCCCTGAAGCCCGCTGTCGCATCCCCATTGCCCGACGCGACGCCGCCGCCGTTCGCCGACCCGACGGCCACGCACGAGGGCGAGGTCTCGATCAGCGGCACTCTCGCGACCGCGTTCATCAGCACGTTCATCAGCACACGTGACGATGCGTCCGGCGACGTCTATGTCGAGCGGGTGACGGACCCTTCACCTGTGCGCATCACCTGCGACGGTTTCACGCAGACGCATCCGGTGGTCTCACCCGACGGCACCCAGGTCGCCTACGCGACCGACGCCGGTGGCTCCTACCAGATCGCAGTCGCGGAGCTGAACAACCCGCCGTGCGCCGGCGGCACCGAGACGTTTCTGCAGGGACAGGGCGGACAACCTCTGGCCGACGTGGATCGACGCGACGACCCTGGCCTACAGCAGCACCCGGGACAACCCGCTCGGCGATATCTACGAGCAGGGCATCGCTGCGTCGTCGGCGGCCACGCGGCTGACGGACGGCGGCGGCGCAGTCGCGAACTCCGAGCCGTGCCTAGCCAGGGCAGCTGCGCCGGGCGCCCCGTTTGTGTTGTTGTTGGCGACCACAGCATTCCGTCCCGACGGCTCGGTCGGCGAGATCACCCGCCGTCGACCGGCGACGCCGCGCTTCCGCGCACCGTGTCCTCGCCGTGGGACGGTTCGGCGCCGCAGGGCAGCGAGCCGACGGTGAGCTCGGACGGCCAGCTGGCGTTCACCAGCACCCTCACGAATCCGCTGGGCAGCGTCGTGTCGGTCAGGCCGAGCAGCCCTCTTCAGTTCAGTGTCACCTCGATCAACGACCCGGTGGACGCCAGCGCGCCCACCTCGCACCCGGCGTGGCTGCCCACCGACACCGGCCCGACCCTGGTCTTCACCGCGCGTGCGGTCGCGGCCGACGTCGACGCGGTCACCGCGGCCGACGGCAGTGGGCGGGGTGTCCTCACCGACACGGAGGACAGCGCGACCCCGGGCTACTCGCCGGACGGACAGCGGATCGCCTTCAGCCAGGCGTCCGGCCAGGGGCGGCAGTTGCTGATCGCCAACGCCGACGGGTCAGGAACGGCAACCCCAGTCCAGGACGGCTGGCTGGACAACGCCGCCGCCAGTCCCGACGGGGTGACCGACTTCGACATCCAGCCGGCCTGGTCACGCGGCGGCAAAAACTCGCCTTCGTCCGCGCCATATACAGCTACGCCGGGGGCACGACGCTGACGCTGCAGCGCCGCGACATCTGGGTCGCCGACCTGAGCACGAACACCGCGCAGCGCGTCTCGCCGGCCGACGGTGCGACGGCACAGTTCTGGGGCCACCCGTCCTGGTCGCCCAACAGCAAACGGATCGTCGTCAGCCACAGCGACGTGCCGCCGGACCTGAGCTCGGCACTGGCGCTGCGACGGTCCGATGGGACGATTGAGGGCGGGAACGCTGAGATCGACGTCAACGAAGCCGTGGATCTCGTAGCGACCGTCACGAACGCCGGCAGCGGCACCGGCTACGGCAACTCGCTCACCATCACGGCACCGGCCGGGCTCGCGCTCAGCCCGACGACGGCCTGCCCGGGTTCGCCAACGTCGGTCACCTGCCAGCTACCCGATCTGGCGCCAGGAGCGACCACGTCGATTACCGTCCCAGCCACGGCGAACACCCCGCTCACCAGTGAACAGGTCACGGCGACGGTGTCGAATCTGCAGGACCCGAACAGCAGCAACGACTCCGTGGTCCTGCTCGTCAGCACGTTCGCGGCCGACCTCGCCGTCACGATGACGGGCTCCACCACCAGCGTCACCCTGACCGTTACCAACAACGGACCGGATACCGCCCGCTCGGTCGTCCTCACCGTGACCCCCGACGTGGACACGTCCCTCAGTGGTTTCCCCGCGGGCTGCTCTGGAACCGGGGCGACGGGTGCGCCGGTCGACTGTGACATCGCCAGCATCGGCATCGGCACGGGCCAGTCGGCCTCGCGCACGCTGACCGTCACCCCCGGCGACTGCGCGGCGTCGACAGGGCGAGCATCACCGCATCGGTGACCGAGGCGACCCACGACCCGAACCCGGCCGACAACAGCGCGGGGGCCACGTTCGGCGGCTGTGGCCCCGCCTTCCGCGGGCCTGCTGCCGCCCCGCCGCCCGCCGCGCCGAGCCTCGCCCCGCGCGCCCTCGCCCCGATTCCTGAACCCGGCACCGGCTACGTGCTGGACCCGGTCCGAGAGCTGCCCGGTCAACCGGCCGTCTCGCCGCCGGAGCTGTGGGTGATCGACGTGTCGAGCGGTGCCGCGTCACCGTTGTCGAGTTGCTCGGACGACCTGTGCCCCATCGAGGGGCGCAACCCCGCCTGGTCGCCGGACGGTACGCACATCGCCTACGAGGACATCGGCGAAATCGATGTGCTCAGGCTCGCGTCGCAGGGCGCGAGCGCCGGCACCGTCAGCATCGTGACCGGGTACTCGTCCTTCGGCTCACCGGGCCGCACACCCACACCGAGCCGGTCCACAATCTCGGCGGCGCACGACCCGGCATGGTCGCCGGACGGGTCGGCCCTGGTGTTCGCCGGGCAGCCGGCCGGGCAGCCGGATCGCAGCGGCATCTACGAACTCAACCCGGACGGCTCCGGCCTGCGCCCGATTCTCAACGACCCCGAACCGGAATCCGCACCCACCGTGCAGCCGACCGCGGACGTCAGCGTGACGCTCACCGCCGCCCCGGCGAACATCCTGCTCGGAAACACCACGACGCTCACCACCGCGGTCACGAACAGCGGCCCGGCCCGCGCGATCGACAGCACGCTGACGATCACGCTGCCCGCGGGGCTGTCGGTGAGCAGCGTCCCGGCGCCGTGCACCCGCTCAGGCGCGACGGTCACGTGCCCGTTCGGCACGCTCGCCGCCGGGGCCTCGCGGACCGTCACCGTCACCGCGACCGGCTCTGCGGTAGGGACCCAGACCGTGACCGCGAAGGCGGCGACGCAGACCGTCGACCCCAACCCCGTGAACGACACGGCGTCCGCAACGGTCGGCGTCGTCCCTCCCGAGGCCGCTATCCAGGCAACGCCGTCTCCCCTGGACTTCGGGAACAACCTGCCGCTGGCGCACGGCAAGACCCGGACGACCGTGATCAGCAACCCGGGCACCGCGACGCTGACGCTGACCAGCGTGGTGGTTCAGGACACGACCCACCCGGCTGCCCACGACGACTACACGGTCAACGCGACCGACTGCCTCGGCGGGGTCCCGCCTGGCGCATCGTGCACGATCAGCGTGACCTTCGTGGGCCACCGGGTGGGCAACCGCGACGCGGAACTGGTCGTCACCGACAACGCCCCCACCGGACCGACCACGATCGGATTGCTGGCAATTGTTCCCAAGCCGAAGATCGTTGCGAACCCGAGCGTGGCCGTGCCCGGCCGCGTCACGATCATCAGCGGCACCGGGTTCGCACCGCATCGGCGGGTCGACGTCACGCTCAAGGGATCCAACCAGTCGGTGACCGTCATCGCGAACGGGAAGGGCAAGTTCGAGGTCCCGCTGGTGCTTTTCCGCCACGTATCGCCCGGCCCGCGCGAGATCAGGGCGCACACGCACGGCAAGAGCCCGACCATCTCCGCGGACGGACCGCTGCTCGTCCAGTTGGGCTCGGTGGACGTGTTCGATCTCGTAACCCGGCACTGAGTCCGAACAGCCCGATTGACCGGTCCTACGGCAGCGGCACCACGTTCTGGTTGCCTGCGAAGAAGTTGCCCGGGTCGAAGGTGCGCTTGAGCGCGGCGAGGCGCAGGTAGCGGTCGGCGCCGTACGCGTCGGCGCTCGACGCCGGCGCCGACCGCAGGCCGACGTGCGGACCGCCCACCGCGAACGGCCGGATCGCCTGCTCTGCGGCGTCGAGCCACTGCCGGCTGTCCGGCCCGTCGTCCGGCGTGTCCCAGCGGGTCACGACCGTGACCAGGTAGCGCGCCGCGCGGTTGGGTACCGCCGTCGACATCCGTGCCACCCGGGCGACCGCGCCGCCCATGTGGTGCACGTGCACCTCGTGCGAGCCGCAGGGCATCGCGGCGTGCACCGCGCCGAGGGCGGCGATCAGGTCGTCGGGGAGTTCGTCGAGATAACACGAGGTCATCGCCGCGAACCGGCCCGGCGGGTAGGCCTCGTCGGGACTTGCCTGAAGGCGGGCGTACGGCTGGGGCGCGAGCCGGTCCACGAGCACCGGAGCCGCCTCGCGGATAGGACGGACGAGCCGCTCGGCGTCGGCCGGGTGCCCCACGCACGCGACCGTGATGACGACGACGGGAACCGACCGGACCGGCGCGATCGGCTGGGTCGCTTGCGGCTGATGAGGTGCGCTGTACAGGGCGAGGCGGGTGGTGACGTCCTCGCGCAGCTGCGCCGTGTAGTCGCGGTAGAACCGCAGCAGCGCGCCCGCATGAGCGGCGGGATACACGACCGGGCCGGACAACATCTCCTCGGGCAGCCGGAGTAACCGGAACCGCAGCGAGGTGACGACCCCGAAGTTCCCGCCGCCGCCGCGCAGCCCCCAGAGCAGCTCCGGATGCATGTCGCCCGACGTCGAGAGGTGGCGGCCTTCCGCGGTCACCAGGTCAGCGCCGATCAGGTTGTCGCACGCCAGCCCGTAGGCCCGGCGCAGGTGGCCGAAACCGCCGCCGAGGGTCGAGCCGGCGACGCCGATCCGCGAGACCGGCAGCCCCGGCACGGCGTAACCGAAGCGCTGGGTAGCAGCGTCGAGGGCGGCCCACGTCGCGCCGGCCGCGACCACCGCCACCCGGCCCAGCGGGTCGACGCTGACGGCGTGCATCGGGCGCAGGTCGACCACGACGCCGTCGCAGCTGGACATGCCCGCGGGTGAGTGGCCGCCGCCGCGGACCGCGAGTGGCAGGTCGGCGGCCCGGGCGAAGTCGATCGCCGCAGTGACGTCCTCCGTGCGGGTGCAGCAGACGATGACCGCCGGGCTGCGCTGCGTCGCCCGGTTCCAGATCGTCCGCACCTCGGCGTAGTCGTCATCGCCGGCCGTGACGACGGCGCCGCGCACCCTGGCGCGCAGCGCCGCGAGCGACGACGTCGATACGACGTGGCCGCGATCTACGCAATCGCTCGTCATCGTGTAGGCGCCTTCGACGGGCTCGCGGAACCGACGATCGGGCACTCAGCTTAGATCACCCTGAGACGAACGAGGCGTCGTTGCGGTGACTAACGTCTAACGCATGCCCGACCCGTCGACGTACCGCCCCGCGTCCGGGACGATCCCCGTCGGACCGGGCGTCTACCGGTTCCGGGACGAGCGCGGCCGGGTCATCTACGTCGGCAAGGCGAAGAGCCTGCGGCAGCGCCTGAACTCCTACTTCGCCGACGTCGCGGCGCTGCACGCGCGCACCCGGCAGATGGTCACCACGGCCGCGTCCGTCGAGTGGACGGTCGTGCGCACCGAGGTCGAGGCGTTGCAGCTCGAATACAGCTGGATCAAGGAGTTCGACCCGCGCTTCAACATCCGCTACCGCGACGACAAGTCCTATCCGTCGCTGGCGGTGACGCTGTACGAGGAGTTCCCACGGCTGCAGGTCATGCGCGGCGCCAAGCGCAAGGGCGTGCGGTACTTCGGCCCGTACTCGCACGCCTGGGCGATCCGCGAGACGCTCGACCTGCTGCTGCGGGTGTTCCCGGCGCGCACCTGCTCGGCGGGGGTGTTCAAGCGCGCCGGGCAGGTCGGCCGGCCGTGCCTGCTCGGCTACATCGAGAAGTGCAGCGCGCCGTGCGTGGGGCGGGTGACCGCCGACGAGCACCGCGCGATCGTCAGCGACTTCTGTGACTTCATGGCCGGCAAGACCGATCTCATGATGAAGCGGCTCGAGCGCCGGATGACCGAGGCGAGCGGCAACCTCGAGTTCGAGCTGGCGGCCCGGCTCCGCGACGACCTCGAAGCGCTGCGCCGCGCGATGGAGAAGCAGGCCGTCGTCTTCGGGGACGGCACCGACGCCGACGTCGTCGCGTTCGCCGAGGACGAGCTGGAGGCCGCGGTGCAGGTGTTCCACGTGCGTGGCGGGCGGGTGCGTGGCCAGCGCGGCTGGGTGGTCGACCGGCTCGACGACACGTCGACCGGCGATCTCGTCGAACAGTTCGTGACGCAGTTCTACGGCGACGAGGCGGAGGTCGCGTCCGGCATCCCGCGCGAGGTGCTCGTTCCCGTCCTGCCCGAGGACGCCGCGGCGCTGATCGAGTGGCTCTCCGGCCTGCGCGGCTCGCGCGTCTCGCTGCGGGTGGCGCAGCGTGGCGACAAGCGGGCGCTCGCCGAGACCGTTGCGCGCAACGCCGCCCAGGCGCTGACCCAGCACAAGCTCAAGCGCGCGTCCGACCTCACTGCTCGCTCGCGCGCGCTGGACGAGTTGCAGACCACCCTCGACCTGCCCGTGGCGCCGCTGCGCATCGAGTGCTTCGACATCAGCCACGTCCAGGGCACCAACGTGGTGGCGAGCATGGTGGTGTTCGAGGACGGGTTGGCCCGCAAGAGCGAGTACCGGCGGTTCGCGCTGCGAGAGACGGGCGAGGGATCCGGTGATGTCAGCTGGATCGCCGAGGTCGTGCGCCGCCGGTTCGCGCGCTACCTCGACGAGCAGGTCGCGGCGGGGGCCGACGCCGACAGCGACCCGGCCGCGGAGGGCTCCCGGCCGGGCATCGACCCGACCACCGGCCGGCCGCGCAGGTTCTCCTACCCGCCGAACCTGCTCGTCGTCGACGGCGGCGCGCCGCAGGTCACGGCTGCGCAGGCCGTCCTCGACGAGCTCGGCATCGACGACGTCGCGCTCGTCGGGCTGGCGAAGCGCCTCGAAGAGGTGTGGCTGCCCGGCCAGCAGTACCCGGCGATCCTGCCGCGCACGTCGGAGGGGCTGTATCTGCTCCAGCGGGTCCGCGACGAGGCGCACCGCTTCGCCATCACCTATCACCGGCAGAAGCGCTCGAAGGCGATGACGACGTCGGCGCTCGACGACGTCGCCGGGCTCGGCGAGACGCGTCGCAAGGCGCTGCTGCGCCGCTTCGGGTCGCTGAAGCGGCTGCGCGCCGCGACCGTCGACGAGCTCGTCGAGGTGCCCGGGATCGGGCGCCGGACGGCAGAAGCGGTCGCGGCCGCGCTCGCCGTCCCCGACGATGCCGCGCCCGCCGTCAACGTCACGACCGGCGAAGTTCTAGACGACAATCCGTCCTATGAGTGACCACGAACGCGATGAGCGCTCGCGCGAAGAGCCCGCCGGCCGCGCGAGCGAAGCGAGCTTGCGGCTCGGAGCCGCGGACGGCCCCGAGCGGAGCGAGCGGGCCAGACGCGGATCCGAATCGGCGGATAATCTCGGCGCCCTGGAAACTGTGATCATCACCGGGCTCTCGGGGGCCGGGCGCAGCGCGGCGGCGAAGTGCTTCGAGGATCTCGGGTTCTTCGTGGTCGACAACCTGCCGCCCGAGCTGATCGGCACGCTGGTCGAGCTGGGCAGCCGCAGCGAGGGCGCCGTCACCCGCCTTGCGGTCGTCATGGACGTCCGCAGCCGGGCGTTCTCGAGTGACCTGCGCAGCGTGATCCGCGATCTCGCCGACCGCCGGATGCGGCCGCGGGTGCTGTTTCTCGAAGCACGCGACGAGGTGCTGGTGCGGCGCTTCGAGAACGTCCGGCGCGAGCATCCGCTGCAGGGCGACGGCCGGTTGACCGACGGCATCGCCGCCGAGCGGGTACTGCTCGCCGGGCTGCGCGACGAGGCCGACCTGGTCATCGACACGGGCGACCGTTCGGTGCACGAGCTGCGGCGCACGATCGAGTCGGCATTCACCGGTAGTGGCCACGAACCACCCCCCGCGCTGCGGGCCACCGTCGTCTCGTTCGGCTACAAGTACGGGTTGCCGGTCGACGCCGATCTCGTCGTCGACGTCCGCTTCCTGCCCAACCCGCACTGGATCCCTGAGCTGCGCGACCTGACCGGCCGCGACCCGGAGGTGCGCGACTACGTCCTGAGCCAGGAAGGCGCCGAGGAGTTCCTGGATCGCTACACCGAACTGCTGGAGATCATCGGCGCCGGCTACACCCGCGAGAGCAAGCGCTACCTGACGCTCGCCGTCGGCTGCACGGGCGGCAAGCATCGCTCGGTCGCGATGTCCGAGCAGCTGGCCGGGCGGCTCACCGGGCTGGGCGTCCAGACCACCGTCGTCCACCGGGACCTCGGCCGTGAGTGAGCTTGCGAACGAACGAATGGGTGCAGGCTTCGCCGGCCGGTCCGAGCGAAGCGAGGCCGGCCGTGAGTGAGCTGAAGGCGGTCGCGCTGGGCGGCGGGCACGGGCTGCACGCCTCGCTCTCCGCGCTTCGGCTGCTCACCACCGACCTGACGGCGGTCGTCACGGTGGCCGACGACGGCGGCTCGTCGGGGCGCATCCGCCGCGAGGTCAAGGTGCTGCCGCCGGGTGACCTGCGGATGGCCCTTGCGGCACTCGCCGGGACCGCGCCCGAGCACCTGCGCTGGGCCGACGTGCTGCAGCACCGCATCGGGGGGCACGGCGTGCTCGCCGGGCACCCGGTCGGCAACCTGGTGCTGACCGCACTGCTCGAGCGGGTGAGCGATCCAGCGGTCGCGCTCGCCCAGCTCGCCGATCTCGTGGGCGCGGTCGGCCGGGTCCTGCCGATGAGCCCGGTGCCGCTCGACCTGATCGCCGAGGCCGACCGGTTCGATCCGGACGACCCGAGCCGCACCCGCTTCATCCGCGGGCAGTCGTCCATCGCCGCCACGCCCGGCCGGGTCCGCACCGTGCGACTGCTCCCGACCGGCGCGCCGGCCTGCGCAGCGGCCGTCGACGCGGTCCGCGAGGCGGATCTCGTCGTGCTCGGACCCGGCTCGTGGTTCACCAGCGTGATCCCGCACCTGCTGCTGCGCGAGCTCGGCACCGCGCTGTGCGCCACCGCGGCCCGCGTCCTCGTCGTGCTGAACCTCGTGCCGCAGGTCGGCGAGACCGACGACTACGAGCCGCACCAGCTTCTCGACCTGCTGCAGGAGCACGCGGCGTCCTGCGGCGGCCTCAAGATCGACGCGGTGCTGGCCGACACCGACTCCGTCCTCGACCGCGAGCAACTCAGCCGTCACGTGAGCGCGATCGGCGCACGTCTCGTAGTGTCTAGGCTCGCAGCAGACGACAGCGCGGAACGGCACGACGCCCCTCGATTGAGTGCGGCGATCCGGGACGCGATGGACGTTCCCGCTCCCGGTCACGGGACGGGAGGAGGGGCCCAGCTATGGCGATGACGGCAGCCGTCAAGGACGAACTCAGCCGGGTGCCGGTCACCCGGATGTCCGCGCGGAAGGCGGAGCTCGCCACGATGCTGCGCTTTGCCGGTGCCCTCCACCTGGTGGGCGGGCACATCGTCATCGAGGCCGAGCTGGACACCGGTTCGGTCGCCCGCCGACTGCGCAAGGAGATCGCGGACATCTTCGGCCACGGCTCCGAGGTTCAGATCGTCGCGGGCGGTGGATTGCGCAAGGGCAGCCGCTACCTCGTGCGCGTCGCAAAGGACGGCGAGCGACTGGCACGCCAGGCCGGCCTGGTCGATCTGCGCGGCCGACCGGTCAAGGGGCTGCCGCACCACGTGGTCGCGGGCAACATCTCCGACGCCGAGGCGGCGTGGCGCGGCGCGTTCCTCGCGCACGGCTCGCTGACCGAGCCCGGCCGTGCCTGCTCGCTCGAGATCTCCTGCCCGTCACCAGAGGCCGCTCTCGCGCTCGTCGGCGTCGGGCGGCGGCTCAACATCTCGTCCAAGGCGCGTGAGGTACGCGGCGGCGACCGGGTCATCGTCCGCGACGGCGACGCGATCAGCCAGCTGCTCACCCGGATCGGCGCGCACGAGTCGGTTCTCGCGTGGGAGGAGCGGCGCATGCGCCGCGAGGTGCGCGCGACCGCCAACCGGCTGGCGAACTTCGACGACGCGAACCTGCGCCGCTCGGCAAGGGCGGCGGTCGCGGCCGGGGCGCGCGTGCAGCGGGCGCTGGAGATCCTCGACGGCGACGCGCCGGAGCACCTGCTCCTGGCCGGCCGGCTACGCCTCGAGCACACGCAGGCGTCGCTGGAGGAGCTCGGCGCGCTGTCCGACCCGGTGATGACGAAGGACGCGGTCGCCGGGCGCATCCGCCGGCTGCTCGCGATGGCCGACAAGCGCGCCCAGGAGCTCGGCGTGCCGGACACCGAGTCGGCGGTGACCCCGGAGATGCTCGCCCCCTGACCGTTAGGCTGGGACGCATGCCACCGAAACCCCGTCCGCCGGCTGATCCCGGTCGGCCGTCCCCGCGCGAGGCGATCGCGAAGGTCAGAGCCGAGGCAGGCCCCCGCGTCGCGAAGGCCATGGACGCCGCCGCCCCGAAGGTCGAGAAGGCGGCAGTGCGTGCCGGCAAGGTGCTCGGCACCCTGCGCGACCGCGCCAAGGACACCGCCAAGGGCTTCACCGAGGGGTACACCGGCGACGACGACGAGCCGTCCGGCGGTGCCGACGACGCCCGTCCGCGACGCCGCCCGAAGCCCGGCCCGCGCTGACCTCGTCGCACCGCAGGGGCCTAACGACCTACCGATGAGTACCCAACGGACCCGGCCAGCCGGTCGCTCGCACCCGATAGGGTTCGAAGTGGAACGAAGAATCTCTGCCAAGGAGCGAGTGCAGTGACCGTACGCGTGGGCATCAACGGCTTCGGCCGCATTGGACGTAACTTCTACCGGGCGATCAAGGCCTCCGGCGCGGACATCGAGGTGGTCGGCGTCAACGACCTCACCGACAACGCCTCGCTCGCCCACCTTCTCAAGTACGACTCCATCCTCGGCCGGTTCCCGGGCGAAGTGACGTCCACCGAGGACGAGATAAGGATCAAGGATGACAAGGCGTCCTGGTCTTTCCGCGCCTTCGCGTTCAGTGACCCCACCCAGCTGCCGTGGGCCGACCTCGGCGCTGATGTCGTCCTCGAGTCCACCGGCCGTTTCACCGACGCCACCAAGGCCAGGGTGCACCTCGACCAGGGCGCGAAGAAGGTCATCATCTCGGCGCCGGCCAAGAACGAGGACGTCACGGTCGTGATGGGCGTCAACGACGGCGACTACGACCCCGCCAAGCACGCGATCATCTCCAATGCTTCGTGCACGACCAACTGCCTCGCCCCCCTGGCGAAGGTCCTCAACGACGCATTCGGCATCGAGCACGGCCTGATGACGACCATCCACGCCTACACGGCCGACCAGAACCTGCAGGACGGCCCGCACAAGGACCTCCGCCGAGCCCGCGCGGCGGCCCTGAACATCGTCCCCACGACGACCGGCGCGGCGAAGGCGATCGGTCTGGTGATGCCGGAGCTCAAGGGCAAGCTGGACGGCTACGCCTTGCGCGTGCCGATCCCGACCGGCAGCGCCACCGACCTCACGGTCACGGTCGCCCGGGCCACCACCGTCGAGGACGTGAAGGCGGCTTACAAGGCAGCGGCCGAGGGGCCGCTGAAGGGCATCCTCACCTATACCGAGGACCCGATCGTCAGCAGCGACATCGTCACCGATCCCGCGTCGTGCATCTTCGACGCCGGGCTGACCAAGGTCATCGGCAACGAAGTGAAGGTCGTCGGCTGGTACGACAACGAGTGGGGCTACTCCAACCGCATCATCGACCTGATCCTGCTCGTCGGCGGCACCCTCTAAGCACCGATGAGGACCCTCGACGATCTGATCAAGCACGGTGTCAAGGGCCGGCGCATTCTCGTCCGCTCCGACCTGAACGTTCCGATCAAGGACGGCCGGGTGACCGACGACGGCCGGATCCGCGCGTCGCTGGCGGCCTACACCAAGCTGCTCGAGAACGGCGCGCGGGTGATCGTGGCGGCACACCTGGGCCGTCCCAAGGGCGCTCCGGACCCGGCGTTCTCGCTGAGTCCGGTCGCCGATCGGCTCGCGCAGCTGCTCGGCCGGCCGGTCGAGTTCGCGCTCGACACGGTGGGCGTGAGCGCGCGACTGCTCGCCGCCGACCTCAAGGACGGCGAGCTGCTGCTGCTCGAGAACGTCCGCTTCAACCCGGGTGAGACGAGCAAGCACGCCACCGAGCGTGCGGAGTTCGCCCGCTGCCTCGCGTTCCTGACCGGCGACGACGACGACGGCGGCGCGTTCGTCGAGGATGCGTTCGGGGCGGTGCATCGCAAGCACGCCTCGGTGTATGACGTCGCGAAGCTGCTGCCGCACTACTGCGGCGACCTGGTCCGCGACGAGGTTGCGGTGCTCGAGCAGCTGACCGGCGATCCCGAGCGTCCGTACCTCGTCGTGCTCGGCGGCTCGAAGGTCAGCGACAAGCTCGCCGTCATCGAGTCGCTACTCCCCAAGGTGGACCGGCTGCTGGTGGGCGGTGGCATGTGCTTCACGTTCCTCGCCGCCCAGGGCCACGAGGTCGGCGACTCGCTGCTCGAGGATGACCAGATCGACAACTGCAAGCGGTTGCTCGACGAGTCCGGCGACAAGATCGTGCTGCCGGTCGACATCGTGGTGGCAGCCGACGCGACCGACGACGCCGTGACCCAGACCGTCCCCGCCGACGCAATCCCGGCGGGTAGCAAGGGTCTCGACATCGGACCGGAGTCGGTGCGGGTGTTCGCCGCCGCGCTGGCTGACGCCCGGACCGTGTTCTGGAACGGGCCGATGGGCGTGTTCGAGGTGGCGCCGTTCGCCGCCGGCACGAAGGGCGTGGCCGAGGCGGTTGCCGCTACCAAGGGACTGTCGGTGGTCGGCGGCGGCGACTCGGCTGCCGCAGTCCGCAAGCTCGGCCTGGCCGGCCATGCGTTCGGGCACATCTCCACCGGCGGCGGTGCGTCGCTGGAGTACCTAGAGGGCAAGGAGTTGCCGGGCGTTGCCGTTCTGGAAGAAGTCTGAGGTGGCCGAGAGCGTCAACGCGCCGCTACCACCGTCCGGGCGCCGCCCGCTGATCGCGGGCAACTGGAAGATGAACTACACACACCTCGAGGCGATCGGCCTGACCCAGAAGCTGGCGTTCGGCCTGACTCCCGAGCAGTGCGCCGCCGTCGAGGTCGTCATCCTGCCGCCGTTCATCAGCATCCGCAGCGTGCAGACCCTCATCGACGGCGACGGCGTCCCGCTCCGGTACGGGGCCCAGGACCTCTCGCCGCACGATTCGGGCGCGTACACCGGCGACGTGTCCGGGCCGATGCTCGCCAAGCTCGGCTGCAGCTACGTCGTCGTCGGGCACTCCGAGCGGCGCGAGTACCACGGCGAGGACGACACGCTCGTCAACGCCAAGCTCGTCGCGGCGTTCCGCAACGAGCTGACGCCGATCCTGTGCGTCGGCGAGTCGGTGCAGGTACGGGACGCACAGGGGCACCTGGAGCACTGTTCGGCTCAGGTCGACGGCGCGCTGGCCGGGCTGTCCGCCGAGCAGGTCGCGACCATTGTCATCGCCTACGAACCGGTATGGGCGATCGGGACGGGCAAGGTCGCCACGCCCGACGACGCCCAAGAGGTGTGTGCGGCGATCCGCGGCAAGGTGGGCGACTTGTACTCGCCGGAACTCGCCAACGGCGTCCGCATCATCTACGGCGGCTCGGTGAAGCCGTCCAATGCCGCCGACATCGTCGCGCAGCCCGACATCGACGGCGCGCTGGTGGGTGGCGCGAGCCTCGATCCGGTCGAGTTCACCGCGATCTGCGTCGCCGCCGGACAACCGGTACCCACTCGTTGAGCCGCTACGCGCGGTTTAGCCGAAGGGGCCAGGTAACCTTGTCCGGCAAGGCATTTCGCTCCCGACCGAATCACTTACCTACTCGACAAGGCAATCGACAAAATGATCCTGACGCTCTCGATCGTGATGGTCGTCGCGAGCCTGCTGCTCATCGTGCTCGTCCTGTTGCACCGCGGTAAGGGCGGCGGCCTGTCGTCGATGCTCGGCGGTTCGTTCTACTCCAGCCTGTCCGGCTCGTCGGTGGTCGAACGCAACCTCGACCGGCTGACGGTCATCGCCGGCGCGGTGTGGGCGATCAGCATCGTCGGGCTTGCCCTGCTTTACAAGAACCAGGCCTGACGCCGCCCGTCGGCATGACAAGAAGGGGACACACACGTGGCTGGTGGCAGTGCCATCCGGGGAAGCCGGGTCGGTGCCGGTCCGATGGGCGAGAACGAACGCGGCGAGTCCGCGCCCCGGCAGATCGTGTCGTTCTTCTGCGCGAACGGGCATGAGGTGCGCCCGGCGTTCGCGATCGATGCCGCGTTGCCGGACACGTGGGACTGCCCGCGGTGCGGCTACCCGGCCGGCCGGCAGTCCGAGGCGCCGCCCAACGCGCCGCGCAACGAGCCGTACAAGACACACCTCGCCTACGTGAAGGAGCGCCGCTCGGACGAGGACGGCGCCGCCATCCTCGAAGAGGCGCTGGCCCGGCTGCGCGCCCGCCGCGGGGAGTAGCGCGACTCAATCCGCCGCCACGGATCTCCGGCTGGCTCTTCGCGCGAGCGCTCATCGCGTTCGACGGCGCACAAGATCGCTGGCGGATGTGGATCTTGTGCGGGATGCAGCGCTCGGGCGCAGTACGGCGCACAAGATCGCTGGCGGATGTGGATCTTGTGCGGGATGCAGCGCTCGGGCGCAGTACGGCGCACAAGATCCACGACGGCGCACAAGATCGGCGCGGGCTACGGCAGCTTGGTCGCAGCGTCCTGATCGATGAGCCAGAGGGTGCGCTTGCGGCCGCGGGGGCCGGCTGACGGCACGTCCTCGCGCGGGGCCCCGCTCAGCGCCCGCTCCACCGCCTCCGCCTTGCCGGAACCGGATGCGACGAACCAGATCTCGTTCGCCGCGTCGAGCGCCGGGAAGGTGAGCGAGATCCGGGTCGGCGGCGGCTTGGGGGAGTCGCGCACCGCGATCACCGACGTGTCCACCACCCGGGTACCCGGGTGCCCCGGGAACAGCGATGCGCAGTGCCCGTCCGCGCCGACGCCGAGCAGCATGACGTCGAATGCCGGGACCGCGCCGTCGTTGCCACCGACCGCGTGCGCGAGCTCCGCCGCGTAGGAGTCGGCGGCCGCATCGACGTCGTCGCCGAAGCCGGCGTCGGACGCCGGCATCCGGTGCAGCCTCGCCGGGTCCAGGTCCACCCGATCGAACAGCAGGGACAGGGCGGGCAGGTCGTTGCGGTCGGGGGAGTCCGCGGGGACGTATCGCTCGTCACCCCACCAAACATGGACTCGCGGCCACTCCAGCGCAGCCGCGCGGGTAGCCAGCGCGGCGAGCACCTTCTCGAGGATGCCGCCGCCGGTGACGACGAGGTGCCCTTCCCGCCCACCGCGCAGCACCGCACCGAGCTGCTCGACCAGCCGCTCGGCTGTCTGCTCCGCGAGCGACTCGGCGGAGGCCGCAACCAGGACTTCGGGCTCACCGGTCATGCGTTGTTCTGCTCCGCGAGCGCCGGGTCGTGCCAGATGTGCTTGCGCACCGACGAGCGCTCCTCGATCGCCGCGACGCCGGTCAGCGTCGACAGCGCCTCGGCGTAAACGTGGTCGTGGTCGAGGCGGCGCAACTCCTCGGCGAGCAGCTCGCCCAGCGGCCGCTCCCCGAACGGCATGTAGGAGTCCTGCTGGCCCTCCCGGCGCAACACGAGGCTGCTGCCCTCGAGCGTTGCGCGCGTCGTCTTGCCGTTGGCGAAGCTGATCTCGACCCCGCTGATCGGCTCGTCGTCGGTGCCGTCGACGGACGTCTCGATGTGTAGCCGGGCGGTCAGCCAGCCGGCGAGCAGCCGGGCGGACGGTTCGTTGCGGCCACCACGCACGATCGCCCCGGTGGCGCTGTGCCGCCCCCCGTCGAAGGCCGAGGCCAGCGCGATCCGCCAGGGCGTGAGCCGGGTCCAGGCGAGGTCGGTGTCACCGGGCGCGAAGTCCTCGGCGCGCTGGCGCAGCGCAACGTTCGGATCGGTGGCGCGGCGGATGTCGGTGATGCGCCGCTCGGCGAAGACGCCGAGCGGGTCGTAGGCGATCTTCTCCGGCGGCTCGCCGTGCCACCAGGTGACGACGGGCACGTCCGGCGCGAGCAGCGGCAGGGTGACCGACTCGGCGTGCAGGGCCAGCCGTCCGTACATCCGCAGCACCACGGACTCGCCCGGCCCCAGCCGGCCGCCGATGGTCACCTCGGCGTCGAGCCGCGGCACCGGCGCGTCGATCTGGCGGCGCACGACGACCAGCATCCGCATCGGGTGCCGGCTGGCGGCGATGGTCGCCGCCTCCTCGGCCTCCGCGACGTCGACCTGGTCGACCACGACGACGAGGGTGAGTGCGATGCCGCTGGTGACCGCACCGCCGGTGCGCCGCTCCGCCGCAAGAGCCTTCACAACCGCCGTCCCCGTCGTATCCCACAACGTAGTCACGCTTGACCTCCCAAGGTGACCAGTCCGAACCCAACCACTCGGCGATGAGCGCTCGCGCGAAGAGCACGCCGGCCCGCGACGCGGTCGCGCCGAAGGCGCGTATGAATCGAGGATCCACCCGAGCGAAGCGAGTGGTGGAGCCGCAGATTCATGGCCGGCGCCAAGATCTGCCGTCGTGGGCGAGCATGTCGTCGGCCTCCTTCGGACCCCATTCGCCGGCGCGGTACAGGTTCGGCTGGCCGCCCGCCCAGTACTGCTCGAGCGGGTCGATGACCCGCCACGAGGCCTCGACCTCCTCGCTGCGCGGGAACAGCGTCGCGTCGCCGACCAGGACGTCCAGGACGAGCCGCTCGTAGGCCTCGGGGGACGACTCCGTGAACGCCTCGCCGTAGAGGAAGTCCATCGCGACGTCGCGCACCTCCATCGCGCTGCCCGGCACCTTCGACCCGAACTTCAGCGTGACGCCCTCGTCGGGCTGCACGCGGATGACCAGCTGGTTGTTGCCGAGTTCCTGCGTGTCGGTCTTGCTGAACGGCAGGTGCGGCGCCTTCTTGTAGACGACGGCGATCTCGGTGACCCGCTTCGGCAACCGCTTGCCGGTGCGCAGGTAGAACGGCACGCCGGCCCAGCGGCGGGTCTCGACCCCGAGCCGGACCGCGGCGTAGGTCTCGGTGCGCGAGTCGTCCGGGATGCCCTCTTCGGCGCGGAACGCCACCGCGCGCTCACCGGCGAGCCAACCCTGGTCGTACTGGCCGCGAATCGCGTAGGAGGCGAGGTCGGCGGGCAGCGAGATCGCCCGCAGCGCCTTGAGCTTCTCGATGCGCACCGCCTCGGGGGAGAACTCGACGGGCTCCTCCATCGCGGTCAGCGCGAGCAGCTGCAGCAGGTGGTTCTGCAGGACGTCTCGGGCGGCGCCATTGGCCTGGTAGAACGCCGCGCGTCCGCCGATGCCGCCGTCCTCGGCCATCGTGATCTGCACGGAGTCGACGTAGTTGGCGTTCCAGACCGGCTCGAACCACAGGTTCGCGAACCGTAGCGCCAGCAGGTTCTGGACGGTCTCCTTGCCGAGGTAGTGGTCGATCCGGTAGACGTCGCGTGGCGGGAAGACGTTGTCGACGAGCTTGTTGAGCTCGAGCGCGCTGGGCAGGTCGTGCCCGAACGGCTTCTCGACCACCACGCGCCGCCAGCCCTGCGCCTTCGTGGCGTCCGAGAGCCCGGTGCGCTCCATCTGCTTGAGGACGTTCGGGAACAGCGACGGCGGGACGGACATGTAGAAGGCGGCGTTGCCGCGGATCCCGTGGGAGTCGCGCAGCCCGGCCATCACCTCGGCGAGCTGGTCGAAGGCTGCGTCGTCGTCGAAGGACCCCTCGATGAAGCGGGTGTTCGTTGCGAGCCGCCGCCACACCTCCTCGTTCCAGCTGGTCCGCGCGCCGTCCCGCGCGCTCTTGCGGGCCAGCGCCTCGAACGGGCCGCCGCCGGGCCAGTCGGCGCGCGAGAAACCGACGACGACGAAGTCGGTGGGCAGCAGTCCGCGGTTCGCGAGGTCGTAGACGGCCGGGATGAGCTTCTTGCGGGACAGGTCGCCGCCGATGCCGAAGATGACCAGGGCACACGGCTCCGGCACGCGCGGCAGCCGGCGGTCGGCGGGGTCGCGCAGCGGGTTCGAGGCCGTGGCCCCGAGGTCACCGAGCCCGGTGGCCACCGCCGCAGGCGTGGGCGGGGGACCGGGGACGGCCGGCTGGGTGTCGGCCGCCTCGTCGGTCGCCTCGCTCATTGACTACTCACCGGGTGACGGCGTCGAGCTGACCTCGGACACTCTCGGCGAGCTGGGCGTAGGAGTCCTCGAACTTCTGCACGCCCTCCGCTTCCAGCACCTCGATGACCTCGTCGTAGCCGATGCCGAGGCCCTCGAGATCCGCGATCACCTTGCGGGCCTCGTCGTAGGTGCCGGCGATCGTGTTGCCGCGGATCGCACCGTGGTCGGCGACCGCGTTCAGCGTGGCCTCCGGCATCGTGTTGACCGTGTCCGGGGCGACGAGGTCGACGACGTACATCGTGTCGTCGTAGGCCGGGTCCTTAACGCCTGTCGAGGCCCACAGCGGGCGCTGGACGTTCGCGCCCGCCGCGGCGAGCGCCTGCCAGCGGTCGGAGGCGATGACCCCCTCGTAGCGCTCGTAGGCCAGCCGGGCGTTCGCGATCGCCGCTTTGCCGCGCAGGGCCTGCGCCTCGGCGGTGCCGATCTTGTCGAGCCGCTTGTCGACCTCGGTGTCCACGCGGGACACGAAGAACGACGCGACCGACCAGATCGTTGCGAGGTCGACGCCCTTCTCCTTGGCCTGCTCGAGGCCGGTGAGGTAAGCGTCCATCACCTGCTCGTAGCGATCCAGGCCGAAGATCAGAGTCACGTTGACGTTGATCCCATCGGCGATGGCTGCGGTGATCGCCGGGATCCCTTCGGCCATCGCCGGGATCTTGATGTAGGCGTTCGGCCGGTCGACGAGCCACCAGAGGCCGCGGGCCTCGGCGATCGTGCGCTCGGTCTCGTGCGCGAGGCGCGGGTCGACCTCGATCGACACCCGCCCGTCCTGTCCGTTCGTCCGATCGAACACCGGACGCAGGACGTCGCAGGCCCACCGGACGTCGTAGGCCATCAGGTACCGGATCGCACCGTCGATCGCGATTTCGCGCGTCTTCAGATCGCGCACCTGATCGTCGTACGCGTCGCCCTTCTCGAGCGCCTTCTGGAAGATCGTCGGGTTGCTGGTGACGCCCACGACGTGCTTGTCGTCGACGAGTTCCTGCAGGTTGCCGCTGCGCAGCCGCTCACGGCTGATGTCGTCCAGCCACACCGACACGCCCTCGTCGGCGAGCCTGGCAAGTGCGTCAGTCACGGGGATTCCTCTCTGTTCAGGTGCCGGTCGTCGTGCCGCGCACTCGTCCCGCGCGTTCGAGCGCCGCGTGGGCGGCCGCGACGACCCGGTCCGGGGTGAAGCCGTACTGCTCGAACAACACCGCGCCGTCAGCGCTTGCACCGAAGTGGTCGATGGCGATGATCTCGCCGCAGTCGCCCACGACCTCCCGCCAGCCCTGCGGCACGCCGGCCTCGATGCTGACCCGCGCCTTGATGTCCGGCGGGAGGACCTGCTGCTGATAGGACGCCGGCTGCGCCCGGAACCACTCGATGCACGGCATCGAGACCACCCGGACGGATGCGCCGTCGGCCTCGAGCGCCTCGCGCGCCTTCAGTGCTAGCGAGACCTCCGAGCCGGTCGCGATCAGGATGACCTCCGGCAGTCCGGACGAGCCCTCCTGCAGGACGTAGCCGCCCTTCGCGGCATCGACGGCCTTCGCCGGGTCCAGGACCGGCAGGTTCTGCCGGGACAGCGCGAGGCCGACCGGGCCGTCCGTCTTCTCCAGCGTCGCCCGCCAGCACACCGCCGTCTCGTTGGCGTCGGCCGGGCGGACGACATCGAAGCCGGGGATTGCGCGCAGTGCCGCCAGGTGCTCGATCGGCTGGTGCGTCGGGCCGTCGCCACCGAGCCCGATCGAGTCGTGGGTCCACACGAAGATCGACGGGATCCTCATCAGCGCCGCGAGCCGAACGGGCGGGCGCATGTAGTCGCTGAACACGAGGAAGGTGCCGCCGTAGACGCGGGTGCCGCCGTGCAGCGTGATGCCGTTGACGATCGCGCCCATCGCATGCTCACGGATGCCGAAGTGCAGCGTGCGCCCGTACGGGCCGCCGCTCCACTCCTTCGTCTGGTGCACGGCCGGGATGAAGCTCGGCTCGCCCTCCATTGTCGTGTTGTTGCTCTCGGCGAGGTCGGCCGACCCGCCCCACAGCTCGGGAAGCACGCCGGCCAGCCCGCCGAGCACCTTCCCGGACGCGGCACGCGTCGACACCGAGTTCGGCCTGCCGTCCTTCTCGGTCGGGAACTCGACGAGCGCGGAGGTCCAGCCGTCCGGGAGCCGGCGGTTGCGCAGCCGCTCGACCAGCGCCGCCCCCTCGGCGTTCCCGGCCACCCAGGCATCGAACCCCTGCTGCCATTTCGCGTGCGCCGCGCGACCGCGCTCGACGACGTTGCGGGTGTGCGCGAGGACGTCCTCGCCGACGTTGAAGTGGACGTCCGGGTCGAAGCCCAGGATCTCCTTGGTCCTGCGGACCTCGTCCTCGCCGAGCGCCGCCCCGTGCGCCTTGCCGGTGTTCTGGGCCGTCGGCGCCGGCCAGCCGATGATCGTGCGTACCGCGATGATCGACGGCTTGCCGGTGACGGCCTTGGCGTTGGCGATCGCCTGTTCGAGCGCGACGACGTCCTCGCCGGAGTCGACGCGCTGGGTGTGCCAGCCGTAGGCGTCGTAGCGGGCGAGCACGTCCTCGCTGAACGCGACGGCGGTGTCGTCCTCGATCGAGATGTGGTTGTCGTCGTAGAACATGATCAGGTTGCCGAGCTGCTGGTGCCCGGCCAGCGAGGACGCCTCGCTGGAGATGCCCTCCTCCATGCACCCGTCACCGGCGATCACGTAGATGAAGTGATCGAACGGGGAGTCGCCGACCGCGGTGTCCGGGTCGAACAGGCCGCGCTCGCGCCGGGCCGCCATCGCCATGCCCACGCCGTTCGCCACGCCCTGCCCGAGTGGGCCGGTGGTGACCTCGATGCCGCTCGTGTGCCCGTACTCGGGGTGCCCGGGCGTGAGTGAGCCCCAGGTGCGCAGCGACTCGATGTCGGTGAGCTCCAGCCCGTAGCCGGCGAGGAACAGCTGGCAGTACTGGGTCAGCGACGAGTGCCCGTTGGACAGGATGAACCGGTCCCGGCCGATCCAGGTGGGGTCGGTGGGGTCGTGCCGCATGACCCGCTGGTAGAGCAGGTAGGCGAGCGGCGCCAGGCTCATCGCGGTCCCGGGATGGCCGTTGCCGACCTTCTGCACCGCGTCCGCAGCGAGCAGCCGGGCGGTGTCGACGGCTCTCGTGTCGAGGTCGGTCCACCAGTCGGGGTGCGTCGTCGTCACGTCGCCTCGGCTCGTTTCGGAGTCGGCCACGGACCCTCCTGTTCGTTCGGTTCGCGGTGTTGCGGGCGATTGAGCCGGCCCGCTCTCGTCTGTCGTCCTGCCCAAGCGCCAGCGTAGCCACATCGCCCGTCGACGGCAGGGCGTACGGACGACCACGCCACGGTGAGCCGCGTGCGGGTCCGGGCAGCGCGGCGGCTACCCTGATCCGGTGACGCAGACCCCCGTCGCGCAGCTGCGCTCGGACGTACCCGACCGCGCCGACGACGGCGAGGCGGTCGCCGCGGTCGCTACGGTCGTCCGGTTGCCGGTACGGGCGCCCAGGACCCGCGGGCGGGTCGCGTCCTACGTCGCGCTGACCAAGCCGCGGATCATCGAGCTGCTGCTCGTGACGACGCTGCCGTCGATGGTCCTGGCCGCCGGTGGTCTGCCGGTGTGGTGGGTCGTGGTCGCGACGATGGTCGGTGGCACCCTCGCCGCGGGCAGCGCCAACGCGCTCAACTGCTACGTCGACCGCGACATCGACGCGTTGATGCGGCGTACCACGCACCGCCCGCTGGCCCGCCACGACGTCTCGGCCACTGGCGCGCTGGTGTTCGGGCTGGTGCTCGGCGTCGTCGCGGTCGGGCTGATGGGCGCGGTCACGAACTGGCTGGCCGCCGGGCTCACCGCGGCCGCGATCGCCTTCTACGTGGTCGTCTACACGATGCTGCTCAAGCGGCGCACCGCCCAGAACATCGTGTGGGGGGGTGCCGCGGGCTGCATGCCGGCGCTGATCGGCTGGTCGGCCGTCACCGGTTCGCTCGCGTGGCCGGCGGTCGTGCTGTTCGCGGTGATCTTCTTCTGGACCCCGCCGCACTTCTGGGCACTCGCGATTCGCTACCGAGACGACTACGCGCGCGCCAAGGTGCCGATGCTGCCCGTCGTCGCGTCCCCGCTGCGGGTCGCCCGCGAGATCGTCGGCTACGCCTGGGTGACCGTTCTCGTGTCGCTCGTGCTGTGGCCGCTCGCGACCGGTTGGGTGTACGGCGTTCTCGCGGTGCTGGCCGGCGCCGCGTTCATCGTGGCCGCGCACCGCCTGCTGGCAGGCACCCGCGCGGGCAGCAACGCCAAGTCCGCCATGCAGCTGTTCCACCTCTCGAACAGCTACCTGGCGTTCCTCTTCGTCGCTGTCGCGGTGGACACCTTCGTCCGCTGATCGCGGGCTCATAGGATCGGTGGATGGCCGCCGTTCTGCTCGCGACGTGCGCCGCCTTACCAGACGGTGACGAGGACGGCGACGTCCTCTTTGAGGCCCTGACCCGTTGCGGGGTCGAGGCCCGCTGGGCCGCCTGGACCGACCCGGCCGTCGACTGGGCCGCCGGTCTCGTCGTCCTGCGCTCGACCTGGGACTACACCGCCGACCGCGACGGCTATCTGCGGTGGGTCACCCGTGTGCCGCGCGTCGCGAACAGCGCCGATGTGGTCGAGTGGAACACCGACAAGGTCTACCTGCGCGATCTCGCGGCGGCCGGGGTTGCGACGGTCGCCACTACGTTCGCCGAGCCCGGTCAGGCGGCGCAGTTCGCGGACGGTGCGGCCGAGTTCGTCGTGAAGCCGTCGGTCGGCGCGGGTTCACGTGGGGTCGGCCGATTCACACCGGAGCGCAGCGCGCAGGCGCACCGGCACGCGGCCGAGCTGCACGCGGCCGGGCGGACCGTGCTCGTGCAGCCGTACCTGGACGCGGTGGACACCGTGGGCGAGACGGCGCTGATCTACATCGACGGCCGGTTCAGCCACGCGGTCCGCAAGGGTCCGATGCTCCCAGCGGGCACTGCACACCCGGTGCACGGCTGGGAGCTGTTCGTCGAGGAACGGATCGAGGCACGCGCGCCCCAGCCGGCCGAGCTGGCCGTCGGGGCCGCGGTGCTCGGCGCCGTGCGCGACCGGTTCGGCGGCGCGCAGCTCTACGCCCGCGTCGACCTCCTGCCGTCGGCGGACGGGCCCGTCCTCGTCGAGCTCGAGCTCACCGAACCGTCGCTGTTCCTCCAGCACGGCGGCCGCAGCACCGGCGATCCGGCCGCCACGTTCGCCGCGGCGATCGCGGCGCTGGCGTGACCATCGCCGCGGCAGCCAGTCAGTTCCCGGCCATGGGTGCCGAGCGGGTGCGGGCGCTGCGCCGGATGAAGGCCATCGCCGGCGGCTTGCTCCTGCTTGCGGCGGTCGGCTACGCACTGTGCCGCGCGCTCACCGACAGCACCGGCGTGTGGGGCTACGTGCAGGCCGGGGCCGAGGCGTCCATGGTGGGCGGGCTCGCCGACTGGTTCGCGGTCACCGCCCTGTTCCGCCATCCGCTGCGGTTGCCGATCCCGCACACCGCGGTCATCCCCGCGAAGAAGGACCAGATCGGCGAGAGCCTGGCCGGGTTCGTCCAGCAGTACTTCCTCACCACCGAGATCGTCAGCGAGCGGGTCGCGGCGGCGCGGGTGCCGAACCGGGTGGGCGAGTGGCTCGCCGACCCGGCGCATGCGCGCCGCCTGGCCGAGGAGTTGAGCAGCGCCGTCGGCGGGTTGGCCGGCGTGCTCCGCGACGACGAGCTGCGCAACTCGGTCGCCGCCTTCGCCGACAAGCGGCTGCGCCAGCTGGACATCGCGCCGCTGCTCGCCCGGCTGCTCGAAGCGGTCTGCGACGCCGGTCAGCACCAAGCCGCGTTGACGACGTTCCTGCGCGGCGCGCGCACCTTCATGGCGAACAATCGCGGCGAGTTCCGCAAATGGGTCGGGCAGGAATCGCCCGAGTGGGTGCCGGAATGGGTCGACGACCGGGTGTTCACGAAGGGGTTCGGTGTCCTGCAGGCATTCCTGTCCGAGGTGATCGACGACGACGGACACCCGCTGCGGCAGGGCTTCGACGCCCAGCTGCGCGACCTCACCGAGCGGCTGCGATCGGACCCCGAGCAGATCGCCAAGGTCGAAGCGGCCCGTGACCAGCTGCTCGAGCACCCCCGCATCCGCGAGTACCTCGCCAACCTCTGGGACTCGGTGAAGACGCTGATACTGGACCAGGCGGACGACCCCACGTCCGAGCTGCGCCGTTCGGCCGAGTCGCTCACGATCCGGCTCGGTCAGGTCCTGCGCGACGATGCGGCCGTGGCGGCGAAGGTTGACGAGGCGCTGCTCAGGCTGACCGGGCACGTCATCACGCACTACGCGGACGACCTGACCGACATCATCACGACGACGGTCCAGCGCTGGGACACCGAGGAGACGAGCCGGCGCCTCGAGCTCCAGGTCGGCCGCGACCTGCAGTTCATCCGGATCAACGGGACGGTCGTCGGCTCGCTCGCCGGTCTGGCGATCTACGCGCTCAGTCAGCTGCTCTGAACCCGGTTGCCGGGCGTCACCCGTCCTTCTGGAACACCAGGCAGTAGTCGCCGCGCAGCCACTCGGGCGGCTCGTCCCACTCGAGATACGTCTCGCCGCGGAAGACGAGTCCGGGGACCGAGCCGAGCACCCCGGCCACGTCCCAGGCCAGCGGGGTGACGACTCCTTGGACGTCGATGTTCGCCGCGTTGACCACGATGTGCCCGCCGGCCCGCAACAGCCGCGTCACCGCGCCGAACACGCCGCGCAGCTCGGTGAGGTAGGTCCGGTAGTCGCCGTCCTCGGTCTCGTAGCCGGTGAGCGGATTCCACGGATGTTCGACGGCGGTCATGTACGGCGGCGACGTCACGCACAGGTCGACCGGCCCGACGTCGAGGTCGTCGAGGCGCCGCGCGTCCCCCTGGATGACCCGCACCCCGGGTCCGACCCGGTCGGTGATCGCCGCGACCCGTTCGGGCAGCAGCTCGATCCCGACGGCCGAGCGCCCCATCTGCTTGCACACCGCGAGCGTCGTGCCGAACCCGGCGAACGGGTCGAGTACGCGGTCGCCGACGCTGCTGTAGTCGTCGAGCGCGGCGCGGACGATCGCCGCGTGGAAGTGGACGTCGTCGTCGGCCGCCTCGATCCGCTCGGCGGCGAAGTCCGCCATCGACAGCTTCATGAGTCTGTGCATGTGGCTGGCACCTATGCCTGCGGTCGCGGCGTTGCACGGACGGTGAGCAGCGCCCACAGCGCGGCGAGCCACACCAGGCAGGCGCCGAGCATGTGGAACCCGACGAGCAACGCCGGGACGTGCAGGAAGTACTGGGTGTAGCCGATCGCGCCCTGCGCGAGTTCGACGCCGAGCAGCACCGCGGCGGTGCGCTGCAGAGGTACCAGGTGCAGCGCGTACGCCAGCGCGAGCACCCCGACGGTCAGCCCGACGAGCACCATCACGAAATCGGCGTGCAGCTGGGCGAGTCCGGCGATCGGCAGGTCGATGCGATGGACCCGGCCGTCCTTCAGGTCACCGGCGTGCGGACCGGCCCCGGTGACGACCGTGCCCGCGACGAGCACCAGCGCCGCGACCGCCACGAGGACGGTGACGAGCGCACGGGCCGCCGGTGGGACGGCGACGCCGGCGCGGTCCGCGGTCCGCCACCACAGCAGGAACGTCACCGCGATGATCGCGGCCGAGAGCAGGAAGTGGGCGGCGACGAGCCACGGGTTGAGCTCGGTCAGGACGACGATGCCGCCGAGCACCGCTTGCGCCGGGATGCCCAGCAGGCCGAGCAGCGCGAGCCCGACGTGCCGCCGCTGCTGCCACGCGACGATGAGCGTGAGCAGCATCGTGACGCCGACGACGAAGGTCAGGGTGCGGTTGGTGAACTCGATGGCGCCGTGGATGCCGAGCTTGTCGTTGGGCACCAGGCGCGCGCCGCTGCACCGCGGCCAGGTCGGGCAGCCGAGGCCGGAGCCGGTGAGCCGCACCGCGCCACCGGTCACGACGATCCCGACGTTCACGACCACGGACGTGAGCGCGAGGCGGCGCAGCCACGCGGGCGAGCGCGTCCAGTCCGTCAGTCGCCGGGGCCGCACCACGACGGCCGGCTCGACGCCTACTCCCATCGGAACCACCGGGCCGCGGCCGGCACCGCGACGGCCGCCCACGCGAGCAGGGTGAGCGTCTCGCGCAGCGGCAGCCCGTGCCCGTTCTGGAGCACCGCGTGCAGCCCGTCCGACAATGCGGCCGACGGGAGGTACTGCAGGATGTCGCGGGCGGCGCCGCCGTACTTCGACAGCGGAACCGCGATGCCGCCGGCGAACAGCAGGACGAGCCAGATCAGGTTGGCGGCGGCGAGGGTGATCTCGGCGCGCAGCGTCCCGGCCACGAGCAGCCCGATGCCGCCGAACGCGACCGTGCCCAGCACGACGAGCAGCAGCGCGACCAGCGGGTCGCCGTGCGGGTGCCACCCGAGGACGAAGGCGAACCCGCAGATCAGTGCCAGCTGGACCAGTTCGAGCAGCAGCACCGACAGCGTCTTGCCGCCGATCAGCACGGTGCGCGGCAGCGCGGTGGCGCCGAGCCGCTTGAGGACGGCGTACTTGCGCTCGAAGCCGGTGCCGATCGCGAGGCCGGTGAACGCGGCTGACATGACGGCGAGCGTGACGATGCTCGGCGCCACGAAGTCGATGCGCCGCGGCGTGCCCAGCGAGTACAGCAACGGCAGGTTGAAGAAGAACTCGAGCAGCAGCGGGATGAGCAGCGTGAGGCCGACCTGCTCGCCGTTGCGCAGCAGCAACTTGAACTCCATCGCCGTCTGCGCGCTGAGCATCCGCGAACGCGAAGCCGCGCCCGGCGCAGGGGCGAACCGGCCGGCGGCGAGCGTCATGTCCGAAGCTCCCGTCCGGTGAGATCGAGGAAGACGTCCTCGAGCGTGCGGCGTTCGACGACGAGTTCCTCGACCAGCGCGTGCTGCGCCGCACACCAGGCGGTGAGCTCGGCGAGCAGTTCCGGCGTGACGTCGCCGGTGACGACGTAGCGGCCGGGCTCCTTCTCGATCGCGAGCGTGCCGCGCGGCAAGCTGGCGAGCAGCGAGTCGAGGTTCAGCGCGGGCACCGCGCGGAAGCGCAGCTGCCCCTCGGCGCCGGAGCGGGTCAGCTCGGCGGGGCTGCCGTGCGCCACCACCCGGCCGGCGTCGATGACCACGACGGTGTCGGCGAGCTGCTCGGCCTCGTCGAGGAAGTGCGTGGTCAGCACCACCGTCACGCCGTCGTCACGCAGCGCCCGCACGAGCTCCCACGTGCCGCGGCGGGCTTGCGGATCCATCCCGGACGTCGGCTCGTCGAGGAACACGAGTTCCGGGCGGGCGACCAGCGCGAGCGCGAGCGACAACCGCTGCTGCTGGCCGCCGGAGAGCCGTTTGACCGCGGTCCCGGCCGCGCCCGACAGGCCGACGGTGTCGAGCAGGTCGGCGGCGGGCTGCGGGTGGGCCGCGTAGGAGGCGAACAGCTGCAGCAGCTCGAGCGCCGTGGCGCCGGTGTAGCCGCCCACCCCGTCCTGCAACATGACGCCGACCCGCGGCCGCAGCGCGGGCGAGGCCGGATCGAGGCCGAGGACTCGGACGTGCCCCGAGTCAGGACGCCGGAAACCCTCGCAGATCTCGACCGTCGTGGTCTTGCCGGCGCCGTTCGGGCCGAGCAGCGCGAGCACGGAGCCGCCGGGCACGGCCAGCGACAGCCCGTCCAGCGCGCGCTTTACGCCGTAGCTCTTGACGAGGTCGACGACCTCGACGGCTGCGGACGGGCTGGGCACCCGCTCAGTCTAGGAATCAGCGCTGTGCCCGCGTCCCGACGTGTGCCGCCGAGTGACCGGCTGCTCAGGTCGTCGCGCCCGACCGGGCGCCAGCGGGCCGGCATTCGTGCCCGCGAGTTTGCGGGCAGTCCGGTCGGCCCTCGGTAGGCATGCCGGCCTGGACGCTCGGACGAAAACCACGTCGCGACGGCGGCGTCGAGCGCAGCGCTACCCGGCGAGCTTCATGCTCGAGGCGAACGTGTCGACGTACTCCTGCCCGGACAGCCGCTCGATCTCGGTGCGGATCGTCTCGGTGACCTCACGCAGCACGCGCGCGCTGCGTTCCTGGTCGGCCAGGTGCCCGAAGCGTAGCGGCGCGCCGAAGTGGACGGCGACCGGCGCGCGGTGCCAGCGCCGGCTGTCGGGCGATTGCACGTCGCGGGTGCCGACGACGCCCACCGGGACGACCGGCGCGCCACTGCGCAGCGCGAGGCGCGCAACGCCGGTGCGGAACTTGTAGAGGCGGCCGTCGGGGGAGCGGGTGCCCTCAGGAAATATGCCGAGCGCGCGCCCCTCGCGCAGGATGCCGACGCCGATGTCGATGACCGCCGCCGCCGACCGGGTGTCCCCGCGCTCGACCGGAACGTGGCCGCAGCCTCGGAAGAAGGCGGCCATCGCCTTCCCGCGCAGGCCGGGCGCGTTGAAGTACTCGGCCTTCGCGAAGTAGACCACCTGGCGGCGGGCGCCGAGCGGGATGAAGAACTCGTCGGCGAAGGACTGGTGATTGGCGGCGACGATCACCGGACCGGAGGCCGGAATGTGCTCGGCACCCGTGATGACCGGTTTGTACACCGTCCGCAGTGCCGGCGCTAAGGTGAGCTCGAGCGTCCGGTACAGCACGGCGGAAACCTACCGTCCTCGCGGTTTCCCGCGGATTTCGGGGAAACGCGGGGGTGGTCCGGCGCCGGTTGCGGAAATACGTCATACTGGTGTTGTGAAAATCCAGTCCGGCGCAGCGACGGGCACCCTGGGTGCCTGCGACCGCCCGGCTGACCGTACACGGGACGCCGTCGCCCGCGCCGTCCTGGAGCGCGGCCCGCAGAACGCCGCCGACCTCGCGGAGCGGCTGGGACTCTCGCCGGCCGCCATCCGCAGGCACCTCGACGCGCTGGTGAGCGACGGCCTGCTCCTCGAGCGCGAACCGCGCCCGTCGCTACACCGCGGCCGGGGCCGGCCGGCCCGCACCTACGCCCTCACCGACGAGGGCCGCGCCGCCTTTCCGCACGCCTACGACGACCTCGCCAACACCGCGCTGCGCTACCTGCGCGAGACCGGCGGCGAGGACGCCGTCACCGCCTTCGCCGAGCACCGGGCGGCGACGCTCTCGATCAAGCTGCGCGCGGCGGTCGATCCGGGCGCGCCGCTCGCCACCCGCGCCAACGCGCTGGCCGCCGCGCTGTCCGACCACGGCTACGCTTCGACGACCCAGGCCGTCGGCGATGACGACGCAGGCGTCCACGGCATCCAGATCTGCCAGCACCACTGCCCGGTGGCGCACGTCGCTGCCGAGTTCCCCGAACTGTGCGAGGCCGAGACACGCGCATTCGCGGACGTGCTCGGCACCTACGTCCAGCGTCTGGCCACCATCGCCCACGGCGACGGTGTCTGCACGACACACGTTCCGACCCCTCCCGGGAGGAAATAGCCAATGACGACCACCGAGCGCGTCCTCACCCAGGACGAGCAGATCGATTCGATCGGACGTTACGGCTTCGGCTGGTCCGATTCCGACGTCGCCGGCGCGAGCGCGCAGCGCGGCCTGTCCGAGGCAGTGGTGCGCGACATCTCGTCGAAGAAGAGCGAGCCGGACTGGATGCTGCAGCGCCGGCTGCGCGCGCTGTCGATCTTCGACAAGAAGCCGATGCCGAACTGGGGCTCGGACCTCTCGGGCATCGACTTCGACAACATCAAGTACTTCGTCCGATCCACCGAGAAGCAGGCGGCGACCTGGGACGACCTGCCGGCCGACATCAAGAACACCTACGACAAGCTCGGCATCCCGGAGGCCGAGAAGCAGCGCCTGGTGTCCGGCGTGGCCGCGCAGTATGAGTCCGAGGTCGTGTATCACAAGATCAACGAGGAGCTCGAGAAGCAGGGCGTCATCTTCCTCGACACCGACAGCGGCCTGCGCGAATACCCCGAGCTCTTCGAGGAGTACTTCGGCTCCGTCATCCCGTCCGGTGACAACAAGTTCTCCGCGCTGAACACCGCGGTGTGGTCGGGCGGCTCGTTCATCTACGTGCCCAAGGGCGTGCACGTCGAGATCCCGCTGCAGGCCTACTTCCGGATCAACACCGAGAACATGGGCCAGTTCGAGCGCACGCTGATCATCGTCGACGAGGGTGCCTACGTGCACTACGTCGAGGGCTGCACCGCGCCGATCTACAGCTCCGATTCCCTGCACTCGGCGGTTGTCGAGATCGTCGTCAAGCCGGGCGCGCGATGCCGGTACACGACGATCCAGAACTGGTCGAACAACGTCTACAACCTGGTCACCAAGCGGGCCAAGGCCGAGGCCGGCGCCACGATGGAGTGGGTCGACGGCAACATCGGCTCGAAGGTCACCATGAAGTACCCCGCCGTCTGGCTGACCGGCGAGCACGCCAAGGGCGAGGTGCTGTCGATCGCGTTCGCCGGCGAGGGCCAGCACCAGGACGCCGGGGCGAAGATGCTGCACCTCGCGCCGCACACCTCCTCGACGATCATCTCGAAGTCGGTCGCGCGCGGCGGCGGGCGCACGTCCTACCGCGGCCTCGTGCAGGTCAACAAGGGCGCGCACCACAGCCGGTCGACGGTCAAATGCGACGCACTGCTCGTCGACGAGATCAGCCGCTCGGACACCTACCCGTACGTCGACGTCCGCGAGGACGACGTCTCGATGGGCCACGAGGCCACCGTGTCCAAGGTGAGCGAGGACCAGCTGTTCTACCTGATGAGCCGCGGCTTGTCCGAGGACGAGGCCATGGCGATGATCGTGCGCGGGTTCGTCGAGCCCATCGCACGAGAGCTGCCGATGGAGTACGCGCTCGAGCTCAACCGGCTCATCGAGCTGCAGATGGAAGGGGCCGTCGGCTAAGTGACAGCCTTACTCAAGCCCACCGGCTCGCCGGCGGAGCGCTTCACGTCGCACGATCCGGACGACTTCCCGGATCCGAACACCTCGCAGGAGGACTGGCGGTTCTCGCCGCTCGGCAAGATCCGCGAGTTCTTCGCCACCTTCGAGCCCGACGGCGTGATCGAGGGTGACCAGAGCGTCCCTGACGGCGTGCACGTCGAGGTCGTCGATCCGACGTCACTGGCCGCGTTCGGCACGGCGCTCACGCCGGCCGACCGGGTCAGCGCACTCGCGATGGCCCACGCGCCGCGCGGCCTGCACGTGCGTGTCGATGCGGACGCCGAACTCGACGAGCCGATCGTGCTCTACCGCAAGGGCATCAGCGGCCGGTCGTACACCCACCACGTCGTGGAGGTCGGCGCCAACGCCAAGGCCACGCTCGTGATCGATCACCGCGGGCTGATCCAGGTCGCCGCCAACATCGAGCTGGTGATCGGCGACGGCGCCACGCTGTCGGTCGTCGCCGTCAACTCCGCCGACGAGGGCTCGATCCAGCTGTCGTCCTACGCCGCGCTGCTCGGCCGGGACGCCACGTACCGGCACGTGAACGTCATGCTCGGCGGCTCGGTGCTGCGCATCGTCCCGACCGTGCGCTTCGCCGGGCCGGGCGGGCACGCCGAGCTGCTCGGCATCGGCTTCGCGGGCGCGGGCCAGCACTTCGAGAGCCGGCTGTTCATCGACCACACGCAGCCGAACTGCACGTCCAACGTGCTGTACAAGAACGCGCTGTTGGGTACCTCGGCACGCACGGTGTGGATCGGCGACGTCCGGATCCGGCCGAACGCCGCCGGCACGGACACCTACGAGATGAACCGCAACCTGCTGCTGTCCGACGGCGCGCGTGCCGACTCGGTGCCGAACCTGGAGATCGAGACGGGCAACATCGCCGGTGCCGGGCACGCCAGCGCCACGGGCCGCTTCGACGACCTGCAGCTGTTCTACCTGCAGTCCCGTGGCATCCCGGAGGAGGAGGCGCGCCGGCTCGTGGTGCGCGGCTTCTTCGCCGATGTCATCAACCGGATCGGCATCCCCGATCTGCAGCGGCAGATCATGGCCGCGATCGAGACGCGCCTCGGTTACACCCCTGATGTCGACACAGATAGCGAGAACGCTGAATGACAACCCTCGAGATCCGCGATCTGCACGTCTCGGTCGGCGGCGACGACGACACCACCGAGATCCTCAAGGGCGTCGACCTCACCGTGCGCTCCGGCGAGACGCACGCGATCATGGGCCCGAACGGCTCGGGCAAGTCCACGCTCGCCTACTCCATCGCCGGGCACCCGAAGTACACCGTGACGAGTGGCTCCGTGACGCTCGACGGCGCGGACGTGCTGGCGATGACCGTCGACGAGCGGGCCCGGGCGGGGCTGTTCCTCGCGATGCAGTACCCGGTCGAGGTGCCCGGCGTGTCGGTGTCCAACTTCCTGCGCACCGCGGCCACCGCGGTCCGCGGCGAGGCGCCGAAGCTGCGCACCTGGGCCAAGGAGGTCAACACCGCCATGGCCGAGCTCGGTGTCGACAAGGCCTTCGCCGAGCGCAGCGTGAACGAGGGCTTCTCCGGTGGCGAGAAGAAGCGCCACGAGATCCTGCAACTCGAGCTGCTCAAGCCCAAGATCGCGATCCTCGACGAGACCGACTCCGGCCTGGACGTCGACGCGCTGCGCGTCGTCAGCGAAGGCGTCAACAAGGTTCGGGCGACCGGCATCGGCACGCTGCTCATCACGCACTACACCCGCATCCTGCGCTACATCGACGCCGACCAGGTGCACGTCTTCTTCGACGGCCGGATCGTCGAGTCGGGCGGTCCGGATCTCGCCGACAAGCTCGAGGCCGACGGCTACGCGCGTTTCGGCGTAGCCGAACCGGCAAGTATCGGTGGCGTAGCCGAACCGGCGAGTGCGTGACGATGACGTTTGACGTCGAGGCGGTCCGCAAGGACTTCCCGATCCTGGCGCGCGAGGTGCACGGGGTTCCGCTCGTGTATCTCGACAGCGCCAACACGTCGCAGAAGCCGCAGGTCGTGCTCGACACGCTCACCGAGTTCTTCGCGCGGCACAACGCGAACGTCGCGCGCGCCGTGCACACCCTCGGGTCCGAGGCCACGGCGGCGTTCGAGCTGGCTCGCGACAAGGTTGCGGCCTTCGTCAACGCCCCGAACCGCGACGAGATCGTCTTCACCAAGAACTCGTCCGAGGGTCTCAACCTCGTCGCCTACTCCATCTCGAACGCCACCACGTTCCCCGGCGCCGACCGGTTCCGGATCGGGCCCGGGGACGAGATCGTGGTCACCGAGATGGAGCACCACAGCAACATCGTCCCGTGGCAGCTGCTGTGCCAGCGCACCGGCGCCACGTTCCGCTGGTTGCCGATCGACGACGCCGGCCGCCTCGTCGAGTCGGCGATCGACGAGATCATCACCGAGCGGACGAAGGTCGTCGCGTTCGTGCACCAGTCCAACGCACTCGGCACGATCAACCCGGTACCGCGGCTCGTCGCGCGCGCGAAGGCGGTCGGCGCACTGACCGTCATCGATGCTTCGCAGTCCGCGCCGCACCTGCCGCTCGACGTGCAGGCGCTCGGCGCCGACTTCGTGGCTTTCACCGGCCACAAGCTCTACGGCCCGACCGGCGTCGGCGTGTTGTGGGGCCGCTACGACCTGCTCGCGGCGTTGCCGCCGTTCCTCGGCGGTGGCGAAATGATCGAGACCGTCGACATGACCGGCACGACCTATGCGGCACCGCCGCACCGCTTCGAGGCGGGCACGCCGATGATCGGCGAGGCCGTCGGGCTCGGCGCGGCCGTCGACTACGTCTCCGCGATCGGCATGGACGAGATCGCGGCCCATGAGCGCGGGCTCGTCGCGCACGCGCTTGCCGGGCTCGCCGGCGTCGACGGCCTGGGGATCATCGGCCCGTCCGACACTGTCGACCGCGGCGCAGCGATCTCGTTCACGATGAAGGGCATCCACCCGCACGACGTGGCGCAGCTGCTCGACGAGCAGGGCATCGCGGTGCGCGCCGGCCACCATTGCGCCCGCCCGGTCTGCGTGCGCTACGGCATCCCGGCGACAACGCGGGCCAGCTTCGGCATCTACACGACCATCGAGGAAATCGACGCCCTGGTCGCCGGCGTTCAGAGGGTGAAGGAGCTGTTCGAGTGAGTGAGCATCGTAGCGAGCGCAGCGAGCGAGGAGCGGAGCGAGCGAGTCGATGAGCGCCTGCGCGAAGAGCGATGGGACAGTCGCCCGATGACATTGCCGATGGAGAGCATGTACCGCGAGATCATTCTCGATCACTACAAGCACCCGCAGCACCGCGGGCTGCCCGAGGCGTTCGACGCCGAGGTGCACCACGTGAACCCCACCTGCGGCGACGAGGTCACGCTGCGGGTGCGCATCACCGACGGCGCGATCACCGACCTCGGCTGGGAAGGCGAGGGCTGCTCGATCAGCCAGGCGTCGACGTCGGTCATGAGCGACCTCGTGATCGGCAAGCCGATCGCCGATGCGATGACCCTGCAGCGCAAGTTCCTGGAACTCATGCAGTCCCGGGGAGAGGCCGAGCTGACCGAGGCCGACGAAGACGAGCTGGACGACGCTGTCGCGTTCGAAGGCGTCTCCAAGTACCCGGCTCGCGTCAAGTGCGCGCTGCTGGGCTGGATGGCGATGAAGAGCGCGGTGTGCCGACGCGGAAGGGAAGAACGAGTCATGACAAGCGACCACGGTTCCGACTCGCGACGAGATCGACGAGGCGATGCGCGACGTCGTCGACCCGGAACTCGGCATCAACGTCGTCGACCTCGGCCTCGTGTACGAGGTCCGCGTCGATGCGGGCGAGGCCGGCAACGTCATCACGATCGACATGACGCTCACCTCGGCGGCCTGCCCGCTCACCGACGTCATCGAGGACCAGGCGAACTCCGCGCTCACCGGCGGCCCGAAGCCCCTGGCCACCGACGTGAAGATCAACTGGGTCTGGATGCCGCCGTGGGGCCCGGACAAGATCACCGACGAGGGCCGCGAGCAGCTGCGGGCCTTGGGGTTCAACGTCTAGCGCGGGTCTCCGAGTCCACCCTCGCGGTGCGCCGCCCGATGGCCCCGAGCAACCGGTACTGGCCGAGGGCCGCGGCCGCCCCGGCGCCCAGGCAGCAGGCCGAGGTGAGTCCGGGGGAGAACGCGTACAGCGAGGTGCCGATCACCGGGGCCAACAGGTCGGACGCACCCCACGCCAGCCCGAGCGCGCCGGCGTACCGCCCGCGCATGTGCTCCGGGGCCAGCGCGGCGATGGTCGCCTGGAACGAGCCGCTGACGGCGATCTCGCCGAGCGTCCAGACGGTGACCGAGAGGGCGAACTGCCACGGCGACCGGCACAACGTCGTCGCGCCCAGGCCCACACCCACGAGCGCGAGTCCGATCGGCACGGTGAGCCGGCGCGGTGCGTGTTGCAGCCAGCCGATCGCGAGCGGTTGCAGGACGACGATCAGCACGCCGTTGATCGCGACCACGTAGCCGAACACCGACGCCGACAGCCCGCCGTGCGTGATCGCCAGCGGCAGCACCACCGTGACCTGTCCGTACAGCACCGCGTAGACAAGCATGATGGCGGTCGCGGCGAGCAGCAGGCGATCGGTGCGCAGCACCCGGAGCGGGTCGGCGAGGCGGGCCGGGTGCTCCCCGACGCGGGGCCGGGTCTCCGGGACGAAGCGCAGCGCCAGCAGGCCGAAGGCGAGCGTGGTGATCGCGTCGAGCACGAACAACGTGCCGAAGCCGAATCGCAGCAGGACGCCTGCGGCGACGGATGCGACGGAGAAGCCGAGGTTGATCGCCCAGAACTGCAGCGCGTACGCCCGTTCGCGGTTGTCGTCCTCGACGACGTCGGCGATCGCCGCCGTGGCCGCCGGGCGGTACATGTCGCCGACGGTGCCCACGACGAAGCCGAGCAAGGCGATGACGACCAGGTTGCGGGCCAGCCCCAGGGAGGCGAGTGCAGCGGCGGTGGCGGCGAGGCTGACGGCGAGGGTCGGGCGCCGCCCGAAGCGATCGGTCAGGTAGCCGCCCAGCGGTTGCGAGAGCAGCGATCCGACGCCCCAGAGCGTCAGGATCAGGCCAGCCGTTCGGATCGAGACGTGCCGCGGCCCGGTGAGGTAGAGCACGAAGAACGGCTCGATGAACGTGCCCGCGCGGTTGACGAGGGTGCCCAGCCACAACCACCAGAACGGCGCGGGCAACCCGCCGGTGCGCCGGGCCAGGAAACTGCCCCAGCCGCCTGCGGGGGCGGGCGGTGTCGCGTCGTCGGCCACCGCCGCCGTGCCGGCGCCGGTGCCCACCTGCTCGTCCATCGGTGCCAATCAATCACGAACCACCGACGACGAGCACGGCGTTTTCCGGCTGCCCGGCCAGGTACCGTAGAGGCGTGGAGGTCCGGACTCAGAGGTGACATGGCGAGCTACGACGCCTCAGCCATGTCCGTTCCCAGGAGTCCTTGACCGATGATCACCGCAACAGACCTCGAGCTGCGTGCCGGCGCGCGCATCCTGCTCGAACCCACCACGCTGCGCGTCCAACCGGGTGACCGGATCGGCCTCGTCGGGCGTAACGGAGCGGGCAAGACCACCAGCCTGCGCACCTTCGCCGGCGAAACCCTGCCGCACGCGGGACGCCTGAACCGGTCCGGGCCGGTGGGGTACCTGCCGCAGGACCCGCGCACCGGCGACCTCGACGTCCTCGCCCGCGACCGGGTGCTGTCCGCACGCGGGCTCGACGCGCTCGTCACCGACATCGCCAAGGCGCAGGTCCAGCTCGCCGAGCGGCCGCACGACACCGCGCTGCTAGGCCGGTACGGCACGCTCGAGGAGCGGTTCGCCGCCCTGGGCGGGTATGCGGCGGAGAGCGAAGCGGCGCGCATCTGCGCCAACCTCGGCCTGCCCGAGCGGGTCCTGACGCAGCCACTCGGCACGCTGTCCGGCGGGCAGCGGCGCCGGGTCGAGCTCGCCCGGATCCTGTTCGCCGATTCCGGCGCCGAACCGACGACGCTGCTGCTCGACGAGCCGACCAACCACCTCGACGCCGACTCGATCGGTTGGCTGCGCGACTTCCTTCGGCAGCACGCCGGCGGGCTGGTGGTCATCAGCCACGACGTCGGGCTGCTCGACGCCGTCGTGAACAAGGTCTGGTACCTCGACGCCAACCGCGCTGCCCTCGATGTCTACAACGTCGGCTGGAAGACCTACCTGCAGCAACGCGAGACCGACGAGCGGCGCCGGCACCGGGAGCGGGCCAACGCGGAACGCAAGATCGAGGCGCTCCGGAGCCAGGCGGACAAGATGCGGGCCAAGGCGACCAAGGCCCGCGCGGCGCACCAGATGGATCGGCGCGCCGCCGCGCTCGCCGCCGGCCTCGCCGAGGTCCGGGCCCACGACAAGGTGGCCCGGTTGCGGTTCCCCGCGCCGGCCGCCTGCGGTCGCACGCCGCTCAGCGCCGAAGGACTGTCGAAGTCCTACGGCTCGCTCGAGGTGTTCACCGACGTCGACCTCGCCGTCGACCGCGGCGCGCGCGTCGTGGTGCTCGGGCTGAACGGCGCAGGGAAGACCACGCTGCTGCGGCTGCTGTCCGGACTCGAGCCGGCCGACACCGGCGAGGTCCGTCCCGGGCACGGTCTTCGGCTCGGCTACTACGCCCAGGAGCACGAGACGCTCGACCACGATCGGACGGTGCTCGAGAACATGCGCACGTCCGCGTCGAGTGTCGGGCGCCAGGATCTCAGTGACACCGAACTCCGCAAGATCCTCGGCGCGTTCCTGTTCTCCGGCGACGACGTCGACAAGCCGGCCGGCGTGCTGTCCGGCGGGGAGAAGACCCGGCTCGCGCTCGCGATGCTCGTGACGAGCGCGGCGAACGTCCTGCTGCTCGACGAGCCGACGAACAACCTCGACCCGGTGAGCCGCCAGCAGGTGCTCGACGCCCTGCGCACCTTCGCCGGCGCGATCGTCCTCGTGACGCACGACGAGGGAGCGGTCGAGGCGCTCGCCCCGGAGAAGGTTATCCTGCTGCCCGACGGCGTCGAGGACAGCTGGAGCCCGGACCTCGCGGATCTGATCGCGCTCGCCTGACAGTCCGGCAAAGCGTGACAAACGGTACGGCGGCAACTTGGCACGGATTAGCCGGGTGATCGAGGACGTAACGGGAGTTTGGACACGAGCCTGACCCCACCCGACGTATGCGCGTCGGAACGATCTTGCGGGGCCCACAGGGTGCTGCTATCAAATCGGCGGAGATCGATTAAAGACAACAGACGTCCGCGCGCCGAGCCTCCGGACTCGTCGGCATCGTGAGAGGGAAACCATGGCCGTTCTGAAGAAGGGCGCTCGCATCACCGGGCCCGACCGAAACAAGCTGGCTGCCGAACTGAAGAAGGCCTACGACAAGGGCAAGAGCATCCGCGAACTCGCCGACACGCACGGCCGGTCGTACGGGTTCGTGCACCGGGTGCTGTCCGAGTCCGGCGCCACGTTGCGCGGGCGGGGCGGCGCGACACGCAGCAAGGCGACCGCCGGCAAGGCCAAGGCAAAGGCCAAGTAGCCGACTCACTAGCCTGGCGTCCATGACGTCGTTCGAGATCGACCCGGAAGCTGGTTTCCGGGTCGAGCTTCGTGCGGAGCTGGCGACGCTCACCCTGAACCGGCCCGAGCGGCTCAACTGCCAGGCACCGGCGATGTGGACGGAGCTCGCCCGCGTCCGGCGCACGCTGCCCGCAACGGTGCGGGTCGTCGTCCTGCGCGGCGAGGGCCGGGCGTTCTCGGCCGGGCTCGACCGCGCGCTGTTCAGTCCCGAGGCGAGCGGCGGCATTCGCACGCTGCCGCATCGGCCGCAGGCGGAGGCGACGTCCCAGATCGCCGCGTGGCAGCAGGCCTTCGACTGGAGCTCGCGCCCCGACCTCGTCAGCATCGCCGCGGTGCAGGGCCACGCGATCGGCGGCGGCTTCCAGCTCGCCCTGGGCGCCGATCTGCGGATCCTCGCCGCGGACGCCCAGTTCACGATGGCCGAGCCGGCACTGGGCATCGTCCCCGATCTCGGCGGCACGAAGCGCCTCGTCGACCTCGTCGGCTATTCGCGTGCCGTGGACATCTGCCTGACCGGCCGGCGCGTCGCCGCCGATGAGGCGCTGCGCATCGGGCTCGCCTCGCGTGTCGTGCCGAACGACGAGCTCGACACCGCCGTCGACGAGATGGTGGCGGCGTTGCTGGCGATCAATAGGGACGCGGCGGCCGAGACGAAGGCGCTCCTGCAGCGCGCGCACGCGAGCAGCCAGGACGACCAGCAGGCCGCCGAGCGCGACGCCCAGTACCGCCGCCTCCGCGCCATCGCCGGCCTCGACGCCGAGGACTGACCATCGAGTGGGCCGTTCGGACCCGAGTGGGCCGTTGGGACGGCCCACTCGGGTCCTAACCGGCCACTCAACGATGTCCGCCGTCAGCGGACAATGGAACAGCCTCGCGCGCGTCGGCGTTCGGGCGCACGGAGGTTAGCCAGTGTCCATGGACCATATGAACGCCATGCGGGCGATGCGCTCGATGGGCCGGCTCGACTCGAACGTCGTCGACAAGCAGCTGCCGCCCGGCACGTGGCGTCGCGTGTTCCAGTTCGCCAGGCCGTACCGGCGCGAGTTGTCCGTCTTCCTGCTGCTGATCATCGGCGACGCGCTCATCGGGGTGATCACTCCGGTGCTCGCCGGCCGGGTGATCAACCAGATCACCCGTAACGGCGCGGCGCACGTCGTCGTCGACATCGCCCTGGTCATTGCCGGTCTCGCCGTCGTTGACGCGGGCCTGTCCTTCGCGCAGCGCTGGTACTCCGCGCGCATCGGCGAGGGGCTGATCTACGACATGCGCACCGCGGTGTTCGACCACGTGCAGCGGATGCCGCTGGCCTTCTTCACCCGGACGCAGACCGGCGCGCTCGTCAGCCGGCTGAACAACGACGTCCTCGGTGCCCAGCAGGCGTTCACCTCGACGCTGTCCGGGCTGGTGTCGAACGCGGTGAGCCTCGTCCTCACCACAGCAGTGATGCTGACGCTTTCCTGGCAGATCACGCTGATCTCGATCGTGATGCTGCCGCTGTTCGTCATCCCGGCGCGTCGCATCGGCGCGCGGTTGCAGGAGATCACCCGCGAGTCGTACAACCTCAACGCGTCGATGAACGCCACGATGACCGAGCGGTTCAACGTCGCCGGGGCGCTGCTGGTGAAGCTGTTCGGGCACCCCCAGGCCGAGGACGAGTCGTTCCGCGGCCGCGCCGCGCGGGTGCGCGACATCGGCGTCACGTCCGCGATGTACGGCCGCGCGTTCTTCGTCTCGCTCACCCTCGTCGCCTCACTCGCACAGGCACTCGTGTACGGCCTGGGCGGCTGGTTCGCGATCAAGGGGGAGCTCTCGGCCGGCACGGTCGTCACCCTGGCGCTGCTGCTGAGCCGGCTGTACGGCCCGCTCACCGCGCTGTCGAACGCCCGCGTCGACGTCATGAGCGCGCTCGTCAGCTTCGACCGGGTCTTCGAGGTGCTCGACCTGGAACCGATGATCACCGACGCGCCCGACGCCGTCGAGCTGGGAAAGGACGCCCGCAGCATCGAGTTCGCCGAGGTCCGCTTCGCCTACCCGAGCGCAGCCGACGTGTCGCTCGCATCGCTCGAGGACGTCGCGGTACTCGACTCCGGAACCTCGCCCGAGGTCCTGCACGGCGTGTCGTTCCGTGCCGAGCCCGGCCAGCTGATCGCGCTGGTCGGCCCGTCCGGCGCCGGCAAGACCACGATCAGCCAGCTCGTGCCGCGGATCTACGACGTCACGTCCGGCGCCGTGCTCGTCGGCGGTCGCGACGTCCGGACGGTCACCCAGCAGTCGTTGCGCGACCGGGTCGGCGTGGTCAGCCAAGAGGCGCACATGTTCCACGACACGATCCGCGCCAACCTGCTCTACGCCGCCCCGCACGCTGTGGACGACCAGTTGTGGCAGGCCGTCGACGCCGCCCAGATCGGCGAGCTGGTGCGCAGCCTGCCGGATCGCCTGGACACGGTGGTCGGTGACCGCGGCTACCGGCTCTCCGGCGGCGAGAAGGCGCGGTTGGCGATCGCTCGGCTGCTCCTGAAGGAACCGGAGATCGTCATCCTCGACGAGGCCACCGCGCATCTCGACAGCGAGAGTGAGGCGGCGGTCCAGGACGCGCTTGCCAACGCGCTCGAAGGACGCACGTCGCTGGTGATCGCGCATCGGCTGTCCACGATCCTCAACGCCGACCTCGTGATCGTGGTCGAGGCGGGACGGGTCGTCGAGTCCGGGTCGCACGCCGGCCTGCTCGCCGCCGGCGGGGTGTACGCCGAGCTGTACCGGACCCAGTTCGAGCGGCAGGCTGCCGGCGTCGATTGACGCGTCGAACCGTGCGTCACGCGAGCACGGCGCTCGCGACGGTCAGCGGATCGGCGAGCAGCGCGGCGAACGCGAGTTCGGCGGCACCGAGCAGCGCCGAGTCGGCGCCGAACGAGGACTGGACGAGGTGGACGTCGCGGCCCGGCGCTTCGAGCGTGTACTCGCCGAGCGCGAGCTCGACCTCCGGCCGCGCGATGTCGAGCAGTTCGGAGAGGTAACCGCCCAGCACCACGCGCTGCGGGTTGAGCGTGTTGACGAGACTGGCGATGGCCCGGCCCAACGACTCGGCGACCTCGCGGACCGCCCGCAGCGCGACCTCGTCACCGTTTCGCGCGTCGGCGAACACCGCGGCGGTCGCCGCATTGGTGGGTGGCTGGGCGCGCCCGGCGAGCCGCAGCAGCGCGCCCTCGCCGATGTAGGTCTCCACGCAACCATGCTTGCCGCAGTGACACGCCGGGCCGTTCGCGTCCACGACGTTGTGCCCGATCTCCCCGGCGTAGCCGTCGTGCCCGCGCAGCGGGCGGCCGTTGGCGATGATCCCCGCGCCGACGCCGACCCGGCCGAGCAGGAACACGACGTCGTCGATACCGCGGGCACCGCCTCGACGATGCTCGGCGAGCACGGCCAGATCGGCGTCATTGGCGACCGTCACGGTCATCCGGCTCGGGAGCCGCTGCGCCAGGATGTCGCCGAACGCGACATCGTGCCATTCGAGGTTCGGCGCGACGGCGACCCGGCTGGCGTACCGGTCGACTGTTCCCGGCACGCTCACCCCGACACCGAGCGGGGGGAGGACGCGTCCGCTCTCCTCGCGGACCTGCCGGATCGACTCGATGACGATGCCGGCCACGTGCTCCGGATCTCGAACCTCCTCGACTCCGGTGGTCACGACGTTGCGGGCCAGCACGTCCCCGCCGATGCCTACCGCCGCTGTGACGACCTGGACGACGTCGATGTCCACTGCCACGACGTACGGCCCTGCGGCGTGCGGGCCGACGACGTGCGACGGGCGACCGACGCCCGAGCCGCCGCTGGGCACGATCTCGTCGACCAAACCCAGCTCGATGAGGTCGGCGACCAGCGCGCCGATTGTCGAGCGGCTGACGGCGAGGCGCTGCGTCAGCTCGGCTCGAGTCAGCGCGCCGTCGCGGTGGATGTGGTCGAGCACGAGCGCGAGGTTGTGCCGTCGAATCGCATCCGGGCGAGCCGCAGGGGCGGACATCGGGCTGGCTCTTCGGCCTGTCAAGCGAGGCCGGTCGCGCCCGCACGCCGGCGCGACAGGGCGTCGACCGCCGCGGCGAGGAGCAGGACCAGACCGGTGATGACGAACTGCACCGCCGAGCTGTTGGTGCCCTGCACCAGGTTCGCCATGCCGTTCTGGATCACCTCGACGACGGCGCCGCCGATCAGCGCGTCCACCATTCGGCCCTTGCCGCCGAACAGGCTCGTCCCACCGATGACGGCCGCGCCCACGGCCAGCAGCAGGGTGTTGCCGCCGTAGTTCGCGACGCTGACGGACGCGACGTTCGAGCCGATCATGATGCCGCCGACGGCCGCCATCCCCGAGCAGACGACGAAGACCGAGACGCGGACCCGGTCGACCGCGATGCCGGCGCGGCGCGCGGCTTCCTCGTTGCCGCCGACGGCGTACACGTGCCGGCCGTATGCAGTGCGGGACAGCACGAAGGTCCAGAGCACGAAGAACCCGACGATGACCAGGACGACCCAGGGAATGCCTTCGACGGCCGGCGGTTTGACGAAGACCAGCTTGCCGTTGACGTTGGCGAGCACCGGCTTGGTGTGCAGCGCACGGTTCTTGCTCAGCGCGTAGACCGCGAGCAGGATGCCCACCGCGAGGGCCACCACTTTGGCGATCAGGATGGCGAGCGGCTCGGCGCGCAGGTCCTGGCGCAGCCGGGAAATTCGTGCCGACACCTTGATCCACGCGTAGCCTGCCACGAGTGCGGCACCCAGCAGCCAACCCAGCCAGACGGGCATCTGCGAGTTCTCGAACGCCAGTGCCACCTTGTCGCTGACCCGGACGTCACCGTGCTGGCCCTTCCCGTTGTTGACGATGTAGAGCATCACGCCCTGGAAGGCGAGGAAGAACGCGAGGGTGACGACGAAGGACGGGATGCGCACCTTCGCGCGCAGCCAGCCGATGACGAAACCGATAAGGACACCCGTGAGGATCGCCGCGCCGATGCTGATCGGCCACGACACGCCGTACCCGGAGGTCAATCGGGCCATGACGGCGGCACACACGCCGGCGGCGAAGCCCGCAGACAGGTCGATCTCGCCCAGCAGTAGGACGAAGACGAGCCCCATCGCGAGCAGCATCGGCCCGGAACCCTCGGTGAGCAGGTTGCCGAAGTTGTACAACGTGGCGAAGGTGTCCTGGATGATCGAGAAGAGGATGACGAGGGCGATGAGGCCGGTGACTGCCGGCAATGAACCCATGTCACCGCCGCGAACCCGCTGCACGTAGAGGCGCAGGTACTCACCGATGCCGGCGACGATCCGGGCGAGCTTGCCCGGCTCAGGGCCTTCAGGTGATTCCGGCGACGGAGGCGCGGGCTGCTTGGCCAGGCTGGTCACGACGTCGCCCCGTTGGTCGTCGTGGCGGCGTGTATCTTGCCGCCTCGCTGCCCCGTGGTGATGAGCTCGACGAGGTCTTGTTGGTTGACGTCTGCGCGCCGGACCTGCGCGGCCATCTCGCCGAGATAGAGGACGGCGATCTGGTCGGCGACCTCCAGCACCTCGATCATGTTGTGTGAGATCAGCACGACGGCGAGGCCGCGGTCGGCAAGGCGGCGCACCAGTCCGAGGACCTGCGCGGTCTGCGCCACGCCAAGTGCGGCGGTCGGTTCGTCGAGGATGACGACCTTCGAGTTCCAGAGGACGGCCTTCGCGATCGCGACGGTCTGCCGCTGGCCGCCGGACAGGCTAGCGACCCGCTGGCGGACCGAGCTGACGGTGCGCACAGACAATGACGCGAGCGTTTCCTCCGCCGACTGCTCCATACTGCTGTCGTCAAGGACAAACTTGGTCTTGCGCTCCCGGCCCAGGAACATGTTCTGGACGATGTCCAGGTTGTCGCACAGGGCGAGATCCTGGTACACGATCTCGATACCGAGCGCGGCGGCGTCGCGCGGCGCGTGGACGTGCACCTGTCGGCCTTCGAAGAAGTACTCGCCCGAGTCGATCGTGTACGTGCCGCTTACGCATTTGACGAGTGTCGATTTGCCGGCGCCGTTGTCGCCGACGAGGGCGGTGACGACTCCGGGATACGCCGAGAAGGTCACCTTCTTCAGGACCTCTACCGGACCGAAACTCTTGTTGATGTCGCGCAGTTCGAGGATCGGCTCGTCCGCCACGCCGTTTGCCTTCCGTGGATGAGGGAACCCAGAAGGTGGCCGCCGCCGCATCGAGGCAGGCGGCGGCCACCTGGTCTGTTGTTAGTTGACGCCCGCCGCGGTGCACTTGGCGGCGTACTTACCCGTGCACACGGTGTTCTTCGGCGTGTAGTTGTCGTTGATCGGGTCAGCCACGTTGTCGATCGTGATCGCGGTCGGGGTCGCCAGGATCGCCGGTACGGGCTTGTTCGTCTGCGGGTCGGTGATCGTCACGCCACCCGTGTCGGGCACCTGCCCGTTCGCGAGCTGGGCGATCGCCTTGATGGCCGGCTCGGCCTCGCCGACGGACGGCTTGTAGATCGTGAAGCACTGGTCGCCGTCGAGGATGTGCTGCAAACCCTCGGCGGTGGCGTCCTGCCCCGAAACCGCGACCTGGCCATTGAGGTGCTGCCGCTTGAGGTCGGTGATCACAGCGCCGGCCATCGTGTCGTTGGCGACCATGACGGCCTTGATGTCCGGGTTGGCACCGAGCATCGCGCTGAACTGGCGACCGGCGGTCGGGGCGTCCCAGTTGCCGTCCTGCTCGGCGACCTTCGTCCAGCCCGCCGTGTTCTTGAGCACCTTGTCGTAGCCCTGGTGGAAGAGCGCGGCGTTGTTGTCGCTGGCCGCACCGTCGATCTCGACGTACTTCACCGACTTCGCGGACTTGACCTGCGGGCACTGGGTGAGCGTCGTGCCCTGCACCTCACCGACCTTGACGTTGTCGAACGAGACGTAGAGCGCCGCGCCACCACCCGGCGTGAGGCGGTCGTAGTCGACCGGGATGACGCCGGCCTTCGACGCCTGCTGCTCGATGGCTGCACCGGAGGACTGGTTGAGGTCGACGATCATGAGAACCTTCACGCCGGCTGCTTCCATCTGGTTCGCGATCGACTTCATCTTCTGCGGATCGCCGTTGGCGTTCTTGATGTCGCACTGGAGGTTGTACTTGGTGCAGGCGGCCGCGAGCGCCGTGGGGTCCGAGGTCACCCAGCGCGGCGAACTCGTGGTGTCCGGCAGGATGATGCCGACCTTTTGGCCCTGGCCGTCCACCCCGCCGGGTGCGGCACTGGACGAGCTGGACGTGGTGCCGGCGGGCGAGGACCCCCCGGCCGGGGAAGAGTTTCCGGTGTTGTTGTTCTTGCTTGAGCTGCATGCGGTGCCGGCGAGCAATGCAGCCCCGAGTACCGCGATCGAGACAGTGGTCTTGCGCATGCGCAGGTCACGCCTTTCCGCCTTGGGTGGGCCCTGTCCCAATCGTGCCGAATTTGTTCGGACAAGCCCCTGTTGAATGTTGTGTGCGCGAACATATCGCTGAGTGGCGACTCTCACCAGCAAACGAGACCCAGTTGTTACCTAGACATGTCCAAGGACCCGTCCCGATCCGGACACGGGAGGACGAGTCGGTCGCGGCGACGAGCGGAGCGCGTCGTGGACGAGTGCTGTCAGCGAGTGCTGTCAGCGAGTGCTGTCAGCGGGCGCCGAGCAGGTGCTCGACCGCCAGCTGGTTGAGGCGGACGAAACCGTAGCCGCGGGATCCGACGACGTCCGGGTCGAACTCCTCGAACGCGCTGCGGTCGGCCAGCAGCGAGTGGACGGTCTCACCCGCGCCCGAGCGTCGGCACCGCCAGGCTGGCGACGCCGCTCGTGGCCAACGCTTCCTGTACTTCGGGGTCGGCGCGGTACGCCGCGGCCCGTTCGCGCAGCAAGAGGTAGGTGCGCATGTTGGCGGCCGCGGACGCCCAGACGCCGTTGATGTCCTCGGTGCGGGCCGGCTTGTAGTCGAAGTGCCGCGGTCCGTCGTAGCTGGGTCCGCCGCCGGGCGCGCCGTTCTCGAGCAGGTCCACGAGGAAGAACGCGTTGAGCAGATCGCCGTGCCCGAAGACGAGATCCTGGTCGAACTTGATGCCGCGCTGGCCGTTCAGGTCGATGTGGAACAGCTTGCCGGCCCACAGTGCCTGGGCGATGCTGGCGGCGAAGTTCAGCCCGGCCATCTGCTCGTGCCCGACCTCCGGGTTCACGCCGACCATGTCGGCGTGCTCGAGCTGCGCGATGAACGCGAGCGCGTGGCCGACGGTGGGCAGCAGGATGTCGCCGCGCGGCTCGTTCGGCTTCGGCTCGATCGCGAACCGGATGCCGTAGCCCTGCTCGATGACGTAGGCCGCGAGCAGGTCGATGCCTTCGCGGTAGCGGTCGAGCGCGGCGCGCACGTCCTTGGCGCCGTCGGACTCCGAGCCCTCCCGGCCGCCCCAGAAGACGTAGGTCTGCGCGCCGAGCTCGGCCGCGAGGTCGAGGTTGCGCATCACCTTGCGCAGCGCGTACCGGCGGACCGCGCGGTCGTTGCTGGTGAACCCGCCGTCCTTGAACACCGGATGGGTGAACAGGTTCGTCGTCACCATCGGCACGACGAGCCCGGTGTCGGCCAGGGCGTCCTTGAACCGCGCGATGTGCTTGTCCCGCTCGCTGTCCGACGAGCCGAACGGGATGAGGTCGTCGTCGTGGAACGTGACGCCGTACGCGCCGAGCTCGGCGAGCCGGTGCACCGACTCGACCGGGTCGAGCGGGGGACGGGTCGCGTCGCCGAACGGGTCACGGGCCGGCCAACCGACCGTCCACAGCCCGAAGGTGAACTTGTCCTCGCGTGTCGGCGCCGATGCCATCGCGGCCTCCTCAGGTTATTTGTTCACTACACGAACTAATAGTCTGAGAGTAGTCGCGCGACCCCACGATGGGAACACCGAATCAGAGCAAGGAGCGCAGGACGTACTGCATGATGCCGCCGTGCCGGTAGTACTCCGCCTCGCCGGGCGTGTCGATGCGCACCACGGGCCGTCGAACTCGGTCTCCCCGGCGCCGGACGGTCACCGTGCGCGGCGTGTCGGCCGTCGTTGAGCGCCGTCGATGCCGGTGATGTCGAACGTCTCCTCGCCGGTCAGGCCCAGCGACTCGGCGCTCGCGCCGTCCGGGAACTGCAGCGGCAGCACGCCCATGCCGATCAGGTTCGAGCGGTGGATGCGCTCGTACGACTCGGCGATCACCGCGCGCACGCCGAGCAGCGCGGTGCCCTTCGCCGCCCAGTCGCGCGACGAGCCCGAGCCGTACTCCTTGCCGGCGAGCACGACGAGCGGCGTGCCCGCGGCGGCGTAGTTCGACCGACGCGTCGTAGATCGGTCGTCACGTCGCCGTCCGCGGTGAAGTCCCGCGTGAACCCGCCCTCGGTCCCGGGCGCGAGTTGGTTGCGCAGCCGGATGTTCGCGAACGTGCCGCGGATCATCACCTCGTGGTTGCCGCGGCGCGAGCCGTAGGAGTTGAAGTCCCGCCGCTCGACGCCGTGCTCGGAGAGGTACCGGCCGGCCGGGGAGTCGGCCTTGATCGAGCCGGCCGGGCTGATGTGGTCGGTGGTCACCGAGTCGCCGAGCTTGAGCGAGCACCCGCGCGCCCTCGATGTCGGTGACCGGCGCGGGCTCGCGCCGCATGCCGTCGAAGTACGGCGGCTTGCGGACGTAGGTCGATTCGGCGTCCCACTCGAACGTGTTGCCCTCGGGAGTCGGCAGCGCCCTGCCACTGCTCGTCGCCGGCGAAGACGTCGGCGTAGTCCTTGCTGAACATCTCGGCTGGCGATGGCCGAGTCGATCGTCTCCTGGATCTCCTGCGGCGCGTCGGCCAGATGTCGCGCAGGTAGACGGGCTTGCCGTCGCCGTCCGTGCCGAGCGGCTCGGTGATCAGGTCGACGTCCATCGATCCCGGCGAGCGCGTAGGCGACCACCAGCGGCGGCGAGGCCAGGTAGTTCATCTTCACGTCGGGGTTGATGCGGCCCTCGAAGTTGCGGTTGCCCGACAGCACCGCGGTGACCGCGAGATCGGCTTCGTTCACCGCCGCGCTGACCTCCTCGATGAAGCGGACCGGAGTTGCCGATGCAGGTCGTGCAGCCGTAGCCGACGAGGTTGAAGCCGAGCTTCTCGAGGTACGGCGTGAGGCCCGGCGCGGTCGTAGTAGTCGGTGACCACCTTCGACCCCGGCGCGAGCGTCGTCTTGACCCACGGCTTGCGGGTCAGCCCCTTGTCGACCGCGTTCTTCGCCAGCAGCGCCGCGCCGATCATCACCGACGGGTTGGACGTGTTCGTGCACGACGTGATCGCGGCGATGACCACCGCGCCGTGGTCGACCGACCGTCGGTGCCGTCCGCGAGCGTCACCGACGACCGGGTGGCACGTGCGGCCGCGCGTCGCCGATCCGTTGGCGGCCGAGGGCACGGTGGCGGTCGTCGCGTGAAGCTGGGCGACGTCGCGAGGCCGGGAACGACTCGTCGTCCGCCTCGTCGTGCGGACGTCCTGGCACGGAGGAGGTGTACGTCGCCGAGCGCGGCACGGAACCTCGGCTTGGCGGACTTCGAGCGGCACCCGGTCCTGGGGCCGCTTCGGGCCGGCCAGCGACGGCACGACGGTCGACAGGTCGAGCTCGAGCGTCTCGGAGTAGTCGCGGCTCGACGGACGGGTCGTGCCAGAGGCCCTTGCTCCTTGGCGTAGGCCTCGACGAGCGCGATCTGCTCGTCCGCGCGGCCGGTGAAGCGCAGGTAGCGCAGCGTCTCGTCGTCGATCGGGAAGATCGCGCACGTCGAGCCGTACTCCGGGCTCATGTTGCCGATGGTGGCGCGGTTCGCCAGCGGGACGGCGCCGACGCCCGGGCCGTAGAACTCGACGAACTTGCCCGACCACGCCGTGCTTGCGCAGCATCTCGGTGATCGTCAGCACGAGGTCCGTGGCGGTGGCGCCGTCCGGCAGCTCGCCGTGAGCTTGAACCCGACGACCCGCGGGATGAGCATGCTGACCGGCTGGCCGAGCATCGCCGCCTCGGCCTCGATGCCGCCGACGCCCCAGCCGAGCACGCCGAGGCCGTTGACCATCGTGGTGTGCGAGTCGGTGCCGACCAGCGTGTCCGGGTAGGCGAGCAGCCGCCGTCGCGGCTGCGAACACGACGCGCGCGAGGTACTCGATGTTGACCTGGTGCACGATGCCGGTGCCGGGCGGGACGACCTTGAACTCGTCGAAGGCGGTCTGGCCCCAGCGCAGGAACTGGTAGCGCTCCGGTTGCGCTCGTACTCGAGCTCGACGTTGCGCGCGAACGCGTCCGGCGTGCCGAACAGTCGGCGATCACCGAGTGGTCGATGACCAGCTCGGCCGGCGCGAGCGGGTTGATCTTCGCCGGCGTCGCCGCCGAGGTCCACCACCGCCTCGCGCATCGTGGCGAGGTCGACGACCGCCGGCACGCCGGTGAAGTCCTGCATGACGACGCGGGCCGGGGTGAACTGGATCTCGGTGTCGGGCTCGGCGTCGGCGTCCCAGCCGCCGATCGCCGGATCTGGTCGGCGGTGACGTTCTTCGCCGTCCTCGGTGCGCAGCAGGTTCTCGAGCAGCACCTTGAGGCTGACGAACGGCAGCCGCTGCGCCCCGTCGACCGCGTCGAGGCGGAAGTAGTCGAGGCTGCTGCCACCGATGCGCATGTGCTTGCGCGGGATCCGAAGCTGTTCTTGCCCTGTGCTGGCACGGCACGCTCCTGTCGGGTTGTCCGCGGCAAGCGGTAGATCTCTTGACGTCAAGATACCACCCAGCCGGACGGCTTGCCGGCGCTGCAGACGGGCGGCTTGCGAGCATGGTGGCCGTAAACTCGCCCTCGTGAAAGGCGAGCGGACGTGGCACGGTCGCGAACCTGACGCCCTCGACGACATATCGCCCAAGGTCTCGCGTCGGACAGCCGCATACGACACGGTCCTGCGGCCGATCCACGCGCTCGGCTGGCACCGGGTCCGGTGGGGCGCGTACGCGGTGTACTTCGCCCTGCTCGCGTGGATCGTCGCCACCGATGGGGTACCCACCGGCCGCACCACGCTCGCGATCATCATCATGGTCGGGCTGGCGCTGACCAGCATCGGGAGCAGTTGGCGCGACACCGCGCAGGTCGTCATCGACTGGCTGCCGTTCACCGCGGTCCTGCTGCTCTACGACCGGACGCGCGGCGTGGCGGACGCACTCGGGATCCGGTTGCACGAAGCCGACATCCTCGACGCCGAGAAGTGGCTGTTCGGCGGCACCGAGCCCACGCGCTGGCTGCAACAGCACCTCTACAACCCCGCACACGTCTATTGGTACGACGCGCTCATCACGCTCGTCTACACCTCGCACTTCCTCGCCACGCCGATCCTCGCTGCGCTGCTGTGGCTGCGTGCTCGCGCGCTGTGGCTGCGCTACATCTCGCGGGTGGTGCTGCTCTCGCTCGCCGGACTGATCACCTACTGCCTGTTTCCCGAGGCGCCGCCGTGGATGGCGGCCCGCGACGGCCTGACCGAGCCGGTGGCGCGGCTCTCGGCGCGGGGCTGGATCTGGTTGCACGCCGGCAACCTCGACTCGACGCTCGCGCGGGCGCAGAACGAGGGCTCGAACCCGGTGGCCGCGATGCCGTCCCTGCACGTCGCGTTCGCGACGCTGGTCGCGATCATGATCGCCGGTGGCATCCGCTCGCGCTGGCGCTACCTGCTCTACCTGTACCCCGTGGCGATGGGGTACACGCTCGTCTACACCGGCGAGCACTACGTCCTCGACCTGGTCGCGGGCGTGGGGTATGCCGTCGCCGTCCACGTCGCGTTGAACCGCCGGGAGGCACGCCGCGCCGGCCGGCGGGGCGGCGCTCGAGAAGGCGTGCCGCTGGACGATCTGGACGAGCGGGAGCGGGCCGCCCTGTCCTGATGTCGCTTGTGTGACTTTTGGTGCGCTTGTTTCTGGTGTTGCGCCTGGCGCTGATGGTGTTTGCGTGGCACTCTGGGTCCACTGTGTTCTGCGCCGGTAAAGCCGACAAGCCAGAGGGAGGGCTTGCTGTGCACTGGAAGCCGGGCAGCCGCCCGTTCGGAAGGCGGGCCGTCGCCGCCGGAGCAGTTCTCGCAACGGCCGTGAGCCTGTTGGTCGCCGCACCCGGGCTCGCCGCTGCCAAGCCGAAGCCGACGCCGCCGAAGCACAAGGTCACCCAAAGCGATGTGCAGGCGGCCCAGAACGCCCGCCAGGCACTGGCCACCAAGGTCGGGGAATTGAGTGGCCAAATCGCGCAGGCCCAGATCCAGGTGGATCAGCTGCACGCCAAGGTCGAGCTGGCCGAGCAGCAGTATGCCAATGCGGTCGCCAAGTTGGCCGACGCGAAGACCGCCGCGACCCGGGCGCAGGCCGACGTCCGGAGCGCCCAGCAGCGGGTCGTCGGCGCGCACTCCGACCTGGTGCAGTACGCCCAGGCCGCGTACATGAGCGGCGACGTGGACGGCACGGCCGGCTCGCTCTTGACGGCGAACGACCCGAGCGCATTGCTCGAGCAGTCCGCACTCGAGCAGTACCAGCAGCAGCACCAGGTGGACGCGATCGGCGCGCTGCAGAGCGCCACGGTCGCGAAGTCCAACGCCGACGCGAAGGCGCGGCTCGCCGTCGAGACGCAGAAGAAGGCGGCCGCTGACGCCGCCGAGAAGAAGGATGCGGCACACGCCGCGTTCGTCCAGCAGCAGCAGCAGCAGGCCGCGCTCGAGCAGAACAAGGCGGACAAGCAGCGCGAGCTCGACGTAGCGCAGGCGCAGCTCGTCCGCACGGAACACAACCATCGGGCTTGGCTGAGCTTCCTGGCTGCGAGGCGCGCGTGGAAGGCCGAGCAAGCTCGAATTGCGGCAGCGCGCGCGGCGGCACGGGCCGCGGCACGGGCGGCGGCACGGGCGCGGCATCGGCATCACAGCGACGGCGGGTCGTCGGACCCCATCTCGTCCGGGCCGCCCCCGCCGTCCGGCGGCGGTTGGACGCCGGCGAAGGGCCGCCAGGCCGCGCAGCGGGCGCTGAGCTGGCTGGGCGAGCCCTACATCTGGGCCGGCGGCAATCAGTACGGGCCTACGAACGGCGGATGCACCGATCCGATCGCACCCTGCGGCACGGTGGGATTCGACTGCTCCGGGCTCGTCATGTACGCCTGGGGCGAGGGCTGGGCACACTTTGCGGCCAGTCAGTACTACGTCGGGTCCTACCACCCGAGTCCCGGGGACTTCCGGCCCGGAGACCTGCTGTTCTGGAACGGCGGGTTCGGTGCCATCAGCCACGTCGCGATCTACATCGGCGACGGCAACGTCGTCCAGGCGCCACAGAGCGGTGACGTCGTGCGGGTGACGCCATGGGATCAGGTCGAGTCGGGTTATTACGGCGCGACGCGACCTTTGACCTGATTGCCGGGTAGCCTCGGCTGGGTGAGCGAGCGCAGCGAGCGAACAATTGGGTGCAGGCTTCGCCGATCAACCGAGCGAAGCGAGGCTTGATCGTGAGCGAGCGCAGCGAGCGAACAATTGGGTGCAGGCTTCGCCGATCAACCGAGCGAAGCGAGGCTTGATCGTGACTGGTCTCCCGGCGGTCAGCGAGGGTGGCGTGCTGCGCGATCGCTTCGGCCGGGTCGCCACCGATCTGCGGATCTCGCTGACCGACCTGTGCTCGTTGCGGTGCACCTATTGCATGCCGGCCGAGGGGCTGCCGTGGTTGTCGAAATCCCAGCGCCTCGACGACGACGAGTTCATTCAGCTCGCCGACCTGTTCATCCGGCTCGGGGTGCGTTCCGTCCGGCTTACCGGCGGCGAACCGCTCGTCCACCCGACACTGCCCGACGTCGTCGCGCGACTGGCCGCGCTCGAGCCGCGTCCGGAGATCTCGCTGACGACGAACGGCGTCACGCTGGAACGCTCCGCCCGCAAGCTCGCTGACGCCGGGCTCGACCGGATCAACGTCTCCGTCGACACTCTCGATCGCGAGCGCTTCATCGAGCTGACCCGGCGTGACCGGCTGTCGGACGTGCTCGCCGGAGTCGCCTCCGCCGCGGAGGTCGGCCTGACGCCCGTCAAGATCAACTCCGTGCTGGTGCGGGGGAGCAACCTGGACGAGGGGCCGGAGTTGCTCGCCTGGGCGCTGCGGCAGGGCTTCATCCTGCGCTTCATCGAGCACATGCCGCTCGACGCCGACCACGCGTGGTCGCGCGACGCGATGGTGACCGCCGACGAGATCCTCGAACTGCTCGCCCGCGCCGGCTACGTCGTGGTCCCGCACGCGACCCGGACCAACGCGCCCGCCGAGGAGTTCGACGTGGTGGACGGGCCGGACCGCGCGAGCTGGGCCACCGAGGTCGGTCGCGTTGGCGTCATCGCCTCGGTCACCCGCCCGTTCTGCCGCGAGTGCGACCGGCTGCGGCTGACGGCGGACGGCCAAATCCGAACCTGCCTGTTCGCGCGGTCGGAGACCGACCTGCGCGGGCCGCTGCGCGCGGGCGCGTCCGACGACGAGCTGGCCGCGATCATCATCGACGCGGTGGCCGAGAAGCAGGCCGGCCACGGCATCGGCACCGCAACGTTCGTCCAGCCCGATCGGACGATGTCTGCAATAGGCGGTTAGAGCCGCTCCCTCGAGAGGAGAAAATTGCGGCGGGCGAGGAAGTCGGCGAGGTGGTCGGCGTGCTCGTCGCAGGCCAGCCAGTGCTTCACTCGCGCGGCGTCGTGGATGCGTGGATTGCGCCAACCGAGATCGGTCGTCGCGGGCGCGCGGCAGCCCTTCGCCGAGCACCGTGGCGGGAAAGCCTGATCCGACACCCAGGCACCGTACAGGCTCGTCACGTACGGTTGATCCGGTTCAGCTGACGCGGCACCCGAGGAGATTCTGTGGCCGAATCCGAGCACGTCCAGACCCCGGCGGCCGACGCGTCCGCGCTCGAACGGGTGATCTTCGAGATCAAACGGGTGATCGTCGGGCAGGAGCGCCTCGTCGAGCGGCTGGTCGTCAGCCTGCTCGCGCAGGGGCACTGCCTGCTCGAGGGCGTGCCTGGCGTGGCGAAGACGCTCGCGGTCGAGACGCTCGCCCGCACGGTCAGCGGCACGTTCTCCCGCCTGCAATTCACCCCCGACCTCGTGCCGTCCGACATCGTCGGCACCCGGATCTATCGCCCGGGGGCGGAGGCCTTCGACACCGAGCTCGGGCCGATCATGGCCAACTTCGTACTGGCCGACGAGATCAACCGCGCGCCGGCCAAGGTGCAGTCCGCGTTGCTCGAGGTGATGGCCGAACGGCACGTCACGATCGGCGGCCGGCGCTACGACGTGCCGAACCCGTTCCTCGTGCTGGCCACCCAGAACCCGATCGAGTCCGAGGGCGTCTACCCGCTGCCCGAGGCGCAGCGCGACCGCTTCCTGATGAAGATCCCCGTCGACTACCCGACGGCGTCCGAGGAGCGCGAGATCATCTACCGGATGGGCGTGGCCCCGCCGGTCCGCCAACGCCGTGCTGAGCACCGCTGACCTGAAGCACCTGCAGGCCGCGTCGAGCCGGGTGTTCGTCCACCACGCGATCGTCGACTACGTCGTGCGCCTGGTGCTGGCCACCCGCAACCCGCAGCAGTACAGCCTGCCGGACGTCGCGCAGTGGGTGTCCTACGGCGCCAGCCCGCGGGCCAGCCTCGGACTCGTCGCTGCGGGGCGCGGCGATGGCGCTGCTGCGCGGCCGCGACTACGTCCTGCCGCAGGACGTCCTCGACATCGCGATCGACGTCCTCGCCCATCGCCTCGTCCTCAGCTACGACGCCGTCGCCGACGGCGTTCCGGCCGGGCACGCGATCCGCCGGGTTCTGCAGGCAGTCCCGCTGCCCCAGGTCGCACCCCGCCAGCGTGCCGGTGGCACGCACGACATGGCGCCGCCGAGCGCCGGCCAGCCGCTCGTCTTCGGCAACGCGGCGCCGCAGCAGGGTCCGAGCTGGGGCGAGCGCTCGGCGTGAGCGAGCCGACCAAACCGCAGATCGTGGGCGAGGCGCCGCTGCCCACCGACCACGGCCCGGCGCTGACCTTCGACGGCGCCGATGCGCTGCTGCGCCGGCTGGAGCTCGCCGTACGCAACAAGCTGGACGGCCTGCTGCAGGGCAACTACCTGGGGTTGGTTCCGGGCCCGGGGTCAGAGGCAGGCGAGTCGCGACAGTACGTCCTAGGCGACGATGTCCGCCGGATGGACTGGCCGGTCACCGCACGCACGAACGTCGCGCACATCCGCCGGACCGTCGCCGATCGCGAGCTCGAAACCTGGCTGGTCGTCGACCTCTCGCCGAGCATGGACTTCGGCACCGGGCTCACCGAGAAGCGCGAGCTGGTGCTGGCGGCGATCACGACGGTCGTGCACCTGACGGTGCGCGGCGGCAACCGGGTCGGTGCGGTGGTCGGCAACGGTCAGGACAGCTACGTCGTGCCGGCGCGGGCCGGCCGCGCGCACGCCCGGCACCTGGTGCGGCGCGTCGCCATGACCCCGCGCGCGGCCTCGGCGGGTGGCAAGGACCTCGTCGGGCTGCTCGAGTCGCTGCGCCGCCCGCAACGCCGCCGGGGACTGGTCGCGGTCGTCTCCGACTTCCTGGACGGCACGAACACGGCGGGGCCGCTGCCCTGGGAGCGGCCGTTGCGCGGGCTGTCCGAGCGTCATCAGCTGCTCGGCATCGAGGTGCTCGATCCGCGCGAGCTCGAGCTGCCCGCGGCCGGGCTGGTCACGTTCGTCGACCCCGAAACCGGACGTCAACTCGAGGTGCAGACATCCGACCGGCGGTTGCGCGCGCAGTACGCGACGGCTGCGACGCGACAGCGGGAACGCATCGCGACCGGCCTGCGGCACTCGGGCGCGGCGCAGCTGCAGCTGCGTACCGACCGGGACTGGATCAGCGACGTCGTCCGATTCGTCATCGCCCGGCGCAAGTTCGTCGTCGGCGCCGTGGGTACCGGGGTGCGATGATGCCCGACTCCTTCTTCTCGCCCGGCTACCTGCTCCTGCTGCTCGCCGTCGCGGCGCTTGCCGGCGGGTACGTCGCGGCGCAGGTGCGGCGCAAGCACTACGTCGCGCGGTTCAGCAACGTCGAGCTGCTCGGCAGCGTCGCCCCACGCCGGCCGGGGTGGCGGCGGCACCTGACGTTCGCGCTGCTGATCGTCGGGCTGACCATCCTGTCGCTCGGCGTGGCCCGTCCTGCCGCCGCCGTCAAGGTCCCGCAGGAGAACGCCACCGTCATCCTCGACATCGACGTCTCGCTGTCGATGGAGGCCACCGACGTCCTGCCGTCGCGGATCGCGACCGCAAAGGAGGCCGCCAAGAGCTTCGTCGGCCTGCTTCCGTCGCGCATCAACCTCGGGCTGGTGTCGTTCGGCGGCCAGGCCAACCTGCTCGTCCCGCCGACCCGCGACCGGAAGTCGGTCCGGGCGGCGATCAACGGCCTGAACCTGCAGCAGTCGACCGCGATCGGCGAGGCGATCTTCACGTCGCTGCAGGCGATCCAGGTCTTCACGAAGTCGACGACGCCGAAGAACGGCGCCGCGCCGCCGGCGCGGATCGTGTTGCTCAGCGACGGCACCAACACCGTCGGGCGCTCGGTCGAATCCGCGGTTGCCGCCGCGCAGAAGGCCCACGTCCAGGTATCGACCATCGCATTCGGCACCCAGAACGGGACGGTCACCATCAACGGGACCACGCAAGAGGTGCCCGCCGACGACCAGACGCTGGACCAGATCGCGCAGGCCACCGGCGGGACGTTCCACACCGCACACAGCGAGCAGGAGCTCAGCTCGGTGTACAAGGACATCGGCTCGCAGATCGGCTACACGACCGTGCACCGGGACGTCAGCTGGCGGTTCATGCTGGCCGGCCTGCTGTGCCTGCTCGCGGCCGGCGGCGCCGCGATGCTGTGGGCCGGCCGGCTGATCTGACCCGCAGAGTCATACCTGCGGGTTGATGACCAGCTTGCCGACCGAGGTGCGGTTGAGCAGGGCGCGGTGCGCGTCCGCGGCGTGTTCGAGCGGATACGTGTCGCCGACGATGGGACGGATCGACCGGTCGGCGATCAGCCCCATGAGATCGGTGACCGCCTCGGCGAGCAGGTAGGGCCGCTGCGCGACGTGGACCAGCCAGAAGCCGATGACGGCCGTGCTGCGGCGCATGAGCACGCCCGGGTCGACCGGCGTGGCCGGTGTGCGGCCGGCCATCCCGAAGACCGCCAGGCGGCCGAGCGGGGCAAGCGCAGCGAGGCTCTGGTCGAACACCGGGCCGCCCGTCATCTCGAGCACGATGTCGACGCCGCGCCCTTCGTTGGCCTCGCGCAGCGCGGCTCTCATATCGGGAGCACGTGAGTCGATCGCCACGTCCGCACCGAGTTCGACGGTGAGCGCGCGCTTCTCCTCGCTCGACGCGGTGGCGATGACGCGTCCCGCTCCCCAGCGCTTCGCGAGCTGGATGGCAATCGTCCCCACGCCGCCGGCGCCGGCGTGCACGACGACGGTCTCGCCGGCCTGCAGGTGCGTGCTGGTGCGCAGCAGGTGCCAGGCGGTCGCGCCCTGCACCAGCGTCGTGAGCGCCTGCGCATCGGTGACGGTGTCGGGCACCGGAAACATCAGCCGCGGATCGGCGGCGATCTTCTGGGCGTAGCCGCCCGAGCCCACGAGCCCGAGCAGCCGCCGGCCCGCCTCGTCGCGCACCACGACCTCACCGCCCGGGATCAACGGCAGTGACTGCTTGGCGAGGTAGGAGTCCTCGGTCTGGTGGGTGTCCGCGTAGTTGACGCCGGCGGCGAGAATGTCCATGACGGCTTCGCCTGGGGCGGGCTGCGGATCGGGGAGATCACGCACGACAAGCGTCTCGGGCCCGCCGAACTCGGTGATCTGGATCGCGCGCACGATCAAGCCTCGCTTCGCTCGTTTGATCGGCAAAGCCTGTGCCGATGGTTCGCTCCGCAGGCGTCGCTCACGGGCCGACCGTACGCGCCGGTAACGCCTGCGCAAAGGAACCTGCCCGGCGATCCGCTAGCGTCGTCGGACGTGGATGGACGCACCGTGCTGGTGACCGGCGGCAATCGTGGCATCGGCCTGGCGATCGCGCAGGCGTTCGCGGCGAACGGCGACCGGGTCGCCGTCACCCATCGTGGCAGCGGCGCGCCGGAGGGGCTGTTCGGCGTGCAGTGCGACGTGACGTCCGGCGAGCAGGTCGACGCGGCGTACACCGCCGTGGAGGCCGAGCTCGGCCCCGTCCAGGTCCTCGTTTCGAACGCCGGCATCGCCGACGACGCGCTGCTGATGCGGATGAGCGAGGAGTCGTTCGAGCGGGTCGTGGACGCCAACCTCAGCGGCGCCTACCGGGTCGCCAAGCGCGCGACACCTGGCATGCTGCGCGCCCGCAGCGGAAGGATGATCTTCGTGTCCTCGGTGGTGGCGTTCGTCGGAGCACCCGGCCAGGCGAACTACGCGGCGAGCAAGGCGGGGCTGGTCGGGCTGGCGCGCGCCATCGCGCGCGAGCTGGGCAGCCGGTCGATCACCGCGAACGTCATCGCGCCGGGGTTCGTCGACACCGACATGACGGCCACCATGACCGACGCGCGACGCGCGGAGGTGCTCGCGGGCGTCCCGCTCAAGCGGTACGGCACGGTCGACGAGATCGCCGGCGCGGCGCTGTACCTCGCGTCGGGCGCGGCGGCGTACGTGACCGGCGCCGTGCTGGCCGTCGACGGCGGCATCGGCATGGGGCTCTAGAAAGGACGTGGGCATGGGTCTGCTCGACGGTAAGCGGCTGCTCGTCACGGGTGTCATCACCGATGCGTCGATCGCCTACTCGATCGCGCGGCTCGCCCAGCAGCAGGGCGCGACGGTGGTGTTGACCGGCTTCGGCCGGATGTCGCTGGTCGAGCGAGTGGCCGGGCGCCTTCCCGAGCGGCCCCCGGTGATCGAGCTGGACGTCGCGAACGCCGAGCACCTCGACACCCTTGCCGAGCGGGTGCGCGAGCACGTCGACGGCATCGACGGCGTGGTGCACGCGATCGGCTTCGCGCCGCCAACCTGTCTCGGCGGTGGCTTCCTCGACGCCCCGTGGGAGGACGTCGCCACCGCGGTCCACGTCTCGGCCTACTCGCTCAAGGCGCTGGCCGTGGCTGCGCTGCCGCTCTTCCCCGAGACCGGCGGGTCGATCGTCGGGCTCGACTTCGACGCCCGCGTGGCGTGGCCGGCCTACGACTGGATGGGCGTCGCCAAGGCCGGGCTGGAGTCGACGTCGCGCTACCTTGCCCGCGAGCTCGGCGCGAAACGCATCCGGGTCAACCTGATCGCCGCGGGACCGATTCGGACCATGGCCGCGAAGAGCATTCCGGGCTTTGCGAGGTTCGAGGACGCGTGGGACGGGCGCGCCCCGCTGGGCTGGGACAACACCGACGCCGAGCCAGTGGCACGAAGCACGCTGGCGCTGCTGTCGGACTGGTTCCCGGCCACCACCGGCGAGCTGATCCACGTCGATGGCGGATTCCACGCCATGGGTGTCTGAGTGACCGATTACCACGCTCTGCTGGTGCTGTCGTTCGGTGGTCCGGAGGGGCTCGACGACGTCATGCCGTTCCTGCGCAACGTCACGCATGGCCGGGGCGTCCCGGATGAGCGGCTCGTCGAGGTGGCCGAGCACTACCGGCACTTCCGCGGCGTCTCGCCCGATCAACGAGCAGAACCGCACGCTGATCGCGGCACTGCGCGCCGAGCTCAGCGCGCACGGCATCGAGCTGCCGGTCTACTGGGGGAACCGGAACTGGAAGCCGTACGTCGCCGATGCCGTCCGCCACATGCGCGACGACGGCGTGCGCCGGGCACTCGTGTTCGCCACCAGCGCCACCGCGTCATACTCGTCGTGCCGGCAGTACCGCGAGGATCTCGAGCAAGCGCGCCGGGTGGCGGGCGAGGGCTCGCCCGAGCTGGTCAAGTTGCGGCATTTCTACGACCACCCGGGGTTCATCGCGGGCCAGGCCGACGCCGTGCGGGTCGCCCTCGCCTCCTTACCGCCCGCGTCCCGCGACACCGCGCGGCTGGTGTTCACCGCGCACTCCATCCCGGTGTCGATGAACGACGTGTCGGGCCCGGAGGCCAACGGGCTGTACCTCGCACAGCAACGGGAGACGGCCCGCCTCGTCGCCGACGCCGTGCGCGGCACGGGCGCGGACTTCGACCTCGTGTGGCAGTCCCGGTCGGGTCCGCCGCTGGTGGCGTGGCTCGAGCCGGACATCAAGGATCACCTGGAGGACCTCGCGGCGCGTGGGATCGGCGCGGTGGTGGTGACGCCGAGCGGCTTCGTGTCCGACCACATCGAGGTGCGCTGGGACCTCGACCATGACGCCCGGGCCACTGCCGCCGCACTCGGGATGCAGTACGCCCGCTCGGCTACGGTCGGCACGCACCCGGCGTTCATCGCGGCGATCCGCGAGTTGGTCGAGGAGCAGCTGTCCGGAGCCGCACCGCGCGCGCTCGGCTCGCTGGGCCTGTCGGGGTTCGACTGCCCAATGGGTTGCTGCCCGGCCCCACGTCGGGGCGCCGGGTCGCCCTCGTGAACTTTCCGGACGGTCCGGAGATCGAGCTGCCGGCCGGTGACGTGACGGTCGGCGTCGTGCGGATCGGCGACACGGTGCGGCGGCCGCGACAGAAGTCGAGTGAGCGCGTCGCGGCCTACCTTCGCCACCTCGAGGCGGTCGGCTTCGCCGGTTCGCCGCGCTACTTGGGCGTAGATGCTCAGGGTCGAGACGTTCTCACCTTCCTCGACGGGGACGTGCCCGGAGCGCCGGTCGAGCCGTGGGCCGCTGCGGACGACGTGCTGCCGGGCGTGGCGCGCCTCGTGCGCCGGCTACACGACGCGGGCGAGGGGTACGTGGGGGCGCCGCGCCCCGTTGATCCGGGCCGACCGCAGCCGCTGTTCCCCGAGGGCGAGCCGCGGATCTTCGCGCAACGGGACGTCACGCCGCAGAACACCGTCTTCCGCGACCGGGTGGCCTACGGGCTGATCGACTTCGACCTGAGCGACTGGACGACTCGCTCGGTCGACCTCGCCAATACGGCGATGCATTGGGTGCCGATGTGCGCCCCGGTCGATCGGGCGCCCGGGTATGCGTCGATCGATGTGGCCGCACGGCTGCGGCTGATGCTCGACGGGTACGGCCGGGACGTCGTTTCGGCGGCTTCGTTCCTGCATGCCGCAGAGCTTCGGTTCGCCGGCTCGTACGCGATCATGCGGTGGTCCGCGGAGAATCTCGGCGGCGGCTGGGCGCGGATGTGGGACGAGGGCGTCGGCGAGGTCATCCAGCGTCGAGTTACCTGGTTCGCGTCAGTGCGCGACGATCTGGCGGCCGCTCTCCGACCGTGACCTTTCTCCGGCTCCGTCAGGGTGGCGGTTCGGTGTTGTGGAGCAGGTTGTATCGGGGTTTTTGCGCCGTATCGATCCAGGGTGGGGGGATCCAGGCGGCTCTGCCGTTGATGCGGGTGGATTTCCAGCCTTGTTTCTTGGCGTCGTTGTTGTGGTGGCGGCAGGCGGGCACGCCGTGGGTGATGCTGGTGGGTCCGCCGTCGGCGTAGTCGGTGGTGTGGTCGATCTGGCACCAGTGGATCGGGGTGGGGCAGTTGGGGAAGGTGCAGCCGGGGCCGTCGGCCGCGATCATGGCCAGGCGTTGTTGTTCGGTGAACAGGCGTTGGATGCTGCTGTAGGCGGTGACGCCTTTGGTCTTGTCGATGACGACGTTCATGAGGCGGTAGTCGCCGCCGGCCCAGCGGAATGCTTCGCTGGCGGGGATCAGGGCGTCGTGGGCGGTGCGCGCGAGGCCGGTGCCGGTTTGGTACTGCTCCGTGGTCATGGTCATGACGATGGTGGCGGTGACCCCGGCCACGCTGGGCAGTTGTTGGGCGCGCAGGTTGAGTTTGAGGGCTTCGAGGAGGGCGTCGTGGCGGCGTTGCCCGGCGGTGCGGGGGTCTTTGACTCCGTCGACTTCGGGTTGGGGTGCGGCGAGGGCGTCGAAGTGCAGCAGCAGGTACTCCATGGCTTCGGCGGTGAGTTCGCCGGTGAGGGTGCCGGAGCCGTCGGGGCGGGCTCGGGTGGTGAGCTCGCGGTGCTTCTCGCGGTAGTCGACGTCTTCGAGCCGGCCGTCCGGGTCGAGGTAGGCACTGATGCGCAGCGCCAGCTTGCCCAGCTGGACCGGGTCGAAGCGGGCCGCGAACTCCACGAGGTCGGTCTCGGCCTGCTCGCCGTGCTCGGCTTGCACCTCGTCGGGCAGTTTCTCGATCGTGTCCACCACGACCCGCGCGTGCCGCTCGGAAATCACACCCTCGGCTTGCGCCGCCGCGACCGCCGGGTAGATCGCCGGCAGGGCTTGTCCGGTCATCGCCCGCCGCGCCCCGCCCGCCTCGGCGGCCCGCACCCGGCCGGCGGCTTCGTGCGGGTCGAGGCGGAGCAGGCCGCGCAGCAGCTGCCCCATCCCGCGCACGTGGTGCGTGTCGGGCAGCCCGCGGCCGTCGGCTTCCAGGATCAGCGCGTGATCCAGGGTCGGCAACCGCCGCCGCAGCCGTTCCAGCTCACGCCAGTACGCGAGCAACTCCTCCTCGCCCAACCCGGTGAGGTCGAGGCCCCGCAGCTCGTCCACGACCGCGTGCGCGCGCGACAGCGCCACCGCGGGGTCGACGTGCTGCAACACTGCACTCATACGTCTGATTATAGACAAGACGTCCGACACCGTCGAGCGAATATTCCGCGATCCGTGGACAACAATCGACCGTCCACAAGAAGAACCGCAAGACCGCTGGAATTGTCAGCCGAGTGTGCTAGCTGACCCCGCAGGAACCACCAGCCGAGCGTGGTAGCCGGCCCTAGGACCAACTCCTCGTCGCTGCGCTCTTCGCTCTTCAGACCAGTACGGAAACGTCAATCACCCCACGGACCGACGCCGCTCACCTTCTCCGGAGTGATGCGCAGGACGAACCCGGGCGGGTGCTCGCCCGGCGGCGGGAACGTGACGTCAGGACCGAGGTGGACATGCGCCAGCCGTTGCAACAACTCCGCCGCGCCGCCTTCGGTGACGCGTGCATGCCCGCGGATGACCAGATACTCGGCGAGGCCGAATTCGTTCACCACCCCGCTCTCCAACGAGAGCACGACCCGCGGGTCGCGGCGCGCGTTGCGTAGCTTCTGCCGGTCGCCCAGATGCCCGCTGACGATCTCGTCCCCGTCGAATCCGACCCAGACGACGCTGACCTGCGCGCTGCCGTCGGAGTTGATCGTCACGAGGTGTGCGAGGCGTCCGCCGGCGATGACCTCATGCGCCGCCGCATTGAGAACACTCATGGCGGCAGGTTAGACGCTAGGTCGCGGAGCGCTCGCTCGCGGCCCGCAGCTCGGCTTGGTAGTCGGCGGACTCGCTGTAGGCAACGGCTCCTGGCCGGCCCTGCCGCAGCAGTTCCCGCCATTCCTCGACGCCCCACTCGGCGGGCGACGTGGCGGCGAAGAACTCCTCGAGCAGGGCGACGAAGCGCAGCGGGTCGGTCCGAAACGGAAAGTGGCCCGCGCCGTCGAAGATCTCCAGCCGGCTGCCGGGCATCGCGGCCGCGCGCCGGTAGGCGTGCCCGACCGGCAGCACGCTGTCCCGCGAGCCCCAGATCAGCATCGTCGGCATCCCGCGCGCGAGATAGCAGCGGTCGAGCATCGTCACGACCTGCCCGCGCCAGTCGACCACCGCGCGCAACGTCCGGATGAACGCGGCGCGGGAGTGCGCGTCGGGCAGCGCGTCGACCACCCGCCGCAGATCCGCGGCGTCCAGACCCAGCCCGGTGTCGAGACGTTCCAGCAGACCGACGGCGCCCGCAACTGCGAGCCGGGCGCCGGGCAACCGGACACCGGCGAGCACCGCCGACGCGAGCGGCAGCGTCGCGGCACGCAGCAACGGGGACACCCCGCGGCCCGCGCCGCCGGTCGCGACGAGCACCATCCGCTCGGTCTTCTCCGGGAACTGGTACGCGAACTGCATCGCCACGCCGCCGCCGAGCGAGTGACCGACGAGCGTTACCCGGTCGATGCCGAGCACGCCGAGCAGATCGCGCATCCCGTTCGCGTACGCCGCCACCGAGTAGTCGGCGCGCGGTTTGGCCGACGTCCCGTGGCCGAGCAGATCCGGCGCGATGACGAGGTGCTTACGCGCCAGGATGGGCAGCACGGTGCGCCAGGTGGCCGAGCTGTCGCCGATGCCGTGGATCAGAAGCAGCGGCGGACCGCTCCCGGCGATCCGGTACACCCGCCGGTAGCCGTGGACGACGCGCGATTCGACACGCACCACGGGCACGCGCCGAGCGCCGTCGATCCTGGTGACCGTCATCCCGGCACAGCGTGCCGCATCGCGGAGTCGGAACGGTTTCGCGCGCGTTACGTCCTACTCGCGCGCGCCGGCGTTGTAGCCGGCGACCCGGGCACGCCGCACCGCGACCGCCAACGGTGCGAGCGCGGCCGCTCGCGCGGCGATGCCGGTGCGGTCGATCGCGCCACCGGTCGGGTCGGTGAACGCCAGGTCGAGGACGGCTTGCAACCGCTCGGCCTGCGCCAGCAACGCGATCGCGCGCGGCGGAAAGTCCGGCGGCAGGTTGAGACGTTCGCCGGCGTGGCGTGCGTCGTGCAGGGTGTCGGCGATGTCGTCGATCCAGCCGGCCACGTCGGCGGCGGACAGCGCGCTGGCGGACTCGCGGATCGCGGTGGTCAGCTCGTACTGCGCGTCGGACACCGAGACGAAGTCGGCGGGCGCCGGGTCGATGGAAAATGCCTGCCACAGGACGGTCGGGGGTGCGCTGCTCGGCGCGTAGTCGACGACCTCCGGGACCACGCCCAAGGCCGTCCCGGCCACCGCCTCGCCGTGCTCGAGCGCCGCGCTGCGAAACGCCGCGGGTCCCGGCAACCCTCGGACATCGCCGGCTACTGGCAGGACGGCGCGCACACCGCCGCCCGCGCGCCGCCACGCGACGAGCACCTCGCGCAAGGGGACGAGCTCGACGTCGAACGCGGGCAGCCCGCCGACCTGGTGGGGCGCGTCGCCGCCGGTCACGGCGTCGGCCGCCTGATCGACGCTCACCTGGCCGGCGAAGAACGCGGCCGCCCATGCGGCGAGCGGACCGGAACGCACGACAGGCACAAACGTTCAGGGTAGGGCGTGGCACCCGGCCGGCGCCGCCCGCGCACCATAGGGTCCGAACTCGTGCATGGCTACGACGACGTTCTCGCCCAGCCCGCGCGGCGGCGCCGCCAGGTGCCGGAGGTGCCGGCCGAGACCGACCTCGTCGTCGAGACGGCCGACGGCGCGTTCTGCGGGGTCGTCGTCGCTCTCGGCAGGGCCGTGGACGCGGGGGAGAAGCGGGACACGGTCACCCTCGAGGACCGGCACGGCAGGCGGCGGGTGTTCGCCATGCTGGCCGCGGCCTTCCTGCTCGACGGGCAGCCCGTGACGCTCGTCCGGCCCGCGCCGCGGCCGGGCGCGACGCCACGGCGCGCCAAGACCGCGTCCGGCTCCTATGCCGTCGCCGATGCGCAGGCCCGCGTGGCTCGCGCCAGCCGGATCTGGGTGGAGGGCGTCCACGACGCCGCGCTCGTCGAACGGGTCTGGGGCGACGACCTGCGCGTCGAGGGAGTCGTCGTCGAACCGCTCGACGGCATCGACGACCTCGTCGCGCACGTCAGGGACTTCCGCCCGGGGCCCGGCCGGCGGGTCGGCGTCCTCGTCGACCACCTCGTCGCGGGGTCGAAGGAGTCGCGCATCGCCGCGCAGGTGCGTGACCCGAACGTGCTGATCAACGGCCACCCGTACGTCGACATCTGGCAAGCGGTCAAGCCCACGGCGCTCGGTATCGCCGGCTGGCCGGCCGTGCCGCGAGGGACGAACTGGAAGGACGGAATCTGTGCCGCGCTGGGCGTCGGCGAGCCCCGCGAGATGTGGCGGCGCGTCCTGGCGAGCGTCGACAGCTACGCCGATGTCGAGGTGCCGCTGCTCCGTGCCGTCGAGGAGCTGATCGACTTCGTGACTGCGTGACATGCTGAGCGGCATGCGCGGACACGGTGGGATGCTGGTGTCATGCCTGACTGGCTGATCTGGCTCATCGCCGCCGGCGTACTCGCGGCGGCAGAGGCAACATCGCTGACGTTCGTGCTGATCATGTTCGCGGGCGGAGCGCTCGCCGGCTCGGTCACCGCGGCGGTGGGCGGCCCCGTTCTGCTGCAGGTCGTCGTGGCCATCGCCGCGACGCTCGCGCTGCTCGGCGGCGTACGACCGGTCGCCCGCAAGCACCTGATGAGCGGCCCGGACACCGCGACCGGCTCAGACCGGCTGGTCGGCCAGGAGGCGATCGTGCTGAGCGAAGTCAGTGCCCACGACGGCCGGGTGCGCCTGGAGGGCGGCGAGTGGTCGGCCCGCGCCTACGACCAGCGGCAGGTGCTGCCTGCGGGTACGGTCGTCCGCGTCATGAAGATCACCGGCGCGACCGCGGTGGTGCTCCATGAAGATCCGTACTTCCAGAAGGAGTTGCCATGAGTGGCGGAGTGATCGCGGCGATCGTCGTCCTGGTGGTGCTGCTGTTCGTCGTGATCCGGATGGTGCGCATCGTGCCGCAGGCACGCGCCGCCGTCGTAGAGCGGCTGGGGCGCTACATCCGCACGCAGGGGCCGGGCCTGACCCTGCTGCTGCCGTTCATCGACCGGATGCGCCCGCTGATCGACCTGCGCGAGCAGGTGGTGAGCTTCCCGCCCCAGCCGGTGATCACGTCGGACAACCTCACGGTCGGTGTCGACTCGGTCATCTACTTCCAGGTGACCGACCCGCGCGCGGCGACCTACGAGATCGCGAACTACATCCAAGCCGTCGAGCAGCTGACGATCACCACGCTGCGCAACGTGATCGGCTCGCTGAACCTCGAACAGGCGCTCACCAGCCGCGACGAGATCAACAGCAAGCTGCGCGGCGTGCTCGACGAGGCCACCGGCCCGTGGGGCATCCGGGTGGCGCGCGTCGAGATCAAGGCGATCGACCCGCCGCCGTCCATCCAGGACGCCATGGAACAGCAGATGCGCGCCGACCGGAACAAGCGCGCCCTGATCCTGACGGCCGAGGGCCAGCGCGAGTCGGCGATCAAGACCGCCGAGGGCAACAAGGCGGCGCAGATCCTCGCCGCCGAGGGGCAGAAGCAGGCGGCGATCCTCGAGGCCGAGGCCGAGCGGCAGTCGCGCATCCTGCGGGCCGAGGGCGAGCGGGCGGCGCGCTTCCTCGCCGCGCAGGGCCAGGCGAAGGCGATCGAGACGACCTTCGGCGCGATCCACGCCGCCCGCCCCGACCCGGCGCTGCTCGCCTATCAGTACCTGCAGACGTTGCCGCAGATCGCCCAGGGCGAATCCAACAAGATGTGGATCGTCCCCAGCGAGTTCAGCAAGGCGCTCGACGGGCTCGCCCGGCTGGGCGGCGGGGGCGGCGGAGGCGACGAGCCCTCGTGGCTTGCCGCGCAGGGCGGCGACCCGGGCGACACGACGCCCATCGACACCGAGGGCTGGTTCGACTCGAACCTGCCACCGGCCGCCCAGCAGCCCGAGGCGGCGAACCTACGGGCCTCCGACGAGGACGAGGATTCCCGCGCCGCCCAGGCCGGGATGCCCGACGAGGACGCCCCGAACGTCGCCGAGATCCTCCGCAAGAAGGTGCCCACCGCCGACGACCCGCCGCCCCCGCAACCCGAGCAGGAGGAGTTTCCGCGCTCGCCGGGTTACCAGTACCCGCCGCAGCCGCCGCAGGCGCCCGGCTACCAGTACCCGCAGAATCCGCCGTACCAGCCCCCGCCGCAGCAGCAGTAGCGGCTGCCAGGTCTGGGTGCCGACCAGCGCGACGATGCCAAGCATCGCTTTCACCGGCGGGACGATGCCGCGTCAGTGCCGCGAGTGCCTGCCGAGCCGTCGCTGCGCCCGGCCACCGACGAGCAGGACCAGGCCGAGCAGGCACAGCGCGATACCGATGTAGACGGTGACCCGCACCTGCTCGCGCGGGCCGGTGGCCGCGGTGATCGGGGAGACACTGGCCGAAGGCAGGGCGGAATCGGTAGTGACGATGGAAGTCGGCGATGTGGACGGCGCGGAGCTTGTCGAGGGCGCCACGTACGTCTCGGTCAGGGCGACGTCGGCGCTGTTGCCGGACTGCTGGTTGAGCGTGAACGGGATCACGACCGGGGATGCCGGGTCGAACGCTCCGGTGAAGTTCGCGACCGCGTCCGCCGCCAGCGCGTAGCTACACGGCGTGAGGTGTTGCACGTCGGCGAAGAGGAACAGCGGATCAGTGGTCGCGGTGTCACCGTCGGCGATCGTCAGCGTCAGATCGACCGGATCTCCGGACGACGTGTCGAGGCAGGCCGACGTGATGTGCACGATCCAGCCTGCGGCCGGCGCGTGCGCCGATGCCGAACCGGGCGCCGTCGTCTCGGTGACCGAGATCGTTCCGGTCGGGCAGGGGAAGGTGATTCCCGGCCCCTGACCACCGCAGCTGGGCGCCACGGTACCGACCGCGGCCCCGTGTTCGCTCAAGCCCGTGGTGATCAGGACGGCTCCGAGCGCGAGGCACAGGAGTGCGCCAAAGCGTTGCTTCATCGTTGACCCCCGCGAGCCCGGACGGCCTGTGACTCAGACCGGCAGGTGCGTACGCTAGCGCAATGTCGCGCCCAGCGGTGCCCCGTGTGCTGGTGGCGCGCGGCGTGGACGGGCTGCTCGTCGGCTGGCTCGCCGTCCTCGTCTGGCTGGTCGTCTTCGCGACGGAGAAGCTGGGTCTGAGCAGCGGGATGCCCGATCTCGCGGTGATCTACTGGGTCGGGGCCGTCGTGACCGCGGCGCATTTCGGGCTTTCGTACCATCTTGCCTACAGCGGCGGGACGCCCGCGATGCGCGCCCGCCCGATCGCGCTCCTGATCGGCCCCTTGGTACTGGCCGCCCTGCTCGGCGCGATCGTCCTCGTCTCGCTGCAGGCAGGCACCCACTCGACCCGACAGGCCACGAGCGCGCTGATCACCAGCGTCTACCTGATGACGACGTGGCACTACATCAAGCAGGTCTACGGGGTCGGGCGGGTCGGCGCGGCGTTCGCCGGCGTCTCGCTCGGCAGCTGGGACGTCCGGGTACTGCGTTACGGGCTCTACCCGCTGTGGTTCCTCGGCGCCTCCCAGGTGCTGGTGCGCGGTGCGAGCTACAACCTCGCGGGTTACTCCGTCGGCTTCTCGCTCCTGCCGTACCCGGCCTACGTCGCCCTGCGAGTGCTCGCGGTCTGCTCGGTGCTCCCGGTCGTCGTCGTGTTCGCCGCCATCGCGCGTCGGACCCGTCGCGTCCCGCCGTCCCTGCTGGTCGCGCCGTATGCCGCCGCCTTCGTGTGGCTCGGGCTGCCCACCGACCCGGTGCTGACGCTGCTCCTGCTCGCGCCGTTCCACGCGCTGCAGTACCTCGCCGTCGGGCACCGCGCCGAGGTCGCCGTGGCCGCGGACCGGCCCGGGGAGCACGGTGTGCTGTGGTGGCTGAACATCTTCGCCGGCGCTGCGTGCGGCGGCCTGCTGCTGAGCCGGTGGGCGCCGCAGTTCCTCGACGCGCACGTGGTGGCTGGGCGCGGCCCGCTGCTGTTCACCGCCGCCTTCTTCGTCTTCCTGAACCTGCACCACTACCTGATCGACGCCTCGATCTGGCGTTCGAAGGGCGAGCTCGTCAAGGCGATGGTGCGCACGCCGGCCGCGGCAACGCCGGCACCCGGGCCGGCGCCGGTCTTGGTGAGCCTGCGGCCCTGAGCTCAGAACCCGGTTTGGGTCCAGGGTGCCAACGGCACCGAGAACATGAGGTCCGCGCGCTCGAACGCGCCCTTCGTCAACTCCTCGACGTCGTGCACAAGCAGGCGCAGCCGATGACCCCCGAGATAGCAGGACGCCAGCACGCGCTGTGTCATGCGCAGGTCGGCCGGTTCGGTGGTCGGCTCGCAGGACGCGCCGGTGTCGTCCACGTCGAGCAGGACGCGGCCCGCGCCGTAGCCGCCGAGGTCGTCGTCGACCACATCGAGGACGAGCCGCCCGGGCACCGCGTAGCAGCGCTGCGCCAGGGCCGCCGGCACGTCGAGCAGCCGAAGCCAGAGGAAGTCGAAGGTGTGCTTGTACGCCAGCGCGCGGCCGTCGCGCAGTTGCCAGCGGATCGGCTCGTCCACCGGCCGGTCGTCGACGAAGATCTCGCCGACCACGTCGATCCCCGCGAGGTAGCCCCACAGATCGCGGTAGGCGGCATCGGTCGCCGCGATGAAGTCGGGGACCTCGATCGCGCCCATCTCGCCGGTCAGCTCGAAGTCACGCGTGACTCTCCAGCACAGCAGTCCGTCCGGCCCGTCCCGCCCTTCGTGCAGGATCCAGGTGAACTGCTTGCCGACGGGCTGGTAACCGTCCAGGCCCAGCCTGCGGTCCCACCACGGGCTGCGCCGGTCGACCTGGCCCGGACGCTGCCGCCGGGCGGCGTCGAAGACGGCCGGCGCGATCTCGCCGAGCTCGGCGGGCTCGACCTGTCGCACGCTGCCGGCAGGCGGAGCGGGCAGCGACGCGTGCGGCCGCCGCGGGTGGTAGACGTAGCCGGTGCCGGTGACGGCGGGTGCGTAGCCGAAGCGGCCGTAGATGGGCCACTCGGCGGCGATGAGCATCGACAGCGGGTCGCCGCGGTCTCGGGCAGCTTGCAACGACTCGGTGATCATCGCCGTCAGCAGGCCCTGCCGGCGATGCGTTGCCGCGACGGTGACGCCGGTGAGCGCGTCGACCTCCATGTCCCGCGTCGGCGCGTCGCTGCCCGGCACCGTCAGCGTGCGCGCCTCGGTGGCCAGCGTGGCGACCCAGCGGTCGTGGTCGCGATAACCCCAGGTGCGCTCGGGTGTCCAGTCACGAGCCCAGCGGTCGACGCGGCGCAGGAAGTCGTCGTCGTGCGGATCGCCGAGCAGCGTCGTCGCAAGGCACGTCAGCCAGCTACGGGCCTCGTCGACGGGGACGGGGTTCACAAGTTCCACAGCACGACCCTGTCAGGTCGCAGCAACTCAGATCCAGCCGGTTGATGGGCCGCGGCAAACTGCCTGCCTCCGAGCCGCGAGGCGTGAAGATCAACAGCACTGTATTTGCCGATGTACGCGGCATGCCCAGAACTGAGCGGCACCTCGACATCGTCACAATCATCGGGGTGAGATGGTGAGCAAAGGCCGGTCCTGCGTCGTGGTGGTGGCCGCACTTGTCTCGGTGGTCGCGGTGAGCGCAGCCTGCTCGTCGGATTCGTCTGGAGGCCGGGCCGTGACCCGATCCTGTGTGGGACCGTCGTTGACCACATCGCCGAAGTCGGTTCGCGTCGGGGACTCATTGCAAGTCTCCGGTAAGTGGTTCTGGGCGGATTGCAACGACGTCGTGCCGAACGGCGAACAAGCGTCCCCGAATACACCGGTCGGAACGGTCCGGCTCGTTCTCGAGACGCACGGTGGTCAGACGTTCGACATAGGTGCGGCTCATCCGGACACGTCGGGTTCGTTCACCATCACGATCGCCGTGCCGAACGGCGCCCAAAGCCGGAGCAGCGCGGCTGAAGGACAAGGCGGGCCTCGGATCGCCCGCCAAGATCATCATTCGTGGATAGGCGCCCGGCGAATCAGCGCGCGGACCGCGGACATGTTGGCCCGGGCAACCATCGAGTCAGGGTCGAGGGTGGTTCAGCTGAACCAGGCTTCGGAGACGTTCTGACGCTTCGACGGATGAAGACCAAGCGACCTCTGTTGCCGGCGTGCCGGCCCAGACATCGGGTACCCCTCCAGCCACATGCCAATGTGGCCCAGGGGGTATTCAGCCGAACGACGTCGTGAGCGCTTCTTGATCAAACGACCGGACTCGCCGCAGACATGACAGATTCCGCGTGTCGTACGGGTCGCATGGGGGAGTCTCGGCCTGCTCGCCGGCGCGTTTCTTCATCGTCTGGCCGTTCTTGGCCTCGCCGGGCGTTCTGTACTGACCTCTCAGGGCAGACGCGCTCTGTCACAACCGACTCATCCAGCGTGAGAACGCACGCACCCGCCGCAGATCGCGGTCCGCTACGTCGTGGTGCACCGCGCCGGCGATCAGCCCGGGGTCTCCGGCGGTGTGCAGCGACACCTGCACTGATGGCCCGTCCGCGCGATCGGCGGTCGCGCAGCTCAGCCGGGTAGCACGGCGTCGATCGCCGCACGGACTTCCGGTGCGTCGGGCTCGGTCCGCGGGCCGAACCGAGCGGCCACCTCGCCGTCCGGAGTGATCACAAACTTCTCGAAGTTCCAGCGAATGTCGCCGGCCTCGCCCGTTGCGTCGGGAACGGTGCTGAGCTGCGCGTAGATGGGGTCACGCGCCGGCCCGTTGACGTCGACCTTGTCCGACATCGGGAACGTCACGCCGTAGGTGCCGGCGCAGAAGGCTCCGATCTCCTCCGCGGTACCGGGCTCCTGAGCGCCGAACTGGTTACAGGGGAATCCGACGACGGTGAAGCTGCGGTCGGTGAGCTGCTCGTGCAGGGCCTCCAACTTCGTGTACTGGGGCGTCAGTCCGCAGCGGCTGGCGACGTTCACGACCAGCGCGGCCCTGCCTTCCAGCAACGCTCCGAACGTCGTGCGCTCGCCTTGCAGTGTGGTCACGGGCAGATCCAACAGGTCGCTCAACGATCACTCCTCGCATACGGGGGCCTCTTGTCTGCAGCGAGCGCGTCCCGTTCCGTATTCCACGGGCCCGCTGTCAGATCCAGCTGACGCGGCCGTGCAGGTACACGTAGCCGACGAAACTCACCGCGTCGATGACGAAGTGCGCGATGACCAGTGGCCACACCCGACGCGTGCGCTGGAACCACCAGCCGAAGATCAGGCCCATCACCGCATTGCCGACGAACCCGCCATAACCCTGGTAGAGGTGGTACGAGCCGCGCAGCAGCGCGCCTGCTGCGAGCGCGCGCGAGTCCGACCAGCCGAGCTGTCGCAGCCGGGTGAGGACGTACGCCGCGACGACGATCTCCTCGGAGGCGCCCTGCTGCAGCGCGTCGAGGATCAGGGTCGGGACGCGATACCAGACGTCGGGGAAGTCGGTGACGACGATCTGCGCATTGAGTCCGAGCTTGCGTGCCACATAGACGAGACCCAGCCCGGGGATGCCGATCAGCCCGGCGAATCCGAGCCCTTGGGCGACTTCCCGCAGCCGAAGCCGATCGAAGCCGATGCCGAACCCGGGCCCGCCAGGCGAGCGCATGAGCAGCACGATGGCGAGAAACGGCGGCATGAGGCCCGTGACGATGTCCGCCGCCTGGAAGAGGAGGTCTAGCCATTGGTAGTTGGACGCGCTCGACTTGATGGGGCCGGTCGCGACGTTCGAGAAGCCGAACCCGTGTTGGATCTTGACCTGATCGCGAACGAAGTTGAGCAGCGAGTAGAGGCCGCTCGCCCCGTACGTGACGCCGAGGACGGCGAGCAACTCCAGCCCGTAGCGCGGCTTGACGTCAGTTGGCTCGGTCTCGAGCGCGGCATCCACGTGCGCCAGTTTGCCGGACCGCGGCTATGCGCCGGCTCAGGCGGCCTGCGGCTGGCGCAGCGAGACGTTGCTGCAGGCCTCGCACACCTCTTCGGGGATGATCCCCACGCGCATCAGCCCGGCGAAGATCGTGCACCCGATGCAGAACGCGAACACCGATTCGAGTGTGGCGGCGACGACGACGAGCCCGAGCACGACGAGCGCCGCGGTGTCGGCACCGAAGCCGAAGTGCAGCACCGCCGCCGTCAGCGTGAAGGCCGCCCCCATGCCCTGCGCGAACCGCTTCGGCGGACCCGGGACCGGCTTGGCGTGCCCGACGTGCGGCGCGACGACCCGGGTGGCGAGCTGACCCAGCGGGCTGAGCGTCGGGCCGGCAAGCACCCGCGCGACGAAGCCGTACGCGAGCACCGCGGTCAGCCACAGCCAGCCGTGCCCGGCAAGCGTCGCGAGCAGGATCGTCGTCACCGAGAGCAGTAGGACCCCACCCGCCACGGCGCGCGCCGCGACCTCGTTCACCGGATTCGGGAACCCGAGGATGCGTGACATGACACCGAATCTACTGAGCCGTAGGCAGCGGTGTCACGACGAGGGTCTGCAGCCCGGACCCGACCACGCCGCGCACGTCGGACAGCGTCGACCGGGCCAGCGCCGAGCCGTGCGCGCCCAGCTGGGTGGCGGCCTCCATCAGCAACCACTCACCCACCACCGGACGGGCGAGATGGATGTCGAGATCGACGTTCAGGAACGACCACACCGACCAGTCCAACTCGGCCGAGATACCACTCGCCGAGTCCGCAATCAGCGCGACGGTGGCCAGCCCGGACATCGTCCGTCCCTCGATCAACGGCATGGTGGGACGTACCCACGCGGCCGCCGGTCCGGGCTCACCCATCCGGCCTCGGACGAAGCGCCACTGCAGGCTGGCGCCGTAGCCGAAGTCGAAGTCGAGGCCGGCCGGGACGTCCGGCACGTCGACCGGCTCGGTGAGCGGCGGCGCAATTGCGGAGTTGTCCGAGGTGCGGACGAACCACACCCGGGCGAGCAGACGATCGCGGCCGTCGGCCGAGACGGTTACCTCGACGAGCGCGGCGCTGCGCGCGGCCCGCAACACCCGGGTCTGCACGTCGATCTCGGCCACCGGCACAGGGCGGACGAAGTCGGCCGCCAGCCGGAGCGCGACGAGGTCGGTTCGGCCCACTTCGCCGAGGATCGCCTGCTCGGCGGCCAGTACCGCGAGCGCGCTCGGTGGTCCGCCGTGCTGTAGCGCGGCGTCCCACGGTCCGACCGTCGCGGGCCCGGCCAGGTAGCGAACACGGTGCGGTGTCTCGTCGCGAGGAACGAAGTAAGAGTCGGCCACGAGGCCAAACTAGTTGCCCCGATCATGAAACATATGCCTTACACTCGATCCGGAAGGGGCGAGCGGCACATCCCTCCCGTGCCGCCGCCTCTTCCTCTACTCCCTCGGTTGGTGCAGCTGCCCACCGTCGGGTCGGAACCCGAGTGCCGGGCCAGGCCCCAATCACCGGCCGCCGACGATGCGGCCGCTCACCTCGGCGAGGGTGATCGCGCCGGCCGCCGCGCCGATCGTCACCTCATCGCCGTCGGCGAGCCACTCGCGCGTGCTGCCATCGTCCAGCGTGATCGGCTCGGTGCCGTTCCAGGTGAGTTCCAGCAAGCAGCCGCGCTGCCCCGGCTCCGGACCGCTGACGGTGCCGGACGCCAGCACGTCGCCGGTGCGCACCGAGGATCCGTTCGACGTCAGGTGCGCCAGCAGCTGCGCGTACGTCCAGTACATGTCGCCGAAGCGGGGACGACTGACAACCGTGTGGTTGACCCGCACCTCGAGGTCGATATCGAGGCCGAACCTGCCCAGCCGGTGACCGGTGAGCGCGGGCAGTGGAGTGATCCAGGGCGAGATCGAGGTCGCGAACGACTTGCCGAGGAACGGCCCGAGCGGCACCGTCTCGAAGGCCTGGATGTCGCGCGCCGACCAGTCGTTGAGCAGGCAGACGCCGAAGACGTGCTCGTCGGCGTCCTCGATCGCGATCCGCGTGCCCGGAACTCCGACGACGAAGGCGACCTCGGCCTCGAAATCGAGCCGGCCCGTCGGTAGGAATTCGCCTGGTGCCACCATCCCGGCCGGACGCGCGACCGGAGTGCCGGACGCGACGATCGATCCGGACCGTCCGTAGTAGCCGATCGGCATGTGCTTCCAGTTGGCGGGCAGCGGCTCGCCGCCCGGCCGGAAGATGCGCCCGGCATTCGTCGCGTGGTGCTCGCTTGCGTAGAAGTCGGCGTAGTCGGCGACGGCGAAGCCCAGCACCGGCGAGACGTCTGTGACCGGGACCAGCTGCAGTGCGTCGGACTCGATCAGCGCCATGGCGACGGCGCGTACCTGGCCCCAGGCATCCGGCCCGGCCGCGAGAAACGCGTCCAGCGTCCCGTCCACGAACAGCGTCGGCTCCACGAACGAGAGGTCGAGCACCGCGTCGCCGTAGCGCACCGCCGCGAAACGACTCCCGTCCGCGCCGCGCACCGACGCGTACGGCAGGTTTCCGACGCCGAAGCTCATGATCCGGACGACCAGGACCAGGCGTAGCGGCCGTCGTCGCTCTCCCGGCCGCCCTCGCCGAGCCGCAGCGGGCGGAACGTGTCGACCATGACGGCGAGCTCGTCGAAGTAGTGCATGCCGATCGAGCGCTCGTACGCGCCCGGCTGCGGGCCGTGCGAATGCCCGCCGGGGTGCAGTGAGATCGAGCCCTGCCCGATGCCCGATCCCTTGCGCGCCTCGTAATCGCCGCCGCAGTAGAACATCACCTCGTCCGAGTCGACGTTCGAGTGGTAGTAGGGGACCGGGATCGACAACGGGTGATAGTCGACCTTGCGCGGCACGAAGTTGCAGATGACGAAGTTGTTCCCCTCGAACACCTGGTGCGCCGGGGGCGGTTGGTGCACCTTGCCGGTGATCGGCATGAAGTCCTCGACGTTGAACGTGTACGGGTAGAGGCAGCCGTCCCAGCCGACGACGTCGAACGGGTGGTGCGGGCTGACGTGCACCGACCCGGCCAGCCCGGACGGGCCGGAGCCGCGGTGCTTGACGTAGATCTCCACGTCGCTGCCCGTGGCGAGCGGCGGCTCGGACGGTCCGTGCAGGTCCCGCTCGCAATACGGGGCGTGCTCAAGTAGCTGCCCGAACCTGGAGAGATAGCGGCGCGCCGGCGCGATGTGCGAGTTCGCCTCGATGCAATAGGCGCGGACGCCGTCCGGGCCGGGCAGCCAGCGGTGCGTGGTCGACCGCGGGATGATGACGTAGTCGCCCTGCCGTGCCTCGAGGGTGCCGAAGACCGTCTCGACGGTCGCCGAGCCGGACTCGAGGTAGACGCACTCGTCGCCGACCGCGTTGCGGTACAGCGGCGACACCTTGCGCGCGACTGCGTAGGAGATGCGCACGTCGTCGTTGCCGAGCACGAGCCGGCGACCGGTGACGACGTCCACACCGGCGCCGTCGGTGAACAGGCCGGGTAACTTCAGGTGCCGGGGGAGCAGCGGCTCGTTCGGAGTGGTGGCTTGATCGGCCAGTTCCCATGGACGCGCGCCGACGAGAGCGGATGGGATCTCGCGGTGGTAGAGGAGCGACGAGTCGGAGGAGAACCCCTCCTCGCCCATCAGCTCCTCGAAGTAGAGCCGGCCGTCCGCGGCACGGTGCTCGGTGTGCCGCTTCGGCGGCACGCTGCCACGCTGCTGGTAGTACGCCATGACCCGATCATCGCGCAGCCGCGGTGCGCAGCGCGATGACCGCCTCGCTCATCGGCCGGGCTGGACGACCTTCACCTTGGCCCGGATCGCGTCCTTGCGCGTCGTGTCATGCGTCGGTTGCTCGGGCTTGGTCCGCGACCGTTCGCGCCACGCCACGCCGCCACCTCGGGTAGACATGAGTCATGGCTTGGTTGCTCGTCGTCGTTGCCGGCTTCTTCGAGACCGGATTCGCGGTGTTCCTCAAGCAGAGCCACGGCATCACCCGGTTGTGGCCCACCGTCGGGTTCTGCATTTGCGCCCTGATCAGCTTCGGGCTGCTCACGATCGCGCTCAGGTCGCTCGATGTCGGTCCCGCGTACGCCACGTGGACGGGGCTGGGCGCCGCGGGCACGGCGATCGTCGGGATGGTGGCGCTCGGCGACGAGTTCTCGGTCGCGAAGGTGGTGTCCATCGGGCTGATCATCGGCGGTGTCATCGGCCTCAGCCTCGCCGGCGTGACCCCGCCCTAACGAGGCAGCGTCGGAGTATCGGGCATGATTGCGGCATAGGTATGCCGAGTGAGTCTGCGCAGAACGTCCCGCCGTGTGCCCTGGTCATCTTCGGGGCATCCGGCGATCTGGCCGACCGCAGGCTCGTGCCGGCGCTCGAGCGACTGGTCACCTTCGGGCGATTGCCAAGAGAGATCGCGGTCGTCGGCGTAGCCCGTACCTCGATGGGTGACGAGGAGTTTCGCGAGCGTGCCCGCGCGGCTGCCGATCGGTCGGTCGCGCCGTCGAAGGCGTGGGAGGACCTCGCGTCTTCGGCACGGTACGTGAGCGGCGGCTATGACGACCCGGACACCTACCAACGCCTCGCCACCGTCCTGGACGAGTGCGACCGCACACGGGGCACTGCGGGCAACCGCGTCTTCTATTTCGCAACGCCTCCGCAGCTGTTCGGCACGATCGCCGCCCGGCTCGGCGACGCCGGCTTGAACAAAGGGGCGGGGGACGGCACGGCCCGCATCGTCATCGAGAAACCGTTCGGGTGGGACGAGCAGAGCGCCAGGGACCTCTACGTGGAGATCTCCGCGGCGTTCGAGGAGCACCAGATCTTCCGGATCGATCACTACCTCGCCAAGGACACGGTGCAGAACCTGCTTGCCCTGCGGTTCGCCAACACGATCTTCGAGCCGATCTGGAACCGGACCTGGGTCGACCACGTCCAGATCACCGTGGCCGAAACCTTGGGCGTGGAAGAGCGTGGCGGGTTCTACGAGACCACCGGCGCCATGCGCGACATCGTCCAGAATCACGTGCTCCAGGTGCTGTCGCTCTTCCTCATGGAGCCGCCGACGTCGTTCCACGCCGAGGCAATCCGCGACGAGAAGCTCAAGCTACTGCGCGCGGTCAGGCGATGGACGACGAGGAAGACATCGTCCGTAACGCGGTGCGGGGGCAATACACGCGCGGCGGCACGCGTGATGCGCTGGTGGCCGGGTACCGAGAGGAGCCGGGCGTCGACCCGCTGAGTTCCACCGAGACATTCGTTGCACTGCGGCTGGAGATCAACAATTGGCGCTGGGCCGGCGTTCCGGTCTATGTGCGGACTGGAAAGCGACTCCCTCGCCGGATAACCGAAGTCGCCATCGATTTCCAGCGGCCACCCCAGCTGCCGCTGTTTCCGCAAAGCGCCGCCACGCTCGAACCGGACGCGCTGATCGTGCAGGTACAGCCTGACGAAGGTATGAGCCTGCGGTTCGGTGCGAAGGTCCCAGGGCTGGTATTCGACATGCGGCAGGCGTCGATGGACTTCGCCTACGGCGCGGGATACGAGGAGCACTACCCCGATGCCTACGAACGGGTCATCCTCGACGCGCTCAAGGGCGATCCGACGCTCTTCATCCGCGCCGACGAGGTCGGCCGGTCCTGGCGAATCGTGGATCCCATCCTGAAGTACTGGGCCACCGACCCAACACCCATCCCGCTCTACCACGCGTCCACCTGGGGTCCGCGGGAGGCCAACGAGCTGATCGAGAATGACGGACGCAGGTGGCGCCACGACTAACCATCGGCCGGCAGTCACTCACGCCGGTCCTGGCGGGTCCGGCCGGCAGCGGGTCTTGCGCGCCGATCACCCGCAGCGCCACCCGGGTTAGCGGTTCTCGGCGGGGACGTAGCCCCGCTCGGCGGCGCCGGTGTAGAGCTGGCGTGGCCGGCCGATGCGAGTCTGCGGATCGTTGATCATCTCGTGCCACTGCGCGATCCAGCCCGGCAGCCGGCCGATCGCGAACAGCACGGTGAACATCTTGGTCGGGAACCCCATCGCCCGGTACATGAGGCCGGTGTAGAAGTCGACGTTCGGGTACAGCTTGCGCGAGACGAAGTAGTCGTCGGCGAGTGCGACGCCCTCGAGCTCCATGCGCGATGTCGAGCAGCTGGTCGCGACTTGCCGAGCGCCGAGAGCACCTCGTCCGCCGACGCCTTCACGATCGGCGGCGCGCGGGTCGAAGTTCTTGTAGACGCGGTGCCCGAAGCCCATGAGCTTCGACGCCGGCTTCCTTGTTCTTGACCTTCTTGACGAACTCGGTGACGTCGCCGCCCTCGTCGCGGATCTGCTCGAGCATCTCGAGCACCGATTGGTTGGCGCCGCCGTGCAGCGGCCCGAACAGCGCGTTGATGCCGGCCGACACGGAAGCGAACATGTTCGCCTGCGACGAGCCGACGAGTCGCACCGTCGACGTGGAGCAGTTCTGCTCGTGGTCGGCGTGCAGGATGAACAGCCGGTCCAGGGCGCGAGCCACGGCCGGATCGATCTCGTACG
>CAWCPK010000009.1:0-95971 GCA_963797455.1 uncultured Actinomycetota bacterium | reverse complement strand
GCCGACCACGACGATCAGCACAACCGACGCCAGGTACATGCCGAAGACCACGGTGCCCGCGTGCCGCGGGAAGAAGGTGGCGGCGACCAGTACGTACACCGTGAGCCGCGCACTGCACGACGCGAACGGGATCAGCAGCGCGGTCATGATCCGGTGCCGCGCGTTGGGCAGGATGCGGGTCGCGCTGATCGCCGGCACGTTGCAGCCGAACCCGACCACGAGCGGCAGGAACGCCTTGCCGGGCAGCCCGATCCGCTGCATCACCCGGTCCGTGACGACGGCCGCGCGCGCGAGGTACCCGGAGTCCTCGAGCAGCGCGAGCAGGCAGAACATGATCGCCATCAGCGGGACGAAGGTGAGCAGCATGCTGACACCGGCGACCAGCCCGTCCAGCACGAAGCCGGACAACCAGCCGTGCGCCAGACCGACCGCAGCGAACCCACGCCGGCCCGCCGAGGTGAGCGGCCCGCTGACGAGGTTGCCGAGCGCGTTCTGCAACGGCGCGGCGACCGACGTCGTCAGCTCGAACACTGCCCACATCACACCGAGGAACAGCGCAGGGCCGAGCACCGGCGCCGTCGCCCACCGGTCGACCCGGTCCGAGCGGGTCGGTCCGGATGGATGCTCGGCGACCGCGCCATCCGCGAGCACGCCGGTGAGCCAGTCGAACCGCTCGTCCGCGGCGCCGAGGTCGTCACCGTCGTCGATCGGGCGCCGGGCGCGCGGCGCCGGCGGAGCGTCGCGTAGGGCTGTCGTCACCGTCCGGGCAAGGACGTCGAGGCCCTCGCGGCGGCGCGGATCGACCGGCACCACCGCGCAGCCGAGCCGGCCGGCGAGCACGTCGGGGGCCACGCTGATCCCGCGCCGCGCGGCGACGTCACGCATCGTGAGGGCGACGACGATCCGCTGCGACCGCTCGCGCAGCTGCGCCACCAGGTACAGGCTGCGCGCGAGATGCGTCGAGTCCGCGACCACCACCGCGACGTCAGGACGGTGGTCGCCGGACATGAGTTCGCTGGTGAGCTGCTCGTCCGGTGACTGCGCGTCGAGGCTGTACGCACCGGGCAGGTCGAGCAGGGTCAGCTCCGCCGTGCCAACCTGCCAGGCCGCCCGACCGACCTCGACGGTCGTTCCGGGCCAGTTGCCGATCGTGCGCTGCCCGCCGGTCACCGCGTTGAAGACGGTCGACTTTCCGGTGTTCGGCGCGCCCAGCAGGGCCACCGTCGGGACGCCCGAGCGCACCGGCGTGCCGGTCGCCCCGCAGTGGCAGGACGCGGCGGGTCGCCTGGCCGGACGGAGCGCGGTCACGTGGGTGCCGCCGCGACCCGCAGCCGGAAGGACAGCGCGCGGCCGATCGCGATCCTCGCGTGCCCCACGCCGACGATCCGTCCGTCACCCGCGGTCCGGGACAGCACCACGAGCGGCGAGCCCGGCCGGAGGCCGAGCTCGGCGAGGCGCAGCGCGCGAGCCGGCTCGTGGTGGCTGGCCACCAGCACGACGTGCACGCCCACCGGCATGTCGGCCAGCACCGCGGTTTGTCGCATGCCTCATTGTCTGCCGATCGCGACTCGACTTAGGTCTGCCTTACTTCACTATCCGGCCGGGTCTTGGTCCCGTGTGCTCACAGGTGCCGGCGACCTGCCTGCGCGGCTAGCGGATGCTGACGAGCTCGGGCACGTCGTCGGCCGGGAGCGGGCCGTCGATGGTCGCGGTGACCTCCGATTCGAGCAGCTGCGCGGCGCCGCCGTACGTGGAAAGGAAGGCAGTGTCCGCGGCGTCACGCCCGCTGGCGATGCGCACCAGGCTGGATCGCGGCGCCAGCAGCGTCGCGTCGACCGCGCGCCAGAGATCACCGACGGCCGCCTCGGCGACGGCATGGAAGTCCATCGGCGCCAGCCCCGGGGCGTAGACGGCGGCCAGCCGGGCGGGCACGTCCAGAGCACGCAACAACGCGATCACCAGATGGGCGTAGTCGCGGCAGACGCCGTGCCGCTTGAGCATCGTGTCGACCGCGCCCTCGGTCGGACCGCTGCTGCCCGGCACGTAGCTCAGCCGGCTACCGCTCCACGAGGAGACGGCGGCGAGCAGCTCAGCGGAGTCGGTGATGCCGCCGAACTCCGCCAGCGCCATCGGAGCGAGCCGGTCCGACTCGGCGTAACGGCTCGGCCGCCGGTACACGATGCGGTCCGCATCCGTGACGGCCGGTGCAGCAGCGTCGCCGACGACGGTCGCTTCGTAGGAGACCTCCACCTGGCCCTGCGGCGGATGGCAGACGTGGACGCGCCCGACTCCGGGCACGGCCACCTCGACGAGGTCGACCGGGGCACCGTCGCACGTGACGCGATAGGTCTCGCGCACCTGGTGAGGTGCCCAGCCGGACACCGCGATCTGCAACGTCATGCGCAGCGGCTGCTCGACGGCCACCAGGAGCCGGGTACTCACACGTCGCACAGCGGGACCCATCTGCGGAGTATCCGTCATCCTCGGAAGCCGTCCTTTCCCGCCCGCGTCATCGGGCGTTAGGTGGCGCGTGCCCGGAGGCGTATCGTTGGTGTGAGCGCCGGGCAATTCGTATTGCCGGAGGAGCAGCTAGGGCCGCATGGAGCACGCCAGGGCGTGCCGGTCACAGGTAATGCTGTACCGCCCCTCGCTTCCCCGCGGAAGGCTCCAAAGTTGAAAACATCAACTGCGTCGCACGTCATCGACATGCCCGGCTGGCGTCCCATCGTCAAGCAGGTCGCCACGACTATGGTGATGGTCTCGTTCCTTCCGATGGCGGTCTTCTACGCGACGATGTCGCTGTTCGGCCTGCGCACCGCCGCTCTCGCGACGGTCTCGCTCTACTACGCGGGCCTGCTGTTCAAGTTCGCGCGCGGCAAGCCGATCCTCGCCGCCGCGTTGTTCACCGCCGGTCTGCTGTCGATTCGCACCATCACCATGATGCTCACCGACAGCGCGGTCCTGTACTTCCTCCAACCGGTGGCCGGCACGATCGCGGTCGCCACGGTCATCGCCATGACCGCGCTCGCCGGCCGTCCGATCCTCGACCGGCTCGCCCACGAGTTCTGCCCGTTCCCCACGGAGCTGTCCCAGCAGTTGCGTGAGGCGCGGTTCTTCGGCCGCATCTCGGCGGTGTGGACGGTCACCTACATGATCAACGCGGCCGGCACGGTGTGGCTGCTCACAAACGCGTCACTCGGCGGGTTCATCCTGATCAAGTCCGCGCTCGGCCCCGCCATCACCGCGACGGCGGTACTCGCGTCGTACGCCATCTTCCGGGTGACGATGCGCGGCCAGAACGTCCGGCTCCGCTGGGCGAATCACCAGCGCTGGGCGCACGCGGCCGCCTGACCCGCCGCGGCCGGCGCCGCTGACGCCTCAAGGCAGCCAGCGCCGGGTCTCGGTCCAGAGCCGGGCGGCGACCTCACGGTCGGCCGCCTCGCCGCCCGGCCGGGCCGGTCTGCAGTCGCGGTAATAGCCGCTCGGCAGGTCGGGCGCGGTAGCACAGTGCAACGTCGTCTGCGCGCCTTCCTCGGGAGAGCGCAACAGTCGTGATTCCAGCGGCGCCAGCCGCCGGCGCGCGGCGCCGATCACCCGGTGACCTTCGAGGCCGCGATCGGCGATGTGGCTGTACACCGAGCCGGGATGCAGGCTGTATGCGCGGATATTCGCGGCTGCGTAGCGCGCGGCGATCTCGCTCGAGGCGTGGACGAGCGCGAGCTTGGACAGCCCGTAGGCGTCCCACGAGTGGTACGGCGCGAGCGGAGTGAACAGGAACTCGTTGCGGCCCCGGTCGTGCAGCTTGGACACGACGGTGACGACCCGTGCGTCTCCGGTGCGCTTGCCGGTGCGCGCCAGCAGCGGCAGCAGCAGGTGCGTCAGGTGCATCGTCCCGAGATAGTTCGTCCGCCAGTGGATCTCGTGACCGTCGGCGCTTCGGTGCGGTTCGGTCCACTTCGCGCGCAGGTCCAGGTGGATGCCGGCGTTGTTGACGAGGACGTCGAGCGCGTGGCCCTCGGTCGTCGTGTACCAGTCGACGAACCGCTGCACGGACTCCGCGCTCGTGAGGTCGAGCGGATGGCCGACGACGTCGCGGTTGCCGCAGGCGAGCTCGCGTGCCACGGCGTCCGTCGCCGCGCGGGTTGTAACGACGACCCGCGCGCCCCAGTCGGCGAGTGCCCGCGCGGTCGCGAAGCCGAGCGATCCCGGGCTCGCGCCGGTGACGATCATCCGGCGGCCGTTGACGTCGACGCGCGCGGCCCGTGCCGTCCGGTCCCGGTTCGGTCGCACCACGCCGGAAGTAGAACTGGTTCTATAGTGGCTCGCAAGTTGCGAGGCTCGCAGGAGGTGTTCGGTGCCCGACGTCCTGGTCATCGGCGCGGGTCCAGGCGGGCTCGCGGCGGCAGCTGAACTCGGCCGGCGCAACGTCTCGACGCGGGTCGTCGACAAGGCGGACGCGGTCGGCTCGGCGTGGCGCAACCACTACGACCGGCTGCACCTGCACACCGTGCGCTGGACGTCGCACCTGCCCGGCTACAAGATCCCGCGCGAGTACGGGCCGTGGGTCGCGCGCGAGGACGTCGTCCGCTACCTTGAGGACTACGCGCGCTTCCACCACCTGGACGTCCGGACCGGGGTGCAGGTCGACCGCCTCGACCGGGCCGACGGCGGCTGGCTCGCGCGCAGCCCGCAGGGGGATCTGCCGGCCGGAAAGATCGTCGTCGCGACCGGTTACAACCACACGCCGGACGCCCCGGACTGGCCGGGGTTGGCGGAGTTCTCCGGCGAGTTCCGGCACGCTTCGCAGTACCGCAACGCGGCGCCGTACGCGGGCAAGGACGTCCTCGTCGTGGGAACGGGCAACACCGGCGCGGAGATCGCGGTGGACCTCGTCGAGGGCGGTGCCGCGCGGGTCCGGCTGGCGGTGCGCACCGTGCCGGCCTTCGTCCGTCGCCAGGTCGGGCCGCTGCCCAACAGCGCGGTCAGCATCGTCCTGCGCCGCCTGCCACCGCGGCTGGTCGACCGGATCATCGCGGTGTCCAGCCGGCTTTCGACTCCCGACCTCGCGGCGCACGGGCTGCCGCGGCCGGCGCCCGGCGTGTACACCCGGCTGCTGGCCGACGGCGCGGTCCCGATAATCGACGTCGGGCTCATCGACCTGGTGCAAGCCGGCCGGGTCGAGGTTGTCGGTGCCGTCGTCGGGTTCGACATCGACAAGGTGTTGCTCGACGGGGACGAGACGATCGCGCCGGACGCGGTCATCGCTGCCACCGGGTACCGGCAGGGTCTCGAAGCGCTGGTCGGGCACCTCGGGCTGCTCGATCGCCGCGGCCGGCCGGCCGCGCACGGCGGCCACACGCACCCGTACGCGCCGGGCATGTACTTCACCGGCTTCACCAACCCGCTGAGCGGCATGTTCCGCGAGTTGCGCATCGACGCCGGGCGCATCGCGAAGGCCATCGCGTGACTCCGGCGCTCGACCACGACGTGCTCGTCATCGGCTCGGGGTTCGGCGGCGGGGCCGTGCCGGGATGGCGGAGGCCGGCGACGTCGGTGTCGCCGGCCTCGGCCGGTCCTGGCTGGCGGGATGTCGTTACTTCAGCCAGATGAGCTTCCACATGCCCATGAAGGCGTGTGGCATTCCGGTGTCGTCGTCGGGCCAGAAGCACGCGATCAGGTACTTGCCGGCCGGCAGGCTGTAGTGGACGACCTCGGCGCGCTTGGGCGAGATGACGCCCGCGCTCGTGCTCGCGCGCAAGCCCCACCGGGGGGGCGCCTGGCTGCCGGACTTGAAGTACTTGCGCACCATGGCGTCGGTCGTGCCGGCCTTCACGCGGTTGAACTCGACGAAATGCGGCTGGTCGCTCTGGTCCAGGATCCGCGTCCAGCCCGTCGCGGGGATCGTGTCGGAACTCGTGCCGAAGCCGTAGGAGAACGCGGTGATGGCGCTCTGATGTGGGATCGACGCCCGCTCCGGCGCCGTCCCGGTGACCGTCACCATCTTGTGGGCGTTGCTGTCCTGGTCGAGGAACACATAGCGCCCAGCGTGGAGCGAAACACCGAAGCGACCGGGGTGATCCGGTCGGGCCTCAGCACCGCCGCGGAACGTGATCTTCGAGTCGACCCGCCGGATGGCATCGGTGTCGCCGGAGAACGCCTTGTTGAGGTCGGCGCCCGCCTGGGCGAGCGAGTAGCCCTTGTGCAGCCGGGCGATCTGGAGCGTGTGGCCGCCGCTGCCCGTCACGACGCGGAAGATTATCCGTCCGGCGTGGATCGTGCGGCCGGAGCTGAGTGAGATGGACTTGCTGCTGACGTGCGCGGTGATGACCGGCACCTTCGCAGGTGTGCTCGCCGCGGCGCCGACCGGAGCGGCCAGCATGGCGGCGCCGGCCGCGACGGCGCTCAACGCCGCAGCGCCGAGCGCACCTCGTTTCTTGATTCGCATCTGGGATTGCCTCCCCCGTCTCGTTGAGCAATTGACAGGCGCCAGCAAACGCCCGGTCGACGACGCGATCAAGGTTTCCTGCCTGGCTCGCTGCAACGTGGCGCGACATTGGGATCACAAACCACACAAGTCGGACGGAGGACGGTCGTGATGAAGCCAGCGGAGTTGCTCGCCGTGCCGGGAGTGCCCGAGTCGACGCTCGACGCAACCAGGGCGGCTTCCCTGCCGGTCGAGGCGCCGCCCGCACCGTGGGAGTGCGACAGCATCGGCGTCGTGTGGTGGGGACGCGGCGGTGGCGTGGCCCGCTCGTCCGCAGCGCCTGTCGTGCCCGGACCCGGACGTCCGATCGTGGTCATCGGCGGGATGATCTCGTATCAGCGCACCCCGGTCGGGCCGTACCACGAGGTGTTCGGTGGCGTGGGTCTGCGCAGCGGACGAGGCGTCGATGTCTCGATCCCGTTCATGGCGGTTGACTCGGCGGACTCGGTCGTCGGCGGGCGGCAGAACTGGTCATTGCCGAAGGTGCTGGCGCGATTCTCGGGCGAGCCGGGGCCGCGGGTTCGGTTGACCGCCTCCGGGGACGGGTGGACGGTGCAGGTCACGGCCCGGCCGCTCGGTCCTGCCATGCGGGCGCCGATGAAGGGGCGGGTGGTGCAGCGCTGGCCGGACGGCGAGGTGCGGTCGGCGGTGCTGAGCGGTCGGGGCCGGTCGCGGTTGGCGCTGGTGACCGTTGACGTCTCGTCGTCAGGTGATCTTGGTTCCTGGCTGCGGCCGGGGCGGCATCTCGGCGCGATCACTACGGATGTGACGTTCACGCTGCCGGCGCCGACTTCCAGCGTGGTCTGAAAGCGAAATGCGCATCGACGAGGTCGTTGGTCCTGGGGTCGCCTAGCACGCTCGGCTGACAGTTTCGGCAGTCTTGCGCTCCTTCTTGTGGACGGTCGATTGTTGTCCACAGATCGCGGATATTCGCTCGACGGTGTCGGACGTCTTGCCTATAATCAGACGTATGAGTGCAGTGCTGCAGCACACCGACCCGACGGTGCTGCTCACCCGCGCGCACGCGGTCGTGGACGAGCTGCAGGGCCTGGAGCTCACCGGGCTGAACGAGGAGCAGCTGCTGGGCTACTGGCGCGAGCTGGAACGGCTGCGGCGGCGGCTGCCGACCCTGGATCACGCGCTGATCCTGGAAGGCGAAGGCCGCGGGCTGCCCGACACGCACCACGTACGCGGGATGGGGCAGCTGCTGCGTGGCCTGCTCCGTTTGGACCCGCACGAAGCAGCCGGTCGGGTCCGGGCCGCCGAGGCGGGCGGGGCGCGGCGCGCGATGACCGGACAAGCACTGCCGGCGATCTACCCGGCGGTCGCGGCCGCGCAAGCGGCCGGCACGATCTCCGAGCGGCACGCGCGGGTCGTGGTGGACACGATCGACAAACTGCCCGACGCGGTCCAAGCGGTCGAAGGCGCGCGGGTAGAGAGCGACCTGGTCGGCTACGCGGGCCAGTTCGACCCAGTGCAGCTGGGCAAACTCGCGCTGCGCATCAGTGCCTACCTCGACCCGGACGGCCGGCTGAAAGACGTCGACTACCGCGCCAAGCACCGCGACCTCACCACCCGGGCCCGCCCCGACGGCTCCGGCACCCTCACCGGCGAACTCACCGCCGAAGCCATGGAGTTATTGCTGCTGCACTTCGACGCGCTCGCCGCCCCCCAACCCGAAGTCGATGGAGTGAAGGACCCCCGCAGCGCCGGGCAACGCCGCCACGACGCGCTCCTGGAGGCGTTGAAGCTGAATGTCCGCGCCCAGCAGTTGCCGTCGGTCGCCGGGGTCAGCGCCACCATCGTCATGACCATGACCCAACAGGCCTACGAAACCGGGCAGGGCCTCGCGCGCACCGCCCACGACGCCCTCGTCCCCGCCTCCGAGGCGTTGCGCTGGGCCGGCGGCGACTACCGGCTCATGAACGTCGTCATCGACAAAACCCAAGGCATCACCGCCTACAGCAGCATCCAACGCCTGTTCACCGAACAACAACGCCTCGCCATGATCGCCCACGACGGCCCCGGCTGCACCTTCCCCAACTGCCCCACCCCGATCCACTGGTGCCAGATCGACCACACCATCGACTACGCCGACGGCGGACCCACCAGCGTCACCCACGGCGTGCCCGCCTGCCGCCACCACAACAACGACGCCAAGAAACAAGGCTGGAAATCCACCCGCATCAACGGCAGAGCCGCCTGGATCCCCCCACGGTGGGTTGATCCCGAACAGAAACCCCGATACAACCTGCTCCACAACCCCGAACCGCCGTGACGGCGGCGCGGTGATCGTCAGCGGACGATCAACCAAGTACTCGGGTCTGTGAACACCGGCGACACGTCGATATCTCGTGCCAACCGCAGCGCATCCGCGCGCCCGAACGCGCTCGATCCGGCGCCGCCCAGGTACGTGACGATCAGCGACGTGCCGTCCGACAGGTTGCGGACCACCGCTGGGAACCGCGCGAACATGTGCTCCTGGCGCACCGTCTCGGCACGGGTCCTACCGGTGCGGACCCGGCAGAGCGCCGTCACGCCGCCGTTGACCACGGGTACGCCTCCCGCGCTGTCCGGCTGATTCGACGCGTCCAAGCCGTAATCGAGACAGGGCGCCGCGTCCTCCAGTTCGACGTACCGGCGCACCGCACCCGAAGGCAGGTGTCGCGCCGCGAGAGGGCACCGTCACCGGATCCGCCACGCCGACATACACAGCCGCGGCGATGCGCAGCATGCTCGCCAGGGCGGCCGCGTTGCCAGACCGGATCATCGATCAAGCGAACGCACGAGGGAACGCGATCCGCCTACTCCGGCAAGGCTTTAGCCCGAGGGTCCTATGACCACCCAGAGCGCCCACGGTGAGCATGCCCTCAGAGGCCCAGCCCTGCCGGCAGATCAGTAGCGGTACAGCTGCGGGTCGGCGACCTTCGGCGCTTCGCGGCCGATCTGGCGGAACAGCCGCCAGAGTGCGTCCAGGTGCGGCCCGAGGACCGGCTTGCCGCTGGTGATGAAGCCGACCGCGAGTTCGCGGCGCGGGTCGGCCCACATCGACACGTTGGTGAAGCCGAGGTGCCCGAACGCCTCGTCGGTGTCCGGCCCGTACAGGCTCATCGTCTTGGCGCCGAGCATGAAGCCGTGCGAGTAGCGCAGCGGGAAACCGAGCGTCCGGTCGAACTCGTGGTAGGACGTCTCGGCCACGGCCCGGCGAATCGTGCGCGGTTTCATGACCGTGACGCCGTCCAGCGTGCCTCCGGCGCGCAGCACGTCCATGAACCGCGACATCTCGTTCGCGGTCGCCACGACGTTGCCGGCCGGGACGATGCCGACCAGCAGCCGCGGATCGTTCGACAGCTCGGTCAGCTCGTCGATCGGCATGCCGAGCGCGCGGGTCAGCAGGCCGGACAGCGGCGGCAGCGGCCGCGGCCCGGTCGGATAGGCGAGTCCGACGAGCGGGACGTCCTCGGCGCCGACGCCGTAGTTCATCCAGCGGAAACCGAGCGGATCGAGGATGGTCTCGGCGAGCACGGTCCGGATGTCCTTGCCGGTCACGCGGCGCACGATCTCGCCGAGCACGAAGCCGCCCGAGACGGTGTGGTAGGCCACCGCCGCGCCCGGCCGGTGGACGCTGCGCAACCGCGGGATCGCCTCGATGATCCGCTCCGGATCCTCCAACCGCTCGAGATCGAGCATGTCGCGCGGCAGCTGCGGGATGCCGGCGCGGTGCGAGAGCACCTGCCCGATCGTGATCGCGTCGCGGCCGCTGCCGGCGAACTCCGGGAGGTAGTCGGTGACGCGATCGCGCAGCTGCAGCACGCCGCGCTCGGCAAGTAGGTGCACGACGGTCGCGGTGACCGCCTTCGACGAGCTGAACGTGCAGAACGGCGTCTCGGGCGTGGCCAGCACACGCACCGCGTCACGCCCATCGTGCGGACCGGCGCCGCGCGCCCAGCCGAGCGAGCGGTCGAGCACGACCTGCCCCTCGCGGCGCACGCACAACGTGATCGCCGGATTCATCCTGCGGCGGAACAGCCGCTCGGCGCCCACCCAGATGCGCTCGACGCCCTCGACCGTCATGCCCACCGAGCGGGGATCGACCTCGCGGTCGCTGCGGGCCGTCACCGGCGCCAGGTCCCGCGGGACGCGCACCATTCGGATCGGGTTCGCGACCGATGTCTGCCGCCACGTCGACGCCCCGGATGTCGCATGCACGTGCGGAGCGTACGAGGAATTCGACGAAGTTACCTTCCGGTGGGCAGCCGGGAGTGTTGGCAGCAACCTCCGCTCCTCCGTGCCCTGGGACAGCTGAGGACCTTCGACCGGGTTGGCCCGATACCTGCCAGGGGTACAGTCGCCCTTGATACCCCCACCAGGTATATTGGAGATTCGATGGCACTTCAGACATACGCGGTTACCGGCCTCACGTGCGGGCACTGCGTCCATGCGGTCAGCAGCGAGATCGGCGCCCTTCCGGGCGTCTCCGGAGTGGACGTCGACCTCGACGTCGGCGGCACTTCCACGATCCGCGTCACGGCCGAGGCGTCGTTGAGCGACGAGCAGATTGCGGCGGCGCTCGACGAGGCCGGCGACTACCACCTGGCCTGACGTGACCGCCCAGGCAACCGACGACGAGAAGAGCGTCGACCTGTCGATCGGCGGGATGACCTGTGCATCCTGCGCGGCCCGCATCGAGAGGAAGCTCAACAAGCTCGACGGCGTAACCGCCTCGGTGAACTATTCGACCGAGAAGGCGCACGTGGTGTTGCCTGCGTCGCTCACCGTCGAGCAGGTCGTCGGCACCGTCGAGCAGGTCGGCTACACCGCGTCCGTCGACGCCCCGTCCACCCCGGACGAGACCGCGGCGCTGCGCGCCCGGCTGCTGGTGAGCGCGGCGCTCGCACTCCCGGTACTGGTCCTGTCGATGGCCTCGCCGCTGCAGTTCCGCTACTGGCAGTGGGTCTCGCTCGCGCTGGCGACGCCGGTCGTCGTCTGGGGTGCACTGCCGTTCCACCGAGCGGCCTGGACGAACCTGCGGCACCGTGCCACGACGATGGACACCCTCATCTCGCTCGGCGTGCTGGCCGCCTACGTCTGGTCGCTGTGGGCGCTGTTCATCGGCAACGCCGGTGCGCCGGGCATGCGGATGCGCTTCTCGTTCGCCGCCTCCGGCGGCGATGACATCTACCTCGAGGTGGCGTCGGCGGTCACCGCATTCCTGCTCGCCGGCCGCTACGCCGAAGCGCGCGCCAAGCGGCGCTCCGGTGCCGCGTTGCGTGCGCTGCTCGACCTCGGCGCGAAGGACGTCGCGGTGCTGCGCGACGGCGAGGAGGTCCGCATCCCGGTCGCGCAGCTCGCGGTCGACGACCGGTTCGTCGTGCGACCGGGAGAGAAGGTCGCGACGGACGGAGAGGTCGTCGAGGGCAGCTCGGCGGTCGACACGTCGCTCATCACCGGCGAGTCGGTGCCGGTCGAGGTCGGGCCGGGCGATCCGGTGGTGGGCGCGACGGTGAACGCCGGCGGCCGGCTCGTGGTGCGCGCGACCCGGATCGGCACCGACACCCAGCTGGCGCAGATGGCGCGCCTCGTCGAGCAGGCACAGAGCGGCAAGGCGCAGGTACAGCGGCTCGCCGACCGGGTGTCGGCCGTCTTCGTGCCGACCGTCCTCGTCCTGGCAGTCGCGACCTTCGCCGCCTGGCTGGCGCTCGGTGACGGCGCGCACGCCGCGTTCACCGCCGCGGTGGCCGTCCTGATCATCGCCTGCCCGTGCGCCCTCGGGCTGGCTACGCCGACGGCGCTGATGGTCGGCACCGGCCGCGGCGCGCAGCTCGGGATCCTGATCAAGGGCCCGGAGATGCTGGAGAGCACCCGCCGCGTGGACACCGTCGTCCTCGACAAGACCGGCACGGTCACGACCGGCGAGATGACCCTGCACGATGTAGTGGCCGACGACCCGGACGAGGTGCTGCGGATCGCCGGCGCGCTCGAGGCGGCGAGCGAGCACCCCGTGGCGGCGGCCATCGCGGCCGCGGCGCGCGACCGGCTGGGCTCGTTGCCCGTCGTTGCACAGTTCGAGAACGCGCCCGGCCTCGGGGTGCGCGGCGTCGTCGACGGGCACGCCGCCGTGATCGGCCGCCGGGCACTGCTCGAGCAGTGGTCGCTACGCCCGGACGACACGATGACCGCTGCGATGGACGCAGCCGAGAGCGCCGGCCGCACAGCCGTGCTCGTCTCCTGGGACGGGGTCGTTCGCGGGGTGCTGGTCGTCGGGGACACCGTGAAGCCGACGAGCGCGGCGGCGGTGCGTGCACTGCGCGGGCTCGGGCTGCGCCCCGTACTGCTCACCGGCGACAACCGGCGCGCGGCGCACGCGATCGCCCGCGAGGTGGGCATCGACGACGTCGTCGCCGAGGTGCTCCCGGCCGGCAAGGTCGACGAGCTGAAGCGGCTCCAGGACGCGGGGCGGATCGTCGCGATGGTGGGCGACGGGGTGAACGACGCCGCCGCGCTCGCCACCGCGGATCTCGGCATCGCGATGGGCACCGGTACCGACGTCGCCATCGAGGCCTCGGACCTGACCCTCGTCCGCAGTGACCTGCGCGCCGCGGTGGACGCGATCCGGCTGTCCCGCGCGACGCTGCGCACCATCAAGGGCAACCTGTTCTGGGCGTTCGCCTACAACGTGGCCGCGCTGCCGCTGGCCGCACTCGGGTTGCTGAACCCGCTGATCGCCGGCGCCGCGATGGCGGGCAGCTCGGTGTTCGTGGTGACGAACAGCCTGCGGCTGCGCCGGTTCCGCGCGTCCGCCGCCTGACCCCTCCGGGACCGGCACGTTCCGCGCTGCAGCCATCCTTCGACCGCTCAGGCGACGTGTGATCGGGATTGCAGCTTCGCCGTGTCGCTACCCGCTGTTCGCGTCCGACCCGGCAGAATCGGTGAACGACGCTTGCGGAGCGACGGTGAGCATCGGCTGGACATAGGTGTGGGGCCCCGTCATGTATGAGATGACGGGGCCCCACGTTCGCCGTACCGCCCATCCGGTCCGAAGACCGGACGGCTTGGCCCGACGAACTGGCTGAACCCGCTTTGCTGACCCAGGGGCCCGCTGCGCCAATCCAACCTTGGCTGCGCCGCCCCGCTGACCCGAAGACCCGCCGGCTTGCCCAACCTCGACCAGGTAGCTGCACGATCCGAAGACCGCCCGCTTGCTCAGCCGATGATCTCGCCGCTCTGCCGATCCGAGGACCGACCAGCTTGCTCGATCGTGATCTCACCGCTCTGCCGATCCGAGGACCGACCAGCTTGCTCGATCGTGGTCTCACTGCCCTCCCGATCCGAAGACCGACCGGCTTGCTCGACCTGACCCGACCGCCTTGCCGATCCGAAGATCAACTGGCCTGTCTGGCCGCATCACCCGCTCCGATCGCCCAACCGAACTCTTCGGTTTCCCGTCCAATTCGGCTTGTCGAAGTTGCCTCCGACTCAGGTTCTCCGCGCTGCGATGCGAGATTTCTACTGCCCCGCGCGGTGCCGCACAAGAGCCAGTGGCAACCTTTTTTCAAGATCTTTCAGCCGTCCACAGATATCGGCTGGTTATCCCCCGACGGAGCCGGTTGTGCACCGCACCGTCCACAAATTGATCACCAACCTGTGGACGGATCAGAGCTCCGCGGCGAGGCGCGTGCCCTGGTCGATCGCGCGCTTCGCGTCGAGCTCGGCGGCGACGTCCGCGCCGCCGATGACGTGGACGGACGCACCCGCGGCCTGCAGTTCGGCGAGCAGCTCGCGCCGCGGTTCCTGGCCGGCGCAGATGACGACGTCGTCGACCTGCAGGACCCGCGGCCGCGGTTTCCGCGAGCCGACCGTGATGTGCAGCCCGGCGTCGTCGATCCGCTCGTACGTCACGCCGCGGATCGTCTCGACGCCGCGGGCCTGCAGGGTGCCGCGGTGCACCCAGCCGCTCGTCTTGCCGAGCCCGGCGCCGACCTTCGAGGACTTGCGCTGCAGCAGGTAGATCTGGCGGGCGGCTTTCGGCGGCACGGCGGCGATCAGTCCGCCGCGCGCCGCCGCGGGATCAGCGACTCCCCACTCGGCGAGCCACGCGTCGCGGTCGGCCGGCACCCCGTGCACGCCGGCGTAGGTCAGGAACTCGCTCACGTCGAACCCGATGCCGCCCGCACCGACGACGGCGACACGCTTGCCGAGCTCGGCGCGGCCGGTGATGACCTCGGCGTAGTTGAGGACATTGGGCCGGTCCACACCGGGGATGTCGACGACGCGCGGCGTGACGCCGGTGGCGAGCACGATCTCGTCCCAGCCGCCCTCGACCAGCTCGGCCGCCGTGACCGGGTGCGACAGGTGCACCTTGACGCCGGTGACCTCGAGCCGGCGGGCGAAGTAGCGCAGCGTCTCGCTGAACTCCTCCTTGCCGGGGATGCGGCGCGCGAGCTGGAACTGCCCGCCGATCTCGTCGGCCGCCTCGAACAGTTCGACGGTGTGCCCGCGCTCGGCCGCCGCGGTTGCGGCCGCGAGCCCGGCCGGCCCGGCGCCCACGACGGCGACCCGCACGCTGCGCTTCGCCGGCAGCAGGGTGAGCACGGTTTCGTGCGCGGCGCGCGGGTTGACCAGGCAGCTGGCGATCTTGTGCTGGAAGGTGTGGTCGAGGCAGGCCTGGTTGCAGCCGATGCAGGTGTTGATCTCGTCGCTGCGGTCGTCCGCGGCCTTGCGCACCCAGTCCGGGTCGGCGAGGAACGGCCGGGCCATCGAGACGAGGTCCGCGTCGCCGCGCGCCAGGATCTCCTCGGCGGTCTCCGGCATGTTGATCCGGTTGGAAGCGATCACCGGGATCGACACTTCGGGACGCAGCTTGGCGGTGACCCAGGTGAACGCGCCGCGCGGCACCGAGGTGACGATCGTCGGCACCCGCGCCTCGTGCCAGCCGATGCCGGTGTTGATCAGCGTCGCGCCGGCGGCCTCGATCTCCTTGGCGAGCGCGGTGATCTCGTCCCACGTCTGGCCCTTGTCGACGAGGTCGAGCAGCGACATGCGGTAGACGATGATGAAGTCCGGCGCCGACGGCTTCGCGTGTCTTGCGCACGATCTCGACCGGGAACCGGCGGCGCTTCTCCGCAGTGCCGCCCCACTCGTCGCGGCGCTTGTTGACGCGCGGCGCGAGGAACTGGTTGATCAGGTAGCCCTCGGAGCCCATGATCTCGACGCCGTCGTAGCCGGCCCGCCGCGCAAGCGTCGCGGCGTGCGCGAAGTCGTCGATGGTCGAGCGCACTTCGCGGCTGCTCATCGCGCGGGCGGCGAACGGCGTGATCGGCGACTTCGTCCGGGACGCGCTCGCGCTGAACGGGTGGTAGGCGTAGCGGCCGGCGTGCAGGATCTGCAGCGCGATCCGGCCGCCGTTGTCGTGCACCGCGTCGGTGATCGCGCGGTGCCGCGTCGGCCTCGCCGTTCGTCGTCAGCTTCCCGGCGAGCGGCAGCAGCCAGCCGGTCCGGTTCGGCGCGAACCCGCCGGTGACGATCAGGCCGACGCCGCCGCGGGCCCGCTCCGCGTAGAACTCGGCGAGCCGGGACAGGTTCTTCGGTCGGTCCTCGAGCCCGACGTGCATCGAACCCATCAGCACCCGGTTGGGCAGCGTGGTGAAGCCGAGGTCCAGCGGCGCGAGCAGGTGCGGATAGCGGGTCATTTCGTCCTCTCCGGGGCGAGGGCGGCGATGACCTCGTCGAACCAGTCGATCAGGCCGCGCTCCAGGCTGATGCCGCCGCGCAGCACGAGCCACTGATGCAGCCGGTGTCCCTCCAACGCGGGCGTGTCGGGACCTTGCTCGATGTTCGGCTCGCGAGCTTCGCCGAATTCGCGCTTCTCGTTCGCGAGGTAGAACTCCAGTCGTTCGGTGTGCAGCGCGCGGTGCCGCCGCACCTCGGCGGCGACCGCCAACGGATCCCCGTAGGACGCGCCGCGGATCTTCACGGCGAGATCGGAGCGGGCCGCCTCGGTCTCGGCCGGCTGCGCGATCCAGGTGCGCAGCTCGGCGCGGCCGGCGTCGGTGAGGTCGTACACCTTCTTGTCCGGACGGCCGTCCTGCGCGATATGGGTGGCCGCGATCCAGCCGTTGGCCTCCATGCGCGCGAGGACCTTGTAGACCTGCTGGTGGGTGGCCGTCCAGAACCGCCCGATCGACTTGTCGAAGCGGCGGGCGAGGTCGTAGCCGCTGCTCGCCCGCTCGGCGAGCGAGACGAGGATCGCGTGCTCCAGAGCCACGGCCGGACCTTAATATGCAACTAGTTGCACTGCAAGTCGGCGAACCGCTGGAGTTGTCCCGGCTACGTCGCGCTATACGCCGACGAGGCCGGGACAACTCGGGGGAGGCGTCGATAGGGTGGTCAGTCATGACCCGAAAGACGTCGCTGGACGCGACGGCCCGCGAGCAGCTAGAGGCTGCGCACCGCAGCGATTCGCAGCGTGCGGCGACGACGGTGGTAGGCGGGCACGAGTACGTCATGCGGCAGACCGTCATGGCACTGGTTGCCGGCGCCGAGATGGCCGAGCACGAGAACCCCGGCGAGGCGACGCTCTACGTCATCTCCGGCCGGGTCGAGCTGGAAGCGGACGGCGACACCTGGCAGGCGCGGGCCGGCGACCTCGTCGAGATCCCGCCGGTCCGGCACGCGCTGCGCGCCGTCGAGGACTCTGCCGTCCTGCTGACCGCCGTCCCCAAGGCGCGCTGATCGGTCACCGCGGGCGTCCGAACATCAGGTAGAGAATGCCGCCGAGCGGTATCGAGATGATGGTCACGACGACCCACGCCTGACGTGACAGGAGGCGGACCTCAGGGGCCTGCGCGATGTCTGTCAAGCAGAACATTTCGAAGCGGATCACGACGATGAGCGCGATCAAGAGGACCGCGATCACGACAAAGGTCTGCGCCACCTTCCCAGCCTCCTCCCCGCCGCAGCCACCACGCCCGCCTCGGGACGACGACACGGGCGAGGAGGTCGACGACGCGGCCGGACGTCCAGGCCGGATGTCGCGCATTGGACCGGCGAATCCGGTCGCCGAAGGCGGCGAGGCCGGGTCAGACTGCGAGGCATGCCGTTTACCCGCCCCGAACTCGACGCCGCCACCGAACTCGTGCGCCGCACGCTGCCACCGACGCCGGCCTACCAGTGGCCGCTGCTCGCCCAAGAAGTCGGCGCCGACGTCTGGGTCAAGCACGAGAACCACCTGCCGGTCGGGGCGTTCAAGGTGCGCGGCGGGCTCGTCTACGCCGACCGGCTGCTGCGCCGGCGGCCGGAGGTCACCGGGCTGATCTCGGCGACGACCGGCAACCACGGGCAGAGCCTCGCCTTCGCCGGCCACGCCGCCGGCCTGCCGGTGCACATCGTCGTGCCGCTCGGCAACAGCCCCGACAAGAACGCGTCGATGCGCGCGCTCGGCGCCGAGGTGATCGAGCACGGCCACGACTTCCAGGCCGCCCGGGAGCACGCCACGCTGCTCGCCGCGGCCGACCCCGGCCTCGAGCTGGTGCCGTCCTTCCACCCGGACCTCGTGCTCGGCGTCGCGACCTACGCGCTGGAACTCTTCGAGGCGGTCGCCGACATCGACACCGTCTACGTGCCGATCGGGATGGGCTCCGGCTGCTGCGCGCTGATCGGGGTGCGCGACCTGCTCGGGTTGCACACCGAGATCGTCGGCGTCGTCGCCGAACGCGCCGACGCCACGGCCCGATCGTTCGCCGCGGGCGCCATCGTCACGACCGACGCGGCGGACACGTTCGTCGACGGCGTGGCCACCCGATCGCCGGACCCGGATGCCATGCGGCAAATCTTCGACGGTGCCGCCCGGATCGTGACGATCAGCGAGGACGCTACGGCCGACGCCATGCGGCTGCAGTTCCGGACGACGCACAACGTGCCGGAGCCGGCCGGCGCGCTCGCCCTGGCGGCGCTGCTCAGCGAAGCCGATCGCGCCCGCGACAGGCGGGTCGCGCTGATCCAGACCGGCGCCAACATCGACGCCGCCACCTTCGCGACGGTGCTGGACGGCCGCACTCCCGCGCCACCGTCGGCACTCGTCCGGAGCTAGATCTCGACGGTCTGCCGCGGCTCGAGATGGGTGAACTCGACGCCGAACGGGCCGGCGATCCGGTCGAGGTGCCCTTCGACGATGTTCGCGAAGACCGGCGTCACGATCGAGTCGTGCACCTGGAACGCGCGCGGCGCGCGAACGGCGACGGCGAAGTCGATCATCTCCGAAGCCTTGGACCACGGCGCGGCCGTCGGCAGCAGCAGCGTCGCGACCGGCGCGTCCGGAACGGTGAACGAGTCGCCCGGGTGATAGACGGAGCCGTCGACCAGGTAGCCGACGTTCGCGACGATGGGGATCAGCGGATGGATGAGCGCATGCTGGCCGCCGAACGTCCGCACCGGGAAGCCGCCTGCTTCGAACGACTCGCCCGGCGCCACCGCGACGACCTGCTCGCCGAGTTCGGCAAGCGCGGCCGCGACCGACGCCGGCCCCCAGATGCGCAGCCGCGGGTCGCGCTGCGCGGCGGCCCGTAGCTTGTCGGCGTCGAGATGGTCGACGTGCTCGTGCGTGATGAGCACCGACGAGACGCCGTCCAGCGCGTCCTCGACCTCGCTGAACACACCCGGGTCGATGACGAGCGCCCGGTCACCGTCGGAGAGCCGCACGCACGCGTGCGTGAACTTGGTGAGCTGCATCAGCCGAGCTCCACCAGCCGCTGCACGCGCCGCTCGGTCTCGGCGTCGGCGGGGGCGTAGACCATCAGCCGCCGTCCGGACCGCGGCGCCAGCCAGGTGTTCATCATGTCGAACTTCAGCAGCCCCACCTCGGGGTGGCGGATGCGCTTGGTCTTGTTCTGGATGCCGCGCACCTCGTGCCGCGCCCATACCTCCGCAAACTCCGGGGAGGCGCCGCGCAGCCGGGCCACGAACGACTTCCACGTGGCGTCTCCGACGTGGTCGGCCATCAGGACGCGCAGGTTCGCGACCATCCGCGCGGCGGCGTCGTCCCAGTCGACGACGATCTTCTTCCACCGTGGGTCGGTGAAGGTGAGCCACATGCAGTTGCGGTCCTCGACCGGGAGGTCGTCGAAGTTGGTGATCAGGTTGTTGTACGCGCGGTTGTAGGCGAGGATGTCGTACTTGCCGGTGACGACGCAGGCCGGGTACGGGTCGAGCTTGGCGATCGTGGCGTGCAGTTGCGGCGGCACCGCGTGGCATTCGTTGACCACAGACTGATCGGCGGCACCGGCCAAGGCGAACAGATGCGTCCGCTCGTCGCGATCGAGCATCAGCGTGCGGGCGATCGCGTGAGCACCTGCTCGGAGACATGGATGTCGCGACCTTGCTCGAGCCAGGTGTACCAGGTGACCCCGACCGCGGAGAGCTGGGCGACCTCCTCGCGGCGCAGGCCCGGCGTGCGCCGCCTGCCGTTGTACGTGACCCCCACCTGCTGCGGCGCGATGCGCTCGCGGCGGCTGCGCAGGAACTCGCCGAGCTCACGGCGGCGCAGCTCGTCGGGACTGGGCTGTTCCAGCCGATCCGGATCCAGTTGTTCCGGACGAAGGGCCGTCGTCGTCATGGCTCGATCCTTCTCGCACTCGGTTACGCGCTACCAGGTGGCGTGAATACCAGGATAAACGCACAATCTGGTACCAGGTTGGCAGGCCGCCGAACATGGCTGTCATGACAGCTCTACTCACCCGCCGCAAGCCCCCGACGCCGACGGCCACCGTCCGACCCGGACGCCGCCGACGCCGCGCGGCTGGGCGCGCCCGGCGTTCGCCGTGCTGCTGCTCGGCGCGTTCCTGCCGATCGTCGACTTCTTCATCGTCAACGTGGCGCTGCCCACGATCGACTCCTCGCTGCACGCCTCGGCGCCGTCACTCGAACTCATCGTCGCCGGCTACGGCATCGTGTACGCCGTCACTGCTCGTCCTGGGCGGCCGGCTCGGCGACGCGCTCGGGCGGCGCCGGATGTTCGGCACCGGCCTGGTCGGCTTCACGCTCACGTCGTTGCTTGCGGTGTCGCGCCGTCGCATCGGCGCGCTGGTCGCGTTCCGGGTCGCGCAGGCGGCGGCTGCGGCGCTGATGCGTTCCGCAGGTGCTCGGCGACGTTCCAGGCCGCGACTGGACGGTCCGCGCCGGGCGCGCGCGCTCGGCCTGTACGGCGCGATGGCCGGCACCGCGGCCGTCGTCGGCCAGGTCGCGGGCGGCTTGCTCGTGACGGCCGACATCGCGGGCACCGCGTGGCGGCCCATCTTCCTCGTCAACGTCCCGATCGGCCTGGCCGCGCTCGCCGTCGTCCTGCGCCACGTCCCGGCCACCCGCTCGGATCGGCCGGCGAGCGTCGATCTGCCCGGCACCCTGCTCTTCGCCGCCACGCTCACCGCGCTGCTGATCCCGCTCACCGAGGGCCGCACTGTCGGCTGGCCGCTGTGGACGTGGCTGGTGCTCGCGACAGCACCGATCCTCGGCACTGCGACCTACCTCGTCGAGCGGCGCACCGAGCGTTCCGGGGAAACCCCGCTGCTGTCGCCGACCCTGCTGCGAGTGCGGTCGATGCGCCGCGGGCTCAGCCTCGGGTTGCCGTTCTTCCTCGGCTTCGGCGGGTTCATGTTCGTCTTCGCGCTGACCGTGCAGGACGGGCTGCACGCCGACGCGCTGCGCAGTGGCCTGGCCATCACGCCGATGGCAGTGCCCTTCCTGATCGGGTCGTTGCTCACGCCCAAGGCGATCGAGCGGTTCGGCCGCGCGGCGCTCGCGTGGGGCGCGATCGTCCAGGCCGTCGGGCTGGGCATCCTCGCCTGGACCGTCGCGTCCGGCTGGCCGAACGTCGCGCTGCCCGACATGATCCCCGGGCTCGCGATCCTCGGCTTCGGCCAGGCGTTCGTCTTCGGGTCGCTGTTCCGGCTGATCCTCGCCGACGTGCCACCCCACCTGGCGGGCATCGGTGGCGGCGTGCTCGTCACGCTGCAGCAGAGCGGGCTGGCGCTCGGCGTGGCGATACTGGGCACGCTGTACCTCGGGCTGGGCGGCGGTGGGACCGGATTCGCCGCGGTCCTCGCAATCCAGGCCGGCGCCGCACTCGTGATCGCGGTTGGGAGTCGCGCCATGCCGCAGCTGTCCACCGGTCGGTCGACGGTGGCGGCTGCCGCTGTGGCAGAGGCTTAGCGGTCGTCCTCGTCGCGGATATGGACGGCGGCCTCCTCGGCGCTGGACGCGTAGCCGGCCGGCCCGACATCGGTTGCGATCTCGTCCGCCTCCTCGTCGGCGTGCGCTCCCTCGTCCGGGGCCACGAGCCGGCCCGCGCGCGGCTCGGCGTCCGAGGCGTCGTCGTCGTCCGGGGAGATGTCCGGCTCCTCCTCGGCGAGATGGTCCTCCAGCGACTCGCCCGCCCGCTCCTCGGCGGCGGTCGGGAGATGCCGCAGGTTGTAGGGCTCGCGATCGGGCGGGTTGTAGCCGGTCTGCATGGCCTCGTCCGGGTCGTCGCCGGTCAGGTTGTCGATCGGGTCGAGGTTCTCGGCGTCGTCGACCGCGTCCCCGCCCTGGTACACGCTGTCGCCGAAGTCTCCGGGTTCGCCCATGCGACAAGCCTCCCCCGTCAGGTCGGAGAAGTCACCAGCGGCCCGGCCGAATCCCCCGCCTAGAGCGGCCCGATCCCCCACGAGCCGCTCCATGCGCCGCCGGGATCGAGGACGATCAGGCCCGCACCCGTGTTGAACGCGTTCGGGGCACACGTCATCGGCTCGATCGCCACCGCTGGCTGATTCGAGGTGAGCGCGTCGATCGTGAATACCTGCAGGAAGCGGTACGTCTCGTCGAACCACAATCGCGCTCCGCCCCCTGGCGTGCGCACCTCGGCGGTACCGCGCCCGTCGCGGGTGAACAGCGCGGTGAAGCCGTCGTCGAAACGCTGGGCGCGCAGCCGGCGTCCGCGCCGCAGATCGTGCGTCGAGCCGGCAACCGACCGCGCCCCGATCGGGACCAGCTGGTCGTCAACCACCAGCCGCTCGCGCGCCGGCAGCTTGATGCTCGTGTCGGCCAGCGCATGGCCGCGCGTCGAGAGGTACGGATGGGAGCCCGCGCCGAACGGTGCGCGAGTGTGACCCAGGTTCCGGGCGCCGATCGTCACCATCAGGCCGTGCTCGGGATGGACCGCGTACGTCGTCTCGACCCGCACCTCGAACGGGTAGCCGGGCTGCGGGACGAGGTCCAACCGCAGCGTGACGCGATCCGGTTCGTGCCGCACCTTCGTCCACCGCACCCATCGGCCCAGGCCGTGGTTCGCGTTGTTGGTAGCGGGCTCGGTCAGGGCGAGCTGGTACTCGGCGCCGTCGAAGCTGTAGCGGCCACCGCGGATCCGGTTCGGCCACGGGACGAGCGTGGTGCCGCAGCACCTCGGCGCCATCGTGTCCTCGCCGTACGTGCCGGTGACGTCCGCCGCGTCGAACGTGTAGCGCCGCAGCCCGGCACCGACGTCGACTACCGTCGCTCGGTGCTTGCCCGCCTCGATAACGTATTGCCGTCCGCTCAGGCTCATGACGAAGAAGTTATGCCCTGCGGCGCGTCCTCGTCGTGCGGTGCGCGCGCGTCGTAGCGCCAGAACGGCCGGACCAGGAACCCGGCGACGGCGACGACGGCCAGGCACGCGACGCCGCCGCCGACCCAGGAGAAGGTGGTGGACGTGGCGGCCGCGGTCGCACCCGCGCGCACGTCGCCGAGCCGCGGCCCGCCGGCGACCACCGCGATGAACACGCCCTGCATGCGGCCACGCATCTCGTCCGGCGCGTAGCTCTGCAGGATGGTCTGGCGGTAGACCGCGCTGATCAGGTCGGCGGCACCGGCGAGCGCGAGCAGCGCGACAGCCAGCCAGAGCTGGTGCGCCAGGCCGGACAGCGCGACCGCACCTCCCCAGCACATGATGGCCACCACGAGCGCCACGCCCTGCCTGCGGATCCGTCCGATCCAGCCGCTGGACAGCCCGGCGAGGACGGAGCCGATCGCGAGCGCGGCGTACAGCGGCCCGACCCCGCCGTGAAACCGGGTGGCCGCCACCTCGGGGAACAGGGCACGCGGCATCGCGAGCACCATCGCCACGATGTCGACCGCGAAGGACATCACGAGGATCGGCCGGTGGACGATGAACGCCAGCCCGTCGGCCACCGACCGCAGCCCTAGGTGTGGCGCGCTGCCGTCCGGGGCGATGGGCGGCAACCGCAGCGCCGAGTACAGCGCAGCGGTGAACAGCACGCCGTCGAGCGCGTACGCGTAGGCGAAGCCGTGCGCACGGGTCACGAGGAAACCGGCGAACAACGGGCCGATCACCTGGCTGGCAGTGGCGACCGTGTAGTTCAGGGTGTTCGCGGCCGGGACGAGCTCGGCCTCGACCAGCCGCGGGATGATCGCGCCGCGGGCCGACGACGCGATCGCGAAGAACGCCGACTGCACCGCGACCAGCGCGAGGATCAGCCCGACACTGTGAACGTCGAGGAGCGTCTGGGCGAGCAGCCCGAGGGTCGTCACCCACGTCCCGACCGAGGACCAGAAGTAGAGGACGCGACGGTCCATCGCGTCGGCGATCGCCCCGCCGTACAGGCCGAACACGACGATGGGCACCAGGCCGGCGAACCCCACCAGCCCGACGTAGAGCGACGAGTGCGAGAACGCGTAGACCTGTACCGGCACCGCGACCTGGGTGAGCATCGCGCCGACGAACGCGGTGCCCTGCCCGATCACGAGGCGGCGGAAGGGTGCGATGGCGAGCGGCCGGGTGTCGACGGCGTGCCGGCGCAGCTGCCCGCGCAGCGACCGTTCCGCCACGACTTGTCCCGGCTTCGTCGGCGTATCCGCCGACGAAGCCGGGACAACTTCGGGAGCATCGCTGCGCTCGCTCACGGGGCGAGCCGCTCCACCACCCACTCGTCCCCGGCGGACCGGAAGCGAATGCGGTCGTGCAGCCGGCCCTCGCGGCCCTGCCAGAACTCGACCTCGTCCGGCGCGAGCAGGTAGCCACCCCAGTTCGGCGGCGCCGGAATCTCCGCGTCCGCGAACCGTGCCGCAATGTCCGCGACGAGCCGGTCCAGCGTCGCGCGCGACTCGACCACCTGGGACTGTGGGGAAGCCCATGCCCCGATCTGCGACTCGCGCGGCCGGGCGGCGAAGTACGCCTCGGTGTCTGCGCGCGCGATCTTCGTCACCGTCCCCGAGAGCCGGGCCTGGCGCTGGTGCGCGAGCCACGCGAAAACCGCGGACGCCCGGGGGTTGACGGCCAGCTCATGGGCTTTCGGCGACTCGTAATTCGTGTAGAACACGACGCCCTGCTCGTCGATCTTCTTGGCCAGGACGGTGCGCACGGACGGCCGCCCGTCGGCGTCGGCGGTCGCGAGCTGCATCGCGTTGGCCTCGTGGACGGTTGGGTCGGCGGCGGCCGCGTCGAACCAGAGGCGCAGCTGGGCCAGCCAGGTGTCGGCGAGCTGGGTTTCGTCGAGATGGCCGCGGGTGTAGCTCTCGCGCAGCCTGGCCGGATCCGTCATCAACTAGATCTTCGCACCCCTCTGTCGTGGCGCCCATCGGTGATATGAGCAGAATGGGTTCGAGCGCGACCCGCTCAGCCGACGAGAACAGTCTCCGCAGCCGAACACCCAGATCGGAGCACGTCCATGGCAGACGACTACAGCCCCGGCCTCGAGGGCGTCATCGCCTTCGAGACCGAGATCGCCGAGCCGGACAAGGACGGCGGCGCGCTGCGCTACCGCGGCGTCGACATCGAGGACCTCGCCGGGCACGTAACGTTCGGCAACGTCTGGGCACTGCTGGTGGACGGCAAGTTCGGGCCCGGCCTGCCGCCGGCCGAGCCGTTCCCGATCCCGGTGCACACCGGAGACGTCCGGGTCGACGTCCAGGCCGCGCTCGCGATGCTCTCGCCGATCTGGGGCTACCGCCCGCTGCTCGACATCAGCGACGAGGAAGCCCGCGAGCAGCTCGCCCGGGCCGCCGTCATGGCGCTGTCCTACGTGGCGCAGTCCGCTCGGGGGCTGATGAACCCGGCCGTCCCGCAGTCGCGCATCGACCAGAGTTCGACGATCATCGAGCGATTCATGACCCGCTGGCGTGGCGAGCCGGACCCTGCCCACACCAAGGCCGTCGACGCCTATTTCATCTCGGCGGCCGAGCACGGCATGAACGCCTCCACCTTCACCGCGCGGGTGATCGCGTCCACCGGCGCCGACGTCGCGGCGGCCATGTCCGGCGCCATCGGCGCGATGAGCGGCCCCCTGCACGGCGGCGCACCGGCCCGCGTCCTGCCGATGATCGCCGAGGTCGAGAAGGTAGGTGACGCGTCGAAGGTGGTGCGCAGCATCCTCGACCGGCACGAGCGGCTGATGGGCTTCGGGCACCGTGTCTACCGCGCCGAGGACCCGCGCGCCCGGGTGCTGCGCCGCACGTGCAAGGAACTCGGCGCCGAGAAGTACGACGCCGCCGAGGCGCTCGAGCAGGCGGCGCTGACCGAGCTGCGCGAACGGCGCCCGGACCGGCCCATCGAGACCAACGTCGAGTTCTGGGCGGCGGTAATCCTCGACTTCGCCGAGGTGCCGCCGCACATGATGCCCGCGCTGTTCAGCTCGGCCCGCACCGCCGGCTGGTCGGCGCACATCATGGAGCAGAAGAAGACCGGCCGGCTGGTCCGTCCGTCTGCCCGATACGTCGGACCGGCACCGCGCAAACCCGAAGATGTCGAAGGCTGGGCCGACATCGCCCACGATTAGCCTCCGCTCTTCGCGCGAGCGCTCATCGCCCGGTGGTTGCGTTTTGCGCAGACGCAGGACGTGTGATCGCCGTAGGGTGTCGGCCTATGCGAGTGCGCGCGGCGGTGACGGGACTCGCGCTGCTTGCTGCCGGGTGCACCACCACCGTCGCGGGGCACGGCCAGGCCCCGTCCACCTGCGACCCGGTGTTCTTCGGGGTCGCCGGCTCGGGACAGGGCGCGCAGAACCCGCCGCCGGACGTCCTGCCCGACGGCGTCGGTCAGGACGACGCGAACCGGTACGGAACCACCGTCGGGCTGCTGAAGACCGAGCTCGCCGCCCTCGCCGGAACCGGCCTGGCGTCGGCGACGCCGGTCGACTACCCGGCGATCCCGGTGCAGCGCTACATCGGCCCCGGTGGGCTGACCGCCGACCTCGACACCAGCGAGGCACAGGGCGTGACCGCGCTCGACGCCGCGATCCGCGAGTCCTACCGCGGTGGCTGCGAGGCCCGGCCGGTGCTGCTGTCCGGGTACAGCCAGGGCGCCGAGGTCGTCGTCGAGGCAGTCGACGCCCTGACCGTCCGCGAGCAGGCGAGCGTGTCGGTCGCGCTGTTCGGCAACCCCAGCTACCGGCCGGGCGTCGCGGGCGACTACCCGGGCGCGACGGCGGCGAGCGGCATCCGGCCGGCGTTCCGCAACGTCGCGTTCCAGCTGCCGGCCGACGTGCGCCGCCGGACGATCGACATCTGCGCGCCCGGAGACCCGGTGTGCGGCGTGGACCCGTCGCGCACGAGCGTCATCGGCAAGGTCGAGTACGTCCTGGCGCACGCGAAGATCCACGTCGAGGCATACGCCTTCGGGACCGAGGGCTACACCGAGACCGCCGCGCAGTTCCTCTGGCAGCACCGCACGGGTTAGGGCATGGGAGCTTTGCCCTAACCGATATCGACGATCGCAACGTCCGTGGCGTGCCGCGCGAGGCGCCGCAGGTCGCCTGTGTCGACGGTCGCAACGACCGCCCCGCCTTCGACGTCGGCGACTGCCACGACAAAGGCGTCTACGGCCAGCTCGGAGCCGGCCCGCCCCGAGCCGAGGAGCTGTCCGGCCCGGACGCCGACCCGGGCATCGACCGGCACAACCAGAATCCGTTCCCGCCGCACGCCGGCGAACACCGCGGCGTCCGCGGCACGACCGCGCACCACCTCGCCCAGGACGGCGGCAACCGTCGCGATCGGGCGTTCGCGGCTGCGCGTCTCGGCGATCAACGCCCGGACGAAATCGCGGCGCCCAGCCGGGCGGCCGTACGAAATCGCGGAGAGCGCCTCGCTGTCGAGCACCAGCATCAGCCCGCCCGTCCCGCGGTTCTCGACGTGCGGGCGGTCTCCCAGGCGTCGATGATTCGCGCAGCCCGCTCGAGAGTCTCGGGCGGCACCGGTCCGTACGCTCGTTCCATCTCGGCGAGCCACTCGTCCACCGCGTCGAAGTGCTTGATCTTCGCCAGATAGTCGGCCAGTGCCGCCTCCAGCGCCGACGACATGCTGCGCGCCCCCAGCAGGGTGCGCAGCTCGGCGAGCTGGGCGGTGTCGAGGGTGAGCGTCACCTTCTCCTTTGCCATCGCCCGATGGTAGTACCTTCATACGACTTAGCCGAAGTTCTTGCCTTCGCCGCGATAGGTCGGCACGGACGCGGTGACCGCGCCGTCCTCGACGACGTGGATGGCATCGAAGCGCTCGCCGAGCTCGCCCGCCTTCGCGTGCCGGAACCAGACGCGATCACCGATCCGGAGCGCACCGGCGGCCCGGCCGCGCACCGGCGTCTGCACCTCGCCGGCGCCCTCGGTACCGAGCAGTTCGAGCCCGCGCAGCGCGGGTGTCGGCAGCCGGGTCCTGCCGGCCGGCCCGGACGCGATATAGCCGCCGCCGGACAGCGTGGCGATGCCGGGCGCCGGGCGACGCACGACGGGCAGCGCGAAGTACAGCGCGGGACGCGCCTCGAACGCGTCGTAGTGATCGAACAGGGTGGGGACGAAGAGCCCGGAGCCCGCGCTGACCTCGGTGACGGCCGGATCGGCGGAGCTCACCTCGAGGCTGCCGGTGCCTCCGGAGTTGACGATCTCGAGCGCGCCGACGACCTTCTCGACCGCCTCGACGACGGACCGGCGACGCCGCCCCAGCTCGGCCGCGGACCGCTTCTTCATCAGCCGCACGGCCGGCGAGCTGTCCTGCAGGCCGGCGATCTGCGCCTCGTAGAACATCACCCCGGCAACCCGCAGCCCGGCCGCGTCCGCGACCCGCGACAGCGCCGCGGCGTCGGCCGGTGTGCGCAGCGGCGAGCGCCGCACGCCGAGGTGCAGCCGGCCGATGCGCAGCGACGCGTCGACGTCGAGGCAGACCCGCACCGGCGCGTCGGGCACGCAACCGCGCAGCAGCGCCACCTGCGCCGGGTCGTCGATCATCAAGGTGATCGCGGCGGTGAGCCCGGGGTCGGCGCCGAGCTCGGCCAGCGCCGCACGGTCGACGGACGGGTAGCCCATCAGCACGTCGCGGACGCCGAAGCGCGCCAGCCAGCTCGCCTCGCGCAGCGAGTAGGCCAGCACCCCGGCGAAGCCGGGCCGGGCGAGCACCCGCTCCAGGACCCACCGGCAGCGCACCGACTTCGACGCGACCCGCACCGGCTTGCCGCCCGCCCGGCGCAGCAGGTCGCCCGCGTTGGCGTCCAGCGCGGCCAGGTCGAGCGCGGCGAGCGGCGGGTCGAGGTCGGCGGTGGCGGCCGTCAGCGCCTGCAGGTCGGTCATCGGCCATAGTGTGTCGCATGACGACCTGGACGAACTGGGCCGGCACGGTCAGCGCCGACGTCACGGTGGTCACCCCGTCCAGCGTCGGCGAGCTGTGCGGCGTGGTGGCCGCGGCCACCGAGCGCGGCCAGCGCGTCAAGCCGATCGGCGCCGGCCATTCGTTCACCCCGATCGGCGCGACCGACGGCGTGCAGCTGCGCCTCGACCGGCTCGCCGGCGTTGTCAGCGCCGACCGCGACACTGGCCGCGTGACGGTCCTCGCCGGCACCCGGCTGCACCAGCTGAACGAGACGCTGTGGCAGCTCGGGCTGTCGATGACCAACCTCGGCGACATCGACGTGCAGACCGTCTCGGGCGCCATCTCGACCGGGACGCACGGCACCGGCGCGAAGCATCGGCGGCCTCGCCACCCAGGTGCGTGCGCTGGAGATCGTCCTCGCCGACGGCTCGGTGCTGCGCTGCGGCGCCGAGCAGAACCCGGACGTCTTCGCCGCCGCGCGGGTCGGCCTCGGCGCGCTCGGGGTGATCTCCACCGTCACGCTGCAGTGCGAGCCGGCGTTCGCGCTGGCCGCCGCCGAGGCGCCCGCGCCCCTCGACGACGTGCTCGACGATCTCGACGAGAACGTCGTCGGCAACGACCACTTCGAGTTCTACTGGTTCCCGCACACCCGGCGCGTCGCTCACCAAGCGCAACAACCGGGTGCTGCCCGGCACCGACGCTGCGGCCGATCGGCAGGTTCCGCGGCTGGCTCGACGACGAGCTTCCTCTCCAACAAGGCCTTCGACGGCGTCAACCGGCTGACCACCCGCCGGCCGGCGCTGATCCCGCGCAGCAACGCGATCGCCAGTCGGGCTGCTCGGTGCCCGCGACTACATCGACCGGTCCTACCGGGTGTTCGCGTCGTCCGCGCCGGTCCGGTTCCGGGAGATGGAGTACGCCGTGCCGCGCGCCGCCGTGCCATACGTACTCGGCGAGATCGCGGCATACCTCGCACGCAGCGGCGAGCAGATCGGCTTCCCGGTCGAGGTGCGGTTCGCCGCGCCGGACGACGTCTGGCTGTCGACCGCGCACCAGCGCGCGACCGGGTACGTCGCCGTGCACCAGTACCACCGGCGCGAGCACGAGCCGTACTTCCGGGCCGTCGAGGCGATCGCGACGGAGGTCGGCGGCCGCCCGCACTGGGGCAAGCTCCACTATCGGGACGCCGACTCGCTACGAGCGACCTACGACCGCTTCGACGATTTCGTCGCGGTGCGCGACAAGCTCGACCCGCTGCGTACGTTCGGCAACGGCTACCTGAGCCGAGTGCTCGGGTCCTGACCGATGGCCGGCCTCGAGGACGTGCGACGTATCGCGCTCGGGCTGCCCCGCGCGTACGAGGCGCTGGTGCGCGACTACGTCAAGTTCCGGGTGGGGCGCCTGGTGTTCGCGTCCGTCTCGCCGGACGAGTCGTTGCTGGGCTTCGGATTTCCGAAGGAGGCGCGCGAGTCGCTGGTCGAGAGCGACCCGGACACGTTCCTCATGCCGGTGCGTTCGGACCTGCGCTACAACTGGGTCCGGCTGCGCCTCGCGCGGGTGGCGGTCGACGAGCTGGAGGAGCTGCTCGTCGACGCCTGGCAGATGTGCGTGCCCAAGAAGGTTGCCGCCGAGTTCCTCATGGATGGCGAATGAAAGAATTCGCGGCGTGACGGCTTCCCGGATCGCGATCCCCGAGCACCTCAAGCCTGCCGACGGGCGGTTCGGCTCCGGGCCGTCCAAGGTTCCGGCCGACGCGGTCGGCCTGCTCGGCGCGACCGGCGGGGCGCTGCTCGGCACGAGCCATCGCCAGCCGCCGGTCAAGTCGCTCGTCGCGCGCATCCGGACGGGGCTGGCCGAGCTGTTCACCGTGCCGGACGGCTACGAGGTGCTGCTCGGCAACGGCGGGGCGACAGCGTTCTGGGACGCCGCCGCGTTCGGCCTGGTGCGCGAGCGTTCGGCGCACCTGGTCTGCGGCGAGTTCTCGGCCAAGTTCGCTGCCGTCACGAAGGGCGCGCCGTTCCTCGGCGAGCCACGGTGCACGAGGGCCGAGTACGGCAGCGCGCCGCAGCCGGTGGCCGAGCCGGACGTGGACGTCTACGCCTGGCCGCACAACGAGACGTCCACCGGGGTGGCGCTGCCGGTGCGCCGGGTCGGCGGCGCCGCCCGCGACGCGCTGATGCTCGTCGACGCCACCTCGGCCGCAGGCGGGCTGCCGGTCGACGTCAGCGAGACGGACGCCTACTACTTCGCGCCGCAGAAGGCGTTCGCCGCCGAGGCCGGCATCTGGCTCGCGCTCTGCTCGCCGGCCGCCGTCGAGCGGATCGCCGCGGTCCGCGCCGGGCGGTGGGTCCCGCCGTCGCTGGATCTCACGCTCGCCCTCGCAAACTCGCGCAAGGACCAGACGTACAACACCCCGGCGATCGCGACGCTGTGGCTGCTCGCCCACCAGGTCGAGTGGCTGCTGGGCGAGGGCGGGCTGGACTGGGCCACGAAGCGCACCGCCGACTCGTCCCAGCGCCTCTACTCCTGGGCGGAGGCGTCGGCCTACGCGATGCCGTTCGTCGCCGACCCGGCGCTGCGCTGCCCGGTGGTCGGGACCATCGATCTCGCCGAATCGGTCGATGCTGCGGCGGTGGCGGCCACGCTGCGAAGCAACGGGATCGTCGACACCGAGCCCTATCGCGCCCTGGGCCGCAACCAGCTGCGCATCGGCATGTACCCCGCGGTCGATCCGGACGACGTCGCGGCCCTCACCCGCTGCATCGACCACGTCGTCGAGAACCTCTAACCGCGCCCCCGCGCGGCGTGTGCTCCCCGGAATCCGCAGCTGCCGCGCCTATCGTCGGGCCATGCGCGAGCTGCGTTTCGTGACGCTCACCGAGGACGGCGACCGACTGCTCGTCGAGACCGCCGACGGCGACGAGCAGTTCGCCCTGAGCCTCGACGCCGCGCTGCGCGAGGCGATGCGCAGCGAGCCGCCCGGCCGGCCCGGGCCGGGCCGGCACGACGCTGGCCGGCACGAGGCAGCCGGCGCGCCGGCACCCGAGCCGGCCCCGGCCGCGGCGCCGATCAGCCCGCGCGAGATCCAGGTGCGGGTGCGCGCCGGCGAGTCGCCGCAGGATCTCGCCACCGCCTTCGGCATGTCCCTCGACCGCGTCATGCGCTTCGCCGGGGCAGCCGTCGAGGAGCGCAGCCGAATCAAGGACGAAGCCCGCCGTGCCCGGGCCAGGCGCAGCACCGCCGAGGGCACCGAGAGCAAGCTCGTCCAGTTCGGCGAGGCGGTCGACGACCGGTTCCGGGCACACGGCATCGAGGCCGACTCGGTCTCGTGGGACGCGCGCCGCCGCGACGACGGCGAATGGCTGGTCGTGGCCGAATGGCTCGGCGGCGACGCACGGCACTGTGCCGAGTGGCTGTTCTCGCGCACCACGCGGACCGTCGCCCCGCTCGACGACACCGCCGTCGACCTGCTCAGCGACCGGCCCATCCGTCCCGTGTTGCAACCCGGCTCATCCCGCTTCTCGGCTGCCGCCGACAGTGCGCGTCCGTCGCTGTCCGCCGCGCCACCGCTCGCGCCCGGGATCGTCGCGTTCCCGCCGATGCCGGACGCGGCCACCGGGCCGGTTCCGCGCCTCGACGAGTTCTACGACCAGGACGCGCCGTCGGAGGGCCCGCGCGAAACGTCGGCGGCGATGCGCGGCTCGGCGACCCTGGACTTCGCCGAGCCGCCGCTGCCGCTGGGCATCGCCGACCCGGCCGCCCGGCCGGCCGCGGCAGCCGGCGGAGCCGGTGCGCTGCGCAACCTCGGGGTCACCCGCCGCGACGAGACCGAGGACGAGCGCGCCGCCCGCGCCCGCATCCCGAGCTGGGACGACATCCTGCTCGGCATCAAGCGCCGCGATTGAGGCTCGCCTTGAGTTGAAGCGGGGTTCAACTCCTATCGTCGGGGTGTGACGTTCTGCTGCGCTGACGGTGAAACTCGGTCGCTTGTCGTCGGTGGCCGGACGTAGCGTCGATGGTCGTGACTGCGCCTGCCCACCCCGACACCGCAGCGAGGCCGGTGAGCACGCTCACCACCTTGCTGCGGCTGAGGCGCTGGGCCAGGCCGCATCGCAGGGCCATCGCCTTCATGCTGGCCGCCGCCACTGGGGCGATGCTGGCCCAGGCAGTGGTTCCGATCGTCATCGGCCGAGTCGTCGACGGCCCGATCCGGCACCGCGATACCGGGGGTCTGTGGGCGCTCAGCGGACTCGCGCTCGTCCTCGGCGTCACCGAGGCTGGGCTGTTCTTCGCCCGCCGCCGGGCGATGGCCGTCGCGGCGCTGGGTGTGGAGACCGACCTGCGCCGCGACCTGTTCGCCCACGTCCAGCGGCTGCCGGTCTCCTTCCACGACCGCTGGCCCTCGCGGCCAGCTGCTGTCCCGCCTCACCACCGACCTGTCCACGCTGCGCCGCTTCATCGGCCTCGCCGCGGTGTTCCTGCTGGCCAGCACGCTCACGATCTGCGTCGTCCTCGTCCTGCTGATCAGCATCCAGTTCTGGCTCGGCCTGCGTCGTGCTGGTCTCGATGGTGCCGCTGCTCATCGGCACCCGGCGCTTCGAGCTGCGCTACAGCCGCGACGCCCGGCGTGCTCAGGACCTCACCGGCGACCTCGCGACGTCGGTCGAGGAGTCCGCACTCGGCATCCGGGTGATCAAGGCCTTCGGCCGGCGGCCGCACATGCTGGCCCGGTTCCGCGCCGACGCGCAGCGGCTGCGCGGCGGCCGAGCTGACCAAGATCCGCACGCTGGGGCTGTTCTGGGCGCTGCTCGAGGGGCTGCCCCAGGTCGTCCTCGCCCTGGTCACGGTCGGCGGCGTCTACGCCACCGCGCACGGCACGATGTCGATCGGCGAGCTGGTCGCCTTCGTCGCGCTGTACCTGCAGCTCGTCTGGCCGATCATCATGCTGGGCTGGCTGCTCGCGCTCACCGAGGAGGCCGCCAGCGCGCTGCCGGCGGCATCTTCGAGGTGCTCGACACCGAGCCGACGATCCTCGATCCCGGAGCGTCCGGTGCCGGCCGAGACGGGCACGACGCTGGTCTTCGAGGACGTCCGCTTCCGCTTACCCGACGACGACGCGGACGACGTGCTGCGCGGCGTCGACCTCGAGCATCGCGCGCCGGCGAGACGATGGCGCTCGTCGGGCGCGTCGGGCTCGGGCAAGACCACGCTCACCGCGCTCGTCCCGCGGCTGCTACGACGTCACCGGCGGGCGGATCAGCTCGGCGGCGTCGACGTCCGCGACCTGCGCCTCGACCAGCTGCGGCACGCCGTCACCACCGCCTTCGAGGACGCCACGCTGTTCTCGGCGAGCGTCTACGAGAACCTGACGCTCGGCCGCGCCGGGCGTCACCGAGGCACGACGTCGCCGAGGCGATCGACGTCGCGCAGGCCGGCTTCGTCTACGACCTGCCGTACGGCGCTGGACACCCGGATCGGCGAGCAGGGACTGTCGCTGTCCGGCGGGCAGCGGCAGCGGCTCGCGCTCGCCCGCGCCGTGCTCGGCCGGCCGCGCGTCCTCGTCCTCGACGACCCGCTGTCCGCGCTCGACGTGCACACCGAGGCGCAGGTCGAGGAGGCGCTGCGCCGGGTGCTCGCCGCGACCACCGCGCTCGTCGTCGCGCACCGGCCGTCCACCGTGCTGCTCGCCGACCGGGTCGCCCTGCTCGCCGACGGCCGGATCGCCGCGGTCGGCACGCACCGCGAGCTGCTCGACACCGTGCCCGCCTACCGCAACCTGCTCGCGCAGACCTCCGAGCTCGAGGGGTGAGCTCCGATGACGGACCTCGATCGAGCGCCGGCCGATCCGCGACGACCTGGCAGGGCAAGCTCACGCCCGAGGAGGCCGCCGAGGCCCGGGAGCGCCGAGGCAGGACGGCGCACCGGCCCTCAAGCTGCGCTCGGCACGGCCGCAGGCTGCTCGGCGAACTCATCCGTCCCGTACCGGCGGCGCGATCATCGGCGTGCTGCTCATCGTGCTGGCGCAGGTCGCCGCCACGATGGCCGCGCCCGTGGCTGGTCGGCGTCGCCATCGACGACTCGCTGCCGGACGCCACGCGCGGCGACTACACCTCGCTGTGGATCGTCGGCAGCGCGCTGCTCGTCGCCGCGCTGCTGTCCGGCTGGCTGCGCTCGGTGTTCGTCGTCCGCAGCGGCGTCATCGGGCAGGACATCCTGTTCGACCTGCGCCAGCGCGGCTACGACCACATGCAGGCCCTGTCGGTGGCCTTCCACGAGCGGTTCACGTCCGGCCGGGTGATCTCCCGGCTGACCTCCGACGTCGACACGCTGACCGAGCTGCTCGACAGCCGGCCTGGACGGGCTGCTCACCGCGCTGTTCAACAGTCGCGGCGATCGCCGTGCTGCTCATCGTGCTCGACCTCCCGCTGGGCCTGATCGCGCTGGCGTCGCTGATCCCGCTGTGGCTGCTGTACCGGTGGTTCTCCCCCCGCGCCGCAGTGGCGTTCCGGCGCACCCGCGAGACCGTCGCGACGATGATCGTGAACATCGTCGAGACGTTCAACGGCATCCGCGCGGTGCAGGCGTTCCGCCGCGAGAAGCGCAACGACCAGATCTTCGCCGGGCTGAACGACGGCTACCGGGTGACCAACCGTGCGACGTTCAACCTGCAGGCGCTGGTTCATCCCGGGCACCGCGCTGATCGGCAACGTCGCCACCGTCGTCGTGCTGCTGGTCGGCGGCTACCGGGTCTCGAACGGCGGCCTGGAGCTCGGTGTGCTGACCTCGTTCCTGCTCTACCTGCGGCAGTTCTACGACCCGATGCAGGACGTCGGCGTCTTCTACAACTCGCTGCAGTCGGCCACTGCCGCGCTGGAGAAGATCGCGACGGTGCTGGCCGAGCCGCCGAGCGTGCCCGAGCCGACAGACGCCGGTCGCGCTGCGGCGGCCGGTGCGCGGCGCGGTGTCGCTCGACCAGGTGACGTTCGCGTACCTCGCGGACCGTCCGGTGCTGCCGTCGCTCTCGCTCGACATCCCGGCCGGCCAGACGGTCGCGCTCGTCGGCGCCACGGGCGCGGGCAAGACGACGATCGCCAAGTTGATCTCGCGGTTCTACGACCCGACGTCCGGGGTGGTGCGCCTCGACGGCGTCGACCTGCGCGACGTCGCCGACCCGGAGCTGCGGCACGCCGTCGTGATGATCACCCAGGACGGCTTCCTGTTCTCCGGCTCGGTGGCCGACAACATCGGCTTCGGCCGGCTCGGCGCCACGCGGGACGAGATCGTCGCTGCGGCGGCTGCGGTCGGTGCGCACGGGTTCATCAGCGGCCTGCCGGACGGTTACGACACCGATGTCCGCAAGCGCGGCGGCCGGCTGTCCGCGGGGCAGCGGCAACTCGTCGCGTTCGCACGAGCGTTCCTGGCCGACCCGGCGGTGCTGATCCTCGACGAGGCGACGTCCTCCCTCGACGTCCCGACCGAGCGGGCCGTGCAGCGGGCGCTGCGCACCGTCCTCGCCGACCGCACTGCGCTGATCATCGCGCACCGGCTGTCGACGGTGGAGATCGCCGACCGGGTGCTCGTGCTCGGCCGCACGGCCGGGTGATCGAGGACGGCACGCCGGAGACGCTGGTGGCCTCCGGCGAGGGCGAGTTCTCGGCCCTGCACGAAGCCTGGCGCGACTCGCTGGTGTGACCCGATCCGCCGAGTTGTCCCGGCTTCGTCCGGTTATGGGTCGACGAGGCCGGGACAACTTCGGGTCAGGTGAGGTGGGCGAAGGCGACGGCGGCTGCGGTGGCGACGTTGAGCGAGTCGACGCCGCTGGCCATCGGGATGCGCACCCGCAGATCCGCGGCCACCAGCGCTGGGGCTGACAGGCCGGGTCCTTCGGCGCCGAGCAGGACGGCCCACCGCCGCGGCACGTCGATGTCGCGCAGCGGCGTTGCCGACGGGTCCGGGGTCATCGCGAGCACGGTGAACTCGCGTAGCAGCTCCAAGGACGCCGGCCACGGCTCGGGCAGCACGGCGAACGGCACGCGCAGCACGTGTCCCATCGACACGCGCACGCTGCGCCGATAGAGCGGGTCGGCGCAACGCGGGTCGAGCAACACCGCGTCCACCCCGAAGGCGGCCGCGTTGCGGAACAGCGCGCCGAGGTTCTCGAAGTCGTTGAGCCCTTCCAGGACGGCGATCCGGCGCGCGTCGCGCAGCAGGTCGGCCGCGTCCGGCGGCGCGCCGCGATCGGCTGAGGCGAGCACGCCGCGCGTCACCCGGAACCCGACGACGTCGGACAGCAGCCACTTGTCGACCTGGTACACCGGCACATCGTGCCGCTCCAGCACCGGACGCAGCGCCGCGAGGCGCTCCGGCACGCCGATGACCGCCCGCATCCGGTAGGGCGCGTTCGCCAGCCGCTGCACGACGTTCACTCCCTCGGCGATCACGATGCCGCGCCGGTCAGGGCGCACGTCCGCATCCGTCAGGTTGCGGAAGTCCGCCAGCCGCGGGTCAGCGGCGTCGCCGACCTCGACGAACTGCATCGAACTCAGTGGCCGCCGAGCAGTACGAGCACGAGGCCTACGACTGCCGGGCTGCCTTGGACGATCAGGATGCGGCGCGAGACCGTCGCGCCGCCGAAGATCGCCGCGGCGACGACGCAGGCGAGGAAGAACGCCTTGAACTGGAACGCCGCGGTCTCGTGGGTGATCAGGCCCCAGACGAGGCCCGCGGCGAGCAAGCCGTTGTACAGACCCTGGTTCTTCGCCAGCGTCGCGCTCTGCTCGGCCTGCTCGACGGTCGTGCCGAAGGTCGCCCGGCCGCGCGGCGTCGTCCAGAGCACCATCTCGAGGAACAGGATGTAGAGGTGCTCGAGCGCGACGAGCGCGACGACAACCTCGCCGGCGACCCTGAATGCCTCCATGCCGAGGAGGGTAGGGCCAACCGCCCCGACGACGGGCCTTTGTACCTGTGCGAGGGACGCCGTTCGCCCGGCCTGTCCGGCCTCCGGAGCGGAGTAGCGTCGCGAACATGGCGGTGTTCGACGAGCTCGACGGCCACGAGGAAGTGGTGTTCTTCAGCGACGCGTCGAGCGGCCTGCGCGCGATCATCGCGATTCACTCCACGGTGCTCGGCCCGGCGCTCGGCGGCACGCGCTTCTACCCGTACGCCTCCGAGGCGGACGCGCTGCACGACGTGCTGCGCCTCTCGCGCGGGATGACCTACAAGGCGGCGGCGGCTGGCCTCGACCTCGGCGGCGGCAAGGCTGTCATCATCGGCGATCCGACGCGCGACAAGTCCGAGGAGCTGCTTCGCGTCTACGGGCGCTTCGTCGAATCGCTGGGCGGTCGCTACGTCACAGCCGAGGACGTCGGGACGAGCACCGCCGACATGAACATCGTTCGCCGCGAGACGCGGTATGCGGCCGGCGTGTCGCCGTGGCTCGGCGGCTCGGGCGACCCGTCGCCGGTCACGGCGCGGGGCGTCTACCTCGCGATGCTCGCCTGCGCGGAGGACGCCTGGCACGAGCACTCGCTGCGCGACCGGACGGTCGCGGTCCAGGGCGTCGGCAAGGTCGGCCACGCCCTGGTGAAGCTGCTCGTCGAGGACGGCGGTGCGCACGTCGTCGTCTCGGACGTGGACGTCGACTCGCTGGCCCGCACGGTTCGCGACTTCGGCGTCGACACCGCCCCGCCCGACCGCATCCACGCGGTGGAGTGCGACATCTTCGCGCCGTGCGCGCTGGGCGCGACCATCAACGACGACACGATCCCGCAGCTGCGCTGCCGGGTCGTGGCCGGCTCGGCCAACAACCAGCTGGCGCTCCCGGAACACGGCAAGGCGCTGGCCGAGCTCGGGATCCTCTACGCGCCGGACTTCGTGGTCAATGCGGGCGGGCTGATCAACGTGGCTGACGAGCTGCAGGGCTACCAGCCGGACCGGGCGAAGGCGTCCGTCGAGGGTGTCTACCGAACGCTGCGCGAGGTCTTCACGATCGCCCGCGAGCAGCACATCACGACGGCCGAGGCCGCCGACCAATACGCGGAGACGCGGATCAACCGCATCGGCCGGGTCCAGCGCTACTGGGTGCCCGGCGGCAAAGGCTGGGCCAGGACCCAGCTGAACGGCTGACCACGCATCCGGGGAAGCTTCGTCCCGCCCTGACGTCGTGCTTCGCGGATGCGCCTTGGACCGCGCCCGGGCATTCGTGGCACTGGGTGCTCGGTGTGCAGGCGGGCGGCACCATGCACCTCGTCCGCTTCCACCCGGCGGCGTGCCGGCCCAGGTCCGGGATCGCCGACGGCGGTCAGGTCACGCGACGCAAGGTGGCCCAGGTGAATGGCTGCACAGCGCCGGCCGGGGTGACGTGCTCCTCGCGCTCGCTCGCGACGAGCTGCCAACGCTGCCCGAGCAGCGCCGCGAGCTCAGCAGCGTCGTAGCGAGTGACCGGTAGCCCAGAGCACTGCTGCGGCCCGTCCGGCGCGAACGTGGCGAGCACCGCGACCGCCCCCGACGACGTCGCCGCCGTCAGCACGTCCAGGTAGCGGCGGCGTGCCTCGCCGGCCGTCAGGAAGTGCAGCAGCGCACGGTCGTGCCACACGCGATACGCACGAGCGGGCTGCCAGGTCAGGAGGTCGGCGACGATCCAGTGCACCCGCTCGGCAGCAGCGCCGAGGCGTCGCTGCGCCACCTCCATCGCACGGGCCGAGACGTCCACGACGGTGACGTCCGGGTGGCCACGCGCCAACAGCGCATCGACGAGGTGCGAGGCGCCGCCGCCGACGTCGATCACGCTGTCCGCGATCGCGACACCGGCCGAGTCGAGCATCCGCAGCGACGCGACGGCCTGCTCCTGGAACCAGCTTCGGGTGGTGTCCCCCTGCCCGTATGCCTCGTCCCACTGCTCGGGTGAGGCGGGCCCGGCGCGCATCGACCCATCTTCGCGTACGGCGCGGGTCACCCGCTCGGTGGGATGTTCTGGTTGAACCGGAACACCTTCGCCGGGTCGTACTGGTCCTTCACTGCCTGGAGGCGGGCGAAGATCTCCGGCGGATAACTAAGCCGCGCCTTGAAAGCCGTCGCGTCCGGCCACCCGGCCCTCGGCTGACGCTCCGCTAAGCGGCGGCGCGCATCCGGGTGTTGACGAGCTCGGCAACGTCGGCGACGTGCATGCCGCGCTGCCGGGCCACCATCGCGGCGAGCGCGGCCGCGCTCAGCAGGCAGACCAGCCCGCCGCCGATGAACCCCCAGCGCGGCCCGGCCGTGCCGGCCAGCCAGCCGATGATCGGCGCGCCCAGTGGCGTGCCACCCATGAAGCACACGAGGTAGAGCGACATCACCCGCCCGCGCATCGTCGGCGAGACGCCGAGCTGGACGTGCGCGTTGGCGGCGGTCGTCACCGACAGCATGGCGAGACCGGTCGGCACGAGGACGATCGCCGTCCACAGGAAGTCGGGCATCAGCCCGGCGGTGATCTCGGCGACACTGAACACCGCCGCCATGCCGAGCAGGAACATCGACGACGGCCGCTTCGTGCGCCGGGTGGCGAACACCGCGCCGCAGAACGCCCCGACCGCCAACGAGGTGGACAGCAGGCCGTAGCCGAAGGCGCCACGATGGAAGACCTGCTTGGCCATCAGCGCGCAGGTGATCGCGAAGTTCAGGCCGAAGGTGCCGAACATGAAGATCAGCACCATGGTGAGGACGAGGTCGCGCCGGGCACGCACGTAGCGCAGCCCCTCACGTAGCTGGCCACGGGCGCGGCGCACCGGCGGGGACGGGAACAGCTCGGCCGGGCGCATCATGACGAGCCCGGCGAGCACCGCGAGGCTGGATGCCGCGTTCCCGACGAACGCCCACCCGGTGCCTACCGCGCTGATGAGGATGCCGGCGACGGCTGGGCCGAGGATCCGGCCGCTGTTGAAGATCGTCGAGTTGATCGCCACCGCGTTGGTGAGCTCGTCTCGGCCGACCATCTCGATGACGAACGACTGCCGGGTCGGCATGTCGATCGCACTGATCACCCCGAGCACGGTGGCCAGCACGAGCACGTGCCAGTACTGCACGACGCCGCCGATCTCGAGCAGGCCGAGCAGCAGCGCGACGAGCGCCAGGCCGGACTGGGTGACCAGGAGCAGTCGCCGCTTGTCGAGGCGGTCGGCGAGGACCCCGCCCCACATCCCGACCAGCACAGCGGGGCCGAACTGCAACGCCGTGACGATGCCGAGCGCCGTGCCGGAGTTGGTCAGCTCGAGGACGAGCCAGTCCTGCGCGACACGCTGCATCCAGGTTCCGGTCAGCGAGACGAGCTGCCCGGCGGCGTAGAGGCGGTAGTTGCGGATACGCAGGGACCGGAACATGCCGGTATGCGGGTGCTCGGGCGTGGCGGTAGCGGTCTGGGTCTCCAGTTCCGTCACTGCTCGGCCAGCTTGTCGAGGATCGGTACTGACTCGCTGCAGCAGGGCACGCTCTTCCGAGGTGAGGGTCGCCAGCCTGCGGGTCAGCCATTCGTCGCGCGAGCGCCGTTCGGACTCCAGCAGTTGCTCACCGGCGTCGGTGATCGCGAGTACGGCCTGCCGCCGGTCGCTCGGGTGTACGTCGCGCCGCACGAGGCCGCGCTCTTCGAGGTTGGCGACCACCTTGGTCATCGACGGCGGCTGGACGCGCTCGCAGTTCGCGAGCTCGCCGGCGCTCATCGGACCGCGCTTGCGCAACGTGCCCATTGCGGACAGCTGGGTGAGGGTGACCGACATGTCGACGCGCTGGTTGCGGACGATGCGGGTGAGCCGCAGCAGAGCCGGTCGCAGATGTGACGCGAGCTCGGCAATCGTCGTTTTCGTCGCCGCGGTCATCGGTAGTTAGTCTACCTAACGAACGGTCGAGGCGCCACCTGCGAGTGACACCGCGAATTCGGCAACCAGCCGGTCCGCCCGCGGCAGGTCGACGCCGTCGACGCGGTGGATCGGCACCGCGCCGCTGAGGCTGCTCGTCCAGAACGCCGGCCGGCTGATCAGCTCGGGCACGCCGAAGGTACGCAGCGCGGTCGGCCGCCCCTCGTCGCGGGCGAGGTCGAGCAGCGCGCGTCGCGTGACGCCGGGCAGCAGGTCGTCGCGCAGCGGCGGCGTCACGAGCGCGCCGTCCGCCTCGATGAGGAAGACGTTGCCGCGCGCCGTCTCGAGCACCGCCCCGTCGGTCCCGACGAGCAGTGCCGAGTCGGCCGCGGCCGCCCACGTGCGGTCGGCCCACTTGTGCCGCCAGAGTCCGCTCGGCCGCACGAACGTCGTCGCAACCAGAGGCTCCGGCGGGCCGGCTGCCGGTTCCGCGCTGACCGCGACCTGCAGGTCGGGACGCACGAGAACCCGCAACACCGCACGCCCGGACGGGACGTTCTTTGCCGCCTGCGCGATGCGGCCGGACAGCTCGCGCGCCAGTCCCGCGCCGAACAGCTCGCGGCACGAGCGGTCCAGCCGCGCCAGGTGGTCGGCGAGCCGCACGGGCGTGCCGTCCAAGCCGAGGATCGTCTCGAGCAGCCCGCCGCGGAGCAACTCCGGATCGGGCACCGCCTCGGGCGCCTGCAGCCCGGACGCCGGCGCGGCGTGCGCGGCGGCGAGCAACGGCGCCGCCTTGTGCAGGCACTCCTGCCATTCGAGCATCGGGACGCTGTCGGCGGTGATGCCGCCGCCGACCCCGAGCTCGATCCGGCCGGGCGCGACCTCGAAGGTCCGGATCGCAACGTTGAACTCCGAACCCCACACCGGGCTCGCGAACCCGACCGCGCCGGTGTACGTGCCGCGCGGCACCGGCTCGAGGTCGGCGATCGCGCGCAGCGCCCGCAGCTTGGGCGCGCCGGTCACCGAGCCGGGCGGAAACGTCGCGGTCAGCAGCTCGGCGTCGCCGACGTCCGGACGCAGCCGGCCCGCGACGCTCGACACGAGGTGCCACACACCCGGATGCGGCTGCACGCCGAGCAGCTCGGCGGGCCGGACCGTCCCGATCTCGCAGACCCGGCCCAGGTCGTTGCGGACGAGGTCGACGATCATCACGTTCTCGGCGGTGTCCTTGGCCGAGCGGCGCAGCGCCGCGGCGTTCTGGTCGCCGGGCCGGCGCGGCAGCGTGCCCTTGATCGGGGCACTGACGACCTCGCGCCCGCGACGCCGCACGAACAGCTCGGGGCTCAGGCTGACGAGCTGGGTGGCGCCCTCGAACTCCGCGCCGACGAACGCGCCGTAACGGGGGTCGAGCGCGGCCGCCGCGTCGGCGAACAGCCCTGCCGCGCTGCCGGTGAAGTCCGCGACGAGCCGGGTGCAGACGTTGACCTGGTACAGCTCGCCGGCTCGGATCAGCTCGACGGCCCGCTCGACCGCGGACAGGTGCTCGGCGATCGGGGCGCCGGCGAACTCGCCGACCTGCCAGCCAGGCACCGCCGGCTCGGACGTCAGGGCGTCGCGCCACGCGGCCAGCCGAGCGGCGAGCGCCGCGTCCCGGTCCGCGTGCCACAGCGCCTCGAAGCGCCATCGTCCGTCGACCAGACGCATTACGTGGTCGTGGAACGCCAACCGGGACGGGCCGTCGAACGCGAGCCACCCGAACCAACCGCCGCCGACGTCGTCCTCGCCGCCGGTCACTAGCGGCTGGTCGTCCAGGGCAGTGATGGGATCGGCGCCGGCCGGCAGCACGACGAGCGGGTGCGACGTCAGCACCGCAGAGTCGCCGGCCCATGCGCCGCGCAGGCACACGAGCCCGTCCCAGGCCGCGACCCGGCGGACGAGCTCCTCGACGGACGGGCCGGGCCCGAGGTCGACGCGCGTCGCCCGGCAGCGCAGCCCGTGCAGCGTCACGCGGCTGTCCATCCGGCTACGATCCGCGACGTGCCCGATCTCGTGACGCCGCCGCCGGTGCAGGTCAACGCCCGGCGCATCGTTGTCGCGGGCACGGTCTTGTGGTTCGTGGCGTTCGTGGTGCTGCTGCCCTTCTACGGCTGGCTCGGCGACCATTCCCATCGCATCTGGCTCTGGACGTGCCTCGCGGGCTGGGTCCTCGGGCTGATCGGCCTGACGATCATGGGCAGGCACCGCAGAGCCGGCCGGACCATCTAGCTCGTCGGCACGACCTCGTCACCGTCGTCGTAGACCAGCTCGGCGGGCTCGGGCAGCGGTGTCTCGACCTGCACCTGCGAATGGGCCCCGCACCCGTACTCGACGCTGACCACCTGGCCGTCGGAGTCGGTGACCTCGTTGCCGCAGACCCCGAACACGGCCTGCAGCACACCCGCGAGCGGCAGGTAGAAGCCGCAGGTGCCGCAGCTGGCCGGGGCATGCCGGGCCATCGACGTGCCAGGCCCGCGGTCGCCGTCGTGCCATCGCTGGGCCGCGTCCAGCCGCCCCTCGCGAGACATGACCCGCTCGCGGCCGAGGCCGAGTTCGAACCCGACCAGCTCGACGGCCGGGTCGTCGGACTGGACGTAGGCGGGCACGAGGCGCGGATCGTCCGGCCCGGGCGGCACCATGACGTCGCCGGGCGCCAGGTCGCCGGGGCGGACCCGCTCCTCCCACGGCACCCAGTTCGGGGCAAGCAGCGCGTCGTTGCCGGGCAGCAGCACGACCTCGTCGACGGTCGCGGTGCGGCTGCGCGAAACGCGCGCGACGGTCACCGCCCAGTGCCATCCGCCGTAGCCGGCCATCGTCGCGGCGAAGGCGTGCGTGGCGATCCGGTCGCCCTCGGCGCGCACGCCGAGGTGCTCGCCGACCGACTCGGCACCGACCGCGACCGCTGCCTCCCTCGCGAGGTCGACGGCAGCGGCGAGGACGGCGTCCGGAGCCGGCTCGGAGGTACCGACCGGCGCAGCTGGAATCGTCACGCTTTGATTGTCTCATCGCCGCGCCCGAATACGCGCGGCGCCGTGGTGGGGCAGGATGGACGGGTGGCAAAGGGCAGCGACGGGCAGCCGCGCAAGCGGTTCTCGAAGTCCGGCCACGCGTCGTTCGGCCCGCGGGTCGGCCCGCCTCCGCCGCCGCCACCCCACCCGCCGCCGCCGACCTATCAGCAACCGCCGCCGCAGTACCAGCCGCCCTACGACGACGAACGCTATCGCCAACAGCGCGGCTACCCGCCGCAGTATCCGGAACCACCCGTCGACAGCTACGGCTCGCCGACCTATCACCACACGCCGGGCGCCGGACGGCCCGACGAGCGCCCGGCCCCCACCACCGCCGGCGGCGCCGCACTGCTCATCGGCCGGACGGCGATCAGCCAGACCAACCGCGCGGCGCGCGTCGTCACCCGGAAGGTCATCACGGCAAGCAAGGCCCGGCGGTGCCGAGGAGTCCGGGCTCACCGCGCTGATCTGGAACCAGGTGCTCAGCTACGGCACCGACGCGATGATCACCGTCGCGCTCGCCAGCACGGTGTTCTTCGGGGCCAGTTCGAACGCGCAGCGCGGCAACGTGCTGCTCTACCTGCTGATCACGATGGCGCCGTTTGCGGTCGTCGCACCGGTGATCGGCCCGGTGCTCGACCGGCTGCAGCACGGCCGGCGGTGGACGATGGCCGGCACCGCGATGGGCCGCGGCGATGCTCGCCGTGATCATGGCCGGCCACCCGACGCGAGCTGCTGGTGCTCTATCCGTGCGCGCTCGGCTCGCTCGTCTTCTCCAAGGCCTACGGCGTGGTGCGCGCGTCGGCCGCGCCGCGCCTCGTCCCGCGCGGGATGACGCTCACCGAGGCCAACGCCCGGCTGACGATCTTCGGGCTGGGCTCGACGCTCGTGCTCGGCGCGCTCGTCGGCATCCTGATCAAGCTCACCGGTTCGTACAGCTTCGGGCTCTACCTCACCGCGGGCGGGTTCGCCACCTGCGCGTTCTTCGCCTTCCGGCTGCCCAAACAGGTCGACTCGGCGGTCGCCGCGCCGCGGCACCCGGGAGAGCCGATGCGGCCCGCGCGCCCAGGACCGCGTCCCGCCGGTCAGCCGCCTCCAGCTGTGGGCCAAGAAGGGCTTCGACCCGCACCTCGTGGTCGCGTTGCAGGGCGAGTCGGTGCTGCGCCTGGTGTCCGGCCTGCTGACGATCTACCTCGCCTTCTACATCGAGTCGACGCAGCACGGCCTCAAGGGCGTCCTCGAACTCGCGCTCGTCATCGGAGCGGCGGGCGCCGGTAACTTCGCGGGCACCGCCATCGGCACCCGGCTCAAGATGACCAGGCCGGAGGCGGTGATCATCGTTTCCACCGGCGCGGCGGGGGCGGCGTGCCTGCTGGTCGCGCTGTCGTTCAGCCCGGCGATCGCCGCGATGGGCATGCTCGTGTCGGCGATCTCCAACGCGCTGTCGAAGATCGCGCTCGACGCCCTCATCCAGCGCGACGTCGTCGAGACGCTGCGCTCGAGCGCGTTCGCGCGGTCGGAGACCTTCCTGCAGCTGTCGTGGGTGATCGGCGCGGCGATTGCTGTCGGGCTGCCCAGCAGCCACGGTGACGGGCCGATCGGCTTCCTCGTGGCGGGCATCATCGCGTGCACCGTCGCGGTGATCGTCTTCCTGCGCAGCCGCGCCACGGCCAAGACGAACGCGGTACGCGACTGGCCGGACCGCCCGGGCCCGCACGGTGCCCGGCCGCGCAGCGTCGACTGAGCCGGGTGTTCGGGACGTGGACTTGCTCGTGGTGTGCGCCGTGCCGGCCGAGCGCGCGGCGATCGACGCCGCCGGGGCGAAGGCGGACGTCCTCGTCGCCGGCGTCGGTCCGGCGAATTCGGCGGCGGCCACCAGCCGCGCGCTGTGCGCCGGCCGGTACGACCTCGTGCTGTGCGCCGGCATCGGGGGTGGGTTCGTCCCGCTCGGCCCCGGTGACATCGCGGTCGCGTCCGCGATCGTCTTCGCCGACCTCGGCGCCGAGACGCCGGCCGGCTTCGTCCCGGTCTCCGAGCTCGGCTTCGGCCACGAGCGGTACGAGATCGCGGCGCAGCTGTCGGTCGAACTCGCCGACCGCACCGGCGGGCAGCTCGGCACCGTCCTCACGGTGGCCACGGTGACCGGCACGGCCGCGACGGCCGCGACGCTGGTCGGGCGGTACCCCGACGCGGTTGCCGAAGGCATGGAGGGCGCCGGGGTTGCCGCGGCGGCTCAGTTGTGCGGGGTGCCGTTCGCCGAGGTCCGCGCGATCAGCAACCTCGTCGGGCCGCGGGACCGGGACGCCTGGCAGATCCCGCTCGCCCTCGAGTCACTGGGTCGCGCGGTCGCGGCGGTGGCGGCGGTGGCGAAGTGAACATCCACTCCGCAGGACCACGAACGAGCATCGCCTATTCGCCGTGCCCGAACGACACGTTCGTGTTCCACGCGTGGGCGCACGGCTTGCTCCCCGACGCGCCGCCGCTCGACGTCACGTTCGCCGACATCGACGTCACGAACACCGCGGCCGAGCGAGGCGCGTTCGACGTGGTGAAGGTGTCCTACGCGGCGCTGCCCTGGCTGCTCGACCAGTACGCGCTGCTGCGCAGCGGCGGGGCGCTCGGCCGCGGCTGCGGCCCGCTCGTACTGACCCGCGGCGACGTGCCTTCGGTGGACGGCCGGACGGTCGCGGTGCCGAGCGTCCGGTCGACGGCGTACCTGCTGTTCCGGCTGTGGGCGGCGGGTCAGCGGCCGGCCCGCATCGAGGTCGTGCCGTTCGCTTCGATCATGCCGGCGGTGCGCGACGGCCGCTACGACGCCGGGCTGGTGATCCACGAGGCCCGGTTCACCTACCCGTCCTACGGGCTGGTGTCCCTGGTCGACCTCGGCGAGTGGTGGGAGGCCGACACCGGCCTGCCAATCCCGCTCGGCGCGATCCTGGCGCGCCGCTCGCTCGACGTCGCCGCGCTCGAGCGGGCAGCCCGAGGCTCGGTCGAGTACGCCTGGGCCCACCCGTCGGCGTCGGCCGGCTACATCGCGCAGCACGCCGACGAGCTGTCGCCGGAGGTCCAGCAGCAGCACATCGCGCTCTACGTCAACGAGTTCACCCGCGACCTCGGCGAGGAAGGCTACGCCGCCGCCGAGGCCCTGCTGACCCGCGCGTTCCACGCCGGCCTGACCCCGAGCGCGCCGCTCCTGCGCTAGCACGCTCCCGAGTTGTCCCGGCTTCGTCGTGTCATAGCCGGACGAAGCCGGGACAACTTGCGGAGGTTGGGCGGCGAGCTACGCGTCGAGGTTATCCGCGAAGGCGCGGAGCAGGCCGGCGATCTTGCGGGCCTCGGTGCGGTCCGGGTAGCGGCCCCGGCGCAGCGCATTGGACGTGCTGTCCAGCAGCTTGATGAGGTCCTCGACGAGCGGGGCCATCTCCTCGGCCGGTTTGCGCGCATTGCGCACGACGGAGGGCACCGGGTCGAGGACGCGGACCTGCATCGCCTGGTTGCCCTTGCGCCCGGAAACTACGCCGTACTCGACGCGGGTTCCGGCCTTGAGCTCGGTCAGGCCGTCCGGCAGCGCATCGCGATGGACGAAGACGTCGTCACCCTCGTCATTGGAGAGGAAGCCGAATCCCTTTTCCGCGTTGAAGAACTTCACCTTGCCGGCAGGCACCGGGACTCCTCGGATAAGCGGTCTGAACGAGATGCGAGGCACCGCACGCCGGCGATGCCTCGTCTGCATCAGGTTACTGCGTCGCGCCCCTGGTTTCACCCTCGGAATGCGCTCTGTCCACCCTTGCCCGATAGAATCACCTGTCCGACGTCAGCGAGAAGGGCTTCCCATGGCAGGCACGGCGCCTCGTCTTCCCGAGCAGTTCCGCAGCGCCCCGCACTCGATCGACTTCACCGTCTCCGAACTCGTGTCGGACGCCGCCGGTGCGCACTCGCCGTTCGGCGACCTCGAGTTCCCCCAGCCCGTCGAGAAGCTCATGTACAAGCACCCCACCCGCGCGGAGCGCCCGCATCTCGCCGACGGGCGCTGAGCCGTCCTGACGCCGTGGCAGCATCGCGTGCCCGACCCAAGTGTTGACGCGATGCCCCGTGCCGCCTCGCTGACCGAGTGGCTGCGCAGCCGCGGCGACCGCGAGCTCGCCCGATTGCTGCGGCTGCGTCCTGATCTCGCGTTGCCCGCGCCGCCCGACCTCGCCGCACTCGCCGGCCGGATCGGGGTCCGGACGTCCACCCAGCGTGCCGTGGACGGGCTGGACGCCCACCTGCTGGGGGCCCTCGAGAGGCTGGTCCTCGACGCGGGCGACGAGGACGCTCTCGACGCACCGCCGGCCGAAGGTCTCGAAGCGCTCTTCGCCCTCGGGCTGATCTGGGGCGACGCCGACCGCGTGCACCTCGTCCCGACTGTCCGGGAGTCCGTCGGGCCGTACCCCGCCGGGCTCGGCCGGCCGGCGGCCACGTTGTTCGCCCTGGTGCCCGACCTCCAGCTCGTGCCGGTGCTGCGCCATCTCGGGCTGCCGCCGACCGGGCAGCCGCGGGCCGGCGCCGCGGTCGCGGACGTGCTCGCTGACGCCGAGCGGGTCGGCCAGCTGATCGGCGAGTGCGACGCGGCCGAGCAGGAGGTGCTCGTCCGGCTCGCAGCCGGCCCGCCGGTCGGGACCGTGCGCAACACCCGGGTGGCGGCGACCGACGCCGACCTGTCCGCCCCGCACCGGCTCATCAACCGCGGCCTGCTCGTGCCGGTCGACACCCAGCGGGTCGAGCTGCCGCGCGAGGTCGGGCTCGCCCTGCGCGCCGATGACGTCGGCACGACGCCCGCCGAACCCCCGGAACTGGAGCTCGTCTCCCGCGATCCCGCCGAGCTCGACCGCCTGGGCACCACCGCCGTCCTCGAGTTCCTGCGGCTGGTCGACGCGCTCGCCGAGACCTGGACGGCGCAGCCGCCGACGATGCTCCGCTCCGGAGGCGTCGGGGTCCGCGAGCTGCGCCGCACGGCGAAGGACCTCGCGGTCGACGAGCAGACGGCAGCACTCGTCGCCGAGATCGCTTACGCGGTATCTCTGATCAACTCGACGAACGGCCCCGAGCCGGTGTTCTTGCCGACAAGCGACTACGACACATGGCGCGCCCGCCCGGCGGCACCGCGCTGGATCGCCCTCGCGTCGGCGTGGTTCGCGATGACCCGCCAGCCCAGCCTGGTCAACCAGCGTGGCGAGCGGGACCGGATGATCACCGCACTGGGTCCGGACGCGGAGCGGGGCACGATTCCCGCCCTGCGCCGCAAGGTGCTCGACACCCTCGTCGGGCTGCCTCCGGGTGCCGCGCCGCGCAGCCGGGAGGAGGTGCTCGCGGTACTCGCCTGGCAACAGCCGCGACGGGCGAGCGGGCAGCGGCCGCTCGCCGAGGCGGTCCTCGCCGAGGCCGACGTGCTGGGCGTCACGGCCGCCGGCGGGCTGACCGGCTACTCGCGCACGCTGCTCGCCGGATCCGCCCCGGCCAACTCACCCGGTTCCTCGGCTGCCGCCGAACGTGCCCTGACCCGTGCGCTGCCCGACCCCGTCGACCACTTCCTTCTCCAGCCGGACCTGACCGCCGTCGTCCCCGGGCCGCCGGAGCCCGGCATGGGCGCCGAGCTGGCCCTGATCGCCGACCTCGAGTCGACCGGCGGCGCGCACGTCTACCGGCTCACCGAGCGGTCGGTGCGCCGCGCGCTCGACGCCGGGCGGTCGGGCGAGCAGCTGGCCGAGTTCGTCGAGCGGTATTCGCGCACGCCCGTCCCCCAGGCGTTGCGCTACATGATCGAGGACGCCGCCCGCCGGCACGGGGTGCTGCGGGCCGGCGCCGCCGCGTCGTACCTGCGCTGCGACGACGAGGCGCTGCTCGCCCGCGTCCTGGCCGAGAAGAGCACCGACGGCCTGAACCTGCGGCTGATCGCGCCGACGGTCGCAGTCTCGGACGCTCCCGCTGCCCGGCTGCTCGAGGTTCTGCGCGGCGCCGGGTACAGCCCGGCCGCCGAGGCGCCCGGCGGCGGGCTCATCGCGCTCGGTGCCGACGCGCCGCGCGCGCCCAGCCGGCCGCCGGCCCGGTCGATCGCCAGCCGCGGCAGCGCCGACTCCGACGCCCAGCTCGCCGAACTCGTCCGGCGCATCCGCTCCGGCGACGCACTCTCCGAGCTGGCGCACCGCGTGCCGCCACTCGCCGCGCAGGTGCCCGGCGTGACGTCGGCCGCGACCATGGAGATACTGCGCCGGGCGGTGCGCGAGGACCAGCTCGTCTGGCTCGGCATGGCCGAGGCGGACGGTTCGGCGACCGCGCACGAGATCCAACCCATCTCGCTCGCCGCCGGTTTCGTGCGCGGCTACGAGCGCGGCCAGGACGGCCTGGTGGCCTACCCGGTGCACCGCATCACGGCCGTCCGGGTCCTCGACGTCGACGACGACTGACCGCCGGCGTCGCATGGTCAGCGACGCCCCCACAAGCGCTTCGGCGCGCGTCATCACCGTCGCCGGCCTGGCAGCTACGCAGAAGGGCAGCCACTGATAACTGATATGCTTGCTCGGTGCATGGGTGGGAGCTGCGTGAGCGGCGCCGAGCGGCCGGATTGACTGCCCGGCAGGTCGCGCGCGCGGCCGGCACGGCTGAGTCGAACATCGCGGCGTACGAGCGCGAGCGCAAGACCCCCAACCGGCTCACGCTCGCCCGGATTTCGGCGGTGGTCAACGCCGGGGCGCACAGCCCCATCGTGCGCCACAACCTGCTCACGATCCCCGCGCTGGCCGCGGCGATCCGAGCGGAGCTGCGCGCCGGCCGGGCCACGTCGAGCATGCTGCGGCTCGTACGCGAGTGCAGCAGCAACTTCGCCGAGGCGACGTCGCCGGCCGACATGACGGCCTTCCTCTCCGCGCCGTCCACGACCGGCGACCGGCGGTGGGATGCATTGGTCGCCGGCGTCGCTGAGGACCTCGCGCTGCAACGGTCGGTAGCAGTCCCAACCTGGACCGCCGGGCCCGCAGTGGACGGATTCTGGTACGTGAACGACAACTACCGCTTCGACGCGTACGCCCTCGCCCACGCCGCACCGTCGCTGCGAGTGCGCGGCGTGGTCATCGACCGCGGATCGCTCGAATCCGTATGAGAGCGAGCTTGCGATCGAAGCGCGGCCCGGCGTGAGCCCGGACGAGAAGCAGTTCGACGCCGACCGGATCGAGACCTTGCTCAGTGAGCTCGGTCGGCGGTGCAGCGCCAAGGGCTTCGAAGTCGAGATGTTCGTCGTCTGCGGCAGCGCGATGGCGATGGCCTACAGCCGCAGCCGGGTGACCCGCGACATCGACGCGATCTTCGAGCCGAAGACGCTGGTGTACAAGGAGGCCGCGCTCATGGCGGAGGAGCATGGCCTCCCGGCGGGATGGCTCAACGACGGCGCAAAAGGGTTCCTCCCCGATCGCCGCCGGGACGAGGCCCCGCGCACCTTGTTCAGCCGTCCGGGGATCGCCGTCTCGGTCGCATCGGCGGAGTACATGTTCGCGATGAAGGCGGCGGCAGCCCGCGTCGATGCCGACCAAGAGGATCTCGCCACCCTCGCCGGGCACCTGCGATTGCGCGATGCTGACGAGGCGCTCCGGATCGTCGAGAAGTACTACCGGCCGCAGAGTCTGCCGGCCAAGGTCGCGTTCTTCGTCGAGGCTGTGTTCGAGGATCTGGCCACCAAGAATCGCACGCGGGCTACTCGCGGCGGGCCGGGCTCGAACCAGTACCAACGCAAACCTCCTCGTCCGCGCTGACCCTTGCCGGATCGCCATCCTGACGGATGTGACAACGCCATCCGGCTTCTCACGCGCGAGGTGTCGTGCTGCCCAGCGGCCGCGACTGATCGGCGGAACATGCGCGCCGGGACCCCTGTTTGCGACAATGGACAGTCACCTACCGCCCGGGAGAAACGTGAACGACGGACCGCTGATCGTCCAGTCCGACAAGACGCTGCTTGCTCGAGGTCGACCACCCGCTCTCCAAGGAGGCGCGCGCCGCGATCGCGCCGTTCGCCGAGCTCGAACGCAGCCCGGAACACGTGCACACCTACCGGCTCACCCCGCTGGGGCTGTGGAACGCGCGCGCCGCCGGCCACGACGCCGAGCAGGTCGTCGACGCGCTCGTGCGGTACTCGCGCTACGCCGTGCCGCACGCGCTGCTCGTCGACGTCGCCGACACGATGGACCGCTACGGCCGGCTGCAGCTGTCCAAGCACCCGGTCCACGGCCTCGTCCTCGTCTCGCTCGACCGCGCGGTGCTCGAAGAGATCCTGCGGCAGAAGAAGATCACGCCGATGCTCGGCGAGCGCATCGACGACGACACGGTGCTCGTCCACCCGTCCGAGCGCGGCCGGCTCAAGCAGGCGCTGCTCAAGGTCGGCTGGCCGGCCGAGGACCTCGCCGGCTACGTCGACGGCGAGGCGCACGCGATCGAGCTCGACCAGGCCGGCTGGCATCTGCGCGACTACCAGCAGCAGGCCGCGGACATGTTCTGGGCGGGCGGCTCCGGCGTGGTCGTGCTGCCCTGCGGCGCCGGCAAGACGCTGGTCGGCGCGGCCGCGATGGCGCAGCGCCAAGGCCACGACGCTGATCCTCGTCACCAACACCGTCGCCGGGCGGCAGTGGCGGCGCGAGCTGCTCGCCCGGACGACCCTGACCGAGGAGGAGATCGGCGAGTACAGCGGCGAGAAGAAGGAGATCCGGCCGGTCACCATCGCCACCTACCAGGTGATGACGACGCGCCGGAAGGGCGAGTACCGGCACCTCGAGCTGTTCGACTCGCGCGACTGGGGCCTGATCATCTACGACGAGGTGCACCTGCTGCCCGCGCCGATCTTCCGGCTGACCGCCGACCTGCAGTCGCGGCGGCGGCTCGGCCTGACGGCCACGCTGATCCGCGAGGACGGCCGCGAGGGCGACGTCTTCTCGCTGATCGGCCCGAAGCGCTACGACGCGCCGTGGAAGGACATCGAGAACCAGGGCTGGATCGCCCCGGCCGACTGCACCGAGGTGCGGGTGACGCTCACCGACGCCGAGCGGATGACCTACGCGACCGCCGAGGCCGAGGACCGCTACCGCCTCGCGGCGACGGCCCGCACGAAGCTGCCGGTGATCGAGCTCGATCGTCGACCGGCACCCGGACGACCAGATCCTCGTCATCGGCGCCTACCTCGACCAGCTCGACGACGTCGCCGACCACCTCGGCGGCGTGCCGGTCATCCAGGGCTCCACGACGAACAAGGAGCGCGAGCGGCTCTACGACGAGTTCCGCCGCGGCGAGCAGCGCGTGCTGGTGGTCTCCAAGGTCGCGAACTTCTCGATCGACCTGCCCGAGGCGGCGGTCGCCGTCCAGATCTCCGGGACGTTCGGCTCGCGGCAGGAGGAGGCCCAGCGGCTCGGCCGGGTGCTGCGGCCGAAGGCCGACGGCCGCCAGGCGCACTTCTACACGGTCGTCGCGCGCGACACCCTCGACGCCGAGTACGCCGCGCACCGGCAGCGCTTCCTCGCCGAGCAGGGCTACGCGTACACGATCGTCGACGCCGACGACCTATTGCGGCCCCTCTAGCTCTCGTGCCGGCGCGGCCGAAGTTCCCGGATCTCGCCGGCCCGCAGCGCGTCGGCACGTGTATCGTCATCATAAGATGATCTGATTGATGCCGGAGGATCCGTGAGGACGACGGTGGTCTTGGACGACGACCTCATCGATGAGGCGCAGCGACTGACCGGAACCACGGAGAAGAGCGCACTGCTCCGCCAGGCGTTGCGAGCACTCATCCAGCGCGAAAGCGCGGCGCGCCTTGCGCGGCTGGGTGGCACCGAACCCGATCTGCGGCCTGTTCCTCGGCGCAGGATCGCTCCGTCGAGATGATCCTGGTCGACACGTCGGTCTGGGTCGATCATCTTCGCCGAGGTGACCAAGAGCTGGCTCGGCTGCTCGCCGACGTGCAGGTGCTCAGCCACCCTGCCGTCCTCGGCGAGATGGCGTTGGCAAGCCTCGCTCGTCGCGACGAGGTTCTCGAGCTCCTGTCGAACCTGCCGCGCGCGAGCGTCGCTACCGATGGCGAGGTGCGCGCCCTCATACAGAACCGGCAGCTCTTCGGAGGTGGCATCGGCTACGTGGATGCTCACCTGCTCGCCGCAACCCTGCTCACCAGTGACGCCGATCTGTGGACGCGCGACAAGCAGCTCCGCTCGGTGGCAGCGGACCTGGACTGCGCGGCAACCGGACTGCGCTGAACGCAATCTGGTTCGGGTCAGCCGATCGCCGCGCGGATCAGCTTCGCCTTCGCCCGCAGGGTCTGCGGAGTGGAGCCGAGCTCCTCGGCCAGCCGGCCGACGGGCAGCGGCCCGCCACGGCCGACGAGGTCGCGTTCCTCGGCGATGTACCAGGCGATCGCCGCCGGCCACGTCGTGATGCGCGCCCCGTCGAACGTCGACGGCGCTTCACGGACGAGCCGTTCGGTGAGTCCCAGCGCGACGTCGGCGTACTCGCTGCCGAGCGTCTCACCGGCCAGCACCCACGCGCCCTGCCCGACGCAGGTCAGGTAGGTGGCAGCGACGCTGCCGAGCCCCGTGACGTCCAGGACCGGGCCGGGGCCTAGGTGTTCGACAGTTCCGGGCAACATCATCGGCGCGAATCGCTCGACCGAGCCGAGCGCCTCGACGAGCGGCTCGTCCGGCAGGTCCGTCTGCTCGGCCGCGAAGCGCAGCCATGCCCGCACCACGGGCGGGATGGCCGCGAGGTACTCCGCGTCCTCCTCGACCGCGTGCGGTACCCAGTAGGCGAGGAACAACTCGACGAGGACAGCGCTCACCCGCAACGGGCCGCCCACCGTGCAGTCGACCGCGTGGTCGACCCAGGTGCCCGCAACGTCGGAGATCAGGCGCTCGTCGAGCCCCAAGGCGAGCGCGTACTCCGACGCGAGGAAATCGCGGATCAGAGCGGAGCGCTCGCGTGGCGGCGCCGCGACCGGCTCCGGCGGCAGCTCGGGCCGGATGGCGGCCTGGCCGATGCGGCTGAGCAGCAGGCTGTTCAGGTACTCGAAATCGTCCGAGACCGGCGGGTCGGGCGTCGTCACCGTCTCATTCACGGCGACGACGATCGAGCCGAGCGCGGCAGCGATCTTGACGTCCCTGACGACGATCCCCGGCGTGCCGGCGTACATGCGTATCGCCTCGTCCATGGGCGGGCCGACGAACACGTCCTTGGCGATGCCGCCGAGGTTGTTGTCGATGAAGGTGATCAGGGTGTGTCCCCCGTAGCCGTCGTCGAAGCCCAGCACGATGTTGACGCCGTCTCCCGTGAAGTCCTCGGTCCGCACCGCGCGCACAAGGCGGGCAGTGCCCACGCCGTCGACCCACGCGGGCCTGGGCGGCTCGTGACTGAACCGTTCGGCGCGCGCGCGTTGCAGTGGCAGGCGGAATGCCTTGTCGACGATGCGCGCCCACGCCGTCAGCAGGATCCACGACAACTCGTCGTGGCGACGGCGCAACTCCCGCGCGGCGTCGCGCCAGAAGAAGGCGAGCATCTGCCGGTCCTGCCCGCCGTCGTCCTGGGTCGCCATGTCGTCGATCATCGTGACGATGTGGGCGGCGGCTGCTTCGGCGCCCAGCTCCCGCATGCGCTTCGGCGCATCCTGCAGGCTCTCGCGAAGGTTCTGGACCGCCGCGTCGATCAACGGTGCCGTCGGCGGAGCGTCCGTCCGCGCGCCTGGGGCCGGGACGGCGTGCAGGTGCCGGCGGCCCGGCTGCTTCGTGCTGCGTCCATGCGGCTTCGGCACCTGCGCGACGCTACCGGCTCGGTGGATCTCGTCGTAGCCGAAATGCGGTCGCCCCTAGGATCGGACGCGTGCCCACCGCCCCGCCAGCGCCGGAGCCGGACGGGAAGGACTGGACGTGGGTCATCCACGAGCGCTGCCCGGACTGCGGCTTCGACGCGCGGGCGGTCGGCCGGGGCGACGTCCCCGCCCTGACCCGCCGCTACGCGGCCACCATCGGCGACGCGCTCTCCCGTCCGGACGCCGCAACCCGACCCGGAGCAGCCGTGTGGTCGCCGGCCGAGTACGGCTGCCACGCGCGCGACGTGTGCAGGCTGTTCGCCGAGCGACTCGACCTGATGCTCACCGAGGAGGACCCGCGGTTCGCCAACTGGGACCAGGACGTGACCGCTCTCGAGGACCGATACTGGGAGCAGGCACCCGCCGCCGTCGCCGCTGCGCTGCACGCGGCGGCCGACGTGATCGCCGACGCGTTCGGGCTCGTGACGGGCGCGCAGTGGCAGCGACCGGGCCGCCGCTCGAACGGCTCGGTGTTCACCGTCGACACGTTCGCCCGCTACTTCCTGCACGACCTCGCGCACCACGCGTGGGACGTCACCGGCGCGCAGTGGTAGGCATCTCGCTATGAACGCACGCGGCGTCCGCGCGCTCCTCGTCCTCCCCGCGGCCGTCGTCCTCGCCGCCTGCACGTCGTCGGGCAAGGCCACGTCGGGCAGCAGCAACCCGGCGCCCAGCAACGCGCCTACGGACGCGGCCGGCCTCAGCGCCCTCGTCAGGTCCGCGGTCACCGACCTCACGTCAGCGCACGTCGCGGTCGGGATCAACCTGGCCGCGGAGGAGCTGTCCGGAAGCGGCGACGAGCAGCTGTCCGCCGGGAAGCTCGTGGCACTCGATCTGACCGAGCGGCTGTCCGGCGTCGGCGACATCCGGGTCGTCGTGGCCGACGGCAAGACCTACGCGAAGCTGCCCAGCTCGATGAACCCGTCCGGCAAGCCCTACCTGCTCGTGACGACGAACAGCAGCAACGCGACGATTCGCCAGCTGGCCCCGTATCTCGACTCGGTGTTGTCCGCGGTGTCGCCGGCGAGCTTCAGCGTCCTTGTCGCAGCTGCGAAGTCTGTCGAGCTCAACGGAAGCGAGACGGTCGGCGGGGTGTCCACGACCTACTACGCGATCCAGGTCGAGATCGCGAAGCTGCCGGCGACGTATGCCGGCAAGGACGAACTGGTGTCGGGTGGCGTGCCCGTCCTGCCGCTCGATCTCTACCTGGACAGTCAGGGCAGGCCGGTCAAGGCCATCCCACATGTGACGGTCCAAGGACAGGACGTGCCGATCACGGCGCAGTACTCCGACTACAACAAGCCCGTCTCGATCCAGGCTCCGCCGGCAGACCAGATCGGCAGCTAGCCAGCACCGGGCAGAATGGCGGGTGCATGCCGCGCTCGACATCCTCGCGCTCGCTGCCGTGGTGGGTTCGTGTCCGGCTTCGCGCGCCGGCCTGGCTGGTCCGAGCCGCTCGCGCTGGTCATCGTCGGGCTCGGGCTGTCCTACGTCCCCCACTTCCTCGAGATCGGCTGACCCCCGATCTCGTCCTGATCGGGTTGCTCCCCCCGCTGCTCTACGCCGCGGCGATCCGCACCAGCCTCGTCGACTTCCGCGCGAACCGGCGCGCCCTGCTGCTGCTCTCCGTCGGCCTGGTGGCGTTCACGACGGTCGTGGTCGGGCTGGTCTCCTGGTGGGTCGTGCCGGGCGTCGCGCGGCGGTCGGCTTCGCCCTGGGCGCCGTCGTCGCGCCGCCGGACGCCGTCGCGGCCACGACCGTCGCCCGCCGGGTCGGCATGCCGCGCCGCATCATCGCCGTCCTCGAGGGCGAGAGCCTGGTCAACGACGCCACGGCGCTGGTCGCGCTGACACCGCGATCGCGGCGCTCGGCTCGTCGATCAGCCCCTGGCGGGTCGGCTGGGACTTCGTGCGCGCCGCCGGCGGCGGGCTGCTGGTCGGGCTGGTCGCGGCATTCGTCCTCGGTCTCGTCCGCCGGTGGATCGACGACCCCGTCCTCGACACCACCCTGTCGTTCGCGGCGCCATACGTCGCGTTCCTGCCCGCCCAGCAGCTCCACGCGTCCGGAGCGCTCGCCGTCGTCGTGACCGGCCTGCTCCTCGGCCACAAGGCGCCGGTGCTGCAGTCGGCCGGCTCGCGGATCGCCGAGAACATCAACTGGCGCACCGTCCAGTTCCTGCTCGAGAACGTCGTCTTCTTGCTGATCGGGCTCCAGATCCGTCGGCTCGTCGACAGCGTCGTCAACGAGGACCTGAGCTGGACGCAGGTCGTGTGGCCGTGCCTCGCCGTGCTGGGCGCGACGATCGCGGTGCGCATCGTCTGGATGTTCGGCGTCGTGGCGATCATCCGTGCGCTGCGGCTCCGGGCATGGGACTGGCGGGTCACTACCGTCGTGGCGTGGGCCGGCATGCGGGGCGTCGTGACCCTGGCCGCGGTCTTCCTGTTGCCGCAGGACACCCCGGAGCGGGCGCTGCTCGCCTTCGCGGCGTTCACGGTCGTGGCCGGGACGCTGCTCATCCAAGGCCTGACCCTGCCGTGGCTCGTCAGGTGGCTCAAGCTGCCCGGCCCGGACATCGCCGAGGACGCGCTGCAGGCCGCCGGGCTGGTGACCGCGGCGGCGCAGGCGGGGCTCGCCGTCCTCGACGAGCTGGCCACCGATGCCGACCCGCCCGAGGTGCTCGACGAGCTGCGGCTGCGGGCGACGAAGCGCAGCAACCGCATCTGGGAGCAGCTCGGCCGTCCGCAGGCCGAGCTCGAGCCCCCGGCGGCGACGTACCGGCGGCTGCGCCTGCAGATGCTCTCGGCCGAACGGAGCTCGATCCTGCAGGCCCGCGACACCGGCGTGTACGACGACGAGGTGCTGCGCGTCGCGCTGCAGGAGATCGACGTCGAGGAGTCGATGCTCGATCGCATCGAGGACGCCGCCGCGCGCCTCGACGACGAGCTGGTGACCCCGGGCCAGCGAGCCGGCCACTGCGAGCATCTGCGCGACGCACCGAAGGTCGTCAAGGCCCGCACGCCCGAGGGCTGCGAGGAGTGCCTGCGCGACGGCACCCGCTGGGTCCATCTGCGGCTGTGCCTGACCTGCGGGCACGTGGGGTGCTGCGACTCGTCCACTGAGAAGCACGCCGCCGCGCACTACCGGGAGACCGGGCACCCGGTCATGCGCTCGATCGAGCCCGGCGAGGCGTGGCGCTGGTGCTATGTGGACGACCTCCTCGGCTGACCCACCCTGCGAGTTGTCCCGGCCTCGTCCGCACATGTACGGAGCAGGCCGGGGCAACTTCGCGGTGGTCGAGCAGGGACGGCGAGCGAAAGGGCGGCCCGCTTACGCGGACCGCCCTTTGCGGGTAGCGGGTGGACTCAGAAGTCCATGTCCCCACCGGGCATGCCGCCGCCCCCGCCGCCGGCCGGCTGCTTCTCCGGCTTGTCGGCGACAACGGCCTCGGTGGTCAGGAACAGCGCGGCGATCGACGCGGCGTTCTGCAGCGCAGAGCGCGTCACCTTGGCCGGCTCGACGATGCCCGCAGCGAACATGTCGACGTACTCGCCGGTCGACGCGTCCAGGCCCCAGCCGGGCTGCAGCGTGCTGACCTTCTCCGCCACGACGCCGCCCTCGAGGCCGGCGTTGATGGCGATCTGCTTCAGCGGCGCGGTGAGCGCGACCTTGACGATGTTCGCGCCGGTGGCCTCGTCACCCGAGAGGTCCAGCTTCTCGAACGCGGTGCCGACGGCGTTGGCCAGCGCCACGCCACCACCCGGGAGCAGCCCCTCCTCGACGGCCGCCTTCGCGTTGCGAACGGCGTCCTCGATGCGGTGCTTGCGCTCCTTGAGCTCGACCTCGGTGGCCGCGCCGACCTTGATGACCGCAACACCGCCGGCGAGCTTCGCCAGCCGCTCCTGCAGCTTCTCGCGGTCGTAGTCGGAGTCGCTCTTCTCGATCTCGGCGCGGATCTGGTTGACCCGGCCCTGGATCTGCTCGGCGTCGCCAGCACCCTCGACGATCGTGGTCTCGTCCTTCGTGGTGGTGAACTTGCGAGCCTTGCCGAGGTCGTCCAGCGAGGCGTTCTCGAGCTTGAGGCCGACGGTCTCGGTGATGACCTGGCCACCGGTCAGGATCGCGATGTCCTGGAGCATGGCCTTGCGACGGTCACCGAAGCCCGGGGCCTTGACCGCGACGGACTTGAACGTGCCGCGGATCTTGTTCACGACCAGGGTCGCCAGGGCCTCGCCCTCGACGTCCTCGGCGATGATGGCCAGCGGCTTGCCGGTCTGCATGACCTTCTCGAGCAGCGGCAGCATGTCCTTGACGTTGCTGATCTTGCCCTCGTGGATGAGGACGTAGCAGTCCTCGAGGTCGGTCTCCATGCGCTCGGCGTCGGTGACGAAGTAGGCCGAAAGGTGACCCTTGTCGAAGCGCATGCCCTCGGTGAGCTCGAGCTCGAGGCCGAAGGTGTTGCTCTCCTCGACGGTGATGACGCCTTCCTTGCCGACCTTGTCCATGGCCTCGGCGATGATCTCGCCGACCGTGGTGTCAGCAGCGGAGATCGACGCGGTCGCGGCGATCTGCTCCTTGGTCTCGACGTCCTTGGCCTGGTTGCCCAGCACCTCGGACACCGATGCCACGGCCGCCTCGATGCCACGCTTGAGCGCCATCGGGTTGGCGCCGGCGGCGACGTTGCGCAGGCCTTCCTTGACCAGGGCCTGGGCGAGCACGGTGGCGGTGGTGGTGCCGTCGCCCGCGACGTCGTCGGTCTTCTTGGCTACTTCCTTGACGAGCTCGGCGCCGATCTTCTCGAACGGCTCCTCGAGCTCGATCTCCTTGGCGATGGAAACGCCGTCGTTGGTGATCGTGGGAGCGCCCCACTTCTTCTCCAGCACGACGTTGCGGCCCTTCGGGCCGAGCGTCACCTTGACGGCGTCGGCGAGCTGGTTCATGCCGCGCTCGAGGCCGCGGCGGGCCTCTTCGTCGAACGCGATCAACTTGGCCATACGGTTGTCGTCCCTTCATGAACACGCTTGGCTGCCCGGTCCGCCTGTGCCCGCGACGGACGGCGCTCGTGGGAGCGCCTCACGGCGACCGGTTGGCACTCAGCCTAGCCGAGTGCCAATTCAGGTCTAGCACTCGCCCCGGGCGAGTGCAAGAAAATGTCCGGATTCAGGCCGAACGTAGCGAGTGGACGTGCCAGTCCTTGCCGGCGTCGTGGGTGACGTAGAGCCTGCCCCGTTCCGAGAAGCTGGGCCCGCCCAGCGGACCGCGGATCACCCAGGCCGTGCGGTTGTCCGTGTACCCGATGTCGTTCCAGCCGGCGCCGCCGTCCGAGCTGGCCCACACCATCGTCCACTTCGTGCCGCCGTGCGTGTTGTTGATGTAGATGAACGAGCCGTCCGACTCCGAGGCGACGGCGAGGTTCCCGGTCGGCGACACGGCCAGCTGCGAGCGGTAGCCGAACTCACCCGTCATCCCGGCGAAGTGATCGGTCCGGGCCGCGTCGGTCGAGGTGTACACGGACTTCTCCGCCTTGCTGAAGCCCGGGTTGCCGACGCAGAGCAGCGCGACGTCCGTGGCGGAGGTCGGGACCGCCTGGACGAGTGCGATACCCAGCCGGGCGACACAGGGCACCTTCCGGGCCGCGAAGTGCTGCCCGTGGTCCGTGCTCGCGTAGAACCTGTCGGGCTGGCCGAGGTCGGCCCGCGGGTCGACGACGTACACGGCGCGGCCGTGCACCGCCACGTCACCGCGGGTGCTGAACGGCAGCTTCATCGAAATGCGGCTCCAGCCGGTGCCGGCCAGCCGGTTGGTGTGCCAGGCCTTCAGCTGCGTGCGGCAGGTCTGGGTGAAGTCCATCCACCTGCACGCCGAGGTCAGGGCGAACGCCCGGGTGCGGTTGGCGGCCAGGTCGAAAACCTGCTTGTCGCCGCCGGGGATCGTCATCCGCGTCCAGGTCCGGCCGCCGTCGGTGGTGTGGAACAGGTACGGCGCGAACGCGTAGCCGACCTGCGCCGTCGCGAACCGGATCTCCGTGACGCCCGGCTTGTCGGGATCGCCGATGTGCGCGACCGGCGTGCGGATGCGGCCGAGCCGCTGCCAGGTCTTGCCGCGGTCGTAGGTCGTCAGGACGTAGGTGCAGTGCGTGTCACCGCACGGCGCGGCGCCGAGCACCCAGCCGTGCAAGGCCGAGATCCAGGTGATCGAGGTGGCGTGGAAGTTCCGCGGGACGGGCGCCGGCGACGCCGTGGCGCGCCCCGCTCCCACGGCCAGTCCGAGGACGAGCACGGCGCCGGCAAGGACGCCACGACCGCCGCGAAGGTGTCGAGTCATCGTCAGACCTCCTTATGCCCCCACCTCTCTGACACCGCGGGGCGGCGCGCTGTTGCGCATTTCCTGCCCGCGCGACCGCGTCGAGCGCTCGGCTCCGGCAGGTCGCCGCGTTCGCGTCCGGCCCTGCCGCGCGAAGGCGGTCACGGCCTTCCGGGGCAAGCGCCGCAGCGGGGGCAACGGTGGCTAAAGACCGCAATGGCCCCGGAATGCCCGGGACCGTTGCGTGAGCTGTGCGGCTTGGTCAGGCGACGATGTGTACGCCGTCCGCCTGCGGGCCTTTCGGCCCCTGGACCACGTCGAACTCCACCCGCTGGTTCTCGTCGAGAGACTTGTAACCATCGGTCTGGATCGCCGAGTAGTGGACGAAGACGTCCTGCCCACCATCGACGGCGATGAAGCCGTAGCCCTTTTCGTTGTTGAACCATTTCACGGTGCCCTGTGCCACGCGCACTCCTTGCTAGGGGCCTTGTCCGTTCCCCACCCTTCGTGGGGCTCGGGGTCTTCGTTCCTCGGCTCCGCCTCTTGCAGTGCACGCCCCTCGGTGAGGACCGTGGTACTTCGCATGCGAAAACGCTCGTCACTACGACCGGGGCGGACGCTACACGGCCCGCCGCGCGTTCGCCAGAAAGGATTCACCAACTATTTACGCTCGCTGTCCAGCTGGGCGAATTGTGCCGCTGCGTACCGATCTCCGGCGGCTGCGCCGGCCGGGACGGCTGCCTCGATCGCGGCAAGATCGTCCGCGTCGAGCGGGGCGGTCAGCGCCTCGAGCGCCTCGTCCAACCGGCTGCGCTTCCGCATTCCGACGACCGGGAGGACGTCCTCGCCCTGCGCGGCGACCCAGGCGATCGCGAGCTGCGCGACCGTGAGCCCGTGCCCGCGCGCGATCGGCTCCAGGCGCTGCACGAGCGCCAGGTTGCGGTCCAGGTTCGCGCCCAGGAAGCGCGGGCTGTGCGCCCGGAAGTCGCGCGGGTCGCCGGACGGTCCGGTGCCGGCGATCAGCCCGCGGGACAGCACCCCGTACGCCGTGATGGCGATGCCGAGCTCGCGGCAGGTCTGCAGGATGCCGTCCTCGATCCCGCGGGAGAGCAGCGAGTACTCGATCTGCAGGTCGCAGATCGGGTGGACGGCGGCGGCCCGCCGGATCGTCTCCGCGCCGACCTCGGACAGCCCGATGTGCTGGACGTGGCCCTTCTCGACCTGCTCGGCGATGGCGCCGACCGTCTCTTCGATGGGGACGGCCGGGTCGAGCCGGGCCGGACGGTAGATGTCGACGTAGTCGGTGCCGAGCCGGTTCAGCGAGTAGGCGAGGAAGTTGCGGGTCGCCTGGGGCCGGGCGTCGAACCCGGACCAGCCGCCGTCCGGGTCGCGCAGCCCGCCGAATTTGACGCTGAGGACGACATCGTCCCTCTGGCGGTCGCGCAGCGCGCGCCCGACGAGCAACTCGTTGTGCCCGCTGCCGTAGAAGTCGCCGGTGTCGAGGAGGGTGACGCCCTTGTCGATGGCGGCGTGGATCGTTGCCACGCTCTCGTCGTCGTCGGCGGGTCCGTACAAGCCGGACATGCCCATGCAGCCGAGTCCGAGCGCGCTGACGAGTGGTCCGGTCGTGCCGAGTTGTCTGGTGTCCATGCGTCCTACTCTCGCGCTGCGGGTGCCGCCGCTGCCAGGCACGGCCGATCCCGGGACGGCCGGTCCCTGGTTGGCGGCGCGCTTCCGGAGCACAGTGGACGACATGGACCGCGCCGCGCTTGCCGACCTGCTGCGCAGCCGCCGGGCCCGGCTGATGCCCGCCGACGTGGGGTTGCCCGCGGGCGCCCGGCGGCGGACGCCCGGACTGCGGCGCGACGAGGTGGCGGCCCTGGCGGCGATCTCGTCCGACTACTACACGCGCCTCGAGCAGCAGCGCGGGCCGCACCCGTCGCCCGGGGTGCTGGCCGCGGTGGCGCGCGCGCTGCGGATGACCGACGACGAGCGCGACCACCTGTTCCACCTCGCCGGCCAGCCTCCGCCGCTGCGGCACGTCGCGTCCGCGCATGTCTCGCCGGGCATGCTGCACGTCCTGGACCGGTTGACGGACTCGCCGGCGTTCGTCGTCGGGGACCTCGGCGAAACGCTGGTGCAGAACGCGATGTCCGTCGCGGTGAGCGGAGACGGGCTGGCCTTCCGCGGCCGCGACCGCAGCTTCACGTGGCGGTGGTTCACCCGGCCCGCGGTTCGCGACCGGTTCCCCGAGCAGGACTGGGCGACGCACTCCCGCACGCACGTCGCCGACCTGCGCGCGACGTACGGGCGGCGCGGTGCGGACGCGGACGTGTCGTCGCTCGTATCCGACCTGCTCCAGGCCAGTCCGGAGTTCGCGGCGTTGTGGGCCAAGCACGAGGTGGCCGTGCGGCGCGCCGATGCGAAGCGGCTGATCCATCCGGAGGTCGGGTTGCTCGACCTGCTGTGCGAGACGCTCGTCGGTGGCGTGGGCGGGCAGACGCTCGTCGTGCTGTTCCCGCGGCCGGGCACGGACGCCCGCGAGAAGCTCGACCTGTTGCGCGTCATCGGCACGCAGGAGATGGCTACTTCGGGCTGAAAGTCAGCGTGGTGTTGCCCTTCTTGAGGACGAGGTCAGTTCCCTCGATTGACCAGTTCGCCGTGCCGCCTTCCACATATGCGCGAACCCGCTGGCCAAGGGAGTTGAGACAGGCGAGGCCGCCCAGGTCACGCTGGTCGGAGAAGTCGATGGAACTGCCGCTCAACGCCGCCTTGCCCGCGTAGTTGGTGCAATGGGCCGTGAGCCGGTAGCCGCCCTTGCCGTCGAAGGTGAGGACGACACCGGTGTCCGATGAGCCGGAGCCGCTGCCGCTGTTGCCTGTGACGGTCTCGACGCTCGTGAGCTTCCAGTCCTTGCCGGTGAGCTGTGACGAGCCACCGTCGCGCGCGTAGACCAGCGCGCCGACGCCGTCCTTCGTGATCGTGAGCTGATTGTCCTCGATAACCCATGTCACGTGCCCGGTGAGCACGGACATGACTTCGTTGGATTGCTCGCAGAGGGCGTAGGTGCCGCCGACGTCGGCGATATCGATCGTGCCGCTGCCGACGGTGGCCGTACCGCTGTTGGCGTTGCATCCGTCTGTGAAGCTCAGCACGCCCGAATCGATGCGCAGGGTCGGATGCCCGGTAACCGTGTGCGCGACGCCGTCCGGGCCGGTGCTGGTCTCGATCGTGGTGAGGTTCCAGGTGACACCGGTCAGGTCGCTCGGGTCGGTCGACGTCGTCGGCTTCGCGTTGGCTCCGTAGACCAGCGTCCCCGCGCCGGCCTTGGTGAGCGTGAGCACGTCGCCGCTGACGCTCCACGTGACGTCGCCGGAGAGCATCGCGTCGACGTGCTGAGCCGTCGTCGTGACCCGGTCGTCGAGGCAGGCCATCGCGGTCGTGGCCAGCCCGTTGCCGAAGCCGATCGTTGACCCGTTGACGTGGATGTCGCCGCTGATGGAGTTGCAGCCGTCGCTGCCGATGAGATGGTTGGAGTCGTCGATGAGCAGACTCGCGTTGCCGGCCGCCGGCACATCCTTTCCGTTGGCGTCGGCGATCTTGCTCAACGCCCAGTCGGTGCCGGTGAGCGGCAGATCCGACACCAGCTGCGCCGGCTCGGCGGGCTCGTACACGAGCGAGAACGCCTGTGCCCCACCGCCGTAGATGAGCAGCTTGCCCTCCCGGATCGACCAGAGCACCGGGTTCGCGCCGAAGAAGCTGTCGAGGGTGCCTGCCACCTCGCCGGTGCAGTCTGCAAGCGGTTCGGCCCGGAGCCCGCTGACGCGCATGGTCCCGACGCCGACCCGGACCTCCCCACCGTTCCAGCCGCAGCCTTCGTTGAAGCTCATCGAACCGTCAACGGCTCCGATGTAGAGCTCCAGCTTCTGGGACACCGGCTGGCCGGCGATCGACGCCAACTGCCAGTCCTTGCCGACGAGGTTGTTCGGGTCGGTCGCGGCCTTGTCGGCGGGCACCCACTGGTAGGTGAGCACGCCACGGCCGTCGCCCTCGACCGTCAGCTGCGTGCCGTCGATCTGCTCGTGCAGTGTCGCGCCCGAGTAGACCTGTTCGATCACGGCCGCGCTCGCCTGGTAGGGACACGGGAGCGTAGTGCTCTTGACGTGCTGCAGAGTGACGATCTCTCCGTCGATGACCGCGTCGCCGGTGAACGTGTTGCAGGGGGTGGTCGCGGTCAGCTTGCCGTTGTCGACACGCAGGGTAGGCGAGGCGGACACCGGCACATCGCGGCCGTCTCCGTCGGTCACCTGCACCAGCTTCCAAGTCGGACCGAGGAATGTGGGGACGTCCAGTGCCGGCGCCGGCAGCGTCGGCGCCGCCCTGAGCCGCATTGATTGCGAGTCGCCAGTGATCGTGAGTTGGTCGCCATCGATGGAGTACCGCGGGGTCGAGTTCAAGAGGTCGAGGCCACGGCCGAACGCAGGACCGGAGCTGTCGATGCAGTCCTTGGATCGCGTGTCGAGCCGCGACACCGTGATCCGCTCGCCGGCGACGTCGGCATGGGCGCCGATGACCTCGCACTCGCCGTCGGCGACGAGCTGACCGTCCTTTCCGATGTAGAGCGTGGCGAGCGAGTTCGTCCGCGGTGCTTCGGTGCCGTAGCCGAGCAGCCGCCACACGGTGCCCTCGAGGGTGGGCGCGGTGGTGCTCGTGTGCCTTCCGTTGCCGGTGATGTTGGCGACCAGGAAGCCGCCGCCGGCGACAAGCGCGGCCGCGACGACGGCGGCCGAGGCGAACAGCCCGGTGCGCCGGAAGTGGCGCTGCTTGGCAGGCGCGGGGATCGTCAACGGCTCGTCGTCGCCCGGTTGCACCTGAGTGGCAGGGCCGTTGGCCGCGCGCCACGTCTGGCCCGCGCTACGCAGGCGGGCGTCCATCTGCTCGTCAGTCATCGGAGTCTCCCAACAGGGCGCGCAGCCGGGTCCGCGCGTCGAACAGCGTCGACTTGACGGTGCCGGCCGAGCAGGACATCACCGCGGCGCTCTCCTCGACGTTCAGGCCGACGAAGTAGTGCAGGTGGACGGCAAGTTGCTGGCGCTCGGCGAGCGCGGCGATCGCGCGCTCGAGGTCGACGTCGGTCTCGGCGTCAGGCGCTCCGGCGTCCGGGACATCCGCGTGATCGTCGACGACCCGCAGCCACCGCACCCGCGTGCGCCGCGACGCGCGGGCCTGGTCGGCCACGATCGCGAGCAGCCAGGTGGTCGGGGTGCCGCGGTCCGGGTCGTACTGGGCGCGCTTCGTCCAGGCCCGGGTGAGCGCGTCCTGCACGATGTCGTCGGGGTCGGCGTGCGGCGCGAGGCGTCTGGCCAACCGCGTCATCGCGACCAGCGACGGACCGACCCACGCGGCGAACCCGGCCGGGTCGAGCGCGCGCGGCGGGTCTGCTTCGGTCGGCACGTTCACACCCTGTCTACGTCCGCACGACGGGACAAGGTTGGGTCCACACGGCCAAGTTGTCCCGGCCTCGTCCGGATGGGGGCGGAGGAAGCCGGGACAACTCGCAAGGGACGGACGCTTACGCCCTACAGCAGGCCGGCTTCGCGCATGCCCTTCAGCGTCGGGGGGATGACCGCCGTCGGGTGGGCGCCCTCGCTGATCGCGTCGATGGTCTTGAGCCCGTCGCCGGTGTTGTAGACGACCGTCTCGACGGACGTGTCGATCGCGCCCTGCGCCACCAGCTTCTGCAGCACCGCCACCGTCACGCCGCCGGCGGTCTCGGCGAACACGCCGGTCGTGCGCGCGAGCAGCCGGATCCCGTCACGGATCTCGTCGTCGGTCACCGACGCCATCGCCCCGCCCGTCCCGCGCACGGCGTCCAGCGCGTACGGCCCGTCCGCCGGGTTGCCGATGTTCAGCGATTTGGCGATGCCGGTCGGCTTCACCGGCGTCACCACGTCGAGCCCGGCCTCGAACGCCGCCGCGATCGGCGAGCAGCCGGCCGACTGCGCGCCGTACACCTTCCACGTAGAGGGCGGCACCAGGCCCGCAGTCACCAGTTCCTTGAACGCCTTGTGGATCTTGGTGAGCATCGACCCGGACGCCATCGGCGCCACGTACTGTCCCGGCAGCCGCCAGCCGAGCTGTTCGGCCACCTCGTAGCCGAGCGTCTTCGAGCCCTCGGCGTAGTACGGACGGATGTTGACGTTGACGAAGCCGGTGTTCTCGAACTCGTCCTCTTCGGCGAGCTGCGAGCACAGCCGATTGACATCGTCGTAGGACCCGTCGACACCGACGAGCGTGCCGCCGTAGACGGCGGTCTGGATGATCTTGGCCGGCTCGAGGTCGGCCGGCACGAAGACGATGGACGGCATCCCCACCCGCGCGGCGTGCGCGGCCACCGAGTTGGCGAGGTTGCCGGTGGATGCACAGGCGATCCGCTCGAAGCCGAGCTCGCGCGCGGCAGTGATCGCGACCGACACCACCCGGTCCTTGAACGAGTGCGTGGGGTTGGCCGAGTCGTCCTTGACCCAGACGGGCGCGGTGAACCCGAGCTCGTCGGCAAGCCGGTCGGCGCGGATCAGCGGGGTCATGCCGGTGCCGGAGTCGACGCGCGACTCGTTCTGCCCCACCGGCAGCAAACCGGCGTAGCGCCACAGCGAGTGGGGCCCCGCCGTGATCTCGTCCCGCGTCACACGCGCGAGAGCGGCCGGGTCGTAGCCGATCTCGAGCGGTCCGAAACACTCGAAGCACGCGTGCTGCGCGGCGAGGGGGTACTCCGCGCCGCAGTTACGACACACGAGCGCGGACGCCGGCGAGGTGTGCCGGTCGACCGTGCTACCGGTAACAGTCATGGATAACGAGGCCTCTCCTCATCTTTCCCGCGCAGACTCTGCGACGGGCCGGAGTTGGCACCTGCGACGGCGGCCTCAGACCGAACCGAGTCGGTAGAGATTCATCGTGCGCGGTTGCCGGGGCTTCATCGGGCCGGTCCCTCTGCCCCTCTGGATGAGCAAAACTATTCGGTTGTGCCATCCATGATGACACAGCACCGCGACCGATCAGCCGGACGAGTAGTCCGGCGTGAGGACGACCACGACCGGCGCGTCGGGAAGGGGCTCCGCGTCCGGCGACGGCGCAAACCGGGGCTCGACCCGCGCGATCGTCGGATACTGCCGGTGCAGTGCGGTGGCCGCTGCCTTGGCGCCCGGGGTGGCCGGGTCGTAATAGGCGCAGGTCGAGATGATGTAGTTCTGGTAGTTGTCGAAGCTCGTGACCGTCCAGCCGCCCGCCTCGAAGCGGTGCGCGGCTTGCTCGGCGAGGCCCTGGACCGTCGTGTTGTTCAGGACGACGATCGGGACGTCCTTCACCGCGCTGCCGGACACCGAGTGGCTCGTCCGCGGTGCCGACGTCTTCGGCGTCGGCGGCGTCGAAGTGGGACTGCCAGACGAGTCCTTCGCCACGCGTGACGCGCTGCTGGTGACGTGTGACTGCGCCGCGGCGACGTGCCCGTTCGGCTCACGCAGCGCGATGATCGCGACCGTCAGGACGGCGATGCCCAGAGAGACGACAACCGCCCCGGAAATGCGTTCACGCTGTCGCCGGCGCGCCACCTGCCGGGCCACGCGGCCGTGCTTGTTGTCTTGCGCGTTCAGAGCTCAAACCTCAATACCCAGTCGACGTGCCGCCCGCTGACGCTGCCGACTTGCACGCAGTCGGCGGAGCCGCTTGACGAGCATCGGGTCGGCCGCAAGGGCCGCCGGCGTGTCGATGAGCGCATTGAGCACCTGGTAGTAGCGCGTCGCCGACATGTCGAACAGCTCGCGGATGGCCTGTTCCTTCGCACCAGCGTACTTCCACCACTGGCGTTCGAACGCCAGGATCTCCCGATCGCGGCGGCTCAGGCCGTCGCGGGCCCCGTCTGCGTCGCCTGTCCCGGTTGCGGCGTGCGCGGACTGCATGCGAAGTGCCCTCCGACGTGTCGTTCGCGGGACGGGCAGATCCGACGCACTGACTCCGGCGAACTCCACCCGTGTAATTCCGTGGGCTCATTCAACCATGCCCGCCGGATGTCAAGTGGCTGCGCCGCGCTGTGCATAACCAGCCCGTCGTCCACATCCGGCGCGCTCGCCGGCCCCGACGTCCGGCGCTGGGTCGATCCTCGATTGCATGTCGTTCCTACCCGATCCCGCCGAGCTGGACGCGGTCGCCGACCGCATCAGCGGGCACGCCGCCGCGACCCGCGGCCGGGCGCTCCGGCTCGGCGCGGCCGTCGCGAGCGCCGACTGGCGTGGCTTCGCGGCCGCCACCTTCCGCGCGCAGGCGCACGTCGCCGTCTCAGCTCTGCGCAGCGCGGCCGGCCGCCTCGACGACGCGGCCGACGCGCTGCGCCGGCACGCCGGCCGGCTGAGCGTGCTGTACGCCGACTTCGAGAACCTCGGCTTCGACAGCCTCCGGCTCCTCGAGGATGCCGTCCGCAATCCGAGCGGACTCCTCTCGGACGGCACGCAGATCCTGTCCGACGGTGCCGACCTGCTCGGCGACGCCTTGAGCCTGGTCGGCATCTGATGGGCGAGCGCAGCGTGGGCATCCGATGAGCAGACTGCCGCCACCTCAGCCCGTCTCGGTGACCGGCGGCAGCGACGGGGTCACCGCGAACTGCGCCGAGATCGTCGCGCTGGCCGGCCAGTTCGGCGCCGTCGCGAGTGACACGCTCGCCGCTGCGCTTTCCCTGCACGGCTACCTGCTCAACCCCGGCCTGGCGCTGTCCGCGGTGCTCGACCCGATCGGCTACGCCGAGTTCGAGGCCGAGCTGCTCGCCGCGCTGGACGGCTGGCAGGGGCTGAGCTGGGCCGGGTCCGAGTGCGGCGGCATCGACGGCGAGCTGCGGCTTGCGGCGGCCGCCTACGAGGGTGCCGATCGGCTCGGCAACGCCGTCCACGACGTCCTCGCGGGCGGGCTCGGCGCGCTGCCGGCACTCGTCGAGGCGACGGAGGTCCTCTCCCGCACCGGCGATCCGGTGCGCGCTGCCCAGGCGGTGATCGCCGCCGACCCCGAGCTCGCCGACGTACTGGTCACCGTGCTCGGGCTCCCCGCCCTGCTGCACGCCGCAGGCAACTCGTTGCCCGACGGGCACGGCGTGGTGCGCGAGCCGGGCCGCGACCGCGCCGGCGTCGCGGGGCGGCCGCCGCGCCGGCTGACCGACCTGTTCGAGGACCTCGCCCAGCGCAACGGCGACGACCGGCACGGCGAGATCGACGTCCGGATCCTGACGCTGCCTGACGGGACCCGGCGGGCCATCGTCGACATCACCGGCACCAAGTCGTGGGACCCGCTGCCCACCCGCGACGTCACCAGCCTCACCACGAACGGGCGCGCGCTGGTGGGCGACCGGACGGCGTACGAGGACGGCGTGCTGGCCGCGATGCGCAGAGCCGGCGTGCGTCCGAGCGACGACGTCATGCTCGTCGGGCACAGTGAAGGCGGCATGGTCGCGGTGACGACCGCCCGCGACGCCGCAGCGAGCGGCGAGTTCAACGTCACGCACGTCGTCACCGCGGGGGCACCGATCGGCCTGACCGCCGGCGCGCTGCCCTCGACGGTGCAAGTGCTCGCCCTCGAGAACTCGCGCGACGTCGTGCCGCACCTCGACGGCACCGCCAACCCCGACCGGCCGAACGTGACCACCGCGTCGAGCGCGCACGGCGACGGCACGATCGGCGGCGACCACGACATCGACGACTCCTACGTGCCGCTCGCCGCCGACGTCCAAGCGAGCACGAACGGCTCGATCCGCGACTTCCTCACCGGCGCGAGCGGGTACTTCCAGGCCACCGAGGTCGAGACGCTCACGTACGAGGTGCAGCGACGCTATTGAGTGCGACAGCAGACCGGTCGAGGCGGCGCCGAAACTAGGTGCGGTCAGAGCGCCGGGTAGTGGAGGCCGATCTGGCTGCGTATCTCGTCGAGCACGTCCATGATCTGCAGGGTTTCCTCCAGCGGCAGCGTCGGGCTCTCGGTCAGCCCGGCGAGCAGGCAGCGATTGACTTCGGCCGCCTGGTACTGCATGCCTCGCCCGTCGGCGGGCGTGGCGAAGGTTTCGAGCACCTGCTCGTCGTGATCGATCACCCGGAACGAGGTCGGCGTGTAGAACCAGCCGTCGATCTCGAGACGCGCCTCGGTGCCGTAGATGGCGGCGGGATTGGACGACTTCGCGGCCAGCGAGGTGCTCAGCACCGCGTGCGCGCCGGACGGGTAGCGCAGCAGCATCGACGTGGTCGCGTCGACGCCGGTGAACGCCGGAGTCGACACCGCGGTGATCGAGGACGGCGGACCGAAGACCAGGTGGGCGAACGAGACCGGGTAGATGCCCAGATCCAGCAGCGCACCGCCGCCCAGCGAGGGAGCGAACAGTCGGTGCGCGGGATCGCGCGCGAACCACTGGCCGTGCTCGGCGGTCAGGTACACCAGCTCACCCAGCGTGCCGGCGGCGAGGATCTCCCGGACGCGCGCAACATGCGGCAGGAACCTCGTCCACATCGCTTCCATCAGGAACACCCCGGCCGAGCGAGCGGCATCAACCATCTGCTGGGACTGCTCGCGATCCATCGCGAACGGCTTCTCGCACAGCACCGCCTTGCCGCCCTCGATCGCGAGCAGCGTGGCGTCGCGGTGCCACGGGTGCGGCGTCGACACGTAGATCACGTCGACGTCCGGGTCAGCCGCCAGCTCGGCGTAGGAGCCGTGGCGGTGCGGGATATCGAAGTCGGCGGCGAACGCGTCGGCCGCCTCCTGGGTGCGCGAACCGACCGCCACGATCTCGCAATCCGGCAGCAGCTTCAAATCTTCGGCGAAGGACCGTGCGATCCCCTCGGTCGCGAGCAGACCCCAGCGGATCGGTGGCCTCATTCGAGAAACCCGAACGCCGTCATACGAGCGATCATTCTGCACGCACCTCGGACCGACAAGCGACCGCCTGCCCGATACTGGAAGACGTGCGCCCGTTCCGTTTTCTGGCTGATGTCCACGCCATCGTCACCGGTCCGGAGTTGGCCGCCCGCGCCCGACGCGCGGAGCAGCTCGGCTATCACACCCTCGTACTTCCCGACCACCTACTCGGGCAGCTATCGCCCGTGGTGGCAATGGCAACGGTCGCGGCAGCGACGTCGACCTTGCGCTTGTCCGCGTTCGTGATGAACAACGATCTGCGTCATCCGGCCGTCCTCGCCCAGGACCTGGCGAGCATCGACGTGCTGTCCGGCGGCAGGGTGGACATCGCGATCGGCGCCGGGTGGAACAAGCCCGAGTACGACGCCATCGGCATGGCCTTCGATCCCACGCCCGTCCGGCAGGCGCGACTCGCCGAGTCCATCACCGTGCTGAAGGGGCTGTTCACCGGCTCACCGTTCAGCTTCGCCGGCGAGCACTACACGATCACCGACTACGCCGCCGAACCCCTTTCGGTGCAGCGCCCGCATCCACCGTTCTTCATCGGCGGCGGCGGCCGCCGCACGCTGACGCTGGCCGGGAGGGAGGCGGACATCGTCGGATTGGCGCCGCGCATCCTGTCCGGCGCCAACGTGGATGCAGCGTCGCTGACGTTGGCCGCGACCCGGGAGAAGATCGGCTGGGTGCGCGATGCGGCCGGTGACCGATTCCAGTCCCTCGAGTTCAACGTCTATCCGTCGACGTGGCCGGTGACGGTCACCGACGATCTGCACGGTGCGGCTCGCCGGGTCATCGACGAGCTGCGGTCGCGAACGGGTGTCGAGCTCACCGAGAACGAAGTGATCGACTCGCCGCATCTGTTCATCGGATCCGTCGACCGACTCGTGGAGAAGTTCCTGCAACTGCGCGAAGAACTCGGCATCTCCTCCATCATGCTCGGCGAGATCGGTGAGTTGACGCCCGTGCTGGAGCGGCTGTCCAGTAGCTGAGCCGCGACGACGTGCTCGATTTCTTGCGCGAACGGCTAACGAAGTGGCAGGTACCGGACGATGGTGTCTTCATCGACGAGGTAGCTATGACGAGTGTCGGGAAGTTCTCGAAAGAGACCCTTCGGGACGAATTCGCCCACTACGAGCGCCCGAACAGCTGATTTCGGGATCCACCGGCGTGTCGGCGCAGCCGTCACACTTGTCACACCAGTAACATTGGTGGTTTGATCTTAGCGTCCTCGTCACATCGAGGGCGGGTGCGCTGCTGAGCTCAGCACGGCGGCCCGGACGACTCGCGACCGACCGGTCGCCGGGACGACGGGATATGGACCATGGCGAGAGCTCGCCGATCCGTGTGGCGGCCGGGAACGGTGCTGCCCGCCGTCCTCACTGCCCTTGCCGGCCTGGGCGCGGTAGCCGTCGTCAACTCCGCACCGCTCGCCGGCCGCGCTGCCTCCTACACCGACCGTTCGCCGGTGGGCGAGCTGGATCACCTGTCCGCCAAGCCGGGCGGCGTGCGCGCCATCGGCTGGGACTTCGATCCGGACGCCAAGGCCACGCCGCTGCGCACCAACGCGAAAGTCGACGGGGAGTTCGTCACCGGCGTGACCGCGAACATCGCGCGGCCGGACGTCGCCGCGGTCTACCCGAGAGCCGGCGCCGAGCACGGCTTCGACTTCTTCGTCCCCGTTCCCGAGGGCAAGCACGATGTCTGCATCCGCGCGAAGAACATCGGCGAGGGCAGGAGCCACGCCCTGCGCTGCGTGACCAGAACCTTCGACTACGGCCCCTACGGTTCGCTCGACCTGCTCAGCACGACACCCGGCCACCTCGCCGTCAAGGGTTGGGCGATCGACGCCGACAACCGGACAGCCGCGATCACCACTACGGTCACCATCGACGGAACCGCGACGAAGCTCATCGCGAACAAGCCGCGCGCGGACGTCGCCGCCGCCCACCCGATCGCCGGGCCGAAACACGGTTTCGAGGCATCGCTTCCGCTGAGCCAGGGCCAGCACAGGGTGTGCGTGAGGACCACGAACATCGGCTACGGCACGGACAACCGGTTCGGCTGCCGGACGATCACGCTGAACGACAGCCCGCGCGGCGCGCTCGACTCGGCGCGCCAGCGCTCCGGCAAGCTGCGAGTCGTCGGATGGGCCTACGACCGCGACGCGCCGACGACCTCACTCACCGTGACCGTCAAGATCGACGGCACGACACACTCCCTGCCCGCCGACGTGCCGCGCACCGACGTCGCGACCACGTACCCGGGCGCCGGCAAGTACCACGGGTACGCCGCGTCGTACCCGTTGCCGGAAGGCAGCCACACGGTCTGCGTCACGATCCGCAACATCGGATACGGCGCCAACGCCGCGTTCCCGTGCCGCACCGTCGTCCTCAACTTCACGCCCACGGCGGCGATCACCGGCCTGACCGCGGGCAGCATGGGCGCCGCTGTCCGAGGCTGGGCCAGCGACCCGGACACCAAGTCGCCGATCTCGGTGGCGATCGCCGCCGACGGACACGCCGTCAAGACGGTCATCGCCGGGCGGGCCGGCAAGATCCACGACGGACAGAACTTCTCGACGACCGTCGCGCTGAAGTCGGGTGCGCACACCATCTGCGCCACCGGGTTGAACACCCTGTACGGCACGCACAACTCCACACCGGTGTGCGGCACCATCACCCTCGCGCTGAAGCCGATCGGCACGTACGAGGTCTTGCGCCGCGCGACGGGCTCGTCGAATTTGGTGGTCAAGGGCTGGACCCTCGACCCGGACACGACGAGGCCAATCTCGGTCGTGGTAAGCCTGGACGGCGCCGCCTACGGCACCGTGCCGGCGGACCTGACACGCAGCGACGTCGCCGACGACTACCCGGCGTTCGGCGCCAACCACGGCATCAGGTCCGTGGTGAAGACCGACGACGGAGAGCACACCGTGTGCCTGACGGCGGTGAACGTCGGCGGCGGCGACGACTACGACCTCGGCTGCAAACTGATCATCGCGGTGCACCCGGTTGCGCCCAGCGCCCCACGCAACGTCACAGCGGTGGCCGGGTACGGCGGCGCCCAGGTGTCGTGGACGCCACCGGTGTCCGACGGCGGCGCCCCGTGGACGAAGTACACCGTCGTGGCGAGCCCGGGCGGCGCGACGGCGACCGTCGGCGCCGGGACCACCGCGACAACAGTGCTCGGGCTGAAGCCGAGCACGACGTACTCCTTCAAGGTCCGGGCGGCGAACGTCGCTGGCAGCTCGGCGGCGGGCACGTCGCCGAACGTCAAGACGCAGGCGAGCCCGCCGGCCCAGACGACTCCGGCGCCGGTGTCGACGAGCCGTTACATCCGCAACATCCGCGGCGCGAGCAGCACCGAACGGGCCACGATGCGCGCGGAGGGCGGCAAGGACGCCTACCACAACCCGTCCGGGCACGGCTACCTCGTCCTGCTCGACATCGGCGGCCAGGATCAGTACGACGGCGGTGTCGTCCTCAGCGCGACCACCCGCTTCGTCACGTACGACGACCTCGTGAGCGATCTCAAGGCGTACGTCGACGGCTACCACGGCAAGCAGCGGGGTAGCGCGCCGGTGACGATCGCGATCGGCACGAACAACGACATGGACGTCTCGTACGCGAGCGGCAAGGCGTGGGCGACGAGGGTCGTCAATCCCGTCGCAAGGTACGTGCGGAGGCACTACGTCGGGATCAGCGTGGCCGGCGCCAACGACATCGAACCGGGCTTCCGGGCGTCCTACCGAGCTACCAAGAGCTGGCTGAACGGCTACCTGGCCACGACCCACGCACCGTTCGTCTTCAACGGATCTGCGGACGGCTGCTCGTGGACCGCGATCAGGCAAGGCTGCAACAACGGCTGGGCGATGACGGGGCTCTACTACCTGGCCGCGGGCGCCGCCCCGATCCGGATGCTCAACCTGCCGCAGATCTACAACACGACGATGGCGAGCCAGTGGAAGTACATCTCCCTCACCGGCGTGGCGGCGAGCAACCCGCGGATCCACTTCGGCGGGACGCTGACAGAGTGGACGGCGTGCGCTCAGACGAACAGCTGCGGCAGCCTCACCGGACACACTGCCTGGTCGACGATGTGGAGCAACCTGCAGTCCGACAGCCGGCTCAAGGTGGGGAGCCTGCCGTACTCCACCGATCTGCGGATCGATCAGTGAGCGAGCGCAGCGAGCGAACAATCAGGGACCGGCTCCGCCGACCAACCGAGCGCAGCGAGGTTGTGTCGTGAGCGAGCGCAGCGCGAGGCGCTGCGTTGCGAGGTCGGGACGAGTGGCGCTCGCCGTCGCCGTCCTCGCGTCCCTTGCGGGGTGCACGTCGTCGGGACGCCCGCAGACCGGGCCGACCGCGTCGTCCGGTGTGGTGACCGCGCCGACGTCGACGCCGACGCTCACGCCCACGACGAGCGTGACGGTGACCTCACCGCCGACCTCCGAGCCCGCGACGTCCAGTGCGCCGCCCACGTCCGAGCCGGCGACGCCCAGCAGCACGCCGACGACGCGCCCGCCGGCCGTCCCGCACACGACCTGCACGTCGGTGGACGTGCGGGTGATCCGCGGCTCGGCGAGCCTGGGTCAGGAGATCGCGGCGCTGGACTTCGTCAACTCCGGCACCAAGACCTGCGTCCTGGCCGGCTACCCCACGGCGATCCTGCTGCTCAAGGGCAAGCAGATCGGCCGGCCGGCACAGCCGGCGTCCTCCGCCCCGTCGAGCCGGACCCTCGAGCCCGGCGGGGTCGCCGAGAGCCTGCTGCACGACTACACGAACTGCCAGGCACCGCTGTCGGACAACATCAAGGTGACGGTCCCGGGCAGCACGATCACCACGGTCCGGCCGGCGCAGCTGCGCGCCTGCATCCTGCGCGTCGACAGGCTGCGCGCACCCGACTGAGATCGAAGCGTCGGCGGCGAACTGGCACCATCGGCCTGGTGACTCCTGAAGACGTGCGCCGTAGCGACTTCGCCGTGCTGCGCGAGCTGCCCACCCGCTGGTCAGACGACGACACGTACGGGCACGTGAACAACGTCGTCCACTACACGCTCTTCGACACCGCGGTGAACGGCTGGCTGATCGAGGCCTCCGGGGTCGACATCAGGCAGCTGCCCGCGATCGGTGTCGTCGTCGAGACCTCGTGCCGGTACTTCGCCGAGCTGCGCTTCCCGGAGGTCGTCACCGCTGGCCTGGCGCTGGAGCACCTCGGCACGTCCAGCGTCATCTACCGGCTCGCGTTGTTCGGCCCGCACGCTGAGGAGCCCGCGGCGATCGGGCGCTTCGTACACGTCTACGTCGAGCGCAACAGCCGCACTCCGACGGTCGTCCCGGACGAGATCAGAGCCGCGTTGCAGCAGCTGCGTCCGGTGGATCGCCCCGCGCCGGGAGGGTCGTAGGACGTCCGGGGAGTTGGCCGGTCTGCGGCCCCATCGGCCAGCTGGCATGCTGCTCGGCATGACGCGCTGGTTCTCCCTCGAGGCTGCTGACGAGAAGACATTCGCCACCGCCTCGCAGATCTACCGGTACCCGGTGCGCCTCGACGTGCCGCCCGAGCGGGTGTGGGAGCAGATCTCCTCGGAGGAGAGCCTGGCCGCGTGGGGGCTCGGCGTCCGGCGCCTGACCTGGACGTCGCCGCGGCCGTTCGGGGTAGGCACCACGCGCGAGGTCGTCCTGCCGCTCGGCGCGATGACCGTTCGGGAGCGGTTCTTCCGCTGGGACGAAGGCAAGGGCTACTCGTTCTACGTCGAGTCCGCCGACCGTCCCGGTCTCGAGCAGTTCGCCGAGGACTACGTCGTAGCAGCGGACGGTGCCGGGGCGCTGCTCACCTGGACGATCGCGATCGAGCCGAAGCGGCGGTTGGCGCCGCTGCTGAAGGTGCTCGGGCCGCTCAACAAACGCGCGTTCGGCCAGTTCGCCCGCGGCGCCAAGAAGTACTTCGCCGAGAATCCGTGACGATGGCTCATTGGCGCCCGCTCGAGCCGTGTGACGAGTCGTTCTTCACGAACGCCCCGCACGTGTACCGCTACGCGATGGACCTGCCCGTCCCCCCTGCGCGGGTGTGGGAGTCGCTCACCTCCGCGAGCAGCGTGGTCGACTGGACTCCCCTGCTGCGCTCGATCGAGTGGACATCCGAACTCGGGCTCGGTGCCACCCGCACGGTCGTCCTGCCGCTGCATGCGCTGTCGTTCCACGAGTCCTTCTTCGTATGGGACGAGGGCCGCCGAATCGCGTTCTACGCCGTCGAGACGAACCGTCCGTTGCTGCGCCGGTTCGGCGAGGACTACGTCGTCGAGCCGAACCGTGCGGGCAGCCGATTCACCTGGACGTTTGCGCTCGAGGGCAACCGCTTCAGCGCTGCGACGTTGAAGGCGACGAGTCGGGCCAACGCGTTGCTGTTCCGGCGGATCGCCTACGGCGCGAAGAGCTACTTCGCGCGCCACCCGTAGGCGCCCGAACCGCGGGCGGGGTGCGTTTACGGCGGGTCGGTGCGGCGCAGCTCGTTGAATTGGGGTTTCTGTTCTGGATCGATCCAGGGTGGGGGGATCCAGGCGGCTCTGCCGTTGATGCGGGTGGATTTCCAGCCTTGTCGTTTGGCGTCGACGTTGTGGTAGCGGCAGGCGGGCACGCCGTGGGTGACGCTGGTGGGTCCGCCGTCGGCGTAGTTGATGGTGTGGTCGATCTGGCACCAGTGGATCGGGGTCGGGGCAGTTGGGGAAGGTGCAGCCGGGGCCGTCGGCCGCGATCATGGCCAGGCGTTGTTGTTCGGTGAACAGGCGTTGGATGCTGCTGTAGGCGGTGATGCCTTGGGTTTTGTCGATGACGACGTTCATGAGCCGGTAGTCGCCGCCGGCCCAGCGCAACGCCTCGCAGGCGGGGACGAGGGCGTCGTGGGCGGTGCGCGCCAGGCCGTGCCCGTTTCGTAGTGCTCCGTGGTCATGGTCATGACGATGGTGGCGCTGACCCCGGCGACCGACGGCAACTGCTGGGCGCGGACATTCAGCTTCAACGCCTCCAGGAGCGCGTCGTGGCGGCGTTGCCCGGCGCTGCGGGGGTCCTTCACTCCATCGACTTCGGGTTGGGGGGCGGCGAGGGCGTCGAAGTGCAGCAGCAACAACTCCATGGCTTCGGCGGTGAGTTCGCCGCTCAGCGTGCCGGAGCCGTCCGGGCGGGCCCGGGCGGTCAACTCGCGGTGCCGCTCGCGGTAGTCGACGTCTTTGAGCCGGCCGTCCGGGTCGAGATAGGCACTGATGCGCAGCGCGAGCTTGCCCAACTGCACCGGGTCGAAGCGGCCCGCGAACTCCACGAGGTCGGTCTCGGTCTGCGTGCCGTGCTCGGCCTGCACCGCGTCGGGCAGTTTCTCGATCGTGTCCACCACGACCCGCGCGTGCCGCTCCGAGATCGACCCGGCCGCTTGCGCGGCCGCGACCGCCGGGTAGATCGCCGGCAGGGGTTCGCCGGTCATCGCCCGCCGCCCCCCGGCCGCTTCCGCAGCCCGCACCCGGCCGGTGGCTTCGTGCGGGTCCAGGCGCAGCAGGCCGCGCAGCAGCTGCCCCATCCCGCGCACGTGGTGCATCTCAGGCAGGCCACGACCCTCGCCTTCCAGGATCAGCGCGTGATCGAGCGTCGGCAACCGCCGCCGCAGTTTCTCCAGATCGCGCCAGTAGGCGAGCAGGGCGTCCTCGGACAGTCCGGTGAGGTCGAGTGCCTGCAGCTCGTCCACGGCCGCGTGCGCGCGCGAGCAGCGCCACCGTCGGGTCGGTGTGCTGCAGCACTGCACTCATACGTCTGATTATAGGCAAGACGTCCGACACCGTCGAGCGGATATCCGCGATCTGTGGACAACAAGCGACCGTCCACAAGAAGGAACGCAAGACCGCCGAAACTGTCAGCCGAGCGTGCTAAGCGACCCCAGGACCAACGACCTCGTCGATGCGCTCTTTTTGCTTTTCAGACCACGCAGAAACCGCTACCCGACCGAGCAAGGCGACCCCGAGACCACCTCCTCGTCGCCGCGCTTTTCAAGGAGAGCAACCACGCGAATACCCTCAGCCGAGTAGCGGAGCGCACCCCGAGACCAACGCCCTCGCCGCCGCGCATTCATCAGACGCAACCCGGCTGGATCACCCGCCTAAGCACAAGCCGCCAGGTGGTGCGCCTGCCGAAGCAGCACCCAAGCTCGCACCAGCTCGGACACCAGCGTGCCATGCGACGGACTCCGCCCGAGCGCGGCACGCGCCAGCGTCGTCTTCATCTCGGCAGCGAGCCTGTCACGGGCGCGGGCCAGATGTTGCAGCGCCTCCTGCTCCTTCCGGTACTGCCTGTCGTGCGTCGCCGAGCCACTCGCAAGCGCGGCCGAGTCGGCGAGCAAGGTGTCCGTCGCGAACGCGCCGACACTCGAGTTCAGCTGCTGATACGCCGACGCGAGCAGCGCGGAACGCGACAGCGACGCGGCCGGCGACGCCAGGGCCTGGCTGATCACCCGGCCGTCGCTCTGGTAGTCGTCGTGCAGGCCGGCCAGGTACAGCAGGGTCGGACGCAGATCCGTCTCCTCGACCCAGGTGCCGACAGTGCTCGCCTGCGGGACCGTGTTCAGCGAGTTCGGGTCGTGCGGCTCGTTCCCGTCGGCCGGCTCCGGCCCGTCGACACCACGCACCGCGGCGCCCGGCCCGACGATGCCCGCCCAGGTGATGTCGATGTTCGGGCTGTAATAGCCGTGGTCGTAGGCGAATGCGGGGTTGATCGCGACGTTCGCACCGGTGGTCCCGAAGAAGTAGTCGGGCATCGGGAACAGCGAATAGGTCGGCGTGCGTAACGGGTCGGCCGTCTGCATGTGCAGGATCCGCTGCTCGAGCGCGCCGGCCTGGTACTTGGTGATCGTGCTCCCCGTTGACGCCGCGTAGAACGGGTTGTTCCCGGTCATCGCTGCCGTGTCGCGTTCGAGCTGGCGCACCGAGTGGGTCGTCGGCGCCCGGCTGGCCGTGCACGTAGATCGATGCGCCCTGCGGCTCGATGTCGAACTGCGTGTCGCTGCTCGCCGTCGTCGACAGCAGGCCCTTGATGTTCGCGGCGAGTTCGCCGATCTGCCCGCTGGCGTAGTTGCACGCCACGGTGACACCGTCGCAGCCCGGCCGGCGTCGGCTGGGTGGCTCGCCCGACGTTCGCGCCGACGAACTGGTCGTTCTCCTCGGCGCTGATGACGAACTCGGTGTTCGCCGGGGTGATGCCATCTGCGGCGAGCCGGTCGAAGAACTGCTGGAACGCAATGTCGTAGGCCGCCGCGTTGTTCACGTAGCAACTGTCACCGGGCCCGAGCGGGCGGCCGTTGCCGGTCGCGGTCGCCGTCGTGCACCCGCTGTACCCGCCTTCTTCTCGTGCAGGTCCGAGATGTAGCCGTAGGTGACCGGGATGCCGGCCTCCTGCATGTCCGCCAGCACGGCGAGGCTCTGCGGCGCCGTCGGGCTGAACCCGGGGAAGCCCGGCGTGCCGGAGAACGGCTCGGCGAGCGTGTGCCCGTTGAGGTCGACAAGGTTCCCGTTCGCATCGGTGACCTGGTAGCCGTTGTGGACGTGGTTCGGGCCACCGCCGATCGCCGGCGCGATGTACTTCGCGCCGAACAGCGCCTTGAAGTGGCGGTAGCCGCCCGGCTCGGTCGGCAGGTTGTCGGCGACCGCCCTCGGCTGCGCGGCGCAGGTTGCATCACCCCGGGCGCAGTGGATCGCCTCGCCGACGTACTGGGCGACCTCGACGTCCTTGAACCGATCCGGGTCAGCGGCGGTCTGGGCCGCCTCGGCCGACGTCGCGCCGAACACCGTCGGAACGTCGCCGGCCGCGTTCTCGAGCACCATGTTGGCCGTCGAGAAGTCGCCGACCGTGCAGCCTGCGCGGGTGAACGGCACCCACGGCGCCGGCGTTGCGCGGTCGGGGGCGCCGCTCGCGGGGACGGTATCCGAGTAGACCATCGAGGGCGACACGTCTGTCGCGGAGGCCACGGGCGGCGTCGTCTTGGTGTCGATGATCGGCGACGTCCAGTATGTGAACGACGTCGCCGGATCGGTCGTGCCGTCGGGGTTGTAGGTCTTGTACGAATTGGAGACCGGCTGTCCGTGCCGGTCGCCGTACAGGCCGGTATAGATCGTCAGGCTGTCGTCGGCGGTGTGCGCGATCAACGGCGTATGCACGTTAGAGAAGACCGTGCCGTTCGACTCGAGGAAGTTGAGCAGGTGCGGCATCTGCTCGAGGTCGGACGGGACGTTGGGGTTGTCCCGGAAGAAGTGCACGTTGTCGAAGACGAGGTTGACGACGTGCTGCACGCCGTTGCCCAACTGGCAGCCGCCGGACGACTCCGCACCCGCCGGGGAAGTGGCGGTGAGGGCGACAGTCGCGACGGCCGCGCCGCCGACGAGTGTCGCGGTGGCGAGCCCTGCGGCGGTACGGCGGGTATAACCAGGACGTAGGCGCATTTTCGCTCCTAAAGACGGCCATCACCTGATTTGCATACGCTAGCGCCGACTCGCCCGGAACACATCGGGTACGCAGCGGAAACCGGTCGAAGTTCATCCGCCGTTGAGCGGTGCTACTCATGCGCCGGCCCCGGCCGCCGAGCAGCGTCGTGGACATGAACACGACCCCCTCGACCAAGACCACCGCCGCCTTCTACCTGCAAGCGATCCTGTCGTTCTCGATCGCGCTCGCCGTCGTCGTGATCGGCGAGGTGTACCTCCCCGTGTCGGGCTGGACCCGGGCGTTCCTGGCCCTCGGCACCCTCTTCCTGGTCAGTTCCTCGTTCACGCTCGCCAAGTGCGTGCGTGACCAGCAGGAGACCGAAAGCGTCGTCAGCCGCCTCGACCAGGTTCGGATCGAACGGCTGCTCGCCGAGTTCGACCCGTACCGGGTCCCGAACATCGGCGACCCCCCGCGACAGGGCCCGCTCGGCGTGCCGAGCACCCCGGCGCCGTCCAGCCCATACGCGCCGACAAGTTGACCGCTTCGCCGTCCCCGACCCGGCCCACTCACGTGGGCCGGGTCCGTCACGTTAACCTGCCAAGCGTGCGGAGCGCGCTCCCCGTCGACGGGATCCGGCTCTCCCTGTGGCGCGCCGTCTCGCTGTTTCGCATCAGCACGCTAGCGGTCTGCATCTTCCTCATCACGCGCTGGCAGCCCAGCTACGCGCGGCCGGGCGTCGCCGCGCTGACCGGCGCGGCGATGGTGCTGTGGACGGCCGGACTCTGCTGGCTCGCCGCGGCGGGTCGGGCGCACCGTGGCGAGATCGTGGTCGCGGACGTCGTCGTCACGGCCGGCCTGACGTTACTCACCATCCCTGCGCAGACCGCCGACCAGCAACACGGCGCGATGGTCACCCTCACGACGATCTGGGCGGCCGGCCCGACGATCGAGGCGGCGTTCCTCGCCGGGCCGATCGGCGGCCTGGTCGCGGCGGCGGTCCAGTACGGGACGTCGGTGTACGTGGCCGAGCAATGGGCCGGACGCACCCTCTACGGCGGCGTGCTGCTGATCCTGACCGGCGCGGTGGTCGGCTTCGTCGCGCGGCTGGCGGTCGGCGCCGAGGAGCAGTTGCGCGCGGCGACCACGGCGCAGGCGGCACTCGCCGAACGGGAGCGGCTGGCCCGCTCCATCCACGACGGGGTGCTGCAACTGCTCGGGCTCGTACATCGCGCGGGCCGCGACGCCGGCGGCGAGTGGGCAGCGTTGGCCGCCGAGGCGGCCGAGCAGGAGTCCGCGCTGCGCGGCCTGCTCACCTCCCGGCCGCCTGCCCCGAATCGGCACGACCTTGCCGAGGAGCTGCGCGGCCTGCGATCGACGCAGGTGACCGTGTCGACGCCGGCCGACCCGGTGCCGACGACTGCCACGACGGCCGTGGAGGTTCGGGACGCGGTCCGCGCCGCGTTGCACAACGTCGCCGCCCACGCCGGCGACGGCGCGCACGCGTGGGTGCTGCTCGAGACGGTCGACGACTCGCTGCGGGTGACCGTCCGCGACGACGGCGCCGGGTTCGACACCGGCCGCCTCGAGGCGGCACGGCGCGACGGCCGGGTCGGTGTGGCACGCTCCATCCGCGGCCGGATCGCCGACCTCGGCGGGCGTTGCACGATCACCTCCGCGCCCGGCATGGGCACCGAGATCGAGATGGTGGTCCCATGGTGAGCGTGAAGGTGATGCTCGTCGACGATCATCCGATCTGGCGCGACGCGCTGGAGCGCGACCTCGCCGACGCGGGCTACGACGTCGTCGGCGCTTTCCAGGACGGCGAGGCGGCGGTGCGCATCGCGCCGGCGGTCCGTCCGGACGTCGTTCTGATGGACCTTCAGCTGCCGGGCATGTCGGGCGTCGACGCGGCGGCCGCGCTCGTGCAGGCCGACCCGTCGGTGCGCGTCCTGATGTTCTCGCAGTCCGGCGCGGACGAGGACGTGCTCGCCGCCGTGAAGGTCGGCGCTCGCGGCTACCTCGTGAAGTCCGCGAGCAGGACGGACCTGCTCGACGCGGTCGCCCGCACCGCGGCCGGCGAGGCAGTGTTCTCCCCCGGCCTGGCAGCGCTCGTGCTGGGCGAGTACCGGCGTATCGGGCGCGACGAGCCGTCCGCGGCGGCCGTGCTCACTGATCGCGAGACCGAGATCCTGCGCTTCGTGTCGACCGGGATGTCGGCGCGCCAGATCGCCGAGCGGCTCGTCGTCTCGCACCGGACCGTCCAGAACCACGTCCAGAACACGCTGCGCAAGCTGCAACTGCACAACCGGGTGGAGCTGACCCGCTGGGCGATCGAGCAGGGCCTCGCCGAGTGATCCGGACCGTGAGTCAGCCGAGCAGGACGCCGGGGTTGAGGATGCCGGCCGGGTCGAGCGCGCCCTTCGCAGCCCGCAGCGCGGCCGCGAACGGGTCGGGGCGCTGCCGGTCGTACCACGGGCGGTGGTCGCGGCCGACCGCGTGATGATGCGTGATCGTCGCGCCCTCGGCCGCGATCGCGTCGGACACCGCGGCTTTGATCTCGTCCCACTGCGCGACGGTGCTGCCCCACCGGCCGGCCGCATAGACGCCGAAGTACGGCGCCGGCCCGTCCGGGTACACATGCGTGAAGCGGCACGTGACGAGGCCTGCGCCGGCCACCCGGGTGATGGCGTCCTGAGCCGCGCCGGTAACCGCCGCGTGCAGGGCGTCGAAGCGGTCCCAGGTGCACGCCGTCTCGAACGTCTCCACGATCATCGCCATCCGGGCAAGCGCATCGCGCCGGTAGGGCATCCGCAGGAACGACGCCCGCCAGTCGTCTGCCGTGCCGGATCGGTCACGAGAGTCGGACGGGCCGGACTCGTGCATACCCTCGGGTACGTCGCCGCCGTGATCCCGGCAGATCTCGACGGCGCGCGCCAGCGACGTCCCGACCGGATGGTCGGCGGACTCGAAGGCCAGGACGAGGACGCCGCCGGTCACGCTCGTGCCGGCGTTCAGAAATGCCTCGGCGGCATCGAGCAGCCGGCAGTTCGCCGGGTACAGCCCGGCCTGCGCGATCTCCCGGGTCGCGGCGACGGCCCCCGGGTAGGCCGCGAACCACGCCGCTGCCTGCGCACGCCACTGCGGGCGCGCCTGGACCCGCAACCACGCCCCGGTGATCACGCCGAGCGTCCCTTCGGAACCCAGGAACAGCCGGTCTGGCGACGGGCCGGCACCGGACGCGGGCAGCCGTCGCGATTCACTCACCCCGGCCGGCGTCACGACGCGCAGCGATTCGACGAGGTCGTCGATGTGCGTGTAGAGCGTCGCGAAGTGCCCGCCCGCGCGGGTCGCCAGCCAGCCGCCGAGCGAGGAGAACTCGAACGACTGCGGGAAGTGTCGCAACGTGAACCCGTGCGGGCGCAGCTGCGCCTCGAGGTGCGGGCCGAGGACACCGGCCTGGATGCACGCCGCCCGCGACACCGCGTCCACCGACACGAGCGCGTCGAGCCGTCCCAGGTCGAGCGACACCGCCGGCCCGGCGAAGCGCGGCTCCACGCCGCCGACGACCGACGACCCGCCGCCGTACGGGATGACCGCGATCTGCTCACGCGTGCACCAGTCGAGCACGTCGACGACGTCGCGCTCCGAACGTGGCCGCACGACGAGATCGGGGACGTGCGAAAGCGAGCCGTGCAGGTTGCGGACGACGTCGCGGAACGCCTTGCCGCGCGCGTGCGCCGCGCGGTCGAGCGGCGCAGTCGACGCGAGCCCGGACAGCGGTTCCGGCGCGGCAATCCGTGGCGCCGGCAGGTCGAGATCACGCGCGTCCGGCGGGGCGTGGTCGGTCAGGTCCGCGCCGGGCAGCAGCCCGGCGACCCGCTCGGCAAGTGCAGCCCGCTCCGGGCCGGTGACGGCACCCTCGTCCGTCCCCCAGCCCCACCAGGACCGGGCCACGCGTCAGGGCTTGTCGGCGTGACCGGTGAACTCCGCCATCGAGTCGAGCACGCCGGTGCGCCGCAGCCAGAAGTCACGGGCGCGGACCGGAAGGACGTTGCTGACGATCTTGTTCAGCCTCGACGTCCACGGGATCAGCAGGAACGGCCCGCCCTTGAGCATCTCCTTCCACGCCCCGGCGACGACATTCTCCTGCTCGAGCATCGGGGTGAGGAACATGCTCTTCGCGCCGTCGAACATGCCGGTGTTGATGTAGGTGGGGCAGACCGTGGTCACCCGCACGTGCTTGTGCCCGGCCTGCTCGAGCTCGAGCCGGATCGAGTCGGACCAGCCGACGGCCGCCCACTTCGATCCGCAGTACACGGCGAGCCGGGGCACCGGGTTCAGCCCGGCCGAGGACGCCAGGTTCACGACCCGGCACTCCTCCTCCGACGCGACCATCGCGGGCAGGAACTCGCGGGCGACGTACATCGGCGCGAGCGAGTTGATCAGCATCGTCTTCTCGACGTCGCGGACGTCGTTCTCCCAGAAGTACCCGTTGCCGCGCACGATGCCGGCGTTGTTGACGAGGATCTGGACGTCGCCGACCTCCTTGCGGACCAGCGCCGCGGTCTTCGCAACCGCCGACGCGGACGAGACGTCCACGACGTAGGTGTGCACGGTGCCGCCCTCGGCCTCGAGCTCGGCCGCGGTGTCCTTCAAGGCACTCTCGTTGATGTCCCATAGCACCACCGCGGCGGCCTGCTCCTGCACCGCGGTACGGGCGAACAGCCTGCCCAGCCCCATCGCCGCACCGGTGACGAGCACCGTCTTGCCGGCAACCGACTTCATGACGCCTCCCTATTTCAGGCCGAGGCGGCGCATGACGTGCAGCGCCACCGTCAGCGTTCTGGCCCAGGTCTCGTGCGACATCCCGGGCAGCGGCGCGATCGGCAACAGCCGTTGCGTCGCGATGGTCTGGACGTCGGTGTACTTGAGGATGCCCTCGGCGCCGTGCCGGCGCCCGATGCCGGAGTCGCCGCGGCCGCCGGCCGGTGCGTCGACGCTGCCCCACGCAGCCGCGTAGCCCTCGTTGATGTTCACCGCGCCGGCACGCAGCCGCTCGGCGACCCGCTGGCCACGCGTCGCGTCCTTCGTCCACACGCTCGCGTTGAGGCCGTACGCCGTGTCGTTGGCCTGCGAGATCGCCTCTTCGTCGGACTTGACGCGGTAGATCGACACCACCGGCCCGAACGTCTCCTCTGCGAACACCTTCATCTCGGGGGTGACGTCGGTGAGCACGGTCGGCTCGTAGAAGTACCGGCCGAGGTCCGGACGCGCGCGGCCCCCGGCGAGCACGGTGGCGCCCCTCTTCTTCGCGTCCTCGACGTGCTCGGACACCGAGTCGAGCTGCCGGGCGAAGGTGAGCGACCCCATGTCGGAGTCGTAGGCGAGATCGGCGCCGAGCCGCATCGCACCGACGTTGGCGACGAACTGCTGCACGAACTCCTCGTAGACCTCGTCGTGCAGGTAGATGCGTTCCATCGACTCGCACAGCTGCCCGGCCGAGGAGAAGCAGGCGCGGACCGCGCCGTCGGCGGCCTTGCCGATGTTGGCGTCGTCGAGGACGAGCATGGCGTTCTTGCCGCCGAGCTCGAGCGAGCAGCCGACAAGCAGTGAGCCGGCCCGTTCGGCGATCGTGCGGCCGGTGGCAGTAGAGCCGGTGTAGTCGACGAAGTCGGCGCGGGCGATGAGCTCGGTGCCGATGTTCTTGCCGCGGCCGAGCACGACCTGCCACACGCCCTCGGGCAGGCCCGCCTTCTCGGCCAGCTCGTGCGCCCACAGCGTGGTCAGCGCCGTCTGGTTGTCGGGACGGGAGACGACGGCATTGCCGGCGATCAGCGCGGGCAGCGCGTCGGACGCCGACAGCGCGAGCGGGTAGTTCCACGGCGAGATGACGACCACGACGCCTTTGGGGTGGCGCACCTCGCGCGCGATGGTCAGCATCGGCAGCGCCCCCGAGCGACTGTGCGACTTCAACACCGACGCGGCGGTGCGCGCGTAGTAGCGCGAGTTGATCGCGACGTCGACGACCTCCTCGAACGCGTGGCTGCGCGCCTTGCCCGTCTCGGTCTGGATGATGTCGAGGATCTCGGACTGCTCGCGCAGGACGAGGTCGTGCAGCCGGGTGAAGACGGCGGTGCGCTCGGCCAGCGGCCGGGCGGCCCACTCGCGCTGGGCGCGCCGCGCGCGCTCGAACGCGGTGTCGAGGTCGGCCGATGACGACTGCGGCAGGTCGACGATCCTGGCGCCGGTCGCCGGCGCGAACGTCTCGACGGACGGCCTGCCGCCGGCCACGGCCCGTCCGGCGAGCGCGGTGACCCGCTCCGGGAGCAGCGACCAGGCAAGCCGCCCTGGCGTGGCTGCGCGTGACCGAGCTGCGGGTTGACGTCTGACGGAAGCGGTCATGGCGGGCTCCTTCGACCGTCGCACGAGCGATAGACGAAGCGTATGCCTAGTTACCGGCCGGTAGGCAGCCAGCATCGTGGGCTACTGGGCAGCAGGTTCTTACCCGGTGCTGGACGGGGAGGGTGTCGCGGGCGACGGCGTCGCGGGCGGCGGGTTCACGCCAGGCGGGAGGCGGTACATCCCCCGGCCGGGAACCAGCAGCCGGCCGCGGGCCGGATTCGGACCCAGCTGGCCGCGCATCCCGGACCCGTACCCGTCGCCGAACATCCCATCCCGACGATGGTGGTCGTTGCCCGAGGGCGCTACGGCGAACCCGATGCCGAACCCGGCGCCCAGCGCGACCACAGTCCCGATGACCGCGGCGCCGACGAGGTGAGCGCGCCGAGCGGGGTTGACCCAGGGGACCCGAGGCGCCCGCGGCGCCGGCGCAAACACCGGATCCTCCACAACCGGCGGCGCGGACGGCGACTGCGGGGGCGGCGCGACGGCAGCGGCCGCCGGGGCGGGTGGCTCGGCCGGAGTCGGTGCCGGCACGGGCGCCTCGGCCGGCTCGTCCGGCGGTGGTGCAGTCATGGTGCGTTCCTCTCCTTGCTACGCACGCAACATAGGCGCCCGAAGTATGGGTGCGCTGTGCCCACATCGTCGCCGCCCTGGCGCGCAGCCGGCTCGGTGCCATGCCCCCCGCTCCGCGGGCGGCGCGCCGAGCGTTCCAGGGCCACCAGGAAGAGGGCACCCGCTGCGGCTGGACAGTCCCACGTTCGCCATCGACCTGACGGACGGCGTCGTGACGCTCGCCGGCAGGCTGGCGCGCGCGGCAGGTCGGCAAGCTGGTCGACCACGTGCCCGGCCCCGGGGGCCGGGCCACGGCACGTGATCAGGCCCGGGGGCCAGACTCCCCGTCTTATGACGATGGGTCAATGCCGGCCGAAATACACGCCGGTCATGCGCTACGTCTGCCCTCGGGCCCGTTCGTCGGGTCTCCCCGACCCCTCCATTCTTTGCCCGCCGCGAACCGTCCGCGTAGGGCCGAAAGTCCTGTCGGGCGAGCACCGAATCTCGGGTGCCGAACCCGTCGCGGCGTGCGCTGTCCGCCCGCCCGTTCGGGCAGCGTCGCCTTCCCCTCCTGACGTCTCCCGACCGATGGGCCGCTGCCTGCGCCGTGGCCGACCATGGCAGGCATGGGCTCTGACTACTTCGTCCAGCACGTGCCGCAGACCCAGCAGATGTCGTGCTGGGCGGCATCGACGGCCATGATGCTCGGCTACGCCCGCAACCAGAGCTACCCCGAGTCGGCGGTCCTCGCTGAGTTCCGCGAGTTCGGTGTCGACGGCGCCGACGACGAGGAATGCAAGACGCTCGCGTCGAGGCTCGGCATCAACGTCCTTTCCGACGCATGCCGCAACGCGCAGGGCTGGGCTCAGGTCCTGCAGAACGGGCCGGTCATGGTCGGCTCGCCAACGCACGTGATCGTCATCGCCGGCATCAGCGGTGAGGAAGACGACTCCACGGCCATGCTCAAAGTGCTGGACCCGGCCCAGAGCGGCGAGTACTGGGGCGGCTACCAGACCATCGAGCAGCAGTACGAGCTCAACCCGGACGCCGGGTACACCGTCAACCTCTTCCAGTGGTGAGCGCCCGCTGGCTCAGTGAGCGCCGCACCGGCGCCGGTCTAGCGGCGCCGGCGCCCTGGTCAGCACCTCAGCTCGCCTGGATCGACGTGCGCATCACGGTGCTGTTCTTGCCCTTGGCGTGCAGGAAGTCGAAGCCCGCCTTCTCGAACAGGCTGCGGGTGCCGTTGTAGAGGAACGACGCCGAGACCTTCTTTCCCTGGTTGTCCTGTGGGTAGGTCTCCACCACACCCCCGCCGGCCTGCGCGATGAGGTCCAAGGCGCCGCGCACGGCGGCTGCGGCGACCCCCTTACGCCGGTAGTCCCGGTCGACGAACAGGCAGGTCAGCCGATAGTCCGGTGGCACGTAGTCCTCCGTCTCGACCTGCTTGCGGTGGTAGATGCGGGGCAACTCCGCAGGCGGGCCGTACTCGCACCACCCCACCGCCACGTCCCCGTCGAACACGAGCGCCGCGTGCGCCCTCCCCTCGCGAACCAGCAGCTCCTTGTAGGCCCGCCCGGGTTCCACATCCGGGCAGTGGTCTTTGCGCAGCGGGTGGAACCAGGTGCAGAAGCAGCCGCCCCACACGCCGTTGTGCTTCTCGGCCAACGCGGCGAACGCGTCCCAGGTGTCCGGGCCGAGCGGACGGATGGTGTACGAGCCCATGCGGCATTATGAGCCGCGCGTCCGGGAACGGGACACGCCATCGCCGCTCGCGAGCACCGGGCTTTGGAGCCGCCTGTCGGATTCGAACCGACGACCTATCGCTTACAAGGCGATTGCTCTGACCAACTGAGCTAAGGCGGCAGCGACGTCGAGGCTACCGGGCGCGGGCCGACCGATTGCCGGTGCGCGGCATTCCACCCGGGCGTCCCGGAGGGCAGGATGGTCCGGTGAGCGACGCTGCCCCGAAGCAGCCGGATCTGACGACGGCACGTGCCGTCGTCATGGCGACGGTCGCCGGATCGCCGATGGCCCGCACGCCCAGCGTGACTGCTGCGGCGCCGCTGCGGGCACTGCCTGCAGCGCTCGAGGCCAAGCTCGCGACGCGGGCGGTGTCTGCTGACGGCGGGTCCGGGCAGGGGCGCGTCCGGCAGCGCGTGGTCGTCCCGTCCGCCGGTCTGGCGGTGATCGACGCCGTCGGCATCGCGGTGGGCCTGGCGTCCGGGCACTACGCCCTCGCTGCCGTCGCCGCGGTGCTTTTCGTCCCGCTGGCCGCGCTGGCCGCGTTCGGGGCTCGGTTCGCCGCTCGCGATCCGCTGCGGCTGACGACCGCCGAGCGACGCGCGATCCGAGCCGCCTGCCGCTGGCAGTCGCGCCAGGAGTGGACCGGCCCGCTCTCGTCGTGCGCCGAGCGCGGGCTGGTGATCGCCGCCGCTCGCGCCACCGAGCGGATCGCCCGAAGTTCGACCTGGCGCACCGGCCGCCTCGACGAGCAGCGGCTGCGCCTCGACCTCGGCAACGAGCTCGACCAGATCGACGACCAGGCGTACCGCATCGCGGCGGCTCGGCACGAACACGGGACGGCGGCCCCGGGCAGCGCTCCGGTGGTCGACGCCGCGTGGGAGGCAACGCTGAACCGGGTGGCCGCGCTGACCGCCTACGCCGACCGGCTCGACGGGTACGACACGCAGCGCGTCGAGGCGCTCACCCGGCAGGGCGATCCGGTGCGCGACTCGAACCTGATGGCCGGCTCGGTGCGCGACGAGCTGGCCATCGATGAACTCGTCGCACTGACCTACTACCTGTCCGCCAACCTCGACGACCCGCCCGCGCAGTGAGTGCCGACTGATCAGGCAGACTGCCTACGGAACCGTAACCACTCGAGGGGAACACGCATGTCGCGGCTGCACCGTCCCAAAGCGGGGTTCTGGATCCGCGCCTGGGTGATCATCCTCTTCCCGATCGACGCGCTGTTCTTCCGGCTGCGCTGGCGCAACCTCGACCGCGTGCCGGCGCCCGAGCAGGGCGGCGTCCTGATCGCGATCAACCACCTGTCGCACGCTGACACGATCCTGATGGCCCGGCTGGTGTGGAGCTCCGGGCGCGTGCCGCGCTTCCTGATCAAGGCCGGCGTGTTCGACTGGCCGATCGTCGGCCGGATGATGAAGGGCGCCGGGCAGATCCCGGTCTACCGCGGCACCACCGACGCCGCGCGCTCGCTGCACGACGCGGTCGCCGCGCTCGAGCGGGGCGAGGCGGTCGTCATCTACCCCGAGGGCACGACGACGAAGGACCCGGGCAGCTGGCCGATGCAGGCCAAGACCGGCATCGGCCGGCTCGTCCTGCTCGCACCGAACACTCCTGTCGTACCGATCGGGCAGTGGGGCCCGCACAAGATGGGGGGTTTCAGCATCAAGCGGTTCGGACGCCGCCGCACGTCGCACGCGTCAGTGGGCGAGCCGCTCGACATGAGCCGGTTCGGTGGCAAGGAGCCCAGCGCCGCGCTGCTGCGCGAGATCACCGACGAGGTCATGAGCGCGGTCCGCGACGAGGTGGCCCTGGTGCGCGGCGAGCCGGCCCCGGTGGAGTTCTTCGTCCCGGCGATGAAGTACGTCGACAAGCCCTGACCCCACCCGAGTTGTCCCGGCCTCCTCGGGTTATTTGCGGGCGAAGCCCGGACAACTCCGGGGAGTCTGCCCGGTTCAGGCGGGGGCGTGCCTCGTGACGAACTCCAGCGCCACCTGCGCGACCTGCTCCCAGCCGCTGTCGATCACCAGCGAGTGACCCCGCCCGGGCACCTTCGTCACCTCGGTGACGCCCGGGTTGCGGCGCTGCCTCTTGTAGGCCGCGTTGACCATCGCCCACGGCACGGTGTTGTCCCGCGCGCCGCCGATGATCAGCAGCGGGCCGCGCGCGGGATTGCGACTGTCCACCTTCGTCGCGCTGCGCGGGTTGAGATTGGCGAACGCGGCCTCGAACAGCGGCAGCCCCGCGCCGGGCACCGGATAGGTCGCGTACAGCTCGCGTGCCTCGGCCTCGGTGAGCGCGTTGGTGAACGCGAAGCGGTACTGCTGCTCGGTGAGGAACACAGCGCGGTTGCGGTTGCCGGGCCTGCTCAGCACGGGGAAGGACGCGCGCAGCGCCGAGACCGGCAGCGGCAGCACGCCGCGGAACGGCGCCGGGTCGACCGCGACCGACGCCGCCGCGAGTCCACGGCCGGCCAGTTGCTGGGTGATCAGCCCGCCGAACGAGTGCCCGACCACCGCCGGCCTGGCGTCCAGCTTGCGGATGACCGCCGCGTAATGGGCGGCGACCGCGCCGACGGACTTGCCCGCGAACGCCTCCGGGTGTGCGCGCGCCTGCTCGACGGTGCCCGGATCATCCGGCCAGCCCGGCGCGAGAGTCGCGTACCCGTCCGCCTCGAAAGCCGCCCGCCACCGGTCCCAGCTGCTGGCCAACAGCCAGAGTCCGTGGACGAACACCACCGGGCGTTTGAGCAATACGGAACCGAACCAGCAGAG
>CAWCPK010000008.1:0-397584 GCA_963797455.1 uncultured Actinomycetota bacterium | reverse complement strand
GCTCGGCGGGGAACCCGAACGTCATCCGCAGGAAGTTCTCGACGAGGCCGAGCGAGTTGTCGGGGTACAGGAACGGCTGACCGACGCTCTTCTTGTGGGCGTAGGCGGCGATCGTCGGCAGCTTCGCCATCAGCCGGTAGGTCGACAGCTCGAAGTCATCCTGGTCGAACGGGTCGAGGAAGCCCTGGTAGAACGTCGACAGCGCCGAGACCGCCGACGAGAGCACCGGCATCGGGTGCGCATCACTGGGGAACCCGTCGAAGAACCGCTTCATGTCCTCGTGCAGCAGGGTGTGCCGGCGGATGTTGTCCTCGAACGCGGCGAGCTGGTCGGCGGTGGGCAGCTCGCCGTAGATGAGCAGGTAGCTGACCTCGATGAACGTGGAGTTCTCGGCGAGCTGGTCGATCGGGTAGCCGCGGTAACGCAGGATGCCGGCGTCCCCGTCGATGTAGGTGATCTCGGAGGCGCACGACGCGGTGTTCGCGAAACCGGGGTCGTAGGTGACCAGCCCGGTACTCGCGAGCAGCTTGCCGATGTCCGCGCCGGCCGCGCCCTCGGTGGCCTTTCGGGTGGGCAGCTCGAGCGATTCGCTACCCGGTACGGTCAGGACGGCGGGCGATGCGGCGTCTGTCATGGGACCCCCTTAGGACGCAACGGGATTGTTCGACATTACTGCGGCGCGGCGGCCGCTTTGCAGGCCACAGGTCCCGCCGAGAGCGGCTGATTCGTCACACCCGCGCTAGGTTCTGCAGGCGCACCTCGCCGCGCGCGATCTGGCGCTGCGCGTCGTCGACGATCTCGACCAGCCACAGCTGCTGGCTGCGGCCGCGGTGGATAGGAGTGGCGGTCGCGACCAGTCGATCGCCTTCGCGGGCCGAGCGCAGGAAGTTCGTGTGGTTGGCGACGCCCACCACCTTGCCGCGGTCGGCGAACCAGATCGCGGCCCCGAGGCTCGCGCTCGTCTCGACGGCCGCGCAGTGCACGCCGCCGTGCGTGATCCCGTAGGGCTGTAGATGCAGCGGCGCGACGGTCCAGCTGACGACGACCCGGTCCGGGCCCGCCTCGTCGTAGGAAAAGCCGAGCGTGCTGTCCAGTCCGGTGCTGGCGAGGTGGGCGTCCATTCCAGGCACGCTAGCGCGCGGCTCACCCCCCGGTTCGGTTGAGGGCCAATGCTGCGAGCGCGGTCGCACTGGTGAGCGCCTTCGCGCCCTTGGCGACCGAGCTGTCCACGCTGACGGCGACCGTCCGCTGCCCCGCTGCGACGACGAGCAACGCGACGTCGTAGCCGTCGCCGACGCCGCCGGTGAGCATCGTCGCGGTCAGCCCGTTGACGGCGACGTCAGAGGCGGACGCACCGTGCGCGGTGTAGTCGTCGACGGTTGCGCTGATGCGGGCCGCCGCCTTCGCGTCGGTCGTGTACAGGCTGATGCCGATCTCGATCGCGGGAGTGGCGGCCGTCCCCCTCCCGGTGACGCCGTAGCGGCAGTTGAGATAGGCGACCCGGCTGATGGTCGGATCCGGCGCGCCGACCACGAAGGCGTCGTTGCCGGGTAGCCCGGCCACACCGGCGGCGTCGTACACGGCGGCGTCCTTCAGGAGCGTGTCGCAGGTGCCGTTGAGCTTGGTCATATGGGTGAAGGTCGGGGACGGGCTCGTGACGGCCGAGGTCGTGGGTGGGCGCGTCGTCGCCGGCGAGCTGCCCGCAGGTGACGATGTCCGGGTGACCGTGACGACGGTCGTGGGCTTGCTCGACACGCAACCGGCGAGCAGCCCGACGCAGACTAGGCAGCCACCGAGGCGAACCGGCCCGTCGATCATGGCAACAACGGTAATGCGCGATCGGCACTATTCGGACAACGCCACACCGGGCGTGAGCCGGCCGCTGCCCAGCATGGCGCTGGTGACCGCGAGCTCCGCCCGGGTGAGCGGCACGACCAGCACGTACCAGAGGCCGAACGTGACGAGCGCGAGCGGCATCAGCAACGCGGCCTGCCCGACCGAATGCAGCGTCACCAGCCCGCCGAACGGCTCGCCGAAGACGTTCTGGGGCGTCACCCAGTACAGGAACGGGTAGCTCAGGTAGAGCAGGGTGGCTGCCGCCAGCGTGACGAGCAGCGTCGACGTCACGAAGGCGACCACGGCGCGTACGAGGCACCAGGCGGCGTCCCGCCAGCTCGCCGGGTCCCGCTCGATCGTCCACACGCGGCGGATGAAGCCGCGCCGCCCGCCGGTGCGGTAGCCGGCCTCGACGGGGCGCCCGAGCAGCCGGGCGGCCTCGCGCCGGTGCGCATTCGCGTACCCACGCACCATCGCGGTCACCGGCAGCACGAGTGGCGCGACGATCGTGATGGGCGAGACCGCCACCAGCGTCACCCACAGGCAGAAGAGCGCGACGCCGATCATCGAGGTCAGCATCACGCGCAGCGACCGGCCGAACAGGTGCAGGCGCAAGGGCGTGTGCCGCGCAGCGGGCAACACCGGACTTGTTGTGGCGGGGTCCACGACGAAGGTCATGCCTTCATCGTGACCCCGGCGGGTCGCCGGCGCAGTGGGGTTAGGTCTACCGCGCGGCAGGAACTTCGACCGGGGCCGCGGCGGTGGGGTTCGCCGCCTCGTCGCCGCCGCTGAACTCCAGCACGCCGTCGGCGATCGGGGCGAAGCGCAGCATCGGGACGTCGCGCAGGTAGTCGTTGCGGACCTGCCACGGCCCGTGCGTTCCTTGGCGGGGCAGTTCGTCGGTGGCTCGCTGGACGTAGCCGGAGTTCAGCGAGTCCAGCACCGTGCCGGCACCGATGTCGGCGTCCGTCGCGCGCGCAACGACCTGGGTGTGGCCGTGCGCCGCCATGTGGTTGAGCAGCCGGCAGGTGTATTCGGCGGCGAGATCGACCTTGAGCGTGAACGACGCGTTGGTGTAGCCGAAGATCAGCGACGCGTTCGGAACCCCGGCGAGCATGACGCTCTTGTAGGTCACGGTCTCGTTCGGCGCGACCCGCGCACCGTCGACCTCGAGCTGCGCGCCGCCCATCAACTGCACGTTCAACCCGGTCGCCGTGACGATGATGTCGGCGTCGAGTTCGTCGCCGGACGCGAGCCGGATGCCGGTCGCGGTGAACCGGTCGATCCGGTCGGTCACGATGTCGGCCGTGCCGTCCCGGATCGCCTTGAAGAGGTCGCCGTCCGGGACGAAGCACATCCGCTGGTCCCACGGCTCGTACGTCGGCGTGAAGTGCTTGAGGTCGGACGCGCCGCGCAGCTGGCGCTCCGCCGCCTTGCTGACCAGCGAGCGCACGAGGCCGGGCCGCGCTTTCGACACGCGGTACAACATCCGTTGCAGAAGGACGTTGCGGCGTCGCGCCATCCGGAAGACGGCGTCGTCGGGCAGGACGCGGCGCAACTGCCCCAGGAGCTTGTCCTCGGCGGGCAGCGTCAGGATGTAGCTGGGGGAGCGCTGCAGCATCGTCACGTGGCCGGCGTCGCGCGCCATCGCCGGCACGAGCGTGACCGCGGTGGCGCCGCTGCCGATGATCACGACCTTTTTGCCGCCGTAGTCGAGGTCCTCCGGCCAGTGCTGCGGGTGGATGATCGGCCCGGTGAAGTCGGCCTCGCCCGGGAACTCTGGGCGGTACGGCTCGTCGTAGTTGTAGTAACCGGTGCACGCCATCAGGAAGTTCGCGCTGAACTTCTTCTTGCGACGGGTCGCCTCGTCGCGCGCCACGACCGTCCACACGCCGAGCTCGGTCGACCAGCTCGCCTCGAGCACCTGCAGGCCGTATCGGATGTGCTCGTCGACGCCGTACTCGGCCGCGGTGTCCGAGACGTACTGCTGGATCGCCGAGCCCTCGGCGATCACCTTGGTCTCGTTCCACGGCCGGAAGTTGTAGCTGAACGTCAGCATGTCGGTGTCCGAGCGGATGCCGGGGAAGCGATAGAGGTCCCAGGTGCCGCCGACCCGGGCGCGCCGTTCGAGGATCAGGTACGACTTCTGCGGGCAGTCGCGGGTGAGATGGCAGGCGGCTCCGATCCCGGAGAGCCCCGCGCCCACGATGAGGACATCGACGTGCTCGATCGCCATGAGAACCTCCGCGTCGCAAGTGCACCGACGGTATCTCAGACAATGTGTTACGTACATGGTGGCCGCGGTCACGGGTGGTACAGATTGACCCATGGAATATCGACAGCTCGGACGCAGCGGCCTGCGGATCTCGACACTCACCATGGGCACGATGAGCTTCGGGGGCTCCGGCCAGTTCGCGAGCGTCGGGGACACCGATGTCAAGGGCGCGCGGCGGCAGTTGGCGATGTGCCGCGAGCACGGAGTGAACCTCGTCGACACGGCGGATGTCTACTCCGGCGGCCGGTCCGAGGAGATCGTCGGCGAGGCGCTCGGCGACTCCCGCGACGACTGGCTGATCGCCACGAAGGTGCGCTTCCCGATGGGCTCCGGGCCGAACGACGGGGGGCTCTCGCGGCACCACATCATCGGCGGCGCGGAGGCGTCGCTGCGCCGGTTGGGCACCGACCGGATCGACCTCTACCAGCTGCACCAGTGGGACGGGCAGACGCCGATCGAGGAGACGCTGGCCGCGCTGCAGACCCTGCTCGACCAGGGCAAGGTGCGCTACGTCGGGGTCAGCAACTACAGCGGCTGGCACCTGCTCAAGGCGCTGGGCACCGCCGACCGGCTCGGGCTGCCGCGGTTCGCCAGCGAGCAGATCTACTACTCGCTGCAGGCCCGCGACGCGGAGAACGAGCTGCTGCCGGCCGCCGCCGACCAGGGGCTCGGCGTGCTCGTCTGGAGCCCGCTCGCCGGCGGGCTGCTGTCCGGCAAGTACTCACAGGGCCGCGACGGCGAGGTGAAGGGGCCGAAGGGATCCCGCCGCTCGGCCGAGTGGACGGAGCCGCCGATCGACTTCCCGGACCGGCTGTTCCGCACCGTCGACGTCCTCAAGAAGATCGGCCGCGCGCACGGCGTGTCGGCGGCGCAGGTCGCGCTCGCCTGGCTGCTGACCCGCCCGGCCGTGACCTCGCTCGTCGTGGGCGCGCGGACGGACAAGCAACTCGCCGACAATCTCGCCGCAACCGATCTCGAGCTGGCCGCGGACGAGGTCGCCAAACTCGAGGCCGTCAGCCGCCCGGCGCTGCTCTACCCGTACTGGCACCAGCGCAACACCGCGAGTGAACGCCTCTCGGCCGCCGACCGGGTGCTGCTCGACGCCTACCTCTGACGTGCACGACACGGCGGCCATCGCTTGGCAGGCCGCGGTGCGGCTGCTCGGCGGCGCGTCCCGTCCCGCGAGGCAGGCTGGCGCAGACCTCGCGCGCCGCTACGGCGAACCACACCGCCGCTACCACACGGGCGCGCACCTCGCGGCGGTTCTTCGCGACTCGTCCTGGCTGGCCGGCGAACTCCGGCTGGCCCCGGCCGCGCGCGCGGTCGTCACCCTCGCCGCCTGCGCGCACGACGTCGTCTACGACGCGCGCCCAGGCACCGACGAGCGGGCGAGCGCAGACTGGGCACGGCGCCAGCTCACCGCGTGCGGCGTCGCGCCCGATGCGATCGACCAGGTCGCCGGCCTGGTGCTCGCGACGATCGGCCACTCCGCCGAGGACGGCGACGTTGCGGCGGCGGTGCTGATGGACGCCGACCTGGCGATCCTCGGGGCGGACCCGGACGAGTACGCGCGCTACGTCGCGGCGGTGCGCCAGGAGTATGCGGCAGTGCCCGACGACGAGTGGCGGGTGGGACGGGCCCGCGTCCTCAGTGCACTGCTCGAGCACGATCCGCTCTTTCGCACCGAACCGGCCCGGCTGCGCTGGGCGGCGCGGGCGCGCCGCAACATCGCGGCCGAGCTGCAGGCAATCAACGAGATCCCGTCCACCTAGCGCATGCCGTGGTCGAACGTGAACTCGCTGCTGGTGTGGTCGGTCGCGTTGCCGTGCGCTACCAGGGTGCTGGATTCCCGGTCTCGACGCGCCGCACATTTGGTGCTTTAGTCGAGAGCACCTGCGGCAAGGAAGGTACAGCCGGTGGACCTGTCACGGCGCAGATTTCTTGAAGGTGCCCTGGGCGCTGCGGTGCTCACCGGACTGGACGTTCTGCCGGCACGGAGGGCGCTCGCCCGGCCGGCTCGATCGCCGGCGGGGACGACGCTCGACCGGACCATCCTGCGCGGCTCGGCCGGCGCGGGTGGCTACGCGCCGCTGATCTGGGGCCCCGGCGAGCCGTACCTGGTGCGCAGCGAGCTTGCCGGGGTAGCGGCGCACAAGCGCAGCTGTGGCCGGGTGCTTGCCTGCTTCGGGCAACTCACCGACGTGCACGTGACGGACGTGCAGTCGCCGGCGCGATTCGAGTTCTTCGATGCGTACGGCGCGTACGTCTCGGACTTCACGAGCGCCTACCGCCCGCAGGAGTTGATGAGTGCCCAGGTCGGCGACGCGATGGTCCGGCGGCTGCGCCGGGTGCGGCGCGGCCCGTCGACGGGTCACCCCCTGCAGTTCGCGGTCGTGACCGGGGACAACACGGACAACTGCCAGTTCAACGAGTTGCGCTGGTACATCGACCTGCTCGACGGCAACACCGTGCGACCGGACTCGGGAGACCCGACCAGGTACGAGGGCGTGATGGACGACGTGGCGCCGGACCCGTACTACTGGCACCCGGAGAGCGGATTCGGCAACCCGTCCTCGGTGTACGGCTTCCCGGCCGTGCCCGGGCTGCTCGATGCCGCGCGGGCCCCGTTCCGGGCCGCCGGGCTCGGCCTGCCCTGGTACGCGGCGTACGGAAATCACGACGGGCTCGTGCAGGGCAACGTGCCGCGAGCTCCGCTGTTCGAGTCGATCGCGACGGGGCCGCTGAAGCTGACAAGCCTGCCGCCGTCGGTCCTCGCCCAACCGATCGACGTCCAGATCGGGTTCGTGGTTGCGCTCCTGCAACAGGACCCGAACGCCATCAACCTGGAGCTCTCGCAGGGCGGCCGGCGGTTCGTCACGCCGGACGCCGACCGCCGGATCGTCGACCGCCTGACGACGGTGTCCGAGCACTTCAGCACGTCGGGCAGGCCGGTCGGACACGGGTTCACCGCCGACAACGTCAGCAACAGCACCGCCTACTACACCTTCGACGTCGGACGCGTCCGCGGCATCGTCCTCGACACCGTGGTGAGCGCCGGCGGTCCGGACGGCTCGCTCGACCCGGACCAGTTCTCCTGGCTGGAGGGCCAGCTGCGGGCGGCGAGCACCCACTGGCTTTCCGAGGGCGGGCGGGTCGAGTCGCGGCGCGGGCGCGACGACAAGTACGTCGTCATCTTCAGCCACCACACGGTCGGCACGATGACCAACGTGCCGGCCGGCAGCGGCCGGATCGGCGGCGCCGAGGTGGCCGCGCTGCTGCTCCGGTATCCGAACGTCATCCTGTGGGTGAACGGGCACACGCACCGCAACGAGGTCGCCTCGTACGCACGGGCGAGCGGGGCGCCGGTGGCCGGCGGGTTCTGGGAGCTGAACACGGCCGCGCACATCGACTGGCCGGAGCAGTCCCGGATCGTCGAGATCGTCGACAACCTGGACGGGACGCTGTCGATCTTCGCCACGATCGTCGACCACGCCGGTCCCGTCGGAGCGGCCGGCGCGCTCCCGAGTACGACGGCGCTGGCCGCGCTGTCGCGCGAACTGGCCGCGAACGACTGGCAGGACCGCACCGACGTCAGGCGCGGCAGCGTCGAGGACCGCAACGTCGAGCTGCTCGTGCCGGCCCCGTTCGCGGCGAGTGGTCACGCGCACGCGCGGCCGGAGCGGGCCTTCGCGGCTACCTAGCCGGCGAACTGCCTTCAGCCCGGCAGAGACGACACCCGGCCGGTGTCGAGCAGCTGGCGAAAGCGCAGGGCCGGGTGCGGGCGTCCGAGCAGGTACCCCTGGGCCTGGGTGCATCCGGCGCGGTGCAGCAGGTCGAGATGAGCCTGGGTTTCGACGCCCTCGATGATGAGCGTCACGTCGAGTTCGGAGGCCATCGCGACGACCGCACGGATCAGCGGCACATCGTCCTGGGGGAGTCTGACGGATTCGAGGAAGCAGCGATCCAGCTTCAGGTGCGTTATCGGGAACCGGGCCAGTCGCGCCAGCGAGGACTCTCCGGCGCCGAAGTCGTCGATCGCCAGATACACGCCACCGGACCGTAGCGTCTCGGCGTTCGCCACCGCGGTCGGGTCCGCTACGTTGAGCTCGGACTCCGTGATCTCCAGCATCAACCGGTCCGCGGGGACTCCCGACTGTCGAAGGTGCGTCGCCACGGTGCGCGGGAACTGCGGGTCCGAGAGACACCCAGGCGAGACGTTGACGCTCAGCCGAAGGTCGGCAGCCGCCGGGGACGCGTCGCGCCAGGTGGCCAGATTGCTACACGCGGCGTGCAGCACCCACGCGGTGAGCTTGCCGATCATCCCGATGCGCGCGGCCGCCGGAATGAACTCGTCAGGCGTCACTTCACCGAGGGTGGGGTGGGTCCAGCGGCTGAGCGCCTCGACCGCCCGAATCCTGCCGTCGGAGATCTCGACGATCGGTTGGTAGACGAGTGTGAGTTCGCCGTTGACGAGGGCAGCCGGGAAATCTGACTCGATGGCGAGGCGGCGAGAAGCGCGGTCGAGCATGGCCGGCGCGAACTGGGTCCAGTGCTCGGTGCCGTTGGCTCGGTTGGCGTGCGCGGCGAGGTCGGCGTTGTGCAGTAGTGCCTTCATCGACTGCGTGCCGGCCGGGTCGGCTGCCGTACCGATGCTGAAATTTGCCGCGACCGCCGTCTGGCCGAGCATGATTGGAGGCAGCAACGCGCTCGTCACGCGTCGTGCGCGGGCGCCGACGCGGCGTCCGTCGAAGTCATCGAGCAGGATCGCGAACTCCGCGCCGTCCAGGCGCGCAACGACGTCCCCGTCGCTGGAGAGTCCGGTGAGCCGTCTGGCCACCTCGATCAGGAGCCTGTCGCCGCCATCGCGGCCGAGCGCGCCGTTCACCTGAGAAAGGTGATCCACTGCGACGACGAGCAGACTGCGGGCCACGCCGGCCTCGCTCGGCTCGTATATCAGCGAGTCACCGGTAGGAAGTCTGGTTAGTGGGTCGTGAAACGACCGCTCGCGCATTTCTGCGGCGATCGGCCGGACGACTGTCAGCAGGCATGCGGGCTCGGCTTCGTATAGTCCAACGCGGATCGGCGCATTCGAAACCGCCAGAGACAATGATTGCGTGATCGGCTCCACTCGCGCGCCGAAGGGAGAATGCTCGGTAGCGGCACGATCGGCAACCTGGCGTTCGGTCATCTGTGTTCCTGGCATATGCTCAGTGTGTCGCACGCGCTCCCCCCGTGATATGGGCGGACCTGCCTGATTCCGGGGGGTAGCGGTAGACGAACCGTCTCGATCGGGCTGCGTCGACGCAGCGACATAGCTCGCCAGAATTGGAATTCACCAATTGCGTAAACCCCTGTCCCCGCGGAGGCTGGAGTGACGGGGGTTGCGCAATATCGGTGAGGTGCCGCTTTACCGTCGCATATTACGGGGGCTAAGGGAACGGCGGGGCACGCTCTTGGTCGGCGTAGTCATCAATACCGACACTGATTATCAGTGCGTGCAGCAAACGTTGCGACCTGCCTCCAGTATCAACGATGCGCCAGTGGGGTGATATAGGCGGAACCACCTGTCTCGGGAGCTTTGTCTAGACGAAGCGTCCGGTTAGTCCGTCCGGAAGAGATCGACCAGTTCCTGCTGGGAACCGACGCCGAGTTTTGCGAAGACCGACGCCAGATGGTTGCGGACGGTGCTCTGGCTCAGAAAAAGGGCCTTGGCGATGGATGGCACGCGATCGCCCTCGAGCAATCGGTTCATGATCTCGAGCTCGCGAGTGGTGAGCTGGCTCAGGCCGGGTACGGTGTGCGGTGAAACGCCGCGGAATACCCCGCGCGCGGCCTGCGCGACCTCGGCGCCGCGCCCGAGTCGCAGCAGGATCGCGGACAGGTCGCCGGACTCCTGGCCGCCCTGCATGCCCTGCGCGATCGGCAAGAAGACGAACGAACAGCTCGGCGATGGCTCGAGCGGAAGGATCAGCACCTCGCACGCGAGCGGCGGGCCCGCCACGCCGCTCAGGATGTCGAGGTGCAGGGTGACTCCGTTCTGGCTGGCCGAGGCCTCGCCCAATGCCGACAGGCAGCGCGACACCGCCTCGGGCGCGACGAGCGCGAGCAGCGACTTGCCGAGAATTTCGGACACCGGCAGATTGAACATTTCTTCCGCGTCGCTACTGATCCGCTCGATGAGCAGGCTTGCGTCGGCCGTACCCACGACGGCGGGCGCCTCGCGCCACCCCGTCGGCGGCAACCCGACGACGGGTGAAACGTCTGCGACGAGGACGACCACCACAAACTCGGTAGCGGGCTGCCGGGCGAAGGAACGAATCCACATCCGGACTTTCAGATCCTCGCCGTGCAGTCGGCGCAGCGTGCGAAACGTCTCGACACCGTTCAATCGCCCGCCGGCGAACAGGTCCAAGCCCGGCGCCGGACGGTCGGCCGTGAACTCCTCGAGCAGGTGGCCGACGATCATGCCGCCCTCGGGGTCCAGGAGCAGCGTTGCTGCCGGACTCGACGCGACGATCCGCTCCGATGGGACCTCGAGAAGCAACGCGGGAAAGGGAATGGCGCCCAGCACGTCAGCCGCGAGGCGCGCCACGTCCCCGGCACTCAGCGCCTCGTTGCCGGCCGGGTCGACGAAGTCGGACTCTGACGTCACAGCCCCTCCAGACGCGCTCCCCGGAGCGCCACAGGTCCGAACCAGTGAGCGGCGTTGGGCGGCTCGATCGCGCGGTTGTCCTGCGTTGTGAGGAACTATCCCTGCTTGATGGTGGTTATGTCGATCCCGCTCAGGTCCGTGTCTCGGCGGCCACGGGTGGCTCGGCGCCGGCCCGTTCGACGGGCCGGGTTCGCTCAGCGCTGCCTGGGCGCGCCGACGAGCACCGGGAAGTCGGCGAATTCGAGGATGTGCCGGGTCTGGGTGCCGACGTAGCCAGCGAGCAGGATGGTCTCGGCCACGCAGACCAACAGGTCGCGCAGCGCGTCGCGCGGCGCCACCAGCGCCACCCGCTGCATCGTCATCGGGTAAAGGGCCTCACGCCACCGCATCGAAGACCTCCAGCGGCGAACCGCCCCGCGCCGCCAACTCCAGCGCGGCGCGCACCCGCCAGGCGTCGGCGGCCATCAGCGCCGCCACGCCGACGAGGACGTCGGGCTCGATCACGGGCGAGCGCGCGAGGCGGAATCCGTCGCTCTCGACCCGCGCCCACCAGCGGCCTTCCGCGCGCCACAGCTCGCTCGGCTTGACGACGTCGGCGAGTGCCCAGCGCGCGCTGGGGTGAGCGCGGCCACGAGCTCGGGCAGCGTGCGGGCGGCGACGCCGGCCCGGCCGATGACGTGCGAGGCAACGGGGCGTGCCCGCAGCGGCAGGTCGTTGCCGTCGGCGATGATCTCGCGGGCGTACAGCAGGGCCGTGGCGGCGACGGCCCATGGTGCGGCAGCGGGCGCGGCCGACATCACGCGGTCGGACAGCGCGGTGCGCATCCCCAGGACGATCCCGCGGGGCGTGTCGCCTCCAGGATCGCCCCACGACGATGCGGCCAGCAGCCGGCGCAGCTCGTCCGCGCCGGTCGCGCCGGCCAGCCGCGGCCATGCGACAGCCAGGCCACCGAGCTGATAGGGCGGCGGCACGGCGACGCCGGACAGCCCCTGCAGGTGGTCCTCCACATTGGCGATCTCCAGCACGCCGACGAGGGCGCGCAGCATCGCGACGCCCGGGCCGGGTGCCCAGCCGGCGAGGACTCGCAGGTTCCACACCACGGTCGCGACTACGGCGCGCTGTGCCTCAGCGAGCGTCTGACCCACCCGGACGTCGTGGCCGTAGGGCGACTGGACGAGCGTGGCTATCGCGACGTCGAGGGACGGGCTGGCGGCGACGCCGCGGGCGGCCGTGCGGCCGAGTCGCCGGCTGCTCAGCGCGCGGGCCCGCACGTTGCAGGCCACCCACCCGGCGCTCATCGCCGTGTCCGGTTCGATTGTTCGCCGAGCATTTCGCGCACCGACGCGACAACGCGGGCGACCCGGTCCGGCATGCACTCAGCAGTACGCGCGCGTACCCGCGCAGCCTCGAGCTGGGCGGCGGCGAGCAGCGCAGCCGACTCGGTCTCGGCAAGCTGCCGAAGCTGGGCGGCCGCCGCCGCGCGCTCGGCCCGGGTCCCGGCGGTCGCCGCCGCCACGATGCCGCGGGCCTGCTCGGTCGCACCCGCCCGGATGCGCCCGGCGCGCCGACCGGCCGGAAGCGGTAGAGCAGATCACGCACCCGGGGCACGGGCGTCACCTCCGCGTCGCCCGAGGGGCAGCCCCGCCCGGTGAAATGCCATCGCCTGGTCGACGGAGGCCAAGACGTCGACGTCTGGGTCATCGGCGGGTGCGTGCAACAGCGAGATCATCCTCGCCTTCGCCTCACCGGGCGTCGTGTGGCGGCGGGAAGTAGCGGTCGTCGAATCGCGCGGTCAATCGATTGTCGACGTCCACGACACCGCTGACCCCACGGACGTGGCTGACCAGCTTGCCGACCAGCAGTTCGCGCTCGAGCTTGCCGGCGAGCGTCACGACACCCTCACTCACGTGGACCGAGAACGTCGACGCGTCGAGCCGCATCGCGTGCAGCGCGTACTGCTGGATCTCATCGCGGATCTCGTCGTCGAGGCGCAGGAAGACGCGCAGCAGGTCACCGCGGCTGACGATGCCGATCAGGACGCCGTCCGCGTCGACGACGGGCAGGTGCCGGACTCCGGCGCGGGCTGCCACTCGGGCTGCCTCGATGATGGTGGCGTGCGCGCGCGTCGTTACCGGGGGAGCCGTCATCAGGTTGCGCGCGGTGGACCCGTGCGTCTTCTTCCGCGTCGCCGTCAGCCGCTCATGACGCAGCGCCCCGGCGCCGCCTTCGGTCACCATGTGGCCGATGAGGTCCGATTCGGAGACCACTCCGATGACCTTGCGGTCATCGTCGATGACCGGTGCCGCGCTGACCCGGTTGCGGGCGAGCGCAGCGACGATCTCCTTGAACACCGCGTCCTCGTGTGCTGCGACGACGGCGCGGGTCATCACGTCGCCGACCAGGGTGGCCGGCGCCCGCTGCCGGGTGACTTCGGGGTGCGACCGTGCAGCATCGCCGGCGATGGCGTTGAGGTAGCGCACCATCGCGGCGTGATACCGGTCAGCTGTCGGCCCGAGATGGTGCACCGACGAAGCGGCTGCCTCGTGCCGCACGGTGGCCGGGTTCGACTCTGTCCGGTGCGATGACTCAGTCATGGTCTGTCACCTCCGCGACAGGTGAAGAACAACTTCAGCGTCTGCCGATCCCGGGTCGCGGCCAAGTGCAGAACGTCCCGGGCCGGGCGGGTCGTCGGTCCGTATGAGGCCGCGATGACCTTCGCCTCTGGCAGCGTGCGGGCCGTCGCGCAACCGTGGAATTGTCGAAGGTTGGAGGTGACAAGCACTGACAAATCAGTCCATGTCCGCGGAACAGGTCGGCACGGCGGACAAGCGCCACCTGCTCGGTCGCGGCCGGAACGACGCAGAGGTGGTACGCGATGGATCTAGAGTTCATGACGAAGACAGCGCAAGCGCTGGTGGTGCCCGGCAGCGGAATTCTCGCTGCGGACGAGAGCACCCCGACGATGGCCAAGCGGTTCGCCGCCATCGGCGTCGAATCCACCGAGCCGCGGCGGCTCGCCTATCGCGAGATTCTGTTCACCACACCGCGCATCGGCGAGTTCATCACCGGAGTGATCCTGTTCGACGAGACCATCCGGCAGCGCGCGTCCGACGGTCGGATGATCATCGAGGTGCTGCGCGACCAGGGTCTGATTCCAGGAATCAAGGTCGACAGGGGCACGACGCCGCTTGCCGGATTCCCCGGTGAGCTCGCGACCGACGGGCTGGACGGCCTGCGCGACCGGTTGACCGAGTACGCCGCCCTCGGAGCCCGGTTCGCGAAGTGGCGCGCGGTCATCTCGGTCGGCGACGACCGCCCGACGGTCACCTGCCTGGAGACACACGCGCATGCCCTGGCCCGCTATGCCGCTCTTTCCCAGGAGGCCGGCCTCGTCCCGATCGTCGAACCAGAGGTACTGATGGACGGCCCCCACACCGCGCAGCGCTGCGCAGAAGTGACTGCGGCGACCTTGCGCGCGGTGTACGACCAGCTGGCCCGGCACCGGGTCGTGCTCGAGGCCAGCCTCCTCAAACCGAACATGGTGCTACCCGGGCGGGACTGCCCCGTGCAGGCAGACGAGGACGAGATTGCCGACGCCACCATCGGCGTGTTGCGGCAGACGGTGCCCGTGGCGGTGCCCGGGATCGTCTTCCTGTCCGGCGGCCAGTCCGACGAGCAGGCGACCGCCCGGCTGGCTGCCATCAACCGAAGAGCGCCGCAGCCGTGGCAACTCAGCTTCTCCTTCGGTCGCGCACTCCAGGCTCCGGTGCTGCGGGCCTGGGCCGGCGACGACACGAACCGCGACGCCGCGCAGGCCGCCCTGCTGCGCCGCGCGAACTTGAACGCAGCCGCCAGACGCGGCACATACCGCGCCGACATGGAGCAGCTGACGGCATCGCGAACCTGATGGAACCCGCGCTGACCGCGTTGGGTTCGGCTGGTCGAACTCGTGCACCATGGTTGCGACGTGCACGCACTACCGCACGATAAGCACAGGTACTACGCAAGGGGGGAACGGATGCGGGCCGGGGAGATCATGACGCGGGCGGTGGTCACCGTGCAAACCGACACGTCCGTCCAGCAGGCGGCTGCGCTGATGGCCGAGCACGCCATCACCTCGCTGCCGGTGCTGGATGAGGATGATCGCGTCGTCGGGATCGTCAGCGAAGCCGATGTGATTCGTGACCGGATGCCCCACGACCCACGCAGCCACCTGCGTGCCGAGCCGCACGAGCAGCCGGACCCGGCCCGTCACGTCAGGGAGGTCATGACTCCGGTCGTGTATTGCCTGGGCGAGAACGCCGACGTGGCCGACCTCGCCGCGGTGATGCTCGACAACGGTGTGCGAGCGGTGCCCATTGTCGACGGCGGGCGCCTGGTCGGCATCGTCAGCCGACGCGACCTGCTGCGGACCCTGCTACGGGAGGATGCCGCGATCGGTTCGGACGTGATCCATCGCCTGGACGACTACGCCGGCGAACGTGGCCGCTGGGAGGTCGCGGTCGACGACAGTGTCGTCACCATCAGCGGGCCCTTCGACGACGACGCACAGCGCGACATCGTCACCGTGCTCGCGCGCACCGTGCCCGGCGTCATCCGGGTGCACACGCACCCACACCGGCGGGCCTGATCCACCTCGGCCGGCCGGGGATTGACGCGTGGTCACTAGCAAACCGGGAGGTGGGTTCGGCTGAGCTCTAGCCGCGGGGCCGCGCCGATCGCCGCGATCACACCAGTAGGCGAAGCTCTCACGCACCGTCAGCACAGCGACGCGCCGCCGAGCGATCCACACGCAGGTTCGCCGTCGACACCTGGCGCTGCGTCGTGGTGGTGGTGGTGAACGGTAGATCGTCCCTGGCGGGCAGCTATGAAATGTGATAGCTATTAGCTATCACATTTTGACGAGGGAGCATGTCATGACCAGCGTCGAGCTACCCGACAGCGTTCAACCCGTCGGACATTCCGGTGCGCGCGTGGACATCAGGCAGCACCCGGCGCTGGCCATCAACGGCTGGCTCGGGGTGCTGGTGATCGCCGGCTGTGTCTGGTGGATGGTCGCCGCGGTCGGGAGCGGGTGGCTGTGGGCGCCGCTGGTGGTCTCCGTGCTGGTCCTCACCGCGCTGGAGATCGTCACGCCGGGCCAGACCGCGGTGGTGCAGTTCTTCGGCCGCTACGTCGGGACGGTCACCCGCGCCGGGTTCTGGTGGGTGCTGCCGCTGACCGTGCGGCGCCGGCTCAGTGTTCGGGTGCGCAACTTCGAGACCGACCATCTGAAGGTCAACGACGCCGACGGCAACCCGGTGGAGATCGCCGCGATCGTGGTCTGGCAGGTCGCCGACACCGCGAAGGCCACTTACGCGGTCGATGACTACCGCAACTTCGTCACCGTGCAGGCCGAGTCCGCACTGCGCCACGTCGCCACCAGTCACCCCTACGACGACACCACCGACACCGGGACCTCGCTGCGCGGCTCCACCGACGTGGTGGCCGCCGCGCTGGCCGGCGAGGTCGCGGCCCGGGTCTCGATCGCCGGCGTGGAGATCGTCGAGGTCCGCATCTCGCACCTCGCCTATGCGCCGGAGATCGCGCAGGCGATGCTGCGCCGCCAGCAGGCCAACGCGGTCGTCGCGGCCCGGACCCGGATCGTCGAAGGCGCGGTCGGCATGGTCGAGCTGGCGCTGAACCGGCTCAGCGAAGGCGGTGTCGTGGACCTGGACGAGGAACGCAAGGCCAGCATGGTGAGCAACCTGATGGTCGTGCTGTGCGGCGACCAGCCGCCCTCGCCGGTCGTGAACACCGGCTCGCTGTATTCGTGAGCGCGCGGCGCCAGGTCCTGCTGCGCGTCGACCCGGCCGTGCACGACGCGCTGATGCGTTGGGCCGACGACGAGTTCCGCAGCCTCAACGCCCAGGTCGAGATGCTGCTACGCAGGGCCCTGGCCGACGCCGCACGGATGCCCAAACAGGCCCAGCCGCTGCCCAGACGTGGACGACCACGGACCGCAACCAGGTGAGAATCGGGCCCGATAGCAGGAGGGGAGGCGCCGCGGATGGAGAACGCGTTCGGTTCGGGCGGCGGGGTCCTGGAAGTTGACGGACTGACGCGCCGCTTCGGTGCCGTGACCGCGCTTGACGATCTGTCGTTTCGCGTTCCGCCCGCCCAGGTGGTGGGCTTTCTCGGCCCGAACGGGGCGGGCAAGACGACGACGATGCGCGCGATCTTCGGACTGGTGGACCTCGACGCCGGAGTCGCCAGGTGGAACGGGGCGCCGGTGGGCGCGCAACAGCGGCGCCGGTTCGGGTACATGCCCGAGGAGCGCGGGCTCTATCCGGGGATGCTGGTCGGCGAGCAGATCGAGTACCTCGGCCGGCTGCACGGGCTGAGCCAGCGGGACTCGGCGAGCTCGACCAGGACGTGGCTGGAACGGCTCGGGGTCGCCGACCGTGCGCGCAGCAAGCTCGAGGCGCTGTCCCACGGCAACCAGCAGCGCGTGCAGCTGGCCGCCGCGCTCGTGCACGGACCGGAGCTGCTCGTCCTCGACGAACCGCTCGCCGGCCTCGACCCGGCCGGGATCGACGCCATCGGAGAGGTCCTCGTCGAGCAGGCGCGCGCGGGCCGCGGTGTGTTGTTGTCCAGCCATCAGCTCGACCAGGTCGAGGATTTGTGCGACTCGGTGACGATCATCGACCACGGGCGGCTCGTCGTCTCCGGCCGGGTGGACGAGCTGGCATCGAGCGGCACACAGCGGCTGGTCGTGCGCGTCGAAGGCGACCGGGACGGTTCGTGGGCCCGCGAACTGCCCGGGGTCACGGTGTCCGAGCTCGACCGCGGCGCGGTGCGGCTCGTGCTCGACGAGGCCGTCGACAGCCAGGCCGTGCTCCGCGCGGCGATGGCGTCCGGCAGGGTCACCGAGTTCAGCTTCGCCCGCCGCCGGATGTCCGAGGTGTTCCGGGAGGCGATGGCATGAAGCTCGCACCCGTCCTCATCCTCATCGCCGCGGCGCTGATCATCGTCGTCCGCCTACGGCTACGGCCGCGGCGTGGTCCACGAGCGCTGCGCGGCGTCGGCAGGTGGGTCAGCGCACGGGTCGCTCCGGCTATGGGTCCCGTCGGACTGGTCGCGGGCCGCGAGATCCGGCAGCGGGTCCGTGGCCGGGTATTCCGGGTCGCCACGCTGCTGCTGCTGCTCGCCGTCGCGGCCGCGGTGGTGATCCCGGTGGCGACCCGCGGCAAGTCGCATCCGCAGCAGGTGGGCGTCGTCGGCACGCTCACCCCGCGGTTGCACCAGGCCATCACGACGGCCGCGGCGCGGGTCAAGACCGACGTGCACGTCGTGGCCCAGAAGGACGTCACCGGCGCCGATGCGGCGCTGCGCGCCGGGCGCATCGACGTGGCCGTCGTGGACGGCGAGCGGCTCGTGGTGAAGCGCACGGTCACGAGCGGCGACACGTCCAGGACGGCGCAGTTCACGACGGCGCTCGCGGAGCTGCTCGGCGTGAACAAGGCGGTCCGCGCCGCCCGGCTGACGGCGGGCCAGGTGGCTGCGCTGGCCCGCGCCGAACCGGTGCCGATCGCCGCGCTCGAGCCGAGGCGGGCGAACACGGCGGCCCGCACGACGTCGACGGTCGGCGTGATCGTCCTGTTCATCATGCTCACCCAGTACCTCACCTGGACGCTCATCGGCGTCATGGAGGAGAAGTCGAGCCGGGTCGTCGAGGTGCTACTGGCGGCGGTCCGCCCGCTGCAGCTGCTCGCCGGGAAGGTCATCGGCATCGGTGTCGTCGTGTTCGCGCAGGCCACCGTCACGGCCGTGGTCGCCCTCGGGCTCGGCCAGGCAGTCGGCTCGGATCTCCTCCACGGCAGTGCGCCGCTCGTGCTGCTCGCCGCCGTGGTGTGGCTGCTACTCGGCTACTGCTTCTACTGCTGGCTGTACGCCGCGGCCGGCTCGATGGCCGAGCGGCAGGATCAGGTGCAGAGCCTGGCGGTACCGCTCGCCCTGCCGATGATCGCTGCCTACATCATCAGCATCACCGTGATCAGCGCGGACAACCCGGCACCGACGTGGTTCACCGTGCTGGCCTACCTGCCGCCGACCGCACCGTTCGCGATGACCGCGCTGGTCGGGCTCGGCTCGGCCACCTGGTGGCAGTTCACGCTGTCCGCCCTGATCACCGCGGCGAGCAGCGTCTTCGTTGCCAGGTTCGCCGCCGCCGTCTACAAGCGCGCGATCCTGCGCACCGGCCGGCGGGTACGGCTGCGCGAGATCGTGTCCGAACACGCGCCACCACCGCTCAGCTGACCCCCACGGCCCACGAACGACCAGCTGGCAGCATCGCGCGCTGATCGCCCAGCGGTGTCCCACGACCTAGCAGTCAGCGGTAAGTTAATGAAAGCGATTGTCGTTATGAAACCCATTTGGAGGACCTGGTGGGTCGTGGGGTCGGGACGAAGGCCGGGCGCGCCGCCGCGCTCGCCGGGGTGTGCGCCGTGCTGGCGGCGGCGGGGTGTGCCACCTCGCCGCCGTCCGGGTCAGGCGCGGGGACCGGTGACGGGTCGATGAGTGTGGTGGCGACGATCAACGCGTGGGGCAGCATCGCGCCCAGCTCGGCGGTTCCCGGGTGCGGGTGACAGTCGGTGATCACGAACCCGGACACCGATCCGCACGACTACGAACCGACGCCGGCTGATGCGCGGCGTTCGCCGGGGCACAGGTCGTGGTGGAGAACGGGGTCGGTTATGACCCGTGGGCGGACAAGCTGCTCGCCGCCAACCCGGTCTCCGGCCGGATCGTGCTCAACGTCGGCGAATCTGGTCCAGTCCCGACCGGCGGCAACCCGCACCGCTGGTACGCCCCGACCGATGTCGCGCACGGTGGTCGACAAGATCACTGCCGACTACCAGGCGGTGGACCCGGCTCGACGCGCCTACTTCGACGCAAAAGCAGACCTTCCTCATCACGGCACTTGCGCGCTACGACCAGCTGATCGCCGACATCAAGGCGAAATATGCGGGCACGCCGGTCGGGGCGAGCGAGTCGATCTTCTCCCTGCTGGCCGATGCGCTGGGCCTGAACCTGATCACCCCGCCGGGTTCCTGAAGGCCATCAGCGAGGGCACTGACGTGTCGCCCGGGACAAGGCGACGATCGATCGGCAGATCGCCACGCATGCCTGAAGGTGTATGTGTTCAACAGCCAGAACAGCACCCCGGACGTCGCCGCGCAGGTCGACCGCCTGCCGGCAGCGGCACATCCCGGTGGCGCGGTCACCGAGACACTGCTCGCCGGCCACGGTCAGCTTCCAGGACTGGCAGTTCGGCAGTTGCAGGCGCTGCAGAGCGCGTTGCGGGAAGCGACGTACGCGATGAGCACAAGGCCGGAGGCCGACCACGCGGCGGTTGGCCGCCGACACCGCCGCGGAGGCCGAGGCTCCGATGGTGGCGCTGCGCGATGCGCGGGCGCGCGTGGGCGGGCGCACGGTCTGGTCGCACGTCACCCTCACCATTGGGCGGGCGAGTTCGTCGCGGTGCTCGGGCCGAACGGGGCCGGGCAAGTCGACCCTGCTCAAGGCGCTGATGGGGCTGCTGCCGGCCGATGGGGAGATCAGCGTGCTCGGCGTGGCTCCGGCCGGCGCGGCGCGAAGCGGATCGGCTACCTGCCGCAGCGGCGGGCCTTCGACGCCGCAGACCCGCATCCGTGGCATCGACATCGTCCGGCTTGGCCTGGACGGCGACCGGTGGGGAACCCCGGTACCGCTGTTGTGCCGGCTGCTGCGCCCGGCTGCGTACCGGCAGGCGCGCCGACGAGTGGCCGAGGTGATCGACCTGGTCGGCGCCGGGGCGTATGCGCACCGGCCGATCGGGCAGCTCTCCGGCGGGGAGCAGCAGCGGTTGCTCATCGCGCAGGCGCTGGTGCGCGGGCCGGAGCTGCTGCTGCTCGACGAGCCGCTGGAGAGCCTGGATGTGTCCAGCCAGGCATCGGTGAGTGCGTTGGTGCAGCGCATCTGCCGAACCCGCAACGTCACGGTGCTGATGGTCGCCCACGACGTGAACCCGATCCTGCCCTACCTGGACAAGGTCATCTACCTCGCCCACGGCGGCGCGGTCATCGGCCCCCCGGCCGAGGTGATCACCGCCGACACTCTCTCGATGCTCTACGACACCCCGATCACCGTGGTACGCGATCGGACCGGACGGTTGTGCGTGGTCGGCCAACCCGACCTGCACCCGGTTCATCAACCGGTGCCTGGTGAGCTCGGCATGGGCGGGTGAGCGGGCGTGAACCCGGGCTGGAGCTGGAACCTCAGCCTCGACGTACGGGAGATGCTCAGCTACCCGTTCATGGTCAACGCCTTCCGCGCCGGCACCATCATCGCGGTGCTCGCCGGGGTGATCGGCTGGTTCATGGTGTTGCGCAGGCAGAGCTTCGCCGGGCACACCTTGGCGGTGGTCGGCTTCCCCGGTGCCGCCGGCGCGACCTGGCTGGGCATCAGTGCCGGCTATGGCTACTTCGCCGCCTGCATCGCCGCCGCGCTGATCATCGCCGCGCTGCCGGTCGCCGGTAGTGGCGCCGGGCCCGGCGCGGGCGGTGAGGAGTCCGCGGTCATCGGGACCATACAGTCGTTCGCGTTGGCCAGCGGGTTCCTGTTCGTGAGCCTGTACAACGGGTTCCTCACCGGGCTGAACAACCTGCTCTTCGGCACCATCACCGGAGTCACCAGCACCCAGGTGCTGATCCTGCTGGTCGCCGCCGTGCCGACGCTGGCGGTGCTCGCCGCGGTAGGACGTCCGCTGCTGTTCGCCTCGATCGACCCCGCCCTGGCCCGCACCCGTCGTGTTCCGGTGCGCGCGATCAGCGCGGTTTTTCTCGTGCTGCTCGCCGTCGCCGCGGCCGGCACCAGCCAGATCACCGGCAGCCTGCTGGTGTTCGCGCTGCTGGTCGCCCCGGCCGCCACCGCACACCGTCTCACCGCCCGCCCTGCGCTCGGCATCACTCTCGCCGTCGCGTTCGCGATCGCCGCCACCTGGATCGGCGAAACCCTGGCGTTCTACACCCCTTACCCGATCGGGTTCTGGGTCACCAGCATCGCGTTCGCCGGCTACCTGCTGGCCAGCGGCTGGCGGGTCGGCGCCGACCGGTACGGCACCCGCCACGCCCGGCGGCCGACCACAGCCTCCGCGCCGGCTACCGAGGAAGCTGTGAGATGACCGTCCCCGAAGCCGCCGCGCACGGCTGGCCGAATCCGGTGACCGGGCTGATCCACATGCTCAGTCACCCGTTCATCGTGCACGCCATCCTCGCCGGCACCGCGATCGCCGTGCTGTCCGGGCTGGTCGGCTACTTCATCGTGTTGCGTGGGCAGGTGTTCGCCAGCGACGCGCTGGGCCACACCGCCTACACCGGTGCGCTGGCCGCGTTGGCGGCCGGGCTCGACCCGCGCATCGGCCTGTTCGCCGCCACCGTGCTCGTCGGGCTGCTGCTCGGCGTGCTCGGCGGACGCGGCAGCGCCGACGACGTCGTCATCGGCACCACCTTTTCCTGGCTGCTCGGCCTGGGCGTGTTCTTCCTCGCCTACTACACCACCCACCGCAGCACCGCCAACGGCGCCGCCAGCGTCAACGTCTTGTTCGGCAGCATCTTCGGCATCAGCGCCGACACCGCGCGCACCGCCGCGCTCATCGCCGCTGTACTGATTGCCCTGCTGCTTCTCATCGGCAGGCCGTTGCTGTTCGCCACCCTCGACCCCGCCGTGGCCGCCGCCAGCGGCGTCCCGGTCCGGCTGCTCGGCCCGCTGTTCCTCGCCATCGTCGGCGGCACCGCGGCCGAGGCCAGCCAGGTGGTCGGCGCGCTGCTGTTGTTCGGTCTGCTCGCCGCCCCCGCCGGCGCCGCGCACCGGCTCACCACCCGCCCCTGGACCGCCCTGTGGCTCTCTGCCGGCCTCGCCGTCGTCGCCCTGTGGGCCGGGCTGGTCATCGCCTACGCCGCACCGAGGATCCCGGCCAGCTTCGCGATCATCGCGACCGCGACCGCCCTGTTCGCCGCCAGCTTCCTCATCCGCCCCCGCACCCGCCAACCCCTAACCGGCGCCGAGACCGCCCTCGACAGGAACAACCCGTGACACGCACTGCCGCCGCTCCGGACCGGCAAGCCGGGTCGCACGCGCTGGCTCGGATCCGACGCCGCCGCGACACCGCACGACGCCGCGCCGTGCGCGCCGCAGTCGAGCGCGACGACCGCTTCCGCGGCGCCCAGCAGCTCTACCCACACCATCCACATCGACGGCACCTGCCCCGCCCGCACGCGTCGCAGTCCCGGAGTCCCCGGTTGAGCCTGTCCACAGCTATGGGGGACGTCCGGCCCCAATGTCGGTTCAGCTCGGGCGAGAGTGCCTGAAGCCCGACGACCCCGCGATAGATCGGTCGTTCTCTGAGGTGCCCCTGGAGTGTCCCTGCCGACTCGGGACATGTCATGCCGTGGCCGCGGTGCGCAGACTTGTGAAGCCCGAGACATAGGACCTTCGACACTGACTGCCACCGGGGGATCGGCGTTGAGTCGAAACCAGGAACTCCTCAGCTGGCGCCTGCCGGCACGGCACAGGAGTGGCCCGCGTCTACACCGGCGAAGGGCTCAGGTTTCTGCAGACGAAGGAGTACGTGATGAAGTATGTCGCCCCCGGGCAGCCGGGCAGCATCGTCGAGGTCGTCCCGCGCTATGAGAACTTCATCGGTGGCAAGTGGCTCGCGCCGACGCACGGGAAGTACCGCGTCGACCTGACGCCGGCGACCGCGGGACCGATCACCGAGGTGGCCGACTCCACGCCGGAGGATGTGGAGCTGGCGCTGGACGCCGCGCACGCGGCCAAGGACGGCTGGGGTGAGAAGTCCGCGACCGAGCGTGCCGAGGTGCTGAACGCGATTGCCGATGCGGTCGAGAAGAACAAGGAGATGCTGGCGGTCGCAGAGAGCTGGGAGAACGGCAAGCCGGTGCGCGAGACGCTCGCGGCCGACATCCCGCTCGTGGTGGATCACTTCCGTTACTTCGCGGCCGCCGCCCGGGCGGAGGAGGGCCGTTCGACCGAGATCGAGAAGGACCTCGTCGCCTACCACTTCCGGGAGCCGCTGGGCGTCGTCGGTCAGATCATTCCGTTCAACTTCCCGCTGCTGATGGCTGCCTGGAAGCTGGCGCCGGCGCTCGCGGCGGGTAACTGCTCGGTGCTCAAGCCGGCGTCGCCGACACCGTGGTCGATCATGAAGCTGATGGAGGTCATCGAGGGCGTCGTCCCCCAGGGTGTGATCAACGTGGTCACCGGGCCCGGCGCGGAGATCGGTAAGGCGCTGGCTGCGAACCCACGCATCGCGAAGGTGTCCTTCACCGGTGAGACGGTGACCGGCCGGCTGATCATGCAGTACGCGGCGCAGAACCTGATCCCGTCCACGGTGGAGCTCGGGGGCAAGTCGCCGAACATCTTCTTCGCCGATGTGATGGCCCACGACGACGAGTTCCTCGACAAGGCGGTCGAAGGTCTTGTCCTGTACGCGTTCAACAAGGGCGAGGTGTGCACCTGCCCGTCGCGTGCGCTCATCCACGAGGACATCTACGAGGCGTTCATGGCGCGTGCGCTGGAGCGGATCGGCAAGATCCGGCAGGGTAACCCGCTCGACACCGACACCCAGCTCGGCCCGCAGGTGTCCCAGCAGCAGATCGACAAGATCGCCTCCTACGTCGAGATCGGCCGCAACGAGGGCGCCGAGGTGTTGATCGGAGGCCAGCGGGCGAAGGTGGACGGCGACGAATTTGCCGACGGCTACTTCTTCCAGCCCACCGTGCTCAAGGGCGACAACCACATGCGCGTCTTCCAGGAAGAGATCTTCGGCCCGGTGCTCGCGGTGACCACGTTCACCGACGACGCGGACGCGCTGCACATCGCCAACGACACGCTCTACGGCCTCGGCGCCGGAGTGTGGACCCGCGACGGCAACCGTGCCTACCAGATGGGTCGCGCGATCAAGGCCGGCCGGGTATGGACCAACTGCTACCACCAGTACCCCGCGGGTGCGGCGTTCGGCGGCTACAAGATCTCCGGCATCGGCCGGGAGAACCACCGGATGATGCTCGATCACTACAGCCAGACCAAGAACCTGCTGGTCAGCTACAGCACCAAACCCCTCGGCCTGTTCTGAGCAATCGGTGCCCGCTTCAGTAGCTGCACGTATCACCGCCACCCCGGCGGCACGCCAGGCGATAGCCCGCCTGCGTGCCGACCGGGGCGAGCCGGTGATGTTCGTCCAGTCCGGCGGCTGCTGCGCCGGCAGCACGCCGATGTGTTACCCCGACGGCGAGTTCGTCATCGGCGACATCGACCTGCTGCTCGGCGACATCGACGGCTGCCCGTTCTACATCGACCGACGGCTTGACGACGCCTGGCACCAGCAACAGTTCATCCTCGACGTCGCCGACGGCGACCCCGAGGACTTCTCGCTACCCGCCGGCGCCAACCTGCACTTCGTCACCAGATCACCAGCCTGCACGACGCCCGACACAGCCCCGGACCACTGATCGGGTCGTCGTCGTCGGCCAGGATGAGGTACAGCGACCGTCGTGTTTCGCGCAGTATGGTGCGGGCCCGTTCCTGTTGGGGGCTGCCTGAGCATGCCAACTGGCGCGCCGCGGCGGCGAGTTCGTCAACCGGCTCGCGCAGTGGCGCGAGTCCAGGTCGGGTCGCGGCCGATGAACCCCAGCATCTTGGTCTGTGCGTCAGCGTCGTCTGGGACTCGTACCCGCGCCCCGAACTGTCCGGAGGATCGCATGACGTCCTCGAGCGGCGTCATGCCGACGAGTAGTTCGGCGCAGAATTGCGGGTCAAGCTGGTCGTCCTGGCCGGTGGCCCGGGCGAGGTCCCAGGTATGCATGAAGACGTCGGCCGTGTAGAAGCGGTCGATCGCAAGGTCCAAGGGCAGCTCGCCGATGTGTGGATTGGCCAGTGTCCGCCCCGACGTAACAGGATCGTCGAGCAACACCTGCACCGCGTCCACGTGAACCTGCCAGGCGGCCACCGGATCATCGACGCTGGCGCGAAGCAGGTCGATGCCCGCGCCTTCAGCAAGGAAGCTCGGCAGCCAGTCGGTGAGGTGGCCGACGACGTCGCGAGCAGTCCACCCCTGTACCGGTGTCGGCGCGTCCCAATTCCGGGTTCCGCACACCTTCTCGGTGAACACCGCGGCGATCTGCCGGTGGCGCTCGGCGGGCCGCTCAGATAGCGCCATCGGCCACCATCGCCTCGAGCTTGGCGTAGCCGTCGTTGACTCCGGTCTCCATGCCGCTGGCCAGCCACGCGTCGCGGCCTTCGAAGCTGTCGCACAGCGACTTGGCGTGCAGCCGGGTGCGGCCGGGCGCGAGCTCTTCGAACAGCAGCGTCCCCAGCGCTACGCCGTCCGGCTCGTCGTCGAAGGTGAAGGTCTGCACGATCCGGTCGGTGCGCACCTCGTGGAAGCAGCCGTGGAAGCGGTACTGCGTGCCGTCGCGCTCCTGGACGAATCGCCAGCTGCCGCCGGTCTTCGCGTCCCAGTGCTCGATGCGGGTGCGCATGTCCATCGGTCCGGCCCACTGCGCGAATAGGTCGGGGTCGGTGTGTGCGCGGAACAGTTGCTCGGGCGTGGCGGCGAAGTCTCGGGTGATACGGATGATCGGCACCGCCGGGTCGGCCTCGATCTTCGCTTCGGCCGGGGTGGTCATGAGGTGGTTCCTTCCTGCGAGTTATCGGTGTCGTCCAAGGCGGCGAGTACGGCGTCGAGGCGGCGGTACCGCCGCTCGGCCTCTCGCTGGTACCGGGCGATCCACTTGGTCATCAGGTCGAAGACCTCCGCGTCGAGGTGGACCGGCTGCCGTCGGGTGGCACCGCTGCGGCTGACCAGCCCGGCCCCCTCGAGCACCCGCAGATGCTTGGAGACGGCCTGCTTGCTGATGTCGTACGGCGCCGCGAGCTGCCCAACCGTGGCGTCGCCCACGGCAAGGCGAGCCACGATGTCTCGCCGGGTCGGGTCGGCCATGGCGGCGAACAGCCGAGATAGTTGATCCGCCATGTACCCTCCGCAACCGATCGGTTGACAACGATGGAACCGCAGCGGCGACTCCTTGTCAACCAACAAGTTGACATCGACCCGTCCGAACCGAACGAACCCGACCGCGATACCGATGCCGGGCCTGACGGCGGCGTGGCCCGCGGAGCAGCGCGCCGAGCCGGCGCAACAGGGCGTCCTAGCTGCGCGGCCGGAACGTCCGAAGGGTCACGCTGCGTCTCGAATCGGCCACGCGGGTAGGTCATCAGCCGCGTTCAGTCCTGGGCTAACCCTAGCGTGGGGACGTGAGACCCCGTCGGAATGTCATCGAATGCCCTGTATTGGCGGTCTGCGGCGGTCCGGTGGACGAATGTCCAACCCGTGTCCAACCCACAACCGGTCGGCTGGTTCCGGCCCACGCTCTGGAGATGTGTTCGATGTTCGGTATTGATCGAAACACCGGTGTAGCGGCTCGTTGTCCGGTGATCGAGCGGCGCCTAACACCGCGCGGCGCTTGTCGATGCGCTCGGAGATCTTGGCGAGGGCGAGTGCGGCCGCCCTCAGGGGATCGGCACGGGTTAGGGAGACGCGGCGTGATCGCTTCTGCCGGGCATTGGGAAGCCCCGGGCCGGTCGGCTCGTCTCGGCCTCCGCGGTGGCCGGTTGTAGGTACGAAGTTGCTCACGCAACTGGGTCAGTGTCGAGCCAGTGGTTGCGCTGCGTTGACGTATCTGAGGAGTCCTAACGCGTTCATCACCCGGCGAGCCGCGAGATCGCCGAATACGCGCGCGATCTCGCGACGGGTGACGGGCGGTGGAGGCGGTGGTTGTGCGCGGCGAGTTCGCAGTCGGCTTGCGCTCGCGGGACGCGTTCGTCGCGGTGGTCACGCTCACCGAGTAGGCGGCCGCCTGCTCGAGGCGTCGGCGGCCGCCGGCCTGAACATCCTCGTCGCCGGCGGGACGCAGGGCAGAGAGGCGAAGCTCCTCCACGTGCTGTGCGGCACCCATCCGGCGCGCGAGCGGGTGATCACATTCGAGGACGTATTCGAGCTCTTGCTGCACGTACCGGACGTGGTGACCATGCAGACCGGCAGCCGAATCTCGAGGGAACGACCGAGATCGCGCCGTGCGATGGGATACAACAGGACAGCGGTCGGGTGGGGAAGGGGAGGAGCGCGTTGGTGAGGACGTCAACCTTCCGCTAGCGGTCCCCGGTGGTAGGCCACGACGTTCCGAGCGGTCAGCGGACGGTGAGTCGCACCGCAGCCGCATCGGTGACGCCGGCCGCGTGGCCGGAGGCGCACCGCACCGCGAAAGTCCGTGCCGTGCCACTGCGCACGCCGTTCGCGACGCGGAGCCGCAGCGTCAGCACCAGTCGAGCCCCCGGAGCGATCGACGCGGTCCTCCAGGTCCCGGTCAGCACTCGGCGAGTGACGTCGCTGCCGCCGAAGCGGTACGTCGCTTTCACGGCTGTGGTGCCCTTCGTGCCGCCGACCAGGAACCAATCGGCGCGGGCTCCGTGGTTGGTGAGCCGGAACCGGACGGTCACGCCGGTGCCGGCCGCGACCTTCCTGGTGGTCGTCTGATGGGCCGCCGTCCCGTAGACCTCGGTTCCGAGCCAGCGCCCGTCCGGCCGGCGTACGGAGGCGTCCGGGCGGAAGGGGGGCTTCCCCACCGTGTAGTGCCGGACCACCTTGGTGGTGTTGCCGGCACCGTCCTTGGCCGTGACGGTGAACGTGTGCCGGCCCGGGGTGGTGGTGTTCAGCAAGGTGCCGGGCAGGACGTTGCCGCAGGTCCGCAGCGAGGACCCACCGGTGTCGGTGCAGGAGAAGCGGGCCCTCGCCCGCGCGCCGTATGCGTACGACGCGCCCTTGGCCGGACTAGTGACCATGACCTCGGGGCCGATGATGTCCGGGGCGCCGAACTTCAGCGACCGGTACGAGATGTAGGTCGAGCCGTCGGTGCTCGGTGCGGCCACCAGCTGCCACACCGGTGTGTTGTTCGGCGTGAGCTCGGTGGCGACCGCGTTCGTGGCCGCAGCCCAGCCGATCAACACGTTCCCGGTGGCCGGTAGCTGCTGCACCGAGCCCATGAACCACGAGAACCATCCGGCTGGTGCGTACGAGCGGACCAGCGTTGCCGTGCCGTCGGCAGGGTCGAGGTGCCAGACCGCCAGTCGCGACTGCGGGCGCTCGTGCAGCGGCCCGGTCGGATCGGACTGGTCGACGCAATAGGCACCGAATCCGTTGATTGACCCGTCGTCGAACACCATGATGTCGCCGTTTGGCAGCATCCGGGCGCTGTGCTGGGCGCACGGTCCGCCGTACGGGTCGTTGACGAAGCTGAATGAGCTGTCGCGGCCGCCGAGCTTCCAGACGATCTCGCCCGGCTGGAACCCGTCGTGCGGCTTTCGGGCGATCAGGATCACGGCGGACAGATGCCGGAAGGAAGCGAGGAAGTCCTGCCCGTCGTTGACGATCTCGATCGAGTTGATGTGCGCGTAGTCCGGGTTCGTGCCTGCGACCGTCTCGCCGGCGAGCGCGCTGCTGTTCCACTGGAAGGTGACGTTGCCCTGCGGGTCGGCCTCCTGGATCACCGAGTCGGCGAGGCCGGTAGCGGGGTTGGCCTCGTTTGCCAGCAGCACGATGTAGCCGTCCGGCTCGAGGATCGAGTCGTGGGAGTCAGTGTTCGTCAGCCCGACGGTGCGGTGTGTGGCGATGGTTCGGAACTGCGAGTTCATGTCGACGATGTCGGAACCGGTGCGCCCCGGCGTGCTGGTGGGGCGTGCCTCGCTGAAGCTTCCGTTGGGCTGGCGTTTCAGGTCGATGCCGCCGTCGTGGCTGGCGCGGACCCAGCTCGGCACGCCGTTCGGGTCGACCACGGTGTCGAACAGCGGCCATCCGTTGGAATGCCACTGGCTCAGGGTGAGGCCGACCTTTCCGGGCGTGATTCCCGGCTTCTCGACGGTGGCGGTCAGTGTGGGAAAGTCGGCCGGCAGCAGGAACACCGAGTCCGCCTCGCGGCCCGCGGAATCGACGTAGATCACCGAGATCTCGTCACCCGCGTCGAGCCCGGTCAGGGTCTTGTGGCCGCGCTTAAGCGGGACGCCGTCCACCAGCACCATGCCATGGGGGTCGGACGTGCTCGCCGCGACCGTGATCGAGGCACCGTTGTTGGTGGTGTTGTCGGTGGCGTCGCTCGGGTACGTCGCCTCGGTTGTGGTCGCGGCGTAGCGCCGCACCGACCGGTTGTACGCCGGGTACATGCCGACCCCGGTCCCGGAGACGTGCAGCGTGTGACCAGGAGCGCCGCGCGCGGACCCCATCGACGGCGCTGCCATCAGAGTAAGCGGCGAGACGACGAGCGCGGTGGCAACGGCGAGCTTGAGCACGGTGGTGTCCTCGATCAGGGATTCCAGAATCCTAAGCTCGAACCGGGCCCGGCGTCCGGGTCGGAGATCGTGGCGGCATGTGGCACTGTGGCAGCTCGATCCGAGCGCTCGGGATCGACGGTCATGCCGACGTCGTGGTTATGCCGACGGGTCCGCTGCGGGCCTTGCATGACAGCCATCTGGTGCTGAGCAGGTCGGCATAATCGGTGACCCGGGCCGATGCTTCCTTCACCCATTTCAGGGAGAAGGAGGACCGGATGTCTAGATCGACTGCTCTCTCGTCGGACGGTTCGGTGGAGGCGCTGCTGGCGGGCTTCGTCGTGCACCTGCGTGAGCAGCGTGGTGTGTCGGCGCTGACGAGCGGTGTCTATGTCGGGGACGTCCGCAGGTTCCTCACCGCCCGTGGTGATGTCAGTCTGCGCGAGTTGACTGCTGCCGAGGTCTCCAAGACGGTGCTCAGTGCTCCGGTGGCTGGCCGGGCGCCGGCAACGGTGAAGCAGTACGGGTGCGCGGTGCGGGCGTTCCTGCGCTATTGCCACGTGGCCGGGCTGATCGAGACTGACCTGTCGGGCGCGGTGCTGCCGATGGCTGACCGGCGGCGATCACTGCTGCCTCAGGGACTGACCGCGGCGCAAGTGCAGGCGCTGCTGCACAGCTGCGATCGGCGACGCGCGGTCGGGCGGCGCAATTACGCGGTGATCGTGTTGATGCTGCGGCTCGGGCTTCGGGTCAGCGAGGTCGCGGCGCTTCGGCTGGACGACATCGACTGGCGCGCGGGGACAGTGACGGTGCGCGGCAAGAAGGCACGGGCGGATCAGCTGCCGTTGCCGGCCGATGTCGGCGACGCGATCGCCGGCTACTTACAGCGCGGCCGGCCGCGCACCACGGCGCGAGCGGTGTTCGTCGGGGCCACCTCACCGCATGCCGGTCTGGCCTGCTCCGCGGTGTCGAGCATTGTCCGTCGCGCGAGCGTTCGGGTCGGGTTGACACCGTTCGGCCCGCACCGGCTGCGGCACACCGCGGCCTGTCAGATGCTGCGTGCGGGCGGATCGCTTGCCGAGATCGGTCAAGTCCTTCGACACGAGTCGGCTCAGACCACCGCCGAGTACGCATGCGTCGATGTGCAACGGCTCCGCACCATCGCGCGCCGTTGGCCTGCCGGGACGACGTCATGACCCCGCTGGGCGAGCAGGTGGAGGACTACCTGCGGCTGCGCAACGCACTGGGCTACCAGCTCGGCGGCTATCGGGAGCGGCTGTTCAGCTTCGTCGCCTACCTGCAAGCCGCCGGCGAGACGACGATCACCGTCGAACTCGCCGTTGGGTGGGCGTGGCAGCCGCAAGGGATCAAACCGATCACTGCCAGCTTCCGGCTCAGCACGATTCGGGGCTTCGCACGTTACGTGCATGCCATCGACTCGGCGCACGAGGTCCCGCCACGCGGGGTGCTCGCAGTGCCGCGCCGGCGACCGGCGCCCTACGTGTTCTCACCCGAAGACCTGGCACGAATCGTGGAGGCGGCCCAACGATTGCGGCCGGCGCTGCGGGCAGCGAGCTACCAGACGCTGTTCGGTCTGCTGGCTGCCTGCGGGATGCGTGTCGGGGAGGCGCTGGCGTTGACCGGTGATGATGTCAACCTCGACGAGGATCTGCTCATCATTCGGCACGCGAAGTTCGGTCGGATGCGGCTGGTGCCGACCCACCCGTCGGTCACCGTGGCGTTACGCGACTACGTCGCGACCCGGGACCGGCTGTGTCCCACCCCGCGCACCGACGCGTTCTTCGTCTCCGCCGCCGGCGGCGTGCTGCGGCGCTGGGACGCCGAACGAACCTTCCGGACGATCACCAAAAGGCTCGGCCTGCGCACCGAGACCGTCCACCCGCGCATTCACGATCTCCGCCACTCCATGGCGGTCCAGACGCTGACCGACTGGCAGCGCGAGGGCGCCGACATTCAGGCTCTGCTGCCGGTGCTGTCCACCTACCTCGGCCACATCCGCCCGGCCAACACCTACTGGTATCTGTCCGCCACGCCGGAGTTGATGCAGCTGGCCGCGGCCCGGCTCGAGCAGCACTTCGGTGACCGGTCATGAGCGCCTTGGCGCCGTTGCTGCAGGCGTTCTTCACCGACCGGCTCATCGGCCAGCGCCACGCCTCCGAGCACACCATCGCCAGCCACCGCGATACGTTCCGGCTGCTGCTCGGCTACGCCATCGACAAGACAGGCAAGAAACCGTCCGCGTTGGACATCGCCGACCTGGACGTCGCGCTGATCGCCGGGTTCCTCGACCACCTCGAACACGACCGGCACAACAGCGTGCGCACCCGCAACAACCGGCTGGCCGCGATCCACTCGATGTTCGGTTACGCCGCTTTGCACCATCCCGAGCATGCCGCGGTCATCCAGCGAGTGCTGGCGATCCCGGTCAAACGCTACGAGCGCCGGATGCTCACCTGGCTCACCAGTACCGAAGTGGATGCGCTGCTCGCCGCGCCCGACCACCGGACCTGGACCGGCCAGCGCGACCACGCCCTGCTAGTCCTGGCCGTCCAGACCGGGCTACGGATCTCCGAACTGATCGCACTCACCCGCGCCGACGTCCACATCGGCGCCGGCCCGCACGTGCACTGCATCGGCAAGGGCCGCAAGGAACGCGCCACCTCGCTCACCCCGCTCACCGTTGCGGTGCTGCGCGGCTGGCTCACCGAGCACCCCGAGAGCCCAAACGACCCGCTGTTCGCGACCCGAACCGGTCACCGCCTCAGCCGCGACGCCCTCGAGCATCGCCTCGCCAGCTACCTCGCGACCGCCGGCACCAACTGCCCGTCACTGCGCGGCAAGCGCGTGACCGTCCATACCCTCAGGCACACCTGCGCGATGCGGTTGCTGGAAAGCGGAACCGACATCGCCGTCATCGCGCTCTGGCTCGGCCACGAAAAGCTGGCCACCGTCCAGATCTACCTGCACGCCGACATGGCGCAGAAAGAACGAGCCATCTCCCGGGTCACCCCGCCAGGCACACAACCCGGCCGCTACCGACCCACCGACCCGCTGCTCGCCTTCCTCGAACACCTGTAGTTATGCCGACCACATCCACCCGATCCCCCTGCGGCACAGCCAACCCCGCAGCTTCATCGGCATAACCACGACGTCGGCATGACCGTCGTAATGCCGACGTCGGCATTACGACGGTTTCCGCGGCACCGATCTGCGGCGACTGATCACCTAGCGTTACGGGTGTCCGCTGCCAGACACGCCGTCGAACCGATCGCGGCCGACGAAGATCAAGACCGCGGCACGAGAAACGTGTGGACGGGCCGAGGACGGCAGTTGTCGGGGAGGGCGCGGGGGCTTCAGCACCCCACCGGTAAGCGGCTGGGTGTCCCAGATTGCCGGCACCCATGAGCGCGCAAGCGGGCGTGACCTATCAGCGCCCGACTGCCTGCTATACCCCCTCGGGGTAGAACGTCAACAAAGTCCCACGTTTCCAGGCGTCGGGATCGTGCGATGCGTCCGCGGGTTGTTCTCAACGGCCGGCCGAGGGCCTTCCGACACCTGGGGCGAGCCGCTGAATAGGTCACACGCGGCCTTGACATGACTAGAGGCCCCGCAATCCGGGACCTCTGTGGGTGTCCGAGGGGGGACTTGAACCGGCTGACGCGGGCTGTCGATCTTCCCGCACTCGCTGGCCTGTAGACGCTTTCCCTTATGACATAAGGGTTTTCTGCCACCCGGTTCAAACCGGTTGTGCCCCGTTATCGCGCCGCCGTGCCCCGCTCCGGGGCACCGATGATCTTGCAAGTTGACACGTAGAACGCCTGCGACCGGACGATCGCCTCTGGTTATTGTGTCCGCGGCTTCCCGTGCGAGGGGGCCGTGAGTGCGCCACTGACCCGGCTGATCTGGGAAGAGCTTCCCAACGTGGAGATGGGCGACTTCACGAGCGACGATGCCGGCCCCGTTACGCGGCTCTCGGCGACGTGCATGCCGACATGGCGACGCGGTGTGGTCGATCGAGTCGTTGCTCGAGATGGCAGGCCGCGACGAGGTCGACCGCAAGCTCGGGGACGCGCGCCCATCCGCCGCACTATGCCAAGCAACCTAGGGGGCCACCGCGCATGCAGCTGTCGAAGCGGGTCGCCGGCGACTGCGACGAGCACGGCAATCTGGTTGAGTCCTGAAGGGCCGCCCGCCGGCTCATAACCCAGAGGTCGCAGGTTCAAATCCTGCCCCCGCTACAACGACGAAGGCCCCGGATTCCGGGGCCTTCAGTCATTTCCGAAGATCATGGCAGTCGATCTTGAAACGCCAAATGACCGTCAAATGACCGTCGCGCTCGCGCCGGTTCAGGCCTGTTCCCGCCTGCTTCGGCGGCGGCTCGGGAGCGTTCCAGTGCCCACCGCGAGACGACTTGCCCACCTGCAGCACCCGTCCGAGCATCGGCGACGTCCCCTACTGGCCGAACGTTACGGACCAACCAAGATCGATTTCAGTGCAATGAAGCGAGCATGGACTCGGGCTGCGCAACCAGGTTGGCGGCGAGTCGATCAATGTCTAGGAGCAAACCTTGGACCGGCTGGAGAAGGTCCAGTGGGTGCTGAACGACAGTGTTACCCGTGTTGACGATCTCGTGGCGAGCTGCAGCGGACTCGCCTTGGGCGTAGATGAGGTGACCAGCGCGCAGACCAAGCGCGGTGCAGTAGCTCAACATCTGGTAGATGTCGGCGTACGGGTAGCCGGACGGTGTCTCTGCTTTGTATTTCGCATCTACGACGGCGTCCGGCCGGCCCTGTGCGTCGTAGTGGACGAGGTCAGGTCGTAGCTTGATCGCGCCGCCGAGGTCCAGCGTGTGCGCAGTGTCTTGCGCAACGCTCCGGCCCCCGTACGGCTTCAATGCCTCGGCGACCGCTACCGTGACGAAGTCTTCGAAGACGGTGTTCATGTTGATGAGGAAGCCGGTGGCGCGAACGCCGGCGTCGAGTACGTCGACGGACCGGCTTCTCAGAATCATGCGCGCCAATGCGAGCGCCGGCTGGTACCTCTGATTCAGACGCGACGTGGCGGTCACTGGCAAGGGCTGCCCGGGAATCAGCGGCGAGACCTCAGCCAGCCGGCCGCGCAAGTGACGTAGTCGGCGCGCAGCCGTCGGGGGAAGACGAGGGACCTTGAGTAGGCGCTCTGCGGCGGCCCGCAGCAAGCGATTCTCGGCGATGTCGATGTCGTACTCGTCGAACCTCAGTTCTAGCGGTAGCGGCAGCCCAGTGTGAAGACGAAGCTGATCGGCTTCGCGCAGCCTTCCGCGCAGGACTAGCTGCGCCGACTCCTCGGTGCGGTATCCCTGAAGCAGCCCGCGTTCTAACGCCTTCTCGGCCTGTCGCGAGAAGACCTGAGCCATGGCCGGCCAGAGATCGAGCTGATCGTCGAGACCGGCAGGATCGTCTCTCCACGTGTGCGGGTCGTTCGTGTAGCCGAGCAAGAAGATGAGCCGGGCGATCTTGATTCGTGGTCGAATCCGGAGCTCGAGATCCTCACATCGCAGTACGCCGACATAGGGTCCGGCCGACAGAATCCACGTCTCTGGCCCCCAACCTGGGGTGACCGTGACAGCCTTGGTAGCTGCCAGCAGCCGTGCGTGAGTAGCTGTCAGCCCTGCGACTTCGACAGTTTCGTACGCAGTGATCTCGACGGTCGTCATTCGTCAGCCGGAGTGACGCCTTCTTCGGGCGGCTCGCCCAGCGCGTCGACTTCGGATGGCTCAGCGACCCGTTGTCGCGACAGCGCTTGACGCAGTGCCTGCAAGCCGAATTCTCGCTCGATATCTCGCCCCTCTCCGAAGTAGTGCTCGGCAAGCAACGGCAGGACCGCCGTCTTCCAGATCCGCTCAAGCCCGAGGGAGTCCGCGACTCGTTTCGTCATGAGGTATGACGGACCGACGGCGAAGTCAGGTTCGTTGATCCTCGCGTTGAGTTGAATTAGTAGTTGCGCCGGCTCTTGCGGCAGATCCTTGGACTTCAGCCATTCGCTGAGGACAGACCGAATCGGCTCCTCGCCTGGGAATAGACCCTGAAAATAGAACCGTCGACGCATCGCCGCGTCGACCAACGCGATCGACCGGTCGGCCGTGTTCATCGTGCCGATGACGAAGAGATTGCGCGGCAAGCGGAATTGGTCGTCGGAGTACTGCAGGTCAACCGCCTGGCCACGGTACTCAAGAAGGAAGTACAACTCACCGAACACCTTCGCCAGGTTCGCTCGGTTGATCTCATCGATGATCAGGACGTACGGACGCGTGGAGTTCGCGGCAGCCAGCTTGGCCATACGACGAAGCGGCCCCGGCACCACGCTGAACGAGATTCCGCCGGTTCCGTCTTGCGCCAGCGATGGCCGAAGCCCCTCGAAGAAGTCCTCGTAGGCGTACGACGGGTGGAACTGAACGATCGTGTATTCGCCGCCCGAGTTCTCGACGAGGGCTTTGCACAGCTCTTGCGCCAGGTACGTCTTTCCAGTTCCGGGCGGCCCGTACAGAACGATCTGCCGCTTGTCGTTTAGCAGATCGACAGTCTCATGTAGCCACTCGACCGGGAGAAGCAACGCCTTTGCCAGCTCGGTGTCCGGCATCGGCAACTGGACATCGATCTCCTCGACCGTCCTCGCTGTCTCCTCCACGGCATCGAGTTCGATCCCGCCGCGACGGGCAAACTCGCTCAAGAATGGCGTCAGATCGCTCACTGTCAGCTGGCCTCGGAGGCCATCCGCCGCATCGGTGGACAGGCTCGATCTCGCGAACGGGTCGTCGACGTTCTGCCAGGACACCGGCCGACGCATCCGAGTCGACCTGTCCTCGGCGTACTCCGCGCCTCCTGCGATGACCCCAACGTAGATCTTGCTTCCGTTGACCGTGACGACGATGTCGTCGATCGCCATCTCGTTGAGGAACCGATCGATGATCCCGACCGCGTTCCCGCGAGCGTTCGGGTGTAGATCGGCGTAAACGTCAGCCGCCAGCTTCGCGATTTCTTGGCGAGGCGTACCGGGGGGCAGCTCCGCTAGGTCGAAGGCGAGCGAACAGAAGCCCTCCGCAAACCACTTCGGGAGCATGTTCTGCCCGTCGACATTGGCCCCCCGCACCAACCAAGCTCGACGGGGTCTTGCCGAGCCCAGCTCGAGGCCAGCGGCATCAGCGTCTTCTGCAGCTTCGTCGGCGTCGTACACGGCGGGCGGCTTGTTCTCGGACTTCCAGGCGCTGTAGCCGGCAACCGCGGCCTTCTGAAAGTCGCCGGGCTCCGGATAGGCTTGGAAGGCCGACCGACCTTCGTCGGTCAGCCGCCAGATCCCTTTGTCCTTGATGAGCCAGCCGGCTTTGACCGACGTGATTGTGGCGAACCGAATCATCTTCGGGTAGCGCCGCTCACCGGTCCGGTTTGGATAATCTTGGTTCTCGAAGTCTGTCGCCGGGCAAACTTGCTCTGCGCGGTCGACGACGTCGCGAACCGGCATACCGTCTGGTCGCCCGATCAAGACTCGGAAGACCGCGCGCTGAAGTTCGCCAAGGCGATGCCTAGTTACCTCTGGCATGCGAACTCCTTCGTACATCGTGATCTGTGCGCTGTCGCTTCGCGGAACGCGACAAGGTGCGGGTGCTCCACCGGGCTGATAGGTGCGACGCGAGCGTTTGCTGTGTCCCTGCAGCCTTCGGCTGCCTGCAGGGCCGAATCCGGGTCGTCGACTAACGGAGTAGTCCCATGCTTTGTCATGTCTGTTCCGTCGCTGATTCCAACGCGGTCGCGACCGCTTCGAACTCGGCGAGCGCAGCGGTGAGGTCGTCAACGATCTCGCGCGCGATGACGTCTGGAGCGGGCAGGTTGTCGAGGTCCTCCAGGGAATCGTCGCGCAGCCAGGTGATGTCGAGATTCGCTTTGTCGCGCGCGACAAGTTCGTCGTACGCGAACGCCTTCCACCGCTCCGACTCGGCCCGTTCGTCACGCGGCTTGCCCGGGGCGTACGAGCCGACGAAGTCGTCGAGGTCCGCGCGCCGCAGCTGGTTCTGTTTGAGCGTGTAGTGCTTGTTCGTGCGTAGGTCGTAGACCCACAGAGTCGACGTCCACGGCGTCTCGGAGGCGGGCTTCTTGTCGAAGAACAGAACGTTGGCCTTCACGCCACCCGCGTAGAAGATCCCGGTCGGCAGCCGCAGCATCGTGTGGACGTCGAACTCGCGGAGCAGCCGACGACGGACCGTCTCCCCTGCGCCACCCTCGAACAGCACATTGTCCGGAACGACGACCGCAGCACGGCCGTTGATGTCGAGGATCGTCTTGATGTGCTGGACAAAGTTGAGCTGCTTGTTTGCCGTCGTGACCCAGAAGTCCTGCCTGGCGATCTCCAGGTCGTCACGCGACTCGCGACCGTCGGCGCCGATCATGGTAACCGCGGATTTGCGCCCGAACGGCGGATTGGCCAGCACCACCGAGTACCGACCGCCGGGATCGGCGAGGAGCGCGTCACCAACCGTGATCAGGCTCTTGCCATTCGGCTTGCCGATGCCGTGCAGCAACAGGTTCATCGCCGCAAGGCGGGCCGTGCCATCGACCAGTTCGGTGCCGCGGATGAACCCGTCGCGCAAGTGGTCACGCTCGTCGGGGCTGAGGTCCTCCGCGTCACGCGAAGCGTAGGCATGCGCCCACAGGAGGAACCCGCCGGTTCCGCACGCTGGGTCGCAGATCGTGTCCATTGCCGTGGGCTGGACGCAGTCGACCATCGCTGCGATGAGCGCGCGCGGCGTGAAGTACTGGCCCGCGCCGGACTTGATGTCCTCGGCACCCTTGGCCAGGAGTTGCTCGTAGGCGTCGCCCTTGATGTCGACGCCGGTGGCCGACCAGTTCTCGCGGTCGATTAGCTCGACGACCAACCGCTTGAGCTTCGCCGGATCCTGGATACGGTTCTGCGCCTTCCGGAAGATGACGCCCAGCGTCCCGGGCTGGCGTGCGAGCTCTTCGAGCATGTGCCGATAGGTGAGTTCGAGGTCGTCGCCGTCGGCGTCCAGGAGCCGTTGCCACGAGCATGAATCCGGGACGATCTTCTCGGGCTCAAGCGAACGGCTCGCTCGCTCGTGCGCCATCTTCAGGAACAGCAGGTACGTCAGCTGCTCGGTGTACTCGATGGTAGAAACGCCGTCGTCGCGCAACAAATTGCAGAACGACCACAGCTTTTCCACCAAACGACGCGCGTCGTCAGACACCAGCTAACTCCTCAACCATCTCGATATCCGTGGACGCCCCAGTCAGCCAGCCCGAAAACGCGGACTGCAAGAGCGATCGGCGCAGCGCTGCAGCTCGCCTGCGCGCCGCCTGAGACTCTCGAAACAAACGATCACGATCGGTCTCTACGCCGTCGACCTGTGCGGCGATGGCCGTCTGATCGTCGAGCGATGAAATCGGAAGTTCGAGCGCACCTATCGTTCCTTGGTCGATCTTTGGCATGGAACCGGCGAGTCCCTTGGCGCGACTGCGCAGCCAACGGTGCGCGCGCTCGCTTCGGATAGCCCCCGCCACGTAGCCCGGCAAAGCACGGCTCGGATCAACACGGACTCGAATGACAAGATCCGGGTAGACCGCCCAGTCGTCTGGACCGTCGTAAAGCGCCGCCGTACCAACCAGCTCCGGCGTGTTTGACCGCTCGACCAGTATGTCGCCAGACCGCAGCCACAGGCCGGCGACCTTCTGCGGGTCCGCCGTCGTCATCTTGGTGAACTGTTCGCTGAAATGGCCTCGGGTCACGGCGGTCAGTGACAGCGTCCGGATGCCAGATCCATCGCGCGTCGCGCGCGCCGAATGGCCGTTGCGCATCGGCTCCGATACGAGTGACGACAGCGGCACGCGCGTGGCCCTTGAGCCCCACACGAGCTGATCGATGGAGCCTCGGCGCCAAGCATCGAGCTTCGCCTCGGCCACAATTGTCAAGGCATCGGCCGCGTCGAGGCGGGAGAGGTGGTCTTCGAGGATGTCGACGATGCGCCGCTGCTCCTCGAGGGGGGGCATGACGATGGGCAACGCCAGAAATCGCGACTGCGTGAGGTTCAAGCCGCTGTCACTGATTCCGGTCTTCATTCGATCGAGCACGCGCTGGGAACTCGGCGAAAGGAGCAACAGTTCCAGATATCGCGAATCCATCAGGCGACTGTCCGGCCGGAAGCGGTACATCTTGCCTGAGAGCATCAACCGGTCGCGCGTTCGTCTGACGAGGCACGGGATCGCACAACGCGCGCGAGGCCCAGCGTTCGTAAGCACCAAGTCGCCCGGGCGCACTTCGATGCCAGGGCGAGGACTCATGTGCGCCGGCAGACGTTTGTGGTGCGTGTCGACGAAGGCTCCAGGCTGTACAGCTGTTGTCTTTAGCACGCCCCACTCGTCGCTGGCCGCCGATTCTTTATCGCACTGCGGGCTCCATCCTTGATCGATTTTGCGCCCGCTGGGCAGTGTCGCAAGGACATCCTCGAGTGGGACAGCCGTCCAGCCCGCCGGGATGATCATGCCGTCAACTCCTGGTTCAATCGAGCAACGAAGTTGGCTGTTTGGGCGCCGAGGTCCCGGAGGGCGCCGTCAATCCCTCCGCGTTCGGTGAAGGGCGTCTTGTCGAGATCTTCGGGCGTGATGCCAGCCGACTGCGCGATGACGTCCGCGATCCGGTCGAGCCACCAGCGCTGCCGTTCGGTGAACGCGACCCCGGCTTGTTCCTGCTGCAGCAGCCATCCGGCGTAACGCTGCCGCACGTTCTCGGCATAGGGCACGAGCTCGTTGTCTTGTCCCAGCGTAAACCGCACCAGGCTCACCAGGTCGGTGACAGTGTGCCGATCGGCGCGGCGCACCTTCGGATGAGTCGGGTCCACCTCGATGACGGCGTAAGCGTTCCAGATCAGATCCGGCGTCCAGTTGTGCGGAGGTCGTTTGATCCGCTCGGCCAACTCGCGCAGTTCCGCATAGCTGACCTTGCCAGCTCCGCCGCCCGCGTAGAGGAGGTGCAAGGCGGCAATCTCGTCGCGGTGATCGTCGACGTAGCCGCGCCACGACGTGACGATCTCCCGCGCCCGGTCGACGTCCGCCACACCATGAGCGTCGAGCAGAACGTCGACGCTCATTTCGTCGATGACGAGGTCGTGGCTGGCCCGAATCTCAAGGATCCGCTCGCGCAGCGCGGGGTTGCCAGCCAGTGGTGCAACTGCGCCGATGAGAAGGTCGGCCAGCACTTGGGCCGGGTCGCGCCCCGGTGACGCGTCGATCGCGGCCTGCTGCCGGTCGGGGTCGACCGCCTCCACCAGCCCGCGCACGACCGCCGTCATCGGCATGTTGGCGAGTCCGGCGAGTTCGGTCTGCTCCCCGGACGTCAGTTGCTGGTCGAGGCGTGCCAGACGGGCGGCCAGGGTGGCCACTTCGTCCTCGGTGATCTGCAAGGCGGCCGCCTTGCCTAGCAGCTGCTTGAGGCTCGCCGACCGATCCCGATTCAGCGGTACCGCGTCGATGAGCTCGTGCTCGGTGACGCCGACGGCGTCGACGAGGACGAAGCGATCCTTGGTCTTCGAGTCGGGTGTAACTGCCTGGAAGTCGGCGTCCGGGATGGTGCGGGCGCCGCGTCCCTTCATCTGTTCGAAGTAGGTGGCCGAACGTACGTCGCGCATGAAGAAGACGCACTCGAGCGGCTTGACGTCGGTTCCGGTGGCGATCATGTCGACGGTGACTGCCACACGGAGAGTGGGCGAGTTGCGGAACTTCGCCAGCTGCTCACGCGCGTCGCGGACGCTGTAGGTGATCTTCGCGGCGAAGTCGTTGCCCTTGCCGAACACGGCACGGATCGTGGTGACGATCTCTTCGGCGTGGTTGTCGTCCTTGGCAAAGATCAGCGTCTTCGGCACGGTGCTCCGGCCAGGGAAGATCTCGGTGTAAAGCCGATCGCGGAAGGTCTCCAACACGAGACGGATCTGACTCGTCGACATCACCGCGCGGTCAAGCTCGGTAGGCGTGTAGTCGAGGTCGTCGTCGAGCGATTCGTAACGCTGCACGCGGGTGCGCTTGTCGCGGACGGGCACGACCGTGCCAGCCTCGACGGACGAGCCCTGCCCCGTGATCTGGGTGGCGATGCGATAGACGTCGAAGTCGACGTTCACTCCCTGCGCGACCGATTCAGCGAAGGTGTACTCGGCGACGAGGTTCTGCCGGAAGAACCCGAACGCCTGCTTCGTCGGCGTGGCCGTGAGTCCAACGATGTGCGCGTCGAAGTAGTCGAGTACGCCTCGCCACAGCCCGTAGATGGAACGGTGACACTCGTCCACGATGATCAGATCGAACGCCTCCGGCGACAGCGCGGAGTTGTAGGCGACCTCGACTGGACGGTCCGGCACAGCCGCGTCCAGATCGGGATCGTCGGCATCGGGTACCTCCTGCCCCCGTAGCGCTGCGTAGACCCGCTGGATCGTCGAGATGACGACCTTGGAGGACGCGACCATGCCGGCACCGGTCAACTTGTCAACGTTGTAGAGCTCGGTGAACTTTCGCCCGTCGTCCGGCGTCGTGTAGTTGCGGAACTCGTTCATCGTCTGGTCGCCGAGGTTGTTGCGGTCGACGAGGAACAGCACACGGTTGAACCCGCCCCACTTGAGCAGCCGGTAGCACTCACTGACGGCGCAGTACGTCTTGCCGGCGCCGGTGGCCATCTGCACGAGGCTGCGGTCGTGGCGTTGCTCGGCGAGGCTTCGCTCGATGCCGTGAATGGCCTCGATCTGAGCGGGCCGCATGCCGGTCTCGTCGAGCGCGGGTAGTCGTTGAACCTTCGCACGCCACGTCGGCGCCTGGGGGTCAGCGGCCGCGTCCCGCGCGATGCGGGCGAGCGTGGCGGGCTGCGGAAACGCGAACACCTTGCGAGCGCGGGGCTGCGGGTCATAGCCATTGGTGAAGTGCGTCTCGGAGCCGCTCGCCTCGAACACGAACGGCAGCCGCCGCGCGACGGTGATCGACTGCATCTGCTGCGCCGGCGACAGGCCATCGGCGTACATCGACGACTGCCACTCCACGCCCGACAGCGGGGTGCCCGTCGGCTTCGCCTCGATGACGCCGACGATCTTGCGGTCGACGTAGAGCAGGTAATCGACCTGCCCCGCGCCGCGCTTCATGCGGACCTCGCGGACGGCGCAGTTCGGGCGGTGGATCAGGTCAATCTGACCCAGATCGCACACATGCCAATCAGCGGCAGCGAGTTGGGCGTCGATCAGCACCCGAGCCCGCTGCTCGGCATGTAGACCGTCCGCGCTCACGCTCAGACGATACTGTGAAGATCGCTGACACGAGGGACGCGATGGACCACGACGATTTGCTCACCGAGGTACAGGCCGCCCTCGGGACGACGACTCTTGAGCCTTTCGGCGCCGGCGGACAGAAGCAGGTCTACAGCGCTGAACTGGAGGGCGTGCCGGTCGTCGTCAAGATAGTGCCGATCCCGGACTCGGCCCACTCGGATGAGGTTCTCGAACGCGCGCGGCGCGAGGTCGAACTGTTGTCCACGGTGGATTCTCCCTACGTCGTACGTGTGCTGTCCGAGGCGGTCGAGATTGGCGACCGTCCGGAAGCCGTTTGCTGGGTCGAGGAGCGTCTCGATGGCGAAGATCTCCGAGAGCTGACGGCGGCCTTTCCCTGGGCCCCAGAACAGGCATGGAGGCTGATCGCTGATTGCGCCGCTGGACTTGCGGCGTGCCATGAGCTCGATGTCGTCCATCGTGACCTGTCACCTGGAAATGTGAGGAGGCGGAGCGACGGAAGCTTCGCCCTGATGGACCCCGGGTTCGCACGTCACCTGACCAGGACCGCGCTGACCGGCGCCTACAATCCTGGCACCCCCGGTTACATGACACCGGAACATGTACCGGGTGGGCAGCCCATCACAGCGAGCGACATCTTCGGGCTCGGCATCCTGGCCTTCCAGGCTCTGACTGGAGTCCTTCCGATCGCGCACCCCGGAAACGACGCGGCGTACTTCATGCGGCTCCGCGCGAGCCAGGCGCCTTCAATACTCACGATTCGCCCAGACACGCCTCCTGACCTCGCGGCCCTGATCGACCGCTGCCTGCAGCGTCAACCGGCACGCCGCTACCTCGACGCCGCCGAGCTGATCGCTAATTTGCCGAAAGCCGGAACCCAGGAGACGTCGTGAGTGTGCTGATTCAAGACGGCCGGCGAGGCGGTCATCTCTCCTGGGCAATCCAAGCGGTGGGCCTCGGCGTGGCAGACGGTGTCATCGTCAATCCGTTTCACACTCCTCGAATTGCTGTTCCACGTCACCGCGCCGGGGCCACGGTCACAGATTCAGTCCGTGATGCGGGGGGCGAGGCGATCTTCGACGCGAGCACCCACGCCCGGCTATTGCCTGGGTCGAACGACGTAGCGCACTACGACACGTGGCAGCTTTGGGGACCGGCAGGCATCGGTCTCGACGATGACTCCAGACGGATCGAACATCTGGAGCGGGTGTTCATGCGGCAGGCCGAGCTCGGCGTCCCGGCTTTGGCGCCGACGCAGACCCTTGACAGTCCGCTCGGCACGCCCGCGGCTGACGCCCTGCGCACAGCCCAAGTTGCGCGAGGACTACGGGTCGGCGCCTGGCAGTCGTTGGCTGGCCGGAGAACGTTCTGGCGCAGCGACGTTGACCTCGATGCGTACGTCGGTCAGCTCGCGGCCCTCCGCTCACCGTGCTGGGTGCTCACCGTCGTCAATGACCAAGTGTTCGACAACGCGCCCGACCTCGCTGATACCGCCGCGTTCGTCGGCCTGCTCCGGACCGTGCATTCCCTCTCTCAGCGCAGCCGCGTAATCGTCTGCCACTCGGATCTCGCTGGGCTGCCAGCTGTCGCGGCCGGTGCTGACAGTCTCGGCACCGGCTGGGATCGAGGTATGCGTTACTTCGATCCACAGTCGTTCCAAGTGACATCGGCGGGGATCCAGATTCCCGCCTCCTATGTGACGCAGGGCGGCCTCGCCGCAGTGCTGCGCCGCGACACTGGTGACGCGATCACTCGACTCGGCGATCCACCGGCTACCCGGCTGCGCGGCGGCACGATGCCAGCAAACGATGCCGCCGAACGTGTCCACCACTTGCGGCAGGTCCGCGGTCACGTTGAAATCATCAATGCACACGGAGCAGACCGCAGGGAACGGGTGCGTGAGCTCCGAGAGGTCTACGAGCGGAGCATGATCGACTTCAACGCACTCATCACGCAACTGCCCCGGGCAATCCTGAACGACAATCAGCGTCGCCGATGGGCCGATGAGCCCTACGCGGTCCTGCGCGCGTATGCCCAAGCCGAAATTCTTTGGTAGTGCCGAACAGCTGTCACGTCTGCCGAACCGGCTCGGCGCCTATCAACGCCGCGACAACAAACTCGCTCGCCCAAAGTCTGTGAGCAACGCTAAGCCGTCGCACCCGCGGGCGCACGAGCCACCGTCGGCCGAGGGCGAGGCCCAGCCCAAGCTGCGACGCCTGATGGACGATCCGCGAGTGGTCACGCGGCAACTGGGCCAATACAACGGCCGAGGCGTCAGCCCACGTTCCATATCGAAGGGCCTGCCCCAGCCCCCCGGACCAGTCGTTCACCTTAGCTTCCAATGCGTACACACGTCCGACCGGCTGGAGCTGTACCGGCCTGACCAATCCGCGGGTGCCGTCTTCAACCAGCGCGCCTGACCTAATGAGTCGACGGACTCGGCGGCCCGTGCTCTGTTCATCCACCTCGAGGCGCCGTGCTACCGCAGCGATCGAGATCGCCCGGGTGCTTGAGCACGCTGCGACCAGGCGTGCATCGTTCCACGCGAGTAGAGGCGGGTGTGGAAACGACATCCGCTCGAAAAGCCGAGGGGTAATCGGAATCGCTACGAGGTCCGGCAAGCCTGCCGGTGCGGGCATTTCCGCGATCACCGACACGCCCCCGACCGATCCGGGCAATCGTGACGCAAGGTCGCGCAACACAGGGTGCAGTTCGCGCTCCGAGGTCGGCGCGAAGCGGCGCCCCGCTCGAGCCGTCGCGCTCGTCCACTCCTGAACGCGGCCACGCGGTGGATCAAGGACCGCGGTCATCCCGCCACCCTAGTCGCGAATGCAGATCGCGGGCGGTTGCCGCGACGTCGCGGGAGGTCCGCGGCCGCCGCCTGCTTCGCCGCCGTCGTATTCACCATGGTCCTCCCTCACTCGCTCGCGGTGGCCTGTTCAGCATCTCAACCCCCTCTGACGACGCCAGGAGCGTCGTCGCCGCCGTCACGCGCCAGCCACGAAGTTCCTGAAGATCAACAGCCACACACCTGGTGCATTTCGAGCCGACAATCAAGATCATCTTGTGGCCGACGTGGCATAGGTGCGTGTCACGGTCCGCGGCGTGATGAGTCTGCACAAGCTGTCGGCCGGCGACGGGTACACGTACCTGACCCGGCAGGTGGCGGCCGCCGACGATACGCATCGCGGGCGTGGGTCGCTCGGCGAGTACTACGAGCAGAAGGGTGAGTCGCCGGGCGTCTGGCTCGGCTCCGGCCTCGGCTCACTGGCCGCCGACCTGCCCGAGACGGTTGTGGCCGGGGCGGTGACCGAGGAGCAGATGTGCGCGCTGTTCGGGCTCGGGCGGCACCCGAACGACCGGGCGATCATCCGTCATTTGGCCCGCGACGGTGCGTCGCGGCGCGTCCAGGACGCGGCGACCAAGCTCGGCCACGCCTACCACCAGTACGAGCCGAGTGAGTTCCACGCCGCGCTGGCCGCGCGGTACCGCGAGTCCAACACAGCCCGTGGGGTGCGCGGCGACGCGGCTATCCCGGTCGCCGTCCGGGCACGGATCCGCAGTGACCTGGGTCGCGAGTGGTTCCGCACGGAGCACCGCCGCGACGCGCTGGAGGCCGGAGAGTTCACCGGCTATCTGGCCCGGATCTCCCGGCCGGCGCCGATACCGGTGGCCGGCTACGACCTGACGTTCTCACCGGTGAAGAGCGTGTCGGCGCTGTGGGCGATCGCGCCGCGCGAGCTGGCCGCGACCATCGCCGAGTGTCACGACGACGCGGTTCGGGACACGGTTGGGTGGCTGCAGGAGCACGCCGCCTACACCCGGCGCGGCACCGACGGCGTCGCCCAGGTCGACACGACCGGGCTCATCGCGGCCGCGTTCACCCACCGCGATTCGCGCGCCGGTGACCCGGACCTGCACACCCACGTCGCGGTCAGCAATAAGGTCTGCACCCCGGACGGGCGGTGGCTGTCGCTGGACGGGCGTGCCCTGTACCGGAACAAGGTCGCCGCGTCCGAGCACTACAACACCCGCCTCGAAGCCCTGCTGATCGAGCGGATCGGGGTGCAGTTCGCCGAGCGCGGCGACGCGGCCGAGGGCAGGCGCGAGGTCCGCGAGATCGCCGGACTGCCACCCGAGTTGCTGGGCGCCTGGTCGTCGCGCCGGGCCGACATCGAGACGGAACTCGCGGCCCTGGCGCGGCGCTTCCAGGACGAGCACGGCCGCCCACCGACGACGATCGAGCGGGCGGAGCTGGCCCAGCAGGCGACGCTCTCGACGCGGGACCGGAAGCACGATCCGCGGTCGGAAGCCGAGCAACGGCACACCTGGCAGGCGGAAGCCGCCGAGGTCCTCCGTGGCGCGGACCAGGTCGAAGCCCTCGTCCGGCGGGTGACCGGCCACACGACGGCTCCGGCCGCCGTCGACGTGGACCAGCTCGCCGGGACAGTGATCGAGACGGTGCAGGCGTCCCGGGCGACGTGGCAGGAGCACCACGTCCGCGCCGAGGCCGAGCGGGTGTGTCGCTGCCTTGCCGCCGTGCCAGACTTTCTCGTCGATCAGGTGACCGAGCGCGCACTGTCACCCGCCTGCTCAGTATTGCTCAGCGTCGCGCCGAGCATCGACGAGCCGCCCGAGCTGCGCCGTCGTGACGGCTCCTCGGTGTACGAGGTGGCTGGGTCCCGCCGATATACGTCCACAGCTGTCCTGAACGCAGAGCACATAGTCCTGGAGGGGGCAGCGTGCTGGAATTTCTGCAAAATCGCCCCCGAGGTCGTCGACCTGGCGCTGCTGGAGGCTGTCGCCAACGGTGTCCGGCTCGGGCCCGACCAGGCTGAGATGGTCCGGCAACTCGCCACCTCCGGCGCGCAGGTGCAGCTGGCCCTCGCTCCCGCGGGCAGCGGCAAGACCCTCACGCTCGCTACCCTCGCGGCCGCCTGGGCGGCGGGCGGCAACACCGTCATTGGCCTCGCCCCGACCGCCGCGGCCGCCCGCGTCCTACGCGCGGAACTCGGCGACAGCGTCGCCGCAACCGACACGCTCGCCAAGCTCGTCCACGCGCTCCGGACGGGGACAGCCGTTCCCGACTGGGTCAACAGGATCGGTTCCGGCAGCCTGCTGATCGTCGACGAAGCGGGCATGGCCGGCACGCTCGACCTCGCCGCTGTCAGCGACTACGCCGGCAAGCGCGGCGCGTCCGTCCGGCTCGTCGGCGACGACTGGCAGCTCGCCGCGGTCGGCGCCGGCGGAGTGCTGCGCGACATCGAGCGCAGCCACGGTGCCGTCACCCTCACCGAGGTGCGTCGCTTCACCCACCCGGACGGCAGCCCGAACCACGCCGAAGCCGCCGCCTCGCTCGCGATCCGCCGTGGCGATCCGACCGGCCTCGGCTACTACCTGGACCACGGGCGGATCCATGTCGGTGACACCACCACGACCGCCGACCAGGCGTTCGCCGCGTGGACTGCCGACCGCGCAGCGGGACTGGACACGCTGCTGATCGCATCCACGCACGCCCAGGTCCGGGAACTGAACCTCCGCGCCCAAGCCGCTCGGCTCGCCGCCGCCGCAGTACCGGCCGAGGGCCGGGTCACGCTCGCCGACGGCACGACCGTCAGCGATCGGTGACGTGATCATCACCCGCCGCAACGACCGTCGCCTTGCGCTGACGGCCACCGACTTCGTCGCCAACGGCGACCGGTGGACCGTCGCCTCGGTCCGCCCCGACGGCGGGCTCGACGTGCGACATTCCCGCTCGCACCGGCGGGTCACGCTGCCGGCCGACTACGTCGCCGAACACGTCCAGCTCGGCTACGCCACCACCGTCCACGGCGCTCAGGGGCAGACCGTCGACACCAGCCACACCGTCCTGATCGGCACCGAATCCCGGCAACCGCTCTACGTCGCCCTCACCCGCGGCCGGCGCGAGAACCACCTCTACCTCGATGTCATCGTCGCGGGCGAGGACGCCGTCACGACCATCGAGGCACAACGGCCGTCCACGGCAGTCGAGGTGCTCGCCAGGGTCATCGAGCGAGACGACTCCGCCGTCTCGGCCACCACGGCCCGCCGGCAGGAACGCCACCCCGTCCCGCTGCTGCGCAAGGCGTGTGCGGAGTACCTCGACGCGCTCACGGTGGCCGGCGAATCCATCCTCGGCACACCCGGCGCGGCCGCGGTCGCCGCGCAGGCGGAGGAGGCCGTTCCCGGCATCAGCGACTGGCCGGCGTGGCCTGCCCTGTCCGCCCAGTTGGAGCGGGTCGCGCTCAACGGCGATGAGCCGGGCCTGGTGCTGCGCGACGAGGCGATGCTCATCCGCCGCGACCAGTCCCGCGACCTCGCCGCGCTCCTCGCGAACCGACTCGAGGTCCGCGATCGCGGCAGGGGGCCGCTGCCCTGGCTGCCGCCGGTCCCGTCCCGGCTTGTCGCGGACGACTTCTGGCACCGCTACTTCGACCGGCGCGCCGAACTCATCGAACGCCACGGAGCGGCCATCCGCGCAGACGCCAGCACCTGGAGCGAACAGAGCGCGCCCGCCTGGGCCGTCCCGACGCTGCACGAGCCGGACCTGACCCGTGACTTGGCGATCTGGCGCGCCGCCCACGAGGTCGCCGACACCGATCTGCGACCGACCGGCCCGCCCACGTCGGACGTCAAGAACGGCTACCAGCAGCACCGGCTGGACCGCCGCGTCAGCGACGCCGGGGCGATGCCCGCGAAGGCCGACGCCCGGATCGCCCAACTTGGGGAGGCCCTTCATCCCGGCGTCACCGCCGACCCGCACTGGCCGGCCCTGGCCCAGCAGCTCTATATCGCCGACCGCGAGGGCTTGCGCGCCGCCGACCTGCACCGCATCGCCACCGCGCGGCCGCTGCCGATCGATCAACCCGCGGCTGCGCTGGCGTACCGGCTCGTCGACGCCATCGGCGAACGCACGCCCACCAACACCACCACAGCCCTCCCGGCGACAGCGAGGTCGACCGCTGGCAAGACCGCGCAGCCCACAGTGCCGCGCCGGCCCGAGCCCACAGTCCTGCGGACGTACGAGCCGCCGCCACTGTCCGCACCGCCGCCCGACTACGCGCGCACCTTCGGATCGGCACCGCGACCCAGCCCGCGCCGGTAGCCATGTCGCGTGGCATAGGCGCTTGGTCTACTCCGGTGCAGGCCCGGGTGTGGGTCTGCGCCAAGGAGGTGCGTATGCGCGGGAAGGAACACGACAACCCGGCGCTGCCCCTGCTTGCGCTGCCCAACCGCCTCATGACGATTCCTGAGGTCGCCGCCTACCTGAACGTGCCCGTCCGCTGGATCGAAGACGCCGTGCAGCGGCGCCGGGTTCGTCATACGCGCATCGGCAAGCACGTCCGGTTCGCGCCCGAGCATGTTGCGGAGTTGATCGCCGCAGGCGAGCAGCCGGTCACCGTGCCGGCGCAGTTTCACGCCGCGGTTCCGCTGCACGACCGCCGCCGTTCGCGTCTGTGACAGCCTGTGCGCCCGCGCGTGTGTCGTTCGGCGTCAGCCAGCTACGAACTCGCGCCGACGCCGGAGCGCTACGGCGAATCGAGGCGCTCCGGCGTGCTCGATGCGCTCGAGCAGTTCCGCCGTGCTTGTCGGCGGGTTCTTCCGAGCGGCCGCCGTCTGTCTGACTCCGTCGACGACTGCGCGGGGTCGACGGCGAATTAGGTCGACGAGGTAGTCGTCGGCGCTCAGCACCCGCACGCCGCTTTGGGTCAGTGCGTGCGTTGCGAAGTCCTTCAGGTTGCGTGTCAGAAGGACCGTCGCCCGACCGCCGAGACATGCAGCGACGTGGGCGCGGTCGCCGGGGTCAGGTGAGAGGTCGTCGGTGATGTCGTCGATGTACGTGCCCGCCTCGATCAACCCGGATGCGAAGTAGGCGCGTACCGCGTTGGTGACCGACTTCGCCGATTCTGGCGTGCGGTGTTTGGTTTCGACGATGACGCGTTCCCACTCGTCCAGGAGCTCGTCGGTCCAGACCCACGTGAAGACGAACTGTTCGGCGAGGGTGAGCAGCAGATCCATGATCGTGAACGGGAACAGCTCGCTGGTATCGATGAAGACCTTGTCGATCTGGGCCACGATCAGGCTTGGTCGAGCAGGCCGGCGTCCTCGATCGCGGTGCGCAACGCCTCGTGGCCGGCGCGTCTCGCGTCTCGCTCGGCACCGACCGCGACGACGTCCCGGACTCGGATACGGCGGTGGCGGCTGCCGGGCAGCCTGCGGCACGCAAGCGCCTCGTCGGCGAGCTGCAGCCGGTCGACGAACTGGCGTGTGACGCCCAGCATCTCCGCTGCCGCGGCCGGGCTGACCTCGTCGTCAATGCGCAGCACGACCACCCGCTCACCATGAGCGACGTCATTCAGCAGCGACCGGACCACACGACCTACCTCGGAGGAGTCGTCGATCGAAGTGGCAAGGCGGGATGCATCAGCCCGCACCCCGGGGTCGACGGGGTCCAACGTTGCGCCGAGGTTCTGCGTCATATCTCCATCATGCGCGCTAACTGCAATAACAGCAACCAGTGCGCACCAGCTATGACGCCGTGCCGGACTTCCGCGAGGCTCACTACCGGCCAGAGTCTTCGGACGCGCCGTCGCTTCTGCCGCCGGGGATGAACTTCATGGCGGGCGCGGGGTGGATCTCCTCGCCCCGCAGCGCGGTGTCGATGATCCGGAGATCAACTCGTCGCCGGCGGGCATCAGGTGACCGTAGGTGTCGATCGTCGTGGTGATCGACTCGTGGCCAAGCCTGGCCTGGATGTGCGGCAGCGGCGCACCGCCGGCGATCAACCACGCCACGTGGGTGTGCCGCAGATCATGGAACCGGAATGGCGCGAGCCCCTCGGCCGCCACCGCGCCCATCAGCGTTCCTGCCATACATGGGTGTAGAAGTCGCCGTTGTGCAACGGCAGGCCGGTCCGGCTGGTGAACACGAAGTCGTCAGCCGCCCTGCCCTCAATTCTCCTCTCGAGCAGCGCGGCCACGGCCGGGGCGAGCGTGATGGTCCGCTCGGGATCGCGGTGTCTTCGGGTTGCCCGAGGTGGTGTCCCGCATCGTGTGCTTCGCCCGCAACTGCCGCGCCAGCCAGCCGGGGTCTCCGTCGCGTCATCCTCACCATTGCGCTTCCACGCCTTGTTCACCCGCACCGTCCCGCGGTCAAGATCGACGTCCCCGACCCACAACGCGCTGATCTCACCGAACCGCAATCCCGTCCCGACCGTCACGCCGCAACACGTCCGCCATGTCTCTTCGGCCAGCCGTACGGCGGTCTCCAACTCCCGCTCGGTCAGGAACCGCAGCTCCGGCCTCGACTGCCTCACCTTCGACTGCTTCGGCGCCGTCCCGATCGCCGGGTTCGCGACCGTAGCCGCGCTTCACGGCGTACGTGAACACGCCGAAGATCAGACCGTGGTAGTTCGCCTTCGTCTTCAGCGAACGGGCCCACCGATCAGCCACGCCTTCACGTCGTCCTCGGTCACCAGGTCGATCCGCTGGTCGAAGGGCCGGTATGTGCCGCGCTTGCCGCGGACCTCTACGGCCTTCAGTGTGCGGAGCTGGCCCTTGTACCGCGCGCGCTGCCCGGGCGAGCAGTCGACGATCTGGTCGACGTACTCCAGGCCGACGTCCTCGACCGAGCGCGGAGCCTCCAGCAGGCCGACGGACTCATCCGCCCGGTCGCGCACGAACCCGCGGCCCTTCACCCATCCGTCAGGCCAGAACTCGCCGGCGACAGCCACCATGTCCCGGAAGCCCTCGGCCCGGGCCTTGTTCTGGGCATCCGTCCCGGCCCCGAACGTCTCGCGCTGCTTTCGTCCCGAACGCGAGCCGCCGAGGCGCCACCGCACGACATAGGACGTTCCGCCGTCGGATCGGCGGTCCTGCTCGATGTAGGCCACGGGCGAGCCTCCTAGATCATCGGTGCCCCGGCGGTGCCCCGGTGGGAGACAATCTACGCCCTAGATACGACAGAGGCCCCGGAATCCGGGGCCTCAACGTGTGTCCGAGGGGGGACTTGAACCCCCACGCCCGTTAAGGGCACTAGCACCTCAAGCTAGCGCGTCTGCCATTCCGCCACCCGGACGAGTGCGCGACGAGTCTAGCCGACGCTCGGGCGCGCCTCGTCGCCCGAAGCTGATCACAGCGGCATGCTGGATCGGAAGATCTTGCCAGTGTGAGTGGTGCAAAAACTCACATGGAGCTAACCTGGTGGGCCAACGTGGCATGCGGCCACGGAAGGCATTTCTCCCCCTCAGCCGGCGAGTGGGGGATCGGTTGCTGGGAAGCGGAGACATGCGACGCATCGGACGGCCAACGCGCACTCGACTGCGGCTGTCCGTCGGGTTCGCGGCCGCCGTGCTACTCGGGTTGCTCGCGTCGGCCGGCGAAGCCGCCGCCTCGCCGGCACCCGCATCGCCGGCACCCGCATCGCCGACGCCCGCCGCCACGAGCTCACCAGCTCCCGGGCTCGGACTCGGCGTGCAACTGGGCGGCATCAGCCTCAGCGTCTCCGTGCCTCTCACCCTCGACGGAGTGCTCGGGATCGTGACAGGCAGCGCGTCCACGTCGCCCTCCACCCCGCCGCCGAGTTCGTCGAGCGCGCCGCCGCCCACCGCGTCGACATCCCCGGCCGGCAGCCACGCCCCCACCACGTCCAAGTCGAGCAGCCACGCGCGCGCAACATCGGCGCCACCGGCTCAGGGCGGGTTCGGCCAGCCGCCCGGCACGTCGACCTCGGGTCCCCGCCATTCCCCGCCGCAGACGAGCACGGAACCGACCACCACGCGACACGGCCGGGCGCATGGCAGCCTCGCCCTGATCGACCGGCTGCTACCGGGCAGCGGCGCCGTCCTGCTCGTATCGGTGCTCGTCATGCTCGCGCTCAGTCTCGCGGTCTTCGTCCGGCTCAGCGGGCGACGCGGCGGGCATCAGGCCTGAAACCGCCGGCCGGCCATGCCGGGCTGGTAGGAACGAGGGCATGAGTGCCCTTCCGGAAGTGTCAGTCGCCGCGCAGGACGAGGCCGCCGAGCTGCTCGTCGAGCTGATCCGGATCAACACGTCCAACCCGACGCACACCGAACGGCCCGCGGCCGAGTGGGTCGCGCGCAAGCTGGACGAGGTCGGCATCGACTCGCAGCTCATCGAGGCCGCGCCGGGTCGGGCGTCGACCATCGCGCGCATCGAGGGGTCCGATCCGTCCCGGCCTGCGCTGCTGATCCACGGCCACCTCGACGTCGTGCCTGCCGATGCCGGCGAGTGGTCGGTCGACCCGTTCGCCGGTGAGGTGAAGGACGACTACGTCTGGGGCCGCGGCGCAATCGACATGAAGGACATGGACGCGATGACGCTCGCCGTAGTGCGCGAGTGGCAGCGCACCGGACGCAAGCCGCCGCGTGACATCGTCCTCGCTTTCGTGTCGGACGAGGAGGCCGGCGGCGTCGCGGGCGCGCACTACCTCGTCGACGAGCACCGGGACCTGTTCGCCGACTGCACGGAGGCGATCAGCGAGGTCGGCGGGTTCAGCGTGTCGCTGCACGAAGGCACTCGCCTGTACCTGATCCAGACGGCCGAGAAGGGCATCAACTGGCTGCGCCTCAAAGGCTCCGGCGCCCCTGGGCATGGCTCGCTCGTCCACCAGGACAACGCCGTCACCCGGCTCGCCGCCGCGGTCTCGCGCATCGGTGCGCACGAGTGGCCGGTCGTGGTCACCGACACCGTGCGCGCGACCGTCGCCGGACTGGCCGAACTCACCGGGCAGGACCTCGACGCCGATGACATCGAGTCCTGGCTGCCGATGCTCGGCGACGCCGCCCGGATGATCGGCGCGACGATCCGCAACACCACGAACCCGACGATGCTCGACGCCGGCTACAAGGCGAACGTCATCCCGTCCAAGGCCGCAGCGACGATCGACGCCCGGTTCCTGCCCGGCCAGGAGGACGCGCTGCTCAGCACGATCGACGGGCTGCTGGGCGAGGGTGTCGAGCGGGAGTTCATCGTTCGCGACATCGCCGTCGAGACCGGGTTCGAGGGCGCGCTGGTCGACGCGATGTGCGCGGCCCTGCAGGCCGAGGACCCGGACGGGCACCCGCTGCCATATCTGATGAGCGGCGGCACGGACGCGAAGGCGTTCTCCACGCTCGGCATGCGCTGCTTCGGGTTCTCGCCGCTGCTGCTGCCGCCCGACCTGGACTTCATGGCGTTGTTCCACGGCATCGACGAGCGCGTCCCGATCGACGGGCTCAGGTTCGGGGTCCGGGTGCTCGACCGGCTGCTGACCAACTGCTAACCCGGCTTGACCCCGCGGAACCGGACGCGCCCGGGCCGCGCGGTGACCTCCACGTCGGCCGACCCGGCGGCGCGCAGCCGCCCGGCGAGGGTGTCCGGCGGCACCGGCACGAGCGTGTCGCCGAGGTGGATGAGGGTCATGACGAGCGACGGCTGCGAGTCGCTGCCGGCGAACACTCCGCCGGGACGGAGCACCCGCACCGCATCGGCGAACAGCCGGTCCTGCAGCTCCGGCGAGGGCACGTGATGGAGCATCGTGAAGCACACGACGGCGGAGTAGCTGCCGTCCGGGAACGGCATCGCCGTGCCGTCGCCCTCGACGACCCGCACGGTGTCGCCGAACTCGGCGGCGAGCCGGTGCGCCGAGTCCTCGTCGATCTCCAGCGCGGTCAGCGCCCCCGGCCGTTCGGCGAGTGCGCGGGTCGTCGCGGCGAACCCGGGACCGATCTCGAGGACGTCGGTCCCCAGGTCGAGGCCGTCCAGCGTCCACGGCACGATCGACTGCTCGACGGCGCGTCCCCACCTCTTCGAGTCGCAGAGCCGCCGATGGATCACGTTCATGGGCATGCGGGCCAGGCTACGACGTCAGGGTCGCGTGCGACGCTTGGGCCCGTGCTGCTCGCCGACGTCGCCGCCGCGTCCGCCGAGGTCGGCACCACCTCGTCGCGGCTGGCCAAGATCGCCCGGCTGGCCGCCGTGCTCGAGGCAGCCGGCCCGGCCGACGTGGCGATCGTCGTGTCGTGGCTGTCCGGCGAACTGCCGCAACGCCAGATCGGGGTGGGCTGGGCGGCCCTGCGCACCCTGCCGTCGCCGGCCGAGGATGCGTCGCTGACTGTTGCCCAGGTCGATGCGTCGTTCACCGAGATCGGCGCCACGTCCGGAGCCGGCTCGCAGGCGCGGCGCACTGCTCTGCTCGCGGCGCTGTTCGGTGCGGCCACGGACGCCGAGCAGACCTTCCTGCGACGGCTGCTCGGCGGCGACCTACGGCAGGGCGCGCTGATCGGCGTGATGGCCGACGCCGTCGCGCGGGCCGCCGAGGTCCCGGCGCCGGACGTGCGGCGCGCGGCGATGCTCGGTGGCGACCTGCCCGCCGTCGCCGCCGCGGCGCTGGCCCGAGGCGCCGCCGCGCTCGGGGAGTTCCGGCTCGAGGTCGGCCGTCCCGGTCGGCCCGATGCTCGCCCAGACGGCGACCAGCGTCGCGGACGCGCTCGAGCGGCTCGGCGGCGAGGCGGTGTTCGAGGCGAAGCTGGACGGCGCGCGGGTGCAGATCCACCGTTCGGGTGACGACGTCTCCATCTACACCCGCAGCCTGGACGACGTCACCGCCCGGCTGCCGGAGGTCGTCGCGGCCACGCTGGCGTTGCCGGTCACGACGCTGATCGCCGACGGCGAGGCCATCGCGCTGCGCGCCGACGGCCGCCCGCACAAGTTCCAGGTCACCGCGTCGCGCTTCGGCCGCACTGCCGACATCGCTGCCGCCCGCGCCGCGCAGCAGCTCTCGGTGTTCTACTTCGACGTGCTGCACTGCGACGGCACCGATCTGCTGGACGCGCCGGGCGAGCAGCGAGCAGCCGTCCTCGCCGAGATCGTCCCGTCCGACCAGCGGGTCGACCGGCTCGTCACCTCCGACGTCGCGGCGGCCGAGCGGTTCCTGCAATTGACGCTCGACGCCGGGCACGAGGGCGTCATGGCGAAGTCGCTCAGCGCACCGTACGAGGCGGGACGTCGGGGCGCGGGCTGGCTGAAGGTCAAACCGGTGCACACCCTTGACCTCGTGGTCCTGGCGATCGAATGGGGCTCCGGGCGGCGCACCGGCAAGCTGTCCAACATCCACCTGGGCGCGCGCGATCCCGAGTCCGGCGGCTTCGTGATGCTGGGCAAGACCTTCAAGGGCATGACGGACGCGATGCTCGAGTGGCAGACGCAGCGCTTCCTCGAACTCGCCGACGGACCGACCGACGGCTACGTCGTGCGCGTCCGGCCTGAACAGGTCGTCGAGATCGCCTTCGACGGGATCCAGGACTCGACGCGCTACCCCGGCGGCATGGCGCTGCGGTTCGCGCGGGTCGTCCGCTACCGCGACGACAAGCGGGCCGAGGAAGCCGACACGATCGACACTGTCCGCGCGCTGTACGCCGGCTGATCACAGGCCGGCTGCGATGATCGCGCCATGAGCACAGCCCACGGGGCTCACGACTACGTCGACGATCCCCGCAACGCCGACATCCTGATCAGCGTCAACGGCTCCGTGGTGCCGCGGGCGCAGGCCGTCGTGAGCGTCTTCGACGCCGGCTTCGTCCTCGGCGACGGGGTGTGGGAGGGGCTGCGAGTCGCCAACGGACACCCGGCCTTCCTAGAGCAGCACCTCGACCGCCTCTGGGAGGGCGCCGCCGCGATCGCGCTGGAGATCGGGCTCACCCGCGAGGAGCTCACCGGCCAGCTGTACCGCACTCTCGCGGCGAACGGCATGACCGGCGACGGCATACACATCCGGCTGATGGTCACCCGCGGGCCGAAGTCGACGCCGTACCAGGATCCGCGGATGTCGGCCGGGCCGGCCACCGTGGTGATCATCGCCGAGTACAAGGACCCGCTGCCGTCGACCACCGAGCGCGGGCTGTCGCTGTTCACCGTCCACGTCCGGCGCGCGGCCCCGGACACCCTGGATCCGAAGCTCAACGCGCACAGCAAGCTGAACGACATCACCGCCTGCATCCAGGCCTACACGGCCGGCGCGGACGAGGCGCTGATGCTCGATCCGCACGGCTTCGTCGCCACGTGCAACTCGACGCACTTCTTCGTCGCGCGCAAGGGGGAGGTGTGGACGTCGACGGGCGACTACTGCCTGGGCGGCATCACCCGGTCGAACGTGCTGCGGCTGTGTTCGGAGGCGGGCATTCCCGCGCGCGAGCGCAACTTCAGCCTCACCGAGGTCTACAGCGCCGACGAGGCGTTCGTGACCGGCACGTTCGCCGGGTTGGTGCACGTGCACACCGTGGACGGGCGGCGCATCGGCACGGGTGAGCGCGGGCCGATGGTGGAGCGGCTGCAGTCGCTGTATCGCGAGCTGGTGCGTGCCGACGTCGCCGGCCGTCGCGCGCCATGAGCTCCGGCGTCCGGCTGGCCGTGTGGTCCGGCCCGCGAAACATCTCCACCGCGCTGATGCGATCGTGGGAGAACCGGCCCGACTGCCGCGTCGTGGACGAGCCGCTGTACGCGTACTACCTCGCCGAGACGGGGTTGAATCATCCCGCGCCGCGACGAGGTGATCGAGGCCGGGGAGACGTCCTGGCAGGCGGTGGTCGCCGAGCTCACCGCCCCGGTCGACGGGGTCTACTACCAGAAGCACATGACCCATCACCTCATCCCGCAGCTGCCGCGCGACTGGATCGGCGGGCTGACCAACGTCCTGCTGATCCGCGATCCGGCCGAGGTGGTGGCGTCCTACGTGCGGTCGAGGGCGGACGTCGTCGCCGAGGACATCGGGCTGGTGCAGCAAGCCGAGCTCTACGACCAGTTGGCCGGCGCGCCGCCCGTGATCGACGCGGCGGACTTCCTGCGCAATCCCGAGGGGTACCTGCGCTGGCTGTGCGCCTACGTCGATGTCGACTTCACCGAGGCGATGCTGCGCTGGCCGGCCGGACCGCGCGCGTCTGACGGCGTGTGGGCGCCCTACTGGTACCAGGCGGTCCTCGCCTCGACGGGGTTCGAGCCCTACCGACCGCGCGACGTCGAACTGCACGGGGCCGCCCTCGATGCCGCGCAGCGCAGCCGTCCGGATTACGAGCGGCTCCACGCGGCGCGGGTCGTACTTTCGCCCCGTCCGTGAAGGGTCGCTGATCAGGTCGACAGGCCGGGCAGCGGCACCGCGCTCGACCGGCGCTTGCGGCGTAGCGTGACCCGGCGGCTGCCGTCGACGTAGCGGACGACCCTGGCCAGTTCCCAGTCCCCGAACTCGGCGTGCAACGTCAGCCGCGCCGCTGCGATCCCTCGGCTCACCTCGGCCGGGATCCGCAGCGGCGCGTACTCCCAGTCGGGATCGGCGCCTTCCGTCATCAGGGCCATTGAACGCCCATCTCGGCGCCTTCACCAGCGCAGCCCCGCACACCCCCGGAATCTCATCTCGATGTGACGCCGGCGAGCAGGGTCACCACGAGCCGGCGGGCCTGACGCGAGCGCGTCGCCCCTCGGGTGCCGTGCAGTTCGAGCGCTGCGTCCAGCCCGGGTTCGAACGGCGCGAGGGCGAGGTGCGGAAGGACGAGGACGAGCAGCGACAGCAGCGCGTCGAGATCGGCGTCGGCCCGGAACTCGCCGGCGTCGACCGCCGCCTGCAGCAGGGGACGCAGTCCCTTGGCGTAGAGCCGATGCACCGGCTCGCGGATCGCCCGGCGGACCTGCGGATCGAGTTCCATCGTGGTCGCCGCGGTGACGCCGCGTTCGAGCGGGTGTTCGGCCATGTAGCCGATCCAGATGTCCACCAGCTCGGCGAAGTGCTCCACGAACGACTGACCGGGCGCCGGCTCCCGCAGCGCCGGGAGCATCGCGTCGTACACCCGCAAGGAGGCCTGCTCGGCGACGTGCGCGAACAAGTCCGACTTGTCGTCGAAGTACTGGAACAGCGACCCCTTGGCGACCCCGGCCTCGCGGGCGATCACGTTCAGGCTGCCGCCGGAATACCCGTGCCGGCCGAACTCGGCCATCGCGGCGTGCAGCACCCGATCGCGCCGATCGGCGTCGAGGTTGTCCCAGGTGGGGTGGGGCATTTGCGTGTCCTCCCGGCAGATGTCATAGTCACTATGACCACCTGGTCACATCTGTGCAAGAGGAGTTCGTTCGTGACGGCGAAAGTGTGCATCATCGGCGCCGGCTCATCGGGCATCGCGGCGTGCCAGGTGTTGCAGGGGCGCGGCATCGAGTTCGACTGCTTCGAGGCGGGCTCCGAAGTGGGCGGCAACTGGCGGTATCTGAACGACAACGGGATGTCGTCGGCGTACCGGTCGCTGCACATCAACACCTCGCGCGAGATCATGGAGTACCGCTCGTTCCCGATGCACCATGACTACCCCACCTACCCGAACCACGCGCAGATCGCGCAGTACTTCGACCGCTTCGTCGACCACTTCGGATTCCGCGATCGCATTCAGTTCACCACCGAGGTGGTGTCCGTCGTCCCGGCCGCGGACAGCGGGTGGGACGTCACGGTCCGCCGGCGCGGCGCCACTCGCAGCACGACCCGCCGCTACGGTGCCGTCCTCGTCGCGAACGGCCACCACTGGGACGCGCGCTGGCCCGAGCCCGCGTTCCCCGGCGCGGACACCTTCACCGGCGTGCAGACCCACTCGCACACCTACAAGACCTTCGAGGGCTACGCGGGCAAGCGGGTGCTCGTCCTGGGCATCGGCAACTCGGCGTGCGACATCGCCGTCGAGACCTGCAAGGTGGCCGATCGGACGTTCCTCGCAATGCGCCGCGGCGCGCACGTCGTCCCGAAGTACCTCTTCGGCATCCCGACCGATCACCTCACGACGTCGCCGCTGGCCCGGATCGGCTACGGGCCGCTGCAGCGGGCGCTGTTCGGGCTGACCATGCGGGTCGCGCGCGGGGACGTGACGAAGTACGGGCTGCCGAAGCCGGACCACAAGATCGGCACGGCGCACCCGACGATCTCCGACGACCTGCTCGTGCGGCTCGGGCACGGCGACATCACCGTGAAGCCGAACATCGAGCGGATCGACGGTGACACCGTCCATTTCGTGGACGGTACGGCGGAGCGGATCGACGTCATCGTCTACTGCACCGGCTACAAGATCACCTTTCCGTTCCTCGATCCGGCGCTGGTCGAGGCGCACGACAACGAGATCTCGCTGTTCCATCGGGTGGTCGACCCCGAGCACCCGGGGCTGTACTTCATCGGGCTCGTCCAGCCGCTCGGCGCGATCATGCCGCTGGCCGAGGCGCAGTCGGAGTGGGTCGCCGACCTGCTCGACGGGCGCGCGACACTGCCCCCGGACACCGACATGCGCCGCGAGATCGACGACTACCACCGGGCGTTGCGGAAGCGGTACGTGAAATCGAAGCGGCACACCATCCAGGTGGACTTCCTCGCGCACTTCGCGGAGCTGAAGAAGGAGCGGACGGAAGGCGCCCGGCGCCGCGGCCGGTACCTCGCGTCGAGTGGCCAGTTAGGACCCGAGTGGCCCGTTGGGCCGGCCCACTCGGGTCCCCGTGGCCCACTCGATGCGGTGGGCGGCTAGTCGGGGAGGTACTCGCGCAGCAGGGGCATGAGGCGGGTGCGGCGCGGTAGCGCGCCGACCTGGCGCACTGCCCGCGCCACGGCCGGCCCTGCCGCATGCACGATCGACAGGTGCCGCTGCGCCCGGGTCAGCGCGGTGTAGACCAGTGGCCGCGACATCAGCCCACCGGCCTCCGGCGGCAGCACGACGACGACCGCGGGGAACTCCGAGCCCTGCGCGCGGTGCACGGTGATCGCCCAGCCGTGCAGCAGGTCGGCGAGCGCCTTGCCCTTCACCTCGGCCGGCCCGGACGCGAACTCGACGGTCACCGTGCCGTCGCTATCGACGTCGTCCACCCCGCCCACCTCGCCGTTCGCGTAGCCGAACGGTTCCGCCTCGAGGTGGTTCGCGGTCGCCACGACCCGGTCGCCCGGGTCGAAGCGCCGCTTGCCCGTGCCCGGGTTGAGCCGGGCCTTGAGCGCCTTGTTCAGCTCCTGCGTGCCGGCCGGCCCCCGATGGACGGGCGTGACGACCTGCACCTGCTCGGCCGGGATGCCGAGTGCCCGCGGGATCGAGTCGGTGACGAGCTGGACGACCCGGTGTGCCGCCTCGGCCGAGCCGCGGGTCGGCACGATCACCACCTCGCGGGTCGGGTCGTCCACCGTGGACAGCTCGCCCCCGCGGACCGCGATGGCCAGCCGCGCGATCGTCCCGCCCTCGGCCTGCCGGTACAGCGTCGTCAGCTCGGTGACCGGCACGGTGCCCGAGTCGATGAGGTCGCCGAGCACCCGGCCCGGTCCGATCGACGGCAGCTGCGCCGCGTCTCCGACGAAGACGAGGTGGGTGCGGTCCGCGCACGCCGACAACAGCGCGTCGGCGAGTTCGACGTCGAGCATGGACGCCTCGTCGACGACCACGACGTCGTGATCCAGCGGCCAATCCTCGTTGCGCGCGAAGCCGCCGTCGAAGCGCACGCCGTCGCCCGACTGGCGCGGTTGCGCGCCGAGCAGCCGGTGCAAGGTCGACGCGGGGGAGTCGCACAGCTCTTCGAGTCGCTTGGCGGCCCGGCCGGTCGGCGCGGCGAGCGCGACCGATCGCCCGGCCGCCTCGGCAAGGGTCACCAGCGTGGCGACCGTTCGGCTCTTGCCGGTGCCCGGCCCGCCGGTGAGGACGGTGACGCCGCCGCGCAACGCGGCGGCCACTGCCTCCTGCTGCGCCTCGTCCAGTGCTGCGGTCTTGCGCTTGGGCACCTTGATCGGCTCGGCGGTGGCGATCAGCCGGGCGACGCCCTGCGCGATGCCGTCCTCAGCCTCCGCGTAGCGCGCCAGCCCGACCAGCTCGCCGTCCGCTTCGAGCACCGCCGCCGAATCGACGGCAGCGGTGATCGCCGCGGCAGGGTCGCCCGCGCCGAACTCGACCAGCGATTGCGCGACCGCGGCCCGTGGCGAGACCGTGTGCCCGTCACGGGCGTGCCGGGCGAGCACCCAGCCGACCAGTGCGCGGGCCCGGCGCGGGTCGTCACGACTGACGCCGGGCAGCGCGGCGCGGGCCACCCGGTCGGCCTCGGCCGGTGACACGCCGGGCACCGCGAGCAGCTGCCACGGGTCGTCGCGCAACAGCCGCGGCGCCGGCGGACCGAGCAGGTCCGCGACCCGGCCGGCGACCCGCGCGTCCAGGCCGGCCGGGACGATCAGCGACGCGACCTCGTACGCCGGCCCGGCCGCGATCCACGCAGACAGCAGCCGGCCGGCGCGCTGCGCGCCGACCTTGGGCAGCTGTGCGAGCGCCCTTGAGGTGACGTCCTCCGGGCCTCGGATGCCGGCGTCGTCGAGCGCCGCGGCGAGCGTCCGGCCCAGGCCCGGCCACAGGCCGGCGGCGCAGAATGCCGCGAAGATCGGGTCGGCTTCCTCGCTCAGCGCACGTCCTCCGGGTAGCCGACGGACGGGGCGGACACGTCGTCCAGCGCGTCGCGGATCTCGTGCGGCAGATCGAGCGCCTCGCTGGCCAGCGCCCCGGTGAGCTGGCCGAGCGTCCGGGCGCCGAGGATCGGTGCCGCCACGCCGGGCCGATCGCGCAGCCAGGCCAGGGCGACCGCCACCGGCGAGGTGGCCAGCCCCTCGGCCGCGGTCGCGACGGCCTCGACGATGCCGGTCCCGGCGTCGGGAGCGACGAGCGTCGCGCGGTTGGGGGCCGCGGCACGAGAGTCGGACGGGATGCCGGCGCGGTACTTGCCGGTGAGCACGCCGCCGCCGAGCGGCGACCACGGGAAGATGCCGACGCCCAGCTCGGCGCAGGCCGGGACCACCTCGCGCTCGATGCCGCGATCGACCAGCGAGTACCGGACCTGATTCGCCACGATCGGCGCCCGGCCCGGCACGGCGCGCTGCCACGTGGCGGCGCGCGCGATCCGCCAGCCGCAGTAGTTCGACACCCCCACGTAGCGCGCCCGGCCGGAGGTCACCGCGTAGTCGAGGGCGGCGAGCGTCTCGTCGAACGGGACGGTGTCGTCGACGTAGTGGACGTACCACAGGTCGAGGTAGTCGGTGCCGAGCTTGCGCAGCGACTCGTCGAGCCGGCGCAGCAGCGCGCCCCTGGACGCGTCGACCGTCCGCTCCTCGGGGGTGCGGGTGATCCCTGCCTTGCTGGCGATGATCAGATCCACGCGCGGCACGACATCGGCCACCAGGTGCCCGAGGATGGACTCGGCCTCGCCGTACCCGTAGGACGCCGCGGTGTCGACGAGCGTGCCGCCGGCATCGTGGAACGCGACGAGCTGCGCGGCGGCCTCGTCCGCGTCGGTCTCGACGCCCCAGGTCATCGTTCCCAGTCCCAGGTGCGAGACCTTCAGGCCGCTTCGCCCCACAGTGCGCTGTTTCACGGTCCGAAACGTACCGGCTCGGCGCGACAGGGCGTCGGGAGGCGCTCGCTAAGGTTGCGGCGTGAGCGACGCTTGCGGAGCGAACCATGGGTTCAGGCTCTGCCGATCAACCGAGCGAAGCGAGGCCTGATCGTGCGTCTCGGACTCAATATCGGCTACTGGGGGATGGGCGGCAGCGGCGTCGATGGCCTCGCCCTGGTCCGCGAGGCGGAGCGGCTCGGCTTCTCGGTGGTCTGGGCCGCCGAGGCCTACGGGTCGGACGCCGTGAGCGTGCTCGGCTACCTGGCCGCGAAGACCTCCACCATCGACCTGGGCAGCGCGGTCCTGCAGATCCCGGCCCGCACACCCACGATGACCGCGATGACGGCCGCCACCTTGGACACTCTCTCCGGCGGCCGGTTCCGCCTGGGCCTCGGCGTCTCCGGTCCGCAGGTGTCCGAAGGCTGGCACGGTGTCCGATTCGCGAAGCCGCTGGCCCGGACCCGCGAGTACGTCGACATCGTGCGGCTCGCGCTGTCCCGTGAGCGGGTGCGCTACGACGGAAGCACCTATCAGCTGCCCCTGCCGGACGGGCCGGGCAAGGCGCTGCACCTCATGCTGCACCCGGTGCGCGAGCAGCTGCCTATCTACCTGGCCGCGATCGGCCCGAAGAACCTCGAGCTCGCCGGTGAGCTCGCTGACGGCTGGCAGCCGGTGTTCTTCGCTCCCGAGCACGCGAGCGAGCACCTCGACCGAGTCCGCGCCGGACGCGCCAAGGTCGGCAAGGACCTCTCCGGCTTCGACGTCTCGGCCACCGTCCCGGTCGCGATCGGCGACGACCTCGAGCGGTGTGCCGCGCCCATTCGGCCGTACGCCGCCCTGTACGTCGGCGGGATGGGCAGCCGCGAGCAGAACTTCTACAACGCGCTGGCCGTGCGCATGGGCTATGGGGCGGCGGCCGGGACGGTGCAGGACCGCTACCTGGCGCACGACGCCCAGGGCGCCGCGGCCGCAGTTCCGTTGGAGTTCGTCGACCGCACGTCCCTGCTCGGCCCGGTGGAGCGAATCGCCGACCGGATGCAGGCCTATGCCGAAGCGGGCGTCACCACTGCCTCGCTCATGCCCTACGGCGACTCGACCGAGGAGCGGATCGACGTCCTGCGCGCCGCCGCCGACGCCCTCGACAAATCGGGTGTCGGCGAATGACTCTTCTGCAGGCCGTCGTCCTCGGGATCGTGCAGGGACTCACCGAGTTCCTGCCGATCTCGTCCACCGCGCACATCCGGATCATCCCGGCGTTGTTTGGCTGGCACTTCTACCACGGCACCACGAACGATCCGGGCGCCCCTTTCACGGCCGTGGTGCAGTTGGGGACGACGCTCGCGATCGTCCTCTACTTCTGGCGCGAGTTGCTGCACGTGACGGTCGCGTGGTTCCGCGGGCTCTACGACCGCAGTGTGCGCGGCACGCTCGAGTACAAGCTCGGCTGGTACCTGATCCTCGCCACGATCCCGGTCGGTGTGTTCGGCCTGATATTCAGTCACCAGATCGAGACCGGGGCCCGCAACCTCTGGCTGATCGCCACGACGTTGATCGCGCTGGCCGGGCTGCTGTACGCGGCGGAGCAGGTCGGCCGGCGCGACCGCGAGGAGGAACAGATCAACACGACCGACGCGGTCGTGGTCGGCACCGCGCAGGCCCTGGCGCTGATCCCCGGGGCCTCGCGCTCCGGCACGACGATCACTGCCGGGCTGTTCAGGGGACTCGACCGGGAGGCAGCCGCCCGGTTCTCGTTCCTGCTGTCCATACCTGCCGTGGTCCTGTCCGGCGCGTACGAGGCGGTCACCACGGGCAAGGAGAACTCGCCGGGAGCCGGGCTGATCGGTGTCGCCGTCGTCTTCGCGTTCGTCGTCGGCCTGGCGTCGATCCACTGGTTGATGCGGTGGCTGACAAGCCACTCGACGTTCGTCTTCATCTACTACCGGCTGGCCCTCGGCGTGCTTCTCATCGTGCTGCTCTCCACCGGCGTCCTGCACGCCACGAAATGAGTACCGTGCTGCTGGTCCGGCACGGGCTCACCGCGATGACCGGGCCGGTGCTGGCCGGCCGGACGCCGGGCGTCCATCTCGACGAGCGCGGTCAGAAGCAGGCCGCGGCGGTGGCGGAGCGGATGGCGGCGCTGCCGCTGGCCGCGGTGGTCACCAGCCCGCTCGAGCGCTGCGCCGAGACCGCGCAGGCGATCCGCGCCGCACAGCCCAACGAGCCCGCGTGGCACGTCGACGACCGGCTGATCGAATGCGGCTACGGTGAGTGGACCGGCAAGGCGATCAAGGACCTCATGAAGGACCCGCTGTGGAAGGTCGTCCAGGCCCAGCCGTCCGCGGTTCGCTTCCCGGGCGGCGAGGGGCTGGCCGAGATGGCGACCCGCGCGGTGGCGGCCGTACGTGACTGGGACGACCGGCTGGGCGACGCCGTCTGGGTCGCGTGCACGCACGGCGACATCATCAAGGCCGTCCTCGCCGACGCGCTCGGGCTGCACCTCGACCAGTACCAGCGCATCGTCCCGGACCCTGGGTCGGTGTCGGTGATCCGCTACACCAAGACCCGTCCGTACGTGATTCGAGTGAACGACGTCGGCGGCGACCTGGCGGGATTCGCCCCGCCCAAACGCCGGCGCAGCAAAGCGTCCGGCGACGACGCGACGGTCGGCGGCGGGTCCGGCGGTGGCAGCGTCTGACGCGGCACGGATTGACTATTCTCGAAGCATCATGCGACAGCTCTTCCTGTTCGAACGGCCGAGCCGATTCGTCGCCGGCACGGTCGGCACGCCCGGCGACCGGACCTTCTACCTGCAGGCCGTCGACGGCCAGCGGATCGTGTCTGTCGCTCTCGAGAAGCAGCAGGTCGTCATCCTCGCCGATCGCCTCGAGCAGCTGCTCGACGAGATCGTCGCGCGCACCGGCACTGCGCTGCCGGCCGCCGCTGCCGACAACGACGCCCTCGAGCAGCCCGTCGACGAGGAGTTCCGGGTCGCCGCGATGGGGCTGAAGTGGGACGGCGACATCGGGCTGGTCGTGATCGAGGCACAGGCGCCGGTCGAGACGATCGCCGAGGCGGAGGAGACGCTCCTGGAGGACGTCGACGACGGGCCGGACGCGCTGCGGGTGCTCATCGACCCGCGCGCCGCGCGCTCGTTCGTCGACCGGGCCCGCAAGCTGGTGACCGGCGGCCGGCCCCCGTGCCCGCTGTGCGGCCAGCCGCTCGACCCCGCGGGCCACGTGTGCGCCCGGCTCAACGGCTACCACCGCGGCATCTCGCTTCAACAATGACCACCCTCGACCCCATACGCCTGTGACGCCCGACGAACTCACCCCGCCGCTGGAGCTGGCGGTCGACGGCGGGCCGGGGATCAGCGTGGCCGAGGCCCTCGCGTTGCTGCGGGACGGCGAGCTGTCGATCGAGGGCCGGCTCGTCGACGCGTCGAACGCGACGTTCTACTGCGCGGTCACCTGCGAGGGGCACACTGCCGCCTGCGTCTACAAGCCGATCGCCGGCGAGCGACCGCTGTGGGACTTCCCGGACGGCACGCTCGCCGAACGCGAGGTGGCCGCGTACGAGGTCGCGGTGGCGATGGGCTGGCCCGTCGTGCCCCCCACCGTCCTGCGCGACGGCCCGGCCGGCCCGGGCATGGTGCAGCTGTGGGTGGACGCCGACGACTCCGTCGAGATCACCCGGTTCATGCGCCGCCGCGACGTCGAGCGGCTGCGCCAGATCGCCGTCCTCGACGCGGTGATCAACAACGCCGACCGTAAGGGCGGGCACCTGCTGCCGGTAGCCGGCGGCCACCCGTACGACGGCGTCGACCGTCACGTGTACGGCATCGACCATGGCGTCACCTTCAACGTCCACGACAAGCTGCGCACCGTGCTGTGGCAATGGGCCGGGGCGCGGCTGCCCGCCGAGATGCGCGAGGCGCTCGACGCAGTGCGCAGGGAACTCGACGGCGCGCTGGGGGAGCGGCTGGGGGAGCTGCTCACCCGCCGCGAGGTGACGCGGACGAAGTCCCGCGTGGCTGCGCTGCTGGCCAGCGGCCGGCACCCGGAACCGGACGGTGACTGGCCGCCCGTCCCCTGGCCGCCCATCTAGACCGCAGCGGCTGCCCGATAGCGTGTCCGCCGTGGACGCGTGGCCATCGTGTGCGATTCCGAAGCTGCCTGGCAAGGGTGTGCCGCTGCGCCTGTTCGACACCGCCAGCCAGTTGCTGCGCGAGACCGCGCCCGACCACACCGCCCGCATATACGTCTGCGGGATCACCCCCTATGACGCCACGCACCTGGGCCACGCTGCGACCTACCTCGCCTTCGACCTCGTCCAGCGCATGTGGCGCGACGCCGGGCATCGGGTGCACTACGTCCAGAACGTGACCGACGTCGACGACCCGCTGCTCGAGCGCGCGGCGCACGTCGGCGAGAACTGGATGAGCCTCGCCGAGCGCGAGCTCCAGCTCTACCGCGAGGACATGACTGCGCTGCGGGTGCTTCCGCCGGACGACTACATCGGGGCGGTCGAGGCGATCCCCGAGATCACCGAGGCGATCGAGCGGCTGCTCGACGGCGGCAAGGCCTATCGGGTCGATGACGACATCTACTTCCCGGTGGACGCAGCACCCGCCTTCGGCAGCGAGTCCAACTACGACCGCGCGACGATGCTCGAGCTGTTCGGCGAGCGCGGCGGCGACCCGCAACGGCCGGGGAAGCGGGACCCGCTGGATTCGCTGCTCTGGCGGGGGCGGCGCTACGGCGAGCCGTTCTGGGACACGCCGCTCGGCGCCGGGCGGCCCGGGTGGCACATCGAGTGCAGCGTCATCGCGCTCAACCGCCTGGGGATGGACTTCGACGTCCAGGGTGGCGGCTCGGACCTGGTCTTCCCGCACCACGAACACTCCGCGGCGCACGCCGAGGCGCTGACCGGGTCGGCGCCGTTCGCCCGGTCCTACGTGCACGCCGGGATGATCGGGCTCGACGGCGAGAAGATGAGCAAGTCGCGCGGCAACCTCGTCCTCGTGTCGAAGCTGCGAGCCGCGGGCGTCGACTCGATGGCCGTGCGGCTCGCGCTCCTCGATGGGCACTACCGCGCCGACCGGGAGTGGACGGGCGGGCGGCTGCCGGCTGCCGAAGCCCGGCTGGCGCGCTGGCGGGCCGCCGTCGCGCTGAGGACGGGGCCGCCGGCGGGTCCCGTCCTCGCCGAGGTGCGCCGTGCACTGAGCGACGACCTCGACACGGTCTCGGCGATCGCCGCGCTGGACGGGTGGGCCGCAGGTGCTCTCGAAGCACCAGGGACCGGAGGGGATACGGATGCGCCCGGTCTCGTCCGCCGGCTGGCCGACGCGCTGCTCGGCGTCGCGCTCTGACACGACTACCGCTGAAACCCCCACAAAGTGGTCCGGGGTGCTCATCGCCGGAAAGTGGGCATAATTCCGGCATGAGCACAGATATGAGCACGAGCGTCCAGGTGAGCCGGTACCGGGTGCCCCGCACCCGTGGCGCGATAGGCGGAGCCCTGCTGGTCCTCCTCGGTGCGTGGGCGGCGCTGGCCCCGATGATCGGCCCGTACTTCGACCTCGCCTACACGCCGGCACCCGACGACGACTGGTACTGGACGGCGGCCCGCGGGTGGCTCGAGGTCCTGCCCGGTGGCGTGGTGATCGTCGGCGGTGTGCTGCTGATCGCCAGCACGAGCCGGGTGATCACCAGCCTCGGTGGCTGGCTGGCCGCCATCGGAGGGGGCTGGTTGATCGTCGGCCCGCCGCTGGCCGACACCGCGGTGAACATCGACCTCGGCACCCCCGATCCGGCGTCGAGCGTCCAAATGCAGGCGCTCGAGTCGTTGCTGCTGTTCTACGGCGTGGGAGCCCTGATCGTCCTGCTCGCCGGGCTCGCACTGGGTCGGCTCTCGGTGCTCAGCCTGCGCGACCTGCGCGCCGCCGAGCGGCGCATTGCCGAGGAGCAGGCCGAGGACGAGGCAGCCGCCTACCGGCGTGAGCTGCTCGATGTCGGTCGGCACGGACGCCACGACGACACCGACACCGAGCGCATGCCGCTCGACCAGCCCGTCATGGGGCCCAGGGAGCCGTCCTACCCCACCACCGGCTACACCGAACCGACCTACGCACGGACGGCCCCGCCGCCGCCCGAGGACGGCTTCGAAGACCGGTAGCGGCCCGGCTCAGCCGCGCGACGTGCCGCCCGCGTGACCGCCGCCGGCGTGACCGCCGCCGCGGTCGCGCCGGCGCAGGTAGCGCTCGAACTCGCGCGCAATCGCGTCCCCGGACGCCTCGTGCATCTCGGTGCGATCGATTTCGTCGTCGCGCTGTTCGAGGTTGCGGATGTATTCGATGACCTCGTCGTCCTCGGCCGCCATCTCGTCGACGAGCTTCTGCCACTCGTCGGACTGCTGCGGCAACTCGGCGAGCGGGATCGGGATGTCGAGCACCTCCTCGACCCCGTGCAGCAGCGCGAGGGTGGCCTTTGGGTTCGGTGGTTGCGACACGTAGTGGGGCACGCCTGCCCAGAACGAGATCGCCGGGATGCCGGTGGCCACGCAGGCGTCCTGGAGAACGCCGACGATCCCTGTGGGGCCCTCGTACCGGGACCGCTCGAGGCCGAACCGGGTGGCCGACTCCTGGTCGTAGGCGGTGCCTGTCACCTGGGTGGGCCGGGTGTGCGGCGAGTCCGACAGCAAGGCCCCGAGCGTCACGACCGTGCGGACGTCGAGTTCGCGGATCACGCCGAGCAGTTCGGCACAGAAGGTGCGCCAGCGCATGTTCGGCTCGATGCCGTGCACGAGGACGAGGTCGAACTCCGCACCCGGCGGGCGGCAGTAGGAGAAGCGGGTCGTCGGCCAGGTGACGCGCCGCGAGATCCCGTCGACGAGCGACACCGCCGGCCGGTTCACCTGGAAGTCGTAGTAGTCGTCCGGGTCGAGTTCGGTGAGCGGTTGCGCGTCCCAGACCAGCTCGAGGTGTTCCACCGCCCCGCTCGCGGCGTCCCCGGCGTCGTTCCATCCCTCGAACGCCGCGACGAGGACGGGATCGACCAGCCGGGGCCAGTCGCCGGCTTCGGAGGAACCCGTGGGCTGGCGCTCGTCCATCTCTCCACCCTACGACCGCGCCGGTGTCGCGCAGCCCAGCCGACCGACGCGCCGCGGGTCTAGGGCGTCTCCACCCGGTCAGGAAAGGACGCGCATGGGCGACCTCGTTGCCGCGATCGACGCTGCGCCGCCCCCGGAGTTCAACCCAACGACGTGACGATCTTGTGCGCGGGAGTGCGGCTGAGCGCGGTGGAGCGCACAAGATCAGGAGCTCGGAGCGATCTTGTGCGCGGGACTGCGGCTGAGCGTGGTGGAGCGCACAAGATCACGACGGGATGTTTGGGGCCTCGACGACCGGCCGGTGTGACGCCAACCGTCCAAATCGCGACCTGCCCGCCCGTATGCTGGACTGTCAGCGCCGACATCGATCGATCCGCGAGGAATCCACTTGCCCGACACGCCGTCTCTGCGCCCTGATTGCGCGGAGTCCCTCGCCGCCCTGCTCCGATCGCGAATCCTGATTCTCGACGGGGCGATGGGCACGATGATCCAGCGGCACGGCTTCAGCGAGGCCGATTACCGGGGCGCGCGGTTCGCCGACTGGCCCAGCGACGTTCAGGGCAACAATGACCTGCTCACCCTCACCCAACCCGAGGCGATCAGCGGGATCCACCGCGCCTACCTGGCGGCCGGCTCCGATCTCATCGAGACCAACACGTTCAACGCGCAGCGGATCTCGCTCGCCGACTACGGCATGCAGGACCTCGCCTACGAGCTCAACCGGGAGTCCGCGCGGCTGGCGCGTGCCGAATGCGACGCCATGACGGCCGCCAACCCGGACAAGCCACGCTTCGTCGCCGGCGCGCTCGGCCCCACGAACCGCACTGCGTCGATCTCGCCCGACGTCAACGACCCCGGCGCGCGCAATATCAGCTACGAGGAGCTCGTCGCGGCCTACCTCGAGCAGGCGAACGGGCTCGTGGACGGCGGCGCCGACGTCCTGCTCATCGAGACGATCTTCGACACCCTCAACGCCAAGGCCGCGATCTTCGCCGCCGAGACGCTGTTCGAGCAGCGCGGACGGCGGTGGCCGGTGATGATCTCGGGCACCATCACCGACGCCTCCGGGCGCACGCTGTCCGGTCAGGTCACCGAGGCGTTCTGGAACTCGGTGCGGCACGCGAAGCCGCTGCTCGTCGGGCTCAACTGCGCGCTCGGCGCGGCCGAGATGCGTCCCTACCTCGCCGAGCTCGCCCGCGTCGCCGACACCTTCATCTCCTGCTACCCGAACGCCGGGCTGCCGAATGCGTTCGGCGAGTACGACGAGCTGCCGGCGCACACCGCGGAGATCGTGCACGAGTTCGCCGAGAGCGGGCTGGTGAACATCCTCGGCGGCTGCTGCGGCACGACACCGGAGCACGTGGCGGCGATGGCGGCCGCGGCCGACGGGCTGGCGCCCCGTGTACCCCAGCCGCGGCCCGTCGCCTGCCGGCTGGCCGGGCTCGAGCCGTTGACGATCACCGACGAGTCGCTGTTCGTCAATGTCGGCGAGCGCACCAACATCACCGGGTCGGCGCGGTTCCGCAACCTCATCCGCGACGGCGACTACAACACCGCGCTGTCGGTGGCGCGCCAGCAGGTCGAGAGCGGCGCGCAGATCATCGACATCAACATGGACGAGGGGATGATCGACGGCGTCGCCGCGATGGAACGCTTCGTGAAGCTGATCGCGAGCGAGCCGGACATCAGCCGGGTGCCACTGATGATCGACTCGTCGAAGTTCGAGGTCATCGAGGCCGGGCTGCGGTGTGTCCAGGGCAAGCCGATCGTCAACTCGATCTCGATGAAGGAAGGTGAGGAGAAGTTCCGCCGCGAGGCCGCACTGTGCCGCAAGTACGGCGCGGCGGTCGTCGTCATGGCCTTCGACGAGGACGGCCAGGCCGACAACCTCGAGCGGCGCAAGACGATCTGCGAACGGGCGTACCGCATCCTCGTGGACGAGGTGGGGTTTCCGCCCGAGGACATCATCTTCGACCCGAACATCTTCGCCGTGGCCACCGGCATCGAGGAGCACGCCAACTACGGCGTCGACTACATCGAGGCCACCCGCTGGATCAAGCAGACCCTGCCGGGCGCGCTCGTTTCCGGCGGCGTCTCGAACGTGTCCTTCTCGTTCCGCGGCAACAACGCGGTCCGCGAGGCGATCCACGCGGTGTTCCTCTACCACGCGATCGCGGCGGGGATGTCCATGGGCATCGTCAACGCCGGCGCGCTCGTCGTCTACGACCAGGTCGACGCGACGCTTCGTGAGCGCATCGAGGACGTCATTCTCAACCGGCGGCCGGACGCCACCGAGCGGCTGCTCGAGATCGCCAGTGACTTCGCCGGCGACGGCAGCAAGATCGAGGCCGCCACCGAGGAGTGGCGCGGGCTGCCCGTCGACGAACGGATCACCTACGCGCTGGTCAAGGGCATCGACGACTACGCCGAGACCGATACCGAAGAGCTTCGGGCGATCATCGAGGCGCGCGGCGGCGAGCCGCTCGAGGTGATCGAGGGTCCACTGATGGCCGGCATGAACGTCGTCGGCGACCTGTTCGGCGCGGGCAAGATGTTCCTGCCGCAGGTGGTGAAGTCGGCGCGCGTGATGAAGAAGGCGGTCGCCTATCTCATCCCGTTCATCGAGGCGGGCAAGTCGCCCGAGGACGTCGGCCGCAGCAACGGCAAGGTGATCATGGCGACGGTCAAGGGCGACGTCCACGACATCGGCAAGAACATCGTCGGCGTCGTCCTGCAGTGCAACAACTACGACGTCGTCGATCTCGGTGTGATGGTGCCCGCCCAGAAGGTCCTCGACGCGGCGAAGGAGCACGACGCCGACATCATCGGGCTATCCGGCCTGATCACGCCGTCCCTCGACGAGATGGTCAACTTCGCCGCCGAGATGGAACGGCAGGGCTTCGACATCCCGCTGCTCATCGGCGGCGCCACCACGTCACGCGCGCACACCGCGGTAAAGGTCGACCAGAAGTACCACGGCCCAGTCGTCTGGGTGAAGGACGCGTCCCGGTCGGTCCCGGTCGTCGCGGCGCTGCTGTCCGACGAACAACGGCCGGCGTTGCTGTCCGACCTCGAGGCCGACTACGACTCGCTGCGCGAGCGGCACGCCGCGCGTACCGACAACAAGGTCATCCTGCCGCTCGCCGCGGCGCGCGAGAACCGCACGCCGATCGACTGGAGCGGCTACCGCCCGCCACGCCCGCACCTGATCACCCAGCAGCTGCGCGACATGCACACCGACGACTACCACGCACCGTCCGGGCCCACCCAGTTCGTCAAGACGTTCCAGGACTACTCGATCGCCGAGTTGCGCGACTACATCGACTGGCAGCCGTTCTTCAACGCGTGGGAGCTGAAGGGCAAGTACCCGGACATCCTCAACAACCCGACGTCCGGCGAGACCGCGCGCCGGCTCTGGGACGACGGGCAGAAGATGCTCGACGCGATCATCGCGGAGAAGTGGGTCACGGTGTCCGGCGTCTTCGGGTTGTTCCCGGCCAACGCGGTCGGTGACGACATCGAGGTCTACGCGGACGAGACCCGCGACGAGACGCTGACAACGCTGCACCAGCTGCGCCAGCAGGGCGAGCACCGCCCCGGCGTCCCGCACCGGTCGCTGGCCGACTTCGTCGCACCGAAGGACACCGGGCTGCACGACTACGTCGGCGCGTTCGCGGTCACCGCCGGCCTGGGCATCGAGGCCAAGATCGCGCAGTTCAAGGCGGAACTCGACGACTACAGCGCCATCCTGCTGGAGTCGATCGCCGACCGGCTCGCCGAGGCGTTCGCCGAGCGCCTGCACGAGCGGGTGCGTACCGAGTTCTGGGGCTACGCACCGGACGAGGAGCTGGACAGCGACGCGCTGATCAAGGAGAACTACGTCGGCATCCGGCCCGCGCCCGGCTACCCGGCCTGCCCGGAGCACACCGAGAAGCAGGGCCTCTGGACACTGCTCGACGTGCAGGCCAACGTCGGCATCGAGCTGACCGAGAGCATGGCGATGTGGCCCGGCGCGTCGGTGAGCGGGCTGTACTTCTCGCACCCGCAGTCGCAGTACTTCGTCGTGGGCCGGCTCGGCCGCGATCAGGTCGAGGACTACGCCGAGCGCAAGGGCTGGACGGTCGCCGAGGCGGAGCGATGGCTCTCGCTCCAATGTCGGCTACCGAACCGACGACGAGTAGCGATTGCCTGCCCCGTTGTAGCGAGAGCCGCACCGCGGCGTCATGACCGCTTTGGCGGATGTTTCCGTTTACGCCGGATATTGGTTCATGCTGTCGGCCACGCTTCGGGAATGACTACCGAGGATGAGTCGATCTTCCGCGGCGGCCTGACCCGCCGCGGCTTCCTTGCGGCGGCCGGTGCTGTCGGCGTCGGTGCCGCGGCAGCGCCGTTGCTGACCGCTCCGAGTGCCCGCGCGGCCGCTGCCACACCCACACCCACACCCACCGCCGATGCCGTGGCGGCGCCGGCGATCAGCGGCCTGCATCTGCAGTTCGGCGCCGACGCGTCGCGAGAGATGGTCGTGTCCTGGCACTCGCTGCAATCGGTGCGCCGCCCGCGCGTCCTGCTCGGAACGGCCGACGGCGGCTTCGAGCGGACGGTCGCGGCCGAGGTGGCCAGCTACGTCGACGCGAAGTCCGGACAGCCGGTGTTCGCCATGCACGCCCGCCTCGCGCACCTGAGCCCCGATCACGGCTACCTCTACGGCGCGGTTCACGACGGCGCGGAAGCCGACTTCGGCTCGTTTCGCACCGCGCCGCGCGGGCGGTCCCGCTTCACCTTCACCAGCTTCGGCGACCAGGGGACCCCGACCACGGGCAAGCGCTACGTGCCGCCTCCCGGCGTGACGATCGCGAACCCGCCGTACGTCAACGACAACCTCGGCTCGCCCGCGGCGGCCGACGTGACGGCCGGCGTCGAGCGGGTGCGTCCGCTGTTCCACCTGTTCAACGGCGACCTGTGCTACGCCAACCTCGCCAACGACCGGGTCCGCACGTGGTCGGACTTCTGGGACAACAACTCGCGCAGCGCGCGTAACCGGCCTTGGATGCCGGCCGCGGGCAACCACGAGAACGAGCTCGGCAACGGCCCGATCGGCTACCGGGCCTACCAGACCTACTTCTCGCTGCCGCCGCAGGACGGGCAGACCGACGTCACCAACGGACTCTGGTACTCCTTCACCGTCGGCTCGGTGCGCGTCATCAGCATCGCCAACGACGACGTCTGCTACCAGGACGGCGGCAACAGTTACGTCCGCGGGTATTCGGGAGGTGCGCAGCAGCGCTGGCTGCGGGGCGAACTCGCCGCGGCGCGCAGGGACCGCGACATCGACTGGGTGGTCGTGTGCATGCACCAGGTCGCGATCAGCACGGCCGACCAGTTCAACGGCGCGGATCTGGGCATCCGCCAGGAGTGGGTGCCGCTGTTCGACAAGTACGGCGTCGACCTCGTGGTGTGCGGGCACGAGCACCACTACGAGCGTTCGCACCCGATCCGCGGCCAGCAGCAGAACGCGACTCTGACGCCGGTTCCGACGGCCACCGCCACCGACGTCGTCGACACTTCGAAGGGCACGGTGCACATGGTGCTCGGCGGCGGCGGCACCTCCGTCCCGTCGAACGGCCTGTTCTTCGATCCGCCGGCGTGCCGGGTGATCACTGCGGTGACCGCCCCCGACCCGACGACGGGAAAGCGGGCGCCGGTGTACGTGCGGGAGGACGCGCCCTGGTCGGCCGTGCGAGATGCTGCCCGCTCCTACGGCTTCGCCGCGTTCACCGTCGACCCAGGCACCCGTCGCGGGGGCACCACCACCCTCGAGGTCACCTACTACGACGTGGTCGGTACGGAGGGTCAACTGGCACCCTTCGAGACCTTCACCCTGCAACGCCCGCGAAGCGACTGACCGGCGTCGATAGCTGTCGAGCACGCGCGGCAGACGTGACGCATCCCGCGGCGGACTTCGACATCCGAGCACCGGTTGCGCATAATCCGCGAGCCACCTTCGCGTCCTGTCCTCGTTGCCGGACCTTCTTAGCGTGACGCCGGCGGCCAGGAACAGCCACGGCACCGAGGGGCTCCCTCCCGGACGAATACTGAGCGCGAATCTCGCGGACCCGCTTGCGCACGCGGTTCGGTTCGAATCTAGCTAGCGCGAGTCAGTTACGCGTCCGGTCGACCGGCGCGTCGGGGAGGAATGCGGCTTGCCCGCCACAAGTTCTGAACCGGATCGTCGGCTCAGGCGCCGGCTTGATCCGCGCGGTGCAGCTCGGGATTCGGGGTACCGGGTGTGCCGCTGTAGTGGAGGACGAGGGATTCGACGGTGTCTGCGTCCAAGGGGCGGGCGAGCAGGAAGCCTTGGATCTCGCTGACGCCTTCGCCTCGGAGGTGGTCGAGTTGCTCGGTGGTTTCCACGCCTTCAGCGAGTGTCTTCAGGCCGAGGTCCTTGCCGAGTTGGACGAGGGTGTGGATGAGTGCGTCGGACTCGGGGGAGCGGGTGATGGCGCCGGTGAAGGAGCGGTCGATCTTGAGGCAGTCGACGGGGAAGCGCTGTAGGTAGGAGAGGCTGGAGTATCCGGTCCCGAAGTCGTCGATGGCGACTTGGATGCCGAGGGCCTTCAGTTCGGCGAGGCGGCGTGCGGTGGTGTCGACGTTGCGCATGAGGGCGGTTTCGGTGACTTCGATGGTGAGCGCGGCGGGGTCCAGGCCGCTCTCGGTGAGCGCGTCGCGGACATCCTGAACGATGACGTCGTGGTCGAGTTGGCGCGCGGAGACGTTGACGGAGACGATGAGGTCGCTGCCACGCGCGCGCCAGGCTGCCATCTGCGTGCATGCCTCGCGCAGGACCCAGCGCCCGACGTCGAGGATCTGGCCGGTTGCCTCCAGCACGGGGATGAAATCGTCGGGTTGGACGGTTCCGCGGGTGGGGTGCTCCCAGCGCAGCAGCGCTTCGACGCCGATGATGCTGAGGTCGTCGAGGTTGTAGATGGGTTGGTACATCAGCCGGTACTGGTGGCTTTCGAGGGCGCCGCGCAGGTCGAACTCCAGCTCGTAGCGGCGCTGGGTGTCGGACCCGAGTTCGGGTCGGAACATCTCGTAGCAGTTGCGGCCCGCCGACTTCGCCTGGTACAGCGCCATGTCCGCTTCCCGCAGCAGGTCGCTGGCCGAGGCGTGGGACGACCCCACCGCGATGCCGATGCTCGTGGTGACCACGACGGGTACCGGGGTGCCGAGGTCGAACGGTTCGCGCATCACCGCCAGGATCCGTTCGGCCACCAACTCCGGCGCGACGTCCAGCGTGGCGCCTTCGACGAGGACGACGAACTCGTCCCCGCCCATGCGGCCGATGGTGTCGGCGTCACGCAGCGTGGCAGACAGCCGGGCCGCGACCGCTTGCAGCAGGCGATCCCCGGCCTCGTGCCCGAGGGTGTCGTTGACGTTCTTGAAGTCGTCGAGGTCGACGTAGAGCGCTGCCGCGCTCGTCGCGCTTCGTCGGCTGCGGATCAGCATCCGCTCGATGCGGTCCACGATCAGGGCCCTGTTCGGCAGCTCGGTCAACGTGTCGTGCAACGCCTGATGGCGCAGCTCGACGGTCTTCTGGCTCACCAGGGCATACGCGCGCACCCGTCCGGTGGCAAGTACGTAGATCAGCGCCGCGAGCAACGCGCTCAGCGCCACACCGGAGAACAGGGTGGTGACGGCGGTGCTGCTGCTGAGCAGCCCTCCGTCGGCAACGGTCCCGTAAGTGGTGACCGTCCAGCCGTTGTGCAGATCCAGCACCCGGCTCTGGGACTGCTGCGGGATGGTGCCACTGCGGAACGTCACGTCCGATGCGCTGGCGTGGTAGTGCATCGCGACAGCGATCGATGGGCGCCCGGCCGTCGCCTGGGCGAGTGCGACGTCCGGCGACACCAGCATGCCGACCCAGCCGGTGAATGCCGCGCGGCGTGCGGCCAGCGTCGCCGGCACGCCGCCGCCCCGGTACATGGGTGTCTCGATGACCAGCACGGTGTGTCCGCCGAAGTCCAACGGCGTGTAGCTGCCGACGCCGGAGTCACGGGAGTCGAGACTCGGATCGGCGGCGCAGAAGTCGTAACCGGACGGTATCGCGGGCGAGCCTGGACGCATCTGACCGAGCTCGGCCAGGCAGTAGAACGGCCGCGCACCCGGCGGCATGACCTGGAAGCTGCCGTCCGGGCCGAGCGAGCCGACCGGATCGGTCAGGGCGCGAGCGGCGAAGCCCGCCAGCTGAGCGGCGGGCACGATCGCGGTGAAGCCGAATCCGACCAGCTCGGGATACCGCTTGAACGCTTGCACATCCGCGGACCAGCCGAGGAACTCGGCGTTCTTCGCGTCCGGGCGACCCAGGATGAACCCGCCGACGCTGACGTTGAGGTCGTCCTCTCGCTGGAGCGCCAGCTGCAACCTGGACGCGACGTCGGTCGACGTGGCAGCGAATTCGCGATGTGAGCGGCTGACCTCCTGTCCCGCGGACGAGCGGGCGGCCAGCAGGGAACCCGCGACGCCGGCGAGCAGGACCAACGCCGCGACCACACGCCACCAGCGCAGATGCCGCACCGCGGACCGCGGAACAGGCAGTGCCTCTGCCGGAACGGCACCCGAACTGCCGGTCGATCTGGGCATGTCCTCTTCCCAACAAGTCTTCGCAGGCCGAAAGGGTCTGTCTAACCCCCACTATCGGCCCCGGCAGAGCGAACCTGAGTCGGCGGTCTGCAAGGACCTCCAGGCCGTTGCTGGCATTCGTTGCGCGGGCCAAGACCTGTGACGTCCCCCGATGGTGACCAATGGCCCTGCCCGGCGCTCGAGGCCAGTCAGACGATGGAGACATGGCCGATTCAACGGTTCTTGAATCAAACGGGCTTGGTGCGGTGGCCGGGTTGGCCGCGCTGGCTGATCCGGTGCGGCTGGCCATCGTGGGGGTGCTGTCCGATGAGCAGCGGTGCGTGTGCGATCTGCAGGAGCGGGTTACGGTGGCGGCGAACCTGCTCTCCTATCACCTGCGCATCCTGCGTGAGGCCGGCCTGATCGTCGGGACGCGGCGCGGGCGATGGATCGATTATCGCCTCGACGCCGACAGGTTCACCCGTCTGTGGGCCGAGGTCGCGGCCGCCGGCGTGCCGCTGCCCGGTGAGCTGATCGCAACGGGGCAGGCCGGGGCCGCCTGCGCGGTGGTGCCGCGATGAGCGGCCGCGGCAACACCGCACCGCCCGCGCAGCATGCGCCGGCGGTGGTCGCCCGGCTGTCGCTGCTGGATCGGTTCCTGCCGGTGTGGATCGGCGCGGCGATGGCGATCGGCATCGGGCTGGGCCGGGTGTTTCCGGATCTGAACACGGCATTGAATCGGGTCGCGATTCACGGCACCAGCCTGCCGATTGCCGTGGGGCTCTTGCTGATGATGTATCCGGTGCTGGCCAAGGTCCGCTATCGCGAGGTCGGCCGGATCGCCGGCGACCGGCGGATGATGGCGGCCTCGCTGGTCTTGAACTGGATGATCGGGCCGGCAGTGATGTTCGCGCTGGCCTGGGCGTTGCTGCCCGACCAGCCCGCCTACCGCACCGGCGTGATCCTGGTCGGGCTGGCCCGCTGCATCGCGATGGTGCTGATCTGGACGGACCTTGCCGACGGCGATCGGGAGATGGCCGCGATCCTGGTCGCGCTCAACGCGGTGTTCCAGGTGCTCGCCTACGCCGCGCTCGGCGTCTTCTACCTCAACGTCCTACCGGGCTGGATCGGTCTGGACAGCGAGAGCCTGTCGGTGTCGATGGGCACCATCGCCGGCACGGTGGCGGTGTTCCTCGGCATCCCGCTGGTCGCCGGCTACCTGACCCGCACGCTGGGCGAACGTGCCCGCGGACAGGCGTGGTACGAGCAACAGGTGCTTCCGAAGATCGCCCCGATCGCGCTGTACGGGCTGCTGTTCACCGTGGTCGTGCTGTTCGCCCTGCAGGGCCGCAAGATCACCTCCGAGCCGCTCGACGTGGCGCGCATCGCGCTCCCGCTGCTCGGCTACTTCGCGATCATGTGGTTCGGCGGATTCGCGATCGGCCGCCGGCTGCACCTGTCCTACCGGCGCACCGCCGCGCTGGCCTTCTCCGCGGCCAGCAACGACTTCGAACTTGCCATCGCCGTGGCGATCGGCGTGTTCGGCGTGACCAGCGGTGAGGCGCTCGCCGGCGTGGTGGGACCGCTCATCGAAGTCCCCGTGCTGCTCGCCCTGGTGTATGTGGCGTTGTGGGCGCGGCGCCGCTTCTATGCCGACGAACAGGAGGACCAGCCGTGAACTGCTACGACTGCGCCACCCCCCGGCACCTACCGCGACGCGGTCGCCATCTCTAGCGAATGCGGCGCTGGCGTCTGCGTCGAACACGCCGTCAACACCCGTCATTGGCTGACCCGCGAGGTGGCGATATCACGCCCGCAACGCATCGACCCACCGGATCTACACCGTGCTCGCCGACAGCCAAAGGTTCTGCGCCGAGGCGCCCGAACAAGGTGCGACCTGCTGCGGCACCGACACCACCGCGTCCACCGGCCCGGCTGGCGGCGACGTGGACCGGGTTGCGGGCCCGCGCGCACCGGCGCACGACCGCGCCGGTCAGCTGCTGCGCGTGACAACTACCGTGAACGTCGAGACTAAGGACGAAATCGTGACAGCCATTCGAGTGTTCGAACCGGCGTTGTGCTGCAACACCGGCGTCTGCGGGCCGGACGTCGACCAGTCCCTGGTGACGTTCACCGCCGACCTCGGCCACCTCACCAGGCATTGGACGCCGACATCGAGCCGCCACAACCTCGCCAACGACCCGCAGGCGTTCGCCGGGAACGACACGGTCCGCGCGTTCCTGCGCGTTGCCGGCTCCGAAGGGCCTGCCGCTGACCGCTCGTCGACGGCGTCACCGTGCATGACCGGCAGCCTACCCCGCCCGCGAGCAACTGCTGCGCTACGCCGGCCTGCCCACCGACACCTCTACCGGAGATGCCGACCGGCGTCGTCCCCGAGGGCGTCACCACGCTCGGCCTCGCCGCGCAATCCGGCGACTGCTGCGGTACGACGGGGTGCTGCTGACGATGACCGCGCCGAGGTTTCTGCAGGACCCGCCGCGGTTCGTGTTCTTCACCGGCAAGGGCGGTGTCGGCAAGACCTCGATCGCCTGCGCCACCGCGCTGCACCTGGCCCGCCTCGGCAAGCGGGTGCTGCTGGTCAGCACCGACCCGGCCTCCAACGTCGGCCAGGTCCTCGGCGTCACCATCGGCAACACCGTCACCGTCCATCGACCGACGTACCTGGGCTGTCGGCGCTGGAGATCGACCCCGGAGCAGGCCGCCGACGACTACCGCGAACGCATCATCGCGCCCGGTCCGCGGGCTGCTGCCGGACCGCGAGATCGCCTCCATCACCGAGCAACTGTCCGGGTCGTGCACCACCGAGGTCGCCTCGTTCAACGAGTTCACCGACCTGCTCGCCGATACGAGCCTGACCGCCGAATTCGACCACGTCGTGTTCGACACCGCCCCCACCGGGCACACCATCCGGCTGCTGCAGCTGCCGGGGTCCTGGACCGACTTCCTCGAGTCCGGAAAGGGCGACGCGTCCTGCCTCGGCCCGCTCGCCGGACTCGACAAGCAGCGCGCCATCTACGCCGCACGCTGTCGCCGCGCTGCAGGACCCGGCGCGGACCCGCCTCGTGCTCGTCGCCCGCGCGCAAGCTTCCGCACTCACCGAGATCGAGCGCACCTATGGCGAGCTGAGCCAGATCGGCATCGCCGGCAGTTACGTCGTCGTCAACGGAGTGCTGCCCGAGGCCGCCGAGCCGGACGACCTGACCCCGAGCGTTGCGTGCGCGCGAAGCAGGCTGCCCTCGCCGCCATGCCCGCCGCGATCGCCGACCTGCCCCGCGACCTCATCGACCTCAAGCCCCGGAACATGGTCGGCGTGCCGGCCCTCGACACCCTCTTCATGACCGGGCCCGCCGCCCTCGCCCTGGATGAGCAGACCGCGGCGCCGATCCTCGGCATCGACCTGGCCCGCCTCGTCGACGAAATCGAGAGCGACGGCCACGGGCTGATCATGTGCATGGGCAAGGGTGGCGTCGGCAAGACGACGGTCGCCGCGGCCATCGCGGTCGCCCTGGCCCACCGCGGCCACGACGTGCACTTGACCACCACCGACCCGGCCGCCCACCTGACCGAGACGCTGCACGGCGGCGTCGCGGGACCTGCAGGTCTCGCGCATCGACCCGCACGAGGCCACCCGGGCCTATCGCGAGCGGGTGATGGCCACCAAGGGCAAGAACCTCGACGTCGCCGGACGCGCCGCCCTCGCCGAAGACCTGCTCTCCCCCTGCACCGAGGAGGTCGCCGTCTTCGGCCAGTTCTCGCACGTCATCAGCGAATCCCGCCGCCGGTTCGTCGTCGTCGACACCGCACCCACCGGCCACACGCTGCTGCTGCTCGACGCCGCCGGCTCCTACCACCGCCAGATGAGCCGCCAACTCGGCGACTCGATGCAGTTCCGCACCCCGTTGATGCAACTGCAGGACGCCACCCAGACCAAGGTCCTGCTCGTCACCCTGGCCGAGCCGACCCCGGTGACCGAGGCGCAAGAACTCGAGGCCGACCTCGAACGCGCCGGCATCCACCCCTGGGCATGGGTCATCAACAACTCCATCGCCGCTGCGTATCCGGAGTCGGCGTTCCTGCAGCGCCGCGCCACCGGTGAACTCGAACAGATCGAACGAGTCGCCGCCCGCACCGACCGCATGGCGATCATCCCGCTGCTAGTGGTGTGTCTCGTCATTGGTTGACCGCTTGGAGTGCGACGCGGCCGCGGGCGACTTTGGCGAGGATGTCGTCGGCGGTGGCGGTCCAGATGAACGGTTTCGGGTCGTCGTTGTGTGCGTCGAGGTAGTCCTCGATCTTGGCGATCAGGTCGGGTACAGAGTGGAACACGCCGCGGCGTAGCGCCTTGTCGGTCAACTCCCGGAACCAGCGTTCGACGAGGTTCAACCAGCTCGAGGAAGTGGGGGTGAAGTGCATGTGGAAGCGGGGGTGTTTGGCCAGCCATGCTTTCACGTCGGGATGCTTGTGGGTGGCGTAGTTGTCGCAGATCAGATGCACCTGCAAGCCCTTGGGTGCTTCGCGTTCGATCTTGCGTAGGAACTTCAGGAACTCTTCGTGGCGGTGCCGGGGTAGGCACTGGCCGATGACCTTGCCGGTGAGCACGTCCAGTGCCGCGAACAGTGTCGTGGTGCCGTTGCGCTTGTAGTCGTGGGTCATCGTCGCTGCGCGGCCTTTGGTCATCGGCAGCGAGGGTTGGGTGCGGTCCAGCGCCTGCACGGAGGATTTCTCGTCCAGGCACAGCACGATCGCGTTGTCCGGCGGCGCCAAGTACAGCCCGACCACGTCGATCAGCTTCTCCTCGAACCGTGGGTCGTTGGACAGTTTGAACGTCTTGACCAGGTGCGGCTTGAGTCCGCGCGCGGCCCACACCCGCTGCACCGTGGCCGGCGAGACTCCGACCTGGGCGGCCATCGTGCGGCACGACCAATGCGTCTGCCCGGCCGGCGTGGAGTTACGCGTCAGCTCGACGATCTGCTCGATCTTGTCCTGCGGGATGCTCGACTTACGGCCCCGACCCTCGCGGACCTTGCCGAGTTTCGCTAGCCCGTCCTGCGCGAAACGGCCCCGCCACGCGCGCACTGTCGACGGGTTCACCCCGACCCGCGCAGCGATCCTCGTGTTCGCGATCCCATCAGCGGCCAGCAACAACGCCTCAGCCCGCTGAACCTGCCGATGCGGCGCAGTCTGCGACCGCGCAAGCACCTCCAGGGCATCTCGTTGCCCATCGGACATGACCAGAGCAGCCGCCGGTGTCATCACGCACAAAGTCTACTTCAAAAGTGCGGATCTATTTTGGAGACACACCACTAGCCACCGAACCCGTCGGCGAAGCACACCTTTCAAACCTCGCTGCGGCGCCTACCCGCGCGGGAACTTGGCGAGGGTGAACTCACAGGTCGGGTAGGACTTCGACACCGCCTGCCACGGGCGAATCGGCGTTGAGCCGCGGCCATGAACTGGTGTCGCACCGCTCGGGCGAGACCCCGACGCATTCATCGCCGACCACGTCGTAGGTTCGGGCTGCGGCCAGCTCAAGTCCGGGGCACCGGCACGAGGCGAGCGGGTCGCCACAGCCGGCTGGTGGAGATCGCCGCCGCGAATCCCGCGCTACCGTATGGACTTCCCTCGGGGGCCTAGCTGTGCGCAGACGCTCCCTTACCTACGTGATGGGCTCTGCAACACCGCCGCCATGGGCGGCCCCCGACTCGTCAGTCGTCGAACTCCAGGTACCGACCTGAGGCGACGAGCGTCCCGCTCGCGGTTCGCACGCGCGGTGGATCACCGGCGGCAGCGTACGGGGTGTACTGGCCGCGAATGGCCAGTCGCGTTCGAGTAGGCGGTGCTGTGGTGCGACTGCGCGTAGAGGTCGACTTCGGTAGCCGCCTGCGCGGAAGGGGCGACACCGACTAGGCCGATGGCGGCGACGCCGAGTCCTGGTAGCAATCGAATTAGACGCGGGACCGCCTCCGAGCTGTCCGGCTATCTCACCCTCGAGCCTGGCTCGACGGGCTGGCTCGGGAAGAGGCGAACGGCCTGCGGAGCCCGTCCCCAAGGTCGGCGCCTCGGACATTTCCTAGGAGACGGCCAGCCGCGCGTCGATTTCGTCCAGGGCATCCACCCGCCTGCGCAGCCACGCGAGCTGCGCCTCGATCTCTGGCGCGGTTCGCTCTCGCGAGTCGACGGCACGGTTGAGCGCGTCGCGCAGCCGGTCCAGGGTCTCGAGGTGGTGGACGCGCAGCGCAGCGACGAGCCGGCGCACCGTCTCGCCGAGGCGTTGCTGCAGGTCGGCGCGCGCTCTGCCCACTTGCCGGTCGGTGATGGGTGGGACGTCGTCGAGCACTCGGCGCCGGGCCCGGCGCCCCGCACCGGGGCCGTGGTGCCGCAACAGCTGCGCGCCGGGTAGCTCGACGGCCGGGGCGGGCTCGAAGTCGAGCCAGAACAGCCGACCCGGGTGAAGGGGCAGTGGGTCCATCCCGGCACTGACGGTCAGCCCGAGCTCGTCGTGGGCGTGCTGGCGTAGCGAGTCGAGCTGCTGGGCTCGCTCACGCTCGACCGTGCGCACCAGCTCGGCGAGCTGCTGTTCCAAACCGCGCGCCTGCTCGGCTCGCCAGGCCAGGACGGCGTCGCCGACCAGCGGCTCGAGCAGGTCGCGGCCGCGCTGTTCGATCTCGCCCGGTGAGAGGTCGCTGGACAGGGCGGTGAACGTCGACTCCAGCGAGGCGTTCGCCTGCCGGGTCAGCTCACCGGCGACCCGCCGGGCGTCCTCGTCCAGGTCGCGGCGCAGGCGGCGCTCGGTGGCCCGGCACCGGTCGCCGAGCGCGACCGCCTGCGTCGATAGGGACGCCACGTGATCGCGAAACGCCGCGACGGTCTCCGCGGCATCGCCGCGTCCCATTTCGATGGCGCGCAGCTCGATCTGCGCCTCATCGCGCATCGTGCGCGACAGCCGGTTCAGGTGTCCGCGGATCGCGCGCTCGCTGTCCACGCGACCTCGGGCCGCGAGGTAGTACTCGAAGGTCGCGCGGAACCTCTGGAATCCGGTGTCGGCGTCACGGGCCGACATCGCGAACACCGGGCCGGCGTCGACGCCGGCATCCGCGCAGATCGATTCGGTGAAGGCGACGGTCTCGGCGACTTCGTCAGCGGAGAGCTGGTCGGCTTTGTTCAACACCAGGAAGGTTTTGACCGAGTTGGCGCTCACTTGGACGAGCAGTTCCCGGTCCGCGGCGTTCATCGGCGGGTCGGCGGTGACGACCACGATGACCGCGTCCAGGCTCGCGTATGCCTGCCGGGCTGCCTCGGTGTTGTGCGTGAAGATCGACCCGGTGCCGGGAGTGTCGACGAGTTCGAGGTGCTGATCGGCGAGCCAGTCGTCGGCGAGTACCGCTGCGACGGTGTCGATCCGGAGTCGGTTGTCCGGGTTTGAACGCTCGGTCACGAACTCGGCGAGCTCGTCCAGTGGGTGGCTCTCGGCGCGCCCGTCCAGATAGCGGATGACCACCTCGTCACGCGGGCCGTACCTGACGGTCGTGCTGATGGCGGTCACCGGCAGGACGCCGGACGGCAGCAGGTCCCGGCCGAGCAATCGGTTGAGCAGTGTGCTCTTGCCGCGCTTTGCCTCGCCCGCGACCAGCACGCGCAGCCGCTGGCCTCTTGCGCGATCAAGTACGGCGTCGACGGAGGCGCGCTGAGCGTCGGTGGCCAGTTGCCGTAGCCGCTCACCCAGGCCGGTGAGTTCGTCGGACGTGCTAACCATCATCGATCACGCCAACGCCGTGACGACGGCCAGGACCGCCACCAACGCGATCAGCATGTAGGTCAGGTAGGCGTCGAGACGACCGGACTGCAGCCGCTTGGCGACGTGCACGACGGTGTACAGCGCGACCTCGAGCGGCCGGTACAGGTAGTGCTCGATGACCTCCACGACATCGACGCGGTAGTGCAGCGCCGCCGGCGCCGCCACGTCGAGCGCGGACACGGCAGTCGCCTCGGCTTCCACGGCCGGTTCGGGATGCTCGGCGCGGCGCAGCTGCCCCTTCGTGAGCAGCAGGTTCGCAAGGACCTTGCGCATCGGGTTGGCGTAGCCGAACGAGGTGTAGCCGACGCCGCGGTCGACGCCGGGTGAGGCGGAGCTCCAGGCCGGTACGCGCCGCACCCGCCAGAGTCGGCTGCCGGAGAAGGCGACGGCGACAAGGGCGACGATCGCGGTCAGCGTCGGGATCGCGATCCACAGCCAGGTCGGCGAGAGCGCCGAGAAGTCGGCGAACACCGGCTGCAGCACCCAAGGCGAGGCCAGCGCGCCGTTCGTGGTCGAGCCGGCCAGCGGCCGTAGGCCCGCGGCGATGGCCCGGACCTCGAGCGGGGCGATCGCCGCCACGGCCAGGCAGGACAGGCTCAGCGTGGCGATGGCGAACCGGTGCCCCGGCGCCGCGTCTGCGTTGCGCCGCGGCATGCGGGTGGCCGGGTCGCCGAACGCGGTCAGCGCGATCAGCCGCACGAAGGTGACGCCGGCGATCCCGACCGTCAGCGCCACCAACGCGCCGGCCGTTGCCGAGGCAAGTTGCAACGGCAGCCGGGACACGCGGAACTGCTGCATGAGCGATTCCAGCGTGAACCACTCGGAGGCGAATCCGGCGGTCAGCGGCAGCCCGGCGAGCGTCAGTGACCCGATCACGAGACCCGTGCCGGCCCAGGGCAGGCGACGGCAGACGCCGCGCAGCAGGTCGAGGTCGGTGGTCCCGGCATCTGCCTCGATGGCGCTGGTCGCGGTGAACAGCAGCGACTTGCCGAGCGCGTGCGCGATCACCTGCGCGGTCGCGGCCAGCAGCCCGGCAGCGATCAGCCTCTGGTTTCCTGCGGCCGAGCCGACCAGCGCCGCGCCGAAGCCCGCGGTGATGAGGCCGGCGTTCTCGACGCTCGACCAGGCGACCAGCTGCGCGAGGTCCGGATGCACGGCCGCGTGCGCGATGCCGAGGACCGCCGTCACGCCGGCAACGATGAGCACCGCGGTGGCGAGCCACACCGGCGCCGGCCCGAGCACCTGCAAGGTGCGCCACATTCCATAGAAGCCGACGTTCACCGCGACGCCGGCCATGATCGCGCGGGCGGGCCCGGGCGCTGCGGCGTAGGCGGGCGGCAGCCACACCTGCAGCGGCACCAGGCCCACCTTGGCGCCGAAGCCGAGCAGGAGTAACCCGTACGCGACCTCGCCCGCCGTGCCCTGCGCACCGGTTCCGAGGCCGGCGAGGATGAAGGTGTGCGCCCGGGCGGCGAGCAGCAGGCCGCCGGCGAGCAGCGCGGCCCCGCTCACCTTGCCGAACATCACCGTCGCCACCGAGGCGCGCGCCCGCCCCGGTGCGCGCCGGTCGAAGCCGGCCAGCAGGTAGAACGCGAAGGTCAGGGCCTCCCAGCCGAACAGCACCACGAACAGATGGTCGGCGGTGAGGATCACCAGGACTGCGGCGAGCAGGGCGGTGATCGCTGCCGGCAGCCGGGGCCGAAGCGCTGCATCGCGGGTCGCTCCCGCGAGCAACAGCGGCGCGGCGATCGCGAAGCAGATCAGCACGAACAGCCCAGACAACCGGTCGACGCGCAACGCCGCCGACCCGAGGTCGCCGAGGCGGCCGAGGTGCAGCACTTGGGCGTGGCCCGCGACGCCGAGGCTGCCGGCGATTACCGCGAGCACTGCCGCTGCTGCGGCGAGTAGCCAGGCTAGTGGCACCGAGAAGCGAGCGAAGCCGAAACCGAGCCAGCTGCCCGGTCGGCTGAGCAGGCTGACCAGACAACCGACCCCGAGCACGAGGAATGCAGCGAGCAACATGTCAGGCCCTCCGCTGCGGGATTCGGCCGAGCGCGAGCAGGATCGCGTGCAGCAGACTGAACGGCGAGGCAGGCGCGCCGGGAACCCAGACGTCCACGTCGACGATGTCGCCGATGCCGTGTCCGCCGCGGTAGCCGCGGCCGACGAGGCCGCCGCTGATCGCGTCGGTTCCCGCGGCGATCACCACGACTGGGTCCGGCATTCCTTCTCGCGTGCGCCGCAGCGGAGCGGCCATGCCGGTCGCGCCGATGCCGGTGACGAGCAGGATGTCCGCGTGCCGGGGGCTGGCGGTGAAGAAGATGCCGAGCCGGTGGATGTCGTAGACCGGGTTCAGCAGCGCCTGCACCTCCCACTCGTCGCTGCCGTCCGATCCGGCATCGACGTGCCGGATGTGGACCGAGCGGCGCAGCCTGCGTACCCGCCGCGCCAGCTCGGCCCGCGCGGCGGCAAGCGCATCGTCGGTCTCGTCGACCCGGCCCACGATCAGCTGCTCGCGGCGCAGGGCTGCGGTTGCCGAGCCGGGTGCCCAGCTGAACACGTCCGGCAGTGTTGCTACGCAGTTGCCGCACAGGATGCAGCGCCCGCGATCTACCGTGACGTCCGGATCGGACTCGACGGTGCGCAAGGCACGGGTCGGGCAGATGGCGTCGAGCGTTCGCTGGTCGGCGATCGCTTGCCGTTTGACCGCGACACCGGGCCCGTGGTCGATGGCGATGCCGGCCGGGAAGGAGTCGAAGTACTCGTCGTCGCGCTGCGGCCAGTGGGTGGTCAGGACGCCGTTGCGCAGCCCGCGCATCGCCCACGGTGCCGGGCTCATCTCGGGGCCCCGGCGAAATCGTGGAGCGCCAGCGGAGCGATTTCGTGGGCTGAGTTCACATCGCCAACCCGGCGTAGGAGAGGCCGAAGCTGGCCTCGGTGAAGGGCAGGTCTGTGAAGATGTCGCCGACCCAGACGTCGTGGAACAGCACCATGTTGTGGAAGGAGGCCGACCGCGCGAAGCAGCGGCGTATTGCGCCGCCGCCCAGTTCGAGGCCGTACAGCGCCTCACCCTGCGCCGCCTCAGCCCAGCCCACCGCGAACCCGTCGACCGCCTGCACCGGTATGCGCAGCGGGTCGTCGGTGTCGCGAAGCTCCGCCAGCGCGCCGCGCACGAGCGCGCACGACGTTCCGATCTCGTGCCACCGCACTCGGGCGCGCGCCATCGCGTCGCCGGCGTTGAAGCGCGGCGGCTCGGGTGGCGGGAGCAGCGGGTACGCGTCGTAGGGGCGGTGCACCCGGTCGTCGTCGTCGAAGCCCGAGGCCCGGCCGATGGGTCCGAGTGCGCCATGCTCGCGGGCCCGGTCCGCGGGCAGCGGTCCTGTGGTGCGTAGCCGGTCCAGGAACGACGCCGAGCTCTCCAGCCCTTGCACGTCGGAGGGGACGAGCTCCTGCAGCTCTGCCAGCGCGTCGGCGATGTGCCCGAACGAGATTGCGGGTGCTGCGGACACGCCGCCGGGGACGACGACGCCACGCCCGAACCGGCTGCCGCACATGCGAGACACGAGCCGCAGCACCGTTTCCTTGTGCCAGCCGAATCGCGCGGTCGCGACAGCCAGTCCGGCGGCGTCGCAGAGCCGCATCGTGACGTCGAGGTGGTTGGCGATGCGTTCGAGTTCGGCGTGCACCACGCGCAGCAGCGCGGCCGATCGTGGCGGCTCGACGGCGGCGATCGCCTCGACGGCGTGGCAGTACGCCAACGCATGTGCGACCGAGCTGACACCTTCGACCCGCTCGGCGACGAGCACGCCGCGATCCGGGCTGCAGCGCTCGAACTCCTTCGCGATGCCGCGGTGCTTGTAGTGCGGGCGGATGTTGAGGTGCGGAATGTCCTCGCCCGGCGTCTCGATCAACAGCTCGATGGACTCCATCACGCCCGAACGGACCGGCCCGAACGGCAAGGTGAACACGCGCCCGCTCACATCGATCGGGCCGCTCGCATCGTCGGATGAGATCGCGGCAGGCTGCTCGGCATGACCGGGCCGAGGCCGGTCCTGTCCTTCGGGCAGCGGCAGCAGCAACGGATCCAGCCGTGGATGATCGAGCGGCGTGACACCGGACAGGTCGTGTAGTGCCTGCTCGTACCAGAGCGCCGCCGGCAGCCCGCGCGACAACGACGGATAGCAGAGCGCGCCGACGTCGTCTGGCTCGAGTAGGACGTGGAGGCGGTCGACGCCGCCGCTGGTGGCGAACAAGGCGCTGAGCTCCGCCGCGCCACGGCGATCGCTGGCGTACATCCCGGCGAACCGGGCGCCGGCCCGGGCGCGAGCGAGTACGTCGACACGCCACTCGCGCACGGACCGGTGTTCGGTCTCGGTTCGCCTGCTGTCGGGTAGGACCATCTCGCTAGCCGCCCGTCAGCTCGTGCGCGCCGGTGGTCAGCAGGTGCACCAGGTCGCCCGGCGGATGCAGACCGAGGATCAACAGGACCGCGAGGCCCGCCGCGACCGGGGCCACCATCCACAAGTTCGGCTCGCCCCGCGACGGGGTCACCCCCTCGGCCGGTTCGGCTTCGCCCGGTGTGGCGCTACCGCTGACCCCGACCAACACACGATCCGGCGCCGCTGTCGTCGCCGGCTCGAACAGCATCCGCGTCGTCGAGACGGTAAGCCCGAGAAACGAGAGCGTGACCAGCACGATCAACGCGGCCGTCCAGAAGTGATCAGTCGACTGGAAGCCGCCGGCGATGATCTCGAACTCGCTGCGGAACAGCCCGAACGGCGGCAGCGCGGACAGCGCGAAGATCGAGGCCAGAAACATCGGCGCACTCCAGGGCAGCAGGTCGACCGCGCCACCGATCCGCGCGAGCTCCTTGGTGCCGTACTTGCGCACGAGGACGCCGGCACCCATGAACGCGTTACCCTTCGCGACCGCGTGTGCCAGCACGTGCAGCAGGACACCGGTCGCAGCGATGGGTGCGCCGAAGCCGACACCGAGCGCGAGGATGCCCATGTGCTCGACGCTGGAGTAGGCGAGCAGCCGCTTCACATCGGACTGCTCGAGCACGTAGAGCGCGGCGAGCAGCAGCGAGAGGACGCCGAAGACGATCAGCACGGTCTGCGGGAAATGCGGCCCGAGGGTGACGCGGGCGACCTGGAAGAAGCGCAGGATCGCGTAGAAGCTCACCGCGAGCAGCGATCCGGACAGCAGAGCAGAGACCGGGGTCGGCGCTTCTGCGTGCGCGTCGGGCAACCACGTGTGCACCGGGAACAGCCCGACCTTGGTGCCGTACCCGACGACCGCCAGGACGAACGCGAGACGAACCGGGGTGGCGGGCAACGCCGCAGCGTGCGCCAGCAGCGGATCGAACGCGAGGTCGTAGGAGTCCCCAAGCGCGCGAGAGCCCGCGTAGTACATGACGACGGTCGCGAGCAGCCCGATGCCGAGACCGGACGACGCGATGAGCACGTACTTCCATGCGGCCTCCGTCGCTCCTTCGGTGTCGTCTATCGCGACTAGGAGCGCGGAGACCACCGTGGTGATCTCGATGGCGATCCAGAGGAGAGCGAGCCCGTTCACGGCCGGGGCGCAGAGCATCGACCACGCGAAGGCGTTCATGCCGATGAAGAACCGCCGGCTGTACCGCGCGAAGTCGGCGGCGACAGCGCCGCCTTCGTCCCTGGCGAGCCGCTCCTCGGCCTGCAGGTAGCCGATCGCGTACACCGCCGTAGCGGCATAGAGGAACGACGTCGCCAGCAGGAAGACAACCGACAGCGCGTCCACCCTCAGGAAGCCGATCGCGACACTGTGCTCGTCGGCGGCAGTCCCGAGCGTCAGCGCGAACCCGAAGCTGGCCAACCCCACCACAACCGTCATCGCGCCGGCGACCCGGTACGGCACGACGATCGACGCCACCGTCGCCGCGAGCGGCAGCGTCACCAGCACGACGAGGACGGCGTCCACGTCAGCCGCGCAGCCTGGTCAGCGTCGCCGTCGAGAGCGTCTGCGCCCGCCCGTGGTGCAAACGCATGAGCACGCCGAACACCACGACCGCCACCAGCAGGTCGAACAGGAACGCGACTTCGAGGATCAGCGGCATGCCCGCGGCCACGACCAGGCTGGCGAGGGACACCCCGTTCTCGAGCGAGAAGAACCCGACTGCCTGGCTGACCACGTCGCGCCGGACGATCATGAGGATGAACGCGACCAGCACGACCGCGACCGACAGGCTCAGCGCGGCCGACGGCAGCACGGCGGAGTGAATGTTCAACCCGCCGACGACGAAGAACCCGACGGCAGCCACCGCGATCGAGAGGATGATCTCGCTCGCCACGCCGAGCGCGCCGCTGCCGGCGATCTCGGTGTCGGCGTCGCGCATCAGGCGCAGGATCACGGTCGGGACGGCGACCGCCTTGAGCGCGAACGACAGCACGGCGAGCACGTACAACTCGGGAACGCCGCGGCCGCCGGCCACGACCGCGGCGAGGACGCTGACCGCGAGGGACTGCGCGGCGTAGAGCCGCACCTGAGCGCGCAGTAGCGCCGCGCGCAGCATCATGAACTCCAACAGCAAGACGATCACCGCGATCGTGTTCGCGGTGCCCTCGAAGACAGAAGGGACGCTCTGCCCGATCGCGCCGACCACGATCACCCACCCCCGAGGTAGAGCGTGAACACCGCCAGCACGGCGAGCAGGAACGCGCCCGCCACGAACTCAGTGATCTTGAACAGCCGCAGCTTGGCGAACGAGTCGTCGACCACCGCGATCACGACGCCGAGCAGGCACGCCTTGCCGAGCAGGGCCAGGATCGCGAGCAGCACCGCGCCCAGGCCGGTACTCGAACTCAGCCCCCACGGCGCGACGAAGACGTTGAGGAAGATGACGAACAGCACCAGCTGCTTGGCCGACGACCCCCACTTGAGCAGGGCGAAGTACGGCCCGGAATGCTCGAACGGCCGGGCTTCCTCGATCATGCCGAGCTCGATCGTGCCGGTGTGCGTCTCGACCGGGATCCGGCCCGTCTCGAAGAGGATCACCATGAAGAGCGCCGCCGAGGCAAGCAGGTGCGCCGGGCGCACGATCTGATCCGGTCCACTGCGCACCGTCGCTCCCAGCACGTAGGGCAGGTCGGTGGTGGTCACCAGCGCGACGGTGAACACGACGAGCAGCACCACAGGTTCGGTGATCGCCGCGAACGTCTTCGCCCGGCTGGACCCGAGCTGCGCGTATGGGTCACCCGTCTCGGCCGCCGCGACGGCGATCAGGAAGCTCGCCAGCGCCAGGATGAAGCCACCGCCGAGGATGTCGCCCATATATCCCAGCGGTAACGGATAGCTCGTCAGGACCGGGATCAACAGCGGCACGGTGAGATAGCAGGCGAAGGACACCAACGGCGCGGCGAAGAACAGCGGCCCGGCACCGACCGGTGCCAGCGCCTCCTTGCCGAACAGCTTGCCCAGGTCGTAATAGGGCTGCAGGATCGGCGGTCCGCGGCGACCCTGCAGCCGCGCCTCGACCTTCGCGATGACGCCGGTGATCCCTGGCGCGCCAACGGCGACGGTCAGCACCTGCAGGCACTGCACCGTGGCGACCGGCACATGCACACTCATCGCGGCCACAAGCCGGAACCGCGCGCGATACGTGAGGGGGAGTCAGGCCCGGCCAGGACAGCCGGGCCAAGACATTTGCCGGGCTTGCCCGTACCCGGGGGCGCCGTGCAGTCGGATTGCGATGTGGTTGGGCTCACCCGCGACTCCTTCGTTCGCAGGGGCCATTAGCGCGAGCGGTTCGGACGCGGCGTCCTGGTGGGCTCCATCACCTGTCCCAGAGTCAACCAACGACGCCTGATAGCGGTCAAGCGGAGTCGGTCAGTGTCGCGTGTCGCGTGTCGCTAGTCTGGGCCGACCAGATGACGCCCTGGTGCGGAGCCTCGCTCCCGAACCGCCGTGTGACTTGGCTGAAGGCTGCTGCGTGATGGCGTGCGTGCGCGGATGGGATTTGGCCGGTGAATGAGGACTGTCTGAAGCTCACCGCCTACTTCGGCGAGCGCAAGCGCTCCGGCGGCCAGTCGATCGCTGATGCGCTGCTCGACCTGTTCGGCCGGCACGAGGTCGCGTCGAGCATCCTGCTGCGCGGTGTCGGTGGCTTCGGTGTCAAACACCACCTGCGCACCGACACCACTCTGTCGCTGTCGGAGGATCTGCCGGCGGTCGCGGTCGCGGTCGATACCCGCGAGCGCATCGAGGGCCTGCTCGGAGAGGCAACCGAGTTCTGTTCGAGCGGGCTGCTCACGCTGGAGCGGGCGCGGATGCTCACCGGCGACCTGCCGCCGCTCTCGCTGCCGGAAGAGCTGCACGAGGCGACGAAGCTCACCGTCTACCTCGGCCGGCAGGAGCAGGTGTCCGGCGTCCCGGGGTACGCCGCGGTGTGCGATCTGCTGTATCGGCGTGGCATCGTCGGGGCAAGTGTGCTGCTCGGCGTGGACGGCACGGCACACGGCGAGCGGGAACGCGCCAGGTTCTTCTCCCGCAATGCCGACGTGCCGATGATGGTGATCGCGGTCGGCTCCGGGCAGCAGATCGCCCGCGTCCTGCCGGAGTTGGGCGCGCTGCTGGGCCGCCCACTTGTCACGCTCGAGCGCATCCGGGTGTGCAAGCGCGACGGCCAGCTACTCGAAACACCGCACCCACTGCCCGGCGTGGACGAGCACGGCATGCAGCTGTGGCAGAAGCTGATGATCTACACCTCCGAGGCGGCGCTGCGTGACCGCAAGCCGATCCACCGCGAGATTCTGCGGCAGCTGCGGCGGTCCGGGGCGAGCGGTGCGACCACCGTGCGCGGGATCTGGGGTTTCCACGGCGACCATGCACCGCACGGGGACCGGGTAATTCAGCGGGGACGACACGTTCCAGTCGTCACGGTGGTCATCGACACCCCGGACCGCACCGCCGAATCGTTCGCGATCATCGACGAGCTCACCAGTGAACGCGGCCTGGTGACGAGCGAGATGGTGCCCGCCGTGCATGCCCGCGCCGGGGAACATCGGCGGGGAGGCCTGCGCCTTGCCCGACACAAGTTCTGAACCGGCTCCCGAACCGCGGCCTTGGCTCACCTCGGGTGTGCTCGGCGTCGGAAGCGCATCGCTGTTCAGCGACGCCGGGCACGAGATAGTCACCTCGATCTGCCGACGTTCCTCACCGATCTGGTTCGCGATCCTGCTCTGTGCGGGCCACAACCTCGCCGCCACCGTCTCGGCACTACTCGGCGGCCAGCCGGCCGACCGGATGTCCGTGTCCCGCTGGCTCGGCCACTCATCGCCGAGATAGCGTGGCGCGGGTATGCGTACATGATGCCGAGCGATGATGAGGTGGAGCGCGCTGCGATGGCACGAACGATGCTTCGGCTGATTCCTCCGGTGTCCTCAGCCAGGCCAACCGAGACCGCCGGTGCCCGCTAGCTCGCAAGATACGCGGTCTTCATTGTGTGCCGTCCTGTTCGACATGGACGGCACGCTGCTCGACTCGGAGAAGGTGTGGGACGTCGCACTGGCCGACCTGGCCGCGTGGCTGGGCGGTGATCTGTCGCCGACCGCGCGACGGCGGATGGTCGGCTCTAGCCTGGCCCGCTCGGTGGCGATCCTGCACTCCGATCTCGGCATCGAGGCGGATCCGGAGTCCAGCGGCGGGTACCTCACCGAGCGCACCGCCGAGCTGTTCGGCACAGACCTCGTCTGGAAGCCCGGTGCTCGCGAGCTGCTGACGGCCGTCCAGGACGCCGAGGTCCCGGCAGCGCTCGTGACCTCGACGCACCGCCGGCTCACCGAGATCGCGCTGGACACCATCGGTCGGCAGTTCTTCGCGGCCACCGTCTGCGGGGACGAGGTGCGCCGTCCCAAACCGCACCCGGATCCCTACCTGCGCGCGGCCGAGTTGCTTGCCGTCGAGGTGACCCGGTGCGTCGCGATCGAGGACTCGCCGCTCGGCATCACCTCAGCGGAGGCCGCCGGGTGCGCGGTGCTGGCCGTGCCGAGCGAGGTCGAGATCGAGCCGGCGGCCGGTCGGACGATCCGACATACCCTGGAGCATGTTTCAGTGGCGGAGCTGGCCACGCTGGTGCAAAGGTAGGCGCGTGCCCGCGACGATCTGTGACCTCTTGCCGAGTACCGCGGCACTGCTGGGCGTCCCCGATGCCGATGACCGTCTCAACCTTGCCGCGAAGGTTGGTGACGTGCGCCGGATCGCCCTCGTCCTGGTCGACGGCATGGGCTACCACCTGCTGCCGGCGATGGCCCCGCATGCCCCGCTGCTCGCGGCGGCGCTGACCGGCGGCACGGCTTCCCTGGACGAACTGACCTGCACGTTCCCGTCCACCACGCCGACGAGCATCGTGTCCTTGGGCACCGGCGCGCAGTCCGGTGAACACGGGATCCTCGGCTTCACGCTGAGCGTTCCGGGTACCGACCGGGTACTCACCCACATCGCGTGGCGCGACGACCCGCCACCCGCGCAGTGGCAGCCCGTCCCTACCTGGTTCCAACGGATCACGCAGGCCGGCACGAGCGCCAAGGTGGTGCTGCCGGCGTTCTTCCGCGGTAGCGGCCTGACCGAGGCGGCCTACCGCGGCGCCCAGTTCTGCGGGGTCGAGCGCGACGACGACTTCGCCCATCGGCTGCTGTCCGAACTGGGCGACGGACCCGGGCTGGTGTACGGCTACACCTCCGCGCTCGACACCGCCGCCCACGTGTACGGCATCGCCTCGCCGGAGTGGGCGCAGGCCGCGACCGGTGTCGACGCACTACTCACCCGGATCGTCGAGGAACTTCCCGACGACGCAGCGCTGCTGATCACCGCCGACCACGGCGGGCTCGACGTCGCCCCCGGTGCCCGGATCGACATCGCTACGAACCCACTGCTCGCCGAAGGGATACGAGTGGTGGCGGGGGAGCCGCGGGTGCGCTACCTGCACACGGTGGACGGCGCGGTGGCCGACGTCCTCGCGACGTGGCGTGGCGTGCTCGGCGACGACGCTCAGGTACTCGTTCGGGACGAGGCCGTCGCGGCGGGGTGGTTCGGCCGGGTACGGCAGGAGCATGTGGCGCGGATCGGTGACGTGGTCGTCATCTGCACGGGGGGCGTCGCCGTGCTGGCGACCCGCCACGAGCCGCCGGAAACCGCGAAGCTCGTTGGGTTCCACGGCGCAGCGACGCCGGCCGAGACGGCGATCCCGCTCATCACCCTGCGGGGCTGATCAGGGGTTGCGGACGCCGGGCAGGTCGTCGCGCGGATCGGTCAGCACGGCGTTCTCGGGGAACGGCGGCGGGGTGCCGCCGAACGCCGGACACAACGCCTTGTGGTCGCACCAGTCGCACAACCTGCTCGGGCTCGGCCGGAAGTCACCCGTCTGCATCGCCCGCTGGATCGCCGCCCAGATGGCCAGCACGGTGCGCTCGAAGCGCTCGAGCTCATCGGCCTCGGGTGCGTAGGTGAGCGTGTCGGTGTCGGCGAGATACATCAGCCGCAGCTGGCGGGGGACCACGCCGCGCGTGCGCCACAGCACGAGGGCGTAGAACTTCATCTGGAACAGCGCCTTGGCCTCGAACGCCTCGCGTGGCGTGGCACCGGTCTTGTAGTCGACGACTCGCACGTCGCCGGCCGGCGTGACGTCGAGCCGATCGACGTAGCCGCGCATCCGCAACCCGTCGACGACGACCTCGATCAGCTGTTCCCGCGACTCCGGCTCGAGACGGGACGGATCCTCCAGGGCGAAGTAGTTGCCCACCAGGACCGCCGCCGACGCCATCCATTCGGCGAACTCGGCGCCGTCGACATCACCGGAGAACAGCTCGTCGACCGCCGGCTCCTCGCTACGCACCCGCTGCCACGCGGCGGGAAGCAGCCCCCGCGCGGCGTCGAGCGTCCGCTCGGCGGCGGGCAGATCGAACAGCGACTCGAGCACCACGTGGACCATCGTGCCCCGGGTGGCCGCGAGTGACGGGGATTCGGGCAGCCGGTCGATGCAGCGGAACCGGTAGAGCAGCGGGCAGCTCTTGAAATCGGCCGCGCGGGACGGCGACAGCGAGCCGAGCACCGGCTCGGGGAGTTCGACGGGCACTTCGGGTTCGGACAACTGCGTCATGTCTCGGACGGTAGATCGCGGCTACGACAATTCTGGGCGGCCCGGCGGCGCCGCGGGCAGCTCACGGCAGCCGGGTCCGATTCAATTGTCGATCCGGCCGATCCGGTTGACCGGCCAGATGATCGCGAAAGCCCGCCCGATGACCGAGGAGATCGGGATCGGGCCGAACGACCGACTGTCGGTCGATTGGCACCGGTTGTCGCCCATCACGAAGACATCGCCGCCGGGCACCGTCCACTTGGTGGTCGACGTCAGCGGCCGCGTCGGGCGAGCGCCGCAATCCTTGTTGACGTAAGACGACTCGTCGATCCGCCGCCCGTTGATGTACACGAACCCCCTCTTGAGCTGGACCGCGTCGCCAGGGAGGGCGATCACCCGCTTGATGAGCACGTCATCGGGCACCTGGGCGTTCGCCGGACGGTGGAAGACGACGATGTCCTGCGCGCGTGGGTCGTGCAACCGGTAGGAGAACTTGTCGACGAGCACATGGTCGTCATTGCAGCCTGTACAGCCGTGCAGCGTCGGCTCCATCGACTCGGACGGGATGTAGTACGGCTGCACGACGAACGTGCGCAGCAGCAGCGCAGCGAGCAGGGCGATCAATACGACGATGCCGGCCCGGGCGAGCGGTCGCCGCCAACGTCTGCTACCCCCGCCGCCTGGCTTGTCGCCGTCGCGATCCTCGTCCGCGTCCTCGTCCGCGTCCTCGTCGGTGGCTTCGAGGAAGCGCGACAGGTCGGGCGTGTGCGGCGTGCCGATCGTCCCCGCCCGGCCGGAGAACGCGGTGACGCCGGCCCCCGTCCCCGCCGCCGACTCGAACGGCAGGGGTCGGTGCGGACGCGCCGGCGCGGCCGCTGCGGCGGCCGGCGCGGCTGATCCGGGAGCCGGCTGCGGCCGGCGCGGCGCGATGGCGGGGCCAGGTGAGGGGCGCCGCGCCGCCGCCACCGCCGCTGGGGCGCGCAACGCCCCGGGCGATGGCCGGCGCTGCGGTGCGACGGGCACTGGCTCCGGCACTGGCTCCGGCACGGGTTCGGGCTCCGGCACGGGCTCCGGAGTGGCTTCGGCGATCGGCTCGGGAGTGGGCCCGTCGGTGGGCTCGGCCGGGGTCTCGCCGTACAGGGTGGGGGCCGCCGGCCGCGACCAGTCTCTTGTGGGCCGGGGGACTGCGGGACCGGCGCGCAGCCAGGGCTCCTCGAAGGAGGCGTCCGGCGCGGGCAGTTCGAACTGCTCGCCTTCCTCGTCCTCATCCTTCGGCACGCGCGGACGCCGCCCGAGCAGTCGCCCGAACCGCGAACCGGCCGGCCCCCCTGCCGGCGCGTCGGCCGCCTCGACAGTTGCTACTGGCTCGGGCTCGAAGGCCGGTTCCGGCTCGAACTCTGCCTCGACCGGCTGCGGCTCGTACGTCGCAGGCGCAGTCGGCTCCTGCTGCGCGGCCGGCTCCTGCTGCGCGGCGGGCGGTTGTCCGGCGGCCGGCTCCGGCGAGCGCGCCGCCAGCCAGCGCAGCGCCCGTCGCCCGCGCCGCCGTTCCGGCACGTCCGGCTCGGGTGGGTACATGCCCGGATCCCAGGTGGGCGCTCCGTGCAGATCGAGATCGACATCATCGGTGCGCTGCCACGGGTACTGCTCTGCCGGAGTCTCGCGGGCCGACGCGGCCTGGGGAACGGCGACCGGCGCTCGCTGCTCGTCGACAACGGCTTCCGGTTGGACGCTCAACGCCTCGGCATCCTGGCCGCCCAACGTCTCGGTGTCCTGGACGTTCAACGCCTCGGTGTCCTGGACGTTCAACTCCGCGGGGCTCGCGGCGTGCCGCGGCTGCGCCGTTCCCTCGTGGCCGGCTCGGCCGCGCCAGCGTCGTCCGCGCTTGCCGGTCGGTTCGGCCGACCCGTCCTCCGGCCTCCGGGCGGCCGCCGTGCCGCGGTGGAGCAGCCCGCGGCCGAAGCCGGGCGCAGCGTCGCGCTCCGGCGCAACCTCCGTCTCACCGGCGATTCCGCGCAGCACGGTGTCCGGATGTGACGGCGCCGGGGCGAGCTGTTCTCCCGCGCCGAGGGGTGCGGGTCTGGTCTCAGGCCGTCCGTTCCACGGACGTGCGGGGCGCAGCCGGCCACCGGCAGGAGCATCAGCCGCGGGCACCGCGGGTGCCCCGATTGCTTCCTCGCTCGCGCCGGACGCCGCCCAGGGGCGTGCCGGGCCGATGCCGCGCGATCGTGACCCGACGGACTTGGGCGGTTGCGGCTCGGACTCCGGGGTCTGCGCGGTCTCGGGCGCTTCCGACGCCCCGTTCTTCGACAGCTCGGGCGCGCGGGTCCACGGGCGCGTCGGGGTCAGGGATCGGGGGCCAGACGCCGCCTTCTTGACCGGCCGGTCATCGGTCCTGTCCAGCTCCTCGGGGGCGGCGCCTCCGGATTCGGACGACGACGAACCCGCGCGTCGGGCCGCCACCTGGGCCTCGATCCGCGCACGCAGTTCTGCGTCGTCGGTCACGCGCTGAACGGTAGTCGCTCCTTCCGGGCAAAGGGCCGTAGCATCGCCGTGGTGACCAACGCGCCACCGGGAAGATCGTTCCGGTCGGGCGTCTTACTCGGGCACATTCGCGACGTTCCGATCCTCGTGACGCCGTCCTGGCTCTTGGTGGCGGTACTGCTGGCTGCCGTGTACGGACCTGTCATCGACAACGCCGTGCCGAACATGAGTGCGGGCGTCGCTTATCTGGCCGCCGCCGGGTTCGCGGTGCTCTTCGGGGTGTGCGTCCTCGCGCACGAGATCGGGCACACCCTCGTCAGCATCGCGCTCGGCCATCCGGTGCGTCGTGTCGTGCTGTTCGCGCTGGGCGGCGTGTCCGAGATGGAGGCCGAGCCGGAGCGCGCCCGCGACGAGTTGCTCATCGCCGTCAGCGGCCCGCTGTGTCACTGGCCATCGCGGGCGCGGCGTGGCTCGGCTACGACGCCGCCCCGGCCGGAGCACTGCCGACCGCGTTGCTCGGCTTGCTGTGCTGGAGCAACCTCTGCTCGCCGCGTTCAACCTGCTGCCCGGCCTGCCGCTCGACGGCGGACGGCTGGTGCGCGCGGCGGTGTGCGCGTTCGGCGCGCGCCCCGTCACCGGCACCCGGGTGGCGGCATGGTCCGGCCGGGTGCTCGCCGTTGCTGTCGGCCTCGCCGGGGTTCTCGCCCAGGGCGGCTCGGGCAGTGTCGCGACCGGCGTCTTGCGCGCGGTCGCGGGATTACCTCTGGGTGGCGGCCACCCAGTCGTTGCGCTTCGCGTGCCGTGCTCCCGGCTTCCCGAGCGTTCCGTCGCCGGGCTGCTGCGCCCGGGCATGTTGCTCCCGACCGACATGTCGGTGGGCGAGGCGTTGCGCAGGGCCTGGGAGGCGCGGGCGCGCGGGCTGGTCCTGCTCGACGCCGCGTCCAATCCGACGGCCATCGTCGACGAGGCAATGGATCGGCTCGGTGCCCCCCGACCGCCGGCCGTGGACGCCGGTGTCATGGTCGCGCGGGCGCTGGAGCCGGGGCTCATGGTCCCCGCGGGCATCGACGCGGCGGGGCTGCTGCGCCGGATGCAGGCGACGCCGTCGCGCGAGTACTGTGTGGTCCGGCCGGCACGGCAGTCGCGCGTCGGCATCAGTCGCGGCGCGGAGGACTTCCGACGGCCGGTGTGACCGCCCGTGACGCGCGCCGTGAGTGAGCCCGCGCCCGGCTCGGGACCGTTCCAGGAGGGCGAGCGAGTGCAGCTCTCCGACCCGAAGGGCCGGCTGCACACCGTCACCCTCACCGCCGGGAAAGCAGTTCCACACGCACCGCGGCGCCATCGAGCACGACACGCTGATCGGGGCGCCGGAGGGCAGCGTCGTCGCGGCGACGAGCGGGACGCAGTACCTCGCGCTGCGGCCGCTGCTCGTCGACTTCGTCCTGTCGATGCCGCGCGGCGCGGCGGTGATCTACCCCAAGGACGCCGCACAGATCGTCGCGATGGGCGACATCTGCCCGGGGGCCACGTGCTCGAGGCCGGCGCCGGCTCCGGCTCGCTCACCTGCGCGCTGCTGCGTGCCGTCGGCCCGACCGGGCGGGTCATCTCCTACGAGGTGCGCGACGACCATGCCGACGTCGCGGTGCGCAATGTCGAGACGTTCTTCACCGGGCAGCCGCCCAACTGGTCCCTGCACCGCGCCGATGTGGCCACGCACGCCGCCCGGCGAACCCGTCGATCGGGTGGTCCTCGACATGCTCAGCCCCTGGGAGGTGCTGCCCGCGGTGACAGCCGCGCCTGCGCCCCGGCGGCGTGCTCATCGGCTACGTCGCCGCGACGACCCAGCTGTCCCGGTTGGTGGAGGCGCTGCGCGCCGACGGCGGGTTCACCGAACCGACGTCCTGGGAGACCTTCGTGCGCGGCTGGCACGTGGTGGGTCTCGCGGTCCGGCCGGAGCACCGGATGATCGGGCACACGGCCTTCCTGGTGTCCACCCGCCGGCTTGCGCCCGGCGTCACAGCGCCCACCCGGCAGCGGCGGCCCACGTCCACGTGAGCGGGCAAGCGTGGTGACTCAGGCGGCCGGGCCGGCCACCTCGGCGTCGTCGGACGTGCGCACGACATGGATGCAGTCGCCGGGGCACTCCTTCGCCGACGAGATGACGTCGAGCCGCAGCGCGTCAGGCACGCCGACCCGGGCTCCTGGCGCGGCGAGTAGCTCACCGGAGTCGTCCTTGACGTAGGCGAGGCCGTCGACGTCGAACTCGAACACCTCGGGCGCGTACTGCACGCACAGCCCGTCGCCGGTGCACAGCTCCTGATCGATCCAGACGAGCAGCGGCTCGCCCGCCGGGCCGGCCGGCTCGGCGGTGCCCGGACTGCCCTGCCTGATGAGTTCGCTTGCAACCTCGTTCACGTGCCGGAAACTCCTCGGAAATGACGTCACGTTTGCCTCTTCAGGAGTCCAGGGTAGTTCCGATGTAGGAGAGTGCTCGCGTGTGTAGGGTGGGATTTCGCGAACACTCCGCGCCCGACCGGGTAGCACAGTGGGAGGTGGCCGCATGGCTCAGGAGCCGCGAGGTGGGCACGACAACCCGCGCGCGCAGGGTGGGCACGGCGATGCCGACCTGCGTCGTCGGACGGCCTTCCTCGAGCAGGAACTCGAACTGCTGCGCGCCAAGGTCTCGGAGTCGCCGCGGCACATGCGCCTCCTCGAGGACCGGCTGACCGAGGCCCAGGCCCGCGTCGCCGCGCTGTCCGACCGCAACGAGCGGCTCGCCGACACGCTGCGCGAAGCCCGCGACCAGATGGTGCAGCTCAAGGAGGAGATCGACCGGCTCGCGCAGCCGCCGAGCGGCTACGGCGTGTTCCTCGAGGCGTTCGAGGACGGCACCGTCGACATCTTCACCTCCGGCCGCAAGCTGCGCGTCGCGGTCTCGCCCGAGGTCACGGTCCCGAGCTCAAGCACGGCCAGGAGGTCATGCTCAACGAGGCGATGAACGTCGTCGCGGCGCGCGGCTTCGAGCGGGCCGGCGAGGTCGTCATGCTCAAGGAGATCCTCGACGGCGGCGACCGCGCACTGGTCGTCGGGCACACCGACGAGGAGCGCGTCGTCTACCTCGCCGACATCCTGCGGGCGAACCCGGTGCGCGCCGGCGACTCGCTGCTGCTCGAGACCCGCTCGAGCTACGCCTACGAGCGGATCCCGAAGAGCGAGGTCGAGGAGCTCATCCTCGAGGAGGTCCCAGACATCGACTACACCGACATCGGCGGGCTGGTGCACGCAGATCGAGGCGATCCGCGACGCCGTCGAGCTGCCGTTCCTGCACGCCGAGCTGTTCCGCGAGCACCAGCTGCGGCCGCCGAAGGGCATCCTGCTCTACGGCCCACCCGGCTGCGGCAAGACGCTGATCGCGAAGGCGGTGGCGAACTCGCTGGCCAAGCAGGTGCAGAAGGTGCACGGCGGCGACGAGAAGGCCACCGCGTTCTTCCTGAACATCAAGGGCCCGGAGCTGCTCAACAAGTACGTCGGCGAGACCGAGCGGCACATCCGGCTGGTGTTCCAGCGCGCGCGGGAGAAGGCCAGCGACGGCACCCCGGTGATCGTCTTCTTCGACGAGATGGACTCGATCTTCCGCACCCGCGGCTCGGGTGTCAGCTCGGACGTCGAGAACACGATCGTGCCGCAGCTGCTCAGCGAGATCGACGGCGTCGAGGGGCTCGAGAACGTGATCGTCATCGGCGCGTCCAACCGCGAGGACATGATCGACCCCGCGATCCTGCGGCCCGGCCGGCTGGACGTGAAGATCAAGATCGAGCGCCCGGACGCCGAGGCGGCGCGCGACATCTTCTCCAAGTACATCCTCCGACCTGCCGATCCACCCCGACGACCTCGCCGAGCACGGCGGCGACGCGGACGCCACGGTCGCCGCGATGATCCAGCACACGGTCGAGCGGATGTACTCCGAGTCCGAGGAGAACCGGTTCCTCGAGGTCACCTACGCCAACGGCGACAAGGAGACGTCCTGTACTTCAAGGACTTCAACTCCGGCGCGATGATCCAGAACATCGTCGACCGCGGCAAGAAGATGGCGATCAAGGACCTGCTCACCACCGGTCAGCGCGGGTTGCGCATGCAGCACCTGCTCGCCGCGTGCGTCGACGAGTTCCGCGAGAACGAGGATCTGCCCAACACCACGAACCCGGACGACTGGGCGCGGATCTCCGGAAAGAAGGGCGAGCGGATCGTCTACATCCGCACCCTCGTCTCCGGCGGCAAGGGCGCGGATGCCGGCCGCTCGATCGACACGGTCGGCAACACCGGCCAGTACCTCTAGATCGCCGCACCAGTTGTCCCGGCCTCGTCGGCGGATAGCCGGATGAAGCCGGGACAACTTGGCAAAGCCTGGTTGAGTACCTGATGTGACGTTCTGGCAGGCGGTGCTGGTCGCCCTCGCCGGTGTCTGCGCCGGCACGATCAACACCGTCGTCGGCTCCGGCACGCTGATCACCTTCCCGGTGCTGCTCGGCGTCGGCCTGCCGCCCGTGACGGCGAACGTCTCCAACACGGTCGGGCTGTTCCCGGGCTCGTTCGTCGGTGCGTACGGCTACCGCCGCGAGCTGGCCGGGCAGAGGCGCCGCGCGGTCGAGTTGGGGACGGCGTCGACGCTGGGCGCGGTCGCCGGTGCGATACTGCTGCTCGAGCTGCCGGCGAAGGCATTCAAGACCATCGTCCCGGTGCTGATCTTCCTCGCGCTCCTGCTCGTGGTCTTCGGCGCGCGGCTCACCGCGTGGATGCGTCGCCCGCGCGGCACAGCGCCACCGAACGGGTGACCGCGCCGCTGTGGCTCGTCACGTTCGCGACCGGCGTCTACGGCGGCTACTTCGGCGCCGCGCAGGGCATCCTGCTCATGGGCTCGCTGGGGCTCTTCCTCGCCGAGTCCCTGCAGCGGCAGAACGCGTTGAAGAACGTGCTCGCCGGCATCGCCAACCTCGTCGCCGCCGTGGTGTTCGTGTCCACGACGCACATCGACTGGACCGCCGCCCTGCTCATCGCGGGCGGCTCGATCGTCGGCGGTGTGCTCGGCGCCCGGATCGGGCGACGGCTGTCGCCGACCGTCCTGCGCGGCGTCATCGTCGCGGTGGGCATCGCCGCCGTCGTCAAGCTGCTCGCCTGATCCGGTCGCTAGGGTGTCGGCCATGGGAATCGTCATCGGGATAATCGTCGCCGTCGTTGTGGTGCTGCTCCTGCTCTGGGTCGTGGTGGCCTACAACGGGCTGGTGCGGGCCCGCAACGCGTTCAAGAACGCGTTCGCGCAGATCGACGTGCAGCTGCAGCGGCGCTTCGACCTGATCCCCAACCTCGTCGAGACAGCCAAGGGGTACCTGGCGCACGAGCGCGGGACGCTCGAGGCGGTGACGAACGCCCGCGCCGCGGCCATGTCGGGTCTGAGCGCGGCGCAGCAGAACCCGGGCGACCCCGCTGCGATGAAACAGCTCGCGCAGACCCAGGGCGCGCTGGCCGGGGCGCTGGGCAGGCTCAACGTCGCCGTCGAGGCCTACCCGGACCTCAAGGCGAGCCAGAACATGATGCAGCTGTCGGAGGAGCTGACCTCGACCGAGAACCGGGTCGCCTTCTCTCGGCAGGCCTTCAACGACTCGGTGATGAGCTACAACAACCGGCGCCAGGCGTTCCCCGGCTGCGTCATCGCGGGCATGTTCAACTTCGACGCCGCCGCACAGTGGGAGATCGCTCCCGACCACCCGGAGACGCGCGAAGCCCCGAAGGTGCAGTTCTGAAGCCGCAACGGTGGACTTCTTCGAGCGGCAGCGGGCCGCCCGCGGGACGAGCGTGCGACTCGTCGCGCTGTTCGTGCTCGCGGTGGTGTCGATCGTCGTCGTCAACGACCTGGTCGTGCTCCTGCTGTTCCGCTCGTCCCCGACATCGACGATCGTCGGCTACATCGTCGCGATGACGATCTTCACGCTGCTGATCATCGGCGGCGGCACGGCGTCGAAGATGATCGCGCTGCGGGCCGGGGGAGCGGCGGTCGCGCAGTCGGTCGGCGCGGTCGCGGTCGATCCGTCGACGAGCGACCCGCGGCTGCGCAGGTTCGTCAACGTGGTCGAGGAGATGTCGATCGCGTCGGGCGTACCGGTGCCCCGGATGTTCGTGCTGGAGCAGGAGCCCGGCATCAACGCGTTCGCGGCCGGCTACACCCCCTCCGATGCGGCGATCACCGTGACCTCCGGTGCGCTCGACCGGCTCAACCGCGACGAGCTGCAGGGCGTCATCGGGCACGAGTTCAGCCACGTCCTCAACGGCGACATGCGGCTCAACGTGCGGCTCATCGGGCTGCTCAACGGCATCCTGCTGCTCGGCCTCGTCGGCCTGCGGTTCCTGCAGTTCGGCGGCGGACGATCGCGCGACTCCAAAGGCAACCCGATCCTGGTGGTCGCGATCGCGCTGGTCGTCCTGGGCTTCGTCGGGCAGTTCTTCGCCGGCCTGATCAAGGCCGCCGTGGGCCGGGAGCGGGAGTGGCTCGCTGACGCGTCGTCGGTCCAGTTCACCCGGCAGACGACGGGACTGGTCGGGGCGCTCAAGAAGATCGGCGGGCTGCCCGCCGGCTCGTCGCTGTCCGACGCGCACGGCGCGAAGCAGGTCAGCCACATGCTGTTCGGCGAGGGCGCCCGCAAGCTCACGTCCCTCTACGCGACGCACCCGCCGCTGCTGCAGCGCATCGCGGCGCTGGATCCGACCTTCGAGCCGGAGGAGCTCGCCCGGCTCCAGCAGGAGTACGCCGAGCAGGCTCCGGACGGGATGGCGGAGGACGCGTCGCTTGGCCTCGTCGGCGGCGATGCCACCCGCCCCGCGCCGCAGCCCGCACCGTCCGGACCGGACACCGCCGCTGCGGTCGACCCGGCCGCGATCAGCGCGCGGGTGGGTTCGGTGACCGCCGACGACCTCGCGCGCGGCGCACGGCTCAGCGCCCGGATCCCGGCGGCGTTCCGCACCGCCGCCAGCCAGGGCAGCACCGCCGTCCCGCTCGTGCTGTCGATGCTGCTCGACGAGCGCGCGGATATCCGCGAGCGGCAACTGCAGGTCGTCACCGCCCGGCTGGGACAACCGACCGCACAGGCCACCGCCGCGCTCGCCGGCGACCTGCCGCGTCTGGAGCCGGCGCTGCGCCTGCCGGTCGCCGCGGTGGCCGCGGCGCAGCTGACTGCCCGGCCCGCACCGGAGCGAGCGGCGCTGGTGGCCGCGCTCGACGAGCTCGCCCGCGCCGACGGGGTGATCAGCGTGTTCGAGTACTGCGTGACCCGGCTGCTCGGTAGTTACCTGCTCGACGCCGCCGCGCCGAAGACCCGCTCCCGTCCGGGTCGCGCGCCCGTTCGTGCCGTCCAGGACGCTGCCGTGACGCTGCTGGCCGCGGTGGCGGCCGCGGGCAACGAGCAGCCTGCCGCTGCCCAGCGCGCCTTCGATGCGGCCGTCACCCGGTTGCTGCCTGGCAGCTCGATGCCCTACGCCCCGCCGGGTGATCCGTGGCGCGCTCTGGACGCGGGTTGGGAGCCGCTGAACCAGCTCAACCCCCGCAACAAGCAGGTGCTCGTCGAGTCGATCGTCGCCGCCGTGTCCGACGACGGGCAGGTCACCGCCGCCGAGGCAGAACTGCTGCGCACCGCCTGTGCGCTGCTGCGCTGCCCGTTGCCACCCCTCGTCGCGTAACACCCCGTAGCCTGGGCGCGTGAGCGAAGCTTGCGAGCGAACCATGGGCATGGGGCTTTGCCGACCGGCCCGAGCGAAGCGAGGCCGGGCGTGAGCGAAGCTTGCGAGCGAACCATGGGCATGGGGCTTTGCCGACCGGCCCGAGCGAAGCGAGGCCGGGCGTGAGCGTGCGACGGGTGATGGGCACCGAGGTCGAGTACGGCGTCAGCCTGCCCGGCCAGCCGTCGGCCAACGCGATGCTGCTCTCCGCGCAGGTCGTCAACGCCTACGCGACCACCCTGCCGGCCGGCCGGGCCAGGCGCGCCAGCTGGGACTTCGAGGAGGAGTCGCCGCTGCGTGACGCGCGCGGCTTCGACCTCGGCGGGTCGGGGGCCGGCGGTGCGATCGCCCAGGAGTTCATCGACGCCGAAGAGGACGCCGGGATGGCCAACGTCATCCTGCCCAACGGCGCGCGGCTCTACGTCGACCACGCGCACCCGGAGTACTCGAGCCCCGAGGTCACCAACCCGCTCGACGCGGTGCGCTGGGACAAGGCCGGTGAGCTGGTCATGCTCACCGCGATCCGGCGGCTGGCGACGATGCCCGGCGTGGCCACCGCGATCAACCTGTACAAGAACAACACCGACAACAAGGGGGCGTCCTACGGCGCGCACGAGAACTACCTGTGCCGCCGCGACACCCCGTTCGCCACGCTCGTCCGGCACCTGGTCCCGTTCTTCGTCACCCGGCAGGTCATCTGCGGTGCCGGGCGGGTCGGCCTCGGTCAGGACGGCCGAACCGCGGGCTTCCAGATCTCGCAGCGCGCCGACTTCTTCGAGGTAGAGGTCGGGCTCGAGACGACGCTGAAGCGCCCGATCGTGAACACCCGCGACGAACCGCACGCCGACGCCGACCGCTACCGCCGGCTGCACGTGATCATCGGCGACGCGAACATGTCGGAGATCTCGACGTTCCTCAAGCTCGGCACCACGGCACTCGTCCTCGACATGATCGAGGCCAACTTCCTCGCCGACGACCTCGCCGTCTCGGCGCCGGTGCGCGAGCTGCACTCGGTCTCGCACGATCCGTCGCTGCGGCACGCGATCACCCTCGCCGACGGCCGGACGATCACCGCGCTGGACCTGCAGGGCGAGTACCTCGACCGGGCGCGCAAGTTCGTCGACGACCGGCTCGGCGACGACGTGGACGAGCAGACCCGCGACGTGCTCGACCGGTGGGACTCGGTGCTCAGCCGGTTGGCCGGCGATCCGATGCAGCTGGCCCGCGAGCTCGACTGGATCGCGAAGCTGCGGCTGCTCGAGGGCTACCGCGAGCGGGACGGCCTCGACTGGGACTCGTCGCGGCTGCAGTTGGTCGACTTGCAGTACTCCGACATCCGTCCGGAGAAGGGTCTGTACCACCGGCTGGTCTCGCGCGGCGCGATGCAGACGCTGCTCACGCCGGACGCAGCCGAGACCGCGGTCAACAACCCGCCGGAGGACACCCGGGCGTACTTCCGCGGCGAGTGCCTGCGCCGCTACGGCCCGTCCGTCGCCGCCGCCTCGTGGGACTCCGTCATCTTCGACGTCGGCCGCGAGTCCCTCGTACGCGTGCCGATGCTCGAGCCGCTGCGCGGCACCCGCGCGCACGTGGGGGAGTTGCTCGATCGCTGCCCGACGGCCGCGTCGCTCGTCGAGGAGCTCAACGCCGCGCGCTGATTCGGGCCGGCTGGGGGGCGCGTCAGAGACTGAGCTCGCGTCCGTTGCGCTGGTAGGTGTCCAGCGCAGCGGCCTGCGTCGCGACGTCGGTGCGCAACGACGCGAGCTGTCGGGCGCGATCCTCGCCGGCGGTGCGCAGGATCGTCTGCCGTGCCGAGTACGTCATGTCGATGAGCTGGGTGACCTGCGGGGTGACGGTGGCAAGCGCCTTGCGTTGCTGGCCGGGATCGATGAACCGCTCGACCGCGGCGAGTTCGACGTCGAGCGCGGCGGCAGTCGTCGCCAGCTCCTTGAGGATGGTCGCGGCATCGGCCCGGAAGACCAGGCCTTGCGGCGCGGTCCGGAGCATGTCGTGAGTTGCGCGCAGCTCGGCTCGCAGTCGGCACCGCAGCCGACCCGCATCGCGACGCGGCCCGGGCGGCAGGAAGCGGGTACGCACCTCGATGAACCGCGACCGCCAGCCACCGATGCGGCGCCCCACGCGCCGGACGACCACGACGCCTACCGCGAGCAGGACGAGCGCTGCAATGAGCGCTGAGACGACGAGCACGGTCACGGCGACCACTTCCTTCGGGCCGGCTTTGCTACCACGATACGGGCGAGGAATGGAGAAGGGGAGCCGTGCGGGCGGTTGCGGTGGTGATCGCCGTGGTCCGACTCCGAGCGCCCCGGCCGTACCGGTCTGACCGAGCCCAGGGAGCCCCGGGTTGAGCGGCTCACCGCCGGCTCGCGCTCCACACGCGACAGCTCCTCGGGATTGCGGACGAGGTAGAGCCAGGTGACCAGGCCGTCCTCAAGCCGGATCGCCACCACGCCGTCGATCTCCCCGTTGAGGCGGACGATCAGAGCGGGGCCGCCATTGACCTGCACCGGCTCGAGCGACATCCCGGCGCGGACTCAGTGGACTGTGTCACCACAAGACACCGGACCCCACCGCCTTGTGACACCACGACGGAATGGGGCACGTCACGCAGCTGTGGTGTCACAAGGATCGGGTCGCCGGCATCTCGCGTTCGACCAGCGACAACAGCAAGGAGTGCACCGTGAATGCTCGCTCGAACCTCTCCGCCAGCCCGCTCGCAGCCAAGTCCGTGAACCACTTCGCCTCGGCGAGCATGGTGCTCATCAAGGACTCGACGCTGCCGACCGCGACTCAGAACCTGGTGATGCTCCACGCCAGTCAGATCAACGGCTGCGGCAATCTGGCGCCCGAAATGTCGTACCCGGTGGCTAGCGTGCCGGGTTTGAGTGTTGCTGGGTTGCCTTACGGGGCAGGGGTTTCCGACGTCCGGCCGGTGTTGGCGGTGGTGGGCGACGGGGTGCCCGATGCCGAGTTGAGCGTCGAGCAGCTCGGCTCGCGGATCGTGGGTTGTCCGGGCGGCTGGCAGCGGCGATGTGTCGCTGGCTGCTGCTGGTGGCCGCGTTCGACGCGCGGGAGGGCTATGCGCGGTTCGGGCTGTCGTCGACGGCGCGGTGGGTGTCGCACTACTGCGGGTTGTCGCGGCGTACCGCGATCGAGCATGTCCGGGTGGCCCGCGCGCTGGCCGCGCATCCGGGGCTGGCCGAGGCGATGAGCGCCGGGCGGGTGTCGTACTCGCATGCCCGGGCGATCAGCCGCCTCGTCGAACGCGCCGGCCCGCGGCTGGCCGGCTGCGCGGGATCCGGAGGCGGTCTCGCACCGCTGGCGCTCCGATTCCCGCTTCGGGTTCTCGGCCAAGCTGGACCCGGAACACGGGGCGTTGTTGCAGTGCGCGATCGAGACGATCGCCCGCCGTGAGAGCCTGACCCACGCGCAGGCGTTGACCCGGATGGCCGAGATCGCCCTCGCCGCGCTATCTGCGGCCGGCGAGCGGTCGGCGCCGTCGCTGCGCGGCGACGAGCACGCCGCGCTAGTGATCCACTTGCACGCCACCCCCGAACCCGCCCACGCCGAGCCCGGCGGGGCCGGGTCCACCGGATCCGACGGTGCACAGCCGCGTTCACTCGAAAATGAGGTGAGGGTTCGTCGTCAGGCTGCGGTGATGGTGACCTTGTAGCCGAGGGCTTCGAGTTCGTGGGTGAGTCGGTCGATCTTGCGCTTGGGGTTGGGGAGTCGGGTCAGGTAGTAGTCGGCACCGAGGTCGGTGTAGTCGACGCCGGCGGCGATGATGTGCCAGGCGGATTGCAGAATGCGGGCGCCGATGGCGACCTGGGCTCGTTGTTTGCCGCGTCGGGCGGCCAGGCGTCGGTAGCGGGTGGACAGGTAGCTGTTCTTGGTTCGGGCGGCGCCTACGGCGGCTTGACCGAGGGCGCCGCGCAGCCAGCGGTTGCCCTTGCGGGTGCGTCCGGACATGTGGCGTCCGGCGGATTCGTTGTTGCCTGGACACATGCCAGCCCAGGACGTGAGATGACCGGGGGTCGGGAAGCGGGTCATGTCGGCGCCGGTCTCGGCGATGATCACTTCGGCGATCCGCTCACTCACTCCGGGGATCGTGCAGAGTCGTTGCCGGGTTTGGTGAAAGGGGCGGATCTGCTCATCGATCTGCGTGGTGAGCTCGTCGATGTCGCGCTGCAAAGTGTCGATGTGGGCCAGCATCATGGACACGAGCCGGGCGTGGTGATCGCCGAAGTGGCCGACCAGCGCTTCCTGCAGCGCCGGTAGTTTGTCCCGCAGCTTGGCCAGCGCCATGTCGGCTAGGACCAGTTCGTCGCGCTCGCCGGCGACCAGCGCGGCCAGCATCGTGCGACCGGAGCGGCCCATGACGTCGGTGGCCACGCAGGACAACTTGATCCCGGCGTCCTCCAGCACGTTGTGCAGCCGCTGGATCTCCCGGGTCTTTTCCTGGGTCAGCGCGGTGCGGTAGCGGGTCAGGTCACGCAGCTGACGGATCGGTTCCGGCGGCACAAAGCTCGGCCGCACGAGGCCGTGCTCGATCAGCTGCGCGATCCACTGCGCATCAGTGACGTCGGTCTTGCGGCCGGGGACCCGCTTCATGTGCGCGGCGTTGAGAAGCCAGCACTCCATCGCGCCCTCGAGCATGTAGTAGACCGGCTTCCAGTAGTCACCGGTCGATTCCATCCCGACCAGGCCGACCCCCTCGGCGCTGAGCCAGTCGCGAAGCTCCAGCAGCCCGGCCGTGGTGGTGCGAAACGTGCGCACCTGCACCTGTCGGGCGCCGGTCCGCTTGCCAGGCGTACGCACACACGCCTTCAGATCCGCCTTGCCGATGTCCAGCCCGGCGCACCGCTCGATGAAGACATCCATCGCTCCTCCGTCCCGGAAACCTTTGACCGACCGCAGGAGGGCCACAGGGACAAAGACGATCACTCGCGTGCTCAAGGCAACAATCCGGGATCCCTGATGGTGGCCCCAGCGCCAAGTTCAGCGTCCGGGCTCCCAGCACCAACGAAACGCGACGTCACCCACGGTCAGCCACCCACAGATTTTCACCCCTCAGGGGTGCGCCCGCCAGGGCGGCAAGGAGGTTCAGCTGAACACCCCTCCGCCGCGCAGGCTGGCGGCGCGGACGCCGCGGAGGCGGAGTTGGAACGGCTGGCCGGGGTGCCGGCGGCGCTGGCCGGCGACGCCGAGACCACGAAGGCCAGCAAGAAAGCCGGCAAGAAGGCGCTCCTGGCGGCGGGTGAGGGGTGTTCAGCTGAACACCTCCTTCCGGCCGGGCGGATCGCCGGCGGCCCCGGACTACCCCAGCCAGTGCTGGAACGGCTGGCCTGCTCCGGGCGGCTGCGGACCGTCGTGTTCGACCCGCGCATCCCACCCGGCGAAGCCCCCAACGTGCTCGACGTCGGCGCCTCGCACCGCCTGGTCACCGCCAAGCAGTTCCGCGCCCTGATGGCCCGCGACGGCGGCTGCGCGCACCCCGGCTGCGGCAGCCGGATCGGGCTCGAAGCCCACCACGTGCAGCACTGGCTGCACGGAGGCAAAACCACCCTCGCCAACCTTGTGCTGCTCTGCCGTCGCCATCACCACGCCCACCACGACGGCGAGTTCGGCATCGTCGCGCTCGGCCGCGATCGCTTCCGGTTCCGCACCGCCGACGGCACCGAACTACCCACCCGACTAAATCCGTCCGAGCTCGCCGCCAGCCACACCCCGATCGAGCACGAACACGACCACGTCGCACCCGACGCCGCCACCGCCCGCTGGGACGGCACCAAACTCGACCGGCACTACGCCATCGCCGCCCTCGCCCAGCGACTGCCCAGCACCGAACGCTGGCGAACCGCCGATCGCGCACGCTGCAACCAGACCGCGGCCCGCGACCCGTGGGCGCCACCACCGGACCGACAGCGCATCGTGGCCTGACACACGGCCGCCTGAAGACCTCGTCCGTGCTACCCGACGGCCTCCGAAGACGCCAGCACGAGCACCATATCGGCAACCAGCTGGCTGGCGCCCGAGTGGGTCATGCCGGTCATGCCGGTCTTGTGGGCGATGTGCCCAATCTACGACGGGCCGTCGGCAGCGATCAGCCGGATGACGGCCGAGTAGCGGATGCGGTTGTCGCGCAGGCTGAGGTCGGCGAGCGCGAGACCGATGTCGGCATCCCATCGCCTCGAGCAGCGCGCGCAGCCGGGTACCGAGACCGGGTGCGATCATCCGAAATGACAACAGCACTTAGTAAGTGCTTCTACAATCAGGTTGCGCTGCGAACTCCGAGCAGCAACGCGATCGTCAGCTCGAGTCGGTCGGCGACATCGTTGGCCGACGCGCGCCGGGTCACCCAGGCGACGAGGTTGGCCAGCCAGACATCGCTGATCACCCGCGAGATCGCGAGCTGCTCGTCGTTGGGCTCGTCGTCGGTGAGCGCGCGGGCGATCATCCGGTCCATCAACCGGCCCACGGTGTCGACCTCCGCGGCGGCGGACGCGTCGGCGAACATGAACGCGCGGGTCATCGCCTCGGTGAGTTGCGGATCGCGCTGCATCGCCTTCGTGATGCGGCCCAGGATGAACATCAGGCGGTCGTAGGACGTGTCACCGGGCACCGGGATCCGCGCCGTACGCTCGCGCACGCCCTCCAGCTCGCGGGCCATCGCCGACACGAGAAGATGGATCTTCGACGGGAAGTAGCGGTACAGGGTGCCGAGAGCGACGTCGGCACGTTCGGCGACGGTCCGCATCTGCACCGCGTCGTAGCCACCCTTGGACGCGAGGGCGAGAGTGGCGTCGAGGATGCGCTTGCGACGATCGCGCTGCGCGGACGAGCCGAGCTCGTCGGCGGGCAGCGCCGATCCGTTCGTGGGCTTCGTCCGCGGCGCCGCCATGTCGTTTCCCTTGCTGTCGTGATGAAACAGACAGACACTAGCATCCCAACGGTACAGGAACGTGTTTCAGAACGATGTCCTATCGGCCAACTGTGGCCGTGTTCCCATTACCTAGAACACGTTCTAGAATTGTATGTCAGCCGGCGAACCGGGAGTGATCGTGGCGATCTTCGTGACCGACGAGCAGCGCGCGCTCGCCGACGCGCTGCGCTCGTGGGCACAGCGCGCCCGCCCGGTCGATCTCGCGCGGGCGATGGAGACCGAGCCCGATCGGTGGCTGCAGACGTGGCCCGAGCTCAGCGGCCTGGGCGTGCTCGGGCTCGCCGCGGCGGCAGCGGTCGGCGGGGGCGCCGGCACGGTCACCGATCTCGCGGTCGCCTTGGAGCAGTGCGCTGCCGCGCTCGTCCCCGGGCCGTTGCTCACCACCGTGCTCACCGGACTTGTCCTCGAAGGCCACCCCCTCGCCGCCGGTTTCGTGGCCGGTCAGCGCACCGCCGGGATCGTCCTCGACCCCACCGAGCTGCGCGCCGAGCCGGACGGCTCTTTGCACGGCGTCGCACGCCCGGCGCTCGGCGCGGGAGGCGACGGCGTCCTGCTCGTCAGCACCGCCGACGGGTCCTGGTTCGTGGTCGACGCCGCGGCGAGCGAGGTCAAGGTGCTCGACCTCGCGGCAGCGGACTTCTCCAGGTCGGTGGCCGAGGTGCAGCTCGACGGTGCCGCCGCGGACGCCGTGCCAGGCCTGACGACGGCGCGGGTGCGGGATCTCGCGGCCACGCTCGCGGCCGCGGAAGCGTCCGGTGTCGCGGCGTGGACCCTGCGCACCGCGGTCGAGTACGCGAAGGTGCGTGAACAGTTCGGCAAGCCGATCGGCAGCTTCCAGGCGATCAAGCACCTGTGCGCGGAGATGCTGTGCCGCGCCGAGGCCGCGGCCGCGGTCGCGTGGGACGCCGCGGAGACGGCCGGTGACCCGGACCAGCATCCGCTCGCCGCCGCGGTCGCCGCTGCCGTCGCGCTGGACGCCGCCGTCGAGAACGCCAAGGACTGCGTCCAGGTGCTCGGCGGCATCGGCTACAGCTGGGAGCACGACGCGCATCTGTACCTGCGCCGCGCCGTGGCGTTGCGGCAATGGCTCGGCGGCAGCGACCGGTGGCGGCAGCGCGCCGCCGAGCTGACCGCCTCGGGCACCCGCCGGGTCCTGCACGTCGAGCTCGATGCCGAGCAGTCCCGCCCCGAGGTGCGCCGCACGGCCGAGACGATCGCGGCGGCCCCGCAGGACCGGCGGCGCCGCGCCCTCGCCGAGTCCGGCTACCTCGCGCCGCATTGGCCGCGTCCGCACGGGCTCGACGCGCCGCCCGCGCTCCAGCTGCTCATCGACGAGGAGCTCTCCCGCGCGGGTGTCACGCGCCCGGACCTCGTCATCGCGGGCTGGGCCATCCCCACCATCCTCAAGTACGGCACGCCCGACCAGATCGCCCGGTTCGTCGCCCCCACCATGCGCGGCGAGCTCGTCTGGTGCCAGCTGTTCAGCGAGCCGGGCGCGGGCTCGGACCTCGCGGCGCTGCGGACCAGGGCGCAACGCGTGGGGCAGGTCGGCGAGGCGGGTGCGGGGTGGCGGCTCACGGGTCAGAAGGTGTGGACGTCCGTCGCGCACCGCGCCGACTGGGGCATCTGCCTCGCGCGCACGAATCCGGACGCGCCGAAACACCGCGGCATCACCTACTTCCTCGTCGACATGAGGTCGGCGGGCCTGGATGTGCGGCCGCTGCGCGAGATCACCGGCGAGGCGCTGTTCAACGAGATCTTTCTCGACAACGTCTTCGTCCCGGACGAGCTCGTGGTCGGCGAGGTCGACGGCGGCTGGCCGCTGGCCCGGACGACCCTGTCGCACGAGCGGGTGGCGATGGGCGGTGGCTCGAGCATCGGCGACGCGGTCGAGCGGCTCGTCGCGCACGGCACCGACCTCGGGCTGCTGGCCGACCCGGTCGTCGCGAACCGGCTCGGCTCGCTGGTCGGCGCCGGCCTCGCCGGGTCCCTGCTGGATCTGCGGACCACGCTGCTGCGCCTCGGGGGTCAGCCCGACGAAGCCGGTGCGAGCGTGCGCAAGCTGATCGGCGTGCGGCACCGTCAGGCGGTCGCCGAGACCGCGCTCGACCTGCTCGGGCCGGACGGGCTGATCGCCGGCGAGCCGCTGCACGCGTTCCTCAACACCCGCTGCCTCACCATCGCGGGCGGCACCACCCAGGTCCTGCTCAGCCTGGCCGGCGAGCGGATCCTCGGCCTGCCGCGGGGTTGATCCACTTCTAAGTCGATCAACCTCGGGCGGATTGCAACGAATCCATCCGGCTGCCGCGTCTGGGTATTCGACGGGGAGTACCGGCCTTCTGGGAGAGAGCATGCTGCGGTCCAAATGGGTTCGTGCGGTTGTCGTGATGTCGCTCGTCGGGCTGGCACTGTCGCTGGCGTCAGCCACCACCGCGGCGCGGCCGAGCCCGCCCAGCCCGCCCAGCCTGAAGCTGGTGTCGGTACTGCACCACGCGAACGTCGTGCGGTTCGACAACGACAACCAGCTGTACCTCTCGCCCGGCGTGTATGTCGCCGCGACCAACGGCGCGTTCGAGATCGACGCCGTCCGCAACCCCGACGGCACGATCACGTTGTGGCAGATCAGCCGCGACTCGCACGGCGCGCATCCGCTCTGGCAGCTGACGCCGCCGGCCCCGGTGCGGCTCGGCGCCGGGCTGCCGAAATTCTTCCACCTCGTCATACGCAACTCGGCCGGCCATGCGGTCGCCGCGAAGTACCTGCCGTTCTGCCTCAACGCCGGGTACGGGTTCGCGCGGGTCGACGCGTCCGGCGCCGACCAGCCCAGCTACCCGGACGGCTGCGGCGACTCGCTGTCCCGGGCCGCGGTGTGGGGCATCGACAAGGGCTGGGCGAGCGGCCTCGACCTCGCCGTGCGGTTCGCGGCACCCGATGGCGACTACACACTCGCCATCGCGATCACCGCGCCGTACGCCCGCCAGCTGCACATCCCGAGGGCGTCGACCACAGCAACCGTCGGGCTGACGGTCTCGACCGAGACCGGCGGGAAGTGCGGCGCCATCCGCTGCCCGATCGCTGTCGGCGGCCGGCCGGCATCCGACGGCACGGCGCCGGACGGCGCGCCATCGGAGGGCACGGCGCCGGCGCAGACCGAAGGCCCCGCGACCGGCCAAGCCGGCTCGGCGAACGGCACGAACGGCCTCGAGCAGGGCAACGGCGTCCCGGACCTTCGGGCGCTGCCGTCCCACAGCCTGTCCGTCACGCACAACCGGCGCAACGACCACGACTACCTCAACTTCGGCGCCACGATCTGGAACGCCGGCTCCGGCCCGCTCGTCGTCGAGGGTTTCCGCAACGGTGCCGCCGAGGTCATGCCGGCCACCCAGTTCATCTACCGCGACGGGCAGGCCGTCAGCTCGAGCGTCGTCGGCCAGTTCGAGTACGACAAGCGGCGCGGGCACCAGCACTGGCACATGGAGGACATCGCGCAGTACGACCTGCTCGACGCGAACGGCAACCGAGTCTTGCTCAGCGGCAAGCAGTCGTTCTGCCTTGCTCCGACCGACCCGATCGACCTGACCGTCTCCGGCGCCGAGTGGCAGCCGGACAAGGAGAGCCTGTGGAGCGCCTGCGACGGCGAGACCGCCATCTGGCTGCGCGAGGTGCTTCCGGCGGGCTGGGGCGACACCTACTTCCAGGACGTGGCGGGGCAGTCGTTCGACATCACCGGGCTCGCCAACGGGCACTACCAGATCCGGGTCACCGCCGATCCACGGCACAACCTGCTCGAGACGTCCTACGGCAACAACGTCGGACTGCGCTCGATCACCCTCGGCGGCACGCCCGGCCATCGCACCGTCAAGATCGGGTAGGCCCGGCCGCAGGACGTCACGCGGCCGGCAGGCGCGAATCGCGGGTGGCGTGGCACCACTCGAGGAAGCGCGCGACGCCGCGCACCACGCCGGTGCTGCGCACCGAGGGGAACAGGTCGAAGGCGTGCTGCGCGCCGTTCAGCTCGGCGTACGCCACCGGGTTCTTCACCTTCTCGCGCAACCGCGCCACGAAGGCCCGTGCCTCGGCCACCGGCACGAGGGTGTCGTTGCGCCCGTGCAGCACGAGGAAGGGCGGCGCGTCGGGGCCGATCCGGAACAGCGGCGACGCGGCACGGTAGTCGTCCGGGTACATCGCGTCCTGGCTCATGACGTAGGGCCGGAGCAGGCTGTTCAACCGCTGCTTGGTGTACTTCGCGCCGCTCTCGTAGGTGAAGTCATAGACGCCGTAGTGCGGCGCACACGCCTGCACCGACGTGTCGACGTCCTCGAATCCCGGTTGCAGCGTCTTGTCGTCCGAGGTGAGCGCGACCATCGCGGCGAGGTGGCCACCCGCCGACCCGCCTGTGACCGCTACGAACGACGGGTCGCCGCCGTACTCGTGGCTGTGCTCGCGGATCCACTGCATCGAGCGCTTGAGCGCGACGAGGTGGTCCGGCCAGCGGGCGCGCGGCGAGAGCGGGTAGTTCACGGCGACGCACACCCAGCCGCGCGCCGCCATGTGCAGCATCAGCGGGATGCCTTGCTGGTCCTTGTTCCCGATCATCCAGCCGCCGCCGTGCACCTGCAGGAGAACCGGCGCCCCGGAGGGCCGGTCGCGGTGGTGGTACACGTCCAACTCGAAGCGGCGACCGCCCGGCGCGTAAGGCAGCCGCCGGGCGCGCGTCACGTTGACGTCGCGCATCCGGAACGGCAGTGCCAGCGACGGCCACGGGGCCGACACGTCGTCCGGGAGCGGGTCACGGGCGATCACCTCGCGGTAGCCGGCACCGAGCGTTTCGACGAGCGCGCCCTCGATCTCGCGCGACGCGCGCCGTCCGCCGGCGATGAGCGCCGAGTATGCGGCGATGTTCGCGCCCGCAGCGAGCACGTCGAGCGCGGCGCGACGCGACCGCACGCCGTGCCGGGCGACCTGCGCGGTGGCGTCCAGCGCGGTGATCCCGAGCAGGTGCGGGGCGAGTTCGCCGGTGAGCCAGCCACCGAAGAACGCTGGCACGCTGGCCGGACCTCCCGGGATCGGCCGCAGCGCGTTGGCCGCGAACCCCAGCTGCACGAGCTGCCGGGTGCGGAACCGGTCACTTGGCACGGCTCTCATCTTATGCGAAAACTAGAACGTGTTCTATCATTGCGGCGAGTGAGCATCGTAGCGAGCGAAGCGAGCGAGGAGCGCAGCGAGCTTGTGATGAGGCTCCGTCAACGGCAGCTCGCGCAAGCGCTCGCCGGCTGCGCGAAGAACCGGAGGCACAGTTGGACCGGCTGAGCGGGCTCGACGCGAGCTTCCTGTACTTCGAGAGCAAGACCATGCTCCTGCACGTCTGCGGTCTCCTGGTGCTCGACCAGTCCACCATGACCGAACCCTACGAGTTCGAGCGGCTGCGCGACGTGCTGCGCGACCGGGTCGGCGCCACCCCCGGCTTCCGCCGCAAGCTGCATAACCCCGTCCTCAACCTCGACCACCCGGTGTGGATCGACGACGACGAATTCGACATCGAGCACCACGTACGGCGCGCGATCGTCCCCGCTCCCGGCGGGCGCGAGCAGGTTGCCCAGATCTGCGGGGACATCGCTGCCCAGCCGCTCGACCGGAACCGGCCGCTGTGGGAGATGTGGGTGCTCGAAGGTCTTGCGGACGGCTCGATCGCCGTCGTGACCAAGATGCACCACGCGACGGTTGACGGAGTGTCCGGCGCCAGCCTCGTCTCGGAGCTGTGCAGCCTCGAGCCCGGCGCCGAGCCGATGGCGGCGGCCGTGGCGAGGACGGCCCCGCCGAAGCGGCCGAGCGACACCCGCATCGTGCTCGACGGCGCGCTGCGCCTCGCGGCGCGGCCGGTCAAGTTCGCCCGGCTGCTGCCGTCCACCGTCGGCGTGCTGCCGAGCTGGGTAGGCCGCTCGCGGCGCGGCGCGGCGATGCCGGCGCCGTTCACCGCGCCGCGGACCTCCTTCAACGGGACGATCACCGGACATCGCACGGTCGCGTTCGCGCGCATGGACCTCGACGCCGTGAAGGAGGTCAAGAACGCATTCGGCTGCACGGTCAACGACGTGGTGCTCACGATGTGCTCGGGCGCGCTGCGCAAGTACCTCGCCGACCGCAACGAGCTGCCGGAAAGCCCCCTGGTGGCGATGGTGCCGGTTTCGGTGCACGGCAAGACCACGGCGGCCGGGACGAACAAGGTCTCGGGCATGTTCGCGGCGCTGGCCAGCGACGTCGCCGACCCGGTCGAGCGGCTCGGCGCGATCGCCGCGCAGAACCTCGTCGCCAAGGAGCACCACAAGACGCTCAGCGCCTCGCTGCTGCAGGACTGGGCGCAGTTCGCGGCACCCAACACCTTCGGCCTCGCGGTGCGCGTCTACTCCAAGCTCCGGCTGGCCGAGCGGCACCCGGTCATCCACAACCTGGTGATCTCGAATGTGCCGGGTCCGCCGATGCCGATCTACTTCATGGGTGCGCGGGTCACCGGCTTCTTCCCGTTCGGGCCGATCTTCGACGGCGCCGGCCTGAACATCACGGTGCTCTCGAACGACGGCCACCTCGATGTCGGGCTGATCGCGTGCCGCGAGCTGGCACCGCAGCTGTGGCATCTCGCCGACGACCTGCCCATCGCACTCGACGAGTTGCTCAGCGCGGCGCGCGGCTCGGCGGGGAAGCCGGCGGCGAGGCGGAAATCCGGCTCGACACCGAGGCGAGCGCAGCCAACATCGCCGGCCTGAACCGCTCGGCGCCCAGCACGCAGGAGGCGTGTCCGGCGTCGACCTCGTAGACGGTCGCCCTGGGGATGGCGCGCGCCATGTGGTGCTGGCGAGCCGGCGGGATGAGCCGGTCGCGGGCGGTCACCACCACCGCGGACGGCACGTCCACCGCCGCCGATCCACGGACGTGAGTCGAAGCGCGCGATGACGGCGCCGGCGCTCGCCACCTCGGCGCCGGTCGTCGCGCGGAACTGTCGCCACGCCCACCGCTCGTCGACGGTCTGGTCGAGGACCCGCGCGGCGATCCGGCGCTGGCCAGCAGCGACGGCGGCCAGCCGCACCCCGACGCGGTGCACGGTGTCCTGGCGGCGCGGGTTGGCCGCGAAGTGGGTGGCGCCGGCGCAGAGCACGAGCCCGGCGACGCGGCCCGGATGCCGGCGCCACGCGAGCTGCGAGACGAGGGCGCCCATCGAGTAGCCGGCGGCAGCGAACGTGTCGATGCCCAGCGCGTCGGCGACCGCGGCGACGTCGTCGGCGCAGTCGTCGAGGCTGAAGCGACCGGCCCGGATGCCCTGCCCGTGCCAGCGCTGGTCGAAGATCACCAGGCGGTGCCGGCGGCGCAGGGCGTCGAGGCACGGGTACCAGGTGAGCAGCCCGGTGCACGCCAGCGCGTGCAGCAGGAACACCGCCGGTGAGGGGTTGGGCTGCTCAGGCTCGCCGGTGTCGACGACGTAGGTGCTGCCCCGGCCGGGCAGGTGCAGCAACCGGCCCTCGGGCAGATGTGGCACCGGCGGCAGCTTCACCAGCCGCGAGATGAAGTCGAGTGCGCCGTGCCGCGCCATAGTCCGTCCCCGTCCCGGTCTCCGCTTGCCGAAGCCGCGCAACGTCCCCGATACTAGAACACGTTCTAGGGAGCGTGCGTGGATTTCAGTCTGGACGAGTCGCAGCGGGCCGTCGCGGACCTCGCGGCCGGCGTGTTGCGAGGAGACGCCGACGACGGGCGGGTGCTGGCGGCGCTCGGGTCGGCCGGCGGCTACGACGAGGCCGCGTGGAAGGCGATGGGCCAGGCCGGGCTGCTCGCGCTCGGCCTGCCCGAGTCGGTCGGCGGGGACGCCATGGGTGCGCTCGCGGCATCCCTCGTGCTCACCGAGGTGGGCCGGCAGGTGTTGCCGCTGCCGGCGCTGGCCACCCTGGCGCTCGGCGTCGGGCCGATCGCGCGCTACGGCACGCCCGAGCAGCACGCGCAACTGCTGCCCGAGGCCGCCGACGGGCGGGTGCTCACCGCCGCGCTGCGCGACGCGCCCGGTGCCGGCGTGCAGGTCGCCGGCGGCGCACTGTCCGGCACACGGGTGGGGGTGCCCTACGCCGAGCAGGCGCACCGGATGCTCGTCCCGACCGCGGCGGGAACGGCCGTCGTCGATCCGCGGGCCGACGGCGTCACCCTCCAGCGCACCGAGACGGCGACCCGGGCCCCCGAGTACACCGTGCGGCTCGCCGGCGTCGCGCCCGAGTCGGTCATCGACGCGACGGCCGAGGATGTCGACCGGTTCGCCGTCGCGGGCGCCGCCGCCGTGGCCGACGGCGTGCTCGCCGGGGCGCTGGCCGCTGACCGCCGAGCACCTGCGGACCCGACAGCAGTTCGGCCGCCCGCTCGCCACCTTCCAGGCCGTCGCCCAGCAGGTCGCCGACGTCTACGTCGCCGCCCGCACGGTGCACCTGGCCGCGGTGTCGGCAGCGTGGCGCCTCGACGCGGGCCGTCGACGCCGACGAGGACCTCGGCGTGGCGGCGTACTGGCTCGCCGCGCGAGCTGCCCGCGGCACTGCAGGTGTGCCACCACCTGCACGGCGGGCTGGGCGTCGACATCACCTACCCGCTGCACCGCTACTACTCGCACGCGAAGGACCTCGCCCGCTTCGTCGGCGGCGCCGGCTACCGACTCGATCGGCTGGCGGGCTGATGTACCTCGAACTGACCGACGAGCAGGCCGCCCTGCAGCAGACGCTGCGCGATTACTTCGCCACTGTGGTCACCCCGGCCGAGGCCGAGGCCATGCTGGTCACCCGGCACGGCGAGACCTACCGCGAGGTCGTCAAGCGGATGGGCCGCGACGGCTGGCTCGGCGTCGGCTGGCCGACGCGAGTACGGCGGGCACGGCTTCGGGCAGATCGAGCAGCAGATCTTCGTCAACGAGGCCGCGCGACGTGACGTGCCGCTGCCGTACGTCACCCTGCAGACGGTCGGGCCGGTGCTGCAGGCGCACGGCACGCAGGAGCAGAAGGAGTTCTTCCTGCCGCAGATCCTGTCCGGCGACCTGCACTTCGCGATCGGCTACACCGAGCCGGAGGCCGGCACCGACCTGGCCTCGCTGCGCACCACGGCGACGCGCGACGGCGACCAGTATGTGGTGAACGGGCAGAAGGTGTTCACCACCGGCGGGCACGACGCCGACTACATCTGGCTGGCGTGCCGCACCGACCCGGACGCGGCGCGCCACAAGGGCATCTCGATCCTCATCGTCGACACCCGGGACCCGGGCTTCTCGTGGACGCCGACGATCACCGCGGACGGCGCGCACCACGTCAACACCACGTACTACGCCGACGTCCGGGTCCCGGTCGACATGCTCGTCGGCGAGGAGAACGAGGGCTGGCGGCTCATCACGTCGCAGCTCAACCACGAGCGGGTCATGCTCGGCCCGGCCGGCAAGCTCGCCGGGCTCTACGACCGCGTCCGGGAGTGGGCGGCACGTCCCGGCCCGGACGGCCGCGCACCGCTCGACGAGCCGGACGTGCGCCGCACGCTGGCCGAGACGCGCGCGATCACCCGGATCAACGAGCTGCTCAACTGGCAGGTGGCCGCGCGCGAGGGCGACGTCGACGTCGCCGACGCGTCGGCCACCAAGGTGTTCGCCTCGGAGCGGGTGCAGCACGTCTTCCGGCTGCTCGAGGAGGTCGTCGGACGGCACGGCGACCCAGCGGACCCGGAGACCGGTCGGCTCATGCACTGGCTCGACGTCCAGGCAAAACGCGCGCTGGTCGTGACGTTCGGCGGGGGAGTGAACGAAGTGCAGCGGGAATTGATCGCCCAGTTCGGCCTGAACCTGCCGAGGGTCCCCAGATGAAGTCCGAGGAGATCCTCGTCGCGGCGGATCGGGTAAAGGCGTCGGGCGCATCGGCCCCGCGGCTGGGACGCGACCCGGTCAACCAGCCGATGATCAACAACTGGGTCGAGGCGCTGGGCGACACAAATCCGATCTACGTCGACGAGACGGCGGCCCGCGCGGCCGGCCACGACGGGCTCGTCGCGCCCCCCGCGATGATCCAGGTCTGGACGATGTTCGGGCTGCACGGGCAACGCGGCGGTCGACGACCCGCTCGGCGCGATGATGACCGTGCTCGACTCGGCCGGTTACACCTCGGTCGTCGCCACGAACTGCGAGCAGACCTACCACCGCTACCTGCGCCCGGGCGAGCAGGTGTCGGTGCGCACGGAGCTCGACGACGTCGTCGGGCCGAAGGTGACGGCGCTGGGCGAAGGCTGGTTCGTGACGACGCGCAACAGCTGGTACGCCGGCGACGAGCTGGTCGCCGAGATGCTGTTCCGGGTGCTGAAGTTCGCACCGCGCCCTCCTGGCGCCGGACCGCTCGGACGTGCTCCGTCCGGCGGTCAGCCACGACACGGCGTTCTTCTGGGAGGGGACGGCCGAGGGCGAACTGCGCATCCAGCACTGCCCGACGTGCGGGCGGCTGCGGCATCCGCCCGGCCCGATGTGCCCGTCCTGCGGCGCCGAGAAGCACGGACTGGATCGTGGCCGCCGGCCGCGGCACGGTGTTCAGCTACGTCGTCCACCACCACCCGAAGGTGCCCGGCAAGCAGCTGCCGTTCGTGGTCGCGCTCGTCGAGCTCGAGGAGGGCGTGCGGATGCTCGGCGAGCTGATCGACGCCGACCCGGCGGCCGTCTCGGTCGGGCTGCCCGTCGAGATCGCGCTGACCCGCATCGACGACGAACTGACCCTGCCGTTCTGGAGGCCTGCGCGATGACTGCCGTCGGAGACACGCTCCCGGAACTCACGATCGACGTCAGCCCGACGTTCGTGGTGTCCACAGCGCTCGCGACCCGCGACTTCCAGGACGTGCACCACGACCGGGACAAGGCCGTGGCGCGGGGCAGCAAGGACATCTTCGTCAACATCCTCACCGACACCGGGCTCGTCCAGCGCTACGTCACCGACTGGGCCGGCCCGAGCGCGCGGGTCAAGGGCATCTCGATCCGGCTGGGCGTGCCCGCCTACGCCTACGACACCCTCGTGTTCAGCGGCACGGTCAGCAGTGTCGACGGCGACGACCTGACGGTCGCGGTCGTCGGGCGCGGTGCGCTCGGCGAGCACGTCGTCGGCACCGTCACGGCTGACCCGGTGAGCATCGCGGGCAAGGCCGCCGTCGTCGGGATCGGCGCGACGGAGTTCTCGAAGGACTCCGGGCGCTCCGAGCTGCGCCTTGCCGCCGAGGCGGTGCGCGCGGCGCTCGCCGATGCCGGACTCGCGCCGGGCGACGTCGACGGCCTGGTCACCTTCTCGATGGACAACAACACCGAGATCGCCGTCGCCCGCGAGGTGGGGATCCCGGCGCTGTCCTTCTTCAGCCGCATCCAGTACGGCGGCGGCGCCGCGTGCGCCACCGTGCAGCAGGCCGCGATGGCGGTCGCCACCGGCGTCGCGGACGTCGTCGTCTGCTACCGGGCGTTCAACGAGCGCTCCGGCCATCGCTTCGGGCAGGTGTCGACCGCGCTCGCCGGCGCGCCGACCTCGTCCGGGATCGACGCGAGCTGGTCGTACCCGATGGGGCTCGGCACGCCGGCGGCGGACGTCGCGATGATCGCGCGGCGCTACATGCACGTGTACGGCGCCACCAGCGAGGACTTCGGCCGGGTGGCCGTCGCCGACCGCTTGCACGCGGCCACCAACCCCAATGCGTTCTTCTACGAAAAGCCGATCACCCTCGACGAGCACCAGGCGTCGCGCTGGATCGTCGAGCCGCTGCACCTGCTCGACTGCTGCCAGGAAAGCGACGGCGGGGTCGCCGTCGTCGTCACCTCGGTCGAGCGGGCCCGCGACCTGCCCAATCCGCCGGCCGTGCTCCGCGGCGTCGCGCAGGGCAGCGGCTCGGACCAGTTCGTGATGACGTCCTATTACCGGGACGGGCTCACCGGCCTGCCGGAGATGGGTCTCGTCGGCGAGCAGCTGTGGCGGCAGGCCGGACTGGCGCCCGAAGACGTCGACGTCGCGATCCTCTACGACCACTTCACCCCGTTCGTCCTCATCCAGCTCGAAGAGCTCGGCTTCTGCCCGCGCGGTGCGGCGCGCGACTTCATCGCCGGCGGAGCGCTCGAGGTCGGTGGCCGGCTGCCGATGAACCCGCACGGCGGGCAGCTCGGCGAGGCGTACATCCACGGTATGAACGGCATTACCGAAGGGGTCCGGCAGGTGCGTGGCTCGGCGGTCAACCAGGTCGACGACGTCGAGCACGTGCTGGTGACGGCCGGCACCGGCGTCCCGACGTCCGGGCTGGTCCTCGGCCGAGGCGTCAGGTAGGACTGCTCGCCGCGCTTCCCTGATGCCGCCGCGGACAGGTATCCAAGGGCACAACCGGCGCCGCCTCCCGCAACCCGCCGCGTTGATCAGGTGTCATGTACTACGTGCCCGGCCGTCCCGCTCCCGTCGAGCATCGTGGGCAGCCTCGTGGGCAGCACAGCTGGTCCGGTCTGGACGGCCTCCGGGCGCTCGCGGTCTGCGCCGTGGTCGCCTTCCATTTCGCGCCGGACGTGCTGCCCGGCGGATTCCTCGGCGTCGACATCTTCTTCGTCCTCAGCGGCTACCTGATCACCCGCATGATCGCGACCGAGTACCTGCGCTTCGGCTCGCTGCGGTTCGGCAACTTCTACCTGCGCCGGGCCCGCCGGCTGCTGCCCGCCCTGGCGCTCGTCCTGACGGCCGCACTCGCCGGCGCGGCGTTCTGGCGCGACCAGCTCACGACGGTTCGTTCGGCGACTGCGGCAGCCACGGGTTACGTCAGCAACTGGTGGCTGTCCTACGCCCATCAGTCCTACTTCGTGACCGCCGGCCGGCCGAGCATGCTTCAGCACCTCTGGTCGCTCGCCGTGGAGGAGCAGTTCTACCTCGTCTGGCCGCTTGTCGCGGTCGGCGTGCTCTCGGTCGCGCCGCGCCGGCACAAGGCGGCGGCCCTGGCGGGCGTCGCGTTCGCTCTCGCCCTCGCGTCGGCTGCGGAGATGGCCGCGCTCGCCATCGCGCACAACGCGCCGTACGGCAGCGACGCCTCCCGGCTCTACTACGGCACGGACACGCACAGCATGGGCCTGCTCCTCGGCGCGGCGTGCGGTGCGCTGGCCGCCCGCCGGGCCGGCCCGGCAGCGGGCGCAGGCCGGCCACGGCGCCGGCTGATCCCGCTCACCGACGGCCTCGCCGCGGGCGCGCTCGGCACGCTCGCCGTCGTCGTCTTCTCGGTCCGCGAATCCAGCCCGGCGCTGTATCGCGGCGGGTTCCTGGCGATCGCCGCCGGTACCGCGGTCGCGACCGCGTTCGTCGCCCGCCCCGGGAGCCGGCTCGGCCGGGTGCTCGACCACCGGACGCTGCGCTGGCTCGCGGCCCGCTCGTACGCGATCTACCTGTGGCACTGGCCCGTCGCCGTCGTCACGAGGCCGGGGGTGGACGTGCACTGGCCGGCGCCCGTCGTGCTGCTCGTCCGGCTCGGCGTGACGCTGCTGCTCGCCGACGCCACGCACCGGATGGTGGAGCTGCCGGTGCGGACGATGGGGTTCCGCGCCAGCGTCCGCGCGGGCGTCCGGCGGCTGTCTCGGGTCGTCGTCGGCACGGCACCGGTCGGGGCTCGACTCGCCACCGCGGCTGCCGTGGCGATCGTGCTGGTGGCCGGCGGCGTGCTCGCCAGGGGCCCGGCGCCGGTGTTGTCGGCCGGCCAGAAGGCGCTCGCCGCCGAGCGCGGCGGCCGCGACCTGCCACTCGGACCGCCGCCGCACACCGGGCCGTCGCGCCTGCCTGCCGGCGAGGTCCCGCCGCCGTCGACGACTCCGCCGCCTGCGCCCCCGTCGAGCGCCAGCCCGCGGCCGACATCCGTTAGCCCGGATCCCGTCCAGGTGGCGCACACCCGGGCGTTGCCGGCGATCAGCGCCTTCGGAGACTCGGTCATGCTCGGCGCGCGTAGCTGGCTCGACCACACCTTCCCGCGCGGGACGCTCGACGCCATCGAGGGTCGCCAGCCCGATCCGATCCTGCGCGACGTCGAGCAGGACGCGGCCGCCGGCAAGTTGAACCCGCTCGTGGTCATCGGGGTGGGCGACAACGGCCTCATCAGCCCCGACGCGCTGCGACACGCGCTGCTGTGCCTGCGCGGGGTCGAGCGCGTCGTCGTCGTCAACAACCGCGTCGGGCGGGACTGGGAGTACCCGAACAATCGGACCATCGCCAGCGTCGTCCCGAGGTTCGCGAACGCGACGATCCTCGACTGGCACGCGGTGTCGGCGCCGCATCCGTCCTGGTTCTACGACGACGGCATCCATCTCACGGCGTCCGGCGCGCTCGCTTACACGCGGCTCATCGCCGCGGCCGCCCGGCACCGGTAGCCGGGGGGTTATGCGAGGTCAGGCGGCGGCGAGCGAGCCGGGTTGCATGACGTCCAGCTTGGCGACGAGTCGGTCGAGGTAGCCGGCGATCTCGTCCGCGCTGCGATCGGGGAGCCCGTAGACGACGTCGGTCACGCCGCCGCCGGACCAATCGGCGAGCCGCTCGGCATCCGGCTTGCCGTCCAGCGCCACGACCCTGGGGGCGCCGTCGCGTCCGGCCGCCGACCAGATCTGCTGCAGGCGCGCGACCTTCGCGACGATGTCGTCGTCGCGCGGCGTGGTGATCCACCCGTCGCCGGTGCGGGCGATCCACTGGAAGGTCTTGTCGGTGCCGGACGCGCCGACGAGCACCGGGACGTCGCCTCGCACCGGCTTAGGCCACGCCCAGCTCGGCCCGAACTTGACGAAGGTGCCGTCGTAGTCGGCCTGGTCGTTCCCCCAGAGCTCCCGCATGGCCTCGACGTACTCGCGCAGCACGGTGCGCCGCCTGCCCGGCGGGACACCGTGGTCGGTCAGCTCGTCGGTGTTCCAGCCGAAGCCGGCGCCGAGGGTGACCCGGCCACCGGAGAGGTGATCCAGGCTGGCGATCGTCTTGGCGAGGGTGATCGGGTCGTGTTCGACGGGCAGCGCGACGGCCGTCGCGAGCTCGATGCGCGACGTCACGGCGGCGGCACCGGCCAGGGCGACCCACGGATCGAGGGTGCGCAGGTACCGGTCGTCGGGCAGCGAGCCGTCCTGCGTGCCGGGGTGCGGCGCCTCCCGCTTGACCGGGATGTGCGTGTGCTCCGGCACGTAGAACGTGTGGAAGCCGTGCGCCTCGGCGGCCTGCGCCGCGCGGGCCGGGGTGATGCCGCGGTCACTGGTGAACAGGACGATCCCGAAGCGCATGATCCAGCAGACTAGAACGTGTTCCAGTTTGCGGCAAACGGCGTGTCGCGTTCGTCCTGGTTTGACATATCCGCCCTGATCCGGCCACGGTGGGAGGACGGCCGGTATCTCCTGCGACGAGCGGGACTACCGAACATCATCGACGAAAGGAAACCGTCCGTGCTCACCCTGACCGAGACAGCCGTGTCAGAGATCCGCAACCTTGTCGCGAGCCCCGAGGTGCCCGACGACGGCGGCGTCCGGATCGCCAGCAACCCCGAGGGCGCGCTCACGCTTGCGCTCGCCGCCGCGCCGGCCTCCGGCGACGCTGTGGTCGAGGAGGCCGGAGCCCGGGTGTTCCTCGAGCCGACGGCCGAGCAGCTGCTCGAGGACAAACAGCTCGACGCCGGTGTCGACCCGCAGGGCAACGTCCAGTTCTCCATCGCCCAGCAGGGCTGACTAGCGGCGGCGTCCGAGCCGTCGAACGGGCTCGGACGCCGCAAACCACGGCTGGCTGTGCTTAGCCGAGGTCGACGATCGCGATGACGGGTCCGCCACCGGACGGGCCCTGGTGCACCGCCGCGACCGACACGAAGATCGCTGGGTCGCCGGTCACGGCAGCAGCGACGCCGCCGACCGCAGCCTTGATGGCCCGGTGCCAGTGCACGTCGGAGTCGTCCAACATGATGTTGCGGCGGCCGCGGACCTGACCGGTCGGGTCGGCCTCGCACTTCAGGAACACGTTGACGAGACGGCCCTTGAGGAACTTCGGGTCGACAGTGTCCTCGGGCAGGTCGGTCAGTCCGGCATTGCGGATGGCCTTCCAGACGCCCTTGAAGTCGAGCGCGTCCTCCATCACGTCGTGCCCGATGCGGTACCGGCCACCGATGCCGCGCACGTTGCCGGCCACCACGATCTGTGCCCGGTCGAGCTCGACACCCGACGAGCACGAGGCCACCGACGAGTACAGCGACAGGTCGTGCATGATCTGCGCGTCGGTCGGCATCTCGATCTCGCCGAGAGCTACGGCGATGCCGAGCGCGGCCGCGCCGTTCGACACGTCCATCGAGTAGCCGGTCTCCTCGGTGAAGACCGTCTTGCCGCGCGCCTTCGCGTCGTTGATGGTGTCCAGGACCAGCAATGGGGTCTTGGTCTGGACGTAGTGGACGTCCTTCGGGTCGGAGATGCCGGCCCGCTCCATCGCGATCTTGACGCCGGCGGCGACCTTCTTGACCATCGCGACCCGGCCGATGTCCTCGGGCAGGATCTGCTCGCTCATCGCGAAGCCGACCGACAGCCGGGGCTCGGCTGTCTTCGGCGCGTCCTCGACGGGCACGTGGGCGAAGATCGTCGCGTGCGGGCTGAGGATGCCGTCGGTTCCGCCGGACCACGCCAGCGGGATCTGGGCGACCTCTTCCTTGCTGCGCGTGCCCTTGGCGATCAGCACGTCACGGAAGGCGTGGTCGGCGAGGATGCGGGTGTAGTCGTTCACACCGCCGTTGCCCTCGGTCTTGCCGACGACGGCGATGACGTCATCGGCCTTGAAGACGCCCTTGTCGATCAGCTCTTCGAGCCCCGAAGCATCGGTCACCTTGAGGATCGGGACCTTGCGGACTTCGATGGGGAGTGGCATTACAGCGACCTCCTTCATAGGTCATTGGTGCTGCCGGACTGGCCGTCGGTCAGACGGTGACGTCCTGCGGCACGCGAAGCTGGGAGTTGGCACTGACGAGCGCTGGCGGGACATCGAAGACCAGGTCGGCGCCGACCATCTGGCGGAGGTAGTCCTTGACGGTGCTGTCCCAGTACTTCTTGGTCACGTAGTACACGCGCGCGCCGCCCAGCTCGTGCTGGACATCCGGCCATGGGTAGGACGGCTGCGCCATGCCGAGGCCCCAGCGGTGCCAGCCGTTGTAGCTCTCGTACGTCGCCCAGAACTCCTTCTGCTTCAGGATCTCGAAGGCGTAGTAGCACTTGACGTAGTACATGATCGCGCCGATGCGGGCACCGCGGGACAGCGCCACGGAGTGCAGGCTGATGTTGATGTCCTCGTTCATCAGCCGGCCGTTGCAGAACCCGACCCATTCGCCGTCGACGAGACCGACGAGCGTGTAGGGGTCCTTCAGCCGGTTGCGGTACCAGCCGGCGAGCTCGGCGTAGACGCGGGCGCCGACGACGTCGTAGAAGTCGTGGTCGACCTCCATGACGCGTTTCATGTAGTCCATGAGTCGCGGGGCCTCGGCGAGGGTGGCCGCGCGGATGTACATGGTGCGGCCGTCCTTGAGCGCGATGCTCGCGCCCGGCCAGGGCTGCACGCCCATGGGCGGCGCCTGCAGCATCGGTTCGATCTCGCGCACGTCGAGGTTGATGTGGTCCTGCGACACCTTGGTGGGTGGTTCAAGCAGCATGGCTGCGATTCCTTTCGGTTGACTGGTCGAGGGGTGGACGGACCGGGGCGGCGACTCGCGCGGGCATGAGGCACGCAGCGCGGGTCGCCGCCCAGATCGTCAGGGCTTCGTGCCCGGCCCGGTGTACGGGTTGTGCTTCTTGAAGTGCTCCGGGACCGTGTCGGGAACGACGATGTCCGGCGGTGCGTCGAGCTTCGTCTCCGAGACGGGCGCCGCGGCACCGCGCCGGTACGGGTCGCCGCCGAGCGACAGCGGAGTGACGATCCCGCCCTTCAGCGGGCCGTACTTCGCGACCAGGTTCATCACGTGGTAGACGATGATCGTGATGAAGGCACCGAGCGCAATCCCGTTGAACGAGATGTCGCCGTGGCCACTGCTGGAGGTCCAGGTCAGGTTCGCCGCGCCTGCGATCAGGCCGATAGCAGCCGGGAACAGGTTGATCGGGTTCTTGAAGTCAACCTTGTTCTCCACCCAGATCCGCCCGCCGAGCACGGCGATCAGGCCGTACAGCACGATCGTCGCGCCACCGAGCACACCCGTCGGGATGCTCACGATGACGGCGCCGAACTTCGGGATCATGCCGAGCGCGACGGCCGTCAGACCGGCGACGATGTAGGCGGCGGTCGAGTAGACCTTCGTCGCCGCCATGACACCGATGTTCTCGGCGTAGGTCGTGGTACCCGAACCGCCGCCAAGACCGGCGGTCATGGTGGCGAGACCGTCACCCATGAAGCCGCGGCCGAGGGATCCGTCCAGGTTGCGGCCGGTCATCGACCCGACGGCCTTGATGTGGCCGGTGTTCTCGGCCAGCAGCACGACCACGACCGGCACGATCAGGCCGATCGCCCTCCAGGTGAAGTGCGGGCCGGTGAAGTTCGGCCAGCCCAGCCAGTCGGCGGCATTCCAGTTGTCCTTCAGGTGCAGCTGGCTCTGCGGCCACGCCACGAGGTAGCCGACGATGACGCCGATCAGGATCGAGATGCGGCCGAAGAAGCCCTTGAACAGCACGGTGGACAGCACGATCGCGGACAGCGTGATGGTCGCCGTCCACGGCTGCGCCTGGAACTCACTGACCGCGGTCGGGGCCAGGTTCAGCCCGATCAGGGCAACCACGGCACCGGTGACGACCGGCGGCATGATGACATTGATCCACTGCGAGCCGAAGCGGTCGACGAGCAGCCCGATCATGAACAGCACAGCGCCAGCGGCGAAGATGCCACCGAGGGCGACTGCGATGCCGCCGTGCGACTCCGCCGCGATGACCGGCGAGATGAATGCGAAGCTGCTGCCGGTGTAGCTGGGTAGCCCGAGGTGCTGGCCGCGGCCGATCGTCATTGCGATGAACATCAGCGTGCCGACGCCGGAGAAGAAGATCGTGGTCGTGGGCGGGAACCCGGTCAGTACCGGAACGAGGAACGTCGCGCCGAACATGGCGACGACGTGCTGCATTCCGATGCTGATGGTGCGATTCCACGCCAACCGCTCCTCAGGCGCCACGACCTCTGTCGGCCCGAGATGCCGGCCGTCACCATGGACGGTCCAGAGCTTGATTTCCCGCATTTCTGCATCACCCCAGATAAGGCGGCCCCCCGTAGCCGGCTCAGGTTTGGGTCGGTCCCGTGACGGGGCGGCGATAGCCAAACGCTGTCCCTCCGTACCGGTGCCTGGTAGGGCAGCAAGTCACCGCCCGCCCAGGATGTTCGTCCCTACTGCCCTGCGTCCCGAGGTGGTGGTCTTGGGTCGATGCGTTGATCGGAGGCGGGGCGTGCGGCAGCGACAACCATCTCCGGTGTGGGCGAGCACCTCCGTCGGCCCGTTGTTCGCCGGCCCCATGCGGGCCGGAACCGTCCTCGCGTCCAGCGAGCTGGCGTCCTACGTGACGGTGCCGCCGCGCGGCACGGGATTGACCCTGTTCGCGCTGCTGAATCCCGGGGCGGTGCGCGTGCCGGTGGGGGTGTGCGTCCACGACCGACAGCTGCCCGCGCAGGGCGCGTCGGTGAGTATCGGCGACGGGCTCGCCACGTCCGGCGAGCTGACCTGGCGGCCGGTGCGCTGGTGGGATCCGCGTCCGCGCGTCGCCGCGGACGCGCTGCTGCGCAACGACGGCCGGGTATTGCTCGACATCGTGCTCGCCGAGCCGACGTCATCGTTCGGCGTCCCCTTGCCCGAAGCGCTCGCGGTGGCGGGCGCACTGGCCGAAGGAAACGCAGAACCTGCGCTCGGCGTGATCGGGCTCGGCCCGGGCCTCACCCCGGCGGGCGACGACGTGGTAGCCGGCGCGCTTGCCGTGCTCGCGCTCGCCGGCCGCCTCGACGACTCCGTTCGCGACGCGATTCACGCGCACGCATCGACCCGGACCGTGGCACTGTCCGCGGCCCTACTGGAAGCGGCTGGAAGAGGACAGATGATTCCCCAAGCAGCACGACTGTTGACCATCGTGGCGGCCGGCGACCCGCATGACCTCGCGCCGTCGGCGGCGAGCGAGCTGTTCCGCGTCGGCTCGACCTCCGGGCACGATCTGTGCGCCGGCATGGCGGGCGCCCTCGAGGCCCTGTCATGAGCGCCCGGGTGGAGCTGCGCGGCGGCTCGTATCGCGACTCGGTCACGCTCCTTCAGGCGAGCGAGGCGGTCGCTGCTGCTCCCGGCGTCACTGCCGCGATCGTTGCCATGGCGACCCCGCTCAACCTCGAGCTCTACGAGCGCCTCGGCTTCGACGCCGCCGACGTCGCCGACGCGACGCCCAACGACCTGCTCGTCGCGGTCCGGGCCGCGGACGACGCCGCGCTTGCCGCCGCGATCAGCGTGCTGGACGGGCGGCTCAGCGCGAAGGCGACACCCGACTCGCAGGGTTTCGGCGCGCCACCGCCGCCGCGCACCGTCGCCTCAGCGCTGCGCGGCGGCGGCTCGCTCGCATTGATCTCGCTGCCGGGCAAGCACGCGTTCGTCGAGGCGATGGACGCGGTCCAATCGGGTGTCTCGGTGATGCTGTTCTCGCGACAACGTCGCGGTGGACCAGGAGATCGCCCTCAAGGACGAGGCGGAGCGGCACGGTGTGCTCGTGATGGGTCCGGACTGCGGCACGGCGGTCGTGGGCGGGCTCGGGCTGGGCTTCGCGAACTCGCTGCGTCCCGGTCCGGTCGGCATCATCGCGGCGTCGGGAACCGGCGCGCAGCAGGTCAGTTGCCTGCTGGACGCGGCAGGTGTCGGCGTCACCGCCGTGCTCGGGGTCGGCGGGCGCGACCTGTCCACCGCCGTTGCCGGCCGCTCCACCCTGGCCGCGATGGAACTGCTCGACAAGCACGCCGGAACCGAACTCGTGGTCGTGCTGTCCAAGCCGCCGGACCGCGATGTCGCCGACCGCATCCGGCAGGCCGCGAAAGGCCTGGACACCCCGTCCCTCGTCGGCTTCGTCGGCCGGGGCGAGCGCAATCTCACCGACCTGACGGCTGACGTCCTGAGCGCTCTGGGCGCGAACCCCGTGGCACCCGCCGAGTGGCGCGCGCCCTACGAGCGCAGTCCTCGGCCGGGGTTCGTGCGCGGCCTGTTCTCGGGCGGGACGCTGTGCGACGAGTCGATGGCGATCGCCACCGAGTGGCTCGGGCCGATCGCGTCCAACACGCCGCTCGAGAAGGAGTGGACGCTCGGCGCAGACCTTCGCGCGGCCGGACATCTCATGATCGACTTCGGCGACGACGAGCTCACCCAGGGGCGGGCGCACCCGATGATCGACCCCTCGCTGCGGCTCGAGCGGATCGCGGAAGAGGCCGCCGACCCGGCCTGCGCGGTACTGCTGCTCGACGTCGTCCTCGGCTACGGCTCGCACGCGAACCCGGCCGGCGTGTTCGCACCCGCGATCCGGCAGGCGCGCGAGCGCGCCGCCGCCGCCGGGCGTGACCTCGCCGTCGTCGTCTCGCTGATCGGTTCGCGCGGCGATCCGCAGGACCGCGACGCCACCGCGGCGGCGCTGGCCGCGGCCGGCGCCAGCGTGCACCTGTCCAACGCCGCCGCGACCGCGACGGCAATCGATCTCATCGAGGGAGCAGGCCGATGATCGCTCTCGATCTCGACGAGCCGCCCGTCGTCGTCACTGCCGGGGTCCCGCTGTTCGCCGACGAGCTCGTCGCACAGGCCGCCGCGCCGCGTGAGGTGGAGTGGGCACCGCCCGTCCCCGGGCACCGAGACAGACCTCGCGCGCATCGCGGCCGACCGGCGCAGTGCCGCGGCCACGGCCGAGTCGGCGCGCAGGCTTACGACTGCACGCCCGCACTGGGTCGACATCGTCCCCGCCGGCGCGGCCCTGGGTCTCGGACCGCGGGATTTCCTGCACGCCGGTCCGCCGCTCACGTGGGCCGACGCGTCCGGTCCGATGCGCGGTGCGCTCGCCGGCGCGATCGTGTACGAGGGGCTGGCCTACAACATCGAGGACGCCGAACGCATGGCCGCGCGCGGAGAAATCTCGCTTGCGCCGTGCCACTCGCGCGGCGCGGTCGGCCCGATGGCCGGCGTCGTCAGCGCGTCGATGCCCGTTTCGGTACTGCACGACGACGAGCACGGCCGGACGTCCTACTGCACGCTCAACGAGGGCCTCGGCAAGGTCCTGCGCTACGGCGCGTACTCGGCGGAGGTCATCGACCGGCTGCGCTGGATGCAGCACGTGCTCGGCCCGGTGCTCGGCGAGACCCTGCGCAAGCACGGCCCGCTGGACGTGCCCAACCTGATCGCGCAGGCGCTGCAGATGGGCGACGAGTGCCACAACCGCAACCGGGCGGCCACCTCGCTGCTGCTGCGCGAGATCACGCCGGACCTGCTGGAGACCGCGACACCGTTGGCGGACATCGCGGCGGTCTACCGGTTCATCTCCGGCAACGACCACTTCTTCCTCAACCTGTCGATGCCCGGCCGGCAAGGCTGCCGCGGACGCAGCCCGGGACATTCCCGGCTCGACGATGGTCGTGGCGATGGCCCGTAACGGAACCGACTTCGGCATCCAGGTCTCGGGCACCGGCGACGAGTGGTTCACCGCCCCGGCGCCGGTCGTCGAAGGTCTGCTCTTCCCCGGCTTCGGGCCGGAGGACGCCAACCCCGACATCGGCGACTCGACGATCACCGAGACGAGCGGCATCGGCGGCTTCGCGATGGCCGCGGCGCCGGCGATCGTGCGCTTCGTCGGCGGCGAGGCGTCGGACGCGCTCAACAACACGCTGCGGATGTACGAGATCACGCGCACCGAGCACCCGCTGTACCAGATCCCGGTGCTCGGGTTCCGCGGCACGCCGTGCGGGATCGACGCCGCGCTCATCGTCCGCAGCGGCATCGTGCCCGTGGTCAACACCGGCATCGCCGGCCGCGAGCCGGGCATCGGTCAGGTCGGCGCCGGGCTGGTCACCCCGCCGATGTCGGTGTTCGTCGACGCGGTGCGTGCCCTGGCCGACAAGGCTGTGTGAGGAGAGAGAGCATGACGCAGAGCTTCAAGTACCGCGCGCCGGTGGCACGCACCGAGCTGCTCGAGCTGCTGGCCGGCCACGAGGCGGTGCGCCTGCTGGCCGGCGGCACCGACCTGCTCGTCGACATGCGCAACGGGTTCGCCCGGCCCGAGATGGTCGTCAACCTCAAGCACGTCGGCGGCTACGCGGACATCACCTGGAGCCCCACCGACGGGCTGAGCATCGGCCCGGCGGTCACCATCAACGACATCCTTCGCCACCCGGCCGTCCGCGAGCACTACCCGTTGCTCGTGGCGTGCGCGCAGGACCTGGCGTCCTACCAGATCCGCAACCGCGCGACGGTGGTCGGCAACGTCGTGAACGCCTCGCCGTGCTCGGACATGGCGCCCGGGCTGCTCTGCCTGCAGGCCGATGCCGTGATCTCCTCGACCCGCGGCGAACGAGTCGTGCCGTTCAGCGCCTTCTTCACCGGCGTGAAGCGAACGGTACTGCAGAGCGACGAGGTGCTCGAGCGGATCGTCGTACCCGCAGCCGCGGCCGGCGCCCGCGGCTCGTACCGGAAGCTCAAGCGGATCAAGGGTCACGACCTCGGCATCGTCGGCGTCGCCCTCCTGAAGCAGGACGGCGTCGTTCGCCTGGGAATCAGCTCGTCCGCACCGACCCCGGTGCTCGTCGAGGGGCTCTCCGAGCACGACTCGGCCGACACCGTGATCGCTGCGGCGCAGGATGCGATCCACCCGATCAGCGACGTGCGCTGCAGCGCCGATTACCGCGCATACATGGTCGGGGTCTTCACCCGCCGACTCAGCGAGGAGGTGGCGTGATGCGCATGTCGCTGACCGTCAACGGCCGCAGCTACGAGCGCGACGTCCCTGAATACCGAACGCTGCTCGACCTGCTCCGCGACGACCTCGGCCTGACCGGGACGAAGGAAGGCTGCGCGGCAGGCGAGTGCGGGGCCTGCACGGTGTTCCTCGACGGGCAGACGGTCAACGCGTGCATGGTCCTTGCGCCCGAGGCCGACGGTGCCGCGGTGCAGACCATCGAGGGGGAGGCGTCGGCCGGCGAGCTGTCGCCGATCCAACAAGCCTTCGCCCGGCACCACGCGGTGCAGTGCGGCTTCTGCACCGGTGGCATGATCATGTCGGTCCGTGAACTGCTGGGCCGCAACCCCAAGCCGAGCGTCGCGGACATCAAGGACGCCATCGAGGGCAACTTCTGCCGCTGCACCGGATACGAGCAGATCATCGAAGCGGTACTGGACGTGTCCGGTCAGCTCGCCCCGGAGCTCAGCGGAGGGCTGAACTATGTCTGAGCACAGCAACCCGTCCGTTACGACGATCGTCGGCACCGACGTTAGCCGCCAGGAGGCTCCGGAGAAGCTCACCGGCGCGGCTCGGTACGCGAGCGACATGGTCCTGCCCGGCATGCTGCACGCCAAGGTGAAGACCAGCCCGCACGCGCGCGCGAAGATCCTGCGGATCGACACGTCGAAGGCCGAGCGTCTCATCGGGGTGCACGCGGTGGTCACAGGCAAGGAACTGGACTACAAGCTCGGCCTGTACGTCGTGGACAAGGACATCCTGGCCAAGGACGAGGTGCGGCACTTCGGCGAGGCGGTGGCCGCCGTCGCCGCGGAGACGCTGGAGATCGCCAGCCGGGCAGTCGAGCTCATCGACGTGGAGTACGAGGTCGAGACACCGGTACTCAACCACGTCGCCGCGCTGGCCGACGACGCGCCGCTGGTCCACCCGGACCTCGGCCGGTACGCCTTTGTCGAGGCCGCGTTCACTCCGAAGCCGGGCACCAACATCGCGAACCACAGCAAGCTGCGCAAGGGCGATGTCGAGAAGGGCTTCGCCGAGGCCGAGTGGATCGTCGAGCGCGAGTACACCAACCCTTCGGTACAGCACGTGCCCATGGAGACCCACGTCGCCATCGTCGAGTGGCGGGTCGGCGACGACGTCACCATCTGGACGAGCGCGCAGTCGCCGTTCACGGTCCGCAACCTTTTCTGCTACGCGTTCAAGTTGCCGCTCAACAAGGTTCGCGTGGTGGTGCCGCACGTCGGCGGCGGGTTCGGCGGCAAGGCCGGGATCCATCTCGAACCGCTCGTCGCGTGCCTGTCGCGCAAGGCCGGCGGCCGGCCGGTGAAGCTGCAGGCAACCCGCGAGGAGGAGTTCAGCCTGCTGCCCTGCCGCAGCGCGCTGACCTACCGGATCAAGACCGGGGTGCGCGCGGACGGCAAGATCACCGCCCAGCAGATGACGATGTACTGGGACGCCGGCGCCTACGCCGACTACGCGGTCAACGTCACCCGGGCCTCGGGGTACTCGGCGGCCGGACCGTACGAGATCCCGAACGCCTGGCTGGACGCGTACACGATCTACACCAACAAGCCGTACGGCACCGCCTATCGAGGCTTCGGGCACGTGGAGTTCTTCTGGGGCCTCGAACGGCACATGGAGCTGGTGGCCGAGGCCATCGGGATGGATCCCCTCGAGTTCCGCAGGAAGAACCTGCTGCGGCCGGGGTCCACCACACTGACCGGCGAGACGATCACCGAGCACACCGGCAACATCCGGACGTGCCTGGATGCGGCGGCCACGGCGATCGGCTACGGCACCCTCACGCCCGAGGAGCAGGAGCACGAGCGCGTGACCGGCCACCGGATCGGCAAGGGCGTGGCGACGTTGCACAAAGCGCCGGCGATGCCGCCGTTCACCGGGACCGCGGCGGTGATCAAGATGAACTCCGACGGCACGGTGCTCGTCAACCTCGCGCTCACCGAGATCGGTCAGGGCTCCGTCACGGCCCTCGCGCAGATCGCCGCCGAGCGGTTGCGGTTCCCGATCGAGAAGGTCAAGCTCACGGTCGAGAAGGACACCGACCGCGACCCGTACGACTGGCAGACGGTGGCCTCGAAGGGGCTCATCCTGTCCGGCAACGCCGTCGTCCTCGCCTGCGAAGACCTGCTCCGCAAGGCATACGCAGACGCCGCCCAGGTGTTGCGGGCCGACGTCCTGGATCTGCACCACGATGCGGAGAAGATCTTCGTCCGGCACCGGCCGGACGAGTCGGTGACCTTCGCCGAGCTGGCCGTCGGCTATGCGTATCCCGACGGCAACGCGATCGGCGGACCGCTGGTCGGCGTCGGCCGGTACGTCGCCCAGGGGCTGTCCAACCTCGACAAGGAGACCGGCCAGGGATTGCCTGCGCTGGACTGGACCTACGGCGCGCACGGCGTCGTCGTCGACGTCGACCCGGACACCGGCGAGTTCGACGTCCTCCAGATCGCGTCTGCCTACGACGTCGGGAAGGTGATCAATCCCGGCCTCGTCCGCGGGCAGTGCATCGGCGGCATGATCCAGGGCCTGGGCACCGCGCTGTGTGAGGGCTACATCTACGACGAGCAGGGTCGTCTGCTGAACCCGTCGTTCACCGACAACAAGATCCCGACCGCGAAAGACCTGCCCGGGGTGATCGAGACGATCGCCGTGGAGACGCCGCAGCTCGACGGACCGTACGGCGCGCGAGGAGTCGGTGAGCACCCGATGATCTCGGTCGCTCCGGCGCTGGGCAACGCGATCTGCAACGCGACGGGCATCGAGCTGCTGCACATGCCGATCCGTGCGGAGGATGTGTGGCGCGCGCTGCGGAACAAGGAGCCGATCGACAACTGGATCACCAAGTCGCCCACCGGGCACTGCCGCTCGGTGCGGCCCCACGACGTGGATGCCACGTGAGAGCGGACCTGATCAAGGCGCGGCGGGTGGTCATCGCGCTCGGTGGTAACGCGCTCGCCGCGGCCGACGGGAGCGCCGGACCCGAGGACCAGAGGGCGGCGGTGGAAAGGACGATGCCGCACGTCGCCGCGATGGTCGCCGCGGGCCACGAGGTGGTGATCACCCACGGCAACGGTCCGCAGGTGGGCAACCTGCTGGTCAAGAACGAGATCGCCGCGGCGGTCGTTCCCCCTGTCCCGCTCGACTGGTGCGGCGCCCAGACCCAGGGCACGATCGGTGCGCTGATCCTCAACGCGCTCGGCCGGTCACTTGCCGAGCGCGGGTTGCCGCAGAAGGTCGCCGCCCTGGTGTCGCGGACGCTCGTCGATGCGGGAGACCACGCCTTCGCCGAGCCCACTAAGCCGATCGGCCGCTACCTGCCGCGCGAGGAGGCGGCGGTCATGATCCGGCACGGCCAGTTCTGGCAGGACCGCGGCGCCAAGGGCTGGCGTCGGGTGGTGGCATCGCCGGAGCCGCGCGAGTGTCTCGACCACGAGGCCGCGGCAGTTCTGCTCGACGCGGGCTTCGTCGTCACGTGTGCCGGCGGCGGCGGGATCCCGGTCGTCAGGGACGGGGCGGCGGGCTACCGGGGCGTCGAGGCGGTCATCGACAAGGACCTCACCAGCGCGCTGCTGGCCGAATCGCTGGCGGCCGACGTCCTCATCATCGCCACCGACGTCGACGCCGTCATGCTCGGCTGGGAGACCCCGCAGGCCCGCCCGCTGCGCGACGTGAGTGTGGCCGAACTGCGCGCGCACGCGGTGGCCGGCGAATTCGCGAGCGGGAGCATGGGGCCTAAGGTCGAGGCGGCCTGCCGGTTCGCGGCGTCCGGACACGGATTTGCGGTCATCTCGTCACTGGAGCAGATCGAGGAGGCGCTCGGCGGCAGTGCCGGCACGATCGTCAGGCCCGCGCGTAGCGCTGCTCACTGCGCGCCCGGGCCTTGATCGCCTCCTCTTCGCGGTTCTTCGGCGGCGCGGCGGTGACCAGCGCGTCCAGCAGGTGCCTGGTCACATGCGCGACCTCGGCGACGGCTTCGTCGAACGCCGCCTTGTTGGCGGCCGACGGCTTCGTCGTCCCACTGACCTTGCGGACGTACTGCAGCGCCGCGGCGTACATCTCGTCGCCGGTGGCGGGCGGGTCGAAGTTGTGCAGGGTTCGGATATTTCGGCACATGCCTCCACGATGCCACGGCAGACTGACGCGGTGAGCGAATCCGTCGAGCTGGAGGGGACGGGCGAGAAACGGGTCACCTGGGCCGAGCTGTTCTTCGACCTCGTCTTCGTGGTCGCCGTGACCAGGGTCTCGGGCCTGCTCGAGGACCATCTGTCGTGGGGCGGCGCGCTGCGTGCGCTAGTGGTGTTCGTGCCGATCTACTGGTTGTGGGTCGGCACCTCGATCCAGACGAACCAACAGGACGCCACCCGGCCGCTGCTGCGGATCCGGATCTTCGGCGTCGCGCTGGCCGGCATATTCATGGCGCTGTCGCTGCCCGACGCGTACGGGCAGCTCGGCCTGCTCTACGCGCTCGCGTACTGGCTGGGCCGGCTCGTCCTCGGCGTCGGGCTGGTCGCCGCCGCCGTGCGTGGCGGCACGTGGCCACTGAACCCGTACTCGGTGAGCATGGCACTCACCGGCCCGATGCTGATCGTCGGGGCGCTCGTGCACGGGGACGCGCGTGAGGCGATCTGGGGCGCCGCGGCGCTCATCGACCTCTCGACGCCCACGGTTCTGCGCCCACAGCTGCGGGCCATGCAGTTCGATGCCGGTCATCTTGCCGAGCGATTCGGGTTGTTCGTGCTGATCGCGCTGGGCGAGTCGGTGGTGTCGGTGGGCACGTCGGCGGACCCGCACCGGCTCAGCGTTGCACAGGGGTTCTCGGTCGCCGCCGCGTTCACGCTCGCGTGCGGGCTGTGGTGGGTGTATTTCCACTTCGCGGCAGATGCGATGCGCTACGCGCTCGCCACCGCGAAGGTGCAGCTCGACATCTCCCGGCTGGTGCTCTCGTACGGTCATCTCTCGTTCATCGCGGCGATCATCCTCGTCGCGGTGGGTATGCGGGAATCGATCGCTGCGCCTGGGCACGAGCTGTCGTGGGGTCTCGCCGCGCTGCTCGTCGGGGGTACGGCGCTGTACCTCGCGTCGTTCGGCTTCACCCGCTGGGCCATGTTCCGATTGGTGTCGTGGACGCGCCTCGCGGCGGCGGCCACTGTGCTCGTGTTGCTGCCGGTTGCGCGTCACGTCTCGGCGCTCGTCAGTCTCGGCTGCCTGGCGCTCGTCCTGATCGTCCTGAACGCGATCGAGCTGATGCGCGTCGAGCGGATCGGCTGGCGGGCGCTACTGAACCGTCGCGCCGAGCGCGAACCCGCGTGACACGAGGCGCGCTCCCGACGGCAGCCCGAAACACAGCGGCAACCCCCAGGCAAGGTCGGGCGCGCACCCTTGTCTTGATCGGCCACAACGGGGGTGAAGAGTTGACGAGGCGTGGACACGGCGCGCCGGCCAGCCGTTTGACGGCGCTCCGGCGGGTGACGATGTTCGAGAACTTCAGCGACAGGGAACTGGCGCGGATCGACGCGTTGACGTGCGAGACAGTGGTCGCGGCTGGGCGGACGCTCATGAGCCAGGGCCGACCGGGTAGCGAGGCGGTCATCGTCCTTTCCGGCTACGCCGACGTAGCGGTGGATGGCGAGGTCGTGTCGCACATCGGCACCGGGGACATCGTGGGCGAGCTGGCGCTCCTCGACGGCGAACCGCGTTCTGCCACCGTCACCGCCGCAACGGACATGCAGGTGCTGATCCCGGACCGCGGCCAGTTCGCGCTGCTGCTGCGCGAACCGCGCGCCGTCCTCGCGATTGCCGCGTGCCTAGCGCGACGGGTGCACGACGCCGAACACCAGCTATGGACGTGTCAATCGGCGTTGACCGCGTAGCCGCCGGAGTCGACGGCAACGCAGAACGGCCCGGGCACACAGGAGATGCCGCTGAGGTGGTTGGGGCTGTCGATGCTTGTGGGTGTCGACCAGCCGGCGCCGTCATGGATAACGGCCTGGCCGGAGCCGTCGACCGCGACGCCGAACGAGGGGGCCACGCCGGCCACGGCGGTCACGCCGGAGAAGTTCGCCGGCGCAGACCACCAGCTGCCTCCGTAGGTGAAGACGTGATTGGAGTCGTTCGCAAGGCAGAACGTCGCGGTCGGGCACGACACGTCGTACAACTCCATGCTGCTTCCGGTGACCGCACCCGAGGTCCAGGAGGTCCCCCCCTCGACCGGTACGCCCAGGCCGGAGGGCCCTGGTCGTACTTGTCCACGACGAAGCAGAACGAGGCAGCCACGCAGGACACCGCGCTCAAGTGGTGGTAGACACTCGCCGCGATTTCGTCCGGCGCAGACCAGGTCGAGCCGTTGAAGGTGATGGCGTTGTCGTCATCGACGGCCATACAGAACGTCTCCGTGGGGCACGACACGTCGTGCATCCAACTGGAGCCCGCGATCGTCGTGGGCGTCGACCAGCTCGCGCCGTTGAACTTGACGTAGTAGCCGTCGAGTACGTCGCCGTTGCCGACGACGAGACAGAACGTCGGCGACGCGCACGACAGCGCTTCCGGGCGGCCGGGAGGGTCGAAGCCGGGCAAGGTCGACCAGCTCGTCCCGTCAAAGGCGAACGCGCTCCCGTCCGCGCCGACAGCAAGGCAGAACGACGACGACACGCAGGAGACCCCGACGAGTCCGTTGAACCGGTCCACGCTGGCAGGTGCCGACCACGTGGTGCCGTTGAACGTGATCGCGTAACCCAAGCCCTCGTAGTGGCGGCCGACGGCGGCACAGAACGACGACGACGGGCACGACACGCCCGACAGGTAGTCGCCGGCACCGGTGCCGGCGGGCGTAGACCAGCTGTCCCCGTCGTAGGTGATCGCGTTGGCTTCGTTGTCGACGGCGACGCAGAACGACGAGGACGCGCACGAGACGCTCGCCATCCAGGCGAAGGGCGCACTCTCGATCGTGGTGGGGGCCGACCAGCCGGCTCCGTCGTAGATCACCGCGTCGTAGCGGTCGATGGCCACACAGATCGGACCCGACGCGCAGGACACCGCCTTGGTGCCTTGGCTGAGGCCGGTGTTGACTGCGGCTGACCAGCCGCTTCCGTCGAAGGTCACCGCGTTACCCCAGTCGTCGAGGGCGGCGCAGAACGTCGGCGTCACGCACGACACCGCGTCGAGCCAATGCGTGCCCCCGACGGTGGTTTGGGCGGACCAGCTCGTCCCGTTGAACGTGAACGCGTCGCTCTCGCCACCGACCGCCACGCAGAATGTGGGCGACACGCACGACACCCCGGTCAGGCCGTAGTACTCGTATTCGGGTGTTTCGATCCGGACGGGCGCCGACCAGGTGGTGCCGTTGAATCTCACCGCCAAGCCGCTGTCGTCCACGGCCACGCAGAACGTCGGCGAGGAGCAGGACACCGCGGTCAGGTTGTTGCTGCCGTCGATGCTGAGCGGCGCCGACCAACTCGTTCCGTTGTAGGTGAGCGCGCTCCCGTATTGGTCGACGAGGACGCAGAAGGTGGTTGTGGGGCAGGAGACGGCAGCGGGATATCCGTGGACGGGGTCGACGGCTGCTCTGGTGCCCCACAGCAGTGTGCTGAACGTGTACTTGTCCGCGTTCACGACGGGGCTGGTGCCGTACTTCGTCGTCACTCGAACGTCCGTGACTCCGGCGACGTGCGCGGGAGCGGTGACCTCGAGTTGCGTCGACGACGTCACGTGGACGGCCGTGCCCGAAACCGTCCCGAACGTCACCGCCGTCACGTCGGTGAAGCGCGCCCCCTTGACCGTCACCCGGTCACCGCCTGTCGCATGCCCGGCGACAGGCGACACCGACGTGACCGCGGGGGCGGCGACGTAGGTGTAGCGATCGGCGGCGCGTATCGCGGACGTCCCGTAGCCGGTCGTTACGCGCACGTTGACCACACCAGCCGCGTGCGCGGGCGCGGTGACCTGCACCCTGGACGACGACAGCACGCGCACCGAGGTACCCGGCGTCGTGCCGAACTTCACCGACTTCACGTGGACGAACTGGGCTCCGGTCACGGTCACCCGGACACCGCTGGTCACCCGTCCCTTCGACGGCGACACCGATGACACCGCAGGCGGGGCGACGTATGTGAAGTGATCAGCGTTGCGTATCGCCGACCTCCCGGAAGCGGTCGTGATCCGTACATCCACCGTGCCAGCCGCGTGTGCCGGTGCGGTCACCCGCAACTTCGTCGCGGACACCACCCGGATCGACTTCCCCGGCGCGGTGCCGAACTTGACCGACTTCACCTGCGAGTAGCGCGCGCCCGTGACCGTCACCCGCGTGCCGCCGGCTGTCGGGCCGGACGTCGGCGACACCGCCGATACGGACGGAGCCGATAGCCCAACTGCAGGAATCGCACCCACCAGCGATCCCAGGGTGAGTGCCGCAGCAACCCCCGTCACCAAACCGCGCCGACGTGACCACATCTCAGGCCTCCGACATCCTGGTCAGGCCGGCCCTGCGAGCGCCTCGTCCTTGGGGTGCGCAGGACTACGTCGGCCTATTGGCCTAACTCCACTGAAGCCCCCCGACGCATGGACAGGTAGGTGCCGAAGGTCGTGATATTTCGCCGAAAGTGGACGAAGACGGCGCCGCAGGTGCTCTAACGGGTGTCGACGAGCCCGCGGCCGGTGATCAGCGGGAGGTCCAGCGCGGTCCGCAGCCCGGGCGGGGCCGCCACCACCGCCTCGATCGCGTTGACCAGCCGCATCGCGGTGGCCTTCAGACCTGCGGTGTTGTGGTCTCCGTCGCTGCCGAGCAGCTGCAGATCGAGGGTGTAGTTCGGCTCGCCGGTGACCTGTACGCGGTAACAGCCCTGGCCTGCGGGTTGCGGCCAGTCCGGGCCGAGATCGGGACGCAGCCGGGTGACGTGCTCGAGCACGCAGACCGGGCGGCCGCCCTTCATGCCGAGCACCTCGAAGCGCAGCGCCGCCATCGTCCCTTCCTTGATCGTGCCGCTGGGGATCTCGAACGTCTCCGGCGCGGGTAACCGGACGACTGTCTCCTGCAGCTCGTCCAGCTCGACGCCGAGCCCGGCCGCGAGCTGGCGTACCACCGAACCCCACGCGAGGCTCAGGACGCCGGGCATGAGCAACATCGGTGTCTCGTCGAGCGGCTTGCCGAAGCCCATCACGTCGAACAGCACGGTCGGGTTGTCGTAGGTGGCGTAGTCGAGAAGTCTCCATGCAGCGCACCTCGTCGATGCGCTCGCAGACCGAGGTGAGGACGAGCGGCAGCCAGTCGTTGGCGAAGCCCGGGTCGACGCCGTTGACGAACAGCGACGCCCCGCCGGCCTGCGCAGCCGCCTCGATCGGGCCGAGCAGCTCGCTGGGCACGACGCCGTACGGGTACTGCAGGAACACCGGGCAGCTCGACACCACGTTGATGCCCGCGGCGAGGAACCTCGTGAGATCGGCGATCGCCTCGGGCAGCCGGTTGTCGGCCATCGCGGTGTAGACGATGCAGTCCGGCTCGGACGCGATCAGCGCATCGGCGTCGGTAGTCGCCGTGACGCCGAGATCGCGGTCGAGGCCGGCGAGCCTACCGGCGTCCTGGCCGTCCTTCGCCGCGCTCGACACCCACACGCCGGTGAGCTCGAGCTCCGGCCGCGCGGCGATGCCGGCGATCGCGTGCCGTCCGACGTTGCCGGTGCTCCACTGCACCACTGTGAACGTCATCGAAGGCCTCTCTACAGGTCCGGGATGGGGAGCTTCATGTTCGGCTGCTGCAGCCCGCCGTGGACGTCGAGCACCGCGCCGGTGAGGTAGGAGCCGGCCGGCGAGGCGAGGTAGACGACGGCCGCGGCGATGTCGTCGGTCTGGCCGAGCCGGCGCAGGGGAGTGGCGTTCTCGATCCCGGTGCGCAGCTCGTCGTTGCTCATCACGATGTCCAGCGCGGACGTGGCGACCGAGCCGACCGCGATCGCGTTCATCCGCACCCGCGGCGCGAGATCCTCGGCCGCGAGTTCGGTGTAGTGGATCAGCGCGCCTTTCGCGGTGCCGTACGCGAGGTAGCCGCGGCCGGCAACCTTGCCCACGACACTCGCGATGTTGACCACCGAACCGCCGCCGTTCTCGAGCATGACCGGCACCGCGGCCGTCGTCAGCGCGTGCGCGGTGGACACGTTGAAATGGAAGGCCCGCTCCAGGAAGCCCACCGACGTGTCGAGGTAGGTCCGCGGCATCGTGCCGCCGACGTTGTTCACGACGATGTCCAACCGTCCGAAGGTCTCCTTGGCGGCCGCAGCGAGACCGCGGATCTCGTCCACCTCGTTGAGGTCGGCGACGACGAGATGAGCTTTGCGGCCGACGGCCTCGACCCTCGCCGCGGTCTCCTGCAGCTGCTCCGCGGTGCGGGCCGAGATGAGGACGTCCGCGCCGGCCTCGGCGAGTGCGACCGCCGCCGCGGCACCGATGCCGCGCCCCGCGCCGGTGACCACCGCGACCTGCCCGTCGACGCGGAACAGATCCAGGACGCTCATGATTTGGCTCCCGCCGCGGACAGGCCGGCGAGCCGGCCGAACAGTGTCGAGTCGCCGAGCGAGAGGCCGCTGCAGTAGCCCTGCGCAGCCACCCCCGACGTCGTGCGGCCGGCCGCGAACAGGCCCGGGATCGGAGCACCGTCGATGTCGAGCACCGCGCCGTCGACCTGGGTGTCCAGCCCGCCGAGCGTGAATGGTGCGTAGATGAACGTGCTGGCCCGCAGGTCGAACGCGGCGAGCGGCGCACGCAACGGGGTGAGGACGGGCGCGCGCTTGTGGAACAGCGGGTCGGCGCCGCGCGCCGCGTGCTCGTTGAAGTAGTCGAGCGTGCTTACCAGTGAGCCGCTCGGCAGCCCGATCTCGGTCTCGAGTTCCGCGGCCGTCTCGCACACCCAGGTCGCGGGGATGTTGAGCCAGTTCGGGGCGTAGTGCTCCTCGTCGACGATCAAGTACGCCTCGCCGCCCTGGTGGACTAGCGCGTTCTGCCCGACCCGGCCCATGTAGGTGTCCTCGTTGACGAAGCGCTGTCCGTGCCGGTTGACGATGATCCCGTGGACGAGGCTGCGCGGGGCGTTGAACGGCAGCGCGCACTCGATCGCGTCCATCCGCTTGAGCCGCGCGCCGACCGCTTCGGCCATCTGGATGCCGCGGCCGTCGTCGCCGTCCGTGCCCAGCCGCAACGCGGTGACGTGCACCCCCGGCGCGTGCCGCTCGACAAGCTCGGGGCTGTTGATGAATCCACCGGCGGTGAGCACGACACCGGTTCGGGCGCGGATGGTCAGCTCCGCGCCGTAGCGGGCGGCCACCAGGCCGACGACCCGGCCGTCCTCGTCGATGACCAGCGCCTGGGCACGCGTGTCGTACCAGGCCCGCGCTCCCGCCGCGAGCGCCGCCTCGGACAGCAGCCTCATCAACACCGAGCCGCCCGGCCGGCCACCCTGCACGACGTGCCCGCGCGGGGCCGGCCTCGCGAGCTCGTCGAACGGGTAGGCGTTCTCGCCGCCGGTGAACATCAGGCCCTCGCCGTCGACCGGCGAGGTGCCGTTCGCATGCGGGAACACCGTGCCGAGGAACCGCACGCCGCGCGCGACGAGCCACTCGCGGTGCTCGAGGCTGCGCTGGCAGTAGGCGTCGATCTTGTCGGCGTCGGGTGCCGGTCCGCACGCGGCGGTGAGGAACGCCCGCATGTTCTCGACGGAGTCCTCGTAGCCGGCCGCTCGCTGCTCGGGCGTGCCGCCGCCGAGGTAGATGAACCCGTCGGACATCGCCGCCGCGCCGCCCGCGGCGCCGGCCCGCTCGAGCACGATCGGGTCGGCGCCGGAGGTCGCGGCCTCGTACGCGGCCGCCGCGCCGGCCGCGCCGAAGCCCACGACGACGACGTCGGCCTCCTCGTCCCACGCAGCCACCCCGGCCGCGCGCCGCGGCCTCGTTTCGATCACGCCGCGCTCCCCACATCGAGTGGGCCGTTAGGACCCGAGTGGGCCGTCAGGACGGCCCACTCGGGTCCTAACTGGCCACTGGGGGACGGGGCGTCACGTGATCACCAGTTCCGCACCGGTCAGTGCGGCGGCGTTGTCGCGCTCGGCGACGGTGGTGGCGAGCACGAGCCGGCCGTCCTCGCGCCACACTGAGGTGCGCAGCGTCTCGCCCGGGAACACCACGCCGGCGAACCGCACGCCGTAGCCGGCCACGCGCGCCACGTCGCCGTCGAGCTCGGCGTCCACGACTGCCTTGCAGACCATGCCGTAGGTGCACAGCCCGTGCAGGATCGGCCGCGGGAAGCCGGCCTTGGCGGCGAACTCCGGGTGCGAGTGCAGCGGGTTGCGGTCGCCGAGCAGCCGGTACCAGAGCGCCTGCTGCGGCGCGGTCGGCGTGACCACCACGGCGTCGGGCGCGCGATCGGGAGGCCCGGGCGGACCGGACGGTCCCCGGTCCCCGCCGAAGCCGCCCTCGCCGCGCGCGAAGATGCTGGAGGTGTTCGTCCAGATCGGCACGCCGTCGAGGTCCGACACGACGGTCTCGGTCTCGACCACCGCCGCGGAACCCTTGTCGTAGACACCCGTGATCCGCGCCGTCGCCCGGGCCTTGCCGTCGGCCGGCAACCGACGGTGGACGTCGACGCGCTGCGTGCCGTGCAAGACCTTGGCCAGGTCGATCGAGATGCCCGGGAACTCGACCGCGGGCGGGTCGAAGCGGTGCACGGTCTGCGCCACGACCGCGAAGGTCGGCAACACCTGCAGGCCGTCCTCGATCGTGTACCGCAGCTCGCGCGGGTCGACCGGGTCGGCGCCCGCGCCGAGAGCCAGGTGGTACAGCAACACGTCGGACGCGCTCCACGAGAAGTCCTGCGCCGGCAGCTCCGCGCCGATCGCGACGCTCGGGTCAATGGGCACCGTGCAACTCCTCCTCGGCCGGTCGCGCGGCAGCTCGCTCCGCGATGTGCAGCGCCGCCAGATAGCCGAACGCTATCGCCGGCCCGATCGTCGCGCCGGGCCCGGCATAGGTGTGCCCCATGACCGGGGCGCTCACGTTGCCCGCCGCGTACAGCCCCTCGATGACCGACCCGTCCACGCGCAGCACCCGGCCGTGCACGTCGGTGCGCAGGCCGCCCTTGGTGCCGAGGTCGCCGGGCACCATCGTGACCGCGTAGAACGGCGCCCGGTCGATGGGGGACAGGCACGGGTTGGGCTTGATGGTCGGGTCCCCGTAGTAGCGGTCGTAGCCGCTGTCGCCGCGCCCGAAGTCGGCGTCCTTGCCGTCGCGCGCGAATCCGTTGAACCGCTCGACCGTCGCCTCGAGCGCGTCAGCGGGGACGCCGATCTGCGCGGCGAGCTCGGCGATCGAGGCGGCCTTGACGACGACGCCGGCCTGGTACCAGCGTCCGGGGAACGGGCGGCGCGGCGGGACGCCGGCGAAGACGTAGCGGTTGCGGTAGCGCTGGTCGATGATCATCCACGTCGGGATGTTCTCGCCCGGACCGTCGCCGCGGCCGTACTCGCCGCCGTACATCCGGTGGACGGCCTCGACGTAGGGCAGCGCCTCGTTCATGAACCGCTCGCCGCGGTCGTTCACCATGATCCCGCCGGGGAGGGTCCGCTCTGCGAGCGCGAACCACGGGCCACCGGTGAGCGGGATGGACGGGCCCCACCAGGAGTCGTCCATCAGCTCCAGCCCCGCCCCGAGACGCTCGCCGGCGAGGATTCCGTCGCCGGTGTTGGCCGCAGCGCCCACGGTCCAGTCGCTGCCGATCGGCGCGCGCTGGTACTGCTCGCGCATCGCGGCGTTGTGCTCGAACCCGCCGCAGGCGAGCACGACGCCGTGCCGCGCCCGCAGCAGTCGCTGCTGCCCGGCGCTGCTCACGACCACACCGGTGACGGCGTCGTCCTCGACGTGGAGGTCCTCGAGCGGCGTGTCGAGCAGGACGGGGACGCCCGCCTGCAGCAGGCCGGCGCGCAGCGCCCCGGAGAACGCCTGGCCGCGCACCACGAGGTCCTTGCGGGTCAGCATCGCGTAGATCCAGCGCAGGCCGATGCGCAGCACGCGGAGTAGGCCGCGCGGCGTGCGCATCATCAGCGTCGCCCACCGGAAGTCGGCCTGGGTGACCGCCACGTTCAGGGGCGACTTGCCGTACTCGGGTTCGAGGTGCGCCCGCTGCGCGCCGAGCTTCTTGAGGTTGAACGGCTTCGGCTCGACCGAGCGGCCCTCGACCCGCCCGCCCGGCGTCTCGGGGTAGTAGTCCGAGTAGTGCGGCACCCACTGCATGCGCAACGGCGAGTTGGCGAGCAGGAACGACAGTGCCTCTGGTCCGCGCTCGAGGTAGGTGTCGATGCGCTCGGCGGGCACGACCTCGCCGACGATGCTGTGCAGATAGGTGCGCGCGGCGTCGGGTGTGTCGTGCACGCCGTCGCGGCGCAGCACCTCGTTGTTCGGGATCCACACGCCGCCCCCGGAGCGCGCGGTCGAACCGCCGTAATGTGCCGCCTTCTCGACGAGCACCGTGCGCAGCCCGTGCCGAACCGCTGCGAGTGCAGCGGTCATGCCGGCCGCGCCGCTGCCCACGACGACGACGTCGTACTCCTCGCTCGCCATGTGGAACAGGTTATAGTCCAAGAGCCGTCAAACGCCATCCTTCAGCGCAATTCAGCGGCCCAGACCGCATAGAACACGTTCTACTTCGTGTCGTTGAATACTCCCTCGGCCACCTCCCATCGTGGTCGAGGGGATACTCACGGACCGGCGGGACAATATGGTGCAGCTATGAGCGGATTTGCGACCTTCGACGACTACCTCGCGCTGGCGCGCGTCACCGACCTCGCGCTGTCGCACGACGGCAGCCGCCTCGTGGCCACCGTGGCGAGCCTGAACGACGACGGCAACGAGCTGATCAACGCCCTGTGGGAGATCGATCCGGCCGGCGCCGCCGATGCCGTCCGGCTGACCAGGTCGGAGAAGGGCGAGAGCACGCCCGCCTTCCATCCGGACGGCACGCTGCTGTTCGTCTCCAAGCGCGGCGGCGAGGACGACGACCCACCCGCTCTGTGGCGGCTGCCGCCGGCGGGGGAGGCGGAGCGGGTGCTGTCGCGGCCCGGCGGGGTCGCGGGCCTCGCCGTCGCGCGCGACACGGGGGCCCTCGTGGCCTCGGGCAACGCACTGCCGGGAACCGTCGACACGCACGCGGACGAGAAGCGCCGCAAGGCGCGCAAGGACGCCAAGGTCGGCGCCGTCCTGCACGTCGGTAGCCCGGTGCGGTTCTGGGATCACGACATCGGCCCGGACGAGCTGCGCCTCTACTCCGTCGCCGGACTCGGCGGCGACGCCGAGCCGGTCGACCTGACGCCCGCGCCCGGGCGCGCGCTGGACGAGGCCGGCTTCACCGTGACCCCGGACGGGTCGACCGTGATCGCGAGCTGGCACGACATCGACGAGCCGGGCTATCCGCGCGCGAAACTCGTCGCGATCGACACGGCCACGGGCGAGCAGCGGGTGCTCGCCGCGGACCCCGTCGCGATGTTCAACGAACCGGCCGTGTCGCGCGACGGGCGGCTCGTGGTTGCGGTCCGCGAGCAGGACACCACCTACGACGACCCGCCGCTCGTCTCGCTCTGGCTCGTCGACCTCGACTCGGGCGAGCGACGCGAACTCGTCGACGACCCTGACATCTGGCCGGCGTCGCCGGCCTTTTCGCCGGACGGCACGCGGATCTTCTTCCTCGCCGACGAGGCCGGCCACCGGCCGGTCTTCCGGCTCGACGTCGAGTCCGGCGCCGTCACCCGGGTGACCGCGTCCGGGCACTACGACAAGCTGCGGGTCGCACCGGACGGCGCGACGCTGTACGCGCTGCGCGACGCCGTGGACGCGCCGCCGCAGCCCGTCCGCCTCGATGCCACCGCTACGGACGGCGAACACGTCCCGCTGCGCGCGCCCGGTACGACCGACGTCCCTGGCACCCTCCACCGCATCGACGCGACGGCAGCCGACGGCACGACGGTGGAGGGCTGGCTCGTCCTTCCCGACGGCGCTTCGGCGCACGCACCGGCGCCGCTGCTGCTCTGGATCCACGGCGGCCCGCTCGGCTCGTGGAACGGCTGGAGCTGGCGGTGGAACCCGTGGCTGATGGCCGCGCGGGGCTACGCGGTACTACTGCCCGATCCCGCGCTGTCCACCGGCTACGGCGCCAAGATGGTGCAGCGCGGCTGGGGGCAGTGGGGCGGCGCGCCCTACACCGACTTGATGTCGGTCACCGACAGCGTCGTCGCCCGCGCTGACATCGATCAGACCAGGACGGCGGCGATGGGCGGCTCGTACGGCGGGTACCTGGCCAACTGGGTCGCCGGGCACACCGACCGGTTCCGCTGCATCGTGACGCACGCCAGCCTCTGGGCCCTCGACCAGTTCGCCGGCACGACCGACCTCCCCGGCTATTGGGTCAAGGAGTTCGGCGCACTGACCGAGCGCCCGGAGCGTTACGCCCAGTGGTCCCCGCACCACTCCCTCGACAACATCCGCACCCCGATGCTGGTCGTCCACGGCGACAAGGACTACCGCGTTCCGGTCGGTGAGGCGCTGCGGCTTTGGTGGGATCTCCAGAGCAAGGGCGTCGAGTCCTCCTACCTCTACTTCCCGGACGAGGGCCACTGGATCCTCAAGCCGGGCAACGCGCGCGTCTGGTACGACACGGTCTGGGCCTGGCTGGCCACGCATGTCCACGGCGAGGAGTGGCGGCGGCCCGAGTTGCTCTGACGCGGGCACCGCTACCCGAGCAGCTCCGCGGCCACCAGTTCGGCCGAGCGCAGCCGCGCGTCGGACCCGGTCGACTGAAGCGCGACGATCAACTCGTCCGCGTCGGCATGCTTCGCGAACTGCTCCAGATACTCGCGCACGTCGGCGGGTCGGCCCACCGCGGAGTAGCGCGTCATGTGCTCGATCTGCGCGCCTTCGGGGGAGTTCAGCACCGCGTCGATCTCGTCGTCGCTGAGCCGCCGCCCGGGTCGCGACAGCGCCCGCACCCGTGCCCGTTTCGCTTGCTGGAACTGTGCGTCGGCGTCGGCCTGGGTGTCGGCCGCGATGACGTTCGCGCCGGCGATGACGTAGGGCCGATCGAGCTGTTCGGACGGGCGGAACTCGCGCCGGTAGAGCGCGACCGCCTCGTGCAGCGCGTCCGGCGCGAAGTGCGAGGCGAACGCGTAGGGCAGCCCCAGCGCGGCGGCGAGCGAGGCGCCGAACATCGACGAGCCGAGAATGTAGAGCGGCACCTCGCGAACCGCGGCCTGGATAGGCGTGCACACCGGGCACCCGCGACTCGTCGGCGAGGTAGGCCTGCAGCTCGAGCACGTCGTCGGGGAACCGGTCGGCCGAGAGGTGCTCGCGGCGCAGCGCGTACATCGTGTTGCGGTCCGAGCCCGGCGCGCGCCCGAGGCCCAGGTCGATGCGCCCGGGGTGCAGGGCCGCCAGCGTCCCGAACTGCTCGGCGATCACCAGCGGAGCGTGGTTGGGCAACATGACGCCGCCCGCCCCGAGCCTGATGCGCTGGGTGTGTGCGGCTACGTGCGCGATGAGCACGCTCGTGGCCGACGAGGCGATCGTGGGCATGTTGTGGTGCTCGGCGTACCAGACGCGGCGGTAGCCGGCGTCCTCGGCAAGCCGAGCGAGCGCGACGCTCGCCGCGTACGTCGCGCCGGCCGTCTCGCCGTTGCGCATCGGCGCGAGGTCGAGGATGGAGAGGCGGATCGCGGCCACGTCAGGTCAACCCGCGGCGCCCCGGGCCGATTCCGCCGGTGCCGCGCCACTCAGGCATCGAGCAGCAGTTGCTCCAGCCGCTCGAGCGAGCGCCGCGCGTAGCCGCGCCAGAATCGAGCGAAGATCGGCAGCACTGGTGCGACGGCCGCCGACGCGGGATGCAATGTCCACTGCCAGGTGATGCGGCTGCCGGTGCCGACCGGTTCGAAGGACCACAGGCCCTCCACCCGGGCGGCGAGCGGCTTCATCGGTCCCGTCACGTCGCTCAGCGTGTAGCCGAAGGCCGCCGGCCGCTCGACTGTGACGAGCTCCTCGCGCATCGAGCCGCCGCCGGCAAGACGGACGATGCGCGTCTGCCCGACCTCGCCCCACGCCTCGGCGGGCCCTTCGGTGCCGCGCACCGCGGGGATCGGGCCGTAGCGCCGGTTGAAGAGCCGCTCGAGGGGGATCAGGAGCACGTCGTCGAACGCCCGCTCGATCGTCACCGGGTAGCTACGCGCGCAGGACAGCGCGAGTGGGGAGGCCACCCCACGAGGCTAGTGGTCTCAGCGCGCACGTCCTCGGGCGGCGGGCGATCGTGACCACGGCTACGCTCTGCGCGCATGGAGGTGCGTGTTGTCGAACACTGAGCCGAGCGCGACCAGCACCGTGGAGATCGCGGCGCCGCCCGCCGCCGTCTACGCGCTGATCACCGACCTGGCCGTCATGTCCGAGCTCGCCGAGGAGACTTCGGTCATGCGCTGGCAGAAGGACGCGTCCTCCGCCGCGCCCGGGGCGAGGTTCAAGGGCACGAACCGCAACGGCTGGCGGCGCTGGACGACGGCCTGCAAGGTGACCGACGCCGATCCCGGCCGGCGCTTCGCCTTCGAGGTCTCGCACACCGGCTTACCGGTCTCGCGCTGGCAGTACGACCTCGCCGCGTCCGGCGAAGGCTGCACGGTCACCGAAAGCACCTGGGACCGCCGACCTGGCTGGTACAAGCGCCCGGCCGGGCTCGCCACCGGCGTCATGAACCGCGCCGGCGCGAACGCCGAGCACATCCAGGCGACCCTGCGGCGCCTGAAGGCGCGCGCCGAAGGGGCCGGCTAGCGGATCGGCTGCCGCTCTGGCTCAAGATCGGGCCAGAATTTGCGATGTTCTTAACATGGCCGCGCTATTCCGGATCGAGGCGCTGCCCGGCGACGGGCGGTACGCGGTCTCCTTCGAGCGCGCGGACGGCAGCGACCAGACCGCGGTCGTGCATCTCACCGCCGACGGGATCGCGGTCGCCGAGGCGAGCCTGCCGGTCGGTTGGACGCGCGACTCGGAGGCGTTCGCCGCGACCGCGGCAGCGGTCGTCGCCTTCGATGCGGCCCGCCGTTACGCGCCGGCCGGGCCGGCCCTGCGCGACGTCGAAGGCGGGTGGGACGTGAGCCTCGGAAATGTCGTGCTCGGCGAGTCCGGGCAGCCGACCTGCATCGCCCACGGCGCGATGACCCAGGCCGAGAGCGCCTACCTGTGCACCGAGTGCTACGCGCGTGCCCGGCTGATCTGACGCCGGCTAGGAATAACGGATCTTGACGACGTCTGTCAGCGGGAGCGACTGGCAGCCGAGCACGTAGCCCTCGTCGAGGTCCTCCTGCTCGAGGATCTCGTTGGTCAGCATCTTGACCTCGCCCTCGTCGAGGATGCAGGCGCAGGCGCTGCACTGACCCAGCCGGCACGAGTACGGCGCCTTGAGATTCTGGGCAAGCAGGAAGTCGAGCAACTTGGTGTGCCGCGGCCAGTCGTACTCGTGCAGCTCGCCGTCGAGGTCCACCGTGAGCCGCGTCGTCTCCGCGCCCTCCTCGGCCGGGGTGGCAGTGGTCTCGACCGTGAACGGATCGGCGACGAGCGACTGGAATCGCTCGATGTGGATGCGCGCCGGCGGCACGCCGCAGTCGCGCAACGCGTGCGTGACCGTCTCCATGAAGGGGCTCGGCCCGCAGACGAACGCGGTGTAGGAGCTGTAGGGCGCGATGAATGCCTTGAGCAGTTCGCGGCTGGGCAGCCCCTGGACGGACTCCAACCAGTGCACTACGTGCAGCCGATCGGGGTTCGAGTCCGCGAGCTCGCGCAGCCGATCGGCGAAGATCACCGACTTCTCGTGCTGGTTGGCGTACACCAGCACGACCTGCCCACTGCCGATGGCAAGCGCCGACTTCAGGATCGACAGGACGGGTGTGATGCCGCTGCCGCCGGCGAACAGCAGCAGGTCGTCGTCGAAGGACTTCGGGGTGAACACCCCGCTCGGCGGCAGGCACTCGATCTCATGGCCGACTGCGAGCGCGTCGTTGATCCAGTTGGAACCCACGCCCGCACGCACCCGCTTGACCGCGATGCGCAACTCGTCATCCACATGCGGGCTGCTGCACAGCGAGTAGCAGCGCCCGACCAGGCCGTGCTCGGTGGGCAGCCGCAGTGTCAGGAACTGGCCGGGCTGGTATCCGAAGTCGGCGCCGGGTGGAGCCTCGAGGACGACCGAACACGCGTCTTCGGTCTCTCGGACGATCTCTCGGACGATGACCCGGTGCGAGGCACCGCCCTCAGGCATCGGGCACGACCACCGCGCCGGCATGCACCGCGTCCGCGATGCTCGCCGTCATCTGCGGGCAGCCGAGGACCAGCGCCGCAGCGTCGGCCGCGCGCGCCGCAGCGATCTCGGGACAGGCCGCCACGCCGGCCGCCGTCCACTGCACGCTGGTGTGCTTCTTGCTGTTCTTCTTGACCAGCGCCTCGACGCCGCAGTTGGCACAGACGACCGGCGAAAGCCCGATCTCGACGTAGAGCCGGCGGTCGTCGGCCGTCTCTCGCTGCCGTTCGGAGACCGACGTGGACATGGCTACGAGACTCCCGCGTCGGCCTGTTCCTCGGCGCGGCGACGGAGGTTCTCGGCGACCTCCTTCTCCCACGACTCGATCGCGTGCGAGGTGTCGATCTCGAACTCGAAGCGGGCGGTCATGTCCTCGGTGACGTCTGCGGCGTCGACGTAGAACTGCTCGTACCAGCGGCGCAGCTGATAGACCGGGCCGTCCTCCTCGCACAGCAGCGGGTTCTCGATGCGGCTCTTGTTCTGCCAGATCGCGACGTCCTGCTCGAAGCCGATCTTGAAGTTGCGCGCGAACTTGCCGGCGATGGTGTTGGCCATCTCGCGGTCGAGCCCCGGCAGCTTCTTGGTCATCACGCCGTATTGCAGCATGAAGTTGTTCTGGTCGATCGGGTAGTGGCAGTTGACGAGGATCGATTCGACCGTCTGTGCCCTTGAAGTCGTTCCACAGCCAGTTGATCATGTAAGAGGGGCCGAAGTAGGACGCCTCGGACCTGAGCATGTTGTCCTCGCCGGCGTACTGGCTGCCGCTGGCGGCTCGGCCGATGTCCGGGCGGCCGCGGGACTCCATGAACTGGGTGGCGACGTGGCCCTTCGAAGATGTTCTTGAAGTAGGTGGGGAACGCGAAGTGGACGTAGAAGAAGTGCGCCATGTCCGACGACGTTGTCGATGATCTCCCGGCAGTTGGAGCCCTCGACCGGCAGCGTCGTCCAGATCCAGTCGCTCCAGTCCTCGGAGCCGACAGCCTCGATCGCGGGGATCTCGATCTCGGGCGGTGGCGGGTTGCCCTCGGGGTCGTTCCAGACGAACAACATCCCGTTCTTCTCCATGGTGTCCACGCCCGGGTGCGGGCCCGCAGCGGCACGCGCTTGGCGTACGGGATGCCCGCGCAGCGGCCCTCGGGGGACCACCGCCAGTCGTGGAACGGACAGGCGACGTTGCCGTCCTTGACGGAGCCCTGTGTGAGATCACCGCCCATGTGCCGGCAGTAGGCGTCCAGCACCGCGAAGGATCCGGCGTGCCCGGTCGCCGCCGCTCGAGGACTGGAACACGACGAGCTTGGTGCCGAACGCGTGCACCGCGTGCGGCTTCCCGTCGCGGAACCGGTCGAGCAGGCCGAGGCAGTGCCAACCCCGGGCGTATCGCGTCGGGGAGGACCCCGGTGTCGATGCTGCGTACGGCGGTCTCGCCGGGCCGCGTGCTGGCCTGCGTCATGTTCCCTCCAGCGGTGTCGCTCGTACTGGAACACGTTACAGAAATGCTCCCCGCGACGCCAGCCTCGCGCCAGCCCTCTCCGTGCCGATCCCAGGTTTCACGAGGGTTTCCTGGTGTCTCGACACCGATGAGAACTTGTTCTAGTCTTGGCGCCGTCGGCAGATGTCTCGACCCGGAGGACAGGCCCGACCCATGACTGCGACAGCTTTGAGCGCTGAGGGCGTCCTCGACGCGGTCCGCGATCTGCTGCCGGCACTGCGCGAGCGGGCACAGGAGACCGAGGACCTGCGCCGCGTCCCAGACGAGAACGTCAAGGCGCTGCAGGACGCCGGCTTCTTCCGGCTGCTTCAGCCGCAGCGCTACGACGGCATCGAGGCGTCGCCCGTCGACTTCTACCGCGGTGTCCGGCTGATCTCCAGCGCGTGCGGCTCCACCGGCTGGGTCGCGTCGGTGCTCGGCGTGCACCCGTGGCAGCTGGCCCTCTTCGACGACCGCGCGCAGCAGGAGGTCTGGGGCGACGACCCGGCCACGCTCGTCTCCTCGTCCTACGCGCCGATGGGCCGCGCCACCGCGGTCGAGGGCGGCTTCACGTTCACCGGCCGGTGGAGCTTCTCGTCCGGCTGCGACCACGCGCAGCTGGGTGTTCCTCGGCGGGCTGGTCCTCGGCGAGGACGGCACGCCGGTCGACTTCCGCACCTTCCTGCTGCCCCGCGCGGACTACGACATCGACGACGTGTGGGACACCATCGGCCTGCGCGGCACCGGCAGCAACGACATCATCGTCGACAAGACGTCTTCGTCCCCGAGTACCGCACGCTCAGCTTCATGGACACCGGCCGCTGCTACGGCCCGGGCCAGGCCGTCAACGACCGGCCCGCTCTACAAGCTGCCGTTCGCATCGGTCTTCTCGTGCTCGATCGCGGTGCCGGTGCTCGGCATGGCGCAGGGCGCCTACGACGCCTACGTCGGCTGCACCAAGGAGCGGGTGCGCGCCTCGACCGGCGGCAAGGCGGCCGACGACTCGTTCAACCAGCTGCGCATCGCCGAGGCCGCCGCGCAGCTCGACGCGGCCGTGCTGCAGATCGAGCGCAACATCAACGAGCAGCTCGCGCACGTCGCGCGCGGGCGAGAAGATCCCGATGTCCCGCTGCGCGTGCGGACGCGCCGCGACCAGGTCAACGCCACCGGCGCCGGCATCGCCGCCGTCGACCGGCTGTTCGAGAGCGCCGGCGGCCGCGCGCTGCGTCCGGCACGCCGATCCAGCGCTTCTGGCGCGACGCGCACGCCGGCCGGGTGCACGCGATCAACGACCCGGAGAAGGTGCTCGTCATGTACGGCCAGGCGGAGCTCGGCCTGAAGGTGCACCGACGCGTGGATCTGACGCGACAGCGAGCCAGTCGCGGCCCGCCGGCGCTGCACTACCACGAGGCCGGCGACCGGCGGCCGCACGGTGCGTGCTGCTGCACGGCGGCGGGCCGGGCGCGTCGGCGTGGACAACTTCGGCCGCACGCTCGCGCGTGCTGGCGCCAGCGGTTCCACGTGCTCGCCGTCGACCAGCCCGGCTTCGGCAGCTCCGACAAGCCCGCCGAGTTCACCAAGCAGTACTTCGCGTTCGACGCCGACGCGCTGGCCGAGCTGCTCGACGAGCTGGGCATCGAGCGGGCCCACTGCGTCGGCAACTCGCTCGGCGGCGGCACCGCCGTGCGCCTTGCGCTCGACCACCCCGACAAGGCCGGCCGGCTCGTGCTCATGGCGCCGGGCGGGCTGGGGCTCAACGTCTTCGCGTCCGACCCGACCGAGGGGATCAAGAAGCTCTACGCCGTTCGCGGCACCGCCGGGGCCGACGCAAGGAGAAGCTCGCCGACTTCCTGCGCACGCTCGTGTTCGACCAGTCGCTGATCACCGACGAGCTGGTCGCCGAGCGGTTCGCACGCCGCGCGACCCGGCGTCGCTCGCCGCGATGGCGCGATGGGTGCGTCGTTCCTGAGCCGGGCGCGGCCGAGCAGGCCATGCTCTGGCGCGAGGCGCACCGGCTGCGCCAGCGGGTGCTGCTGATCTGGGGACGCGAGGACCGCGTCAACCCGCTCGACGGCGCGCTCGTCGCGCTCAAGCTGATCCCGCGCGCGCAGCTGCACGTGTTCGGCGGCTGCGGGCACTGGGCCATGCTGGAGAAGTTCGACGAGTTCAACCGGATCACCACCGACTTCCTGGGGGCGCACTGATGGCATCTGCGTTCTCTGGGTTACCTGCGAATCGAGGCCACCGACGTCCCGGCCTGGCGCGAGTACGGCCTGAAGGTGCTCGGCATGGTCGAGGGGAACGGCGCCGAACCGGACGCGCTGTACCTGCGGATGGACGACTTCCCGGCCCGGCTGGTGATCGTGCCGAGCGACCGCGACCACCTGTCCGGCGCAGCGGCTGGGAGATCGGCCGAACGCCGCCGAGCTCGACGACGTCCGGGCCCGCCTCGACGGCGCCGGCGTGCCGTACAAGGAGGGCAGCGCCGAGGAGCTCGCCGACCGCCGCGTGGACGGGCTGATCAGCTTCGAAGACCCCTGCGGCAACCGCTCGAGGCGTTCCACGGCGTCGGCGCTGCAGCACCGGCGGGTGGTCAGTCCCGTACGGCCACAGGTTCGTCACCGGCGAGCAGGGCCTCGGGCACGTCGTGCTGTCGACGACCGACGACGAGGCGTCGCTGCGCTTCTACCGCGACGTGCTCGGCTTCCGGCTGCGCGACTCGATGCGCCTGCCCCCACAGGTGGTGGGCCGGCCGGCCGACGGCAAGCCGGCCTGGCTGCGGTTCTTCGGCTGCAACCCGCGCCACCACAGCCTGGCGTTCCTGCCGATGCCGACACCGTCGCGGGATCGTCCACCTGATGGTCGAGGTCGAGAGGCCGACGACGTCGGGCTGTGCCACGACCGCGCGCTGCGCCGCAAGGTGCCGATGTCGGCGACCCTCGGCAGGCACGTCAACGACCTGATGCTGTGCTTCTACATGAAGACGCCCGGCGGCTTCGACGTCGAGTTCGGCTGCGAGGGACGCCAGGTGGCGGACGAGACCTGGATCGCCCGCGAGTCCACCGCGGTGTCGCTGTGGGGTCACGACTTCACGCTCGGCGCCCAATACAGGTGAGCGAGGTGATCGAGCCGGCCGACTTCCGGCACGCGCTCGGCCATTTCTGCACGGGCGTCACGGTGGTGGCTGCGATCGGCGCCGACGGCGAACCGATCGGGTTCGCCTGCCAGTCGTTCGCCGCGCTGTCCCTCGACCCGCCGCTGATCCTGTTCTGCCCCGGCAAGGCGTCGCGCACCTGGCCGGTCATCGAGCAGATCGGGACGTTCTGCGTCAACGTCCTCTCGCACGAGCAGCGTGACGTCAGCATGGTGTTCGGCCGCGCCGGGTCGGACAAATTCGCGGCCGTCGACTGGTCGCCGGCGCCGTCCGGAGCGCCGATCCTGAACGGTGGGCTGGCCTGGATCGACTGCTCCGTCGAGTCGGTCGTCGACGGCGGTGATCACCACATCGTGGTCGGCCGGGTGACGTCACTCGGCGACCCGGTCAACGGGCGGCCGCTGCTGTTCTACCGCGGCGCGTACGCCGTGACCGAGCCGGCCGAGCCGACGCCGGGCGTCCTCGACAACCTCATCACCTGGTCCAGCGACTGGTCGCGCACCGACACCTGGTTTTAGCGCCGCGCGTGGATCTCCTCAAGGACCACTCGCTTCGCTCGGGTCCATTGTCGATCCGCAGGCAAGCTCGCTGCGCTCGCGCCGGCGGCGCGCTCTTCGCGCAAGCGCTCATCGCTTCTTGACCGCTGGTACGAGAATCGCGGACACCACGACCGCGACGGCCGCGCAGATCGTGCCGATGGTGAACGCGCGGGTGAAATCGTCGCCGGCCACCACCCGGTCGGCCGTGAGTGCGGAGCCGGCGGCAGTGGCCAGCACCGCGACCCCAAGCGCGCCGCCGAGCTCGTGGAAGGTGCCGACGATGGCTGAGCGCAGGCCGGACTCATCGGGCGACGCATCGGCCAGTGACGAGGTGAATGCGGTGACGAACGTGGCGCCGATGCCCAGGGACGCGACGGACAGGCCGAAGACGATGCCGACCGGGCCGGTCCACTCCATCGCGCTCGCGTAACCGGCCGCGGCGAGCGCCAGCCCGCTCACCGCGATCGCCCGGGTGTCGACGTGCGCCACGATGTGCCCCGCCGCCTGCGCGCCGAGGATCGTCGCGACGGCGAGCGGCATGAAGACCAGACCGACGTGCGCGGCGCTGTAGTGCTCGACGCGCTGCAGCTCGAACGAGCCGAGGAAGTAGCCGCCGACGAGCAAGCCAGTGGCCACCACCATCAGGAACGCGCCGCTGGCGACCGGACGCCGCCGGAACAGGGCGACCGCCAGCAGCGGGTGCTCGGTCGCCCGTTCGACCAGCACGAAGGCGGTCCAGAGCACGGCGGCCGCGCCCAGCGACCCGAGCGTGGACGGCACCTTCCAACCGTGCGTTCCGGCGTTGACGAGCGCGTAGCTGGCTGCCCCGGTGCCGGTGGTCACCAGCGCGGCGCCGGGCAGATCCAGGCCGCGAAGACCTCGCTCGGCGGGCCGGTGCGCCGGCACCAACGCCGGCAGCGCGGTCAGGATCGCGGCACCGATCGGCGCGTTGACGGTGAAGATCCATCGCCACCCGATGGCCGAGGTCAGCACGCCGCCGAGGATGACGCCGAGCGCGGAGCCGGCACCGGCCAGCGAGGACCAGATGGCGAGCGCCTTGCCCCGGTCCGGTCCGGGGAAGCCGTCAATCACCAACGACAGCGCGGCGGGCGAGAGGAACGCGGCCGCAAGACCCTGCATCCCGCGGCCGACCAGCAGCAAGACGGGACCGTTGGCGAGCCCGCACATCAGCGAGGCGAGCGTGAACATCGCCAGGCCGTTGAGCAGCATGCGGCGCGCTCCCACGAGGTCGGCTACCCGGCCGCCGAGCAGCATCAGGCCGCCGAACACGAGGGTGTACGTGGTGAGGACCCAAGGCACCGTCGACCGATTGAGATCGAGCGCCGCGCCGATGTCGGGCAGCGCGACGTTCACGACGGTCACGTCGAGCACCAGCATGAGCTGCGCGGTGGCAAGCAGCGCGAGCACCAGCCAGCGGCGTCCGGTGCCAGAACCCGTCCGCTGCGCCGCTGCCGACCGAGTTGCTGTCATGTGCGTTTCCTCCGAACCTAACTTGAACATGTGTGTACGAGATACGCACGCTACACTATCTCGAACACTGACGTACGAGATAGGAGTCGCCTTGCCAGGCACGACTCGAGACCAGCGCGCGGACGCGCGGCGCAACGTCGGCGCGATCCTCGACGCCGCGCAGCACTGCCTGGCCGGCGACCCGCAGGCGACGATCGCCCACATCGCCTCGGCCGCCGGGGTCGGCCGGGTGACGCTGTACGGGCACTTCAAGACCCGCGCAGAGCTCGTCGACGCGGTGTTCGAGCGGGTCAGCACGCAGTCGAGCGCGCTTCTCGACACCGTGGACACCACCGGCGACCCGGTTGCCGCGCTGGTTCGGCTCGCCACCGCAAGCTGGCAGGTCGTCCATCGCTTCAACGCCATCCGGCAGGCCGCCGAGGCGGAGCTGCCGGAGGAGCGGATCCGCCGGCATCACGACGTGCACTTCCGGCGGCTGGACGCGGTGATCAGCCGCGGCCAGCGCTCCGGCGTGTTCCGGCGAGATCTACCGAGGCATTGGCTCGTGACGACCTGCTACAGCACGATGCACGCGGCCGCCGACGACTGCGCGGCCGGCCGGATCAAGCATGCCGACGCCGGCCGGCTCGTCGCGGCGACGCTGATCGCGGCGTTCACTCCGCCGGGCGGCACTGTTCCCGCCGTCGGCATCGCGACCGAGGACGGCTGACCAATGACCACCCGGCTCGCGGTGGCCGCCGGACGCGAGACGGGCCGCTGCGCCGCGATCGACGACTCTTGCGGCCGACTCAGCTGAGCGTGAGGGCCGTGTCGTCGATGACGAAGGACGTCTGGCCGACGCTGCCTTCGGTGCCGGTGAACGTGAGCGTGATCGTCTGGCCTGCGTAGCTCGACGCGTCGATGGTCTTCTTCCCGTACCCGCTGGCGTGGTCGAGGTTCGAGTAGGTCGCCACCGTCGTGCTTGCGAACTTGACGGTCAGCTTGTCGTACGCGGTCGTCGTCGTCGTCTCCGCGGTGTCGATGTGCAGCCAGAACGTCAGCGTCGCGTGACATCCGGCCGGGATCACGACCTGTTGCGCGAGGGTGTCGGTATGCGCCGAGCCGTAGCCGTCCAGCCAAGCGTCCCAGCTGCCCGAATGTGGAGGTTCGGTCGAGCTGTTGCTGACGACGCCGGCCGACGCGCTCCACGGCGCCGCAGTGCCCGCCTCCAGGCCGGGATTGCCGAGCAGCTGGCCGGTGCACGTCGAGGTGGGTGTCGGACTCGGGCTGGGTGAGGTACCGAACTGCACGTCGAGGACCGCGTGCAGCTCGATGCCGTTCGGCGCGACCCCGGTCTGCCCGTGCATGAAGTCGAAGAACCCGACGCCGGTCAGCGTGACGGCCACGTTGGCGGTCCGGAAGGAGCCGGTCGCGGTGTAGTTGGCGTCGAACTCGCTGCGGGCGTTCTCGATGCCGCTCAGCAGCGGACTCGTCGAGCCGACGCAGGCCGGGTCCGGGATCTCGCCGATCATCGTGTGCCCGGCGCCGTCGGAGAGCACCAGGTGATAGTCCGAGTCGGCTTCCAGCTTGTACTCGGTCAGCGTGGCATTGATCTGGAACACCGTCGTCTCGGTGGGCTGGACGCGGTTGTTCGACGGCAGCGACGACGGCGCGGGCAACGCGTCCAGCGAGGAGATCGTTGTCTGCGTCGTCGACTGCAGATTGATCACGCCCACGTCGGCATCGGTGCCCGTCTTCACCGACCAGCGCTCCACGCCGCATGATCCGGTCGACGAGTTCGGCGCCGCCTGCACCGCCTCGACCTCCTCGGCATCAGGCTGTCCGCTCCGCCGGTGCGAGTTCGCAACGGCCGCCGCCGTCGTCAGCGTGGCGGCGGCCACGACGCACGCCGCGACTGCGATGACCACATACCAGGCCCGAGTCCGCCGCATCGCTGCCTCCGGGTAGTCGCGGGCTTCAGCTGATCACCTGGATACTCCACCAATCAGGCAATTCGTGCCAGACCCACCCAGATGAACACTCCGCCTGCATATCTGGTTGGTCGGCCGGCCGGCCGCAGCACCCCGCTGATGAGAACCACGGGGATCCGACTCGTCATCGCACTCGTCGCAGTTGCCGGCGTAATCGCGCCGGCCCAACTGACCCCGGCGCGTTGACGCAACGACGTCACAACGTGGGTCACGCCAAGGCCGGTACCGATGCCGTGAACCGTGCTTCGATGACTGCCATCAGCTGCTGCGGCACCGGGTCCAATGATGGAGTACCCGCCTCGTCGCCGCCTGCGAAGGACAGCCTGTGGCCCGACTGGCGACTGTCGTGGCCCGAGGCGCCATACGACTCGCCCAGCAAGCCGGCGTCCGCGATGTGCTCGACGCGCATCAGCGTGCCACCCAGCGCCGCGGCGTAGTCCCGCCCCCGTGCCATGGCCACGTCGATCGCCTCGGCGCGCACCGCCGGCCACGCCGCATTGTCGGCGTCGACGTGCCAGGAAACGCTGTGCACGCTCAACGCCTCGTGCCGGGCAAGTGCCGCGTCGAGATCGGCCAACTGGGCAAAGTCCCGCATGTTGATCACGACGGATATGACCGCGACGACGTTGCCGGTCGGACGGTGACCGGTCATCTCATCGAAGTCGAACTCGGGCTCGGTCGTCGCGGACTGCACGGACCAGGCGAGTGGCTCCCGCATCGACTCAGGCCGTAGCGGCACACCACCCAACGCCGCCAGGTCATCGAGTAGCACGGCCTGCGCGGCGGCGGCCTGCTGCAACGCATCGGCTTTCACCGGCGCGACCGCTCGGAGTGCGCAGCGGAGCACGGCAGCGTCTGGCGCCACGACCTGCTCCGCGTCGCCGCGCACCGAGATGAGAACGCTCGCGGCTTCAGTCATGTCGTCCGCTTTCGCCTCGTCACACCCGCGACGCTAGACCGTGCAGGTAACCCTTCTGCTGCACGCGGCTCGTGATGCGCCAACCATCTGCCGTCCGGGCGAAGGTGTCGTGGTACCAGAGCCCGACGAACAGCGGCGACTGCGCGGCGTCGGAGAACCACATCGGGTTGTGGCAGATCGTGCGCGCCGTCGCGGTGTCGCCGTCGACCGCGACCTGGCTCGTGGCGACCAGGTGCTGGTGCCCGCCGAAGTGCGCAAGCACCGATGCCAGCCATGCCTTGATCTCCGGGAGCGGACCGGCCACGCCGCCGGTGGCGGTGAAGTCCAGCCTGGCGTCCGGAGTGAAGATCGAGTCGAGTTCGTCGAACTGGTGGAAATCGATCGCGTAGCTGTACGCGGTGATGAGGTCCTGGATCTCGAGCCGGTCGGACAGTTCCTGCTGCGACTTCACTCGATCTCCTTCGCCAGCCGGTGCAGATGCTCGCCAGGCGAGCCGAACAGGGCAGCGCTGCCGTGCGCCCGCTTGAAGTAGAGGTGGGCGTCGTGTTCCCAGGTGATCGCGATGCCGCCGTGCAGCTGGATCGTCTCGCCGGCGATCGTCTGGAACGCCTCCGAGCAGTAGGCCTTCGCGACCGACGGCAGGACGGCACCCTCGCCGGCGGCGTACGCGGCCGACCGGGCGGCCTCGAGAAGTACGTACAGGTCGGCCATCCGGTGCTTGAGTGCCTGGAAGCTGCCGATCGGCCGGCCGAACTGCTGGCGCACCATGCTGTACTCGACGGTCATCTCGAGCGCGGCGGCGGCCGCCCCGACCTGCTCGGCCGCCAGGGCGACGATCGCCGCGTCGAGGGCCGACGCGAGCGCGGCGGAGGCGTCCGCCGGCCCGATCCGGGTGCCGGCCACGCCGGCCAGCCGCACCGTGGCTAGCCGCCTGGTGACGTCCATCGTGGGCGTGTGGGTCCGCTGCCCGGTCGCCGGATCGACCTCGTAGACCGCGCCGCCCGCGACGACGAGCAGAATCTCGGCGACATCGCCGTCGAGGACGAGGTGTGCCTCGCCGGTGAGCGTGCCGTCCACGACGTCCACGGCGCCGCGACCCCAGTGGCCGTCGGCACCGGCCCAGGCCACGGCCGCGACGCCGCCGTCGGCGATGCGCGGCAGCAGCCGCTCGCAGGCAGCCGAGTCGTCGAGGGCGAGCAGCAGCGACGTGGCCAGCACCGAGCCGAGCAGCGGCGCCGGGGTCAGCGTGCGGCCCAGCTCCTCCGTCACGAGCTGCACCTCGCGGGGTCCTGCGCCGACGCCACCGAACCGCTCGGGCACCGCGAGCGCCGCGATGCCGATCTGCTCACACAGCACCTTCCACAGGCCGGCGTCGTACCCGCACGGCTGCTCGACGGCGCGCCGCACCGCCGCGCTGTCGGACCGCTTCGCCAGCAACTGGCGGACCGCGGCGCGCAGGCCGCGCTGCTCGTCGGTCAGCTCGGTCATCGAATCGCCGCCAGCACCCGATCGCGGTGCAGGCGCTGCGTGCCCCACGCCGACATCAGCGCGCGCACCTTCGTCAGCCACAGCGCGAGGTCGTACTCCGCGGTGTAGCCGATCGCGCCGTGCACCTGAAGGGCTGCCCGCGACGACCGGTACGCCGCGTCTGTGCACGCGACCTTCGCGGCCGAGACGTCGCGTTCTGCGGTCGGGGTGTCCAGCGCGAGCGCCGCGCCGAACAGCAGCGGGCGGGCCAGCTCGAGACTCACCACGGCGTCGGCGAGCTGATGCTTGACCGCCTGGAAGCTGCCGATCGGCTTGCCGAACTGCACGCGCTGCTTCGCGTACGCAGTCGCGCGCTCGAGCAGCGCGGTGCCCGACCCCAGGATCTGGGCCGCAGTCGCCAGCGCGCCGCGCTCGAACGCCGGCGCCGGATCGACCTCGCCCAGAGAATCAGTCGCGCAAACCTCGGCGAGCAGCCGTGCCCGATCCACCGAGTCCGCTGTCGCAACGACCGACGCCGACGAGAGCACACCGTCTTCGACGAGATATACGACCTCGGCAACCGAACCGTCCACGGCGAACGGGACATGCGGCGGCATCGCGAGCGTTGCCATGGCATCCGAATCCGCGCCCGGTAGCAGCGCGGGAAGCACCGCGATCGACTCGACGTACGGGCCGGGTACCGCAGCGCGGCCGAGTTCCTCGAACGCCATCACAAGTTCGACCGGATGTGCCCCGAGCTCGGCGAGACCGAGCTCGCCGAGCCGCTGCCACAGCTTGCGGCCCGGGGCGTGATCGCGGCGTGCCCAGGCGCGGATCACCGACGGGGTGTCGGCGTCCGCGAGCAGCTCGCGCAGCGACGCCGCGAACGCCGTCTGCTCGGACGACGGCTGGAATCTCATCGGGGGAGCCCCACCAAGCGCTCGGCGACGACATTGCGCTGGATCTCGTTCGTCCCGGCGTAGATCGGCCCGGCGAGCGAGAACAGGTAGCCGGCCATCCACTCGCCGGCCAGTTCCCCGCCGGCGCCGAGCAGGTCGAGCGCGGTCTCGTGCAGCGCGACGTCCAGCTGCGACCAGAAGAGCTTGCCGACCGACGACTCGGCGCCGAGCTCGCCGCCCTCGTTGAGCCGCGTCACCGTGGCCCAGGTGTGCAGCTCGTACGCGCGCGCGCCGATCCAGGCGTCGACGACGCGGTCGGTGAGCGCGGTGTCCCCGCAGCCGGCGGACAGCGCGGCGAGCCGAGACGCGGCCGCCAGGAACCGGCCCGGGGATCGCAGCGACAGCCCGCGCTCGTTGGACGCCGTCGACATCGCGACCTTCCACCCGTCGCCGACGCCGCCCAGCACATCGGCGTCCGGAACGAACACATCGTCGAGGAAGATCTCCGCGAACCCCGGTTCGCCGTCGAGTTGCGGGATGCCGCGGACGGTCACGCCGTCGGCGCGCAGATCGAACATGAAGTAGGTCAGCCCGCGGTGCCGCGAGGCGTCATGGGCCTCGGGAGAATCAGTCCGGAACAGCCCGAAGCCACGATCGGCGTAGGTGGCGCGCGTCGACCACGTCTTCTGCCCGGACAGCAGCCAGCCCCCACCCACCTCCCCGACCCGCTCCACACGTACGGCGCGCGACTTGATGGCTGCGAGGTCGCTGCCCGCCTCGGGCTCGGACCAGGCCTGCGCCCAGATCTCGTCGGCGCGCGCCATCGGCGGCAGGATCCGCGCGAGCTGTTCGGGCGTGCCGTGCGCGAACAGCGTCGGCGCCAGCAGGAAGATCCCGTTCTGGCTTACCCGCAGCGGCGCCTGGGCGGCGAAGTACTCCTCCTCGAAGACGACCCACTGGGTGAGCGACGCGTCCCGGCCGCCCGACGCCGCCGGCCACGACACGACGGACAGCCGCGCGTCGGCGAGCGTGCGCTCCCAAGCGCGGTGCGCCTCGAAACCCTCGGGCGTGTCCATCGACGGCAGCGCGGGGGACGGGACGTGCTCGTGCAGGAACGCCCGCACCTCGTCGCGGAAGGCGCGGGTCTCCTCGTCCAGCTCAAGATCCATTAGTGGCCGCCTTCATCGACTTTGCGTCCATCCCGCCGAGCGAGTCGGCGCCGACCTCGGCGTTGTGCGAGTGCGCGAAGTGATGCAGCCCGAACACCGAGTCCATCCCGTTGCGCATGCCCATCGCGTCCTCGCACTGGTTGACCGCGCGCTTCGTCAGCGCCAGCCCGAACCGTGGCATCTGCGATATGCGCTCGGCGATGGCGAACGTCTCCTCCTCGAGCGACTCGCGGGGGACGACCCGATTGACCATGCCCCACTCGTAGGCGCGCTGTGCCGTGAACCGGTCCCCGGTGAACAGGATCTCCTTGGCGGCACGCGGGCCGAGCACCCATGGGTGCGCGAAGTACTCCACGCCGGGGATGCCCATCCGCACCACCGGGTCGGCGAAGAACGCGTCGTCGGAGGCGACGATCAGGTCGCAGACGAACGCGAGCATGAGCCCGCCGGCGATGCATGCGCCCTGCACCATCGCGATCGTCGGCTTGGGGATCTCCCGCCAGCGACGGCACATCCCGAGGTAGACCTCCATCTCGCGCGCGTAGCGGAGGTCGCCACCCTCGCGTCCGACGTGGTCCCACCAGATGATCGCCTCGTTGTCGTAGTGCACGTCGACATCGCGCCCCGGTGTGCCGATGTCGTGGCCCGCCGAGAAGTGCTTGCCCTCGCCGGCGAGGACCACGACCTTGACGGCGTCGTCGGCCACCGCCTTCTGGAAGGCGCCGTCGAGCGCATAGGTCATCTTCGAGTTCTGCGCGTTCCGGTACTCCGGGCGGTCCATGGTGAGGACCGCGGTCGAGCCGCGGACCTCGTAGCGGACCGGCTCGTCCTCAGACATGGACGTACTCCTCTCTGAGCACCATCTCGAGCACCTTGCCGGACAGTTTGCGGGGCAACGTGGCGACGAACTCGACGCGACACGGCACGTTGCAGGTCGCGAGCCGCTCACGGCCGTACGCGATGACGTCCGCCCCGAGCGCGGCGCCGGGCGTGCGGACGACGAGGATGTAGAACCGCACTGCCGCGCGCACCTTGTCGAGAAGTTGGGACCAGCTCGACCGGACGTTTCCGTCCACGACCGCCTCGGCGTCGCCGAACGTCTCGGCGGCCGGGATGAGCGCTTCGGCGATGGTCGTCAACACAGCTCCTGAGCTACCTAGCAAGTGCTTGGTAGGGTACCTTACGAGGATGACGGCGAGCCAGGCGAGGACCGGCTCTGACCTGCTCGGGTCGCAAGCTCCCCTCGGCGAGTTCCGGGCGTCGGTCCGCGACTGGCTCGAAACCGCGCTCTCCGGCCGGTTCGCGAGCCTGCGCGGCACCGGCGGACCGGGCCGTGAGCACGAGGCGTTCGAGGAACGACTCGGCTGGCAAAAGCACCTCGCCGCCGCTGGGTGGACGTGCCTCGGCTGGCCCGTCGAGCACGGCGGCCGCGGCGCCAGCGTTGCCCAGCAGATGATCTTCCACGAGGAGTACGCGCGGGCGAACGCACCTCGCAGCGTCAACCACCTCGGCGAGGAGTTGCTCGGTCCCACACTCATCGCGTTCGGCACGGCCGACCAGCAGGCCCGCTTCCTGCCCAAGATCAAGTCGGTCGACGAGCTGTGGTGCCAGGGCTATTCCGAGCCGGGCGCCGGCTCCGACCTGGCGGCGGTCTCGACCTCGGCCCGGCTCGTCGACGGGCAGTGGTCGGTGACCGGCCAGAAGGTGTGGACGTCGCTGGCGCACGTCGCCGACTGGTGCTTCGTCATCGCGCGCACCGAGCCGGGCTCGGCCGGGCACAAGGGCCTGTCCTATCTGCTCGTCCCCATGAAGCAGTCCGGTGTCGACGTGCGCCCGATCGTCCAGCTCACCGGCACCGCCGAGTTCAACGAGGTGTTCTTCGACGACGCCCGCACCGACGCGGCCATGGTCGTCGGCGAGGTGGGCGACGGCTGGCGGGTCGCGATGGGCACGCTCGCCTTCGAGCGCGGCGTCGCCACGCTCGGCCAGCAGGTCGGGTTCCGCCGCGAGCTCGACCGCGTCGTCGCGCTGGCCAAGCACACCGGTGCGTTCGACGACCCGATCATCCGCGCCAAGCTCACCCGCGCCTGGGTCGGACTCGAGGTCATGCGGGCACACGCGCAGCGCACCCTCGCGAGCGTCACCTCCGGCACTCCCGGCACCGCGACACAGCCGGGTCGCAAGCTCGCCTCCGAAGCAAGCGTGGCCAAACTCCTCTGGGCGCACTGGCACCGTGATCTCGGCGAGCTCGCGATGGAGGTCAAAGGCGCCTCCTCGATGGTCGCGGGACCGGACGGGCTCGACGAGTGGCAGCGGATGTTCCTCTTCGCCCGCGCCGACACGATCTACGGAGGCTCGGACGAGATCCAGCGCAACATCATCGCCGAGCGCACGCTCGGCCTGCCCCGGGAGGCCCGCGGATGAGCGTTCCCAGCTATCCAGCAGGCCACGCGCTGCTCGACGGCAAGGTCGTCGTGGTCACGGCCTCGGCCGGCGCCGGCATCGGCCAGGCAGCGGCCCGCCGCTGCCTCGAGGAGGGTGCCCAGGTCGTCATCAGCGACACGCACGAACGCCGGCTCGGCGAGACTCTGGACGCCCTCACGGCCGAGCACGGCGACTCGGTGGCCGCCGTCCGCTGCGACGTCACCGACGAGGCTCAGGTGCAGCACCTCGTCGGCAGCACGGTCGACGACCTTCGGTCGGCTGGACATCATGATCAACAACGCTGGGCTGGGCGGCACCAAGTCGATTCTCGAGATGACCGACGACGAGTGGGCGCGCGTCCTCGACGTCACGCTCAACGGCACGTTCCGCTGCACCCGCGCCGCGCTGCGTCAGATGGTGGTGCAGGGCGGCGGCGGAGCGATCGTCAACAACTCCTCCGTCGTCGGCTGGCGCGCCCAGGAGGGGCAGGCGCACTACGCCGCGGCCAAGGCCGGCGTCATGGCGCTCACCCGGTGCGCCGCGCTGGACGCCGCTCCGCACAACATCCGGGTCAACGCGGTCGCCCCCAGCCTTGCGATGCACCCGCACCTCGTGAAGGTCACAACCGACGAGCTGCTGGCCGAGCTCACCGAACGCGAGGCGTTCGGCCGCTACGCCGAGCCCTGGGAGATCGCCAACGTGATGGTCTTCCTCGCCAGCGACTACGCGTCCTACCTCACCGGCGAGGTCGTCTCGGTGAGCAGCCAGCGGGCATGAGCGACGCTAACAGGGGAACACTGCGGCTCTGCATGCGCCGCGACGCCGTGAGCGAAGCGAGGGACGCACCAGCGATACCCGCCACCGACCGGCGCGGCGAGCTGCTGGACATCGCCGCGCGGCTGTTCGCCGAGCGCGGGCTGCGCGCGACGACCGTCCGCGACATCGCCGACGCGGCGGGCATCCTCTCCGGCAGCCTCTACCACCACTTCGACTCCAAGGAGTCGATGGTCGACGAGATCCTGCGCGGCTTCCTCGACGGCCTCTTCGACCGGTACCGCCGAGATCGTCGCCAAGCGGCTCGGCCCGCGCGGCACCCTCGAAGCGATCGTCACCGCGTCGTTCGAAGCCCTCGACGAGCACCACGCCGCGGTGGCGATCTACCAGGCGGAGTCGCGCCGGCTCGCCGAGCAGCCGCTCTTCGCGTACCTCCCGCAGCGGCTCACCGAGTTCCGCAAGATGTGGCGCGACGTGCTCAAGGCGGGCGTCGCCGACGGCAGCTTCCGGCCCGACCTCGACATCGAGCTGTCGTACCGGTTCCTGCGCGACACCGTGTGGGTCGGTGTCGGGTGGTACCGCCCCGGCGGCAAGCTGGACATCGACGACATCGCCCGCCAGTACCTCGCCATCGTCCTCGACGGCATCGCCGCAACGACCAAGAGGAGCACGCCGTGCCTGAGGCCTACCTCGTCGACATCGTCCGCACCCCGGTCGGGCGCCGTAACGGCGGGCTGGCGCAGGTGCACCCTGCCGACCTCGGTGCGCACGTGATCAGCGCGCTGTTCGACCGCAACCCGAGCGCCGACCCGGACGCGGTCGACGATGTGATCTTCGGCTGCTGTCGACACGCTCGGCCCGCAGTCCGGCGACATCGCCCGCACCTGCTGGCTGTCCACCGGGTTCTCCGATCAGGTGCCGGGCGTGACGATCGACCGGCAGTGCGGCTCGAGCCAGCAGGCGGTGCACTTCGCCGCCCAGGCCGTCCTGAGCGGGACGGCCGACCTGATCGTCGCCGGCGGCGTGCAGAACATGAGCGCGGTACCGATCATGTCGGCGATGATCGCCGGCCAGCAACTCGGCTTCGAGACGCCGTTCGCCGGCGCGGTGGGCTGGGAGAAGCGCTACGGCGACCCAGCCACCAACGAGATATCCCAGTTCCGCGGCGCCGACATGATCGCCGAGAGGTGGGACATCCCCCGCGAGGCGATGGAGGAGTTCGCACTCGAGAGCCACCGCCGCGCGCTGGCCGCGATCGGCGAGGGACGCTTCGCCAACGAGATCGTCCCGTTCGGCGACGTGGCCACCGACGAGGGGCCGCGCACCGACACGTCGCTCGAGAAGATGGCCGCGCTGCCCACGCTGCGCGCCGGCGGCCGGATCACCGCGGCCGTCTCGTCGCAGATCTCGGACGCCGCGAGCGCCGCCCTGCGTGGCTCCCTCCGACGCGGCTGCGCCGGTACGGACTCACCCCGCGGGCCCGGGTGCACCACCTATCGGTGCGCGCCGACGACCCGGTGTACATGCTCACCGCGCCGATCCGCGCGACGGAGTACGCACTCGGCAAGGCCGGCATGACGCTCGAGACATCGACCTCATCGAGATCAACGAGGCGTTCGCGTCCGTCGTCCTCGCCTGGGCCAAGGAGACCGGCGCCGACCTCGCGAAGGTCAACGTCAACGGCGGGGCCATCGCGTTCGGTCACCCGATCGGCGCCACCGGCACGAAGCTGATGGCGACGCTGCTCAACGAGCTGGAGCGCACCGGCGGCCGCTACGGCCTGCAGACGATGTGCGAGGGCGGCGGCCAGGCGAACGTCACCATCATCGAGCGCCTCTGAACGGTGCGACGGCCAGCGGCAACCGACCGGCCGTCGCACCGTCCTGGCTACTTGCCGAGCCGCGGCCCGTACATGTAGTTGTGGATCGGGGTGATCTCCACCTTCGGCTCGGGTACGCCGACCTGTGCGGCGATCGGCCCGAGCATCGTTTCGGCGAACGTCTGGTACGCCTCCGCCGAATCCCACACGTCGACGATCCGCATGCCTTCCGGCGTGGTGATCGCGAAGTGGAACAACCCGTCCGGGTGCCCGGCGCCGCGCGGCAGATAGCCCAGCTTCGCGCATACCTCGTCGTACTGGTCGGTCGTTCCCCCGTCGAATGTCATCTCTACTGCAACTGGCACGGAAGTCTCCTGTCTCGGTCCGGACTGCGCTGCCCCAGTGGTGGGTGCTGCCCCGCATTCGTCCGCGCGTTCAGCACGGATCACCCGCGACCGAGAATCGTCCGGTGCCGACGTCGGAATTTGTGCCAATACGTGGTGATCCGCCGACCCTCGGGGCGCGAACTTCTTACGTGCCGACCACGCGACCCCGGATGCGGCGTAGCCTTCCGCCCGTGGACGAGCGGGCAGCGCCGGACGCCACGCTGCTGGCGCGCATCCGCGCCGGCGACCAGCGGGCGCTCGCGATGGTCTACGACCGGCACGCCGGACTGGTGTACGGGCTCGCGCGCCGGGTCAGCCACGACGAGCAGCTCGCCCGGGACGTCACCCAAGAGGTGTTCACGTACCTCTGGGAGCTGCCCGACCGCGTCGATCTGGCACGCGGGCCGCTGCGCTCGTACCTGGCGGTCGTCGCACATCGCCGCGCCGTGGACGAGGTGCGCCGCAGCGAGCGGCGCAGGCGTACCGAGAAGGCGCACGCCGTGCCCGACCTCCAGGATGGGCCGGAGAACGACGTGGTGGACGCAGCGGCTCGAGACTGGAGCCGGGAACGGCTCGCGGCGGTCCTCGCGCAACTTCCCGACGATCAACGTGCCGCGCTCAGGCTCGCGTATTACGAAGGCCAGACCTACGTGGAAGTGGCGCGCACGCTCGGGATCGCGGAGGGCACCGCGAAGTCGCGACTGCGCCTGGCACTCGCTCGGCTGCGGGTGCTGCTCGGCGACGAACTGCGGGCGGCGATCTGATGACCGACCAGAGCCCCATTCCCGAGGACGAGCTGGCCGCGCTGCTCGCCCTGGACGCGCTGCCGGCCGACGAGCAGGCCGACGCCGAGCTCCGCGCCGGCATCTTCCCCGTCGGGCTGGCCGATGTGGTCGGCGTTCTGGCCGAGGCGACCGCCGAGCAACCGCCCGCCGGCCTGCGCGAGCAGACGATGTCGCGCGCCCTGCAGCGGCGCGCGGCCGGCAAGCGCGCCGGCGGAGTGCAGGCGTGCTCGCCCGCGGAGGCGTACGACCGCACCGTCGTCGAGTTCGCCGCGTTCCTCACGGGCCTCTCCACCGCAGAGTGGGCGACACCAGCCCACGAGGAGCACGGCACCGTCCGTATCGTCGTCGCGCACCTGGTGGGCGTCGAGCGGCTCTGCGTCCGATGGCTGGACCCGAGCACGCCCCCGCCCGTCGACCCGCATGTCGACCACGTCATGGCCACCCGGCCGGTCGTGGACGAGCTGGCCACAGCGGAGGGGCCCGAGGTAGCGCGGCGGTGGCACGCGACCGCACGATCCGTCGCCACCGCGGCGGCGACGGGCGACCCGGCGCGGCGCGTCTCGTTCCACGACCTCACGACGACGGTCGGCGGGCTTCTGGTGATCCGCACCTTCGAGCTGTGGGCGCACTGGATGGACATCGCGGTCGCGCTCGGCCGTCCGATGCCGGTACTCGACCCACCGCGGATGGCGCTGCTGTCGGCGACCCTCATGGACTTCGTCCCGCAGGCGCTGGCGTATCGCGGCGCCGTACCGCGCGGGACCGCGCAGTTCGTGCTGCTCGGCGAGGCCGGAGGGACCTACACCGTGCGGCTTGACGCGCAGCCTCCCGCGGCCGAGCCCGGGGAGCCGGACGTGACGATCATCGCCGACGCCATCGACCTGTGCCGTCTCGCGGCGCGCCGGCTAAGCCCCGCTGGCCTTGGCCCCGCCATCGAGGGCGACCTGGAGCTCGGCGCCGCGATCCTCGCGGACCTCGACGCCTTGGCCCGCGACTGACGGCGCGACCGGCGGTACGGGCCGACGCACCGTGCCGCCGCTCGCGTACACCGGGACGCCGTCCACCGCCGCAATCACGACGGCATCCGCGGCCCGGTGTCCGTCCCACGGCACCGATATCGTGACTCGCAGCCCTGGCCGGGGCGGACGTGGCAGCGATCGCGGGAAGCGGCACGGGAGGTGCGGCGCCGCAAGCAGCCCCACGGCAACGGCAACTTCCAGCCCACCGACCACGGGAGCCCCGGCCACCGCGAGCGCACGCCGGCTGGGCAGGCGCGCCGGACGTGACGATCGTCCCGGACGCCGTCGACCCATGGCGGGTTGCCGCGCGCCAGATGGACCCGAGGCCCTCGACGCGACCATCGAGGGACACCGAGCTCGCCCGCGGCGTCCTCGCCCGCGAGACGTGCCGATCAAACGTCGCTTCGACCGGCCGGCCCTGTGCGACGAACGGTCAAATACTGCCCTTTTGGCCGCCCGAACGTCGTCGCTGTGGGCGCCGGCTTGATGCCAATCTGAGCTCGCCCGGACGTGCGCGGAGCGCAACCGAACCGACGAGAGAGGTGACAGCCATGGCCGACATCCCCGCCGACGCACAGCGATCCGAGGACGGTCACTACTGGTGGGATGCGCAGAGCAACGAGTGGAAGCTGATCGACGACGGCGCCGGCGGTGACGCCAACACGGCAGACAGCGGCGACTCGAACGCCAGCGGAATCACCAAGGTAGCCCAACTCGGCCAGCTCGCCGCCCTCATGGACCAAGCCGAACAGGGTGTCGAGGACACAGCCTAATCCAAGCCAGACACGGAAGGAGCGCCAACGATGAGCGACGCAACGGACATCGTCAACACCGGCATAACCGTCCTGAAGCTGATCGCCAACCACGCCGGCGTGCAGGTGGTCCAAGGCGGCTACGCGAACGGGCTGCCCGCGGGCCACGACGGCAACGGCATGTCCGGATGGACCCCCCGCGCGAGATCGAAGCGTTGGTACCACAACACCCCGTGGTACGAGGTCACCGAGGTCGACATGGACTTCACGGTGGCGCTGCACTGGAATTTCGGGGGCCAGACCGACGACGGCCTGCAGTGCGTCGACCAGGTCACGGTCACGATGGATGTCGGCTACCTGCCACCTGACCAGACGGTCGACGTCACCGCCAACTTCCCGCCGCACGGCCTCATCTATGACGGGGTCGCGGGCCTCGGCTTCACCACCGTGGTCGAGATGAAGCACGTCTTCGGCCAGGTGGAGAGCTGGCGCAAGTCGTTCGACTGTCTCGTCAAAGGCGACGGCGACTACACGTACCAGTAGGGCCCCGGTTCCGGGAACACCCCGAACAGCTCGGCGGAGTAGATCGCTACGCCCAGCCTGTCGATTTTTGCCTGACAGCCCGCGGCTCGCTTCGGCTGCCGGGCTGTCAGGCACGCTTGGCGGCCGTTTGCCTCATGTAGTGGAATGCTGATTCACTTCTTGGGTGGCGTACCGGCGGACCCCGCGGATCCAGGCGCGGATCGACGCGCAGCGGGCCGCGCTCGTCCAGGCAGCCGCCGACGTGCTGACCGAGGCCGGCTACGCCGGCTGCACCGTCTCGGCCGTGGCGGCCCGGGCCGGGGTTGCCACCGGCACCGTCTACAAGCACTTCGCCGGCAAGGTCGAGCTGGTCGCCGAGGTGTTCCGCAGCATTGTCACCCACGAGGTCGAGGTGGTCCGTGCCGCCGCCACGACCGGCACCGCGGCGCAGCGCATCACGGCCGTCCTCGAGACGTTCGCGCGCCGCGCACTGAAGTCACCGCGGCGCGCATACGTCCTGCTCGCCGAGCCGGTCGACCCGATGATCGACGAGTTGCGTCTGGAGTTCCGCCGCGCGTTCCGCGACGTCATCTCCGACGCCATCAGCCGCGGCGTGGCCGAGGGTGAGCTGCCGCCGCAGAACGCCTCGGTGGTCGCCGCCGCCCTCGTCGGCGCGCTCGGCGAGGCACTCATCGGGCCGCTCGCCACCGGCGCCGAGGACCCGGACACGATCCCCACGCTGATCCAGTTCACGCTCAGAGCAATCGGAGGTCGGACAGATGCCGACGCATGAGGTCACCAACCAGGTCCCGCCGATCGTCGGCACCGACATCAGCAGCCATCCGGCGCTGATCGAGGGGCTGCACCGGGAGGGGGCGGGTTGGGCCGAGCAGGAGGTTCGCGCCCTCGGCGCGCTGGGCAACAGCGAGCACTACCAGGAGGCCGGGAGGCTGGCCAACGAACACCCGCCCGTCCTGCGCACCCACGACCGGTACGGCAATCGCATCGACGAGGTCGAGTACCTGCCCCAGTACCACGAGTTGATGCGCACGGCAGTCGAGCACGGCCTGCACGCGGCGCCGTGGGCGGACGGCCGCGCCGGCGCGCACGTCGCCCGGGCCGCCAAGATCGTCTCTTGGGGAGTCGCCGATGCCGGCCACCTGTGCCCGATCTCGATGACGTACGCGGTCGTGCCGGCCCTGCGCGTCAACCCGGAGCTCGCCGCGCAGTACGAGCCGCTGCTCACCAACCGCGAGTACGACTACGGCCTGCGCGCGCCGCTGTCCAAGCGCGGCCTGATCGCCGGCATGTCGATGACCGAGAAGCAGGGCGGCTCGGACGTCCGGGCCAACACGACGCGTGCCGTGCCGAGCGCCGACGGCAGCTACCGGCTCACCGGCCACAAGTGGTTCACCTCGGCGCCGATGTCCGACCTGTTCCTCACGCTCGCGCAGGCCCCCGGCGGGCTGTCCTGTTTCCTGGTGCCGCGGATCCTGCCGGACGGCTCCCGCAATGCCTTCCAACTGCAGCGGCTCAAGGACAAGCTCGGCAACAAGTCCAACGCGTCCAGCGAGGTCGAGTACGACGGCGCGCTGGGCTGGCTGGTCGGCGAGGAGGGCCGCGGCGTCCCGACCATCATCGAGATGGTCAACATGACGCGCCTGGACTGCGCGCTGATGGCAGCCGGCGGCATGCGGGTCGGCACCGCCCAGGCGCTGCACCACGCCACGTACCGGCACGCGTTCGGCAAGGCGCTCATCGACCAGCCGGCGATGGCCAACGTGCTGGCCGACCTCGCGATCGACTCCGAGGCCGCCACGACCGTCGTCATGCGCATCGCCGGCGCCGTCGATCGTGCCGCGCGCGGGGACGAGGGCGAGAAGGCGTTGCGCCGGGTCGCGCTGTCGGTGACGAAGTACTGGCTGTGCAAGCGGCTGGCGTCGCATACCGTCGAGGCCCTCGAGTGCCTGGGCGGCAACGGCTACGTCGAGGACTCCGGCATGCCGCGGCTCTACCGCGAGGCGCCGCTCGTCTCGATCTGGGAGGGCTCGGGCAACGTAGCCGCGCTCGACACCTTGCGAGCCATGGGCAAGGAGCCGGAGACGATCGAGGCGTTCTTCGCCGAGCTGGACCTGGCCGCCGGCATGGACACCCGCTACGACGACGCCCTCGCGATGGTGCGCAAGCAGTTGTCCGACGTCGACGGCTTACCGTTCCGGGCCCGGCGGATCGTCGAGCAGCTGGCGATGCTGCTGCAGGGCTCGCTGCTGCTGCGCCATGCCCCGACACCGGTTGCCGACGCCTTCGTCGGCTCGCGGCTCGGCGGTGACTGGGGTGTCGCGTATGGGACGTTGCCCGTGGGTGTCGATACCCAGGCCATCCTCGAGCGAGCCCGCGTCCAAGGATGACTACCCCCGCCTGGCAGCAGAACCTGACCGAGGGCGACGACACGCTGTTCGCCGGCCGCCCGACGCCCGAGGACGAGGCCACCTACCCGACGCTGACCTACGAGATCACGGGGCGCATCGCGCGGATCACCTTCAGCCGGCCGGAGCGCGGCAACGCGATCACCCCGGACACGCCGCTCGACCTCGCGCACGCGGTCGAGCGCGCCGACCTCGACCCGCGGGTGCACGTCATCGTCGTGGCGGGACGGGGGAGCGGCTTCTGCGGCGGCTACGACCTTTCACTGTTCGCCGAGCAGGACATGTCCCAGGCACGCGCCGAGGTCCCGCGGGATGGGACGCTGCTCGATCCGGTCGTCCAGGCCCGCAACCACGACCCGTCCCAGGCGTGGGACCCGATGGTGGACTACGCGATGATGAGCCGCTTCAATCGCGGCTTCGCGAGCCTGCTGCACGCGACGAAGCCGACGGTCGCGAAGCTGCACGGGTTCTGCATTGCGGGTGGGACGGACATCGCGCTGTACGCCGATCAGATCGTCGCGGCGGACGATACGAAGATCGGCTATCCGCCGACCCGGGTGTGGGGGATCCCGGCGGCCGGAATGTGGGCGCATCGGCTGGGCGATCAGCGCGCGAAACGGCTGCTGTTCACCGGGGACACGATCACCGGTGCCGAGGCCGCCGACTGGGGGCTCGTCGTGGAGGCGCCACCCCCCGACGAGCTGGACGCGCGGACCGAGATCCTGCTCGAGCGGATCGCGCGAATGCCGCTGAATCAGTTGATGATGGCGAAGCTGGCGCTGAACAGCGCGCTGCTTGCGCAAGGCGTTGCCACGAGCGGGATGCTCAGCACGGTGTTCGACGGGATCGCCCGGCACTCGCGCGAGGGGTACGGCTTCGTGGCACGCGCGGCCGAGGCGGGCTTCCGGCAGGCCGTCCGGGAGCGGGACGAGCCGTTCGGAGACGCGGGACGTACGGTCTTTCGCGGCTGAGTCAGCTGGCGCGGCGGTGCGGCGAGGCAACCAGCAGCTCGCGGTGCCGCGAGCCGGTGCAGTGCCCGTCGGGCAGGATCTCGCCGAAGTCCTCGAAGACGACGACGCCGTTGCAAAGCAGGCTCCAGCCCTGTTCAGGGTGGGCGGACAGCACGTGCGCGGCGTCGCGGTCGGCGGCGTCGGCGGAGGGGCACGCCGGGGTATGGCGGCAGGAGCGGAGAGCCGGTGTGTCGGCGTCGTTGCTGATCATGGCGGTATCCTGTAATCGCTTACGGTATGACTCCGGTCAAGTGTGCTCGAAAATGTTCTGGCGTCAAGCAAACTCGCTGGACTGTGTATCAAGAGTTATCAGCGATGTGACGTGATACATGTGAAATCCGTGTCAATCGTGACCTTACTGTGACCTAACATCGGTAGGCAACCGGCGAAGCACCCGAGGATCTGGGCGAAAGGTCCCGGACGTCACGTCCGACCGTCGCGATCCTGGGCGCGCCGCAATGCGGCAGCGCGCGGCACCCATTCGGCGAGGACGGCAGGAAACCCAGCGGCCAGCGCCGCCTTTACCACCTCGTCGTCGTCATCGATGAGCGCCGCGATCCCGCGCGGGGCAAGGGCGCGGAGAACGTCGACCTTGTAACGAGGGGCTGGGCGATAGTCGCCATACGGCCGGAGGTACAGCTCCCCGCCGGGCAAGCCGTGCTCGGCCAGCCAGTCTGCGGTGATGTCGCGCAGCCACTCCGGGCGGCCGGTCAGCCACACGATCTCGTGCTGGCGAGCCAGGTCGGCAACGAGCGTCGCTCCCTCGGCAAGCAAGGTGTCCTCGTGCGCGGCCTCGAAGAACGCGTCCCACGACCGACGCCGCCCGAGATGATGCAGCCGATGCCGGACGTCCGCCACGACCCCATCGATATCGAACACAGCCAGCATCGTGCCCAGCCTACGAGGTGCGAAGAGCCCCAGACTGGAAGGTGACCATCCAGAAGGTGACCGCCCACGCGATGAGCGCTCGCGCGAAGAGCCCGCCGCCCGCCACGCGGTCCGAGCAAAGCGAGGTACGAGATCCGGACGGCCCCGAGCGAAGCGAGCGGGCCAGCCGGAGATCCGTGGCGGCGGACCAGTACAGCGAGTGGGTCGAGACCGAGATTCGTGGCGGCGGATAATGGCACAGTGCGCTTCATCGGTCCCGCCCCGTCGTTCGAGTTGACCTACGACGACGCCTTCATGGTCCCCGTCCGCTCCGAGATCTCGTCGCGGTTCGACGTCGACCTCGCGACCCACGACGGCAGCGGCACGACGATCCCGCTCGTCGTCGCCAACATGACCGCTGTCGCCGGCCGCAGGATGGCCGAGACCGTCGCCAGACGCGGCGGGCTGACCGTGCTGCCGCAGGACATCCCGGTCACTGTCGTGCGCGAGGTGGTGCAGTGGGTCAAGGACCGGCACCTCCTCATCGAGACGGCGCTGACCCTCTCGCCGCAGAACACCGTGAGCGATGCCCTCGCCCTGTTGCCCAAACGTGCCCACGGCGCGCTGATCGTCGTCGAGGACGGGCGGCCGGTCGGCGTGGTCACCGAGTCCGACTGCGCCGGCGCGGAGCGCTTCGCCCAGCTACATCAGGTCATGACGCCAGAGCCCCTCACCCTTGTCGACCCCGTGGACCCGGTGCACGCTTTCGAGGTACTCGAAAGCAAGCGCCGCAAGCTGGCTCCGGTGGTCGACGCCGACGGCCGCCTGATCGGCCTGCTGACCCGCACCGGCGCGCTGCGTTCGACGATCTACCGGCCGGCGCTCGACGCCTCGGGCCGGCTGCTGGTGGCGGCGGCGACCGGCGTGAACGGCGATGTCAAGGCGCGGGCCGCAGAGTTGCTCGACACCGGCATCGACCTGCTCGTCATCGACACGGCGCACGGCCACCAGCAGCGGATGATCGAAGCTCTCGGCGCGGTGCGCAGCCTCGCGCCGACCGTCCCGATCGTGGCCGGCAACGTCGTGTCTGCCGAGGGCACCCAGGAACTCATCGCCGCGGGTGCGGACATCGTCAAGGTGGGTGTCGGCCCGGGCGCCATGTGCACCACCCGGATGATGACGGGGGTCGGCCGCCCGCAGTTCACCGCCGTCCTCGAGTGCGCCGCAGCGGCGCGGGAGCTCGGCAAGCATGTGTGGGCCGACGGGGGAGTGCGGCACCCGCGTGACGTCGCGCTCGCCCTCGCCGCCGGCGCGTCCGCGGTCATGGTCGGCTCCTGGTTCGCCGGCACGTACGAGTCGCCGGGCGACCTGCACGTGGCCCCGGACGGCCGCCTCTTCAAGGACAGCTTCGGGATGGCGTCCGCGCGTGCCGTGGCGATCCGGACGAGCAGCGAGAGCCCGTTCGAGCGCGCCCGCAAGGCGCTGTTCGAGGAAGGCATCTCGAGCGCCCGGCAGTTCCTCGACCCCGCCCGGCCCGGCGTCGAGGACCTGATCGACACGATCACCGCGGGCGTCCGCTCGGCCTGCACGTACGCCGGTGCGCTCACCATCGAGCAGCTGCACGAGCGAGCGGTCGTCGGGGTCCAGACCGCGGCCGGCTTCGACGAGGGACGCCCGGTGCACGCAGGCTGGTGACCCGGTCGCCACCACTGTGTGACCCTTGGAGGGATGGACGGCCACCAGCACGCGCATCCTGCTACGACAGCGGGTGATCGCCGGTGGCTGCTCGCGGCACTCGCCGCGGTCGTGGCGTTCATGGTCGCCGAGGTGCTCGCCGGCCTGTTCGCCCACTCGCTGGCCCTCATCGCCGACGCCGGGCACATGCTTACCGACGCTGCCGCGCTGCTACTTGCTGTCATCGCCTCGCGGCTCGCCGAGCGGCCGGCGCGCGGCGCGTACACCTACGGATTCGCCCGCGTGGACGCGCTCTCCGGACAGGCCAACGGCATCACGCTGCTGCTGCTCGCCATGTGGTTCACCGTCGAGGGCGTCCGGCGGCTGATCCACCCGGCCGGCGTACACGGCGGCGTGGTCGCGGTCGTCGCGGTCGCCGGCGTTCTCGTGAACCTGCTCGCGACCTGGTTCGCCGGCCGCGCGGACCGCGCCAGCCTCAATGTGCGCGGCGTCCTGGCGCACCTGCTCACCGATCTGTGGGCGTTCGCCGCCACGCTCGCCGCCGGTCTGGTCGTCCTCTGGACGGGCTGGACGCGGGCCGACCCGGTCGCGACGCTGCTGGTCGCCGGGCTGATGGCGTGGACCGGGGCCCGCCTCGTCCGGGCCGCCGGCCGGGTGTTCCTCGAAGCCGCGCCGCAGGGCCTGGACCCGGTGGCGCTCGGAGTCGAACTGGCGGCCGTCGACGGGGTCGCCCAGGTGCACGACCTGCATGTCTGGACGCTGGGGTCGAGCGCCGCGGCGATGTCCGCGCATGTCCTGGTCCAGCCCAGCTTCGACTGCCACTCGGTCGCCGAGGCGCTGCGGGCCCGGCTGGCCGACCCGCACGGGATCGAGCACGTCACACTCCAGGTCGATCACGAGGAGCAGCAGCTCCACGACGCCGACAGCTGCGCGGACGCGCACGGCGTCGTCCATATCTCACCCGCACGGGATTGATGACAGGATCGACCGATGCTGTTGCCGATGCCGCCGACGGACTCGTTGTTCCTTCTCGGCGAGTCGCGCGAGCACCCGATGCATGTCGGCAGCTTGCAGCTGTTCGTGCCGCCGGACGGCGCGGACGCGCTCGACGTGCGCGCCATGTTCGAGGACGCGATCGCGCAGGACGAAGTCGCCCCACTGTTCCAGAAGCGGGCACGCCGCTCGATCACTTCGCTCGGCCAGTGGGGTTGGGAGGTCGACGGACAGTTCGACCTCGAGCACCACGTCCGGCGCAACGCGCTGCCGCAGCCAGGACGCATCCTCGAACTGCTCGCGCTGTGCTCGCGGTTGCACTCCACGCTGCTCGACCGGCACCGCCCGCTGTGGGAGATGCATCTGGTCGAGGGGCTGGAGGATGGTCGGTACGCCGCCTACTTCAAGGTGCACCACGCACTCGTCGACGGGGTCTCGGCGTTGCGGCTGCTCGCGCGGATGATGAGCCCGGACCCGGACGAGCGCGGCATGCCGGCTCCCTGGGCGCCGCGCGAGAGCATGCCGCGTCCCGAGCACCAAGGCAGCTCGCCGGTGGACGCTGTCCGGGACGCGATCGGCATGCTCGGCGGACGGTCGGACTCGTCCCAGCGCTTGCGCGCACGCTCCGCCGCGCGATCAAGGAGCAGAGCGGCACCATGTCGCTGTCGGCGCCGAAGTCGATGTTCAACGTGCCGATCACCGGGGCGCGGCGGTTCGCGGCTCAGTCGTGGCCGATGGACCGCATCCGCGCCGTGGGCAAGGCGAGTGACACGACCCTCAACGACGTCGTCCTCGCGATGTGCTCGGGTGCGCTGCGCAGCTACCTGCTCGGCATGGCCGCGCTGCCCGAGTCACCGCTCATCGCGATGGTGCCGGTGTCCCTGCACGGCGAGCAGAACCGGTCGAGCGACGGCGGCGGCAACGCCGTCGGCACGGTCATGTGCAACCTCGGCACCGACTCGGCCGATCCGGCGAGCCGGCTCGCGACCGTCCATCACTCGATGGCCGACGGCAAGGAAGCGCTGCGGTCGATGACGCCGATGCAGATTCTCGCGATGAGCGCCGTAGGGGTCAGCCCGCTCGCGATCTGGCCGTTGCTGCGGCTGACCGGAAGCATCCGTCCGCCGTTCAACCTCGTCGATCTCGAACGTCCCGGGCCCGCGGAAGCCGCTCTACTGGAACGGCGCGCGGCTCGACGGGCTGTACCCGCTGTCGATCCCGCTCGACGGCCAGGCGCTCAACATCACCTGCACGAGCTACTCGGACGAGATCGCGTTCGGCCTCACCGGGTGCCGGCGCACCGTGCCGCATCTGCAGCACCTGCTCGGCCACCTCGACGACGAGCTCCGCGCGCTCGAACGCGCCGTCGGCAGCTGAGCCGCTAGTACTTCCCGGTCCAGGCGAGCCGCCAGGTGTTCGGGCCGATGTAGCCGTTGGGCACCAGCCCGTTGAGCCGCTGCAGCCGCTGCACCATGCGCTGGGTGTGCGGGCCGTACTCGCCGGTGCCGACCGGGAAGAAGCCGCGGGCGTGCATGCGGTCCTGGAACACCTTGATGTGCCGGCTCGTCTCGCCGTAGGTGTACCAGTGCGAACCGCCCGGAAACACCGGGATCGCGTTCATCGGGGTGCCGGGTGGCGAGTACTTCCCGGACCACGCGAGCTGCCAGGTATTGGGGCCGATGTAGCCGTTGGGCACCAGCCCGTTGAGCCGCTGCAGCCGCTGCACCATGCGCTGGGTGTGCGGGCCGTACTCGCCGGTGCCGACCGGGAAGAAGCCGCGGGCGTGCATCTGGTCCTGGAACACCTTGATGTGCCGGCTCGTCTCGCCGTAGGTGTACCAGTGCGAACCGCCGGGAAAGACCGGGATCGAGCGCGGCGCGGTCGGGGCGCTCCTAGGAACGTGGATTCCCGCCGTACGTCCGGAGCCGGCGTCCGAGTCGCCGCGCAGGCCGAGGATGGCCGCGCATTCCCACGGCTGCCAGCCACGCTCGCGGTAGAGGATCAGCGCGCGGGTGTCCTGCTCGGCCTTCGACGCGCGGTACGGGTAACCACTGCCACCGACGCTGCGCCAGGTGGCCAGGTCGAATTGGTACGCGCCGTAGTGGCCGTTACCGGTGTTGATCGCGTAGTTGTTGCCCGACTCGCACATCCGCAACCGGTACCAGGTGTGCGCCGAGGGGTCGGCCAGCGCGCTCGCGCCCGGCGCCACGATGCTCGCCGCCAACGCGCCGACCAGCACTGCAGTTGCGCCGCCGACCCGGGCGCGAAGGCTCCGCGCGCCCAGTGCCGACTCGTCGTGCGGCACGACCACTGCGGCCGCGCTTTCCCGCATCCACTCGTCGAAGAAGGACGCGCCGGCCGACTCTAGATTTCGTCTCACGGGCAACAACCGTCACACACGTCACTGTGATACACAAGTGGCACAGGGCAGTAAGGCGGCGTGCCTACCGAGGAAATGGCCGAATCCGTGCTACTGAGTGGCCGCTACCTAGAGGTCGAGCGTCACCCGGCCGTCGGCGCGCGACACGCAGATCGCCATCCGCGTCCCACGCTGCTCGTCGGTCAGGCAGCGGTCGCGGTGCTCGACGTCGCCGCCGAGCAGCGGCGCTGGGCAGGTCCCGCAGAACCCCTGCTGGCACGAGTACGCGACATCCGGAAGGACGCGCCGGATCGCGGCCAGCGCCGTCTCGCCCGCGGCCACGGGCACCACGTGACCACTGCGCGCGAGCACCGCCTCGAACGGCCGGCCGCCGACCACCGGGGGCGGGGAGAACCGTTCGCAGTGCAGCGACGCGACGCGCTCGCTCGGCAGCGCCGCGCGGATCGCCGCGATCATCGGCGGCGGGCCGCACGTGTAGAGCGCGGCTCCGGCCGGTGCGAGGGCCACGATCGTCGGCCCGTCGGGAACGCCGTACTCGTCGTCCGGCCAGATGTGCACGCGGGCCTGATCGAGGGTGCCGAGCTCGGCGAGGAACGGCATCGACGCCCGGGTGCGGCCGGTGTAGACGAGCGTCCAGTCGGCACCATGGGCGATCGCGGCGCGCAGCATGGGCAGGATCGGCGTGCTGCCGATGCCGCCGGCCACGAACAGGTACCGGTCCACGTCGAGGAACGGGAAGGCGTTGCGCGGACCGCGCAGCGTGAGCTCGGCTCCGGGTTGCAAGGTGTGCAGCTCGACCGATCCACCGCCGCCCTCGGCGATCCGGCGCACCGCGATGAGGTAGTGGCCCCGCTCGTCCGGGTCACCGCACAGCGAATACTGGCGCAGCCTGCCGGACGGCAGTTCGACGTCGACGTGCGCACCGGGGTGCCACGGGGGCAGCTCGAGACCGCCGATCGGTTCGAATCGCAGGCTGCGGACGTCATCCGCCTCGGCGCATGCGCTGACAACACGCACCCGCACCCGGCGGTCGACCACAGCTGTCTGCGGGCGCAGGTACCCGGAGAAGCCGGACATCTTCTCGTAGCCGGTCACGATGACCGCGAGCGCGCGCATCGTGAGCGCGCGCGGCCGGTACGGCCGCGCCGTACCGAGCTCGTTCATGTGGCGGCTAGGCCGTCCGCGGCGAGCGCGGCGGGCGACTGCGCGAGATACGCGACCGCTTGGCTCGTCGATCCGTCCCGCGTGGGGTGGTAGCCGGGCTGCAGGTAGCGCCAGGCACAGCCGACGACGTCGAGATAGCTCGGTGTCAGCCCCTTGCGGGCACTGTTGACCAGATCGCGCCACCGCGCCCTCACCGGTCGGTCGAGCGTCGGGTCGTTGGCGAGCAGGAACCGCACGCCGCGCACCCAGAGGTAGCACAGCGCGGTCGCGCCGACGGCGTAGGTGCGGGCGCGCCGGAGATACCGGCCGTCGACGTGCATGTAGACGTCGAAGGCAACCGAGCGGTGCTCGACCTCCTCGGCGCCGTGCCAGCGCAGCATGTCGAGCATCCGCTCGTCCGCGCCGGCGACGTCGAGCCCGGGGGAGTTGAGGATCCAGTTGCCGAGGAATGCGGTGACGTGCTCCACCGCGGCGACGAGAGCGAGCCGCTCGATCAGCCACTCCTCGCGCTTCTTGCCCTCGAGCCGCCGGTCGCCGAGCAGCCGCCGGAACAGGTGCTCGAGGTCGGCGACGTACTCGGCGGTGTCCAGTCCCTGGGACCTGAAGTAGTCCTGCACGCCCTGGTGTGCCGCGGCGTGCATGCCCTCCTGGCCGATGAAGCCGAGGACGTCCTCGCGAAGCTGGTCGTCCTTGATCAGCGGCAGCGCTTCGGCGAACACCTTCACGAACCACCGTTCGCCCTCGGGCAGCAGGACGTGCAGCACGTTCATCATGTGCGACGCGAACGCCTCGTTCGGGATCCAGCGCAACGGCAGCTTCGTCCAATCGAAGCTCACCTCCCGCGCGTGCAGGGCCACCCGTTCCGGCTCGGGACGCAGCGTGTCGTGGACCGCCGTCATCGATGGCCTCCTAGATCTTGTTGAGGTCGAGCTTGGCGACCCGGCGTCCCAGGCCCGGTGCGAAACGGCTGATCGCGCGCAGCAACCGTGCCTCGGGGGTGATCACCGCGATCGGCTTGTCGGCGGCGACAGCCTTGACGAGCTGCTTCGCCACCCTCTCCGGTGGGTAGCCACGCCGTGCGTAGGAGGCGATCTGGTGCTCGCGGTGCCTCTTGGCCGTCGCGTCGTCGACCCCGACGTGGATGGTGGTCTTCGAGATGTCGGTGTCGATGAAGCCGGGGCAGACCGCGGTGACGCCGATGCCCTCGCGCTCGAGTTCGGCGCGCAGGCATTCGCTCAGCATCAGCACCGCCGCCTTCGTCGTCGCGTAGGCCGGGTAGATCATCGACGGTGAGTACGCGGCGGCCGACGCGATGTTCGCGAGATGCCCGCCCTGGCCGCGCTCGACCATCTGCGCGGCAAACAGCCGGCAGCCGTGGATCACGCTCCAGACGTTGACGCCGAGAATCTTGTCCCAGTCATCGGCCGACGTGCCGAGGAACGGCCCGCCCATGCCGATGCCGGCGTTGTTGACCACCACGTCCGGCACTCCGTGCTCGGCTCGGACGCTCGCTGCGAACTGCTCCCAGGCGGCGCGGTCCGACACGTCGAGATGCGCGACCCAGGCTCGGACCCCGAGCTCGTGCAGGTCGTCCAGGGTCTCCTTCGCGGCGACGTCGTCGATGTCGGCGATCAGGACGTCGGCGCCGTGGCGGGCGAACTCCAGCGCGGTTGCCCGCCCGATACCGCGCGCCCCGCCAGTGACGAGGACGAACTTGCCGCCGAACTCGCCGTGCGGCACGGGCGCCGCAGCCGCGCCGCGCGAGCGCGCGTGGACGAATTCGCGGGTCAGCCGAGCGATCACGTCCGGCCGCTCGCTCACCACCCAGTGCCCGCCTGCGATCCGGCGCACGGTCAGGTCGGCGACCCAGGCCTTGGTGGCCCCGACGACGAGGTCCGGGGTGGCGAACGGGTCGCCTTCCGCGACGATAACCTGCACCGGGAGGTGCGCCGGCGCCGGACGTGGCCTGGTGAGCCGGGCGAGCATGTTGGCGCGGTAGAGCGCGAGCCCGTTCACCTTGTCGGCCTCGCTGCGCGGCGGCTCGCCGGCCACTGCCTGCGCGCTGCGGGTGCGCCGGCTCGTCAGCCGAACGGCGCGGTCGAGGACCCCGTGCCGCGCAGCGGCCTCGGGCAGGCCGGGCAGCTGGAACAGGCCGATGTAGTAGGAGTGAGCGAGTTGCCGAAGCGACGCGCGCGGGTGCTTGTGCACCTGGCGCAGCCAAGCGCCCGCATAGTCCAGCGACGGACCGGAGATCGACGTGAACGTGGCGACGCGCCCGGCGAGCCGCTCGTCGGTGACGGCCGGCCACGCCTGGATCGAACCCCAGTCGTGCGCGAGCAGGTGCACCGGCTCACGGGGGCTGACTGCCTCGAGTACCGCGGCGAGATCGTCGACGAGCTGCGGCATGCGGTAGGCGCTGCGCGCGCCCGGCTTGTCGGACGCACCGGTGCCGCGCACGTCGTAGGTCACGACGTGGAAATCCTCGGCGAGCAGCTCCGCGACGCCGTCCCACACCGCGTGGTTGTCGGGGTAGCCGTGCACCGCGACGACAGTCGGCGCACGCGGATCGCCCGACTCGTACACCGCGAGCGTGACGCCATCGGTGGAGGTCACTCGCTGTGGGCTTGTCGTCATCGACTGCATCTCCCGCCGGCGATCAATACCTGCAACATGCCGTCTCATATAACTTGGTGAACTATCCGCCAGGCCCCCGCGTTCTGTCAAGGACCGGGTGTACGGGCTGGATCGCCTGTGCCGCAACCGATCCAGCCCCGTCGCGCGACGGCGGCACCGTGCCCGTCGGCGTACCACGGCGTATGTTCTGCCCTGTGCGGAATTCCCTCTTGGTGCTCGCCGTGGCGGGGGTGCTGACGGCTGCGGTCGTCGGGCTTCCCTCGCCCGCCGGCGCCGCCGGGCCCGTCCTCGACGTTGCGCCGACGACTCTCGCGAGCGCGCTCGTGTGCGACGGCGACCTCGCGGGATCCGGGCCGACGCCGGTGCTGCTCGTCCCGGGCACCACGCTCACGCCGGAGGTCAACTTCAGCTGGAACTACGAGAAGGTGTTCACCGCCGCGGGCCGGCCCTGGTGCGCGGTCACGATTCCGGGCCACGGCATGGGCGACGTCCAGGTGGCCGCCGAGTACATCGGCTACGCGTTGCGCACGATGTCCGCGGAGGCGGGCCGACCGGTGTCGGTTATCGGATACAGCCAGGGCGGGATGTCGCCGCGGTGGGCACTCAAGTGGTGGCCGGACACTCGCTTCCTCGTCGACGACCTGGTCTCGATCGACGGGTCGAACCACGGCACGCTCGACACGGTGGCGGTGTGCGCGCTGACCTGCGCGCCGTCGTTGTGGCAGCAGGACTACCGCTCGAAGTTCCTGGCCGCTCTCAACGCCGGGCAGGAGACGTACGCCGGCATCTCGTACACGCAGGTCTACTCGAACCTGGACGAGGTCGTGGTCCCGAATTTCGGGCCCGCGGCGAGCACCGAGTTGCACACCGGTCCGGGCGCCATCGCGAACGTCGCGGTGCAGTCGATCTGCCCGCTGCACGTCGCCGACCACATCACGATGGGCACCGTCGATCCGGTTGCGCATGCGCTTGTCGTGGACGCGCTGACGCATGCCGGCCCGGCGGATCCGTCGCGCATTGCGAAGTCGGTGTGCCTGCGGCTGCTGATGCCGGGCGTGGATCCGGTCTCCGCTGCGGTGGGAGAGCTTCAGGTGGGCGCGCAGGCCGGGACCCAGGTTGCCCGCTATCCGCACGTACCGCGGGAACCCGCGCTGGCGTCCTACGTCCAGCCGTAGGCGCATACCAACCACGCTGCCGACGTCGCGTCCAGCCGAAGGTTGCGAGAGATGGCGCCGACGTCACTGACGCGCGTCGCCGGGTCGCGACGGGTGCGCCGGATCGGCCTACGCTCGACCGGCAGGAGGGTCGATGAGCCGATCCAACGATGCCGAGTTCCGCGCCGAGTACGGCAGCGAGGCGGCGGCGGGCGATGAGGTGCTCGTTGTCGGTCATCGGCGGCGGCTGCCGCGCTGGTTCTGGCCCGCCGCCATCGTCGCGGTGGCGATGCTGGTGGCTGGCGTGGCGGTGCTTCGCGCTGTGACGCACCACCGGTCGCCTCCAACGTCGTCCACCAGCCGGTCTCTGATGGACCCGCCGCTGGACGTCGGGAAGGGCGCCGCACTCGATGTCGCGGCCTATGGCCAGCACACGTGGGTGCTGCACGGCGATTGGGTCACCGGCCTCGGCATCGCGGCTGGCCGCGACCGGACCGTGCGGTTGCCGCTCGACGCGTCCGCGCCGAACGCCGCCGTGCGGCTCGTGGTCGACGCCAGCACCGGCCGGCTCTGGGTCGTCCTCGAGGGAACGTGGTACGGGCGGGCGACCGAGTACGACCTGTGGACGCTGGCCCAATTGCGTGACGTGCGACTGCGCGATGTGCGGCTGACCAGGATCGACACCGCCGTCGCGATGGACGGCCATCTCTACCTGACGAGCGGGGCGCGGCTCATCGACGTGCCGCCACGCGGCGCAGCCCGAACGTTCCCGCTCGCCGCGCGCACCGGGATCTGTGCGCTCGCCGCCGACCCGCAGCGTTCCCGCGTGCTGGTGCTCGACTGCGGTTACCCACACCGGGCGGGCACCGTCTGGGTCTACCGACCCGGACACGACTTGGTCCGGACGAGCGCCAAGCTGCCCACCGGCAACGCCTCCATCGCCGTCACCGAGCACGCAATCTGGCTCGGCGGTTCCAGCGATGACGGGGCGGTGCTCGAACGCCTCGATCCGAGCACGCTGCATCCGGTACTGACCAGCCCGGTGGCCGGTCAACTCGGGACGGTGGCGGTGCTGCTGGCGGCCGGAACCGACGACATATGGATCGTCAGCGGCAGCGATCAGCCCGCTGGCCTGTGGTGCGTCGACGGCCGCAGCGGCACCGCGGAACAGCACTGGACGCTCACCACCACGGCCGTGGCCACGGACCACCAAAGAGTCGTCGTGGTGGCCGGTGGACAGGTCGTGCCGCTCCTGCTCAGAGGCGGCTGCACCGGCTGACACCGCCGGATTTCTGTAGGTCGCACGGCACCCGCAACTCGCAACCCAACTCTGGACTTCGCAAAGTTCAGATAGAACCGGACAGCCGCTCAGAGGGGTTCGGGGTTGTGGAGCTGGTTGTATCGGGGTTTCTGTTCGGGGTCGATCCAGGGTGGGGGGATCCAGGCGGCTCTGCCGTTGATGCGGGTGGATTGCCAGCCTTGTCGTTTGGCGTCGACGTTGTGGTGGTGGCAGGCGAGTAGGCCGTAGTCGACGCGGGTGAGGCCGCCTTTGGCGTGATCGATGCTGTGGTCGATCTCGCAGCAGGCTGCTGGCATCGGGCAGTTCGGGAACGTGCAGCCGCCGTCCACGGCGGCGAGGACCAGGCGTTGTTGTTCGGTGAACAGGCGTTGGATGCTGCTGTAGGCGGTGATGCCTTTGATCTTGTCGATCACCATCGCCATCAGCCGGTAGTCGCCGCCGGCCCAGCGGAGGGCTTCGCTGGCGGGCACGAGGGCGCCGTGTCCGGTGCGGGCCAGGCCCTGACCGGTCTCGTAGGCCTGTTGGGTCATGGTCATGACGATGGTGGCGGTGACGCCGGCGACCGTCGGGAGTTGTTGGGCTCGGACGTTGAGCTTGAGCGCTTCGAGCAGGGCGTCGTGGCGGCGTTGCCCGGCGGTGCGGGGGTCTTTCACGCCGTCGACGGCCGGCTTCGGTGCGGCGAAGGCGTCGAAGTGCAACCTCAGCAGTTCGGTGAGTTCAGCGGTGAACTCGACCTTGCCGTGCGAGGAGCCGTCCGGTCGTGTGTGCAGGGTGAGATCGCGGTGCCGCTCGCGGTAGTCGACGTCTTTGAGCCGCCCGTCCGGGTCGAGGTAGGCACTGATGCGCAGCGCGAGCTTGCCGAGCTGGACCGGGTCGAAGCGGCCCGCGAACTCCACGAGGTCGGTCTCGGTCTGCGTGCCGTGCTCGGCCCGCACGCCGTCGGGCAGTTTCTCGATCGTGTCCACCACGACCCGGGCGTGCCGCTCGGAGATCGACCCGGCCGCTTGCGCCGCGGCGACCGCCGGGTAGATCGCCGGCAGTGCTTGTCCGGTCATCGCCCGCCGCGCCCCGCCCGCTTCCGCGGCCCGGACCCGCCCGGCGGCTTCGTGCGGGTCCAAACGGAGCAGGCCGCGCAGCAGCTGGCTCATCCCGCGCACGTGGTGGGTGTCGGGCAGGCCACGACCCTCGGCTTCCAGGATCAGCGCGTGATCGAGTGTCGGCAGCCGGCGGCGCAGTCGTTCCAGCTCGCGCCAGTAGCCCAGCAGCTGCTCCTCGTTCAGTCCGGTGAGGTCGAGTGCCTGCAGCTCGTCCACCGCGGCGTACGCGCGCGACAGCGCGACCGCGGGGTCGGTGTGCTGCAGCACTGCACTCATACGTCTGATTATAGACAAGACGTCCGACACCGTCGAGCGAATATCCGCGATCTGTGGACAACGAAGAACTGTCCACAGCAGAAGACGCAACCACGCCCAAAGGTCAGCCGAGTGTGCTAGCGCGACCCGCCACCCACGTCCTCGTCGCTGCGCTCTTTGCTTTTCAGGCGATGCTGGAACCGTCAGCTGAAGGTGGAACGCGACCCCAGACCACGCCCTCGTCGCCGCTCTTCACGGGCAACCACCCTGGCGCGACACTCAGACGACGCGGGGAAAGGTCAAGTTCGAGTTGTCGATCAGCACGTCCGCGCGGCGCTTCGGATCGCAGGCCGCGAAGTACCGCAACGAAGCGCCGACACACCGGTCGGTCCGACACAGACGATCGCGCGCGGCCAGCCGCTCCGCGGCGACCTCGAACGGAACGTCCAGGAAGGCGACGAAATCGAAGCGGCCGGCGAGCTCGTCGCGAAACAGGAACAGGCCGTCCACGATCACGAGCGCACCTGCTGGGGCGGTCTGCCACGGCGGGTCGAGCAACTCGTCCGTGCGGAGGTCGTGCGCGGCGGGCCGGTAGCGCCGGATCGCGCGCAGCGGCTCGAACACGTAGGCGATCAGCCGCGGATAGTCGAACGAGTCCAGCCAGAACCCCTCGGCGGAGTCCCGTCCGCGGCGATAGCGGATCGCTCGGACGTGGTGGAAGTCGTCCACGCTGATCCGTACTGTCGCGCGACTCACTGCCGCCGCGAGCTCGTCCGCAAACGTCGTCTTGCCCGCGCCGTCCACCCCATCGATCCCCACGATGACGCACGCCGGCCCGTGATCCGGAAGCAACGCCGCCACCCGCGCGAGGACGTCAGCGCGCGCCATGTCCGGCCAGCACGCCCATGCCACTCACACCGCGCATTCTGCCCGGATCGGAAACCCGCCGAACGCTGCGCTTATGGATCGCTCGCGACCGTATGTCCATGACAGCGATCCGGGTCCCGTCCTCGCCCGTAGTCGGGCTGGCGACCGCCGCGTTCGCCGGCCTCGCGGCCGGGGTGTTGACGGCCTACCTGCAGGGCGTCGTGTCGGCCGACTGGAACACGGTTGCCAACTCCGGCGCGGTGTGGACGGTCGTCGCGTTCGCCGCGACGGCGGCGCTTGCCCGCACGACTACCACCGCGGCGGTCGGGGGGCTGCTCGTGCTGGTGGGGGAGGTGGCCGGCTACTACGGCTACGTTGCGCAGGTCCGGCAGGTCGCCGCCGGGCACTCGGCCGAGGTGCTGTGGACGGTGGCCGCGCTGTGGATCGGCCCGCTCATCGGACTCGCCGCCTACCGCGCGCGGTGGGGTGATGCGGCGCAGCGGATGACCTCGCTCGCCGCGCTGGCCGGCGTGCTGGCGGGGGAGGGGGCGTATCTCGTCCGAATAGCCGGTGTGCCCAGGTCGGGCTGGGTGGAGCTGGTGCTGGCGGCGGTGCTGGCGACCGCTGCGATCGTCATCGGCTCCACCCCGCTGCGCGTCCGGAGTGCCGCCTTCATCGTCGGCGCAGTAGTCGCGGCAGCCGTGTACCTCGCCTACCGGCTACTCGCTTTCGGCTGACGGTTGCCAGACAAAAGCCGCCGGGCCGCCGCGCAGGAACGACACGATCAGTGGGTTCACGACGTCGGGTGCCTCGATCGGCAGACCGTGCGTGCCGGGGAGGACAGCAAGCCGCGCGTCGGCGAGTGCATCCACCAGGGCGAGCGAGTGCTGGATCGTCACCTCGTCCCGGTCGCCCTGCAGGACGAGGGTCGGCGTGATTACGGCAGACAGCGCGCCGAGGTCGATCTCCGGCTCGGTAGCCAGCATGTGCAGCGTCTTCTCGTGCACGACGGCGAAGTGCTCCGGCCCGTCCGGCGAGACCGGGTCGTAGCCCGCGCGCAGGAACGTCACCGCCTCAGGTGAGGCGAGCAGCCCGTCGAGCTCGCTGTCGGCCACCTTGCCCGACGAGTTGTAGTACTGCCCGATGAGCACCATGCGCCGAACGAGATCCGGACGCCGCAGTGCCACGAGCAGCGCGACGACCGCACCGTCGCTCCAGCCGACCAGATGCGCCGCGCCGGGCAGCTCCTGGTCGAGGTAGGCGATCGTGTCGTCGGCCATCACCGAGTAGGTCAGCGGGCCGGCCACGTCCGGCGTGTGCGCGTGCCCGCGCCGCTCGGGAACGTGCACCCGGAAGCCGGCGGCCACCAGCGCAGGCGTCTGTGCGCAGAAGGACGAGGCGCCGGCGAATGCGCCGTGCAGCAGGACCACCGGCTCGCCGTCGCCCGACACCTCATGCCACGTGCGTAACCCGGCTACGTCCACGTAGCTCATGACTCGAGCCATTTCATGAGCACGTCGTACACCTCGTCCGCGGCGCCTTCGGGACACGGCACGACGTGCGCGTTCGGACGGGCCGAGATCATGAGGAGCAACCGGTCGCACATCGCGAACAGGGTGGCGTCCCCGCCGAGCTGCGCGACGAGCCGGCCGGCGTCGATGTGCGCCGGGTCCGCCGCTGCAGCGGTTCGCGCGTTGAACCGGCGCACGATCTCGTCGCGGTTGTCGGTGAGGACGAACTCGTGGAACTCCGCGCCCGCCTCGTCCGCGACCCGCTCCGCCTCCTCGATGAACTCGGGCCGGCCCAGGTATTGGGGGAGGACCACGTCGTAGCCCTGCCCGAGGTGCACCCGGGCCATCGCGAGCGTCATCGCGCGGGCCAGCAGGCCGGCCTGTGTCGGGTCGTCGCGCCAGCGGCCCAGAAGCCGTCGGATGCTGTCGATGTCGATGTCGAGCGCGAGCGGGTGATCGTCGATGTAGCGGCGGGCGAGGGTGGACTTGCCAACCCCGGGCGGTCCGTTCACAACGATCAACCGAGCCACCCCAGCACGCTATCGCGCAGCTCCCAGTGCCTCGACGGACAGCCGGTCATGGCAGGGGCATCGGGGCACGCAGCGCGGTGACGTGCCGAGTGGCGACGGCGATCACCGCGGTGAGGACGGGGACGAGCGCGAGCGCGACCGGCAGCGAGAACGCGTCGGCGAGCTGGCCGATCAGCGGCGGCCCGCACACGAAGCCCGCCCACCCCAGCCCCGAGACGGCCGCGACCCCGACGCCCGGATGCACGCCCGGCAGCCGGCCGGCCGCACTGAACACCGTCGGCACCACCGTGCCGACCCCGGCGCCGAGCAGCGAGAACGCAGCGATCCCGGCGGGCACGGCGTCCACCACCAACGCTGCGGCGAAGCCGACACACGCCGCACCGGCGAGGGCGGGCAGTAGCACGTCGGCGGGGTAGCGCCCCAGCAGCCGGTTGCCGAAGAACCGCACCAGCACCATCGCCAGCGCGAAGCCGGCATAGCCCAGCCCGCTGCTCGCCGTGCTGGCGCCGAGCGACTCGCGCAGGTACACCGACGACCAGTCTGCGGCGGCCCCTTCGCACAGCATGGACGCGAATGCGACGGCGCCGAGCAGCAACATCGCCGCTGAGATCCGGCGGGCGCCGCGGGCCCGGTCGTGTTCGTCGTCGTGCGGCGCGTCGGGGAGCAGCGAGGTGGTCAGCCAACCTGCGACGAGCAGGACGACGGTGCCGAGGACGAGCAGCTGCCGCGACAGTGTCAGCCCGACCGCGACGCCCAGCGCGCCCACGCCGGCCCCGGCGAACGCGCCGATGCTCCACGACGCATGCATCCCGTTCATGAGGGGCCGCCGCTTGGCACCTTCGACCGTGATCGCCTGGGTGTTCATCGCGATGTCGAGCATCCCCAGGAAGGCGCCCCATAAGAACAGCGCGACGAACAGCGCGACGACCGACCCCGCGAGGCCGACGAACGGCCCGGACACGCAGTAGCCCAGCAAGGCGGCCTGCACGACGCGCCGGCTCCCGATCCGCGGCACGAGGTAGCCGGCGACGACGATCGCGCTGACCGAGCCCATCGGCGTGCCGAGCAGCGCGATGCCGAGCGTCCCGTTGTCGGCGCCGAGGCGAGCCTTGACGTGCGGAATGTGCGCGGCCCAGGATGCGAACAGCACCCCGTGCGCGAAGAAGACCGCGACGACGGCGACCTGCGCGGCGCGCACCTCGCGCACCGTGGCCGGTGCGCGGATGTTCGTCACCGCGTCAACACTAGGCGCGACGCGCGCCGGCGACGGCGCTGCGCCGGAGGTTATCGGCCCACAGGTTCGTCCGCGATCATCTCCAGAATGCAGAGGCTGGCGCAGCTCGCGATCCGGTACCGGTGGTTCGTCATCGGCGGCTGGATCGCGTTCATCGTCTTGATGCAGGCTCTCGCCGGCGCGGCCGGCGGGTCGTCCTACAAGGATGTCTTCACCCTGCCGCACACCGAGACGCAGACCGTGCTCGACCTGCTGAAGGCGAACGGGCAGGGCGGCCAGGCCGGCCAGGCCGGCACGGTCGTCGCCTACGCCAAGACCGGGACGCTGGATCCGGCGTCAGCGCCGGACGGGCTGCTGCCCGCATTACAGAGGGTGTGCAGCAGCGGCGACCATGTCACGGTCGTGCGGACGCCCTGGGGCAGCGTCCAATGCAGACGCGACGGCTCCGGCGTGCTGACCCGCGAGCCGGCCATCGCTCACAACCCGCTGCTCAGCACGGATGACAAGGTCGGGCTGATTGCGATCACCTGGCAGGTGAACCAGAACGCGATCAGCAACTTCACCGGTGTGCACGACCGGCTGGCCAAGCTCGCCGGCAACACCGTCGGCTACGAGTTCACCGGGACCGCGTTCGCCAACCTGGCGGCGCAGCAAAAGGGCGTCCCACCCGAGCTCTTCGGCTTCGCCGCCGCACTGATCATCCTTGCGATCGTGTTCCGGACGGTCGGCGCGGCGGCCCTGCCCCTGCTCAGCGCCGCCGCCGCGTTGGGCAGCGGCTTGGGCATCTTCGCCCTGCTCAGCCACGTGATGAACGTCGCGACGTTCGCCCCGCAGCTCGCCCAGCTCATGGTTATCGGCGTCGGCGTCGACTACGCGCTGTTCATCGTCACGCGGCACCGTCGCAACCTGCAGCGTGGCATGCCGGTCGAGCAGTCCATCGTCCTCGCACTCAACACGTCCGGGCGCGCCGTGCTGTTCGCCGCCGCGACCGTGTGCGTGGCGATCCTCGGCCTGTGCGCACTCGGCGTGAGCTTCCTCTACGGCGTCGCTGTGGGCACCGCGATCGCGGTCTCGCTGACGATGGTCGCGTCGCTGACGCTGCTGCCGGCCGTCCTTGCGCTGCTGGGCCTGCGAGTACTGCCGCGCAAGATCCGCCGGGCGGTGCGGGACGGGACGTACCGGCCGCACGAACACCGGTCGCGCTGGGCAAGATGGGCCAAGCTGCTCTCGCGCAACAAGCTGGTCTTCGGCACGCTTGCCGCCGGACTGATCGCGGTGCTGGCGATCCCGTTCTTCTCGATGCGCCTCGGCCGCGCCGACGCCACCAACGACCCCGCCGGCTCGACGACACGCAAGGGATTCGAGCTCATCGCCGCCGCGCCCGGCTTCGGCCCGGGCTACAACTCCACGCTGGAGTTGGTCGTCGACGGGCCCGGCGCTGCCGACCAGGGGTACCTCGGCGGCGTCGAGCACCGGCTCTCCGGCATCCCGGACGTCAACCCGGGCAGCGTGCAACCGGTGCAACTCGCCTCGAACCTCGCGTTGATCACCTTCAAGACCACGACCTCGCCGCAGGATGCTGCGACGACCGACCTCGTCAAGTCGCTGCGCAGCGACTTCGTCCCCACCGTCGAGCAGGGGACGGCGAACCAGGTCTACGTGTTCGGCCAGACCGCCGTCTTCGTCGATTTCGCGCGGGTGCTCGCGGCCAAGATGCCCCTGTTCTTCGCCGCGATCATCGGGCTGTCCTTCCTGCTGCTGATGCTCGCGTTCCGCAGCCTGGTCATCCCGGTGACTGCCGCGGCGATGAATCTCTTCGCGGCCGGCGCCTCCTTCGGCGTGGTGGTAGCGGTCTTCCAGTGGGGCTGGCTGTCCGACGCGATGGGGATCGGCAAGGGCGGGCCGATCGAGCCGTTCCTACCGGTGATGTTCTTCGCGATCCTGTTCGGCTTGTCCATGGACTACCAGGTGTTCCTGGTGAGCCGCATGCACGAGGAGTGGCTGCACACCGACGACAACGCCCGCTCGATCCGGGTCGGGCAGGCGGAGACCGGCGGCATCATCACCGCCGCCGCGCTGATCATGATCGCGGTGTTCGGCGGCTTCCTGCTGGCCAACGAGCGGGCGATCAAGATGTTCGGCCTCGGCCTCGGCGGCGCCATCTTCGTCGACGCGTTCGTGCTGCGGACGGTGCTCGTCCCGGCACTCATGCACGCGCTCGGCCGGTCGAACTGGTACTACCCGCGGTGGCTGGACAGGATCACCCCGCAGGTGTCGGTGGAACCCGCCGAGGACGGCTGGTCGCCGCAACCGGGGGACGAGGCGGAGGGGGAGAAGCGGTACGCCGGCATCGCGGAGTAGCGGTCATGCGCCCGCCAGGTCGCGGCGGCTGAACGCGGCCAACCCGGCAGCGCCGGCCACCACACCGAGCGCGATGAGCCAGCCCGCCGACGTCCAGTCCGGCGCGGCGGCCGGCGCCGGGGTGATGTGCAGCAGCAGCGAGGTATCGCGTACCCAGTGGTTGGAGTCGACGATCGCGGACAGGATCTCGACGAGGAACGACCAGACGACGAGTCCGTAGGTCGCGCCGACCGCGAGCCTGGGCCGGACGCCGAAGACCAGCGCGCCGACGCCGAGCACGAACACGCCGGGCGGTGCGACGTTCAGCCCGGCCCGCACGAGTTCGCCGAGCCCGACGTCGCCGTGCTGACTAGCGGCGCCGATCCAGGCGGCGACCCCGGCGAGCACGCTCGCCGCGACGACGAGCACGAGGCCGACGCCCAGCCGCACGCCGAGCCATTGCCACCGCGCGACAGGCCGCACGAGCAGGTTGTCCAGGAAGCCGGCGGCCTCCTCGTTGCGGAGCGCGGAGATCTGCCCCGCCACCGCGATCGCCACCAGCGCCGCAGCGATGACGAACACGTAGCCCAGGTACAGGACGGCGCCGGCGCGGTCGCCGCCGAGCCGGCCGAGCACCCGCTCGAGGGTCGGCGACGTCTTCAGTGCCGTGCCCGCCGACTGCGTCACGAGCCCCATCGCGAGCCCGGTCGCTGCCAGGCTGAGCAGCCAGGCGAATGCCGCGGGCCTGGTGAGGCGCACCGTCAGCCCGGCCTGGCCACCGAGCAGGAAGGTGCGCGCCGGTGGCCGGTCGCGGGTGCGCAGTGCGCTCGACCCGAGGTCGCGCCGTCCGGCGACCACGACGGCCGCTGTCACCAGCACCGCGATCAGGGCGACGATCGGGGCGAACGCGAGCGGGTCCGACCCGGTGAGCGGGCGCAGTTCCTCGAACCAGCCGAACGGGCTCGTCCACCGTACCCAGGCCAGCGCGGAGTCGGAGTCGGCGACCATGCGCAGGAGATACGCCACCGCGATGACCCCGGCGCCGATGATGTTGGCGTCGTGGCGGGTGGCCGCGAGCTGGCCGACGAGCACGCCGATCGCCATGAACATCGCCGCCACGGACGCGATCGCGGTGGCGAAGAAGAGCGACGCGCCGACGCCGATGCCGACCTTCGAGGTCGCGCCGACCACGGCGGCCACGACGGCGGTGGGGACCCACAGCGCGACGACGCCCCCGCCGAGGCCGAGAGCGGCGTGCGCGGCGGCCCGACCGCGGGTGGTCTGCCCGGACAGCAACAACTCCCAGCCGCCGGTGTCCTCCTCGCCGCGGAGCACTCGGGTCGCAATGAGCAGGCCCCAGATCGCACCGAGGATGACGAGCGTCATCGACACCTTGTAGGCGGTGTAGCCGGCGACGGTGTCGATGTCGTGGATGGGCCCGAACAGCGCGCTGAACGCGACGTTGCCCTCGGTCACCGCGACGAGGTTGGCGCGCGCGGCAGGCGTCGGGAAGGTCGACGAGTACGACGACATCGTCGCGGCGATCGTGGAGCCGAAGACGAGCCCCCACAACGCGCCGGGCCGGGCCACCCGCCGCGCGGTGGTGACCGCGACCGCGGTCGCGGCGCGTCGCTCGTCGTAGACCTCGCTATGCCGCATCGGAGGATCCCGCGTCCTGTTCGCCCGAACCGTAGTGCGCGAGGAACAGCTCCTCGAGGGACGGCTCGCGGCTCGTCAGGTGGTGCACGCCGGCGGTGGCGAGGGCAGCCAGCAGCGCCTCGACCGAGCCGATCACGTGACACCGGATCCGGTTGCCGTCGACCTGCACGGCACTTACTCCTGGGATGCCCGAGACATCGGGGACGGCGCCGTTCAGGTCGGCCTCGATCTGGAGCGCCGACAGGTGGCGTAGCTCGGCGAGGGTGCCGACCTCGACCAGCTCCCCGGCGCGCAGGATAGCGATCCGATCGCACAGCGCCTCGACCTCGGCGAGGATGTGGGAGGACAGGAACACCGTCTGACCGCGCTCGCGGGCGTCCGCGATGCTCTCCCGGAACGCGCGCTCCATCAGCGGATCGAGACCACTCGTCGGCTCGTCGAGCAGCAGCAGCTCGGCTCGGCTCATGAGGCCCGCGATGAGGATGAGCTTCTGCCGGTTGCCCTTCGAGTACGCGCGCACCCGCTTCGACGGGTCAAACTCGAACCGCTCCAGCAGCAGGTCGCGATACGCAAGGTCGACGTGCCCCTGCACCCGGCCGAGCAGGTGCAGCGTCTCGGCACCGGTGAGCGACGGCCACAGGCTCACCTCGCCGGGCACGTATGCGACGTGGCGGTGGACGGCGACGGAATCGGCCTCGCAGTCCGCGCCGAAGATCTCTGCGGTGCCCGAGGAGGGACGGATCAGCCCGAGCAGCAGCCGGATCGTCGTCGTCTTTCCGGCACCGTTCGGTCCGAGGTACCCGATGACCTCGCCCTTCGCGACCTCGAGATCGAGGGACGAGAGCGCCCTGGTCGCGCCGAAGGTCTTCGTCAGGTCCGTGGTGCGGATCGCGGGCGTTGAGCTGGCCATGGAGTGCTCCTCGAACAATCAGTTCTTTCAATGTACACTGAACGTTATTGATCGAGGATCGGACGGTGCGCGATGGCCCCACGGAGCAGGCGCGCTGTGTCGACCCAGCCGGCCGGCGGACCCGCCGCCCGACCTGCCGACGAGCGGCACTTCGCCGACGAGCTCGGGTTCTTCTGGGAGAGTGCCGGGGGGACCCGGATGGCGGGCCGGGTTCTGGGCGCTTTGCTCCTGGCCGACCCACCCGAGATGTCGTCCGCCGATCTCAGCGCGTTCCTCGGCGTGAGCAGCGGTTCGGTCAGCACCGCGACCCGCGAGCTGATCCGTCCTGGGCTCGCGCAACGCGTCCGGGTGCCGGGGGAGCGGCAGGACTACTTCCGCGCCACGATGGGCGGGGCGGCGTTGATCCAGTTCCTGCAAACCCGCATCCAGCTGTCTCGGCAGTGGGTCGCGTTGCTGGGGCGTGGCGAGAAACTCGCGGCGCGCAAGGATCCCGGCGTGCAGCGGCAGCTGGCCGAGATCCGCGAGTTCTACGAATTCATCGAGACGGAGCAGAACGCGCTCCTGGAGCGCTGGGAGAAGCGCCGGCGGCCCCGCATCAGGTAGCGGACGCCGCGGGCGATTCGTGGAACGCGACTGCCACCCGAGATTCTTCGCGGACCGATGTCGAGAACCTGCGGCCGGCGCCGTCCCAGGTGCGAACGCGGCCACAATGGTCGCGCCACACCGAAGGAGAATCATCATGGCCAAGTACCTGCTGCTCAAGCACTACCGCGGAGGACCGGCGCCCGTCGTCCCCTTCGACCCGATGGACCGGTGGACGCCCGCGGAAATCGACGCGCACATGCAGTACATGCACGACTTCGCGGCCAAGCTGGAGAGCACCGGCGAGTACGTGGACGGACAGGCGCTGTCCCCGGACGGGACGTTCGTCCGTTACGGCGGCGAGGGTCAGCCGCCGGTCACCGACGGCCCGTTCGCGGAGACCAAGGACCTGATCGCCGGGTGGATGGTGATCGACGTGGAGACCTACGAGCGAGCCGTCGAGCTGGCGGGCGAACTCTCGGCCGCGCCTGGCCCGGACGGCAAGCCGATCTACGAATGGCTCGAGCTACGTCCGTTCCTACGGCGCCGCGCCCACTGTCGCCGAGTGAACGAAACACTGCTGCGGGAGCTGATTCCCGCGGTCACCGGTGCCCTCGTCCGTCGCGGAGCCGACTTCGCGACGGCCGAGGACGCCGTACAGGAGGCGCTGATCCGGGCGCTGGCGACGTGGCCGACGGACGCCGCCGGCGGATCCGAAGGGCTGGCTGATCACGGTCGCCTGGCGCAAGTTCCTGGACACGACCCGGGCGGAGAGCTCCCGGCACGCCCGCGAGGCCCGGGTCGAGGCCGCGACACCGCGCCGGCCCGACCGAGGACACCGACGACACCCTGCAGCTCTACTTCCTGTGCGCCCACCCGTCGCTCACCCCGGCATCCGCAGTGGCGCTCACGCTGCGGGCAGTGGGCGGCCTGACAACGCGGCAGATCGCGGAGGCGTACCTGGTGCCCGAGGCAACCATGGCCCAGCGCATCAGCCGGGCCAAGCGCACCGTCTCGGGCGTGCGCTTCGACGAGCACGGCACAACCTGACCTGGCCACCGTCCTGCGGGTGCTCTACCTGGTCTTCAACGAGGGCTACAGCGGCGAGGTCGACCTCGCCGACGAGGCGATCCGGCTGACCCGACAGGTGACGTCGATGACCGACGACGAGGAGGCGTCCGGCCTGCTCGCGCTGATGCTGCTCCACCATGCACGCCGCGCCGCGCGGACGACACCCGACGGCGCGCTCGTCCCGCTGGCGGAGCAGGACCGGTCCCGGTGGGACACCGAACTGATCGCCGAGGGAGTGTCGATCCTGCAGGCGGCGCTGGCCCGCGACCGGCTCGGCGAGTACCAGGCGCAGGCCGCGATCGCCGCCCTGCACGCCGACGCGCGGACAGCGGACGAGACCGACTGGGTGCAGATCGTGGAGTGGTACGACGAGCTCGACCGGCTCACCGACAACCCCGTCGTCCGTTGAACCGTGCCGTCGCAGTGGGTGAGGCGGACGGGGCGCCGGCCGGTCTGGCCGCCCTCGAACAGGTGGATCCGGCGGTTCCCAGGTACCCGGCGGTGGCGGCATACCTCCGGGAGCGGGCCGGCGACCTCGCGCTCGCGGCTCGGCTGTACGGCGACGCGGCCCGCGCCGCCACCAACCTCGCCGAGCGCGATCACCTCACCCGGCAGGCAGCACGCCTGCACGACGTCCTGCGCGGTTGATGTCCCGTCGCGTACCGGTAACCGTCAATGTCCGACCGGCGCAACGGCGAGGCCGAGATCGAGGCACTGTGCCGTAGCCGCGGCACCACTACCGAGGAGGCGTTTCGCGTGGCGTTGCGAGACCTCGACCTCGCCGCAGTAATCGCCGGCGGAGGGGTGAGCAACCCCGAACCGCGCTGCGCTCATGAATTGGCGGGGCGCACTGCCGCATTGAGACGTCCAGTTGGCGGCCGGCCAGGGGGAGCGTGGCCGTCACACTCGAATGACTGACGGTCCACCGGCTTCTTCGATGACGCCGAAGTCGTCGTCCTGAGTAACCACGTCCATCCCGTTGGCCTTCGCGACGGCAGCGATCCAGAGATCGTTGATCTTGGCGCGTCGACCCTGTTCCGCAAGGCGCACTCTGAACTCGGCCCACCGGCGGGCTGCCTCAACTGTGATCGGTAGCGCCTCGACCGCAGAGGCAGCTTCGAGCGTCGACAGGCGACGAGCACGGGTCGCCGTGTCACCGGCGGCAAGTACGCCGGCATGCAGTTCGCCGAGCGTAACCACACTGACTGCCGTCTGCTCAGGAAGCGAGTCGACGTCGAGGCGTCGGCCCGACTCGCTCGCGATCAGGACACTCGTGTCGAGCAGGGCAGGACGCGCGCTCACAAGGCATCGAGGTCGTCAGTGGTGTCACCAGCGAGCGTCTCGAGATCTCTGGACAGCCCAGGGTCAGCCTGGTGGTCCGCGATCAACGCGATGAGATCAGCCTTGGTGAGAAACTGTGGGCGCGTGGCGCGAACCGGACCGATCTCGGCGACCGGCCTCCCGTTGACCGTGATCGTGACCCGGGTGCCATCTGACACCTGCCGCAGGACTTCGGCCGTGTGATTGCGCAGATCTCGAGAGGCTACCGTGCTCATGTGCGTAATCGTAGCATCCGTGCCACACCACGGTAACCGTCATCTGGCCGTAGCGGGCGCGGCGTCGGCGGCGAGCGAGGCAAGGTCGAGCCCGAGGATGCCGCCGACCGCCGCGACGGTGAAAAAGGCCGGCGTGGCGATGCGCCCAGTCTCGATCTTGCGCAGGGTCTCGACGGGGATGCCGGCTGCGGCGGCGACGTCAACCATGCTTCGGTCGCCGCGTGCCTGACGCAGCGCCGCGCCGAGTCTGCGGCCGCGAGCGCGTTCGGCGGGGGAGAGGATCGGACGGACCACACCCGTGATACTAATACCGGTATAACAATCACGGCAAAAGGAGCGGCGGCGGCGATGGTTGAACTCAAGACTCTTGGGGAGATCGACGCGATGGCCGCAGCCGGAGCAATCGTCGCCCGCGCGCTCGCCGCGACGCGCGACGCCGCGGAGGAGGGGGTCCGCCTCGTCGAACTCGACCAGGTCGCCCGCGAGGTGCTGCGCGAGGCCGGCGCAACCTCACCTTTCCTCGGCTACCAGCCCCCATTCGCCCGGACCCCGTACCCGGGCGTGGTGTGCCTGTCGGTCAACGACGCTGTGCTGCACGGCATCCCCACCCGCTACCAGCTGCGCGACGGTGACCTGCTCAGCGTCGACTGCGGCGCCACCCTCGACGGGTGGACGGGCGACGCCGCGATCTCCTTCTGCATTGGGCACACCAGCACGACCGACGCCCGGCTACTCGAGCGCACCCAGGCCGCACTGCAGGCCGGGATCGCCGCCGCGCAACCAGGGGCGCGGATCGGTGACATCTCCGCCGCAATTGGCCGGGTCGCGCGCCATGCTGGCTACGGCCTGCACACCGACTTCGGCGGGCACGGCGTCGGGCGCACGATGCACGAAAGCCCACACATCCCCAACGACGGTCGTCCTGGACGCGGCATGCGACTACGGCCCGGCCTCACCATCGCCATCGAACCGTGGTTCCTCGCCGGTGGACAGGACGCGTACCGCACCGACGATGACGGCTGGACCCTGCGCAGCACCGATGGAACCCGCGGCGCCCACTTCGAGCACACCATCGCAATCACGGACGACGGACCGCGGATCTTGACTTCCTGCTGAGCGCGCACGGCCTCGGCGGGAGGGCTATGAGAGCCCTTCTCGTCCTTGAATTGACATAATGTACATTATCGGCGTTATCCCAGGACTCCAACCTTCAGGTCGGCAGAGCGTCCTGTTACGCGTCAGCTAAATGAGAGTGGAAACGTCACGTAATCGAGAGTGCGCGTCACGAAACCTGGAGTGGCTCTGGGACGGCGTTTCTCTGTGCGGGTCGGGATCGACGAGGGATGCCGGATCAGGTGTCGCGCTTGGGCACGTTGAACTCGGTGCGGATCTGCTCTTCGCTGAAGGTGAGGCCTGCCCTTATGTCAGCCTCGGCTTCGGCGAGGTCTTCCTTGATGTCGGGCACGGACAGCCAGTAGAGCGTCTCCTGGATCGACTCGAGCTCGTCGGCGGACAGCAGGACGGCGGCGGGCTTGCCGTCGCGGGTGATCGTGACGTGCTTCTGGTGAGCGGTGACGTAGTCGACGAGTCGTTCGAGATCCCGCGCGGCGGTGTCGACGTCGACGCTGTCGGACGGGTCCGCCATGTCGATGACGATACGTCGTGCGGTGGTCGACGAGGTGCTGCTATGCCCGCCGGTATAACGCGTTGTCTAGGCGGCGTGACACTCCCCTGAAACGCCCCCTCCGTACGAGTGCTGCATAACCGTGATCATCCACGGCTTTTCGCGTGGCTTCCCGGGGCCGGGTCGCGAGCCTGCGATCCTGCTCGGTGTGGAGCAGATAGCCGATATGGCGCACGCTCTGCCGGAGCTGGTCGAGCGGTTCTTCGCCGTGCGCTGGTCCGTGAAGGACAGCGCGCACACCAAGGCGGCGTACCGTCGCGATCTTTCCGCGGTCGCCGCGATCATTGCCGAGTCCCTTGGCGTCGAGATGGCCGACGTCGAGGTCGACCAGCTCTCGGCGGCGGTGCTGCGCGACGCGTTCGGCGTGTTCGCGTCCGGGCACGCCAAGGCGTGGATCACACGACGCTGGTCTACCTGGAATCAGTTCCTGACCTTCCTGGTCGGTGACGGCGTGCTGGCCGGCAACCCGATGCCGGCCGTGCCCCGACCGCGGCGGGTGAAGAGCGCGCCGAAGCCGTTGCAGGGCGAGGACACCCCGGAAGCCTGCTGCGCTCGGCCGCCCTCCCCGCCGCAACGCCCGGCGACCATGGCCGGAGCGCGACCTCGCGGTGTTGTCGACGCTGCTGCTGACCGGGCTGCGTTCGGCCGAGCTGCTCTCGCTGCGCGTCGGGTCGTTGACCGGCCGACCGGGCGAGCGGCGCGTCCACGTGGTGGGCAAGGGCGGCAGGGCGCGCTCGGTGTCGATCGAGGACGCGCTCGACACCGTGATCGCGACGTACCTGGCGAGTCGGCGGGCTCGGTTCCCGTCGCGACGGGTCGGCGCCCGGTCGGCGCTGTTCGTCGACGCCCGTGGCGAACCGTTGCAACGCGCGGGGCTGCAGTATCTGGTCGAGACGGCGCTACGTGCCGCCGGTGTCAGCGACCGCCGCTCCCCCGGCGCGCTGGTGCACGCCCTGCGGCACGCCTATGCGACCCGGCTGGCCGACGACGGCGCCACCGCCAGCGAGATCATGGCGCTGCTCGGCCACGCGTCGCTGACCACCAGCCAGGCCTACATTGACGCCACCGCCGTTGAGCAGCGGCGTTCCGCTGCGGCCAACCGCACCTATCGGGTGCTGAGCGAGCTGACCGGACACGACCGAACCGCCGACACGGGCTGAGGACGCGATGCGAACGTTGGGCTGCCGCGCGATGGCCAACTTCGAGAACCCAACGCGCTGACCCGGGCCTGGAGAGAACGTTCGAGCAACGTAGCCCCGTTTGAGCCGAGGTACGCCCCAGCGGTACACCTGCGGTACCCGCCGGGCGTACCGCGGGTGAAGATCGGGCACGTGGATCTTGAACGGAAGCCACATGGCGCGAGCCGCTGCGGCGGGCAGAGTGTCAGTGACCGTGGGCCCGGGTCGTGGAGTGGACGATGTCTTCGATGCAGTGCATCTGCTGACGGGTGAGTCCGATTGAGGTGTCGGGCGCGATCAGGTGTGCAGGCATGCCGCGCTCTGCAAGGATCGTGGCCAGCTCGTCGGCGCGGCTGGCCGCTCCGAAGTCGACGTCCTCCGGGCGCAGCGTCGGGTCGTCGGGGTGGGCGAGGTGGTCGTCGGCCCAGATGAGCGTCCCACAGCGGGGATTCGCGTCGAGCCAGGTGAGCAGTGCGGCGGATTTCCACCAGCCGGTGTCGCGGCCGCGGTAGTGCCGCTCGTCCGGGGCGCAGCTGCGTTCGATGCTGTCCCAGGACCGGCCTGGGAACGGTGCCATCGCGGCGCGCATCTCGGCATCCCAGTCGCTGAGCCATACGCCGCGTGCGCCCGGGTGGGCGGTGATCTCGTCGAGCCGACGGCAGAGGCGCGGGGACACGTGAACCGGGCCGAACACGATGCCGGCAACGACGTCGTCGCCCCAGTCGGTCGTCCCGTGGACGGGCGAGACGACGCCGTCGACGTCCATCACGAGCACGACGTTGCCGCGAGTCGCCGAGCGGGTGTTCGCGTTCGGCACGGCGCTGACGATAGCGGTCGGTGGCTGCCGTCAGTTGTCGAGCAACGCGAGGGTGCGCGCCACGTGCGGGCCGGGGAGGTAGTAGACGCCGCGGCGTTGCACGAGGCGGTGTTGTTCGAGCTCGGTGACGCGATGCCGCAGTTCGGGCGCGATTTGGTCCATCCGCAATCCGTGGTGGCGGTGTAGGGCGACCAGGAGCGCGGCGGCCGGGGCGTCGATCATTGCGGGTCGGCAGGCGCGCAGCAGTCGCCGCCGCTGGTCCGGGCTGAGCGCGGCTGGGCGAGGTTCGAGCTGCCAGCGGTCCCGCTCGTCCAGGCTCAGCTGGGTGTCAGTGTCCTGCAGGTCTGCCGTGAGCCGCTCCGCCGCGGCGGTGAGGCGGGCGGTGTCCCAGTGCAGGGCGTCGGCGAGGTCGACGCGTGCGCATGCCGCACCGGTGCACACGAGTGCGGCCAGCAGGGTCGCGGCGTCGGCCGCGGCTGACATTGCTTCGGGCCTGCCGGTGGCGGGGCTGGTGTGCGCGTGCAGGCGCCGCAGTTCGTGCGAGCCGCTGAACCGGGTGAGCGGGCGACGGGGGTAGTTCGCCGCCCGCCATCCATAGCGCAAATCGACGTGGGCCGCCGTCTTCTCGGGTTCGCCGATCAACAGATCCGACGGTGAGACGGCGAGTGCGGCGGCGAGCCTGGTCAGCTGGGCGAGGCTGAGCTGCTGATCGTTCGGGGCGGGCTCGTCGAAGTCGAGCAGCTGCTGCTCGCTGATGCCGCTGCGTTTGGCGAGCGTGGCGCGGGAGAGCTTGCGTTCGACACGTCGCTGTTCGACGAGCGTCCAGTTGATCACTGCCATTGCCGGTGCTCCAGTGCGAGGGCACCGGTGTGCTCGGCGTAGCGGGAGCTGCGCATCGACACCGCGACGGGATCCGGGGCGCACACGGTGGCCGGTGGAAGTCGATTGATCGTGAGCCGGTGCCCGGCGAACCAGGGATATTCCGGTCCGCCGAGCTCCGGCAGCGGCGGAGCCGGTAACCCCAGCACTGCGGCGGTCTTCTGCAACTCGGCGGTCAGCTCGGCCGGCGTCGTACGGTGCGTGCCCACCAGACGCAGCGCCCTGGCGAACGGCTCGGCCTCAGGCTGTAAGGACCACACGCGGTGATCGAGGACGACCTCGCCGCCGTCCGCCGCGATGTCCCCGGCGTCGATCGCGGTGAGCGTGGCCGCCGGCAGTCCGGTGCTGTAGGCGAGCGCGAGCGGCCCCGCGTGCCGGGCGTCGGACAGCCGGTTGAGGCGATCCATCGTCTCGGTCGGGACGCCGCCCAGGGCGGCCGCGTCGAGCGCCGTGTGCTCGGGTGGAGCGTGCAGATGCCAGCCGTGTTCGAGCAGCACGAGTTGCAGTGCCCGCAGCCGGATCACGGCCCGGTCGGGGTCGGCTCGAGCCAGCCGCATGTAGGCGTTGATCACTGCGGCCAGGCTCGCGGGGTCCGCGATGCGGCTGGGGTCCGGCTGCCACTCGCGTTGGGCGTCGATGGCGTCGCTGCGGCTGCGCCCTCGGTGAGGGTGGCGCAGGTGCGCCGTCTGTAGCCGCGCGAGGTAATCGCGGGCGTCGGCGAGGTCGTGATTGAGCGCGGCCAGGACCTCGGCGTGACGCGGGTACAGGCGGCGAATGTCGGCCGCCAGCGTGAACAGCCGCAGATGCGCCGCTGCATCCGGCGGCCGTGTCCCCGCGAGCGGCGTGTTGTCGACCGGCGCCGTGTGCGGGCAGCCCCAATGCGCGACGAAGGCCCGGGCACTGATCCGCACCGGCGCGCGCGTCGAACTCGTGGGCCACGGGACCGCCGGCTGGGCACGCGTGCCGACGAACCAGAGCCTGCGCCGGTAGTTGGCGAAGCCCAGCAGCTCGCCCCACAGCTCGATCGGGAGCGTGTCGGCGCGCAGCACGATCAGCTCGCGGACTTCGAAGGCGTCCAGCCAGACCTGGACCAGCTCCCCCAGCACGTCGCCGTCCGTCGGGGTTTTCGGCGCGCTGATCCAGGCGCGGGTCTTGCCCATCCCGACCAGCAGATCGACCCAGAGCTGCCCGCTGCTGGTCGTGGCCGGGGTGGGATGGCAGACCACGACGCGTCGCGATCGGCGTGCGGCGGACTGCGCAGCAGCGATGGTCGTGGCGCTGTCGTCGGGGTCGACGACAAGATATGCGGCCGTTTGCCTGAATTCCTGCTCGGTCGGGTCGAGCTCGTTCTGATCGCCGGGACGGCCGGCGAGCTGCTCGCACCGGCAGCTGCCACCGAGTCCGGGACAGCGCGCGGTCATGATCGGGTGCCGCGCCCGCCGGTGAACTGGTAGAGCACGTTGCCGACGACCTCCTCGTCGAGCAGTTCGCGGTGATGAGTGGTGAGCAGGTCGAGGGCTGCGGTGGTGAACTGGGCCCAGGCGCGCCAGTGCCCGTGGCAGGCCAACTCGTCGATCTCGCGAATCAGTTCGTCGGGGCAGGTCGTGTACATCGGGTGCAGGGCCCGGATGCGGCTCGGCACCACGGCCGGGTCGAGCGGGCGGAACTCGACCCACCAGTAGATGCGGGACTGCAGCATGGGTTCGCGGCACAGGGTCTGGTAGCAGCCGTTGCCGCCGACGAACAGCAGCGCGAAGTGGGTGGAGGTTTCGTCGTGCAGGTAGCGCAGGTAGTCCATCGCGTAGCGGGTGAGGTTCTGCGCTTCGTCGATCACCAGCAGCCGCCGGCCGTGGCTCAGTTGCTCGGCCAGGGCGTGGGAGAGACGGTGCAGGTTGCCGCGGTGCGCGGGATCGCCGGTGAGCGCGGCGAGCAGCTTGCAGGCGATCTCGTTGCGGCTCCACCCGGAGGGGAACCGTTCCACGCAGGCCCGTAGCTGTGCATCGGTCTGGCATGCCGCGTGGACCGCGGCGGCCACCGAGAACGTCTTGCCGAGCCCGGCCTGGCCGTAGACGCAGCCCATCGCGTTGTGCCGCAGCAGATCGGCCAGGGCGGCGTGGGTGGCCTGGGTGTGTTCGGTCGGCACCAGCGGCGCGGCGGACGCGGCCGGCACCGCCTGCGCGGCCCGTGCTGTCGTGCTCATGGTGATCGGTCGGGGTTGATCGGGCGCAGGCTGGTGCTGGCCCGCGCGCGGGCCGCGGGGTTCTCGCTCGGGTGCGGTGCCGGGCCGGACACGGCCTCGGCGGCGCGTACGGTGGCCGGCTCGGGCGTTCCCGCACCGCTCATCGGTCGGATGCGCAGCTTCATCGCCCGCGTGGCGCGGGCCCGGTCGCGGCGCATCTGCTCCACCACGCGGCGCTTCTCGGCGCGGAAGGCCTCCAGCTGCTCCGGTGTCGCAGCCTGCTGCGGGAAGGCGGCGTCGCGGTAGACGCCGTCGATGTAGACGAGCACCTCGGTCGGGGCGTGCACGTCGTAGCGGACCTCCACCTTGCGCCGCATCCCGTACAGGTTCGGCGGCAGTACCACAGGTTGTTGATCCGGATGCCGTACTTGCCGATCGTGCGGGTTGTGCGGTGCAGCAGCCCGCGCAGCTGCTCCTCCGGTACCACCCGGAGCGGGGTCGGATCGGCCAGCCACGCCTGCCGCGGGGTCGCGCCGTCCAGACCGTCGTGCGGCCGATCGTGGTAGTCGATCATCCACGCGTCGATCTCGGCGACCAACTCGGCCAGGCTCAGCATCGACCCGGCCGCGGCGTACAGGCTGCCGTCGGCCTTCTTCGGGCCGTTGTCGAAGTGCGGCAGCCCGGACAGCAGCGTCTGATCCAGCGTGCGGTTCCACCGCTCGATCGATCCCTTCCGATGCGGCTGATAGGGCGGGCACGGCATGAGCTCGATGCCCAATTCGTCAGCGGCAGCTTTGAGTCCGTTCGCGGCGAACTCCAGCCCGTTGTCCAGACGCATCCGAATCGGAACCCCGCCGTGCTCCCCGCCGGGCAGGCCCGCAGCGTCAGGGAACGGCGTGGGTTGCAGGGAGCGCCGCAGCGCGCACGTGACGGTGGTTTCCGTCGGTCGCAGATCGACCGCCCAGCCCTGTATCACCCGGGTCGCGACGTCGCCGAAAGCGGTGATCCACGGCTTGCCGGTCTGCCCGTCGGGCAGCACCACGGTGACGCCGAGCTGCTTGTGGTCGGTCTGCCATTCGAGGTTGCGGTGTGGCACGCGAAGCTGCTGGAACAGGCCGTACTCGCGCGCCGCGCGCATTCCCGAGCGCGCGTAGACACGCTCCATGTCGCTGAGCTCGCGGCGCACCGCCCGTTGCAGCGTCCGCAGCGTCGGCCCAGGTGCTCCCTCTCGCTGTCGAGCCCGCGCAACCGCGGCGACGTTGCCGGCCGCGGCGTAGATCTCCGTACGGTCCGCCTCGGTCAGCACATACCGGCCGCGGGGTGCGCGCTGCTGCGGCTCGCATCCCCGGCGCAGGTGCGCCCACACCGTGGAGCGGCCAACGCCGAGAAGCTTCGCCGCCGCCACGACCGCGGCGGTCGCCGAATCGCCAGCCGCGCGCCGGGCCGCGATGGCGGCTACCACGGTCTCCCACTGCTCCGCCGACAGATGCCCGGCCCGCCGCTCCCCCGCGCTGACTGTCTCGCGAGCGCCCCGTTCCCCGCCCACCTCGTGGCCCACCGCTGCGCTGGCAGGAGAGTTTGAATCAAGGTCCGAGCCTGCGTCTGCTCGTAGACTTCTGGGCACGGCACCACCACCAGGCGGTTCACCCGCATAACCAGGGAACGAAACGTAACCCCGGACGCTAGCAGGACAACCGCCGCGGCAACAGAGGTCACATCGACAGGGGCTGCATGACGACCGCCGAGCACATGGACCGCGTCGAGCTGCTCATCGGACGCCGCTGGACCGCCAAGATCCTCATGGCGATGCTCGACCGCGACGCCCCGATGCGCTTCGGCGAACTGGTGGCGGCCGTCCCCGGACTGTCCAAGCGGCTGCTCACTGAGCGACTCACCGAACTCGAGGCAGCCGGTCTGGTCCGGCGCGACGTACACGCCAGCCGACCCGTCACGATCGAGTACAGCCTCACCGAGCGGGGCCGCGCCCTGCACGCGGCGTTCGCCGAACTACGCGCCTGGGCCGAGCAGCAGCCAGCCTGACGCCTCGAGCTCGCGTCGAGCGCACGTCACACATGCGTCGATAGCCGCACCTATTCGTTGCGCACGTGATCGCGGCGGGCCTGTTCGCCGACCGCGTCGCTATCGAGCTGCGCCGTGCACGTCGCTCAGGTGCCGGTACACACTGGCTCGCGAGACACCGAGGGCCTTCGCGATCGAGGTGGGGCTCTCCCCTTTGCCCCGCCGCGCCCGCGCGGCCGCCAGCTTGTCGTCGTCCATGACCGTGGGCCGGCCACCCCGGCGACCCCGCGCCCGGGCCGCGGCCAGGCCAGCCATCGTCCGCTCGCGCAGCATGTCGCGCTCCAGCTCGGCGAAGGCGGCCATCATGATGAAGAAGAACTTCCCCTCCCCCGTCGGGGTGTAGGTGCCGGCCAGTCGACCGGTGAGGATGCGCAAGCCGACGCCACGCTCGTGGAGCTCGTCGGCGAGGGTGAGCACTTCCTTCACCGAGCGACCGAGCCGGTCCAGCTTCCACACGCACAGCGTGTCGCCGGCGCGCAGGTAGTCCAGCGCGGCGAGCAGCCCCGCTCGGTCGGTGCGGCGGCTGGAGATCTTGTCCTCGAAGATCCTGATGCAGCCCGCCTCGGCCAACGCGTCGCGTTGCAGTTGCAGATCCTGCGGCGTGCTGGACACGCGGGCGTAGCCGACGAGGTTGGTGCGCTTCGTGCGGGCGGCCACCGGATCAGCGTCTCACTTCCCGTCTCAGAACCGCAACGCCGCGAGGTGGGTTTCGAGACGGGTTGTGGACGTGGTACGCCCCTCGAAACGGACCCGTCGCCTGATGTCTCGAAAACGATTGTTTCTGAACGTGTTGGCGGATTGGAATCAAGTACGCCAATAAGCAGCAGCCTCCGGAGGCGGCCCGCTCGCTCACTGAACGTGCCCCGATTGGTCTGCGCTGCGCGCCGGCTGGGTCCCGCGGCTTGATCAGGCGTTGCGCTCGTTGGGCCGCGTAACCGCCCGCGTGACGAGGAGCGGCAAGACTGCCGCGATCACGATCAGCGCAGTGAGGATGAGCAGGCCCGCCGCAACGGCAGGGGCGCCGCGGTGGTCGTAGGGCGAGTTGTCGGCGATGTAATCGACGCCCTCACCGAAGGGGTCTAGGTGGAGCCATTCGACGACCCAGCGCGTTGGAGTGGCCCAGAAGATGGCGTCTTGCAGGATCGTCAAGGGCAGGTAGAAGACGGTGCCGGTGACCACGACGGTGGCGATGGTGGAGCGGGTCAGAAGCGCAACTGCCATTGCTATCGCCGAGGCTAGGAGCAGCACGGGCAGCGAACACGCCACGTCGATGATCGTCGCGGCGGGATGCGATTCCGAGACTGACGGGGCGTGGCGGCCCTGGGCAGCAAGCACTGACCGCGTGATCAGCAGGGCAATGGTTGTCGTTGAACAGAGGTCAAGACGCCGAGCGTGACCGTGAGCAGCTTGATGGCGGCGATGCGCGCTCGGCGGGGTTCGTGGATTAGGACATCCGCCAACGCGCCGCGGCCTGCTTCGTCAGCGGTACCGACTGCCGCAAGCACAGCGGCGGTTACGAAGCCCAGTGTGGTGGCGTGTTGGAGGAAGGCGATGCGCAGACAACCTGCGAGGTCTCGTATCGATGGCCCCGGATAGGGGTTGCGCAGGTGCGAAGCCTGCAGTGCGCTCGTCCCAGCCGCGACGCCCGAGAAGGTCAGGACCACGAGCGGGTGGGTGAGTTTGCGGAGTTCGCCGCGGACTTGGTAAACGAATCCCAACGATTTAGCCGACGACGGAGCGTCGGTGGAATGCGGCTGCTGCTGCCACCGCAATGAGCGTCGGGATGATGACCCAGGTAACGACCTGTCCCGTGTTGATTGCAATGCTGCTCGCAGTGTCCTGGATGAAGCGTGGCGCTCCGGGAACGTCCCAGAGCCGGGTGTCGCGAACGCCGAACGGCGTCTTCTGTAACCTGAGTACCTGGCTGATCACGCCGACGGGTGACCACTGCGTTCGGTTCGCGTAGCGCGCCAGCGAGAGCACCGCGGACAGGGCAGCGATCCAGACGACCACCATGATGAGGGTGCGGCGAATCAGCGCCGCGACGGCGACCCCGGCGAGGATGAACAACAGCCATATGACGCTCGCGATGCCCAGATGCGCACTGTTCACCCACGAAGACCAGGACGCGTTGGGTTCAGCGCAGCGACGATGCCACGACGAAGGATCTCCGGTCTGGTTGAGTGGGTCAGGGACACCGACCTTGCCGATGAACGTGGACCTGGCCAGCCAGAGCACCGTTGTGCCGACGAGCGCAATGCCGATCATGGCGAACCAGATACTGCCGATCTTCGCGAGCCAGAATCGCCGGTAGCTACCGGTGGCCATGAGTGTTGCGGCCGCGGTGCGTGAGCTCCATTCCCCCGCCACGTGTAAAGCGAGCAGGACGGCCAGCAGCACCCAGCCTCAGCCCCGTGGCGAGCTGGTGTGAAACGAAGCGCAGCATGCCCGGCCAGGTCGACAGGGAATTGGTAACGCGGCCCAGCTTGATGCCGTTGCTAGCGAAGCTGTCGTTGAGTGTTGCGGTCTCGAGCTTCAGTTCGCACTGTGGGCTTATGGGTCGCCGCGGCGTTCAGGCATCTCGCGGCATCCTGCTTGATGTGGTTGCCAGCAATGACCGCGACGGGCGTCTGTAGTTGGGCGTAGTAGTAGGTCGTGCGTGCGTCGGTGAGAATGTAGGCGAAACAGACGATCATCACGATCGCGACGACCGGGTGCAGCAGCTTACGCAGCTCGCCAAGCAGCGTGCGGCCCATCAGATCTCGGCTTCAGGGTCGGTGGCCCACGCCGCTGCCCCGGTGGGACGAAGCTGGCCTTCATCGAGTTGCATGAGCCGGTCGCATAGTTGTGCGTCGCCGGCCCGATGTGTGGCGATGACGGCCGAGCCGCCAGCGGCGCGATGTTGCTCGATCCATTCGCGCACAATCTCACGTCCCTCCGAGTCCAATGCGTTGGTCGGCTCGTCGAGCACCAGCAACTCGGGGCTGTGCAGCGAAGCTGCTGCTAGCGCGAGCCGTTTGCGCATACCCTGCGAATAGCGGATCACCGGCTTGGCACCGGCGTCGGCCAACCCAAACTTGCCCATCGCGTCCGCTGATCGACCTCTGTCCGGCTCGCCTGACAGGTTGAGCAGAGTACGAAGTACGCCGCGACCGCTCATCCACGGGTAAAGCGCCGGAGTGTCGATCATCGCGCCCACCCGCTTGAGTGCGCGCGGGTCGTGCGGGGGCCGACCAAACAGGCTTACTGTGCCTGCCCGCGGACGGACCAGCCCGACGATCATGCGCAGCAGGGTGGACTTGCCGCTCCCGTTCGCGCCGACGATCCCGACGACCTCGCCCTGGTCGATGACCAGATCGAGGTCGCGGAGGATCACCCGCCGGCCCAGCTCGGCTCGGCTTCCGATGATCGACACCACCGGCGACTTACTCATTGGTGGTTGTCGCGCAGGGTGCCATACCAGGGATTCGACCAGTTCTGCATGAAGTGGCCGCGGTAAGCCGATGCGTACGAATCGATGTGACCGTAAAGCATCCCAGGACTACCGCACGCGTAGCTGTAGTAGCCCTCGCTGATATCGGGTTTGCTAATGACGTCGACCCGCAAGTCGATGTCCTTGCGGCCACCGCAACCCAGCGCCGTGATGTAGTGGTAACCGACGTGCGCCCGGTAGCGCCCCGTCTGGTCGCCGGGACTCCACGATCGCGGTCCGAACGTATTGGTCGTGGCCAGTGCAGCCGGGGCTGCAGCGGCAGCGATCGCGCCGGCGCCGAGCACCGTGACGACCGCCTTCTTCAGATGCCGATTCATGTATTGCTCCGATCGTTCTCACACTTGAGTAAGGATGTCGAACGCGGAATAAGGGCGGAGTAAGCGGGCGCGCTTCACTGAACGCCTTGAACTGAAGCCCTTTGGGCGCGCCGCCTGCAGCGACGAGTAGTGCTCCGCGACGATGCTGGCAGAGTAGCTACTACTGTCGCGTCTAGCTTCACGACGATGTCCTTGAAGTCGCGTTCGGGAATGATTCGATGAAGCGGGCGGCCGGGTCTTCGCGGGCTCGGCCGCCGTCCCGTGTGCCACCGATTCCGGCGGAGTGGACGAACACTACGCTGCGGGCGAGTGCAGCGCAGGCTACGTTCCTTCCAGGCGGGCCGCGCGCTGACGAGCCGACACGGTGACGCCTTCGTAACGGGGCAGCCTCGTGAACCCGGCCGCGCGCTCGGTCCAACGGCAATCCGGATGCTCGCCGCGCCGCAGCAGTACGCCCAGCTTGCATGCAGGCCTTCGTTCGTCGCGGCTGCGGCGCAGGCGCCCCCTCGAATGGACCGCGCCAAGAGCCAACTGAGCGAAAGAATACCGTGCGACCGGTTTGTGTCAAGGCTGTTAGCCGCATACCATTCGGCCAGTTCCTGCTGTTGCGCGGCGGAGGGGGCGTGATGGCGATGGTCGGCGTCGCTGGTGTGAATCACTCACAGACCGTTCCTCGCCATCTCGTTCATCGACAGTCGGTTCACGAGGTCTTGCTCACGGATGCAACCGTCGTGAAGCCGGGCTCGTATCTCGTGGGCGTCCAATGGCCCCGCACGCATGTCGTGACAGGACTGCGGCCGGTCGGGACGCTCGACGAGGTGTTGGTACTCGAGGCGATTCGCCAGATCGGGCTATATCTGACTCACCGCTACTACGACGTGCCGGTGTCGACCCGCTTCATTGCTCGTGAACTCGGCACTCGCTGGACTGCCGATCGGCCGTCGTTTGGGCAGTCGCCGATCAACGCGGTGGGGCTGGTGGACGTAACGGAGGGCCGGCCGGCGAGTGCGCGAGGCGGCCTGCGGTTGCAGCTCACCTTCGACGTCGCAGGGTCCGCCGTCGCTACAGGGATCGGGGACCTCCGGTGCCTCGCGCCGGAGGTGTACGCGCGCATCCGCGGCGAGATGGTCGCCGACTCCTCGACGCTCTCGCGACCGCCCGCTGGGGTGGAGCCTGGGCTGGTCGGTCGAGTCGATCCGTTTCAGGTGCTGATCCGGGATGTCCACCGGCTCGGGGCGCATCGAGCAGAGGCCGTCATGCGGATTGATCCACGCCACACTTGCTTCTTCGATCATCCACAAGAGCATCTTCCGGCGAACCTGCTCGCGGAGGCGACTCGGCAGATGGCGCTGCTGGCCGCGGGCGCGCCGATGTCGTATGCCGCCGCGCTACACCTCTCCTTCGTGCGCTTCACCGCGCTCGATAAGCCAGTCACCCTGCGCGCGCATCACAGCACGGACTCGGTTGATGTCTCCGTCGAACAGGCTGGCGTGGTCACCGCAAGAGGGCAGGTCAAGCTGGCGCACGGTGCATGATTCATTTCGCGCGTGCGGGCCGGGTCGTCGAGGCGCGTCCGGTCTGGGCCCTTGTTGACGGTGGCCGGGCAACGAGACTTGGGGCCAGGAGAGTCCACCACTCCTCGATTCGGTCGAGGAGATCCTTGCGGTCGTGAAGTCTGGCGGAGACCTCCTGGATGCCGAAGTAAGACGCGACGATCACCCGCGCCGCCGCAGCACAGTCCACGCCAGGCGCGACCTCTCCGGAGTCCTGGCCGGTCCGCAGCAGCATCGTGATGTGCTCGATCCAGCCGACGAATGGCGTGGGCAGTTCGGCGTCGATGAGCAAGTGTTCGTTGCCGAGCCGAACACCGCTGCGAGCGACCGGATCTTCCTGGAAGCTTCGAGCAACCGTCAAGATGAGCGCGTGGAGGGTGTCGAGCGTCCCAAGATTCTGTGCAGCCACCTCACGCATCATGATCGGCCAGCGAGCGAAGTGCCGTTCGATAACTGCGGCGGCCACTGCAGCCTTTGACGGGAAGTGGAAATAGAGCGCACCCTTCGAGACGTCGGCCTCGACGGCGATGTCTTCGAGAGTGGCAGCCGCGTACCCCATCCGCTCGAACACGACCGCCGCGGCGGTCAGGATGGAATCACGTGTCTTCTGAGCGCGGGCCTGCATCGATCGTGCGGCCTGCCGTCGTGCGGGCAACTCGACTCTCCTGTGGGAACAGTCGTGCTCACGTTGGGTCTCGTGGTAGGCGGGAATGTAGGACTGAGGCTAGGCGCCTCCAAGACCGGATGCGCGTTGAAACACCTCTGGCGCGGCACAATTCGCACGACCGCCGGGCACAAAGGCATGTTTCCGCCATGATCTGCGACCGGCACAAGAGCGGTGGCATACCCGGCCCCGCCGCGCCTCTCGGCCGTACCGCGAGAGCATCGAGCACAGGTGTTACTACTTGAATCGCGCGGCGCGCAGCACTCCCCCGGCCGGGCCACATGACAGCGACGATTGTCATCGCCGCCCGACTCAACGACACCGAATCCGCGATCTACGCGCGGCAGCGATCGCAACGACCACTCACGCTCGCTAACCACCGACTTCCGCCATGTTTGCCGCCAGCGGCCAGACCCTGACACCACGTACGAAAAGTTCGGAGCGTGGGATCCGCGGCCCGCGACGCTCGTCGTTGCTCCTGCTTAGGCCCCTGAGTGTGGCGGCCGGACGCGCGACTCCAGGTTAGGTGTCGTCGACAGCTCCAGTATTCGCATCGCGCAACAGTCCGGCGACGAGTCGCGGTCACTGCGCGATCGGACGTCCGCCCGGCCACGCCGGGCGGACTGGCCAATCGGGCGCACCGCCGGCGGTTCCGCGTGACGGAGCACTGTTGCGACCAGCCGGCGGACGAGTCCTCCCACCGTTCCTGGCGGCCGTACGCGGTGCGGTCCATGAGCGCGTAGCTGCGGTCCATCACCTCCGCGCCCCGGCCGGTCGTCAGTACATTTCGAACACGCGTTCGCCACTGGGCAGGTAGCACATCAGGCAGATCGGCGCCGGTTCCGCTGCGGTGTCAGGCGCCGACGTAGGCCGCAAGGTGCTCGCCGGTGAGGGTGGAGCGGGCCGCGACGAGGCCGGCGGGGGTGCCCTCGAAGACGATCCGGCCGCCATCGTGGCCGGCGCCGGGGCCGAGGTCGATGATCCAGTCGGCGCGCGCCATGACTGCCTGATGGTGCGCGATGACGATGACCGACTTACCCGAGTCGACGAGCCGGTCGAGCAGGCCGAGCAGCTGCTCGACGTCGGCGAGGTGCAGGCCGGTGGTCGGCTCGTCGAGGACATAGACAGTACCGTCGTCGCCCATCCGGGTGGCCAGCTTGAGCCGCTGCCGTTCGCCGCCGGACAGCGTGGTGAGCGGCTGGCCGAGGGTGAGGTAGCCGAGCCCGACGTCGGCGAGCCGGGACAGGGTCTTGTGCGCAGCCGGCGTGTTCGCGTCCCCGGCGCCGAAGAACTCCGCAGCGTCGGACACCGACATGGCCAGCACCTCGGCGATGTTGCGTCCGCCCAGCGTGTACTCCAGCACCGACGCCTGGAACCGCCTCCCCTCGCACTCCTCGCACGGGCTCTCGACCGTGGCCATGACGCCCAGCTCGGTGTAGATCACGCCGGCGCCGTTGCAGGCCGGGCAGGCGCCTTCGGAGTTGGAGCTGAACAACGCCGGCTTCACCCCGTTGGCCTTTGCGAAAGCCTTGCGGATCGGTTCGAGCAGCCCGGTGTAGGTCGCCGGATTGCTGCGCCGCGAGCCGCGTATCGCGCCTTGGTCGATCACCACCACGCCGTCCCGGCCGTCGACCGAGCCGTGGATGAGCGAACTCTTGCCGGAGCCGGCGACGCCGGTGATCACGCACAGCAGCCCGAGCGGGATGTCGACGTCCACGTGCTGGAGGTTGTGCGTGGAGGCGCCGCGGACTTCCAGCGCGCCGGAGGACGACCGCACCGATTCCTTCAGGCTCGCCCGGTCGTCGAAATGGCGCCCGGTGATGGTGTTGCTCTTCCGCAGGCCCGCCACGGTGCCCTCGAAACAGACCATCCCGCCCGCTGTTCCGGCGCCCGGACCGAGGTCGACGACGTGGTCGGCGATCTCGATCGTCTCGGGCTTGTGCTCGACGACCAGCACCGTGTTGCCCTTGTCGCGCAACTGGAGCAGCAGCCGGTTCATCCGCTCGATGTCATGCGGGTGCAGACCGATCGTCGGCTCGTCGAACACGTAGGTGACGTCGGTGAGCGACGAGCCGAGGTGCCGGATCATCTTGGTGCGCTGCGCCTCTCCCCCGGACAGCGTGCCCGACGGACGGTCCAGCGAGAGGTAGCCCAGCCCGATCTCGGCGAACGAATCGAGCAGGTATCCGAGCCCGGTCAGCAGCGGGGCCACCGAGGGCTCCTCGAGACCGTGAACCCAGTCGGCCAGGTCGCTGATCTGCATCGCGCAGACGTCCGCGATGTTCTTGCCGTTGATCTTCGACGACCGGGCGTCCTTGGTCAGCCGGGTGCCGTCGCAGTCCGGGCAGGTCGAGAAGGTGATCGCGCGCTCCACAAAGGCGCGAACATGCGGCTGCATGGAGTCGACGTCCTTCGACAGCATCGACTTCTGGATCTTCGGGATCAGTCCCTCGTAGGTCAGGTTGATGCCCTCGACCTTGATCTTGGTCGGTTCCCGGTAGAGCAGGTCGTGCAGCTCCTTCTTCGTGTACCTGCGGATCGGCTTGTCCATCTCGAAGTAGCCCGAGCCAGCGAAGATGCGACCGAACCACCCGTCCATGCTGTAGCCCGGGATGGTCAGCGCGCCGTCGGCGAGCGACTTGGTGTCGTCGTACAGCGCGGACAGATCGAAGTCGGTGACCGCACCCGTTCCCTCGCACCGCGGGCACATGCCGCCCTGGTAGACGGCTTTGCGCACGATGGTCTTCTCGCCGCTGCCCTTGTCGGCGGTCATCACCCCGCTCGCCGTCCGCGTCGGGACGTTGAACGCGAAGGCCGTGGGCGGGCCGATGTGCGGCTTCCCGAGCCGGCTGTACAGGATGCGCAGCATCGCGTTGGCGTCGGTCGCGGTACCGACGGTGGATCTCGGGTTGGACCCCATCCGCTCCTGATCGACGATGATCGCGGTCGTCAGCCCGTCCAGCATGTCGACCTCGGGCCGCGCCATCGTCGGCATGAAGCCCTGCACGAAAGCGCTGTAGGTCTCGTTGATGAGCCGCTGCGACTCCGCCGCGATCGTGTCGAACACCAGCGAACTCTTGCCCGAGCCGGAGACGCCGGTGAACACCGTCAGCCGGCGCTTCGGGAGCTCGATGTTCAGGTCCTTGAGGTTGTTCACGCGCGCGCCGTGCACGCGGATCAGGTCGTGACTGTCCGCACCGTGCAGCGCAGGCGACTGCGCGTCCGTCTTCCTGGCCACGATCAGCGCAGTTCCTGGATGCGGACCTGGTTGCCGGCCGGATCGCGGAAGGCGCAGTCGCGGGCCCCGTACGGCTGCACCGTCGGCTCCTGGACGACGTCGGCGTCGCTGGCCTCGACGCGCTCGAAGGTGCCGTCGAGGTCATCGGTTGCCAACAGGATCCAGCCGTAGGTGCCCTTGGCCATCATCTCGACGATCATGCGGCGCTCGTCGGCGGTGATGCCGGGGTCGGCGGCCGGTGGCGCCAGCAGGATGGAGATGTCGGGCTGGTCGGCGGGACCGACCGTGATCCAGCGCATCTTGCCCTCGCCGAAGTCGCTGCGCACCTCGAAGCCGAGGACGTCGCGGTAGAAGGCAACGGAGGCGTCCGGGTCGTCGTGCGGGAGGACCGTGGTGTGAATGGTGAGCTTCATGCCGGTCACGCTAGTTGCCGCTGCTGAGCCGCCGCTTCTCGATTCCTGATCGGTCTGGTCACCTGTTTTGCCACGCACGGCGGCATCCCCGCCGTCGGGTGCGCGTCCTCGCGCCGGTAGACGCTGGGCGGCATCCCGACCAGTTCGGTGAACCGGGTGCTGAACGTGCCCAGCGACGAGCAGCCGACCGCGAAACAGACCTCGGTCACGCTTAGGTCGCCACGACGCAGCAGCGCCATCGCGCGCTCGATGCGCCGCGTCATCAGATAGGAGTACGGCGACTCGCCGTAGGCGAGCTTGAATTCGCGGCTGAGGTGCCCCGCCGACATGTGCACCCCGCGGGCGAGCGCCGCGACGTCCAGCGGCTGCGCGTACTCCCGGTCGATCCGGTCGCGGACGCGGCGCAGCAGCGCGAGGTCGCGCAGGTGCTGCGCCGCGGCGGGCCTGCTGGTCACCTGCAAAATCGTGCCACATCGAACTGACCGACGATCGAGCGCGCGGTCACCCGAAGTCGACGACGAGGCTGCTCCAGCTGAAGTCGCTCGCGCCGTGCCCGGCGGCGTCGTAGGGCCCGTAGCACTCCCGCAGCCCGGAGGTGGCCACCAGCGCCCTGGTGCGCCGCGCGAGGTCGTCCGCAACGTCGTGGAAGCCGTGCGTGCGGAGCCCGAGGTGCAGATACCAGTTGAGGTTGATCCACGAGGACCCCCGAAAGATCGCCTTCGTCGCGAACGTCGGGTCGAAGCTCGGCTCGGTCGCCGCGACGCTCGGCACCGGGTAGGGCAACCAGAACTCCGCCTCGTCGGTCAGGTGCGCGACGAGGCGAGCGGCGACCGGCCGGGGAAGATCCTCGAGGATGAGCGGGAAGAGACTGCTTACGGTAAGCACCCGCGACACGTGGCGGCCGGACGTCGTCAGATACGTGTCGTAGAAGGCACCGCCGGCAGCGTCCCAGCAGTCGCGAAGCAGCGCCTCGGTGGTCCGCGCTGCGGTCCGGTCCCACTCCGCCGCCACAGCATCGTGCCCGCGCGCTCGCTGCAGCCGCGCCAACGCACGCGCCGAGTGACCGAAGATGCTGTTGACCAGGACGTCGGTCAACGCGAAGCGGCCCCGTGCCGTCAGGTCCCCGTCCGGATCCCGGTACCCGTCGTTGCCGGCGTACGCGGCGAACAGTTCCCGCATCGCCGCGTGCCACCGAGGGACGACGCGCCCGGCGCCGTCGGGTATGCCGAGCAGGACGTCGTACTTGGGGCTCATGTCCAGCCCGGACTCGTCCGGCTGGAAGGTCACGACGAGCCCGGTCCCGTCGGGGTCGCGGCGATCGCGCCACCACGCCAGCACATCGACGAGGTCGCGCAGCACCGAGTCCAGCCACCGGTCGTCTCCCCCGGCGTGCCAGACGCGCTCGACCGCCAGCGGGAGCACCGGCGGGTTTGCCGTCAGCGTGTGCCAGCCGGACGCAGCGACGACGACGGTGAACTCGGCCGCGGCCTGCGCGCGCAGTTCCTCCTGCCACATGACCATGTGCGGCAGGAATCCCGAAGCCTGCTTCGCCACGAGCAGCGTGCTGAGCTCGGCCTGCGCGCGCGCCGGATCAGAACGCGACAGGGCGATCGCGTGGAAGGCGGAATCCCAGTTCCACTGGAAGGGGTAGGTCTGCGTCGACGGACACGTGTAGTCGTAGCGCGCCCGCGGCACGTCGGCCGCGCCGCGGCGTCGGTTGGCGTCGAGGACCGCGCGCGCCGGCCCGTCGACGTCGGGGGCTGGCTCGTGACCGACCGGCACCGTGCGGCTCCGTCCTCGTCGCGTGGCCGAACCTCCATCCAGCGACCCTCCGCGGCGTTTCGTCAAGTGGGGTCTCCCTTTGGCTTGGCGGCCCAGGTCAGCGGCGGCGCCAGAACTGCTTGTAGTACGTCCATGCCAACACGACGAACAGGGCCGCGGCGCCGATCGCGATGAGCACCCGGACCCACAGCGGGCCGTCCGAGTAGATGATCACCCGGACGTCATGGCGTCCCGATCAGGATCCGCGGATGCCGCCCCGGCGACAGCCACCGCATCAACCGGATCAGCCGGCCCTCGTCGATCGAGATGCAGCCCTGCGTCGGCGCGCCGACCGTGACGTGCAGGAAGAACGCGCTGCCGGCGCCCTGCACGACCCCGCCGGGCGCGTTGCGGGTGTTGTAGTCGATGACCACGGCATAGCGGTAGAAGGGCGTCGCGTAGTAGAGGTGCTCGTTCGGGTCGCCCTGCGTGAACGCGCAGCCGGACGCGCAGCGCTGGATGGTGTTGTAGAGCGGCCCGGACTCGCTGATCCACCAGTCGGCCGGCGTGGTTCGCGTGTATGGCAACGCGGTGCCCGGACCCGCATTGCGCCCGAACGCCCGCGTGAGTGTGAAGCTGCCGATCGGCGTCGCGCTGCGGGTCTCGCTCGGCTCCTTCGTGAGCCCGTCGGAGCCGAGCCAGGCGGGCACCGCGCTGCCGACTCGGCGCCAGCCGTTGCCCGACCTCCGCCACGCCTGCAGCGTCCCTTCGGTGCTCGACGTCGAGGCCGCAGTCACGGTGATCACCTGGCTCGCGGCGCCCGTCCGGAAGTGCAGCGGCAGGGACATCGGCCGCGACTTCGCGGCGGGCGGGGTACCGGCCCGCGCGAGCTTCGGGGCTGCGCTCGTCTTCGCCGGTACGGGATGGGCTCCGGACGAGGTGCGGGACTTCGTCGGCGTCAGCGTCGGCGCCGGTCGGGTCGACGACGTCGCAGTCGAGACGGGAGCCGGCGAGCTGATCGGCGCCGCGGGGGTACCCCGCGCGGCGGAGTTGCCCGAGCACCCGGCGAGCAGCGGGGCGACGGCCAGGATCAGAACGCCGCTGGGCCACCATCCGATCCGTCGCACGTCCCTAGCCTGTCATGCACGAGAACGTGGACGACCTGCCCGCCACCTCGTCGCGCCGGTATCGTCGACGGAGACGCTTCCGGAGGCCGCCATGGTGACCAACTCGGTGTTCATCACCGCAGTTGTCGCCGTCGCCGCGACGGGGGTCAGAAGCATGAGTCTCGTCGTCGAGGTGCTCGGTGATCGCCTCGGGGAGCTGGCCAGCCGCGTGACAGGCGTCGAAATGCGCATGAGCGCCCTGGAGGGCGCGGTTCGCGACGTCCGCGACCGGCTGGCCGTTCTCGAGACGGACCTTGGGAAGCGCTGACCTCGGCAGGAAATGTTGATGTCGGCGCCTACGTCGTGCGTGTGGGTGAAGGTGAACCGCACTTTGTTGCCGAATACCCGGGGCTGCGCAACCGAGTGCGATCTTGTGCAGCATCCCGCGCCTGGGCGTTGGTGAGTGCACAAGATCCGCGCCGCGAGCCGCCGCCTTCGCGATCTTGTGCAGCATCCCGCGCTCGAGCGTTTGAGCGCAGATATCCGCACAAGATCAGGTACGAGCCGTGCGGTTCAGCTGAACCGCACGATCACAGTAGCCGCGGACATGGTGCGTCCGTTGCACGCCGCCGACACGAACGGTCGTGTCGAACGCCGGAAGCGCCGCAGGGACCCATCGTCGCCGGGTCGGCCAGGTCCGCGTGCTGCTCGGCGAAGCGGCTCAGATCCGCGACCGAGACCGGCACCATGGTTGCCGAGGCGTCTTGCGCCAGCCGCCGCCGGATGTACTCGGCGCGGGACAACCCCAGCCGCGCGGCGTGCGCGTCCAGACCGGCCAGCACGTCATCTGGGATATCTCGGATCAACACGTCACTCATCCGACCTCCTCGATATCACATGATATCAGTCCAGCCAAACCGTACGACTGCGCCGCGGACATGGTGCGTACCGTTGCACGGTCACGCCGCGGACGCGAGCGGTCGCGCGGTTGTTCGGTTGGTCGCCGCGCGGGCGCGGACCTGCTACCTCAGTCATGCTTATCCGGTTAGATCAGGTGAGCTGGGAAGGGCTCGGGTCTGGCGACGATCTGCCGGTAGGTGGTTGGCGGCTGTTGGGCTTGTAAGCCGAGCAGGGTCTGGAAGGCGGCCATCGGGGTGCGGCGGCGGTTGAACCGGAAGGCGTACTCGTCGAGGTAGACCTGTAGGTGTTCACCGGACACGCCGCGGTGGGTGCCTCGCAGCCAGCTCTTGAGGTTGGAGATCACCCGGTGCACGCGGGGCAGGATCTCGTCAATGTCCGCACCGGCGGCGCGAGCGGCAAGTTGGCTGTGCGGGCGATGCTGGTAACCGTGGCTGGGCAGCGGTCGGTAGCCGCGGAAGCCGTCAGTGTGCACGATCGCGCCGGCGGTGATGTTGGCGCGGACGAAGCCGGTCAGGGTGGGGCCGGAGGCGTCGGGAACGACGGCCAGCCGCACCCGGCCGCTGGCGGTGCCCCGGACCTCTACGGCCACCACGACCAGGGCTTTGTCGCCATGTTGGCGTCCGCCGCGCAGGCCGGCTTCGGGCCCGCCGATGTAGCACTCGTCGACTTCGACCTCGCCGCTCAGCGGATCGCGTTCGGGGTTGACCATCGCCCGGCGCAGCTTGTGCAGCATCATCCAGGTCGTCTCATAGCGACTCAGCCCGAGCTGGCGTTGCAGCTGCAGCGCCGACACCCCCGGCGTTGGGGTGCTCATCAGGTAGGCCGCCCAGAACCACAGATGCAGCGGCGTGCGCGTCTTGTGCAGCACCGTGCCCGCGGTCAGCGACGTCTGCCGATGACAGGCCGCGCACTCCCACAACACCCGGCGCTTGGTCACCGGCCAAGCGTGCTCATGTCCGCACCGCGGACAGCGGAAGCCGTCCGGCCAACGCGACTCGAACAGGTACTGCGTGCAGGCCTCGTCGTCGGGAAACCAGCGCTGGAACTCAACGACCGTCCGGGGGAAGTCAGGACGCGGCATTTGCCCAAGCTACCTGACCTAACCGGATAAGCATGACCTCAGTAATTGGACGCGGATCGGCAGATCAAGATCGGCCCAAGCGCGGTCGGCCGTGAGCACCTCTGGCGGCTCGCTTCGCACGGTCAGAGCCAGGCAGCAGCGATCGCCCAGCGAGAGCGCCCGCCCACCGTCGAGCGCGCGCATCGCGCCGGCCAGTTCCGCGTCCTGCTCAAGAACGGGTTCGATGGTGACGCCAGCCGCGGCGAGCAACTCGCGCACGCGGCCGACGTCGATGTCGGCGTCGACAAGCTTCCCGATCACCTCGGCCAGATTGGCCGCGCCCAGCACCGCGGATTCGAGGTGCTCGGCGACACGGTCGGCGCCCGGTTCGTCATGCACCAGGGCCAAGATCGCGGAAGCGTCCAGCACCGTCATTCGGACGCGGCGGCAACGCGGCGCTCGGCGAGCAACTCCTCGACGAGCGAGCGTGCCTTGGGCACATCGGCGGCCAGCGCACGCAACTCGGCAATCGCGTCCCGCTGCCGTTCCAGGACCAGCCGAGGGCCCGACAGGTGCAGGTGCAGTCGATCGCCCGGTGCAAGACCAAGCGCTGCGCGAACCTCGGCTGGAATGACCAGCCGACCCTGCTGCCCGAGCACCAGTGTGGCATCCATGCCACCATCATGCCACGTCGAGTTGTCTTATGCCACGTCGTCCCTCATGCTGCAGACAGGCCGGCAGGTATCGACCGGTCACGCCGCAATCATGTGCAGGTTCATCGCCCACGTCGGCGCACGATTCAGGCGCCAACGGTCGAAACCGACGAGGTCACGAAGCCCTGAGTTCTACGGCACCCCGATCAGGATGCGCGGGTGGGCCGCTGGGCGCAGCCAGCGCATCAGCCGCACCAGCTTCCACTGCGCGATCGCGACGCAGCCGGCCGTCGCCGCGCCGTCGGTCACGTGCAGGAAGAACGCGCTGCCCGCGCCCTGCACCACGCCGCCAGGCGAGTTGCGGGTGTTGTAGTCGATGACTACCGCGTAGCGGTAGTACGGCATCTCGTAATAGAGGTGCTCGTTCGGGCTGCCGAGGGTGAACGCGCAGCCGGACGAGCAGCGCTGATGCGTGTTGTACAGCGGCCCGGCCTGGCTGATCCACCAGTCCGACGGACGGGTGTGGAGGTACGGCAGCGCCGTACCGGGGTCGGCGTAGTGACCGAACGCGTGGGTCAGCGTGAAGCTGCCGATCGGGGTGGCGCTGCGGTACTCGCTCGGCCGCCTGCTCAGCCCGTCCGCGCCGATGTGCGCCGTCACCGCCGTGCCGTGCTCGAGCCAGCCGCCGCCCGGCGCCTTCGTCCACGCCTGCAGCCGGGCCGTCGTGCGGTTGGTCGAGCGCGCGGTCACCGTGATCACCCGCGTCGCGGTATGGGTGCGGAACCCGAGCGGCAACGCCTGGCCGTGCGCCGCAGACCTCGCCGTGGCCAAGGTGCTCGCGGTGGCCACGGTGCGCGCCGGCCCGGCCGCCGGTTTGCGCGCGGCAGGCCCCATCCCGAGCGCCACCGCGGCGCAGCCCGCGACGGCAACCGACGCGAGGGACGCCGCAACAACCCGCCCGAGAGGCATGTGACCAGTGTGCCAGGTGTGACAGCTGTGAATCCAGCATTCGACGCCGTGTCCTGGCAGGGTGGGCACCATGGTGCTGGAGGTTGCCGACTTCGAGATCGATCCGGACGCGGCAGACGAGTTCGCTGCTGCCTATCTCAGCGTGCGCGACGTGCTGACCGGTACGCCCGGTTGCCGTTCGGCGCGGATGACCCGGGGCGTCGAGTCACCGTCGCGCTTCGTCCTGCTCGTCGAGTGGGACAGCGTGCAGGCGCACGAGGAGAATTTCCGCGGCACCGGCCGGTTCGTCACCTGGCGTGGCGTGCTCGGGCCGTTCTTCGCCCGCCCGCCGCGCGTCGAGCACGTCCAGGACATCGAGTAAGGCCGTCACTCGGCGGCGACCGCCTCGAGGAGATTGCCGGCCGGGTCTGCGACGATCGCGTTGAACTCGCCGCGGCGATACAGCACCCAGCGCCGCGGCGCGGTGTGCGCTGCCCCGCCGGCTCGGAGCGCGGCGGCGTGCAAAGCCTCGACCTGGAGTCGAGAGTCAGCCTGGAGTCGGATGTGCAGCCCGGTCGTGGCCCGCTCGCCAGTGACGAGCCAGACGATCCCGCCGCCGTCCGGGATGCCCCAGGCAGCCGCTTCGACGGCCGGATCCTCCTCTTCCTCGTCGACGAGCTCCGCCAGCCGGACGAGTCCGAGCGCGCCGAGCGCGGCGTCGTAGAACGCGAGTCGCTCGGCGAACTCCGCGGCCGGCGCGGTGATCGTCACGTGGTCGAGCCGCGTCATCGTCGGCCCCGACTCGCCAGGGCTCGTCCCGAGAGCGTCGCTCAGTGGCCAGGACTCCTCACGCCAGGCCGCGTCCCAGAACATCCACTCGTAGCGCGCCGTCGCGGCGAAGTGCCGCTGCGCGCGTCGATCGTCGGCTGCACCGATCTCGAGCCCGCAGCGATCGGCGACGGCGAGGACTTGCGCGACGGTCTCGGCGAACGCGTCGCCGGCGTAGGTGTCGATCCAGCGCTGGTAGCGCGCGTCGGGTGAGCCGCGCTGCAGGAGTGCCTCGCCCACCCGCTGGTAGATCCAGTAGCACGGCAGCACGGCCGCCAGGCCCTCGGCGAACGATCCGCCGGAGACGCTCGCCAGCAGATAGCTCGTATACGCGGTGGTCGTCGGCGACGACGCGATGGCGTCCAATTCGGCCGGGTCGATGCCCAGCTCGGGAAGCAGCGTCGCGTGCAGTGCCAGCTCCACCTCGGCGGTCTCCGCGGCGTGTCGGCCGAACATCGCGGCGTCGGCATGCGTCGGCGCCTTGGCCCCCACGACGGCCAACGCGCGGGCGTAGTCGCGCAGGTAGTGCGCGTCCTGCGCCAGGTAGTACGCGAACGAGGATTCGGGCAGCGTGCCGTCGGTCAGCGCGGCCAGGAACGGGTGCTGCAGGATCGCCGCGTAGATCGGCTCGGCCGCCCGCCACAAGCGTGCCGTCCAGGTGTCTGCCACCCACACACCTTCCCAGCCCGGAGCGCCGACGGGTCAGCCGGCACCCAGCCGCCCTGCGAACGCGCGGGCGGCAGCCCCCGGGTCTTCCGCGTCGGTGATCGCGCGGACGACCACCACCCGGCGGGCGCCGTGCGCGATCACCTCGTCCAGCCGGGCGAGCGACTCGATGCCGCCGATCGCGAACCACGGCCGCGCGGTCTGTTGCGCGGCGGCGTGGTCGAGCAGTTCGACGCCCGCCGCCGGGCGGCCGGGCTTGGTGGGCGTCGGCCAGGTGGGCCCGCAGCAGTAGTAGGCGACGCCGTCCTCGGTGCGCGCCGCGTCGGCCTGCGCCGGCGAGTGGGTCGAGCGGCCGATCAGGACGTCCGGTCCGACGATGTCGCGCGCGACCGCGGTCGGCAGATCGTGCTGGCCGAGATGCAGCACCGGCGCGCGGACGGCCCGGGCGACGTCGGCGCGGTCGTTCACCACCCACAGTGCCCCGTGCCGCTCGGCCGCGGCGGCGAACACCTCGAGCAATCGGATCTCCTCGCGCGCCTCCAAGCCCTTCTCGCGCAGCTGGACGACGTCCACGCCGTTGCCGAGCACAGTGTCGAGGAACTCCGCGAGATCGCCCTGTCGCGAGCGGGAGTCGACGCAGAGATACAGGCGGGCAGCTGCGAGATCCGGCATGCCCGCGAGCGTAGGGTGGTCCGTGCACGGGAGCCTGCCGCGGGGCGGGCTGAGAGGGCGCGAGCCGACCGTCGAACCTGATCCGGGTAATTCCGGCGCGAGGGAGCAATGGGCCACCACACGGCCGACGTCGCCGTCATCGGCGCGGGCACCATCGGCACCGCAGTGGCCTGGCGCTGTGCCCAGCGCGGGCTGTCCGTGGCGCTGGTCGACCCTGCCCCGGGGCGCGGCGCCTGGAACACCGCGGCCGGCATGCTCGCGCCCATCAGCGAGCTGTACTACGCCGAGACCGCGCTGTACGAGCTGAACCGCGACTCGCTTGCGCGCTACCCGGCCTTCGTCGCCGAGCTCACCGAGCGCACCGGATCGTCGGTCGCGTTCTGGCCCTGCGGCACGCTGTCGACGGCGTGGGACGGCGCGGACCTCGACGCGCTGCGGGACCTGCACGCGTTCGGACAGTCCGTTGGCGCGCAGTCGCAGCTGCTCACCGGCCGCGAGCTGCGCCAACTCGAGCCCGCGCTCTCCCCCGGCCTGCCCGGCGGGCTGCTCGCGTCCGGCGACCACCAGGTCGACCCGCGCGCGCTGCACGCCGCGTTGGCGGCCGCGGCGCAACTCACCGGCGTGCGCACCTTCACCGCAACCGCGCGCGTGGTGGTTTCCCGCGAGCGGGTTTCCGGGGTGCAGCTCGCGGACGGGACCCAGCTCGTCGCACCGACCGTGGTCGTCGCGGCAGGGGCCTGGTCGGGACTCGTCGAGGGTGTCCCCGTCCCGTTCGCCGCACCGGTACGGCCGGTGAAGGGCCAGACGCTGCGGTTGCGGCTGCCTGGCCAACCGCGGCTGCAGCACGTCGTCCGGGCTGCGGTGAAGGGCACCCCTGTCTATGTGGTTCCCCGCGCTGACGGACGGATCGTGGTCGGCGCCTCGTCGGAGGAGGCCGGCTTCGATTGCACGCCGCGGGCCGGCGCGATCTACGAGTTGTTGCGCGACGCGCAGACCGTGCTGCCCGAGCTCGGTGAGGCGATCTTCGAGGAGGTGAGCACCGGCCTGCGACCCGGTTCACCGGACAACGCGCCGCTGATGGGGGCGTCCGGGCTGGCCGGTCTCGTCCATGCGAGCGGTCACTTCCGCAACGGCATCCTGCTGACCCCGATCACCGCCGACGCGGTCGCCGACCTCGTCACCACGGGCGCGCTGCCGGACGCCGCCGCTCCGTTCGCGCCGAACCGGTTCAAGGCGGTCCCGGCATGAGGATCGAGCTGAACGGACACCCGCACGAGCTCGCGGACGGGACGTCGGTCGACGAGCTGATCAGGTCGATCACCGGCTCGGCACGAGGCAGTGCCGCGGTCGTCGACGGCGCGGTCGTCCCGCGCGGCAGCTGGCCGACCGTCGCACTGCGCGACGGCCAGGTCGTCGAGCTGATCACCGCGGTGCAGGGAGGCTGACGCATGGCCGATGACCCGTTCGTGATCGCCGGCGTGGAGCTGGCTTCCCGATTGATCCTCGGCACCGGCGGGGCGCCGAGCCTGCAGGTCATCGATGCGGCGCTCGCCGCGTCGCAGGCGTCCATGTGCACCGTCGCGATGCGCCGCGTCGACCCGCAGACCAGCGGTTCGATCCTCGACGTCCTCGATCGCCGCGCGGTCCGGATCCTGCCGAACACCGCCGGCTGCCGCACCGCGCGGGAGGCAGTCCAGACCGCGCAGCTGGCCCGCGAAGCGCTCGAGACCGACTGGGTCAAGCTCGAGGTGATCGCCGACGAGCGAACCCTGCTGCCCGACCCGGTCGAGCTGCTCGACGCGGCCCAATCTCTTGTCGCGCAAGGGTTTCAGGTGCTGCCGTACACGAACGACGACCCGGTGCTGGCGCGCCGGCTGCAGCAGGCCGGCTGCGTTGCGGTGATGCCGCTCGGCTCGCCGATCGGGACGGGGCTGGGGATCAGCAACCCGCACAACATCGAGCTGATCGTCAGCGAGGCGGGCGTCCCGGTGATCCTCGACGCCGGGATCGGCACCGCCTCGGACGCCGCGCTCGCCATGGAGCTCGGCTGCGACGGTGTGCTGCTCGCCTCGGCCGTCACTCGCGCGCAGGATCCGGTGGCGATGGCGACCGCGATGGCGCGCGCGGTCGAGGCCGGCCGGCTGGCCCGGCTCGCCGGCCGCATCCCGAAGAGGTTCCACGCCCAACCGTCCTCCCCCACCGAGGGGATGGCTGTCCTGTAAGACCAGCGAGCGCGGGAGCTCCGGGCAACCGGGCGCTGAGAGGGCCATGGGCCGACCGCCGGACCCGCCGGGTAATGCCGGCGCAGGGAGACACGATGACGACACTGCGAGACCGCACGATCGACGATCACGCCGAGGCGCCGCTGACCCTGGACCAGCCCGCGCCGCGCGCGCTGCGGCTGATCGACCAGCTCGGCCTCTGGGGCAACTTGGGGGTGAGCCTGCTCGGCTTCACGGGGGCTTACTTCGTCCTGTACCCGCTGGACGACGGCCGAGCCCTCTCCCTTCGGGCAGCACTGCTCGCCCTCCTGATCGGCAGTGTGCTGGGCACCGCCGCGGTGTCCGTCGCAGCGGTCGCCGGCACCGAGACCGGCGCACCGGCGATGGTCTTGCTGCGCGGCCTGTTCGGCGCCAAGCTCTCGTGGCTGCCCACCGTGCTCAACGTCGTTCAGCTGCTCGGTTGGACGACCTTCGAGCTCGTCGTCATCAGCGAAGCGATGCACCAGGTCGCGGGGGGCGTTCCGCGCTGGGGCTACGTCCTCATCGGCGGCGTGCTGACCACAGGGCTCGCGCTCTATCCCCTCAGCTGGATCCGGGCACTGCGCCGCTACGTGTCCGTCGCGGTGGTCGTCGCGCTCGGGTACCTCGCGATCCAACTGTTGCGCAATCCGCTACCCGGCTTCGGCCACGGCACGTCGCACGGATTCTGGATCGCGGTGGACACTGTGATCGGCGTGTCGGTGTCGTGGGTCCCGGTCGCCGCCGACTACACGCGCCATTCGAAGTCGGTGCGGGACACGGTGATCGGCTCGTTCTTCGGCTACTCGGTGACCCAGTTCGCCTGCTACGCGATCGGACTCGTCGCGTTGCTGACCGTTGCCACCAGCGGCACACAGCACGACATGTTCGGCGCGTTCATCGCGGTGCCTGTCGGCGGGTTGGCGTTCGCGGTCCTCGCGGTCCGCGAGATCGACCAGTCGTTCGTCGACACCTACTCGACCGCGGTGTCGATGCAGAACCTTCGGCCCCGATGGGACCGCCGCATCCTCGCGCTGGTCCTCGGAGCGCTTGCCACCGTCCTCGCGTTGGCCCTCGACGTCGGCGACTACGAGAACTTCCTGCTCCTGATCGGGTCGGTGTTCGTGCCCTTGTTCGGCGTGTTCGCCGTCGACTACTTCCTGATCTCCCGTCAGCGGTGGGACCTCACCGAAGGCGCGCCGGTCCGCTGGGCGATGCTGATTCCGTGGTTCGCCGGTTTCTGCGCCTACCAGCTCGTCAACCCCGGTTACGTCGGCTGGTGGTCGCGCCAATGGGGGCACGTCGACGGCTGGCTGAACTTCACGCCGACGACGTGGATGAGCGCGTCGATAATCTCCTTCGTGGTGGCTGCCCTCGCCACCGTGCCGGTCGGCCTGTTCAGCCGACGAAAGGATCGCGCGTGCTGATCCATCCCGAGGTCTCCGCGGCACTCGCCGAGCGCCGGCCGGTCGTCGCGCTGGAGAGCACGATCATCAGCCACGGGCTGCCCCGCCCGGACAACCTGCGCATCGCCCGCGAGATCGAGGACGCGGTGCGCGCCGGAGGAGCGGCGCCGGCCACCATCGCGGTGCTCGACGGGCAGCCGCGGATCGGGCTCGACGGCGCCGCGCTGGAGCGGGTCGCGGGCGACCCTGCGGTGACGAAGGTGAGCGTCCGCGAGCTTGCGATGATCGCGGCGGACGGCGGGCTCGGCGCGACCACCGTGGCCTCGACGAGCCATCTGGCGTCGCTGGCCGGCATCCGGGTCCTCGCGACGGGCGGACTCGGTGGCGTTCATCGCGGCGCGCGAGACTCGTGGGACGAGTCGGCCGACCTCACGACGCTGTCCCGGACGCCCGTCCTCGTCGTGTGCTCCGGGGTGAAGTCGATCCTCGACGTCGGCGCCACGCTCGAGCGACTCGAGACGCTGAACGTCGGCGTCATCGGATACCGCACCGATCGCTTCCCGGGCTTCTACCTGCGCGACTCCGGCCATCCGGTGTACTGGACCGCGCCGAGCCCCGGGCACGTCGCCGGAATCCTCCGCGCGCAGGAGGACCTCGGCACCGCGTCCTATGGACTCGTCCTCGCCAACCCGATCGACCCGGGCGACGAACTCGACCGCGCGCTGCACGACCGCACCCTCGAGACCGGGCTCGTGGCGGCGGACGGGGCTGGGGTGCATGGTAAGGACGTCACCCCGTTCCTGCTCGACTTCTTCCATCGCGAGACGCAGGGCGCGTCGCTCGCCGCCAACATCGCGCTGGTGCGCTCGAACGCACGATTGGCGGCCGAGGTCGCGACGGCCTACTGCGGCCCGTGACGCATCTCGTCTGCGTCGGCGATCTGATGGTCGACGTCCTCGCGCTGCTACCCGGTCCGCTGGCGGTCGGCTCCGACACGCCCGCGTCGATCAGCCTCCTCGGTGGCGGCGCGGCGGCCAACGTCGCCGCCTGGTCGGTCGCCGCGGGCGCGTCCGCGACGTTCGTCGGGCGGGCCGGCGCCGACCCGCTCGGCCGGCGCGCCGTGGCCGAGCTCGCAGCGGCGGGCGTCGACGTTCGCGTCGCGTACGACGAGCAGCGACCGACCGGCACCTGCATCGTGCTCGTCGACCCGTCCGGTGAACGGACGATGGTGCCCTCGCCGGGCGCCAACGACGCGCCGGTCGATCTTGCCGCGCTGCCGGAGCACGCGGACTGGCTGTTCCTCTCCGGCTACGCCCTGCTCGGCGTCGGACCCCGCGAGTCCGCCCGCACGGCGCTGGCAGCGGCGCGCGAGCGTGGCTGGTCGATCGCGGTCGACGCAGCTTCGGCGGCACCGCTGGCCGCGGCCGGGGCAGCGACGTTCCTGGGCTGGCTCGGCGCGGACGTCCTGCTGCTCGCGAACACCGACGAAGCGTTGGTGCTCACCGGGGTCGCCGACCCCACTACGGCGGCGCGCACTTTGGCGGAGCGCCTCGGTCAGGCCGTCGTCAAGTGCGGTGCGAGCGGCGCTGTGTGGTCGGACGGATCCGCCGTGTGCTCCATGCCGGCCGCTCCGACCACGATCGTGGACACGACAGGCGCCGGGGACGCGTTCGCGGCGGGCTACCTGAGTGCGGCAGGAGATGCCGCCGAGCGGCTCGCCGGCGCGGTCGGGCTCGCGGCCCGGGCCGTGGCCCGAGTGGGCGGCCGCCCGGAGCTGCCGCTCAGGACGTGATGCGCATCAGGGCGTTGCCCAGGTGCACGGCCAGGCCGCGGGCATCCGCGATGTCCGTTCCGGTCCACCGGCGATGAGTGTGCTGCAGGAACTCCAGCACGCCGATCCGGTGACCACCGATGACGAGCGGCACCATCAACAGGCTCGCATGACCCAGGCTGCTGAGCAGGGCCCGCTCGGCTGGGTCGGAGTGCGGATCGCTGGTGTGCACCTCGATCGCCGCGCCGGTCTCGACAACGCTGCGCGTGGCCGGGTAGTCGGCGAGCGGGTACGCGCTGGTGTCGATCTTGGCGCCGTTGGTGGTGATCTCGCGAAGGACGCCGTCCTCACCCAAGACCGATGCGGCGATGATGTCGACGCCGAGCTCTGCGGCGGCCTGCGCCACGGCCACATGCAGGCTTGCGAGGCCGGTCGCTCCGGCAATGGCACCAAGAAGGGCATGCATGCCCTGCGCCCGGGTGGCCGCACCGGCGATCGACGCGCGCCGCTGCAGCACGTTATCGCGCGCCCGTTGACACGTCGGGACGACCTCGGGGTTGACCGGCTCGGCGTTGGGCGCCGGCCGCCCGATCGCCCAGCCCTGGCCGTAGTCGACATCGAACTGCGCCAGCGCGACGAGGTCGTCCAGCGTCTCTACGCCTTCGGCGACCACTTCGGCGTCGATCCGGTGCGCGAACCCGACGAGCGTCTCGAGCACCGCACGCTGGGCGTCGCGGTCGCGTGCGCCGCTCACGATGGTGCGGTCGAGCTTGACGATGTCCGGGTGCAGGGTCGCGAGCCGCAGCAGGCCCGCGTAGCCGGTGCCGACGTCGTCGACCGCGATCGCGGCACCTCGCTCGCGCAGCCGACCGAACTCCACCAGCGCACGTTCGTTGCTCGCCAGATGATGCTCGGTTACCTCGACGACCACGCCCTCCAGGTCGGCGTCCCAGATGCCGCCCACGTCGGGGCCCAGCAGAGCCTCGGGGCTGACATTCATCGCGAGGCGTGCACCGTCGGGCAGGTCGGCGCGACGCGCGAGGGCGGCGCGCAGGCAGGCCGCCTCGATGGCGTGTCCGTAGCCGGCTCGGTGCGCTGCTTGAATGGCCTCGTCGGCCGGCCGCACCGGCGCGCCACCGAACCGCGCGAGGGCCTCGTACGCCCACACGACTCCGGTGGCGACGTCGATGATGGGCTGCAGGAAGATCGCCAGGCCGGCGAGGATCTCGGCCGGAGCTTCCCCGCGAGGCGGGGCGGCGTGAACGTACTCGATGTTCATTCGCTGCATTTCCCTGGAAGCCGGAACCCAGGCTCAAACAGTAATCTTGCAAATGGCCCAAGGCGCAACCTGCCCGCCGAGTGTTATCGAAAGTCCCGATCCGGGCGGGTGAGATGCAGGACAATCCACCGTTATGTCCAGGGCGGTGTCGCCGAGGCGACCCGCGGCATGCCTAGCTGGAGTACCCGAGGTCGCGTCCGGTGAGCTCGAGCGTCACGCCGCTCTGACCCACCTCGAGGGCCTGGACATGGACGTCGAACGGAATGTCCCGCAGCGGGATGGCAAGTTGGAAGATCTCCTCGAGCGACGCCGCGACCGCGCTGCCCAGCGTGTCGGCGTGGTCGACCGACGTCGCACTGAACGACAGCACGCCGTTCGCCAGCGTCGGCCGCGCGGTGACCGTCGCCTCGGCTGACACGCCCCCGACGGTCACCGTCTTGGTGGCCCTGATCCGTCCGTTGCCGGCGTAGCCGAGGTCGACGCCGAGGGTCTTGCCGAGTTCGCCGAACGTGGCGATCGCGGTGGCCGACGCAGTCTCGGCGTGCACGCTGTGGAAGTCGCGGGAGACGCTCAGGTTGTGCAGGACGACCTGCAGATGCGAGATGACGAGCAGGTGCAGCTGGGGCCCCACCGGCACGCGCTCGGCGGTCACCGTGACCTTGTCGAAGTTGCCCGCGGCGAGCTGGGTGAGGAACGGGAAGCCGGCGATGTCGACCTCCGGACGGGAGTCGAGGTGTTGCGACGACTCGAGCGTGTCGCCTGCGGCTCGCTCGGCCACGTAGACGCCGACGCGGTCGGCGACCACGAGCAGGATCAGCAACGCGGCCAGCGCTAGCGCGATCCAGCGCATCGTCCGTCCGCTCATCGCGCGATCAAAGCATGTCGGCAGGGCACGGCAGACTCGACTCTCATGACGGTCATGGCTCGGCGCAGGCTGTTGGGCGAGCGGATTGCCCGGCACGGTCTTGCCGGGCGACCGTGCGCCTCCCCGGTCGCGGCGGCGCGCCTGACCACGGCGCTGCAGGCACAGGACAATCTCGCGTCCCGGCTCGGCGTGCGGGCGCGCACCACCGGTGTCACGGATGCCGACGTTCAGCACGCCATCGAGGTCGACCGCACGGTTGTGCGCAGCTGGCTCCTGCGCGGCACGATTCACCTCGTCGACTCCGTCGATCTGCGCTGGCTGGTGCGGCTCATCGGCCCGGCGATCGCGCGCAAGTACCGCACCCGGTGGCGGCAGATCGGGCTGACCGACGACGTCCTCGATCGATCGATCGAGCTGCTGCCGAGCGTGCTCGCCGAGGGTCCGCTGACCAGGCATGAGATCCGGGCGGGGCTCGCCGCGCGAGGCGGCACGCTCGACAGCCCCGATCCGCAGGCGCACACCCATGCGCTCGTGCACGCGAGCACCACCGGTCTGGTGTGCCGTGGGCCGGATCGCGGCCGGCACGCAACGTTCGCCCTCGTCGAAGACTGGCTGGCGGCCGCGCCCGTCGGCCCGAGCGGAGACGACGCGTTGGCCGAGTTGGCCAGGCGCTACTTCGCGGGCTACTCCCCCGCGACGGCCGCCGACTTCGCCGCGTGGTCAGGGTTGCCGTCGGCGCATGCGATCGAGTTGATCCGCGACGAGCTGCACGACACCGACGTGGACGGGCGGCCGGGCTTCCGGCTGGGCGACGTCGGGCCGGAACGCGGCGTTCGGCTGCTGCCTGCCTTCGACAACTACCTGGTCGGCTATCGCGATCGCGCGGCCATCCTCGATCCACCGCTGCACGGGCGGGTCTATCAGGGCGGCATGATCCGCCCGACCGTGCTGGTCGACGGACGAGTCGTGGGGTCGTGGGCGCTCAACCGCGCCAAGGGCCGCGTGGCCGTCACCCCGTTCGGCGACTTCGACGCACGCACCCGCGGCGGCGTGGAGGCCGAGGTCGTCGACATCGGCCGGTTCCTCGACCGCGAGCTCATCCTCGACGTCGGCCCACCCCTCGACTTGCCCGCAAACTGAGCGCGGTGACGATCTTGTGCGCGAGCCTGCGGCTGAGCGCTGCCGGCCGCACAAGATCGCGGACGGAATTCAGCCCGGTCAGGGCAGGTCGAGGGTGCGGGCGAGCGGTACGCCGGGGCGGTAGGCAAGGTGCAGCCGGCTCGGCGCGTCGAGCACGGTGAGGTCGGCACGCGCACCGGGCACGATCCGCCCCACGTCGTCGCGGCGCAATGCGGCAGCGCCTCCCGCGGTCGCGGCCCATACCGCCTCGTCCGGCGTCATGCGCAGCTCGCGCACCGCGAGCGCGATGACGAACGCCATCGACGAGGTGTAGCTCGTGCCCGGATTGCAGTCGGTGGCGAGGGCGACGGTGCTGCCCGCGTCGAGCAGGCGCCGGGCATCCGGGTACGGCGCGCGGGTCGAGAACTCCGCGCCCGGCAGCAGCGTCGCGACCGTCTCGCCGCCGACCAGCGCCTCGACGTCGGCGTCCGTCAGATGCGTGCAGTGGTCGACGCTCGCCGCCCCGAGCTCGACGGCGAGTTGCACGCCAGGTCCGGCGGACAGCTGGTTCCCGTGCACCCGCAACCCGAGGCCCGCCACTCGGCCTGCCTCGAGAACGGCGCGGGACTCGCCCGCGTCGAACGCGTGCGGGCTGGCCGGTTCGCAGAAGACGTCGATCCAGCGCGCGTACGGCGCGCAGGCGTCGAGCATCTCTCCGACGACGGCCCGGACGTAGTCGTCGCGGTCGACACCGGGCGGCACGATGTGTGCGCCGAGATAGGTCGTCTCCTCGGTCGCCTCGCGCGCGATGCGCAGCGCCCGCACCTCGTCGGCCAGTCGCAGCCCGTAGCCGCTCTTCACCTCGACGGTGGTGGTGCCCTGCGCACGCAGCTCGGCCATTCGTGCACGCACCAACCGGCGCAGGTGGTCGTCCGAGGCGGCGCGCGTCGCCTCGACCGTGGACACGATGCCGCCGCCGTCGTAGGGCTGGCCGGCCATCCGCGCCGCGAACTCCGACGCCCGGTCACCAGCGAAGACGAGGTGGGTGTGCGAGTCGACGAAGCCGGGCACGACGGCGCGGCCGTCGACATCGATCCGGTCGTCCGCACCCGGCGCCCGACCGGCAGGTCCGACCCAGACGATGCGCCCGCCGTCGGCCACTACCGCCGCGTCCGCGATGATCCCCAGCGGGCTGCCGTCGACGCCCGGGTCGTTGGTGACCAGCTCACCGATGCCGCTGACTACCGTCGCCATGCGTCCTCGATCGCGGTGCCGAGCATTGTCCCGACGTCGCCGAGCAGGTGCCGCCCGTCGCGCACCACTACGCGGCCGTCGACGACCACCGTGTCGACGTCGCAGGCGGCCGCGGCGAACAGGATCTGCGCCGGGTCGCAGCCCGCGGTGCGCACCGAGTCGAGCCGGACGGCGACGAGGTCGGCGCGCCGCCCGGCGACCAGCTGCCCGGCGTCCGGCCAGCCGATCCGGTCGTGGCGGGTCAGCACGTCCAGCAGGCCGGCGAGGTCGAAGCGGCCACGCCGCCGGGAGCTGAGGCGTTCGTGCAGCTCGACGCCGCGCGCCTCCTCGAACAGGTCGATGACGGCGTGCTGGTCGGTACCTACCGACAGCGGCACTCCGGCGTCGGCCAACTCGCGGCCGGGACCGATGCCGTCGCCGAGATCGCGCTCGGTCGTCGGGCAGAGGCAGACGGTCGCGTGGGAGGTTGCGAGCCGCTGCACGTCGTCGGAGGTGACGTGCGTGGCGTGCACCGCGGTCGTCGCCGGAGTGAACACCCCGGCCTCGTCGAGCAACGCTGTCGGGGTCATCCCATAATGCTCGCGGCAGGCTTCGTTCTCGGCAGCCTGTTCGGACAGGTGGACGTGCAGCGGACGACCTGGCGCCGCGTGCCGGATCGTGTCGAACGCCTCACGCGGCACTGCACGCACCGAATGAACGGCGGTGCCGACCCGGGTGTTGGCGTCCTCGCGAACGGCGGCGACCCGTGCGGCCCACGCGTCGGCGTCGCCGTCGGAGAAGCGGCGCTGCACGTCGTCGAGGGGCCGGTGCCCGCCCGCGTCGAGCCCCCCGGCGAGATAGCAGGCGTCGAGCAGGGTCAGCCGGACACCGGCCTCGGCGGCAGCCGCGCGCAGCGCCTCCCCCATCGCGTTCGGGTCGTCGTACCGGCGTCCGTCCGGCGCGTGGTGCAGGTAGTGGAACTCACCGACCGAGGTGACCCCGGCCAACGCCATCTCGGCGTAGGTGGCGCGCGCGAGCGCGAAATAGCGGTCCGGGTCGAGGCCTGCCGCGAGTTCGTACATTCGCGCGCGCCAGGTCCAGAACGTGCCGCCGTCGGCCTGGGTGCGGCCGCGCAACGCGCGGTGAAAGGCGTGGCTGTGGCAGTTGGCGAAGCCGGGCAGCACGACGCCGGGCAGCCGGGTCGCGTCGTCGCCCGTCGAGTCCGGCGTGACAGCGACGAACCGCCCGGCCGCGACCTCGAACCGGACGTCACGCGCTACCCCGCCGGGCAGCAACGCACGCGCGGCGAACCAGCTCTGCCCGGTCACCGGGCGAGTTCCTCGATCACCGCGGCCAGTGCGGCGACCCCGGCGAGGCAGTCGTCGCGCTGCGCGTGCTCGGCCGGCGAGTGCGAGACGCCGGTCGGGTTGCGGACGAACAGCATCGCGGCCGGGACGCCTGCTGCGGCGAGGACGCCCGCGTCGTGACCGGCGCCGGTGTCCAGGATCGGTGCGTCGCCGAGGATCGCGGCGATCCGTCCGGGGTCGCGGAACGGCGTCGCGTCGGTCCAGGACTCCTCGCTGAGCGTGCCGCCGAGCGCTACGGCGACCGCCCCCACGTCACTCACGACGGCGCGGGTCTGGGCGGCGGTCGCGGCCCGGGCATCCAGCCAGACCGTCGCGCGGGACGGGATCGCGTTGACGGCGTTCGGTTCGACCAGCACCTTGCCGCACGTCGAGAGGCCGTCGTGCCGCTCGGCGGCGGCGCGGGCGGCCAGGACGACCTGCGCGGCGGCGAGCATCGCATCGTGCCGGTCGGCGAGCTGGGTCGTGCCCGCGTGGTTGGCTTCGCCGGGCAGGTCGACGCGCCAGCGGCCGTGCGGGCGGATCGCGCTCGCGACGCCGACGGCGCGTCCGGTGTGCACGAGCTGACGACCCTGCTCGATGTGCAGTTCGATGAACGTCGCGATCCGGCGCAGCGCCCGGTCGTCGGGCCCGATCCGGGCGGGATCGCGTCCCGACTGTCTCATCGCCCCGGCCATGGTCACGCCGTCGCCGTCGGTGAGGCCCCGCGCCCGATCGGCGCCGAGGACACCGGTGATCAGTCGCGACCCGGCGCACGCGACGCCGAACCGCGCGCCCTCCTCGTCGGCGAAGTTGACGACACCGATCGGCTTCCTCGGCACGAACCCCGCCTCCCGCAGGGCATCCAGGGCGGCGAAGGCGGAGACGACGCCGAGCGGGCCGTCGAACGCGCCGCCGTCAGGTACCGAATCCAGATGCGACCCGACGACCACGCCTGGCGTCGTGTCCGGATCGCCCTGCCATGCCCACTGGTTGCCGGCCCGGTCGAGCGCGACGGTCAGCCTGCGGGCAGCCGCCTCGCCGGCGAACCACTCCCGCAAGGTGGCGTCCTCGTGCGTCCACGCATAGCGGCGGTAACCGCCCGTCCGCCCGTCCCGGCCGATCGGCGCTAGCGCCGACCACATCGAATCGAAGGTCACGCCTCCGGCCGATCACTGCTCTTCGCGCAAGCGCTCATCGCCCGCTCGCTCCGCTCCTCGCTCGCTTCGCTCCCTGCGATGCTCACTCGCTCATCGGCACCCGCACGCCGCGCTCGGCGGCGACCTGCTCGGCCTTGTCGTAGCCGGCGTCCACGTGCCGGATGACACCCGTCTCGGGGTCGTTGGTGAGGACCCGCTCGATCTTCTGTCCGGCGAGCGGCGTCCCGTCCGCGACACATACCTGGCCCGCGTGGATCGAGCGGCCGATCCCGACGCCCCCGCCGTGGTGGATCGACACCCAGGACGCGCCGCTCGCGACGTTGACCATCGCGTTCAGCAACGGCCAGTCGGCGATCGCGTCCGAGCCGTCGGCCATGCCCTCGGTTTCGCGATACGGGGACGCCACGGAGCCGCAGTCCAGGTGATCGCGGCCGATGACGATCGGCGCGCTGATCTCGCCGCGCGCGACGAGGTCGTTGAAGGCCACACCTGCCTTGTCCCGCTCGCCGTAGCCGAGCCAGCAGATCCGGGCCGGCAGCCCCTGGAAGTGCACCTTCTCCTGCGCCATCCGGATCCAGCGGGCGAGCGGCTCGTTCTCCGGGAACATGTCGAGGATGGCCTCGTCCGTGCGGGCGATGTCCTTCGGGTCACCGGACAGCGCCGCCCACCGGAACGGGCCCTTGCCCTCGCAGAACAGCGGCCGGATGTAGGCGGGCACGAAACCCGGGAAGTCGAAGGAGCGGGTGTAGCCCGCCTCCTTCGCGCCGGCCCGGATCGAGTTGCCGTAGTCGAAGACCTCGGCGCCCCTGTCCTGGAACTTGACCATCGCCTCGACGTGCCTGGCCATCGACGCCTGCGCCCGGCCGGTGAACTCCTCCGGCTTGCGGGCCGCGTAGTCGTGCCACTCGTCGAACTCGACGCCGATCGGCAGGTACATCAGCGGGTCGTGCGCGGAGGTCTGGTCGGTGACGACGTCGATCGGCGCGTCGTTGGCGAGGAACTGCGGCACGAGCGAGGCCGCGTTCCCGAGCAGCCCGACGGACAGCGGCCGCCGTGCGTTCCGGGCGTCGACCGCGAGCTCGAGGGCCTCGTCGGTGGACGCGGCCCGCACGTCGAGGAAACCGTGGTCGAGACGGCGCTGGATGCGCGACGGGTCGCACTCGACACAGATCGCGACGCCGCCGTTCATCGTCACCGCGAGCGGCTGCGCACCGCCCATCCCGCCCAGCCCGGCGGTGAGCGTGATCGTCCCGGCCAGCGTCCCGGCGAATCGCTTCGCGGCGACCGCCGCAAAGGTCTCGTAGGTGCCCTGCAGGATGCCCTGCGTCCCGATGTAGATCCACGAGCCGGCGGTCATCTGCCCGTACATCGTGAGGCCGAGGTGCTCGAGGCGACGGAACTCCGCCCAGTTGGCCCAGTCCGGGACGAGATTCGAGTTTGCGATCAGGACGCGCGGCGCCCACTCGTGCGTGCGCAGCACGCCCACCGGCTTGCCCGACTGCACGAGCATCGTCTCGTCAGGCCCGAGCGTCGTGAGGGTGCGGACGAGGGCATCGAAGCTCGCCCAGTTACGTGCCGCGCGGCCGGTGCCACCGTATACGACGAGGTCGTCAGGACGCTCGGCGTTCTCCGGGTCGAGGTTGTTCATCAGCATCCGCAGCGGCGCCTCGGTCTGCCAGGAGCGGGCGGTGAGCGTGGTGCCCCGCGGAGCCGTCACCGGACGGGCACCCTCCATGATCAACCTCCGATGTCGCGGTTGGCCGGTTCACTGCACAGCCTGCACTACGTCGGGGGCGAGGTGCAGGGAGACCGCTCCACGCAGGTCGAGCCAGCCTCCGCCCGGGGTGTGCGCGTAGCGCAGGACGACCTTGTCGCAGCCGGCGCACCGGGCCACCACGCCGAGTTCGGCGCCGTACACGTGCAGCGCCGCGACCCGGTCACGGCGCCCGCAGCCGGCACACGTCGTCACCGCGGCGGTGATGTCTACGGCGAACACCCCGGCGAGCGGGCCGGCCAGTGCGTTGCCGTCCTGGTACGAGTCGCTCATGTCAGCCTCCGCTCGCGCCGTAGCGCTCGGTGTGGATGCGCGCCGGGTCATGCCCGGCCGCGACGAGAAGGTCGGCGACCGTCTCGACGAACGGCGTCGCGCCGCAGACGTAGCAGCGCGGCTCGAAGGTCGCGGGCCAGCCCCGTTCGGCGAGGTCCGTAGCGTCGATGCGCCGGGCCGGCCGGCCCGAGCCCTCGGGGGCGGAGCGGGTGTACAACACCGACACGTCCAGGCCTCGGTCGTCACGGACGCGCTGTCGCAACTCGGTGCTGTAGAACACCTCCGAGTCGGACCGCACCGAGTACACCAGCCGGAACGGTGCGCGGCTGCCAGCCGAAGCGCGGGCGCGCACCATCGCCATCAGCGGCACGACACCCGAGCCGCCGCCGACCAGCAGCACCGGCTCGGTCTGCTCAGGGCGCCACACGAACCAGCCGCCCAGCGGGCCGCGGACCTCGATCTCGTCACCGACCTGCAGGTCCCCGGTCAGGAACGGCGACACCTCGCCGTCGGCAAGGGCCTGCACGGTGAGCGCAATCCGGTCGCCGTCGGTGGGCGCGGCGAGGGAGTAGCTGCGCTGCGCGTGGTATCCGTCCTCGGCCGTCAGCCGCACGTCGACGTGCTGTCCGGCGAGGTGGCCAGGCCATCCTTCGACCTCGAGGACGAGGGTGCTCGCGGTCGGCGTCTCCGCAACCCGATCGGCCAGCCGGGCCGGGCTCCAGCGCATCCTCGGTCAATCGCCCTGGTAGCGCTGCTCGCGCCACGGGTCGCCGTAGTCGTGATAGCCCAGGGTCTCCCAGAAGCCCGGCTCGTCCTGCGGCAGCAGGTCGATGCCGCGGACCCATTTCGCGGACTTCCAGAGGTACAGGTGCGGGACGAGCAGGCGCGCTGGCCCGCCGTGTGCGGGCTCGAGCGGGTCGCCCTCGAACTCGTAGGCGATCCACGCCTGGCCGTCGAGCAGGTCTTGCAGCGGCAGGTTCGTGGTGTAGCCGCCGTACGACCGGACCAACGCGTAGTCGGCCACCGTCTCGACCGGCTCGAGCAGCACGTCGAGCGACACCCCGCGCCAGGAGGTCGCCAGCTTCGACCAGCGCGTCACGCAGTGCAGGTCCACCGTCGGCGTCTCGGTGGGCAGCGCGGTCAGGTCACGCCACGTCCAGCGATGCTCGACGCCGACCTCGGTGCGGACGACGAACTCCCACTCGTCCAGCGCGATGCGCGGCGTGGGGCCGGCCGAGAGCACCGGGAAGTCGTGGGTGAGGTACTGGCCGGGTGGCAGCTCCGGCGCGTCGTCGCGCCGCCCGCGGAACCCTCGAGTCACGATCGCCACTGCCGTCCCCTTCACGCTCCGGCCGACATCGGTCCCGATGTTCCCACAAGGGGTAGGTGTTCGTGGTGGGCGGATTCGTGACGCGCTCACGGTACGAACCAGGCCCGCTTGCCTTGCCACGAGTGGCCAGTTCGGACCCGAGTGGCCGGTTATGACGGCCCACTCGGGTCCAGCTGGCCCACTCGATGCGGGGACGGCGGAAGCGCCCGCGTCAGCGGCCGACACCCGCCGCGTCCATGCCGCGCAGCTCCTTCTTCAGCTCGCCGATCTCGTCGCGCAGCCGGGCCGCGACCTCGAACTGCAGTTCCCGCGCGGCGTGCAGCATCTGCTCGTTGAGCTGCTGGATGAGATCGGCCAGCTGGGCGCGCGGCATCTCGGCGACGTCCAACCCGCCGCCGGCGTGCGAGCCCACCCCGACGACGCCACCCGAGACGCCCCGCCCGCCGCGGCCGGGCACCGCGGACTTGCCGCGCGATTGCGACCGGCCGGACCCGCCGACCGGCACGCCGCCCAGCATCTCCTCGGTGTCCGCGGCCTCACGGGTCAGCAGGTCGGTGATGTCGGCGATCCGCTTGCGCAGCGGGGTCGGATCGATGCCGTTCTCGAGGTTGTACGCGACCTGCTTCGCGCGCCGCCGGTTCGTCTCGTCGATCGCCTTCTCCATCGACGGCGTGATCGTGTCCGCGTACATGTGCACCTGGCCGGACACGTTGCGGGCCGCGCGCCCGATCGTCTGGATCAGCGACGTGCCCGAGCGCAGGAAACCCTCCTTGTCGGCGTCGAGGATCGACACCAGCGACACCTCCGGCAGGTCGAGACCTTCGCGGAGCAGGTTGATGCCGACGAGCACGTCGAACTCGCCCATCCGCAGCTCGCGCAGCAGCTCGACGCGGCGCAGCGTGTCGACCTCGGAGTGCAGGTAGCGCACCCGCACGCCCTGCTCGAGCAGGTAGTCGGTGAGGTCCTCGGCCATCTTCTTCGTCAGCGTGGTGACCAGGACCCGCTCGTTGCGCTCGGCCCGCTCGCGGATCTCGTGGACGAGGTCGTCGATCTGCCCCTTCGTCGGCTTCACCACGATCTCCGGGTCGACGAGGCCCGTCGGGCGGATCACCTGCTCGACGAACTCGCCCTTCGTGCGGCCCAGCTCGTAACCGCCCGGCGTGGCCGACAGGTAGACCGTCTGCCCGATCCGGTCGACGAACTCCTCGAACTTCAGCGGCCGGTTGTCCATCGCCGACGGCAGCCGGAAGCCGTGCTCGACCAGCGTGCGCTTGCGGGACATGTCGCCCTCGTACATGCCGCCGGTCTGCGGGACGGTCACGTGCGACTCGTCGATGACGAGCAGGAAGTCCTCCGGGAAGTAGTCGAGCAGGCAGTTCGGCGCGCTGCCCCGCTCGCGTCCGTCGATGTGCAGCGAGTAGTTCTCGATGCCCGAGCAGAAGCCGACCTGGCGCATCATCTCGACGTCGTAGGACGTGCGCATCCGCAGCCGCTGCGCCTCGAGCAGCTTGTTCTGCCCCTCGAGCTCGGCGAGCCGGTCTGCAAGCTCCGTCTCGATGCCCCGGATCGCCTTTTCCATCCGCTCCGGGCCCGCCGCGTAGTGGGTGGCCGGGAAGACGAACACCTCTTCGACCTCGCGGATGACCTCACCGGTGAGCGGGTGCAGGTAGTAGAGCCGTTCGACCTCGTCGCCGAACATCTCGGCGCGGATCGCGAGTTCCTCGTACACCGGGAAGATCTCGACGGTGTCGCCGCGCACCCGGAACGTGCCGCGGGTGAACGAGAGGTCGTTGCGGGCGTACTGGACGTCCACCAGCCGGCGCAGGATCTTCTCGCGCTCGATCTGCTCCCCCACCCGCAGTCGCAGCGCGCGGTCGACGTACTCCTGCGGCGTGCCCAGGCCGTAGATGCACGAGACGGTGGCCACCACCACGACGTCGCGCCGGGTGAGCAGCGACATCGTCGCCGAGTGCCGCAGCCGCTCGACCTCGTCGTTGACCGAGCTGTCCTTCTCGATGTAGGTGTCGGTCTGCGGGACGTAGGCCTCGGGCTGGTAGTAGTCGTAGTAGCTGACGAAGTACTCGACGGCGTTGTGGGGCAGCATCTCGCGCAGCTCGTTGGCCAGCTGCGCGGCGAGCGTCTTGTTCGGCGCCATGACGAGTGTCGGGCGCTGGAGGCGTTCGATCAGCCACGCCGTCGTCGCCGACTTGCCGGTGCCCGTCGCGCCGAGCAGCACGACGTCCTTCTCTCCCGCCCCCAACCGGCGCTCGAGCTCCTCGATGGCCGCCGGCTGGTCGCCGGACGGTTCGAAGTCGGACACGACCTCGAACTTGCCGGCCCCCGGGGCGATGTCCGTCCGCACGCGCATGGCACCACGGTACGAGGCCCTTACGACAAGCACCGATCCCGCTGGCAGACTCGCACCGTGGTGGAGGTCGAGTTCCTCGACTCCGAGTCGTGGCAGGATCCCGACGCGGAGCCGGATCCGGCGCGCCGTGCCGGGCGCTCGCCGCTCGCGTCCGTCCAGCTCGCCGCCCCGGCGGTCCTGTGGCTCGCGGCCGCGGCGCTGCTCGTGGCGGCCCCCTTCCGGCTCGTGTACTCGCTGTCGTTGCGTGCCTTCCGGGAACGACAGAGCACCCAGGCGGACGGCTGGGGACGGCTGAACCGCGGCCTGCCCGACGCCTCCGGTGCGGAGCACGGACCGCGGCTGGGCATCGTGCTGTGCGTCGCGGCCGGGCTTCTGCTTCTCGCCGCGGGGCTGGCCACCCTCGCCGCCGCGCGCGGGGCCACGTCCGTCAGGATCGCCTCGGCGGGGTCGGGGCTCGCCGGCGTGGCCCTCGCCGCCGGCACGGCCGCCGCCGCGCTGCTCGACATCCACAGCGTCAGGGACAACCTCGACGTCGAACTGCGCAGCGCGCTCGCGTCGTCCGGCAGGTTCGGACCCGGGCATAGTTCTGTGCACCTGACGATCGGCGCGATGATCTGGCTCACCGCGATCGGCGTCGCGTGTGGCCTCGCGGCGTTGGTGCTGCAAGCCCTTCGACAACCAGAACGCGCCGCGCCCGCGCCGCCCGCGCCGGCGTTCATGCCCACCTACGCGCCAGAGCCGCATCCCCAGGACGAGTTACTCGACTCGAAGCACCATGGCCGGCGATCCCTGATCGAGTGACCTGGCAGGCTGTGGCCATGGAGATCTGGCCCGGAACCGCCTACCCGCTGGGCGCCACGTACGACGGTTCGGGCACCAACTTCGCGCTGTTCAGCGAGGTCGCCGAGCGCGTCGAACTGTGCCTGTTCGACGCGACGGGCGCCGAGACGCGGGTGGACCTGCCGGAGGTGGACGGCTTCGTCTGGCACGCCTTCCTGCCCGGCGTCGAGCCCGGCCAGCGCTACGGCTACCGCGTCCACGGCCCGAACGACCCCGGCAAGGGCCTGCGCTGCAACCCGAACAAGCTGCTGCTCGACCCGTACGCGAAGGCCATCGACGGCAACATCGACTGGGACGAGTCGCTGTTCGGCTACAACTGGGGCGACCCGGACAGCCACAACGACCAGGACTCCGCGGCCCACCTGCCGAAGTGCGTCGTGATCAACCCGTTCTTCGACTGGGGGGTCGACCGTCCGCCGCGCCGTGCCTACCACGAGACGGTCATCTACGAGACGCACGTCAAGGGCATGACGCAGACGCACCCCGAGCTGCCGAAGAACGCTGCGCGGCACCTACGCCGGCCTGGCGCACCCGGTGATCATCGAGCACCTCACCCAGCTCGGGGTCACCGCCGTCGAGCTGATGCCCGTCCACCACTTCGTCAACGACTCGACGCTCGTCGAGAAGGGTCTGGCGAACTACTGGGGCTACAACACGATCGGCTTCTTCGCGCCTGACCACAAGTACTCGTCCAGCACCTCCCCGGGCGGCCAGGTCCAGGAGTTCAAGGCGATGGTCCGCGCCCTGCACGAGGCGGGCATCGAGGTCATCCTCGACGTCGTCTACAACCACACCGGCGGAGGGCAACCACCTCGGCCCGACGCTGTGCTTCCGCGGCATCGACAACCCGGCCTACTACCGGCTCGACGACGACGAGCCGCAGTACTACACCGACTACACCGGCACCGGCAACAGCCTCAACGTGCGCATCCCGCACTCGCTGCAGCTGATCATGGACTCGCTGCGGTACTGGGTGATCGAGATGCACGTCGACGGGTTCCGCTTCGACCTCGCCGCCACCCTGGCCCGCGAGTTCTACGACGTCGACCGGCTGTCGTCGTTCTTCGACCTCGTCCAGCAGGACCCGGTCGTCAGCCAGGTCAAGCTGATCGCCGAGCCGTGGGACGTCGGCCCCGGCGGCTACCAGGTCGGCAACTTCCCGCCGCAGTGGACGGAGTGGAACGGCAAGTACCGCGACACGGTGCGCGACTTCTGGCGCGGCGAGCCAGGCACCGTCGGCGAGTTCGCGGCCCGGCTCACCGGGTCTGCGGACCTCTACGAGACCTCCGGACGGCGCCCGGTCGCCAGCATCAACTTCGTCACCGCGCACGACGGCTTCACGCTGCGCGACCTCGTCTCCTACAACGACAAGCACAACGAGGCCAACCAGGACGACAACACCGACGGCGAGAGCCACAACCGGTCGTGGAACTGCGGCGTCGAGGGCGAGACCGACGACGCGGGCGTGCTCGCTCTGCGCGCCCGGCAGCAACGCAACTTCCTCGCCACGCTGTTCCTCAGCCAGGGCGTGCCGATGCTCTGCCACGGCGACGAGCTCGGCCGCACCCAGCGCGGCAACAACAACGGCTACTGCCAGGACAACGAGCTGAGCTGGATCGACTGGGCCACGATCGACGTCGACCTGCTCGCCTTCGCCCGGCGCCTCGCGGACCTGCGGCGCAGCCACCCGGTCTTCCGCCGCCGGCGGTTCTTCGACGGGCGCCCGACCCGCAGAGGCGACCGGCTGCCCGACATCAGCTGGTTCACGCCGGACGGCACCGCAGATGACGGAGGAGGACTGGGACGCGGGCTTCGGGCGCAGCATCGCGGTCTACCTCAACGGGCAAGGCATCACCGACCGCGACGCGCGCGGGCAGCGGTTCACCGACGACTCGTTCCTGCTCTACTTCTCCGCGCACGACGAGGCGATCGAGTTCACGGTGCTGGGCGCGGACTACGGCACGGCGTGGGAGGTCGTGATCGACACCGACGGCCGACGATGCGGAAGGCAAGCGTGGTCGAGGCCGGCGAGCTGGTGTCGGTGGGGCCGCGCGCCCTCGTCGTCCTGCAGCGGACGGCATGACGGTGCGCGTTCCCACCTCGTCGTACCGGCTCCAGGTGCGCGCAGTCGTTCGACCTCTACGCCGCGGCCGACGTGTGCGACTACCTGGCCACGCTCGGCGTCGGGGCCGCGTACCTGTCGCCGCTGCTGCCCTCGGTCGCGCGGCTCGGACCACGGCTACGACGTCGTCGGCTACGACACGATCGACGCCGCAACGCGGCGGCGTCGACGGCTGGACGCACCTGCTGGCCGCGGCCCGGTCCCGCGACGTCGCCCTCGTCGTCGACATCGTCCCCAACCACACCGGCGTCGTCCGACGCCGGCCCAGAACCAGGCGTGGTGGGACGTGCTGAAGCTGGGCCGGGCTTCGGCGTACGCCCGGCTGGTTCGACATCGACTGGACCCGCGGCCGGCTGCTGCTGCCCGTCCTCGGCGACGACTTCGACGCCGCGCCAGCTCACGATCGCCGACGACACTACGGCCAGATGATCCGCTCGCAGACTCCGCGGAGCTGCGCTACTTCGAGCACCGCTTCCCGCTCGCCCCGGGCACCGAGCCGGCCGCGGCGAATCCGCCGCCGAGGTGCACGACCGGCAGCACTACGAGCTGGTCAACTACCGCCGCGCCGACGACGAGCAGAACTACCGGCGGTTCTTCGCCGTCACGTCGCTGGCCGGGCTGCGGGTCGAGGACGACGCCGTGTTCGACGCGACCCACGAGCAGATCGCGCCGCTGGATGCGCGACGACGGCGTCGCCGGGCTGCGGGTCGACCACCCGGACGGTCTCGCCGACCCGCTCGGCTACCTGAGCCGGCTGCGCGCGCTGGCCGGCGACGACGGCGTGGCTGCTCGTCGAGAAGATCCTCGAGCCCGGCGAGCAGCTGCCCGACGAGTGGCCGGTCGACGGCACCACCGGCTACGACGCGCTGGCCGAGGTCGTGCGGGGTCTTCGTCGACCCGGCCGCCGAGCCGCGCTCGACGCGCTCGTACCGCGAGCTCACCGGCGACGTCCGCAGCTGCGCCGAGCACGTCGCGGCCGGCAAGCGCAACGGCGGTCGAGAAGATCCTGCGGGCCGAGGTGAGCCGGCTCGCCGACCTCGGCGCCGGACGGTCGAGCGCGGCGCAGGACGCACTGGCCGAGCTGCTCGTCGCGTTCCCGGTCTACCGCTCGTACCTGCCGGACGGCGCCGGCGCACCTCGCCACGGCCATCGAGCGCGCACGGGCGGCGCGTCCCGACCTGGCCGACCCGATCGACGCGCTCGCGCCGCGGCTGGCCGACCCGGCGGACGAGCTGTGCGCACGGTTCCAGCAGACCTCTGGCGCGGTGATGGCGAAGGGCGTCGAGGACACCGCCTACTACCGCTACACGCGCTTCGTCGCGCTGCAACGAGGTCGGCGGCGACCCCGGGCGCTTCGGGCTCGCAGCCGGACGACTTCCACCGGGCCCAGCGGGCCGCGCACGCAGGTCGCGGCGAAGAGCATGACCACGCTGTCGACGCACGACACCAAGCGCGGCGAGGACGTGCGCGCCCGGCTCGCGGTGCTCAGCGAGCTGAGCGGCGAGTGGGCCGCGCTCGCCCGGCACGCTCATGACCGACCGCCCCGCTGCCCGACGCCCCGTTCGCCTACCTGCTGTGGCAGACCTTCGCCGGCGCCGGGTCTCATCGAACGGGACCGGATGCACGCCTACGCGGAGAAGGCGATGCGCGAGGCGGCGACGTCGACGACGTGGACCGCCCCGGACGCCGCCTTCGAGTCCGCTGTGCACGCCGTCGTCGACGCCGGCTACGACGAGCCGGACGTCCATGACCCGCTCGCCGCGTTCGTCGACCGGATCACGCCCTACGGCTGGACGAACTCGCTCGGCGCAGAAGCTCGTGCAGCTGACGATGCCGGGCGTGCCGGACGTCTACCAGGGCACCGAGCTGTGGGACGACTCGCTGGTCGACCCGGACAACCGGCGCGCCGTCGACCTGGAGACGCGGCGCATGCTGATCGACCGGTTGGACGCGTTCAACGACCCACCGCCGATCGACGCGTCCGGCGCGGCGAAGCTGTGGCTGGTGTCGCGCGCGCTGCGGCTGCGCCGCGACTGGCCCGACCTGTTCGCCGGGTACGAGCCAGTGTCGGCGTCCGGTTCGGCGGCCGATCACGCCGTGGCCTTCGACCGGGGCGGTGCGATCACCGTGGCGACCCGGCTGCCGGTCACGCTGGCGCGCTCGGGCGGCTGGCGCGACACGTCGATCGATCTCGGTGGCCCGGCCACCGACGTGATCACCGGCCGCCGCGTCCCTGCCGAGATCGCGCTCGCCGAACTGCTCGACACCTACCCTGTGGCGCTGCTCGTCCGCTGACGCCTCAGCTGCGTCGCCAGATCAGCTTGTGGACGCCGAGGTGCTTCGGCAACGACCGCAGTCCGGGGATGAACGGAATGAGCAGCAGGCCCAGCGTGAGCACCATCATGAGGCCCCACACCAGGGCGTCGGCGTTCTCCGAGGTCGAGAACGGCTTTATCTGGTACCAGAACGTGTAGAGCCACATCCACGGTTGTCCGGGGTAGTTGCCCGCCTCGTTCATCATCCCCCACTGGTCGCCGCCGAGGTTCTCCGCGCGCGCCTGGTCCTCGACGTACGCGCCGTCGGTGAGAAGGAGCAGCGGCTTGGTCTGATCGCTCGGGTAGAACGAATTCTTGACCAGCAGGCTCTCGAGCCCGCCCGACCCGGCCAGTTGGCGGAACTTCGCGGCCAGCACCGGTACCGGCCCGTACTTGTCGCTGGGCTGGACCTTAGCGGGATCGCCGTCGGTCGCCGCGCCGAGCGCGTCGGAGTAGGCGCTCGCCCACGCCGTCCGCTGGGCTGCGTCCGCGCCTTGCCACGTCTGCAGGGCACCGGTCAGTGCGGCATCGCCGCGCACGCTGCGCAGCGGCGTGATCACGAGGTCGTTGGCGCTGTCGACCGGCGTGCGCTGCCCGGCCCACTTCTGCAGCGCGAGCGGACCGATCTTCTGGCCCTCGGCCGCCCCGTTGTAGGGCGGCCCGTACGACGCGCTCGTACTGGTGCCGGCGAGCTCGGCGCTCGCCGTGGCAACGACGTCGTTGGGCGCGGCCTTCGCCCACGCCTTCAACGTGATCGCCTTGCGGTCCGGCGAGCTGAAGACCACTGCAAGGAGCACCGTCAGCACGGTCATGACGACCAGGGCGACGACGAACTCCTTGACGAGCTCGTAGCGCCGCGTCGGGAACAGGTGCGCGTCCGGTGTCGTGTCGCGACTCATCGGACGACCTCCTCATTGCTCGCCGCGGGCGGTACGGCGTCGAAGGGTGGGACGACCCCGTGGCGCCTGACCAGGATGACGTGCCAGACGACGAGGAAACCGATGACCAGCGGCAGCAGCACGATGTGCCAGAGCAGCATCTGGCCGGGGTTCAGGACGTTGAAGTACGCCCCGATGCCGACCGCGTTCAGCCCGTCCTTCGCCTGGCCCGCGATCCACTGGCTGTCGAAGTTCGATTGGGACAGGTAGCCGGTGAAGGCCGTCCCGATCGAGCCGGCGAACGCGACGACTCCGGTCATCCAGGTCAGCGCCCGCTTGCCGCGCCAGGCCGCCATGAAGAACTTGCCCCAGAGGTGGATCACCATGCACGCGAAGAACAGCTCGACGCTCCAGAGGTGCATCGAGTTCACGAACTTGCCGGCCTTCGAAATGTGCCACCAGGCGGCTCCCTCGACGGAGAGCAGCACGCCGGTGCCGATCACGACGAGCAACGCGGCCAGCGTCGCGACACCGAACACGTAGATCCACGAGCGCACGTACTCGGGCTGGCGATCGGGCAGCCACTGGCCCTCGGGCACGGTGCGGCTGATCCGCCGACGTAGCCGGCTCGTCCAGCTCTGCGTGGCCGGCTGCCCGGCCACCGCCCGCTCGTCAGTCGCTGTCATCGGACTTCCCCTGCTCGGTGTTATCCGGGTGCGCACCGGGGAACGGGATCACCAGAGCGAGCACGAACACCACGACCATCCCGACGATGATCAGGAAGTTCGTCAGCGAGATCTGTACGACGCCCCAGTGCAGGTAACGGCCTGCGGCGCTCACCAGTGGTTCTCGGACAGGGTTCAACAGGGCAACCATGGGAACTCCCACGACGGCGACCGAGCGCGCTTCGCCCGTCGGCATCGTGCACATCAGTAGGCCGGTCGCGCGCGGGCAGAAACAGGTACCAAAGTCCTGCGTCGAACGGGCCGCTTGGCGTAGACCCTCCCGTTGCTCTGAAAGTCCTCTCATTCCTCTGAAACGGCTCTGAAACAACCCGTCCTACTGGCCACTCGACGTCAGGTCGGCACGGCGCGTCGGGCAGGGTGTGCGCTGTGAGCGTGATTCTGTGAGCGTCATCCGGGTGTGGGCGCCGCGCGTGTCTGCGCTCCGGGTGCGCGCGCAGGGCACGGACATCCCGCTACAGCCCTCTGGAGACGGCTGGTGGTCGGGACCCGATCTCGCCCCGGGCACCGACTACGCGTTCCTGCTCGACGGCGGCGACGAACCACTCCCGGACCCGATGTCGCGCCGGCAGCCGCACGGCGTCCACGGACCGAGCCGGGTCTACGACGAGGACGCCTTCCGGTGGCACGACCGCGAGTGGGCCGGACGCGACCTCACCGCCGCGGTCCTGTACGAGCTGCACATCGGCACGTTCACGCCCAGCGCGACGTTCGATGCCGCGATCGAGCGCCTCGACCACCTCGTCGACCTCGGCGTGACGCACGTCGAGCTGTTGCCGGTCAACGACTTCAACGGCGTGTGGAACTGGGGCTACGACGGCGTGCTCTGGTACGCGGTCCACGAAGCCTACGGCGGGCCGGACGGGTTGAAGCGGTTCGTCGACGCCGCGCACGGCAAGGGTCTCGCGGTCGTGCTCGACGTCGTCTACAACCACCTCGGCCCGTCCGGGAACTACCTGCCGCGCTTCGGCCCGTACCTCGAGTCTGGACGCAACACCTGGGGTGCGTGCGTCGATCTCGCGGAACCGAACGTCCGCCGCTACATCGTCGGCAACGCGCTCATGTGGCTGCGGGACTACCACGTGGACGGGCTGCGGCTCGACGCCGTGCACGCGCTGCGCGACGAGTCGGCCACGCACATCCTCGCCGAACTCGCCGCAGCCACGGACGCGCTCGCCGCCGCGCTCGGCAGGCCGCTCACCTTGATCGCCGAGTCCGACCTCAACGACCCGATCATCATCACGCCGCGCGATCGCGGCGGCTACGGCCTCGCCGCGCAGTGGGACGACGACGTGCACCACGCCCTGCACGCCCTGCTCACCGGCGAGCGGGAGGGTTACTACTGCGACTTCGGCTCGCTGCAGGTGCTCGCCAAGACGTTCACCTCCGCCTTCCTGCACGACGGCACGTACTCCACGTTCCGCCGGAAGGTCTGGGGTGCGCCGATCGACCCGGTCCGGCAGCACGGCTGGCAGTTCGTGGTGTGCCTGCAGAACCACGATCAGGTCGGCAACCGCGCACTGGGCGACCGGCTGCCGGAGCTCACCACCCGCGGGCTGCTCCGCGTCGGCGCCGTCCTGCTGCTCACCTCACCGTTCACGCCGCTGCTCTGGATGGGTGAGGAGTGGGCCGCATCGACCCGTTGGCCGTTCTTCACCTCGCACCCCGAGCCGGAGCTGGCCGCGGCCACCGGCAAGGGACGCATCGCGGAGTTCGCCGAACACGGCTGGGACACCGCCGAGATGATCGACCCGCAGGACCCGTCCGCCTACTACTCCGCGATCCTCGACTGGTCCGAGCCGTCGGCTCCCGCCCACGCGGAGATCCTCGGCCTCTACCGGCGGCTCATCGCGCTCCGGACAGCCGAGCCGGACCTGCGCGACGGACACCTCGCGAACGTCCGGGTGGATTTCGACGAGGACGCCCGCTGGCTGGTCATCCACCGCGGCGCATTCCGGGTGGCCGCCAACCTCGCCGGAGAAGAACAGCGGCTGCCCGTCGCTGGTGGTGAGGTGGTGCTCGCGACCGGAGCCGCCTCGCCCGGCGCGCAGGGACTGACGCTCGCCGCGCAGAGCGCCGCCGTGCTGCGGACGTAGCAGCCGATCAGCGGTCGTGGTCCCAGCGGGCGGCCCAGTCCTCCAGTGGACCCAGCTCGCGCACCAGGGACTGCCCGTCGAGGGTGAGCCGGTACCCGCCGGGCACGTCGGCCACCAGCCCGGCGCCGAACAGTTCGGTGAGCCGGGTGACGAGCACGCTCTGGCTCATTCCGCCCACCGCACGGCGCAGGTCGTTGAAGGACAGCGTCCGCTCGCGCAGTTCCCAGAGAATCCGCAGGGTCCAGCGGCGGCCGACCAGTTCGAACAGCTCGGCTAGCGGCCGGAGGGTTGCGCTCGTCATGATGGCTGCGAATTTAGTACCGAACCACCCGCGCGGCCAACTATTGGATCTCCCCCACGACGACACCGTGGATCGGCTCCTCGACGCGCACGACGGTGACCTCCGGCGCCTTGCCGGATTCGACCTCCCACTGCTGGACCAGCGCGTTCCGGCACACCTGTGCGGCGTCGAAATCATCGAACGGGCCGACTGCCCGCGGTCCGACCAACTGCTGCCCCTCGTCCGTCAGCACCACCACGAACATCGGCCACCTCCCTGTCGACTGTTGGACGAAACCTACCAATACGGACGGGGTCGGCGGATGGGTTGCACATCGACGACCCGCGGTGCGAACCTGCGCGGTGCGGGGCCGAACGCCCGGCGCGCCGTGGCGATCGCGCCCCTTGCAATTGCCGCGTTGCCACCGGCCCCGATCGCCGCACCTACGCCGAGCGGCAGCGCGCGGCCGACGAGCAACACACCCTGCCGCGCGCCGAGCCGGCGGAGCAGCAACCTGCCCAGGTAGGCGTTGACGACCGCGATCTTGTCGCGTTGCGTCACCCGCGCGAGGACGTGCGCCCAGTGCGCCTCCCGCGCCGCAACTCCCTCGACGGCGGCGACGCCGGCTTCCCCGACGAGCACCGACACCACGAGGGCCCGGCGTATCCCGGGGTCACTCACCGGGATCCCGTGCAGTTCGGCAAGCGCGAGAACGTAGAGCGCCGACGCCGAGACGAACGCCGTGATCTCCGCGGCACCCGAGGTGATCGTCGCCGCGGTGCCCACTCCCGGCACCGCCGCGGCCGCCCCGGACGCGCCGCCGACGCCCACCACGGCGGCGAGATAGCGGCGTTCGAGCAGGCGGACGAGCTGGGCCGGCGTCAGCTGCGGGTGCCTGCGCCGCACCCGGTCGAGGTAGCCCTGCACCGCGGGACGCTGGACGGTGAGCGCCTTGTCGAGCGCCGCGTCGAGCGCGCGTTCGACGCCCGGCGGCACCGGGACGCGGCGCCTGCCCGGTTCGGCCATGCCAGTCCTCCGCCCTCGTCGATCCGCCCAACCTAAGGTGTGCCCATGCGCGCGCTGCTCCCCGCTCCGGTCGACGACGTCGACGTGCACGCCTTCTACGCCGCGGACTGGGTGGCGTCCGGGGGGCTGCGCGTCAACTTCGTCGTCTCGGTCGACGGCGCGGCGCAGGCCGAAGGCAAGTCCGCGGGGCTGCAGACGGCGGGTGACAACGTGGTGTTCGGTGCCCTGCGCGATCTGGCCGACGTCGTCCTCGCCGGTGCCGGGACGGTGACGATCGAGGGCTACCGCGCCGTCGTGGTGTCCGACGAACGCGCGGCGATCCGGCGTGATCTCGGCCTGCGCGACGTGCTCCCTACCGCGGTCATCAGCCGCAGCCTGCGCCTGAACCCGGACTCCGCGCTGTTCGCCGACGCCGCCCCCGACTCCCGCACGATCGTGCTCACCTGCGAGGCCGCGCCCGCGGAGCGTCGCGCGGCGCTCGGCAAGGTCGCGGACGTCGCCGTCTGCGGCGGTGCGGCGGTCGACCTACCCATGGCCCGGGCCGCGCTGGAAGAGCGTGGGCTTACCCGGATCCTGTCCGAGGGCGGCCCGACGGCGTTCGCCAGCCTGGCCGCCGGCGGCGTCGTCGACGAGCTGTGCCTGAGCCTGACGCCGCTGCTCGTCGGGCCCGGACCGACCCGGATCACCGCGGGCCCGGACGTCTGGGAACGGCCGCTCGGGCTGCGCCTCGCCGGACTTCTCGAAGACGACGGCGCGCTGTTCCTGCGCTACCGGACGCGTCACTGAGCCCGCAGACCCGGGACGAACTCGTTCGAATCGGGGCACATATCATCACGCGCATGCCCGTCGCAGAGCAGACAGCCAGGATCCTTCGCGGCGTTGCACGGCGATTGGATCCACCCGCGGGAAGGCGCGGGCGGCGCGCACCGGCCGCCGCTCGCCCACCAGAACCAGCCGTCCCTGGGTCGCGCAGCGCGTCGATGTTCTTCGAAGCCCACCCGCGCTTCTACGAGTCGAGCAACACCGCGCCGAAGTGGGGCCGGCTGAACCTGCGTTACGAGGCGATCTTCGCGGAGAACCGGGATATCTTCGACGGCGCACGGGTCCTCGACATCGCGAGTCACGATGGCCGGTGGTCGTGCGCCGCGCTCGCATCCGGCGCGCGGTCCGTGACCGGCATCGAGGCGCGGCCGGAACTCGTCCGGCATGCTGTGGCAAATCTCGAGCACTACGGATACGGCGCTGATCGGTACCGCTTCGTCACCGGCGACGTGCATGACGTGCTCGGCACCCAGGACTTCGAAGTCGACGTCGTGCTGTGCCTGGGCTTCCTCTATCACACCCTGCGCTACAACGAGTTGTTCCACGGGATCAGGCGGACCGGCGCCCGGTACATCGTCATCGACACCCAGGGCACGCGGATGATGCACCGGGAACCCAACGTGCGGCTCATCCAGGACAACGGAGGCCATCAAGGTGCCGCCGCACGCGATACCTACACCTGGGATCGGCTGGTGTTGTGCGGCCAGCCCAACCTCGCCGCGATCCAGCTGATGGTGGACAGCTACGACTACCGGGTGGAGCGGCTGTCCGACTGGGCGGGTCTACTCCGCGACAACCCGGACCTGGGCGGCTGCGACGATTACGCGCGGCAGTTCCGCATCACCGCCCGCTGCGTCGACAACCTGCGCTAGCTCGCGCAACGTCTGCGACGACGGCGCGTGGCACCGGCCGAAGCTCCCGACGCCTAGCGGCTGTATTGGGGACCTTCGGTCAGACCGCCGTTCACCGATCGGGCGGGACCATCTTGCGGGTCGCGCAGATCAGGTAAGCCCTTGACCCATCGGCGAGACTCAGGCTCGTGGCGCTGACAGTTCACAATCGCGGCCAGAACCCTGAGATGTTCACGTCGACCAACCATGCCGACTTCGACCGATCGTGGCCGCTCTTCATGCAGAAGGACCCGAACGGGCGGCTCTACTACGGGGAACTAGACACCGTCGCCGACTACGTACTGCTCGCCACGGACGGGGATGAGCCGGTCGCCAAGGCCTACTCGACGCCCTTTGCCTTCGGAATCAAAGGGCGAGAGGACCTGCCCGACGCGGGTTGGGACGAGGTGATCAGGTGGCAGCACGACGACCGGCTGGTCGGCCGGGAACGCAACGCGGCGACCGCGCTGGAAATCGTCGTCCTGAAGGAACGCCAGGGTGCCGGAATCGCGGCGACCATGGTGAAAGCCCTGCGGGACAACGCTTTCCGGCTGGGACACGAGGTGCTCTATGCCCCGGTGCGACCGTCGCAGAAGTCGGACGAACCCGAGACGCCGATGAGCGAGTACGCCTTCCGGGTCCGCGACGATGGTCTGCCCTACGACGCGTGGCTCCGTGTGCATGTGCGCGCGGGCGGGCGCATTCTCAAGGTCTGCCCGCTGTCGATGACGATTTCCGGCACGCTCGCGGAGTGGCGGGAGTGGACCGGGCTGCCGTTCGACACGGACGGCTCGGCGATCGTGGCCGGCGCACTGAGTCCCGTCCTGGTGTCGTTGTCGCAGGACGTCGCCGTCTATGTCGAGCCAAACGTCTGGATTGAGCACCGCAAGCCCTGATCTCGCCGGGATTTCTTGGGTTTCAGCTACCGAACCCGCGACCGAGACCCGCGACGATGTCGTCGAGGGCGAAGGTGAGCGGCTGTTCGAGTTGTTCGTAGGTGCAGGACTCGGGCGTGCGATCCTCGCGCCAGCGGACGAAGTGGGCGAGGTGCCGGAAGCGGGTGCCTTCCATGTGCTCGTACTTGACCTCGAGCACCCGTTCGGGGCGCAGCGGCACGAAGGAGAGGTCTTTGGTGGCGTTCCAGCGGCTGACGTTGCCGGGCAGCCGCTGGCCCTGGTGGGCCTCGGCGCTGGCCCACTCCTGCCACGGGTGGGCGTCGCCGTCGCCCAAGCGCAGCGGTTCGAGCTCGGCGACGAGCTCGGCCCGGCGAGCCGCCGTGAACGCGCCGACGACGCCGACGTGCTGCAGCTTGTGCTCGTCGTTGTAGAGGCCGAGCAACAGCGAGCCGACCAGCGGTGCGGCCTCGGTCGAGGTCTTGTGCCATCGGAAGCCGGCGAGGACGCAGTCGGCGGTCCGGACGTGCTTGATCTTGAACATCACGCGTTTGTCGGGCTGATACGTGCCGTCCAGGGGCTTGGCGATCACGCCGTCGAGATGCGCGCCCTCGAGCTCGACGAACCAGCGGTTGGCGACATCGAGGTCAGTGGTCGTCGGGGTGAGGTGGATAGGCGCCTGCACCTCGGCGAGCGTCTGCTCGAGAGCGGCCCGTCGCTCGGCGAACGGACGCCCGGTGTAGTCGTCGTCGCCGAGGGCGAGCAGGTCGAATGCGATGAACGACGCCGGCGTCTTCTCCGCCAGCATCGTCACGCGGGACACCGCGGGGTGTATGCGCTGCTGCAGCGCCTCGAAGTCCAGGCCCTCGTCGGTGGCGATGACGATCTCGCCGTCGAGCACGCACCGTTCGGGGAGCTCGGCCCTGACCGCTTCGACCAGTTCGGGGAAGTAGCGCGTCATGGGCCGCTCGTTGCGGCTGCCGAACTCGACCTCGTCGCCGTCCCGGAAGATGAGAGATCTAAATCCATCCCATTTCGGCTCATATGACGCCCCAGAAGGGATGGTCGTGACCAACTTCGCCAGCATCGGCGCGACCGGGGGCATCACGGGCAGCTTCATCGGCTCAGTGTTTCATCGGTTTGCGGCGGCGCGGCAGGTCCCGGGCGTCGGGGTCGTTCCCACTCGTCCGCGAGCGCTGGATATGGAGCACACCGGACACCGCCTGACGAACTCCCTATACCGCCCAGAACGGTTTAGCGCTATAAAGGCGGAGGCAGGTGCAATCGTTTGCAGGCTTACGTAGCAACAACCGAAGGAGGCTCGTATGCAAGCAACGCACACTCTCCGGCGACCACTCGTCCGCGTTGGCGCCGTGCTGGCCAGCGCGACCCTGGCCGTGGCCCTCGGTATCGACACGCTGGCCACCGCCGTGACCTCCGACCGGCACACCCACGCCGGTAGTCCTCCCGGCATCTCGAGCACACCGTGGGGCACCGTCGACGGTCACCACGTCGACCTGTACACCCTCACGAGCGGGAACCGGATGACCGTCAAGATCACGAACTTCGGGGCGACAGTGCAGTCGATGTGGGTTCCGGACCGCACCGGCCGGCGCACCAACGTGGCACTCGGGTTCCCTACCCTGTCCGACTACGTGAACGACTTCCTGCAGCAGCACACCGGAGTCGCGTGGCCGCTTTCGGGCGGGTCCGGCGACACGTACTTCGGCGCGACGATCGGGCGCTACGCGAACCGCATCGCCGACCACTCGTTCACGATGCAGTGCACCGGTTGCTCGAACAACGGGGTGACCTACACGCTGCCCGCGAACAACGGCACCAACACGCTGCACGGCGGTGACCTCGGGTGGAACACGATGGTCTGGAACGCCACCCCGATGACCGGGCCGGGCTACGTGGCGTTGCAGCTGACGCTGAGCAGTCCAGACGGTGACGAGGGGTTCCCGGCAGCGATGACGACGTCGGTGACCTACGTCCTCACCAGCCATAACGCCCTGAAGATCAAGTACAGCGCGACGAACGACGAGCCGGCGGGCGGTAAGGCCACCGTCGTCAACCTCACCAATCACGCGTACTTCAATCTCGCCGGTGAGGCATCCGGGCCCGTCTTCGACCAGCGCCTGGCGATCAACGCGAACGCGTACTCGCCGATCGACACCGACTTCATCCCCACCACGCCGTTCCAGCTTCCGGTGGCCGGCACGCCGTTCGACTTCCGGCACCTGAAGCCGATCGGCCGGGACCTCACCAACGTGTCGATGCCAGATGGCACCAGCGGGCCGTTCAAGCAGTTGGTGATCGCGCACGGCTACGACCACAACTGGGTGCTCAACGGGTCCGGGTACCGGCTGGCGGCCGTTGCCCAGGAACCCAGCAACGGCATCACGCTCTGGACCTACACCGATCAGCCCGGCGTCCAGTTCTACTCCGGGAACTTCCTGGTCGGTGACCTCACCGGGACGGGCGGGCGCACCTACCGGCAGACGTCCGGATTCACCTTGGAGACCCAGCACTTCCCCGACACGCCGCACCACATCGGGCAATCGGGTTGGCCCTCGGTCGTGCTGCCGGCAGCCGACACGTTCACCTCGACGACGACCTATGCGTTCACCACCGAAGGGCAGCACCGCGGGCACGTTTCCTTCTGACCCGAGCCGCTGAAGCAGGCCGCCGGAACCACTTCCGGCGGCCTGCGATCGGGGTTAACATTGACTGCGAACGTATGCAGCCCATGGTGTGCAGGGATCAGCCGGTGGAGGAGGCCACGTCGCGTGGCAGGCGAGGGCCCAGGCAACACCGGTCGTGATGTGCGGCCCGGCACGGTCAGGCAGCTCCGCTCCCGGCCGGTAACCATGCGCGATATCGCCCGCGCAACGAACCTCTCGCAGAGCACGGTGTCGCGCGTCCTGAACCGCACACCCACGCTCGTCCCGATCGCGGAGGACACGCGCAAGCGGGTGATCGCCACCGCGATGGAGCTGGGCTACCGGCCCAACCCGCTGGCCCGCGGCCTGCGCGGAGCCAGCACCATGCTGCTCGGGCTGATCGTCCGCGACATCACCGACCCCTTCTTCGCCGGCGCCATCGAGGCGGTCACGACCGCGGCGAGCAGTCGCGGCTACAACGTCGTCCTCGGCCACGCCCACGCGCGCGCCGAGGAGGCGATCACGCTGTGGGGGGTCCTCGAGGCGCGGCACTGCGACGCCATCCTGCTGCTCGGCGACATGCGCGACCAGCCGCGGCTGCTCCAGGATCTCGTCGGCGCGCAGGTGCCGCTGGTGGCGCTGTGGCAGGGCGTCGAGAACAAGCGGGTGCCCTGCGTTGCCGTCGACAATCACATGGGCATCCGTACCGTCCTCGACCACCTGACCGAGCTCGGGCACCGGAACATCGCGTTCGTCGGCGGCCGCCGGCTCGGCGACATCAAGGAACGCGAGGAGGCGTTCGTGCAGTACTTCGCCGAGCGCCGTGAGCCCCTGCGCGAGGGTTACCTCCAGCACGGCGTCAACGAGCCGGAGAGCGCACTCGCCGCGCTGGAGCATCTCCTCGAACTCCCGCAGCCGCCCACCGCCGTCGTGGCTTCGACGGACGTACTCGCGGTCGGGCTGCTGCATGCTGCCCACCGGCGCGGTCTGAGCGTGCCGGACGACCTCTCGGTCACGGGCTTCGACGACATCCCGGTCGCCGCGTACACCGTGCCGGCGTTGACGACGATGCGCATGCCGTTGCGGGAGATGGTGGAGCAGGCCATGCACATGGCTTTGGATGCGCCGGAAGGAGACGGCGCCCAGCCGGTCCCGGTGCTGCAACCGACTCTCGTGGTGCGGGCGTCGACCGGGCCGGCGGCCGACGCCGGGTCGAGGTAGAACGGGCGGCGGGTTCGAGATGGCTGGCAGGTACTGCATCGGCGTCGACTTCGGCACCGAGTCAGGTCGGGCGACGCTCGTCGACCTGGCGACCGGGGACGAGGTCGCCACCGCGGTCTACGAGTACGAGAACGGCGTCATCGACGAGCACCTGCCGGCGCCCGACGACGACGTCCGGCTCACCTCCGATTGGGCCTTGCAGGACCCCCAGGACTACATCCGCACCTTCCAGATCGCGGTCCGCTCGGTGCTTGCACAGTCCGGCGTCGACCCCGCCGACGTCATCGGCATCGGCACGGATTTCACGGCGTGCACAATGCTCCCGACGACCGCCGACGGCACCCCGCTGTGCGAGCTTGCGCAGTTCCGGCGACGCCCGCACGCGTGGGTCAAGCTGTGGAAGCACCACGCCGCGCAGCCGCAGGCCGATCGCATCAACGCGGTGGCCCGGGAGCGCGGCGAGCCGTGGCTGGCACGCTACGGCGGCAAGATCTCCTCGGAGTGGTTCTACGCCAAGTCGCTGCAGATCCTCGAGGAGGCGCCCGATCTCTACGCCGCGGCAGGCCGGCTGATCGAGGCGGCCGACTGGGTGATCTGGCAGCTCACCGGCGTCGAGACCCGCAACAACTGCACCGCCGGGTACAAGGCGATCTGGTCGAAGCGCGACGGGTTCCCGCCGGCTGCGTACTTCGCCGCGCTCGACCCGCGCTTCGAGCACGTCGTCGACGAGAAGATGTCTCGCAAGATCGACTACATCGGTGCGCGCGCCGGCGTCCTGACACCCCGGGCCGCGGAGTGGACCGGGCTGCGGCCCGGCACCGTCGTCGCAGTGGGCAACGTCGACGCGCACGTCTCGGTACCCGCCGCGACCGTCGCCCGGCCGGGCACGATGGTCGCGATCATGGGCACCAGCATCTGCCACATCGTCCTCGGGCAGGAGCTGGCGAACGTCGAGGGCATGTGCGGTGTCGTCGAGGACGGCGTCGTTCCGGGCCTGTTCGGCTACGAGGCCGGGCAGTCCGCAGTCGGCGACATCTTCGCCTGGTTCGTCGAGAACGCGGTGCCGCCGGAGTATCACGACCGCGCGCGCGCTGCCGGCAGCGACGTGCATCGCGTGCTCGAGGCGGACGCCGCCGCGCTGGCGCCCCGGCGCGTCCGGCCTGCTCGCGCTCGACTGGTGGAACGGCAACCGGTCCGTGCTCGTCGACGTCGACCTCACCGGACTGCTGCTCGGCGCGACGCTCGCAACGAAGGCGCCGGAGATCTACCGGGCGCTGATCGAGGCGACCGCGTTCGGCACCCGGATGATCGTCGACGCGTTCGAGGCGAACGGCGTCGCGGTCAACGAGATCGTGGCCGGCGGCGGACTGCCGGAGCGCAACCAGCTCCTGATGCAGATCTACGCGGACGTGACCGGTCGCGTGCTCCGGGTGCCGGCGTCGAGCCAGACGCCGGCGCTGGGCTCGGCGATGTTCGCGGCCGTCGCCGCCGGACGCGAGCTCGGGCGGCTACGACAGCATCGGCGAGGCGGCGTCTCGAATGGCCCGGCTGCAGCGACACGAGCTACCACCCGGACCCCGCACGGCCGCGCGGTCTACGACGAGCTGTATCGGGAGTACCGCGACGCTGCACGACTACTTCGGCCGCGGCACGAACGACGTGATGAAGCGGCTCAAGGCGCTGCGGGCGCGCGCGACGTTCGCGGATCGGTCGAGATCAGCTCGTAGCGAGGTGGTGGTAGGCCTCGTTCCAGCGCAGCTCCCGCCGGAACCGGCTCGGCGTGGTGTCGCCGCCGATCGTGACCAGTTCGATGCCGGCGATCTCGGCGAGGTCCTCGATCGCCTCGAGGGTGAGCGCCTGGGTGAAACACGTGTGGTGCGGCCCGCCGGCCAGCAGCCAGCACTCCGCCGCGGTCGCCAGATCGGGCCGCGGCACCCACACGGCGTGCGCCACCGGCAGCCTCGGGAGCTCCGCCTCGGGCGCGACGGCGTCCACTTCATTGACGACCAGGCGGAATCGGGAGCCGAGATCGACGAGCCCCACGGTGATGGCCGGGCCAGGCGGTGCCGAGAACACCAGCCGCACGGGGTCGGCGCGCCCCCCGATCGACAGCGGATGGATCTCGCAGGTGGGCCGCCCGGACGCGATCGACGGGCACACCTCGAGCATGTGCGCGCCGAGGATCTGCGGCGCCTCGGCACCCAGGTTGTAGGTGTAGTCCTCCATGAACGACGTCCCCCCGTCGAGGCCGTCGCTCATCACCTTCATCAACCGGACGAGCGCGGCGGTCTTCCAGTCGCCCTCGGCGCCGAAGCCGTAGCCGTCGGCCATCAGCCGTTGCACCGCGATGCCGGGCAGCTGCGGCAGCGTCGCGAGGTCCTCGAAGGTGTCCGTGAAGGCCATCGCGCCGACCTCGTCGAGAAACGCGCGCAGCCCGAGCTCGATCCGCCCGGCGTCGCGCAGGGACGCGTGCCGCGCGCCGCCCGCGCGCAGTTCCGGCACGACCAGGTAGTCGTGCTCGTACTCCTTGACCAGCGCGTCGGCCTCCTCGTCGTCGACAGCGTGTATCCGCGCGGCGAGCTCGCTCACGCCGTAGCCGTTCACCGAGAAGCCCAGCCGCAGCTGCGCCTCGACCTTGTCGCCCTCGGTGACCGCGACGTCGCGCATGTTGTCGCCGAAGCGCGCGATGCGCAGCTGCTGCGCCTCGTGCCAGCCGCGCGCGGCGCGCGTCCAGACGCCGATGCGCCGCTGCACCTCGGCGTCGGCCCAGTGGCCGACGACGATCTTGCGCCGGCGCCCCAGACGGGTCGCGAGGTAGCCGAACTCGCGATCACCGTGCGCGGACTGGTTCAGGTTCATGAAGTCCATGTCGATCTCGGACCAGGGCAACGCCGCGTCGTGTTGCGTGTGCAGATGCAGCAGCGGCTTCTGCAGTGCGGACAGCCCGGCGATCCACATCTTGGCCGGCGAGAACGTGTGCATCCAGGTGATCACGCCGATGCAGTCGTCATCGGCGTTCGCCTCGAGGCAGACCCTGCGAATCCCGTCCGCCGTCGTCAGCACCGGACGGCCGCTCACCCGCACCGGGATCGCGTCCGAACCCGCGAGGCCCGCGACGATCCGTGCGGACTGCTCCTCGACCTTGCCCAGGACGTCCGGGCCGTACAGCTGCTGGCTGCCGGTCAGGAACCAGACCTCGGCAGTCATCGCGCGAACCTGCGCTGCAGCAACGCGTGCACGGTGATCGCGGCAAGGACGATCCCGCCGTAGATCACCTCCGTCCAGAAGTCCTTCAAACCCACGGCCACGGTGCCGGCCTCGATGCCGCCGATCAGGAACGCGCCGATGAACGTTCCCCAGATGCTGCCGCGCCCGCCGAACACCGACGTGCCGCCCACGAAGACGGCGGCGAGCGCCGGCAGCAAGGTGCTGCCGCCCTGGTTCGGATAGAAGTTGACGATCGCGAAGCTGTTCATCATGCCCGCGAGTGCCGCAGCCATGCCGGTGAGCACGAACAGGATCATCCGGGTGCGCATGATCGGGATGCCCATCAGGCCGGCCGCCTGCTGGTTGTCACCGATCACATGCGCGTTCTGGCCTAGCCGGTGCCGGAACAGCAGGATCCAGATTATGACGGCCAGGACGACGAACCACACGAACTGCATGGGGACGCCGAACCACCGCCCGGTCAGCAGCCGCCCGGGGATGCTGCCGTCGGTCTCGAGCAGCGTGTAGCTCTTGCCGTTGACCAGCACGAGCGTCAGGCCGCGATAGAGGAACTGGGTGCCGATCGTGACCACGAGCGCTGGGATGCCGATCACGCAGACGAAGAATCCGTTCACCAACCCGGCCGCGGCACCGACCCCGAGCGTGGCGAGGACGCCCAGCGCGACGCTGTGGGTCGTGTGTTCGACGCCGATGTAGCCGACCATGCCCAGGGCGAAGGTGGACGGGAACGACAGGTCGATGTCGCCGGCGATGATCAGCATGGTGAGCGGCAGCGCGATCAGGCCGAAGTACGGCACCGAGATCGCATAGGACACGTAGATGCGGCTGTGCAGGAAGGTGTCCGGCGCCTCGACGGTGAAGATCAACCAGGTCAGCAGGAACGCTGTGGTGATGCCGATCTGCGAGGCCCAGGTGACCGTGAAGGAGCGCGGCGTCCAGCGCCGCGAACCGCCGCCTGTCGGCCGCCGGACGTGCTCCGCAGTCGCCGTCATGACGCACTTCCGGAGTCTGCGGCGCGCTGTGGCTCGTTGTAGCGCCCGGTGGCAGCCACCTCGCGCATGATCGTGGTGAGCTCGTCGAGGGAGTACTGCTGGGTGGGGAACTCGCCTGCGATACCGCCGCGGTCGATGATCACGATCCGGTCGGCGATCGAATAGATGTGAAAGATGTTGTGGTCGATGAAGATCGCTGACTTGCCGGCCGCCCGGATGCCGCGCACGAAGTCCAGGCACTTCTCGGTCTCGCTGAGCGAGAGCCCCATCGTCGGCTCGTCCAGGATGATCAGGTCGGCCTCGAAGTGCAGCGCCCGGACGATCGCCAGCCCCTGGCGCTCGCCGCCGGACAGCCCGGTCACCGGCGTGTCCGGTGTCAGGATCGCGGACGTGAAGCCCATCGACTGGCCCATCAGGTCCGCCGTGACACGCCGCATCTCACCCACGTCGAGGAATCCGCCCGGCTTGGTCAGGGGGCGGCCCATGAAGATGTTGCGCCACAGCGACTGCTACTCGGCGAGCGCGCGCTCCTGATAGACGGTCTCGATGCCGAGCGCGCGCGCCTTGCGCACCGTGAGCGCGTCCTCCCGCCGGCCGCGGAAGAAGATCTCGCCGCTGTCCGGGCGGTGGTAGCCGGTGATGATCTTGATGAGGGTTGACTTGCCGGCCCCGTTGTCGCCGACCAGGCCGAGGACCTCCGCCGGGTTCAGCCGCAGGCTCACGTCGTGCAGTGCGTGCACGCCGCCGAACGACTTGGAGACGTGCCGCAACTCGATAACCGGCTCGCTGGTCTCAGCCGCCGCAACGACCACGTCCGTTCCCTCCCTCGTCACGCAGCACCGGGCCGGGCGGCCGGTGAACGTCGCGCTCACCGGCCGCCAAGCTGTCTGTCCCGTTGGGTCCGAACGTCACCGGATCTGCTTCGTGACGAGCGGCGCGATCAGGTCGATGTTCGACTTGTCGACAAAGCCGCCACCGGTGTCGATGTGCAGTCCGCTGAACCCGTACTCGTGCGTCAGGCACAGCTGCTCGATGCCGAGGTAGCCCTGCAGCCACTCCTGCTGGTCGATCACCAGGCTGATGTAGCCGTCCTGGATGCCCTTCACGGTCGCGGGGGACATGTCGAACCCGGCCGCGTAGACCGATCCCGGGTCGAGGTTCGCGGCCTTCATGTAGGTCGGGATCGTCGACGTCAGGTTGCCGTGGTCGATGAAGATCGCCTTGACGTCCGGGTGGCTCGACACGTAACCGGTGAAGATCGGCACGCCCGCGGACGGGTCGGCGTTGGCAGCGTCGCTGATCTCGAGGTAGTCGACCTTCATGCCGGCCTTGGCCAGCGTCTCAGTGATGCCCTTCGTGCGCTCGCCGCGGCCCGGCTGGGACTTCAGGCCCCAGACGAACACCCGGCTGCCGGCCTGCAGGTTGTCGCGCGCGATGGCCTCGTTGGCCAGGGCCGCGCCCGCGTCGTAGAGCGTGGCGCCTACGTAGCCGGTGCCCTTGGATGCGTACTTCGCCTCGGCCTTGGGCAGCTCGGTGTTCATGACGGTCACCGCGATGCCCTGCGACTCGGCCTGGTCGATCAGCGGGTCGAAGGCGGAGTCACCCGGGTGCCCCATGATCGCGATGCCGTCCGGCTTGGTCGCCATCGCCTGCTGGAACTGGGTGATCATCTTGTTCGGGTCCCAGTCCGACCACTGGTATGTGACGGACGGGCCGAGCGCCGCGGCCGCGGCCTTGGCGCCGTTGTAGACGACGGTCTCGAAGCCACCGCCAGCGGTGCCGCCGGGGAAGAAGACGATCTTCATTCCCTTGCAGAACTGCGCCCCACTGGGCGCGCCTGCCGCCGAGTCGGTCGATTTCGGGTTGTTCTTGCTGCTCGAGCAGCCGGCCACCGCCAGCGCTGCGACGGCGAGCACCGCGCCCGTCCGCCACCCGCTGGACCAGCCTCTTCCTCTCATGGTCAATCCCCTTCTTCGCGAAGCCCCAAAAGCCCGAATCCGTACCAAACTGCCAAGTCGCTGATCAGGCCTCCCTTCGCGCGGAGAAGCTGGCCGGGTGCCGCATTCGAGTGTATGCATGCGTATGCTGGTTGCAAAAGGCCCAACGTCCCGTGGTCGGAAACCGACCCTGCGGGCCGACTGCGGCGGAGGTGTCGGGTGTCCCTTGCCGAGCTGCGTGCACAGGTTGCGGAAGCCAACCGCGGCCTCGCGACGGCCGGATTGGTAACGCTGTCCTTCGGCAATGCCAGCGGCATCGACCGCGACCGCGGCGTCCTGGTGATCAAGGCGAGCGGCATCCCCTGCGCCACGGCCACAGCCGACGAGATGGTGGTCGTGTCCTTGCGCGACGGGAGTGTCGTCGATGGCTCGCTGCGGCCGTCGTCGGACACCCCGACACATCTCGCCCTCTATCGCCACCTCGCGAGTGTTGGCGGCATCGTCCACACCCACTCGCTATCCGCCTCGGCGTGGGCGCAGGCCGGGCGCGAGATTCCGTGCCTCGGCACCACGCACGCCGACCACTTCGCCGGCGCCGTCCCGGTGACCCGGCCACTCACAGACGCGGAGGTCGCCGGCGACTACGAGCACAAGACCGGCGAGGTCATCGCCGAGACGATCGCCGGACTCGGCATCGAGCCGTTGCGGATGCCCGCCGTCCTCGTGCGCTCGCACGGACCGTTCACCTGGGGAGCCGATCCGGCAGCCGCAGTCGCCAACGCTGCGACGCTCGAACTCGTCGCCGTGATGGCCTGCCGAACCATCGCCCTGGCTGCGGACGCGCAGCCGATCGGTGCCGCCCTCTCCGCGCGCCACTTCAGCCGGAAGCACGGCCCCAGCGCGTACTACGGCCAGCCGGGCGCACCGACTAACGTGTGACACGTGCCGCCCGGGGCCAGCTCCGGCATATCGGGCACCTATCCTCTACCGGATCTGCCCACAGACCTCGGGAGCTGACGTGGCTGGACGCCGAGCCGACGCACGACCGGCGCGTCCGAGCCCGCGGCCCCGACCGCCTGCTGAAGCCGGCTCTCGGACCGAACGCCAACCGGGCAAGGCCGTGGTCCGCACCGAGCAGGCCGCCGGCGCCCAGCTCGTCGCCACCGCCGGCAGCGCGATCGTCACCGCCGCCCGGGTCGGCAGACTGCTCGGCCGTTCGGGCTGGCGGATCGCCAAGCAGCTGCCCGGCGTAGCGCTCGTCGAACAGCAGGCGCAGCGGTTGCGGCACGCGGCTGCCGAGGAGTTGCTCCGGCTGCTCGAGATGCCACAACAGTTCTTGGGCGCGGCCAGCACCGAGGAGCAGCGCGTCATGATGCTCGTGCAGAACGCGGACTCCGACCCGGCGCCGCTGCGCACGGCCATGACCGAGCTGCTCAGCCGTGCGACGGAGTCGACGGCGGGCAAGAGCCGCGAGTACCTGTTCGGCACGATCGTCAGCCAGCTCGTCCCGGACGAGGCACGCGTCCTCGCCGCCCTCGCCGAGGGCAAGAGGTTCGCGGCGGTCGATGTCGTCGCCAAGCACGTCGCGCGGCCGGCGACGCGCACCGTCCTCGCCAACGCCTCCCTGCTCGGCTCAGCCGCCGGGATCTCCCCCGCCCGCAGCGTCGCGACCTACCTCACTCGGCTGCAGGGACTCGGGCTGGTCGAGTTCGGCGCACCGGCCGACGAACTCGCCGAGGAGTACGACCAGCTGACCGTCGACGGCGCGGTGCAGGAGGCCCGCGCCCTGATCGACCACAGCAAGCTGGGCAGCGCGAAGTTGATCCGCAAGTCTGTCGCGTTGTCGCCGCTCGGCCGCGACTTCTGGGCCGCGTGCGCCCCCGACCACGGCCGGTTCACGACCCCGCGGACCTGACCCGTCCACACGGCCTGCCCAGGCCCTCTGGGTACGGTGCACTGTGCCCGTCTCGACGCGCCCCCGATGGCGCCCGTTCCGCGTGTTGGCTCCGGTCGCGACCGTGCTGCTCGTCGGCGGCTGCAGCGCGACGATCGAGAACGGCCACGGCAGCACCACCGTCTCCCCGGCCGGATCCGGCTCGCCGACCACGCCCAGCACGTCCCCATCGGTACCGCGGGCGCAGCCGGCCGACTTCACCGACTGCTCCGACCGCATCAACATCGGCGCCCTCGGCCTGTCTGCCGGCCGGGCTGCCAAGCTGACCTTCGGCTGCGCCATGATCTCGGTCCCGGCCGACTACAGCGACCCGTCGGGTGCGGCCGTCCAGCTCCAGCTGATCCGGGTCCATGACACCGACGACGCGGTGCCCACTGGATCGCTGATCGTCAATCCCGGCGGACCGGGAGGGTCGGGGATATCCCTCGCGCTCGGCATCGCCGGGCAGGTCTCGGACGCGCTGCTCTCCCACTTCGACCTCATCGGCTTCGATCCCCGCGGTGTCGGGTCGTCCTCACCGATCCAATGCCTGAGCGACAGCGAGAAGGACAAGCTAAACGCCGCCGCGCCGGACGTCCGGACCGCCGCCGGGTTCACCGCGGCGAAGAAGCTCGCCAAGGAGGTCGGCGACGCGTGCTCGGCGAAGTACGGCGCCGCGCTGGCGGAGTACAACACCGTCCAGACCGCGATGGACATGGACGAGATCCGGCAGGCCGTCGGCGACGCCAAGATGAACTACCTCGGCTTCTCGTACGGAACGGAGCTGGGCGCCCAATACGCCCACTTGTTCCCGTCGACGGTGCGGGTGGCCGTGCTCGACGGCGCGGTGAACCCGCTGACAGACGACATCACGTCCTTCGCCAACCAGTTGCAGGGCTTCGAAGACGCATTCGACCAGTTCGCCAACTGGTGCCGCACGCACGGCCCGTGCAGCGAGCTGAGCAATCCCCGGCAGGCGGTGTACTCGATCGCCGCGGACGCGCGCCGGTCGCCGATCCCCAGCTCGGCGCCGGGCGAGAGCCGCAAGGCGACGAGCTCCATCGTCTACACCGGCGTGCTGTCCGCGCTGTACTCGCAGTCCCAATGGTCCGCGCTCGGCCAGGCGTTGCTCGACGCCCGGGGCGGCGACGCGAAGGGACTGTTCGACCTGGCCGATCAGTACAACGAGCGCTTCGGCGGCCATTACACGAACATCGCCGACGCGAACACGGCGATCAGCTGCAACGACTCGAAGCCCGGGCCGAGCGACGCCACGATCCGGACCACGGCCGCGTCCTGGGTGAAGCGCTTTCCGATGTTCGGGCTGTGGGCTGCGGCGTCGCTGTTCACCTGCCAGCAGTGGCAGCCGGACCGGACGGTTCCGCCGCTGCCGACTGCAACCGCCACGCCGCGCAAGGTGCTCGTCGTCGGCAACCTGCACGACCCCGCGACGCCCTACCAGGGCGCGAAGGACCTCACCCGGACGCTCGGCAACGCCGAGCTGCTCACCTGGGACGGCGAGGGGCACACGTCCTACCTGCAGGGCAGCTCGTGCATCGACGACTACGTCAACGCATATCTGATCGACGGGACGCTGCCGCCGGTCGGGAAGACGTGTCCGCGGTGACGGAGCCCGCGCTCGTCGTCAGCGAGCCGGACGGTGACGTGCGGGCCGTCGCGCTCGTCCTGCACGGCGGTCGGGCGACGGGCACGACGCCGGTCCGGCCCACCCAGCTGGCGGTACTACGGATGGCGCCGTTCGCAGTGTCGCTGCGCCGCGCCGGGCGCCGCCACGGACTGGCGGTCGCCCGGCTGCGCTACCTCGTCCGCGGTTGGAACGACACGGCGCGCTCACCCGTGGCAGACGTCGAGTGGGCGCTCGGCCGGCTCGCCGATCGCTTCCCCGCCACGCCCGTAGCGCTCGTCGGCCACTCGATGGGTGGCCGGGCCGCCGTCTACGCGGCCGGTCACGGGTCGGTACGCGCGGTCGTCGGCCTCGCCCCGTGGCTCGAGCGCGGCGACCCGGTCGACCCGGTGGCGGGCCGGCACGTGCTCGTGGCACACGGCGATCGCGACCGGCTGACGAGCGCGAAAGGGTCGGCCGCGTGGACCCAACGGGCCGGCGCCGTCGCGGCGTCGGCGGGTTACGTCGCCATCAACGGCGAGCGGCACGCGATGCTGCACCGGGCGTCGCTGTGGCATTCGCTGACGAGCTCGTACGTCCTGGCCGTGCTGTGCGACGTCGCGCCTCTGGAATCCGGGGCGTCCGCCGGCGCGAACGTCATAGCGAAGATACTTGCGGGAGACGCCTCCCTCGTCGTCTGATTCGTGGGAGTCGGTCGCGTGAAGGAGTTGAGATGACCGCCACCCAGCGTTCCAAGGTCGTACCCCTCGCTCCGCTCGTCGACGCCCAGCGCTGGCCGGACATCGCGGCGCTCCCCCACCGCCCGGTCCGGGCCGCGATTGCGAAGCAGCTGTTCCGGCACGCGGCGGCGCGCGTCCGGCTGCGCGTGGCCGAAGGCGAGCACAGCTGGTACGGCGGGGGCACCGGCGCAGATCCGCTCATGCGGCTCGTCCGGCCGGAGGCGTTCTTCCATCGGCTCGGCGACACCGCGACGATCGGCTTCGGCGAGGCCTACATGGCCGGCGACTGGATCACCGACGACCTGCCAGGCGTGCTGTCGGCGTTCGCCGCGAACATGCGCGACCTGATCCCGCCGAAGCTGCAGCGGCTGCGGCACGCGGTGCTCAGCCGGCAGCCCGGCCACCACGACAACACGATCGAGGGCGCGCGGAAGAACATCCACCAGCATTACGACCTGTCCAACGACCTGTTCACGCTGTTCCTCGACGAGACGATGACGTACTCGTCGGCCATCTACTCCGGCGACCCGGCACGTTCGGCGGACAGCCTCGCCGACGCCCAGCGACGCAAGATCGACCGGCTGCTCGACGCGGCCGGCGTCACGCGCCGGCACCCAGCTTCTCGAGATCGGCACCGGATGGGGCGAGCTGGCGTTCGCGGGCCGCGGCGCGCGGTGCCCAGGTCACCACGCTGACGATCTCGACCGAGCAGGCCGGCCTCGCCAACGAGCGCATCGCGGCGGCCGGGCTCGCCGACCGGGTCGCCGTCCTGCTGGAGGACTACCGCGAGGCCCGCGGCCGCTACGACGCAGTCGTCAGCGTCGAGATGATCGAGGCGGTCGGCGCCAACCACTGGGACGAGTACTTCCAGACCATCGACCGTGTCCTGGTGCCGGGCGGGCGCGTCGGCCTGCAGGCGATCCTGCAGGACGACGACACGGTGACCGCGACCCAGGACACCTACACCTGGATCCGCAAGTACATCTTCCCCGGCGGGCAGTGCGCGTCGCTCGAGGCGATCGAGCGCACGCTCGCCGCCTGCACCGCGCTGACGGTCGCCGACCGGTACAGCTTCAACCGGCACTACGCCGAAACGCTGCGCCGCTGGCGGGTGCGGTTCGAGGAGTGCGCCGCCGAGGTGGCCGCGCTCGGCTTCGACGAGACGTTCCGGCGCATGTGGTCGCTGTACCTCGCCTACTCCGAGGCGGGGTTCCGCACCGGCTACCTCGACGTCCAGCAGATGACGCTGACTAAATCGCCGTAGGCGTCGCGCGCGGAAACCCGGTCATGCCCGCCGGATACCGTTCAGTGTGATCGTTGTCCTGGGGCTGGCTGCCGCGTTGTTGTACGGCATCGGCGACTTTGCCGGTGGCATCGCGTCGCGCCGCCACACCGCGATCACCGTGCTGCTGTTCAGCTATCCGGTCGGCGCGGTGCTGATGGCACTCATGCTGCCGCTGTTCGGCGGCCACCCGGACACGCACTCGACCATATTCGGCGTGGCCGGAGGCGCGGCCGGTCTCGTCGGCGTCGTCCTCATGTACAGCCTGATGACGGTCGCGCCCATCAACGTCATCTCCCCGGTGACCGCCGTCCTCGCCGCGATCGTCCCCGTGGTCATCGGTGTCGGGATCGGTGAGCGGCCGCATCTCTCCGCGTGGTTCGGGATCGCGCTCGGCCTCGGCGCGGTGGTGCTCGTCAGCCGCACGACGGACGACCATCCGCACGGCCGGATCGGCGCGCGCATCCTCGCCCTGGCCTTCGTCTCCGGACTCGGCTTCGGCATGTACTTCGTGTTCCTCGCGCGGGCCGGCGACGACTCCGGCCTGTGGCCGCTGGTCATCTCGCGGGTCGCCTCCGCCGCGCTCATCGTGCCGCTGGCGGCCGCGCGGCGGGCCTTCGGTGTGGTGCGTGGGCGGATGCTCGGCGTCGTCATCCTGGCCGGGGCGTGCGACGCGCTGGCGAACATGTGCTTCCTGCTCGCGTCCCGGCACGGCCTGCTGTCGCTGGCGAGCGTCCTCACCTCGCTCTACCCCGCGGCGACCGTGATCCTCGCCGTCTGGCTGCTGCGTGAGCACACGAGCACGACGCAGCGGTGGGGACTCGCGCTCGCCGGCGGATCGATCGTCCTGATCACGGTGTAGCGGTCATACTGACGTCGTGATCGTCGCCATCGTCATCGTCACCGTGCTGCTCGCCCTCGTCATCGTCATGAGATGGGCCGACAGGCGCGACCGCGCCAGGCGGGCCGGCAACCGCCGGACCGGCGACGTGGGGGCTGCGATTCGCGCGGGCAAGGAGGAGAAACTCGCCCGCCTGCTCGGCACGCCGCGCCGGCGCCGCTAGCCGACCGGGGCGGCCGCCTCGGCGAAAGTGCGGGCCCGGCCAGGACTGCATAGCCTGCTTGTCCCGTTTGGCCGCTGCCTCTCGCACGGCCTCGAAGAACCGCACGTAGGTGGCGCCATCCGACCAGCGTCGGTCCCGTTCCCAGACCCGACCGCAATGCCACGAAATGATCAGGCACGTCACGACACGGCGGACCCGTCCGACTGCTCCGGCAGGCGGTACTGGACGACGCGACCCTGCGTGCGGAAGCCCGGCGCCCCGTACACCTGACGCGGGATACCGCCCGCCTCGGACGCTTGACCTGAAGCGGTTCAGGTTCTCGATACTGATGTCATGGACGAGGACCGGCTGACGATCGCCGAGGCAGCTGTCCGGTGCGGTCTGCCGGAAAGCACGTTGCGCTACTGGGAGCGGATCGGCCTGCTCCACCCGATCGACCGGGATGCATCGAGTCACCACCGCCGCTACACCCTTGCCGACGTCGCCACGCTGGAGACGCTGGCCAACCTGAGAGCGGTCGGCCTGAGCATCGATGACATGCGCGCCTACCTGGCCGGCGTCCGCCGTGGAGACGAGGTCGCCGGTGAGCAGCGGGCGCTGTTCGAGGCGCACGCTCGGCGGCTGACCGACGAACTGACCGCGCTCGAGCTGCGCCGCCGCTACCTCGACCTGAAAGTGCAGTACTGGAGCGCCCGCGAGACCGGCGACCTGGACAAGGCCGCGGCAGTCGCCGAGGAACTCCGTCCGATCATCGGCCGCATGAACCCGAAGGACACCACATGACCGCAACCCGCACCACCTCGCTGTTCGGCTTCTCGTCCACCGCCGCCGATGTCATCTCCGGCGTCGACCTGCACGATCGCCGCGCGCTGATCACGGGCGCCGCGAGCGGCATCGGCGTGGAGACCGCCCGCGCACTGGCCTCGGCGGGCGCCAAGACAGTCATCGCGGCACGCGACCTCGCCGCTGCCGAGCGCGTCGCCGACGACATCCGCGCCAGCACTGGCAACCAGGCGGTGACCGTCGAGCAGCTAGACCTGCTCGACCGTGCCTCGATCGACCGGCTCGTCAGCGCTGCAACCGAGCCGCTGCACATCCTGATCAACAACGCCGGGGTGATGGCCGTCCCCGAGCTCCGGCTCAGCCCGGAGGGTCACGAACTACAGTTCGCCACCAACCACCTCGGCCACTTCCGCCTCGCCCTCGGGCTGCTGCCCGCGCTGCGCGCGGCCGGCGGCGCACGGGTCGTGTCGGTCAGCTCGCGGGCGCACCTGAACTCGCCGGTGGTCTTCGACGACATCGACTTCACCCGCCGCACCTACGACCCCGCGCTGGCCTACGCCCAGTCGAAGACCGCGAACGTATTGTTCGCCGTGGCCGCCGCTCGCCGCTGGGCCGACGACGGGATCGAAGTCAACGCGCTACACCCCGGAGCCATCGCGGATTCCAAGCTCAGCCGCTACTACGACCCCGCCGTGTTGGAGCAGCTACGCACGTCGGGCCGCTACAACTTCAAGACCCTCGCCCAGGGCGCAGCCACCAGCGTCTACGTCGCCACCTCCCCGCTGCTCGACGGCATCGTCGGGCGCTACTTCGAGAACTGCCAGGAGGCCGACCCCGACGACCCCACCGCCGCCGGCACCGACGCCGCCGGCGTCGCCCCGCACGCCCTCGACACGAAAGCCGCCGAACGGCTCTGGACCATTTCCGAACAAATGATCGCCTGAGCGGTCGCCGACCTACACAGATCACCGCGCGAAAGCGCACGCGACGCAAACCCGAATCGGCGTACCGGGACAGCTGGACGATCGCGCAGCGCCTATCCGTCAATCCGATTGCCGTGGTCGTCCCAGTGAGCAGCGACCTTCTTGGAGGGTTGGACGCGGGGTGGCTCGCCCTCCTGCTTCGGGTAGTTCGGCGGGTAGGGCGCGTCGCCCAGGCCGTGGTCCTGCTCGTCGCGATCGGCCCACTCCAGCAGCGGCTCGACGTCCCAGACGGCGTCGTCGATGCCGTCGTGGACGTCGCCGAGCTGCGCGAACCGGGCAGGCATCGTCGCGATCGTGAAGTCCTCGATCTCTACGTCCGGCAACTCGGCCCAGGTGACCGGCGCGGACACCGGCCCATGCGGTTTGCCGCGCACCGAGTAGGCGGCCGCGATCGTCCGGTCTCGCGCGTTCTGGTTGTAGTCGAGGAACACCTGGGCGCCGCGCTCCTCCTTCCACCACGCGGTGGTCACGAGGTCCGGCGCCCGGCGCTCCACCTCGCGTGCGAACGCCAGCGCTGCGCGGCGCACCTCGCGGAACCCGAACCGCGGCTCGATCCGCACGTAGATGTGCACGCCCTTGCTGCCCGACGTCTTCGGCCAGCCGACCGCGCCGAGCTCGGTGAGCACCTCGCGGACCACCCCGGCGACCCGCTTGCACTCGGCGAAGCCGGTGCCGGGCTGCGGGTCGAGGTCGATGCGCAGCTCGTCCGGGCGCTCGGTGTCGGCGCGCCGCGAGTGCCACGGGTGGAACTCGACGGTCGACATCTGGACCGCCCACACGACGGCCGCCAGCTCCGTGACGCACAGCTCGTCGGCGGTGCGGCCGGACGGGAAGCGCACCTCGACGGTCTCGACCCAATCGGGCGCGCCCTTCGGCAGCCGCTTTTGGTAGATCTTCTCGCCGTCCACACCGCCCGGGTACCGATGCAGCATGCAGGGCCGCTCGCGCAGCGCCCGCACGATGCCCGGCCCCACCGCGATGTAGTAGTTGGCGAGATCGAGCTTCGTCTCGCCCCGCGTGGAGAAGTACACGCGATCGGGGTTGCTGATCCGGACGACGCGCGGTCCGACCTCGATCTCGACGCTCTCCGAGGGCATGAGGCACGGTAGCGCGCGGGCCCGACGCCACGCCGTCCCCACCAGGCCTACCCTTTCGCTATGTGGACGGAGGAGCGTGACGAGGACGGCGAGGAGCCGCGCGTCCGGGCGCCCTACGTCGACGGTGCCTGGGGTCGCACGGCCAACCCCAACACCGCGGACGGCGAGTTGCAGAATCTCGCCGCGTTCGGCTCCGGGCTCGCGCGACTGAGCGGGCCGCGGCGCACGGCGGCCAAGGTCGTCGTGTGGTTGCTCCTCATCGGGACGGCGCTGACGATCATCTACGGCATCCTCGGCATCGCCCAGGTCTGGTAAGCGTCCTCGGTTCGTAAGCCTCAGCGGGTTCGCCGTCGGTACGGTTGCCGTCATGAGACGCACGCAGGAGTTGCCGCCGGCGCAGGTCGTCAGGTCCGAGGATGAATGGCGCGCCCAGCTCACCCCCGAGGAGTACGAGGTGCTGCGCAAGGCGGGCACCGAGCGGGCGTTCACCGGCGAATACACCGACAACCACCGCGTGGGCGTGTACCGGTGTCGCGCGTGCGGCGCCGAACTGTTCCGCAGCGACCACAAGTTCGACTCGCACTGCGGCTGGCCGAGCTTCTTCACGCCGCTCGCGGGCGACAACGTCATCGAGCGGACGGACCGGAGCTGGGGCTCGGTGCGCACCGAGGTCCTGTGCGCGAACTGCCACAGCCATCTCGGGCACGTGTTCTCCGGCGAGGGGTACGGCACGCCGACCGATCTCCGGTACTGCATCAACTCGATCTCGCTGAAGTTCGAGGACGAGCCGGCTGCTCAGGACTGACACGCGGCGACACGGACCCTCACGCTGCGCTCACGTGCCGCGCAGCTCCCAGAGGGTGTGCCGATCCGCGAGTCCCTTGAGCTCGACCTCGCCGCGTGGAACGAAGATCAGGCCGTCGGCCTCCGCCAGTTGCGTCCGCACCGCATCGCTGACGAGGGTCTCGCCGCCGCGCGCGGCCGCGGCCACCCGGGCAGCCATGGCGACGTTGCGGCCGAAGTAGTCACCGTCACGCGCGACGGCCTTGCCCGCGTGCATCCCGATACGGATCTTGACCGGCGTGCCTCGCAGCCGTCGGCTTGCGCCTCGACGGAACGCCGCCTGGATACCGACGGCAGCGCGAGCGGCGTCGGCAGCGTCGCCGAAGACGACCATGAATCCGTCACCCTGCGTCTTCACGACGTGGCCTCGGTTCTGCTCGACGAGGCGGCGCACCAGCGCGTCGTGCGCGTCGAGAACGCGCATCCAGCCCGAATCGCCGAGCTGCTCGTTGAGCGCCGTCGAGTCCTCGATGTCGGAGAAGAAGATCGTCACCGTGCCGTCCGGCGCCGCGACGCGTGCGATCTCCGTCCGGTGCTCGGTCATCCAGCGGGTCAGGTCGTCCAACGAGCTCATCAGGAGCCCGCCGACGACGCCGTGGTGGCGGACCCGCGCCGCGGTCTCGACGACCGCCTTCATCGCCAGCCCCGCGGGCGATCGCGGCCCGGCGCGCGCCGCTAGTTCGAGCTGCCGCCGCAGCTCCCTGACATTGCGGCGCGACCGCAGCAGCAACCAGCCCGGCAAAACGAGGGCGACCAACTCCGCGCCGGCGACGCCGAGCAGAACGGGAGCCGCGGCCACGCAGCGAGGGTAGAGGTCGGGCGACTCCGGCGCTCAGCCGGTCACGCCGCGGCAACGCGTCGCCGGGTCGGGCGCCGCGATACCCGCGGCGGCGAAGGGCTTCGCCATCGTCCAGAACGGGTTGTGGACGCAGGCGCTCACCGGGTCAGGGCAGCGCGTCCAGCAACTCCGCCACCGAGCGGCGCCGGCCGGTGTAGAACGGCACCTCGAGCCGCACGTGCCGGCGCGTCTCGGAGCCGCGCAGGTGCCGCATCAAGTCGACGATGCGATGCAGCTCGTCCGCCTCGAAGGCCAGCAACCACTCGTAGTCGCCGAGGGCGAAGGACGCAACCGTGTTGGCCCGGACGTCCGGGTACTCGCGCGCCAGCTGGCCGTGCTCGGCCAACAGCGCGCGCCGTTCGGGGTCGGGCAGGAGATACCAGTCGTAGGAACGGACGAACGGATAGACACAGACGTAGGCGCGCGGCTCCTCCTCGGCGAGGAACGCCGGCACGTGGCTCTTGTTGAACTCGGCCGGACGGTGCAGCGCCATGTTCGACCACACCGGGTCCAGGTGCCCGCCCAGCCGGGTGCGGCGCAGCCTGGAGTACGCCTCCTGCAGCGCGTCGGCGGTGGGCGCGTGCCACCACACCATCAGGTCGGCGTCGGCCCGCAGCGCGGACACGTCGTATGTGCCACGCACGACGACGTCCTTGGCGGCGAGCTGCTCGAACAATTCCGTGACCTCGCCGGCGAGCGGTTGCCGATCGATCTCGCCCAGCGGTCGTGCCACACGGAACACCGACCACGCGGTGTACCGGATGACATCGTTGATCTCGCGTGCCATCTTCCCGTCGACCATGGCGTCATTCTCCCGGTACGGGCAGGGACGCGCTCAGCCGGTCCACGGCGGCGCGGGCGCTGCCGATGCACGCCGGGATGCCGATGCCGTCGAACGCGGCGCCGCACACCGCGAGGCCGGGCACGGTGGCGATCGATTCGCGCACCCGGGCAACCCGGTCGACGTGCCCGACGGCGTACTGCGGCAACCCGCCGCCCCACCGGGTGACGCGGGTGTCCACCGGCTGTGCGTCGATGCCGATCAGCGGCTGAAGCTCCCGCAGCACGAGCGCGATCAGCTCGGCGTCCTCGAGCTGCAGGGCGGCGTGCTCGCCGACGCGGCCGACGGAGGCTCGCAACATCGTGAGCCCGCCGGAGTCGAGCGGCCACTTCTGGGAGGTGAGCGTGATGGCCTTGGTCGCGAGCCGCTCGCCCGACCCGACGAGCAGCCCGCTGCCCTCCGGGGGCGTCACGCCGCCGAAGGCGAACGAGACGATGGCCATGCTCGCCGACTCGATGCCGGACAGCTCCGCGGCGGCGGGCGGTGCCACTGACTCGAGCAACCGGCCCGCTTTGGCCGCGGGCGTGGCGACGATCACCGCGTCGACATGCAGGACGTCAGTCGTGGCGCCGCTCGCGCAGTCCAGGTCGAAGCCGATAGGCGTGCGGCGAATGTCGCGCACCGTCACGCCGGTCCGGGCGGCGAACCGGCCGGCTGACGCGAGGGCATCGGACAGCCGGCCCAGCCCGCCGCGCAGCGTGGTGAAGATCGGGCCGCCGGAACGCGCAGGGGCACCGCTGCCGGTCATGGCGTGCACGGCGGCGGTCAGCGAGCCGCCCGCCTCGAGCCGCGTCGCGAGCGCGCCCATGGTGGCCCGCAGCGAGAGGTCGTCGGCGCGCCCCGCGTACACCCCGCCGAGCAGCGGCTCGACCAGCCGGTCGAGCACCTCGTCGCCCATCCGATCGCGAACCAGCCGCCCGACCGAGATGTCACCGGACAACGGTGGCAGCGGCTCCAGCGCCGGCTCGGCGGCCAGCGCAGCGAGACCCGCAGCGCTCAGGATCCCCGAGTCGCGAACCGAGTCGACCGAGGACGGGATGCCGAACATCGTCTTCGCCGGCAGCGGATGGTTGCTCCCGCCCGCGCGCACCTGCGCCGCGGTCGTCTTCGGCATGATCCGCTCGTCGTCCAGCCCGACCGCACTGATCAGGCCGGTGCCCTCGGGCCGCGCGGTGAGCAGCGCCTCGGCGCCGACGTCGATCTGGACGCCGGCCACGTCGTCGGTGCGCAGCTTGCCGCCGAGCTGTCCGGACGCCTCCAGGACGGTCACGTCATAGCCTGCCTCGGCCGCGAACCACGCTGCCGCCAATCCCGAGATGCCGCCCCCGACGACGACCAGCTTGATCATCCAATCGACTTTACGAGGTCGACGATGCGGGTCAGCACGTCCGGGTCCGTGTGCGGCGGCACGCCGTGCCCGAGGTTGAAGACGTGCCCCGCCGCCACGCGTCCCTCGGCGATGATTCGGCCGACCGCCGCTTCGATCACCGGCCAGTCCGCGCCGAGCAGGGCCGGATCGAGGTTGCCCTGCACCACCGCGCCCGGACCCAACCGGCGGGCGGCCTCGTCGAGCGGCACCCGCCAGTCGACGCCGACCACGTCCGCACCGGCCCCGCGCATGGCCGCCAGCAGCTCGCCGGTGCCGACCCCGAAGTGGATGCGCGGGACTCCCCCGGCGAGCGGCCGGAGCACCGCCCTGCTGTGCGGCAGGACGAACTCGGTGTAGTCGGCGAGCGACAGCGACCCGGCCCACGAGTCGAACAGCTGTACCGCGGACGCGCCCGCCTCGATCTGCACCCGAAGGAACTCCGCCGCGATGACGGCCAGCCGCGCGAGCAGGGCGTGCCACAGCTCGGGATGCCCGTGCATGAGTGCCTTCGTCCGCGCGTGATCGCGTGACGGGCCGCCCTCGACGAGGTAGCTGGCGAGGGTGAACGGTGCGCCCGCGAACCCGATGAGCGGCGTCGGTCCGAGTTCGCCGACGAGCTCACGCACCGCTGCGGTGACGTACGGGACGTCCTCGGCGTCGAGCGGTCGGAGCCGGTCGACGTCCGCGGCGTCGGCGATCGGCTTGTCGACGACGGGCCCGACCCCCGAAACGATGTCGATCCCGACGCCGATCGCCGCGAGCGGGAGCACGATGTCGGAGAACAGGATCGCGGCGTCGACCCCGTGCCGGCGCACCGGCTGCAAGGTGATCTCGGTGACCAGGTCCGGATCGCGGCACGCGTCGAGCATGGCGGTGCCGACCCGCAGCGCCCGGTACTCGGGCAGCGAGCGGCCGGCCTGCCGCATGAACCACACCGGCGGACGCGTGCCCGGACGGCCGGTGGCGGCACGGACGAGCAGGGACTCAGCGGGGCTTGCCACGAGGTCATCGTCGCACGCCTGTTCGGCGCGCCTGATGACGAATGACCGCCACACGTGCCAAGTTGGACGCGTCGTTCGCCGGTTTTCCAGCCGCTCGACGGAAGGGAGTCTGCCTTGAGCGACGTGCTGTTGCCTCTCTACTGCCCGACCTGTGCGCGCGAGCGCCTCGCCGAGACGCCGCCCTGTCGGGACGGTCACGGCGACGAGTGCCCCGACCGCGCGTGCGTCGAGTGTGGCACCGCGCTGCTGCTCGACGCCCCACTGTTCGCGACGCTCGGGCCCACGAGGGCGGCGTCCACGCGCGCCCGGTCTGCCGCATGACGGTGACGACGGTGTCCGAGGGAGACGGCCCGCCCCCTGCCGATACCGAGACGCCTGCTGTCCCTCCCCCGCAGATCTTCCAGCTCGCCGTCGACAACCTGACCGGCGCGCGGGTGCGGCCGGAGGTGCGCGTCGAGCCGTTGCGCCCGCCGCAGCGGCTCGCGCCGTTCAGCTACGCGGTCAGCGCGGAGATCATCGACGCCGACGGCAGGGATCTCGCCACCGGCCGGCTCGTGCTGCTGCACGACCCGGACGGTCACGAGGCCTGGGACGGCGTGCTGCGCCTCGTCGCGTACGCGTCCGCCGAGCTCGACGACGAGATGGGCGTCGACCCGATGCTGCCGGCCGTCGGTTGGAGCTGGCTGACCGACTCACTCGACGAACGGGCCGCGGCCTACCGGGCCGCGGGCGGCACCGTCACCCAGACGACGTCGACGCGCTTCGGCGACCTGCACGGCCCGCGAACCTCGGTCTCGATCGAGCTGCGCGCGTCGTGGACCGCAGACAGCGCCGACCTCGCCCCGCACCTGCTCGCCTTCGTCGACCTGCTCTGCACGGCCGCCGGCCTACCGCCCGAGGGCGTCACCGCCCTCTCACCCAACTGACGTGGCCGACGCGCCGGACGACGCCGACTCGGTGGAGTTGCCGGCCGTCGCGGTGTTGCGCGAGCCACGGGACGGAGTGCCGCAGCCGCTCACCGAGCCCGCCCGGCTCGCGCGGCTGGTCGCTGCCCTGGGCGCCGGCCACGGTCCGGTCGCGCTCGACGCCGAACGGGCCTCCGGCTACCGGTACAGCCAGCGGGCCTACCTCGTGCAGCTGCGCAGGGCCGGGGTCGGCACCGGCTTGATCGACCCGATCGCGTTGCCGGACCTCACTGCGGTCAACACCGCGATCGGCGAGGCGGAGTGGATTCTGCATGCCGCCGGACAGGACCTCCCGTGCCTCGCCGAGCTCGGCATGCGGCCGGCGCGGCTGTTCGACACCGAGCTCGCCGGCCGGCTGCTCGGCGACGAGCGGGTCGCGCTCGGGACGATGGTCGAGCGGCACCTCGGCGTCGGGCTCGAGAAGGGGCACTCGGCGGTCGACTGGTCGACCCGGCCGCTGCAGTACGACTGGCTGGCCTACGCGGCGCTCGACGTCGAGCTGCTCGTCGAGCTGCGCGACGTCCTGGCCGACGACCTCGCCCGGGCCGGTAAGACGGATTGGGCCGAGCAGGAGTTCGAGGCGGTCCGGCTCGCCGGTCCCCCGGCGCCGCGGGCGGATCCCTGGCGGCGGACGTCGGGCATCCACAAGCTGCGCAGCCGCCGGCAGCTGGCGGCCGCGCGGGCGCTGTGGACCGCCCGGGACGAGTACGCCGCCGATCGCGACATCGCACCCGGCCGGGTGCTTCCGGATTCGGCCATCGTCGAGGCCGCGCGCGTCGACCCGGCCCGACCGCGCGATCTCGCCGAGCTCGCGATCTTCGGCGGTCCGCGCCAGCGGCGCCGGCTCGACCGCTGGTTCGGCGCGCTCGAGGCGGCCCGCGCGCTCGACGACCACGAGCTACCGCCGCTCACCGGCGGCGGCGGGGACGGCATGCCGGCCACCTCGCGGTGGCGCGATCGGGACCCCGCCGCAGCCGCCCGGCTGGCCGCCGCGCGCGAGGCCATCAACCAGCTCGCCGACCAACACGTCGTGCTCGCCCAGAATCTGCTCGCTTCCGACGTGGTCCGCCGGCTGTGCTGGGCACCGCCGGAACCGGCGGACGAGGACGCGGTGCGCGCCCGGCTCGTCGAACTCGGCGCCCGTCCGTGGCAGGTGGCGAATACCGCCGCCGCGCTTGCCGCGGCGCTGCAGCCCTGAACCACGGGCAACAGTCCGCGGCCCTCTTGGCGGCGGGCGATTCGTCGGGAAGGGTGTATGCATCCCACCCCTCGGACCTCGAAAGGCAGGTCTCGATGACCCGACTCCGCCCCAAGCTGCGCAGGCCACACATCCCGTCCGTCGCCTTGGCAGTCACCGCACTCGGCGCGTTTGCGTTCGTCGCATCCGGTTCGGCCAACGCCCACGACTCCGCCGCCCGTGCCGTGCCGCCACCGCCCGCCGTCCCCACCAGCGCGGACCAGATCCAGAACCTCGGCCAGGTCGAGAGTGCGATCAAGGCCTACTACGGCGACACGGTCACCACAGCGGTCGACCCGGTCCCCAACAGCATCGACGGCGGCGACAAGATCCTGCACACCTTCTCGCCGACCGGTCCGTACGCCCAGGAGATGGCCGGCATCGCCCACGGTGCCGAGCGATACCTCCGCCACCCGCACCACCGCGGGCACGCCCGGTCGGGCTCGAACATGCCGGCGGTGGTGTTCGACGTCGACGACACGACGCTGACCACTTACAACTACGAGATCTACAGCAACTGGGCCTACAACCCCGATACCAACAAGGCCTTCGTGAACGCCTGCCTCCCCGCTCCTGACGGCGTCGGCTCGTGCGTCTTCCCGGCGGCACCGAGCATGGCCCAGCTCGCCTCAGATGCCGAAGCTGAGGGCTACACCGTGTTCTTCCTGACCGGACGTCCGGAGTCGCAGCGTGCCGGCACCCTCGCGAACCTGACCAGCGAGGGCTACGACGCCCCGAGCGAGCGGGTCTTCCTCAAGGACGTCGGCGGCGTCGACACCTGGCTGACCTGCAGCCCGTGCTCGACGATCCAGTACAAGTCGCAGACCCGTCAGCACATCGAGTCGCTCGGTTACGACATCGTCGCCAACTTCGGTGACCAGTACAGCGATCTGACCGGCGGCTACGCGAACAAGACGTTCAAGCTCCCGAACCCGAACTACTACCTGCCGTAGCTGCGGCACGCGGGAGCGGCGCTGGGCGGCGCCGCTCCCGCGGCAGCTCGACGCGGACCGCGAGGCCGCCGAACGGCGGGGCCGCGGCCTGCAACCGGCCGTGGTGCGCCTCGACGATCAGCCGGACGATCGCCAGTCCGAGACCGGCGCCCTTCGTCGCGGTGCGAACCAGCCCTCCGCCGCGGCGAAAAGGCTCGAAGAGCCGGTCGACGTCGCCGCCCGGGATGACCGTGCCGCCATTGGCGACGTGCAGCCACACCTTGTCGTTGGTCTGCCCCGTCGTGATCCGCAGCCAGCCGTTGGGCACGTTGTGCCGGATCGCGTTCTCCACCAGGTTTCCGATCAGCCGCTCGAGCAGCCGCGGATCACCGATCGTGACGGCCTCCTCGATCTCCGTCTCGATGCGGACGCCCTTCTCCTCGGCCTCGGCCGCGACCGCGTGCAGTGCGCCGGGCACCAACCCGGAGAGGTCGACGGGCTCGGTGACCTCGAGCTCACCGCCGCCGACGGCCTGCAGCCGGGCGAGGGTCAGCAGTGAGGTCACCAGCCGCTGCGCGCGTTCGGCGGCGCTGGCCACGACGGACCCCATCCGGCGCAACTCCTCCGGATTGGCGTCCGGGTCGCTGAGCGTCACCTCCAGCTCGGTGCGGATGACCGAGAGCGGGGTGCGCAGCTCGTGGCTGGCGTTGGCGACGAACAGCCGCTGGCTGTCGAAGGCCTGGTCGAGGCGGGCGAGCATGTCGTCGAAGGTGTCGGCCAGTTCGCGCAACTCGTCGTCCGGGCCACCCAGGTTGATCCGCTGGTCGAGAGTCTCGGTCGAGAGCGCCTGCGCCGTCTGGGTCAGCCGCGCGATCGGCCGCAGCGCCTGCTTGGCCAGCAGGTAGCCACCCGTGGCCCCGATGACCACGATGATCGCGAAGTACAGCGAACCCGTGGTGTACAGGTAGTGCACCGCGCTGTCCTGCGCCTTGCGGGTCGCCCCCTCGACGTCGAACGGGATCTGCTTGCCCCGGCTGTTGACGACCTTCGCGCCGTTCTTGAGCTCGTAGAGGGGGGCCTTGGCGATCGCGCGTTCGATGAGGATGACGCACGTGAACAGGAGGGACACGCCCACCAAGAGGACAAGTCCGCCGTACAGCAACGCCATACGCACCCGCAGCGTTGGGCGGAAGAACCTCACGGGGCCGTCCCGGCTCCTTCGTTCGGCCCACCGAGCGCAGCCGGGTCGATCCGATACCCGGAGCCCACCACGGTGTCGATGATCGGCGGCTCACCGAGCTTGCGGCGCAGCGTCATCATCGTGACCCGAACGGTCGTCGTGAACGGGTCGGCGTTCTCGTCCCACACCCGGTCCAGCAGCTCCTCGCTGCTGACCACCGCGCCTTGCGCAGTGAGCAGCGTCTCGAGGACGCCGAACTCCTTGCGGGTGAGGTCGACCAGCTCGCCGGAGCGAGCCACGGTGCGCTTGGCGGAGTCGAGCTCGATGTCGCCGGCCGTGAGGACGGGCGGCGCGGCCGGAGTGGTGCGCCGGCCGAGCGCGCGTACCCGCGCGACCAGCTCCGCGAACGCGAACGGCTTCGCGAGGTAGTCGTCGGCGCCCAGCGCGAGGCCGGTCACCTTGTCCTCGACAGTGCCGCTGGCGGTCAGCATCATGACCCTGGTCAGGACGCCCTCGTCCGTCAGCCGGCGACAGATCTCGTCGCCCGACATGCCGGGCAGGTCGCGGTCCAGCACGACGACGTCGTATCGGGTGAGGGCCGCCTTGCGGTACCCCTCGTCCCCGTCGGTCGCGACGTCTACGGCCATGCCTTCTCGGCGCAGGCCACGGGCCACTGCTTCCGCAAGCTGCACTTCGTCCTCTACGACGAGGATCCGCATCCTCTGCCTCCGTCAGTTTCCGCCGAACTCGCCTGCCCGCCCCGCGACCGTTTCATCGCCCGCGGCACCGTCGGTCCCACCGTTGGGCGACACCGTTGCCGACCATTCGACGATGCGCCGCCCGATGTCCTGGACGGTGAGCCCGACGGATGCGCGCACACCCGCCACATTGCCGTGCTCGAGGAACCGTACCGGTATGCCGATCTCGCGTGTGGGAACGTCACGCCCCGTTTCCCGCAATGTCTGCGCGATTCGCGAGCCCACGCCGCCCGTCACGACCCCGTCCTCGACCGTGACGACGAGGCCTGCGCGGTCGGCAAGGGCGAGGATCGCCGGGTCGATCGGGGTCACCCAGCGTGGCGCGACGACCCGCGCCCGGTAGCCCGCGCGCCGCACCGCGACCGCCGAGTCGAGGACATCGGCAGCCATCGAGCCGACGGCGACGAGCAGCACGTCGACGGCGGAGTCCGGGTCGGGCTCGGCCAGCACGTCCACGTCGCCGACCCGCCGCAGCGCAGGCAGGTCGGCGCCGAGCGGGGTCTTCGGGTAGCGCAGGACCGTCGGTCCGTCGCCGACGGCGACCGCTTCGCGCAGCAACTCGCGCAGCGAGGGCTCGTCGCGCGGCGCGGCGATGCGCAGCCCCGGCACCATGCCGAGCAGGGCGAGATCCCACATGCCGTTGTGGCTGGGGCCGTCGGAGCCGGTGATCCCGGCCCGGTCGAGGACGAAGGTGACCGGCAGCCGGTGCAGTGCGACGTCCATGAGCAGTTGGTCGAAGGCGCGGTTGAGGAACGTCGCGTAGATCGCCACGACCGGGTGCAGTCCGCCGAAGGCGAGCCCGGCGGCCGATGCGACGGCGTGCTGCTCGGCGATGCCCACGTCGTAGCAGCGGTCCGGGAACCGGCGGCGGAACGTGCCGAGGCCGGTGGGGTCGCACATCGCCGCGGTGATCGCGACGATGTCGTCGCGTTCCTCACCCAACGCGACGAGCTCCTCGCCGAACACCTTCGTCCAGCTCTTCCCGCCGGTCGGCGGCGCCACGCCGGTTGCCGGGTCGAAGCCACCCGACTGGTGCATCTGGTCGGCCTCGTCGTTCTCGGCCGGCGGGTAGCCGTAGCCCTTGCGGGTGACGCAGTGGACGATCACCGGCCCGCCGAAGCCACGGGCCAGGCGCAGGGCGTACTCGACGGCGGCGATGTCGTGCCCGTCGACGGGCCCGAAGTACTTCAGGCCGAGGTCCTCGAACATGCCCTGCGGCTGCAGCATGTCCTTGATCCCGCGCTTCACGCCGTGCAACGCGTCGTAGATGGGCTGGCCGACGACCGGAGTGCGCCCCAGCGCGCCCTTGACCTGGCCCAGCACGCGCTCGTAGCCGGGCCGCAGCCGCAGCCCGGCCAGGTGCTCGGCGAGCCCACCGGTCGTCGGCGAGTAGGAGCGGCCGTTGTCGTTGACGACGATGATCACCGGACGGTCGGACGCGGCGATGTTGTTCAGCGCTTCCCAGCACATGCCGCCGGTGAGCGCGCCGTCGCCGACGACCGCGACGACCGGCCGCCGCTCGCCGCGCACGGCGTAGGCCTTGGCCAGTCCGTCCGCGTAGGACAGCGCGGTCGACGCGTGCGAGTTCTCGATCCAGTCGTGCGGGCTCTCGGCACGGTTCGGATACCCGGACAGCCCGCCCCCTTGGCGCAGCGTAGGCATCTGCGCGGCTCGCCCGGTGAGCAGCTTGTGGACGTAGGCCTGGTGCCCGACGTCGAACAGGATCGGCTCGGACGGCGAGTCGAACACCCGGTGCAACGCGATCGTCAGCTCGACGATGCCGAGGTTCGGGCCGAGGTGCCCGCCGGTGCGCGCGACGGTGTTCACCACGACGTCGCGGATCTCGGTGGCCAGGGTGGCGAGGTCGTCGCTGCTGAGCGTGCGCAGGTCGGCGGGCGAGCCGACCCGATCAAGGACCCGAGGCATGGGGATGATGTTACGGCGCAGTAGCCGGGTTGTCCGGGTACAGGGTCGCGACGCACTCGATGTGATGTGTCATCGGGAATGCGTCGAATGCGCGGACCGTCCCCAGCCGCCAGCCCGATTCGCGGGCGACCGCGACGTCCCGGGCCAGCGTCGCCGGATCGCACGACACGTACCCGACGGTGCGGGGGCGCAGCCCGAGGATGGCACGCAGCACCTCACGCCCGGCGCCGGCCCGCGGCGGATCGAGCACGACGATGTCCGGTCGGCGCCCAGGCGATGCCAGTTCGGCGGCGGTGACTCGCCCGCGGCGCACCGTCGCCCACGGCAGGTCGGCGAGATTCGCCCGGGCGTCCTCGACGGCGCGTGTGGATGCTTCGATGCCGACCACCTCGCCCGCCGGCCCGACGACCTCCGCCAGGGCAGCGGTCAACGCCCCGGCGCCGGCGTAGAGATCGAGCACCCGCTCCCCCGGTGCGGGGCGCACCCCGTCGAGCAATGCCTGCGCGAACACGGCCGGCGCCGCGGGATGCACCTGCCAGAACCCGCCGGCCGAGACACCGAACGCCCGGCCGCGAACCTCGTGGTGCAGGACCGCCGGCCCCGCGAGCGACGTCACCCGATCCGGCGGGCGTCGGCCGCGGGCCTGCCGTCCTGCCCCGGGCCGGTGCCCGAGCAGCGCCGCCTCGCCGTCGGCCCCCCGTGCGGCCTCGATCCCGGTATACCCGGGCCAGCGAGCGGCCAGTGCGGCCGTGTCGCCGACCCCGTGCGCCCCGAGCAGGCACCGGTCGACGTGTTCGATCTCGGCAGAACGGTGCCGATGCAGCCCCGGACGACCCGCCGGATCGACCGCGTAACCGATCCGGGTACGCCAGCCCAGCAGCCCGCCCGGCAGCTCCTCGACCCCGGACAACAGCTCGCCCAGGTCGAGACCGGCAACGCGCGCAAACTGCTCGCGGATCACCGTGGCCTTGATCGCGCGTTGGGCCTGTCCACTCGCGTGCTGCCAGTCGCAGCCGCCGCACCTCCCGGGCCCGGCGTACGGGCACGGCGGCGCGACGCGGTCCGGCGCGCCGCTCAGGATCTCGACGGCGTCGGCCCGGCAGAAGCCGCCACCGCGGTCCTCGGTGACCCGGGCCCGCACCCGCTCGCCCGGCAGCGCGTGCCGGACGAACACCACCCGGCCATCGTGGCGCGCGACGCAGCTGCCACCGTGCGCCGGTGCGCCGACGTCCAGTTCGAGCACCGCCCCGTCGAGCGGGCCGGGCCTGTCACCCACTCCCGACCGGCACCTCGTTCGGGGACGGCGGCGTCGGTGGGACGTTCGGGCCGTCCGGCCGCAGCGGGCGCTGGGCGCGGTCGACGCTCGACGCCAGCTGCCACGGCACGCTCGTGACCATGACCCCGGGTTGGAACAGCAGCCGGGTCTTGAGCCGGAACGCCTGCTGGTTGTGCAGCAGGTGCTCCCACCAGTGCCCGACGACGTACTCCGGGACGAACACGGTGACCAGGTCGCGCGGGCGGTCGGTGCGCAGCTTCTTGATGTAGTCGATCAGCGGCCGGCTCACCTCGCGATACGGGGACTCGAGGATCGTCAGTGGTACCGGCAGGTCGTGGCGCTCCCATTCGACCTGCAGCGCCCGGGTGGCCTCGTCCTCCACGTTGACGGTGAGCGCGGTCAGGGTGTCCGGCCGGGTCGCCTTGGCGAAGGCGAGGGCCCGCAAGGCCGGCTTGTGGACCTTCGACACCAGGACGATCACGTGGTTGCGGGCCGGCAGGACCAGCCCCGTGTCCTCGGTCGCCAGCTCGAGGGCCACCCGCGTGTAGTGCTTGTTGATGCCGCGCATCAGCGCGTACAGGATCGGCATCGCAATCAGGACGAGGTAGGCGCCCTTCGTGAACTTCGTGACGATCACGATGATCAGGACGAGTCCCGTGAAGCTCGCCCCGAACGCGTTGATCGCGCGCGAGCGCCGGATCCGGGCACGCTCCTTGGCCTCCGGCTCGGACCGGATCAACCGGTTCCAGTGCCGCACCATGCCGGACTGACCAAGCGTGAAGGACGTGAACACGCCGATGATGTACAGCTGGATCAACCTGGTGGTGTCGGCCTTGTAGATCGCGATCAGCGACCCTGCCACGACCGCGAGCATGACGATGCCGTTGCTGTAGGCGAGCCGGTCACCACGGTTGTTCAGCTGCGCCGGGAGGTTCTTGTCGCGCGCCAGGATCGAGCCCAGCAGCGGGAAGCCGTTGAACGCGGTGTTCGCGGCCAGCACCAGGATCAGCGCCGTCGTCGCCTGCAGGTAGAAGAAGCCGACCGAGTGCGGCCCGCCGAAGACCGAGCTCGCGACCTGCGCGATCACCGTGCGCTGCGGTGCGCCGTTGCAGTCGGCAAACCCCGTGAGGTCGCACGCGTCGCTGGTGATGTGCACTTTGGAGATGAGCGCGAGCGCCGTGACGCCGATGAACATCGTGATGGACAGCGTGCCCATGATCACGAGCGTCTTCTGGGCGTTGCGCGCCTTCGGCTCCTTGAAGGCCGGCACGCCGTTGGCGATCGCCTCGACGCCGGTGAGCGCGGTACAGCCGGAGGAGAACGCACGCAGCGTCAGGAAGATCAGCGCCAGCAACCCGAGCGACCCGTACCCGGACGTGACCTTCACGCCGTACTGCGCGCTCTCGGCGACCGGCCGGTCGCCGACGGCGACCCGGATCAGCCCCGTGGTGATCATGAGGAACACGCCGGCCGTGAACAGGTAGGTGGGCGTGGCGAACGCGAGCCCCGCCTCCCGCACGCCCCGCAGGTTGATGGCAGCGAGGACCGCCACGAACCCGACCGCGAGCACCACCCGCTGCGGGTGCAACGACGGCGCCGCCGAGATGATGTTGTCGACGCCGGATGACACCGACACCGCCACCGTCATGACGTAATCGACCAGCAGCGCGCTCGCCACGACCACGCCGGCCGAGCGGCCGATGTTCGTCGACGCCACCTCGTAGTCGCCCCCACCGGTCGGGTACGCGCGCACCAGCTGCCGGTACGAGAGGACGACCGCCGTCAGCAGCACGACGACCGCACCCGCGATCCACGGGGCAAGGTAGAGGAAGGCGGTGCCGCCGAGCGTAAGCACCAGAAGGATCTCCTGCGTGGCGTAGGCGACGCTCGAGAGCGGGTCGCTCGCGAAGATCGGCAGGGCCAGACGCTTCGGCAGCAGGGTGTGCGACGCGTGCTCGGACGAGACGGGCCGGCCGATGATCACGCGCTTCACGACCCGCGTTAATAAAGCCACGAGCGGAACGGTACTGCGGTGCCCGCTGCCGGGCCCGGGCCCCGTACTATCCGGGCCGTGCACATCGTCATCATGGGATGCGGTCGGGTGGGCTCCTCGCTCGCACTCCAGCTGGCACCGCTCGACCACACCGTGTCGGTCATCGACCAGGACGGGCTCGCGTTCCGCCGGCTCGGTGACAACTTCCCCGGCAACCAGGTCACCGGCATCGGCTTCGACCGAGAGACCCTTATCGAGGCGGGCATCGAGCAGGCCGGCGCGTTCGCCGCGGTCAGCAGCGGCGACAACTCGAACATCATCTCCGCGCGCGTCGCCCGCGAGACGTTCGGCGTACAGCGCGTGGTCGCGCGCATCTACGACCCGAAGCGTGCCGAGGTCTACGAGCGCCTCGGCATCCCCACCGTCGCGACCGTCCCGTGGACGGCCGCCCGGCTGCTCAAGTCGGTGCTGGGCGAGACGACGGCCGAGGCCTGGCGCGACCCCTCCGGCGCCGTCGCGCTGGTCGCCGTCAGCCCGCACGAGGGCTGGATCGGCCGGTCGATCGCCGACTTCGAGGCAGCCACGGCCACTCGCGCGGCGCTGTTCACCCGGTTCGGGTCCGGTCAGCTCCCGGTGCCGTCGACGCTGATCCAGTCCGGCGACACCCTGCACGTGCTCGCGACCGACGACCGGCGGGCCACCCTGCACGCCGCCGCTGCGCGGCCGCCGGAGGGTGGTCTGAAATGAGAGTGGCCATCGCCGGCGCCGGCGCGGTCGGGCGCTCCATCGCCCGCGAGCTCCTCGAGAAGAAGCACGAAGTGCTCATGATCGACAAGGAGCCGGGCAAGGTGCAGCCGGAACGCATCAAGGGTGCGAGCTGGCTGCTCGGTGACGCGTGCGAGGTCGCGAACCTGGAGAAGGCGAAGCTCGAGGACTGCGACGTGGTCGTGGGCGCGACCGGCGACGACAAGGCCAACCTCGTGGTGGCGCTGCTGGCGAAGACGGAGTTCGCGGTCAAGCGCGTCGTGGCGCGCATCAACCATCCCGCCAACGAGTGGCTGTTCACCGACGCGTGGGGCGTCGACGTCGCCGTGTCGACCCCGCGGGTGCTTGCCTCGCTGGTCGAGGAGGCCGTCGAGGTAGGCGACATCGTCCGGCTGTTCGGCGTGCGGGAAGGTCAGGCGAACCTCGTCGAGCTCACGCTGCCCGACAACGCGCCCTGCGCCGGGAGTCCGGTCCGGGACCTGCGGCTGCCGAAGGACTCGACCCTTGTCGGCATCGTCCGCGGCCGGCGGGTGATCAGCCCGACGCCCGAGGAGCCGCTGGAGGCCGGTGACGAGCTGCTGTTCGTCGCCTCGCCGGAAGCGGAAGAGCCGCTACGCCGCGCCGTGCTGCCCGGCTGACGGTGCCAGCCGCCGGCGGGCCCGCCCGACGACGAGGAAGCTGAAGCCCACCGCCGCGATGAACAGCGGGTAGCTCATCGCGATCCGCGCGAACGCCAGCCACCCGGTGGCGTTGCGGTGATAGAGCGTCGCCTGGACGATGCCGCGGGACAGGAACACCGCGGTCGCAGCCAGCGTCGCCCACGTGTAGGCCCGCAGCAGCGATCGGCGCTTGTGCCACGGCGGGTCGTCCTCCCCGGCCGGTGTCGGGTCGAGGAACTCCCACAGCACGCCCACCAGCGGCCGGCGCACCACGACCGACGCCCCGAACGGAACCGCGTAGGCGAAGCTCGTCCAGATCCCGAACAGGAAGTACCCGCGTGCCTCACCCGTCCGGGCCGCGATGACCGCCGCCACGAGGACGCCGAACAGTCCGGACATCGCCTGCTGGATCGACTGCTTGCGCGCTACCCGGTAGGCGGTGAGCAGCAGCGCCGAACCGATCGCGGCCGTGATCGCGACGCGCAGGGACGCCGCGATGTTGACGACGATGAACACCGCCGTGGGGATCGCGGTGATCAGCGCTCCGGACCAGCCGCCGATGCCGGTGATCAACTGCTGCCGGAAGGTCTCGCGGATGTCGATCGCGCTGTCTTCGGCCTGCTCTGCCGGGTCGGTCATGTGCTCGACTGGAGGAGCTCGTACCAAGGGTTGTAGATGGCCTTGTGTCCGTTGTGCACGCCGACCCGGCCGCGTGCCACCACCCGCCGGCCAGGCTCGAGGCCGGCAATCCGGCGCCGGCCGAGCCACACGAGATCCATCGAGTCCGAGCCGTCGAACAGCTCTGCCTGCAACGTCGGCACCGTCTCACTCGGGGTGTAGACGACGGCGCGCAGCCGACCGACGACTTGAACGCGGCTGCCCAGGCGCAGGTCACCGACCGGCACGCAGGCCCGTTGCTCGACCTCCTCGCGCAGCTCCTCGGCGTCGAAGGACGAGGCACTCGCCGTCAGGCGGTGCAGCAGGGACGGACGTTTACCCACGATCAACCTCGCTTCGCTCGGTTGATCGGCGGAGCCTGGGTACCCCGGTTCGCTCCGCAAGCGTCGCTCACCCAAACCTCGCTTCGCTCGGTTGATCGGCGGAGCCTGGGTACCCGGTTCGCTCCGCAAGCGTCGCTCACCCAAACCTCGCTCACGACATCCAGCGTATGTCAGCGCCGGTCATTCGGCGGTCGGCACTTCGACGTCGCCGGGCAGCTGCAACGGCACCGGCTCGCGGACCGGAAGCGGCGCGCTGCCGCGCACGACGACACAGCGCCGGAACGCGTCCTCGAAGGTCTTCGCCTTGACCGGGTCGCCGGCCACCGGGCCGGCGAGCAGGCCGCGCAGGAACCAGCGCGGCCCGTCGACGCCGATGAACCGGACCGGCACGGTCCCCTTGCCGCTGTCGGCGGGCAGGCTGGCGCGCAGCTCCGTGCCGAACGGGCCCTCCGTCTCGGTCGCGGACCCCCTGCGCTGCGCGTTGAGGGACTCGGCGATCTCGGCCCGGACCTCGTCCCAGATCCCCTCGTTGCGCGGGGCGGCGAACACGCCGAGCTGCAGGGTTCCGTCCGGGGCGGCCAGCGTCGCCGCAATGACCTGCTGCGCCTCGTTGAGGTCCACCCGGACGTCGTAGCCCTGGCCGGCCGGGACGCGCAGCGCGCCCAGGTCGATGCGGGTGAGTTCGTCCTCAGGGGCGTCGCGTTCGTCGTAGGGCCCGGTGGTGGTGGCCAGCTCCTCGCGCTCCCGCATTTCCCACGGCGGCGTCGCGTCGAGTTTCGAGCGGTCCGTCCGCCGCTGCTTTCGTCGTCCGGGCACTACTTCCGTCCTCCCTCTATGTCCTGGAGCGATCTCGTTCCCAGGACGGCGGCGCCCCCGGTCGAACCGTGGCCACTGACGCCGCGTCGCGTGCCGGGGAGATCGGGCACCTCGAGGAACTCGACGCGCTCCACGCGCTGCACCACGAGCTGCGCGACGCGCTCGCCGCGCGCCAGATGCAGCGCCTGGACGCGATCGTGGTTGATGACTATCACCTTGATCTCGCCGCGATAGCCGGAGTCTATGGTGCCCGGCGCGTTGACGAGGCCGAGACCGGCGCGCCCGGCCAGGCCGGATCGCGGATGCACGAACGCCGCGAACCCCTCAGGCAGCGCGATGGCGAGGCCGGTGGGCAGCACCGCGCGCTCACCCGGCGCGAGCGTGATGTCGACGGCGGTGACGATGTCCGCGCCGGCATCGCCGGGCAGGGCGTACACGGGCAGTGGCACGTCGGAGTCGATGCGCTGGACGAGCACCCGAGGCGGCGACGTGTCAGGTGCAGGTTCCGCGTCCGAGCCGCGCTGCGCTCGTTCGGCCGGCGAAGCCTGCGCTGAATTTGTTCGCTCGCTTCGCTCGCTCACGATGCACGAGGCTACCCTCGACACCGTGAGCGACGCTTGCGGAGCGAACAATGAGTCCAGGCTCTGCCGATCAACCGAGTGAAGCGAGGCTTGATCGTGACCGCAGGCAGGGACGGGACCGACCCGCGCGATGCCCGCGAGGCGCGCGTGCCGGCAACCGTCGCGTACCGCGAGACCCTGCGCACGCCCTGGTGGTGGTACCCGATCGCGGTGGGCGTCGCCTGCCTGCTCGCTGCCGAGTTCCACATCGCCGGGCTCCGGCTCACCGACTGGATTCCGTTCGGCATCCTGATCCCGCTCTCGATCGTGCTGGTGTGGTGGCTCGGCCACAGCCGCCTCGAAGTCGCCGGCGGTGAGCTGCGGATCCGCGGCGCCCACCTGCCCCTGCGGTACGTCAGCGGGGCGGTCGCGCTCGACGGCCCCACGCTGCGCCGGGTGGTCGGCCGGGAAGGAGATCCGGCCGCGTTCGTGTCGATCCGGCCGTGGATCGGCCCCGGGGTGCAGGTCTGGCTCGACGACGAGGACGACCCGACCCCGTACTGGGTAGTGAGCACCCGGCATCCCGACCGGCTCGTGACGGCGGTGCGGAGCACTCGGTAGCGCGACGTCCCACGTCGGGCGCTATGTTCCGTCGGTGACTTCCACACCGCACGGTCGACGCTTCGCAGGGCAGGTCGCGCTGGTCACCGGCGCCAGCCGGGGCATCGGCCTGGCGGTGGCCAAGCGGCTCGTCGAGGAAGGTGCGCGGGTCGTCATCACCGCCCGCAAGCCGGAGGGCCTGGCGGCGGCACTCGACGAGCTGGGCGGCGCGCCCAACGCGATCTCGGTCGCGGGGGCCGCTGACAACCCCGACCACCAGAACGAGGCCGTCAGCACGGCCGTCGGTGAGTTCGGCGGGCTGGACGTGCTGGTCAACAACACCGGCATCAACCCGGCGTTCGGCCCGCTGACCGAGCTCGACGAGTCGGCCGCCCGCAAGATCATGGACGTCAACGTGCTCGCCGCGCTCTCCTGGACGCGGCGCGCCCTCGCGGCGGGCCTCGGCAACGGCCGGCCCGGCACGGTGGTGAACATCGCGTCGGTCGCCGGCCTGGCACCCGCGCCGGGCATCGGCTACTACGGCGTCAGCAAGGCGGCGCTGATCGGGCTGACCATCCAGCTGGCGGCCGAGCTCGCCCCCCATGTCCGGGTGAACGCGATCGCGCCCGCGGTGGTCAAGACCCGCTTCGCCGCGGCGCTCTACGAGAAGGACGAGGCGGGCGCGGCGGCCGCCTATCCCCTGGGCCGGCTGGGCCTACCGGGCGACATCGGCGCGGCGGCGGCGTTCCTGGCGTCCGCGGACGCCGCGTGGATCACCGGGCAGACGCTCGTCGTGGACGGTGGGGGCGGTCTGCGCGCCGGGCTATGAAGACGGCCCGGGCCGGTCTTCAAAACGGCCCGGGTCGGAAGGGCACCCAAGTCGGTGCGTTCGGCCCACCGGGCGCCGGGTCCTCGGCCACTGAACGCAGCACCACTGCCGCTCTACCTTCGGGTTATGCAACGGCTCCTCTGGAAGGGTCCCCACGGACTCTGCGTCTGGACTGTCGACGACGGTGCCGGTGGGAGCGAGTACCTGTACCGAGTCACGCGCCACGGCGCGACGGTCTCGGAGTGCAGATCCATGCGCGACGTCTTCGCGTTCCTTCAGGACCAGCACGCGGTCGCGTAGGCGGCGTCAGGCGCAATCTCGGCAGATGAGCTGGCCCTTCCGCTCGCGGGCCAACCTGCTGCGGTGATGTACGAGGAAGCAGACCGAGCAGGTGAACTCGTCGCTCTGCTTGGGCAGTACCCGCACCGTCAGTTCCTCGCCGGACATGCTCGAAAGGTCGGCACCCGGCAGTTCGAGTGATTCGGCAAGCTCGGTCTCGTCCACATCGATGGAACCGGACTGCGCCTCGGCACGGCGCGCCTTCAGTTCCTCGATTGAATCCTCGTTCAGTTCCTCGACATCGCCGCGACGCGGGGCGTCGTAGTCGGTCGCCATGCTTGTCGTCAACTCCTCGGTGGGGTCACCACTGTCGTCCAATGAAGTTCTCGTGCTGTGCAGCGGAGTTCGAGTCCGTTCGGCGCTGGAACGTTCGAGACCCGCGTTTTGTGCCCGTGTGGCAGATCGGATCTGCGCCCGCCACGCAAGCCCTCAGCCGCGGAACGGTACCGCGCCGAGGTTTCCGCCAAACGCACCGGGTTGCCGTCAGCATTCCCAGCCTCGCGCCGTTACGATTTGGCACCTTGCCGTACACGCAGTGTGCGGCAGATCCCGAGGAGGTCGAGGGCCGTGGCGAGCACGCCGATGCGGCGCCCGTTGCCAGCGCTCATCGCGTTGCTAGCCCTGTTCCTGCTGACCGCCCTGATATGGGTTCGGGTGCTCCACCGTGACAACGGCAGCGACACCACCACGCCCTGCCCGACCGGGAACTCGGCAAGCACCCTCCCAGGGCCCAACCGGATCACGGTCAAGGTCCTCAATGCCACGGATCGCAGCGGAATCGCCGGAAAGGCGCGTAGCACGCTCGTTTCCGATGGATTCAACGTCCCGAGTGCGGCCAAAAACGACAAACCGAAGGTGAAGATCCGCGGTGTGGCCGAGATCCGCTACGGGCCACGCGGCCGTGCCGAAGCCGAGCTGCTGCGCTATTACCTGCCTGGGGCACGGTTGGTCGCGACGAAGGCGAAGACCGCGACCGTCGTCGTCTCCCTCGGCGAGAAGTACCGCGGCATTGCCGCACCGAGTTCGGTGGCGGCCAAGTTGAAGCAAAAGCAGCTCGGCCTCGACACCGCGGCGCCCGGCGAGCCATCCCCGACCCCTAGCTGCTGACGGCATCTGCGTCCACGGACTCGAGCAGCGCGAAGAAGGCCGGGGCCAGCGCCGGCCCGGCGGCCGCGTACAGGAGCTCGGACGGGGGCCGCCCGCGCAGCCCGCTGACCACGCAGCCCGCCTCGACGGCGACCAAGCCGCCCGCCGCGTGATCCCAGGGGTTCAGGCGGGCCTCGAAGTACGCGTCGAGGCGTCCCGCACCGAGAAAGCACAGGTCCAGCGAGGCGGCGCCGAGGCGGCGGACGTCGGCAACCTGGGAAAGCAACGGCGCGACGACAGCGGCCTGCCTGGCGCGCACCGCGGCGTCGTAGCCGAACCCGGTGCCCACGACGGCCCGGGCAAGCGGGACGTCGCGCGGGCCGCGCAGGCGGCGGCCGCCGAGATACGCTCCGCCGCCGAGCCAGGCATGGAACATCTCGCCCGACATCGGGTTGCAGACCGCGCCGGCCACCACCACCCCGTCCACTTCCGCGGCCACCGAGACAGCGAACTGCGGGATGCCCAGGACGAAGTTGACCGTGCCGTCGATCGGGTCGAGCAGCCAGCGGACCCCACTGGTGCCGAGCCGGCCGCCGCCCTCCTCCCCGAGGATCGCGTCATGGGGTCTCCGGGTGGCCAGTTCGTCGACGAGCCACCGCTCGGTCGCCTTGTCGACCTCGGTCACCAGGTCGGTGTCGGTGCTCTTCGCGGCCACGGCGACGTCGCCCCCGCGCACGTCCCGGACGAGCGCCGCCGCGCCCTCGGCGAGCTCGACTGCCAGCCGTCCCAGGTCGTCCCGTCCCACGTCCGCCTTTGGGGTCGTCATGGGTCTATCGCATCACGAGCCGCTCCGACTTGGATAAGGTCGCCGCTGAGGGCGGGTTGAGGAGGAGTAAGCGGATGACGGCGGCAGCGTTGCCCGACCAGGCCTTCGGGATCGACATCGGCGGCAGCGGCATCAAGGGTGCACTCGTCGAAGTTCGCACCGGCGAGCTCGCGACCGAGCGCCGCCGCATCGTCACTCCCCAGCCCGCCACGCCGCTCGCCGTTGCCGGGGTCGTGGCGCAACTGGTCGCCGACGCGGGCTGGCACGGCGACGTCGGGGCGACGTTCCCGGCGGTCATCAAGCACGGCGTGGCGCAGTCGGCCGCCAACGTCGATCCCAGTTGGGTCGGTACCGATGTCGACCGGTTGTTCACCCAAGCCGTCGGCGGCGGTAGCGAGGTGATCGTCCTGAACGACGCGGACGCCGCCGGGATCGCCGAGGCCCGGTTCGGCGCGGCGAAGGGCGTCGCAGGCGTGGTGATCATGCTGACGTTCGGCACCGGCATCGGCAGCGCGCTGCTCATGAACGGCGTGCTCGTCCCCAACACCGAACTCGGGCACCTCGAACTCGACGGGCACGACGCCGAAAGCCGGGCCGCGGCCTCGGTGCGCGACGACCACGGCATGTCGTACAAGGTGTGGGCGCATCGCGTGAACCATTACATGCGGCACGTCGAGCGACTGTTCACCCCGGATCTGTTCGTCGTCGGTGGCGGCGTCAGCAAGAACGCCGACAAGTGGGTGCCGCTCCTCGAACTCGATACGCCGGTGGAGCCGGCCCAGCTGCTCAACAACGCGGGGATCGTCGGGGCCGCGATGGCCGCCGTCGAGCGACACGGGGAATGACGGTCCGAACCTGAATGGCGCGCTTCGCAGCGGGCAGTACAATCCCCGGAGGGAACTGCGCACGTACTGGACTCGAGCTCTGAGCCAACAAACAGACGGCCTGCGACCCCATCGAGCCCGCGCTTCCGCGGCGGCAACCGAAAGCGGCGAGATACTCGTTCGCACGCACTCGTGGTGAAAGGTCATCAGTGGCAGCCAGCAAGCACACCCGGATCGAAGACGACCCCATCCCTCGCACCGCTCGCTCGGTTCCGGCCGCCAGCGCCACCAAGCGCACCGCGACGGCGAGCGTCCGCCCGGCCGCCAAGGCAACCGCGAAGAGCACAACATCCCAGCCATCCAGGACAACATCCCAGCCATCCAGGACAACATCCCAGCCATCCAAGACAGCGGCCAAGCCCGCCGCGAAGGTAGCGGCCAAGCCGGCCGCGAAGTCGCCCACGAAGCCGGCCGCCGCCGCCAAGGCCGCCGCGGCAAAGCCGGTACGCAAGTCGGCTGCCGCGAAGAAGGCCGCCGAGCCGGTAGCCGATGGGGCGGTCGCCGCCGAGGTGGAGATCGAGGCGGTCGTCGAGGCGGACGGCGAAGCCATCGTCGAGGGCGAGGCCACCGAGTTCACCTGGGACGAGGAAGAGGAGTCCGAGGCGCTGCGCCAGGCCCGCAAGGACGCCGAGATGACCGCGTCCGCCGACTCGGTGCGCGCCTATCTCAAGCAGATCGGCAAGGTCGCGCTGCTCAACGCCGAGGAGGAAGTCGACCTCGCAAAGCGGATCGAGGCCGGCCTGTACGCCGCCGAGCGGCTGCGGCACGCCGACGAGGCCGGCGAGAAACTCGTCCTGCAGATGCGTCGCGACCTGCGCTGGATCGTCCGTGACGGCGAGCGCGCCAAGAACCACCTGCTCGAGGCGAACCTGCGTCTTGTCGTCTCGCTGGCCAAGCGCTACACGGGGCGTGGCATGGCGTTCCTCGACCTCATCCAGGAAGGCAACCTGGGCCTGATCCGTGCGGTCGAGAAGTTCGACTACACCAAGGGCTACAAGTTCTCCACCTATGCCACATGGTGGATCCGGCAGGCGATCACCCGTGCCATGGCCGACCAGGCCCGCACCATCCGCATCCCGGTGCACATGGTCGAGGTCATCAACAAGCTCGGCCGCATCCAGCGCGAGCTGCTCCAGGACCTCGGCCGCGAGCCCACCCCGGAAGAGCTCGCGAAGGAAATGGACATCACGCCGGACAAGGTCCTCGAGATCCAGCAGTACGCCCGCGAACCGATCTCCCTGGACCAGACGATCGGCGACGAGGGCGACAGCCAGCTCGGCGACTTCATCGAGGACTCCGAGGCAGTCGTCGCGGTCGACGCCGTCTCGTTCACGCTGCTGCAGGACCAGCTCCAGTCGGTGCTGCAGACGCTGTCCGAGCGCGAGGCCGGCGTGGTGAAGCTGCGCTTCGGCCTCACCGATGGCCAGCCGCGCACCCTCGACGAGATCGGCCAGGTCTACGGCGTCACCCGCGAACGGATCCGCCAGATCGAGTCGAAGACGATGTCCAAGCTGCGCCACCCGTCCCGCTCCCAGGTGCTGCGCGACTACTTGGACTGAGACCTGCCCAGTACAGGTTGCGTGCCGTGTTGCCGCCCGAGCCGGTGTGCACCTTGACGTAGGCGCCGCCCGCATGTCGCAACGTCGGGAACGTGTACACGTGGGACGCCGCGTCGCGCAGCGTCGAGCCGGTGAGTGTCTTGCGGGAGTGGGTTCGGTTCTTGATCTGCACCCATTCGGTGTCGAGGCTGCCGCTGTGGAAGTAGCTGGCCGTGATCCGCGTGCCGGATGCGGACGCGCCGCCCGAAGCGCGTGATGCGGTGCCGAGTGCCGGACGGCTGGATTTGGTGACCGTGGGCCAGCCGCAGCCGGCGAGGTGATCGGTCAGCCAGGTCTTCTCGCTGCCGTCGACGTGCAGGTGCCAGCGCCACTTCACGGCGACCCACCACGCCACCAGCGGTGATCCGCACGCGGCGTCGCCGATGTCCTGTTCGGTCCGACGACGCCGCGGCGGCGCTCGCCGCCGACGCCAAAGAGTTCCCGGGTTTGGCGTCGGACGGCCGGCCACCCCCGTCGCCAGGAGTGGCCAGTGGCAAGCACTTCTCACGCTATGCCGCGCGTGGCCCGCCCGGCTGAGTCCTTCGCCCCATCCGTGTCGGTCCCAAGGTCCGCGCCTCACGCGAACGGCCCCGCCCTGGTTCAGGGGCGGGGCCGTTTCGGCGTCGTTGGGTGGAGGGCGCAGTCAGCGCTCCTCGAGGGCGGCAGTGGGCGGCGCGTAGGCGAGACGCTCGGACTCGTCGCGGATCGAGACGGCGACCTCGCGCAGCCGGATCTCGTTCTCCCGGAAGTGGTGGGCACAGAGCAGCAGGTCGAACCCCGACTCCATGGTCGCTCGGACGTAGGCCTGTGCACCGCACCGGTCGCACCGGTCGGCAGCGGTGAGCGGACTCGCGGCGATCGCTGTGGTCACGTCAGCACCCTCTCTCTGCGTTGCACCCCGTGGGGCCCTTCAATCGTTCACGCTCTCGCATCCAGATAACCACCGAATTGCCGAACCCTGCGGCGACACCCGGAAGCGAAACCTGCCCGCAACACAATGCGTGAGAGCGATCGGCCGATCCCGAACCCCTTCCACCAGCTCCGGGAACTGCCGGAAATGCTGAACGGGACCCGGATCGACCGAGTTGCCGCCGAACTGTGTTACACCTGTTGCAACGAGTCGTACCCCAGTGTCGATTCCCCTTATCTTTCGGCGTGAGATCGCCCACCCTTAGCCCGATCCACCGAGCAGCTGCATCAGGTGGTCGCGGCGGCGCTCGAGGACGTCGGCGCCGGCTGCTGCTGACGCCGGCCCAGGAACGGCTCGCCGGAGCTCGCTGTGGATCTGACCGTGCGGCCTGCCGGTGCGCGCCGCAACCAGCCCGACAAGCCGGTTCACCTCGCGGCGCAGCTCGGCCCCGGCCCGCCAGGCGACCGCTTCGGCCGACGGCTGCGGCACATCGGTGCCCACGGCGCGGCGCCGGGCGGCGGAGTCCCGGCGGGCCAGCAACGCTGCGGTCTGCTCCGGCGACAGGATGCCGGGCAGCCCGAGGTATTCCTCGTCCTCCTCCGTCAACGGCGCCGCCACGACGGCTCGGCCGCCGTGAAGTAGGTGCGCGAACGACGCGTCGGCGTCGATGAGCTCGTTTCCTTCGGCGTCAGACGGTTCGGTCTCGACCCGCTCGATGTCGAGGACGTCGTCGCCCTGCGCGGCCGGCGGCGGGATGACGTGGTTGCGCTCGTCCTCGAGCTCGGCGGCGAGCGCGAGCAGTGGCCGTACGGCGGGCAGGAACACGGTGGCCGACTCGCCCGCCGTCCTGGCCCGGACGACGCGCCCGACGCCCTGTGCGAAGAACAGCGGGGTCCGGTACGACGTCATCCACGCCAGGCAGGCGGCGCGCGGCACGTCGACACCCTCGGACACCATGCGCACGCACACCGCGAGCCGCTCGGTGCCGTGCGTGAACGCGGTGATCTTGTCGCTGGCCTTCGGGTCGTCGGAGAGGATGACCACGGGCGCCTCGCCGGTCACCTGCTCGACGATCGCGGCATAGGCCCGGGCGTCGTCCTGGTCACTGGCCAGGACCAAGCCGGCGGCGTCCGGCATGCCCGCGGAGCGAAGATGGGTGATCCGTTCGTCCATAGCTGCGATGACGTGCGGGACCCACTTTCCCTTCGGGTTCAGCGCCGTGCGCCATGCCGTCGCCTCGGTGCGCTTGGTGCTCGTCTCGGACAGGGACGCGGCGATCACCTCGCCTGCGCTGTTGCGCCACCGCGACGTGCCGGTGTACGCGGCGAACACCACGGGCCGGACCACGCCGTCGCGCAACGCGTCGCGGTACCCGTAGCTGAAGTCGGCCGCGCTGCGCCAGCCGCCGTCCGCATCCGCCTCGTAGCGGACGAACGGGATGCGCTCGTCCGGGCGGGTCCGGAACGGGGTGCCGGTCAGAGACACCCGCCGGGCCGCGCGCTCGAACGCGGTCGCGATCGCCTCGCCCCACGACAGGCCGTCCCCCGCGTGGTGGACCTCGTCGAGGATCACCAGCGAGCGTTTCGCCGTCGTCCGGGCGCTGTGCAGCGCGGGCTTGGCCGCGACCTGGGCGTAGGTCGTGACATACCCGCGCAAGTCGGGGCGGACGGGGCCGACCGCGTTGCTCAGCGACGCGTCGAGCGGGAGCCCGGCGGCATCCGCCGCGTCCGCCCACTGGGTGCGCAGGTGATCGGTCGGGCACACCACGACGACTCGGTCGACGACCCGCTCCTCGATCAGGAGCCGAGCCAGGGTCAGGGCGAAGGTGGTCTTGCCGGAGCCCGGCGTGGCTGTCACGAGGAAGTCCCGAGGGCGCTGCGCGTCTCGGTAACGCTCGAGCGCGGCCCGCTGCCAAGCGCGCAGCCGCGGCAGGTTTGCGCCGATCTGCTCCCGCGGTGCCGCCACCTTGCACTCCTCCAATCTCCCGACCGACGCGATCGATGCCCCGCGGCGCACGCCGCAGGGCATCGGGAACACCAACCTACTGGTGATCAACGGCCGAACGGCCAGGCACGCCGGGCAGTGTTGGGTGCGCCGCCGTCCGCGCGGCGAACTGCCGCCTCTCGGGCAGCATGGGCAGACTGTTAGCCGTGAACCCGGTCAGAGCGGTGCTGCACGGCCTGCGCGTGCTGCCGTCGCTGCTGAAGCGGGCGCTCGTGAAGGCCTGGCACGACCGGGTTCTGGGGCTGTCGGCCGAGGCGGCGTTCTGGCAGCTGCTGAGCCTGCCGTCTTTGTTCCTGGCCCTGCTCGGCAGCTTCGGCTACGTCTCGCGGTGGTTCGGGCAGAACACCGCCGATCGCGCCGAGCGGCAGATCAACAGCACGTTGAGTCGAGCCTTCAGCAACCAGGTCGTGAACCAGGTCATCAAGCCCACGCTGCACGAGGTGCTGCACGGCGAGCGCGCCGACGTCATCAGCATCGGGTTCGTGCTCGCGCTCTGGGCCGGATCCTCAGCGACGGCGACGTTCGTCAACACGATCACGATCGCCTACGACATGCGCGACCTGCGCGGGCCGGTGCGCAGCCGGCTGCTCGCGCTGTGGCTGTTTCTCGGCACAATCTTCCTTGGGGTGTTCCTGCTGCCGATGCTGGTACTCGGACCCGACCTCCTGCGCCGGATGTTCCCGGAGAGCGTGCGGCCGACCGCGTCGACGCTGATCAGCGCCGGCTACTACCCGGTCCTGGTGTTGTTGCTGATGATCGGGCTGACGACCTTCTACAAGCTGGCGCCGCCGCGCCGGCTGCCATGGCTGCGCGGCGTGCCCGGAGCGACGCTTGCCGTGCTGGTGTTCCTCGCCGGGTCCTACGGGCTGCGGGCCTACATCAACCTCATCCTCGACAACAACCACGCCTATGTGAATCTCGCGGCGCCGATCGCGGCCCTGCTGTTCTTCTTCGTGCTCGCGATCGGCGTACTGCTCGGCGCGGAGTTCAATGCCGCCATTCAGGAGCGCAAGCCAGCGAAAACGCGTCAGCCCCGGGTGCTCGATCCACGCAGCTGGCAGATGTTCCAGCCGGACGAGGAGGACACCCCCAACGGCACGCCGCCGCGCGATGAGCCGCGCCCAGGCACCGAGGATCCGACTCAGTCGCGCAAGCTCTCGTAGATCTCCTTGCACGCTGGGCACACCGGCGAGCCGGGCTTGGGCACCTTGGTGACCGGGAAGACCTCGCCGCACAGTGCCTCGACCAGCGTCCCCATGACCGCGCTCTCGGCGATCTTGTGTTTGCGGACGTAGTGGAACAGCTCCGGGCCGGTGTCGGTGTCCGACGTGCTCGGCGACTCCAGTACCTGTGTCGTCGTGCTCATGGAAACGATTCTGTCAGCCCTCGACCGTCCGGCCGTCCTTGCCTGGCGGCAGCGCACGCTCGGCACCCAGATCGGGCCGGTGGATCAGCCGGTCGCCTCGCTTCTTGGCCGGCCGATCATTGGCGATGATCACCGCGCACCATGGCAGAACCATGCCGCCGACGACGAATACAAGAGCAAGCGCGATGGACACTCGGTAGGTCAGAGCCGCAGCAATCACGCAAACGGCGCGAAGGGCCATCATGATCGCGTACTTGGTGCGGCGCCGGTCGTACTCGTCATCGCTGCGCTCGGGCGCGGTCGTGATGAGTAATGGCTCATCGTTGGACCGCCGCATGTTGTCATCGTTGCACCGCCGCGCCGCAAATGCTCGTCCTTGTCCGCTATTTCGGACGGTGCGCGACGATGTCTGCGTGATCAGAACCGCGGGCAGCGTGACATGAGGGCCGTCGTGCAGCGGGTGGCCACCGCCTCGGTCGAGGTGGCCGGTGAGACGGTGGGCGCGATCGGGACCGGGCTGCTCGTGTTGGTCGGGGTGACGCACGCCGACACGCCCGCCCAGTCCGCCGCGCTGGCCCGCAAGGTGCACGGGCTGCGGGTTCTGCGCGACGAACGCAGCGTGGCGGACTCGCCCGGTACCGCGATCCTGGCGGTCAGCCAGTTCACGCTGTACGCCGACACCCGCAAGGGCAGGCGTCCGACCTGGGCCGCCGCCGCCCCCGGGCCGGTGGCCGAACCACTGGTCGATGCGTTCGTGGCCGCGCTGAGAGAGCTGGGCGCGACGGTTCAGACCGGCGTTTTCGGTGCCGATATGCAGGTAAACATCGTGAATGACGGGCCGGTGACAATCCTCCTCGAAGTCTGAGTCCTTTCTGAGCAAAGCCTATGGAGACCGCCGCTTCGGGAACACCGAACCGGGGTTCACACGTTCTGCTGGTGAACCGGATAGCGCCGAATCTGAACCGGATAGCGCCGAATCTGAACCGGAAAGCGCCGAATCACGAAGAAATTGATGAGCGCGATCGATTCGCTCACAACGCAAACGCAAGCAGGGTGGTCTGATAAATCGTGACAACGTCCCGCAACGCAACGCCTCGCTCCGCCGCACGCCGTGCCGGCGGGGCTGCGTCGCGCACGTCGTCGGCCGAATCGCGGGTGACCGCCCGAGGTCATCGCAGCGCACGGAGCGCAACCGCGACGCCTGCGGTGGCCGACACCGTCGAGGTCGAGAAGACGACCACCCGGCCGGCGCGCACCGAGCGCCGTGAGTCGACGACCTCGTCCCCGGCAACCTACGACAATCGCGCGGCCTCGGCTGCGATGGCCGATAGCGCCGAGTCCGGCGCGTTCGCAGCCCCCGATCTGGACGAGGTGGCAACGTCTGCCGATCTGGTCCGCGTCTACCTGAACGAGATCGGCAAGGTCGCACTGCTGACCGCCGCGGACGAGGTTGACCTCGCCAAGCGCATCGAGGCCGGGCTGTACGCCAGCCACCTGCTGACCTCGCGCAACAACTTCACCGCCGCTCGCAAGCGCGAGATGCGCGCGGTGGTCATCGACGGCGAGCGAGCCAAGGATCACCTGCTGCGCGCGAACCTGCGCCTTGTGGTGTCGCTGGCCAAGCGCTACACCGGTCACGGCATGCCGTTCCTCGACCTCATCCAGGAGGGCAACCTGGGCCTGATCCGGGCAGTCGAGAAGTTCGACTACGCCAAGGGCTTCAAGTTCTCGACCTACGCCACCTGGTGGATCCGACAGGCCATCAGCCGCGCGATGGCCGACCAGTCCCGCACGATCCGGCTGCCGGTCCACTTGGTCGAGCAGGTGAACAAGCTGCAGCGGATCCGTCGCGAGATGAACCAGGAACTCGGCCGCGAGGCGAACCACGCCGAGCTGGCGCACGAGCTGGACATCACCGAGGCGCGGGTTCGCGAGCTCATCGACCTGTCTCGCGACCTCGTCAGTCTCGACCAGACGGTCGGTGCAGACGACGACGCGTCGCTCGGTGACTTCATCGCCGACGAGCGGACGACCGCGGCCGCCGAGACGGTGGTCGAGGGCGGCCTGATGCGTGCCCAGCTACAAGGCGTGCTCGACACCCTGGACGCACGCGAGGCGGCAGTCGTGCGCATGCGCTACGGCCTCGACGGCGGCCAGCCCAAGACGCTGGACGAGATCGGGCGGGCTTTCAAGCTGTCCCGCGAGCGAATCCGCCAGATCGAGCGCGAGACGATGGCCAAGCTGCGCCACCCGTCCCGCTCCCAGGTACTGCGCGACTACTTAGATTAGGTCGCCCAGCCCGGGTACCGTGGCGCTGGAAGCCTGGAAAAGCGGCGGCACCCCCGCGTCTGCTGTGAGGCACCAACAGCAGAGAGGTCCGGGGAGGCGGATGAGCCATCACAGCGAGCTGATCGACACGACGGAAATGTACTTGCGCACGGTCTACGAGCTCGAAGAGGAAGGCGTCGTTCCGTTGCGCGCGCGAATCGCCGAGCGCCTTGCGCAGAGCGGTCCGACGGTCAGCCAGACGGTCGCCCGCATGGAACGCGACGGGTTGGTGCACGTCGCGGACGACCGCCACCTCGAGCTCACCGACGCGGGCCGGCACGAGGCAATCGGCGTGATGCGTAAGCATCGGCTCGCCGAGCGGCTGCTCGCCGACGTCATCGGGCTCGACTGGGAGGACCTGCACATCGAGGCGTGCCGCTGGGAGCACGTGATGAGCGACAAGGTGGAGCGCCGCATCCTCGCACTGCTCGACAAGCCGCTCGTATGCCCGCACGGCAACCCGATTCCCGGCCTCGACCAGCTCGGCCTGCCGTTCGCCACCGAACAGAGCGGACCACTCCTCAGCCTCAGCGCGGCGGTCGCAAACGCCCAGCGCGAAGTGGTCATCAGCCGCATTAGCGAGCAGTTGCAGCCGGACGCCGAGCTCATGCACCGCCTCGATCAGGCCGGTATGCGCCCTGGCCAGCGGGTCAGCGTCGCCGGCGTTTCCGGCGACGCGCAAGGAGTTGAGGTGTGGGTCGACGGCGGGGCACGATCTGCCTTCGACCGCGTCGTGGCCGACCACGTCTTCGTCCGGGTCGCCTGACCAGGCGAGCCGCGAAGTCCGGCCGGACGCACCGCTAGACTCGTACGTCGCGAGCCACCGCAGCCTCGCCGCGGCGCGCCTACAGCGCCCCATCTCTCGCACGAGTCGAAGGGACATCGGTGGCCTACGACCCCCAGGGCTTTCTGAAGCACCCGCGGGTGGACACACCCAAGCGCCCGGCCGCTGAGCGCGTCCACGACTGGCAGCCCGTCTACCTGCGCGCAAAGAGCGAGGTCGTGAGCGAGCAGGCGAGTCGGTGCATGGACTGCGGTGTCGCGTTCTGCCACAGCGGCTGCCCGCTCGGCAACCTCATCCCGGAGTGGAGCGAGTTCGTCGCGCGCGACGACTGGGCGACGGCGAGCGAGCGGTTGCACGCCACCAACAACTTCCCCGAGTTCACCGGCTGGATCTGCCCCGCGCCGTGCGAGGCCGCTTGCGTGCTCGCGCTCAACACCGACCCGGTGACGATCAAGCAGATAGAGGTGTCGATCGTTCAGCGGGCCTTCGACGACGGGCTCGTCGAGCCGCAGCCGCCGGCGGAACGGACCGGCGCGAAGGTCGCGGTGATCGGCTCCGGCCCCGCCGGACTCGCCGCCGCCCAGCAGCTCACCCGGGCAGGCCACGACGTAACGGTCTTCGAGCGCGATGATCGCCTCGGCGGCCTGCTGCGCTACGGCATCCCGGATTTCAAGATGCCCAAGGACATCATCGATCGCCGCATCGAGCAGATGCGCGCCGAAGGGACCAGCTTCGAGGTCAACAGCGCCATCCAGCCCGCCGACGTACCCCGGCTGCGCGAGACCTTTGACGCCGTCGTGCTCGCCGTCGGCGCGCTTTCCCCCCGCGAGGTGAGCACGCCGGGCCGCGCGCTGGCCGGCGTCCATCAGGCAATGGAGTACCTGCCGCAGGGCAACCGGGTGCAGGCGGGCGACATCGCCGCGCCGTCGATCGACGCGCGCGGCAAGCATGTGATCATCGTCGGCGGTGGGGACACCGCGGCAGACTGCCTGGGCACCGCCAACCGGCAGGGTGCGCTCTCGGTGACCGTGCTCGACCACAACCCGCGTCCGCTGCCGCGCGCCGGGCTCGTGAATCCGGTCTGGCCGTCGGCCCCGAGCACCCGTGGCGTGTCGCTGGCGCACGACGAGGGCGTGCACGAGGCGTGGGCGCGCGAGGTCGTCGCCTTCGTGGGCGACGACTCCGGCGCCGTTCGCGCCGTGACGGTGGACGAGGTCGAGATCGTTCGCGTCGACGGGCAGCGCGAGTTCCGCCCGGTGCCGGGTTCGCAGACCGAGCTCCCCGCGGATCTGGTGCTGCTCGCGGCCGGCTTCGTCGGAACTGACGTTCCCGAGTTGCTCGACGCCCTCGACGTCGCGCAGGTGCCGGACCGTGGCACGGTGCGGATCGACGATCGCTGGCAGACCTCCGCCGCGGGTGTGTACGCGTGCGGGGACGCCAGCCGGGGCGCCTCGCTCGTGGTCTGGGCCATCGCCGAGGGCCGCGCGTGCGCGGCCGCCGTGGACGACGCGCTCACCGGGCTGTCCGAGCTGCCGCAGCCGGTCCGGCCGCATGCCGTCGCGCTGTAGTTGCCCCGCCGCTCGAGTGCCGATCATGCCGATCGGGGCAGTCGCAGCCTGGGCAGCCGGCGCGGGTCCACGCCGCGCGTCAGCGCGGCGAGCAGCAGGTCGGCTGCGCTGTAGTTCGGATCGCTGCCGACCGCGCGCTCGGCGGCGATGCCAGCCAGCGTGCCATCGCCGCAGCGCCAGGCCGCCCAGCCGAACAGGAACAGCGCGGCCGCGTCATACGGGCTGGGCAGCCGGCGGGAGAGGTCGCACCACAACGGGCGGCCGTCGAGGCGGCCGTCGTCGACCGCCATCCACACCGCGTCGCGGATCGCGGTGCTGCTCAGGGCGACGCCGAAGCGCGCCACGTCGGCGTCGGACGGCCCCGCCCAGCCGGCCTCGTCGGAAGCTCGCGCCGCCGCGAACAGGGCGCGCTTCACCGAGCGCTGATAACGGCGCGCGTGCCCGTCGAGGGTTTCCTGCACCGCGGCGTGCTCGGCGCTCTCGATGGCGCCTGCCAACCGCTCGCGGTCGGGGAGCGGATCCAGCAACGCTTCGAGCGCCCCGCGGTCCGGCAGCGCGACGATGCCGTCGAAGGTCGCAGCGGCCGTGAAGGGGGTCGGCTCGGCCGGCACCTCGCGCCCAGCGGGCGGACAGCAGTCTGCCGACCCGCAGCTGAACGACCACCATCGGCCACCCGCGACGAGGAGCACGTCGAGCACCTCGCAGTCGGCACGCTCCGCATCGCGATCGAGCGTGACGACCAGCCGTTCCCACGCAAGCGTGCCGAGACCGTCGGACCCGGCCTCGTCGTCGTACACCGCCGCCACGACCGACGTGCTGCCACCACGTGTCATCGCGTCCAACGTGTGCGCGATCGCGCCGGATTCGGCGTCGGCCAGATCGAGCCGGGCCGTGACGACGAGCAGCCCGGCGTCCAGCCCGACGAGAACCAGGCTGCGAGTCGGGTGAAAGCCCAGCAGGTACGGGATGGCCTGCAGGAGCTCACCCGGACCCGAGATCCGCCGGGTCGGGCGGGCTTGGGAGCGATGTTCGGTGTTCATGGCGCCCAGCCTGGCCCGGCAATGGGCGCAACGGATGATCGGGAGCCAGGTTGTGGATGACACGAGCGGTTGTGCACAATGCGGCGGGGAGGTGACGGCACCGCATGATAAGGGCGCCGGCCCGCCGGCCCGCCGGCCCGCCGGCCCGCCCTGCCGTCAGTGCAAGGTGCCGGCGCGCCAGTGATTGGCTGCCGTCGAGAGCGACGCCGCCACCCGCTCGTTGCGCTCGGCGAGATCGACACCGTCGGCCGCGAACTGCCCCACCGGACCGAGTGAGCGTCGCCCCGCCGCGACGACCCGGAAGAACGACGCCGCGCGTTCGAGGGCTACCGCGAGATCGCCCTGATACACCCCGGTGAGTACCGCATCGGCGGTCTGCCGAACCGCGCCGACATCCGCGTATTCGCCCACGCCGGCGACGACCGAATCGGCGGGCGCGAAGGGCTCGCCGGCACGCCACAGCCGGGTGACCTCGTCGCCACCGGACTGGCACCACTGCCGCAGCAGGTACAACGCCCACAACGCGCCCGGCAGGCTCACCGGATCTGCGTCGTGCCACAGCGCGGCCAGCGTGTCGAGGCCGACGCGATCGGCGAGCGCCACGAACCGCGCGCTGTCGCCCGGCGAGCGGCCGGCCTGGACGAGCACCGCGGCCGTCGCAGCGGCGATCTCCGCGCGCGAACTCGCCGGCGATCCGCCGGCCGCGTCGATCATCTCGGTGAGGTCGGCGAACAGCGCAGGGCGGTGTGGCCGAGGGTCCTCGTCGGCCATCACGGCACTCCCGCACGATCGCGCACCGGTCCACGATACGGCCCGACCATGGGAGCGCTGTGTACCGCGGTGCTGGTCGGCAGGTGCGCGGCGCAGCAGGTAACGTGGACCGCGACGTCGGCCCGTTCCATGGCCCCCGGTCCCACAACTGCCGCCGCGAGCGGCCTTCCGCCGAGAGGCGACCTGGCGGGCCGACGTCATCACTTACGGCACGCGCGACACGCGCACGGGGACACGCGGATGCGAGCTCGATCGGGAGACGGGAACGGCTGGGTCCGGTGCTCGTTCGGGCACCGGCACTGGGGCCGCTTCGGTGCCGCCGGCCTGCTGATCACCGACGGCGAGCGCGTGCTGCTGCAGCACCGGGCCGCGTGGACGCACGAGGGCGACACCTGGGCGGTGCCGGGTGGTGCCCGGGACAGCCACGAGGACCCGATCACCGCGGCACTGCGCGAGGCCGCGGAGGAGACGTCTCTCGACCCGGACGCGATCACGCCGGTCAGCGAGTGGGTCGACGATCACGGCGGCTGGTCCTACATCACGATCGTCGCGCGCACCGCACCCGGACTCGAGGTGGTGCCGATCAACCTGGAGAGCGCCGCGATCACCTGGTGGCCGATCGACGACGTGGCCGCGCTGCCGCTGCACCACGGCTTCGCGGCCAGCTGGCCCAATTTGCGCAGACTCCTCCTTGCGTGAGCCTCAGTTACCGCCCGGCGGGCGGTTGAACACCACCCGGCCGCCGCCACCGCCCGTCAATCCGCCCAGCCCGCTCAACGAACTGCGGTTGCCGAATCTGGACGAGTCGTTCGCCGACGGCACCGCCGCCGAGATCTCGGCCAGCACGACCTGGTCGCCGGCCGAGAGCCCGGACTTGATCTGCACCCGGTCCTCGCCCTCGACGCCGAGGGTGACCTGCTTCGTCACCGCCTTGCCGTGCTCGTACACGGTGACGGTGTGCAGCGTCCCCACCGCGTGGATCGCCGAGATCGGCACCGACAGCACGCCATCCGCCTCGCCGACGCTGATCGCGACCGTCGCGCCCATCCCGTCGAACAGCCGCGCGTCCCTCGACCGGAGACCGACCGTCACCGGATAGGTCGAGGACGAGCCGGTGCTGTCCGACGAGTTCGTGGCGCCCACATAGGACACCGTCGCGGCGAGCGGCTTCGACCGTCCGTCGACCGTGACCTGCGCCTGCTGGCCGACCTGTACCAGGTCGATGTCCGCGAGCGCGATGTCGACATCGACGGACAGCGTGCCCGAACCGACGACTGTGATCGTCGACGACGTCGACGAGGCGGCCACCGAGTCACCCTTCGTCATCGTGACCGCGCCGACGGTTCCCGAGATCGGCGTCGTCAACGTCGCGTAGCCGACGTCGTGCTTGGCGACGGCCAGCTCTGCCTTCGCGGCGTCGATCGCCTTCGCGTCGGCCGCAATCTGCTCGGCCGTCACTGTCGTCGTCGACGATCCGTCGGCCGGCACGGTGGCCGAGGCCGACCCGGAGGGTGCTGCGCCCGTGGGAGCGGACGACGGGCGCGCGCCGGTCGTGCCGGAGGGCGCAGCACCCGACGGTGTGGCGCTCTGGCCGTCGGAGCCGCCCGCCGCGGACAGCGCCGCGACGGCCGTGTCGAGCTTGGCGATCGCATCCGCGAGCGCGGCCTTGGCGCTCACGACCGACGCGGGGTTCGTGGCGCCGGACTGGTCGGTCTTGATGGTCTCGATGGCCGCCGAGCACGCCGCGGTGTCCAGGCGTGGCACGAGGACGACCTGGTAGCTCTCCCCCGCCGTCAGGCCGGCGAAGCTGTACGTGCCCCCGGCTGCGATCGACTGCGGATTCGTCGAGGTCGTGGTGGTGTCGAGCAGCGTCGCGATCACCGGCGTCGCGTCGACGGTCCCGGAGACCGTGCCGTCGCTGTTCGCGGTGCCGGTCTCGGTCGCCGGGTCGACGTCGTCGCTCGTGCAGGCGGCGTCCGCGGCGTCCACGTCGCCGCTCACCCTGGCGATCGCGTCGTCCAGCGCCCGCTGGGCCGCTTCGACCGCCTGCTGCGCAGCGCGCACGGCCGCGACCGCGGCGTTGGTGTCACTGCCGCCGGGCGGACTGTTGGTAGGCATCGTGCTGCTGACGAGCCGGACGCTGGTTGCGCTGTCCGCGGACCGGGCGCCCGACGCCGGTGCGGAACTCGTGGCGGCTGAGCTCGCGGCGGGCGCAGTCCCGGAGACCTGCGCCTCCTCGTCGTCGGCGAGGCGCTGTCTCGCCTGCGCGAGGGTCGCCCTGGCCGCGGTCACCGCCGCCCGGAGGTCGGCCTTGTCGAGGGTGGCGAGCGTGTCGCCGGCGCGCACCTTGTCACCCACGGCGACCTGCACGGAGTCGACGGTTCCCGAGGCGGCAAAGGCGAGCGTGGAGCTGTCCCTGGCCGCGAGCGTTCCGTCGGCGTCCACGGTCTGGGCGATGTCGCTGCGCTGCACGCTCGCGAGCCGGTAGGACGGGCCATCCGATCCGCTCATCGCCCACGCGGTGCCGGCACCGGCGACGACGACGGCGCCCGCGGTGCCCAGCACGACGGCCCGGCGCCGATGTGCCCGGCCGGCTGTCTCGCGACGGCGACGCTCAGCCATTGGGACCAGCGCCCAGTGCCGCCTGGCATGAACCGTTCGTCTTGTGGCTCAGCGCGATCCGGGACGCTGACACCGCTCCGCTGGAGTTCGTCGACCCGTTGACTACGGCGCACAGCCCGACCTTCAGCGCCGCATGCGTCGTCCACACGGTCGTCGTGTACTTCGTGGTCGCGTCGACGTGCACGGTGCCGGTGGACGGACTGGACGTCGAAGCGTTCGGCGCTCTCGACGTCATCTCGACAGTGATCGTCGAGCCCGATATCGCGCTCACCTTGCCCGCGACCGCGGCGCCGAGCCTGGTTTGCAACCCGCCGGTGGGCACGCCGGCGGGCACCCCGGACGCGAGCCTGCCGCCGGACGGGAATGCGCCGGTCGGGAATCCGCTCGGCCGCGTCCCCCCACCGCCCGGTGCGGCGCCACCCGCGCCGCCACAGCTGCCGTTCGTCGCGGCCTCGACGCGCACGGCGGTCGCGGTGATGCTCTGCGTCGACGAAGAGGCAGCCGCGGAGCTGCTCGGCGCCGTCGCGACCACGCAGCTTCCGACCTTGACCGCAGCGAGCGTGGTGGCCTGCTCGGTACTGAACTTCGTCTTCGCCGAGTAGGTGACGGCCGTCTGCTCGCTCGTGCTCTGCACCTGCAAGGTCCTGCCGCTGATCTGGGCGATCTCGCCCGTGGCGGCGGCGCCGAACCGGGAGCCCACCGTGCCGTCGCCCGACACTCCGCTCGGTTGCGCCTGCGAAGTCTGTTCCGCGCCGCCGGCCGAGCCGCCGCTGCACGCGGTGAGGGCGACGGTCGTCGCGACGAGCAGAACGCCGGACGGCACGGCCCAGCGGCGGCCCGCACGCAGTGCGTCGGTCATCGAGTTCCTCTGTTTCGTGAGCGGGGACGGGACACGTTCATTCGCTGCGCAGCGCGTCGATGGGGGCGAGCCGCGCCGCGCGGGTGGCGGGATAGACGCCGAACACCAGGCCGATCGCGACGGCGACCGCGATAGCGCCGACGACGGCATAGCTCGACACGGTGATCTCGTTCGAGATGAAGTGCGGGATGACCTCGGCGCCGCCGATCCCGAGGGCGGCGCCGGCCAGGCCCCCGACGAGCCCGAGCGTCGACGCCTCCACGAGGAACTGCCTGCGGATCAGGAGCGGCGTCGCTCCGAGCGCCTTGCGCAGCCCGATCTCGCGGGTCCGCTCGGTGACCGACACCAGCATGATGTTCATGACGCCGATGCCGCCCACCAGCAGCGAGAGCGCCGCGATGCCGCCGAGCAGGATCGTCAACGTGCTGCTCACCGACGTCGCCGTCGACAGCAGCGAATCCTGCGTCGTGATCGTGAAGTCCGCCGAGCTCGACGACGTGATCGAGTGCCGGGTGAGCAGGATCGCGTCGATCTCCTGGTACGCCGCCGAGATCGTGCCGTTCGACGTCGCGGCGACATAGATCGAGGAGAGCGAACTGCGGTCGGTGCTCGACGAGAGTCGCTGCACCTCGGTGGCGAGCGGCACGATCGCCGTGTCGTCGAGGTTGCTCGACGAATCCGAACCGGCGGAGGTCAGCACGCCGACGACCGTGAACGAGATGCCGTCGATCGTGACGGACTGGCCGACCGGATCGAGCGGCCCGAACAGCTCGTCGGCGGTGGTGGGGCCGAGCACGATGACCGGCATCGCGGCGGCGTCGTCCTTGGCAGTGATAAAGCTGCCCGACTCGAGCGTGCGGGCCCGCACCGTGAGCCAGGACGGCGTCGTGCCGACGACCGACGTCGTCCAGTTCGTGCTGCCGTTGTCGATCTCGAGTGACGTGCTCTGCGTCGGGGCCACCGCGTCGATGTCCGGGGCGGCGGTCTTCGACGACAGCGCGGTGGCGTCCGAGATCGTCAGCGTCGCCGCGGACCCCAGCCCGCCCTGCACCCCGCTCGAGTCGGCGGTGCTGCCCGGCGACACGATGAGCAGGTTGCTGCCCAGCGCGTTGATCTCGTTGCTGACCGACGCCTTCGTGCCTTCGCCGAGGCCGACCGACAGCACCACGGTGGCGATGCCGATGAGGATCCCCAGCACTGTCAGCCCGGACCGCAGCCGGTGCGAGCGAACCGCCTGTAGACCTGTCCGGACCGTCTCCGCCCAGTTCATGCGACGTCCTCGAGGTCGGTGCGCACCAGGCCGTCGAGGACCCGGACGATGCGGTGCGCGCGTTGTGCGATGTCCGATTCGTGAGTGATCAGGATGATCGTGCGGCCGGAGGCGCACAGCTCGTCGAACAGCGCGAGGATGTCGGCACTCGCGTGTGAATCGAGGTTGCCCGTCGGCTCGTCGGCCAGGATCATCGCCGGCTCGGTGACCAGCGCGCGCGCCACGGCGACCCGCTGCTGCTGCCCGCCGGACAGCTCACCGGGCCGGTGGTCGACCCGGTCGGCGAGGTCCACGCGGTCAAGGGCGGCCAGTGCGCGGCGGCGCCGCTCGTCGCGGCCGACGCCGGCGTACACCAGCGGCAGCTCGACGTTGCGCAGCGCGGTCAGCGCCGGCAGCAGGTTGAACTGCTGGAAGACGAACCCGATCTGGCGGTTGCGGACGTCGGCCAGCTCCTCCTCGGTCATCTCGCCGACGTCCTCGCCGGCTAGCAGGTACGAGCCACTGGTGGCGACGTCGAGACAGCCGAGGATGTGCATCAGGGTCGACTTGCCCGACCCGGACGGGCCGGTGACCGCGACGTACTCGCCCGTCACGATGTCGAGGCTCACGCCGCGCAGCGCCTCGACCTCGAGCGATCCGCTGCGGTAGACCTTGCACACGTCGCGCAGCGCGATGATCGACTCCGCCGACTCGGTCACTTGCCGCCGCCGCCCGTGACCGGGGCGTTGCCGCCCACCGGGAACTGGCCGCCGTTCGGGAGGACCCCACCGGCCGGGAAGTCGCCCCGCTGCAGGATCGAGCCGCCCGTCGACGTGCTGGACCCGCCGCCTCCGGTGCTGATCTCGAGGTACACCTGCTGACCGGACTTCAGCCCGGACTTGATCTCGGTCGTGCCGCCGGAGGACAACCCGGTGGTCACGGTCGTCTTGACCTTCTTGCCGTCCGACGAGACGTAGACGTAGGACGTCGCGTTGTCGGTGTGGACCGCCGCGGTCGGTACCGTCAGCACGTTGCTGACCTGCTTGTAGATGATGTCGGCGGTCGCGGAAGCGCCGTCGTGCAGGCCCGTCGGTGTGCCGGTGACGTCGATCTCGACCGGGTAGGTCGCCGAGCCGGAGGTGCTCGATGAAAGCACGGCCACCGAGGACACGACCCCGAACACCGTGCCGCGGACGTTGCTCGTCGTGATCTGGACCTGCTGGCCCTTCTCCAGCAGCCCGACCTCGGTGTCATCGACAGTTGCCGACACCGTCCACTTCTTCATGCCGAGGACGACGAAGTCGGCGGACGACCCGGTGTCGCCGCTCGCGGCGTTGCTCGCTGCGTCGGCGGAACCGGTGGCCTGGTCGCCCTTCGCGAGGTTGACCTCGGCGACCGTGCCGCTGATCGGTGCGCGCAGCGTCGCGTCGCCGAGCGCGCTCTTCGCCGCGGCCACCGAGCTCTTCGCCGTCGCGACGCTCGACCGGTACGCCGAGAGCTGCGCGTACGTTGCGGTGCCGCTGTCTTCAGCGCTCGCCAAGGTCGCCTTCGCGCTCGCGAGCGTCGATCGCGCTTCGGCCAGCGCCGCCTTCAGCGCGAGGGTGTCGATGGTCCCCAGGACCTCGCCCTTCTTGACCTTGTCCCCTACCGACACGCGCACCGACGTCACCTCCGCGGACGAGGAGAAGCTGACGTCCTCCTCGTCGGCCGCAGCGATCGTGCCGGTCGCGGACACCGACTCCTTGACGGTGCCGATCGATGCCGACGTCAGCCTCGTGATGGCGCCGTCCTGTGCGTCCACACTCGAATCGCCGGTGAACGCGTATACCGCAACCGCGCCGCCGGCCACGAGCGCGGCAACCCCTGCGCTGATCCAGGGCCGCGCGGTCACGAGCCGGCGCGCCCTCCCCATGAGCACCCTCATCGGAACCCTTCGCGTGCGCCACCGCAGTCGGACTGTCGGATCTGATCTTCGAGTCGAGTCATGTGCGCACGGGAGACGAGGACCCTGCGCACGCTGTGAGTTCGCGAGGGTGACGCTGCCGTAGCGTCTCGCCGTGTGTGGCTTCTCCTCCCGCCGAGCGAGGGCAAGACGACGGGCGGCCGCGGCCGTCCGCTGCGGCAGCGCCTGACGGGCGACGATCCGGTGTCGCGCGCCCGCCGCGACGTCGTCGCGGCGCTGCTGAAGCTTGTCGCCGGAGACGCCGATGCCGCCGCGACGGCACTGCTGCTGCCGGACGGCGCCGCGGCCGACGCCCTCGCCGCCAACGCTGCGGTGCTCGACTTGTCCACCACGCCGGCGTTGCGCCGCTACGCGGGCGTGGTCTACGACGGCCTCGACTTCAGCGCGATGTCGCAAGCCGAGCAGCGCCTGGCCCGACGAAGTGTCGTGATCTTCTCCGGCCTGTTCGGCGTCGTCCGCGGCGACGAGCCGGTCCCCGCCTACCGGGTGCCGGCGAAGGCGGTCTTGCCCGGTCTCGGCGTCGCGTCCACCTTCTGGCGGCCCGTGCTCACCGACGTCTTGCCCACCATGCTGCGCCGCGGCCTCGTCGTGGATCTCCGCTCGAGCGACTACGCCGCCATGTGGCGGCCCGACCGGGCGGTGGCTGATCGCGTCGTGGCCGCGCGGGTGCTCTCCCCGGTGCCGCGCGGCGGGCACGCGGTGATCAGCTACAACAGCAAGCTCGCTAAGGGCAGGCTGGCGGCAGCGCTGATCCGGCGCGCCGCCGCGGGGCAACACGTCGCCGCCGCCGACGACGTAGCCGTAGCGTGGCTCGAGTGTGGCGGCGCCGATGCCGTAGTCATGGCCAACGGTCGCCTGGACCTCTACGCATCCTGACCCGAAACGGGTGTGACCGCACTTGAAGCCGATCTTGTGCGGCTCACGGCGCTCAACCGCGGCATCGCGCACAAGATCGTCAGCTCGCCGACGCCGGTGGCGGGCATTTCGCGCCGGAGCGCCACCTACCGGCAGACATGTCCAACCGACCGGACCGACCCTTTTACCACCGACGCCTCGTCGCCGATCAGAGACCCGGTTGCTCGGCGCGGCGAACGGTGGGTCACGATGACCCCGTGCACCTGGATCACCTGTCGTACGCAGCCGGGCCGGAGGGCCTCGGTGCCTGTGTGCAGCGGATCGGCGCCAAGCTCGGCTCGGCGTTCGCAGACGGCGGACTGCACCCCTCCTTCGGCACGCGCAACTTCGTCCTGCCGTTGGCCGACACGTGCTATCTCGAGATCGTCGCCACGCTCGATCACCCCGCCGCGGATCGGGCGCCGTTCGGCCGCGCAGTCAACGCCCGCAGTCAGGCCGGCGGCGGCTGGCTGGCCTGGGCGATCGCGGTGCCGGACATCGCTACGTACGAGGCGCGGCTCGGCCGGCCGGCAGCCAAGGGCCACCGCCGGCGCCCGGACGGCTTCGACCTGTTGTGGCGCCAGATCGGCGTCAACGACGTCGCCGAGGATGCGCAGCTGCCGTTCTTCGTGGAGTGGGACAGCGACGCCGAGCAGCACCCGAGCGTGCCGAGCTCGTCTGTGGTGCTGCGCAGGCTGGAGATCGCCGGCGACGAGGCGACGGTCGACGCCTACCTCGGGACGTCGGCCCGCCAGCCCCTCGACGGCGTCGAGGTCGAGTGGCTCTCACCGTTCGACGGCGATACCGGCCTCGTCGCGGCCGTCTTCGACACGCCCGGCGGCGAGGTCCGCGTCGACTGAGCGCGGGGCGGCGGGGGCCACCGTCTCGGCGAGCACGGCCTCTGGAACTCCGGCCTCGCACCCGGCGGTCTCAGGGGACGCGCTCACCCGCCGAGCGGCGAGCACCGAGCCGACCAGGATCAACGGGAACCCGACCGCGATGCCGAGCGTGAACTTCTCGTCCAGCAGGAACACGCCGAGCAGGACCGCGACCGCCGGGTTGACGTAGGTGATCACGGTCGCCCGCGCCGGGCCGATCGCCGCGATCAGGGCGAAGAACAGCACGAACGCCAGCGCGGTGCAGACGACGCCGAGCCCGACGACCGACCACGCCACGTTCGCGCTGATCGAGCCCGGCCAGTGGAACGCGGCGTAGGGCAGGTAGCCGACGGCGGTCAGCAGCAGGGACGCGGCCACGACCGGGATGCTGGGCAGGTCGGCGAGCCGGCGCGCCATGATCACCGGTGCAACCGCGTAGCCGACCGCGACGACGGCCATCTCGAGCAGCGCCCCGAACCGCACCTGGCCGACGTCCAGGCCGAGCAACAGCACGACGCCGGCGAGGCCGAGCAGCAGCCCGGCATAGCGCAGGACGCCGCCGCCGTGCTCGTCCGCACCGGCGACCCGGGCCACGACGACTCCGACGAGCGGCACGGCGGCCACGAGCAGGCCGGTCAGCGAGCTCGACAGCACCCGCTCGGCGTCGGACAGCAGCAGCCACGGAACCGCGAGCTCGATGACGGTGAAGGCGAGCAGCGGGCGCCAGCGCCGCAGCACCGCGCCGAACCCGCCGCGGACGACCGCGAAGGGCAGCAGGACGAGCCCGCCGATGGCGGTCCGGGCGAACACGAGCGCACCGGGCGAGAAGTCGCGCACCGCCACCCGGATCAGGAGGTAGGGCACTCCCCAAATGACGCACATCGCGGCGAACAGCGCCCAGCTACGTCGACTCATCCGGCGTTCCGTCCGCAGCGATCCACTCCTCGCACTCTAAAGGCCGGGACCGACGCCGCCGATTCCTGGCCGAACGGGCATAGTGGTCGGGTGCACGACGTCGCGCTCACCTGGCAGCAGGCCGCGGTACTCACCGTGGTGCTGGCGACGGCGGCGGGCGTGCTCACCGTCGCGCCGATCCCCCGGATGGGCCTGCTCGCGCCGTTCGCCCGCGAGGCCACGCTGATCAGCGGGCTCTACGCGCTGTGGCAACTCGCCGGCACGCTGTCCGTCCTCGGCACGAGTGGCGCCCTCGCCCGCGCCGACTGGCTCGAGCGCACCGAGCGCACCTGGCACCTACCGTCCGAGGTGAGCGTCCAACGTGCGTTCACCGGCAACTCGACCGTCACCCAGGCCGCGAACCTGTACTACGCGACGATGCACTTCGGCGTGCTCTTCGTCTTCCTCATCTGGCTGTTCGTCCGGCACCGCGACCGGTATCCCAAGGTGCGCCGCGTCCTCGCGCTCACGACGTTGGCATGCCTCGCGATCCAGCTGGTTCCGGTGGCACCCCCGCGGCTGCTGCCCGGCTACGGCTACGTCGACACCGCATCGAAGTTCAACCAGTCGGTGTACAGCCTCGGCTTCGGCGCCGACCAGCTGTCCGCGATGCCCTCCGTGCACGTCGCGTGGGCGGTGCTGATCGGCTGGATCGCGGCGCGCATCGGGCGCGGGCCGTGGCGCTGGCTGGGCACCGTGCATGCGGTGGTCACCGTGCTCGTGGTCGTCATCACCGCCAACCACTTCTGGGCCGACGGCATCGTCGCGGTCGCCGTTCTGGCAGCCTGCGCAGCCCTCGAAGACGGCGCCAGCCGAGTGCTCGGCCGGCTCTGGCAGCGCACCCGGGAGCCCGCCCAGCTGGCCGAAGTCGGCGCACCGGCTTGAGTAACGGCGCGCACAGCGTCATCCTTCGCTGATGGAAAGCACCGTCGGCGGACCAGCGCGCGACATGGCGTCGGCAGGCGTCAACCAGCGGGTCGTGCCGATCGGGGACTACGGATTCCTCTCCGACGGCGAGGTGAACGCGCTCGTCGCGCCGGGCGGGTCGATCGACTGGATGTGCCTGCCGCGGATGGACTCGCCGAGCATCTTCGGCGCGATCCTCGGCCGGCACGCCGGCTGTTTCCGCGTCGCGCCGACCGACGTGTCCGTCCCCGCCGCGCGCCGTTACCTGCCGGGCACCATGGTTCTCGAGACCAGCTGGGGTACCAACACCGGCTGGATCATCGTCCGCGACGTGCTGCTGATCGGCCCCTGGCGGCACGAGTCGCAGATGGCGCGCCAGCAGCGGCGCACGCCGACCGACTACGAGGCCGAGCACGTCCTGCTCCGCACGATCCGGTGCGTAAAGGGCGAGGTGCAGACGATCGTCGAATGCGAGCCGGTCCCGAACTACGGCGAGGCGACCCTGCAGTGGGAGTACACCGACAAGATCTATCACCAGGGTCGCGGGACGGCCGACGGCTGGGACCGCGAGCTGCTGCTCACCACTGATCTGCGGCTCGGGTTCGAGGGCAGCCGGGCCTCGGCGCGCACGCTGCTGAAGGAGGGCGACACCCGCTACATCGCGCTGTCGTGGGGCGGCCGCGAGCCGCCGCTGACCTATGAGGACGCCTACCGGCGCCAGGTGTGGACTGCGCACCACTGGCAGCACTGGCTCGCGCGCGGCAACTTCCCCGACCACCCGTGGCGCAGCTACCTGCAGCGCAGCGCGCTCACCCTCAAGGGTCTCACCTACTCGCCCACCGGCGCGATCTGCGCAGCGGCCACCACCTCGCTGCCGGAGACGATCGGCGGCGAGCGCAACTACGACTACCGCTACAGCTGGATCCGCGACGCCACGTTCGCGCTGTGGGGCATGTACTCGCTGGGCTACGACTGGGAGGCGGTCGACTTCTTCAGCTTCATCGCCGATCTCGCCGAGCAGGACGAGGACCTGCAGATCATGTACGGCATCGGTGGCGAGCGCGATCTCACCGAATACGAGCTCGATCACCTGCCCGGCTACGCCAACTCGCGCCCGGTCCGCATCGGCAACGCCGCGAGCAAGCAGAATCAGCACGACGTGTGGGGCGCGCTGCTCGACTCCGTGTACCTGCACAGCAAGGTCGCCGATCACGTCGACCCGCGCATCTGGCCCATCCTCGCCAAGCAGGTCAAGGCCGCGCTGAAGCACTGGCGCGAGCCGGACGCCGGCATCTGGGAGGTCCGCGGCGAGCTGCGGCACTTCACCTCGTCCAAGATCATGTGCTGGGTCGCCGTCGACCGCGGCGCCAAGCTGGCCGCGCTCATCGGACAGGACGGCGCGGCGTCGGAGTGGGAGATGGCCGCCGACGAGATCAAGGCCGACATCCTCGAGCACGGCGTCGACGACCGCGGTGTGCTCACCCAGTACTACGGCTCGATCGCGCTCGACGCCTCGCTGCTGCTCGCGCCGCTCGTGCGCTTCCTGCCGCCCGACGACCCCCGCATCACGGCGACCGTGCATGCGATCGCCGAGGAGCTCACCGAGCACGCCATGGTGCTGCGCTACCGCGTGGACGAGACCGACGACGGCTTCACCGGTGAGGAGGGCTCGTTCACCATCTGCTCGTTCTGGCTCGTGTCGGCGCTGTGCGAGATCGGCGACTACCGCCGGGCTCGCCGACTGTGCGCGCGCCTGCTGTCGCTCGCCGGACCGCTGGAGCTCTACGCCGAAGAGATCGATGTGCACACCGGCGCCCAGCTGGGCAACTTCCCGCAGGCGTTCACCCACCTCGCGCTGATCAACGCCGTCCTGCACGTGATCGCCACCGTCGATCTCGAGGACGGCCAGCCCTACGACCAGCGCGCCCGCTGACCCGCACCCCGCACCGAGGGTCGGCTCGGCGCGTTCGGTTCACGCTGTCAGCTGAACCGAAGCGCTGTGACGCGTGAGACAGAGAACGAGACGGAACCGTTGTGCACGATCGGCAGGTTGTCCAGGCGTCTGGCCACGGCATCCTCATCGGGTGCGGAAAGCACCATCACGACGCGCTGTCCGGCCGCGTCGAGATAGCCGGACTGGAGGAAGCCGGAATCCACCATCGGGCCGAGCCAGGCGGCGGCCGTCTTGTGGTCGGTAGCCTCGATCGGCTGGTGAATCTTGCCTTCAGCGATGAAGAGCACGGCACACCCCTTCCCACCGGGCCCGGGTTGTCACCACGGGCCGGCGCCGAGGTCATCGGCGATTCGGTCGATGCTCAAACCCAGCCCTAGCAACAGCCGCGCGTCCCGATCCAAATCGACCACCTCGGGCAGCAGGCGGTGTGCTTCCTCGATTCGATCGGAGAGCCCGATTCGCCGCATCACCTGCTCGATCTGGGTACGGGTTCGCTCACTCGAGCGGGTGCGCTTCGGCTCAGTCATGGCAACGACGATACGACGCTGATTGGCCGGTCCCCATTTTCCCCTCCGGTTCCGGCGAGCGCTTCGACGGGCGAGTGGACGTGGACTCGGGCGGGGTGGCCAAGTGCGGATTCCACCTGCTCAGGGCTCGGTGTCGGGCAGCGGACGCGGGCCCCGCGACGGCACGACCCGGCCGTTCAGCGGCAGGCAGGTGCGCACGAACTCCTCGCCGAACGAGGTGAGCCGGATGCTGCGCTGCACCAGCTTGGGCGCGCGTCCGGCGCTCTTCATCGCGGTGATCGTCTTCGGCTGCGCCTCGATCACCTGGTAGCGGTTCGGGTTGGACACCGGCTCCCTCGAGAAGTCGACGAGCCCGAGGCGCATGAGATTCGTTAGGTACTGATCGATCCGGTCGAGGTTGCGCACGCCGGCGTGCTCGCCGATCATGCTCATGCCGGCCGCGACCAGCTCCGAGCCGATGCCGAGCGGACGGTACGTGCGGATGTCGAGCGAGGGCTGCGGGCCCTCGAGGTACACGTAGCGCAGGATGCGGGCCTCGTCGGGCGTGATCTCGCTGAGGATCCGGGCGAAGGCCGGGTGGGTGTCCTCGACGACGTTGACGTCGTTCGAGCGGCGCAGCAGCTCGATGCCGCGCCGTTGCAGCTCGTGCGTGGACGCGCCGCGGGGGTAGGTCCGGTCGACGTCCGACCCGCCCGGCGCGCCCAGCACGATGGTCGGCAGGTTCGTCGGGTCGATGCCCAGCGCGCGCAGGGCAAGGTTGCGCAGGTCGCCGGCCGCCTCCTGGAGGATCGCCGCGGCGGGCTGGCCCTCAGCGCTGCGCCGGACCACGTAGTTGGCGCCCGCCGCCGCCGCGCCGACCGTCCAGCCGACCATGTGCAGTGTCGAGACGGCAGCCACCCGCGCGAGGTTGGGGGCGGCGCGCAGCATCGCGGGGCTGGGCCGCAGCGCGAGCACACCCGGCGACGGGCGGCGCGGCGCCCCCGGCTGCGGGCGGCGGGTTACGGAGCTGCCGGGCTCGGCGGCGCCGGACACGACATGGTCTGCCACTTTCCACCTCCCCACCCGCCGCCCGACAGCGGAGCCGACTTCGTCGGCACTGATCCATCAGACTCCGAAGATCGCCAGATGGAGGAACCCGGCGAACAGGCCGAGCGCACCTCCATGGAAGAACAGTAGCCACTCGTCCTGCTTGATCGCCGAGCGGAGCATCTCGACGAAATCATCCGGTCCCATCTGCCGCATCTGGCCGGCGATGAACTTGTAGATCTTCACCGATTGCCGCTTGCTGAACTCCGCGTCGTTGAATGCGATGGGCGCGAATCCGGTGGCCTCGGTTGCCAGCGAGGCCCGGATCTGGTCGTACTCCTTCGAGCCGATCGCGACCCGTACCGCGGCCCGCGCCGGACCCACCGCCTTGTCGACGGCGGGGCGCAGCGACTCTTCGAGCAGCTGCATCGTCCGGTCGCTGCGCGGGCCGGTCATCAGCTCGTTGCCGATGTTCTGCAGCGTGATGACCTTGTCGGCCACCATCTGCGAGTACATCTCGGTGACTTCCGGCTGCCGCTTGATCAGCAAGCCCTGCCGCCACGGCACCCACTTGCTCGGGAAGATCGGCTCGAAGATCATCGTGACGCCGATCCAGTTGACGGTCCAGCCGATGATCACCCCACCCAGCGGCAGGACCCACCACGCCGAGTAGAACTGGAGGACGCCGAACAGGACGAACCCCATCGGCAGCCCGAAGTAGAAGCCGAAGTTCTGCATGAACGTGAGTTCCTTGCGGCCCATGATCAGGAACAGTTCGTTGAGCAGCTCCGGGTTCGCCACGAAGTAGCTGATCACCATCAGCTTGGCGTCGATCAGCTGATCGACGTTCTCGCCGATCTCGTTCGTGATGTTGCGGATGATGCCCGGCAGCTGGGAACGGACCCGCGCGAACACCGCTTCCTTGATCACCGGCGGGAGGTCGTGCCACAGCTGCGGGTTCTCCTGCTGCATGATCTGCTCGACGACGTCGCGGATCTCCGACTGCGCGATCATCGTCAGGTGCTCGGCGATCGTGTCCGGCTCGAGCTCGCGGTAGAAGTCGCCGATGCTGCCCAGCTTGGCCAGCCCCTTGTCGACGCTGATGCTCGCCATCTTGTCCGCGCGGGACGGCACGATGCCCTGCCAGCCCAGCCGGCCGTCGTAGCGGATCAGCGGCAGGATGCGCACCCTGCGCGGCAGGTAGGGGAACAGCAGCTTGAGGCCCGGCAGCTTGAAACCGTGGAACCCGACCGGCTTGAACAGCATCAGGACACCGGTCCAGTTCGTGATGTAGCCGATGACGCCGGTGAACAGCGGGATGCTGATCAGGTCGACCAGCGTCTTGTGATCCATCGCATCCCCTCCATCGCTGCTGCGCGCGAGGTTATCGGAGCCGCCCGGCGTTGTCCCCGCCAGGCGGCCCGGAGGCTACCGGCGGGTAACGTGATGCGTACCCGCCGATTCGGCCCGTCACCCTCGGAGCGCGCCCATGGAACTCGCCCTCAGCAAGGAGGACCGCGCCTTCGCCGAGCAGATGCGGGCGTTGTTCACCAGCGAGATCCCCAGCGACATCCGTGACCGGCTCGCGCGTGGCGTGCACCCGACGAAGGACGACATCGTCACCTCGCAGCGCATCCTCAACGCCCACGGGCTTGCCGTCCCGCACTGGCCGGTCGAATGGGGTGGGCAGAACTGGACGCCGTTGCAGCGCCACATCTGGTCCGAGGAGATGCAGCTCGCGCACGTCCCGCACCCGCTGGTGTTCAACACCGCGATGGTCGGCCCGGTGATCGCCGACCTTCGGCAATCAGGAGCTCAAGGAGCGGTTCCTGGCCAAGACGGCCAACGCTCGACATCTGGTGGTGCCAGGGCTTCTCCGAGCCGAACGCCGGCTCCGACCTCGCCTCGCTGAAGACCACCGCGGTGCGCGACGGCGACGGACTACATCGTCAACGGCCAGAAGACCTGGACGACCTTCGCGCAGTACGCCGACTGGATCTTCTGCCTGGTCCGCACCGACCCGGCGCGCCGAAGCAGCAGCGCGGCATCTCGTTCCTGCTCATCGACATGACCTCGCCCGGCGTCACCGTCCGTCCGATCCAGCTGATCGACGGCGGGTACGAGGTCAACGAGGTGTTCTTCGACAATGTCCGGGTCCCGGCCGACCAGCTCGTCGGCGAGGAGAACAAGGGCTGGACGTACGCGAAGTTCCTGCTCGGCAACGAGCGCACCGGCATACGCCGGCGTCGGCATGATCAAGAACCGCATCGCGCGGATCAAACGGCTCGCCGGGCGGCGGCTGCGACGACCCACTGCTCGCGCGCCCGGCTGACCCGGCTCGAGGTGGAGACGACCGCACTGGAGATGAGCGTGCTGCGGGTGCTCGCCCGCGAGGCGTCGCTGCCGCCCGGCACGCCGGACCCGGTCTCGTCCGTGCTCAAACTGCGCGGTTCGGAGCTGCAGCAGGACGCCAGCGAACTGCTCGTCGACGTCGCTGGGCCCGGCCGCGCTGCCGTACCGCACCGCGGCCGACGTGCCCGGCGGGTTCGCCGCCCTTCCCGAGGGCGCCGTGGACGCCATGCCGACCTACTTCAACTGGCGCAAGGCTTCGATCTACGCCGGCTCCAACGAGGTGCAGCGCCAGATCATCGCCAAGGCGATCCTGAAGTTCTGAGGGAGCAGCTGTCATGGATCTCGAACTCAGCGACGAGCAGAAGCTGCTCGCCGACACCGTGAACGGGCTGCTCGAGAAGCAGTACGACCCGAACGCCCGGCTCGAGCTGCTCGCATCGGAGGACGGCTGGAGCCGCGACATGTGGCGGCACTACGCCGAGCTGGGCCTGCTGGGGCTGACCTTCGACGAGGAGTACGGCGGGGCCGGGATGGGGGTCGACGAGCTCGCCGTGGTGACGGAGTGCTTCGGCCGGGCCCTGATCCTCGAGCCGTTCTTCGCGACCGTCGTGCTGGGCGGCGCCCTCGTCGCGGCAGCCGGCTCGCCGGAGCAGAAGGCTGCCCTGCTGCCCGGCGTCGCGGCCGGCGAGACGCTGCTCGCCTTCGGACACACCGAGGCCGGTTCCAGATGGTCCCTGACCGACATCGCCTGCACGGCGACACCGGCCGGTGCCGGGTGGACGCTGACCGGCGAGAAGATCGCCGTCCTCGGCGGCGACTGCGCAGACCAGCTCGTCGTTACCGCCCGCACGCCGGCCGGCGACATCGGGCTGTTCCTCGTCGACGCGGCGGGCGGCGGCGTAGCGCGGGACGGCTACCCGATGCAGGACGGGCTGCGCGGGGCCGACGTCCTGCTCAGCAGTGCTCCGGCGGCGGCACTCGGCACGCCGGCCGACGCGCTGGGCGCCGTCGAGTCGGTTCTCGACGTAGCCACCGCGGCGCTGTGTGCCGAAGCGGTCGGCGCCATGGACCGGATGCTGTGGCTCACCGTCGACTACCTCAAGACCCGGGTGCAGTTCGGCCAGCCGATCGCGGTGTTCCAGGCGCTGCAGCACCGCGCGGCGAACATGTACGTCTCGCTCGAGCAGGCCCGGTCGATGGCGTTGCTGGCCCGGCTCGCGCTCGCCGATGACGACGTCCAGCAGCGCCGCAAGATGGTGCGGGCCGCGAAGCTGCAGATCGACCTCGCCGCCCGGCACGTCGGTCAGGAGGCCGTCCAGCTGCACGGCGGCATCGGGATGACGATGGAGTACCCGGTCGGGCACTACTTGAAGCGGACGACCGTCATCGCGAAGACGCTTTCCGACGTCGACCACCTGACCGAGCTCGTGGGCGCCGACGGCGGACTCGTCCCCGCCGGTTAGGACGGGGCGGTGACGCCGTCCTGGGGGTGGTGCGATCCCGGTGCTGTGGCGAGCACGTCATGGAAGGCGTCCTCGAGACACTGCAGCCACAGCTGCGGGTCGTCGATGGCGTGCGTGTCGATGTTGATGCCGATGTTGCACACGCCGGCATAGGACATCAGGGTCGCGTTGACCGCAGCGCCGATCGTCGGGCCGAACGCGTAGTAGCCGAGGATCCGCGCGCCGGCCAGCCACACCGGCCGCGGCACGCCCGGCACGTCGCTGGCGAGCAACTCGACACGCTTGAGCATCCCGTTCAGGTAGCTCCGGGGCACGAGGTTCAGGCCGAACGCGATCTGTTGGGTGTGGCCGAGAGCCGGCTCGTGCCGCCACTTGCCGACGATCTCCCGGATGGTCCTGATCCGCACCGCCGGTGAGGCGATATCGGCAGGCAGCGTCATCCGGGTCAGCGTGATCCGGTTGCCGCCGACGCCGTCCTGCGCGGTCCGGATGCTCACCGGCATGGTCACGCGCACCTGGTCCAGCGTGGCTCCACGCTTCTCGTGGTAGCGGTGCATTCCGTCGATCATCGCCGCGAGGAACGCGTCGTTCAGGTGCCCGCCGGCGGCCGCCGCGGCGTCGTGCAGCGAGGTGAATGGCACGTCCAGGGTCGCCACGAGCCGGTTGGTGCTGCGCTCGCCGAGCATCTTCGAGTACTGCCGGTTCACCGGCGCAACGAACTTGGCGATCGAACGTGCCGTCGCCAGCGTCGACCGGACGGCCGACACCGGATGGCGCAGGGCATGGACGGTCTCGTGTTCGAGAGCCCCGACGGCGTGCTCCGCAGCGGCTGCCGCGGCTGCGGTGTCATCAGCCAGCGCCAGGGCGGTGAGCATCGCCAGCGACGGGTGGTGGCCGTCGGGCGGCGGCGGCAGCACGACCGGGTGCGACGGCTCAGGGGTGTCGTCGACGACCAGGCCGGCGAGCTGGACGCCGCCGATCCCGTCGGTCAGCGAGTGGTGCAGCTTGGTGACGAAGGCGGCACCGCCGTCGGCCATGTCTTCGAGGACGGTGAATTCCCAGAGCGGGCGGGCCCGGTCGAAGTCGGCCATCGCCGCGGTGCGCGCGAACTCCAGGACGTCCGGCCAGCCCCCAGCGCCGCCGAGCCGGACACGCCGCAGGTGGTAGTCGAGGTCGAAGTCCTCGTCGATGCTCCATCGTGGCGGCCCGAGGCGCAGCGGGGGTGCCTGCACGCGCATCCGGAATCGGGGGACGAGGCGGGTGAGCCGGTCGATCCGCAGCCGCAGCAGCTCCCAGTCCGGGCTGCCCTCCAGCCGGTTGACGGCAACGATCGTGGACCGCAGCACCGGGTCCTTCTCCATGTACCACGCGAACGCGTCGCTGTGCAGCATCGGGTCCGTCGGGATCGTCATCGCTACCACCTCGTGGTCACCGTAGGGCGGACGCCGGGCACCGATCAGGGCCGAACGTCACGCGCCAGGTGGGCGGTCCGTCGTGTCTTGCGGCAGGCCGGCCGCCTTGCGTTCGAGGTAGCGGCGCTCGGGCAGGCTCGTGGTGCGCCGGGCGGCGGCGAGGTACTCGGCACGGGCCGTGTCGAGGTCGCCGGCCAGCTCGTGCAAGTGCGCCCGCACCGCCGGGAGCCGGTGGTGCCCGGCCACCCGCTCGTCCCCGTCGAGCGCCGTGAGCAGCGTCAGGCCGGCCTGCGGGCCGCGGACCATCGCCAGCGCGATCGCCCGGTTGAGCGTCACCATCGGGTTCGGCGCGATCTGCTCGAGCACGGCGTACAAGCCGAGGATCTGCGGCCAGTCGGTCGAGTCGGTGTCCGGCGCCTCGTCGTGTACGGCGGCGATCGCGGCCTGCACCTGGTACGGGCCGAGGTCGGTCCGGGTCAGGGCGTCCGAAACGAGGGCCACGCCCTCGGCGACGAGCGCCTGATCCCACTGTGCGCGGTTCTGCTCGGCCAGCGGGATCAGCGCGCCGCCCTCCCCCACCCGCGCCGGGCGGCGAGCCTCGGTCAGTAGCTGGAGGGCGAGCAGGCCGGCGACCTCGCCGTCCTCGGGCAGGAGCACGCGAAGCTGGCGGGTCAGCCGGATCGCCTCGGCGGTGAGATCCGCGCTCGTCAGCTCGGTCCCCGACGTCGTCGTGTACCCCTCGTTGAACACGAGGTAGAGGACGTGCAGGACGGCGGCCAGGCGCGCGCCGAACTCGGCGGCGCCCGGCATCCGGAACTGCGCTCCGGCGCTCACCAGGGCCTTCTTCGCGCGGCTGATCCGCTGCGCCATAGTCGCCTCGGGGACGAGGAACGCGCTCGCGATCTGCGCGGTCGTCAGGCCGCCGACGCTGCGCAGCGTCAGGGCGATCTGCGACGGCGCGGTGAGCGCCGGATGACAGCACAGGAACAGCAGCGTCAGGCTGTCGTCGCGCTCGCCGAGCGACTCGTCGTCGGCCGGCGGGGCCGCCAGCGTGATCTCGGCGCCCTCCTCCCGGCGCCGGCGTGCCGAGTCACTGCGGATCTGGTCGGTGAGCCGGCGGGCCGCGACGGTCAGCAACCAGGCGCGCGGGTTGTCCGGCACGCCCTCGGCCGGCCACTGCGTCGCCGCCGCGAGCAACGCCTCCTGGACGGCGTCCTCGCACAGGTCGAACATCCCGTAGCGGCGGGTAAGCGCGCCGAGGACCTGCGGCGTGAGCTCGCGCAGCAGGTCGCTCAGCGCGTCGCTCCTCACAGTTCGGACGCCGCCTCGTGCATCACCGGCCACACCTCGACGCCACGGAAGGATGCGAACGGCAGCTCGGCGGCGATCTCCAGGGCGCGCCGCTCATCCTCGACGTCGAGCAGGTAGTAGCTCGCGAGGTACTCCTTCGCCTCGAGGTACGGGCCATCGGTCACCGCCGCCGCGCCCTCGCGCACCCGGACCACCTTCGCCCGCTCGGCGTCGGCGAGCCCGAAGGCGCCCAGCAGCTCGCCGGTCGCGAAGAACCTGGCGTTGAACGCGTCCTGTTCGGCGATCGCCTTCGTCCAGTCGTTCGGGCCGAAGCCGGCCCAGGTCTCCTGGTTGGCGTAGATCATCAGCAGGTACTTCATGTCTCCTCCTCGGTCGCCGGTCCGTCCGGTCACCTCTCGGTCGGAGCGGCCGGAGCCTCATCGACATCGGCGACCGCGCGATTCGAGGAAATCCTGCCGGACGTGTCGAAATCGCCGTGGCTCATCCGACTACCTGCTGACACCGGCTCCGCAGGGGCGCCGGACGACCTCGTACAGGAGACCACGATGAGCACCGCAGTCCACACCACCACGTCCATTCCCGTCACCTCGACCGTCACCCGCCCGGCCGTGCGCGGCGTGCTGGCCGCCGGCGGATACGCCGGAGCCGTCGCTGCCGCCGTCGGCTACGTCTACGGGACGGTCGCCCAGGCCGTCGAAGGCAAGATGTACGCGGGCGACCCTGGCGCGTCGCACGCCGCGCCGATCGTCGCGGCCAACTTCTCGGGCGGCGTGCTGTTCTGCGTCGCGCTCGGCACGCTGCTGGCGGTCGGCATCGCCCGCCGGGCAGCCAACCCGGCCCGGACCTGGGTCCGGACCACGGTGGCGCTGACCGCGGTGTCCCTCGTGCCTCCGCTGCTGGCCTCGCACACGGACAACTCGACTCGGCTCACCCTCGCCGGCGCCCACGTCCTCGCCGCGCTCGTCGTCGTTCCGATCGTCGCGCGCCGCCTCGACCGCTGAGCCGCCCCGCGCCACTATTCAAGAGCAGTGCTCTCGTATTAGGAGAGCACTGCTCTTGCAATTCTTCACAAGGTCGTGCACGATGGACCGACAGAGAGCGCCGCTCTCCCAAGCCATCGAGGAGTTCAGATGAGTGAGACCCGCTACCTTGAGCCCGGCTGGTTCACCCGGCACGTCTTCAACCGTGCCGTCCGCAGCTTGACCCGGATGGGCATCAGCGTGGCGGGCTCGCGTGAGCTCCGGGTCCGCGGTCGCAAGAGCGGCGAATGGCACGGCACGCCCGTCAACCCGCTGACCGTCGACGGTCAGCGGTATCTGGTGTCGCCGCGCGGGACGACGCAGTGGGTGCGCAACATCCGGGTGTCCGGCGAGGGCGAGCTGCGCCGCGGCCGGCGCACCGAGGCGTTCCGGGCCGCCGAGGTCCCGGACGACGCCAAGGTGCCGGTGCTGCGTGGCTACATCGAGAAGTGGGGTTGGGAGGTCGGCCAGTTCTTCGAGGGGGTCGACAAGTTCGCGACCGACGACGACCTCGCCCGCATCGCGCCAGGCTTTCCGGTGTTCCGCGTCGTACCCGGGTGACCTGCGGCGGCGCGACGTACACCCACGGCTACGCCTGCGCCCTGATCCGTCGGCGGTTGCGCAGCAGATCGGTCGCGCCAACCGCCGCGGCTACGGTGACGAAGGCGAGAGCCGCGACGACCGCCGCTCGCAGGGCGTGGCCGTAGCGCTCCGGCGTTGTCCCGGGGCCGCCGAGGCTCGCGAAGAACACCGCGCCGATTACGGCCTGGCCTATCGCAAGGCCGATGCGTTGCGCGGTCTGGAGCACACCACCGGCCGTACTGCCCGCCACTGGATCGATCTCCATCAGGGTGAGCGCCTGGTTGGGGGTGATGATCGCGCCCGAGCCGGCACCCATGACGAACAAGGCCGGCGCGAACACCAACGCGACTGCCGAGTCCGGCGCATGCGCGGCAAGCAGCGCCAACACCACTGCGCCCGCACCGAAGATCACCGTCGCCGCCACGACAAGCGGCCGACCGACGCGGGTGACAACCCGACCCGCCAACGGAGCGGCCACCCCGCTGCCGAGTGCGTAGGCCGTGACTCCCAAGCCGGATTGCAGCGCCGTGTAGCCGAGTCCTTGTTGGTAGTACAGCGCGAGAACCAGAGTGAGCCCTGCCATCGCCGGAAAGAACACGACCGCCAGCAGCACGCCCGCGCCATAGGACGGCACGCGGAACAGCTGGAGATCGACCAACGGGTCGCGGCGCAACCGAGTCAGCCGCCGCTCCCGTCGCACGAACACCGTGATCAGGACCAGCGAGGGCAGCGCGAGCCAGGCCAGGCGCGCGTCCTGCCACGCGTCGTACTGCACCGCCGCGAACAGCACGCAGAACGTCGCCCCGCCCAGGAACGTCGCCCCAAGGATGTCCAGACGATGCCGTCCAAAGACCGGATCACGCGGCAGCAGCCGGCGAGCGAGCACGATCACCGCCAGGCCGATGGGAACATTGACGAAGAACACCAGCCGCCATCCCGAGTGCTGGCCGCCAAGCGCAATGAGCGCACCGCCGACCACAGGCCCCAAAGCGGTACCGACGCCGACCGTCGTCCCGAGAACGCCGAAGGCGCGGCCACGCTCGTCAGTGCGGAACAGCTGCTGAACCAGGCCCGAGACCTGCGGATTGATGAGACCTCCCGCCAAGCCCTGCAGCACGCGCGCCGCGATGAGCACCCCCGCCGTCGGCGCGAGGCCGGCGAGCATGCTCGTCGTGACGAAGCCGCCGACCCCGACCTGGAACATCAGCCGACGCCCGTGGTCATCACCGAGCCGGCCGGCCAGCACCGGCACCAACCCGAACGCAAGGGTGTACCCGCTCACCACCCACTGCAGTTGCGACGGCGTCGCATCGGTGGCCTGACCGATCGACGGCAACGCGACGTTCGTGACGCTGACGTCCAGCAACGTCATGAACAGCGCGCTACTGCAGATCAGCAGAGCAGCCCAGCGCCGCGGATCCGGCGCGGACTCCGCGACGTCGGCCATCATCGAAGAGTAGGCATCACCAACCAGCGTCATCGCGCCGCCTCGCAGCCCAGCCCAGCGCGATCTTGTGCCGTCTCCCGCGCTTGGACGCAGGTGGGTGCACAAGATCGCCGTGCCGTGCGGTCGTCAGCGCGACGCGCCGTCGCCCGTCCCGGCGGCGGCAGGGTGAGCCGCTACGCTCGCACACGTGTTCGACATTCGGGGTCCGTGGGGTGGTCATGAACTGGGCAGCGGGGCTGGACGACACGCAACTGCAGGCGGCCGTGCACGGCGACGGGCCCTTGATAATCGTCGCCGGGGCCGGCACCGGCAAGACCCGCACCTTGACGAGCCGGGTCGCGGCACTGCTCGAACGCGGGGCGGCGCCCGAGCGGCTCCTCCTGCTCACCTTCACCCGACGCGCCGCCGAGGAGATGCTCAACCGGGCATCCGCGCTCTGCGGCGCCCGCGACGCGGCCCGGCGCATGTGGGGCGGGACGTTTCACGCGGTCGCGCATCGGCTGATCACCGAGCATTCGGCGGCCCTGGGGTTGACTGCCGTCACCGTCCTCGATCCCGGCGACGTCGTCGACCTCGTCGACCTGCTGCGCGACGAGCACGGGCTGACGGCTGCCTCGGGAGCCGCCCGCGTGCCGCGCGCCGCCACGATCGCCGACGTCTACACCCGTTCGGTCAACACCGGACGCCCGGCCCGCGACGTGATCGCCAGCGACTTCCCGTGGACCGAGCCGCACACCGACGCCGTCCTCGGGGTCCTGAAGGCCTACGTCGCGCGCAAGCGGCAGCGCGGGCTGCTCGACTTCGACGACCTCCTCCTCTACTGGCGCAGCCTGCTGAACCAGCCGGCCATCGCCGAGCGGCTGCAGCGCCGCTGGGATCACGTGCTGGTCGACGAGTATCAGGACGTCAACCGCGTCCAGGTCGACATCGTCACCGGGCTGCGTCCGGGCGGCCGCGGGCTCACCGTGGTGGGTGACGACGCGCAGGCGGTGTACGGGTTCCGCGGCGCGTCGAGCGAGCATCTGCTGGAACTGCACCAGGCGCTGCCCGGCGCCACGCTCGTCAAGCTGGAGCGCAATTTCCGCGCCCGGCAGCCGCTGCTCGACCTCGCCAACGTGGTCCGGCCCGGCATTGGCGCACACCGGGTCGCGCTGCACGCCGACCGAGCGGGCACCGGTCGCCGGCCGCGGGTCGTCCGCTGCCACGACGCGGGCGAGGAGGCACGCGCGATCAGCGACGCCGTGCTCGCCGCCGTCGACGACGGCACCGCGCTGCGCGAGCAGGCGGTGCTCATGCGGTCCGCGCAGCACAGCGACCTGCTGGAGGTAGAGCTCACGGCGCGCCGTGTCCCCTACGTCAAGTACGGCGGGTTGAAGTTCCTCGAGGCCGCGCACGTGAAGGACTTCCTCGCCGCGTTGCGGCTGGTGGCGAACCCGCAGGACGAGATCTCGTGGTTCCGGCTGCTGCGGCTGCACGAAGCGATCGGCCCGGCCCGCGCGCACACCCTGCTCCCCTTGCTGCTGCACGACCCGGCCGACCCCAACGAGATCGTCGCCGCGGCGCCGGCCGCGGCCCGCACGAGGCTCGACGCGACGCTGCGCGGCATCGAGGCCGCACGGGACTGCCGCCGGGCCGTCGAGGTCGTCGAGCAGTGCGTCGATCTCCTGCGCCCGCTCGTGCAGCGCCGCTATCCGGACAGCGACGTCCGGCTCGTCGACATCGACCGGCTCGCCAGTGCGGCCACCGCGAATGTCGACCTCGCGGCCTTCGTCGCGGAGGTGACCCTCGACCCGGCGGCCAGCACCGGCGACTACGCCAAGCCGCCGCACCTGGACGAGGACTACCTGACGCTGAGCACCGTCCACTCGGCAAAGGGCCTCGAATGGGCGCAGGTGCACGTCATGCACGCCGTCGACGGCGCCTTCCCGTCCGACATGGCGCTGGCGGGTGAGGACGGCATCGACGAGGAGCAGCGGCTGTTCTACGTCGCGGTCACCCGGGCCCGCGACGAGCTCGCCGTCTACACGCCGCTGCGGATGCCCCACCACCGGCGGGCTCGCGACGACCGGCACAGCTACGCGCCGGCGTCCCGGTTCCTCACCGCGGCGGTCCTGGCCACCACGGACGTCGTCGAGATCCCCCGTCCCGCCCCGGCGTTCAGCGCGGCCCTCGACTCGCTGCCGGTCGCCGCGCCGGAGCTCGACGCCCTGTTCGAGTGATCAGTGCTGCGCTTCGAGTGCGGGCTCCATCGACACCACATCGGCCGCGACGGCGTCGCGCGCCGGGGCCGTCAACGGTGGTATCAGCGTCAGCGCGATCGCCGCGGCGACCACGAGGAAGACGGCCGAGATGCCGAACGCGCGGGCGTAGCCGGCCGTCTGGGCGATGTGCGATCCCGACCCAGCCAGCGCGTGAGTCCGCGACGCCGCGATGGTCAGCAGCACGGCCAGCCCGAGTGATCCGCCGATCTGACGCGTCGTGTTGATCAGTCCGGACGCCAGGCCGGCGTCGCGCGGGTCGACGCCGCCGGTAGCCGAGAGCGTCACCGGGACGAACGACATCCCGATGCCGAACGTGATGATCGCGCCCGGCAGGCCGATGTGCGGCAGGTACGAGCTGTCCGCTCGCAGCCGGGAGAGCAGCAGCAGGCCGCCGGCCGAGATCAGCTGCCCGGTCACCAGCAGCCGGCGCGAGCCAAGGCGCTGGACCAGGCGCGAGGAGATCTGCGTGCCGATGATGATCGCAACGGGCATGGGCAGGAAGGCCAGGCCGGTACGCAGCGGGCTGTAGCCCTCGACGTCCTGCATGAACTGCGACAGGAAGAAGAACAGCGAGAACATCACCGAGCCGACGAGCACCATGATCAGGTTCGCACCGGTGAGCGCACGGGACCGGAACAACCGAAGCGGAACCAACGGATGCCGATGCCGCCTCTCGACGCCGACGAACACCGCGATCAGCGCTGCACCGATCACCAGATAGCTGATCACCGACGGCGAGCCCCACGAATGGCTGTCGGTCGAGACGATCCCGTACACCAGCGCGACCAGGCCGCCGGTGACCGTCAGCGCGCCGGCCCAGTCGAGCGTGGGGCGCTCACCCTCGGCATGCGACTCGCTCACGGCGAAGCGCGCGACGACCAGGACGAGGATTCCGATGGGGACGTTGATGAACAGGATCCAGCGCCACGACAGCAGGTCGGTGAGGACGCCGCCGGCCAGCACGCCGGTGGCGCCACCGGCACCAGCCACCGCGCTCCACATTCCCAGCGCGCGGGCGCGTGCCCGCGGGTCGCGAAACGTCGTGGTCAGGATCGTCAGCGTCGCCGGCGCCAACACCGCGCCACCCAGGCCCTGCAGCCCGCGCGCCACGATCAGCTGGCCACCGGACTGCGCCAGGCCACCGAGCAGCGACATCGCCGCGAACAGCGTCACGCCGATGAGGAACAACCGGCGGCGGCCCCAGATATCGGCGGCCCGCCCGCCCAACAACAGGAAACCCGCGAACGTCAACGTGTAGGCGTTGAGCACCCACGCCAGCCCGCTCTGCGACATGTGCAGATCACGCCTCATGTCCGGCAGCGCCACGTTCACGATGCTGATGTCGAGCACCACCATGAACTGGGCGATGCACACGACCGCGAGGACCAGCGCATCGGGACGGGAGCGGGACGCGTCGATGCCGCGGCGGAGCACATTGGGAGTAGTCATCCCTAGTGCCAGCACAGCGCCGAGCGTCCCTATTCCCCGCAGGTGCTAGCGGGTCAGCCAGATGCGCCAGAGCGCGGTCGGGTCGGTGAGCGGGTCGCCGTGCACGAGGCTGAAGTGTGCGGGACCGCCGATGCGCAGCCGGCCGGCGTCCGGGTCGCCGAACAGCTCGCCACCACGCCAAGTGGCCGCGGCGAGTGCGGCGTGCGGCTCGACGCCGGCCGCGACCAACGCCTGCACCTCCCACGCCAGCTGGTTCGCGCGCAAGGATCCGCCACCGAAGTCCGAGCCGGCCGCGATGGGCACGCCGGCCCGGTGCGCCAGCCGGACGCTTTCCTCCGCCCGCTCCCGTCGCTGCTCGATGCGTGTCACGCCGTCCGGCGCGGTGAAGCGCTCGATCTCCGAAGTCGTGCGGAACGTCTGCCATGAGTGCAGGACGGCCAGCGTGGAGACGAGCGTGACTCCGTTCGCGGCCAGCGCAGCGGCGGTGTCCGCATCGAGCGCGAAGCCGTGCTCCATGCTGTCGACACCGGCCTCGGCCCCGACCCGCGCGCCCGGCAGCATGCCGGAGTGGGCGGCCACCGTCGCGCCGCGCTCGTGGGCCAGCGCCACCGCGCCACGCACTTCGGCGACGGTGAACGGCGCGGTGTCGGCGTCCGGGCCGTCCAGGTAGAGCTTGACCAGGTCGGCACCGTCGTCGAGCTGCTGGGCCACCGCAGGCAGGAGGTCGGCGCCGTGCTGCACCTCGACCCCCAGACCGGGTGGCAGTCCCCCGGTGAGCGCGAGCCAGGTGCCGGCGGCGCGGACGTACGGACGGTCCGGCGCGCCGGCCCACCGGTCACGCAGGACGAGGCTGAGCGCGCGCTCGCGGCCGTCCGCACCGGCCCGCCGGGGCGCGCCGACGTCGCGGGCCCAGCGGACGCCGGCGCGCACCAGCAGCTCGCCGTTGTCCTCGCCCGCCGCGAGCAGCTCGTCGGACGGGTCGAGCCCGCGCTCGGTCCACCGCGCGCCGCCGGGCAGGGACAGGTGGGCGTGCGAGTCGACGAGACCCGGCACGATCGTCGATCCGCTCCCGTCGATGACGACCGCGTCGAGGCTCGTCGGATCCGGCCCGTCCCCGTCGAACCACAGTCCGGCGATCGCCGAGCCGTCCGCGAGCAGCGTCACTCCATGGCGCAGGTCCGGTGCCGTCCCGTCCGCGAACGCGGCATCGGCGACGACGACCCGCGGGGCATCCAATCGCGACATGACTGCATCATGCCCGGCGCCCGCCACACTCGGGCGCGCGCCGGCCTCAGCCCGCGCGGCTCGCGACGCGCTGGCGGGTCAGGTCGCGCTTCTCGACGAAGCGTGTCGCGCGGGCGTCGAGCTCGGCCACGAACCCGGCGAGTTCCTCGCGAGCCTTCTCACCGTCCGGACCGAGCCCGGCGCGGTCGAAGATCCGCCAGAATCGCAGCACCGGCATGAGCACCTCGTCGTGATGCAGCCGCAGGTCGTAGATGCCGGCCTTTGCGATCAGCACCGAGCTGCGCGTGAAGTCGACCATCCCGGCGCCCGGCATGGCGAAGCCCAGCACCTCGTCGCGGATCGCCTGCATCGCCTCGTCCGGGCAGATCTCGAGCGCCGCGGCCATGATGTTGCGGTAGAACACCATGTGCAGGTTCTCGTCCACCGAGATGCGGCTCAGCAGCTGTTCGGCGAGCGGGCAGCCGGTCGCCCGTCCGGTGTTGCGGTGTGACACCCGGGTGGCCAGCTCCTGGAACGACACGTAGGCCACCGTCTGCAGCGGGGTCTTGTCCCCCGAGTCGTACCCGACACTCATCTGCTGCATCCGGGCGCGCTCCAACGCGACGGGGTCGACGCCACGGGTGACGACCAGGTAGTCGCGCAGGGCGATCCCGTGCCGGCCCTCCTCCGCGGTCCAGCGACCCACCCACTGCCCCCACGCCGCGTCGCGGCCGAACCGGGTGGCGATCTCGCGGTGGTAGGAAGGCAGGTTGTCCTCGGTGAGCAGGTTCACGACCATCGCGGTCTTGGCCACCGGGTCGAGCGGCGAGTCCTCCGGCGTCCAGTCCTGCCCGCCGAGCATCGCGAAGTCGCGGCCGCGGCTCCACGGGACGTAGTCGTGCGGGTGCCACTCCTTGGCCAGGCCCAGATGCCGATCCAGGTTGGCGGCCACCACAGGTTCGAGCTCCGTCAGAAGATCCACCATCCCAGGCTACGCGACCGTAGGTTTTGTCAACCGGGTCCGGTGCAGACTCGCCCGGGGCGGCCCGTGCCATCATAGGACGTGCATCAAGTCCGCGTGAGGCGTCGCGCCGGTGTGGCGTGCTGCGTCCTCGCGATCACCGCGCTCGCCGGCGCGTGCACGTCGTCGCACAGCCCAGCTGGCGGACCGATTGCCGCCTCGTCGGGCGCCGGTGCCGGGCACCCGGTGTCGCCGCCGGTCCCGCACCCGCCTCGCACGGCGCCCCTCGCGCGGGGCGAGCGGTGGATCGACCTGCCGATGCCGGGCGGGTCGTACCGTCCGCAGGCGCAGGCCGGCGGCACCGACGACTACCGCTGCATCGTGCTCGACCCGAAGCTCACGGCCGACACCGACCTGTCCGGCGTTGTGCTCGAGCCGGGCAACCCGTCGCTCGTCCACCACGCGATCCTGTACCGCGTCGGTCCCGAGCAGCTCGCCGCGGCGCAGGCTCGCGACGCCGCCGATCCCCGCCTGGGCTGGTCCTGCTTCGGCGGTCCCGGACTGCCGGGTGGGTCCGGGCCGCTCGGCCAGCTCGAATCAGCCCCGTGGGTTGCCGCGTGGGCCACCTCCGGCGGCGAGCAGCGCTTCGCCGCGGGCACCGGTGAGCTGCTGGCCGCGGGCAGCCGGCTCGTCCTGCAGATGCACTACAACCTGCTCAACGGCGGCGGCGTGGACGACACGTCGGTGCGGCTGCGGGTCGCGAGGGCATCGGCGAACCTCTTGCCGCTGGGCACCCTGCTGCTGCCGGCGCCCGTCGAGCTGCCGTGCCCCACCGGCGAGACCGGCCCGCTGTGCGACCGGGCAGCTTCGGTCCTCGACGTCCAGCGCCGCTTCGGCAGCCAGGCCGGGACGACCATCGCCGGGCTGCAGTTGCTCTGTGGCGGGTCCCTGACCCACCCGCGTGCCGGGCCGACGCAGACCTGCGTGCGGCCGGTGCCGGAGACGATGCGCATCCGGTCGATCGCCGGGCACATGCACCTGCTCGGCCGCTCCATCCGGATCGATCTCGAACGGTCGGACGGCACCTCGCGCAACCTGCTCGACGTCAAGGTGTGGAACTTCGACGACCAGCGCGCCACCGTCCTGAGCCACCCGGTGACGGTTCGTCCTGGCGACGGGCTCCGGGTCACGTGCACCCACGACGCCACGCTTCGGCAGAAGCTCCCGGAGCTCCGCAATCTCGCGCCCCGCTACGTCGTGTGGGGCGAGGGCTCCTCGGACGAGATGTGCCTCGGGATAGTCAGGTACACGACGACGTGACTGTCGGGCTCCGGCGCCACCATGACACGGGATCGAGCTGAACCCGGCGCCCGCCCGCTCCGTGCACTCGGGTGACGGCACTCGCGACCGTCGCGAGGCCGACTGCCCTGAGGGGACGAGTCATGCACGGTTCAACGAGACGACGGGGACTGGCAGGCCTGGGTGTGGCGATCGCCGTGGTCGCGGTGGCGACGGCGCCGTCGGCGAGCGGGCACCCGCGGCACGGCGACCACCACACGTCGTTCCAGCAGATCAACCTGGTGTCCGACCAACCGGGCCACGCCGTGATCACCGACCCCGGCCTCGTGAACGCGTGGGGCATGTCGCACGGGCCGAACACGCCGCTGTGGGTGTCCGACAACGGCTCGGACGTCACGACGCTGTACACCGCGGGACCCGGCGGCGCGGGTGTCGCGCACGTCAACCAGTTCGGCATCCCCGGCGGTGCCCCGACCGGGCAGGCCTTCAACGACACGCCGGGGTTCGAGGTCACCGGTACCCAGGCCGCAGCGCTGTTCATCTTTGCCGGCGAGGACGGCGACATCACCGCCTGGAACAAGGCGGCCGGCACGTCGGCGGTCACCATGGCCCACGTCCCGGATTCGGTCTTCAAGGGCCTCGCGCTCGTCCACAGCCCGTTCGGCCCGCTCCTGCTCGTGACCGACTTTCACAACAACAAGATCGACATCTTCGACTCGGCGTTCCAGCAACTGCCCGGTGGCGGGGTGTTCACCGATCCCCGCCTGCCCAGCGGGTTCGCGCCGTTCGACGTCGCCGCGATCGGCAACCGGGTGGTCGTCACCTACGCCAAGCAGGACGCCGCCGGTGAGGACGACGTCGCCGGTCCGGGCAACGGTTTCGTCGACGTCTACACGAACTACGGAGCACTCGTTCGCCGATTCGAGGGCCACGAGGTGCTGAATTCGCCGTGGGGCCTGCTCGTGGCTCCTGACACGTTCGGCCGGTTCGCGGGCGACCTGCTCGTCGGCAACTTCGGCGACGGGCGCATCCACGCGTTCGACCTGCGTTCCGGCGAGTTCGAGGGGACGCTCGGCGACGCGAACCACCACCCCATCGCGATCGACGGCCTCTGGGGCCTGATCCGCGGTGACCAGGTGGCAGGCGGCCCGGACTCCGTCTGGTTCAGCGCCGGGCCGAACGACGAGGCGAACGGCCTGCTCGGCCTGCTCCAACCCAACTGAGGCGACGGCGATCAGGCTGTGAACGTGAGCCCGACGAGCGACTGACGGGACGTGTCGTCGTTCGTGACGTCGCTCGTCGTGCTCTGCACTCCTGATCGCGCGCAGTAGCGCTTGCTCGGCGAACCGCCGTAGGTGACGGTCGGCGCCGGGCACCCGCCCCTGCGTGCAGGACTACGCGAGCGCGAGAACCTTTGCCCGGGCCGGGCGGCGGGTCAGCTCCCCGGCGATGACCACAGCGGCGGTCGACGCGATGAACGCGGCCGAGATCGTCACGGTCACGTCCTGCACGACGACCGCGTAGCAGAACCAGCACAGCTGCGACGCGACGCGCAGCCACCAGGCAGGCAGCGACACCGCCGATGTACCCGCCCGGCTGCGAGACAGCGACCTCACGATCTGCGGGAGGGCCGCCACCATCCCGATCCCGAACGCGAGGATGCCGATCGCGGGCGGGGGCGCCACCGTCGCCAGCCCGCCGATCGCGAGCGCCGCCGCGGTGAGGCCCACGGCCCGAAGCGCGGCGCTCGCCGCGGAAGGCACGGCGAGGGCGATCACCACGGCGCCGCTCACGAGCAGCACGTTGCCGGGGATCTGCGGGATCTCCCCGGTACGGAACCCGTAGAGCATCCAGGCGAAGCAGGCCAGGGCGGTCATCGCCCACGACAGTGCGGACACGCCGGGCGCCGTCCGGTCGCGCAGCGTCCGCGCGATCTGCGGAACTGTCATCGAGACGCCCAATGCCGCACCGAGATAGCCTGAGGCCACGGCGATGTCATGCAGATACACGGTTGATCGCTGCTCTGTTCTGGATCGATACAGTGAATGTCAGCTGTAACGATACAGTCACGGCAATCGAATAGCGAGCGGAGTTCCCATGGCAGGTGAGCGACCCACCCTCGACACCGTCGCCGCCGCGGCCGGCGTCTCGCGGATGACCGTCTCGAACGCGTACAACCGCCCGGATCAGCTCTCCCCCGCCACCCGGCAACGCGTCCTAGAGACGGCGAGCAGCCTGGGGTATGCCGGCCCGGACCCGACGGCGGCCTCGCTGCGGCTCCGGCGGACGGGCACGATCGGGGTCGTCCTCACCGAGCGCTTGCCCTACGCGTTCGCCGACCCCGGGTTGGTGACGATCCTGCACGGCATCGCGACCGAGCTCAGCGCGGCCGGCAGCGCACTGCTCCTCGTCCCGGCACACGTCGCGGAGGGCCAGTCGCTGTTTCGGCATGCGATGGTCGACGCGTTCATCCTGTGCTCGCTGTCCGCCGGCGACCCGGCGGTTGCCGCGGCGCAGGACCGGCAGGTCCCGCTGATCACGGTCGGCAATCCGCGGTTGCCGAAGGTTCCGCGCGTCGGTCCCGACAACCGGCGCGCCGCGGCAACCGTGGCGCGCCACCTGCTCGGCCTCCGGCACCGGCGCTTCGCGGTACTGACTACCGTCACCGACGAGCGCCGCGGGCCGGCCCGGCCGCTGTTCCACGAGCGGGTTGACGGCTTTCGGGACGCGCTCGCCGAGGCGGGGCTCGATCCGGGCGATGTCGTCGTCGTCTGCGCGGCGGACAACAGCCGGCAATCGGGCCACGACGGCGTCGCGGACCTGCTGGCGCGGCCGCGCGCGCAGCGGCCCACCGCACTGTTCGCCGTGACGGACATCCTCGCCCTCGGCGTCCTCGATGCGGCTGCCGAAGCGGGCCTCGCGGTGCCCGGAGACCTCTCGGTCGCCGGCTTCGACGACATCGCGGGCGCGGCGACGAGCGTGCCTTCGCTGACCACGGTGTCGCACGATCTGTTCGGCCAGGGACGCGCAGCCGCGCGCCTCGCGTTGCGGTTGATCGCGGGCGAGCAGATGCGCGTGCCGCAAACGCACACCGCCCTCGTCGAGCGCGCCAGCACGGGACGAGCCCCGCGCTCGGTCAGACCCGCTCGACCTCACGACTCCGCGGGCTCGGCACCCGCAGCCGCAGGGCGTACACCACCGTGAGCGAGGCGACGACGAAGGCGAGAGCGTTGGGGACGACCAGGAACATGTTGCCCGCGACGACGCCGTACCCGACCCAGAGCGCGAAACCCGGGAGCAGGATCAGCACGTAGCCCACCGAGAAGTCGGCCGAGGACTGCCGCTGCGCCATGCGCCGGACCTGCAGAATGGGCGCCAGCCCCATGGCGATCGCCCAGCCGCCGGCCACGAACCCAAGAACCGACTGCACCGAAATCTCCTCGACGCCGTCGACATGATCGCGCCTGCCGGAACACTCGGCAGGGGCGCAAGCGCGACCACCACCAGTATGGACCCGGACGCGGCCGTTCCGGACCGGTCTTAAGTCGCTGTCGGAAGGCCCTGGTCCCTGGCTGCCGCGAGCCGGACACTCGAGGTATCGCCGCGGGAAAGGATCAACTGATGCGACGCCGAGTCCTCGTCATGGGAGCCGCCGGTCGTGACTTCCACAACTTCAACGTCGCTTATCGGAATGACCCCGGCGTCGAGGTCGTCGCGTTCACCGCGACGCAGATCCCGTTCATCGACGACCGGACCTATCCGGCGAGCCTGGCCGGGAAGCTCTACCCGGACGGCATTGCGATCCATGACGAGAGCGAGTTGCTGCGGCTGATCGACGAGCAGGCGATCGACGACGTGATCTTCAGCTACTCCGATGTCAGCCACAGCTACGTCATGCACAAGGCCAGCGAGGTGATGGCGGCCGGCGCGAACTTCGTCCTGCTCGGGCCACGCGCCACGATGCTCACCTCGACCGTGCCCGTCGTCGCGGTGTGCGCAGTTCGCACGGGTGCCGGCAAGAGCCAGGTCACGCGCGCGATCGCCGGCACGCTCAAGGACGCAGGTCGGCGCGTCGTCGCCGTCCGGCACCCGATGCCGTACGGGAACCTCGAGGCGCAGCGGGTGCAGCGCTACGCGACTCTCGAGGACCTCGACCGGTACAAGACGACCATCGAGGAGCGCGAGGAGTACGAGCCGCACATCGCGTCCGGCACCGTCATCTACGCGGGCGTCGACTACGGCGACATCCTCGCCCAGGCCCAGGCCGAGTGCGACGTGCTCCTGTGGGACGGCGGGAACAACGATCTGCCCTTCTACACGCCGAACCTGCACGTCGTGGTCGCCGATCCGCTGCGCGCCGGTGACGAGGTCACCTACCACCCGGGTGAGGCGAACCTGCGGATGGCCGACGTCGTCATCGTCAACAAGATGGACTCGGCGTCGATCGAACAGGTCAGCACCGTGCTCGACTCGATCCACCGGACGAACCCGGACGCGACGATTATCAAGGCCAACAGCCGCGTGACCGTCGACGATTCCGGCGCAATCGCCGGCAAGCGCGTCCTGGTGATCGAGGACGGCCCGACGCTCACGCACGGCGGGATGAAGTTCGGCGCCGGGGTCGTCGCCGCGCGTGCCCACGGTGCGGCCGAGGTCGTCGACCCCAGGCCGTGGGCGGTCGGCACGATCGCGGAGACGTTCCAGAAGTACGACGTAGGGCCGGTGCTGCCGGCGATGGGCTACTCGGACGGGCAGTTGGCGGAGCTGGAGAAGATCATCGATGCCGCGGAGGTCGACGTCGTGGTCATCGGCACGCCGATCGACCTGCGCCGAGTGATCGACATCGGCAAGCCCGCGTACCGCGTCCAATACGACCTCGACGTGCTGCCGGGCTCGCCGACCCTGCGCGATGTGCTCGGGCCGATCCTGGCCTGACGCGCATCGGTCGAAACGACCGGGCCGGCCGGGCCGCCTGCTCGCGGCACCCGACCGGGCCTGTCGTCCGTGCTCAGATCGTCGATCAGCACCCTTGTCAACTCACCCGCCGCGCGGCCTGCCGGCAATGCGCTGCGGGCGAGGAGCCCGGCTAGCAGCTAGCTGCAACCGCTGGTGCTGCCGCAGCCTTCGCAGACGAAGCAGCTGCCGGCCGGGCGCATCTTGGTGCCGCAGTTCATGCACAGCGGCGCGTCGGCGGAGCTGCCGGTGAGCGACTCGAGCAGTTCGGTCGAGCTGCGTACCCCGGCCGGCGCCTCGGTGGCGGTCTCGGCGACGACCTCCTCGTCCACCTCGGGCGCCGGGTGCGAGGTCAGCGGCGCCGACTGGGCGAGCGTCTCGAAGTCGAGCTCCCCGTCCGCGTCGTCCTCGACCGGCGCGTAGGTGCCCGTCTCGAGCTGCCGGGTGCGTTCGGCCGCAGTGTAGATGCCGAGCCCGGCACGCGTCTCGAACGGCAGGTAGTCCAGCGCCAGCCGGCGGAAGATGTAGTCGAGGATCGACTGTGCCATCCGGATGTCCGGGTCGTCGGTGAGCCCGGCCGGCTCGAAGCGCATGTTCGCGAACTTCTGGACGTACTGCTCGAGCGGCACGCCGTACTGCAGCGCGATCGAGATCGCGATCGAGAACGCGTCCATCACGCCGGCGAGCGTCGAGCCCTGCTTGCCGAGCTTGAGGAACACCTCACCGAGGCCGTCGTCCGGGTAGGAGCCGGCCGTCATGTAACCCTCGGCACCACCCACGGTGAACGACGTGGTGTTCGACGGACGCGACCGCGGCAGCCGGGTGCGGGTCGGCCGGAACTCGACGACCTTCTCGACGACCTTCTCGGCGCCGTTGTTCTCGCCCTTGCCGGCCGACAGCGGCTGGCCGACCTTGCAGTTGTCGCGGTAGACCGCCAGCGCCTTGAGGCCGAGCTTCCAGCCCTGCAGGTAGACGTCCTCGATGTCCTCGACGGTCGCCGTCTCGGGCAGGTTGACGGTCTTGGAGATCGCGCCGGACAGGAACGGCTGCACCGCCGCCATCATCCGCACGTGCCCCATCGGCTTGATCGCCCGCGCACCCATCGCGCAGTCGAACACCTCGTAGTGGTCGGGACGCAGCCCTGGTGCGTCGATGACGTGCCCGTGCTCGGCGATGTACTCGACGATCGCCTCGAGCTGCTCCTCCTGGTAGCCCAGCAGGCGCAGCGCGCGCGGCACGGTCTGGTTGACGATCTGCATCGAGCCGCCGCCGACCAGCTTCTTGAACTTCACGAGCGCGAGGTCGGGCTCCACGCCGGTGGTGTCGCAGTCCATCATCAGCCCGATCGTGTTGTGGCTGACGAAGCCCGCAGCGACGTAGGTGACGTTCGACGGCACGGACAGGTCATACGTCGGCTGGACACCACCGTCGCCGTTCTCGGCGACCGTTTCGTAGATGTAGCCGAGCGCGTGCTCGAGGCGCGGATCGCCGGTGGCGTCGTAGAGCCGACGCGCGAGATCTCGACTGACACCGTTGCCGCGCGCCACCGCCTGCTGGATCAACGGGTGCAGCTCGTGACCGATCGGGGCCAGCGAGAGCCAGACATCGGCCGGCAGCGCGATCCGGTCACGGTTGCCCGACTGGCGCGACGCCACGGCATCGAGCAGCGCGGCCTTGCGGCCACCCATGAAGCCGACGCGGTCGGCGTAGGAGCGGGCGTGCTTGAGGTTGCGGACGCGCACCTGGAACTGCGGACCACCCCACCCGCTGACCGTCTCGCGCGTCGTGGTCGGCAGGCCGAGCGTGAGCAGCAGCCCGCGCACGTCGTCGGCGAACGTCTCCGACGCGGTGGACACGCTCGGCACGCCGGCAAGCACGGTGCCGTCGGCCTCGAACAGGCCGCGGAGGAACGCCGCGTACACCGCAGTGTCATTCGTCTCGCGGATGGCGGCCGGCACGCGCGGCGTCCAGCCCTTGCCCGTGTGATCGACGCCGGGCAGTTCCTTGGCGAAGCCGGCGGCTTGCCACCAGCGAGCCAGCCGGACCGACTGCAGCGTCACCTCCTGGTAGCCGGTCTCCTGCCGCACGGCCGGCTCGAGCGCGAACAGCTCCTTGCTGAGCACCCGAACCCGGTCGACGACGTCGGGGTCGGTGTCCGCAACGCACAGCCGAACGCCCTTGGCGTGCAGGCTGCCGTCGCCCATGAAGTAGCCGACGAGCTCGGCCAGCGAGGTGTCGACCGCGTCCGGCACGACGGTGTGTCGATCCCCTGCGTAGTACGCCTGGTCGAGCACCGGGAGCACCACGCGGCGCGCATCGCCGACCAGCGTGCCGAGCTGGATCGGCACGAGGTCGCCGGGTTCGATGTCGGCAAGCCGCTTCCAGCTCCATACGCCCGAATCCGCCTCGACGACCTTGACGCGGTGCGCGAGAGTGCCCTGGATGCGGTACCCGCCCGCAGTGCGGATGCGGCGGGTCGGCTCCTCGCCGTTGACGAAGAACTGCGTCGCTGCCTGCGGGCCCTCGTCCGTCGAGACCTGGACCCCGAGGTCCTGCCACTTGTCGCCGTAGACATCGCCGAGCTCGCTGAGCCGGGCCAGGCCGCGGTCGGTCGTGACGAGCGTGTCGCCGGTAAGGCAGCCAGTCGGTGCCAACACGCTGGCCTGGGCATTGCGCCAGCCGTTCTGCTCGCCGATCTGGTTGCCCTTCGCCCACTCCTCGGTGGCGGCGGCGAGCACCGTGCGGTCGTTCTCGTGCAGCGAGCGCACCGTGTCGTTGACGGCGGCGTGCTTGCGCATCACCCGCGCGTGCGCCTTGGCGTTGCGCGCGTAGCCCTCGTACGGGCCGACCACGCCGGCCAGCTCGGCCGAGCGGCGGTACGCGGTACCCGTCATCAGCGACGTGATCGCCGCGGCCATCGCCCGTCCGCCGTCCGAGTCGTAGGCCAACCCGGACGCCATCAGCAACGCGCCGAGGTTCGCGAACCCGATGCCCAGCTGGCGGTATGCGCGGGTGTTCACGCCGATCGCCTCGGTGGGGAAGTCGGCGAAGCAGATCGAGATGTCCATCGCGGTGATGATCAGCTCGACGGCTTTGACGAACTTGTCGGTGGCGAAGGTGTTGTCCGCGTTGAGGAACTTCAGCAGGTTCAGCGACGCCAGGTTGCACGACGTGTTGTCGAGCGACATGTACTCACTGCACGGGTTGGACGCGGTGATCCGGCCGGTCTCGGGGTTGGTGTGCCAGTCGTTGATCGTGTCGTCGTACTGGATGCCCGGGTCGGCGCATTCCCACGCCGCCTGGGCGACCTTGCGGAACAGTTCCTTGGCGTCGACGGTCTCGATCACCTCGTGCGTGCTGCGCGCGCGCAGCCCGAACTCGGCGTCCTCCTCGACGGCTCGCATGAACTCGTCCGATACCCGCACGGAGTTGTTTGCGTTCTGGTACTGCACGGAGGTGATGTCCGAGCCGCCGAGATCCATGTCGAAGCCGGCGTCGCGCAGGACGCGGATCTTGTCCTCCTCGCGCGCCTTGGTCTGGACGAACTCCTCGATGTCCGGGTGATCGATGTCGAGGACGACCATCTTCGCCGCCCGCCGGGTGGCCCCGCCGGACTTGATCGTGCCGGCCGACGCGTCCGCGCCGCGCATGAACGACACCGGCCCGGAGGCCGTGCCGCCGGAGGACAGCAGCTCCTTGGACGAGCGGATTCGCGACAGGTTCAGGCCCGCGCCGGAGCCGCCCTTGAAGATCAAACCCTCTTCGCGATACCAGTTCAGGATCGAGTCCATCGTGTCGTCGACGGCCAGGATGAAGCAGTTGTGCACGCGGATTCCGCCGGCCGACAAGTACTCGCCGCTCTCTGTCTGGATGTCGTAGACATCCGTCTCGCCGCGCGATTCGATCCGCGCGATCTCGAGGATCTTTACCGGCCGGGCCGCTCGTCCTGGAAGCTCGAACGACTTCTCCAGCTTGCCCGCCTTCACCGGGTCGATGAACCCGATCTCGTCGGCGAAGATCCGCCGGTCGCCCGCGTTCTGAATCTGAATTGCCCATGTGTCGTGCCGGTCGACCCGCTTCTCGACCTTGTGGCCGACGCGGGCGAAGATTCCGAATCGGCTCAGCAGCACCTGGACGCCGCGGATGAGGTCTTCGCTGATCATCGCCATCCCGACGAGCGTGGATCGCTCGCGTGCCGACACGTAGCCCTCGGCCTGGAACAGGCTGCGCAGGTATGCCGCGACCACCGGCAATGGCGCGGTGAACAGCTGCTCCGGAACGACCTGGTCGACACCGCGCGCGCGCAGATCCCACGCCGTCACGAACTCCTCGAGGACCTTCCCGTACAGCCGGGTGCGCCGGCAGTCAAGGTCGGCACTCTGAGTGACAACTGTCCGCTCGTGCCGATGCGCGTCAGGAAAGACAGTGTCGAGGGCCTTCGACACCCAAGCCAATTCCGCGTCGGTGACGGTCATCGCTTCGATCGTCAGCGACCGGTTGGTGCCGTTGTACTGGCCGACGAACCCGTCAGCCTGCAGCCAGCCGGCGAGGGCGGCCTCGGCGACGTCATTCGAAAGGATCTCGGCCTCACCGAACGACGGCCGGCGGTGCCACTCGAGCCGATCGCCGGCCGCGAGCTGCCCGGCCGGGACGAACCGCCCGGTGCCCTCGCCCGAGCTGCGCCACACGAGGTGGTCGGCGGTGACGTCCAGTGTGTGGCCGGCCTTGGTGACGATGCGCAGAACTTCCTTGACACCGTTGTGCTTGGTGGCCAGCACCTTCGTCACGCCGTGCGCGTCGTAGACCTTCGCGCCCACGGCGTCGTCCTCGACCAATTTGCCGATCGGAACCATTCCGGCCGGCGTGCTGACCAAGGCGTCGTACGGCTGACACGCCGAAACTTGCTGGGGCGACGTCGTGCCGACGTTGAACCACACCGGCGAGTTGAAGCTGAACACCTGGTGCAGCAGCATCCAGGTCAGCTCGTGCTCGAACAGCTCGGCGTCCTCGGCCGAGCCGAAGTAGGCGTGCTCCTCGCCCGCGGTGCGGTAGGTCTTGACCACCCGGTCGATCAGCTGGCGCAGCGACCACTCGCGCGCATCGGTGCCCACCGCGCCGCGGAAGTACTTGGTCGTCACGATGTTCGCCGCGTTGACCGACCAGAAGTCCGGGAACTCCACGCCGCGCTGCTCGAAGTTGATCGAGCCGTCGCGCCAGTTCGTCATGACGACGTCGCGGCGCTCCCAGGAGACCTCGTCGTACGGGTGGACGCCCGCGGTCGTGTAGACCCGCTCGACGCGCAGCCCATCGGCGGGGTAGACCGGCTTGCCGGCCTGCTGCTTCTGCCGCGCCGCGGCACCGCTCGCCCGCGCGGCAGCAACGGAGTCGGTGGAGCGGGTCACGTCGGCCTCGGTCATTGGTGACGTCCTTCCTGGTAATGCGCGGGTTGCTCGGAGAGCTGTGGCTGGGACGGGTGGTGCGGAAGCGGGGCGCAGACGACGCGCTCAGGGGGCGTGCGCGCGATGCTCGGCGCGCAGCTCGAGAATCGCCTTCTCGAAGTCCTCGACGGAGCTGAACGACTTGTAGACGGAGGCAAACCGCAGGTAGGCGACCTCGTCGAGGGCTCGTAACGGGCCGAGGATCGCCAACCCGACGTCGTCGCTCGGCACCTCCGCCGACCCGGTGGCCCGGATCGCCTCCTCCACGGTCTGCGCGAGCTGGGCCAGCGCGTCCTCGTCGACCGGCCGGCCCTGGCAGGCGCGGCGTACCCCGTTGACCACCTTCTGGCGGCTGAACGGCTCGGTGACGCCACTGCGCTTGATCACCGCGAGGGTGGCCTCCTCGACCGTCGTGAACCGGCGCCCGCAGGCCTGGCAGGCCCGGCGGCGGCGGATGACCTGGCCTTCGTCATGTTCGCGCGAATCGACGACCCGGGAGTCCGGATGGCGGCAGTAGGGGCATCGCATCGGTGCCGCTCCCCTCTCGTCCGGGTCCTCGCCTCGGCCACCAGCTGTGGACAACACTGTCGACAACCTGGGGACCGACGTGTGGACGGCGCACCAGCGTTGTGGACGAGCAACCCCAACCTGTGGATGAAGTACATCACTGTAACTACTACATCTTGGGTTGAACCGTAGAACGGACGGCGATGTTCCGCAAGAGCGAAACCCGGCGCGTCGTGGATTGGGTCACACGAAATCCCGATCCGACGCCTCGGTGGCCGACTCACGGGACGCGCAGGACCTGCCCCGGCACGAGGTCGACGCTCGTCAGCTGGTTGCGGTGCTGGAGCGCAGCCACCTCGGCGCGCGGATCGCGACCGGGCGCGACCCGCGTGGCGATCGACCACAGCGTGTCACCGGACTGCACGGTGACCGAGTGCGGCGCAGCCGGGACCGCAGCAGGTTGCGGCGCGGACAGCTTTGCCACCCAGACCAGCGCGGCCCCGAGTACGGCCACGGCCAGCGCCAGCACGACGACACCGCGCCGGGTGAGACGCACCGTGGATGCCGCCGGCACGTCGCTCGGCGGGCGCAGCACGGTCACGCTCGCCAGCCGGGTGGGGAGCTCGACCGGCGCACCCGGGCGGGCCTGGGCGGGGATCGACACGGTCGGGACGAGCTCGGTTGCGACCGACATCGGGACCTCCTGGATTCGATACCTCTTCGAACGAACATTCGAAAGAACGTCTGATCGAATGTCTACCAGCGGGGTCTGACAAAAACCACCCGACGCGGCGTGTCGTTCGAACAAATGTTTGAGATATCGACCCGATCGGGCTACCGTCGCAGAGGTCGGCGATCATGGTCTAGCCCAATGGACGCCGCACCCGAGACACGTAGTCCACGTTGAGCGGAGGCCCCCGTGCCCAAGGACAGCACCGGACCCAAGGCCGGTTCGAAACGCATCGCGGCCGGCGAGCTCGCGACGCGCGAGCGGCGTCGGCCGGGCCGGCCGAAGGTCACCGAACTCCCCGACCCGGTCACCGGGTTGACGCGCCGCCAGCAGGCGATCCTCGACGTCATCCGCGACTCGGTCGAGCGCCGCGGCTATCCGCCGAGCATCCGTGAGATCTGCGAGTCGGCGGGCCTGGCGTCCACCTCCAGCGTCGCCCACCAGCTCTCCATGCTCGAGCGCAAGGGGTTCCTGCGCCGCGACCCCAACCGGCCGCGCGCCGTCGACGTCCGCACCGGATCGAGCAAGCCGCACGATCCGAGCAAACCCGTGCCCAAGGCGGCCCGCCGCGCCCTGGCCGTCAGCGACGACGCGCCGCGTGGCGACGCGCCGGTGTTCGTACCCGTCGTCGGGCGGATCGCCGCCGGTGGCCCGATCCTCGCCGAGCAGATGATCGAGGACGTCTTCCCGCTGCCGAAGGCGCTGGTCGGCGAGGGGACGTTGTTCATGGTCAAGGTCGTCGGCGACTCGATGATCGACGCCGCCATCACCGACGGCGACTGGGTCGTCGTCCGCCAGCAGCAGGACGCCGAAAACGGCGACATCGTCGCGGCGATGATCGACGGCGAGGCGACGGTGAAGACCCTGCAGCGCAAGAACGGGCACGCGTGGCTGTTGCCGCACAACCCCGCGTACGCGCCGATCGACGGCGACGAGGCGACGGTCCTCGGCCGGGTGGTGTCGGTACTGCGCCGGGTCTGACGCGGCGCAGCGTTCGGTCAGTCGGCCTTGGCGGTGGTCTGCGTCCGGCCGTTCGGGCTGGGTGACGGACGCGGCCGGGCGCGCACGACGTCCGCTGCGAGATCCTCGTTCGGATCCGCCTCGCGCTTGACGACGTCTGCGGGCGGGAGCGCCTTCGGCGCCGCGTCGGTGTCCTCGCTTGCCTTCGCCCGCGCCTTGTCGTCCTCGCCCATGCCCTTGATCTCGGTCTTGAAGATCCGCAATGAGCGACCGAGCGAGCGCGAGGCGTCCGGGAGCTTCTTGTAGCCGAACAGGACCATGAAGATGAGCGCGATGATGATCCAGTCCCACGGCTTGTCAAACGCGAGCACCCGTGACCTCCTCGATCCGCCGATCCGTCGACGCCGACTAGCCTACGCCAGAGCTGCCCCTCACGGCCGGGCTCAACCGACCGCCGCGGACGCGAACGGGCGCAGCCGCTCGGCCAGCGCAGGCCCGACCCTCGCCCGGATCAGCGTTCCGCCCGCGGTGTGCTCGGTGTCGAGGACATCGGCCTCGTCGTGCATGCGTGTCACGAGGTCGCCGCGGGTGTAGGGAACCAGCACCGTCACCTCGATGTCCGGACGGGGCAGTCGCCGCTCCACCTCAGCACGCAGCTCCTGAAGACCGGCACCGGAACGCGCCGACACGAACAGCGCGTCGGGTGCGAGCCCGCGCAGCCGCAGCAGGATGTCCGGCTCTGCTGCGTCGACCTTGTTGAACACCAGTTGTTCGGGCACGCCGAGCGCGTCGATGTCGGAGAGCACCGCGCGCACCGCGCGGATCTGCGCTTCGGGATCGGCGTCCGACGCGTCGACGACGTGCAGGATCAGGTCGGCCTCGGCGACCTCCTCCAGAGTCGAGCGGAACGCCTCGACCAGCTGCGTGGGCAGGTGCCGGACGAAGCCGACCGTGTCCGCGAGCGTGTACGCGCGGCCGTCCGCGGTCTCGCTGCGACGGACGGTCGGGTCGAGCGTGGCGAACAGGGCGTTCTCCACGAGCACCCCGGCGTCGGTGAGCCGGTTGAGCAGTGACGATTTGCCCGCGTTGGTGTAGCCGGCGAGCACCACGCTGGGCACCTCGTTCGCGGTCCGGCGTGCCCGCTTGACGTCGCGAGCCGTCTTCATCGCGGCGAGTTCGCGGCGCAACTTCGCCATCCGGGTGTTGATCCGCCGTCGATCGATCTCGATCTTCGTCTCGCCCGGGCCGCGGCCGCCGATGCCGAGGCCACCCGCCGCCCGGCCGCCGACCTGCCGGGACAGCGACTCGCCCCAGCCGCGCAGGCGGGGCAGCAGGTACTGCATCTGCGCGAGCTCGACCTGCGCCTTGCCCTCTTTCGAGCGGGCGTGCTGGGCGAAGATGTCCAGGATCAGCGCCGTCCGGTCTACGACCTTCACCTTGGTGACGCCCTCGAGCTGGCGCAGCTGCCCGGGCGTCAGCTCACCGTCACAGATGACGGTGTCCGCGCCGTGCAGGACGACGATGTCGCGGAGTTCCTTGGCCTTGCCGGACCCGATGTAGGTGGCGGGGTCGGGGCGGTCCCGGCGCTGGATCAGCGCGTCGAGCACGAGCGACCCGGCGGTCTCGGCCAGCCGGGCGAGCTCGACGAGCGAGTTCTCGGCCTCGGCAAGAGTGCCGCTCGTCCACACCCCGACGAGGACGACCCGCTCGAGGCGCAGCTGCCGGTACTCGACCTCGGTGACGTCCTGGAGCTCGGTCGACAACCCCGCCACGCGGCGCAGCGCCTGGCGTTCCTCGAGCTCGTAGTCGCCGGTGGTGTGATCATCCGGGTCGTCGGCGCCATCGGAAGGCGCGTTGAAGTCCGTCATCTCAGTTCCATGGTGACACGGACGGCCCAGCCGTTACCGGCTTGCGAGCCAGTCCCCGTCGACCTCGAGCTCGGCGACCAGCACCGCGGGGCCGGTCAACTCCACCTCGCCGTCGGGGTGCCACACCACTTCGCAGCTGCCGCCGGGCACGTCGACGCGCCACGGCGTGCCGTCGGCCCCGACGTTGTCGGACTCGGCCTCCGCGACCGCCGCGGCACAGATGCCCGTGCCGCACGACCGGGTCTCCCCCACCCCACGTTCGTGGACGCGCATCTGCAGCCAGCGCGGGCCGCGACGCACCACGAACTCGACGTTCTGGCCATTGGGAAGGGCGGGCTGGATGACCGGCGGACGGGTGAGATCGAGCGCCGCGAGCTGCTCAGGCGTGTCGATCGGCACGACGACGTGCGGGTTCGGGATCTCGAGCGCGACCCCGGCGATCGGTCGGGAAGGCGCGGCGGTGGCGACCGGCCGGTCGGCAAGGAACCGGGGCGAACCAATCTGCACAGTGACGTTTCCGTCCCCGCTGGTCCTCACGCGTCGGATCCCGCCGCGTGTCGCCACCGCCGCATCCGTTTCAACGAGGCCGGCACCGATTAGGTATCGCAGAAAGACCCGAACTCCGTTACCACACATTTCCGCAACACTGCCGTCGGCGTTGCGGTAGTCCATGAAGAACGGCGCGTCCGCGGCCAGCTCCTTGGCCTCGGGGTCGTTCTCGGACCGCACGACCCGCAGCACGCCGTCCGCGCCCAGCCCCGCGTGCCGGTCACACAGCGCCCGCACCATCTCGGCGGTGAGCTCGATCGCGCCGTCGAGGTCGGGCAGGAGGAGAAAGTCGTTCTCCGTCCCGTGCCCCTTGAGGAAACGCACGGTCCCAGGGTAAGCCGTCGAGGCGGCCCGGCAGCCCGGTCGCGGGTCAGCCAGCGCGGTGCAGCGCCTGGTCGAGCAGGTCGGGCGCCTCGGCGTCCAGCCAGTGCACGCGGGGATCGCGGCGGAACCAGGATCGCTGACGGCGCACGAAACGCCGGGTGGCCCGGACTGTCTGCGCGACCGCCTCGTCCAGGTCGCCCACCACCGCACCGGAGTCGTCGATGCAGGCGAGCAGCTGGGCGTAGCCGAGCGCCTTGCCGGCAGTGGGGCTCGCGCGCAGGCCGAGCGGCAGCAACCCGCGCACCTCGTCGAGGAAGCCGCGCTGCATCATCCGCTGCGCGCGCAGCTCGACGCGCTCGTCTAGATCGGCCCGGTCGAGGCCGAGCTGGACGCAGTCGTAGATCGACTCGAAGCCCGGCATCCGCGCGGTGAACGGCGCACCGGTCAGCTCGATGACCTCGAGCGCGCGGACGATGCGCCGGCCGTTGCTCGGCAGGATGGCGGCGGCGGCGAGCGGGTCGCGCAGGGCCAGCCGGGCGTGCAGCATCTCGGCGCCGTGCGCGTCGAGCTCTCGGTACAGCCGGGCGCGGATCTCCGGTGACTCGCCGGGGAAGTCGAGCTTGTCCAGCGCGCCACGCAGGTAGAGCCCGGATCCGCCGACCAGGATCGGCTGCCGCCCGCGGTCGTGGATGGCGGCGATGGCGAGCCGGGCCAGTGCCTGGTACTCGGCCACCGCGGCGGACTTGGCGATCGGCCAGATGTCGAGCAGGTGATGCTCCACGCCGCCCTGCTCCTCGACGGACGCCTTCGCCGTGCCGATGTCCATGCCGACGTAGAGCTGCATCGAGTCGGCGTTGATCACCTCACCGTCGAGCTGCTGGGCGAGGGCAACGGCGAGCTCGGACTTGCCGCTCGCGGTCGGCCCGACGACGGCGAGGACGCGCTGCTCAGGCATCGGCCGTCCAAGCCGCGACGAAGTAGCCGACGCCGTACGGCGCCGCGTCGTAGAGCAGCTCCGCATCGAACGCGAAGGGCTCCAACGCGCGAGCAGCCTGCTCCCAAGCGGCGGCCCCGCCGACGAGCAGGCCGGCGGCGTCGTCGGCGTCGATGTGCAATCGACGGCCCTCGCCGGATCGCAGTGCGGCCGCGAGGTTGGCGTCGAAACCTGCCGCCCGCTCGTCGAGGTGGCCCGGCGCCGACGTGCTGCGCCGCGCGCTGCCGTCCGCCATGACGAGCAGCGCGCACGGGACATCGGTGTCCGGATCGAGCCGACCCCGGTCGCCGGCGCCGCCAAAGGTCACCGACCAGCCGCTCGCGCCACAGTTCGGGCCGAGCGCGTCGCGCAGCAGCCACGCGCCGATGGTCAGCGAGAGCGGCAGTTCGACCGGTCCAGGCTCGTCCGAACCGAGCGGGATCTCCAACGGCACCCCGTAGCCGGCGAGCGAGCCGCGCGCCGTCGGGCCGTGCTGCTGCCACCGGTCGCCGGAGCCGAGGACGAGAAGCCGGCTGCCGGGTGCCGCGATGCGCCGGATCGCCGTTCGGCACGCCGCGCGCAGCTCGTCGAGCTCCGGCGCGGCGGCCTGCGCGACCTCGGGCACGAGCACCGGCGGGTGCGGGCAGAACGCCACTGCGCGGATCATCAGCGCAGGCTAGCGCCCGTGCCGCGCTCCACCTGATCGTGTCTAATGCTCTGTCATGGGGTCTGACTGGGGACGAATCGACGACGACGGCACCGTCTTCGTCCGGACCGCCGACGGCGAGCGGGCCATCGGTTCCTGGCAGGCAGGCGACCGGGACGCCGGCATCGCGTTCTACCAGCTCCGATACGACGATCTCACCGCCGAGGTGCAGCTGCTCGAAAAGCGTCTCGAGTCCGGCGCCGGCGACCCGGCGAGCACCCGCACCCAGGCCACCGCACTCAAGGAGCAGCTCCTGACGGCCGCGGCGATCGGTGACCTCGCCGCCCTCGACACCCGGCTCGACGCGCTCCTGATGGCCGCGGACGAGAAGGCCGGCGCCGCCGCCGCCGCACGGGAGCAGGCCCGCGCCGAGGCGCTCGCCGCCAAAGAGGCGCTCGTCGGCGAGGCCGAGACGATCGCCGAGACCGGCACGTCCTGGAAGTCGTCCGGTGACCGGCTGCGCGCCATCGTCGACGAGTGGCGCCAGATCAAGGGCATCGACCGCAAGACCGACGATGCGCTGTGGAAGCGGTTCTCAGCCGCCCGGGACGCCTTCGGCCGCCGGCGCGGGCAGCACTTCGCGCAGCTGGATGCCGAGCGCAGCACGGTGAAGGACGCGAAGGAGCGGCTGATCGCGCGGGCCGAGGAACTGTCGACGTCCTCGGACTGGAAAGAGACGACGGCCGCGATGCGCGACCTCATGACGGAGTGGAAGGCCGCCGGCCGAGCCGGCCGCGACGTCGAGGACGCGCTGTGGACCCGGTTCCGCGCCGCGCAGGACGCGTTCTTCGCGCGTCGCCAGGAGACGTTCGCAGAGCGCGACGCCGAGCAGGTGGCGAACCAGCGTCAGAAGGAGGAGGTCATCGCGCGCGCGGAGGCACTCGACCTCGCCGACCCCAAGGCTGCGCAAGGCACGCTGCGCGATCTCCAGGCGCAGTACGACGCCGTCGGTCACGTGCCGCGCGACGCCATCCGCCGCCTCGACGACCGGATGCGTGCCGCCGAGCAGCGGGTACGCGACGCGGTCGACGCGGAATGGCGGCAGGCCAGCACCGAGTCCAACCCGTTCCTCACCGCGATGCGGGAGCGACTTGCCGAGGCCGAGCAGAAGCTCGAGCGGGCGCGCAAGTCCGGCGACCCGGCGCGGATCAAGAAGGCCGAGGACGAGGTCGCGCAGCGCCGGTCGCTGCTGCCCGGCTGACCTCGTCCACCTATCATCGGCCCATGAGCGGCTCTTTCCGTCCTCGGATCCTGCACGACGTCGCTGTGCATCCGACCGAACCGCAGGCCGTCGTGGAGGCGTTCCTCGGCGCGCTCGCCTCCGCCGATCTGAGCACCGCCGGCACCTTGCTGGACGAGCGCGTCACGTACGTGAACGTCGGGATGCCGACGATCCGCGGGCGGCGCAGAACGCTGCGCCTGCTGCGCCCGCTCGGCCTGCCCGGGCGCTCGTTCGAGGTTTACCTGCACGCGATCGCAGCGAACGGGGACACCGTGCTGACCGACCGCACCGACGTGCTCGTGTTCGGGCCGTGCCGCTTCCAGTTCTGGGTCACCGGCCGCTTCGACGTGCAGGACGGGCGCATCACCCTGTGGCGCGACTCGTTCGACTACGCCGACCTGCTGCGGGCGTTCGTCCGCGGCCTGATCGGGGCGGTCGTCCCGGTGCTGCGACCCAAGGCGCCGGCCGCGCCGGACGTCGCGCCCGGCCGGCACTGACCATTCAGCGCGGCGAGATCGTCAGCAGCTGCGTGGGCGCCGGGTGGGCGCCGGATTGCGCACCGCGCCAACGGCGGTGCGTCCTGATCCCGCCGTCGGCAACGAGGTGGTGTGGCGCGGCGTAGCTGACCTCGGCGGTGACGACGTCCCCCGGTGCGGCCGTGCCGGCGACGTGGACGAGACGCCCGTCGCGAGCCCGCCCGGAGACCCGTCCGGTGGCGCCGTCCTTGCGGCCGTCGCCGGCGCTGACCAGCACCTCGACGTCGCGGCCGACGAGTTGCTTGGCCGCCGTCCAGGAGATGTCGTCCTGCAGCGCGATCAGCCGCTCGTAGCGCTCCTGCACGACCGGCTTCGGCACCTGTTCGGGCAGCCCCGCCGCCGGCGTCCCGGGCCGCTTGGAGTACTGGAAGGTGAAGGCGCTCGCGAACCGTGCCGCGCGAACCGCGTCGAGCGTCTGCTCGAAGTCCGCATCGGTCTCGCCGGGGAAGCCGACGATGATGTCGGTGGTGATCGCGGCCTCCGGCATCGCCGCCCGCACGTCCTCGATGATGCCGAGGTAGCGCTCCTGCCGGTACGAGCGGCGCATCGCCTTCAGCACGGCGTCCGAGCCGGACTGCATCGGCATGTGCAGCTGTGGCATCACATTCGGCGTCTCGGCCATCGCTGCGATGACGTCGTCGGTGAAGTCGCGCGGATGCGGGCTGGTGAAGCGCACCCGCTCGAGGCCGTCGATGTCTGCGCAGGCGCGCAACAGCTTGCCGAACGCGGACCGGTCGCCGAACGACCGTCCATAGGAGTTGACGTTCTGCCCGAGCAGCGTCACCTCGACCACCCCCGACTCGACGAGCGCGCGGACCTCGGCCAGCACGTCGCCCGGGCGCCGGTCGGTCTCCGCGCCGCGCAGCGACGGGACGATGCAGAACGTGCAGCTGTTGTCGCAGCCGACCGAGATCGAGACCCAGGCACTGTGGGCGGACTCGCGACGGGTCGGGAGGTCGGACGGGAAGTTCTGCAGGGACTCGACGATCTCGACCTGTGCCGCCCGGTTGTGACGGGCACGTTCGAGCAGGACGGGCAGCGAAGCGAGGTTGTGGGTGCCGAACACGACGTCGACCCACGGGGCCCTCTCGATGATCGCGCCGCGGTCCTTCTGCGCAAGGCAGCCGCCGACGGCGATCTGCATGTCGGGCTTGGCGGCCTTCGCCGGGTACAGCTGCCCGAGATTGCCGTAGAGCCGGTTGTCGGCGTTCTCGCGCACCGCGCAGGTGTTGAAGACGACGAGGTCGGCCGGCTCGTCGCCGGTGTGCCGCGCGTAGCCCGCCTGCTCGAGCAGCCCGGCGAGCCGTTCGGAGTCGTGCACGTTCATCTGGCACCCGTAGGTGCGGATCTCATAGGTACGCGCGGCCACTATCCCTCTTTGCTCTTCGCGCAAGCGCTCATCGCCCATTCGCTCCGCTCCTCGCTCGCTGGCGCTCGCTGCGATGCTCACTCATTTGCAGTCGAGGATACGGGCCGCGCAGTGGTGCACTGGTCGCGTGACCCTGTCCGACGGCGACATCGCCGCACTCGCCCAGCAGGCTGCCGACCTGGTCGAGGTGGGGCTGCCCATCCACATCGCGCCGGGCGCGAACGACGACCCGTACCGCTGGGGTGGCCACGGCTGGACGGTGACGATCCGGGTCACGGATCGCGACACCCGACGGATCTGGATACCGGCCGACGCGACGGCGGAGTCCGCTCGGCAACTGCTCCTCGCGCACCTCCCCGACGCACGCCACACCCAATGGGAGCCACCGGGGTGACCGACCTCGCCGACGCGCCGGCCGACGTCACGTTGCCGGGCTCGGAATTCGCTGCTCGCAGCGCAAACACGTCCGTAGGCTCGCGGCATGTCCTGCGACGTTGCCCTGCGCGCCGAGACCGCTGCCGACGAGGACGTGCTGTTCCGGGTGCGGTCCGACCTCGACAGCTGGGAGGAGCGCTCGCCGGCGTCGCCCGCACCGATGACGATCGAGACGTACCGGCAGCGACGCGCGAAAGGTGAGTTCGCCGGTGCTGCGGACTTCGTGGTGACGATGGACGGCGCGGCTGTCGGGCGCTGCACGCTGTTCCACGAGGACCAGCTGGCGCGGCACGCCGAGGTCGGCATCGCGCTGCTGCCGGAGGCGCGCGGCAAGGGCGTCGGGACCGCGGCTCTGGCGCAACTCGTCGAGTTCGCGTTCGTCCGGCGCAACCTGCGCCGCCTGTACCTCTGGGTGGTCAGCTCGAACGCCGCCGGGCTCGCGTCGTACCGCAAGGTCGGGTTCGTGGAGGAGGGCCGGCATCGCGAGCACGCCTGGGTGCGCGGCCGGTACGAGGACGAGGTCGCGATGGGTCTGCTGCGCTCCGAGTGGGAGGCGGCGCGTCAGTGAGCGATCTCGGTCGCGCGCGACTCGCGCACGACCGTCACCCGGATCTGGCCCGGGTAGGTGAGCTCGTCCTCGATCTGCTTGGCGATCTCGCGGGCCATCACCGATGAGCCGAGGTCGTCGACCTCGCTCGGCAGCACCATGACCCGGACCTCGCGCCCGGACTGCATGGCGAAAACCTTCTCGACGCCCTCTCGCGTACTCGCGATCTCCTCGATGCGGGCCAACCGCTTGACGTAGGACTCGAGCGATTCGCGGCGCGCGCCCGGGCGGGCGGCCGAGCAGGTGTCCGACGCCTGGGTGAGCACGGCCTCGATCGTGCGCGGCTGCACCTCGTTGTGGTGCGCTTCGACGGCGTGCGCGACGGCCTCGTCCTCGCCGTACTTGCGCAGCAGCTCGGCGCCGATGATCGCGTGGCTGCCCTCGACCTCGTGGGTCAACGCCTTGCCGATGTCGTGCAGGAACGCGCAGCGCTTGACCAGGGTGGCTTCGATGCCGAGCTCGGCGGCCATCACGCCGGCGATGTGCGCAGTCTCGATCAGGTGGCCGAGGACGTTCTGGCCGTAGCTGGTGCGGTACTTCAACCGGCCGAGCGTCGGCATCAACCGTTCGTCGATCGGCCCGACGCCGACGTCGGCGAGCGCGTCGCGGGCGGCGCGCAGGCACAGCTCGTCGACTTCGACGACGCTCTGCTCATACGCCTCCTCGATGCGATGCGGGTGGATGCGTCCGTCGAGGATCAGCTTTTCGAGGGTGAGCCGGCCGACCTCGCGGCGCACCGGGTCGAAGCAGGACAGCAGGACGGCCTCCGGGGTGTCATCGATCAGCACGTTGACCCCGGTGACCGCCTCGAAGGAGCGGATGTTGCGGCCCTCCCGCCCGATGATGCGCCCCTTCATCTCCTCGGCAGGCAGGTGCAGGACGCTCACCACCGTCTCGGCCGTCTGGGCGCTGGCGACGCGCTGGACGGCCTCGACGACGATTCCGCGGGCCCGCTCGGAGCCCTCGGCACGAGCCTCGTTCTCGATCGTTCGGACGAGCACCGCGGCCTCCCGACGCGCGGAGGTCTCGACGCCGGCGAGCAACTCGGCCTTGGCCTCGTCCACGGTGAGGCCGGCGATGCGCTCGAGGGCCCGCAGCTGTCCGTCGGCTTGTGCCGCCAGCGCCGCCTGGTCCGTCTCGAGCTGCCGGACGCCCTGCTCGAGATCGTCCTTCGTGGCAGTGAGCTCGTCGGCCTGGGTCTGCAGCTCGGTCGCGCGCTGGTCGAGGCGGCTCTCGCGGGCGTCGAGACGCTCCTCGGTCTCGTCGAGCCGGGCGGCCCGGGCGGTCTGCGCGCTCTGCTGGCGGCGGACCTCGTCGGTGAGCTTGTCGACCTCGGCGGCGCCGGCGCGGCGCGCCTCCGCGGTCAGGACGGCGGCCTGCTCGCGTGCCTGGGCCAGGGTGGCCTCGACCTGGGCATGGGCGGAATCGGCGTCGGCCCGGGCCGCGCGACGGATGGCGTCGGCCTCCGCCTCAGCAGCGCGGCGCAGGCCCTCAGCCTCGGTCTGGGCTGCCTGGCGCAGCGCCGAGGCTTCCGTCTGGGCCACCCGGCGAGCGTCGTCCTGTGACTCGTCCGTGGCCGGCGCGGCCGGGCTCTGGTGCCGGCCCGGCGCCGAGCCGCGGCGCGAGTACGCGTAGACGAACAGGATTCCCAGGACGAACGCTGCGCCGATCCCTGCGTACCAAACCCCGTTCACGTACGCCTCCTGACGCTCGGTGGAACCCGGACCAGGAGACTGTCGAGCAGCACGCGACGATCGCGAGCACGTGACGCTGCTGCACGTACGTCATACGTGATCCGCATCGCGCAGATCAGCACTGTCCGGTGCGACCACCGGCTGGCTGGGAGGCTCCTCTCGGGTCGAGCGAGGTGCGGATATGTTGCGGCGCCGGCTCCGGCGCTTCGGTGTACGGGCAATTACTCCTGGTGTTGTCGACATTATGAACGCCAGGCAGACAAATCAAGTAAGCGCGGTGTTCGTGCGACACGCAGCTACGGATTCTCGGCGTCCCACTCGGGTTCCGCGGCCAATGCCTCCCGGACGACGGCGTAGGACAACCCGGACGAATAGCCTTTGCGGGCCAGCAGGCTCACCAGTCGGCGGGCCTGCACGTCCGGCGGGAGGCCCGCCAGCGCCCGACAGCGCTTGGCGACGAGTTCGCGAGCGCGGGCCCGCTCGCTGTCGCCGTCGATCGCGATGAGGGCGTTCTCGACCTCGTCGGCCAGCCCGCGCTGCCGGAGCTTGGCGGCCACCGCCCGGCGGGCCAGGCCACGTTCGTTGTGCTGGGCCCCGGCCAGGCTGGCGGCCAGCGCGACATCGTCGACGAGCCCCACCTCGACGAACCGGTCGAGCACCCGGCTCGCGGCGTCATCGGGGACGCCGCGCTTGCAGAGCGCGTCGGTGAGCTCGGCGCGGCTGCGCGCCCGCAGCGTGAGCAGCCGCAGGCAGATCGCCCTCGCCACCGCCTCGGGGTCCCCGAGATCCTGCTCCGGGTCCCCGGGCGGTGCTTCGTCAGCTGATCGCTCGCCGTGCCGTGCTGCTCGGCTGCGTCCGGCCACGATCGTCAGAAGTCGACCGGCGCCGGCAGCGGCTCGATCGGCACGCCGGCCCCGTCGAGCCGTGGCCCGATGCCGAGCTTCTCCTTGATCTTCTTCTCGATCTCGTCGGCGAGATCGGGGTTGTCCCGCAGGAAGCTGCGCACGTTCTCCTTACCCTGGCCGAGCTGGTCGGACTCGTAGGTGTACCAGGCGCCGGACTTCTTGATCAGCCCCTGCTCGACCCCGACGTCGATCAGCGAGCCCTCGCGGCTGATGCCCTCCCCATAGACGATGTCGAACTCCGCCTGTTTGAAAGGGGGTGCGCAGTTGTGTACCACAACACCGTCCGCCACGAGGGTGTGCAGTTCGTCGACCTCGACGTCGAACGTCCGCTGACGCTCGGCCGGAAGGACCTCACGAACCACCGTGTAGGCGACTTCCTCCGCGAGCACCTGCCGCAGGAACGAGTCATCCAACGCGTCGGCCAGCCGCTCCAGCCGATCACGGCGCAACCGGGACCGGCCGAGCACCTGCCGCATCCCCCCACGCGGATCACCGGCAGAGTCACCGATCATCCGAGCCGCCTCCAACGCTGTCACGCCGCGCCCGGCGAGATGCGCCAACACCGGCTCGATCTGAACCTGCGACAGATAGACGCCCTGCGACCCGCGACGGCGGCCTGCGCCATTCACCTCGAGCGCCTCTCGCAGGACGCGGGTGCGCGGCCCGAAATCGACCGGCATGATCTCCGCGAACGCTGCGACGTTCTCGCTCCCCGCGATCCTTACCTCCCACACCGGCCTCTTCGCCTGCACCCGACGACCCTTGATCAGGCTCGGCCGGCGGCCGGTCGGGTCGTAGCCACGCACGCTGCTGCCGATGCCGAACCGCAGCAGCTGCCAATGGATCTGGTGGGCCAGCTGCTCGGAGGTCGTCGTGAAGCCGACCCGCAGCGCTCCGGTCTGCTCGCGACTGACCCAGCCGTCCGTTTCGAAGATGCCAAAGACCACGTTGGCGACCACGCGCGCTGATACGTCCGCGGCGAACAGGTAGTTGGGCAGGGACTTCTCCCACGCCAACTTCCCGTAGATCCCTGCGGACCGGCATAGCTCGATCAGTCCGTTCTTCGCGCCGGGCCGGTGCGAATACGACGCGGCAAGTTTGTCCGTCAGCCCATGCACGTCACATCCCAGCGATCCGGCGATAGCTGCGGCGTCGTCGTGCAGTGCCGGCTCGGTGTTGATGAAGTGGATGGGCGTCTTGCCTCCGACGTAACCGTCACCGATGAGGTAGCCCAGCATCCGGGCGTGGTCGGGAGCGATCGGCTCGCTCTCACCGAAGCCAAGGAAGCTGCGCGGCCGCGCGACGCGATCACCAGCCCGCAACTCGCCGGCCATGCGCCAGCCCGTCTCGGTCAGTACCTTGTGGTCCGGCGTGACCCGCAGCGTCGCTCCCCCGGCCAATCTCAGACCGATGACCTCTTGCTCACCCTGGTCGAACCAGGAAACAACTGGCCGGACGTGCAACGTGCCGTCCTTTGCCGCGGCAACGACATGGATAGGCAAGCGCTGATCGACGATGTCCGCTATCCGGTGCGTCATGCCGGTCGTCGGGTCGAACACGGTCGACCCGGCGGCCAGGCACTTGTTCTTGACGACCTTCACCCGGGTGCGGTTGCCGACCGCGTCGGTGCCGTCCTTGAGCGTCTCGATGCGCCGCACGTCGAGCCGGATCGACGCGTAGAACTTCAGCGCCTTGCCGCCCGTCGTCGTCTCGGGACTGTTGTGCACCATCACGCCGTCGGCGAAGTAGTTGTGGTTTCCTTCCACCTCGATGTCGAAGCGATGCATCGATCGCGTCTTCGGCTTGACGTGGATGTCGAGGATTCGGGCCGGCACCGGACGCGTCACCGGGTCGACGAACTCCGGCTCGACGTCGAACTGACCCCGCAGACCTGGCAGGAGCTTGTACTCCATCGACGGGTGGACGTACGGCGCGACCAGCTCGAGGAAGCGCCTCGATGACGCGGTGTCGAAGGTCAGCACGGCCTTCTGCGCCTTGCCTACCGAGCACCACGACACCTCGAAACCATGCGTGTCGCGCAGGTAGTCCACGAGACGGTCGCGCGAACCCTCGCTCAGCGCCTCGATGCAGAACTGCACACGTCCGCTGCCACCCGCCGTGCGCTCCTGCAGACCCTTCGAGCGCAGTGTGAACGTCCCGTCGTCCATGAACCAGATCGCGAGTGCCAGCGGTGTCAGTGCCTTCAGGTACTCCCAGCTGATCGTCTTCTTGCCACCGCCGAGGTAGACGGCGCGCTGGAGTTCGCCGAGCTCCGCCAGCGGCGTGAAGTCGGCGAAGACGGCGCCCTTGGCGTTCTCGCGGCGGCTACAGGCGATGTTTCCGAGCAACGACACCTTCCAGTCGAGGTAGTCCCGCTGCTTCGCGCCGTGCCCGAGCCGGAACCTGACACCGTTGCGCCCGCGACGGTTCGGCGACAGATTGCCGTCGCCCAGCAGCGAGCCGAGCACGACCTGCCGCTGCTGGCTGCCCAGCCGGTGCGTCTCGGCGGCCATCACCCGGTCGCCAGCGATCAATTCGCCGGCCGGCCGCCAACCGCCGGGTGTCCGGATCAGGTGATTTTCGGTGACCCCGAACTGCGAGCGGCCGTTCCCGCTCGACTTCTCGACCGTGAACTGCAGGAACTCGTCGGTCACACCGTTGTCGAACCAGTTCACGACCTTGCGCGGAATGATCGCGTCGGTCTCGGGGTCGTAGGACAGCACCTCGACGTCGAGCTTCTGATTGACGATCTTGCCGATCTTCTCCGTCGAACCGTCCGCCAAGACCACGCGGGTGCCATAGGACAGACATCCGAACATGACTCCGATTTTTTCGCGGAGCTGGTTGATGAAGATCGCGGTGGTGCCGGAGTTGCTCAGTGCGCCGGCGAGCTTGCGCAGTGCCTGGCTCATCAGCCGGGCCTGCAAGCCGACGTGGCTGTCGCCCATCTCGCCTTCGATCTCGGCGCGTGGCACGAGCGCGGCGACCGAGTCGATGACGATGACGTCGAGGGCGCCGGACCGGATGAGCATGTCGGCGATCTCGAGCGCCTGCTCGCCGTTGTCGGGCTGGCTGACCAGCAGGGCGTCGGTGTCGACACCCAGTGCCCGCGCGTAGTCAGGGTCCAGGGCGTGCTCGGCGTCGATGAACGCCGCCACGCCGCCGGCTGCCTGGGCATTGGCGACCGCGTGCAGCGCGACCGTCGTATTGTGCGACAGCACTCCGTTGGCGATGAAGCTGTGCGTCTCAGGCAACATGATGTCGAACGTCGGCTGTACGCCGCCGTCGAGCACCTCAACCACCGGCTCGAACGTCAGCCGAGCCTCGGCCAGCACCTTGAGGTGGGCCAAGATCGCGGCTCCGCTGGTACTCAGCCGGCTCGCCCGTTCCTCGGCCCACCTGACGATCTTCTGAAGCCGGCCGCGCGAGCAGCTGAGTTTCATGTCGTCACGGAACAGGTCACCGGCAATTCGGTCGAACTCACGATCGCCGCCCACGTCGTCGCGCAGATCACCGACCAGGCCGGAGACGTGCGGAACGTTCTCGACCTGCGGGTCACGTGGTGAGCGGCGGAACGCCGCCTCGACCTGCGCCTGGCGCCGCGGCGAACGGAACCCGACCTCGGCAAGGAATCGGTGGGTATGCGCTGGGTTGATCGTGACCGTCCAGTAGTTGCGCCCGTAGTCCTCGCGCCACGTCGCCCGTACCGAGGACGGGATGTTCAGGCCCAGTAACAGCAGCTGCACCTGTTCGGCCAAGACCTCGCTCGCAGTTCCCAGCCCGACGGTCGAGTGGGTGTCGATCCAGCCGTCGCCTTCGAACAGGGCGGACAAGAATGCCCGCTGGGCCTTGTGGCCGCTCGTCCGCACTCGGTACGGCACGGACTTGCCTGCCGCATTCACGAATTCCAGGCCGTACTCGCCGTGCATCCGTCGACGGAACGCGACCCCGGAGATGTCGTACTCCTGCGCGTTGTAGCAGCGCACCTCGACACCGAAGAGTTGTTCGGCGATCCGGACGTACTCGCCGGCGACGTCGGCGTCGGTGTTGGTGAACCGAACCCGCTCGCGATAACCGAGCGAGCCTTCAGCCACCAGGTAGCCGAGGAAGATCGCTTCGTCTTCGGACAAACCGTCACCGGACGCCGCCTCGACGGCTCCGAAGGAACCCGAAACGACGGTGTCGCCGACGCGGATCTCACCGGCCTTGCGCCACACGACGAAGCCATGCTCGCTCACCACCCGGACCGGATGGTTGTGCGTCGCCTCGATCGATCGGCCGGAACGAAGCCGAAGCCGCACGACCGGCTTGCGGTTGTTGTGAGTGAGCGCAGCAATCTGTTCGAGCACACCATGCTCGTTGACGGCCCGCAGGCCGAGGGCGCGGACATCGGTGACCCGTGATGTGCAGGACGCCTTCTGCCCGGCGCGAGCGAACAACTCGGCGATGGTCTCGAGGCCCTGGTCGGTCCAGATGTACGTGCCTGCGGTCAGGCACTTTCCTGAGCTTTCCGGACCGTATATCTCGATGACCCGGCCGCGCGGCAGGCCGCCGATGCCGAGTGCGAGGTCGAGGGCGATCGACCCGGTGGGGATCACCTCCATGGGAACCGCCACGCGGTCACCGAGGCGCATGACGGCGCCCTTGCCGTGCTGCTTGTCGATCTGGGCGAGGGCGACGTCGAGAGCCTTGTCCCGGTCGAAGCTGGTTGCCATCGGGGCACCTTCCGTGAAGTCGTGTGGTGTTCATTCGCGACGTTAGGGCCGGGCACCGACAGAACCGCTGCGACTCGCCCGCCTGTGGATGACGGACTGATTTCAACTCGTCCTGTGGACACCGGATGCCCGAGAATAGCCCGAACACCTGTTCGACTGAACCCGCGACACGCCGAGGTGCTCAGCGCAGCGACGCGGGCATCTCGAACTCCGCGCACACGGCGCGCCAGACGTCCTTCGCCTCGATGCCGGCGGCCAGTGCCTCGTCGATCGTGGTGCCGAGTGTCGGCAGCCGGTAGTCGGCGGCCACGCTGGCCGCGTAGGCAGCCCCGAACCGCTCGTCCATCCGACGCCAGAACTCGGTGAGCCGCATGGTGAACACCCTACGATCACGGTGTGACGCCGACGGACGAGTGGTACGCGCTGCCCGTCCTCATCGGCAGGCTCGTCCGGCTCGAACCGCTCGCGATCGAGCACGCGGCCGGCTACCTCGCCGCGGCCGGCACCGGCGCCGACGCCGAAGAGGTGTTCCGGTGGATGAGCACGCCTCCCCCGCACACCCTCGACGACGCCCGCGCCGACATCGCCGCCGCCCTGGCAGCCCGGGCGCGTGGCGAGCGCTTCGCCTACGCCCAGTTCGACGCGGCCACCGCAGAGTTCGCGGGCACGTCGTCCTACTACGAGGTCGACCCGGCGGTGCGCACGATCGCCATCGGGCACACCTGGCTCGGCCGCCGATGGTGGCGCACCGGGCACAACACCGAGTCCAAGCTGCTCATGCTCACGCACGCGTTCGAGACGCTCGGTGCCGCCCGGGTTGTCTGGCATACCGACATCCACAACGAACGCTCGCAGGCCGCCATCGCCCGGCTCGGCGCCACCCGCGAGGGCGAGCTGCGCAAGCACCGGATCCGGCGCGACGGCTCGTGGCGCACGACCGTCCAGTACTCGATGACCGACGACGACTGGCCCGTGGCCGGCAAGTACCTCACCGAGCGGCTCGCTCGGGGATAGCCCTCATGAGCGACATCCGCATCGGGACGTCCGGCTGGCTGTACCCGCCGTGGCGCGGGGTGTTCTACCCGCCGAAGCTGCCGCACCGCGCCGAGCTCGAGTACCTGTCGTCGAAGCTGAACTCCGTCGAGATCAACGGCACCTTCTACTCGTTGCAGCGCCCGGAGAGCTTCCGGCGCTGGTACGCCGAGACGCCGGACGACTTCACCTTCGCGGTGAAGGGCCCGCGCTTCGTCACGCACATGAAGAAGCTCGCGGACGTGGAGACGCCGCTGGCGAACTTCTTCGCGTCCGGGGTCCTCGCGCTGCGCGACAAGCTCGGCCCGGTGTTGTGGCAGCTGCCGCCGACGCTCGGCTTCGACGCCGACCGGCTGGCGGCGTTCTTCGCGCTGCTCCCCCGATCAACCGGCGAGGCGGCCTGGCTCGCCCGCCGGCACGACGACCGCATCACGGGCCGGTCGGTCACCAGCGCCGACGCCGACCGCCCTCTGCGCCACGCGCTGGAGGTGCGGCACAAGACATTCAAGATCCCGGCCTTCCCGGAGCTGTTGCGTGAGCACGCCGTCGCGCTCGTCGTCGCCGACACCGCCGGGCGTTGGCCGCTGCTCCGCGAGGTGACCGCGGACTTCGTCTACCTCCGCCTGCACGGCGACGTCGAGCTGTACGCGAGCGGCTACACCGAGGGGGCGCTCGACAAATGGGCGGCCGAGATCCGCGCATGGGCCGACGCGGGTCTGGACGTGCGGGTGCACTTCGACAACGACGTCAAGGTCCGCGCACCCTTCGACGCGCTGAGCCTGGCCGCGAAGCTGGGCGTCACTCCGCGTGCCCGAATGCCTTGATCTCGGCCTCCTCCTGCTCGGTCAGCGCGCGGGGTGCGTCGCCACCGGCCACCTTGGCGCTCTGCACGCTGTGCCGGATGTCGTCGACGATCTCTGGGTTGGCGAGCGTCGACACGTCCCCGACATCGGCGAAGTTGGACACCGCGGCGATGACCCGGCGCATGATCTTGCCCGACCGCGTCTTCGGCATGTCCTGCACGATCCAGATGTGCTTCGGCCGGGCGATCGGGCCGATCTCCTTCTGGATCGCGGCGGCCACCTTCGCCTCGATCTCCGGGCTGGCCGTGAAGCCCGGCTTCAGCGAGACGTACATCTCGACCGCGCGACCGCGCAGGTCGTCGATGACCGGGACCGCTGCCGCTTCGGCCACCTCGTTGACCGTGAGCGAGGCCGACTCCAGCTCCTTGGTGCCCAGCCGGTGCCCGGCCACGTTGATGACGTCGTCGACGCGGCCGAGGATCCGGAAATACCCGTCGGTGGCCTGCAGGGCACCGTCGCCCGCGAAGTACGGCCAGTCCCGCCAGTCCTTGCTGTCCTTGTTGCGGTTGTACTTCTCGTAGTACACCGAGATGAATCGCTCCGGCTGGCCGTAGATCGTCTGGAAGATGCCCGGCCAGGGGTTGCGGATGCAGATGTTGCCCGCCTTGCCGCTGCCCGCTTCCACGACCTCGCCCATCTCGTCGTAGATGACCGGGAAGATCCCGAGGACGCCTGGGCCGCAGCTACCCGGCTTCATCGCCTGCAGGGCAGGCAGGGTGCTCCCGAGGAAGCCGCCGTTCTCGGTCTGCCACCAGGTGTCGACGATGGCCGCCTCGCCCTTCCCGACAGCGTTGTAGTACCAGCGCCACACCTCGGGCTCGATGGGCTCGCCGACCGTGGTCATGTGCTTGAAGTGGTAGTTGTACTTGGCCGGCTCGTCGGGGCCGAGCTTGCGCAGCATCCGGATCGTGGTCGGCGCGGTGTGGAAGATGTTCACCCCGAGCCGCTCCGCGATGCGCCAGGCCCGTCCGGCGTCGGGATAGGTCGGCACGCCTTCATAGATCACGCTCGTCGTCCCCAGCGCCAGGGGGCCGTAGACGATGTAGGAGTGGCCGGTGATCCAGCCGATGTCGGCCATGCACCAGTAGGTGTCGTTCGGGTGGATGTCCTGGTAGTACTTCGACGTCCCGGCGACGTAGGACAGGTACCCGCCGGTGCTGTGCTGGGCGCCCTTCGGCCGCCCGGTCGTACCACTCGTGTACATGAGGAACAGCGGCGCCTCGGCCGGCATCGAGATCGGCTCGACGATCGCTCGATGGTAGTCCGGGAGTACCTCGTCGACGAAGAAGTCCCGTCCTTCGACCATCGGGGACTTCGATCCGTATGCCCCTGGGTGCCGCCGCCACACGAGCACCTTGTCCACCGCGTGGCCGAGCTCCCGAGCGCGTTCGAGCGCCTCGTCGGCCTTGACCTTGTGGTCGATGAGGTCACCGTTGCGGTAGTAGGAGTCCATCGTCACCAGGATGTGGCTGCCGGAGTCGGCGATCCGCTCCCCGCAGGCCGCCCCGCTGAACCCGCCGAACACCTGCGAGTGGATGACACCCATCCGGGCGCAGGCCAGCATCGACACCGGCAGCTCGGGCACCATCGGCAGGTGGAACGTGATCCGATCGCCGGTCTTCACCCCGGCGAAGTCGCGCAGCAGCGCCGCGAACTCGTTGACCTGGTGGTAGAGCTCCTGATACGTGATCGCCTTCGTGTCCTCGCTCTCCGGCTCGGGCACCCAGATAATCGCCGCCTTGTTGCGATCGGCCGCCAGATGCCGGTCGACGCAGTTGTAGCTCGACGTTCAGCCGGCCACCGACGAACCACTTCCAGAACGGGGCGTTGCTGGTGTCGAGGACCGTGTCCCATTTCTTGTCCCAGGTGAGCAGGTCGGCGTACTCGGTGAAGCAGTCCGGAAAGTTCTGCTCGCGGAACCGTTCGAAGATGGCCGGGTCGGCAGCGTTCGCCTGGGCGACGAAGGACGCCGGGGGCTGGTAGACCTCCTCCTCGCGCCAGTGGACTGCGATCTGCGCCTCGGACGGCTGCGACTGCCCTGCTTCTGTTGCCATGATGCTGCTGCCTCTCGCGAGATGACGGTCTTGGACGCACGAGTGGATGCCACCCAGGGGAGACCCTCCCCTTGTGGAGAGGGTCTCCCACGAGCCGAACCTACTGCCGCGGGAAGGTCGGCAAAACCGTCCGCTTGAACGTTTCGTTGGTGACGCCTGCGAAGGAGGCGTACCAGGCGAGGAACGCGGTGATCAGACCGAGCCAGCCGCCGAACTTGTACATGCTGTTGGTCGCCTCGGTCGCCTTCATCGTGAATTGGCCGATCGCCAGCACGAAGAACGTCACGGCCAGGAAGAGGAACACCGCCGCCACCGCCCCCGACACTCGCGTCGATCCGACGAACATGTAGGCGGTGAAGATGCCCCAGGCGAGCAGATATGCGCCGAGTGCGTGATGGAGGTCGTTGCCGGCAGTCTCCGGTACGTGGTTGATCAGCCACCAGAACGAGAGCCAGAACGCGCCGTAGGACGCGAAGGCCGTCGCGCCGAAGGTGTTGCCCTTGACGAACTCCCACATGCCGGCAAGCAACTGGGCAAGGCCGCCGTAGGCGAGTGCAAGCCCGAGAACAGCGCCCTCGCCGGTCTTGATCATCCCGGAGTTGAACACCGACAGCACGAACGTGGTGAGCGCGAAGCCGGCGAGCCCGAGCGGTGCCGGGTTGGCGATCGAAGACACGGCAGGGGTTCTCGCCTCCGCCGGCGTCTGAGTTGTCTGCGCCATTGCTGCTCCTCTCGAAGAGCGGGCGAGCCCCGCTGAGACGGGACGGTGCCAGTGATGGGTGTCACTCCGAAATGCCGACCGGCCGGTAGTCGCCAGGCGTGGCGCAGCGTTCGGCGCGCGGGCCGACGCCCGCGACGAACGGTCGGTTGCGGCCGACGAACGGTACGGGCGATCAGGAGGTACGCAGCGCTTCGAGCTCGGCGGTGAGGCTCTCCGGCGCGTGCAGCCGCACCATGACGCGTCCGACGTCGGGCGGCACTCGATGGGCGGTCGCGAGCGACACGACGACCATCGCCGCGAAGGTCAGCGGCACCGCCCAGGCCGCGGGCTGGGCGAGCAGCGCACCGGACCACCCGCCGCGCACCTCCGATGTGATGGTCAGCAGCACGGCGGCGCTGGCGAGCACGCCGCCCGCGACGAGGCCGGCCATCGCTCCGACGTCGGTGAGGCGGGGCCACCAGATCCCGAGCACCAGCAGCGGGCAGAACGTGGCCGCCGCGACCGCGAACGCCAGACCCACTACCGCGGCGAGCCCCAGATGCTCGCTCGGCAGGCTGAGCGCGTAGGGCACCGCGATGCCGAGCAGCGCAGCGAGCCGGAACATCCGGATGCGACGGGCCCGCAGGTCCTCCCCGGGCCGGCGTTCGCGCGGCCCGAACAGGTCCTGGGAGAGCACGCCGGCAACCGAGACGGTCAATCCGGACGCCGTCGAAAGGAACGCCGCGAACGCGCCGGCGGTGACGAGGCTGCCCAGCAGGACGCCCCACTCGCCGCCGATCATCCGCTCGGGCAGCGTCAGGACGGTGGCGTCGGTGTCCCCGGTCAGCAGCAGCTCGGGGGTGTAGTGCCTGCCGAGCGCTCCGAAGACGGTCGGGACGAGGTAGAAGCCGGACAGCAGGACGAGCACTCCGAGCGTCGTGCGTCGCGCGTCGCGGCCATCGGGATTCGTGTAGAAGCGCACCAGCACGTGGGGCAGCCCCATCGTCCCCAGGCAGATCGCGAGGATCAGCGACAGGCTCGCGTACAGCGGGTGGCCCTTGCCCGAGCCCAGCGGTCGCAGCCAGGACTCGTTGCGCTGCGCCGGCAGCGCGGTCGTGACCGGGACGATGTCGCCGCGCCGGAGGCTGACCCGCGTGCCGGCGCCGATCCGGTGCGTCGCCGTGTCGAAGGCGGTCGGTCCGTCGACCGCGGCGCCGTCGACCCGCCCGCGCACGACCAGTGTCTCGGCGACCGGGGTGCGCACCGTCGTCGACGACGACACCGTCACCGTGATGTCCGACGGCGCCGCGGGAAACCCTCGTGCGATCCCGTCGCCGCGGTGCTGCCACACGCCGATCAGGACGAGCGCGGGCACGAGCAGGGCGATGAACTTGAGCCAGAACTGCACCGCCTGCGCGAAGGTGATGGACCGCATGCCACCGATGACGACGGCGGTCAGGACCACGCCACACACGACCACGCCGCCCACCCAGACCGGCGCGCCGGTCTGGGTGCGCAGCGTGAGCGACGCCCCCCGGAACTGCGGCACGAGGTACAGCCAGCCGATGAGCACCACCAGCCCGCTCGAGACCCGCCGCACCGGTGTCGACCCCAGCCGGATCTCCGCGAAGTCCGGCAGCGTGTAGGCGCCGCTGCGCCGAAGCGGCGCCGCAACCAGCGCCAGCAGGACGAGATAGCCCGCGGTATAGCAGACCGGGTACCAGAGGACGTCGAAGCCGAAGGCCAGGACGAGCCCGGCGATGCCGAGGTAGGAGGCCGCCGACAGGTACTCCCCGCCGATCGCGGCAGCGTTCCAGCGCGGGGACACCGACCGCGAGGCCACGTAGAAATCGCCGGTGGTGTGCGCTCGGCGCAGCCCCAGCGAGCCGGCCAGCAGCGTGCCCAGCGCGACGGCGGCGACCGCCACCAGCGCCGCCGCTTGATGACTCATCGGCGCCGGACGAGCTCGAGGAAGTCGCGCTCGGTGCGCTCGGCGCTGCGGACCGTGTACCAGCCGAGGGCGATCAACGCCGGGTACACCAGCACGCCGAGCACGAGCCACGGCAGCGGCACGCCGAAGACGTGGAAAGCGGCGAACGCGTGCGCCCGAGCACCGAGCAGCGCGGTGCCGACCAGCAGCAACGCGATGCCTGCGCACACCGTCACGGCGAGCCGGCGCTGGCTGCGAATCAGGGAGAACATGTACACATCGCCGAGCCGGGTCTGCTCGTCGATCTCGCGAGCCGGTGGGCGATGCGGTGCGCGGCGGACCGCGTCGGTGCGCTGGTGCGTGATCCGCACCCGCGGCGCCGGTTCGCGCGGCCGCTCGTTCATCGCTGCACCAGCCGGTCACGCAGCTCGCGGGTGTGCCGCCGGCTCACCGGCAATTCGACCTCGCCGACCCGCACCGCGTACCGGCCGTCCACCGCGCGGACCTCGTCGACGTGCGCAAGCGCGACGAGCGTGCTGCGGTGGATCCGGACGAACCCTGCCTCGGCCCAGCGCTGCTCGAGCTCCGCGAGCGTGACGCGCAGCAGGTGGCTCTCCTGTGCCGTGTGCAGCCGCGCGTAGTCACCCTGCGCCTCGACGAAGCGGATCTGGGAGCGGCGCACGAACCGGGTCACGCCGGCGAGCTCGACAGGGATCGTCTCGTCGTCCTCGTCGGTGTGTTCGGCGTTGCCCGCGGACACCGCACGCCGCACCGCCTCAGCGAGCCGGTCGGCACGCACCGGCTTCAGCAGGTAGTCGACGGCCTCCACCTCGAACGCGTCGACGGCGCGGTCGTCGTACGCCGTGACGAAGACGATCTGCGGACGATAGGCGAACCGGCTCACGACGCGCGCCAACTCGACGCCGTCGAGGCCCGGCATCTTGATGTCGCAAAAGATCACGTCGATAGGTTGTTCGGCGAGGATGCGCAGCGCCTCGCCGGCGCTGCCCGCCACGCGGGTCTCAGCGACTCGGGGCTCATCGCGCAGCAGGAAGGCGAGTTCCTCGCGCGCTGGTGTCTCGTCGTCCACCACCAGCGCACGCAGCGGTCCCTCACTCACGATCAAGCCTCGCTTCGCTCGTTTGATCGGCAAAGCCTGCCCTCATGGTTCGCTCCGCAAGCGTCGCTCACGCAAGCCTCGCTTCGCTCGTTCGATCGGCAAAGCCTGCCCTCATGGTTCGCTCCGCAAGCGTCGCTCACGCAAGCCTCGCTTCGCTCGTTCGATCGGCAAAGCCTGCGCTCATGGTTCGCTCCGCAAGCGTCGCTCACGCGCGCAGGCTACTCGCGCCGGCACCCCCCGCCGCCACGGCCGCGCCGCGGCGGCTCAACCCGACGGCGCCGGATCCGCGTGGACGCCCGGCGCGAACTTCGGCACCCGAAAGCTCACCTTCGTCCCGGCACCCACGGCGGTCTCGACGACGAGCCCGAACGCGTCGCCGTAGACCTGCCGCAACCTGGCGTCCACATTGCCCAGGCCGACGGTGTTCCCGTCTGCCCCGCTACGCTCGAGCGCGGCCCGGACGAGCGCGGGATCGGCACCGGCGCCGTCGTCCTCGACCTCGATCAGCGCGTCCGGTCCGCTGTCCATGGCGACGATCGAGACCTGGACGGGATCCAGGTGCCCCTCCAGGCCATGCCGCACGGCGTTCTCCACGAGCGGCTGCACGACGAGGAACGGCACCGCGATCGGCAGCACCTCGGGCGCAACCCGCAGGGATACCCGCAGCCGATCGCCGAAGCGGGCCTGCTCGAGAACGAGGTAGCGCTCGGTGTTGCGCAGCTCCTCGGCCAGCGTGGTGAACTCCCCGCCGCGGCGCAGCGCGTAGCGCGTGAAGTCGGCGAACTCGAGGAGCAGCTCCCGAGCCCGTCCCGGGTCGGTGCGGGTGAAGGATGCGATCGCGTTCAGCGAGTTGTAGATGAAGTGCGGGCTGATCTGCGCGCGCAGCGCGCGCAGCTCGGCCTCCATCAACCGGGTGCGGGCGACGTCCGCGCTCGCGAGCTCGACCTGGCCGGACACCCAGCGGGTCACCTCTTCGACGGCGCGTACCAGCATCGCCGAGGTGCCGCGCCCGTAAGCGATGAACGCTCCCACGACACTGTCACCGTCGACGATCGGGCAGGCGATCGCCACTCGGACGGGGCAGTCCGCGGAGTCGCAGGCGACCTCGCGCGACGGGATGACCTGCGTCCGTCCACTGGCCAGCGCACCAGCGGCGTGCAGCATCGCGTCGTCGGCATGGTGATGCGCGTCGCCATCGGCCGCCAGGAGATGGGTCCGGTCGGTGAGCGCGACCGCGGCCGCGCCGAGCAGTGTGCGCAGGTGCCGCACCGCGCGCCCGGCACCCTGTTCGGTCAGGCCTTCGCGCAGCGAAGGCGCGGCGAGGCTGGCCACGTGCAGCGTGTCGAACGTCGCGCGGTCGGCCGAGCTGCCGAGGTAGCGGCGGCGCCGGAAGGTGTAGGCAACGAGCGCGCCCGTCGCGACCGCAACCACGGCGGCGACGACCGGCAGCGCCTGCACCAGAGGTCAGCCGGAGACCGGATGCGTGGCGGCGAACAGCCGGCGCAGGCCTTGCATCGTCGCCACTGCCCGCTCGCGGTCGAGACGCTGCACCGCGTAGAGGGCGAGCGCCTCGTCGCCAGGCAGGACCAGCCGGGCGAACCGCACGTTGGTCGGGAACTCGACGCCCACGACCGCCTCCCAGGGGATCGTGCGCCAGTTGCCGAGGTAGCTGCGCATGTGCACCGCTTGCGTGTCGGCCCGCAGCCGAGGCCGGGCCGGCAGGTGCAGGCCGCCGGCCACGATCGCGCCGATGACGACGGTGAAGACCTGGTCCTTCCAGCCGAACGACGCGCCCGCATTGGCGTGCGGCATGACGATCGCGACGATGACGAAGACGACGAATACGAGTACCGCGGATGCGTCGGCTATCCGCGCCGACCTGATCGGCCGCGCCGTGACGACGTCCGGGGCGTCGCTCATAGCCGGCACGCGTGGATGTCGGTGACCAGGATGCCGCGCGCGCCGAGCTGCCACAGCTCGTCCATGATCGCGTTTGTCGCGCGGCGCTTGACCATCGAACGGACCGCCGACCAGCCCGGCTTGATGAGCGGCGACACGGTCGGCGACTCGATGCCCGGCGTCAACGCGACCGCCTTCTCGACGAGCTCGTCCGGGATGTCGTAGTCCATCAGGACGTACTGCCGGGCGATGATCACGCCTTGCAGCCGGCGGATCAGCTGCTCGACCCGGGGCGGCTGCTCGACGCCGCGCCGCTGGATCAGCACGGCCTGGCTCGTCAGCAGCGGCTCGCCGAAGATCTCGAGGCCGGCGTTGCGCAGCGTCGTGCCGGTGGAGACGACGTCGGCGATCGCGTCCGCGACACCGAGCCGCACCGACGTCTCGACCGCGCCGTCGAGGTGGATCACCTCGGCGGCCAGGCCCTTGCGCGCGAAGTAGTCGGCCACGACGCCCGGGTAGGCGGTGGCGACCCGCTTGCCGGCGAGCTCCTCGGCCGAGGACACGGTGCCGGGCGTGGCGGCGAAGCGGAACGTCGAGCCGGCGAAGCCCAGTTGCAGGATGGGCTCGGCGTGCGCGCCGGAGTCGAGCAGCAGGTCCTCGCCCGTGATGCCGACATCGAGCTGGCCGGCGCCGACGTAGATCGCGATGTCGCGCGGGCGCAGGAAGAAGAACTCGGTGTCGTTCTCGGTGTCGAGCAGGACGAGTTCGCGGCTGTCGCTGCGCTGGCGGTACCCGGCCTCGACGAGCATCTGGCTGGCCGGCTCGGAGAGCGAGCCCTTGTTCGGAACGGCAATGCGGAGCATGGCTACCTGTCTGTCGCAGGGGAAGGTGGGCTTAGCTCACAGATGTCGGTAGACGTCGGCCAGCCCGATTCCCTTGCCCAACATGATGACCTGAACACGGTAGAGCAGCTGGCTGATCTCCTCGGCCGTGCGCTCAGCGGACTCGTGCTCGGCGGCCATCCAGACCTCGGCGGCCTCTTCGACGACCTTCTTGCCCTGCTCGTGGATGCCGGCGTCGAGCGCGACGACGGTGCCCGAGCCCGCGGGGCGCTCGCGCTGCCGGTCGGAGAGCTCGGCGAACAGCTGGTCGAAGGTCTTCATCTCGAAGTAACAGGGTACCGGCGGGCCGTCACGGCTGCGCACGCCGCAGCCGCCACGAGTGCAGGCGATGGAAGCCGCGCACCGATTCCGGGCGACGCGGCCGCAGCCGGAAGCGGACGTCATCGGCCAACGCGTCGTGCAGCTCGCGGTCGACCAGCACCTGCCCCGGCCGGCACAGGGACGTCAGCCGGCTCGCGATGTTGACCGTCGAGCCGTAGACGTCGCCCAGTCGGCTCACCACGGACCCGTAGGCGAGCCCGGCACGCAGCGCGGGCAGCAGGGGATCCGCCTCGGCCGCCTCGAGCAGCTCGAGCGCTATCTCGGCCCCGCTGGCGGGGTCCTCCGCCTGGAACAGGATCTCGTCGCCGATCGTCTTGACGATCCGGCCGCCGCGCTGCCCGACGATGTCGGTGGCGAACGACTCGAAGGCGTCGAGCAGCGTGCGCAGCTCGTTCTCGGACACCCTCCTCGTCAGCGAGGTGAAGCCGGACATGTCCGCAAAGCCGATGGCCAGCGGAGCCGGGCCACTCGCGATCTGGTCGTTGCCCTGCGCAGCCATCCGCGCGACGTAGGCCGCGAGCTGGCGCCGCCAGGTGTAGCCCTGAAGCCGTTCGAGCAGCGGCACGACGTGGTTCACGAGCTCGGCGAGCTGGTCGTCGGACGCCAACAGATCGGGACGCTGCGCGGCCTCGTCGAGCAGCAGCTGCCCCTGGTACGAGGCGAGCCGCGAGAACGTCTGGCCGTACAGCCGGGCGACCGCGAGCCGCAGGTCCTCCTCGGCGAACCCGTATGCCGCGAGCTCGCGCATCGTGCGCAGCGCGGCAACGTCGCCGTCGGTGAACACGACGTCCTCGTCGGCGACTGTGGCGAAGCCGAGCGCGCGCCACAGCCGCTGGGCCTCGTCCCGATCGAGCCCGGCATGCTCGGTGACCTCGGCGGGCGTGTAGCGACGCGGGCCGCCGAGGATCTCCCGTTCGACCCGTTCGAGCAGCTTCGGGACATCGAGGGACGCAGGGTCCAACTGCCCGTCGTCCGGGTCCGACACGGTCCCGGGCTCAGCTGGTGTGGACGATCAGCACGTCGATCGGCGTGCGCCGCACGATGTCGAGCGGGACCGAGCCGATGATCCGGCCGGCGAGCGTGTTGAGCCCGCGGTTGCCGACGACGATCAGATCGGCGTTGCGGTCCTTGACGACCTTCTGCAG
>CAWCPK010000007.1:0-40164 GCA_963797455.1 uncultured Actinomycetota bacterium | reverse complement strand
TGACCGCCGTTCCTGATGCCGATGGCCGGGTGGCTTGACGTCGTTCGGGTTGCCGATGTTCTTCTGATCTTTGTGTCGAGCGCGCGTGTGTTGGTCGGCGTCGCCACTGTGCCGAGGACGTGAACAATCACGCCGACGAAGACGACGACGGCCCTCCCGCCGGAGAAGTCGTGGAGGACCCGAAGGCGGGAGGGCCGTGCTGATGCACGGAGGCACCGTTGGTGACGGTAGAGGCTGACCCTGTCCTGGTCGAGAAGAGGTTGGCCGGCGGCCAGCTCGCCTGCCCGGCGGCCGAGTGTGACGAGTCGTTGCGACCGTGGGGATGGGCCCGGCCGCGTTGCGTGCGTGGGATCGCCGGGCCGCTGCGTCCGCGGCGGGCGCGGTGCGGTTCGTGCCTGGTCACGCATGTCCTGTTGCCGGTGACGGTGTTGCTGCGTCGGGCGTATGCCGCCGAGGTGATCGGCGCTGTGATCGAGGCCCGGGCCGCTGGTGCCGGTCATCGCCGTGCCAGTGGGCAACTCGAGGTGCCGGCGGCGACGGCGCGGGGCTGGCTGCGGCGGCTGGCCGGTCGGCTCGAGCCGGTCCGGGTGTTGCTGTTGCAGGTCGCGGTCCGGGCCGGTGTCGACGTGACGGTGCCCGCTGGGTCGGGGTGCCGGTGGCGTGACCTGCTGTCCGCACTGGCGACGGCCACGGAGGCGGTGACCGGGCGGTTTGGGCCGGTTGGTGTCCTCGGCCCGGTGACGGCGTGGCAGGTCGCGGCCGGCTGCTCCGGTGGTCGGCTCCTCGCACCGGGCTGGCCAGGACGGTGACCGCCGACGCCGGCAACACGAGTTGCCCCTGACGCTGGCGGCTGTTGATCGGAAACCTCGGAGGGTCGTTCACCCGCGCCGTGCTGGCGCGGGTTTCCCCTTTCGGAATTGAGGTTTCGTGAGTTCTGAGCAGCACGATGACGACGCCGCACGGCGGTCCCGGGCGCAGCAGGTGGCGTTGTTCCGCTACCAGTTGATCTGCCCTGCCCTCGACCCGGCACTGTCGACGAAGGCGCGTGGCCGGGTGGTCCGGTCGATCGCGGCGAACATGCACGCTGGGCCGTTCGGTGGGCAGCACCGCTACTCCCGCGACACGTTGGACCGGTGGATCCGCCGTTACCGCCGCGGCGGGTTCGACGCGCTGGCCCCGTCGGTGCGGCAGCCGGGAACCCGGATCGACGCGCCGGTGTTGGAGTTGGCGGTGGCGTTGAAGAAGGAGAACCCGGAACGCACCGCCGCCCAGGTCGCCCGCATCCTGAAGACCGCGCGTGGGTGGGCGCCGTCGGAGACGACGCTGCTGCGCCTGTTCCACCGCCACGAGCTGATGGGCCCGCCGGCCGGTGCGGGGCCGGTGGTGTTCGGCCGGTTCGAGGCCGCTGCTCCGAACGAACGCTGGGTCGGTGACGCGCTGCACGGCCCGAAGGTGGGCGGCCGCAAGACGTATTTGTTCGCGTTCCTCGATGATCACAGTCGCTTGGCAGTGGGCTACCGGTTCGGGTTCGCCGAGGACTCTGTCCGCCTGGCCGCCGCGCTGCATCCGGCCCTCGCGGCGCGTGGCGTCCCGGCAAGCGTCTATGTCGACAACGGATCGGCCTACGTCGATGCGTGGCTGCTGCGCGCCTGCGGCAAGCTCGGCATCCGGCTGATCCACTCGACACCGCACCGGCCGCAGGGCCGCGGGAAGATCGAGCGGTGGTTCCGCGGGGTGCGGGACCAGTTCCTCGTCGAGGTCGCCGACACCACCGCCGAGCAGCTCGCCGACCAAGGGATCACGCAGGCGGCGGCGCTGCTCCAGCTGAACGCCCTGTTCACCGCGTGGGTCGAGTCGGTCTATCACCACCGGGTCCACTCCGAGACCGAGCAGACACCCTTGCAGCGGTGGGACGACGGCTGGCAGACCGCGGGCCACAGCCCCGCCATGGCAAGCGCGGACGCGTTGACGCAGGCGTTCCTCTGGTCGGAGTGGCGGGTCGTGACGAAGACCGCGACGGTCACGATGCACGGCAACAGCTACGAGGTCGAGCCGGTGCTGGTCGGCCGCAAGGTCGAGCTGGTGTTCTCCCCGTTCGACCTCGCCACGATCGAGGTGCACTACGGCGGCGCGGTCTATGGCCGGGCGGTGCCGCACCGCATAACCCGCCACGCCCATCCGAAAGCCCGCCCCGAAACGGTCGAGCCGCCACCGGCGCCGGCGACCGGGATCGCCTACCTGCAACTCGTCGCCGACACCCACCACGAGCAGGTCGCCGCCGACGAGCGGATCGGCTTCCACGCCCTCTACTCCAGCGCCGGCAAGGACAACGACACAGACACCGGTCAGCTGCCGGGGCAGCTGTCCATCGACGACGCCCTCAACGAGACCGCGAGTGCCGCCGGTCGGCGTGAGGAGGCCGGAGCATGAGCGTCACGCGCCTGCAGTCACATTGGGGATTCACGAGGATGCCGTTCGGACGCAGCCTCGCCCCGTCGATGCTGCACCGCCACGACGGGCACGCCGAAGCGGTCGCCCGGATCGGCTGGTGCATCGAGCAACACGCCCTCGGCGTGATCACCGGCGAAGTAGGTGCCGGCAAGACCGTCGCCGTCCGCGCCGCCACCGCCAACCTCGACGGCTCCAGGCATGTGGTGATCTACCTGCCCAACCCATCAGTCGGCGTCCGCGGCATGCTGCACCACGTCGTGTCCGCGCTCGGGCAGACGCCGAGCTTCTACACGGCAACGCTCGTCCCGCAGGCCGCCGCAGCCCTCGCGGCCGAACATGCGGAACGGGGCCGGACACCGATCGTGATCTTCGATGAGGCGCACCTGCTCGACAACGCCCAGCTCGAGGCCGTGCGCATGTTGACCAATCACGACATGGATTCAGGGGCGCCGTTCGCGGCGCTGCTGGTCGGGCAGCCGACGCTGCGGCACCGGCTGCGCCTCGGCGTGCTCGCCGCGCTGGACCAGCGGATCTCCGTCCGCTACGCCTTGGCCGGGATGACCCCGAAAGAGACCGGCGAATACATCACGCACCACGTGAAGATCGCCGGCCGCTCCGACACCCTGTTCAGCGACGACGCCGTCACGCTGATCCACAACGCCTCGCGCGGCTACCCACGGGCGATCAACAACCTCGCCGTCAACGCACTCACCTCCGCGTTCGCGCGCAAGAGCACGATCGTCGACGAGAAAGCTGCCCGCATCGCGATCTCCGAGATCGGCGCCGACTGAACCTCGGCACCATCACCAAGCCGACGACAACGGCACCCGACCGACCAAGGCCCCGTCCGCAGCCAGCGGACGGGGCCATTTCACACCCGCTTCGTCGGCACCGGGAACGACGGCGTCATCGGCAAGATCAGCGGCGGTCAACAGCGAGCCTGGTCTGCGGCTTCTGCATGGAACGTGGGAAGGCCGGTGCCGATACTGCTGCCCGTGCTGGTGGGCGGGGGGTGAGAGGGAGCGCGTCAACGGCGGAATCCGGAGACGCTGAGTACCGTTGCGGCGCTGGCTGGCGGACCGGCTCGTAGTAGTGGTGAAGCCCTTGTAATGGGGGTGGAGCGAAGGGGCCGGCTCATCGAGTGGCGTTGTTTGCGCGAGCAACCGGGTGGCGAGGAGCCGTCTGGGAGGAGTCGAGTGGGCGAGTCAGCTTCGTTGGAGAAGTCGTTTGTCATTCCGAAACAGTTGGTGTGGGAGGCGTACCAGCGGGTCAAGGCCAACAAGGGTGCACCGGGGGTCGACGAGGTGTCGATCGCGGCGTTCGAGTCCGATCTGAAGGGCAATCTCTACAAGATCTGGAACCGGATGTCGTCGGGGACGTATTTCCCGCCGCCGGTGCGCGCGGTGGAGATACCCAAGCCGCAAGGCGGGGTGCGGGTGTTGGGGGTGCCCACGGTCGGCGACAGGATCGCGCAGACCGTGGTGGCGCTGACGTTGGAGCCGCGGACGGAAGCGATCTTCCATCCGGACTCCTACGGCTACCGGCCGGGCAAGTCGGCGCATGAGGCGCTGGCCGCGTGCCGGGAACGGTGCTGGCAGAAGGACTGGGTGCTCGATCTGGACATCCGTGCGTTCTTCGACTCCCTGGACCACGACCTCGTCGTCAAGGCGGTGCGGGCGAACATCACCACCGAGCAGCGGTGGGTGCTGCTGTATGTGCAGCGGTGGCTGCAAGCGCCGCTGCACCTACCGGACGGCACCTTGCAGCAGCGAGGCCGGGGAACCCCACAAGGGTCGGCGGTCTCGCCAGTGTTGGCGAACCTGGTGCTGCACTACGCGTTCGACCAGTTCCTGGCGCGGGAGTTCCCGACCGTGAGCTTCGAACGCTACGCAGACGATGCGGTGATCCATTGTGTGAGTGAGCGGCAAGCCCGCGAGGTGTGGGCGGCGCTGGAGGTGCGGCTGTCGAGTCTGGGCCTGCAGTTGCACCCGGACAAGACACGGATCGTGTACTGCAAGGACAACCGGCGCCGCGGCTCGTATGAGCACGTGGCGTTCACGTTCCTCGGCTACACCTTCCAGCCGCGCAAGGCCAAGAACCGGCGCGGGGAGTTCTACTACGGCTTCCTGCCCGCGGTCAGCCTCGCGGCGTTGACCCGCATGAACCGGCAGGTTCGCCGCTGGAAGATGCACCACTGGGTCACCAGCACGCTGGAACAAATCGCCGCCGAGATCAACCCGGTCGTGCGAGGGTGGATGAACTACTACGGCCGGTTCTATCGGACCCGGCTGCACCCCTTCCTCGCCCGCATCAACACCTACCTGATGCGCTGGGCAGGGCGGAAATACAAGCGACTGCGGTCCTACAAACGCTTCATGGCGTGGTGGACCGGGATCCTCGATCGCGAACCCGGCCTATTCGCGCACTGGCGCTGGGTCCGCGGCTTCAACGGAGTCCGATGAGAAGAGCGGAGTGATGGGAGACTGTCACGCTCCGTTCTGTGGGAGCCCGGAGGTGCAATCCCTCCGGGCCACCCGACTACAACCGCGGCGGTCGACATCGCCGAGGCAGCGAGGATCAAGCGACCTATAACGGCGCGGACATGTGCGCTTGCGTCATCTCCGTTGCTACGGCGTCGATCGTTGGGTGGATGCGAAACCTGCCGGGTTGATGATTCAGCTGGAGCGCTGATAGCGCGCCTTCTTGTACTTGCTGACCGTGTGGCGGCTTGCCCGCTACCGGTCTTGGCGAATCGGCTGCCAGTGCAGGACGCTGGGACGGTGCTCGACCACCTCGTGCTCGGTGGCCCGAACCTCGACGAGACCGTCGCGTGGTTCGCCGATCTGACCGGCGTCCAGCCCACGCCCGGTGGCAGCCACTTGGGCCTCGGCACCGCGAACTGCCTCGTCGCGCTCGGCAACGGCGCCTACCTGGAGCTCATCGGGCCCGACCCGGACCAGCCCAGCTCCAGAGCTTCCGCGGCCGTTCGGCATCGACGAGCTCACCGTCCCGCGCGTCGTGTCCTGGGCGATCCGCACCACCGATCTGGACGGGTTGATCGCCCAGGCCCGCGACGGCGGCTACGACCCCGGGGAGCCGCTGGCGATGTCGCGCCGCACCCCGGACGGCACTCTCCTCGAGTGGCGCTTGACCGCGCCGCGGTTCGACTACGGGGACGGCCTCGTCCCGTTCCTGATCGACTGGGGCGCCACGCCGCACCCGACCAGCCGCGACCTGCCACGTGCCGAGCTGCTCGATCTTCGCGCCCGGCACCCGGATCCCGCGTCGGTGCGCCCGGCGCTGGCCGTACTGCGCGCCGACCTGCCCCTCGAGATCGGCGAGCTCGTCGCGATGACGGCCGTCGTACAGGGTGCCGACGGACCGGTCACCCTCTAAAGGGAGACACTGCCGCCGGCACCGGCAAGGTGCGCGGCGAGCCGGAAGCGGTCCGGCACGCCGCCGGCTCCCGTCACGAGGTCGGCCACCAGCTCGCCGACCAACGGGGCGAACTTCGCGCCGTGCCCCGAGCACGGTGAGCAGACCACGAGATCGTCCACCCGGTCGAGGAGGAAGTCCTCGGACGGCGTCTCGGTGTACAGGCAGGTGGCCTCGCCGCGCGGCGTCGGGTCGAGGCCGGGCAGCCACCGGCGCACGTACTCGACGACCCGAGCCCGCGACGCCGGATCGATGACACCGTCGCGTTCCGCCGCGGTCGTTTCGCGTCCGGCGTCGTGCTCGCCGATCTTGCGGTCGTCGCCCGGCCCGCCGTCCCGGCCACCGGCCAGGTGGTAGACCGGGTGCTCGGTCGGCTCGTGGATCACGCTCGGCCACGGCGCTGCGGACGGATCGAGGCGCGGGAAGTGGAACACCTGCTGCTGCGTCACGCGCAGCGGGGGCAACGACACCACACCCGAGAGCAACGGCCCGACCCAGCCACCGGCGGCGACCACCACGCAGCGTGCGGCCAGTGACGACCCGTCGGCCAGCGTGACCCGGTTGCCCGTCACGTCAGCGACGGGCGTCGCGGGCCGCACCTGCGCGCCGGAGCGCTCCGCCGTCCCGAGGAAGGCAGCGATCGCCGCGTCCGCATCCAGCGTGCCGGCCTGGGCGTGGAAGACCACGTCACCGTCGAAGACCATCCCGGGCCAGCGTGCGGATGCCTCGGCGGCGGGCAGCACCTCGTGCGGCACGCCGGCGTCGGCGAGCAGCGCGGCGACGGTCGGCACGTCGCGCCGCGGCCCGAAGTCGAGACCGCCCAACATGCGCAGCAGCGGCGCGCCGGACGCCGTCTCCAGCTCGCGCCACAGCTCGAACGCGCGGCCGGTGAGCGACACGTACCGCGCGTCGCGGTAGGCGCGTCGGACGATGCGCGCGCTCCCGTGCGAGCTGCCCGAGCGGTGCCCCGGCGCGAACTGTTCGAGCACGACCACCGGCACGCCTCGCCGGCTCAGCGACCACGCGGCCGCGGCGCCCGACAGGCCGGCGCCGACGATCACTACGGGGGCACTCATCCGGAGAGGCTATCGTCGGCTCCCGTGACCCGTGACGCCGTCCGAAGCTACATCGACGACCACCGTGCCGACTTGCTCGCCGACCTCGACCAGTGGCTGCGCATCCCGGGCATCAGTGCCCAGCCCGAGCGGCACGCGGACGTGCGACGCAGCGCCGAGTGGTTCGCCGACGCCGCCCGCCGCACCGGCTTCCCGCACGTCGAGATCCTGGACGACGGCGCCTGGCTGCCCGCGGTCTACGCCGAGTGGCCGAGTGGCGACGCCGGCGCGCCGACCGTGCTCGTCTACGCGCACCACGACGTCCAGCCCGTCGATCCGCTGGAGCTGTGGCACACCGACCCGTTCGTTCCGACGGTCGACGGAGACGTGCTGCGCGCCCGCGGTGCGTCCGACGACAAGGGCCAGTTGCTGTTCCACCTGCTCGGCCTGCGCGCGCACCTCGCCGCCACCGGCCGCGCGGCCCCTGCGGTGAACCTGAAGTTCATCGTGGAGGGTGAGGAGGAGTCCGGCTCGCCACACTTCGAGGAGCTGCTCGACAAGCACCGCGACCGGCTCGGCTGCGACGTCGTCGTCGTCACCGACACCGGCATGATCGCGCCCGACGTCCCGAGCACGGTCACCGGCATGCGCGGGATGGTCGCCTGCTCGGTCAGCTTCCACGGGCCGGACCTCGACCTGCACTCCGGGGTGTTCGGGGGTGCCGTCCCGAACCCGGCTACCGGCATCGCGCGGATGGTCGCCGCGCTGCATGACGGCACCGGACGGGTCCAGGTGCCCGGCTTCTACGACGACGTCCGCGAGCTGAGCGACGCCGAGCGGGAGCTGTTCGCCAAGGTGCCGGTCGACGATGCGGGGTTCCTCGAGGTCGCCCAGTCCCGGGCGCTGTATGGCGAGGCGGGCTACTCGACGCTCGAGCGGGTCGGCGCGCGGCCGACCGCGGAGGTGAACGGACTGGGCGGCGGCTACCAGGGCGACGGCCACAAGACGATCGTGCCGAGCGACGCGTTCGCCAAGCTGTCGTTCCGGCTGGTGGCCGACCAGGACCCGGCCAAGATCATCAAGGGCGTCGAGCGCTTCGTCGCGGAGCACACGCCGGACGGTGTCATCGCGCGGATCGACTGGGAGGGCGCCGGCGTCCGCGCCTGCGAGGTGCCGATCGACACACCGGCCTACCGAGCGCTCGCCGTCGCGATCAGCGCGGCGTTCGACGGCGTGCCCGTGCTGCCGACCCGCGAAGGCGGCAGCGGCCCGGAAGCCGGCCTGCAGCAGGCCGTCGGCGCCCCGCTCGTGTTCCTCGGCGTCGGGCTGCCCGACGACCAGATCCACGCGCCCAACGAGAAGGTGACGGTGCCGATGCTGTTCAAGGGCGCCGAGGCCGCCGCGCGCCTCTGGGCCGGACTCGCCGAGTTGGGCCGGGACGGCCTGCGCTCGCGCATGACCCGCGCGCGACTTCTCGCTGCGGGCATCGCGTGCGTCGCGCTCACTGTCCGGCTGCACGGATGTCGTGCACGGCACCGGCCGCAGCGCGCCGACTGCGGGCCCGAGCGGTGCGCCCACCGGCGGCACACCGGCTCCAGCACCACCGCCCCGGCACCGGGCTCCAGCAGCGCCAGCCCTACGCGCCGACCTCCTGCCCGCACGTCGTCTACCCCGCCGCGAAACTGTCGTTCGACTGCATCACCTCCGGGTTCACCGCCTTCTACGACGGAGCACGTATGGCCCGTTTCGGAGCGGAAGGTCGTCGAGCCGGCGACCGACTGGGTGCTCGAAGAGGGCGCGGGGCACTGGGGCTCGCCAGAGGGGTCGTCCCTCGCGGACATCGCCGGGAACGTCCGTCAGCAGATGGTCGACCTCGGCGGCTACGGCGCTAATCCACGGATGAGCGACGGACGTGGACCGCGCGACGACCGTCGACGGCGCGCCCGCGCACCTGCTGCAGACCACGTTCACGCTCAACCCGGCGTGGGCGAAGCGGAACGGGACGGATGTGCGGAAGGAGCGGCTCTGGATCGTCGCCGTCGAGGTCGGCAGCGGGGACGTGTCGCTCTGGTACACGTCGGTGCCCGATCTCGTGAAGTCGCTCTGGCCGAAGGTGCCGCAGACGATCGCGTCGATCCAGGTCGGCTGACCGGCCGCGAGGGGCATCCGTAAGGTGAGCTAGTGCCTGCTCGCCATAAGAGACTGCCTGCCCCGACCTTCGACATCAGCCGCCACACGCTCGACAACGGCCTGCGCGTCGTGATCTCGCCCGACCGCACTGCGCCGGTCGTGGGCATCGCCGTCCTGTACGACGTCGGGTTCCGGTCCGAGCCCGAGGGGCGTACCGGCTTCGCGCACCTCTTCGAGCACCTGATGTTCCAGGGCTCGGTGACGCTGGAGAAGCTCGAGCACTTCCGCTACGTCGAGTCCAGCGGCGGTGTGTTCAACGGCAGCACGCACTTCGACTACACGAACTACTTCGAGGCGCTGCCGTCGAACGCCCTCGAGCGCGGGCTGTTCCTCGAGGCCGACCGGATGCGCGGGCCGCGCATCACCGAGGAGAACCTCGCCAACCAGCTCGACGTCGTGAAGAACGAGATCCGGGTCAACGTGCTGAACGCGCCGTACGGCGGGTTCCCGTGGATCTACCTGCCGGCCGTCCTGTTCGACACGTTCGCCAACTCGCACAACGGCTACGGCGGCTTCGAGGATCTCGAGAGCGCGACAACCGACGACGCGCGCGACTTCTTCCAGCGCTACTACGCGCCGAGCAACGCCGTCCTCGCCGTGACCGGCGACCTGGACGTCGACGACGCGATGGCGTTGATCGAGAAGCACTTCGCCGGCATCAAGAAGCGCAAGACCCCCAAGCGACCCAAGTTCGGCGAGCCGGCCCTGACCGCCGAACGCCGCGACACGCACCACGATCCGCACGCGCCGATACCGGCCGTTGCGATCGGCTACCGGGTGCCCGACCCGGTCGGCAAGCTCGACAGGTTGCTCGCAGTGCTCCTGCTCGCCGAGGTGCTCAGCGACGGCGACGCCTCCCGGTTGCAGCGCCGGCTCGTCCACCAGGACAGTCTCGTGACAGATGTGTCGGCCTACATCGGCGAGTTCGGCGATCCGTTCGACGAGCGCGACCCCACCGCGCTCACCATCAGCGCGCACTATCCCGACAGCACCTCGCTCGATGCGATCCTGCGAGCCGTCGACGAGGAGCTTGCGCGCATCGCCGAGGACGGGCTGGACGGCGGCGAGCTCGACCGGGTGCGCACCCGGCTGGTCGGTGTCCTGCTGCGCGATCTCGACGCCGTCATCTCCCGCACGCTCGAGTTCGCCAAGTTCGAGCTGCTGCACGGGCGTGCCGAGCTCATCGCCGAGCTGCCCGAGCGGCTCGCCGCTGTGACCGAGCAGGACATCCGCCGCGCCGCCGCCAAGTTGCGTCCGGACCGTCGAGCGGTGCTCGAGCTCGTCGCCGGAGGCGCGAAATGACATCGTCGGTCCCCGCGCTCACCGAACCGCGCACGGCCAAGAAGCTGCGCAGCACCGAGGCCGTCCTCGACAACGGGCTGACCGTCGTCGCCGTCCGCAAGCCGGGCGTTCCGCTCGTCGAGGTGCGCTTGCGGCTGCCGTTCCTGTCGGCCAAGCTTGCGCACCCCGCGCAGGCCACGCTGCTCGGCCAGACGATCCTGACGGGTGCCGCCGGGCTGGACCGCGCCGCACTCGCCGCAGCGATCCAGGCGCTGGGCGGTGACCTTTCGGCCAGCGTGGACGCCGACCGGCTGGTGATCACGGGCAACGTGCTCGCCACCAACCTGAGCAGGCTGCTCGGGGTGGTCGCTTCCGTGCTCGTGGAACCCGCCTACGACAAGGCCGACGTCGGCACCGAGCGGGGCCGGCTCGTGGAGAAGCTCAGCATCGCGCGCGCCCGCCCCAGCGTCGTGGCGAACGAGGCGCTGGCCGTGCGGATGTTCGGCGAGCATCCGTACGCTCGCGATCTGCCGCAGCCTGCCGACGTTGACGCGGTGACGCCCGCACAGCTGCGCGCGATGCATCGCTCGCTCGTGCGACCCGCCGGGGCGGTGCTCGTCCTCGTCGGCGACGTCAGCCCGGCGAGGATGGTCGAGTACGCCGCCGACGGCGCTGGCCGGCTGGACGGGCAAGGCGCCGAGGGCGAACGTGCCCGCCCTGCCGACCCCGCCGGGCGGCGCGCTGGAGGTGATCGACCGGCCCGGCTCCGTCCAGTCGACACTGCGCATGGGCCGGCTCGCGCTCGCCCGCACCGAGCCGGGCTACGCCGCCCTGCATCTCGCGAACCTGATCTTCGGCGGCTTCTTCACGTCACGCTGGATGCAGAACCTGCGCGAGGACAAGGGCTACACGTACGGTCCGCACAGCCGCCTCGAGCACCACGTGCTCGGCTCGACCCTCGGGCTGAGCGTGGAGGTGCAGAGCGAGGTGACGACCCCGGCGCTGCTCGAGACCTTGTACGAACTCGGCCGGATCGCCGCCCTCCCCGTCACCGAGGACGAGGTGGCCGCGGTGCAGCAGTACGCGATCGGCACGCTGGCCCTGTCGACCGCGACGCAGTCGGGCCTTGCCTCCACGCTTTCGGGGTTGTTCGCGTTCGGCCTCGGCCTCGAGTGGCTCGGCGAGTTCCCGGGCCTGCTCCGCGGGGCGACCGTCGAGGACGTCAGCGCCGCGGCGGCGCGCTTCTTCGCACCGTCCGGCTTCACCTCGGTCGTGGTCGGCGACGCCGAGACGATCGCCGCTCCGCTCGCCGCGCTGGTCCCCGTCGAAACTCAGCTCGTGCACCTGGACGCGGCGCGCGGCGAACCGGCGTAGGAGCTGCGCCGTTGTCCGGTCCACCGCTGTCCGAGGCGAAGTACGACCGCGCCTCGCACCGCCGCTCGGACGACGAGTGGCTGGCGGGCGCGTGGCCGCGCGCGAAGACGGTGCTGATCAGCCCGAAGTCGGCGACCCCGGTTACCGCGGCCGGCCGGGTGGTCCACCGCGACGCCGCCGATGCGCCGGACGGGCCCCGCCGCTTCCTCGGGCTGGTCGAGGACGTCCCGTACTTCGCGGTGACCGCGGAGCCGGACGGCGACGATTGGCAGACGCTGCGCGAGTTCGGGGCACGTGCCGACGATCTGGACGCGAGCCTCGTGGTCAGCGCGGTGGCGCTCGAGCAGTGGCACCAGCGGCACACCCACTGCCCGCTGTGTGGCGCCGCCACGGTCGAGACGCAGGCGGGCTGGACGCGCACCTGTGTCGAGGACGGCAGCCAGCACTTCCCGCGCACCGACCCCGCCGTGATCATGCTGGTGCACGACGGCGGCGAGAAGGCACTGTTCGGTCGCGGTCACCAGTGGGGCGAAGGGCGATTCTCGACGCTCGCCGGCTTCGTCGAGCCAGGGGAGTCGCTCGAGGCCGCGGTCGCGCGCGAGGTGTACGAGGAGGTCGGGATCGCGGTGCGCGACATCCACTACCTCGCCTCCCAGCCGTGGCCGTTTCCCGCGTCCCTCATGCTCGGCTTCGTCGCCCGGCTCGACGGCGAGGCCGCCATCACGCTCGATCCGGTCGAGCTGGCCGAGGCGGCCTGGTTCACCCGCGACGAGGTGCGCCAGGCGCGGGACTGGACCGACCGCGAGATGCCCGCGATCGACGGCACCAGGCTGCGCGCGATCCCGCCGCATCTTTCGATCTCGCGCTTCCTCATCGACCGGTGGCTCGCCGGCGACGTTTGAGCGGGCAGCTTCAGGACGACTCGTCGAGCGGTTGGTAGCCGCTGCACATGATGCGCAGCCAGCCGATCCGCCCGTCCGACTCGGACAGGTAGGCCTGCTGCTCAACGACGTGCCGCCCGTCGTCGTTGCGCACCATGAGCCGGTAGCCGACCCGGGTGCGGTCGACCACGTCGTCGGTCTCGACGGAGACGAGCGACTCGATGCGATCGGTCGGCTCGAACCAATGGCCGAGGATGACATCGTCGACGATCTCGGCGGGCGTCGCCGCCTGCCAGGTGCGGCGCGGCGTCATCGCGTGGAAGTCGATGTCGTCGGCCAGCAGCGCAACGAGCGCGTCCCGGTCCTTGGCGGCCAGGCTCGTCGCGAAGCGCTGGCCGAGATCCTGCCCCCGCGTGCTCATACGCGGAGTGTAGTTAGTCGATGCCGAAAGAGTTGATCTTCTCGGGACGGATCCGGATGAACCCCTCGCCGAAACCGGGACCCAGCGACGTGCCGCCGGTCGGCATCGCCTCGGCGGGGCCGCGGATCTCGAGCATCCGTGGCGTCCACGGGTCAGTCGAGACGAGGTCGTCGACGACCAGTGCCGCCCAGCCGTTCGCCTGAACATCGCGGTACTTCTTCGTCGTCGCCACGTGGTGCCCGCCGACGTCGATGGTCCCGAGCTCGGGGTTGTAGCGGAACGAGGTCGGAACGACGTGCGGCTTGCCGTCCGCGCCCGCGGTGCCGAGCCGGCCGAGCCGTTGGCCGGCGAGATAGGAGATCTGGGCAGCAGTCAGTTCGGCCATTGCTCCAGTAAACGACCTGAACCGCACTTCAAGTCCAGCTGATTGCGGGGTGGCGCGGGTCGTCGAGCTTGACCACGACATCCGCGGCCTCGGCGGGGCGTACGTCGGTCTCGTACGCGTCGTACGCGGGCAGCGCCCAGGCCTGATCGGCCGGCGTATGGCGGGCACGAGCCGCCGACGACATCGTCAGGTGAATCGTGCGGTCGAACGGCAGCCCACGACCGAGTAGCAGCGAGCCACTGACGATCAACACGAGGTCCGGTTCGACCGCGTGTGGCTCCTCGCGAGTGGATCGGTTGCTCAGCGGGTCACGCAGGGACGGCAGGTAGACGCCTGCCAAGACAGCGGCGTCCAGCACTTCGCGACGCAGCGCGTCGGCGTCCAGCCATGAGCGGTACGACTCGACGTCCTCGCGACCGTGCTCGAACCGGAGGGACGCGTCCCGCCAGAAGTAGGAGGCCGCGAGGTGCGCAGCCGGACGGCCGAGGACGCGCAGCGCCTCGATCAACGAATCGACCACCTGGGACGGCTGCGCGCACGGCGGCCCGTCGACTGCTACCCGGACGAGGCCCGGCGACTTTGCCAACCAGTCCGCGAGCCTGCCGGGCAGGGCCCCGGGTGCGACGGGACTCCAGCGGCTCAAGCCGCGAGCTTCGCCTTGATGTCGCGCAGACTCGGGTTGGTGAGCGCTGTGCCGTCCGGAAACACCACGGTGGGGACTGTGCGGTTGCCGCCGTTGACGTGCATCACGAGCTCGGCGGCGGCGGGGACGCGTTCGATGTTGACCTCGTCGTAGGTGATGCCTTCGCGTTGCAGCCCGTGCTTGAGGCGGACGCAGTAGCCGCACCAGTCCGTCGTGTACATCGTCAACATGGACGCAGTCGCTCCTTCGCGCTTTGTTGAACCCTCTAACACCCTAGGTACACACGACATTCCGCGCCTCGACCCGGCGCCGGAAAGCGTCGTAGCTCACTGGCAGGATCGGAACCCGTGAGTGATGCAGAACGGGTGCTCGCCGGCCTCGACCCGGAGCAGCGCGAGGCCGCGCTGGCCGTTCGTGGTCCGGTCTGCATCCTCGCCGGTGCGGGCACCGGCAAGACCCGCGCCATCACGCACCGCATCGCATACGCGGTCCGCACCGAAGCGGTGCCGGCCGGCCAGCTGCTCGCCGTCACTTTCACCGCCCGCGCCGCGGGCGAGCTGCGCAGCCGGCTGCGCACTCTCGGGGCATCCGGGGTCCAGGCCCGCACCTTCCACGCGGCGGCGCTGCGCCAGCTGCAGTACTTCGCGCCGCGGGTGCTGGGCGGTGGCATGCCAGAGCTCCTCGACAACCCACTGCGAATGGTCGGAAACGCGGCGGCGCGCATGCGGCTGCGCACCGACCGCGCGGAGCTGCGCGACCTCAGCTCCGAGATCGACTGGGCCAAGTCCGTCCTCGCCACCCCGGAGGCGTACCCGCAACGCGCCCGAGAAGCCGGGCGAGCGACCACCATGACGGCCGACACGGTGGCCAAGCTCTACGCCGAATACGAGCAGGCCAAGCGACGATCCGGCCAGATCGACTTCGCCGACCTGCTGTTGATCATGGCCGGCGCGCTGGAAGAGCTGCCCGACGTCGCCGAAGAGGTCCGCTCCCGGTACCGGCACTTCGTCGTCGACGAATATCAGGACGTCTCGCCGTTGCAGCAGCGGCTGCTCGAAGCATGGCTCGGCGGCCGCGACGACCTCTGCGTGGTCGGCGACCCGAACCAGACGATCTACTCCTTCGCCGGCGCGACGCCCGAGCACCTGCTGGGCTTCCGCCGCCGGTTTCCGGAGTCCGTCGTGGTGCGGCTGCATCGCGACTACCGCTCCACGCCGCAGGTCGTCACGCTGGCCAACTCGCTCGTCCGCGACACCGGCGTGGCGCTCACCGGCCAGCGGCCGGACGGCCCCGAGCCGACGTTCGCGGAGTACGACGACGAGCCCGCCGAGGCCGCCCACGTTGCGGCACAGTGCCGCACCCTCATCGACGACGGCACGCCCGCGTCCGAGATCGCCGTGCTGTTCCGGATCAACGCCCAGTCCCAGGTCTACGAGCAGGCGCTCGCCCAGGCGGGTGTTGCGTACGTCCTGCGCGGCGGGGAGCGGTTCTTCGACCGTCCCGAGATCCGCGAGGCCCGGCTGCTGCTGCGCGGCGCCGCCCGGGCCGGCAACGATGCCGACGAGTCGCTGCCCGACGCGGTGCGCGGGGTGCTGTCCGGACTGTCCTGGTACCCCGCCGACGTGCCGCCCGGCGGCGCGGCTCGTGAGCGCTGGGAGTCCCTCGCCGCGCTCGTCACGCTGGCCGACGACCTGCTCGCGATGCAGCCCGGGGCGCACCTCGGTGAGCTGGTCGCGGAGCTCGATCAACGCGCCAGCGCCCAGCACGCGCCCACTGTGCAGGGCGTCACGCTCGCCTCGCTGCACTCGGCCAAGGGTCTGGAGTGGGACGCCGTGTTCCTCGTCGGGCTGACGGACTCGACGCTGCCGATCCAGCATGCGACGACGCCCGCCCAGCTCGCCGAGGAGCGCCGTCTGCTCTACGTCGGTATCACTCGCGCCCGGGAGCGGCTGGCACTGTCCTGGGCGCTGGCCCGCAGCCCGGGGCAGCGCCGTGGCCGGCGGCCGAGCCGGTTCCTCGACGGACTGCGACCGGTTGCCGAGTCCCGTCCGAGGGCGAAGGTCAAGCACAAGGCGCCCGAGGCGGAGGACGCCGAGCTGTTCGGCCGGCTGCGCGTCTGGCGCAAGGCGCAGGCCGAGGTGCAGAGCGTGCCGCCCTACGTCGTGTTCAGCGACGCCACGCTGGTCGCGATCGCCGACGCGCGGCCGAGCAGCCCCAGCGCCCTGGCCCGCATCTCCGGCGTCGGCCCTACGAAGCTCACCCGCTACGCGTCGCCGCTGCTCGAGGTCATCGGCGGCGCCGACCCCGCAGACGTCGCACCCGTCGAGGTCACCTGATCGCGAGTTCGGCGCGGTTGGCACAGCTCGCGCGCCTGTCGCCCCCACCGGCCATATGGCGGTGCGGATCTGTCATACGGCCGTATTACAGATCCGGACAACCACCCAGCGCCTCCGCATCGCGTTGTGCAGCTGAGGGTGGCGCCCGAGTCAGCTGACGTCGGCGTCCTCGAGCGGCGGTGGTTCGCGCACCAGGGCCGCCACGACCCCGGCCAGTCCGACCAGGCTGATCGCCGCGAGCAGGGACATCGCCAGGCCGTCGAGGAACGCGTTGATGAAGTTCGGCGGGATGTCGGCCAACGTGAACGAGCCCGCGCTGCCGCCGGTCTCCAGAATCTTCAGGATCGACTCGCGCGCGTTGCCGAACAGTGGGCCGGAAAACGTCTTGTTGACCTCGTCGGTCAGCCGTGCGTTGACGATCGCCCCGAGTGCCGCGACGCCCACGACCGCCCCGAGTTGGCGGGCCGTGTTCGTCGCGGACGCCGCGATGCCGGAGTGCTCGGCCGGGATGTGCGACAGCACGGCCGAGGTCATCGGGACGACCGTGATGCCGAACCCCAGCCCAGCCAGCGCCAGCGCGGCCGCCAGGATCAGGAACTGCGTCACCGGTGTCTGGGCGACACCGTGGTGGGGCATCGGCAGGCGGGTGATCTCGAGCCGGGCGAGCGCGATGCCGCCCGCCGCGATCGCGCAGCCGGCGACCATCGGCTGCCGTGACCCCAGGCGCGCCACCCACGGCCCGGCCGCGAGGCCGCCCGCCACGATGGCTGCGGCCATCGGCGCGAACATGCCGGCGAGCTTCCATCCCGAGTAGTGCAGACCGATGTCGAGGTAGAGCGCGGTCAGGAAGAAGATCGCGAAGACCCCGAAGTACACCGCGAACGCGGCGAACAAGGCCGAGCGCACGATCGGCGCGCGGATGTAGCGGGGATTCAGCATCGGCGAGGACGTCCGCGACTCGACCCGGACGAACGATACGACGCAAAGCCCGCCGACGACGTACAGCGCGACGATCCACCAGGTCCCGTAGCCCTGATACTCGCCGGAGATCGAGGCGAACACCAGACAGAAGATGCCACCGGTGCCGAGGACGAAACCCGGGACGTCGAGACGGCCGGGTTGCGGGTCACGGCTGTCCGGGACGAACATCCACACGGCGACACCGAGCAGGCAGCCGAGGGCCAGGTTGAACCAGAACACCGAGCGCCAGTCGCCCAGGCCGACGAGCAGGCCGCCGATCACCGGGCCGAGGGCCAGCGCCAACCCGGACACCGCAGACCAGATGCCGAGGGCGCGGGCCCGTTCTCGTCTGTCCGGGTACAGCTGGCGGATCACCGACAGCGTCCCCGGCTCGGAGGCGGCCGCACCGACGCCCATGACGGCGCGCCCGCCGATCACCATGGAAACGCCCGGTGCGACGGCACACATCACCGATCCGGCGCAGAAGATCGCGATGCCGGCGAGCATGACCCACTTGCGGCCGAGGCGGTCGGCGAGCGAGCCGCCGATGAGCATGAGACTGGCGAATACGAGCGCGTAGCCGTTGATTACCCACTGCAACGGGATGACCCCGGCCGAGACGTCCGTCTCGAGGTTGCCGAGGGTGACGCTGACGATCGTCGTGTCGAGGAAGGTGAGGAAGAGCACGGCGAGCACTGTGGAGAGTGCAGCACGCCGCGACACCGTCGAGGCAGCCTCGACCTCCGCACCCATGCCGTCAGTCTGGCAGTGCGGTGATCGACTCGTCCTTGCATGCCGGCGGTGCGGTGTTTTCGAGGGTCAGCAGGTTGCAGAACGTCTGTGCAGCGACCTTCCACTTGCCGCCCTCCCGGACGGCGTAGCCGGAGATGTCCGGGAGCAGCGAGTTCCCGAGGCTGAAGAGCGAGAACGTGACAGCCGCGACGTTGGCGCTCTGCGACTTGATCGCGCTCACCTTTGCGGTGATGCCCTTCGCGGACGGCGAGTTGCTCTCGGCTATGAGCGTCTTGCGGAACGTCGCGCCGTGCTGCAGCACCGCCATCGATTTCGCCAGCGGCGTCTTGGTGTCGTAGAAGGCCTTGAACGCCCTGGTGATCTCGGCTTTCGCCGCGGCGTCCAGGGAGCCGCCGCCGCCCGACGACGGCGACGATCCGGAGGTGCCGCCGCTTGTTGGTGGCGTGGAGCCGTCGGTCTTCTTGTCCGATCCCGAACAGCCCGCGAGAGCAGTTGTCAGCGCCAGGCCCGCACACAGGACCGCACGACGGATGGGGAAGATCATTCGCAGCTCCTTTTCGACTGTGCATGTTCTACCGCGAACATCGGGCCGAACGTGGGAAGCAGCAACGAAATAAATGCCTTGCGGCCTCGTTTAGGCGGCCGATAGCCTGCAAGCACAGACCCGAACCGCGCGCGTTTTTTCGCGCGCGCGACCGAGAGACAAGGGGGTGGCCTCCGATGTCGAAGACGATGACTCCGACGGTGGCTGCCCTGCGCACCCGCTCGGCGCTGGGGTCTTCGTTCACCCCGCCCGCCGGCATTGCCACGTGGCGCGACCAGCTGCCCAGCCTCGGCGACCCGGCCGGCATGCGCGACGAGTCGGCCTTCCGCTCGTTGCACCCGACCCACAACTCCATTCCCGCGGTTGTTCGGTCCACCGTCGTTCTGATGGCCGATCTCACGCCGGCCGACGCCCGGCGTGGCGTCTACGGCGCAGCCAAGCAGGCGGCCCCACCTCGAGGAGTACCACGCTGACGACAGTCAGCATCCGGCTCCTCGAGGCCGCGGCTCCCAGCTTGGGAACCGCGGCCTCGTTGTTTTTCGGAGCCAAACGTGGCCCACCACAACTTCAATCGACGAACTCAGACCAGCACAGCACGAGCTAGAAGGAGGTGACCCGACGTGTTGACCGATGCAACCGGCGTGCTCGTGATCGATCCGATCGGGATCGAGCCGTTGGACCCGCTGTCCAAGGAGTGTCCGGAGGACCTGCCCTGTCGTGTGCAGGACGGTGAGCTCTGGTTCGCCGACACACCCGCCGAACTGGAGGTGGCCAAAGGCTTCTGCCGGGACTGCCCGGCACGTCTGGCCTGCCTCGCCGGCGCTCTCGAGCGCCGTGAGCCGTGGGGCGTGTGGGGCGGCGAGATCTTCGAGCGCGGCGTCATCGTGGCGCGCAAGCGCCCCCGTGGCCGCCCGCGTAAGGACGACGTGGTCGCCGCATGACCACGCTGACCCGCAGGACGGTTACGGCACCGAGCCGTGGCCGCACCGATTTGACGAACTTCAGCTACCTGGGGAGCACCAAGATGTATTCCATGCATGAAGCCCTCGCGCGGGACCGAATGCGCGAGCACGAACAGCGATCGCGCCAGGGCCGCCTGGCGCGCGAGCTGGCCGCCGAGCGTCGCTGGCACCGCCTGTCGCTGCACGCCCGTGCGGCGCAGGCGCGCCACGCGCGCCGGGTGAGTCGGGCTCCGGTTCGCTGACCGGCCGTCGCCGGGATCAGGAACCCCCCGAACACCAACAACCGAACGGCCGCCGGATCACCACGATCCGGCGGCCGTTCGTACTACTACCACCACTGGCGGTCGAGTTTGGCCTCTATCGAGCGGACGAAGCGGCGGGTGCACTCGGTGCAGACCCAGCGGGTGCGGTGCCCGTCGCTCGTCTCGACGATGTCGGCGCACCAGGCGAGCGGGGGGTCGCCGTCGCGCACCGGGTCGGCGGTGCGGCCGCACAGCGAACACACTTCATCCACCCTGCCATTCCACCCCGCGATCATCGGAAGGTAAAGCAACGCCTACCCTCAGTTGCGGAGCGTCGTCACGTTCCTGACATTTCGCGGTGGCGCCGGCCTGGATCGGGCTACCAGAGAGTCATCGAGCGCCGGAAGATACCGTCGAGATCGGCCGCGGTCACCTGGCGGGGTGCCGTCGCGAGGAGGCGCTGCTGTTTGAGGGCGCCCTCGACCAGATCGGCCACGTCGCCCGCGCCGAAGCCAACCGCCTCGACGCCGTCCGGGATGCCGATGTCGCGCATCAGCCGAGTGAGGACGTCCGGCAGCAGCCCGGATGCGTCGGCGGGAGTGTCGACGGACGGCTCGAGCAGCCGCGCCGCACGCAGGTGCCGGTCCGGCGAGGCCGCGAACGTGAACCGGAACGCCTCCGGCGCAGTGAGCGAGACCGCCATCCCGTGCGGCACCATCGCCTCGTCGCCGGGGTAGCCGGCCGGCCGGAAGCCGCGCACCTGACCGGCGATCGGGTACGCGTTCGCGTGCGGGATGTGCACGCCCGCGTTGCCGAACCCCAGCCCGGCGAAGGTCGCGGCGAGCGCCATGTCGCGGCGGGCCTCCAGGTCGTCGCCGTTCGCGACCGCCCGGCGGAAACTGCCCGCCAGCAGCCCTAGCGCCCGCTCCGACCACATGTCCGAGACCGGGTTCGCGCCGCAGTACGGCACCCGCTGCGCGGGCTGCTTGCGTGGCACCGCGGTGTACGGGCGCGCCGTGTAGCTCTCGAGGGCGTGGCAGAGGATGTCCATGCCGGCAGACGCCGTGACCCCGGCGGGTTGTGTCACGGTCAGCATCGGGTCGACGACCGCGAGCGTCGGACGCAACCGGGCGTGACTGATCCCGCTCTTAACCCGCTGCGCCAGGACATCGAGAACGCAGACCGTCGTGCTCTCCGAACCGGTACCGGTCGTGGTCGGCACCGCGACGAGCGGACGCAGCACGTTGCGCGGGACCGTCCCGCCGCCGACCGGCGCGTTCACGTAGTCGAGCAGCTCGCCGGGGTTGGTGAGCAGCAGGTTCACCGCCTTGGCGGTGTCGATGCTGGAGCCGCCACCCACGGCGACGAACGCGTCCCACGGTCCATTGGAGCGGGCCCAGTCGATCGCCGCCTGCATGCTCGCGTCGGTCGGCTCGATCCGGACGCCGTCGTAGACGACCGCCTCGACGTCGAACTGCTTCATCTGGTCTGCCACCCTGGCGGGCAGTCCGGTAGCTGCGACCCCCGCGTCGGTGATCACGAGCGCCCGCCGAGCGCCGAGCTGGGCGAGGTCGTAGCCGATCTCGTCCGACGCGCCGTCGCCGAACTTCAGCGCCGGAGCGCCGTAGGTGAAGATCGACTCGGCTGGCGGCGTCCCACTCACGCCCTCACTCCGTTCGGGCATGCAGAGACGCAGATACCCCTGTTCGCTCCGCAAGCGTCGCTCATGACGCGATCTCGTCGGCGAACCCGGGCTGCCACCTCTCGGCGAGGCCGCGATAGGGCACCGTGGCGCCCAGCTGGCAGAGCACGCCGATCGAGCCGAGCGTCACGCGGTGGATCAGCAGGTAGGACGGCGGCAGGTTCAGCAGCCGGCCGATCCGGGCCTCGTCCCGGCGTGGGTCCCCGATGCGCGCCGCCTGCCTGCGCATCCACCGCCGGCTGAACGTGAACGTGCGCTCGCGCAGCGGGTCGGCGGCCGGCCCGAGATAGGTCATGATCTCCTCGCCGGTGACCTTGATCCCCGGACGGACGAACCCGAGCTCGCGCATCAGCGTCAAAACGCCCGCCGCGTCGCCGTCGACGGTGAGTCGGGAGAGGCGGCCCAGCGGCGCTGGGATGCCGCCGGTCAGCCGCGCGACCGCACCGAAGTCGACGACTCCGAGCCGGCCGTCGGCCAGCATCCGGAAGTTCCCGGGATGCGGGTCCGCGTGCAGGAGCCCGGCCCGGGCCGGCGTCGACAGGTGCAGCAGCGCGAGCAGCGTCCCGACCTCGTCGCGCTCGGGCTGGGTGCCCGTCGCGATGATGGACGAGAGCGGCCGGCCCTCCAGCCATTCGCTGACGATCACCTTCGGCGCGCTGGCCACGACCCGTGGTACTGCGATCTGCGGGTCGCCGGCGAACGTCGTGGCGAACACCCGCTGGGAATCGGCCTCGAGCGTGTAGTCCAGCTCCTCCAGCACGCGCTGCTTGATCTCGGCGAGCAGTGGCTTGACGTCGAGGCCGGGGGAGATCCGGGCGAACAGCCAGGCCAGCCTGCCGAGCTGGGTCAGGTCGGCCATCAGCGCCGGTCCCGCGCCCGGGTACTGCATCTTGACAGCCACCTCGCGGCCGTCGCCCCAGATCGCGCGGTGCACCTGGCCGATGCTCGCGGCGGCCGCGGGCAGATCGTCGAAGTCCCGGAACCGCTCCCGCCAGCGTTTGCCGAACTGCTCGGCAAGGACCTTGTGTACGGTGCCGGCGGGCATCGGCGGGGCGGCCTCCTGCAGCTTGGTGAGTGCCTCGCGATACGGGGCGGCGCTCTCCTCGGGCAGGGCGGCCTCGAACACCGACAGCGCCTGGCCGAGCTTCATCGCCCCGCCCTTGAGCTCGCCGAGCACGGTGAACAGCTGCTCGGCGGTGCGAGCCTGGAGGTTGGCGGTGACCTCTTCCGCGGACTGGCCGGCCATCCGGCGGCCGAACCCGACGGTGGCCCGCCCGGCTACGCCGAGTGGGAGTGAGGCCAGCTTCGCGGTGCGGGCGGCCCGACGCTGCGGGATGTCGTCATCGTGTCGACTCCGTCTCCTCGGAGTCCCGTCATTCATTACAGCCCACGGTGGTCATTGTGCCTAACCCCGTCAAAGATGCACGTCGTCCGTGCCCGCACACCCACATTCCGGGTGTGGTGGCCAGCTGCGCCGGCGCAGGCGCCAGTCGGGTAGGTGCAGCTCGATCGTGCCGTCGATGCAGTCCGGTTCATCGCCGTCGAGGAACGCCAGGGCCTGCTGCGCGGCGACGCCCGCGACCACGGTGGCCACCGAAACGGCCGACGCAGGCCCGTGCCGGCGCCCGACAGTCAGCTGGACGGCCAGCGCCGACCAGGCCGGATCCCGGTCGCGGCGGTGCAGGTCGGCGCACCGGAGGCAGCTGGTGAGCCCAGGGAGCACGAGTGGCCCGACGACGCCGTGGTCGATGCCGAGCAGTACCGCGAGGTACGGGGCGTCCGTGGCGTGTAGCGCGGTCAACCGTTCGTCGGGCACCGGGCCGTCGACGGCGAGGACGGTGAGGTGGGCACGATCGCCGATCGGGAGCGGCGTCGTGTCGACCTCGGGCGCGACCCGGCGCAGCGCCTTTTCGGCGGCCGCCGACAGCACATCGCCCTCGTCGGACACCGAGATGCCACCGGGCACGACGTGCGCAAGCTTGGCGACGCCGTCACCGGCCCAATGCACGCGTCCGACGCCGGCGGCGGCGAGCACCGACGCGAGGTGCGCCGTGACCCTGCTCCTGCCGTGGACCTCGACGGTCGCCTGCCGGCGCGCGTTTAGCACCTCGGCTGCGCGCTCGCCGTGCTGGACTGCCAGGGCCGCGAGCTCGCCGGCGAGGCGCGGCTCGGGCGGTGCGAGGCGGGCGTCGTCGCGACCGGACGGGCGTGGCCACAGGTAGCCGGCCTCGGTCAGCGTGGTGAGTGCGTGCCGCGCCGCCTCGTCCACCTGGGGCGGTGGCGCCGTCGGTGCGACCGGCGACGCGACGCGCCGGATGAGCGGCATGGGGAGTCCCTCGACGACTACGGCGTGGCTGCCGAGCTCGAGGTGGACCGATTCCGGCGACCGCCAGAGCATCCGGGTGGCGGGGCCCAGTCCGAGGTCCGCGCGCGAGTCGGGGGCAGTCACTGGATCACGTTGACACATGCCCCCGATGCGCCCTCGGTTGTCCACAAGCCCGGTTTGCCGCTAACGACCGCGGCGCCGGATGAGCCTCGGCTATGCGGGACATGTCGGGACGGTAAACCTGAAGTGAATGTCCACACCTGTGGACGGTCGTGTGCAAAACGGGACGAGTTGGCTGTGGAATGGCGACCCGTCGATCATGGCGCGTCGCCGTCGCGGCGTCCGCACGTCGGATGTTGCGGATAGCGTGGCTGCGTGTCGATTGCGTCGCCGCTGCCCGGGATGGGGCCCGATGTCGAGGTGCGCCGCAGCGCGCGCCGGCGCCGCACGGTGTCGGCCTACCGCGACGGCGAGCGGGTCGTCGTCCTCATCCCGGCGCGGTTCAGCGCCGCCGAGGAACAGGAGTGGGTGGCCAAGATGGTCGCGCGCGTCGTCGGCAGCCAGACGCGGCGCCGGGGCGGCGACGCAGCTCTCGCGCGCCGGGCCCGCGAACTTTCCGAGCGCTATCTCGACGGGCTCGCGCGGCCGATCAACGTGCGATGGGTGGCGGCGATGCGCACCCGCTGGGCCTCGTGCACGCCGACGGATCGCACGATCCGCCTGTCGCGCGCGCTGCAGGACATGCCGGTCTGGGTCCAGGACTACGTCCTATTGCACGAGCTCGCGCACCTGCTCGAGTCAGGGCACGGCCCGCGCTTCTGGCGGCTGGTCGAGCGGTATCCGCGCACCGAACGCGCGCGCGGATACCTCGACGGCGTCAGCGCGGCGGCCAACCTGCCGATCGCCGACGATCTCGCCGACGACGAGCGCGTTGACGACGAATCCGAAGAGGGCGTTGCGAGTTGAGGCTGCTCGAGTGCGCCGATCAGGAATCGCCGTCCTGATCCAGTTCGCTCAGGTTGTCGGGGAGGGTGAACTCGTCGACCTTGTCGCCGAAGCCGAGCGGGTCGTCGAGGTCGTCCGCGGTCGGCAACAGGTCGGGGTGCGACCAGATCGCGTCCCGGCCGCTGACGCCGCGCTTCTCGGTGACGCTCCACCACAGCGCGGCGGCCTCGCGCAGCCGCCGGGGGCGCAGTTCGAGACCGACCAGGGTGGCGAAGGTCTGCTCGGCCGGCCCGCCCGTGGCGCGCCGCCGCCGCGACGCCTCGCGCAGCGCGTCCGCTCCCGTCATCCGGTCGCCGGCGGCTGCCCCGACCACGGCGTCGACCCAGCCCTCGACGAGCGCGAGCAGGGTCTCGAGGCGACGCAACGCCGTCTCTTGCTCGGGCGTCTGCTCCGGCGAGAAGACCCCGCCCATGAGCGCCTCTTGCACGCTCTCCGGATTCATCGGGTCGACGCCTTGAACGGCCGACTCGATCGCAGTCATGTCGAGCGTGATGCCTCGGGCGTAGCTCTCGACGGTGTCGAGCAGCCGCTGCCGCAGCCATGGCACGTGCCCGAACAGCCGCTGGTGGGCGGCCTCGCGCAGTGCGAGATACAGCCGGATCTCCTCCGCGGGTCGTTCGAGGCCTTCCCCGAACGCTGCGACGTTCTGCGGGACGAGCGCCGCGACGCCGTTCGGGCCGAGCGGGATGCCGATGTCGGTCGCGGACACCACTTCGTGGGCAAGGCCGCCGAGGCCCTGACCCACCTGCGCGCCGAACATCACTCCGCCGATCTGGTTCATGATCCCGGAGAGCTGACCGCCCGCGCCGCCGAGCGCCTGCAACTGTTCCGCGGGGATCGCGTTGGACATCGCCGCGACCACCCGAGCCGCGACCGGGTCGCAGAGCGAGGTCCACACCGGCAGGGTGCGCTCGAGCCACTCCAGCCGCGTCCACGCCTCGATCGTGTGGACGCCGGACGGCAGGTCGGTGACGCCGTCGAGCCACAGATCGGCGAGCCGGATCGCCTCGGCGGTGCCGGAGCGCTCGGCCGGGGTGATCGCGTGGCTCTCGCCAGCGAGGGTCTGCCGGGCGAGCTGGGTGGCGAGATCCCAGTTGACCGGGCCGCCGGACCACGACAGCAGCTTCTGCAGCTCCGCGAACAGCGGCAGCTGCGCGGACGGATCGTTCGGGTCCGGCAGCTGTCCGTCGCCGAGCCCGAAACCGAACGGCATGTTCGTCATGCTTCCCACGGTAGTAGCGACGAACCGTGCCCGCTGCTGGTTCCGGCCACCGCCCGCGTTGCGCCCACGGCGAACGGGCCGCTGCCGGGTAGCGTCGCGCACATGGGCTGGGCGGTGTGGCTGTCGATCCCGGTCGCCGCGACGGTGCTGGCGGCGATCGGTTCGTGGTGGCGATCACGTCCGAAGCGATCGCTCAGCACTCTGGAGGCGATGCGCGCGCACGATGACTTCCTCGACGCCCTTGCGCAGACCGCGCGTTCGAAGGACCGCGGCCTGCCGAGCGACTGATCGGCGGCTCAGCGCGGGAAGCTACGCTGCGACCGTGCCACGCCTTGCCTTTCCGCCGATCGAACGGATCCCCGGGGGACGGGCCTTCGCGTCATTGAGCCGGCGGGTCCGGACGCTGACCATCGCAACAGCGCTGTTCCTCGTGCTGTTCATCCTGGCGCTGACGATGCCGGTGCCGTACGTGATCCTCTCGCCCGGCCCCACGTTCAACACGATCGGCGTCGAGAAGGGCAGCCAGGTGATCGTCATCGACGGTCGCCATCCGAACAAGACCTCCGGGCACCTCAACATGACCACGGTCGCCCTCAGCGATGGCTCGGTGACCGCGTTCCAGGCACTGAGCGCGTGGTTGAAACACGACGAGGTCGTGGTGCCGAGGGCGGCGGTCTACCCACCGGGTGAGAGCGAGCAGCAGACGAACGAGCAGAACGCGCAGGAATTTGCGGCATCGCAGAACAGCGCGACGGCAGCCGCGCTCTGCGAACTCGGCTACCCGAAGGGCTTCGGCATCATCGACGTCGTGCCGGACGGTCCGTCACACGGCATCTTGCGGCCAGGTGACCAGTTCATCTCCGTGGCCGGGAAGCCAGTGGCATCGCGAGACGATCTCGACGCAGTGCTGACCGCGCACCAGCCGGGGGACAAGGTGGCGGTGGTCGTCAAGCGCGCCACCAAGACGGCTCGGCTGACCGTCACCCTCGGGACGTCTCCGACGACCGGCAAGGCCTATCTCGGCGTCTCGCCTGACAATACGTGTCTCGCGCCGTTCACCGTCACCATTCACCTCACCGACATCGGAGGGCCGTCCGCCGGGCTGATGTTCGCGCTCGGGATCATGGACAAGGTGGGCGACGTCGACCTCACGAAGGGCCGGTTCATCGCCGGGACGGGCACCATCGACGCCACGGGGAAGGTCGGCGCGATCGGCGGCATCCAGCTGAAGATGCTCGCGGCGCGCGACAAGGGCGCCACGGTGTTCCTCGCACCGGCCGCGAACTGCGGCGACGTCCGGGGCGCGACGCCGGACGGGCTGCAGGTCGTCAAGGTCAGCACCCTGCACGAGGCGGCGCAGGACCTGCTCAAGATCCAGCAGAACGAGGCGGTACCCGGCTGCTAGCGGGGGTCTCCGAGGAACCCCAGGCGCGGCCGGTACGTTGACTCGGACGTCCGCATATTGCGAGGAGCCAGCCCGTGTCGATGCGGCCATTGCCGTCGGTGATTCTTTCGCGTCGCACCAAGATCGCGTTGTCGGTCGTCGGCATCGTGGTCGTGCTGCTGATCGTGCTGGTCAAGTTGTCCGGCGTCTACGTCAACTACCTGTGGTTCGGTGAGCTTCACCAACGGCAGGTCTACAGCACGGTGCTGTGGACGAAGGTGAGCCTGTTCTTCATCTTCGGCGCGCTGATGGCGGCGATCATCGGCGGGAACCTCGTCGTCGCCTACCTGCTGCGGCCGCCGTTCCGGCCGATGTCGAGCGAGCAGCAGAACCTGCAGAACTACGTGCTGATGGTCGAACCGCGGCGCAAGCTCATCCTCGCCGTCGTCGTGATCATCACGTTCCTGGCGGAGGGCGCGTCCGCGCAGGGCGACTGGGCCAAGTGGCAGCTGTGGCTGCACGGTGGCGCGTTCAACATCAAGGACGCGCAGTTCCACCGCGACATCAGCTTCTATGCGTGGGACTACCCGGTCTACCGCTTGCTGCTGAGCTTCGGTTTCGTCGCGATCATCTTCTCGCTGCTCCTCAGCATCGGCATCCACTACCTGACGGGCGCCATCCGGCTCCAGACGCCCGGCCCGAAGGTCACGCTCGCGGCGCGCCGGCACCTCACCATCCTGGTTTTCGTCTTCATGGCGCTCAAGGCGGTGGCCTACTGGCTGGATCGCTACGGCCTGGTGTTCTCGACGCGGAGCAAGTTCACCGGCGCCTCCTACACCGATGTGCACTCCGCGCTGCCCGCCAAGACGATCCTGTTCTGGCTCGCCATCGTGCTCGCGCTGGGCGTGCTCGCGAGCATCTGGCTGCGCAGCGTGCTGCTGCCCGGCATCGGCTTCGCGGTGCTGCTCGTGCTGTCCATCCTGATCAGCGGCATCTACCCGGCGATCGTGCAGCAGGTGTCGGTCAAGCCGAACGCCAGCGACAAGGAACGGCTCTACATCGGCCGGAACATCTCGGCGACGCAGGCGGCTTACGGCATCGTCACGAAGGACAGCAACAACCCGAACGGGACCGTGTCCTACCAGGACTACCAGGCACGGTCGGACCCGAACCCGAGCGCCGCAGCCGATACGGCGAACCCGACCGTAGACAACATCCGGATCCTCGACCCCAACATCATCAGCCCGACGTTCCGCAACTTCCAGAAGATCGGGTTGCCGTACGGCTTCTCTCGCACTCTCGACGTCGACCGATACACGATCGACCACGTCAAGCACGACTACATCGTCGGGGTGCGCGAACAGGTCACGGGCAGCAACCTGGCGGGTTCGCAGGATAACTGGATCAATCAGCACACGGTGTACACGCATGGTTACGGGTTCGTCGCCGCCGAGGCCGACAAGGACGTCACCAACGCCGATCAGTCAGCGTTCACCGAGGGCAACATCCCGCCGACCGGGCCACTTGGCCTGACACAACCGGACGTCTACTACGGCCAGTTGATGAACGACTACTCGATCGTCGGTGCGCAGGGTCAAAAGCGCGAGTACGACGCAAACGGCGGAGACAACGTCTCGTACTCGGGCACGGGTGGAGTGTCGCTCAGCAGCCCGCTCGCCAAGCTCGCGTTCGCCTTCAAGTACAAGGAGACGAGCTTCGTCCTGAACGACGCCGTGGGCGCATCCGGCGCAAAGATCATCTTCATTCGCGACCCGAAGGCACGGGTCGAGAAGGTTGCGCCGTTCCTGACCGTCGACGGCGACCCGTATCCCGTCGTCGACTCCAAGAGCGGGCACATCGTCTGGATGGTCGACGGCTACACGACGATGGCCAACTATCCGTACTCGCAGCGGCAGTCGCTGTCCGATCTCACGCACACGTCGCTGCAGCAGGGCCAGAAGGACCGGCAGATCAACTACATCCGCAACTCGGTGAAGGCGACCGTCGACGCATACGACGGCACGGTGACCCTCTATCAGTGGGACGACCAGGACCCGATCCTCAAGGCCTGGATGAACATCTTCCCCGGACTGGTGAAACCGGCCACCGAAATGCCGTCCACGATCCGTGACCACATCCGCTACCCGCAGGACCTTTTCGACGTGCAGCGCGGGCTGCTCGCGCAGTACCACATCACCGACCCGGTGGCGTCCTACAACGGCAAGGGCAAGTGGCAGGTGCCGGACGATCCGTTCGCAACCGGAGGCGTCCCCCAGCCGCCCTACTACGTGCTTTCCGCACCTCCCGGCGACGACACCGGGCAGGCCCGGTTTCAGTTGACGTCGCCGATGGTCGTGCCGGGCGGGACGAACAACCTCGCCGCGTACATGTCGGTCAACAGCGAGCCCGGGCCCGACTACGGGAAGATCACCGTGTTGACGGTCCCCACGCAGTCCAACATCGACGGTCCGAGCCAGATCGGCAACATCTTCACGAGCGAGCCGGTCATCTCGAAGGACATCAGTCTGCTCGGCACCGGGCAGAGCGCGGTGCTGCACGGTAACCTGCTCACCCTGCCGGTCGGCGACTCGTTCCTCTACGTAGAGCCGCTCTATGTGCAGGGGACCGGCGGAACGTCGTCGTTCCCGACGCTGCGGCGCGTACTCGTGACGTACGGGGACAACAAGGGCTACGGCGCGACGCTGACCGATGCGCTGGATGACCTCCAAACCCCCGGCAACGTAGGCGCGTCCATCGACCAAGGGACAAGCGGCGGAGGCACGACCACTCCTACCACGCCTTCGACATCGAAGAGCAGTACGCCGACGACCGGATCGACGTCAACCGCGCCGGCGAGCCAGCAAGAGCTGCTGAACCAGCTGCAAACGGCGCGCAATGACCTCAACGCCGCCTACGATGCGCACGACCCGGTTGCGATCGCAAAGGCCCAGGCGAAGATCGACGGAATCGTCGATCAACTGCTCACGCCGTCGCCGACCCCGAACCCGTCGCCGTCGTAGCGGCTTACAGCCGGGGATCGACCGGTTCGGACTCGAGGGCGAGCACCGCGAACACGCACTCGTGCACGCGCCACAGCGGCTCGTCGCGCGCCACCCGGTCGAGCGCCTCGAGGCCCAGCGCGTACTCGCGCTGCGCCAGCGAGCGCTTGTGCCCGAGGCCGCGCTGCCGCAGCCGGTCGAGGTTCGCCGGCACCGTGTAGTCCGGCCCGTAGATGATGCGCAGGTACTCCCGTCCGCGCACCTTCAGGCCCGGCTGGACAGGCCCGCGCCGGCCGCGCACCAGGTTGGCGAGCGGCTTGACGACCATGCCCTCGCCACCGGCCGCGGTGAGCGCGTCCCACCACGCCGTGCCGTCGCTGACCGAGTTCGGATCGGAGGTGTCGACGACGAACCGGCGGGTCGGTGCGAAAAGCTCCGGGTCGGCGGCGACGAGTCGGTCGGCGAGCTCGACGTGCCACGCGTGCGGTGCCGCGTGGTGCGTCTGCCCTTCGGTGGCGAGCAGCTGGAACGGTGCGAGCCGCACGCCGTCGAGCCCGGACGTGGGCCAGCAGTAGCGGCGGTATGCGGCGGTGAACGCGTCCGCGTCGATAGCGCGCTGCCTGGTGCGGCCGAGCAGGTCGGTCACGTCGGCGCCGGCCGACGCGGCGCGCTCGAGGGCCGCGAGCGCGCTCGGCAGCGCGGCGCGGGCCGCGGCACCGACGGCCGCGTACTGGTCGCGCAGCAGCTGCTCGGCCTTCGCGCTCCACGGCAGCAGCTCCGCATCGAGGAGCAGCCACGGCGTGCCGAACTCGTCGAACAGCCCGGCCTGCTCGGCGGCGGAACGCAGCCGCTCGACCAGCGCCGAGGTGAGGACGGGGTCGAAGAACGGCCGGCCGGTACGCGTCCACACCGCGCCGAGCGCGTCGCCGGGCGCGCCGAAGCGGGCCCGCGCGGCGTCCAGCGAGCGGCACACGAGCGCGACCGCCCGCGAGCCCATGTGCTTCTCCTCGCAGATCACGGCCGCCACCCCGTCCGCGCGGTACGCGTCGAACGCCTGCTCGGGATGCTCGAGCAGGTCCGGACGGGTCGAGGTCGCGACCGGGCTCATCGTCGGCGGGAGATAGATGAGCCAGCGCGGATCGACCGCGAAGCGGCTCATCACCTCCAGCGCGCCGGCCGCGCTCTCCTCGCGCACGCCGATGCGCTCGAGGTAGGCGGTGTGGATCACCCGGCTACCGAGGACGTCGCCGATGTCGAGGACGTCCGGCTCGCGGTGCGCGGCGTGCCCGGCGGCCTCCTGGTTCGCGGGGAACGGTTTGGCCGGCGCGTAGTGGACCTGCTCGGCGGGCACCGAGACGACTTCGCGCTCCGGGTAGCGCAGCGCGGTGAGCCGCCCGCCGAACACGCAGCCGGTGTCGACGCACATCGTGTTGTTGATCCACTCCGCCTCGGGCACCGGGGTGTGGCCGTAGAGCACCGTCGCCCGGCCGCGGTACTCCTGCGCCCACGGGTAGCGGACCGGCAGCCCGTACTCGTCCGTCTCGCCGGTCGTCTGGCCGTACAGGCAGAACGAGCGCACCCGTCCCGACGCGCGGCCCTGGTACTTCTCGATGAGCCCGGCATGGCTGACGACGAGCCGTCCGTCGTCGAGGACGTAGTGGCTGATGAGCCCGTCGACGAACCGCTCGGCCTCGGCACGGAACTCGCTCGGCTGCTCGGCGAGCTGCTGGAGCGACTCGGCGAGGCCGTGCGTCAGCTGGACGTTGCGGCCGCGCAGCGCGCGCAGCAGCTTCGCCTCGTGGTTGCCCGACACGCACAGCGCGTCGCCCGAGCCGACCATGCCCATGACGAGCCGCAGCACGCCCGGGGTGTCGGGTCCGCGGTCGACGAGGTCGCCGACGAAGATCGCGCGCCGGCTGGGATGGGTGGCCCCGGTCGGCCGGCCGTCCGCGTCGCGACTCACCGCGTAGCCGAGTTTGCGTGAGCAGTGCCTCCAGTTCGCTGCGGCAGCCGTGGACGTCGCCGATCACGTCGAACGGGCCGGTGTCGTCGCGGCGGTCGTTGTACAGCCGGGTGCGGGTGATCGTCGCGGCCGCGATCTCCTCCTCGCCGCGCAGCACGTGCACGGTGCGGAAGCCCTCGCGCTGCAGGCTGCGTAGGGAGCGGCGCAGCTGGCTGTGCTGGCGGCGGATCACGTGGCTGCCGAAGTCGCGGTCGGGCCGGGTGGCGTTGCGCGCGACGCAGACCGACTCGGGCACGTCGAGGACGATCGCGACCGGGAGGACGTCGTGCTCGCGGGCAAGGTCGACCAGCGCCTTGCGCGCCTCGGGCTGCACGTTCGTCGCGTCGACCACGGTGAGCCGCCCGGCGGCGAGCCGGATGCCGGCGATGTGGTGCAGCAGGACGAACGCGGCCGGCGTGGCGGACTGGTCGTTCTCGTCGTCGGCCACGAGGCCGCGGCAGAAGTCGGACGAGATCACCTCGGTGGAGCGGAACTGCCCGCCCGCGAAGGTCGACTTGCCGGACCCGCTGACCCCGACGAGGGCGACGAGCGACAGCTGCGGAATTGCGTACTCCGTCATGCTCCCTCCTTCGTGAAGATCGCCAGCTGGGTGGGCGGGCCGACCTCGGCGTCATCGCCGCCGACGGGGACGAAGCGGACCTGGTAGCCGTGCCGTCCCGCCACCGCGTCGGCCCACCCGCGGAACTGCTCGCGGGTCCATTCGAAGCGGTGATCGCGGTGCCGGAACCGGCCGGCCGGCAATGTCTCGTACCGGACGTTGTGCTCGACGTTCGGCGTCGTCACGATGACCGTGCGCGGCGCGGCGTGCCGGAACACGCACTGCTCGAGCGCGCCCAGCCGTGCTGGGTCGACGTGCTCGATGACCTCCATGAGCACCGCCGCGTCGAAGCCGGCGAGCCGGTCGTCGCGGTAGACGAGCGAGGACTGGATCAGCTCGACGCGTCCGGGCTGGTGCTCGATCTTGCGCCGCAGCCGGCGCGCGGCGATCGACAGCGACCGGTCGGACACGTCCGCGCCGAGCACCCGGGCGAACTGCCGGTCGGTGGCGAGTTCGGTGAGCAGCGCGCCCTCACCGCAGCCGAGATCGGCAACCGTGCGTGCGGAAGCGGACCGCAGCGCGGCGAGCACGGCGCCGCGCCGCTGCACCGCGAGCGGCAGGGCGGGCTGCTCGTCCGGGTTCTCGAGCTCCTCGGGCTCGGCGTCGTCCACCTCGGCGAGCCGGTCCAGCGCCGACTGGGTCAGCTCGCGCTTGTGTGCGAGGTAGCGGCGGGTGATCAGGTTCTTCTCCGGGTGGCCGGCCAACCAGTCGCCGCCCGCGCGGATCAGCTTCTCGATCTCGTCGGTGCTGACCCAGTAGTGCTTGGCGTCGTCGAGCACCGGCAGCAGGACGTACAGGTGGTTCAGCGCCGCCGCGAGCCGGAGCGTGCCGGTGAGCCGCAGGCCGACGTAGCGCGAGTCGCCCCACGCCGGGAGCTGCGGGTCGAGCGGCATCGTCTCCGTCTCGACCGTCCAGCCCAGCGGCTCGAACAGCCGGTGCGCGAGCTCGGCGCCGCCCCGGCACGGGACCGCGGGGACGTTCAGCTCCAGCGGAATCGGGGTCGCGGCGAGCTCCGGACGGGCGGTGCAGCGGCCGGTGAGGGCGGTGCGGAAGACGTCCTTGATCGCGACGGACAGCATGCTCGACGCCGCGTACGGCCGGTCGTTGACGTACTGCCCGAGCGCGAACGCCTCCGACGCGTGACCCTTGCGGCCGCGGACGAGCGCGATCGGGTCGACCTCGAGCAGCAGCGCCGCCGTGCAGCGCTGCTCGGTCGCCTCGGGGTAGAAGACGTGCGCGGTGCCGACCGAGGCGTCGAAGGACTGGGTGCGGGCCGGGTTCTTGTGCAGCAGGATAGCCGAGTTCGTCGGCCGGCTGGTGGGTCGTGGTGATGGTGAGCAGCACGACGTCGAATTATCGTCCCTGCCCCCAGCGAGTTGTCCGCGACTCGGCGGGACTCAGGGTCAAGGTCAGGGCGGGCCCGGATGTGCGGCCGCCGCTACGCGCGAATGATTCCGACCAGATCAGGTGCTGTGACCTGGCCGTGGACGCTCGGGCGGCTCACACCTACCGCGGCTACGGTCGCGTAGCAGGTCGACGGGATAGCTGGCAGTTTGGGGTGCGCGCGATGATCGAAGCGACTGGCCTGACGAAGCGCTACGGGCCGAAGACCGCGGTCGACGAGCTGAGCTTCGTGGTGCGCCCCGGCGTGGTGACCGGCTTCCTCGGCCCGAACGGAGCGGGAAAGTCGACGACCATGCGACTCCTGCTGGGTCTGGATCGGCCGAGCGCGGGCGGGTCGTCGATCAACGGCAAACGGTATGTCGATCTCGTGGCGCCGTTGCGCGAGGTCGGCGCGCTGCTCGAGGCTCGCGCCGTCCACACCGGCCGGTCGGCCCGCAACCATCTGCTGGCGATGGCGGCGACGCACGGGATCTCGCGGGCCCGGGTGGACGAGATGCTCGGCCTCGTCGGGTTGGACGAGGTCGCGGGCAAGCGGGTGGGCGAGTTCTCGCTGGGGATGGGACAGCGGCTGGGCATCGCGTCGGCCCTGCTGGGTGATCCGGGTGTGCTGCTGCTCGACGAGCCGGTGAACGGCCTGGATCCCGAGGGGATCCTGTGGGTCCGCAACCTGCTCAAGGCGCTGGCCGCGGAGGGGCGCACCGTGTTCGTCTCCTCGCATCTGATGAGTGAGATGGCCGTGACCGCGTCCGAGCTGATCGTGGTCGGCCGCGGGCGGTTGATCGCCTCCGGCAGCGTCGACGAGGTGATCCGCGATGCGAGCGGTGGCGCGGTCCTGGTACGCACGAGCGAGGCGGATCGGTTCGCCTCGCTGCTGTCTGCGGGCGCCGGACACGTGCAACGGCTCGGGCCGGACACGTTGCAGGTCAGCGGGATGGACAGCACGGCGATCGGGTTGGTCGCCGCGCACGAGGCGATCCCGCTGATCGAGTTGACTCCGCAGCAGGCGACGCTGGAGGAGGCGTTCATGGAGATCACCCGCGACGCGGTCGAGTTCCACGGTCGATCACCCGGCAGCGCCGAACCGGAACCAGCCGCTGCCGGTGGCGCGCGATGACGGCGATCAGCACCGCACGCCGCAGCGATCTCGGCCCGGGCCGGGTGACCGGGATCGGCGTGCTCCGCTCGGAATGGATCAAGCTGCGCTCGCTGCGCTCGACCTGGTTCAGCCTGCTGGCCGCGCTGCTCATCGTCGACGGTCTCGGGACGCTGTTCAGCGGGTTGCACGCGCATCGCATGGCGAGCGGCCGCGACGTGAAGATCCTCGGGTTCGACGCGACCCAGGTCAGCCTGCGTGGCGTGTTCCTGGCGCAGCTGGCGATCGGCGTCCTCGGCGTGCTGGTGATCAGCGGCGAGTACGGCACCGGCATGATCCGCTCGTCGCTTGCCGCGGTGCCGCACCGTCACCCGGTCCTGCTCGCGAAGACGGCCGTGTTCGCGGTTGTGGTCTTCGCGGTGTCGCTGGTCGCGACGCTGGGCGGGTTCCTGCTCGGTCAGCAGGCCCAAGCCAGCACCCACGTGCAGGCGACGCTGAGCACGCCGGGGGCCGAGCGCGCCATCGTCGGTGCGGCGGTGTATCTGACGTTGATAGGCGTCCTCGGGGTAGGGCTGGGTTTCCTGATCCGCAGCACCGCGGGCGCCATCGCCACCCTGGTCGGCATCGTGCTCGTCGCGCCGCTGCTGGCCAACGCACTGCCCACGCCGTACTCCACAGACGTCATCAAGTACCTGCCGCTCAGCGCCGGGCAACGCATCATCTCCACCACGGAGGTGGACCCGAACCTGCTCGGTCCGTGGGCCGGCATCGGCAGCACCGCGCTCTATGCCGTCGCCGCGCTGCTCGCCGGCACGATCCTGCTGAAACGTCGCGACGCCTGACCGTGCTTGTCGGTTCGCATGCGGAGCGTCCCTCGCTCACCAGGCCGGCCCGCAGAGTGTGACCACTAGGGTCGCTGGGGTGTACGCCACGCGGGTCTCTCGGCTGGTGCGCGCTCCGCGGTCGGTGTTGTATCGCGCGCTGCTCGACGCCGACGCGATCGCGCAATGGCGAGTCCCGGCCGGGATGACCAGCCAGGTGCACGAGTTCGATGGTCGCGAAGGCGGTGCGTTCCGGGTCTCGCTCAGCTACGACGAGCCGACGACGACCGGAAAGTCGACGGCCCGCACCGACACGTATCACGGCCGGTTCCTGAAACTGGTGCCGGACGAGCAGGTCGTCGAGGTGTTCGAGTTCGAGACGGCAGATCCCGCGCTGCGCGGCGCGATGACGATGACGACCACGCTGACCGACGCGGACGGCGGCACCGAGGTCCGCATCGTGCACGAGGGGATCCCGGACAGTGTGCCCGCCGCCGACAACGAGACGGGCACCCGGATGGCGCTGGACAACCTCGCCGCGCTCGTCGAGGCGCGCTAACGTCACGGCTGCGCCGCACAAGATCCGCCGCGCAATGGATCTTGTGCGCCAGGCAGCGCTGGAACGCAGGTAGGCGCACAAGATCCGTGACCGAACCCGATCTTGTGCCGCCAGCCGCGCCCCCCCAACGCAGGATGGCGCACAAGATCGGCCGCGCGGTCAACCAGTCGACGCGGAATGTCGTCCGCTCGTCGTCCACAGCACTGCGCCGAGCAGGGCGACCGTCGACACGTGGACAACCGTGCACCACAGGCAGATCGCGTCCAGGCGGAACAACTCGACCCACACGAACCACAGCGACGAGCCGATCCCGGCCGCGGCACCTGCGATCCGCGCGATGTCGAGCCGGCGCACCCGCCAGGCCTGCGGCAGGCAGAGCAGCACCATGCCGACGAAGTACACGGCGCCGAGCAGCGCGACCGGCACGGCTCCGACCTTGGAGTAGGAACTGGTCGTCACCTTCGCGCAGTTGATGACGCTGTTCTCAGGGCACGCGAGCACCGTCGACGCCGTGTAGTGCTCGACGGTGAGGTAGCTCGACACGGCCAGGCCGACCAGCGAGATCGCGAGCGACGTCACGCCGGTCGGGAGCGCGAACGCGCGGGACTCCCGCTCGTGGTCGATCGTCGAACCGGCACGCATCAGGGCAGGGCCTTCGCGGCGGCGGTGACCCCGGCACTCGAGCACACCTTGGCCGGCTGGCCGCCTGTCAGCTCGCACAGCGATGCGGTGATGGCGTTGGCCGCAGCGAGCACTCCCGAGCCGATCGAGCTGGACGGGTCGGAGAGCGCGGCGGCGATCTGTGCCTGGGTGTGGCCGACGATCACCTTGGGGTCGTACGTCGCGCCGATGATGACGAACTTCCCGCCGATGTCGACGAACGGCGTGCTCCCCTGGCTGTCGTGCGCGCGGAAGATGGCCTCGTCGGCGGCGCTCAACGTGTCGAGCGGCACGTATCCGGTCCCCTGCACCTTGTTGGTGTGCGTCTCCACGCCGGTGAATGACAGCCACTTGCTGCTGTAGGACGCGCCGTGGAAGCTGAACGTCGCGGTGTTCATAGTAGTTTTGGTAGAATATTAAAAGGTAGGGACTTCCTTACCATTCTTTTTCAAAACTACAGTGAATATTTAGAACATTTATAGGATAAAAAAAACGAACACTGAAAAGTACTAAGTGAAACAAACTAAAGGAATGACTTAAAAAAAACAAAAAAATAGGAAGACAGATGCATAATACAAAATTTCACTTATTGTGTGGAATAAAGAGGCGATTAGTTGTGTTTATAATCACAATTGAATTGGCTGGAAAGAAGTAAATAAAGTAACAAAGAAATTAAAGTAAGGAACTTATCATGAAGATGATGTTTTTATTCCTTTTTACACTTTTCACAGTTCAAATATTGGCACAAATGCCGGATTTTAAAAGGCCTGTGCAGGATTCAATGAGCCAGGTTTCGGTCATGGTTGGGAAATGGGAAGGTAAAGGATGGCAGATGAATCAAAGCGGTGAAAAAAATAATTCAAATATAACAGAGAACATTCAGTGGGAGCTAGATAGTACACTTATTTTGATGGAAGGTATCGGCAAAAGAGATGACGGTACTATTGCTCATAAAGCTCTTGGTCTTTTATCATATAATCCATTTAATAACAAATATGAGTTTAATTCACATCTTGCAAGCGGATTGGAAGCCAATGCAAGTTTTGAAATAATAAAACCGAATGAAAAATTCAAGTGGTGGTTTAGCGATAACAGAGGAGGGACAATCCGTTATACTATTACAATTGAGAATAATAAATGGAAAGAAGAAGGAGAATATTCACAAGACGGGAATCAGTGGAATAAATTTTTTGAGATGAACCTGGAGAAAAAGTAATAAATGAACTTATCAACTATAGGATTCATATGAGATAATTTCTTAGAAATAGAGCTTTAGGAATGCAGGATTAGTAGATTTATTAGAATAATCTTCCCATTTTGTTTAAGTTTCTAAGTAAAAATGTTTTTAACTAGAAACTATAAATTAAAGAACGTTACATACTTTTGGATAATTGGAATTATTGCAGGGGCTGCAATCGGTTTTCTATTACAGGAAATTGATAAAATTGATAATTTCCGTCCAACCTTCAACGGATTGTTAATAGGGTTTTTTGTCGGGGCAGCAATCGGATTTTGTGAGGAGTTTCTATTTCTCGGCAGGTTCAGAAGCAAAACATATCTATTCCTTTTATTATTCCGGAGTTTAGTTTATTCATTTGTCTTTGCCTTTTTTTTACTGTTTGTAAATTCTACAACGAAATTCCTGACAAAGAATTTAACAATTACCGGTGCCCTTAATTCTGCCCTTTTCGAGGAAAATTATTTTCGCGATTTAATTATCATCATTATAATTTCTTCTGTATTAATTGCACTTATACAGATAAGAAGACTGCATAGGCCCGGTGATTTAATTAAATATGTAACCGGGAAATATCACCGGCCTGAAGAAGTAGACAGAATATTTCTTTTCATAGATTTGAAATCATCTACTACAATTGCCGAGAAGCTTGGCAATCTGCGATATAGTGAATTTTTAATTGATTACTTTGCAGATATGACCGATGCAATATTAATGTCGAAAGCCGAAGTATACCAGTATATAGGGGATGAAATAGTTCTTACATGGTCATTTACAGAAGGGATTAAAGATGCAAGATGTATCCATTGCTTTTATGATATAAGAAATATAATTGAATTAAATAAAAATGGATATCTAAGGAAGTATGATGTCTACCCTGAGTTTAAAGCCGGGATGCATGCAGGTAATGTATCAGTTACCTGGATAGGGACTATAAAGAAAGAGATTGTTTATCACGGGGATGTATTAAATACAACGGCAAGATTACAGGAAAAGTGTAAAGATTATTGTCAAGATTTTTTAGTTAGTGAGTATATGCTGAAAAATCTTAGATTGCCAGAATATCTTAAAACAGAATATGTAGGAGAATATCAATTAAAGGGTAAAATGGAGAAGGTAAAAATATTCGGGCTTAAAGGGATTGTTGGGGAATGAAGAGGAAATTACAAAATTACAGAACAGAATTTCCATTTCTATTTAACCAAATGTTTCTTTTTA
>CAWCPK010000006.1:0-641840 GCA_963797455.1 uncultured Actinomycetota bacterium | reverse complement strand
ACCATCTTGACCTCCTGGTTATGAGGTTCGTCGCCGTAATGGATGATGTCCGGCATTGCTCAAGGCCTCCTCGCGCTGGAGCATCGAGACCTGGATCGCGCGGTCGGCGGCGACATCCTCCGCGTTGATGTCGGCAGGACCCGGTCGCGGAAATGGGCCACCTTGGCCATGGTCCAAGTCCATCCGCCGTGGACAGCGGCTCCATGCCTCCCTGCTGGGAACCTCACCAAGGTGCCGCAAGTCGCGGAACACGACGCCGCACAGGACGCGCAGCTGGAGTGGGTGCGCATCAGGGCGCGGCGCGCCGTGTCCAGGGGCCGCGCACCGCGGTTGCTGGCGGAGCGCGGATTGCCTCGGCAGGCAGCAGGTACTGTGCGCTCCCGCGCTGGGGTGCCGACTCCATCCGGGTCCCGCACCCCGCCCACAGCAGCACCCCCTCGTCCGGGCTGCCCGCCGCCGCCCGGGGTACAACGTGAGCGGCTCTGAGAATTACCGCTCGTCCTCCGCCACGAGTTGATGACGACGGCGTCCCATTCCCGTACGGACGGGTCGTCGAGATCTAGGCGGTCGGTATGTCCGTGAGTGCCCACGTTCTGATTCTGTCGCGGTTGTGTGCCAGCGCGGAAGCCGCTGGACGATCCCGGGATGCATCAGGGGGGTGTACCAATGGCCGAGGCAATGCAAGGCAGGCAGACGACGGCGATTTCGTCGTGTTCCTGATCGGCGCGCGGCCGCAGTTCACCCATCCGATCCGCACCGTTCCGCCGACCTCGTGGCGGGCGCGGCATGCGGCACATGCTCGACACCTGACGGCGCACCCGGAGAAGGGGCTGCTCGGGGGTACGAATGGGGACTGCGGTCATCGTCCAGTACTGGCGCTCGTTCGACCATCTCGAGGCCTTCGCCCGCGGCGTTACGATGCGACCCGCATACTGGCGTGGCGCAACTACTGGACGCGTGGGCAAGGACAGACCGCACCGGATCTGGCACGGGACCTACCTTGTCCTGCGCCGGGCAGCTACGAGGCGATCTGACGCGAACATGCGGCCCTTCGGGCTCGGCAAGGCGGGCACCCTCGGGCCCCTCAATGGCACGAGATCGCGGGGCGCATGCCACGGTAGAAAGCCGCAGCGGAGCCGGATGAACTTGCCGGTGGCCGAGGGCCTCCGGCGACTCGGCTGAGCCGCTGCAGTGGGCCGCACCTTGAAGTAGGCGAGCCTCGGCCGCGAATGCGCGTAGCTTGTCCGCGGTCACCACGGGGCAACCACGGCGCCGCGACCGCCTGCCCGAGGTCTGCGTCGTCCAGCCGGAACACCGCGCATTCGGCGACCGCCGGATGCTTGTCAATACCTCCTCATCTCGGGGGTAGCCGTTCTCGCCGCCCGCGCAGGATCAGGTCGCTGGCGCCGGCGGCCATGTACAGCCGTCCGTTTCGCGCAGCTAGCCGAGGTCCCCGGTGCGCAGCCAGCCCTCCGGCGTGGAGCGCTGCGGCGGTGGGACCGGGTCGTCCAGTACCCGACTCGTTGAACTGGCTGCGCAGCCAGATGCGCTTCTTTGCCGTCGGGTACCGTTCGCCGGGGTCGCGGATGACGATCTAGACCGACGGGATGGCCCTGCCTACGGATGTCGGGTATGTGGCGAGGTCCATCGGGCGTCCACCGTCGCCGCCGTGCTCGACTCGGCGAGCCGTAGCTGTTGGCGAGTCGCGGCCGGAACCCATGGGCACCGCAGCACGTACCAGCCTGGTTCTTTGAGCTCCGGCGAGGACGGGGCGATTTATCGACAGCGCGGCCAGCGAGGACAGAGTCGAGCTTCGCGAGCCAAAGGCTGTTGATGATCGGCCGGTGCGCCATCGTGGCACGATCGCCCAGTTCGTGATCCGCTCCCGCTTCGACCGGCCAACTGCTCAACGTCGAATCAACCTGCTCGACACGGTCGTCGCCCGTCGGCGAGCCGGGGCACGACGAGGTTGTGCAACTGTCGAACAGGGGCAGGCTCATGAGGAACCTCGCGGCGTCGGGCGCCCAACGCGGGCCCTGAGCGCGCCGTCTCCCACTGCCGGCGTCGGCTAGCGGTGGTCACCGATGACCGACAAGACAGCTGCGGCGTGCGAGTGGACGACGACGCCTTTGGGCGGCCGCTGGTGCCGCTTGTGTACATGCGATCGCGGCCGCGTCCTCGTCCCGATTCGGGCAACTCAGCGCCCCGCTGGGGCCGCCCCGCCACGTCGGTAACGCGGTATCGAGGTCGCCGAGCCGCATGGAGCGACTTCGAACCCAGCCACCAGACTCTCAGCCCGTGCGGCCAACGCGGATGGCTGCCTCGCGCGGCGTCCACCTCGCTTCAAGTTCGAGCCACGCCGCGCCGAGGCTGATCGCGGCCCAAATTGATCAGCCAGTTGAGCGAGTTTGTGGCCGCGAGTCGGCACCCGATCGCCGGGCAACACTGGATTTTGGCGCGCAGCATGTTGGTGCACTTTGATGCGTCAGGTGCTCGGCATGGAGCCGTCGATCGCCCTGGACGAGGTACTCGCGGTCGCCAGCGGGCGCACCGGTCGAGCGATCAGCCAGTGCGCGGCGGCGATGCACTGAACACCGGCAAGGGCACGCCGCGCACGTCCTCGAGCACAATGTCCAACTCGCCGGGCTGGTGGAGTGGGCGTGGCTGGCGGGCGGGAGCAATTGGGGCGTCGGCCATGGTGCAGGCCAAGCCACCCAGGCCTCCGCGTGTTGGTACAGCCTGAATTGCCGCAGTGTGGGCGGGCCTGAAATTCACAGCTCCCTCGGGTTCACCGGAGGTATCGATGACGCTCACTGCCGACGAGACGCACAGGTCGACGCCTGGAACCGGTCAGCGGGAACCCCGGTGGTGTTTGTCCACGGACTCTGGCTGTTGGCCAGCAGCTGGGAGCGGTGGCGGGCGGCTTTCGGCTGGGAACCTCGCTGACTTGTGCGGCTGGCCGGATGATCCGGCAGCTGTCTAGTAGGGCGCGCGCACACCCCGGCAGGTGTTTCTGTGCAAGTTCTGTCGGCGCGGTCGCTGCCCATCTCACGCGGCGGGCTCATCCGCAAGCTGGACGTGACCGGCGGTGGTCGGGCACTCGTTCGGCGGGCTCACCCCAGCAAACTGCGGCCGTGGACTCGCTGGCCGCGTCGGTTTGTGGTTGACCGGTGCTGTCGCGGCTGTGTCCTGCCGCTGCCGGTCTCGCTAGTGGTGCTGTGCTGGAGCAGGCCGGCAACCGCAACTGCGCAGCGTTCCTCACCGAGAAGCACACCGTTCGCGTTCACCAACGCGCTCACCGACGCCGAGGGGGACGCGGAGCCGCACGCGCTACCTGCCGGTGCGCGGAGCCTGCCGCTGTTGAGGCCGCGTTCGCCAATCTCAACCCGCGCAGCGCGGCAGGAAGGTGGACAGTCGCAATCCCGCGCGCGGCCCGCGCCCACTCACTTCGGCGGCGCGCGGGGAGACGCGCCGTGGGCGATGGTCAACGTGGCTACAAGAGGCAGCGCCGCAACCTGGCGTCACCGAGGGTGCCGCGGTGGGTCACTCGCTGGTGATCGACAGCGGCTGGAGCAGGTTCGGCCAGGTGGCGCGCTGGAGCTCGTCACGAGGCCCCGCGCAGACCTCCCCCGGAAGTTGTCGGGTCGCCCGCAAATAACCCAGAGGCGGAGAACTCCGGTGGGGTCAGGGCTTGTTGATGCAGTCCATCGCGGAATGAGACTCTGCGGCTGGCTCGCCGCGGCACCAGGGCCACCTCGTCGCGGACCGCGCTCATGACCTCGTCGGTGATCTCGCGCAGCAGCGCGGCACGGTTGTCTGCCACCGAACCGGTCGAGCGGTCGCCCACGGACGCGTGCCGACGTGCGGCGGCGTCCGAACCGGGCCCCATGCTGAACTCCACGTTGCCCGGTCCCCCACCGCCCATTCCACTGCATCGGCGGGGCCCGCACAAGATGGGGGGTTTCAGCATCAAGCGGTTCGGACGCCGCCGCACGTCGCACGCGTCAGTGGGCGAGCCGCTCGACATGAGCCGGTTCGGTGGCAAGGAGCCCAGCGCCGCGCTGCTGCGCGAGATCACCGACGAGGTCATGAGCGCGGTCCGCGACGAGGTGGCCTGGTGCGCGGCGAGCCGGCCCCGGCGGAGTTCTTCGTCCCGGCGATGAAGTACGTCGACAAGCCCTGACCCCACCCGAGTTGTCCCAGCCTCCTCGGGTTATTTGCGGGCGAAGCCCGGACAACTCCGGGAAGTCTGCCCTGTTCAGGCGGGGGCGTGCCTCGTGACGAACTCCAGCGCCACCTGCGCGACCTGCTCCGCAGCCGCTGTCGATCACCAGCGAGTGACCCCGCCCGGGCACCTTCGTCACCTCGGTGACGCCCGGGTTGCGGCGCTGCCTCTTGTAGGCCGCGTTGACCATCGCCCGCTATGGCACGGTGTTGTCCCGCGCGCCGCCGATGATCAGCAGCGGGCCGCGCGCGGGATCCGCGACTGTCCACCTTCGCCTCGCGCTGCGCGGGTTGAGATTGGCGAACGCGGCCTCGAACAGCGGCAGCCCCGCGCCGGGCACCGGATAGGTCGCGTACAGCTCGCGTGCCTCGGCGTCGGTAGAGCGCGTTGGTGAACGCGAAGCGGTACTGCTCGCTCGGTGAGGAACACTGCGCGGTTGCGGTTGCCCGGGCCTGCTCAGCACGGGGAAGGACGCGCGCAGCGCCGAGACCGGCAGCGGCAGCACGCCGCGGAACGGCGCCGGGTCGACCGCGACCGACGCCGCCGCGAGTCCACGGCCGGCCAGTTGCTGGGTGATCAGCCCGCCGAACGAGTGCCCGACCACCGCCGGCCTGGCGTCCAGCTTGCGGATGACCGCCGCGTAATGGGCGGCGACCGCGCCGACGGACTTGCCCGCGAACGCCTCCGGGTGTGCGCGCGCCTGCTCGACGGTGCCCGGATCATCCGGCCAGCCCGGCGCGAGAGTCGCGTACCCGTCCGCCTCGAAAGCCGCCCGCCACCGGTCCCAGCTGCTGGCCAACAGCCAGAGTCCGTGGACGAACACCACCGGGCGTTTGCCGCTCGCATTCGCGGCGTCGACCTGTGCGGTCTCGCTGGCGGTGAGCGTCATCGATACCTCCGGGACAACCCAAGGGGAGGTATGAATTTAGGGCCCGCCCCGCGCTGCTGGCAATTCAGGCTGTACCAACACGCCGGAGGCCCTCAGGTAGCTTGGCGCTCACCATGGCCGGCACCGATCCTGCCGCGCTCGCCGCGGTCCGCGCCCGGCTCACCGGGCCCGGCGGCGAGTTCGAGCTCGCCGTCGCAGGACGTGCGCGGCGTGCCGGTGCCGGTGTTCGTGCACCGCCGGGCCCGGCTGGGGGACTGGCTGCGTCGACTCGGCCGGTTTCGGGCCCCGCGAGTACCTGGTCCACGGCGATCGCCGGCTGGACTTCACGGCACATCACTCGGCGGTCGCGGCGCTGGCCGTGCGCCTCGCCGCGAGTACGGCGTCCTCCCGGCGATCGGGTGGCGATCTTCGCGGCGAACTCGCCCGACTGGCTGATGACGTTCTGGGCCGCGATCAGCCTCGGCGCGGTCGTGGTCGCCGGCAATGCGTGGTGGACGCAGCGCGAGGCAGCGCATTCCCTCGAGCGCGCCGGGCCGCGGGTCGTCATCGCCGACGCGAAGCGCGCCGCGCGGCTCGCGCGCCTCGACGTTCCGCTGCTACCGATCGAGGAGCTGGCGCGCCTGACGCGGCCCGACGTTGCCCGCGCCCCGGCCCGGCATGGACGAAGACGCGGCCGCGGTGATCATGTACACGAGCGGCACCACGGGCCGTCCGAAGGGCGCGGTGCACTCGCACCGCAACCTGCTCGCGGTGATCGAGTACCACCGCTACACCGACGCGCTGCCGAGCGCGGCTCGCGGCCGCGTTCGGGCCTGCCCGCGCGCGCGACGCCGCGCCGGTTCCTGATGAGCCTGCCGCTGTTCCACATCGCGAGCCTGCACAACCTGGTGGTGCCGCGGCTGACACCGGCGACACGTCGTCGATCGACGAGGGACGTTTCGACGTCGGACCGCGTTCTCGGCGTCATCGAGCGGGAGCGGATCACGAACTGGGCGATCGTGCCCACGATGGCGCACCGCATCGCCGAGCACGGCCTCTGCCCGACGCTACGACCTGTCCTCGCTGGCCACGCTGTCGATCAACTCGGCCCCGTCCGCGCCGGCGCTGAAGGACCGGGTGCGTGCTGCGGTGCCGTCGGTGCAGGCCGCACTGGCCGACAGCTACGGGCTCACCGAGGCGAGCACCGCCGCGACGGTGGCCACCCCGATGGATCTCGCGACGTACCCGACGTCGGTAGGCAGGGCCATCCCGTCCGTCTCGATCTCGATCCGCGACGCGGCCGGCGAACCGGTGCCCGACGGCGAGGAGGGCGAGATCTGGCTGCGCAGCCAGTTCACGATGCTCGGGTACTGGGACGACCCCGATGCGACCGCCGCGGCGCTCACGCCGGAGGGCTGGCTGCGCACCGGGGACCTCGGCTCGCTGCGCGACGGACGGCTGTTCATGGCCAGCCGGCGCAGCGACCTGATCCTGCGCGGCGGCGAGAACGTCTACCCCGCCGAGATCGAGGCGGTGCTGGACGAGCATCCGGCGGTCGTCGAGTGCGCGGTGTTCGGCGTGGACGACGCCGATCTCGGGCAGGCGGTCGCGGCGCTCGTGGTGTGCCCCGGGGTGAGCGCGGACGAGCTGCGCGCGTTCGCGGCCGAGCGGTTGGCCTACTACAAGGTGCCGGCCCACTGGCGGCTCACCGAGTCACCGTTGGCCCGCTCGGCCACCGGCAAGGTCATTCGCCGCTCGCTCGCGCTTTAGCGCCGAGTCGCGTGCGGGCCCGCGTCTCGCTGCCGATCGGCACCAAGGTGCCCGCCTTGCCGAGCCCGAAGGGCCGCATGTTCCCGTAGATCGCCTCGTACTCGCCGGCCCGGACGAGGTAGGTCTCATGCCAGATTCCGGTGCGATCGTCCTTACCGACGCGACGCCAGTAGTTGCGCCACGCGGCGGTGTGCGGGTCGGCGTCGTCGCGGGCGAAGGCCTCGAGGTGATCGAACGAGCGCCAGTACTGCACGATCGTCGGCAGCCCCATTTCGTACCCGAGCAGACCCTTCTCCGGGTGCGCGGTCAAGTAGTCGAGCATGTGCTTCATGCCGCGGCGACCGCCAAGATCGCGGAACGAGCGGATCGGATGACTGAGCTGAAGACGCGCCCCGATCAGGAACACGACGAAGTCGCCGTCGATCTTCGCCTGCTGCCTGCCTTGCATTGCCTTGGCCATTGGTACACCCCCCTGATGCGTCCCGGGATCGTCCCGCGCTTCGCGTCGGCACACAACCGCGACAGAATCAGAACGTGGGCACTCACGGACATACCGACCGCCTAGATCTCGACGACCCGTCCGTACGGGAATGGGACGCCGTCGTCATCAACTCGTCGGCGGAGGACGGCATCGTCCTCGACCGCTCGGCGTTCTACCCGGGCGGCGGCGGGCAGCCCCCGGACGAGGGGGTGCTGCTGTGGGGCGGGGTGCGGACCCGGATCGTCGGCACCCGGCGCGGGGACGAGCAGTACCTGCTGCCTGCCGAGGGCGATCCGCTGCCGCCGGCCGGAACCGCGGTGCGCGGGGCCCTGGACGACGAGCGGCGCACGGCCCTGATGCGCACCCACTCCGGGCTGCACGTGCTGTGCGGCGTCGTGTTCCGCGACTTCGGCGCCTTGGTGACCGGCGGGAACATGGAGCCGCTGTCCGCGCGGATGGACTTCGACATGGCCGAGGTGCCGCCCGATTTCCGCGACCGGGTCGCCGAGGCATGCAACGCGGAGATCGCCGCCGACCGCGCGATCCAGGTCTCGATGCTGCCGCGCGAGGAGGCCTTGGCGATCCCGGACATCATCCGTACGGCGACGAACCTGGTGCCGCCGGAGGTCGAGATCGTCCGCATCGTGGACATCGTCGGCCTCGACACCCAGGCAGACGGCGGCACCCACGTGGCATCCACCGCGATGATCGGCCACCTCGAGATCACCAAGCTGGAGAACAAGGGCAAGGGCTTCCGCCGCATCCGGATCAAGCTGGTCTGATCGCGACGCACGCTCAGCAGATGCGCGGCAGCTGCTCGCCCAGCGGCGTGTCGACCACGCGCGTGCCGCCGAACGACGTCTTGGTGACCACCATGCCCGGGTGCTCCTCGACGCACTCGCCGATGATCGCCGCACCGGCGCCGAGCGGGTGGGCGCGCATCGCGGCGAGCACCGCGTCCGCGTGGTCGCGGGGCACGAACGCCACCAGCTTGCCCTCGTTCGCGACGTAGAGCGGATCGAGCCCGAGCAGCGCGCAGGCGTTGCGGACCTCTTCGGGAACCGGGATCGCCCGCTCGACCAGCGCGACGCCGACCCCGGACGCCGCCGCGATCTCGTTGAGCGACGTGGCCAAGCCGCCGCGCGTCGGATCACGCAGCACGTGCAGCTCGGCGCTCGCGTCGATCATCGCGGCGACGAGCGTGTTCAGCGCGGCGCTGTCGGTGCGCAGCTCCGAGCCGAACTCGAGACCCTCACGCACCGACATGATCGCGATGCCGTGCACGCCGATCGCGCCGCTGACGATGACGACGTCGCCGGGCCCAGCGCGGTCCGGCCGGATGTCGACGCCCGCCGGGACCAGCCCGATGCCGGCGGTGTTGACGTAGACGCCGTCCCCGTGCCCGGCGTCGACGACCTTCGTGTCGCCGGTGACGATGCGCACGCCGGCCAGCTCGGCGGCCGCGGCCATGTCTGCCGCGATGCGGCCCACCACCGACAGTTCGGTGCCTTCCTCGAGGATGAATCCGGACGACAGGAAGGCCGGCACCGCGCCGGACATGGCGAGGTCGTTGACCGTGCCGTTGACCGCGAGGTGCCCGATCGACCCGCCCGGGAAGAACAGCGGACGCACCACGAAGCTGTCGGTCGAGAACGCGATTCGCGCATCCCCGAGGCCGAGCACCGCGGAGTCGGCGAGCGCTGCCGGCGACTGTCCACCGAAGGCCGGCAGGAAGACATGCTCGATCAGCTCGGCCGAAAGCTGTCCGCCCCCGCCGTGCCCCATGAGGATCGTCGGGCTGTCCCGCAGCGGGACCGGACAGGTCCACCCGTCGAAGTCGAGGGCGGCGTCAGGCAAGGTTGGCCACCTCCCGGCGGCCGTCGGGCTTCGGCGTGTCGATCAGGCGCCGGTACAGGTAGTAGGCGGCGCAGGCACCCTCGCTGGACACCATCGTCGCTCCCAAGGGGTTTCGCGGCGTGCACTCCTTGCCGAACGCGGCGCACTCGTGCGGCTTGATGTGGCCCTGCAGCACCTCGCCGCTGCGGCACGTCGATGGACTCCTGCGTGTCGATGTCGCGGACGTCGAAGCGGTATTCGGCGTCGAAGTTCCGGTACTTGGGTGCGAGCCGCCAGCCGCTGTCCGGGATCACCCCGATGCCTCGCCACCCGCGGTCGGTGACCTCGAAGACGTCGGCGAGCAACGCCCTTGCGGCCTTGTTGCCCTCGACCTGCACCACCCGCGAGTATGCGTTCTCCAGGACGGCTTCCCCGCGTTCCAGCTGGTGCACCGTCCGGCGGATCCCCTCGAGAATGTCCAGCGGCTCGAAGCCGGTGATGACGATCGGCACGTTGAACCTGTCGACCAGCGGCGGGTACTCCTCGGTGCCCATCACGCTGCATACGTGGCCGGCCGCGAGGAAGGCCTGCACTCGGCATGCCGGGGACGTCATGATGGCCTCGATCGCCGGTGGCACGCGCACGTGTGAGACGAGCATGGAGAAGTTCGGCACGCCGAGCCGATCGGCCTGGAAGACCGTCATCGCGTTCGGTGGCGCAGTCGTCTCGAACCCGATGCCGAAGAACACGACCTCGCGTTGCGGGTTCTGCTGTGCGATCTTCAGCGCATCGAGCGGAGAGTAGACGACCCGGACGTCCCCACCCTCGCTCTTGATCCGGAACAGATCCTGGCCGCTGCCGGGCACGCGCAGCATGTCCCCGAACGAGCAGAACGTGACGTCGGGCCGGGCGGCGATCTCCAGGGCCTTGTCGATCAACTCGAGGGGCGTGACGCAGACCGGGCAGCCGGGCCCGTGGATCATCTCGAGCTGTTCCGGGATCAGCTGGTCGATGCCGTGCCGGATGATCGAGTGCGTCTGCCCGCCGCAGACCTCCATCATCGCCCACGGCTGGGTGACGGTGGCGTGGATGTCGTCGAGGAGCCGCTTCGCCAGCTCGGGGTCGTTGAACTCGTCGATGTACTTCACGAGGTTGCCTCCCCGGCCTCGGCGGCGGCGCGCTGCCACGCGTCACCGAACTCCATGTCCAGCTCCCCCAGCTGCTGAAACAGCGCAAGGGTCTCCATCGCGGACTGCTCGTCCAGGCGCTGGAGTGCGAAACCCACGTGCACGATCGTGTATTCGCCGATCTCGATGTCCGGAACGAACTCGAGGCAGACCTCCTTCACGATCCCGCCGAAGTCGACCTGCGCCATCTTCGTCGCGTCCTGATCCCAGATCTTGATCACCTTGCCGGGTACGGCCAGGCACATGGGCTCCTCCTCCGGTTGATCAGCACAGCCGCGCGCCGACGACGAGTTGGCCGAGCGCGATACCAGCATCACTCGGCGGGACGTTGCGATGGGCAGTACCTCGAATCCGGCAGCAGCCAGCCCGTCGACACAGAGCGTGGTGAGCAGCGCGTTCAGGAAGACGCCACCGGAGAGGGCGACGGTGTCCAGCCCGGTCCGCGCGCGCAGGTCTGCGGCGAGCGCGACCACCAGGTCGGCGACGGCGACGTGGAATCGCGCCGCGATGAGCTCGGACGACACACCGGCCAGCACGTCGGTGGCCGCCGGCCGCGATGACCGGCGCCGCGTCCGGGGTCCGGATCGGCCCGGCCGCAGTGCCGCCGAACGCGTATCCGGAGCCGACCGCGCCGAGCGCGCCGTGCGCGAGTTCCTCGAAGCGCATCGCCGCCTCGGCTTCGTAGGACGTGCGGTGGCAGACCCCGGCCAGCGACGACATCGCGTCGAACAGCCGGCCCATGCTCGAGGTGGGCGTATCCGAAACCGGTGTCGAGCTGGCGGCGCAGCACGGACGCTCCGTCGGTGCGCAGGCCGCGACGCACGGCAACCGCTCGTCCCACGCGACCCCCGCCGCGTCGAGGTGCGCCAGCGCCATCCGGCACGGGTTGCGCACGCCCGCATCGCCGCCGGGCAGCGGCACGTAGGCCAGGTGGGCGGCCCGCTCGAACCCTGCGTAGTCGGCGAGCAGCACCTCGCCACCCCAGATGCCCCGTCGTGCCGTACCCGGTGCCGTCGAAGGCGAACCCGATCACCGGAGCCGCTCCGTCGTGCGCGTTCTCGGCCATCGCCGACGCGATGTGTGCGTGGTGGTGCTGCACGCGACGCACCGGCCGGGCGCCGCGTTGCGCTTCGCCCACGCCGCGCTGCGGTAGGCGGGGTGCCGGTCCGCGATCAGCAGTTCGGGCCGCACGCCGGTGATCGCGGCAGGTGGTCGCTCGGCGCGCTCGAAGGCCCGCTGCGTGGCCAGGTCGTCCATGTCGCCGACGTGCGGCCGACAGCCACGCGTAGCCGCCCTCGCCCATGCAGAAGGTGTTCTTCAGGTCGCCGCCGACTGCCAGGGCCGGCCGGACGGGACGGGCAGGGCGATCGGCAGCGGTGCGTAGCCGCGAGATCGGCGGACCGGCAGCTCGTCGCCGTCGCACGACGCGACCACCGAGTCGTCGCACGGCACGTGGATCGGCCGGTCGTGCGTGAGCCATGCGTCGGCGAGGCCGGCCAGCCGGTGCCAGCGCCTCGTCGTCGTCGATGACGATGGGCTCGCCGGCCAGATTGCCACTCGTCATCACCAGCACCTGGGGCCCGGCGGGTCGCCCGGCAACCCGAACAGCAGGTGGTGCACCGGCGTGTAGGCGAGCATGACGCCGACGTCCGGGTGCTCGGGGCGACCGCGGCGACGCAGGGCGCCAGCGGCCGCGCCGCGGCGCAGCAGCACCACCGGGCCGGCGGGCGTCGTCGAGCAGGTCCGCCTCCCGCGGGCCGACGTGCGCGATCCGCGCTGCGGCCGCGACGTCGCGGACCATCACCGCGAACGGCTTGTCGCCGCGGTCCTTGCGCTTGCGCAGCGTGGCGGCCGCCACCTCGTCCATCGCGTCGCAGGCCAGGTGGTAACCGCCGATGCCTTTCACGGCGACGATCGCGCCGGCACCGAGCAGCCGGCGCGTCTCGGCAAGCGCGCCCGAGCCGGTCAACGGAACACGCCCGTCGCGGACGAGGCGCAGCGTCGGGCCGCAGTCGGGGCAGGCGACCGTCTGCGCGTGGAAGCGCCGGTCGGCGGGGTCGCGGTACTCCGTCGCGCAGCGTGTGCAGAGCGGCAGCTGCGCCATCGTCGTGGCCGGCCGGTCGTACGGCAGCTCCACGATGATCGTGAACCGCGGCCCGCAGTTCGTGCAGCTGATGAACGGGTGCCGGTAGCGCCGGTCGGTGGGCGTGCCATTTCGGTCAGGCAGTCCGCGCAGGTGGCGACGTCGGGCGACACCAAGGTGCGCCCGGCCCCGCCGACGGTGGCCGCGATCCGGAAGTCGGTCCCGCCCCGGAGCGCCAGCGCGCGTGCCTCGACCTGCTCGACCCTGGCCAGCGGCGGCGCGTCGGACCGGACGCGGCGCGCGAACTGCGCCACCCGGTCGGCCGGCCCCTCGATCTCGACGAGCACGCCGTCGCCGGAGTTCAGCACCTGGCCGGAGAGCCCGAGCTCGCGCGCGAGGGCGTAGACGAACGGCCGGAAGCCGACACCCTGGACGACGCCGCGGACGGCGAACTCGTTCCGGGCGCGCCCGGCGTCGGCAGTCGTACCCGGATCCGTCAGCGCCATTCGCCCCCAATCGGGGCCGACGTTACTCGTGATCTCCGCCCCTGCGGCGGCGCGCGACCTCGGCCAGGGTGACCGCGGCGGCGACCGAGGCGTTGAGCGATTCGGCCGCGGCCGACATCGGGATCGAGACGGTCAGATCGCACGTCTCGCCGACCAGCCGGGACAGGCCGCGGCCCTCCGAGCCGACGACGACCACCAGCGGTTCGGTGGCCATCTCGAGCTCGTCCAGGGGCGTCGTCCCGTCCGCGTCGAGGCCGATGACGAACAGCCCGGCTTCCTTGCACTCGCTGCAGCGCCCGCACCAGGTTGGTCACCTGCGCGACCGGCAGCCGGGCGGCGGTGCCCGCCGACGTCCGCCAGGCGGTCGCCGTGACGCCGGCCGAGCGGCGTTCCGGGATCACGACGCCGTGCGCGCCGAACGCGAGCGCCGAGCGGATCACCGCCCCGAGGTTGCGCGGGTCGGTGACGCCGTCCAGCGCCACGAGCAGCGGCGCCGTGCCGCTCTCGTCCGCCTCGCGCAGCAGGTCGGGCAGCGCGTGGTAGGCGAACGGCGGGACCTGCAACGCGATGCCCTGGTGCAGGATGCCGCCGGTGCGCCGGTCGAGCTCGGCGCGGCTCACCTCGAGCAGCGCGATGCCGCGGTTGCCGGCGATCCGGACCGCCTCGGTGACCCGCTCGTCGGTGTCGAGGCCGCGCGCGAGGTACAGCGCGGTGGCCGGCACCTTCGCGCGCAGCGCCTCGGCCACCGGGTTGCGTCCGACCAGCAACTCGGCCGCAGGCGCCTCGCGCGACGGGCGGCTGGACTTGCGGCGATCGGCCGGGCGGCGCGGCGCGCTGCGGGGTGTCCCTTGCGGTCCTCGGCCGGCGGCGTCGGCCCCTTGCCGCGCAGCGCCCGCTGCTCTGCCCGCCGGAGCCGACCTGCGGCCCCTTCTTCGACTTGCGGATCGCGCCCTGCCGCTTCGAGTTGCCGGCCATCAGCGCAGGCTCCAGCGCGCGCCGTCCGGCGTGTCCTCGACGACGACTCCGGTGGCGGCGAGTTGGTCGCGGATCGCGTCGGACGCCGCGTAGTCCTTGCGCTCGCGGGCCGCGGCGCGCTGTCCGAGCGCGACCTGTACCAGCGCGTCCAGTACCGGAGTCAGGTCGGACGACGTCGTCCACGCGGCGGGCTCGATGCCGAGCACCCGGCTCATCGCGACGACCTGGCCCAGCGCCGCACGCACGGTCTCCTTCGCGCCGTCCGCGAGCGCCGTGTTGCCGGCCCGCACGGTGTCGTGCAGCACGCCGAGCGCGGCCGGTACGCCGAGGTCGTCGTCCATCGCGCGGGCGAACGCGTCCGGCACCGAGCCGGCGGGTGCCTCGACGGCGGCGCTGGCCTTCTCGACGAAGTTCTCGATGCGCCGGTACGCGGCCGCGGCTTCGTCCAGCGCGGCCGGCGAGAACTCGATCACCGAGCGGTAGTGCGCCGCGCCCACGTAGTAGCGCACTTCGACGGGCCGCCACCGCTTGACGATCTCGCGGACCTGGAGCGTGTTGCCCAGCGACTTCGACATCTTCTCGCCGGCCAGGTGCAGCAGCCCGTTGTGCATCCAGTAGCGGGCGAAGCCGTCACCGGCCGCGAGCGACTGCGCCCGCTCGTTCTCGTGGTGCGGGAACTTGAGGTCGTCACCACCGCCGTGGATGTCGAAGGTCGGGCCCAGGTACTTCGTCGCCATCGCCGAGCACTCGAGGTGCCAGCCGGGGCGGCCGGGTCCCCATGGCGTCGACCAGGAAGGCTCCCCGTGGCTTGGCCGACTTCCACAGCGCGAAGTCGCGCGGGTCACGCTTGCGCTCGTCGCCGATCGAGTCGCCGGCCGGCTCCATCTTGTCGAGCTGCTGGCCCGACAACGCCCCGTAGGACGGGAAGGAGCGCACGTCGAAGTACACGTCGCCGTCCGCCTCGTACGCGTGCGCTGCGCCGATCAGCCGCTGCATGAGCTCGACCATCTCGGTGACGTGCTGCGTGGCGCGCGGTTCGTAGGACGGCGGCAGGCAGCCGAGCGCCTGCTCGGCCGCGATGATCTCCCGCTCGTTGCGGAACGACAGCGCCCACCACGGCTCGCCGGCCTCGGCCGACTTCGCGATGATCTTGTCGTCGATGTCAGTGATGTTGCGGACGTAGGTGACCTCGTAGTCGTTGTGCATGAGCCAGCGCCGCAGGATGTCCATGTTCACCCAGTTGCGCACGTGCCCGATGTGCGGCGGTCCCTGCACGGTTAGCCCGCAGAGGTAGATCGACGCCTTGCCCGCTTCGACGGGTTCGAAGGCACGCACCGCGCGGGTCGCGGTGTCGTACAACTGCAGGGCCACCGGGCCATGGTACGGAAGTGCCCGGTGGCGTCGTGGCGGCTCTGGCCTACGGCGCCGTCTCTTCCCAGTGCCAGCTGAGCATCTGCTGCGCCCAGTCGCGCTCCTGCGCGGGAGCGCTGGCCGCCGCGGCCTCCAGATGGTTGCGCGCCTCGCTGTACTGCTTGTCCTGGTAGTCCATGGCGCCGATGTAGTAGCGCGCCCTGCCCTTCACGTCGTCGGGGCCGTCGAGGTGCAGGGCCGCCTGCAGAGCGGTGCGCGCGGCAGTGAGATCGCCGAGCTGATACGCCTCGACGCCGGCGACGACCTGCGCCGCGGCCGGGCTGCTGTTATCGGGCGTCGCATGGACGCCGACCTCGCCGAGCAGCTCGCGGGCGGTCGAGATCGCGGTCGGATCATCGAGATTGGGCAGCGCCTTCTCGAGCCAGCGCCGCCCGTTCGCGTCGTCGCCGGTGTTGTGCAGCGCCTGACCGACGAGCACCTCGGCCTTGGCGATCACATTCGGCTCGTTGCAGGTCGAGGCGGCGATCGACTGGAAGTAGCGGCGCGCGAGATCCCAGTCACCCGCGTTCTTCGCGGCCACGCCGGCCGTCCACCAGTCGTCCGTCTGCTCCACGGTCGTGGGCGGCGTGTCGGGATCGGGGGCCGGATCGCTGGGTGTGGCGTTGTCCAGCGACCTCTTCAGGTCCTCGGTCCCCGGCTCGTTCGACGAAGTGATGAAACTCCACGCGACGTCGGTCTGGCCGCGGTTCACCGCGATCAGCGCGAGCCGGTACGACACGTGGCTGCGCTGGGCGTCCGTGATGAATCTCGACTGCGCCAGCGAGTGATAGAGATCCCAGGCGCGGTCCGGATCGCTCCCGTCCCACGCCTGGTCGCCCTCGGTGAGGTACTCGGTGCAATCCGCCTCACTCTCGGGGATCGCGTGCGCATCGGCGATAGTCATGGGCGAACGCTACGACGCCGCGCCGCGCTGAGCATGCCCGTCTGCGCTGCCCGTTGGGGCAGGCGCTCGGTAACGTCAGCGCCGTGGACAGTGACAAGCTTCGCCCCGAGTCGATCGTCGTAGCGGCCGGGCGTCCGCACGAGCCCGGCGGCCCGCTCAACACACCGATCGTCCTGACCGCGCCCTACCGTCACTCGCCCGAGGCGAACGCCTACGCGCGGCACGACATCTCGCCGACGGTGGCAGCGTTCGAGTCCGCACTGGGTGTATTGGAGGGGGGCACCGCGCTCGCCTTCGCGTGTGGCATCGCCGCGGTCGCGGCGGTCGTCGACGGGCTACCGGCCGGTGCCGTCGCGGTCGTCCCTGCGGCGGCGTATTCCGGGACGATGTCGATCTTCGCCGAGCAGGAGCGGCTCGGCCGGCTCACCGTCCGGTCGGTGGACATCGCCGACACGGCGGCAGTCGTCGCCGCGCTCGACGGCGCAGATCTCGTCTGGTTGGAGACGGTGAGCAACCCGCTGATGGCCGTGCCGGACGTGCCTGCAATCGCGGCCGCCGCCCACGCGGGCGGGGCTCTCGTCGGTGTGGACGCGACGTTCTCCACGCCGCTCGTCGTGCACCCGCTCGAGCTCGGCGCCGACGTCGTCATGCACTCCGTCACGAAGTACCTTGCCGGGCACTCCGACGTGCTGATGGGCGCGCTCGTGGTCAGGTCCGCGGCGCTCGCCGATGAGCTGCACGACCGGCGGACGCTGACCGGCGCGGTGCCCGGGATGCTCGAGAGCTACCTGGCGACGCGCGGCGTGCGCACGCTGGCGTTGCGGATGGAGCGGGCGCAGGCGAACGCCGCGACGCTTGCCGAGCGGCTCGCCGAACACCCGCGGGTGACGCGGGTCCGCTACCCGGGCCTGCCCGACGACCCCGGGCACGCCATCGCGGCCCGCGACCACGCCGGATTCGGCGCCATGATCGCGTTCGAGATCGCCGGATCAGCCGACGACGCCGAGCGGGTGTGCGATGCGGTCCGGCTGATCAGCCACGCGACGAGCCTCGGCGGCGTCGAGTCGCTGATCGAGCGCCGCGCGCGGCACGACGTCGACGCCGCGTTCGGCACCCCGCCGACGCTGCTGCGGTTCTCCGTCGGCATCGAGCACGTGGATGACCTCTGGGCCGACCTGGCGCAAGCCCTGGACGAGGCGTTCAGTGCCTAACCCCTGTCGAGTTGTCCCGGCTTCCTCCGCACATAGCCGGACGAAGCCGGGACAACTCGGGAGGGGTCAGCGGGTGAGCAGCGCGGTGGCGATGGCCGCGCGACCCTCGTCGCGGCCGGTCAGCCCCAGCCCGTCGGTCGTGGTGGCTGCCAGCGACACGGGTGCGCCGACCGCGACGCCGAGCGCAACCTGCGCCTCCGCCCGGCGCGGCCCGACGCGCGGCGACGTACCCACGACCTGCACCGCGACGTTGCCGATCGTCCAGCCCGAATCGGCGAGCAGCCGCGCCACCTCACGCAGCAGTGACACACCGGACGCGCCGGCCCACTTCGGATCGGACGTGCCGAACACCGCGCCGAGGTCGCCCATTCCGGCCGCCGACAGCAGCGCGTCGCACGCAGCGTGCGCTGCGACGTCACCGTCCGAGTGCCCGGAGCAGCCGTCCACCCCCGGCCACAGCAGGCCGGCCAGCCAGCAGTCCCGTCCCGCCTCGATCGGGTGCACGTCCACCCCGATGCCGGTGCGGACCTCGCTCACTTCTCGCCGGGAGCCTTCGTGCGCGCGATGTCGAGGTCGCCGGACGCGAATCGCGCGCGCAGCACCTTCTTGTCGAACTTGCCGACGCTGGTCTTGGGCACCTCGTCGATGAACGTCCAGTTCTCCGGCACCTGCCAGCCGGCCACCTTGCCGTCGAGGAACGCCGCGAGCGACTTCGGGTCGACCCCGGAACTGCGCGGCACAATGCAGGCGAGCGGCCGCTCCGTCCACTTGTCGTCGGGGATCCCGATGACGGCCGCCTCGAGGACGTCCGGCGACGCGGCCAGCAGGTTCTCCAGCTCGACGGACGAGATCCACTCGCCGCCGGACTTGATCACGTCCTTGGAGCGGTCGGTGATCTGAAAGAACCCGCGCGCGTCGATCGTGCCGATGTCACCGGTGCGCAGCCAGCCGTCGTGGAACTTCTCCGGCGCGGCGTCGAGGTGGTAGCCGGCGGTGATCCACGGACCGCGCACCTCGATCTCGCCGACCGCCTCGCCGTCCCACGGCAGCACCGAGCCGTCGTCGCCGACGATGCGCATCTGCACGCCGGCGATCAGCCTGCCGGACTTCATCCGCCAGTCCAGCTCCTCGGCCGCGCCGAGTTCGACGTCGGCCGGCGGGTGCGCCATCCCACCGATCGGGGACGTCTCGGTCATCCCCCAGCCCTGGATGACGCGCAGCCCGTACTGCTGCTCGAAGGCCGCCATCAGCGAGCGCGGGATCGCCGCCCCGCCGGACGTCCCGATCCGCACCGACGACAGGTCGAGCGTTCGCTGCTGGCCGACCTGCAGGATGCCCGCCCACAACGTCGGGACGGCTGCGATCAGCGTCGCGCGCTCGGCCTCGGTGATGTCACACAGCGCGGCCGGGCTCATGTGCGGACCGGGCATCAGCATCGAGGCACCGGACAGGAAGGACGAGTACGGGATCCCCCACGCGTTGACATGGAACATCGGCACGACCACCAGCGCCCGGTCGCGCTCGTTGGCGCCCGTCACCGTCGTCGCCAACGTCGCCAGCGCGTGCAGGTAGGTGGAGCGGTGCGAGTACACGACGCCCTTCGGGTCGCCGGTCGTGCCGCTCGTGTAACACATCGACGCGGGCAGCTTCTCGTCCAGCTCGGGCCAGTCGTAGGTCGCGGGCGCCGCGGCGAGCAGCTCGGCGTAGGAGTGCACCGGCACGTCCCCGCCGAGGACGGACGCGTCGCCGGTGCCGATGACGACGTAGGCCTCCACCGTCTTGAGCTGGGACGCGACGGCGGCCATGAGCGGCAGCAGCGTCGCGTCGAGGACGACGATCCTGTCCTCGGCGTGGTTGATGATGTGCGCGAGCTGCCCGGGCGGCAGCCGCAGGTTCAGCGTGTGCAGCACCGCACCCATGGACGGCACCGCGAAGTAGGCCTCGAGGTGCTCCTGCGAGTTCCAGCACAGCGTCGCCACCCGATCACCGCGTTGGACGCCGAGGCTCGCCAGCGCGCCCGCCAGCCGCTGTGCGTTGGCCCCGACATCGGCGAACGTGGCCCGCCGGCCGCCGTCGCCCTGCCAGGTGACGACCTCGCTGCCGCCGTACACCCGGGTGCCGTGCTCGAGGATCGCCGAGACGGTGAGCTGGAAGTCGTCCTGCATGGTGCTGACGATCATCGGGTACCTCCGGGGACGGGCGGCTGCGAGGCAGAGCCTAGACAGATTGCCTCGGCCCGCGCGAGGTCGGCGGCGGTGGTGATCTTGAACGCCTCGTCCGCGCCGGCCACCGCGACGATCTGCGCGCCCAGCGCCTCGACGAGCGCGGCGTCGTCAGTGGCTGTCAGTCCGGCCGATCTCTCGTGTGCGGCGACGAGCACGTCGCGCCGGAAACCCTGCGGGGTCTGGACAGCCGCCAACGTCGACCGGTCGACGACGCCGTCGAGGGTGCCGTCCGGCTCGACGCGCCGGACGGTGTCGTGGATCGCCACGACGGGCACGACGGCGACCGCGCCGGCCCGCAGCGCGACGACGACCTCGTCGATGACCCGGTCAGGGACGAACGGCCGCGCGACGTCGTGGACGAGGACGAACTCGGCCTCTGGTGCAAGGGCCGCCAAACCGGCGGCGACCGACGCCTGCCGGGTGTCGCCACCGACGACGATCGGGGCACGGGTGAGCCGGACGGCCTGCTGGACGTGTCTGCGCGGGGCCACGACAACCACGACGTCGACAGCGGGATGCGCGGCGAACCGGGTGAACGCGTACTCGAGCAGCGTCGTGCCGGCGACCTGGACGAACGCCTTGGGCCGGTCGGCGCCGAGCCGCTGCCCGGCACCTGCAGCAACGAGAATGGCGGCGACAGTCGAAGGACTGGTCGCCGCCATCGTCGCGGAAGGTGTGCAGTTCTACGCCACGGCCTCGCCGAGCACCTCGTCGAGGACGACCTCGGCCTTGTCCTCGTTCGTGCCCTCGGCGAGTGCGAGCTCGCTGATCAGGATCTGCCGCGCCTTGGCGAGCATCCGCTTCTCACCTGCGGACAGCCCGCGGTCGCGGTCTCGGCGCCAGAGATCGCGCACGACCTCGGCCACCTTGTTGACGTCGCCGGAGGCGAGCTTCTCGCCGTTGGCCTTGTAGCGCCGCGACCAGTTGGTGGGCTCCTCGGTGTGCGGCGCGCGCAGCACCTCGAAAACCTTGTCGAGGCCCTCCTGGCCGACGACGTCGCGAACCCCGACGACCTCGGCATTCTCGGCCGGGACCAGAACCGTCAAGTCTCCCTGAGCGACCTTCAACCGGAGGTAGGTCTTCTTCACTCCCTTGAGTAGTCGCTCTTCGATCGCCTCGATCAGTGCGGCACCGTGGTGCGGGTAGACAACGGTCTCGCCGACCTTGAAAGTCATGTTGTGAAGACCCCTTTATTTGCAGAACGCTCCCTCTAGGGTAACACGCAGCACAGTGCCCAAACGGACGGCGAGTCGATTTGCCATGGCGCCGACGCGGGCTTATAAGCCCCTACGCACGGGCGATATCGGGCCGGACGGGAGCCCGCGACAGGCGCTCGCTAGGCTGTCTCCCGGTCGCCTATCAACCCCCGTGACGGCGACACCGGAATCGCCCGTCGGGGCCGCGCAGCGCCCGCCGTCCGCAAGGAGTCGCTCGTGTTTGCACACCCGGTGACCGTGCGTCGTCTCGGCATTGCGGTGACTGCTTTCGTCGCGCTGCTGACCTCGGCCTGCGCCGCCGGTCAGCACGCGAGCACGGCCGAGCAGCTGCCGTCCCTCGACGGCGCGAACGGCTCGGTGGGGTCGATCAACCTGCGCGGCATCGCCATCGAGGCGCCCTCCGGCACCACCGCGTACTACCCGGTCGGCAGCGACCTCGCGGTCAAGCTCGTCCTCGTGAACAACGGGACCCGGGGGGACCGGCTGATCTCGATCTCCTCGCCGGCCGTCACCGATTGGGGCTCGTTCGCCACGACGAGCGACGCCAGCGCCGTCATCGAGGCCCACTCGTCCCCGTCAGCATCGCCGTCCAAGACGAGGTCGGGCCGAGCGAACCCGTCGGGCACGACGATCCCGTTGCCCACGCCGGCACAGTCGATCGCGATCGACGCCGGCTCCCGGACGTCGTGGGGCACACCCGAGTCCAAGGGCGCGCTGCTGCTCACCCACACGACCAAGCCCCTCTACCCCGGCGCGACGATCCCGCTGACCTTCCAGTTCGAGAACGCCGGCAGCGTGACGCTCGCCGTGCCGATCGCGCTGTCCCGGTCGGCGTACACGTCGGTGCTCCCCGTACCGTCGTCGAGCATCGCAGGCTGAGCCTCACACGGCCTGTCGGTGCCAGGCGCTACGTTCGGCGCGTGCGCACCCAAACCGCCGCAGCCTCGGCCTGACTGATGGCCAAGATCTCGACGGTCTACAGGTGCGAGGCGTGCGGAGCCGCCCCGGGGCGCTGGTACGGGCGCTGTCCCAAGTGCGGCGAGTTCGCCACCGTCGTCGAGCAGGCTCGCCCGCCGGCCACCCCCGGGCTGCGATCGAGCGCCGGCGCGAGCGCGCCCAGCCGCCCGGCCCGGCGGGTCAGCGAGGTCGTCGCCGGCGCCCCGGTGCGGCGCATGAGCACCGGTATCGGCGAGTTCGACCGGGTGCTCGGCGGCGGGCTCGTCGCCGGACAGGTGTGCCTGTGCAGCGGGCCGCCCGGGTCGGGTAAGAGCACCCTGCTGCTCGCGGTCGCCGACTCGCTCGCGCGACGCACCGGCCGCCCGGTGCTGTACGTGTCGGGCGAGGAGTCCGTGGAGCAGATCGGCGTCCGCGCGCACCGGATCGGCGCCGAGAGCCCGCACCTGCTGCTCACCGACGACACCGACCTCGGCACCGTGATCGGGCACGTCAACGCGCACAGTCCCGACATCGCGCTGGTGATCATCGACTCCGTACAGACCATCGCATCCAGCGACGTCGACGGCCGGGCCGGCGGCGTGACACAGACCATGGAGGTCGCGCAGGTCCTCACCCGGGTCGCCAAGTCCACCGGCATCCCGATGATCCTGATCGGGCAGGTCACCAAGGACTCCACGGTCGCCGGCCCGCGCGCGCTCGAGCACATCGTCGACACCACGCTCAGCCTCGATGGAGACAAGCACACGGCGCTGCGCGTGCTGCGCACCGTCAAGAACCGGTTCGGCTCGCTCGAGGTCGCGGCGTTCGAGCAGACGGACGGCGGCCTGCGCGAGGTCATCGACCCGAGCAGCCTGTTCCGCGAGCACCGCGACACCCCGGTGCCGGGCACCTGCGTCGCCGTCACCATCGAGGGCCAGCGAGCGCTCACCGCAGAGATCCAGTCGCTGGTCGCGGCCACGACCAACCCGAACCCGCGGCGCGGCGTCTCCGGCCTCGACACGGCCCGCGCGGCCATGCTCATCGCGGTCAGCGAGCGGGCCGCGAAGTTGCGGCTCTACGACAAGGACGTCTTCCTGGCCACGGTCGCCGGCATGCGCGTCTCGGACCCGAGCACCGACCTCGCGGTCTGCCTCGCGGTGATCAGCGCTGCGCAGGGCCAGCCCGTGCCCCTCGATCTGATCGCCATCGGCGAGGTGGCGCTGTCCGGCGACGTCCGACCCGTCCCGATGTTCGCCGAACGGGTGGCCGAGGCGACGCGGCTCGGCTTCGGCCGGCTGCTCGTGCCGAACGGCAGCCGGGCCCGGCTGGCCGGCCGGCGGACGGCCGCGACGCTCGTCGAGGTGGGCAATCTGGGCGAGGCGATCGCGGCGATGCGGCGGGCCGGTTTGTCGTCCGTCCGGTGAAATTCACAGGTCCGTACATAGACTGAGCGGCGCCGACCCGTCCAGCAAGGGGAGCCGACGTGGCCACGACCGAACGCGACGAGACGCTGCGCGGCGTCCTCGCCACGGTCGCGCCCGGCACTTCGCTGCGCGACGGCCTGGAGCGGATCCTGCGCGGCAACACCGGCGGGCTGATCGTCATCGGCTGGGACCGCGTCGTCGAGGGGTTGTGCACGGGCGGCTTCCCGCTGGACGTCGACTTCTCCGCCACCCGGCTGCGCGAGCTGTGCAAGATGGACGGTGCGGTCGTGCTGAGCACCGACGGGTTGCGTATCGCGCGGGCCGCCACGCACCTCATGCCCGACCCGGCGATCCCCACCGAGGAGTCCGGCACCCGGCACCGCACCGCCCAGCGGGTCGCGCAGCAGACCGGGTTCCCGGTGATCTCGGTGTCCCAGTCGATGCGCATCGTCAGCCTCTACATCGGCGAGGGCCGCTACGTCCTCGAGAGCACCAGCGAGCTGCTCTCCCGCGCCAACCAGGCCATCGCGACGTTGGAGCGGTACAAGACCCGCCTCGACGAGGTGTCGCAGGCGCTGTCCGCGCTCGAGATCGAGGACCTCGTCACGGTGCGCGACGTCGCGGCGGTGGCGCAGCGGCTCGAGATGGTGCGGCGGATCGCCGACGAGGTCACCGGCCAGGTCGTGGAGCTGGGCACCGACGGACGGCTGCTCGCGCTGCAGCTGGACGAGCTGATGGCCGGCGTCGACGCCGACCGCGAGCTGATCGTGCGCGACTACATGCCGCCCGGGCGGCGGTCCCGGCCCGCCGAGGCCGTGTTGCGCGACATGTCGGAGTTGTCGGCCGTCGACCTGCTCGACCTCACCCAGGTTTCGCGCGCGATGGGGCTGCCTGGCACGCCGGAGTCGCAGGAGAGCGCGGTCAGCCCGCGCGGGTACCGGCTGCTGGCCCGGGTGCCGCGCATCCCGCCGACGATCCTCGACCGGGTGGTCGAGCACTTCGGTGGCCTGCAGAAGCTGCTCGCCGCGTCGGTCGAGGACCTGCAGGTGGTCGAGGGCGTCGGCGAGACCCGGGCCCGGGCTGTTCGCGAAGGCATCTCGCGGCTGGCCGAGGTGTCGATCATCGACCGCTTCAACTGACCCGCCCCGTCTCTGCCACTTCGCTTCGACGCACGGGAAGTGAGTTCGGCGCGTCGCGTCACATTCCGGCGGGTTGTCTTGTCGTAGTGCTGAGCCGAAGACACCATCCAGCACGCAGCCCAGGAGGCACCATGACCACCACCCCGATGCCGACGTCGTCGTTCACCGACCCGGCGGCCGCGCAGCGCCTGGAGCGGGCGGCCGCCGCGCTGACGGCAGGAAATTTCGCCGTCGAAATTCTCGACGACGCCGCAACAGCGCGTACCCGCATCAAAGATCTGATACCCGAGGGCGCGAGCGTGTACGCCCCGGCCAGCGAGACCCTCCGCCTGTCCGGCATCCACGAGGACATCAACGGCAGCGGGCGCTACGACGCCATCGGGCCACGCAGCATGGCCATGGACCGCGCCACCCAGCTGGACGAGATCCGGCGGCTGCTCGCCAGCCCCGGCGTCATCGTGGGCAGCGTCCACGCAGTCACCGAGACCGGCTCCCTCGTGATCGCTTCGGCCACCGGAAGCCAACTACCCGGATACGCCTTCGGCGCCGCCCGCGCCATCTGGATCGTCGGGGCGCAGAAGGTGGTGCCCGACCTGAGCACCGCACTGCGCCGCGTCGAAAACCACTGCCTCCCGCTGGAAAACGACCGCGCCATGAAGATCTACGGGCAGCCAAGTGCCATCAACCGCCTGCTCATCCTCAACGCAGAACTCGAGCCCGGGCGCGGCACCGTCCTGCTGCTCCGCGAAGCCATCGGATTCTGAAACCACAAGGGAGGTCAGCTGATCGGGGCATCGGCAGGAAGTGTTGATCAGGGCGCCCAAACGGCCGGCATCTCGTACGGTGTCGGGTCGGGGCGAGCGAGGACGTCCTAGACGCGCCGGAGCCATCCGAGGCGCGATTCTGCGCCGTCCCGAACATGTCCCGACCCCGTCCCCATGGTCGCGATAGCCGGACTACGCCGCGCGGACTCGCTGCAGATTGCGGTCCCCTTCGGTGCTGCCTGCTGGGCCTCGGCCTTGCATCGTCGTTCTGCCGGCGGTGAACACCGCCCCGGCAGGTCTTGGTGATCACTAATCTCTGGCCTCATGACGACGGTCTCGACGCGTACGGTCGAATACCTGGCCGACGGCCTGACGATGGTCGGGCACCTTGCGCTCCCTGCCGGTGATGATCGGCGGCCTGCGGTCCTGATCGGGCCGGAAGGGCCGGGGCTGAACGACTTTCAGCGCCGCCGAGCCGATGCCCTCGCCGAGCTCGGATACGTGGCGCTGGCCTTTGACCTGCACGGAGGGCGTTGGTTCACCGACCCCAGTCAGATGCTCGCGCGCGTCACCCCGCTGCTCGCCGACCCCGACCGGATGCGGGACATCGGCCACGCGGCGCTGGCGGTGCTGGGTGCCCAAGATCGGGTCGAGGCCGATCGGGTGGCTGCCATCGGCTACGGGACCGGCGGCGCGATCGTTCTCGAACTGGGCCGCGCTGGCGCCGAGCTGCGCGCGATAGGAACGATCAACGCGATGACTACCGGCCGGCCGGGCGAGGCGGCGCGTATCCGCTGTCCGGTGTGGGCCGGGGTCGGGTCAGAAGATCCGATCGTGGCGGCCCAGCAACGCGACGCCTTCGCCGCGGAGATGCAGGCCGCGAGGGTCGACTGGCGCATCGTGGTCTACGGCGGCGCCCTGCACGCCTTCCACCATCCGCCGACCCGAGCCGATCAAACGGTGCTGCCAGGCGTCGGCTATCACCCGCTACACGCCGAGCGGGCCTGGCGCGACATCGTCAACCTGCTTGCCGAGTGCGTCCCCGTATCGGAATGAACCGGCACAGGTGGCGCGGGAAGTCCGACGACATGTCTAGCTTCGCGGCCACTCAGTCGAGACAGAACTCGTTGCCTTCGATGTCCTGCATCACGAGGCACGACTCGTTTTCGTCATCGGCCGGCAGTAGCCGCACGCGTAGCGCGCCGAGCGCGACCAGTCGCGCGCATTCGGCCTCGAGCGCGGCCAGGCGCTGTTCACCCACGAGCCCGGTGCCGACCCGTACGTCGAGATGCAGCCGATTCTTGACGACCTTGCCTTCGGGAACGCGTTGGAAGAACAGTCGCGGGCCCACACCTGAGGGATCGATGCAAGCGAACGCTGCACCCTGATGCTCAGGCGGCAGCGCGCGATCGAAATCGTCCCAAGTCGCAAACCCCTCCGGTGGCGGCGGTACGACGTACCCCACCACCTCGCACCAGAAACGAGCGACGCGCTCAGGCTCTGCGCAGTCGAAGGTGACTTGGATCTGTTTGACCGGCGCCATCCGTCCACCGTAGAGGCGCGGCCCAGCCATTTCGCCGCGCGGGTCGCGGTCTCGAACGTGACATGGGTTGATGACCCCACTCGGGGCCGCGTTCACCGGGCAGTACTTTGCGGACCTCTCCCGCGAGCAGACCGCGGCCGCGCCGGATTGCTCGCTCGGCACCGCGGCGGGATCGCCGACCCGGACCGCACCGCACGGCTCGCACCCGATCTTGTGCGGATATCTGCGCTCGAGCGTTCGAGCGCGGGACGCTGCACACGATCGCACTCGGTTGCGCAGCCGCGGGTATTCGGCGGCAGGATCGTGCGTTTGATCTGCTGTCCACGGGTCGCCGGCGGGTCTGCTCGCTTGGCTTGCCTCCGCGCAGGCACAGAGCAGCCCTCTCGGTTCTGTACTACGCGCGTCATGCTTATCCGGTTAGATCAGGTGAGCTGGGAAGGGCTCGGGTCTGGCGACGATCTGCCGGTAGGTGGTTGGCGGCTGTTGGGCTGTAAGCCGAGCAGGGTCTGGAAGGCGGCCATCGGGGCGCGGCGGCGGTTGAACCGGAAGGCGTACTCGTCCAGGTACACCTGTAGGTGTTCACCGGACACGCCGCGGCGGGTGCCTCGCAGCCAGCTCTTGAGGTTGGAGATCACCCGGAGCACGCGGGGCAGGATCTCGTCAATGTCCGCACCGGCGGCGCGAGCGGCAAGTTGGCTGTGCGGGCGATGCTGGTAACCGTGGTTGGGCAGCGGTCGGTAGCCGCGGAAGCCGTCAGTGTGCACGATCGCGCCGGCGGTGATGTTGGCGCGGACGAGCCGGTCAGGGTGGGGCCGGAGGCGTCGGGAACGACGGCCAGCCGCACCCGGCCGCTGGCGGTGCCCCGGACCTCTACGGCCACTACGACCAGGGCTTTGTCGCCATGTTGGCGTCCGCCGCGCAGGCCGGCTTCGGGCCCGCCGATGTAGCACTCGTCGACTTCGACCTCGCCGCTCAGCGGATCGCGTTCGGGGTCGACCATCGCCCGGCGCAGCTTGTGCAGCATCACCAGGTCGCCTCATAGCGACTCAGCCCGAGCTGGCGTTGCAGCTGCAGCGCCGACACCCCCGGCGTTGGGGTGCTCATCAGGTAGGCCGCCCAGAACCACAGATGCAGCGGCGTGCGCGTCTTGTGCAGCACCGTGCCCGCGGTCAGCGACGTCTGCCGATGACAGGCCGCGCACTCCCACAACACCCGGCGCTTGGTCACCGGCCAAGCGTGCTCATGTCCGCACCGCGGACAGCGGAAGCCGTCCGGCCAACGCGACTCGAACAGGTACTGCGTGCAGGCCTCGTCGTCGGGAAACCAGCGCTGGAACTCAACGACCGTCCGGGGGAAGTCAGGACGCGGCATTTGCCCAAGCTACCTGACCTAACCGGATAAGCATGACGCGCGTAATACAGAACGGGACCCACCACCGTCCCGCGAGCACGGGTGGTTCAGCTGAGCAGGTCGCACACCATCAAGATCGCAAACAGAGACGAGGCGCATCATCGGACACCGGGTGCGTTGGGCAGTTACCCGCCGCCGACCAACACTTGCGGCGAGCTCAACTGATCGTGAATTGGGTTGCTCTCCCGGTGTGTCCGGACAGCAGGGCGTAAAGCGTGTAGGTCCCGGCGCCGACGCGCTGCCGGGTCCCGGCGCAGTGCGGCTGGGACGTCAGCCCCGACCAGGTGATCGCCACCCGCACCGGCGTATCGACGTCGAGCATCCGGTCGTTGGTTCCCGGCTCGATCTGGCAGTCGTGACTGCCCCACACCCGGGACTCGCCGTTGTAGACGCGCAGTTCGATCTGGCTGTCGGCGAGATCCTGCACACACGGCCGCGCGCCGGTGTTGGTCACCTGCAGCTCGAGCACCGGCTGGTCGCCGACGTGATACGTGGGCTGGGTGGTGACCGCGACCACGGCGAGATCCTTCTGCGCGCAGGGTGCCGGCGCGGCCGACGAGGACTTCGACGACGAGGTTCGCGGCGTGCTCGGCGCACGGCTGGTGTGCGAGTGCGACGGCGAGTGCGACGGCGACCCGATCGGGGTGGTGACCGCCCCGGTCGTCCCGCCTCCCGCGCCCGCGTTCTTGCTGCCGTCCGAAGTGGCGATCTTGGCCGTCAGGACCAGCAGGATCAGCAGCAGCCCGAGCGACCCCAGCAGGACGAGGCGGCGGCGCCAATACACCGACGGCGGCTGCGATCCAACGGGATGAAACATGTCCCCGTCACGCTAGCGTCTGCCGATTCCGGCCCGGCTCCGACGCGCGGGACGGGCACCGGGGCGGGCGTGCGAGGATGCCGCCGATGCCGTCTTTGGTGCCGCCCGTCCTCGGCTGGTACGCGCGCAACGCCCGGGACTTGCCGTGGCGCGAGCCGGGCGTTTCGCCCTGGGCCGTGCTGGTGAGCGAGGTCATGCTCCAGCAGACCCCGGTCGCCCGGGTGCTGCCCGGGTACGCCGCCTGGCTGGCCCGCTGGCCGACTCCGTCCGCGCTGGCCGCGGACCCGCTGGGCGAGGCGGTGCGGGTGTGGGGCCGACTGGGCTACCCGCGCCGCGCGCTGCGGCTGCACGAGTGCGCGCGCGCGATCCGGGACCGCTACGCCGGCGAGCTGCCCTCCGAGGTGACCGAGTTGGAGTCGCTGCCCGGCGTCGGCACCTACACCGCCCGCGCTGTCGCGGCCTTCGCGTTCGGCCGACGCGTCCCGGTCGTCGACACGAACGTGCGCCGGGTCGTGGCCCGCGCCGTCGAGGGCGTCGGCGAGGCGGGACCGCCGGCCACGGCGCGCGACCTCGCGGCGGTGGCGGCGCTGCTGCCCGAGGCGCCGTCCGAAGCCGCCCGGTTCAGCGTCGCGCTGATAGAGCTCGGCGCGCTGGTGTGCGTCGCCCGCGCCCCGCACTGCGCGCAATGCCCGATCGCCGACCGGTGCGCCTGGCTGCGCGCCGGCGCCCCCGCCTACACCGGGCCGACGGTTCGTCCACAGCGGTTCACCGGCACCGACCGGCAGGTGCGCGGCCTGCTGATGGCGGTGCTGCGCGACTCACCGGCCCCGGTCGGCAAGGCCGCGCTCGACGTCGTCTGGCGCGACGCCGGCCAGCGTGACCGGGCGCTCGACAGCCTGGTGGCCGACGGGCTCGTCGACCCGCTGCCGGACGGCCGCTACGCGCTGCCCGCTTAACGCTGAATACCCCCTGCGCCACACCTGGGCGTGGCGCAGGGGGTATTCACGCAGTTGCTACTCGGCGGTGATCCCGGCCGGCGGGACGTCGACGTCGACGTCGAGCGCCAGCGCCGCCGCCGTCGGCTTGGGCTCGCCGCGGAAGTTGAACCGCTCCTTCGTGCTGTCCTTCTTCAGCGGGTCCTCGAGCTCGGTGTCGATGACCACGATCTGGCCGGGCGCCAGCTCGCCGAACAGGATCTTCTCCGACAGCGGGTCCTCGATCTCGCGCTGGATCGTGCGGCGCAGCGGCCGGGCACCCAGCACCGGGTCGTAGCCCTTCTTGGCCAGCAGTGCCTTGGCCGCCGTAGTGAGCTCGAGAGCCATGTCCTTGTTGCGCATCTGGACGTCGAGGCGCGACAACATGATGTCGACGATCTTGACGATTTCGTCCTCGGTCAGCTGGTGGAACACGATGATGTCGTCGATGCGGTTCAGGAACTCCGGGCGGAAGTGCTGCTTGAGCTCGTCGTTGACCTTGATCTTCATCCGCTCGTAGTTGCTCTGCTCGTCATTGGACGCCTGGAAGCCCAGGTTGACCGCCTTCGAGACGTCCTTCGTGCCGAGGTTGGTCGTCATGATCAGCACGGTGTTCTTGAAGTCCACGACGCGGCCCTGCCCGTCGGTGAGCCGGCCGTCCTCGAGCACCTGCAGCAGCGTGTTGAACACGTCGGCGTGCGCCTTCTCGATCTCGTCGAAGAGCACCACGCTGAACGGCTTGCGGCGCACCTTCTCGGTGAGCTGGCCGCCCTCGTCGTAGCCGACGTAGCCGGGCGGGGCACCGACGAGCCGCGACACGGTGTACCGGTCGTGGAACTCGGACATGTCGATCTGGATCAGCGAATCCTCGTCACCGAAGAGGAACTCTGCGAGGGTACGCGCGAGCTCGGTCTTACCGATGCCCGACGGGCCGGCAAAGATGAACGAGCCACCGGGCCGCTTCGGGTCCTTCAGGCCGGCGCGGGTGCGCCGGATGGCCTGCGAGACCGACTTGATCGCCTGTTCCTGGCCGACGACCCGCTTGTGCAGCTCGTCCTCCATGCGCAGCAGCCGCGCCGTCTCCTCCTCGGTCAACTTGAAGACCGGGATGCCCGTCCAGGTGGCGAGGACCTCTGCAATCTGCTCGTCGTCGACCTCGGCCACGACGTCGAGGTCGCCGGCCTTCCACTCCTGCTCGCGCTTGGCCTTGTCGCCGAGCAGCGTCTTCTCCTTGTCGCGCAACGACGCGGCCTTCTCGAAGTCCTGCGCGTCGATCGCGGACTCCTTCTCGCGACGGACGTCGGCGATCCGCTCGTCGAATTCCCGGAGATCCGGCGGCGCGGTCATCCGGCGGATGCGCATGCGCGAGCCGGCCTCGTCGATGAGGTCGATCGCCTTGTCGGGCAGGAACCGGTCGCTGATGTAGCGGTCGGCGAGCCCGGCGGCGGCGACGAGCGCGGCGTCGGTGATCGAGACGCGGTGGTGCGCCTCGTAGCGGTCGCGCAGGCCCTTCAGGATCTCGATGGTGTGTGCCACCGTCGGCTCGCCCACCTGGACGGGCTGGAAGCGGCGTTCGAGGGCGGCGTCCTTCTCGAGGTACTTGCGGTACTCGTCGAGGGTGGTGGCGCCGATCGTCTGCAGCTCACCGCGGGCCAGCATCGGCTTGAGGATGGACGCGGCGTCGATCGCGCCCTCGGCGGCACCGGCGCCGACGAGGGTGTGGATCTCGTCGATGAACATGATGATGTCGCCGCGGGTACGGATCTCCTTGAGCACCTTCTTCAGGCGCTCTTCGAAGTCACCGCGGTAGCGGGAGCCGGCGACCAGCGAGCCGAGGTCGAGGGTGTAGAGCTGCTTGTCCTTCAGCGTCTCGGGGACCTCGCCCTTGACGATCGACTGGGCCAGGCCCTCGACGACCGCGGTCTTGCCGACGCCGGGCTCGCCGATCAGCACCGGGTTGTTCTTGGTGCGCCGGCTGAGCACCTGCATGAGGCGCTCGATCTCCTTCTCTCGGCCGATGACCGGGTCGAGCTTGCCTTCCCTGGCCGACTGGGTGAGGTTTCTGCCGAACTGGTCGAGGACGAGAGAGGTGGACGGGGCCGACTCGGACGCGGTGCCGGCCGGCTCCTTGCTCTGGTAGCCGTTGAGCAGCTGGATCACCTGCTGCCGGACCTTGTTGAGGTCGGCGCCGAGCTTCACGAGGACCTGGGCGGCGACGCCCTCGCCCTCGCGGATCAGGCCCAGCAGGATGTGCTCGGTGCCGATGTAGTTGTGGCCGAGCTGCAGCGCCTCGCGCAGGCTCAGCTCGAGAACCTTCTTGGCCCGCGGCGTGAACGGGATGTGCCCGCTCGGGGCCTGCTGACCCTGGCCGATGATCTCCTCGACCTGCTGGCGCACGGCGTCGAGGGAGATGCCGAGCGACTCGAGCGCCTTGGCGGCGACACCTTCGCCCTCGTGGATCAGCCCGAGCAGGATGTGCTCGGTGCCGATGTAGTTGTGATTGAGCATCCGGGCTTCTTCTTGAGCCAGGACAACAACGCGTCGTGCGCGGTCAGTGAACCGTTCGAACATCAGGCAGCTCCTTCCGCGCCCCAGTACGTACAGACATCGACTGTAGTCCGGTCAGGTGAAGGACAGATCTCGTCTCGATCGGCCGGCCGATGTCGCGCCCGCCCGGCACGGTGCGGGCGGTACACACCTGCCTAACGACGACGGGGCCCGGAATGCTCCCTGGCCCCGCGGTTTCGCTGCCAGCGAACGGCGCCGCTCGCGCTCGGAAATGCTCCCTCAGCCGACGCGGACCGACACCTCGAGTTGGTCGAGCAGCGAGAGGACGCGTCGTTCGATCTCGTCGCGGATGGGACGCACCGCGGCGACGTCGAGGCCGTTCGGATCCTCTAGCTCCCATTCCTCGTAACGCTTCCCGGGGAAGATCGGGCAGGCGTCGCCGCACCCCATCGTTATGACGATGTCGGCGGCCCGCACGATCTCGTCCGTCCACGGTTTGGGGTACTCGCCGGAAATGTCGATGTCCCGCTCGCGCATGGCACCGACCGCGGCGGGGTTGATCTGCTCGCCGGGCTCGGAGCCACCGGACCACGCCACCGCGGCGTCTCCGGCGTAGTGCTCGAAGAAGCCCAGGGCCATCTGCGAGCGCCCGGCGTTGTGCGTGCACAGGAACAGCACCGTGGGCCTGCCGTCCACGTGCCGGCCCTCGACCCGGGCAAGCGCGTTCAGCCGCTGGCGGGCGAATCGCTCGGCGAGCAGCGGCAGGAAGTTCACCACCGTGGCGCGGCCGGAGAACTGGTCGTAGGAGGAGTGCAGGAATCGCTCGATGGTCTCGACGCCGAAGATGCCGGCGAAGTCGTCCGACAGCCGGGTGGCGGCAGTGCGGAGCGCGAGTTGCTGGTCGAGGGTGATCTCAGGGCGCGGGTAGGTACTTGTCATCTCGGGTGATCCTTCGCAACGGGCGGCCGAGTGCGCACAGCTGGGCCGGTTCGCATTCACCTCAACATCTATTGCCTCAAATCCTACTGAGTTATCTGCACAGTGTCAAGTCAGCGGACACACCAGGGGCGCCACCCGAATCGGGTGGCGCCCCTGGCCGCGCTTGGGTTCTCCGACCGTGACCCTCCCCGACTCGGGTCAGGTCGGGTCGGGTCGGCTTAGGTGACCTTGACCGTGAGCGTGCGCGAGTAGCCCTTGACAAGCGTCGACGTCGCCGGCTTGTAGACCCGGTACTTGTACGTACCCTTCGTGCGCTGCTTGACGGTGAAGACGAAGCCGACCGTCCTCGAGCCGTTGGGCAGCTTCTGCCTCTTGATCTTCGCACTCGCGATCTTCCGCCAGGTCCTGCCGAACAGCCGTTGCAGCTGGACGGCCTGGCGCGACGAGGCAGGCTTGACCGTTCCCCAGATCTTGAACGCGACGTGGCGCGCAACCCTGGACTTCGTGCTGTGCGCGGACACGACCTGCGCCACCGAAACGGTCTGGGTCGGCGACGTCGCTGCGGCGTGCGTCGAGCCGCCCGCGTAGCGCCACTGGTAGAGCGTGTGCGCGGTCGGCTTGACCGACTTCGAGGCCTTGCCGGCGGTGTTCGTCTTCGCGTTGGCCACGAAGGACCACCGCTTGTGCGGATTCGCTCGCTTGTACAGCTTCACCGGCGCGGACTTGATCACTGAGTGGGTCGTCGTGTCCTTCAGGACCGTCGAGGTCGTCGTCGCCGAGCCGTACCTGATCGTCGTCGACTTGCTGATCGTGATCGACGAGTTGTCCGTCGGGTACACGAGCGTCCAGGTGCTGCCGGTGACGCTGATGTCGGCAGCCCAGAACTTCGGGTCATTACCGGCAGTCCTGATGCGCAGCTGGTAGAGCTTGTCGTAGCCGCTGCCCGCGGCGTTGGTGTTCGGAAAGTCAGCGATATAACCGGCGAGATTGATCACGCCGTTTGCCGTCGTACCCACCGTGACGACCGGACGGTGCGCACCGGCGTTCCTGACCACCGCGGGCGCGCCCGGGTCGGTAACCGGGAACGTCTCAGCCGCCGTCAGTTGCTCGCCGGACCACAGCAGCGGGTCCTGACCGCTCACCGGTGTGTACGCGTACAGCGTGGCCGCCGTGTTGCTGGTGTGCGGGTCGGTGCTCGTGGCAACCGCGTACGCCGCGAACGGGTCGCCGTCCACGCTGCCGCCCGTCACCCTGTGGCCGGCGACGTTGTAGAACTGGATCTGGCCCAGGTTGTACGCCGTCGGCTCGTAGGGTGGTACCGCCGCCGAGGCCGGGCCGGCGGCAACGACGAGCGCCGCGCCGGCCAGTGCTATTGCGCTGAGTCCTGTGACTGCGGCGCGGAACTTGATCTTCATCCTGCGTATGCCTCCGGTTTCCTGTGTTTCTTGGACGGCTGGACGGAATGTCCTGAGTTCAGGCCCGCGTGCCGCTTCGGCGCGACAGCATGGAACGCAGATCTCGCCATCGCGAAGCCAGCAACGCTGCGGCCAGCACCGCGACGAGCCCACCGAGCACTGCGTATCCGAGCGGGAACGATCCGCCGCCCGACGACGAGCCGCCGGCCGCGTCGCCGGCAACTGCGGACGGAGCCTGTCGGGTGCCGGTCGAGCCGCCGGCCGGGGTGGAGTTCCGGGCACCGGTGGCGGCGGCTTGCGCCGGTCCCGACACCCTGGCCGGTGAGGGGTTGTCTGCCGAGTTGAGCTTGCCGGCCGCGGCTTGCGGCGCGAGCTGGGCGGACAGCGATCGCCCCTTGCCCGCATCGCACGCGACGCCGCCCCCGCGGGCGACGTGCCAGCTGTCGCCGTCGATCTCGAGGTCGGTAGCCGCGTAGTGCAGCGCGTCGTAAGGCCGGTCCGGCGTCTTCAGGTAGAGCCGAAGTTGCACCAGCCCGTCCCATGAGGGTGGGTAGTCGTCGATGAACTGCCGCAGCGATATGTCGCCCTTCGTGCCGACCACCGTCGGGTGCGCCGGGGTCGAGTAGGTCGAGACGGCGATCAGCTGCTCGCCGGACCACTCGGGCGGCGTGAGGCCCGCACGCGGCTGGTACGCGTCGAGGAACGCGATCCGGCCCGGTCCGTTGTACGGCGCCGGGGCGGCCACCGAGCTGACGACCTTGGCGACGAACGGAATCGCGTCGAGGCTGCCGCTGTCGACGCTGTGGCCGGTCGCGTCGCAGAACCCGATGTAACCCACCTGAGCGGAGTCGGTGTACGGCACGTCGTCGGCCGCGGCCGGCGACGTGCCGTACACCAGGGCGACGACGCCGAGCACCGCACCGAGCGTGCAGAGTCCGATCGTGCGTCTCATGCCCTGACCTCCTGCTGTCTGTTCGGCTAGCAGGTCGGCTGGTCGACGCCGCAGTCCACGTACGTCGCCGTCGCTCCGCCGGCCGAGATGTCGTCCTGGCCACCGGCGGTCTTGATGTACGGAGTACCCGTGCCCGCCGGGCGCCAGAACAGCGTCTGCACCCAGTTCTTGGTGCTGCCCGGCTGCCACGCCGTGGTGGACGCACTGTCCGTCTCACGCCAGGCAATGAACAGGCCGCGGGTGTCGCAGTAGGTGAGCAGCTGGCCCGGCGCGGTCGGCTTGACGCACGCTCCAGGGGTCTGGGCAGTGCCGCCGGCGCCGTACATGAGCTCCACACCCGGGTTCACCGAGTTGGGAGTCGGGAACGCGTCGCCCGGGTTGTGGAAGTAGCCACTGCTGTACAGGTTGACGCGGCCGGAGGACATCGGCTGGATGGCGTCCTGCGAGAGACCGGTCGGCGGGCTGGTGATCGCCGTGGGGTCGTTCTCCTCGGTGATCTTGACGCAGCTTCCGAGGGTCACAGCGGTGCCGCCGTTAGCCGCCTGCAGGTCGGCCCGGAAGCTGTCACCGGTGCCGGAGCCCGACTGCGGGACCTCTGGGACGATCGTGCTGCCCACCGGAGCCGCGTTGTTGAGGTCGTGCCAGTCGGTGGACCCGGCGTCGCACTGATAGACGTGCACGAGCTGATCCATGGTGAGCGGAACGGCGTCCGAGGTCGCGGCACGGGCCATGGCGAGGTCGTCGTTGGCGATCTTGATGACGTGCAGGCCGCCCCAGCCGTTGTTGTCGGCCGTCGTGAACTCGGTCGACTTCGGGTACCGAGACATCCGAACCCAGTTGATCGTCTCCGGGGTACCGGTGTCGGCGAGCAGTGCGGCTACGCCCGAGCCGGAGCCGTTCGCCCGCTGCTGGGTCGACGCACCGGCGCGGTAGACGACCGACAGGTGAAGCGGCCCGCCGGCGCCGCCGGTATTTCCGTACACGGTGCGGTCGTTCGCGTCACCGGTCGCATCCAGGCTGACCAGCTTGTACTTGTTGCCGGTCGTGTTGTATCCGGGCGTGACTCCCTTGCCGTCTGCCGTGAAGTTCATGATGTTCTGGACGGTGTCCGAACCCGCACCGACGACATCGAGCGGTGCCGGAGCGTAATCCGCGACAGCCGGGCTGGCCATCGTCAGGCCGAGCCCGCCTGCCACTGCAGCGGCGAGTGCGAGTCTCGTCGACCTGCGACCGAGCCATGTTGATCTGCGCATGCGCTACTTCCCCCTCCTCCGAGGATTCGTGCGCTACCCGCTCTGTTGCGGGCGCGTCTGATCATGAACTCTCGTGCGGATAGGAGGCCGACCGAGTGTTCGGCCGTAAACTGAGGATGAACGTGATGCCAGCGTTGCCGCCGATCCGGACACCGGTGAAACGGTCAGATCAGGTTCGGCAGTAACAAAGCGGCCGAGCCGCTCGCACCCCAGAGCAGCGCGACCATGACGATCGTTGCGACGATCCAGGTCTGCCAGGCGCCCCAGCGCCGCCAAGCCCACACGATGCCGAGCGACGCGAGCAGCAACGCCTGCAGCCAGAAGATCGTCGGGATCAGGCTCGACGTGTCACCGTGCATGCTGGACTCCTCGTCCGGCACGGCCGAGACGTGCCCCGGCGACTGTGCCGCGGTCTGGGGCTCGACCAGCGTCGCGTCGACGTAGACAGTCCCAGTCGGCGCCCAGCCGCTGCGCCAGCCGGGTGAGTCGGACGTGACGAGGCTGAGTTGGCTGCCGCCGGCCGCAAGCGGCTGCGGCAGCGGGTCGCCCGCCCGGCGCACGTCGGTGACGTGGTAGAGGAAGCGGCCCTGGCCGGTCACCGCCCAGATCTCGTCGCCGGGCCGCAGCTGGGTGATCCCTGCGAACGGTGCCCCGAACATGACCGACCGCCCGTACAGGACCGAGACGCCCGCCTGCCCCGGCAGGACGCTGTCTCGCCGATGTCCTGGGCCGGAGCGGGTCTGGGCGGCCGCGGTTCCCTCGACGACGACAAGGTTGCTGAGGTGCCCGGCCGGGGAGTTGACGATGGCTACCGGCTCGCCGACCGGGATGGGATTGCCGTTGGCATCCGCTCCGATGCGCGCCGTCTGCAGCGCGAGCTTCTCGCGGAACTCGGCGTACAACGTGTGCTGCGCCCGATGCTCCTGCAGTCGGCTGAACACGAGCGCGAAAGCCACGAGCCAGATGGCCAGTGTGCTGATCGCGGCCAGCGCCCACTGGAGCACCGCAATCGCGGGCGACAGCTCGACGCGAGCGGCCGCCGCGCGAGGGCCGGCGCCGCCACCTCGGTGCGCGGCCCGCCGAAGCTTCGGGAACGGCCCGAATCGGAGTCGCCGCGCGAGGTCGCTAGTGGCCATGTGGCGACCTCCGGCGGGCGAACCGACGCAGCGCCGGCGCGCCGAGACCGGCCGCGAGCCCGATCAGCGCGAGCACCGGCAGGATCGTGCCTATCAAGCCTGCGTTGATCGCCTGCGTGGCACCGACCGCCACCGCGGAGGAGGCCGGGGTGGCTGCCGGACTCGACCCGCTCGGCGACGGGGCCGCCGAAGTGCCGGGTGCGGATGGTGCGCTCGCCGCGTCGGAGGTCGGTGCAGGTGCGTTGACACTCGACGCGGCAGTCGAGTCGGCCGGTGCGGTCGAGGTGGTGTGCGTCCGCGGACTCGGACTCGGGCTCGTGCTGCTGGCCACCGGGCTGGGCAGGGCCTTGGGCGACGTCAGGTCCGGCACCTTTCCGTTCTGCGCGGCGACGTACTGTGCGGCGACCTGCGTGTAGTGCTGCTCGGCGCCGAGGCCGTTGCTGCTCGTCAACGGGAGGTACCCCGCCGGCAGCTCGCCGGCGCCACCGCCCGGAGTCTGACCCGCGCCGGCCGCGAAGCTCAGGAACGTGGCGTAGTCCGCGGCGTCGACCTTGGGCAGGCCTTCGGTGGGGATCGCGGTGCTGACCAGCATCGCGCCCGGGTAGGCCGTCTGACTTCCGTCGGCCCCGACGAGCTTGTCGTACGGCAGCCGCCAGATGCCGCTCGTCCGATCCGCGGCCAGCAACCCGGCCGCGGCGCGCAGGCTGTCGTCGGCCGGTGCGACGAAGGTGCGTCCCGTCCCGTCGGCGAACTGGCTGGGCGCATCGCTTGCGACCCGGGTCTGCAAGGCCGCGGTGTCGATTCGGTAGCGCTGGGCGTCGGCCAGCGACGTAATACCGATGATGAAGCGGAAGCCGATCGCCTCCGGGCCATTGGCAACGAGCTTGGGATTGCTCGTCGCGGCGTCGGCACAGACGACCTGGGACTGCTGGATCGCGTACTGCAGGTTCAGGCTGATCAGCGACAGCCGGATCATCGGAGACGCGACGAGCGGGAGGTAGGGCACCGGGTTGCGCTGCAGGCAGGGGTTGCCCTCGTTGTAGATCTCGCGAGGTTCGTAGGTGTCGAGCAGCGGCCAGTTGTCGACCGGCAACGCGATGCCGCGGTAGTTCGGGTTGACGACCATCCCCCAGGGGTCGGGCTGGCCGTCGAGCCACGCGCGCGCCTCCGGGTCGGCGTTGATGTAAGACGTGAGCGCATGGACGACGTCCGAGTCGCTGGACAGCATCAACAGCGTGGCCGCGCCGTAGGTGTTCCCGACGCCCTGGGTGATACCGGGGTTGAGCGCGATGAACTCCGGATCCTTGCTGATGTTGAGCGGGTTGCCGGCCAGCGCGGTGTAGTCGGTTTCTCCCGAGCCCGGCGGGGGCGGTGTCGCCCAGCCGCTCTTGATGGCTTGGATCGCGGGGTACGACTCGGTCAGCAATTTCGCGAGCAGGCGAGGGGTCAGCTTCAGCTCGGCGTACTCGTGCTGGCGCGCATCGTCGATCGCGTATCCGACGGCGAAGCCGGTCATGGCGGTCGGCGCGCTCACGATCGGCGAACCCCAGCCGCCGTCCGGCCCGAGGGAGGTGAACGCGGCGTTCGTGTTCCCGGTCTGGAGCAGGCTGCGGGCCTGGGTCTCACCCGTCTGCACGTGCGTCATCGGGAACAGCTTCGGGTCCGCACAGAACTTCGAGCTCCACTGCGACGTCGCGGCCGTCAGCAGTTCGGAGCCGTAGATGTCGACGCCGGGATTGGAGCTCGCCCGGCACTCGGTGGCCGGGAGCGGCGCGAACTGGAGCGGGACGGTGATCCGGTTGCGCCAGTTGGACGCGCTCCACCAGAGGCTTCCGGCGACCGCGAGGGAGCGCACCGTCTGGCCCCCGTTCGACGTGCAGGCCGCCGCGGCCGAGGTCGCGGCGTCGCCCTTGGGTCGGTCCACTGACGGCAGCCCGGCCGCCGCGACGTCGCACGATATGCCCTCCACAGGCACTGCCACGAGCGAACACGGCACGCTCGGGCCGCAGCCCAGCGACGCGTTCGTGAGCTCGGTCCAGACGGCGAACTTGGCCTGGCCGGTGCCGTCCGCACCGGTGAAGGCGTAGGTGGTGTTTCCGGGCAGCGCGACCGTCGAGCCGGCCAGGGTTTGCTCCGGGGCAATGCCGGCGCAGCCGCCCTGCGGGCCGCCGTCGTACACAGCACCGTTCACCGCGATAAAGTGCAGCCAGTGTTCCGGGTAGCCCGACGCGAAGCACTTGCTCGGCAGCGGCTTGGGGGCGCCGACCACCTTCTTGCGGTCGGCCGCGTCGGCGTACCGATCGACCCGCCACGGCGGGAACGACAGGCTCGGGGACGCGAAGTACCGCTCGGTCGGTGTCTGCGTCCAGCAGGTCTCCGGGGACATACGGCTGGCTGCGGGGGCCCTTTTGGCGTCGATCCCGCGGCACTCGAGGAGCACCATCGGGTACTCCTGGTCCGCGCCGGCGATCGAGTTGGGATCGCTCGCCTTGTTGTCGGACGGATGCGCGCCGGACCACGTGACCTCGATCTCCTGCCGGTCGTGCAGCTCACGGGTCTGGTCGACCTCGAGAGTCACTGTGCGCTTGTCCGCGGTGACGTTCTTGCCACCGATGAGATGCGTGCGCGAGACGGTCTTGTTCTTCGTGACCGCCCCGACGTCGGTGGCCGGGGTGCCGGAGGATTGCTGCGCCGGCACCGGCAGGAACACCGCGACCAGCAATGCGACGCCGAGCAGAATCAGCAAGTGGGCACGGAACCGCGGCCTGGTCGAAGCTGCGCGGACGCCGGCGACGGGCGAGGGGGTCACTGCGGATTGTCCCCCGGTTTGGCCAGCCGGCGCGCCAGCAGCGGCGGGGCGGCGATCAGACCGACGAGGAGCAGGACGGCGAGCGGTGCGAGGACGCCGGTCGACATCGGCTGTTCCCGGGGCACCTCGGTCGAGACGGGGATTGCACCGTTACCGCCGATACCGCCGATACCGCCGGACGAGTCGGTGCTGACGGCCGCCGGGACCGTCTGGCCGGTCTCCGGGTCGATCTGGGTCGCTGCGCTGCTCGAGCTCGCGCCGGGCCCGGCACTGCTGCCGGCCGGGTCGGTCGCGCCGGCACTCGGCGAGTTCCCGCCGCCACCGCCACCGCCACCGCCGCCGCCGCCGCCACCGCCACCACCGCCGCCACCACCACCGCCGCCGCCGCCCGGCTGGCCGTTCGACACGCTGCTCGACGTGCAGCCGACCGGGTTGGCATTCGCGCGGCCGGTATCCGTCGGCGGGCACGGGCCGGCTCCGAGCTTGTCGCACGCCGCCGGCGGCGGCGCGATGATGGCAAGGCAGTTCTTCGTCAGGTTCTGCGGATCGAACGTCGGGTTGTTGCAGGTGGTCACCCGCTGCGCAGTGAACTGAACCTTTCCGTCAGCGTGCTTCAGCTTGCCGATCTGACTGAAGCTCGCCTGGACCAGGTTCAGCGGCAGCGGCGAGTAGCCGATCGGGCCCATCTCCCGCTGGCCGGTGCAGATCGAGTAGGACAGGAAGTCGGCGAGCGTCTGCCGCTTGGCAGTCGTCATCTTATTGTCGGTGGACGACGTCGGGATGATCCCGTACGAGTACGACGACAGCGGATAAACCTGCTTCTCCGGCGCGACGTAGACGTTGTCCAGCTTCTGCAGCAGATAATCCTTCGAGCGCTTGTTCGTGTTGATCTGCGCGTGTTGCAACGCAACCGCGACGTTGTACTGCGTCGGCAGCGTGTAGTACCCGGCCTTGTTGAGGACCTTCGCCACCGGGTAGTTCTTCGCGAGCGCGTAGGAGTACTCGTCGTAGCCGATCGCGCCGTTCGCCGCAGAGGACGCGACGAAGTTCATCACGCCGTCCGAGCCGTTCTGCGCGATCGCCGTCCCTTTGCGCGGGTAGTACTCGGTGAAGTCCGGGTGCCCGAAGAACGGTCGCCAGATACTCGGGTAGATGGTGTTCAGATAGGTCGTGAACTGCGCGGTCGTGCCGGCGCCCTCTGAGTGCACCACGGGAATGATCGGGATCGACGGCAGGTCTCCGGTCACCTGACTGCCGACCAGGAAGCGGTGATGGTTGTCGTCCGCGATCGCCGGGTCGTTCCAGTTGGTGATCTGGTTGGTGAAGATCTTGGCGATGGTCTCGCCGGACAATCGGATCGTGCGCACGAGCTGCCCTGCCACCTCGACGTGGTACGGGAACGAGGTGCCACCGGCGACGATGGGCAGGTACGCGTACCCACGTCCCTGGGCGCTGTCCGAGTCGCCGGTCACCGGGTCGACTCCCTGGTAGCCGATGTCGCTCACCGCGTAGTCGGTCGTCTTGTACGCGAAGTCCTTGCGGCCCTGCGCCGAACCGGTTGCGGTGTAGACGACCTGCAGGCCCTGCGGCAGCACGTCGGCGATCCACTGGTTGACCGCGTTCGCCGCCCAGCCGGAACCGGTCCCGTTGATCAGCGCGTGGGCGGCCGACGCCTCGGCAGATTGCGCGCCGAAACTGACGACGAGCGTGAGGAAACTCAACAAGCCGCACAGTGCGGCAGCTTTACGCATGGCTACGACCTCGAGACGGCGTTGGCGGGGTGCTCATCGACGGCCGACCCTCTGTCGCGCGAGGATCCGGGTGATCACGAACAGCACGAAGACGATGGCGAGCAGCACGGCCGCTGCGCCGTACGCCCGGGCGATGTAGTTCGGCTGGCCGCTACGTGCGCCGGTGTAGATGAACAGCGGCAGCGAGTTCATCGGCAGGTGCAGCGGGTCCTTGTTGAAGAACGACGACGCACCGGAGACGATCAGCAGCGGCGCCGTCTCGCCGATGCCGCGGGCCATCGCGAGGATCATCGCCGTTGCCAACCCCGGCCGAGCGGTCGGTAGAACCACCCGTCGAACCGTCGCCCACTGCGACGCGCCGAGCGCCTGCCCGGCCTCGCGCAACCCGCCCGGGACCACACGGAGCGCGACCTCGGCCGAGCGGGCGATGATCGGCGTCATCGTCACGGACATGGCGAGGGCCGCGGCGAGGCCGTTCTTCTCCTGCCCGAACTCGACGATCAGCAGCACGTAGACGAACAGACCGGCAAGGAGGTCCGGCACCGCTGTCATCGCCTCGACGACGGTTCGCACGACGACGCCGAACCGGCCGCCGACCTCGGTCAGGAAGACGGCGGTGCCGATGCCGAGTGGCAGCGAGATGACCACCGCGATCGCCAGCATGATCAGCGATCCGATGATCGCGTGCGCGATACCGCCGTGCTCGAGTCCGTCCGTCGGGCGCACCCCTGCCATGTCCTTCGTGAAGAAGTTCACGTGGAGTACGGCGTGGTAGCCCTTGAGGAAGATGAAGCCTAAGGTCCAGGCAAGCGCGGCACCCACGATGACCGCTGCCGCATACATCACCGTCGTCATGAGGCGGTCGAGCGTCGCCTGCCACGGGTGCGACATGACGCCGAGCACCGTGTACAGCCCGACGAAGGCGGCGTACCACACCAGGAAGAAGCCGACCATGCCGCTGAGCGGCAGCACGTGGTAGTAGATCAGCCAGACCAGGGCAAACGAGCCGACGCCCGCGCCGGCGAAGGACATCCGGTCGTCGAGCGTGTGGGTGCCGAGTGGCCTTGGCTTATCCGCCTCCTCGGACGGCGGCGGCACCGACGGTGCGCCACCCTCGGCCGCGGTGTCCGAAACCAAAGGGTCCGGCCCGTAGTCGACTGTCGCCACCTCGTCTGCTGCGGCGCTTGAGCGCGCCTCTGTCGTGGTCATCGGCTAGATCTCCGTAGCCGCGCCGCTGCGGCTGCGATTGACGATGATCGCTGCGATCGTGTTGACAACCAACGTGACGACGAACAGTACGAACCCGGCGGTGAGCAGCGCCGACAGCTGCAGCGAGGTGGCGTCACCGAACCGGTCGGCGATCAGCGCCGAGATGGTGCTCCCGCCGACCTGGAGGACGCTGAGCTTCACCTCGAACGCCAGCGAGATGATCAGCAGCACGGCCACGGTCTCGCCGAGCGCGCGGCCTAGCCCGAGCATCGTGCCGCCGATGATGCCGCCGCGCCCGAACGGCAGCACGACGGTCCGGATCATGCCCCAGCGCGTCGCGCCCAGCGCGTAGGCCGCTTCGCGCTCACCCAGCGGCGCGGCCGCGAAGACACCGCGCATCACCGAGGTAGCGATCGGGATCACCATCATCGCGACCGCGAGCCCGGCGATGAACATCGAGCCCGTGAAGCGCGACTGCGCCCACACGGCGGCTTTCGGATCGGTGTCCACGTGGAAGATCGGTATCCAGCCGAAGTACGTCGCGAGCCAACGCGAGATGTACTTCCCATGCGCCTGCAACTGGTCGAAGCCCCACAGGCCGTAGATGATGCTCGGCACGGCGGCCATCAGGTCGACCAGCGCCACAAGAGAGCCCTTGGTGCGCGCCGGCGCGTACTCGCTAATGAACAGTGCAGTACCCAGGGCGAGGGGGAACGACACCACCAGCGCGACGAGGGCGACCTCGATCGTGCCGATCAGCGATGCGGCGACACCGACCTTGTCCGACTCCGGGTTCCAGTCGACCTCGGTGAGGAAGGACCAGCCGTAGTGCCGGATCGTCGGAACCGACTTGGCGAAGAGGAAGACGCCAACCGAGCCGAAGATGGCCAGTACCAGTGCCGCGATGCCCAGGACGGCGAGTCGGAATGCGCGGTCGACCGGCGGTCGGCCGGAGTGGATTTCGCGCGGCACGTCCGCGGCCGCGGGCGGGAGCACATCGGCCGACGTCATCCGAACCGGCCGTTCACATAGTCGGCCGTCCGCGGGTCGTGCGGGTCGCCGAAGATCTGCTCGGTCGAGCCCGACTCGACGATCTGGCCCGGCGTCCCCAAGGCCGCGAGGAAGAACGCGCACCGCTGGGAGACCCGCGCGGCCTGCTGCATGTTGTGCGTGACGATCACGACCGTGACGTCGGCAGCGATCTCCGCGATCGTCTCCTCGACCCGGCGCGTCGACGTGGGGTCGAGCGCCGAGCACGGCTCGTCCATGAGCAGCACGTCCGGGTCGACGGCCAGCGAGCGCGCGATGCACAGCCGCTGTTGCTGCCCACCGGAGAGCGCTAGACCCGGTTCGTGCAGCCGGTCCTTCACCTCGTCCCAGAGGCCGGCCCGCCGGAGGCTGTGCTCGATCAGCGCCGCGCGATGCGAGCGGGACACCTTGGTGCCGGTGAGCTTCAGTCCGGCCGTCACGTTGTCCGCGATCGACATGGCGGGAAACGGATTCGGCTTCTGGAAGACCATGCCGATCCGGCGCCGGGTATCCGTGACCCGGGTGCCGGGCGCATAGATGTCCGTGCCGTTGAGCCAGACCTCGCCGCCGAGCTTGGCCGACGGCACCGATTCGTGCATCCGGTTCAGGACCCGCAGGAAGGTCGACTTGCCGCAGCCCGACGGGCCGATCAGCGCGGTGACCTGGCCGGCGGGCATCGTCAGCGAGACACGGTCGAGCACCTTGTTCGTGCCGAACCAGGCCGAGACGCTGCGCGCGGACAGCTCGGCGGCGACGCGATCGGCGCGGGTGGGCGGTGGCGTGAAGAACTCGTCCAACATCGCAGGTTGGGCACTCATCGACATTCCCCGCTCATGTGGACAGGCCGGATGCGCGCGCACCCGGTCCGGCTCTTCGATTCAGCTCGATGACAACCGAGGGATACGTCTCGATGGCCCTTCATCGGCGAACAAGGGACGAACACCGCGTGCACTACGGACAGCGGTGAGCGTGGCGAGGTCACGTGCGCAGTCATCATGCGTACGACCCGCCCCAACGCCGGGACTGCGAGATCATGACGCCGGTGCCCAGGACCGCGCTGCGCAGCTCGTCGATGAACTGGGCAAGGCCGCGCTGGCAGCGGATCTGCCGGTCGTAGCCGCGCGCCGACATGGCGACAACATGCTGGGCCAGCAGGAGCTGCCAGGTCCACGAGTTCCGATCGGCACGGCCGATCACCGGCTCGCACTCCGCAATCACGATCTGGAGCTCTTTGACGGCGACCCGGCAGGTCTCGGCGTCCGCGAACGACTCAGCGCCGCGGCCGATCTCGCGGTTGTTGCCGCTCAGCAGCCGCCACCGGATCGCAGCGTTCGGCGTGCTCGCGAACAGCTGCACATGGCAGCTGGGCGCCGTCATGCCCGCCGCCCGAGAATGCCGAAGTTCCGCTCCTCAGCGGTGCCGAAATGCGCGCCCAGGTGCCGCACCGCGGCGTCGTCGGGCCGCGCGACCTCGGCCGACGACACGAAGTGCTCGAGCCCGCGCACGCACTCGAAGCGGCGTAGATAGGGGCGGGCGCACGCTGCGGTCCGCCGGCCGCCGATTTCGAGGGTCCAGGTCCAATAGCCGCGCTCGGTGTCGAACGCCACCGACCGGGTTGCGAGCCGCGCGCCGCTATGTACCCGCCGGGCCGCGGCGAGGCACTCCTCGAACGAGGCGAGCGCTTGCACCGACCCGCCCAGCGGCCGGTTGTTCGCCGCTGTCACTCGCCAGGCGTACCGGCTCGCCGCGGCCGCCGCGAGGCCGCGGACGCATGGGGCGCCGTCGGAGAGGAAGACGAAGCGAGCGATCCTGCGCACCCGGCCACTCGCCATGCTGGCTCCCCGCCTTGCTCGGCCGCCCCCCGTCGATCGGCGGTCGTGTGCAGGATCGTTCGGCCGAGCGGTGCAACGGCTTACGGCAAGGTGAACTACGAACGGTCATCGGATTGCAGATCTTGCACATCCCGGCGAAGCACCCATGTCCGCCGAAAGGGCGTGCCTCAGACCCGCGCCGGGATGGCCAGCTCCTCGAGCAGGTTGCGGACCCGCCGTTCGATCTCGTCGCGGATCGGTCGCAACGCCGTGATGTCGCAGCCGGCCGGGTCGTCGAGCGGCCACTCCTCGTAGCGCTTGCCGGGAAGGATCGGGCAGGCGTCGCCGCACCCCATCGTGATCACGACGTCCGCGGCCTGCACGACCTCGTCGGTCCACGGCTTCGGGTACTCACCAGAGATGTCGATGCCGCGCTCGGCCATCACGGCAAGAGCGGCCGGGTTCACCTCGCTGCCGGGTTCGGAGCCGCCGGACCACGCGGTCGCCGAGCTGCCTGCGTGCTTGTGGAAGAACCCCATCGCCATCTGCGAGCGGCCCGCGTTGTTCACGCAGAGGAACAGGACGGTCGGCCGTCCGTCGGTCACGTGGCCCTCGACCTTGGCGAGAGCCTGTAGGCGTTGCCGTGCGAACCGCTCGGCGATCAGCGGCAGGAATCGATTGATCTTCGCTCCGTGCACGAACTGGTCGTAGGACGAATGCAGGAAACGCTCGATCGTCTCGACCCCGAAAACGCCCTCGAAGTCTCGCGCGAGGCGTGTCGCCGCGCTCTTGAGCGCTACCCGCTGGTCCAGGGACAGGTCACCTTGCCAGCCGTGCGATTGTGCTGTGGTCATGACGGCGACCTCTGGGCGACGTACCGCGATGTGCCGCTCAACCTAACTGTTTCAATAGTTATTGAGCAACCACCGGGTACAGGACGCTCGGGTAGCCCGGATCGTCGCCGCGGTGGGTGATCTTGTTGTCGGCGTCCACGAACACGATCTGGGGGGCGTACGACTTGGCCTCGACGTCGGGCATCGATGCGTAGCTGATGACGATCACCAGGTCTCCGGCGGCGACGAGATGGGCCGCCGCACCGTTGATCCCGATCACGCCCGAGCCTCCCTCGCCTTCGATGACGTAGGTCTCGAGCCGGGCGCCGTTGGTGACGTCGACGACGGCGACCTGTTCACCGGGCAGCAGATCGGCCGCGTCCAGCAATTCCGCGTCGATGGTGATCGAGCCGACGTAGTGCAGATCCGCCTGGGTCACGGTCGCGCGATGGATCTTGCTCTTGATCATCGTGCGGTACATGCCAGGGGTCATCCGAAGAGAGTAGGTATTCTGCCCCGGCCCAGACCCGATCCGGTGAGGAGAGCCACATGCCCGATATCGAGATCGGCGCGGTCGACGGCGGCTCGCGCAGCCTGGACGGTTACCTCGCCGTCCCGGACGGAGACGGCCCGTGGCCCGGCGTCGTCGCCATCCACGAGGCGTTCGGGCTGAACGCGATCGTGCGCCGCCAGGCCGACCGCTTGGCTGCCGCCGGATATCTGGCCCTCGCGCCCGACCTGTACAGCGACGGCGGCGCGGCGCGCTGCGTTCTGTCGACATTCCGGGCGCTGATTGCCGGACACGGCAGGGCCGTCGCGGACATCGACGCCGCACGCGAGTTCGTGCGGACCCGTCCGGACTGCACGGGCCGGGTGGGTGTCATCGGGTTCTGCATGGGCGGGGGCTTCGCGCTCGTGACAGCGAACCGCGGCTTCGCCGCGGCCGCCGCCAACTACGGGCCGTTGCCGCCGCACCTCGAAACGGTGCTCGCCGGCGCCTGCCCGGTGGTCGGCAACTACGGCGGCAAGGACCGGATGCTTCCCGGCGCCGGGCGCAAGTTGACCCGAACCCTCGTCAAGCTCGGCGTGGAGCACGACGTGAAGGTGTACCCGAACGCCGGGCACTCGTTCCTGAACGACGCGCCCGTCGGGCCGCGGCCCGTCGCGCAATTGATGCGCATCGCCAACATCGGCCCGGAACCCCAGGTGGCCGCGGACGCATGGCAGCGGATCGAGGCATTCTTCGCCCAACACCTCGGGTAGCGCCGAGAAGCGGCGAAACGTCAGCCCTGCGAGTTGTAGGCCTCGAGGATGTGCGCGGGAATGCGGCCCTTCTCGCCGATCTTGTAATTGTTCTTGCGGGCCCACTCGCGAATGGCCTGCGTCTGTTCGCGGTCGCCGCGCACGCCGCGGCCGCGCCGCGCCGATCCACCGGGGCGAACCCCCGAACGCCCGGAACGACGCGCATTCGCCACGTAGTTGGCCAGCACGTCCCGCAATTTCGCGGCGTTCTTGGTGGACAGGTCGATTTCGTAGTTCGCCCCGTCGAGCCCGAAGGCGACGGTCTCGTCCGCTGCTCCCTGGTCGAGATCGTCGATCAGCTGCACGATGGTCTTCTGCGCCATTGGGAAACCATTTCTCCTGAGGAAGTTCGGCGTCCGAACCCTACCTAATCCACCGGCCGCCCGCCAATAAGACACGACATTTGCATTACAGTGGTTTGAGCAACGGGAACAGGATCGTCTCCCGAATTCCCTTGCCGGTGAGGATCATGACGAGCCGGTCCACGCCCATGCCCATTCCGCCGGTGGGCGGCATGCCGTACTCGAGGGCTCGCAGGAAATCCTCGTCCAACTCCATGGCTTCGGGGTCCCCGGCGGCGGCGGCCAGAGACTGCTCGATCAGCCGGCGGCGCTGCTCGACCGGATCGACGAGTTCGGAGTAGGCGACACCCACCTCGATCCCGCCGATGACGAGATCCCACGCCTCGGCAAGGCGCGGGTCGTCGCGATGCGGCCGGGCGAGCGGGCGGACCTCGACCGGGTAGTCCTTGACGAACGTCGGCTGCAGCAGGGTGTGCTCGACCAGCTTCTCGAACAGTTCGAGGACGATGTCGCCCGCCGACCATTCCGGCGCGAAGGACACGCCGCTCGCCTCGGCGTGCCGGTGCAGGTCGGCGACGCTCGTGTCAGGCGTCACCTGCTCGCCCAGGGCACCGGACACCGCGTCGTGAATCGTCACGGACGCCCACTCACCGCGCAGGTCGATTTGCCGGCCGTCGAGCGCCACGCCGTTTACCGCGCCGATCGTGTCCGTGGCGTCGAGCACGAGTCGGCGGGTCAATTCGGCCATCGTCGCGTAGTCGCCGTACGCCCCGTACGCCTCCAGCAGTGTGTACTCCGGGGAGTGGCTGGAATCGACTCCTTCGTTGCGGAATGCCGGGCCGATCTCGTACACCTTTTCGATCCCACCGACGATGCACCGCTTGAGGTACAACTCGGTCGCGATACGCAAGGACATGTCGAGGTCGAATGCGTTCAGATGCGTGTGGAACGGACGGGCGGCGGCCCCACCGTGCACGACCTGCAGCACTGGCGTTTCGACCTCGACATAGCCGGCGTCGTGGAATGTGGCACGCAGTGAGCGCAGTACCTCGGCCCGGGCATAAACCATCCGCCGGGCGTCCGGTCGCACGATGAGATCGACATATCGCTGGCGTACTCGGGTCTCGTCGGAAAGCGGCTTGTGCGCCACCGGAAGGGGCCGTAACGCCTTTGCCGCGATTCGCCAGTCGTCGGCGAGCACGGACAGTTCGCCGCGCTTGGACGAGATGACCTCGCCGTGCACGAATACGAGATCGCCGAGGTCGACATCGGCCTTCCAGGCGGCCAGCGAATCCGTCCCGACCCGGTCGAGGGAGATCATGATCTGGAGTTCGGCGTCGCCTTCGCGCAGCATCGCGAAGCACAGCTTCCCGGTGTTGCGCATGAAGATCACCCGGCCGGTGACGCCGGCGTCCTGGCCGGTCTCGGTTCCGGCGCCGAGTTCGGGGTACGCCGCGCGCACCGCGGCGAGCGAGCCGGTGCGCGGCACGCCGACCGGGAACGGCGCGCGCTGCGGATCGCTCATCAGCCGGTCGTACTTCGCCCGGCGGATCCGCAGCTGCTCCGGCAGGTCCTCCTCGGAGTCGTCGACGCGCTCAGTCATGATGGGCAAAGCGTATCGGCGCGTTTCCTGACGAATGTCACCGCGTATTGGGTGACGGCGGCATTACCCGCGCCGCTCGGAGTCGGGCAGGCTGGAGATCATGACGAGCACCGACGTCGCCCGTGCGACCGCGACGGGCGTCCGCCTCTCCGGACTGACCAAGTCCTTCAAGAGCCCGCAGGGCCCCGTGCACGCCGTCCGCGGGATCGACATCGCCATCGACGTCGGCCAGACCGTCGCCCTCCTCGGGCCCAACGGCGCCGGCAAGTCGACGACCATCGACATGGTGCTCGGCCTGCTCGAGCCGGACGCCGGCGCGATCGAGGTGTTCGGGATGAGCCCGCAGCGGGCGATCGCCGCCGGCGCCGTCGGCGCGATGCTCCAGGTGGGCGGCGTGATCTCCGACCTCACCGTGCGCGAGCTGCTCGAGATGGTCGCGAGCCTCTACCCGCGGCCGCTCGGCGTCGACGAGGTCGTCGAACTCACCCGCATCCGGGACCTCGTCGGGCGCAAGACCACGAAACTCTCCGGCGGCCAGACGCAACGGCTGCGCTTTGCCATCGGCCTGATCTCCAACCCGGAATTGCTCGTCCTCGACGAGCCGACGGTGGCGATGGACGTGGAGGCGCGACGGCAGTTCTGGACCACCATGCGCGACTTCGCGGCGCGCGGGAAGACCGTCGTGTTCGCGACGCACTACCTCGAGGAGGCAGACGACTACGCCGACCGGATCATCCTGATGTCGCGCGGCAGCATCGTCGCCGACGGACCGGCGACCGAGATCAAGGCCACCGTGGGGCTGCGCACCATCCGGGCCACGCTGCCGGACGCGGACGTCGCGGCACTCCGCGCGCTGCCCGGCGTCACGAACGTCGACACGCGCGGTCAGGGCGTCATCCTCAACTGCTCGGACTCGGACGCCGCGCTGCGCGCCATGCTTGCGGCACACCCGCAGGCACGCGACATCGAGGTCGCGGGCGCCGGCCTCGAGGAGGCGTTCCTGCAACTGACCGGCGACGACGCGGAGGAGACCGGCCGATGAACTCCGCCACGTACGTGAAGTTCGAGCTCCTGCGCACGATCCGCAACAAGCGCAGCTTCTTCTTCTCGCTGGCGTTCCCGCTGGTGATGTACTTCCTGCTCGCCCTGCCGAACAAGGACAACCACAACTTCGGCGGGACGAAGAGCGCGCCGACGCACATCTTCGCGCCGCAGTACTACATGCTCGGCCTGCTGGCGTTCGGATCGATGATTGCGGTGCTGTCCGGCGGCGCGCGGATCGCGGCAGAACGCTCGGTCGGCTGGAACCGGCAGTTGCGGCTGACCCCGCTGACGCCGCGCGCGTACTTCCGCGCCAAGATCCTCACCGGCTACCTGATGGCGGCGTTCTCGATCGTCCTGCTCTACGCATCCGGCATCGCCCTGGGAGTGCGCATCCACCCGTTCGACAACTGGCTGAAGATGACCGGTCTCGTCCTCGTCGCGCTAATCCCCTTCGCCGCGCTCGGTATCGCGCTCGGCCACCTCCTCACGGTCGACTCGATGGGCCCGGCGATGGGTGGCATCACGTCGCTGTTCGCGTTCCTCGGCGGCAGCTGGTTCCCGATCACCGGCGACGGCTTCTTCGTGGACTTCTGCAAGACGCTGCCGTCGTACTGGCTGACCCGCGCGGGGCAGATCGGCCTGGGCGGCAGCACCGACCCCTGGGGTTCGCGTGGCTGGCTCACCGTCGCCGCGTGGGCAGTTGCCTGCACGGCGTTCGCCATGTGGGCCTACCGGCGCGACACGCAACGGGTCTAACCGGACATAGGCTGACATCACGATGACGGACCTGCCCGACCCCGACTGCCCGGCCCCCCGCTCCGACATCGAGATCGCGGCGCGGATGTGGAGTGGCGGCGGTTGGGCGCGCTTCCTGTTCCCCGGGTTCTGGCTCATCTACCTCGGCCAGCCGATCCAGGGGATAGCGCGGCACTCGCACGGCGCCGCGGCAGTGGCCGGTTACGTGGTCGTGGGGCTCTTTGCCGCGTGTTATCTCGCCGCGTTGCAGACGAGCCGGCTCGGCAGGACCCACCCGTTCACCTGGCTGTACGGGCTGTCGTTCGTGCTCACCGCCGCCGGATACGTCTTCGCGCACGGGGACGGCTCGGTGTTCGTGGTGTACGTCGCGGTCCTCACCATCGCGTCCAAGTGGCGCTTCGCCCGCCCGGCGGTCCTGACGATGACGGTGGCGGCGGCCGCGCTGCCACGCCTGCTCTGGCACCAGCCGGTTCAATGGGGCACCGCGTTGAGCGTCCTGCTGGTCTCGCTCGCGATGTGGGGGTTCTTCAACGTCATCCGGGCGAACATGGAGCTCAGCGCCGCGCGGTCGGAGGTAGCCCGGCTCGCGGCCGAGAACGAGCGCTCGCGCATCGCCCGCGACCTGCACGACCTGCTCGGCCACTCGCTGACGACGATCACCGTCAAGGCGGGCCTGGCCCGGCGGCTCGCCGAGCACGGCGACGCCGAGCGGGCGTTCCACGAGATCGGCGAGGTCGAGAAGCTGTCCCGGCGCACCCTCGGCGACGTCCGCGCCGCGGTCTCCGCGCACAGCGAGGTGACGCTCACCGGCGAGCTCGCGACGGCCCGCGCGGTGTTGCGCGCGGCGGCCATCGACGGCGAGCTGCCGGCCTCGGTGGCCGAGGCCGAGCCTGCCCTGTCGGAGCTGTTCGGCTGGGTGGTGCGCGAGGCAGTGACGAACGTCGTGCGACACTCGCGCGCCGGCCACGTCCGCATCGCGCTCGGCCCGACCTACGTCGAGATCGTCGACGACGGCCGCGGCGGCTCGCCTGGCATCGGTAACGGGCTGCGTGGACTGCGCGAGCGGGTCGAGGCCGCCGGCGGCACGCTGACGGCCGGCGGCGGGCTGGCCGGCTTCCGGGTCCGCGCCGAGGCGCCGGTGCCTGTGGAGTCCGACGTGCCCGCGCAGCCCGCTCCGGTCCCGGCGACATGATCAGGTTGCTGCTCGCCGACGACCAGACGCTCGTCCGCACCGCGCTGGCGACCATGCTCGATCTGGAGGACGAGTTCGAGGTCGTCGCTCAGGTGGGCCGCGGTGACGAGGTCGTGGCTGCCGCGCTGCGTGCCCGTCCGGACATCGCGCTGCTCGACATCGAGATGCCGGGGATGGACGGGCTGGCCGCTGCGGCCGCGCTCGGCCACGAGCTGCCGGGCTGCCGGCTCATCATGCTGACCGCGTTCGGCCGGCCCGGCTACCTGCGGCGCGCGATGGAAGCCGGCGCGTCCGGCTTCGTCGTCAAGGACGCGCCGGCCGAGCAGCTGGCCGACGCGGTGCGCCGGGTGGCACGCGGCGAGCGGGTGGTCGACCCCGCGCTGGCGGCGGCCACCCTGGCCGGCGGCGCGTCCCCGCTGACCGGCCGGGAGCGCGACGTCCTGGTGGCAGCGCGCGACGGTGCGACCGTCGCCGACATCTCCGCGAAGCTGTTCCTGTCGGAGGGGACGGTGCGCAACTACCTCTCGGCCGCGATCGCCAAGACCGGCGTCCGCAACCGCGTGGCGGCGGTGCGAGTAGCCGACGAGCGCGGCTGGCTCTAGCCAGCTCCCCGAGTTGTCCCGGCTTCGCCCGGCTATAGCCGGGCGAAGCCGGGACAACTTCGGGTTAGACGTGCGTCGCATTCCACGGGCCGCCTGATGACGGGCCGCCGCCGTTCACGCGGTAGGTGCCCGACATCGCAGCCCCGGACACCGAACCCGAGTAGGTGATCGCCAGCGAACCCACCGTGCCGAAGCTGATCGAGTTGCCGGTGAGCGTGCCATTGATCGGCAGCGTGGCGTCCGGCGTGGAGATGTGGATGTTGCCACTGAGGTTGGCGCCCGACTCATGCCAGGTGAGCTTGAACGTTCCGCTGTACGCCCCGCTGTAGTGACCTCGCCACGTGCCGCCGAGATCGCCGGTCGGCGCGGACGATGTCGACGCCGCCGAGCTGGTCGGTGGACTGGCTACCGACGGCGAGGACGCAACCGCGCGCGGTGGCGGGGTCGTCGCAGTAGTCGCGTTGCCGGACGAGCTGCACCCGGCAGCCAGCCCCGGCAGCACCGTCGCGGCCACGACGATCAGCACCTTACGAGACATGAGATTCTCCTTCCGTTCCTTCGCGGGCGTCGCTCGACCGTGGGTCGAGCGACGCCCGCAAACCCCCCATTTCAGTCCGCCTGCGCCTCGGGCAGGACGTCGGTCGCGCCCTGACTGTCGATGAGCAGGCGGAGCAACTCCGCACCCGATGTGAAGGTGCTGCGCCGGCCAGTCGCGATGTCGTCTGCGATGCCGCGCAGCGCGTCCGGCTCGTCGTTCGTGCGGGTGTCCTGGACTCGCACGACGTAAGTGCGCATGGCCGGAAGTGTTGCGGCCGTGCCTTTCGGCTGCCTTACGGAATGCCTTCGGTGAGCGCCTCGAACGGCTGGACCGAGAGGTCGAGCTCGGCCATCCGACGCGCGTAAGCGGCGTATTGGTGACGCGCTTCGCCGTGGTGGCGCATCCGCACCTGTGCGGCGATCATGGCTGTCCACGCCGGCTCGTCGTACGGATCGCGTTCCAATAGCCGCAACAGCCAGCGCACCGCGTCCTCGTCGTCCCCCCGCCGCGCCGCGAGCCGCGCCAGCAGCCGCGCACAACTCAGTGCGGCAGACCGGGCCCGCTCACGTCGGTCGACCGTCCAGTCGGCGTCGCGGTCCTCGTCCAGGAAATCGCCGACGTACAGCTGTTCGGCCGCATGCAGTTCGGCCTCGGCCGCTGCCCACTCCTCGGCACCGGCGAGTCGCTGGCCTTCGGCGACTGCCGCGAGAAAGTCGAGGACGTCCACCCCGACGCGGTCGGTGCGCAGCGCGATCGACACCTTGTCGGCGTCGAGATAGTGACCGGGTCCGTGCTGCCGGTCCGGATCGAGAATCGTCCGCAGCCGGGACAGCAGGACGGACAGCCTGGCGCCGAGCGCCGCGTCGGACGTCTCGTCGGGCCAGAGCGCGTGGGCCGCAGCGTCCCGGGTGATCGCCCGGCCGCCGCGCGCCGCCAGTAGCTTGAGGAGGTCGCGGGCCTTGCGGGACTGCCAGGCCCCACCGGGCACCGGCTGACCACCGACTGTGACCGTGAACCGGCCGAGGGTCGTGATGTGCGGCGCGGCCGGTGCGATGAGCAGCCCGGCGACACCGACGTCCGGCGCCGCGCCGACGTCAGCGAGCTGCTGGCTGGCCCGCGCCGCGGCACGCGGGTCGTCGCCCGCGATGGCCAGCGAGATGCGGGCGGCCGCGATCGGGTCGCCGAGCTCCTCCCACGTCGCCAGCGCCGCGCGGAGCATCGCGAGGTCACGTCCCTCGCGGGCCGCGCCCCGGATCTCCAAGGCCGTCGCGAGCGCCGGCCGATCGGTCGTGCGCTGTGCCTCTTGCTCGGCTTGTGCGGCGATTTCGTCGGCGTGCTCGACCGCACCGTTCACCAGGTGCACCCACGCGGCCGCGTTGAGGGCGGCGGCCCGCTCCAGCCCGGTAGCGACATCCAGTGCCCGCCCGCAGAACGTTTCAGCAGCCGCGGCATCGTCGCGGGCCAGCACCCACGCGAGCCCGGCGCAGGCCGCCGCCTCGGCGTGCGCGTCCTCGGCGATCTCCGCCGCGCGAAGCGCGCGCTCGAAGGCGAGGCGGGCCTGCACCTGGTCACCCCGCAGCCGGTACACCTCGGCGAGGAGCAGTTCGGGGACGGCGACCTGCTCCGAGCCGACATGTGCGTACGCATCGACCGCCTCGATCGCAGCCGCGCGGGCCTGCTCCAGCCGACCCAGCCGGATCAGCGCCTCGGCCTTGTTCTCGAGGGCGAGCGCGACGATCGGCGCGTGCCGAGCGGCGACGAGCAGGGCGCGGTCGGCGCTCTGGACCGCGCCACGGTAGTTGCCCTCCTCGAGTTCCTTGGAGGCCAGGTTGGCGTGGATCCGGCCGAGTTGGATGACGTCGCCGGCGGTGATCGCGGCGCGCAACGCGGACCGGTAGGCACGTGCGTTGCCGACTCGGTCGCCCCGCGACGCGCACACGAGTGCCCTGGTGACCTCTGCTGCGGCCAGCGCACGAGAGTCGGCGCACGCCCGCGCCTGGCGCAGCGCAAGGTCGGCGAGTTCGGCGGCCTCTTCGGTCCGGCCGCTGCGCCACAGAGTCGAACCGAGCCAGGCCGACACCAAGGCGTCGTCGGCGCCGGCACCGGCGTCCGATCGGGCGGCGGTGAGTACCGCTTCGGCACCCGCCCGGTCGCCGCGCAGGTACAGCAGCGCGCCGAAGCGCCACGCGTCGGCGGCCGGCAAGCCCTCCTTGCCGCCCGCGGCGAGGAGGTGCTCGAAAGCCTCGACCGCGCCGTCCCAGTCACCAGCCAGCCAGCGCGCATCAGCGAGGACGCCGTCGAGCTCCAAGCGCGCCGCCCCCCTCCGTTCCCGTGTCGCCCGTCGAGACGGAGCGAGGGTAACCACAAGACCTGTGCGGACGTCCGCGATCAGACGTGCGGCATTACCTCGGACGCGATCAGCTCGAGGTGGTCGAGGTCCGTCAGATCCAGGAGCTGCAGGTACATGCGGGTGGCGCCGACCGCGGCGAACGCTGCGATGCGCTCGAGCGCCTCGGCCGGCGAACCGGCCACTCCGCTCGCGCGCAGCTCGTCCGCCTCGCGGCCGATCGCCTTCGCGCGGCGGGCGAACTCCGCCTCGTCGCGCCCGACACACACGACCTGCGCCGCGGAGTAGGCGAGCTCGCGTCCCGTCTCGGCCGCCGCGGCGCGCACCCGGTCGAAGCCCGCGCCGGTGTCCTGCGCCGAGCTGAACCCGACGTTGAACTCGTCCGCGTACTTCGCCGCGAGCGCCGCGCCGCGCCTCTTGGCCGCCCCGCCGAGCACGATCGGTGGCCGCGGCGACTGCACGGGTTTGGGCAGCGCCGGCGAGTCGGCCAGCTGGTAGTACGTCCCGTCGAAGCCGTACCGCGCACCGGGCGGCGTGCTCAGCAGGCCGTGCACGATCTCGACCTGCTCGGCGAACTGGCCGAACCGCTCGCCGACCTCCGGGAACGGGATGCCGTACGCGGTGTGCTCGGCGTCGTACCAGCCGGCTCCGAGGCCGAGCTCGACCCGTCCGCCGCTCATCTGATCCACCTGCGCGACCGAGATGGCGAGCGGGCCGGGCAGCCGGAACGTCGCGGGAGTGACGAGCGTGCCGAGCCGGATGCGCGACGTCTCCCGGGCCAGCCCGGCGAGCGTGAGCCACGCGTCCGTCGGCCCGGGCAGGCCCGAGCCGCTGCCCATCGACAGGTAGTGGTCGGAGCGGAAGAACGCGTCGAAGCCGAGGTCCTCGGCGGCTTTGGCGACGCGCAGCAGGTCGTCGTAGCTCGCGCCCTGCTGGGGTTCGGTGAAGATCCGTAGCTGCATGACTCGAACCTAGTGGTCTGTCTGCGATATGACCTGGCGGCGCCTGTGGCGCCCAGGCGTCGCCTCGCTGCGTTGTCGTCGTCGTCCATACAACACCGGTATGGCCTCCTCCTCCGCCTTGCGAGCCAACGCCTGGATCACCACATCCACCGCCGCATATCGCAGACAGACCACTAGCTTGGCCCCGCCGAAGCCCGACACGTCTGTTGTGTCCGCGCGGGCGGGGCCAGCGTCAGGTCATTGCTGCCGCTGCGTGCGCGCCAGCTGCGCGCCTAGCTCCTTGGTGGCGGCCTCGACCTCGGCGAAGGCCGCCTTGGCGACTTCCGCGTGGCCGGCCATCGGGGTCCCCAGCGAACCGACGCTCGTCGCGCGGAGGATGCGCTGCAGGTATGGGCCCCACGGTCCGACCGGGCCGCCACCGCCACCGCCGCCGCGCGGGATCTGGAAGCCCGGCGCGTCATTGATGATCCCCCAGAGGATCAGCCACGCCGCCGTGGCGTTCACGCCCAGGTGCGGGACGGGCAGGTGCTGGTTGTGATAGGTCGCGACCGCGTAACCGCTCTCGGACTCGTGCAGCGCGTCGACGTCGGAGCTCGGGTTGCCGCCGATCCACTGCTCGAACGACTCGCCGGTGTGGATCGACCCAGGCGCTGCCGTCAATGACTCGGCGCTCGCCGTCGGTACCCAGCCGACCACGTTCGCGTCGTGCGTCAGCGCGGCGTCCGGGCTGACCGTCACGAAGTCGTCGTCGACGAAGTCGTTCAACGCGTCCGAGAACGCATCGATGATGTAGCCCGGCTGGCCGTTGCCGATCCCGCCCGGGGGCAGGTACCACGCGACGAGCGTCAGCGGGGCGTTGCCCACCGTGGTGTTGAGCTGCTGGTCCGTGGTCGTCTGGCCGTCTGTCCCGTCGCCGGCGCTCCAGAACAGGAAGCTCGCGAGCTGCGTGGCGCCGTCGCCGGTGTAGGACAGCTGGGGCGGGGCGAACGGGTTCATCGGTGTGCCAGGAACCGCCTCGACGTTGCTCGGCGGGTAGGGCTCGAGCCACTTCTGGCTGTTGCGCGGCTGCCTGTGATGACCGGCAGCCACGATGACTCGGTAGTGCGTGGTGACGTGCGGCATGGATCCTCCTCCGGCTGGGTGGTGGGTGCCTGAGGAGGAGTCGCGGCGCGCGAACTTGATACCGGTCAGGTGTTGCGGTCGTAGATCAGCCGCAGGCCGAGCAGCGTGAGGTCCGGCTCGTAGTGCGTGACGGTCTCGCTGTGGTCGACGACGAGGGTGGCGAGCCCGCCTGTCGCGATCACGTGCACGGACTCGGGGTCCTGCGGCGCCAGCTCGCGCGAGAGCCGGCGGACCATGCCGTCCACCTGGCCGGCGAAGCCGTAGAGGATGCCGGACTGCAGCGACTCGACGGTGTTCTTCCCGATCGGGCTGCGCGGCGCGACGAGCTCGACCTTGCGCAGCTGCGCGGCGCGCGCGGCGAGCGCGTCGAGCGAGATCTCGATGCCCGGCGCCAGTGCCCCGCCGAGGAACTCGCCGCGGGCGCTGATGCAGTCGAAGTTCGTCGAGGTACCGAAGTCGACCACGATGCACGGGCCGTCGACGAGGTGGTGGGCGGCCGCGGTGTTGCAGACGCGGTCGGTACCCACCTCCTTGGGGTTGTCGGTGAGGACGCTGACGCCGGTCCGGACACCGGGCTCGACGAGGACGGTGCGCAGCTTCGGGTAGTAGCGGTCGAGCATCGTCCGCAGCTCGCGCATCACGGCCGGGACCGTGGAGCACGCGGCGACGCCCGAGACCGGGATGTCGGCCAGCAGGCCGCGGAAGGTGAGCGCGAGCTCGTCCGCGGTGTCGCGGGCGTCGGACTTGACCCGCCACGAGTGCTCCAGCTTGTCGCCGTCGAACACCCCCATGACGGTGTTCGTGTTGCCGACGTCGATCGCGAGGAGCACCTAGATATCCAACCCGATGTCGAGGACGGGCGCCGAGTGGGTCAGCGCGCCGACAGCAAGGAAGTCGACGCCGGTCTCCGCGACGGCGCGGGCGGTGTCGAGCGCGAGCCCGCCGGACGCCTCCAGCTTCGCACGCCCGGCCGAGTAGGCCACCGCCTCGCGCATGTCGGCGAGGCTCATGTTGTCGAGCAGGACGAGGTCGGCGCCGGCGTCGATCACGTCGCGGGCCTGGTCGAGCGTGTCGACCTCGATCTCGATGGACAGCCCGGGCCAGGCGGCACGCACCCGCTCGAAGGCCGGCACCACGCCACCGGCCGCGACCACGTGGTTGTCCTTGACGAGCGCCGCGTCCGAGAGCGACATCCGGTGGTTGAGCCCGCCGCCGCACACCACGGCGTACTTCTCGAGCGCGCGCAGCCCGGGCATCGTCTTGCGGGTGTCGCGAATCCGCGCGCCGGTGCCCTCGACCGCATCCACCCAGCGGCGGGTGAGGGACGCGACGCCGGACAGGTGGCCGAGGAAGTTCAGCGCGGTGCGCTCGGCGGTGAGGACGTCGCGCATCGGTCCGCGGACGGTGCCGAGCACCTCCCCGGCCGCGACCGGGGCGCCGTCCACCGTCGCGAGCTCGACCTGGATCCGTCCCCCGCCCACGACGTCGAACACCACGGCAGCCACCTGCAACCCCGCGACGACGCCCGGCTGGCGCGAGACGAGCTCGGCGAGCGCGAGCGTGTCCGGATCCACCGTCGCGGCCGTGGTGACGTCCCCGGCCGGACCGAGGTCCTCGTCCAGCGCCCGCTGCACGACGTCCGCGTACTCACTCACGACTTTGACCCTCTCATGTGCGCAAACCACCCTCAGCAGCGTGCACGAGAGGGGCAAAGTGCGTCTCGAGCATGCCGTCGGTGCCGAGTTCGGTGTCCAGGTGCCCCTGCCAGCGCGCGTCGTCGCGTTCCGGGAAGTCGTCGCGCCAGTGCGCGCCGCGAGTCTCCTCGCGCCGGCTCGCCGCCTGGACGAGCGCGGCCGACACGGTGAGCAGATTGGTGGTCTCCCACGCCTCGGTGCCCGCCGTGCCGCCGTCGCGTTCGGCGAGCGCGGCCAGCCCGTTCGCCGCGGCGTGCAGGCCCAACTCGTCACGCAACACCCCGACGTTGCGCGACATCAGGGCCTGCAGCTCCGGACGCGCGGACTCGTCCAGTAGCACCCCGGCAGCGGCGGGCTCGGCGATCCCGGTTCGCGGCGGTGCGGGCTCGCCCAGCCGGGACATCACCGTCTGCGCGATGCGCTGCCCGAACACCAGACCCTCGAGCAGTGAGTTGGACGCGAGCCGGTTGGCGCCGTGCACGCCGGTGCACGCCGACTCCCCGCAGACGAACAACCCGCGCAGCGACGACTCGCCGTGCAGGTCGGTGCGCACCCCGCCGCTCGCGTAGTGGCAGGCCGGCACGACCGGGATCAGCTCGCGCACCGGGTCGATGCCCAGGGAGAGCAGCGTGGCATGGATCGTCGGGAACCGGACGCGCCACTTCTCCGCCCCGAAGTGCCGCGCGTCCAGCCACATGTGCTCGGTGCCGGTCTCGCGCATCCGGCGCAGGATCGCCTTGGCCACGATGTCACGCGGGGCGAGGTCGGCGAGCTCGTGCTGGCCCTGCATGAACCGCACGCCCGCGTCGTCCACCAGGACCGCGCCCTCACCCCGCACCGCCTCGCTGACCAGCGGCTGCTGCCCGCGCGAACGCGCGCCGAGCCAGGCGACGGTCGGGTGGAACTGGACGAACTCGAGGTCGCGGACGGCCGCCCCCGCGCGCAGCGCGGCCGCCACGCCGTCGCCGGTCGACACGCTCGGGTTGGTCGTCGACGAGTAGACCTGGCCGATGCCTCCGGTGGCGAGCACGACCGCCCGCGCCCGCACCGCGCCCACGCCGTCGAGCTGCCCTTCGCCCATCACGTGCAGGGTCAGGCCCGCCACCTCGCCGGCCGGCGTCCGAAGCAGGTCCAGGACGAGCGCGTGCTCGATCACCGAGACGGCCGTCGCATCGAGGACGCGGGTGACGAGCGCGCGCTCGATCTCCGCCCCGGTTGCGTCGCCGCCGGCGTGCGCGATCCGGTCGCGATGATGGCCGCCCTCGCGGCCCAACGACAGCTCGCCGTCGAGCGACCGGTCGAACCGCGCACCCAGCTGCGCGAGTTCGCGCACCGCGGCCGGGCCCTCGCGCACCAGCGTCCGCACCGCGGCTTCGTCACACACCCCGGCGCCGGCGACGATCGTGTCCGCGAAGTGCTGCTCGGGCGAGTCGCCGGAGCCGAGCGCGGCGGCGATGCCGCCCTGCGCCCAGCGCGTGGAGCCGGCGGCGAGGACGTCCTTCGTCACGAGCAGGACCCGCAGCGCGGACCCGCGGCTCACGTGCAGCGCGGTGGTCAGCCCGGCGATGCCCGAGCCGACGACGACGACGTCGGTCTCGACGTCCCAGCCGGGTTCCGGCGCGGCCAACCGGCGCGGCAGCTTCATCCGGGGGCCCTGCGAAATCGTGGAGCGTTCTTTGCGGAGCGATTTCGTGGGGTGGTCATAGGACGAGGCCGACGTTGTCGATGAGGTGGGTCGAGCCCACCCGCGCGGCGACGAGCAACCGGGCCGGGCCGTGCGCGGGGATCTCACCGAGGTCCGCGCCGCGCAGCTCGAGATAGTCGACGGCGATGGCCGGCTCGGTCGCCAGCACACCGGTGGCGATGGTGAGCACCGCAACCGCACCATCCGCGGCGCGCGCCTGCCCGGCGAACAGCGCCCGCGACAGCGCGAGCGCTCGAACTCGCTCGTCCGCCGAGAGGTAGGCGTTGCGGCTCGACAGCGCGAGCCCGTCCGGCTCGCGGACCGTCGGGACCCCGACGATCGTCACCGCGAAGTCCAGATCCTCGGCCATCCTCCGGATGAGGGTGAGTTGCTGGTAGTCCTTCTCGCCGAAGTACGCGCGGTCCGGCCGGACCAGGTTGAGGAACTTCGCGACCACGGTCAGGACCCCGGCGAAGTGCCCGGGCCGCACCTCGCCTTCCAGCAGCTCGCCGACCGGGCCCGGCTGGACGGTCACCTGCGACGTCCCGTGCGGGTAGACGTCCTCGACGGACGGCGCCCAGACCACGTCGGCACCGGCCTGCTCGGACAGCGCGAGATCGGTGTCGAGCGAACGCGGGTAGCGAGCCAGATCTTCGGACGGGCCGAACTGCATCGGGTTGACGAAGTTCGTGGTGATCACGCCGGCGCACTCGGCCCGCGCGGCGTGCAGCAGCGCCAGATGCCCCGCGTGTAGCGCGCCCATCGTCGGGACCAGCCCGACCGGGCCGGGCAGGCCGGCGCGGACGGCGGCGAACTCGGCGCGGGTGCGGACCACCCTCACGTCCGCCTCCCCGCCCGCCGCCCAAAAGCGGAGCCGACTCCGTCGGCGCTCACGTCCACCGCCCCGCCCGCCACCCAAAACCGGAGCCGACTCCGTCGGCACCTCATTTGAGCACCGCCAGGACCTCTGCCGCCCGCTCGGCGGACAGCCGTCCCGACGCCTGGGCGCGCTGCGCGGTGCGCCGGGCCATCGCGACGTAGGACGGCAGCACGTCGGGTACCGCCTGCGCGAGCGTGGCGACGTGCGCCGCGACGGTGGCGACGTCGCCGCGCACGACCGGACCGGTCAGCGCGGCGTCGCCGAGGCGCAGGACGTTGTCCAGCGAGGCACTCAGCAACGGCGCTGCGAGCCGCGCCGGCTCGTCGACCCCGGCACCGCCCAACAGCCCGAGCGCGTCGTTGACCAGGGTGACGAGATGGTTGGACGCGATGGTGAGCGCCGCGTGGTAGATCTGCCGGGCGGACTCCGGCACCCAGACCGGCTCACCGCCCATCTCCACCACGAGCGACTCGGCGACGGCGCGGAGCTCGTCCGGCGCCGTGACGCCGAACGCCGCGCCGGCCAGCCGGTCGAGGTCCTCCGGCCGTCCGGCGAAGGTCATCACCGGGTGCAGCGCGAGCGCGAGGACGCCGCGTGCGGCGGCCGGGTCGAGGACGCCGATCCCCTGTGCGCCCGAGGTGTGCGCCACCAGCTGACCGGCCCGCCACGTATCGGTCTCGGCCAGGCCGGCCACCAGCGGGCGCAGCACGTCGTCGGGCACGGCGAGCAGGACGAAGTCGGCGAGCGCGACCACCTCGTCGGCCGGTATCAGCGCGACGCCGGGCAGCAGCCGCTCGGCGCGGGCGCGGGACTGCTCGGAGACGCCGCTGGCGGCGACGATCTCATGCCCGGCGCGGGCGAGTGCGGCGCCCAAGGTGGCGCCGACCCGGCCGGCGCCGATCACGCCGACGCGCAGCCGCGCGGGTCGCGGATCGGTCACCGAAGATCCTCGTCGCTCGGCCGGGCAGGACGCCTGCGAGCGTACTGGCCCGGTAAGTTCCAACGTCGTGGGAGATCTCCAAGAACGCGTCGCGCACACCGCTGACGTCGCGGACCTGCACGGGACGGTACCGACCCTGCTGCTCGAGCTGCAGACGTTGCTCGGCGGGCTCACCGCCACCGTGACGAATCAGACCCAACGCGGTCGCCGGCCGTTCCGCCCGAACCCGGACTGGAGCAACCGGCTCGGCGAGCTCGCATACGGCGTCTACCTGCTGGCCGACCAAACCGGCGTCGACGTCGCGGAGGCCGTCGAGCTGACCGCGCAGCACCTCGAGCTGCGTGGCCAGCAGGCGAAGGCCGCCGATCAGCACGGCTGGCCGTTCGAGGGGTGAGCATGCGAACCCTCGTCACCGGTGCGAGTTCCGGACTCGGCGCCGAGCTGGCCCGGCAGTTCGCGGCGGCGGGGGCGGACCTCGGGCTGTGCGCCCGGCGACTCGAGCGGCTCGAGGCGTTGCGCGACGAGATCACCACCGCGCATCCCGAACGGAAGGTCGTCGTCCGGGCGTTGGACGTCGACGACCACGAGGCGGTCTTCCGGGTGTTCCGGGAGGTCGCGGACGAGCTTGGCGGCCTGGATCGGGTCGTCGTCAACGCGGGACTCGGCAAGGGCGCGCCGGTCGGCACCGGGCGCTTCGACGTCAACAAGCAGACGATCACCACGAACCTGGTGTCCGCGCTTGCACAGTGCGAGGCGGCGATGGAGTTCTTCCGCGCGGCAGGTGCGGGACACCTCGTCGTGGTGTCCTCGATCTCCGCGCTGCGCGGGATGCCGAAGTCGATGACGGCCTACGCGGCGTCGAAGGCTGGCATCGCCGCGATCGCCGAGGGCATCCGGATCGAGATGATCGGCAGCCCGATCAAGGTCACCACCCTGTTTCCGGGCTATATCCGGTCGGAGATGAACGAGCGGGTCGCGCAGCGAACGCCCCTGATGTCGAGCACGGTCGACGGCGTGCGGGCGATGGTCCGCGCCATCGATCGGGAGGCTGCCGAAGCAGCCGTTCCGGCGTGGCCGTGGCGGCCGCTGTCGGTAGCAATTCGGCACGCCCCGTTACGCGTCTTGCGCCGGCTGTCCTAGTTGTGACCACGCTCACCTGCGTCGACTGGCATGTCGGTGAGCGGAGGCAATATTTGCGGCGAATCCCTTGCTACACAAAGGATATGACGCGAATGCACGATCGACGAGGCGACGCTCGCCGGGCCTGCGTGGCCTACCGCGAGCGCGCCTTCGCGTCTCCCGCTCCGGTCGCCGCTCCGCTGCTCGGCGCGCTCGGCGTCGTCGTGTCCGCCGTGCTGGTGTCGAGCGCTCTCGGGTTGTCCGTCGTCGAGATCGTCGCAGTCGTTGCGGCGGTAGCCGTGGCCGCGGTCGTCGTCGCGCATCGCACGGTCGGCAGCGTGCTCGCCGGCGTGGTGTTGTTGCTGATCAGGCCCTACGCGCCCGGCGAGCGGCTGCGGCTGCACTCGCCGAGGCACGGTGGCTCCGTCGAGGCCGTGATCGTACGGATCGGTCTTGTCAACACCACGCTCGCGACGGACAGCGGTCTGCTCATCGTCGCGAACAACAGGCTGCTCAAGGACGTCCCCCAACTGCCCGACGCCGAACCCTGCCGGTAGCCGGCACGGCGATCCCGAGGAAACAAGCATGCAGGCTTGATTCTTCTGCGGCCGCATGTCACGCTCGGAGACGTGGCCGACTTCGCAGACGTCCTCGCCGATCTGAGCGCCGAGTGCGCGCAACTCGATGACTTCGTCGCGGGTCTGTCCGACCCCGAATGGCGGCTCGAGACTCCCTCGCCGGGCTGGACGATCGCCCATCAGATCGGGCATCTTGCGTGGACGGATGACATCGCGACCCTCGCCGCCACCGACGCCAAGGCGTTCGCAGCGGCGCTGCGGGCCGCCGTCGCAGCGTTCGACACGTACGTCGATCGCGCCGCGGCCGAGCGCGCCGGCCGGCCGCCGGCGGAGGTCCTGGCCGCCTGGCGGGCCGGGCGGCGGACGCTCGCCGACGCGTTGACGGCGCTCCCGGCCGGTAGCTCGGTGCCGTGGTTCGGGCCGCCGATGAGCCCCATGTCGATGGCCACCGCGCGGCTGATGGAGACCTGGGCACACGGCCAGGACATCGCCGACACGGTCGGCGTGCAGCGCCCCGTCACCGACCGCATCAAGCACGTCGCGCACATCGGGGTGCGCGCCCGCGACTACGCCTACCTCATCCGCGACGAGCAACGGCCGGCCGACCCGTTCCGCGTCGAGCTGCGCGGCCCGTCCGGCGCCGTGTGGACGTGGGGACCGGAGGACGCGATGCAGCGGGTCTCCGGGCCGGCGCTCGACTTCTGCCTGCTGGTGACGCAGCGCCGGCACCGTGATGACCTCGCCCTCGTCGCCGAAGGCACGGACGCCGACCACTGGCTCGACATCGCGCAGGCGTTCGCGGGCCCGTCCGGCCGAGGCCGCAAGCCGGGGCAGTTCGGATGAGCGCACCCCTGCGGATCGCCAACGCGTCCGGGTTCTACGGCGACCGCGCCTCGGCGATGCACGAGCAGCTGACCGGCGGCGAGATCGACGTGCTGACCGGCGACTACCTTGCCGAGCTCACCATGCTGATCCTCGCCCGCGACCGGCTCAAGGACCCGAAGCTCGGCTACGCCAAGACGTTCGTCCGGCAGCTCGAGACGACGCTCGGCGTCGCGCTCGACAAGCGCGTCAAGATCGTCGCCAACGCCGGGGGCCTCAACCCGGCGGGCCTCGCCGCGGCGGTCCGCGACCTCGCCGGCAACCTCGGTCTGGACGTCGCGGTGGCGCACGTGGAAGGTGACGACCTGCGCCCGCGCGCCGCCGAGCTCGGGCTCGGCGAACCGCTCGCCGCCAACGCCTACCTCGGCGCCTGGGGCATCGCCGAGTGCCTCTCCTCCGGCGCGGACATCGTCGTCACCGGACGCGTCACCGACGCCTCGCTGGTCGTCGGCCCGGCGGCCGCGCACTTCGGCTGGGGCCGCACCGACTACGACGCACTCGCCGGCGCGGTCGTCGCCGGGCACGTCATCGAGTGCGGGCCACAGGCGACCGGCGGCAATTACGCCTTCTTCCGCGAGCTGCCCGCGCTCGACAAGCCGTTAGGCTTTCCGGTCGCCGAAGTGTCCGCCGACGGCTCGTCCGTCATCACCAAGCATCCGGGGACGGGCGGCGCGGTCACCGTCGGAACGGTCACCGCGCAGTTGTTGTACGAGATCGGCGGGGGGCGCTACGCCGGTCCCGACGTCACCACCCGCTTCGACACGATCTCGCTGTCCGACGAGGGGCCGGATCGGGTGCGCATCGGCGGGGTGCGCGGCGAAGCGCCACCGCCCACGCTCAAGGTCGGGCTGAACACGCTCGGCGGGTTCCGCAACGAGGTCACCTTCGTCCTCACCGGGCTCGACATCGAGGGCAAGGCGGCCTTCGTCCGGTCGCAGCTCGCCGGCCTGGACGCGACCTGGACGCTGGCCCGCACCGATCACCCGGACGCCGACGTGCAGGAGGAGGCCGCCGCCCTGCTGCACTGCGTCGTGCGCGGCACCGACCCGAAGGCGCTGGGCCGGGCGTTCTCCGGCGCGGCGATCGAGTTGGCGCTCGCGTCCTACCCCGGCTTCCACGTCACGGCGCCGCCCGGCGAGGCGTCGCCGTACGGGGTGTTCACGACCGCGTACGTGCCGGCGAGCGAGGTGCCGCACGTCGCGGTGCACGCAGACGGGACGAGAGTCGAGGTCGCGCCGGCGACCGGGACACGAGAACTCGAGGCGCTTGCGGACCCGGACCTGCCCGCGTCCCCGGAGGCCGGCGCAACGACACGTGCACCACTCGGCACGGTGGTCGGCGCGCGCAGTGGCGACAAGGGCGGCTCGGCGAATGTCGGCGTGTGGACGCGCTCGGCCGACGCGTTCGGGTGGCTCACCGGCTACCTCACCGTCGACGAGTTCCGGCGGCTGCTGCCCGAGACGGCGTCGCTGCCCGTGACGCGGCACGTGCTGCCCAACCTGCACGCGCTCAACTTCGTCGTCGACGGCATCCTCGGTGCGGGCGTCGCGTCCAACGCGCGGCACGATCCGCAGGCCAAGGCGCTCGGCGAGTGGCTGCGCTCTCGCGTGGTGGACATCTCGGAGTCGCTGCTATGACGGACCCGTTCGAGACCGACGAGCGGGCGGCCCTGCGCGAGACGGTGCGCGCGTTCGTCTCCCGCGACGTCCTGCCCAGTCAGGACGAGTGGGAGCGCGACGGCGAGTTGCCCCGGTGGCTGCACGAGCGCGCCGCGGACGCCGGGCTGATCGGGCTCTCGTACCCGTCGGAGGTCGGCGGCGGTGGCGGCGACGCGATCGACGCGCTGACCCTCGGCGAGGAGTTCCACTACGCCGGCGGGGCGAGCGGGGTGTTCGCGTCGCTGTTCACCTCCGGCATCTCGCTGCCGCACCTCATCGCGGCTGGCAACGATGGGCAGATCGAACGATGGGTACGTCCCACCATCGAGGGCAAGAAGATCGGCTCGCTGGCGATCACCGAGCCGGACGGCGGGTCGGACGTCGCGAACCTCCGCACGAGCGCCAAGCGCGACGGGTCGGACTACATCGTCAACGGCGCGAAGACCTACATCACCTCCGGCGTGCGCGCCGACTTCGTGATCACCGCGGTACGCACCGGCGACGCGGGCGCGCACGGCATCTCACTGCTCGCCGTCGAGCGGGGCACGCCCGGGTTCACCGTGTCGCGCAGGCTGGAGAAGATGGGCTGGCTGTCGTCGGACACCGCCGAGCTGTCCTACGTCGATGTGCGGGTACCCGCGGCCAACCTCGTCGGTGCCGAGAACTCGGGCTTCGGGCAGCTTGCCACTAATTTCGTGGCCGAACGGATCGGGCTCGCGGTGCAGTCCTACGCCTGCGCGCAGCGCGCACTCGACGTCACCGTCGAGTGGTGCAGGTTGCGCGAGACGTTCGGCCGTCCGCTCATCTCGCGGCAGCCGGTGCAGAACACGCTGGCCGAGATGGCGCGACGCATCGAGGTGACGCGGGTGTACACCCGCTCCGTCGCTGCCCGGGCGGCCGCGGGCGAGACGAATCTGATCCGCGAGGCGTGCTTCGCCAAGAACACCGCGGTCGAAGCCGGCATGTGGGTGGTCGACCAGGCGGTGCAACTGCACGGCGGGATGGGGTACATGCGGGAGTCCGAGGTCGAGCGGCAGTACCGCGACATGCGGATCATGGGCATCGGCGGTGGCACCAGCGAGATCCTGATCGGCCTCGCCGCCAAGACCCTGGGTTACACGTCATGACCCCCCGTCACCACTTTGACCTCCCAAGCGCGGCTAGCAGGGGCACCCAGCAGCGCTTGGGAGGTCAAAGTCGAGGAAGGGGCGCGCGGTGACGGTGCTGAAGACGAGCGTCGACCCGGGCTCGGCGGAGTACGCGGCCAATCGAGCGGCACTGCTCGAGCAGCTCGCCGCGCTCGACATCGAGCACGCCAAGGCGGTGGCCGGCGGCGGCGAGAAGTACGTCGAGCGGCACCACGAGCGCGGCAAGCTCCTCGTGCGCGAGCGCGTCGAGTTGCTGCTCGACCCCGGCTCGCACTTCCTCGAGCTCTCCCCGCTCGCCGCCTGGGGCTCGGACTACACCGTCGGCGCGTCGGTGGTGTGCGGCATCGGCGTCGTCGAGGGCGTCGAGTGCATGATCAACGGCAGCGACCCGACGATCCGCGGCGGCGCGTCCAACCCGTACACGCTGAAGAAGACGCTGCGGGCCGGCGAGATCGCGCTGCAGAACCGGCTGCCGACGATCGGCCTGACCGAGTCCGGCGGCGCGGACCTGCCCACCCAGAAGGACATCTTCATTCCCGGCGGGCAGATCTTCCGCGACCTCACCCGGCTCTCGGCGGCGGGGATCCCATCGATCTCGCTCGTGTTCGGCAACTCGACGGCCGGCGGCGCGTACATCCCCGGCATGAGCGACTTCGTCGTCATGATCAAGGAACGCTCGAAGGTCTTCCTCGCCGGGCCGCCGCTGGTCAAGATGGCCACCGGCGAGGAGTCCGACGACGAGTCGCTCGGCGGCGCCGAGATGCACGCCCGGGTGTCGGGGCTCGCCGACTACTTCGCGGCGGACGAGCAGGACGCGATCCGCATCGGCCGGCAGATCGTCAAGCGGCTCAACTGGCGCAAGCTCGGCCCGTCCCCGAAGCCGGATCCGGTCGAGCCGCGCTATGCCGCCGACGAGCTGCTCGGGCTGATTCCGACCGACCTCAAGGTGCCGTTCGACCCGCGCGAGGTGATCGCGCGCCTCGTCGACGGCTCGGACTTCGACGAGTTCAAGCCGCTCTACGGTTCGTCGCTGGTGACCGGCTGGGCGATGTTGCACGGCTTCCCGATCGGCATCCTCGCCAACGCGCGCGGCATCCTGTTCAGCGAGGAGTCGCAGAAGGCGGCGCAGTTCATCCAGCTGGCCAACCGCGCCGACATCCCGCTGCTGTTCCTGCAGAACACCACCGGCTACATGGTGGGCAAGGAGTACGAGCAGCGCGGCATGATCAAGCACGGCGCGCAGATGATCAACGCGGTGTCGAACTCGGCCGTCCCGCATCTGACGGTGACGATGGGGGCGTCCTACGGCGCCGGCAACTACGGCATGTGCGGCCGCGCGTACGCGCCGCGGTTCCTGTTCACCTGGCCGAACGCGAAGTCGGCGGTGATGGGTCCGGCACAGCTGGCCGGCGTGCTGTCGATCGTCGCGCGACAGGCCGCCGAGGCCCGGGGGCACGTCTACGACGAGGCTGCCGACCTGCAGATGCGGACCTACGTCGAGGCGCAGATCGAGGAGCAGTCGTTGGCACCTTTCCTGTCCGGGATGCTCTACGACGACGGGATCATCGACCCGCGCGACACCCGGACCGTCCTCGGCATCGCGCTGTCGGCCGTGCACAGCGGGCCGGTCGAGGGCGCACGAGGCTACGGGGTGTTCCGGCTGTGATCATGAGCCTGCACTCCCCGCATCGAGTGGAGGCCGAGTGATCACGTCCGTACTCGTCGCGAACCGGGGCGAGATCGCCCGCCGGGTGTTCCGCACCTGCCGCCTGCTCGGCATCGGCACCGTCGCGGTGTTCGCCGACCCGGACGCCGCCGCACCGCATGTCGCCGAGGCCGACGTGGCGGTGCGGCTGCCCGGCGCCGCACCCGCCGACACCTACCTGCGCGCCGACCTGATCATCGACGCGGCGCAGCGGGCCGGCGCGGACGCGATCCACCCCGGCTACGGCTTCCTGTCCGAGAACGCCGAGTTCGCGCGAGCTGTCGGGCTGGCCGGACTCACGTGGATCGGGCCGCCGCCCGAAGCGATCGACGCGATGGGCGCCAAGATCGAGGCGAAGCGGCTCATGGACGCGGCGGGCGTGCCGGTCCTGCGCGAACTCCCTCCCGACGCGGTGACCGCCGACGACCTGCCCGTCCTGATCAAGGCGTCCGCCGGCGGAGGCGGTCGGGGGATGCGGGTCGTGCGCAACCTAGCCGACCTGCGCCACGAGGTCGAGGCGGCCCGCACCGAAGCCGGCAGCGCGTTCGGCGACCCGACGGTGTTCTGCGAGCCCTACCTCGCGACCGGCCGGCACATCGAGGTGCAGGTGCTGGCCGACCGGCACGGCGCCGTGTGGGCGGTCGGCGAGCGCGAGTGCTCGATCCAGCGCCGGCACCAGAAGGTGATCGAGGAGGCGCCGTCACCACTCGTCGAACGCGTCGCCGGCATGCGCGACGAGCTTTTCGGCGCGGCTCGGGCCGCCGCCAAGGCTGTCGGCTATCGAGGCGCCGGAACGGTCGAGTTCATCGCGGACGAGCAGGGCGGCTGCTACTTCCTCGAGATGAACACCCGGCTGCAGGTCGAGCACCCGGTCACCGAGTGCACGACCGGGCTCGATCTCGTCGCGCTGCAGATCGCGATTGCGGACGGCGCGCCACTCGACGGCGTCATGCTCGGGTCGCAAGGTCCCCTCGGCGAACCCCCGAACGCAACCGGGCACGCGATCGAGGCGCGGCTCTACGCCGAGGATCCGGCCGCGGAGTGGCAGCCGCAGTCCGGGACGCTGAGCCGCTTCTCGGTTCCGGGCGTCGACATCGAGTTCGGCGTCGGCACCGGCCCGGCCGGCATGCGGCTGGACAGCGGCGTGGCTGACGGATCGGTCGTCGGCACCCATTACGACGCGATGCTCGCGAAGGTGATCACCTGGGCCCCGACCCGGACGCAGGCCGCCACCGCGCTCGCGGCCGCGCTCGCCCGCGCCCAGCTCCATGGCATCGTCACCAACCGCGACCTGCTCGTCAACGTCCTGCGCCACGATGCGTTCCTGCGCGGCGAGACCGACACCGCGTTCTTCGATCGGCACGGTCTGGAAGCGCTCGCTGCACCCCTCGCCGACGACTCCACGAAGCGGCTGTCGGCGCTCGCCGCCGCCCTGGCGATCGACACCGCCGAGCGCGCCGCGGCGCCGGTGCTGCGCCGCGTCCCGTCCGGCTGGCGCAACGTGGTCAGCCAACCACGCCGGGAGACCTTCGACGGCCGCGACATCGCCTACCGGCACACGCGAGCCGGGCTGATGGCCGAAGGCTTCGACGACGTCGCACTGGTGTCGTCCGAACCGGATCGCGTCGTGCTCGACGTCGCCGGCGTGCGACGCGCGTTCGACATCGCGGCGAACGGCGACGACGTATACATCGACTCACCGCTCGGGCCGGTGACGCTGCGTCGCGTGCCGCGCTTCGTCGACCCGTCCGAGCAGGTCGCGGCCGGGTCGCTGCTCGCGCCGATGCCCGGCTCCGTCGTCCGGATCGCCGTCACCGTAGGCGATCGAGTCAGCGCCGGGCAGCCGATCATGTGGCTCGAGGCGATGAAGATGCAGCACCGGATCAACGCGCCGGGCGACGGCGTGGTCGCCGAGCTACCGGTGGCCGAAGGACAGCAGATCGAGGTGGGTGCGGTGCTCGCCGTAGTGACCGAAGACTGACAGGAGATGGACTGCTGTGAATTTCAGTGAGACCGAGGAACAGGTCGCGCTGCGCAAGGCAGTGGCCGAACTCGGCAAGCGCTACGGGCACGACTACACCGCGCCGCGCGCCCGGGCCCGCGAGCCGCTGACCGAGCTGTGGCAGGAAGCCGGCGCGAGCGGCTTCATCGGGCTGAACCTCCCGGAGGAGTACGGCGGCGGCGGTGCCGGCATGTACGAGCTCGCGCTCGTGGGCGAGGAGCTCAACGCCGCCGGCTGCGGGCTGCTGATGATGGTCGTGTCCCCCGCCATCAACGGCACGATCATCACCCGATTCGGGACGAACGAGCAGAAGCAGCGCTGGCTGCCGGGCATCTCGTCCGGCGAGACGATCATGGCGTTCGGCATCACCGAGCCGGACGCCGGCTCGAACTCGCACAACATCACGACGACGGCCCGGCGCGACGGCAGCGACTGGATTCTCAACGGCCGCAAGATCTACGTGTCCGGCGTCGACCACGCGCAGGCGATCCTCATCGTCGCGCGCACCGAGGATGCGCGGACCGGGCGGCTCAAGCCCGCGCTGTTCGCGTTCCCGACCGACACGCCGGGCTTCGAGTACAAGGCGATCGACATGGACGTCGTGATGCCGGACAAGCAGTTCCTGCTGTTCCTCGACGACGTCCGGCTGCCCGCCGAAGCGCTGATCGGTGCCAGCGATTTCGAATTGGGGGACGCCGCGCTCGCCGCAGCTGTTCGCCGGGCTGAACCCCGAGCGGATCATGGCCGCCGCGGGCTCGGTCGGGATGGGCCGCTACGCGCTCGACCGCGCGGTCAAGTACGCGAACGAGCGCAACGTGTGGGGCAAGCCCATCGGCACCCACCAGGGCTCGCGCATCCGCTGGCGAAGGCGAAGGTCGAGCTCGAGCTGGCCAAGCTGATGATGCAGAAGGCGGCGTCGCTCTACGACGCCGGCGACGACATCGGCGCCGGCGAGTCGGCGAACATGGCCAAGTACGCCGCGGCCGAGGCGAGCATCGCGCTGCGTCGACCAGGCCGTGCAGACGCTCGGCGGCAACGGCCTCGCGCACGAGTACGGCCTGGGCAGCCTGCTGATCGGCGCCGCGCGTCGCGCGCATCGCGCCGGTGAGCCGGGAGATGATCCTCAACTTCGTGGCGCAGTTCAGCCTCGGCCTGCCGAAGTCGTACTGATGAGCGCTCGCGCGAAGAACGGATGGAGCAGTGGCATGGGTGAACTCGTCCGCTACGAGATCGACCGCGCGGTCGCGACGGTCACGCTCGACTCGCCCGCCAACCGCAACGCGCTGTCCGCGCAGCTGGTCACCGAACTCAGCGACCACCTGACGAGCGCCGGCGCGGACGAGAGCGTTCGGGCGATCGTGCTCACGCACACCGGCACGGTGTTCTGCGCCGGCGCGGACCTGAAGGAGCAGGCGTCGGAGGGCGGACCGGAGCAGGGGACGAAGCGGATGCTCGCCCTGTTGCGCGCAATTGTGGAGCTGTCCAAGCCGGTCGTCGCGCGGGTCGACGGGGCGGTCCGCGCGGGCGGTCTCGGCCTCGTCGGCGCCTGCGACATCGCAATCGCCAGCCAGCAGGCGTCCTTCGCGTTCACCGAGGTCCGGCTGGGGCTGGCGCCCGCGATCATCTCGCTCACCACCCTGGACCGGATGACCGAGCGCGCCGCGAGCCGATACTTCCTCACCGGCGAGACGTTCGACGCGGTGGCGGCAGCGAGCGCCGGCCTGACTGACCGCCGCCGTCGACGACCTCGACGCCGAGCTGGCGGCGGTGTGCGACGCGTTGCGCTCCTGCTCTCCGCAAGGCCTTGCCGAGACCAAGCCGCTCACGACGCGCAATGCGCTGGCCGCCTTCATCGAGCGCGCCGACGAGGTGCAGGCGCTGTCCGCACGGCTGTTCGGCTCGGCGGAAGCGCAGGAAGGGATGCTCGCCTTCCTGCAGAAACGCCCGCCTCGGTGGACACCGCTGTGACCACGCTCGAGGCTCGCGAACCGCAGCAGGATCGGTCGCGGGCAACCCGCGCCCGCCTGCTGGAGTCCGCGATCACCTGCCTCGCCGACCTGGGATGGAGCGCCAGCACGGTCGCCGTCGTCGCCGAGCACGCCGGCGTCTCACGCGGCGCGGCGCAGCATCACTTCCCGACCCGCGAGGCACTGTTCATGGCCGCGCTCGAACACGTCACGCGCGAGCGTGGCGAGCAGCTGCGTCAGCACCTGGCGCAGCGTCCGGCCTCGGCTCCCCGCGACACCCGCGCGATCGTCGACCTGGTCTTCGAGCTGTTCACCGGGACGTACTTCCGCGCCGCGCTGATGCTCTGGGTGGCGGCGGCCGCCGAGCCCCAGCTGCGGGAGCAGATCGTCCCGCTCGAGGCGCGGATCGGGCGCCAGGTGCACCGGATGGTCGTCGACCTGCTGGGCGTGGACGAACACGTGCCCGGCGTGCGGGAGACGGTCCAGGCGACGCTCGATCTCGCGCGCGGCCTCGGTCTCGCCAACCTCCTCACCGACGACAGCCGTCGCCGCGAGCGCATCGCCCGGCGGTGGGCCGCGACGCTGGACGCGACGCTGCGCTAGCTCTCGCGGGCGAGCAGTCTGGCCAGCAGGTCGTGGCCGTTCTCGTCGTGGCCGTTCTCGTCGTGGCCGTTCTCGTCGGCGCGCCGGCGCCTGCGCACCGGCTCGTCCGTGCCCTGGGCGTGCCGGCCGGAGTTGGCCTCGATGTCTGCGGCGCGGCGGCGACCGGTGTAGGCGGGCTCGTCCTCGATCGGATCGAGCTCGAAGTCGGTGAACGGACGGATGCGGGGCAGAGCCGCGAAGTCGTCGACCGGCGCAGGCGAGGGCGGCGCCTCGATGATCACGGGTTCCGGCAGGACCGGGGCCGGCTGCGGGCGCGGCTCCGCGACCGGTGCCGGGCGGGCCGCGGGTGGCGGTGCAGGCGCACGCGCGGGCGCGGACGGCGGCGCGGACGGCGGCGCGGACGGCGGGCGCGGACGGCGGCGCGGACGGCGGCGGGTTCGGCAACGCCGGTTGCGGTGCCGGACTCAGTGGCTGCGGTGTGGTGAAGTTCGGCGGCGGTGTGCGGGCCGGTTGCACGTCCGCCTCGACCTCGGCGATCTCGCGAGTCACGGGGCGTACCCGCGCGGGCTCGACGATCGGGCGGATCGAGCCGGTGTCGGTCACCCTCGGCCGGTTCAGCGAACCGAAGTCGGCGATCTCCTGCGCCGTCACGGCCTTGAGCTGGCGCACCTCATGTTGCAGCGCCTCGAGGTCCGAACCGATGACCCGGGTCGTCTCGATGCGTTCGAGGCGCAACTGGCCGCCGACCTTCTCGAGCAGCTCGCTGCGCAGCGCGGCGATCTCCGAGCGCAGGGTCGCGACCTCGCTTCTGATCGCGGTGTGGATCTCGATGCGAAGCATCTGCTCCAGCCGGGCCTCGTGTGCCCGCCGCGCGGCGGCCTCTTCGGCCCGCTGGAGTTCGGTGTTCGCCGACCGCAGCTCGAGCTCGGCGGAGGGTGGCACGTCGGCGTAGTAGTCGGCGTCCAGCGGGTGCATGAGGCGGCGCGAGCCGAACATCGCGAACGCCGCCATCAGCGCCGACCAAAACCCGGCGATAACGCCCAACTCGAGCCGCTTCTGCGTGCTGCTCGTCACGATGAGCCAGGCGGCGACGCCACCGAGCGCGACGGCGATCGCCAGCCCGATCGCGCGCAGAACGACGCCACGAGTCAGTGGCGGAGCGTCCCGGCGGGGCATCGCACCAGGATAGCCGCGCGCGTCCTTTCCCCAAGACGGCCCCGAGCTCCGCACCGATGCCGAACTACGGCTCGCGGCGGTCCCTGCCCGGGTCGATGCCGGCCCGCTCCAGCAGCAAACCCGCCACCGACAGCAGCAAGGCGGCGGCCAGCAAGAGCGCCGCCACCTTGGCGTCGTGCGCGGCCACATGGACCATTCGGACATCGGGAAGCAACCGGGCGATGATTCCGGTCGCACCACCGGCCACCGCCGAGCCGACGATCGACGACGCCTTGGCCAACGCCACGCAGCGGGCGATGACGATCGCGGCCATCGGCTTCGCGTTCGGGTCGTGACGCACCGCGGCCCGCACCCGGCGGGCCGCCACCAGCTCGGCCAACCCGAGCGCCGCGAGCGGCACCGGCGCGAAGTACCGCAGCTGCAGGTAGGAGTGGTAGGAGAAGCGCAGCAGCATGTACGCCGTTATCGCCACGACCGCGAACGGCACGATCAGGTCGACCCACCGGGTCGTGCGCATGACCGGCCCGTTCGTCATGTCAGTGCTGTGTCGACGAGCCGGACCGCGTCGACCTCGTCGGAGGGCAAGGCGGCCAGCCAGGCAGCGAGCGGCCGTCCGGACAGCACGGCGTCAGGGTCGGCGGCCAGCCAGGGGACGAGGACAAAGGCGCGCTCCCCTGCACGGGGGTGCGGCAGGGTCAGCTCGGGATCGGCGCTGGCGAGCTCGTCGACGGCGACGACGTCCACGTCGAGGGTGCGCGGCCCCCACCGCACGTCCCGGCTCCGTCCGGCCGCCTGCTCGGCGGCGTGCGCGCGGTCGAGCCAGTCGCGCGGCGCCGCGCCAGGATCGTCCACGATCAGGACCGCGTTCAGGTAGTCGTCCTGCGGCACCGGACCCCACGGCGGCGTTTCGTAGACCGGTGACACGGCCCGCAGCCAGGGCCGGAATGCTTCGGTTGCGCCCTGCAACACCATGAACCGGTCGCCGACGTTCGACCCGATCGAGAGCACCGCGGTCGTCATGCGCGTTGCCGGCGGATCGTCACCGCGACGTCGGTGAACGTCAACGGAATGGGCGCCTGCGGCTTGTGCACCGTGACCGTCGCCGCGTCGACCCGCGCGTCGGCCAGGCACGCGTCGGCCAACCGCGCGACCAGCGTTTCGAGCAGGTTCACCGGCTCGCCGGCCACCACCGCGGCAAGGCGCTGCGCGAGGACGCCGTAATCGACGGTGTCGGTCAGGTCGTCCGAGGCGGCAGCCGCCTCGGTCGACACATCCAGGACGGCGTCCACGACGAACTCCTGCCCGTCGCGCCGCTCGTGCTCGAAGACGCCGTGCCGGCCGCGCACCCGCAGCCCGGTCAACGCAATCGTGTCAACCATGCTGCACCGCCGCGATCGCCAGGGCCGCATCGACGGACGGCCGGACCTCGTGCACGCGCACACCCCACACGCCGTGCACCGCGCAGTAGGCGGTGAGCGCGGTGGTCGCGTCCTCGCGGTCGTCGACCGGGCGTGGGGTGCCGTCCGGCGCGGCCAGCAGGCTGCCGAGGAACGACTTGCGCGACGCCGCGACGAGGACGGGCAAGCCGATCTCGACGAACGAGTCGAGCCCGGCGAGCAGGGCCCAGTTGTGGGCGGCGGTCTTCGCGAACCCCAGGCCCGGGTCGATCACCAGCCGGGCCTCGGCCACGCCCGCGGCCACGGCGGCGTCGACGCGCGCGAGGAGCTCGGCGCGCACGTCCTTCACGACGTCGTCGTAGCGGGCGAGGTCCTGCATGCGCTCACTGTGCCCGCGCCAGTGCATGAGGATCCAGGGGCAGCCGGCATCGCGCACCACGGCAGCCATCGCGGGATCCGCGAGCCCGCCGGACACGTCGTTCACGGCGGTGACGCCGGCGTCCAGGGCGGCGGCCGCCACCGACGCGCGGTAGGTGTCGATCGACATCGGCACGCCGGCCGCCGCGAGCTCGCCGATCACCGGCAGCACCCGGCGCTGCTCCTCGTCCGCGTCGACGCGTCGTGCGCCCGGTCGGGTGGACTCGCCGCCGAGGTCGATCAGGTCGGCACCGGCGTCGCGCATGGCGTGCGCGTGCGCCACCGCGTCGTCGACGGAGGAGTACCTGCCGCCGTCGGAGAACGAGTCGGGGGTGACGTTCAGGACGCCGACGACGCAAACCCGGTCGGTCCGGCGCGGCAGCGTCATCTCAGCGCCCCAGGATCAGGCTCAACGCCTCGGCGCGGGTGCGCGGGTCCTGCTGGAAGATGCCGCGTACCGCCGATGTCATCGTCGTCGCACCCGGCTTGCGCACGCCGCGCATGGCCATGCACAGATGCTCGGCCTGCACCACGACGATCACCCCCTGCGGCTCGAGGCGGCGCATCACGGCGTCGGCCACCTGGCGTGGTCAGCCGCTCCTGCACCTGCGGGCGGCGGGCGTACATGTCGACGACGCGGGCCAGCTTCGACAGGCCGGTGATCCGGCCGTCGGCGCCCGGGATGTAGCCGACCGCGGCGCTGCCGTGCCACGGCACAAGGTGGTGTTCGCAGGTGGAGTACAGCGGGATGTCCTTGACCAGCACCAGCTCGTCGTGGTTCTCGTCGAACGTCGTCTGGAGCACCTCGTCGGGGTCGACGTGCAGCCCGGCGAACATCTCGACGTAGGCGCGCGCCACCCGGGCGGGCGTCGCCTTCAGGCCTGTCGCGATCGGGATCCTCGCCGACGGCGATCAGCAGTTCGCGCACGGCCGCCTCAGCGCGGGCAATGTCCACTTGCCCGCGCAGTGCCTCGCTCAAGCCTGGCCCTGGCCGCCGCCGGACGGGGTGTCGGACGGGGCCGGCGGGTAGCCGCCGTACGGCTGCCCCACGGATCCGTCTTGCGGGCCGAACGTCGCGCCCGGACCCGGGATGGACGGCTGGGCCCCCGTCGGCTCGGGCACGACACCCGGCAGGGCCAAGCCGGCGTCCCGGTCGCCGGATCCGCCGTTGGCCGAGCCGTTGGCCGAGCCCAGGGCGGGCTGCCGCTGCGTGGCCGGCTTGCGCAGTGACGGCGGGATGTCGACGGGCGGGCGGTCGCTCGGGCGTGCGCTTGCCGAACGCGCTGAACGTGTTGTGCGGCGGGCGCTTGCGCACCGGCGCGAGGATGCGCTCGAGATCGTCCTTGGCGAGCGTCTCCTTCTCGACCAGCTCGAGCACCATCGCGTCGAGCACGTCGCGGTACTGGACTGAGGATCTCCCACGCCTCGTCGTGCGCGCCCTCGATCAGGTCGCGCACCTCGGAGTCGATGTCGGCGGCGATGTCCTCGGAGTAGTCGCGCTGGTGGCCGTAGTCGCGGCCCATGAACGGCTCGGCGTCGCCGGTGCCGTACTTGACCGCGCCGAGCTTCGTGCTCATGCCGTACTCGGTGACCATCGCGCGGGCCAGCTTGGTGGCCTTCTCGATGTCGTCGGACGCGCCGGTGGTCGGCTCGTGGAAGACCAGCTCCTCGGCAGCACGCCCGCCGAGTGCGTACACGAGCTGGTCGAGGATCTCGGCGCGGGTCTGCGTGTAGCGGTCCTCGAGCGGCAGCACGAGGGTGTGCCCGAGCGAGCGGCCGCGCGGCAGGATCGTCACCTTGTGCACCGGGTCGAGGTTGGGCATCGCCCACGCGGTGAGCGCGTGGCCGGCCTCGTGATAGGCGGTGACCCGCTTCTCCTTGTCGCTCATCGCGCGCGTCTTGCGCTCCGGGCCGGCGATGACGCGGTCGATCGACTCCTCGAGCGCGTGCAGTCGTGATCAGCCGGCCGTTGTTGCGGGCGGTGAGCAGCGCGGCCTCGTTGATGACGTTGGCGAGGTCGGCACCGGTGAAGCCGGGGGTGCGTCGGGCGATGACGTCGAGGTCGACGTCGGCGGCGAACGGCTTGCCCTTCGCGTGCACGCGCAGGATCGCCTCGCGGCCGATGACATCCGGCGGCGCCGACCGCGATCTGCCGGTCGAAGCGGCCGGGACGCAGCAGCGCCGGGTCGAGGATGTCCGGGACGGTTGGTGGCCGCGATCAGGATCACGCCGCCCTTGACGTCGAAGCCGTCCATCTCGACGAGCAGCTGGTTCAGCGTCTGCTCGCGCTCGTCGTGACCGCCGCCGAGTCCCGCGCCGCGGTGCCGGCCGACGGCGTCGATCTCGTCGACGAAGATGATCGCCGGGGCGTTGGCCTTGGCCTGCTCGAACAGGTCGCGCACGCGGGACGCGCCGACGCCGACGAACATCTCGACGAAGTCCGAGCCGGAGATCGAGTAGAAGGGCACGCCTGCCTCGCCAGCCACCGCGCGGGCGAGCAGCGTCTTGCCTGTGCCGGGCGGGCCGTAGAGCAGCACGCCCTTGGGGATCTTGGCGCCGATCGCCTGGAACCTGGCCGGGTTGGCGAGGAAGTCCTTGATCTCCTCGAGCTCCTCGATCGCCTCGTCCGCGCCCGCGACGTCGGCGAAGGTGGTCTTCGGGTGTGTCCTTGTTCACAAGCTTGGCCTTCGACCGGCCGAAGCTCATGACGCGGTTGCCGCCGCCCTGGACCTGGCTCATGACGAAGAACAGCACGCCGACGATCAGCAGGATCGGTAGGAGGCTGACCAGCAGCGACAGCCAGGTGTTCTCCTTGCTGACGTAGGTCTTGACCTCGGTGCCGCTCTTGGCCTGCGCGGCCTCGAGGTCGTTGAAGATGGTCGCGGACGCGTCGGACGGGTACTGGGCGCTGATCTTGCTGTACTTGCCGTCCAGCGGCTTCTTCAGCTCGAGCTGGAGCGTCTGCTCCTTGTCCTTCTGGGTGGCGGTCTTGACGTTGCCCGACGTGACCTGCTTCAAGGCCACGGACGTGCTCACACCGTGGTAGCCGCTGCCGCCGGACAGCAGGCTGGGCAGCACGAAGACGGCCGAAAAGGACGACGAGGCCCCAAAGCCACCACGACCGGAGAATCCGCTTGCGGTTCATATCATTATCACGAACGGTTGGCCGCCCGCGTTCCTTCCCGCGCTGCCACTAGGGGTACGACCTTCGTTGAACACCCGACGGTACACGTCAACTCGCGTCAGCCCCCGTAGACGGCGGGCTTCAGCCGTCCGATGTAGGGCAGATCGCGGTAGCGCTCGGCGTAGTCCAGGCCGTATCCGACGACGAACTCGTTCGGAATGTCGAAGCCGACGTAGTTGACGTCGATGTGCACCCTGATGGCGTCCGGCTTGCGCAGCAGCGTGACGATCGAGATCGAGCCGGGGTTGCGGGCGCTGAGGTTCTTGAGCAGCCAGGACAGCGTGAGGCCGGAATCGATGATGTCCTCGACGATCAGGACGTCCTTGCCGGCGATGTCGATGTCGAGATCCTTCAGGATCCGCACGACGCCACTGGTCTGGGTGCCGCTGCCGTAGGAGCTGACGGCCATGAACTCCATCGTCGACGGCCGCTCCATGGCGCGCGCGAGGTCGGACATGAACATCGCGGCGCCCTTGAGAATGCCGACGAGAACGGGCTCGCGGGTTCCGTACTCGGCGTCGATCTCCTTGGCGAGCTCGCCTATCCGGCTCGTGATCTGCTCGGCGGAGACCACGATCTCTTCGATGTCGGCGTCCAGAACAGACACGTGGGCTACTCCTGCGGGCGGGGCGGGGCGGGATATGCCTTGAGTCTCCCAGACTCCCGACGGACGGCTACGCCACCGGGCAGGTCGACCGGACCCTGGCCGTGCCAGTGCGTGAGCAGCGCGTCGAGCGCCGCGCTCCGTTCGGCGCTGAGCGGGGCCGCGCCGGCGGCTGCCGCCCAGGTCCGGAGGACGCGGCTGCGGACGGCGCGCGGGAGCGAGGCGAGGGCCGCGACCCCCACCTCCCCCGCGAGTTGTCCCGGCTTGCTCGTGCCAGAACCCGAGGAAGCCAGGACAACTTCGGCAGACCAGGCGTCCAGGGCTTCGAGGTCGTCGCGCAGCAGGTCGGCGGTACGGGCCAGGGCCTCGGCCACCCCGCCCTGCAGGACGTCCTCCAGCAGCGGCAGCACCTCCCGGCGCAGCCGCACCCGCGCGAAGCGTGGGTCGCTGTTGTGCGGGTCGTCCCAGACATCCAGGCCGAGCGCCGCACACGCCGCCGCGGCGGTCGCGCGCCGCAGTCCGAGCAGGGGTCGCAGGTAGCGGCCGTCCACCGCGGCCATGCCGGCGATGGAGCGGGGGCCCGACCCGCGACCAAGACCCAGCAACACCGTCTCTGCTTGATCGTCCAAGGTGTGGCCGAGCAGCACCTCGGCGTCCAGAGCAGCCGCAACCGCATCAAGCGCGGCGTAGCGCGCAACACGGGCCGCGGCCTCGGGCCCGCCTCGATTGCCGACATCGACCCGGATCACCTCCACCGGGTCGAGGCCGAGTTCGTAGCCCAGCGTCGCGACGCGCGTCGCGTGATCGGCCGAGCCCGGTTGCAGCCCGTGGTCGACGGTCACCAACCCGGCCGGGATGCCTGCACGGGCAGCGACGAACGCCGTGGCGGCCGCGAGCGCGACCGAGTCCGCGCCACCCGAACAGGCAACGAGTACGCGTGCCGGAGCGACGGCGCGCAGTGCCGCGCGCACGGCCACTCGCACCTCGGCAACAGCAGGCGCCGGCCCCATCGAACGTCAGGCGTGGACGCGCGTGATCCAGCGCGCCGGTTCCGTGATCTCCGCCTTGCTGGGCAGCGTGGCCGTCGACGTCCAGATGGCGTTGAAGTCGGCGACGCCGATCCGCTCGATGACGGCCCGGACGAACGCCGACCCGTCGACGTACTGCCGGGTCTTCGCCTCCATGCCCAGCAGCCGGCGCAGCAGCCGGTCGAGCGGGTTCCCGCTGCGCCGCCGGCGCGCGGCGAACCGGCTCTCGATGACCTTCTGGCTCGGGATCACGGACGCGGGCACGGCGTTCATCACGTATTCCGCGTGCCCCTCGACGAGCGACATGAACGCGGTGACCCGCTCGAGGACGACCCGCTGCTCCGGCGTGGCGAGCACGGCCAGCAGCCCCGTGCCGTCGCCCTGCCCGCGCACCACCTTCACCAGCTCGCCGACCGCACTCGCCACGCGCCGGCGCAACTCTGCCGGATCGGTCTCGATCGTGGCGCTCAGGGCGTTGACCTCGTCGAGCAGGTGCTGGCGCAGCCAGGGGACAGCAGTGAACTGGACGCGGTGCGTGACCTCGTGCAGGCACACCCACAGCCGGAAGTCGCCCGGATCGACCCTGAGCTGGCGCTCGGCGGCGACGAGGTTCGGCGCGACGAGCAGCAACTGCCCGCCCGGCCGGTCGAAGAACTCGAACTGGCCGAGGACCTTTCCCGACAGGAAGCCGAGGACAACGCCCACCTGCACGCCGGTCAGCCGGCCGCCGAGCTGCTGGGCGACCCGGCCGACCGGGTGCTCCTCGGTGAGCCGGGCGACGAGCGGATCCATGATCGCCCGCATCCCGCCGGCGTTGGCGTCGATCCAGGCCGGGCGGTCGATGACGCGGGTGATCGCGGAGACCGGCGGCTCGTGCAGCTGGGTCAGCTCGGCGACGCGGTCGGCGGCGAGCGCGGTGGCGCGGTATAGCTCGGTGACCACGTCCTCGGCCTCGCGCAGGGAGGCGGCGGGCGGCGGCGGACTGAGCCGCTTCGCGGCGCGCGCCGCCACGTCCCAGTCGATGAGCGAGGTCACCCGGCACACGCTACCGACCCACTCCCTCGTCGAGTGGGCCGTTGCGACCCGAGTGGGCCGTTATACCGGCCCACTCGGGTCCTAAACGGCCACTCGCGAAGCGGGGGGCGAGATCAGAGGGCGGCCAGCCGGGCGGCCAGCGTGTCCAGGGCCGAATCGGCCGCCGCTGTGGAAACGGTGCGGTCGGCCAGGAACGCGAAGGCGAGCAGCCGGCCACTGCGGTCGTGGACGGTCCCGGCCAGCGTCGAGACCCCGGTCAGCGTCCCCGTCTTGGCCCGGACGAGCCCGGCGCCGGGCCGCGAGCCGCCCTCGAGATACCGATCGGCGAGCGTCCCCGACCACGCTGCCACCGGCAGCGCCGCGACCACGGTGTGCAGCACCGGCCGCCCCGGCCCCGCGACCAGCCGCAGCACCCCGGCGAGCGTCGCGGCGCTGAGCCGGTCCGCGGCGGCGAGCCCGCTGCCGTCCACCATGCCCGCGCCCGGGTCGACGCCCAGCCTGGCGAGCACCGCGCGCACCGCCCGCGCGGCCCCGGTGAACGACGCCGTCCGGTGCTCGGCGAGCGCGACCTGCCTGGCCAGGCACTCGGCGAGGACGTTGTCGGACGCCTGCAGCATCTGCTCGACGAGCGTGCCCAGCGCCGCGGACGCGACGGTCGCGAGCACCCGGGCGCCGCCCGGCGCCCGGCCGCGGGTGACCGGGAGGCCCGGCTCACCCAGCGCGGCGGCCAGCTCCCGGCCCGCGGCCAGATCGGGCTGCGCGCTGCGGACGTGATCGCCCGGCGCGGCGCGTCCGCCGTCGGCCAGCACAGCGGTGATCGCCGAGCCGTAGTCGCTCGGGACGTCCTCGGGCGCCCAGGCCGGGGACACGTCCGGGCCCGCGAACAGCGAGTCGTCGACGACGATCGCGCTCGGCCGCACCTGTGCTCGGCGCAGCTGCGCGGCGAGGTCGCTGATCCGCGCGGCGTGCGGGTAGTCGGGCGGCCGGCCGCGCTCGGCCGCGGAGAGCGTCGGGTCACCACCGCCGACGAGCACGATCGCCTTGCCGGTGCCGCGCACCACCCGGGTGGTGATCCGGTCCGTCCCGGGGTGCACGGCGAGCAAGGCCGCCGCGGTCAGCAGCTTGGCCGTCGATGCCGGCGCCGCCGGCGCCGCGCCGGCACGGTCGTAGAGGACGGTTCCGGTGCCGACGTCCACGACCTGCGCCCGCAGCCGCGACCCCAGCCCCGGTGCGGTCACCGCCGACGCGAGCGCCCGGCGCACCGCAGCGCCAGCCGGCACCGGTGCGTTGTCGCTGACAGACGGGGCGGACGGCCGCACGCTCGCATGGCGGTACGCGCCCGGCAGCGGGCGCAGCGCCGTGGAACTCGATTTGCCGGGCCCGTCGATCGCTTGCGTGGAGAAATAGCCGCCGACCACCGCACCCGCCGCAAGCGCCATGATCAAGAGCACCCGGGCCGCGGTGTACGAACGAACCCGGCTCATGATGCGTCAGACTATGCATGCCCGGCCGTGTCGACGAAGGAGCCGCACGTGGTGTTCGACGTGTTGATCGAGATCCCGCGCGGAAGCCGGAACAAGTACGAGGTCGACCACGGCACCGGCCGGATGCGCCTCGACCGGACGCTGTTCACGTCGACGCAGTACCCGGCCGACTACGGCTTCATCGAGAACACCCTCGGCGAGGACGGCGACCCGCTCGACGCCCTGGTCGTGCTGCAGGGCGATCCGCTGTTCCCCGGCGTCCTCGTCCGCTGCCGGGCCATCGGGATGTTCCGGATGACCGACGAGAAGGGCGGCGACGACAAGGTCCTGGCCGTGCCGGCCACCGACCCGCGGCTGGAGCATCTGCGCGACATCCATCACCTGCCCGAGTTCGACCGGCTGGAGATCCAGCACTTCTTCGAGGTCTACAAGGAACTCGAGCCCGGCAAGAGCGTCGAGGGCGCCAACTGGGTCGGCCGCGCCGAGGCCGAGGCGGAGATCCAGCGCTCGATCGAGCGAGCACATTGACGAACAAGGTTGTTCGCCAATAGCGTGCGGGCGTGGATCTCGACGGCAAGCGCGTCCTCATCACCGGCGCGGCCAGCGGGATCGGCAAGGCACTCGCTGCCGCGGCCGGCTCGTCCGGCGCCCGGTTGATCCTCACCGACCGAAACGCGGCGCTGCTCGACCAGACCGCCGCCGAGCTGCGCGCCGGCGGGACGCAGCTCGTGCTCGCCCGGGCCGCGGACGTGGCGGACCCCGCCCAGGTGCAGGCGCTCGCCGGCGCGGTGCACGACGAGGGCGGCAGCGTCGACGTCGTCATGAACGTCGCCGGCATCTCGGCCTGGGGCAGCGTCGACCGGCTCGAGCACCGGCACTGGCGATCGGTGGTCGACGTGAACCTGATGGGCCCGATCCACGTCATCGAGTCGTTCGTGCCCCCGATGATCGCGGCCGGCCGCGGCGGCCACCTGGTCAACGTCTCGTCCGCGGCGGGACTGCTCGGCCTGCCGTGGCACGCGGCCTACAGCGCGTCGAAGTTCGGGCTGCGCGGTGTCTCCGAAGTACTGCGCTTCGACCTCCGCCCGCACCGCATCCGGGTGAGCCTGGTGTGTCCGGGCGGAGTGGCGACACCGCTCACCGAGACCGTCGAGATCGCCGGCGTCGACCAGACGGGCGCGGCGTTCGCCCGGATGCAGGCACACTTCCGCAAGCGCGCCGTGACTCCGGAGCAGGCCGCCGAGGCCATCCTGCGCGGGGTCCGGCGCAACCGCTATCTCGTCTACACCTCGCGCGACATCCAGTTCGCGTACCTCCTGCAACGGGTCTTTCCACCTGGCTACGTCCTGCTGATGCGCGCGCTGAACCTCGCGCTGCGCCGTGCCCTCCCGGTGACGTCGTGACACCCAGGATTGCGCCCGGCGGCCGGCGCGACATCGGCACGTTCGGCTGGGCGTTCGCGCAGCTCGCCGGGCTCGTGGCGAGGACGAATCCGCCCAACCTCTTCCGCACGATGGGCCGGCAGCGCAAGCTGTTCCGCGGCTGGCTGCGGTTCGCGGGCCGGCTGATGCCCGGCGGCTCGCTGCCGCGCCGCGACACCGAGCTGATCATCCTGCGCGTGGCGCACCTGCGCGGCTGCGGGTACGAGTTCGAGCACCACGTCCGCCTGGGCAGCCGGGCCGGGGTGACGGCCGCGGACGTCGAGCGGATCCAGGACGGGCCGGACGCGGCGGGCTGGTCGAACCGCGAGCGTGCCCTGCTGCGCGCCGTCGACGCACTCACCAGCGATCGCAACCTCGACGACGCAACCTGGTCGGCGCTGCGTACGCACCTGGACGAACCCGGCGCGGTGGAGTTCGTGCTCCTCGTCGGGCACTACGACATGCTCGCGACCTTCCTCCTGACCCTCCGCGTGGAACCTGACCGGCCCCGGTGAACGCGCACGCCCTCCCGAGGGGGCGGCACAGCCTGAGCCGCGACGACGTCGTCGGCCGGCAGCGCGCCCGGATGCTCATCGCGCTGGCCGACGTGTTGAGCGAGCGCGGCTACGTCGACACACCGGTCGCCGCGGTGCTCGAGCGGGCCGGCGTCTCCCGCGAGACCTTCTACCAGCAGTTCGCGTCCAAGCAGGACTGCTTCATCGCCGCGCTCGAGGACGCGGTGGGCGAGCTCGCCAGCTCACTTGCCGCGACGCTCGGCGCCGCTGACACCCCGCCCCTCGAACGCTTCGACAACATGCTCGCCGGCTACCTCGACACGCTCGCCGCGCGGCCCGAGCGGGCTCGGCTGTTCCTGATCGAGACCTACGCCGCGGGCCCGGAGGCGATGCGCCGCCGGCTCGAACTCCAGCAACAGTTCGTCGACGGGATCGCCGCGACGTTCGGCGCCCGCACCGCGGCGCAGCGCTTCGCCTGCGAGGCGTTGGTCGCCGCGACCGTTTCGTCGGTAACCGCCCGTTTCGTCGCGGGCGACCTGCGCCGGTTGGCCGCCCTTCGTCCGCGGCTCGTCGAGCTGGCCGGCGCGCTGCTGGGCTGAGCGCCGACGCCGGGACCTTGGTCCCGAATCGCCGTGATTCCCTTCCCTGGCGGCCCGCAAATATGGTCCACTCGCTGCAAACCTAACGCAGAACTAACACGGCGGTGCGTCGCGTACACCGCCTGAGACCGGTGGGGATCAGTGCGCACATTCAGGTCCGAAGGCGCGGCCGGGGGACCCGAAACCGATCCGGGGCAACCGCCCGACATCCGATCGCGCGCACTGCACATCTTCACGACGCGGCACCTGCTGGCCATCATCGTGCTGCTCGTCGTGTCCGGCGTCGCGATCGGCACGTCGCTCGCGCTGCGCGGCGTCGTGCACAACCAGGAGAAGCGCCTGCTCGACGAGCGGGCGGCCGAGGTCGCCGCGTACCTGAAGGCGATCACCAGCCAGTCGTCCTCGACCCTCGCGTCCGCCGGCGAGGCTGTCGTCGTCGACGGCCCGAAGTCCTCGCTGTTCACCACACTGGCTGCGCCGCTCGCGGCCAATGGTGCGACGATCGGTGTCGCGCAACAGCGCGGCAGCAGCTTCGAGACGATCGCCGTCGTCGGCGATCAAGCGACGGTCGGCAAGTCCCTCTCCGCCGACCAACTCCGGCTTGTCGAGCGCGCGACCACCGCCGACGGGCTCGTGTACGACATCACCACCGTCGCCGGCGTCACGCACTTCGTCGAGGCGGTCAACCTCCCTGCGCCGGTGCCGACGGTGGCCTTCATCGGGAACGTGCTGCCGAAGCCGAAGCCCATCCAGACAACCAAGGACTCGCCGTACCGCGAACTCGACGTCGCCCTGTACGCCAGCACCAGCGCCGATCCGAAGCGCCTCATCCTTATCTACGGCGCGATCCCGAAGGCGTCGAGCCACCCAGTGCACCTGCCCGCGCCGATCGGCACCGACAAGCTGCTCATCGTCGCGGCCGGCCACCATCCGCTCGTCGGCTCGTTCGCGGAGAGCGTGCCGTGGATCGTGCTGGCCGGCGGTCTCGTCCTGGCCCTGCTGCTCGCCGTGCTCGTCGAGGTCCTGAGCCGGCGGCGGGCGTACGCGCTCAACCTCGTAGAGCAGCGCACCCGGGCGATGTACCAGGCGCAGATGGCTGCCGAGGCCGCCAACCGCTCCAAGAGCGAGTTCCTGTCGCGGATGAGCCACGAGCTCCGGACGCCGCTGAACGCGGTGCTCGGCTTCAGCCAGCTGCTCGAGCTCGACGAGCTGACACCCGACCAGGAACAAGCGGTCGGCCAGATCACCAGGGGCGGCCGGCACCTGCTCGACCTCATCAACGAGATCCTCGACATCAGCCAGATCGAGACCGGCAAGCTCGCGCTGTCGCCCGAGGCAGTGAACGTCGGCGAGCTGGTCGGCGAGACCGTCGACCTCGTCCGCTCGCTTGCAGCCGAGCGGGGCATCCACATGCTCAGTGGCGAACCCGGCGCCTGCGAGGTCTACGTGTTCGCCGACCGGCAGCGCTTGAAGCAGATCCTGCTGAACCTGCTCGGCAACGGCATCAAGTACAACCGGGAGGGCGGCACGGTCTCGATCAGCTGCGCGCGACCTGGCTCCGGCTCGTTGCGGATCCAGGTCACCGACACCGGACCCGGCATCCCGAAGGAGCAGTTCAGCCTGCTGTTCACGCCGTTCGAGCGGCTCGGTGCGGAGCAGACCACGATCGAGGGGACGGGCATCGGCCTCGCGCTGTCCCGCCGGCTCGCCGAAGCGATGGGCGGCACCCTCGACGTCGAGAGCACCGTCGGACGGGGTAGCACGTTCTCCGTCGACTTCCCGCTCGTGGAAGGTCCGATCGAGCGCATCGAGCGCCTGGACGAGCTCGGCGGCACCTCGATCGTGAACACTGTGGCAGCCGAGCGCCCGGCGGTGCTGCACATCGAGGACAACCTGTCCAACATCAAGCTGATCGAGCGGGTCCTCGCCCAGCGGCCCGGGGTCAACCTGATCCCGGCCATGCAGGGCCGGCTCGGACTCGAACTCGCCCGGCAGCACCAGCCGATCCTGATCCTGCTCGACCTCAACCTCGCCGACGTCGCCGGCGAGGAGGTGCTGCATCTGCTGCGCGACGACCCCGCGACGGCACAGATCCCGGTGGCGATCGTCAGTGCCGACGCGATGCCCCGACAGGTCCAGCGGCTGCTCGCGGGCGGCGCCACCGCGTATCTGACCAAGCCGATCGACGTCCGGCAACTGCTCGATCTCGTCGACAGGTCGCTGGAGATCTTCCAGCGGCGCACGGTTGCGGTCGTGGCCGGTCGCAACGAGCCGGGCGGCGGGTGACTTGCCAGCAGCCGCGCTTCCGGACATCGCGCAGTCGCGCGTCGTCGTCGTCGACGACAACCTGCCGAGCCTGCAGCTCGTGCAGTCGCTGCTCGCGCGCTCCGGCTACGTCTCGGTGCACGCCGTCGCGGACGCGCGCCAGCTGCTCGACCGCTACGACGAGCTGGCACCGGAACTGATCCTGCTCGACCTGCACATGCCTGGCATCGACGGGTACGCGGCCCTGGCCGAGCTGCGTCGGCGTGCCACTCCGGCGGACCTGCCGATCCTCGTGCTCACCGCCGACACAACGCGCCAGGCGACGCACCGCGCGCTCCAACTCGGCGCCAACGACTTCCTCACCAAGCCACTTGACGCGACGGAACTGGTCCTGCGGGTCCGCAACCTGCTCCAGACGCGCGCGCTGCACGTCGGACTCCAGCGGCGACACCGGTGGCTCGAGGCGGCCGGCTGGCTCGCCGCCGACCTGCTCGCCGACGGGTGTTCCGAGCCGCTGCGCCGGGTGTCGGAACTTGCTCGCGAAGCGGCCGGGGCCGACACCGCGGTCGTCGCACTGCCCAGCGTGCCCGCGCGACACGGCACGGAGCTGGTCACTGCACACGTGTGGGTCGGTGCGGAGTCGGCCACGGTCGCGGCGGCGATCGCCGACGCATTCTCGTCACACGCCCTCGACCCGGACACCCCCCGGCTGGTCGACGACCTCGCGCCGACCTCCGGCGACCTGGCCGGCCCGCTGTCCGTCGGGCCGGCGATGCTCGTCCCGCTGCGCGGCGCGGACCGCAACATCGGCGCGCTGCTGCTGTGCCGGCGGCGCGGCCGTCCGAGCTTCACCGAAGCCGAGCTGGAACTGGCCTGCGGGTTTGCCGGGCAGGCCGTGGTGGCCGTCGAGTTCGCCCAGGCCCGGACCGATCAGCAGCGCATGATCATCCTGGCCGACCGGCACCGAATCGCGCGGGACCTGCACGACCAGGTCATCCAGCGGTTGTTCGCCACCGGGTTGCGGCTCCAGCAGCTGGCGGCGCACCCGGGCCCCGGGCCGATCGCCGAGCGGATCGAGGAGCATATCGACGACCTCGACGAGACGATCGGCGAGATCCGTTCGACGATCTTCGAGCTCCGCCATGAACCGACGGACGGGCCCGGCCGGTTGTCGATGCGACTGCGCGAGCTGACCTCGGAACTCGCCGACGTGCTCTGCTTCGAACCCCGTCTGCAGCTCGACGAACCCCTCGACGTCGTGCCGGACGAGATCGCCGACGACCTTCTGGCCGCGGCTCGCGAGGCGATAACCAATATCGCCAGGCACGCCACCGCGCGGCACGCCGCGGTGTCGGTCGCCGTGACCGGCAGCGACGTCGTCCTCGAGGTGTTCGACGACGGTGTCGGGATCGGCAACGCGGTCCGGCGCAGCGGGCTGCAGAACCTGAGTGAGCGGGCGCTGCGGCACGGCGGGAGCTGCGCCGCCGACCCGCTGCCGGGCGGCGGCACGCGGGTCACCTGGACGGCCTCGCTCATCGACGGCGCGCCGTCCCGGCGGCCGCTAATCCTCGACGGGGACGATCGCGACCGGGCGATAGACGAGGTACTGGTTCGGGCGGGGATTGTGGCAGGTGAGCCCGACCGCGGCGACCCGCTCCACCTGGACGGTGACGTGCAGCCCTCCGTGCGGGCCCTGCATCCGCACGACTGACGAGCCTGCGACGACCGGCGAGGCGGCGACGACCTGCAGGTCGCGGCGCCGACGCAGGGCGAGGTGCTCGTGCGCGAACGCCAGCGCCGCCTGAGCGGCGGCCGGCAGCCCGATGCGACCACGCAGCAGCGCGCCGATCACCTCGCCCGCTTCGGCAGCGGCGACGAACTCCGCCGCGGCGAACGGCAGCACCCGGCCGTACAGCAGGCCGACCGGGAGCACGAGCACGTTGGCGGCGAATCGGTCGCCGCCGACGTGACTGGTCTCCCACACCCGGCCGGGCCGCAGATCGTCGATGGCGGCCGCGACCGGACGCCCGCGCAGCGCGCAGCAGGTGTCGTGCTTGCTGTGCGCACACACCAGATACAGCGGGTCGAAGTCCGGCGTACCAGGGTTGGCGTCGAACGGCAGCGCGATCAGCTCGTCCGGGTCGGCGTAGGTGCCCCAGCGCAGCGACTCCTGCCCGTCGCGGGTGTCCACGAGCGCCCAGCGCCGCACCGAGCCGCGCGGGGTACGTCCCGGACGGCGGATCGCCTGGACGCGCAGGCCTGCAGCGTTCGCCTTGCTCTGCAGCTCCTCGGCCGCGTCCGCGGTGAACCGGGAGTCCCGTAGCCCGCGTTCTCCCCATGAGCCCGGCTGCTCGACGAGGAGCAGCCGGGCCGCCGGGAAGGCGGTGCCGAGCATCGCGTCACCGCGCAGTTGGGCACGCAGCGCGCACCGCTCGAGCGTCTCGCGCGGGTGCGGGGCGTGGTGGGGCGGATTCACGTCGGGACGAGCACGCCCTCGCGCAGCAACCGGCGGCACAGCGTCAGCTGCTCGCCGGCGTCGAGGCCGGGCAGCTCGGCAGGCGTGAACCGGGCGCCGGCGAGGACGACCTTGAGCGCGTCGGCGATTACCGCCGGCAGCGTGACGGTGCGATCCAGCAGGACGAGTCGCAGCGTGTCGGTGTCGTGCTCGACGCGCGCGCGCAGACCGGCCCGCAACCGAAGAGGCGACGCGGGCGACACCGTGTCGGCCGCGGCGAGCTGGGCGAGCGGGCCGATCGGCTCGGGGCGGGTGCGCTGCATGAGGTTCGTGCCGACCCGCCGCGCCACGTCGGCCGCGGCGATGGTGTCCAGCCGCGCATGCAGCGCATCGACGGTGCCGGTGAGCTCCGCGGCGAGAACCGCCGGGTCGGTGAGGTCGACGCCCATCGGCAGCGAGGCGCGCAGCCGCGGATCGTCCTGCGCGAGGTCGAGCAGGTGCCGGACGAGCTGGTAGCGGGTGATCGGGTGCACGCCGACCGTCAGGTGGATCGAGGTCTCGCCCTGGGCGACGGCGGCGTGCACCGTGCCGCGCGGCAGGTAGAGCGCGTCGCCCGGCTCGAGCACCGTGTCGATCAGCGGCGGCTCGTCGGCCCGCGCGCGCACCTGCTCGCGGAACTGTTCCCACGGCTGGTTGTCCAGCGGCGCATCGACGACCGGCAGGTGGATCGTCCACCGCTTGCGGCCGGCAACCTGCAGGACGAAGACGTCGTGCACGTCGTAGTGCGGCGCGAAGCCCTGGCTCTCCGGCGGCGTGACGTAGGCGTTGATCTGGACGGGATGGCCGAGCTCGCCGGCGAGCCGGCTGCCGAACTCGACGAGCGGCGGCCAGGTCCGGTGCAGGGCCTGCAGCACCAGCGTGGAGCCGTCCGCGATCGCCGCGAGCACCTTGTCGTCCGCGGCCTGGTCGGCGATGGACGCACCGGCCCCGCCGCTGCGCGTGAACCGAGCCGCGGGCAGCACGCTGCCGTCCTTCGCCATCCGCAGGAACGGGGTGCGCAGCCCGCGCGTCGAGACCAGCTCGTCCACGGCAGCGGCGCAGAACAGGTCGGCGAAGTCAGTGCCGAGCTCGGCGGCGCGCGTCAGGAGTGGCGCGCGCCCCCAGTGCTGCTCCGCGAAGTCCTGGGTGCCACAGGCGATGCAGCGCCCAAGCGCCGTCACGTGCCGCTGTCGCCGGCCGTGCCGTCGGCACCGCCGTCTGCACCCGCCCCGCCGTCGGCCCCAGCGTCTCCACCAGCCCCGCCGTCGGCCCCACCGTCTCCACCGGCCCCGCCGTCGGCACCGCCGTCACCGGCGTCCGCGCCACCGTCGCCACCGGAGTCGGCAGCGCCATCGGCACCGCCGTCACCAGCCGCGCCGCCGTCCGCGCCGCCGTCGTGGAAGCCCGCGCCGCCGTCGCCGCCCGCGTCGGCGCCGGCGTCCGCGCCGCCGTCACCGGTCGTGATGTCGCTGTCGTCCATGTTTCATCCGTCCTCTCGAACTTAGGCAATTGCCGCTCACGCTAGCGATGCAGACGTTTCGCGCCCACCCCGGGGACGCTGACCGGGCATCAGTGGCCGGGACGCTCGGCCATGTGCAGGGCGACGATGCCGCCCGTCAGGTTGCGGTGCCGGACGCGCACCCAGCCGGCGGCAGCAATGGTCGCCGCGAGCTCGTCCTGCGCCGGCCACGCACGGATCGAGTCGGCGAGGTAGACGTAGGCGTCGGCGTTGGACGCCACGCGCCGGGCGACCCACGGCAGTGCGCGCATCAAGTAGTTGAGGTAGAGCGCGCGGAACGGGCGCCAGGTCGGCCGGCTGAACTCGCAGACCACGAGCCGCCCGCCGGGCCGGACCACGCGCGCCATCTCGCGCAGTGCCCCCGGCACGTCCGCAACGTTGCGGAGCCCGAAGCTGATCACGGCCGCGTCGAAGGCCGCGGCGCGGAACGGAAGCCGGGTGGCGTCCCCGGCGACGAACGGGACGGCACGGCGCTTCTTGATCGCCCGGCCGGCGCGCAGCATGCCGAGCGAGAAGTCGCACGCCACGGCCGTCGCGCCGCCGCGGGCGAGCTCGACAGTGGACACGCCGGTGCCGGCCGCGAGGTCGAGCACCCGGTCGCCGGGCTCGAGTTGCAGGCACTGCCGCGTGCGGCGCCGCCAACGCCGGTCCTGGGTGAAGGACAGGACGGTGTTGGTGATGTCGTAGCGCCGCGCGACGTCGTCGAACATCCGGGCAACCTCACGGGGCTGCTTGTCCAGCGTCGCGCGATTCACGCGGGGAAGTCTCTCATCGCCGAGTTCACGCCATGGCTGGGCTGGCCGGCGGCGGGGTGTCGGGGTCGATCGGCCCGGCGTCCGGGTCGGCCAGCCGGATCGCGCCGGCCACGACCGCGATCAGGCACGCGACGTAGGCGGCGACGTGCCCGGGGGTGAGCGGGATGCGCTCGCGCAGCAGCACCTCGCCGAGCAGCACGGCCATCAGCGGGTCGGCGGCCAGGTTCGCCGGCAGCGTCGACGCCAGTGCACCCACCTGGAAGGACATCTGGGTGAGGACCATGCCGCCGACACCGAGCAGCGCGATGCCCGCAAGCGGCACGATGCCCTTGGAAGTGGCGAGCAGCCCGTGCATGCCGGCCTGCGAGGCGCGCTCGGACGCCGCGTCGACCATCACCGCCAAGGTGCCGAAGTAGCCGCCGGCCACCGTTCCGTACACCGCGCCGCGCACGATCCGGTCCCGTCCGGTGACCAGGACGCACATCACCACCCCGACGGCCAGCACGAAGACGACGACCATGCCGAGCACCCGCGGGCGGGGCAGGTGCTGGGCACCGGGGTGCCCGATCAACGTCAGGAACAGGGCGAGCCCGAACACGATCGCGAGCACGCCGAGGTAGTCGCCGGTCCGCGGACGATGCCAGCCCAGCGTCGCGCTGACGATCAGCGACACCGGCAGCATCAACACGACCAGCGGCTGGATGACCACCACCGGCCCGGTCGACAATGCGACGATCTGGAGGACGAAACCGATGAAGTCGCCGACGATCGCGAGCAGCCACACGGGGCTGCGCACGAGGCGCATCAGCCCAGCTGCGCTCGCCAGCCCTCCGTCGTCGGCGTGGTGCTGGGCCATCCGGTGCTGGACCACGATCGACGCGCCGTAGACGACCGAGGAGCCGACCCCGAACGGGATCGCGACCGCCAACCCCACGATCAAGCCTCGCTTCGCTCGGTTGATCGGCGAAGCCCGCACCCGATTGTTCGCTCGCTGCGCTCGCTCACGTCAAGCCTCGCTTCGCTCGGTTGATCGGCGAAGCCCGCACCCGATTGTTCGCTCGCTGCGCTCGCTCACGATCAAGCCTCGCTTCGCTCGGTTGATCGGCGAAGCCCGCACCCGATTGTTCGCTCGCTGCGCTCGCTCACCGCCGCAGATTAGCCGGTCGGGCCGGGTGACTCAGCGCACGCACGGGCTCAGCCTCCTCGGACCCGATGGCGAGTTGGCAGCGGCCGGCGTCGCAGGCATTCAGTGCCTCGCGGATAAGCCGCCTGGTGCGTCGTAGCGCGGTCAGCTGGGCCTCGATTCGGGCCGCGACCCGTTCCAGCCGCCACCGCTCGGAGGCACAGGTTGCTCCCGAGGCATCGTGCAGGGTCAGCGCGTCAGCGATTTCGTCAACAGTGAGGCCGAGTTGCTGGAGTTGTCGGGCCAGCAGGACTCGGTCGAGGTCGCGCTGGTCGAAGGTTCGGTATCCGGCGGCGGTGCGGGGTGCAGGGTGCAGGACGCCGCGGCGCTCGTAGAACCGGACGGCGTCGATGGATACTCCAGCGGCCGCGGCGAACCGGCCGATGCGCATGCGGTGGTCAGCCATCGGGATGCCTCCTGTCGAGGCTTGACTCTGGATCGTGGTCCAGAGTTTAGGCTCCCCGCATGACCAAGCTGCTGTCCATCACCGCACAACCTGATGCTCCTGTCGCCTGCGATATGACCGGAGCCACCGACACCCTTGCGCAGCGCTTGTCGGAGTACCGGCGCCTGTTCGGCCAGGCCCTCATCGACCGCGAGTCCACCGCTACCGCGACCACGTTCCGACTGGCAGCCCGCCCCGGCATCACCGAGTGGCTGCTCGACCTGGTCCGACGCGAGGCGGCCTGCTGCCCGTTCCTGTCCTACGAGGTCGACCAGGTGGGCGAGGAACTCGTGTGGAGGACCAGCGGTGGCCTCGGCGCCGCCGAGATGGCGGTGCTCGGCGACCTCCTTTCCGACCTTGACCCCGCGACAACGTCCTCAGAAGACATCGCGGGGCGGCTCTCGTCTTCAAGACCGCGGAGCCCGGCCCGTTGATCTTGACGCTTGGGCTGGACCACAGTGTTGTCGGCATCTGTAATACGGCCGTATGACAGTTCCGCACCGCGCCATTGGGCGGTCGATCTGGCGTTGCCCTCCTCGGCGTGTCCGGCGCAGAACAGGAGGAGCAGCGGCGGCCGTCTCGCCCGGGGCCAACGGGTCAGAACCGAAAGCGGGTCAGGCCGCCGGGCTCGGTCGCCGAGACCACGGTGGCTGAGCGTGGCTTGATGCGATACACGTTCCACGGCGGCGGTCCTTGAGAAGGTGCGTTGAACGGGGCAGTGATGCCGGACCCGCTCTCGTCGGGCTCGGCCGGCCAACCTTGGTCCGCCCACGCCTTGGCGATCCGTGCCACTGCACCCGCCTCGGTCACCCGCACCGCGTCGCCCTCGATCACGACGTCCGCGTCGCGGACCGACACTGCCAGCGAACACCGCGGATCGCGGGCGACGTTGCGCCCTTTGCGGGTGCCCGCGCCCGTCTGGAACCAGAAGGCGCCGTCCAGCCATAGGGCACCGACGGCAGTCATATGCGGGCTGCCGTCCGCATTGACGGTGGACAGCCATGTCGTGCGCGAGTTCACCCCGTCCGGGGCCGGCGCCGAGCCGGCGTCGAGCTTCTCGACGACAGCGGACCAGTCCACCGGCGGTAGCCCATCCGCCCTACCCAGATTGATGATCTTCATTTCCTGACCCCTTTCGGTCGCGAGCTGCTCGACATCGGCCTGTCATCCATGCGTCGATCGGGAGCCCGGCATTTCGACGCGCTGACTGCAACATCTCCCCGGCCGCGGGCCCGGCCCCGTGGTGGCGGCCGAACAACCCGCCCGAGGAAGCTTGGTGGGCACTTCGGCCCTGTGCCGCCGTAGCGCAGGCGTTCACCATCGGTGTCGTGGGCGAGAAGCGTGAACGACGGGCGACGCCCTCGCGTGGCCACCGGGCCGCGCTACCGCCTCGCTGGTTCGTGGTGCTGTTCTGGCACGGCCACCGCGCGCTGGTGCGCGCGACGCGCGGCCGGTTGGGCCTGTGGCGCCCGAAGCCCGACGGCTGGGGCGCGCTTCGACTCACCACGATCGGCCGGCGCACCGGACAGCCGCGCCGCGTCCTCGTCGGCTACCTCCAGGACGGCCCGAACCTGATCACTCTCGCGATGAACGGTTGGGGTGCGGCCGAGCCCGCATGGTGGCTGAATCTGCGGGCTCATCCCGAGGCCGTCGCCCAGACCCGCGACGGACTGCGGCAGGTCCACGCGCGCCGCGCACAAGGGACCGAGCGCGAGCGGCTCTGGTCGCGCTGGGCAGAGATCGACAAGAAGCTGGACGCGTACGCCGCGCGCCGCCCCGACGAGACCGCCGTCGTCGTACTCGAGCCTCCGGACGCTGCTGTTACGCGTGCCTAGCTCGGACGGCCGGCGTCACTTGCGGACGAACCCGGGCAGTTGCGCGGCCTCGTTCCCCCATAGCAAGCACATCGCGACCGTCCAGCCGATGAGCAGAACGAGCATCACCAACGAGCCGACCTTCACGCGGGTGGCGACCCGCCCGATCCAGTTGCCGGCGTCGTCGGGGTCGAGGTCGTACGGGAACGAACTGACGCACAGTGCCCGCGTCGGATCGCGGGAGTCGGCCAGGATGACCCCGTCGTCGTACTCGAGACCTCTGATGACGATGCTGGCGCGCGTCCCGTTCAGCTCGTAGTCGATGCGCGTCTTGGTGACCGGCCCGCTGTACCACCGACGCTCGACCGTCCAGCCGTGCGCCTGCGCGATCCGGACGTTCTGCACCGTCGTCCCGCTGTAGTACGTCCCGCGCGAGAGCACCTCGACGTCCACGACGTCGGCGACCTCGCCCCACCGGAGCACGGCGGTCCGCCGCACGGACTTGCGCAGCAACAGCGCGATCACCACGACGAACGTCAGCCCCGCCACCACCGCGGCCGCCAGCGGAATCCAGATCCACAGCGCGATCGGCGTCACGGAGATCATGAAGAGCGTGAACAGCGTCCACCAGCTGAACGGGATCGCCACCGCACGGTAGGCGAACGGCACCGGCCGCGGCACCGGCGCGAGCCGGGCGCCGCCCGCGGGCTCGCGACGGCGCTCCTTTGCGAACTGCACCGGCGCGCGGTGCGGCACAGGAAGCTGGCCGGACGGTTGGAACGCCTGAGCCTCGGCGAGTTCCTTCTGCAGGGCCGCGACCTTCGCCTGGGCGAGTTCGGCCTCCAGGCGGGCGACCCGCTGCTCAGGCGACTCCGTCACCGCCTTGTTATCGCACGCGTCCCGGCAAGCGTCCAGTTCGCGCCGGGCGGAACGCACGAAGGTGCAGCCTGCTGGTCAACCGGCCGCAGCAGCCGTACTCTGCACTTCTTCGCGAGCTCCGGGGGGACTCATGGCAGACGACACGAAGGTCGCCGTCAAGCCGGCGACCGGGCACGTCGGGCACGTCCACACCGCGCGCTGCTACTGGGACCTCCACCACTGCACCTGGGTGTGCCGGCCGGCGGTCGAGGAAGCCGACCGGCAGTCGTCAGCCGACGCTGGCGACGGGCAGTAGGTTCAGCGCCGTCGAGCTGAAGTGCGAGTGGACGCGGTCGTCGACCGGGTCGTCCTCCGGGTCGTGATGCACGACGAGGTGGTGGTAGAGGGTGTCGCGCTGCGCCGGGATCCGGCCCGCGCCGCGGATCAGCTCGATGAGCTCGGTGCGGTTGCTGCGGTGCCGGGCGCCGGCGGACGAGACGACGTTCTCCTCGAGCATCACCGACCCGAGGTCGTCCGCGCCGAAGTGCAGCGTGAGCTGGCCGATGTCCTTGCCGGTGGTCAGCCACGAACCCTGCAGGTGGGCGATGTTGTCGAAGAACAGCCGGGCGACCGCGACCATCCGCAGGTACTCGAGGCTCGTGGCCTGGGTGCGACCGCGCAGGTGGTTGTTCTCCGGCTGGTAGGTCCACGGGATGAAGCTGCGGAAGCCGCCGGTGCGGTCCTGCACGTCGCGGATCATCCGCAGGTGCTCGATCCGCTCGGCGTTCGTCTCGCCGGTGCCCATCATGAACGTCGCCGTGGACTCGACGCCGAGCCCGTGCGCCGTCTCCATCACCTCCAGCCAGACCTCGCCCGTCTCCTTGAGCGGGGCGATCGCGGTGCGCGGCCGCTCGACGAGGATCTCCGCGCCCGCGCCGGCGAACGAGTCGAGGCCGGCGGCGTGCAGGCGGCGGATGACCGTGCTCGAAATCGATGCCGGACGTCCGCGAGATGTGCACCACCTCGGACGCGCCGAGGGAGTGCAGCGTGAGCTGCGGGTAGTCGCGCTTGATGGCCGCGAACGTCCGTTCGTACCACTCGATGCCGAGCTCCGGTGAGTGGCCGCCCTGCAGCATGATCTGCGTGGCGCCGAGCTCGACCGCCTCGCCGCAGCGGCGCAGGATCTCCACGTCGCTGTGCGTCCAGCCCTCGTCGTGCTTCGGCGCGCGGTAGAACGCGCAGAACTTGCACGCGGTCACGCAGACGTTCGTGTAGTTGATGTTGCGGTCGATGATGTAGGTGGCGATGTTGTCCGGGTAGCGGCGGCGGCGCACCGCGTCCGCCGCCTGGCCGAGCGCGTGCAGCGGCGCGTCGGTATAGAGCAGCAGCGCCTCGTCCGGACTGATCCGCCCGCCGTCGGCAGCGTGGCTCAGCAGGTCCGCGATTAACACGTCACGAGCCTACGGGGACGCCGGTGGCAACAGCTCACTGACCCGGATCGTCACCGGGAAGGGTTCGGTCAGGTGCGCGACCTCACCCGCGGACCAGGTGCCCACCTCGGAGTAGACGGCCGCGCCGTCCGGAAGCCGGTAGGCGGTAAGGCTGGGCTCGGGATCGGTCTCAACCCGCCAATACAACGGGATCCCGGCAGCCGCGTACTGCGCCGGTTTGGTGATTCGGTCGGTGGTGACGGAACTCGGGGAGACGATCTCGACCGCCAGCAGGACGTCCGCCGGCCGGACGAGCGCCGAGTGCGAATCGAACGCCGGCCTGTGCATGACGACGACGTCCGGCACGCGATACGACGGCGCGAGGTCGATCGAGACAGCACCGACGACCACCGCGTCTCGGGGGCACGCGGCGCCGAGCAGGTATCCGATCCGGAATTCGACCGCTCCGTGGCCTTGCGTCGGGGACGGGCTCACGACGAGCGCTCCGTCGACGATCTCGTAGCTACGCCAGTGGACGTCACCGGCAAGCGAGCCCAGGTAGTCCTGGAGATCGTCGAACGTCCAGACCTTCGACAACTGCGCCGTGGACTGCATGCGTGCCTCCTCCAGGTATCCAGTGTGGGCCGCATCGCGCGAGGATGGCGAATCCGGCAGGCCGGTGTCGCCGCGACGGCGAACCTGTGGACTGACCTGTGGAAGACCTGCAACGCAGTGCGACAGCCTGGAATCCGGCGACTGGCCGCTTTGGGTCACGATGCTGCACGACCTCGGCGTGGCGCCGTGAGCAGGCCGGCCACGGCGAGCACGACGATCGCCGCGCCCAGCACCTGCTGGCCCGTCAACCGCTCGTCGAGGAGCACAGCGCCGAGAAACAGCGCCACGACCGGGTTCACGAACGCGTAGCTCGACACCGTCGACGCGGACAACCGGCCGAGGACGAACACGTAGCAGGTCATCGCGATCAGCGTGCCGGGCCCGATGAGGTAGGCCAGCGCCCACCACGACTCCCCGCTCACCGCGCCGGCGTCGAAGGTCAGCTCGCCGCGGACCAGCGAGACCACCGCGCAGACGACTCCGCCGCACAGCATCTCCATGCCGGCCATCAGCAACGGCCGGGCCGGCACCGGCAGCCGATTCTGCAGGACCGAGCCGGTCCCCCAGCTCATCGAAGCGAACAGCACCGCAACCGCCGCGCCGATCGGGAACGCCGAACCGCCGCCACCGCTCAGGACGGCGACGCCGACGATGCCCACCGCGAGAGCCAGCCAGCGGGCGAGGCTGGGCATGCGGCGGCCCAGCAGCGCGTCGGCGAGCACCATCCACAGCGGCACCGTGCCTACCAACAGCGCCGCGATGCCGGACGGCAACCGCAGCTCGGCCCACGAGACGACGCCGTTGCCGGCCGCCGGCAGCATCGCGCCGAGCAGCAGCATCGCGGCCCATTGCCGGGCGCCGGGACGATCGGAGATCCGCTGTTGCGGGGTTCCCGACCGCCAGCCGATGGGCACCAGGATCGCGCCCGCGATGACGTAGCGGACCGCGGCCAGCGTGAACGGCGGCAGGGTCCGCACCCCGACGCGGATCGCGAGATACGTCGAGCCCCAGACCACCCAGACCACCGCGAGCGCGGCCCAGGCGACCAGGGAGGCCGGGCGGACGGCCGGCGATCTCGTAAGCGTCGAACGCACTGTTTGCACATTACGAGCAGACACCGTCAACGCCGCACGAATTTTCCTCCGCGCCGTGCCGGACTACCCGGTCAGCCGAAGAACGTCCCCACGAACCAGGCCTTGACGACGTGCCGGGTCACGAGCGTGTGACTGCCGAACTGCGCCGTGCGCACCGTCCAGCCCGGGTTCGACTCGTTGACGCCCTGGTGCGGGGCAGAGCTGGTCGCCCATACCGCGCCGTGGTGCCGGCACGAGTACGTGCCGAACAGGTTGGGGTGGCCCGGCAGCGATCCCCACGCACCGCCGTCGCGGATGGAGCAGAGGTCGCCGTCACCGAGCCTCATCAGCAGCGGGGCGCGCTGGGCGGCCGGCGCGCGGCGAGTGGGCGCGAACGGACCGGAGCGTGGAATCCGCACGACACGCTTGCGACCGGGATTGCGCATGCAGAGGACCCGATGCGGGACGGCTGCCTTCCAGCACGCGACGGCGTACTCGGCCGAGGGGCTGCATAGCTCGATGTTTCGGCTCACCGCACCAGGTGAGGGGTCGGCGAAGCTGCAATCGACGGAGCCGGACGGTTCGCCGGTGACCGTGAAGCCGGCGTGCACGTGCCCGGTCGAGGTGACCGGTCGCACGACAACCTTGATCGTCGGCGCAGCTGTGGTCGTCGCAGTGGCGACAGCAGTGAAGCCGACGGCACCCGCCACGAGGGTGGCGGCCGCAGCGGCAAGGGCCAGGACACGCATGAGAATCTCCATTCGCTCGACTCCGGACAGGAGTGCCGGGCTGGCGCGGTTGATACCGCGCACAAGTACACCCCGACGTCACGCTGTCTGACACCCACCGGGCCGCAGTCGTTGCGTCGGTGGCGAGCCGCCGCACGGCGCGCACGGTCAGACGGCGGCGAACACCGGGTCCACCGGCAGCCCGGCCCGGCTGGCGAACTCGCGCAGCCCGGCCACCTGCCGCTCGCCGAGCGAGAAGTCCAGAGTGCGGAAGTAGGTCGCGAGCGTGCTCGCGTCGAACACCTCCCACCGTGCGGCCGTCGCGGCCACCTCGTCGACGTGTGCGAGCGCGTCGTCGCGACTGCGCAGGAACGCGGTGTGGACGTCCTTCACCAAACCGGGGTTCTCCACGGCGTACGACCGGCGCGCGGCCCACACCGCGAACACCATCGGCAGCCCGGACCACTCGCGCCATGCCTGCCCGAGGTCGTGCACGGCCAGCCCGCGGCGCGGTGGGTCTTCGGATGAGCCGCTTGCGCGAAGACCGTACTGCACAGTGGCGCGCAGCGCGGCGTCGCCGATCAGCACCGCAGCGTCGGCCTCGAGCAGCATCGTCGTGAGGTCCGGCGGGCAGCTGAAGTACTCCGGCCGCACGCCGTGCACCTCGGCCAGCCACATGCGGGCAAGCAGGACGGACGTCCGCGACGTCGAGCCGAGCGCCACCCGCCGCCCGTCGAGCGACGCCAGCGGCAGCTGCGACACCAGGTTGACCGACAGCACCGGGCCGTCCGACCCGATCGCGATGTCCGGCAGCAGCACGAGATCGTCGGCGTTGCGCAGGTACTCGACCAGCGAGATCGGGCCGATGTCGAGCTCGCCCGCGACGAGCAGGTCGTTCAGCCGGTCCGGGGTGTCCTTCGTCAGGTCGACGTCGAGCAGCGTGCCGGCCCGCACCAGCCCCCAGTAGATCGGCAGGCAGTTCAGGAACTGGATGTGCCCGACCCGGGGACGCGTACTTGCCACGGGCCTGACGCTACGCCCGCGCCGGCGGCCGGCCGGACGCCCGTCAGCTCACCGTCGGCAGCACCATCGTCTGGCCCGTCCCTGCCGCGATCGTGACCGGCGTCGCGAGCAGCCCGCCGCGGTAGTTGTCCGAGCCACCTGCGATCACCAGCCGGATGCTGTGCCCCGCGGCGAACTGGTGCACGATACCGGGCAGCGTGACCTTGATCGTCCTGGTCACGTCAGGGACCCGGATCGGCGCCTCGAGCCCGTGGATGAGCGACGCCGTACCGTCCGGTGCGACGTCTTCGACCTTGACGAAAAGCACGAGCTGGCCGGCCGGGCCGCGCGCCTGGGTGAGCGTCGCGGTGGGCGCCTGCACCCGCACCGTGACGACCGGCGAGCCTGCGACGTTCACCGCTGCGCCGAGCGGCGCGGTGCTCCAGTTGGCGAACGTCCCGGGCAGGTCGGCCTGCGGCAGTTGACCCGTATAGCCACCGACCACGTCGAGCGGGTTGATGCTGCTCGGCGCACCGAACGGCGGGGTGACCAAGCTCTGCGAGCCCGCCTGCACCGACAGCGCCGAACTCGTCAACTGGCCGGACCCGGAAAGGTAGTACGTCTTGCCCGTCCCGACCGGGAAGGTCGACGACGTCGCGTAGGCCGGTGTCGCGATGCCGGTGTAGCTGATCCAGTCGCGGAAGTAGGCGAACTTCGGCCCGGTGCCGACCGAGCTGCCCTTCAGGTAGTGCGCGAACCAGTTCGCGACCCGCGCGGTCTCGTACTGCGTGGCCGGGTCGGGGCTGCCGAGGCTGAGCTCGCCGGGCGCCGGAGTGGAGCCGGAGTGCCCCCACGAGTGCCAGACCATCTTGACCGTCGTGCCCTGCGCCTCGAGCGCCCGGTAGGTCGCCGCCGCCTCGTTCAGGTTGAACAGCGTGTCGTTCTCGCCCTGCATGAGCAGCACCGGGACCTTGCCCCGGCTCAGGAACGACGCGACGGACGCGTGCCGCAGAGCCGTGATCGCGTCCGGCTGGAAGTAGCCCGTCGTGCCGGCCGTCACCAGCGCGGGACAGACGAAAGTCGGCGAAGTCCGGGCAGCGCGTAGAGGCGCGACGGATCGCCCTGCGCGTTCTCCAGCCCGTCCAGCGCCCCGTCGGCCGAGAAGCCGACGCCCCAGTCCAACTTGATCGCGCCCGGCGTCGACGTGCTGACGCCGGTCGGTCTGCGCGGTGTTGTTCGGATCGAGCGAGTAGGACAGGTCGTTCCAGGTGATGAGCGGGACGATGGTGTCCAGCCGCGGGTCGACGACGACGCGGTCGCGAACTGGACGCCGCCACCGTAGGAGCCGCCGATCATCGCGACCCGCGGGTCGTAGGCCTGCGCGCTGCCCGGCGTGGTCGAAGCGGTCGTGGACGACGATGTCGAGCACCGGCGCGGGCGTGGTGTGCGCCGCGTCGGTGAACGCGATGCCCGGCGCGCCGCCGAGATAGCTGACGAGCTGTGCGCCCGCCTTGCCGTCGTAGTCCGGGTCGTCGAGAGTGATCTTGCAGCCGGACCCGCCGAAGCCCAGCCCGGAGTACGACAGCACCACGTAGCCGCGGGTGGCGAACGCGCTGCCGATCCCGGCCTGGTCGTCCTTCGAGCCACCGAAGCCGTTGGTGGTGAGGATCGCCGGTACCCGGGTCGTCGGGGTTGCCGCGGCCGGCGTGTAGAGGTCGCCGACGATGTCGCAGGCCTGGTCGCCGTTCGGCCCGATCAGCACCGCGAAGTGCAGCGTGCGCACGGTGAACGGGTCCGGCGCGGCCGACGCCGGACCTGCTCCCGCGGCCGTCACCGCCGTCGCCAGGAGAACCGGGGTGCTCAGCAGGGCGGTGATGCGCGAGCGGGACATGCGTCCTCCGCAACATGTTGGTTACTTTCGAGTAACAACGGACGATCAAGGACCCGGTTACGGGCGGGCCTGGCCGAGCGCCGCCGCCGAATGGCACAGTTCGACAATGGCGGACGACCTCGAGCTGGCGACGAACCTCATCACCCGCGTCAACGTCGGTGACGCGCTGACCCGGACGGCCGGGCGAATGCCCGACCAGCTGGCCGTCGTCGACGGCGAACGGCGCTGGACCTACGCCGAGCTCAACGCGCGGGTCAACCGGGTGACTAACGCCCTCGCGGCGCGCGGCTACGCCCGCGGCGACACGCTCGCGCTCGCGGCCGGCAACAGCTGCGAGTTCCTCGTCACCTACTTCGCGTGCGCGAAGCTCGGCGTGGCGTGCGTGCCGATGAACCTCGGCTGGCGCGCCGACGAGATTGCCTACGTCCTCGACCACTCGCAATCGCGCGGTGTCGTGGTCGAGGCGCAGCTCGTCGCGCAGGTGCTGCCGGGCGTGGAGAAAGTGCCGGCGGTCCGCGACGTCATCGTCGCCTACGGGACGGACGGGCGGTACGAGCAGACGCTGCCCGACCGCACGTGGCTGACCTTCGCCGACCTACATTCCGAATCGCCCGCCGAGCCCGAGCACTTCGTCGGCGAGCGGGACGCGGTCAGCTACCTGTACACGAGCGGCACCACGTCCTTCCCGAAGGGCGTGGTGGGCAGCCATCTTGCGATCTACCTCGAGTCGCTCATGGTGGCCGCCGAGACCGGGCTGCACAGCGGCGAGCGAATCGCGTGCCTGATGCCGCTGTTCCACACCGCGCAGCTGAACGGCTTCGGGACGCCGTCCGTGCTGATGGGCGCGACGCAGTACCTCCTGCGCGGTTTCGACGCATCCGCGCTGCTCGACCTCGTCGAGCGCGAGCGCATCGAGCGGATGTTCGCGCTGCCGATGATGTATCGCGAGCTCGTCGAACGACCCGACATCCGCACGCGGGATCTCTCCTCGCTGCGGCGCGCAGCCTATGCGATGGCGCCGATGCCGGACGCGCTGCTGCGCACCTGCCTCGACGTGTTCGGCTGCGACTTCTACCTGGCGTTCGGGCAGACCGAGATGAGCCCGGTGACGACGTTCTTCCGCCCCGAGCACCAGCTCTCGCACGCCGGCGCGGTCGGGACGCAGGTGGTGAACGTCCAGATCGCGATCATGGACCCGTCCGGCTCGCTGCTGCCACGCGGCGAGGAGGGCGAGATCGTCTACCGCGGGCCGCAGGCGCTCAACGGCTACCTGAAGAACCCGGACGCGACCGCGGAGGCGTTCGCGCACGGCTGGTTCCACTCCGGCGACGTCGGGCGGCTCGAGCCGGACGGCATGCTCTGGTTCAGCGACCGCTACAAGGACGTGATCAAGACCGGCGGCGAGAACGTCGCGTCCATCGAGGTCGAGAAGGCGGTGTACGCGACCTCGCCGGACGTGGCCGAGGCCGTGGTCGTGGGGTTGCCGCATGCGCGCTGGTTGGAGGCGATCACCGCGGTCGTGGTGGCCAAGCCCGGCACGGCGCTCGACGCCGACGTGCTGCGCGAGGCGATGAAGGGGCACATCGACGGGTACAAGGTGCCGAAGTCGGTGATCGTGGTGGCCGAGCTGCCGAAGACGTCCACCGGCAAGATCCAGAAGAACGTGATCCGCCAGCAGTTCGCCGACTACTACAGCGAGCCGTCCTGATCCGCGACTTTGACCTCCCAATCGCTGTTGAGAGCCCCGTCCAGCCGCGATTGGGAGGTCAAAGTGGGGACGGTTAGGTTCGGAGGCGTGGATGACTTCGCGCTGGCCGGCTCGCTCGTTCGGGACGCCGGGCTGCTCGCGGCACGGATGCTCGGCGACGGGCTGACCATCCAGCACAAGACGTCGATCTCGGACGTCGTGTCGGCCGCCGATCACGCCGCCGAGGAGCTGGTCGTCACCCGGCTGCGGGCCGAACGCCCGGACGACGGGATCGTCGGCGAGGAGGGCACGGCCGACGCCGGATCGGGCCGCACCTGGTACGTGGACCCGGTGGACGGCACCTACAACTTCCTGTCCGGGCTGCCGATGTGGTGCGCTGCCATTGCGCTGGACGAGGAGCTCGGCGCGGTCTACCAGCCGGCGGCCGACGAGCTCTGGCTCGGCGGCCCGGACGACGCGACGACGTGCAACGGCGCGCCGCTGCCGAGGCTCGTCGACCGGCCGCTCGCCGCGGTGTCCATCACGACCTACCTGCACCCGACGACGCTGCCCGACGACAATCTCCGGGTGCCGCTGCTGCGTGTCATCCAGGCCGCAGCGACGGTACGGATGCTCGGTTGTGGCTCCGTCGAGATGGCTGCCGTGGCCGCCGGCCGGCTCGGCGCGTCGGTGCAGATCGACTCGCTGCCCTGGGACTGGCTGCCCGGCGCGGCCCTCGTGCGCGGGGCCGGCGGCGCGGCCGAGGTGATCGAGGCGCACGGCCGCCGCTGGCACCTGGCCGGCTGCCGCCGGGTCGTCGGCGAGATCGCCGGGCTGCTGCTCGGCTGACGACCTTCGCCGCAGCACCCCGATCGCGGCTATCGTGCGGCCCATGCGGAGGGACGGAGGCAGGGCGATCGGGACCACCCGATCACTCCGGGGCAACCCCGGGGTCATCACCGCACGCAGACCATCGCGTCGCACGCCCGTCGTCGCACTCCATGCAAGCCAGGGCGCGCACGGCAGAGGTTGGCTGCCTCCGTCCCCACCCGCATGAGCACCCCGCAAGTCCCCGCATGACACACACCGCGCGCCGCGAGCACGTGGCCAGTGGCCTGGCGACCGCGATGCTCGCCGGTAGGTGGACGCGCGACGGCATCATCGCCCGGTCGACCACCGCGCTCGGTCGGCGCAGCCCGCCCAAGTGGCTGAGCACACTCGCCGACCAGGTCATCGAGGCGTACCGGGACGGACCCACTGACCGGCCCCGTGAGCTCGCCGCGTACCTACAGACGCTTCCGGCATGGACGCTCGCGTGGCAACACCGGCGGCCGCCGCGGATCGTGCAGTGGACGCCCGTCCCGACCCAGCTGGGCAAGACACGGTGGCCCGTCGCCGAGCTGCCCGACCTGGCCGCCCTGGCCCGGCTGCTCGACGTCGATCAGGGCGAGCTGGCCTGGTTCGCCGACGTCCGCGGGCTCGAGCGGCGCGCCGCCCTGCCGTTGCGGCACTACCGGTGGTGGAGCGAGCCGAAGCGTGACGGAGTCCGGCTGCTCGCAGCGCCCAAGCCACGGCTGAAGGAGATCCAGCGCCGGCTGCTGCGACATGTGCTCGAGCCGATCCCGGTGCACGCCCTCGCGCACGGCTGCGTCCGCGCCCGATCGGTGCGCACCGCGGTGCAACCGCATGCCCGCCAGACGGTGGTGATCCGCGCCGACATCGAGGCGTACTTTCCGTCCATCTCAGCGGGCCGGGTGTGGGGGGTCCTGCGCTCAGCCGGGCTCCCCGAAGCGGTGGCCCACACGATCACCGGACTCGTCACCACGGTGGTACCGCTGGCCGTCTGGCGCAAAGTGCCGCCGCCCACCGACTCGGCCGTGCACGACCGGCTGGGCCGGCGGCTGCGGACACCGCATCTTGCGCAGGGCGCGCCGACCTCGCCGGCGCTCGCCAACCTCGTGGCGTTCTCCCTCGACCGCCGCCTGGCCGGGCTCGCGGATCGATTCGACGTGCGTTACACCCGTTACGTCGACGATCTGACGTTCAGCGGCGGCCCGTCGTTGCGCAACGCGCGCAGCCGGTTCGTCGCCAAGATCGGCGAGATCGTGGCGGACGAGGGGTTCCGGCTCAACGACCGCAAGTCGGTGGTACTCGGCGCGGCCGGCCGGCAGGCGCTGCTCGGGACGGTCGTGAACGACCACCCCGCCCTGCCGCGCCCGGAACGCGACGCCCTGCGGGCCCTGCTGCACAACTGCACCGTGCACGGCTGGCGCAGCCAGGTCCGCGGCCAGCAGGATTTCCGGGCCCACGTGCTCGGCCGCATCTCGTGGGCGAACGGTCTCGACCCGGCGTTCGGGGCGCGGCTGCGAGCGAGCTACGAGGCTATCGACTGGCGTTGATCGATTACTCGGGTCGGGGCTGGACGGTGATCGACCGATCGGCGATCAATGGCTCCAGGCGCGCAACGCCCGTCGGCCTAGGACATGCCGAGCCGCCGCCGCCACCCGGAGCCCGCATCGCGACGCGAAGGTCACCTGAACCTCCGCGGCGGCCATGCAGGTCCGCCGAAGGGGGGCAGTCCTGGCGAATCCGGACTGGCGACGCCATCCCAGTGCGCGATCAGGCACAACGGGGCAGCGCTTCCACGGCGGCATCGGCACGCCTACTACTAGATCGCCGCAGGCGCCGGATCCGTTACGCCTCGTCGTCGGGATCGCCTGGTTGCAGCCGGGCATCGAGGTCCGCGCGGTCGGCGCGGTGGGCCGCCAACCGCTGTTCGAGCTGGCCGGTGAACCGCGCTCGCGGCCTGGCGAGCAGGACGAACGACAGCGGAACGGACAGCACGAGAGCGAGGACGGGCGCGAGGAAGCCGTGCACGCCGAGCAGGACGAGCAGCCCCCACAACGCGAAGAACAGGCCGAAGCGCAGGATCGTGTACAGCCACATCGACCCCATCCATCCCGCGAAGGACGGCTCGGCCGGGCGCTGTTCGGGCACGCCTAGAATCTACCTGCGCCCTGGGCTCACAAGGATCGCGGCCATCGCTTCGCAACATCCTGATCGGCCGCGCCCGCGGTGTGCTCCTGCGCCGGGTTCTACGAGGGGCGGCCCGGCTAGGCCCAGATGGCCTGCGGCTCGGCGCGCCGCTGCGCCAGCGGCACCGGCCCCTCGTACTCGCGGATCACCTCGTAGCGGGTGTTGCGCTCCTTCGGCGTGAAGCCGGCGTCCCGGATGAGCTTCAGCAGGTCGTCGCGGGTCAGCTTGTCCGGCGTGCCGAAACCGTCGGCGTCGTGCGTGATCTTGTACTCGACGACCGAGCCGTCCATGTCGTCCGCGCCGTAGTTGAGCGCAAGCTGCGAGGTGGACAGCCCGTGCATCACCCAGAACACCTTGACGTGCGGGAAGTTGTCGAGCATCAGCCGGCTGACCGCGAACGTCTTGAGGACGTCGGCCGGCTGGGCCATCGGCAGGTGCGAGAGCCGGTTGTTGTCGTTGTGGAAGCGCAACGGTATGAAAACCTGAAAGCCGCCGGTCTCGTCCTGCAGCTCGCGCAGCCGCAGGACGTGGTCGACGCGGTGCCGGGGTTCCTCGATGTGGCCGTAGAGCATCGTCGACGGGGTGCGCAGCCCCTTGCCGTGCGCGAGGCGGTGGATGCGCGACCAGTCGGCCCAGTGCGTGTTGTGGTCGACGATCTGCTTGCGCACGTCCCAGTCGAAGATCTCCGCCCCGCCGCCGGTGAGCGACTCGAGCCCGGCGTCGATCAGCTCGTCGAGCACCGCGTCGGCGGGCAGTCCGGAGATGGTCTCGAAGAAGTGGATCTCGGTGGCGGTGAAGCACTTGAGCGCGACGTCGGGCAACGCGGCCTTCAGCTCGCGCAGCACCCGCGGGTAGTACTTCCACGGCAGCGTGGGGTGCAGCCCGTTGACGATGTGCAGCTCGGTGATCCCGTCATCCTTCATGGCGAGCGCCTTCTCGACGGCCTCCTCGACGCGCATCGTGTACGCGTCCTTCTGGCCGGGTTTGCGCTCGAAGCTGCAGTAGGCGCACGAGGCGGTGCACACGTTGGTCAGGTTGAGGTGCCGGTTGACGTTGAAGTAGACCGTGTCGGCGTTCTTCTCGGTGCGCACGCGGTGCGCGAGACCGCCCAGCCAGGCGAGATCGTCGGTGGCGTAGAGGTCCTCGCCATCCTGCCGGGAGAGGCGCTCGCGAGCCTCGACCTTCGCCGTCAACTCGTCCTTGCGTGCCTCGCTCAACGCCATATCGATGAGGGTACTTACCGCGCTCGACGCGACCTTCGGCCCCTGACGGAAGGGACGTTCGCGGGTGTCCTGGCCGGCCCCATCGCCGCATTGTCAAGGCAGACCCGGCCGATCCACCCAGACCGACCCAGCGCCCCACCCAGACCGACCCAGCCGATCCACCCAGACCGACCCAGCGTCCCACCCAGACCGACCCAGCCGATCCACCCAGACTGACCCAGCGCCCCACCCAGGAGGTGGCACTCATGAAGCACAGCAAGCTGCCGTTCCACATCCTGGCGCTCCTCGTGACGGCCTTCGGTGTTGGCCTCGCGATCGCCGGAGGGCCCGTCATCTGGGCCGTCCTGGTGATGCTGAGCCCGCCGCTCATCCTGCTGTTCACGCTCGGCGAGTCCAGGCGTCGCGGCCCGAACCCGCACTTCGCCGCGCCGGTGCCCCGGCACGCCAAGCCCGTGGCCGGAGTCAAGCCGCCGGCCTGATCGTTACCGCTCGCCGGCGAACGGTGCGCCCGTCGAACGCGGGCAGCACCACGACATGGTCGTCGGCAGCCGCTTTGTCATTGGATCGATGACGGCATCCGAGGCCAGCGCGCAACGTCTCGGGAGCCGGCGCAACGCACCCGGCGAGCTTTCTATTGTTCTAACAGTAAGTTCACGCGATGATGGTGGCGCGGGAACGAGCTCGCCTGGAGTGCCGGTTGCAGGACAGACGTTGCCCCGGGTTCGCGAGCGCGCAATGACGGGCGCGCGAATCCTGGTCGTCGAGGACACGCCGCACAACCTCGACCTGATGACCTACCTGCTGACGGCCTGCGGGCATGTCGTGCTGTCGGCGACGACCGGCGCCGCAGGTCTGGCGGTTGCCCGCCGTGACACGCCCGATCTGATCGTGCTGGACGTCCAACTGCCGGACATCGACGGTTTCGAGGTCCTCCGCCGGCTGCGCGCGGATCCCACCGTTTCGTCCATTCCTGTCGTAGCCATTACCGCGTACGCGATGTCGGGCGATCGCGACCACGCACTGGCCGCCGGCTTCGACGGTTACATCGCCAAGCCGGTCGATCTCGCGACTCTGTTCCGCGACATCGACGAGCACCTGCCCGAGCCGATGCGCGGCTACCGGCCGCGGGGTCTTCGGGGCCGGGCGCGGCGTCGATCCGACCGGGCCCGCTGACAGGCGCTACGCGACCCACGCGCCGCGCGACATCACCCCGGCGAGCACGAACTCGTCGTCGAGGTGCACCAGGTCGGCGTCGAGCCCGGCGGCGATCGCGCCGCACCGGTCCTGGACGCCGAGCAACCGCGCAGGCGTGCTCGCCGCCGCCGCGGCCGCCTCCTCCACGGGCAGCCCGACGTCCCGGACGAAGCGGCGAACCGCCTCGTCCATCGTCAACGTGCTGCCGGCCAGCCGCGACGAGCCGGACAGCCGCGCCGCTCCGTCGCGCACCACGATCTCGCGATCGCCGAGCGTGTAGTGCCCGTCCCCGGCGCCTGCGGCGCTCACCGCGTCGGTGACCAGCACGACGCGATCCGCCCTGCCGCGGCCGACCAGCCGGGTGATTGGGTCGTGGACGTGCACACCGTCATTGATCATCTCGACCACCACTCCCGCGTCGAGCGCCGCGACGGCCGCGCCCGGCTCGCGGTGCGACACCGGGGCCATCCCGTTGAACAGGTGCGTGGCCAACGTCGCGCCCGCCGCAAAGCCCGCGCATGCCTCGTCGAAGGTCGCCGCGGTGTGGCCGACGGCGGCCAGCACGCCCGCTGCGACGAGGTCGCGGATCAGCTCGAGCGCGCCCGGCAGCTCCGGCGCGATCGTCATCTGGCGCAGGTTCCCGTTCGCCGCGGCGAGCAGCTTGGTGAGGACGAGCGGGTCGGGGTCGAGCAGGTGGTCCCGGTTCTGCGCCCCACACCGGGCCGGCGCGAGGAACGGCCCCTCGAGATGAGCGCCGAGCACTCGCCCGCCCGGGACGAGCCGGCCGACCCACTCGAGCTGCTCGCACAGCCGATCGACCGGCGCGGCCATCAGCGACACCAGCATCCGGGTCGTCCCGTGCCTCAGATGGAACTCCGACGCCCCGGCCATCGCAGCCGGCGACTTCGTCACGTCGTGGCCGCCACCGCCGTGCACGTGGATGTCGATGAAGCCGGGCAGCAGCCAGCCACCGCCGAGATCGCATGCCCCGGTCGGGACCGGCCCGGTCCGCACCGCGGCGATCCGGCCGTCGACGACCTCCACCCAGCCGCCGTCCAGAACGCCGTGCGGTGTCACGATCCGGGCGCCGGCTAGCACGGGCATCCCCTCACCGCCCGACCGTCAGGCAACGTAGCTGTCATGCTCCTCCTCCGCTCGTGGTATCGCGGCGACCGCTACCGCTTCGTCACCCGCCTCACCTCCGACTGACTGCTGACTGCGACCGACCACCACCCACCCCCAAGTTGTCCCGGCTACGTCGCGCTATAGCCGGATGAAGCCGGGACAACTTCCGGGAAATAGCGCGTAAATCGGATTGACGACGCTAAGTTACCGTTGCTAGGTTCCCGCCGTTCAGCTGCCGACGCCCCCGCAGGGAGACCGACATGCTCACCCGGCTCGCACAGTCCGCCATCCGCGCACCGAAGCGGATTCTCGTCATCGCCGGCCTGCTCCTGGTCGGGGGCGGCATCTTCGGCGGCCCGGTCGCCAGCCACCTGCTGACCGGCGGGTTCACCGATCCGGCGGCAGATTCGACGCACGCGACGAGCATCATCGACGCGCAGTTCCACGGCGGTCAGGCAAATCTCGTCTTCCTGGTGAGTGCGAAGGGTGGCGCCGACAGCGCCGCCGCGCGCACGACAGGGACACGGATCGAGTCCGCGCTCGCGAAGCGCGCCGACTGGGTGACCTTCGCGCAGTCCTACTGGACGAGCCCGCCCGGCGCGGCGGCCGGCCTGCGCAGCAAGGACGGCAAGTACGGCCTGGTCGTCACGCACATCAAGGGCAACGACAACGAGATCCAGGTCCGCTCCGGCGACCTTGCGAAGGAGCTCGGGCACGGCGTCGACGGCGCGAGCGTCCAGGCCGGCGGTGCGGCGCTCGCCTATCACCAGGTGAACGACCAGACCAAGAAAGACCTCGCGCTCGCCGAGGCGATCGCCATCCCGCTCACCGCCATCGCCCTGATCCTGGTGTTCGGCAGCGTGATCGCCGCTCTCATCCCCCTCGCCGTCGGCATCTTCTCGATCATCGAGACGCTCGCGATCCTGCGCACGCTGTCCACGGTCACCGACGTGTCGATCTACGCGATGAACATGACCACCGCGCTCGGCCTGGCGCTCGCCATCGACTACAGCCTGTTCATGGTCAGCCGGTACCGCGAGGAACTGAAGGCCGGCCGCGAACCCGACGAGGCGATCGTCGCGACGGTCCGCACGGCCGGCCGCACGGTGCTGTTCTCCGCGCTGACCGTCGGCCTGTCGCTGTCGGCGATGATCGTCTTCCCGATGTACTTCCTGCGCTCGTTCGCCTACGCCGGGATCGCCGTCGTCGCGCTCGCTGCGGCGGCGTCGATCATCGTCCTGCCGGCCTGCCTGGCGCTGATCGGGACGCGCGTCAACGCGCTGGACCTGCGGGTCGCGGCGCGCCGGGCGCTGCGCCGCCCGGAGCCGGTGCCCAAGCCGCTCGAGCGAGGCTTCTGGTACCGCCTTTCGGGAACCGTCATGCGCCGGCCGATCGTCCTCGGCCTCGCGGTCACGGCGATCTTCGTCCTGCTCGGCGCCCCGTTCCTGCGCGCGAACTTCGGCTACCCGGACGACCGGATCATCAACTCCGGCGCGAGTGCCCGTACCGTCGGCGACGTGCTGCGCACCGACTTCACGCAGGACGCGTCCGCCGGCCTCGTCGGCGTCACCGACTCCACGTCAGCCGGCGCGACCGCGATCGCCGCGTACACCACCGCGGTCAGCAAGGTCGACGGCGTCGAGAGCGTCACCTCGCCGGCCGGCACGTTCGCGGACGGCAAGCGAGTCGGCCCGGTCCAACCGGGCCTGCGCTCCACCTCCGGCGACGGCGCGCTGTTCAACGTCGCGACCGACGTCGACCCGTTCTCGTCCGCCGGGTCCGCGCTCGTGCACGACCTGCGCAACGCGCCCGCACCGTGGAAGGTCTACTACAGCGGTGCGGCGGCGTTCAACGTGGATGCGATGTCCGGGCTGGGCGGCAAGCTGCCGCTAGCGATCGGGCTCATCGCATTCGCCACGTTCGTCGTGCTGTTCCTGTTCACCGGCAGCGTCGTCGCTCCCGATCAAGGCGCTCGTGCTGAACATGCTGTCGTTGTCGGCGACGTTCGGGGCGATGGTGTGGATCTTCCAGGAGGGCCACCTGTCCGGGCTGCTCGGCTTCACCCCGACCGGCTACCTCGTCGCGAACATGGTGATCTTGATGTTCTGCCTGGCGTTCGGGATGTCCATGGACTACGAGGTGTTCCTGCTGTCCCGAATCCGCGAGGAATGGGTGAACTCGGATCGGACGGACGCCGCCAACCGCCGCGCCGTCGCACTCGGCCTGGCGCGCACCGGGCGAATCGTCACCGCGGCAGCAGCGCTGATGGCCATCGTGTTCGCCGCCATGGTCGGGGCGAAGGTGGCGTTCATGCAGCTGTTCGGGCTGGGCCTGACGATCGCGGTGCTCGCCGACGCCACCCTCGTTCGTGGCATCCTGGTGCCCGCGTTCATGCGGCTGATGGGCCGGCGCAACTGGTGGGCACCAGCGCCGCTCGTCCGGCTGCACGACCGCTTCGGCCTCAGCGAGGCCGAACCCGCACCGCTGGCGATGGTGGAACCCGCAAAGGAGCTGACCCCGACCGGATGACACGTACACCGGCGCGAAGACGGCGGGCCTCGCGCGGCTCCGGAGAGCAGTTGCGCGAGGAGATCATCGCCGCGACGAAGGACCTGCTCGCCGAGTCGGCCAGCTCCGACGCGGTGTCGATCCGCGCGGTGGCCGACGCGGTGGGAGTCACCTCGCCGTCCATCTACCTGCACTTCGCCGACAAGGACGCGCTCATCGAGGCGGTCGTCGCCGACGTGTTCGCCGAACTCGACGCGGCGATGGTGGCGGCGGGCAATGCGGTCGAGTTGCCGCTCGCCAAGCTGCGCGCCTACGGCCTCGCCTACGTCAAGTTCGCGGTTGCGCATCCCGGAGCACTACCGGGTGGCCACGATGGAGCTGCGCCCGGGCAAAGAGGCAATGGGGCACCTCGACCACATCCTCGCCGACGCCGCGTTCGCGCACTTCATGCAGACCGTCCGGCAGTGCATGGACGCCGGGGTCTTCGCGCCGGGCGACCCGCTGCCGGTCACGCTGCAGCTGTGGTCGGCCGCGCACGGCATCGCATCGCTGATGATCGCCAAGCCGTTCCTGCCGTGGGGCGACGTCGACGCGGTTGCCGACACCGTGCTGTGCGCGGCCGCACTCGGCCGGGCCGTCGGCGACAAGCTCGGCGAGGACCTCGCGCCCGAACGGCTCACCGCGTGGCTGGCCGCGCAGAAGTCCGCCAGGCGGTGACGTCCGCCCCGCGTGTGCCGTTCGCCCGCCGCGCGCTGCACACGACGGACCGGCCGAGTTCGACGGCCCAGTGGACGACGCTCGGCCGCGCGCTCGAGCTGAACCGCGACGACCGCATCCTCACCGACGGCTATGCGCCGGCGTTCCTGAGCGAGCCGAGCCGCATCCTGCTGCGGGCGCTGTCCGCCACGGGACCGGTGCTCCGCCGGGCCGAGCGGCTCGAGCCGGCCGGGCTCGCCGCGTCCGGGCTGTGCCGGCACCGGTTCATCGACGAGCACCTGGTTGCCGCACTGCCAGGGGTCGAGCAGGTGGTGATCCTCGGCGCGGGCTACGACAGCCGGGCGTACCGGTTCACCGCCGAGATCGGCGCGCGGCCGGTGTACGAGGTCGACCTGCCGCCGCTGTCGCGTCGCAAGGCCGCGATCGTCGCGTCCCGCCGTGAGCTGTTCGGGCACGCGTCCGTCCACCGCGTCGAGATCGACTTCCGGACGCAGTCGCTGCAGGAGCGGCTCGCCGGCTCCGGATTCGTCGCCGGCGCTCCGACGTTCGTCGCCTGGGAGGGCGTCAGCCCCTACCTCACCCGCACCGCCGTGACCGGCACCCTGGACGCGCTCGCTGCCGTCTGCGGCTCCGGGTCGACGTTGGCGATGGACTTCTGGCAGACGGTCGGCGGGCCGCTCGGCTACCAGTTCCGGATCGCTGCCGTGCGCGCGATGCACCTCATCGGTGAGCCGGTCACCTTCGACATCGCGGCGAGACGGGTGGGCGCATTGCTCGCGTCGCACGGGTTCGCGGTCGCCGACCTCGTCGCGGCGGACGCGATGACCAAGCGCTACGCGACCGGCGGACGGTCCTGCGACCCCGGCATGTACGTCGTGGCCGCGCGGCTCGGCTAGCTCGCCGCCGGCGGGCATCCTTCGAACTTCGTGGACAGGACGACCGTGGTGCGCGTGCGGGCCACGCCGGGGATGGCGGTCAGCGTGCGGATCGCGGCCTCGAGACCGGCGACGTCCGACACCCGCACCTTCACCACGAACGTCTCCTCCCCGGCGACGAACCAGCAGTCCTCGACGACCGGGATCGAGGTGAGCGAGGCGGTGACCTCGTCGCTCTCCGCGCTGTCGGTGAGGAAGATCCCGATCAGCGCGTTCATCGCGTAGCCGAGCGCCTCGGGGGCGATCGCGGCGTGGTAACCGGTGATCACGCCGGCCGCCTCGAGCTTGGCGACGCGTTCGTGCGCGGCCGGGGCGCTGAGCCCGACGACCCGGGCGAGCTCGGCATAAGTGGCGCGGGCGTTGGCGCGCAGTGCGTCGAGCAACAGCCGGTCGACCTGATCCACGGCGTCGAAGCTACCCGGCTGTGCCTGTCAACGGCCGAGAAGCAACAGGTCGAGATTGCCGAATTGCCGGAAGGCCCGGTCCGTGGTGACCATGCGATAGCCGCCGGTCGCGGCGAACGCCGCCAGATAGGCGTCCATCCAGAGCTTCGGCGATGCTGTCCTGCGGGCTGCGAACCTGATCCAACTGGCTTCGATCGCCGTCGGCTCCTGGGTCTGCACGTCGATGCGGTCGTCGGCGACCAGCGCCTGATACGCCGTCCACGCCTTGGCGTTGGTCAGCGGTCTGTTTCCGTACGCCCCGAGCACGGCCGCATTGGTCAGCAGCCGGAGGAAGGTCTGCTGCGTTGCCCGGCAGAACAGGATGCGCGACTCATCGCCCAGTTCATCCAGCAGTCGCGAGCGGTTCGGTGGTGACTATGTTTGGACAGCGCCAGTGCCAACCAGACGTTGCTGTCGCACAGGTACGTAGTGGTCATCCGGTGGACGCAGCATCGACATCGTCCGCGGCGAGGATCTCCGCCACGCGGTCGGGCGTCATCTCTTCGCCGGCTGACGCTTCTCGTGCGAACTCGACGAGCGGCAGCAGGACACGGCTGGCTGGACGCCGCCGGACCGTCGGCTCCTGCTCCTGCTCCAGGCCTCGACGCAGCAGATCTGCCACCGTGTCCTTGAGCCTGCGATTCTCCTGCACCGCTCGGATCTTGACGGCGCGCATGAGATCGTCCGGTACGTCGAGTGTGGCCTTCACATGACCCAGTTTACCGGGAACCTGGTTTGCCGGCCTGCTGCCGCATGCCTGCCCAGCGGGTGATCAGGTCGTGCTCGACGCCGAGCGCGTCGAGCACCTTCGCCGCGACGAAGTCGACGAGCTGCGCCACCGATTGCGGCGCGCTGTAGAAGCCGGGGCTGGCCGGCAGCACGACCGCGCCGGCGTCGTGCAGCGTCAGCAGGTGCTGCAGCGTGGCGCGGGTGTAGGGCGTCTCGCGGGGGACGACGACGAGCGTGCGGCGCTCCTTGAGCGTGACGTCCGCGGCGCGTTGCAGCAGGTCCTTCGACAGGCCGATCGCGATGCCGGCGACCGCCGCGGTGGACGCCGGCACCACCACCATGCCGCGCGTCGGGTACGAGCCGCTGGCCGGTCCCGCGGCGAGGTCGCCGGCCGGCCAGTAGCGCACGTCGCCGAGGTCGCGGGCCAGCCAGCTGGCGAGGTCGTCGCGCCAGTGCGCGTCGCGAAACGCCAGGCCCGTCTCGTCCAGGATCGTGAGCCGAGCGGCACGAGAGACGATCAGGTCGATGGGCTGGTCGGCGGCGAGCAGCCCGTCGACGACCGCGCGCGCGTACGGGGTGCCGGACGCCCCCGACACCCCCACGACCCACGGCACCCTCCCGCGACTTTGACCTCCCGAGCGCTGCTGGTGACCTTCTCCAGCGACGCTTGGGAGGTCAAAGTCGCTCATCGGGCGAGGCCGTGGACGATGAGGTCGGCCAGCGCGAAGCCGAACAGGCCGATGCCGATCACGCCGTTCGCGGTGAAGAACGCGCGGTTGACGCGGGACAGGTCGTCGGCGCGCACGATCGCGTGCTCGTACACGAGGACGACGCGCGGTCAGGGCGACGCCCGTCCACCACAGCCAGCCCGAGCCCCGCGGCGGCGCCGAACCAGGCGAACGCGGCGACCGTCCCGACGTGCACGACCGACGACGTGCGCAGCGCCGCCGGGACGCCGAACCGAGCGGGGAATGAGCGCGAGCCGATCTCGCCGGTCGATCACCGCGTCCTGGCAGGAGTAGATGAGGTCGAAGCCGCCGATCCAGGTGCCGACCGCGAGGCCGAGCGCGACCGCAGGCCAGGACGTGTGGCTCGTGACAGCGAGCCACGCGCCGACCGGCGCGACGAACTGCGCGAGCGCGAGCAGCGCCTGCGGGAAGTCCGTGAACCGCTTGCCGTACGAGTAGAGGACGAGCAGGAAGATCGCGACCGGTGCGAGCGCGAGGCACAGCGGCGAGAGCGCCGCAAGCGCTGCCGAGGAAGATCGCGAGGGCGACGACGGTGCCGACCTCGGCGGCCCGCACGCTGAGCTCGCCGGTGACGAGCTCGCGCCGGGCGGTGCGCGGGTTGAGCGCGTCGAAGTTGCGGTCGAGGATGCGGTTGGCGCCCATCGCGACGGTGCGCGCCGAGACCATCGCCACGGTGATCAGCAGCAGGTCCACCCAGTGCACCGAGCGGGTCGCGCGCCACATGGCGGTGAGCGCGGCGATGTAGGCGAACGGCAGCGCGAACACCGAGTGCTCGATCATGACGAGCCGCAGGAACTTCTTGATCTTGTGCGTGCCGCCGCGCCCAGGCGCAGGATGCCGCACAAGATCGCGGGGGACTGCGGACTCGGTCATCGCTTCGCCCGACCTATGCCGTATTCCTTCCAACGCCGCCCGACCTTGGCGAGCGTGTCGGAGTCGAGGACGCACTCGCGCGGCCAGCCACCGGCGCGCCGGTACCCCTCGGTGGGCAGCTTGCGGGTGGCGTCGATGCCGAGCTTGCCGCCGTAGAACTGCTCGTACGAAGCGTGATCCAGGTGGTCGACCGGCCCGACGGTGTGCAGGGCGTCGTGCGCGTAGTCGACGTTGCCGAACGCCCGCCACGCGACCTCGGCGTAGTCGTGCACGTCGCAGTCGGCGTCCACGACGACGATCAGCTTCGACAGTGACAGCAGACCGGCGCCCCAGATCGCGTTCATCACCTTCTGCGCGTGCTTCGGGAAGCGCTTCTCGATCGAGACGATCACGCAGTTGTGGAAAACGCCGGCCTCGGGCAGGTCGTAGTCGACGATCTCCGGCACCGTCATCCGGATCAGCGGTAGGAAGATCCGCTCGGTTGCTTTCCCAATGGCCCGTCCTCCTGCGGCGGCCGCCCGACGACGATCGACTGGTAGATCGCGTCCGTCCGCATCGTCAACGTCTCGACGCGGACGAAGGGGAACGGCTCCACCGGCGTGTAGAAGCCGGTGTGGTCGCCGAACGGCCCCTCGGGCAGCCGCGCGCCCGGCTCGACCCAGCCCTCGACCACCACCTGCGCCGCGGCCGGCACCTGCAGCGGCACCGAGACGCAGTCGACGAGGTCGACGCGGTCGCGCTGCAGGAACCCGGCGAACAGGTACTCGTCGATGTCGGCGGGCAGCGGCGCGGACGCGGCATAGGTGACGGCCGGCGGGCAGCCGAACGCGATCGCCACCGGCAGCCGCTCGCCGCGCCGCTCGGCGAGCGCCGCGTGCGAGGTGGAGTCCTTGTGGATCTGCCAGTGCAGCGAGATCGTCCGAGGATCCTGCAGTTGCAGCCGGTACATGCCGAGGTTGCGGGCGCCGGACTCCGGGTGCTTGGTGTGGGTCAGGCCGAGGTTCAGGAAGACGCCGCCGTCCTCCGGCCAGGCCTTGACGCCCGGCAGCAGGTCGACGAGGTCGATGTCGTCGTCCTTCAGGACGATCTCCTGGCACGGCGCTGCCTTGACGTGTCGCGGCGGCAGCGTGCGCAGCTGGCCGACCTTGCCCAGCGCGTCCTTCAGCCCGCCGATGCCGCGCGGCAGCTCCGGCTTGAGCAGCTCGCCGATCCGCCGGCCGACCTCGTCAAGGTCGTCGACGCCGAGCGCGCGCGCCATCCGCCGCGGCGTGCCGAACGCGTTCATGAGCAACGGCAGCCGGCCCCGCGTGGGGTTCTCGAACAGCAGCGCCGGGCCGTTCTCGCGCAACACCCGCTGGACGATTCCGGTGACCTCGAGGTGCGGATCGACCGGGACCCGGACGCGCGCCAGATCGCCGTCGTGTTCGAGGGCAGCGAGGAAGTCCTGCAGATCGGCGAAGGCCACGTCCCAAGTATCTCTGTACTCCGGCCGGTACCGTCGCCCGCATGGTGCAGCTGCTTCTGGTCGAGGACGATGCGGCGATCCGCACCGCCCTCACCCGCGCGCTGCGCGAGCACGGGCACACCGTGTCGGCGGTCGGCTCCGGCATGCCGGCGCTCAGCGCGGCCGTAGAGCAGAGGCCGGACGTTGTGCTGCTCGACCTCGGCCTGCCGGACATCGACGGCGCGGACGTGCTGTCCATGCTGCGCGCCGTCAGCGACGTCCCGGTGATCATTGCAACGGCGCGCGACGACGAGTCGGAGATCGTCCGGCTGCTCGACCTCGGCGCCGACGACTACGTGATCAAGCCGTTCACTGCCGGGCAGCTGAACGCGCGCATCCGCGCCGTCCTGCGCCGCACCGGCAAGACCGACGAGGACCCGGTCATCACCGTCGGCGGGCTGGTCATCGACACCCGCAGCTACGAGGTGACGGTGGACGGCCGGCCGGTCGAGCTGGCCCGCAAGGAGTTCGAGCTGCTGCTCGCGCTGGCCCGCCGCGCCGGGGAGGTCGTCACCAAGCGCGACCTGCTCAGCGAGGTGTGGCAGCTGCCGTGGGGCGGCTCGGACCGCACCGTCGACGTCCACCTCTCGTGGCTGCGCCGCAAGCTCGGCGAGACGGCCGCCGTCCCGCGCTACCTTCACAGCGTGCGCGGTGTCGGCGTGCGACTGGCGGCACCACCGGAATGAGGCGCCGCATCACGCTGCTCGTGGCGGCGACGACAACCCTGGTCGTGGTCGCCTTCGCCGTGCCGCTCGCTGTCCTGATCCGCCACACCGTCTACCAGGACGCGCTGCGCGAACTGAACGCCGAGGCCAACGAGATCGCGCTCAACCTGCGGTACGAGGACACTGCTGCGACGCCGGCGCAGATCGCCGCATACCTCAAGACGCTCGACCACGACCGGCGCGCCAGTGTGCAACTCCCGAACGGGAGACTGCTCGGTGCGGCGCCGCCGGGCGGCGTTCGCGAAACGCCCCAGCCGCACAGCAGCGACGGTGAACCTACTGAGGGCCCGGGCGGCGAGCAGCCTGATCGCGGCGGGCCGCCACAGACGAACACGGTCGCCTTCCGTGGCGGACAACTCGCAAAGCTCCAGGTGCCGACGCCAGGACAGGGCGGCGCGTACGTCGTGCGGGTCTACGAGAGCGACGCGGAGCTGCACGCCGGCGAGACCCCGTGGTGGCTGCTGCTCGGCGGGGCGAGCGCCGGGCTGCTGATCATCGGCGTGCTCGGCGCCGAACTCATGACCCGCCGCATCGTCCGTCCGCTCGTCGACACGGCCGCGACGGCGCGGGCGCTCAGTGCCGGTGACACCAACGCCCGCGCCCCCACCGACGGCCCGCGCGAGATCGGCGAGGTCGGTGCCGCGGTCAACCGGCTGGCCGATCGTATCGACGAGCTGATCGCCGAGGAGCGCGAGACCGTCGCCGACCTCTCGCACCGGCTGCGGACGCCGCTCACCGCGCTGCGCCTGGACGCCGAGACGCTCGCCGACCCGGCCGATGCCGAGCGGGTCGGCAGCCACGTCAGCGAGCTCGAGCGGACGCTCACCGCGGTCATTCGCGCCGCACGCCGGCCGGAGCGGGAAGGGCGGATACCCTCCTGCGACGCCACCGCCGTGGTGGGCGAGCGGGTCGCCTTCTGGTCGGCGCTCACCGAGGACCAGCAACGCGCGAGCATCGTCGCGCTGCCCGACGTGCCGCTCGTCGTCCGCGCCTCGGCGGAGGATCTCGCCGCCGCCGTCGACGCGCTGCTCGAGAACGTCGTCGCGCACACCCCGGAGGGCACCGCATTCGGGGTCCGGCTGACCGTGCTCCCCGACGGCGCACGACTCGAGGTGTCGGACGAGGGCCCCGGCCTGCCCACCGCCGAGCCGGTGCGCGGCCGCAGCGACCGCGGCTCCAGCGGTCTGGGGCTCGACATCGCCCGGCGCTGCGCGGAGGCCTCCGGCGGTTCGATGACGCTGGCCGCCACCCCGTCCGGCGGCGCGCTCATCACCCTGGAGCTGGGCGTCCCCTAACCCGGGCCCAGCCACCCTTGAGAAAGCCTTGACGTTCTTGTGAGACGGCCCTGACCCGTCCGCGGCGATCGTTAGCGCCATGACTGGACGCAAACTCCGCAGTACCGCCGGCCTCGCCGGCACGATGGCCGCCGCGGCGGCCGGCGCACTCACGGTCGGACTCGTCTCCGGCGTCGTCCACACCGCCCAGGCGGCGTCGGCGACCAATCCCGGCACCTCGAACACCTCCACCACGTCGGGCACCTCGTCGACCTCGACCAACTCGACCACGACGAAGAACTCGACCAGCAGCGTCGGCAGCGCCAGCCAGAGCGCGCAGCCGGTCGCCGGGAGCCACGGGTCATGAGTGACACCAGCGCGACCTATGTCGGCAGCGCCTGGAGCTGCACGATCCGCCTCGTCGTCGATGACGAGCGGGTGCTGCGGCCGGCCACCCAGGACCTGACGGCGCTGCTGGCCCGGGTCGACGCGGCCGCGAGCCGGTTCCGCGCCGACTCGGCGCTGTCGATCGCCAACCGCCGGGCCGGGCGGCCGACGCCCGTCCCGAAGCTGCTCGTCGACCTCGTCGCCGCTGCCCTCGACGCCGCGGTGCAGACCGGTGGCGTGGTCGATCCCACACTCGGCCTCGCGATGCACCGCATCGGCTACGACCGCGACATCCGTGACGTCGCCTCGGACGGAGCCGGCGTCGCCATCGGGTCTCCCCTTCCCGATGCGTGGCGCGCGGTGCGGCTGCATCGCGAGGCCGGGCTGCTCACGGTCCCGCCAGGCACCGCATTGGACCTCGGCGCCACCGCGAAGGCGTGGACGGCCGATTACGCCGCACACGCGCTGGCCACGCGGTACAGCACCGGGGTGCTCGTCGAGCTCGGCGGCGACCTCGCGGTAGCCGGCGACCGCCCCGACGGCTGGTGCATCCAGGTGGCCGAACGCAAGGGCGGCGACGGGCAGCTCGTGCTGGTGCGGCACGGCGGGCTCGCGACGTCGACGACGACCGTGCGCACCTGGCGGCGCGGCGCACAGCCGATGCACCACATCGTCGACCCCCTGACCGGGCTCCCCGCGGACGGACCCTGGCGGACGGCGTCGGTCGCCGCGCCGAGCGCGCTGGCGGCCAACGTCGCGAGCACCGCGGCGATCGCACGCGGGGCAGACGCCCTGGAGTCGCTCACCCAGCGCGGTCTGGCTGCCCGGCTCGTCGCCCGCGACGGCACGGTCGCGACCACGCCCGGCTGGCCCAGCGTCCTGCAGCCGGTGGCGTGATGCTCGGCATCTGGTACACGGCGCGCGGCGCGGGCCTGGCGGCACTCGTGCTGCTCACGGTGTCGACCGTGCTGGGGGCGTTCGCGTCCCGGCACGGCTCCAGCGGGCCGAACCCGAAGCCCGAGCGACGCTACCTCGTGCAGTACCTGCACCGGGCGTTCGCCGGGCTCGGGCTCGCCGCGCTCGCCCTGCACATCGGGACGATCCTGGCCGACTCCTACGCGCACGTCGGGTGGAGCGGGGCGCTGATCCCGTTCACGTCCGCGTACCGCCCGATGGCGGTCGCGCTCGGCTCGCTGGCCACCTACGCCCTCATCGGCGTCTCGGTACTCGGCCTGGCGCGCGGCCGGATGGCGTCCTCGCCGCGCGGCGCGCGCATCTGGCGTGGGCTGCACGGGCTCGCCTATCTCGGTTGGGGCAGCGCGATCCTGCACGGCTTCACCGCCGGTACCGACAGCGCGGTCGGCTGGGTCCACCAGCTGTACGTCGTCTGCCTCATCGCCGTCCTCGGCTCGATCGGGTTCCGGCTGCTCGGGCACAAGCCCGGCGAGCCGGACGACCGGTTCGCCGACCGGCTGGCCGCCCCTGCACAAGGAGCCTTGCGATGACCGCCCTGCTCGAGAACCCGACGACGCACCGGCTCGACACGACGGCGTGGGCGATCGGCGCGCCGCGGCTGCTCGCCGGGCTGGAGGGGGCCGAGCGTCTGGACCTGCATGCGCATCTCGCCGTGCACGGCCCGCTGCCCGAGGCAGACCTGGGCCGATTGCTGCACCACCTGGACGCGAGCCGGCTGGCCGGCCGCGGCGGGGCCGGCTTCCCCTTCGCCACGAAACTGCGATCGCTCGCCGAGGGGCAGCGGCACATCGTGGTGAACGGAACGGAGAGCGAGCCGGCAAGCCGCAAGGACCGGACCCTGCTGCGCCGCGCGCCGCACCTCGTGCTGGACGGCGCGCTCGCCACTGCGCGGGCCACCGGCGCGCGCCAGGTCACCGTCGCGGTGCACGACGAGCTCACCGCGGCAAGCGTCCGGGCGGCGGCGGCCGAGCGCCCGGACGGGCGCCGGGTGCGGGTCCGGGTCATCGACGGCGGGTTCGTCGCCGGCGAGGCGCGCGCCGTCGTGCGGGCGCTCGCCGGCGGCCCTGCGCTGCCCACCGGCAGGCGCACCCCGTCGACCGTTTCCGGCACGCTGCTGTCCAACGTCGAGACCTACGCCCAGCTCGCCGTCCTGCTGCGCATCGGTCCGCATCGCTTCGCGGAGACCGGGACGCACGCCGAGCCCGGCACCACCCTGCTGACGGTCGGCGGCGCGGTCCGCCGGCCGGGCGTGGTCGAGATCCCGCTCGGCACTCCGCTGGGCATCGTCCTCGCCGCTGCGGGTGCCGCGGAGCGGCCGCAGGCCGTCGTGATCGGTGGCTACCACGGAGCGTGGGTGGCACCGATCCCGCAAGTACGACTCAGCCGGGAAGGCCTCGGCGCCGCCGGCGGATCGTTCGGTGCCGGCGTCGTCCTCGTCGTCGACCAGACCACCTGCGCGCTGGGCGAGCTGGCCCGGGTGGCCGACTGGCTGGCCGGGGAGTCGGCCCGGCAGTGCGGCCCGTGCCGGTTCGGGCTGCCCGCGCTCGCGGCGAACGTCGCTGCAGTGGCGACCGGCCGGCCGCTCGTCGGGGCTGCTCTCGACCGCGCCCGCGCCCTGCACGGCCGCGGTGCGTGCGCCCACCCGGACGGCGCGGCCCGGTTCGTCACGTCCGGGCTGCACCTGCTGCACGACGAGACCGACCGGCATCTGGCGCACGGCGGTTGCGGACGGCCGGTGCTCGGCCAACTGCCGATCGGTCGGACCGCGAGATGACCGACAAACTGTCTGTCGACTGGACCCGCTGCGACGGGCACGGAGTGTGCGCTGCGCTGCTCCCGCACCGCGTACATCTCGACGAGTGGGGCTTCCCGGTGCTGCGCGATCCGGTCGTCGCTGCCGACGCCGAGGACGCGCCCGACGTGCGACACGCCGTCAACGTCTGCCCCGCCCTCGCGCTGTACGTGGAGGCGCGGCGATGACAGCGCTGGCCGATCGCGCGCAGGCGACCGGCGTCCTGGACGTCGAGATCGTCGTGCCCGTCTTCAACGAGGAGGACGATCTCGAGCCCGGCGTGCGACGGCTGCACGCGCTTCCTGCGCGAGCAGTTCCCGTTCGACGCGTTCGATCACCATCGCCGACAACGCCAGCACCGACGGCACCTGGGACGTCGCGACGGCCCTGGCCGCCGAACTCGACGGCGTGCCGGCGGTGCACCTCGACGCGAAGGGCCGCGGGCGGGCGCTGCAGCACGTCTGGGCCGCGTCGCACGGCCGCGGTCGTCGCGTACATGGACGTCGACCTGTCCACCGACCTGAACGCGCTGCTGCCGCTCGTCGCGCCGCTGCTGTCCGGGCACAGCGACGTGGCGATCGGCAGCCGGCTGCGCCGCTCGTCCCGGGTGGTGCGCGGGCCCAAGCGGGAGCTCATCTCCCGCTGCTACAACCTGCTGCTGCGCACCACGCTGCGCGCCCGGTTCTCCGACGCGCAGTGCGGCTTCAAGGCGATGCGCACCGACTGCGCGCCGGCCGCTGCTGCCGCTCGTCGAGGACACGTCGTGGTTCTTCGACACCGAACTGCTCGTGCTCGCCGAGCGGGGCGGCATGCGCATCCACGAGGTCCCGGTCGACTGGGTGGACGACCCCGACAGCCGGGTCGACATCGTCGGCGACCGCGATGGCCGACCTGCGCGGCGTCGCCCGGCTCGGCCGCGCGCTGCTGCGCGGCGAACTGCCGCTGCACGACCTGCGCGGCGCCGCCCGGCGCACCGCCGCAGACCCGTCCCGGGGTGCCGCACCGGCTGGCCGGGCAGGCGCGTCCGGTTCGCCGCGATCGGCGTCGGTCAGCACGCTCGCCTACCTGCTGCTGTTCGTGCTGCTGCGCCCGGCCGATCGGGCGCGCAGGCCGCCAACCTCGTCGCGCTGCTGGTGACCGCCGTCGGCAACACCGCCGCGAACCGCCGGCTCACCTTCGGGGTGCGCGGCACCGGCCACGCCCGCCACCAGCTGCAGGGGCTGGTGGTCTTCGCGCTCGGCCTGGCGCTCACGAGCGGCTCGCTGTGGCTGCTCGCCGCACCTGACGGCCGATCCGACCGCGCGCCGTCGAACTCGCCGTGCTGGTCGCGGCCAACCTGGTCGCGACCGCGCTGCGCTTCGTGCTGCTCCGCGACTGGGTCTTCGCGCGGAAACGGTGCCACGCAATGACGACGTCGACCCTGGACACCTCGGCGACTCCTGCGTCGCGTGGGCCGCCGCGGACCCGAGCGGCCCGTCCGACCGGCCCACTCGGGTCCGAACTGGCCACTCGCGAGGAAGCGCGCGGCCTTGCCGCGCTGCTCGCCGGCACCGCGCTGCTCTACCTGTGGGGCTGTCGCGTTCTCGGGCTACGCCAACGAGTTCTACGCGGCGGCCGTGCAGGCCGGCAGCAGAGCTGGAAGGCGTTCCTGTTCGGCTCGCTCGACCCGCGCAACTCATCACCGTCGACAAGCCGCCGGCCTCGCTGTGGCTCGATGGACATCGTCGGTGCGGGTGTTCGGCGTCAACTCATGGGCGATCCTCGTCCCGCAGGCGCTCGAGGGCGTCGCTGCGGTGGCGCTGCTCTACGCCGCGGTGACGCCGGGTCGCGGCCCGGACGGCCGGCCTGCTCGCCGGCGCGCCGCTCGCGCTCACGCCGGTCGCGGCGCTGATGTTCCGCTTCGACAACCCGGACGCGCTGCTGTCCTGCTGCTGGTCGCTGCCGGCGTACGCGACGGCCCGCGCGGTCGAGGCGGCGCGCGACCCGCTGGCTGCTGCTGCGCCGGCGCGTCGTCGGGCTTCGCATTCCTGACGAAGATGCTGCAGGCGTTCCTGGTCGCTGCCGGCGCTTCGCGCTCGCCTACCTGGTCGCCGCGCCCGACGCCGCTGCGCCGGCGCGTGCTGCACCTGCTCGCCGCGGGCGGCGCGCTCGTGGTCGCCGCCGGCTGGTGGGTGGCCGCTGGTCGAGCTGTGGCCGGCCGGCGTCGCGTCCGTACATCGGCGGCTCGACGAACAACAGCGTGCTGGAGCTGGCCTTCGGCTACAACGGCCTCGGCCGGCTCAGCGGCTGGACAACGACGGCAACGTCGGCCGGTGGCGGCGCCGGCTTCTGTCCGGCATCCACCGGGCTTCGGCCGGCTGTTCAGCACCGCAGATGGGCAGCCAGATCTCCTGGCTGCTCCCCGCCGCGTTCGTCGCGCTCGTCGCGCTCGGCTGGCACTGACCGGGCGGCGCGCCGCGCACCGACCGCGCTGCGCGCCGCCTGATCGTCTGGGGCGGCTGGCTGCTCGTCACCGGGCTCGTGTTCAGCTTCGCAAGCGGCATCATCCACCCGTACTACTCGGTGGCGCTGGCGCCGGCGATCGCCGCGCTCGTGGGCATCGGCGTGGCCGAGCTGTGGCGCGCCCGCGAGACAGAGCCGCGCGCTGGACGCTGGCCGCGCTGCTCGGCGGGACGGCGGCCTGGACGTACGTGCTGCTCGGCCGAGCCTCATGTCACCCGCGGCTGCGTTGGATCGTGCTGCTCGCCGGCACTCGCGGTGCGCGGCGCTCGACTCGCGCGGCAGCCGGGCGAAGGCGATGGTGGTCGCGCCGCTCGACCGCTGTCACCCGCTCGTCGCGCCCGCCGCGTACGCGCTGACAGACCGCGGCCACGGCGCACACCGGCGCGCTGCCGACCGCCGGCCCGTCCAGTACGAGCAGATCGGTGCGACGCGGCGGCGCGGGCGGACCCGGCGGCGGCACCCCGCCGGCCGGCCTCGGCGGGCAGCTGCCGCAGCAAGGCACCGGGACGTTCCCGGGCGGCGCGACGAACGGCACGCCGACCATGCCGACCGGCGGCGCTGGTGGCGCGATGGGCGCGGGTGGCGCGGGTGGGATGGGCGGTGGCCTCGGCGGCGCGTCCACGGTCGACAGTGAAGTGCGCACCGCGCTGCAGGCAGACGCGACAGCTACACCTGGGCGGCCGCGACGACGAGTAGCAACGGGCGTCGCCGCTCGAGCTGTCCACCGGCGAGGCGGTGATGGCGATCGGCGGTTTCAACGGCACCGACAACGCGATCACGCTCGCCCAGTTCCAAGCTGCGTCGCGGCCGAAGGCAAGATGCACTATTACATCGCGGACGGCCAGGCGCTTATCGGCTCGCGGCGGCCCGAACGCGCCGGCCGCCGGCGCGATCCAGCAGTGGGTCGAGGACAACTTCACCTCACGACGATCGGCGGCACGACCGTCTACGACCTCACGTCGGGCGGATAGCGCGCCCGATCAGTTCAGGCCGGCGTAGGTGTGCAGGCCGCGACACCACGATGTTGACGATCAGGAAGTTGAAGGTGATCGACACCGAAGCCGGCAGGTTGATCCACGCGGCGGCGCGGCCCTTCCAGCCGGCCGTGGCGCGGGCATGCAGGTAGCACGCGTAGACGACCCAGACGATGAACGCCCAGGTCTCCTTGGGGTCCCAGCCCCAGTACCGTCCCCAGGCCGCCTCGGCCCAGATCGCGCCGCAGATGATCGCGACCGTGTACAGCGGGAAGGAGAACGCGACGACCCGGTAGGCGGCCTTGTCCAGCGTCGCGGCGGCCGGCAGCCGCGCGGCGAGGTTGCCAGCGAGCCCGGCTGGTACCCGGCAACCGCGCTCAGCCGGTCGTGCCGCGCCTTGACCAGGTACAGCACGGTCAGCACCGCGCTCGTCATCAACGCGCCCTCGGCGATCGACACGAGCGTGACGTGGATGGCCAGCCAGTACGACTGCAGCGCCGGCACGAGTGGCTGCGCCCTGGAGTACAGGACGGTCCCGGCCAGGAACATCATCAGGATGACCGGCAGCAGGATGAACGCCGCCGAGGAAGCGCAGCTGCCGGCAGCTTCCACAGCACCGCCGAGGAACGCGACGACGCCGACCAGCCCGGCCACCGAGGCGAACTCGTACATGTTCGACCACGGCACCGCGTCGACCGCGATCGCGCGCACCGCGATGGACGCGGCGTGGATCAGCGCGCCGAGCACCGAGACGACCACCGACCAGCGGCCGATCCGCTCGGCCATCGTGCGCCGGGACGGCATTTCCCGCTCCTGCCGGATCCGGCGCCGCGTCCGGTCAGCTCCGGGGGAACCGGTCGCTGGCGGCGCGATCGTCGGCGGTCCGCCGGCACCGACCAGTTCGCGGGCCGGCGCACGGCACGCCAGCGTGCGCCCTACCCGGCCGAACGCGTACTCGGCCGTGTAGCCGACCATGGCGAGCGCGTAGCACGGCGATCGCGGTCGTGAACAGCCCGTCGGAGAGGTGGGCCATCGACGCCGTCTGATGCCAGCCACGGCGCTACTCCTTCCCCGCACCGATCGCGTCGACGGCCAGCGGCCCGCTGCCCGACCGGCGGCCCGCCGACGACAGCCGGCTCGCCAGCGCGCGAACTCGGCGTGAAGTTGCCCGAGTCGCTGCGGGCGAGCCCGCCGACCGTCACTACGGTAGGCGACCCGCCGGCGACCCGGGCGTCCGCCCTCTCGCCCCTCCGCGGGCGTCGCGGCGATCCGCAGCCACAGCCGGCGGCGGCGCACGCCCGAGCGAGCCGAGCAGCCCGAGCACCATGGCCAGCGCTGAGAACAGCAGATATGCCCTGCGCCGGGTCGTGCGAGATCTGCAGGCTGGCCCACGGCACCCAGCCGTCGAAGCGCACCGACACGCCGCCCGGGAACTGTCTGGCGTCTGCCCGACGCGCAGGTTCTCCCGGCCGATCTTGTCATCTCGAGACGTGTCCATCGTGTACACCGAGTGCGGCTGGCCGGACGCGTCAGGCCTCGCCCTGTAGACGAAGATGCCAGCACCGGGTCGCTGACCGCCGGCGATGCCGAGCCGATCTTGCCGTCGCCCTCGGTCGACCGGCGTGGGCGCGAACAACCCGGAGATGCCGACGTCCTGGTTCGCGCCGGCCTTGCCCGGCTCCTGGAACGCGCCCTCGGACAACAGCGTCGCCCGTTCGGTCGGGACGAACTCCTGGATGTCGTGGCGCACCGAGCCGTCCGGCATCCGGCATCGTGACCCGCGGCGCGAACCCGTGGCTGATCAGGTAGACCCGGTCGCCCTCGAGCCGCAGCGGATGGTTGACGGTGATCGTCGTGTGCCTGCGGCGCGGCGTCCAGGGCTGCGCCGGTAGGTCGACGTCCGCGCGGAACGAACTCGCTCGGCTCGCCCTCGGCGGTGTAGGTCGCGGTGAACTTCGTCAGCTTGTCGATGCAGAACGGCGCCGGGTGCACCTTGCCCTCGGCGGCGAACCGGCCCGGCCTCCACGAGTCGTAGTTGACGACGCTGTTGCAGAAGCCGGTCGCCCTGCCTGACGATGATCGTGCCCTCGTAGGTGTAGAGCCGGCCGATCGCGATGAGCACGAGCGAGGCCAGCAGCGCGATGTGGAAGATCAGGTTCCCGGTCTCGCGGCTGTAACCCTTCTCGGCCGACAGCGTGACCGCCCCGGACGGCTTCGGCGCGCTGCTCGACCCGCCACCGCCGGCCGAGCGCGGCGCGGGCCGCCGCTCGCGATACTCCGCCCGCGGGGAGGACGTCTCGAACCGGCTCCGACTTCGGGCAGCCGGTCCAGGTTGCGCGGTGCGGGCAGCGGCTTGCGGACCACCGCGCGGGCGTGCATGCCGGATGCGCGGCACCAGGCAGCCGACGAGCGAGACGAACAGCAGCAGGTAGATGGCCGCGAACCACACCGAGCCGAAGACGTCGAACATCCCGAGGCGAGTCGAGGAAGCTCCCCCACGCGCCGTGCGAGGCGATGTAGGACGCCGCCTTGGCCGGGTTGAGCGGGCGCTGCGGCAGCAGCGAGCCCGGCACCGCGGCCACCGCGAGCAGGAACAGCAGCACCAGGGCCGTCCGCATGCTGGTCAGTCGCCGCCACGCCATGCGCAGCGGCCGCAGCGCCGCCCTCATACCTCGAACCCGGACGCGTGGCCCGACCTTGGCCCGCAGCACGTCCATCAGTGGTCCCACTCCCCGGTCACGCAGCAGCACGCCGATCGCGATGAGCATCGCGCCGCCGACCTGCGCTGACCACCCGGCGGTGCCGGCGGACGAACGCCGACGCGCGCGGACACCCAGCCGAAGCCGAGCGCCACGAGCATGAACGGGATGCCGAGGCCCAGGCAGTAGAAGACCTGCAGGAACGCGCCCGCGGCCCGGCGCGTGCCCTGGTGTAGGCCAGCGAGTAGACCGCGCCGAAGGTCGGCGTCAGGCACGGCGTCCAGGCCAGCCCGAACACCGACGCCGAGCAGCGGCGCGCCGAGCAGTCCCGCCCGCGGCAGCGGTGGATGCTTGAACTCGCGCTGCAGGAAGCCGGATCGCCGCCGAGGAAGACGACGCCGATCACGATCGTCACGACGCCGAGCACCTGCTCGATGCCGAGCGCGGTGCGCGTTGATGTCGCCGCCGAGCTCGCCGAACACCGACGCCCTGCGCGACGAAGATCGCGGTGAAGCCGAGCACGAACAACAGCGCGCCGGCCACCATCCGCCGCTGGCTCGGCCGGGATGCGTCGCCGGACAAGCCGGCGACGTAGGACAGGTAACCGGGCACGAGCGGCAGCACGCACGGGGAGAGGAAGCCGATCAGGCCGACGAGCGCGGCTACCCCGGCCGCGACGAGCAGCGGCCCGTCCGTCACGGTCTGCGAAAAACCTTCGCCGGCGAGAGCACGTCACTGCCCCGCGAGCAGCTTGTCGATCGGGCCTGCGAGATCCTTCGCGGAGAGCCGGATGATGTAGACGGCGGCGACCCTGCCCTGCTTGTCGATCAAGACGGTGAACGGCAGGCTGACGGTGGGCAGGTTGCCGAGCCGGATCGCGGTCTCGCCGAGTTCGTCGTAGACGATCGGGTAGGAGATGTCGTAGTCGTTGACGAAGGTCTCGGCGTTGCCCTTCGCGTCCTTGGTGTCGATGCCGAAGAAGTCGACTCCACGCGACTTGAGCTGCCGGTAGAGCACATCGAACTGCGGCGCCTCGGTCCGGCACGGCGCGCACCAGGACGCCCAGTAGTTCAGGACCACCACGTTGCCTCGGGTGCTCGCCAGGTCGAAGGTGCCGCCGTTGATCAGGTCGGCCGTGAAGGTGCTCGCCGGCTGCCGGTCGGACTTGGCATAGAGCTTGCCGAGCGCGGTCCCGGAGTGGAACGTGAACGTACTGGTGCCGTTCTGGTCGACGGCATCCTTCCCGGTGCACGCGGCGAGACCCAGAACAGCGGCGACCAAGGCGAGGAGAGCGCGTTTCATCGCCGTCCAGTGTGCGATACGCCGATAAGCACCCCGACACCGGACTCAGACGCTGTTAGGTATCACGCCCCCGCGCCGTGGCCGGTCGGGAGCGCGGCGGCGGGCTCGGCGTAGTCGACCCGGACGATATCGTCCCCGTCGAAGGTCAACGACGTGACCGACGCCAGGGAGCACTGCCGGTGCCGTGGGTCGTGGAACAGCCGCTGCCCCCGGGCCCGGCGCCGCGCGCAGACGATCGGGAGCTGGTGGGTGACGCACACCGCCTCGCGCGCTCCGGCGTGGTCGCGCGCCGCGCGCGCCGCGGCGAGCACCCGGTCGGCGACCTCCACGTACGGCTCGCCCCAGGAGGGCCGGAACGGGTTGCGGAAGTACTTCCAGTTGCCGGGGTCGGTGAACAGCCCCTTGCCGCCCGCGACCTTGCGGCCCTCGAGGTAGTTCGCGGCCTCGATGAGCCGCTCGTCGGTAGCGACATCGAGGCCGAGCGCGGCCGCGAGCGGGGCGGCCGTCTGCTGCGCGCGATCGAGCGGGGACGAGACGAGGTAGCCGACGTCGCGGCCGGCGAGCCACTTCGCCGCGGCCTCCGCCTGCCGCGCGCCGAGCTCGCTGAGCCGGAAGCCGGGCAACCGTCCGTAGAGCACCCGGCCGGGGTTGTCGACCTCGCCGTGCCGCAGCAGATGGACGGTCACCACGGGTCTCATGCTGTCAGACGCGCCGGTTCACCCCGCTCGCGCATTGCCTGCCGAATCTCGTGGAGCCTCCACGATGAGCCGCGCTGCCCACTGCGCCAATATCGGCGGTCGCGGGTCAATCCCGCGCTTTGTGGCGATACGCGCCTTCGACTCACGGGGGTCTCGAATCATGGCGAACGACGGTCGACTGCGGTTGGTTGCAGCCCGGTACCTGAAGCGGGCACTGCTGGGCGCGGGCATCGCGCTGGTCCTGTGGGGCGGTTCGCGCGGATCCGGTGTGGTCGAGCACTATGCGGCGCGCCCGCCGGCGGTCGGGTCCGCGTCCCAGCCGTTGCCCGGAGCGGTGCGGGCTGCGCTCGACGCTGCTCTGCGGGCGACGACGCGACAGGTCGACGGGACGGTCGACACGCTGCTGTGCGACACGTCGACCGCGCTGTCGCAGCTCCTGCCGATCCTGTCGCCCGAGCAGCAGTTGGCGTGCGCGCTGAGCGTCCTCGACCTGCGGATCGTCACGACCTACCAGCCGCCCGGGCAACCGCCGATCACCCGGGTCACCCACACGCTGCCGTTCGTCCCCACCCTGGTCAACGTCGACAGCGGGCTCCTGCCGGACGTGGTCGTGACCGCGTGGGCCAGCTCGACCACCGACTTCACCCTCGACGTCAAGCGGGTGGTGGGCGTCACGGCGGACCTGCCGATGTCGCTGGAACTCGTGGTCAACGATCCGACCAACGGGGGCCTGCCCCGCCAGCACATCGACCTGGGCTTCGACGCCCGCGCCTCGAAGACCCCCAAGTCGTGGCACGCCGACATCACACTCGGGACCGCCGCCGCCGGGGACCCGACGGTGACGATCACCCCGCAGACCACGCCGAGGTCGCCGGGCGACTCGCTGGCGATCTTCGGCGGGCTGTTCGACGGCGACCCGCTGTCGCCGCAGGACCCGATGGGCGGCAGCCTGAACTACGCCCCGATGCCGGCCACGGCAACGATCGGGCTGACGCTCGGGACCGCCGCCGACCGGGTCGACCTGGCCACGCCGACGCCCGCGGTGGTCGACGGAACCGTCGAGCTGGTCGACGGGCAGCGCGAGCAGCTGATCACGGCCCACCTCGACACCATTCCGGCGACGGTCGGTCTGGCGTACGCGGTAGGCGCCGACGACGCGCACCGGACGATCACCTACGACGCCTCGAGCGTGCTCAGCCAGCTGCAGGTCGCCTACCGCGACACGCTGGACGGCGTGCCGACGGCGGGGGTGACCGCGGCTGCGGTGGACGTGCCGACACACGTCGTCGCGAGCCAGACCGGGGCCAAGGCCGGGTCGCTGGTGACGAATGGGGCATTCGGCCGCATCGAGATCGGGCTGGCCAACGGCGATCCGGTGCTCGGACCGGCGAGCGGCGACTACGTCAAGATGCTCACCACGCCGACGCTGAACTCGGTGGCCGTCCGGCTCGACGGCGTCAAGGGCGCCTCGGTCGACGCCACCGACAAGATCGTCGCCGACCTGAGCCTCACCGACGCGGGGCGGCTGCCGCTGGCGCTGTTCGTCGACACCCCGGACCTGCACGCGACGGGCACCGTGGACCACCTGCCCAACCACATGACCCTCAGTGCGGACATCGCACACCAGGTCGTCGACTACAACGCGACGCAGGGTCTCGACGACATCCTCATCACCGCCAGCTCGCCGACCCCGTTCCTGGAGACGGCCGACAAGCTGCGGCTCCACCTGGCCGACGTGCCGGCGTCCTTCACGCTCACCGTCAGCCAGACGCAGCTGAAGATCGGACCCGCGGTGGTCTCCACGACGAACGACGTCACGAGCACCGCACCGCTCGGGCTCGTCGAGGTCAGCGTCAGTGACGGGCCGATCATCGTGCCGGTCGGAGCAGGGCTGGAGCTGCACGGCCAGGGAACGCAGTTCCGGCTCGGCGTCCGCGTCCACAACTTCGAGCACGTCGCGATCACCCAAGGGCTGGGGCAGACGCATCTGCAGGCAACGGCGAAGTCCGAGCCGTTCTCGCTGTTCTACGCCGACGACGACCGCACGGTCAGCGGCACCATCTCGGACCTCCCGCACGTGACCGACGTGACGATCCAGCCGCCGAGCGGCACGAACCCGGGTCACGTCACCCTGGACGACAGCGCCTCGATCGGCACGCTCGTCGCCCGCGTCGACCAGGTCGCGCCGTTCCTCGACCGGCCCGGGGCCGACCCGCACATCGTGTCGGTCACGCTCACCGGGATCCCGGCCAGCACCGAGCTGACGATCGGCTCGAGCGACGCCGCAACCAGCTTCTCCGCCGACCACCCGATCGCCGTGATCGAAGGCCTGCTCACCAGCGGGCCGGAAGGCAGCGACGTGCGCATCCCGGTCACCGCGAGCGACGACGGCGACGGCGTGCTGTTGCGAGCCACCCCGACGGAGTTCGCGGCCTTCGGCCGGGTGCACCGGCTGAAGAACCTGGAGGTGGCGACCGACCCGCTGCACGTGAAGTTCAGCGCCGAGCAGTCCCAGGTGTTCCACGTCGACCTCGGCCTCGACGAGCCGGGCGACGCCTACCCGCAGGGGTCGATCACCGGGACGGTGGACGAGGTTCCGGCGTCCTTCACCCTCGGCCAGGCCGCGGACGGCTCGATCAACTGGCTGGCCTCGGACCACGTCGCCCAGCTCGACCTCCAGGGCGCGAACATCCCCGACGGCGTGCTCGGGCCGCTGCACGCGGTGTCCGTCCACCTGGAGCAGCTCCCCGCGCTGTTCACCGTCGACGCCCAGTTCCCCGGCGAGGGTGACCCGGAGGGAGCCCCGACCGACATCGGCCCGCGGTCCCTGGACGGCACGGCGTTCCACAACGTGACGATCGGGCTGACCACCCAGCCCACCCTCGCCGGCCTCGAGCCGGTGCCGTCCGACACGAACTGGCTGCGGGTCTCGGAGTCCGCCGCCGGCGACCTCCGGGCGCAGGTGTCGATGCACGACCTGAAGAGCGCCACCTACGACGACACCCCGGACGCCAAGGACATCGGCCTGCACTTCACCGTCGACAAGCCCGACCGCGCGCTGGTCGACGTCGACGTGCCGACCACCGACCCGGCCGCGACGATGCGGCTGCACGTCGACACCGCGAGCCAGCACGCCACACCCGACCAGCAGCTCGCCCGCGACATGACCGTGCACCTCGACACCACGAGCAACGAAACCGGCATGACCTACGACGCCTCGTCGTCCATCGACGACGTGCAGCTCAACGTCGGCCTGCCCGGCACGATCGGGGCCCGCTTGCACTTCGCGGATCTGCCCGAACAACTCCAGTTCTGCTTCTCACCTGGCCGCGGCTGCAACCCGTTCCTGGCGGCGAAGCACTACGGGCTCACGATCCCCACGGTCATGACCATGCACGCCTACACCACCGGCGGCGACCTCGACCTGTCGGGACGGATGTGCCTGCCGGCGAACGAGCTGCCGCTCCCGCCGGGAGTCCCCGACCCCAACCCGCCGTTCGACGGCTCCTGCCCGTCCGACTGGGCCAACTCCGTCAAGTTCGACCACGTGCGGTTCAGCAAGCTGGAGTTGGAGCTGCAGAGCGGCGACAGCGTGGAGAAGGACGAGGACGGCGACCCGCTCGAGGACGACCTCACCGCGGTCTGGCTGAACTCCAGCGAGATCCACACCGGCCACGGCCTGCTCGACGACGCGGGCGTGCTGTTCACGACCAACGTCACCGGAGAGCCGACAACCATCAACGACGAGTACGTGTTCAACAGCCGGGGGGCGACCGGATTCGTCGCCGACCACTTCGACTTCTGGATGGACTCGACGGGGATCCCGTCCTTCAACTGGAGCGGTTCCCTGAACTGCGGCGACGACGACAAGCTCGACCCGAACATCGGCTTCGACGTGCTGGACCTGCCCGGCGTCTGCTAGCGCCGGGCGTCACGCCGGCGCGCTGACGCCGCGCAGACCGAGCAGCCGCGCGATCAGAGCCTCGCGGACCCGGGCCGGCAGGTGCGACGCGATCCGGAACAGCCGCACGTCGACCGACGCCGGATACCACCGTCGCGGGCGGCGTGCTTCGATCGCCTTGACGATCGCCGTAGCGACCTGCTCCGGTGGGCTGAACCGCTGTCCGGCGGTGGCAGCGGTCACCGCGGCGAGGTGCGCCTCGTACAACTTGACGCGAGCCGGCTCGGCGTCGGCCAGAGCGGCGCGCGCGGCGGCGCGCGCCTTGTCGAAGATCAGCGTTCGGGTCGCCCCTGGCTCGACGAGCACGACCGGGATCTTCCAGACTGCGAGCTCGGTGCGCAGCGCGGTCGACAGGGACTCGAGGGCAGCCTTGCTCGCCCCGATCGGCGCGAGGAACGGCAACGGCACCCAGGCGGACGGGGCGCTCACGTTGACGATCCGCCCGCGCCCGCGGCGGATGAGCGGCAGGAATGCCTGCGCGACGTACGTCGGGCCGAACGTGTTGATCTCGAACTGCCTGCGCAGCTCGTCCGGCGGGATCAGCTCGAGAGGGCCCTGCACGATCACGCCGGCGTTGTTGACGATCGCGCGCAGTCCCGCGTCGCCGAGCTCCTCGCCGACCTGCTCGGCGGCCAGGGCGACGCTGGCCGGGTCGCTCACGTCCATCGGGATGACGTGCACACCGCCGATCGCGGCCAGCGCACCGGGGTCGCTGTGCACCGTCGCGAAAACCGTGACGCCGCGCTCGGCCAACGCGCGGACCGTGGCCGTGCCGATGCCTCCGGTTGCCCCGGTGACGAGGACGGCCGCCTTGATGGGGTTGTCTGCCATGAATCGCTCCAGATGAACCATAGGACATGTACATCGGTACATGTCACTATGAACATGCCTGTCGGGACATGTCAAGATGTCTCCCGAGTCGGCTTCCAGCCGCTTTCCAGGAGGGTGCGATGTCGCTGCGTCACGGCCTGCTCGGCCTGCTCGCTGAGGGACCGGCGAGCGGCTACGACCTCGCCGGCCGGTTCCAGGAGGTGCTCGGCATGGTCTGGCCGGCCCAGCACCCGAAGATCTATGCCGAGCTCAACCGGCTGGCCGCCGAGGGGTATATCGAGGCCGAGTCCGCCGGCCCGCGCCGCCGCAAGGCGTACCACATCACCGAGCTGGGCCTCGGCGAAGTCCGCCGCTGGCTCACCGACGTCCCGGCCGACCACACCATGCGACTGCAGCCGCTGTTGCGGTCGGTGTTCTTCTGGCTGATGTCCCCCGAGCAGTTGGGTCAGCACTTGCGGCAGGAGGCCGAGTACTACGCCCAAGCTGCCGAGCAGTACCGCGCACTCGCCGCCGCGAAGGACCGCGGCGAGTACGGCGACAGTCCGCCGACCAGGTCGCTGCGCATCGCCGCCGAGGCCGCAATTCGGCTGCACCAAGCGCTAGCCGAGTGGGCCGAGTGGGCGCAGTCCATCGAGCTCGCCCCGGACAGCGAGGAGCCGCGCTGAGTTACCCGGCCTGGAGTTGGCCGCCAGCGGTGTGAGTTCGGCGCTTAGTGCGGGCCTTTCGGCGCCTACCGCGGGACCTTCGGCCCGGTACTCCGCATGCCTAAAAGCCCAGGCTAGCTATGAGAGCCGTGAACTCACACGGATCTCATGTTGAGCGGCTTTCCTCGATCCCAAGAGGGCTTGGAAGACGGGGGGCATCGAGGCTAGCCGCTCAGCCTGTTAAGGAGATCGCCTTCGGGCGAAGGGTACATAGCGCGCGGAAGGCCCGGGTCAACCGAATCCGGGCCTTCTTCGCTGTCCGGCACCGCGGCGAGGTCAGGGCGTCGCCGCCGCCGCGGCGGCCCGCGCCGCGGCCGGCAGTGCCGCCTGGATGCAGCCCAGCGCCGCCTCGTCCATCGCGGCGTTGACGAACCACGCCTCGAACGCCGACGGCGGCAGGTACACCCCGGCGTCGAGCATCGCGTGGAAGAACGGTTTGTAGCGCCACGTCTCGGCGGCCTGCGCGCCGGCGAAGTCGTGCACCGGCTGGTCGGCGAAGAACACCGAGAAGAGGCTGCCCGCATACTGCACCTGGTGCACCACGCCGGCCGCGGTCAGCGCCTGGGTGACCAGCGCGCCGATCGTGTGCGCGTTGCTGTCGAGCGCCGCGTAGACGTTCTCGTCGGCCAGTCGCAGCGTCGTCAGTCCGGCCGCGACCGCCACCGGGTTCCCGGACAGCGTCCCGGCCTGGTACACCGGCCCGGCCGGCGCGAGCGAGGCCATGATCGACGCCCGGCCACCGAACGCGGCGGCCGGCAGCCCGCCGCTCATCACCTTGCCGAACGTGAACAGGTCGGCGTCCACCGGATCGAGGCCGTACCAACCCGCCGCTGACACCCGGAAGCCGGTCATCACCTCGTCCATGATCAGCAATGCGCCGTGCTTCGCGGTGATCAGCCGTAGCCCGGCGTTGAAGCCGACGCCCGGGGCGATGGCGCCCATGTTGCCGGCCGCCGCCTCGGTGATCACGCAGGCGATGTCGCTGCCGAACTCGGCGAAGCAGGCCTCGACGGCGGCGAGGTCGTTGTACGGCAGCACGATCGTCTCGGCGGTCTGCGCGCCGGTGACGCCCGGTGTGTCCGGAAGCCCTAAGGTCGCGACCCCGGACCCCGCAGCGGCAAGCAGCGCGTCCACGTGCCCGTGATAGCAGCCGGCGAACTTCACCACGCGATGCCTTCCGGTCACCCCGCGCGCCAGCCGGATCGCCGACATCGTCGCCTCGGTCCCGGAGTTGACGAGCCGCACCTGCTCCACCGGCGCGACCCGGCGCACCAGCTCCTCGGCCAGCTCCACCTCGCCCACCGTCGGGGTGCCGAACGAGAGTCCGAGCGCGGCCGCAGCCTGCACGGCGGCGACCACCTCGGGGTGCGCGTGGCCGAGGATCATCGGCCCCCACGACGACACGAGGTCGACGTATTGCCGGCCGTCCGCGTCCACGAGGTACGGACCCGACCCGCGCACCATGAACCGCGGCGTGCCGCCGACGGCGCGGAACGCGCGCACCGGCGAGTTCACCCCGCCCGGAGTCACGCGCTGGGCGCGTTCGAACAGTTCGGCGGAGGCGGGCACGTCGGTCACAACGCTCAGTCTGGCAAAGTGGCGGCGTGACCCGACGCGCGACCGCGATCGCTTCGGTGGCCGTGTCCGCATGTCTCGCGCTCGTCGGCTGCACGGGCTCCGGCAGTGGCGACGCGGTGCGCAAGACGCTGCAGTCCGTCGTCCTGCAGCTCAGCGACTTCCCGCCGTCGTGGCAGTCCTTTCCCGCGACCGGACCCGCGACCGACGTCCTGACCGAGCTCGCGGCCTGCACGAAGGACCGGCATCCGGGCGAGGGTGTGGACACCGTCCGGTCCGGCACGTTCCGACACGGTCAACAGCGGATCTCCTCGACGGCGGTCGCGTTCGGGTCGCAGGAGGCCGTCTCCGACCGGGTCGCGGCCCTCGGCGACGCGAAGGCGGACACCTGCATGGCCCAGGTCCTGGATGCGACGGTGCGCGACACAACCGCCTTTGCAGGGAGTCCGATCGGATCGCGGTACACGGTGACCGCGGGCGCCGTCAATGCTGCGGTGAACCTCGTCGGCACGGACGTGGGTGTCGTCCGTCTGGATGCAGAGGGCAGCACGACCAAGGCGTACGTCAACGTTGCGTTCATCACCGGCCGGGACTTCTACGCCTACCTCACCTTCATCGGATTGGGACGGCCGGTGGCCGACCGGGTGCGCAACGCGCTCATCGACGACGTCGCGCGGCGGGCGCAGCACACCTGATCCCTGTGCGCGCCCGGCCCGCCGCGTCCGGCAGGATCGGCACCGACTTCGGCGCGGCGAGAGGACGGACGGCATGAACATCGAGGGCAGCGCAGCTGTCGTGACGGGCGGAGCGTCCGGCCTCGGCCTCGCGACGGCCAAGCGGTTGGCGGCGGCCGGCGCCCGCGTCACGATCCTCGATCTGCCGGCCACGTCCGGCGCCGAGCAGGCAGCCGCGATAGGCGGCCGGTTCGCGCCGGCGGACGTGACCAGCGAGGCCGAGGTCCGCGCCGCGCTCGACCAGGCCGCCGGGCTCGGGCCGATCCGGATCGCGGTGAACTGCGCCGGCGTCGGCACCGCCGGGCGCGTCCTCGGCAAGAACGGCGTCCTGGCCCTGGACCAGTTCGCGCGGGTCATCAACATCAACCTGATCGGCACGTTCAACGTCATCCGGCTCGCGGCCGAACGCATCGCCGCGGCCGACGAGGTCGACGGCGAGCGCGGGGTCATCGTCAACACCGCCTCGGTGGCCGCCTTCGACGGTCAGATCGGGCAGGCCGCCTACTCGGCGTCGAAGGGCGGCGTCGTGGGGATGACGCTGCCGATCGCCCGGGACCTCGCCGACAAGCTGATCCGGGTGGTCACGATCGCACCCGGGCTGTTCCTGACTCCGATGCTGCAGGGCCTGCCGCAGGAGGCGCAGGACTCGCTGGGCAGGCAGGTGCCGCATCCGAGCCGGCTCGGCGACCCGAGCGAGTACGCCGCGCTCGTCGAGCACATCGTCAGCAACCCGATGCTGAACGGCGAGGTGATCCGCCTCGACGGCGCCATCCGCATGGCGCCCCGCTGACATGGCCATGCTGCACCTGCGGGTGGTGTGCCCGGACGACACCGCGGGCGCGGTGGTCGACGCGCTCGGCCAGCACGTCGGCGTGGTCGCCATCAGGCGGGCCGGCGAGTCGTCGCACGGCACCGAGATCACCGCGCACCTCGCCCGGGAGTGCGCGGACGGCGTGTTCAACTCGTTGCGCGGGCTGGGTGTGTTCGACGCGGGCATGGCCACCCTCGAGCCGCTGGACACCGCCATCGGCGCGCTCGCCTCGAAGGCCGAGGACGACGCGCCCGGCGAGGGTGCCGACGCCCTCATCTGGGACGAGCTGGCCAGCCGGACCGGCGAGGACTCGACGCTCACCGGCACCTTCATCGCGTTCATAACGCTGGCGACGCTGCTGGCCGCGATCGGCGTGGTGAACGACTCGCAGATCACGATCGTCGGCGCGATGGTGGTCGGCCCGGAGTTCGGGCCGCTCGCCGGACTGGCAGTTGGGCTGATCCGGGGGCGCGCCGCGATCGCGCGGCAGGCGGCGATCGCGCTGCTCGTCGGCTTCCCTGCTGCGATCGTGATCACCAGCCTGCTGTCGTTGCTCGCCCGGGCCACCGGACTCATCAGCCCGGCCGACATTTCGGGCGCCCACCGGCAGACCGACTTCATCTACCACCCAGGCTGGTTCTCGCTGATCACCGCGCTCGTCGCCGGCACCGCGGGGATGCTGTCCCTGACGTCCAGCAAGTCGGCCGCGCTCGTCGGCGTCTTCATCTCGGTGACGACGATCCCGGCAGCCGGCAACGCCGCGGTCGGCGGCGTACTCGGTCAGTGGCACGAGACCTGGCAGTCGCTGGCGCAGCTCGGGATCAACCTCGTCGGGATCGTGGCCGCCGGCGCCGCGACGCTCGCGATCCGGCAGGGTGCTTCTAGAGTTCGCGCCGCATGACGATGCGGCTCCCCACCGCGTCGAGGCCCAGCTCTCGTTCCCGGTCGAGTTCCGCGGCCAGCCCCGGCGTCGGCTCGGCGACCTCCACGAAGCCGCGCGCCGCGTAGTACGGCGCGTTCCACGGCACCGCGGCGAAGGTCGTCAGCGTGATCGCGGGGTAGTCGTGCCGGCGCGCCCAGTCACACGCCCGTTCCAGCAGCTCGGTGCCGATCCCGTGCCGCATCCATTTCGGGATGACGGCGATCTCCGCGATGTGGGCAAGGCCGTCCACCTCGTCGATCTGCACGAACCCGATCGGTGGACGACCGGCGACGAAGACCGCCCTCGCCTTGGCGAGCCGCTCGTGATCGAACGGGATCTCCGGCAGGTCGTAGCCGGCGGTGCGGAAGATCGTTTCCGCGCGGTCGTCGACCTCGGCGAGCTCCGGCAGGTCGGCGCGGCCGGCCGCCCGGACGTCCTGCCCCTTCGCCGGCCCGGCCACCGACCCGATGCCGAGCGCCGCCGCCAGCCGGTCGGGAAACCGGGTCGGCACGACGAGGTCCTGGCCGTCGAAGAGCCGGACGGTGAGGCCCTTCAGCGCCCTCGGCTTGCCCAGGGGCCAGCCGAGCACCGGCACGTCGGCCGCGTCCACGCCGGACGCGAGGGCGACGATCTCGGCGCGGCCGATCGCCTCGTCCCCAACCCATAGCTCGTCGGCCGTCAGACGCAGCGACTTCTCCGAGCGCACCGCGTACACGACGATGAAGTTGAAGCCGACGACGATGACGAGTGCGAGCAGCCAGCCGATCAGGTGCGCGATGCCGCCGCCGAGGATCAGGTCGAGGACGAAGCCCACGCCGAGGATGGCCACGAAGACCCACAGGCTGGCGTAGCTGCGCGCCTTCTCCTCGTACACCTCCTCGCTCACGCGTGCAGGCTACTGATCCCCGGTTGTCCACAGCCGCGCTCGGAGGTGGGCCGGATCGCCCTAGGCTGCCGTCGATGAGCGTTGCCGTGATCCAGCTCGAGACGCAGGACTTCGTGTCGGCGGCTCGCCGCCTCGAGCTGTGGGCGGCCGATCCGCTCGAGCTCGCGACCACCCGGCTGAGCAACACGCTCGCCGAGAGTTTCGCGATGGCGGGCAGCGACCCCGGTGGGACGTCGTGGGCCGGTTCGTACGACCCGGCAGCCAGGTCCGCGCTGTACGCCGGTCAGGACGCGATCAACTCGGTCCACAGGCTCGCCGCCATGTTCGCGCAGACCGCGCGCAACTACGCGGCAGCGGACGCGGCGTCCACGGCGGGCGTGCGGCGGCTCGTCGGTGAGGCCGTCGCGGCGTTGCCGGACGTGGGCGGCTACTTCCTGGGGGCGTGCATCCCGACCGCGGCCGGCGGGTCGGGTGAGCGGCCTTCCGGGTGGGGGCTGATCGAGCACGCAGTCGGGTGGGTGTGGCCGAACGGGCATCAGGACCGGTTGCGGGCCGCGGCGCAGTCGTGGCGTGCCTCGGCGGCCGCCTTCGCGGACGCCGCGGGCCAGGTGATCGACGCCAGCGGCCTGGCGATCACCGACCGGCTGCCCGAGGCCGATGACATGTGGCGGGTCTGCGAGGCGCTCGCCGGACAGCTTCGCGAGGTCGGCGAGGTTCACGCTGCGCTCGCGGATGCTTGCGAACAGCTTGCCGAACACCTCGACCACGCGCACTCCGAAGTGGTCGGTGAGCTGACGAGCCTCATCGAGTGGACAGCCGCGATCGAGGTCGGTGGCGGGCTGCTGTCCGTCGTCACCTTCGGAGCGGCCGAGGTGGTCAGCCAGGCCGCCGAGGCGGCGCGCATCGCCAGCACCGCCGCCCGGATCGGCGCGATCATCGAGCGGTTCACCGCGCTGGCGCGCGACCTCGCCCAGACCGTTGCGGCCGTGACGGAGCGCGCCGACCGGGTCGCCGGCGCCATGGCCGGGCTCTTGGATGCTCGCCTCAGCACTGCTGTGGTGACGTCGGTTCGGACGCTTCCCGGTGCGGGTCGCATCGTCGAGCTCGGCAGCCTGGCACGCCTGCGGCTCACGATGCGCCACGACTGGCCGCGGATCAGCGGGATGCTTCAGACCGCTGCCCGCGAGAAGGGTCACTACGGGATCGGCGCCGTCTCTCGTCACGAAGCCGACTTGATCGGACGCGCGTGGGTGGGCGACGGTGCGAAATTCTCCAAGGACGGCACGGCGTGGATCAGCGAGGACGGCCTTCGCCAGTACCGGCCATTCGCTTACAAGCACCGCAGCGGCGTCTGGCAAGCGAACATTCAGTGGCGCGTTACGCCGCGCGGGTCGTGGCTCAGCAACGGGCACCTGGACCTCAGGGGCAGACCGTGAAGGCTTCGGTGCGTTCCATCAGCAGCCCGGACGTCGATCTGGCAACCTACTCGCCCGCCGATTCAGAGCCCATCTACGCGTTGATTGAGCTGACCGTCGGTAGCGATGGTGGCGACGGAGCTGACATCTTCGGCATCGTGGTGTGCTCCCCGGCTGGCCTTGCCCGCGAAGTTGACCGGTCCGGCCCTATGTTCGCGCGCCACCACCTGGTTGTGGCTCGTTGGGATTGGCCGCTCATACGGGACTTCATAGTCTCCGCCATCGAGGCTGACGAAGCGGCGACTTGGGGAGAGCTCGCCTCACGAATCGGTCGCGTCGCACAGTGGGAGTTCGAGGATTACCGTCCGCATCCGGACGAACAGAGCTCCTAGGCCGCCAACGTGATTGGCACGCTCACACCAGCAGGCGCCCTTGATCGACATCTCCGGCGATCCGGGGTCGATGACATCGACGCGGAGACACGGCGCTTGGCCGTCGAATTGGTTGCGCCGAGCGCCGGAAATCAACCAAGTTGGGGGCCAAGCTGAGCCGGCCGACGTCAGGCCAGCAACCCCGCCACCTCGGCAGCCCAGTACGTCAAGACGATCGACGCGCCGGCGCGCTTGATCGAGGTGAGCGTCTCGAGGATCACCCGTTCGCGGTCGAGCCAGCCGCGTTCGGCGGCCGCCTCGACCATCGCGTACTCGCCACTGATCTGATACGCGGCCACTGGCACCGGCGACGCGTCGGCCACCGCGCGCAGCACGTCGAGGTACGGCAGCGCCGGCTTCACCATGATGATGTCCGCGCCCTCGGCGACGTCGAGCGCCACCTCGGCGAGCGCGTCGGCGACCGCGCGCGACGCGTCCTGCTGATAGCTGGCGCGATCGCCCTGCAGCGACGAGTTGACCGCCTCGCGGAACGGGCCGTAGAAACCTGACGCGTATTTCGGCGCGTAGGCGAGGATGCCGGTGTCGATGCGCCCGGCAGAGTCGAGCGCCTGGCGCACCGCGCTGACCTGACCATCCATCATCCCGCTGGTGCCGAGCAGGTGTGCACCGGCCTCGGCCTGCGCCAGCGCCATCGACTCGTACCGGAACAGCGTCGCGTCGTTATCGACCGCGCCGTGCTCGTCGATGACGCCGCAGTGGCCGTGGTCGGTGAACTCGTCGAGGCACAGGTCGGCCATCAGGACGGTGGCGTCGCCGAGCTCGTTGTGCAGCCGCCGCAGGGCAACGTTGAGGACGCCGTCCGGGTCGTCGGCGCCCGAGCCACGCGCGTCCTTCGCGACCGGGACGCCGAAGATCATCAGTCCGCCGACACCCTTGTCGACCGCATCGGCGGCGGCCTTCACCAGCGACTCCTGCGAGTGCTGCACGACGCCAGGCATTGAAGAAATAGGAACCGCCTCGGCCGCATCCCCAGCGCCCTCGCGGACGAACATCGGCAGCACGAGATCGGCCGGCCGCAGGCTCACCTCGCTGACAAGCCGGCGTAGCGCGGGTGTGCGGCGCAGGCGGCGCAGCCGGGTGGTCGGGAACGCCGGCAGCTCGGGCAGGCTCACGCCGTTCAGGCTATCCCCGCCTCGCCCCGCCGACTTGTCCCGGCCTCGTCCCGATAACTGCGGACGTAGCCGGGACAACTCTGCAGGTGCTGAGAAGTTGTCCCGGCCTCGTCCGGATAGGTGCGGACGTAACCGGGACAACTTGCGAAAGAGCCGAAGGCATCAGCGGGCGGCGCGGCGCGCGGACGAGCGGGCCGCCTTCTTCGCCGCAGCTGCCGCCGCCTTCTCTCGCTCGGCGGCAGCTCGCGCGACCGCGAACTCGGCGAGCGCGTCGATCAGCGCGGGGACGGTCGCGTGCTCGGGCTGCACGTCGACCCGCAGCCCGAACTCGCGCGCGGTCGCCGCGGTCTGCGGGCCGATGCAGGCGACGACGGTGCGGGCGTGCGGCTTGCCGGCGATGCCGACGAGGTTGCGCACCGTCGACGAGGACGTGAAGCACACCGCCTGGAAGCCACCGGACTTGATCGCGTCGCGGATCTCGGCCGCCGGCGGCGCCGCCCGGACCGTCCGGTACGCAGTGACGTCGTCGATCTCCCAACCGAGCTCGCGCAGCCCGGCGGCGAGCGTCTCGGTGGCGATGTCCGCGCGCGGCAGCAGCACCCGGTCGATCGGGTCGAGGATCTCGTCATACGGAGGGAAGTCGGCCAGCAACCCCTCCGACGACTGCTCTCCGGACGGCAGCAACTCCGGCTTGATGCCGAACGCGCGCACCGCATCGCCGGTCGTCTCGCCGACGCAGGCGATCTTGACACCCGCGAAAGCCCGGGCGTCGAGCCCGAACTCCTCGAACTTCTCGCGGACGGCCCGCACCGCGTTCGTCGACGTGAACACGATCCACTCGTAGCGGCCGGTGACCAGTCCCTTGATCGCGCGCTCCATCTGCGTCGGGGTGCGCGGCGGCTCGACGGCGATCGTGGGCACCTCGACCGGGACCGCGCCGTAGCTGGCCAGCCGCGAGCTCATCACGCCGGCCTGCTCCTTGGTCCGTGGGACGAGCACCTTCCAGCCGTACAGCGGCCGCGACTCCCACCAGCCGAGCCGCTCGCGCAGCGCCGCGGCCTTGCCGACCGTCACCACCACGGTGCCGGCCATCCCGACGGCCGCGAGCTCCAGCTCGCCGACCTGGCTGACGACCGTCTGCTGTCCGGTCGTGGTGCCCCGGCACGAAACCGCGACCGCGGTGTCCGGCTTGAGGCCGTAGGCGACGAGTTGCTCGCCGACGTAGGCAACGTCGACGGCGTCCACAGTGAGAACGAGCGTCCCGGCCGCGTGGGCCAGCGCGTCGTAGTCGACGGTCCCGACATCGCGGAGGTCGGCTTCGGTGCGCACGCGGCCGACGGGGACGCCTGCGTAGGCGGCAGTGCCGGCGCCCACCGCGATGCCCGGCACCACGTCGAACGGGATGACGGTCTTGGCGATCGCGAGGGCCTCCTTCACCGCGTCGTCGTCGGCGAACGGATCACCGGCGACGAGCCGCACCACCGACTGGCCGCTGCGCGCATCCGCGAGCATGGCCTTGGCGGTCTCGGCCGGCGTCGACTCGGCGGGCCGCGGCCGACCAGAGGCCAGCGCGGTGATCGCAGCTGGCACGGCCGCATCGGCGACGACGATCTCAGCGGCGCGAATGGCCTGTGTCGCGTGGCTCGTCAGCAGCCCAGGGTCACCAGGCCCGGATCCCACGAAGGTGATCCGTCCGACGATCTTGCGAGCGCGGGTCATGTGGAGCTCCCCATCATCTTGTCAGCACCGTCGGCTAGCAGCTCGGCGGCAAGCCGCCGGCCGACACCCTCGGCATCGGTTACCGGACCCGTCGCCGAGAGCCGGACGGCGTCGCTGCCGTCCAGCGCGGTGACGGAGCCGCGGAGAAACAGTTCGAGAATTTCGACGTCGCCTGCCACGTCGCCCACCGTGATCTCGGCGAGCGCACCGACCGGAGCCGAGCAGCCGGCTTCGAGCGCGGCGAGCAGCGCGCGCTCCGCGGTGACGGCGGCGCGGGTGTCGGCGTGGTCGAGCGGCGCGAGCACCGCGTGCGTCTGCTCGTCGGAGGCGCGGCACTCGATCGCGAGCGCGCCCTGGGCCGGCGCGGGCAGCACCTGGATCGGGTCGAGGATCTCGGTGACCTCGTCCGCGCGGCCGAGCCGGCGCAGCCCGGCGAGCGCGAGGACGACGGCGGCGAGGTCGTCGCGGGCCACCCGCCGCAGCCGGGTGTCGACGTTGCCGCGCACCGCAACGACTTCCAGGCCGAGTCCCAGCGCGCGCAGCTGCGCGGCCCGGCGCGGCGAGCCGGTGCCGACGACGGAGCCGACCGGCAGCTCGCCGAGGGTCAGCCCGTCGCGGGCCACCAGCGCGTCGCGCGGGTCCTCGCGGGCCGGCACCGCGGCGATCGTGATGCCCTCGGCCGCGGCGGTCGGCAGGTCCTTGTAGGAGTGGACGGCGACGTCGATCTCGTCCGCGAGCAGCGCGGTGCGCAACGCGGACACGAACACCCCGGTGCCGCCGAGCTGCGTCACGGCGGCCGCCGAGCGATCCCCCTCGGTGACGATCGGGACGATCTCGACCGGTACGCCCAGCGCCGCGGCAACAATGTCGGTCTGCGTCCGGGCGAGCACGCTGGCGCGGGTGCCGATCCGCAAGGTGCGCGTGGCGGTCATCGGGCCACACCCCCGTCGCGGGGTGGCTGCCGGACCGCGGCGACGGACTCCGCGGCGGCCGGGTCGAGGTCGAACAGCTCGCGCAGCGCGGCGGCGTACTGGTCGCCGCCCGGCGTGGCCGCGAGCTCCTTCACCCGGACGGTCGGGGCATGGAGCACCTTCTCGACGGCGCGCCGAACCGCGTCGGCGACCTCGGATCGCGCGGCCGGATCGAGCGCGGGCAACCGACCGTCGAGGCGGGCCAGCTCGGCGTCGATCACCTGGTTCGCACGGGCCCGCAGCGCGGTGACCGTCGGCGCGACCGCCAGCTGCTGCTGCTCGGCGAGGTGGTCGCGCAGCTCCTCGGCGACGATCGCCGTTGCCGCGGCCACTTCTTCGTCGCTGACCATCGCACCGCCGATGCGCAGTGCGTCCAGGTCGACGTAGGTCACCCCGGGCTGGACGGCGGCGGCCGGATCGACGTCGCGTGGCAGGGCGATGTCGAGGACGACGAGCGGCCGGGCGGCGCGTGAGCCGATCATGTCCACGTCCACGACGAGTCCGGTCGACCCGGTCGAGGAGATGACGACGTCCGCGGCGGCGATCTCCGCGGCGAGATCGGGCAGCGGCGCGGCGCGCCCGCCCAGCGAGGTGGCCAGCCGGGCGGCGCGTTCGGGCGACCGGTTGGCCACCACGATGTCGGTTACCCCGCGGCGGCGCAGCGTTGCGCCGGCGAGCGCCCCCATCGACCCCGCGCCGATGATCACCGTGCGCTGACCGCTCAGCGAGCCCAGCACGCGGGTCGCGTGGTCGAGCGCGACCGAGACGATCGACGCGCCGGCGCGGTCGATGCCGGTCTCGGAATGTACCCGCTTGCCGACCCGCAGCGCGGTCTGGGCAAGATCGTGCAGCACGGTGCCGACCGTGCCGATCTCGGTGCCGAGCGCGTACGCCGCTCGCAGCTGGCCGAGGATCTGCGACTCGCCGATCACCATCGAGTCCAGGCCGGATGAGACCGTGAACATGTGTTCTGCCGCCGCCTCGGCGAAGTGGACGTACAGGTGGTCGGAGAGATCGGAGACCGCCATCCCCGCGTGCCGCGCGAGCACCGAGGTGATCTCGGCGACCGCCGGGTGGAAGCGCGCGACGTCGGCGTACACCTCGATGCGGTTGCAGGTCGAGAGCAGCAGCACCTCGCTGATCGTCTCGGCGCGGTGCAGCTCGTCCAGCGTCTTGCGGATGTCGTCACCCGGGACCGCGGCGCGCTCGAGCACCGACACCGGAGCTGTGCGGTGCGACAACCCGACTACCAGGACGCTCATGCTCGTGCCGCCTCCGTCAGCGCGGCGGCGGCCCTGCGGGTCTCGTGAAAGGAGAGGATCTGCAGCTCGGCCGCGAGGTCGACCTTGCGCAGGTGGACGTGCGGGGGCACCGACAGCACCACGGGCGCGAAGTTGAGGATGCTCGTCACGCCGGCGTCCACCAGCCGGTCGCAGACGTCCTGCGCGGCGGCGGCAGGCACGGCGAGCACGCCGATCGTGATCGCGTGCTCGGTCACGATCTCGTCGAGGTGGGCGATGTCGCTGACGACCAGGCCGCGGATCCGCGAGCCGATGCGCGCCGGGTCGGCGTCGACGAGCGCGGCGATCCGGAAGCCTCGGGTGGCGAACCCGGCGTAGCCGGCGAGTGCCTGGCCCAGGTTGCCGACGCCGATCAGCGCGACCGACCGGTGGACGGTCAGCCCGAGGGCGCGCGAGATCTGCTCGATAAGAGTGGTGACGTCGTAGCCGACGCCGCGTATTCCGTAGGAGCCGAGGTAGGAGAGGTCCTTGCGCAGCTTCGCCGAGTTGACGCCGGCGACGGCGGCCAATTCCTCGGACGACACCGTGTTCACCGAGCGGTCGGCGAGCGTGCTCAGCACTCGCAGATAGGTGGCCAGCCGCGCGACCGTGGCATCCGGAACGCGGCTGTCGCGAGCGTCGCGCGGAGCGGTCATCGGCACCTCTAGGCGCGGCGCCGCGAGATCGTGGACCCGAGGACTCGACGCCTGGCCAGTGTGGTAGAAGCGGGCTGGAACCTCCCGAACGGTACGCCGCTCGTGAAAGTTTTCCCAAATCGTCAGAGGGTGTGATATGCCCGGCCGAGAGGGCGCTCGCTGGAAGGCGAGCGGCGTGGTGACCACCACACGATGAGCGCTCGCGCGAAGAGTCCGCCGCCCGCGCGAGCGCAGCGAGCTCGCGGTCCGAGCGGAGCGAGGTACGGAGATCCGGACGGCCCCGAGCGCAGCGAGTGGGTCAGCCGGAGATCCGTCGCGGCGGATAAGTCAGCGGGACAACGCCTTGCGGAGGCGGGGCTCCTCCACGCGCCAGTAGCCGTGCTCCTTGCCGTCGAGCAGGATCACCGGGACGCGGTCGGAGTACTCGCCGCGCAGCTCCGGCGAGCCGTCGACGTCCACCTCGCGATACGCAAAGCCCAGCTCGACCGACAATGCCCGCAGCAGCTGTTCGGCGGTCTCGCACAGATGACAGCCCGCACGGGTCACGAGCGTCACCTGATGATCAGCCGGCGGCATCCACGCCCCGATCCAGCTGCCACTTCATGATCTTGCCCGTGACGGTGTGCGGCAGCTGCGCCACCACTTCGATCACGCTGGGCAGCTTGAACCGCGCCAGCGAACGCGCCGCGACTGCCAGCAGCTGGTCCGGGTCGAGCTGCGCCCCGCTGGTCGGCACGACGTAGGCGTGCACCGCCTCGCCGGTGTCCGGATCGGCTACCCCGATCACGGCGACCTCCGCGACACCTTCCTCGGCGGCCAGCACGGCCTCCACCTCGGCGGGGTAGACGTTGAAGCCGTTGACGATCACCAGCTCGGAGCTGCGCCCGACCAGGTACAGCCGGCCGGAATCGTCGGCCACCGCGACGTCTCCGGTGCCGAACCAGCCGTCCGCGTCGGGGCCGCCAGCACCATCCGGCCAGTAGCCCGAGAAGAGGTTCGCGCCGCGGACGAACAGCCGCCCCGGATCACCGTCGTCGATCGGCTCGCCGTCGCGGTCGCGCAGTTCGACTTCGACGCCGGGCAGCGGCAGGCCGACCGACCCGTTCGCTGGGTTCGGCCGCCCCTCGCGCACCGCGTTGATCGCGACGACCGGCGCGGCCTCGGTGAGGCCGTACCCGTCGTAGATGGTGATGCCTGCCGCGGCGAACCCGGCCACGACCCCGCGGGCGAGGGTGGCCGCGCCGGACATCGCGAGCCGGACGGACCCGAACCCGTCGACCATCGCCGGGTGGGCCAGCCACGCCGCGTACTGGCCCGGAACGCCGAGCAGCGCCGTCACGTTCTCCGCTGCCATCGTGGCCAGCGTGTCGCCGGGGTCGAACCGGTCGGCGAGCACGACCGTCGCGCCGACCCGCAACGCCATGCCCAACCCGGCGTTGAGGCCGAAGATGTGCGTCAACGGCAGCGGGACGAACAACACGTCTGCTGAGGTGAGCAGCGGCGGGTCGACAGCCGCGAGTTGGTCGAGGTTGGCGAGCAGGGCGCGCGCCGAGAGCATGGCGCCCTTCGTTCGTCCGCTCGTCCCGCTCGTGTAGAGCAGGACGGCAAGCTCCTCTCCGCCGCGGTCGCCGAGGGGGTCGCGGTCGTCGCCCCCGGCATCCGCGCCGGCGAGCAGCGCCGCGGCTGCTGCTTCGTCCAGGTGCAGGGCGGCACCGGAGTCGGTGAGCAGGTGCTCGACCTCGGGAGCGGTATAGGACGGATTCATCGGGACGGCCACCAGCCCCGCCCGCAGCGCGCCCAGATAGAGCGCGACGAGGTCGGTGCCGGTGCCGAGTTGCAGAGCCACCCGATCGCCCGGCTGCAGACCCGCGCCGAGCAGGGCCAGGGCCGCCCCCGTCGTCCGCTGGTCGAGCTGGGCGTAGTCCAGTCGGGTGCGGTCGTCGACGACGGCGAGCCGGTCGGGCGCGGTCCGGGCAACCCGGCGCAGCAGATCGGACGGCCCGATCGCGTCGCCCCGTTCATCCACTGGAACACCTCATTGTGTCGCCGGGCTCGAGTGCGTCGCGGCGAGGCCGATTCCCACCCTTGCACGAACGACCATTGCGAAGCCGGATTCTGCCTGCAAGCCTGTCAGTGGACACCCTTCCCAAACGGGGCGGTAAAACACCGCAAAGGTTGACAGAGCGGACTGATCCGCCTCGTCACCGGGGTTGATCAGTCCGCGACTCGCCGGTTAGTCTTAGCAGGTTCTTTACACGCGACGCAGTCGCGACCCACTGCGCCACGAGAGGTATACGTCGCCGATGGAAGGGCAAGCTGGACCGCGTCAGGGGCCGTTTCGCCCCGCAGCGGGCCTGCGTGTTCTCGCCGAGCTTGTCAACGACGCCCTCATCGCGATGGGTACGCAGCCGGCCTTCGCCGGCCCCATGCTCACCCGACAGTCGGCCGTCGAGTCGGCGATCGACTCGACGCCCGGTGCCCAGCGCAAGCCCAGTCGACCGTCCGCTCGAACCGCGCAGAACCTGCGGGCCGCCGGGCCAGACGTGGAGCCACCCGAGCCGAGCGCCGCAATCAGCGACGACCTCGCCGGCGTCGACGAGACGCACGCCGAGACGTGGCGGCTCGTCCAGCTCGCGCAGGAGGGCGACGGTGAGGCGTTCGGCCAGCTCTATGACCGCTACGTCGACATGGTTTTCCGGTTCATCTACTACCGGGTCAACGATCGGGCCCTCGCCGAGGACTTCACCAGCGAGACGTTCCTGCGGGCACTGCGCCGCATCGGCACCATCAGCTATCAGGGCCGCGACATCGGCGCGTGGTTCGTCACCATCGCCCGCAACATCGTGCTCGACCACCTGAAGTCGGCGCGGCATCGCCTCGAGCTCACCACCGCAGACACGCTCGAGGGCAAGGAGCAGGTTGCGAGCACCGAGGACGCCGTCCTCGATCTGCTCCAGTCGCAGCGATTGATGCAGGCTGTGGGCCAACTCGGCAACGAGCAGCGTGAATGCGTGCTGCTGCGCTTCGTGCAGGGTCTTTCGGTCAGCGAGACCGCCCAGGTGATGGGCAAGAACGACGGCGCCATCAAGGCGCTGCAGCATCGCGCGGTCCGCAAGCTGGCCGATCTGGTCGGCGGTGACCTCCGATGAGAATTCGGGACGAAAGGCCCGGTAACGCCGCGGGCGCGGCGTCGTTGATAGAGGTGTATCGCACGAACGGCTTCGGATGGGCGCCGGTACCGCCGACCAACGCAGGGAATGAGCGAGATGTCTGAGCATCGGGTACCGATGCTGGGCGCATCGTGGCGGCGCTATGAGGATCCCGCCCGGTCGCGCGATCCGCGCGTCCGCGAACTGGTCGGCGCCCTTTCCGCCCTGCCGACCCCACAACCCCGGCCGGAGTTCCGCGCCGAGCTACGGGCCCAGCTCGTGGCGATCGCGCCGCGGATCGTTGCCGAGAGCGCCGACGCCACGGCCCCGTTGATCGACATCGTGCCCGGCAAGGCGCCCGCGCACACCGGGCGTTCAACCGCCGCCCGGCCGCGGCACACCGACAGCTTGTTCGCCCGGATCCGCAGCGTCCCGATCGGCCGCCCGCTCGCCGTCGCAGCCTCGGTCATCACGGCGTTCGCGCTGCTGCTCGGCGGCGCGGTCTGGATGAGCCAGAAGGCGCTTCCCGGCGACGCGCTGTACGGCCTCAAGCGCGCCAGCGAGAGCTTCGAGCTCGCCACGGCCGGCAGCGACACCGAGAAGGCCCGCGACTACCTCGACTTCGCCAAGACCCGTGCCGCCGAGGTTCAGGACCTGCTGAAGCGGTCCACGACCAGCGCGATCGGCACCGGCCCGGTGGCCAGTGGCGGCCTCGACTCGCACACCGCGGCGCTCATCGACTCGACCCTCGCGTCGGCCGACCACGACGTGAAGGCTGCGGCGACACTGCTCGGCAGCCAGGCCATCAAGAGCAAGTCCACCAGCCCGCTCGACGTGATGACCTCATGGGCGCCCGATCAGCTGGCCCGGCTGCACGAGATCGCGGCAGCCGCGCCGGACAGCGCGCTGCGCCGCCGCACAGAGTCGTCGGCCGACCTCGTTTCGGCGGCACTGAACCGCGCCAAGCAGCTCGCGCCGAAGGTCGGCACCGGCTGCCTCGACACCGCGAGCCGCGACGAACTGGGTCCCGTGCCTGTCGCCGGCTGCCCGTCCGGCCAGGGCCCGACACCGACGGCACACCCCAAGAGCACGGCCACCGCGCATCGCTCCAAGGATCGCAACATCGCGACGAACGGCACCTCCGAGGCGCCCGCGCCGAACGTCTCTTCGACGCCCGGCGCCGGCCAGACGTCGCCGAAGTCGTCACCGACACCGATCGTCTCGCTGCCGACCTCGCTGCTGCCCACTTCGACCAAGTCGCTGCCGGTGACCGTCGACACGTGCGGTGTCGGGATATCGCTCGGGCCGATCCAGATCGGCCTGGGGATCTGCTAGGTCGGTCGCGACTGCGCGGGTGAGCTGACGGCGTGCCTTCTGGTGGCCGGGCCAGGCGAGCCGGCCCGCCGATACCCTGGAGCCGTGAGCGCAAGGGGTGAGCTCGAGCACGAGCTCCCAGTAGCCCCGGACCCGACGGCGGCCGCGTTCTTCGATGTCGACAACACGATGATGGTCGGCGCGTCGATCTTCCACTTCGCCAAAGGGCTCGCGGCCCGCGACTTCTTCTCCTGGCGCGACCTCGCGCGCTTCACCGCACGCCAGCTGCGGCTGCGGGTGACCGGCGAGAGCCACGCGCATATGCACAGCTCGCAGGAATCGGCGCTCGCCTTCGTCGCCGGCAAGAAGGTCGAAGAGGTCGTCGCGCTCGGCGAGGAGATCTACGACGAGGAGATGGCGGACAAGATCTGGTCGGGCACCCACGCGCTGGCCCGGCTGCATCTGGACGCCGGGCAGCGGGTCTGGCTGGTCACCGCGACGCCCGTCGAGCTCGCGACGATCATCGCGCGGCGCCTGGACCTCACCGGCGCGCTCGGGACGGTCGCCGAGTCCGCGGACGGCGTCTACACCGGCCGGCTCGTCGGCGAAGTCCTGCACGGCGAGGCGAAGGCCGCCGCGGTCCGGTCGCTGGCCGCCCGCGAGGGACTCGATCTCGCACACTGCTCCGCCTACTCGGACTCGATCAACGACCTGCCGATGCTCTCGCTCGTCGCCCGCGCGGTGGCGGTGAACCCGGATTCGGCCTTGCGGGCCGAGGCCAAGCAGCGCGGCTGGGAGATCCGGGACTTCCGCACCGGGCACAAGGCCGCGCGCATCGGCATCCCGGCCGCGCTCGGTATCGGCGCCGCCGCCGGCGGCGTCGCCGGAGGTCTCGCCGCGCGCCGCGCCCACCAGCGCGGACAGTTTGATCCCGCCCTTGTGGCAGCTCGCAGGGTTCTGAAGGCGACCGCCAGGCGATGAGCGCTCGCGCGAAGAGCCCGCCGTGCGCGCGAGCGAAGCGAGCTTGCGCTTCGGAGCTCGAGATCGACTCGAGCGAAGTGAGCGGTCGAGACCGAGATCCGAGCCGGCGGATGAGATCAGCCGGGACAACTCGGCAGATCAGACCGACTTATCTCCAGACGGAGCGGCGTTGCACGAGCAGCCGGTAGAGAGTGCTCTGGATCGTCTCGCGAACCCGGTCGGCGAGGTCGAAGACGACCTTCGCATCGTCGGCGGAGTCCGGGGCGAGGTTCTCGGTGTGGATCGGCGAGCCGAACTCGATGTACCACTTGCTGGGCAGCGGGACGAGCCCGAGCGGGCCGAGCCACGGGAACGTCGGCGTGATCGGGAAGTACGGGAGGTCGAAGAGCCGGGCGAGGATCTTCACATTGCCGAGGACGGGATGGATCTCCTCGGACCCGACGATCGACACCGGAATGATCGGCACGCCGGCCTTGATCGCGGCGTGCACGAAGCCACCTCGTCCGAAACGCTGCAGCTTGTAGCGCTCGCGGAACGGCTTGCCGATCCCTTTGAACCCCTCGGGCCACACCCCGACCAGCTCACCGGCGGCCAGCAACCGTTCGGCGTCCTCGCCACAGGCCAGCGTGGTGCCGGTCTTGCGCGCCAGCGTCCCGAGTCCGGGCACCGCGAACATGAGGTCGGCGCCGAGCATCCGCAGGAAGCGGCCGGCCGGGTGCTCCACGTGCACGGCGACCGCGGTCATGACGGAGTCGAGCGCCCACAGCCCGCCGGCATGATTGGCCACCAGCAGCGCCCCGCCCTCCGCCGGAATGTTGTCCACGCCGTTGACCTCGACGCGGAACCACTTCTGGTACAGCGGGAGCATCATCGGCAGGACGGCGTGCTCGGTGAGGTCGGCGTCGAAGCCGAACTCGTCGATCTGGTAGTCGCCCTGCAGCCGGCGGCGCAGGAAGCCCAGCGCGTCGTCGAGGCGCCGCTCCCAGTTCAGCGGCTCCCCGGTGACGTCGCCGATCGGCACGCGTACGCCGTCCGCCGCGGTCTCGGGCTGGGTCGGCGGCATCGGCAGGATCTCGGCGTCCAGCGCCCTCGGGCCGGGGGACGGACGTCCCGAACCACGCGGCAGCCGGCGGGCACGGCGCGCCGGGCCGGAGGCGTCGGCGTGCAGGGGGATGACCCGCGCCTCGTCCACGTCGTCCCTCCCTCGCTCGTCGGCGTCCATCAGGTGCCGGAAACCGCGAGCCCGCGCCGGTCAAGCCGCGCATGTAGCACCTGCGACCCTACGCCCACGCCGGCCAGCAGCAGGCGGGGTCGCGACCGTAGCTCCTGCAGGTACGAGTCGACCGCGTCGGCCGTCGTGTACCGCGGCGCGAAGCCGAACTCCGCACGCAGCCGGGTGGTGTCGACCACTCGTCCGAAGTTCAGGTAGCGGGACTCCTCGGCGGTGAAGTCGACGACGCCGCTGTTGCGCGCGAGCGCGCCGGCCAGGCCCAACGCCCGGGCCGGTACCGGCACCCGCAACTTGCCGGCTCGACGCAGCACCTGCGACAGCGCCATGGCCCCGGCACCGGCGACGTTGACCACGCCGGGGCGGTGCGAGAGCGCAGCCAGCCGCAGCGCCTCGACGGCGTCGGCCTCGTGCAGCAGCTGCAGCCGCGGGTCGAAGCCGAGCGAGGTGGGGACGACGGGCATGCCGAGGTAGCGGGTGAGCGCGTTGTCGATCGTCGGCCCGATGATGTTGCACATCCGCAGGATGCTGACTCCCACATCGGCGCGCCGCCTGGCGAAGCCGCGCACGTAGCCCTCGACCTCGACGGCGTCCTTCGCGTAGCCGGTCTGCGAGCCGTCGTGCGGGTGCATGTCCTCGGTGAAAACCGCGGGGTCGGACGGCCCGCAGCCATACACGGCGGTGGTCGAACGGACGACGAACCGCTCGACGGTGTCGGACTTCTGGCACGCGGCGAGCAGTTGCATCGTGCCGATGACGTTCATCTCTTGCATCGCGACCCGGCTGCCGACCGCCCGCGGCGAGGCCATGAGCGCGGCGTGCACGACGACGCCGACCCGGGCCTGGGCCAAGACCTTGGCGATGAGGGGGTTGCGGATGTCGGCTCGGACGAACTCGGTGCGCCCGAGCCTGCCGAGGTCAGTGGTTCGGGGCGGGACGGTGTCGATACCGATGACCCGCTCGATCGCCGGGTCGGCAGCCAGTTGCGCGGCAAGCCGGCCCCCGAGGAACCGGCTCACCCCCGTGATGAGAACGACGGACACGGCCTACTCCGCCGAGCTGGGCGCTACTTCTTGTTGCGTCGCTGGACGCGAGTCTTCTTCAGCAGCTTGCGGTGCTTCTTCTTCGCCATCCGCTTGCGCCGCTTCTTGATGACAGAACCCATGCTCAGAACCTCGTCGATCGTCCGGGTGGACGCCCGGACGTGCCGCCGGACCAGGGGCTAGCCTACCCGCCGGGCGAGATGGGGAGATCCTGCACTCAACCGGCTTCGATGAAGGCGGCGCGCAGATAGTCGTGCACAGCCTTCTCGGGAACCCGGAACGACCGGCCGACCCGGACCGCCGGCAGATCGCCGGAATGCACCATCCGGTACACGGTCATCTTGGAGACGCGCATCAACGTGGCCACCTCGGCCACGGTCAGGAACCTCACCTCGGCGAGCGCGGGATCGACCGGTCGTACGGTCGGCTGTTCCGTGGGCTCGTCGTCTCCCCGTGCTGCGGGCATGTCTCACCGACACCTTCGGCACGTGTCGGCTCGTCGGCTTCCCCACCGGCGATCGGGACACGCACGTGCTACAACGAGACTAGCGGTACTGGTGGGGCGAATGCGATAGCTGAACCCCACCTGGGCCCTCGGCCGGGCGGCCATATGTCCCGTTTGTCAGCACTCCTCCGCGCCCAACTCCCTACTGCGCCGTGCGGCGGCCTCGATTGCGGCCAGCAGCGCGGCCCGCACGCCGTGCACCTCGAGCTCGCGGATCGCCGCGATCGTGGTGCCCCCGGGACTGGTCACCGCCTCGCGCAGCTGGACCGGGTGCTCGCCGGAGTCGCGCAACATCACCGCAGACCCGATCGCGGTCTGGACGATCAGCTCGGCCGCGAGGGTGCGCGGCAGGCCGAGCAGGATGCCCGCATCGATCATCGCCTCGACGAGGAAGAAGAAGTAGGCAGGCCCGGATCCGGACAGGGCGGTGACCGCGTCCAGCTGGCTCTCGGGGACCCGCACGACTCGGCCGACCGACGCGAGCAGCGACTCGGCGATCGCCAGGTGCTCGTCGTCGGCATGCGATCCGGCGGCGACTGCGGTCATCGCCTGGTCGACCAGCGCAGGCGTGTTGGGCATGCAGCGGACGACGGAGACGCCGGCCGGCAGCGCCCGCTCGATGTGCGCGGTGGTGATGCCCGCGGCGACCGACACGACCAGGTGCCGCGGCTCGATCACCGGCGCCATCTCGGCGAGCAGCGTGTCGATGTCCTGCGGCTTGACCGCGATCAGCAGGGTGCCGGCCTGCTTCACCGCGGTCTGGACGTCGGTGACCTGGACACCGAACGTCTCGCTCAGGTACGCCGCGCGTTCGGGGTGCTTCTCGCTGACGACGATGTCGGCCGGAGTGCGTTCGCCGCGCAGCAGCCCGGACAACAGCGCCTCGCCGATCTTGCCCCCGCCGAGGATCGCGATCGATCGCATGAGTCAGCCCTTCGAGAAGAGTGCGCGGCCGAAGAAGGCAAGGTTGGCAGGTCGCTCGGCCAGCCGGCGCATCAGATAGCCGTACCACTCGGCGCCGTACGGAATGTAGACGCGCACGATGTGCCCCGCCGCCGCCAGCCGGCGCTGCTCGTCCGGGCGGATGCCGAACAGCATCTGGAACTCGAACGCGGTCGTCCCGTGCTCGGTCGCCCGATCGGCGGCGATCGCGACCAGCGTCGGGTCGTGCGTCGCGAACATCGGGTAACCGTCTCCTGCCAGCAGGACGTTCATGCAGCGGACGTAGGACAGGTCGACATCGTGCTTCTTCTGGAACGCCACCGACGCCGGCTCCTTGTATGCCCCCTTGCACAGCCGGACCCGGCTGCCGGCGTGCGCGAGGTCGCGGCAGTCGCTCTCGGTGCGGTGCAGGTAGGCCTGCAGGACCGCGGCCGTCTCCGGGAAGTCGACACGCAGTTGACGCAGGACCTCGAGGGTCGAGTCCGTCGTCGTGTGGTCCTCCATGTCGAGCGTGACAGTGGCACCCACGCGGCGGGCTTCGTCGCAGATCGCGCGGGCGTGCTCGAGAGCGATCTTCTCGCCGTCGCCGCTGAGTGCCTGGCCGACCGCGCTGAGCTTCAGGCTGACCTCGGCGCGCGCGGTCAGCAGGCCGAGTCGCTCGGTCAGGTGCGCAGCATCGAGAGCGCGCAGCAGGTCGAGGTAGGCGCCGGCAACGGCGTCGGCGTGCCGTCGCTCGGTGGTGTCCTCGCCGAGGTGGTCCAGCGTGACGGTGAGCCCTTCGCCGACCAGCCCGGCGGCGACGCCGACCGCCGACGCGGTGTCCGGGCCGCCGACGAAGCGCCGCACGACGCTGCGCGACACCGGTGCGTGCGTGACCAGCTCTTCGATATGCCGGTTGCGCGCAGCAGCCAGGATCGTGGAGCGCAGCATGCCCACAGGCTAGTGGCGCGTCTCGGCCGACGTGACGAAGCCGACGCAGCACGTGCCGCTACCCCGCTTGACGGCTGCCCGCTGCCTCCTGCAAGCATTGGCAGTGGACGAGTCCTACTCATCGAGTGGAGGCGAGATGTCTGCCGCCGTACGTGGCCACAGCCGGACACGCGCAGCCGAGGAAGCCGCGCTGGGCCGTCTCGTGGAGCGCCTCACCGAGCGGTTCCCGGAGCTTGCCGAGGAGGAGATCGTCCGCACCGTGTACGGGCAGTACGCCGAGTACGAGGACAGCCGCGTTCGCGACTTCGTCCCCGTCCTCGTCGAACGTGCCGCACGCCAGGATCTGGCTGCCGTGGTCCCGCGGTATCGAGCCTGAGCTGCGTCCGCCCCGTTCCCGGACGTCTTCGCTCGCCCGCGACGCGGCCCGCTTACTGCGCAGCTATTGCGGGGTCGCCTGCGGCGCCGACCGCGGGGCGACGAGATGCAGCCGGCAGTACGCCAGCGCCTCGGCGAGGTCGGCCTCGCGCTCCGCGCGGTCGAGTGCCCGGCGGGTGTTGATCTCGACGATGACGTGCCCGTCGAAGCCGCGCGCGGCGAGCCGTTCGAGGACCTCGGCGCACGGCTGGCTGCCCCTCCCGGGCACCAGATGTTCGTCCCTCGCCAGCCCGGTGCCGTCGCCGATGTGCAGGTGGGCCAGCCGATCGCCCATCGCGTCCAGCATCACCAGCGCGTCCGACTTCGACACCGCGGTGTGCGAGAGGTCGAGCGTGTAGTCGCGGTACGGCTCGTCGGCGGCGACGTCCCAGCTCGGCTGGTAGGCAGAGACCTCCCGGCCGCGGACTCGCAGCGGGAACATGTTCTCCACCGCGAAGCGGACGTCCGTCTCGTTCGCCAGCCGCTCGACTCCCTTGCGGAAGCCGCGCGCGTAGTCGCGCTGCCAGCGGAACGGCGGATGCACGACGACGGTCTGCGCGCCCAACAACTCGGCCGCGAACTGCGCCTTCTGCAACTTCGTCCACGAGTCGGTGGTCCACACGCGTTGCGTGATGATCAGGCACGGCGCATGGATCGCGAGGATCGCCACCTGGTAGTGCTGCGAGAGCCGTTGCAGCGCGTACGCGTCCTGGCTGACAGGGTCCGTCCAGACCATGACCTCGACGCCGTCGTACCCGAGCTTGGCGGCCAGCTCGAACGCGACCGGGGTGCCCTCGGGGTAGACCGACGCCGTCGACAACCCGACCTTCGCGCGCGGCGACCGCAGCGCTCGGGACGGGTCGGGATCCATGGGCGGCAGGCTACTCAGTCGTCGCTGGTCAGGCTCCGTCGAGCCAGTCGAGTCGGCGCAGGATCACACCCTCGCGCAGCGCCCACGGGCACAGGTCCAGCTCGGACACGCCGAGCGCATCCATGGCGCCGGCCGCGACCACCCCGCCGGCGAGAGTCTGGTGGGCCCGCCCGACGCTGACCCCGTCCAGTTCGGCGAGGTCCGCGGACGCCATCCGCGAGATGAACGAGTGCACCTGGGTGAGCCCGATGCGGGTGAGCACGCGGCGGGCTCGCGGCCCGGCGGAGCTCGGCGCGGCGCCGGCCAGCCGCGCGAGCGTGCGGAACGTCTTGCTCGTGGCGACGACACGGTCCGGCCTGCCCACCGCCAGCAGCCGCTCGGCCGGCTCGTCCAGCAGGTGCGACACGTGGTCGCGCAGCTTGGCGACCTCGTCCTTGCCGGGTGGATCGTCGCTGAACCACTCGCGGGTCAGCCGCGCGGCACCGAGCGGCAGGGAGAACGCCAGCTCGGGGTCCTCGTCGGAGCCGGCAGCCAGCTCGAGCGACCCACCACCGATGTCGAGGCAGATCAGGTTGCCCGAGCTCCAGCCGAACCACCGACGGACGGCGAGAAACGTCAGCCGCGACTCCTCCTCGCCGGACAGCACGCTGAGCCCTACCCCGGCCTCCTTCGCGACCCGCTTGAGGACCCGCGCGCTGTTACCCGCGTCGCGCACGGCGGAAGTGGCGAACGCGAGCAGCTCGTCGCAGTCGAGTGCGTCGGCCTCCCTGCGCGCGGCGATGGCAGCGTGCACGAGGGCGTCGGCGCCGGACCGGTTGAGGTCGCCGTAGCGGTCGATGTGCTCGGCGAGGCGCAGCTCGGACTTCTGCGAATGCTGCGGCACCGGTTGGGCACCCCGGTGCGCATCGACGACGAGCAGGTGCACGGTGTTCGATCCGACGTCCAACACACCGAGCCGCACGCTTGTCAGCCTATTCGTCTCGTACCCTCGGAGAGTGCCGCATCGCGAGGTTTCTCTTGACTTCCCACGTGAGTGGTTCGAGTTCGCCGACCCGTCCGACGACTCGCACTGGATCCGGGCCGACCTCACCTGGTTGTGCTCACGGTGGATGTGCATCTTCGGCCGCGGTTGTCACGGGACGGTCGCCGGTCAAGGCAGCACCGGATGCTGCAACCACGGCGCGTACTTCTCCGACAAGGACGACCGCAAGAGGGTCACCCGGTACGCCGCGCAGCTCACCCGCGAGGATTGGCAGTTCTACGACGAAGGGCACCGCGGCGAGAAGCTCAAGTTCACGACGAAGGGCGACGGCGACGACGCCGACCGAAGCAAGACCCGCGTCGTCGACGGCGCATGCATCTTCGCCAACCGCGACGATCACCCGGGCGGCATCGGCTGCGCACTGCATGGGCTCGCGCTGCGGCTCGGGCTCAACCCGCTCGAGACCAAGCCGGAGGTGTGCTGGCAGCTGCCAGTGCGCCGCGAGCAGGAGTGGATCGACCGCACCGACGGCACCCGCATCCTGCGCTCGACGATCGCGGAGTTCGATCGGCGCAGCTGGGGCGAGGGCGGCCACGACCTCGACTGGTACTGCACCTCCTCGCCCGAGGCGCACGTCGGCGGCGAGCCGATGTACCTCTCGTACGGGCCGGAGCTCTCCGCGCTGATCGGACAGAAGGCCTACGACGAACTCGCCGCGGTCTGCGCGAAGCGTCTCGAGCTGGGACTCGTCGCCGTCCACCCCGCCACCGCGGCCGCCGCCGCCGCCGCCGCGCAGAAGCCGCGTTGAGTGGGCTATTTGGACCCGAGTGGGCCGTCATAACCGGCCACTCGGGTCGTAACTGGCCACTCGACGGAGTTTAGCTTTCGAACTTGTAGCCCAGGCCGCGGACGGTGACGAGGTACTTCGGGTTGGCCGGGTCGGGTTCGATCTTCGCGCGCAGGCGCTTGACGTGGACGTCGAGTGTCTTGGTGTCCCCGACGTAGTCGGCGCCCCACACCCGGTCGATGAGCTGCCCGCGGGTGAGGACCCGGCCGGCGTTGCGCAGCAGCAGCTCGAGCAGGTCGAACTCCTTGAGCGGCAGCGCGACCTGGGCGCCGTCGACGGTGACGACATGCCGCTCGACGTCCATCCGGACGGGGCCTGCCTCGACGACGTTGAGCATCAGCTCTTCCGGTTCGGCGCCGCGGCGCAGCACGGCGCGGATGCGGGCGACGAGCTCACGCGAGGAGAACGGCTTGGTGACGTAGTCGTCGGCGCCCAGCTCGAGGCCGACGACCTTGTCCACCTCGGTGTCGCGCGCGGTGACCATGATGATCGGCACGTGCGAGCGGGTCCGCAGCTCCCGGCACACCTCGGTGCCGGATAGCCCGGGGAGCATCAGGTCGAGCAGGACGAGATCAGCGCCGCTGCGCTCGAAGGTCTGCAGCGCGTCGTGACCGGTGGCGGCCACCTCGACCTCGTAACCCTCGCGCCGCAGCATGTACGACAGCGCATCTGAGAACGACTCTTCGTCCTCGACAACCAGCACACGCGTCACTGGAGTGATCCTTCCACCGGTGTCGGCTCTGCGTCGGTTGTTTCTTCCGGGTCGGACGGGACCGACGATGGCTGATCCGAATGAACGCGCGGTAGCCGGATCGTGAACGTCGACCCGGAGCCCACCGCGCTCCACACCGAAATCGTCCCAAGGTGGTTGCCGACGATGTTCTTGACGATCGCCAGACCCAGGCCGGTGCCGCCCGTGGCCCGCGACCGCGCCGGGTCGACACGGTAGAAGCGCTCGAAGATGCGGTCGCGCTCCGCCTCGGCGATGCCGATGCCCTGGTCGGTGACCGCGATCTCGACGGTGGGCCGCGACTGCTCGTCCCGCGACGCGCGCGCGGCCACAGCCACCCGTGTCCCGACGCTGCTGTAGGCGATCGCGTTGTCGACGAGGTTCGCGACTGCGGTCGCGAGCTGCGCCTCGTTGCCGCGCACCCGCAGGCCGTCCGTGCAGGCGGCGGTCACCGTGATCGAGGCCTGCTCGGCGACGAGCTTGGTGCGCTCGATCGCCTCGGCGACGATGGTGCGGACATCGACCTCGCTCGCGCCCGGCATCGGGTCGGCCCCCTGCACCCGCGAGAGTTCCATCAACTCGCCGACGAGCTTGGCGAGCCGGGAACCTTCGTGCTGGATGCGCGCCGCGAAGCGCGCGACCATGTCCGGCTCGTCCGCGGCGTCCTGGATCGCTTCGGCGAGCAGGGTGAGAGCCCCGACCGGCGTCTTCAGCTCGTGGGAGACGTTGGCCACGAAGTCGCGGCGGACTGCCTCGAGCCGGCGCAGCTCGCTGACATCAGCCAGCAGCAGGCACACCCCTGTCGTGCGGTCGTCCGTCCCGCGCAGTGGTACGGCCGTGACGGCCAGCGCGATCGGCTCGCGGCCGAGCCGCCCCATCGGCAGGTCGACGGACGCGGTGAGGTGCTCGCCGGTCTCGATGGACTTGCGGGCGATGCTCACCAACCCGGGGAATACCAGCGTGTCGACGTCGAGGATGCCCATCGCGCGAGCCGCCGGATTGACGAGGACGGCCCGCTCGTCGCGATCGACCACCACGACGCCATGGTCGAGCGCCTCCACGACGAGCGAGGCAAGCGGCTGGGTCGAGCGTCGGCGGGCAGGCTCGGGACTGGGTTCCGGCGCCAGCGCCGGTTCGACGGCCGGCCGATTCCGGACGCCGACAACGAGTCCCATGGCCACGCCGACGGCGAGAGCCAGGACAACGAAGACAGTTGCCAGGATCGGCACGATCAACAAGCCTCGCTTCGCTCGGTTGATCGGCGGAGCCGGTACCCATGGTTCGCCCTGCAAGCGTCGCTCACAGGTCGATGGTACGTTCGACGGCAGCGTTCACAGCGCCGCTGCACCCCGCGGAACACGGGCTGTTCACCTTAGGGACTGCCGGTGTTCATGCCGTGAGCACTGCAGCGTCGACGGAAGATCGGATCGTCCCAACCATGCGTGACGTGTTCCACGACGAACTCGACGAGATCGGTGCCGGCGTCATCGAGATGACCCGCCTTGTGGCGGTGGCGATGGAACAGGCCACCGGAGCGCTCCTCGACGCCGACCTGGTCCGGGCCGAGCGAGTCATCGAGGCCGACCAGAAGGTGGACGCGCTACGCGAGGACCTCGAGGACCGCGCCTTCCAGATGATCGCCCGGCAGCAGCCGGTTGCCACCGATCTGCGGGTGCTGGTCGCGACGATGCACCTGCTGTCCGACCTCGAGCGGATGGGCGACCTCGCGCTGCACGTCGCGAAGATCGCGCGCCTGCGGTTCCCGGAAGCCGCGGTGCCCGACGAGGTGCGCGACGTCATCGCGCAGATGGGCGAGGTCGCCCGCTCGCTCGTGCACAAGGTCGCCGACGTCGTCGAAGGTCGCGACATCTCCCTCGCGCACGCCATCGAGGCCGAGGACGATTCGATGGACGCGCTGCGCCGCAAGCTGTTCACGCTCGTGCTGTCTCCGCGCTGGTCACACGGCACCGAAGCGGCGATCGACATGACGCTGCTCGGCCGCTACTACGAGCGCTACGCGGACCACGCCGTCGCGGTAGCCCGCCGGACGATCTTCATCGTCACGGGCGAGCGGCCCGGCAGCGCGCCGTCCAGCAACACCGCGTCACACTGACCGAGCTGATCGGTCGCAGGCGGCTACTTCTTGCCCTGGTTGGCGACAGCTTCGATGGCGGCCTGCGCCGCATCCGGGTCGAGATAGGCGGCCGGCCCCGTCCGCTGCATCGTCGCGTCGTCGAGGTCGTAGAGCAGCGGGATGCCGGTCGGCACGTTGAGCGCCACGACCTCCGCGTCGGACAGCCCGTCCAGGTGCTTGATCAGCGCCCGCAGCGAGTTGCCGTGCGCGACCACGAGCACGACGCCGTACCGGCGTAGGTCGGGCACGATCGCGTCGTACCAGTACGGCAGCATCCGCCCGACGACGTCTTTCAGGCACTCGCTCCGCGGGACGATCTCGAGCAGGTCGGCGTAGCGCGGATCGTGCACCTGGCTGAACTCGTCGTCGTCGGCCAGCGGCGGCGGTGGCGTGTCGTACGAGCGGCGCCACAGCATGAACTGCTCCTCGCCGAACTCGTCGCGCACCTGCGCCTTGTTCTTGGCCTGCAGCGCGCCGTAGTGCCGCTCGTTGAGCCGCCACGAGCGGCGGACGGGGATCCAGTGCCGATCGGCGGTGTCGAGGGTGATCTCCGCGGTCCGGATGGCGCGGCGCAGCAGCGACGTGTGCAGCACCTCGGGGAGCAGGCCGTGCTCGACGAGCAACTCACCGCCGCGCCGGGCCTCGACCTCACCGACCGGGGTCAGATCGACGTCGACCCAGCCGGTGAAGAGGTTCTTCTGGTTCCATTCGCTCTCGCCGTGGCGGAGCAGGACGAGCGTTGCCATGCCCCTCATCCTGCCAGCCCGCCGATCCGCGAGTTACGGCGCGAGGCCACGCAGGACGGTGTCGATGGTGGCCTCGATCTCCGCCCGGGTGACGCGATCCTGCATCGTCAGCGTCGCGGCCATGATCGGCGCCGTCAGCAGCCGTCGCGCCCACAGGAGGTTGACGTCGGGCCGGATCAGGCCTTCGTCCATGCCGCGGCGCAGCACCTCGTCGAGCAGTGTCAGGTGCGGGGTGACGAGCCTATTGCGGCCCTGCTTGTAGGCCTGGGGGTGCGACACGGCGTCGCCGGTGAGCCGTCGCATGATCGCGCCGTAGCGCGGGTCGTTCCACTTGCGGCGCATGACGTCGACGAGGCAGACGAGCTGATCGCGCACGCTGCCCTCCGGCGGTCGGTCCGTGACCTGTTCGAAGCTGCGCAGGGCTGCGATGCCGAGTTCGACGGTGTTCGGCCAGCGCCGGTACAGCGTCGTCTTGGCGATGCCTGCGCGCGCCGCGATCGCCTCCATGGACAACCCCGCGAAGCCGCGCGCGACGAGCTCCTCGATCGCCGCGTCGATGATCGCGACGTCGATCGCCTCGTCGCGCGGGCGGCCGCGCCGGGCTGTCCCTGAGGTCATGCGACGGCCTCCACGGCGACCGGCGCCGACTCATGCACGCTGGCGGTGTCGGCCCCGGAGCGTCGTCCCGGCATATACCGGAACGCCACCAGCGCGCCGAGGACCGCCGAGAGCGCGGCGAACAGCGAGGTCACGTGCACCGCGGACATGAACGAGCTCTTGGACGACGCGACGAAGCCGGTCAGTTCGCTGCGCGCCTGGGCCGCGGCATGCGCGGCCTGCGCCGGCGGCACGGACGCGGCGCGCTGCTCGAGGGCGGTCTGCGCCTGCCCGGCGAAGTTGAGTGCGTTGCCGATCGACTGACTGGTGTCCTGGCTGACCAGTGCTGAGACGCGCAGCTCGACGGGCAGCCGCGACACGACGCCGGCGGGCTGGTCGAGGCGGCCGGCCACCTGCGCGGGCGTATTCGCCCCCAGGTCATGACGGAACACGACTGCGACGATAGAGCCGAGGATCGCCACGCCCAAGGCCCCGGCCACCTGCCGCACCGTGTTGTTCACCGCCGAGCCGGCACCGGACTTCTCGCGCGGCACCGCGCTCATGATCGCGTCCGTCGCCGGCGACATCGTCAGCCCAATGCCCAGCCCGAAGCCGACCAGGATCAGCTCGATGACCCAGACGGGCATCGTCTGCGTGCTGAGCAGGTAGGACGCCATCGTCAGGCCGAAGATCACCAGACCGGTGCCACTGACCATGCGCTGCCCGAAGTGCTTGGACAGCTTCGTCGACGCCGGCGCGGCGATCATCACGGCGGCCGCGACGGCCACGAGCGCGGTGCCGGCGAGCAGTGGCGAGTAGCCGCGGACCGCCTGCAGGTAGTACGCGAGGTAGAACGTCGAACCCTGCAGGGCGAAGAAGGTCATCGCGATGGCGAAGGCGCCGGAGCTGAAGTGCCGGTTCTTGAACAGCGAGACGTCGATCGTCGGATGCGTGCTGCGCGCCTGCGTCCAGACGAACACGCCGAGCAGGGCGGCGCCGAGGACGATCGCGCCGAGCGCGTTCCACGCGATCCAGTCGTTGGTGTTGCCGCCCTCGATCACGCCGTAGACGAGGACCACCAGCGCGACGACCGACAGCAGCACGCCGAACGGGTCGAGGCGCCCGGGCGACGGGTCCTTCGACTCCGGCACCAGGATCACGATCCCGACGATGGCGGCGGCGACGATCGGGACGTTGACGAGGAAGATCGAACCCCACCAGAAGTACTTGAGCAGCAGCCCCCCGGTGATCGGTCCGAGCGCGATCGCCATGCCCGAGGCGCCCGCCCAGATGCCGATCGCCTTGGCGCGCTCCTTCGGCTCGAACACGTTCTGGATGATCGAGAGGGTCTGGGGCTGGACGGCCGCGGCGCCGATCCCCATCAGCGCGCGGAACGCGATCAGCTGGCCCGACGACCCCGAGAACGAGCAGACCGCGGACATCGCGCCGAACAGGAACATGCCGAGCAGCAGGATGCGCTTGCGGCCGAGCCGGTCGCCCAGCACGCCCCAGGTGATCAGCAGCCCGGCGAAGACGAGCGCGTAGCTGTCGACGGCCCACTGCATCTCGCTCTGCGAGGCGTCGAGATCGCTCTGGATGGTCTTGAGCGCGACGTTGAGGATCGTGTTGTCGAGGATGACGACGAGCAAGCAGAGCACGAGCACGCCAAGGATCGCCCAACGCCGCTTCTGAATGGTCTCCTGGTCCATCGTTGCCGGCCTTCCTGAATACCGATACGGGTGCGTAGCGGTACTAGTACAGCATCGTTCGTTCCGCTACGCAAGCGTGTCGTAAATACTCAGTCGGCCGGACGCTGCGCGAAGTCGGCGAACGCGGCGAGGTTCGCCAGGGACTGGTCGTTCTTGACGCGCCAAGCCCATTCCCGCCGGATTGAAGAGCCGAACCCCATCTCGAGCAGGACGTTGAACGAGCCGTCCGCGTAGTCGAGGACGCAGCCGAGGATGCGGTCGATCTCCTCTGCGGTGATCGCCGCGAGGGGCATGCGGCCGGCGAGGTAGACGTCGCCGGCACTGTCGATCGCCCACGACACCGCATACATCCGGGTGTTGTGCTGCAGCAGCCACGCGTAGACCTGCTCGCGGTTCTCGTCCGGGCCGCGCATCACGAAAGCCTCGATCTCGAGCGCGTGGGCGCCAACGGTGAGGATGCACGCGGTCTTGAGCCGCTTCTCGCCGGGCAGCGCCACCGCGAAGGTCGCGTCGTCGACGCGCTGCCACTCGAGGTCCTGCTCCGCGAGCGCGGCCTCGATGGTCGCGACGGTGTCCGGCACGGTCACCGAAGCGCGGGCTTCCTCGCGCGCAGTCCGTCCAGCGCCTCGCCGTAGGCGGCGAGCAGCCCGTCGGCCGTCTGCTCCCACGAGAACCGCGCGGCATGCCCGCGCGCGCCGCCGGAGAGCCGGGACAGCAGCCGCGGCGTGCGGAGCAGATCGGCGAGCACCTTGGTCCACTGGTGCGGGTCGTGGCTGTCGACGAGCACGCCGGACACGTCGTCGGCGACCGCGGTCGGCAGCCCGCCGACCGCCGCGGCCACCACCGGCGTCCCGCACGCCTGCGACTCGAGGGCGACCAGCCCGAAGGACTCGTTGTAGCTCGGCACGACGGTGAGATCGGCCGCGCGGTAGTAGTCGGCCACGACGTCGCGCGGCGCGGGCTGGCGGAACTGCACGACGTCGTGCAGCTCGAGCTCGTCGCGCAACGACTCGAGGTAGTGCGGGCGGGCCAGCCCCGAACCGCTCGGGGCGCCGAGGACGACGACCTGGAGGCGGCCGGCCAGCTCGGGCTCGTCCTGTAGGAGCGCCGCGGCGCGCAACAGCACGTCCGGCGCCTTGAGCGGCTGGATGCGGCCGACGAACAGCAGGGTGAGCGCGTCGTCGCGCAGGCCGAGGCGCCGGCGCGCTTTGCGGGCCGATCCCGGTGTGAAGACGTCGAGGTCGACGCCCGGTGCGACGGTACGCACGCCGGCCGGGTCGGCGCCGTAGAGCCGGACGAGGTCGCTGGCCTCGTCCGTGGTCGAGGCGATCAGCCGATCGGCTTCGGCGACCACCTGCTCCTCGCCGATGACGCGGGCGAGCGGCTCGGGCTCGTCGCCCTCGGCGAGCAAGGCGTTCTTCACCCGCGCGAGGGTATGGGCGGAGTGGACGAGCGGCACGCCCCACCGCTCGCGAGCCAGCCAGCCGACCTGGCCGGAGAGCCAGTAGTGGGAGTGGACGACGTCGTACCAGCCGGGTTCCTGACGGACCTCGGCGCGCATCACGCCGGCGGTGAACGCGCAAAGCTGGGCCGGCAGGTCACCCTTGGCCAGCCCCTCGAACGGGCCGGCGGTCACGTGCCGGACGCGCACGCCGGGGGACAGCGTGACGATCGGGGGCTGGTCGCTCGAGGTGGCACGGGTGAAGATCTCGACCTCGATGCCGCGTTGGGCGAGGCGCTTGGCGGTCTCGACGATGTAGACGTTCATGCCGCCCGCGTCGCCGCCGCCCGGCGCGTCCAACGGAGAGGTGTGGACGCTGAGCATGGCGACGCGCTGCAAAGAGCCGTCGTTCGGCCGCACAGCACCCCTTTCGCCTGACGCTGGTGGTGACAACACCACCCTTGGGGCATTCATGCCCACCCCGGATCATCTCGCAACCCCCTGCGGGACAATCCGGGCCACCGCGATGTCGAGTGCTAGAGCTCGACGCCGACCAGCCGCGCCTCGGGCCGGAGCCGGACGCCGAATCGCTGCTCGACACCGGCACGGATCACCCGCGCGAGGTCGAGCAACTCGGCCGCGCTGCCGCCGCCGCGGTTCGTCAGCGCCAACGTGTGCTTCGTCGACACCGCGACCGCCCCGCGGCCACGGTCCAGGCCGAACCCCTTGCCGAACCCGGCGTGCTCGATCAGCCAGGCGGCCGACAGTTTCACCTGGTCATCGACCACCCAGTTCGGGCAGCCTGCGGGTACCTCCTCGGGTGCGACGAACGGATTGACGAAGAAGGAGCCGACGCTCCAGGTGTCGTGATCGGCCGGGTCGAGCACCATGCCCTTGCTGCGCCGCAGGTCCAGCACGACGTCCCGCACGTCCTTCGACGGGGCGCTCGAGCCGGGCTCGATTCCCAGCCGGCGCGCCACTTCGAGGTAGCGCACCGGCGGCGCCTCCGGCGAGATCGACAGCCGCAACGTCACCGAAAGCACGACGTAGCGATCGGTGTACTTGAACGCGCTGGTGCGAAATCCGAACCCGCAGCGGTCTGGATCCCACTGCTCCACCTCGCCGGAGTGCCGGTCGAGCAGAGTGAGGCTGGTGAGGACGTCGGCCACCTCGCTGCCGTATGCGCCGACGTTCTGAATGGGCGTGGCGCCGGCGAGTCCGGGGATGCCGGACATCGCGGCAAGCCCGGACCAACCCTGCTCGACGGTGGTCGCGACGAGGTCGTCCCAGACCGCGCCGGCCTCGGCGGTGAGCTGCACCGCGCCGGTGAGCGACGCCCAGCCGATACCAGCGCCGCGGATGAGGACGACGAGCCCGTCCCAGCCGTCGTCGGCCACGACGAGGTTGCTGCCGCCGCCGATGACGAGCACCGGGTCGCCCGCCGCGTCGGCGGTGCGGACGAGGTCGACGAGTTCGTCGCTGGACGACGCGGTGACGATGCGCCTCGCCGGCCCGCCGACGCGCAGCGTGGTGAGGTCGGCGAGCAGGTCGGGCACGATCAAGCCTCGCTTCGCTCGGTTGACCGGCAAAGCCTGTGCTGATGGTTCGCTCCGCAAGCGTCGCTCACGGGTCCGGAGGCTACCGCGCCGCCTGTTCCTAGACTGCTGGCGTGGCCGACGCGCAGCTGCCGCGCCGCGTCCGTCCCCGGCTGGCGGCCGGCCGGGCCCGCGCGCTCGGCCTGCCGACCCGCGGCACGACCAACCCGAACCGGCTGCGCCGGATGGACAACTGGATCACCGCACGGCTCGCCGGCGCGCTTCGCGACGCCCCGGACCCGCTCGTCGTCGACCTCGGCTTCGGGGCCGCCCCCGTCACCGCGGTCGAGCTGGCCGCGCGGCTTCGCAGGGTGCGCCCCGACGTCCGAGTGCTCGGTCTGGAGATCGACGCCGCCCGGGTCGCGGCCGCCCAAGTGGCGGCCGATCCACCGCAGCTCACCTTCGCCCGCGGCGGGTTCGAGCTCGCCGGGCGACGTCCGGCGCTGGTTCGCGCGGCGAATGTGCTGCGCCAGTACGACCAACCGGCCGCGGCGGACGCCTGGCACGTGATGTGTGCCGGGCTCGCCCTGGGGGGCGTCCTCGTCGAAGGCACCTGCGACGAGCTGGGCCGGCTCGGCTGCTGGGTGCTGCTCACCGCAGCGGGGCCGGCGTCGCTCACCCTGGCGTGCCGGGTCGATTCGATCGAGCGGCCGAGTGACCTGGCCGAGCGGCTGCCCAAGGCGCTGATCCACCGCAACGTGGCCGGCGAGGCGATCCACGCCTATCTCCGCGCCTTCGACGGGGCGTGGGACGCCGCAGCCCCGCTGTCTACGTTCGGCGCGCGGCAGCGCTGGATCGCCGCCTGCACCGCGCTCGCGCGCGCCGGCTGGCCGGTCGACACCTCCCGCGCCCGGCACGGCGAGCTGACGGTGCGCTGGGACGCCGTCGCGCCGGCCTGAGTGCGCCTACCCCGCCAGGCGCTGCCGCACCGACCCGAGGCCGAGGCTCGAGGACTCGGACAGGTAGGTGTGCAGATGTGCGTCGACGTCGGGCACCATCCGGGTGCGGCCGACCTCGACCATCAACCGCTGGACGGCCGGCAACGCGGTCGCCGGGTAGGCGATCAGCTCGTGGTAGCCGGCCACCTGCGCGACCCCGGCCAGGTGGCTCATCAGCTCGGTGCCGATGCCGAGCCGCTGCCACCGATCCTCCACGAGCAGGCCCACCTCCACGCAGTACTGGTTGTGGATCCGGTCGTGCTCGAGCGTCCCGGTCGCTACGACGTCCCCCGCTGACGTCACGGCGATGATGCTGTGCGGCCGCCGCAGCGCGCGGTCGAGCGCGGCGACGGCCGGTGGCCGGCCGCCCCACCGGTACCGGTCGAGCAGCGAGCGGGCGCTGCACCGGCTGTGCATCTGCGCGACGGCGGCGAGATCGCGGGCCGTGCTGGGTCGCACGGTCAGCGGGTCGCGCCCGACGCGCAGCGTCCAGGGCTGGCGGACGAGGCCGGCGAGGTTGTGATCTTCGGCGCTGCGGACCGTGCCGGGATCGCCGACGGGAACGGGCCGCATGCAGGTTGTCGTGGTTCGCATGCTGCGACGTTCGCACTGCCGCATTTCCTGTACATGACGAGCACTCGACGGCTGTGCAACGCAATCGGACGAGCGATACTGATCTTGTGGCGCGACACGGGCACCCGGCACGAACGGGCGCGGTCGGTGCTGCCCTGATTGTCCTCGCCGCGGTCGCCGTCACCGTCACGGACCCGGCCGCCGCGACGACCGGCGTCGTCCGTCCTCCGGTCGGCGCCCGGTTCGACTATCAGATCGGCGGCAGGTATTCACCCGCTGCGAACGTCCGCATCCTGGACCGCGATCGCGGCGATCGGCCGGCGGCCGGGCGGTACAACATCTGCTACGTCAACGCGTTCCAGACCCAGCCGCAGGAGACCGCGTGGTGGCGGACGCACCACCGGAGGCTGCTGCTGCACACGTCGACGGGGCGCGAGGTGACCGACCCGGACTGGGGCGAGACGCTGCTCGACACGTCGACCGCGCACAAGCGGGCCGCGCTCGCCGACATCGTCGGTGGCTGGGTCGCCGGCTGCGCCCGGCACGGCTTCCAGGCGATCGAGTTCGACAACCTCGACTCCTACACCCGCTCGCACCGCCTGCTCACCGCCGCCGACGCGGTCGCCTATTCCCGGTTGCTCACCCGCGCTGCGCATCTGCAGCACGTCGCCGCCGCGCAGAAGAACGCCGTCGAGCTGTCCCGGCTGCGGGCGCGGACCGGGTTCGACTTCGCCATCGCCGAGGAGTGCCAGGTCTATTCGGAGTGCCACGCCTACACCCGGGTGTACGGGCGGCACGTCATCGAGATCGAGTACACCGACAATCCGCATCGCTATTTCAGGGCGGCGTGCGAAGCGCGCGGGGGTCGCATCTCGATCGAACTGAGCGACCGGGACGTGCTACCCGCTGGACGGGACGGGCACGTGCGTCGCTGGTGCTGACTGCCGATCAGAGGCGCGTCGGAGCGCGTTCGGCGGGCGGCCGCGTTTGGTCCGGCCTGTCGATTCCGTAGCGGCCGTAGAACCTGCGCAGTGGCCCGGGCGCCCACCAGTTGGCGTTGCCGAGCAGCCGCATCGTCGCCGGGACGAGGATCGAGCGCACGATCGTGGCGTCGACGAAGATCGCGATCAGCATGGCGACGCCGATCAGCTTGATGAAGGTGATCGTCGCGGCGGAGAACAGGCAGATGACGACCATCAGCAGCATCGCGGCGGCGGTGATGATCCGCCCGGTGCGCTGGATGCCGGTCGCCACGGCGAGGCGGTTGTCGCCGGTCTGGTCGTACTGCTCCCGGATGCGCGAGAGCAGGAACACCTCGTAGTCCATCGAGACGCCGAACACGATGGCCGCGACGAGCACCGGCCGGGTCGCCTCGACGGTTCCGGTCGGGGTGAAGTCGAGCAAGCCTGACAGGTGCCCGTCCTGGAAGATCCAGGTGACCGCGCCGAACGACGCGCCGAGCGACAGCACGTTCATCAGCAACGCCTTGATCGGCAGCACGACCGACCCGAACGCCAGGAACAACAGCACGAACGTCGTCAACGCGACGAGCAGCGCCATCCACGGCAGGCGGGCACCGAGGACGTGCAGTCTGTCGACGATGTCCGCGGTCGACCCGCCCACCTGCGCCCGCTGGACATGCGCGGGTAGAGGCAGGCCGCGGATCTCGGCGACGACGGACTTCGCGTTCGCGTCGAGTGGCGCGCCGGTGTAGGTGGTGTCGACGCGCGCCGTCGTGCCGCGCGCGGCCGCGACTTCGGCGCCCGTCGCGCCGGGCAGCGCACCGGCCGCCTGCGCGTAGGACTGCGCAGCTGCGTGACCGGCCGCGCTCGCAACCGGGACGTCGAGGCTGAGCGCGGTCGTGATGGGCTGCACCGAGTTGCCGGGGAAGTCCCGTTGCATCGTGTCGAACACCTGGCGCGACTCGGCGCTCGTCGGGGTTACCCGGGCGTCCACGCCGCCCCACTTGACGTGCAGGAACGGCGAGGCGAGGAACAGCAGCAGCGTCACGACCGCGACCGCGAAGATGACCGGGCGGCGCATGACGCTCGTCGCGAGCCGGTACCAGAAGCCGTGCTCGTCCGTCGTGCCGGCGGCGCGCCGCCGCTGCGGCGCGAGTCGGCGAAGCAACGGGCGGACCGACAACGAGTCGACGCGCCGGCCGAGCACGGCGAGCAGAGCAGGCAGGACGGTGAGGGCAGCCGTCGCGGCGATGACCACGGCGGATATCCCGCCGTACGCCATCGACTTGAGGAAGACCTGCGGGAAGATCAACAGCCCGGACAGCGAGATGGCCACGGTGCTCGCCGACACCGCGACGGTGCGCCCCGCCGTGATCATCGTGGCCGCGACCGCCGCGGGCGGGTCCAGCCCCCGCCCGATCTCCTCGCGGAACCGGCTCACCATGAACAGCCCGTAGTCGATGGCGAGACCCAGCCCGAGGATCGTCACGATGTTGACCGCGAAGATGCTGACGTCGGTGACCATCGTGAGCAGCCGCAGCGCGATGAACGACCCCATGACCGCGAGCCCGCCGACCGCCAGCGGCAGCGACGCAGCCGCGACACTGCCGAACACGATCACCAGCAGCACGAGCAGGACCGGCATCGAGATCAGCTCGGCCCGCGCGATGGACGACGTGACGCCCGAGTCGATGTCCGCGTCGACGGCGTTGCTGCCGCCCACCTTGATGCTGTAGCCCGTCCCCTTTACGGCGGCGCGCATCGGGTCGTAGTCGGCCATGTCGATCGGGTCGTCGTCGTTGAGCGAGACGGCGGCGAAGGTCTCGTGCCCGCCGGCGCCCACGAAGCCTGCGGAATGACCGGTGGACCAATATGTGCTGACGCGCAACGCGAGGCCGGGCGGGAACTTGCGCAGCGCCGAGGCGACGGTCCGCTCGTAGGTCGGATCGTCCACCGTCAGTGCTGGATTGCCGAACAGCACAACCACATCGGCAGACGTATGACCGAGTCGATCGTCGAGGAATGATTGGGCTCGGTAGCTCTCGCTCGCCGGGACGTCGAAACCGCCGCCGCCCAGCGCGCCGAAGACCTGGGTGCCCCAGACACCGCCGATGAGCAACGTCAGGAGTCCGCAGGTGAGCACCAGCCAGCGCCATTTCACTATGCGCAGGGCCCACCAGGCGAACATCGCGCGACCCCCACCGCGTCGGCAGCACCGCGCGCCCGGTCGAGACGCCGGCCAATCGACCTTTCCACTTGACGTGGCCAGGGACTAGGGGCACAGGCCCCGGTTCCGACCATCGCCGGACCGCGAAGCGCCGAGTCGCCCGGTCTGCGAGACTGGGACGACTGGGCCTCTAGCTCAATTGGCAGAGCTGCGGACTTTTAATCCGTAGGTTGCGGGTTCGAGCCCCGCGGGGCCCACACGCTACAGGTCCGATATTTGCTGGGCTTTAGTCCTCTGGTCGAGTTCTGGGAACATGATCAACTGGGCGTCGGTCCGCAAAAAGTCCGCAGGAAGTCCGCGCGAGGTCCGCAACGCGTCCATCCGATCGGCTACTTCGTCGAGCCGATCGCCGTAGAGGTGGCCGTACAGATCGAGCGTCATGGTGCGCTCGCATGGCCGAGCATCTGCTGGACGACCTTCACGTCGGCGCCGCTGGCGATCGCCAGCGACGCCGCGTTGCCGCAGGCTGTGCGGTGTGAGGTTGTCGAGACCGGCCACGCGTGCGGCGCGGTCGAAGACTGTGTGCCGGAAGTTCTGCAGCCGCAACAGGCCGCCGCGCGGTGAGGTGAATACGAACTCGTCGGGGCTCTTGCCGGCGACGTGCTCCGCGAGCTCGTCGACGAGGAAGCGTGGGATCGGGACGCTCCGCACCTGGTGGGACTTCGGCGTGCCGAACACGGCGCGGCCACCGACCTCGGCCACCGCCTCAAGGATCTCGGCGCGGCGGCGCATCAGGTCGAGGCGCCTCACCCGCAGCGCAGACAGCTCGTCGAAGCGCAGGCCTGTATACGCGAGGAACAGGATGACGAGCCGGTAGTCACCCGAGGCGTCCGCCAGTGCCTCCACCTGATCGACGCTGAGGAAGACCTTCTCGTTCTACACCGCGCGCGGCAGCGGCACGTGGTCGGCTGAGTTACGTGCGAGCCGGCCATCGCGGACGGCGAGCGATAGCGCGAGCGACAGCACACGATGGGCGTGCCGGACGGTCGCCGCCGACAGTCCAGCCCCGCTCAGCTCAGCGACCCAGGCCGCCACGCCTTCGTGGGTGACGTCGGCCAGGCGGGTGTCACCCCAGCGCGGCAGGATGTTGACGCGCAGCAGGCCTTCGTACCGCGCCTTGGTCGACGGCTTGACGTCCACCTTCGTGTCGAGCCACCGCCGCGACCACTCGCCAACCGTGACGCGAGACCGGCCGGGATCGACGTACATGCCGGTCGTGACGGCCGTCGTCACGTCGTCGAGCCAGCGCTGAGCATCGACCTTGCGCTTGAAGTGGCGCGAGTGCTCCCTGCCGGCGCCATCGCGGTAGCGCGCTCGCCACCTGCCGTCCTGACGCTTCGCAATGCTTGCCATCTGATCGCCTCCGAGCCACGAGTTGATCTCGGTGTACCACGACCCTGTGCCGGCTTCGAACCGCAAAGCAGCAGCCAACGACAACCAACGCCAGTAGCCTGATTCCGTGGCCTTCGAGCGCATCACGATCAACCCGGACGTCATGGGCGGCCTGCCCTGCCTCCGCGGTATGCGTATGCCCGTCGCGACCGTTGTCGGCATGGTCGCAGACGGCATGTCGGTCACCGAGATCCTCGACGACTTCCCGGACCTCGAGGCAGAGGACATCGCCGAGGCGCTCCGCTACGCGGCCGCCGCCGTGCGTGAACGCGAGTTGCCGCTGCGTCATCCGGCATGAGGTTCCTGCTCGACCACAACCTCTCGCCCAAGGTGGCTGAGCCGCTCCGGATCGCAGGACACGATGTCACCATCGCGCGCGAAGTCGGTCTAAGTAGCGCGAGCGATGAGGTCGTGTTCGCGACGGCGCGTTTGGAGCGTCGGGTTCTCGTCAGTGCCGACACCGACTTCGGGCGATCTTGGCGCTTTCAGGCGCGACGACGCCGTCGTTCCTGCTGATGCGCCGGGCATCGAATCAGCGGCCGGCCGAACAGGCAGCGCTCATCCTCGACAACCTGGATGTCATGGCAGACGACCTGGACGCCGGAGCAATCGTCGTCCTAGGCGAAGCCACACTGCGCATCCATCGCCTGCCCATCGGCAACGACACCTGAAGGCCCTGTGCACGTCCGGCAGCCGAGGAAGCACGACTTCCCGGTACGGAACCCCACGGCACACGACACACGGCTGACAAGGGCGCTGATCAACTTCCCATGCGCTACTGCCCACCGTCGCAGAACTCCGGACTCCAGCGCGGCCGGCTCACACCCCGCGACACCGACTCTTCGGACGAGCCACTCCCGGGTCACCGCCCACCCTACGACCGTCACCACCGCCACGACACCGTCGACGGCGCGACGAACAGCAAGGAGAACCCGCCGAACAGCTTGACAACAAAGAGGGCTCGTTCGGTGCTGCGTCGCCGCTCATGCGGAGATGCGCGTTACGCGACCCGATCAATCGCTTGGCGCGTCGACGGAACCGGGCTAGATTCCGGCTCGTGTCAAGCTCGTTGAGCTGTCCCGGCTGATCGTGCTACCGACTTGGATGCACGAGCCGACGACTGAGCGGGTCGATGTCACCCGGGAGGTCGAACGTGCGAAAGATCATCGTGTACGAGTTGCTGTCTCTCGACGGTGTTGCCGAGGCTCCAGATGAGTTCTTCACCGACTGGGACGAGGCGATGGAGGCCAACCTCGCCGCAGTGATCGCGACGCAAGACTCCGTGATCCTCGGCCGGCGCAGCTACGACGAGTGGGCTCGGTTCTGGCCGGCCAGCAAGATCCAGCCATTCGCGAGCTTCATCAACGGCGTCGTTAAGTATGTGGCGACTTCAGCACCGCTCGATCAGGAGTGGGCGAACGCCGCCGTCGTCGACGGTGACCTCGTCGAATTCGTGCGAGACCTGAAGGATCGGCCCGGAGACGACATCGGCGTCCACGCCAGCATCTCGGTCGCCCAGGCCTTGCTCGCCGCGCACGTCGTCGACGAGCTCAGACTCGTGATCGCGCCGAGGATCGTCGGCAGCGGACGAAGACTGCTTGACGGGTTGCCGTCGACTCGCCTCGAATCGATCCGAAGCGAGACATCGCCGACCGGCCACCTGCTTGTCGACTACCACCTCATCCGGTAGGCGCCCAGCGAACCCGCCCGATCCCCTTAGCGGCCAGATGAGCCCCGGACGGCAACATACGCCAACTTGCTTGCGCCTAGGCGGCTCGCTATCCGTCGTTCGGCGCGGTTCGCATCGGCCTCACGAGCGGCGCGATATCGCTCCGGATCAATTCTTCGGTGGCAGCAGTGACCGCGCGGTCGGTATACCCGGTTCTCGGACCTGTGCACCCAGTGAGCGGGTGACTGTGGCAGCCGGGCCCTCTGAAGGAGAGATCCGGTCGGGTCAGCGTGCGCGGACGGTGCTGGTCGTCCAGAGAACGAGCGCGAGTAGCAGCAGGGTGCAGATGTGTACGGCGGTGCACCAGAGGCAGATCGCGTCGACCCGGAACAGTTCGATCCAGATCAGGTACAGCGCGGAGGTGACGCCGGCGGCCGCGCCGGCGACACGCACGGCGTCCAGGGCGGCCCATCGCCAGGCTGGTGGGCTGCAGAGCAGGCTCATCGCGGCGAAGAAGGCCAGGCCGAGGACAGCGACCGGGACGGGCCCGATGTGTGACCATGCGCTGGTGGTCACCTTGGCGCAGTTGATGGTGCCGGTCTCTGGGCAGGCCAGCGTGGTCGAAGTGTCGTAGTGCTCGACGGTGAGGTAGGCGGCGATCGCGAGGCCGAGCAGTGCCACGGCGAACGCCCCTAGGCCGAGGCGTGCGGTATCGCGCGGCGGCGCCGAGCCAGCTCGTCTCATCGGTGTTCAGCTGCCTAACTTGGCGGCGGCAGCTGTCACTCCGGTGGAGGTGCACACCGCGCGGGGCTGCTGACTGGTGAGCTGGCACAGCGCCGCGGTGATGACGTTGGCGGTGCCGTCGACGGCCTTCGCGATCGGTGAGTTCGGGTCGGACAGCGCCGCGGCGATCTGCGTGCGGGTGTGACCGGCGAGCAGTTGCGGGCTGTAGGACGCTCCGCTGATGACGTACTTGCCGCCGAGGTTGACGTACGGGAACGACCCGCCCGAGGCGGTGAACAGCGACTTGTCCGCCGAGTTGAGCGCGTCCAGCGGCGCGTAGCCGCTGCCCTGTGCCTGGTTGCTCTCGATCTCGTAGCCGTCGAAGGCCAGTACTGAGCTGGTGAACGTGGCGCCGTGGAAGCTGAGCGTCGGCGTGTTCGGATACACGTCCGAGGGTGATGAGGTGGTGGTGGCCAGGTTGTGGAAGCTGCCGAAGCGCGACAGCGCGACCACCATTGCCCAGCGTTCGGCCGCGCAGTACGGGCAATACTCCGCACCGACATAGAGCACCCGCGGCAACCCGTCGTGGGTCAGCGGCGCACCCGAGCCCTGCGTCGGCAGCGACGTGAACGGCTTCTGCCCCGCGGTGCCGGGCCCGATCGTGTCCATCGTTGCGGCCGGCACCGAGCTCAGCGCCGAGACCAGTGAGGCCGGTGCCCGGCCCGCCGCCGGACCGGACTTGGGCGAGTTCGGTCCGGACGCCACCTTCACGATCACCAGCACGGCGACCACCGCGAGCACCGCCGCGACCGAGCCGAGGGTCAGCCAGCTCCGACGCCGCGCCTGCCGGCCACCCCGAGCGGCTGCCAGTGCTTTGCTGGCCGCCTGCCGGCGCTGCGCCTTGCTCCGCGCGGCGGCACCGGATGCCGGCGCGAGCGGTCGACCTCGTGTCCCGGTCGGCCTACCCGACCGGCCGCGTTGTGCGCCCATGTCCAATCCTTCCTTCGCGGAACTCGGCTGGTCGCGGATCTGGCGGGGCGGTGCGCCGGCCGGGCCGGCGGCAGTGATCCGGTTCCCGGCGCGGCCGCTGCGGATGCGACCGCCACCCCGGTCGAGTGCGGTGCGAGCGTGTGTGCCGCGAGCGGGTCGACCGCGCACCGAGACCCGCGCCGTCTGCGCGCTACCCGCTGCCGAACTCGATACGTCCGTGCAGGGTCAGTGCGACACCTTGGACCACCGATTGCTGCCCGACGGGCTCGCTGATGTCCTCGGGCGCGGCGGTCCACCCGTTCCCGGCGGCGAAGAACGCGTCCACCCGAGCCAGGTCGGCCTCGTTGCGCGCCTGCTGTTGCTGGTCGGCGAAGGTGAAGATCACCACGGTGCGGCCGCGCAAGGTGCACGTTGCCGCCGACGCCGCGGTGGTGAACACGCCTGGCACGCGGGCGAACCCGGGGGCGGTGGAGTCGCCGGCCCGCACCGGCTGCGGCGTGCAGCCGGGAACCCGTTTGGCGAGGGTCGCCGCGGCCAGCGTGCGCGCCGTGCCGCGTGTGCCGGGTGGATTCGACATCGGGATCGGCGCAGCCGACGATGAGGCCGGCCCGCCCGCGCCGCGCGTCGTGGTGTGCGCCGCCGCGTGGGCGCTATCGGCGCAGCCGGCCAGCGCGACGGCCAGCACCGTGCCGGCCACGGCGGTGGTGCTCAGCCGGCGCGGGGCGGTGGCTGGCGTGCAGTCGGGCATGTCGTCCTCTCTGGTCAGTTACACCGCGGTGATCATCCTGCGGGCTGCGGAGTGCTATTGGTCGCGGATCCGGGTCTTGGTCAGCCAGGACAGCGCTGTCAGCGCGTCCGGCACGCTCCAGCTGCCGGCGCCCGGCCGGGACAGGTGGGTGCGGCCCAGGTCGTTGAGGAACCGGGTCAGCCGCCCTGGCGGTTGACGGCCGCCGGTGTCGGGCAGACCGTCGATCACGAACCGTTCGACCCCGCTCTGGTCGATGAAGACGAGCACGTCGTTGTGGTCGACGTCGTAGGTGAGCTTCTTGCCGGTCAGCCAGTCGATTCCGGCGGGTTTGTCCTCCGGACCACGGCTGTAGCTGGCGCCGAAGTACTGCCAGATGTGGGCGATCACGATCGGGGCGCCGGTCAGCAGCGACCAGTTGGGCGGGGCGTGGAACAGCGTGCGGTAGGCGCGCAGCCGAGCCGGCGTGTCACGGGCCGGGTCGACAGTCAGTTCCACGAACTGCACCCGGCCGGCCAGGTGGGCGGCGGTGACGTCGCGGTCGAGCTGGGCGAAGTTGGCCGAGGTCATCGGGCAGACGTCCTGGCACAAGGTGAGGAAGTCGGTGAGCACGATGAGCTTGCCAGCGAACGCGCCCAGGGTAGTCCGGTGCCCGGCGTCATCGGTCAACGGCAGGTTCAAGACCAGCGACCCGACCGGGCGATCGAGGGTGGCGCCGATCGACGCCGCCGGTGCGCCCGGTGGCGAGCTCGCCGCACAGCCCGCAGCGGCGAGCAACACCGCCGCGGCGGCGAGCATGAGCCGCGCTTTGCGCCGGCCTGTCCCGCGCGTCAGGGTCACACCGGCCCCGCCGAGTCCCGGTGCTGCACGCCGCCAGACCGCGCACGACCGGTCTGCGCCGGCACCGAATCGGCCGGCACGGAATCGGCCGGCGCGGGGTCGGCGAGCGCGGCGAGGTAGGCGTTGTAGGCCGCGTAATGCTGCTCGTCATCGACGGTGGCCTCGCGCCCGGACTCGGCGGGCCGGCCGATTCCCGCCGCGGCGGCGTGACTGGCCAGCGTCGCGGTGCGCGCCGCCTCGAGCCACCGGCCGGCACCGACACCGACACCGCCGGTGCCCTGGCGCGCGAAATTGACCGCCAGCACCACCATCAGGACCAGCATCAGCGCGTCGCCGCCGACCCACATCACCGCCCCACCCAGGTGCAGGTCGTCGACCAGGCCCGGGCCCCAGCTGCGGTGCCGGTCGGCGTAGGCGGGAAATGGTTCGCGACTGGTCATGCCCAGCACGACACCGGTGAACGTGTCCACCGGCATCGCCACCGCGAGCAGCACCAGCCGGGCCGGGACGGACAGCCGCCAGCGGATCGGTTCGGACCCGATCACCGGCAGGAAGAACAGGTAGCCGACCACCAGATACAGCCCGTGCTCGGCGTCGTGGATCAGCGGGTGTTCGAGCACCAGGTTCATGAACGAACTCAGGTGGGTGCCGACGATCACCGCCGCGTACAGCGCCAACCCAACCGGCGGCCAGGTCAACACGCTCACCACCCGCGACCGCACCAGGCCACGCACCCAGCGGTGCGCCGGGTTACGGCTGGCGTGCAGGGCCAGCAGCACCGGCCGCCCGACGATCAGCAGCGGCGGCGCCACCATCACCAGCAGCAGGTGCTGCACCATGTGCACCCAGAACAGCACATCGTCATAGGTCCCGACGCTCGACTCGGTCGCGAGCGCGATCACCGCCAGTCCGGTCAGGAAACTCGCCGAGCGCCACACCGGCCACGGCCGCACCGGGTGCCGACGCCACACCCGCCACACCCCCCACACGTAGAGCAGCGCGGCAACCGCTAGGGCTGCCGACACCAGCGGCGCGAACGTCCAGGCAGTCAGCGCCGCATGCCCGTCCAGCCGCGCGTCGCCTTCTGCCAGCACCGGCTGTAGTGCGCCACTCACGCCACCGCACCGCCTCGCCAACGGCCGCTCACCGCAGGCGGCTCGGCGACGACTGGCCCCGGGCCAGCGGGCACGCGGCCGGCGGCCCTCGACCGAGATCGGCCCCGGCCCATCACTCGCACAATTCCCACGCGTGGGCGTGACCGCGAACCCGGACCGGCCTGCCAGGCCAACGCCAACGATCCGGCCACCGCAACCAGGTGCGGCACCTCGTCCAAGCCGATCGCCTGCCCAGCGACCAGGTCGGCGATCGCAGTAACCACCAGCGCGGCGGCCGCCACCCCGGCCGGCCACACCAACCCCGTCGACCAGCGCGGCCGCAACGCCCCCACCCAGAACGCCGCCGCCAACCCGAGATCGAACGAGGCGATCTCGTGCCCCGCGTGCTCGCCCGCGCCCGGCTCACCAGAGACCAGCAGCCACAGCCCGAACAGCAGCTGCGCCGCCGCCGCGATCACCAACACCGCCCGCGCCAGCCGGCGACCGGACACCGCGTGGGCGCGCGATCGGCCGCCGGCCGCGGCCAGCACCGCCGCGGTCAGATCCCGCGGCGGCACCACGCCGCCGAGCCGACTCGCCCGGGTCAACGCATGCGCGGCCTGCTGCCAGCTCCGGCACCCCGGGCAGCCGGCCAGGTGCCGCACCGCCTCGGCCGGAGCCTCGCTGTCTTCGCCGTCGATGCCCGCCGAGATCGCCTCCCGGACCGCCGCACACTCCATACCTTGTTAGTGCGCGCCGATGCGCGGCTGGTTCCCGGCCGATTCCACGAACCGAGGTCAGGCGGTTGCCGAAAGATCGTTGCCGAAAGATCGCGGGCACCCGCACCCCGCCTGCGGCGGTGCCCGGCCGACTACCTAGCCTCAACTGACGTGGACGAAATCACCCGCCATGCGCTGGCGGCCCAACGTGGCCGGCCCGGCGCCAGCGCCGCGTTCGTCCGCGCCGCGCAAACCCCCGTCTGGCGCTACTGCGCCCACCTCGTCGACCCGCACAGTGCCGACGACCTCACCCAGGACACCCTGCTGCACGCACTGCGCGCACTACCCAGCTACCGCGGCGAGTCCTCCGCCCGCACCTGGCTGCTCACCATCGCCCGCCGGGTCTGCGCCCGCGAACTCGACACCCGAAAGCGACAACGAGCGCTGGCCACCGCGGCCACGACCCACCCGGTCGCGGCGCAGCGCCCGGACCATGCCGGACGCACCGAACTACTCCTGCTCATCAACACCCTCGACCCCGAGCGCCGCGCCGCGTTCACCCTCACCCAGCTACTCGGCTGCAGCTACCACGAAGCAGCCGAGATCTGCGGCTGCCCGATCGGCACCATCCGCTCCCGCGTCGCCCGCGCCCGCGAAGACCTCATCAACGCCCTCACCACCCCACAACATGCACCACAAGCCCAGGCCAGCCCGTCACCACGACCCTGATTGAACCGACCGACGTTAACGGACACGAAATGCTCGCTGCTGGCGTAGTCGTCACGGAGGTACCGTCGACGCGAGCAAGGTGAGCGGCCAACGGCTGCTGCGCAGCACCGGCCAAGATCAAGTGCCCGGCCAGGCCCACGGTCATGAGCCGGGAACGCGACGACCGCGCGCAGAACGGCGCGCTCAAGACGCTTTCCGGGCACTGAACCGTCGCTCTGTAATCGGCGCACTGCGCGATTCAGCGTGCTCGAGCCGCGTGCGGTCGGCCTCGCCGGCGCTCACGGTCGGTAGCGTGGGCCGGCAAGAGATCACGGTTGGGCGGGTTGAAGCCAGTCCTCGACCGGCGGCTCGCTCACCTGTGCAGCGCGCAGCCACACGTCGAGCGCGTCGATGATCGGCCCGGGGTTGCGGCGCGTGCGGGGGAAGGTGCGGCTGCTGGTGAACAACAGCCTCGCGACGTGCTGACCGTGTTCGTCGGCCCGGCGCAGCAGCGGAGCGAAGTCCTTGACGTTCTCGGTGACGATGCGCCGATCGCGCTCGGCCGCCCACCGAAACAGTTCCTCGTCGGTCAGGGCACGGAGTTCGCCGACCACGCGCCCACGTTGCCGGCGGCGTCGCGCGCCTGTACCTCGTAGCAGTACGTGTAGCCGGGCGCGATGGCAGCGGAGGTCTTCGTCGTGCTCTGCCACGCCGACAGAGTGGTCCAGCCGCCGAAGCCGCCGTTCCAACGCGCACGTTGGGAGCGCACGCGGTAGCCGGCGATGCCGGAGCCGGCGCCGTCGGGTGCTGATCGACGGCCTCGGAGTCGCTCGGACCTAGCGAGCCTCTGAAGATCAGCGCCGTCCTAGATCCCATCCGCGCGATTCAGGCCGCCTTGCCGGACTAGAACTAAAGGAGACCGCACGATCACGCCGAAGACATGGGCGCTGCCATGTCGACGATCGCGAACATAGTGACGACCACATCCGACAGATCGTCGTTCACCGAAGCGTCCTATATTCGGCCATACCCCCGTCGAGGTTGTGACGTTGCGTGCGGATCGCGAGCGGCCGTCTCACGCTGGATCCACTTGCCGCTCAATCGCGCTACCGCGGCGCGGCTGACCAAGTCATACGCGAAGCTCCACACTGAGTTGCTCCGCCAGACGTACCGCCATCTCGATTTCGACGCGCCGGATAGACACGCTTTCGACGTTGATGCCGAACGGGACGCCGAGATCGCGGCAGTAGGTGATGAGGTCGGTAGCCGTGGCGAGAGCCAGCCGGTACGACGCGTCGAGCGGGTCGGTCGCGTGTCTGAGGTCGTTCTCGATCCAGCGCGGGACGTCAACGCCGAGCCAGCGCAGGAACTCCAGGGTGCGCATCGACCCGCACACCGAGAATGTGAAGACGATGGGTGCGACGCCGGTGCCGCGCTCGGCGCACGCGTAGTGGTAGTCGGAGACCAGGTTCTTCGCCGCGTTGATGTCGTAGACGACCTGGGTCACGAAGAAGCGATTGCCCGCGTCCTGCTTCGCCAGCAGTCGCAGATGTTCGTCATCGCGCCGACTGTGCCGCTCGGGTATCGCGACACCACCCACCAACAACGCCGGGTTCGCTTCGCGGCTCAGTGCCTGCGCCTGCGTCAATGACGTCTGTGAGCGGCTTCCGCGGCTGGCTGGTCCGACCAGCACCGTCATCACCCGCGAAGGATCTTGCTCCTCGAACCAGGCCCGCAGCTGCGCAGCTGAGTACTTGCCCACCGCGCGGTAGACGACCACCGGGGCTGCCCAGTTAGTGAGGTTGTCGGCGAGGAAGGCCGCCGGGTCAAGGGTCGGCATGAACGGGAAGGGCCGCTGCGCCGGGTTGCGCACCGCTTCGTCGGCGAGGTCGTAGAGGATTAGCCCATCGACGCCCAAGGGCCCGAGGCGAGCGAGGGTGGCGTCGGCGATCTCTTGCGCCCGGTCGCCGGCGCTGGCTGCGCGCGGCGGTGTCAACGCAAACAGGAGGAACTCTCCCGACCCGCTGGCAATCCGGTCTGTCAAACTCATGATCGGCAATGTAACGGCTCGCAAGAAGCCGCCATGCGCGACCTTCGGCCATATTGGGAAGCACTTACGAGCGACTCGCTTTGGATCGGCGGCACATAATCACCCACACAGGGACGGACGACGCACCCCGAAGTCCGCGAAATAATCGGCGTACCGAAAGCCTGCCCGAAGACATCCCGGTGAAGCCGCGTGCGGCGGCATTCGCGATGCGCCGCCGGCAATGCGATCGTCGCCCGAGCGGCCGGCTCGGCCGCGCTCAAGCCAGGCCGCGCACTGCGCGTGCGGGTGCCCGGTCTCCCTTGATGCTCGCCACCATGCCCCGATTCACGTGAGATGACGGCCCCGGGCGGAGCGACCACCGACTCCGTACCGGTGCGGCTCGCGAGCCGCTGCACCACGAGCGAGACCAATTGCCCTGGTCAAAGCCGGACTTCCGGCACTCTCTCATCCGAATTGTCTCGGACATCCTGACGCTAGACATCGCATCGAAACGACAGAGGTGCATCGACATGACGACCCTTCCGCACGACCTCCAGGACCTGTACCTGGCGCCGGTCGCTCTGGCGATCGACGCCCGGATCGCGGAGCTCGGCGAGCTGGACGGCAGGGACCTCGTCCTCGCCATTGCCGTCGAGAGCGACTGTGCCGACTGGACTCGCGAACTGCGCGACGAAGCCGTCCTTCGCGCAGTAACCCACCTCACGGACCTGCACGGATGGACGGTGAATTGGGACGAGCGGGGCATTCGCCTGACGCACGGACCACACACTTTCGTGCTCGGTGTCCCGGCCAGCATCGAGGCGTATCGGGCCGGCGTCGGCAGCTAGGAACGGACTCCTCCGAGCAGGTACCTCCACTCAACTCACCTCAGATCGCCGCGGCGTGCCTGGGGTTCACTCAGGATGGGGTATCGACGCTCTCGGAGGCCGGGAGGCAGACGGGCGGACTGTCCGCCTGGACACCGACTACCGCGACCGCATCGTTACGCCGCTCCGGCTCCGACCTGCGTCTACCGAGAAGCAACCAGGTCGCAAGCACGCCGACTTCGCTGATGACCTCGAGGTCTCTAGAACAGGCCGATGATCTCGCCGTCGTCGTCGATGTCGATCCGGGTCGCCGCCGGCGCCGTGCCCTAGTCCCGGCATCGTCGAGATGTTGCCGCAGATCGGGTAGATGAACCCGGCGCCCGACGTGCGCGCGTACCTCCTGGACGGGCAGTCGCCATCCCGTCGGCGCGCCCAGCAGCTTCGGGTCGTGCGAGATCGAGAGGTGCGTCTTGGCGATGCAGATCGGCAGGTGGCCGTAGCCGAGCGCGCTCGAAGTGATCGAGCGCCTTCGCGGCCAGGAGCCGAGTAGTCGACGCCGTCCGCGCCGTAGATCTGCGGTCGCCACCGTCTCGATCTTCTCGCGCAGCGGCATGTCGTCCGGGTAGAGGAAGCGGAACTCGCTCGGCTCGTCGGCTGCCGCGGCCACCGCCTCGGCCAGCTCGACCCCGCCCTTCCCGCCGTCGGCGACACGCCGTCGTGACCGCCGACGTGCGCGCCCAGTCTCGCTCGCGATCGGCGCGGATCACCTCGTGCTCGCTCGGGTGGTCGCTCGGGAACGCGTTGATCGCCACGACCGGCGTGATTCCGAAGATGCGGATGATCTCGATGTGCTTGCGCAGGTTGGCGGCGCCGGCGAGCACCTCGTCCGGTCGCTCGTCGGCCAGCTCGGCCGGCAACGGCTTGCCGGCGACGATGCGGTACTTGCCCGAGTGCGACCTTCAGCGCGCGGACGGTGGCGACGAGCACCGCGGCGTCGGGACGCAGCCCCGAGGCGCGGCACTTGATGTCGACGAACTTCTCCGCGCCGATGTCGGCGCCGAACCCGGCCTCGGTGATCAGGTAGTCGCCGGCGTGCATGCCGATCAGGTCGGCGACGATGCTCGAGCTGCCGTGCGCGATGTTGCCGAACGGGCCGGCGTGGATGAGCGCCGGCGTGTGCTCGAGGGTCTGCAGCAGGTTCGGCTTGAACGCGTCGCGCAGGATGACCGCCATCGCGCCGGCCGCCTGGAGTTGCTCGGCGGTCACCGGCTCGCCGTCGTGCGTGTAGCCGACGACGATCCGGCCGAGCCGCTCGCGCAGGTCGTGCAGCGAGGTCGCCAGCGCGAGGATCGCCATCACCTCGGACGCCGCGGTGATGTCGAAGCGCGCCTGCCGCGGCACGCCGTCGATGCGCGAGCCGAGCCCGACCACGATGTTGCGAAGCGCGCGGTCGTTGACGTCGAGCACGCGTGGCCAGGTGATCTCGTGCGGGTCGATGCCCAGCGCGTTGCCGTGGAACAGGTGGTTGTCGACCATCGCGGCGAGCAGGTTGTGCGCGGCGGTCACCGCGTGCGTGTCACCGGTCAGGTGCAGGTTCACGCGCTCCATCGGCACGACCTGCGCCCAACCGCCGCCCGCGGCGCCGCCCTTGATGCCGAACACCGGACCCATCGCGGGCTGCCGGATCGCGACGGTTGCCCGCTTGCCGAGCTGTGCGAACCCTTGCGCGAGGCCGATCGACGTAGCGGTCTTGCCCTCGCCGAGCGGCGTCGGCGTGACGGCAGAGACCAGCACGTACTTCGCTCGCGGCCGGTCGGCGAGCTCCTCCAGCGCCGCCAGCTTGATCTTGCTTACGTGGTTGCCGTACGGCTCCAGCAGATCCGGGCCCAAGCCCATGATTGCTGCGATCGTGTCGATGGGCTCCAGCGGAACCGATCGGGCGATCTGCAGATCATCGGCGCTGACGATCCGGCTCATGGCTGCTCCTTTGTGAGGACATACGCGTAGCAGGCTTGTGGCCCTTACCTCCCGAGCGTGGCACGATCCGTAGGCTGCGAATCGGGCCGAAGGGCCCGGCCGACGGCCGCCAACAGTCACGAGGAGCCAGATGTCGCACGTCGCGTTCTTCGCGCTCGGCGGCACGATCTCGATGACAGGCGAAACCGGCGGCGTCGTGTCCCGACTGGCCGGCGCCGACCTCGTCGCAACGCTCGCGCCAATGCCGGTCGAAGTCCGCGCTCACGATCCGGTGACGACGCAGAGCGGTTCGCTCACCTTCGCCGACGTCCTCGAGACGATCGAGGCGGCGAGCCGCGCAGTCGCGGGCGGCGCCGTCGGCGTTGTGCTCACGCAAGGCACCGACACCCTCGAAGAGACCGCCTTCCTCATCGACTCGATCTGGCAGCACGACGTCCCGTTCGTCGTCACCGGCGCGATGCGCAACCCGACGCTCCCCGGGAGCGGACGGGCCGGCGAACCTGCTCGCCGCGCTGCAGGTTGCCGCGGCGCCCGCCGCACGGGTCGCGGCGTGCTCGTCGCGTTCCTGGACGAGGTCCACGCCGCGCGGCACGTGCGCAAGGCGCACAGCACAAGTCCGGCCACCTTCGTGTCTCCGGACCTCGGCCCGATCGGGCACCTCGTCGAAGGGTCGCCGCGCTTCCACGCGTCCCTGCCCGCCCCGCAAGCCGATCACCGGCTGGAGTCGGGACAGCATCGCCGAGACCCGGATCGCGCTCTACACGACGACGCTGGACGACGACGGGTTGCTGCTGGCCGGACCGGACCACAGCCACCAGGGACTGGTGCTGGCCGGCTTCGGTGTCGGGCACGCCCCGGCGAGCCTCGTCCCGGCGCTCGCCGAGATCAACGACCTGATGCCCGTCGTGCTGACGTCACGGACCGGCGGCGGGTCGGTGCTGGCCGACACCTACGGCGCGCCTGGCTCGGAGCGTGACCTGCTGGCCCGCGGGCTCATCAACGGCGGCTTCGTCCATCCGTACAAGGCGCGTGTCCTGCTCCGGCTGCTCGTCGCCGCGGGCGCAACCCGGGAAGAGATCGCCGCCGCCTTCACCGCACTGGGTTGACGGAGGGCCGTGCGAGAGTGGAGCACATGGGCGGGCCGGTGATCCTCGCGATCGACGGGAACTCGCTCGTGCACCGTAGCTACCACGCCCAGGCGCGCACCGGCTTGCACGACGCCGACGGCCGGCCCACCTGGGCGGTGCGCGGCCTGCTGATGCAGCTCGTCGCAGCCGTCGACCGCGTCCGACCCACCGCGGTGGTCGTCGGATTCGACGACCCGGACGAGTCGGCGCGGCGCGCCCGCTGGCCGGAGTACAAGGCCAACCGGGTCGACAAGCTCGACAGCCTCGTCGCGCAACTCGCCTGCGCCGCGGACGTGCTGCGCGAGCTGGGCGTCGCGGTGTTCGTGCCACGCGGCCTCGAGGCTGACGATGTCCTGGCGTCGACGGCGGCGCGCGCTAAGTCGGCCGGCGCCGCGACCGTCGTCGTCACCTCCGACCGTGACGCCTTCGCGCTCATCGACGACACCACCAAGGTCCTGCGCATCATCAACGGCGGCGTGGAGGCCTCGCCGATGATGACCGCCGAGCGGCTCGTACTGCTCCTCGGTGTGCGGCCCGAGCAGTATCGCGACTTCGCCGCATTGCGCGGCGACCCGGCGGACAACCTGCCCGGCGTGCGCGGCATCGGCCCGCGCACGGCGGCGCGGCTGCTGCAGGAGTTCGGCAGTGCCGCTGCCGCCTTCGACGACCTCGACGGCGTCCGCACCCGGCTCGGCACCGGTATCGCCGCGCGGCTCGCGGAGCCGGACGCGCGCACCGCGTGGGAGCTCAACTGCCAGGTGATGGCGATGCACGTCGACGTTGCGATCGAGCCGGGCGCCCTCCCGCTCGACGCCGACACGGTCGGCTCGGTGTTCCGGGCTCAACAGCTGGGGTGGACGGTCAACGACGCGCTGTGCGTCCTCGCCGACGCCGACCCGGACCGCCTCGAGCGGCCACGCGCGCCCCTGCCGTCCTGGGTCGACAGCCCCCCGGCCGGCAGCTACCAGCGGCCACGTCTTCCGAAACTCCCGACCCGGGCCGCGGCTGCCCAGCTATCGCTGTTCGACTAGGCCGTGAGCGGGAGCGTGCTCGCCTCGCCGCCCGTCATCCGCCGCCAACCTCGCCGCGCGCGCTCGTTGTACGGCGCGATGTCGGCGTGCACGCTGGCCAGGCCGGCCCCGCGGGCCTGCTCGACCAGCGCGGACAGCAGCGCGCCGCCGATTCCCTTGCCCTGCTCGGCGTCCACGACGCAGACCGCGACGTCGGCGGTCTGCGGCTCCTGCGGGTAGCGGCCGTACTCGGCCCAGCCGACGAGTTCGTCCCCGTCCAGTGCGGCGACGGCGTCCCACCACCGCGGCCAGCGCTGTTCGGTGCTGCGCAGGTAAGCGGTCGGCAGCGTCGGCACGGCTCCCCAGAACCGCAGCCACAGCGTGCGTTCGGACAGCCCAGGCGCCGCTGCGGTCAGCAGCGCGAAGTCGCCGCGTTGCCATGGCCTGATCCGGATGTCACCTGACTTCATATCTGAAAGTTAGATCTTTCCTCGGCTGACTGTCAATCGAATAGTCAGCTACGCTGGGTCCATGACGGCTGGCATGAGATGGCTCGACTTCGACACCGAGCAGTGCTCTGTGCAGCGGACGCTCGCCGTGATCGGCGAGAAGTGGACGATGCTGCTGATCCGCGACTGCGCGAACGGCGTCCACCGCTTCGACGACTTCCGCCGGCATGTCGGGCTGTCCGAAGCGGTGCTGTCCGACCGGCTGCGCACCCTGGTGGCGCAAGGCCTGTTCGAGACTCGCGAGTACCAGGAGCCGGGCCAGCGCCGGCGGCGGGAGTACCGGCTCACCGCGAAGGGTTGGGACCTGTTCCCCGTCCTCGTCGCGCTCATGCAGTTCGGCGACAAGCACCTCGCCGATGAGGGCCACGAGCCGTGGCAGGTCCAGCACAAGGCGTGCGGGCACGAGGTGCGCGCCGAGGTCCGGTGCACCCACGACGACGAGGTGCTCACCCCGCGCGACACGCGCTCCGTCCCAGGTCCAGGCGCGCGCCACCTCGCGTCCTGACCTCCATACCGTGCGCTGATCTTCGCGTGACCTCGCCGCCGCTCGGCGGCACTACAGTTCGGGCGTGTCCGCCGACTCGCGCGCCCGCGGGCTCGTCCTGGTGGTCGAGGACGAGCCGGCCATCGCCGACGTCATCAAGCGCAACCTCACCGCTGCCGGCTACGGCGTGCACGTCGAGCGGGACGGCGAGCCCGCGCTCGCCGCGGTGCGCCGTCTCAAGCCGGCCGCGATCATCCTCGACATCGGCCTGCCCGGCATCGACGGCGTCGAGGTCTGCCGTCGGCTGCGCGCCGAGCAGGACTGGACGCCGGTCCTGTTCGTGACCGCCCGCGACGACGAGGTCGATCGCATCATCGGTCTCGAGATGGGCGCCGACGACTACGTCACCAAGCCGTTCTCGCCGCGCGAACTCGTCGCGCGGGTAACCGGCGTGCTGCGCCGCACGCACGGAACACCCGAGGCGGAACCGCGCACCGTCGGGTCGGTGACGCTCGACGCCGCGCAGCGTCGGGTCTACGTCGGGACGGACGAACTGATGCTCACCGCCACCGAGTTCGACCTGCTCGCGTATCTGATGCGCCGGCCCGGCCGGGTGTTCACCCGCGAGCAACTGCTCGGCGGAGTGTGGGGCTACCCCGCCGTCGCCGGCACCCGCACCGTGGACGTGCACGTCGCGCAACTGCGCGCCAAGCTCGGCGCGGCGAGCCCGATCCGCACCGTCCGCGGCGTCGGCTACTCGGCCGAGAACCGCGCGCCGTGAGAAGGTCGTCCCTGGCGACGCGGATCTCGTTGCTCAGCGTCGGGGTTGCGGTCGTCACCGCGCTGATCGCGGGTGCGGTCGCGACGGGCCTGATCCGCAGCAGCGGCACCGACACCGCGCGGCGCAATCTGGCCCGGCTCGCCGACGTCGCCCAGACCGCCGGGTCGGACGGTCGCATCGGGCTCGTTGCCCAGCCCCGGCTGCGCGCGGCGCTCCAGGGCCTCGACGTGGAGAGCGGCGTCATCGGCCCGAACGGGCGGATCGTTTCGACGTCCGCGCTCATCCGCGACTCGCTTGACGGGTCCGAGATCGCCGCCGTCCTAGCCGGCGAGAATGCCTCTACCAGCCGCACCGTCGACGGCACCCGGGTGTTCGTCGAGGCTCGGCCGGTCCGCTCGGGCGCCGTCGTGCTGTTGCAGCGCCGCTCAGACGCCGTGGCCCAGGACGAACGCGCGGTGCGGCGGACGATCGTCGCGCTGCTCATCGCGGGCGGGCTGGCTGCGCTGCTTGGCCTGCTCGTCGCCTGGCAACTCGCGCGTCCACTGCGGCGCAGCGCCGCGGCCGCCCACTCGCTCGCGGCTGGGAACCGGGACGTCCGGCTGCCGGCTGAGGGACCGGCCGAGGTCGTCGCGGTCAGCGAGGCGGTCAACTCGCTCGCCGGCGCGCTGCGCCAGTCCGAGGGGCGGCAACGGGAGTTCCTGCTCTCCGTCTCGCACGATCTCCGCACCCCGCTGACCGCGATCGCCGGGTACGCCGAGTCGCTGGCGGGCGGCGTCGTCCCGCCCACGGAAACCGCACAGGTCGGTGGTGTCGTCCTCGGCGAGGCAAAGCGACTCGAGCGGCTGGTCGGCGATCTGCTCGATCTCGCCCGGCTCGGCGCGCAGGACTTCCGCCTCGAGTTCGCGCCCGTAGATCTCGTCGCGCTGGTGCACGGCACGGCGCGGGTGTGGGCCGCGCGCTGCGCCGCCGCGGGCGTGGAGTTCCGTCTCGAAGCGCCGACCTCCCCGATCTGGTCGACGACGGACGCCTCCCGAATCCGGCAGGTTCTCGACGGGCTGTTCGACAACGCGCTGCGCGTGACGCCGAGTGACGCGCCCATCGTGCTGGCGACCCGCACCGAGCACGGCCACGCCGTGCTGGAGGTGCGCGACGGGGGGCCGGGGCTGCGCGACGCCGACCTCGGCGTGGCCTTCGAGCAGGGCGTGCTCTACCAGCGCTACCGCGGGGTGCGCCGGGTGGGCACCGGACTCGGCCTGGCGATCGTCCACGGCCTCGTGCTGCGGCTCGGCGGCGCGGTCGAGGCCGGACACGCAGTAGAGGGAGGCGCCCGGTTCACCGTGCGCCTCCCTCTGGTCTGATCCGCCGCTGCCGATCTTGTGCGCCCCACCACCGTCCAACGCAGCCGACCGCACAAGATCCAACGCCATCGGCCAACCGGTTACGCCGGCAGCTTGATCACGTGCTTTGCGGTCAAGGTCGAGGTCCCGGTGCCTGCCACGCCGACGCGGTCGCCGGTCGCGATCTTGTCGATGGACGAGAGCCCCCGGGTCCCGTCGCCCAGCGTCCGCACCAAGGTGGCCCTGTTGACGACGAACGTCTCACTCGTGCCGTCCGACGCGCGGACCGTGATCGACGTCGACGACACGGACGTCACGGTGCCGACGATCAGGTTGTGCGTGACATAACCGTCCTGGCCGCGCACGACGACCGCACCGTGCGCGACGCGGCGCAGCAGCTTGCCGTCCCGGCTCAACAACGGATGCCGAGCCGACAGCGGACCTTGGACGCTCGCCACGGTCGAAGCCGGCGTGCCGTCCGTCGTGTCCGATCCACTGACCGCAAGCGCGGTGCCACCGGCACCGACGATCGCCACTGCAGTGACGCCGCCTATCAGGATTCTGCGGTACATGGTTCGCTCCTCGGTCGGGTTACTTGCGTGCCTCCACTCTCACGCGCCGAGGTTCGGATGCCCCCACGGAACTGTTCGGGTCAGGTAAGGATCACCAGCTCAGCCGGATGAGGACCCCACCCCGCCGTCTACCACGCAGTGGTGACCGAGCGGCCGTAACGACGCGGTGGCCGAAGCACCCGGTGTCACATCCGCTCCATAATGTCAGGCGACAATGAATGACCTCGCCGAAAAGGCCCTGCACGGCCTCGATGTCGCGCGCCGGGAGATCGTCGCGCGGCCGATGCTGACGTTCGCGACGCTCGGTTTCGCGGTCTCCTGCGCCGTCGTCGTCGCCGGCGCCCGAGTGAACGCCGGGCGCGCCACCCGGCCACTGAACAAGTGGCTCGGCTTGCAGAACTCGCACGGCGTCCGGCCCGACGACTGGGTGCCCGGCGCGGCCATGCTGGGCGCGGTCGCCGCGCTCGTCCTGCTGTGGCTCGGCGTCGTCGCGTTCGTCCGACGCCGCGAGCCGCCCGAGGGCCGCGTGTGGTGGGTGGCCGCCGCGTGGGCGCTGCCGTTCGTGCTCGGCCCGCCCCTGATGGGCTCGAGCGTCGAGAGCTACGCGGCGTTCGGGCTGTTGCAACGGCACGGGCTCAGCCCCTACGACTTCGGGCCCAATCGGCTCGGCAGCGACCCGATCGTCGCGGCGATCGAGCCCGGGTCGCGCGGCACGCCCAGCGCGGCCGGCCCGCTCGGCACGCTCGCGCAGCACCTATCTGTATCGATCAGCGCGGGCAGCGCGCTCGGCGCGGTGCTGATCCTGCGTGCCGTCGGGTTGATCGCCGCGGTCATCATCGGACGGCTTGCCGCCGACCTCGCGGGCCTGTTCCGGTCCCGCGCGCTGACGCTGACGGTGCTCAACCCACTAGTGCTGCTCTACCTCGTGTCCGCCGCCCGTCTCGACGGGATGATGCTTGCCTTCGCCCTCGCGGCGATCAGCGCGGCGACCCAGCGGCGTTGGATCGCCGCGCTCGCCCTCGCCAGCCTGGCCGGCTCGGTGGCGGCGCAGGGGTTCGTCCTCATCCCGGTCGATCATCGCCGTCCACTGGCTCGGCCGGCGCACGGTCCCCACCTGGCTGCTGCTCGGCCGCGACGTCCTGGTCGCAGCCGCCACGACGGGCGTGGTCAGGGCTGGTCGTGCGCGGACGGGTTCGGGTGGCTGCGCACCGTCACCAAGCAGTTCTCCGCGCACACCCCGTTCTCGATCGCCGGCGCGATCGCCAGCTGCTCACCCCGATCGTGCGGGGCGCGTCCTACGACGATCTCGCGGCCGGAGCGCGGATCGCCTCGGTGAGCGCGATGGTCTGCGTCATCGCCTACCTGATCGGCACCGCCCGCCAGCGCGCGCTCGAACGCACCGCCGGCTACTCGCTGGTGGCGCTCGCGCTGCTGGCGCCGGTGCTCTACCCCTGGTACCTGCTCTGGGGAACGATCTGCCTCGCCCCGACTGCGAACGGCACGCGCCGGGTGGCGGTGCTCGCGCTCTGTGCCGCCGGGTGCGTGCTCACCCCACCGGGCTTCGCCCCGACGGCGACGAATGTGATCACCGGCAGCGCGCTCGCGGTCGTGGCGGCCGTCGTGATCGGCCTGCCGACAATCCGCCAGGCGTCCCGGTCCGGGATGTCGGTCAGCGCCGGAACGTGACGATGCCGCGCGCCGCGTGCCGGGACGGTCGTGACGTTGCGGGTCTTCGACCGCTCGGCGGCCCGCCCGGCGCAATGTCGACGCGCCGCAGCACGGCACTCAGCACCGCCTGCGCCTCGACCATTGCGAGCGACGAGCCGAGGCAGCGGCGCAGCCCGCCGCCGAAGGGGATCCAGGTGGCCGGCGGCGGATTGCCCTCGAGGAACCGCTCGGGACGGAACTCCTCGGCGTCGGTGAAGACGTCCTCGCGCCGGTGCACGAGCTGGATCGACGGGAACACGATCACCCCGGCCGGCAGGTCGTATCCGCCCACCCGCACCGCCTTGTTGAGCCGGCGGGCGACGTTGGCGATCACCGGACGCAGCCGCATCGCCTCCTTGACCGCCGCCTCCAGGTAGGCCTCGTCGTTGTCGTCCGCGGCGCGCTGCGACCCGGGCGAGCAGCTGCGGGCGGCGCGCCAGATCGTGCAACGTCCACGCCAGCGTCGAGGCCGTCGTCTCGTGACCAGCGAGCAACAAGGTGATCAGGTGATCGCGCAGCTCCTCATCGCTCTCGTCCGGGTCGGCCACGAGCAGCTTGGACAGCACGTCCTTGCGGTCGGCGAGATCGGTGACCTGCCGCCGTTCGGCGATCTCTGCGTAGAGCGAGCGCGTCGACCCGCGCCTTAGCTGCGCGAACCGCCGCCACGGACCGACCGCTTCCAGGCGCGGGTACATCCAGCCGAGCGAAGATCGTCGGGCCGATGCGGACCAGCCGTTGCAGCAGAGGCCGCATCTCGGCCAGCCGCGCCTCGTCGCTGACCCCGAAGACGATCCGCAGGATTACCTCGAGGCTGATGTCGTTCATCCGCGGATGCACCGCGAACGGCACGCCGCTCGGCCACGACGCGACGCTGTCCGCGGCGAGCTGCGCGATCACCTCGCCCCAGGACCGCATCGTCTCGCCGTGGAAGGCCCCCATGACCTTCTTGCGGGCTGCCTTGTGCGCATCCTCGTCGAGCAACAGGACGGAGTGCTCGCCCATGATCGGGCCGAGGACGGCGTTGCCCTCGCCGGCGTGGAACGTGTCGGGTGGCCCGGCGAACACCTCGCGGATGTGCTCCGGGTTGCTGAGCACCACACCGTGGCCCTCCGGCGCGACGTAGATCGAGAAGACGTCGCCGTAGCGTTGCCGCCAGCGCGGCGCGGCGAAGTCGCGCCGCGTCAAGAACAGGATCGTCTGCACGATCGGCGGGAGCTTGGGGCCGGGCGGCAGCTGAAGGTTGTCCGGTAGCTGTCGCTCGGTCACGTAGCGGTCCAGAAGTGTCATTGCGGCTCCTCTGTGCCGTTAGGTCGCGGACCGTCCATATATACGCTCGTATAAGACGGGCGTCTAGATACGCCAGCTATTGTCTTCGCCGTGGGACATCGCGAGCAACTGCTGGCGGCAGCGCGCCGGCTGCTCGAGGAGCGCGGCTACGCGCACATCACGGCGCGCGATCTCGTCGCTGCGTCCGACACCAATCTGGCCAGCATCGGCTATCACTTCGGCTCGAAGGCGGCGCTGCTCAACGAGGCGATCGAGGCGGCGTTCACCGACTGGGCCGAACAGCTCGCGGCATTCGTGATGTCGGACCCGGACGCGACCCCCATGCAGCGGGCGAGCGCTACCTGGGTCGCGTCGCTCGAGAAGATGCCGAAGCGGCACTCGATCCTGCAGGCCTACGTCGAGGCGCTCGCCCAGGCGTTGCGGGTGCCCGAGCTTCGCGCGCAGCTCGCCGAGCACTACCGCCGCGCCCGCACCATGGTGGCCACCCTCGTCGCGGCTTCGCTCGGAGACGACGCGGACCCGGACGATTCCAGGTGCACTGCGGTCGCTGCCTTGGTGATCGCGGCGTGCGACGGGTTGGCGCTGCAGTCACTGCTCGACCCGGACAGCTCGCCGAGCGCGGCGGACCTCGCAGCCGGGCTCGCAGCGGTGTGGGAGGCATCGACGCCGGCGCCTGAGGGCTAGCCGAACCGGGCACTTACCGGCCGCAGTCGCCGTGCACCGACGCGATGTCGGCTGCGGCAAGCCCGAGCGATGCCTCGCCGGGAGGGGTCACGGCCGTGATGCTGACGTGGCGGGTCGGCGGGGAGCCGGAATCGACCCGGCTACCCGGCGATCTCGCGCACGGCCGGCCGTACGTCGGCGAGATACACCGAGGCTGCGACGGTGGAGATCAACGAGAGGGGATAGAGCGGTCCGCTGAGGAACGTCCCGAGCAGCCCGCCGGCGGCGAGGATCAACAGCCAGTAGGGCTTGGTCAGCTTGTCCGCAGCGGGAAACGCCGCGGCTTTGCGCGTCACGCAGTCGACCAGTGCCCAGGCACGCAGGGCGACAAGACCCCACCACAGGATGCGGTTCGTCCACAAATAGAGCGTGTTGACGTCCACTCGGCCAGCGTACCGACAGCGGACATGGCACTGCCCCGCTCCGGTATCGGAGCGGGGCAGCTGTCGGGTGCGGTTCGAGCCGCGTCAGCTCTTGGTCGCGCGCCGGACCGGAGCCTTGCGCACGGCCGGCCTGCTCGCCGGCTTGGTCGCCGGCTTCGTGGCGGCCGGCCTGGCGACGGGCTTGGGGGTCGCCGCGGTCGGCGCCGGCTTCGCGACAGGCTTGGCGCCCCGGCCGGTGAGCGACTGGACGGGCTTGACGACGCGCTCCTGAACGGTCTCGACGACGACGCCGGTGACCGAGCCGGCGGTGTCGACGAGCTTCGCGACGCGCTTGTCGCCCTTCACGCCGGACAGGAGGCTCTCGGCGCGGTCGGTAACCGTGCTCCGGTAGTCCTTGACCTGCGCGAGGTAGGGCTCGACGGCGGTCTTGATCGCGTCCAGGTTGATTGCCTTCTCGGCGGATGCGCGGAGGTCGGTGACGGCACTGCCGGCCTTGGTCGCGATCTCCGAGACGAACTCGTTGGTCTTGCCGTAGAACTCGTTGGCCTGGCCGGTCACGTCGTTGAGTTGAGCCTGCGCGCTGGCGATCGATGAGTCGAGCACCTGCTTGCCCTGGCTGACTGCGTTGTCCGCGTACGAGCGGATGTCACTGGCGATGGACATTTCGTCTAACTCCCTTGCTGGTCTTGGTGCAGTGGCGGTGGTTACTCGGCGGCCGAAGCTGCCGTCGTTTCGCTCGCCGGGGCCACAGCGGCGCCGGCCTCCGAGCGGAGCTGGGCGTTCTCGCGCCGGAACGACTCATAGATGTCGAGCAGCACCTGCTTCTGGCGCTCGCCCAGATCCGGATCGCCGAGGATGGCCCCGACGAGTTCCTGGTTGCCTTCGCGGAACTCGAGGATGCCGGCGCGCACATACAACTGCTCTGCCGATATCCGCAGCCCCTTGGCGATCTGCTGGAGGATCTCGGCGCTGGGCTTGCGCAGACCCCGCTCGATCTGTGAGAGGTACGGGTTGGAAACACCCGCGAGCCGCGCGAGCTGGCGCAGCGAAACCTGACCCTGCTGGCGCTGTTCGCGGATGAACTCCCCGATCGCAGCGCCGCTGCGTTTGGCCTGCTCTCGCGGCCCGTCGGCTATCACATAGTCAAGTGTCGCGGACCGTGCTAGCTATTGCAAGCGGCCAGCTAGCGACATGTGTCACGAGCCGAGGAACGGGCTGGACCCGCGATCACCGGACCTGCCTGTCGACGGGCGCATCGATCAGTCGATCAATGGGTGACTGCGCTGTTTGCTCTTGCCGCCGCGAGTGAAAACCGCGCCCACTCCGATCAGCACCGCCGCCGCGAGGAGGATCAGCACGAGATCGACGCCGGTGAACGCGGTTCCGTGCCCGGTCGGCGCCACGCTCGAACCTTCGGTGCCGCGCTTCTGGATGTGGATGGCGACGATCGGGTCACCCGGGCAGGTGGCACTCGTCGGCGCACCGGTCGCGGCGACGATGTCGTGGGCGCCGGTGACGCCGTCAGGCAGCCTCACCGTCGTCGAGAACGCGCCGGTTCCGTCGGTCGTGACGGTCCTGAGGACGTACACCCGAGAGCGCAGTTCGAGCCGCACGCTGGCGGCGGGCAGGAAGTCCGAACCGGACACGGCGATCTGCTCGCCGGGCAGCGGATGAGTCGTGCTGACCGACAGGGACGGGCACACAGTGGCCGGGTATGCCGCGGCGTGTGCTGCAGGCGCGATAAGCGTCGCCGCGATGGCGGCAGCGGCGAGCGCAACAGTCGCTCGTATTCTCATCGGTGTACTTCCTTCATATCCGCCGAGCACAACCGTCATCGATGGTCAACGCGACAGACGCGAATAGGTTTCGCGGCCACCACGACTCGCTGGGCGGAGGAGATCGGCCGGCGAGCGGGTTCAGGCTATATCGATCTTGGCCCTTTGTCCTGATATGGCGATCGCGGCGTCCTCGGGCACCGAGCGCTTGATCACCGCTAGGGCGATCGGTCCGAGCTCGAAGTGCTGCACCGCGGTGCCGAGGAAACCGACCGTGCGTCCGTCGACTTCCACCGGTGTGCCGGGCGCGGGCAATTCGTCGGATTCACCGCCGAGGTGGAGCAGGACGAGCCGCCGCGGCGGCCGGCCGAGGTTCTGCACCCGCGCGACAGTCTCCTGGCCGCGGTAGCACCCCTTGTCCAGGTGCACGGCGGTGCCGATCCAGCCGACCTCGTGCGGGATCGTCCGGTGATCGGTCTCGAAGCCCAGCCGCGGGCGGCGTGCCTCGATACGCAATGCCTCGTAGGCCCAAAGGCCGGCGTGGTGGGCGCCGGCGTCCACCAGCGCCGCGACGATGCCGGCGGCGCGCGCCCGTGGCACCACGAGGTCGGCGGCGTCAGCACCGGGCCATGCCATCCGCCGGACGAAGCCGCCGCCGGAGATCGGTGTCGCGCGCCCGGCAGGTTCCGGAGCCGGCAGCCCGGCGAGCGCGAGCACGGTCGGCGTCGCCGGACCGACGAGGGACAGGACGGCCCACTCGGCGGAGACGTCGGCGGGCTCGACCCGCTTCAGGAACTGCATCTTGGTGAGGTAGCCGAGCACCTCCGCGGCGGCACCGGGTTCGGTGTCGAGCCACACGGTGGAGTCGAGTTCGGTCACCTGCCAGTGCTGCTCGACGTGCCCGTGCGGAGACAGCACGAGGGCCTCGGTTGCGTCACCTTCGGCGAGCGCTGTGACGTGTTGCGAGCAGATCGTGTGTAGCCACCCGAGCCGGTCCTGGCCCGGCACCACGAGGACGTCCCGGTTGCTCCGGTCGACCACGCCGGCGCCGCTGGCGAGCAGGCGCTGCTCACGCAGCGGATCGCCGTAGTGCCACGGGACGCCCGCGTCGCGGCCGGTTGCGGGGACTGCCAGGTCTGTGGTCATCGTGTAGATCTCATCGCTCCTGCTGCTGGGTTTGTTCCGCCGCACACGCGCGGCAACGTCCGAACACGGTGAAGTGCGAGCGGTCGAGGACGAAACCGTCGTCGGTGAACAGCCGCCGCTCGAGTGCATCGACGAGGGACGGGTCCGCGTCCGCGACCGCGCCGCAGGAGTGGCACACGACGTGGATGTGCTCGTCCTCGGCCGGCCGGTAGGAGGGTGCTCCGTGCCCGAGGTGGGCGTGCCGGACGAGCCCGAGCTCCTCGAGAAGCTCGAGCGTGCGGTAGACGGTCGTCACGTCCACGCCGGTGACCGACTCGCTGATCTGCTCCGGAGTCGCGTGGCCGAGCGTGCGCACCGCGGCGAGTACCTGCTCGCGTTGCGGCGTCACCCGCAGGCCGCGCTCCCGAAGTCGCGCGGTCAGCTCGGGGGCGGGCGCCGTGGTCACGCCCGCGCGGTGGTGGCCGTCCATCCAGGCCATGGTAGGTAGCCTCGCCCCGTGAGCGAGCGCAGCGAGCGAACAATCGGGTGCAGGCTTCGCCGATCAACCGAGCGAAGCGAGGCTTGATCGTGCAAGGTGTCGTCGCAGTGCTCGGGATCGGTTTGGTCGAGCCGACCGCGCCGGTGATCCGGGCCGACGACGCGGGCGTGACGCGCGGCGAAGGGTGCTTCGAAGGCTGCCGGCTGCGCGACGGGGTCATCGACAAGCTGGATGCGCACCTCGCCCGCATGACCCGCTCGGCCGCGGCACTCGAGATCCCGTTCGATGTCGACGCCTGGCGGGCGCTGATCGCGCTTGCCGTTTCCGCGTGGCCGGAGCCGGGCGAGGCCGCGGTCAAGGTACTGCTCACCCGCGGACCGGCAGGTGGTCAGCCCAGCGGATTCGTGGCGATCGGCCCGCTGCCCCCCGACTACCCACGGCAGCGCCGCCACGGGCTCAAGGTGATCACCCTGTCCCGCGGCATGGTCTCCGATACCTTCGCCGACGCGCCCTGGCTGCTCGGCGGGGTCAAGTCCCTCTCCTATGCCGTCAACATGGCGGCGCAGCGCGAGGCCGCCCGGCGCGGCGCGGACGACGTGGTGTTCGTCAGCTCGGACGGTGTCGTCCTCGAGGCGCCGACCGGGTCGGTCGCCTGGTGGGCCGGGCAGGTACTGCACGCCACACCGACCGGAGCGACGGGCATCCTCGCCGGCACGACGCAGCGCCTGCTGTTCGAGCGGGCGGCCGCCGCGGGATGGCAGACCGCGGAGACGCTCGCCGGCCTCGATGACCTGCACGAGGCGGACGTGGTGTGGCTGATCGGGAGCGTCCGCGGTCCGGTGGACGTCGTTGAACTCGACGGCGTGCAGCGCGGCCGGGTGCCCGATGTCGACGCAGAGGTCCGCCGGCTCGCCGGCTTCTGAAGATCAAGGGAAAAGGGCGTTGCCGGTCCTTGACACCTCGTCGTACGGTGGCCGTACACGAGAGAGGGGGTGGTCCGGAGTTGAGAACTTATTGGACACGTGAGGTGGCTTCCAGCTAACCACCGCGAGTGCAACGGACCTGCCGGGCGGGTCCCCGCGAAATCGTGGAGCGTTCTTGCGGAGCGATTTCAAGGGGGTTCCAAGTCTTTGCCCGCTGCCGCTAGCGGTGCGGTGGTGAGCAATACCTGGTAGCTACCCGGCCCCCGAGTCGTCGGCCCGTCCAGCCGACCCGATCCAAGGATCGGAAAGGACTCGGGGGCTGTCTTTCTCCCGGACAATTCTTCGCGGACAAGCTGTCGCGGATACCGCCGCGGCGGCGATTCGCGCCTATTCTGGAGCCGTGCCCACCGAGCCGGCGGCTGAGGCGCGCGAGACGCCCCGCGACGGGCGCTCGACGCGCTGGGATCCGCACCGCCGGGAGCGCCGGCTGTCGATCATCAACGCCGCCATCGCGGCCGTCGAGGAGTACGGCCCGGACGTCCTGACGGCCCAGATCGCCGAGCAGGCTGGCGTGCCGCGGACCCACGTCTACCGGCACTTCGACGGCAAGCCCGCGCTCGACCTGGCCGTGACGACGCACGTGGCGAACCAGATCGGGGAGAGCATCCGCGCCGGCCTGGCGAGCGGCGGCACCGCGATGCGGATCATCGGCGGGGCGATCGATCAGCACCTGAGCTGGGTCGAGGACCACCCCAACCTCTACCGGTTCCTGGCCCAGCACTCGTACCGCGTCCGCACCGACCGGTTGGGCAGCGCGGGTGATGCGAAGGCAGCGATCGCGGCCGAGCTGACTGCGCTGATCTCCCGCTACATGACCGCTCTCGGTATCGATACCGAGCCCGCCGAACGCGTCATCGTCGGTGTCGTCGGCCTCGTGGACGCCACCGCCGCGTGGTGGCTCGGCCGCGCCGACCCGCCGCGCGCGATCGTCGCCAACGAACTGACCGAGCAGGTCTGGCTGCTGCTGGACCGCACGACCCGCCAGCTCGGGCTGGTCCTCGATCCCAACCAGCCACTGCCGGAGATCTGAGGCTCAGGTGACGCGGACGAGCCGGGCGTTGAGGTGCGGCGCGAACGGCTGGCCGGCAGGCGCAAGTTCGGCCGCGTAACTCAGCTCGCCGTCGCGCACGGCGTAGAGCCGGCGCTCGCCGGCCACGTCCTTGGCGGTGGATGTGTGCTCGGCCGACACCGTAGCGAGCTCCCACCGCTGGTCGCCGGAGGTGCCGGCGAACACCAGTGCCTGGCCGGTGTTGGACGCGATCACCAGTTCGACGTCGTCCGGCCCGGCACCCGGCCGCCAGAAGCCACTCTCCCGCCATGCCTGCCGGATGACCTCGCCCGCGTCGTCCACCAGCCAGGAACGCGACTCGTATGCGAGGAACGGCCGGCCGTCGTGGACGATGCGCACCTCCTGGCCGAACGCGAACTCCTTGCCGCTCGAGGCTACGACGCCGCGCCCGGCGCCGCGCCAGGTACCGACGAGCGGCAGCAGCGCGAGCAGCGCGTCGTGAATGGGTGCGCCGGCGCGCAGGTCTGACGTATCCGGCTCACTCACCGCGCGACAGCAGCCTCACCACGGCGTAGGCCGACGCCACGGCGATCGCGAGGAACCCGGCGATCAGGGCCGCGAGATAGGTCGCTTCCACGAGTGAGACGTTACACAGCAGGATGGCGCTATGGCTGTGCCACGCCCCCTCGTCGTCAAGTGCACTTCCGGAACGGACGAACCAGAACGCTGCTCCCAGGCATTCACCGTGGCGTCGACCGCGCTCGCGGCGGGCGCGTCCGTGTCGTTGTGGCTCACCGGCGAGGCGGTGTGGCTCGCAACGCCGGGCCGGGCCGAGGCCTTCGAGCTGCCGCACTCCGCGCCGCTGGCCGAACTGCGCGACGCCGTCCTCGCGGGCGGGTCGCTCACGGTGTGCACGCAGTGCGCCGCGCGCCGCGACCTGACGGCCGATGCGCTTCTGCCGGGCGTGCGCATCGCCGGCTCGGCCAGCTTCGTCGCCGAGGTCCTCCGCGAGGGGGCGCAAGCGCTCGTCTACTGACCCGCTCCCCATCGCAAGTTGTCCCGGCTACGCCCGGCTATAGCCGGAGCAAGCCGGGACAACTTGCGGTGGACGGGCAGTTACTGCAGGCCGAGCGGGGCATGCAGCAGGCCGGGCCCGGTGGCCTCCACCTCGTGGCGCACCTTGCCGTCCTTGTGCAGCACCGACAGCGTCCAGGTGCCCGGCGCCGCGAAGAACCGGAAGTCGCCCGTTGCCGACGTGACCACCTCGGCGGTGAACTCACCGGTGCCGTCGAGCAGCCGGACGTACGCGCCGGGTACCGGCGAGCCCTCCTTGCTGACGGCGCCGTAGATCACCGTCTCCTTCTCGATGTCGATGCCGACCGGCAGCGCGGGGCTCTGTTCGGGTGCTCCGCACATCTCAGACGTCCTTCTCGATCGGCACGCCGACCAGCGAGCCGTACTCGGTCCACGAACCGTCGTAGTTCTTGACGTTCTGATGGCCGAGCAACTCGTGCAGCGCGAACCAGGTATGGCTCGACCGCTCGCCGATCCGGCAGTAGGCGATGGTGTCGCGGCCGTCGTCGAGACCCTCGCCGACGTACAGCTCGCGCAACTCGTCGTCGGAGCGGAACGTGCCGTCCTCGTTGGCCGCCTTCGACCAAGGGACGTTCAACGCGGTCGGGATGTGGCCGCCGCGCTGGCTCTGTTCTTGCGGCAGGTGCGCGGGGGCGAGCAGCTTGCCCGAGAACTCGTCGGGCGAGCGGACGTCGACGAGGTTCTGCTGGCCGATCGCCGCGACGACCTCGTCCCGGAACGCGCGGATGGACAGGTCCTGGTCCTTCGCCTGGTAGGACGCCTTCTCGCGCGTGACGGAGTCCTTGGACAGCTCGCGGCCGTCGAGCTCCCACTTCTTGCGGCCCCCGTCGAGCAGCTGGACCTTGTCGTGGCCGTAGAGCTTGAAGTACCAGTACGCGTAGGCAGCGAACCAGTTGTTGTTGCCGCCGTAGAGGACGACGGTGTCGTCGTTGCCGATGCCCTTCTCGGACAACAGGGCCTCGAACTGCTCCTTGTCGACGAAGTCGCGGCGGACCTGATCCTGCAGTTCGGTCTTCCAATCGAGCTTGACGGCGCCTTCGATGTGGCCGCCGTCGTAGGCGGAGGTGTCTTCGTCGACCTCGACGAACACGACGCCGGGGGTGTTCAGGTTCTGCTCGGCCCAGTCGGCCGTAACGAGCACGTCTGCACGGCTCATGTGTGTTCTCCTCGTTGGTGTGGGTGCGCACGACAGATGGCGATGGCACGGGGGGTACTGCGGCAGGACGGCGACGCGGCGCGAGGCGCGGGGCGTAAGCCGCTCAGGCGCAACGACACAGGCAGCTGCCCACGCGGCACAGGTCGACCGCGCGGCGCGAAGTGAGCAACGTGCGACTGAACCCTCGGCTCTTCGCGCAAGCGCTCATCGCGGGGCCTCGCTCCGCTCCTCGCTCGCTAGCGCTCGCTGCGATGCTCACTCGGCGATGGTAGCTCAGCGCGGCGGTGGAAGACGACCGCCTCGGCGGACCCGTCCACCACGAGGCCGTTCGCGGTCGGCCGCAACTCGTCGAGGCGTAGGCCGTACGGCAACGGTGGTAACGGGATCGGCACGTTGAGGGTGGGCAGCAGCTGGCTGAGGACGAGGCTGGGCAGCGTGATCCCGGCGACCGACACGCCGCGGATCTGCAGCCACACGCCGCCCGTCCGCGTCAGGGACAGGACCGCCTCACCCGTAATGCGCACCAGTTGACTGATGCCGGGAACCGGCGGTGCCGCGGTGGCCAGCAACCGCCCGCCCTCGAACGCCAGGCTCAGCCCTGGGATCCGCGCGACGCGGGCGAGCTCCGGGTAGGGCAGGACGAGCCGTCCCCGGACCCGCTCGCACGGCAACTCGGTCGCGCGCCGGCCGAGTAGCTCGCGCGGCGGGAGATAGGCGTTCGTCAGGTGCGCGACCAGCGTCGCGCCGTTGATGTCGCCGATCCGCAGCCCGCCCAGGACCTCGACGTCGCTGTAGCGCCCGCGCAGCGCCTGCGTGAGGAACGGCTTCGCGTGCACCCGAACGGTGGCCGGGTGCCCGAACGGCTCGGACAGATACTCCGACGCCTTGCGTTCGGCGAGCGCGGCGACCACCCGGTCGACGACGGGCGCCACGATGGCCAGCACGACGAGGACGACGGCCACGACGATGATCGCGATCAGCACGTCAGACCCGCCGCGGAGTCACATCGCACCGCACAAGCAGTCAGGACCGGATCGCCAGGCAGAGCAGGAACGCTGCCGGGGCGAGCACCGCGATGGGCAGCAGTGCGCTGACCATCGGACGCAGCCGCCGGCCGGTCGAGGTCGGCGGCTGCGGCGTCGTGTGCAGGACGAACGCGGTCGCGATCGCGAGCAGTCCGGCGAGTGCCCCCAGCGCGGCGCCGGCGAAGGTGGAGCGCCCGCCCCCGAAGTCGGACTGGTCCTGCAGGATCAGGTAGCCGAGCGAGCCGCCCATGCCGGTCGAGGCGATCAGGCCGAGCAGCCCGCGCGACACCGCGGGGTCGAAGCGCGGCGCCGGCAGCAGCAGGTCGACGAGGCAGCCCACGACCAGGGCGCCGGCCAGCGCCGCAACGGCGGCCGAGGTGACGGTGCCGCCCTCCGCCGTGCCGAACTCGTGCCGGAGCTGGAGCAGCGCCGGCAGCGCTGTCTCCGCAAGAACCAGCAGCGCGACCGCGCCCAGCGACGATACGACGTGGATGCGGGCGGCGCCGCGGGCGAGCTGATGGATGAACATGGCTGGGACGGCGAGGCCCAGGACGGGCAGCAGGGTGCCCAGCCGGTCGTGCGGCCATACCGACACCGAGACGTTCGCGCCGGCCGCGGCGAGCACGGCGATCACGAAAGCGCCGCGCCGTCCCGGCATGACGGTGCCGAGGACCCACGACACGGCGAACAGCGCCTGGATCACGGCCACGCCGACGAGCAGCGCAGTCGCACTTGCCCGGGCCGCGAGGACGAGCCCACCACCGACGACCAGGGCGACCGCCAAGGTCGTGACGAGCGAGAGCTCGACCTCCTCGAGGTCGTCCTCGTCGACCGCCTCAATCACGTCGCTAATCGTCGCAGACCTCGGGCGCCCGCTCATATGCAGCGAGCACCCAGGCGCCGATGCGCTCGAGCAGCTGTGCGGTGGTCGCGACCTCGGCGTGGCCCATGTCGGGTTCCCGCCACACCTCGGCGGCCGGCGCGGCGACCTCCAGAGCGTCGACGTGGTGGACCGGGAAGTAGCGGTCCGCGTCGCCGTGCACGATCAGCAGCGGACGGGGCGCGATCGAGCCGGCGACCTCGGCGGGCGCCGCGGGCACCGGATCCCAGCCCACCGAGGACAGCCGGGTGCGGCGCAGCACCCGGGTCGCGGCGCGCCCGGTGCGGCTCAGGAACATCCAGTGCACGAGCCGCATGGGACGCGTGCCGCGCTCGAACCACAGCCCAGGGGCACTGACGCTCACGACCGCGTCCGCGTCGCCGCCGAGCCCGGCGTGCCGCAGTACCGCCGTCCCGCCCATCGACCAGCCGAGCACCGCGACGAACGGGTAGCCGGCGGCGCGCAGCCATTCGACGGCGGCAGCCACGTCGTGGATCTCGTCCGCCCCGGCCGTCCCCAGCCCAGCCGAGCGGCCGTGCCCGCGCAGGTCCGGTGCCAGCACGGCGATGCCCTGAGCGGCCAGCGCCCGGCAGATGCGCCGGACGTGCGGTTTGCGCGACGAGCCGGTGAACCCGTGCGCGACGACACACGCCACCTCGCCGGGGCCCGCGTCCCACACCGTCGCAGCGAGCCGCACCCCGTCGGACGTGTGCAGCGTGACGTGCCGCGGCTCGGTGCTGTGCTGCTTGCTCTTCGCGCGAGCGCTCATCACTGCATTCGCTCCGCTCCTCGCGCGCTGCGATGCTCGCTCATCCAGCCATTCTCCCGGCGGGTACGAAACGTTGCGGAAACCTGTTTCGGTAATCTGAAGTCTCTCGAGGGCAGCGACGCCCGAAGAACCGCCCTGACGATCACGAATCGCCCGGAGGCGCGCGTGGAGCTCATCCTCCTCACCGGCGCAATGCAGCCCACCGCCGAAGTGCTGCCCGCACTCGGTCTCCTCTCCCACCAGGTCACCGTCCTGCCGCAGGACGCGAGCGCGCTCGTCGACCGCGGCCTCGGCGACGCCGTCCTCGTGGACGCGCGGCGCGACCTCATGGGGGCACGCGCGTTCATCCGGCTGCTGAGCGCGATGGGCACCGCGGTGCCGGTCCTCGCGGTCCTCACCGAGGGCGGGCTGATCGCGATCTCCGGCGAATGGGCCGTTGACGACTTCGTACTCGATACCGCGGGGCCGGCCGAACTCGACGCCCGGTTGCGTCTCGCGGCGGAGCGGCGCGCTGCGGAGTCCGAGGACGCCAACGGTCGCCTCGAGGTCGGCGAGCTGACGATCGACGAGAGCACCTACACCGCCCGGCTCTCCGGCGCCGCGCTCGACCTGACCTACAAGGAGTTCGAGCTGCTCAAGTTCCTGGCCCTGCACCCGGGCCGGGTGTTCACCCGGTCGCACCTCGTGCAGGAGGTCTGGGGGTACGACTACTTCGGGGGCACCCGCACCGTCGACGTGCACGTCCGGCGGCTGCGCGCGAAGCTCGGGACCGAGCACGAGTCGATGATCGGCACGGTGCGCAACGTCGGATACAAGTTCGTCCGACCCGCCGACTCCGGCCGGCGCGACGACCCGGCCCCCGCCCGCGAAGTCACCGAGAGCCCGCAGTCCGAGCGGATGGCGTCGCCCCGCTAACGTCACGGACGTGAGCGAGCGCAGCGAGCGAACAATCAGGTACCGGCTTCGTCGATCAACCGAGCGAAGCGAGGCTTGATCGTGAGCGAGCGCAGCGAGCGAACAATCAGGTACCGGCTTCGCCGATCAACCGAGCGAAGCGAGGCTTGATCGTGATCCGCGTCTCGACCGAAGTCCCGGACGAGGCGACCCGCGCCGCGGTGCTGCGGCTCGCAGACCGGATCGAGGCCGAGGACGGCGCGCCGCCGCTGTCCGACCAGTCACTGGCGCACCTGCGCGCACCGCACGTCGCGCACTTCATCGCGCTCGAGGGCAGCGAACTGCTCGGCTACGCGCAACGCGACGGCGAGAGTGCGGAGGTCGCCGCCGTCGGCGCGGCGTTGCCGATGCTGCTCGATGGGATGTCCGGCGCCGGCCTGCGGATCTGGTCCCACGGACGGCACAGCAGGCTGGTGCCCGTCTTCGAGAAGCGCGCCTTCGAGCCCGTCCGCCGGCTGTACCAACTCCGCCGCGGGCTCGAGGCACTGCCCGACGAGCCTGCGCTCGCCCCGGGCGTCGTGGTCCGCACGTTCGAGCCAGGACGCGACGACGACGCGTGGCTGGCGGTGAACGCGGCCGCGTTCGCCACGCACCCCGAGCAGGGCCGGTGGACGCGCGACGACCTGCAGGCGCGGATGGCCGAGCCGTGGTTCGACCCGGCCGGCTTCCTGCTCGCCGAGGGGAGTTCGCGACCCGAGCACGACCCGGCGCGCGACGTCCGGATCCTCGGCTATCACTGGACGAAGGTCCATCCGGATCGGCTGGGCGAGGTGTACGTGCTCGGCATCGCCCCGGCCGCGCAGGGCCTGGGCCTCGGCAACGCGCTGCTCGTCCGGGGGTTGCACCACCTGGCTGGACGCGGCTGCCCGGCCGTTCTGTTGTATGTGGACGGCGACAACCCCGGCGCCATGCGGTTGTACGAGCGGGCCGGGTTCGCCGAGCACGACCTCGACGTCCAGTGGCGGCACCGGTAGCCGCGCCGTTCGAATAAGCGTGTTCACCCGCTGGCCATGCAGGGCAAATCCCGACGTCACCCGTCCGCGCGCCGTCATTCACCCGTCGTTCACCAACGAATCCCCGCCGCGCCATGTCGCGCTCCTAGCGTCCGATCGGAACGTCAATCGACGAAGGGGAACCAATCGTGAAGCTCTACCGTGCCGGCATCACCGCCGGTCTGCTGGCCGGCGCACTGGCACTTGCGGCCTGTAGCTCCTCAGGGGGAGGGACCGGCTCGTCGGGCAGCAATTCGGCCGGCGGAGGAGGAGACTGCGTATCCGGCACGCTCAAGTCGGACGGCTCGACGGCACAGCAGAACGCCATGACGCAGTGGATCAAGGACTACCAGAACCAGTGCTCGGGTGCGAACATCAGCTACACGGGCGGCGGTTCCGGCCAGGGGATCACCGACTTCACTGCCGGCCAGGTGGACTTCGCCGGCTCGGACGCCGCGCTCGACCCGTCCAAGGGCGAGGTCGCAGCCGCCACCAAGTCCTGCGCCAGCGGTGGTCAGGCGATCGATCTGCCGATGGTCACCGGCCCGATCGCGGTCGCGTACAACCTGTCGGGCGTCAGCGACCTGACACTGGACGCCGACACGATGGCCAAGATCTTCACCGGCAAGATCACGAAGTGGGACGACGCGGCGATCAAGGCAACGAACTCGGGCGTGACCCTGCCGTCGTCCGACATTCATGTCTTTAACCGGTCGGACGCGTCGGGCACGACGCAGAACTTCGAGAGTTACCTCGCCGCATCTGCGCCGGGCGTCTGGACGGTCACGCCGGACAAGCAGTGGGCCGGCGCCGGCCAGGGCAAGGACGGGAACCCGCTCGTCGGCCAGGCCGTCCAGTCCACCGACGGCGGGATCGGTTATGTCGAGTGGTCGTTCGCGATCCAGAACAACCTGCCGATCGCCAAGGTGGACAACGGCGGCGGGCCGGTCGAGCTCACGGCTGAGACCGTCGGCAAGACCGTCGACACGGCGACGGACAACCCCAGCGGTCCCGGCGACCTGACGCTCAAGCTCGACTACGCGACCAAGACGCCGGGCGCCTACCCGATCGTGTTGGTGACGTACGAGATCGTCTGCACCAAGTACAAGGACGCGAACGCCGGCAAGCTGGTGAAGTCGTTCATGAACTTCATCTCCAGCACCGCCGAGCAGAGCGCTGTGCACGACCTCGGCTACGCGGCGTTGCCTTCAGGCGTGCAGCAGAAGGTTCAGGCCGAGATCGCCAACATCGGCTGACTCGGCCCGACGCAGTGATCGGCGAACCCGCCAGGCCAGGCACGCCGCAGCCTGGCGGGTTCGCTCGTCTCCCCTGTTAGATCGACCGAGACGGCACCCCTCATGACTGAGCGAGAAACAGTGACGCACCGGCAGACAGGTCCGCCCGACGACGAGCAACGGGTGCCGCCGTCTGCACCGGAGCCCGTGCCTCCGCCAGAGATCATCGGGTCGAGCCAGGCACTCGGCGTCTCGGCGCCCGAGATCTCCGAAGAGGCCCAGGGGCCCGGTGCCCTGCGTGGCGGGAAGGTCCGGATCGGCGACCGGTTGTTCTACTGGCTCACTGCCGGCTCCGGCGGGCTGATCGTCGCATTGATCGCGCTGGTTGCGGTCTTCCTCGTGACCAAGGCGCTACCCGCGATCCGCGACGACAACGCCAACTTCTTCATCTCGCGGGGCTTCGACGTCGGGGCAGCGTTCAAGTTCGGCGTCGTCGACCTGCTCTGGAGCACGGTGATCAGCTCGGCGATCGCGCTGCTCATCGCCACGCCGATCGCCATCGGCATCGCGCTGTTCATGACGCAGTACGCGCCGGCACCGCTGCGCAAGCCGGTCGCCTACGTCATCGATCTGCTCGCCGCCATCCCGTCCATCATCTACGGCATCTGGGGCATCTTCATTCTGGCGCCGCACCTGGAGAGCGTGCAGCGAGCCCTGTACCACCTGAGCTGGATTCCGCTCTTCAAGGACGAGGGCGTCCCGACCGGCTCGATCTTCGACGCCTCCGTCGTGCTGGCCATCATGATCCTGCCGATCATCACTGCCATCTCGCGGGACGTGTTCGAGCGCACGCCGCGCGAGAACATCGAGGCGGCCTGGGCACTCGGCGCGACGCGCTGGGAGATGATCCGGATCGCGGTCCTGCCGTTCGGCCGCTCCGGCGTAGTCAGCGGCGCGATGCTCGGGCTGGGCCGGGCACTCGGTGAGACCATCGCCGTGCTGATGATCATAAGCAAGCCGCCGGTGAGCCAGCACTTCACCTGGTCGATCTTCAACGGTGGGCAGACCTTCGCCTCGCTGATCGGCTCGAACATGAAAGAGGCCCAGGGTGCCAAGCAGACCGGCGCGTACATCGCGGCGGGGCTGGTGCTGTTCATCCTCACCTTCGCCGTGAACGCCGCGGCGCGGGCCATCGTCAACCGCAGGCAGGACTTCCGATGACAGCGCTAGCCGACCGACCGACCCTGGTCGCCGGACACATCGGCTCCGGACGCAGGCTGAAGAACCACGCCGCGACGGTTCTGATCACCGGTTCCTTCCTCGTGGCGCTGGTGCCGCTGATCTGGCTGATCTGGACCGTCGTCAGCAAGGGGCTGCACACGATCACGCGCGCCGGCTGGTTCACCAAGAGCCAGCGCAGCCTTACCTCCACCGACGCCGGCGGCGGCGCATACCACGCGATCGTCGGGACCGCCGAGCAGGTCGGGCTCTGCTCGCTGATCTCGATCCCGATCGCGATCCTGGTCGCCGTCTATCTCGTGGAGTACGGCCGCGGCGGGCTGGCCCGGGTCGCGACGTTCATGGTCGACATCCTCACCGGCGTCCCGTCGATCGTCGCCGCGGTGTTCATCTATTCGGTGTTCATCATCTCGCTCGGCGGGCAGAAGGCCGGCTGGCTGGTCTCGATGGCCCTGGTGATGCTGATGATCCCGGTCATCGTGCGGACCACCGAGGAGATGTTGCGGCTGGTCCCGGACGAGCTGCGCGAGGCGTCCTACGCGCTCGGCGTGCCGAAGTGGAAGACGATCCTGCGCATCGTGCTGCCGACCGCGCTGACCGGCATCCTCACCGGCATCATGCTGGGCGTCGCGCGGGTGGCAGGCGAGACCGCTCCGTTGCTCGTGCTGGTCGGCTATACGCAGAACACCAACACCGACCTGTTCAAGGATCCGCAGGCCTCGTTGCCGGGCATGATCTACGACAACTTCCACTACTACAGCTCACAGGGGACGTACCAGCTCTGCAAGAACGGCACGGCGCGGTGCCAGGTGCACAACTACGCCGTCGATCGGGTCTGGGGCGCCGCGCTCACCCTGATCCTCATCGTCATGGTGCTCAACCTCATCGCCCGGCTGGTCGGGCGGCTCAACAAGGTCGCGAAGTAAGGCATAGGAGACAGACATGGCCAAGCGCATGGACGCGAAGAACCTCAACATCTACTACGGCAAGTTTCTCGCCGTCGCCGACGTCACCTTCACGATCAACCCGCGCTCGGTCACCGCGTTCATCGGCCCGTCCGGCTGCGGCAAGTCCACCGTGCTACGCACCCTGAACCGGATGCACGAAGTGATCGCCGGGGCGCGGGTCGACGGCAACGTGCTGCTGGACGGCGAGGACATCTACGGCCCGTCGATCGACCCGGTGAACGTCCGGCACACGATCGGGATGGTGTTCCAGCGGCCGAACCCGTTCCCGACGATGTCGATCTACGACAACGTGGCAGCGGGCCTGAAGCTGCAGGCCGGCCGCAAGAAGAGGGCTGATCTCGACAACGTCGTCGAGCAGTCCCTGCGCAGGGCGAACCTCTGGGAGGAGGTTCGCGACCGGCTCAAGAAGCCCGGCGCAGGACTCTCCGGCGGCCAGCAGCAGCGGCTGTGCATCGCCCGGGCGATCGCCGTCGAACCGCAGGTGCTGCTGATGGACGAGCCGTGCTCGGCGCTGGACCCCATCTCCACGCTCGCGATCGAGGACCTCATCCAGCAGTTGAAGGAGACGTACACGATCGTGATCGTCACCCACAACATGCAACAGGCGGCGCGGGTGTCCGACCGAACCGGGTTCTTCAACCTCGCCGGCCTCGGCAAGCCGGGGCAGCTCGTCGAGATGGACGAGACCGAGAAGATCTTCGCCAACCCGTCCGACAAACGGACGGAGGACTACATCTCGGGCCGCTTCGGATAGCCGCCGACGCCGAAGGCGTGAATACCCCCTCCACCACGCGCGGGTGTGGTGAAGGGGGTATTCACGGGATAGACTTGCCGGCACTATTGAGCTCCACTCAATAAGGTGGTGCGGCCTTGGCCGAGCATTACGACGTGATCGTCATCGGGTCCGGGTTCGGTGGCAGCGTCACCGCACTGCGGCTGACCGAGAAGGGCTACCGCGTCGGGGTGCTCGAGGCGGGTCGGCGCTTCACGCCGGACACGCTGCCGAAGAACTCCTGGCACCTGCGCAGCTACGTCTGGGCGCCGAAGCTCGGCTGCACCGGCATCCAGCGCATCCACCTGCTCAAGGACTGCGTGATCCTCGCCGGCGCCGGCGTGGGCGGAGGCTCGCTCAACTACGCGAACACGCTGTACGAGCCGCCTCAGCCCTTCTACGACGACCCCCAGTGGGCGCACATCACCGACTGGCGCGACGAACTCGCCCCGCACTACGCGCAGGCGAAGCGGATGCTCGGCGTCGTCACGAACCCGACGACCACGCCGAGCGACATCGAGATGCAACGGCTCGCCGGACCAGTTCGGCAAGGCCGACACCTACCGCCCCACCCCGGTCGGCGTCTTCTTCGGCCGCGACGGTGCGCTCGAGCCGGGTCAGACCGTCCCCGACCCGTTCTTCGGTGGCGCCGGGCCCGAGCGCACCGGCTGCACCCAGTGCGGCGAGTGCATGACCGGTTGCCGGCACGGCGCGAAGAACACGCTCGTCACCAACTACCTCTACCTCGCCGAGAGCAACGGCGCCGAGATCCACCCCCTGACGACCGTCACCGACGTCCGCCCACGCAAGAGCGGCGGTTACGAGGTGCGCGCGGCCCGCACCGGGCGATGGTTGCGCCGTTCGGACCGGACGTTCACCGCCGACGAGGTGGTGTTCGCAGCAGGCACGTACAACACCCAGAAGCTGCTGCACACGCTGCGCGAGTCCAGCCTGCCGAACATCTCCGGCGCGGCTCGGCTATCTGACGCGGACGAACTCCGAGGCGCTGCTCGGGGTCCGGATGATGAAGCCCGAGCAGGACTACACGCGCGGCGTCGCCATCACCTCATCGTGGCACCCTGACGAGAACACGCACATCGAGCCGGTGCGCTACGGCAAGGGCAGCAACGCGATGGGGCTGCTCAATACCTTGATGACCGACGGCGGCACTCGCCGGCACCGCTGGTGGCAGTTCCTGCTCACGATGCTGCGCAACCCGCTTCGGCTGTGGCTGCTCGTGCCGCGCAGGTGGTCCGAGCGGGTGATCATCCTGCTGGTCATGCAGACGCTCAACAACTCGATCACCGTGCGCCGCGTCCGCACCCGGCTCGGGTTGAAGAAGCTGACGTCCTCGCAGGGCGAAGGCGAACCGAACCCGACCTGGATCCCGGTCGCCAACCAGGCCGCGCGGCAGCTCGCCGAGAACGTCGGGGGAATGCCGGGCGGGACGTGGGGCGACCTGATGAACATCCCGATGACCGCGCACTTCATCGGCGGTTGCGCGATCGGCGACTCGCCGGCAACCGGCGTCGTCGACCCGTACCACCGGCTGTACGGGCACCCCGGGCTGCACGTCGACCGACGGCTCGACGCTGTCGGCGAACCTCGGTGTGAACCCCTCGCTGTCCATCACGGCGCAGGCCGAGCGGGCCATGGCACTGTGGCCGAACAAGGGCGAACAGGACCTTCGCCCGCCGCTCGGCGGCGAGTACAAAAGGATCAATTTGATCACGCCACGGGTACCCGCTGTTCCAGATACCGCACCGGGCGCGCTACGGTACGTGACGGTGTCGCCCGGTATGCCGGGATCGCGCATCGCGTAGCAAGGCGCCGGATCGGCCGCCAGGCTGATCTTGGTTGGGGGCAATCCGCTTTGCGGCGCATCGTCGTGCTGGTCTGGACGTTAGTTGATATGTGTAGGGCCGCCGGGTTCATGCGCGAAAAATGACTGAGAGGGTTCGATGACCGTCAACAACAGCAAGTCGCCCCGCGGCGCGTCCAGCCAGGCGCGAATCGGCCGCAGCCGGTGGGCTCCGTTCGCTGCCGGCGCCACCGCCGTGGCACTGACGGTCGCGGCGGTCGTGACCGCAGGCGGCGGCACCGCCGGCGCGGCCACCGCGCCGAACGCGCAGTCGGCGGGCAACTTCCTCGACGCCACGATCGGCGGCAACCCGATCGACGACATCGCCAAGCTGGCGTTCGCCCGGGCACAGAACCCTGGCAGCGTCACCGATCAGAACCCACTGGACGTCACCGCCCTCAACGCCATCAACCTGCCGCTGACCGGCGCACTCCAGCTGCCGCAACTCCTGGGCATCGACCTCGGTGCTGCGAACCAACTCGCGCTCGCCAAGAGCGACGGCACGTCCCGCGGCGCATCCGGCGCGGTCCTCAACTCCGGCGGCGTGTCGGTGGGCGGGGACGGTGGCGCGTCGCCGGCCAACGCGACGATCGACCTCACAGCGGCCGGCATCGCGGGCAACAGTCCGATCCCGATTCCTGGCGGCGACGGCTCGGCCGACGCGCTCGGTGGTGTCACGGCCAGCATCGGCGCGGTCTCCTCCATCGCCCGGACGCCCGAGTTCGGTCCGGCGTTGGCAAGCAGCTGGCTGTCCACCTGCACCCAGTCGGACCCGACCTGCTACAACATCGCGTCGGTCGACCTCACGCTCGGCTCGCCGCTGGTCGGAGGCATCCTGGGCACGGTCACCGACACGCTCGACACGGTGCTCGGCACCCTTGCCACAGCCGCCGGTGCGGTCGGTCTGCCCGCCGCGTGCTCGTTCAGCTCCGGCCTCGGCTCGATCACCCTCGAGAACGGTGCCGTTGTGATCGACGCCAGCACCGGCAGCATCAGCATCCACCTCAAGCAGCTGCTCGAGACGCTGTTGGGCAAGGATCTGAACGACCTCGCGCCGAACACCGATCTGCTCGCCTTCCTGCTCGACTATCTGGCCAGCCCGGACGGACTGGCAGCCGGCCTGCAGGGCGTCATCAACGGCCTCACGGCGCCGCTGGCCGACAAGTTCACCGCCTGCCTCACCGCGTTGGGCAACTCCGGTCCGATCGGTCAGGTTGCCGGGCTGTTGGTGACGCTCACGAACACCCTGACGGCGGGCCAGGCCACTCTCGAGACCACGATCAGCGACCTGGTGAGCGGGCTCGCGGGCGCGGCGGGTGTCAGCCCGCTGGCTCCGATCGGCGACCTGCTCAGCCAGCTGATCGGCATCGGTGTCAACGTGCAGCCGCAGGTCGCCTCTGGTGACTTCGACACGAACCTCGACACCCTGCCGAAGCAGGGCATGACCCCTCCGCCGGTGCCCTACGAGCACACCGTCCGGGCCATCGAGCTGCAGCTGCTCGGCACGAGCGGCGTCACCGTGGCCCTGGCCAACTCGGCGGCCGGCCCGAGCAAGCCTGCGGTCGCGCCGACGCCCACCCCGACGGCGACGTCCACAAGCAGGTCGGTGGGGCCGACATCGGTGCCGACCGGCGTGCCCGCCGGCGCGGGCACGCACGGTGGTAGCCCGGCACTGCCGATTACGTTGCTGGCCCTCGGTCTGATGTTCGCCGGTGGCGGCGTTCTGGCCTACCGCATGCGCGGGACGCTGAACCGGCACTAAGCAATTTGCGCAGAACGGCCCGTCGTCCATATCGGACGGCGGGCCGTTCTCGTTACTATCGTCAGGCGGGGGGCCGCCGGTCTGGGGGTTGTGACATGGCGCATGCGCAGCCATGGCGTGGGCGAGCCACCGATGCTCTCAGTCACCACGCGGCCGAGATGCTGATGACCTCGATCGTCGCCATCGTCGTGTTCGAGCTGAGGCCGCTGCCCGGCATGTTCGCCGTGACCGTGCCGATCGCCCTGTTCGGCGTTCTGGTCCTCAGTTGGCTCCTGATGCGCCAGCACGACCGCCGGCTGTGCGAGCTGTGCATGCTGTCGATGCCCCTGAACCCGTCCGAGCAGGCGACCCGCTACAAGCGGCGCTTCTGGATGGCGCACGGCGCGGCGGAGTCGCGCCTCATGGCCCCGTACCTCGTCGTGCTGATCGGCTCGAACTTCGCCACGACGACGCCAACCGGGCGACTGTGCTGGGCGATGATCCAGCTGTCGATGGTCTACCTGATCTTGTCCTATTCGACGCATCGCCGGCTGCAGCCGTGGTGCCCGTGGTGCAGCGAGGACGGCGGTGGCGACCACGTGGCGGACGTGCCGCCGGTGTTGCCGCACGACGACCGTCAACTCGTCTGACTCCTCCGGCGTCGTCTTCTTGCTGCGCGCTGCCGGATCGGGTCATCCCTGGTCCGGACGGCGCCCGGTTTAGACTGCCCACTTGTGGTCGACATTCACCATGAGGGTCGTTGCGAGGCCCCGCTCGACGTCGCGTTCAGCTATCTGGACGACTACCGCAACGCCACCGAATGGATGTTCGGGCTTGCGAAGTTCGAGCCGGTCGACGGCATGGACCATGGCCTCGGTGCGACGTTCGACGGCACGTTTCACGTGACCCCGGTGAAGCTGCATTCGACGATCGAGGTCACCGAATGGGTGCAGGACAAGGTGATCGCGTTCGAGTCGATCAAGGGCTTCCGGAACTGGTCGACCTGGAGCTTCTTTCCCACCGGGCCGGCGTCGACGACCGTGCAGGTGAGGTTCAGCTACGAGCTGCCGGGCGGGCTGGCCGGGCGGGCCATGGGTCGGGCCCTCGAGCCGATCGTGGCGATGTCCGTCCGGCACAGTGACCATGCCCTGCGCCACCACATCGAGATGCGCTACCAGAGCGGCTAGCTCCAGCGGGGCGACATCACGACTCCCCCGGGTTCTGACCCGCCGTGGCGTGATAGCGGGCGTGCGCGTCGGCGATCTGTTCGGCGGTCGCGGGGCTACTGCCCGGGTGGCCGGGATGATGTTTGCGGCAGGTGACGTACGGCGTCCCGTCCACGTGGTGCATGCCGATGCGAGCGCAACCCTTGGCGTGGCAGTTGATCTTGCGCCACACGAGGGCCAGGATCGCGAACTCCGGGAGGTCGCTCGCAAAGCCCGACCACCAGCCGTACCAGTAATCGCTGGTGTTGTTGGTGCCGGTGACGGTGAGGAGCCAGTGCCAGATGCCCATGACGCGACCTTTCGCCCGATGCGACGATCGGAGGGTATCGGGTGCCCGAGTGGTCGCCGCGGACGCCGGACGGCATGCTCGGTTCCGGGCGCAGGGACTGGCTATCGGGCGCCACCTCCGCAGTTGGCCACTAGGCCGGGAGCGGACGGTCGGTGACGACCAGTTTCATGACGAGGGTCGAGTTGAGTCGCTGCACTCCGGGCAGCGCGGCGAGGGTGTCGTCCTCGAGTTGTTGGTAGGCGGCCAGGTCCTTCGTGACGATGCGGAGCAGGTAATCGGGGTCGCCGAACAAGCGCTGGGCTTGGATGACGTTCGGGACGCGGGTGAGCGCTGCTTCGAAACCGAGCAGTGTGTCGCGATCCTCCTGGCGCATGGTGACGAACACCAGCGCCTGGAAGGTGAGGCCGACGGCGGCAGCGTCGATGACGGCTCGGTAGCCGCGGATGGTGCCGCCGCGTTCGAGTTCGCGGAGCCGGCGGTGGCAGGGCGAGACGCTCAGACCGACGCGGGCTGCCAGTTCGGTGACACTCAGGCGGCCGTGTTACTGGAGTTCAGCAAGGATCTTGCGGTCGACGGCGTCCATGACGTGGATTCTTCCACCTACGAGCGGCATGCAGGCAGAAGTTGGAAGCAAATTGCGAGCGATCAGCAATAGCCTTCCTGCGAGCCTCGCACCTCGATGGGAGCACTCGGATGGCCGTCAACTCGATCGTCGCATTCTGGCTCGTCGCCCTCCTGCTGATCGTCGTGCCGGGCGCGGACTGGGCGTTCACGATCAGCGCAGGACTGCGCGGGCGGTCCGTCGTCCCGGCGGTGGGCGGCCTGGTCATCGGTTACGCGGCAGTCACGATCGTCGTCGCCGCCGGCGTCGGCGCGCTGGTGGCTGGATCTCCGGCAGCCCTGACCGGCCTGACCGTGGTCGGCGGCGGGTATCTGACGTGGCACGGGACGGTCACCTTTGCCCGCCCGTCGGTCGTGACAACCTCGCGTGACGTGCCGGACAGCGCCGAACGGGATCTGCTGCTGAAAGGGATCGGAGTCAGCGGGCTCAACCCCAAGGGCTTGTTGATCTTTCTCGCAGTGCTGCCGCAGTTCACCGATCCGAAGTGGAGCTGGCCGATAGCCGGTCAGATCTGCGCTCTTGGCCTGGCGTTCACGCTCACCTGCGCGGTCTGCTACCTGATTGTGGGGTCTGTGGCGCGCCGCATCCTGAATGCCCGCCCGGCCGCGGCACGCATCGTGAGCCGGTCGTCGGGCGCCGCGATGGTCGTCCTCGGCCTCGCGCTACTGGTGGATCGCGTGATCACCTAGTGCCGCCGTCCTCGGCCCGCTACGACAGGCTGCCGTCCCCGCCTCTCAGCAACTCGTTCCGCTGCAATTTCGTCAGTCCTGCCACCACCAGTTCGTAGGAGTGATCGATCAGCTCCCGCAACTCGTCGTCCGGCACGGAGCCGTCGAGCGCCACGGTGTTCCAGTGCCGCTTGTTGAGGTGGTAGCCGGGTGTGATCGCGGCATAGCGGGCACGCAGAGCGGTGGCCAGCTCGGGATCGCACTTGAGGCTGACGTCGCCCGGCGGGGCCCCCAGCGGCACCAGCGCGAACATCCGGCCGGCCACCTTGAAGACGGCCACCTCGTCACCGAACGGGTAGTCCTCCGTCGCCCCCGGCTTGGCCAGGCATTCCGCGATCACCCGGTCTCGCAATGCCGCTACCACGTGCTCACCTGCCCGTTCGATCGCGCCTACGACATCGTGCCGCTGCCGGCGCGATTACGGGTCCCTGCCGGTCCCACTCGCGGCGGGACTAACCAGCGCCGTCCACGTCCTGCGCGGCCTGCCGGCGGGCGCGTGCCCGCCGCTTGCCTTCGTGCATCGCCTGGACCCGCGCTATCGGGATGAGCCGGCCCTCCGCGACCAGGTCCGCGCTCAGCTGCTGCGGCTCAGGCATCAAGTCCGCCCAGCGGTCCCTGCCGGCGAGCAGGCGCACGGCCGTGTGCAGCGTGAAGTCGCCCGGGCTGACGTCGTCGAGTTCGTCCCAGTCCAGCGGGTAGGAGACCGGCGCTGCGGCGCGCACCCGCGGGCTGTATGCCGCCACCACCGTGGCACCGCCGGCGCGCGTCGAATCGAGGAAGACCTTGCCGGCACGGTCCTCGCGCACGAACGCAGTGGTGGCGATCGTGGGGTCGAGGCGTTCGGCACGCGCGGCAAGGGCGCGCGTCGCCGCGGCAACCTCCTCGGTTGTCGCGGACGTCACCGGCACGAAGACATGCACACCCTTCGCACCGCTGGTCTTGACCGCGCTCGCCAACCCTGCGTCGTCGAGCGCCTGATGCACCAGATGGGCGGCGCGGACGGCAAGCCCGAATGCGTCCGGACCAGGCGGATCGATGTCGAGGACGAGGTGTGTCGGACGATCTACTTGATCCACGCGGAACAACGTCGGGTGGTACTCGACGGCGCGTTGGTTGGCGAACCAGAGCAGCGTTCGGCGGTCGTTGCACAGCGCATACGAGATCTTGCCGCTTGGAGGCATCGGCCCACACCGGCACCGTCGCCACCCAGTCCGGGGTGTACTTCGGGACGTTCTTCTGCATGAACGGCGCCTGCCCGCGCAGCACCCGCATCACCGACAACGGCCGGTCGCGCAGTTGCGGGATCCATTTGCTCGCTGACCGCATCGAGGTAGTCGACGAGGTCTCGCTTGCTCGCCCCGGCGTCGTCGAACAACTGCTGATCGAGGTTCGTGAGCGGCACGCCGTCGCGTACCTCGCCAGGGCTCATCGCGTGCCCTCGCTGCGCTCGCTCATCGCCTCATAGTGCACCCGGGTGTTGCCGGTCTGCCGAGCCGCGGGTGCTCATACCTGCCTCGAAGATGCTGATCGTGCCGCGCTCGTGGTCCTTTGCGTAGTACATCGCCGCGTCGGCGTCACGCAGGACGTCCTCGCCGTCGGTGTAGTCCGACGCACTGGTCGCGATACCCAGGCTCGCACCGACCGCGAGGGTGTGCCCGTCGAGCTCGATCGGCTCGGACAGCCGAGTCTGCACTCGGCGGGCGATGTCGAGGACGTCCGCGCCCCGCGCGGCGTGCAGCAGGATCGCGAACTCGTCGCCGCCGAAGCGGGCTCCGATGTCGATGGCGCGCAGTTCGGCGTGGATGCGCGCAGCCACCGCGCTCAAGACGCGATCCCCCGCCTGGTGACCGAGGCGGTCGTTGACCGCTTTGAACCTGTCGAGGTCGAGGAAGATCACAGCGAACGGCGTCTGCATGCGCGCCCAGAGCTCGATCGCATGATCAAGCTGGCTGAGGAACAGTCGACGGTTGGGCAGCCCGGTCAGCTCGTCGTGCAGCGCGTTCTGCCGCAGCTGGTCCTCAAGGCAGCGCTGCTCGTGGATGTCCGACATGGAGCCGACGACGCGCGCCACCGGGCCGCCGAGCGAGGCGACTCCGATCGCTTTGCAGAGCACCCACCGGTACTCGCCGTCCGCGCCGCGCACCCGGTAGTCACAGGTGCCGGTCTGCTCCTGGCCGATCGCCACCGCGCCGAGGCAGCGGCGCATCTCGGCACGGTCGTCCGGATGCACCCGAGCCTCCCAGACGGCCAGACGATCGACCTCGGGTTGGGCCTCGAGACCCAGCAACGAGCAGCAGCGCTCGGACATGAAGACGTCGCCGTTGCGGACGTTCCACTCCCACAGCCCGTCGTTCGTCGCCTGGCTGGCCAGCGAATAGCGTTCCTCGTTGGCGCGCACCGCTTCTTGCAGCGTCTGCTGCTCGAGGTAGGCGCTGAGCTGGGATGCCCAGTGGCGGTAGGGCTCGAGGGTGGTCGGTCGGACCTCACCGATGACCGCGAGCAGCCCCCAGTCACGGCCATTGCTGGATACCGGCACGACGATGCACGCCCGCCGCTCGGAGATCCGGGCCGCTTCGATCAAGGACGTCGGAGGAAACTCCTCGGGCGAGACGGTCGTGCCGAGCAGGTCGGGCAGGAAGCCGTCCGCGTCGTAGGCACCCGCTACGTGCAGCCGGCCGCCGGACGTCGAGGACTCCTCCCACAGCGCAAGGACTCCAGTTCGGACGTGGGTGCCGGCCAGCCAGCCGAGCCGGCACGGATCGCGGCCTCCGGCGCCGAGCAGTGCCGCGTCGACCGCGAACTGCTCCTCGAGCGCGGCCTCGGTGAGTTCGGCCTGTCGGTGCAGTGTGGCCGACTGCAGTTGCGACAACGCGGTTGTCAGCAACTCGAGCCGGCCGGGGACCGTGCCTTCGACCGCGCCGACGTCTCGCAGGTATCGGGTCAGCTCCCGGATGACCCGCCGCAGGACGTCGGGTCGCGAGGTGAGGTCGCGCAGCGCGTCCGACAGAGCCCTGATCTCCGCAGCCGCCGGGTCGCGGCGGCTCGCCAGCAGAGTGTCGGCCCGGTCGATCGCTGCCAGGACGGCTTCGCGTGTGTGGCAGTCGACCGCACCGTCACCGGTCTGCAACATCGTCTGCAGTGCCTCCGTGAGCGCGGTGCGCAGCTCCGCTGCCGACGCGTGGCTCGGACGGTCGTCCGCGCTGCCGTTACCGAGGGCATCGACGGCACATCCGCACGACCCGCGCAGCTCGACCTGCGCGCTCGCCAACACGTGTGGGGTACGGGCGACGTCCTTGCCGCCGATCCGGGTGAGAAGGAGCTGACCCGCAAGCGCGCCGACGTCGTCGAATCTCTGGCTCACGCTCGACAGCGTCGGGCTGCTGAACGCCGCCGCTTCGATGTTGTCGAACCCGATCACCGCCAGGTCGCGCGGTAGGACCCATCCCGCCTGGGTCAACGCCCGCATCAGGCCGATCGCGTTGCGATCCGTGGCGATCATCAAGGCGGTGGGCGGAACGGCTGACTGCAGCACGTCGCGAGCCGCAGTCGCGCCTCCGTCCCACTCGTTGTCCGACGTACGGAACAACAGCAGCGGATCAGCCTGCAGATCATGCGTCTCGAGCGCCTGCCGGTACCCGGCGTAGCGGTCGCGGACGTCGGGCTGGGCAAGGTTCCCGACGAACCCGATACGGGTGTGACCGTGGCCGATGAGGTGTTCCACCGCCGCGCGGGTGCCCCCTTGGTTGTCCGGCACCGCGGTCGGTGCTGCGAAGTCCCGCAACCGCGCGCTGACCAGGACGATCGGCTTGCCAGCATCGCGCAGGCCCTGCAGATACGAGGAGGGAACGGCCGTGGTGACTGCGACGACTCCGTCGATGTGCGACCACGCCACCGGCCCGGCGATCGGGTTCGATCCGCCCGCGACCTCGCCGCCGTCCGTCTGGACGAGCACGAGCCGGCCGCCCGCCGCCGTGACCTCCCGACCGATGCCGGAAAGAAGCTCGCCGAAGTAGAAGCCGCCGATGCTCGGGGTCAGGACAAGCACGGTCACGGGCCTGGCCACGCGTCTACGTCCTTCCTTTGACCCCGGCACGTCGAGCTGCAGCAAGATCCCGCGCTGCACTCGTCAGTCCTCTTAGGTACCTATCGGCCGCAAGCGGCGGCGGGACAGGGACTGAAGTCCCGACCTGCCGGGAGTCGGACATTCCAGGCGTCCACTATCTGCGGTGCCGGCATCACGTGTCACCGAGGTGGTGGGGTGATGCCGAGGCGGGCCGCGAGTCTCAGGGCCTCCGCGGTCGTCTGCACGCCGAGCGCGGAACGGGCAGCCGCCAGTCGGCGGTCCACGCTACGCCGCGAGATGTGCAGTGTGCGCGCCGCCTCGCCCAGCGTGGCGCCGGCCAGGAGCAGCGCGAGAAGTGACCGCTCGTCGTCGGTCAGGGTCGCGGCACCGGACGGCCCGATCCGGTGGTCCAGCTCCCCGATCCGGCGCAGGTCGTCGCACAGCTGATCAACGACGTCGCGCGGCGCGTCGGCCTCGACAGCCAGCCGGGCGCCGGCGACGGCTGCCAGCACGGCGTGCGCCGCGTCATCGACCGTGGCGACGCGGCCGACGCACACGGCCGGACAGCCGCCACGCGGAGGCCGCCAGCCGGACACGACCGTCGCGCCGTCGGCGGCGAGTTCCGCGACCGCGGCCCGCACAGCGGCGGAAGTGGCCTGCTCGAGCACGACGAAGCGCGCCGTCGTCAAACCGAATCCAGCCGTTCGGCCAGCGTCGCGGCGTGCCCGCGGCTGCTGGCGCCGAGCTTCGCCGACGCCGATGCGATCTGCGAGACGACGGTGTGCCGCGAGACCCCGAGCCGGCCCGCGATCTCCACATTGGTGAGGCCCTCGCCGACCATGTGCAGCACCTCCTGCTCGCGCGGACTCAGCAGGTGCGCGTCGCGGCGGCCGCGAGGCGCGGACCGGCGCACCCCCGCCGCGCGCAGCGAGCGGTGGATCCGCCCGAGCAGCGCCACCATGCTGCACTCCTCGGCCCGCCGTTCGGCGTCGACGAGCCGGTCGACGGCGTCGGCCGCGCCGGCCCGGCGGGCCGCCTCGCCGGCGGCCCAGCGGCACCGCAGCTCGCCGCGGCGGTGGTAGGCCGACCACAGCGCGCTCGCTCGATCGAAGGCGCGCACCGCCTCGGCCGCGTCGCCCGCATACAACAGACACACCCCCGCGACCTCGTGCGGGATGGCGGCCAGCATCGCTGGGTAGTCCGCGGCGAGCGGCGGCCCCGGGTCGCGACCGAGGTCGAACAGCGCCCAGGCGCGCGACACGTGCGCGAAGACTGTGTTCAGGTCGCCGGCCGGACCCGTCAGGACCTCCTCAGCGTGTTCGAGTGCGCGCTGCGGCTGGCCGCCCCACAGGGCCGCCTCGGTGCGCACCCACGTGACCTGCCGGTGCCAGGTCCAGTCACCTGGTCGGTCGGGTTCGGCACTGATCCGCCGCAGCGCCTCGTCGATCCGACCGAGGTCGACGAGCGCCAGGCAGAGTTGCTCGGTCAGGCCCTCCTTCGTGCGAGCTTCGAGCGGCAGGTCGAGTAGCTCGTCGGCCGCCGCGAGCACGGCGGCGTAGTTGCCGGCGTGGAAGTCCAGATTGCTGAGCGCGTTGCGGAACGACCGCGCCCACACGCCGAGACCGAGCTGCTCGGCGTACTCGGCGTACTCGCCGGCCACCTGCCGGGCCACGCGCGGATCACCCATCGACTCGTGGAGTGCGATGAGGTTGTTCGCCGCGAGCATGGCGGTGCCGATGTCGCCGGTTGCGCGGGCGGCCGCCACTGCGTGCGCCAACGCCTCCGCCGCGCCCGGCTGCTGTGCGGAGTAGAGCGCAGTGCCGTGCAGGTACTCCGCGCGCGGTACGTCGACCTGCGCAGCACGGGCCAGTTGGAGCGCCTCGGTCGTGCTGCGCACCCCCTCGACCGCATCGCTGTCGATGAAGATCGGGACCCGGCTCTGTTCGATCCGCAGCCGCACCTCCACGTCGCTGCCTGTGCCGCCCACGAGCGCCAGCCCGTCCCTCAGGGAGTCACGAAGCCCGTCGAGGTCGCCTGCCCGCCATGCGGCTCGGGCCCGGATCAGATCCGCAGTCGCCCGGACCGCCGGCTCGCTTGTCCCCAGCTGCTCGAGGATCGTCGACAACGCCGGCCAGTCGTGCACGTCCTCGAGCGCCCACGCCGCTTCGAGGCGCAACTCGTCGGCCTGCGGACCGTCGGCGCACGACGCGGCGACCGCGAGGTGCCGCGCCCGCTCGCCGGGGCGCTGCGCCGCCGCGGCGGCCCGCATCGCCGCGGCATGTGCGGCGGCCCGCTCCCCCGCCAGGGCGTGGTGACGCGCCGCCTCGCCGTCGTCGTCGACGCTGCGTGCGATGATCGCGTGCAGCCGGCGCCGCTCGTCGTCGGCCATCTCCTCGACCGCCACCTCCCCGAGCAGCGCGTGCCGGATCTCGATGCGTCCGTCCGGTGCGGTAAGGGCGAGGTCGGCCGCGAGCAGGCTCTTCGCTCCGGCGGCGCCGAGCGCTTCGACGACTACCGGGCGGCCGGCGAGTGCGAGGACGCCGAACGCCTCGCGGCCCGTCTCGTCGAGGCGGCGCAGCCGGGCGGCCAGCGCGAGGCGCAGGGAAGGGGACGGCTCACCGGTCGCGGCCAGCTCGCGCAGCAGCAGCGGGTTGCCGCCGGTGCGCGCGATCAGCCGCGCCTCTCCAGCCGACCCGAGATCAGGCCGCAGCTGCCGAAGCAGGGTGCCCGCGTCGCCGTCGGGCAGGCAGCGCAACTCGACATCGATGAACCCCGCGTCGCGGAGTCGATCCAACGCAGCGTCTGCGCCCGCGTCGCCGCGCCGGATCCCCGCGAGGAGCCCGACGCGTCCGGCCAGCAGTTCGACAGCGGCTAGCGTCGGCGAAGCGGCCCACTGCAGATCGTCGAGAACCAGGACGCCGTCGGCGACTGCCGACTCCACGTCGACAGCGACGGCGGTCTCGTCGCCCGCGGCGACGCGCCGGCCCAGCGCCCGCTCCAGGGCGAGGTACTCCAGCCAGGACAGCGTGGACAGTGCGCCGCCCTCGAGCACCCGCCTGCCACTCGCGGTGGCGGCGGCGCGCAACAGCGTGGTCTTGCCGACTCCGGCCTCGCCGAACACGACCGCGGGGATGCCGTCGGCCAGCGCGTCGGCAAGCCGGGCGAACTGCTCGCCACGTCCAACCAGCACGCTGCCGATCATGACACGCCCGCGGCGCGGCGACGCGCTGAAGCGGTGCGGCGGCCCGGTGCCGCCGCACCGCTGCGCTCAGCGCGTCACGGTGATCCTGATCGACTTGCTGCGGCGCAGCCCGGCGCTGTCGGTGACGGTGAGTGTCAGCGTGCGCCTGCCGGTCGTGGTGAACCGGTGCGACCACTTCGTGCTGTTGCCCAGCTTGCGGGTGCCGAGCTTCCACACCCGGCCGGCGATCACGCCCCCGGTGTTCCTGTCGACACTCTTGCGCGAGCTCCAGGTGACCTTCGATCCGACCCGGATCCTGGTCGGGCCGCTGATCAAGGCGGTCGGCGGCACGCCGACGGTGATGGTGACCGATGCCGTGCCGGTCTGTCCGTAGTTGTCGGTCACCCTGACGGTCACCTTGTGGCTGCCGGCGCTCGTGAACGTGTGCGTGGTCGAGGTGCTCGCCGACGAACTCGTCGTGCCGTCCCCCCAGCTCCACGCGTAGCCGGTCGCGGCGGCACCCGGCGCCGGGTCCGCGAAGTTGGTCGCTGACCACGTCTGTGCAGCCTTCAACTTGAGGACGGCCGGCCGGGCGAGCGCGATCGTCGGACGGGTCGGTTTGAACAGCGTGAGCGCGTGCGGGGCCCCGACGCCGGAGGCACCGTCGTAGCCCGGCACCGCGTTGCACTGCGTGTTCGCGGCCCGCGTGCCCTCGCTGCCGTCGTAGTTGTAGCCGCAGTCGAGCAGGCCGGCCCAGCCGTTCGGGTAGAACGAGTTTCCGTTCTCGAGGTTGTTCGGGTTGCCGGTCGGCGGGTCGGTCTGCGCGGCCAGTGCCGCCGAGCAGTTGGCCGCCGAGTCCCCTGCGCAGAACGCGTTCCCGCCGACCGTCACGTCGGAGATGGAACCCGCCCGGAAGCGCAGGTTGTCGTAGAGCGACTGCGCCGGGTACTTCACGCCGCCCGAGCCGCCGGCGAGGGCCCACATGGCGGCGACGAGCGGCGACGCGAGCGACGTCCCGCCGGTGGTCACCCAGCCGCCGGAGCCGTAGCTGTCGTAGACGTCGAAGCCGGTGTACGGGTCGGCCAGCGCAGCGACGTCGCCCGTCACCCGCTTGCCGGCGCACCCGGTGTTCGCGTAGCCGGCGGCGTTTGCCTGCCAGGACGGCGCGGCGTACAGCGTGCTGCAGCCGCCGCCGGACGCTCCCTGCGCGCCCCACCAGTAACCGAGGAACAGCCCGTTCTCGTCGTCCGGACCATTCTCGTTCCAGACGTCCTCCTCCTGCCGGGTGCCGTCCGGATTCAACGCGAGCGCGGTGCCGGCCACCGCGACGACGGACGGATAGGAGGCGGGCGTGCTCGGCGCGTTGTCGGAGGCGCCGTCGCTGCCCTCGTTCGCCCAGTCCCAGCCGTACCAGCCGTGGTCGCCGGTGGAGGCGGTGATCACGACACCGGGGTGGTCGTACGCCGCCTGGACGGACGCGGCGGCGTTCGGGTCCTCGGGGGCGCCGTAGGAGTTGCTGACCTCGGTCGCGCCGAGCCGGACTGCGGTGTTGACCGCGGCCGCGAGGTTCGCCGCGGTCGGCGCGTTGCCCTCGACGAGCAGGATCTTGCAGTGATTGCACACTGCGCGGACGGCTTCGATGTCCAGCGCGATCTCTCCCGCCCAGCCGGCATTGGCGCTCGGCAGCGGCGCCGCCGCCCCGTTCTGGTTCACCTTGCGGAACGACGTCGACGTCTCGGCCGGCAGGCCGAAGTGCGCGTCGAATGCGTTCAGGTCGCTCAGCGCGTGCGGGTTGTCGTAGGCGTCGACGATCGCCACCGTCTGATTGGTCGACGTCGCGGCGTTGTAGCCGTATGCGCTCGCGAGATCAGCGGGCGTGAAGCCGCCCTTCGGCCCGGTGCTGTACGCCGGTGCGACGTAGGCCTTCGCGCCGCGCGCCTCCTTCGTCGACGGCACCAGCTTCATAGCGTCACAGCTCATGCGCCCGGCCACCGGACGCCCGCACAGCTGCTTCGCGACGGCGTAGCGGACGAGGCCCGGAGCGGCCGGTCCTCCGCCCGCGAAGGCCGGCGTCGCCAGGCCGAACGTGGCGGCCGCGATCGTGGCGATGAGTGCGACGATTCGTCGAGCGCGGATCCCGATCGCGCGGTCGCTGTTGCTGCTCATGATGATCTCCCCCTCGTGTGCTTGCGGTGCCTGCGAAAGGTAACCGCCGCTTTCGGGCCTGGGGAGCGTCCTGCGCAACGTTGGCGCAGATGTGGGATGTCGTATCCGCAGCTGCCTCGCATGCTCATCGGGTTGGCAGCTGCACACCCTGGGGGATTCGATGCGCCACCGTCACACGACCATTCTCGCCGCCGCCGTGGCGCTCGTCCTGTCCTGGGCCGCCGTGCCGGCGTACGCGTCCAGCACGTCCTACACCTGGATCGGCAGCGCGCAGGGTTCCGGCGGTGACAACCATTCCTGGACCGACGCGCACAACTGGTCACCCGGCGGGGTGCCCGGCGATGGAGACTCGGTAACCATCGCCCCGCCCGACCTCAGCCACTGCACCGCGCACGTCGACGCCGTACCCACGGTGTCCCTGGCGAGCCTCTCGCTCTCGTCCGGGCCGAACTCCGGCTGCGGATCGGCGAGTGTCAACACCGGCCTGATCACGGTCACCGGTTCGTTCTCCTGGAACGGGGGTTCGCTGAACACGCCGACCACGATCGCGGCCGGCGCTGCTGGGACGATCTCGGGCACGAACAGCAAGCTCAACGTGCTCGCGCAGAACCTCGACGTCGCGGGCACGCTGACCCTGTCCGCCGTCGCGGACTCCGGCGCGTCGAACCAGGGCGGGTTCCGCATCATCACCGACGCCGACGGCGCCAGGGTGCTGCACGTCCTGTCCGGTGGCACCCTGATCTCTAGCGGCGCCAACGCGGTGCAGGACCTCGCGTGCTGCACCAACCCCGCGAAGATCGTCAACGACGGCACCCTCGAGGTCTCCGCCGCCGATTTCATCGTGCACGGGGTCGAGGTCGACCAGAACGCGACGCTGTCCGCGTCGGCGGGCGGCCGGCTGGTCACTGAAATCGCGCCGCTGAGCGCCGGCGCGGGCGCCACCTACTCCGGGACCGGCAGCTGGCTGATCAAGAACGGCGCGAAGGCCAAGCTGGCGGGCACCCAGAACATCGGCAGCGGGTTCCACCTCGAACTTGGGGGGCTCGACGTCGACGCGGGCGCGCAGCTGGGCGGCACCGCGACACTTGCCGGCGCCGGCGAGTTCGACTGGACCGGCGGCACCGTCGAGGGCAACCTGACCATCGCGCACACCATGACCGTGCACGCGTCCGGCGTGCACAACGGCAACGGCAAGCGCGTGCTGTCCGGCACGGACGCGCTGTCGAGCAACGCTGCGTCGACGCTCACCAACCACGGCACGATCACGGTCGAGCAGGGCGCGAGCATCCTGATGGCCAATCCGGCGAAGCTCGTCAACGGGTCGGACGGCGCCTTGCGGCTCGCGCCGGGCACCCAGTTCACGCATCTCAGTTGCTGCATCGACCCGAACCGCATCGTCAACGACGGCGGCCAGGTCACCGTCCCTGCCGGCTCGTCGACCGACCCGGTCGTGCTGGACGGCGTCGCCTACGCCGCGACCGGCGGCAGCACGTCAATCGCCGGGGGACGAACGCTGCAGCTGAGCGGCGGGGCGCGCGGCGCGCTGACCTCGACCACCGTGAGCGGGGGCGGGACGCTCGTCGTGGCCGACCCCACCACAGTCGGCCAGACGATCACGGTCGGCAGCGCAACCGTGCTGAACCTCGCCCCGCACGGCTCGCTCGACGGGACGGCGACGTTCGGCGGCACGGGCGCTGTGGGCTGGACCGGTGGGTCGGTGTCGGGTGCGGTGACGCTCGCGACCGGCGCCGGCACGACCGTCAGCGGCACCGACCAGAAGTACCTCTCGAACGTGAACGGCGGCGGCACGCCCAGCACGCTGGCACTCAAGTCGCACACCACGATCACCGGCGGGACAAGCGCGACGCACGACATCTTCAACCTCGGACAGTCGACACTGACTCTCGCATCGTCGACGACCGTCAGGAACTTCGTCGACATCTACGCGGGCACGCTCGTCAACACCGGCACGCTTACCGTCAACCCCGGCGCGGGCGCGACCGTGGTCCGCACCGGCTCCGGACCGTTCACCAACCGTGGTGCCGTGACCGTCAAGAGCGGGACGTTCGTGGTCTACGGCGCGTACACCCAGACGGCCGGCGTCACCGACGTCGCCACCGGCGCGACACTCGCGCGCGACAACTCTGGCCACACGATCACGCTGTCCGGTGGTGTGCTGGAAGGCACCGGCACGTTGCGCGCGGGCGTGGTGAACGGCGCCGGCGTCGTGCGGCCGGCGGGCACCGGCACCGGCACGCTGCACATCACCGGCACCTACACGCAGGGCGCGAAGGCCCGGCTTGTCATTGACGTCGCGAAGGGCACCCGGGACGTGCTGGCCGTCGGCGCCGCGGCGACCGTCCGGGGCACGCTGGCTGTGCACGACGTCGGTAGGTATCACCCGATGCCCGGCGCGAGGGCCACCGTGCTCACGACGCCCGCACTTCACCGGCACCCGTCGTGCACGGTGTCCTCCGGCAGCCACACGACGGGGCCGCGCGCCGGCCACTGGGCGCCGTCCACCGCCGCGACCCGGCTGGCCGTGGTATGGCGCGCCGGCGCGCACACCCACTGCTGATCGGAAATCACGCGCGGATCACGGCGCCTGCACGCTGGTGGCGTCGATGAGCCGATCGGCGTCGTCATACACACCGATCGCGACCATCGGGCCGGCGAGGATCGCCCTGCGGTGCCGAGCGGTCTCCGCGTCGAGGCGCAGCGCCAGATACCCGTCCGGGCCACCCGGCACGAGCGCGACCGAGGCGAAGCTGCCGCCTAGCCCGGTCGCGTCCACGGCCAGTCGAACCCCAGTGCAGCCGGAACCGCAGCCACGCCGGATCGACGCCGCCCGGCAGCCGGTTCACCGGGTAGGCGACCGTCCGGGGGTCGATCCAGTACGCCGCCGCGACCGACAGGTCCGGCTTCGACCCCGGCGCCGAGGTCGTCACGGTCAGGACATGCGACGTCCCGTCGAAGCTGAACGTGGTGATCACACCGGCGGACGTCGGGCACGGTGAACGGGATGTTCGCGCCGCCCGGCACGCCGCCCGCGCCGTAGTTCACGTCCCACGTACGGTCGAGTGCGACCTTCATGTCGTACGTGCCGGGCGGGATCTGCGTCGTCGACAGCGTGTACGTGCCGTCGCCGTCCGGGTCCTGCAACCACGACCGCATGCACGCCGGATCCCAGTCGGCCGCACAGCCCATCTCCGACTGGAACGATCCGGCGGCCACGACGATCGGCCCCTGCGCGGTCGAGGTGACGAAGTGCGTGCGATGGTCGTAGTAGAAGGTGATCGGCGTCGTGCCGTCCGAGGTCAGGTCGATGTTCGCCCCGTTCGGCACGCCGCCGGCGCCGTAGTTCTCGTCCCATGTCTTGTTGATCGCCACCTTGTACGAGTACGTGCCGGCCGGCAGCATCGTACGTGCCCTTCCAGATCTTGTCGTTGGCGTCGAGGGTCAGCTGGGCCTGCGGGCACGCCGGGTCCCAGTCGCCGCCGCAGCCCATCTCGCTGTTGATCGTGCCGGGCACGCTGACGGACGACGGGCTGCGTCACGTCGCCGACGCCACCGCCGCTCGGCTTCGGCGCGTCGCCGACGACGCCGTAGGTCGAGCTGGCCGAGGACAGTGTGCCCGGCGTTGTCCTTCAGCGACCGCGCGGTACTCGACGCAGCGTGCCCTTCGCGCAGACCGCTCACGTCGTGGAACACGCGGTACGGGCGCGTTGTCGTCGGTGCCGAGCGGCTGCCAGTCCGTCGTACCGACCGGACGGAACGCGAACGACACCTGCACCGGCGTGTTCGCCGGGACCGCGGCGCGGATCTCGGCGCGGTCGGCGAGCACGCCGCCGGCGGACGGGCTCGCGAGGTAGACCGCGGGCGCCGTCGCTGCTCCGGGACGGTGCGCCGTGCGCTTGCAGCACCTCGACCGCCAGCGGCGGCACGGTGACCGTGACCTGCCCGTCCTCGACGACACGACGCCGCCGTGCCTGCCGAAGATCGCGGAGAACGACGTGCGCGGCGTGTACGTGTCGAACGTCGCGGTCTTGGCCGTGTCGGCGTTGTTCGCGACGACGAGGTACTCGACGCTGCTGCTGCCGCGTCGACCCGGCTGACCGCGAAGATCCCGGCGCTGTCGCTCGCGTAGCGGGTGGTCTGCGCGCCGTCGGCCAGCGCCGGGTTGGCCTTGCGCAGCTGCGACAGCCCGCGGATGTAGCGGTACATCGGTCGCGTGCGGTGTCGTAGCGGTCCATGCGAGCCGGTCGGGCCCGCCGATCATCGGGTCGTCGTTGTAGCTCGCGACCTGGCTGGCGAACATGTCCTGCCGGGCGTCCTTGTCGCCGCCGGCGCCGATGAAGCCCTGCTCGTCGCCGTAGTAGACGACCGGCTGGCCGCGCAGCGTGAACATCAGCGCGTGCGCGAACTCGTCCGCGCGGCAGCCGACGCCGCTTCGACGAACCTGCCGATGCGGCCCATGTCGTGGTTGCCGAGGAAGGTCGGCAGCTCGTAGGCGTTGGAGTCGGTGTCGGTGTAGTAGTCGTCGCCGCGTAGAGCTTGCGACAGGTACGTCGTGGCGCCGCCGTTCGCCACGGCGACGGCGTTCTGCTGGAAGCCGAAGTCGAGCGTGGCGGGCAGCTTCGCCCTGGTCGAGTAGATGCGACTGGAACGCCGGGTCGGCGTCGTACACCTCGCCGAACATGAAGAACTTGCTCGTGCCGTGCGGTGCGCCTCGTCGAGCATCGCGGGCGAGAACTGCTGCCAGAACTCCATGTTGACGTGCTTGACGGTGTCGATGCGGAAGCCGTCGATGCCGAAGTCGACCCAGGCCCGGTAGATCTTCTCCATGCCGTGCAGCGACCTCGGGACGCTCGGTCCACAGGTCGTCGAGGCCGGAGAAGTCGCCGTACGTCGCGGACTCGCCGGCGAAGGTCGAGTCGCCGCGGTTGTGGTACATCGTCGGGTCGTTCAGCCAGGCCGGCACCTTCGCCGTCGCGTCGGCCGGCTTGTCGAACACCGGGGTGTACGGGAAGGAACTCGCGTCCATCGGCGGGAACGGCTGGTTCGACGTAGTCGCGGTCGTCGAACGGCGTGCCGTCCGCGGTCTTGTACGGGCAGTGCGGCCTTGGAGATGTAGCTGTACTGGCTTCTGCGGCGTAGTCGATGACGTCGGCGGTGTGGTTGGTGATGACGTCGAAGAAGACCTTCATGCCCTTGGCGTGTGCGGCCTTGCGATCAGCTTCTCCAGGTCGGCGTTGGTGCCGAGGTGCGGGTCGACCTGGGTGAAGTCGGTGATCCAGTAGCCGTGGTAGCCGGCCGTCTCCTGTCCGGGCGGCGCCCTGCACGGGCTTGTTGACGAACGAGGGCGTCAGCCAGATGGCGGTGGTGCCGAGGCCCTTGATGTAGTCGAGCTTGCTGATCAGCCCCTTGAGGTCGCCGCCGTGGTAGAAGCCCTTGTCGCGTCGGGTCGTAGCCGGTGACCAGCCGGCCACCGCGTAGCCCGCCCCGGTCGTTGGACGGGTCGCCGTTGGCGAACCGGTCGGGCATCACGAAGTAGAACTGCTCGCGGGTCAGCGGCTGGCGCAGCGAGTTGCCGGCGAGCGCGCGCGTCGGCCCGCGTGGCCGGGCCGGGTAGATCGGTCGGCGCGACGGACGACCCGGTGGCGTGACGTCGTCGTAGGCGAAGTCGAGGCTCGCCGGGCCCTGCGATCACAAGCGGGATATTGGCGCCGTCCAGCACGCCGTCGGCGCCGTAGTTCTCGTCCCAGCTGCCGTTGACGGTGACCTTGAACTGGTACGAGCCGGCCGGCAGATCGAACTGCGCGGCGTAGGTGCTCGGCCCGGCCTGGCGCGAGCTCGGACTGCGGGCAGGACGGCGTCCAGTCACCCGGACACCCGAGTTCGCTCTGCAGATCGCCCGCGAGGGTGATGACCCGCCCGCTCTCCGCGGCGAGCGCGCTCGGCGCGGTGACCAAGCTGCCGACGGCGACGAGTGCAGCCGCGCCGATGACCGTGAGCGCCCCATTGCGCATTTTGGCTCCTTTGCTCGCATGACCAGCTGGCTCGGGAGGCTACGCCCAAAGCGCTTTCATCGACAGATGTGGCGGACGTCTCGAAGAAAGTGGAGCCACGGGCTCCGGATGCCTTGTAAGGTAATCCCGAACCGGAGAGCACGTCTCCGGTAAGTGACCCGGGAGTTCCTTATGACCACCACCTTGCAGAAGTCGCCCACCCGCGCGGCTTCCTCGGCGGCGGGGACCAGCCACACCAAGCGCTGGTGGATCCTCGCCATCCTCGGCATCGCCCAGCTGATGGTGGCCCTCGATGCCACCGTCGTGAACATCGCGCTGCCCACCGCACAGACCGACCTCGCCTTCTCCGACAACGCGCGCCAGTGGATCGTCACGGCCTACGCGCTGGCGTTCGGCTCACTGCTGCTGATCGGCGGCCGGATCGCCGATGTCGTCGGACGCAAGTGGGTCTTCATCGTCGGCATCATCGGCTTCGCGCTCGCCTCCGCCGTCGGCGGCGCGGCCGTCAACGTCGGCATGCTGATCGGTGCCCGTGCCGTGCAGGGCGTGTTCGCCGCACTGCTCGCACCGGCGATCCTCTCCCTGCTGACGACCACCTTCACCGAACCGGAGGAGCGCGGCAAGGCCTTCGGTATCTTCGGCGCGATCGCGGGCGCCGGCGCCTCCATCGGCCTGCTGCTCGGCGGCTTCCTCACCGAGTACGCCAACTGGCGCTGGACGATGTTCGTCAACCTCATCTTCGCCGCGATCGCGCTCGTCGGCGGGTTCCTGCTTCTCGAGCACAGCAAGGCCGCGCACCGCGCGAAGCTGGACCTGCCCGGCACGTTCGTCGTCTCGGCAGGGTTGTTCGCGCTGGTCTACGGCTTCTCGCACGCCGAGACGGCCGGGTGGGGCAACGGCGTCACGATCGGCTCGCTGGTCGCCGCGGGCGTCCTGCTGAGCGTGTTCGTCTACCTCCAGTTCCGCGTCGAGCAGCCGCTGCTGCCGATGCGGATCGTCCTCGACCGCAACCGCGGTGGCGCGTTCCTCGCGATGTTCGCCTCGGCTGCGGGCCTGTTCGCGGTGTTCCTGTTCCTCACCTACTACCTGCAGACCTCGATGGGCTACAGCGCGGTGCGCACCGGCGTCGCCTTCCTGCCGATGACCGGCAGCCTGATCGTCGTCGCGTCGGTGGCGAGCACGCTGCTGGTGACGCGGGTGAGTTCACGGGTGCTGATCCCGGTCGGGATGGTGTTCGGCGCGGTGGGCATGTACCTGCTCACCGACCTCGGCCTGACCAGTTCCTACGCGGCACACGTGTTGCCCGCGACGATCCTGCTCGGCGTGGGCCTGGGCCTCGTCTTCGCGCCGGGCTTCAGCCTGGCGACGCTGGGTGTCGACGCCAGCGACTCCGGCGTCGCGTCGGCGACCGTCAACACCATGCAGCAGGTCGGTGGCTCGGTCGGCACCGCACTGCTGAACACGATCGCGGCCACCGCCGCGTCGACCTACGCCGCCTCGCACATCGCTCAGGCGACGAGCCCGGTCGGGGTCCGGCTGCTCGAGGCCAACGCGGCGATCCACAGCTACACCACCGCGTTCTGGTGGGCCGCCGCGATCTTCGCACTCGGCGCGATTGTCACCGCGGCCGTCCTGCGGCCGGGCATCCCGCAGCCGGACCCGGAGACGAGCGGTGCTGTCGTACTCTGAGCGCGATGCAGTGGATGGGAGGTCGGCGATGACCCAGGTGGACGAGCCGACCTCCCGCCCGCTGCGCAAGGACGCCGCCCGCAACAGGGCACTGCTCGTGCAGGCAGCGCGCGAGGTGTTCGCCGAACGCGGCCTCGAAGCCAGCCTCGACGACGTCGCCCATCACGCCGGACTCGGCGTCGGCACGGCGTACCGGCACTTCGCCAACAAGTACGAACTCGCGCAGGCGATCTTCGCCGAGGCGGTCGACCAGGTCATCGCCCTCGCCGACCGCGCCGCCGAGGGCGACGACCCGTGGGGCGGCATCGTCGCGTTCCTCGAGGGCGCCGCCGAGATGCAGACGGCGGACCGGGGCCTGCGCGAGGTGCTCATGGGCGTGCACGACCCCGAGCAGATGGACCGGATCAACGAGCGGATCAGCGGGCCGCTGAACCTCATGGTCCAGCGCGCGAAGCACGCCGGCACGGTCAGACACGACGTCGAAGCGACCGACATCGGCATCGTCGTGTTGATGCTGTGCACCGTCGCGGACGTCACGAGCGACGTCGCCCCTGACCTGTGGCGGCGCTACCTGCCGATGCTGCTCGACGGCCTGCGCGCCGGTTCGGATCTCCCGGTGCCGCCGGTGCCGGAGGACGTCCTGCGCAAGGCTATGAACACGCACAAGCAGCGTCTCGCCCGCATCAGCCAGCGCTGACCGGCGCGCCGCGGCCTCAGTCGAGTAGGCGCCTGCGCAACGCCGCCGCGTCGTCCTCGGTCCAGCCGTGCGCGCGCAACCAGGCCGGCACTCCGCCGTGCGACTCGTCCATCGCCGCCAGCACGCGCTGCATGGTCGCGGGACGGGGCTTGTGCTTGTCGAAGTCGACGTCGGCCAAGATGTCGGCCGCATACGTCCGCCGGCCGGCCAGCCGGGTCAGCGTCGCCTGGACGCGCTCGGCGCTCAGCGCGTAGTCCTCGACGATCGCCGCCCGCTCGACGCCCACCTCGGCAAGCGCGAACGCGACGACCACCCCGGTGCGGTCCTTGCCTGCGGCGCAGTGGACGATCGTCGCGCCGTCCGTGCCGGCGATCAGGCGCAGCGCGTCGACGATCGAGTCCGCCCGGTCGACGAGGTAGGTCAGGTAGACGCCCGCTGCGCCGCGCCGCCGCTCGTCCTCGCTCTCCGCGCGCTCGCGGTTCTGCCACGGCAGGACGACCGGCCCGTCGGTGTCGTCGACGGCCACCGCGTCGGTGTTGCGGCCCGACTCGGGGAACAGCGAGAGGTGCCGCACGTGGACGAGCGGCTCGCGGGTCATCGGACCGGGGCCCTCGAGCGTCGCCTCGACGTCGGTCCGCAGGTCGGCGACGGCCCGCACCTGCAGGTCGTCGACGAGGTAGCGCACATCCGCGTCGGTGAGGTCCTGCAGGCTGTCGGACCTGATAAGGCGGTGTGGCCGGGTCGCCCGCCCGTCGAGCGTCGGCAGCCCGCCGAGGTCCCGGACGTTGTCCGCGCCGGCCAGCTCGATCCATCTCGTTGTACTCGTACTCACGCCCTCGACCCTACGGACCACGGGTTTACGGTGCTGAAACGCCCTGGGAATAGCGTTCGCGAATGCGGCTCAGCGAACACGAACGGGAACGGCTGTTGATCACCCTCGCCGCGGATGTCGCCGAACGCCGGCGCAGCCGGGGGCTCAAGCTCAACTATCCGGAGGCCGTCGCGATCATCACCTCGTTCGTCCTCGAAGGCGCTCGGGACGGACGGACGGTGGCCGAGCTGATGGGGGCCGGGCGCTCGGTGCTGACCCGCGCGGACGTGCATGCCCGGGGTGCCGGAGATGATCGAGTCCGTCCAGGTCGAGGCGACCTTCCCGGACGGCACGAAGCTCGTCACCGTCCACGGGCCGATCTCGTGACGAGCGCGCGCGGGGGCGACGGGGAGCGGAGGATCCCCGGAGAGATCGTCACGCCGGACGAGATGATCGCGCTCAACGCCGGGCGCGAGCGCGTCGAACTGGTCGTCGAGAACGCCGGCGACCGGCCGATCCAGGTCGGCTCGCACTACCACTTCGCGCAGGCCAACCCGGCGCTGTCCTTCGACCGCGCGGCCGCCGAGGGGTTCCGGCTCGACATCCCGGCCGGGACGTCGGTGCGCTTCGAGCCGGGCATGTCGATGCACGTGGCGCTGGTGCGGTTGGCCGGCCGGCGCGTCGTTCCTGGGTTGCGCCACGATGGCTGACGTATCCCGGGCCCGCTACGCGGCGCTGTACGGCCCCACGACCGGCGACCGCATCCGGCTGGCCGACACCGACCTGCTGATCGAGGTCACCTCGGACCTCAGCGCCCCGGCGCCCGGCGACGAGGCGGTCTTCGGCGGCGGCAAGGTCATCCGCGAGTCGATGGGCCAGGCGGTCGCCACCCGCGCGGAAGGGACGCCCGACCTCGTCATCACCGGCGTCGTCGTCCTCGACCACTGGGGGGTGATCAAGGCAGATGTCGGCGTCCGTGACGGGCGCATCGTCGCGCTCGGCAAGGCCGGCAACCCGGACGTCATGGACGGTGTCGATCCCGCGCTGGTGATCGGCCCGTCGACGGAGGTGCTCGCCGGCAACGGGCTGATCCTCACCGCGGGCGGCGTCGACTGCCACGTGCACATGATCGCGCCGCAGCAGATCCCGGTGGCGCTCGCGGCCGGCATGACGACCCTGATCGGCGGCGGGACGGGTCCGGCCGAGGGGACGAAGGCCACCACCGTCAGCCCCGGCGGGTTCTGGATCGACGCGATGCTGCGCGCCACGACGGCGTGGCCGGTGAACGTGGTGCTGCTCGGCAAGGGCAACACCGTGTCGTCCGAGGGACTGTGGGAGCAGCTGCGCGCGGGCGCGGCCGGGTTCAAGTTGCACGAGGACTGGGGCAGCACGCCCGCGGCGATCGACGCCTGCCTGACTGTCGCGCAGGACGCCGGCGTGCAGGTGGCGATCCACACCGACACGCTGAACGAGGCGGGCTACCTCGAGTCGACGCTTGCCGCGATCGCCGGGCGGCCGATCCACACGTACCACACCGAGGGGGCCGGCGGCGGGCACGCGCCGGACATCATCAAGGTCGCGTCGTTCCCGAACGTGCTGCCGTCCTCGACGAACCCGACGCGCCCGTACACCCGCAACACGCTCGACGAGCACCTCGACATGCTGATGGTCTGCCACCACCTCAAGCCGTCGATCCCGGAGGACCTCGCGTTCGCCGAGTCGCGGATCCGCCCGTCGACGATGGCGGCCGAGGACGTGCTGCACGACCTCGGCGCGATCTCGATGATCGGCTCGGACTCGCAGGCGATGGGCCGGATCGGCGAGACGATCATGCGGACCTGGCAGACCGCGCACGTGATGAAGGCGCGCCGCGGACCGCTGCCCGGCGACGGCGCGGCCGACAACCTGCGCGCGCGCCGCTACGTCGCGAAGTACACGATCACACCGGCGGTGGCGCACGGGCTGGACGGCGAGATCGGCTCCGTCGCCGCGGGCAAGCTCGCCGATCTGGTGCTGTGGGAGCCGGCCTTCTTCGGCGTCCGTCCGCACGTCGTGCTGAAGGCGGGGGTGATCGCGTGGGCGAACATGGGCGACGCCAACGCGTCCATCCCGACGCCACAGCCGCAGCTGCCGCGGCCGATGTTCGGCGCGTTCGGCGGGCTGCCCGCCCGGCTGGGCCGCTCGTTCGTGTCGCCCGCGGCGCTCGAGGCGGGGCTCGCGGATCGATGGGAGTCCGACCGTCCGCTCCTCGCGACGGCCGACGTCTCCCGGCTGGCGAAGGCCGACCTGCCGGAGAACGCCGCGCTGCCGGTGATCGACGTCGACAGCGAGACGTTCGCGGTGCGGGTGGACGGCGAGCTGATCGAGCCCGCCCCGGTGACCGAGCTGCCGATGGCCCAGCGCTACTTCCTCTTCTGATGCGTCTGATGCGCACCCCTCCCGAGTCGTCCGCGCTGCTGCTGTTGCTGCTCGACGCGCGCTCGCCGGCCGGCGCGCACGACCACTCCGGCGGGATGGAGCCCGCGGTGGCGACGGGCCTGGTGCACGACCTCACCGACGTCGCGGCGTTCTGCCGGGGCCGGCTGCGCACGTCCGGGCGCGTGGCGGCAGCGTTCGCCGCCGCCGCGTGCGACCTGTATCCGGGCGCTCTCGTGCAGCAGTGGGCAGACCTCGACGCGGAGCTCGACGCCCGCACGCCCTCGGAGGCGATGCGGGCGGCGTCCCGGCAACTCGGCAACGGGCTGCGCCGGATGGTGCGCTCGATGCTCGCGGACTTCGACCCGCCGTGGACGGGGCTGGCCCCGGCGCCGCACCATCCGATCGTGCTCGGCGCAGCGGTGGCGGCAGCCGGAGGCACGTCCGATCTCGCGGCGCGCGCGGCGGCACTAGGGAGCGTCACGGTCCCGGCCGGCGCGGCGGTCCGGCTGCTCGGCCTCGACCCGTTCGCCGTGCAGGCCATGCTCGCCAAGCTGGCCGCCGAGATCGACCGCGCCGAGTCGCCGGGGCCGGCGCTGCCGGCCGACGCCGCGCCCGCCCTCGACCTGCTCGCCGATTTCCAGCTCACGAGGGAGGTGCGTCTGTTTGCGTCCTGACTGGCTGCACGCGCCACGGCACAACGACGTCCACGCGCACGAGCACGCCCCGCCGCCCGCCGGCGTGCCCCCGCACGCCCGCGCGCCGCGGATCGGCGTCGGCGGCCCGGTCGGCAGCGGCAAGACCGCGCTCGTCGCCGCCCTGTGCCGCACGCTGTCGGCAGAGCTCACGCTCGGCGTCGTCACCAACGACATCTACACGACCGAGGACGCCGACTTCCTGCGCCGGGCAGGCGTCCTGCCCGACGACCGCATCCGCGCGGTGCAGACCGGCGCGTGCCCGCACACCGCGATCCGCGACGACATCACCGCCGAACCTGGACGCGGTCGAGGCGCTCGAGGCCGAGCACCCCGGCATCGACCTCGTCCTCGTCGAGAGCGGCGGCGACAACCTCACCGCGACGTTCTCCTACGGCCTCGTGCACCGGCAGATCTTCGTGATCGACGTGGCCGGCGGTGACAAGGTGCCGCGCAAGGGCGGGCCCGGTGTCACCCGCTCCGACCTGCTCGTCATCAACAAGACCGACCTCGCGCCGCTCGTCGGCGCCGACCTGGAGGTCATGCGCCGCGACGCGGCCGCGGTACGCGACGGGCGGCCCACGCTGTTCACCTCCCTGACCCAGGACCCGGGCGCGAGCGCGGTCGCCGACTGGGTCCGGCGCACGCTGGCCGCGCTCGGGTGAGGGCGCACACCTCGGCCGTGATCGGTCCGGACGGCGCGCTGGCCGACCTGCACTGCGAGCCGCCGCTGACCCTGCGCCGGACGCACGCGGAGCACGGCGAGTGCGCGCTGTGCCTGGTGGGGACGGCGGCCGGCCCGCTCGCCGGGGACGACCTGCGTCTCGACCTGCGCCTCGAGCCCGGCGCGCGTGCCTGGCTCGGGGCCACCGGTGCGAGCGTCGCGCAGGGGCGCGGCGGTCCGCCCGCGGCGCTGCGGACGACCGCCCGCGTCGGCGCCGGCGCGACGCTGCACGCCGACCCGGGACCGCTCATCGTCTGCGCGGGCAGCCGCATCGACGCCGCGCTGCACCTCGACCTCGCCGAGGATGCCGCGGTCACCTGGCGCGAACTCGTCGTCCTCGGCCGCACCGGCGAGGCGGGGCCGGGCGCTGTCACGATCCGCTGGGACGTGCTGCGCTCCGGGCGTCCGGTGCTGCGCCAGCTCGTCGACCTCACCGACCCGGCGCTGCGCAGCTGGGGCGGAATGACCGGCGGGCACCGGGTGTTCGGCACCGCGTTCGTGACGGCTCCGGCGGTCGAGGCGCGAACCGTCGTCCACGCGCCTACCGCGGTCGCGCAGCGGCTCGACGCCACCACCGTCCTCGTCACCGTCCTCGGCGACAGCGCGGCCGACGTCGCCAACCGCATCGAAGCGCTGATCGCTCAGGCCGCCAAGCGCGTGAGTTCGCGCCGATGAGTACCCGCTCCGCCACACCGGCATGTGGTGGAGGGGGTATTCACGTCCAGGCGAGACCGGGGTCGGGGGCGTCGTCGGCGAGTACGGTCCCCTCGATGAGGCCGTACGGACGGTCGGCGGCGTAGTAGACCTCGTCGTCGTTCGGCACCCCGAACGGCGAGAGGTCGACGAGGAAGTGGTGCTTGTTCGGCAGCGCGAGCCGCACCTCGCAGATGTCCGGGACGGTCTCGACGATCTTCGTGCCGATCGCATACAGCGTCTGCTGCAGCGAGTAGCTGTACGTGCCGGCGAACGCCTCGAGCAGCGCCGCGCGGGCGAGCGCGAACGCGCCCGACCACTCGACCTCCGCGCTGCGGTAGCGCCACAACGCGCTGACCTGGGTGGCGAGGATCCGGTCCTCGGTCTCGTCGAGGGTCGTGTACTCGTCGCGCGGGAAGCCCCAGAACTCCGAGTCGGTCGTGTTGAGGACGACGAGGTCGCGGATGCCCGAGACGACGCTGGTGCCCGCCGCCGCGTCGTGGATCACCGTGGTCGTCCGGGTCAGGTCGCCGCTGCGCGCGAACGAGTGCAGGTGCGCGCCGATCCGCGTCCACCCGTACTCGTCGATCGAGATCCGCGCCCGGCTGATCGGCCCGGCCACCAGGTGCCGGGCGAGCTCGAGGCCGAACGTCTCGGGCTCGCAGTCGCCGAGCTGCTGCGCGAACACGTTGACGATGTTCTTCTGCGTGTCGGTGGCGCGGACGTTCGCGTTGTCTCCGGTCAGGTGGGTGGCCGCGAGATCGCCGGACAAGCTGGTCGAGACGCTGCGGTCGCGGATCAGGTCTCCGCCGTCCGGCGCCGCGCCGCGCGACACCCGCAGCACGCGGACCTCGGCCTTTCCGTAACGGTTCGCGCCCAGCTGCACCACGTCACGCCTCCACGATGTCTTCGGGCCGCACCGGCACCCGGGTCAGCGGCCGTCCGGTCGCGGCCCGCAGGGCGGCGACGACCGCCGGGGTGGACGAGAGGGTCGGCGCCTCGCCGACGCCGCGCAGCCCGTACGGGGCGTGCGGGTCGGCGAGTTCCAGGACGTCCACGGGGATCGGTGGCGTGTCGAGGATCGTCGGGATCAGGTAGTCGGTGAAGGACGGGTTGCGCGACCTTGCCGGCGCGCGACCTGGATCTCCTCCATCACGGCGAGCCCGAGGCCCTGCGTGGTGCCGCCCTGGATCTGGCCGACGACCGACAGCGGGTTGAGCGCCTTGCCGACGTCCTGGGCGCAGGCCAGCTCGACGACCTTGACCAGGCCGAGCTCGGTGTCGACCTCGACGACGGCGCGGTGCGCGGCGAAGGAGTACTGGACGTGGCCGTCGCCCTGCCCGTCCGCGGTCGAACGGCTCGGTCGGCCGGTGCCGGAACTCGCGGGTCTCGTCGATCACCTCGTCCCCGAGGACGTCCGCCAGCGCAGCGCCGTCCGGCAGCTCGCGCTTCGCCCCGAGTTCGCGCACCCGGTCGCGCACCGCAGCGCACGCCGCGTGCACCGCGCCGCCGGTGCAGTAGGTCTGCCGGGAGGCGGACGTCGAGCCCGCGCAGCCGACCCTGGTGTCGGCCGGCTGGTGGTCACCTCGTCCACGCCGAGCTCGGTGCGGGCGATCTGCGCGTGCACGGTCACCGCCCCTGCCCGACCTCGGCCATCGCGGTGTGGACGGTGGCGACCGGCTCGCCGCCGATGACCTCCAGGCGCACGCGGGCGGTGGAGTAGTCGTCGAAGCCCTCGGAGAAGCCGACGTTCTTGATGCCGACCGCGTAGCCGACACCGCGCACGACGCCTTCGCCGTGGGTGGTGTTGGACAGGCCGCCGGGCAGCGCGCGCACGTCGGCGTCCGACGGTCGCGTCCTGCGGCAGCGGGGCGTCCAGCACCCGGCGCAGCAGCTCGGCGACCGGGGCCGGGCTGTCGACCACCTGGCCGGTGGGCATGAGCGTGCCCTGCGTCCATCGCGTTGCGCTGCCGGAACTCGACCGGGTCCATGCCGAGCGCCGCGGCGAGCCTGTCCATCTGCGCCTCGTAGGCGAAGCACGCCTGGACCGCGCCGAAGCCGCGCATCGCGCCGCACGGCGGGTTGTTGGTGTAGAGCGCGAGGGCCTCGATGTCGACGTTGTCGCACTCGTACGGGCCGACCGCGAAGCACGCGGCGTTGCCGACGACGGCCGGGGAGGAGGAGGCGTACGCGCCGCCGTCGAGCACGATCTCGGCCTTCACGTAGACGAGCTTGCCGTCGCGGGTGGCGCCGTGCTCGTAAGAGCATCTTCGCCGGGTGGCGGTGGACGTGGCCGAAGAAGGACTCGAAGCGGTTGTAGACGATCTTGACCGGCGTTCGGTGCGCAGCGCCAGCAGGCAGGCGTGGATCTGCATCGACAGGTCCTCGCGGCCGCCGAACGCGCCGCCGACGCCGGACAGCGTCATCCGGACCTTGTCTCGGGCAGGCCGAGGACGGGGGCGATCTGGCGCAGGTCGGCGTGCAGCCACTGGGTGGCGATGTAGAGGTCGACGCCGCCGTCCTCGGCGGGCACGGCGAGGCCGGACTCCGGGCCGAGGAAGGCCTGGTCCTGCATGCCGACCTCGTACTCGCCGGTGACGACGACGTCGGCGCCGCTCGTCGCGGTCGCCGCGCCGGATCCGGACGTGCCGGCAGGACGTTGCCGCTGCCGGGTAGTGCGTCTGGTGGTCGGCGCGGTCCTCGTGCACGAGCGGCGCGCCGGGCGCAGTCGCGGCGCGCCTCGTCGACGACGGGTCGAGCGACCTCGTAGTCGACCCTGATCTTCGCGGCGGCGCGGCGGGCGGTCTCCGGGTGGTCGGCGGCGACGAGCGCCACCGGCTCGCCGTGGTAGCGGACCTTGTCGTGGCGAGCACCGGCGGGTCCTGGATCTCCAGGCCGTAGTTCTTGCGCCGCGGCAGGTCGTCGTAGGTCAGCACGGCGGTGACGCCGGGGGTGGCGAGCGCCTCGGGCGATGTCGACGCTGACGGATCCGCGCGCGCGGGTGCGGGCTGCGCAGTGTGAAGCCCCACAGCATGTCCTCGTGCCACAGGTCGGAGGAGTAGGCGAACTCGCCGGTGACCTTCAGGGTGCCGTCGGGGCGCAGCGTGGACTCGCCGATGCCGCCCTTGGTCGCGCCGCCCTGGGTGATGTTGGTGGGGGTGCGGGTGCTCATCGGTCAGACCCCTGTCGCGTCGGCGGCCGAGGCGGACCGCGTCGAGGATCTTCTCGTAGCCGGTGCAGCGGCACAGGTTGCCGGACAGCGCCTCGCGGATGTCCGCGTCGGCGGGGCTCGGGTTGCGCTCCAGCAGCTCGTCGGCGGCGACCAGCAGGCCGGGGGTGCAGAAGCCGCACTGGACGGCGCCGGCGTCGATGAACGCCTGCTGGATCGCGTGCAGCTCGCCGTCCTCGCCGGCCAGCCCCTCGACGGTGACGACCTCGCGGCCCTCCGCCTGGCCGGCGGCGACCAGGCAGGCGCACACCGGCACGCCGTCGAGGCGCACCGTGCAGGAGCCGCACTCGCCCTGCTCGCAGGCGTTCTTGGAGCCCGGCAGGCCCATCCGCTCGCGCAGCACGTACAGCAGGCTCTCGCCCTCCCAGACGTCGTCGGCCCCTGCGCTGCGGCCGTTGACGGTGAAGGTCACGCGCATCATGGCGCCGCCCGTTGCGCGGTACTCGCTCCCAGGTCCAGCCCAGCGTGCGGCGGGCCATGACGCCGAGCGCGTGGCGGCGGTAGGCCGCGGTGCCGCGCACGTCGTCGATCGGGCTGGGCCGGCGCCGCGACCAGCTCGGCGAACCGTGCCACCGACGCTCTCGTCCGGTTCGGCCGCGCCGACTCCCTCGTCGAGCGCGGCGGCCAGGAACTCCTCGGCGTCCGGCGTGGGCAGCACGGTCGGGCCGGCCGAGCCGATGCGCCGGCCACTGCCCGGCGTTCGCGGGTGCAGCGCGAGGCCGAAGGCGCACACCGCGATCACCATCGCGTTGCGGGTGCCGACCTTGGAGAACTGCTGCGGCCCGTCCGCCTTCTGGATGTGCACCGCGCGGATCAGCTCGTCCGGTGCGAGCGCGTTGCGCTTGACGCCGGTGTAGAAGTCGTCGACCGGGATCAGTGCGGGTGCCGCGCACCGACTCCGCCTCGACCTCGGCGCCCGCGGCCAGCAGCGGCGGGTGTGCGTCGCCGGCCGGGGAGGCGGTGCCGAGGTTGCCGCCGACGCCTGCCGCGGTTGCGGATCTGCGGGGAGCCGACGGTGTGCGAGGCCAGCGCCAGGCCGGGCAGCTCGGCCCGCAGGTCGTCCATGATCCGGGTGTACGGCACCGAGGCGCCGAGGCGGAGCTGCCCGTCCGTTCGCTCCCACTCGCGAGCTCGGCGACCCGGTTCAGGTCGAGCAGTGCGCCGGGCGCCGGTGGTCGAAGTTGATCTCGACCATCACGTCGGTGCCGCCCGCGATGGGCACCGCGGCCGGGTGCTCCGCCTTGGCGGCGAGCGCCTCCTCCCAGCTGGCGGGGCAGGAAGTCCATCAGCGCCTTCTGTGCGATCGATGCTTCGGGGCGATCAGTGCTGTCCAGCGATTGTGGCGCTGGCGGCCGCGGCGCGGGAGGCCAGCTCGGCTTCGTCGGCGGTCTGCAGTGCGCCGCCGGACACTACCCGCCGCCCGTTGACGTAGAGCGCCTCGAGGGGCGGCGCGCCGAACACCAGTGTGCAGACCGGATCCTCGATGCCCGCGCCGGCCAGCCCGTCGACGCGCCACAGCGCGAGGTCGGCCAGCTTGCCCACCTCGATCGAGCCGAGCTCGGCGCCGCGCCCGAGACAGCGCGCGCCGCCCATCGTCGCCATCTGCAGCGCCTCGCGGGCGGTGAGCGCGAGCGGGCCGCCGGCGAGCCGGGCGACGAGCAGCGCCTGGTGCAGCTCGTCGACCATCCGCGCCGACTCGTTGGACGCCGAGCCGTCCACACCGAGGCCGACCGGAACGCCGGCGTCCAGCAGCGCGCGCACCGGTGCGATTCCCGCACCCAGCCGTCCGTTGGAGGTCGGGCAGTGCGCGACACCGGTGCCGGTGGCTGCGAATCGCGCGATCGCGGCCGGCGAGGGATGCACGCAGTGGGCCAGCCATACATCGGGGCCGAGCCAGCCGAGTTCTTCGGCGTACTCGGCCGACGTCCGGCCGTAGGTCTGCTGGCAGAACGTCTCCTCGTCCGCGGTCTCGGCGAGGTGGGTGTGCAGCCGGACGTCCTGTTCCCTGGCCAGCACGGCACAGTCGCGCATCAGCTCGGTCGTCACCGAGAACGGCGAGCAGGGCGCGACGGCGATCCGCGTCATGGCGGCCGGTGCCGGGTCGTGCCAGCGCTCGATGGCGTCCGCGGTCGCGGCAAGGATCGCATCGTGCGTCTCGACGACCTCGTCGGGCGGCAGCCCGCCGGCCGAGCGGCCGAGGTTCATCGATCCGCGGGTGGGGTGGAAGCGCACGCCGATCTGGGCGGCAGCGCGGATCTCGGCCTCGAGCAGGTCGCCGGCGCCGCCCGGGAAGACGTAATGGTGATCCATCGAGGTCGTGCAGCCGCTCAGCGCGAGCCACGCGAGGTTGGCCGCGGCCGCCGCATGGGCGAGTTCGGGCGTCAGCCGTTTCCAGACGGGGTACAGCGTGGTGAGCCAGCCGAACAGGGTGTCGTCGGTGGCGTACCCGCGGGTGATCCACTGGTAGAGGTGGTGGTGGCTGTTGACCAGCCCTGGGGTGACGAGCAGGCCGCGCGCGTCGACCCGGGTCGCGCCGTCTCGCTGCGGCGCGGGGCCGTCGCCGACCGCCGCGATCAGCCCGTCGGAGAGGACGACGTGCCCGCTGCGGTACTCGGTGCCGGCCGCGTCGACCGTCGCGACATGGCAGCCGTCGAGGACGGTCGTGGTCATTCGGTCATGATCCGCGGTAGGTCGAGTAGGCGAACGGGCTCAGCAGCAGCGGCACGTGATGCTTGGCGTCCGCGTCCGTCACCCGGATGACGATCACGACCTCCGGGAAGAACGCGTCCGCGCCGGTGTAGCCGTCGATGTCGAAGCGCAGCCGGTACACGCCGGGCGCGGTGGACGTCGCGAGATCGGGGGTCCGGCCGTCGGCGTCGGTCTCGGTCGCGTTCAGCTCCGTCCAGCTGTCGACGGTTTGCTCTTCGAGGACGACGCGCACGCCGATGGCGGGCCGGCCGGTCGCCGCGTCCAGCACGTGCGTCGAGATACTCATGCCCGTCCTCGCTTCGCTCCGGGCGGGCATGCAGAGACGCAGCTACCCCTGTTCGCTCCGCAAGCGTCGCTCATGCCCGTCCTCGCTTCGCTCCGGGCGGGCATGCAGAGACGTAGCTACCCCTCTTCGCTCCGCAAGCGTCGCTCATGCCGGTTGAATATGCCTCATCGGAAGGTCCTCGCGAGGCGCAGCCGGACAATCGCGGCGAGTTCGCGGCGCACCACCTGCTGCTCGGTGGCGACGTCGTTGCCCAGCCGTTCGGTGAGCGCCGCGAGGATCTGCTCCGCCGTCCGGCCGGTCGCGCAGATCAGGAAGACGTGCCCGAACCGCCGCTCGTACTCGACGTTGCCGGCGTGCAATGCGTCGGCGATGTCGGCCGGCGAGCCGGCCGCGCCCGCCTGTTCCTGCCGCGACCACGACGCCTCACGATCCTCGCCTGCCGCCCGGTCGCCGATGCGCGGGTGGGCGGCAAGCGCCTCTTCGACGTCGGACCAGCCCAAAGCGCCGATGACGCCGTCCGAGCAGGCCACGAATGCTTGCGCCGTTGCGTACGGCCGGCCGGCGACGACCGCCTGCTGCCACGCCGTGCTCGCGCACGCCGGCCGGAGCAGCTCGGTCGCGGCGTCCCGCGGCAACGCGTCGAACGCGGCCACGTCGATGAGCGATTCAGTCATGGTCGCGACACCCTACGTCGTGACGCCGCCGCGGAGGAGCTGGCCTTGACCCGACCAGTTGCGCGTACCAGATCGCGTTCGGGCATGCTGGGCGACAGCACCGGCCGGCGCGCGAGGAGGGACAGTGGGCAGACACGACGCGGCGGGCGGACACCCGCTCCCGGCCGGCAGGCCGGCGTCGGTCGGGTACCAGCGGGAATCCCGGTCGCGCGTCGTGCTGGTCGTCGCCGCGTCGATCACCTGGCTGTTCACGATCATCTGCCTGATCGGGGTGGTCGCCGACACGGACCCGAGCGCGCGTCTCGGCTTCGTCATCCTCGGGGTGCCCTTCCTCGCGGCCGCGCTCGCCACCACATACGGCGCTCGGTCGGTCGGGTCGCGCGAGCAAGCCGGAGCCGGGGAGATCACCCGCGCGGCGCGGGGCGGCGGCGCGTCCGTACCCGTCGCGGCGTCAGACGAGCTCGACCTCGACAACCTCCCGGACGGGACCACGTCGGTGCTCGAGGCCATGCGCCGCAGCTACGCCGAACTCGACGCGAAGCTCAGCGACGACGATTCGACGAGCGCCGGACGGTCGTCGCAGGCGCAATGCTCGACGGTCTGCGCACCGAGGCCCGCTACATCGAGGACCGTTTCACGCCCTCGGAGCTGACGGTCGACGACCGGACCGACGGTCGGCACTCCGGCCGAGCTGCTGAGCGTCCGTGCCAGGGCGACTCGGTGGGCTGACAATCGCCGCTTTTGGCGCGTGACCCCAACGTTCGCGCATGCTCCAGGGTCGCAACCTGTAGTACGTCCGCAGTGCAGCTGCCGCACGCGAACTGCACGTCGGCACGTCAGCCGGGACCCGCTCTTGATCGTGACCTTCGGTCCGCGCTGGTTCGCCCTCCGGCTCTGGCCGGCCCGCCGACGCGGGAGTGGCGTTGACCTGCACAGTCACGAGGCGCGGCGCAACGGAGGAAGTCATGACGCTCATCTGGTTCATCGTCTGGCTGATCGCCAACAACGTTGGCGGCCACGAGCCGCTGCTGTTCAATCCCGTCAACGCCTGGACCGCCACGCTGATCCTCGCAATCGCCCTCGATCTGGGAGCGGCGCACGCGCGTAGCGCGCAGCGGGGTCGATAGGGAACGGCCGCGCTGGCGTAGACCGGCGGCGAACCGAACGCTCGGCGACGCCGCCCGCTCGGCTGGGTGTGCCACGATCGCGGCGATGGGCAGCGAGAGCACGATCATCCGCGCCGCACGCGTCGTTGCCGACGACACCGAGCGCAGCGCGTGCGTCGTGCTGCGCGCCGGGCTGATCGCCGACGTCGTCGCGTCCGTCGATCCCGGCAGCGCGACCGTCGTCGATCTCCCGGCCGACCTGGTGCTGCTGCCGGGCCTCGTCGACAGCCACGTGCACGTGAACGAGCCCGGCCGCACCGAGTGGGAGGGCTTCGCCACGGCGACCGCCGCGGCCGCGGCCGGCGGGGTCACCACGATCGTCGACATGCCGCTCAACAGCATCCCGCCGACCGTCGACACCGACGCGCTCGATACCAAGCGCGCCGCCGCCGCCGGACAGCTCGCCGTCGACGTCGCGTTCTGGGGCGGCGCGGTGCCGGGCAACCCGGTGCCCTGAAACCCCTGCACGAGGCCGGCGTAGTCGGCTTCAAGTGCTTCCTCCTCGCCGTCCGGAGTCGACGAGTTCCCGCCGCTCGACATGGCCGGCCTGGCAACCGCGATGCGCACGATCGCAGAGTTCGACGGACTGCTCATCGCACACGCCGAGGACGCGGCGCTGATCACCGGCGCGCACGGCCGCGGCGCTACGCCGGACTTCGTCGCGTCCCGCCCGCCGCAGGCCGAGGTTCGTGCGGTCGAGACGCTGCTCGCCGAGACCCGGCGCACCGGCTGCCGCACGCACGTCGTCCACCTCTCGAGCGCCGAGACGCTGCCGCTCGTCCGCGCGGCGAAGGACGAGGGACTGCCGGTCACCGCCGAGACCTGCCCGCACTACCTCACGCTGCGCGCCGAGGACGTCCCGGACGGCGCCACGGAGTTCAAGTGCTGCCCGCCGATCCGCGACGACGCCAACCGCGCGGCGCTGTGGGCGGGGCTGCTCGACGGCACGATCGACTGCGTCGTGTCCGACCACTCGCCCTGCACGATGGCCGCGAAGCGGCTCGACACCGGCGACTTCGGCGCGGCGTGGGGCGGCATCGCGTCCGTCCAGCTCGGCCTGCCGGTGATGTGGACGGAGGCGCGCAGCCGCGGCATCGGCCTCGACCGCGTCGCGCGCTGGATGGCCGCTGCGCCTGCGGCACTCACCCGCCTTGCCGGGCGCGGGACCATCGCCAAGGGCAACCGCGCGGACCTCTGCGTCTTCGCCCCGGATGAGACGTTCGTCGTCGACCCCGCGCTGCTGCGGCACCGCAACCCGATCACGCCGTACGCCGGGCGCACGCTGCGCGGCGTCGTCGCGCAGACGTGGTTGGCTGGGCATCCGATAACGGACGGCGAGCGGCGAGGGCAGCTGGTGACGGCGCGATGACGAACGGCGACTTCACGCGGCTGCCCGATCTCGCGTCGCGACGGCTCGGCGGCTCGGTCATGCACGCCAACGACGACTTCTTCGCCGACGTGCACCAACCTCATCGCGCCCGGCCCGGCGCAGCACGACCCGGCCGCGTTCGGCCCGCGCGGCAAGCTCTACGACGGCTGGGAGACCCGGCGGCGGCGCGGGGGCGGCGCGGACTTCGTCCTCATCCGGCTCGCGGTGCCCGGGGTGGTGCGCGGCGTCGACATCGACACCACGCACTTCAAGGGCAACTACCCGCCGCTGGCCTCCGTGGAGGCAACGACGCTGCTCGGCTACCCGACGGCGGACGAGGTCCTGGCTGCCCCCTGGACGCCACTGATCGACAGGGCCGAACTGGCCGGCGACGCCTCGAACCTGCTGCCGGTCGACGCGCCGGAACGGCTGGTCACGCACGTCCGGCTCACCATCCACCCGGACGGCGGCGTGGCGCGCTTGCGGGTCTACGGCGAGGTGCTGCCCGACCCGCGGCGGCTCGGTGGGCGGGTCGACCTCGCCGCGCTGACGAACGGCGGGCTGGTCGAGTCGTGCAGCAACATGTTCTTCTCCTCGCCCGCCAACGCGCTCGCACCCGGCCGGGCACAGGTGATGTCCGACGGCTGGGAGACCGCACGGCGCCGCGACGACGGCAACGACTGGCTGGTCGTGCGGTTGGCAGCGCCGGGTGTGCTGGACGAGGTCGTGATCGACACGTCGCGCTTCGTCGGCAACGCACCGGGCTGGGCCGAACTCAGCGACGCCGACTCGCACGCGGGGCTGCTGCCCCGCACCCGGCTGCTGCCGGACACCGAACACCGGCTGCGGGTGACCGCCACCGCGCCCGCGTCGCGCGCCCGGCTGGACATCTATCCGGACGGCGGCATCTCCCGGCTGCGGCTGCTCGGCTCCGTCGCGGCCGACGCCCGCGAGGCCGTCGCCGGCCGCTGGCTCGCCCTGCTCCCGCCCGACCAGGCCGCCGCCGTCGACCGCGCCGAGTTCTTCACATGAGCGACTTAGACCCGTCGTTTCTCGATCAGCTGCTGGCGGCCGACGACGCCCAGCGCGCCGCGCTTTACCCGGGTCCGCCGCCGGGCCGGCAGCCCGTCCACACCGTCTACGTCCCGGCCGACCGATTCACCGCACACACCGTGGCCGAGTGGGGCGCCGCCGCGCTTGCCGCGTTGGACGAGCACGGCCCGCTGCCCGGCGTCGCGCCCGACCTCGAGGGGCGGGTGCGCGACAAGCTGCGATCCGAGCCGATCGAGGACGTGCGCATCGACTTCGAGGACGGCTACGGCGTGCGCGACGACGCGGACGAGGACGCGGCGGTGCGGGCAACTGCCACCGCGCTGGCGCAGCCCGGCGCACCGGCGTTCGTGGGCATCCGGATGAAGTCGCTCGAGGGCGCGACCCGGCGGCGCGCCGTCCGGACCCTCGACCTCTTCCTGGCGACGCTCGGCACGCTGCCGGCCGGCTTTCGCGTCACACTGCCGAAGGTGACCTCGGTGCGCCAGGTCGAGGCGATGGTCGCACTGTGCGCGGCGCTGGAGGCGGCGCACGGGATCGCGGCGCTGCGCTTCGAGATCCAGGTCGAGACGCCCCAGGCGGTGCTCGGCCCGGGCGGCACCGCGCTCGTCGCGCCGATGATCCACGCCGCTGCCGGGCGGTGTGCGGGCCTGCACTACGGCACCTACGACTACAGCGCGTCGCTCGGCATCGCGGCCGGGTACCAGTCGATGGAGCACCCGGCCGCCGACCACGCAAAGGCGGTCATGCAGGTCGCCGCGGCCGGCACCGGCGTGCCGGTCTGCGACGGGTCGACGAACGTGCTGCCGGTCGCCGCGAACGTCCGGACGCGCGTGGGAACTGCATGCGCGGCTCGTCCGGCGCTCGCTCGAACGCGGCTTCTATCAGGGCTGGGACCTACATCCGGCGCAGCTGCCCACGCGGTACGCGGCCACCTTCGCGTTCTTCCGGGACGGCCTCGACTCCGCCGCCACCCGGCTGCGGGCCTACCTCGCCCGCGCGGACAGCGCGGTCCTCGACGAGCCCGCGACGGCCCGCGCGCTGACCAGCTTCCTGATCCGTGGCCTGCAGTGCGGTGCGTTCGACGCCGGCCAGCCCGAGTTGTCCCGGCTACGTCGCGCTATTTCCCGAGGAGGCCAGGACAACTTGCCGGCATTTCGCGAGTTGTCCCGGCTACGTCGCGCTATGACCGGGGCAAGCGAGGACAAGGTGCGGTAGGCGGGTTCAGAATGACGCTTCGGGCACGCCCATCAGCGAGTTGTCGATACCTTCGGCCACGGCGCGGCGGGTGCTCAGCTCGGGAAGCACGGTCGATGCGAAGAACCGTGCGACCGCCGGCTTGCCCTCGTAGAAGGCGCGATCGGCCTCCGAGACCCCGTTGGCGTCCAATTTGCTCAGCGCGACGGCCGCCTGGCGCAGCAACAGATAGCCGACCATCAGGTCGCCTGCCGACATCAGCAGCCGGGTGGCGTTCTGCCCGACGCGGTAGAGGTTGGACACGTCCTCCTGGCCGCTCATCAGCTGCTGGAACATCGCGCCGACGATGCCGCCGAAGTCCTCGAGCGCCTTCTGCAGCGCGGCGCGCTCCTCCTTCAGCCGGCCCTCGTCCTCGATCGACGCCAGGAACTCGGTGATCTCCGCCGACAGCACGCCGAGCGCCGCACCCTTGTTCTTCACGATCTTGCGGAAGAAGAAGTCCTGCGCCTGGATCGCCGTGGTGCCTTCGTACAGCGTGTCGATCTTGGCGTCCCGGATGTACTGCTCGAGCGGGTAGTCCTGGAGGTATCCCGAACCGCCGAACGTCTGCAGCGCCTGCGCGAGCTGGTCGTAGGACCGCTCGGAGCCGGCGCCCTTGACGATCGGCAGCAGCAGGTCGTTGATCGCCTCGGCCAGCGTGACGTCGGTGCCCTCGTGCTGGCCGATGATGATCTTGTCCTGGAACGACGCGGTGTAGTAGACGAGCGCGCGCAGCCCCTCGGCGTACGCCTTGTTCAGCATCAGGCTGCGCCGCACGTCCGGGTGGTTGATGATCGTGACCCGCGGCGCGCTCTTGTCGGAGGCCTGCGTGAGGTCGGCCGACTGGACGCGCGTCTTCGCGTAGTCGAGCGCGTTGAGGTAGCCGGTCGACAGGGTGGCGATCGCCTTCGTGCCGACCATCATCCGGGCGTGCTCGATGACCTGGAACATCTGGGCAATGCCGTTGTGGACGTCACCCACAAGCCAGCCCCTGGCCGGAATGCCGTCGATCTCGCCGAAGCGCAGCTCGCAGGTGGTCGAGACCTTCAGGCCCATCTTGTGCTCGACGTTGGTGACGAAGGCGCCGTTGCGCTCGCCGAGCTCGCCGGTCTCGAAGTCGAAGTGCCACTCGGGAACGACGAACAGCGACAGGCCCTTGGTGCCCGCGCCGGCGCCCTCGGGACGGGCCAGGACCAGGTGGATGACGTTCTCGACCATGTCGTTGACGGCCGAGGTGATGAACCGCTTGACGCCCTCGATGTGCCAGGTGCCGTCGTCCTGCTGGACGGCCTTGGTGCGCCCGGCGCCGACATCGGAGCCGGCGTCTGGCTCGGTGAGGACCATCGTGGCGCCCCAGCCGCGGTCGACCATGATCTGGGCGATCCGCTTCTGGGTCTCGTTGCCGTTGGCGTAGAGGATGCCGGCGAACGGCGCGCCGGCCTTGTACATGTGCAGCGCGGGGTTCGCGCCGAGGACCTGCTCGGCGATGGCCCAGACGACGGTGCGCGGGACGAGCTGGCCGCCGAGCTCGGGAATCGTCTCGACCCGCCAGAACTCGCTGTCCTGCAGGGCCTGGTAGGACTTCTTGAACGACTCCGGGATCTGCACGGTGTGCGTGTCCGGGTCGAAGACCGGCGGGTTGCGGTCGGCGTCGGCGAAGGAGTCGGCCAGCGGCCCCTCGGCCAGCGCCGCGGCGTGCTCGATCATGTCGCGGGCGGTTGTCTCGTCGATGTCCTCGAAGGGTGCCTTCTCGAGTACCTGATCGGTGCCGAAGACTTCGAAGAGGTTGAACTCGACATCGCGGACATTGCTCTTGAAGTGGCCCATCGCCAGCAAATCTCCTCGGTCAGCGGTGTGGTTACCCACCAGTAACAACGAGGATATTACCGGTCGGTAATGCTCGCAACATTTTGCTTGCAGCAGTTAGCACCCACACGTGCCCATCCGCCACTTCGCGCGAGCGCTCATCGCCCTGGTAGTCACCAAGCCACTCGCCGACAGCGCAGCAGCGCCGCGCCTACGGCGCTCAAAAGATGATGCGGAGGCGAATCGTCTCGGGCAGGGCGCGGATCTGGTCCACGATCGCCTGCGTGGTGCCGCTCGCGCTGTCGGTGACGACGTAGCCGAGGTCGCCGTGGGTGGCGAGCATCTGGGCCTCGACGTTCACTCCACCGTCGGCGAGCAGGCCGTTGACGTGCGCCAGGACGCCGGGCACGTTGTGGTGCAGGTGGATCATCCGCAGTGTGTTCTGCGGGCGCGGCAGGCTCAGGCCCGGGACGTTCACGCTCATCGCCGTGGATCCGTCCAGGACGAAGTCGCGGAACTTTCCGGCCACGAACCGGCCGATGTCCTCCTGCGCCTCCTCGGTCGACCCGCCGATGTGCGGGGTAAGGATGACGTTCGGCAGCCCGCGCAGCTCGGAGACGAACTCGTCGCCGCGGCCCTTCGGCTCGACCGGGAACACGTCGACGGCGGCGCCGGAGATGTGACCCGACTCGATGTGCTTGCGCAGCGCGGCGTAATCGACGACGAACCCGCGCGAGAGGTTCAGGAACAGCGAGCCCGGCCGCATCGCCGCGAAGTCGGCCTCGCCGAAGAAGTTCTTGTTGGTGGAGCGCCCGTCGACGTGCAGCGTGACGACGTCGGACTCGGTGAGCAGCTCCTTCAGCGACATGCACTGCCGGGCGTTGCCGAGCGCCAGCTTGTCCGACGTGTCGAACAACAGCACCTGCATGCCGAGGTTCTCGGCCAGCACGGACAGCTGCGATCCGATGTTGCCGTAGCCGACGATGCCGAGCGTCCGGCCGCGAACCTCGTGCGCGCCCTCAGCCGATTTGTCCCACACGCCCTTGTGCATGAGGTCGTTCTTCTCGGTCAACCGGCGGGTCATCGCGATGATCTCCGAGATTGCCAGCTCGACGACCGAGCGGGTGTTCGAGAACGGCGCGTTGAAGACGGCCACCCCCCGCCCGGACGCGGCAGAGAGGTTGATCTGGTTGGTGCCGATGCAGAACGCCCCGATGGCGGTCAGGTCTTCGGCGGCGTCCAGGACCCGGTGCGTGACGTGCGTCTTCGATCGGATGCCGAGCAGCGACACGCCGGCGATGCGCTCGACCAGCTCGTCCTCGTCCAACGCGCGGACGAGAGACTCGACCTGGAAACCGGACGCGCGCAGGATCTGCTCCGCCGCGGGATGGATGTGTTCGAGCAGCAGCACCCGGGTGCGGGCTTCCGGCATGGGGCAACCTTCACGTCGACGGCGAGGATGTCCCCAGTTTAGTTGCCGGCGCCGCTCAGAACGCGCGCGTCCTGCGTCCCCGCCCGGAGACGGCGCGGTAGATGAGCAGCACGATGACGGCGCCGACGATCGAGCCGACCACGCCGGACGGTTGCAGGGCGCCCTCGTTCAGGTCCTTGTCGAACAGGACGTAGCCGAGGAAGCCGCCGACGAAGGAGCCGACGACACCGACCATGACCGTCGCGCCGATGCCGATCGGGTCACGGCCGGGGACGATCAGCCTGGCGACCGCGCCCGCGAGCAATCCGACGATCAGCAGGGTCAGGATCAAGCCCACCATGACGTGTACCTCCTGGGGTGACCGGGTGGTTGGCGTGGAGGTACCCGGCGCGTGACCCGCGCTAACGCCTCGGCTGACCCGCCGCGGCGCGGCTGATGCCCACCCCGCCGGGTGTGTCCGCGCCGTAGCGGGCCAGCTCGGCGGCGAGGTCGAGCGGGCGGATCCGATCGCGGTTGTTCAGCGTCGCCTCGTCGAGCCGGTCCGCCGGGACAATCCACGCCACCTCGAACTCGAGCCCGTCCGGATCCTGCGCATACAGCGACTTCGTCGTGCTGTGGTCCGACATCCCGACCAGCGCCCCGGCCTCACCCAGCCGTCCGGCGAGCGCCTCGAGGTCGTGCAACGTGTCGACCTCCCAGGCGAGGTGGTACAGGCCTACGGTCGCCCGGCCGGCCAACGACGGCCCTGCCGATGCGCCGATCTCGAACAGCCCGAGATCGTGGTCGTTGGACGACTCCGGTGCGCGCAGGAACGCCGCCTTGCCGCCCAGCTCCATGACAACCTCGAAGCCGAGGACGTCGCGGTAGAAGGCGACGCTGCGCGCGACGTCGCGGACGTAGAGCACGGCGTGGTTGAGGCGGTGGATCGCCATGGTGGCCTCCTCAGGAGCAAGCCCCAGCCTAATACGTCTCGATTGAACGTTCAACGATGTAGCCTGACCGGGTGACTACGGGCACCCGATGGCTCAGCGCCGACGAGCAGCGAGCCTGGCGCGCGTACATCGAGTCGACCAAGGTGCTCTTCGACGCGCTCGACCGGCAGCTCCAGCACGACGCCAAGATGCCGCACACGTACTACGAGATCCTCGTCGCGCTGTCCGAGGCAGACGAGCGGTCCATGCGGATGAGTGAGCTCGCCGAGCGGACGCTCTCGTCGCGCAGCCGGCTCTCGCACGCGGTAGCTCGGCTAGAGGAGCGCGGCTGGGTGCTGCGCGAGGACTGCCCCACCGATCGGCGGGGGCAGATCGCGCGGCTCACCGACCTCGGCTTCCGGACCCTCGCCGACGCCGCGCCCGGGCACGTCCACGCCGTGCGGAACTACATGATCGATGTCCTGACCGCCGAGCAGCTCGACCAGCTCAGCGCGATCGGCCACGCGATCATCGCCAAGGTCGGCGAGCCCGGCTCCTGATCAGCGGGTCACGTCGAGCAGCAGCCGCCGGGCGGCTACCGCGGCGCTGGATCGCGTCGATCCCTTCCACCTTCAGACGAGTCCCCGCAGCCGCTTGGGGATGCGCACCAACGGTTCGTCGCGCATCGCCTTCATCTGCGCAGCGCCACCGGACTCGTAATAGTCGTCCCGGTGCAGGACGAGCTGCTCGAGCACCTGCGGATCCGGTATGAACTCGGCGATCTCGTCTGGGTGTGGCCCGGCAAGGCCATCCGTCACCTGCTTCGCTATCTCGCTGCCCGTGAGCTTCCAGCTCGAGTTGAACCCCCGTGCGTCTGCCTTGAACAGGGCTCGGCGGCGGTCGCCGAGTTCCCGCAGCGATTCATGGTCGTAGAACTTCATGTGCGCCATGAACAGACCGGGGTCGACTCGGTACGGCGCGGTGATCGCGTGGGTGGAGCGCCGCCACTGTGCGGGAATGCGTTTGATCGACGGTTTGCACATGCGCGGGATGAACTTCGCGAACGAACGCTGGTCGAGGATCGGTCGTTCGGGATCGATGTCGCCCTCCACGCCGGCGTGATGCACGACGTTGAGCGCCATCCCTGCGATGACGTCGCTATTGGGCCGCGCTCTGATGAAGTCCAACAGACCATCGAACTCGTCGGGGTCGGGGATGAGGAACTCGTCGACATCGGCGAAGATCACGTAGTCGTAGCAGGCCAGCAGCCCTGCGGCGATCCCGTTTGCCAACTTCATCCGGGCGGGAATGAACTTCTTACCCCCGGGGAATTTCGGCAGCCGGTGGACTGTGCAGTCGAGATTGTCCGTGGAGCCGTCGACGCTGTTGTCGTCGAAGATGACCAGGTTCGACCTGCCCACGGCCTCGCCGTAGTAGCTCACCCAGCGCTTGAGCATCTGTCCCTCGTCACGGGTCATGGTCACGACCGCGATGTTGGGGCTTCCGGAGTGCGCCTCCGTCGCCGAGCCCGACCCGGCGCGCTCACCGCCTCGGACCGAGGGCGCACTCCCATCGTTGGTGCGTCGCGGCTCGCGGCCGCGGATTCTCACCACCTGCCCGACCCCTCTTTCGTTCACTGGAAACAGCAGCATGCGATTCCAGCCCATAGCCCGGATTCGCGCCGACCAACAGATGGTTTTGCCAGAGCCCATCGCGCTGCCCCACGATAGCGTGACGCCATACCCGCCGGTCGCGGGCACCAGCAGCGTCTGCCTGGTGGCGGACGTCGACTTCCTCGCGGGCGCCGGCGGAAGGTCGCAGCGCGAGCCCACATGCCGCTCCGCGGCACGCCCGGTCGGCGATTCCGGCTAACGGTTCGCGGCTAGCAGCTTGCGCCAGGTACTCGGATTCATCGCACCAGTGACCACCAGATGGTGCCGGCTCTGGAACCGCCGCACCGCATACGCCGTCCGAGCATCGAAGCTGCCACTTGCCGAAACGTGCAACGCCAGCTGGACCGCTGCGACGGCCGGGCCACTCCACCCGCGTCGGACAGCCGCGCCTGAGTAGGTCACCAGCTCCTTCTCGGTGGCCGACGCGCTGGCCTTTGCGTGGACCTGCGCGTACTGCGCGCAGGGTCGCAGATTGCGGCCGGTGTACAGGAAGGCCCAGTTCAGGTCCGGAGCCCGGCACTTCCCGTAGTCCGTCGGCGCAACCCGCTTCGTCCAGTAGGACGTCCGCCCCATGGCGCCGTTCCAGGTCAGCGAGATGTGCACGTGTGTGCGGTGGCAGTAGTTGTCGTTGACACGCTGCGGGAGGTGGGCGCAGTTGTTGTACTGCTCCCACCTCCCGTCCCACGCGCCCCACATCCGGTTGTCGTAGATCAGGTACATCACGCCCAACCGGCGGGCCATGGCAAATCGGTTGCCGGCCCGGTCCGTCGCAAGCAGCCAGGCGATCGCGGACTCGGCTGCTGCATGCTGCTTGGTGTTGTGGACGTCGACCATCCAGTCGATGGCACGCCCGTCGTAGTGCTCGCTGCGCGTGCCATCGGTGCCGCACGCGTAGGTAGCCGCCCAGGACGTCGCGCCGTATTTGCGGTACGTCGAGGCCAGCAGGTGCGCGAGCTTGGCGGTGCCGCTGCGCAGCTTCGGCTGGCAGGTCACCTGACCGACGTAGCCTCCCAACGCTTCGATCGCGACCGGCAGACCGCGCGGGATCCGGGGGGTGGTCGGCGTCGCCGGCCGAGGTGGGCGCTGCGAGCAGGAGGCCCGCCGTCAGTGCCAGGGTCCCCAGGGCAGGAGCGAGCCGGAGCATTCAGGTCCTTCGCGAACGATCTGCCCCGCGTGGACGCCCCGTTGTCCCCATTGTGGACCAAGATCGCAAGTAAGGCAAGTGTTAGCTTGGATAATTCATTCTCAGGAAGGTCGGCTCAGCCACGAAGTCGAAGCCCCTGCCTTCGATGTGCCGGGTCAGCTACATGACCGTCAAGGCAGCCAAGTGCCGGCGATCGGCGTCCGGTTCGCGGCCACGCCGAGGGCCGGCAGCCCGCACGCCGCTTCGATCGTGCGCAGCAGCCGGTAGTGATCGACGCGGCCGCCGTAGTGGATCCGACGCACGTGGGCCCCTGCGAGCACCCCCGGAATGTGGTTGTCCGCCGACCAGTCGTCCTCGTCCCAGGTGACGATCAGCAGGCTGTTGTGGCTGCGGGCCCAGCTGGCGTAGCCGCCCAGGCGTGCACGTAGCCAGCGGTCGGCCTGCCCGACCGTCCCGTCATGCATGTCGTGGTCGAGGTTCGGGATCACGAACGATACGCGCGGCAGGCGGCGGTAGTGGGTGGGGAAGCGGCTCATCGGCTTGCCCGCCGCGGCCGGCACGTTGGTGAAGTTCGTCCAAGGCGCGTGCTTGCGAGCGTAGGAGCCCGCCGAGCAGCCTAGATACCCGGACGAGGGCAGCGACTCGGCGTAGCCGACGAAGCGCAGGCCGCGGGCGTGGAGCTGCGCACCGAGGTTGCCCGCGCGATACCGGTGCGGGCAGGAGTCATCGGTCAAGCCGTGCGTCGACCCGGAGAACAGCGCCAGGTAGTTCGGCTCACTCGGGTGCCGGACTCCGTACGAGTGGGTGAGGAGCGCACCCGTGCGGGCGAGCCTGTTGATATACGGCGCCTGCGGACTGCCGACGATGTCGGAGTAGGACCGGTTCTCCTCCACCACCACGACGATGTGCGCAAAGTGCGGTACGGCGTTCGCCCCCGCGGCCCCGTCGATCGCGGGCGGGGAGGACCTCGCCGGGACGGCGCTCGGGTGGGAGCGGGTGCACGCCGTCGCCAGCAGCACGATCGCCGCGACGAGCATGGGACGCCTCACGCGTCCCATGCTCCCTCATCCGCGGGGTCAGACGGTCTCGAGCGCCTGGTCCGGCGCCGGCGCCACGACGACGTGCTGCTCGACGGGCGCCGGGGTCGGGCGCAGGACCGTCTTCGCGATCACGACCGCGACCGCGACCACGGCTGCGGCGACCCAGAACGCCAGGTGGTAGCCACCGGTGAGCGCGTCCTTGGTGCCGGCACCCGCATGCTCGAGGGTCTGGGTACGCGCCGACGACAGCGCGGCCAGCACGGCGAGACCGAGCGCGCAGCCGACCTGGCCCGTGGTGTTGACCAGCCCGGACGCGAGGCCCGCGTCCTCCGCCGCTGACGCCGGACATGGCGAGCGTCATCAGGGCGGGGAAGGTCAGCCCGGCACCCACGCCGAGGAGCGTGACCACGGGGAACACGTGCAGGGCGTAGTTCGCGTGCACCGGCACGAACGCGAAGTCGACCAGTGCTGCCGCGATCAGCGCCAGTCCCGCGATCATCACCGGCTGCGCGCCGAACCGGGAGACGAGCGGTTCGGTGAACCGGACCGAGAGCGCGGCCATGAAGATCGTCGTCGGCAGGAACGCGAGGCCGATCTGCATCGCGTCGTAGCCGAGCACGCCCTTCATGTACAGCGAGCCGAGGAAGAAGGTGCCGAACATGCCGGCCCCGCCGGCGACCTGGATGAGGTTGGCGCCAGTGACGTTGCGTGAGCGGAAGATCCCCATCGGGACGAGCGGGTTGGCCGCGGTCAGCTCGCGCAGCACGAACAGCGCCAGCAGTACGAGCGACGCACCGCCCAGCGCCAGGGTGGCGGACGCGGTCCAGCCGTGGACGGCCGCCTGGCCGACGATCGTGTAGACGCCGAGCATGAGGGCGGCGGTGACGGTCAACGCGCCGGCGACGTCCGTCCCGGCCTCGACGCCGACACCGGTCTCATGGTCGAGCAGGCGGACGGCGAACACCGCGGTGGCAATGCCGATCGGGACGTTGACGAAGAAGATCCAGTGCCAGTTGAGTGCCTGGGTCAGCGAGCCTCCGGCAAGCAGGCCGACGGCGCCGCCCGCGGAGGCGACGAACGCGTACGCGCCGATCGCGCGGGCCTGCTCGCGCGGGTCGGGGAACATCGTGACGATCATGCCGAGGATGACGGCCGAGGTCATCGCGCCGCCGACGCCTTGGACGAAGCGGGCCGCGACGAGCATCGCTTCGTTCTGGGCGAGCCCGCAGGCCAGCGACGCGACGCTGAAGACACCGAGCCCGGCGAGGAACACCCGGCGGCGCCCGAGCAGGTCACCGAGCCGGCCGGCCAGCAGGAGCAGCCCGCCGAACGCGATCATGTACGCGTTGACGACCCAGGCGAGGCTGGCTTCGGAGAAGCCGAGGTCGTCTCTGATGGCCGGCAGCGCGACGTTCACGATCGTGATGTCGAGAACGATCATCAGCATGCCGGTGCAGAGGACGATCAGGGCCGCGAATCGGCGCCGGTCGGTTGTCATGGCGATTCTCCTGCTCGATTGTCTGTCGCCGGCGAGGCCGGCCTCACTCAGTAGTCGGATGGGCCGGCGCGATTTCGACAGCACGCCGGAAGTCTTTTCAGGTGGCGAGGAACGCCCCGAGGTTGTTCAGCAACTGCTCGGTGCCCTCGCGCCGCTGCTCGTTGGTGTCGAGACCGTCGAGGAAGGCGCCCTGCTCGGTCATCACGAGCTTCGTACCGCCGGGCACCGGGCTGATTTCGACCGTCCCGACCGAGACCGAGATGCGGGCCCCGTTCAGGTGCATGTCGTAGGACCAGACGATGCGCGAGTCCGCGACGATGTCGTAGTAGGTCGCGTCGAAGTCGAACTTCATCCCACCGGCGACGCCCGCCATGTGCTCGCCGCCACCGACCCGGAAGTCGAAGGTGTGCTCGTCGACCGACTCGATGTCGTCGTCGCCGCCGAACCATCGGGACTTGGCTTCCTTCGTCGCCCAGGCGGCGAAGACGCGCTCGGGGGCGACCGGGTACTCGCGCTCGATGGCGAAGCTGTCGTGGGTGACTGAGCGACTCATGATTTCTCTTTCTTCGTAGGGGGTTGTTCGGACGCGAGGTAGTCGCCCAGCCGGTCGAGGCGGCGCTCCCAGCTCGCGCGCCGGGCGTCGATCCAGTCCTGGACGGTGTCGAGGCGCTTCACGACGAGCCGGCAGGTGCGGACCCGGCCGACCTTCTCGGACGCGACGAGCCCGCTGGCCTCGAGGACCTGCAGGTGCTGGACGACGGCCGGCAGCGACATGGGCAGCGGAGCCGCGAGCTGGCTGACCGACGCGGGGCCGCGACCGAGCTGCTCGACGATGTGCCGGCGGGTCGGGTCGGACAGCGCGTGGAACACGACGTCCGCCTCGGCCAGATTGTTAAGCACACGCTTAAGTATTCATCGCGTGCCCGAAATGTCAAGCGCGCCGGGAGCCTGCTACCGGGATTCGGTCGCCACCCGCAACCCGAGGCCGACGAGGACGGCGCCGCACAGGGCGTCGAGGCGGCGCCGGACCCGCGCGCGGGCGAACCACGTCCGCACCCGGCCGACAAGCGCGGCGAACGCGAGGTAGAGGCAGATCTCGATGCTCACCTGGAGCACGCCGAGTGCGGCTGCGGTCGGCAGCAGCGGGTAGCCGGACGGGATGAACTGCGGGTAGAACGCGAACGTGAAGACGGCCGCCTTCGGGTTGGCCGCGTTCGTGACCAGGCCGCTGACGAAACCGCCGAATCCGCCGCGCCGCCCGCGCGTGAGCACCCGGGCCGCCGGTAGGTCGGCGTCGTAGGCGCCGCGGCGCGCTGCGCGCAGCGCCTGGCAGCCGAGTACGAGCAGGACGCAGGCGCCGACGATGCGCAGGACGAGGTACGCCACGCGCGACGTCGCGACCAGCGCGGCGAGCCCGGCTCCGGCCGCGAGGATCCACAGGTACAGCCCGGCTTCGAGGCCGAGCACGATCGGCACGCCGGCGCGGAACCCGCTGACGCTGCACCGGCGGATCAGCAGCGCGATCGCCGGGCCCGGGACCGCAGAGATGAGCGCGACGGCAGCGAGGAAGGCGGGCAGTTGGCGGAGCAGTTCCACCGCTGCATCCTGACAATCGGAGGGTCGGGGTGCCACCCGGTTTCTTCCACCTGCGAGCGCCGACGACCGCCCACAGCAGCCGCGAACGACACCTGCGGCTCCGGCCGTCGTTGGTGAGATGTACACCTTGCACCCATGTGCGACGGAGGACCCGATGCGCGAAGGTAGCCACCGGCGGCGTTCCTGGCGGCGCCGGCTGGCCCAAAGCCGTCGCCCGCTGCTCTGGGTCGTCACCGGCGTGCTGCTCGCCGGCTGCATCCTGCTGGCCGGGATCACCGTGCTGGCCACCGGCACCGCATCCGACCGGGCGCCCACGCCCGGGCCCGGCAGCGTCTCGGCCGAGCCGGTGGACGTGCACGATGTAGCCCGTTCGAAACCGTCCTCGGCGGCCGCGTCCGGAACGGCAAGCAACTCCGCCCCCGGCTATGTCGCCCCTGGCGCGACCACCGCGGCAGCTGCGACATCGGCGGCGCCCGGTCCCCGTACGAGCAATGGCGGTGGCGCTCCGGCTGGGCCCACGCCGACCTCCCGTTCCGCCCGTCCCACCGCCTCGCCGCCGCGCACGCCGACGCCGGCCCCGACGACGTCCTCCAAATCCCCCACACCGAGCCCGACTCCGACCAAGACCTGCCTCGTCCCGAACCCGCTGAAGCCGGGCAGCTGCATTCTGTCGCCGGATCAGTAGCTACCGCGTCGCAACCCAGTGCTCGATGACCCGGTCGAGTACCGGCATCGGAAGGTTCCCGTGGTCGAGCAGCGCGCCGTTGAACGCGGGCAGGTCGAACGAGACGCCCAACGCGCCGCGGGCCCGCTCTCGCAGCCGCAGGATCTCGCGCTGACCGACGAGGTAGGCCAGTGCCTGCCCCGGCCAGGCGATGTAGCGATCGATCTCGGCGGTCAGGAACCCCTCGGCCAGAGCAACGTGTTCGAGCAGGTAGTCGCGGGCCCGCTGGCGCGACCAGCCCATGGCATGCAGCCCGGTGTCGACCACGAGTCGCGCCGCGCGGTGCATCTCGACGTAGACGGCGCCGATCTCCGCCTCGACGCCGCTGAAGAGCCCGAACTCGCCGGCCAGCCGCTCGGCGTACAGCCCCCAGCCCTCGGCGTGGACGGTGACCGACAGCTGCTGCAGCAGCGGCAGGTGCTCGAGGCGCTGCAGTCGGGCGAGCTGTGAGTGGTGACCGGGCACCGTCTCGTGGAAGGCCACCGCCTCGAGGTCCCAGCCGGTGCCGGCGGTAGCACCGATCGTGTTGAACCAGTACGTCCCCGGCCGGCTGCCGTCCTTCTTCGGCCGGGTGTAGTGCGGCGCCATGCCGGACTCTGCGACGGTCTGCGGCATCGGCGTCACCACGCAGGGATCGGGCCAAGGCGCCAGCATGATCTCCGGTGCGCGCTCCTCGGCGCGATGCACCGCGGCCTGTGCGGCTGCCAGCGCGAGGTCCGGCTCGAGGGCGGACGTCGACGCCCGGACGGCCTTTCGCACCGCGCCCAGGTCGGCCAGGCCGATCGACGCGCCGAGCTCGCGGGCCCGGTCCTCGAGCCGGGCGACCTCGTCGAGGCCGGTGCGGTGCAGGTCGTCGGCGGTGAACGACAGCGTCGTGTGCACGGCGATGGCGCGTTCGTAGTCCTCGGCGCCGCCGGGCAGCGCGCTGACCCCGGGCGCGTCGTCCGGGCGCGAGTTCGGGCGCAGCTCGAGCAGCTGGTCGTGCCAGCGCGCCACGGCCGGGACGACCTCGTCCCGGGCCGCACGTCCGAGCTCGTCACGCCACGCCGCCGCGCCGTCCCATCCCTCGGGCGGCGCGGGCGTGGTCAAGGCCGGCGGAACCGGGGTCGCCAGCAGCCGCTCCGCCCAGGCCAGCGCGTCGTCGACGAGCGAGCCGACCGGGTACCGGCCGCGGGCCGCGCCCTCGCGCAGCCGCTCGGTGTTCGCGTCGATCCACGCCCCGGAGCCGGCCGTCCGCGTGAGGTAGTCGGCGGCGGCCTGCGAATCGGCCAGGACCGTCCGCGCGAGAACGGCGAACAGCGCCGGCGGCCCGGCGATCGGCATCGCGGTCACGGTGTGCTCGCTCGACCGGGTGGCGATCATCGACCGCTGGCGCTCACAGGTTGCGTGAATCACGTCCAACGTCACGGTGTCCGGCTCACCGTCGGCCGTGATGCCGTCGGCCGTTGCGGCGATCGCCGCCAGATCGGTCATGAGCTCGTGCTCGGCGGCGGCCGAGGGGTCCGGGACGAGCGCGTCGTATTCGCGCAGCCCGAGACCCGTTCCGGCGAACGGGTCCGCCGCGAGCAACCGGTCGACGAGGGTCTTCGCGAGCCGGCGGACGGGGGAGTCGTTCGACGTCATGGCCCCCATCCTGCTCAACCTGTAGGTGCACTCGTCGGCGGGGCCGCCGGGCACCGGATTCTGGGTGACCGCCTGCTGGTACCCGCTCGGCGGCACTCTCGTGGCTATCCCGCTGGCGCTCACGCTGGGCGCTGTGGTCACGTTGACGGGTGGGACGGGTCGAGTGGGCGGCAGGCTTGCCCTCGGTGGTCGCGGACATCAGCGCGCGATGGTCCCTTGACGTCGGCACCGCCTTCGAACCGGGTGGCACGGCCGCGTGGGTCGCACCCGCCCGCCGTGCCGACGGCACCGACGCCGTCCTCAAGCTTGCCTGGCGCCACTACGAGGCCGACCACGAGGCAGACGGGCTGCGGGTGTGGGACGGCGACGGCGCCGTCCGGCTGATCGCGTACGAACACCTCGACGAACGCACCGACGCGCTGCTGCTCGAACGCTGCCTGCCGGGCACCGCGGCCACGACCCTGCCCGAGAACGAGCAGGACGAGCTGGTCGCCAAGCTGCTGCGCCGCCTCTGGATCGCGCCGCCGCCCGGACCGTTCCGTCCGTTGCAGAGCATGTGTGACGCATGGGTGGACGGGCTGGACGCCGCCCGTGCGACCGCCATCCTCGGCGACCCAGGGCTGGTACGGGACGGCGTCGCCCAGTTCCGCGAACTGCCTCGCGACGACACGCCGACGGCGTTACTGGTGACCGACCTGCACGCTGGAAACATCCTCGCCGCGCAGCGCGAACCGTGGCTGGTCATAGACCCGAAACCGTACGTCGGCGATCTCACCTACGACGCGCTGCAGCACCTGCTCAACTGTCAGGAGCGGTTGGCACCCGACCCGGCCGGCCTCGTCGCGCGGCTCGCCCACCTGCTCGACCTGGACGCCGCGCGGCTGACTCGGTGGCTGTTCGCGCGCTGTGTCATCGAGTGCGTCGAGCAACCGCACCTTGCCGAGGTTGTCCGGGCTGTTGCTTGATCTCGTCATCCGCGGCCGAATGTCGCGTTGGCCGAAATCGCGCGGAACACGGACGTGCGCTGCCGTGAGTAGGAGCCGTAAGCCCGGTCCGGGAAGTCGAAAGTCCCTGGCTTCACGTGCCACACGCCCCTTTTACTTGTGCCAGCACGGGAGAACCGGACGGCGGGGTGGGGACCCAGCCGATTCGAGTCGCAGGCACGGAACGTCGGGGCGCGCGGGGGCGTAAACGACGTGACCGACCGGCGGCCGGGGGTGCGAGGAGGAACACCGGTTTGGAGTGCCGGGCGCTGTGCGGGTCGTACCTCGCGCAGCGCCCGGCATTTGTGTTCGGCGAATGCCTGCGGCGCCGGCACGCTGAGTACGGTGAATCGCGTGACCCGGCGGGCGGCGTCGATGTGAAACTTGCGATGCTCGCGCCGGTCGCCTGGCGCACTCCGCCCCGGCACTACGGCCCGTGGGAATCGGTCGCGAGCCTGCTGACCGAAGGCCTCGTCGCACGCGGGGTCGACGTCACCCTGTTCGCCACCCTCGACTCGATCACGACGGCGACGCTCGACGGCGTCTGCCCGCACGGCTACGCCGAACATCCGGAGCTGGACGGCCGGGTCTGGGAGGCGCTGCACGTATCGCACGTCCTCGGCCGGTCCGGCGAATTCGATCTGGTCCACAACCACCTGGACTGGTTGCCGCTCGCCTTCGACGAGCACGTTCGGGCGCCGATGGTGACGACGATCCACGGTTTCTCCGGCCCGGGAATTCTGCCGGCATACGCCCGCTCGCGCTCGAAGTTCGTCGCGATCTCGGAGTCCGATCGCTGCGCCGATCTCGACTACATCGCCACGATCCACCACGGCATCGACCTCGACGCACTGCCGTTCAGCGCTGCAGGCGGGGACGATCTCGTCGCGTTCGGTCGCATCCACCCCGACAAGGGCACCGCTGACGCGATCGCGATCGCCCGCGCGGCGGGTCGGCGCCTCGTCATCTGCGGCATCGTCCAGGACGAGCGCTATTTCGCCGAGCGGGTCGAGCCGCACATCGACGGCCGGAGGGTCGTGTATCGCGGCTCCGTCGGCCCGCAGGACCGCGCGGCCGTCCTGGGTTCGGCGGCCGCGCTGCTGCACCCGATCTACTTCGCGGAGCCGTTCGGGCTCTCGGCCGTCGAGGCAATGGCCTGCGGAACTCCCGTCGTGGCCTACCGGCGCGGGTCGATGGCGGAGGTCGTCGACATCGGCGTCACCGGTTATCTCGTACAAGACGTCGCCTCGGCCGTCGACGCGGTTGCGGCCGCCGTGGCGCTCGACCGGACCGCGGTGCGGGCCCGCGCCGTCAGCCGGTTCGGAGTCGACCGAATGGTGGACGACTATCTGCGGACGTACGGCGCCGTCTCAGGCCAGGCCTGACCCCACGAGCGCCGCGAGCAGCTCGTCGATCGGCAACCAGGCAACCCCGATCCGACTATCGCCGATCCCGTAGGGCAGCCACAGCAGCCCGTCGTGGACGATGCCGCCACAGGAGTACACGACGTTCGGCACGTAGCCGTCCTGCTCGCCGGCCGCCGGCGTCAGCAACGGATGCGCCAGGGCTCCGACCACGACGCTCGGATCGTCGAGGTCGAGCAGCATCGCGCCTATCGAATAGGTGCGCATCGCCCCGACTCCGTGCGTGAGCACCAGCCATCCACGGTCGGTTTCGATCGGCGGCCCGCAGTTGCCGACCTGCAGCGACTCCCACGGTGCCGTGGGCTGGTGCAGGAGGCGCGGCTGACCCCAGATGAAGCCGTCCGCAGAAGAGGCGAGGCTCGAGCTCTCGCCGTCGGTGCGACACAGCGCCAGATGCCGTCCGTGCACGCGGCGCGGGAACAGCGCCATCCCCTTGTTGCGCGCCGCCGGACCGGCCAGCCGGTGCGCCCGGAACACCCGCAGGTCGGGACTGGTGAGCAGTCGTGGCGCAACGCGCCGTCCGTCGTAGGCCGTGTAGGTGGCGCGGTAGTCGACGACGCCGTCCTCGTCGACGTGCCGGGTGAATCGGGCGTCCTCCATCCCGTTGCTCTCCTCGTCGGCCGACGGGAGCAGCACGCGCTGACCCAGGACGGTGTCCGCAGAGAACTCGACGACGTACGCGGAGGAAACCAGCCGGCGCATCGAGTCGACTGCGGCCGCGGCCCCCGTCCGGGACAGCAGCTTGCGGGGCACCCGGGCCATCGTCTGCTCGAGTTCCGGTCCGGTGAACTCGAGCGGCAGGCCGTGCAGCACGGCCTGGGCGAGCTCGTCGACGTCACCCTGTTCGGCGAGGACGGCCGCCAGCTGGGCGGTGTGCCACACCCCCGGCGTCACGACACCCGGCGCGACCGGAAGTGGCCGTGCCGTGAACGCCCAGCGCGCCCCGGGCCCGACCACCGCCGAGCAGAACCCGATCGAGGAGACGTGGCCCTCGCCGATGCCGCGCAGGCTCACCGCGACGCGTACCTGGCCCTCGCCGAGCCCGTCCTGATCCGGGTGCAGCACCGCGCTCGGATTGCAGAGCGCGGCTCCCTCCGTCGAGTACTCCGCGGTGAAGCTCGCGCCGAGCAGCAGCGTGCGTGCGTCGGACAGCAGCCGGGACTCGTCGGTGTGCGCCGCGACGGCCGACGCGTGGTTGATCAGCAGTTCCTTGTACCCGCGGTGCCGGTTCGCGAAGGTGTCGAGCAGTCCTGCGACGAGGTCCTCGACCTCGGCCTCGTCGAGTGCCATGACCCGGTCGACGACCTGCTCGACGCGCGAGTGGGCGATGTGCGGCTCCTCGCCGGGCAGGAACAACCGGGCGACGACCCGCGCCCGATCGCGGTGCAGTGCGGCGGTCGTGCGACGCGCCCGCGGGGCCGTCATCGCAGTTCGCGCACGGCGCGGACCTGCTGCACCGTCGACAGCATCGCGAGTGTCGATTCGGCTCCCTGGTTGAGGTTGCGGCCGTTGAGCTCCAGACCGTCGTAACCGCCGCCGGTCTGCGCGTCGAACATCGGGGTCGCGCTGTCGTTGCGGCCGCGGAACCAGTCCCACGCGAGATGGATGCCCGACAGCCAGCACGGGTCGAGCGTGGCTCGGTACGCGCTGGCGCACGCGTCGGCAACGGCGGCTACCTCGATCGGTTGCTGGTCGTAGCCGGGCCCGACGTCGCCACGCCCGCGTCCCCCGACCGGGGTCACCGACAGATGTCCGTCGCGGGTCTCGCGCCGCAGGAGGAAGCGGAGCATGAGCAGGCCGCGATCGAGTGTCGCGGCATCGTGCAGCGCGGCACCAGCCACGATCACGGCTTCGGCGAGCGTGCCGTTGCCGTAGCCCAGGCGTGCCTCCGGCCAGGGCCACGCGGAGTCGGTGCCCGAGGGAATGCAGCGCGCCGCTGCGACCAACAGGTCGCGAGCCGGCCGCTCCCCGGGTCGCACGGCGAGAACCTTGGCGGCACCGAGCGCCGCGTACGCCATCGGTCGCATGTTCGGCGACCGCTGCTGGGCGGCGACCCGGAACCCGGCGAGAGCCCGGTCTCGCACGTCGTCGGAGCTGCCGTCCGCGGCCGCCGTGCCCAGTCCCCACAACGCTCGGCCCCACCAGTCGCCGAGCGCAGGGGTATCGGTCCACCGGCCGCTGACGTCCATCCGGTTGCGGCAACGGCCGTCCGCGTCGAGCGCGTCGACGACGAAGGCGAGGTAGCGCCGTTCAAGGCTGCGCAGCGCGGGTGACGGACTCGGCTCCCGAGACACCACGACGAGCCCACGCGCGACGTCGTCCACGCAGTAGCCGTGCTCGCGATTGGGCGTCGAGAGCGTGGCATGTTCGAACAGCCCTCGGGTGTCGGTGAGCCGCTGAAGATGGTCGAAGACCGGCGTCGGCTTGACGCCGCCGGCCTTCACGCCGCGACGCTGGCCGTGATGAGCGCCGACGCCAAGCTACGGTACTGCTCCGCGACGGCGGGCCAGAGCAGCTGCGGTGCGGCCGCAGCGCCGACGTGCGACATCCGTTGCGCGACGTCGCCCTGGGTGACGAGCAGGCGGAGCGCTGCGGCAATCTCGGCGGGGTTGCGATGTCCGACGACGATTCCGGCGCCGCCGGCGAGTAGCTCCACCGCGTGCGGGAAGGCGGTCGCGACGACCGGCTTGCCGGCCGCGACGGCCTCGATCAGGACCCCGGAGGTGACCTGGTCGACGGAGTCGTAGGGCAACAGCACGATGTCGGCGGAGCGCACCAGGTCGGCGAGGGCGGCCTCGTCCCGGTACCGCCCGTCGAAGGTCACCGACGGGGCCAGCCCGAGGCGCCGGACGCGGTCCTGCAACCCGATGCGGTACGCCTCGCCCTCCCGCAGCAACACCTTCGGGTGGGTCTGCCCGGCGACGACGTAGCGCGGCATCGGGCGCACGTCGCTGAGCAGCGCCATCGCCTCGATACCCCATTCGATGCCCTTGCCCGGCCCCATCAGACCCCACGTCAGGATCGTCGGCTGGCCGCTGCGGAACAGCGCGTTCATGCGGGTAGCCGACGGCGGCGCCGGGTGCGCGCCGTGCCCGATGATGCTGACCTTGCTCAGGTCCACCGCGTAGCCGGCCGCGAGCCGGTCGCGCGCGGTGCGGGTCATCGTCACGACGGCGTCCGCCTTGGCGACGACCGCCTCGAGGATCTCGCGCTGGCGCCGGGTCGGTTCGACGGGGACGGTGTGCAGAACCACGATGGCCGGGATCTCCAAGCCGTCGAGCAGCGGCAGGATCTCCTCACCGTCGGGGCCGCCGTAGATGCCGTACTCGTGCTGGACGACCGCGACATCGCAGTCGTTGACGTGCCCGACCGCGCGATGCAGGCTCGCGCGATCACCCATCACGAGTTGGGCTACGACCTCCACGGCAGGTCGGGGCTCGGGCGCCTCGACGAGGCGCACGACCCGTCCTTCACTGGCCGCGGGTTCGACGAGCGCGGCGCGCAACGAGGCGGTGAAGGTGGCCAACCCGCACTGGGTCGGGGGGTAGGTGCTGACGAAGCCGAAGCGGGTGTTCACAGAGCGGGACCTTCCGGATGGGGCGGCCCCGGCAATTGCACAACGAAGCCTCACGCGTGAGGTGTTCACAGTCACGGGCAGCGTGTGTGCCAACAACCATCGAGGCTCGGCCGCGGCTTGCTGCGGCGACCGGTACTGGCCAGGAGCTTCCGCCCGACGCAGCGTCGGTATCGGAGCCGGCCTCGCGCACCGAAATGGCGGCGACATGGCCCACTCTACCCGTCCGCAACGCCGATCGTGATCGCGAGCGAGCGCAGGTCGCGGACCGCCGAGTCCAAGGCGGCGGCCGCGGCACCTGCTCGACCCTTCTCGTACGCGGACTCGGTCGCCTGCTGCATCGCGTCCAGCGCCAGTCCGGCCTGGAACAGGAGATCGACGATGGCGCTGATCCGCTCGAGCGCCTGCGCCGCTGTGCGGTGCGGCAGCGCGTCGTCCGGCGCAGGCGCGGGCGTCAGGTGCGGGTCGGTGCGAGTCATTTCGCCCCCAGGAGCCAAGTTGGGCCGGACGCAACCAGGTTCATCACCAGGGTCCGGGGCGATACCGGGACGCTATCTCGTGTGACGTGGCGAAACAACGTCGCGGCGGTGTACTTCGGTCGGCCAGTCGTGCACCGGCACGGTCCCCGCACGGCTAGACGTCCCTGGCTGCGCGGCCAGCGTAACCAGCAACTAACATCGAAGTTAGTTCGGTGATCCTCGACCGGCTCCTGGCCAGCCTTGAGAAAGCCTTGACGTTCTTGTGAGGTGGCGCTGACCCGTTCGCGACGATCGTCAGTGCCATGAACGGACGGACGCTCCGCACAACGGCTGGGCTCGCCGGCACGGTGGCCGCGGCGGCGGCCGGCGCACTCGCGGTGGGCCTCATCTCCGGCGTCGTCCACACCCTGACTCGGCCACAGGTGGTGACGACCAACACCGGCACCCCAGCCATCTCGACGAGCCCGAACTCGAACACCTCGACGAGCGGGATCGACAGCGTCTCCCAGAAGACCAAACCCGTCGCCGGGAGCTACGGATCGGACAGCGACTGATCGGCGTGCGCCGAGCGCCTTCCGATGTGGAGCAGCTGCTCCGTGCCGCAGTCCGCGACGACGGCGGTGCCATTTCCGCGCGGCACGGTCGCTGCCTCCCGGCTCTGACGCGGCGCGTAGCTGAAGGTGTCTGTGCCGCGGGCCGACCGAGGTCAGGCAGCTTTCGGTTTGGCGAAACCTTGGAAGGCACTGGCCGGGTAGGTCTTCTTGTAGATCGCGGTGTAGTCGTTCCGATCGGGGTTGTAGGAGTTGCCCGACACCACTGTTGCCTGGCCGTCGCTCACGGCGACGACTATCCCGACATGACTCTCGCTCTTCCAGACCGCGAGGTCACCGACCTTGGGACGCCGGCCCGAAGCGTAGGTCTTGTAGGTCGGGTAGTCCTTCGCCGAGAACGCGAGATGGGTAAGTCCTTTGACCGACGCGCCCTCGATCTTGTAGACCCAGCGCGAGAAGTCCATGCACCACTCCTCCGACCACCATCCGTTAGCGCACTTAGTCGCGCCGGAGGCGTGCCAGTTCCCCTTGGTGAAGTAGTTGCAGTTCGTGCCGAGCGGTTTCTCGTACTTGTGGCCGTCGACGTTCTTGTACTCCTGCTTGGCCAGGTACGCCACGCAGAAGGCAAGGCTGTGCGAGTCGGTGCATGCCGGTAGCGGCACGGGTTGCGCCGCGGCGTTCGGAGTGCCGACGAGCAACGCTGCGAGAACTGCCGCGATCGCGGCGAGGACGCCTGCGGGCTGCCGGTATGCCTTCTGCACTGAGGTGTCTCCCATGTTCGATCTGTCCCAAATGCCTGGCCCGGCGGAGCCTAGCGCGCTTTGATGATCACGCCAAGGCGGCCAGCTGAGGTCGTCGAGCGGGCGCTCCCCCGGTCCCGCTGCGGAGATTTGCGCAGCCGACGTTGTACACCGAAGGGCTCAGACTCATGCCTCTCGCCGACGGGCGTCTCGAGTTCGAAGTCGGGTCGGACTCCGACCCTGAGGTCCGCGGCTGGACGTGGAACGCCATAGGTGACCGACTCGAATCCGCGTTTAGGGCCGAGCACCACTTCAGCGATGGGACCGTACTTCTGAACCGCCTCAGCCGGGGTCAGGCGCTCAGTCACCGCCACCCAACCATGCTCAGTCCACTCATGCCCGATGACGGGCTCACCGACTCGCGCCCAGGCGATGGGCTCGCCGCAATCGGGGTCGGAAAGGACCTCGCCGCTCATAGCCCCATCCTGCCTCTTGCCACCGATTTGACGCATCGATCAAACGACCGATCACGGCCGCGGACATGTGCGCGGTCATGGCAGCCTTGGGATCACGGTCGCCGATAGATCGTTCCGCGGCGTTCGCCCATGCGTGCGAGTTCACCACGGTCAACGAGGGAGCGAAGCAGCCTGGTCGCTTGGGCAGGGGTCACGGCGCAAAGGTCGGCGACCTGGCCGCGGTTGATCTGCCCGTGTGCGTCCACGTACGCGAGGACCATCTGTTCCTGCTGGAACGGCTCAAATCCACGGACTCGGATGTATCCGGCGGGTGTTTCCAGCGCGCGGTAGACGGCCGCCGACAGGTGCCACGTCCGTCCCTTTCGTTCACCGCGTGCCTCGACCCAGCCCCGCTCGACCATGCGAGTCAGATGCGTGCGGGTCTCGGCCTCGGTGCGTTGAAGCACCGCCGCGATCTCCTCCGTGGAGGCGCGGCGCTCTCGTAGAAGCTCTGAGAGCACCTGAAGGTCGGCTAAGCCTAGTGGTTGTCCCGCGCGTTCCTGTTCGGCAACCCAGCGGGTAAGCGACAGGTTCGCTGCACCGCCGGGCAGCACCGCAACGACCTGCTGATCAGTGGTACGCCCGTAGTCGGGTGCTGGACGTCCGACCCGCAGCTGCTCGGCGAACATGCGGTTGATGCCGCGACCGGTCCGCTCCACGATCCCAACCCGTTTGAAGGCGTCCGCCAGCAGCGGGCTACGCGGATGGGGCGGTGCGACTAGAAGGTTGTCGACCCGGATGCCCTCCGGGAAGCCACCCGGACTGGAAATCTCAAGCTGCTCGTCGGTCCATTGCACGTGCACCGCCCCACGCTTCGTGTAGTCACGATGGATCAGCGCGTTGGCCAGCGCTTCTCGAAACGCTGTCTCCGAATACGCGGGCACCGTCAGCCGGAACAGGCCGAACTGCAGCTCCTCCTCGGTGTTGCGGGCTCGGAACCGTTCAAAGATCTCATCCGCGAGCCGCACGAGCGGCGCCCTCGAGAATGCGTTGACTTCCACATTGAGGTCACGCAGCACCTGGAAAGCAACCTCATGGGTCGGCACGTGACGACGTATTGCTCCTTCCCGCCCGAACAGCAGCAGCGCGCCAGCCGTTATCGTGTCCTCGCTGAGCATCAGCCCCAACGCGTGCGTGATCTCCCGATCGGACAAGGTCGAGAGCAAGCGATCCGCTCGCTCGCCGGCCTCGCTCACGTGCCGACGCAGACGTTCAAACTCCAGCGGATCAAGATCGGCCCACACGGCACCAGTCACCGGCAACGCGGCAAAGTCGACCGCACCGCGGTCAATTTCGTGCGCGAGCATCTCGTGCGCATGAAACGGAACGCAGGTTGGGCGGCCGTCGCCGCCGGTCGCTCGTCGGACATAGGTACCCCGCGAGGTACCGACCACTCGCGGACTGTTGGGCACGTCGATCACGAGCACATCGACGCCGTCGACGGGCACGACCGAGACGACCGCGGAAATCGGTGGCTGCGTGTTGTTCGCAATCATCGCCTGCAGTCGGGCGGGATCGGTCCGGGCGGCCTCGTGCCTGTGCCGGGCGCCTGTGATGGTTCCGTCGTCCTCGACACCGATGAGCAACAGACCTCCAGCTCCGTTAGCCAGGCACACCACTGCCTCGACGAGTTCGCGATCGTTGAGCTGCTCCCGCTGCTCGCTCTTGAACTCGACGTCGTAGCGCTCGCCCGCCGCAAGACTCGCCCTTACGCGCGCACTGAGGGCCTCAGCATCGACGTCTTGCTCGACCATCTACTGCCGCCCAAGAGTTTTAATAACTATGCACCGATGTTCCTGGTGCAGACCTCAACACCCATAACTATGACATACATGCGCTGGCTGCGGCCGTCCGACGCGCTGAGCCACGCGCCGCTTTCGCTGACCCTGTTTCGACAGAGCCGGGGGCGCAACTGACGCGCTGCGAGTACAGCAAGCCTGAGCCGCGGACTGGTCCCAGCACGACTGCAGAATGTCAGCTTTCCGGCGATCCGCTCTTTGTTGAGCGTTCTAAGGGACCGTAATGGACCAACGGCGACTGACTGCACGACAATCAGACACCCGAGTGCCTCTAGGCCAGCAAATACGGGCCCTCCAGCGGAGCGGGTGACGGGAATCGAACCCGCACTGTCAGCTTGGGAATCGGCACACCACGCTGCGTGGCGGCCAATATCCGCGGCGTGGAGTGGCCACGGACGGCCTGAGCGACGGCACCACGGCCAGCGGTAATGGACCGCTAATGGACTGTGACCGTCTGAGCGCTTGCCGTTCAGACGGATTGATCTTCGTCCGTGTCTCGCCGAGAACGTGACAATTTTGCCGATGTGCCTATCGTTCCGTCGCTGGTCAGCTAGCCGGGGTGTCGACGAGTAGACGTTTGCCGACCTTGACCGTTAGAGGATGAGTTCGTCGCCGTGGATGGAGTAGTCGGTCGTGTCGGCCATGTAACGGATTTGGCGCTGATCCGCTGAACGATGGGCATTCAGCAGCTGGCCGACAGTTTGGTGCCGAACGCACCGGCAAGCTGTGACGAGCCTCGATACTTGTTGATTCCGCCCGACAGGGTTATCACGGTCCAGCGAGGGCTATCTGCGTCGACCGGCCATATCCGGCGAACGAGCTTGTGCGCCTTGATGACGTGCTTGAAGTCGACGCCACCGCCGGGCTTGAGGCCAAACCCGAACCCACCTGGTTGTTGGAGGAAGAAGTAGTACCAGTCGATCGGCGATTTGCGGTTGTCGAATGTCACGACAAGCTTCCTGCGGGAGCAGGTGACCCGGGGCGCGGACAGCTTGGGCCCGAGGGGTGTGAACCGCGGAGCGGTGCACAGGATGCGGGACCTGGCGTTCACATAGTCGTAGGCGACGCCTTGCGTGGTCGACAGCGTCAGCTGCACGTCCTTGCCCGCGGCGCTGGCCGGGACAGCGAAGGTGTGCACGTACGTGCCCCACTTGTGCGCGGGGATCGCGGCACGGGCATGCCGCGCTAAGACGACGTGACCGTCCGATGGCCGCATGAGCCGCATCACACTTCGCACGTGATACTGGCCCGCCAACTTGCGGGCGTCCCATTGGAAAGAGAACGTCACACTGACCGGTGTGCCGCTCGAGCAGTTCGTGATCGCGTGCCCCGGCTTGAAGGTCGCATAGCCCTTGGTAAGTGGCGGGTGCGACTCACCGGCACTGGCGGCAGGCGCGACAGCAAGGATGGCCAACGCCGTGGCGGCAAGGGTCAGGGTCATGGTAATGACGCGGGCATGGGTCCGCCGCATGAAAGAGTCCCCCCGGTTGCTGGTGGTTCTGCGCGGCTATGTTCGCATGCGGCACAGGGCCTAGCAACAGGGCCGAACGGCCCGCGTTCAAATCAAGCTTCTCGTACGAGCGTCGTGTCTTGACCTGGCCCTGTATGCCTGCTCGTGCACGGCACCGGGCTGCCGCACGACCATGCTCCGTCCGCACTGACACCGGCACACGCGCACACCTCAGCCTCCCGTCTGTTGATGACGACGACTGCCAGACTGTGCCCATGGGGTACCTCTTCGGCAGCCAAGTCGAGTCGATGGCCTTCACCAACACCGGCGCGCACTACCAGCCGGCCGGCACCGGCGCACGCCGTCGACACCGACTCCGAAACCTTCAGGCCGGGCGCGGTCGTCGCTACGCGATCTGCGGAACCCCAGTCCGGGTCTGGCCCGAACGCCCCTTTGAACCCGACGCCGCCGACGCCCACGACCGGTGCGTCGCTATCACCCGCGGCGACCACGCATAACGACACCCGTTCGAACGAGCCCCAACCACGCATCTCATGTCCGTGAATCGGCGATCTCCGCGCTGGGGGCAGTCACTGACGGTGGTCTTGTGCGGCGTGCCCAACGCAATCTCTACGTCGTCGAGTCATTGATCCATTGGAAGACCTACGGGCATGGATCAGTTTGATGCGCAGAGGACCAGGATGTTGTTCCTCGCAATGGTGGGGGCCGCGCCCGGGGTCTCCGTCGTGGTGCGCGTTGGTCTGGCCCCACCCGGCGCGTCTAACTCTCGCGACGCTTACGCGCGGGCGTACCGCCGGACGGCGGCGGGCCGTGATGGCGCTCCGGCAAGCGTCCAAGATTGTCAGCTTTCCGGCGATCTACTCTCGCTGCGCGTTCTAATGGACCGAGCGACGCCTGGCGGCTACGTAATCAGACGGCCGAAGTGTTTCTAGGCCAGTAAGTATGGGCCCTCCACCGGAGCGGGTGACGGGAATCGAACCCGCACTGTCAGCTTGGGAATTGTCACACCACACGGCGTGTCGCCCCAGTTTCGCGGCCTGGGGTGGCCACGAGCGGCCCGGACGACGGCCCGGTGGCCTGGGGTAATGGACCACTAATGGACCGGCCCGAATGCTGCGTCAGCCGCGCCGCACGAACTCAGGTTCGGTCTTATTGGTAGCTCTGCAGTCGATTGACGTCCTGACTGCCCGGCGTAGATGCCAAGAACGGTGCCCGCGGTGCTCGTGACCGAGTTGGATGACGCGGCGCTCCAAGTGCGAATCCTCCGGGCGTGCTCAAAGACCACCCAGGCCGGTGACATCGCCAACGAGTCGTGAAGCACCGATTGGTTGCTCTCGAACACCGCAAGATCGTTATTGATCTCAGCGGTGGTGGCGTCGGTGCAGCGGATGCCTCTGGGGTCGGTGAGAACGGTGGGTTGGTTGTTGGCGTAGAGGTAGGTCGAGAGTCCACGCCACCGGCATGTTCGGTGACCTTTGTTGCGCCGACCGGTCTCCTGGAGTTCAGCTTAGGGTCCCAAGCGATCACCCGACCTGCCAGGCGATCGAAGGTCGCGTCTTACGAGTTGGAGATCCGGGCATGGCGGAATTCGCGTACCTCCCTCGGGGCGGTGGCTTCGAGGTTCGACTGGCCGCCAGGCACCACGAGATCGTCGTGCGCGGCATGGGCCCCGACGACGCACATCCTGAGGTCGTCGGCAGCCCGGAGCTGTCAGACAACGTGGCCCTCGTCGCGCTCATGCTGGGATGCGCCGCCAACGAACTCGGCTACCGGCGATCACGATCCCCGGAGAAGAGAGCGGGTCATCGTGAGGCGGCCGATGTCCAACGCAAGGACGCGCTCGCGCTTGCGGACCTGGCGGTGAGGCAGGACGAACGCACGATTGAGGCGTGGTGCTCGGGCTGCTTCAGCAAGACCATGCATCGCCACGTCCAAGGCTCAGATCGGCCGAAGCGTGACCTACCTGTGCCACGACTGCGGCACACCGACGAGTGCAATTGCGGCGTCCTCGGGTGCTCGCACCGCGCAGTGATCAGGCCGCGCGCGCGAGTCAGGTTCAGCTACTGCGCCGAGCATCGCCACGCCATCCCTGCGTTTGAGAAGTTGGACGCGACGATCCCGAGCCTCAGCGACTACCGCGACTTCCTCAAGCACGAGGTGCGCAACGCGGAGCGCATCGCCAAGGTCACCGGCGGAACCATCGGCGCCGCGGTCGTCGTCGCGCCCCTTCGCGTTCTTCTGCTGCCCCGCGCCGTCGGCGCAGCCCTCGGTAGCTCGGTCTTCGGGGGGTCACTCACCGGGGCTGCGGCTACGAGCCACGGACTGGCGATGTCTTGGCCGCGGGGCGCTGGCCTCCGGCGGCCTCGGCATGGCTGGGGGCACCGCCGTGGTGACCGCCACCGGAACGGCGCTTGGCGGAGCGCTGGGCGCGGCCACCGTGTCGTCGTACACCGGAGATGACCGGTCGTTCGCGATCGAGCTCGTGCGCCAAGGCTCAGGCACACCCGTGGTCTTCGCTAACGGGCTTCCTCACCGAAGGTCGCTCGGCCTGGCTCTGTAGCCTGGGAACGCCTCATCGACACGCGCTACCCGGACGCTCCCGTCTACCAGGTCCACTGGGGCGCGAAAGAACTGAAGGACCTGACCGGTCTGCTGGCAGCCAACGGGGGCAAGGCTGCCGTCCGCGCGGTCCTCCTTCAAGGCGCTCGGCGCGGGAACAAGGCTGCTGGAGTGCCTGGCATCGGGTGGGTACTGGGAGCCCACGGCGTCGCGACCAATCCCTGGACCGTCGCTAAGACGCGAGCCGGCATGACCGGCGCCGCCCTGGCCGAGCTAATCGCCCGGACGGATGAAGGGCCCTTCGTGCTCATTGGTAGTCAGGGGCGCAGGAGCCGCTGCGCGGTCCTGTTTCCCCATCCCCCTTTCAATCCGTACGTGCGGTTCTCCCGCATACGGCTTACCGATGATCTTCTTGGCATGGTTACGCTGCCTTCGGATAGCGGACGGTACCGCGCAGTTGATACAGGCCGTGCCCGTTGAACCAGTCCTGGGTCCACTGTCGGGCTTGCCCGGCACGCAGGTTGCGGCCCCGCTTCTTGACCATCAAGCGACGGAGACGCCACACCACGTAGCGGTCGAGCTCGGTGAACTTGTCGGCGGCATTGCCGGTGCCGAAGTAGTTGCCCCAGCCGCGCAGGATCGGGTTCAGGTCGTTGATGACGACCCGGATATCGGTCCCGACACGACCACGGCTGGTCCGGTGTTTGACCTTCTCCCGGAGCCGCTTCATCGCCTTCTGGTTGGGCCAGCGGTGCAGGTAGTAGCGCACGATCCGCTGCTGTTCCCACAGCCGACCCGACATGCGGGCGCGGAAGTGACAACCGAGGAAGTCGAACCCTTCCCGGCCTTCACGCAGGTCAACTACTTTCGTCTTGCCCGGATGCAACTGCAGAGCCAGCCCGATGAGGATCTCCTCGATCGTGGCCAGGGCCGCGCTGGCTTGTTCGGCTGAACGGCACAGCACGACACCGTCGTCGGCGTAACGCACCAGCGTGCCCACGCCCCGTGCGCTCAACTCCACATCCAGCACGTGCAGGTAGATGTTGGCCAACAACGGGGAAATGACCCCGCCCTGAGGCGTTCCAGCGACCGTCCGCTGAACCGTCCCATCGACCATCACCCCGGCCTGCAACCACAGCCGGACCAACTTCAGCACCCGACGATCCGACACCCGCGTCTCGACCATGCCCAACAACCGGTCATGATCGATACTCCCGAAGAAGTCCCGGATGTCGAACTCGACGACATGAGTGGCACCAGCGATGAAGCCCTTGCGGACCACTTCCATCGCCTGCGTCGCGGACCGGCGCGGCCGGAACCCGTAGGAGACCGGCACGAAGTCGGCCTCGAAGATCGGTTCCAGCACCAGCCGGGCCGCTTGCTGCGCCACCCGGTCGCGGACCGTGGGTATCCCCAACGGCCGGCTACCACCATCTGGTTTCGGGATTCCCACACGCCTGGCCGGCGCAGGGCGATACCTGCCCTCACGAAGGTCACGGGACAACTCGCGCAACATGCGGTCCACCCCGTATTCCTCCACCTGCTCCAGGGTCTGCCGGTCAACACCGGCCGCACCCCGATTGGCCCGGACCCGCTTCCACGCCGCCCGCAGCACGTCAACTCTGTGACACGGTCGAACAGGGCGTGGAAACGCCGTTCCGGAGACTGCTTGGCCGCAGCCCATAGCTTGCGTTGGAGTCGTCGCACGTTGTCGATGGGAACAGTCCCATCGGGGTAGTTGGACCGGGCGGTCCCGGTCATGCCCTTGCGCTTACCCCCGCCGCGAGCGTGATCAAAGTCGGGGCCCTTCCCTCCCGGCGTGTTCATCACGCCGATCAGCGGTACTACGACCCCGTCGGACTTCCGCTGCTCTCCCTCGGATTTCACCATCGGCTTATACCTCGGGTCTTCGCCGGACGACGGCTGAACAGACGGATCTCTCCTGTTCCACCCCAGACCTTGATCACGTGCCGCTCCCCATACCCCGGAGGGACCCGCCAAGCTGACCCCGGAACGAGGCTCGGCAGACATGGCCTTCGCCGTGACATGAGCGGCTCGGCTCCCCCATTGTGACTCTGACGAGGCTGCAGAACTCGCGCCTGCTGGCGCTACGGCCCGCGATCTTGCTCCCTCCAAAGAGGCTTTCGACACCCCGCTCAGCCCACCGGATCTCCTCCTATGAACCGGGGCCTGCTACCGGGCGCTCCGATACCTACCCGGACAGGACTCACACCTGCTGGCCTGGGACAGCTTGCAGGACGCAACATGGGTCACAGCCTGGGCGCGCGCGTCATGGTGACCGCCGCGCAGACTCTCGCTACCCGACCTGGGCCGCCACGGATCGAGACGATGCACCTGCTCGGTGCCGCCGTCGGACGGAAGGGCCATTGGCACAGCCTTGACACAGCCGTGCTCGACACGGTGTGGAACTACTGGTCAGAGAACGATAACGTGCTGCGCTGGACGTACAGGCTTGCCGAGGTCGGCGAGGTCGCGGTGGGCCAGACGGGCTTCAGGTCGACGCGACCGCGGATCAAGGACCGCAACGTCAGCCGACTGGTTGCAGGGCATTCGGCCTACGTTTCGAAGGTGAGGCTGCAGGCGTGAAGCACGCGCTCATCGGCATGAGCGGGCGTCAGAGCTGATGACATAACGCTGGATGTCCGTCCGACGTCGGTCGAACGCCAGTACTACTGACCCGAGGCGGGCCTGCTCGCACCGGTTCGCACAAGCCTGACACGCATGAGTGCGGCGGCGTGCTGCAGGGCGACGCGATTGATTCACGAGGCAAGCACAGCGTCAGCTCAAAGGCTGACAGTCTTCCTAATGGACTGCTAAGGAACCGCGGTGGAGGAGCTAGGTCCAATACGACGAAATCCGAAGCACCAGCGGCGTTCAGTCGCAGGATCCGCAGCAGAACGTGGAGCGGGTGACGGGAATCGAACCCGCACTGTCAGCTTGGGAAGCTGATGTTCTGCCATTGAACTACACCCGCATGGTGTCCGAAACCTTACACGAAGGCCCCAAGATACGGGGCCTCCGGGGCTTCGGCCGGGGTTGCGGAATGATCTTGATGACTGCGCTGTAGTGCGGCCGAGCGATATCGGCCGGCGCAACCGCTCCGTGAGGATCAGCTAGCGACAACGTGCGATCGAGCGCTGCCAAGCTGTCGGCATCCACCTGCTCGACAACGCGTGCGCTCAGGCAGGGCGCAGGAAGCAGGTGAAGCGCTGGAGGTTGTTGCCGTGCTGTTGGAAGTAGTCCTTCACCGGCTCGCGCTCGTCTTCCGGAACGTCCCACTCGTTCCACTCGACGGTGTACCCGAGGGTCTCCACCATCAGTTCGAGCGCGGGCCGGCTGATCCGGCCGACTGGTGCCCAAGCCTGACCAGCTTGCTGCGCGATGGTGGCCCGATCGAGGCCGGTGTCCTCGTTCTTGATCGAGATCGTGGCTCTCTTCGAGAGATTGAAGACGCTGTCGACAACGATCACGTTCGGCCGAAACGCGACCATCTGCATCAGGATCCGGTAGTGCTCGATCGTGTGATAGAAGACGCCGAGGCAGGTCACCACATCGAACCGTTTTCCCTCAGCCAGGAGCCGATCCATCTCGGTGATGAAGTTGCCTTCCACGAGCGTTACGCGGCTCTTCGCTGCGGCGTCGGGATAGCGTGTGAACTGCGCGATCAGGTCACCACGACCCTCGATGCCGGTGACCTTAGCGCCTGCTGCTGCCAACGCGTACGGCCAGCGCCCGTCGTGGCTGCCCAGATCCAGGACCGTCGCACCGTCCAACTCGTCCTTGATCGGCTCGACGATGTGATGGTAACGCCAGTTCATCCGGCTGACCCCCGGTCGCCGATATGTGATGCCGCGACCTCCCAATTGCTCGAGAAAGTCGAAGAACTGTGCCACGGGAAGCCTTCCTGCACGATTGATTCCGGTTCGGAAACTCACTCCGATCACGCGGACCCACGAACGGACGGGTTTCACGGCAGTCGGCGCGCGAAGATTGTATAAGTGGCGATCTTCGGGCTCGCGGGCACGCACGGCCGTACACAGATCTGGGTGACGCGGATGGTGTCTGCGATCCCCCGTGGCGGCGCATCGGTCAGCGTCCGCACCCGTCGGCCGCCTGGCAGGATTCGACGGGTGACGGATCGTCGACAGCCAGCGCCCCCGGTACTCGCCCAGGCGGTCCTGAGCCCCCTTACCGGCTCGGCGATCTTCCTCGTGGCAACCGTCGACGCGGGCGGCGAGGCAGGGGTGCGGCAACTGCTCGCCGACCTCGCCGGGCTGCAGCGCTCGGTCGGCTTCCGAGTCCCCGGCGGCGAGCTTTCCTGCGTCGCCGGCATCGGCGCGGTCGCATGGGACCGTCTGTTCGACACCGACCGGCCGGCCGCGCTGCACCCGTTCCAAGAGGTTCACGGCCCGCGCCATCACGCACCCGCGACACCCGGCGACCTGCTGTTCCACATCCGAGCGGCCCAGCTCGACCTTTGCTTCGCGCTCGCCGCGGAGGTCGTCGCCCGGCTACGCGGCGTGGCGACCGTCGTCGACGAGGTGCAGGGCTTCAAGTACTTCGACGAGCGGGATCTGCTCGGCTTCGTCGACGGCACCGAGAACCCCGTCGGCGAGCAAGCACGCGATGCCGCGATCATCGACGACGGCGTCCCCTACGCCGGCGGCAGCTACGTAGTGATCCAGAAGTACCTGCACGACATCGAGGCGTGGAATCAACTGCCGGTCGAGGAGCAGGAGCGGATCGTCGGCCGCACCAAGCTCGACAACATCGAACTGGCCGACGACCGCAAGCCGAGCAACTCGCACGTCGCGCTGAACACCATCGTCGACCCGGACGGCACCGAGCGAGCCGTCCTGCGTGACAACATGCCGTTCGGTTCTCCAGGCCGCGGTGAGTTCGGCACCTACTACATCGCCTACGCGGCCGACCCGACTGTCATCGAACGGATGCTGCACAACATGTTCGTCGGCGACCCGCCCGGCAACTACGACCGCATCCTCGACTTCTCGACACCGGTGACGGGCGGCCTGTTCTTCGTGCCCAACGCGGACTTCCTCGAGGACCCGCCGACGGCACGCTGAGGCACACCGCGCTACTTGCATTCCGACGTGACGTACGCACTGATCGTCTGCCCGTCGGACGAGAGCTTGGACGCGACATCGGTGAGTCTCGCCTTGGCTCGCTGCGTCGGGCGCCGCAGCAGGTCCTGCGCAGTCTGGAACGGTCCCAGCGATGTCCGCGAGTGCGGCCTTGACGTCCGGCGGGGCGCCGTCCTCCAAACCCTTGAGTTCAGTGAGCAGCGTGCTCATCGCGTTCCCGTCAGAGTTCGTCCGCCTATAGAGCTGGGTCTGCGCCGCGGTGATGCGTTGCGCCGCAGCGGTGAGTTCTGCGCAGTAGCCGGTGGGCGCCGCGGAGTGGTCGCCGCTGCCGCTGCCGGTGCAGCAGGCGAGCGAAGCGACGGACAGCACCGCGACGGCTGCCGTTCGGATGCGTACGTCGCCGCCAGCAGCGCGGCACACCGCGCGTCTCGACTGCAATCCGGCATATCGTCGCGGCCGCACGCAGACCCGCATGCTCGTCGCCGTGCTGGCCACGGGGTGCCGGTAGTTTTCCGGCATGAACACGCTGCGTACCCCCGACGAACGCTTCGTCGACGCTGCCCGACTTCGGATACGAGCCGAACTACGCGGAGGTACCGGATCAGGACGGCGGCATCGCTGCGGATGGCCTGGGTCGAGGACGGGCCGGCCGACGGCGAGCCGGTGCTGCTGCTGCACGGCGAGCCGTCCTGGTCGTTCCTGTACCGGACGATGATGCCGCGCTTGGCCGACGCCGGGCTGCGGGCGATCGCACCCGACCTCGTGGGCTTCGGCCGCTCGGACAAGCCGGCCCGGAGTCGCGGATCACAGCTACGCCCGGCACGTCGAGTGGGTGCGCGCGCTGCGTTCGACGTGCTCGACCTGCGCGGCGCCACGCTCGTCGGGCAGGACTGGGGCGGGCTGATCGGGCTGCGGCTCGCCGCCGAGCATCCCGAGCGGTTCGCGCGGATCGTCGCGGCCAACACCGGCCTGCCCACCGGCGACCACCCGATGCCCGAGATCTGGCACCGGTTCCGCGAGGCGATGCAGACCGCGCCGCAGCTGGACGTCGGCCGGTTCGTCGCGAGCCGGCTGCCGCGCGGCCCGTGGACGACGACGCCCGCGCCGGCTACGACGCGCCGTTCCCGGACGAGTCGTACAAGGCCGCGGCCCGCGCGATGCCCGGGCTCGTACCCGACCGCCCGGACGATCCGGCCAGCGAGGCGAACCGGGCGGCCTGGGCCGTGCTGGCGGCCTCGCCACGCCGGCGCTCGTCGCGTTCTCCGACGGCGACCCGATCACCGGCGGCGATGGGCCCGATCCTGCAGCGCGTGCTCCCGGGCGCCCGCGGCCGCGCGCACCCGACGATCGAGAACGCCGGGCACTTCCTGCAGGAGGACGCCGGCCCGGAGCTCGCCGCGGCGATCGTCGCCTTCGTCGAGGCGACGCCGGTACTCAGCTAGGTGGAATCAGCTCCGACTCCGGGAACAGCGCGAACTCGTCAGGGGCTTCCGTGCCACGGTCGGCAGCGATCTTGGGCATCGCTTTCTTGGGCAGCTTGAAGTGCTTTCCAAGCGTGTTCGACTGACCCTGGTAGTTGGACTCGAGGTCCCGGCCGTAGAGCCGGTCCGGCGTCGCGAGCATCCGTTCGAAGGTCAGCTTGCACACCCGTTGACCATGCTCGATGAGGAATGCGACGTCGTGGGCACGAACCTCGAGGGCTGCGGTTGAGCCACGCAAGCTCCCGTCCGGCGAATAGCCGAAGCCTGGATCGAAGAACCCGGCGTAGTGAGTACGCAGCTCCCCGCTCGTGGGGTCGTACGCAGTCATCTCGGCGGCGAGATGCGGCGGTATCCGGACCGCCTCCTTCGACATCAGGAGGTAGAACGCGTTGGGTGCGAGCAGGATGTTCGACCGGTGCTTATCACGCAAGACCGCGTCCCAGTACAACGCCGGATCGGACACCCGGGCCTGGGTCAGGTCGAGCGCGTACGCATTCTTGCGCGCTCGGTAGCCGACTTGGCGCGTTCGCGGATCGCCCTCGACGTCCAGCCCGACCACAAGCCCGTCAGCGACGAGCCGGTCGGGGGGTACCGGCTGGCCATCGTCGAGCAGCAGCGGATACGCCGCGTGTTCTTGCTTGATCTCTTCATCGGTGAGTTCGGCCCGCCCCACGGAGAGCCGCAGTTGGCTGAGCGTGAGGCCGGTCTTGACACGTACCGGGAACGACAGCGGGACGACCTCGAGGTAGAGCGGGCCGTGGTAGCCGTACCGAACCTCGTCGAAGAAGTGCGTGCCGTCGGTGAGTAGCCGGGTGAAAACGTCGGCTCGTCCCGTGGAGCTCTTCGGATTGCCCTTTCCTCTGACCGCGTCCGGCAGATCGAGCGACTCCTGCAGCGGAATGACATACGGCTGGTCCATCGCAAGGACAGCCCCGCGCCGGATATCGATCCGGTTGAGCGTGAGCTGTCGAAGTCGCTGCTCAACCGTCGCGTCGCCAGGCAGGAAGCTGCCCCCGACGTGATACGCGACATCGCCGAGCCGGAGATCAAGGCTCGCGGGCTGAATCTGCCCAGACACGATCGGCTCGGCGGCGTGAATGTTCTTGTCCTCGATCGCCGACTCAAGCCAGTGGTCAGGCAGCACGCCACGCTTGCTCGGTGGCAGGTCCCGCATCAGCTCTCCCCGACTTGGATGTCCGGTCCGCTCATCCTATGGGCGGGCGGCAACGCTCAGGCCTGGCTAGTTCCAGCGAACCCGGACGGTTGTGGCCCACAGTGTCGCGACCGTCTCGTCGCCGTCGACGACCGCCTCGGATGGGCGGTTCCACAGCCACAGGTAGAGGTCGGACGACAGCCCGCGCACCGTCACGTCGGTATCGACGAGATCTTCCGACTCGGCGGCTTCGATCCGCTCGCCACCGAGGGTGATCAGCCACGACGGCCCGTCCGCGGCGTCCAGCCCGAGCTTTGCCGCCGTAGCCGTCGCGTTCGACCGGCGCCGGGCGAAGCCGTTGAGCAGCTCGGCGATACCGTCCTGCGCGAACGCCGCCTCGAACCCGGCGACCTCGCCCGCCGCGCCCTGCGCGTCGACGCGGTGGATCGCGGTCTCGTGCGCCTGCCGGCGCGTCCAGAAATGCAACGGCGAGTCGGCGGGCAGGAACGTGACGCAGTCGAGGTCGGCCGGCGCGGAACGCAGCGTCGCGACCAGTCCGGCATGCCCGTTCTTGAACCACTCGACCAGCTCGTCGTCACCCGGCCCGGTACCCACGGCCTCGCCGGCCGGCGTCTCGGCGGTCTTGGTGTGGGTGGTGACGATGTCGGCCGCCCACCGGTGCACGCCCCCGACGTGCGTGACGAGCTCGCGGACGTTCCAGCGGGTGGCCGGCACCGGCGCGTCCCAGCCGGCCCGCTCGGCGGCCGAGATCAGCAGCCGCCCGTCCGCAGCCAACTGCGCGACGAGGGCAGGTATCTCCACGGCTCAGGCCAGCCGATGCATCCAGTCGTGCTTGTCCGGCTCCCGGCCGGTCTGGATCGCGATCAGGTGCTCGCGCAGCTCCATGCTGATCGGGCCCGGCTTGCCGTCGCCGACCGGCCAGCCGCCGGCATCGCTGTCGACGGCGCCGACCGGAGTGATCACCGCGGCCGTGCCGCACGCGAACACCTCGCTGATTGCGCCGGAGGCGTTGCCCTCACGCCATTCGTCCGTCGAGATCTTGCCCTCCTCGACGGCGTAGCCGAGGTCGGCGGCGAGGGTGAGCAACGAGTCGCGCGTGATGCCGGGCAGCAGCGTGCCGGTGAGCTCCGGCGTGACGATGCGCGCCGTGGGCCCGGTGCCGTAGACGAAGTAGAGGTTCATGCCGCCCATCTCCTCGACCCACCGGTGCTCGGCGGCGTCGAGCCAGACGACCTGGTCGCAGCCCTTGTCGGTGGCAGCCGCCTGCGCGACGAAGGCCGCCGCGTAGTTGCCCGCGCACTTGGCGAACCCAGTGCCGCCGGGCGCCGCGCGGGTGTACTCGGTGGACAGCCAGACCTTCACCGGCTGCACGCCGCCGGCGAAGTAGTCGCCGGCCGGCGAGGCGATCAGCAGATAGGCGTAGCTGCCGGACGGCTTGTTCACGCCGAGCCCCACCTCGGTGGCGATCATGAACGGCCGGAAGTACAGCGACTCGTCCGGGTCCTCGGGCACCCACGCCCGATCGGCCGCGGCGAGGGCACGCAGCGACTCGACGAACAGCTCGGCGGGCAGCTCGGCCATCGCAAGGCGCTGCGCGGAGCGCGCGAACCGGGCGGCGTTCGCGTCCGGACGGAAGTCGCGACCGACCCATCCGGCTGGCGATAGCCCTTGAGGCCCTCGAAGATCTCCTGGCCGTAGTGCAGCGCGGAGGTGGCCGGGTCGAGCGTGAGCGGTCCGTACGGCAGTACCCGGCCCTCGCCCCACCCGCCGTCCGTGTAGTCGATGCGCACCATGTGATCGGTGAAGTACTTGCCGAAGCCCGGCGCAGCGAGAATCGCCGCCCGGTCCTCGTCGCTGCGCGGATTCGGATTGCGGACCAGCTCAAACGCCATGGACGAATCTTAGGACGCCCGAGCAATCCGCGCCGTGGGCCTATTTCGCGCTGATGGCCTGCTCCGCCGTCAGGATCGAGACCAGCGTGCCGACCTCCTCGTCGGTGGCAGACAGCGCCACCGCAGGCAACGACTTCGTCAGCATCTCGAGCAACTCCTCGCGCTCGACCGTCCGGGTGTCGATCCACCGGATGACGCACTCCTCGACGTACGCCACCCAGCCGTGCATCGCCAGCATCGCGCGCGGGCTCACCTCGAGGCCCATGGCGGAGAGCACGTCGAGGATGCGCTGGGCCATCGTGGTGCGGGTGGCGTCGAAGATCGCGCGCATGTCGCGTCGCCGCTCGCCGCGCCGCGTACCAGTGACTTGTAGTTGTCCGGGTTCTCCTCGACGTACTCGATGAACGAGGCCAGCGCGCCGCGCAACGCCTGCACGGGCGATCGCCCGGTGTCCGGCTCGGTGCGCCGGATCATCTCGGCGGCCGCCGCCCTGGCGACCTCGAGGTGGAACTCCTGCTTGGACGGGAAGTAGTGGAACAGCAGCCCGCGCGAGATGCCGGCCGCCTTCGCGATCAGCTCGACCGACAGTTCGTCGAGGCGCCGGGTGGCCAGCATCTCGACGCCGAGGTCGATGAGCTGCGCGCGCCGCGCCTCGGGGCTGAGCCGGACCCGCTTGCGACATGTCAGCACCTCCTAGCGCGCTTATTGAATGCGAGCCAACGAACTATTGACTTGCGTTCAATGGCTGACTTACCGTCGACGCCATGCCTCAGTCGCCACCCCGAAAGCCACGCGGACTCCCGCGAGGGCCGCCAACGGGGGCCGCCGACACCTCCACGTCCTCATCGTCGGCAGCGGCTTCTCCGGGCTCGGGCCGCGATCCGGCTGGCTCGAGGAGGGCCGCGACGACTTCCTCGTCATCGAGCGCGGCAGCGAGGTCGGCGGCACCTGGCGGGACAACACCTACCCGGGCGCGGCCTGCGACGTCCCGTCCCACCTGTACTCCTACTCGTTCGAGCTGAACCCGCAACTGGTCGCGGTCGTTCTCGCCGCAGGACGAGATCCAGGACTACCTGCGCGACGGTCGCCGCGAAGTACGACGTGCGCGACAAGCACCTGTTCGACACCGAGGTCACCCTCGCCAGGTGGGACGACGCCGCGCAGCAGTGGCTGGTCGACACCACGAGCGGCGACTTCACGCGCCGACGTCCTGGTCGGCGCCGTCGGCGCGCTGTGCGAGCCGGCGCTGCCGGACATCAAGGGCATCGAGACGTTCGCGGGCGAGATCTTCCACTCCGCGCGCTGGAACCACGACGCCGACCTGACGGGTAAGCGGGTCGCGCTGATCGGTACCGGCGCGTCCGCGATCCAGATCGGCCCGGCGATCGCGACGACATCGCGCACCTCGACGTCTACCAGCGCACGGCGCCGTGGATCTGCCGCGCCACGACCGCACCTACCCGAAGCTCGAGCGGCTGGCGCTACAAGCACGTTCCCGGTCCTGCAGCGCGCCGCCCGCGAAGCCATCTACTGGGGCCGCGAGGCGTACGTCCTCGGCTTCGCGTTCCAGCCGCGCATCCTGCAGCGCCGCGCAGCGGATCGCCGAGCGCAACATCGCCAAGGGCATCCAGGACCCGCAGCTGCGCGAGGAGGTCACCCCGGACTGGCAGATCGGCTGCAAGCGCATCCTGATCTCCAACGACTGGTACCCGATGCTCGCCCGCGACAACGTCGATCTGGTCACCGACGGCATCACGGAGATCCGCGCGAACGCGATCGTCGCCGCCGACGGCACCGTGCGCGAGGTCGACGCCATCGTCGTGGCCACCGGCTTCCACGTCACCGACTCGCCCGACGTACGAGCGCATCGTCGGCAAGGACGGGCGCATCGCTCGGCCGAGGTGTGGCGACGAGCATGGGCAGCAGGCCTACAAGGGCGCGGCCGTCGCCGGCTTCCCGAACCTGCTGTTCGTCGTCGGCCCGAACTGCGGGCTCGGGCACAGCTCGATGGTGTACATGATCGAGTCGCACCTGAACTACCTCGCAAGCGCGCTGCGCACCATCGACGAGCAGCGGACTCGCCACCTTCGAGGTTCGGCACGACGTGCAGCAGGCCTACAACGTGCGGCTGCAGAGGCAGATGCGGCGCACGATCTGGCACACCGGCGGCTGCGCGAGCTGGTACCTCGACAAGCACGGCATCAACACCACGCTGTGGCCGAGCTTCACGTTCGTCTTCCGGCAGCTGACGCGGCGATTCGACGTGGCCGCGTATGACACGACGAGCGCCGCACCGGTACCGGTCGCCGGTCGGCAGTGGGAGGATCCCGGCATGACCTGACGTGCAGGGGCAAGGTCGCCGTCGTCACGGGCGCCGGCTCGGGCATCGGACGCGCCTTGGCGTGCGATCTCGCCCGCCGTGGCGCCAAGCTGCGCGATCGCGATGTCGACGACGACGGCCTCGCCGAGACCGCCAAGCAGGTGCGGGTGATCGGCGCCGAGGTGCACCAAACCCATCTCGACGTCACCGACCGGCCAGCCGTCCTGCGTTATGCCGACGAGGTGGCCGCCGAGTTCGGCGTCGTCCACCTGGTCATCAACAACGCGGGCATCGCGTTCACCGGCGACATCGAGGAGATGAGCTTCGAGCACATCGAGCGCGTCATGGACGTCGACTTCTGGGGCGTCGTCAACGGGACGAAGGCGTTCCTGCCGCACCTGATCGCGTCCGGCGACGGGCACGTCGTCAACGTCTCCAGCCTGTTCGGCCTGCTCTCGGTGCCCGGCCAGAGCGCGTACAACGCGGCCAAGTTCGCGGTACGCGGCTTCACCGAGGCGCTGCGCCAGGAGATGCTGGTCGCCGGCCATCCGGTGCAGGTCACCTGCGTGCACCCCGGCGGGATCAAGACCGCGATCGCGCGCAACGCGGGCGCGGTCGACGGTGCCGGACGTCGCGACGCTCACCGCACTCTTCGACACCAGGCTCGCCAAGACCTCCGCCGAATCCGCCGCCAGTCCGATCCTGCGCGCGGTGATCGCCAACCGCCCCGAGCCCTCGTCGGCTGGGACGCGAAGATCCTCGACCTGCTCGTCCGGCTCAGCGGCCCGCGCTACCAGCGGGTGGCTGCCTTGATCGCGAGGCGGATGATGCCCCGCACCGACGCGGTGCACCCGCCGCGCAGCGCGTGAACGGCAAGGCGAAAGACCGCCGTCTGACAGAGCAGGCTCGGGGCGCATGATGGCGGTATGACGTCATCCGAATCCCCGCCCCGTCACGAACCCACTTTCGACGAGGACGGCCGGGTGATCCTCACCGGGATCAGTTCCCGCGCCTTCGAGCATCCGGCCGACCGTACGGCGCTCACCGCAATGCGCTCGGTGCCCGGTTTCGACCAGGTGCTGCGCGTGGCGTCCGGCATGCTGCGCGAGCGGCAGTACCGGCTGGTGTACCTGGCGTCCGCGGTGCGGGTCGACGAGCGGCAGTTCAGCGACCTGCACGCGTTGCTGGGCGAGGTGTGCGCAGTGCTCGACGCGCCCGAGCGCCCGGAGCTGTTCGTCTTCAACAGCCCCATGCCGAACGCGATCACGCTCGGCGTCGACAAACCGTTCATCGCGATCAGCAGTGGCATGTACGAGCTCACCGACGCCGACGAACGCCGCTTCGTCCTCGGCCACGAACTCGGCCACGCGATGTCCGGGCACGCGCTGTACCAGTCGCTGCTGCTGCATCTGCTGAATCTCGTCGGGGCCTTCGGCTGGATCCCGGCCGGCGGGCTCGGGCTGCGCGCGCTGATCGCGGCGTTGCGCGAGTGGCAGCGCAAGGCCGAGCTCTCCGGTGACCGCGCCGGCCTGCTCGCGACCCAGGACCTCGACGCCGCGCTGCGCGTGACAATGAAGCTCGCGGGCGGCGGGCACCTCGACCGGATCGACGTCACCGGTTCCTCAAGCAGGCCGAGGACTACGAGGCCGCCGGTGACCTGCGCGACGGCGTGCTCAAGCTGCTGAACACCGAGCGGACGTCCCATCCGTTCGCCGTCGTGCGGGCCGCCGAGGTGAACCGCTGGGCGAACAGCGACGAGTACCGCGACATCCTGGCCGGCGGCTACCCGCGCCGCGAGGACGATCACGCGGCGAGCTTCTCGGAGAACGCGCGCGAGGCGGCGCGCAGCTACAAGAAGCGCATCGACGACTCCAGCGATCCGCTCGTCGGCGCGCTGCGCGGGTTCGGGTCGACGGTCGGCAGCGCGGCGGACAACATCTTCGACTGGCTGAACAGGCGAGCCCGCGGCGGCGTCCAGGACACGACCGAAGCCACCACCGAGCAGGAGGACGGTGAACCCACCTCTGAGCAGGAAGCCGGCGACGGCGAGCCACCGAGTACCAGCGCCGACTGATCAGGTTTCGCTCGCCGGTGGCTTCTTGGCCGGAGCGGCCTTCTTCGCAGGGACAGCCTTCTTCGCAGGGACAGCCTTCTTCGCCGGGACAGCCTTCTTCGCCGGGACAGCCTTCTTCGCCGGGACAGCCTTCTTGGCCGGAACCTTGCGAGGTGCGGCCTTCTTCGCCGGGGCAGCGGGTGGGGCGACGGTCACGGTTCCGGACAGGTGCGGCTTGCCCCAGCGAGCGTTGCGAACGTCGAGCGTCCAGCCGGCACCCTCGCGCGCAGTGCAGATCGCCATGCCGGCCGGCAGCAGGACCGGCAACTTGAACGCGACATCGACCGTGTAGGCGCCCGGCAGCCGCCCCTCGAGCGCAGCCAGCGTGCGGGCCTCGAGCCACATGCCGTGCGCTATCGCCGACGGGAAGCCGAACGCCTTCGCCGTCAGGTTGTAGAGGTGTATCGGGTTGCGGTCGCCGGACACCGCGCCGTACCGACGCCCGATGTCGCCCGGTACCCGCACCGACCGACACCGCGCCGGACTGCGGTTCGAGTTCCGGCTTCTTCCGAGCCTCGGCCGCCCGCTGGGGACGCTTACCGCGCCGTAGGTAGGTCGAGCGGCCTGACCACACCAGCTCACCGTCGACCGTCGCCTCCGCGAGGAGGTCGAACTGGCGGCCGGCCGGGTGCGGGCGCAGGTCCGCGGCCCGGACCCGCAACGACACCGTCTCGTCGGCACGCACGGCCGGGCGACCGGTGATCGAGTTCGCCACGTGCACCATGCCGACGAGCGGGAACGGGAACGCCCGCTCGGTCATCAGCGCCACGGACAGCGGGAACGCCAGCATGTGCAGGTACGTCGGCGGCAACACGTCGGTGACCCGAACCCGCACACGCGCTGGAACGCCGCGAGGTGTGCGGCGTCGATCTCCTGGTCAGCGAGCGTGTAGACCGACCCGGGCAGCGAGTCACCGCCGCGGTGCAGCGGCGAGGTCGCGGCCGCCCGGCGTAGAGCGGCAGCAGCGACGGCGGCGCGTCAGCTCCGGCACATCAGGCCCCGACAAGGTTCTGGCCGCAGACCCGCAGCACCTGGCCGTTCACGCCGCCGGCGCCCGGCGACGACAGCCACGCGGCGGCCTCCGCGACGTCGATCGGCAGTCCGGCCTGTTGCAGCGACGACAGTCGGCGCGCCACCTCCCGGGTGGCGAGCGGCATCTTCGCGGTCATCTCGGTGTCGATGAACCCCGGCGCGATCGCGTTGATCGTCGACGCGCCGTGCGCGGCGAACGCGTCGGCGGACGAGCGGACGAGCCCGATCACGCCGGCCTTCGTCGCGCCGTAGTTCGTCTGGCCGCGATTGCCCGACAGGCCGGTGGTCGACGACAGGCACACGACCCGTGCCTTCGCGCCGAGCTGCTCGCTCGCCAGCAGCGCCTCGTTGATCGCGCAGCTGCGACTCCAGGTTCACCGCCATGACGGCATCCCACTGCTCCGGCATCATGTTGGCCATCAGTTTGTCACGGGTGATGCCGGCATTGTGGATCAGGATGTCGAGCCCGTCGGTGTGCGCGGCGAGGTGGTCCAGCAGCCGTTGCGGCGCCTCCGGTGCGGCGACGTCCAGGTGCAGCGCGGTACCGCCGAGCCGGTTGGCGACCTTGGCGAGCGTCTCGCCGGCGATGGTCAGGTCGGCGGCGATCACGCGCGCGCCGTCGCGCGCCAGCACGCCGGCGATCGCGGCGCCGATGCCGCGCGCCGCGCCGGTGACCAGTGCGGTCTTCCCGGCGAGCGGCTGGTCCCAGTCGGCCGGTTCCGGCGCCGTCCCGGGACCCAGGCGCAGCGGCTGGCCGTCGACGTAGGCGGACTTGCCGGACAGGAAGAACCGCAGCGCGGACGGCAGGGACGCCTCGTCCTCGACCCAGAGCAGGTTCGCCGTCGAGCCGCGGCGCAGCTCCTTGGCCAGTGACCGAACGATGCCGTCGAGCGCCTGGCGCGTCGCGTCCACCGTGATGGAGGCGCCGGCCGGCGCGCGGCCGAGCACGAGCACGCGTCCGGACGAGCTGAGTGCACGCACCCCGGGCGCCAGGAACTGGCGCAGCGCGCCGAGATCGGCCGGCTTCTCGACCGATCGCGCATCGAGCACCAGCGCGCTGACCTTGTCGCCTCCGCCGAGCGAGTCGAGTACCTCGGCGCCGGCGCTCGTCAGCATCGTGCGCAGGTTGGCAGGCGGCTCGCCCGCCGTCGAGCCGAGCAGCGCCGGGCCGGGCAGCAGCCGATCGCCGGCCGAGTAGCGGCGCAGCTTGACCGGCTGCGGCAACCCCGCCCGAGAGGCGACGGCCGACCCGAACGGCGAGTTGACGAGCTTCAGGTAGCGATCAGACATGCGGCTCTCTCCAACCATTGCGAGTTGTCCCGGCGTCGTCCGCACAGTACCCGCAGGAAGCCGGGACAACTCGGGGAAAACTACCTCTCGAGGATGGCGACGACGCCCTGGCCGCCGGCCGCGCAGATCGAGATCAGCCCGCGACCACCACCGTTGTCGTGCAGCATCTTCGCGAGCGACGCGACGATCCGCCCGCCGGTCGCGGCAAACGGGTGGCCGGCCGCGAGCGAGGACCCGTTGACGTTCAGCTTCGTGCGGTCGACCGAGCCCAAGGCGCCGTCCAGTTCCAGCCGCCGACGGCAGAACTCCTCGTCCTCCCATGCCTTCAGGGTGGCCAGCACGGTGCCCGCGAACGCCTCGTGGATCTCGATGAAGTCGAAGTCGCCGAAGGTCAGCTTGTTGCGAGCGAGCAGCCGCGGTACCGCATACACCGGGGCCATCAACAGACCGTCCTCCTTGCGGTTGCCGTGGACGTAGTCGACCGCCGCGGTCTCCGCGTCGACAAAGTACGCGAGGACGGGCAGCTTGTGCGCGGCCGCCCACTCCTCGCTCGCGAGCAGCACCGCGGACGCGCCGTCGGTGAGCGGCGTCGAGTTGCCCGCCGTCATCGTCGCGTCGTCGCCGAAGGCCTTGCCGAACGCCGGCGCCAGCTTGGCGAGCTGCTCGGCCGTCGAGTCGGCGCGCAGGTTCTGATCGCGCGCCACGCCGAGGAAGGGCGTGATCAGGTCGTCCATGAAGCCGCGGTCGTACGCGGCGGCGAGGTTCTGGTGAGACGCGGCGGCGAGCGCATCCTGCGCCTCGCGGGTGACGCCCCACTCGAGCGTGGTGATCGCCTGGTGCTCGCCCATCGACATGCCGGTGCGCGGCTCGGAGTTCACCGGGATGGCCGGCACGAGCTGCTGTGGACGGATGCCGGACAGTGCCTTGAGCCGCGCGCCGAGCGACTTGGCGCGGTTGGCCGCCAGCAGCACCGCCCGCAGATCCTCGTTGACGGCGATCGGCGCATCGGATGTGGTGTCCACCCCCGCGGCGATCGCGGAGTCGAGCTGGCCGAGCGCGATCTTGTTCGCGGTCAGGATGACGGTCTCGAGACCGGTGCCGCACGCCTGCTGGACGTCGTACGCCGGCGTCTCGGCGGCCAGTCGCGAACCGAGCACCGACTCGCGGGTCAGGTTGAAGTCCCGGCTGTGCTTGAGCACCGCTCCTGCCGCCACCTCACCGAGTCGCTCGCCCTGCAGACCGAACCGGGCGACGAGTCCGTCGAGGGTGGCGGTCAGCATGTCCTGGTTGGACGCGTGCGCGTAAGCACTGTTCGACCGGGCGAAGGGAATGCGGTTTCCACCGACGATGGCGGCGCGACGAGTGTTCACGGCACCAACGGTATCGGCTACTTTGTGTCTCGTGAAGAAGCCAGTGTCGCGAGTGACCGGACGCCATCGAGGCGATCGCCCAGCCGATTCGCCCGATTCGCCGCAGCGTGCGCGGCAAGGACCCCGCGCCGCGCATCGACGGGCGTGCCTCGCGATGGACCGAGCACCGGATCGCACGCCGCGAGGAGCTCATCGACGCCGCGCTGGCCGCAGTCAAACAGTTCGGTAGCGAGGTCGGCATGGATCAGATTGCCGCCGCGGCCCGGACGAGCAAGCCCGTGATCTATCGCTACTTCGCCGACAAGAACGAGCTGTACCGGGCCGTCGGGGAGCGCGTCATCGCGCAGCTCGTCGACGCCCTGCGCCGCGTCCCGCTCGACTCCGACCCGCAGACGCTGCTGCGGGCCAGCATCGACGCGTACCTTCAGCTGCTCGAGGAGAACCCGAAGCTGTTCCGGTTCATCACGCAGAACCGGCTTCTGCACGAGACGCGCGCCGGAGGACCGACCGCCGCCGAGTTCAGCCGCCCGGTCGCCGACGTCCTCACCGCCGCGCTCGGTGAGCAGTTGCGCGCGATCGGTCTCGACCCGGCCGGCGCCCGGCCGTGGGGCGAGGCCGCGGTCGGGTTCATCCGGGCGGCCAGCCTGTGGTGGCTCGACAACCCGGAGGCCATGACCCGCGTCCAGCTGCGCGAGTACCTCGCCGCGTTGCTCTGGGGCGGCGGCGCCGGCGTGTTCCAGCTGGCCGGCCGCGAGGTGGACGCGCGCCCGCGGTTGGGGGTGTTCGCCAAGCTGCCGAGATAGCGTCCTACGTCCGCGGTGGCCGCCGGCGATCTTGTGCACCCAGCAACGTCCCAGCGCTCCAGCCCGCACAAGATCGTTCTGACGTGAGCGGGCGAACGCGGTATACCCAAGCCATGAGGGAGTCGCTCGAGGCGGCCGACGCCCACGTCATCCGCGATCTGCTCGACGGCCGATGGGGCGACATCCGGGAGCGAGCGCGAGAACTCGCCAGGGACGCGCGGTTCGCCGTGCACATCGGCGAGGACACCGAGACGCAGCGCGCGCGAGTGCTCGACCGGATGGTCGCGCTCGCCGAGCTGGGCTACTCGCGACTCGGCTTCCCCACCCGTTACGGGGGCGGCAACGACGTCGGCGGGTCGATCACCGGCTTCGAGATGCTCGCGATGGGCGATCTCTCGTTGCTGGTCAAGGCGGGCGTGCAGTGGGGGCTGTTCGGCGGCGCGATCCTGCATCTCGGCACCGAGCGACACCACGCCGCCTACCTACCGGACATCATCAAGCTGAACCTGCTCGGCTGCTTCGCGATGACCGAGACCGGGCACGGCTCGGACGTCGCCTCGCTGCGGACGACGGCCACCTTCGACCCGGCGACCGATGAGTTCGTCATCACCACACCGGACCGGTCAGCGCGCAAGGACTACATCGGCAACGCCGCGCGGGACGGGCGGATGGCGGCGGTGTTCGCGCAGCTGATCACCGACGGCGATTCGCAGGGTGTGCACGCGTTCCTCGTCCCGATCCGCGACGGCGCCGGCAATCCGCTGCCGGGCGTGCGCATCGAGGACTGCGGACTCAAGGCTGGGCTCAACGGCGTCGACAACGGCCGGCTCCACTTCGACGAGGTCCGCATCCCGCGCGACAACCTGCTCAACCGCTACGGCGACGTCGCCGCGGACGGCAGCTACTCGACGCCGATCGACAACAAGACCAAGCGGTTCTTCACGATGCTCGGCACGCTCGTGCAGGGCCGCATCAGTGTGGCCGGCGGCGCCGGCAGCGCGACGAAGGTCGCGTTGACGATCGCGATCCGCTACGGCGACGCCCGGCGGCAGTTTGCCGGTCCGGACGGCGCGGAAATCCCCGTCCTCGACTACCTCGCCCACCAGCGCAAGCTGCTGCCCGCACTCGCGAAGGCCTACGCGCTGCACTTCGCCCAGCTCGAGCTCGTCGCCGGACTGCACGAGACCACGCCGAACCTGGACGCGCCGCTCGACCAGTACCCGGCCGAGCACGCCGACCGCCGCGAGCTCGAGGCGCGCGCCGCCGGGGTCAAGGCGGTCGCCACCTGGCACGCCACCTCGACGATCCAGGCGTGCCGGGAGGCATGCGGCGGCGCCGGCTACCTGGCGATCAACCGGCTGCCCGGCCTCAAGGCGGACACCGACGTGTTCACCACGTTCGAGGGTGACAACACCGTCCTACTGCAACTCGTCGCCAAGGAGCTGCTCACCGGTTACCGGGACCACATCGGCGAGCTCGACACGATGGGCACCGTGCTGTTCGTCGCCGACCAGGCGGTCGACACGGTCGTCGAGCGGGTGGGCGGACGCCGGCTGCTGCAGCGGCTGCGTGACGTGCCGCCGAGCTCCACCGGCGACGGCAGCATCTACGACCACGACTGGCAGATCGACATGTTCGGGTGGCGCGAGAAGCACCTGCTCGAGACGCTCGCGCGGCGGCTGCGCAAGGCGGCGGCCGCTGGAAAAGAGGGTCGCAAGCTCCCCTCGGCAGACCCGTTTGCCGTGTTCAACGCCGCGCAGGACCACCTCCTCGCCGCTGCGCGCGCGCACGTCGACAACGTGCTGCTCGCGGCGTTCGTCCACGGCATCGAGCAGCTACCGCCGGGGCCCGAACACGAGCTGCTGGTCAGTCTCTGCGATCTGTTCGCGCTGTCGACGATCGAGACCGAGCGGGCGTGGATCCAGGAACACGGCCGGCTCACCGCGCAGCGCTCGAAGTCGGTGACCGGCGCGGTCGACGAACTGTGCCGGACGTTGCGCCCGCATGCGCGCACGCTCGTGGACGCGTTCGGCGTGCCGGACGCCGCCGTCGCCGCCCCGATCGCCTGGCCCGACGACCAACCGTAGCGCCGGTCAGCGCGCGCGGTGCCGCCCCGCGCGGCGGCCCACGAGGCCCGCGCCGAAGAGCACGAGCAGACCCGCCACAACGGCTGCGACGCCCATCGACGTGAGACGTGCGCCCTTCGCCCCGGTGTCTGCGATCGGCTCGGTCCCTCGGCTCGAGGTCGGGCTGGTGCTCGGCACGGCGGCCGCGTCGATCACGATGACGTAGTCCTTCTGCTTCGGATCGTCCACGCTTACCGTGATCGGGTAGGTGCCTGCCTTCGTGGGCGTCCCGCTGATCACGCCACCGGCGCTGAAGCTCAAACCGGGTGGCAGCGCGCCACTGTCCGGCGCGAGGGACCACACGTACGGGGCGCCCAGGCCGCCGGTCGCGGTGACCGTCTGGCTGTACGTCTTGCCCACCTTGCCGTGCGGGAGCGAGTCCGGCGAGATCACGATCGTCGGCTGGTCGACCTCGACCGCGCCGATATCGCACCGCGCGCCCTGTGGACGGCTGACCCCGCGCTGGTCGGTCGCCGTCGTGCTGCAGTTCGCCTTGCCAGTTGGGATGGCGTCCATCGCCTGGCTCCCCTTGGCCGGTAGCAGCGTCTTCGTCGGCCCACCGTTGTCGGCGAGCGGACCGAGTTTCGCGGTGCCGTTCTCGACGCTGCCCGTTGCGCTGAATGCGCAGCTGCCGTCGCTGGCGAGGTTGTAGCCGCCGTCGTCGACAGTGCCGACGCAGTCGTGCAGCGTGGTGTTGTCCGCCACGACCGTCCCGGTCAGGGTCGTCGAGGGCGCCGCGGGGGCGGAGGGCTGGTTGGTGATCACCGCCGGCTTGGCGCCGGTCGGGAACCTTCGGTTGGCCGCGCGGCCGGGGGCGACCGACAGCCGGAGGGATACCGCCACGACGCCGCCGCCGGAGAGGGAGCTGCTCGGTGACGGCTCCGCGGTGCCGGAAACGGTGGAGTTGCGGATCGTGACGACGCCGGACTCGGAGAGGACGCCCTGGCCGGTGTTGCCGAAGATCGTCGAGGTGTCGATGGTGGCGGTGCCTCCGAAGAAGGCGAGCACGCCGGCGCCGAACGGCTCACCCTCCGTGGTGGTGATCGGCACGGTGTTCGACACCGTGCTGGTGCGCACCGTCGCGCTCGCGGCCGGGTCGTCCACGACCACCCCAGCGCCGGCGTTGCTGTCGAGCGTGCTGGTCTCGATGGTCGCGGTGTCCTCGGACTCGAGGACCACGCCGCCGTCGCCGTTGCCGTTGATGCTGCTGTGGTCGACCGCGAGCGTGGTGGTGCCGTCCTGGCTGGTGCCCCCCCAGCGGTTGCCGGAAAGCATTGAGCCGGTGGACCGTTGTCGCTTGGCTCGTGCCGGACAGCGTCAACCCGTTGTCGTAGTTGTCGGACACCACGCTGTCGATCACCGTGACCGAGGCCTCGTCGACCTAGATACCGTCGTTGGACGTGTTGCCCGAGACGTCGGTGTCCTTGATGGTGACTTCCGGTGGCTCGTTGGTGTCGACGCCGTCGACGATAGACGCTCGGGCCGGATTCGCCGTCACCGTCGATCGTGGTTCGCCCGGAGCCGGTGGAGCCGGCACCGAGGATCGTCAGCGACTCACGGATTCGCACGCTCTCGTCGTAGGTCCCCGTCGCGACCGAGACCGTGTCGCCGGGTGTGGCGACATCGACGGCGTGCTGGACGGTCAGGCACGGGTTCCCCTGATCCAGGCAGTCGTTCTCGGCGTCGTCGCCATGAGTCGTGACGTAGCGCGTGTGCACTGGTACGGCGCCCGCGGGACCGCTGCCCAGGGCGATGGCACCCGCCGCCGCCGTCATGAAGGCGAACGACCCCGCAACAACTGCATACCTGATCGAACCGGATGAATACGTCATGGTGGCCCCCGCGCCGCGGATGAATTCGGGCCGAAACCTACCGCGCCCGCCGATCGGTGCGCCAGTTCCCGGCTTCGGCGAAGCAGGCGCATTCGACCCGGCGTCGGCTCACGTTCACCGGCGCGTCACCGGAGTTGCGCCGCAGCGTTGCCGGTCATGTATCGTGGTGATACATCGCATCGAGATAAGGGGGCCGGCCGACGTGCTGGAGATCGCCGTTCTCGGGCTGCTGAACGAGAGCCCGATGCACGGGTACGAACTGCGCAAACGGCTCCCGACCTGCTCGGCGCATTTCGGGCGTTCTCCTATGGCTCGCTCTACCCGACCCTCCGGCGGCTGTCCGAAGCCGGGTGGATCTCCGAGGAGTCTCCGCTCGACGCATCATCGGCGACGACGCGGTCCCGGCGCGGCAAACGGGTCTACCGGCTCACCGCCGAAGGCAAGGAACATCTCGCCGACCTACTCGCCGAGGTCGGACCCGACGCGTTCGACGACGAAGGGTTCGGGGCGCGGCTGGCGTTCTTCGCCCAGACGCGGTCGGACATCCGGCTGCAGATCCTCGAGGGTCGGCGCCGGCGCGTCGAGGAACAGCGCGACGGCATGCGCAGCTCGCTCGCCCGAACCGGGCGAGCGGGTCGACCGCTACACCCGGGAGCTGCACGAGCACGGTCTCGAGTCGGTCGACCGCGAGGTCCGCTGGCTGACGAGCTGATCGAGCACGAACGATCCGACGCCGGCGACGGGGCCGGATCGACGAATGCCACCAAGCACCAATCAGAAGGAGGAGCCCCGATGGGTTCGCAGTCCGCGTCCGGCAAGATCCGGGTCGCAATCGTGGGCGTGGGCAACTGCGCCGCGTCCCTTGTCCAGGGCGTCCACTTCTACCGCGACGCCGACCCGACCCAGAAGGTTCCGGGTCTGATGCACGTCAACTTCGGCCCGTACCACGTCAGCGACATCGAGTTCGTCGCGGCGTTCGACGTGGACGCCAAGAAGGTCGGCACCGACCTGTCCCAGGCGATCCTCGCCAGCGAGAACAACACCATCAAGATCTGTGAGGTCCCGCGAGCTCGGCGTCCCGGTGCTGCGCGGACACACCCTCGACGGCCTCGGCAAGTACTACCGAGAGACCATCGAGGAGTCGCACGAGGAGCCGGTCGACGTCGTCAAGGTCCTCGAGGACCAGGCCGTCGACGTCCTCATCTGCTACCTGCCGGTCGGCTCGGAGGTGGCGGCGAAGTTCTACGCGCAGTGCGCCATCGACGCGAAGGTCGCGTTCGTCAACGCGCTGCCGGTCTTCATCGCGTCCACCCCCGAGTGGGCCAAGAAGTTCGAGGACGCCGGTGTACCGATCGTCGGCGACGACATCAAGTCGCCAGGTCGGCGCCACCATCACGCACCGGGTGCTCACCAAGCTGTTCGAGGACCGCGGCGTCGAGGTACAGCGCACCTACCAGCTCAACGTCGGCGGCAACATGGACTTCAAGAACATGCTCGAGCGCGAGCGGCTGGAGTCGAAGAAGATCAGCAAGACCCAGTCGGTCACCTCGCAGATCCCCGACCGCGACATGGGCGAGCGCAACGTGCACATCGGCCCGTCCGACTACGTCGCCTGGCTCGACGACCGCAAGTGGGCCTTCGTCCGGCTCGAGGGCAAGACGTTCGGCGACGTGCCGCTGAACCTCGAGTACAAGCTCGAGGTGTGGGACTCGCCGAACTCGGCGGGCATCATCATCGATGCGCTGCGGGCGGCGAAGATCGCCAAGGACCGCGGTATCGGCGGGCCGATCCTGTCGGCGTCGAGCTACTTCATGAAGTCGCCGCCGGTGCAGTACTTCGACGACGAGGCGCGGAGGCCGTCCAGGACTTCATCGACGGCACCGTCGAGCGCTAGCGCGACACGTGAATACCCCCTCCGCCACGCCAGGGCGTGGCGGAGGGGTATTCATCGTTCTAGTTCAACGACGGGTCGATCGGGAACGTCGAGATCAGATTCAGCGGCGAGGGCTGGCGGCGCAGCACCTGGCGCCAGGTCGAGCGCGGGTCCTCGCTGAACAGGTCGTCCGGGCTGCCGCGCAGCACCCACCAGGCACCCTCGTCGAGTTCGTCCTGGAGTTGACCCGGAGCCCAGCCGGCGTGGCCCGCGAACACCCGCAGCCGCCGCGCACGGGTCGCGATGACCGCGACGTCGCCGTCGAGGTCGACCGTCGAGACCCCGTCCACGACCTCGCGGATGCCCTCGGAGCCGGGCTGCAACTGGCCGAGGCACAGCGCGCCGTCGGGCTGGACCGGACCGCCGCCGAAGACCACGGCGGGCCCGCTGACCGCGTCATGCCAGTCGGGGAGCACCTGCGCGACGGGCGTGTGGCTGGGCCGGTTCATCACGACGCCGACGGTGCCGCCCCCGTCGTGCTCGAGCAGGTATACGACGGTGCGGAGGAAGTGTGGATCGCCGAGCAGCGGGGTCGCGACGAGCAACCGGCCGGCGGTCGGCTCGAGCCCGCCGAGCGACCCCCAGTCCGCTGCCGTCATGCTCATATCTTGGCGTCCGCCGGTGCGCGCCACCAGCCGGGCCCCCCTCCGACTTTGACCCGCTCATGTGCGCTGGCCGGTGCCTCAGCGCACATAAGAGGGTCAAAGTCGCAGTTAGGGTTGAGCAGTGCCGCACCAGGGACATCTGCTCGCGGCACTCGCCAACCCGGGGTTTCGCCGGCTGTTGGCGGTCCGATTCGGGAGCCAGTTCGGCGACGGGGTCTTCCAGGCCAGGCTCGCGGGCGCAGTCCTGTTCGACCCGCAGCGGCAGGCGCACGCGGCCGACGTCGCGGCCGGCTTCACCGTCCTGCTCCTCCCCTACTCGCTGGTCGGGCCGTTCGCCGGCGTCCTGCTCGACCGGTGGTGGCGGCAGCGCGTCCTGGTCTTCGCCAACCTCGTGCGCGGGTTCGCCGTCCTCGGGGTGGCCGCGGAGATCGCGGCCGGGGTCGTGGGCGCCGCGTTCTACGCCTCAGCCCTGGTGATCATCTCGATCAGCCGGTTCATCCTCTCGGCGCTGAGCGCAGCGCAACCACACGTCGTCCAGGACGCCGACCTGGTCACGGCCAACGCGCTGTCGACGACCGGGGGCACCGTCGTCGCCGCGGCGGGCGGCGGGGCGGCCATCGCCGTCCGGGCCCTGTTGGGCGACACGGACCGCGACTATGCGTTGATCGCCGCCGCCGCGATCGTGCCGTACCTGCTGGCCGCCGCGATCGCCCGCGGGTTCCCGCGCGCCGGACTCGGGCCTTCGGACGCGGAGCGGCGGGCGCGCGAGACGCCGGCCGAGGTAGTCCGCGGGCTGGTCGCCGGGGCGCGGCACGTCCGCGGCATCCCGGCGGTCGCGAACGGGCTGACGGCGATCGGCATCCACCGGCTCTGCTTCGGCGTCTGGACGGTCTGCACCGTCCTGCTCTACCGCAACTACTTCACCGACGACGGCCTGTTTCGCGCGGGGGTCACCGGCCTCGGGCAGGTCGTGGCCGCCGTCGCCACCGGCGGGGCGCTCGCCGCACTCGTGACGCCCAGCGCGTTCCGCAACCTCGGCGGGGTGCGGTGGCCAGCGGCGATGCTGGCTGCGTCCGCCGTCATCGAGGTCGCGTTCGGGCTGCCGTACTCGCCGCCGATGCTGGTGCTGTCCGCGCTGCTGCTCGGCTTCACGTCGCAGGCCGTGAAGATCAGCGTGGACACCCTTATCCAGCACCATGTCGTCGACGCCTTCCGGGGCCGCGTCTTCGCGATCTACGACACGCTGTTCAACATCGCGCTGGTGCTCGCCGCGGTGCTGACGGCGGCGGTCCTGCCCGAGGACGGGCACAGCCCGGCATCGGTCGTCGCACTCGCCGTCGGCTGGCTCGGAACGGCCGCGCTCTATCTCACGAGTTCCCGGCGTACCAGGACGTCAGTTCGCTGACCGCGCGGTCGTGGCCGAGCGGGCCGTGCTCCATGCGCAGGTCGAGCAGGTGCTTGTACGCCTTGCCGACGAGCGGGCCGGGCGGGATCGCGAGGATCGCCATGATCTCGTTGCCGTCGAGATCCGGACGGATCGCGTCCAGCTCCTCCTTGGCCCGCAGCTCGGCGATCCGGGTTTCGAGCGCGTCGTAGGCCGCCGACAGCGCCGCCGCCTTGCGCTTGTTGCGCGTCGTGCAGTCGGAGCGGACGAGCTTGTGCAGGCGTGCCAGCAGCGGCCCGGCATCGACGACGTAGCGGCGCACCGCCGAGTCGGTCCACTCGCTCGTGCGGTAGCCGTAGAAGCGCAGGTGCAGGAACACCAGCTGCGCCACGTCGTCGATCAGGTTCGTCGCGTACCGCAGTTCCTTGAGCCGCTTGCGCGCCAGCCGCGCGCCGACCACCTCATGGTGGTGGAACGTGACCCGCCCGCCCTCGGCGAACTCGCGCGTTGCCGGCTTGCCGATGTCGTGCAGCAGCGCCGCCCAGCGCAGGACCAGATCCGGGCCGTCGTCCTCGAGGTCGATGGCCTGCTCGAGCACCTGCAGCGTGTGGGCGTAAACGTCCTTGTGCTGCCCGTGCTCGTCGGCGGTCATCCGCAGCGCCGGCACCTCGGGCAGCACGACGTCGGCCAGCCCGGTGTCGACGAGCACCTCGAGCCCGAGTCGCGGCGCCTGGCCGAACAGCAGCTTGGTCAACTCCACCTGCACCCGCTCGGCGGTGATCCGGGCGAGCTCCGGCGCCATCTCGCGCAGCGCCGCGGCAACCTCGGGCGCGAGACTCACGCGCAGCGTCGACACGAATCGGGCCGCGCGCAGCATGCGCAACGGGTCGTCCGCGAACGACTCCTGCGGGGTGCTGGGCGTGCGCAGCTCCCCCCGCGCGAGGTCGGCGAGCCCACCGAACGGGTCGGCGAAGGTGCGGTCGCCGGTCACCGACACGGCCATGGCGTTCATCGTGAAGTCCCGCCGGCGCAGGTCGTCCTCCAGCGACTCGCCGTACACGACCTCGGGGTTGCGGCTCGCCCGGTCGTACCGGTCGGCGCGAAACGTCGTGATCTCGCAGCGCAGCCCGTTGATCTGGGCGCCGACGGTGCCGAACTCGATCCCGGTCGTCCACGTGGCCGAGGCCACCTGGGCGACGATCTCGAGCACCTGCTCGGGACGCGCGTCGGTCGCGAGGTCGAGATCGTCACAAGGCCGGCCCAGCAACGCGTCTCGGACCGGGCCGCCGACCAGGTGCAGCTCGTATCCGGCGCGCGCGAAAGCTTCCCCTAGCGCCAGGGCGTCCGGCGGCAACGGGACCAGATCGGCGGGACTAGTCATCGAACGCAGTGTCACGGCCTTCCTCGCTTCGCGTCCCGCCAGGGTACTGACCAGCCAGTTACCATCGGGCCATGCCAGCCAGCCCGGAGTCCAGCCCCGGGCGACGGTCCGCGCACCAGCCGCGCAAGCGCCGACGCGCCAAGCGTTGGCTGCGCCAGGTCGACGAGTTCAGCGCGGGCGGCCTCGTCGTCGACCTCGCCGGCGACGTGCCACGCGGCGCTCTGATCGGGCGCACCGACCGGCAGGGGCGGCTGCTGTGGTCGCTGCCCAAGGGCCACATCGAAGCCGGTGAGACGGCCGAACAGGCCGCGCTGCGCGAGGTTCACGAGGAGACCGGCATCGCCGCCGAGATCGTCGCGGAGCTCGGGGTGATCGACTTCTGGTTCGTTGCCGAGGGTCGCCGCATCCACAAGACCGTGCGGCACTACCTGATGCGCCGGGTCGGGGGTGAGCTGTCCGACGCCGACTACGAGGTGGACGAGGTCGCGTGGGTGCCGCTACCGGAGATCCGCGGTCAGCTCGCTTACCCCGACGAGCGCGGACTGGTCGACACCGCGGGCAGGCTGCTCGCGGAATCCGCGTGAACCGCACCGGGACGCCCATCCGCGCCGGAGCCGTCCTCGCCGCGGCGGTCCTGCTCGCGGCAGCGGCTCCGCTGCACGCCGCGACCGCCGCCTCCCGCCGCAGCGACAGCGTCGTCATCACCGTCGACAGCGTCTCGCCGTCCACCCCGGCTCCGAGCGACGACCTGAAACACCTCACGGTCACGCTGACGCTGCGGAACACGACGGGCGCCGACATCGAGAACGTGGACGTCGTCGGCGAGCGCGGCGATCCCTTCAGCAGCCAGACCGCCCTCGACGCCGCACTTGCCGACGCGGCACCGTCCACCTCCGGCGGGCTCCCGATCACCCCGACCCACCCCGTCCACATCGACGTCCTGCGCGCCGACACACCGGTGCAGGTCACCTTCGAGACGGGAACGAGCATCCTTGACGACGGCACGGGCATCTGCCTATGCGCCCGGGCGTACATCTACCCGCTGATCTTCACCGCCCAAACCTTGGGGACGACCGGCGTCGTCGAGCAGCGCGGCGTCGCCGCCACCTACCTGCCATCCTTCGACGGAAAACTGCCGCCCGTGCAGCCCGTCCAGGTCAGCTGGATCTGGCCGCTGCTCGAGCGGCCGCACCGGCTCACCGATGACACGGTGTTCACCGACGACCTCCTCACCGCGTCCGTCGATGGCGGACGCCTCTCGCGAGCGCTCGACGTCGTCGAAGGAGTCGGTCGGACGGTGCCCCTCACGCTGCTGATCGACCCCGAGCTGCTGGCCGAGCTCGAGACGATGGCGAGCACCACTACGCCGTACACCGTCGCCACGACCGACGGCCACTCCGTGCCGGGCACCGGGCAGGCCGCTGCGAGCACCTGGCTGGACCGCCTGCGCACCGTGCTGACCGCCGACCCGAAGGTGCGGGTGGAGCTCACCGCGTATGCCGACCCGGATGTCGAGTCACTCTCCGAACGGGGCCTGAGCTGGTCGGGCACGATGCCTGCCGAGATGGCCGCCCAGGTGAGCGACGCGCTTGCCGGCCGCGCCATGGATTCGAGCCTCTCGTGGCCCGCGACCGGCGCCATCAGCCAGCAGGCGCTGCACGCGCTCGCCGATCAGGGTGTGAGCACTGTCGTGCTGAACTCCGCCGCCGTTGCCGGGCCGCGCCTGGTCGAGGGCGCGGTCGCGCCCGGACTCGCCAGCCTCCACCCGGGCCGCGATGTCACCGCCGCGCTCACCTCGCCCGCGATCGAGAACTACGTCCGGCAAGCAGTCACCGAAGGCGGGCGGGGCGCCGCCGTCCTGCCCGAGCTCGTCGCCGAGCTCGCGGTGCGGGCCACCCAGGACCCCGAGGTCGAGCACGCGGTCGCGATCACCGCGCCACGCTACGTCGACCCCGACGTCGCCGCCGCCGTCCGCACCATCGAGGAGACGAGCTCATCCACGTTCGCCCGGCCGACCTCGCTGGCCGACCTCGTCGGCGGCGCGCTGCGGCCGAAGGAGCTGAGCCACCTCGGCAAGGTGCCACCCGCGGCGACGGCGCACCCGTCCGCGGCATTTGCCGCGGCCGCGAACGCGGCCGGCTCGCTGCCGACGATCTCGTCCTTGCTCGACCAGAAGAATGATGCCGCCGCCCGCGACTTCGTCACCGGCCTGTCCAGGGGCGTCCAGCGCGCCGAGTCGTCCGCGTGGCGGCGGACGGAGGAGGTGGCTGCCGGCGCGGCCGTCGCTGATCAGCTCGAAACGACGGTCGAGCGCACCAGGTCCGGTGTACAGATCGTGCGCCCGTCGCGGGACTTCACCCTCGCCTCGAACACGTCACCGCTGCCGATCACGGTCGACAACGAGCTGCCTTACGCCGTCCGGGTGCGGATCAGCATCACCACCGTCCCGGTCGGCGTACAGGGCTTCACGTACATCCCGTTCCGCGACCCCCAGGGCGTCGAGGCCGGCTCGAAGCGCACCCTGAACATCCCGGCCACGACAGAGCGGGTCGGCCGGATCCGGATCCAGGCGACCCTGCGCGCCCCGAACGGTGACCCGCTCGGCTTGCCGGTCGAGATGCGGGTTCGCAGCACGGCACTCGGCATCATCGGCGTGGTGATCACCGTCGTTGCCGGCGTCGTGCTCGGGATCGCCCTGCTCTGGCGAGCCGCGCGCCGGTTGCGCAACCGTCGGGTTACGGGAGTGCCGCCGGCCGACCCGCTGCCCGTCGGCGAGCCGGAGCCCATCCCATGAGCAATCCACGGAGCCGCGTGAGAAGCCCAAGGGACCCGGCATGAAGGGGACGTCGGTGCGCGACGACGGCTGGAGTTCCCCGACGCATTACACCGGCGGCAAGCCGGTCGAGCCGCGGATGTTCACCGAGGCCGACCCGATGTCGCAGATGTATGTCGGCGACTGGGAAAGTGAGAGCGATGCTCTCTGGGGCACGACCACCTACGTCGGCAGGCCGCGCAAGTTCGCCGGCCCTCGGCCGGTGGTCGAGCCGGGCGCTCCCGCCGCGGCGGAGCCGGCGGTCGACAGCAGCGACCAAGGCGTCATCGCGAACAGCCGGTCGATGGCGGTGGCCAGCCTCGCCAGCCGCGTCACCGGATTCCTGCGCAGCATCATGCTCGTGGCCGCGCTCGGCACGAGCGCCGTCGGCAATGCCTACAACAGCGGCAACAACCTGCCGAACATGATCTACGAGCTGCTGCTGGGCGGCGTGCTCTCCAGCGTGCTGATCCCGCTGCTCGTCCACGCCGAGGACGAGGACGAGGACGGCGGCCTGGCCTACACCCAGCGGCTGCTCTCGATCGCCGTCGCGGCGCTGGGCGCGATGACCCTCGTCGTCGTGGCGGCGGCACCGTGGATCGCCGCGATCTTCGTGCACGCCGGCCCGCAGCGCGAACTGACGAGCGTGTTCGCGACGCTGCTGCTCCCGGAGATCTTCTTCTACGGGCTGGGCGCGATGTTCATGGCGGTGCTCAACATCAAGCACGTGTACGGCCCCGGCGCCTGGTCCCCGGTGCTGAACAACGTCGTCATGATGGTCACCGTTCTGGTGTTCTGGACACTGCCGGGTCCGAAGTCGCTCAACCCGTCCACGATCACCAACCCGCAGATCGTCGTGATCGGCGTCGGCACGACCCTGGGCATCGCCGCGCAGGCGCTCGTCCTGATCCCGGCACTGCGGCGCACCGGCTTCACCTGGCAGTGGCGCTTCCGCGCGCGCGACGGCGAGGGCGACCGGCTCAAGGAGATCGGGACTCTCGCCGGCTGGGTGCTCGGCTACGTCGTCGTCAGCCAGCTCGGCGTCTCGGTGATCCAGCGCATCGGCAACGACAACGGCGGCTTCAGCGTCTTCACCTACGCAGACCTGCTGTTTCAGATGCCCTACGGCATCCTCGTCGTCTCGGTGCTGACCGCGATCATGCCGCGACTGTCGCGCGCCGCCGTCCGCGGTGAGACGGCGAAGGTCATCGACGACCTGTCCTTCGGCGCCCGGCTGTCCGCGGTCGCACTCATCCCCGTCACGGCGGGGCTGATCGTCCTCGGCCCGGTGATGGGTGTGACGCTGTTCGCATACGGCGAGACGACGATCGCGGGTGCGCACCTGATCGGGTCGGCGCTGGCCTGGTCGGCGTTCGGGCTGTTCCCGTTCGCACTGGTCATGCTGCAGCTGCGGGTGTTCTACGCGATGCGCGACGGCCGCACCCCGACGATGATCAACGCGTTCATGGTCGGGACGAAGATCGTCCTCGTCCTGGTGTCGAACGAGATGTTCCGCGCGTCACAGGGCACGGACGTCAACAAGCACCCCTCCATCCGCGCGGTCGAGTGGCTGAACATCTCGACGTCCCTGTCCTACGTAGTGGGGGCGATCGTCGGCCACGTGCTGTTGACCCGCCGCCTCGGACTGCTGGGCTTCCGTCGCGTGGCGCAGACCGTCGCGCAGATTGCGGTCGCCTCCGCGATCGGCGCTCTAGCGGCATGGGCAGTGGTCGTGTGGGCACGCCACGGGCTCGGCGGGGCGCACCTCGGCTCGGGCGTCGGCCTGGCCGGCGGCACCGTGGTCGGTTTGGCCGTACTTGTCGCGGTCTTGTGGCGGATGCGCATCGACGACGTCCGCGAAGTCGTTGCCCTGGCCCGGCGCCGCTGAGGATGAGCGGGAATCGCCGCGTCCGTAGGATGGTTTCCGCAGCGGAGGGAAAAGAGGAACCATGTCCAACCATCGCAACGTCATCGTCGTGGGTTCCGGCCCAGCCGGCTATACCGCGGCGCTCTACACCGCCCGCGCCGACCTCGCGCCGCTGGTGTTCGAAGGCGCGCAGTACGGCGGCGCCTTGATGACCACCACCGAGGTCGAGAACTATCCCGGCTTCCCCGAGGGAATCCTCGGCCCGGAGTTGATGAACCAGATCCGCACCCAGGCCGAACGCTTCGGTGCCGAGTTGGTCACCGACGACGTCGTCTCGGTCGATCTCACCGGCCCGATCAAGGCGGTGCGGACCCTCGACGCCGAATACACCGCGGACGCCGTGATCCTCGCGATGGGCTCGGCCTACCGCAAGCTCGGCTTGCCGCGCGAGGACGAACTGTCCGGGCACGGCGTGTCCTGGTGCGCCACGTGTGACGGCTTCTTCTTCCGCGACAAGGACATCGCCGTCGTCGGCGGTGGCGACACCGCGATGGAGGAGGCCACCTTCCTCACCCGCTTCGCGAACTCCGTCACCGTCATCCACCGCAGGGATGCCCTGCGTGCGAGCCGGATCATGGTCGACCGCGCCGAGGCCAACCCGAAGATCAAGTGGGCGTGGAACAGCGCGGTCGTGGATGTCCACGGCGACACGTCCGTCACGGGGCTGCGGCTGCGCGACACCGTCACAGGTGCCGAGCGCGACGTCGAGGCCGGCGGGCTGTTCATCGCCATCGGCCACGAGCCGCGCAGCGAGCTCGTCAAGGGCCAGGTCGACCTCGACGACGAGGGCTATGTCCTGACGACGATCGGCACGCGCACCAATCTCGAAGGGGTGTTCGCGTCCGGCGACCTCGTCGACCACACGTACCGGCAGGCGATCACCGCGGCGGGCACCGGCTGTCAGGCCGCCCTCGACGCCGAGCGGTACCTCGCCGCCCTGGCCGACACGCCGGAACCTGCGACGGCCGGGTCCGACCGGCCAATCCCGGCTGCGGCCGAGACCGGCTGAGCGGGAATCAGCCACGTGGCGCCGACGTTGCACCACCACCGGAAGACAACAGGAGAATCTCACCATGGGTACTAACACCAAGACCGTGACGGACCAGACCTTCGCCTCGGACGTCCTCGGCGCCGACGGCCCGGTTCTCGTCGATTTCTGGGCCGAGTGGTGTGGCCCCTGCCGTCAGGTCGCTCCGGTTCTCGAGGAGATCGCCGGCGAGCAGGCCGGCAAGCTCACGATCGCCAAGCTGAACATCGACGACAACCCGGTGACGGCGCGCAACTACCAGATCATGTCCATCCCGACGATGGGCGTTTTCTCCGGCGGCCAGCTCGTGAAGACGATCGTCGGAGCCCGACCGAAGGCCGCGATCCTGCGCGAGCTCACCGAGTTCGTCGCCTGATCCGGCGTTTCTGAGCCACCGCGAGGCGGCCACTGCACCCGTGCAGTGGCCGCCTTGCCGTTTGCGTGCTAGCCGACATCGCGCTGTAGCGCCAGCTACGAATGGCCCTGCGTAGCTCTCAGCCTGCTGGGGCAGAATGAGGGACGCACCGGACCTGCACCCGAGCAACGATTGCCGAGGCTCCTTCCTGATGCAGCCACTCCGCCGCGGCGCCGCCGGCAGCGCCGTCGCCGAAGTGCGCGCGATGCTGGCCTCCATCGGCCTGCTCGACAACACGAACGCCGAACTCGTCGAGGTGTTCGACGAGGCCACCGAGCTCGCCGTCCGGCATTTCCAGCAACGCCGCGGGATCTCGGTCGACGGCACCGTCGGCACCGAGACCTACGCGGCGCTGACCGGCGCTCACTGGCGGCTCGGCGACCGCGTCCTGGCCCACGACGCGGGCCAGCGGCTGACCGGTGACGACGTGGCCGAACTGCAGACGAAGCTGATCGAGCTGGGCTACCACCTCACCCGCGCCGACGGCATCTTCGGCTTGGCGACCGCCGACGCGCTGCGCCGGTTCCAGCGCGAGTACGGCCTGGTTCCGGACGGCATCTGCGGACCTGGCACGCTGCGCGCCCTGCGCCAGCTGGCTCGCCGGGTCGTGGGTGGGCGCCCGCAGCTGCTGCGCGACATGGTCGCCGTCGCAGACTCCGGTCCGAGCCTGCTCGGCAAGCGAATCGTGCTCGACGCAGGGCACGGTGGTCCCGATCTCGGCGTGGTCGCCGACGGCGTCACCGAGGCCGAACTGGTGTGGGACCTCGCGTCGCGGCTCGAGGGCCGGCTCACCGCGCTCGGCGTGCAGACCTGGCTGACCCGCGGCCCGAACAACGACGCCACCGAGGAACAGCGCGCGCGGCTGGCCAACGACGTGAGTGCCGATCTTGTCCTGTCCCTGCACGTCGACGGGTCCACGTCGCCGCTCGCCAACGGGCTCGCGGCCTACTACTACGGCGCCGGAGAGTCGACGTCGACCATCGGCGAGCGGCTGGCCGACCTCGCGCAGCGCGAACTCGTCGCCCGCACGCGCATGGGCGACAACCGCATCCACGGCAAGACATGGGGGTTGCTGCGGCTGACCCGGATGCCGGCCGTGCGCGTCGAGCTCGGTTACCTCACGTCGGCGCAGGACAGGGCGCTGCTGCGCCAGCCGCAGTTCCGCGACACGGTCGCGGAGGGCCTGCTCGTCGCCGTCCAGCGCCTGTATCTGCCCACGGCCGACGATCCGCCGACCGGCGTCTTGCGCATCCCGGTCCTTTCTCCGCCGTAGTCGGCACGAGCGCTCCTGGCGTCGTCGGTTACCGAGAGAGAGCCGGCGCCTGCATCGAGGACAGCAGCTTGTCGAGCGCGTACTCGACGTCTTCCTTCCAGGTGACGGTCGTCTTCACGTCCAGGCGCAGCCGCGGCGTGCGTGGGTGCGGCCGCATGGTCTTGAAGCCCACCGCGCGCAGGTAGTCGGCCGGCAGCAGGCACCGGTGGTTCGGCAGCCCCGGATCGTCCGACACCTCGGCGTCGCCCTGCCCGAACGCTTCGATCGCCCGGATTCCCCGCCGTACGACCTCGCGGGCGACGCCCTGCACGAGCATCCTGCCCAGCCCACCCCCGGCGAAGTCCGGCACGATGCGAGCGGTCATCAGCAACACCGCGTCCGCCGAGACGGGCGAGGTCGGGAACGCCACGGAGCGCGGGACGTAGGCCGGCGGGGCATACAGGACGTAGCCTGCGGGGACGCCGTCGACATACACGAGCTGCCCGCAGCTGCCCCACTCCAGCAGGGTGTCGGAGACCCACGCCTCCTTCTCGAGCGCGGCGTCACCGCACTCCTGCGCGCGCTCGCCGGCGACCGGGTCGAGTTCCCAGAAGACGCAGTCGCGGCACTTCGTCGGCAGGTCGGACAGGTTGTCGAGCGTGATGTTGACCATCCGACGAGACATGATCGGAAACGCTCCTCGAGGTGTCAGAGCCCGCCGCGGTAGTCCGAGAGGAACTCGCCGATCCGCCCGATCGCGTCCTTCAGATCATCGGAGCGAGGCAGGGTGACGATGCGCAGGTGGTCCGGGTGCGGCCAGTTGAACCCCGTCCCCTGCACCACGAGGACGTGCTGGGAACGCAGCAGATCGAGCACGAACTGCTGGTCGTCGCGGATCGGGTAGACCTCGGGGTCCAGGCGCGGGAAGACGTAGAGCGCGCCCTTGGGCACCTCGCAGTTCACGCCCGGGATCTGGAGCAGTGCGCGGATCGCGGTGTCGCGCTGCTCGAGGAGCCGGCCTCCGGGCAGGATCAGCTCCTTGATGCTCTGCCGGCCGCCGAGCGCGATCTGGATCGCGTGCTGCGCCGGAACGTTGGCGCACAGTCGCATATTGGCGAGGATCGTGATGCCCTCGAGGTAACTCGTGGCGTGCCGCTTCGGGCCGCTCACCATCATCCAGCCGGCCCGAAAGCCCGCGACCCGATACGCCTTCGACAGGCCGTTGAACGTGAGCGTGAAGACGTCCGGGGCCACCTTGGCGAACGGGTAGTGCACCGCGTCGTCGTAGAGGATCTTGTCGTAGATCTCGTCGGCCATCACCACGAGGCCGTGCTGGCGGGCCAGGCCGGCAAGCTCCTGCAGCACCTGCTCGGAGTACACCGCCCCCGTGGGGTTGTTCGGATTGATGACGACGATCGCCTTCGTCCGCCCGGAGATCTTGCTCCGGACGTCGTCGAGGTCCGGCTGCCAGCCGTTGGTCTCGTCGCACAGGTAGTGGACGGGGCGCCCACCGGCCAGCGAGGTGGACGCCGTCCACAGCGGGTAGTCCGGGGCCGGGACGAGGACCTCGTCGCCGTTGTCGAGCATGGCCTGCAGGCTGAGGGTGATCAGCTCGCTGACCCCGTTGCCCAGCCAGACGTCGTCGACGTCCACGGTGTCGATGCCGCGTTCCTGGTAGTGCTGGACGATCGCCGTGCGTGCCGAGAGGAGACCCTGCGAATCGCAGTAGCCCTGGGCCTGCGGGAGGTTGCGGATGATGTCGACGAGGATCTCTTCCGGCGCCTCGAAACCGAACGGCGCCGGGTTGCCGATGTTGAGCTTGATGATCCGCCGGCCTTCCTCCTCGAGGCGCTTTGCCTCCTCGAGCACCGGCCCGCGGATGTCGTAACAGACGTTCTCGAGCTTGCGGGATTGCATCAGGTCCACAACACACAACGATGACACATCCGCTGGCACGGTGCCGATGTGATATCCGCACGATCAAGCTCGGCGTGCTCGCTTGATCGGCAGAACCGGTGCCCATGGCTCGCTCCGCAAGCGTCGCTCACATGCCAGGGTGAGGCATGGAGTTGCGCGACGCGGTCCGGCGCCGGCGGATGGTTCGGTCCTACGATCCGGATCGACCGGTGCCACGCGAAATGCTGGAAACCCTGCTCGATCTGGCCGTTCGGGCACCGTCGGCGGGTCACACCCAGGGTTGGCAGTTCCTCGTCCTGGACGACCTGACCTCGCGTGGCCGGTTCTGGTCGGTGACCGGCTCGGGCCCGCCGGACCCGTGGCTCATCCGGATGCAGGACGCCCCGGCGCTGGTGATCTTCTTCTCCGACCGGCAGGCGTACCTCGATCGCTACGCCGAGCCGGACAAGGGCTGGACCGATCGGGACGAGGCCCGCTGGCCGGTGCCGTACTGGCATATCGACACCGGCATGGCCGCGATGATCTTCCTGCTCGCCGCCCAGGACGCCGGCCTCGGCGCGTGCTTCTTCGGGGTGCCGCCGGATCGCTGGCCGGCACTGTTCGGCGCCTTTCACGTACCGGAGGCGCTATCTCCGGTTGGCGTGGTCAGCCTCGGCTACCCCGCACCGGACCGGCGATCACCCTCCCTCAAGCGCGGGCGCAGGCCGCTGTCGGAGTTGCTGTCCTACGGCTCGTTCGGCTGATCGTCACCTGGTTGATCGGAGCGCTTCGACACCTGCGGAGCCATCAGCGCCACGATGCGCTCCAGATCGTCGACCGACGCGAACTCGACGGTGATCCGGCCCTTGCGCCGGCCGATCTCCACGCGCACCCGGGTGTCGAACGCGTCGGACAGCTTGTTGGCGAGTTCGGTCACCGCCGGCGCGGTGAACCGGCGGGCGCGGTGCGGCACGCGGCGCCTTGGCGCGGACCCGACCCGTGCTGCGCGAGCGCGACGAGCTCCTCCGTGGCGCGGACGGACAGCCCTTCGGCGACGATCCGGCCCGCCAGCTCGTCCTGCTCGTTCGCGTCGTCGAGGCCCAGCAGCGCTCGCGCATGACCTGCCGAGAGCACGCCGGCGGCGACCCGGCGCTGGACGGCGAGCGGCAGGTTCAGCAGCCGGATCGTGTTGGAGACCTGCGGGCGGCTGCGGCCGATCCGCTGCGCGAGTTCGTCGTGGGTCGTCCCGAACTCCTCCAGCAACTGCTGGTAGGCCGCTGCCTCCTCCAGCGGGTTCAGCTGGGCCCGGTGGATGTTCTCCAGCAGCGCGTCGCGCAGCATCGCGTCGTCCGAGGTGGAGCGGACGATCGCCGGGATCGTCTCCAGGCCGGCCGCTGCCGCAGCCCGCAGCCGCCGTTCTCCCATGACCAGCTCGTAGCCGTCCGCGTCGGCGCGGACCACGACGGGCTGCAGCACGCCGAACTCGCGGATCGAGTGGGTGAGCTCCGCCAGCGCATCCTCGTCGAACACCTGGCGCGGTTGCTGCGGGTTGGGGTGGATCGACCCGACGGGCACCTCGGCGTATGCCGCGCCGGGGACCGGGAGCGGCGCACCCGGGTCGGCTGCACTGGCCGTGGCCACTGACGTGGGTGCGAAGCTGGCCCCTGGCACGTCCGCCGGAGCGGAGGTCGGGATCAGGGCCCCGAGCCCTCTTCCGAGACCGCCCCGGCGATGCCTGTTACCGCCGCTCATCTGACCCTCCCTGGGTATCGGTAGCCGGACGCCCGCGCTCGGCGAGCTCGCGAGCCGCCTCCAGGTAGCTGATCGCGCCGCGCGACCCGGCGTCGTACGTGATCACCGTCTGCCCGAATCCGGGCGCCTCCGAGACCCGGACGTTGCGCGGGATCAGCGGGGCGAGGACGAGCGGGCCGAAGTGCTTGCGCACCTCGTCGGCGACCTGGTCAGCGAGCCGGGTGCGGCTGTCGTACATCGTGAGCAGCACCGTGCTCACCGTGAGGTTCGGGTTCAGGTGCGAGGTCACGAGGTCGACGGTGTTGAGCAGCTGGGCCAGGCCTTCGAGTGCGTAATACTCGCACTGAATCGGGATCAGCACCTCGCGAGCGGCCACCAGCGCGTTCAGGGTCAGCAGGCCCAGGGATGGCGGGCAGTCGATGAGGACGTAGTCCAGGTCCGTCGTGTTCGCGAGATGGGTGTTCAGCGCTCGCTGCAGCCGGTACTCGCGAGCGACCTGCGAGGTCAGTTCGATGTCGGCGCCGGCAAGGTCGAGGGTGGCCGGGATACAGGTCAGGCTCGGCGCGAACTCGGCCCGCTGTCCCACCTCGCCGAGCTGCCGGCCACCGAGCAGCACGTCGTACACCGACGGAGTGCCCGACCGTGTGCTCGATGCCGAGGGCGGTGCTGGCGTTGCCCTGCGGGTCCAGATCGATCAGCAGCACCCGCAGCCCGTGGATGGCGAGCGCGGCGGCGAGGTTGACGGCGGTGGTCGTCTTACCGACCCCACCCTTCTGGTTCGCAATGGTCAGCACCCGGGTGTCCCTCGGTCGCGGCCACTCTTCCTGGCGCACGTTGAGAACATGCACCGCCTGGGCCGCTTCGCGGGCGATCGGGGTGTCGTGCGCGGTTTCACGTGAAACCGAAGCGCCGTCTGAATCCGCCGCTGCGCTCGATGTTTCACGTGAAACGGCTTCGGGATCCACGGAGGCGGCGCCCGGCTGGGCGTTCAGGCCGGTCGCTGATGAAGAGTCCGTCATGCCCCACCTCTCGTCCTGCCGACGCGCCCCTCAGCGCGTCGAACGGTGACCACCCACGTCGGTTCCATCAGTTCCGCCGCACCCAGCTGCGTCACGTCGATCTCCCCGCCCCGGCCGCCCGCATCGCCGACCGGCAGCGCGCCACCTCGTCGGGGGCACTCGCGCCCTTCATGGCCAGCAGTCGGCCGCCGGGCGCAAGCAGTGGAAGACACCATCTCACCAGGCGATCGAGCGGGGCGACAGCCCGCGCGACCAACCAATCCGAGTTTCCTGCCGCATCGACCACGTTCGGGTCGTCCGCACGGCCACGAATGACCCGGACCTGTTCGCTCAGCCCGAGGTCCGCGATCGCCTCAAGGAGGAATTCCACCCGGCGCAACATCGGCTCCACAAGATCCACCGACAGATCGCGACGCCGCACCGCCATCGGCAGGCCGGGGAGTCCGGCACCGCTGCCGACGTCGACCACCCGAGCCCCGACCGGCACGAGGTCGCACAGTACCGCCGAGTTGAGCAGGTGTCGCTCCCACAACCGGCCGGCCTCGTGCGGCCCGATGAGCCCGCGCACCGCGGCGTCGTCGCCGAGCAGCGCCGCGTACTTCTCCGCAAGCGCGAGCCGCTCGCCGAACACCGCGCTCGCCGCGGCAGCCGCGCCCGGACCGGGAGCAGCACGCCGAGGCGATTCGGCTCCGCTACGGCGTCGGAATGGTCCGCTCGCAACGCGCTCACGCCTCGAGAAGTACGACTACCCGCCGGCTCGGCTCCTCGCCCTCCGACTCGCTGCGAACTCCGTCGATACCGGCGATCGCATCGTGCACCACCTTCCGCTCGAAGGGATTCATCGGCGAAAGCCGCACGGATTCACCGGCTTCCAGCGCCCGTGTCGCGGTGTCAGCGGCCAGCTTCTGTAGCTCGATGCGCCGCGCCTGGCGGTGTCCGCTGACATCGAGCATCAGCCGGCTGCGGATGCCGGTCTGCTGCTGCACGGCCAGCCGGGTCAGCTCCTGCAGCGCATCGAGCGTCTCGCCCCGGCCACCGACGAGCGACTGCAGGTCGCCGCCGACGATCGCGACCATGGCGCGGTCGTTCTCGACGTCGAGATCGATGTCCCCGTCGTAGTCGACGATGTCGAGCAGCCGCTCCAGGTAGTCGGCGGCGATGTCGCCCTCGCGGACGAGCAGGCTGTCGCCCGTCTCCTCGGACGTTTCCCCCTCGACCGCCTCCGGCTCTCGGGTCTCGCTGCCTCGACGGCCTCCGCATCGGGAGCCGCCGCCTGGGGCGTCGGTTCGACGTCTGTGTCACTCACTGGTGATGGTGTCCTCTCGGAGATGTTCCCCGGAATCGGACCGGGTCAGCAACGCTTCGGTCAGCGCCGTTTCTTTGCTTGGGTGGGCGCTTCGCCGGCGGACGTTTGCCGGCTGGCCGGCTCGGGCGCTGGCCAGGTCGTGGCACCGAACTGCGCGCGGTCGGGGGTGAGGTATCGGGATGCTCCGCGGTATCGGTTCCTGTCCCGGCACCGTCCGACTGTCCCTTGGACATCCGCACCGGCCGCTGGCCCGGACTTGGGCGCCAGCGTCTTGCCGAGCTCGCCGACCACCTTCACCGGCTCCTCGGCCGGCGGGTGGAAACGAATGATGTAGGCCTGCTGAGCGAGCGTCCAGAGGTTGCTGGTGAACCAGTACAGCAGCACGCCCGAGCGGGAAGTTGAACAGCAGCCCGGACGCGAGCACACCGACCGGGATGACCCACAGCATCAGCCGCTGGATCGTGGCGGCGGTGCCCTCCGGCGCGGTCGTCGCGTTCGCCCGCACCATCAGCTGGGTGGCCAGCGTCGCCGCAGCGCTGATGAACAGCAGCGGCAGGATGCACCCAGCGCGTGGCGGTGATGTCCCGCCGCCGAGGACGTGCTCCACCTTGCTCGCACTGTCCCGGAACGAGGCCGCGAGCGGCGCGCCGAACAGCTCGGCCCGCGCCGCGTTGCACGTCTCGGTGGAGTTGAAGGTGTACAGCGTGCAGCAGAGCCGAACTTGCCGTGCCCGCCGCCCGCACGGCACAGCGCGCCGGAGTTCGAGAGGTGCCGCAGCACGTGGTACAGACCCAGGAACACCGGGATCTGCAAGAACATCGGCAGGCAGCCGGAGAGCGGATTGAACCCCTCCTCCTGCTGGAGCTTCATCATTTCCCGGTTGAGCTCGGCCCGGTCGTTCTTGTACTTCTCGCGCAGCTTCTGGATCTTCGGCTGCATCTTCTGCATGTTGCGCGTGTAGTGCACCTGCTTGATGAACAGCCGGAACAGCAGCAGCCGCGCGGTGATGACGAGGAAGACGACCGACAGCGCCCAGCCGAGGCCGCTGGTCTGGCTCATGCCCAAAGCGGTGAACAGGTCGTGCCAGCGCAGCAGGACCCATGAGACTGCGACGTAAAGGAAGTTGAGCACTCAAATACTCCTAGGACGCCGCTCGGGCGGAGCGGCTCGTCGCCAGCGAATGGCTCTCCGCGGACCCAACGGGCAACGGCACCGGGTCGTGCCCGCCGGCGTGGAACGGGTGGCAACGAAGCAACCGGCGAATCGCCAGCCAGCTGCCGCGCCCCGCGCCGTGCACCTGGATCGCCTCGAGGGCGTACGCGCTACACGAGGGGGTGTACCGGCAGGCCGGCGCCAGCGCCGGGCCGATCGCGACGCGATAGAAGCCGATCACCGCGAGCAGCAAGCGAGCGACAGCACCGGGACGGCCGTCCATGCTCATCGTCTGCTCGCCAACCGCGCGAACGCCTGGTCCAGGCCGGCGCCGAGCTCGCCCGAACTCGCCGCGCCGGCGCCCGGCAGGGCACGCACCACGGTGCCGCTGCCTGCGGGGAGGACAGCCAGCCGCTGGGCTACCTGGGCCCGCAGCCGTCGGGCGACACGGTGCCGCACCACGCTGCCGCCGACGGTCTTGCCCACCACGAAACCGACCTGTGCCGCCGAGCCACCCGACCCCAGCCGCTGGTGCACGATGACCGGGCCGCCGCGCGTCCGCGCCCCATCGCGCACGACCGACGTGAAGTCGGTCGAGCGACGCATGCGGTTCACAGCGGGCAGCACGACAAGGGGAACGACCGGGCCGGGCCGGGCGTCAGGCGGACAGCTCGCTGCGGCCCTTGCGGCGTCGGGCAGCGATGATCGCGCGCCCCGCTCGGGTGCGCATGCGCAGCCGGAAGCCGTGCGTCTTGGCGCGGCGGCGGGTGTTCGGCTGAAAGGTGCGCTTGCTCACGGTCAGACTCCATCGGTCGGTACAACGCTTGCGTCGGCGCACGTGGCCACGTGCGTGTGACCTGCAGCGGGCGGCAACGGTCGTGCGAACGCGCGGCGCGAACGCCGCATCGTCTGCCCAAACGCAATAACGGTACGGACCGTGCCCTCCGCCGGTCAAACCACGCGGACGGGCTGCCGATGCCAGGGACCTTCCAGCTGTTCGGGCGGGCACTGCCGGGGATCGGTCGTCCCACTGATTAACCGGGCCACGGTACGGCGAACACGACGCGACCAGCGGGCGACACGCCGGTTCCTATTGTCCGCCCTTCCCCAGGCTGTTAGGTTCCGGCACCGTGTCACTCCAGCGGCGTGACCACGGAGCGAGCGCCGCAACGGGGCAGTTGGGGTCACGCCCGTACACAGTCTGTGGACAAGTCTGTGGATTTAGCGACCCCGCCTGCCGCGTGGGAAGGTCGAGGGGAGCCGCCCTGCAGGCCGATTTCTGCAAGGCATGACATCGCACCGCGAACGACAACTGGAGTGAGCCGGCAGTGGACGAAAGCGCCGAACTCGTGACCGTGTGGAACCGGGTCCGGCCGCGTTTCGACGATCCGTCCATCCGCCCGCAGCAAAAGGCCTGGATCGGCCTGACCCGGCCACTCGGCCTGGTCGAGGACACCGCGCTTCTCGCGGCGCCCAACGACTTCGCCAAGGACTACCTCGAGAACCGGCTGCGGCCGCTCATCGCCTCGGTGCTGAGCGAGGAACTCGGCCGCGACATCCGTGTCGCGGTCACCGTCCAGAACGCGGACGAGCAGTCCGATGCCGGCCACGACGGCGACCTCGCCGACGAGGACGACTGGGAAGCCGACAAGCGGATCGTCCTCGCCTCCCTCCCGTCCTACCGCCCCAAGCACTCCGACTTCGAGCCCGACCGCGCCGCGCGGCTCAATCCGAAGTACACGTTCGACACCTTCGTGATCGGGTCCAGCAACCGGTTCACACACGCGGCCGCGGTTGCGGTCGCCGAGGCGCCGGCACGTGCGTACAACCCACTGTTCATCTACGGCGACTCCGGGCTGGGCAAGACGCACCTGTTGCACGCGATCGGCCACTACGCGCGCCGATTGCAGCCGGGGCTGCGCACCCGCTACGTGTCGAGCGAGGAGTTCACCAACGACTTCATCAACTCGGTCCGCGACGACAAGATGCAGGCGTTCCAGAGCCGCTACCGCTCGGTCGACGTCCTGCTGATCGACGACATCCAGTTCCTCGAGCGCGCCGAGCGAACCCAGGAGGAGTTCTTCCACACGTTCAACACGCTGCACAACGCCAACAAGCAGATCGTCATCAGCTCGGACAAGGCGCCGCGGCAGCTGAACTCTCTCGAGGACCGGCTGCGCACCCGCTTCGAGTGGGGCCTGATCAGTGACGTCCAGGCCCCCGACCTCGAGACGCGCATCGCGATCCTGCGCAAGAAAGCCGCTCAGGAGGGAATGAGCCCGCCCCCCGAAGTCCTCGAGTTCATCGCGTCGCGGATCCAGAGCAACATCCGCGAGCTCGAAGGCGCCCTGATCCGCGTGACAGCCTTCGCCAGCCTCAACCGGCAGGCCGTCGAACTCGGACTGGCCGAGATGGTGCTTCGTGATCTCGTCGGCGACAACGACGCACCCGAGATCAGCGCCGCCACCATCATGGCCGTCACCGCGGAGTACTTCGCGATCAACATCGACGATCTCGTCGGCGGCTCTCGCAGCCGGGTCCTGGTCAACGCCCGCCAGATGGCCATGTACCTCTGCCGCGAGCTGACCGACCTCTCGCTGCCCAAGATCGGCGAGAAGTTCGGCAACCGCGACCACACGACCGTGATGCACGCCGAGCGCAAGATTCGCGGCCAGATGACCGAGAAGCTGACCGTCTACAACCAGATCAGCGAGCTGACGAGCCGCATCAAACTGCGAGCCCGTACATGACGAACATGTTGCGGCGGATCCACAGCGTGTGGGGATCGCTGTGGAAAACAGGGCGGTCCATGTGGACGACAGCGCGCGTTCGCGCGCCGTCCACCGCCGCGCCTCTCGAGGTGTGCACATGACCCGCCTGTCGTCCACAGGCCCACGGCGACGGACGCTAGCGTTTGTGGGACTGGCACGTTGTCATCCCCAGCGTCCACAGTTGCGAAGACGACAGACGACAATCTCTAATCCATGACCGACAACGACAAGAGCGACCAGCAGGTGGATCGTGTGGACAACACCCCACCGGTCGAACGGAGTAAGTGTGAAGTTCCGGGTCGAACGTGACGCGCTGGCCGACGCCGTCGCGTGGGCAGCACGCAGCATCGCCAGCCGTCCGACATTGCCGGTGCTCGCCGGCCTGATGCTGCGGGTTGACGGCGAGCAGCTGTCGGTGTCCGGGTTCGACCTGGAAGCCTCCACCGAGGTCGAACTCGAGGTGACCACGGGCGCGCCGGGTCAGGCTCTCGTCTCCGGGCGGCTGCTTGCGGACATCTCCCGCGCACTGCCTCCGCACCCGGTCGACGTCATGGTGGACGGCACCCGGCTGAGCATCGTGTGCGGGTCGGCGAAGTTCAGCCTGCCGATGATGCCCGTCGACGACTACCCGAAGTTGCCGGCGATGCCGACGACGGCCGGCACCGTCAGCGGCACGGAGTTCGCGACCGCGGTGGCCCAGGTGGCGGTGGCCGCGGGCCGCGACGACACGTTGCCGATGCTCACCGGCGTCCGCCTCGAGATCGACGGCGACAAGCTCACCCTCGCCGCGACCGACCGGTATCGCCTGGCGGTGCGCGAGCTGAACTGGAGCCCGAACGACCCGGCCTCGGCCAGCGCGCAGGTCCTGGTGCCGGCCCGGGCGCTGGCGGACGCCGCCAAGAGCCTCGCCCAGAGCGACACGCTGACCATCGCCTTGTCGGCCGGCGGTACCGGCGAGGGCATCATCGGATTCTCCGGCACGACCAACGGCCGCGCCAGCCGCGCCACCACGCGGCTGCTCGACGCCACGTTCCCGCCGTACCGATCGCTGCTCCCGAGCGAGTGGGCGTCCTCGGCCGAGATCGGCGTCGCGGGCCTCGTCGAGGCGGTCAAGCGCGTCGCCCTCGTCACCGACCGCAACGCGCCGGTGCGCATGGAGTTCGGCGACGGTTCGGTCGCGCTCACTGCCGGCGGCGACGACGAGGGGCGCGCGGAGGAACAGCTCGAGGTCACCTACGAGGGCGACACGATCACGACCGCGTTCAATCCGCAGTTCCTGCTCGACGGGTTGAGCGCACTGACCACCGGGACGGCGCGGATGCTGTTCACCTCGTCCACCAAGCCTGTGGTGCTGCGGCCCGAGGCGGTAGATCCCGCCGAATATACGTACCTGATCATGCCGGTGCGCCTGCCGGGCTGATGCGCGTCCGGCAGCTGTCCGTCGTCGACTTTCGCAGCTGGCACGCGGCGGACGTCACCTTCGACGCGGGGCCGGCCATACTCGTCGGCGCGAACGGCGAGGGCAAGACGAATCTTGTCGAGGCGGTCAACTACCTCGCGACGCTCGGCAGCCATCGGGTCTCGACGGACGCGCCACTGGTGCGGGCCGGCGCCGAGCGGGCCGTGGTGCGGGCCGCCGTGGTGGCCGACGAGCGGGAGCTGCGTGTGGAGCTCGAGATCACCCCGGGCCGGGCGAATCGGGCGAGGCTCAACGGCGCGCCCGTCACGCGGCCGCGCGAGGTGCTCGGCGTGCTGCGCGCCGTCCTGTTCGCCCCCGAGGATCTCGCGGTGGTGCGCGGCGACCCGGCCGAGCGGCGCCGGTTCCTCGACGAGCTCCTGGTGGCACGCACCCCGCGACTCGCCGCCGTCCGCGCAGATTACGAACGGGTGCTGAAACAACGCGCCGCGCTGCTCAAGTCGGCGGCCGCGGCGCGGCGCGGCGGCGACCTCGGCACCCTCGACGTGTGGGACGGGCACCTCGCCGACCATGGCGCGCAGCTGATCCGGGCCAGGCTGGCGGCCGTGGGCTCCCTGCGCCCGCATGCGGCGGCCGCGTACGCCCAGGTCGCACCGGCGAGCGCCCCGTTGACCCTGACCTACGCGACGTCCCTGTCGAAGGCGGTGCCCGGGCTGAACGAGGGCCCGCCCCTGACCTGGCGGTCCTGCAGGCCGCCCTGCTCGCCGCCCTCGCCGACGCCCGGCCCGCCGAGCTCGACCGCGGTGTCAACCTCGTCGGCCCGCACCGCGACGACCTCGACCTCGGCATCGGTGAGCTGCCGGTGCGCGGGTACGCCAGCCACGGCGAGGGGTGGTCCGTGGCACTCGCCCTGCGCCTCGGTAGCTACGAGCTGCTGCGCTCGGACGAGCTGCCGGGCGGCGATCCGGTGCTCATCCTCGACGACGTCTTCGCCGAGCTCGACGGCGACCGGCGCGAGCAGCTGGCCCTGGCGGCGGGCAAGGCCGAGCAGGCGATGGTCACCGCGGCCGTCGCCGGCGACGTCCCCGAACAGCTTGCCGGCGCGCGCTACGAGGTCCAGGCCGGGACGGTGCGCCGTGTCGGATGAGGATCCGGACGCCCACACCGCCGACCTGGATGCCAGGCTGGGGGGCACCGGGTTTTCCACCGCCGCCTGTGGAAAACCCGGAGGAATTGTGGACGTCTCGGCCGAGGATGCTCACATAGGGGACCAAATGGGACCGTCGTCGCCGGTGGATCGTGGAAAACCTGTGGATAACGAGGAGGGTGACGGCAACAACGGTACTGACGGTGACAAGGTGCCGGCCGACCTCGCCCACACCGCCCTCGCCGACGCCCGCGGGATTGCCCGCACGAGCGGACGCCGCCGGACTCGCGAGCAGGCACGGCGCACCCGGCAGGAGAATCTCGCGGGTAGGGGGGCGGGGGGTTATTCGGGCCCGGGCCCGGATCCCGCCCGCGATCCACAACTGATCGGCGCACTGCTCGCCGGCTACGTCGAGGACCGCGGCTGGCAGCGGCCGCTCGCCGAGGCCCGGGTGTTCGCCGAGTGGGCCGCGCTCGTGGGCGCCGAGGTCGCGGCGCACTCGGCGCCGCAGTCGCTGAACGCCGGGGAACTGCGGATCACCGCGGAGTCGACGGCCTGGGCCACGCAACTCCGGTTGCTGGCCTCGACGCTGCTCGCTCGGTTGGTCGCCGAACTCGGCCCCGAGGTGGTCACTAAGCTCATCATCACCGGGCCCGTCGGACCCAGCTGGAAGCATGGCGGCCGGTCCGTGCGCGGCGCCCGGGGCCCGCGGGACACGTACGGCTGATCGCGAGCTGACCGTAGCCGACCCTCGCCCTCGGTAGGCACCCGCAACGGGTGGGGCAAAAGTAGCTCAGCAGCGAAATCAGCCCGCGTCGCGCGCCGTTGTGTCGCTCCGCTCGGCTAGACTGGTTGGAGCAAGTCCTGGGGTGGTGCCGCGCGGCTGAACTGTCGGCATCCGCCCCCGCTTTGTGTCTGGATTGCCCAGTTTTGCGCCGTTCATTCGGCGAGAGAGGTACGTGCCCGTGGCAAGCCCTGCGAGAACAGTCGCCAAGACCCCGAAGAAGCCCGAGTACACCGGCAGCTCGATCACCGTCCTCGAGGGCCTCGAGGCGGTGCGCAAGCGGCCGAGCATGTACATCGGTTCGACCTCCGAGCGCGGCCTGCACCACCTGGTGTGGGAGGTCGTCGACAACTCGGTCGACGAGGCGCTGGGCGGGTACGCGGACCGGATCGAGGTGGTGCTGCTCGCCGACGGCGGCGTGCGGGTGGCCGACAACGGCCGGGGCATGCCGGTCGACATGCACCCCACGCAGAAGAAACCGACCGTCGAGGTGATCCTCACCGTGCTGCACGCCGGCGGGAAGTTCGACGGCAAGGCATACAAGATCTCCGGTGGCCTGCACGGCGTCGGCGTTTCCGTCGTGAACGCGCTCAGCACGCGGCTCGAGGTCGAGATCGAGCGGGACGGGTTCGCCTGGAGCCAGCCGTACGCAAACCAGAAGCCGGCCGGTGCACTGACCAGGGGCGCGGCGTCGAAGAAGCACGGCACGACCATCACCTTCTGGGCAGACGAGTCGATCTTCGAGACCACGACGTATTCGTTCGAGACGGTCAGCCGCCGGCTGCAGGAGATGGCGTTCCTCAACAAGGGGCTGACCATCGTGCTGCGCGACGAGCGGCCGGAGAAGGTAGTCGACGAGGACGACGCCGCCGCGCCGGCGCCGAGCAGGGCTGCCAAGGGACCCAAGGAGGTCACCTACCACTACGCGGGTGGCATCGCCGACTTCGTGCGCTACCTGAACGGGTCCAAGGACCCGATCCACACCCACCCGATCTACATCGAGGCCGAGGACGTCGCGAACCAGCTGTCGGTGGAGGTCGCGATGCAGTGGAACTCGACATACTCCGAGAGCGTCTACACCTTCGCCAACACGATCAACACCGTCGAGGGCGGCACGCACGAGGAGGGCTTCCGCGCAGCGCTGACCAACGTCGTCAACAGGTGGGCGATCGACAAGAAGGTCATCAAGGACACCAAGGAAGACCGGTTCAGCGGCGACGACATCCGGGAGGGCCTCGCCGCGATCGTGTCCGTCAAGCTCGGCCAGCCGCAGTTCGAGGGCCAGACCAAGGCGAAGCTCGGCAACTCCTCGGCGAAGACCTTCGTGCAGCAGGCGTGCAACGACAAGCTGGGCATGTGGTTCGAGGCCAACCCGGGCGAGGCCAAGGTGATCGTCAACAAGATCTCGCAGGCGGCCCGGGCGCGGAAGGCGGCGCAACAGGCTCGCAAGCTGTCCCGCAAGAACGCCCTCGACACGTTCGGCATGCCGGGCAAGCTCGCCGACTGCCGCTCCACCGACCCGGGCGAGAGCGAGCTGTACATCGTCGAAGGCGACTCGGCCGGCGGCTCGGCGAAGTCCTGCCGGGACTCGATGTTCCAGGCGATCCTCCCGATCCGCGGCAAGATCATCAACGTCGAGAAGTCGCGCATCGACCGGGTCTTGAAGAACAACGAGGTGCAGTCGCTGATCACCGCGCTCGGCACCGGCATCCACGACGAATTCGACATCGCGAAGCTGCGCTATCACAAGATCGTGCTGATGGCCGACGCCGACGTCGACGGCCAGCACATCACGACGCTGCTGCTGACACTGCTGTTCCGCTTCATGCGTCCGCTCATCGAGGCGGGTCACGTCTACCTTGCCGCGCCGCCGCTCTACAAGATCAAGTGGACGAAGGGCGAGCCCGGCTACGCGTACTCCGACAAGGAGCGCGACGGGTTGATCAAGGCCGGTCAGGAAGCCGGCCGGCGGTTGCCGAAGGAGGAGGCAACTCAGCGATACAAGGGCCTCGGCGAGATGAACTCCAAGGAGCTGTGGGAGACCACGATGGACCCCGCGCGCCGCATCCTGCGACTCGTCACCCTCGACGACGCGGCGACCGCGGACGAGCTGTTCAGCGTGCTGATGGGCGAGGACGTCGAAGCCCGGCGCAGCTTCATCATCCGGAACGCGAAAGACGTCCGCTTCCTTGATATCTGAGGCCAACATGCTCTTCGCGCAAGCGCTCATCGACCGGTGGTCACCTTCTGGGTGGTCACTTCTCAGCGTCATCGAAAGGTTCTCGGGTCATGACGGACACAACTGAGCCGCCTGGCTCCTTCGATCGGATCGAGCCCGTCGACATCCAGACGGAGATGCAGCGCAGCTACATCGACTACGCGATGTCGGTCATCGTCGGCCGCGCGCTGCCCGACGTCCGCGACGGCCTCAAGCCGGTGCACCGCAAGATCCTGTACGGCATGTTCGACTCCGGGTTCCGGCCGGACCGCAACTACGTCAAGTGCGGCCGCGTCGTGGGCGATGTGATGGGCAACTACCACCCGCACGGTGACGGCGCCTTGTACGACACCCTCGTCCGGATGGCGCAGCCGTGGTCCCTGCGCTACACGCTGATCGATCCGCAGGGCAACTTCGGATCCCCCGGCAACGACCCGGCGGCGGCCTACCGGTACACCGAGTGCCGGCTCCAGCCGCTCGCCATGGAGATGCTGCGCGACATCGACAAGGAGACCGTCGACTTCGTCCCGAACTACGCCGGCAACACCACCGAGCCGGTCATCCTCCCGGCGCGCTTCCCGAACCTGCTCGTCAACGGCTCGGAGGGCATCGCGGTGGGCATGGCCACCCGGATCCCGCCGCACAACCTGCGGGAGGTCGCGGCGGGCGTGGTCTACGCCCTCGACCACCCGGACGCCACCGACGAGGAGCTGCTCGAGAAGCTGATCGAGCTCGTCCCCGGCCCAGACTTCCCTACCCGGGCGCTGATCGTCGGGCGCGACGGCATCGAGGACGCCTACCGGACCGGCCGCGGGTCGATCCGGATGCGCGCGGTCGTAGCCGTGGAGGAGGACCAGAAGGGGACGACGATCCTGGTCGTCACCGAGCTCCCGTACCAGGTCAACCCGGACAACCTCGTCGAATCGATCGCCCAGCTCGTCAGGGACGGCAAGCTCGCCGGCATCCGCGCGATCCACAACGAGAGCTCCGACCGCATCGGGATGCGGATCGTCATCACGCTCAGCCGCGACGCCGTGGCCAAGGTCGTGATGAACAACCTGTTCAAGCACACCCAGCTGCAGACGACGTTCGGCGCCAACATGCTGGCGATCGTCGACGGCGTGCCGCGCACGCTGCGCATCGACCAGTTCGTCAGCCACTACGTCGATCACCAGGTGGACGTCATCGTCCGGCGCACGCGGTTCCTGCTGAAGCAGGCCGAGGACCGGGCGCACATCCTGCGCGCGCTGCTCAAGGCCCTCGACCAGCTCGACGCCGTCATCGCCCTGATCCGCAACGCGCCGTCCGCGGACGACGCCCGTGGCGGGCTGATGCAGCTGCTCGACATCGACGACGTACAAGCGACGGCGATCCTGGATCTCCAGCTGCGCCGGCTGGCCGCGCTCGAGCGCAACCGGATCATCGAGGAGGCCGCCGAGATCGAGGCGAAGATCGCCGACCTCAACGACATCCTCGCCAAGCCCGGCCGGCAGCGCAACATCATCCGCGACGAGCTGACCGAGATCGTGAACAGGTTCGGCGACGAGCGGCGGACCCGGCTCATCCCGCACGATGGCGACGTGTCGATGGAAGACCTCATCGCCATGGAGGACGTGGTCGTCACGATCACGCGGACCGGCTACGCCAAGCGGACCAAGACCGATCTCTACCGGGCGCAGCGGCGCGGCGGCAAGGGCGTGCAGGGCGCGAACCTGCGCACCGACGACATCGTCGAGCACTTCTTCGTCACGTCGACGCACGACTGGATCCTGTTCTTCACGAACAAGGGCCGCGTCTATCGGGCGAAGGCCTACGAGCTGCCCGAGGCGAACCGCAACGCTCGCGGGCAGCACGTCGCCAACCTGCTGGCCTTCCAGCCGGACGAGACGATCGCCGAGGTCATCACGCTCAAGAACTACGAGGTCTCGCCTTACCTCGTGCTGGCCACCAAGCACGGCCTGGTCAAGAAGACCCGGCTGACCGACTTCGACTCCAACCGGTCCGGCGGGATCGTGGCCATCAACCTGCGCGACGACGACGAGCTGATCGACGCGGCGCTCATCTCCTCCACCGATGACCTACTGCTGGTCAGCCGTAAGGCGATGTCGATCCGGTTCACCGCCGACGATGAGGCGCTGCGGCCGATGGGTAGGGCTACCTCAGGGGTGTTCGGCATGCGATTCAACACCGGGGACGAGCTGCTCGCGATGGCTGTGGTGCGTGACGAGGACGCCGAAATCTTGGTCGCCACTGAGGGCGGATACGCAAAGCGGACGCGGGTAGGCGAGTATCCGGTGCAAGGTCGAGGCGGCAAGGGTGTGCTCACGGCGCGTATCGTGTCCACGCGAGGCCGTCTCGTCGGCGCGGTCGTTGTCGCCCCGCAGGACGAGATCTACGCGATCACGTCCGACGGAGTGGTGATCCGCACCAAAGCCGCGGAGGTTCGCCGGGCCCAGCGCCAGACGATGGGCGTGCGCTTGATGAATCTCCCGGAAGGCGTCAACGTGGTCGCCATAGCGCGCAACGCGGATGAACCGGATGAGCAGGAGTGACATGACGCAATCGCCCCAGCGCGGGCCGGCAGCGCCAATGACCACCGAGTTCCAGACAGCATCCACCGCGCGACGCTCGACGAACGAGTCCGACCACGCAGGCACGGCGGCGTCCAGCGGGACGCCGTCGCCGTCCACGCCGACGACGTCCACGCCGTGGGGTTCCACTTCGACGGCGTCCGGCTCTGGCTCCTCGTACGGCGCTGGATCGGGGCCGGCCAACGGCCCGTCCTGGACATCGACGCCGATCGGCACCGCCGAGGCGCCGACCGCGGCCGTTCCGCTCGTCCCGGACTTGGCACGACCGGCCGACGGCACCTCGGCCGAGGCAACCGCAAGCCGGGCGGCGCGGACCTCCCGGGCCAGGGGACCACGGCGGGCCCGGCTGCAGCTGCGGCATGTCAACCCGTGGACGGTGCTGAAGTTCTCCTGCGTCCTGTCGATCGCGCTGTTCTTCGTCTGGCTGATCGTCATCGGTGTGCTGTTCGGCGTGCTCGACGGCGCCGGCGTCATCAACAAGATCAACGACGCGTACACCACCATCCAGGTCGGTCAGAAGCCGCCGGTCACGGCGGGCGTGGTGTTCGGCGGCGCGGCGATCATCGGCGTCGTCAATATCGTGCTGTTCATCGCCCTCACGACGGTCGGTTCGGTGGTCTACAACCTGTGCGCGGACCTCGTCGGAGGCATCGAAATCACCCTCTCGGAGCGGTGATCTAACCAGTTTGGAGGGCGCCTCAAGCGCCCGATATGCTGACTCGTCGCGACCGAACACGCTGAAATGCGCGGGCCTGTAGCTCAGACGGTTAGAGCGCATCCCTGATAAGGATGAGGCCGGAGGTTCAAGTCCTCCCAGGCCCACTGCGTGGCGCCGCGCCAATCTCCCTGGTTGGCCGGTGGCGACGCGTCCGGAGGTGCGTGTGAAGAAGCCGCTACTGCTCGTAGCCATTGCCGCGGCGGTTGCCGCGGTGGTCGCGAGACGTCGCCAGGCGCAGACTGATGCCGCGGCGCTGTGGCGCGAGGCCACCTCCGACGCGTCGCGCTGAACCCCCTTCGGGGACGTAGCTCAATTGGTAGAGCACCGCCTTTGCAAGGCGGGGGTTGGGCGTTCGAGTCGCCTCGTCTCCACTGCATGAAGCCCCGGGATTTCCGGCGCTGCAAGCACTTCAGCCCTACCGGAAGCCGGGGTCGGATCCCGTCTCGCGTCGTGATCGCTGTCGACAATGCCTGCGACCGGACCGCACATGTGCGCGGCGTATCGATGCGGTTCAGCTGAACCGCCCGGCGCCAAGGAGGCGGCGCGCGGCGCGGATCTTGTGCGGTTCCCAGCGCTGGAACGTCAGATGCCGCACAAGATCACACTCGGCGCTCGCGTCGCGACGGCGCGGAGATCTCGTGGGTGAGCCGCGAAGGAATCGTGAGGGCGACCTTCGGCCGCGCAAATTGCACGTTGACTGGCTGCCGTGCGTTCACCATCAGGACTTCGTTCCACCGCGTCGGCCGGCCGCGATCCGCGCTGTCCGGTCGAGTACGGGCTCGGCATCTCGTTCATCGCGTTGATCCTGGTCACCGCTGTCCTCGAGGCGGCGCGCTCGTCGATCGGCGTCGGCCTGGCGAGCACCATCACGATTGCCGTCGTCGCGATCCTCGCGTGGTGGGTTCGCCCCATGGCAGCAATCGGCGCCGGTGCGCTGGGATGGCTGCTGTTGAACGGCTTCGTCGTGGACGGGGATGGGGACCTGCACTGGCATGGTCATGCCGACGTGGTCCGGCTTGTCCTGCTGTTGTCAGCCGCGGCCGCCCTGGCGCTGGTCCGCTCGGTCCAGCTGTCCGCGCGCCGGCGCTTCCAGAGGATTCCGCCGGACCTTTCCGTCGGAGACGACGGGCCGGTCGGATCCGGCCGCGTTGCCTCCACGACCGAGGCGAACCGGCCTCAGCCCTGAGGGTGGGTGGGCAGTCCAGAGGGCCGCGCGCCGGTGGGGTGCGTGGCCGGGGCGCCGGTGGGGTGGTCGCCCGCGTGCGTCGACGGGGCGCCGGCCGGATGGGTGGGCGGGACGCCGTGGGTAGCGGCCGGGCCGACGCGGGTCACGCAGAAGTCCGTGACCTTGTCGGTGCCACCAGCCGCCGAGACGAGGACCGAGAACGCCGGGTTGGCCAGCGCCTTGCCCGGGTTGCTGGTGGCCTTTGCCTGGAAGGCCTTGCACAGACCGTCGAGTGACGGGCTGGGCGACGCGCTACCCGAGGAGGTCTCGGACCCGGTCAGCACGGGCGCCTGAGGGGCTGCTTGAGTGGGTTCCACGGACTCACTCGGCTCATCGCTCGGGTCGGCGGCGTCCGTCGCGACCGCCGGCGCACCGAACGCGGAGTGCGCGGTGTCCTGTAGCGGACCGGGCAGATTTCCGGTGGCGGCGGCGAGGGCGATACCACCCGTCGCGGCGGCCGCAAGGGCGGCGAGGGCGGCGACTTTTTGCGGCGAGCAGGTTCGCGAACGCGGCTTTGAGCACGGGGATCCTTCGGCGAGGCCGGACAGTGGGGAGATGAGCCGCACGGAAGTCCACCAGTGCTGCGCGTTCGCCGGCCAGCTCTCCCGCGGCGACGGGGGGTAGCGCCGCAGCGAGCAGTGCCGACAACGCCTCCGGACCGCCGACGCCGGTGTCGAGAAGACTCTCGGCCTGCGCGCGCGTGATCCGTGGACTTCCGTGCTTGCTCATCTCACCTCGTCAGCGCCGGAGGCATCGATTGTGTTACGCGCCGTCGATGTCTCGTCGTGCTCCGGGGCGTCCGTCTCGATCCGCTCCGCCAGCTTCTGCAGCCCACGGAAAGCCGCCGCTCGGACCGCGCCGGCGCGCTTGCCCAGCACGCGACCGGCGGTCTTGGCGTCAAGGCCCATGACCGAACGGAGCAGCACCGCTTCGGCCTGGTCCTGTGGCAGCGACTTGATCGCCGTCATGGCCGCCACCGTGGACAGCGACTCCAGCGCCGATCCCTCGGTGTCGTCCGCAGCAGGTCGCCCGTGGAACGCCTCGATCGGTACCGGGTCGAGTGGCCGCCACCCGCGTGCCCGCAGTTGGTCGATCGCGCGGTGCCGGGCGATCGTCGCCACCCATGCGCGGAATCCGTCGATGTCGCCGCGGAACTTGCCGAGATCGCGGCACACGTGCGCCCAAGCCTCGGACGCGATGTCCTCCGCGTCGCCCGCGGCGCGCGGTCCGACTTCGATGGCCAAAGCACGTCCTTCAGCTATCTGGTGGCCCCGCACCCGACTCAGCGCATTGCCATGCGCCAGCCGGACGGGCGCCACTGTAGCCCACGATCGGCACGCCGCGCGTGCGCCGGCCCAACCGTGACGTAGCCACGAAAGTGCCCCGTCTGCGACGTCAAGGCATCTTTCTGTCATGCAGGAAACGGACACTGCCGACGCCGCCACGCGCGCCGAACACGACCTAGGTTCAGTGGGCTGGGGTGCCGTCGCGCGACCGGATGCCGAGGCACCCGTCCATCACAAGTGGAGGAACGCAATGTACAAACGCAGCATCGCCGTAGCGACGGCGGCCGCGGCCACGGTGCTCGGTGCCGCAGTGGCTTCGGCGTCCACAGCGTCGGCCACGTCGGCGGCGATAGCCGTCCCCAACACCAAACCGCTCTGGACCGCGCACGCCACCCACCTGGGTGCGGCGAGCGGGTCGGCAAGCGTGCGCGCGCGGGTCTACCTCGCTCCGCGTGGCGGACTCGCTGCGGTCAAGCAAGCCGCCATCGCGATGTCCACGCCCGGCAGCGCCAGCTACCGCAAGTTCCTGACCCCCGCCCAGTACCGGACGCGCTTCGGCACGACCGCGGCCACCGTCCGGGCGGTCTCGTCCTACCTCACCTCGGCCGGCCTGCGGGTCACCGGAGTCGGCGCGAGCAACCGCTACGTGACCGTCAAGGGCACCGTGGCAGCCGCCGAGAAGGCGTTCGGCGCGCAGCTAGAGCGCTACCGCCACGCCGGGCGCATCGTCCGGGCGCCGTCCTCGCTGGTGCGGATGCCGGCGAGCGTCGCGTCCTCGGTGCTCACGGTCACCGGCCTGGACACCACGCCGAGCCGGACCGCACCGGCGAGCAAGCAGGCCCCACCACCGGCCGGATTCCGCAACGCCCGGCCGTGCTCGCGGTACTTCGGGCAGGTCAAGGCGACCTATCAGGCCGACTTCAAGACGAAGCTGCCGACCTTCGACGGTGCGACGCTGAGCTATGCACCGTGCGGCTACACCGGCCCGCAGTACCGAGCCGCGTACGAGGACAACTCGAGTCTGGACGGGACGGGCATCACCGTCGCGATCACCGATGCCTACGCGGCTCCGACGATCACCTCTGACGCCGAGACCTACGCCACGACCCACGGCGACGGCGGTTACGCGCCTGGGCAGTACAGCCAGACGGTGGCCGCGAAGTTCACCCACAACAAGCTGTGCGGCCCGTCGGGCTGGTACGGGGAGGAGACGCTGGACGTCGAGGCCGTGCACGCGATGGCGCCCGGCGCGAACATCCACTACTACGGGGCGGCGAGCTGCTTCGACGACGACCTGCTCGTCTCGCTCGGCCAGGTAGTCGACGACGGCACGGCGAAGCTCGTCACGAACTCGTGGGGAGACCTGGAGCAGAACGAGACCGCCGACAACGTCGCCGCGTACGAAGCGGTGTTCCTGCAGGGCGCAACCGAGGGCATCAGTTTCATGTTCTCCTCCGGCGACAACGGCGACGAGCTCGCTTCCAGTGGGCTGAAGCAAGCCGACTACCCGACCTCCGACCCGTACGTGACGAGCGTCGGCGGCACCTCCACCGCGATCAATGCCAACGGCGGGTTGAAGTTCCAGACCGGCTGGGGCACCGAGAAGTTCGGCCTCTCGAGCGACCAGACGTCCTGGAACGGCGTCGGCTTCCTCTACGGCGCAGGCGGCGGCACGTCCTCGCTGTTCAACGCGCCGGACTACCAGGCAGGCGTGACGCACAGCCCCTACCGGCAGGACCCGGACGTGGCGATGGACGCCGATCCCAACACCGGCATGCTCATCGGTGAGACGCAGACCTTCTCGGACGGCGTCTTCTACGACGAATACCGGATCGGCGGGACGAGTCTCGCCTCGCCCTTGTTCGCGGGCATGACGGCGCTGTCACTGCAGAACCAGGGCGGTGCGGGCGCGGGCTTGTTGAACGAGGTCATCTACGCCAACCGTGCCGCGTTCACCGACGTCAAGGCCAAACCGCGCCAGGCGGGTGTGGTCCGCGTCGACTTCGCCAACGGCGAGAACGCGTCGGACGGCTTGCTGTACTCGGTGCGCACCTTCAACCAGGACAGCAGCCTGAGCACCACGAAGGGCTATGACCTGGTGACCGGGCTCGGTGTCCCGAACGGCGGGTGGCTGACCGCGATCAGCTGACAGACCGACTCGTGGCCCCGTGCGGGCGCACGCCACGGCGTGTCGCGCCGCACGGTGGCCACGGTCCGTCCCGGGACCCGTCCGTCCCGGGACCATCGGATGCTGCGCGCCGGGCGATCTTCGGGCACCATGGAAAGCCGCGTGGCCGTCTCGGGTTTCCGAGCCGTTCAACTGCGCGTTCCGGAAATGCCCGATTCGTACCGCCTGGGGTCACCCGTGGTGCGCAGTGTCTTGGAGATCTAGCGATGGCGACTCTGCCGCACCAGACCGGAAGCGGCCGGACGGTGTTCGTGCTCGGCGGCGGCGGTGCGCTGGGCGCCTACCAGGCCGGGTCGCTCCTGGCCCTGGCCGAGGCCGGGGTGCTGCCGGACGCGGTGTACGGGTGCTCTGTCGGGGCCCTGAACGCCGCCTTCCTCGCCAGTGACCCGAGCCCGCAGCAGGCCGCCAGGTTGGCCGCGTGGTGGTCCGACACCCGGACGCACGGGGTGCTGGCGCCCTCTTTGTGGGGCCGGGTGCGAGGGCTGGCCGCCGCGGCGGCGAGCGGGGCCAGCGCCCTGTTCGACGAACGGCCGTTGCGGCGGCTCATCGCGGCGAACGTGCCGGCCCACGACGTCGCCGAGCTGGCCGTGCCGCTGACCGTCACCACGACCTGCCTGGACTGCGGGGCTGCCGTGCACCACCCGCGCGGCGCGGTGGGTGACGTGCTGGTCGCGAGCTGCGCACTGCCCGGCCTCTTCCCGCCGGTTCGGCTGAGCGACGGACACCGGCACGTCGACGGTGGCGTGGTGTGCGGTGTGCCGGTAGAGCCCGCACTGGCGGGCGCCGGGCCGGACGACGAGGTGCTGGTGCTCGACTGCGCACTGGCTCCGGTGACCGGCCGCGAAGGCGAATGCGCCGCCCTGCCTGTGGATCACGCGGCCCAGCAGGAGGCGTGCGGGTTGCCGCGCGCCAACGGCCAGCGCGCATATCTTGCCCCGGTCGAGTCGCATCGGGGAGCACTTCAAGTCGTGCTCGCCGCGTTCACCGTCGCGCGCGCAGCGGCCAACCGGGCCGCCGTCCTCCATACGTTGGACGACCCGCGGGTGCACGTCCTGCCGCATGTGGCCGATGCGTGGGCGGCCGGCTTCCTCCGGACGCTGCCGGCCGGTCCGCGCGACACCTCGGCGACCGGCGCGCTGCTGGCGGCCGGGCAGGCCGCCACCCGGGCCTGGCTGCAGGCGCGGTCGGACCGCTCGACCGCCGACCGCTGACGGAGCAACCGGTCATCGCGCGCGGCTGACGAGCGACCCCGCGGCGGGCGCCGCCATCTTCGGCAGTTGGCGCACGACGTACGGCGCCCCGTGGCGCACCACCCAGCGCGCCTCGGCCCGCTTCGTCGGGCACCCCAACCGGGCCGGCCCGACCGGCGGATGTGGCACGTCGAATCCGTTCTCGCCCAGCAGCGCCGCGCTCGCCGTGGCCATCGCGAGGTGCCCGGCCGGACCCGGGTGCAGCCGGTCGACCGCCCAGCTGCCGCGCCGGCGCAGGGTGGTGAGCCGGGCCAGGTCCAGGATCAGGACGCCGGGGCCGCGCGCCGCATCGACCGCGTCGTTGATGACCGCCGCGCGTTTGACGAAGTAGCGCCGCAGCCGGCCGGGCAGTGGAAGCAGCGCCGTCGGATCGTGCAGCCGGACCAATACGACGGTCGTGTCACAGGCCCGCAGCCCGGCGGCCACCGCGAGGAGGTCGGCCCGCACCGCGGCCGGGTCGAACCCGGCCCGGATGACGTCGTTGAGCCCGATGAGCAGGGTGGCCAGCGGCGCCGGCCGGGACAGTGCCACTGGCAGCTGCTCGGCGCGCACGTCGCGCACCCGCGAGCCGGAGCGCGCCAGCAGGTCCAGCTCGGCGCCCAGCGCGTCTGCGAGCAGGCCTACCCAGGTGTCCGCCGGGTGCACTTGCACACCGACGCCCTCTCCGCAGCTGATGCTGTCCCCGAGCGCCAGCAGCCTCGGCCTCATGCAGCGCACACCGCGTCACCGGACAGCCCGTGTGCTGCCAGGAACCCCGCCACCGTCGCGTCCCAGCGGTAGCCCTCGGCCCGGTGGCGAGCCCCGGCGCGCCGTTCGGTCTCCGGCCGGCCGAGCAGGACCTGCACGGCGTCGGCGAAGCCGCTGGGCGTTCCAGGGGCGGTGAGCCCGGCGGCAACGCCGAGCACCTCGCGCAGTGCGGACGCCTCGTTCGCCACTACCGGCGTCCCGCTGGCGAGCGCCTCGAGGGCCGCCAGGCCGAACGTCTCCACCGGCCCCGGTGCGAGCACCACGTCGGCCGTCGCCAGTAGCCGGGCGACGTCCTCGGTGTCGATGTGGCCGAAGAAGGTGACCGGCAGGCCGGCCGCCTGGCGCCGCAGGCCGGCAGCCATCGGTCCGTCGCCGGCGACCACCAGCCGGACCTCTCGACCGCGCCGCGCGAGTTCGGCGACCGCCTCGACGGCGAGATCTGGGCGCTTCTCCCGCGAGAGCCGGCTGACCAGGACGAGCAGCGCGGCATCGTACGACGCCAACCGGGCGCGCATCGCCGGGTCGCGGGCCGCGGGCCGGAACCGCGCGAGGTCCACCCCGAGCGGGATCTGCCGCACGTTGCCCGCAGGCAGCCGGGCGAACTCCTCGGCGGCCCACGCTGTGGTGCACACCACGGTGTCGAAGCCGGCGGCCAGCGCAGCGTTGCTCCGGTCCGGTAGGCGTCCGGTGACCAACTTCGGCGGCAGCCACTGCGCGAGGAGCCGGTCGAGCCGTTCGTGCGACACGACGAGGGCCGGGATGCCACGTTCGCGCGCCCATTGGCCCAAGCCGCGCAGGGTGCTGCGATCGTGGACCTCGATCCGGCCGGGTGCGGCGTGCGCGAGCAGCCGGGTGAGCGATCCGAGGCCGAGCACCCGGTAGCCGGTGCCGGGCAGCGCGCGCCCGGGCAGCACGATCCGCGCGCCCCACGTCGTCCGGTGGACGGCGGTGCACTCGCCCGGCACCACCTGGATCACCTCGTGCCCCGCCGCGGCGTAGCCGCAGGCGAGGTGTTCGAGCACGGTGCGGATGCCGCCGGAGTGCGGTGCCACGAAGTTGGCCGCCTGCACGATGCGGGTCACGACCCAAATTCGGCCCCGTCGAGCGAGACGCAGTGCAAGCACGACATTCCACGGGAGTGAACGACCGGCGAAGTGTGCAAGTCGTGGCCGCGCAGCGGCGGTTCGCGCCGCAGCGTGGCCGACCTGCGCTTCTCGGTACCGTGACGACGTGAGCGACGCTTGCCGAGCGAACCTTGGGCACCGGCTTCGCCGATCAAACGAGCGAAGCGAGGCTTGACGTGAGCGAGCGAAGCGAGCGAACAATCGGGCACAGGCTTCGCCGATCAAACGAGCGAAGCGAGGCTTGATCGTGGACGTGCTGGCGGTGTGGCTGGGCAGGCTCACCCTGCTGGCGCTGCGGTTGCTCGGCCGGCGCGGCAACGCGCTGCCCGGGCTCGTCGTCGAGAAGCTGTTCCCGCGCTACCTGGCCCGGGCGATGGCTCGACTGCCCGAGGGCGTTGTCGTCGTCTCCGGCACCAACGGCAAGACGACCACGACGAAGATGGTCGCGGCCATCCTCGGCGAACGGCTGCGGGTGCTCACCAACGACACCGGCTCGAACTTCGTCCGCGGCGCGATCACCGCCACCGTCGAGCACGCCTCGTGGACCGGTCGCCTCGCCTACGACGTCGCCGTCTTCGAGCTGGACGAGGCGTGGGCGGTGCGCTTCGTCGAGCGGGTGGCGCCCCGCCGCGCCCTGCTGCTCAACGTCATGCGCGACCAGTTGGACCGGTTCGGCGAGATCGACACGACCGCGCGGCTGCTCGGCAAGGTCGTCGCCGCGACGACCGGGCACGTCGTCCTCAACCGCGACGACGAGCGGATCGCGGCGCTCGCCGCCGACACGCACGCGGCCGTCTCCTACTACGGAGTGGCGCGCGAGCTGCGCGCGTTGTTCCCGAACGACGAGGAGCTCTACGGCGGCCCGGTGCACGTGTCCGAGCTGCCCGCGGCCGTCGAGCTGCGGGTGCTGCCCGGCCCGGCCCAGCCGGCCGCGACGCTGTGCATCGACGGGCGCGACCACGACGTCGTGCTGCGCGCCGAGGGTGCGCACAACGCGCAGAACGCGTGTGGCGCGGCGGCGCTCGCGCTGAGCTTCGGCTTCGATGCGGCCACGATCGCCGCTGGTCTCGCGAACGTCTCGCCGGCGTTCGGTCGCGGCCAGACCTTCGCCGTGGACGGCCGGCGGGTGACGCTGCAGCTGGTGAAGAACCCGGCCGGGTTCCGGCAGACGTTGCGCACGCTGGACAACGGCGCGCCGGCGGCCTTGGTCATCGCGATCAACGACGACTACGCGGACGGCCGGGACGTGTCCTGGCTGTGGGACGTCGACTTCGCCGCGCTCGCCCCGCTGGCGTCGCGCCGCTCGACCTCGGGCACCCGCGCTGCGGACATGGCGGTCCGACTGCGTTACGACGGCGTCGAGGTCGACGAGATCGAGCCGGACCTGGAGAAGGCGGTTCGGCTGGCGGTCGCCGCGGTGTCGCCGGGCGCGCGGGTCGTCGTGTTCAGCACCTACACCGCGATGTGGGAGCTGCACGCCGTCCTGCAGCGGATCGGGGTCGCGGCATGAACCCGCTCGTCCTCGTCCATCTGTATCCGCGCGAGATGAACATCTACGGCGACACCGGCAACGTGCTCGTCCTGCGCAAGCGTCTCGAGTGGCGCGGGCTGCCGGTGCGTGTCGAGCCGGTCAGCGTCGGCGATCGGCTGCCGCACGACGCCGACATCCTGCTCGGCGGCGGCGGTCAGGACGCGGCCCAGGGCGAGATCGGGCAGGACTTCGCCGCCCGCGGCGCGCAGCTGCGCGCGATGGCCGACGACGGCGTCGTGATGCTGACCGTCTGCGGCTCGTACCAGATGCTCGGCCACGAGTTCGTCACCCTCGAGGGCGTCCGGATCGCCGGCGTCGGGGTACTCGACGTCGCCACGCGCGGCCAGGCGGTGCGGCTGATCGGCAACAACTACGTCGACACGCCGGACGCGGGACGGCTCGTCGGCTACGAGAACCACAGCGGGCTCACCACGCTCGGCCCGGGGGTGCGCCCGCTCGGCCGCACGCAGCACGGCCGCGGCAACAACGGCAAGGACGGGACGGAGGGCGCCGTCCGGGACAACGTGATCGGCACGTACCTGCACGGGCCGGTCCTCGCGAAGAGCCCGAGCTTCGCCGACGACCTGCTGCGCCGGGCCTACGCGCGGCGTGGCGAGCCCACCGACCTGGAGCCGCTCGACGACACGCTGCCCGAGCTCGCTGCCCGCGTCGCCGTCGGCCGTCCTCGCTAGATGAACGGCGACTTTGACCTCCCAAGCGTCGTTAATCGGCCCGTGCAGCGACGATTGGGAGGTCAAAGTCGGGGGTGGTGGGCAGCGCTCGCCGCGCTCGCGCTTGCCCTCGCTGCTTGCACGTCCGGTTCGCGGCCTGCGCCCACCACTAGCACGCACACCTCGACCGTCACCCGCACCCACCACGTCCCGGCACCGAAGACGTACACACCTGCGCCGGCCACGACGGTCGCGCCGCAGCCGGCCGGCTCGAAGCTGCCCAAGGGCGAGGTGGAGCGCAGCTGCCCGTACATCAAGGGCGGCCTGGACTCCGAGCCGACGAACGGGCCGAACGTCGCCGACAGCGAAGGGGACCGGGTCGGCCGGATAACGGTGCTGACCCGGCTGCGCCCGAATGGCTGCCGGTTCTACTTCTCCTATTCCCCGAACGAGGCGGTCGCCGACATCCTGCCCAGCACGTTCAAGACGCACGTCGCTGCCCGCGCCGCGATGATCCTTACGGCCCGAGCCGGCGCGCAGCCCGAGAGTTACCCGAACTTCGTCAAGGGCGTCACCGGCATCAGCTACCGCACCAGGTTCTACGGCCCGGACGGCAGGCGCGACTGGGCGTTCGTGTTCGCCAAGGGCAAGGTCATGGTCGTCGTGCACACCCAGCAGGAAATCTCGTTCAACGCGCGGGCCATGGCGAAGGCGATCGTCGACAAGTTCTGAGCTTTCCGGCGCATGGCAGGATGAATCGTCCCGCCCCGCGACCTTCCGGAGTTGCCAGCATGTCCGCTACGCAGATCGCCACCCTGCACACCACCGCGGGTGACATCCGCATCGAATTGTTCGGTAATCACGCGCCGAAAACCGTAAAGAACTTCGTCGACCTCGCCGTCGGCGGTGTCGAGTGGACGCACCCGGGCACCGGCGTCAAGACGAACGAGCCGCTCTACAACGGCACGATCTTCCACCGCATCATCCCTGGATTCATGATCCAGGGCGGCGACCCGCTGGGCGAGGGCTTCGGCGGCCCGGGCTACCGGTTCGCCGACGAGTTCCACCCGGAGCTGGTGTTCGACCGGCCGTACCTGCTCGCCATGGCGAACTCCGGGCCGAACACGAACGGCTCGCAGTTCTTCATCACCGTCGGACGCACCCCGCACCTCAACCGCAAGCACACGATCTTCGGCGAGGTCGCCGACGCGGACAGCCGCGCCGTCGTCGACAAGATCGCCGGCACCAAGACCGGTCGTAACGACCGACCCACCGAGGACATCACGATCAACTCGGTGACGGTGGAGCCCGCTTGAGCGGTCAGCCGCCGCCGGGCGAGGTCACCCAGCACTGTTACCGCCACCCGCACCGGGAGGCGTTGATCCGCTGCACTCGTTGCGACCGGCCGATCTGCCCGGACTGCATGCGTCCAGCGTCGGTCGGCTTCCACTGCCCGGACGACGTCGAGCAGGCCAGCCGGACGGTCCGGGCGCCGCGGACGAGCGTCGGGGCGAAGATCCTCGAGTCCCGGCCGTACGTCACGACCACCTTGATCACGCTGAACGTCGCGGTCTACCTCGTGACCGCGATGGCACCCGGCGCCTCGTTCGGCAACCCGACAACTCCGCGATCCTCCGATGCGTTGTTCAACCAGTGGATGCTGCTGCCGACGGCCATCCGCTTCCAGGACCGCTACTACGAGCTGATCACCTCGGCGTTCCTGCACGTCAGCCTGCTGCACATCGCGTCGAACATGATCGCGCTCGTGTTCATCGGCCCCGCGCTCGAGCAGCTGCTCGGTCGCTGGCGGTTCGCGGCCCTGTACCTGCTCAGCGCGCTCGGCGGCAGTGCCGCGGTCTACGCGTTCGGCAACGAGATCAACCCGACGGTGGGTGCGTCCGGCGCGATCTTCGGGCTGTTCGGGGCGTGCCTCGTGCTCGTCCGCAAGCTCGGCCTCGACCCGCAGTGGCTCGTCGGCATCGTCGCGATCAACTTCGTCCTGACCTTCTCGATCCACGGCATCTCGAAGCTCGGCCACATCGGTGGCTTCGTCACCGGCATCCTCGCCGCGCTCGCGATCGCGGGCTGGCCGTCGGCGCGCGCCCGAATCCCGACCCGGTTACAGGCTGCGGGGCTCGCCGGACTGCTCGGCATCGTCGTCGTGGTGGTCGGGCTGCGTTCAGCGACCTTCTGAGCCCCCGATGTGCGGGCGGAAGGCCTCGATGAGGTCGGCGGCCTCGACGGGTTCGGCGCCCAGGGCACGCCGGCTGAACACCGCGAGCACCTCGCCCGCATCGATCTCGAGCGTCGTGCTGCGCAGCCCGCGCCGGAACCGGGTCTCGGCCCGGACCGCGTCGACCTGGTCCCAGGCGAGCCGCGCGCGGGTGAGCGGCGCGTTGATGACGATGCCGCTGCTGGAGGCGACGAGCCGCGGGCTGAACACCAGGTCGGCACCGACGTAGGCCGCCAGCAGCAGCGCCGCGACGATGAACAGCAGCCGGCCGGCCGGGTCGTCGGTGAGGACGGCGGCGGCGATCGCGCCGAGCCCGCCGCCGGTGGCGAGCGCCGTGTAGCGACGGTCCGGCACGAACCGCGCGACGGCCGGACTCGGGGCCGGCGCGCCGGTCTGACGCGGGGTCGGACCTGGGGTCGGACGAGGGGTCGGACGCGGGGTCGGTCGGCGCGATGACGGTTCGTCCACAGGGTTTTCCCCAGCTGGGGACAAAACTACAGCGGTGTAATCATGACGGGGTCGAGGTCGCGGGATCCGTGCTCAGCGCCAGCGCACAGCCATGACGAGGCCGAGCAGCATGACTCCGAAGCCGATCGCAAAGTTCCAGGCGCCGAGGCCGGCCATGATCGGGACGTGCGGGTCCTTGCCGCTCGAGGTCAGGTAGTAGACGACCATGTAGGCCAACCCGAGCAACAGGACGACCGCCATCACGATCGGGTACCAGGGCGGGCTGGGCGCGAGCGCGCGCGAGGTGCTTGCCGTCGGCGTCCGGGCGGACGCGGCGGGCTTCTTGCGGACCTTGGACTTGGGCACGTGCTCTCTCCGTCTTCCGGTGCTGCGACCTCGCTCGGACGGGTGGCGTCGGCGTGTCGCGGATGTCACCGGTTAGCGTAGACGCCGCCAGTCAGGGCGGTACCTGAACGAGGGGGTTGCGGTGTCCGACGACCGCGCTAGCCCGTGCCTGGCAGCTGCTCGTCCCCGTGGTCTGCCTGCTCGCCGGATTGGGCTTCGCCGTCAGCGCCCGCGAATCCAAGGGCAACGACCTGCGTCCGCCGGTGAACTCGACGCTCGCCGACACGGTCCGCGCCGAGGAGGACAGCGTCCTGCGCCTCGATCGTCGCGTGCAGGACCTCCAGGCCACCGTGAACGGCATCGCCAAACGGGCCGGCCGCGACGACTCCGAGGTCGCGCGCGCCCAGGCGAAGGTGCGGCCGCAGCTCGCGCCGGCCGGGCTGACGGCGACGAGCGGTCCCGGGCTGGAGGTCGTCCTGGACGACGCGCCGGGCCAGCCGGCCGGGGGCGACGTCGATCCGAACCAGCTCGTCGTGCACCAGTCCGACCTGCAGGCGGTGGTGAATTCGCTGTGGGCCGGTGGTGCGGAGGCCATGACGATCGCCGATCAACGGGTGATCGCGACGTCGGCGGTCCGCTGCGTCGGCAATACTCTGCTGCTCAACGGCCAGGTGTTCTCTCCGCCATTTCGGGTTGCAGCGATAGGTCCGTCAGCGACAATGCTGAGGAAGCTGTCGTCCTCGCCGGGAGTGAAGCTCTTTCGCGAAGCGGCGGGATACTACGGCTTGGGCTACACCGTCAGCACGCAGATCAGGCTGGAGCTGCCCGCATACCGCGGGCCGGTCACCCTGAGCTACGCGCACGTCGGCAAGTGAGGACCCCGCATTGACAGAGGACACGATCGTGGCGACACCGCCGCCCGCGGCCCCGCCGCCGGGCAAGGCGCCGATGACCATCGGCGACAAAGTGCGCTTCGTCCTGCGCGGGGTCGGCCAGACGCTCATCACTTTCGGCCTCGTGATCCTGCTGTTCGCGGTGTACGAGGTGTGGATCACCAACATCTTCGCCCACCGCGCGCAGCACAAGGTCGCCCAGGCTCTGCAGAAGGAGTGGGAGAACGGCGTCGACCCGCTCGCGCTTCCGGGCAGCGGCGCGCGAGCGATTCCGCTCGGCTCGGGTATCGCGGTGCTCTACATCCCGCGGCTCGGCCGCGACTACCACTTCGCCATCGTCCAAGGCAGCACCGTGCCGGACGACAGCCAGCTGGAGAAGGGTCCCGCGCACTACGCGGACACCCAGCTGCCCGGCAAGGTGGGCAACTTCGCGGTCGCCGGCCACCGGGTCGGCAAGGGTGAGCCGTTCCTGAACATCGACAAGCTGCGCGCCGGCGATGCGGTCATCGTCGAGACGAAGTCGTACTGGTACGTCTATCGCGTGCTTGGCCAACCTGCCGGTTCGGACCCGCAGGACAACATGGCCGAGATCCCGGTCAAGGGCAACGACCCCGTCCAGGTGCCGGGGCGGGAGATCATCGATCCGAGTGACGGCCAGGTGCTGCTGCCCGTCCCGAGCCACCCCGAGTACACCATCGCCGATGCTCGAGTGGCGTTGCTGACGATGACCACGTGCCACCCGAAGTTCACCGCGTCGCACCGAATGATCATCCACGCGCAGCTCGACAAGTCGCTGACCCTGCCCAACAGCGCGACGTTGATCAAGGGCGGACAGCTGCCGACGTCGATCAACGCACTCTACGACGAGGTGAAGTCCTGATGTACGTCTGGATCTGGCGACACCTTCCGGGGCCACTCGCGGTCAAGCTGCTGCAGACGCTGCTGCTCATCCTCGCGGTGTCGATGTTGTTGCTGTTCGTGGTCTTCCCGTGGATCGAACCGCACCTGCCGATCAACCAGGTGACGGTGCCCGGCAAGTGAAGATCCTGGTCGTCGACAACTACGACAGCTTCGTCTACAACCTGGTCCAGTACCTCGGCCAGCTCGGCGCCGAGGTCGTCGTGCGCCGCAACGACGCCGTCCGGCCGGCCGAACTGGACTCGCTCGCCGTCGACGGCGTGCTGATCTCCCCCGGACCGGGCACGCCGCAGGACGCCGGCGAATCGATGGCGTTCGTCACCGCGTGCGTCGAGCGGCAGCTGCCCCTGTTCGGCGTGTGCCTCGGACATCAGGCGATCGGCGCGGTGTTCGGGGCGCCGATCGTGCGGGCGCCGGAGCTGCTGCACGGCAAGACGAGCGAGGTCGTGCACGACGGGTCGGGGGTTCTCGCCGGCCTGCCGTCACCGTTCGTCGCGACCCGCTACCACTCGCTCGCGGTGTCCGAGGCCGAGTTGCCGCCGGAGATCGTCGTCACCGGACGCACGGCGTCGGGCGTCGTGATGGCGCTGCGGCACGCGAGGCTGCCGATCGACGGCGTGCAGTTCCACCCCGAGTCGGTGCTGACGCAGGGCGGGCATCTGATGGTGGCGAACTGGCTGCGGCGCTGCGGTGCGTCCGTCGACGATGCGCTGGTGGAGCGGCTGGGCACCGAGGTCGAGACGTTGCGCACCGCGGCCTTCGCCGGAGTCTGATGACCGTCTCCGACTACGCGTGGGTCGACGACCTGCCGGAGCTGACGCTCGCCCTGATCCACTTCGCCGGCGGGCCGGAGGACCTCTTCGCGGAGGTGAGCCGGTCGGCGCGCGACCTCGGGCCGCAGGAGGACATCTGGCAGGTCGGCGCGGACGACCTCGAACCGATGCTCGTCGGCCGGCTGGGGCCGTGGCTGACGCTGCTCGCGTACAACGGGTTCCTGCTGTCGCTGCCCGAGGTTGCCGCGGACGTGTCGCGGGTGGGCCGCGTCGTCGTGATCTACCAGAGCGTGAATGCCGACATGGCCTTCGTCCTCGCCGAGGGTGGTGAGGTGCTGCGCTACTTCGACCCGCTGCTCGACGCACCTGGGCAGGGTGACGGCGACCCGCTGCCCGAAGAGGTCGGCCTGCCGTTCGGGGGTCCGGACGAGCAGGTATGGGCGGCGGCGTTCGCGCTGCTGGAGCGGGTGACCGGCCAGCGCATCACCCAGGAGTGGATCACGAACGAGGACCGGCACTGTGTCGTCGTCGACCGGACCGTGTGACGGACGGTCAGGACTTCGCGGCGGCTTTCAGCTGCTGCTTGTACGTGCGGACCGCCTTGAGGGAGTCGGCGTCCACGACGTCGGCGACGCTTCGCAACGAGCCGTCCTCGCCGTAGGTTCCGGCGGCCACGCGCCAACCCCTGGGCCGCACGCCGAACTGCTTGCCCAGCAGCGCGGTGAAGATCTTCGCCTTCTGCTCGCCGAACCCCGGCAGTGCGCCGACGCGCGCGACGAGCTCCTCGCCGGATCGCGCGCCGCTCCACACCGCGGCGGCGTCGCCGTCGTAGCGCTGGACGAGGATCTCGGCGAGGGCCTGCACCCGCTTGGCCATCGCGGCCGGGAAGCGGTGCAACGCGGGCGGCTCGCGGAAGATCGCCTCCAGCGCATCGGCGTCGTAGGTCGCGATGGTGTGCGCGTCGAGCGTGCCGCCGAGGCGTTCGCGAAGCACGTCAGGCGAGGTGAACGCCTTCTCCATCGGGATCTGCTGGTCGAGCAGCATGCCGATCAACAGCGCCAAGGGGCTCTGCTCCAGCAGCTTGTTGGCATCGTCGGTGTACGCGAGGTGCATGTGCCGATCACACCACAGCGCGGGGACACGGCCAATCGGCGACCGGCCCAGGTTGTGAGTACCCCTCGAGCCACACGCCGGGACGGGTCTGAGGGTATTCACCCGAATGACCATCGCCTCTGTGCAAACGCGCGGTTTGCACGGACACTGGGCCGCAGCGACTCGCCTCCGCGCGTTCGCCTTGGAAGGACGTGAGGCCATGCAGCCCGGGTTCAGCAACATGCAGCCGACGCCCGGCTACAAGGGCAACGAACCGGCACACGGGGACCCGCTGTCCGGCGACACCACACCGCTGGCCGCACGCCGCTCGGTGATCAAGCGCCTGATCGCGCTGCTGAGCCGCGGCCGCTCGCACCCGAAGGCCTGACGAACGGCGTGGTGCGGTGAGACTGACCGGTGATGCGTAGACCTCCCAAGCCGGTCGTGGTTGCGATCGTCGTCGTCCAAACCGGCTGCGCCGCACTCGCCTGGCGGGATATGGCAACGCGCTCGGACGACCAGGTGCGCGGTAGGAAGAACCTATGGCGGGTGTTCGTCCTGATGAACCCGGGCAACTCGCTGGCCTACTGGCTGGTCGGGCGCCGCTGACGCACTCGCCTGTCGTCCACGTGGTCGGTGCCGCGATCGTGCGGGCCGGTCGGGTGCTGGCCGCGCGCCGCTCGCGTCCGGCCGAACTGGCCGGCGGCTGGGAGTTCCCGGGCGGCAAGGTCGAGCCCCGCGAGTCCGAGGCGGACGCGCTCGTGCGGGAGTGCCGGGAGGAGCTCGGCGTCGCGGTGCGGGTCGGTGATCGGCTGGGTGAGGCGGTCGACGGCCGGATCAGGCTCGTCCTCTACGCCGCGACGCTGACCGAGGGCGAGCCCGAGGCGCTCGAGGACCACGACCGGCTCCGCTGGCTCGCGGCGGAGGATGTCCGCGCCGTCGCCTGGTTGCCCATCGATCTCGCCCTGCTGCCCGCGGTCACTGCCGTGCTACCAGCTGCGCACTGATACGCGGTCGCGGGCTAGCCGAGCGGGGCGGCGAGCGCGGACTCCGCAGCGCGCACGGCCGCGCCGCTGCGGACGAGCTCGACGGCCGCCTCGATCTCCGGCGCCAGGTACCGGTCGTGCCCCGGCCCGTCCACGTGCTCGCGAAGTGCGGCGACGACCGCGCCGGTGGCCGGGCCCGGCAGCAGCGGGGCACGCAGGTCGAGCGCGCGGGCAGCGGTGAGCAGCTCGATCGCCAGCACCCGGGTGAGCGCGTCGACACTGCGGCGCAGCTTGCGCGCTGCCGACCAGCCCATCGAGACGTGATCCTCCTGCATCGCGCTCGACGGGATCGAGTCGACGCTCGCCGGGTTGGCCAGCCGCTTCAGCTCCGAGACGAGTGCGGCCTGCGTGTACTGCGCGATCATGTGCCCGGAGTCCACGCCGGGGTCGGCGGCGAGGAACGGCGGCAGGCCGCGGGAGCGCGCGACGTCGAGCATCCGGTCCGTCCGCCGCTCGCTGATGCTGGCGACGTCGGCGGCCGGGATCGCGAGGAAGTCCAGGACGTACGCGAGCGGCGCGCCGTGGAAGTTGCCGTTCGACTCGATACGTCCGTCGAGGGTGACGACCGGGTTGTCGATCGCGGACGCGAGCTCGAAGCCGGCGACCCGGCGCGCGTGGGTCAGCGTGTCGCGGGCCGCACCGGCAACCTGCGGCGCGCACCGCATCGAATAGGCGTCCTGGACGTACACGCAGTCCGGCCCGGCATGCGAGGCGACGATCGGCGAGTTCGCGAGCAGCGCGCGCATGTTGGCCGCCGCGATCGCCTGCCCGGGTTGCGGACGCAGTTCCTGGAGGTCGGCGGCGAAGACTGCGGCGGTGCCCAGCATCGCCTCGACGCTCATCGCCGCGGTGAGGTCGGCGGTGCGCAGCAACAGGTCGAGGTCGGCGCAGGCGAGCAGCAGCTGCCCGAGCATGCCGTCCGTGCCGTTGACGAGCGCGAGCCCCTCCTTCTCGGCGAGGGTGACGGGTTCGATGCCGGCCTCGGCCAACACGTCGGCAGCCGGGCGCAGCGTGCCGGTCGCGTCCCGGACCGTCCCCTCCCCGAGCAGGGCGAGCGCGACGTGCGCCAGCGGGGCGAGGTCGCCCGAGCAGCCGAGCGAGCCGAACTCGTGGACGACGGGCGTGATGCCGGCGTCCAGCAGCGCGGCCAGGGTCGTCGCCGTCTGTGGCCGACTGCCGGTGCGTCCGGTGGCCAGCGTCGAGAGGCGGAGCAGCATCATCGCGCGGACGACCTCGCGCTCGACCTCGGGGCCGCTGCCCGCGGCGTGCGAGCGGATCAGCGAACGTTGCAGTAGCGCGCGCTGCGCGGGCGCGATGTGCTTGGTGGCGAGCGCGCCGAACCCGGTGGAGATGCCGTAGTGCGGCTCGGCGTCACCCGCGAGGCTCTCTACGATCTTGCGGGAGGCGGTGATCGCGCCGAGGGCTGCCGGGCTGAGCTCGACGCCGGCCTCGAGCCGGGCGACCGCGACTACGTCGGCCTCGGTGAGCGGCCCCGTCCCAACCGTGATGCGCTCCATGCCGTCACGATCCCATGTGGGCAGTACGGTCAGTGCTCATGCGCGCAGTTGTCGTCTCCGAGCCGGGCGGGCCCGAGGTGCTCGAGGTGCGCGACGTCCCCGACCCGACGCCGCGGCCGGACGAGGTGGTCATCGACGTCGCGGCCACCGCCGTCAACCGCGCGGACCTCCTGCAGCGGCAGGGCAACTACCCGCCGCCGCGCGGTGCGTCCAGCTACCTCGGCCTCGAATGCTCGGGCACCGTCGCGGCCGTCGGTGACGCGGTCGCGGGCTGGAGCATCGGCGACCCGGTGTGCGCGCTGCTGTCCGGCGGCGGCTACGCGGAGCGGGTCGCGGCGCCGGTGGGGCAGCTGCTGCCGGTGCCTGCCGGCGTCGCGCTGGTCGACGCCGCCGCGCTGCCCGAGACCACCTGCACGGTGTGGTCGATGGCGTTCGGCGCGCCCGCCGGTCGGCTGCAGCCGGGCGAGCGGCTGCTCGTCCACGGCGGGAGCAGCGGCATCGGCACGACGGCGATCCAGATCGCGCACGCCCGCGGCGCCGTCGTCTTCACCACCGCCGGGACGCCGCGCAAGGTCGCGTTCTGCCGCGAGCTCGGTGCCGACGTCGCGATCAACTACCGGGACGAGGCGTTCGACGAGCGCGTCGAGAACGAAACTGCAGGCGCCGGCGTCGACGTGATCCTCGACAACATGGGCGCGGCGTATCTGTCCCGCAACATCGCCTCGCTCGCGGTCGGTGGCCGGCTGATCGTGCTCGGCCTGCAGGGCGGGGTGAAGGGCGAGCTGAATCTCGGCACGCTGCTGGCCAAGCGGGCCACCGTGCACGCGGCGGGGTTGCGGGCCCGGCGGCCCGCGGACAAGGCCGCCGTCGTCTCCGAAACGCACGCCAACGTCTGGCCGATGATCGAGACCGGGGCCGTCCGTCCGGTCATCGACCGGGTCCTGACCCTCGACGACGCGGCCGAGGCACACCGGCTCGTGGAGTCCAGCGAGCACATCGGCAAGGTGCTGATGCGCGTCCGATAGGCGCGTTCGGCAGACTGGAGCACGTGACGGAGCCAAACGAAGAGACCGAACCGACCACGCCGGACGCTGCCGAGGTCGTCGAGCCGGCGGGCGTCGAGTTCGACACCGACTCGATCACCTCGCAGGTCGAGCAGCCCGCGAAGGTCATGCGGATCGGCACGATGATCAAGCAGCTGCTCGAGGAGGTGCGTGCTGCCCCGCTGGACGAGGCCGGCCGGGCCCGGCTGCGCGAGATCCACGAATCCTCCATCCGCGAGCTCGAAGCGGGCCTGGCGCCCGAGCTGCGCGAGGAGCTGGACCGCCTGACGATCCCGTTCGGCGGCGAAGTGCCCTCCGAGGCCGAGCTGCGGATCGCGCAGGCGCAGCTCGTGGGCTGGCTCGAAGGGCTGTTCCACGGCATCCAGACCGCGCTGTTCGCGCAGCAGATGGCGGCGCGGGCGCAGCTGGAGGAGCTGCGGCACAAGGCGCTGCCGCCGGGCAGCCAGGAATCCGGACGCGCGGTGATCATCGGGCCGGGCGGGCAGATGATCATGCCGCCCGGCATTCGGCTGACGCCGAGCTCGGACGAGGAGGAGCCGGGCGGACGGGGCACCGGGCAGTACCTGTAAGGGCAGAGTTCCCCGGCCGACGGTCGCTCGTCCGCGGATTCGCCCTTACGATGCGCACCGGAAGGAGGCGGCTGTGGGCGACTTCATCATCAAGACGAACGACATGATCCAGATAACGATCACGCCGCCGGCGATCGTGCCGCAGCTGACGGCGCCGATCCCCCTGATCGGGACGGGCACCACGGTGCTGATCGGCGGAGTGCCGGTGTGCCTGCAGGGCGACGAGCTGCCGCCGTCGCTGATGGCCCCGATGCCCTACACCGCGCCGCCCTTCGTCACTCCCGGCATGGGCACGTTGACGATCATCCTGGCGCCGAACAATCTCACGATGAAGACTGTGCAGGGCAAGCCGATGCTGCTCAAGGGCGCGACGTTCCAAGCCTCGTTCGCGGTGTCGGCGCCGGCGATGCAACCCACGCCCGGAGGGCCGGTGCCCGACCCGCTGATGACCAAGCCCGGCACCTGCCAGTTCATCACGACGAACATCAACACGCAGGCAAGTTGAAGCCACCCCACGAAATCGCTCGGCAAAGAACGCTCCACGATTTCGCGGGGAACCCCGGCAACTTCGTCCGGGACGTCGTCGCGGCACGGCCCGCCCACGAGCCGGCGGTCATCACGTTGGCCGGCGACGGCACCCGGCGAGAGTGGACGTTCGGCGAACTGCTCGCGGCCTCGGGGTCGCTGGCGGCGCGGTTCCTCGCGTACGGCGCGACGCGTCGTTCGGTCGTGCTCACCCTTGTCGGCAGCAAGATCGAGTACGTCCTGACGATCCTCGCCGGGCTGCACGTCGGCGCGGCCGTGCTGCCGTGCAGCGAGCAGCTGCGAGCCAAGGACATCGCGCTGCGGCTGGCGCGGGCGCGACCGGCCCTCGTGCTCTGCGACGAGCGCAACCGGCCGGCGCTCGACGCCGCCGGGCCGTCGTGCCCCGTCGTCACGGTGCCGGACGAATCGCTGCTGTCCGGCGGTACTCCCCCGCCCTTCGCCGAGCTGGACGACCTCGATCCGGCGTTCGTCCTGTTCACCTCGGGGACGACGGGTCAACCGAAGCTCGTGACGCATGGGCAGCGATACGTGACCGGCCAGCGACTGCAGGCCAGCGAGTGGCTGGCCGCACGGCCGGGTGAGCTGGCGTGGTCGACGGCGGCGCCGGGCTGGTCGAAGTCGGCGCGCAACACGTTCATCGCACCGTGGCTGGGCGGGGCGAGCGCCCTGCTGCAGGACGAACGCTTCGACCCGGCGCGCCGGCTGGCCACGATCCGCGCCGAGGGTGTGAACGTGCTGTGCATGGCGCCGACGGAGTACCGGCTGATCGCGGCCGCCGGCCCGATCGGTCCGCTGCCGTCCGTGCGGCGCGCGGTCACCGCGGGCGAGGCGCTCGGGGTGCCGGCGTTCGAGACGTGGCGGGCGCAGACCGGGCTGGCGATCTCGGACGGCTACGGGCAGACCGAGACCGGCCAGCTGACCGGCGTGCGGCCCGGCGAGACCGCGCCGCCGGCCTCGATGGGCCGGCCGCTGCCCGGGGTGCGGGTCGAGATCGTCGACGGCGAGCTGCTCGTCGACCCGGCGACCGTCCCTACGTTCTTCCTCGGTTACGACGGCGCCTGCGTACCTTCGGGTATGTGGCACACCGGAGACAACGTCCGGCAGGACTCCGACGGGTGGTTGTTCTTCGAGTCGCGGGCCGACGACGTGATCATCAGTTCGGGCTATCGGATCGGCCCGGCCGAAGTGGAGTCCACGCTGCTCGGCCATCCCGCGGTGCGCGAGTGTGCGGTGCTCGGCGTGCCGGACGAGGCGCGTGGCCAGGTCGTGGCTGCGGCGGTGGTGCTGCGCGACGGGTACCCGGCCTCGCCGGAGCTGGCCCGCGAGCTGCAGGACTACATGCGTGCCGAGGCCGCGCCGTACAAGTACCCGCGGCGGATCTGGTTCGTCGCCGAGCTGCCGAAGACCACGACGGGCAAGCTGCACCGCGCCGCGCTGCGCCCACCGGTCACTGGGCCAGCAGGCCCTCGATGAGGACCGCGACGGCATCCTCGTCGTTGCTGCCGACGACCTCGTCGGCGACCTTGACGACCTCCGGGTGCGCGTTCGCCACGGCGTACGAGCGGCCGGCCCACTGCAGCATCGGGACGTCGTTGGGCATGTCGCCGACGGCGAGCACCTCGTGCGGCTCGATACCGCGGCTGTCGGCCAGTTCGGCCAGGCCGGTCGCCTTCGTGACACCGTATGCCGAGATCTCCAGCAGCCCGTACGAGGACGAGTGGGTGATGGTCGCGCGATTGCCGATGATCGCCGCCGCCGCGGCAAGGAAGACGTCCGCGCCGGCGTTGTGGTCCTTGGCGAGCAGCTTCACCGCCGGCTCGGCGGCGATCTCGAGGAGGCTGCCGATGACGGGTTCGGCGATCGGCACACCGCGGCGGTCGTAGGGCGGGTTGATCTCCCAGTCGTGGACGTAGTCCGGCTCGGCCGCGAAGCCGTCGCCGTACTCGACCGCGAACTCGACCTCGGGAAACTCCGCGCGCAGCTCGGTGCCCAGCTCCAACATGAGCGCGCTGGTCAGCAGGTGCGCGGAGATCAACCGTTCCGCGGTGACGTCGTAGAGGACGGCACCGTTCGCGCCCACGGCGACGCCCACGTAGCCGGTCGCTTCGACGAGGACGTCGAGCCAGCGCGGCGGCCGGCCGGTGACGAACACGACGCCCAGGCCCGCGTCGGCGGCCGAGCGGAGCGCGGCGCGGCTCCGCTCGGAGACCGAGCCGTCACTGCGCAGCAACGTCCCGTCCAGGTCGGTGGCGACCAGCTTGATCATGCCGGTGTCAGAACCTCGCGGCCGTCGAGGTACGGGCGCAGGGCGGCGGGCACGTACACCGACCCGTCCGGCTGCTGGTGGTGATCGAGCAGGCAGGCGATCGTGCGGGCGAGCGCGCACAGCGTGCCGTTCAGCGTGGCTACCGGTTGGTTGCCGGCGTCCGTCCTCGTCCGGATGTTCAGCCGCCGGGACTGGAACGTGGTGCAGTTCGACGTGGACGTCAGCTCGCGGTAGGCGCCCTGCGACGGGAACCACGCCTCGAGGTCGAACTTGCGCGCGGCGCTGCTGCCGAGGTCGCCGGCCGCGATGTCGACCACCCGGTAGGCGAGCTCGAGCTTGTCGAGGAACTCGCGCTCCCACGCGAGCAGCCGCTGATGCTCGTCGCGGGCCTCGTCCACGGCGACGTAGGAGAACATCTCGACCTTGTCGAACCAGTGGACCCGGATGATGCCCTTGGTGTCCTTGCCGTAGCTGCCGGCCTCCCTGCGGAAGCACGACGAGAAGCCGGCGTAGCGCAGCGGCAGCGTCTCGAGGATTTCGTTCGCGTGGTACCCGGCGAGCGCGACCTCGGACGTGCCGACCAGGTACAGGTCGTCCTCTGCTAGCCGGTACACCTCCGCCGCATGCGCGCCGAGGAACCCGGTGCCCTGCATGACCTCGGGTTTCACCAGGGCCGGGGCGATGACCGGGACGAAGCCGGCCTTCGTCGCCTGGGCCATTGCGAGGTTGATGAGGGCGAACTCGAGCTGGGCGCCGACGCCGGTGAGGAAGTAGAACCGCGCGCCACTGACCTTCGCGCCGCGCTCGGTGTCGATGGCCTTGAGCGCGGCGCCGATCTCGACGTGGTCTCTCGGCTGGTCGACCTGCGGCGGTGTGCCGACCGTCTCCAGGGTGACGAAGTCATCCTCGCCGCCTGGGTGCACGCCGTCCTCGACGAGGTTGGGCAGCGCGAGGTGCGCCTCCCGCAACGCCTCGTCGGCGGCCGCTTCGTCGGCCGTGGCCGCCTTGACCTCGTCGGCGAGGTGCTTGGCCCTGGTGAGCAGGGCGTGCCGGTGCTGAGGGGTGGCCTGCTGCACCTCGCGGCCCAGGATCTTCTGCTCGCCGCGCAGGCCGTCGGCGCGCGCGACAGCGGAACGGCGGGCGTCGTCGGCGGCGAGCAGCACGTCCACGAGCGACTCGTCTGCACCGCGGGCGCGTTGCGAGGCACGGACGCGGTCCGGGTCGTCGCGCACCAGCTTGAGGTCGATCACGATCAAGCCTCGCTTCGCTCGGTTGATCGGCGAAGCCTGTGTTGGATTGCTCGCTCGCTGCGCTCGCTCACGGTCTCAGGCTACTGACGCTCACGGCCGCGTTGTCCACAGGCGTCAACGGGTCGTGCGGCTTGCTGCCTACGCTTTGCTCGCGGATCGGAGGAAGGGGTACGACGATGGACGGATACGCGGTCGATCCGGCGGAGCTGGCGCACTGCGACGCATCGATGGGCGCGGCCGCCGGCCACTCCCGGGCTGCGCTGGCCGGGCTCGCGGAGTGTGCCGCCGACGTGCTCGGCCACGGCTGGCAGGGCTGTGCCGCGTCGGCGTTTCGGCTCGGCTGGGAGCAGTGGCTCGACGGCGTGCGGTCGATGCTGGACGCGCTGGACGAGCTGTCCGGCGCGCTCGGCTCGTCCGGTGTCGGCTACGCCGCGACCGACGACGCAGTGCGGGTGGAGCTGGCCGGAGCGGCCCAGTGAGTCGGGTAGTCGTCGACCTCGACGGGCTGGCCGAACTGGTCGAGCGGATGCAGCGGTTCCAGGCGCAGCTCACCCGGGCCCGCACAGACGTGGACGCGCGGGTGCAGGCGCTGCACGCGACCTGGACCGGCAGTGCCGCGAGCGCGCAGGCGGCCGTACACGCGCAGTGGCGAACCGGTGCGGTCGAGGCGCAGGAAGCGCTCGCCGTCCTGCGCTCGATCGCGACGGGCGCCCACGAGAACTATGCCTCGGCGGTGCATGCGAACCGCCGGATGTGGGCGGGCTGAGGTCGTCAGTATCAAGGAGCTGCGCCCTCCGCGTAGCCCTCGGGCCGGTGATACAGGTGGCAGGAGACCGACACGTCCGTCCCCTCGACCGGCCGCAGTTGTGGCTCCACCGCCTCCCGCAGGTCCATCAGCACCGAACGCCCCGCGACGGACATGCCGGCCACGCCCTTCCACATCGGCTCACCGGGCCGCGCCGTGCGCTCGTCCTCCAGCAGTGCCAGCACCTCACCCGGTGACCCGGCGGCCGCCAGCACCGCATCGCCGGACGCGAACCTCGACTCGTCGTGCACCAGGCGGGCCTCGGCCTCGTACTGCTCGGCCGGGACGGTCGTCCACCTCTGCTCGAGCACCATCCGCATGTCGCGCGGCTCCCAACCGCACGGCCCGAACGCCGAGGGGCAGCGTGGATGGAACGAGCAGCCCAGCGGCGGGTCGGCGGCGTCGGGGATCTCGCCGCGCGGCAGGTCACGCGTCATCGGCCGGGACGGGTCCGGGTCGGGGACGGCGCCCAGCAGCGCCTTCGTGTACGGGTGCCGCGGGTTCGCGAAGATCTCCGACACCGGGCCGATCTCGACGATCTTGCCGAGGTACATGATCGCGACGCGGTCGCAGAAGAACCGCGCCGACGCCAGGTCGTGCGTGATGTAGACGTAGGTCAGCCCGAGATCGCTGCGCAGTTCGTCGAGCAGGCCGAGGATCTTGGCTCGCACCGACATGTCGAGCATCGAGATCGGCTCGTCGGCGACCAGCAGTTTCGGTCCGAGGATGATCGCGCGGGCGATCACCGCGCGCTGCTTCTGCCCACCCGACAGCTCGCCCGGGAACTTGTCGACGAACCGCTCGCCCGGCGCCAGCCCAACCCGCTCCAGCGCCTTCAGGACGGCCGCGCGGCGTCCGGCCGCGTTGCCGTCGAGACCGTGGATCCGCAACGCGTCCCCCACCGAGCGACCGACCGTCATGGACGGGTTGAGCGACGCATGCGGGTCCTGGAAGACCATCTGCAGTTCGCGGCGCAGCGGACGCAGCCGCGACTCCGGCAGGCCGGTGAGCTCCTGGCCGCGGTAGCGGATGCTGCCGTCCGTCGCATGAACGAGCCCGAGCAGCGCGCGGCCGAGGGTCGACTTGCCCGACCCTGACTCGCCCACCACGCCGAGTACCTCTCCCGGCCAAAGGGACAGCGTGACACCGTCGACCGCCCGCACCGTGCCGGACGACCGGCCGATCAGCCGGGCTACGGCGTTCGTGCGCAGCGCGTAGTGCACGTGCAGGTCGGTGATCTCGACGAGCGGCGCGGCAACGGCGACGTCAGGCTTCGTCGGCAACGGACACCTCCTCGCGGACCAGCAGCGTGCGATCGGACGGCGACAGGGACGTGTCGAGCAGCCAGCACTCGGCGCGGTGCGGTTCGAACGGCGGCGGTTTCTTGGCCGGGCACACCTGCATCGCGTACGGGCAGCGCGGGTGGAAGCGGCAGCCCGGCGGCGGTGCCACCAGATCAGGCGGCGCGCCCGGGATCGAGTGCAGTTCCTGCGTCGTCAGCGAAATCGTCGAGCGCAGCAGCGCCTGCGTGTACGGATGGGACGGCGCCGCAAAGATCTCCCGCACCGGCCCCTGCTCGACGATCCGTCCGGCGTACATCACCGCAACCCGGTCGCACGCCTCGGCGACGACGCCGAGGTTGTGTGTGATCAGCAGGATCGCCGGCGAGTAGCGCGCGCGGATGTCGGCGAGCATCCGCAGGATCTGCGCCTCGACGAGCACGTCGAGCGCCGTGGTCGGCTCGTCCGCGACGATGAACCTCGGACGCAGCGCGAGCGCCAGCGCGATCATGATCCGCTGTCGCATGCCGCCGGAGAACTCATGCGGGTAGTTCCGGTACCGCGTCGGCGGGATGCCGAGCGCGCGCAGGGCGTCCAGCGCCCGCCGCTCGCGCTCCTTCTTCGACAGGTCCTTCTCGTGCGCCTTCAACGCCTCGTCGAAATGGGCGCTGATCCGCATCAACGGGTCGAGGCGGGTCATCGGCTCCTGGAAGATCAGCCCCATGCCGGCGCCGCGTAGCCGTTCGCGCTGCTTGCGCGGCATCGCGAGCAGGTCCTGCCCGTCGAAGCGGATCGTGCCGTCGACCGCGGCGCCGCGCGGGATCAGCCCCATCAGCCCGCGGCCGAGGGTCGACTTGCCGCACCCCGACTCGCCGACCAGCCCGAGCACCTCGCCCGGCCGCAGCGCGAACGACACGCCGTCCACCGCGCGCACCGGCCCGGAGGGGCCGGAGTACCAGACGCGCATGTCGTCCACGGAGAGGACAGGCTCGGTCACAGCGCTTCCTCGTCGCCGCGCTCGGGGAGCTCGACCTGGCTCACCTTGAACGTGCGCAGCAGCGGGTTGAGCACGTCGTTCAGGCTCTCGCCCACCAGCGTGACCCCGACGACGATCAGCACGATCGCCAGGCCCGGGTACAGACCCGTCCACCAGATCCCGGCCGCAGTGTCGGACACCGCCTTGCTCAGGTCGTGGCCCCATTCGGCACCGGCCGACGGTTCGATGCCGTAGCCGAGGAAGCCCAGCCCGGCGAGCGTGAGGATCGCGTCCCCGGCGTTCAAGGTTGCGATCACCGGCACGGTCTGCACGACGTTGCCGAAGACGTAGCGCGTCATGATGACACGCGGGGGTGCACCGAGCGCCCGCGCGGCTTCGACGTAGGGCTGCTCGCGCGCCGCGACGGTCGCATTCCGGACGACGCGGAAGTACTGCGGCACGTAGACGACGGTGATCGAGATGGCTGCTGCGAGGATCCCGCCGGTCTTGCTGTTCGTCCCGCCCGCGATCGCGATGTTGACGATGATCGCCAGCAGCAGCGACGGGAATGCGAACAGCGCGTCGGTGATCAGCACGAGTATGCGGTCCAGCCAGCCACCGAAGTAGCCGGAGACCAGGCCCAGCGGCACGCCCACGACGATCGAGATCGCGACCGCGAGCAGGATCACCTCGAGCGCGGTCTGCGCTCCGAACACCACGCGCGAGTACACGTCCTCGCCGCCCTGCGTCGTGCCGAACCAGTGCTCGGACGACGGGCCGATGGTGCGCCCGAACACCTTGCCGTTGGCCCGGTCGTCGTTGAAGCCGTACGGCGCGATCCAGGACGCGAAGACGGCGACCACCGTGAAGAACAGGACGATGAGCGCGCCGGCGATGAGCATGCCGCGTTGGAAACCGGCCGTTGCGCGGACGGCGTCGACGCCCGGGATGCGGCTGTGCACGCGACCGGCTGCGGCGGCGCCCTCGGTCGCTTCGAGATCCGACAGGTGGATGGACATATCAGTACCTCATCCGCGGATCGATGATCGCGGCGATGACGTCGATCAGGAAGCTGATGATCGCGACGATCACCGCGATCGCGGTGACGATCCCTTGGACGGCGATGTAGTCGTTGTGCTGCAGGTAGAAGTAGAGCTTGTAACCGATGCCCTGCCACTCGAAGGTCGTCTCGGTGAGGACCGCCCCGCCGAGCAGCGTGGCTATCTGCAGCCCCATGACGGTGACGACCGGGATCATCGCGTTCTTGAACGCGTGCTTGCGCACGACCCGGCCTTCGTGGATCCCCCGGGCGCGCGCAGCTTCGACGTAGTCCGAGCGCAGCGTCTGCAGCAGGTTGACCCGCACCAGCCGCAGGAAGATGCCGGCGACGAGCAGGCCGAGCGTGACCGCCGGCAGGATGGTGTGTTTGATGACGTCCCAGATGTAGCCGGTGTCGCCGTACTGGATCGCGTTGATCAGGTAGATGTGCGTGTTCGGGGCGACGTTGTTGATCGCGATCTCGGCGGACGCTGTCGCGCGCCCGTCCACCGGCAGCCACGCGAGTTCGACCGCGAACAGCAGCTTCAACAACAGGCCCACGAAGAAGACCGGGATGGCGTAGCAGAGCACCCCGAACAACCGCAACGCCACGTCCGGAAACCGGTCCCGGTAGCGCGCGGCGATCCGGCCGAGCGGGACGCCGACGATCAGTGCGACGACAACCGCCCAGAACGTCAACTCCAGCGTCGCGGCGCCGTTGATCTTGAGAATCGTGGTGACGGGCGTGTGGTCGGTCAGCGACTGGCCGAAGTCGAAGTGGGCGACGCCTTTGAGGTAGTCCCAGTACTGGCTGAGCAGCGGCCGGTCGAGGCCGGCCGCGTGCCGGCGCCGGGCGATCTCGGCCGGCGACAACTGCCCGAACGCCGACTTGATCGGGTCGCCGACCACGCGCAGCACGAAGAACACGAGTGTGACGAGGATCCACACCATCGGGATCACCAGCAGCAATCTGGTGACCAGGTACGTCCGCAGCGAGCTGGACGAGGTCTTTGCAGTGCTCATGAGGCCCTTCGCAGCTGCTCAGCGCCGCACCGGGCGCACACGACGAAACCGTCGCGGGCGCCCGGTGCGAGCCACGTGGTTGTCAGCTCTTGCTGAGCAGCCACATGCGGAACAGGTACGTCGGGTCGAGGGTCTCCTGGACTCCGGTGATATCGGTCCCGGTGACCGCAACCTGGTTGCCGGACAGCAGCGGCAGGTACGGCATCGTGCCGGTCGCGAGCTTCTCCTGGATCTGCGCGAAGGCGTCCGTGCGGGCCTGGCCGGACTCGGTCTCTTCCTTCGTCAGGAGCGGTAGCACGCCGTCCTTGACGCACGGGGCGGTGGGGCCCTGGTTGTCGCAGTAGTGCGCGTGGACGAAGTTCTCCGGGTTCAGGAAGTTGAACAGGTAGTTGTCACCGTCGACGAAGTCCGGGAACCAGCCGAGCTGGTACATCGGGTAGGTGTCCTTGACCCGCTCATCGGAGTACGTCGTGTACGCGGTGCCCTTGATCTCGACCGTGAACAGCCCAGTCGACTCGAGTTGACGCTTGATCTGGTTGTACTCGTCACCCGACGTCGGTCCGTAGTGGCCGTCCGAGACGTAGTCGATGTGCAGCGAGACCGGCGTCTTCACGCCCGCCGCCTGCAGGACCTGGCGTGCCTTGTCCGGATTTGGCTTGTCGCCGTACACCTGCTTGAACGGCTCGGTCGCGTCGGCGATGCCCTGCGGGACCATCGAGTACGCGGGCTGGTAGGTGCCCTTGTAGACGTTCGTCGCGAGGTCCTGCCGGTCGACCGAGTACGCCATCGCCTGCCGGATCGCGAGCTTCTGCGCGTCGTTGTCGCCCGGCATCGTCTTCAGATTGAAGACGATGTAGCGCAGCTCGCCACCGGAGCCGGTGAGCACCTTGACCTTGTCGTTGCTCTTGAGCGACGCGATATCGGTCGGGCTCAGCGTCCGGTACGCCACGTCGATGTCACCAGTCTGGATGTCCAGCTTGAGGTTGTCCGCCGACGTGTAGTACTTCATCGTGATCGGGCTCGACTTCGCCGCGTTCGCGCCGCTGTAGTTGTCGTTCTTGACGAACTGCGCCAGCTGGTTCTTGTCGTAGCTGGAGATCTTGTACGGACCCGAGCCGATGACCTTGGTGTCGGGCAGCAGCTTCTTTGCCGGGAAGACCTTCGAGTCCACGATCGGGCCCGCCGACGTCCCGAGCACGAACGGCCACGTCTGGTCGTTCGGGTGGGACAGCGTGAACACGACGGTGCTGTCGTCCGGCGCCGCTACGGACTTCATGCTGCCGAGTAACGACGAGGGGCCGTTCGGGTTGGCGATGTCGACAACCCGCTGGAACGAGAAGGCGACGTCCTTCGCGGTGAGCGGGTCGCCGTTGGAGAACTTGAGGCCGGAGCGCATCTTGCAGGTGTACTCGGTCGGCTTGGTGAACGAGCAGCTCTGCGCGGCGTCCGGAACCGGTGCCTTCTGGCCGGCCGGGACCTGCATGAGGAACTGGTAGATGTTCTCTTCGATCGTCAGCGAGCCGAAGTCGTACGAGCCCGCCGGGTCGAGGGCAATGACCGAGTCTGTCGTACCGACGGTGATCGCTCCGCCGCCGGAGCCGCCGCCCTTCTTCGCCGAGCCGCAGGCCGCGAGGGCGATCGCTGCCGCGACCGCTGCGGACAGCGCCAGGGCCTTCCTAGTGCGAGATGAAAACGCCATGTCGTCCTCTCTTCAGCGAACGGAGCCACAGTGGTCCGAACTGCGGGGGTTGCCCGCGCAATGCCCGGCAGCGTAACGCCCACCCGGATTGCCGCGGGACCACCGACACAGACTTGTTACGCCCCGCGTCCCGCCCCGGTTTCCGCTCGGGATGATCGACTGCTCGACACGGCGGGTTACCCTTCAGGCGGACCACGCAGTCCCAGATCCGAGGGGGCGATCGACGAGCGTGCTCACGTACCGCGCCCTGCGCCTCAGTTTCGCGCTCATCGCGTCCTCCGCCGTGCTCGGCGGGTGTTCGCTGTTCGGCAGCGACCACAAGGGCACGACGTCGGAGTCGGTGTTCTCGGTGGTGCCCGGACAGTGCTTCCAGGCCCCGACGAAGGTGCAGGCCGAGCTGAGCTCCCTGGAACGCATCGACTGCTCGCAGCCACACCTGCGCGAGGCCTACGCGGTGATCCCCTACTCGGCGCCGGCGGGTGCGACCGCGTCGGGCTACCCGGGCGGGGACGTCCTGTCCACCTTCGCGAAGGGGGCGTGCGCCCAGCGTTACCGGGGTTACGTCGGCGTCGACTACCTGGACTCGAAGCTGTTCTTCACCTACCTGTTCCCGTCCGCCCGCAGCTGGGAGCAGGATGACGACCGAAAGATCATCTGCTTTGTCACGACGACCGGCGCCGAGCTCACGGCGTCGGTCAAGGGATCGAAGAAGTAGGAGAGGCGAGAGGCTGCCATGGGCCAGAGTGCGGTCACGGGGGCGATGCTGTCCTGCTCCTTCGGGCTGGCCCCGTCGACGCTGATCGCACTGCCGGCCTCCCGCGTGCTCATCGAAGGACGCCCCGCCGCAGACATCACGTCGGTCGCGATGGGTGTCAACATCCCGCCGTTCGCCATGTGTTCCAGCCTCGCGAACCCGGCGGTCGCCGCGGCAACCGCGGCGGCACTGGGGGTGCTCACGCCGATGCCGTGCACCCCGGTGGTGGCCGGGACCTGGTTGCCGCTCGCGCCCACCGTGCTCATCGGCGGCCAGCCGGCGCTGGTCTCCGGATCGATCTGCACGTGTGCGTTCGGCGGAGTGATTTCGATGAGCACCGCGGGCACCGTGCAGACGTCCGCCGGATAGCCGCGTGTCCCCTTTAGCGCAAATTGTTCATGATCGCAAAAAATCAGGGCACGTTGGACCTAACGCGAACCTGATTTCCGGTATAGCCTCCGCTCGGTGATCATCACGCTTTGGTGATGACCCCTACGATTTTCGGAGATCGGAGCGGCCAACAATGCCCACTTACACAGCTCCTGGGGTCTACGTCGAAGAAGTGCCGTCGTCGCAGAAGGTGCTCTCTGCGGCACCGACGGCCATCGCGGCCTTCGTCGGGTTCACCCAGCGCGCGCCCACGACGACCCCAACGACCCGCGAGGGCCTTGCGCCGCGGCTCGTCACGAGTTGGACGCAGTTCGAATCCCTGTACGGCGGGTTCGCGCACGGCTGCGTGCTGCCGCTGTCCGTCTACGGCTACTTCGCCAACGGCGGCAGCATCGCCTACATCGTGCCGCATCCCGAACACCGCGCCGGCCGGCGAGCCCGCACGCGGGGCACTGCCGGCCGCCGACCGCGCGCTCGGCATGCCGCTCAAGATCGAGAGCGTCGAGCCGGACGCCGAACATCGCGATCGAGGTCGCGACCGAGCGACGTGGGCGACGACCGACGGCCCGTCGCCGTTCACGCTGACGGTCCTGCTGAACGGTGAGCCGGTCGAGACGTTCCCGAATCTCGACTTCGGCGCCGGCGAACGCAACGTCGAGAACGTCGTCAACGACCTCCACGAAGATCAAGGTCGACGCTGACGCTCGACAAGGGCGTCGACCTGGCCAGCCAGCTCGAGGTGCTCAAGCCCGGGCGTCTACCCGCTGGACAAGGCCGCACCGCTGCCGGTGCCGGTCAACGGCACGCAAGTTCGCCGGCTCCGAGTCGGCCCGCAACGGCATCAACGGCCTCGCCGTCGCCGACGACGTCACGATGGTGATCGTCCCCGACCTGATCACCGCCGCCACCAAGGAAGACGGCACCGTCGACCTCGGTCTGTGGAAGGCCGTGCAGACCGCGCTGATCTCGCACTGCGAGCAGAACGGCAACCGCATGGCGGTGCTCGACGCCCCTCCGGGCATGACGCCGCAGCAGATCAAGGAGTGGCGCAGCGACGTCGCGATGTACGACTCGGCGTTCGCGGCGCTGTACTACCCGTGGATCAAGGTCGACAACCCGATCGGCGCCAACGGCGACAGCGAGGTCCTCATCCCGCCGTCCGGTCACATCGCCGGCGTGTGGGCCCGCACCGACGAGACCCGTGGCGTGTGGAAGGCCCCGGCCAACGACACGATCCGCGGCTGCCTCGACGTCGAGCGGGCGATCACGAAGAACGAGCAGTCCCTGCTCAACCCGATCGGCATCAACTGCATCCGTCCGTTCGGCACGCGCGGCATCCGCATCTGGGGCGCGCGCACGCTGTCGTCCGACACCGACTGGCGCTACATCAACGTCCGCCGGCTCTTCAACATGGTCGAGTCGACGATCATGGACGGCACCCAGTACGCCGTGTTCGAGCCCAACGACGTCGACCCTGTGGGAAGGCGTCAAGCGGACGCTGACGCGCTTCCTGCGCGGCCTCTGGTCGCCAGGCGCGCTGTTCGGCACGTCGCGCCGACCAGGCGTTCTACGTGAAGTGCGACGCCGAGACCAACCCGCCGGAGTCGATCGACGAAGGCAAGCTCGTCGTCGAGGTGGGCATCGCTCCGGTGAAGCCGGCGGAGTTCGTCATCTTCCGCATCAGCCAGAAGAAGCAGAGTCGCTGGCGTGACGCCAGCCGATCCACTAGCCCAAGACGGAGTAGAAGCAGCATGCCCAATCAGCCTGATCTGTTAAGCACGATCCGCTCGTCGCTCGGAACTTCTTCCTGGAGATCGACGGCGAGGCGATCGTCGATCCTGTCCGAGGTGTCCGGCCTCGACGTCGAGGTCGAGGTCGTCGACGTCGCAGCAGACCGGCAAGAGCGGCAAGTACCAGATCGTGAAGTCCGCTCGGTCAGGCCGAAGCCGCCGCGACCTCTCGATCAACGCGGATGGCGCCGCTGACATCGACGACGACCCGTTCTGGAAGTGGTTCAACGACATCCGCGACAAGGGCATCAAGATCAAGCGAGCGACGGAAGCCGCAAGAACGGCTCGATCGTGATCTACGACGGCACTCAAGTCGAAGTGGCTCGGTTCAACTTCTTCAACGCCTGGCCGTCAGCAAGATCGCCACCGACGCGCTGTCCGCCGACTCGCACGAGCCGGTCAAGGAGACGATCACCCTCGTGATGCGAGCGCACTCGAGCGGAAGAAGTGAGCAATACCCAGTGGCGTGCGACCGAGTTACGAGTTCGTCCTGCCCCGCGGGTACGTCGACCATCGCGGTCGACGTGCACCGCGCGGGCAGGATGCGACTGGCCACGGCGCGCGACGAGCTCGAGCCGTTGCGCGATCCCTCGGTGTCCGGGCCCGACGACCCGCGCCTGACGATCCTCGTGCTCGCCCGCGTCGTCGAGGCGCTCGGCGACGCTGGAGTTGGTCACCCCGCCACGAGATCGAGGGCCTGTTCGCGGTCGACCTCGCGTTCCTCCAGGACTTCTACGGTGTGATCAACTTCGGTACCCAGGAGGAGTACGAGGCGCTCTTGCAGGCGCAGGCCGAAAGCGTGCTCGTCGGCAGCGAGTCGGCGACGCCGCCCGCAGCGGAACCGGCGGCGCCGGAAACGGCTCCGGAGCCGGAAGCCGAGACCGGACGCCCTTCGCTGCGGAGGGCCGTCGAGGAGTTCCCCCGCCAGGCGCAGTAGGTGATGTCCGGTGATGCGTTACCCCGCGGACGCGCTCTGGCAGGAGATCGCGTACCTCGCCTATCACCTGCACTGGCCACTGGACGATCTGCTCGATCTCGAGCACATGGATCGGGTGCGAATGGTACGGGCGATCGTGTCCCTGAACGAGCGAGCATGGCAGGCCGTCCGTGAGTACGCCCAATAGCATCCAGCCGCTCGGCGGCGACCTGCCCACCGCGAACGCGTTCCTGTTCGAGGTCGACGGGGTCGAGATCGGGGTCTTCCGTGAGGTGTCCGGGCTGCAGGTGACGGTCGGCGTCGACGAGGTCCGCGAGGGCGGCCAGAACGGCTTCGTGCGCAAGCTGCCCGGCCGGATGACGTGGCCGAACGTGATCTTCAAGCGCGGGCTCACGCAGAGCGACGCGTTGTTCGACTGGCTGTCGAAGTCCTCCGGCGAGGGGTTCGCGAGCAAGCAGAACAAGCTGGTGCGCACCACCGGCGCCGTGACCGCGCTGGACTCGACCGGCAAGCGGCTTCGCTCGTGGGAGCTGACCGACGTCTTCCCGGTGCGGTGGAAAGGCCCCGAGTTCGCGACCGGCCGCAACGACCCGCTCGAGGAGGAACTCGAGATCGCGCACCACGGGTTCAAGGCGCAGACGAAAAGCGGTGGAGGATGACGGCGACCACCGCCGCCGAGACCGACGGCGACGACCGGACCCGGCTGGGCCGACAGGCCGGTGCCCGGCTGCGTTTCCCGGGCCCGCGCGCCGGTCGGGACCGCACCTGGCCGGTGGGTGCGCTCGCGTCGTCGGCGCTGCGCTTCGCCGCCGGCACGTCGCGCCCGACGCACCTGCGGCGGGCGTTGGCCGGTGCCGACACGCTGCCGGTGCGCCGCTCGACCGGCGGTGCCGTCGCACCGCCGCGGTGGTGGGTCGCCGACCCGGCGTCCCACGGCGCCGAACGGGCGGCGGTCGAAGCGCAGGACCTGCCTCGTCGCGGCCTGCCGCGCGCGGTTCGGCGGGTGCCGAACGAACAGACGTGGACGCCCGGCGGGATCGCCGAGCGCCTCGCTCCTTCGGTGGTCAACGTGCGCCGGCCGGCCGAGGTCGCAGCCGTCGGCACGATGGCGCCGGACAAAAAGCTCAACGTCGCCGCGGCCCGGTCCGCCGCGCGAGCCGCGGCGTCCGCCGCCAGTGACCGTTCCTCCGCCGCGCCGCCGGCGGCGGCCGTGCCGAGCGCGACGCCGAGCGCGCCGGCCGAAGGCGGTCAGGGCCCGGCCGGCGGAGCCGGGCAGCCGTCCGCGGAACCTGCCGGCAGGCATTCGACACCCGCCCCGGCCGGCACCGGCACCGGGGCGGAGCAGCACCCTGCGTCTGCGGGCGCCCTGCCCGGCGTCGGGGACACGGGCACGGGATCCGAGACACAGTCGACGACGGCGTCGGCCGCGATCCGCCGCTCGCCGGCCGGCGATCCACGGCTGCCGACCGCTGAGGCGCCGAAGTGGCGCCCCGCGCCGCGCTCGACGCGCTTCGCCGCGGCCACCGTCGGCGCGTCGGCCACGGACCTGCCGCCGGCACCGGGCGCGGTGCGCGGGAGCGACGCGGCCACCGCGTCCGGCCGGGCCCGCTCCACGGTGGCGCTGGCCGAGCGGGGAGCCGACCGGGGCGAGACACTCGGCGACGCCGTGCCCGGCAGTGCCGGGCTGCGCCGCGTCACGGACACGGCACTTCTCCCGTCCGCCCCCGCCCGCCGCCTCGCCCTGCCGCAGCAGACCGCGCCCATCGGGCCCTTGCGCCGGATGGTGGGCGTCGCCCACGCGCTGGCCCCCGCGCTACGTGCGGGCACGATCGCGCCGCGGGTACCGGTAGCCAGCCTGCCGCCGAGGGCGCCGGCCGATCCGGCGGCCGGTGCGGTGGGTGCCGGAACCGCGGCCGCGCGTCGCGCGAGCGGTCCGGCCGCAACCGTGCGAGCGCAAGCCGCGCCAGCGGCCGGCGCGCCGCCCGCAAGCACGCCGGCACCGACCGGGCCGACGGCGTCGCCGGCGTCGGGTCCGAGCGAAGCCGTGCGACGCCCGACGCTCGAATCCGTGCCGCCGGCCGGCACGCCTGATCGCGGGGCCTCCGATAGCGCGCACCGCGAGCGGGTCGGGGCCACCGAGCAGGGCGGCGCGCCGCCGTCCACCGCCACCGACCAGCCCGCCGCGCCATCTCACGAGGCCGCGCCGGCAAGCGCCTCAACTGGCGGCGTCGTGATCCCGCTGCGCCGAACGACGGATCCGGCGGTCCCGGCGGCCGGCACGTCCGGCCCGGCTGTGCAGCGGAACGGGACGGACGCGGCTCTCGAGCCCGCCGCGCCGGGCCAGGCTGCCCCGACCGGCGCCGCCGCGGGAGCCGAATGGACCCCTGGGTGGACTCCTGGGTGGACGCCCCGGACGGGTGCGCCGACCGCCCCACGGGGGATCGCGCTGTCGAGTGCCCGCTCGCTGCGCGTGATGCGCTCGCCGGCGATCGACCTCCGGCCCGGCACCTCGATCGCCCGGGCCGCGCCGGCACCGGTCGCCCGCATCGCGGCGCTGCCCGGCCTGGCCTCCGCACCTGGCAACGCGACCCCTGCCGTCGTGCGCCGGCTGCCGGGCGCTCCAGACGCGGCGCGGCCGGTGGCGTCGACGCCCACCGGCCCCGGGCCTGCGAGCCCTGCCGCGCGGGCGATTCCCGCCGGGCCTGCGACTTCCGCCGGGCCTGCGACTTCCGCCGGGCCTGCGACTTCCGCCGGGCCTGCGACTTCCGCCGGGCCTGCGACTTCCGCCGGGCCTGCGACTTCCGCCGGGCCTGCGACTTCCGCCGGGCCTGCGACTTCCGCCGGGCCTGCGACTTCCGCCGGGCCTGCACCTGCCTCCGGGCCGGTCGCTGGATGGACGCCCGCGACAGCGTCCGGGTCACCCTCGGCGGGCGCGTCCGGCTCGCCGTCGGGGTCCCGTCCCGGCGTCGCCCCCGGCCGGCCGGCCGGCGAACGGCTGGCGGCGCTGGCAATGCCCGATCAGCTCGCGACCTGGCGCCACGCGGGCCACGGCGCCGGCGGGCGGGCCCTCGGCAGCGGCTTCGGCACGCCGCAGCCGATCCAACCGTCGACCGTCTCGCGGACGGCCGCCCCGGCAGCGGGCCTGGCGGCGGCCCCGGGAGCGGGCTCGATGTGGGCGAGCGGCGGCGACACCATCCGGCCGGTCGCCGGGTCGCCGGCCGCGAGGACGAGCCGCGGTTCCACGCAACGGAGCCAGCAGTACGGATCGGCGGAGCAGCGGCTATCGGAAACGGTGAGCGCCACATCCGGCGGCCCGGGCGGGACTCGCGCCGGGCAGCTGCCGCCGGCGGGCCACGGGGCCGACGTCCTGCGCCGCAGCTACCTGGTCGCGCCACCGCCACTGAGCCTCCGGCCGGCCAGTACCGCCCGCTCCGCCCCACCCGTCCCGGAGGTCGCGCGCAGCGCTGCCGCTCCTCCGACCGGGCCAGCTCAGCCCACCGCGAACCGCTCGGCACTCTTCGCCTCGGCGGCAGAGCTGTTCGCCGGCACGGCACCACCCTCGGCCGGACCGGGAGCGCGCTATGGACGGATCGACGCAGAGCGAGGACAGCGGATGAGCGACGACCTTCCCGTCATCCGCCGCGCGACCGATATGGCGACGCTCGCCACGGTCGCCGGCAGCGGCGGCGGCGCATCCGACCAGCTGTCGGCGCGGGACGGCGGCGCGCTGGTACCGGCCGGACGCCAGCTCGACGAGTTCGTAGACCTCGTCGTCGAGCGCATCGAGCAACGCGTCATCGACGAACTCGAGCGCCGCGGCAGGCGCACCCAACCCGGAGCGTTCTGATGGCCGAACTAGAGAAGGCGTTCCTGCAGATCGAGGGTGGCGCACGCGTGCCCTGCCTGTTCAACCCGGAGACGATCAGCGTCGGACGCCGCAACCTCTGGTCGGCCGATCCGATGCCGGGCAAGGGGGTCCCGAAGCTGCGCTACGCCGGGGCGGACTCCGGCTGGATGCGCCTCGATCTCACCTTCGACACCACTGACGTCGGCACGCCGGTCACGGCTTACACCGGCAAGATCATGACGCTGATGGAGGTCGACAAGGACCTGCCGGGAACCGACGAGAACACCAACAACGCGCGGCCGCCGACAGTCACGTTCCACTGGGGCGACCTGCACTCGTTCACCGCAGTCGTGGCGGACCTCGGCCTCGTCTTCACCTATTTCTCCTCGAGCGGGGTTCCGCTGCGGGCACAGATGAGCGTCACCCTGCGCCAGTTCGAACCGTCGCAGGCGTTCGGCCCGCAGAACCCGACGTCGGGCACCCCGCGCCCGCACCGGGTGCACCGCGTCCAGCCGGGCGAGACGCTCGATCGGATCAGCGCCCGCTACTACGGCGACTCGACGCGTTGGCGGCTGCTCGCCTCGGCGAACGGCATCGAGGATCCGCTCGCCATCCGGCCCGGCTCGCTGCTGACGGTTCCCCGGGTGGAGTCGCCATGACCGCGATCGACCTCCTCGCGCCCGAAGTGCTCGTCGACGGCAGTCCGCTGACCGTGCTGCAGCTCGACGCGCTCGTTTCGGTCCGCGTCGAACTCGGGCTGTGCGAAATCGGCCGGTCGACGCTGCGCTTCACCGATCCCGGCTACGCGCTCGCGACCGCCGGGCCGTTCGCGCTCGGCGCCTCGGTCGAGATCAAGGCGCCGTCGAAAGGCCGGCTGATGGCCGGGCAGGTCACCGGCATCAGCCTCGAGCAGAGCTCGACCGAGCAGCCGGAACTCATCGTGACCGTCGATGACGGCGGGTACCGGCTCACCCGTGGCATGAAGCCGCAGACCTACCTGAAGATGTCCTACGCGGACGTCATCAAGAAGCTCGTCGGCGCGGCCGGCCTCACCGCGGACGTGCCGGCCGCAGTCGGATCGACCGAGGTCAGCGAGTACCTGCTGCAGACCGGCACCGCGCTGGCCTACATCGATCGCATCGCCCAGCGCATGGGCATGGTGTGGTGGGTCGAGGACAAGAAGCTCGTGCTGAAGAAGGCGGGTGAGTCGATCGGGTCGGTGGAGCTGACGCTCGGTGAGGACCTCATCGACTTCTCGGTGCGCGCGTCGGGTCTGCGCCCGACGAACGTCATCGTCACGGGGTGGGACCCGGGCCAGCAGCAGCAGATCGTCGGCAGCAAGGCGGCGGGCGACGGTCCGACCGCCGCGTTCCTGTCCTCCTACGTCAAGAGTGCTCCGGACGGCAAACTCAACCCCGACGAGGCGATCACGGCCGACTGTGCACCGGCGACGCAGACCGAGGCCACCGCGCTCGCCGGCGCCATCGTGGACGACGGCGCGGCCGGTGCGGTGATCGCCCGGGGCACGTGTTTTGCCAACGCCGCGGTGCAGCCGGCGATGACCGTCGTGATCGACAACGCGGGACCGGCCAAGGGGTCCTACGCCGTCAGCGAGGTCGTGCACACCTACTCGTCGCAGGGCTTTCTCACCCGCTTCGTCGCCGGACCGCGGCGCCCGCTCGGCCTGGTCGACACGCTCGGCCGGCCGGCTCCTGATCCGGGCTTCATGCTGAGTGGCCTCGTCGTGGGCGTGGTCTCGAACAACAAGGACCCCGACGACCTCGGCCGCGTCAAGGTCGAGTTCAGCGCCTTGAAGGGCAACATCGAGAGCACCTGGGCGCGCGTGGTCACCCTCGGCGCCGGTGCGCAGCGCGGCGTGGTCTTCCAGCCCGAGGTCAAGGACGAGGTCCTGCTCGGCTTCGAGTACGGCGACACCCGCCGCCCCGTCGTGATCGGCGGGCTGTACAGCAAGGTCAAGGGCTTGCCGGAGGCGACGAAGATCGTCGCGAATGACGAGGTCGCCTACCGGCGGATCACCTCGCGCAAGAACCACGTCCTCGAGTTCGCCGACGGCAGCGCCGCCACGGACCAGCACATCCTGCTCAAGCTCGGCACCGCCCAGCACAAACTGCGACTCGGCGCCGACGCCTTCGACATCGAGGTGGCGTCGGGCAAGCCCGTCTCCATCAAGGCCGGGTCCGCCAGCTTCGAGATCAGCGCGGCCGGAGACGTCACGATCCAGGGCAAGAACGTGAAGATCAAGGCGGACGCCGAGGTGACCATCGAGGGCATCAACGTCACCGCCAAGGGCAGCGCCAAGACCGCCGTGCAGGGCGCGACCGTGGAGGTCAAGGCCAACGCGATGGCCTCCGTCGAGTCCAGCGGGCCGCTGATGCTCAAGGGTGCGCTGGTGAAGGTCAATTGAGCACGCGACCGGGACCCGGACCATGACCGACCCACTGGCGATCCGCGCCGGAGAGGCGCCGCGCTACGACGCCACCTTCGTAGGCCGCGGATTCAGCTGGCCGATGTCGGTCGACCACACCGGGTCGATCAAGCTCACCGACGGCGCCGGCGATCTCGATCGGTCGATCCAGATCGTGCTGATGACGGCACCGGGCGAGCGGGTGATGCGCCCGCAGTTCGGCTGCCGGATCTGGGACCTGCTCTTCGAGCCGATCACTCCGAACCTGCTCGGCCTCATCGCCGAGGCGGTGCGCGACGCACTCGCGCAGTGGGAGCCGCGGATCGAGGTGGCGGAGGTGGTGCCGGTGGCCGACGAGAAGGACGGTGGGCTGGTGCGCGTCGCCGTCGACTACCGGGTCCGGGCCACCAACGACCGTCGCAACCTGGTCTTTCCCTTCTACGTGATCCCGCACGACTCCGAATAGCGCCGATAGCGAGCCGACCATGCCCCTGCCTGCCCCTGAACTCGACGACCGCAAGTTCCAGGACATCGTCGACGAGGCGAAGCGGCTGATCCCGCGGTACTGCCCCGAGTGGACGAACCACAACGTCTCCGACCCCGGCGTCGCGCTGATCGAGCTGTTCGCCTGGATGAGCGAGATGGTGCTGTACCGGGTCAACCAGGTGCCAGAACGGCTCTACGTCCACTTCCTCAACATGGTCGGCGTCGAGCCGTTCCCGCCGTCGGTGGCCCGGGCGGACCTCACGTTCTGGCTGTCCGCCGCGCTCGACGCGCCGGTCGTCGTCGCGGCGGGGACGCAGGTGACGACTGCGCTCGGCGCCGGCAGCGCCGACGAGGCCGTGGTCTTCAGCACCACCGCGGACCTCGAGATCGCGCCACCGGACCTGCGCTCGGCGGTCACCGTCACGGCGAAGGACGAGCGGGTCAGCGACGTGTGGGACGACCTGCGCTACGACGTGGTCGGCGCCCGCTGTTTCCCCTCCGACGAGCTCACTCCCGGGGACGCGTTCTGCCTCGGGTTCGCCCGCAGCCTCGCCGGCACCGTCCTCCGCCTGCGACTCAACGCCGAGGCGGTGGGCATCGGCGTCGATCCGCGCAACCCGCCGCTCGTCTGGGAGGTCTGGAACGGCGAGGGGTGGATCACCGCCGTCGTCAACGACGACTCGACGGGTGGGCTCAACCGCGCGGGCGAGATCGTGCTGCTCGTGCCCGTCGAACACGAACTCATGACGCTCGGCAACACCGCCGCGTACTGGTTGCGGGCGCGGCTGGTGGCGCCCGCGCCGGGGCAGCCGACGTACCAGGCCTCCCCGCGGGTGCGTGCGATCGAGGTCGCCGCGCTCGGCGGCACGACCGGCGCCGAGCACGCCGAGACCATGCCCCAGGAGGTCGTCGGGCGCAGCGACGGCACGCCGGCCCAGGTGTTCGCCGTCGCGAGGCGGCCGATCCTGCCGCGCCGCCCGGAGGAGTTCGTCCGGGTCACCGACTCCGACGCCGGCGTCGACTGGACCGAGGTCGACGACTTCACCCGATCGGGCCCCCACGACCGCCACTACACCTGGGACAGCGGCAGCGGCGCGATCCGGTTCGGGCCGCGCGTGCGCTACCCGGACGGCTCGGTGCGCCAGCACGGCATGATCCCGCGCGACGGTGCGCAGATCGCGGTCACCGGCTATCGCCACGGCGGCGGTACCCGTGGCAACGTCGGGGCGCGGACCCTGACCGTGCTGCGTTCGACCATCCCCTACGTCCGCGGCGTGATCAACCTGTCGGCGGCGTCGGGCGGTGTGGACGCGGAGACGGTCAGCGAGGCCAAGGTGCGCGGACCGCTCACGCTGCGCACCGGGCAACGTGCGGTGACGGCGGGCGACTTCGAGCGGCTCGCACGGGAGTCGTCCATCGAGGTCGCGCGCGCCCGGTGCCTGCCCACGTCGCGGGGCAACGGCTCGGTGCGGTTGCTGGTGGTCCCGAACGTCCGGGGTGAGGCCAGCCGGCACACGCTGGACGACTTCGCGATCGCCGCGCCGCTCATGCGCCAGATCACCGAACACCTCGACGAGCACCGCCTCGTCGGCAGCGCGATCGAGGTGGGTACGCCGTACTACCAGGGCGTGTCGGTGGTCGCGCTCGCCCACACCGGTCCCGGCCGTCCCGCCGCCCTCGTGAGGCAGCGCGCGATCGACGCGGTCACCCGCTACATCAACCCGCTGACCGGCGGACCGGAAGGTACCGGCTGGCCGTTCGACGCCGATCTCAACACCGCGGTGATCACCCAGCTGCTCGAGTCCGTCGAGGGCATCGAGCGGGTGGAGGAGGTGCTGCTGTTCGAGTACGACCTGCGGACCGGACGTCGCCTCGGCACCGCGAAGGACGTGATCCGCGTCGATCGGGACTCGCTGTTCCTGTCCGCCGCCCACCAGGTGGTGATCCGGTGATCGACTCCCGGGCCCGGTCTGCGAGGCGGCGATGACCGCGCTCGTGCCGCGGCGCACCGGAGTGCCGGACACGACGCGAAAACCCGCACGCAGTCCCGACTGGCTGCTCAACCAGTTGCCGGTCGGGATGCTCGACAGCGAGTTCTTCGTGCGGTTCCTGAGGATCTTCCAGGAGCTCGGCGACACGCTGCTCGCCGACGCCGACAACATCGACAACATCGCCGATCTGACCGTGGCCCCCGACGCGCTCGTGCGCTGGCTCGGCTCGTGGATCGGGGTCGGCGCCATCGACCCGTCGCTGCCCGAGGAGCTGCAACGCCGCATCGTCGCGAGCTCGGCGGCCACCCTCGCCTGGCGGGGGACGCCGGCCGGTCTGACGCGCTTCCTCGAGCTGGCCAGCGACGGTCCGGCACGCGTCGTCGACGGCGGCGGCGTGTGGCGCGACGGCGAGGCGCCCGCCGCGACGTCCTGGGTCCGCATGGAGGTGGAGTCGACCGGCTGGCTGCCCGAGGCCGACTTCGTGGCAATGGTGCGCGACGAGGTCCCGGCGCACGTACGGGCCGAGTTGCACGTCGGCACGCGATGTGTGTGGACGTCGGACGGGGAAGGACCCAGCGATGACTGATCCAGTGACTGCGGACGAGACGACGCAGGTGCAGCCGAGGATCGGCCCGCACGTCGAGCAGCCGGCCGGCTACCCGCAAGCCGGGCAGCTGGCCGGCTACCCGCAAGCCGAGCAGCCGGCGGCGGCGGCGCCGGTCGCGCAGTCACCGGTTCCCGGCCACCTCGCCATCGAACCCGTCACCTGCCCCGAGTGCGGCACGACGGCGACGGCCACCCTCAACCGGCGCGAGGCCCGCGACTTCTGCCGCACCTGCGACTTCCCGCTGTTCTGGACGCCGACGGCGGTCCTGCGCGACCCGGCGGGCCGGGCCGTAGACGATTCCCTGCGCCGGCTGCCGGGCACGGTCGGACGCGCGACGGTCGCGTCCCAGCCCTGCCCGCACTGCGCCGAGCCGAATGCGCTCAGCGCGCAGCTGTGCGTCCGGTGCGGCCGGTCGATGCACATCGAGGCACCGCCGCCCATCCCTCGTCCGGTGTATGTCGCGCCGCCGCCGCCGCCGGTCTACGAGGAGCCGAAGAAGCGCATCGCGTGGTGGGTATGGGCCCTGCTCGCGACCGGCATCGTCGCCGCCGTGGTGCTTATCGTCCTGGTCGCCAACGGCACCCTGGGCTGAGTTACGGGGGCACGGTCGCGGTCGTGGTCGGTGACGGGAACGCGGTCGGGGTCGTCGACGGCGAGGGCATCGTCGGCGTCAACGTCGCGCCCGCACTCAGGGTGAAGTCCTGAGTCACCGTGTCGCCGCCCAGCGTCGCCGCGACCTCCCACGTGCCGGGCGCCAGATCGGTGAAGCTCACGCCGCTGCCGTTGTCGGTCTTGCTGATGCCGCTGCTGCAGCCGGCCGGCACGGTCTGGGACTGGGTGCACGTGATGACCACCGTGGCCGGCGACGATGCCGTGGCCCCGGCGACGGTCACACCGAGCGTCGCGGTCTGCTCGGTGAACGTCAGGGTGGCGGTCGCGGGCGGGCTGGCCGCCGGGACGGCCCGGGTCACCGCGGCCGGGATCGTCCATCCGCTGGCCGCCGTCGTGGCCGCCACCGTGTAGCTCGCGTGCGGCAGCCAGAGGACGCGGTGCACCGTGCTCGTTCGCGCGGCCACGGCAGGAAGGTCCGCCTGGTAGATCGCCGGGTTCGTTCCCTTGGTCACGGTGAGGCCGATCGCCGGGACGGTGTCTGGCGTCAGCGCGGTCGCGGCGACGGTGAGGTCCAGCTCGGCCTCGTCCAGCGAGTAGGCGACGTCCACCTCCCCGTTCGTGCCCGGCGGCGTTCCCGGGACCGGGAACGACCCCGTCGGGCAGTTCAGCGTCGTGTCCGTGGTGGTCGTCGTAGGCCCGGACAGCGTGCCGAAGTGGCCGGCCAGCGTGGTGATGTCGTAGTCGAAGGTCCAGCACCCGTACGGCACCTGCGCGTCGGTCGCGCTGAACCTGTAGTGCGTGGTCGCGTTCGGGGCGACGGCGACCGAGCGGTCCGCATTGGCCGGCGTGGTGGCCGCCGCGGAAGCGAGCGTCGCCGAACCTGCGACGCCGGTCAGGTCGTCCGTCGTCGAGGTCGAGGTGACGGTGACGACGACCTTCCAGGTGACCCGGGTGAGTGTCAGATCCGCGGTGTGCGTGGCAGGGCCGGTGTGCTTGACCGTGAACGCGGCGCTGCTGAGCGCGACGTAGCCGAAGCGCTGCGCGTGGACGAAGTACGTCGTCTGCTTCGGGGTGTCCGGCACGTTCGTGAAGTCGTAGGTGCCGGTCTGGGCGCCGGTCGCCGGGGTGGTCTGGCGGAGTAGAGCACCGTCGGTGCCGACTACGACGTTGGCGTCGACGTTGCAGCCGGCGCCCGCCGACTCGACGAGACAGACCGTCACATTGCCGAGCGGGGCGGCCACCGATGCGTCGTCCTGGATGCCGCTGATCGTTCCGGAGACCTCGTTGGTGCCGCGGGAGACGATGATCGAGTAGGGCGATCCGCCGAGCTTGATGTCCAGCGGCTGGCTCGTGGTCAGGTAGCCGTCACCACTCGAGGTGATCGTGTAGCTGCCGGGGACGACTGCCGCGAACGTGTAGACGCCCTTGTCGCTGCCCGTCCCCTCGGTGCCGGGAAGCGGCGCCGTGAGGTTGTTCCCGGACAGGGCGACGGTGAGTCCGCTGGCCACCCGGTTCGAGCCGTCGAACGCGTCGACGACGGGGATGGTCGGCTGCCGGTACAGCGTCGGGTCGAACGAGGTGGGGCTGAAGGCTCCGTTCGTGTCGGGTGCGACCTGCACCGCGACACCGAGCGTTCCCGCGGGCAGCGTGGCCGGGCAGGTGCCGTGCACGGACGTAGCCGGCGGGCAGTAGCCGGTGGCCACCGGGGTGACGAGCCACCACCCCTCGTGCAGGCCCTCGACGGTGTTGGTTCCGGTGAGCGTGAAGCTGCCGGGGACGGCGTCGGTGGTCGCGGCAGCGGTCGTGGTGAACGTCGTCGCCGGTGCGGCGAGGGCGGTGCAGTACTCGACGCCGGAAACCGTGGTGTGCGTGCCGCAGAGCTTCGCGGTAACCGTGGCGCCGCCGATCGCGGTGGTGGGCGAGGTGGCCGGAGATACCGCTTGGATGCCGGTGACCGTGCCCTTGATCGACCCGAGGGGGATCAGGGTGGCGGTACAGGCGACGGTGCCGCCCGGCGGGATCTGCGGGACCGTAGTGACGGCCGTGCTGTCGCACGAGAGGCTGTAGTTCAGCGCCGACGCCGTGCTGAACTCGTATCCGGCCGCCTGCACGCTTACCCGGTAGCCGGCGTGGTTCGGGGTCAGACCGGTGAACGAGACGGTGTTGCTGTCGGCTGCTGCCGTCTGGGGGACGCCGATCGCCGTCGATCCGTCGCTCAGTGCGAACCGCGCACCTTGCACGTCGCCCGCGGCGTCCACCGTCGACATCGTCAGCGTGCCGAGCTTCTTCAGCGTGAACGTGTTCGACATGCTGCAGGAGCCGGGTGCGCCCGCGGTGCAGGTCAGCGTCGTTGTCGCGTTCGCGTAGCCGGGCAGGCTCGCGGTCAGGGTGTACGTGCCGGGCCGCGCCTGGTTCGGCGACGAGTAGTTCGGGTCGTGCCACGTCAGGTCGGCCTGCGAGAAGTCGGCCGGGTCGCTGACGTCGGCAGCCACGGTGACGGTGATTCCGCCCGAGCCGCCAGTGGCCGTGGCGACCTGCACCTGCGCCTGCGACCAGTCCGGGGCGGCAGTGGGCGCCGGCTCGACGTGCAGCGTGTTGGACCCGAGTGCGCTGGTGAAGGTGGCCGGCAGCGGCTGCAGGACGTAGTCGTTGACGGCGGGGTCGGCCGCCGCGACCTGGTTGGACAGGACCACGGGGGTGAACCCGTCCGGGGACGCCGAGACCGTGACGACGTTGGACAGCAGTTGCGCACCGTTGACCCCGAAGTCGACCGACGCCGCGCGCGCGGCGTCCTCCTCGGCGATGCTCGGGCAGGCGGTGCTGTCGGTCGGGGCGGTCGAGGAATGGATGGCGAAGCAGCCGTCGTCGTCGGTCGTCATGGTCCAGAACCGCTGCTGGGCGGTCGTGCCTGCGTAGGCGTAGATGCCGAGCACGTGGACCGTGGCGTTCTTGATCGGGGTGGCACTTCCGTCGAAGGAGTACACCAGCCGGCCGACGAGTGCGCCGACCGGGTTGGTCAGCGGAAGTGAGGTCGACTGCGACTGGTCGATTCCGACGGACACCTGGACGCACCCGGTGTTGGTCGCGGTGCCGGACGTGTGGCTCGCCTCGAGCCAGTACGTGCCGAGCAGGCCGGCGAGCTGCGCGACGCCGCCGCCGTCGGTGAGGAACGGGGTGGTGATCCCGGCGGGCAGCACGGCGGGCGTCGCGGTGCTGCACGAGCTTCCGGTTTTGACGACGACCTCGACACCGGCGCCGACCGGGCCCAGATCACCCGTGGAACCCGGCTCCAGCACCGTGACGGCCATCCGGCCGAGGCGGTGCAGCGTCGCGTCGTAGCGGGTCGTCGACCCGAGCGGCAGGTTTAGCGTCGCACCCGAGACGGCGAGCGTGCCGTGCTCCGCGATCTGGTACTCCGGGTCGGCGGACTGGATGTAGACGGTGTACGTGCCGTGAACGGGGGCCGCCAGCGTGTAGCTGCCCAGCGCCGTGGGCGTGGTGCCCGCGAGCGGACTCGTGCACGAGGTGTGCGCGGGCCAGCTGGACGAGGCCGGGCAGCCGGGTGTGGCCGCCGCCGCGGCCCCGCACGCCGGCAGGGTCGCCGGATCGGTCGGCCCGCCCTGCCCGACGGCCCACACGCAGGAGGGACCGTCGGGGGTGCCCGCGGCGCTGGTCAGCACCCCGGTGATCTTCGGTGCGGGGAAGAGCGAGGCGGTCGCCGCGGTGACGAGCTGTCCGAGCGGGACGGACACCCGCAGACTCGTCGGTTCGTAACCGGCAGCGCTGATGTGGACGACGTGCAGTCCGGGCAGCAGCCCGTCGGTCGGGTTGGTGACGAGGTCGGGAAGGTTGTACTGCTCGCTCGGCTGGAAGTCGGTCGTGAACGTCTTCGCCGGGTCATCAGGCCGCGGGTCCGCGACCGTCGCGGTGATCGCGAAGGTGGCGCAGTCGGTGACCACGGCGGGGTCGCAGGTGAGCACCCCGCCGGTGCGCGCGTCCTGTACCTGACCCTGGATGTGCGAGGTCGCCGGTAGCACGCCACCGGACTCGGGTTGCAGGGTGCGGTTGATCGTCGTGCGCTCGCCGGCCTGCGCCGTGACCGTGACCGTGTCGGTGCGGAAGGCGAACAGCTGGGTGGACAGCACGTAGGTGCCCGGCACGACCCCGTCGAACACGAACGAACCGAGCGGGTCTGATGTCGTCATGGTCTTGTAGGTGTTGGTCGGACTGGTGAGGACGAGTCCCGCGCCGAGTTCGGGCTCGATCTTCAGCCCGGTGTTGCCGCTGATCACGCCGGTGACGACGCCGCTCGAGGTCATCAACGTCGCGCTCAGTCGCCGCTGCGACAGGCCCGCTCGGACGGTGATCCTGCTCGTCTGCGACTGGTAGCCGGGCGCCGACATCGTCACCGTGTACTGCCCGGGCGGGAGGTCCGGGAGGATGTAGTTGCCGGCGACCTTGCCGCGCGTGACGGCCGTCGCGGTGCGGGTCGTCGTGCCGTCGGTCGCGGTGACCTCTGCGCCGCCCAGGCCGACGAGCGTGTTGGAGGTGTCCTTGCCCTGCACCTTGCCGAGCAGCGACGTGACGCCCGCGCGCAGTCGCAGCGAGACGCTCGCGGTGCCTCCGGGTCCGAGCGTGACGAGTTGCGACTCGGTGCTCAGCCCGTTGTGGCTCGCGGTGACGAGATAGCTGCTCGGCGTGGACAGGCCGACGATCGACCAGCTGCCGACCGACCCCGTGGAGTTGCTGCTCGTGGTCAACGTGTTGGTGCCGTCGGTAATCGTGATCACCGCGCCGCCCACGCGCCCGCGAGGACCGCGCACGACGCCGGTGAGCCGGCCCTCGCCGGCGACCATCGTGACCTCGAGGGGCTGTGTCGCCACGGTGGTCGAGGAGTCGATGATGTAGCGACGGGTCTGGTAACCGGCCTTCTCGAACGTCACCAGGTAGTAGCCCGGGCTGTGCACCTTGGGGAACGCCCAGGCCCCGTCGTTGCCGGTGCGCGTGGTCTTCGGCTCCGACGCCGAGCGCCGAGTCGCCACCTGCAGGGCCTCGGCGGGCACCAACCCGTAATCGTCGGCCGACTGGGTGCTCCTGCCGACCGGGATGGCCCCGACCGCTGCCTCGTCGACGAGGGACGTCGGCGCGATCGAGACCGCGACCCCGCCGGGCGCCGCGCTCTTCACCGTTCCGTTGAGCTGCACGGAACGAGCCGCCGCGCCGCCCGCGCCACCGGAACCGCCCGCACCGCCGCCCGCACCACCGGAACCGCCCGCACCACCGGAACCGCCCGCGCCGCCGGAACCGCCCGCGCCGGGCGACGCGGGGCTGGAGGCCGCCTGCCCGGCCGCGGTCGAAGAGCTCTTCTTGAAATGGTCGGCGAGCTTGGGGATGAACACGATCGCGAGCCCCACCCAGAGGGCGACGACGGCGATCAGGACGGCCGCCTTGGTGCTGGCCGGACCGAGCAGGGCACGAGCGGTGAGCGAGCCCTCGACATGCCGGGGAGCCGAGCCGCTGTGCGCGGTGACGGTATACGTGTGTCGCACTCGGTGACCGAACAGCCGGAACCTGCGCACCCCTACCCGGCCGGTCACCGGCACGCTCGCGCCGGACGGCACGTTGACACTCGTGGCCGCCAAGCTGACCCGCGTGCTGCCCGGCGCGCGTATCTCGAACTCGACGGCGGCAGGTGTCGCGCCGGTGTTCTGCACGACGACCCGGATCCGCTTGCCGAGCACCGCCGTGGTGTCGGTCGGTGACAGCGTGATCGCGATCTGGCCGGGCGCGTCGATGACGAGCACGACATCCGCGATCGCGGTGGGCGAGGTGGCGCGGCCGGCCACCGGGTCCAACGCCTGCACGGCCACGGCGAGCGGGTAGCGGGCCGGGACCGTGCCCTGCGCCGGCCGGATCGTCAGGTCGGCGATGACGCTCTGACCGGGCAGGACCGCCGAACTGCGCGACGCCGGCGGCAGCCATTCGGCGTCGACGCCGAGCGCGGTCACCGACATCACCCGCGGTTCGGGCGCCAGGTTGGTGATCACCACACGAGCGATCACCGACGTCCCGGCCCCGGTGCGCAGCGTGGCCTCGGCCTCGACCTGCGGGGCCGGCTCGTCATATCCCATGGACCTAGCCATTCGGATCAGCGACCAAGGGGACGAACAGATGCTGGCTCGCCTCGATCTGGATGGTCTTCGACAGTGCCTCGGCGCTTCCCGTGGTGGGCCGGGTGACGATGACGTACGCCTGGGGCGCGTCGACGTCGGGGAAGCTGTAGTTGCCCTGGGCGTCGGTGGTCGTCGAGTAATTGATCACGTTCGGGTAGTAGGACGCGACGTAGAGCTGGACCACCCAGTGCGAGCGCGGCGTGCTGTCCGAGCCGATGACCGTGCCCGTGATGGATGCCGGCGCGGCGAGGACCGGGCGGTACCCACGCACGTCCCCGGCCCGCAGCGTGAGGATCGTCGATGTCGGGCTCGTCCCGGGGCGGCTGACGCTCACGGTCCAGGTGCCCGGCGGGATCGACTCGATGCGGAAGTGGCCGCGCTCCGACTTCGGCACGGACGCGGTCGTCACCTGATAGCTGAACGTGCCGGACGACAGCTGGACGGTGACCTCGCCGACCGGCACCGTCGAGCTGCCGGCGTCCGCGCTCGTGTGCTGCCTGACCACGCCCTCGACGACGGCCGTCGCCGAGGACATGCCGACGACGATCCGCCCGTTGCTGTCGATCGCCGCGCCCTGCGAGCCGGGGGTGACGTTGCCCGCCGCGTCGAGGGACACCGAGACGGTCTGCGCGGCGAGATCGGGTCGGCTGAACGTGACGGTGTAGGTACCCGGCACGGGCAGTCCGCCGACCCGCCAGTGCCCGACCTCCTGATCGCCGCCCGCCGTGGACTGCAGGCTCTCCGACTCGGTCTGCACGACCACCAGGCCGTCGGTCACGGTCACCGCGACACCGGGTGCCGGGGTGTTCGACGGCAGGAGATTGACGAGGCCCTGCAAGGTCCCCGACGACTTCGGCAGGGTGATTGCGACGCCGGTCAGCTTCTCCCCGGCGGCCAGGGTGAGCGTCTGGGTCTGGGAGGCGTAACCCTCCACCGAGGCCTGCACCGTGAAGGTGGCCGGCGTCGGGAGACCGCGCAGCGTGAACGTGCCGGCATCGCTGAGCGACACCGTCGTCACGCTGCTCTGGCCCGATGTCGCCGTCACCGTCACGTCTCCGAGCGGTCCGGACGCGGACGTGATGGTTCCGGAGATCAGGCCGTCGCCCTTGCTCAGCCGTAGTTGGACGCCGCGGCGCGTCTCGCCGGCGCCGACGTCGATGCGCTGCGTGGACGTCGCGTACCCGGTCTTCGTGACCACGAGGTCGTAGACGCTCGGGGACGGGACGTTGGCCAACTCGAACGTGCCGTCCGCACCGATCGGCACCGACTGCACGATGGCGTCGCCGTTGTCCGGTGGGGCGGCGGCGCCGTTCGGCACCGCGGACTGGGCAACCGTGGCGGTGGACCTGCCGGCGGCGGCGTCGATGCTCTCGAGGTAGAGCGTCGCAGCCGAGACGTCGTCCCCGACCACGGTTCCGCTGATCGCCGCGGGCACCCCGCCGAGGGTGACGTTCAGCCCCGTCTTGCGGACGTTCTCGGCGAGCGTCACCGTCGTCGCGTCGGCGTCGGTCGTCGCGCCGGGATACCAGAGCTGGACGAACCCCGAGCCACGGAAGCTGATCTTGTAGGCACCCGCCGCGAGGTTGTCGACCCGGTAGCTGCCGTCGCTGCCGGTGGCCGTGGTCGCCACCGGGTTGGCGGTGTCGGACGCGCTGAAGAGGCTGACCGACACGGCCGGCACCGGTTTGCCGGACGTGAGCAGGTGCACCGTCCCCGCGACCGCCGACGATCCGCCGGTGCCCGACGCGTTCTGCGCGGCCGCGATCTGGAGAGCGAGGTCGCGGTCGGCGGTGGACTGCCCGACCAGGCGGGACATGGCAACGGTGATCACGATCGCGAAGACCGTGACCGCGGCGAGCAGGCCGAGCAGCGACAGCGGGCCGCGGGACAGCATCGGCTTCTGCACGAACGTGGCGTGCGCGAGCGAGTCCTGGTCGTCGCGCGGCGGGGCGTGGTCGGGATCGCGGCGGTCGAAGAACGGATCGGCCGAGTCCTGATCGAGGTGCAGGCCGAGCGTGCGAATCCTGGGCGAGCCGGCCAGCCCACGCCGCGCGGAGGCCCGCATGTCGATGAGCGCGTGCTCGCCCGGCGCGAGCTCCAGGGCCTCGGGCAGGAACTCGAAGCGCACCTTGCTTTCCGGGTCGTCGCCCGCGAGGTGCCCGCGGACGACGGTGTTCCCGGTGTTCTCGACGATCACGCTGAACGCGGCGCGCCGTCCTGCGGTGACGGCGAGCGGGTCGACGCGCACCTGGACGGACTTCGCGGCCGGGACGGTCAGGTCGAGCTCGGTGATCGTGCTGGCCTCGGGCGGGGTGAGCTCGCGCACCTGGATGGCGAGCCGCCGCGACCCCGCCGGGATGCCCTGCGGCGCCGTGATGATGGCGACGACGGTGCGCGACTCGTCCGGGAACAGGGAGAGCTGCTCGGCGTCCAGCTGGACCCAGCCCGGGTCGGCGCCGAGCACGCGCAGGGCGTACCCGCCGATGACCGTGGAGTTGTTCGTGATGGTGATCGTGATCGGCTGCGGCTGACCGGGCGAGATGTCCGCGTGCCGCGGGTTGATGTCGACGCGCATCTCAGCCCGCCTTCGTCAACGTGAGATTGAGCCGCTGCGGCGTCCCGGCCAGGACGGTGGCGATGCCGGTCTGCTGCTGAAGCCCGTCGGCGGAGACCGTGACGCTGTAGGTGCCCGGTTGCAGACCGGTGATCAGGTACCCGCCCTTGGGTAGCGCCCCGCCGGTCGCGCTCGACGTGGCGGTCCAGACCTGCTGCCCGTTCGTGGCGGTCACCGTCGCGCCTACGAACGGATCAGCAAGTACGACGGTCGTGCCGCCCGTGCGCCGCACCTCACGCACCGTCCCGGTGATCCCGCCCAGCTGCGTGGACAGCGTGACGGTGACCGATGGCGGCTTGCCGTTGTCCTTGAGCGAGACGGGCACGCTCGCCGGCGCGTAACCGTCGAGGGTGAAGGTGAGCGTGTACGCACCCGGCGCGGCCAGTCCGCTGATCGCGAAGCTGCCGACGACCCCGGACGTCAGCGTCGTCGTGGTCGGTGCCGCGGTGCTGCCTGAGACACCGTCGGTGGGGGCACTGCCTCCTGTCGTGGTCGCGCCACCCACCGTCACGGTCGCGCCGCCGAGCCCGTTGCCGTTGTCGTCGACCAGCCGGCCCGTGACCGTCCCCGTGCCATTCGTGAGCACGATGTCCGTGACGGTCCGGGTCTGCCCGGCGGTGAGGTCGATGACCTTGGTGAACGACCCGTGGCCGGGCGCGCTGTACGTGACGACATACGTGCCGGGCGTCGGCAGGTTGCCGAGCAGGTACGCGCCCACCTGGCCGGTGGTCGGGGTGGTGACGGTGAGCGGCGCGCCGTTCACCGTGGTGGTCACGAGCGCGCCCCCGAGGGCCACCGACCCGTCCGTCACGGTGCCGCCGATCTGGCCCGGGCTCGCGCCCAGCGTGATGGTGGGCTCCAGGCGCTGGTCGCCGCCGCCGACCTGATCGACCAGCGTGCTCGCCTGGTAACCCGGGGTGGTGAAGGTGAGCTGGTAGCTGCCCGGCGCCGCCAGGCCGGTGAGGTGGTAGCTGCCGTCGGCTGCCGTCTTGGCCGTGGCCGCGACCAGGTCGGCGCTCGCGCCGAGCAGCGGGCGCGCGACGACGGTGGTCGTCACTCTCTGCAACGTGTCGCCCGGGCTCACCGTGCCGGAGATGCTCGCGGGCCGGCCGGTGATGACGACGGCCCTGGCGGTCGTCGTCGCCTGGGCTACGGCTGCGACCTGCTTGGCGCCCGTGCGCGTGGGCGACCCGGGATACCAGACGGTCTTGTATCCCGATGCGCTGAACTTGAGGTAGTACGAGGTCGGGAACAGGCCACCGAGGGCGTAGGTGCCGTCCGACTGGCTGGCCGCCGAACTCACGAGCTCCGGTCCGTGCAGCCCGATCCGCCAGGCCTGGACGAGGATGCGGCCGACCGGCTGGTGGGCATTCTCCGACAGGACCGTGCCGCTGAGTGCTCCGCCGGTCCCGGGTGGCAGCTGACCCGATTTGGGCAGCGCGTCCACGGGAGCGGCAGCCGCACTCGACCCCGTCCCCGACGCACCACCGCTACCGCCTTGCGTTCCGGCGGACTTCGGCAGGAAGAACGAGGCCGGCGCCTGCTTGGTCATGGGGTCGCCGGAGAACACCTTGGTCAGGCCGAGCAGGAACACCCCGGCCCACAGCGCGACGATGCAGGCGAGGATCAATGCGGTGAGCAGGCCGCGGCTCAGGAGCGGGCGCTGCCGGAGCCGGACGGTCGTCTCGCGGGCGTCGCCGAGTTCCTGCACCTCGGTGTCGGCGGCGTCGTGCGCCGGTGTTATCGCGTTCGCGGAGGCCGCCACGGTCACTGTCCGGTCGAGCTCGCCGCCGGTGATCATCCGCGGGCCGCGCACGGTGAGCAGGACGGGCGCGGTCGCACCTGCCTCGAGGCGTACCTCGGAGGGCACCAGTTCGGTGCGCACGGCGCGGTCGGCATCGACGGCGGTGATCGTCACGTCGAGCGCGACGTTGCCCTCGTTGGTCAGCGCCAGGACGAACCGTGCGCCCCTGCGGGCCCGGATCGTCCGCGGCTGCGCGACGAGCGCGAGCGCGGGACGGGGCGCGACGTCGAGGTCGACGTCGAGGTACTGCGACGGCAGCCGAGCGCCGTGCGAGACCACTTCGACGGTGAGTGGATGGCGCCCGGCCCGCAGCGTGGGCGGCACCGCCAACGACAGCGTGACCCGGCCGCTCGTGTCCGGGAAGAGCGGCAGCATGGCCGGTTGCGCAGTGACGAAGTGATCAGGCAGCCCGATGACGTGCGCGCTGACGCCGTCGATGACCGCACCGGTGTTGACGATGTCGACGACGACATCAGCGGTCGAGCCGGGATGGACGTCGAGGTGGCCGTTGTCGGTCGCTACGCGCATGACCTACCGCACCTGTCGGGGCAGGCGCGCCAGCAGCGTCGAGCGCTGCGTGGTCGCGTCCCCGGCCATGACGCAGTGATCCCGTGTCGAAGGCACAAGATCCCCCACGTCTACTCCGTCTGTCGCGGCGCAGCGCGGGCGGAGGCCACATCTTCCGAGGATGGGCGCTCTCATGATCGTCTCCACGACCATGTTTGTCTATGGTTAGCTCGGATCGTTCGAGAGAATTCTTGCGCCGGCGGCGATTTCCGCTCAGCCCGAGGGCGATTTGCGCGGAATGGGCGCTGTGAGAGCCTCCACCCGCTCGACGGCCTGGGCCTGCTCGGTCCACGTGAAAGCGTCCGCCGCCACCGTCACCTGGAGCGTGAACGAGCCCTTCAACTGGCCGCCGAGACCGCTCCAGACCTCCCGGACCTTGTTCTGGTCGTCCTCGGCGAACCCGAGGTGCACGCTGGAGGACAGCGGCATCGGCAGCAGGTCCGGAGGCAACTGCTCGATGGCGGTCAGCCGGCTGATGACGTCCCCGAGGAGCTGGTGTTCGTCGCGGGTACTGCCGGCCCACGCGCTGACGAGGTAGCCGAGTTGGACCATCGGCTGCGGTGCCCGCCGCTCGGTCGTCCCGTTCGGACCCGTTCGCCGGGTGAGCGCGCGTACGGGATGATTGCTGCGCGCGACGTCGTAGAGGAACAGGTTGACCGTGAGCCGCGACAGCTGCGCCGACCAGTTGTTCGTCGGCGCCTCGAAGGTGACGTCCCCAATGTCGTCAGGAAGCGGCAACTCGGCGCGGAGCAGCCGCTCCAGCCCGGTTTCGACGACGCTGATGAACATCAGCGCGCCACGGCAGGCGGGTGCTGAGGGTGCGGATCGTGGCCCATGCCGGCTGCTTTCTCATCGCGCAACGCGATCTTGGCCGCGATGCTCCCACCTCGGTGCGATCGGCGTCAACGTGCCCGGCGGCGGCCCGCCGGCCCGTCCCGTAGCCTCGTCCCGAGCGAAGGAGGCGAGGGTTACTCGTGACGGACCGGTTGCCGATCAAGATGCTGCACGACCGGATCCTCGTGAAGGAGCCGAGCGAGGACGGCGAGCGCCGCTCGTCGGGCGGCATCCTCATCCCGGCGACGGCTCAGGTGTCCAAGCGGCTGATGTGGGCCGAGGTGCTGGCGGTGGGCAACCACGTCCGCTCGGTGGAGACCGGCGACCGGGTGCTGTTCAGCCCGGACGACCGGTTCGAGGTCGAGATCGCCGGGGACGAGTACCTGCTGCTTCGCGAACGTGACCTGCACGCCGTCGCGGCCGAGCGCAATGACCAGAACACCGGGCTGTACCTCTAGGACGCGCCCGTCTCGCGCACCCTGCGCAGCCAGTCGCGCGCCTCGATGAACTCCGGGTCGTACCGCCCGGCCGGGACGGGCCCCTGCTCGCCCTCGCGGCGCGGGTAGGACCCGAGGTAGCGGACGTCGCCGCAGACCCGGTGCAGCGCGCCGATCGCGTCGCCGACCCGCTCGTCCGCGATGTGCCCCTCGCAGTCGATCGAGAAGCAGTACTGGCCGATGCGGCCCTTCGTAGGCCGCGACTCGATGCGCGTCAGGTTGACGCCGCGGGTGGCGAACTCGGACAGGATCTCGAGCAGCGCGCCGGAGTGGTCCGCGCGCAGGTAGGCGACCAGGGTGGTGCGGTCGTTGCCGGTGCGCGGCGGCGGCGGCGCCGGCCGGGTGAGCAGGACGAAGCGGGTGACCGCGCCGTTGTTGTCGGCGATGTCGTGAGCGATCACGTCGAGCCCGTACAGCTCCCCGGCCACGGCCGCACCGACCGCCGCGTCGTACTCACCGGCGGCCACCGCCTGCACGGCGCCGGCAGTCGACCCGACGAGCGCGACGTGCGCGTCGCGCAGGTTGGCGATCAGCCAGCGGCGGACCTGGGCCTCGGCGTGCGGGTGGGTCGCCACCGAGTGGATGTCGCGCAGCGGCGTCCCGGCGCGGGCCATCAGCTCGAAGGTCACGTCGAGGTAGGTCTCCTCCGCGATGATGAGCGGATCGCCCGCGGCCAACTCGTCCAGCGTCGCCGGCACCGCGCCCTCGACGGAGTTCTCCAGTGGGACGAGTGCTGCGTCGGCGGCACAGGTGCGCACCGCGTCGATCGCGAGCGTCACGTTGGACATCGGCAGCAGCGTGGCGCCGGCCGCGACGTGCAGCGCACGCAGGGCGGCATGCGCGAACGTCCCCTCCGGCCCGAGGAACGCAATCGTCGTCACGGCCTCATCCTCTCGCGCGGCCAAAACGCATCACTCAGTGGACGGCGCGAGCTATCGTCCGAGCAGGCGACCGCACGCGACGCAGGACGGAACCGACATGCCGCACCCGATGAGCAGGCTGATCGACAGCCTCGCCGACGCCGCGCTGCGCCGCTCGGCGGCCGCCGAATCGGTCGGCAGCACGTGGCAATGGGCAGCGGAGTTCGATCAGGCGCTCGCGGTCCTGCGCGCCGACCACGCGGGCGCCGCCGCGGCCGAGACGGCGCACCCGTTGGAGACGATCTCCGCGGTGTTCGGCCTCGACGACGCGGACGCCACGTTGCTGTGGCTCGCGACGGCAGGCGATCTCGACGCGACGGTCGGGCTGGCGTTCGCGCTGTTGCGCGGGCTCGCCGGCGCCGTCCGTCCGACCGTCTCGCTCGCGCTGGAACTCGCCGGGATCCCGACGGCCACTGCGGACTGCTTCGTCCGCCTCGGACCGGACGGCGCCCTGCGGCGCGGCCGGCTGCTCGAGGTGTCCGAGGCCGAGCCGTGGCTCGGCCGGGTGCTGTCGGTGTCCCACTCGGTCGCTGCGGTCCTGGCCGGCGGCGCACCCTGCGACCCCACGGTCTCGCGCCTGCGCACGCCGGTCGTGCCGCTCGCCCTCCCCGGCGTGCCACCGGTCGCCCGGGCGATCGAGCAGGGCGTGCCACTGACCTGGGTGCGCTCCCCGGCGGGTTCGTCGGGTGCCTCGCTCGCGGCCGGCGCGTTCGCCGAGCTGGGGTTGCACTGCCTGAGCATCGACATCCGCCGGCACCTGCCCGGACAGAACCTGGCCGACGTGCTGGCCGCTGCGGCGCGCGAGGCGGGACTGTGGGGCTGGGGGCTGCTCGTCATCGGCGCCGAGGTACTGGCCGAACCGCTCGACTGCGCCGCGTTCGAGGCGCTGGAGCAGGCCGCCGTCCCGGTCGTCGCCGTCGGCACGCGGCCGTGGAACCCGGCGTGGCTCACCCGGTTCCCGCTGATCGTCGAGTCCGAGCCGCTGAGCGTCGCCGACCGAGCCGGCTTGTGGCGCGGCAGCCTCGGCGACCTGGCGAACGACGACGAGCTTCGGGAGTCGCTGCTGGGCATGCGGCTCACCCCGGAGGACGTGTCCGAGACCGCGCGGTATGCCCGCGTGCTCGCCGCCACCAACGGCGCCGAGGTGTCGGCGACGCTCGTCCGCGAGGCCGCCCGCCGGGTCGGCGGGTCGGGCGGATCGGGTGCCGACCGCATCGCCGTCGCACCCGCGGCCAGCGGCGGCCCGGGGTTCGACGACTTGGTGCTGCCGCAGCACACCATCACCGCGCTGCGCCGGCTCGTCACCTGGGCACGGCACCGCGACGAGGTGGCCGCCAGGGGCCCGCTGCGCTCACGCGGGCGGGGCATCGCCGCCCTCTTCACCGGTAGCCCGGGCACCGGCAAGACGCTCGCCGCGCACGTGATCGCCGAAGAGCTGTCGATCGACCTCTTCCAGGTCGACCTGTCAGCGGTCGTCGACAAGTACATCGGCGAAACCGAGAAGAATCTCGAGAAGGTGTTCCGCGCGGCCGAGGCGCTCGACGTCGTGCTGTTCTTCGACGAGGCCGACGCGCTGTTCGGCAGCCGATCGGAGGTGAAGGACGCGCGCGACCGGTACGCGAACCAGGAGGTCGCCTACCTCCTGCAGCGCATGGAGCACTTCGACGGCATCACGATCCTGGCGACGAACCTGCGCGGCAACCTCGACCGCGCGTTCTCCCGCCGGATGAGCTTCATCGTCCACTTCCCGGACCCGGACCCGGAGATCCGCCGGCGCCTCTGGGACCACCACCTGTGTCAGCTGCCCGCCCTCGATCGCGACGACCCGGTCGACCTCGACTTCCTGGCCAGGTCGGTCGAGCTCACCGGCGGCGACATCCGCAACATCGTGCTGTCGGCCGCCTACGACGCGGTGAGCGCTGGCGAGGTCGTCGGGATGCGGCACGTCCGTGACGCGACCGCCGGGGAGTACCGCAAGCTCGGCCGGGTCATGCCGGAGCACGGCTTTGTCGCGAATTCGCCCGAGTTGCCGGCAAAGGCCGGCCGGCAGCGCTGACAGCGGGACTTCGAGTCCTTGTCCGTGATCATCACGCCGCGTAGCGTGCGCGCAGACGGCGCGGGCGGCGACGACGTCCGGGCGAGGTTGGAGGCCTAGTGGACGCGCGCCTCGACCACGCCCCTGCGACGGACCGCGACGCAGCGCCTACCCCCGAGCCGGTCTCCGCGCCGGAGCCGGAGTGGCTCGGCCCCGAAACCGAGCGCCTGGCGCTGCCGGGCCTGGCGCGCCCCGAGCCCGAGGCGACGATCCGGCGGCGCGGCGACGACCCGCTGGGCGGCAGCCGGCTTCCGACGTCGACGGCGCGCCGCCTGACCGACACCGCCGGTCGCGGTCGCGGGCTGAGCCCGGACATCCGCGAGCCCCTCGAGTCCGCGTTCCAGGCCGACTTCGGCGCGGTCAACGTCCACACCGACGCCAACGCCGCGCAGCTGGCCCGCGACGTCCAGGCCACCGCCTTCACCCATGGCAACAACATCTACTTCGCGCAGGGCGCCTACGACCCCGGCTCCGCGCGCGGCCAGCACCTCCTCGCGCACGAGCTGACCCACGTCGTCCAGCAGCAGGGCGGTCGGGGTGGCGCTGCCGCCGGGGGCGGCGGGCCGGTCATCGGCCGCGCGGACGACCCGGCCGAGCGCGAGGCCGAGCGGACCGCACACGACGTGGTCGGCTCCCTGCGCCGGCAGGCGGGGCACGCCGGGCACGGGTCGGCCGAGCACGCGGCACACGATCACGAGCGGGGACAGCGATGACCGAGCCACAGACCAAGCCGTCCCGCGCGCCGCGCCGACCCCCGCCCCCGGTACCGACGAAGAAGATCGCTCCGGCGCCGCCGCCGCAATGGGCCAAGCCACAGCTGGGCCTGTCGACGCCGTCGCCCACGAAGGTCAAGAGCGAGTCCTCGACCGGTACGTGGAACGAGCAGGAGAGCGAGGAAGGCTACGAGCACAACGACTCCGGCCAGGTCACCGGGACGAAGTCGGAGAAGAGCAGGACGGTCGGCACCGGCGCGAAGGGCTCGCGCACGACGAGCACCGACGTCTTCGACGGCTCGACGCACAAGAAGTCCGGAACCGAGGTCGAGGGACTCGCCGGTGCCGAGGCCGCCGTGAAGATCATCTCGATGGCCACGGCGGAGGAGCTCAGCGTCGCGATCGAGAGCATGGCGCGGGCCGGTGCGTTCGGCAAGGCCGAGGCGCAGGCGGCGATCTCGCGTGGCCGGCTCGGCGCCTCCGGGAAGGCGGGCTCGTCCGGTGGCGCGGGTGTCGAGGCCTCGATGGCGGCCAAGGCCAAGGTCGACCGCAGCGGGCTCATCCCCGCCCTCGAGGCAACGTTCGAGGCGGCCATCAAGGCCGGCATCTGGGGCGAGGCCTACGCCGAGATCGAAGCCCACTACGGCCCGCTGGTCGCCACCGCGGTAGCCAAGATCGAGGGCTTCATCGGGGTCTCCGCGCAGGTCAGCGCGAGTGCGTTCGCGGACTGGAAGAAGGGGATCGGCGCGGAGTTCAGCGCCGGCGTCGAGGCGTCGGCGTCGGCGAAGGGCTCGGTCACCGCAGAACTCTCGCTCGGCGACGCGCAGCTCGAGGTCGGTGCCGGCTTCGAGGCCTGGGCCGGCGTGAAGGCCGAGGCCGAGGGCAAGTTCGAGGTCGGCCTGAGTGGCGTGTCGGCCAGCTTCAAGGCAAGCGCTTTCGCGGGCGCGAAGGTCGAGGCGACCGCCAACGCGTCGTTCAAGGTGCGCGGCAAGACCATCGTGTCGGCGAAGGGCAAGGTCGGCGTCGCGGTCGGCGTCGGCGCCGAGGTGTCCGGCGAGTTCGAGATCAAGGGCGGCAAGCTCAAGATCTACGGCGAGCTGGCCGCGGCACTCAAGGGCGGCGGCACGGTGGGCGCGGGGATCGAGATCGACTTCTACGCGCTCGCCAAGGTGATCGTCGAGGAGGTGGGCGACCTCGCCAAGGGCGACGAGCTCAACATCTCCGCCAAGTCGCCGGCGTTCGAGCGCAAGCCGCTGAGCGACCCGGAAGAGGCCAAGAAGAAGCAGCAGTTCGGCTACGAGACCGTGATCGACGACTTCCACGCGTACGCCCGGAAGAAGCTGATGGGCGGTGAGAAGGGCATCAAGAAGGAGCGCGTGCAAGCCATCATCCAGAACCGGTCGAGCCAGCTGCAGCAGGCGTTCTCCTTCGTCGAGACCGACCGCGGGATCGAGCAGGCCGCGCAGGAGGCGTTCGGTCCGCTGCTGAAGTCCATCGTCGTCCAGGCCGGCTACATCCGAGCCTTCGACCCCGCGCCGGAGAGCGCGGCGACGAAGACCAAGGAGGACTTCCAGCAACGCGAGCAGTGGCGGGTCGCCCGCGACGCGCTGGCCGACGACTTCCGTGCGTACGGCGAGAAGAAGGCGCAGACCGGGAAGGAGGGCATCAAGCAGGAGAACGTGCAGAGCATCATCACCAAGCACTGGAAGCAGCTGCAGGCCGCCTTCCCGGGGGCGGAGGCGGATCAGGTCGTGGTGTTCGCGGCCAAGGTGTCGATCCAGAAGTACCTGTCGACCTTCGAGGTGGCCAACGGCAAGATCACCAAGTTCGAGGCGCCCCCGGAGAAGGCCGCGGCGGTGAAGAAGGGCGCGGCGGACACCAAGGCCGAGCAGGTTCGCGCAGCAGCCATCGCAGGCCTGCGCGCCAAGCTCGTCGCCTACCGGACGAACCTGGTGACCAAGCCGAAGGCGGTCGTCGAGCGGGGCGAGCTGCAGAAGGTGATCACCTCAGCGCTGACCTCGATCAAGGACCAGCTCGGGACGCCGGAACTCGACGGCGAGATCGCCTCGGCGATCGTCGCGGTGCTGTCGCCGATCCTGGAGAGCACCGGGATCACGATCATCAACGGCGAGATCCGCCAGCTCACGCCGGAGACCGGCGGCCTGGCCGCCGCCCGCAAGCAGAAGGGCGACGCCGACCAGGCGTCCCTGCAGGCCGCGGCGATGGCGACCCTGAAGACCTCGCTGGAGGGGTACAAGGAGGCCAAGACCAAGGGCGGGGCGTCCGGGATCAAGCGCGCCGAGGTCGAGGCCCGCATTCTCAGGGCGACCGAGAAGGTGCGCCCCTGGGTGCAGGGCGGCGAGGCGGACGAGACGATCAAGGAGATCGCCACCGAAGCCCTCAAACCGATGCTCGCCGCCATCAACATCAGCATGGGCAACGTGGTCTCCTTCGACGCGCCGGCGAAGGTCGCCGCGGAGGAGAAACGCAACCGTAAGGAGCTCGGCAAGGCGCTGCTCGGTGGCGAGGAGGACGACAACACCCGCCGGCGGATGGTGAGCAACGCCGTCGGCGGCGAGTTCGCGACCTATGCCGCCCAGGTCCGGGAAGCTGCCGAGAAGGCGCTGACCGGCAAGCCCGCGAAGGTGAAGCTGGAGCGTGGCAAGCTGCAGTCGATCATCGACAAGCGGGTGAAGACGATCCGTGCCGACATCGTCAACGAGGTCGGGGACGAGGCGCTGGTGACGGCGGCGCAGGACAAGTTCGGGCCGATGCTCAAGAGCATCGCCGTCGTCAAATCTCAGATCGTGATGTTCGAACCGGAGCCGAACTTCGCCGTGGTCGCCAAGGCCAAGCGCGACAGCTCCGCGCAGATCCTGCAGGCGCAGGCCGACCTCGTCGCCGACCTGAAGACCTACGGGACCGAGGCGTCGAAGATGGGACGGCAGCCGAGCAAGAGCCAGGTGCAGGCGATCATCGACAAGCACAAGGGGAAGTTCTCCGCGGTCGACGAGGACGAGGCGGATCTGCTGCTGACCGGCGCCGTCACCAACGCGTTCTCCGACCGGGTCCGCGGCGTCACGATCGTCGGCGGGGTGCTGCACTTCTTCCTGCTCTCCGTCGTATCGAGGGTCTGACTTGGTCACCGCGCCGGCCGTCGTCCACTTCTTCAGCTACGCGACGGGTGTCTCCCTGGAGCTGCCCGTCGGGTTCGAGCTCGTCGCCGAGGACGAACAGTCCGCGACGTACGCCGACCGCCCAGAGGACGGACCGGCCACGGCCACCACGCCGACCGTGCGCATCCGGGTCGTCGGCACGCTCGAGGACGACGACGGCCGGGCTGCCGTGCGCGGGCTGGCCGACGGCTTCGCCGCGACCGGGCTGGCCACGATCTCGCGCCAGGATCGCGAGATCGACGAGTGCCCGGCGGCGACCGTCGTCTCGCGCGACGGGGGCCGGATCCTGCAGCAGACCGCGGTCGCCGCCGACGCCCGGGTGCTGTCGATCATCGCGGTCGCGGCCACCGAGGAGCAGCTGCCGGCCTACGACGCGGCTCTCGACTCGATACGGTTCATCGCGATATGACGCCCCGCTGGACGAGCCTGGCCAACGCCGACCTGTTGCTGTCGCTGCGCGTGCCCGTCGGATGGGACGTCCAGGTCGTCGACGAGATCCGGTTCCGGGTCTTCCGTGACCCGGCGGACGCCGGTGACTACCGCGCGTCCATCGGGTTCGTGCTCGGCGAACCGGAGGACGCCGGCCCCGCGTGGTTCGCGCAGTTCTGCCGGGCCGTGCCCGCGGAGCTGGCGCGCACCGCCGCGGAGTTCGAACTGGTCGACACCGAGACCTTCGAGCTCAGCAGCGGCGCCCAGGTGTTCGCCGTGCACGCCCGCCAGCACGCGCCAGGGGCGCCTGCGACGAGCCAGCTGCTCGCCTACGTCTGGGCGAACAGCTATCGGATGTACGTCGTGGACGCCGCGACGCTTCGCGAGCACGAGGATCGTGACCGGCCGGTCTTCGACGCGATCCTGCGGTCGATCCGGGTGCTGCCACCGCGCGTCTGACCGGCTCAGCCGGCCTTTCGGCCCAGCAGGCCGCGGCGCTTGGCCAGCGCGGAGGAGACCGCTTGACCCTCCTCCGGTGAGAGGTCGTGCTCGCCCTTGCCGCCGGCGATCGACTTGGCATAGACCCGGGTGTCCGCGCTGCCGGCGATGGCGCTGATCGTGATGCCGTCGCCGTGCTCGTCGAGCAGCGCCAGCGAGAAGGACATCCGGCCGGACATCTCGCCGAACGCGTCGTAGCGGACGAGCGCGACGTTGGTGAGCGCGCCCTGCACCTGGCCGGGCCGGGTGTCCTTGCGCTCCTTCATGCCGTCGGCGACGAGGGCGCGCAGGTCGGCGATCTCCTCGGCGATGACCTCGGTGCGCTCGGTGTTGCGGTGCGTCGCCTCGATCAGCGAGGCGCGCGCCTCCGGCCCGCGCGCGCCCTTCGCCAGGACGGACGAGGCGCGGCGCAGCTTCGCCAGCGTGCGCAGCGCGATGTACGCCGCCAGCAGTGCGACGTAGGCGAGGACGAGCGCGAAGACCGCGACGTAGGTGGCCATCGGCACAAGGCTATGGGTGGCGGGGCTCGCTGCCCGGCAGGACACGGCTGGATGCAGTCGATGACTTCGCTCGCCGCCGCGGCGTTCGCCGGGCGAGTGGTGCGGCTATCGTCGGATAGACAGTCTGCATAGCATTCCTGCAGTCTGCCTGAGCAATCTGTGCAGGTTGCCTCGCTGGTTACGCGCCACTTGCCCAGAATCAGTCGGATAGCGCAGTCTGGCGGGCATGACGCGTGTCGAGCTCACCCCCGAAGAACGCGAAGCGCAACTCACCGTCGAGCGGCTCAAGGAGCTCGTCGGGCTCGTCGACTACGACGAGTCGCGCGACCCGTTCCCCGTCACCGCGATGGACGCGATCGTGTTCGTATCCGGCAACGCGACGCAGAGCGCGCACTTCTATCAGCACGCGTTCGGGATGACGCTGGTCGGCTACTCGGGACCGGAGACCGGCAACCGGGATCACAAGGCGTACGTACTGCGTTCGGGCTCCGCACGCTTCGTCATCGTCGGCGCTGTCGACCCTGCCAGCCGGTACGCAGACCACCACCGCCAGCACGGCGACGGCGTCGTGGACCTCGCCCTCGAGGTGCCCGACGTCGATCGCTGCGTGGCACACGCGCGGGTGCAGGGCGCGACCGTCCTCGAGGAGCCGCACGACGAGACCGACGAGCACGGCAGCGTCCGGGTCGCGGCGATCGGCAGCTATGGCGAGACGCGGCACAGCCTCGTCGACCGGTCGCGCTACGCCGGCCCTTACCTGCCGGGCTTCGTCGCGCAGAGCTCGTCACTCGTCCAGGGCAAGCGGCTCTTCCAAGCCGTCGACCACTGCGTGGGCAACGTCGAGATCGGCCACATGGACGAGTGGGTGGAGTTCTACAACCGCGTGATGGGCTTCGTGAACATGGCCGAGTTCGTCGGCGACGACATCGCCACCGACTACTCCGCCCTGATGTCCAAGGTTGTCGCCAACGGCAACCACCGGGTCAAGTTCCCGCTCAACGAGCCGGCGGTCGGCAAGCGCAAGTCGCAGATCGACGAGTACCTCGAGTTCTACGCCGGGCCGGGCTGCCAGCACATCGCGCTCGCAACCAACGACATCCTTCGCACCGCCGACGAGATGCGCGCCCGCGGCGTCGAGTTCCTCGACACCCCGGACTCCTACTACGACGACCCCGACCTGCGCGCGCGCATCGGCCACGTCCGAGTCGGCATCGAGGAGCTGAAGGCGCGCCGGATCCTCGTCGATCGTGATGAGGACGGCTACCTCCTGCAGATCTTCACCAAGCCGGTCGGCGACCGTCCGACGGTGTTCTTCGAGCTGATCGAGCGGCACGGCAGCCTGGGTTTCGGGAAAGGGAACTTCAAAGCCCTCTTCGAAGCGATCGAGCGCGAGCAGGAGCGCCGCGGCAACCTTTGAACCTCAGCCCCGTCGAGTGGCCGGTTCGGACCCGAGTGGGCCGTTATAACCGGCCACTCGGGTCGTAACCGGCCACTCGGTGCGTGAGAGGGTGGACGCCGTGACCGACCCGTCGTTCGCTGCGCTCGGGCTGCCGGACGAGCTGCTGCACGCGCTGGACGCGCTCGGCTACGAGGAGCCGACGCCGATCCAGGCCGAGGCGATCCCCGCGCTGCTCGCCGGTCATGACCTGGTCGGCCAGGCAGCCACCGGCACCGGCAAGACGGCGGCCTTCGCGCTACCGCTCCTGCAGCGCATCGTGCCCGGCGGAGTGGCGCCGCAGGCCCTCGTCCTCGTCCCCACCCGGGAGCTCGCCATCCAGGTGGCCGAGGCCACGCACCGCTACGGCCGCGAGCTGGGCGCGCGGGTGCTGGCCGTCTACGGCGGGCAGCCGATCGGCCGGCAGATCCGCGCGCTCGAGACCGGCGTGGACGTTGTCGTCGCGACGCCGGGCCGCGCGATCGACCACCTCACCCGCGGCACGGTGAGCTTCGCCGACCTGCGCACCGTCGTCCTCGACGAGGCGGACGAGATGCTCGACATGGGCTTCGCCGAGGACATCGAGGCGATCATGTCCGCGGTGCCGAGCGACCGGCAGACCGTGCTGTTCTCGGCGACGCTGCCGGCCCGCATCGACGGCCTCGTGCGCCGCTACCTCGAGGACCCGGTGAAGGTCCGCATCCACCGCGAGCGCACCGACGCCGAGACCGCGCTGGTTCGCCAGGTCGCCTACCTGGTCCCGCGCCAGCACAAGACCTCCGCACTGGGCCGGCTGCTCGACGTGGAGTCCCCGACCGCCACGCTGGTCTTCTGCCGCACCCGCGAGGAGGTCGACGCCCTCGGGGAGAGCATGGGTGCGCGCGGTTACCGCACCGAGTCCCTGCACGGGGGCATGACGCAGGACCAGCGCGACCGCGTCATGGCCCGGGTCCGGAACCGGACCGCCGAACTGCTCGTCGCCACCGACGTCGCCGCCCGCGGCCTCGACATCGACCACCTCACGCACGTCGTCAACTACGACCTGCCGTCGGCGCCCGACTCGTACGTCCACCGGATCGGACGGGTCGGCCGCGCGGGGCGCGAGGGCGTGGCGATCACCCTCGTCGAGCCGCGGCAGCACCGGCTGCTGAAGGCGATCGAGAAGGCGACGAAGCAGACGATCTCCGTCGAATCGCTGCCGACCGTCGCCGATCTGCGGGCCCGCCGCCTCGAGCTCACCCGCGCAGCGCTCGAAGCCGCGCTGACCAACGACGACGTCGAGCAGTACCGCGTCGTCGTCGACACCCTCACCGACGACTACGACCTGATGGAGATCGCCCTCGCCGCCGTGAAGCTCGCGCACGAGGCCGACGGTGTCGACCAGGACGAGACGGAGATCCCGACCGCGTCGACAGCCGAGCGGCCGCGCCCGAAGTCCGGCACGATGTCTACGATCTTCGTCAGCCTCGGGCACGCCGCGAAGATCCGCCCGCAGGATCTCGTCGGCGCGATCGCCGGCGAGACGAGCCTGTCCGGGCGGCAGATCGGCGCCATCGAGATCACCCACAAGTACTCGACGGTCGAGATCCCGAAAGCCGCCGAGGACGAGGTGATCGCGGCGCTGTCGGCCACCTTGATCAAGGGCCGCAAGGCGCGGATCGAGCGCTACAAACCACCCGCAGCCCGCCCGAAAGGCAGACGATGAGACTCCGGCCCACGCTGGCGACGCTGCCGGCCTATGTCCCGGGCCGGTCGGTCCCGGGCGCGATCAAGCTGGCCAGCAACGAGACGCCGTACCCGCCGCTGGCGCACGTGATCGAGCGCATCGCGGCCGCCGCCGCCGAGATCAACCGCTACCCGGACAACTTCTCGATCGAGCTCACCTCGGTGCTCGCCGCGAAGTACGGCGTCGACGTCGAGCAGGTCCGGGTCGGCTGCGGCTCGGTGTCACTCTGTACCCAGCTCGTCCAGTCGGTGGCCGATGCGGACGACGAGGTGATGTACGCGTGGCGCTCGTTCGAGGCGTATCCGATCATCAGCGCGGTCAGCGGGGCGTCGTCGATCCAGGTGCCGCTGCGCGACCACGTCCACGACCTCGACGCGATGGCCGAGCAGATCACCGGCAAGACGCGGCTCGTCTTCGTCTGCAACCCGAACAACCCGACCGGCACCGCGGTGGGGCGCGACGCTCTCGTGCGGTTCCTGCGCGCGGTGCCGCCCGACGTCGTCGTCGCGTTGGACGAGGCCTACCGCGAGTTCGTCTCCGATCCGGATGTCCCGGACGGGCTGACGCTGCTGGCTCAGTTCCCGAACCTGATCGTGCTGCGCACCTTCTCCAAGGCGTACGGCCTGGCCGGGTTGCGGGTGGGCTACGCGATCGCGGCCGATCCGGCGCTGACCACGGCGCTGCGCCAGACGCAGGTGCCGTTCGCCGTGACGACGGTCGCCCAGGCGGCCGCGCTCGCGTCGCTCGAACCGCAGGCCGAGCGCGAGCTGCTGGCCCGGGTGGCGGACCTGGTCGGCGAGCGGGGAAGGGTGCGCGCGACGCTGCTCGACCTCGGCTACGAGGTGCCACCGAGCCAGGCCAACTTCGTCTGGCTGCCACTCGGCGACGCGACCGTCGACTGGGCCGCCGGCTGCGAGCAGCGGCAGGTGATCGTGCGCCCGTTCGCCGGCGCAGGCGCGCGGGTGACGGTGGGCTCGCCCGACGAGAACGACCGCTTGCTCGCTGCCGCCGCCGAGCTGGCCCCACCACCTTGACCCCACCACTCTGACCCCCGTGCCGAACTAGCGATGAACACCCCCTTCACCACCCCCACGGGTGGTGGAGCGGGTATTCACGCCTTACTCGGACGGGGAGGGTGCCGGCGTGCGGGCGTGCCGGTGCGGCAGCCGCGGCCACAGCAGCCGGGCGCCGAGCGCGACGACGAGCAGGAGCACCAGGAACGGCAGGATGGTGCCGATCGCTTCGGCGACCCAGAGAGCCGTGGCCGCAAAGCCGTGCCACCCCCGCTCGACCGCGCCGAGGAAGCCGCCGCGCTTCTTCGCAGGCTTCGCGGGCGGAGCGGCTTGCTTCGCCGCGGTCACGAGCGAGAGCGTGATCGTCGCCATCGACGTCTGACGGGACAGCGAGCGCTGCTGCGCCTCGAGTGACTCGAGATCCGCTTCGCGGCTGTTCAGCTCACTCTCGATCTGGATGATGACCGCGACCCTCGTGGCATGTGCATACAGCGCGCGCAGCCGGGCGATCGACTCCTGCGCGCTGGTCACCCGCGAGGTCACGTCGGCGACCTTCTGCGTGACGTCGGTCGTCGACAGCTCCCGGGACTTCTCCACGCCGAGCTTGCCGAGCGCGCTCAGCGTCGTCGTCAGCTCGTCCGGAGGCACCCGCAGTTGCATCGTCGCGGAGGCGCGCGGGCCGCTCGTGCGGTTGTCGGAGTCGACCTCGCCACCGGCCTGTTCGGCGATGGTGATGGCCCCGTCCGCCTTCGCGGCGACGTTGCGCGCGCCCGGCACCGCAACCGTCAGCTGTGCGGTGCGGATCTTGTACGTGCCGTCGTCGAGCGGCAGCGTCTTGGCCACGCTATTGGCGGTACCGGACCGGCCGGAAACCGTGCCGCTATCCGTGGCATCGCCGGCGGCGCCGCCGGCGGGTTTGTCCGCTGGGAGACCGCCAACAGCGGGCCGGGCGATCGCACCCCCGTTGGACACCGCGCCGCCCGCACTGGACTTGCCGCCTGACGATTGCGAACACCCGCCGACCGCCAACACCGCCAGGATCCCCGCTGCCACGTACGCCCGTCGCCGCATGACGCCCGTCCCTTCAGCCCATGTGCAGGAAGGGACGCGATGGGACTAGCGCGAGGTTCCGGCAGCGTCCCGGACGGCCGCCGCCACGGCCTTCGCAACCGCCGGGTCGAACACCGACGGCACGATGTAGGTGGCGTTGAGCTGGTCGTCGGAGACGCAGCCGGCGAGTGCGTCGGCGGCCGAGAGCAGCATCGCGACGTTCACCTCGGTAGCGCGTGCGTCGAGCAGGCCGCGGAACACCCCCGGGAACGCGAGCACGTTGTTGATCTGGTTCGGGTAGTCCGAGCGTCCGGTCGCCACGACGGCCGCCAGCTTCTGTGCGGCGTCGACGTCCACCTCCGGGTCGGGGTTGGCCAGCGCGAAGATGACCGGATCGGGCGCCATGTCGGCGATCCACGCCGCGTCGAGCACGCCTGGGGCGCTCACGCCGATGAACACGTCGGCGCCGCGCAGCGCGTCGTGCAGCTCCCCGGTCAAGCCCTCGGGGTTCGTCTGCTCGGCCAGCGTGCGCTTGGCCGCGTTGAGCCGCGGGTCGGCCGGGGCGAGGATGCCCTCGCGATCCCAGACGAGCACGTGCGACGCGCCGGCTGCCAGCAGCAAGGTGACGATCGCGGTGCCGGCCGCCCCGCCGCCGGCGACCACGATGCGTGCCGTGTCGAGCGACTTCGACACGCAGCGCAGGGCGTTCTTCAGTGCCGCCGACACCACGATCGCGGTGCCGTGCTGGTCGTCGTGGAACACCGGGATGTCCAGCAGTTCACGCAGCCGCGCCTCGACCTCGAAGCAACGTGGTGCCGAGATGTCCTCCAGGTTGATGCCGCCGAAACCGGGTGAGATCGCCTGGACCACCCGCACGATCTCGTCGACGTCCTGGGTGGCCAGGCAGATCGGCCACGCGTCGATGTCACCGAACCGCTTGAACAGCGCGGCCTTGCCCTCCATCACCGGTAGCGCGGCGCCCGGCCCGAGGTTCCCCAGCCCGAGCACCGCCGACCCGTCGGTCACCACCGCGACCGCGTTGCCCTTCACGGTCAGCTTGGCGACGTCCTCCGGATGCTGCGCGAGCGCGAGCGCCACCCGGCCGACACCCGGCGTGTAGGCCATCGACAGGTCGTCGCGGGTGCGCAGCGGCACCTTCGACTCGACGGAGATCTTGCCGCCCAGGTGCAGCAGGAACGTCCGGTCGCTGACCCGGTGCACCTCCACGCCGTCGACCGAGCGCATCGCCTCGACGATCTCGGCCGCATGCTCGCCGTTCACCGCCGAGCACGTGACGTCGACAGTGATCCGGTCAGGGCGCGAGTCGCTCACGTCGATCGCGGTGACGAGCCCACCGGCCATGCCCACGGCGGTCGCCAGCTCCCCCACAACCGACGGCGACGGGCGCGCGTAGAGCCGCACGGTGATTCCGTAGGAGGCGCTGGTGGGCAGCGGGCGGTGCGGCACTGGGTCCATGGCGCCATCCTGCCCCGCGACGCATACGGGCGCAGAGAGTGCCAGGATGGGACGTGGCGTCCATTTCGCGCCGTCACGACGAGGTGAACCTAGAACAATGACTGACACGCACGCCGGCACCGATACCGGTACCGGGGTGGTCGACTCCGCAGTCTTCGCGCGGCGCTACCTCGCGCACGCCGGCAGCCAGCTCCCGGGCCGCCCCGCGGACGCGCTCACCGAGCTGGCCCGTGGCGCCCTCGCCTTCGGGTTGGTGCGGCCATGGGGCCAGACGCTCCTGCGGGTCAGCGACATGGACGGCGAGACCACTGCCGTCGACATCGTGTCCGGGGACGCGCCGTACATCGTCGAGTCGCTGTGGGCCGAGCTCGAGCGCGCCGCCCGGCCGCCCGAGCGCGTCCTCCACCCGCAGATCGTGGTGGTCCGCGACGGTGGCGGCACCATGACGCGGATCTACGACGTCGACGACAACGCCGACGTGCCGGACGGTGCGATGGTCGAGTCCTGGGTGCACATGGAGCTCGACCTCGTACCGGGCGAAGACCAGGACCGGCTCGCCGCCGACCTCGACCGGGTCCTCGACGACGTGCTGTACGCCGTCGCCGACGCGCCGCACATGTACCACCTGATCCGCGAGCTGGCCGACCGCCTCACCGCCGACCCCGGGCAGTTCGATCGCGAGACCAGCGAGGAGGCGGGCGAGCTGCTGCGCTGGCTCGCCGACGGCAACTACATGATCCTCGGCCACGCCGCGTACTCGGCGAACGAGCTGGCCAGCCCACGGGCCCGCTCCCAGGACGAGGACGCCGAGGGCGTCCTGCGCGGCACCGCGCAGATCTCGCCGCTCGAGCTGCTGCCCGCGTACCGCAGCGGCGCACCGCTGGTCATCTTCAAGTCTCCGCTGGTGTCCACCGTCCGCCGCTCGGCCCACTACGACTGCGTCACGGTGGTCACGCCCGCCGCCGGTGCGGGGCAGATGATCCACGTCTTCCTCGGCCTGATCACCAATGCCGAGGACGGGACGGTCGGGCGGGTGCCGGTGGTGCGCCGCCGGATCGCCGAGATCCTGCTGCGCTCCGGCGTACGTGCCGAGAGCCACACCGGCCGACGACTGTTGGCCGCGCTGCGCACGCTGCCGCGCGACGAGCTGCTCGAAGCGCCGACGACCGATCTCCTGCGCCTCGCCCAGCTGGTCGTCGATCGGGCCGAGCACCACACGGTGGGCGTCTTCGCGCGCACCCATCTCAACCGCGACTTCGTCGGCGTTCTCGTGTATTTCCCGGCCGACCGGTTCGGCCCGGAGACCCGCCGGCGCGTCACGAGCGTCATCAGCCGGTACTGGCCGGGTGAGGTGATCGGGCGCGACGACCGGATCGTCGAGCTGAACCTCGCGCGCATGCAGCTGCTCATCGCCGTGCGTCCTGGCACCCAGCCGCCGTCGCCGGAGCGCCGCGTCGTCGAGGAGGAGGTCGCGAAGGCCATCCGGCGCTGGAGCGACGACTTCCAGGACCAGCTCGTCGGTGCCGTCGGAGAGGACCACGCGAAACATGTGCTGCGCAAGTACGACCACGCGCTGCCCGAGGCGTACAAGGAGGACTTCGACGCCGTCATCGCCGTCCGGGACCTCCTCCGGCTGGACGCCTTGCCCACCGAGAACGGACTCGGGTTCGACCTCTACACACCCGAGGGCGACGACGAGGCCGACAGCCGGCTGAAGGTCTTCCGCACCGGGCACGCGGTCTCCCTCGCGCGCGCGCTGCCGATCTTCGCGCAGATGGGCATCGAGGTCCTCGACGAGCGTCCGTACGAGATCGATGTGCCGGACGGCGAAGTGCTGTGGATCTATGACTTCGGCCTGCGGCTGCCCCCCGGCTGTTCGCTCGACGAGACCCGTGCGCACAACTTCATCGACGCGGTCCGGCTGTTGTGGCTCGACCAGGTCGAGCAGGACGGCTTCAACGCGCTCGTCGTGCGCAGCAACCTCACGTGGTGGCAGGCGAACATCCTGCGCACCTACGCGAAGTACCTGCGGCAGGTCGGGACGACCTTCAGCCAGGGCTACATCGAGCAGGCACTCATCGACAACGCGCCCATCGCGGAGGCGATCGTCGAACTGTTCGAGTCACGGTTCGATCCCGCCCGCGAGCACGAGGCGCCACTGGTCGACGGCCAGACGAGCCGGGTCGACGCGATCGAGGCAATGCTTGCCGGCGTCGCGAGCCTCGACCAGGACCGCATCCTGCGCTCGCTGCTCGGCCTGGTGAGCGCCACCCTGCGCACCAACGCCTACCGAACCGACGACCCTTACACCCACGGGTCGCAAGCTCCGCGCACTGGCGAACGCCGCGCCGCGGTCGCGGTCAAGCTCGACCCGCGTCAGATTCCCGAGCTTCCCGAACCCCGGCCGCGCTTCGAGATATGGGTCTACTCGCCACGAGTCGAGGGCGTGCACCTGCGCTTCGGTCCGGTTGCGCGTGGCGGGCTGCGCTGGTCGGATCGGCGTGAGGACTTCCGCACCGAGGTCCTCGGGCTGGTCAAGGCGCAGATGGTGAAGAACGCGGTCATCGTCCCGACCGGCGCCAAGGGCGGTTTCGTGGCCAAGCGGCTACCGGATCCGTCCGTGGACCGGGATGCCTGGCTGGCCGAGGGCATCGCCTGCTACCGGACGTTCATCTCCTGCCTGCTCGACCTCACCGACAACCTGGTGGCCGCCCCGGACGGCGTCCAGCAGATCGTTGCGCCGCCACAGACCCGCCGCTACGACGTCGACGACCCGTACCTCGTCGTCGCCGCAGACAAGGGCACTTCGACGTTCAGCGACATCGCGAACGGCATCGCAATCGACTACGGCTTCTGGCTCGGTGACGCGTTCGCGTCCGGCGGCTCGGTCGGCTACGACCACAAGGCGATGGGCATCACCGCCCGCGGCGCGTGGGAGTCGGTCAAGTACCACTTCCGCGAGCTCGGCGTCGACATCCAGACGGAGGACTTCACCGTCGTGGGCATCGGCGACATGTCCGGGGACGTGTTCGGCAACGGCGCGCTGCTCTCCGAGCACATCCGGCTGATCGCCGCGTTCGACCACCGGCACATCTTCCTCGACCCGAATCCGTCCGCGCTGACCTCGGTTGCCGAGCGGCGACGGCTGTTCGACATGGCCCGTTCCTCGTGGGCCGACTACGACCCGGCGAAGCTGTCCGAGGGCGGCGGGGTCTTTGCCCGGACCCTCAAGGCGGTCCCGATCAGCCACGAGGTCGCGGCAGCGCTCGAGATCCCGGTCGGCGTCACGAAGCTGACCCCCAACGAGCTGATCCACGCGATCCTGCTCGCCCCCGTCGACCTGCTCTGGAACGGCGGGATCGGCACCTACGTGAAGGCGTCCGCCGAGACGCACGTCGCGGTCGGCGACAAGTCCAACGACCCGGTGCGCGCCGACGCGGACGAGCTGCGCTGCAGGGTGGTCGGCGAAGGCGGCAACCTCGGCTTCACCCAGCTCGGCCGGATCGAGTTCGCGCGACACGGCGGGCGGATCAACACCGACGCGATCGACAACTCGGCCGGCGTCGACACGTCCGACCACGAGGTGAACCTGAAGATCCTGCTCGACCGCGCCGTCGCCTCCGGGTCGATCACCCGCGACGAGCGCAACGACCTGCTCGCCGGGGCCACCGAGGACGTCGCCCGGCACGTGCTGCGGCACAACTACGACCAGAACGTTCTGCTCGGCATGGCCCGCAAACTGAGCCCTGCGCTGGTCGTCGGTGCACCAGCGGTTCATGCAGACCCTCGAGGCCGACGGGGAGCTCGACCGGGAGCTGGAGTTCCTGCCCGACGACGCCGAGATCGCGCGCCGCGAGTCCGAGGGTGTCGGGCTCTTCTCGCCGGAGAACGCGGTGCTCGTCGCGTACTCGAAGATGACGTTGACCCATGAGATCGAGGACTCCACGCTGCCCGACGACCCGTGGTTCCAGCAGGTGCTGGCCGGCTACTTCCCGCCGGCCATCGCGAAGCGGTTCGCCGACGACCTGCCGTATCACCCGCTGCGCCGCGAGATCATCACGACCGTCGTCGTCAACGACATGATCAACCGCGGCGGGACGACCTTCGTGCACCGGGCCGATGGAGGAGACCGGCGCGGAGATCGGCGAGATCGCGCGCGCCTACAGTGTCGTGCGTGCGGTGTTCAACTTGCCGTCGTTGTGGAGCTCGATCGAGGCGCTGGACAACGACGTGCCGACCGCGGCGCAGCACGCGGGCTACCAGGAGATGCGCCGGCTGATCGACCGGGCGACGCGCTGGCTCGTCGACGTCCGGTTCCCGATCTCCGACGTCGCAGCGGAGATCGACCGATACCGCAGGGTCGTCACGATCTGCGGCCCGCGGTGCCCGGACCTCATGCGCGGCGCCGAGCGGCAGGCGCTGTTCGACGACGCCGACAAGCTCGTCTCGCTGGGCCTGCCCCGCGAGCTGGCGCTGCGGTTGGCGGAGCTGCTCAGTGCCTTCTTGCTGCTCGACGTCGTCGAGATCGCGGAGACCACCGGGCACGACCCGCAGGTCGTCGCCGAGCTGCACTACGCGGTCTCCGAGCGGTTCAGCATCGACGAGACTGCTGACCCGCGTCACGTTGCTGCCGCGCGACGACCGCTGGTCGACGCTCGCGCGCTCGGCGGCACGCCACGACGTCTACGCGGTGCTCTCGGCGATCACGACGGCGGTGCTGTCCGCGACCGACGACGACCTCGGCGCCGACGAGCGGATCGATGCGTGGGATGCGAGCGCAACGCCGAGCGGGTCGAGCGGGCGCGCTCGACGGTGCGGGCCGCCCTGGACCGCGACGTCGCCGATCTCGCCACCCTCTCCGTCGCCCTGCGCGTCCTGCGCGGCCTGCCCAGCTGAACTTCCTCGAGTTGTCCCGGCTTCGCCCGGCTATAGCGCGACGAAGCCGGGACAACTTCGCGAGGTCAGCGGGCGAACGGGACTCGGGCCCACACCTGCTTGCCGTGGTCGGTTCGGCGCACGCCCCAGTCACGGGCGAGCGCGGCGACGATGAACAGGCCGCGGCCACGGGTGTCCGTGTCGTCCGTCGTGCGACGACGTGGCAGCTCGGGGCTGCCGTCCAGGACCCGGACGACGACGCAGTCCGGCTCGACGTCCCAGCTGATGTCGAGCGCGGCATCGGCGCGGGCCGGCGCGTGCGTCACGGCGTTGCCCACCAATTCGCTCGCGACGAGTACGACGTCGGCGATGCACTCCTGGTCGACACCGCGGCGGACGAGGTCCGCGGAAAGGGAGCGGCGCACGACGGCGGCACTGGCCGGGTCGTGAGCAACCGCAAGCACCCCCACGCCCGGGCCTCCTCCCTGGAATAGGCCCCTTCAGAGAGTCCTTCCCGAACGCCGCCGACGGGAAACACGGTGCTACCTCGCGTCGAGCTGTGCCCTGACCTCGAGGGGATGGTCGGTGATGATGGTGTCCACGCCCAGGCCGAGGACGAACTCGACGTCCTCCGGCTCGTCGACCGTCCACACGTAGACAAGATGGCCGCGCGCGTGGGCCCGGGCGACGAAGTCGGGATCGGCGTGCAGCACGTGCAGCCCGGGCCCGGCGATCGGCACGCCGACCGGCAAGATCCCGGCGCGCCGCTGCGGCATCAGCCGGTCGAGGAGCAGGACGGTCGGGATGTCGGGCGCGAGCAGCCGGATCCGGCGCACCGCGGTCGGCGCGAAACTCATGACCAGCACCCGGTTGTCCATGGCAGGTGGCTCGCGGAGGGTCAGCGGCGGACCCGTGCGGCCGGCCCAGCCGAACCGCGCGAGTTCTTCGACGAGCGTCTTCTCGACGAGTCCGGCGTAGCGGGTCGGGTGCTTGGTCTCGATGAGCAGCCGCACCTCGCGGTCGGCGTCGTGGACGAGCTGCAAGAGCACGTCGAGGGTGAGCACTCCGCCGCCGTGCTCGACGCGGTCGGGATCCACGCCGTCGTGGTACGGCGAATCGGCGAGCAGCTGGTCAGCCGAGGTCGGCAGGTCGCCGTGCCAGGAAGAGAAGTCGAGCCGCTCGAGGACCGGCAGGTCGAGCTCGCTGACCACGCCCCGTCCGCTGGAGGTGCGGTTGATGGTGCGGTCGTGCACGCAGATGAGGTGCCCGTCGCGGGTGAGCCGCACGTCGCACTCGAGAGCGTCGGCCCCGGACGTGATCGCGGCCTCGTACGCGGCGAGCGTGTGTTCGGCGACCGAGGAGGACGCGCCGCGGTGCGCCACGAGCATCGGCCGGGTCGGCGGCACGACGGCGGTACGCGAAACGCGCGGTCTCACAGTTCCATCGTCCTCCGTCACGATGACGTGGTGGTGACGGCGTGCCGACATCGAGGTGAGCTGACCCTAGCGATGATCATGCACAAACCTCCCCGATGGGGCGCGTTCGTGCACGATCACGACGCGATGGGGCTACTTGATGAGTTTCGACAGCCGGCGGTCGGCGAGCTCGCGGCCCTCGGTCTGACACGTCGGGCAGTACTGGAACGAGCGGTCGGCGAAGGACACCTCACGCACCGTGTCGCCGCACACCGGGCAGGGCAGGCCGGTGCGGGCGTGCACCCGAAGGCCGCTGCGCTTCTCCGACTTCAGCGTCGCCACCTTCTGCCCGACCGATCGCGTGACGGCGTCGTTCAGCACGCTGCCGATGGCCTCGTGCAGCCGGCTCACCTCGTCCTCGGTGAGGTTGGCGGCGAGCTTGAACGGCGACAGCCTGGCGGTGTGCAGGATCTCGTCCGAGTAGGCGTTGCCGATGCCGGCCAGCACCGACTGAGCGGTGATGGCCCGCTTGACCTGCGCGCGCTGCGCAGCCAGCAGCTGCGCGAGCTCGTCGCGCGAGACGGCCAACGCGTCCGGCCCGAGCCGCGCGATGCCCGGCACCTCGAGCGGGTCGTGGACGAGGTAGACCGCGAGCCGCTTCTGGGTCCCCGCCTCGGTCAGGTCGAAGCCGGACACCGGCCCGCCGGGCAGTTCGGGAGCGAGGTGCAGGCGGAACGCGATGGGGCCCTTGCCGCCGGGACGGGGCGGTGCGGGCGGCAGCGACTCGCGCCACTGCAGCCAGCCGGCACGGGACAGGTGCGTGATCAGGTGCAGGCCGCTGACGTCGAGGTCGAGGAACTTGCCGTGCCGGGTCGCGCCGGTGATCTCGGCACCGCCGAGGGCCGACAGCGGCGGGTCGAACGTCTTCACCGCGTTGATCGCGGCGACGTCCGCGCGCACGACGGTGCGTCCGACGGCGCGCTCGCGCAGGAACGTGGCGAGCGCTGCTACCTCAGGCAGTTCCGGCACCGCGCCAGCCTACGACGGTCGGCGCGCCACTCAGAGCTGGTCGAGGGGGAACGCGACGCCCGTCGTGCTGTGGCAGCGGTAGCCGTTCGGGTTCTTGGCGAGGTACTGCTGGTGGTAGCCCTCGGCGTAGTAGAACTCGGCCAGCGGGACGATCTCGGTGGTCACCGTGCCGTAGCCGAGCTCGGCCAGCTTGGCCGCGAACACCCTCTTCGCCTGCTCGGCGACGGCCCGCTGCCCGTCGTCGGTGTAGTAGATGCCCGAGCGGTATTGCGTGCCGACGTCGTTGCCCTGGCGCATGCCCTGCGTCGGGTCGTGCACCTCGAAGAACTTCGCGACGATCGCCGCGTAGGTGGTCTCGTCCGGGTCGAAGACGACGAGGACGGCCTCGGTGTGCCCGGTCATCCCCGAGCACACCTCCTCGTAGTCCGGGTGTGAGGTGTACCCGCCGGTGTAGCCGACGGCAGTGGTCCAGACGCCCGGCTCCTGCCAGAAGATCTCCTCCGCGCCCCAGAAGCAGCCCAGCCCGAACACGGCCTGCTGGTACCCGTCTGGGAACGGCGCCTTGATCGGCCGGCCGGTGACGAAGTGCGTGTCCGGCACGGGGAAGTCGTAGTGGTCGCGGCCGCGCAGCGCGCGCTCGGGCTCGATGAGGTGGGTCTTCTGGCGGGAGAACAGCATGAGTCGAGGCTACGAGTCACTTACCGCCTCGGCCACCGCGGCTGCATGACCCTCCGAAGGACGTAATCTCTTAGGTATGACGCAGTGGGGTCTCGACACCCTCTTCAATCCTGCCAAGCGGCACATGGATGAAGAGAAGCGTCGGCTGCAGTCCACCCGTGAGGAGATCGGCGACAGCTCCGGTGGCAAGCGCATCGACCTCGAGTCCGGGAAGGTGACCATCCGCCGCGAAAACGGGGTTGCCGAGGACGAGACCGAGACTCCGACCGCGGCGCCGGAAACCGAGCAGACGCGCGGGCGGGCCAAGGACAAGCCGGCAACGGGCGCGGGTGCGGTCCGGGCGGCGAAGCGGCGCGGGGACAAGCCCGCGCCCAGCGCGGCAGCCGTCCGTGCGGCGCAGCGCCGCGGCCGGCAACCTCGCTGACCGACTGCCGCACCGTCAACGCCAGGAAGCCTCCGGTGGGCGGGGGATCCACCGGAGGCTTCCTTAGGCGATGACATCCGTTCCGATGAGCGGGGGATTCACCGGACCGAACGTCGTACCCATCGATACTCTCCGGTGAGCGGGGGATTCACCGGTTCGAACCGACCAACTGCTTGGCGCCGGTTACCCACCGTAACTTTGGTGGCCGTTGCTTCGCTGTCGAGAACTAGCATGGACGCCAGCTGCTGTGAAGTCAAGGTAAAGAAATGAACTACTTCTCTGTAGTTCACAAGGCATCCGTAAATCGGGTTCAAACATCCGGCATATCGTGCATTACGGACCTGCCGCGCGTGCAGGAGATCCACCGTTCGGGGGGTATCGGCTCCCGGTCATCCGGGCCGACCGGCCAGGCGACCCGCGTCGACGCCTGCAGGTCGCTGCCCAAGGAGGCGCGAGGGCGACACCGTGCGCCGGCCGAGCCGCGCGCCACGACCCACCCGCACTGCTCACGGAGCGTGATGGCAGCGCTGCTGAACCCGCTTTCGGGGGCAGCGCTGCTGAGCCCGCTCGCGGCCCACCCCAGCCACCCACCTCGACCGGGTGGCGTGGGGTGCCGCGCAGCGGCCTACGGCGTGATGTCCACGACCTGCGGATCGTGATCGCTCACCTGGTCGTGGTACTCGGAGTTCACGTGCACGACCTGATAGCTGACGCCGCTGATCCTCGGCGAGATCAGGATGTGATCCAGCACCTGTGACACCCCGTTGAACACGTAGGTGTAGCGCTGATCCACCGGCAGCGTCGTGATCAGGTCCGTCAGGATCGACGGGCCGCTGCCGTCCGCCCTGCCGGTCTTCAACGACGCGAGCGCGGGGCTGAACTGGTAGTCGTTCAGGTCACCCACGACGACCACCTTCGCGTTGCGGTCGGCCCGCAGGATGCCGGCGACGAAGTCGTGCAGCACCTGCGCCTGTCCGGCCCGCTGCACAGCGGACGACTGCGCCGGGTACTGGAAGCGGCCGTCCGCGTTCTGGTCGCCGAGCTTGGCATCGAAGTGGTTGGCGATGACCACGACGTCGTGGTGGTTGAAGCGGAACATGCCAGCGAGCGGCTTGCGGCTCGACGTCCACACCGGGTTGGTGGGGTCGATGCGACCCGGGGAGAGGGTGAGCGCGGCCCGGCCGTGCACGACGGTCACCTGTGTACCGGTGGTGGAACGGTCGACGCCCGCCGGCCCCGTGGCTACGAACCGGACACGCGCCGGGTTGAACAGGAACGCCACCCGGATGTTGCCGCCGGGCTGTCCGCCGTCCGTGTCGTTGACCGGATCGATCTCCTGCCACCGGTAGGCCGGCCCACCGGCCGCGCCGATCGCAGCCGTGAACTTGGTCAGCGTCTGGTCGGCCGCGACAACGCCGTCGTCGGTCGCGCCGGTGTTGTCCTGGATCTCCTCGAGGGCGACGATGTCCGGCGACGCAAGGTTAGTCACCACGCCTTGTGCGAGCGCGGCGTACTTCGCCGCCGAGTCGGCAGGTGCAAGGTTCTCGACGTTGTACGTGGCGATGGACAGCTGCTTGCGTGTGCCGGGGTGCGCGGCGACCGGTGCGAGGTCGTTGTGCTGGACGGTACCGAGCGTGCTCGCCTCGAGCAGGTACCCGCCGAAGTTCGACCAACTGAGCGGGCCGACGGTGGCGCCCTGCAGGACGTCGCCGACGTCGAGGTCCAGCGTCGAGCCGTCGAGGGTGGCGATCTCCAGCCGGCCGGCCGGGATCCGGTTCTCGCCGAGCAGCTCGGCACCGCCCCGGTAGGTGGCTGCGCTCGCCGGCTTCGTCGTGACGTACTGCTCGCCGAACGAGTTGGATGGTCCCACCACCCGTGCGTCGTCGACCTCGACGCGCATGCCCTCGATCGACTCGTAGAAGTCGAGCGCAGACCGGTCTGGGGTGATCGGCGTCGACTCGATGTTGCCGCCGCCGAGGTCGGGTGCGTAGGTGTCCGGCACCGTGTCCGGCGCGAGCACGATCGGCGTGGGCAGCGGGTTGTCGTGCGTCAGGATGGAGACCTGGGGCGTGCCGATCTCGGTGATCGACAGGTTCGACGTCGAACTCAGCGACTCGCCGCTGCCCAGCGGGTAGAAATCGCTGACCTTGCCCGAAACCAGCACCGAGTCACCCACTGCGACACCGGGCGCCGAGCTGGTGAACACGAAGATGCCCTCACTGGTGGTGAGGTTGTCGTCGGCGGTCGGGTCCTGCATCCAGAAGCCGCGGCTGGACGCGGTGCGCAGGGCCGTGACGATGCCCGGCACGTTGGTGACGGTGTTGCCGGTCTGCGGCGAGAGCCACGACGTCCCCTGGATGTCGTGGATGCGCAGCGGGCCGGGTTCGCCGCCGCCACCGCCCGACGTTCCGGACGGGGTCGGCGTCGGGGCGGCCGCGGCGAAGTCGGCGGAGTTGTCGTCGGTGTCCGCGCCGCTCGTCGCCCGCTGCACCGACAGCGTGTTCGAGGCGGCCGGCGCCGGGTTGCCCTCGCGGACCGTCGCGGTCGGGCCGTACCCGACCAGGTCGACGATCGACGGGTCGGCGGCGCAGTCGGCTGCGGTATGGCAGGTCAGCGCAGAGGTCGAATGCACGAGCGCGACCGTGCCCGCCGAGGCACTCATGTTGATCGTGCCGGTGTTGTCCGGGGCGGGGAGATCGCCGCCGGTCGCGCCACCGGACGCCTCGCCGATGAGGAAGTGCCCGCCGGTCGGCGCCGATCCGCTCAGCGTCGTGACCTGCCAACTGCTCGCGCTGGCCGGTGCGTACTGCACCGAGAAGCCGGTGAGGCCGGCGGCCGGTCCGCCGACGTTCTGCAGTTCGATGAAGTCGTTCTTGAGCGCTGCGCCACTGTTGCCGCCGCCGCCGTACACCTCGCTGATGACGAGGGTGGTTGAGGGAGTGGCATCGGCGCCGCTGCTGATCGCGGCGGTGGCGATGGCTATGCCTGCTGCTCCCGCCAGGGCAAGGGCGGTGCGGACGGGGGATGGGCGCACGGGGTTCCTCCCGGTTGGGGCTGGTTTGTGTGGAGCATTACATACCGGCCCCTTGGTCGCGGGCGCGGTCCCTAGCTGCAAGGGTTGCGGGCATGAACGTGCTGCTGATCGGCCCGCCGGGGTCGGGCAAGGGAACCCAAGGTGAACGTCTGGCGCAGCGGCTCGGCCTCGAGCACCTCGCCGCGGGCGACCTCTTGCGCGCGGAGGTGGACAACGCGACGCCGCTGGGCAACCAGGTCGCCGAGATGATGCGCAAGGGCGAACTCGTCCCGGACACGGTAATCATCAGCCTGCTCATGCCGCGGGTGCTGGCGGCGTCCGAGGCGAACGGCTACCTTCTGGACGGATTTCCGCGGTCGGTCGACCAGGCGCTCGAGGCCCGCAAGCTGGCCGAGCTCGCCGACGCCGGTCCGGACGCGGTCATCTACCTCGACGCGCCGCGCGAGGAGCTCATCCGCCGCATCCTCGCCCGCGCCGAGATCGAGGGCCGCGCGGACGACAGCCTCGAGACCGTCACTCACCGGCTGGGGGTCTTCGACGAGGCCACCCGCCCACTCGTCGACTACTACCGCAAACGCGGCCTGCTGCACATCGTCAACGCCGACCAGCACGAGGACGAGGTGACCGACGAGATCCTGCTGGCGCTGGAGGTGGAATGACCCGCACAAGATCCACAACGTGAGCTGATCTTGTGCGGCGACCAGCGGTGGAGCGTGCTACGCCGCACAAGATCCACAACGTGAGCTGATCTTGTGCGCCCACCCGCGCTGGGCGGTGCCAGGCCGCACAAGATCAACTAGTCGGTGTGCGGGAGGGCACGCTTCACGACCTTGCCGGCCGGGTTGCGGGGCAGCTCGTCGATGAACACGATCTCGCGCGGCACCTTGTACCGGGCGAGGTTGCCCTTCACGTGGTCCTTCAAGGTCTGCTCGTCGAGGTCGGCGCCACGGGCCCGCACTACGTAGGCCCGCAGCCGCTTGCCGTACGTCTCGTCGTCGACGCCGATGACGGCGACCTCCTGGACGCCGGCGTAGCGGCCCAGCAGGTCCTCGACCTCGGCGGGGAAGACGTTCTCACCGCCCGACACGATCATGTCGTCGTCGCGGCCGTCGACGAACAGCCGCCCTGCGCCGTCGAAATGGCCGATGTCGCCGGTGGACATCAGACCGGAGACGACCTCCTTGTTGCCACCTCCGGTGTAGCCCTCGAACTGCATCGAGCTGCCGACGAAGATCCGCCCGGACTCCCCCTGCGACACCGAATTGCCGTACGAGTCGAGCAGCCTGATGGTCGTGCCGTGCGGGGGCCTGCCGACGGTGCCCGGCGCGGCGCGCATGTCCTCGGGGGTGGCGATCGTCGCGTACGCGACCTCGGTCGAGCCGTAGAGGTTGTAGACGATGTCGCCGAGGAGATCCATCGTGCGGGTCGCGAGCTCGGCCGACAGCGCCGAGCCGGAGACCGCGACCACCCGCAGCGCGCCGAGGTCGCGCGATGCGATCTCGTCGGCGCCGAGGTCGATCAGCCGGGCCAGCAGGATCGGCACGGTTATCAGGGCGTCGGCGTGCTGCTTCGCCAGCGCGTCGAGCGTCCAGTCCGGCGTCGCCCGGCGCGCGACGACGAGCGTGTTCCCCAGGCCGATCGCGATCATCGAGCTCAGCAGCCCCCACGCGTGGAACGCCGGCGCCGCGAGCACGACCGTCCGTCCCGAACGCAGCGGGATCTTGGACAGGTACCCGCCGGGCAGCGCGAGCGACAGCGCGAGATCGCGCGGGGCGCCCTTCGGGGTGCCGGTGGTGCCGCTGGTCAGCAGGACGATGCGCTGCTTGGACGTCGGTCGCGGGGGGCGCGACGTCGCCCCGCTCCGGATCAGCCCTTCGAGGGTGTCCTCGTGCGTCTCGCCGTCGTGCCACGCGACGTACTTGCCGCCGGTCGGCTCGACGGCATCGGCGATGGCCGTGAACTCCTCGTCGTGGATCAGTGCCTGGACGTCCTCGCGCTCGCAGACGTCGGCGAGTTGCGGGGCGGCGAAGTCGGTGTTGAGCAGCAGCGTGCGGGCGCCGAGCTTGGCGCCGGCGAGGATGGACTCGAACAGCCCGCGGTGGTTGCGGGCGAGGATGCCGAGCCCGTCGTGCGGATTGAACCCACGCCGGCGCAGCGCGTTGGCGAGCGTGGTGCTGCGCCGGTCGAGGTCGGCGAAGGTCAGCGACCCGAGCTCGTCGACGAGCGCCGGGCGATCGCCGAACCCCGCCGCCGCCAGCGACACCGCGGCTCCCGCCGGGCCGTAGGCCTCGAGATCGCGCAGCGTGCCGAGCAGCCGGTGCGGCGGCGTCAGCGCCACTCCGGCGCCGCGTGCCTGCAGCAGGGTCGCCGCGTAGCCGGCCTCGTGTCCGGCGCGCCGGACGAGCTGACGTGCGGTGTCGAAGATGTCCACGTCCTTGTCCTACCAGCGATGGGGCCGCTCGCCCACCGGGCGGGCACCGTTGCGCGGTGACCGGCCACGGAGCCTGCTATCTCCGTCGGCGATGTTGGCGGTGGTGTCGCAGCCGTCGGTAACCGCTGAGCAGCGCGCCGAGCCATCGCACCCGGCCGGCGAGCTCGACCGCGCGCTGCTTTGCTCGCGCGGTGGCCGCGACGTCGGGCAGCGCGCGGTCCGTGCCGGCCGGCCGGCCGCGCCGCGCCCGCCTCGGGCGGGTGGACCTGGCGGCCGGCAGCCGGAGCAGCGCCGCCATGCCGGCGATGGCGGCCGCGGCCTGGGCTTCGGCGTCGACGTCGTCGGGATCCAGACCCGACGGGCGGGCCGAAGGGATGAGCTCGGCGAGATCGCCGGTGACGTCGTAGCCGGCGGCCGCGAGGTCGGCCACGGCCTGGTTGGCCCAGGCGAGCGCCCAGGCGTAGGCATCCGGTGGCAGCGAGATCCGGGCGCCCGGTCGCTTGCTCAGCTCCGGGGCGAGGCCGTGTTTCACCTGGGCTCCGTAGGCCGGCCACGGAATCGGCTGGTCAGCCAGTTCGAGGTTGAGCCGGCGCAGGACGGCCGCCTCGGCGGCGCCCAGCGAGGTGTTCGCCCTCGTCACCGAGGTGTCGTACCGCTCCGGATCGAGTCCTAGCACAGCGCAGAACCGCTGCCAGAGCAGGCCCGGGTCCGCCCCAGGCGGCGGGACAGTGATCACGTGGATGCTCGCCGCGGGAACCACCCTCGCCCAGCGGGCCAGGATGGCCGGGACGTCGTGCAGCGACAGGAACCGGCGTGACTCGTCGCTCGGCTTGCGCACGGCCGCGAGGAACTGGGCGAAGCTGAGCGTGTCGCGGTTCTTGATCCACTCTTGCCAGGCAGCGGGCAGCTGGCGGGCCATGTCCCGCGCCGTGAACACGACGTGGACGTCGGCGAAGTCGAGGTCCCGCAGCGCCCGCGCGACGTGCTGGCTCCGGGCGAGCGAGAACATCTCGTGGTCGATGATGGCCGGGCCGTTCCAGTGCCGGATCTCGTCGACGAGCCGTCCCCACGCACCGGTGACGTGCGGGTTGCGGTAGTCCTTGAATGCGGCCCCGCGCAGATCGTGGCTCGCCCAGACGTGGGAGGCGGGCCGGTCGCCTGGGAACAGCATGCCGTCCCGGCGCAGCGCCGCGCGGTTGCGCCGGAGAACATTCTGCAGGTATGTGGTACCCGTCTTGTGCCCGCCGATGTGGAAGAACACCGTCGGCCGTTCGTGCACCCGGGCACCCTACCGTCGCAGAGTGTCGAGTACCTCGTCGTTGGGCCGCGGGCCGTGCCGCAGCCCGGCGCCGACGCCGCGCGCGAATGCGCGGGCCAACGTCGCGCGGTCGCCGGATCGCAGGAACGTCCGCAGCCATCGACGGACGGTCGACCCGCTGTAGAGGAACCGCTCGAGCGGCGCGAGGGATCGGCTGCGGGTGAGCGTCCAGATCTTGTTGCGCACCTCGTAGAAGAACCGCTCGCCGGGGTCGGCGTCGGTGGCGCCGAAGGTCTTCGTCTTGTGCACCACCAAGCTCTGCGGGCAGAGCAGCCCGGGCCGGCCGCGAAGCAGCCGGGTGGTGAACTCGAAGTCGTCGTTCCACAGGAAGTAGTCGGCGACGGGTGCACCGCGCCGGCGGCACTCGGCGGCGTCGACGATGATCGAGACGAACGACGCCGAGCGGATCGGCACGCAGCCGATCGCGGCGGCGCGATCCGCCTCGGCGCGGCGGGCGAGCGGCTTGCGGCGTGGGGTGTTCATCGGGTGCTCCCGGCCGTCGGTCCAGATGACGCGGCTCGCGACGACGGCCGGTGGCGCGCCGGAATACTCCTCCCGCGCCGCGAGCAGCGCCGCGAGCGCACCGGGCTCGGGGATCGTGTCGTCGTCCATCAGCCACACGAGGTCCGCCTCGTCGGCCAGCGCCGCGGCGAGCCCGGTGGCGAAGCCGCCCGCCCCGCCGGTGTTGCGAACCAGTCGAACCAGCCGCACGTCCGGGTGCGCGGCACGGACCGCCGCGGCGGTGCCGTCCGTCGACGCGTTGTCGACGACGATGACGGCTTGCGGCCGCCGGGTCTGGGTGTCGACGGCGTCGAGCGCCTCGAGCAGCAACGTCCGGCGGTTGTAGGTGACGAGCACCGCGACCACGCGGCGCGAAGCTGCCGGTGATCGGGTCACCGGGCGTGCCGCCGCGCCCTGGATCGCTCGCTCAGCCGCCAGGCCAGCACGCGCAGTCGTCCGACGCTGGGATGCCTGCTGGTGAAGTCGCGCAGGCTGCGCTTGAGGCGCGTGGTGCCGGCCGGGCGGCTGCCCCGTGCGGTGCCGGCCTCGCCGTTGCCGAGGCGGTCGGGAGGGTCGTACGCGTTGCGCACGAGCGCCGCGAGCGCCTCGACCGCCGCGTCGAGGACGGCCTCGGGCGGTGCCACGCCGGACCGCTTGCGTCGCGCCGGCGGCAGGGGCGGGGCAATCAGTTCGTCGAGCGAGCCGACCACGTCGACCCCCGAACTCGCCAACCCGGCAACCACCGTCGCGGCACGCTCGTGGGCCCAGCGGGCCTGTCGCGGGGCGAGTCGCGGGCGCAGCGTGACGGGCCGGGCGGCGAGCACCTCGTGGGCGAGCCGTTCCTTGACGTGCACCGCGTAGTACCAGTCGGGGACCGTGTCTCGCCCGAGCGCGGCGTTGAGCCGCCTGAGCAGCTCCGCCTCGGCGAGCCCGATGGAGGTGTTCGGACGCGCGGCGCTGAGGTCCGCGCTGTCCGGGTCGACGCCGAGCACGGCTGCGAAGCGCCGCCACAGCAGGTCCGGCGGAGATCCCGGCGGCGGAACGGTGATGACGTGCACGTGCGAGGAAGGCAGCCCCTGCGACCATCGCCGGAGCACCGCGAGGGTGTCGTGCACCCGCCAGAACCAGGGTCCCGGCGGCGGCCGGTCGGCGTTCTCGGTGCGCCTGACCCGGCGGACCCAGCGCTGCCAGGTTCCGGTGTTGCGGTGCTTGACCGTTTCCTGCCACTCGGCCGGCAGGAGGCTGACGAAGTCGCGCACGGTGACGATGACGTGCACCTCGGCGCCGTCCAGCGAATCGAGCGCACGCCGCGCCTGCTCGGCGGTCGCGGCGGACAGCAGTTCGTGCGAGATCACCGCGGCACGCTCGGCGCGCAGCGCCTGCTTCGCGAGCAGATTCCACTCCCCGCGGTACGAGCCGGTCGGGTCGTCCGATACCTGCGGGACCTCGCGCAGATCCTGATTGGCACGGAAATGATCCTGAGCGTGCAGGCCCGGCAGCAGCACGCCCTGGCGGGCGAGCACCGCCCGGTTACCCCACATGACCTCCTGGAGGAACGTCGTGCCGCTCTTGGGCTCGCCGACGTGCAGGTAGACGGTTGGACGGCGTGCGGGGTCCGGCTGCTGGCTCATCAATCGATGTTCCGATCGTCGACCGACCGCCACTTGCTGGTCCGGCGCATCGACTTCACGGCATTGGCCACGTTCCAGTAGGAGCGCCGCAACCGATGCACGGCGCGGCTGCGCCGCGACAGCCGAATGAGGCTCTCCTTGAGCCAGCCGTGCGGCTTCGCGACGCCCGGTGTGGCATTCGCGCCCAACCTGACGCCTTGGGTGTCGGCAAGTTGCGTGACCAGATGGACGATCGCATCCAGCGCCGCCGCGAGCATCCGCGAGTCGCTCGCGTCGGGCGGATCCCCGCGTCGGTCAGGCAGCTCTGCGGGCAACAGCTCGTCGAGATCACCGACCACGTGGTAGTCCGCGGCCCGGATGCCGTCGACGACCGACTCGGCCTGCTTGCGAGCCCAAACGTTGCGATCGGCCGGCAGCGACAGCCGGTCGAGCGGCGATGCCGCGCGATGGGCGAACGCTTCGTGCGCCAGCCCGTCCTTGATGTTGCGCGCGTAGAACCAGTCGGGCAGCCGCGGCGGCAGTGCGGCGTTGAGGCGACGGAGAAACTCGATCTCTGCCAGCCCGAGGGAGGCGTTGCTGCGTGCCCGGCCGGGGTCAGCGCAGCCCGCAGGGACACCGACGACCTGGGCGAACCGTGTCCAGAGCAGGTCCGGGTCCGCGCCACGCGGGGGCACCGTGATGACGTGGACGTGTCCGGGTGGCACGAGCGCAGACCAGGTGCGCAGGATCTCCAGCGTGTCGTGCACCCGCCAGAACCACCACTGACGCCGATCCGCCGACCCCGACTCGTGATCGATGACGTCCGATAGCCAGTCTTGCCAACCGCGGGCGTTGCCGTGCTTGATGGTTTCCTGCCACTCCGCGGGCAGCAGCGTCGCGATGTCACGAACGGTCAGTATGACGTGGACGGTTGCCGACCCGAGGGCACGGATCCCGCGGGCGGCCTGATCGGCATCGACGGCGGAAAGCAACTCATGGGTGATGAGTGCCTTGTGCGGCGCCTTGCGCGCCTGGGCGGCAAGCCTGTCCCATGCGCCGGCAACCGGCCCGAACGGGTCGTTGCTCGACGTCTCGACCTGTCGGAGGTCGTCTGCGGCGTGCCAATGGGCAATGGGCTCGCCGGGTATCAGCAGGCCGTGTTCGCCGAGTTCAACCCGATTGCTCCAGAGCACCTGCTGGATATAGGTCGTGCCGCTTTTCGGTTCGCCGATGTACAGGTAGACCGAACCAGCGCCGATGGGCCGGCGCGACATGGCCGACTACCTCGCTTCGCGATTCGCGTGCCGGCCGCGGCGCACCCTCCGGTAAGCGCGATGCACGACGCCCAGCCACCTGACCTGGTCGGCCAGTTCGACGAGGCATCGCTTGATCCGTTCGCCCGGCGGGAGGGCCTGGTGTTCGTGCACCTTCTCCTCCGCCACGTGGAGTCTGGCGAGAAGTTCCGGCGACTCGCGCGTCCTGCCGCCCTCAGCGAATCGGTGGATCAACGATGCGATCCCCGCGATGCCCACGGCGGCCTGGAGGTCACCGGGTACCTGGTCGGGATCCATCCCGGTCGGCCGCGCGGTGGGCGTCAGCTCGGCGAGATCGCCCACGACGTCGAAGCCGGCCTCGGCGATCGCCTTCGCCGTCTGCTGCGACTTCGACACCGCCCATTCGTACTCGGCCGGCGGAAGATCGATCGGGATGCCACGGCGCTTCGCCAGCTGCGGTGACAGGTACCACTTCATCAGCCGGTCGTAGTGCGGCCACGGGAACTCGTCGCCGCCGAGTGCGATGTTGACCTGCCGGACGACGCTGACCTCGGCCGCCCCGAGCGAGCTGTTCACGCCCTTCTCGGGCTGCACGTAGGCGTCAGGGTCCAGGCCCACCACCTGCGCGAAGCGTTTCCACAACAGGCTCGGATCGCCGCCCGAGGGCGGCACCGTGACCACGTGCACCCGCTCCGGCGGAAGGGCCTCCGACCACTTGGCCAGAATGGTTGCCACGTCGTGGAGCCCCCAGAACAGCCGGCCCGCGCTGGTCGGTGGCGTGGCGGGCTCGTGCACGGCTGCCAGCCACTCGGCAAAGGGCTCCTGCCCGCGGTTCTTCACCCGCTCCTGCCAGGCGGCGGGGAGCTGGCGGGCGACGTCGCGCACCGTGAAGACGATGTGGACTTCGGCGAAGTCGAACGAGTTCATCAACCGCTTGATGTGTGACCGAGCGGCCGGGGCCAGCAACTCGCAACTGATCAGGGCCGGGCCGTTCCACGCGCGGACGTCGGCGACGAGGCGTTTCCACGATCCTGCGATGTTCGGGTTGGGGCTGCTCTTGAACGTCGTGTGCCGCAGGTCGAGGGTGGGGAGCACATGGCCGCTGCCGCCGCAGTCGGGGTATAGCAGGCCGGCTTCGCGCAAGGCCAGCTGGTTGCGGTCGAGCAGGTTCTGCAGGTAGGTCGTGCCGGTCTTGGCCTCGCCGATGTGGACGAAGACCGGGTGCGGGCGCGGTTCGGGCTGGCTGAGCGCTGATGAGCTCGTCATGAGACCTTCCTGCCGCCGCCGAGCGGCCGCCCACCTTGAATCTGCGACGATGTCCTGCATGCCGGACGGTAGCCAGCCGTTGGATCCTTCGGAGTACGAGTTTATCTACTCGCGGGTGCCACGTCTGACGGTCGAGATCGTCCTGCGCGACAGTAGCGGCGCGGTGTTCCTCACCAAGCGAGCGATACCCCCGTGTGCGGGGCAGTGGCACCTTCCCGGCGGGACGGTCCGGTACGCCGAATCGCTGCTCGAAGCCGTCCGGCGAACAGCCGCACGCGAACTCGGCGTCGAGGTCCGGCAGGCACGCAACAACGGTTACATCGAATATCCCAGCCACTACCTCAACGGGCTCGACTCACCGGTCGGGATGGCGTTCGAGGTGACCAGTTACACCGGAGATCCGCACGTCACCGGCGAGGCCGATGACGGCGGCTGGTTCAGCCGCGTTCCGGACCGCATGCACGCCGACCAGGATGCGTACCTGATCGAGCACGGATACCTCGCCCGCTGAGCGCAGATCGCGCGGCGGCCGAACGTGCTCTCGCACGCATGTTCATCCGAACCGGACGTGTACCCTCTGCCATCGTGTCAGCCAAAACAGGCATCAACAGTGCATTGACGCGACTGACGGGCCACCATCTCGCGAAGGGTGCTCCAGGAGCGGAGCTCGCCGAGATGAGCCGGCAGTTGGAAGCCACCCGAGATGAGCTGCGAAAGGCTCGGCGGAAACTGGCCAGGCGGTCTCACCCGAATCCCGCGCCCACCGGGCCGGTCCCGCTTCCGTCCGACATGGACGCCGGGGCGCACGAGATCATCAGGGCCGTGCAGCCTTACACGATGACAAACAGTGACAAGGTGTACGCACTTATCCAGTCGGCGCGCTACATCGTCCGGCACAACATCGAAGGCGACGTCGTCGAGTGTGGGGTTTGGCGCGGTGGCAGCATGCAGGCAGCTGCTCGCGCGTTGCTCGAAGCCGGCGACACGAGCCGCAAGCTCTACCTGTTCGACACCTTCGAGGGAATGTCCGAGCCGACCGAGTATGACGTGCGCTCCGACGGCAGATCTGCGACCGAGCTGATGGAGGTCAGCGACAAGTCGAGGCGCATCTGGGCGATCGCACCCTTGGACGAGGTGAAGGCAGGCTTCAAGGCGGTGCCGTACCCCGAGGACAAGCTGCACTATGTGATCGGAAAGGTCGAGGACACGATCCCCGGCGAGCTTCCCGAGCGGATCGCCATCCTGCGACTGGACACCGATTGGTACGAATCCACCAAGCACGAGTTGGACTACGCGTACCCGCAGCTGTCCCCGGGCGGCGTGCTGATCATCGATGACTACGGCCGGTTCGCCGGCGCGAAGAAGGCGACCGACGATTTCGTCGCGACACTCGACGAGCCGATCATGCTGCACCGGATGAAGGGTGGGGGCCGAATCGCCATCAAGCCGTTCGCCCGGCCAGCACATTCATAGGCCCGGTTCAGGCGCTCGTCCGGGCGCCGAAGGGCAGCGCTTCGCCGCTCGGACCGAACAGCTCGAGCCGGTCGTGGCAGGAGTCGGCTGAGCCCACCGCAGTTGGGTCTGAGCGCCCGGAATGGTTGGTAGGCTGGCCCGTATTGCCGCCCTGGCGTGCGCCGGATGGGCGGGCCTCACAAAGGAGTGTATTGGCGTGCGAGTACTCATTCTTGGCGGCGACGGTTTCTGTGGTTGGCCGACGGCGTTGCACCTGTCCAACCGCGGGCACGACGTCGAGATCGTCGACAACCTCGTCGCGTCGCAACATCGACAACGAACTCGAGGTCAGTTCGCTGACGCCGATCGCGCCGATGGGCGCGCGGCTCGCGGCCTGGGAAGAGGTCAGCGGCAACAAGATCAATTTCAGCCGCTACGACGTGGCCGAGAACTACCACCGCCTGCTGGCGACTCATCTCGGGACGTTCCGCCCGGACGCGGTCGTGCACTTCGCCGAGCAGCGGGCGGCGCCCTACTCGATGAAGTGTTCGGCCACAAGCGCTACACCGTGTCAACAACCTCAACGCGACCAACAACCTGCTGGCGGCCATCGTGGAAGCGGCCTCGACACGCACGTCGTCCATCTGGGCACGATGGGCGTCTACGGCTACGGCACGGCCGGCATGAAGATCCCCGAGGGCTATCTGCGGGTGAAGGTCGAGACCGACGCGCGGTGACGTCGAGCAGGAGATCCTCTACCCGCCGAACCCGGGCAGCATCTACCACCTGACCAAGACCCAGGACCAGCTGCTGTTCGCCTATTACAACAAGAACGACCAGCTGCGGGTCACCGACCTGCACCAAGGCATCGTCTGGGGCACGCAGACCGCCGAGACCCAGCGCGACGAGCGGCTCATCAACCGCTTCGACTACGACGGCGACTACGGCACGGTGCTCAACCGCTTCCTGATGCAGGCCGCGATCAGCTACCCGCTCACCGTGCACGGCACGGGCGGCCAGACTCGCGCGTTCATCCACATCCAGGACACCGTGCGCTGTATCGAGCTCGCCGTCGACAACCCGCCCGGGGCCGGCGAGCGCGTGCGGATCCTGAACCAGATGACGGAGACGCACCGCGTCAACGACCTCGCCAAGCTCGTCTCGGTGCTGAGCGGCGCGGAGATCGACTATGTTCGACGAACCCGCGCAACGAGGCCGCCGAGAACGAGCTGCACGTCGAGAACCGGCAGTTCCTCGATCTCGGCCTCGAGCCGATCACGCTGGCCGAGGGGCTCATGCAGGAGATCACCGAGATCGCCGGCAAATATGCCGACCGGTGTGACACCTCCAAGATCCCTTGCCGTTCGCTGTGGCACACCGATCGGCCGGTCACGGACGGGCCGCACGTGTGACGCGCCCCGGCCTGGTGCTCGTCACCGGCGGGGCAGGCTTCGTCGGGGCGAACCTTGTCCGGCTGCTGCTGGGCGGCGGGTCCCAGGTGCGCATCATCGATGACCTGCGCACCGGCCGCGAGGAGTACCTCGCGGACCTCGATGTCGAGCTGGTGCGCGGCGAGATCGGTGACACGGCGCTCGTCACCGAGCTCGCCGGTGACGCGGACGCGATCGTCCATCTTGCCGCGGCCGGCTCGGTGGTCGACTCGGTCCACGATCCGGTGGCGAACTTCGAGGCGAATGTCCGGGGCACCTTCAGCGTCCTCAACGCCGCCCGCGCGGCCGGCGTCGGCCGGCTGGTGTTCTCCTCGACCGGCGGGGCGCTCATCGGCAACGCCGAGCCGCCCGTCAACGAACGCTCGCTGCCGCGTCCGATCTCGCCGTACGGCGCCAGCAAGCTCGCCGCCGAGGCCTACTGCCACGCGTTCGCGAAGTCGTACGGGATGACCACGGTCTCACTGCGGTTCGCCAACGTGTACGGGCCCTACAGCGGCCACAAGAAGGGCGCGGTCACCGTGTTCCTCCGGGCGTTGTACGAGGGCCGCCCGTTGCAGATCTTCGGCGACGGCGGTGCGTCGCGCGACTTCATGTACGTCGACGACATCTGCCAGGGCATCGAACTGGGGTTGACTCGCGACCTCGAGCCAGGGACGGTCGCGCACCTCGCGACCGGTGTCGAGACGACGATCACTCAGCTCGCGGACGCGTGCCGCAGGGTGGTCGGGCTGCCCGATCATCCGATCGAGAAGCTGCCGCGCCGTGCCGGCGAGGTCGACCGCAACTTCGCGACCTACGACTACGCGCGCGAGATCCTGGGCTTCGAGCCGTCGGTCTCTCTCGACGATGGGCTGGCGAGCACCTGGGACTGGTACAAACGGTTCGTCTTCTAGGGCGCCCGGGCGGCTAGGCCGAGTCGACGTGCAGCCCGCATTCGATCTTGGGCACGTTCGCCCAGCGGCCGCTGCGCGGGTCCTCGCCGGGCAGCACGCGCAGGGTGCACGGGGCGCAGCCGATCGAGGGAAAGCCGTCGTAGGTGAGCGGGTTGACCTCGACGTCGTTGCTGATGATGTAGTCGTCCACCTGTTCCTGCGTCCAGCAGGCGAGCGGGTTGACCTTCACCATCGAACGCTTCCGGTCCCACTCGACGACCCCGACGCCGCGCCGGCTCGCGGCCTCGTCGCGCCGGATGCCGGACGCCCAGGACGCGTAACCGTCGAGGGTGCGGGCCAACGGCTCGACCTTGCGCAGGGAGCAGCACGCGTCGGGGTCGCGGTCATGAAGCTTCGGCCCGAACACCGCGTCCTGCTCCTCGACGGTCTGCCGGGGCAGGATCGTGTGCAGCCGCACCGGGTAGCGTTTCGCGACGCGGTCGCGCGTCTCGAGCGTCTCGGGGAAGTGGTAGCCGGTGTCGAGGAAGACCACGTTGATGTCATCGGCGACCCGGCTCGCGATGTCGATGAGCAATGCGTCGGCCATGGACGCGGCGATGCAGAATCCGTCGCCGAAGGTGTCGACGGCCCAGCGGATGACGGTCTCGGGCGGCGCGCCCTCGAATCGCTGCTGGGCCTCCATAGTGAGCGACTTGTAGTAGTCGGCCCGTTCGGCGGCCACAGACATGCCTTCGACGATACCTGACATCCCGGATGGTCCCGGTTGCGCGACGTCGGCCACGCGACCGAGGTCGCCAGGGATGTGCAGTTCTTCCCGCCGTCTCGGCAGCCCTACGGCGGCCCGAGGCGGTGCACCCTCTTGGACATGCGCCGACGGACCTTGCCGATCAACCGGCGAACCGATTCGCGCGGGGCCGCCCGTACCGCCGCGACATCGAGCGGCAGGCCCGGCAGCGGGACATTGGTGCCCGCAACCCGCACCGACAGGTCGCCGCCGCCCGCGCCGTAGCCGAGCCCGACTACGTGGGCTGCTCGGAACCGGACAGCCCGGGTACCGTCGTCGCGCACCGGCGAGGTCTGTCGAGCGACGAGCTCTCCGGCGATATGGAGGGCAACCGGCTCCTCCCCCGGCGAGCGGCACCAGCCGTTCAGCCAGCCGTCGGTGAACTCCTCGACGGAGCCGTCCACGCCGACTTCACCGAGCAACGCTGGTGTCGCGGCCTTCCCGGCAGCCAGGACATCGATCATCCCGAGCGAACGCTCGAACCCGGCCGCGCCGGCTCCGGGGGTGAGGAACAGTTCCACGTGACGCGCGACCCCCCCGTACCCGGCCAGGGCCGTGACCAGGTCGAGCGGCGCGGTGCGGACGCCATCCATGACGCGCCTGCTGAGATGGACCTGCTGTGCACTGAACTGGTCGACCGGCACCTCGAACAGCTCGTTTCCTGACATCCGGGCCACCAGACGCAGCCCTGAGCTGCACGCGTGCTCGTACGCGTCCGATGTCAGCCGGAGGTAGACGGCAGTGTCGGTCAGGTCGACGAGCTCGACGTCGGTATAGCGTGCCTCGATCACCGGCGCGGTCCGGGTTGGCGGGCGTCCGAGGCTTTCCTGCCACCGCTCCCCGCTCCAGTCCCGCCGCCCGGGCACGGGCCGCGAGAAGTAGAACCCGCAACTGACGCCGACCCGCTCCTCCGCGGCCAGGACGAGCCGACGGTAGAGGCCGTTGTAGAACTCGTCGTCGGCGACGAGCCATGGCTTGATCCTGCCCGAGAAGTGAATGAGGGACGCGTCGGCTGCGGAGTACTTCAGCTCGACCAGCCCGTCGGCGACAGCACGCTCAGACGTGTAGAACTGCGTCATGTAGTTGTACGTGCTCGGCAGCCGGTACTTCCGGCCGGCGAACGCACGATTGAGTGCGTCCTGGTCGCGCTGGGTAAGCGCGCGGCCCTGCGTCGCGACCAGCCCCCGGGCCCGCAGTGCCAGCTCTCGGGCGTCCGGATTGCCCAGGTCGAGCACCAGGACGCCGGCGTTGAGGTACTCGAGCGGGTCCTCCCCGGCGATTCCCGCAAGGCGCATCCGCTGCTCGATCGGCACCCCTCCCGGGTCGGCGACGAGCCGGAATGCCGCGCTGTCGGGGACACCGGCGATACAGGCGCCGCCCAGCTCGAGGTCGAAGAGCTCGCTGACGTCGCGCGTGGCGAGCACGTCGCCGTCGAGATAGACCGTTCGTTGCTCTGGCAGGAAGTCGACGACGTAGACACGGGCGTACGTGGCCCGAGATTTCTTGTGAGCCGCCGCGCCGACGTCGCGGTCCAGGTCAGCGGTGACGTCATGGACGTGTACCTCTACGTCGTAGGCGGTGTGCTCAAGATCCCGGAACCGCTGCTCGTCGGCGGCGCTCAGGCCGTCGCCCAGGATGACGAACCGAATGCTGTTCTGCGGGTCGATCTGCGACAGCACCGAAATGATCGTGGCCAACGTGGGGCTGACGAAGTTCTGGTCGCAGACCATCGCGAACTGCAGGTCGACCGGCGTGTCGGTCGTCGGCAACTGGATGAGACCACCGGCCCCCGCGGGCGGCGGCACGGGGAGCGGGCCGTCGAGCAACGGGCCGACATCGATGCGCAGCACGCGTCCGTCGGACTCGAGTTCGGTGACGATCTCCGGATCGAGAGAGTAGAACCTTTCGAAGAACCGTTCCTGCTCAGCCGGAGCACGGCGCAGCTCGGTGGTGAAGAGCCGCAGCTGGGCGCGCCGATGCGGCCACAGCGCTGCCGCCACGGTGCTGCCGGTCAGCCGGGCGGCCCATTTGGCATTCCAGGTGGCCAGGCTGCCACTGTCGAAATGCAGCAGGCGGCCCAGCGAGTCGGGCAGCTTCGTGCCGCGCGCCCGCAGCCCGCCGGTCAGCGGGCCGTGGACGCTGAAGATCCCCGATGCGAGTGGCAGCGGGTAGATCGTCTTCCCGGCGTCGTGCCCGAGCATGCCCTTGCTGAAGTACTGGGCCCGCCACCCGAAGCTGCGATGCCACTCAACACCGCCGGGCGCCCAACGCAGAGCCAGCGTGGCACCGAACGGGTCGTCGGTGCGTCCACCGGCTTCGAACCACATCTCCCGGACCGGCATCGTCAGGGCCGAAGAGTCGGGATGTTCAGCGGCGATGTCGGCGAACGGTACGTCGAAGTCGAGCAGTTCATCGGTGTCGAGAAACGCGAGATACCGGTGTCCCTCGGACCGTGCCAGGCGCGCGAGCCAGCGGATCGCGTCTACCTGCCTGCGCTCGACGTTGCCGCTTCTTACGGCGTAGAAGACGTCCCAGGTCGAGTCGTCGATGACCTCCCAGCGAACCCGAGGAGACTCCGGGAGAGCGTCCACGACCGTGGCATCCGGCCGGTCGAGTACGACGTACAACCGCTCCGCGCCCAGATTGAGGTGGTAGTTGCACCACTGCATCAGCTGGGCCGGGTCGCCGCGGAACATCGTGGCGAGCACGAGGCCACCGAGGGTCGGCTTCGCCTCGAGACGTCCACTCATCCTGGCGCGCCGGTCGCAGCGGGCCTTTTCGCCGCGGCCACGACGGGAGCCACCGTGCCGAGCGGGGCCGCCGCCGTGGCGGCCGAGGCCTCCTGCTCAGCAACGACGGACTCGGCGGCGGCGTGGGCACTTTCGGCCAGGTCGATCACTCGGTCGATGTAGTCGAGGAATTCACTTGCTGGCGGCGGCGAGACGGGGCCTTCGCTCGTGTCTACGCCGAACCGGAAGCCCGGCACCGGCCCGGTGAACCACTCGGCTTCGATACGCTCGTTGATCGGGGCGCAGCGTGCCTGGATCCCGGCCCGCATCTCGGGCGTCAACAACTCGATCTCGCCGGCCGGCGCCGCCGCGTACATCTCCCGCGCCGCCTTATCCCGGATCTCGCGCGACGTCACGCGGTAGCCGTTAAGGATCCGCAACCCGACCGTGTCGATCGCACGCACACTGTGATACCGCGGTGCCGCGACGCCCGGGTAGTCCTCAAGATGCTCAGCGGCGACTCCCGCGATCCCCAGGACCCTCCGGCAAATGGCGGCGCCATCGGGCACGTCGTCGTAGGAGATCACAAGAAGGTTCTCCGGTCCTACCAGGTCACGCCACACCGAGAAACGGGTGTAGAAGTCCAGCAGCGACGATCCCTCCTGCGCGAGGTACTCGCTGAACGATCGGGTCTCGAAGTAGCTGTACTGGTCGACCACCTGCTTGTAGAAGCTCTCGATCCAGACGTCCTGGCGGCGCAGCACGAGCACCACCTTGATGGTGCGGAACGCGCTGAACCGCTCGATGTGCTGCTGCGGCGTGACTCGTGGATGCGTAAAGTCCTCCGCGGACAAGAGGACCGTCGATACGGTCGACGGCACCTCCTCGAGCAGTTGAGGCACGACGTCCTTCGGCACCCGGCGTGTGGTCAACAGCGTATGGCCGGACTGCGCACCTTCCCGGGTGCGCACCGACGTGCGGCTGCTCATACCCGTGTTGGGGTACAGCACGCCGTGCTCGATGAGGTCGTAGCGACGCGCGCTCAACACGTTCTGCACATAGGACGATGCGGTCTTGTGCAGTCCGATGTGGAGGACCAGATCGAGATCCTTCGCCTTCCTCGCCACGTCAGCGCCCTCCGGCCAGGTCTCGGACGCGGTCGATCGCCATCTCCGGCAACGATCGAACGACCACTCTGCGTGTTTGACTCTCCACCACCAGCGAGGAGGTCCGACGGCGCTTGAAGATGATGGTGTCCTTCACGACCACGTGCTTCCAGCCACGCGACATCGTCTCGATCGCGAATTGGAAGTCCTGAAAAGCAAGCCCATTGGCAATATCGCGGCTGGCGTACGGCACCTCGAGGTGCGCCTGCCGCGGCGCCATGCACAATGAATCGTAGTAGTTGCGGAAGTACAGGAAGTACGGGGTGAACAACGGCGAGCCCTGGTCCAGATTACGGTTCGCGGTGACGTTGCGGTCGAAGAGGATCTGGAGTTCGGGGCTGGCGATGAGGCCCACTCCGCGCTCCTCGCCGGCCCGTAAGGCCGCGAGCGACTCGGCGAGCCAGTTTTCGCTGAAGATGTCGTCGGCATCGAGAAACGCGATGTAGTCGCCGTCGGTATCGGGAATCACCGCGTTGCGAACCAGGCCGAGGTCGCCCTCGTGCATGGTCCGATGCTCCCAGTGGTCGAATCTGGGCTGGTTGAAGTACGCAGTCGTCGCCTCGGTCGCCTTGTCCAGCGCGATGATCCGCTGGACGGTGTATCCGCGGGCGCGGGCGGCATCGATCGCGAGGTCGGCCGAGCGCATGGTGGGACCTGCCACGGTCGTTTCGTTGTGCGCCGTCACGATCAGGGTCAGGTCGGTCATCGCATCTTCTCCCGGGTTGCGCCGACCGATTGGGTCGGCTTGAGCAGCACCTCGGTGGCGTACTGGGCGTAGGCCTCCTCCGTGCGCCCGCGAACGACCCGCTCCCGGAGGTTGTGCGAACGGCGACGGGCCTCGCCGGTGTCCGCCAGAACGTCCCGGAGCGCCTTCTCGTAGGCTTCCGGGTCCTCCCATTCTGCGATCGGCCATGCATCGTGCTCGCTGATCAGCTCACCCACACCACCTACGAGGCTTGCGACGATCGGTACCTCGGTCATCGCGACGTCGAGGACGATCTCAGGCACCCCGTCCCATGCACTCGTGTAGAGCCAGGCATCGGCTCCCGAGAGGTCCAGGTCGTCGAGTTGACGGCAACGGCCCTCGAGGGTGACGTTTCCCGGAAGCCTGCCGACGGCGTTGCGCCCGACCGCTTCGTGATGCCACAAACGGAAGTCGACATCGGGCATCCGCCGGGCGATCTCGAGCACCAGGTCGATACGCGACTGCCGGCCGCGATGGCCCAGCCAGAACACCGAACGACGTTCCCGAGCACCGGAAGCCCGCGTCGCCACCGGCAGGTCAGGCTTTGCCGGTGCCCGGAACACGTGGATCCGCTCGCGGTCGGCGTCGCTGAGTTGGTAGTGCTCGGCGATCTGGTCGCGCAGGTACTCGCCGTCGGTGATGATGCCGGTGACGTAGTCGAACGCTGGATAGACCCAGCGCAACGCAGCGCCATCCCAGTTGCCGAGCCGGCGCTGTTCGTTGCACGAGAAGTACAGAAAGATCCGCTCGGAGTCGGCGAGCGCCCGTCCGTACGGCGGCAGCATTCGGTAGAACAAGGCAGAACGCCAGTTGATGATTGCGTCCGCGGCCAGCGAGCGCAGCAGCGACACCAAGGTCAGCTCCTGCTCGTCCGGCGCAACGCCGCCGAGCCTCGAAGCCAGGTCGACCTCACGTACTCCCGCCGGGAGCCGGTCCGGTGCCGAGGTACCGCCTCGGTCCGTGTAGATGACGACGATCTCCTCCGGAGCAGTCGTCCCGCCGAGCGCGCGCGCAAGACTTCGATCCGGTCCCGGCCCGCTCGGGACGGGCCGGTCGGTCACGATGACGACCCGGGCACGTCGAAACCCTGCGGTTTGGTGGCACGCCTGGATCGCCGCCACGGCTCGCGTCACGGACTCGTTCCGTAGTGGGACTTGCTTCAACCGGGTGACGGTCTCTGGCCATGCCTCGCCGATGAGCGGCTCGACCTCGACGGCTTTGGCGAACATCTCGCCCAGCACGCCGGAGTGCAGCCGTGCCAGGACATCGGTACGGATCTTGACGACCTCGTCGACGACCTGCTGCGGCTCGAGACCGAGTACGCCGGCCATCGACTCGATACCGACGGCGGGGTCGGCGATCTCGCCAACGCCCTTCCCCCGCTTGAGCCACTCGAGGTAGGGAGATCGCTCTGGCCCGTCCGACCGCTCCGGATACCGCTCGAGGTACTTGCGCATCGAGAAGTTGGGATTCGGGTCGACGCGGGTTGCAGCGCCGGACCGGAGAAAGCGGCGGATGGGGTCGGCCTCGGGACGCTCCTGTGGTCCAGGGGTCTGGAATACGTAGTGGTAGTAGTCGAAATGTTCTTGCACGACGTCGTAGTCGGCGTCGACGCCATGGCGGCGCTGGTTGCCACGCAGCCGCGCAACCAGCTGGTCCACCGCTGGCCCGAAGTTCGTTTGCTCGACGACGACCGCGGGCTGTGGGGAGTACCGCGGCGGCGGTGCCACAGACCGGCGTCGGGATCCCATTTGACGCCGTCCCCGACCCAGGATTCGGCGCACCCGCCGTCGAAGGGCATCTGCACCTGCCACACGCTTACCCTTCCGCATCATCCCCCGGAATCGGTGCACACTAACCTCGCATGCGAGCGTGCCAGCAATCCGGGTGGTGCGGGATATCGATTGCGATTCACCCCACGCGTCGCGGCTGGCTTGACGGCGAACCGTCCGACTCGGGGTCGGCGTCAGCGCCGGTGTCGAACGGCTTCATTGCGATCCGCCCACTCGCCATCGGCGCGAGGAAAAGCGGCTGGCGCAACTTCCCCAACCATTCCTCGGTTGCCTTCCGCGCCCCGTCCCAGTCTTCGTAGTCATCGATGATCAGTACACCACCGGGACTGAGACGGTCGTAGAGCACTTCCAGTTCGTGCAGAGTCGAGGCGTACCAATCGGTGTCGAGCCGCAGAATCGCGATCCGCTTCGGCGCCTGCCCGGGCGTGGTCTCCTCGACAAGACCAGGGTGGTAGTGCACCTTGCCGGCCGGATATTCGATTTCCGACATTCCGCGCTGCACGTCGTCGATATCGGCGATCGCCCACATCCACGAGTCCTTGCCCGATGCGGCGAGCAAGTCCTTCGCAAAGGTGGCCTCCCCGTCTGTGGTACGGGCGTCATGCTCGGTCGGTGGCGGCATCCCCTCGAAGGTGTCGAAGAGATGCAGCTCGCGGGTCGTGTCGCCCTGCTCGAGCAGCGTCAGCGCGACTGCCTGCATGCTGCCCCCACGCCAGACCCCGCACTCGACGATGTCGCCGGGGATCTGCTCGCGCACGACGTAGCGTGTGGCGTCGATCAGAGCCTGCAACTTGCGATGGTGCGTCATCGTGCGGGGGCGGACACGGGCGATCATGCGCCGCATTCCCTCGTCGTAGTGGTTCGGCAGGTCATCGCCGCGGGCGATCCGCGCGTCCCGCTCCTCAGTGCGACGCTCCGCTTCAGCCTGCCGCTCCGCGTCCTTCCGTCGCAGCTCCTCCTCACGCCTCGCCTCCCACTCGGCCTTCCTGGCCTCGGCCTGCGCGCGGAGCTGCGCGGCCCGCTCCTTGCGCCGTGCCTCTCGCTCGGCCGCCAGCCGCTGGTACCTTTCCGCCGTGCGCTTCCGGGCGCCCCCTGCCGCTTGCCGGATCGCCTGCTCGCGCTCCGCCGGGGTTTCGCGCGTGAGCATGTAGCCCGTACCACGGTAAAGGGCGGAGTTCACCACGTCCTTGAACGACCTAGCTCCCACCCAGCGATCCAAGCACATCCGTCGTGGGGTGCGGGAGAGCCCCGCAAGGCCCGATAGGGCCGTGTTCCTTACGCGCTGGACGACGTGAAGTTCGATGAACTTGCTCGGTTGGAAGAGGTCATCGACGAGTGCTGCACCTCGGACCGGTTCGAAATCAAGATCGACACCGAGGGCTTCGAGCTCCAGGTGGTGAAGGGTCTCGCCCGGCACGAGGGGCGCGTCGACTTCATCGTCGCCGAGGTGTCCGTGTGTGGCGGCACGCGGACTCCTACCAGTTCTCAGACCTCGTCGCAGAGCTGCGTGATCAGGGGTTCTACTTCCTCAACGTGCTCAATCAGCTCAATGCGCGCCACGGTTCCTGGACGCGATCTTCGTCCAGCGTGAGGGCCCGCGGCTACCCAAATCGTCGGCGGATCGAGGACCTCGAGGAGCGTGACCGCCTCGTCCGGGAGCAGGGCTTTCCCGGCGACCCTGAGCGTCGTCAGCGGTGCACGATCCGCAGCCCGGCAGACGGAACCCTCACCCGTGGCTGGTCCATGCGATGACGATAGAAGGCGGCCTTGTCGGGGCCGACGGCCATGTCCGGCCAGGGCTGGTCAGTCAGTCGGGGCCGGAGACCTTCGCGCGGCCCGACTGAGCCGCGCCGCCGCCGGCGGACCAACCGGTGCCCTTGGCCCAGGTCGCCTCACGTGTTTGACTCGGCACTTCGATCGGTGTGCGCTGCAGGGCGACATTGCTGCCCCCAGCTCGCACGACGATCCGCACGGAGTCCATGCCGGCATCGGCGAAATAGCCTAGGGGCACCGGGATCGTGAACCCGCGGCCTACGACGTTGGGTGCGCAGCCCAGCCGCCCGACCAGAGCCGGTCGGGGGTTCGTCGGACGTGCGTACCGCACCAGCCGATCGTTGACGTAGACGCTGACGGGTACGTCGAACGTGCGGTTCGTGGCGTCGTACACCCAGCCGTGGAGCTCACCGTCCTGGTAGTCGTGGACCCTGCCGATGATGCCGGCCTCCCAGGACGCGCCGGTCGGAGCCGCGTGCCATTCCTGGGAGAAGATCAACGCATCCTCGGGCCGCGGCCACGACTCGTCGGGGGCCGTGGTGACGGTGCTCATCGGATCGCCTGCGTCTCCGACGTATACGGAAATTGGGGCTGTGCGGTCGCCGACAGCACGCGCCGCGGCGCTGGCGACGTCGAGGTCCCAGCGGCACACGTTCGCCTCAAACGAGGTCGTATCGATCTCCAGTCCAGCCATCGACCCATCGGCCATGACCCAACCGGCCAGCGTTCCTCCGACGTATGCCGCGAGCGCAAGGCCGCTGCGTCGCCACCGGTGGAGAGCCGGCTCCTGGATCCTGACCAGGATGTGGTCGGCGAACACATCGACCACCTCGATGCTACTGGCGAGCTCACGCACGAGGTGCGTCCGGTATTCGGCCGACCGCGGTTCGTTCTGCCCGTAATACCGTGCGATCGCTGGGTTCTGGACAAGCGGCCAGACCCCCGCCAGAGAGCGCAGGGTCAGCCCACCCTCGGCCGGGGCCGGCTGGGGCATCAGGTCGTCGACCAGTGCCGGGTCCTCCCCCGCCGCGGAGAGTTCCTTGCGATAGAAGCGCTTCAGCGGGTTGGGGGCAGCGGTCGCACCGAGGATGGCGAGGTCGCGCGGGGCGCCGTAGCGTCGCGAATGCGGTCCGTAGAAGCACAGGTCGCTGATGGAGTGGTCGGTGTAAGCCTTCCAGGCGTTCGCCGAGCGACGGTCACCGCGAGCGCTGTCGCGTTCGACGACGTCCTCCCAGGCCGAGAAGAATTTGAAGTGCAGCGTCGCGCCGGTGACATCAGCGAGCACGAGAGCACGATGGGTGTGCACGGATCGGATGTAGCTGTACCCGGCTTTCCACTTCACCAGCGGCACCTTGACGTACCACGGGTCGACGCCCTTGATGGAGGCCGCGAACTCCTGGCCGCGCGGCCCACCGGACACGCCCAGGAACGGCGGGTAGTTGAGCGCCCGCAGCCTGTAGGTGTGGGTGTCGAAGTAACGACATGTGTCGAGAAAGTCGGTGCCCCGTTCGTAGCGCGCCTGCGAAAGGGGTTGGTCAGAGTACATGTCGATCATCGGCGCGTAGACACCCTTGTACCCCTGCTCGTCGAGGTAGCGGCAAAGTGTCCGCAGCCCGAACCGCTCGGCACCGGGGTAGACGAAGAGTTCGTCGATGTCCAGCGTGAGCACCCATCGACCCATCGCGTAGGTCTCCGCGAGCTCGTGGTTCCACAACTTGCCCGAGGCGCTGCCGCGGTAGCTCGCGCTGGTGTGGAAATACTCCACATCCGGCTGAGCCTGCAGGAACTCCCGGGTCCCGTCGGTGGAGTCGTTGTCGGCCAGCAGGAACCGGGTCACTCCCAGGGCTCGGTAGTACTCGAGGAAGTACGGCAGCCGCAGGTCCTCGTTACGCATGCATCCGACCACCACGATCTCCTCGTTACCGAGGGTGACGTCCCGACGCTCGAAATAGCGGCTCGTGATCGTCGTGTTGCTGTTGTCCATCTACCACCCAAAGAATTAGGTTCGCCCGCAGCGCCAGGGCGCCGCCTTGATCTCGTTGGCCGAAAGTGTAGGCCGAACAAGAGGGTCGAAGACGTCGACGTTGAACTGGTCGCCCCAGCAACTCCCAAGGCGTATGAGGCAAGACGATCGCGCCGACCTACGCCAGCCCGGCGTCGTCATCCGAGACCGGGTACGCGCCTGCCCGCCAATTCGGCGCATCGAGTTGGGCCGGTCGACCAAGCGATAGAACGCCCACTCGGCCAGCTGACCCCGGCTAGATCGGTGCTCATCCGATCAGTACCCGGCGGAGCGGCCGGTGGGGCGTGGATATGCATCCAATCAGTGAAGCAGACGCGCCGCGGGGCCCACGCGGGCTGCCGCGCGGCGTGAGCCCTGTACTGGCCGTGAAGCGTTACTGGGCCCGGCACGCCGGGTCAGGTCAGGTTGACACGGCCAGGTTGCCGTGGCCACCACGCGGGAGATCGCCTGGTCTAGCGCGTTACGAACCAGGATGACCAGGAAGACGCGGTCAAAGGACTGCGTCACTCCACGACCCGACACAGCGCGGCAAGCCGACCGCGACTGCGTTCACCGTGAATGGTCGTGTCGACACGCAGCGCCTGGCCGACCATCAGCTTCGCCGCGCCCACTCGCGGATGGCTATCGGTCGCGTCTCGCGCTATCCGCTCCAGGACGTCGGCCGCTGTTACCGGCAAGCGTGCCGGCTGCTGATGCAATCGAGAGAATGTTTCCGCGCAGCGCCGAGACCGCCCAGGCTCTCGATGTCGCGGCAGAGCGAAGTAGACCCAGATCGCTGGGAGGACAGCACCAAGGTGAGCGCGTCGAGACCGGCCTGCACGGGGGGTCAGTTCACTCCGGGTCTGGCGCGCCGCGACGCTCGCGCATTGCCGCAACTGCCGCACGCCACTCGTCCTGGTAGGCCACGCGGACGTCGTCCCAGGGCTTGAGCGGTCCCAGCCAATGGAGGATAGCTGGCCCCTCCTTGTCCAGGACGTCGCGGTTGGGCCAAGCATTCCACGTGCGCTGCAGGGGAAGAAAGGACCCGGAGGCGTACAGGTTGAGCGCGTATTGGCCGTTCAACCCGAACCGCTCAATGAAACCCGCGTACCGAGCGAGGAAACAGTCGTCGCGCATGCGCCGCAGGTTCATCACCAGCACTCCGGCGTTGAACCCGTAGTCGGCGGCGTCGGTTCGGCGGTGGACGAGATTCAGCAAGCGCCAGCCGTCGCTGCTTGTTGCGAGCCGGTCCTGGGCGACGTCGGCATAACCGACCAGCCCGCCCATCGCATACATCCTGTCGTTCTGGCGTGCCGCGAGTGGGGCGTCGCCGACCGCAGTGTCGTAGAGCTCACCGATATCCCCGAACGGCAGCAGATCGAGGTCGAGATAGAGGACCTTGTCCAGATCACCGAGCAGTTCCGGCAGCAGCAAACGGTCCATCGTCGAGTCGGTGATGTACGAAGCCCGTGTCGACACCTCGCCGAAGTCCATCCGGTCGCACGGTAGGAAGGTGACGTCCACCTCCGGGAACGCGCCCGCGAAGCGTTCGTAGTCGGCCGCGCCGAAGCCGCGGACGAGCGCGTGCAGGCGGAGCGGCCGCTCGGTGCGTGCCAGGCATCGATCGATCACGGTGTAAAGCTGGGTGAGGTAGTTGCGGTCGAGTCCGACGCACAGGTCGATCATCGCGTGCGCACGGTCCCGAGGCACCGGACGCGACCACGCCGCCTGTTGGATCGCGGCCACCGCACCCGGGTCGTCCAGCGTCGTCTCGGGCCACTCGTAGGCCGTGGCCCGAGCGGCGACGTCAGCGGCGACCAGCGGCTCGGTGATGGAGCGCCAGAGCGCGTAAACGTCGTCTTCCGGCGCACCTGCGAAGACTGCCGTCAAGACCGGCTCCAGCAACATGTTGCGGATCCGCTTGCGCATTCCTTCCAAGTCCGCCGATGGGTCAGTCAGGCCTTCGAAACTGACGTCGAACGGCCGCGCGGGGACAAATCTTGTCGGGATGCCGATGCTCATCGCAGACAGGTAAGAGTGCAGGCGCTCCGTGATCAGCGAGCCGTAGTTGGCTCGGTCGTCATCGAGGCTCGCCAGCGCCGCCCGCAGGTTCTGGGCCAACGGCCGTTGCCGCACCGCTTCCTGAGTATGGGCGATCGCGACCGCGTCACCCGGCGCCGACGCGTCGACATAGGCCTCGGGCAGGTCCTCGACGTCGGGTGCGTCGGCGAAGTAGGCGTCGACCGTGGTCGTCACACACCCGGTGAAGAACGCCGGAATGCCGAGATGGGTCAACAGGTCGACCGTGTACCAGTCGCGGCAGCCGATCGGCGCGTAGCGCCGCAGGTAGTCGATCGCCTCGTCGGACAGCATGTGGCGGCGGTTGCAGTGGAACGACAAGAAGATCGGCCGCAGGTTCGGGTGATAGGGCAGCCCGTAACTGCCCAGTGCATCCGGGAGGAGGTGCCAGCCGAAGGCGAGAAACCACGTGCCCGAAGGGATGTTGTCGAGAGCGGAGTCATCGCGGTTGACCTCGACCAAAGCAACTGTGGCGTCGTCACCGTCGATGACCAGGTCGGGCCTGATCCGGGCCCGGAGACACTCCGCCGCCGCCACCAGGTCCCGGTCGCCGACGAGACGCAGGCCCGAACGCCGCAATACGTGGCTCAGGGCGGCGAGGGTCTGAATGTAGTCGTCGAGATCCGATGAGCCCGAGCGCAGGTCGGGCCGTCGGTAGCCCATCACCCCGACGACCACGTCGGCCGTCCACGGACTCGGGGAGTCCGCATCGGGTGCGTACTCGGCGAACCGCCCCAGGGCCCGCTTGCCGGCCTCGTCCCACCGGACGCTGCCGATGGCCGCATCGATGGCACGGGCCAGCGTCGCGCGGTCGCGACTCGCGGCGACGGCCGCGAGGACGTCGAGCCACTGGTCGGGTGTCGGATCGGCCAGCCGCAGAATCGCATCCAGCACGTCCTCCGCAGCCGTGGGGTCGTCGGCGATCCGGATCCGCGCGAACTCGACGGGGATCAGCCGTGGCGCCTCGTTTCCGCAGTGATCCAGATGGTGGCGTGCGAACTCTGTGTGCCCCGCGCGGTGGCCGTGGACGGCGAGGGCTGCGTGTATCGCAGGCCGGAGCTCGTCAATACGCTCGAGCGCACGCAACATCAGCGGCAGCGGGTACCGATAGGGGTGCGTCGGGAGCTGTGCGCGCCCCTGCGCCAGAGAGACGATGGCCGCTGTGACGTCTTCGCTGTGCGTGAGCACCTCAACGAACACCGCGGCGACCACCTGTGCCCGCAATCCCGTGACGCTGCGTGGACCGGCGGCGCGCGCCTCTCCATCCAGCCACGCCGCTGCGTCCGCCAGTTGGTGCAGACCGCTGCGCGCCGTGTTGCGCTCATTGCGGACCTCCCGCAGCTGGTCGCGTAGCTCGTTCAGCTCTGCGGTTCGCTGCCGTAGCCGTTCCCTAAGTCCGTCGAGCTGCGCCTGCGCCTTGCGGGCGCGTTCCCGGGCCGCGCCCAGCTTCTCGCGAGTGGCCCGCAGCTGTTGCCGAGCCCGCTGCTCGGCGCGGCTCAGCCGCGCGTTGTCGTCACGGAGCCGCAGCACCTCTCGCACACCTGGGGTCCGTCGTGCCACGCCGGCCACGACCCGCCGCGTACCCGACGTGCCTGCCTCGGAAGCCTGCATCTGCCGCCTTCCCGACCGCCGCGCCTGCAGACATCAAACCGTGCCCACGAGCCTATCGGCAGGCCGCTGTCGCCCGCCGACGTCCGACGTCGTCGTCACATCCGCCGCACACAACAAGCGTCGACCCGGGAGCGACGCGTTGGTGGTGCCGGCTCAGGGGCACATCAATCGCGCGGAAGGGAGCCTGCCTGAACCGATCTCTCACGCAAGACCCCAACGCGTCGCACGCGAAGGCGATCGGGATCCTCGGCTGCCTCGACGTTCACGAAGGTCAGGCTGTAGATGTTGACGGCGAACGGGAAGTACCCGTTGCCGACCAGGTGGCGAACGACCGGATCATCACCAAGGCATAGCAAATCGGGGCGGTGAATCTCGACGCACATCACGTCCGGCTGGTGTCGAGCGACGTCGAATGCGAGGACAGCCTCGGTGTCGTAACCCTCGATATCCACCGTCATGTAATTCACGCGCACGCCCGCGGGGACGTACCGCTCGAACACGTCGTTGAGGCTCAGTCCGGGTACGACCTCCTCACCGGTGGCTTGGTGGCTCCTTCCCAGCGCGACCGCACGGTCCGGTATCACCGTGTTAGACAGGCCGCGCCCGAACTTGTAGAGGGTGACCTGCTCGTGCTCATTGTGGATGGCAGCGCGGACGTTCGTGGCGTGCGGCCGGAACTGGTCGAACAGCCGGATGCCTTCTTGCATCGGCTCGACGTTGACCCCTTGCCAACCACGCATGTGCAGCAGCGCGGTGTTGGAGTGTTTGAGGGGGTGGTGCGCGCCGATGTCGACGTAGAACCCGGTGGTGACGTTGCGGAGCAGGTTTGCCGCCGTGACGTCCTCGCCGAACTGGGAATACGTCATCCGTGGCTGCTCCATCGGATCAGGATAGAGCCGTCTCATTCCCTAACGGCCCGTCCCAGCCTCGGCCGTAGGAACGCCGGGCGCAGGCCGGCGGCCAGGGCAGCGGAGACCGCCGCCCACCACCGCACTCGGCGGCATGAGGTCGCCCGCTACCGCTAGCCGCACTCAGAGGGCCTCTGCCGCGACGCGGCGCAGATGCTCGGTACGAAGAGCGAAGCGCTCCTCCTGGGCACGCCAGAGCTCCCGGCCGGGGACGAACGGCTGCCCGCGCCACGGCTTGAACGGACCGGCCCAGTGGGCGATCTTCGGAACGTCGGACACCTCGAGGCGCACCAGCCGGTTCCAGTCCGCGGTGAGCTTCGTGCGCTCGCGCCCGACGGCGAAGTTGAGGACCCGCTGGCCGTTGATGCCGAACCGCTCGACGTTGGCCAGATAGCGCCCGCAGAAGTCGCCTTCGCGCAGGGCGGCGAGATCGAGCACCATGATCCCGGCGTTGAAGATGTCGAAGTCGAACGGGTGCTCGGCGTGCGTGCGGATGATGAGTTCCCGGGCCAGATCAGGGCGACCTTCGGTGCGCAGCAGTCGAGCGCTGTCGCGGAACGAGGCGAAGCCCCGGCCGAAGGTCGGCTGCGGCTCGTCCACGGCGGCGATCCAGGTGCCCCCCATGTCGACGTCGAACAGCTCGGCCAGGTCACCCAGGCACAGCGCATCGAGGTCGAAGTGGATGATCCGGTCGACGTCGCCCAGCAGCAGCGGCATGATCGTCCGGTCCATCGTCACGATCGTGGCCCACTTGATCTTGCCGCGAACGTTGCCGTACTCGACACCACCGGTCGGCAGCCAGACGAACGAGACGGTCGGGAACAGCCCGGCGATCCGCTCGAAGTCGTCCTGGCGAAGGCCACGGCACAGCACGAAGGCGCGCACCGGCCGGCTGCAGTTCTCGACGACCGAGTCGAGGACGACACCGAGCTGGTGCGTGTAGTTCTCGTCGACTGAGAACTCGACATTGACCTCCGGACCGCTCGGACCCGGGTCGGTGCGCTCCATCGTGACGGTTGCGGCGCGGATCGCAGCGCACACCTCGGCGAGCTCGAAGCTGAGCTTCGGGTATTCGGGGAAGCTCCGCAGCTCTGCCTCCGCGCGCGCCACGTCGGCGGCGCACACCTCGCGCCAGACCTCGTACACCTCCTTGTCCGGGCGGCCCTCCAGCACTGGTCCGAGGACCGCCGCCAGCTTGTCGGAGATGCCGCGCTGGATCGCGGCGAAGTCGCTGTCACTGACTTCGGCGAAGTCGATGGCCCGGTAGTCGGCCGGGTCCGCAAGCCGGAGCTCGGCCGGGCAGCCGAGGGCGCGCACCGCCAGGAAGAGGCGCACATCGGACGTGACGACCCGTGCCCCGTTGTCCCCGTAACGGCGCAACTCGGCAGCCGCCGCGGCGAGGTTCGCTGCCAGGTTGCGCTCCTTCACGGCGTTCGAGAAGCGGCTGCGCTGCTCGCCCGGCCCGTCGGGGGCGACGTCGACGAACACCGCACTCGGCTTCCCTCCCGCAGCGGCTGGCTGTACGACCTGGTCGACCGTCATCGTCAGTGCGCCGGAGAAGAACGCCGGGATCCTGGCCGCGCGCAGGAGGAAGACGGTGTCCCAGTCGCGACATCCGATCGGCCCGTGGTCACGCAGATAGTCGACGGCGCCAGGTGCGCGCAGTTCCTTCGGGGTGATGTGGAACGAGACGAAGATCGGGCGCAGTCTTGGGTTGAGCGGCAGGTCGTAGTGCGATTCGTCCAGCGGCAGCGTGAACCACTCGGAGACGATGATCCAGGTGCCGTCGGGAACGACAGCATGCCGGCTGACGTCGCGATCGACCTCGTACAGGCGCACGGTCGTCGCGTCGCCGCTGATGCGCCGTCCGGCCGGAACCCCGCCGCGCAGCCGCCCGGCGATATCGACAAGGCCCGGCTCGCCGCTGTACCGCACGCCGTCGTGGCGCAGCAGGTGGCCGAGCACGGCCAAGGTCTCCGTGGGGTCGTCGAGGTCGCGAGACGTGAAGCCCCAGTCCGGGTGGTTGAATCCGACCAGGGCGAACGGCACTTCGCCGGCCGGCGCCTCGACCGGCTGCGCGGCCCGGGCGGCGCGATCCAGCCACTCGTGCAGTGTCGACAGCCGGGCGTTCAGCGGCTCGAGTCGAGCCGGGTCGGTCACGTTCGGCAAGGCGGCCTCGGCCCGCTGGAGAGCCTGCGTGGCCAGGTCGAGCTCGCCGGCCGAGAAGCTCGAATAGGCGATCTGGATCCAGACGTGCGGGTCTGCCTCGAGCCGAACCTCGTCGCTCAGGACCCGACGGAGTGAGGCCGCCGCCGTCTCCGGATCGCGACGGAAGCCGAGCTGGAAGTACTCGGCGGCGGCCAGGTGCATGATCAGCCCGAGGTCGTTGCGGGTGAATAGCGTCCACGCCGGCTCGGGCATCGGCTCCGCGAAGGCGCACAGCGCCAGGCAGATCTCCGCCACCGGGCGGAGCTCCTCGTACTGCTGGAGAACCTGGGCAACGATGCGGGCGCGGCTGGTTTCACCCGGATAAGGGATGAGGCTGCGTGTCATGGACACTGCCGCCCGGCCGAAGTCGCCGTCGACACCCAGCATCTCGAAGAAGTCGACGAAGATCTTCGCCTTGAGGGCCTCGGCCTGGACGGTCTCGACGTCGGATGCCGAAGGCAGCCGTGCGGCGGAGACTCGCTCCGGGGCGTATCCGCGACCCAGTGCCTCGTACATGGATCGGAGGTGTTCCAGTGCCCGGCGCTGCTCGGCGGCACGCAGCGCGGCGCGGTCGAGCGGTCCGACCCGCGCCGCTGCGCGCCGCAACGCCCGCCGAACACGCGCGCGCACGACGGCCGTGCCTGTACCGCGGGCTTTGCGAACGGAGGACACGCCGAGCTGCCTCCCGTGATCCGACTGGAGCAAACCGACGCACATGCTACTTGGCTCCGGGTCGCGAACTCTGACGTCAGATTGGGGTGGGGCAGCAATCTGATCGGCATCCTCGGCAAGCTTCGAAGCAACCTGCCTGGCTTACGGCGCTGGCGGCGGCTGGATGTCGCGGGTTGTGGCGACGTGAAAGCGGCGCTGGCTAGCCTGACACATGAGGTCATCCCAGCGCGGCCGCCCATGCTAAGCATGCTGCGCGGCAACGACGCTGGAGGACAGCCTTCGGCCCACGTGGGCGTGGGTTCAGCGTGGAACGGACAGACCCACCCGTCGGGCCCGCGAGGAGATGAGTCAGTGACGAGTCGTGCAGGAGGGCCGTACATGAGGTGGCGGAACCGGACGGGTCGACTGTGGCGCCGGTTCTTGCGGCAGCGGCAGTTCGCGCCGGAAAGCCGCCGGGCCACCCCGCGGCCAACCCGCCGTCGCGGACATGCGCCCGACGTCGCATTGGAGACCACGCATCTCGGGCCGGTGATGGACGAAGCGGTGCTGCGCGCCAAGCGCCAGCTGCGGATCGGAAGCGACCCCGACTACGACCTGCTGTACGAGAACTTCGACGTCCTTCACTACCTGCTGCAGTCGCCGCGACTCATCGACCAATCCGACGTCGACCTCATCGAGCACTTCCTGGAGAACGGCCGCGCCCAGGGGTTGAGCCCGCACCCCGACTTCTCCATGACCGAATACGTCAACCGGTACCCACACAAGACGACTCTGCTAGGTGCGCGAAACCCCTTCCTGTTCTGGCTCAAGCACGGCAGAGCGGCCGGTGACATCGCCGATCCCGCTCCGCACATCAGCCGCATGGCGCCAGTCCTCGGGTTGTCGCCACAGCAGCTGGCCGACCTCGTCGCCGAGCGGCGGCGCGACCTCCAGCGGCGGTTTCGCACCGGCAGGTTGGGTGAGGTCTTCGCTCGTGCGGCCGAGATCGAACCGTTGATCGGCGCCACCTGGGCCGAGATCGCGCGCCCGCACCTCGTCCCGCTCAGCAGGCGCGCCGCTGTCGGCGAGATCTGCGCCATCTACGAGGCCCAGGAGGCGGCCGATTTCCGGCAGGCACGCGTCGTCCTCGTGACCGGCCGGGCCGGGTCAACTGTCGGATCCCGGATGGCGGACCACCTCGCACACGCACTGGCTGCGCACGTCGGTCTTGATGAGATCGTGGTGATCCATACCGAAGGCAGCATCGAGCACCGGGCCGGTCGGTTACCCGAAGGCGTCCGGCAGATCGACTTCGCGGCCCTCGTGCGGGACCTGCCGAGGGACCGGGCGCAGCACGCCCTGGTCATGCTGTTGCGCACCTTCCACGCCGGCGGCGTCATCAACATCGAGTCCACGATGCTCTACGACGCGATGCGCCCGTACGGACGGGCATTGGCCTGCACGGAGCGGCTGTTCCTGTGCTTCCCCGGCAGCGAACAGACCGCAATGGGTACCTGGTCCGGCTCGAGCCTCACCTACTTCTACCGGATGTTCGAGTACGTGGCAGGCGTGATCACCGACAGTGAACACGTCGCCCGCGGGCTCATCGCGACCTATCGCGTGGGCGAGAAGGACCGTGAGCGACTACACGTCTTGCTCACACCCGTCGACGCCGAGCTTCCGGTGATCTCCGAGTCGCCGGCGGCTCCTGGCCGGCGGCCGCAGGTCGTCTGCGGTGGTCGCTGGGATCGCCGGAAGGGCATCGGGCTGCTCCTCGAGGTGGCGCGCCTCATGCCTGATGTCGACTTCAGGCTCTGGGGTGAGTGGATGCTGGCCCATCGCCACATCGCGGAGAGTCTCGACAACGTCCGGTTTGAAGGGGCCTACGCGCGCCTCTCAGAGATCGAGCTCGCAGCGGCGGACGCCTGGCTCTACAGCTCGGATTCGGATGGCGTGCCGAGCGAGTTGCTCGACATCGCCGTGACCGGGATCCCGATCGTCGGTTCCCTCGTCGGCGGCACCGCGGACGTGCTCAGCGAAGTGGACGCCTGGCCGGTCCGCGACAGCGAGGCGGCCGCGGCATACGTGGAGGCGATCCGGGCGGCCCTGGCCGAGCCCCACGACGCCCGGCGCCGTGCTTTGGCGTTGCGGGAGCGGATGCTTCGGGAGCGCAGCGAGAAGGCCTTCGCGGCCCGAACCGCGGACGTGGTGCTCGCCGCCCTCGCACCCCAGGAAGGTGACCGATGACCAGCACCGACCTCACGCTGATCGTGACCGCGCACGACGAGACCCTCGTCTGCGGGCCGACCATGAGGTCGGCCGATGTCGCGGTCGCGTCCGCGCGCGCGGCCGGCTACACCGTCCAGACGATCGTCGCGCTCGACAGGGCGTCCGAGGCGACGACCGCGTACTTCCAGCAGCCCGACTTCGATCACTGGGAACGCTGGACCATGAACGAGGGCGACCTCGGACGGGTCCGTAACGCCCTGGTGCCGCGCACCTCGGGACGGTTCATCGCCTTCCTGGACGCCGACGACCTGTTCAGCGAGAACTGGTTGGCCGACGGACTCGACAGGCTGACCGCTGCCGACGACCGCGGAGACCGCGCCATCGCGCATCCGGAGGTGAACATCATCTTCGACGGCGGCAAGTACCTCTGGCAGAGCGTCGACCAGGACTCGCCGCTGTTCACGCCGCACTATTTGTATGTGCAGAACTGCTACGACTCGCTGTGTATGGCGCCGCGGGAGGCGCACTTGGAAATCCCCTACGTGACCCGTGACGTCCCCAACGGACTGTCGTACCAGGACTGGCAATTCGGCGTCGAGACCATGTCGAGGGGATGGAAGCACGTCGTCGTCGCGGACACGATCATCTTCAAACGGCGACGCGACGCCTCCTTGGTCGTGGAGAGCCTGTATCGCAAATCGATCATCCGCTCGCTGCCCGAGATGGCGATCGACCGGATTCGCGACCTGGCCCGGCCGGGGCCCGCGCGCGCTGCTCGCGCTCAGTAGCCGTTCGAGTCCGCGCCGCACTGGCATGCGGACCGGCCGCGGTCAGTCCGCCTCGGTGTCAGGCTCGACGAGCAGCCCCGCCAGCGCGTCGAGCGCTGCGTCGAGCAGTTCGCCGTCACCGACCCGGCCGGGCTCGAGGGCGTTCGGCCGGGCCGTTGCGGGCTCGAGGTCGGACAGGTCGCCGACCGTGACGTAGCCGGCGTCGCGTAGGTCGGCGACGAGGTCACGACTGCGCTTGTCCAGCCAATCGAGGTGGCGTTGCGGCAGCGCAATCGGTGCCGGGTCCGGACGGCCCCGCAGCACTCGCTCGATGAGCTCTCCGCGCAACTCCTCCCGGTAGTTGCGTGGCTGGGTGCGATCGGCCCGCTCGTTGGTCCTGCGCAGCAGTTCCGCCTCGATTGCGCCCAGCGAGGGATTGACGCGGGCGACGTCGAGGTCGCACACCCCCGGTTCCACCCCGAGCACGCTGGCAAAGCGCCGCCACAGGACGTCGCGCGACGCCCCGCGCTGCGGCGCCGTGACGACGTGCACGTGGCGGGCACCGACGGCCGTCGACCACGGCTTGAGGACGTACACCGGGTCGTGCAGGCCCCAAAACATCGGCCCGAACGGCGCTCGAGCGTTCAATCCGTTGGCGACGAGGTCGTCCACGAACTCGTCGAAGGAGATCGCATGCGCGTGCTTCACCTGCTCCTGCCAGTCGGAGGGAAGTTGGCGGGCAAGATCGCGCGCGGTGAACACGACATGTATCTCCGCGGGCTCGACCGATTCGATCGCACGGATGATCTGCGCGGGATTGGCGCCGCCGAGCAGCTCGTTCGAGACGACGACGGTATGTCCCGACCACTCCCGAGCGCGCGCCGCGACCCGGTCCCAAGCACCACCCCAAGCGGGGTCTCGCCGACCGCCCCAGGTCATCTGGCGCAGGTCCATGGTCGCGGCGAAATGTTCCTCCGGGTCCTCGAGCGGGTACCCGACGCCGTTGGCGCCGAGGGCCTCGCGGTTGTGCCACAGCACCTGTTGCAGGAACGTCGAGCCACTCTTCGGCGCACCGATGTGCAGGACGACCCGCTTCTTGCGGTCGCCGCGCTTGCCGGTTCGCCGTTCGCCGGCGCGGAGCAACTTCACCCGGTACCTCATCTCCTACGCGCCGCGGCGGGCGGTGCCCTGACATCTGGGCGCCGGGCCGCATGGGACCATAGAGCCGAGGCCGCGCAGTGTCGACGCCGCGAACTACGACCCGTAGAAGATTATGGAGGACCCGGACGTGTCTGCCCACGTGCCGTTCTCGCTCCTCCTCACCGTCTACGCGCGCGACCGCGTCGGACTATCGTCCGTCGAGGCGTTCCACAGCGCGGTGCGACGAGCAGACCCGCCGCCCCGACCAGGTCGTCCTCGTCCAGGACGGCCCGGTCCCGGCGGACCGCTAGACGAGTGCCTCGCCGAGCTGCGCGCTGACAGCCCCGTTCCGAGTGACGTTCCTGCGGCTCGAGCGCAACGGCGGGCTCGGCGCCGCCCTCGACGCAGGGCTTGGCGGCCAGCCGGCACGACGTCGTCGCCCGGATGGACGCCGACGACATCGCGATGCCGCAGCGCTTCGCCATGCAACTGCCCGTGATCGAGGCAGGGCGCCGACCTCGTCGGCGCGGGCTGCTGGAGTTCGGCGCGCGACCGCGACGACATCGTCGGCCGCCGTACGCCGGTCTCCGAGTGACCCGGCGACATCGCCCGGTACGCACGCCTGCACGACCCGTTCAACCACCCGACCGTGGTGTACCGGCGGCCGCGGTGCTCGCGGCGGGCGGCTACGGCGACCTGCCCGCTGATGGAGGACTACTGGCTGTTCGCCCGCATGATCGCCAACGGTGCGACCGTGGCCGCAACCTGACCGAGCCGCTCGTGTACTACCGGGTGGGCGACGGCGCCTACGAGCGCCGCGGGGGCCGCGCGCTGCTGCGCGCCGAGCTGGCCTGCAACGCGAGCTGCTGCGCGGAGGGTTCACCACCCGGCGCAGTACGTGCGCAACGTCAGCTGTCCGCGGCGGCTACCGGCTGCCGTGGCGGGTCCGTCGTACGGCCTACCGCCTCGTTGTAGCGCTGTACGGCCGGCGGGTCGTCGGCTCGCGAAGGTGCCGCCGCGGCAGTGCAGCAGAATTAGCCGACTCCGTCCGGGCGGCATCAGTCCTACCTGCTGTGTTGGACGGCGCCGAGGTGGGTAAGGCCCGCCCGCATGTCTCAAGAGGTGACAGTGAACGTTGATCTGGTCGTCGTCGGCTCGGGGCTCTTCGGGCTGACCGTGGCCGAGCGCTGCGCGCGCGAGCTCGGGCTGCGCGTGCTCGTCATCGACCGCCGCGACCACATCGGCGGCAACGCCTACAGCGAGGTCGAGCCGCAGACCGGCATCGAGGTGCACCGCTACGGCGCGCACCTGTTCCACACCTCCAACGAGCGCGTCTGGGAGTACGTCAACCGCTTCACCGCCTTCACCGGCTACCGGCACCGGGTCTTCTCGATCTTCAAGGGCCGCGTCTACCCGATGCCGATCAACCTCGGCACGATCTGCGAGTACTTCGGCCGGCCATGTCGCCCGGACGAGGCACGCGCGCTGATCGCCGAGCAGGCCGCCGAGGTCGACCGACGCCGCGCGCAACCTGGAGGAGAAGGCGATCTCGCTGATCGGCCGGCCGCTCTACGAGGCGTTCATCCGCGGCTACACCGCCAAGCAGTGGCAGACCGACCCGCGCGAGCTGCCCGCCGAGATCATCACCCGGCTGCCGGTCCGCTACACCTTCGACAACCGCTACTTCAGCGACCGTACGAGGGCCTGCCCGTCGACGGCTACACCGCGTGGCTGGAGCGGATGGCCGACCACCCGCGCATCGAGGTGCGGCTGGCACCGACTTCTTCGATCCTGGACCGACGTCGTGGGCAACGTCCCGGTCGTCTACACCGGGCCGCTGGACCGCTACTTCGGCAACGCCGAAGGCGAGCTGGGCTGGCGCACCCTCGACTTCGAGCTCGAGGTCCTGCCCGACCGGCGACTTCCAGGGCACGCCGGTCATGAACTACGCCGACGAGGACGTCCCGTACACGCGCATCCACGAGTTCCGGCACTTCCACCCGGAGCGCGACTACCCCGCCGACAAGACAGTCATCATGCGGGAGTTCTCCCGCTTCGCCGAGCACGGTGACGAGCCGTACTACCCGATCAACACCGCCGAGGACCGCGAGCGGCTCGCTGCAGCTACCGCGAACTGGCGAGCGCCGAGACGGACGTGCTGTTCGGCGGCCGGCTCGGCACGTACAAGTACCTGGACATGCACATGGCCATCGGTCGGCCCTGACCATGGTCGACAGCCGGCTGCGCCCGCACTTCGGCGAAGGGGCGGCGCTGGTAAGCGGAGGTGTGGACGAGTGACGCAGCCGGTCGCCGCGCAGGGCGTGCGCGTCCTGCAACGGGTCGTCTTCCCGACGCAGGGCACCTGGACGTCTATGCTCTACGTCGGGACGGACATGGACGAGGGCCCGCTGCTCGACATCCTCGAGCTCGAGAAACTGCTCGGCAAGAAGGACTCGGACCGCCCCGACACGACTGCAGACACCATCACCAGCGCGGTGCAGGGCGAGACGCAGTCCGTGATCCAGTTCGGCATCGATGCGCAGGCGGTCTCGCCCGGCGACATCGCCGGGCGGCGCAGCGCCGTCGTCGCGACCGGCCGCGGGGTGTCGTTCGGCACCTACTTCAACGCCTTCCCGGCGAGCTACTGGCGCCGGTGGAGCGTCCTCGAGGAGGTCCGGCTGCGCATCCGCGTCCAGGGTGAGGGCACGTCATCGTCTACCGGTCGACCGCCAAGGGGCACAGCCACCCGGTGGACGTCGCTCTACATCGACGCCGACGAACCGCAGGACTACGAGCTGACGCTGCCGCTGCAGCCAGTTCATCGACGGCGGCTGGTACTGGTTCGACATCGCCGCCGGCGACCGCGACGTCGACGCTGCATCGAGGCCGACTGGGCGGCGCGCACCGACCGCGTCCGCAGCGGCCGGCTCAGCATCGGCATCACGACGTTCAACCGGCCGGACTTCTGCGTCGACCAGCTGCGCGTGCTCGGCGAGGCGCCGGACGTGCTCGAGGTCGCTCGACCAGATCTATCGTCGTCGACCAGGGCACGCAGCGGGTCGATGACCACCCGCGAGTTCGCCGAGCGGCAGCCAAGGGCATCGCCGACAAGCTGCAGCTCATCGACCAGGGCAACCTGGGTGGCTCGGGCGGCTTCTCGCGCGCCATGGACGAGACGGTCCGGGCCGGCAGCAGCGACTACGTCCTGCTGCTCGACGACGACGTCGTCGCCGAGCCGGAGGGCATCCTGCGCGCGGTCACCTTCGCCGACCTCGCCCGACCGGCCGACGATCGTCGGCGGCCACATGTTCAGCCTCTATCGACCGCTCCGTCCTGCACGCGTTCGGCGAGACGCGTCGCGCGGTACCTTCTGGTGGGGCTCGGCGCCGCACACGAAGCAGGCCACGACTTCGGCCGCCGCAGCCTGCGGCGACACGCCCTGGCTGCACCGGCGCGTCGACGTCGACTACAACGGCTGGTGGATGTGCCTCATCCCCACCGACGTCGATTCGCGAGGTCGGGCTGTCGCTGCCGGTGTTCATCAAGTGGGACGACGCGGAGTACGGGCTGCGGGCCGCGCGAGCCGGCTATCCCGACCGTGTCGCTGCCCGGCGTCGCCGTCTGGCACGTGCCCTGGCAGGACAAGAACGACGCGCTCGACTGGCAGGCCTACTACCACGTGCGCAACCGGCTCGTGGCCGCGCTGCTGCACTCGCCGTACGAGCGCGGCGGCAGCGTCGTCGCCGAGCAGCCTCGAATACCAGATCCGGCACCTGCTCTCCATGCAGTACTCCACCGCCACCCTCCGCCTCATGGCGATGGAGGACGTCCTCGAAGGCCCGGAGCACCTGCACCGAGACCTGCCGACCAAGCTGCGCGAGCTGCGCGAGCTGCGCAGCAACTTCCCCGATTCGCAGTCCGACACCGACATCGAGAACTTCCCGACCGCCCGGCGGCGCAAGCCGCCCAAGCGTGGCAAGGAGCCGACGTCGCCCAGCAACAAGCTGGCGCTGCTGGTCAAGGCTGCGCTCGGCGCCGCCCGCCAGGTGCGGCCGGTCGGCGAGCTCGCCCACCGCCATCCGGAGGTCGTCGTGCCCTACCAGGATGCGAAGTGGTGGCTGCTGTCCAACGTGGACGGCGCGCTGGTCTCTGCAGCGGACGGCACGAGCACGGCCTGGTATCAGCGCGATCCCGTGCAGTTCCGCAAGCTGTTGCAACGCAGCGTTGCGTTGCACACCAGGATGCTGCGCGAGTGGCCGGCCCTGCGTGAGCAGTACCGCGCCGCGGCCGGTCAGTTCACCTCGCCGGAGGAGTGGCGTAAGACCTTCGAATGGTCGCCCTGACGGCCGGTCAGCGCAGCCCGGCCTGCGCGTAGCGCGCCGCGACGCGCGCCTCGCCCTCGCGCCACAGCTCGCGACCGATCACCCACTCGTCCTTCCACGGCTTGAACGTTCCGGCCCAGTGCGCGATCTTGGGCTCGTCGACGGTCTCGAGCCACGGCTGCCAGTTCCACCCCGCGGCCAACTCGACCCGGTCTGCACCGGCATACACGTTCAGGACCTCCTGATCGTGCATGCCGAAGCGCTCGGCGTAGGGCAGGAAGTTCCGGCAGAACCCGTCGGTCCGCATGACTGCGAGATCGAGCAGCATGATCCCGGCGTTGAAGTTCTGGTAGTCGAACCGGTGCCGGGTGTGGGTGCGCAGCAGATACTCGCGACCCAGCTCGGGCCGCTGCCTGAACCGCTCGCTCTTGCGCATCACGGACGCGAACCCGCTCGTGCGGCTCGCGTGCGGCGAGGTGCGCGCGGCGATCGGCGCCCCACCCAGGTCCACGGCCCAGAGCTCTGCCAGGTCGGCGAGGCACAGCGCGTCGAGGTCGTGATGGACGATGCGGGTGGTCTCGGGCAGCAGGTCGGGGAGCAGCAGCCGGTCCATCGTCGCCACAGTCGTGTGGCTGATCAACCCGCTGAGCTCGCCATGATCGACGGCGTCCGTCGGCAGCCAGACGAACGACACGGTCGGGAACAGCGCCGCGAGCCGGTCGAAGTCGGCCTGCGTGTGGTCGCGGCACAGCACGAACGCACGGATCGGCCGGCTCGCGTGGGTCACGATCGAGTCGAGGACTACCTCGAGCTGGTGCTTGTAGTTGCCGTCCAGGGACAGCTCGACGTTGATCTCCTCGCCGTCCGGCGCGGGCTGGCCGCGTTCGACGATGAGGGAGCCGGACCGGATCGTCGCGCACGCGGCGGCGACGTCGAAGCTGGGCGGCGGGACCGGGGGCAGCGCGTCGCGGCGTGCCTCGGCGTGCTCGACGTCCGGCGTGCAGAGCTCGCGCCAGAGCGCGTACACCTCGGGCTCGCCCTTGCCGGCGAAGATCGCGTCGTGGACGGCCGACAGCTTGTCGAGGATGCCCTGGCGCATGGCGGCGAGCGCAGCGTCGTCGAGGTCCAGCAGGCCGTCGAAGCTGCGCTGCGCCGGATTGTCCGGACGAAACTCGACGGCGGTGCCGACCGCCCGGGCCGCCAGGTAGGTGCGCAGGCGCGAGGTCACCACCTGGCGGTAACGGTCGCGGTAGTCGTCGACGCGCTGCAGGGCGTCCCGGAGGTTGTCGCTCAGGCCACGGGTGCGCACCGCGTCGAACTCCTGCGTAGCGGTGTCACCCGACCGCGTGCGCGGGGTGTCGACGAACAGCCGGCCCGACGGTGCTGCCGTGCCGTGCGGTGCGACGGTGTCGAGCGTCACGGTCAGCGCACCGGAGAAGAACGCCGCAATGCCCGCGGCCTGCAGGAGGAGGACGGTGCTCCAGTCCTGGCAGCCGACCGGCGCGTAGGCGCGCAGGTAGTCCAGCACCTCGGCGGTCAGCAGGTCGGCGGAGTCCACATGCACCGAGATGAAGATCGGGCGGAGCCGTGGGTTGAACGGCAGGTCGACGTGCACTCCGAACATCGACCGGGGCAACAGCCCGGACACCACCAGCCAGGTGCCGTCGGGAACCGCCGCGTAATGCGTTGCGTCGCGGTCGACCTCGTAGAGGTGCACGAGGGCGTCGGCGCCGTCGATCACCCGGTCGGCGCTGATACGGCCACGCAGGAGGTCGGCGAACGCGACCAGCTCCGGATCCCCGGAGAATCGGATCCCGGTGCGGCGGGCGAGCTGCGTCAGCGACGCGAGGGTCTCGAGGTAGTCGCCGAGGTCGCGCGACGTGCCGGACCGGTCCGGCTGCCGGTAGCTCAGGACCGCCACCGGTATCTCGCCGGCCGTCCTCGGCACCGGCTCGGTCGCCGCGCCCGCGCGCCCGTACCAGCTCCTGAGCCACGCGATCGTGGCGCGAACCCGGCGCGCCGCCCGGTCGTCGCCGAGATCGGCGAGGCCCGCCCGGGCGCGCCCCAGGGCGTACCGGGACAGCTCCTCGGCGCCCACGGCGAAGCTCTTGCAGCCGATCTCCAGCCAGCCCTCGGCGTCCGTGTCGGCCGACAGCTCGCCGCGGGCGACGGCGTCGAGGGCCTTGATCGTGGCCTCGGGCTCGAGCAGAAACCCGGCGCGGAAGTACTCGACAGGCGCCAGGCGCAACACCTCGCCAAGCGCGGCGCCACCGAGCAGGTTCCAAACCGTCTCCGCCCGTTCGCTGTTGGCGGCGAACACACCCATGCAGATGTCGCCCACCTCATGGACGTGTCCCTGCTCCTGCTGGAGCACCTGGGCGAACGTCCGCGCGCGCCGCGGCGTGCCCACCTCGAGGTACTCGCGCACCACCGTCACCGCCGCCAGGGCGAGGTCTCCGTCGCGCTCGATGCTGCGGAAGAAGGACTCGCGCGCGCGGCCCACCGCCGGCGCGCCGTCCTCGGCGAGCCGCCCCGACAGCACCAACCCGTCCGCCGCGTCCTGGCCGGAGGGCCGATCCTGAAGCAGCCGCGCCTGCGCCGCGTCGAGCCGGCGCGCCCCACGGCGCAGCACCTTGCCGGCGAAGCGCCGCACTGCGCCGCCGCGCCGCGCCGCGCGCGGGCGGTCCTTGCGTGTGGGCACCGATCCTCCGTGGCGTGGGTTGACGGGGTGCCGCGCGCCGGCGACTCGCTGCGCCGCCCTTGGATGCTAGCCGAGCCGGGTCCTGCCACGTGTCGGCTGAGAGCTGCCGAGGCGGTTCCTCGGGCGCCCCCTAGACTGCGCGCCGATGAGGATTCCCCTGCCGGCTCTTCGGCTCGACCGCGAGGGCTGGCCGAAGCTGGCGGGTGCCTCGGCATCGGTTGCCGTCGCCGTGGCGCTCTACACCCGCTACAGCATCAACGGCACGCTGAGCCGCGACGAGGGCATCTACGCCTATGGCGGGCAGCAGATGACGCACGGCGTCGCGCCCTACGCGAGCATCTTCGACCCGAAGGCACCGCTCGCGACGATGCTGTCCGGGTTCGGCGCGGCCGCCGGTCATGTCATCGGCGTCAACGACGTGAAGACGATCCGCCTCGTCTTCTTCGCCTGCGCGGTGCTTAGCGTCCTCGCGATGTATCTGCTCGTGGCTCGGCTGTGGAACTCGGTGCTGGGCGGGGTCGCGGCGGCCGTGGTGTTCGCCTCGTTCCAGGGCTATGCCCGGGACGCGCTCGCCGGGCCGGACGCCAAGACGCCCGGCATCCTGTTCCTGATCGTCGCTATGTGGCTTACCGTTCGCCGGCAATGGTTCTGGGCGGCGTTCGCCGGCTCACTCGCGTTCCTGGTGTGGCAGCCGTTCGCGATCTACCCGGTCGTCGCGATTGTCGGCGCAGTCGTGCAGTCTCGCGGCCGGCGGCTGCGGGCGCTCGGCCTGGCTGCAGCCGGCGCCGCAGTCCCGCTGGTCGCGACACTCGGCTACTTCGTGTCCGCGGGTGCCTTCGGCAAGTTCTTCGAGTCCGCTTTCGCCTTCCCGTTGCGCGGCGTGCACCGGCCGGACGAGACCATCCGGCACCGGGTCCACCGCCTCGTCGGGGTCGTGGACCACTTCTACAAGTTCAGCGCGACGCTCTTCTGGATCGGCCTGCTGCTGTTGGCCGTGATCGCGGTCATGGTAGTTGCCGGCGCGCGCTCGGACTTGAGTGCGGCCCTGCGCGATCCGTTCCTGCTCATCGTCGTGGTCACCTTCCTGGTGCAGGCGGCGTACGCCTCGCTCGACTTCCAGAGCTACCCCGACGTCTTCCCGCTCCTGCCGTATCCCGCGATCGGGTTCGGCGCGGCGACTGCGCTCGCGCTGCGTCGGCTGACGCAGCCGAATCTGCTGCGCGCCGCGACGGCGGTCGTGCTCGTTGCCGCGACCGTGCTCACCGCGCTGTCCTGGTCGTGGTTCGGGAACTCGCGCGCGAACGACAACGGGCTGGTCGCCGAGCAGGCGACCGCGTGCGCCATCAAAGCGCTCCTGATACCCGGAACGTCGCTGTATTCGCTGGGTAATCCCGTGCCGCTTGTCCTGACCGATCGACGCAACCCCGATCGTTACCTGTACCTCGGCTCGGGCGTGGACCGGTGGAAGGTCAAGCACACCAAGGGCGGGTTCGCGGGCTGGACGGCGCAGGTCCAGGCGAGCCGGCCCTCGGTGATCGTCATCGACGACTGGTTGGGCAAGTGGCGGACGCCGATGATGGACTGGCTGATCTCGAAGGGCTATCGGGGTGGCCACCTGGGACCGTGGCGGGTGCTGCTCTCCCCCGAGGCGCATGTTCGCGCGCGCGGCGAAGGACTGCGGCTGACCAGGGCCGCCACCAAGTGGCCGCTCACCACCGCGGGCACGAACTACACCGACGACAACTGTGGCAAGAGCTGAGAGGCCTCATGATGGCTGGGGACAACCGTTGCTACGGTCGGTCTGCTCGCCGACCAACCGGCGCGCCCACGCACCGCAGCGCATCCGGGCCCAGAGCCGAGGACGAAACCGAACATGCGACACGCTGAGAATTTCTCCCACGACGTCGTCGTAATCGGTGGCTGCGGCCACGTAGGGCTGCCGCTCGCGATCGCGTTCGCCGACCGCGGCACGTCGGTGGTGGTGTACGACGTCAGCGAGCCCGCCGTTGCGCTGGTCAACGACGGCGTGCTCCCGTTCGACGAACCGGGCGCCGACGACAAACTCAAGGCCGCGGTGACGGCAGGCTCGTTGCGGGCGTCGACGGACCCGTCCGTGGTGAGCCTGGCCCGCAACGTGGTCGTGGTCATCGGGACTCCGGTCGACGAGCATCTCAACCCCGACCCGCAGGCGATCCCGCGGGCACTGGAAGCCTGCGTCCCGTACCTCGCGGACGGTCAGCTGCTGGTGCTCCGCAGCACCGTCTTCCCGGGGGTCACCGGACTCGTCGAGCGGATGATCGCCGGCCGCGGCCTCGACATCGACGTCTCGTTCTGCCCGGAGCGCATCGCCGAAGGCAAGGCGATGACCGAACTTTTCGACCTGCCGCAGATCGTCTCCGGGCGCGAACAGCGCACCCGCGACCGCGCCGCCGAGCTGTTCCGGGTCCTCACCCCGCAGATCGTCGAGCTGGAGCCCGAGGAGGCCGAGCTCGCGAAGCTGTTCACCAATACCTGGCGCTACATCAAGTTCGCCGCGGTCAATCAGTTCTTCATGATCGCCGACAGCCAGGGCCTCGACTTCGAGCGGATCCGGCAGGGTCTCACCCGGGATTACCCGCGCGCCGCGGACATGCCGACCGCGGGCTTCGCCGCCGGGCCGTGTCTGTTCAAGGACACCATGCAGCTCGCGGCCTTCAACGACAACAACTTCGCGCTCGGACACGCGGCGATGCTCGTCAACGAGGGCCTGCCGCTCTACGTGGTGAGCCAGCTCGCGGCGCAGCACGACCTCGCCGACCTCACGGTCGGCATCCTCGGGGCGTCGTTCAAGGCAGGCTCGGACGACATCCGGTCGAGCCTCGCTTACAAGCTCAAGCGCATCGTGGGCTTCAAGGCTCGGCGGGTGCTCATGACCGACCCGTATGTCACCGTCGATCCGAGCCTGGTGCCGCTCGACAAGGTGCTCGAAGAAGCCGACGTGCTCATCGTCGCGACCCCGCACCCCGAGTACCGCACCATCACCACCGACAAGCCCGTCGCCGACGTGTGGAACGTGCTCGGCAAGGACCTCACCACGTGAGCGAAATCGGCGAGCGGCCGCGGGTCACTGTCGTGATTCCCGCCTACAACGAGGGAACCGACATCGTCCCGGTCCTCGACCGGCTGCTCGAGGCCGTGACGCTGCCCTGCGAGGTGCTCGTCGTCGTCGACTTCCCGGAGGACACGACGATCCCGGCGATCGATGACTACATCACGCGCCGGCACCCGAGCGTGCGGACGGTCGTCAGCGATCTCGGCCGTGGGCCGGCGTTCGCGATCCGCTACGGCATCCACCGGGCGAGCGCGCCGGTGGTGGTCGTCACGATGGCCGACGGCTGCGACGACCCGCGCCAGATCGACGAGCTCACCAGGCTGGTCGAACGCGGCGTCGTGGTGGCTGCCGCGTCGCGCTACATGCCGGGTGGCCAGCAGGTCGGCGGGCCGATGGTGAAGCGGACCCTGTCGCGCAACGCCGGCCGCACGCTGTACTGGTTCGCGCGGGTCGGCACCCGCGACGCGACGAACTCGTTCAAGGCCTACAGCCGGGCGTTCGTCGAGCAGGTCGGCATCGAGAGCGAGGACGGCTTCGAGATCGGTCTCGAACTCACCGCGAAGGCCCGTCGCCTGCGCCGGCCAGTGGCCGAAATCCCGACCATCTGGCTGGACCGTCCGGCGGGCGTGTCCAATTTCAAGGTGGCCAAGTGGCTTCCGAAGTACCTGCGGTGGTACCGGTTCGCGTTCGGTCCCCGCCTCGAGCTGGATCAGGTCAACCAAACGCGCCTCGCCGGCGCCGACGCATCCACATCTGGAGTGAACGAACAGTGAAGATCCTTGTCAGCGGCTCGGCCGGGTTCATCGGCGGTTACGTGGTCGAAGAGTTGCTCGCGCGCGGCCACGACGTCGTGGGCGTCGACAACTTCTCCAAGTACGGAAAGGTGGTGAAGTCCTACGACGATCACCCGAACTACCGGCTGATCGAGGGGGACGCCCGCGACACCGAGATGATGACCGAGCTGCTGATGGACTGCGAGCACTTCATCGCGGGCGCGGCGCTGATCGGGGGCATCTCCTACTTCCACACCTATGCCTACGACCTGCTCGCGACCAACGAGCGGATCATCGCGTCTTCGTGCGACGCCGCGATCAAGGCGCACAGCGCAGGCAAGTTGCAGAAGGTCAGCTACCTCAGCTCGTCGATGGTGTTCGAGTCCACCGACCGCTGGCCGTCGGTCGAGGGGGACGAGCGCAAGGTCCCGCCGCCCCTGTCGTCCTACGGCTTCCAGAAGCTGGCGGTCGAGTACTTCGCGATCGCGGCCTGGGACCAGTACAAGCTGCCGTACACGATCCTGCGGCCGTTCAACTGCGTCGGCATCGGCGAGCGGCGGGCGCTCGGTGACGTCGAGATCGAATCCGGCAACGTGAAGCTCGCCATGAGCCACGTCGTCCCCGACCTCGTACAGAAGGTGCTGAAGGGTCAGGACCCGTTGCACATCCTCGGCGCCGGCGACCAGGTCCGGCACTACACCTACGGTGGCGATCTCGCGCGCGGCATCGTCGAATGCGTCGAGAGCGACAAGACGACCAACGACGACTTCAACCTGTCGACGGCGGAGTCGACTACCGTCCTCGACCTGGCCGAGCTCATCTGGACCAAGATCAAGGGTCCGGGCGTCCCGTTGCGCTACGTGAGCGACCCGGGCTTCGAATACGACGTCCAGAAACGGGTGCCGAGCGTCGACAAGGCCAAGCGAGTGGTCGGTTTCGAGGCGACGACGAGCCTGTCCGACATGCTGGACGAGGTCATCCCCTGGATCGATCAGGCGGTCAAGGACGGCACGATCTGACACCCTCGACGCGCGGGTTGCGACACATGAGGCGGACGTTAACGTCGCAGCGAGGTAACCCGTTGTTCACTGTTTGTCTCCCCGTGTGTCGCTTGTCCACCAGGAGGGCACCGGGCTCTCGCCGTACCGGGGCGAGGATCCCGAGCTGTAGCGGGTCGTGGCCCGCCGCGACTAGCAGTCAGACGCCGAACGAGCGGCGCTCGAGTCAGAACAGCTCGTCGCCGTCGCCGCCCCCGTCGTCGATTGCCGTCGCGTCCTCAATGTGTTCCTCCTCCTCGCCGTCATCCGCGCCGGTGTCGGCCTCGTACATCTTGACGACGTCCTCGATGGGACCGTCGGCGAACAACGTGCCGTCCTTCAGGTAGAGCCCACGCTGGCAGAACCGGCGCAGGCTGCCTTCCGAGTGCGAAACCATGAACAGCGTCTGCCCCTGCCCGAGCAGGCTGTCGATGCGCTCCATGCATTTGCGCCGGAACGCCCGGTCGCCGACGGCCAGCACCTCGTCCACCAGCAGGATGGGCTCGCGCAGCCGAACCACCACGGAGAACGCGAGCCGTACCCGCATTCCGGACGAGAAGTGCTTGAACGGGGTGTCCAGCGCGTCCTCGATCTCGGCGAACGCGACGATCTCGTCGAAGGCGTCAGCCACCTCGCGCTTGCTCATGCCGTGCAGGCCGGACACGAGGTGGATGTTCTCGCGGGCCGTGAGGTCGCCGACGAAGCCGCCGGTGAGGGCGATCAGCGGCGCCACCCCGGCGCGGACGGTGACCGAGCCCTCGTCCGGCACCAGCGTTCCGGCCAGCATGCTCAGCAGCGTCGACTTCCCGGCGCCGTTGCGGCCGACGACACCGATCGACTCGCCTTCGTGGATGTCGAAGCTCACGTGCCGGAACGGCCAGAATGTCGCGCGCGGCGTGCCGGTGCGGCCCTTGATAAGGAACTCGCGAGCGCTGCGCTTGCGCTTGCGCCCCCGGTTGAACCGGATGCCCACGTCGTCCACGGAGATGATCGGCTCGGCCATCGTCAGATCTCCTTGAGCATCGGCCGCTCGAGCCGGTTGAACGTCCACACGCCGATCACGAAGATGATCGCAATGACGATGGCCGAGTGTCGAACGTCTGCCCAGTTGAGCTCCTGCGGGAAGATTGCCGACCGGAACAGCGTCATGATGCCAGTGACCGGGTTCCACGAGATGACCGAAGCCGCACCGGGGCGCTTCTCGTGGACGTCGTTGATGCTGTAGAGGATCGGCGACAGGAAGAACAGTGAGCGCACCGTGATGCGGATGATCGACCGGAGGTCGCGAAGCAGTACGGCCGCCGGCGCCAAGATCATGCCCAGGCCCATGCCGAGCGTTATCGTCATGAGGAAGGCGAGCGGCAGCAGGACGATGTCCCAGCTGGGTGCTTTGGTGTAGCCGATCGCGAAGATAGCCAGCACCGGCAGGCTGAGGACGAACTCGACGCCCTTCGCCAGGACGACCCGCAGTACCCAGAGCTCGCGCGGCACGTTGCTCGATCGGACGAACTGCGCCTCGGAGCGCAACGCTCCGACGGAGCCGTTGATGCACGCGGCGATCCACTGGAACACCAGCTGACCCGCGACGAGGAACAGGACGTAGGGCGGGTAGCCGACCTTGCGTTGGACGACCTGGGTGAACAGGAACCAATAGACGGCGCTCATCAAGAGCGGGTCGAGGACGGTCCAGAAGTAGCCGAGTACGGAGTTCGCGTAGCGCACCCGCAGGTCGCGGCCGATCATCAGCCAGAGGATCCGTCGGTAGGCCCAGACCCGCTTGGCGCGCTGGACGGGAGTGCTGCGCTCGCCGCTTGTGAAACCGGTCGACCGGCCCATGATGGACGTCGTCATCGACCCGCGCCTCCGTCCGCTCGCCCGTGGGGCGTGCTCATGTCGTCTCCTCGAATCCGCTGGCGGCCCGGATGCGATTGCGACTGCTCACCCGCATCAGATGCCTTCAGGATGGTACGGGGCGGGGCGGCTTGGGCCGGTCAGCGGACTCGGTCAGTCCACAGCCGGAAGGCGGTCACAGGAATCGCGAGAGCGCGCATTCGCGAGATCGCGGACGCGACCGCGTACTCGTCGATCGCTCAGCACGGCAGCAACGGCGGCAGAACCGATGCCAACCCGAGCTCATCAGGACAGGATTCGGCGGGACGAACCGGTCAAGGCGTGGCATCGAGATAACCCCATTGCGTGCTGATCTCGATGAGCGAGGCCGGCGTCTCGTCGCGGGTGGGCAGCCGCCCGACGGGCTGCACCTCGCCGGACCTGATGCGCTCGCCCCAGTCGCCGAGTCCGACCTCGAACGTGCCGTGCTCGCCCCGTCCGTAGTCGACCATCGCCGGCTCCCAAGCGACGTCGATGAATTCGCAGACCCGCTTCATCTCTCGCTCGGGGTCGACCGTGATGTCCTCGTACTTCAGCGTGAGGCCGCCGTGTTTGGCTCGCGCGCTCTGGACGGCGACCATGTAGCGGCGGACGTCCTCCGCCACCCGGTCCCGGGTCCAGTCCGGACGCCACTTCGCCCAGGAGTCGGTGATCGCTGCCGGGTGACGCAGCAGGAAGATGAACCGCGCATCCGGCCAGCACTCGAGGATGCGCCGCCACCTGAACGCGTCGCTCGGGGTCTTGTTCACCATGACGCTCTTGCCGTGGCGCACCATCTCGCGGTGCAACAGGCGGTCCCACAGCAGGTACTGCAACTGCGCGCTGTCCATGCCGATCTCGTCCATGGCCGGGGCGACGAACCTGCCGCGCAGCTCGACGGAGATGCCGCCCAGGTGCAACTCGTGCGGCGAGTGGATGGCGGAGTGCGTATTAAGCATGACGCGCAGCAACGTGGACCCCGACCGGATGCTCGACAGCACGAAGACCGGGCGCTCCAACAACCGGTCGCCCGGGAGCGCTCGGTGGCTGGACCGAGCCGGGCCGGCTGACCGCTTGGCCGGCCCCGCCTTGGGCGCGGAAGGCGGCTGAAGTCGCCGTTTCACCTTGCCGAGAGCGGTCTTCGCGCGGGGGCTCAACGGCACACGAGGAGAGTACCTGCGGCGACCCGCGGTGGGCGCCGCTCAGGGGTGGCGTGCGCTGGGGATGTCGACGTCGATGCGGAGAACCTGTCCGGTGCGGTCGGCGATGAGCGCGTCGACTTGTTCGAAGCCGCGCCAGTGCTGTCCGACGATGAACAGGGTGCGCCCGCTCGGGCCGCCGAGGGCGTAGGAGAAACCGGGTCGGTCGAACTCGATGCGGTCGAGGAGCTGGCCGCCGTCGCGAACGCGCACCGCGGCGCCGCCGGGGTCGCTGTCCCGGCCGGTGATCGCGCGCACGTCGGCGGCGCCGGTCCAGATGGCGCCTTCGGCGTCGATGCAGATGCCGTCCGGTGCGACGTGATCGGCCCAGATCCGCCGGTTGGTGAGTGAGCCGTCCGCTTCTATGTCGAATGCGGTCAGCCGTCCCGCGACCGATTCGGCGACGACCAGGGTCGATCCGTCCGGGGTGATGACCATGCCGTTGGGGAAGTGGATATCGTCAGCGACGCGCCGCGCGGTGCCGTCGGCGGCGACCAGGACGATAATCCCGGGCGGCGGGAACTGGCCGGCGAGGAGGTCGGCGGTATCGGCGCCGTCGAGGTAGACGTTGCCGCGCTTATGGTCGACGACGATCTCGTTCCAGTTGTGTTCGGCCACACCGGTCAGGTCGGCGTGCGATACGAATGAGCCGTCCGGCTCTTGCCGCAGCAGCGCCTCGCCGGTGACCAGCAGCCGCCCGTCCGGCAGCCAGTCGATCGACCAGCCCAGCGCCTGACGCCCCGGCGCCATCACCTCGCTGTGCCCGTCGACGTCGGTCGCGATGATCTCGCCGATGCTCCAGTGCGCGAACCACAGCCGGCCCTCGTGCCAGCGGGCGGACTCGACGAAGGCCAGGCCGGCCAACACGACCCGCGGTTCGCGGACGCTCGCCTCGGGATTCATCGGCAAACCACCTCCGTCTGAGAACTAGACTGCACAGTACAGTTCATAAGACTGGACTGTCCAGTATGATTGCCCTCATGAAGCCTGCTGCTCCCGGCGAAGCCACCGATGAGCGCCGTTCGGGCCGCAAGCGCCGGGCAATCATCGAGGCCGCGACCGCGGCGTTTCTTGACCACGGCTACCGCGGCACCAGCATGGACGTGATCGCCGCCGCGGCGGGCGTGTCCAAGCAGACGGTCTACCAGCACTTCGGGGACAAGCAGCGGCTGTTCCGCGAGCTGATCGCCGCCACCGTGCAGTCGGCCAGCGACCCGGTCTATGACGAGGTGCGCCGACTGGCCGACAGCGGGCGGTTGGACAAAGACCTGCGTGATCTCGCCCGCCGGCTGCTCACCCTCGTGCTGCAACCGACGATGATGCGGCTGCGGCGCCTGGTGATCGCCGAGGCCCGCCAGTTCCCCGACCTCGGACGCGTCTTCTACGACCTAGGTCCGGGGCGCACGATCACAGCGCTCACCGCCACCTTTGCCGAGCTGACCCGAGACGGCCGGCTCGACGCCCCCGACGCGACCCTCGCCGCCACCCAGTTCAACTGGCTCATCATGTCCGCCCCGGTCAACCAAGCGATGCTGCTCGGCCACGACGACCCGCCGACGACCCGCCAGATCAACAGCTGGGCCGACAGCGGCGTGCGCACCTTCTTGGCGGCCTACGCCGATCACTCCTCGGCAGGGCAGGGCGCAAAGCAGCGGTAACGCCGGCTCGGCTCAGACGGCAAGCACCGACCGCTGCCGAACCGGTCGTACCGATCGCCTGCAAGCGGGGCGGCGGCACTTCGGCGAAGGGCCCGGCCGTCCACCGCGGACTACAACCGTCCACCGCGGACTACAACCGTCCACCGTGGACTACAAAGGGAAAGGAGACCGCTCCTTTCCCTCTTCAACGTATAGCGCGCTGGGGGGCTTGCGGCAAGACCCGGGTCGTGCCGCAGAATCGCCGGCCGAGGCCAGAACCTCTGCGAAAATGGGAGCAGCAGATGCGTGTGTTGTCGTCGACCGGGCATGCGGTGGTAATCGCCGGAGGAGGTCCGACCGGGCTGATGCTGGCGGGCGAGTTGGCGTTGGCGGGCGTCGACGTTGCCATTGTCGAGCGGCGCGCCAGCCAGGATCTCCCCGGTTCGCGGGCAGGCGGTCTGCACTCGCGCACCATCGAGATCCTCGATCAGCGCGGAATCGCCGATCGGTTCCTCTCGGAGGGACAGGTGGTCCAGGTCGGGCAGTTCTCCGGAGCCCGCTTCGACATCAGCGACTTTCCCACCCGGCATCCCTACTCGCTCGGGCTGTGGCAGAAGCACATCGAACGCATCCTGGCCGGCTGGGTCGGCGAGCTGGCGGTGCCGATCTATCGCGGACGCGAAGTGACCGGTTTCGAGCAGGACGACACCGGCGTGGATGTCGTGGTATCCGACGGCACGTCGCTGCGGGCGGACTACCTCGTCGGGTGCGACGGAGGACGCAGTCTGGTCCGTAAGGCAGCCGGCATCGCGTTCCCGGGGTGGGATCCGACGACGAGCAGCCTGATCGCCGAGGTCGAGTTGGCCGAGCAGCCGGAATGGGGCATCCGCCACGACGCCCGCGGCATGCACGCTCTCGGCAGGGTGGAGTACGAGATCCGCGACGGCGAAGTGGTCTACGCCGATAGCGGGCCAGTCGGGGTCATGGTGACCGAAGAGCACGTCGGGCCCACGAGCAAACCCACCCTGCGCGACCTCAGCGAGGCGCTTATCGGCGTATACGGGACCGATTACGGGGTGCACAGTCCCACGTGGCTCTCCAGGTTCACCGATATGACCCGGCAGGCCGCTGCCTACCGCGAAGGACGTGTCCTGCTGGCCGGCGACGCCGCACACGTGCATTCCCCGGATGGTGCACAGGGCCTCCAGGTCGGCGTGCACGACGCGGTGAATCTTGGCTGGAAGCTGGCCCAGGTGGTCAAGCGGACATCCCCAGAGAGCCTCCTGGACACCTACCAAGCCGAGCGGCACCCGGTCGCTGCCCGGGTGCTGCGCACCACGATGGCGCACGTCGCGCTGCGCCGCCCGGACGAACGCACCGAGGCCTTGCGCGACACGATTGCCGAGCTCCTCATGGGGGACGAGTCGCGCAGACGCTTTGCCGCCATGATGTTCGGTCTGGACATCCATTACGTCCTGGGCGAGGGACACCCGCTGCTCGGACGCCGCATGCCCGACCTCGACCTGGTCACCGCGGGTGGGCCGCTGCGGGTCTTCACCCTGCTGCACGATGCCCGGCCGGTGCTACTCAATCTCGGTGCGCCCGGCGGCTTCGACGTCGCGCCGTGGGCAGACCGGGTTCAGTCGATCGACGCTGAATACGCCGGTACGTGGGAGCTTCCGGTACTCGGCGCGGTCACTGCTCCCACGGCCGTGTTGATTCGGCCCGACGGATATGTGGCCTGGGTGGGAGACCTGACCCAACCGGGGCTCGCTGACGCGCTGACCACCTGGTTCGGACCGCCTGCTGCGGTGTAGGGCGAAGGGCAGCGCACGTGGTGACGCGGTGCGACCGCATGGCGGGTGTGTGCCGTGGCGGGGATCCGTCGATGTCGGTCGGCACACCGAGGCGGGCGGGCGATTAGCGTCCGGCCCATGCTGCGAGCACTGGGACCGATCGTGCTGGTCGCCGGGCTGCTGACCTCGTGCGCAAGCAGCGGCGGGAGTCCGGCGGCCGGCCACAGCACGGGCCCCGGATCGTCCGGATCGGGGGTGACCTCGTCCGCGTCTTCCCCCACCACGACCGCACCGCTGCCCACGTCGAGCCTCAGCGGGTCCGCGGACATCACGTGCCTCGTGCATGGCGGCGAGCCCTGGCAGGTGAACACGTCAGCCATGGAGAGCCAGCTGCGGAGCCTGCTCGGCGCGAAGTTCGAAGTCGACGGCGTAAGCATCGCGGGCAACGAGACGCTCACGGTCACCCCGGGCCTGCACGCGACCTGGACCGACGAGACCATCGCGACGATCCGTGCGAGGCTCCCGAACCCGCCGACCCCGTTGGTGATGAAGCAAACCCATCACGGCACCGCGCTCGGCTCGTGGCGGGTCGACGGCAACCAGCTGCTGCCCGAGGGCTCGTGGACGGGCGGGCTGCGGACGAACACCACCATGACGATCGGGGGACGAACCGGCTCGGCGCCGGTTACCGGCGGCGTCGAAGACCTGGGCGCCACCGCGCTGCGCTTCTCTTGCGCGGCGGACGTCCTCCACCTCACGGTCCCGGGCAAGAGCCCGTTCGCCTACGTGTTCGACTGACGCCGCCCCCACGCGGCGCCCAGTTCGAACCGGGTGCCTACCCGGTAATGCTCGGGCATGCCGTGCCCGAGCAAGCGCAGCACGTCATCCCACTCATTCGCCGCCGAGGTGTAGGACGCGGCGCCCTTCCAGACAGCCTCTGCGTACGCAGCGGCCAGCGCACGGATCACCGGGTCGTGGATGATCATGATGCTGCTCGGCGGGTGCTCACCCCATACCAACGGCAGCGCGCACAGCACCTCGGAGTCGCTATAGAACCAGCTGTCGACCCGGGTCGCGAACCGTATCTGCATGCCCGCGCGCGCGAGGGTCGCTACGACGGTTCGGTCATCGTCAGTGATCACCACCGAGGCCGGGATCACTGCCCGCGCCCGCAAGTCATACGACGCGGCCACCTCCGCGGCCTGCGGCGCAATCAGGTCGCGCAGCACCTCGAGATTCGGGTAGGCGTTGAACGGCGACTTCGGGGGCGTCAGCGCAGCGTGCCTGGCCCACGCCCGCCACTGCTCCTCGTGTCCGTGCACCAGTTCGACGCGGATCGCGGCGTCCGTGCCGCCGCGTTCCCACTGCCGGGACAGCTCGGGCAGCACTGCGACGAGGTCGCCGAGCTTCGGCACGGCGCTGAACTGGCCGAACGCGGTGCTGCGGCGGCGCGGCTCGAGGACTTGCGCGACCAGGGCCCCGAGGGTCGTGGTCACCATGCACAGCGCCGTCAGTCCGAGTCCCCAGAGCGCCGCGCCGGCGGCGGGTTCGCCGAACGCGATGAACGGCAGCGCGGCGGCAAGCCCGACTCCGATCGAGTATGCATCCGGAAACTTCGTTCCGGGTACGTCACGTTGGCGTACTAGTACCAGACAACGCGGCCGGTTTTGAAGTACCAGCGTGCTTGGAGTACGCCCGCGTACCAGATGGCGACGTGATAAGTCCGGTAGGACCGCAGATGATGGAGGGGGATCAGAATGCTGGCGTTCCCGTAGCGCTTTACGCAAATGCGCTGCGACGTTCCCCGGATACTGAGCCGGGCAGATGCCTTGCGCGGCAGGGGCCCGCTGTACGGCGAATAGAATGGGTGCCCGTACTCCAACGGCAGGCCGCGAGGGTGCGGGTCGGTCCTGAAGATGCTTGGGCACGAAGCGAACGGGTCGGGCAGCTCTCCGCCCGCATAGAAGTAGCCGTACCGAGTTGTTAGACCGCGCCCGGGAAACTCGTACGCGGGTCGCCCGTTCACCTCTGGCTTCGCGCTTGACCAGACCGCTGTGTAGGAGTCGTAGCCGTTGTAGGAGCCGAATCCAGCGACAACCTCCTCGGGATCGATCAAGACGTTTTGGTGATACGCGGTTTCGGTTAGCGTCTGGAACGGACGCGAGCCGTTCGCTTCATCACCAGCCGCAGCCTGGTTCCCATCCTTCGTGTACCAGCGGTTGGACGGGTTTTCGTAGTGCGTCAGGACGCCGGCGTGATACATGTATCTCGCATGGTGGGAAGCGGCACGCATGAGCCACGGGCTCATGGGTAGACCGGGGGCCTTGTTGAGCGCTCGGATTCGGTTCAAGGTCCGCAACCACGAAGGCGGTTGCGTGCTGCCAAAGTGGATGGTGGTTGGCGAACTTGTGGCACTTTGCGTCCACGTCCCCTGCGCCGGGACGTAAGCTCGCACCGTGACGCTGCCAGGCGTACGCCGCCACACATACCCGAAGATGAAGTCGCCGCAGCCAGCCGAGTGACTGCCTACCCGGTCGATGGTCACCCACCTGCCGTTGATGAGACTTTGCAGTCGCCAATCCACCGGACAGTTCCCAGGGTCGGGACTGAGGGTGACAGTCGTGTCAGCCGTCCGCCACGGCCCCGCAACCGACGTGGGAGCGTGCAACGTGACCGCTGGCGCGGCCGCGGCTGAGACATTGGCGACAGGGACGAACAAAGCGCCAACCGACAGCGCGACCATTGCCCCGGCCCGTAGCATCATTCGCATACTCGTACTGGCCCCTCCCCGACCGACGTGGCGCGCGTTAGTCTCGCATGGCCCTTCGACGCGAGCCAGTCAGCGGTCAGCAAGCTCGGTGAGGGTCGAGAATTCGGTCCTCTATTAGTCGATCAAATTGCACGCTCCAGCGCTTCTGCGCTGCGTAGGTCGCTCGTTTCGAACGGCGCTCCTGCGCGCTCAGGTCGTCTTCGTCGTTGAGAACCCCCCGAGAACAGCAGCCGAGGCCGGACGGCTTAGTGTCGTGTCGGGTGGTTGACGATCAGGAGGTCGCGTCAGGGGGAGAGGTTCAGGGCGGCGATTCGTTGCCGGTCGGTCAAGATGTCGACCTCGACGATGAGCCCGTCTGCGACGGTGAAACCGAGTACCGATGTCACGCGGCCATCGGCTGTTCCTAGAATGCCTGGTCCGCCATTGACGATGGCGAAGCGCGCCTGGATGGCTGCGGCCCGGTATCGCGTCGCCTGCCCCGCGATCGCGGCCGCGCCGCGGACGAGCTTGGAGTCGGCGCCGCCGGTGTCGACGCGCAGCACGGCGTTCGGGTGCAGCAGCGCGACCAACCCAGCGAAGTCGCCGCCTCGTGCCGCGGCGAGCCAGGCGTCGACGATCTCACGCTCCCGCACGCGATCAGGTCTTCCGGCCGCAGTCGCACCCTGAACGCGGCGGCGCGCCCGGCTGGCCAGCTGTCGCGCCGCAGCCGGGGTTCGCTCCAGCATCGGCGCGATGTCGTCGAAGGGCACGGCAAACATGTCATGTAGCACGAAGGCGAGTCGCTCGGCGGGATCCAGCGACTCGAGCACGACCAGTAGCGCCAGCCCCACCGAATCGGCCAGCACGCTCTGCTCGGCCGGATCGGCCCCGTCACCGAACTCGACAACCGGGTCGGGCACCCACACGTCCAGCGGGTCCTCGCGCCGGGACGCCCGCGAGCGCAGCATGTTCAGGCATTGCCGGGACACGATCGTGGTGAGCCAACCAGAGACGTTGGCCACGTCCTCGCCTGAGGCACCCGAGACTCGCAGCCAAGCTTCCTGCACCGCGTCCTGCGCCTCAGCCATCGAGCCCAGCATCCGATAAGCCACCGCCTGCAGCCGGGGTCGCTGTTGCTCGAAATGCTCAGCCCAGAACTTTTCGTCCTGCACGTGTCACATCCTCTGCGTCGGCCGGGTCACTTCTATGACACACCTGAGCAAGGCAAGGTGACCGAACCGACTATGGAGGAAACGATGGAAGCCCGGATGACCCACCCTGTCATGGTGCTGCCCGACGCAATGAACGCACTGCTTGCGCTCAGCAAAGCGGCGCAGTCAGGCACTGTTGCGCCGACGATGCACCAGCTGATTCACCTTCGGGTCAGTCAGATCAACGGCTGCAGCGTGTGCGTCGACATGCACTCCAGAGAACTCAAGAACCTCGGCGAGAACGACGAGCGGATCTGGGGCGTAGGAGCATGGAGGGAATCGCCGATCTTCAGCGACGCCGAACGGGCCGCGCTCGACCTCGCCGAGCACGTGACCCGCCTCGCCGACCAAGTCGACGCCGTCCCCGACACGGTCTGGGACAAGGCCGTTCATCACTACGACGAGAAGGAACTCTCCGCACTGCTCATCTCGATTGCCGCGATCAACGTATGGAACCGACTCAACGCCGCCACCAGGCAACCAGTGGGCATCGCCTCGTAGCCAGCGAACGGAGGCGGTGGCGTGTTCCGCGTCAGCCTGGACGACACGTTGATCTTCGACAACAGCCACGACGGGTTCGACATCGACACGATCCTGGATCGAGTGAGTGAGCAGGCAGGAACCGGGCAGCCGATCGCCACCCCAGGCCGACGCTGACGAAGGCCGGGCTGGACCAGTCGAGAACAGTTGGTGGCAGTCGGGCGGCACGGAAGTCCGATCGCGCTTGACGGGCACCCAGCGGCGTCCCCGTGCACCTCGACCTGCGGGCCGGGTGCACCGTCACGATGGCGAGGCCACGCACATGGGAGATGCCGTCCGCGCGTTCGGCTCGCCGGTGAAGCTTGCAATTGGGGGTCGATCTGGTGGGCGTTGTTGCCGGCACTGCGGAGCGCTCGCATACTCAACAAAGCACCCGTCGTCGAACATCGGACGCATTGGAGGCTGATCAGAACATGTCCGGCACAACACTGATCGAGAGCCACTGGGCCCAGGGCGACGTGTACGCGCTGATCGCCGCCGCGCTGCAGAAGGCCGGAAAGTCGCTGGACTCGCTGACCGTGGAGGATCTGGCGCCGGTGGACCACTTCCACGCGCGGGGCTTCCCAGCCACCATCGACCTCGGAGATCGACTGCCGATCAAGGACGGCGATCACGTCCTCGACATCGGTTGCGGGCTGGGCGGGCCGGCACGGTATTTCGCGAAGCGGTTCAACTCCCGGGTCACTGGTGTGGACATCACCGGGCCGTTCATCGACGCGGCCAACAACCTGACCGCGCTGCTCGACATGACCGACCAGGTGAACACCTCGAAGGGCGACGCTCTGCAGTTGCCCTTCGACGACCAGAGCTTCGACGGCGCCTACAGCCAGCACGTCACCATGAACATCCCGGACCGGGCGCGGTTCTTCGCCGAGGCATTCCGCGTGCTCAAGCCCGGCGGGTACTTCGGGCTCACCGAACACGGCCTCGGACCGGTCGGCAGCCCCTATCACCCGCTGCCGTGGTCGGAAGACGGGAGCGGGGAATGGCTGGCAACACCCGAACAAACCGTCGATGCGCTCGGCGAAGCCGGCTTCGTCGACATCGACATCGAACACACCGGCCCGAAGTACGTCGCCGCCTACGGCACCATGCTGGACGCCGCGGAACGCGGCGAACTCCCCAGCCTGGGCATCCACATCCTGCTCGGCGACAACGCGCTGGACAAGGCACGCAACTCCAAGCGCAGCATCGAAGAGCGGCGCACCCACCCGGTGCAGGTGATTTGCCACAAACCACGGTGAGCCGGCGCGAGCACGCAGAACCCACCGGGCCGCCGAACAAGGTGAACGCGGTTGCCGAAGCCGAAGCCGGGACCGCCATCTGGCTCTGAAGGCGCCTTGTACGTAGCCGGCCCCGCCAGTCGGCGGATGTCCCCTGGCCAATCGGCGCAATGGCGCGTGAGATGCACTGCGACGGTGCACGCGACACGCTGGTTGTCCGGGCCGAGGCCACGACTTACCAGCCGTCGATCTGCGCGACGAAGACCGTGCCGACGACGGCGCAACCGAGTGCAAAGATTGATCGATATTGCCCGTCGGCAACCTGGGCTCGGCCCACGGGTCGCGCTCGGGAAACCGTCGCCAGCATCTCTGCCGCGGTTGGGACGATTTCACATGCCGTGCGTGGGATAGCGGGCACTGCCGGTGCTGCCGTCAGGGTCGGGTCGCGGCCCACCACGCCGCGACCTGGGCGCGGGAGCGAAAACCGAGGCGGAGGCGAATGCGTTCGATGTGCCCCTCCGCGGAGCGTTCCTCGATACCGAGTCGCTGACCGATCTGCCGGTTGGTGAGCCCTTCGCTGACAAGCTGCGCGACTTGGCGTTGCCGCGGGGTAAGCGCAGGCGGAGCCGATACCGGGCGCGTCGGCAGTCCCAGGAATGCGCGGATGGTCGCGACGAGTTCGTCGACCTCGCCGATGTAGGGCAGGTGCGAGCGTCCAGGCAGGATCCACAGTTCTGCGTTGGGCACGCCGGAGGCTATGAGCCGCGCCTGCTCCAGTGGCGCGGCTCGGTCGTGCTCGCGGTGCACGACCAGGGTGGGAGCTCGCACCATCCCTAAATCGTCGGTGACGTCGATCCGGTAGCACAGTTCGAGCAGCGCGGCGGCGGTCGCGGCCGAGGAGGCCTGCCGCTGGTAGGTGCCGAGTGCGGCGCGGTCGCCTGCTGACGCGTCGGGTGCGAAGATGTCGGTGAGGACGTCGGCGCCCAGGCCCCAGTGACTGGCGATGAGGCCGACGATGTGTTCGCGTATCGGTGCTGGGGCGATGCGGGCGCCGCACGCCCAACCCCCGTAGAGGACAAGCCGGCTGACGCACTCGGGGTGCCGGGCGGCCCAGGCGATGGCCACCGGCACGCCGAGAGAGCTCCCGATGATTTCCGCGTGTTCGGTGCCGGTCGCAGTGAGGACGGCAGCGACGGTGCTCAGTTCGGTCTCGAGCAAGTCCTGCCCGGATGGGTGGACCCACGGCACTGCCGGCACCACACCGCCGCCTCCGACATCCGGCTGCGTGGTGGCCGCACTTACGCATGGACCTTCCACGCAGGGACGCTGCGCATAGGTCCCCCGCCATCGCGACGATTCGACTGCCACCTGTCCGCCGAGCCAGCGACGCTGCTGAAGGTGATGTACCGGCGCCGATCACCGCTCGCCGCAGCGCTCACCGGCAGCGCCGTCGCATGGGGCCTGAAGCCGTGGCTGGCGTTCTCACTCCCGAACCGCTTCACCGCCCCTGAGTAGCAAGACGAGAGTCCTTGCCGGCACACACCCACCCGCCAACCCTGAGCGCTCGCGCGTCACGGTCCAGGCAGGACCGCGAGCGCTGCAAGCGGTCATTCGCCAGCGCGGGCGGACCGCTCGCTTCACACGGGTTGCAGAATGGGAAGAGTGTCCGACGAGTCCGCGATCGCGCGTTTCCGCTGGGTCCCGCGGGTGCACGGCCAGACGGTGCGGCGGGTCGGCCGGTACGTCCTCGTCGGCTTCGCGGTGCTGGTGGCGGCATCTGTGGCACCGGCCTCGGTCGCCGTCGTGGATGCCCGTTTCGTGCCGTCCACCGTACGGTTGGCGCCCGGGCTGAGCGTCGAGGCGTGGCTGCGTAAGGATGCGACGTCGGTGGCCGAGTTCGGCTCCGCGGGCACGCTGGTGATGCCGCAGGCGCACGCCGACGTTCCGCTGCTGGGCAGGGTCGGCGTCGAGTTGCGGGTCAATACGGTCAACGCCGGCGGCGGCGCGGACACGCTCAGCCAGTACGCGGTGCTCGCCGATGACCCGGAGCATGCGCTCGTCGCGCCGATCAGGGACAAGATCGTCCGAGACATGGCCATCACCGCCCTGGCGGTGGGCGGCGCGATCGACGTAGCGATCGCGATTGTGGTGGCGGGCTTGTTTGCCGCGCGACGGCGCCGGCGGCGCGAGGAGGCGGCCGAGGACGTGATCTGGCAGGTACACGCCGCCTCGGTCCGCCGGTCGGCAAATGCACCCGCTCGGGCCACCCTGGATCTGGCCGAGCAAGCCCGGCAGCTGCGCCCGCGGCTGCGCACGACACTGTCGCGACGTCGCCGCCTGTCTGCCGCGGCCGCCGCTGGGGTCGTGGCGCTCGGGCTGGGCCTCGGCGCGGGGCTGCACAGCGGGCGGCCGCCCCGCGGCGTAGGAGCCGCCGCGCTGCCGGCGCGCGTGACCGCCGACGTACCGTTCTTGCGCGGGGCACGGGTATCGGGGGTGGCCGCCAAACGCCTGATCAGCAGCGTGATCATCCCAGCCCTGGACGTGAAGGACAGCACCGACCGCGGCTACCGCTCCATCGTGTCGAACTTCGCGACCGCACTCGCCGGGTTCCGCAGTAACGGTGGCCTGTCCTACCAGAGCGACACGTCGACGTTCCCCGTCCTGATCAAGGCCGACGAGGAATGCAACATCCCATTCATCAAGACCCTGCTGCCCCGGCTCATCGCCGCCTTCGAGCCAACTCTCATCCTGGACGCGGGCGACCTGAGCTTCGGCGCCGGCGCCACACCGATCGAGCCGCTCTGCGCGCGCGATGAAGCCCAAGCGCTCCAGGATTCGCATCACGTCGTTCCGGAGATCTACAGCGTGGGCAACCACGACTCGAGCAGCACCGCCGGGTACGCGCGCGACGCCGGCACCCACGACTCGAGCGGCGCGCTGGTGCATGCGATCTTCCCGCTCGACGGCACCGCCTACGGCAGCCCCGGTACGACCAGTTCGCTGTCCGGCAAGAGCATGCAGGTCGGCGGCCACCGCCTCAGCTACGGGCAGCAGGGCAACAGCATCACAGTCGATGAGCAATGGACCTTCGTCAGCATCCGCGACGGCAGGCGCAGCAGATGGGGCGAACCCGAAACCGTCGTCGGCAAGCCCGGCCCGGCAACCCACCAGGACAAGGTGAACGCTCTGGCCCGACAAGGCAGCGACGTCGCAGACCTGGCCTGCGCCCTGTCCGGCGACACCGAGCACCCGCCCATCGTGCTCACCATGAGCCCGCACGCCGGCTACGACGCACTGGCGCGCGGCTGCACCACGCTGAACGTCAGCGGCGACATCCACAAGCAGCACATCCGTACCTACCAGCGGCCAGACGGCACGACTGCCGTCGAGTTCAACCAGGGCACCGCCAGCGGGCCCGGCACCATCTACTCCACACCCCAGGTGCGCAGCGTCACCTCGATCGCCCTGTTCAACACCGCCACACACGAGATCGAGCAATACATCAACATCGTGGTGCACCCCGACCTGACCGTCGACATCTCCACCCAGACTCTGCCGCCACCGCAACCGCTCTCGACCTTCACCACCGACTTCCCGACCCACACCAGCGCCGAGGAACCGAACCAGCCCAAGTAGCACGGTGCCGAGGAGACCAGAAACGCTGTGTGACAATCCAAGCTTTGGGGGTTCGCGACGCTGTCGAGAATCGGTCCAGCAGACGCCTGCCGGCTGGTGGCGAAGCCGCTGGACCCGACGACGACGATTCGGCCAGTCAGTCACGAACACCGAACCGCCGGCGTCGCGCTCGGTCCAATTCGCGTTCGTTCGATCCGTCGGCGCGGGCTCGCGCGGTGTCCCGGGCCGGTTACGAGCAGACCGGGACGAGCGCGACGGGCCCACCCGTCCGCCTGGCCAGCCTGTCGAGCCGCGCGCGACGCACCCGGCTACGGATGTCCCGACCGCGCGGCCAGGCGAGCATCAGCAGTGATGTGGGACTCGCCAGCTCCACGTGCCCGTGCTCGGATCCGGCGTCGACGACCATGCCGCTCAGCGGCGCTGCAGGGCAGACCCGGCGTGCGGCTACCAGCCGGTCGAACAGTTCCGCTTCGAGCCCGGAAACCCACACGTCTTGATCGACATCTGCCTGGGCGGGCAGGAGCAGCATGATGCGCGCCGACGTGGCACCGGCAGCGGCCCGCACCGCGGCACGCTGGATCAGCGGCTCAGCGTCGCTGAGGCGATCGGCAACGGCCAGCACCGGGCGGTGCGCGCGACCGGTCGGACGATGTTGCACGACAGGCACGCCGCTGACTTCGGCCACTGCGCTACACAGCGGGCTGATCCCCGCCCCCGGCCGGCGCCGACCCGCCGATGCACCGATCACGATGCTGTCGGCCCCCTCGGCGACGGCGGGTAACCCCATACGCCGGCCCGCGCGCAGCAGCGTGGCGCGTACCGACAGGCCGGGGAATTCCGAACGCACTCGTCGCGCCGCACTGGCCAGCAGCGACCGGGGTGCGGTCCGATCCGCCGGGTCCTCCTGCAGTGTCCAGCACATACCGTGTGCGGCTGCCAGAGTTTCGCCAAGCCGCAGCCCCCACGGGCACCAGAGATGAACTAGATGCAGCGTCAGGCTGCGCCGCATGGCATCCGTGGCTGCCCACCTCAGCAGCCTGGTCCGGTCCTGAACGGGCGCGGACTCCTCGACATCCACCACGACCGCGTGCGGTTGGGCATACCCGGGGGCGTCGGCGATCAGCTCCACCGCTTCTCACGACCTCGACCGCACAGCTTCGCCGCGTCGGAACGGCCCCGCCCGGCGTGCTCCATCCGAATCACCTCCGCGATAACCAGCCGCGGCTGCCCGCAGATAGCGCCCGCACACACTAGTGCATCGCGCAACGGTTGCCTACAGCAACGATACCCCCGCGACCGGCCAGCCGGGGCTCGGCTTGGACCACCTGTGGCCATCGACCGTGACCGCCTTACCCCACTGTTCCGGGCCTCGGCGCGCGCAGCGCGAGGACCGCGTTGACCGCCGGAGCCACGAGCCCGTCGGACAGCGACGAGTCGGCGCTCCACGCGGCCTGCGGCGTCACGGCGTCCCCGTTCGATGTCGGAAGATATGTATTAGTGACACAGATTCTGACATCACGCTTGTAGTAGTGTCAACGCATGGCCGAAGAAATGCCCGCGGGCCGCCCTTATCGCAGCCCCCTGCGGGAGCGCCAGGCGGCGCAGACCCGCGAGCTGATCTTGCGCGCGCTCGCTGACAAGATCGTCGACGGTGGCCTGCACGACCTCACGATCGCAGCCGTCGCCCTCCGCGCCGGAGTGGCCGAACGCACCGCCTACCGGCACTTCGCCAACGTCGACGCGATGCTCGCCGGGCTGCGGGCCATGGTGGGTGAGCAATTGGGCGCGCACGTCGCGGACCATCCCCGCCTCGGCGTCACCGAGGCGGCCTCCGCCGACGAGTTCATCGACACCCTGCCCACGATCTACGCGGCGTTCGACGCCATCGGAACACCAGCGCGCGCCATGGCGATCATCGTCCTCGCCCAGGGCGACGACCCCGGTCGAGTCGGCCGGCGCCAAGCGCTCGGCGACGCCCTCGCCGACGACCTCACCCACCTCGATCCGGCCTCAGCGCACGCCGTTGTCGAAACGCTCCACCTGCTCGCCGGGTCGCTGAGCTGGTTCCTGCTCACCCGCGACGGCACCCTGACCGGCGACCAGGCCGGCGAAGCGGCCGCCCGCGTGCTGCGCGCCACGCTCGCCGGCCTGCGCGCCGAACGCGACGCCACCGCGCCTGCCGACGCAGCCGCCGACTCACGCCCCCACTGAGCTCGTCGATGACCGCCAGAACCCGCCAGGAACCGGTGAGCGAGCTGGTCCACCGTCGCGATTCCCGATGCAAGCGCCGCATCGATCTCGTGACCACGAGCGGGCTCAAGCCGCACCGCGGAACGGACAGGCCGGTACAGGACCGGGCACCACAGCCACCGAGTATCACCGCGCCGTAGGCGGAGCCGGAACGCACCCGCGTGATCACGTCGCCGTGACGGTCGTAATCCCACCGAGTGCCCGACATCAAGTTGCAGGAGCCCTCACACAGAACTTCGGACTGGCTCGGTCTGTCGGTCGCGATGCGCTCCGCGCGTGCCGCTCACCCTACTGAGCGGCGGCATCGCTGTCGGGACTGGCGCTGCCGCTGCACCGGGGGCCCGGTCGTGCTAGGTGTGAAGGGTGGCGATGACGAGCGGTGCGTTGGCCCGCCGGGTCGGGTTGTCGGTGAAGGCGGTGCGCGAGTACGCCGACGCGGGGTTGATCTATTCGGTGGGGCGCAGCCGGGCGGGCTACCGGTTGTTCGAGGAAGAGGCGCTGTGGTGCGTCGACGTGATCAAGGGGCTGCGCGAACTGGGGCTCACCGTCGTCGAGATCCGGAAACTGTCCGGGCCTGCTGAACAGCTCGGGCCGCGGCTGGCCCGATCGTTGGAAAAGGCGCGGTCGAGAACGTCACAGCGGATCGAGGAGCTGCAACGGATCCTCGACCGGATTGACGCCTTCGAGGCCACGCACCGCGCTGAGCTGGCCGGCGAGGCCGTCTTGCGCACCGGGGATCCGCGTCGCGGCGATTGACCCTCACCCCGGGGTCAGACCTTAGCGTCGGCGCCGGAGGTGAATCATCGATGATCGATCAAGACCGCGCCGGCGGGAGCCACGACGCCGCCACTACGGCTGCCGGGCAGAGGTGCGGCAGCTGGCTGTGGTGTTCGCCGCCGGCGCTGCCGGCCGACACGTCCGTGAAGGTGCTGGTCGATCGCCTGCTGCCCCGGTCCGGTTGGCCGGCCGCCCTGTATTTCGGCACCGTCGCCGGACTGTGGAGCGCGTACTCGCAGATCTCCGAACGACCCGGCCCGCTTCTCGCCGGATTCGCTTCGCTGGCCGGCGGGGCATGGTGCAGCGTGAACTTCTGGCGCTGCCGGCACGCGCATTGCCTGGTCACCGGGGCGGGTTGGCTCGCGCTCACCGGGTTGATCGGCGTTGAGCTGTTGATCGGTCGTAGCCTGATCGCGGGTGCCGAGGGTCTGGCGTTCCTGGCGATCCTTGTCGCGGGCGTGCTGTTCGAGATCGTCTGGTACCGCGCGCGGGGGGACCACGCGGTCGGCCGAACGCACCCGGCGCGATGAGTCGCGATCGCCACGACTAGCCGCAAGTCGCCGCACCGACGTCGGATCGGCTGGATGACCTCGGCCGAGCGCGGCACAGCTGCTGGCCGCTCGGTGGCCGCTTGCTGGCCGCTGACCGGGTAGCGAGCAAGCACCAGCGGGTACCCGAATATCGAAGGCGCTCGGCGTTCACGCCGGCGCCCCGGGGTTGCGCTGGTCGGCGGTGCCTGGCCGGTGATTCGCCTCGCCCGTGGGTTCACCCTGTTCGCACTGCTCCTCGGGTTCGGCGTGATCCTGTCGGTGCCGGGACCGCGTTGTCGGGCCGTTGGTGCGCGAACGAGATCCCGGAAGGAGGTCGCTCGATGCGTTGGAAGGTGATCGAAGCCGGCGCAGGATCGACGCTTGTCGCGGTGCTGGCGCCCGGGGAGGAGGCGGTCGAGGCGCTCACCACACTGGTGCGCGACCGGTCAATGAGCGCCGCTCAGGTGACCGCGGTCGGTGCATTCGCCCGCGCCGCGGTCGGCTGGTTCGACCGCGACATACAGGAGTACCGGCCGATCCCCGTCACCGGGCAGTGCGAGGTGCTCTCACTCGTTGGTGACGTCGCGGTCGGGCCGGACGGCCCGGAACTGCACCTGCACGCCGTCCTAGGGTTGCCCGACGGATCGACGCGCGGCGGGCACCTGCTGTCCGGTGAGGTCTGGCCCACCCTGGAGGTGATCCTGCGCGAGACCCCGGCAGCACTGCACAAGACGGCCCGTCCCGATCTCGGTGTCGCCGTCATCGATCTCGAATGGTAATGCCCGAGCGACCCTCACTGAAAGGAGGAGAACAGGCGTGGCTCTGACCGACGAACTGCTGGCGGCCGAACGAGCTGGCTGGACAGCACTGACCACGACCGCCGGTGCCGACTTCTACCGGCAGAACCTGACCGACAATGCGGTGATGGCCTTCGAATTCGGAGTGCTCAACCGGCAACAGGCCATCGATGCACTGACGGCTGCGCCGCCGTGGCGAAGTTTCGAGATCATCGATCCGACCGCGGTCGCCCTCACCGAGGAAAGTGGCGTGCTGGTCTACCGAGTACGAGCCCACCGCGACGACGAGCCATACGCGGCCGTGGTAAGCAGCATCTTCGTCCGAAGCGACGCCCGCTGGCGCCTCGCCTTTCACCAGCAAACAGCCGAGCAACGACCGTGATCACGCCGCGAGGCCGGCCACGGCATCACCCCGTCCGTGCGCATGCGCGGTGACTTCGGCGAGCGCGGGTATACCGCGGTCAGGTCGCTGAACGACCAGCAGAGGCCATCGGGATGGGAGATCGAGATGACTGCTGGATTCGGTTGCCGGCACAACCGGCCGGCGCCGCCATACAAAGCCTGAACGCCGCGACCGATCAAGCACGGCTTGGCTTCGACGTCGCCCGACCTCAGGCAGGCTCGGTTCGACCTCGTCGAGGATCGCCTCCGACCACGGCGCCTCGAACACCGGGCTTCGGTAAGCGAGAGCGTGTTGGTCAACCTCGTCGGGCACGCATCCAGCAGACACCAAGGTCATTTGACGGTTTTACGTAGCTACGTAATACTGTGTTCTATGCCTCGCAGCGCTGACCCGGTCGACCTGGCCACGCGATTGGCCGAGGTGGAGAAGCGCCTCGACCGGCTCGAGCGCGACGACCTCCCCCGTCCTCCCGGCCGCACGGCCGGCGCCGCCCCCGACCGGTTCTGGGTACTGAACGGCCTCCGGACGCGCTTCCCCGACAACCAAGGGGCGGTGATCTTCGCGGGATCCGTGCCTCTGTCCAGCGGCGAGGAGTACGCCTGGCAGTACGGCCGTACCAGCGCGGAGCTGCTGGACGACGACTGGTCGCAGCGAAGCGCGGTGGTCGGCGCGCTGGGCCACCCGGTACGAATGCGGCTACTGCAGCAGGTGCTGACCGGCACCCGGTCGGTCGCCGAACTGCAGGCCGACGACCGGCTCGGTACGACCGGGCAGGTCTATCACCATCTGCGGCAACTCGTCGCCGCAGGTTGGCTGCAGCAGACGACCCGCGGCCATTACGCGGTGCCCGCCGAACGGGTGGTGCCGCTGCTCGTACTACTGGCCGCCACGGAACGTTGAGGAGCAGACCGTGCCCGACCGAATCGCGATCGTCGTCTGCCGCCTGCGGATGCCGACGCTTGTCGTGGCCTACGCCGCCGTCGCCACAAGCTGGTTCGTCGGGGGGCTGCCGGGCGGATGGCTGCCCTCGGTGGTCGCCCTCGCGCTGGTGATCATCCTTCTGCGGGCCGGTCGGCTGCGTCGGAAGCCGGTCGCGGTCGGCGCGCCGGTGACCGGCCGCTGGCTGGCGGTGAACAGCCCGGCGACCCGGGTCCCTAGCCACGGCGTGTCGGCATACGGGCAGACGTATGCGTTGGACCTGGTGCACGACCCGATCGACGGATCGCGCCCCGGCTTCGGCTGGTGGCCACTTGCCCGCCGGCCGCAGGACTTCCCCGGCTTCGGCCAGCCGGTACTTGCTCCGGCGGACGGTGTGGTGGTGCGCGTCCACGACCGCGAACGGGACCACTGGAGCCGCACCTCACCGGCCGCACTGCTGTACCTGTTCACCGTGGAATCGCTGCGCGACCTGTTCGGCCCCAGCCGGGTTCTCGGCAACCACGTCGTGCTCGACCTCGGCGCCGGGGTCTACACGGTCGCGGCGCACCTGCACCGCCACTCCGTCCGGGTGACCGTCGGCGTGGCCGTCCGCGCCGGCGAGCAGATCGGCGAGTGCGGGAACTCCGGTAACAGCTCCGAGCCCCACCTGCATTTCCAATTGCAAGATCATCAACGCGTCGCGCTTGCCGCCGGCCTCCCCTTCCGGTTCACCGCAGCCGACGGGACAGCCAGCGAGCCGCCGGGCAATCGCGGCCACCTCGTCCTGCCGCAGCGCCTGCCGGTCGGGTCGGAACGCCGGTCGAACGGCGCACCGGAAACGTCGCGGCGTCCCCATTAGATCGTCCTCAGCACGGTGTGCCCGCCAGCCGAGTTCTGCACGGTTCGCTGGCTTGCGCCAACCGCCCTGCCGAGGTCGGCCTGAATGAACCCGGCCGCGGTGACCTCCTCGACGATGCGCAGGTAGGGGACGTTCAACATGCTGACATCACGCGTGTAGTAGTGCTCGTGGTGCCCCGTCCCTCGCGTCATATCGTCGAGTTCGGCTGACCTGTAGGTAGTCTGCGCAGGGTGGTTCCGCACGGTGCTGGGGGCGCGTCCGAGCAGCTGCGCACGGCTGAGGTCATCGGCACCTTGTGCCTTGCCACCGACCTCGGGATGGGGTTGCCGTTCGAGCACGGCCTGCATACGACTGTGATCGCGATGCGGCTCGCGGACCGGCTCGGCGTCGACCGCCAGACTGCGGTGGAGACGTACTACGAGAGCCTGCTCTCGCATGCCGGTTGCACCACCGACGCGCATCTGGCCGCCGAAGTGTTCGGCGGCTCGTTGACCGAGCACCTCAACCCGGTGATGTACGGGTCGGTCCGTGAGGTGATGACCGGCCTGATCGGGGCCCTTGCCGACCCGCGTGCCGCGGGGCTGGCCCGCGCTATGCAGATCGCGCAGCGTCTGCCCCGGATGGTCCGGCTGTCGCGCCCGTCGATCGCGGCCAACTGCGAGGTCGCCGGGATGCTCGCCGAGCAGACCGGGGCCCCGGCGGACGTGGTAACTGGCCTGGCCTACCTGGCCGACCGGTGGGACGGCAGGGGTCCGCTGCGACGGGCGGCGGCGGACGCGATCCCGCTGTCGATGCGGATCGTGCATGTCGCGATGGACGCGGCCTTGCAGCGCCACCTGGCCGGCGAGCAGGCCGCGGCGCGGCTGATCGGCGAGCACGCGGGCCGCGGACTCGACCCGGAGGTGGCCGGCCGCCTTGTCGCAGCGGCTCCGGAGGTGCTGAGTTTGCCCGACGGGTCGTCAGTGTGGGAGCAGGCGCTGGCGGCCGAGCCGCGGCCGTGGTTGACCTTGGCCGGCGACGACATCGATCGAGCGATCGCGGCGATGGGACGCTTCGCAGACCTGATCTGCCCCTACCACTCGGGGCATTCCAGCGGGGTCGCCGAACTGGCCGCGGCCGCGGCGGCGCGCATCGGGATGGATACCGGCGGTGTCCGGACCGTCCGGCGCGCCGGGCTGGTGCACGACCTCGGCCGGGTGGCGGTGAGCGCAGCCACGTGGGGCAAGCCCGGTCCGCTCACTGCCGACGAGTGGGAGCAGGTGCGCCTGCACCCGTACCGCACGGAACGGGTGCTGTCGCGCGCCCCGTTCCTGGCCGACCTCGCCGCGGTCGCGTGCGCTCACCACGAACGTCTGGACCGGTCCGGTTATCACCGCGGCACCCCCGCCGCGGAGTTGAGCATGCCGGCCCGGCTGCTCGCCGCGGCGGACGCGTTCCACACCAAGCGCGAGCCGCGTCCGCACCGCGAAGCGATGCCGGCCGAGCAGGCCGCTCAAGCCCTCGCCGCGGAAGCGAAGCACGGTCGTCTCGATCCGGATGCCGTAGCCGCCGTGATCGACTCAGCCGGACAACGGGTGCCAACCCTGGGCCGACCGCGCGGTCTGACCGATCGCGAGGGCCAGGTGCTGGCGCTGCTGGCCCGCGGTCTGCAGACCAAGCAGATGGCGACCGCACTCGGCATCTCGGTGAAGACCGCGGACCGGCACGTGCAGAACATCTACGCCAAGATCGGGGTGTCATCTCGCGCCGCGGCGGCGATGTTCGCGATGGAACACGGCCTGATGGCATGGGGAGAATCCCCGATGGGGGATTCATCCGGGCGGTTCTAGTTTCGGGGTGCAGCCGACGATCGGCCGGCGTGAACGGGCCGTCGGGCGGACCCGAAGGAGGACACGCATGTCGACAGCAACCGTAAACGGCGTTGACCTCGCCTACGTCGAACAAGGACAGGGCGAACCCGTCCTGTTCGTGCACGGCGGTTCCGGCGACTACCGAGCCTGGGACCAGCAGATGGACGCGTTCGCGGCCGGCTACCGGGCGATCGCCCTGAGCTGCCGCGGGTCTTGGCCGAATGTGAAGCTGCGGCCCGACGAGCCCATCAGCCTCGACACCTTCGTGGCCGACCTGGTTCAGTTCATCCACGCGCTGGACGCGGGGCCGGTGAACCTGGTCGGGCACTCCTCGCCCGGCGGCTTCGGCGGCCTGCTCCTCGCCGCGCAGCATCCAGAACTTGTCCGCGCACTGGTGCTGCTCGAGCCGCCGGCCTTCCCGCTGCTCGGCGTCAACATCCCACCCAGGCCGGCCCACCTGATCAAGCTGCTGATCCGGCACCCCCGCGCCGGCCTCGGCTTCATAAAGTTCGGCGCCAAGGGCATACGCCCAGCGGTCAAAGCCTTCGACCGCGGCGATGACGCGGCAGGACTACGGATCTTCATGGCCGCCAATACCAGCGACGCGGTCGTGGCAGGCATTCCCGACGCAGTGTTCCAGCGATTCCTCGCCAACGTCGGCCCACTCAAAGCCCAACTCAAAGCCGGGTTCCCCGCATTCGGCGCCCCCGATGCCAGGACCATCCAAGTGCCGACGCTGCTGGTCTCCGGCGCGAACTCGCCGGCGCCGCTCACCGCGGTGATCGACCGCTTGGCCGAGCTGATACCGAACGCGGATCGGCTGACCATCGCGGGAGCAACCCACAATATGTTCAACAGCCACCCCGCACAGTTCAACCGAGGCGTCCTCGATTTCCTCGACCGACGACGCTGAGTACGGCAGATGCCACGCCCGGCCCTGGGTCGTCACCCGGTCGCCTCTTGGAGACCGTTGTGAACGACGTCCGCATCCTGGTGGTCGGTGCCGGAATCGCCGGTCTGGCCGTGGCGCGCGCACTGCATAGAGCCGGCCTGACCGTCGACGTGACAGAACGCAGCCGCACGCCGCACGATTACGGCGCTGGCATGTACCTGCCGGCCAACGCCGTGCGCGCGCTGCGCGAACTCGGGATCGCAACCGCAGTCGAGCCCCGCGCCGCTGCCGTGCTGCGCCAACGGATGCTCGACGCTCATGGTCATGTCCTCGCCGACATCGGGGTCGACCGGATCTGGCACGGCGTGGACGCGTGCTGGGCCCTGGCCCGCAACGACCTGCATGAGGGCATGCGCTCAGCGATCGCGGACGTTCCCATCCGGTACGGCAGGTCAGTGGCAGCTGTGCGCGACGGCGACGAGCCACATGTCATGTTCGCGGACGGCACGAGCGAGACCTACGACCTGATCATCGGCGCGGACGGTGTTCACTCCACCGTCCGTGACGCCGTTGCCGGTAACGGCTCACTGCGGTACGTAGGACAGGTCGGCTGGCGATTCCTCGCCAACGGATTCCCCGAGATCAGCGACTGGTCTGCGATGTTCACACGTGGCAGGACATTTCTCACCCTCGCACTTGGCCACGGGCGCGTCTATTGCTACGCCGACGTCACCACCTCCGAGCCGGGCGGCACAGGCAGCGGCGACTGGCGGGAGCTGTTCACCGGATTCGCCGATCCCGTGCCGGCGCTGCTCGACCAAGCGACGACCGCACACTGTGCGCCGATGGAGGAGATCGTCGCGCCAAGCTGGACCGGACGCCGCATCGTGCTTGTCGGCGACGCTGCCCACGCAAGCTCGCCCAACATGGCGCAAGGCGCCGCCATGGCACTCGAGGATGCGCTCGTTCTGGCTGAAGCGCTGACGGCCGGCCAACCGGTCGAAGCCACGCTGGCGGAGTTCGAACGCCGCCGGCGACCCCGAGTCGGCTGGGTCCAGAAGCAGACACGTCGCCGCGACAAGATCAGAGGCCTGCCCGGCCCGATCAGGAACCTTGGCCTACGCGCCGCCGCCGGTCGCATCACCGCTGCCAACTATCGTCCACTGCGCGTCCGCCCGTGACGCCTCGCGGCAAGGCGAATGAACTCCGACACCGACACGCCCCGTATTGCGTCGGCCCCGTCCAACCGCTTCTCCACGCCCGCAAACCGGATGTCGGCGGCGCGGACACGCAACGGGTGATCAGGAGATCGATTGTTCTCGAGTGTGCGAGTCCTCTTCCGAGGAGCCCAGTTCCGGTCGCAGGGCGAGCACGACGTCGGCGACGTCGAGGGTCGACTCCTGCACCTGGTAGACGTCGCAGATCGAGCCACCGAGGTCACCTGTACGGAAAGTGTGCATCGACTCGGGCGAGTCCCAGACGTGCACGCCGCCGTGCTGGCCGTTGTCGAAGCGCAGGTAGTACTTCTGCAGCAGGCCGGGAACGGTCCGGTACTCGCTCAACCGTGCGGCGAACAGGTCCTCGACGCGCTGACCTGCCAGCGCGGAGGTGAAACGGACGATGTGGATGATCAGGATGCCTTCCTCACGGATCGGTGGACGCCGCAAGCGTGCGCCGAGCCGGTGGAGCCGGGCTGGAGCCGGTGGAGCCGGGCTGGAGCGGGATTGGGACCTCGATGTCGTGCTGTGCGTGCCGTGTACCGGTGGACGTAGCATCGGGCGATGGAGTTCGGGCTGCTCGGCCCGCTTCAGGTCGCGGCGGCTGACGGGTCCGAGGTGCAGCTGAGCGCGCCGAAGGTGCGTACGTTGCTGGCGCTGCTGCTGGTGCACCGCGGCGAACGCGTCTCTCTCGACCGGATCGTGGATGCGTTGTGGGGCGCTCGTCCGCCGGTGTCTGTGGCCAATCTCGTGCATGGCTATGTCCGTGACCTGCGCCGCGCGATCGGACCAGGTCGGGTGCAGACGGTTGCGGGAGGGTAATGCCTCGACACCTCCGACTGCTTGGTGGATGCGGACCGTTTTTCCGCAGGACGTTCCTTCGTCCTGCATCGACACGCAGAACGTCTTACTACGCCGCCGTCATGCACACCATAATGACGCCGTCGTCGGCCGCGCCCCGCACGATCTCGGCGCGCGTATTCGGCGTAATGCCGACGTCTTATCTGGGGTTCAAGATCATTGATCTTGATGCTTCCCCGGAAACAGGCCGGTCGACCTGTTACGGACGCGTCTGCAAGAGAAGTTCTGACCGGACGCCTACGCTTGTTGTTCGGCGGCTTGGCGCCCGAGACGACGGCGCAGGTGGAGGATCTCGCCGTGCGCGGCTTCCAGGGCAGGGGTCAGCTGACGGACCTCCTCGCGATGTCGCTGTTTGAGGTCGCCCAGCTGGGCGGTCAGGGTGCGGACGATGCTGCTCGGCGAGTCGTCGGGGAGGCTGCTGGCGGCCGGTCGTGGGGTGTTCTGCTGTTGTGCCCGCAGGGCTTCCACGCGCTGACGGATCGGCGCGCAGCGGTAGAGGAAGGCCAGGGAGACGCCGGCGGTCTGTGCCAGGCCGCGGAAGGTGATCGGCTCGTTGCGGCGGATCATCTCGCGCAGTCCTTGCTCTGCCCGGGCCTGGGCCGCGGCGCTCTTGCGGGCGGCGGCCTGGCGGAGGTTGTCGGGGTTGCCGCGCATCAACTGCTGGCCTGCCTGTCGATGATCGCGTTGGTGCGGGCGTCGACCCCGGCACCGCGGACCGCGCGCGGTGGGCCGTCGGCGAGGCGAGTGCTTTCCAGTGTGAGGATGACGCGGCCGAGGGCGTCGTGTTCTTGCCGTCGTCCGGCCAGCCACACGTTGTCCTCGCCCATCGCCTGCCCGGTGCGGGCCAGGAACGCTGCGCGGCGTTGCTCGATCAACTCGGTGGTGCGGGCCCGCTGGGCGTGCAGTTCGGGCAGGAAGCTGGCATCGGTGGCGAACTTGTCACAGCTCAAGCACGTGGTCTGCACGTCGGCATGACCGAGTCGGCGGCTCACCACATGCACCGGAACCCATGAAACAAGTAGCCGATGTGCGTGCAGGGTGCGAGGCCGCGGCTCTGTCGTGGGCCGGCGGACCATCTTCGCCAGCGTCTGTTGTAGGCGACCCTCTATCGGGCTTCTAGTTCAGCGGCAGCTCGCGGGTCAAAGCCCCTGACGACCAACCAGACGCCTAGTGAGAACTCAAAGGCCGCGACCGGGAGGGCGGACAGCCCGGCCAACGAGCTGTGTTGGTGGATGCCGCCGAACAACACGGCGAGATAGCCGACGACGAGTATCGGTGCTCCGATGATGCCGATCATAGAAAGGCCGCGAGGCACCAAGCGCGATTGGTAGAGGAGAGTTCCCAGCAGGAGGTCGCAGATCGCCGGGATGAAGCTCTGCCCGAGGAGGAAGATGCGGTCATACAGGGCGACGAGCGCATGGCTGGTGGCCAACGAGTCGGGGCCTGTCCCGGCTTTCCGTAAGGTCACGATGGACAGCAGGAATGCGACGCCGACGAAGATGGTGGCGGACTCCACGATTCGGGCCGCCACGAGACCTAGCGCGGCTGACTCGTCCTGCTTCTTGAGTAGCGGGAACAGCACGACTGCCGTGCCGATACCCGCGACGGCCACGATGATTTCCAGCAGGCCGCCCACGATCGCGGAGGTGTCAGGCCCGGAGCCGAGCACGTAGTTCGCACCCTTAACGGGGCGATACAGCGCGAGAGTCGGGATCGAGACAAAGGTGAACAGGTAGAAGATGCCCGCGATCAATGCGGTACGCCTGTGTGACGCCGAAGTTGCTACAGACGTTGTCGCCGTTGCCATATCGGCGCTCATCCCACTTCGCTCCGCAGTGTCGGCTGTGGGGCCAGGGCGGCTTGCGTTGGCCGTTCAGACCAGAGCGCATACCCGAGCCAGACGAGGGCCACCCCCACCGGCACCGCAACTTTCGGCTGAGACGCGTTCGGCAGCTGGCTCGCGACGGGAGCCAGCACGGTCCCGGCAGCGAGCAGCGCACCTGCCCAACGTGGCAGGATGCCGGCTCGCCATGTTGCGATGCCGAACAGTAGGCCGCCGAGAATGTAAACAGGCGCGGTCAGCGTCCAGATCGTCGGGAGCGCGCCCATGTCGAAGCTCCCCTTGGGGCCGGTGAACATCCCCATCCAGGACTGAACGAAGGCCGGTGCCGTGTGCGCAATGCGCGGCAGGACGAAGGCCTCGACGAAGCTGAAACCCATGATCAGCACCAGCCAGAAGCTGAACAGCAGATACCCGACGAGTCCGAGCCAACCGGCCTTCGCTGCTTGCCGGAGGTAGAGCCCTGCAAGGCCGAGCAGACCGAAGAAGGACCATGCGCAGGCGAGAACGTGCACGACCTGCCAACGCGTGCTGGTCACCGACGAGGCAAGATTCGGTGGATGGAACAGGCCGACGAGCACGTAGCAGATGCCGCCCACGGCTGCGCACAAACCGGCCAGGCGCAGGAGATTGTCGGTTGAGATCTTCACGGGGTCATCCCCTTGCGTCCGGGTGCGACGGCGAACCGGAAGTTCGCGCCTTGTGCACAGCCGGGTCCAGGGCTGCAGGGGACGTGGCGAGCTAGATGGTCCGCCCGTCCTTGTGGGCAAGCTACGCCCTTGGTAGGCGCTTGACGAGGTAGATCGTCGTGTCGGCCGGCGGAGACCATCCGCTCACGCCGCTGTCACGCGCGGTGCTGTCGACGCCGAAGGCTTGAACGGCGCTGTACTCGCGTCCGAACGCGACCGGATCGGCGCTGATCAGTGCTGCATGCTGGCGCGGGACATGGGGGATCGTCGTTACTTGATCATGAGCCGACGCTCGTCCGCGCCCGATGGGCCGCCGGGTGGGACCCTACGACGTGTCAACTACTACCGGAAACGCTTACTCCTCCATATTCCGGGGCCTCTGTGAGTGGGCAAGGGGGGAGTTGAACCATCTGACAACCCCCGCAAACACTGGGCTACAGGTCGTTGACTCGCAACTACGCCACATTTGAGGGGTATCTCGAGGTACGTCGCGGGCCTGAAACGCCATCGGGTGGGACATGTCCCACCCGGCTCGGCGATGAACCCTCGGCTGGCAAATCTATGTTGTACACGCGTTTTGTCAGTCCTACAATTACGAGCGTGGAGGTGCGGTGGGCGCAGTCCAGCCGTAAGCACCGCATCGGCCGCGCACACGCCCGACACGTGATGACGACAGTCTCTCCGGTGGCAGCCATCACGAGCAGCGGAGACCAGGCGCTGCTTTGGGTTGGCGCCGACGACCGCGGGATCGAACTGGAGATCATCGCCATCGTGCTACCCGACATCTACCCGGTCATCCACGTCATGCCGACCGCACTCAGGAGCCAACGATGACAGCCAAGAAGAAGATCCGGGTCGGGGACCAGGACGTTCCCGACGGCGGCAGCATCGACCTGGACACCAGCGAGGTCTACCTGGCCGACGGGACGCGACTGACCGAGGCGCGCGCACAGGATCTGGCCGAAGAGGTCCTGCACAGCGTCGGCCGCGGCCGCCCCTCACTCACCAGCCCGGGGCACCGCTCCCCGCAGCTACGCCTGACCGTGCCCGCCGACCTGCGCGATCAACTACAGGCGCGAGCCGAACGCGAACACACCACCGTCTCCCACCTCGCCCGCGAAGCCCTCGAGCGCTACCTCGCCTCCTGAGTTATGGCCAAGGCCGGGCACGCTCATCGTTCATGATCAGGCGCACGGTAGCCGAATACACGCGGATGAAGGGCCAGCGCGCTGGGCAAGGAAAGGGTGAACTAAACCCGACCGGCCGAGAGGTGCCTTCAACATAACAACCGTGTCCGCGGTTTCCGTGCTGTTGATCTGTGTCGGAGCCAAGGCCGCTCCGAAGCCTGCGGAGTATCACGGCGACGTAACGGCGAGCTTGTTACGGCTGCCGGTTTACTGTGGTCAACGTCCGGACCGGCGAGCGGCGCGTCGTCACCCGCCTGTCCGCCGCCGACATCCGCGCTCGCACCAACGCGATCGTCGGTGCCGGTACTGTCGGCGGTCGGGTCTATCGGGGCGTCGAATCATGGCCGCCCAGCGCTGTGGACAGCGCGCAGGTATTGGACATCGCCACCGGGCAGGTCTGCGTTCGCCGGACATGCGATTCGACTGCAATGCCGTGGTGTCCAGTGGTTCGGCCTCGTCGAGAACCCGGAGGTACGCGACGACGCCACGGCCGCGGCGGATAGGCAGACATGTCCTCGCGGCCATTCCGAGTTCTGCGTTGGCGGGGATGCGGATCGGTGCCGTCGCGGTGTCGACCTGAGACCCGGTTGGTGAGCCGAGACGACGGATCGACCCTCAGAAGGTCAGCGGAGCTCGTTCGTGCCCCAGCCTGCGACCCGTCACAGCAGTCGGCGTGATCTTGAGCCACGTGTTGTGTACGCCCGTCGCCCACGGCTTGGGGAAGACTCCATGCATCTGCCGGATGACGGCCGGCAGCGTGTCCGGCGACAGCTCGGAGCCGGTCCCGCGCAGCAGCACGCTCCAACCCGACTGGTGATCATCATCGATGTGGTCGACCTCGAATGCGAGGCGCGGTTGGGCCATGGCTGCTCGCTTCGTACCGCCGGCCACTCTCAACACGATCTCGCGGTCGGCTACCGCGAAGTTCACGGGGATCGCCACCGGCCAGTCGCCGTCCAGGTACACGAGCCGCCCGACGTGTGCTTCGCCCAGCAGGGCGAAGCACACGTCGACGGAAAGCTCGTCCAGGTCTCTCTGCGCCATGTGTGCAGTCTCGATTCGCTGCGGCGACCGTTGTAGGGCACTAGGTCCTTATCGTCCTTATGCGTGATGAGCCACCCCACTGGCGCCCAGCATGCGCGCGAAGCTGTCCAGGATCAGGATGTCTTCCTGTGTGAGATCGCGGACGCCGTTGCAGCCCAGGCCCATGAGCGCGGAACCGATGCCGGAGCGGAGGATGTCGAGGACGTTCTCGACGCCGGCTTGGCCGTTGGCGGCGAGGCCCCACAGGTAGCCGCGGCCAATCATCACGGCGCGCGCGCCGAGGGCGAGTGCTTTGACCAGGTCGCTGCCGCGGCGGATGCCACCGTCGAGCAGCACCTCGAGCGCTTGCCTGGCGACGATCTTGTCGGTGTGGCGGGGCGCCGGGATACTGCCGCGGTGACCGCTGCAGTGCCGTTCTCGGTGCAGGACCTGGTGGTCGCCCCTCGATTACGGCCAGTTCTACCTGCACACACTCGATAACGATCCAGACCTGGCCGTCGCGCTCTTGGAGCAGGCGCACGAGGCGGACGGCATCGCTCAGGCCGACGGGTTGCTGGTTGTGGAATCACCGCACCAGCTCAACTTCGCGATGCCGTGCCAAGGTTGGAAGCTGGGTGACGAGTTACCTGCGTTGACAGTCGCGGACGGCGCCGCGTGGCGCGCCTGGCTGGAAGAGCACCACGGTGAGGGCTGCGGTGTTTGGCTGACCCTGGCGAAGAAGGGCGCTGCCGAGCCCACGATCCTTACCTACGACCAGGCGCTTGAGGAGGCTCTGTGCCACGGATGGATCGACGGGCAGATCCGCGGTGGCGACGAGTGCAGCTACCGCCAGCGTTTCACGCCCCGCGGACCGCGCAGCGGGTGGTCAAAGTGCAACGTCGCAATCGCCGAGCGGCGGGTAGCGGAGGGGCGCATGCAGGCCTCCGGGCTTACCGCCGTCGAGCGCGCCAAGGCTGACGGCCGGTGGGACGCCGCGTACGCCGGACCGGCGAGCATCGAGGTGCCGGACGGTCTCGCCGCAGCTCTCGGCGCCCGTCCCGTTGCGCGCGAGATGTTCCATAGCCTCAACGGCCGAAATCGCTACGCCGTCCTGTACCGCGTCGAAACCGCGAAGCGAGCCGAGACCCGCAGCCGACGCATCGAGCAGTTCGTCGCCATGCTCGAGCGCGGAGAGACCATATATCCCCAACGCCGTGACCGGCCAAGGTGATCACGTCGGGCGCGTAGCGGGACCAGACGGCGCCAAACTCGCGCTCGCTTTCGCTGGTTCGTACAGCCGCGGTTGGGCAAGAGGGTTACGACCCGCTCTCCCTGACGGGGCACCTGGTTCGTTGCGGCGCAGCACTAGTGAAGCTGGCGCCCACAGTCGTGCAAGCACCGAAGGCCGCCCACGGCGGTCGCGATGCTCCAGGACCCGCCACACCGAAGATGTGGGGGTCGGGTCGTGATCAGGATCGAGGACATGGCGCGAGACTGTCGAGATGATCGGATCGACGCCTACGTCGTCCGCCGCCGCCAAGGTGTTCACCCATTTACCTAGGTAGGCTTTACCTATCTCCCTAGGCACGTTAGATTAGATGATGTGCTGGACTTTCGCATCGACACCCGCAGCGGTTTACCGCCGTATGCGCAGTTGGTTCAGCAGGTGAAGCAGGCGCTGCGTCTGGGCTGGTTGCAGCCGGGAGACAAGCTGCCGACGGCGCACGAGGTGGCCGCGGGCGTGGCGATCAACCCGAACACGGTGCAGAAGGCGTATCGGGAGCTCGAGTACGAGGGGCTGGTCGTGGGCCGGCCGGGACAGGGCACGTTCATCCAGCGCAGCTTGAGCCAGTCGACCCCGGCCTCGTTGGTGGCGCTGACGCGCCGGCTGGAGCGCTGGATCGCTGCCGCGCGGGCCGCTGGCTTGGATGAGGACGGGATCATGGACGTTGTTCGGGCGACGATGCGGGGTTTTGGCCTTGAGGACAGCGCGTGAGCGCCCACGCCCAGACAGCGATCGAGACGGTCGGTGCTGGCCACCGGTACGGGGACTTCTGGGCGCTGCGCGACTGCGGGCTGTCGCTACCTGCCGGGTCAGTCTCGGCCGTCGTCGGACCCAACGGCGCCGGCAAGACGACGTTGTTGAACATGCTCGTCGGGCTCTTGCCAACGTCGGAGGGCGAGCTGCGCGTCGCCGGCGTGCGGCCAAGCAGCAGCCCAACATTCCTGGCCCGGGTCGGCTTCTTGGCCCAGGAGTGCCCGCTGTATCGAGAGTTCACCGTCGCCGATCTGCTCCGCTTCGGCCAGGCCATGAACCCGCGCTGGGACGCCGGGCTGGCACGGGAGCGGCTGGCTGCAGCCGAAGTTCCGTTGATCCGGCGCGCCGGGCAGTTGTCCGGCGGACAGCGGGCCCAGGTGGCGCTGACCCTGGCCGTGGCTAAGCGCCCGCAGGTGCTGTTGCTGGACGAACCCCTCGCTGCGTTGGACCCGTTGGCCCGACGGGACTTCCTCAAGGACCTACTCGGCAGCGCTGCCGGTGCCGACATCACCGTCCTGCTCTCCTCGCACCTGGTCGGCGATCTGGCGCGGGTTTGCGATCACCTCATCGTGATCCGCGACGGGCGGCTGCGCCTGGCCTGTGAGATCGACCAGATCCTCAGCGAACACCACTGGCTGTCCGGGTCACCGGATCAGACCTCCCGGCTGCCCGCGGGGGTCGAGGTACTCAGCGAGGCGCAGCACGAACGCCACAACAGGCTGCTCGTCCGCCATCACGAGCCGCTAATCAACCCCGCCCTCACCCTGGCCCCGGTCGACCTGGAGGACCTCGTGCTCGCCTACCTCGACCGCCCCGGCCCAGCAGCCGCCAAGACGGCAACCGCGGCCAACGGGCAAGCAGGCCTACGGTGATCTGGACGACCTGGCGTCAGCACCGCGTCGAGGCGTTCGTCGGACTGGCGATCCTCGGCGCGCTCGCGGCCGCGATGCTCGTCGTCGGGTCCATCGCCCGAGATCGCGCCCGAACCCTCGGCGTACCCGGATGCACCGGTGACTGCGGCGACGCGCTGGGACGGCTGCACGAGGACTTCCACTCGATCCCTCCCTTCATCACCGCGCTCGTCGCCGTGCCGCTGCTGGCCGGGATGTTCTGGGCCGCGCCGCTGGTCTCGCGCGAGTACGAGGCAGGAACCCACCGCCTGGCCTGGACCCAGTCGGTCAGCCCGCGGCGCTGGGTCACCGCCAAGATCGCCCTCATCTTCGGAGCCGTCGCGGTCGCCGCCGCTATCTTCGGGACTGTCGCCACGTGGACGCTCGACCCGCTCAGCCCGGCATTCGGCGGCCGCTTCAACAGCACCTGGTACGAGGTCCAAGGCGTCGTGCCGGTCGCCTGCATTCTCTTTGCGCTCGCCGTCGGCGTGGCGGCCAGTGCCCTGATCCGGCGCACCATCCCGGCGATGGCCATCACCCTGATCGTCTACGCCGCCGCCCGCATCCCGATGCACTGGATCCGTTGGCAGCTCGCGCCGCTCACCACCCGCACCCACACCGTCCCGCTCGCCAACCTGCTGGCCAACCCCACCGGCGCACCACGCGACCTCGCCGCCTCGACCGTCCCCTCCGGCGCGTGGCTCCACAACATCACGATCACCGCCCCGAACGGTCACCAACTCCAGGCCAACAGCGGCAACTTCGGCGTGCTCCGCGACTACTGTCCGAACCTCCAGCCCGACGCCACCCGCAACGGCGTGCTCAACCCTGCCGCCTGCGCCGCTCGGATACGCGGCCTGCGCCTGCATGAGAAGATCACCTATCAGCCTGCCTCCCACTTCTGGCTCATCCAGACCCTCGAAAGCGTGGCCTTCTTCGGCCTCACCGCGCTCCTCGTCGTCACCGCCGTCGTGTGCGTGACCCGCCGCAGCCCCATCTGACCAACCGGTCCCCTACCGGTGAACCGACCGCCACCGGGTCGACCGGCGGGGTCACGGCCCGCGCTCATTGACATTCCGGCGCCTACCCGCTCGGGTCACGAGCGTGGCTGCGCCGTTCACAGGTCTCGACAAGTCATGTCAGGCCGATCATGGTTGGTGCGTGGTCGATCGCCGCGTGCCGAGCGCGCAGAAGGCGGGATCACTTGGACGATGTCGTCGCGCGATTCCGCCTCGTCGAAGATGCCCGCGGCGCCTCGTCCACGCAGCCGCGGAGTCGCTCCTACATCCCGGCGGCGCGGTCGACGCGCCCGTGCTCGCACTCGATCTGGCCGAATCTCTGGACCCGCGTCTCCGGGCGGCAGGCACCAGATACCTTGCCCGGCTCATGCGGTCTCGAGGTCGGTGTGACCGGTTCGGTGGCCTGGAAGCTGACCGATGCGACGGTCTCGACCAGCTACGACACTGGAGTGCACTGGACAGGGACGCCGCTGCCGCGCGGCGTGCAAGGCCGCCGGGTCAGTGCGGTGCTTGCCGCAGCCGATCGAGGACTGTGGGTTGCCGTCGCGCGACCCCGCGGTGTCGATGTCTACCGTCGGCCGCCCGGCGAACCCGGTTGGCTGGCGGAGTCGGTGTCGGCACGGCCGGGCATGAACGTCGGCGGAGCCCGGCCGTCGGCATCGCTGTCCTTAGGTTCGCGAGACGTGCTGGTGCTGCTCGTCAGCTGGGGCTTGAGCACGTTCACCGCGATCAACCAGCTGTTCGTCTCCACCGACGACGGGGCCAGCTTCACCGCGCCGCGCGGCGCGGTGAACACGCGAACAGGTCGAAGCGCTCCTGTTCATCGACGCCGGCCACGGGTTGGTTGTCGGCGGGCCGGCCGGCAATTACTCGCCGCTGTTCCACACCACCGATGGCGGCAGCACGTGGTCGAACGTCGCCGTTCCCAACACTCTGAGCCGCCACGAACAGGCTCAGCTCGGCGTACCGGTCGCCGCCGGCTCCAGTGTCGAGCTGCCGATCACCGTGACCGACACCGTCAGCAGCAGCCAGCGAGTGACGCTGTACTCCGCCGACGCGGGTGCAACGTTCAGCACCGCGGAGGCGCGCCCGCTCGTGATTCCGCCCTTGCGCGACGCCGGCTACGACCCGGTGAGCATCAACGGCTCGCCCGTCTGGGTCGCCGCACGCGGGGTGATCTACGAATCGACCGATGCCGGTCGGCACTGGACCAGCGTGAAGACGGCGACACAACCCGTCGAACTCACGCTCATCGACGCCAGCCACGCCGTGGGCGTCGCCGAGGACGCAGGCTGTCGGCACTTCAAGTCAGACTGCTACGACTACCGGTACCTCGTCGCAACAGCCGACAGCGGACACAACTGGCGCCCCATCTAACGGACACATCCGAGGCGCCAGCCAGAAGATCAAGCGACCCATATCGGCTCCGCGGTCGTGAGCGCCGCCGGGGCAGTCCGTCGTCGCAACTGCCCGGCGCGCATCCGCCGCGGGCTTGGCGCGGACCTCCCGGTCTCGTCGGTGCGAGCGCGCTGGTAGGCGGCTCGGTTTCGTACCAGCACTCAAACAGTGATCCGTCGACCTCGCGGCAGGCCTCCCCTCTGCCGGCAGGCGGTGTCGGAAGCGGCTGCCCAGACGTTCGGGTGGGACATTCGTCTCCGCGCGAATTCCCTAAAACGCCTACAGCCCGGAAATCAAAGGGCTCCATGGGTGGGCAAGGGGGGAGTTGAACCACCTGACAACCCCCGTAAACACTGGGCTACACGCGCCTGACCCGCTGGTACGGCCGATTCGAGAGGTACCTCGGGGTACGTCGCGGGCCTGAGACGCCATCGGGTGGGACATGTCCCACCCGGGGCGCGGCTGACAGGGCTTCGCTGTCACTCGCTCTCGCCTTGCGCGACGGTCTCGCGGCAATCAGGCGTTGATGTCGAGCGCTACCGTCCGCTGAAGACGGAGCGGCGACGCGGCTCGGCCGACAGGATGCGCAGGGTGTCCTGCCCGGCGGTGCGGTGCCCCGGGTCCAGGCTCAGCCACGCCTTATGGCGATGGTCGGCCAGCTCCTCGGCCAGGTGTTTGATGCGCTTTCGGTCGCTGCCTGCCATCCGTTCCATCTCGGCGGCGTGGTCGGTGATGCAGGCCGACAGCACGGCCGCGTCCGTCAGGTGCCGGTCCCGGTCGCGACGGTCAGCCATGTGTGCTGCGCCCTTCAGTACAAGCGCGCCCAGCTCATCGGGAACGCTGATGTCGTAGCTCGGGCCGCTCGGCGCACGCATCGCGTAGATCATTGTGCGGCGCAGTGCCTGCGTGCCGCCGTCGATGGCGAACATCCTTCGGCCGCGTAGTTCTTGGCGGGCTCGCGGCGCGGCGTGGTCGGCGGCCATCACGTCGATCTTGTCGACGAGCGGCTCCTCGCCGCGCAGGTAGCGGTAGTGCGGCCCGTCCCGCTCGAAGGGCTCCTGGAGCTTGTATGCGAGCCTGGTCAGCTTCTCGTGGGCGTCACTGGCGACCGCCGTCTCCACTTCGACGTGCAGGAGGACGTCGAGGTCGGCGGTGGGTCGGGTGACGGTGATGTCGTGGCCGATCGCGTGCGCCTGCACCATGAGGCCGCCGACGAGCGTCCACTTCGAGGTGTCGAAGCCGTTTGCCAGCTCGAAGAGGTTGGGCCACGGGTGATCCCAGCCGTGGCGCGGGGTAGCCAGCTCGACGCGGCGTCGGTCCGGCGAGGTCACAGCCTGTGCAGCTTCTTGGCGAGCGTGCGCAAACCTGCAGAGCGTTCCCGGGTGTCGAGGGACTCGGCGAGGTCGAGGGCGATCGCGCTCACGCTCGCGGTCTGGTTGCTGACCGCGTTCGAGGTGGTCCCGCGCAGCACGACGTTGCCGTGGCGGTCCGGGGCGAGGAAGAACTCGTCCTCGTAGTCGCGGATCAGGTTGCGGTCCACGTAGCCGTCGACGGTCGAACGGTCGCCTGTAGCCAGCCCGAACTCGTCGGCCACCGAGCGGTCCTCGGCGACGGCGGCTGCGCCGGTGAGCGCGACGTGTTCGCGCAACCGGGACAGGAACGACGCCGACGCGCGGTAGCAGGACACCTGGGAGCGGCGACGGGCCAGGCGGACGAACTCATCGACGTCCATCTCGCGCAGCCGGGCGCGCAGCCGGGACCGTTGGGCGGCGTTGAGCCGTGCGGTGTGTCCGCAGTCGAGCATCTCAACGGCGGCCCAGGTGGTCTCCTCCGCCCAGGGGCGGCCACGCTGGCTGCCGCGCTCCCTGAGCCGGAGCACCGTGTTGCTGTCGAGGAGCAGGACGCTGCCGACACGGCCGACCTCGGCCAGCTCCCCGGCGTCGACGAGGTGGCGCACCTGACGAACACTGACCCCAAGCATGCGGGCAGCGTCGGCGGTGGTCATCTGGTCGTCCGCGATGGTCATGCCTTTTATCTTCCCCGCGAGGAAGCATTTAGGCAAATCTGAAACCTTCTCTCCGGGGAAGTTGTCGGCTAGGCCGCTCTGCAGTCGTCCGCGGGAACGGGTGGGACAGCGCGCGATCAACTACAGGCGCGAGCCGAACGCGAACACACCACCGTCTCCCACCTCGCCCGCGAAGCCCTCGAACGCTACCTCGCCCTAGCGGTGCCGCGGCGCCGAGCGGCACGCCGTGCATCAGAGTCAGTTCGGCCGTGTTGGTGTCCAGCCAGCTGCGCGCCGCGCCCGCTCATCGCTCAAGATCAAGCGCCCTGTAATGCCGGCGGGACCGCACTATATTGCCGATATGCGGATGGGTCCCGGTTGCGGCATCGAGTGGGCCATCTGGACCCGAGTGGGCCGTCATACCCGGCCACTCGGGTCCTAACTGGCCACTCGCTGAGCGGGCGACGCAGGACGATCCGCGATGGTGCAGCGCGCCGCGCTCGAGCGCAGATATCCGCACAAGATCGCGTGCGAGCCGTGCGGTTCAGCTGAACCGCACGGTCACGGCCGCCGACATGGTGCGTACGATCTCGCCGACGCGTGACTCGGCGTGTGACACAACCACACCGCGATCTGGCGCCGGTCTTGCGCCTACGCTTGGGCCGTCATTCCTTGTTTCGAGAGCGTCTGCAAGCCTGGCTGTCTTTGGTCGGGAGGACCGTGTTGTCGTCGCCCATGTCTGGATCGGGCCTGCCATACGAGACGAAGTCCTACGTGTGCAATCACATCTTCGATCGAACGCGGGACGTCCTGTACGTGACGCATTCTGACGCGGACTGGTGTTTCCTGTGTGGTGGCGACGACCACCCGCAGGGCGACCACGTGCCGCTCGCCTTTTTCGTCGTTGGCATGGGGCATGTGATTGACCATGACCCGTCGTTGGTCGAGGTGCTCGATTTGGGCGTGAACGAGGAAGCCGAACGTGTTGCCGCCGGTTCAAACTGGGTTCGGGGACCGATGGAGCCGGAAGAATAAGGGCCCCATCGGTCAACGCACGTCGCCGGCGAGCGGGTCCGCCGCCGTGCGAGTCGCCTGAACCACAAACTCGAAACGCTCCAGCGCGCTGACGAAGCGTTCAATCCGGAGCGCACGACCACGCCGCCGTCTTGCGCGGTGCTGTCGAGCCGAAGGCTTGGACGGCGCTGTACTCGCGTCCGAACGCGACCGGATCGGTGCTGATCAGTGCTGCATGCTGGCGCGGGACATGGGGGATCGTGGCTACTTGATCATGAGCCGACCGTTCGCCCGCGCCCGACGGGCCTGCCGGGTGGGACCCTACGACGTGTCAACTACTACCGGAAACGCTTACTCCTCCATATTCCGGGGCCTGTGTTAGTGGGCAAGGGGGGAGTTGAACCCCCACGTCCTTACGGACACACGGACCTGAACCGTGCGCGTCTGCCATTCCGCCACTTGCCCGGCGCGCGCCCGAGGGAGCGTCTGATCAGCAGCCGCAACGTTAGCACGCAGCTGAGCGGCAGAATCGGGTCCCTCAGCCCGCCCGATAGACTCTCACGACCGCGTCGAGCGACGCGCACTCGCCCGTGCCCGGGATTACCGCCCACAGGAGGAGGACGCCGTGAGCGAGCGACGCTTGCGAGCGAGCCATGAGCATGGCGTCTCTGCACGGCCGAACGGAGTGAGGGCGAACGGAGTGAGGGCGTGAGCCTGGCGCAGCGGTTCGAACGTCGCCTCGAGGGCCTGGTCGGCGGCGCATTCGCTCGCGTCTTCAAGGGCCAGGTCGAGCCGGTCGAGATCGCATCGGCGTTGGAGCGCGAAGCCGCCGACAAGCGCAACGTGATGGGCAACGGGCGGGTGCTTTCGCCGAACCGGTACCGCGTCACCCTCTCGCCCTCCGACCACGAACGCCTCGCCCCGTGGGAGAACCAGCTCACCAACTCGCTCGCCGAACTCGTCCAGGAGTATCTGGACGAGAACCGCTGGGAGACCATCGGCGACGCCGAGGTATACCTCGCCCGCGACGACCAACTGCACACCGGCGTGTTCGGCGTCGCGTCACGCATGGAGTCCGGTGCGCCACCACGCCGCCGGCCGCACGACTCGCTGTCACTGCCGATCGTGCCCGGTGCTCCGCTGGGCGAGTACGCCGCGTCGCAGGACATGTACGCGCCGGCCGGGCCACCGATGCCTCCCGCGGCGATGGCGTCGCCACAGCTGGCGCAGGCCCAACTGTCGCCGCCGGCGCCCGCCTACCAGCCCGGCCCACCGGCCTACGAGCCGCCGCGCCGGCCGGCACCGGCGATGCTGATCGTCGACCAGACCAACCGGCGCTTCGACCTGCGCGTGGGCAGCAACATCATCGGTCGCGGCACCGAATCCGACCTGCAACTGCTCGATCAGGGCATCTCGCGCCGGCACCTCGACATCCAGTACGACGGCAACTACGCAACCGCCTATGACCTCGGATCGACGAACGGCTCGACCGTCAACGGGCACGAGATCAGCAGTCAGGTCCTCCGCCACGGCGACGTCATCAGAGTGGGCCACACGCGCATCGTGTTCCACCAGGAACGCGTGTGAATACATCCCACGAAACGGCCCGGCGGTGAATTCGACTCTCGCGCTGCAGCTGATTCGGTTCGGCTTTCTCGCGATCCTGTGGCTGTTCGTGCTGGCCTCCCTGCGGGTCATCCGCTCGGACCTGCGCACCAGCGGGCAGCCACGCATCGCGGTCCCGCCGCCGGCCCGCCGGCGCGGCAAGGGCGGCAGCGCGCCGGCCACCCGCCCGCCGCCTGGTGCGCCGACCCACCTGCTCGTCACCGAGGGCGGGCTCACCGGCACCCGGATCGGTTTGACGGGCGCGCCGGTGCTCATCGGGCGAGCCAACGACTCGACGCTCGTCCTCGAGGACGACTACGCAAGCACGCGGCACGCCCGGATCAGCCTGCAGGACGGCATCTGGGTGGTCGAGGACCTCGGTTCGACGAACGGCACCTACCTTGGCCAGCGCAAGATCGACGGCCCGGTACAGCTCGAGCTCGGCGTCCCGCTCCGCATCGGCAAGACGGTGCTGGAGTTGCGCTGATGGCCTTGTACCTGCGCTACGCCGTCCGCTCGGATCTCGGGCTGGTCCGCAACAACAACGAGGACTCGGTCTACGCCGGCCCGCGGCTGCTCGCCATCGCCGACGGGATGGGCGGGCACGCCGCCGGTGAGGTCGCCAGCAAGATCGTGATCGGCGCGCTCGAGCCACTCGACGAGGATCGTCGCATCGACGATCTCATGGGCTCGTTGCGCGACGCTGTCGTCGAGGCGAACCACCGCATCGCGGACGCGGTGAAGCAGCGCAATGACCTGGAGGGCATGGGCACCACGCTCACCGCGCTGCGCTTCGTGGGTTCGCAGGTCGGGCTCGCCCACGTGGGCGACTCGCGGGCGTACCTGCTGCGCGCCAACCTGCTCACCCAGATCACCCATGACGACACCTACGTCCAGTACCTCGTCGATTCGGGCAAGCTCACGGCGGACGAGGCGAAGGACCATCCGCGCAAGTCAGTGATCCTCCGCGCGTTGCTCGGCACCGACGTCGAGCCGGACGTGTCGATCCGCGAGGCGCGCGCCGGCGACCGCTACCTGCTGTGCTCGGACGGGCTGTCCGACGTCGTGTCCGCCGAGACGATCGCCGACACGCTGCAGATCGACGACCCGCAGGAGTGCGCGGACCGGCTGGTCGAGCTGGCGCTGCGCGGTGGCGGCCCGGACAACGTGACAGTCATCGTCGCCGACGTCATCAACGCAAAGGTCGGCGACACCGTCGACGACGTTCCAGTGATCGCCGGCGCGTTCGTCGACCCGGCGGCCGCCGACGTGCCGGGCGCTGACAGCGCAGCGGAACGCGCCGCTCTCATGGCGCGGCCTCCGCCGGTCGAAGCAGCTCCGCCGAAGAAGCATCGCCGGGTGCGGCGGTGGCGGCCGTGGCTCGTCGGCCTCGGCGTGCTGGTCCTGGTCGTGGCAGCGCTCGGTGGCGCCTACGCCTGGACGCAGACCCAGTACTTCGTCGGCCGGGCCGGCGGGGACGTCGCGATCTTCCGCGGCGTGAACACCGAGTTCGGCCCGTTGAAGTTCTTCGACCTGTACGAGGTCACTGACCTGCCGGTCGCCAACCTCAACCGCGTCCGCGCGTTCGCAGGTCGACGCCGGCATCCCGGCCAACAACAAGCGCGACGCGGAGAACATCGTCGGCAACCTGCGCAACCAGTTACTGCCCGCGTGCCGAAGCTCGCAGCCGCCCTCGCCGACACCCGCCAGCCCGACGCCGTCCGGCTCCACCTCGCACTCGACTTCGCCGAACACCGGGCACCGCTCGTCCGCGGCGCACCGGTCGTCCACCGCGAAGCAGGGGCGCTCTACGTCGACGGCGCAGATCAGCTCTGTAGTGGCCAGCTCGACGGTCCACCCGTCCCCGACACCGACCTGCCCGGTGCCATGACCAACCCCATCAACCCGCTGCTGCGGATCCCGACCCGGCGCACCACCGAGCTGGTGATGCTGGTGTTTGCCGTGCTCATCGTCGTAGCAGCGGAGGCCGCGGTCGAGGCGTCGCGGGACGGGCACTTCTCCTCGCGGCTGATCACCTACGCGGCGGTGCCGATCGTCATCGGCGTCGTCACGCACCTCGTGATCCGGCGCGTCGCGCCCTACGCCGACCCGCTGCTGCTGCCGATCGTCGTGCTGCTCAACGGCCTGGGGCTCGTGATGATCCACCGCCTCGACCTCGGGCTGAAGAGCCAGGCCGAGCAGTACGGCCTCACCTACGACGGCGCGCAGGCGCCCACGCAGGTCGTCTGGACGGCGCTCGGCGTGCTGCTGTTTCTCGCGATGATCATCCTGGTGCGCGATCACCGTGTCCTGCAGCGCTACGCGTACACGCTCGCGCTGGCCGGGGTGTTCTTCCTGGTGCTGCCCGCCGTGCTGCCGTCGCGGTTCAGCGAGGTGAACGGTGCGCGGATCTGGATCCGGGTCGCCGGCTTCTCGCTGCAGCCCGGCGAGTTCGCGAAGATCCTGCTGACGATCTTCGGCGCCGCCTACCTCGTGCAGAAGCGCGACGTCCTCGCGCTCGCCGGCCGGCGGATCATGGGTATCGACTTCCCGCGCGGGCGCGACTTCGGCCCGCTGCTCGCGGCCTGGCTGATCTGCATCGCCGTCCTCGTCCGCGGTCACGACCTCGGCACCTCGCTGCTGTTCTTCGGGCTGTTCGTGGTGCTGCTCTACGTCGCGACCGAGCGGGCGAGCTGGGTGATCGTCGGCGTGCTGCTGTTCGCCGGCGGCGCGTACGTCGCCTACCAGCTGTTCGGCACCGTGCAGACCCGGGTCAGCGTGTGGCTGCACACCTTCTCTCCGCACTACGACGCAACGGCCTACCAGTTGCGCCAGTCGCTGTTCGGCCTGGGCACCGGCGGCATCTTCGGCGCGGGGCTCGGCAGCGGGCACCCCGAACTCGTACCGCTCCCGGCGACCGACTTCATCATGTCCTCGCTTCGGTGAGGAGCTCGGGCTGTTCGGCCTCGTCGGGCTGTTGGTGCTGTTCGCCGTCTTCGTGGCGCGTGGCATCGCCGCGGGGCTCGCGGTGCGAGACGCGTTCGGCAAGCTGCTCGCCTGCGGGCTGGCGTTCCTGATCGCGCTGCAGGTGTTCGTCGTCGTCGCCGGGGTCACCCGGCTGCTGCCCGAGACGGGGCTTACCACCCCGTTCCTGTCCTACGGCGGATCGTCGCTGCTGGGCAGCTGGGCGATCCTCGCCCTGCTCCTGCGGATCTCCGACGCCGCGCGCCGGCCGGCCACGACGCCTCCGTCGAAGGCGGCAGAACCACAGGCGGTGCCGCTGTGAACAAGCCCATCCGCAAGGTGTCGATCGCGCTCGCGGTGCTGTTCCTTGCGCTGTTCGCGAACCTCAACTTCGTCCAGGTCGTGAAGGGCAGCAGCTACCGCGACGACCCGCAGAACCGGCGGGTGCTGCTCAACGAGTACTCGACGCCGCGCGGGCAGATCGTCGTCGGTGGCACCGCGGTCGCCGAGTCGAAGGAGACGAAGGACGAGCTCAAGTACCTGCGCGTCTACCCCCAGGGCAAGATCTACGCCCCGGCCACCGGGTTCTACTCCTTCATCTACGGCGCATCCGGCATCGAGTTCGCCGAGAACAACATCCTCAGCGGCGACTCGTCCGAGCTGTTCACCACGAAGCTCACGAACATCCTCACCGGACGCAACCCGCGCGGCGGCCGGGTGGACCTCACCCTGAACAACGCCGCCCAGGTCGCCGCGTACAACGCGATGAAGACCGACAATGGCTCGTTCAAGCGTGGTGCGGTGGTGGCGCTCGACCCGACAACGGGCGCCATCCTCGCGCTCGTCTCGACGCCGTCGTATGACCCCAACAAGCTCTCCAGCCACAACTCCGAGTCGATCTCGAAGGCGTACCGCGCCTACGACAAGGCCAAGAGCCAGCCGCTGCTCGACCGCGCGCTCAACCAGAACTACCCCGCCGGGTCGATCTTCAAGATCATCGACACCGCGGCCGCGCTGCAGCTCGGCATCAAGGCCGACGACCGGATCCCGGCGCGGACCTCGTTCTGGCCGCTGGAGCCGAAACGCACCAGCGGTTGCCCGGCCAGCCTGTCCGCGCCGTGCGTCGAGAACTTCGCCGGCGAACAGTGCCAGCCCGGCAGCACGACCGCGACGCTGGCCTACGCGCTCGCGAAGTCGTGCAACACGGCCTTCGCCGCGCTGGCCGTGAACCGGATCGGCGGCAACGATCTTGCCGATCAGGCGCACGCCTTCGGGTTCGATCTGCCCTACGCCGGCGACACGCCGCCGGACTTCTGCGACCCCCCGGCGTTGACGATTCCCCTCACGGTGTGCCGGTCCAGCCCGGGCAGCCAGAGCGATCTCGCCGACCCCGCGGCGCTCGCGCAGACCTCGTTCGGCCAGCGCGACGTGCGGATCACGCCGCTGCAGGCTGCCATGCTGTCCGCGGCGGTCGCCAACAACGGGACGCTGATGCGGCCCTACCTCGTCGACAAGGAGCTGCGCCCGGACCTGTCGGTGCTCCACACGACCGATGCGCAGCAGCTCGGCCAGGTGCTCGACCTTGACCTGGACCAGGAGCTGATCAAGATGATGGAGGGCGTCGTCACCAGCCCCGAGGGCACCGGCGGGCCGGCGAACGTCACGGATCTGGGACCGGACGTCGTCATTGGCGGCAAGACCGGCACCGCGGACGTCGGCGCGACGAGCGCCAGCCACGTCCAACCGGACGCCTGGTTCACCGGCTTCGCGCTGGTGAAGGGCGAGCCGAAGATCGCGGTCGCGGTCGTGATGGAGAACGCCGGCGTATCCGGCGACGAGGTGACGGGTGGTCAAGCGGCCGGCCCCGTCGCCAGGAAAGTCATGGAGGCCTACTTGAAGACGCTCCCCGGGCTGAGTTGAGCTGATGATGCACATGAGCAGTGAGGATCAAGGATGACCCAGCCGAGACTTGTCGGCGCCCGCTACGAACTTGGTGAGCTCATCGGCTATGGAGGCATGGCCGAGGTGCACCGGGGCCGAGACACGCGGTTGAACCGCGATGTCGCGATCAAGGTGCTGCGCGCCGACCTGGCACGCGACCCGTCCTTCCTCAACCGGTTCCGCCGGGAGGCGCACTCGGCGGCCGGGCTCAACCATCCGTCGATCGTGTCGGTCTACGACACCGGCGAGGACGTCACGCACGACGGCACCCCGCAGCCGTTCATCGTCATGGAGTTCGTCGAGGGACGCACGCTGCGCGACATCGTCAAGAGCGAGGGAAAGCTTCCGGTGCGGCGCGCGATGGAAATCGTGGCCGACGTGTGCGCGGCACTCGACTTCAGCCACCGCAACGGCATCATCCACCGCGACATCAAGCCGGCGAACGTCATGATCACCCCGACCGGCGCGGTGAAGGTGATGGACTTCGGGATCGCGCGCGCCGTCGCCGACAACTCCGCGACCGTTACCCAGACCGCCAACGTGATCGGCACCGCGCAGTACCTCTCGCCGGAGCAGGCGCGTGGCGAGTCGGTCGACGCGCGCTCGGACGTCTACTCCACCGGCTGCCTGTTCTACGAGCTCGTCACCGGCGTCCCGCCGTTCCAGGGCGACTCGCCGGTGGCGGTCGCCTACCAGCACGTCCGCGAGAACCCGGTGATGCCCTCTGCGCGCAACCCGGAGGTGCCACGCGCCGTCGACTCGATCGTCATGAAGGCGCTGGCGAAGAACCAGCTCAACCGCTACCAGACGGCCGGCGACATGCGCCAGGACCTCGAGCGGGCGCTCGCCGACCAGCCGGTGAGCGCCGAGGCCGTCATGACCGACGCCGAGCGGACCCAGTTCATCGCCCGGACACCACCGCCGCCGGTGGCGCTGCGGCGCACCGATTACGCCGAGCCCGAGGAGGACGACCACAAGCGCACCGGCCTCATCTGGGCGGCCGTCGTCGTCGCGCTGTTGCTCGTCATCGGCGTCGCGGCCTACGCGATCGTCCACTTCGGCAAGGACAACGGGCCGACCAAGGTCGCCGTTCCGACCGGCCTGATCGGCCAGACCGAGGACGCCGCCAAGGCCGCTATCACGCGGGCCGATCTCGTGCCCGCGAAGGGCGACCCGGTCAGCGGTGACTGCGACAACGGCCAGTCGCCGGTGAAGGACCGGGTCTGCCAGGTTCGCCCACAAGAGGGTGTGTCGCTGGAGAAAGGTCAGACCGTCACCTATCACCTCTACACGCCGGCACTCGTCACCGTTCCAGCGCTGGAGGGGAGCACCCTGGCCGATGCCAAGGCGCAGCTCAACAGGGCGAATCTGAAGCCGCAGATCAAATATGTCAGAAGCACCGAGGACAAGGACACGGTGATCCGCCAGGATCCCGGCGACTTTCAGTCGGTTCCGCCGGGCAGCACGGTCCAGCTCTTCGTGTCGACGGGCAAGGTCAGGCTGCCGGATGTCAGGGGCCTGAAATACGACCCCGATGCGCTGGCCAAGCTCAACCCGAACTTCCTGAACATCGTCCAGGGCACGCCGTCAGTCACCACCGCCGATCCGTCGAAGGATGGCGTGGTCGCTCAGGAGTACCCGACGCCGGGCTCGGCCTACCCGCCGGACACCAAGATCACGCTGACGCTCTACCAGTACGTCGCGCCGCCGACGACGCCCTCGACGAGCACGTCGAGCAGCTCCAGTTCCAGCTCGAGCTCCAGCTCCTCGACCTCGCCCGGGGGCCCGATTCCTTAGCTCAGGAAGGCAGCTCGGCAGGCAGGACGACGGTAGCGCGCAGGCCGGGCTTCCCGTCCTCGCGAGCGGCGATCCGCACCCGGCCGCCGTGGTTGCGCACGATGTCACGCACGATCGGCAACCCGAGCCCGGTGCCGCCGCTCCTGCGCGAGCGCGACTCCTGCACGCGGTAGAAGCGGTCGAACACCCGCTCGCGCTCCGCCTCGGGGATGCCCGGTCCGTCGTCGACAACGGTCAGCAGCACCACCGGCTTGCCGTTGCGCTTCGCCGGCGCGACGGACACCAGTACCTCGTGCGTCGCGTACCGCACGGCGTTGTCGATCAGGTTGATGGCGACGCGGCGCAGCGCCTCCGAATCACCGGAGGTGACAACCGGCTGGGTCGACGCGACGACCGGCACCCGCGCCTGCCGGTAGCCACGCGCGACCTCGTCGACCAGTTGGTCCAGCGCGACGGGCTCGCGGTGCGTGAGCGCGCCGGACTCGTCGAGGCGGGCGAGGGTGAGCAGGTCCGCCACGAGCCGGTCCAGCCGGTCGACGTCGACCAGGACGTCATCGATGAGGCCCGGCCAGTCGACGCTCGGGCCGAGCCGCTGCGCCACCTCGAGCTGCACGCGCAGCGAGGCGAGCGGCGAGCGCAGCTCGTGCGCGGCGTCACCGACGAACGTCCGTTGCCGGCTCGTCGCCGAGTCGATGCGATCGAGCATCGCGTTGAGCGTGACGGCGAGCCGGTGGATCTCGTCCTGCGCACCGGGCACTGGCAGCCGCTGCTCGGCGAGCCCGGCGGCGGTGATGTCGGCCGCGCCGTGCCGCAGCGCCGCGACCGGCCGCAGGGTCAGCGCGACGACGCCGTAGGACGCCAGCGCCATCAGCAGGACGGCGAGGGGGCTGCCGATGAGCGCGGCGCGGGTGAGGATCCGCAGGCTGTCGTCGACCCGGCTGACGTCGGTGGACACCAGCACGGTGCGCTCGCCGAGCTTGCGCCCGACGATGCGCAGCCGGGCGTTCGAGGTCGGGCTGGTGACGGTGGGCCGGTCTCCGTCGCGCACCGCCTCGAGCTGCTGCGGCGTGACGATCGAGACCTGCCGGTCGGCACCCGGCGATGCTGCGATGACGGTGTTGTCGACGTCGACGACCTGCACGGCCGTGATGCCGCCGCTCGTGGGCGGCAGCGTCGTGGGCTCCTTGCCGCTGTTGAAGAGCCTGGCGATCTCGTTCGCGGTCTTGTTCGCCGACTGGTCAAGGACCCTGGTCAGCGCGGAGCGCTGCACGACGAGCAGCAGCACGGCACCGGTGATCACCGCGGCCGAGAACAGCGCGGTGGCGAGCAGCGTGAGCCGGGCGCGCAGCGACTGGCTCACCCACCACTGCTGCGGCCAGCGCAGGACCTGCCCCGGCAGCCGCGCGAGGCGGCGCCGCACTTGGGCCGCCCGGGTCATCGCGTCAGGCTTCAGGCGTCAGGCGGTAGCCGGCGCCGCGCACCGTCTGCAGGGTCTGCCGCCCGAACGGGGTATCGATCTTGCGGCGCAGGTACCCGACGTAGACCTCGACGACGTTGGCGTCGCCGTCGTAGTTCGCATCCCACACGTGGTGCAGGATGTCGGCCTTGCTCACCGCATCGCCCGCCCGGCGCATCAGGAACTCGAGCAGCGAGAACTCGCGCGGCGTGAGTTCGACCGTGGTCTCGCCGCGGTGCACGGTGTGCGCCGCCGGGTCGAGGACGAGATCGTCGACGGTCAGCGAGGCGGGTCGCGGCTGCACGCCGCGACGCATCAGGGCGCGGATGCGGGCGAGCAGGACGACGAATGAGAACGGTTTGGTGAGGTAGTCGTCGGCGCCGAGGTCCAGCGCGTCCGCCTCGTCGTACTCGCCGTCCTTCGCGGTGAGCATCAGGATCGGCACCCAGTTCTCGGCGGCCCGCAGCTGCTCGATGATCCGGTAGCCGGACAGCTCCGGCAGCATGATGTCGAGGATCACCGCGTCGTAGGTGGTTTCTTGAGCGAGGTGCAGGCCGTCCGGGCCGTTGTGCGCCAGGTCGACGGTGAATCCTTCCGCGCCCAAGCCGCGCTGCAGCGCGGACGCGAGCCGGACCTCGTCCTCGACGATGAGCAACCGCACTGGTGTCTCCTCCTGGTTCGTCCTCTGAGACCCTCCCGAGACCCTCGCGGGATCGGACGGGCACCGTGCCACACTGCCAGTCTGGACCAGGGCGGGGGCTGGCATGCCTCAGCCCCATCACAGTGGGAGCGACGCATCCTCGATCAAGTGAATCCCCCGATCTTGCAGCGCCATCCTGGGCTGCGCTGGCTCGTGCCGGTCGGGGTTGCCTGTCTCGCCGGCCTGGCCGCCACCGGCGCCTTCAAGGCGACCGCGTCGTCCGAATCGCTGCCGCACACGACGCCGACGGCGCTGATCGCCGCGATGCAGGACAACGATGTCCAGGGCTTTTCGGGGACGGTCGTCAGCCACCTCTCGCTCGGCCTGCCCGAGCTGCCCGCCCTGCCCGCGGTGAGCGAGGACAGCTCGTTCAACGCCCTGCTGTCCGGGTCGCACACCATGCAGGTCTGGTACGGCGGCCTTGACAAGCAGCGGGTGGCACTGCTCGGGGCCACGGACGAGACGGACCTGTTCCGCAACGGCCGGACCGTGTGGCAGTGGAGCAGTTCGGACGGCGTCGCGCTGCACGCCGAGCTCCCGCTGCGCGCGAGTGAGGCGTTGGGCGGTTCCCCCGCTTCGGTGTCGGCATCGCTGACGCCGGCGGCGCTCGCCCGCCGCGCGCTCGACGCCATGGATCCGTCCACCGAAGTGACCGTCGACGGCGACCACACGGTGGCCGACCGGTCCGCCTACGAGCTGGTCCTGACGCCGCGCAGCGACCGGACGAAAGTCGGCTCGGTGCACATCTCGATCGACGGCGCGACGAAGGTCCCGCTGGGCGTGCAGGTGTACCCGCGCGGCTCGTCCTCGGCGGCGATCGACGTCGCCTTCACGAGCATCCGCTTCGGCGCGCAGGCGAGCCGCAACTTCGTGTTCACGCCACCGCCGAACGCGCGGATCCACGAGCTGACGCAGGCGCCGGACGGGTCGCCCGCCGCTACCCGGCGCGGCTGGGACAGCACGGGGACCGGATGGGCGACGGTGGTCGGCCTGCAAACCGGCGCCGGCTACGGCAAGAGCCCGCTGGTCAAGCAGCTCACGCCGGTGTCCGGCTCGTGGGGCAAGGGCCGGCTGCTCGACTCGGACCTTGTCTCCGTCCTGGTCACCGACGACGGACGCGTCTACGCCGGTGCCGTCGAGCCGGCCGATCTCTACGCCGCGGCTGGTTCGAAGTAGTCCCTTGAGCGCGGCGATCGCATCGACCGGCCTGACCAAGCGGTTCGGTTCGCTCAACGCGGTCGACGGGATCGACCTCGACGTGCCGGCCGGGTCGGTCTACGGGTTCCTCGGCCCGAACGGCTCCGGCAAGACCACGACCATCCGGGTGGTGCTGGGACTCATCTTCGCCACCTCGGGCAGCCACGCCTTGCTGGGTACTTCCACGCGGGACGCGCTGCCGCGGGTCGGCGCACTGGTCGAGGGCCCGGCGTTTCACCCATACCTGTCCGGTACCGCCAACCTCGTCCGGCTCGACGCAGCCAACCGCGCCGCGGACCCGGCCACCGCCCGGCACCGGGTTGGCACAGCGCTCGAGCGCGTCGGCCTCACCGCGGCCGCCGGCAAGCGCTACCGCAACTACTCGCTCGGCATGCGGCAGCGGCTGGGGATCGCGGCGGCGTTGCTGCAACCGCGCGACCTGCTCGTCCTGGACGAGCCGACGAACGGCCTCGACCCGCAGGGCACCCGCGAGGTCCGGTCGCTGATCGCCGAGCTCGCCCGCGGCGGCGCCACCGTCTTTCTCTCCTCGCACCTGCTCAGCGAGGTCGACCAGCTGTGCACCGACGTCGGCGTGATGAGCGCCGGGCGGCTGGTGTGGCAGGGCAGGCTGGCCGACCTGCGCGCCCAGCAGGAGCCGTTCGTCCGTGTCGAGACCGGCCAGCCGGCCGAGGCGGCGCGGGTGCTGACCGAGTGCGGGCTGGCCGACGTGCAGGCGCGCGACGGGCACGTGCGCGCGCGGCTCGGGACGGCCTCGCCCGAGCAGCTCGTGGCTGCGCTCGTGCGCGGCGAAGTCGGGGTGCGCGGTTTCGTGGTCGAGCGGGCCAGCCTCGAGGAGCAGTTCGTCGGCCTGACGGGCGAGGGCTTCGATGTCTCCGGCTAGGCCTGCTCGCTGGGCAGGCCTGCGGTTCCTCCGTTCGGAGCTCGGGATGGTGTTCCGGCGACGGCGCAACATCGCGCTGCTGGTCATCCTCGCGATGGTGCCGGTGCTGATCGCCGTGGCGGTGAAGGCTGGCGGGCACCCGCACCGCGGCGGGTCGATCTTCGGCGGCATCACCGACAACGGGCTGTTCGCCGCGCTGGCCGCGTTCCTCGTCGTCAGCCCGTTCTTCCTGCCGCTGGTGATCTCGGTCGTGGCCGGTGACGCGGTCGCCGGTGAAGCGAGTACCGGCACGCTGCGCTACCTGCTCGTCATTCCGGTCGGGCGCACCCGGCTGCTCGTCGTCAAGCTCGCCGCGATCTTCGCGTGGTGCCTGGCTTGCGTGACCACGGTCGCGACGACGGGCGTCCTGGCGGGCCTGATCTTCTTCCCGTCCGGCGAGCTGACGTTGCTGTCCGGCCGGGTCGTCTCCTACTCCGACGGCGTCGGCCGGCTGGCGCTCGCGCTGCTGTACGTGGCGGCCACCGTCCTTGCGGTCGGGGCCATCGGGCTGTTCGTCTCGACGATGACCGAGGTGCCGATCGCCGCGATGGCCGCGACGCTGACGCTGACGGTCGTCAGCGAGGTCGCAGACGCGATACCGCAACTGTCGGCGATCCACGGCTGGCTGCCGAGCCACTACTGGCTGCAGTGGGTCGATCTGCTGCGCGACCCGATCGTCACGCATGACATGAGGACCGGGCTACTGGTCGCGCTCGGCTACGTCGCGTTCTTCGTCTCGCTGGCGTGGGCGCGCTTCGGCAGCAAGGATGTCACGAGCTGAGCTGCTACTGCAGGTAGGACTCGACCTCGTCGACGCTGCGGGTCTTGGCGGCGTCCGGGTCCTCGCCGTACTCCTCGCGGGCGCGCCGCTGGCGCAACAGGTCCCAGCACTGGTCGAGCTGGCGCTCGACCGTCTCGAGGCGCTGCCGGTCCTCGCCGGACAGGCCGCGGTGTGAGGCGCGCAGCTGCTTCTCCTCGTCGACGAGTTGGTGGATGTTGCTGAGCAGCGACTTGTCGTCCATGGCTAAAGCATCGCATCCGTCATTGTGGGCGCGCGTGGTACTCCTCGTTGGGCTGCTGGCCGAGCGCGAGCGCCATGCGGTTGGTGAAGTTGTACATCGCGGCGATCTCGGCGACGTCCCACACTTCGTGGTCGGACAGCCCGACCGCGCGCAGCTCTCGCAGGTCGTCCTCGGTCATCTGGTGCGGCCGCGCGGTGAGCTTCTCGGCGTACTCGCAGATCGCGGTGCGCCGCCCGTCCAGGCCGGCGTGCCGCCAGTTCGTCGCGATGTAGTCGGCCAGCACTCGGTCGTCGAGCGCTTCGGCCAGCGCGTGGCCGTGCGCCACGATGCAGTACGTGCAGCGGTTGTAGGCGCTCACGACGACAGCGATCATCTCGCGGTCGGCGGCGTCGAGATGCTCGGTCGGCTCGTGCAGCTGCTTGTAATGCCCGAACCACGCCGACAACCGCTCCGGTCGGTAGCTGTACGACCGGAACACGTTGGGGACGAACCCGATCCGCTCGCGGGCCTTCGCGAACAGACCCTGCAGCCGTTCGGGCAGCTCGTCCTCGTCCGGGATGTGAAAGAACCACGCCGCTCTCGCCATGCGCCGACGCTAGCGATGAATACCCCTTTCACCACACCCTGGTGTGGTGAAAGGGGTATTCACGGCTAGAGCTTGTCGCGCCAGTCGATCCAGCGCTGCAGACCGGCGAGGTCGTAGTTCGGGCCGCCGAGACCGACCGTGAACAGCGTGGCGCCGGCCTCCAGCAGTGGCGGTCCGACCACCGCCGGGTCGCCGCTCGGCGTCTCGACCGATCGCTGGATCTCGTCCGGGTCGCGACCGACGGCTGCACAGTGCGCGGCGAGCACCTCGGTCTTGCGCCTGAGCGTTTCGACGTCGCTGAACGAGTGCCAGATGTCGCCGTGCTGCGCGACCAGCCGCAGCGTCTTCTTCTCACCGCCGCCGCCGATCAGGACGGGAATCTTGCGCCGCGCCGAAGGCGCGCTATGGCCCAGCGGCGCGGGGTTCAGCTTCGCCCAGCGTGCCTCGATGCGCGGCAGATCGTCGCGCAGCTGGTTGAGCCGGCCGCCCACGGTGCCGAAGTCGTAGCCGTACTCGTCGTAGTCCTTGCGGAACCAGCCGGAGCCGATGCCGAGGATCAGCCGACCACCGCTGATGTGGTCGACGGTGCGCGCCATGTCGGCGAGCAACTCGGGGTTGCGGTAGCTGTTGCAGGTCACGAGCGCGCCGATCTCCACGCGGCTCGTCTGCTCGGCCCAGGCGCCCAGCATCGTCCAGCACTCGAAGTGCTTGCCGTCCGGATCGCCGTACAGCGGGAAGAAGTGGTCCCAGTTGAAGATGATGTCGACACCCAGCTCCTCGGCTGCGGTGACGGTCTGGTGGATGGCGGCGTAGTCGGCGTGCTGCGGCTGGAGTTGAAGTCCGATGCGGACTCGATGAGCTGTCACCTACCCGACGCTAGCGGCTCTAGCCAAGCAGGATGAGGCGCAGGTCGCCCGCACCGAGGTCTCCGACCTCGACGGGCACGCCCCAGTCCTGCCGGGCGAGGTAGCAGGCCGGGTGCTCGCCGCCGTTGTCGCACGATGCAGCCTGGGCGGTGACGTGCAGGACGCCGGCGCCCGCAGTGAGGTCGAGCACCCGGACCAGGTCAGTGGCGTCGCCGGCTCCGCCGCGCAGCAGCTCGGGGGGAGAGGACGTCACCGAGAGACGGGTGGACGGCCCGAACCGGTCGTCGAGCTTGCGTCCGGGCGCCGGCTCGAACGCGACGCTGAGCGTCACTCGCCCGGCTGCGAGCGCGGTCGGTGGGCGTTGCGTGTGCAGTGCGGTTGCGGCTACGAGTTCGACCGCGGGGACGGGCCGGACGAGCCGGTGCGCGGCCGACTCGACGACCAGCAGCTCGTCCCCGACGAGGACTGCCCCGGACGGCTCGGCGAGGCCGCGGGCGAGGGTGGACACCGTCGCGCTCGCCGGGTCGTAGCGGCGGACGGCGCCGTTGTAGGTATCGAGCACCGCGACCGCTGCGTCGGGCAGCACGGTCACCCCCAGCGGGTGCTGCAGCCGGGCGGATGCCGCCGGGCCGTCCAGGTGCCCGAAGTCGAACAGCCCCTCGCCAACCGCTGTGCCGATCGTGGCGTGCGCGTCGAGCCAGCGCAGCGCCGACGACTCGGCGTCGACGAACCACAGCCGGTCCCCGTCGACGGCCAGCCCGGACGGCTGCGCGAGCCACGCGTCCAGCGCAGGCCCGTCCCGCAGCCCTTCGACGGTCGTCCCGGCGAGCACCTCCACGCCGCCGCCGGCGGGGTCGACGGCGAGCAGCAGGTGCACGCCGGCGGCCGCGACGACGATCCGCTCGATAGCCGGCCACCAAGCGACGTCCCAGGGGGAGAGGACGGGTGGGACCGGTCCGGTAATTGTGCGGGCGCCTGCGAGCGCCGCCGGCAGGTCGATCGTGGCGATCTCGCCGTCGGTGAGCCGGATGCCGCGCAGCACGTGGTTGGCGGTGTCCGCGACGACGACGTCGTACGGCGCCACCCCGCGAGGCAGCAGCGCCAGGCCGTTCGGCTCGGCGAACGGCGCGCCGCGCTCGCCGCTGCCGAACCGGCCGAGCACGGTCTCGCCGTCCAGTTCCAGCTCGACAACCTGGTGGTGGCCGGCGTCCGCGACGAGCAGCGAGTCGGCCGGCCGCCCGGTGCGCTCGGCCGGTAGCACGATCACCTTGGCCGGGAAGCGCAGGATCGACGCCGGCGGCACCTGCGTCTCGTCCGGCCCGTCCCCACGGCGCAGGGTGCCGCGCGCGTCGTGCTCGGCGACGCGTTGCCGGATCGTCGCGGCGAGCGCGCTGACCTGGCCCTCGCCCGCGGCCTGCGCGACGACGTACCCCTCCGGGTCGATCAGGACGAGCGTCGGCCAGGCCCGCACGGCGTACTGCTGCCAGAGAGTGAGGGCCGGGTCGTTGAGGACCGGATGGTGCACCTCGTAGCGCTCGATCGCGGCGCGGACGGCCGCCGGCTCGGCCTCGTGCGGGAACTTGGGTGAGTGGACGCCGACGACGGTGAGCACGTCGGCGAACTCCGCCTCCAGCGGGCGCAGCTCGTCGAGGACGTGCAGGCAGTTGCCGCAGGAGAACGTCCAGAAGTCGAGCAGGACGAACCGGCCGCGGAGGCCGGCCAGCGCGAGCGGCTTCGAGGTGTTGAACCAGTCGCCGGGGACCAACTCCGGCGCCCGCACCCGCGGTCCGGTCCGGATTGCGCTCACGTCTGGTGAAGCTATCGGCGTTGCCGGGTGTTCCGGCGCAGTAGAACGTGTTCCAGTATTCTCACGAGGTGACCAGTGAGCGGGCCCCCGCGGCCGAGCCGCACGACCGGCTCGGCGCGGCGGTCCGCGCGTTGGCCGATGTGGTCGTCCGCACCGGCTCCGGCGAGGACGAGGTCGCCGCGGCCGCCGCTGCGGTCGAGACGCTCGCCGCGCAAGCTCGCCGCCCGGCCGGCCAGTTCGCGCGTCCACGACAGCCCGTACCACCCGATGAGCCTGGTCGGCGGGACCGCGCATCCGACCGCGCCGCAGCTGCACACGACGCCGACCGAAGACGGGGTGGCCGGCACGGTCGTGCTCGGCCCGGCCTACGAGGGTGGACCCGGCCTCGTGCACGGCGGCGTGCTCTCGTTGCTGTTCGACCACGCGATGGGGCAGGCGCTGTTCGTCGCGGGCTACGCGGCGATGACGGTCTCGTTGGAGGTCCGCTACCGCGCGCCGACGCCGCTCGAGGTGCCGCTGACGGTGACCGCGCGGCTGGACCGCACCGAGGGGCGCAAGCGGTTCGTCACCGCGCAGGTGTCGGTGGCCGGCCGGGTCACCGCCGAGGCCCAAGGCGTGTTCGTCCAGCTCACCGCGGCGAACGTCGCGCAGATCTTCCCGGCGAACCGGGTGCCGGAACGCTGAATACCCCCTGCACCACACCGGGGTGTGGTTCAGGGGGTATTCAGGCGAGCTGGCTCAGAGGCGGGGGAAGCCCTGCCGGGCCGCGGCCGCGTACAGCTCCTGGCGCATCGACGGGGACGCCTGGCGCAGGGCGACGTCGAACGCGCGGTTGTTGTGGCGCTGGCGCAGCTTGCGGGCAATGGCGTGCATGAGATCTCCTTTGTGAATGTTCTGTTAGTCAGTCTATCGGCTTCAACAGAACAAATCACGGCTGCATGCCCGCAGGTGTCTAACATCACCAGGGTCTAGAGCAATGCCATACCCGGATCAGTCAGAATCGTCGCCACATCGGCCAGGAACTGGGAGCCGAGCTGCCCGTCCACCACCCGGTGGTCGAACGACACCGCCAGCTGGGTGACCCAGCGCGGCTCGATCCGCTCCGTAACATGCTCGGGTCGCAAGCTCCCCTCGGAAGCACCGCTGCCCGAGACCACCCACGGCATCCGGCGGACGGCCCCGAACGCCAGGATCGCCGATTCGCCCGGGTTGATGATCGGCGTGCCCGTGTCGACGCCGAAAACTCCGACGTTGGTGATCGTGAACGTGCCGCCGGACATATCCGCAGGCGAGGTCTTGCCGGCCCGCGCGGTCTCGGTGAGCGCGGCGATGGCGCTGGCCAGCTCGTGCAGCGACAGCCGGTCGGCGTCCTTGATGTTCGGGACGATGAGGCCACGGCCGGTGGCCGCGGCAATCCCGAGGTTGACGTAGTGCTTGAGCACGATCTCGCCCGCCGCGTCGTCCCACGTGGCGTTGAGCTCCGGCGTGTTGCCGATCGCGAGCATGACGGCCTTCGCGACGAGCACGAGCGGGCTGAGCTTCACGTCCCGGAAGTCGGCACGAGCGACGATCTTCGAGCGCAGCTCCATCATCGCGGTGACGTCGCAGGTGACGAACTCGGTGACGTGCGGCGCGGTGAACGCCGACGCCACCATCGCGGCCGCCATGTGCTTGCGGACGCTCTTGATCGGGATCCGCGTCTCCCTGTGCCCCTGCGACATCTCGCCGAGCTGGTTGACTGCCACGTACGTCGTCTGCCGCGGTTCCTCAGCGGCCGACTGCACGTCGTCGCGCGAGATAGTCCCGTGCGGGCCGGTCGGGGTAACCGCGGTGAGGTCGACACCGAGGGTCTTCGCGAGCTTGCGCACCGGCGGCTTGGCGAGCACGCGGTGGGCCGCCGGGCGCCCCCGGACCGGCTCCGTCGCCTCCTCGACGTGCGACGGAGGCGGCGCCGGGTGTGCCGACCGAGCCGGCGGCAGGTTGAACGAGGCCTGCGCTCCGGCGGTCGCGTCCGCTGCCCGCCGCCGGCGCCGTCGCCCGCCCGACTCCTCGCGCGGGCCGTAGCCGACGAGGGTCATCTGCTTCTCCTCGCCCGGGAGCGAGCCCTCGCCCGGGATGCCCGGCACGGCGGGTACGAGGTCCTCGGCCTTGGCTTCTGTCGCCGCGCCGCCGGTGTCGATGGAGATGATCGGCGTGCCGACCGGCACCGTCTCGCCCTCGGCCGCGTGCAGGGCGGTGACCACCCCGGCGTAGGGCGACGGCAGCTCGACCGCGGCCTTGACCGTTTCGACCTCGGCGATCGTGTCGTTGACCTCGATCGTGTCCCCGACGGCGACCGTCCACTTGAGGATGTCGCCTTCGGTGAGCCCTTCACCGAGGTCGGGCAGCTTGAACTGCTCAACGGGCATGGGTTAGTACTCCATGATCTTGTCGACGGCGTCGAGCACCCGATCCAGGTTCGGCAGCCACTCGTGCTCGAGGCGGCTCGGCGGGTACTGGGTGTCGTAGCCGGTCACGCGCAGCACCGGGGCCTCGAGCGAGTAGAAGGCCGCCTCGGTGACGCGGGCCGCGATCTCGGCTCCGACGCCGAAGCTGTGCGGGGCCTCGTGCACGACGATCAGCCGCCCGGTCTTGCGCACCGACTCGAGCACGGCGGGCATGTCGAGCGGCGACACCGAGCGCAGGTCGATGACCTCGAGCTCGACGCCCTCGTCAGCTGCGGCCTTCGCCGACTCGAGCAGGGTCGAGACCGTCGGGCCGTAGCCGGCCACCGTGACGTGCCGGCCCGGACGGACGACCCGCGCCTGGTAGAGGGGGGTCGGCGTCTCGGCGATGTCCGCCTTGGCCGCGTGATAGAGCCGCTTCGGCTCGATGAAGATGACGGGGTCGTCGTCGGCGACCGCCTCCTGGATCATCCAGTAGGCGTCGGACGGGTTCGAGCAGGCGACGACCTTCAGCCCGGCGGTGTGCGCGAAGTACGTCTCGACGGACTCGCTGTGGTGCTCGACGGCGCCGATGCCGCCGCCGGACGGGATGCGGATCGTGATGGGCATCCGCACCAGCCCGGCGGAGCGGTTGTGGAACTTCGCGACCTGGCTGACGATCTGGTCGAAGCCGGGGAACACGAACCCGTCGAACTGGATCTCGCAGATCGGCCGGTAGCCGCGGATCGCCAGCCCGACGGCCGTCCCGATGATGCCGGACTCGGCCAGCGGGGTGTCGATGACGCGGTCCTCGCCGAAGTCCTTCTGCAGCCCGTCCGTGATGCGGAAGACGCCGCCGAGCTTGCCGACGTCCTCTCCCATGATGACGACCTTGGGGTCGGCCTCCATCGACTTGCGCAGACCCTCGTTGAGCGCCTTCGCCATCGTCATCGGGCTCATCTGGGGTGAGTTCACGATGCCACCGTGGAGACGAACTCGACGAACTCGTCGCGTTGTGTTTTCAGCTCGCCGGGCATCGTCACGTGCACATTATCGAAGACCGACTCCGGTGTCGGGTCGGGCAGCGCGCGACACCCCGTGCGGATGTGTTCGCCGAGCTTCTTGGCCTCGGCCTCGACGTCTGCGAAGAACGCCGGTGGCGTGTTCACCTGGCGGGTGAGGTACGCGCGGACCCGCTCGACCGGGTCCTTCAGCTTCCAGGTCTCGCGTTCGCTGCCGAGCTGGTAGCGGCGCGGGTCGTCGTTGGTGGTGTGCGGGTTCATCCGGTACGTGAACGCCTCGATGAGGGTCGGACCCTGCGCGCTGCGGGCGTGGTCGAGGGCCTTGCGCGTGACGGCGAGGCAGGCCAGCACGTCGTTGCCGTCGACGCGCACCCCAGGAAAGCCGAACCCGCTCGCGCGCTGGTAGAGCGGGACCCGGCTCTGCCGCTCGACGGGCTCGCTGATCGCCCACTGGTTGTTCTGGCAGAAGTAGACGACCGGCAGGTTCCCGGCGCCGGCCCAGACGAACGCCTCGTTGACGTCGCCCTGGCTGGATGCGCCGTCGCCGAAGAAGGCGAGGACGGCGGTGTCGCGGTCGGGGTCGCCGGTGCCGACGGCGCCGTCGCGGACCACGCCCATCGCGTAGCCGGCCGCGTGCAGCGTCTGCGCGCCGATGACGATCGTGTACAGGTTGAAGTTGTGTTCGCGCGGGTCGAACCCGCCGAGGTTCGTGCCGCGGAACAGGCCGAGCAGCGTCAGCGGGTCGACGTCCCGGCACCAGGCGACGCCGTGCTCGCGATAGGTGGGGAACGCCATGTCGTGCGGCTTGAGGGCGCGGCCGGCGCCGATCTGCGCGGCCTCCTGGCCGAGCAGGCTGGCCCAGAGCCCGAGCTCGCCCTGGCGCTGCAGGGCGATGGCCTCGGTGTCGATGCGGCGCACCAGGACGAGGTCGCGGTAGAGCCCGGCGATGTCGTCGTCGGAGATGTCGAGCGGGTAGTCCGGATGCTCGACGCGCTGGCCCTCGGGCGTGAGCAGTTGCACCATGTCCGGTTCCGGGTGCACTGCATGGATGTGCTCACTCAATGCGACTCCTCCGTACGTCGCACGGGGTCTCCGTGCCGGCGTGCCAACTCGCTCGGGCAGTCAGTTGGTACAGGGGTGGCGTACCGTCCGAACTACCCAGGGGTTCCTACCATATCCGTGAGCGGGGTCACGCCGCCGGACGAACCGGCGAGGGAGGCCGGTATGACCGTGCCACCGGACAGCGATCCGAGCGGGCCGCACGAGGACTACTGGCAGAAGCATCCACCGCAGGGCGCACCGCCCCAGTGGCAGCAGCCGCCGCCCGGGTACGGCTACCCGGGTCCCGGTTACGGGTATCCGAGTCCCGGCTACGGCGATCCGGGCCCGGGCTATCCGCCGCCGCATCCTGGGTATTCCGCGGCCGCGCCGCCCCCGCCGACCAACCTGGGGTGGGCGATCGCCGCGATCATCCTGTTCTGGCCGCTCGGGATCCCCGCGCTGATCTACTCCACTCGCGTCGAGTCGCAGTGGTTCCGAGGCGACGCCTCCGGCGCGCTGCGCTCGTCGTCGATCGCGCGCACCTGCGGCATCTGGGCGGTGGTGGCCGCCGTGGCTCTCATGGTGATCTTCTTCGTCGTTTTCGCCGCCGTGTGGAACAACATCGACACCTGCGTCGGGACGGGCTGCTGAGCCGCGGTCTGGCGACGGAACGGGTCAGGTGAGCTCGGCGGGGAGCGGCTCGTCGTGCACGATCCGCAGCCGAGAGACCGCGCGGGTGAGCACGACGTAGAGCCGGCGCAGCCCGTCCACCCGGCTCGGCTCGCCGGACACGATCGCAGCCGGCTCGACCAGCAGCACCGAGTCGAACTCGAGGCCTTTGGCCGTCGATGCCGCGACGACGGCAACCCGCGGGTCGGTGCCGTCGGCCAGCGGATGCGCATCGATACCGGCCTGACGCAGCTCGGCGAGCACCGCTGCCGTGTGGGCGTCGGGCACGAGCACGCCGATCGAGCCCTCGACCTCCAGGCAGGCCCGGAGCTCGTCGACCAGGGCTCGCCGATCCGCGAACCGCAGCGCGCCGGCGCCCTGCCGCACCGACGTCGCGGGCGGCACGTTCGCCGCGATGTGCGGCAGCAGCCGGTTGGCCAGCTCGAGCACCTCGCCCGGCACGCGGTAGCCGACGGTGAGCGGCCGCACCGCCGCGTCGTGGCCGAGATGCGCCAGCGTCACCTCCCACGAGCCCGGCGCCCACGGCGTGGTGGCCTGGGCGAGATCGCCCAGCACCGTCACCGAGCCGAGCGGGCAGCGCCGCGCGACGGCCCGGCACTGCATCGCGGACAGGTCCTGCGCCTCGTCGACAACCGCGTGCACGAACGTCTCGGTGCCGTGCAACAGGGCGTCGAGCTCGTCGAGCAGGACGGCGTCGGCGGGCGTCCACCTGACCGACTTCAGGGACCGGGGCGCCGGGCGGTACATCGCCGCACGCTCGGCGTCGGTGAGCGTCGCGCGCGAGCAGCGCGCCAGGAACTCCGGGTCGTCGTACAACCGGGCGAGCAGCCCGGTGGCCGACAGCTCCGGCCACACGGCATCGACCCACTCGCGCACCGCCTGCGAGCGCGCGATGCGGGCCGTCTCGGCGTCGGTGGGGGCACCGCCGGCGTCCTCGCGCTGCCGGCGGACGTCCTCGGCGACCTGGGTGCGCAGCCGCTCGCGCGCGACCGACCAGCGCAGCCCGCTACCGAGCGCGCGACGGGCGTCGTCCACATACCGGCGCAGATGATGCGCGCCGATGCGGTACCGCTTCGTACCGATGATCGCCACGACGTCCTCGGCCGGCTTCGCGACGTGCGAGAGGACGGCGCGGCGCAGCACGTCCGCCATCCGGGCATCGCCCTTGAGGACCGCGAGCGCCGCCGGCTCGGCGGCCTGCGGCGTCCGGGCGAGCAGCCCGCCGACGGTGCTCTGCGTGATACCGCCCTCGCCGAGGGACGGCAGCACCTGGGCGATGTAGTGCAGGAACGCGTCGTTGGGGCCGACGACGAGCACGCCGGATCGACGCAGCCGGTCGGGGTAGGTGTAGAGCAGGTACGCGGCGCGGTGCAGCCCGACCGCCGTCTTCCCGGTGCCCGGCGCCCCTTGGATGCACAGCGACGTGTCGAGGTCGGCCCGCACGAACTCGTCCTGGTCGGGCTGGATCGTCGCCACGATGTCGCGCATCGGGCCTACCCGCGGACGCTCGATCTCCTCGCGCAGCAGGTCGGACGCCAGGCCGAGCGACTCGCCCCGGTCGAGGTGCTCGTCCTCGAAGGAGGACAGCTCTCCGTCGTGGAAGCCGAACCGGCGCCGCAGCCGCACACCCATCCGGTCGTCGGGTGTCGCCCGGTAGAAGGCTCGTGCGATCGGCGCGCGCCAGTCGATCACGACCGGGTCCCCGGCGTCGTCGCGGACGTGCCGCCGGCCGACGTGGAAGACCTCCGTGCCGGGACGGGCGTCGTCTGCACCGGAACGCACGTCGTCGCCGAGACTTGCGACCGAGTTCGGTCGCGGTCGATGCGGCCGAAGAACGGCGGCGCCTCCGGGTCGGCCTCGAGTGCCGCGAGCCGCTGCGCGCGCAACTGGCCGAGCGCGTAACTGGCGAGTTCGTCCACGCCGTAGTCGGCGATGTGGCCGGCCGACTCGCGCATGCTCGCGAGGCAGGACCGGGCTAGCTGGAGATGGGACCGTTCGGCGAGCAAGGAATCGTCGGTCACTATTTCTCGACGGTACCGGCGCGGGCAACCGCAAACCCCGAAATATGCGAATCGCCCCCTTCAGGGCTTGTTCGACCGGCACAAGGTGTGGTTATGCTGCGCGCCACAGGAGGGCGGTCGGACCGCCGCGGCAATGCGGTGCGCACAGCACGGACGATTCGGATGAGCGCCGAATCGCGTCCGTGCGCGGCCAGAGAACCCCTCCGCGTTGGGGCAGACATGTCAAGAAGGTCCGCGAGGCGATCCCGCCTGCCGCTCGTCGCCGGGGCTGCCGCCGTGGCGCTCGTCGGTTCGGTGATCACGCTGAACCCGGCCGGCGCAGCGCCGGCGTCGTCGAAGCTCGCGCCCGGCGTCGCAACCGGGGCGCACTCACTCAAGGCAGCCGCGTCGCAGGCGAACATCATGCCGCGAGCGTTGAGCGGCAAGGGCACGGGCGCACTGCCGGCCGGCGTGCCGGCGCACGGCACCTACGCGTTCTTGCTCAAGCTCACCGCGAAGACCACACGCACCGCCTACAACCGCGCGCGGTCGAGCGGCGCTGCCGCCGCGCGCGCCGCGGCCAAGGCCCAGCTCGCGACCGTCACCGACGCGCAGAACAGGGTCGCCGCCGCACTGCCGAGCCGGTCGCGCGTCCTCTACCGCACCCACGCGGTGCTGGCCGGCCTCGCCGTCACGACCGACGTCAAGAACTACCGGGCCCTGACCCAGCTCGGTGGCGTCGCCGCCGTCTACCCGATCGCGCCCAAGACGATCTCGAACTCCTACGCGGTCCCGCTGCAGCGCGCCCCCGAGGGGTGGGAGGCCTACGGCGACCTCGGCGCGAACAGCAGCGTCGCGATCATCGACACCGGCGTCGACTACACGCACTCCGACTTCGGCGGTGTCGGCACGGTCGACGAGTACCAGGCCTCGAAGGCTCAGCTCGGCCAGCCGGTTTCGGCGGGCGAGTTCCCCGGCCAGAAGGTCGTCGGCGGTTTCGACCTGGTCGGTGACGACTACAACGCCGACCCGACTGACCCGGCGTTCAACCCGGTGCCGGCACCGGACGCCTGGCCGCTCGACTGCAACAGCCACGGCACGCACGTCGCCGGCACCGTCGCCGGCTACGGCGAGAACGCCGACGGGTCCACCTACGTCGGCGCCTACGACACGACCACACCGTTCGACCAGATGCGCATCGGCCCGGGCATGGCCCCCGAGGCCAAGCTGTACGCCTACCGGGTCTTCGGCTGCGAGGGCAGCACGGACGTCGTCGGCCAGGCCATCGACATGGCGGCCGACCCGAACGGCGACGGCGACACCTCCGACCACGTCGACGTCATCAACATGTCGCTCGGCTCCGACTACGGCTCCCCGCAGGACGGCGACTCGATCGTCTCCAACGACGCCGCGGCGCTCGGTATCAACATGGTCATCGCCTCCGGCAACGGTGGCGACCTGTACGACGTCGGCGGCTCACCGGGCGACGCGCCGCGCGCGATCGCGGCGGCGGCCAGCGCCGACGCCTACTCGCAGGTCGACGCACTGAACGTCACGGCGCCGGTCGGGATCGCGGACGCCTACGCGGCCGAGCGCTCGATCGCCTACGACTACGTCAGCGGCCCGGACCTGTCCGGTGACGTCGTCCAGCTGACCCAGCCGGGCAACCTCGACGGGTGCCTCCCGATCACCGAGCCCTATGCGACGCAGATCTCCGGGCACGTCGCATTCGTCGAGTGGACCGATGACGACGCGACGCGCCGGTGCGGTTCCGCCGGCCGCGGTCTCAACCTCGTCAACGCCGGCGCGACAGGGTTCATCTACGCCGACGACGAGGAGAACTTCGCGGCCGGCATCACCGGTCGCGCGGAGATCCCCGGTGTTCTCGTTGCGAAGTCCGGCGGTGACGCCATCCGCGCGCAACTGGTGGCCGACACACCCGTCACCATCGGCAGCACCACGGCCAACGGGTTCGCCCAGTTCGACACCTCGCAGAACGACACCATCGCCGGGTTCTCCTCGCGGGGCATCGGCGACGCCGGCAACGTGAAGCCGGACGTCGCGGCCGTCGGCGTGAGCGTCTTCTCCGCCGGCAACGGCACCGGCAACGAGGGGCTCAACGACAGCGGCACCTCGATGGCGACGCCGATGACGGCCGGCACCGCCGCGCTCGTCCACTCGCAGCACCCGGAGTGGAACACCGAGCAGGTCAAGGCCGACATCATGAACACCGCCGGGCAGGACGTGTTCTCCGGGACCAACCACAGCGGTCCGGAGTTCGCGCCCAACCGGGTCGGGACGGGACGCATCGACGTGAAGTCGGCCCTGGACAACACCACGCTGGCGTACACCGTCGACAACGCGCCGGACGGCACCGACAACGGCACGGTCAGCGCGTCCTTCGGGCCGCTGGCGATCACCCCGTCCAGCACCCCGACCGTCCTCACGAAGACGATCAAGGTGCAGAACACGAGTCTGGACCAGGTCAGCTACGACGTGTCGTTCGCGAACCGCACGACGATCCCCGGGGCCACTTACTCGGTGTCGCCGACCTCGGTCACGGTCGACCCGCGCTCGAGCGTGATGGTCACGCTCACGCTGACGATCGACCCGAGCCAGCTCACCAAGACGATCGATCCCACGGTCGACAGGCTGCAGGCGGGCAACCCGCGCGAGTACCGGGCCGACGCCAGCGGCATCGTGCTGTTCACAAGTGACGGCGTGCCGAGTCTGCGGGTGCCCGCGTACGCCGCCCCGCGGCCGGCCTCGGTGATGAGCCAGCCGTCCTCGCTGACGATGCCGGGCGGTGCCGTGCAGAAGGCGCTGCTGCCGCTCACCGGGCAACGGGTCAACCAGGGCTCGGGGGTCACCGCGGTCCAGTCGACCGTGGCCGGCTTCGAGCTGCAGGCGACCAGCGGTCTCGCTCCGGACTGCTCGGTGAGCGTCACCTCGGGATGCGTCAACTTCCCGGATGAGAGGTCTGCCGACCTCAAGTACGTGGGGGCGACCTCGGACGCTCCGCAGCTCACCTCGATCGGCGACGACCCGATGAGCGACGGGATGGCCTACTTCTCGGTCACCACCCAAGGGCGGTGGCGCACCCCGGCGTCGGCGCAGGAGTTCGACATCTACATCGACAGCACCGGTGACGGGGTGCCGGACTCGGTCGTGTTCAACACCCGGCTCAGCGGCAGCGACATCATGGTGGCCGAGCTGTACGACCTGACGGCCGGAGAGGTCGTCGACGCCGAGCTGATCAACGCCCGGTTCGGTGATACCGACACGGCACTGATGGACAGCGACACCATGGTGCTACCGGTGTGGCTGGGCGCACTGCCGGGCCTGACGCCGGCGACCTCGCGCATCGAGTACGCCGTGTTCTCGTTCTCGCCGTACCAGGGTGCGCCGGTCGACCAGGTAGGCGACATCGACGGGCACGGGAAGTTCGTGAACCCGCGCTCGCTCGACGTGCTCAACCCGGGTATCGCCGTGTACGGCTCCTTCGACGGCGACGCCAGCCCGCTGCTGTTCCGCGACTCGCCCGGCTCGGTCCTCGCGACCCGCCGGGACGTCGCGGCGTACGCGGCGGACAAGGGCAAGGGCGTCCTGATGATCCACTTCCACAACGCGCTGGGCAGCAAGGCGCAGGTCGTTTCGCTGAACAAGAACGCGGCCCACGTCAGCCTGGCGCTGGCGCCGAAGCGGGTCGTGCACAACCACAGGGTGACCGCGACGATCCACGTCACGGGCATCACGGGCATCGTCCCGACCGGCACGGTCAGTTTGTGGCGCACCGACGGGGCGCGGACGGGTCGCAAGGTTGCGGTCGGCACGCTGTCCGGCGGCAGCGTGGTCCTGCACTTCAGGCAGAAGGCGACGGGCAGGTTCCACTACGTGGCGCACTACGCCGGCGACTTCACCTACAGTGCGGCCGACTCGCCGATCCGGTCGCTGAAGATCACGTAGCAGCGGGCAACCGGTTCGACGCACCGCCGCCGGGACCACCTCGTCGAGGTGCCCGGCGGCGGCGCCGTCCGGTGCCCACGCGCGGCGTGCCCCGCAGCGGCCGCAATCCGATATCGGCCGGATGGGGTCTTGTTCGAGCTACCCGCGATGTGGTTATGCTGCGCGCAACGGGAGGGAGGCCGGCCTGCCGCCAGCGCGGCGCGCACAGCACGGGACGATTTCGGACGAGCGCCAGAAGATGTCCCTGCGCGGCCAGAGACCCCACGAGTAAGGGCAACCAAATGTCCGGACGGACCGCGAGTCGATGCCGCCTGCCGCTCGTCGCCGTGACGGCGGCCGTGGCGCTCGTCGCCTCGGTCGCGCCGCTCGACCCGGCCGGCGCCGCGCCGGCCCCGCCGGTGAACCGGGCCGGTTCGCACCAGCAGTTCCGGCACCAGTTCGCCGGGCGGAACTCGGCGGGCCACGGCTTGCCGCGGGTTCTCGAGCAAGGGTCTGCGGCGCTGCCCGCGGGAGTGCCGAGCCACGGCAGGTACGCGTTCCTGCTCCGTCTCGGCACCCGGTCGACGCTGAGCGCCTACCGGCGCAACGCCCCGCAGGGCAAGTCGACGGCGTCGGCCGCCGCGAAGTCGCAGTTCGCCAGGATCAAGGCGCGGCAGGCCGGCGTGATCGCCGCGCTGCCGAGTCGCGCGAGCGTGCTCTACAAGACGCACAGCGTCCTTGCGGGCGTCGCCGTCGTCACCGACGTGCACAACTACGGCGCACTGCAGGCGATCAGCGGCGTGCAGGCCGTCTACCCGATCGCGCCCAAGACAGTGTCGAACTCCTACGCGATGCCGCTGCAGCACGCCCCGCAGGCGTGGCAGGCGCACGGCGACCTCGGCGCGAACAGCACGATCGCGATCATCGACACCGGCATCGACTACACGCACGCCAACTTCGGCGGCCCTGGCACGACCGGCGCCTACGACACGGCGCTCGCGAACGACACGTCCGACCCGACCTACCCCGACCCGGCCAAGATCGTCGGTGGGCACGACTTCGCCGGCGACGCATACAACCCCGACGACCCCGCCCACGCCACGCCCGTCGAGGACAACAACCCACTCGACTGCACCGACCACGGCAGCCACGTCGCGGGCATCGCAGCCGGCTACGGCGAGAACCCGGACGGCTCGACCTTCCCGCACGACCCGTCGAACTACACCTCGCTCGGCTCGCTGAACACGTCCGACTACCAGGATCAGTTCCGCATCGGTCCCGGCATGGCGCCGCTCGCCCACCTGCTGGCCTACAAGGTCTTCGGCTGCGCGGGCTCGACGGACGTGGTCGGCGCCGCGATCGACGCCGCGGCCGACCCGAACGGCGACGGCGATCCGTCCGACCACGCCGACGTGATCAACATGTCGCTCGGCGCCGACTACGCTTCCCCGCAGGACGGCGACTCGGTCGAGTCCAACCTCGCCAGCCAGCTCGGCATCACCGTCGCCGTGGCGTCCGGCAACGGCGGCGACTTCTACGACGTCGGCGGCTCCCCGGGCGATGCGGTGCGCACCATCGCGGTGGCGAACTCCGAGGACGCCTACAACCAGATCGACACCTTGCATGCCACGGTGGACAGCTCGCCCGGGTTGTATGGCGCGCAGCGCTCGGCCGCCTACCTGAACTGGGGCACCGTCGATCTCAGCGGCACCGTCGTCAAGCTGTCCAGCGCGAACGCCGACGGCTGCGACCCGCTCGATACGACCGACGCCGCGGCAGTCGACGGCAAGATCGCATTCCTGGAGTGGACGGACAACGATGCCACCAGGCGTTGTGGTTCGGCGGTGCGCTCGCAGAACGTGTTCGATGCGGGCGCGACCGGAGCGATCCTCGGTGAGGACGAGGACACATTTGCCGCCGGCATCCTTGGCGTCGAGGACATACCCGTGGTCCAGGTTGTCAAGTCCGCCGCCGACTCGATCCGCGCCGCGCTGGCCGCCGCGCAGCCGGTCAGCGTGAGCGGCACGACCGCCGGCGACTTCTCGCAGCTCGTCCCGACCGACGACGACAAGGTGAACACCAGTTCGTCGCGTGGCATCCGCGGCGCGGGCAACGTGAAGCCGGATGTCAGCGCGGTCGGCACCAGCGTGTTCTCCACCGCGATGGGCACCGGCAACGAAGGGGTCTCGTTCACAGGCACCTCGATGGCCACCCCGATGGTGGCCGGGCTCGCCGCGCTCGTGAAGTCGATGCGCCACGACTGGACGCCGGAGGAGATCAAGGCCGACATCATGAACACCGCCGGCCAGGACCTGTTCGTCGGCAACAACCACACCGGCCGGACCTTCGCGCCCAACCGGGTCGGCGCCGGCCGGATCGAGGCCGACACGGCACTGGACAACCTGGTCTCGCGTACGTCGCAGGACGACCCCGGAGCGGTGAGCGTCTCGTTCGGGCCGGTGGCGATCACCGCGAAGACGACGCTGACCAAGACGATCAAGGTCGTCAACAAGTCGCTGAACCCGGCGACCTTCACCGTCGGTTACCACGCGATCACCAGCGTGCCAGGCGTCGGCTACCACGTGTCGCCGTCGTCGATCACGCTCGGCGCGGCCGCGACGAAGACGGTGACCGTGCAACTCCTGGTGACGGACCCGACCGCGCTGACCAAGACACGCGACGGGACGGTCGCGCGGCAGATCGATCTGGGCTTCAAGGACTCCAACGGTGACGAGGTGTTTGTGCCTCGGGAGTTCCTCGCGGACGCGAGCGGCCGGGTGGAGTTGACCCCCAGCGGCGCGTACACCGGGCCGGCGCTTCGCGTGCCCGTCTACTCCGCGCCGCGGCCGGCGTCGACGATGACGCAACCGTCGACGGCGACGCTGTCGGGCAGCGGTGCCCAGATCGGCGGGCTGAAGCTGTCCGGCCACGCCCTCAGCCAGGGCTCGGGAGCGGCGAAGATCCGGTCGTACGTGGGCGGCTTCGAGCTGCAGGCGACGAGCGGGCGCGCGCCGACGTGCGCCGCGCCCAGTTCCGACGGCTGCGTCCACTTCGGCGACGAGCGGTCGGCGGACCTCAAGTACGTCGGCACGACATCGGACTACCCGCTGTTGAGGGCGCTCGGCGACCCGACGTCGTTCGCGCACTCGCAGGCCTACTTCGCGATCGCCACGCAACGGCCGTGGCGGACGGTGGTGGGTCTGCAGGAGTTCGACGTCCTGATCGACACGAACGCCGACAACGTCCCGGACGCCATCGTCTACAACACCCGGCTCGGCAGCGACGACATCTTCCTCAGCGAGCTGCTGGACATCACCGATCCGAACCCGGCGAACTGGTTCGTCCGCGACGACGAGCTGATCAACGACCGGCTCGGCGACACCGACACGGCGCTGTTCGACAGCGACACGATGGTGCTGCCGGTGTGGCCGGCTGCGCTGGGTCGCCTGACGGCGGCCGTCAACGGCGTCGATGCCCCGGCACTGCCCGGGTTCAGCAGGTCGCACTCCCGGATCCACTACGGCGTCGAGACGTTCGGCGCGACCGGCTTCGTGGACAGCGTCGGAGTGACGAGCGCCGGTCACCTCACCCTGTCCACCGATGTCCTCCATACGGGCGTCGAGGTCGTCTCGCCGCGGATGCTGAACGTCCCGTCGGTCGGGTTGCTGCTCAACCCCGACCAGCCGAGCAACATCCTCACCGTTCGGCGCGACGTCGCCGCGTACAACGCCGACCACGGCAAGGGTGCGCTGTTGATCCACTTCCACAACAAGGTGGGCGCGAAGGCGCAGGTCCTCGAGCTGAAGTCGAAGCCGAAGGTGGCGGTGGCGCTCTCCGCGTCCAAGATCAGCCTGCACCACTCGATCAGCGCGAAGGTCACCGTCGCCAACACCGCGGGGCGCACGCCCACGGGCAAGGTGGTTCTGCACAACGCGAGGGGGCGGGCGCTCGAGTCTGGTCGGCTCAGCCACGGCAAGATCAGGTTTACCTGGACGCCGCGCAGCAGGGGGACGTTCCGCGTCTTCGCGACCTACGTCGGCGACGCGAACTACTCGAGAGGCACCTCGGCGAAGGCGCGGTACAAGGTCACTTGATAGCGGTGAATACCCCCTCCACCCCCGTCCAGTGTGGCGGAGGGGGTATTCACGCCCTGGTGGAACGCGCGGCCGCACTCGCCGCCCGGCCGGGGCGCGCGCTGCTCGGCATCACCGGCGCTCCGGGTGCGGGCAAGTCGAGACTCGCCGCGACCGTGGCTGCCGCGGTGCCAGGCTCGGTCGTCGTCCCGATGGACGGCTTCCACCTGACCAGCGCGAAGCTGGTCGCGCGTGGCTGGGTGGCCGAGCGCGGCACGCCCCGCACCTTCGACGCCGATGGGTACGTGGCGCTGCTGCGCGAGCTGCGCAGCGGTGGCAGGGTGCGTGCTCCGGCGTTCGACCGGTCGCGCGAGGAGCCGGTGCCCGATGCGATCAACGTGCCGGCCGGCGCGCGGCTGGTGATCACCGAGGGCAACTACCTGCTGCTCGACGCGGCCCCGTGGGCGCAGGTCCGCGGGCTGCTCGACGAGAGCTGGTTCGTCGAGGCGCCGGAGCCCGTCCGGCTCGACCGGCTCATCGCGCGGCACGTCGAGTTCGGCCGGGCGCCGGAGGAGGCAAGACGGCGGGTCACCGAAGGCAGCGACGCCGCCAACGCGCGACTGGTGGCCACCACCCGCTCCCGCGCCGACCTGGTCGTCGATACGGCAGAGTGGGGTTCGTGAGCGAGATACGGCAGCTGGGCACCCGCGAGGTCTACCGCTCGCCGTGGCTGACCCTGCGCGAGGACGAGGTGGAGTTCCCGTCCGGCGCCAGGGGCACGTACTCGGTGGTCGACAAGCCGGACTTCGTCCTCGTCCTGCCCTACGCCGGCGGCGGCTTCTGGCTCGTCGAGCAGTTCCGCTACCCGGTCGGCAGGCGCGAGTGGGAGTTCCCGCAGGGCGGTTGGGCCGCCGGCCGGGACGGCTCGCAGGAAGAACTCGCGGCCGCCGAGCTGCGCGAGGAGACCGGGCCTCGCCGCCGAGTCGCTCGCCCACCTCGGCCGGTTGCACGCGGCGTACGGCTTCTGCTCGCAGGGCTACGACGTCTTCCTCGCCGCCGGCCTCACCGCGGGCGACACCGAGCGCGAAATGAGCGAGCAGGACATGGTGCACGAGTGGCGCTCGCTGCCCGAGATCCGCGCCATGATCGGCCGCGGCGAGTTCGCCGATGCGCACAGCGTCGCCGCGCTCGCCCTCTACGACCTCCGCCACCCCCCGCCTAACCCCGCTTAACCAAAGTTGTCCCGGCTTCGTCCGCCTATAGGCGGAGGAAGCCGGGACAACTTTGGGGTGATCAGGACTCGAGGCGGAGTTTCAACGCGTCCAGTTCGTCGCGCATCGACGACGGCAGCGAGGCGCCGATCTTGTCGAACCACTCCGCGATGAGCGGGAGCTCGTTGCGCCACTCGTCGACGTGCACGGTCAGCGCCTCGCGCAGGTCGTCCTCGGCCATGTCCAGCCCCGCGACGTCGAGCGCGTCGGGCGTGGGGACCCGACCGATCGGAGTGTCGAGCGCGGCGGCGGTGCCGTCGATGCGCTCGAGGGCCCACTTGATGACGCGGATGTTCTCGCCGAAGCCCGGCCAGACGAACTTGCCGTCTGCGTCGCGGCGGAACCAGTTGACGTAGTAGATCTTCGGCAGCTTGACGGCGTCGGCGCCCTTGCCCATCTGGATCCAGTGGGCGAAGTAGTCTCCGGCGTTATAGCCGATGAACGGCAGCATCGCCATCGGGTCGCGGCGCACGACGCCCACCTGGCCGGTGGCGGCCGCGGTGGTCTCGGACGACAGCGTCGCGCCCATGAACACGCCGTGCTGCCAGTCGCGGGCCTCTGTCACCAGGGGCACGGTGTCCTTGCGGCGGCCACCGAAGAAGATCGCGTCGAGCGGCACGCCCTTCGGGTCGTCCCATTCGGGGGCGCGGGTCTCGCACTGGTTGATCGGCGTGCAGTAGCGCGAGTTCGGGTGCGAGCTGGGCTCTGGCGAGTCTGCAGTCCAGTCCTGCCCCTTCCACGACGTCAGGTGCGCCGGCGGCTCGCCCATGCCCTCCCACCAGACGTCACCGTCGTCGGTCATCGCGACATTGGTGAAGATCGAGTGGCCCTTGGCGATGGTGCGCATCGCGTTCGGGTTGGTGTGGAAGTCGGTGCCCGGCGCGACACCGAAGAACCCGAACTCCGGGTTGACGGCGTAGAACCGGCCGTCGTCGCCGACCCGGATCCAGGCGATGTCGTCGCCGATCGTCTCGACCTTCCAGCCGGGCAGCGTCGGCTCGAGCATCGCGAGGTTCGTCTTGCCACAGGCGGACGGGAACGCCGCGGCGATGAAGTACGACTTGCCCGCCGGGTTGGTGACCTTGGCGATCAGCATGTGCTCGGCCATCCAGCCCTCGTCACGCGCCTTCACCGAGGCGATCCGCAGCGAGTAGCACTTCTTGCCCAGCAGCGCGTTGCCGCCGTAGCCCGAGCCGTAGGACCAGATCAGCCGCTCCTCCGGGAACTGGACGATGTACTTGGTGTCGTTGCAGGGCCAGGGAGAATCAGCGGCGTCCTTCGAGTCGAGCGGCGCGCCGACCGAGTGCAGGCCGGGGACGAAGGGCTGCTCGACACCGTCCTTCGTGAACAGCGCGAGGGCCTTCGTCCCGAGCCGGGTCATGATGTGCATCGACGCGACGACGTAGGCCGAGTCGGTGATCTCGACGCCGAGCATCGGCTCGTCGGCGGTGAGCGGGCCCATGCAGTAGGGCAGCACGTACATCGTGCGGCCGCGCATCGAGCCGCGGAAGCGCTCGATGAGGATGGTCTTCATGTCGTCCGGGTCCATCCAGTTGTTGGTGGCCCCGGCGTCGCGCGGGTCGCGGCTGCAGATGAACGTGCGGTCCTCGACACGGGCGACGTCGGTCGGGTCGGAGGCGCACCAGAAGGAGTCCGGCTTCTTGGCCTCGTTCAGGCGGACGAAGGTGCCGTTGGCGACGAGCAGCTCGGTGATCCGGGTCCATTCCTCGGCAGATCCGTCCACCCACTCGACCCGGTCCGGCTCGGTGAGATCCGCGGCTTCGCGGACCCAGGCGAGCAGGCCTGCGTGGGTGGTGGGCGCGGTATCAAGACCCGGGATGGTGCTTGCCGTCATGTGCGAATCTCCTCGTCGGTCAACGGAAGGCCGACGCACCGGACGCGACGCCCGGGCGACCATGGGTTGGGGGTGCCCGTACGGTAGCTCCCGGGAGCGCTTACAGACCTCATCGACGGCGTGCGTAAATGCTCACATCTTCACGCCTTCCGAACACCGCGAGCCCCGGAATCCGGGAGCTCGACGCGTCGCCTCACGGGTAGAGGCGCAGCCCTTTGGTGATCTTGTCGACGTCCCGGCGAGTTGCCCGAAGGGCCAGCCCGGCGAGATCCAGCGCGGTGCGCGGCACGGCCGACACCGCGGCGCGATTGGCGGCGTCGTGACCGGTCGCGAACAGGTCCATCGTGAATACGGCCGGCACTACGTCGCGGGCCAGCGCGCGGTCGAGTGCGCGCGTCAACTCGTCAGACGACGCCTGGAAGACCAGCGTCGGCTGGCCGAACATCGGCAGGTACTTGGTGCCGTCGGCGTCGACGTAGTTCTCGCCGACCGACCCCGGCGCATCGGTCGCGACGCCACTGACGAGGAAGGCCGTCATGTTCAGTTGCTGCCAGACCGGCAGGTCCGGGCGGACGATCACCGCGATCTTGGTTTCGAAACGTGGCGCGACGTGCTCGGTCATGACGTCGAACGGTAGCTGCATATGCGGTCATCTGCGCGCGCAGTCGAACAAAGTTCGGCAGCTCCGTGCTAGACCAATGTCATGGACGAACTTGATTCGGCGTTGGTGGCCGCCTTGCAGGCAGATGGCCGGCGCAGCAACCGCGAGCTCGCCGCAGCGCTCGGCGTGGCCCCGTCGACGACGCTGGAGCGCATCCGCGCGCTACGTGCTCGCGGGGTGCTCACCGGAGTGCATGCCACCGTCGACCTGGCCGCAGTGGGGCGGCCGGTCCAGGCCATGGTGACCGTGCGCCTGCGGCCGCAGTCGCGGGCGGTGATCCACGGGTTCCGGGACTTCGTCGCCGCCCTGCCCGACACGCAGCAGGTCTTCATCACCACCGGCGCGGAGGATCTGCTCGTGCACGTGGCGGTGCCGTCGACCGAGGCGCTGCAGAACTTCGTCCTCGACTCACTGACCAAGCGCAAGGAGGTCGCCGGGATCCGGACGGAGGTGGTGTTCGACCACGTCCGCAACCACGTCGTCGAGCCGGCGACCTAGGACGTGTCCTCGTGGTCTCGCCGGTAAGTTCGTCGGGAGCCGTCCGGTCCGCCGCGGGACCCCCGACGAAATTTCGATCCTGACCACTTAGCCCAACAGGTGGACCTGGCCGTTGGCGACGCGATAGGCGACGTAGTGGGTCTCGTCGCCGAGGGTGACGCCGGCCTGGTAGTCGCCGTCCCGCGGCGTGTTGAACTTCAGTCCGATGCCGAACTCCTCGTGTTGCTCGTCGGGATGGAGATCGCGCTCGGTGCGCACCACGTCGCGGGCGCCCGGGATCGACCGCTGGTCGACCCAGCAGCTCCAGTGGCCCCCCTCGGTGCCCTCGGGGACGACGCCGTGGCCGGCGTTGTACACCGTCCAGACCAGCGCGCCGTCGGAGGCGGCGATGGTGGGGAGACTGCGGAACCTCAGGACGCCCGGCTCGCTATGCGCGGCATCCCGGCTGTGGGCCGTGGCGTCCGCACTGCGACCTGCAGGGGCAGCGCCCGCAGTGGTTCCCGTTCCGTGGGCTGCGGCGTCCGCGCCGTGTTCGGTGGCGTGCCCAGCGTCTGCGGCCGGCTGTGCGCCGACGCTGTCCAGAGCGGCCCAGGTGTACTGGCCGACGATCCCGTCGGCAGCCAACCCGTGCATGCTCTGGAAGTGCCGCAGCGCCTCTTCGGTGCGTTCACCGAACATGCCGTCGGCCTGGTGGGCATCGAGCAGGCCGGCCTCGATGAGCTTGTTCTGGGCGTAGGTAACCCATTCACCCATCGCGTGCAGTGCGAGATCCGGATATACGCCGGAAACCTCGTGAAACGCGTCGTTGCTCATGATCGGATGTTCTCCCCGGGCAGCTGCTTCGGCAATGTCCGCTGGGGCAGAGCTAGGGGCGGCGCCGTCCTTCGGACGTCCTGAGGATCATGTTGTCTTGTCCGATCTTCAGCGCTGGGCTCGATGGTCATGACCTGCTCGACCGAGGCGGTGAACGGCACGATGCCGGTGGTGTCCTCGCAGCATCAGGGCCTTGCCCGGCGAGCTTACCGGCGGGTTCAACTAGCGGGCCTTGCTCACTGTCGACATGTTGAAGTCCGGCACCCGGATCGCCGGCATGGCCGTGCGGCTGAAGTAGTCGCTCCACTCCCGGGCGAGCGTCGGCTCCGTGCGGCCGACCTCGGTGAGGCGCCCGAGCAGGTCGATCGGCGACTCGTTGAAGCGGAAGTTGTTGACCGCGCCGCGCACCTTGCCGTCCTCGACGAGGTAGACGCCGTCGCGGGTGAGCCCGGTGAGCAGCAGGGTCTGCGGGTCGACCTCGCGGATGTACCACAGGCAGGTCAGCAGCAGCCCGCGGTCGGTCGCGGAGATCATCTCGTCGAGCGTGCGCCCGGCGCCGTCGGGCGTGCCGTCGAGGATGAGGTTGCCGGTGAACGGGCGAGGCGACGACGAGGTCTTGCGTGCCCACGCGCGGGTGCGCACGAGATCGGCGAGCCGTCCCTCGTCGATCCACCTGTTGGCCGACACCGGCTGCCCGTTGTCGAACACCGACTGCAGCCCGGCGTCGGAGGCTGTGACGATGTCGAACGGTGCGCACTGCAGGCCCGGCTCGGCCGGGTCGGAGCGCAGCGTCAGTGGCAGCGGCGAGAGTTGCGCACCGATCCGGGTGCCGCCGCCTCCCCCGTCGCGATCGGCACGGGCGTAGACGTTGCGTCCCTCGTCGGCGTCGCGCGCCGAGGCGGTCCAGTAGGCGTAGATCAACAGGTCGGCCACCGCCGACGGCGGCAGGATCGTCTCGTACCGTCCGGCCGGCAGTTCGACGCGCGTGCCGGCCCACTCGAGGCGTTGCTCGAGCGCCTCGACGACCGCGTCGACGTCCACGTCGGTGAAGTCGTGGGTGTGCACCCCGAACCACGCCGAGCGGGCGAGGTCGCCCGACTTGCCGTTGACCTCGAGCCGCCCGTCCGGCTGGTCGAAGCGCCGCCGCAGCCCGGTGGACGTGGCCAGGAAGTACGAGCTCATCTGGTGCTCGGCGAAGCCGAACATCAGCCGCTCGTCGGCGCGCCAGCGCTCGAACGCCCTACCGAGCGCCGGGGCGAACGCGTCGAACACCGCGACCGACGTGCCGGCCGGCGCCGCGTCCCAGTCGTCGTCGTGTTCGTACGGCTCGACGAGCGGGCTCGCGTCGTCGGCCGGGTCGGCTGCGCGGCCGGCCGTTTCGGACGCGCGCACCAGATCGGCCACCTCGTCGACCGTCGCGAGTGCGCGGGTGACCACGCCGGCGCTCGTGCCGTCCGACCCGTCGAAGGTCGAGATGACGGTCATCGAGCGCGAGCGCATCTGCCCGTTGGTGGTGAGCGAGTTGCCCGCCCAGCGCAGGTTCGTCTCGGTGTGCTCGGTCGCGATCACCACGCAGCCGTCCGCGGTCGAGGCTGCCATCGCCGCGTCGACGAGTTCCTGTGGCTCGCTCATGATCGGCGACCTTCCGACTTCGTGTTGAGGACGTTGACGTTGCGGAACAGCGCGGCCGGGCAGCCGTGCGAGACCGCCGCGACCTGGCCGGGCTGGCCCTTGCCGCAGTTGAACGCCCCGCCGAGGACGTAGGTGGTCGGACCGCCGACGGCCTCCATCGAGCCCCAGAAGTCCGTCGTGGTGGCCTGGTACGCGACGTCGCGGAGCTGGCCGACGAGCCGGCCGTTCTCGATGCGGTGGAACTGCTGGCCGGTGAACTGGAAGTTGAAGCGCTGCATGTCGATCGACCACGAGCGGTCGCCCTTGACGTAGATGCCGCGCTCGACCCCGCCGATGAGCTCATCGGTGGCGGGGCCGTCCGGCGCCGGTTGCAGGGACACGTTCGCCATCCGCTGCAGTGGGATGTGCCCGGCGGAGTCGGCGAACGCGCAGCCGTTGGAGCGGGCGAAGCCGTTGGCCTGCGCCATCTGCCGGTTGAGCTGGTACCCGACGAGCACGCCGTCGCGCACGATGTCGAACTGCTGCCCCGCGACGCCCTCGTCGTCGTAGCCGATCGTGGCGAGCCCGTTCTCGACGACCCGGTCGCCGGTGACGTTCATGACCGCACTGCCGTATTGCAGCTGGTTGAGCTTGTCGAACGTCGCGAAGCTCGTGCCGGCGTAGGCGGCCTCGTAGCCGAGTGCCCGGTCGAGCTCGGTCGCATGCCCGATCGACTCGTGGATCGTCAGCCACAGGTTGGACGGGTCGATCACCAGGTCGTAGCTGCCGGCCTCGACGCTGGGCGCCTTCACGTGCTCCATGAGCAGGCCGGGCAGTTCGGCGATCTCCGCGTCGAAGTCCCACCCGGTGCCGGTGAGGTACTCCCAGCCGCGGCCGACCGGCGGCGCGAGGGTGCGCATGGACGAGAACGCGCCGGCGCCGCGGTCGACGTTGACGGCCGTGAACACCGGATGGATCCGCACCCGCTGCTGGGTCGTCATCGTGCCGGCGGTGTCGGCGTAGAACTTGTTTTCGATCACCTGCATGAGCGACGCGTCCACATGGTCGACGCCGTCTTCGGCGAGCAGCCGTTGGGAGAGCTCGCCGAGGCGCGCGACGCGCTCGGTGACCGGCAGGTCGAACGGGTTGACCTCGTACGACGAGACCCACGTGACGTCGGAGTAGATCTGCTCGGGCGCGAGGACGACCGGCTCGCTGCTCAGCACCCGGCTGATCCGCGCGGTGGCGACGGCCTGGTCGGCGAGGGCGGCGGCGGCTTCCGCGGTGCGGGTGATGCCGCTGGCGAAACCCCAGGTGCCGTCGTGCACGACGCGCACCGCGAGTCCGACGTCCTCGCCGTCGGAGGACGAGTCGAGCGAACCGTCGCGCAGCTGCAGCCTGCCGACCCGGATGCGTTCGAGGCGGAAGTCGGCGTGCTCGGCGCCCAGGGCCTGGGCCCGCTCGAGCGCGGCCGCGGCAAGCCCGCGGGCGGGCAGCGCCAGGAAGGACGAGTCGATGTCCGGCATGCTCCGAACCTACTTCACCCTTCTCGCGAGTTGTCCGGGCGTGCTCGGCGTATAGCCGGACGAGGCCGGGACAACTCCGCGGGTGCCCGGAAGTTGTCCGGGCGTCCTCGGCGTATAGCCGGACGAGGCCGGGACAACTCGGGATGGGCGAGACTGGCTGGCGTGCTGCGTGCCCCGGTCCGCGTGTGTTTCGTCTGCTCGGGCAACATCTGCCGCTCGCCGACGGCCGAGGTGGTGCTTAACCGGCTTGCCGCACAGGCCGGGCTCGCGGACGTCGTCCGCGCGGCGAGCGCAGGCACCGGTTCGTGGCACGCCGGCGACGACATGGACGAACGCTCGCGGCACACGCTGGTGGACGCCGGCTACGACGTGCGGCGGCACGTCGCGAAGCAGTTCGAGCCGGACGGCTTCGCGTCGTACGACCTGGTGATCGCGCTGGACGGCAGCCACCGGGACGTCCTGTGGCGGCTGGCCGCCGAGACGCCCGAGCCGGCGGAGGCACGCGCCCAGATCGTGATGCTGCGCGCGTACGACCCACAGCTCGGGCCGGGCGAAGACCCGGATGTGGCCGACCCGTACTACGGCGGCCGAGGCGGGTTCACCGAGGTGCTCGAGCAGGTCGAGCGAAGCTGTGCGGAGCTGCTCATCGCGATCGAGCGGGCCGTCGAGTCCGGCGCCGACCTGCTTCAGCAGACCGAGAGCCCGCCGCGGTAGCCCTTCACGAACGCCTGGATGCGGTCCAGGCCGGACGTTCCGCGGGCGCCGAAGGCCGCCGGCCGGTCGACCTGGGTGAGCATCGACGACGTCGCTTCGTCGAGGTCGGCCGGCGACAGCGTGATGTCCTTGTCCGGGTGCGTGGTCGGGTCGACGTTCACGTCCTTCGCGTACGCGCCGGTGTAGCAGATCGCCGACACGAGCGCGTCGTGGTCGCCGACGGAGCCGTTGAACAGCTGGTGTCGCACGGCCATGCCCCAGCCGATCGCGAACAGCACACCGAGCGCGAAGTCGCCGGGCTGGTTGAACAGCAGCTCGATGTTGCCGGTGTTGGCATGGCCGCTTACGTCCGGCAGGCTGTTGTAGGCCTGCCGCGCGAACGCGGTGTTGTAGTACACCGTGTTGTCGTCCGGGCAGTAGCCGAACTCGCTCGACGCCGCGCACGGCGGGTGGCTCGCCTCGGCGATCTGCACCGGGGTGAACGTCTTGTCGACCGTCTGCGCGGCTGCCGTCCAGAACCGGTTCAGGTCCTTCACGAAGTAGTTGTCAGCGCTCGGCGCCAGCACCTCGTCGATCGGCGTGTTGTCGCCCTTGCCGTACTCCTGTGCGTCCCGGAACGGCCGCTCGGTGAACTGGCGCGAGTTGAAGTAACCGTCCGAGTAGCAATACGCCGCGCCCTTGTCGATACCGTCGGCGACTGCGGACAGCCGGTCGAAGCCGTTGCCGTGCCCGCCCGGCACGTCCTCGAACGTGCCCGGCGTCTGGTCGCGGCCGTTGAGGAAGCCGGCGAGGGCGTCATCGATCTTCTGCGGGGTCGTGTCCCGGAAGTGCGCGGCCTTGCCCTCGAGGGCGTACGCCGCCCACGCGCCCGCGGCGCAGTCGGCCTGCGACTCGGTGTCGATGGTCGGCAGGTGCTTGTCGAAGGTGCCGAGCCGGTACTGGATCGCGTGCCCGAACTCGTGCGCGAAGATCAGCGCCACCATCAACGAGCTGTACCTGTCCGCGAGCTTGGCGAACAGGTGGGTCGGCGCGCGGTCCCAAGCGATCGAGTCGTCGAGCGTGCAGAACGCGCCGTTGTCGACGATGAAGCTCGGGTCGTGGGCGATGCAGCCCTCGGCACGGGCCGCGCCGGCGTCCTTGGTCTGCGCCACCTGCAGACCGTCGACGGACCAGTACCCGCCCTTCAGCGGACTTAGCGCGTGACCGCCGGAGATCTTCGGGTACTCCTCCTTCCAGAAGTCGGTGACGTCGCTGAGCGCGTTCTTGACCGTCGTGTCGAACTGGCCGCCGCTGTCGCCGTGCACGTCGAGGGTGGCGTCCGGCGCGTTGCCGAGTCGCGGGTGGCCGGTCACGACGGACGCGCACCCGGTCAGCAGCAATGCCGCCGACGTTGCCGTGGCGGCCAGCCGATACCAGCCTGCCGAGCGCTTGCGCACCGCGCCACCTTTCCCGGACGTCAGCCTGGCCGCAGTGTAAACGCCGACGACGCGTTCGCGGGCGAAGGTCACACGGATTTGAAACACTGATCGGATGGGTCGGCATTCGGCACCGGAGGACGAACGCGACGCGCGTGTCGCGGCGCCCGTCGTCGTCGCGCGGCCCCGACCGGGTCGGCATGCCCGCCCGGACGATGAGCTTCGACCGGGCGAGGCCACCGAGGCCACCGAGAAGCCCGCGCCCAGGCCACATCCGTTGCCGGCCGACGAGGTGCTGGCCGAGCAGGACACCGAGCGGATCGCCGCCCATCCGGGCGCCGATGCGATCAGCGCCGCGGAACAGCTGACCGAGCGGATCACCGCCGTCGAATTGGGGACCGAGCCGATCGCCCTGTCCGAGCCGCTCGGTGGCACCGAGCCGGTCGCCGCGGCCGAGCCGGCGCCGGACAAGGCGCGGGCGCGCAAGGGCAACGAGGCGACGGCCGCCGACCTCGCCCTGCTGCGCGAGCACTCCGAGCTCCGGGCCCGGGTGATCGCCGCGATCGTCGCACCGTTCGTCCTCTACACGGCGGTGCTCTACCTGATCGGGGCGATGGACGTGTACTTCATCTGGGTGTGGATCCCGCTGGTCTCGGCGGGCGTGCTCGCCGGCAGCCTGCTCGACGCCGCGCACCGCCGGCACAGCAGGCCCGACCCCTAATCACTCGATCGTCAGGGTCACTCGATCGTGAGGCCGGCCTGGACCGCGCCGTACGCGTCCAGGTACCCGACGATCTTCCGCCGCGCGGACTCGGCTTCGCTGCGCTGCCGCGCAGTGGTCGCCTCCGACGCAAGCGCGCGGGGGATGTCCACCAGCCGCAGCGCCGGCGAGTCCTGCATCCAGGTCGGGATCGCGACGGCGGAGCTCGTCCGGAACCGATGCGGCGCCACCTCGGTGAAGGTGACCTTCGGCATGACGCCTTCCCGGCCCTCGGCGATCGGGTCCTCGTGCCGTGAGATCTGGTTGCCCATGCAGTAGAAGACCCACTTGCCGTGGATCTTCTGCGCCGGCTGCACGACGTGCGCGTGATCGCCCAGGATGAGGTCGATGTTCGGCGAGCGCAGCAGCCGCGCGGCCTGGTCCCGCTGCTCCTGGGTGGCGAGGTGCTCGTACTCGACGCCCCAGTGCATCGAAACCACGACGATGTCGGCGCCGGCCCGCTTCATCCGCTTGGCGTCGGCGAGGATCGTCGCGACGTCGATGAGGTTCGCCTCCCACGTCTTGCCGGCCTCCGGCTCGTGGCCGTTGAAGTTGAACGAGTAGGCGAGCTGGCCGATCCGCACGCCGTTCGGGAGCGTGACGATCAACGGGCTGGCGGCCTCGTGCGCGCTGCGCGCGCTGCCGGTGTGTCGCAGGCCGGCGCCGTCCAGCTCGCCGAGCGTGCGTTTCAGGCCGGAGTAGCCCTGGTCGAGGGTGTGGTTGGACGCGGTTGTGCAGCTGTCGTAGCCGACGCCCTTCAGCGCCGTCAGCACCTGCGGCGGTGCACTGAAGTCGGGCCAGCCGACGAACGGTCCCTGCGGCGGCGCGAGCGGCGTCTCCATCTCGCACGTCGCGAGGTCGGCGGCGCGGACGTCCGGCGCCACGCTCGCGTACATCGGGCCGAAGTCGTAGCCGCGGTGCCCCGCTGCCGCCGCGTCGGCGTGCGCCTGCTCCCAGAGCGGCGGATGGATGAGGACGTCGCCGGAGCCGAGGACGGTCGCGGTCCGGGGGGCCGGCGGATTGCCCGTCGTGCCCGTCGTGCCCGGCGTGCCGGTGTCGGCCGGCAGGGTGAGCGTCTCCACGCTGGAGCCGCCGGTGGTCGGCTCGGTCCGCGGCTCGGCACCGGACGAGGTGCAGGCCGCCAGCGCGAGCGCGGCGCCCCCGACGACCAGCCATCTCAGCACGGGGGTGAGGCTACCGGCACTCAGCGCGCGGACCGGGCGGCGCGGAACGCGTCGAGCTCGGCGCGGCGCGGCGGATTCGCGCCGGCGCGCGAGCAGGTGAGCGCGGCGACGAGCCCGGCGTCGTCGAGCAGCTCGCCGAACGAGGCGGTGGCGATGCCGGCCGGGGTGAGCAGGCCACGTCCGGCGAGCGCGTCCAGCAGCCCGCTCGTGAACGCGTCTCCCGCCCCGACGGTGTCCACGACGTCGACGGGCACCGGTGGCCGGGTGATCGCGCCGGCAGCGGTGAACGCCGTGGAACCCTGCGCGCCGCGGGTGACGACCACCGCGGCCGGCCCGAGCGCGAGCCACGCCTCGGCGACGCCCGCTATCGGCTCGCCCGGCCGCAGCCACGCGACGTCCTCCTCGCTGGTCTTGACCAGGTTGGCGAGCGGGATCGCTGCCTCGATCTGCGCGCGCGCCGCGGCGGCGTCCGGCTGCAGGCGGGGCCGGACGTTCGGGTCGTAGCTGACCGCGGCACCGGCCGCACGCAGCGCGGCGACCCGCCGGGTGATCGCGGCGTCGCCCGGTGCGAGCCACGAGGCGAGCGAGCCGAAGTGGACGGCGGACACGTCGGCGGGGATCGTGGCGAGCTCGGCGTCGGTCCAGCGGAAGTCGGCGGTGCCATCGACGCCGAACCGGTACTGCGCGCCGCCGTCGGCGTCGAGTTCGACGAGGGCGACGGTGCTCGGTTCGTCCGCGTCGATCGAGAGCGACAGCTCGACGCCGGACCGCAGCGCGTGGTTGCGCAGCAGGGCGCCGAGTGGATCGCGCGAGAGCCGCCCGACGAAGTGCGTCGCGCGGCCGAGGCGGGCCAGCCCGATCGCGACGTTGTACGGGCTGCCACCGGGCCGGGCGAGGCGCGGCTCGTCGTCGCCGGTCTCGACGAGATCGATCAGGGCCTCGCCGATGACCGCGATCGCGCCGGGCGGCGGTGCTGTCACGGACCGGGAGCGTACGCGGTCGATAGGGTCGCCCAGTGACGTCTGCAGCGGACGACCAGGTCGTGGTCATGAACGCGGCGCTCGAGCAGCTCATCCCGCGCGCGCACCAGATGGGCGTCGCGTTCGTCGAGCTGCGCCCGGGCTTCGTCCGCGCCGAGGTGCCGTTCGAGGGCAACGGCAACCATTTCGGGGTGATCTACGCGGGCGTCATCTTCACCCTCGCGGAGGTGCTGGGCGGCGCGATGCAGTTCGCGACCTTCGACGTCTCGACGCACTACCCGCTGGTGAAGCGCGTCGAGATCGACTTCCTCGCGCCCGGGCGCGGTCGACTGTCCGCTTCGGCCGCGCTGGCCGAGGACGAGGTCGCCCGGATCAAGGGCGCCGCGACACCGGATGCCAAGGTCGCGTTCGTGCTCGAAGCCGAGGTCGTCGGGGTGGACGGCACCGTGGTGGCACGCACCCGCGGCGACTACCAGCTTCGCCCGCACGGCCGCTGAAAGGCCGCGCGGAAACCGGGTGACGCGTCGCGTTACCGTCAGAGGATGCCGCCGACGGATCGCCTCGTGACGTTCGTCGTCGCGGCGTTCGTGCTCATCGTCATCCCGGGCCCCAGCGTGCTGTTCACGATCGGCCGGGCGCTCACCGTCGGCGGGCGCGGTGCGTTCGTCAGCCTGGCCGGCAACGCCCTGGGCGTGTACCTCCAGGTGATCGGCGTCGCGGTGGGCGTCGGCGCCCTCGTCCAACGCTCGACGCAGCTCTACACGGCGGTCAAGATCGTCGGCGCCGGGTATCTCGTGTACCTGGGCGTGCAGGCGTTCCGGCACCGGCACGCGCTGCGCGATGCGATCACCGCGCCCGCCCCGAACGGCCGCCGCCGCCGCAGGCTCTTCCTCGACGGCGTCCTGGTCGGCGCGGCCAATCCGAAGACGATCATCTTCTTCACCGTCGTGATGCCGCAGTTCACCGATCCCGCCGCGGGGCACGTCTGGTTGCAGCTGCTCGTCCTCGGCGGCTTCTTCCCCGCGATCGCGCTGGTCTGCGACAGCGTCTGGGCCCTCGTCGCGGGCACCGCCCGCAGCTGGCTGGCCAACTCGCCCCGCCGGCTGGCGGCGATCGGCGGCGCCGGCGGCCTGGCGATCGTCGGGCTGGGTGTGACGGTCGCCGTCACCGGCCGCCAGGACTGATTCAGCTCGCCAGCTGCCGCAGCGCGGATGCCGCCGCGTTCGCGCCGCACATGCCGTGCACCCCGCCGCCCGGCGGTGTCGCCGCCGAGCAGATGTAGACGCCGGGGATCCCGGTGCGGTACGGGTCGACGGCCACCCGCGGGCGGAGCAGCAGCTGGACCGGGTCGTTGGCGCCGGCCGAGATGTCGCCGCCGACGAAGTTCGGGTTGTAGGCCTCGTAGGCGGCGGGGCCGCGCACCGCCTGCCCGACGATGCGCTCCCGGGTGCCCGGCGCGAACCGCTCGAACTGCGCGAGGACGCGCCTCGGTGGCGTCGCCGGGATAGCCGTGCGGCACGTGCGCGTACGCCCAGATCGGGTGGACGTCGCCGGCTGAACGGCTCGGATCCGCGAGGTACTGCTGGGCGACGAGGACGAACGGGCGCGGCGGCATCCGGCCCGCGCTCATCGCGGCCTCGGCGGCTGCGACCTCGGCGAAGGTGCCGCCGAGGTGCACGGTGCCGGCGCGGCGGCAGGCCTCGTTCGTCCACGGAACACCGCCGTCGACCGCGAGGTCGACCTTGAACACCGCCGGCCCGTACCGGTAGCGGCGGTAGGCGCGGGCGATGCGCGCCGGCAGCCGGTCGCCGGCGAGCTCGAGCACTCCGCGCGGCGCGAGGTCGAGCATGACGACATCGGCCTCGAGCTCGCCGAGTGAACTCACCCGGCGGCCGGTCTCGATCTTCCCGCCGTGTTCGTGCAGGTCGGCGGCGAGCGCCTCGGTGATGGCTCGGGACCCGCCGCGGGCGACCGGCCACCCGTAGCGGTGCGCCGACAGCCCGAGCGCGAGCCCGACGGACGCGCTCGTCGGGCTGGTCAGTGGCCGGAACGCGTGCGCCGCCATGCCGCCGAACAACGCGCGTGCCGGGTCGCCGTCCCACCGCCGCACCACCCAGGACGCCGGCGCCAGGGCCCGCAGCCCGAATCGGGCCAGCAGCAGCGGATGGCGGGGCAGGTGCGCGACCGGGCGCAGGATGTCCTCGGTGAGAGCGTCGAAGCGCTCGGCGTGCCGGGCGAACAGCCGCCGCCAGGCCGGCCCGTCCGCCGCCGAGCCCGTCCGCGGTCTCGTCCACCGACTGGGCGAGCACGCCGGCCCGTCCGTCGTCCAGCGGGTGCGCGAGCGCGAGCTCCGGCCAGCACCATTCGAGCCCGTGCCTCACGAGGTCGAGCGTCTGGAGGAACGGCGAGCCGACGGCGAGCGGATGCACGGCCGAGCAGACGTCGTGCAGCACCCCGGGGACGGTGAGCTCCTCGGTGCGGGTGCCGCCGCCGATCGAGTTGCGTGCCTCGAGCACCGTGACGTCGAGACCGGCGCGCGCGAGTGCCACGGCGGCCGCGAGCCCGTTCGGACCGGAGCCGACGACGACAGCACTACTCATGCGGGCTCGGGCCGGCGCGGCTGCGGGCGGGGTCGCGCGCGCGGCTCCGCCCGCGGTCGGGGACGCGGCCGGGCGGCGGGAGTCGGCGCGAGCAGGCGAGGCGCACTCGGCGCGGCCCGGAAGCACACCTCGACCGGGATGGTCGCGTCGTCCGGCGCGAGCCACGGCTGCCGGTTCACCATGTCCGCGACGCGCACCGTGCCCTCCTCGATCAACCCGTCGGCAGCATCGATGATCCGGTACCGCTGCGTGCCTCGTCCGAATGGCTGTGCCTCGAGCGTAATCACGCGCAGCTGTCCCGGTTCGAACCCGCACTCGAACTGGACGGCGGTCAGCAGCTGGTGGTCGTGCAGGTGCCCGTCACCGAAGTTCCAGCCGAGCGCCACCCCGGCGACGATCTCGCCCTCGCGTGGCGTGTACTGCGCCAGGTCGTCGACCGCGCGCGCCAGCAGCCCGTTCAGCGCCCGGCCGTGCGCGTGCATCGCGCGGAAGGCAAGACCCTTGTAGAGCAGCAGTTCGGCGGTCTGCTCGTCGTAGAGCCGGGCCAGCTGTTTGTGCGCGACGGGCGCGGGCTTGACCAGCGCGGTGTCGAAGCGCTCCTCGGCACCGTCGTTGCGGAACAGCCACACGCTGGTCGCCCAGTTGCCCGCGTAGTAGCGCATGGCCGGCAGGAACGAGACGAGGTCCGGCCGCAGGTTTCCGACGATCGGCACGACCGCGAGCAGCAGCACGAGCAGCACCGCAAGCGTCGTCGACGTCAGCGTGCCGGCGCCGACCGCGGCGTAGTGACCGAACAGGTACAGCGTCGAGAAGACGAAGAAGACGTTCCACTCGAGCGGGACGCCCAGCGGGAACGTCGACGTGATGTGCAGGTGGAACAGCACCATCGCGGTCACCGCGGCGGCGCTCAGCCAGCCACCGCGCGACAGGATCAGGACGAGCGGCACGCCGCACTCGATGGCCGTGCCGCTGTGGGCGAGCGACTTGCTCAGCCGGGAGGGACGCAGGTCGTCGGGGTAGTTGCGCCACAGCCGGCGCTTGACCCGCGTCGAGCGTTGCCACGGCGTGTTGCTGATCATGACCGAGATGACGAACGGGAAGTGCCGGTTCAGCTTCGACGTCGCGGCGCCCCACCACATCGCGAGCATGCACAGCTTCAACGCGAAGACCATGTTCGCCGGCGGGAAGAGGAAGACGATCAGCATCACCGCGTAGTGCTCCGGGCGCGCGGCGAGGAACGCGGTCCTGTCGCGCAGCCCGAGGGCGCCGAGCGCGCTGAGCAGCACCCAGATCGGCCACGACGGAAGGGTGTCGAACGGCTGGCCGTGCGTCGAGCCGGAGACGAGCAGCACGACGGAGTCGCCGAGCACGATCAGGTACAGCGCGACGTCGGCCAGGCCGCGCCGCCAGCCGCGGGTGAACGGTACGCGGTCCGGCCACGGGGGCAGGCGCATCGTCTCCGGCTGCAGCCAGTAGAGGAAGCCGCCGATCGGCGGCACGAAGCGCAGGGTGAGCGGCAGGGAGCCGCAGCCGAGGCCGAGGATCTCCCAGAGCAGCGTCCAGACGACGAGCTTCTGGTAGGTGATCGGCTGCGTCCACCATGAGCCGAAGTCGCCGATGCCGCCGACGTTGGACGTCGCGGAGATGACCACCAGCGCGCCGAAGGCGTAGCCGGCGAGCTTGACCAGGTAGACGAGGTAGATCGCCTCCGGCGTGCCGAAGCCGTTGAGCGCCCAGTCCTTCGCGAGTGGCTCGAGGCGGCGCTGGTGTGGACGCGTGCGCCACTCGGCGAGGTCGATGTCGGGCAGCCGAGGGGTGGTGAACCCCAATGCGACCACCTCCGTCCCCCGCGCGCCCGCCACGCTATTCCGTCGAGTGGGCCGTCGCGACCCGAGTGGGCCGTCAGGACGGCCCACTCGGGTCCTAAGTGGCCACTCGACGGGGGGATGCTACGGCTGCAACGGACCTCTCGGGACGGATCGGCCACCCGCGCGGTAGAGCGAACTCGGCAGCGCGTGCCCGACGGCCTGCTCCGTCACTCGGGCGGCCTCGACGACGGCCGCGAGGTCGACGCCCGATGCAATGCCGGCGTCCTCGGTCCAGTAGACGAGCTCCTCGGTGGCGATGTTGCCGCTCGCGCCGGGCGCGAACGGGCAGCCGCCGAGACCGCCGACGCTCGCGTCCAGCTGCCGCACGCCGTTGAGCATCGCCGCCAGCGCGTTCGCCTGCCCGGTGCCGCGGGTGTCGTGGAAATGGACGGCGACGTCGAGCTCGGGCGCCGCGGTGCGGACGTCGTCGATCAGCGCGACGGTGCGCCGCGGCGTCACCGTCCCGATCGTGTCGCCGAGGCAGAGCTGGTCGGCGCCCTGCTCGACGGCGGACCGGACGACGTCCAGCGTGCGCGCCGGATGCGTGGGCCCGTCGAACGGGCAGTCCCACGCCGTCGCGATGATCACCTCGAGCGAGCCGCCCGCGCTGTGCGCGAGCGCGGCGATCTCGCCGATCACCGACGCCGCGTCGGCGGTCTTGCGACCGGCGTTCGCGAGGCTGTGCGAGTCGGCGGCTGAGACGACGTACTCGAGGTTCGGCACGCCGGCGTCGATCGCCCGCACCGCACCGCGGACGTTCGCGACCAGCGCGGAGAAGTGCACCTCGGGCCACTGCCCGAGGTGCTTGGCCACCTCGTCGGCGTCCGCAAGTGCCGGCACCGCCTTCGGTGAGACGAAGCTGGTGACCTCGACGCGCTGCACGCCGGTCGCGACGATGGCCGCGAGCATCGCGAGCTTGCCGTCCAGCGGGACCGGCGCCTCGAGCTGCAGGCCGTCGCGCATCCCGACCTCGCGGATGTCGATGCGCTCGGGCAGGACTAAAGAACTCATGCCTCGACGTTAGTCGCTGCCTCGTCGCTCGCCCGTCGGTCGAGGGCGTACGCCTGGACGGGCTCGGCGAAGCCGCGCAGGGTGAGTGGTTCGGTGGCCTGCGCGCCCCAGCCGTCGAGCTCGTCGTGCAGGTCGCCGCTCATCAGGATCTGGCCCGGCTCGGCCGCGGCGACGAGCCGGGCGGCCAGGTTGACCGGATTGCCGAAGTAGTCGCCGTTCAGGACGAGCATCGGCCCGTAGCCGAGGCCGGCGCGTACCTGCAGTCCGGCATATCACGCCAAGAAGTACAGCAGCGCGGCCGCTCCACCGCGACTTTGACCTCCCAAGCGTCGCTGAACGGCCGTCGCAACGTCGCTTGGGAGGTCAAAGTCGCGAAGGATCAGACCGTCCAGAGCGCCTCGGTGGGCGACAACCGCGCGGCCCGCAGCGCTGGCAGCAGGCCGGCGATCGCGCCGATCAGCAGTGCCGCGCCAAGCCCGCCGGCCCACGCGATCGCCGGCACCACCACGTCCCAGCCCTTCGTCGAGGCGTAGGCGGCAGTCGCCGCGGCACCCATGCCCACCCCGACGCCACCGCCGAGCAGGCCGAGCAGCATCGCTTCGGCGAGGAACTGGGTGCGCACGTGGCCCTTGGTGGCGCCGAGCGCGCGGCGCAACCCGATCTCCGAGCGGCGCTCCAGCACCGAGATCACCATGATGTTCGCGACCCCGACCGCGCCGACCAGCAGCGAGACCGCGCCGAGCCCGAGGAACAGCCCGTTCAGTGCTGCCTTCGCCTTGGCCCGGGCGACGAGCGCGTCGGACGGCTGGCTGACCGCCACCTCGTTGGGTGCCTCCGGGTCGGCGGTCGCCGCCAGCACCGCCTGCACCGCGGAGACCTGGTCGGTCGCCGCGCGCAGGTAGATCGTCGACGGGTGGCCGTCGAAGTCGAGGTAGGTCGCCGCCGCCGCGAACCCGATCAGCACCGAGGTATCGATCTCCGGCGCGAGCGTGGCCGGCGCGAGGATGCCGGCGACGTAGAACCACTGCCCGCCGACCCACAGCCGCTCGCCCGGGTACACCCGGTCGATCCCGAGCCGGTTCGCGGCCTCCGCGCCCAGCACGGCGACCGGCAGGCGGGCCGTCGCCGCGTTGAGGTAGCGGCCCGCCACGACGGACGTGCTGATCGTCGGCAGCAGGCCGAGGCTCGCTGCGGCAACGGTGATTGCGTTCGTGTTGACCGCCGGGATGCGCTGCGAGCGGTACGCGCCGGCGTCCGTCGTGCCGGTGTACTGGACAGTCGCCACCGGGCCGATCCGGCCGATCATGCCGGGTGCCTCGGTCGGCAGCTCGGCGGTGTCGCCGAAGAAGCTCTGCCCGTTCTTCACGGTCAGCAGGTTCGTCCCCAGCTTGTCGATCTCGCCCAGCAGCCCCGCCTGCGACGACGCCGACAGCCCGAGCACCGCAACGATCGCCGCCACCCCGAGCGCAATGCCGAGCGCCGATAGCCCGGCGCGAAGCTTGCGGGTGCGCAACCCGACGAGGGCCAGCCGGCTCAGATCGGCCGGCCGCAGCGCGCGCGTCGTCCTCATCAGTGCCCGCTCCTGGTGTCGCCGACGACGTAGCCGTCCCGGACGTCGACCCGGCGTGGCATCCGGGCCGCGACATCGCGGTCGTGGGTGATCACGACGATCGTGGTGCCGCGCCGGTTCAGCTCGGCGATGAGCTCGAGCACGGACGCGCCGGTGGCGGTGTCGAGGTTGCCCGTCGGCTCGTCGGCCAGGACGATCGCCGGCTCGCCGACCAGCGCCCGCGCGATCGCGACCCGCTGGCGCTGCCCGCCGGACAGCTGCGTGGGGCGGGCATACGGGCGCACGTCCAGCCCGACCAGCCGCAACGCCTCCCGGGCCCGCTCGCGCCGCTCGGCCAATCGCGTCCCGGTGTACAGCAGCCCGTCCGCGACGTTGTCCAGCGCGCTCGCGTGCTCGGCGAGGAAGAACTGTTGGAAGACGAAGCCGATCCGGCCGGCCCGCAGCATCGACACCTGGCGGTCGCCGAGCGCCGCCACGTCGCGTCCGGTGACTCGCACCCTTCCGGAGCTCGGCCGGTCCAGCGTCCCCATCAGGTGCAGCAGGGTGGTCTTGCCCGACCCGGACGGGCCCACGATCGCGACGAGCTCGCCGGTGTCGATGCGCAGCGTCACCCCGCGCAGCGCGGTCACCGGCGGCCGGCTCGGATAGACCTTGGTCACCGCGTCCAGCTCCAACACCGGCGCGCGCATTCGTGGGGTGGTCATGCCGCCGGCACCACGACGCGTTGGCCCGCCGACAGGCCCGCGCCGCTCACCTGCACGAGCCCGTCGGCGTCGTCGAAGAGTCCGAGGCTCACCGGCACGAGATGCCGGCTGCCGGCCGCGTCGGCGACCTCGACGGCGTACCCGCCGCCGGCCAGCGCGAGCAGCGCGTTGACCGGCACGACGAGCGCGTCCTGCACCTGCGCGGTCATGATCGACACCAGCACCGGTGCCTGGTCGAGCGAGCCCGCGTCGCCCGGCCGGCGCAGCGCCACCGTCACGTCGATGGTCGGCGTGTTCGACGATCCCTGGCCGCCGTCGGTCGGGGTGGTCGCGACCGAGCCGACGTCGGATACGACGCCCGGGGTGGTGCTCTGGTCCGGCAGCGTCACTGTCACGTGATCGCCGCGCTTGACCTGCGACTGCTGCTCCCACGTCGAGCTGCACCGAGACGACGCGTCGGGTGGAGGTCGCGGTCATCAGGACGCCGGGCCCCGCCGGTCCGCCCTCCGACGCGGCCTCGGTCGTCACCCGGATCGGCACCGGCAGAAACACCACCTGCCCCCGCAACAGCGCGCCCGTCTGGTCGAGGCCGAAGTGCTCCTGGAGCCGCTCTACGGCCTGCTTGGTCTGCCAGCCGAACTCGTTCGAGGACGGATCGAGCTGCGATCTCGTCGCGTACCCGAGCGCGACGAGTGCCGCGTTGAGCTGCCGGACGTCGCGCCCGGTGACCGCGTCGGCCGTCGCGCCCTCCGCGAGGTCGCGGTAGGCGGGCGTGGAGCCGTAGAGCAGCACGACCGGCTTGCCGTCCACCCGGTAGAGAACCTGACCCTGCCGGATCACCCGACCGAGGTTCGGCAGCCAGGTGACCGTGCCCTGCGCCTGGTTCATCACGTCGTACGAGCCCTCGTAGCCGAGCGCGCCGTCGACCTGGGTCTGCGAGGCGAGCGGGCGGCGAGTCACCGCCGTGAGCTTGGTGGCCGTCGTGTTGTCGACCGCGCCGTGCGGCGACGACCGGAACGGGTGCGCGGCATAGACCGCGGCGCCCGCAGCCGCGAGCAGCACGACCAGCCCGGACACCAGCCATCGCCGCCGGTGCCGCGGACGCTCCTCGGCGCGAGCACGCTGCGCGACATCGCTGTCCACCGTCGCAACCATCAGCCGTTCCCGGTGCTGAGGCCGCCGCCCTTGCCGCCGCCCGGCAGGTACTTCTGGCAGGCCTGCTGCGCGGTCCTGAACAGCGCCGAGTTCGGGTCGAGGTCGCTGCCCTGCTTCGCCTGGATCTGCATCCGCCCGTCCGGCTGCGGATCCGGGAAGTCCTTGATGCCGTGTGAGCGCATACAGCTCGAGTACTTCAACAGCGCCTGGTAGTTCTGCTGCTGTTCGGCTGCCGGCGGGGTGGGCCGCAGCGCCTGGCACGCCTGTTCGGCGGCCTTGTACACCGACGATCTGGGGTCGATACCGGTGCCCGGCCCGGCCTGCAGCCGCAGGTCGCCGTTCGGCCCGGGGTCCGGGAACTTCGGCACGCCGTGCGTGCGCATGCACTGCGAGTAGGCCAGCATGCTGGAGCCCGCGTGGTTGGTCGCCGACCCGGTCGGACTGCCAGTGGAGCCGACGCTCGCGACGCCCGGCCCGCCGGAGCCGGACGAGCAGCCGGTGGCGAGCAGCGCCGCGGCAAGCACAGCAGCGGCCGCGCGCCGCAGGTCTCTGGGGTGCGCACATCGGGTGCGCACAGCTGGGTTCGATGTCATGTACCCGGTTTAGGCGGCGCCCGGTTTCTGCGAAGTATCGCGAAACCGATACCGCGCCGAAACCGCTCGGCGCAGATCATCGACAGGCCGGAGGGAGCACGCGATGCGCATTCTGGTGGTCGACGACGACGAGGAGCTCGCCGAGACGGTCGCCGTCGGGCTGCGTCGCGCGCACCTGGCCGTCGACGTGGCCTTCGACGGCCCGGCCGCGCTCGAGCGGGCGCGGACGACCGAGTACGAGGTCGTCGTGCTCGACCGGGACCTGCCGAAGCTGCACGGCGACGAGGTGTGCGCCGAACTCGTAGCGGCCGGGTCGCGCAGCCGGGTCCTGATGCTCACCGCGGCGGACGGGATGGACGACCTGATCGACGGGCTCGGCGCTCGGCGCGGACGACTACCTGGCCAAGCCGTTCGACTTCCCGGTGCTGGTGGCGCGGGTCGGCGCGCTCGTGCGCCGTGCCCAGCCGGCGATCCCGCCCGTGCTGCGGCACGGCAACCTGGTCGCTCGATCTTCCGCAGCGCCGCGTGGCGCGGGGGGCGCGGCGAATCGACCTGCCGCCCAAGGAGTTCGGCGTCCTCGAGGTACTGCTCGCGGCCCGCGGCCGCACGGTCTCGGCCGAGGAGCTGCTCGACCGGGTGTGGGACGAGAACGCCGACCCGTTCACACACGCCGTCAAGATCACCGTCAGCAGGCTGCGCGCCAAGCTCGGTGACCCGCCGCTCATCGAGACGGTGGCCAAGAGCGGATACCGGATCTGATGGCGGTGCGCCTGCCCCGCCGGGTGGCCGCCCCGCACCTGCGGCCGCGGACGGTCCGGCTGCGGCTCACCGCGATCTACGGCGCCCTGTTCCTGCTGTGCGGCGCGGGCCTGCTCGCCATCACCTACGTCCTCGTCGAGCACTCCACCAGGGTGTTCACCTGGATGTCCAAGGACGGCACGACCGGTGCCGTGATGTCCGGCAACAACCCGGCCGGGCTCGGCGGCCGGTTGGACATGATCCAGCGCGGCGGCACGCATCCGGCTGCGAGGCAAACGCTCCCCGATCCGGCAAGGATGCTGGCGCTGGCCAAGCAGCAACACGCGCAGACGATGCACCAGCTGCTACTGGACTCCGGCATCGCGCTCGCGGTGATGGCCGTCCTGTCCATGGGGCTGGGCTGGCTCGTGGCCGGCCGGGTGCTGCGTCCGTTGCGCACCATCACCACCGCGGTCCGCGACATCTCGGCGACGAATCTGCACCGGCGCCTGGCGATGGACGGCCCCGCGACGAGCTCACCGCGCTCGGCGACACCTTCGACGGCCTGCTCGGCCGGCTGGACACCGCGTTCCAGGGGCAGCGGCAGTTCGTCGCCAACGCCTCGCACGAGCTGCGCACCCCGCTGGCCCGGCAGCGGGCGATCGGCCAGGTGGCGCTCGCCGATCCCGACGCGAGCGTCGAATCGCTGCGCGCGGCGCACGAGCGGGTGCTCGCCGCCGGCGCCCAGCAGGAGCGGATCATCGTCGGCGCTGCTGGCGCTGGCGCGCGGTCAGGCCGGGCTCGTGCGCAGCGAGCCGGTGGACCTGGCAGACCTGACCGGCCGCGTGCTGGCCGCGCGGGCCGCCGAGATCGAGCTGCGCGAGGTGATCGTCGACGCGGCGCTCGAACCCACCGCCATGCTCGGCGACCCGCGGCTGCTGGAGAGTCTGATCGCGAACCTCGTCGACAACGCGTTGCGGCACAACGTGGAGCTGGGCCGGACGACCGTGTCGACCGCGACGGCGGCGGGCAAGGCGGTGCTGACGGTGAGCAACAGCGGCCCGGTCGTTCGGCCGGACGAGGTGGCGGGCCTGATGCAGCCGTTCCGCCGCCGTTCGCCGGATCGTGGTGCCTATGCCGACGGGTTGGGCGTCGGGCTGTCGATCGTGCAGGCGGTCGCTGCGGCCCACGACGCCGGCCTCGACGTGCAGGCCCCGGCGAGTGGCGGGCTGCGGGTCGAGGTGGCGTTCGCGGTGGCCCGGACGCGGAATGCCGGTGACGTCGTTGGTACTTGTACCGATGACCACGCAGTCGTCTCCTTGAGGTGAGCATCGTGTTGATCCCCGGTCCCGACCACCCGATCACCATCGAACCCGCTGGCGAGCACGTGACCGTGCGCGCCAACGGCAAGGTCGTCGCCGAGACGAAATCGGCGCTGCGGCTGCAGGAGGCCGACTACCCGCCGGCCTACTACATCCCGTTCGCGGACGTGGACGAGTCGTTGTTCGAGCGCTCCGGCACGCGCACGCACTGCCCGTACAAGGGCGACGCGTCCTACTACGACATTGTCACCGACGACGGACCGATCACCGACGCCATCTGGACCTACGAGCAGCCCTACGACGCGGTTGCGCAGATCGCGAAGCATGTCGCGTTCTACCCGTCCAAAGTGGAGATCGACGCCGCCGCGTAGCGTGCGCAGCGATGTCCGTTCCGCTCGCGCCGCCCGATGTCGTCGCGCGGCTGCGCGCGGCCGGTTGCGTGTTCGCCGAGGACGAGGCGCGACTGCTGATCGACGCCGCGCCCGCGCCGGCTGACCTGGAGGCGTTGCTGGCGCGCCGGACGGCTGGCGAACCGCTCGAGTACATCCTCGGCTGGGTGGAGTTCTGCGGACTGCGGATCGCGGTGGACGCGGGTGTCTGCTCGTCCCGCGCCGGGGCACCGAGTTGCTCGCGCAGCAGGCGGCCGCGGCCGCGCGTCCGGGCGACATCGTGGTCGAGCTGTGCTGCGGCAGCGGCGCCGTGTCGGCCGCCGTCGCGGCGGCGGTGCCCGACCTCGAGCTGTACGCGCTCGACCTCGACCCGGCCGCTGTCCGCTGCGCGCGCCGCAACCTCGGTGACCGCGTGCGGCAGAGCGATCTGTACGAATCACTGCCGGCTGAGCTGCGCGGCCGGGTGGCCGTGCTGATCGCGAACGCCCCGTACGTCCCTACGAATGCCCTCTCGACGATGCCGCAGGAGGCGCGGCTGTACGAGCCGCGACTGGCCCTCGACGGCGGGTCGGACGGACTCGACGTCCTGCGCCGGGTCATCGCCGGCGCGCCGGCCTGGCTGGCGCCCGGTGGTCAGGTGTTGGTCGAGGCGAGCCAGGCGCAGGCCGAGTGGCTCGCCGACGCGATCATCGAAGCCGGGCTGCGCCCCCGGGTGATCAGCTCGCGCCAAGCCGCCTTCGTCGCGGTCGTAATCGGCGAATGAATCAGACGAGCCACTCGCCGTCGCGCATGAGCGTGCGACCGCGAAGCTCGTTCGCCTCGCGCCAGGCCTGGATCCGCTCCGCGCGCAGCACGAGGTAGACATACCCGTCGCCGGCCGTGCGCGGATCCCAGTCGGACTGCAGCGCGTAGCCGTAGGCAAGTGCCGCCGGAGTGTCCGCGGCGTCGTAGGTGTGCTCGAGCACGGCGTCGATCATGACGACGTCGCGCGTCGGACCGAGCGCGAGCCGAGCCGCGCCGCGCTCGACGATGTTGCGCGCGGTGCGCGAGTCCGCCTCGAGGGCGAGCACGATCCGCGTGTCCACCCAGCCCAGCGACAGCGGGACGAGATAGGCCTGGGCCGCCCCGGCGTCCGAGATCGACGCCGAGGCGACCCAGATGTCCGCTGCGTCGGCGCTCAGCTTGGCGAGGGTCTCCGCCTTGCGCTGGGCGGCCGGCCGCGGTGCGTCCGTCATGGCGTGTGCAGGAGGCCGATCGCGTTGCCGTCCGCGTCCTTCACCCAGGCGACGAGCTTTCCGCCGCCGACGTCGTGGGCGGCTTCGCCGATTTCGCCGCCGGCGGCAACCAGGGCCTGCAGCGCGGCCTCGATGTCGTCGACGTCCCAGAAGCACACCGGCCCGGACATGCCCCTGGCATGCCCGTTCGGGTCCAGGCCGATGTCCTGCCCGGCCACGCGCCAACCGACGTAGTAGGGCTCGTCCATCGCCGGCGCACCGAGCAGCGTGCTGAACAGCGCCTTCGCCGCGGCGAGGTCCTGCGCCGGGTAGATCACGGTCTGCACACCTGCGGTCATAGCGGATTCCTCTCTCGTTGTCACACCGACGCTCGCTCGCCGGTCAGTGGTATGACAGGCCGCGACGGAGGAATGTGACCGATGGACGAGCACGACTGGTTGACCGAACCATTCGAGGCGCACCGCGGTCACCTGCGCGCCGTGGCCTACCGGATGCTCGGCTCGACGAGCGAGGCCGACGACGCGCTGCAGGAGGCCTGGCTGCGGCTGAGCCGCGCGGACACCAGCGACGTCGAGAACCTCGGCGGCTGGCTCACGACGGTCGTCTCGCGCGTCTGCCTGACCATGCTGAAGTCGCGTCAGTCGCGGCGCGAGGCTCCGCTGGAATCCCACGAGCACGTCGCGGTCGCCGCCGCCGTGAACCCCGAGGACGAGGCGCTGCTCGCCGACTCGGTGGGGTCCGCGCTGCTCGTCGTCCTCGACACGCTGACGCCCGCCGAGCGGCTGGCGTTCGTGCTGCATGATCTGTTCGCCGTCCCGTTCGACGACATCGCGCCGATCGTCGGACGGACGCCGGCTGCGGCGCGTCAGCTCGCGAGCCGGGCGCGCCGCCGGGTCCAGGGCGCGTCCCCGGTGCCCGATCGCGGGCGGCAGCGTGCGGTGGTCGGGGCGTTCCTGGCGGCGTCGCGCGGCGGGGACTTCGACGCGCTGCTCGCGCTGCTCGATCCGGAGGCGGTGGTGCGGGCCGACGCCACGGTGGTCGGGTACGGCGCGGAGGCCGAGGTCGTCGGTGCCGCGGCGGTCGCGCGGGCGTTCGCCGGCCGTGCGCAGGCGGCGGAGCCAGCGCTCGTCGACGGCGCTCCCGGGCTGGTCTGGAGGGTCGACGGTGCGCCGCGGGTCGTCTTCGACTTCACCGTCGTCGGCAGCGTGGTCGTGGCCATCGAGATGCTGGCCGACCCTGATCTCCTCGCCGAACTCGACCTCGAGGTGCTCGCCTGAACCGGTGAATACCCCCTCCACCACATCCCGCTGTGGCGGTGCGGGTATTGATCAAGGACGGCATCGAGCAGGCGCCCTATCCGAGGCCCCGGTCGGCGAGGGTCGGGATGGCCGGTGCGCGGTAGACGCCGCGCGAGCCACGTTCCGGGCTGAAGAAGGTGTCTGCACCGAGGTGCTCTTTCGCCCGCGCCCGGACGGCCTCGAACCGAGGATGATCGGTGACGACGTCCGCGAGGTGCTCGGTGAGCTGCACCAGCCAGTGATCCGCGGCGACCTCCTCGACGCGGTAGCCGGGAGTGGCGGCGAGGGTCTTGGCACCGAAGAGCCGCACCCAGGGCGGCCCGAAGATCTGCGCCCAATAGAGGTTGGGCAGGCCTTCGAGCAGTTCGCGCTCAGTGAACAGCATCCACGGACCATTCTTGCCGTGGCGCAATCCGAAGGGACCGATGACCTCGTCGTCGTGCCACGCGTGGACGAGCCCGAAGTCGAGATCCTGCTGGGCGAGCTCGATCAACCTGGGCACGAACGCCTCGGCTTGTTCGGGGTCGAGGTCGCCGTCGATCGACAGCTGCGTGTAGTGCTGGCCGGGGCCGAACGCCGGGCCGATCTCCCAGCGCACGTAGGGGTCCGGGGTGAGCAGGTGCTGCGACAACGGCCACCACTCAGGCTCCGGATCGGAGGGCAGAAACGGCCGCCACTCCTGCTCGCGCCTGATGAACCTCGGGCGCAGGCGGGGCAGCCCGGCCAGCACGTCGCGAAGCAGGTCGACCGACCCGGCCCAGTTGGCGCCGTCGCCGGCGGTGCGGGTCAGGAACGCTTCGACGAACGCCCGGGCCGGCGGCGGCGCGACCCGTTTCGGGGGTGGCTGATCGGTCCGCTCCGGCTCGGGGACGCCGTCCAGCGGCGTGTACTCGCCGTTGACGACGAGGAAACCTTCGCAGGCCAGGGCGAGGTGCCGCACGATCGCGATCACGGCGAGCGTCTGCTCGTCCGTCGCCATGCCGGACATCGCCATCGCGGTCAGCCGGCAGTGGCCGTCCTCGCCGAGCGGCGGCGCAAGACCGATGCCGAACGTGTACGGGTCGGCCGCGGTGCTGAGGCTGACCGTGGGCCGGAAGACCTGCAGGAGCAGCTCGCCCTGGCTCACCCCCGCGCTGATCTCCACCAGCGGGAGCGGGTCGACCTCGTCGAAGTCACCGACCAGCTCCGCCTCGCCCAGGCCGGCCTGACGCTGGGCGTCGGCCACCGCCGCGCGCAGGTCAGCCATGGTCGGCGCGCGGCGCGAGACCAGCATCAGGTCTGTCGTCACGGGATCACAGGATGTTCAGCTGCGCGGCTTGGTAGTCGGACTTGCAGCGTGCGAGCTCGGCGCCGGTGGTGCGCAGCACGTTGCCGATGTCCGCGCCGCGCGCGTCGAGAGTGGCGTCCCACGCCGGGCGGGTGCCCGGCGATCTCCACGATGTCGTCCCCGCGGCCGAGCGGACGTAGCTGGTGGCGGTCGACAACTCGTCGGCCGCTTGCTGGAAGCGATGCCCGGCGACCTCGATCTCGCCCGGATCGACGTGCGGGAACGGCTTCAGTTCGGTCATCGCAGCGTCACGCCATGTTGCGGGGATCGGGGGCGCCCGCCCGAGGGTGTCGGCATCGGCCGCCATGGCGGCAGCGTCGATCACGACGTCGCCGCCACCTCCGCCGTCCGGGGCCAGCCTCGACACGCTCCTGACGATAATCCGAAGGCCATTCGGGCGCACCGTTTGCCCGGAACGTCCACCGGGCAAGACCTCGCGCCTCGGCCTATGCCGATCTGCGTGCGGTGCTGCCTACGCTCGTGCTGCCTGTGTCGAATCGAGCTGCCGCCGTTCGTGGAGAAGGTGGCGGCTGGCCGCAGGGGCCATCCGGGCAAAGGAGGAGACATGACCGAGTACCTCATCGCTTTCAACGACGAGTGGGTGCCCGACCACACGGTCGAGGAGCTGCGCGAGAAGTCCGAGGCCGGCAGCGCGTTGGTGGCAGAGATGAAGGCTGCCGGGGTCCTCGTCTTCACCGGCGGCCTCGACGATGCTGCCCCCGTGTTCAGTGTCGATGCGTCGAGCGGCACACCGCTGTTCACCGACGGTCCGTTCGTCGAGTCCAAGGAACACCTCGGCGGCTTCGCCGTCGTGGATGTGGCCGACGAGGCGGCGGCGCGGCTGTGGGCGGGAAAGATCGCGGTGGCCTGCGGTTGGCCGCAGGAGGTGCGACGCTTCCGGCCTCGACGCCCGGCGGCACGCTAGCTCGGCATGTCGGCGAAGCGGCTGTAGCGGCCCTGGAACGCGACCGCGATGGTGGCGGTCGGCCCGTTGCGGTGCTTGGCGATGATGAGGTCCGCCTCGCCGGCCCGCTCGGTCTCCGGCTCGTAGAGGTCCGGACGATGCACGAGCAGCACGACGTCCGAGTCCTGCTCGATCGAGTTGTGCACCATCACGCCGTCCGCCAGGAAGTTGTGATCGCCGGGCACGGTGGCGTCGAAGACGTCCTGCTCGCCGAGCGCATCGATGGCGACGACCGTGTCCCAGAAGACGTCGTTCGTGGCGAGCATGTCGAGGTCGGCGTCGGCAAGCACCGCCGCCACGCGTGCCAGCCGGGGCCGGCCTGAGCCGCCCGCGCCCGACGACGCGTGGCCCGCACTCACGAGCTCGCGGCGAGGTGCTCGATCCTCGTGGAGCGCTGTCTGCACCCGTTCCCGCACCTCGCGCGGCACGGTGGGACCTGCGCGGCCGACGAGGCGCAGCGCACGCCGGGCGGTCACGGTCGTGCAGCCGATCCGCTCGAGAAACTCCCGCTGCTCGTCGGCACCGACGACGCGCACCACGCAGGTGTTGCCGCCGGCGGCCTCGATGCGGGCCGTGATGCCGAACCGGGCCAGCAGCCGCGCGACGTCGTTGGCGCGTCGCTCGCACGTCGACGCGTACTCGATGCGCACGGCGTCGGGTGCGTTCATGTGGACGCGCCCACCGTGCGCCCAGAGCTGCGCCAAGAACAGCGCGACCTGATCGTCAGGCAGACCGAAGACACCGGCCGGCACGGACTCGTCCCGTCCCGAATCCGGCAGGCCGCCAGCCGATCGTCGAGCGACCGCAACGACGTCCGTGTCGGCCCAGCGCTGCCCTGCGCGAGGTGCCGGAACGTGCCTGGCGATCGCGACGCGGGCACCCATCGGGATGTCGCCGAGCGGCGTCCAGCCGTCGTAGGTGTAGAACGGGTGGTTGGCGGTGGCATCGACGGCGCGCCCGGACGCCAGCCGCAGCCGGAACACCGGCTTGACCCCGGTCGTGAACACCTTCGTCATCGGACGCGCAACCACGCGCAGGCTCCGATCCAGCGCCCACACCGGGATCTCGCGCTCGCCGCTCGCATACAGCTCCCCGATCGTGACCTCGGCGCCGGTGTCGGCCCGCCAGATGCGGGTCGATGCGGGCAGGCAGCCCGATTCGCGAAGGTCGGAGAGCAGCGGCTTCTTGTCGGTGCGCTGCTCGGGGCCGCGGTTGAGCTGGGACAGCGCGACCACCGGCACGTCCAGCTCCTTGGCCAGCAGCTTCATCGCCCGGCTGAACTCGCTGACCTCCTGCTGGCGCGACTCGACGCGCTTGCCGCTCGTCATCAGCTGCAGGTAGTCGATGACGACCAGCTGAGAGCTCGTGCCGCTGCTTGAGCCGCCGCGCCTTGGCGCGGATCTCCATCATCGTCAGGTTCGGGCGAGTCGTCGATGAACAGCGGCGCCTCGGCCAGCTCGGACGAGCGCAGCGCGAGCCGTCGCCAGTCGGTGTCGTTCATGTGGCCCGAGCGCATGCTCTGCAGCGCCACGCCGGCCTCGGCCGCGAACAGCCGCATCATGATCTCGAGGCGGCCCATCTCGAGGCGAGAAGATGGCCGTCGGCTTGCGGTTCTTGACCGCCGCCGACCGCGCGAAATCCAAGGCCAGCGTCGATTTGCCCGACCCGGACGGCCCGCGACGGTGACCATCTGGCCGGGGTGCAGGCCGTTGGTGATCTCGTCGAGGTGCTGGAAGCCGGTCGGGATGCCGGTGCCGATGCCGCCGGTGGCGGAGATCTTCTCGATCTCGTCGAGCGTGGCCTGCAGCAGCGTCTCGATGTGGACGTAGTCCTCGGACGTGCGCCGCTCGGTGACGTCGTAGATCTCGGCCTGCGCGCGGTCGACGACGTCGTCGACGCTGCCGACGACGTCGGTGCCGCCCGACGCTGTCTCGTAGCCCATCTGCACGATCCGGGTGCCGGCCGTGACGAGCCGGCGCAGCATCGCCCGCTCGGCGACGATCGCGGCGTAGTAGCCGGCGTTCGCCGCGGTGGGCACGATCGAGATGAGGGTGTGCAGGTACGGCGCGCCGCCGACCCGGGTGAGCTGCCCGTTGCGGGTGAGCTCGGCGGACACCGTGACCGCGTCGGCCGGCTCGCCGCGCGCGTAGAGGTCGAGGACCGCGTCGTAGATGAGCTGGTGCGCCGGGCGGTAGAAGTCGCCGGGCCGGATCACCTCGACGACGTCGGCGATGGCGTCCTTGGACAGCATCATCGCCGCCGAGCACCGACTGCTCGGCCTCGATCGCCTGGGGCGGCGTGCGGTCGAACTCGCCGCCGCCCGCAGCGGTCGGCCCGCGCGCGTCGTCGATCAACGTCATTGGACGCCGCCCTCCCCGACCAGATCCTCTTATACATTCGCACGCACGAACGAATACCGGACGGTGTCCGACAGTTTTTCCGTCCGGCGTTCCTGGTCGACGGCGGTAGCAGAACGCTATGTAGCCCGCGTGGTTCGGCGCAAGCCGCGCTGTGGACAGCATTGTGCACATGCCTGTGGGAAACGCCGCCGGCCCTGTAGATCGACCTGGTGGACAGGACGTGCGGACGACGGCCGAAAATCGCCTGCTCTGCCGGGATCGGCGGGCGATGGTGCGCCACGGCCTGTGGACGAAAGAAAATTCGCCGAACGCAAATGTGATCCGCGCCACACCGTCAGCGAGATGAGTCTCGGGGCGTATCGGCCAGCGGCACCCGCGCAAAACAGTTGACGAAGATCGCGACGGTCAGACCGCTCGACCGGACCGGGATCGAGGCGACGACGTCGGGGTGCAGATCGACGGTGACGGTGTGCGAGCCGATCGTCTTGATGTGCTCGTCGATGCTGGATGCGCTTGCGGTCGAGCGGCGGGACCGCCGGCGTCCTTGACCGCCGCGGCGATGTCGCCCGCGGTGATCGACCCGAACAGCCGGCCGTCCTTGCCGGCCCGCGCGCCGAGCGACACGCTCAGCTTCTCGAGATCGGCCTTGATCTCGCGAGCGTGCCCGAGGTCGCGGATCTCGCGCGCGTCCCGCGACCGCTTGATCTGCACGATCTGCTTCTCGGCACCCTTCGTCCAATTGATGGCGGCACCGCGCGGGCACGAGGAAGTTGCGGCCGTAGCCGTCGGCGACCTCGACGATGTCGCCGGCCAGACCGAGCCCGGCCACCTCGCGGGTGAGGATGAGTTTCATCGGCGTCCCCTAGCCGCGTCGAGGTGTAGGGCAGCAGGGCCATCTCGCGGGCGTTCTTGATCGCCTTGGCGATCTGCCGCTGCTGCTGGGCGCTCACTCCGGTGACGCGGCGGGCGCGGATCTTGCCGCGGTCGGAGATGAACTTGCGGAGCAGGTTGGTGTCCTTGTAGTCGATGTAGCCGATCTTGGCCGCGGTGAGCGGGTTCGTCTTCTTCTTGGGCTTGCGAATCGGGGGCTTTGCCATATCCGTGTGTCTCCGTGATCTCTATGTCCATGTGGATCTCGATGCGCAGGACGGCCAGTGGCCCGTCGTGCGCGTCAAGATCGCGGGGAAGTGGCTAGAAGGGCGGTTCGTCCGAGAACCCGCCGCTGGTCGACGGCGACGCCGGCGGAGCGGAGCCCCACGGGTCGTCGGCCGGCGCGCTGCTGGCGCCGTCCGAGGCGCCGGACGAGCCGAACCCGCCGCCCGAGGAAGAGCCCCGCTGCGTGCGGTTGACCTTGGCGGTGGCGTACTTCAGGGACGGGCCGACCTCGTCGACCTGCATCTCGATGACCGTGCGCTTCTCGCCCTCGCGGGTCTCGTAGCTGCGCTGCTGCAGGCGCCCCTGGGCGACGACGCGCATGCCGCGCTGCAGCGACTCGGCGACGTTCTCGGCCGCCTGGCGCCAGATGGAGCAGCGCAGGAACAGTGCCTCGCCGTCCTTCCACTCGTTCGAGTTCTTGTCGAACGTGCGGGGCGTGGACGCGATCGTGAACGAGGCGACCGCGGCGCCGGACGCCGTGAACCGAAGCTCCGGGTCGGCGGTCAGGTTCCCGACGACTGTGATGATCGTTTCGCCGGCCATGACTACCGCTCGTCCGGGCGCAGGACCTTGGTCCGCAGCACCGACTCGTTGAGGTTCAGCTGCCGGTCGAGTTCCTGGACGGCCGACGGGTTGGCCTTCAGGTCGACGACGGCGTAGATGCCCTCGATGTGTTTGTTGATCTCGTAGGCCATCCGGCGGCGGCCCCACACGTCGACCTTCTCGACGGTGCCGCCATCGTTCTTCACCACCGACAGGAACGCGTCGAGCGACGGCGCGATCGTCCGCTCTTCGAGGGTGGGGTCGAGGATGACCATGACTTCGTAATGGCGCATGGGCGTGCCGTTCCTCCTGTGGACTGGTCGGCCGCGGACGGTCCGCGGCAGGAGGGTGTCACCGACGGTCCACGGCTGGCGGCACTCGGTACGCCGGCCTGCGAAGGCAACGCTCGCAAGACTACCGGACGAATTTCACTGCGCCGCCACGGATCTCCGGCTGGCCCGCTCGCGCACCGGGTTGTGGATCTTGTGCGGTGTGCGGCGTCCGGGCGTGGTGGGGCGCACAAGGTCAGCGCGGGTTGTGGATCTTGTGCGGTGTGCGGCGCCCCGAGCGTGGTGGGGCGCACAAGGTCAGCGCGGGTTGTGGATCTTGTGCGGTGTGCGGCGTCCGGGCGTGGTGGGGCGCACAAGGTCAGCGCGGGTTGTGGATCTTGTGCGGTGTGCGGCGTCCGGGCGTGGTGGGGCGCACAAGATCAGCGCGATGAACTCTCGTGCTTCATCAGATACAGGCGCGCGTAGGTGGCCGCGACGAACGCCAGAGCGATGACTGCGACGATCGCCAGCACGACCCAGACCTCGCCGGTCGAGGACGTCGGGCTGGCCGCGAGGTCGATCGTCTTGTCCTTGCCGGTGCTGTCCTGGTTGGGCAGGTTCCCGGCCGCGGGGGTGGTCGACGAGGCGCCCTGGAGCACGACGCCGGCGCCGCCGCCGTGGGACGACCCGGACCCGGGCAGGAGGCCGCCGAGGTAGTTGCCGCTGCCGAGCAGTCCGCTGCCGTCGAGACCCGGCACGACCTGCGCGGGAACCGGGAGCGGGTTGCTGCTCTGCTTCGGGGTCGGCGTCGACGCACCGCCGGTGTTGCCGCCGGTCTTCGTGCCACCGACTCCCGGCAGGTTCGTGGGAATGTTGGTCGGGATGGTGACCGGGACGGACACCGTCACACCCGGGACGCCGATGGCGATGGGCGGCAGGCCGGTGACACTTGCCGACGCCGACACGCTCGGGAGCTGGACGGCGACGCCACACTGCGCGGCGTTCGTGGTGACGTGGATGGTGCCGCTCCAGGTCAGCTTGGCCCCGGCGCTCACGGCGCTGCTGTCGATGTGCAGCGGAAGCGGGAGCAGGCCGAGGAGCGTCACTGTGTCGACCGTCCACGTCCAGTGGTGATTGCCGGTGGCGAGGCCGGAGACGGTGTGCGATGTGTTGGTGATGTTGAGCTTGATCTGGTTTGCGGTGCCCGGATCGATCTTCAGCGCGCCACCGAGCGAGGCGATCTTGCCGAGGATGTCGTTGAGGTCGGTCGCCCCGGTGAGCAGGTTGACGTACAAGCCGGTGAGCGAGGACTTGACGTCGAGATCCTGCCCGGGTTTCACGTAGACGTCCGTGCCGCCGATCGAGACCGGGCAGTTGGAGGTCGCGACGCCAGTGACACCGAACGTCGCCTTGACGGGATCGCTCGTCGCGGAGGCCGTGGCGGACGAGAACGCGAGCAGTATCGCGCCGACGACCGCTCCGCCCGCGAGGGCAGCCAGCCAGCGCAGCCCCGCGCGATGGCTCGACGAGGCCTGGTGACGACCCGGCATCGACACTCCTGACCTGAGGTTCACCCGCGGAAACGGGCTCGTTCGGGACACACCTGAGTTTAACGCACCCGCGTGTGGCTCAACGAGCCCTCCTTAGTTTGGGATACGCGGGCACCGGCGCGCCAGCCCGAGTGTCCGACCCGGCTCGTAATGTTGGCCGGGTGAGCATGGTGGGCGCGCATGTGAAATCCGACGATCCGCTCGTTTGGGCCAAAGCGACCGGTGCGGAAGCGATCCAGTTCTTCCTCACCGATCCGCAGGCGTGGAAAGCACCCGACGAGCACCCGCAGGCCGACGCGATCCGGGCGAGCGGTCTCGGCGTCTACATCCACGCCCCGTACCGCATCAACGTCGCCACCACGAACAACCGCATCCGCATCCCGAGCCGCAAGCTGCTCGCTCAGCACGCCGCCGGAGCGGCGGAGCTCGGCGCAAAGGCGATCATCGTCCACGGCGGGCACCTCAATGACGGCGACGACCCGGCGATCGGCTTCGACAACTGGCGCAAGGCGATGGCCTATGCCGAGAACGACGGCGGCTTCGCGTTGCCGGTGCTGCTCGAGAACACCGCGGGTGGCACGAACGCGATGGCCCGGCACTTCGACCGCCTCGCGCGGCTGTGGGACGCGGTCGGCGAGTTCGGCCTCGGCCTCTGCCTCGACACGTGTCATGCGCACGCCGGCGGTGAGGATCTCGCCGGCATCGTCGACCGCGTCAAGGCCATCACCGGGCGGATCGATCTCGTGCACGCCAACAACAGCCGCGACCTCTTCGACTCCGGCGCCGACCGGCACGCCAACCTCGCATCGGGTGAGATCGACCCGACCCTGATCGTCGAGGTGTGCCGGGCCGCCGGCAGCGACGTGATCGTCGAGACCCCTGCAGAGGGCCAGGCCGCCGACATCGCCTACCTTCGCAGCGCGATCTGATCGTCGTCGGCGAGCTCCCTGAAGCCGTCGTCGTGGACGTCACGGGCCCAGTAGTCGGGCGCGCCGTCGAACACCCCGCCGCTCGGGTCGTCCACGCCGTCCGCCCGCACCACGTCCAGCCATGGGCGCCACATCTCGCGCACCACCAGGCCGGCGATGCCCAGCAACAACCCGTCGCGGAACACGAGGAGCAGCATCAGCCAGCCGTAGCTGATGCCGTGCGCCTGGACGTCGTAGCCGAGCAACAGCGTCAGCGTCGCCATCCAGACGACGACCTCGGTGAACTGCCACACCAGGGTGATCCGCCACCGGGGCCGGGCCAGCGCGATCAACGGGACCAACCACAGCGAGTACTGCGGGCTCCACACCTTGGTCGTGAGCAGGAACGCCAGGACGCACAGGAAGGCGAGCTGGGCCAGCCTCGGCCGCACCGGTGCAGCGAGGCCGAGCACCGTCACGATCACGAGCGCGGCGAGCAGCGCCAGCGCGACGGCGATGCCCGACGGTTTCCAATAGGGCGCGTCCCCGGCCTGCACCGATCCGTCGGTGAGCGTCTTGACCATCGCCCAGACCGTCGAGCGCTCGGTCGGCCGGTCCTTGCTGAACTCGTAGAACTTCCACCAGCCGTGGTGGTAGGCGAGCGCGACCGGGACGTTGACCGCACACCAGACCATCCCGGCGGACAACAGCGCCCAGAGCGGGTCGGCGTACCTGCGGGTACGGACGGCAAGGATGGCGATCGCGACGAGCAGGAAGATCGGGTACAGCTTCGCCGCCGTCCCGAGCCCGATCAGCGCGCCGGCGAGGATCGGCCACTCCCGCGACCATGCCCACAACGCCGTGGCGGTGAACGCCATCGCGAGCAGGTCCCAGTTGGAGAACGCGTGGAAGACGAGCAGCGGGGACAGCGCGAAGATCGCCGCGTCATAGGGACGACGACGAGCGGTGTACGCGGTCGCCGCGGTGACCACCAGCCCGCACAGGGCCAGCAGCAGTGCCGTGAGCACCCCGAAGACGATCACCTGCGACCAGCTCGACGCGACGTGGTGCACGCCGCGGGTGAGATCGGCGGTAAGCCACATGAATGCGCCGGTCAGCACCGGGTACTCGACCGCGGTGTCCCGGTACGGCACGGCGCCGACGTCCAGGCGCTCGTCGCTCCACAGTGGGACGACGTCGGAGTAGCAGAAGTGCGTGTACTGCTTGTGGCCGTCCCATTGGCCCGTGGTGCAGGGTGATTTCTGCGCGAAGCCGAGCAGCAGGGTGACGACGGACATCGCGAGCAGCCACCGGACCGGCGACCACCATGTCCGGCCCGGCACCGCGGCGTGCCGCCCCCACGCACCGCCGAGCAGTTGCGCGGCGCGCCACGCCGTCGGGTCGACGTGGCTCGGCAGCCGCCCGCCGACGTGACTCTCGTCGGGGGTGGTCTCCTCGGCGATAGTCGTCACCCGAGCTATCCAAGCACGCCAGGGGCGGCCGACCGGCTCGGCAACGGAGGACGCGCTCGATCACGGTCCGTTCGGCGGGCAGGTGCGCAGAATGCTGGGAGTGCACGTCGCCGTCGGGGTGGCCGTCGGAGTCGGGGTGGGCGTCGGCGTGGGTGTGGGGGTGGCTGTCGGCGTCGGGAAGCCGGTGGTGATCGAGAACGTCGGTGTCGGCGTCTCCGACGGGGTGGGCGTCGACGTCGGCGGTTTGTAGGTCGGTGTCGGCTCGGGCACGCTGCCGTTCGCGGCGATCATCTGCTGGCTGGCCATCGACATCTTCGGTTTGTCGGCCAGGTAGGTGTCCATGAACAGCTTCCAGGTCCTCCCCGGCAGGTCCGCGCCGTAGAGCGGGCTGCCGTAGGCGTTGAAGATCGGCTTGGTGAAACCCGTCCCGACCCACACCGCGGCGCTGACCTGCGGCGTGTAGCCGACCATCCATGCGTCGCTGTTGTTCACCGACTTCGGCGAGACCCCCTCGGTGCCGGTCTTGGCCGCCGATTTCCGGCTGTCCGCGAGCGCGTCGTTCGACCACGCCGCTACAGGCTCGAGGGTGAGTGTCACGTCGTTGGCGACCTTCTTGTCGATCGCCTGCTCCGGCTTCGCCTTGTGCGAGTAGACCACCGCGCCGTCCGAGCTCGTCGCCTTCTGGACGAGGTAGGGCTGGTTCGCCTCGCCGTCGTTGGCGAGCGTCGCGAACCCGGCGGCCTGGTCGAGTGGGCTGACGGGGTAGTCGCCGATGCCGATGCCGAAGCTCGTGTGGCCCCTCTTGTTGACCAGCGTCTTGTCGCCGTAGGTGTTGGTGGTGGCGATGCCCATGGCGTGCGCGGTGGCGGCGACGTTGTCGGGGCCGGCGTCGAGGGCCAACAGGTCGAAGGTCGTGTTGAGCGAGTACTTCATCGCCAGTGACAGCAGGATGTGCGAGCTGCTGACGCTCGCGTCGCCGGGGTCGTTGCAGATCTTCGTCCCGTCGATCGTCCGGCAGAAGCTGCCGTCGACGTAGCTGTTGATCGCGAAGTGGTCCTTGTTCTTCGTCTGCTTCAGCGTCTGGGTGAGGACGGTGGCGAGCGTGTACGGCTTGAACGACGAGCCCGCCGGGCGTCCGCCGTGGCTGGCGTAGTCGTTGAAGTCGACCTTGCCGTTGTAGCCCTTCGTGCCCGGCCCGGAGCCGCCGTAGTAGGCGAGCACCCCACCGGTGCCCGGGTCGATGGCGACGAGCGCGTTCTTGAGGTTGCGCTGCCGCTTAGTCAGGTTCGCGAACGTCTCGTGGATCGCCGAGACGGCGTCGCGCTGCGCGCCCTTGTCGATCGTCGTGCGGATCTTGAGCCCGCGGGCGTACACCTCCTTCTCGGAGATGCCGTGCGCCTGCAGATCGGCGAGCACGGCGTTGACGAGCAGGTAGCGCCAGCCGGTGCTGCCCAGCCCCGTCCCCTTCGGCGCTTTCGTCGTCGGGAACTTCATCGCCGCTTCCTGGGCGGTGGTGAGGTGGCCGGTCTCCACCATCCCGTCGAGGACGTAGTACCAGCGCGCCTTGGCCTGCGCGGGATTGCTCGCCGGGTCGTAGTAGGACGGCGCGCGCAGCAGGGCGGCCAGCAGCGCGCCCTGCGCGGTGGTCAGTTGCTCGACGTTCTCGCCGAAGTACGCCTTCGCGGCCGCCTGGATGCCGTACGTGTTGCGGCCGAAGTACACGGTGTTCAGGTAGTACTCGAGGATCTGGTCCTTGCTGTACTCGCGGGACAGCTTGACCGCGATCATCAGCTCCTTGAGCTTGCGGGTCAGCGTCTGCTCGTTGCTCAGGTAGGCGTTCTTGACGTACTGCTGCGTGATGCCCGAGCCGCCCTGAGTGTCGCCGCCGGTGAGGTCGGACAGCGCCGCGCGCAGCGTGCCGCGGATGGACACCCCGGGCTCGCTGTAGAAGTTGCGGTCCTCGGCGGCGAGCACCGCCCACCGCACGTTCGCCGGCACCTGATCGAGGTGCACGATCGTGCGGTCGACCGAGCCGATGCGGGCGAGCGTCGAACCGTCCGCGTACTGGATCGTCGCCACCTGGGGCAGCGGCAACTGCTCGGGCCGCAGGACGTCGGTGAACGCGTAGTACATGATGATCACCGCCACCATGCCGACCGCGATGAACCCGAGCAGCCAGGTGCCGGAGATCATCCCGCGACGGGCGATGCGCCGGCCGCGGGACATCGCGGCCACCCGCGCCTTGGTCGCCCGGCGCCGTCTCCTGCGCCGCTCGAGCAGCCGCTTGACGAACCCCTCGTCCTCGAGATCGGCGGAGCCGGGCGACGGCCGGCGGCCGCGGGTGGGCATACCCGTGCGGTCGCGCCCCAGCCGCAGCCGCTCGCCGTCGCCTCGCACGCTTCGGACGTTACTTGGACGGGCGGCCCGTCCCCACTTGATCTCAGGATCGCCATGAACGCCGAGTGGGCCGTCAGGACCTGAGTGGGCTGTCCTACCGGCCCACTCGGGTCCTAAGTGGCCACTCGGTGTTGCGGGCCCAGGGACTGCTGCAGGATCTGTGCGACGTCGAGCACCTTGACGTCCTCGCGCGCGGCGCCTTCCGAGACCCGCTGGGTAACCGCGTCGGACAGCATCACCATGCAGAACGGGCAGGCCGTGGAGATCAGGTCCGGGTCGAGGCCGAGCGCCTCGTCGGTGCGCTCGACGTTGACCCGCTTGCCGATCTTCTCCTCCATCCAGAACCGCGCGCCGCCGGCGCCGCAGCAGAAGCCGCGGTCCTTGCAGCGGTGCATCTCCTGCGACTTCAGCGCCGGGATCGCACCGAGCACCTCGCGCGGCGGCGTGTAGACCTTGTTGTGCCGGCCGAGGTAGCACGGGTCGTGGTAGGTCACGTTTTTATCAACTGGGTCGACCGGCACAAGTGTGCCCTCCTCGACGAGCCGGCCGAGCAGCTGCGTGTGGTGCACGACCTCGTAGTGCCCGCCGAGCTGCGGGTACTCGTTGGCCAGCGTGTTGAAGCAGTGTGGGCAGGTGGCCACGATCTTGAGCGGCTCGGCGCGGGTGATGGAGTTCAGCGTCTCGATGTTCTGCATGCCCTGCATCTGGAACAGGAACTCGTTGCCCAGCCGGCGCGCCGGGTCGCCCGTGCACGACTCGCCGGACCCGAGCACGGCGAACTCGACGCCTGCGGTGTGCAGCAGCTCGCAGAACGCGAGCGTGACCTTGCGCGAGCGGTCCTCGAGCGCGCCGGCGCAGCCCACCCAGAACAGGTAGTCGATGTCCGCGTCCAGCTTCGTGCCCGGCGTGGCGCGCCGGACCTCGAAGGACAGGTCGGCCTGCCACTCGTCGCGGCCCTTGTCCGACATCCCCCACGGGTTGCCCTTGTTCTCGATGTTGCGCAGCATCACGCCCGCCTCGGACGGGAACGCCGACTCGATCAGCACCTGGTAGCGGCGCATGTCGACGATGTGGTCGATGTGCTCGATGTCGACGGGGCACTGCTCGACGCAGGCACCGCAGGTGGTGCATGACCAGAGGACGTCCGGGTCGATGACCCCGCCCTGCTCGGCCGTCCCGACCAGCGGGCGCAGCGCCTGCTCGACGGTCGACCCGATCACCCGCGGGTAGCCGGCCTCGGGCACGCCGTGGCCGTGCTCGCCGCCCTCGGCCGCGGGAGACGCGAAGTTCGGCGTGGCACCCTCCGCGACCTCGGCCGTCCCGAAGATGTACGGCGCCTTCGCGAACAGGTGATCGCGGAGATCCATGATCAGGAGCTTCGGCGACAGCGGCTTGCCGGTGTTCCAGGCCGGGCACTGCGACTGGCAGCGCCCGCACTCGGTGCACGTCGCGAAGTCGAGGTAGCCCTTCCAGGTGAAGTCCTCGATCTTGCCCCTGCCGAATACGGTGTCCTCGGACAGGTTCTCGGCGTCGGCGAAGTCGATCGGCTGGCCGGCGTCGTCGGTGACCGGCAGCAGCGGCCCGAGCGCGTTCGGCTCGCGCTTGGTCAGGACGTTGATCGGTGCCGTCGCGATGTGCAGGTGCTTGGAGTACGTGACGAGGATCGTGAAGCCGAAGATGACGGCCATCTGGCCGAGCAGGAAGAACGTCTCGAGACCCTGGTTGTACGCGCCGGCGCCCAGTGCCTTGGCGACGAGGTAGGACGCGAACGCCCACTTCGACCGGCCGAACGGGAAGTGCCCGGTGTTGTACTGCGCGCCGCGGTAGAGCAGCAGCGTGATGACGACGAGCGCGATGAGGACGAGCACCGCCCACGCCGCGCCGTTGTGCGAGCCGTAGAAGCGGCTCGCGCGCTGCTTGCGCTCGGGTGCGTTGCGCACCCGGTTGATCGAGAACCAGATGATCGCGAGCAGCACCGCGACGGCGAAGAAGTCCTCGAGGAAGCCCAGCGCGCGGGCGTGCCCGAAGATCGGGAACGCGAAGTCCGTGCTGAGCACGAGCGCGCCGAACGCCTCTCCGACCGTCAGGCCCAGGATGGTGAAGCCCCAGAACGTGAAGAAGTGCGCGGTACCGGCGCCGGACCACTTCAGCAGCCGGCGCTGCCCGAGCACCTCGAGCGCCTCGTCCTTGAGCCGCTGCTCGATCTTGTCCGTCCGGCCCTCGGCTTTCTTGCCCGAGCGGATGAGCTTGACGAGCCACAGGATCCGGCGGCCGGCGATCGCCGCGGTGACGACCAGCATCGCCAGCGCAAGGCCGAGGCGAAGCGCGCCGGGAAACGTCCAACTCCAGTCGATGACCACGCCGTACGCGACGGTGTGCTGCAACGTGCTCTCCCTCGGTCGGGCGGCCGGTCGGAACTGATCGAGACTACTCGTTGTTACCGGTGGGTAACAAAGGGGCCTCGGACGGGACGTGGCCGGCCCCACGCCCGCGACTTTGACCTCCCAAGCGTCGCTGCCCGGGCGTCGCAACGACGCTCGGGAGGTCAAAGTGCTAAGAATCAGGCGTGACTGACAAGAAGCCGGCGGGTTCGCGCGTCCCGTCCGCGGTCGGCGCGATCCCGGTGGTCGGGGACCTCGTGAAGTCGGCCGACCACCAGGCCCGCTGGATGCAAGAGGTCCTCGAGCAGAACGCCCGGCTGGTGTCGCAGTTCCCGGCGACGATGAAGTCGTTCAACGACGCGCTGGAGCGTTTCAACCAGACGATCGGCCGCCTCGATCGGGCGGTCACCCGCATCGAGGCCGCGAGCAAGAACGTCGCCGGCCCGCTGGAGAAGCTGGCCGGCGCGCTCGATCCGAAGACGCTGCGCGAGATCCCCGAGGTCCTCGACGCGCTGCGCAGGGAGGCGGTGCCCGCGCTGCGCGCCGCGACCGACACGCAGAAGCAGGTCGCGCTTCTGCAGGCGACCATCGACCGAGTCATCGCGCTGCTCGGCGAGCTGCCCGGCGCGAGCATGCTGCGCCGCCTCGCCACCGGCGAGAACCAGCCGCGTCCCAAACCGAGCGCTGACGAGTAGCTCCCAGCGGTCGCGGTGTCCGGGGACGGCAGCCGCCGTCTTCACGACTTTGACCTCCCAAGCGTCGCTGTGGGGACCGCTCAGCGACGCTTGGGAGGTCAAAGTGGCGGGAAAGCGGGTCGTATTACGCTCCGGTGTCGATTCGGGCGGCTGGACGTAACCCTGTCGCCATTGTCGGCGGGGTGTGGTTGCGTTGCGGGCAATGGCAAAACGCTGCCATCCACCGGAAGCGGGCCATCCGCCATCCGCCGGACGTTGGAAGGGGAACCCGTGCCCGCGCTAGCCGCGACCGGGTCCACTCGGACGGTCGAACGCGCACTGGGGCTCCTGGCAGAGGTCTGCGCGGACCCGGCCATCTCGCTCACCGAATGCGCCCGCCGCGCCGCCCTGCCGGCCAGCACCGCGCTGCGCCTGCTGCGCACCCTCGAGGCCGCCGGCTTCGTCGCCCGCGACGCGCGCGGAGCGTTCCGCCCGGGCATCCGCATCATCCAGATCGGCGCCACCGCCTTCGGCCGCCAGTCGCTCGTCGAGCTCGCGCAGCCGAGCCTCGCGCGCATCGTCGAGCAGACCGGCGAGTCCACGTACCTGGTCGTGCGCGGCACCCGGGACACCGCGCTGTACCTCGCGATGGCCGAGGGCACGCACGCGGTCCGGCACACCAGCTGGGTCGGCCGCGCGATCGAACTCGCCGACCTCGCCGTCGGAGCCGCGCTGGACGGCCGCGTCCCGGACGTCGGCTACGTCGCCCAGCGCGACAGCATCGAGCCGGACGTCACCGCCATCGCCGCGCCGGTCCGCCGGCCCGGCGGTATCGCCGCCGCCATCAACCTGCTCGGCCCCACCTACCGGATCGACGAGGAGACCACCCACGTGTACGGCCGGATCGTGTCCACCGAGGCGGCTGCGATCAGCGGGTTGCTCGGTGCCGGCCCGTCGACGAGGGAGGCTGCGTCATGATCCGCTTCGAGTCCGTGACGAAGCAGTATCCCGACGGCACGGTGGCCGTCGACGCGCTCGACGTCGAGGCCCCGTCGGGTCAGATCACCGTGCTGGTCGGGCCGTCCGGCTGCGGCAAGACCACCTCCCTGCGGATGATCAACCGGATGATCGACCCGACGTCCGGACGTATCTGGCTCGACGACCGCGACACCGCCAAGGTCAAACCGGCCGAACTGCGCCGCGGGATGGGCTACGTGATCCAGCACGCCGGGCTGTTCCCGCACCGGACCGTCCTCGACAACGTCGCCACCGTTCCGTTCCTGATCGGTCAGAACAGGAAGTCGGCCCGTGCGGGTGCGATGGAGCTGCTCGAACGCGTCGGCCTCGACCCGGCCTTCGCCAAGCGCTACCCGGCGCAGCTGTCCGGCGGGCAGCAGCAGCGCGTCGGGGTCGCCCGCGCGCTGGCCGCCGACCCGCCGGTGATGCTGATGGACGAGCCGTTCAGCGCCGTCGACCCGGTCGTGCGCGAGCAGCTGCAGAACGAGTTCCTGCGCCTGCAGGCCGAGCTGCACAAGACGATCGTGTTCGTCACCCACGACATCGACGAGGCGATCAAGCTCGGCGACCACGTCGCCGTGCTGCGCACCGGCGGCAAGCTCGCGCAGTTCGCGCCGCCCGCCGAGCTGCTGTCCCGTCCGGCCGATGCGTTCGTCGCGGGCTTCGTCGGCCGCGACCGCGGCTACCGCGCGCTCGGCTTCGCCGAGGCCGGGGCCCTGCCGCTCAACGACGAGACGCCGGTGCGCCTCGGCGAGCAGGTGCGCGCCGCTCGCGACCGCGCCCACGACGACTGGGCCCTCGTCGTCGACGCAGGGCAGCAGCCGCAGGGCTGGCTCGCGGTCGGCCGGCTGCCGGACACCGCCCTCGCCAGCGAGATCACCCCCGACCTGCTCAACCTCGGCGGCACGCTGGCCAGCGAGTCCGGCACCCTGCGCGAGGCGCTCGACGCGGCGCTCTCGTCGCCGAGCGGGCGCGGCGTCATCGTGCACGAGGACGGCACGTTCGCCGGCACCGTCACCGCGTCGCACGTCCTTGCCCGGATCGAGGAGCGCGCGGTCGGGGTGCGCCGGGACGCCGTCGAGGCCGCCGCTGCCGATCACCACGAGCGGGCGGCAGCAGCCGGTTCGGGGGACGACTCGTGACGCCGGCCGCGCTCGGCGGCACCTCGTCCCCGTGGCACTTCTGGGCGTACTTCCAGGACCACCGGCACGAGGATCTCGTCCTCCTCTGGGATCACACCTACCTTTCGATCCTCCCGGTGGTCGCCGGGCTGCTCATCTCGTTGCCGCTCGGCTACATCGCGCGGCGCTACAACTGGACCTACCCGCCGATCATCTCGATCACCGGGCTGCTCTACACGATCCCGTCCATCGCGCTGTTCGTGATCGTCCCGCCGCTATTCGGCCTCAAGTCGCTCGATCCGAAGCAGGTGCCGATCGCGCTGACGATCTACTCCGTCGCGCTGCTCACCCGGGTGGTGGCCGACGGTCTCGGGTCGGTCTCCGAGGACACCCTGCTCGCGGCCACCGCGATGGGCTACGGCCGCCTGCGCCGGCTGGTGGGCGTCGAGTTGCCGATCGCTGCGCCGGTGATCGCCGCCGGCCTGCGGGTCGCGACGGTGGCCAACGTCAGCCTCGTCGCGATCGCCGGGACGATCGGCATGGACAACCTCGGCCGGCTCTTCGACATCGGCAAGCAGCTGTCGACGCCCGACCCGTACTACCCGCCGATCGTGCTCGGCATCGTCCTGTGCATGGTGCTCGCGCTGAGCCTCGACCTGCTGATCGTGGTCGGCGCCCGGCTGCTCACCCCGTGGCGTCGCGCGGTGACCCGATGATCAGCGACGTCTTCACGTGGCTCAACGACCCGGCGCACTGGCGGGACCGGCCGTCCGACTCGTTCGTCGGCATCCCGTCGGAGCTGCTCAGCCACCTCAGGTACTCCGCGATCGCGCTCGGCATCGCGCTGGTCATCGCGCTGCCGATCGGGCTCGCCGTCGGGCACACCGGTCGTGGCAGGTGGATCGTGTCGGCGGCGAACGCGTTGCGCGCGCTGCCCGCGGTCGGCCTGATCGTGCTGCTCGCCGTCCTGATCTCGCCGCACTTCTACGGACGGACCGACCTCGGTTACCTGATCCCCACCGAGATCGTGCTGGTGCTGATCGCGGTGCCGGCGATCCTCGCCAACACCTACGCCGGTGTGGACGCGGTGGATCCAGACGTCAGGGACGCGGCGCGAGGTATGGGCATGACGGGCGCCGACGTGCTGTGGAAGGTCGAGCTGCCGAACAGCCTGCCGCTGATCTTCTCCGGCTTCCGCAGCGCCACGTTGCAGGTCATCGCCACCGCGACGATCGCTGCCTACTTCCCGCTCGGCGGTCTGGGCCGCTACATCTACGACGGCTACGCGCAGCGCGACTTCCCGCAGATGGTCAGCGGCGGCGTGCTGGTCGCGGTGCTCGCGGTCATCGTCGATGTGGCGCTGGCGCTCGTGCAGCGCTTCGCCGTGTCGCGCGGGGTGTCGCGCCGCTTCTCGACGAAGACCGGTGCGGCCGCGGACGCCGCCGCCGGCTCGATCCGTGCCAACGAGGAGGTCGCAGCTGGCTGAGCGCGCACGGGGGTCCCGTCACCGACGATCACACACTTGACCTTGCTAGGAGAACCATGACTCGCAAAGCCATCACGCTGAGCGCGGCGGTCGCCGTGACGAGCCTTGTGCTCAGTGCCTGCGGGAGCGACAGCACGAAGGGCGGTTCGACCAACTCGCCCGGCGTCACGCCCGTCGCGGGAACCGTTGCGTCGAAGCTCATTCTCGGCGGGCCCGCGGAGTTCAAGACCCGACCGGACGGCGTCCCCGGCCTCCAGTCGATCTACGGCGTCACCTTCGAGTCGTTCAAGACGCTCGACACCGGCGGCCCGATCACCGTCACGTCGTTGAAGAACGGCCAGGTGGACGCCGCCGACCTGTTCACGACCGACCCGGCGATCAAGGCCAACGACTTCGTCGTGCTGACGGACCCGAAGAGCGACTTCGGCGCGCAGAACGTGCTGCCACTGATCGCGAAGTCGAAGGCGACGGCCGGCGTCACGCAGGTCCTCAACTTCATCTCCACGCACCTGACGACCGCGGACCTGATCGACTTGCGCACGAAGGTCGAGGTCCAGAAGAAGGACATCAAGGCGACCGCGGCCGAGTGGCTGCAACGGTTCGCCACGCAGCAGCCGCCGGCCAACCTGAACGCCGGTGTGAGCCTGACCGTCGGCTCGGCGAACTTCCCGGAGAACGAGATCCTCGCCCAGATCTACGCCACCGCCCTGCAGGCGACCGGTGCCAACGTCAAGACCAAGCTCAACATCGGCAGCCGGGAGAAGTACATGCCGGGCATGCTCGACGGCGAGATCGATCTGATCCCGGAGTACAGCGGCGTGCTGCTCCAGTTCTTCAAGAAGGGCGCGAAGGCGACGTCGTCGGCGGCGGTCTACGCGGCGTTGAAGACGGCCGTGCCCACGAAGCTGACCGTCCTCGCCCAGTCGACGGCGCAGGACGCGGACGCCATCGTCGTCACCAAGGACACCGCGCAGCAGTACAACCTGGTCTCGATCGCCGACCTCGCGAAGCCCGCGTCCTAGCCGTAGGTGGGTGGCCCGGGACCTCGGTCCCGGGCCATCGCCGGGCCGGATTATCGGGGGACCTCGTGCCGCGCCTATGGGACCATTCATAGGTAATGACCGTCACTACCACCGCTCCGTCGTGGCAGCGTGGGCTGCCCTGGCGACGGCTGCGCGATTGGACCGACCCGAGGGTGCTGGCACCCCTGGCGTTCGCCGTCCTGAGCGCGGTCGCCTTCTACCTGCTCCGGCCGGGAGTCAACGACCTGTGGGCCGCCCGCGCGCGCGCGTCCGCGGCGGCGCACGGTGTCGGCCTGGGCTACTGGTTCAGCTGGTTCGGGGGCGGCTCGACGCCGGGCAACTACTCGGTCGTGACCCCTTACGCGTGCGCCCTGATCGGCACCGAACTGGTCGCCGCGCTCTCGGCTGTGGCGATCGCGGTGCTGGTCACCGTGCTGGTCCGTGACACTCCGCACCCGACGGCGGCGGCAGCGGTGGGCGCGGTTGCCGTCGCGTTGAACCTCTGGAGCGGACGGGTCCCGTTCCTGCTCGGCGGCGTCGCCGGCGTCGGAGCACTGATCGCGGTGCGCCGTGGCCAGCGCTCCCTGACCGTCGGCCTGACCCTGCTCAGCATCCTGGCCTCGCCGGTCGCCGGTGCGTTCGTGGCGTTGGGGCTGTCGGGGACGTTCCTCACCACGAGGACGAGGGCGTATCGCCCGATCATCGCGTACGTGGTCGTCACCGCGGGCATCGCGCTGATGGTCTCGACGATCGCGTTCGGGGCGCCCGGCCCCGAGCCGATCTCGGACGGCCTGCTGATCGAGCTCCTGCTCGGCATGTGCTGTCTGTGGCTCGCCGGCCCGCCGGATCACCTGCGTACCACGCTGTGGGTCACGCTCATCGTGATCGTCGCGCTGTGGGCGATCCCGAACGGTCTCGGCTCGAACTTCGCGCGGTTCGTCTGGTACTGCCTGCCGGTGGCGGCGGTGGCGCTGAGCACCCGGCCGGGACGGATCGCCACGCTCGCGGTCGCGCCGCTGCTGATCGTCGGCGGCGTCACGACGGCCACCGACCTGCACAACGCGGCGCGCCCGGTGTCGTCGGTCTCGTACTACAAGACGCTCGCCGCCCGGCTGGGCACGATCCCGAACCTGCGCAACTTCCGCGTCGAGGTCGTCGATCACGGGGCGCGCGCGGGGGCCGACGCGCTGCTCGACTACGCGATGCTCGCGCGCGGGTGGGAGACGCAGGAGGACAACCAGCTCAACGCGGCGCTCATCCAGGATCCGCTCGACCCGGTCACCTACAAGGTCTGGCTGGACAACAACGCGGTGGGCTACGTGGCCCTGCCGTCGGACTCGGTGGGCGACTATCCCGAGTACGACCTGGTGCACGCGGGCACGGCGGCGTACCTGCAGCCCATCTGGCAGGACGACAAGTGGCGGCTGTTCCGGGTAACCGACCCGACGCCGATCATCGGACGCCCGGCGTTCGTGCTCGCCCACGACCAGAAGTCGATGACGATCAAGGTGCCGTGCGTGTGCACGCTCGCGGTGCGGGTGCGGTGGTCGAAGTTCCTCTCCGCCGTGCTGCAGGAGCCGGCGGCCTCCGGCCGGGCCACCGTCGACGCGGATCCCGTCGTCCGCGGCGAGCTCGTCGACGACGGCACGGGGTGGACGGTCCTCACCACCCGGGTGGCCGGCACCTACGAGCTGCGCGGCAGCCTGCGCGGCCTGTTCCCCTGACCGCGTGAATACCCCCACGGCCACACCAGAGCGTGGCTGCCCGGGTGTTGATCACGCCGCGCCGACCTCGAGAGCCAGGTGCCGATCGTCGGTGGCATCGCGATCAGCGGGATCGCCGTGGTACTCGTCGCTGTCGATCTCCAAGACGGCACGCAGCGCCCGCCACAGGAAGTCCACGACGAGGTAGCTGCCGTCCGGGAGCCAGATGGTCGCGTTCGGTTTGAACGGGGGGGACGAAGGTGGCTGAGCGGGTATTCACGGCTTGGGGGACGCGGCTTGGGGACGAGGGTGACCGGCGTCACAGCCGCCTCCGGGAACTTGAGTCGCCCCGACTCAGTTCTTTTGACAGAGGCCCGCGCCGCGGAGCACTATCGCGGGCGGAGCACACCCGCACATCGAACGTCAGAAGGAGCGCCATCCATGGCACGAGCGGTCGGCATCGACCTCGGCACCACCAACTCCGTCGTCGCCGTCCTGTCCGGCGGCGAGCCGGAGGTCATCGCGAACGCCGAGGGCTCGCGCACCACGCCCGAGCGTCGTCGCGTTCGCCAAGAACGGCGAGGTGCTGGTCGGCGAGGTCGCGAAGCGCCAGGCTGTCACCAACGTCGATCGCACCATCCGCTCGGTGAAGCGCCACATGGGCGACCCGAGCTGGAAGGTCGACATCGACGGCAAGTCCTACACCGCGCAGGAGATCAGCGCGCGCGTCCTGCAGAAGCTCAAGCGCGACGCCGAGTCCTACCTCGGCGAGGACAGTCACCGACGCGGTGATCACCGTCCCCGCGTACTTCAACGACGCCCAGCGGCAGGCCACCAAGGAGGCCGGCCAGATCGCCGGGCCTGAACGTCCTGCGCATCGTCAACGAGCCGACCGCGGCCGCGCTCGCCTACGGCCTGGACAAGGGCGAGAAGCGAGCAGACGATCCTGGTCTTCGACCTCGGCGGCGGCACCTTCGACGTCTCGCTGCTCGAGATCGGCGAGGGCGTCATCGAGGTGAAGGCCACCAGTGGCGACAACCACCTCGGCGGCGACGACTGGGACCAGCGCGATCATCGACTGGCTCGTCGACAAGTTCAAGGCCGCGCACGGCATCGACCTCGCCAAGGACAAGATGGCGATGCAGCGGCTGCGCGAGGCCGCCGAGAAGGCCAAGATCGAGCTGTCGTCCGTCGCAGCAGACCAGCATCAACCTGCCCTACATCACGCAGGACGCCGAGAAGAACCCGCTGTTCCTGGACGAGTCGCTGTCCCGCGCGGAGTTCCAGAAGATCACCGCCGATCTTCTCGAGCGCACCAAGGCACCGTTCCAGAGCGTCATCAAGGACGCCGGGATCAGCCTGAGCGAGATCGACCACGTCGTGCTGGTCGGCGGCTCGACCCGCATGCCGGCCGTGAGCCGACCTGGTCAAGGAGCTCACCGGCGGCAAGGAGCCGAACAAGGGCGTCAACCCCGACGAGGTCGTCGCGGTCGGCGCCGCCCTGCAGGCCGGCGTCCTCAAGGGCGAGGTCAAGGACGTCCTGCTGCTCGACGTCACCCCGCTGAGCCTCGGCATCGAGACCAAGGGCGGCATCATGACCAAGCTCATCGAGCGGAACACGACGATCCCGACGAAGCGCTCGGAGATCTTCACGACCGCCGACGACAACCAGGGCAGCGTCCAGATCCAGGTCTATCAGGGCGAGCGCGACATCGCGGCCTACAACAAGAAGCTCGGCATGTTCGAGCTGACCGGCCTGCCGCCGGCGCCGCGCGGCGTCCCGCAGATCGAGGTCACCTTCGACATCGACGCGAACGGCATCGTGCACGTCAGGGCCAAGGACCTGGCCACCAACAAGGAACAGGGCATGACGATCACCGGCGGCTCGGGCCTGAGCAAGGACGAGATCGACCGGATGATGAAGGACGCCGAGGCGCACGCCGACGAGGACCGCAAGCGCCGTGACGAGGCCGAGATCCGCAACACGGCCGAGGGGCTGCAGTTCACCACCGAGAAGTTCCTGGCCGAGAACGGCGACAAGCTGCCCGAGGACAAGCGCACCGAACTGCAGGGCGCGGTGGACGAGCTGAAGAAGGCCCTCGAGGGTGCCGACTTCGAGGCGATCAAGGCCGCCCAGGAGAAGGTGTCCAGCGTCGCGTCCGAGGCCGGCGGTGCCATGTACGCCGCCGCCCAGGCCGCCGCGGGCGCCGAGGGTGCCGAGGGTGCTGCAGGCGCCGCGGGTCCCGGCCCGGACTTCTCCAAGGCGTCCGAATCCGCCGACGACACCGTCGTCGACGCCGAGGTGGTGGACGAGGGACCGGCCGAGGAGCAAGAAGTGAGAGAGGCCGGTTCCGAGGAGCCGCGAGCCGGTCGTCATTCGGGACAACCGCAAGATCGATCCGGTGCACCGGCGCGGCCCGCAAGGCCCCGCCGGCCACGGGTCCGTCCCTGCCGGTGCCCGAGGCGGCCGAAGGGCCGATGGTCGAGGCCGCGCTGCTGGACGAGCGGACCCATGACCTGCAGCGAGTCCAGGCCGAGTACGCCAACTACCGCAAGCGCGCCGAACGCGATCGACTCGCGGCCGGTGATGTCGCGGTCGGACGCGCCCTCGCCGAGCTGCTTCCGGTTCTCGACGACATCGACCGCGCCCGCGCGCACGGTGACTTGACGGGCGCGCTCAAGGCGGTCGCCGACCATCTCGACGCGGTGTTCGGCAAGCTCGGGCTGGAGGCGTTCGGCGTGGCCGGCGATCCGTTCGACCCCGCCGTCCACGAGGCCGTCCTGCACGACGAGAGCGACGCGGTCACCGAGCCCACCTGCACGAGCGTGCTGCGGCAGGGGTACCTGCACCGTGACCGACTGCTGCGTCCCGCGATGGTCGGCGTCAGCGACCCGATCGCACCTCCCGGCCTCGGCGATCACCCGCTGGAGCCGACCAACGGCAAACACGCCGCGGAGTCGGAAGCAGACGTGGAAACGCTGGAGGGTGACTCGACAGCGCAAAGCACCGACAACGCACCCCCCGCCCAACCGCACGAAGATGCAGTCCAAACGGAAAGCGACCCGGTCGACAGACACGAGTAAGGAGGGGCGGATCCGGACAGGCGCCCGCAGGATGGTCCGGCCCGCTTTTTGAGCCGGACCGTCCGAGGACGATCTCGTCCGGTCCGCCCCACCCAACGACCCGTACGAGCAGAACCAGAGAAGAGGTGACGTCAACAGAGATGAGTACCAAGGACTACATCGAGAAGGACTACTACAAGTCGCTCGGCGTCACCAAGGAGGCGACGGCAGCGGAGATCAAGAAGGTCTACCGCAAGCTCGCCCGCGAACTGCACCCCGACAAGAACCCGGGCGACGCGAAATCCGAGGCGCGCTTCAAGGAGGTGTCGGAGGCCTACGACGTGCTCTCCGACCCGGCCAAGCGCAAGGAGTACGACGAGGCGCGCAGCCTGTTCGGCGGCAGCGGCTTCGGCGGCTTCGGCGGGTTCGGCGCCGGCACCCAGCGGCGCACGAACGCGAACTTCAACGTCTCCGACCTGTTCTCGGCGGCGGCTCCGAGCGGCAGCAATCTCAATGACCTGTTCGACGGGCTGTTCGGGCCGAACGCGGGGCGGTCCGGCGGCCGCGCGAGCGCCGGCCCGCGTGCGCGGCCACGATGCTGCCGCCGAGGTCAACCTGGGCTTCGACGAGGCCGTCCACGGCGTGACGATGCCGTTACGGCTCTCCGGCCCGGGAGCTGCAAGACCTGCGGCGGGCTCGGCTCGCGGCCGGGCACCGCGCCGCGGCGCTGCCCCAACTGCGGCGGCAGCGGGTTCGTCAGCCGCAACCAGGGCGCGTTCGGGTTCAGCGAGCCGTGCGTCGAATGCCGCGGCACCGGGCAGCTCATCGACGACCCGTGCCCGGACTGCCGCGGCACGGGCGCCACGACCCAGCTGCGCACGATCAACGTCCGCATCCCGGCCGGCGTGCGCGACGGCGCCAGGGTGCGCGTGCCGGGCAAGGGCACGCCCGGCGCGTCCGGCGGGCCGGCCGGCGACCTGTACGTCACGGTCCACGTCGAGCCGCACAAGCTGTTCGGACGCAGCGGCGACAACCTCACGCTCACCGTCCCGATCACCTTCGCCGAGGCGACGCTCGGCACCACGCTGCGCGTGCCGACGCTCGACGGCTCGGTGCGCGTGAAGATCGCGCCCGGGACGCCGTCCGGACGCACCCTGCGGGTGCGCGGGCGCGGCGTCCACCGACGCGGGCACGCCGGCGACCTGCTGGTGACCGTGGAGGTAGCCGTCCCGCGCGAATCTGGACGGCGCGTCCCGTGATGCGCTCGAGCGCTTCGCCGCGGCCCAGACCGACGACCCGCGGCCACAGATCACCGCGGCGCTCGGGGCCCGGGCTGACAATGGCTCGCAACGTCCCGCACGACGTCCCGGACGACGCCCCGGTCTTCGTCATCTCGGTCGCGGCCGAGCTGGCCGGCATGCACGCGCAGACCCTGCGCCAGTACGACCGGCTCGGCCTGGTGACGCCGGGCCGCACCGGCGGCGGCGGGCGCCGCTACTCCGCCCGCGACGTCGCGCTGCTGCGCGAGGTGCAGCGGCTCTCGCAGATCGACGGCGTCAACCTGGCCGGGATCAAGCGGATCATCGAGCTCGAATCGCACGTCGACGCGCTGCGGGAGCGGGTCGCGGAGCTCGCCGCCGAACTCGATCACGCGCACGCCGAGCTCGCCGCCCGGCGGGTGCCCACGACCGCGCTGGTGGTGTGGAGGCCCCCGACCCGCCGCCGTTGAGCTTCGCCGGGAGACCAAAGAATTGCGCCGTGACCTCGCACCGAAGCGCGATTCGCGAGTAGGTTCGAGTAGATCTCTCGGCCTATGTCGAGCATGATCACACAGTCCGGCAGCGGAGAGGGAACAGCCCATGACATCGCTTGCCAAGAAAGCGCGGCACTGGCTTGCCGTAGTACTGACGGTCTTCACGGTGGTGGTGGTCGGGTTCGCCACGCTGGCAGCTCCGGCGTCGGCCGCCTATGCACCGACGGTGAAGCTGACGGCCTACCGGATCCACCGGGGCCAGACGGACGCCGCGTTGCTGACGCACTTCGCCCCGAGGCACGTGGGCACGGTCTCCACCTGGCAGCGGCACCACCGCATCGTGCTGAAGAGGTTCCACACCGGGCGGCAAGGGGGCGCGTTCTTCACCTTCCGGATCCCGTTCAAGCTGCACCGTGGATTCCACGTCCTGCTCTTCAAGACCATCCACAAGATCGTGCGGGTCCGAATCAGAGTCCTGCGCTGAGCGTGGCGCCCGCGCCCGGTCTCGGCGCGGCGTGCTGATCGATGGCTGAAGCGGAACACGACGACGCCCGTGGGACCGATCTCGCTGCGGCGGATCCCTTCGACGGGCCGGACTGGTCGGCGCGTCGGTCGGCCTCGCGCGACTCTGCGCAGGACGTGTCCGACGACCAGCCGGGCCGGGTACGGGTACGCCGCCGTCGCAGGAGCCGCAAGAGAAGGACGAGGCGGCGCCTCTTGCTGGGCGCCGGTGCCCTGGGGCTGCTGCTTCTCGCCGCGGTGTGCTGGCTGCTGTACAGCGGGTTCAAGGCGCGCAGCGAACTGAGCGCGGTGCGCCAGGGCGTGGACACCCTGCGCGCACAGATCTCGGCCGGTGACCTGGACGCGGCCCGAGCGACCGCGGAGAAGGTGCGCGCCGAGGCCGACGCCGCGCGCGCTCACACGGCGGGTCCGGTGTGGGCGGCGGCGGCGGCCGTCCCCTACTTCGGTGATCCGCTCGACACCGCACGCACCCTGACCTCGAGCGTCCAGCTGGTCGCCGAACAGGCCATGGGCCCGCTCATCGACGCAACCAATGCGTTGGGGCCCGCCAAGATCCGGCTGGCCGACGGCAGCTTCGACCTGGGCGCGATCGAGCAGCTCGCGCCGACGTTGCAGCACGCCACGGCCGCGATGGGCACCGCGATGGCGATGGCCGGCCGTGCCTCGGGCTCGACGTGGCTGGGCTCGGTCAACTCCGCCCGCCGGCAACTGCTTGATCAGCTCGCGCCGCTGCGCACGACCGTGGCCGACATCGGCAAGGCGGTGCGGGTGGTGCCGCCGCTGCTCGGGGCGGGCGGCCCCAAGACCTACCTCGTGAGTTTTCAGAACGACGCGGAACTCCGGTCGACGGGCGGCATCCCCGGTGCGTTTGCGATCGTGACCGCCGATCAGGGCAAGGTCACGTTCACGCACTTCGAATCCGACAGCTACCTCACGGGCGTGCATGCGCAGGGGCTGCACTTCGGCGCCGACTTCGCCCAGGTCTACCAGGCGGCCCAGCAGGACTACGCGGACAGCAACTACAGCGCGCACTTCCCCTACGCCGCGCAGATCTGGTCGTCGATGTGGCAGCAGAAGTCCGGCGGCCCGCCGATCGACGGGGCGATGGTGATCGACCCGACGGCGTTGAGCTACCTGCTCGCGGTGACCGGCCCGGTGACGATGGCCGACGGCACGCAGCTCACGTCCGACAACATCGTCGAGCTCAGCGAGAAGACGCTGTACGACCGGTACCCGAACACCACGCAGAGTTCCGAGCGGAAGGCTTACCTGCTCGACATCGCCAGGTCGGTCAGCAAGCAGCTGCTTGCGCCGGGTACGGACGTCACCCGGCTGGTGCAGGCTGCCGGTCGTGGCGCCGGCGAGCACCGGCTGCTGTTCTGGAGCCGCGATCCCCGCGTCGAGAACGAGATCGTCGACCTGCCGCTGAGCGGCGTCCTGCCCGATACCCGCCGTCCCTACGTTGCCGTCACGCTCGACAACGACTCGCAGAGCAAGCTCGACTACTACCTGCACGCGTCCATGGACTGGCGGCGCACCGGCTGTGGCCCGAGCCGCGACGTCGCCGTGACGGTGACGGTGACCAACGACGCGCCCGCGACGTTGCCGGCGTACGTTCTCGGCAACAGCTTCCCGGTCGGGACCGAAGACCTCGATCTCGGCCTGTACGGCACGATCGGCGGGCGGTTCACCAGCGTCACCGTCAACGGCAAGGCGCCCTTCTACGTGCAGGGCGTCGATCAGGGGCACCCGGTGTTCGTGGTGGTTGCCAGGGTGTCGCGTGGCGGGTCCACGACGGTCGTGTTCCACCTGAAGGAGCCGGCCGGCGCCGGCCCGGTGCTGGTGCGCGACCAGCCGATGATCAACCCGATGACGGTGACGGTGGCCGACGCCCGCTGCTGAGGTAATCGCGCAGCGCCACGCGCCAGTCGCGCGGGGCGGGAAGGGCGTGGTCCGTCCACGATCGAGTGGACAGCACCGACCAGGCCGGCCGGGGGGCGGGCCGCGGGAAGGCCGCGGTGTCCACCGGTCGCACCCTGGCGGGGTCGGCGCCGACCAGCCGGAACACCTCCTGCGCGAGCTCGAACCACGACGCCTGCCCGGCGTTGACGTAGTGCAGCACCCCCGGCGCGACGGTGGACGAGCCGAGCGCGACGAGCGCATCGGCGAGGTCGTGCACCCAGGTGGGCGAGCCGAGCTGGTCGGCGACGACGTCGACGGTCTCGCGGGTGCGCTCCAGCCCGCGCATCGTGTCGACGAAGTTCGGCGCCGGCCCGCCGTACACCCACGCGGTGCGCACCACGTGGCAGGCCGGCAGCGCGGCCCGGGCGGCTTGTTCGCCGGCCAGCTTGCTGCGCCCGTAGGCGGTGCGTGGCGCGGTCGGGTCGGACGGTTCGTACGGGCGGGTCGCGGTCCCGTCGAAGACGTAGTCGGTGGAGACGTGGATGAGCCGGCCGCCGTGCCGGGCCAGCGCGCCGGCGATCAGCCGCGGCCCGTCGGCGTTCACCGCGAAGGCGTCCGCCTCGTCTGCCTCCGCGGCGTCGACGGCGGTGTACGCGGCGGCGTTGACGACGACGTCGGGGCGCATCATCCGCACGGCCGCATCGACGGCGGCCGCGGAGCTGATGTCGAGCTCGCCGCGCGTCAGCCCGACAACGTCGTGGCCGGCGAGGCGGGCGAGCAGGTGGCTGCCGAGCTGACCGCCCGCCCCGGTGACGAGCCAGCGCATGGCTAGCGCGCTGCCCGGACGCGCAGCGGCTCCCACCACGCGCGGTTGTCGCGGAACCACTGCACGGTCAGCGCGAGCCCGTCCTCGAACGACATGCGCGGCTGGTAGCCGAGCGCGGCGAGCTTGCCGAAGTCGACGCAGTAGCGCTGGTCGTGCGCGGCGCCGCGCGGATCGACGATCTCCTCGACGAACGACCAGTCGCGGTCGGTGGCGTCGAGCAGCAGCTCGGTGAGGGCGCGGTTCGACAGCTCCCGGCCGCCGCCCACGTTGTAGACCTCGCCGGGCGCTCCCTTCTCGAGGACGAGTGCGAGCGCGCGGCAGTGATCGCCGACGTAGAGCCAGTCGCGGATGTTCGCGCCGACGCCGTAGAGCGGCACCCGCAGCCCGTCCAGCAGGTTCGTCACGAACAGCGGGATGACCTTCTCCGGGAAGTGGTACGGGCCGTAGTTGTTCGAGCAGCGGGTGATGCGCACGTCCAGCCCGTAGGTCACGGCGTAGGCGCGCGCCACCAGGTCGCCGGCGGCCTTGGACGCGGCGTAGGGCGAGTTCGGCTCGAGGACGTGCCCCTCCTGCCATGAGCCGGATTCGATGGAGCCGTACACCTCGTCGGTGGAGACGTGCAGGACGGTCTGCACACCGTGCCGCACGGCGGCGGCGAGCACCTGCTGGGTGCCGACGACGTTGGTCATCACGAAGTCGTCGGCCGACCCGCCGACGGAGCGATCGACATGCGACTCGGCCGCGAAGTTGACCACCAGGTCGTGCCCGGGCAGCGCGTTCGCCAGATCGGCGGCCGAGCAGATGTCACCCCGGACGAACCGGTAGCGCGGGCTGCCGGCCACCGGCGCGAGGTTGTCCAGGTTGCCCGCGTAGGTCAGCTTGTCGAAGACCGTGACCTCGGCACCGGCCAGGTGGGGGTACTCGTCGCTGAGGATGGCGCGCGTGAAGTGCGAGCCGATGAAGCCGGCCCCGCCGGTGACGAAGATCCGCACGCGCTCAGTCTCCCAGAGCGCTACTCCGCTACCGCATGCGCCCCGCGACCATGCGCATGCGAAAGCGCATGCGAAATTGTATGCTGGCTTTGTGGCCACCACCCTGCGGGTCAGCGAGTCGACGAGAGCCCGCGCTGCCGCGCTCGCCGCACGAAGTGGACGGAGCATCGGCGAGGTCGTCGAGCGGGCGCTGGATGCCTACGAGACAGCGGAATTCTGGCGCCGCACCCGTGAAGCGTTGGCACGTCACCCGGCTGCGCTGGAGCCCGACGCGGCCTGGGAACGGTCGCTGCGCGACGGCCTTGATCGTGGCTGAGGCGCGTCGAGGCGAGATCTGGCTGATCGATTTCGGCGAACCGCTCGGGCACGAACAAGGATGGCAACGACCCGGGCTCGTCCTGTCCTCGAACGAGTGGAATCGGCACGCGACGGTCGTGACCGTGCTGCCGTTGACGCGCACCAAGCACGACCTGCCCACCCGGGTCGAGATCGCGCCCGATCGAGGTAATGGTCTCGGCGAGACGTCATACGCGCGCTGCGAGGGCATCCGGTCGGTGACCGAGCGCCGGATCGTGCAGCGCATCGGCGTGGTGGATCTCGTCGTGATGCACTCGATCGCCCAGGTGGTCCGGATCTTCCTCGAGGTCTGAGCCGTCAAAGCTCGGCGAACAGCGGCGCGGACGCGTCCTTGGCGGAGATCGAGGCCGGGTCGGCGGGGTCGATCGGCACCGGCCATGCGATGCCCAGCGCCGGGTCGCTGGGCCGGACGGACGGGCCGGGCATGCCGGGGCGCCATTCGTCGTCGAAGCAGTACACGTACTGGCAGTCGGTGATCGCCTGGAAGCCGTTGCACACGCCGGGCGGGACGAGCACCTGGGTCCCGATCTCGAGCGCGACGGTGACGACCGCGCCGTGCGTGGGTGAGTCCTTGCGCGCGTCGACGTAGGCGCCGAGGGCCGAGCCGGCGGCGACGCCGACCAGCTTCGTCATCAGCTCACCGTGCAGGCCGCGCACGGCGCCCCGCACGCTCCAGGTGAGATTGATCTGCGTCCAGCGGTCGGGCACCGTCAGGCCGAGCTCGGCGAACGCGCTGACCCGGAAGAACTCGCGTACCGTCCCGCGCTCGTCGGTGACCGCCTTGGTGTGCAGCACGCGCAGGCCGTCGATCGCCGTGGGCGCGGCATCGGCGGGAGTGATCTCGACGGCCATCCGATCAGGGCCCGTTGTCGGGGTCGATTCCTGCCACGGACGCCAGCCTACGTGGCAGGCCTGCCCCGCTCGACCCGCTCGACGATCTCCTCGCAGTGGCGGGTGAGCCGTGGCACCAGGCGCGCGGCGATCTCGGCGGCCGCCGGCGTGTCGACGGCGTCGAGTGCGTCCTGGAACGCCGGCGCAGCCGCGGTTGCCAGCTCTGCCACGCGGGCGAGTCGCTCGGCACGGTCGAGACGCAGCTCGTCCGCGTGTAGCTCGACGTTCTTCCTCAGCACCTCGCCGAACTTGCGCCGCCCGCCGATCGACAGCGCCGCCTTGCCGAGGTCGTAGCCGCCGCGCCTGGGCTCGTACGCGAAGGCGGACGCCAGGTCGTAGAGGGGCGCCATCCGGGCACGCCCGTCCGGCGCGTACAGCAGCGCGAAGTTCTTCGAGTGCCCGTCCGGGGCCCCGACGACGTAGTTGAACAGGACGGCGTCGGAGAACCTGCGGACATCCGGTTCCGGCCGTGCCGACTCGCGGCGGATCAGCTCCGCGAGATCCTGCGTACGGGGGCCGCCGCGCTCCTCGTACTTGTTGTTTCGGCAGCCGTCCCATGGCCTGGCAGAAGTCGACCTGGTGGAATCGCCGCACAGACCCGTTCTGGACGAGCCGGTCGAAGCGCGTGACGACGATGGCGGTCTCGCTACCGAAAGCGCGCAACTCGGTGTGCGCGACGTTGAGGCCGAGTTTCGCGGCGACCTGCATCGTCGCGTGCTCGACGGTCGCCTGATGCATGAGCATCGCGACGCCGGGCTTGACGATGTGCGTCGACGCCGCTGCGCCGTGCGCCTCGTGCCATCTGCTGTTCAGCCGCGCAAGCGTGAACTTGTCCTGCGCCCCCGGAAGGCTCCAGTGCTCGCCCGGCAGCGTCCATGACGCCTCCGCGGCCCGCAGGTCGCGCAGCCGGCCGGCGATCTTCCGGTCCGTGACCGGCCGGTAGTCGGCCGCGCGCTGCGCAAGTTGCGGCAGGTTCGCCTCGGTGGCGAACTGGACCGCGCCGATGCAGTCCAGCCCCATCCCCGCGAGCAGCTCGAAGGCGTCCTCGGAGGTGCTCAGCTCGGCGGCCCAGCCCGCGCGCACCGCTGCCTTCTCCGGCAGCAGCCCCTCGAGGTAGGCAGCGACGGGGCGGTGTTTGAATCGGGTGTCGCCGATCGGCAGGGTGGGGCTCAGCGGCACCCGACCCGTCCGCCGGTAGGCGTCGTGGTAGGCAAAGGAGTATTCGCCGGAAGCGCTGCGCCGGGCGTCGCCGACGATCTCGCCGCCGATGAGGACGAGGAGCTGGTCAGCCATCGAACATCCGCTCGAACGCGGCCTGTGCCTCCGCGTCCGCAGCGGTCGTCGTGCGTTCCGTGAGGGTCATCACGAGCCCCAGGGCAGTGAGTACCCGGAAGATCGTGTCGATCTCGGCCGAGCCGTGGCCCTGCTCGAACCTGACCAGCCAGCCGCGAGAGACGCCGGCCCGGTCGGCAAGCTCCGCCTGCGTGAGGCGGTGCTTGCGGCGTTCCTCGCGCAGCGCGCGGCCGAGCCGGCGCGGCTCGGCTATCTCGTAGGTGAGCACGAATGTCATCGTACATAGACATTCGACTAATGTCATCGTGCGATGACTTTCGCTCGATGTCATCGTTCGTGTACATCGGTGGTATGCATCGTGTCGGTGCCATCGAACGCTGACCTGCGCAGGTCAGCTGGTGGCCGCGCCGGCGGTCATGAAATCGACGGCGATCTGGCGCAGGTACGTCGCGTAGCCGGAGTGGCCCATCTCGTCGGCGAGCGCGATTGCCTGCTGCGGGGTGATGGCACCGCCGCGCATCGCGATCTCCTCGAGGCAGGCGATAGTGAGCCCCTGCCGCTGTTGCAGCACCTGGACGAACTGGCCGGCCTGCATGAGCGCGTCCTGGGTGCCGGTGTCGAGCCACGCGACGCCTCGGCCCAGGTCGATGAGCCGCGCGGTGCCGCGCTCGATGTACTTCCGGTTCAGCTCGGTGATCTCGAGCTCGCCGCGCGCCGAGGGCCGGAGGGTCCGGGCGAGCTCGACGACGTCGGCGTCGTAGAGGTAGAGCCCGGTGATGGCGAGGTTCGACCGGGGCTTGGAGGGCTTCTCCTCGATGTCGACGAGCCGCCCGGTGGGGTCGACCTCGGCGACGCCGTACCGCTCCGGGTCACTGACCTGGTAGCCGAACAGCGCGCAGCCGCCGTGCTGCTCGACGCCGTCGGCTGCGTCGCAGAGCAGGTCGGGCAGGCCGTGCCCGAAGAAGATGTTGTCGCCGAGCACGAGTGCCGCCGGGGAGCCGCCGAGGTGGTCGGCGCCGATCAGGAAGGCCTGTGCGAGCCCGTCCGGCGAGGGTTGGACGGCGTAGCCGAGCGAGATGCCCCACTGGCTGCCGTCACCGAGCAGCCGGACGAACTGTTCCTGCTCGTGCGGCGTGGTGATGATCAGGATGTCCCGGATGCCGGCCATCATCAGCACCGACAGCGGGTAGTAGATCATCGGCTTGTCGTAGACCGGCAGCAACTGCTTGCTCACTGCGCGTGTCACGGGGTGCAGCCGCGTCCCCGCGCCGCCCGCGAGCACGATCCCCTTCACGTGCGGAAGGCTACTTGATCGCTGCCCGGCACGGCTGGCGCCGGAGCCCGCCCGGTGTCCTCAGCCGGTGCTGGGCTTGGGCAGCAGTGGCTCGAGGGCGGGTCCGAGCACGTCGGCGATCGCGGCGTAGCCCTTGTCGTTCGGGTCGCGGTCGTCGGCCATCATCTTCGGGTGCCCATGCAGCGGGTCGGGCAGCGCCAGGTAGCGCCCGCCGGCGGCCTGGACCGCGGACCTGATCGGGCCGGCGAGGGCCGTCAGCTCCTTCGGGTGGTCGCTGTCGCCCCACCACGGCGCGACGGTCACGAGCACCGCGCCGGGCAGCTTGTCCCGCAGGGTCGCGAACAGCTGCTCGGCAGCCCGGCGGAATGTGCTGAGCAGGTCGGTGACGTCGCTGCGCCCGCCGCTGACGACGACGACGTCCGGGTGGCCCGCGACGACCTTGTCGACGACGCTGCGGTAGCTGCCCACCTTGTCCACACCGATCTTGGCGTAGCCCGCGCCGCTGAGCCCGTAGTTCTGCTCGCTGACCCCGAGCTGCTTGGCGACCAGGGTGGTGAAGCGCTTGGCCGGCGAGGACGCGCCGTCGCCGGTCGTGTAGTCGTCGCCGATGAAGGCGACCTTGACGGGCGGCGCAGTCGCAGGTGTGGACGAGCGCGGCGGCGACGCCGGCTCCGACGCCGGCTCCGACGCCGGCTCCGACGCCGTCGGAGTCGGGTCGGGCGGCAGGGTCAGGGTCTGCCCTGCGTGCGAAACGGGATCCTCGTGCACGATGATGTAGACCGCCGTGCCGAACACGGCGAGCGCGGCGACTACGACAATCGTCGACCAGATCGCCCGGTACACCGACACAGTGTAGGAAGGGGCCGGCCGCCCGCGTGATATTCAGCGTCCTGTTCGTCTGTACGGGCAACATTTGCCGCTCGCCGATGGCGGAGCGGCTGCTGGTGTCCCGGCTGCCCGCGCAGGACGCGATGCAGGTGCGGAGCGCCGGTACCGCTGGGCTGGTGGGCCGGCAGCTGGATGCGACCTCCGCGCGTGCGCTGCGCGAGCTGGGCGGCGATCCGGCCGGTCACGCGGGCCGCCGGCTGTCGGCCGAGCTGATCCGGACGGCCGATCTCGTGCTGACGGCCGAGACGGCGCACCGCTCGGCGGTGCTGCAGCTGGAGCCGCTGGCGTTCTGGCGGACCTTCACGATGCGCGAGTTCGCCCGGTTGGGTGCCGGCCTGCGCGTCCCGACCGTCGCACTGCAAGCGGACGAGTTGCGGGCTCGGGTGGCCGAGGTGGCGGGCCGGCGCGGGCTCGCCGAGCCGGTGGCGCCCGGTGCCGACGACATCGGCGACCCGTTCGGGGCGCCGATCGAGCAGGTCCGGGCGTGCGCGGCCCAGGTGTTGACGGCGGTCGACGGGACGCTGGCCGCGCTGGGCCTGCGCCGCGCCGACGAACCCCAGGCGGTCTAGCCGTCCGCCGATGGTCCGGCGCGCGCGTTGCGTACGCTGCGCCGATGTCGCTGGTCGAGCTGCGCTACTGGGCCACCGCGGCCATGCTGCTGGCCGCGATGGTGCTGGCCGGCGTGATCGGGCGCCGAGCGCGCAGCGGTCTCGTGCTGCTCGCCCTGCTTTCGCTGGTGTGGCTCACCGTGGACCGGCTCTGGGAAGGCGGCGTGATCATCGTCTTCACCGGCCGCAACGGGCTGGTGGCCTCGGACCTCGTCGGGGTCGCCGGCCTGTGCGTCGCCGCGTGGCTGTGGCACGGTCCGCGGCGCTGACCCGAGCAGCGACTCGCCGAGGCTTAGCGCCGCGTTGATGCGAGCGCAATCCGTGCCCGGCAGCCTCGAGGCATGGACCGAATTCGGGGATGGGCGCAGCCCGTCGTGTTCGAGCTGTCGAATGCTCGGGCTCGGCCTGGCCAGCCTGGCCGCGGCGACGTTCTGGGGATCGTCGGCCTGTCGTGACGATCGGGGCTGGTCCGGGAGGGGAATAGAGCCCGGACTGGAACGGGAGAGTCGCGCGGACCAGAGCGGGAGCAGATCGTGGACCAGAGCGGGAGTATATCGTGGACCAGAGCGGTAGTCTCCTGTCATGGCCGACAACCAAGAATACCGGGAGCGGATGGTCGACAGACGCCTGGCTGCGCTGCTCGAACAGCTGCCAGCCATCTCGGTGACGGGGCCGCGCGCGACCGGAAAGACAACAACCGCGCGCCGCTACGCGGCCACCGTCGTGCGCCTCGACCGAGAAGCCGAGGCGGCAGCGTTTCGGGCGGACCCGGACGTGGCCTTGCGTGGGTTGGACGAACCCGTGTTGCTCGACGAGTGGCAGGAGGTGCCGGGTGTTCTCGGTGCAGTCAAGCGAGCCGTCGACGAGGAGCCGCGGCCGGGCCGCTTCATTCTCACCGGCAGCGTCCGCATCGACCTCGATTCCGAGATGTGGCCAGGTACCGGACGTCTCGTTCGCCTGCCCATCCAGGGACTGACCGTCCGTGAGATCAGCCGTCGGGTCGAAGGAACGCTCTTTCTGGATCGCCTGCTTTCCGCGGGCGTTGAGTCGCTGCCTCCCGGTGGTGGTGTGGACCTCGCGGGCTACCTCGATCTCGCGGCACGCAGCGGATTTCCGGAGGCCGCGCTGCGCCTTGAGGACATGGCGCGTCAGGCGTGGCTCGACAGTTACGTCGAACAGCTGATCACCCGCGACGCGCCGGTGGTTGCCGGAGCGCGCGATCCGGACCGGCTTCGTCGCTATCTCGAAGCGCTAGCCGTCAACAGCGCTGGTGTAGTCGAGGACAAGACGCTCTACGAAGCCGCCGGCATCGATCGGAAGACGGCTGCCGGATACGAGCAGCTGCTAAAGAATCTTCTGGTTCTCGAGGCTCTGCCCGCGTGGGAGTCGAATCGGCTGTCGCGACTCACCCGAGTCCCCAAGCGGTACCTTGTCGACCCGGCCATAGTCGCGAGCGTCCTGCGCTTGGACGTGTCCGCGGTGCTGCGTGACGGGAACCTGCTCGGCCGAATGATCGAGACATTTGTCGTCGCGCAGATTCGGGCAGAGTTGGCGCTCGCAACCTCGCGACCTCGTTGGTACCACCTCCGAGACAAGGGAGGACGGCACGAAGTCGACCTCGTGATTGAGTTCGGCGGAGGACGCGTCGCCGGCATTGAAATCAAAGCCGGTGCGGCACCCACGCGAGCCGATGGACGACACCTCGAGTGGCTTCGGGACGAGCTCGGCGAGCGCTTTGTAGCAGGCGTCGTGCTCCATTCCGGTCCGCGTGCGTTCGAGCTGGCCGACCGAGTCGTCGCGGCACCGATCAGCACCGTCTGGGCCTGACGAGGCCAGATCGGTTACGTGGTAGGCAATTCGCCTCGTCCTGCTGCGAGCCGCTGGGCGCGGACGAGCAGGCTGGCGGAGGGGGTGACGTCTCCCCTGAGGTAGCCCGACATCCGCGACGCGGAGGTCCGAGCCGCTCGGCCAAGGCCGCCTGGGTCAGGCCGGTAGCCGCGCGCGCTTCGCGAAGTTGGCGCGCCACCTCGGACCTGGCCTCGGCCGTTCACAGTCCCATCTTGAACAGGAGCCTCTGACAATTCGTGCGCTCTGTCCACAGATTGTGCACGGCTAGACCCGATCGCGGCCACGCGCGGCGAGCAGGTGGGGCTGATCGTGAGCGGCATCATCGCCGGCCCGTGACCCGGCTGATCAGATTCAGGTCGCTTCGTGGCGATGATGGGTCGGAGCGACGGGACCGGGTTCGTCGAGCTGCGGCTGGGGCGCGGTGTCGGCGACGGCCGGGTAGTAGCCGTTTGCCGGGGGGGCGCCGTCCTCGTTCTGTGCGGGGGCGAGGTGCTCCGGCGTTCGGTTCGGCGGTGTTCCCCAGGCCGTCCAGGGCGGCCCGGCGGTTGGGTGAGCCTGAGCGGACGACGGCGGTGCGGCGGCAGGGCCGGCGCCCGGTTGGTACCCGCTGCCCGGCTGCGGGACAACCGGAACCGGCTCGGGGTGTGCCTCGGCGGTACTGGCCGGGTAGATCGGCCATCTCGACGCGCCGTGCCGAATCCGACTCGCGAGTCGCCGCGGCCCGATCGCCGGTCCGGGACCGTTCCGGGCGGTAGGAGTAGTAGTAGCTGTACTCGTAGTCGTAGCGGCCGCTGCCGCGCGTGACCATGTTGAGGATGACGCCCACCGGCCGCTCGCCGATCTTCTTCAGCGTCTCGACTGCGCGGGCGGCCTGGTCCTTCGTGGTCTTGCCGGCCCGGTGCACGACGAGCGTGGCGTCGGCGAGGGCGGCCACCTCGGCGCCGTCAGCCACCGGCAGCAGCGGCGCGGTGTCGATGATCGTGTAGTCCACCTGCTCGGCGACCTGCCTGATGACGGCGCCGGCCTGCGCGGTGACCAGCAGCTCGCTCGGGTTCGGCGGCACCGGTCCGGAGGTCAGCACCGCAAGGTTGCGACCGGCATTCTGCAGGGCGGTTTCCAGCGGTGCCCGGCCGATCAGCACGGTGGTGAAGCCGACGTCCGGGACGAGCCCGAGCATCTGGGCAAGCGTCGGGCGGCGCAGATCGGCTTCGATGAGGCAGACCCGGTAGCCGGCCTCCGCCAGCGCGGCGGCCAGGTTGATCGCTGTCGTGGACTTGCCCTCGCCGGGCACGGCGCTGGTGACCGCGATGATCCGCGGCGCGTTGTCGACGTCGAGGAACTGCATGTTGGTGCGCAGCAGGCGGTAGGCCTCCGAGCGCAGGCTGTGCGGGTCGCCGCGGAACGCGATCGGCGTCTTCGCGGTGCGCTTGTCGAAGGGCACCATGCCGAGGACGGGGACGCCGAGTTCCTCGAAGTCGGAGGGGTTCTTGACGGTGTTGTCGAGAACGTCGCGCAGGATCACGATGCCGACGCCGAGCAGCAGGCCGATGACGAAGCCGAGCCCGATGTTGAGGATCTTGTTCGGCTTTACCGGGCTGCTTGGGATGCCGGCCGGGTGGATCACGGTGAGCTTGACGACCGGTTTGCCGTTCGCGTCGGTCTGCTCGGTGTTCTGGACGACCTTGTCGAATTGCACGGCGACGGCATTGGCGAGGTTGGCAGCGACCGCCGGGTCGTGATCGGTGACGTGCAGGTTGATCAGGACCTTGTTCTGCGGCGCGTCGGCAGAGATCTTGCCGGCAAGTTGCTGCGGCGTGAGCGAGAGGTTCAGCTGGCTGATCACTGCCTGGGTGACGGCCGGCCCGTCGGCGATGGATGTGTAGGACTGGACGCGATCCTGCGTGAAGGTGTTGCCGTTGGCGAGGTCGGCCGCGCTCTGCGATGTGCGTCGCGGCGACGAAGACCTGCACGCTGGCCTGGTAGACCTTGGTGGTCGCGAGCGTGAGCCCGATGCCGGCCGCGAGCCCGAGGACGATAAAGGCGAGCGTCAGCGGCCAGCCCCGGCGCAGGATGCGCATATAGTCTCGAAGATCCACGAGGATCCCTCTCGTGAGTAATCCGTGTGATCGAACAATACTTGCGTACCAAAGCCTTGAGTCGGCGCGCTGCGGGTTGTGGTTGTTCCGGCCAACCGGCGGCGGGACATGCGAGAGCTCGACCCCGGCCGCCGCGGGTCAAGCCGTGTAGGACAGGAATACTGGGAGGGGGAGGCCATTTTCATGCGTGTACTGGTTACCGGCGGCGCCGGGTTCATCGGTGGGAATTTGTGTCGCCGCCTCTGCACCGACGGACACGAGGTGGTCGTCCTCGACAACCTCAGTAGTGGCTTCCGCGCCAATCTGGCTGGATTGGATCTCGACTTTCGAGAGGCCGACATACGCGACGCGCCCGCCGTCGCATCTGCCGCACGTAATGCCGATTCGATCGTGCATCTTGCGGCTCGCCCTTCGGTGCCGCGCTCGATCGCGGATCCCGCATTGACGAACGACATCAATGTCAATGGCACCGTGAATACTCTATTGGCTGCGCGTGAGGTCGAGGCACACGTGATCTTTGCGTCCTCGTCGTCGGTCTATGGTGCGAACGAGCAGCTGCCGAAGCACGAGGAGCTGTGCCCGCGCCCAGTCAGCCCCTATGCCGCGAGCAAGCTGGCCGCGGAGTCCTACGTGCTCGCCTTCCGCCACGCCTACGGCTTTCCGGCACTCGCATTTCGTCTCTTCAATGTGTTTGGGCCGCGCCAAGCAGCAGGGCACGCCTACGCAGCGGTCGTCCCAGCCTTCGTTGATGCCTTGCTCGGCGGCCGCACCATCACGGTCTACGGCGACGGGACGCAGAGCAGGGACTTCACTCCGGTGGCGAGCGTCGTGGATGTCCTGTCGGCGTCGATCTCTCGGCGGGTCTCGCACGAACTTCCGGTCAATCTCGCCTTCGGCGGTCGCACCACTCTCCTGGAATTGATCGCCACTCTCGAAGAACTCACCAGCTTGTCGGCCCGGGTCCTCCACGAGCCGGAGCGACCGGGTGATGTGCGGGCCTCCCAGGCAGACCAGACCCGCTTGCGTCGACTATTTCCGGAGGCAAGGGCGCGCGATCTTCGCGAGGGCTTGGATGAGACCATCGCCTGGTTCCGTGCGGAAGCCGCAGCCAGCGCGTGAGCCAGTGTAGGAAGAAACTGCTGGTTGCGGTGACCGTCCCAGAGACTGCGTGGACGCTCATGCGGGATCAGCTCCGCTATCTGAGCGAGCACGGGTTCGATCCCTTGGTCGTTGCCTCGCCAGGGCCTCTGCTGGAGCGGACGGCGGACTATGCCGCTGTCCGAGCGCACGGTGTTGCCATGCAGCGGGAGGTCGCGCCGCTGCGCGACGTCGTCGCCTTGTGGCAGTTGACTCGGCTGCTTCGTCGTGACCGCTTCGAGGTCGCGTACGTCAGCACGCCGAAGGCCGGCCTGCTGGCAGGTACCGCTGCCTGGTTAGCGCGCATACCGAGGCGGGTCTACGGCTTGCGTGGCCTGCGGCTCGAGACCGAACACGGCTTGCGCAGAGCGGTGCTCTGGGCCGCAGAGTGGGTGGCACTGCATGTTGCAACCGACGTGATCGCGGAGAGTCCGAGCCTTCTGCGCCGGGCGCGGGAGCTCCATTTGATCGGTGCCCGCAGGGGGCTGGTCCTCGGGCACGGTGCGAGCAACGGTGTGAACACCGATCGCTTCTCGCTCGACGAGTCGAGTCTTATGAGCGGCGCCTCTTTGCGAGCCGAACTGGGAATCCCATCATCGGCCTTCGTGATCGGATATGTCGGCCGACTCGTGGTCGACAAGGGGATCAGAGAACTGATCGAAGCTCTGCCTGCGGTGCAAGGCCGGTATCCCAGCGTCTGGTTGCTCGTCGTCGGCGCAGAAGAGCTTTCGGGGCTGCCCGCGGATACGCGAGGAGCGCTGCGAGGGTTGTCGAACGTGCGATTCACCGGGTGGCTCGACGACACCGTTCCGGCATACGCCGCGATGGACTGTCTGGTGCTGCCCACCTACCGAGAGGGCTTCCCTAACGTCCCGCTCGAGGCGGCGGCGATGAGCAGGCCGGTGATTACGACGACGGCGACCGGTGCGATTGACTCCGTCATCGACGGAGAGACGGGGATGCTCGTGCCGCCGAGATCGGCCGGCGCGCTATCGGAAGCCATGATCAGCCTGGTTGCTGACCCTGACTGTGCCCGGTCCCTCGGAGCGGCCGGTAGGGACTTCGTCAGGACCAAGTTCACCAACGAGATCGTCTGGGCCGACCTGTCGGCGTTCCTCGGGCGCGACGGCACGGTGTTCTAAAGGCGTTCGACCTCGCCGGGAACAATGTGTCGCGTGTCCAGCACTGCGCTCGCGGCGCTGAGCAACTCGTAGTCGAAGGCGTCGTGGTCGGTCAGGACGACTACGAGATCAGCAGCGGCTATTGCCGCCGGCGTGAACTCGGTGCGAGTGGCACCCTCGATCTCGAACGTTGGCGCCACGTGTGGGTCCGCGGCCTCGACCACGGCGCCGAGGTCAACCAAACGCCGTGCGACGGTGAGCGACGGCGACTCACGGGCATCGCTGGTGTTCCTCTTGTATGCAAGCCCGAGTAACAGGATCCGGCTACCGTTCACGGACCTACCGCGCTCGTTGAGCAACCCGGTGATTCGCCGCACGACGTACTCAGGCATCGCCTGGTTGATCTCGTTCGCCAGTTCGACGAATCGGAATGATGTGCCGACCTCGCGCTTGACTCTCCAGGCCAAATACGAGGGGTCGATAGGCAGGCAATGCCCGCCCACACCTGGCCCAGGGGTGAAGCGCATGTATCCGAAGGGCTTGGTCGAGGCGGCATCGATCGCCTGCCACACATCGATCCCGAGCTCGTGAGCGAAGATCGCGATCTCATTGATGAGCGCAATGTTCACGTGGCGGAAGGTGTTCTCGAGAAGCTTCGTGAGCTCCGCGACTTTGCACGAGGAAACCGGAACAGTGTGTTCGACGATGCGTGCGTAGAAGTCGCGTACCGCCGCGGCCGACGACGGGTCGACGCCCGAAACCACTTTGGGTGTGTTTCCGAGCCCGAAATTGCGATTCCCCGGATCCACGCGCTCGGGAGAGTATCCGAGATGGAAGTCGTGTCCGACCGTTAGCCCGGACCCGGCCTCCAAGATCGGGGCGAGCAACTCCTCAGTGGTGCCCGGATATGTTGTGGACTCGAGTACGACCAGGCATCGCGGCGTCAGGTGCGGCGCGAGGGACCTGCCAGCATCCTCGATGAACGTCAAGTCCGGCGCGCCGTCGCGAAGTGGGGTCGGCACGGTGATTACGGCGACATCGAAGCCAGCGCAGTCGTCATAGCTACCGGTGGCGGTGTAGCGGCCGCTACACAGAGCCGCAGCGAGATGCTCGTCGCTGACGTCTTCGATGTACGAGGACCCCGCCTTGAGGGAGGTCCTGCGCTCCTCGTCCAGATCCAGGCCGATCACGTCATAGCCGACATCGACACAGCGCATGGCCATCGGTAGCCCGACGTAACCCTGTCCGATCACCACTACCTTGCCGCGAGACGTCACGTCTCCACCTTGGCATACCGAACGTCTCCGATGGCGGGCACGCTGTCCACGTGGGGACGAAGATGGTTCGCGAAATAGTGTGTGCAAGACACTCGACAGTGAGGAATCACGCCGGTGCTTATGGGCGCGGTCTGGGGCGCACGCAGCCTCCGTGACGGGCGTGCGGGTCTGACGTGAAGGGCGTTCGTGGCACCTCGGTGCGTAGAACGTCCGGACGGCCCCGCGCCGCCTCGGAGGGCGACCCGCCACGGGCAGCCGTCCCACTTCCGGGTGCGACGAGCATGACCGACGGTGCCGGCACGTACTTCACCGCCGACACTCTGCGTAGCTCGGCCGTTCGGTTGATCGCGCTGACCGGGCTGGCGGGCATCACGCAAAGCGCGTTCGCGATCTTGTCGGCGCGCTGGCTGGGTCCGTCGGAGCGCGGTGTGTACACGCTGGGCACGGTGGCGGCCAGCTTCTCGCTCCTGCTCGGTTCGTTCGGCGTTTTCACCGGTGCCCGCGTGCTGCTCGCTGACGAGCGCCGCGGCGTCTCGTGGGCCGACTACTGGGTTGTCCTGCGGGTCCTCGCCGTGGTGCAGATCGTGGTCGTCGGCCTACTGAACCTGCCCGTCCTTCGGCTGATCGCCGGATCGGCTGTGTTGACGCCGCAGGCGGTGGGCGCCTATCTCGCCTATGGCACGACGATGACCGTGGCTTCTTTGGCGCGCGAGGGCACGCACGGCATCGGCCGCCATGTGCGCGCCACGTCCAGCGATGTGCTCGCCGCAGTCGTTCAGCTAGCCGCGGGCGTGGCGCTGCACGCGGCCGGCCGGGCGACCGTGCCGATGCTGTACCTCGCCGGCGTCGCCGGTTACGTCTTGCAGATGGTGGTGTGCCGCACCAGTCTGACGATCCGGCGTCGCCGAAGCCGCCGCCGGCAGGGGTTGCGGACGGCGCTTGCCGTCGTCAAGTTCAGCGCGCCAGGGGTGTTCATCGCCGCGGGCCAGCTGTTCGTGCAAAAGGGTGACCGTCTGATCCTCGGCGTGTTCGCGCGCACGTCGGACGTCGGCATCTACGGCGTCGGCGCCACGATCGCCGACGCGGCATGGGTGCTACCGACTGCGGTGTCGGTCATCGTGCTCCGCCAGGTAGCCCGGCAGAACGGGCTCGAGCCACTCCACCGTTGGCGGCCCAGGGTGCTCGGCGCGACCGCGGTCGCGGCGCTGGGCCTCGCCGTCGCGACCTCGGCGCTGGTCGGTCTGCTGCTCGGCGCCAAGTACCACGGCGTTGTCCCCATCGTGTGGGTTCTTGCGGGCGGATCGATCCTGTTCGCCAGCCAGCAGATCGATTCGGTGGCGTGCACAGGGCTCGGGCGGCTCGCGACAAGCGCGCGGATCAGCACGGTTGGAGCCGTTGCCCTGGTGGTGCTGTCCTTGGCGCTCATCCCCGGCCTGCACGGAATGGGCGCCGCGATCGCAAGCGTGGGCGCCTACGGTTGTATGGCGATCGCCGCACGGCGGGCGGTGCGGCGGCTCGGAGCGAATATCTCCGGGCGGCCACCGCCGCTGCCTGAACCATCGTGTTGACTATTCAGTGATCGGATCCGCGGGCGGAGGGGACGCACGTGTGCACTGAAGGCTGTTTGTCGTTCGCTCAGTCGCAACTGCGCGAATCGGTCGTTGCCGGCGCGCGTGTGCTCGAGGTCGGGTCGTGCGACGTCAACGGCAGCGTCAGGTCCATAGTCGCTCGCCATGCGCCGACGTCTTACGTGGGCGTGGACATCAAAGCGGGGCCGGGCGTCGATGTGGTTTGTCCGGCCGGCAAGCTCGTCGAGCAGTTCGGTGCGCGGTCCTTCGAGGTGGTGATCTCGACCGAGATGCTCGAGCACGTCGCCGACTGGCAGGTCGCGGTGGCAGAGATGAAGGCCGTGTTGCGCAAGGGGGGTCGCATGATTCTCACGACTCGCTCCCCGGGTTTCCAGCTCCACGGTTATCCGGCGGACTTCTGGCGCTTCACGATGGACGACATGCGCATGATCTTCGCGGACTTCAACGATCTGCTCGTGACGAGCGATCGTCCGGAATCGCCTGGGGTTTTCGTGAGCGGCACCAAGTCCGACCGCCCACCGGTGCCCTTGGGGTCATTGACGGTGTACTCCATGGTCACCCGCTCACGGCGCCGGCGGGCGACCGTACTCGACCGGTTCTTGTCGCGCGGGCTGATCAGCATGAAGCGGCGGGTGCCCGTGGGCGCCCGCCGGCTCACTCGACGCGCACTGTCCGGCGTCCGACCCGCGCGTTGAGCGGACGGGCCCGCTTGGGTCAGGAAAGAAGGGCTTCGACGCGGGACGCGAGCCGCATGCCCCATGTCGCACTGTCGAACTCCGACAAGGCGCGGCGGTGCCCGGCCGCGCCCATGGCCGCGCGCGCTGCCGGATCGCGAAGCGCCTGGAGCGCTGCCCGCCACTCGTCGGCCGTCGAGGCAAAGAGCCCCTCGGCCTCGTGTCTCATGACATCGCGGTTGCTGCGCGTCGGCGTCGCGATCACGGGGACTCCGTGGGCCATGTAGAGCACCGCCTTGAGCGCGGACTTCCCAGCCGTCGTGGTCACGGACGTGTCCAAGGGGTAGAGCCCGACCGCTGCGCGGCGAAGCGCCGTGGCCTCAGCCTCGAGGCTCCAGGGCTGCTGCTCGACGCGCACGTCGGACGGGGCAGAGATGGACCCGCCGACAATGAGCACCCGCCAGCCGCTCAAATCCGGCGTGATGCTGTGGAGCAGGTGCTCGACGTACGGTGCCGTGGACGGCGTCCCGATCCATGCGAGCAGGTCTTCCTCCCGATCGTCGTTCGAGACCGTGGGCGGCACGCCCACGGTGGTGGGTACCCACAGCACCTCCTTCGCGCCACTCCGGTCGGCCCACTCGACCGCGTGCCGACTTCCGGCCCACACCTCATCCGCGTGCGCCGCCAGCCACTCATATTTCCGTGCGCTACCGCGTGCGCGACGTCTGAGAGTGTCTCGCTCCCATACGGCGTCATCGACGTCCCAAACCACCGGAATCGAGCGTCGGACGGCGCGCGCTTCGAGCGCCGTCGTATCCAACGGGAGCATCTCCCGTTGCAAGACGAGAGCGTCGGCGCCGCCGACCGCGCGAAACATCGCCGGGAGATTGCCGAATCCGCGCAACGTCGGCCGAACCCGACGGACGCCGCCCGAGATCCACATGTCAAGATCGGAATCCGCTAGGAACGTCACCAGATCAAACGTGTGGCCGCGCTCTCGGAGCGGCTCCGCGAGGTGCGCAAGGCGAAGGCGAGTGCCTGCCGCTCGCAACGGATAGATCGCGCCTCCGACGACGGCAGGAATAGCGACCTCCAGCAACTTCTCCGACCAGAACGAGGCTCGATGCAGCGATCACCAGCCCATTCACGTCGGAACACTAGCGCGGGCGACTGGGACCGGGTCGCTCGCAGCTGACGTCGGCCGGCCAGGTGCGGGGGCGGGGCGATTCTGCTCAAGGTCCGCGCTTGAACCGGTGCCGGTGCAGCCACCAAGCGCGGGCAAACAAACTGCGCCACGCGCTCATCGCGCTAGCATTCCAAACTCGACCAGTTCATCGCTCGTGTCCGTGCCGTGACGAGATCGACGTCTTCTCGATGCCAGCCACGCGAGGGCGAGAAACAGCACGAACCACAGCTCGGTGTAGCCAGCGTCGAGCACCGACCCGACGCAGAACACCAGCACAAGCGAGAGCACCGCCAGCGCCACCGGGCCGTCCCTGCGCTTCCACGCCGCCCACGAGAGGGCGGAGAGGAACCCGAACAGCCCTGACACGATGGCTAAACCGAGCACTCCGAAATCCCGGTACGGAGCGGCCATGTACGTGCCGAGGTTGGTGTCAAACGGGATCGCGCGGAACTCGCGGATCTTCGCTGGGGGCTTAATGCCCGGGGCGACGATAGACGCTGCTTGGAGAAATGGCCGGGCCGTGTTCGCGCCGTGCTCGCTGCCGTTCTCGGATGACGTTCTCACCAGGTCTCCGAAATACGGAAGTGGTCCGGCTACGTAGAAAAGGCCCTGCATCAGGAAGGTCGGTTCCGGCGGTCGGTCGCCCCACTTTGCGAATAGTTGGCTGTTCTCGTAGGTCTTGCCGACGCCGTTGCCAACGTAGTTGAAGAACGCCAGGGCGGTCACCAGGCCGATCAGCGCGAGGCCAACACGGCGCTTGGTGAGGTGCAGCCTGCCCCACAGAACGGCAATGAAGAGCACCGAGAACAAGGCGACGAGCAGGTTGTAGCGCCCGCTTGTGAATACCAGAGCCAGCATGGCGGCGGCCGTCCACCAAAGATAGCGGCGTCGCCGGGTCTCGAAGTACAGGACGGCGCCGAACGGCACTGAGACTTGCGCGAAGTAGAAGAAGTAGAACCCGAGCGGAGCGTTGCCAGACTCGGTCAGGTCCAAGCGGAGTACGGACAGTAGCCCACTCAGGCTCCGCGCTCCGTAGGTGTCGAGTTGGCCAAGGAACACGGCGAACAAAGGCACCCACAACCGTCTGCACCAAATCCAGATCCGCTCGATAGCACGTACTTCATCCTCTTGGCTCGTTGTTGGCGCTCTGTCCACCGGCGCGTGACGTCGCTGCAGGAAGATCGCGACGGGGGCATACCCGGCGATGAAGCAGCCGATCCCAAGCCCAACCACCCACAGGCCAAATGCGGACAGCCGGTAGAGCCCCAGAGGGTTGGCCACGTACAGATAGGTCGCCGCAGTCCACGACCCGAGGAACGCACCGAGCGGCGTGACTCCAGATTCTCGCCCATGGATCGCACGCGTGCAGAACCACGCCAGCCCGGCCAACGGGGCGACGATGAGCGCGGCCAGCAGCCAGTTCACCTGAGTGATCCGTGAGTCCGGGGCACGCGAAAATCGTAGGCGCCTACTCGACTACTGCCGCTGCTCCCGCTGACCGCGACAGCCGCGATGCCGTCAGACGGGCGACGAGCCAAGACGCCATCTACCCTGTGCACACGAACGCGCCCGAATTGAACGTGTCTTCGATCGCCAGGACTTCGAACGTGCGGCCCGTCTGTGACATGAAATCCGCGAACGCAGCCGGCTCATGGTCGACGCGTGACAGTTCATCGAAATAGAGAACCGCTCCTGGCGTAATCGCGGGGGCTAGATGATCGAGGACGAGTCTGGTGGACGAGTAAAGGTCGGCATCCAGGGTCACTAGGAGCTGTTCGTGCGGCGGCACAACGAAGGCTGGCAAGGTGCTCTCGAATAGTCCGACATGAAAGGTGATCCGCGGGTCGTCGATCTTTGGCGGCCGACCTCCTCGGTCGAAGCGTCGCTTCGGGTGATCCATATCAAATGGCTCGGGTAGTCCTTCGAAGCTGTCAAACCCGTGAAGCTCCGACCCTTCGTGCCGGAGTGCGCGCGACCACCAACGCAGGCTCGCCCCCTCGAACACTCCGAACTCCAGATAGAGCACACGCCGGTCGGCGAAACAGTCCGCGACTCGCTGGAAGACCTCTTCGCGGCCCCTGACCCTGACGGTGTTGGACACGTTGAAATCCTGGTCGGTCAGCCATCGACCGAGTCGGAGGTATTCGCTCGCGAGCGATGCCGCGCGAACCACGCTCTGCGGAGCCCGCGCTCCCGTCCTGGTAAGGGCGACCTTCGCCGCGTGCGCAAACGATGTCTTGGTCACTGAGCGCTCAGCCCCTCGACGCGAATCCGGCTGGCCACGATTCCGGCATCGGCCGTGGAGGATAGCCGCGATGGCTCGTCCAACCCGATCTTCATCGGGCTGGAACACCCTTCACGACAGCGCCCGCATCGACGTCGCGCGTCACGCAGGCGCTCGCGCCGACGACGGAGCCGTCGCCGGTCTCGAGTCCTTGCAGGATCACACTGCCGGTCCCGAACATCGTCCCGGCACCGATGCGGCAATCGCCCGAAATGGCGACGAGCGGGTTCACCGACACGAAGTCGCCGATGCACGTGTCGTGCCCCACGGTCACATTCAGGTTCAGGTGCACGTGCCGACCCAGGTGGACGTTGTTGGTGATGCGTACACCTGCGCACACGACGGTCCCAGGCCCGAACGTCACGTCGACGCCGTACGTGGCCGACGGGTGTACCACCACCGCCGCCGTGAGTCCCGCCGCGTCACAGCGCTCGGCGATCCGCCGTCGTGTCGCGGGCGTACCGACCCCGATCAGGTAATCGGCCCGACGCTCGCCCGCCAGCCACTCGCCGACTGTCCCGAGGTACGCGACTCGGCGTCGCTCCAGCAGTGTGCAGTTCTCCTGCGAGGGCGCGTCGTCCAGCACCCCGACCACCTCGAAGGCCCTCGCCGACGAGACTGCGTTGATTGCGTCGACGACGTCGAGGGTCTCGCGCCCGAACCCGCCCGCGCCCACCACCACCAGAGGCCGGGTCATGAAGCGGCCCCGGTGAATTCCGCCATGGTGGCCGCGCCCTCGGCGGCGATGCCATGGCGCTTGACGACGGCGATCAGCGTGCGCAGCAGGATGCGGGCATCAAGCGCGAGCGAGCGGCGATCCACATACTCGACGTCAGTTGCGAACTTCTCGTTCCCACGACATCAGGTTGCGTCCGGACACCTGGGCCAGTCCGGTGATGCCCGGCCGCACCTCGTGGCGCCGCGCCTGCTCGGGTGTGTACCGGTCGAGATACTGCATGAGCAGCGGGCGAGGGCCGACCAGGCTCATGTCTCCGCGCAGCACGTTCCACAGCGTAGGCAGCTCGTCCAGGCTCGTACTGCGCAACGCGGCGCCGAACGGCGTCAGACGGTCGGCGTCCGACACCAGACCGCGTGCCTCGTCCACATCGAGCATGGTGCGGAATTTGATCAGCGTGAACGGTTCGCCGCCGCGTCCGGGCCGCTGCTGGCGGAACAGTACGGGCCGGCCGAGATTGCGGCGCACCAGAATCGCGACGACCACCTGCAGCGGCGCGGTGAGTACGAGCGCCGCGGCGGACACGATGAAGTCGATCAGCCTCTTGACCGGGTCGTACCGACGCCGGAGGTCAGCACTCACCGCGCAGGCAGGAAGGTTCGAACCGCGGCGTGCACGCGCTCGATGTCGCCGTCTGACAGCTGCGAGCCGCTCGGCAACGCGAGCCCGTGCTCGAAGAGCCACTGCGAGTTGCCGTTGACAGCCGCCTGTGCACCGGCGAACGCGGGCTGGAGGTGCATCGGCTTCCACAGCGGCCGGCTCTCGATGCCGTGCATCGCGCAGGTGCGCGGCCAGCTCGCGCGGCCGTCCAGCCCGCATCCTCCTCGACCAGGATCGCGGTGAGCCAGCAGTTGTCCGCCGAGTCGTCCCCACCGAACACCGTCACGCCAGGGACGTCGGCGAACAGAGCGCGATAGCCGGCCCGGATCTGCCGGCGTCGCGCGATCATCTCGTCCAGCCGGGCAAGCTGCGCCCGACCGATCGCCGCGAGCACGTTGCTGAGCCGGTAGTTGTAGCCGATCTCGGTGTGCTCGTAGTGCGCTGCCGGCTGCCGCGCCTGGGTCGAGAGGTAGCGCACCCGCTCGGCGAGGCGTTCGTCGCCGGTCAGCAGCATCCCGCCGCCCGACGTGGTCATCACCTTGTTGCCGTTGAACGAGAAGATCGACGCGGCGCCGAACGAGCCGGACGGCCGGCCGCGGTGAAACGCGCCCACCGACTCGGCGGCATCAACGAGCAGTGGTACGCCGAGCTCGTTCGCCAGCCCCGTGATGGCTTCAAGGTCGGCGCACTTGCCGAGCAGGTCCACTGGCACGATCGCGCCGATCCGTCGCCCGTCGGCTCGCACTCGTGCCGCCGCCTCGGCGAGCAGCGACACATCGACGTTGCCGGTATCCCGCTCGGAATCGACGAAGAACGGCTCTGCTCCGGTGTAAGTGATCGCGTTCGCCGTCGCGGCGAAGGTCATCGTCGAGGTCAGCACGACATCGCCCGGGCCGACGCCCAGGCCGAGCAGGGCGAGATGCAGGGCCGCAGTACCCGAACTCAGCGCGACCGCATGCCCGGTGCCGACCCGGGCCCGCATCTCGTCCTCGAACGCGAGCAGTTCGGGCCCGGCCGGCGCCACCCACCCCGAAGCGATCGCCTCCTGCGCGTACTTCGTCTCGAGGTCGCCGACGTCGGGTGCCGACAGGTAGATGGTGCTCATCGGTCGATCATCGACGGCCGCGGTCTCGACACGCCACTCGCCCGGCCGAGCGCGGCGCGCGACCATGGCTGGGCTGCGACAGCCTCGGGCGCCAGTGGCGGCACCGGCACGTGCGAGATCATCGGGTGGAACGGACGGTCCCCGTACTCGCCCTCGCCGAACAACTCCTCGTGCAGCTTCTCGCCCTCCCGAAGTCCGGTGAACACGATTTCGACGTCCTTGCCGGCCATCGCGATCATCCGCTCTGCCACGTCTACGATCTTGACCGGTTCACCCATGTCGAGCACCAGCGCCTCGCCGCCGCGGCCGATGGCGCCCGCCTGGATGACCAGCTGGCACGCCTCGGGGATGGTCATGAAGAACCGGGTGACCTCGGGATCGGTCACCGTCACCGGGCCGCCGTTCCCGATCTGCGCGGCGAACGCGTGCAGCACCGAGCCGCGGCTGCCGAGGACATTGCCGAACCGCACGGAAAGGTACTTCGCGTCGGTACGGCCCGTCGCGAACGACGCGGTGAGCCGCTCGGCGAGCCGCTTCGAATGGCCGAGCGCGCTCGTCGGGTTCGCCGCCTTGTCGGTCGAGATGTTGACGAAGTGCTGCACCCCGTTCGTCGCCGCAGCTTCGAGCACGTTGAGCGTCCCGTACACATTGCTCTTCAGCGCTTCGTGCGGATACCGCTCGAGCAGCGGTCAGATGCTTGAGCGCGGCGGCGTGGAACACGACCTGCGGCTGGTGCTCGAGGAACACCTGGTCGAGCGCCGCACGGTCTCGGATGTCGATCAGCACGGTCTCCGGCGATTCGAGCAGCGCGCGTCCGTACAGCGACAGCTCCACCGCATGGAGGGCGGATTCGTCGCGATCCAGCAGTACGAGCTCGGCCGGCCCGAACTTGTGCAACTGCCGGCACAGTTCCGAGCCGATCGAGCCGCCGGCGCCGGTGACGAGCACTCGCTTGCTGGTGACGTAGTGCGCGATCGACCGGACGTCCGTCTCGACCGGACGCCGACCGATCACGTCCTCGACGTCGAGCTCGCGCAGTTCGGACAGCCGGACCTGGGTGCCGCGCAGGGTGTCCTTCAACGGCGGCAGTACCAGGCAGCCGAGACCGGCCTCGCCGGCCGCGTCGGAGATCTGGCGCAGCAGCGCCGCGTCGGCGGTGTTGACCGCGACGACGATCCGCGAGGCGTGCAACTCGCCGGCGACGTCGGCGAGTTCGGCGAAGCCCCCGCGCACTCGCACGCCGTGGATCTGCAGGTTCCCCTTCGCCGGGTCGTCGTCGAGGAACGCGACCGGAAGGAACGGCGAGTGCGGATCGCGGACCATCCGCAGCGCCAGCGCGGAGCCCACCCACCCCGCGCCGAGGATGAGGATCCGCTCGGCGCCCTGCTCCGGCCGGCGGTTCGCCTGCGAGATCATTCGCTTGACGAACCGGACCGCGGCCATGCCGACCAACGCGAGCGTCCAGGCCAGGAACGGCACCGAACGCGGCACGCCGGCCGGGCGGATCGCGGCCACGATGGCCGACGCCAGGACGCAGACGGTGGTGGCCGATACCGCGATTCCGCGCATCTCGTCGAAGCTGCCGGGGACGTAGCGGCCGCCGTACATCAGCACCATGCCGCCGATGAGCAGCTGGCCGCCCGCCAGGAACAGGGCGAGCACCGAGATCGATTCCCAATGCACGTATGACGGCGTGAAGTCGTGTCGGGCCAGCGCGGCGAGTCCCGTGGCGACGATCCAGACGACGACGTCACTGAGGATCGGCGACATCGACCTCGCGGCGGCCGGCGACGTGACTCTCCGTGCAAGGCGTCGCCCGGGACCGATGTTCACGTGCCCCTCCAGCAACCGTGTGTGGGGCGCACGCGTCGCGATGTCTGCCCGCCCCCGCGCGTTGGGTGCCCCCGCCCCAAATGCACGGTAGGTGAGGCGGGAACGATCCACAAGGCGGCGGCAGTGGATGGGCGCCGAACTGATGCGAGGATTCACACCGTGTTCGTGCAGCGGTTCTCCGAGTACCGCGCGCGCCTGCGTCGGTGGCTGTCGACCGCCCCTTACGCCCGCCCCGCGCTGGCAATGATGACCGTCGGCCTGTTGCTGCTCGTGCTCGCGACCGTCCTCGCGCTCGTCGCCCTGTAGCCCACGCCCCGCGGTTACGACGCCCTGACCCCCGGCGCTGCTCCAGCTCTTACGGGCGCGCCGCGAAGCGTCGTCCCGACCGATTGGCGCAACTTGATCCGGGTGAGCCGAGGTGCCGGACGACGCCGCTAATCCGGCGGCCCGGGTATCGGTGCGGCCCGCGAATGGCTACGGTGAGTAACCAGGGGCATAAGCAGGACCCGGTAGCGACGCCACCCGGTCGCGACCGTGCAGGGCAATTGGAGGGAACATGCTCCGCAGCAAGCGGTACTTCGCGCTGCTCGTCGGCGCGCTCGGGCTGATCGTCGCGGCGTTCGCGTTCGCGAGTTCGGCCGCGGCCCTGCCCTACGGCGGCGGCCCGACCCTCTCGGCAAGTTCCAGCACCGTGAACCCCGGCGGCACGCTCACCCTGACCGGCTCGGACTTCACTGCAGGCCAGACCGTGACCCTGACCTTGCATTCGCTGCCGTTCACCTTCGCGCAGACGCCGACCGTCCAGTCCGACGGCACCTGGACCACGGGCGTGACGATTCCGTCCGACACGCCAACCGGTACGCACACGATCACGGCGGCGGATCCGGCCGGTGACTCGGCCTCGATCACCATCACCATCGCCACCAGCGCGCCCTCGAGCTCGGGCGGCATCTCCACCACCGGTGTGGCGGTCATCGGGATCAGCGCACTCGGCGTCGTCCTGCTCGTCGGCGGCGTAGTGCTGCTGTTCGCCGGCCAGCGGCGCAAGGTCAGCGCCTGACCGACCCCGCCGACCCGTCGGCCGACCCGTCGGCCGGCCCGCAACGGCAGCTCTCCCAGCCGGCGGCGGAGCCCGGCACCGCGTCGGTCGCCCGGCGACGTCGGCGCACCTCCCGGCCGCGGCACCGGCGGCGCCGCCGGATCGGGCTCGGCATGGTGCTGCTCGGCGGCGCGGTCGTGCTGTGCGGGCTCTGGGTGCTGATCACCGGGCTGCTCGCGCGCGGCCAGCTGGACACCGTCCGCAACGAGGTGCGCCAGCTGCGCACCCAGCTCAGCGCCGGCGACTTCACCGCCGCCCGCGCCACCGCCCACGACATCGCCACGCACGCCCATACCGCCCACCTGCTCACCACCGGACCCGTCTGGGCAACCCTCGCCGCCGTCCCGCAAGGTGGGGAGCCGTTCGCGACGATCCGGTCGGTGACCGCCGAGGCCGACGTCGTCGGGCACGACGCGCTGCCCGCGCTCGTCTCGGCCAGCAGTGGCATCGACCCGGCCACCCTGCGCCGGGCGGACGGCAGCTTCGACCTCGACCGGATCGCCGCCGCGGCGCCCGCCCTCGACACCGCCGCCAGCACCATCGGCGCGGCCACCACTGTCATCGCGCATTCGCACGCGCACACCTGGCTGTCCCCGGTCGACAGCGCGCGGTCGGATCTGCTCGGCCAGCTCGAGTCGCTGCGCCAGACGCTGATCGCCGCCGACGTCGCCGCGCACGTCGTCCCGACCATGCTCGGTGCGGACGGACCGAAGCGGTACTTCATGGCCTTTCAGAACCCTGCGGAGGCCCGCGGCACCGGCGGGCTGCCCGGCGCCTTCGCGATCGTTTCGGCCGATCACGGACGGCTGAGGTTCCTGCGCTTCGAGCCGGACAGCACGCTCACCGTCGTGCCGGTGAATGTCGACTTCGGCAAGGACTACGCGCAGCTCTACCAGAACGGGCTGACCGAGAAGCAGTACGGCAACAGCAACCTGACCGCCAACTTCCCCTACGCGGCCCAGATCTGGCTCGCCATGTGGAAGAAGTACAGCGGCCAGCAACTCGACGGCGCGCTCGCCGTCGACCCGCAGGCGCTGAGTTACCTGCTGGCCGTCACCGGGCCGGCCACCTTGCCGGACGGTTCCAAGATCACCGCGTCGAATATCGTGCCGCTAACCGAGAGCACCGCCTACGCCAAGTTCCCGCATGCCGCCCAGGAAGGCGCTCGCAAGCAGTACCTGCTCGACATCGCGAAGTCGGTGAGCGAGAAGGTGCTCACCGGCCATCCGGACACCTCCAGCCTGCTGCGCGCGGGCGGCAGGGCGGTCGGCGAGCGGCGGCTGCTGGCCTGGAGCGCCGATCCCGCGGTCGAGGATCAGCTGTCGCGCACGGCCATCTCCGGAGCGATCCCGGACACCGCCGCGCCCTACGCCGGGCTCTCGATCGTCAACGACGGCGGCAACAAGCTCGACTACTACCTCGACCGCTCGCTGCGGTGGCAGCGTTCCGGCTGCGGCTCGCAGCGCGAGGTCACGGTGACGGTCACGCTCACCAACAACGCGCCGGCGTCCGGGCTGCCAAGCGATGTCATCGCGCGCAGCGACCGGCACTCGTACCCGGTGCGGCCCGGCGACAACCGCCTCGTGGTCGGCTACTACGCCACCCGCGGCGCACAGCTGTCGTCGGTGACGGTGGACGGGTCGCCGGCCACCGCCGGGGTCGGGGCCGAGCGGGGGCACCCGGTGTTCACCGTCGATCTCGAGCTGCCGCGCGCGCAGTCCCGCACGATCGTGCTGCACCTGCTCGAGCCGGGCACCGCCGGGCCGCCGCTGGTGCTGCGCCAGCCCCTCGTCCGCCCGCTACACGTGACGGTCGAGGACGCGAGCTGCTGAGACCGCGGCCGAACGAGCGGCTGCGGTCAATCTCGCGGATCGATGATCGTCATCCCGCCGGCTCGGTCACGAGGGCGGGGCCGCGCCGATCAGAGCGCGATGACCGCGATGAGCACCGCGACGAGCAGCAGCACGAACCCGAGCGCGATCATCGTCACCGCGATGTCGCCGTTCGGGGTGTGCCGCATCCAGCGGCGCAGCCGTCGATAAGGACGCCCGACGAACGACCTCCGACCGCCCCCAGTCATGGACGTGATCTTTCCACGCAGGCGGGCGGTGTGAAGGTGCGAACGACTCTTCCTGGTGAGCTCACCGGCACTGCGTCGATGCCGGCTCTTGCACCCTTCGAACCCCGCTTGGCCCCTGCCGTGGTTGCTGGGCGAGCCGGAAATCAACCAGCGCAGGGGCCAAGCTGGGGCAGAGCCGCGCGACGCGACTCATGCCGGCAGCCCGAGCGCGGCCCGCAGCAGGGCCTCGGTCGCCGGCCAGTCGCTGACGACGTCGTCCCAGGTGACCCGCTCGACGCGGAACCCCAGCCCGCGCAGCCGCTTCTCGCGACGCCGTTCCCGCCGCCGCTCGGCTCCCGTGTACTTCTCGAGGCCGTCGATCTCCAGGACGAGGCGCGCCCACGGCCACAGCATGTCGACGCGGCAGCCGCGGATCGGCACCTGCAGCTCGGGCGGCGGGAAGCCGGCGTCGTGCAGGACGAGCCGGACGAGCGACTCCAGCGCCGACTCCGCCCGCGGCGACGCGAGCGCGAGCACCTCGCGGGCTTGCCGGGCACCCGGCCAGCCCCGGGCGCGCTCCAGTGCGCGAGCGAGGTCGGCGTGGGTGACCAGGTGTTCGCGCAGCGCCGCGTCGGCAGCCATGATCGCGTCGCGCCGGTCGCGCCGGTCGCGCCGGCCGAGCTCGACGAGCACCCGCGCCAGGGTCAGCACCGGCACGCCGAACCAGCTGGTCACCTCGTCCTCGTGCAGGCGCCCGGGACGCAGGTGCGCGGCCTCGCGCGGACCGTGCCCGCCGCGCCGCCGCACCGTCAACTCCGGGTGCCCCGGGATCTCGTACGTAGGCAGCCCGCGCAGGATCGCCGCGCTGCGCCCGTTCACCACACACCCTGGCCGGCGCAGCACCGCAGCGCTGCAGGCGAGGGCATGCCGGCGCCGTGCCGCGAGCTTGGGATGCTCCTCGTCCCGGACGTCCAGCGGCGCGATCGTGCCGTACCCGGTCGCCGTCCAGCGGCCCGTGCGGACCGCCGTCCGCGCCCGCTGCCGGGTCGTGCCGAGCGCCGGCAGCTGCGCGGTCGTGGCGACGAAGCCTTGCCCGGCGACGAGCGGCGCGACGCTGCCCGCCTGCTTGCGCCACCAGCTCTGCCACTGCTCGGCCGGCCCGGGACGGCGCGGCGCGACGCGGCCGGGCTGCGCGTAGACGAGGACGTTGTCGAGATACCAATCCGGATCCGGCAGCTCAATCACGGCCACGATCCTCACCCCGGCGCTCCGGCGAAGTCGGGTTGTCCACAGCCCGAATTTGCAGCTTGGCCCCTGCCGCGGTTGCTGGACGAGCCGGAAATCAACCAGCGCAGGGGCCAAGCTGGGGCAGCGCCGGCGACCGACTGCCAGGGATCCGTCAGGTGCCGGGGTGCGCAGCGCTGCTCCGCGGTTGCCTTGCTGCGCGCACAACGGCGAAGACGTTTGAGTGGCCAGTCAGGAAGGCTTTCCAGGCCTGCAGTTGGCGCGGGAAGCCGGCTCGGCGTGGGCAATCTTGACGATCACTGGATCGACCTTGTCCTCGCCGCCACGGATACGAATCAGCGTGCGAGCGGCGTCGACCTGGTCACTCGTGACGTGGATGGTCGTCACTTCAACTCGTCCCTTCCGGCCCCTCGTCGTCATCATTGTCCTGCACGAATCGTGCCACTTCCAGCCGCGTACGTGAGGGCACGGCGCCAAGTTGAGCCAGTGTTGGCTGAGCATCGAGCGCGAGGATGCCGTCTGCCGCCGCCCGGTCGTCGTCGGTTGCCAACTTGCTCTCCAACAATTGTGCGAGCAGCGCGCGACCGATCTTGCGTTGGCGCGGGCGCTCATCGGCCAGCAGCATCAACGCCGCGGCGAATCGGCGCCCCCACTCCTCGCGGCGTCCGGCCTCCTCGGTTTGTCTAGTGGCCATCCGCGCACTCACGAACGCGAGCGCCGCTCCCACGCCGCCGCCGATGAACGCCAGGGCGGGCGACAGCCAGTCACCGAGGCTCATCGCTGAATCCGAGTTCGAACGCAGGTGCGGTCACTCACGGCCACGATCCTCACCCCGGCGCTCCGCCGAAGTCGGGTCGTCCACAGCCCGAATCGCGGCTTGGCCCCTGCCGTGGTTGCTGGACGAGCCGGAAATCAACCAGCGCAGGGGCCAAGCTGGGGCAGCGCCGGCGACCGACCGGGGAGACCCGCCACACTTGAGCGGAACGGACTCAACTTCTGCAACGTTATGCCCGTAGGCTCCGTGACACGACGATTCCCCCTGGGGTGAACTGACACCATGAACCGAACCACCCGCACCGAGCAGGCGATCAGCGGCGCCGTCACGATGGCCGCCGAGCGCGGCAATCCGGCCGTCGAGCCCGCGCACCTCGCCGTCGGGCTGCTCGACGACGCCGACACGCTGGCGCGGCCGCTGTTGCAGGCCGTCGGCGCCGACCCGAGCGCCGTCCGGGCCGACATCGCGCGGCTCGTCGACAAGCTCCCGTCCGCGTCCGGGTCGTCGGTGTCCGCGCCCACGGCTTCGCGCAACCTGCTCGCCGTGCTCGGCGCGGCCGAGCGGGAAGCCCGCGACCGCTCGGACGAGTACATCTCCGCCGAGCACCTGCTGCTCGCGCTCGCCGGCACCGAGGGTGAGATCGCCGACGTGCTCCGCCAGCACGGCGCCACCGCGGCGGCCCTGCGCGACGCGCTCACCTCCGTCCGCGGCTCGGCCCGGGTGACAACCCCAGACCCGGAGGGGACGTTCCAGGCGCTGGAGAAGTACGGCAACGACCTCACGGCCGCCGCCCGCGAGGGCAAGATCGACCCGGTCATCGGCCGCGACTCCGAGATCCGGCGCGTCATCCAGGTGCTGTCCCGGCGCACCAAGAACAACCCCGTGCTGATCGGCGAGCCGGGCGTCGGCAAGACCGCGGTCGTCGAAGGGCTCGCGCAGCGCATCGTCGCGAAGGACGTGCCGTCCTCGCTGCAGGGCAAGCGGGTCATCGCGCTCGACCTCGGCGCGATGATCGCCGGCTCGAAGTACCGCGGCGAGTTCGAGGAGCGGCTCAAGGCCGTCCTCAACGAGATCAAGGACTCCGGCGGGCAGGTCATCACGTTCATCGACGAGCTGCACACCGTGGTCGGCGCCGGCGCCACCGGTGAGGGCGCGATGGACGCCGGCAACATGCTCAAGCCGATGCTCGCGCGCGGTGAGCTGCGGATGGTCGGGGCCACCACGCTGGACGAGTACCGCGAGCACGTCGAGAAGGACGCGGCGCTCGAGCGGCGCTTCCAGCAGGTGCTCGTCGCCGAGCCGTCCGTCGAGGACACCATCGCGATCCTGCGCGGGCTGAACCCGCGCTACGAGGCGCACCACGAGGTGCAGATCAGCGACGGTGCGCTCGTCGCCGCCGCGACGCTGTCCGACCGCTACATCACGTCCCGGTTCCTGCCGGACAAGGCGATCGATCTCGTCGACGAGGCGGCGTCGCGGCTGCGCATGGAGATCGACTCGCGGCCCGTCGAGATCGACGAGCTGCAGCGCGCCGTCGACCGGCTCAAGATGGAGGAGATGGCGCTCGCGTCGCAGAAGGACGACGCGTCCGCCGAGCGGCTCGCGAACCTGCGCGCCGAGCTCGCCGACAACCAGGAGCAGCTGGACGCGCTCAACCTGCGCTGGGAGCGGGAGAAGACCGGGCTCAACAGGGTGGGTGAGCTGAAGAAGCAGCTGGACGAGCTGCAGGGCCAGATCGAACGCGCGCAACGCGACGGCGACCTCGAGACCGCCTCGCGCCTGCAGTACGCCGAGCTGCCCAAGCTCGAGAAGGAGCTCGAGGACGCGAGCGCCGCGGAGAGTGCCGAGGCGATCTCCGACCCGCTTGTGAAGGAGGAGGTCACCGCCGACGACATCGCCGACGTCGTCGCCGCCTGGACGGGTATCCCGGCCGGCCGGCTGATGGAGGGCGAGACCGCCAAGCTGCTGCGCATGGAGGAGGGACTCGGCGCGCGCGTCGTCGGCCAGAAGCGCGCGATCCAGGCGGTGTCGGACGCCGTGCGGCGTGCCCGCGCCGGCGTCTCCGACCCCAACCGGCCGACCGGCTCGTTCCTGTTCCTCGGCCCGACCGGCGTCGGCAAGACCGAGCTCGCGAAGGCGCTCGCGTGGTTCCTCTTCGACGACGAGCGCTCGATGGTGCGCATCGACATGAGCGAGTACTCCGAGAAGCACTCGGTGGCCCGGCTCGTCGGGGCCCCGCCCGGCTACGTCGGCTACGAGGAGGGCGGCCAGCTCACCGAGGCGGTGCGCCGCCGCCCGTACAGCGTCATCCTGCTCGACGAGGTCGAGAAGGCGCACCCGGATGTCTTCGACATCCTGCTCGCGGTCCTCGACGACGGCCGGCTCACCGACGGCCAGGGCCGGACGGTCGACTTCCGCAACACGCTGCTCGTCCTGACGTCCAACCTCGGATCGGCCGCGCTGATGACTGACCTGCCCGACGAGGCCAAGCGCGACGCGGTGCTGGCCTTCGTGCGCGAGCACTTCAAGCCGGAGTTCCTGAACCGGCTCGACGACATCGTGGTGTTCGAGTCGCTGACGACGGAGGATCTGACACGCATCGTCGACATCCAGGTCGACGCGCTGGCGGCGCGGCTGGCGACCCGCAGGCTGACGCTCGACGTCACCGACGCGGCGCGCGAGTGGCTTGCCATCAACGGCTTCGATCCGCTCTACGGCGCGCGGCCGCTGCGCCGCCTCGTCCAGACCGCGATCGGGGACACGCTGGCGAAGGCGCTGCTCAGCGGCGAGGTGCGCGACGGCCAGACGGTCAAGGTCGACGCCCTCGATGATCGCTCCGGCTTGAGAGTCGGGGCGTGACGTCGGCGCGCGGCGACGGCGCGGACGACCCCGACCACCCGGAGTTGTCCCGGCCAGCTCGGGGTATAGCCGGAGGAAGCCGGGACGACTTTGCGGGTGATCCGGAGTTGTCCCGGCCAGATCCGGATATGGCCGGAGGAAGCCGGGACAACTCGGACGAGGCGGACGGCGACCCGCTCGGCGTCATCGCGATCATTCTCGGCTGCATCGGCCTGGTCACGTTCGGCTTCGTCCTGGCGATCGTCACCGCGCTGGTCGCGGGCGTGGCGGGGCGGCGGGCGCTTGCCGAGCGGCGCAGCCCGGAGAACGCCTACATCGGGTTCGGGCTCGCGGCACTGGACGCGGTCGTGTTCCTCGTCCTGCACTACCTGTTCCATCTGCCCGCGTTCGCCGGCTGAGCAACCCAAGACAGCCGACAGCTGGTCTCAGCGACCTCGGTTGGCGGCCAGCCAGGTCGTGATCGTGGTGCCCAGGGCGAGGCACCCGGCGATGATCGCCGGGATCACGAAGATGCCGGCCCAGAAGATGACGACACCCGCGCCACCGCCGACCCGGCCAACCCAGTAGATCGCGTCGAGCGCGACGATCACGACGCCGACGTAGAGCAGCGTGCGGCCGCTGGGTCTGCGCATGCTCAGGTTGACGCCGCCCGCGATGAGCAGCCCCGCGACGATCAGGTCGAGCAAGCCGTCGAGGACCAGCTCCGTGGTCGCGGACGAGGTGTCGGCGCCGAACGAGTCACCGATGTCGTTGATCGTCGATGCGCCGGAGAACAGGATCACGCCGGCGAGGATCAGCAAGCCGGCCACGACGTAGGCGAGGACCGCCGCGCCGATGACGGTGCCTGGCCGGCCGTATGCCGGCGAGGTGTTGTATGCGTTGTATCCGGGCGGCGCGTAGTACGGGTAGGCCTGCGGGTAACCCTGCGGATAGCCCTCGGGGTAAGTCGGATAGCCGTACGCCGGGCCCGGCTGTTGTTGTCCGGCCGGCGGGTACGGCGGGTACGGCGGCGGGTACTGCGTCGGCGGAGGGGGCGCGTACCCAGGAACCTGTGGCTCGGGCCGGTCGTCGCTCATCGCGGGCCATGATCCGGCATGATCGCGGCGAAAGCGAGTCACCCGGCGCGGATGTGGACGAGCGTGCTGCCGCACGGCCGGCCTGGTGGGCGGGCGCCCGCCCGTGGTCGTCCCAGGCCTGGCGGGCGCGAGCCATGCGGGACTTCCTGCCTGGTTGCTCCGGGTAAGAACCGTGCAAGTCTTGATCCGAGAAGTCGAAACGACTCGAGGAGGGCCCAATGTCTCAGCCAACCGACGGCGGCCTGCCAACCGGGTACGGACCGCAACCACCACCCCAGCCGCCGTACGGGCAACAGCCCGTGGGCCAGCCGGGCGCCGGGCCGCCACCGCCAGCCTTCGGTGCGCAGCAGCCGTACCCGGCTGCGCCGCCGTACCAGCAGCCGGTCGGAGCGCCGCCGATGCCGGGTGCCCAGCCGTACGGCCCGCCGCCAGGCTACGGCTACCCGCCGCCAGGTGCCGGCTACGGCTACCCGCCGCCGAGTTCATCGTCGGCGAACACGCTCGCGATCGTGTCGATCGTTCTCGCGTTCCTGTTCTCACCGGCCGGCATCGTATGTGGCGCGATCGCGCTGAACCAGAGCAAGCGGGAACCGCAGCAGCAGAGCCGAAACCTCGCCCTGGTCGGGCTCGTCCTGAGCGTCGTGATGCTGATCATCGGCATCGTCTACGTCGTGGTCACTCGCAAGTGACGGCCTCGCGCGCGCTCGTCGGCATCGAGCGGACCTGTACGGCGGCGCGCAGCACGCCGTACCGCGCGGCGGCCCTGGTCAGCGCCGCGGTCGTGGCGGACGTCGCGTTCGATCCGGTGCAACGGCACGTCCCGTTGTGCCCGTTGTACGCCGTCACCGGCGCGTGGTGTCCGCTGTGCGGCGGCCTGCGTTCGGCCGACTCGCTGGCGCATCTGGAGTTCGGCGCCGCACTGCAGTACAACGCGCTGCTCGTGGCGGCGCTGCCGGTCGTCCTCGTGTGGTGGGTCGACTGGGCGGTGCGGGCGCGCACCGGACGCGCACGCAACCTGCAGTCGCGCGCGCTCGTCGCGACGGTTGTCGTCGTCGCGGTGCTGTTCACCGTGCTGCGGAACCTGCCGTTCGCCCACGCGCTGCGCGGTGGCTAGCGGCCGGCGTCAGCCCAGGTGGTTGCGGATGCAGTCGTTCCAACCGGGCGAGTCCTTGTTGTCGATGCCGCCGCACTGATTCGCCACGTGGACGGCCCACACGGTGAACACGGTGGCGAGCAGCGCCCCGACGATAGAGCACACGAGCCCGGCCACGGCCATCCCCCGGCCGCCCGCCCCCGGCCGCTTCGCCTCGCCCATCGCGATGAGCGAGAAGACCAGCCCCAGGACCACGAACAGCCCGTCGAACAAGCTGAGCCAGAAGAAGATGACGGACGCGATACCGAGGACGAGCGCGGCGACCGCCTTGCCGTTGCCGGCCTTCGGCTGCGCGTAGAGGGGGTACGGCGGTGGCGGCGGTCCGTACTGCCCGGGCGGGTACGGGTGCGGGGGCTGGTAGGGCTGTTGCGGGTTCCCGTAAGGCCCGTACGGAGTGCCGGGCGGGTTGCTGAACGGGTTGGCCGGCTGGCTGCCGGGCGGTGCGGCCCACGGAGCGGGCTCGGGGTAGGGGCTCGGCGCCGGCGTCACCGGTCCGCTGTAGCCGGGCGGCGCGTACTCCGCCGGGATCGGGTGCTCGGGCTTGCCGAAGCGGTACGGGTCGAACGCAGCCTCGCCCGCGGGCTCGCCCTTGCCGAGGTCGACGCCCTCGGTGGGCTCGCCGCTGTCCGGTTCTGACGGCGTGGTCATGGTGTCCTCCGTCGGCCGGTGTACTGGGTGTCGACTCTAGTGGCCGGAGGGCGACGGTACGTGCCGCCCGGCCGCGCCCAGCCCGCGCACGTAGACTGCGGCCCG
>CAWCPK010000005.1:0-128663 GCA_963797455.1 uncultured Actinomycetota bacterium | reverse complement strand
GGGAATTGTCGGACCTCGTGGCTAGCGTCGCGGGTATGACTGTTGCTGAATTGCCCTGTGCTGCAGGGGTTTTCGAGGTTGGACGGCCGATCCTCACGCGCGTGCCCGACGGGGTGTCCGACGAGTCGTTGAGTGTGGACGAGCTGGGCTCGCGGATCGTCGGGATGGCCGGTCGGCTGGCCGCGGCGACCTGCCGCTGGTTGCTGCTGGTCGCCGACTTCGACGCCCGCGCCGGCTGCGCCCGCTTCGGGCTGCCCAGCACCGCACGGTGGCTGTCGCACTACTGCGGCCTGTCGCGGCGCACCGCCCGCGATCACGTCCGGGTAGCCCACACGCTGGCCACTCATCCCGCCCTTGCCGAGGCGATGGCCGCCGGGCGGACCTCCTACTCCCACGCCCGCGCGATCGGCCGGGTCGCCGAACTCGGCGACGACTCGCTCGTGGCGGATCTGGTGATGGTGGCCGAGCACGGCAGCGTCGGTCAGCTCGAGGACACCGTGCGCGGGCTACGCAGCGTCGATGACAACAACCGCGACCCGAAAGACTGCGACCCGCAGACGCTGTCGCACCGGTGGCGCTCGGACTCCCGCTGGGGCCTGTCCGCCGCGCTGGATCCGCACAACGGGGCGCTGGTGCAGTCCGCGATCGAGACGCTGGCCCGCCGCGAAGCCATCAGCCACGCCGAGGCGCTGACCCGGATGGCCGAGATCACCCTCGCCAGCCTTTCAACCGACGGGTCGGCGCCGTCGCTGCGCGCCGACGAGTACGCCGCCATCGTCATCCACCTCGACGCCGCCGCCGTCCCGCCCGAGCAAGCCCGCACGGTGCCCGCACTCGACCGGGAGGCAGGCGGTTCAGCTGAACCGCCCGGCCTGGGCCACGCCCGTCCCGGCACATCATCGGCCGCGGGCCGCAGCGACGCCGAGATCGCCGCGGCCACCGGCACCGACCTCGACCAAGTCGCCGCGGTTCGAGCGATACTCGCCGGCGTGTCCGCAGGCGGTTCAGCTGAACCGCTCCGGCACCGCCCCTACGCCCGCATCGAGCACGGACCCGGGCTGCCAGACGCGGTGATCAACCGGCTGCTGTGCTCCGGCCGGATCCGCACCGTGCTCACCGAGCAGCCAGTCGGACCAGCCGAACTCGGGATCCCCAGCGAGCAGCACAACGTGCTCAACCTCGGCCGCTCACACCGCCTCGTCACCCGCACGCAGTTCCGCGCCCTGCTGCTACGTGACGGCGGCTGCGCGCACCCCGGCTGCGGCAGCACCATCGGGCTCGAAGCCCATCATGTGTGGCATTGGCTGCACGGCGGGCGCACCGACCTGGACAACCTCGTCCTACTCTGCCGAGCCCATCACCACGCCCACCACGACGGCGAATACCGCATCCGCACCCTCGGCCACGGCCGGTTCCGGTTCCTGCGCGCCGACGGCACCGAACTCCCCCACCGTGTCGATCCGACAACGCTCGCCACCAACGACACCAGGATCGAAGACGAACACCCAGACATCGCCCCCGACGCCGCCACCACCCGCTGGGACGGCACCCGCCTCGACCACGACCACGCCATCCACGCCTTCGCCCAGCGACTGCACAGCACGCAGCGACTGCACAGCACGCAGCGGCGACGCAGCCGCGACAGCGAACGCCGACCCTCGGCCGCAGCGGCATACGACCCCTGGGCACTACCTCCGCGCAACACGCCGATCGGCGCCTGACGCACGCACGCCACACACGGGCGGGCGCCGGGTTCCATAGGCTGGGCACCGTGGGCAGCTACGCCTTCACGGCCGTCGGCACGAACACGGGGCTCATCGGGCTCCCGTTCGACGTACCCCTTGCCGACTGGCCGGAGGAACTGATCGTCTACGTCCCGCGCGGCATCTCCCGGCATCTCGTCCGGTTCGTCGACGTGGGCGGCGAGGTGTTCGCGGTCAAGGAGGCCACCGACCGGTTCGTGCTGCGCGAGCACACCCTGCTGCGGGCGCTCGCCGAGCACTCGGTCCCCGTCGTCGAGGCGTACGGCACGGTCATCGACCGCCGCAGCGACGACGGCGAGGAGCTGGGCGGGCTGCTCATCACCCGGCATCTGCAGTTCTCCCAGCCGTACCGCTCGCTGTTCACCGGACGCAGCCTGCCCGAGCTGCGCACCCGGCTGCTCGACGCGCTGGTCGGGCTGTTCGTCCGCCTGCACCTCGCGGGCTTCTACTGGGGCGACTGCTCGCTGTCGAACACGCTGTTCCGGCGCGACGCGGGCGCCCTCGCTGCCTACCTCGTCGACGCCGAGACCGGCGAGATGCACCCGCGGCTCACCCGCGGGCAGCGCTCCCACGACATCGACATCGCGACCGAGAACATCGCCGGGGAGATGTTCGACCTACAGGCCGCCGGGCTGCTGAGCGAATCGATCGACGTCATCGGAGCCGTCCGTTCGCTTCAGCCGCGCTACGAGAGCCTGTGGCTGGAGCTGACCGACGACGTCGTCGTGCCGCGCGGCGAGAACTACCGGATCAACGGACGGCTGCGCCGGCTCAACGATCTGGGTTTCGACGTCTCCGAGCTGACGATCAAGACCGAACCGGACGGGCTGCGGCTGCACTACGACACCCAGGTCGTCGAGGCCGGCCACCACCAGCGGCGCCTGTTCGAGCTGACCGGACTGCGGGTGCAGGAGAACCAGGCGCGCACCCTGCTGAGCGACCTGGCGCGGTTCAAGGCCAAGTGGGAGGACGGCACCGGCGAGCCGATCCCCGACGACGCTGCCGCCCGTGGCTGGCTGGACCAGAAGTTCTACGGCACGCTCGGGCTCGTCCCGGCCGAGTTGCGGGTGAAGCTGCCCGACGCCGAACTGTTCCACGAGATCAGCGAGCATCGCTGGCTGCTGTCCGAGCGGCGCGGCCACGACGTCGGACGCGGCGCCGCCGTCGCGTCCTACATCGGGACCGTGCTGCGCGATCTGCCCGACACCCGCGTCGACCTCTCGTCCGGCCCGCCGACCGAGGAGTTCGAACCGATCTTCGACTAGCTTTCTCGGTATGCGCGCAGACAGCTACACCGGGAAAGTGTCGGTCGGCGGCCCGACGGACGTGCGCCGATTGCCCGGGCTCACGATCGTCAAGCTCGCGGTCGGCCCGATGAACAACAACGCGTACCTGCTGCGCTGCACGCAGAGCGACGAGGGACTGCTCGTCGACGCGGCGAACGAGGCCGACCGGCTGCGCGAGCTGGTCACGTTCGAGGGCGAGCCGGTGTCGGCGATCCTGACCACGCACAAACACGCCGACCACTGGCAGGCGCTGGCCGAGACGGTCGAGTTCGCCGGCGCGGCGGTCTACGCGGGCGTGGACGACGCGGACGAGCTGCCCGTGGCGGTCGACGAGCGACTCGCGCACGGCGACCAGATAACCGTCGGCGACCTCACGATGTCGATCATCGCGCTGCGCGGCCACACGCCCGGCTCGATCGCGGTGCTCTACCACGACCCGGCCGGCGTGCCGCACCTGTTCACCGGCGACTCGCTGTTCCCAGGTGGCGTGGGCCGCACTACCTCGCCGCAGGACTTCACCTCACTGATCGACGACGTCGAGGCGCGGGTGTTCGACGTCCTGCCGGACGAAACGTGGTTCTACCCGGGCCACGGCGACGACTCGACCCTCGGCACCGAGCGCCCGCACCTCACCGAGTGGCGCGACCGCGGCTGGTGAGCCACCGGCCCCGGCGCGAGCGGACCGTGCGGATGCGAACAAACCGGGCATCGCGCTGCACCTCCGGGCAACTTCCGCACGAGAAACCGTGAGTTTCGGGCGCTGACTGGTATCTCCCGGCACAAACCCCCACTATTTACTCCGAACGCGGGGAATCGACGGGGGCAGGATGAATTCCGCTGTGCGTGTGCTCGGGCGGATGGGCGAGCTCTGCGCAATCGACGCATTCCTCGACGGGTTGCCCGACCCCGGGGCCGCGCACCGCGTCGCCCTGATCACCGGCGAGTCCGGCGTCGGGAAGACGCTGCTCTGGGACGAGGGTCGGGCCCGGGCCGAGGCACGTGGGTACACGGTGCTGTCCGCCCGTCCGGTCGAGCCGGAGTCGGCGCTCGGCTTCGCCGGGCTCGGGGATCTGTTCGACGACGTGCCTACCGCAGTGATCGACGGGTTGCCCGGTCCGCAGCGGCACGCGCTGCTGGTCGCCCTGCTCCGTGCGGACGTCGGCGACACGCCCGCCGATCCACGGTCGGTTGCCACTGCGGCGCTCACCGCACTCCGCACCCTCGCGGTCTCCGCGCCGGTGCTCATCGCGGTGGACGATCTGGCTTGGCTCGACGCGAGCACGCGGCGGGTGCTCGCCTTCGGGCTCCGGCGGCTCGACACCGAGCCGGTCGGGCTGCTCGCCACGGTGCGCACCGAGGCCGGCACGCTCCCCGGGCTCGCCACCGACGACGTCCCAGCCGAACGGGTGCAGACGATCGTCCCCGCCGCCCTGACCTTGGGCGCGATCCGCGAACTGCTCGCCGAGCGGCTCCAGTTCGCTCCGAACCATCGACTGCTCGTCCGCATCCACGAGGCGTCCGGCGGCAACCCGTACTACGCGATGGAGCTCGCCCGCCAGCTGGCCCGCGGCGGCGTGACGCGCGCCGACGACGAACTGGCCGTGCCCGACACGCTGCGCCGCCTCGTGCACCGCAGGCTTGCTCGCCTTGCGCGGCCGGTCCGCGATGTGCTTCTCACCGCCGCGCTCGCCCCCGGTTCGGCTCCGGAGATCGTCTTCTCCGCCGCGCCCGACCCGGATGTCGCGCGTTCGCATCTCGCCGCCGCCGTCGAAGCGGGGGTGGTCGAGGCCGGCCACGCCGAAGTGACCTTCACGCATCCGCTGCTCCGTTCCGTGCTCATCGACGACGCCGCACCGCGGCTGCTGCGCGCGACGCATGCGCGGCTCGCCGAGGTGGCCGAACCTCAGCTCGCGAGCCCGCGGCATCGCGCTCTTGCCGCCGACGGGCCCGACGAAGGGGTCGCCGTGGCCCTCGACAACGCCGCGGGCACGGCCCAGCTTCGCGGTGCCTCCGACACGGCCGCCGACCTCGCCGACCTCGCGATCGCGCTGACGCCGACCGACCTCGCCGGCGCGGTGCGCCGACGCACGATCGCGGCTGCCGAGCTCCGCTTCGACGCCGGCGACCCGGGTCGGGCTCGCGCGCTGGTGGGTCAGCTCGCCACTGCCGAGCCGGCGGGACCGGGTCGGGCCGCCCTCCTGCTCCAGCTGGCCAAGTACGCCCGGCACAGTGGCGAGCCGCTGCCGGGCTGGACGGCGACACTCGAACAGGCCCTCGCCGAGACGGGGCAGCAGGACGTCGCGCTGCGCATGGCGATCCATTTCGCGCTGGGCTTCGCGGCCTACAACGGGGGCGACCCCGCCACCGGGCCCGTGCACGTGGCGGCGTTCACCGAACTCGCCGAGCGCCTCGACGACCGGTTCCTGGACGCGCAGGCAGCCGCCGGGATCGCCTACGTCCGGTATGCCTCCGGCGCGGGCCTGCGCGCCGATCTCGTCGACCGGGCGCTGCGCGCCGGGCCGGGCAGCATCCGGGTACCGGTCGAGGAGAGCCCGACCTACACGATCGCGGTCGCGCTGGCCCACTACGGCGACGTCGACCGGGCCCGCGAGCTGGTCGAGCGCGACCTGGCGGAGGCTCGCGACCGCGGCAACGAGGCATGCCTGCCGATCGTGGCCTGGCTGCTCGTGCGATTGGAGACGTGGTCGGGCAACTGGTCGCTGGCCGAGCAGCACGCGGAGGACGGTCGGCACGCGAGCGAGCTGGCCGGCAACCCGTTCGGTGTCGCGAGCGTGTGCGCCGCCCGCGCCGTCCTGCGTGCCGCGCAGGGTCGCGACGCCGACGCCCGATCCGACGCGGCCGAGGCCCTGGACGTCTGCCGTCGCGTCGGGTTGTTCCTGCCCGCGCAGCTCGCGGCCGAGGCGCTCGGCCTGCTGGCGCTCTCGCGGGGTGACGCCCCGGGCGCATTGGAGGCCGTCCGCGGCGTCACGGACCAGGCACTGCGCGCCGGCTTCGTGGAACCCGGCCTGCTCCGCACCCTGCCGCTCGAGCTGGAGGCACGGGCGCGCACCCGCGACGTCGACGGCGCGCGGGCGCTCCTGGAGCGGATGCGGTCCAGCGCCCGGACGGGATCACCCTGGACCGCGGCCACCGCGCTCCGGTGCGAGGCGTTGTTGCTCGTGGCTGCCGCCGACCTCCCGGCGGCGGAGCGGGTGGTCACCGAGGCCGTCAGCTCGAGTGGCACGCTGGCCATGCCGTTCGAGCACGCCCGCACGTTGCTGGTGGCGGGCGAGATCCACCGTCGGGCGCGACACCGCAAGCTTGCCCGGGAGTCGCTCACGCAGGCGCAGGGCCTGTTCGACCGGCTCGGCGCCACCGTGTGGTCGGCGAGGTGCGCCGACGAGCTGGAGCGCGCGGCCGGCCGCCCCGCACCCGCACAGGCGTCGGACGCCCTGACCGCCACCGAGCGGCGGGTGGCCGACCTGGCGGCCGAGGGGTACACCACCCGCGAGATCGCCGGCACGCTGTTCACCGGCGTCCGGACGGTCGAGGCGCATCTCCAGCACGTCTATCGCAAGCTCGGGGTGCGCTCGCGCGTCGAGCTGAGCCGGCTGCTCGGCGAGACCGGCACCGCGCCGTGAATCATGCGGACTCTACGGATACGCACACCCGGTCCGACTCGCTAGCGTTCGACCACGTTTCGTGGCACGTGGGGGGTATGTGCGGCGGTGGCTCTTTTCGTTGTCGAGCGGTACGCCCCAGAGGCGTCGGACCAGGACGTCGCTCGCGCTGACGAGCGGGCTGCCGCCGTCCATGCCAACGGTGACCCCCGCATCCGGCACATCCGCACCTGGTTCCTGCCCGCGGACGAGATCTGTTTCACGCTGTTCGAAGCGCCCTCCGCGGACGCCCTCAAGGCCGCCGGGGATGCCGTCGGTCTTCGCTACACGCGCATCACCGAGGCAATCGAGACCGAGGGAGGTACCGCATCGTGACCGAGAATGTGCAGGGCACACCGCGGCGCAAGTTCATCGGCTGGACGGGCACCGCGCTCGGCAGCGCGGCGCTCATGCGCGCCCTCGGCCCGGCCGCCGGCGACCCGGATCTGCTGGACGCGCTCGCCCAGCAGATCTCGCCGGACATCCAAACCGACACGTTCGGGTTCTCGGTCACCGTCCGCCGACCCCAGGACCAACTGTTGCTCACCCTCGCGTTCTTCAACGTGGACGTCGACTTCTCCAAGTCCCCCCCGACGCTGGCCAAGAAGCAGAACGGCATCGACTGCTTCCTGTCCGTGCTGTTCGGGACACTCACGGACCCTGCACCGATGCATGTCGCCGAGCGCGCCTACCCGCTGGAAAGCCCGCTGCCCAGCCAGAAGAACGCCCCGATCTCGCAGCCGACGACGGACTCGCCGGTCGAGGAGCCACCGGTCGGCTCGCGGATCGCCGGGCCGACCCGGCTCGTCTACCAACTTCCGGACAGCCTGCTCGAGCCCGCCGCCACCACGCCGCTCACCCTCGACTCGACCGACCTGCTCAACTGGGTGGAGCTCATACTGTCGGTGGTCCCGAACGCGGTCGCGCCGTTCGACCGGATCGTCAACGCGCCGCCGGGCATCGGAGCGCCGCGCGCACCGTCCGGCTTCGAGACGGCGATCGAGCTGCCGTACAACCTTATCATCTCGCCACCGGCACGCCTCGCCACGGCCGAGATCGACCCGCGGGTCGCCACGGTGTTCGTCAACGCGATCGGCCCAGTGACGCACAACGGCTGGACCGAGCTCTGGCACACCCGCCTCGCCGCCCGGGTGTTCGCGGTGAGCGGCGACCTCGGCTTCCTGAAGGTCGACGAGACCAACCGCAACACGCGCACCGTCCGCGCGATCTGGTGCACCGACCCGACGTTCGAGAACGACTTCAGCGTGAGGAACCTGAGCGACAACCAGATCGCCGACGACAAGCTGCCTTTCAAGCGCACCTCGGCGCTGCGCTACGTCGACCGCTACGACATCGTCCGGCTGTCATCGGACTTCACCACGGACGCGAACGGCGGCCCGTACCAGCGCGTCCCCGACCCGGACAGTCCGAAGCCCAGGATCGGCACGCCGTTCATCCCGTCGCCGGCCACGGTGGACCGGCTCATGCTCACCTCGCTCGGCGCCTGGCTGGACTGCGACGCGCACTGGGACCTGGTGCACTCCACGAAGCGCAAGCACTTCAACTCGTCCCTGCTCTCCTGGCGGCAGCGCACGGTGCAGGCCCGCGACAGTTATGTGCGGATCGTCCGCAAGGGCTACCTGTTCCCGTGGGGCCACAAGGCCTCGCTCGTCACGGTGACCGAGCGAGAGTTCACGGCCGACAAGTTCGGCGCGGTCGGGGCCTACCTGCGGCAGAAGACGTTCATCGTCGTCGCCCAGCCGGTCAAGACCTACCCGGACGGCGACAGCGTCAAGCACGCGGGCCGCAACATCCCGTTCACCAGCGTCGAGGCGCTCACCCTCGTGACTCCTGATCTCGCCGCGCCGAAGCGCTACGTCACCAAGAAGAAGCACGGCTCGTACATCCAGACCAACAAGGAGTCGGTGTTCGAGCCGATGCTCGGCGGCGCACCGTTCAAGTTCCACTTCCGCGGGACGGACTGGGCCGGCGACCCGATCGACATGCGCACCCCCGTCCTCTGGGTGGACGACACCGTCGCCTATGGCGACACCGCCGCCGTGCGGACCCTGATGGACGAGGTGTTCGCGAAGTGGCGCGGCACCACCGCCAAGCCGAACTACCCCACGGTGAGCCTGCACGGCCAGCGGGTCAGCGTGGCCGAGCCGAAGGACCCGAGCGCCGCGGCCGGCGACACCCAACTGGTGCTGTCCAGCTTCCAACTCGGTGTCGAAGAGCCGAACGGGGCCTCCGCGCAGCACCTGGTCGACACAAGCCAGCCCGCGTTCTTCCCCGCGTTGCACTCCGCCGCGGTCCAGCTGCCGCAGGCCGCGACGATCTCCGGCAACACGCTGGGCGCCACGACCATGGCGTACGAATCGGCGCACTACCTCGCCAACGGGTTCAGCGGCAACAAGGGCGGCGTCTTCTTCCGACGTGCGAACGGGACGACCCGGCACACGGTCAAGTTCCGCAGCGACAAGGGCGGCGGGGCGGTGACGCCCAACCTCGGGGTCGATGGCATCTCCCGCGAGATCGGTCCACTGTCGAGCGTGGACGGCGCCGGCAACCCCACCCTCGCCGGCTTCGTCCAGGGCGCGTTCGATCCGGCGGCCATCTTCAAAGGCGTGGACGCGAAGCTGCTCGGTGGCATCGAGCTCTCGACGATCCTCGGCAACGTCGACTTCGGCGACGGCGACAACGCGCAGGCGCTGCAGCTGACCTCCGTCGAGCGGTTCAACCCGCACCGTATCGTCACGGTGCTCGACTGGCATCCGAGCATCCAGGCAGGCGGGCCCACCATCGCCGGCCAGGAGATCGACGTCTTCGTCCCGACCGGCGACGCCGACAACTCGATGGACCTGCACGCGGTGATCATCAGTGATCTCGAACACCCGGCGAACTCGACCTCGACGGTCCTCGGAGAGATCCGCGACTTCGAACTCGACCTGTTCGGCTCGGGTGACGAGTTCTTCATCCAGATCCCGTTCGACAGCCTGAGTTTCCGCTCCGAGTCCGGCAAGAAGACCGATGTCGACGTCGTCGTGGGCACCGGCGGCGTGGCGTTCAAGGGCGCTCTCTCGTTCGTGCAGCAGCTCGCCGACGCGCTGAACTTCGACGGCAGTGGCATCACCGTCGACACCAGTGGCAGCGCGATCACCGCGACCCTCACGCTGGCGATCCCGACGCTCGCGGTCGGCGTGTTCGCGCTGGAGAACCTCGCGTTCAGCGCCGGCGTCGCGATCCCGTACAACGGCGACCCGGTCCGCTTCGACTTCGCATTCTGCTCGCGGGAGAACCCGTTCCAGCTCGAGATCATGATCTTCACCGGCGGCGGGTTCGTCGGCCTCGGCATCGGCGCGGACGGCGTCGAACTCCTGGAGTTCAGCTTCGACTTCGGGCTCGGTTTCGACGTCGACATCGGCGTCGCGAGCGGTCAGATCTCGCTCACCGGCGGCGTGTACTTCGAGTGCGAGAAGGCCGACGACGGCGGCCAGGACATCGACCTCACCGCCTGGGTCAAGGCCAGCGGCGGGATCTCCGCCCTCGGCCTCGTGTCGGTGTCGGTCGAGCTGTATCTGGGACTCGAGTACCAGCACTCGTCCGACGGCTCGTCCGCCCTCGCCGGCGACGCGGAGATGAGCATCTCGGTGCACATCGTCTTCTTCGGTTTCGACGTCGGCTTCTCGGTGCACGAGGAGTTCGCCGGCCCGTCGACCGTGGCAGCGACGCCCGGCGGACATGTTGCCGGCAGCCGCCGGAAGGCGCTCGCCAGCGCCACGCCGGCCTCCGATCTCGCAGATCCGGCGACCAACTTCAAGACGTCGATGAGCAAGGACGAGTGGGCGCAGTACTGCACGTCGTTCGCTCTCGTCGGGGTAGGTGTCTGATGGCCACGTATCGCCAGGACCTGATCTTCACCGTGCTGCCGCTCGGGATGAGCACCACGCCGGTCAACGGCGTGCCCGGCACCTACCTGAACTTCTCCGTGGTCATCACGCCGCGGCTCGACTCCGATGCCGCCACCGCGCAGCTGGGCGACTACCTCGATTGGGCAGACCCCGGCGCCTCGGCCGGCCGGACGTGGCCGGAGACGCTTGCGGCGGTGCTGCCGACGATGAAGCTGGCGCTGAAGAGCGTCCCTGGCACGCCGTACCCGGTCCACGTCGTCGGCGACGCACCTCGCCGACGCCGCCAGGTTCCGCACCGTGTTTCCCGCTGCGACGCCGGTGACGCCGTTCGTCTACCACGGCTTCGACAACCGCAAGATCCGCTCCGCGCCTGTCGGGCACGTGGTGGACGCCCTGCATGCGGCCTACGGCCGGTTCGGGTTCAGCTCGCCCACGGCCTTCCCCAAGTACGCGGACGTCGTCGGCGCGTCGGCGTTCGGACCGATGGGCTTCCAGCAGACCAACGCGACCCGCCTGGCGGGTGGCGAGGTCGGGATACCGGGCAGCGGCGAGGCGCGCAAGAAGAAGCTGAACAAGGCCCTCGAAGACGCGCTGACGGCATCGAAGGCCGTCCCGTACAAACTGGACGCGATCGCCGCGTCGACCGGCGTCGAAGGCGCGGCCACGTCGCTCGCGTTCCTGCAGCACCAGCGATTCCTGAACCGCAACCTGCCCAAGACGAACCCGCGCACCGGGTCACCGCCGCCGCCGGAGTGGGACTTCCACAAGATGGTGGCCGGACTCGGCAGCCTGCCCACCCTGCTGCGGGTGCTCGGCATCGTGGTCGACATCAAGGCCGGCCCGATGCCGGCCGCCGCCATCGCCGCCTGGCAACAGACCGGCGGCATCACCACGGTGGCGTCGGTCACCGCCGACCACACCAAGTTCCGCACGCCGACCAACTTCGTGGCGCCCCACACGCAGGCACACCTGGCGAAGGGCGTCTTCCGGGCGACACCGCTCGACCCGGCGAAGACCGATCACATCAACAAGATGCTCAAGCTCGGCGACCCGAGCCTCTACCGCGTCGTCCGGGTCGATCACGACAGTGCCGCCACCAAGGCGATCCAATTCGCGAACAACGTCACCCGAAGCCGCAACGGCGCGGGCAAGCTCACCGCGACCACCCCGGACAACTACGCCCTGCCGGCGCTGCGCACCGGCGGATTCGCGATCGCGCGGTCAGGACGCGCGACGCAGATGGTGGCCGCGCTGGCGAGGCAGACCAAGCGGCTCCAGGACGGCCTGTTCGGCTCGGCCACCCCGCCGACGCTGCACGAGGACGACCTCATCCGCGGGTACCGCTTCGACGTGCTGGACGTGGACGACGGCATCTGGCGCTCGCTGATGTGGCGGCAGGGCACGGTGACCGTCACCGGCGCCACCCCGCTGACGGTCCTCGAGGAGGACACCGTCGTCCCGTCCCCGACGACCGCCAAAGGCCACCCCGGCCCAGCTGCCGACCTCTACCTCCAAGAGACCCTCAGCCGCTGGGACGGGTGGAGCATGGCCGTGCCGCGCATCGGCACGCCGTTCTACGGCACCACGCCGTCGGCGCCCGGCTCCCAGGGCTTCGAGGTCACGACCGACTGGCACGTGCCCGGGACGATCACCGACGGCACGACGGAGAGCAAGACCAACAACGCCCACCGGCTCCCCCGGCTGCGCTTCGGGCGCAAGTACCGGCTGCGGGCGCGCGCCGCCGACCTCGCCGGCAACGCCCTGCCCGTCAACCGGGCTCCGCACAGCGGCATCGCCGTCAGCCCCGAGCTTCGGCACCTGCGCTTCGAGCCGATTCCCGCGCCGCGCGCGGTGTTGCTGAGCTCAGACACCTGGACACCGACCATGCTGCGCCCCGGTGACTCAGAGGAAGTCGTCGTCATCCGCAGCGAGAGCGCCACGGTCGACGCCAAGACCGATCTCGACAACGGCGCAACCGTGCGGCTGCTCCTGCCGCCGCAGACGTCGGTGACGATGGCTGAGCAGCACGGCGCCTTCGACTCCGCCACCGCCGGCGAGCGGATGGACCCGTCGGTCTACGACTCGGTCTTCTACGACATCGCCAATCGGGACGCGGCCGGTATCGACGCCGGCGCCGATCCGCTCGCTCCGACCGAGCCGGTCAGCACGACCAACCCGTTCCTGTTCCCGGACTACCTGCCGATCAGCTACCTGCCCGAGGTGATCAGCCATGCCGCGCTCGTCCGTCACCTGCCGATCAACTCGTTCAAACTGACCACCGCGACGCTGCCGTTCGACACCGCGCACAAGGGCTGGCCCAACCTGCAAGCAGCGCGCGTGCGGCTCTCACGTGGCACCGACAACAACTGGTCGACCGAACAGGTCACCGATCCCAACGCGGGCAACGTCACCACCGAGCTCGACCTCACGCTGGCCAAGGGCGTGATGGTCAGCACGCTCGTCAACAGCGGTATCAACAGGTCCGCCGTCTCGATCATGGCGATGTGGGAGTGGATCGAGGACTACGCGAAGGCGCACAACAAGAGCACCAAAGAGGTGCTGAGCCAGATCCTGGCCGGCGAGCACTGGATGTTCACGCCGTGGCGCAAGGTCACGTTCGTCCACGCCGTACGGACACCGCTGAAGCAGCCGGTGCTCCTGCTCGATCCGACCAAGACCTCGATCGGCCAGACCTACGCGGCGTTCACGGGGACGAAGGCCGTCCCGCAGGGCGCAACGATCCTGTTCAGCCGGCGCAGCACCGCACGGGTCGACGTAGCCGCCACGTGGACCATGCCGATCGACACCGGCGCGAACAGCGACCCGGTGACCCCGCAGCCCTTCGCCGCGCACGCGTTCAGCATCGAACCGACCCGCGGCGGTGGCGGCTGGGCGCCGGACTCGCACGCGAACATCGTGCGCACCCCCGACGCGCAGAACCTGGCGGCCAAGCACGAGTTCGGCGACACGAAGTTCCGCCGGATCACCTACCGGGGCACCGCGACGAGCTTCTACGTCGAGTATTTCCGGCAGGCGAAGGACCTGTCGCTCGGCCCGGACCCGATCGCGACCCTGAAGGCGGGGCCGGTGATGCCGGGCGTGCCGTTCGAGGGCAGCACCGTGCAGCTGACCCTGCGCTGGACCGTCGACGGGCAGCCGCGCTCCCACAAGCTCACCCCGGCTCCGGCCGGCACCGACGTCGACGCGCCCGCGCCGACACCGGGCGACTACGTCGTGGTCGAGGACCCGAACCTCAACGGCGCGAACCCGGACACCGCCACCCAGGGCACGATCCAGGTGCTGGCGAACGCCGAGTTCAACGGCGCCGGAATCACCGGCGTCGTCGAGTTCTCCTACGTCGGGCCCACGATCCACACCTTCTCGGACCCGGCTGCGGACAAGACCCGCAACATGCACGTGCTCAACTCCGCGCGCCCGAAAGCGCCGGACGTCCTGTACGTGGTGCCGATCTACAAGCGCAAGGCCACGACCACCTCGGTCGCGCGGACCGGCGGCGGGTTACGCGTCTACCTGAATCGGCCGTGGTGGTCGACCGGCGCCGAGGAGCGGCTCGGCGTGGTGTGCTGGCACCCGAGATCCGGCGACCACGGCACGCTGCCGAAGAGCGCCATCGCCCCGTACGTCACCCAGTGGGGCTTCGACCCGGTGTTCAAGTCGAGCACGAAGCTGCCTGGTCAGCCGACCCCGGCCTGCTTCCCGCTCGCGACGAAGGGGACCTCGAACGGCGCGCTCAGCATCGAGGAGTCCGCGACGTTGGTGGACGTGGCCGGACACGACGTCGGCTACGACACCACGCGAGGGCTCTGGTACTGCGACATCCAGGTCACCGACCCGGCCGGCAGGCCGCTCACGACCTACACGCCGTTCATCCGGCTCGCGCTGGCGCGCTACCAGCCGTTCTCGATCCCCGGCGCGCACCTGTCGCGCGTGGTCCTCGCCGACTACGCGCAGCTCGCGCCCGACCGGCACCTCACGATCACCGGCACCGGCACCACTGCCCGAGCCGTGACCATCACCGGCCGCTCGCCGCGGGCCACGTCGTCCTCGACGCGTGCGAACCACATCGTCGTCATCGTGGAGGAGCGCGACAACCGGATCGACGACGACGCCCTCGCGTGGGATCGCGCCACCGGGCCGACCGGGTACCGGAACACGATCACCATGACCGCAACGGCGACCTCGTCGAAGACCGACTTCGTCACGTGGAAGGCGAACGTCGTGCTGCCTGCCGGAAACACGAAACCGCTTCGCCTCACGTTCGAGGAGTACGAGCGCATCGAGGGCAGCGCCGCCACCAGTTCCGCGAAGGGCCGGCTCGCGTGGACGGAGAGCGTCCAGATCACCCAGCTCGGTACCTAGCCTGATCAGCCGAGTGCGCCCGGATCGGTCGGCACGTCCACGGCATACGCGCGCAGTGTCTCCAGCGGCACCACCGACAGCGCGCGCTCGTTGGTCGCGGCGAGCACGACCGGGCAGGCCACCCCGTCCTCGTGGGCCTGCAACCATCGAGGCGCGACCACGCACCAGCGGTCGCCGGGCTGCAGCCCCGGGAAGGCGTACTCCGGGCGCGGCGTCGACAGGTCGTTGCCGACCGTCCGCTGGTGGACGAGGAACTCGCGGGTGACGACGGCGCAGACGGTATGGCTGCCGAGGTCCTCTGGCCCGCTCGTGCAGCAGCCGTCCCGGTAGAAGCCGGTCACCGGATCGGTGCCGCACTCCTCGAGATCGCCGCCCAGGACATTTCGGTCGCTCACATGCGGCAGTCTTGCACCCACCACGTGACAACTGTCATCGCCGGTCCCCCAGATGGCGGCGCTGCCGTAACTTGCGCCCGCCAGAGACCATGGAGACATGATCGACGTCGAGTTGCGCGCACCGGCGCACCTGGTCAGCCGCAAGGCGCGGGCCTACTGGACGGTGCGGGCGCTGCCCGGCTGGGTGGTCGTCGGCGCCGTCGAGACCGCGATCCTCGTCGGCGATGTCCCCGACTCGGCGCGGATCACCGTCGCCGCGATCACCAGCACCCTCGCGCTCGCGCACCTCCTGCTCATGCCGCAATGGCGTTACCGCGTGCACCGCTGGGAGATCACCGACACCGCCGTGTACACCCAATCCGGCTGGTTCAACCAGGAGCGCCGGATCGCGCCGATCGCCAGGGTGCAGACCGTCGACACGCAGCGCGGCCCGTTCGAGCAGCTGTTCGGCCTCGCCAACGTCACGGTCACCACTGCGTCCGCCAAGGGCCCGCTCAAGATCCACGCGCTCGACCGCGCCGTCGCGGACAGCACCGTCGCGTGGCTCACCGAGCGTGCGCAGCAAGCCGGCGGCGACGCGACGTGACCGCACCCACTCGCGACCTGCCCGCCGGTCCGCCGGCCGCGATCGAGGACGCCACCTGGCATCGACTCCACCCCCGGATGCTGCTCGTACATCCCATCGTCGAAGTCGCGCGGGCGCTGCCCGCACTGGTGGGTGTCTTCCTGGCCGGCACCGCCCAGGGCAACCACTACTGGGGGCTCGCCGCGACCGCACTGGTCGCCGCCGCGTCGCTGAGCCGGTGGTTCACGACCCGGCTGCGCATCACACCGGACTCCGTCCAGCTGCGGCACGGCCTGCTGCGCCGCAGGACGGTCACGACCGCGCGGGATCGCATCCGCACCGTCGACGTCACCGCGCATCCGCTGCACCGGTTGCTCGGGCTGGCCCGTGTCGTCATCGGCACCGGGACGAACGATCGCCACGGCGGGGGCCGCATCGTCCTCGACGGCCTGCCGCTGGACACCGCCACGGCACTGCGCGGCGACCTGCTGCACCGGCGGGTCCCCGACCTGACCAAGCACGACGAACCCGCGCTCGAGGTGCGCGAGGCGCGCGAACTCGCCCGGCTCGACCGTCGGTGGATCCGCTACGCGCCGTTCACCCTCTCCGGACTCGTCACCGGCGTCGTCGTCTGGGGGTTCTACTGGCGGGTCCAGGGTGAGTCGGGCGTCGACCTGACGCGATCCGGGCCGTTGCGCTCGGTGGCGCAGACACTGCGCGCGATGCCGACCCCCGCCGAGGTGCTCGTCGTCCTCACGGCCATGGTGCTGTTCGTCGCGATCACGTCCACCGCCGGCTACGTCCTGTCCTTCTGGAACTTCCGGCTGGTGCGCCACCCCGGCGACACCCTGCAGGTGACGCGCGGCCTGCTCACCACCCGCGCGACGAGTATCGAGCGCCGACGCCTCGTCGGCGTCGCGATCTCCGAACCGCTGCTGCTGCGCGCGGTCGGCGCGGCTCGCACCGGTGCCGTCGCCACCGGGCTGCGCACCGGGCGAGGGGCCGAACGCGGCGGCGAGGTGCTGCTGCCACCGGCTCCGCGCGCCGCGGCGCTGTCCGTCGCCACCGAGGTCATCGACGGATCGGCCGCGCTGACGGCCCCGCTCCGCCCGCACGGCCGCGCGGCCCGGCGACGCCGATTGACCCGCGCGCTCGTGGGTGGGGTGCTGCTGGGCGCGGCGGCCACCGCGGCGTGGGCGATCGGCGCTCCGGCCTGGCTGCTCGTCCTCGGCGCCGGCGCACTGGCCACCGCCGCGCCGCTCGGCTTCGACCGCTACCGCAACCTCGGCCACGCCGTCACCGACGGTCGGCTGGTCACCGGGCACGGCTCGCTGACCAGGCAACTCGCCGTCGTCGAGTGCGGCGCGGTCATCGGCTGGAATCTGCGCAACAGCTGGTTCCAGCGCCGTGCCGGGCTGGTGACGCTCACCGCGACGACGGCGGCGGGCAGGCAGGGTTACGAGGTCCCTGACGTCGACGGTCCCGAGGCGCTGGCGGTCACCGACGCCGTCACGCCAGGCCTGCTTGATCCGTTCCGAGGACCGCGGTGCGGCCGTCGTCCGGACCCGCGAGCCCGCGCCTCGTGACCAAGGACCCGAACGAACCGGGCCGATCGGCATCCGGAATCGGGACAGTCTCGGCATAGTCTCCGAGCGTCCACATCCGGACGGCGCATTTCCTGTGGCCCAGCGCCACCTGCCGACAAGAGGCTGAACCCATGTTCTTCCGTACCTCCAGACGCCCGCGCGTGCGGGTTCTCGCGGCCGTGGTCGGCCTCACGGCCGCTGCCACGACCGTGCTCGCCACGCCGGCCCATTCCGTGCCGAGCCCCGAGGCGGCGGCGTGTCCCGCGGCCTACCCGGTCGCCGAGCTGACCGCGCACCAGCCGGTCGACGGCCTCACCGTCTCATCCGGCAACACACCCGACACGTTCACCGGTGAGGTGCTCGGGGTCGTCCAGGACGGCATCGCACCCGGTCTCGACCTGATCATGGTCCGGCTCACCTCGACCGAGATCGACCGGGTAGGCGGCATCTGGGCCGGGATGAGCGGCTCCCCGGTGTACGCCGCCGACGACCGCCTCATCGGCGCGGTCTCCTACGGGCTCGCGTACGGCCCCTCGCCGGTCGCCGGCGTCACGCCGGCCGCGGACATGAAGGCGCTCATCGACGGCAGTGCGCCGGCCGTGTCCGCTCGCCTCATGGCCCGTACCCGGGACGTCACCCTGCCGCAGCTGACGCAGCAGCGGCTGGTTACCGAGGGGCTGGCCACGCCGAGCGAGGCCACCGAGGGGCTGCGCCGGCTGCCGCTGCCGATGAGCGTCTCCGGCATGGCGAACAGCTCGCGGCTCAGCAAGGCCACGTCGCTGATGAACCTGCCCGACGTACGGCTCTACCGGGCCGGTGCCGCGCCGCTCGCACCGGCCGACGACGAGATCTTCGCCGGCAGCAACCTGGCCGCGTCGATGTCCTACGGCGATTTCTCCGCGGTCGGCACCGGCACCACGACGATGGTCTGCGACGGCCAGGTCGTCGGGTTCGGGCACCCGTTCAACTGGACCGGGGCGTCCAGCATGACGATGCACGGCGCGGACGCGATCTACATCCAGGAGGACCCGGTCTCGGCCCCCTTCAAGGTGTCCAACCCGACGGGTCCGGTCGGCGTGATCGACGGGGACCACATGGCCGGCATCAGCGGCCTGCTCGGGCAGCTGCCGGACACCACACTGGTGCACAGCGTCGTTTCCATGACCGACGGCAGCACCCGGACCGGTGACACCTACGTCAGCGTCCCCGACTTCCTGCCCGACGCCACCGCGCTGGCCGAGCTGGCCAACCAGGACCGGGTCTTCGACCGGGCCGGGCAGGGTTCGTCGCTGGTTCACGTGATCATCGACGGCACCACGGCCGGCGGCGAGCCGTTCACGCTGGTGCGCACCAACCGGTTCGCGTCACCTGACGACATCTCCTTCGAGTCGGTCTTCGAGATGTACGACGACGTGGCGGCGATCATCGGGAACGACTTCACCGACGTCACTGTCGACTCGGTCAGGATCGCGACCGCGATGGACCCGGTGAACCGGGCGTTCTCGGTCGGCAAGGTCGAGCGCAAGAGCGGCGCGACCTACACCAGGCTCGTCGCCTCTTCGGTCATCAAGGCCAGGGCAGGTTCGACCGTCGCGCTGCGCGTGACGCTGAACTCGCGGCGCAACGCGTTCGGCTCGAAGGTCGTGATGGTGCACGTCAAGGTGCCGTCCGCTCGGGTCGGCGCGTTCGGCGCGCTGGACGTCGGCCAGAACAGTGACGGCGAGCCCGGGTTCGGCGACGTCGGCACCTCGAGCGCCGCACCGAGTTCCTTCGACGGCCTGCTCGCCCAACTCGCCTCTGCCCCGCGCAACGACCAGTTGCGCGCTGAGATCGACCTGTTCACCAGGGGCAGCCAGCAGTCCAGCGGCGCGACACTGGTGCACGACGTGGTCCAAGGCGGCCGGAGCTTCGAGTTCCGGATCACGCGCTGACGTGCGGACCAATGCCGGGCGGGGCACCCTCACCTGTCCCGCCCGGCAGGTTCGACATTGGTGAGCACGTGGAGCCACATCGCGGTCAGCTGGTCGACGAGCTGGGTGCGCGACATGCGCAGCCGTCCCGAGAGCACCGCTTCGATTACGTCAGCGGACCCGCCCATCACGAACAGGGCCATCGCGCGCGCGGCACGCCGGCCCTGGATGCTGAGCCCGTTCAGCAGCGGCAACCCGTCGATGATCAGGTCCGCGTAGTCGGTGACCAGCTTGTGCCGGCGTTCGCGTAGCGGCCCGTGCCCCGACGCGGCGACCAACAACGCGTTGGCCTTGCGCGGGTCGGTCGCGACCACCCCGTACCCCGCGTCGATGGCGGCGCGCACCTGCGCCGCGACCTCCGGCGGGGCCGCGGCCAGCGCCTCGAGCGCACGCTGGGCGACCTCGTCCACCACCGCGTCGACGGAGGCCAGCAGGAGTCGATCGAGGTCCGCGAAGCTCTCGTAGAAGTAGCGCGGCGTGAGCCGCGCTCGCGCACAGACCGACCGCACGCTGACGCCCGCGATGCCGTCGGCGTGCAGGCAGTCGAGTGCGGTCTCGATCAGCGCGCTCCGCCGCTGGGCTCTGCGTTCGTCGGCAGGGACACCCCGATAGGCGCGGCTGACGGTCACGGCTGCTCCCACGAACTGGCTGTTCCCAGATTTGGAACATTGACAACGGTCGTTATCACACTATGGTCGGGAAGGTCACCAGGCAACCTGATCGAGGTGATCGGATGACGATCCAGGAACGCTCGGCGGCGGTCGCGAAGGCGCTGCCCGGCGAGCGTGGCCTGCCGTTGATCGGCAACAGCCTCAAGTTCGCGAGCGGCAAGATGACCGCGACGCACGAGTGGTACGAGAAGTACGGACCGCTCTCATGGACGAAGGCCGTGGGTCAGACCTGGGTCAACGTCGAGGGGCCGGACGCCTGCGGCGCGGTGCTGCAGGACCGTGACCGGGTCTTCGACGCCAGCGGCTGGACGCTGCTGATCGGCCCGTTCTTCCACCGCGGCCTCATGCTGCTCGACGGCCAGGAGCATCACCGGCACCGGCGAATCATGCAGGAGGCGTTCACCTCGCAGCGGCTCGCCGGATACCTCGAGCCGATGAACGAGACGATCGCCGAAGGCCTGGCCGGCTGGCCCAGCGGCACGCTGCGCTGCTACCCCGCGATCAAGCAGCTCACCCTCGACGTCGCGACCCGCACCTTCATGGCCGACGAGATCGGCGCGGAGTCGGCGCGCGTGAACCGCGCGTTCTCCGACACCGTCCGCGCCGCGACCGCCTTCGTCCGGTTCCCCGTGCCAGGCCTGCGCTGGTCGCGGGGCCTCGCCGGGCGGCGCGTGCTGGAGAACTACCTCCGGCCGCGCATCGCCGAGCACCGGGCGGGCGACGGAAACGATCTGCTCAGCGCGTTGTGCCACGTGTGCAGCGAGGACGGCGAGAGCTTCAGCGACGACGACATCGTCAACCACATGATCTTCCTGCTGATGGCCGCGCACGACACGTCCACCAGCACGCTGACCACGATGGCCTACTACCTCGCGCGCTACCCCGAGTGGCAGGAGCGCTGCCGCGCGGAGTCGCGCGCGCTCGGCGCCGGTCCCATCAGCTACGCCGACCTCGATCAGCTCACGTCGCTCGACCTGGTGATGAAGGAGTCGATGCGTCTGGTGACGCCGGTCCCGGGCGTCACCAGGCGCGCCAGCCGCGAGACCGAACTGCTCGGCTACCGGGTGCCGGCCGGCGCGTACCTGGCGGTGCATCTGTGGGGGCTGCATCACCTGCCGGAACTGTGGCCGGAGCCGGAGCTCTTCGACCCGGAGCGCTTCGCCGAGCACCGCCGCGAGGACAAGGTCCACCGGTATGCCTACCTGCCGTTCGGCAACGGCATCCACAAGTGCATCGGGATGTATTTCGGCGGCATGGAGATCAAGGCCACGATGCACCAGCTGCTGCAGCGCTCCCGGCTCAGCGTCGAGCCCGGGTACCGGATGCCGATCGACTGGGTCTCGCTGCCCCGGCCCAAGGACGGCCTGCCCGTGCAGCTGCACCGGCTGTGACGGATAGGTTTCCGACATGACCAGCTCCCTGGCCGGCAGGACGATGATCATGTCCGGCGGCAGCCGCGGCATCGGGTTGGCGATCGCGGTCCGGGCCGCCCGGGACGGCGCGAACGTCGCGATCCTCGCCAAGACCGATCAACCCGATGCGCGGCTGCCCGGCACGATCCACACCGCCGCCGAGCAGATCGAGGCCGCGGGCGGCACCGCGCTCCCGATGCTGGGCGATGTCCGCGACGACGACTCGGTCGCTGCCGCGGTCGCCCGCACGGTCGAGCGCTTCGGCGGCATCGACATCGTCGTCAACAACGCCTCGGCAATCAACCTCGCGAACATCGGCGAGCTCTCGGCCAAACGCTACGACCTGATGCTCGACATCAACGCGCGCGGCACGTTCGTGCTCACCAGCCTCGCGCTACCGCATCTCGTCAAGTCGGCCAATCCGCACGTCCTCACCCTCTCGCCACCGCTGAACATGGACCGCAAGTGGCTTGCCGCGCACGCGCCGTACACGGTGAGCAAGTACGCGATGACGATGTTGACCCTCGGCGTCGCCGAGTCACGACGCGCGGACGGCATCGCCGCCAACTGCCTGTGGCCGCGCACGATCATCGCGACCGCCGCGGTGCAGAACCTGCTCGGCGGCGACGCCGCGGTCGCCGTCTCGCGCCGGCCGGAGATCGTGGCCGACGCGGCGTACGAGATCCTGATCCGCCCGGCACGAGAGTGCACCGGCAACACGTTCATCGACGACGACGTGCTGTCCGACGCCGGTGTCACGGATCTGAGTGGCTATCGCGCCGGCGGCGGCAGCGAGGACGATCTGCGGCCCGACATCTTCCTGTAAGGGGCCTCGACGGGTGGACCTGCACCAACGGGCGGGCTGACCCGGTATGTCCGCAAGTCGTATCACGTAGGCCTTGACGGCGCTCCTTGCTGCCCGAACGATGAATCGCGCCCGAACACCAGGAGGTACGCGTCCATGAGCGATCAGGGCTATCCGGGCCAGGGTGGCCCCGAGTACGGGCAGCAGCCGCCGTACAGCGATCAGCCGTCCTACGGACAGGCTCCGCCGCCCGGCCAGCCGCCCGGTCAGCCGGGTTATCCGCAGCAACCTCCGTACGGGCAGCAGCCCGGCCAGCCGGACTACGGCCAGCAACCGCCGCCCTACGGCCAGCAGCCGGGTTACGGCCAGCAGCCGGGTTACGGCCAGCAGCCGGGTTACGGGCAACCGCAGTACCCCGGCGCGCCCCAGTACGGCCAGCCGGGCGCACCGGCGCAGTTCGGTGGGGCGGGCACGCCGCCGCAGTACCCCGGAACCCCCGTCGGCGGCGGTGCTGGAGGAGGCGGGCGGCGTAAGGGCCTGTTGGTGTCGCTGGTCGTCGTGCTGCTCGTCGCGTTGGGCGTCGGCGGATACTTCCTCTTCTCCGGCAGCAGCGCGAGCGCGTCCACCCCGAAGGACGCCGTCAAGAAACTCCTGGACGCAAGCAAGAACAACGACGTCGCAGCCGCGAAGAATGTCCTCTGCGCGGCGGACAACAAGTCGGGTTACGCCAGCCAGATCTCGTCGGGCGGCCGAGTCGAGACGTACTCGATCGGCGACGTGACCGAGAAGGGCGACACGGCCACGGTCGTGGTCACCGTCAAGACTTCGGGCGAGAGCAAGTCCCAGACCGCTCCGCTCCCGGTCGTCAAAGAGGGCGGCAAGTGGAAGGTGTGCTTCAGCAGGACCGGCACGAACGGCTTCCCCCAACCCACCGCCTCGTCGGTGCCGTCGATCTCGGGCCTGCCGTCCATCCCCTCGATCTCCGGCATCCCGCCCATCAGCATCCCGCCGATCAGCGATCTGCCGTCCATCCCGAGCGGTCTGACGAACCCGTGCAGCTACCTCTCCGACGCCTCGACCGTCGCCCTTGCCTACGTCGGCGCGGCGGAGTTGGGCGAGACCGATGTGGCGCAGGCCTGCGTCTACCAGAACTCGGTGCCGAGGACGCTGACGGCCAGCTTGGCGGCCAGTGGTTCCGGGCTGTTCGCGCCGAACGGTTCGAGCGGGTCGACGTACCGGTTCACGAGCGTCGACGGCGCGACGCACCTCGCGGTGACCGTCACGAAGGAGTCCGACGGCCAGCTGTACATCACCAACGTCGAGAAGAGCTGACCAACCCGGGCAGGATGGGTGGGTGATCGGCTTCCTGGACGCCGCCCCACCCATCGGGTTCGCGCACCGCGGGTACGTGCCGGGCGGCACCGGGAACACGGAGAACTCGATGGCCGCGTTCGAGGCAGCCGTCGCGCTCGGCTATCGCTACCTCGAGACGGACGTCCGGGTCACCGCCGATGGGGTCGCGCTCGCGTTCCACGACGCGACCCTGGGTCGCGTGACCGACCGCCACGGGCGGATCGCCGACCTGCCGTGGGCGGTCGTGCGCCGGGCGCGCATCGGCGGCAGCGAGCCGATCCCGCCGCTCACCGACCTGCTGGCCGCGTGGCCGGACGTCCGCATCAACCTCGACGTGAAGGCTGACCGTGGCGTCCTGGCGACCGTCGAAGCGATCCGGCGCACCGGCAGCCTCGATCGGGTGTGCGTCGGTGCGTTCTCCACGCGCCGCATCGCAGCGATCCGGGCGGAGCTCGGACCGCGGCTGTGCACCCCGCTCGGCCCGCTCGCGGCGCTCCGGCTCCGGCTCTGGGCATCGGCGCGCGGGCGCGGGGCGGGTCTGGCCGGGCGATGCGCGCAGGTCCCGGCCCGCATCGGGCGCCGGGTGTTCGTGGACGCGCGCTACCTCGCGGCTGCGCACGCCATCGGGGTGCCCGTCCACGCCTGGACGGTGAACGACCCGGCCGAGATGATCCGGCTGCTCGAGCTGGGCGTGGACGGCATCATGACCGACCGCGCCGACGTCCTCCGCGACCTGCTGCTCGCCCGCGGGCAATGGCCGGCGCGCACTTGACTGCACGAGATCAGCGGCCGCGCATCCGCATCGCGGTGACGAACCCTGCGGCCGCGCACACTGCGCCCAACGGCACGACCGCGGCGGGGAGCACGCCCTTTACCCGGCCCTGCTTGATGGCACGCGCGATGACGATCGCGTCCACGGCATCGGACACCGCACCGCCCAGGAGCCATGGCGTCGCCGCCGCGCCGCCGCGCCGGGTCGCCAGCGCGCCGCCGACGCCGAGGGCGCCGTCGCGCACCGCGGTCATCCGGGTCAGCCAGGTGACTCGGTTCGCGGTCGCGGTGTCGGCGCCGAGCAGCCGGGCCGAGACGACGGGGGCAACCATGATCGCGGCCGACAGCAGCGCGCGGCCGGCGGTGAGCTGCAGCGCCATCGCTTCGGGCTCAGGTAACCGGATGTGCTGCCGATCGTCGTTCATGCAAGGCCCTTCCTGCTGACGCGCGGCCTGGCACGGCACTGAGCCCGACGAGCGCTATCGGGTCAGGGCGCCGACCATGTGGGAATCATTGATTGGGCTCGCTCGTTGGGAGCCATAACACCCTATTCACACCGATAGACGACGTCCGGGAGGTGCCCACTATGGCAGATCGCACGCTACGGGGCAGTCGGCTGGGCGCGATCAGCTACGAAACCGAGTACGGCGCCGAGCCGGCGCCGCGCAACGTTGCCGCGTACCGGTGCGCCCGTGGACACGAGTTCAGTGTCCCGTTCTCCGAAGAGGCGGAGATTCCCACCACGTGGGAGTGCCGCCTCGACGGTACGGCGGCACAGCTCATCGACGGCCCGGAGCCGGAGGCCAAGAAGGTCAAGGCTCCTCGTACGCACTGGGACATGCTCATGGAGCGCCGCACGATCGCCGACCTCGAAGAGGTACTGGCCGAGCGGCTCGACGTGTTGCGGGCCCGGCGCGGCACCAAGTCCGCCTGATCGACCCAACGACGCAACGCCCCCGGGAACACTCCGGGGGCGTTGTCGTTTCCGCGACTTTGACCCCGCCAGGTGCGCCAACGGAGCCCTCCGGCGCACATGAGAGGGTCAAAGTCGCGATGAGCGCCGGCGCCGGACCGCCGCGCGGAGCTGGCCGCCTCGGTAGGCGGCGCCCCATTGCGTCACCCGCCAGAACGCCTCGCGCACGATCTCGCCGCTCATCTTCGATTCGCCGCGCTCGCGTTCGACGAAGGTGATCGGCACCTCGACGACCCGGTAGCCGCCGTCGAGGGCGCGCCGGGCAAGATCGACCTGGAAGCAGTATCCCTGGGAAGCGACGCCGGCGTAGTCGATGCCCTCCAGCGCCGCGCGCCGGTAGGCGCGGTACCCGCCGGTGGCGTCGTGCAGGCCGATCCCGAGCGCCATCCGGGTGTAGACGTTGCCGCCGCGCGAGAGCAGCTTGCGCCGGCGCGGCCAGTTCACGACGGCGCCGCCCGGTACCCAGCGCGACCCGAGCACGACGTCAGCGTGCTCCAGGGCGCCGAGCAGGCGGGGCAGCTGTTCCGGGGCGTGCGACCCGTCGGCGTCCATCTCGACCAGCACGTCGTAGCCGCTCGCCAGCCCCCAGTCGAAGCCGGCGATGTACGCCGCGCCCAGCCCGGCCTTGGCGGCGCGGTGCAGGACGTGGACTCGCTGGTCGTCGTCGGCCATCGCGTCGGCCAGTCTTGCCGGTGCCGTCCGGGCTGCCGTCGTCGACGACGAGGACGTGCGCGTCCGGGACCGCGGTGAGCACCCGGTCGACGATCCGCTCGATGTTCTCGCGCTCGTCGTAGGTCGGGATGATCACGAGCACTCGCGGTCGACCGGCCGCTCATGCTCGGCACCATCTCCTCTTCGCGGGTCTTCGACTGTCACCTTCGGCGCTTCGGCCCGGCGCGCCGGCGCGCCGATCAGCGACCGACCACGGCAGCGAGCGCCGAGCACGCGCGAGCGCGGCCAGGATGTACTCAGGCACGGCGCCGACCCGGACCGCCAGCGTAGTGGCGGTGCGCACCGGGACGGTGTCCACGAGGATGGCGCTGCTCGAACAGCGCGCCCGACTCGTCGCGGACACGTGCCGTCCGGACCGATGATCGCCGACTTGCCGGTGGTCGCCGCCTGGACCACCGTCCGGCCGGTCTCGACGGCGCGCAGCTGGCTCATTGCGAGCTGCTGGTACGTCTCGGCCGTGTGCCCGAACGTCGCGTTGTTGGTCTGCACGACGAGCAGTTGGGCGCCCGCGGAGACGGACGAGCGCACCAGGCCGTCGTAGGCGACCTCGAAGCAGATGACGTCGCCGATCGGCACCGGCCCGCCGCGCAGCAGGCCGTTGCCGGTGCCCGCGACCATGTCCTGCGTCACCGTCTTCGCGTACGAGCTGACCCGTTCGGAGATCGCGCGAAGCGGGATGTACTCCGCGAACGGCACCGGGTGCCGCTTGATGTAGCTGCTCCCCCGGCCCGGTGGAGGGCGACCACATGATCCCGACGTTGCGGCGATGGTCCGCGCCCGGCCCCTGCAGGATCGCGCCGACGAGCACCGGCGCGCCGACCGCCTTGACCGCCTGGTCGATCTTGCCGTAGGCGCCGCGCGTCGACGAACGGATCGACGTCGGACGCGTTCTCCGGCCAGATCACCAGATCCGGGCGCGGCACCGTCCCGGCGTCGATCTCGGCCGCCAGGCTCAACGTCTGCCGCGACGTGGTTGTCGAGCACCTGCTGGGCGCGGTCCTCGAATCGCGAGCCCTTCCTCGGGCAGCCCGCCCTGGATGACCGCGATGGTCTCGCTCCGGCCGCCGCTGTCCGGAGCCGGCGGCCAGGCCAGCACCGCGCCGAGGACGGGCGCCGAGCACGACGGCAAGCCCACCGCACGGCGCACGCCCGCCCCCCCGCCAACGCACACGTGCGGCCACGGGCGCGCAGCGGCCAGAGCGATGCGAGTCAGCGCGGCGTGCGCCAGGCCGCCGCCGCCCACCGCGACGACGAACGTGACCAAGGGGCGCCGCCCAGCGCGGCGAACCAGCGCAGCGGTGACTCGGCCTGGCTGAACGCCAGCCGGCCCCACGGGAACCCGCCGAAGGGCAGCCGGTCGCGCAGCGCCTCCTGCAGCACCCACGCGGCACCGGCCCACGACGGTGCGCCGGCAGCCGGGCGAGTACCGGCAGGACCGCGCCGAGCACCGCGAAGAACGCCGGCGAAGGCGGCGCACAAGATCAGCCAGGGACCGGGGCCGACGTAGACGCCGGTCCAGTGCAGCAGCGGAAGCAGGAACGCCGGCCGTAGAGGTAGCCGAGCCAGGCGCCGGTACGGGCCGGCGCCCGTCCACCGCCACCGAGAGCATGGCCACGCTGACGAACGCGAGCCGGCCAGAACCCGAACCGCGGGAACGCGAGCACGCCGGCGAGCCCGCCCGCGATCGCGAGGAGCGCGGCCCACCGCGCGCGGAACGCCGGGTCGCGAGGGGCACGCACCCGCCCAGTATCCGCCACCCCGTTGAGCGGTCGATCAGTCGTCGAGTGGTCGGCGATTCCGCGACCACTCGCGGGGAAATCGACCACTCGACGCAGGGGTCGAATTCCCGGAGGGTCACGACCGGATCAAGCTCGGCGACCGCGGGTCGAAGCCGCTGCCGCCGGTCGCCGAGGGACCGGCCGGCACCGTGACGTGCTCGTGGCACCACCGGCAGGCACCGCCGACCAGCTCGAGCGGTGCGCCGCAGTTCGGGCAGCGCAGGTGACCGGCTCGCTCGACATCCGGGCAGCGTACTGAGGGTCGGGCGCCGTCAGCCCGGGTCGCCGAAGATCGGGACGCCGCGGCGCACCGTGGTCAGGCACTCCTCCCGGCGCCAGACCGCGAAGGTTGCCGGCGCGCCGGGTGTCAGCACCCCCTCGCCGGGCCGGCCCGCGGCCCGCCAGCCGCCCGGGTGTGCGCCGCGAAGGCGGCCGCGGTGCTGATCGCGGCGGCCGGGTCGGACGGCTCGGCCGCCGCGCGCACGGCCGCCCAAGGACCCAGCTCGGTGACCGGCGCGTCCGAGCCGAAGGCGAGCGGCACCCCGGCCGCGGCCAGCTCGGCGAACCGGTTGAGCTCGCCGGCGCGACCGGGGCCGAGGCGCTGGGCGTACATCCCGTCCGGACCACCCCACAGGGCATCGAAGCACGGCTGCATCGACGCGACGAGCCCGCTCGCGGCCAGCCGCGGCACGTCGCGCACGTACTCGGCGTGCTCGATCCGGTGTCCGGCCCCCACCGGCCGGCCGAGCCGCGCGGCCGCCAGGTCGAACGCGTCGAGCACCTGGTCGACGGCGGCGTCACCGATCGCGTGGAAGCCCGCCTGCAGCCCCGTCCCGGCACACTGCACGATGTGCTCCGCGACGTCATCAGTGGCGAAGCGCAGCTCGCCCCGGGTGTCCGGGCGGTCGGCGTAGGGGGCGGTCAGCGCGGCGGTGTGCGAACCGAGCGAGCCGTCGCAGAACAGATCCCCCGCCGCGCCGATCGCGCCCAGCTCGCGCGCGGTGTCGATGCCGAACAACTCGGCCCAGTAGCCGATCACCTCGGGCAGCGGGCCGTCGGAGTCCGCCGGCGCGAGCAGCGCGGCGAGGTCGTCGGCGCTCGAGATCACCGGGCCGGCCATCTCGTGCACGCACGCGATACCGAGCGCCGCCGCGCGGCGCAGGGCGGCCAGTTGCGCGTCCCGGCGCTGCGCGGGCGTGACCAGGGCGAGCGCCGCGGCGCGCACGGCGTCGTGCGCGGGGCCGCGCTGCCACCCGTCCGGCCCGAACCCGGCCCGGTCCACCAGGCCCGGCACAGCGGCCATGAGCGCGGACGAGACGAGCGCCGAGTGCACGTCGACCCGGGCGAGGTACACGACGCTCGCCGTAGGACGCGCGGTCCAGCTCGCGGGCGGTCGGGGCGCGCTGCTCCGGCCAACCCGTCTCGTCCCAGCCGCTGCCGAGGACCGGGCGGCCGCGCGCGGCGCGGGCGGCGCGCTCGATCGCGGCGAGCGCCTCGGCCAGTGATTCGGCGGGACGCAGGTCGAGGCCGGTCAGGGCCAGCCCGGTGGAGGTCAGCGTGCACGTGCGCGTCGACGAAGGCCGGCGCGACGCGCGCGCCGCCGAGGTCGACCGTGCGCGCTCCGGTCTGCTCGGCCGCGCGGTCCTCGTCGCCCACCCAGGCGATCGCCGGGCCGTCGACGAGCAGCGCGGTGGCGGCCCGGGCCGCCGGGGTGTCCACCCGGCCGTTGCGGTAGAGCGTGCGCACGTCAGACCGACCCGCCGGCCGCGATGACCAGCAGCAGGTCGGCGTGGCAGGGCAGCTCCGGCGCGCACCAGCAGGCGAGGTCCTTGCCGGCCAGTTCGGTGCGGGCGGCCTCGACCAGCTCCGGATGCCCGGCGAGGTGCTGCCGGTACCGGTCCAGCGCGGCGGCGTTGGCCGCCGGGGTGCGGGCGGGCGGCCGGAACGGATTGGCCCACTTGGTCGGGTAGGCCACCGACACCGCGCCGGGCGGCAGCCGCCACCCCGCAGCCCGGGACAGTTGCACCCGGCCCGGCTTCCTGCGCACCCCGGAATCTTGCATCGCGGCGGCGGTAGCGTTTACACGGCACCGGCCGGAGGAGGGCACTGGTCGCGAGCATCGAGGACGTCGCGCGTCTCGCGGGCGTCTCGATCGCGACCGTCTCCCGCGCCCTGCGCGGCTTGCCGGACGTCGCCGCGGCCACCCGCGACCGGGTGCTCGCCGCCGCCGCCGAACTCGACTACGTCGCCTCGCCGTTCGCGGCCCGGCTGGCGAGCGGCCGCACCGACGACCATCGGGCTGGTGGTCCCGTTCGTCAACCGGTGGTTCTTCGCGAGGTGATCGCGACCGTCGAGACGGCGCTGCGGCTCGAGCGCTTCGACCTGTTGCTCTACAACCTCGGCGATCCGAGGCCGGCCGCAGCACGTTTTTCGACGCCATGCCGCTGCGCAAGCGGGTCGACGGGGTGCTGGTCGCCAGTCTCGTCCTCGACGACGCGGAGTTCGACGCTGCTCACCGACTTCAACCGCCCGGTCGGGCTGCTCGGGCTGGAACGGGAGGGCTTCCTGTCCGCCCGCATCGACGATGTCGCGTCCTCCCGGGTCGCGGTGGAACACCTGCTGTCACTGCGGACACCGGCGGATCGCGCTGATCGGCGGCGACACCGACGACCCGATGGCCTTCACGCCGCCGCTCACAGCGCCGTGACGGCTACCGCGACGCGCTGCAGCGCCGTGGGTATCGACCCGGACCCGGAGCTCGACCACCGGGCCACTTCACCGTCGGAGGGCGGCGCCGCGGCGACCCGCCGGCTGCTCGCGCTGCCCGACCGGCCCACCGCGATCTTCGCGGAGAGCGACGAGATGGCCTACGGCGCGCTGCGCGAGATCCGCGAGCCGGGCTGCGCGTGCCGGAGGACGTCGCGGTGATCGGTTTCGACGGCCAGCCGCTTTCTCGGAGCTGATGGACCTCTCGACGATGCGCCAACCGGTCGCCGAGCAGGCGCTCGGACATCACGACGCGGCTGCTGCGCTGATCGCCGACGATCCCGACGAACGGCCGCGACCCGGCGCGGCGTGATGGCCGACCGAGCTGGTCGTCCGCGGGAAGTACCGGCACCCGCCCGCAAGTCGAACCGTGAGCCTGATGCTGGTCGACGCGGCCAACCTGTACTTCCGCGCTTTCTACGCGCTTCCCGAGTCGATCACGCGCCCCGGACGGCCGGCCGTCAACGCGATCCGCGGTTTCCTCGACATGTCTGCCGCACTGATCGAGCGGCGTCGCCCGACGCGATGGGTGGCGTGCCTCGACCTCGACTGGCGGCCGGCGTTCCGCGTCGCGCTCGTCCCGTCCTACAAGGCGCACCGGGTGGCGAAGGACGGCGGTGAGGAGATCCCGGCCGTCGCTCGCCGCCGCAGATCCCGCCGCTGCTCGCGTGCTCGGCGCGTTCGGCCTCGCGTGCAGCGGCGCGGACGGCTTCGAGGCCGACGACGTGATGGCCACGCTCGCGCACCGCGACAACGACCCGTCGAGATCGTGAGCCGGCGACCGCGACCTGCTCGCGCTCGCATCCGACCGGGTGACCGTCCTCTACACCGGCAAGGGAATCGCGAAGCTCGGCGACGATGGGGCCCGCCGCGGTGCTCGCGAAGTACGGCGTGCCGGCCGAGCACTACGCCGACTTCGCGATACTTGCGCGGCGACCCGAGCGACGGGCTGCCCGGCGTGCCGGGCGTCGGCGAGAAGACGGCGGCCGCGCTGGTGAACCGGTTCGGCAGCACCGAGGAGATCGTCGAGGCCGCACTCGTCGGCGACGACGGGTTCCCGGCGGGTGCGGCGGGCAAGGTCCGGATGGCCAGGGACTACCTCGCAGTCGCCCCCGCCGCGGTGCGCGGCCGGCTGGACGTGCCGCTCGACGACATCGACGACGCGCTCTACCTGAAACCGCGAGACGCCGGCGAACTCGACGAGCTGGCCGGCACCCTCGGCGTGCGGAGTTCGGTCGATCGGCTGCAGAAGGCGATCGCGAAGACGCTCGGCTGACTAACCAACTGTGTAGTGGCCGTCCTTGTTGGTGATCGTCACAGTGAAGGTCTTGCCCTCGGCCGCGCTGCACGTGAACGTGTCACCGGCTTTCTTCAGGGTGAAGTCCTTGCCGCCGTTGCACTTGACGTTCGTCGCGCTCAGGGTATTGGTGATGTAGCGCTCGACGGCCGTGTGGCTGAGCTTCTTCGGGTACCAGGACGCCGGCTTCTTGGTCAGGACGCTGCCGATGGCCAACGCCGCGACGATCACCAGAACTACGGCACCTGAGACGAGCAGCCCTTTCCTGCTCTTCTTCTTCGCGGCGGCGGCGGCCGAGGGTGGCCGTAGCCGGGCTGGCCGTAGCCGGGCTGGCCGTAGCCGGGCTGGCCGTAGCCGGGCTGCTGGCCGTAGCCGGGCTGGCCGTAGCCGGGCTGGCCGTAGCCGGGCTGCTGGCCGTAGCCGGGCTGCTGGCCGTAGCCGGGCTGCTGGCCGTATCCGGCGGGCGCGCCGTAGGTGGGCTGGCCGTACTCGGACTGGCCGTAGCCGGCCGGCGTCGGTTGCCCGTACTGCTCCTGACCGAGACCGGCGCCGAACACCTGGGTCGGCTGATAGCCCTGCTGCTCGCCTGGCTGCTGGCTGATGCCGCCGTACCCCTGCTGGCCGTAGCCGGGCTGGCCGTAGCCGGGCTGGCCCGGCTGCTGGCTCGGCGCGCCGTACGGCGGTGCGCCGCCGGCGGGTGGACCGAAGGTCGTGGTCGGCTGGTCGGGCGTGGGTGCCGGCGCCGGCCCGTACGAGCCGGGCGCGCCGAACGAGGCAGGTGCCGGGCCGGCGGGCACGTTCGGCAGCACCTGGGTGCTCGACTCGCTGTCCTGCCGATCCGCCGCGCTCGGCGCCGTCGGATCGGGCGGCAGGGGTGCAGCCGCCGTCGGCTCTGCGGGTGGCGACCCGTACGCCGGCGGCGCTCCGTAACCAGGTGGCGGTCCGGACCCGGGCGGCGGCGCGTAGGCGGGTGGCGGCGCGCTCGCGGACGGCGCGGGCTCGCTGTCCTCCTCTTCGGACGGCGGCTGCGCCGGCGGCCAGCTCTGCGGCGGGGGCGCCGGCGGGGGCCACTGCTGCCCGCCCTGGTCGCCAGGGTTGCCGGTCTCACGTCATCTGTCGCACCTCATCTGTCGTCTGTCCGGGGCCACGTCTGCACCCACCAGGCCGGCGGCGAGATCACGCTACTGCCAATCGCCGAGAACGGCGTAAGACGACACGGCCGGCTCGCCGCTCACGATCAGGGCTGCATGCTCTGCGCCACGACGCCGCGCCGGATCGCGGCCACGGCCGCCCGGGCCACGCTCGCGATCGACGCGCCATCCGGAGTCGGGCCGGGCGCGGTGGCGATCTGGTCGAGCAGGTCCAGCAGCTGCTTGCACCACCGGATGAAGTCACCGGCCGAAGTTCGGTCCCGCGCTCGGAGGCGGCGATGAGGACGCGGTCAAGACGCTCCTGCCGCGCCCACCGGTAGCGCGCCCAGACGAAGCCGAGTTGTGGTTCGCGACTGCGCGGCAGCCCGAGATCGGCCTCGTCCTCGGCGAGGTCCGCCCAGATGCGCACCGTGGCGGCTAGTGCCTCGCGACGGCGCCGGGGTGGGCATCGCCTCGACCACTGTCTCGTCGCGGCGCGGCTCGTAGACGAGCGTCGACGCGGCGGCCGCGAGTTCCGCCGGGTCCAGCCCGTCCCAGACGCCGGCGCGCAGGCACTCCGCGACGACAGGTCGGACTCCGACCAGATCCGGCGCCAGCTGGCGACCGGCCGGCGTGGTCTCGTCCGCGCTGAGGTAGCCGCGCTCGTCGAGCAGCCGCGCAGATGCGGTCGAAGGTGCGCCCGAGCGACCCGGTGCGGCCCTCGATGCGCCGGCGCAGCCCGTCGTTCTCGCGGGCCAGCCGGCGTGCCGCTCACCCCACCGCGCGTGCTGCTCGCGGTCCGCGCACTGGTGGCAGGGATGCGCGCGCAGCTCCCGGCGCAGCCGCAGCACTCCTACGTCCTCGTCCGGGCCCGCATTCGCGCCGCGCGGCGGCGCGGCGTCGGGGACGCCGAGCGCGCGCATGCTCGACGCGAGGTCGCGGCGCTCCTGCGGCGAGCGGTGGTTGACGTGCTTCGGCACCCTCACCGTCCCACCACGTCCACCGCGCTCGGGAAGTCGACGAGCGAGAGCCGCCCGACCAGCGCGCCTCGGTCACGCACCAGCGGGCGCGGGTCGTCGTGCGGGTGCACTCCGGGTCGAGCACGACGGCCAGGCCGGCGCGGCGGCCGCGCGGCACGCGGATCACGTCGCCGCGGCTGCAGCTCCTCGAGCGACGCGCGCCACGGCACCACGGCGCGTCCTGGCACCCCCGCGGGCCAGCGTCGGCCTCCCGCTCGCCGAGGGTGCGGCGCAGCCGCCGCGTACTCCCCGAAGTCGCCGAGGTGGCACTCATCCGGCTCCGCGTAGCTCGCGCACGGAATCCTCGTTGCGGCGGATCTGCTCGACGCAGGCCGGCGACCGCGCGATCGGCCTGGAACTGCGCGAACGACGACTCGAGCAGATCCCGCGCCGCGGGCCGGCCCATCTGGTCGACCAGGTTGACGGCCATGTTGTAGGACGGCCGGAAGGACGAGCGCAGCGGGTAGGTCCGCGTCGAAGCGAGGCCGGCGACCCGCTGCGGATCGACCTCGGGTGTCCAGACGACGACCGCGTGCCCCTCGATGTCGATCCCGCGCCGCCCCGCGCGCCCCGTCAGCTGGGTGTACTCCCCCGGCGTCACGTCGGCGTGCGTCTCGCCGTTGAACTTCGTCAGGCGCTCGAGCACGACGGTGCGCGCCGGCATGTTGATCCCCAGGGCGAGGGTCTCGGTGGCGAACACCGCGCGGACGAGGCCGCGCACGAACAGCTCCTCGACGGTCTGCTTGAACGCCGGGATCAGCCCGGCGTGGTGCGCGGCGATGCCACGGCGGAGGGCATCGCGCCATTCCCAGTAACCGAGCACGTCGAGATCCTCGGGCGCGACGTTCGCGGTCAGCTCGTCGACGAGCCGGTCGATCTCCGCGCGCTCGTCCTCGGTGGTCAGCCACATGCCGGCGTGGACGCACTGCTGCACCGCTGCGTCGCACCCCGCCCGGCTGAAGATGAAGGTGATCGCCGGCAGCAGTCCCTCGCTGTCCAGCCGGGCGATGACGTCCGGCCGGCGCGGTGGCCGCCAGCCTCGGCCGGGGCGGGCGCCGCGCCGGCCAGGGACGGGGTCCAGGTAGCGGGTCCGCTCGGCCACGTGCCGCAGCAGCGCGCCGTCCAGCGTCAGGCCGTCCGCACCGCCCATTCCGACGTCGGCGGAGCTGAAGAGGTCGAACATCCGGGACCCGACCAGCACGTGCTGCCACAGCGGGACGGGCCGCTCCTCGTGCACGATCACCCGCGTCTCGCCGCGGACGGTGACCAGCCACTCGCCGAACTCCTCGGCGTTGGAGACCGTCGCGGACAGCGAGACCAACCGGATCGCCGCCGGGAGGTGGATGATCACTTCCTCCCAGACGGCGCCGCGGAACCGGTCGCCCAGGTAGTGCACCTCGTCCATCACCACGTAACCCAGGTCGGCGAGCGACGTGCTGCCGACGTAGAGCATGTTGCGCAGCACCTCGGTGGTCATCACGATCACCGGCGCGTCCGCGTTGACGGCGGTGTCGCCGGTCAGCAGCCCGACCCTGGCCGCGCCGTAGCGCGCCACCAGGTCGTTGTACTTCTGGTTGGACAACGCCTTGATCGGCGTTGTGTAAAAGCATTTCTGTCCCGCCGCGAGCGCGAGGTGCACGGCGAACTCGCCGACGACCGTCTTGCCGGCGCCGGTCGGGGCGCACACGAGCACCGAGTAGCCGTCCTCGAGCGCCGCGCACGCCTCGTCCTGGAACGGATCGAGTTCGAACGAGTAGCCGGCGCGGAAGTCGGTGAGCACCGGACGCGCCGCTCGTCGCCGGGCGGCGACGTAGCGCTCACTCGGCGACGACATACCTCAACACTACGTAGAGTCCGACCAGTCGAGGCTTTGCGGGATCGCGTCGACCTCCGACGGCGTGGTGTCGTCGAGGTGCGCCTCGGCGCGTTCCGCATCGAGGCGGCGCGCCTTGCGCCGGTCGTGGACGACCGCGAAGCCGAAGGCCGCCTCGAAGAGCACGACCATCGGAATGGCCATCGCGCACATCGTGAACGGATCGGTCGTCGGCGTCGCGATCGCCGCGAACAGGAAGATCAGGAAGATCGCCACGCGCTGCGACTTGCGCAGGAGCGTCGCCGGCAGCACGCCGGCGAGATTGGCCATCACGACGAGCAGCGGGAGCTCGAACGCGCTCCCGAAGACGACGAGCATGAGGGTGACGAACGCGATGTAGTCGTTGATCGTCAGCAGCGCGGCCGTGCCGGCTCCGGAGATCTCGAGGACGACGCGCAGGCCCTTGTAGAGCACCGTGAAGGCCAGCGCCATGCCGGCGACGAACAGCACCGTCGAGCTGATGATGAACCCGATCGTGTACTTGCGTTCGTTCGCGCGCAGCCCAGGGGTGATGAATGCCCAGATCTGGTACAGCCAGAGCGGCCCGGTGAACACCGCCCCGGCGATGGCGGAGACCTTCAGCCGGGTCGTGAATCCGTCGAGGACGCCGTGATAGATGAGCACGCAGTCCTTAGGATGTCCCGGCGGCACGTAGCGGTACTTCGCCGGCACGGAGCAGTACGGCCTCTTCAGGAACTCGAGCAGGTGCGGGTACAGGATCCAACCCAGGACGGCCCCGGCCGCGACGATCAGCACCATGAAGATCAGCCGGCGGCGCAGCTCGCGCAGGTGATCGAGGACCGGCATCCGGCCCTCGGGGTTCTTGGAACGGCTCCGCAGCCGTCCCGGGATGATGCGCACAGCTCACCGAAGGCCGGTGGCAGCGATGCGTTCCTGGGCCGCGGCGAGCGCACCGCGCAGTTCGACGAGCCGGTCGGCGTCCGTCTGCAGCTTGCCGAGATCGCGACGCAACCGCTCGGCCTTCCAGTTCACCTCGTAGGCGCAGAAGCCGAGCAGCACGACCGCGATCAAGAGGGCCGCCCCCCACGCCCCGATCGGCACCCAGCTCATGCAGGAGACTTTACTTCGCGGCATAGCCGGCGAGCGCGCGCGCAGCCTCGGCGCGGACGCCTTCAGCGAGCCAGTCGGGCGAGAGAACCTCGACCTGGCCCGCCGAGCCGAGCACGAGGGAGCGGACCCAGCCCGGATCGGCGACCCGCAGGCTGACCCGCACCTCGCCACCCTCGTCAGTGACGTCCTCCGCCGGGTAGTAGTCCGCGACCCACGCGTAGGCACGGCCCAGCCGCAGGTCGACGAGCAGATGCTCGGACGCGGGATGGAACACCCCTTCGGTCAGGTCGCGGACCTGGGCGTCCGCGGGCACGACGGCCGGTTCGTCGAGCACGACGACGTCCTCCATGCGGTCGAGACGGAACACCCGCATGCCCTCCGCCTGCCGGCACCACGCCTCGAGATAGTTCCGGCCGTCCGCCTCGAAGAGCCGGACCGGGTCGACGGTCCGCTCGCCGGTCTCGTCGCGCGAGGCGCTGTAGTAGCGCATCCGCAGCGCGCGCCGCTCGTCGATCGAGCGCTGCAGCAACGGCAGCAGCCGCTGGGTGTGGTCGAGCGCCACGGCGACGGTCGAGTCGTCGACCGCGCCGCCCGCGGCCGCCTCGACCTTCGCCAGCGCGCGCTGCACGGCGTCGGAGTCGGCGAGCCCTGGTGTCTCGGCGAGCGTGCGCAGTGCCACGACCAGCGCCAGCGCCTCTTCGGCGGTGAGCCGCAGCGGTCGCGACATGCCGGCGTCGAAGATCACCGAAACCGTCTCGCCCTCGAACGAGATGTCGATCAGGTCGCCGGGCCCGTGCCCCGGCAGGCCGCACATCCACAGCAGGGTCAGGTCGCGGCGCAGCTGCGCCTCGGTGACCCCGAAGTCGGCGGCCGCCCGCGCCACGTCGATGCCCGGCCGGGCCTGCAGGTACGGGACGAGCGCGAGCAGCCGGGGCAGCCGCTCCTCGTTGGCCGTCGCCATCAGGCCTGCCCCGCCGAGGCGCGTAGCCGATCGACCACCGCGGTCACGAGGTCGGCCGGCTCGAGTGCATGCGCATGCGATCCGGCACCGGCGATGATGCGCGCGAGCACCTGGGTCTCGATGAAGCTGATCGTCAGCACGCCGTCGACCTCGGACTGCGCGATGCGCCGAAGTTGCCCGGCCCCGGAACCGGTGACCCGCACCAGCGCGAGCCGGTCGTCACCCGGCCCGCGACCGGACACCAGCTCGATGAGGTCGACCTTCTCCGGACGATCGAAAGCGGCCTGCTGGCCCAGCGTCTCGACCGCGCCGACGATGCGGGAGAGCCGGAAGCTGCGCGGCTCGGCGCGGTCGCGGTCGAAGCCGGCGACGTACCAGCGCCGCCGCCACGACAGCACCCCCCACGGCTCGAGCGTGCGCAGCTCGGGCGCACTGGCGCCGGACTTCAGGTACTCGAACTGGACGGCGGTGGCGGTGCGGGCGGCGTCGAGCAACGGCGGCAGGCTCGGGTCACTGGCGTCGAGCACCGGCACCGCGCCCGGCGCGTCGGCGGCGCGTACTTCGGTGCCGGCCGCCCGCAGCTTGATCAGCGCCGACCGCGCGGCCTCGCCGAGCGTGGCCGACTGCCACAGCCGCGCCGCGAGCCCGACCGCAGCGGCCTCGGCGGCGTCGAACTCGATGGCCGGCAGCTCGTAGTCGCCACGCCGGATGCGGTAGCCGTCCTCGCCGTCGAAGTGACTGTTGCGGCCGGTCTCGAGCGGGATGCCCAGCTCGCGAAGCTCCGCCTTGTCCCGTTCGAACATCCGCTTGAACGCCTCGTCGGTCGCCTTCGCGCCGTCGGCCGCCTCGTAACCGGGGACGGCGTCGCGGATCCGCTCGGCGGTCAGGAACTGGCGCGTCGAGAGCAGGCAGATGACCAGGTTGACGAGGCGTTCTGCGCGCCGGGCGGCCATGTCCTCGAAACTAATGCCCCCGCGCCCCTTGCGCGTGGTGGCGCGCGAGGAGGTCGAAGCACTGCTCATGTGTTCGATCCTTGCAGATCGGGCCAGCCCGTCACATCGACGCGATGAGCTTCTCCACCCGCTCGTCGACGCTGCGATACGGGTCCTTGCACAGCACGGTTCGCTGGGCCTGGTCGTTGAGCTTGAGGTGCACCCAGTCGACGGTGAAGTCGCGGCGCCGCTCCTGGGCCCGGCGGATGAAGTCGCCGCGCAGTTTGGCTCGCGTGGTCTGCGGCGGAACGCTCTTCGCCTCGAAGATCGCGAGGTCGGAGACCACCCGCTCGACGGCCCGGCGCGACTGGAGCAGGTAGTACAGCCCGCGGGTCCGCGAGATGTCGTGGTAGGCGAGGTCGAGTTGCGCCACGCGAGGGGAGGACAGCGGCAGGTCGTGCTTGGCGCGGTAGCGCTCGATGAGCTGGTACTTCGTGGCCCAGTCGATCTCCCGGTCGATGAGCGAGAGGTCCTGCTGCTCGACGGCGTCGAGGGTGCGGCCCCACAGTTCCAGCACCCGCTTGACCGCGGCGTCCTCGCCGTTGCGGGCCGCGAAGTCCACGGCCCGGGTGTAGTACTCGCGCTGGATATCGAGAGCGGACGCGCTGCGCCCGGCCGCCAGGCGCACCGGGCGGGTGCCGGTGAGGTCGTGGCTGATCTCGCGGATGGCGCGAATGGGGTTCTCGAGGCTGAGGTCGCGGAACGTCACGCCGTGCTCGATCATCCGGAGCACGAGGTCGGCCGACCCGACCTTCAGTAGCGTGGTGGCCTCGTTCATGTTCGAGTCGCCGACGATGACGTGCAGCCGGCGGTAGCGCTCGGCGTCGGCGTGCGGCTCGTCGCGGGTGTTGATGATCGGACGGCTGCGGGTGGTGGCCGAGGACACGCCCTCCCAGATGTGCTCGGCGCGCTGGCTGACGCAGTAGACCGCACCGCGCGGGGTCTGCAGCACCTTGCCGGCGCCACAGATCAACTGCCGGGTGACGAGGAACGGGATGAGGACGTCCGCGAGCCTGCTGAACTCGCCGTGCCGGCCGACGAGGTAGTTCTCATGGCAGCCGTAGGAGTTGCCGGCCGAGTCGGTGTTGTTCTTGAACAGGTAGATGTCGCCGGCGATGCCCTCGTCGTGCAGCCGCTTCTCGGCATCGACGACGAGCCCCTCGAGCACCCGCTCGCCGGCCTTGTCGTGCGCCACCAGGCTCTCCAGCGAGTCGCACTCGGGCGTGGCGTACTCGGGGTGGCTGCCCACATCGAGATAGAGCCGGGCGCCGTTCTTGAGGAAGACGTTCGACGAGCGGCCCCACGACACGACCCGGCGGAACAGGTAGCGAGCGACCTCGTCCGGTGACAGGCGCCGCTGGCCGTGGAACGTGCAGGTGACGCCGTACTCGTTCTCGATGCCGAAGATGCGCTTGTGCACGATCAAGCCTCGCTTCGCTCGTTTGATCGGCGAAGCCTGCATCGAATTGTTCGCTCGCTGCGCTCGCTCACGGACCAAGCCTAGACGCGCAACGCGGAACTTTCCGCCGCAAGACCCTTGCGGTTCGCCTTTACAGCTGGCATCTTCGTGTAAACTAACGGGACTGGCAAGCGTCCCCTGTCAACCAGCTGAGGTGGCCTAGATGCGCGAGGGATCTCTGTCCCGGCAGGCCGAGGCAACCGGCGAGCGGCCGGCGTGGCGCGACCGCAAGCGATATCTCTGGCTGCTCGGCACGGTCGTTCCGTTGTTCATGTTCGCGGGCTGGGGCCTGGTCAACGCCACCGGCCTCGGCCTGTTCTGGTGGATCGGCCCGATGGTCGTGTACCTGCTGATCCCATTGCTCGACGTGTTGATCGGCGACGACGCCAGCAACGCGCCCGAGGACGTCGTCGCCTGGCTCGAGCAAGACCGCTACTACCGCTGGATCACCTACCTGTTCCTGCCGTTCCAGCTCCTCACCCTGTTCGTCGGCCTCTGGCTGATGACCCGCAGCGGCGGTCTCGCAGTCGTCGACAGGCTCGGCATCGCCACCACACTCGGCATGCTGAACGGCATCGCCATCAACACCGCGCACGAACTCGGCCACAAGAAGGAACACCTCGAGCGCTGGTTCGCCCGCATCGCACTCGCCCCGTGCGGGTACGGGCACTTCTTCATCGAGCACAACCGAGGCCACCACGTCCGCGTCGCCACGCCGGACGACCCGGCGTCCAGCCGGCTCGGTGAGTCGTTCTGGGGTTTCTGGCCGCGCACCGTCGTGGGCAGCGTGCGCAACGGCTGGCGGCTGGAGACGAATCGGCTGCGCCGGATGGGCAAGCGCAGCTGGACCTTGCGCAACGACGTCCTCAACGCCTGGGCGATGACCGTCGCGCTGTGGGCCGTGCTGGTCGTGCTGTTCGGCGTCGGGGTCCTGCCGTACCTGCTGCTGCAGGCGGTGCTCGCCTTCAGCCTGCTCGAGGCGGTCAACTACCTCGAGCACTACGGGCTGCTGCGCGCGACGCTGCCCAACGGCCGCTTCGAGCGGGTGACGCCGCGGCACAGCTGGAACAACAACCACCTGACCACGAACCTGTTCCTGTACCACCTCCAGCGGCACAGTGACCACCACGCCAACCCGACGCGCCGCTACCAGGCCCTGCGGCACTTCGCGGACTCCCCGCAGCTGCCGGCCGGCTACGCGGCGATGATCGTGCTCGCATACTTCCCGCCGTTGTGGCGCCGCGTCATGGACAAGCGGGTGCTCGCGCATTACGGCGGTGACGTCACGCTCGCGAACATCCAGCCGCGCAGGCGGGCAAGCGTCCTCGCCAGGTACGGCGCACCGGCAGCGTCGTCGTCCGCGGCACCGGCGGCCTGAGAAGATCCGGCCATGGCGCGTTACCGGTGCGAGGTCTGCGACTACGTGTACGACGAAGCGGCCGGGGAACCGCGCGAGGGCTTCCCGGCCGGCACGCCGTGGCCGGCCGTCCCGGACGACTGGTGCTGCCCGGACTGCGGAGTACGCGAGAAGCTCGACTTCGTCCCCGCCGACGGCAGCCCGGCGAGGCGGCCATGACGTCCGAGCCACTCCCCGCCGCGCGGGTGCCGTACCCGGCCGCCGCGCGCACCCTGCTGCGCGCGACGGTGATCACCGCCGTCGAGGACCTCGTCCGGTCGCGCGGCTGGTCGGCCACCACGATGTCCGACGTCGCCACGGCAGCCGGGGTCAGCCGGCAGACGCTATACAACGAGTTCGGGTCGCGCGCCGCGCTGGTAGAGGCCTACATCACCCGCGAGATCGAGAGCCTCGTCGGCCAGGTCACCGAGGCGGTCCGGGCCAACGCCGACGACGCGCACCGCGCGCTGCGCATCGCGTTCGACCTGTTCCTGAAGCTGGCGTCCGACGAGCCGGTCGTGCAGCTGATCGTCAACGACGCCGAGGGCGGCGAACTGCACCGGTTGCTCACCGGTCTCGGTCAGGGGCTGGCGAGCGAGCGGGTCGCGAGGCTGATCCCCGAGGTGTGGCCGCAGGTCGGCGCCGCCGACGCGCGGCTGCTGGCCGAGTCGCTCGTCCGGCTGGCGATCAGCCACGCCCTGCTGCCCGGCCAGGACCCGGCCACCACCGCGCGCGACGTCAGCCGGATGTTCGCGCCGTTCGTCGACGAGCTGCTCACGCCGCAGCGAGCGACACCACGAGCACCGCGACGGTAGCCAGTGCTGAGGGCGTCCCGGTCGTGAAGTCGGACGGGGCGCGGCCGCGGATCAGACGGTGAGCTGCAGGATCGGGATGCCGTTCTGCAGCGTGATCTGGATCCGGGCGATGTCCGCAGTCCGGACGGACGTGCCGCCGGTGAAGTCGGTCTTGTTCCCCGGAGCGAGTGTCCAACTGCCCACCGGGTGCTTGTTGCCCTGCCCGTCGAACACGACCAGGTTGTACGTCACGTTGCCGGGCTCGTCGTCGTCCGTGTAGCGGCACTCGAGGTCGATCTCGGTCCCCCACCCGCGCGAGACGAGCTGAGCGGTCGCGCTCACCGGAGCGGGTCGCAGCTGCGCGAACGCCCGAGCCGGCGGCCCGGAGTCGGCTGAGCCGCTCGGCAGCAACACCACGATCAGCGCGACGACGCAGGCAGCAGCGACGGCACCGAGCGAGCCGGTGATCCAGCGCCTGCGACCGCGTTCGCGATCGGCCCTGCGGAGCAGGCTCGGTAGCAGGGTGTCCGGCACGGGTACGGAGTCGTCGACGTCGCTGAGCGTCAGGCCGGCGAGCAGGTCCACGGCCGGCCGAGCCTCGGCGACGCGGGCGCGGCATTCCGCGCAGGTCTCGAGGTGGGCTTCGAACGCGATGCGGTCGGCGTCGTCGAGTGCATCGAGGACGTACGCGGCGGCGTCGTAGCGGAACGGGTCCGGGGTCGAAGTCACAACGCACCCCCCAGTTCGTCCACCGCGAGCCGCAGTGCGCGCAGCGCGTAGTGCGTGCGCGACTTGACGGTGCCGGGCGGCACGCCCAGGGCGGCGGACGCCTCGGCCACGGTTGACCGGCGGAAATAGCACTCGATGAGGACGGCTCGATGCTCGGCCGACAGCGTGCGCAGGGCCGCCGCCACGAGATGCCGGTTGACCAGGTGCTCCGTCTCGTCCTGCACCGGCTGCTCGGGCAGCTGCTCGACGACCCGCTCCCGGCGGGAGCGGGCGGTGCGCCAATCGTCGATGACGATGCGCTTGGCGACCGTGAACAGCCAACCCCGGGCCGAGCCGGAGGTCTGCGCGAGGACCTGCGGGTTGCGCCACGCGCGCAGCATCGTTTCCTGGACGACATCCTGCGCCTGAGCGCGGTCGCCGTTGGTCAGACCCACGACGTAGGCCCACAGCGCACCCGCATGCTGGTCGTGCAGGGAGCGCAGCAGTTCGCCGTCGTCGGTCCTCACGTCACCCCCGCGGCGCATCGCCGGGTGTTCGGCCAACAGCGTCCTGCTCACGCCCACCCTACGGCTCGGACACTCCGACGGTTCAATGCTGTTTAGCACTGAACCAAATCACAAGGCCTATTCGTAGCTTTCTACGTGAGCGACTTACGGCCGGAGGCCGACCTGACGACAACCCGACGCACCGTGTTGCTTGCCGGCGCGGGCGGCGCCGGCATTGCCGTGCTCGCCGCGTGTGGGACCAGCGGCGGCGCTAGCCCCGGAGGCGGCGCCCCGGCGAGCCAATCCGGCGGGGACGCCCTGGCCACGCTGGCCGACGTCAGGGTGGGACAGTCCGTGGCGGTGACCCTGTCCGACGGCAGTCCCGCGATCGTCGCTCGTCCGACACCGACCCGTGCCGTCTGTTTCAGCGCGGTGTGCACACACCAGGGCTGCACGGTGGCGTCGGACGGCGCGCGGCTCAACTGCCCGTGCCACGGCTCGCAGTTCAGTGCGCTGACCGGCAAGGTGCTGCGCGGCCCTGCCACTCGGCCACTACCGGAGATCTCGGTCACCGTCACGGCGGGCAAGGTCGTCACGGCCGCGACCTGATCGTCACTCCGCGGCGTCGTCCCCTGCCGGCTCGGCACCGCCGATTGCGGTGGTCTCCGGCGCATCCTCAGCCGCGCTCGGCTCGGCGGGCAACAGCTCGGTCAGGGCAAGCCCGACGATGCGGCGGAACTTGCGCTTACCGCGGTTGCGGTCGAGGACGGCAACCTCGAGCTGGCCCGCAGGCAACGAGCGCGGCGTCCCGTCCGTGCCCCCGACCGAGCCCAGCGCGCGCACCGCGACGCCAAGCGCGCCGCGCAGGTCGAGACCCGGCGCGAAGCCGGAGCGCACCTCGTTCGTGAGCAGGTCGGCCTGCCCGCCCATGGCGAGGAACTCCGGCTCGTCGACGATGGTTCCGTCGTAGGTGAGGCGATACATCTGGTCGTCGGCGGTGCGCACGCCGACCTCTGCGACGCAGATCTCCACCTCGTAGGGCTTCTGCTGCTCGGTGAAGATCGTGCCGAGGGTCTGCGCGTAGGCATTGGCAAGCGCGCGGGCAGTGACGTCGCGACGGTCGTAGGAGTAGCCACGCAGGTCGGCGAGCCGGATGCCGGCCACCCGCAGGTTCTCGTACTCGTTGTACTTGCCGACGCCGGCGAACCCGATCCGGTCGTAGATCTCGCTGACCTTGTGCAGCGCCGAGCTCGCGTTCTCGGCCACGAACAGGACACCGTCGGTGTAGGTCAGCACGACCACTCCGCGGCCGCGCGCGATGCCCTTGCGCGCGTACTCGGAGCGGTCGCGCATGATCTGCTCGGCCGATGCGTAGAACGGCATGGTCATGCTGGTGTCTCCTCGTCGCTCAGCTGCCCGGGCGGGTTTCCCGGTCGGCCAAGATGGCGCGCACCACCGTGTTCAGCTCGTCGTCGGCGACGCGCTCGGTGCCGGATGCGGTGGCCGTCATGACGACCGGGTAGATGCCCCGGGTGATGTCCGGTCCGCCGGTGGCCGAGTCGTCGTCCGCGGCGTCGTAGAGCGCCTCGACGACCACCCGGACGGACTCCGCGCGATCCATGCCCGGACGCCACAGCTTCTTCAACGCGCCGCGGGCGAACAGCGAGCCTGATCCGACGCCGGTGTGGTAAAGCTCGGGGTAGCGGCCGCCGACCACGTCGAAGCTGTAGATACGCCCGCCCGCGGACTGGTCCGGAGCGTCGATGTCGAAGCCGGCGAACAGCGGGACCACGGCCAGCCCCTGCATCGCCTCGGCCAGGTTGCCGCGGATCATCGTGGCGAGCCGGTTCGCCTTGCCGTCCAGCGTGAGCTGCGCGCCCTCGATCTTCTCGTAGTGCTCGAGCTCGACCTGGAAGAGCCGGACGATCTCGACGGCGACGCCGGCCGCGCCCGCGATACCGACGAGTGAGTAGTCGTCGGTCGCGAACACCTTCTCGATGTCGCGCTGCGCGATGAGGTTGCCCGCCGTCGCCCGCCGGTCGCCGGCCATCACGACGCCGTCGGCATACGTGGCAGCGACGATCGTCGTGCCGTGCGGCACCGAATTGAGATCGCCCCAGCGGTTGGGAAGCAGGTCGGGAGCGGCGGCCGCCAGGAACTCGGTGAACGAGGACGACCCTGGCATGGTGGCGAAGCGCAGGATTCCGTTCGGACGGTCGGTGCTCAACAGCCTTCGCTCCTCGCTCGATGGGCGCTGACAGCGACCCTACCTACGCGAGCGGGGCTCTCGCACAGTGGTCAGGCGGCGCGCGGCTCGCCGTCCGGGCGCGGGTCGGTCGAATCGCCGTGGAAGACCCCGAACTGGAATGCGGGCATGTCGGAAACGGTCGTCTTGAGGTCGCGGCCGAGATAGGCGAACGCGCGCAACATGAGATCCGCCCTGTCCCGGAACTGGCCCAGCGCACCGTTGCAGTTGAAGCACAGCAGGCCGCGGACCCGGCCGGTGCGGTGATCATGATCAACGTGCTCGGCGGGTGCGTCGCGGCAGATGGCGCACAAGCCGCCTTGCTCGGCGAACATCTGATCAAAGTGCTCGGCGGTGATGCCGTAGCGTCGGCGCAAGTGATAATTGCGAGCACCGCCGTTGAGCTCGACGGACGCCTTAGTTCGGGCGTTGAAGCAAGGCTTGCAATACGACATGTAGCCAGACCTCGAACTCCTATTTCTCGGAAACTCCTCGAGTGGCTTTACCACATCGCAGTCGGGACGCCACTTGTGTCCGTCGGGAACCACAAGATCTCGGGGACGGACTCGGATCTTGCGCGGCCCTAGCCGCTTACGGCGGCTTGTCTCGTCACGGATGATGCGACACCGCCGGCAATAGAAGGACAGACCATCTTTGCGTCGTCGGTCGAGCGTGAAATCTGACTCTGGAAGATCCGATCTACAGTCAGGACAAACTTAACGCGAATGTCACTCCCCCCCTTTTTGGACGAATGCACGCACGAAGTCCTCAGCATTTGACTCGAGGACGTCGTCGATCTCGTCGAGGATCGCGTCGACGTCCTCGGTGAGCTTCTCGTGCCGCTCGGCGACGTCGCTGCTCGCCTCGACGGTCTCCTCGACCTGCTCGTCCTGCTGGCGTTGCGGCCGGTTCTGGCCGCTGTCGTGGGTAGGCATCGCGGCCCCCTTCCCTCGTTCCGACAGCCAACCCTAGCTCGCGAATGTGACGATCTCGCGGCAGCGCGCGTGGTCCGGCGCCAACTCCAGCTTCCAGCTCAGGAGCCCGCGTAGAACGCGTGGGTGGCGGTGGCCCCGCCGTCAGCGGCGATCTCGGCGCCGGTGACGTACCCGCTCCGGTCGCTCGCGAGGAACAGCACCACGTCGGCGATGTCCTCCGGCTGACCCATCCGGCGCAGCGCGATCCGCTTGGCCGCGGGCGAGAGGTCGACGTCGTGACCGCCGGCGGCGTCCTTCACCATGTCGGTCTCGATCATGCCGGGGTGCACCGAGTTGACCCGGATGCCGCGCGGCCCCAGCTCGAGCGCGGCCACCTTCGTCATGCCGCGGATGGCGAACTTCGTCGCCGTGTACGCAGTGAGGTAGGGCATGCCCGCCAGGCCCTCGACCGACGAGATGTTGACGATCGAGCCCTTGCCGGCCGCCATCATCGGCTTGGACACCGCGCGCATCCCGAGGAAGGTGCCGACCTGGTTGACGTTCACGATGCGCAGGTAGTCCTCCAGCGGCATGTCCGGCAGTGCCGCGAAGCGCAGGATGCCAGCGTTGTTGACGAGGACGTCCACTCCCCCGAGCGACTCGACCGCCTCGTCGACCACGCTCTTCCAGTCGTCCTCGCTCGACACGTCGAGGTGCCGGTAGATCGCCGCAGCTCCCAGCGAGTCGGCGAGCTCCTTGCCGAGGTCGTCGAGCACGTCGCCGATCACGACCTGCGCGCCCTCGGCGACGAACAGCCGCGCCGCCGCCGCACCCTGGCCACGCGCCGCGCCGGTGATGATCGCGATCTTGCCGTCGAGCGAACCCATGTGTCGTGTACCCATTCCCATCAGACGAAGTCCGGCCGGCACACCCGGCAGGACCCGAGCCCGGCCTCGTGCCCGGTCAGCGGGTGCAGGTCGTCGCGATGCGCGATGAGGGCGCAGTCCCGGCGATGGACGGTGGAGCCGGCGCCGGCCAATACCAGCGAGCCATCGACATCCGGCACCGCCGCCCCCGCGACCACCGCACCGCTCTGCCTGCCCACGAGGTCGACGAGCTCGAGCACCGCGTCGGCGAGTTGGCGGGCGCTCTGCCGCTGCTCCGTGCCGATCCTCGCCAGCCAGGCACCGAAGTACAGGAAGCCGCCCAGGAACACCAGCGCCAGACCGAGCAGGCCGCCGGACACGACGTAGGGCAGTTGGTCGTACTGGTACTTCGTGTGTGCCACTCCGTACCAGCCGAGGAAGATCGCGAAGATGCCCATCGGCATGAGCAGCGCACCGACCGTGAACAGCACCAGCTGCAGGGTGCGCAGGCGCTGGTCGCGGCTCGACGCCGCGCTCGGGGCGGATGCTTCGGCCGGCTGCTGGGCGGCTGCGCGCGGGATCGCCATCGTCGACGCCATCGTCTATCCCTTCCGTAGGTCGGGCACGCCGGTGGACAGCCCGTAAGCGCAGTTTCGGGCGCCGCCGAGGACGAACCCGCCCAGCGTCCGGAACACCCAGCCGAACGCGGCGGCGAGGACGAGCGTGCCGAGAATGATCAGCCGGGGGATTGTGCCGAGCCCGGGCAGCGTGAACGCTGCTGGCTGGGTCGGAGTGGTGCCCTGCCCGGAGGTCGAGGTGATCGGCGTCGTGTCGCCCGGCACGATCCCCTGCCCGTCCCCGTTCGGGACCCCGCCGGTGTTGCCGACCGGCCCGGTGTTGCCGACCGGGTGCTTGTTGCCGACCGGGTGCTTGTTGCCGCCCGGGAGGTGGCCGCCGGGGATGCTGCCGACGTAGGCGGGCGACGCGTTGGCCACCGTCGCCACGTCCCCGATGGTGATCACGAACTTCGGCGCGAGATTGAGCAGCGGGCCGAGCTGGTCGGACAGCTGGGACGGCAGCTTGCTCACGATCTGCGCCAGGATGCCGAACGGCGCGCTGAGCGCCGACTTCAGCGGCTTCGTGTCGACCGTGATGACGAGCCCCTTGGCGGTGAAGGAGCCGGACGCGGCGTGCACCTCGTGCGTGGCCTGCGTCGTCTTGATCGAGATGCCGATCTGCTCCAGCGCGCTCGTCAGCGTGTCGGGCAGACCCGGCAGCTTGATCGTGGTGCCGGCGATGTTGAGGCCCTTGTCGTCCAGCGCGAGCGTCTGTCCGGCGATGCCGATGCCGCCGATCGTCGCGTGCCCGGTGTTCGTGGCCTTCTTGCCGTCGCTGACGGTCTGGGCGGTCATGTCGACGCCCTTGATGGTGATCAGCCCGCTGAGCAGCTCGATGTCGGAGGCAACGGCGTGCGCCGACGCGGTGAAGGTCTTGTGGCCGAGCGTGGTCTGGCTCTGGCTCTTCACGTTCTGCACCGTCGCGAGGGCGGCCAGCGCGCTGGACACCTCGACGGGCACCTTCGGGCTCGCGGGTGCGCTCGTCGAACCCTGGCCGAGCAACTGGTTGAGGCCCTTGCCGATGTTCGACAGCGGATCGGTATCCGGTCCGACGACGCCGAGGCCGGTGACGGTCGCCTTCGTCGTGGACTCGTTGCTGGACGTCGTCATGCCGTTGCCGTCGCTGACCTGCGCCGTGTTCTCGGCCGGCGCGGACGTCGTCGCGGGGTACCTGGAGTTCACCTGGACCGGGTACTGAGTGTTGCCTCCGACCAGCTGGCTGAATCCGTCGCCGAGCACGTCGCCGGGCCAGAGGTAGCTCGCGGTGGCCCGCGAGACCGGGCCGGTGTCGGTGCTCGCCTTCGTGTAGGCGACGCCGACGTCGACCTGCGGATCGGACGGCAGCGGGATGACCGGGTCGAAGATCTCGAGGTGGATCGGTTCGGCCTGGGCGGTGCCTTGGTAGCCGCCGAGCGAGGTGCCCGCGCCGGACGCCGGCCCCGGCCACATCAGGGTCGCGGTTGCGGCGAGCGCGACGAGCGCCAGCTTCCTTCGCATCACGCGGCACCTCCGAAGTAGAGCTCACTGAGCTTGTCCGAGATCTCACTCGGCTCGCCGGTGGCGACGATCCGTCCACCATGCATGACAGTCGCGTAGTCGGCCACCCGCAACGCGCTGCTCGCGAACTGTTCGACTACGAGGATCGACACGCCGTTCTCGGCGATCTGCGCCACCGTGTCGTAGAGGCTCTCGACGATCAGGGGCGCGAGGCCCATGGACAGCTCGTCCAGCAGGAGCAGAGCCGGATCGGACGCGAGCGCGCGGGCCAACGACAGCATCTGCTGCTCACCGCCGGACAGGCTGCCGGCGAGCTGGCGCCGGCGCTCCTTCAGCCGCGGGAAGCGGCCGTAGCCCTGGGTCAGGATCTGCTCGACCGGCAGCCCGGAGTAGGACGCCAGCCACAGGTTCTCCTCCACCGTGAGGTTCGGGAAGATGCCGCGCCCTTCGGGCACCATCGTGAGGCCGGCTCGGGTCAGCTCGTCCGGGGACGCTCCGCTCACATGCATGCCGGCGAGATGGATGTCGCCGGCCGTCGGCGCGATGAGCCCGCTGATGACCCGTAGCAGCGTCGTCTTGCCGGCTCCGTTCGCGCCGAGCAGCGCCATCACCGCACCGCGCGGCACGAGCAGGTCGACGCCGCGCAGCACCTCGATCCGGCCGTAGGCCGCGTGGACGTTGATGAGCTCGAGGATCGGTGGCGTCCGCCTCGACTGCGGGTGGGGGGTCGTCGTCATCAGCTGTCAGCCTGCACGGTCGGGATGGACAAGGTCGTTTCCGCGGCGCGCGGCGCGCCGAGGATCGTGCTCGCCGCGGCTGCGATGTCGTTGGGCACCGGAATCGCGTCCACGTCATCGGAGAAGCCGAGGTAGGCGGCCTGGACGGCCGGGTTCGCGCGTATCTGGGCCGGGGTGCCCGTGGCGATGACCTCGCCGAACTCGAGCACGTGGATCAGGTCGCAAACGCCCATCACCAGGTCCATGTCGTGTTCGACGAGCAGGACGGCGCAGCCGCGGGCGGCGAGGTCGCGCAGCAGCACCCCGAAGGCTTCGGTCTCCGCCTCGTCCAGACCCGAGGACGGCTCGTCGAGCAGCAGCAGGTGCGGCTCGACCGCGAGCGCGCGCGCCACCTCGAGCAGCCGCGCCACACCGGTAGGCACCGAGTCCGCGCGCTGCTCGGCGTACCGCCCGAGCCCGACGAGCTCGATCAGCTCGTCGACCCGGTTGTCCTTGCGGCGGCCGAACCACGAGGCGACGCCGCCGTGGATCTCCCGCGCGACCTGGACGTTCTCGCGGACGGTCAGAGACCCGAACGCCTCGAGGCGCTGGAAGGTGCGTCCCATTCCGGCCTTGGCCCGGTGGTTGACCGTCGACTTGGTGACGTCCTGGTTCTTGAACCGGACGCGGCCGCTGGTCGGCGCCTGCAGACCCGAGATGACGTTGAACAACGTGGTCTTGCCCGCGCCGTTGGGGCCGATCAGGCCGGTGATCGAGCCCGGCTCGGCGCTGAGGGCCGCGTCGTTGACGGCGGTGATGCCGCCGAACTTGACGGTGACCCCGACGACCTCAAGCAATGCCATGGCCGGCCGCCTGGGTCTCGGGGATGCTGTCGAGCTCGCTCGCATCGTCGGGCACTTCGGCCCGGACGGTTGGCCGCAGCCAGCGTGGCAGCGGCAGCCCGGGCGCGACCAGCCGAACCCCGCGGTAGAAGAGGTTCACAAGGCCGTTCGGGTCCCGACTGAGCAGAATCGCCCCACCGCCGAGCACCAGGAACTCCAGACCCGACAACGACTTGTTCGTCGCGGCGAGCACCGGAAGCAGCATGAGGAGCATCCCGCCCGCGAACGCCCCGGAGATCGTCGAGATGCCGGCGACCACCGCGGCGAGGAGCAGCGGCAGACTCTGTAGCTCCTTGAAACCCGCCGGTTCCGCAAAGCCGTGCAGACCGGCCAGCAATGCACCGGCCAGGCCCGCTATCCCGGCCGAACCGCTGAACACCGCCACCCGGAACCAGCGCTGGTTCAGGCCGAGCGTGGCGCAGGCTGCGGGGCTGTCCCGTAACGCGATCAGCAGCCTGCCGACCGGGCCGCGCCGCAGCGTGAGCAGCCCGATGCCGACGAGGGCGAAGATCGCGACGGTCAAAAAGACGTAGCTGCCGGTGTCGGAGAAGTCGTAGCCGAGCAGCGACACCCGCTTGGCGTTCAGCTTGCCGCCGAAGCCGAACATGAAGTTGGCCTGGAACACCAGGCTGTCCATCAGCTGGCCGAACGCGAGCGTGGCCAGCGCGAGATAGAGGCCGGTGAGCCGCAGCACGGGCAGCGCGACCGCGGCGCCCACCGCCGCCGCGACCAGGACCGCCGCGACGATCGCGATCGGCGAGGTGGTGTTCATCTTGCACACCACTGCTGCGCCGACCCCCACGAAGGTGAACTGCGAGAGGGAGACGTACCCGCCGTAGCCGGTCAGCAGGACCAGGGAGAGCATCACGATGGCGAAGACGACTGCATCTCCATAGTGCAGTGTGTTCGTCGGATCGAGGGTCGGGAGCACGGCCAACGTCGCCAGAATCAGGCAGACAGCGCCGGCCAGCGCCCGGCGTCCGGACGGGACGTTCGCGGCGAGGATGCCCTTCACCTGCCCGACGCGCAGCCGCACCTCCGGGACGAAGATCAGGATTAGGAACAGCATCAGCGTGGGCAGCGAGGACTGCAGGCCGGTCTCGAGCAGCTGGCTGCCGTGCACGTACTGGGCGTAGCCGACCGCCAGGCCGAGAAGCATGGCGCCCACGTAGGTCAATGGCAGGCTGCGCAGCCGGCCCAGCATCGCGGCGGCGAACGCGCTGATCACCAGGAACGTCAGGCCGTAGTAGTCCAGGCCGATCCGCGCGACGAGCAGGACGCCGGCGAGCGCCGCCATCTGCGAGCCCACGATCCAGCTGAGCATCGAGACCCGGTTCGCGTTGGCACCGAACAGTTGCAGCAACTCCCGGTTGTCGACCGCGGCGCGCATCGCCGTCCCGACCCGGGTGCGGTTGAGCAGCACGTAGAGCGCCGCCGCGACGACGACCGACGCGATGATGGTGATCAGATAGTGGTAATACATCTGCACGCCGAGCACCGGGAAGCTGTCGTAACCGTAGAACTGGGTCACGTACCGCGGCGTGTCGGCCTGCCAGATCTGCTGAGCGGTGCCGATCAGGAACAGGAAGACGCCGAGGGTCACCACCAGCATGACACCGACCGGCGCGTCTCCGATCCGGCGCATCACGAGCCGTTCGAGCAGCACTCCGTACAGCGGGGCGATGCCGAACAGCACGATCGCGATCGACAGCCAGGTGGGCAGCCCGTTGTCGACGTGCAGTTGCCAGAATGCGTAGGCCATCACCATGCTCGTGGCACCGTGCGCCAGGTTGAACACCCGGGTCGTCGTGTAGGTGAGCACCAGGCCGGACGCCGCGATCGCGTACGCCGCGCCGAAGAACAGCCCGGTGATCGTGTAGGAGACGAAGATGTCCATTCGCTCAGCCCACCCCACTGCTCACGAGGCTGCCGCAGCTGTACGGATACGGCGTCTTGCGCACCCAGTTGCCGTTGACCCGTTGCACGATCGACATGCAGGCGGCGTGCGCTCCGCTCCGACGTCCTGCGGCGGGAGCATGTGGTTGTCGGTGTACGCGTGCTGTTTCGCGATGGCGGCGAGCAGCGTCGAGCGGCTGAGCTTGCCGCCGAGCTGGACGGCCAACTGGGTGAACAGCGCCGCGGCGGCCCAGGCATAGGTCCCGAAGAACGTCGGCGATCCGCCGGACGTGCGCTGCAGCCACTGCACGTAGGTCGAGAGCTCGGCGTTCTTGTTGACCTCGTTGAGGTACAGCGGAGCGGGCACGAACGAGTAGGTGCCGCCGACCACATCCTCGCCGGCGCTGGTGTAGCTGTTGTCGTACGCGGTGGGGTCCATGACGAACATCGGGTGGAAGCTCGAGTCGTTCTTCGACTCGTTGTTGATCGCCGCCTTGAGCTGCTGTGCGTACGGCGCCGCCGCGCCGATGTACTGGACGTACTTCACGCCGGCGTCCGCCATCTTCGCGGCATAGCTGTCGTACGGGATGAGCCCACCGGCCACGTTGATGGCCTGGGTGTAGACGAAGTTGAAGCCCATCTTCTTCTCGGCGGCGATGAAGTTGTTCGCGTTCAGCGTCGATGCGCCGGCGTTGAGGTAGACGAAAGCGGCGTGCTTGTACGCATCGCCCCCGTGCGACTTGAACCAGTTGAACGCCGTGTTCGGGATGAGTGAGGAGTTGAGCGAGTAGGCGCCGTAGACGACGGGCGACTTCTGCCGTGCCGTCTCCGTCGAGGCGGCACGCAGGTCCGGGATCCCGCAGTGGGTCACCGTGTCTGCGCCGCCCGCGTCGAACGCACCCATCGAGCCGACCATCGCAAACGCGTTGCCACAGGCAGTCGTCGCCGCCGCCTGGTCGCCGCTCTCGCTGGTGCTGCTGTCCAGCCCCTCGACGCTGAGCTTGCGGCCGCAGATGCTCGACGTCGAGTTGAAGTAGGCGGCGTACGCGGTGACCGCGTTCTGCGCCGACTTGAACAGTCCGGGTACCGGACCGCTGAGGTCTGCGACGTTCGCAATCTTGATCGTCGAGTCCGTGATGCCCGGTCCGTTCTTGAAGCCGGCGCAGCTGCCGGCCGTCACGCCCGTGCCGCCGCCGCCACCACCGCCGCCGCCACCGCCACCACCGCCCCCGCCGCCACCACCGCCCCCGCCGTTGCCGCCGCCACCACCGCCCCCGCCGTTGCCGCCACCGCCCCCGCCGTTGCCGCCGCCGCCCCCGCCGTTGCCGCCGCCGCCCCCGCCGTTGCCGAGGTTGGACCCGGTGCCTGACACATCGACGGGCACGCCGTTCGAGTCCGTGGCAGTTCCGGTGCCGGCTATCGGACTGCCATTCGGCCCCACACCGCCCGCGTTGACGAAGTCCTTCGGGTCTACCTGCGAGCCACACGCCGCTACGAGGGTCAGGCAGGACGCGACGGCTCCCACGACCATCCACCGTCGTCGGTCACGAGGGATCACCTTCGGCCTCCTTGCCGGCATCACGAGAGGTTGAGCACGTCCGTGCAGGCGAACGTCCGACCGGAGTCCCGGTCGGCGAAGTACGTGCCGAGGCTCGCATCCAGATCGGCCAGCGTCCAGGTGCGGTCTGCTCCGGCCAGGTCGAAGCGGCGCTCCACCGTCGGCGGCGCCATGAGCGCGACCATCCCGCCGTACACGACGAACACCTGGCCGGTGATCCGGTCCGCGGCGGGCGAGGCGAGATACCCGACGAGCGGGGCGACGTGCTCGACCGACAGCGGGTCGAGCCCGACTGCGGGCGCCTGCTCGCCGAAGACGCCGGCGGTCATCGCCGTCCTGGCCCGCGGGCAGATCGCGTTCGCGCGGACGCCGATCCGGGCGAGCGAACGAGCTGTCGAGACAGTGAACGCGGCGATGCCGGCCTTGGCCGCGCTGTAGTTCGGCTGGCCCTCGGATCCGGTGAGCCCGGCCTCGGACGAGGTGTTGATCACCCGCGCATAGACCGGCTCTCCGGTCGTCTTATACTGCTGACGCCAGTAGGCCGCGGCGTTGCGGGTGAGCAGGAAGTGCCCGCGCAGGTGGACCCGGATGACCGTGTCCCATTCCTCGTCGGTCATGTTGAAGAGCATGCGGTCGCGGGTCACGCCGGCGTTGTTGACGACGATGTGCAGGCCGCCGAAGTGCTCGGTGGCTGCGGCGACCATGGCGTCGGCGGTGTCCCGCTCGGCGACGTCACCGGCGACGAAGAGCGCCTTCGCGCCGTGCGATTCGATCTCGTCGACGACATCTCCGGCCGCCAAGTCGTTGACGACGACATCCGCACCGGCGCTCGCCAGCGCGACTGCCTCGGCCCGGCCGAGCCCCGCCGAAGCGCCGGTCACGATCGCGACCTTTCCCGCGAGACCCAGGCCGGAACTCACGGGCGCAGCTCCAGCGCGGTCCGCGGGCAGCGTTCGACGGCCTTCGTGACGATGTCGAGTAGCTCGGGACCGGGGTTGGGCACCTTGATGACCAGCAGCTCCTCGTCGTCCAGCTCGAAGACATCCGGTGCCAGGCCACAGCACACCGCGTTGGCCTCGCAGAGGTCCCGGTCGACTGTGAGTTCCATCCATCCTCCGTTGTCCGGTTACGGCGCTGCGCTCACACCGTCCCTACAAAGCCAACGAGCGAGAGTGGTCTGAGTCACGACCCTCCCCGCCCGGCCTCATAGTAGAACCCGTTCTAACTCCGGACAACCGTCTGTCGCCAGTCGGGGAGTTCCAGCGGGCTATTTCCAATCGGGACCGTTACCTCGACGGCCCCGAGTGCTCGCGCTAGGGTCACTAGAACACGTTGCACTCTGGGGGTTTCCGGATGGAGATCAGTTACTCCGCCGAGCATGAGCGACTGCGCGGCGAGCTGCGCAGCTACTTCGCCACGCTCATGACGGCGGAGCGGCGCGCCGCGCTGCAGGGCGACGGCGAGTACGGCGACGGGACGGTCTACCAGGACATCGTGCGACAGATGGGTGCCGACGGCTGGCTGACGCTCGGCTGGCCCGAAGAGTACGGCGGCCGCGGCGGATCGGCGCTCGACCAGCTCGTGTTCACCGACGAAGCAGCGATCGCCGGCGCTCCCGTCCCGTTCCTGACGATCAACACCGTCGGCCCGACGATCATGCGATTCGGCACGCCGGAGCAGCGCGCGTTCTTCCTGCCGAAGATCGCCGCCGGAGAGCTGCACTTCGCGATCGGCTACAGCGAACCCGGTGCCGGCACCGACCTGGCCTCGCTGCGCACCCGCGCGGAGCGCGACGGTGAGCAGTACGTCATCAACGGGCAGAAGATGTGGACGAGCCTGATCCAGTACGCCGACTACGTCTGGCTCGCCTGCCGCACCGATCCCGACGCACCCAAGCACCGCGGGCTGAGCATCTTCATCGTGCCGACCGACTCCCCCGGCTTCTCGTGGACGCCGGTGCGCACTATGTCCGGCGTGACCACGAGCGCCACCTACTACTCCGACGTGCGCGTCCCGGCGTCGTCGATCGTCGGGGAGCTCGACAAGGGCTGGGCGCTGATCACCAACCAGCTCAACCACGAGCGCGTCGCACTCACCTCGGCGGCGCCGATCATGACGGCCCTGCACGAGGTGCGCGAGTGGGCCCAGAACACGAAGCTGGCCGACGGCCGCCGGGTGATCGACCAGGAGTGGGTGCAGATCCACCTCGCCCGGGTGCACGCCAAGGTGCAGTTCCTCCGGCTGAAGAACTGGCAGATCGCGTCCGGAAGCCACGTCGGACCCGCCGACGCCTCGGCCACCAAGGTGTTCGGCACGGAGTTCGCGACCGAGGCGTACCGGCTGCTGATGGAGGTGCTCGGGGCCAATGCGATCGTGCGGCCCGGGTCGCCGGCGGCGGTGTTGCAGGGCCGGGTCGAGCGGATGCACCGCTCGTCGCTGATCCTGACCTTCGGTGGCGGGACCAACGAGGTCCAGCGCGACATCATTGCGGGCGTCGGGCTGCGCCTGCCGGCGAGTGGGCGGTAACCGGACATGGATTTCGAGCTGTCCGAAGCGCAGCGGGAACTCGCCGGGCTGACCCGGCGATCCTCAACGATCACGTCACGCAGGCCCGGCTGCGCGAGATCGAGCAGGCACCGGATCGCTTCGACCGCGCGCTGTGGTCGGCCCTCGCGAGCGCCGGCGTGTTGTCGGCGACCTTGCCGGAGTCGGTCGACGGTGGCGGGCTGGAGTACCTCGAGCAGTGCAGCGTCCTGATCGAGATGGGCCGGGCGGTCGCCCCGGTCCCGTTCCTGTGGAGCGTGTTCGCCGCGGGCGCGCTCGCCTACTTCGGCACCGACGAGCAGCGGGCGCGCTGGGCCACGCCGGCGGCGGCCGGTCGGCTCGTCCTCACCTGCGCCTTGACGGAGGACCTCGCCGACTCGGCCGAGCAACCGCTCACCCGCGCCGCCCGAGCTGAGCACGGGTGGCGGCTGACCGGGACGAAAGCGCTCGTCCCGTTCGGCTCGGTCGCCGACGCGTTCCTCGTGCCCGCCGCCACCGACGACGGCGCGGCGTTGTTCGTGGTGCTGCCGACCGACGCGGGCGTGCGCCGCGAGGAGCAGCGGATCGTCGACGGCGACACCGTGACGACCCTCGACCTCGACGCCGTCGAGCTCCCCGATAACCGGCGGGTGCCGGGAGCCGACGTCGTCCACTGGCTCGTCGCCCGCGCGACCGTGGGGCTGGCCGCCTACCAGACGGGGGTGCTCGAGCGCGCGCTCGAGCTCACCGCCGAGTACGCCCGCGAGCGCGAGCAGTTCGGCCGGCCGATCGGCAGCTTCCAAGCGGTGGCACAGCGGCTGGCGGACGCCTACATCGACGTCGAGGCAGTGCGGCTGACGATGTGGGAGGCGGCCTGGCGCATCGCCGAGCCGCTCTCCGCAGCGGCCGAGATCGCGACGGCGAAGTTCTGGGCGGCCGACGCCGGGCACCGCGTGGCGCACACCGCCGTGCACGTGCACGGCGGCACGGGTATCGACCTGGACGGCGCGACCCACCGGTACTTCACCGCGGCCAAGCGGACCGAGTTCACGCTCGGCGGCGCCACCGCACAGCTGCTCCGGCTCGGCGCCGAGCTGGCTGCGACGCCGGCCTGAGCGTGGAGCTGAGCGCCACGCAGGTGCCGTGGGCCGCAGGTCCGGAGCGGCACCGGCTCGCCGATGCCACCCGCGCGTTTCTCGACGCGGTGGTGCGCACCGGCGTCGATGCCGGCACGCTGGCCGACGTTGCCGCGACGATCGAGGTCGCCACCGCGCAGCTGGCACACCCCACGTTCCAGCGCACCCTCGACATCGCGCCGGACTCCTACCGCCGCGAGCTGAGCCTGGTGAACGGACACTCGCATCCGTTCGCCCCGCAACTGGAGATGCGCCCGACCGACGCCGGCTACGAGGGAACGGCTGTGCTCGGCGCCGCGTACGAGGGGGCACCGGGTCTGGTGCACGGCGGCGTGCTCAGCCTGCTGTTCGACCACGTGATGGCCTGGGCGACGACGCGGGTCGGCGAGTACGGGCCTGCCATGACCGCGACGATGACCCTGTCCTATCGGCACCCCACGCCGCTCGCGGTGCCGCTCCGCATCGCGGCCCGGGTGGAGCGCGTCTCCGGGCGCAAGGTGCACGTCGCCGCGACAATGACTGCCAACGGCGTCGTGACCGTCGAGGGCACCGGGCTGTTCATCAAGCTCAGCGAGGAGCAGCAGCGCGCGCTGTACCGGCTGAGCAGCTGACGCGGCGCGCCGGGCTCCGACTCCGCCTCGCGGGCAGGTTTCGTCCCGTGCTGGGACCAACGTCCCGGCCCCGCGGACCGAAAGGTTTGACGGCCATGAGGTACTTGGGCCCGACTTGTCCCGTACCACTGAGTAATCGTCGATCACACTAGGTGATCTGTGAGATCCGTGTTAGCGTTGCGTTGCTGGTCAAAGAAAGCCAGCATCGTCCGGGGTGAACCCCCCGCTCGCCCAGGACGAACACAGTGGTCGGAACGAATCCCCCGCTCGTTTCAACCACAAACCGTTGGCAGCAACCCCCCGCTGCTGCCGGCGGGACAACTTGATACGCAGTGGCCCGGCTCGTTCCACCTGAAGGTGGTGCGAGCCGGGCCATCGCTTTGTCGTCTCCTGCCCATGCCGCTCAGCGCGTGAGGCGCGGCACCGGCCACAGCGCCGCGGGCAGGTCGTCGACCGATGGGTAGTGCGCCGGCAGGTTGCCGGCTGCCACCGCCCGCATGCGCTCGTCGAGCTCGGGCGTGACCGTGCCATCCTGCAGGATCCGGACGACCGCTGAGCCCGCCATCCCCACGTCGAAGACGTCACGCTGCCAGGCCCATTGCCGGTCGCCGGCGTATTGGAACCAGCTGCAGCCCAGCCCGACTACTTCGTACGGCGCGCCCTGCGGATCGGTGAACGCCGAGCTCTGCTGCCGCCAGAACCCGACGACCATGCCGGACCGCTCGTCGATGACCGCACTCTGGTACGGGTAGATCCAGCCCTGGAAGCCCAGCATCTCCGTGCCGAGCGCGTAGTCGCGGATCTCGTCGCGCCCGTTGGCCATGAAGTGGTCGGTCGGCGAGTACGACCAGCCGTAGCTGGCGTCCGGCGCATAGAACTCGGCCAGGATCGTCCAGTCGCCGGCGTCCTGCGCCTTGCGGTTGCCGTCCAGCCAGCGCTGCCAGAACTCGTCCAGCTCGGCGCGGTCGAAGCCTGTGGTCATGCTCCCTCCTCCTCGATCGACAGTGCGGACGTCGGGCAGTACCGGACGGCGTTCTCGACGGCGGCGCGCAGCGACTCGCCCGGCGACTCGCCCAGCAGCCGGACCTGCTCGTCATGAGGGCCGACCTCGAACACATCCGGCGCCTCGAGCGTGCACATCGCGTGCCCCTGACACAGGTCGCGGTCCACGACGACCTTCATCCGCGGACCCGCCTGCGGTACCTGACGGCGCACGGTTGCTGGAGCTGGATGACCATCTTCGTGACGTCGTCGCGGTAGGACTCGGAGGGCTGGGCCATCTCGAACTCGTAGTCGCGCAGGATGACGGAGAAGATCGCCTTCAGCTGCATCATCGCGAACGCTGAACCGACGCAGCGATGCCGGCCGGCGCCGAACGGGATCCACGTCCACCTGTTGATCAGATCTTCCTGCCGCGGCTCGACGTAGCGGCTCGGGTCGAAGCGATCGGGCTCGGGGAAGTCCCCGGGGATGCGGTTGGACACGGCGGGCGACGCGGCGACCATCGTGCCGGTCGCAACGACGTGGCCGGCCAGCTCGATGTCCTGCTTGGCGACGCGCATCAGCAGGATCAGCGGCGGATGCAGTCGCAGCGCCTCCTTGAGCGCAGACTCGAGCAGCGGGATCTCGCGCAGCGCCTGGAACGACACCGCTCGGTCGTCGAAGTACAGGCCGTCGAGCTCGGCGACCACAGCCTGCAGCACGTCGCGGTGGCGTAGCAGCTCGATGAGCGTCCAGGCCGCGGTCCCCGAGCTCGTGTGATGCCCGGCGAACATCATCGAGATGAACATCCCGGTGATCTCGTCGGCGCTGAACCGGGGCTCGCCCGAGTCGTTCTTGACCACCATCAGGACGTCGAGCATGTCCCAGTCGTCGTCGGCAGGCGGCCCGGCCGCGGCGCGCCGCGCCATGATCGCGTCGACGAGTTCGACCAGCGCGAGCCGTGCGGCGTCGCGGCGCCGGAAGCTCTCGATCGGCAGGTACGGGTCGACGTAGGCGAGCGCGTCCGTGCCGCGCTCGAGGTCGTGGTAGAGCTCGGCGAAGCGGTGGTCGAGCTCCGCGCGGAACCGCGGCCCGATCAGACAGGACGACGTCGTGTAGATCGTCAGCTCGGCGAACCAGCCGAGCAGGTCGATCTCGCCATCGTCGCCCCAGTCGGCGACCATCCGCTCGATCTCGCGTTCGATCGTCGCCGCGTGCCCCTTCATCTGGTCGCCGCGCAAGGCTTGATTGCGCAGCATCTCCTTGCGGCGCTCCGGCGGCGCGTCGAACACGACGCCCTTGCCGAAGATCGGGGTCATGAACGGGTAGGCCTCGGCCTGGTCGAGGACGTCGTCGCCCGCGCGGAAGTACACCTCGTTCGCCTCGGCACCCGTCACGAGCACGACGTCGCGCTCGGCCAGCCGGAACAGCCCGACGTCCCCGCACTCGGCCCGCACCCGGCGCAGCAACCCGATCGGGTCGGTGCGCAGCTCGTCGAGGTTGCCGTTCGGGTCGGTTCGGCCGAGGTCCGAGACTCGCGGGACAAGACGAAGGCCCGTCATTGCCGATCCTCCTTGACGGGCGCCTCGGGATTGACGTGCGACATCGCGATGTGCGTCCCGCGCGGCGCAGTGACGATGTGCGCGACGGTCTGGGCGACGGCGCTCGGGTGCAGCCAGCCGAAGTGCCGCAGGCCGCCGAACTTCTTGCCCAGCTCGACGACCCGCACGGCCTCCGCCATGTCCCACCCGGCGCTGATCTCGGTGGCGGTCGGGCCCGGCCGCACGATCGACGCGCGGACGCCGGTGCCCTCGAGCTCCATCTGCAGCGTCCGCGCCAGGCCCTCGGCCGCCCACTTGCTCGACACGTACGCACCGATCATCGGTCGCGGCTGACCGACGACGTCCGACGAGATGATCACCACGTCACCGCGTCGCCGCGCCAACATGTCCGGCAGGAAGGCGTTCAGCAGCCGTTGCAGGCCGACGACGTTGGTGTTCAGCGCGGCGGCCAGGTTGTCGGCCGTCGTCTCCCGGACGAGGCCGGGCGTCATCAGGCCCGCGTTCGCGACGACGATGTCGATCTCGCCGAACGCGTCGACGGCTGCTTTGCCGAACGCCGTGACCGAGGCGGTGTCGGCGACGTCGAGTTCGAACGCGTGAGCCTCGCCGCCGGCCGCCCGGATCTCCGCGGCGACCTGCTCGCAACGCTCGACACGTCGCGCGCCGAGTGCCACCGGATGACCCGCTGCGCCGAGCGTGCGCGCGATCTCGGCGCCGATGCCAGCCGATGCGCCCGCGACGACGGCAGGGCGGCGAGGGACATGCTCGGTGCGGCCCTGCTGCGGGGTCAGTTCCGGCAAGCTGCGCTCCTCCTCCGCAGGCCGAACCAGTATGGTTGACACCTGTCCAGACAGTAGAATGTATGCTTGTCCAGTGTCAACACATGCGGGGGCGAGCCCCCGCACACCCCCGGACGGCTTCGGCACACTGTCGCGCGCGGAACTCGCCGTCCTCGTGCCTGAGCTGCTGCTGGCCGGCCACCTGATCGACCGATCGGGGCTCCCGCACGCGCTCGTCGCCTTAGGGCCCGACGGCATGCGCGACGTCGCGATAGCGGAGTGGCAGGGCGCGAGCCCGGTCTACACCAAGCGGATGCAGCGGGCCTTCGGCTTCGAGGGTGATGACGTCGTCACGATCTTCAAGGGACTGCAGCTGGACATCGGCGCGCCGCCACAGTTCATGGACTTCCGCTACACGGTCCACGACGCGCGGCGCGGCGAGTTCCGGCTCGCGCACTGCGGCGCGCTGATGGACGTCGAGCCGATGGGCGAGCAGTTCGTGCGGCGTATGTGTCACGACATCGAGGACCCGACCTTCGACGCCACCGCGGTCGCGACGAATCCGAAGGCGGTGATGCGACCCATCCACCGCCCGCCGCGGGTGCCCGCCGATCGCGTCCCGCATTGCGCCTGGACGGTGACCATCGACGACGCGAACGACGCCCCGCCGTATCCACCGCAGGCGCTGGTGATCGGCCGCACGGCGGCGGCGGTCTTCGACGGCATGACCGCGATCGACGCTGCCGAGGACGGCCGGGCCGACTACGCGGGGCCGATGCTCGCCGACGTGCCGTTCCACGAGTTCAGCCACTCGGCGCTCGTGCGGATGGCCGAGGAGGTAGCCCTTCAGGGCCACCTGCTGTCGCTGTCGTTCCGGCTCGCACTGCGCCCGCGCGTCGACGACGCGGCTGCCGTCGAGATGCAGCGCAAGCAGTTCACCGGCGTGGCCGGCGTCACGACGGCGCGCATCCGGGCCGCGCTCGGTCTGCCGGGCGACATCGACGGCGTCGCACGGTTGTTGACGCTGCATCCGGCGCTCAACCCACGTGGCTACACCGGCGTCGACGTGGATCGCCGCGACCAACTGCACCTGCGCTTCGATCGGCACTCCCCCGCCGCGGCGGACGGTGCGTGGCCGAGCCTGCTCGATCGGAGACATCTCGAACCGCTCGACGCGATCCTGCAGGCGGTCGATCCGGCCCTGCATGCAGAGGCGACGCGCAGCGATGACGACGTCCTCGAGGTGCGCGTCGTGCGCGGCGAACCCGCCGAGGCGGAGTTGCCCGAGGTGCAGGTGACGCGCTTCAGCACTGGCGCGGCGTTCGTCCTGGCCGAACGCCGCACCGTGCTGCCGGTGCTCAACACCTGACTGCCCCTCAGCTCACCGAGGTTCGGCAAATCGGCTGGTAGAATGAGGATTCCGCAGGCGGCGTGCTAGCACCCGCCGCTACCTGGGCGTACGGGTGTAACGGACCGGGAGCGTCTCGAGGCCGGTGACGAAGTTCGACTTCCGCTGCGGGAAGGGTCCCGGTTCGGCGAGGCGCAGGTCGGGCAGCCGGGCGAGCAACCGTTCGAACATCACGCGCAGCTCGAGACGGGCGAGCTGGTTCCCCAGGCAGAAGTGGGCGCCGAACCCGAACGCCAGATGCGGGTTCGGGTCGCGGGTGACATCGAACGTGTCCGGATCGGTGAAGACGGCCTCGTCGCGGTTCGCCGACGGGTACAGCGCCAGCAGCTGCGCACCCTCAGGCAGCAGCACGCCGCCCAGCATCACCTCGCGCATCGTCGTGCGCGCCATGTTCTTGATCGGGCTGACCCAGCGCAACATCTCCTCGACCGCCCTCGGAAGCCCGCTGCGGTCGCGCTGCAGCGCCGCGAGCTGCTCGGGGTGTTCCAGCAGCGCGAGCATGCCGCCGCTCAGGACGTGCCTGGTCGTCTCGTCACCGCCGATCAGGATCAGCAACGTCTCGAAGATGAGCGTGTCGTCGTCGAGGCGCTCGCCGTCCACATCCGCGTGGACGAGGATGCCGACGAGGTCGTCGTCCTTGCCGGTGCGGCGCCGCTCGTCGAACACCGGGTGCATGTACTCCATGTACTCCGCGAACGCCGCGGAGGCTGCCTCGAAGGCTGCCGGGTCCGGGTCGCCCTGACTGCGCAGCATGTCGTCGGACCAGCGCAGCAGCCGGTCGCGGTCGGCCGGCGCCACGCCGAGCAGGTCGCCGATCATGATCAGCGGAAGGGGTGCGGCGATGTCGTGGACGAAGTCGCAGCCGCCGCGCTCGCACACCGCGTCGATGAGCTCGTCGCACACCCGGCGGGCGCTCGCCTCCATCGCCGCGATCCGCCGCGGCGTGAACCCCGCGTTGACGAGCTTGCGGCGCTGGGTGTGGGCCGGCGGATCGGTGTCGATCATCATCGGCATCGGCATGAACTTGGGCCGGCTGCCCTCGGCGTTCGAGAAGGTCGCCGGGTCGGTGCCGAGCGCCTTCACGTCCCGGTAGGTCGACACGCCCCAGAGGTCGTTGGTCTCGTCGTGGTAGACGGACGCGTTGCGGCGCATCCAGGCGAATGCGGCGTACGGATCGCCGGCGTAGAACTCGCCGTCCATCAGGTCCACGGTCAGCGTGCGCGTCATTCCGCCTTCTCTCGGTGCTTCGCGAGCAGTTTCTCGACCTGGGCGTTCAGCGCCGCGGCGGTCGGCCAGCCGGCGTAGTGCGCAACGAAGATCACGATCTCGCGCAGCGCGGTGGCGTCCAGCTCGCCGAGCCGGTAGGCGGAGTCGAGCTGGATGTCGAGGATGTCGTGCTTGCCGGCCGCGGCGAGCATGCCGATGAGCAGCAGCCGGCGTTGTTCGCGTGGACAGCCCGGGACGCGTCCAGATCTCGCCGAACAGGTGGTCGCGGGTGATCGCGAAGAAGTCGCCGGGGAAGTCGCCGGAGTCCCAGCCGTACACCTCGTTCATCTTCGCGAGGCCGGGCGCAACGTCGTCACTCATCGGTCATCACCTTCCTGACTCGCCACGCCCAGACCGTCGGCCAGCCGATCCAGCGCGAGGTCGGCGAGTGGGGTGTCGACGTCGAGCCGGTCGCCGAGCTCGACCGCCAGCGCGAGATCCTTCTCGCCGAGCTGCCGGACGTGATCGAGGATCGCGAACCAGTGGTCGTCAGCTGCGACCGGGCCGGCAGTGTCGCGCCACATGATCGCGCCGGGGCCTCCGGTGATCGCGTCGGTGTGCCGCACGACCTTGCCCAGGGTCGGCAGGTCGATGCCGGCCGCCTCGGCGAGGCGGGCCGCCTCGGTGGCCGCGGTGAACGCGACGAAGTGCAGGAGGTTGCGGGCGAGCTTGGCGGCCGTCCCCGCCCCGACCGGCCCGAGGTGCACGACGAGCTCGCCCATCCGCTCGAGCACTTCGCGGCTCGCGGTGAACCCGGCTTCGTCGCCGCCGACCAGGATGGCGAGCTTGCCATCCTGCGCCCCCATCGCCCCACCGCTGACCGGCGCGTCGAGCAGCACCGCTCCGGAGCGCGCGGCCAACTCGGCGGCTTCGCGCGCGGTGTCGGGATGAATGGTCGAGTGGACGGCGATCACGCAGTCGCGGGCGGCGCCGGCCAGAACGCCACCCGGGCCGGCCAGCACGGACCGGACCTGATCGTCGTCGCGCACCATCACCGATACGTGCGAGACGTGCTCGGCCAGCTCGCGGGGGCTGCCCGCGACCTTGGCGCCGCCGTTCTCCAGCTCGGCGGTCGCCGCCGGATCGACGTCGTAGACCCACAGCCCACCGGGCCAGTCGATGAGCCGCGCGGCCATCGGCCGGCCGATCTGGCCGAGGCCGATGAACCCGACGGCGGACGCGCTCACGACCGGAACACCTGGCCGCCGTCGACGTTGACGATCTGCCCGGTGATCCACGACGCCTCGTCCGAGAGCAGGAACAGGCACGCCGCCGCCATGTCCTCAGCCGTGCCGAGCCGTTTCAGCGCCATGTTCTTGACGAGCTCGCCGATGTACTTCTCCGGCACGATGGTGCAGGTCGCCTCGGTGTCGGTCGGGCCGGGCGCGATGGCGTTGACCCGGATGTTCGAGTGCCCCAGCTCGTGCGCGAGCTGCTGGGTGAGGCCGTTGATCGCGGCCTTCGCCAAGCCGTAGAACCCCGAGTACATCCAAGCGGCCGTCGACGACTGGTTGACGATCGCGCCTCCGCCGCGCGCGGCCATCTGCTGGTAGCACGCCCTGGTGCACACCAGAGCGCCGTCCATGTTCACCGACATGAACCTGCGGTAGTAGTCCCACGGGACGGTGAGCAGCAGATCGAGTTTCATGTCGCCGTAGATCGCCGCGTTGTTGACGAGCAGGTCGATGCCGCCGAACTCGGCCACCGCGGCGGCGGCCATCGCCTCGGCCGACTCGGGTGCCGACACGTCCGTCTCGACGAAGATCGCGCGTCCGCCGGCAGCGATGATCTGCTTCGCCACGAGCGTCCCGCGCTCGACCGCGACGTCGGCAACCGCGACGGCGGCGCCCTCGGCTGCCAGCCGCCGGGCGTACGTCTCGCCGATGCCCTGAGCGGCGCCGGTGACGACCGCGACCTTGCCGGCGAATCGTTCGCTCATTGCGCCTCCAGCTCGGCGACCAGCTTCGTCTCGAGGTACTCCTCGAGACCGGCAACACCCATCTCCCGGCCCATCCCGGACTGCTTGTAGCCGCCGAACGGGGCGTCGGCCGCGAACCAGACGCCGCCGTTGACGCTGACCGAGCCGGTGCGGATGCGGGCGGCCACCCGCCGCGCGCGGTCCGGGTCGGCGGACGTGACAGCACCGGACAGCCCGTACGGCGAGTCGTTCGCGATCCGGACCGCGTCGTCGTCACCGTCGTGGGCGAGCACGACGAGGACCGGGCCGAAGATCTCCTCGCGCGCGGTGCGCGCCGAGTTGTCGAGGCCGGCGACCACGGTGGGAGCGGCCCAGAAGCCGCGGTCGAAGCCGTCACCCGTGGGCCGGGCGCCGCCCACGGCGAACCGGCCGCCCTCCTCGGTGGCCAGCGCCAAGTACCCCTCGACGCGGTCGCGCTGCGCGGCGCTGATCAGAGGGCCGCACACCGTCGCCGGGTCGGTCGGGTCGCCGACCGGCACGTGCCGCATGGTGTTGGCTGCGATCTCCACCGCCTCGTCGTAACGCGCCCTCGGCACGATCAGGCGCGTGGTCAAGGCACAGCCCTGACCGGCATGCACGCACACGCTGTAGGCGGCCAGCCCGGCGCCGGCACCGAGATCGCCGTCCTCCAGAACGACGGCCGCGGACTTGCCGCCGAGTTCGAGGAACACCCGCTTCAGCGTGGGGGCGGCCGCGGCCAGCACGGCCCGTCCGGTGACCGTGGAGCCGGTGAACGAGACGAGATCGACCCGCGGATCCGATGTGAGGATCTCGCCCGCCTCGCGATGTGGAGAGGTGATCACGTTCAGGACGCCGGCTGGCAGGCCGGTGTGCTCGGCCGCCAGCCTGCCGAGCTCGGCGGCGACCCACGGCGTGTCCGGCGCCGCCTTGAGGACGACCGTGTTGCCGGCGGCCAGCGCCGGGCCGAGCTTCGCGAGGTTGATCTGGTTCGGGAAGTTCCACGGTGTGATGGCGCCGACCACCCCGATCGGCTCGCGACGGATCCGCCGCGCCGTCGGGATACCCATCGGCTGCGCGACGCCGAGGTCGGTCTGCCACTCGTACCGTTCCGCGAGGTCGATCATCCAGGCGAAGGACGCGACCGGGACGTCGTACTGCGGGCCGGTCGTGAGGCTCGCCGGAGCGCCCGCCTCTTCGGTGGTCAGCGCACGCATGGCCGGGCCGTGCTCGACCAGCGCCCGGTGCAGCTGGCGCAGGCAGCGCACCCGCAGCTCGCGGTCGGTAGACCATTCGGTTTCGTCGAACGCGCGGCGGGCGGCGGATATCGCGGCGTCGACGTCCGCACCGGTCGCCGCCGGCGCGGACCCGATCACCTGCTCGGTCGCCGGGTTGCGTACGTCGAAGGTCGCGCCGCCGGTCGCGTCGCGCAGCTTGCCGTCGATGAGCAGTTGAGCGGGCGGGCAAGTGGGCATCAGCGACGTCCGATCTCGACGGGCAGGTGCTTGAAGCCGCGGACGTTGCTCGAGTGCACCCGCTCGATCCCGGCCGTCTCGTGCACGTCGATCCGCCGGACCCGAGCGATCAACTCCGTCAGCGCGATGTTGGCCTCGAGCCGGGCGAGATTCGCGCCCAGGCAGTAGTGCCGGCCGCCGCCGAAGCTGATCAGCTGCGACGTGTCGCGGTCGATGTCGTAGCGGTCCCCGTCCTCGAAGACCGCGCAGTCGCGGTTGGCCGAGCCGAGCAGCAGGACGAGCTGCGAGCCGGCCGGCGCGACCTGCCCGTGCAGCGCGACGTCCGCGAGCAGGTAGCGGGCCAGCAGCTGGCTGGACGTGTCGTAGCGCAGCGTCTCGTCCACCCAGGCCGGCACGAGCGAGGCGTCGGCGAGCACCCGGGTGAGCTGATCCGGATTGCGGTAACCCCAGTACACGCAGTTGCCGAGCAGCTTGGTCGTCGTCTCGTTGCCGGCGACGATCATCAGGAAGACGAAGCCGATGATCTCGCCGTCATCGAGCCGGTCGCCGTCGGCGTCGGCCTGCACGAGTGCCGAGGTCAGGTCCTCGGCCGGGGCCCGGCGGCGCTGCGCGATCATCTCGGCGAAGTAGCCGAACAGCGCGACGGCCGCGTCGCGGCCTTCCTGCGGGACGTCGCGCATGTCGGGTGTCCGGTGCACGACGACGTCGGCGAGCCTGCGCAGCTCGGCGCGGTCCGGCTTGGGCACGCCCAGCATCTCGGAGATGACGTCCATCGGCAGCTTGCCCGCGAACTCGTCGATGAAGTCGAAGGTGCCGCCCCCGAGGGCCGCGTCCAGGTACTCGCACGTCAGTTCGCGGATCCGCGGTTCGAGCTCCCGCACCCGCCCCGGCGTGAAGCCGCGCGAGACCAGCGCCCGCAACCGGGTCTGGTCGGGTGGGTCCATCGCGAGGAAGGACATGGCGTACTTCGCATGCGGGCCCCACGAGGCGGGGTCCAGCGAGACGCCCATCCGGTTCGAGAAGACCGCCTCGTTGCGGGTCGCGGCCAGGACGTCGGCGTGCCGGGACAACGCCCAGAAGCCGTGCTGCTCGTTGTGGTACAGCGGCGCGTTCTCGCGCAGCCAGGCGTAGACCGGGTAGGGGTCGTCCTGGATCGCGTAGTCGTACGGGTCGTAGGTGACGGCCTGGGCTGCGGAGCGCGACGTCACCGGTCCTCGCCCATCACCAGCTTGGCGACGGTGGCCAGCCGCTCGCCCATCGCCGCGTACTCGGCGTGTCCCATCCCAGCCTGCAACATGGCGCCAGACCACGCGAGGGTCAGCGCGTCGACGACGTCCGGCGATGCGCTGTCGCCGAGCGCGTGGACGATGCGCTGGTTGATCTCGTTGCCGATCATCAGCCGCAGCTGCCGGACGTCCGGTTCGGCCCCGAGCAGGGCCGACGTGGTGGCGGCTGCCAGCTCCTGCTCGCCCGCGAGGAAGTCCGCGAGGTCGTCGAACACGCCGACCACCCGTCCGAGCGGGGAGGTCAGCGTCTCTTCGAGCCGCGGCCGCTCGTTGAGCCGGCGCCAGAAGATCTCCGCGACGAGGTGGTTCTTGGAGGAGAAGTAGGTGTACGCGGTCGCCGGCGCGACGCCGGCGCGGTTGGCCACGGTGCGAACCGTCAGCCCGTCGAAGCCCACCTCGCGAAGTTCCTCCTGGCCGGCGGCGACCACGCGCTCGACCGTCTCGGCCTGGCGGCGGTTCAGCTCGCGCCTGGTGGCCTGGGTGAACTTCATACTGGACATACGGCCAGACAGTAGTCTAGTTAGCCTCCCGGCGGCAAGGTGCCGGCGCTCCCGCCGCCCTGGTCTCGCGAAGCGATGTGCGCCACTATCTCCGCCATGGACAGCGCCATCCGGGCCCGCGGCCTGCGCAAGGTCTACGACACCCGTCCGGTCGTCGACGGCGTGGATATCGACATCGCGCCCGGCGAGTGCTTCGCGCTGCTCGGGCCGAACGGCGCGGGAAAGACGACGACGGTCGAGATCCTCGAAGGGTTCCGCACTCGCGACGGCGGCAGCGTCGAGGTGCTCGGCGTGGATCCGGTCGCCGGCAACCGGTCGTGGCGGGCCCGGCTCGGCGTCGTCGGGCAGGGTATCGGGGCCGCCCTCGAGCTCACCGTCCGCGAGACGCTGCGGCATTTCGCCGCGTACCACGCCGAGCCACGCGACACCGACGAGTTGCTCGCCGCAGTCGGGCTCGTCGACTCGGCGCGCACCCGGGTGCCGAACCTCTCCGGCGGCCAGCGGCGCCGGCTCGACGTCGCCCTCGGCGTGCAGGGCCGTCCGGACGTGCTGTTCCTCGACGAGCCGACGACGGGTCTGGATCCGGCCGCCCGCCGGCAGTTCTGGACGCTGCTCGAGAAGCTGCGCACCGAGGGCACCACGATCCTGCTCACCACGCACTACCTCGACGAGGCCGCGCACCTGGCCGACCGGGTGTCGGTGATCTCGCACGGTCGCCTGCTCGAGACCGCGCCGCCGGACCGGCTCGGGGCGGCGTTCCGGGTCGGCGCCACGGTTCGCTGGACCGAGGACGGCACCACGCGTGAGGTGCGGACCACCACGCCGACCGGCACCGTCCGCGAGCTGTGTTCGCGCCATCCGGACGGCGAGATACCCGATCTCGCCGTGGTCCGGCCGTCGCTCGAGGACGTCTACCTGGCGATGCTCGAAGCGGCCGACGGACAGGTCGACGCGGACGAGGAGGGAGCATGACCGCCGTCCGCCCGGCTCCGCCGGCCGCGCTGCGCATCGGGCTGGCCCGGGCGGTCCTCGAACTGCGGCTCTTCTACCGCGAGCCGTCCCAGGTGATCTTCTCCTTCGCCTACCCGATCCTCATGCTGCTGATCTTCGCTTCGGTGTTCCGGCACCAGGACGTGGCCGGCCACGTCACCTATACGCAGTACTTCGTGGCCGGCATCGCCGCCACCGGGATCATGCTCGGCAGCTTCCAGGCGCTCGGCATCCGCATCGCGCTCGAACGCGACGACGGCGAGCTCGCGCGACTGCAGGCGCTCGGCACACCGCCGGTGTCCTACTTCTTCGGCAAGGCGGCGCAGGTCGTGGTGACGACGACCGCACAGCTCGCAGTGCTTCTCGTCGTCGCCCGGTACCTGTTCGACGTCGCGATGCCTGTGGACGCCGCGCACTGGCTCACCTTCGCCTGGGTGTGCGTGCTGGGCGTGCTCGCCGGCACCGTGCTCGGCATCGCTGTGTCGCTGCTCCCGCGGCGCGGCCGCTCGGCGGACACCGTCATCGCGCCGATTGCCATCGTGCTGCAGTTCTTCTCGGGTGTCTTCTTCGTCTACAGCAGGCTGCCCACGTGGATGCGCGATGTCGCGGCGCTGTTCCCGCTGAAGTGGATGACGCAAGGGATGCGGTCGGCGTTCCTGCCCGAGCGGGCGCAGCGCGCGGAGGTCGGCGGGTCCTGGCAGCACGGCACGACTGCACTTGTCCTGCTCGCCTGGGTGGTCATCGGGGTCGTGGTGTGCGCCCGGACCTTCCGATGGCGCCGTCAGGCATGACCCGGGATCTCGACGCACCGGGTGCCCGAGTAGATCGTCGGCATGCAGCGGTTGCAGTGGCTGCAGAGGCTGCGGACGTCCGGGTCGGCGCGCAGCCGGTTCACGAGGTCCGGCTCGCGCAGCAGCGCCCGCGCCATCGCGACGAACTCGAAGCCGGAGCGCATGGCCTCGTCCATCACGGCGCGGTTCGTGACGCCGCCCAGCAGGATCATCGGCAGCCCGATCGCCGCGCGCACCCGGCGGGCGTCCGCGAGCAGGTAGCCGTCGCGGTACGGATAGCTGTGCAGCCGGGTGCGGCCGAACAGCCGGACGCCGGTGCGCACCGGCTCGCGCATCGCGGCGGCGAACTCGCGCAGTGGGGCCGGCCCCTTGAACAGGTACATCGGGTTGAGCAGCGAACTGCCGGCCGTCAGCTCCAGCGCGTCGAGCGAACCGTCCTGCTCGAGCCAGCGCGCCACCTGGATCGCCTCGTCGAGATGCAGGCCGCGGCGCACGCCGTCGTCCATGTTCAGCTTGGCGACGATCGCTAGCCGGTCCCCCACGGCGTCGCGCACGGCCCGGGCGATCGCGCGCGGGAAGCGGGCGCGGTTCTCGAGCGGGCCGCCGTACTCGTCGCGGCGCCGGTTGAGCCGCGGGGACAGGAACGCGGACGCGAGGTAGTTGTGGCCGAGATGGATCTCGACGGCGTCGAAGCCGGCCTCGATCGCCATCCGGGCCGCGTCGGCGTGCGCCCGGACGATGCGCGCGAGATCGGCCTCGGTTGCGCGCCGGGTGAACTGCAGGCTCAGCGGCGAGAACATCCGGTGCGGCGACAAGGCGGCTGCCCGGTTGCTCCGGCCGTCCGCAACAGGACCCGCATGCCCGAGCTGCGCCGAAGCGGCCGCGCCCTCGGCGTGCACCGCGTCGGTGAGGTTGCGCAGCCCGGGCAGCGCCTCCTCGCGCCAGTAGATCTGGTGCCGATCCGTCCGGCCCTCGGGCGAGACGGCGCAGTAGGCGACGGTTGTCATGCCGACCCCGCCTGCGGCAACCGCGCGGTGGAAGTCGATCAGCTCGGCGCTGACGAGGCTGCCGCGCGTCATGCCCTCGAACGTCGCCGCCTTGAGAACGCGGTTGCGCAGCCGGACCGGCCCCAGCGTCGCAGGCGCGAAGACGTCCGGCGTCACCGGATCTTGTCGAGACGCTGCATCGTCTCGTCGAACTCCGCGACCAGCTCCGCGAACAGCTCGGCGACCGGACGGACCGCGTTCATCCGCCCGACGATCTGGCCGACCGGCATCGCCACCACCTCGGGATCGTTGGCGGCGGCGATGCGCTGGTGCGCCTCGCTGACCAGCAGGTTCTGCAGCGGCATCGGCAGCGGCTGCGGCGCACCGTCCTCGAACCACGCGTCCGTCCACCTCGTCTTGAGCAGCCGGGCCGGCTTGCCGCTGTACACCCGAGCCCGGACGGTCTGGTCCGAGCCGGCGGCCACGAGCGCACGCTGCACGGCGTCGCCGGTGCCGAGGTGGTACTCGGACGTGGTCAGCCAGTACGAGCCCATCCACACGCCCGTGGCACCGAGCGCCAGCGCCGCTGCGATCTGCCGGCCGGAGCCGATGCCGCCGGCGGCCAGGACGTGCGCGTCGGCGCCGACCGCATCCACGATCTCCGGCACGAGCACCATCGTGGCGATCTCGCCGGTGTGCCCGCCGGCCTCGGTGCCCTGCGCGACGACGATGTCCACACCGTCGTCCACCTGCGAACGGGCATGCGAAGCCTTGCCGGCCAGCGCCGCGACCGGCACGCCGCGCGCGTGCGCGAGATCGATGACGTCCTTCGGCGGCGAGCCGAGCGCGTTGGCGATCAGCTTGATCGGATGCTGCAGTGCGACATCGACGTGTGAGCGCGCCACCGAGTGCAGCCAGCCCAGGACGCCGGCACGGGCCGGATCGCCATCGGCAGGCAGCGGAGGCACGCCGAGCTTGCGCAGCGTGTCGTCGACGAACTTGCGGTGCCCCTCGGGGATGGACTTGCCGAGGTCGGTGGCGGTGCCCTCCTCGGGAACCTTCGCCGGCATGACGATGTCCACGCCGTACGGCAAGCCGTCGGTGTTCTCGTCCAGCCAGCTCAGGACGTTGTCGAGTTCGTCGGCGTCGTTGAACCGGACGCAGCCCAGGACGCCGAGGCCGCCGGCCCGGCTGACCGCCGCCGCGACGTGCTCGGACGGCGTGAATGCGAAGATCGGCTGGGCTATGCCGAGCTGGTCGCAGATCGGGGTGCGCACAAGTCTTCTCCGGGATGGTCGGCGGCGTACTCGGATGCCCAGCGGTAGTCGGCCTTCGCGGTGGCAAGGCGCTGCACCTTGTCGACGAGCCAGATGCTGCGCGGCACCTTGTAGCCGGCGAGTTCCGCGCGGACGTGCTCGGTGAGCGCCTCGCCCGTCGGCCGCGCGCCGGGGCGGGGCTCGACCACGGCCGCGACACGCTGGCCGAGACGGTCGTCCGGGACACCGATCACGAGCACGTCGAAGACGTCTGGATGCGACATCAGCACGGCCTCGACCTCTTCGGGGAACACCTTCTCGCCGCCGGTGTTCACGCAGGTGTTGCCACGGCCGAGCAGCGTGATCGTGCCGTCCGCCTCGTGCCGGGCGAAGTCCCCGGGCACCGTGTAGCGCGAGCCGTCGACCTCGACGAACAGCCGCGCGGTCTTCTCCGGGTCCTTGTAGTAGCCGAGCGGGATGTGCCCACCGCGCGCGAGGCGGCCGATCTGCTCGGAGCCGGCCGGGATCGGCTTGTCGTACTCGTCGATGACGATCGTGTCCTTTCCCGCGCTCACCCGCGGGCCGCCGACGCCCTGCTCGGTGTCCTTGGTGATCATGCCGATGCCCATGAACCCGGTCTCCGACGAGCCGATCGCGTCGGTGATCACCGCTGTTCGGGCAGCGCCTCGAGGTACTCGTTCTTGACGCTCTGCGAAAACAGCGCGGCGCTGCTGGAGATCGCGTAGACGGACGAGACGTCGTAGCTGCCCGCGTGGAACGCCTCGATCATCGGGCGCGCCATCGCGTCCCCGATCAGCACCACGACGTTGACCTTGCGGCGCTCGACGGCCTTCCACACGTCGACCGGGTCGAAGTGGGTGAGCAGGACGACCGTGTCGCCGCCGAACAGCGCCATCAGCCCCGCCCACTGCGCGTTGCCGTGGATGAGCGGCGCCAGGCACAGCCGAACCATCCCGCCGGTGACCTTGCCCATCTCGGCCTGGGCGAACTCGCTGTCGAGCGGCTCGCCGGTGACGAAGTTGATGCCGCCGCCGAGCGTGCGCCAGACGTCCTCGTGCCGCCAGATGACGCCCTTCGGCATCCCGGTAGTGCCGCCGGTGTAGAGCAGGTACTGGTCGTCGTTGCTGCCGTTCCTCGAAGTCGCGCTCCGGCCGTCCGCCGGCGAGCGCGTCGTCGAAGGACGGGCCGGTGAACGTCAGGTCGCTCTCGTCGTCGATGACGATGACGTGCTTGACCGACGGGGCGCCGGGCAGCGCCTGCCGGACGCGATCGGAGTACATCCGCTCGTGCACGAGCGCGACGACGTCGGCGTTGTCGAGCACGTAGCGGATCTCGTTGGCGGTGTAGCGGTAGTTCACGTTGATCAGGGCCGCGCGCAGCTTGTACACGGCGAGCATGGTGACGATTGCCTGCAGCCGGTTGCGGGTGCACATGCCGACGTGCGAGCCGGCCGCGACGCCGTGGTCGGCCAGGTGGTGCGCGAGCCGGTTGGCCTGCTCCTCGAGTTCGGTGTAGGTCAGCTCGTCGTCGCCGCACGCCACCGCGAGCCGCTCCGGGAAGTAGTCGACCGCATGCTCGAACAGATCCGCGATGTTGTAGGCCACGCGCCAAAACTAGAACGTGTTATCGTTCGTGGCAAGCCTGGACCAGCCTTGAGGACGGTTTGTCGATGACGGAAGTGACGCCCGACGAGCTGCACTGCCTGGTGGAGCAGCGCGGGCACGTCCTGATCGTCACGATGAACCGGCCCGAGGCGCGCAACGCATTGTCCGGGCCGATGCTCGCGGGCATGTCGGCCGCCTGGAACCGGGTCGACGACGACCCGGAGATCCGCGCGTGCATCCTGACCGGCGCGGGCGGGGCATTCTGCGCGGGCGCCGACCTCAAGGCGATGACGTCCTCGCACCCCGGAGACTCGGCACGCTCGCTGGACCTGTCGGTGATCGACTCGCTGCTCAAGGGGCGCCGGCTGCTCAAGCCGCTGATCGCCGCCGTCGAGGGCCCGGCGATCGCGGGCGGCACCGAGATCCTGCAGGCCACCGACATCCGGGTCGCCGGCGAGAGCGCGCGCTTCGGCGTCAGCGAGCCGAGGTGGGGGCTGTTCCCGCTCGGCGGCTCGGCGGTCCGGCTCGTCCGGCAGATCCCGTACACCGTCGCCGCCGACCTGCTGCTCACCGGCCGGCACATCACCGCGGCCGAGGCCAAGGAGATCGGGCTCATCGGGCACGTCGTCCCGGACGGTCAGGCGCTGGACAAGGCGCTGGAGATCGCCGCGCTGATCGCGGCCAACGGCCCGCTGGCGGTACAGGCCATCCTGCGCACCATCCGCGAGTCCGAGGGCATGCACGAGAACGACGCGTTCCGCCTCGACGCCAAGCTCGGCATGGCCGTGTTCCAGAGCGAGGATGCGAAGGAAGGGCCGCGTGCCTTCGCGGAGAAGCGCACGCCCGAGTTCAAGGGCCGCTGACCTCGCCAGGAAGTGTTGATCGTTGCCGCCTGAATCGTGCGCCGGCGTGGGCGACAAAACTGCACATGACAGCGGCCGTTATAGGACGGTTCACACGCCGCGGTGGATGCGTTCGCCGGCCGCACTGGCGGGCGGTCGCTTGGGTGGGTGCGCTGGGGATTCCAGAGGTCGCCGATATCCGCCCGTCAACGTTGCCTTGACAGACGCTCAGGTGTCAAGGCAGACTTGACGTGGTGGAGATTCGGAAATCGGCCCACCGGCACGGCGTCGACGACGCCCAAGCCCTACGTCTCAAGTTCTACGACTTCCTGAAATGAGGTGACACCAATGGCAACCCGAACTCGAAACGATCAGACCGGGTCCGACGGCCTGGAAACCGCAACGACCTCTGCCCGCGACGCGGTGCACTTCCGCCGGATCATCAAGGCGCGCGAGGCGCTCGCCGCGGCTGATCAGGAGCTGCGCGACGCGGTACATGCCGCGCGCGATGCTGGCGACTCGTGGGCGATCATCGGTGCGGCGCTGGACACCACACGTCAGGCCGCGCAGCAGCGGTTCGGAAACGATTGACGTCCGCCAGTACAGCGGCGTGCGTTCTGCTGCGCCACACCAGCGGCAAGATCGTGCTCGTCCTCTGATCAGCCGGCGAGGTCGTGCACGAACTCGCCGAGCTGGGCCAGGTTGCGGCACTCCACCATCGCGACGATCGCCGCGTACTCGCTGGCCCGCGAGTCGCCGGTGTCCCAGATCGCGCGCCGCTCCGGGTTCAGCCAGTACGCGTGCTTGGCGCGCCCGGCCACCTCGGCGAGGACGGGCAGCGCGAGATCCCCATAGTTCGACCGCGCGTCGCCGAGGATCAGCAGCGACGTGCGCGGGCCGACGACGTCCGGGAAGCGGTGGGCGAACAGCTCGAAGGCGCGGCCGTAGTCGGTGCGGCCCAGCAACCAGGTCACGTCCGCCTCGTTCGCGAGCCGGGTGACGGCATCGATCACGTCGCCGCCGGGTTTGAAGAAGCGGGTCACCTCGTCCAACTCGTCGACGAAGGCGAACGCCCGCACTTTCGTGAACTGCTCGCGCAGTGCGTACACCAGCAGCAGGGTGAAGTGCGCGAAGGACGTCACCGACTCGCTGACGTCGCAGAGCACGACCAGCTCGGTCTTCAGCGGCCGGCGCGGCCGGTAGTGCGTGGTCATCGGCACGCCGCCCGACGACAGCGACGCGCGGATCGTGCGCCGGAAGTCGAGCTGGCCGCGCTTGCCGTGCCGATGGTCGATCGCCAGCCGTGCCGCGAGCCGACGCGCGAGCGGCTGGATCTCCCGGCGCAGGGCGACGAGATCGGTCCGGGTGGCGCCGAGGAAGTTCACCCGCTCGATCGTCGGACGGGTGGCGGTCCGCGCGACCGATTCCGCATCGCTGAGCTCGGCCAGCCTGCGCCGCACGTCGACGTCCACCCGCCGCTCGAAGCGCGCCAGCCGGTCGTTGATGGTCGTCCGGGCCCGCCGTTCGGCCAGCCCGCCGCGTTCCTCGCCGGCCAGGAACTGCTCGAGCAGGCCCGCCATCAGGGTCTGCGGCGACACCCGTTCGAGCACCGCCATCCGCGACCACGACGACTCGCCCGGCACCCGGCCCCGAACGCTGCCGAAGGCCGCCACCGCGTCACGCGCGACCCCGTCCAGCCGCCGCTCGTCGCCGTCGCTCAGGTACGCCGCGAGGTCCACGCGGATCCGGTCGCGCAACGGGTCCTCGAGCGGCCCACGGTGCGCCGCGTCCGGATCGCGCGGTGGCGCCTCGGTGCCGCTTGGCGGCATCGCCGTGTCTCCGGTGACCGGCGGATAGAAGACGTCGAAGACGCTGTCGAACGCCGGCCGGTGCGTCTGCCGCTTGACCAGGGTGGCCGCGAGCGCGGCGCGCAACTGCTCGCGATCGAGCAGGTCGACCGTCCGCATCGACTGCACGGCGTCGATCCCCTCGGCGACCGACACCGTCAGGCCGGCCGCGCGCAGCGCGTCGACGAAGCCGATGTGCCGGTCGAGGAGCGACATGCTCAGCCCGGCAGGCCGGGCAGGCCGAGTTCCTTCGCCGCCCGCGCGTGGTCGGAGTGGTGCTTGAGCACGACGCCGAGGGTGCGCGCGATGGCGTCCTCGTCGAGGCTGCCGATGCCCAGCGCCAGCAACGTCCGGGCCCAGTCGATCGTCTCGGCCACGCTCGGCGCCTTCTTGAGCTCCAGCGTGCGCAGGGTCGCTGCGGTACGGGCCAGCTCCTCGGCGAGCGCCGGCTCGATGTCCGGAACCTGGGCCAGCACGATGTCGCGTTCTCGCTCGGGGGTCGGGTAGTCGAGGTGCAGGTACAGGCAGCGCCGTTTCAGCGCCTCGGACAGCTCGCGCGTGGCGTTGGACGTGACGACCACGAACGGCCGCCTGGTGGCTGTCACGGTGCCCAGCTCGGGGATCGTCACCTGGAAGTCGGAGAGCACCTCGAGCAGCAGCGCCTCGACCTCGACGTCAGTCTTGTCCGCTTCGTCGATGAGCAGGACGGTCGGCTGGTCGCGGCGGATCGCGGTGAGCAGCGGGCGGGTGAGCAGGAACTCCTCGGTGAAGATGTCGTCGTGCGTCTGTTCCCAAGCTTGATCGGACGAGGCGGCTTGGATGCGCAGCAGCTGCTTCTTGTAGTTCCACTCGTACAGCGCGCGGGCCTCGTCCAGGCCCTCGTAGCACTGCAGCCGGATCAGCTCGGCGTTCGTCGCCTCGGCGACGGCCTTGGCCAGCTGCGTCTTGCCGACACCCGCCGGCCCCTCGATCAGCAGCGGCTTCTCGAGCGCGGCCGCGACGAACACGGTCGTGGCGGTGGCGGCGTCGGTGAGGTAACGCACGCCGGCGAGCGCGCTCGCCACCTGGGCGGGTGAGTCGAACACCCGTCCATCCTGCCTCGTGCCTCAGATCGCCTTCTCGCGCCCGGCCCAGTCGGCGTCGCGCAGCTTGCGCTTGTAGAGCTTGCCGTTGTCGTCGCGGGGCAGTTCGGCCAGGTACTCGACGATCTTCGGCAGCTTGTACTTGGCGAGCCGTTGCGCGGCGAAGGCCATGAGCTCCTGGGTCAGCTCGTCACTCGGCGTCACTCCCGGCGCAGGCTGGATGACTGCCTTGATCGCCTCGCCCCACTGCTCGTCCGGCACCCCGTACACCGCGACGTCCGCGACCGCAGGATGCATGACGAGCTCACCCTCGATCTCGGCCGGGTAGACGTTGACGCCGCCGGAGATGATCATGTCGCTCTTGCGGTCGCAGAGGAACAGGTAGCCGTCCTCGTCGAGGTAGCCGATGTCGCCGACGGTGAACAGCTCGCCGCGGCGCGACTCGCGGGTCTTCTCGTCGGCCTTGTGATAGGCGAAGGTGGACCCGCCCATCTGCATGTAGACGAGCCCGATCTGGTCCGGCGGCAGCTCGTTGCCCTGCTCGTCGAGGATCTTGATGACCGAGTACGACCAGGCCTTGCCCACCGAGCCGGGCTTCTTCAGCCACTCGTCGGCGAAGATCGTCGCGCCGCCGCCCTCGGTGGCCGCGTAGTACTCGACCACCACTGGCCCCCACCAGTCGAGCATGGCGCGCTTGACTTCGGTCGGGCACGGCGCCGCACCGTGGATCATCGTGCGCAGCGACGTCACGTCGTACTTCGCGCGGACGTCCTCGGGTAGGGCGAGCAGCCGGATGAACTGTGCGGGCACCATGTGGCTGTGCGTCACCCGGTAGCGGTCGATGAGGCGCAGCATCTCCTCGGCGTCGAACTTGTCCATCAGCACGACGGTGTGGCCGAGCTGGATCGAGATGCCGACGAAGTTCAGCACCGCCGTGTGATAGAGCGGCGAGCCGCAGATGTGGACGTTGTCGTCGAACGGCTTGATGCCGAAGCCGGCGAAGAACCCACTGGCCGCCATCGGCACGTCGTCCGGATCGGCGCCGGTCAGGGGGCGCTTGACGCCCTTCGGCTTGCCGGTCGTCCCGGACGTGTAGACCATCGGCGCACCCTGGGTGCGGTTCTCGGGGCGGCCGCCGTCGCGCTCGAGCTCGACGAGCGGGCCGAAGCCGGCGATCTCGCCCACCGCGAACTTCGCCGACTCGGGCAGCCCGGCCGCTGCCACCGCAGCGGCCTCGGCGAACCGAACGTGTCCGATGAACGCCTTCGCCTCGCAGTCCTCGACGATGTAGGCGACCTCCGGGCCGGTGAGGTGCCAGTTGATCGGCACGATGTAGAGCCCGCACTCCATCGCCGCGAAGTAGAGGGCGACGAGTTCGATCGTGTTCGGCAGCATCACCACTATGGAGTCGCCGACCTGCAGACCGAGCTGCTGCAACCCCCGGCCGTAGCGGTCGGCCGCGGCGGCGAGGTCGCCGTAGGCGATCTCGCGCCCCGCCGGGTCGACGACGGCGACGCGGTCCGGCTGGTCGCGCGCGATGTTCCAGAGTCCGGTATCGGCCACGGTGTGTGCTCCTATCGAGTCTGCCGATGTCCAATCTAGAACGTGTATCAGTTCTTGGACAAGCGCGCGCCGTCCTGATTGCCTGATGCGCCGCACAGATCTTGCCGCCAATACGAGAACGTGTTTCACTCACCGAATGACGGTTGCCGAGCCGCTGAGCGCGCCGATCGAGCTCAGCTTCGACTACACGCGTTCGCTCGGGCCGACTCTCGGCCGGTTCATGACCGGCCTCGCGGGACGCCGGATCACCGGTGGCCGGTGCTCGGACGGCCGGGTGGTCGTGCCGCCGTTCGAGTTCGATCCGGCAACCGGTGCCGCGGTGACCGAGTTCGTCGAGGTCGCCGACCACGGCGAGGTGGTCAGCTGGAGCTGGGCGCCTCACCCGATGCCCGACCAGCCACTGGACCACCCGTTCGCGTGGGCGTTGATCAGGCTGGACGGCGCGGACACCGCAATGCTGCACGCCGTCGACGTCCCGTCCCCCGACGCGGTGGCGACCGGCATGCGCGTCCAGGCCCGGTGGGCGGCCGCGCCCGTCGGCCACATCCGCGACATCGTGTGCTTCGAGCCGGAAGGCGCAACCACGTCGCCGGCGGTCGCGGCGGCCGACATCGAGCCGGTGACGATGGTGACCACGCCGGTCACGCTGCGCGTCGAGCATTCCGCATCCGAGCAGGAGACCGCCTACTTGCTCGCGCTCGAACAGGGCAAGCTCATCGGGCAGCGCTGCCCGGTCTGCCGCAAGGTCTACATCCCGCCACGCGGGGCCTGCCCGGTCGACGGCGTGCCGACCGAAGAAGAGGTCGAGCTCCCCGATCGCGGCATCGTGACGACGTTCTGCATCGTCAACGTGCCGTTCTACGGGCAGAAGATCGCCCCGCCGTACGTCTGTGCCTACATCCTGCTCGACGGCGCGGACATCGCGTTCCTGCACCTGATCCTCGACTGCCGCGCCGAGGACGTGCGGATGGGTATGCGCGTCGAAGCGGTCTGGAAGCCGCGCGAAGAGTGGCTGCCGGGGCTGCAGAACATCACGCACTTCCGTCCCACCGGAGAACCGGACGCGCCGTACGACTCGTTCAAGGAGCACCTGTGAGAGACGTAGCAGTCGTGGGCTTTGCCCAGTCGCGACAGGTGCGGCGAACGCAGGGCACCACCAACGGCGTCGAGATGCTGGTGCCGATCTTCGCCGAGGTCATGGACGGACTGGGCATCGCGAAGGGTGACATCGACTTCTGGTGCTCGGGCTCGTCGGACTACCTCGCCGGGCGCGCGTTCTCGTTCATCACCGCTCTCGACGCCAGCGGCCCGGTGCCGCCGATCAACGAGTCGCACGTCGAGGCCGACGCCGCGTGGGCGCTCTACGAGGCGTGGTGCAAGCTGCAGACCGGCCTGGCGGACACCGCACTCGTCTACGGGTTCGGGAAGTCGTCGGCCGGCGACCTGCCTCGGACGCTGTCGAGGCAGCTCGATCCGTACGTGCTCGCCCCGCTGTGGCCCGACTCCGTGGCCGTGGCCGGGTTGCAGGCGCGGCTCGGCCTCGACTCCGGCGCGTGGACGCGAGCGGGCGATGGCCGAGGTCGCCGTCCGCAGCCGGCGCGACGCCGAGCGCAACCCGTACGCGCAGCTGGCCGGGTCGAAGGACGTCGACGAGCTGCTCGCGCAGCCCTACCTCGCCGACCCGTTGCGCCGCCACGACTGCGCGCCGATCACCGACGGCGCGGCGGTGATCGTGCTCGCCGCCGATGACCGGGCGCGCGAGCTGGTCGAACGGCCGGCGTGGATCAGCGGAATCGCGCACGTCGTCGACTCGGCGCATCTCGGCGCGCGCGACCTCACCACCTCACCGTCGACCGTCGCCGCGGCGCGGGCCGCCGGCATCGACGGGGTCGAGATCGCCGAGCTGCAGACGCCATTCACCCATCAAGAGCTGCTGCTGCGTCGCGAGCTCGGCCTCGGCGACGAGGTCCGGATCACGCCGTCCGGCGGCGCACTTGCCGGCAATCCGATGTTCGCCGCCGGCCTCGTGCGGATCGGCGAGGCGGCCGCGCCGGTGCTGGCCGGTGACGCGGGCCGCACGATGGCGCACGCGACGAGCGGGCCCGCGCTTGCAGCACAACCTGGTGTGCGTCATGGAGGGACGATGAAGCAGCTGGCCGCCGTGCTCGGCACCGGGCAGACGCACCACAAGGCCAAGCGGCCGGACGTCTCGATGGCCGGTCTGTGCCGCGAGGCGATCGACCGCGCGATGGTCGACGCGCAGGTCGGGTGGGACGACATCGACGCCGTCGTCGTCGGCAAGGCGCCGGACTTCTTCGAAGGCGTGATGATGCCCGAGCTGTTCCTCGCCGACGCCCTCGGCGCGGTGGGCAAGCCGCTGCTCCGGGTACACACGGCGGGCTCGGTCGGCGGGTCGACCGGCGATCGTCGCGGCGAGCCTCGTCGAGGCGGGCGTGCACGAGCGGGTGCTGGCCGTGGCGTGGGAGAAGCAGTCGGAGTCGAACGCCATGTGGGCGCTGTCGATCCCGATCCCGTTCAACATGCCGGTCAACGCCGGGGCGGGCGGCTACTTCGCGCCGCACGTGCGCAGCTACATCCGGCGCTCGGGCGCGCCCAACCACATCGGGGCGATCGTCGCGGCGAAGGACCGGCGCAACGGCGCCAAGAACCCCTACGCCCACCTGCACCAGCCGGACATCACGGTCGAGTCGGTGCAGGCGTCGCAGATGCTGTGGGACCCGATCCGTTACGACGAGACCTGCCCGTCGTCGGACGGCGCCTGCGCGGTCGTGATCGGCGACGCAACCGCCGCGCGCGCCGTCGATCGGCCCGCCTGGATCCACGCGCACGGCGATGCGCTCGGAGCCCACGACCTACGCCGGGCGCGACCAGGTGAACCCGCAGGCCGGACGCGACGCCGCAGCGGCGCTGTGGAAGCAGGCCGGCATCACCAACCCGCTCGAGGAGATCGACGCGGCCGAGATCTACGTGCCGTTCTCCTGGTTCGAGCCGATGTGGCTCGAGAACCTCGGCTTCATGCCCGAGGGCGAGGGCTGGAAGCTGACCGAGGCCGGCGAGACCGCGATCGGCGGGAAGCTCCCGATCAACGCGTCGGGCGGCGTGCTCAGCTCGAACCCGATCGGCGCCTCCGGACTGTTGCGTTTCGCCGAGGCCGCCATGCAGGTGATGGACCGCGCGGGCGATCACCAGGTCGACGGCGCCCGCAAGGCCCTCGGCCATGCGTACGGCGGCGGCTCGCAGTTCTTCTCCATGTGGGTGGTCGGCGCCGACCAGCCCTGACCGAAGGGACACCGCCATGAGTGAGTCCGCAGTCGCCGAACCGGGCGTCGTCATCTGGAACGCGCCGACGAAGGCCGAACACCCGGCACGTGAGGCCGCGTTCCGGTCGTACGACGCCGTCATCCGCGGCGACAAGCAGGCCTGGCTCGCCAACTTCGCCGACGACGGATGGATCGAGGACCCGGTCGGCCCGTCGATGTTCGACGAGGAGGGCAAGGGCCATCACGGCGCCGAAGGCCGAGCCCACTTCTGGGACATCACCATCGCGACGATCGCCCGCTTCGAATTCGAGATCAACGACTCGTTCGCCTGCGCGAACGAGTGCGTGAACGTCGGCGTCATCCACACCACGCTGCCCAACGGCTACCGTGCGTCGACCGAGGGCGTCTTCCACTACACCGTGAACGACGAGGGAAAGATCGTCTCGCTGCGGGCGTTCTGGGAGATGGACCGGATGATCGGCACCGTGCAGGCCCCGGCCGGCGGCTAGCCCGCGCGCACCCGCGCCGATCGTGCGATCCGCAGGACGTCGTGGCGGGACCACCGCGCGCGGTCGAGCAGTACCGACACTGCGAAACCGGGTCGCACCAGCCAGAACACCTGGTCGCGGCACGCCCAACCACGTTTGCCGCGCACCGAGAACTGCGGAGTAGCCCTGTCGCGCTGTCGCGCGGCCCGTTCCGGGCTGTCGTTGGGTGGTCGCCCGCGACGTCGTTGCTCCTTGGTCGGTTGGGCCGTGGTTGTCGTGGTGGACCGCGCTGTGGCCCTTCGTGTTGCTTCGGCACGCGCCTAGCTTGCCTATCCCCAGCGGTTCTCGCGCCCCGCCTGTCATCGACCGGCGAGGTCGGTGCTGACGATCTGCAGCTCGTCGGCGGTCGCGCACTGATATCCCCGAGCTGGTGTGCTGTGTTCGGTGCCCGCGGCGTAGCGGCGGCGGGTGTCGACGTTTCGACGTGACCCGTCGTTGCGCTGCTGCCGGCGCTGTTGCTCGCGTGCTCGGTGGTGTGGCGCCGTGCTCTCCGCCGTTCTCCTGCTCGAGGCGCCGGTTCGAGGTGTGCTGGTCAACGCCAAGAGTCAAGCATCTGCCCGGCCGTCCCAGACGACAAGCTGACGCGTCTGGCTGCCAAGGTGCTGAGCGGCAGATGATCCGCCCGAGCTTCGTCCGCCGCGCGATCCGCGCTGCGGGATCTGACCCGCTACCGGTTGACCTTGTCGTGCTCGCACCGCGAGAAGAATCGGGTCGAGAAGCTGCTCGAGATGCCGGCATCAAGCTCGGGGTCGCCTCTGACATCTTCGGCGTATCGGGTCGGCACGATGCTGGCAGCGCTGTCGCCGGCCAACGCGACCCCAAGGTGCTGCTGCGCTGGCGCGGGCGCTGATGCGCGCCAAGATCACGCAACTGGAGGAGGCGTTCACCGGGTTCTTCACCGAACACCAGCTTTCTTGCTGGCCAAGATGCTCTCCCGGTCGAACGATCGATACCGACATGCCGCGCTGGACGCCAAGATCGAGGAGCAGATCACCCCTTTGCTCTGGCGGTGGAGCAACTGGTTGACATCCCCGGTGTCACGCCACCGCGCCCGCGTCATCATCGCTGAGATCGGGATCGACATCAGCCGGTTCCCCACCGCCGGCATCTGGTCTCCTGGCCAAGTTCGCACCCGGTGTGAAAGAGTCCGCCGGCAAGAAGAAGGGCACGCCAGCACCGGCCACGGCAACCGCTACCTAGCCCGCGCGCTCGGTCACGCCGCACTCTCGGCCAGCCGCACCGACACCTTCTTCGGCCAACGCTACCGGCGCCTCGCCCGTCGGCGTGGCAAGAAGAAAGCCATCGTCGCCATCGGCCGATCCGTCCTGATCATCATCTGGCACCTGCTCTCTAACCCCGAGACCCGCTTCAACGATCTCGGCTCTGACTTCTACAACAAACGCATCAACGCCAGCCGCCAGAGCGCAACCACGTCACCCAACTCGAAGCACTCGGCTACACGGTCACCCTCGAATCCGCCGCCTGACATCGCAAGCGCACTGACCCACAACACACGCCGTCATCCACCCCCGCGCGCCTCGGCAGGCGGCCGCTCCTCGTAGGCGATGAACCAGTCGTGCAGAGCTCGCGCGCTCGTCAGCCGCGCGCCACGCATGACCTCGACGTCGAGATCGACCCGCCAGCCCTCCAACCCGACTCCCACACTCGCGCCACGAACGCCACGTCGTCGATTCGTACGCGAAGTCGGTCGAGGCGCCCAGGCCGGCCGGCAGGTAGTTCAGCCGAACCCCGTCCACGACCTCCCCGGCCGCCAGCGCCGGACCTGCGGCCAGCGCCAGCCCCGCGGCACAGAGGCCGCCGACTGCCACCAGCGCTCGAATGAACCTGCCCATCACGCCCCTCTCCCGGCCGCACCGTGCGGCCACGAGAGCAACGATCCAGAAGATTCAGATGGCAGGGCGGGCAGATCAGCGAGCTGTGGACAACCCAGGCATGTGGACGACGCCCGCCCAACCTGTCGGCTCGTCGTGCTACCGGCACGCACCCCTCCCCTCTACCAGCTCATTCCGGGTGCAGCCTCTCCCCGCCGACCTTGCCCTACAGAGCGATCGAATCGCAGTCCCTGATCAGCAGTCAGGAAGAAGCAGCGGGACGGGCGGCCGAGCGGACACGGCCATCAACGGCAGCGGCGTGAGCCATACCCGCCCCGCTCGCATCCACCCGACCATGCCGCGCAGCAACCGGGATCAGGTGCAATCAAAAAGGTAGGGCGGCGTGTCCGCGCGGTCCATTGACGGCATGCCGTATCGATCGTCGGAGACGTAATCCGACCCGTATCCGACGGCTCCGACCTGTATCCGACGGCAATGTGACACCCGACGGGAGGTCGAGGGCGGCAACCGCGGATCATCATCTTGATCCTGACGCTCGAGACCTGCCCGTGCCTCAGAATCGAGTCGACCCCGGACGGCGGAAGGCGGAAGCATGTCGCACGCTTTGACCCGAAACGAACTTGTGGCCCGGCTGGTACGGGCCGGAGAGCTCGAAGTTTCCGGCGCGGACCAGCGGGAAGCCGACAGCTACTTCGACACCGAGAACTTCAGGTTTCATGGCCCTGACGGGTTCGAGGCCGATTATCAGGGCCTTTCCGGCTACTTCCAGTCGATTCGCGAGGCCTTTGACGACCGCACCATCCGTCGTGGCATTTTGGTTGTCGAGGGAAACACGGTCGCCTGCCAGACGTGGATCGAGGGAACGTTCGCCCGCCCATTCACTCAGTCTCCGGCCGGTCGACTCGAGCCAAACGGAGCTCGGATCGTTTGGGACCTGATGAACATCTTCAAGTTCGACGATGAGGGTCGGCTGGTCGAGGAGCACGTTCGCACCGACTACCGGAGTTTTCTCCGACAACTCGGTGCCGAAGGCGCGTGACCGTCGACGGGAGCATGCGGGCGCGGCCACGAACGACCGCGGCGCGGGCACACAGCGATACCACCAGTGCAGGTCGGCCACGCGACCGTGCGTATCGTCGCCAGCCTCACGTCCGTCGCCGTCATCATGGTGTCGTGGCTGATGCGCCGGCGTTCCGGATATGGCCACCCGTCGCGCTCGGGCTCCCGTTGCTGGTCGGTGTCATCGTGACGGCGAGTGCTGGCGATCCGTTCTCGCTGCCTCGCGACGGGGCACGAGTGTTCGGCCTGGTGTTGTGCGCGGTCTTTGGCATCTGGAACGGGTGGACGCTCGTGATGATGGCGGCCAACCGCACTGCGATACTGCCGGGCGGCGCCACGCGCACGATTCTCAATCGTGGGCCGTTTCGGTTCAGCCGCAATCCGCTCTACGTCGGGTTGATCGTCTTGGACGTGGGACTCGCGCTGCTGTGGCCGTCGGCATGGGCGCTCCTGCTCGTACCTGTCGGCATCGCGTTGTTGTTCTGGGGCGCCGTCGCCCCCGAGGAGCGGTACCTCAGCGCGAAGTTTTGGGGCGGACTACGACGCTTACCGCCGACGGGTGCGCCGCCGGCTCTGACGCGTTAGCCGCATCGCGCAGGCGCGCGTCTCCGCATGACAGCGCACATGTCGGCGGCCGGGACCGTGCAACGGTACGCACCATCTGGGCGGCGTGACCGTGCACCGGTACGCACCCATGTCGGCGACGTGAGCGTGCGCATTTGATCCCGCAGTCGACGTGCACGCGGTCGTTATGGCCGACCTAAGCCGAAGTTCTTGTCCGCCCGCTCCAGCTGCCAGCGCCAGATATCACGCATGTCATCAACCCACTCAGCGGGCAGGGCAACATGCTCGATCTCCACGATCGTGTTGATCGTGCCGTCCTCCGCCTTCGACTCGGTCAGCGACGCACGCACTCGTGTTGGCGTCGCGAGCAAGGGTGTCTGGCGATCCCAGGCGATCACGCCCCGCGTGATCGGGCGAAACCATTGCCACTCGGCGGTCACCGATCGCGGTTCGTCGATGGCGATATACGAGGCCCGGATGGTTCCGTCGGTGCCAGTGAACAGGTCGTACCAGTCGTCGTCGATCTCGATGCCCTGAGCCATCACGTAGCCGCCACCTACCTCGGGCCGGGCACTACTGCGTGAGGCACTGCATGTGAACCATCCGCTGGGGTCGGCGAAGTACTTGAACAGGTGCCGACGAGTTCCGGCAAGGGTGTAGGTAACTGTGAGTGACCCCTGGCCCCCCGAGAACTTGCGCGCTCCGGCTGCTCCGTCGACGTCGGCGCCGATGCGCTTCGCGGCGGCATGTCCGGCGGCCTTGTGTTCTAGAACCGGTTCGGGCGGCGGGGCAGGCTCGGCGCGCCCGCGCAGCGTACGCGCCTCGGACGACGGCGCCGGCCAAATCTCGATCAGGTAGTGCTCACACAGATCGGCACTGTCCTCGACTGCGTAGCGTGCCTCACCCTCACCCCGGCCTCGTGCGCTGAGCCGCAGCCGATACGAACCCGGTGCCTCAGCCAGGGTGATAACCGGCTCGCCGTACAGCTCGGCGACTTGTAGTGGCCCGTCGCTGATGACGCTGAACTCGACAATTTCGTCCATTTCATCGGCGAGCGGACCCGGTGCATCGCATCGGCGCACGACAAGCTCAGCCGGGCCGTAATGCTGACCGGCATAAACGACGACGAAGCCGATCTCCTGGACAAAGTCAGCCAGCTCGGTCGCGAACTCCTCGTTCGCCTCCTGGACGCCCCAGATCGAGAACTGGAACTCGTCGACGTCAACGATGACTCGTTCCGACTCCGCCATGGGCGCGACCGTACACGCGAGCAGATCCGTAGCGTGCCGTTGGGAAGCCCAGCGGAAACACCGCGCGCACATCGGCAAGGCTGGAAGGTCACGACCCGTTTCGGAAGGTGATCACCCTGAACTCAGCCACCAGGCGATGAGCGCTCGCGCGAAGAGCCCGCCGTGCGTGCGAGCCGGCGGGCATGGCCGCCGCTACCGTCACCGAGCGCTGGCCTTGCCCGCGAAATCGCGGAGCGTTCTCTGCGGAGCGATTTCGTGGGGTGCCGATGCGAGTGGGTCGAGACCGAGATCCGAGCCGCCGATTAAGTCAGTGCGGAACGGGGCACTTCTGTAGGCGACCTGCAGCTCCTTGATGCCGTTGATCCAGCCGTGAGCGCAGCCGCGCGCGGCTCGCCCGAGCTGGTGATGTCCGGCAGCGCGTCGGCGATGGCGTTGAAGATCAGGTTGACCTCGAGCCGGGCCAGGTTGGCGCCGATGCAGTAGTGCGCGCCGTTGCCGCCGAAGGCCAGGTGCGGGTTGGGGTCGCGGGTGATGTCGAACGGAACGGGTCGGCGAAGACGTCCTCGTCGAAGTTGGCGCCGCGTAGAACATCCCGACCCGCTGGCCGGCCTTGATCGGCTGGCCGCCGACCTCGACGTCGTTTTGCGCGGTGCGCTGGAAGACACGACCGGCGTGGCCCAGCGGATGATCTCGTCGCCCGCGGTCTCGGGACGCTCCCGCTTGTAGAGCTCCCACTGGTCGGGGTGCTCGAAGAACGCGTGCATGCCGTGGGTGATCGCGTTGCGGGTGGTCTCGTTGCCGGCGACCGCCAGCAGGATCATGAAGAAGCCGAACTCGTCGTCGTGTCAGGCCCTGCGCCGTCGATGTCGGCGTTGACCAGCTTGGTGATGATGTCGTCCCGCGGGTCTCCTTGCGCTCGTCGGCCATCGCCATCGCGTAGCCGAGGATCTCGAACGACGCCGTCTGACCGTCCTCCGGGTCGAAGTCCGGGTCGTCGTAGGACATCATCTGGTTGGACCACTCGAAGAGCTTGCCGCGGTCCTCCTGCGGGACGCCGAGCAGCTCGGCGATCGCCTGCAGCGGCAGCTCGCCGGCGACGTCCTCGACGAAGTCGCCCTCGCCCTTCTGCGGCCGCCTCGGCGACGATCGTGCGCGCGCGCTGGTGAGCTCGTCGTGCAGGCCGCGATCGCGCGCGGGGTGAAGCCGCGCGAGATGATCGGGCGCAGCTGGTGTGGTCGGGCGCGTCCTGGTTCAGCAGGATCACGCGCTGCTCTCGACGCTCTCGCGGTCCATGTCCTCGTGGAACCGGATGATCGCGCCGTTCTCCGAGGTCGAGAAGTTGCCTGTCCTTGGAGACCGCCGCGACGTCGGCGTGCTTGCTCACCGCCCAGTAGCCCTCGTCGTCGAAGCCGTCGCGGGCGTGGGCTGCTGACTGCCACCAGACCGGCGCCGTCCGGCGCAGCTCCGCGAACTCCTCGTGCGGCATGCGCGCGGCATACGTGCCGGATCGGTGACGTCGAATCCCGCGGGGAGCTTGGGGCAGCTGTCACGCCAGAGCCTCCTGGCTGGTAGATCTGGAACACGTTCTAGTGGCATTCAAGCACAACCGGTAGCGTCAGAAGTGAAGAGTCGAGCGTCACCAGGTTGTCGCCGAAACGAAGAACGTGTTCTACTTTCTAGGCGTCGTCAACCATGAGGCACCCCCATGGGTTCTGCGGTGATCGTCGACGCCGTCCGCACGCCGCTCGGCAAGCGCAACGGCTGGCTGCCGGGCTGCACGCGGCCGCGCTGCTGGGCTCAGCCCAGCGGGTGCTGCGCCGAGCGGGCCGGGATCGACCCGGAGCTGGTCGACCAGGTCGTCGGCGGCTGCGTCACCCAGGCCGGCGAGCAGTCCAACGACATGGTCCGCCCGGCCTGGCTGTACGCCGGGCTCCCCCAGCACACCGGCGACCACCATCGACGCCCAGTGCGGCTCGGGCCAGCAGTCCGCCACCTGGTGCCGACATGGTCGCCGCCGGCACCATCGACGTCGGCATCGCCTGCGGCGTCGAGTCGATGTCCCGGATCCCGCTCGGCGCCAACGTCCCGCGCAGGCCGGGCGACCCGCGGCCGGACGACTGGGACATCGACATGCCCAACCAGTTCGAGGCCGCCGACCGGATCGCCGGCCGCCGCGGCCTGACCCGCGAGCGACCTCGACGCGTTCGGCCTGGCCTCCCAGCAGAAGGCCAGGATCGCGTGGGACGAGGGCCGGTTCGAGCGCGAGATCGCGCCGATCGACGCCCCGGTTCTCGACGAGGACGGCAAGCCCACCGGCGAGACCGGCGGTCGACGCCGACCAGGGCCTGCGCGACACCACCGCCGAGGGGCTGGCCGGCCTCAAGCCGGTCCTCCACGACGGCCTGCACACCGCCGGCACGTCCTCCCAGATCTCCGACGGCGCCGCCGCCGTGCTGATCATGGACGAGGACAAGGCCCGCGCGCTCGGCCTCACCCCGCGGGCCCGGATCATCGACCCACTGCCTGGTCGGCTCCGACCCCTACTACCACCTCGACGGCCCGATCGAGGCCACCAGCCGGCTGCTCGACCGCACCGGCATGGCGATCGGCGACTTCGACCTGTTCGAGGTCAACGAGGCGTTCGCCTCGGTCGTCCTCTCCTGGGCCGGTGCACCGCGTCGACCTGGACAAGGTCAACGTCAACGGCGGCGCGATCGCGCTCGGCCACCCGGTCGGCTCCACCGGCACCCGGCTGATCACCACCGCCCTGCACGAGCTCGAGCGCCGCGACGCGAGCATCGCGCTGATCTCGATGTGCGCCGGCGGCGCGATGGCCACCGGCACCATCATCGAGCGGATCTGACAGTGAGTGACGATTCGACGGGTCTGACGGACGTGATAGCAGCGCCGGCAGACAAGATCATCGAGGCGCTGACCGACTTCGACTCGTTTCCCGAATGGCAGGGCGCGGTGCTGGAGTGCGAGGTCCTCGAGCGTGACGACGAGGGCCGCGGATCGCTGATCCGGATGAAGGTGGACGCCAAGGTCCGCAAGGTCGACTACGTCGTGCGCTACACCTACGACCTGCCGCACGGCTTTTCCTGGGAGCAGGTCAGCGGCGACCTCAAGGAGAACACCGGCAGGCTACACCTTCGCCCCGCGCGACGACGGCTCCACCGACGTCACCGTCGACATCGTCGCCGAGGTCGGCTTCTTCGTGCCCGGCCCGATGAAGAAGCTGATCCGCGAGCAGTCCCTGAAGAACTCGCTGCGCGAGCTGAAGAAGCGCGTCGCGTAGTCCTCGTCCACCACCCTGGCGGCGGCGAGGAACGCGGGCGCCTCGTCCCCGTAGTGCAGGTGCGCCTGCTCGGTGGGCACCATCCGGGCGAGGGGCGGTGCCCGCTGACGCTGCTCACCGTGGCGATCGAGCCGCCGGCGTCCTGGCGCCGCAGCACCGCGTTCGCCGCCTGCGGGCTACGAGCAGCGGGGCGAGCAGGTTCAGCTCGACGATCGCCCGGCTGATGCCGGCCCCGACACCGCGCGCCGCCAGCCCCCAGGGACAGCGCCGCCGAGCTCGCGGTCCACGCATGCTACCCTACCAAGCACTTGCTTGGTTAGGAAGGACGAGCCTGCCGATGGCATCAGCACCTCGTCCGACGGGCGGCGTCGCCGTGATCACGATGGACCACCCGCCGGTCAACGCGCTGACCGTGCAGGGCTGGTTCGACCTCGCCGGCGCGCTCGACGCGGCGCGCGACCCGGCCACCAAGGTCGTCGTGCTGCGCGCCGAGGGCCGCGGCTTCAACGCCGGCGTCGACATCAAGGAGATGCAGCACACCACCGGCTTCGACGCGCTGATCGGCGCCAACCGCGGCTGCTACGCGGCGTTCAAGGCGGTCTACGAGTGCGCGGTGCCGGTGATCGCCGCGGTCAACGGCTTCTGCCTCGGCGGCGGCGTCGGCCTGGTCGGCAACGCCGACTGCATCGTGGCCAGCGACGACGCCTACTTCGGCGTTGCCCGAGGTCGACCGGGGCGCGCTCGGCGCGGCCACCCACCTGGCCCGGCTGGTGCCGCCAGCACCTGATGCGCACCCTCTACTTCACCGGCCGCACCATCAACGCGCGCGACCTGCGCCACCACGGCTCGGTCCTCGGGTGGTCCCGCGCGCCGAGCTCGACGACGCCGCGCTGGCGGTCGCCGGCGAGATCGCCGCCAAGGACACCCGGGTGATCCGGGCCGCCAAGGAGGCGCTCAACGGCATCGACCCAGCGACGTCAACAAGAGCTACCGGTTCGAGCAGGGGTTCACCTTCGAGCTCAACCTCTCCGGCGTCGCCGACGAGCTCCGCGACGCCTTCGTCGAGCGACAAGGTCATGAAGGGACAAGACGCGACAAGCGGATGCGCTCGACGAGGTCGTGGCCGACGCTCGAGGACGGCATCACCCTCGGCATCGGCGGCTGGGGGCCGCGGCGCAAGCCGATGGCGCTGGTCCGCGCGATCCTGCGCTCCGACCTAAGGACCTCACCCTGGTCTGCTGGGGCGGCGCCGACGTCGGCCTGCTGGTGCGCGCCGGCAAGGTCAGCAAGCTGGTCTACGCGTTCGTCTCGCTCGACTCGGTCCCGCTGGAGCCGAACTTCCAGAGGCCCGCCAGGAGGGCACCATCCCGAGTTCGTCGAGCTCGACGAGGGCATGTTCCAGACCGGGCTGCGCGCCGCCGCGCAGCGGCTGCCGTTCCTGCCGATGCGCGCCGGGCTCGGCTCCGACGTGCTGGTCAACAACCCGTGGATCAAGACCGTCCGCCCGCCCGTACGCCGACGGCGAGGAGCTCGTCGCCGTGCCGGCGCTGGACCTCGACGTCGCGCTGGTGCACCTCAACCGCGCCGACCGGCACGGCAACGCGACCTACCTCGGCCCGACCCCTACTTCGACGACCTGTTCTGCATGGCCGCGGCGCACCGGGTACGTCTCGTGCGAGCAGATCGTCGACACCGCCGGGCTGACCGTCGACGCGCCCGTCCAGCGGCTGCTGATCAACCGGATGATGGTCGACGGCGTCGTCGAGACGCCGAACGGCGCGCACTTCACCACCTGCACCCCGGACTACGAGCGCGACGAGAAGTTCCAGCGCTACGCCGCCGCAGCGGCACCGACGAGGAGGCGGCGTTCGAGGAGCGGTTCCTGACGGTGACGAGGCGGCCTACCAGGCGGGTCAGGTGACGGCAGTCCGACCCGACCCGCGCGGACGTCTGCGCCGCCGCCATCGCCGACGCGTTCGCCGACGACGGCGAGATCTTCGCCAGCCCGATGGGCCTGCTGCCGATGCTCGGCGTCCGGCTGTGCCGGCTCACCAGAACCCCGACCTGGTCATCTCCGACGGCGAGTCGTCCTGCTCGCCAGCACCCCGCCGCTCGGCGGCACCGGTCGCCGTCGAGGGCTGGATCCCGTTCCGGCGGGTCTTCGACGTCGTCGCCTACGGCAAGCGGCACGTGATGATGGGCGCGACCCAGGTCGACCGGCACGGCAACCAGAACATCTCCGCATCGGCGACTTCGCGCAGCCGAAGCGGCAGCTGCTCGGCTCCCGCGGCGCGCCGGGCAACACGGTCAACAACCGGACGTCCTACTGGGTGCCGAAGCACGCCGCGCGGGTCTTCGTCGAGCAGGTCGACTTCGTCTCCGGCGTCGGCCACGACCGCGCGACGGCCGCGGCGGGCCGCTTCCACGACATCCACCGGTCGTCTCCAACCTCGCGGTCTTCGACGTCGCGACGCCGATCACGCGCTGCGGCTCGCCTCCGTGCACCCCGGCGTGACCCTCGACGAGGTGCAGCGACGCAGACCGGCTTCGACTCGTCGTCGAGCGACGTGCGCCACCACCCGGGAGCCCACCGACGAGGAGCTCAGTTCCTGCGCGAGGTGCTCGACCCGAAGGGCCTGCGGTTCAAGGAGGTGCCCGGATGCAGGACGGCGCTCACCGAGCTCGTCGGCGTCCGGCACCCGGTCGTGCAGACCGGCATGGGCTGGGTCTCCGGCCCGCGGCTGGTGGCGGCACGGCGAACGCCGGCGGCCTCGGCATCCTGGCCAGCGCCACGATGACCTTCGACGAGCTCGAGTGCCGCCATCGTCGAGGTGAAGAGCCGCACCGACCAGCCGTTCGGCGTCAACCTGCGCGCCGACGCCGCCGACGCCGACGAGCGCTGCGACCTGCTCATCAAGCACGGCGTGAAGGTGGCCTCGTTCGCGCTCGCCCCCAAGCAGGAGCTGATCGAGAGGCTCAAGGACCACGGCTCGGTCGTGATGCCGTCCATCGGCGCGGCCAAGCACGCGGTGAAGGTCGCCGGCTGGGGCGCGGACGCGGTGATGGTCCAGGGCGGCGAGGGCGGCGGCCACACCGGCCCGGTGCCACCACGCTGCTGCTGCCGACCGTGCTCGACGCCGTCGACATCCCGGTCATCGCCGCCGGTGGCTTCTTCGACGGCCGCGGGCTGGCCGCGGCGCTGGCGTACGGCGCCGCGGGCATCGGGATGGGCACCCGCTTCCTGCTCACCCAGGACAGCACGGTCCCCGACTCGGTCAAGCAGCTCTACCTGCACCGACCTCAACGGCACGGTCGTGACGACGCGGTCGACGGCATGCCGCACCGGATGCTGCGCACGGAGTTCGTCGAGCACCTCGAGGAGACCAGCGCGGGCGGCGGGGCTCGACCACGCGGTACGCAACGCCGGCCGGTTCAAACGGAGACGAAGCTGCGCTGGCGGGACATGGTCCGCGACGGCCTCGCGACCAAGCACGGCAAGGAGCAGACCTGGCGCAGATGATCATGGCGGCCAACACGCCGATGCTGCTGCGCGCCGGGCTCGTCGAGGGCAACACCCGCGCCGGCATGCTCGCCGAGCGGTCAGGTGGTCGGCGTGATCGACGACCTGCCGTCCTGTCACGACCTGATCGCGGGCATCGTCGCCGAGGCCGAGGCGATCATCGGCAAGCTGCCCTCCCTCTTGCAGTAGTCACCAGCCGAGTTCGTGCAGGCGGTCGTCGCCGATGCCGAAGTGGTGCCCGACCTCGTGCACGACCGTCGTGCGGACCTCGTCGACGACGTCCTGCTCGGTGTCGCAGCGCGCGCAGATCGCCAACCGGTAGATCGTGATCTTGTCCGGCAGTACGGCCGAGTAGTGCGACGTTCGCTCGGTCAGCGGCACGCCGTGGTAGAGCCCGAGCAGGTGCGGGTTGGTGCCGTCCTCCACCACGACCGCGACGTTGCGCATCATGCGTCCGAGCCCTGGCGGCAGGGTGTCGAGCGCGTCGCCGACCATCTCCTCGAAGCGCGCTTGCGAGACGACGATCATCAGTTGCCGCGGACGTGCTGGATCTCGATCCGCAGCGGCACCGGGTAGTCGACCGAGAACTGCTCGCGGCCGCCACTGACCCGCGTCATGCCGTCGGCGTACTTCGCGACGTAGTCGGGGTTCTCGTGCGGCGCCGGCGCCTCCGGGGCGCGCCGCGCGATCGCCGACAGTACGACGATGTCCCCGCCCCGGCCGTTGCCGTCGAGGTGCAGCGCGATGCGCGGACGGGCGTCGATGTGCGCGAGCCGGTGCGCGTCCGCGCGGTTGTAGACGATGATCGAGTGCGCACCGTCCCAGACGAACCAGACCGGGTTCGGCTGCGGAGTGCCGTCCGCGCCAACGCTCGTCAGCCAGATCACGTAGGCATCGCGCAGCCGTGTTCGGACCCGGTCGCCGAACGCCCCGTCCGGCAGGGCGGTCACGATGCCCTCGTGCAGGACGGGCAGACGCCGAACAGCTCGACCGTGTGGTCGACCTGCGCGAAGCCGTGCTTGTCGGCGACCTCACCGGCCCACCGCTCGACGGCGCGGCCCTCGATCTCCTCGGTCCGGCCGCACCGCCGGCACACCAGGTGATGATGGTGGTGTCCCTCGGTGGCGTCGCCGCAGTAGCGGTAGGTCGCCTCGCCCTCCGGCGTGTGGATCACGTCCACGACACCGTCGTCCACCAGCGACTGCAGGTGCCGGTAGACCGTCGACAGACCCACGGCGCCGCCGGCGGAGCGCAGCACCGCGTAGACGTCCTGCGCGCTGCGGAAGCCGCCTGCACTCCGCAGCGCGTCGCGGACCGCCGCACCCTGCTTCGTCGCGCGCGGTCTCGGAGTCATGCTCCCTCCTTCGTCGGTCGCACGACAGGTGCTGCGCTAATTGATGACCTCGCAAGCTCGGTCATGTCCCACCGTACCGGTAATCGTTACCAGCTGACGTCAGGCGTACTCCTCGACCGGCGGGCACCCGCAGACGAGGTGCCGGTCGCCGTACGCGCCGTCGATGCGCCGCACCGGTGACCAGTACTTCGAGCGCGAGTCGACGCCCTCCGGGTAGGCCGCCTCGCCGCGGGTATACGGGTGCGGCCACTCGCCGGCGAGGCATGCAGCGGTGTGCGGCGCGTTGCGCAGGGGATTGTTGTCGACCGGCCACTCCCCTGCCGCGACCCGATCGATCTCGTCCTTGATCGCGATCATCGCGTCGACGAACCGGTCGAGTTCGGGCAGGTCCTCGGACTCGGTCGGCTCGACCATGAGCGTGCCGGCAACCGGGAACGACATCGTCGGCGCGTGGAAGCCGTAGTCGATCAGCCGTTTCGCGACGTCGTCAACGGTCACGCCGGTGTCGTGCGTGATGCCACGCAGATCGAGGATGCACTCATGCGCGACCAGCCCGTGCGACCCGGTGTACAGCGTCGGGAAGTAGCCCCTGAGCCGCCTCGCGACGTAGTTGGCGGCGAGGATCGCGGCACCGGTCGCGGCGGTCAGCCCGTCCGGTCCCATCAACCGGATGTAAGCCCAGGTGATCGGCAGGATCGACGCCGAGCCCCATGGTGCCGCCGAGATCGCACCGGGGCCGGTCGCCGGGCCGGCAAGCGGCTGCAGCGGATGGTTGGGCAGGAACGGCGCCAGGTGGGCGCGCACCCCGATCGGCCCGACTCCCGGGCCACCGCCGCCGTGCGGGATGCAGAACGTCTTGTGCAGGTTCAGGTGCGAGACGTCCGCGCCGAACCGCCCGGGACGAGCGAGCCCGACCATCGCGTTCAGGTTGGCGCCGTCGACGTACACCTGCCCGCCCGCATCGTGCGCGAGCGCGCACACCTCGCCGATGTGCTCCTCGAACACACCGTGCGTGGACGGGTAGGTAACCATGATCGCCGCGAGCCTGTCGGCGTGCTCGACGATCTTGGCCCGGAGGTCCTCGAGGTCGATCTCGCCCTGCTCGCCGCTGGTCTTCACGACCACGATGCGCATGCCGGCCATCGCTGCCGACGCGGCGTTCGTGCCGTGCGCCGACGCCGGGATGAGGCAGATGTCGCGGTGCCCGTCGCCGTTGCTGCGGTGATAGTGACGAATCGCGAGCAGCCCGGAAAACTCGCCCTGCGAGCCGGCGTTGGGCTGCAACGAGAGCGCGTCGTATCCGGTGATCTCGAGCAGCCACTTCTCGAGGTCGGCGAACAGCTCGAGGTAGCCGTCGAACTGGCCGTCCGGAGCGAACGGATGGATGTTCGCGAATCCCGGGTTCGTCACCGGCTCCATCTCGGTCGTGCCGTTCAGTTTCATCGTGCACGACCCGAGCGGGATCATGCCGCGGTCGAGCGCGTAGTCACGGTCGGCGAGCCGGCGCAGGTAGCGCAGCATCGCCGTCTCGGAATGGTAGGAGTTGAACACCGGATGCGTGAGGAACTCCGACGTGCGGGCATGCCCCAGGTCGGCGTCGGCGTCGAGAGCCGCGACGTCCGCAGAAGCGCCGAACGCGGCCCACACCGCGACGACGTCGGCCCGCGTCGTGACCTCGTCGCAGCTGACGCCGACGGTGTCGTGGTCAACGAGACGAAAGTTGATGCCCGCTTCGGCCGCACTGGCCACCACATCCGCCGCGCGACCCGGCACCGCGGCGGTGATCGTGTCGAAGAACGGGCCGTCGGCGATATGGACGCCACCGGCGCGCAGTCCGGCAGCCAGGATCGAGGTGAGCCGGTGCACTCGACGGGCGATCGCGGTCAGCCCGTCCGGGCCGTGGTACACGGCGTACATCGATGCCATTACGGCCAGCAGCACCTGCGCGGTGCAGATGTTGGACGTCGCCTTCTCCCGGCGGATGTGCTGCTCGCGGGTCTGCAGGGCGAGCCGGTACGCCGGCGCACCGTCGGCGTCCACCGAGACGCCGACGAGGCGGCCGGGCAACTGCCGCTCCAACCCGGCGCGCACTGCGAGGTAGCCGGCGTGCGGGCCGCCGAAGCCCAGCGGCACGCCGAAGCGCTGCGTATTGCCGACCGCGATGTCGGCACCGGCCTCGCCGGGCGGGGTGATCAGCGTCAGCGCGAGGAGGTCCGCTGCGGCGACGACGAGCGCGCCGCGCTCGTGCGCTGCGGCGGCAACCGGCGCCAGGTCACGGATCAGCCCGGACGCCCCCGGGTACTGGACGAGGACTGCGAAGACGCCGCCCTCGGGAAGCGGCTGGGAAAGGTCGTGCACCGCGACGTCGAGACCGAGCGCCGCGGCACGGGTGCGGACGACGTCGATGGTTTGCGGCAGCGCGTCCGCGTCGACGACGAAGATGTCGCCGGTCTTGGCTGCGCGGTGCGCGAGCGCCATCGCCTCGGCCGCGGCGGTGCCCTCGTCCAGGACCGAGGCGCCCGCGACGGGCAGGCCGGTGAGGTCCTCGACCATCGTTTGGAAGTTGAGCAACGCCTCGAGCCGGCCCTGGCTGATCTCCGGCTGGTAGGGCGTGTAGGCGGTGTACCAGGCCGGGTTCTCGAGCACGTTGCGGCGGATGACCGGCGGGGTGATCGTGTCGTAGTAGCCCAGTCCGATCATCGAGGTCAGCTGCTGGTTGCGGGCCGCAAGCGCCCGCAGTTCGGCGGCCACCTCGGCCTCGGATGCCGCCGGCGGCAGGGCCAGGGCGAGCTTCTCGCGGATCGATGCCGGGACGGCGTCGGCGAGCAGGTCGTCAAGCGATGCGTAGCCGAGCGCGTCGAGCATCCGCTGCTGGTCGGCAGGGGCCGTCCCGATGTGCCGCGCGGCGAACGGGCTGGCCTGCTCGAACTCGGAGAGGGAGGTCATGATCGGGTGCGCTCCAGGGTGCGGGCCGACACCGCCACCTGGCTCGGTGGCAGCGTCCCCGTCTGTCGGGCGTACCCCTCCAGAGTGGCCTCACCCGCGCGGTCCTGGTGCCTGAGAGGTTCCGGGGAGGTTGCCCCTTCGGCGCCGAAATATCGAGATCCGGCTCTCCCACGCAGAGTCGTCAGCCGCCACCCAAACTACCAGCCGAACCACCCGCCCGACGGCCGCCGCGGTGGCCTACGGCGGATTACGCAGTGCGGTGCTGGCGGCGGCGTGCCAGCTCATCGTGCGGGTTCGCGGCGCCCGCGGCTGCTCCGGTGACCTCGACGCCGTCGGCGCGCTCGCCGGGCAGCTGCGCCAGCGAGCCGCGCAGTTCGCGCAGCGCGCCGCTCACCGCGATGCCGAAGACGCCCTGGCCGCCGCGCAACAGGTCGACGACCTCCTCCGGCGAGGTGCATTCGAAGACCGAGGTGCCGTCGGAGAGCAAGGTCACCTGGGACAGGTCGTCGACACCACGCAACCGCAGCGCCTCGACGGCGATCCGGATGTTCTGCAGCGAGACCCCGGCGTCCAGCAGTCGCTTGACGACCTTCAGAACGAGGATGTCCTTGAACGAGTAGAGACGCTGGCTACCCGATCCGGTGGCGCTGCGGATCGTCGGCGCTACGAGCCCGGTGCGCGCCCAGTAGTCCAGCTGCCGGTAGGTGATGCCGGCCGCCGAGCACGCGGTCGGCCCGCGATAGCCGATGAGCACGTCGGACGGGCTCGACGGATCGGCGAACAGCGTGCCCTGCTCAGGAGACTCGCCCACGCTCCACCCCTCGCCTGCGCGCTGGCGTGGCCGACTCGTCTCGGGAAACTCGTCCACGTGCCCGCCCTCTCACCCGCCACGTCCGTCCGCGAAATTGCACGGTCGTGATTCGCTGTCTCGACGGTAGGTCCGGGCCGGTGCATGGTCAATCCGCCACGCCGACTTTCCTTAAGGCTCAAGCTGACCTTTATAGCCGAGGACCCTACCCGCCGGACGCGAAGTCCTCCGGCGTGATGGTGTCCAGGAACTCGCGGAACCGCTCGACCTCGTCCTCCTGCTCGTCGGGAATCTCGATGCCCGCGGCGTCCAGGACGGCGTCCGAACCGAGGATCTCGACCTCGGCGCGCAGGGCGAGCGCGATCGCGTCGGACGGCCGGGCACTCACCGAGATTCCGCCGGAGAACCGCAGCTCGGCGTAGTACACGTCATCGCGCAGCTCGGTGATGTGCACCGCCTCGAGCCGGACACCTAGGGCCGCGATGACGTCACGCAGCAGGTCATGGGTGAGCGGGCGCAGCGTCTGCACGCCCTGCTGTTGGAACGCGATCGCGGATGCCTCGACGGCGCCGATCCAGATCGGCAGATAGCGAATGCCGTCCTCTTCGCGGAGCAGCACGACAGGCTGGTTGGCCGGCAGCTCGACCCGAACCCCGACAACTCGCATCGGATGCACGACCGCACCTCCTGTGATGTACGGCTGGAACGCCATGCTGTACGGCTGGAACGCCATGCTGTACGGCTGGAACGCTGTGGAACCTTGCGCTCGCAATCCCGACGCTACACGTTTGTCGGGTGCCAGGCGCACGGCTCAGGAACCGCCGATGACCTCGCGCAGGCCGATCTGGACGAGCGCCGCGTGCAGCCGCACCGACGCCGCGGCGAGCTCGCGCACGGTCTCCTCCGCGCGCGTCTTGGCCGCACCGCCGCGCTGGCGCGACATCGGGCCGACCACCTGCGAGAACAACCCCACCTCGCGCTCGGCGGCGGTGCGGAACGCCCGCAGGTGCCGGCCTTCGAGCCCGAACCGGGCGAGATCGGCCACGATCTTGGCCACCGCCAGGGCGTCGTCGTCGTAGTGGCCGCCGGGTTTCTTGCTCACGAGTCCGAACTGTTCGAGCTCGGACAGCTGCTCGCCGCGCAGGCCGGCGGCGTTCAGCAGCTCGTCCCGGGACAACCGCATCGCCGCGGGAGCCGGCCGGAAGTGTTCCGCGGTAGGGGCGTTGTCCTCGATCGAGGCAACCGCGACGTGCGCGGCGCGCGGGCTGTCGGTGGACGTGCCCGGCGGCACCAGGCCGCGGTCGATGGCGTCGAGCTGGTCCTTGATCACCCGCAGCGGCAGGTAGTGGTCGCGCTGCTGGCTGAGGACGTAACGCAGCCGACTGACGTCGCCGGCGGAGAACTTGCGGTACCCGGAAGGGGTCCGTTCGGGCTGCACCAGCCCCTGGTCCTCGAGAAACCGGATCTTGCTGATCGTGAGGTCCGGGAACTCGACCTTGAGATGAGCCAGAACGTCCCCGATGGTGAGCGTGGCGGCCGTGTTGCCGCGCGCTGCGCCAAGAGAGGTCATGCTTTTGCTCCGACCCGCACCGCGGCGGTCAGGTATACGAGGCGGAACTTGCCGATCTGCACCTCGTCGCCTCCGGACAGTGGCGCAGCGTCGATGCGCTCCCGATTGACGTAGGTGCCGTTGAGCGATCCCACGTCGTGGACGGTGTATCCGCTGCCTTCGCGGCGGAACTCAGCATGCCTGCGCGACACGGTCACATCGTCCAGGAAGATGTCGCTATCCGGGTGGCGACCCGCCGATGTGACGTCCTGATCGAGCAGAAATCTGCTGCCGGCGTTCGGTCCGCGCTTGACCACGAGCAGCGCCGAACCCGGCGTCAGGGCATCGACCGCGCCCTGGTGTGCCTCGGCGGAGAACTCGGTGTCGAGGTCGGGCACCGACCCGGTGGCGCCGATGGCACTCGTCACGTCGGCGCCGGACGCCGCGGCCGGCAGCGCAGCACCGCAGTTCGCGCAGAAGTGACTGCCAGGCAAATTCTCCGTGCCACAAGCGGTGCAGAACACGCGCGCCACCCTTCGTGTCGGAGGTCGGTGCAGCGAGCCTAGGACGGGCTCGCCGGAAGGGTCAATCGGAGCTTGAGATACACCTGATCATCTCAGCTTGACCTGGTAAGGCGACGGTCAACCCGCGAGCGTCGCGTACGCCGCGGCGTCCAGGAGACCGGCTGTCTCGGCCTTGTCGGCCACCTCGATCTCCAGCATCCAGCCCTCCCCGTACGGATCGGAGTTGATCAGTTCCGGGTGTTCGTCGAGCTGCTCGTTGCGCGCTGCGACCGTGCCGGACAGCGGCGCGTAGATGTCTGAGACGCTCTTGGTCGACTCGACCTCGCCCACAGCAGCGCCCTTCTGAACATCGGCTCCCACGTCGGGGAGGGAGACGTACACGACGTCGCCGAGCGCTTCTTGCGCGTAATCGGTGATGCCCACGCGCACCGTGCTGGACGCGTCACTGCTCCGAACCCACTCGTGCTCGGCGGTATATCTCAGATCGTCGGGGACGTCGGACATTCGCAGCGCGCCTCTCTCGCCGGACGGGACGGACGCCCCGACCCTATCGAGTCCGTTTTGCGGCGCCGAGGTCAGTGCGACGGCTCAGCGTACTTCGGCTCGGGCAGCGTGCGAATCGCGCTCACGCGGACCTTGCCGAGTTCCTGGACGGCGAGCTCCCCACCGGCGGCGCGCACGGTGGCAGCCACTCCGCCCGGGATGTTGAGCGCGGTGTCGAGCGTCTTCGAATCACCGATCGCGGTGATTCGGTACGGCGCGGTCAGTTGCGTCCCGTCCACGTCGACGGTGCCGGCCGCACCTTCGAGCGAGGTCGACGTGGTCACCCGCACGCTGCCGAACTGGATCGCCTCTGCCCCGGCGCCGCGCAGCTCCTCGACGACGTCGAGCAGGTCCTCCCCGGTGAGCGCGCCGCTCGGATCGGTGATCGTGATCGAGACGCCGGGACCGATGGCGGGCAGCGTGCCGAGCAGGATGCCGAGCGCCTGCGCCTGCTGGGCAACCTGCCGGCGCGCGGCCGCTGAGCGATGGCTGCTGTTGCGCAGCTGGTCGAGGTTGCGCTGCAGGTCGGCGATCTCCTGCCGCAGCTTCGCGGCGCGCGCGTCCTGGTTGTCGAGGATGCCGATCAGGTCCGACTCGCGCAGCCCGGACAGCGCGTCGCCCGAGGAGTGGGCACGGACCTGCACGGCGATCGCAAACCCCAGCAGCAGGGTCAGAACGCCGATCAGCGCCGCCGAGCCGTGCGTTCCGTGCAACCTGCCCCGCGGCGCGCTGGTGGTGCTCTCCTCGGTGGCGTCGGGGTTCGGCTCGTCGTTCACGGCTAGGCCCGGAACAGGTGTCGGCGGATTGCGGCGGCGTTGCCGAAGATCCGGATGCCGAGGACGACGACGACCGCTGTCGAGAGCTGGCTGCCGACGCCCAGCTTGTCGCCGAGGAACACGATGAGGGCAGCCACCGTGACGTTCGAGACGAACGACACGACGAACACCTTGGCATCGAAGATCCCGTCGAGCCGGGCACGCAGGCCGCCGAAGACGGCGTCGAGCGCCGCCACAACGGCGATCGGGAGGTACGGCTCGAGCCAGGTGGGCACCGTCGGCCGCAGGATGAGCCCGAGCACGATGCCGGCGACCAGTGCCATGCCGGCGATCATCGGCGGCCTCGCTTCGGCACCGTCGCGTAGCGAACCTTGGCCGGCGCGCTCGCCGGCAGTGTCAGGTGGCCGGAGTCCGCGAACGAGAACCCGATCTGCTCGACACCGGTCAGCGTCTGGTAGCGGCTGGCCACCGAGCTCGAGGCGAAGTTGGTCGACAGCTCGTCCGCGTTCCCGAGTGCTCGAATCTCGTACGGCGACGTGATGGGCTGGAAGTCGACCAGCACGGCCTCACCTGCGAACCGGATCGCGCTCGTCGGCGTCAGGCGGACGTCGTTCACGGAGATCGCCTCCGCGCCGTCTCGCCACAACTCGTTGACGACACTTCGCACATCACGGTCGGTGAGGATATTCGTCGTCTCGATCGAGTTGGTGCCGCCGCGCCCGGGCGTCGGGCTTGCGGGGGCCGCCGTGGGCTCGCGAAGTGTCACCGTCATGCCCGGTCCGGACACCGCTACCAGCCCGGCCTGCAACCGCGCCAGGTCGAGGTTCTCGGCGAGTGGTCCGCTCTTCGGCAGCGCTCGGTCCTGCACTCTGGACAGCTGCCGCTCGAGGTCGCCGACCGTTGCGGCGAGATCGTCGCCGGCCTGCTGCCCGGAACGCACCCGGTCGACCAGGCTGTCGTGCACCTTCGCGGCCTCGGGCGCCCCGCGGTGGGTGTGGATGTACGCGACGACGAGCACGAAGCCGATCAGCAGGCAGCCGGCGACCACTGCGGGCCGGTCGGTGCGCCGCGGTGGCGCGTCCGGCCGCCGCCGGCCGGCGGCGGCCGCGTAGCCGGGGTCCAGGTGGTTGGTGACGAGTTCCACGAGCAGTCGCGCCGACTCCGTCGGGCCGCCGCCGGGCGGGTGCTGCGTCATGTGGCCGGGCGCCGCACGGGGTTACGGAGCAGGCCACGGATCTGATGCAGGTAGACCACGCCGGACCACACGTACAGCGCCGTACCCCAGATCGTGAAGGCCCACGCGGTGGGCCGCGCGATGTCAGCAGTGGTGCCGTGGTAGGTGCCCACCAACAGCAGCGGAAACGCGTAGAGCAGGCAGAACGTGGCGGCCTTGCCGAGGTAGTGGACCTCGGGCGGCCCGTACCCCGCCTTGCGCAGCCGCGGCAGCGCGACGCCCACGACGAGGTCTCGCCCGACGATGACGACCGCGAGCCACAGCGGGATGATGTGCCGCAGCACGAGGCCCACCAGCGTCGCCAGGATGTAGAGGCGGTCGGCGAGCGGGTCGAGCAGCGCCCCGAACCTGCTCATCTGGTTGAGCTTGCGGGCCAGCACCCCGTCGGCCCAGTCGGTGAACCCGGACACCGCGAGCACGGCCAATGCCCACCCGTCGGCATGCGGGCCGAGCAACAGCCACAGGAACACCGGCACGCCGAACAGCCGCAGCACGCTCAACGCGTTCGGGATCGTGCAGATCCGATCCGTTTGCGGCGCGGCAGGCTCCGTCACACAACCTCCCGCCGGTTGCTTGATTTCTCGGTCGGGACGGCGGGATTTGAACCCGCGACCCCTTGTCCCCCAGACAAGTGCCCTACCAAACTGGGCCACGTCCCGCGACTAAGAAACCCTATCGCAATCGCGAAAATGTCAGGTCCGTCGTCACCGTCGCGGGCGTGCGACCCTCTGCCCGATATACGGACGACGCCCTTGCCGACGCCATCAAGTCGTCGCGCTCCTGGCGAGGCGTCTTGCGCTGCCTCGGACTGAAAGCGACCTCGGCGGGCTCGTTTCGAGCGGCACGGCGCCGAGCCGACCTGCTCGGCCTCGACTATTCGCACTTCACGGGGCAGCGACGCTGGACGGACCGCCAGCTGGTTCAGGCGGTCGAGGCCGCCCGAACCTGGCCGCAGATCGAGGAGTTCCGGCGGCACCCTCCCCGCGCAGCGTCGGCCGGCGAACTCGCAGCGCGAAGCGCCCGACGACCGCGCACCCCCGTAGGGCCACAGTCCCGACTTGATGGCCGCCCGCGGGCAGGTTCTGATGGTCGGCGTGCCGCTTGGCCGTCGCGGTGGTTGATTCAGCGCGGGCAAATCAACCATCTCGACAGCCAAGCCGCTCACGAACCCGCACAGCTGAGCCCGATCACCTGCGCTGCGCCGAAGCGGCCCACGTGCCGCGTGCGCCCGGTTATCCGAAGGTGGCGTCCGGACTGCCGTCGTCGGCGACGTCGACGACACCTCGAACTCGGGGTGGCCATTCCGGATCTGGACAACACCGCGCTGACTGATCAGACACCTTGCGAACGCCAGGCCGGCTGAGCTTCAGTCGCAACGCGCAACCGGACGGGTGATCAGCGCTTGCGCTTCTCGCGAACCCGCACCGAGATCTCGATCGGGGTGCCGGTGAACTCGAAGTCCTCGCGCAGCCGCCGTTCGAGGAAGCGGCGGTAACCCGCCTCGAGGAAGCCGGTGGTGAACAGCACGAACCGGGGCGGCCGGGTGTCGGCCTGGGTCGCGAACAGCACCCGCGGCGCCTTGCCGCCGCGCGGCGGCGGGGGCGTCTGGCCGACCACCTCGGTGAGCCAGGTGTTCAGCCGCCCGGTCGAGACGCGGGTGTCCCACGAGTCGAGCGAGGTCCGCAGCGCAGCAGCGAGCTTCTCGACGGCCCGCCCGGTACGCGCGGACACGTTCACCCGCGGTGCCCACGCCACCCGGGCGAGATCGCGCGCGATCTCCTTCTCGAGCTGCTCGCGGCGGTCCTCGTCGACGAGATCCCACTTGTTGAACGCGAGGACGAGCGCCCGCCCGGCCTCGACCACGTCGGCGACGACGCGCTGGTCCTGCTCGCTGAGCCGCTCGGAGGCGTCGAGCAGGACGACCGCCACCTCCGCCGCGTCGATCGCGGCCGCGGTGCGCAGGCTCGCGTAGTACTCCATCCCACTGGCCTGGTGCACGCGTCGTCGTAGCCCCGCGGTGTCGACGAAGCGCCACACCTCACCGCCGAACTCGACGAGGCTGTCGACCGGGTCGATCGTGGTGCCGGCGACGGTGTCGACAACGGCGCGCTCCTCGCCGGTCAGCCGGTTGAGCAGGCTGGACTTGCCCACGTTCGGCCGGCCCACCAGCGCGACCCGCCGCGGCCCGGCCTCCTCGTCGGTGTCGAGCGGGGCGTCCGGCAGCAGGGCGAGGACGACGTCGAGCAGGTCGCCGCTGCCCCGGCCGTGCAGCCCGCTGACCGGGTGCGGCTCCCCCAGGCCGAGCGACCAGAGTTCGGCGGCGTCCGATTCGAGGCGCTCGTCGTCGACCTTCGTCACCGCGAGTACGACCGGGCGATCGGCGCGCCGCAAGGTGCGGGCGACGACGAGGTCGGTTTCGGTCGCGCCGGTGCGGCCGTCCACGACGAACAGGACGACGTCCGCGGTCGCCGCCGCCCGCTCGGCCTGCGCGGACACCATCGCCTGCAGCCCGCGCGCGTCCGGTTCCCACCCGCCGGTGTCGACGAGGGTGAAGCGCCGGCCGTTCCACAGCGCGTCGTAGGCGATCCGGTCGCGGGTGACCCCGGGGATGTCCTGCACGACCGCCTCACGGCGACCGAGGATGCGGTTTACCAGGGTCGACTTTCCGACGTTCGGCCGGCCCACCACCGCGACGACCGGCGCGACCTGGACCTCGTCGGGCTGCTCGGTCATGGGCCGACCCGGGAGGACTGCTGCCGGTGCGGCACGTGGCCGACGTCGATCGCCGTGCCGAAGCTGATCCGTACCGGCGCCCGGCGTGCGCCGTGTCGACGAGCGAGGACATCGGTGCTGTGGGCATGCACGATCCGGTCCGCGACGGTCGGCGTGCGCATCAGCGGGTGAGCTCGGTGGTGAGGTCGACGAGCCGGGCGACCACCTGGTCGATGTCGAGGTCGGTCGTGTCGAGCTCGATGGCGTCCGCGGCCTGGACGAGCGGGCTGGCGGCACGACTGCTGTCCAGGTCGTCGCGGCGCCGGATGTCGGCAGCGACGGCGGCGGGGTCGGCGTCGAGCTCACCGGCGCGCCGCATCGCGCGGGCCTCCGGACTCGCGGTGAGGTAGACCTTCGGGCGCGCCGTCGGCCAGACCACCGAGCCGATGTCGCGGCCTTCGACCACGATCGCGCCGTCGGCGATCAGCTCGCGCTGCGCGTCGACGAGGATCGCCCGCACCGCCGCGACCGCGGAGACCGCGGAAACCGCGGCGGTCGTAACCGCGGACCGGATCTCCGTGTCGACCGGCTCACCGTCCAACGTGATCGAGACCCGTTCCGGATCGGTCGAGATCACGATCTTGGCCGCTTCGACGACGCGGGTGATACCGACCGGGTCGGCGAGGTCGATGCCGCCGCGCAGCACCGCGACCGTCGCCGCGCGGTACATCGCGCCGGTGTCGAGGTAGCGCGCACCCAGCTGGGTCGCCAGTCGACGCGCGACGGTCGACTTGCCGGTGCCGGACGGGCCGTCGAGCGCGATCACCCCGGAAAACGCTTGATCAGAGCCCACCCGGAAAGGATACGGACCGCTACTGCGGCAGATCGGTGCGCAGGGCACTTGCCCCGCGCAGATAGACGTGTCGGAGCTCCGCGCGAGTGAGCGATGTCTCCACATGCGCGAGCAGCCGCAGCACCCGCGGCATCGCGCCGGGCACCGCGATCTCGGTCGTGCACAGCAGCGGCACGTCGGTCAGCCCGAGCAGCCGCGCGGCGTAGGCCGGGAACTCCGCATTCAGGTCGGTCGTGGCCGTGAACACGATGCTGATCAGGTCGGCCGGATCGATGTGGTTGCGGTGCAACACCTCGGTGACCAGCGCGGACGTGCCTTCGAGGATCTCGTCCCGCTCGTTCGCGTCGACCTGGATCGCGCCCCGCACCGCCCGCACCGCCCGCACCGCCCGCACCGCCATAGGTTCACCCTATGAGGGCGCAGATTCGGCCAGCCGGTGCAGGTCCGCGAGCTCGCTTCGGGTGAGCGGACGCAGCGTGCCGGCGCGCTGCCCGCCGAGGTGCACCGGCCCGATCCGGGTCCGGACCAGCCGGGTCACCGGGTGCCCGACCTCGGCGAGCAGCCGCCGCACGATGTGCTTGCGCCCCTCGTGCAGGACCACCTCGACGATCGCCTGCCCGCCCTGCGTCTGGATGACCCGGAAGGAATCGACCGAGACCGGCCCGTCCTCGAGCACGACGCCGGCACGCAGCTGCCGGCCGACCTGCTTACCCACCGGTGCCGGAACCGTGGCCAGGTAGGTCTTGGCCACCCCGAAGGACGGGTGCATCAGCCGGTGCGCGAGCTCGCCGTCGTTGGTCAGCAGCAGCAAACCCTCGCTGTCCGCGTCGAGCCGGCCCACGTGGAACAACCGTTCTGGGCGATCACCGACCAGATCGCCGACGGTGCGTCGACCGCGCGCGTCGCTCATCGCGCTCAGCACGCCACGCGGCTTGTTCAACGCGAGATAGACGAGGTCCTCGCGGACGACGACCCGGTCACCGTCCACGTGGATCACCGCGGTCAACGGGTCGGCGCGGGCGCCGAGCTCGGCGACCGCGCCGTCCACCGTCACCCGGCCGGCGGCGATGAGCTCCTCGCAGGCGCGCCGCGACCCCAGTCCCGCGGCCGCGAGAACCTTCTGCAAGCGGATGCCGTCCGTGCGACCACTAGAGGTCATCGGGACCGAAGCTGTCGAGCCCTTCCACGTCCGGCAGCAGCGGCGCCAGCGACGGCAGCTCGTCGAGCGAGTTCAGGCCCATCTTCTCGAGGAACTGCTCGGTCGTCCTGAACAGCCCGCCACCGGTCTCCGGATCGCTGCCGACCTCGACGATCAGGCCGCGGGCGAGCAGGGTGCGCACCACCCCGTCGACGTTGACGCCCCGGATGGCCGATATCCGCGACCGGGTGGCCGGCTGGCGGTAGGCGATCACCGCGAGCGTCTCTAGCGCGGCCTGGGTCAGCCGGCTGCGCTGCCCCTCCTGGAGGAACTGCTCCACGACGTCGGCGTGGTCGGGACGGGTGTAGACCCGCACCCCGCCGGCCACCTCGCGCAGCTCGATGCCGGCGTTGCGCTCGTCGTAGCCGGTGCGCAAGGTGTCCAGAGCCGCGGTCACCGCGTCGGTCGGCTGCTGCACCGCGGTCGCGAGCGCCGTGACCGTCACGGGTGCTTCGACGACGAACAGGATCGCCTCGATCGCGGCGACCAGCCGCTCCGGGTCGACCGGGGTTACCGCGACGTCGGGCAGCGTCGCGGTCTCCTCGTCGGTCGCGATGTCGATCTCGATGTCGGCGTCGTTCACCGGGGCCCCTGCGAAATCGTGGAGCGCCGGCGGAGTGATTTCGTGGGGTGGTTCATCCGTAGTCCTCGTCGGTGTCGATGGGCAGGTCGACGTCGTCGTCCGGGCCGGTCCAGCGCACCCGCAGCTCGGTCAACGCGGCGGCCTGGTCGAAGGCCACCCAGCCGTCCTGATACAGCTCAAGCAGGCCGAGGAAGCGCCCCACCACCTCCGGCGTCGTGCAGTCGGTGACGAGGGAACGGAACGTCGCTGCGCCGGTGCGCCGCAGCCGCTCCCGCAGGATCACCATCTGCTCGCGCACGCTCACCTGCGGGGTGTACAGGTGATCGGTCGTCACGACCGGCACCGGCCTGGGCGCCGTCGCCTGCGCCGCGATTGCCGCGAAGCGGCGGGGGCTGACGCCGATCAGAACCTCGGGCAGCAGCTCCGCGAAGCGCTGTTCGAGTTCCACGGCGCGGCCGTGCCGGCGGGACTGGGTGCGGTCGAGCTCGGCGAGGTAGGCCGCGGCCAGTTTGTACGCGCGATACTGCAGCAGCCGCGCGAACAGCAGGTCCCGCGCCTCGAGCAGCGCCAAGTCCTCCTCGTCCTCGACATCGGCGGCCGGCAGCAGGCGCGCCGCCTTGAGATCCAGGAGGGTGGCCGCGACGACCAGGAACTCGGTGGCCTTGCCGAGATCCCAGATCTCCATGCCGGCCAGGTAGCTGATGAACTCATCGGTGACCTGGGAGAGGGCCACTTCGGTGACGTCGAGCTGGCGCCTGCTGATCAGGCTGAGCAGCAGGTCGAACGCGCCCTCGAAGTTGTCGAGCCGGACCCGGAACGCGCCGTCGTCGGGAGTGGCTGCCGATCCCTCTGCGACCAGCTCGCCGATCTCGACGGCGTCCTCGGCCGACAGCGGATCCGTCATGACCGGGCGATGACCTCGCGGGCCAAGTTGCGGTAGGCCTTCGCGCCGATCGAGGTCGGCGCCCAGGACGTGATCGGCTCGCCGGCCACGGTCGTCTCGGGAAACCGGACCGTCCGGGTGATCACGGTGTCGTAGACGGTGTCGCCGAACGCCTCCAGGACGCGGGCGAACACCTCGCGGCCGTGCAGGGTGCGGCCGTCGTACATCGTGGCCAGGATGCCGTCCAGCTTGAGGTTCGGGTTCAGCCGCTGCTGCACCTTCTCGATCGTGTCGATCAGCAGCGCCACGCCACGCAGGCTGAAGAACTCGCACTCGAGCGGGATGATCACACCATGGGACGCGGTCAGCGCGTTCACGGTCAGTAGGCCCAGCGACGGCTGGCAGTCGATCAGCACGAAGTCGTACCCGTCGAGCACCGGCGCGATGACCCGGGCCAGCGACTGCTCGCGCGCCACCTCCCCGACAAGCTGGATCTCGGCCGCCGAGAGGTCGATGTTGCTCGGCAGCAGATCGATACCGGGCACCGACGTCTTGAGCAGCACGTCGTCGATGGTGACGTCGCGCTCCATCAGCAGGTTGTAGCTGGTGCGGTCCAGTTGGTGCGGTTGCACGCCCAGCCCGGCCGACAGGGCGCCCTGCGGGTCGAAGTCGACGAGCAGCACCCGGCGGCCGACCTCCGCCAGTGCAGCACCCAGGTTGATCGCCGAGGTCGTCTTCCCGACGCCGCCCTTCTGGTTGCACAGCGCGATGACCCGAGCCGGGCCGTGCCGCTGCAAGGCGGGCGGCTCAGGTATCACGCGCTTGCGGCGGGCCACCGCGGGATCGGCCGACTTGCCCGGTTCGACGGGGAACAACGCGCCCGGATCGGGCTCGTCGTCGTTCCGCGTCGTCCTAGCCATCGGCGCCGAGGCTACCGCAGCAATGACCGCACACCGGGTTGCTCAGCCGCGTGCCCCGGTCCGTGCCCGAGGCGCGATTTTCTGACCCGCCCGCGACTCCACCACCTGACCCGCCCGCGGATGTGCGCTGGCGTACACCTCGCGCAGCGTGTCGACGGTGACGAGGGTGTAGATCTGCGTCGTCATGATCGACGCGTGGCCCAGCAGTTCTTGGACGACGCGCACGTCCGCGCCGCCTTCGAGCAGGTGGGTCGCGAACGAGTGCCGCAGCGTGTGCGGCGAGATCCCGGCCGCCAGGCCGGCCCGCTCGGCCGCCGTCCGCAGCACAACCCACGCGGACTGCCGCGACAGCGGCCCGCCGCGGGAGTTCAGGAACAGCCGCGCCGAGCCCTTGCCGGCGGCCGCGAGCGCGGGCCGCGCCTGCACCAGATAGGCCGAGAGCGCCGCGGCGGCGTACGAGCCGACCGGCACCCGGCGCTGCTTGTCGCCCTTGCCAGTGAGCAGCACCGTCTTGTCGGTGAGGTCGACGTCGTCGACGGCGAGCCCGACGGCCTCGGAGATGCGCGCGCCGGTGCCGTAGAGCAGTTCGAGCAGGGCGCGGTCGCGCTGGGCGAGCGCGGTCCCCGGGTACCCCGCGGCGTCGAGCAGCCGCTCGACGTCCTCGACCGGGATCGCCTTGGGCAGCCGCCGGGGTGGCACCGCGGTGTGCACCTCGCGGGAGACGTCCGAGGCCACCAGGCCGTCGTCGAGGGCGAAGCGGTGCAGGCCGCGCACTGCGACCACCGCGCGCGCCACCGACGCGGCGGACAGGGCTGGGTGCGCCGCATCGCCGCCGCGCAGGTAGGCGAGGAAGCCGCTGACGGTCACCGCGTCGACGTCGGCCACGGACTCGACCCCGCGCCCGGCCAGATACGCGAGGTAGCGCGCCAGATCGCGGCGATACGCGCTGAGCGTGTTGGTCGCGACGCCGCGTTCGACCGCGAGATGGTCGAGATAGCCGCGCACCACGGAGCCTGGATCGACGCGGCGGGTGGCTGCTGGCACCGGTCAGCGGCCCGGTCGAGCGGGCCACCGGGCGTCCGCCGGGCGCAGGTCGCGCCAGCCGGTCGCGCGGCCGTGCACGACGGCCAGGATCCCCGCGACCGCCGCAGAGTTGGTGATGCCACCCGAGAGCACCCGGCGCACCGCCTCGGACAGCGGTTCGCGGGAGACAGTCATCGTTCGTTCCTCGTGCTCGGGCTCGAACGTGCCGCCGGCGGCCGACAGCTCGCGGGCGAGGAACACCCGCACCGCCTCGGTCGAGATGCCCGGCGACGGATGCAGATCGAGCAGCACGTTCCATTCGTCGGCGACGAGCCTCGCCTCCTCGGCGAGTTCCCGCTTCGCGGCGTCGAGCGCCGATTCGCCATGGACGTCGAGCAGTCCCGCGGGTAGCTCGTCCAGCTGGGCACCGATGGCCGTCCGGTACTGATTGACGAGGACGACCTTTCCGGCCTCGTCCAGGGCGACGACCGCGACCGCTCCCGGGTGGGTGACCACCTCGCGCTGGACGACCGTCCCGTCGGTCATCCGGACGTCGTCGACGCGGACGGCGACCAGCGAACCCTGGAACTTCGTCTCCGACCCGACGACCTCGTAGGCGTCGAGACCAGCGGGCATTAACTGACCGCCCGGATCTGCTGGTCGATCTTCGTCTCGAGGGCGTCCGGCCGCGCCTCGTCGTCGGGGATCTCGACCGGCAGCCGTTCGGCCGCGTTGTACGCCAGCGCGGCCGTCACGAACGCCCGGAACAGCGGGTGCGCGCGGGTCGGCCGCGACTTGAGCTCGGGGTGCGCCTGGGTTCCGGCGTAGAACGGGTGCACGTCGGCGGGCAACTCGACGAACTCGACCAACCGGCCGTCCGGCGACTCGCCTGCCACGACCAGGCCGGCCTTCTCCAGCCGCTCGCGGTACTCGTTGTTGACCTCGTAGCGGTGCCGGTGCCGCTCGGACACCGATGTCGTGCCGTAGGCCCGCGCGACGACGGAGCCGGGCACCAGGTTCGCCGGGTAAGCGCCGAGCCGCATCGTCCCGCCGAGGTCGGCCTCTCCCGACACGGCGGCGATCTGGCTGGCCATCGTGGCGATCACCGGATGCGGGGTGTCCGGCGCGAACTCGGCCGAGTTCGCGCCCTCGATGCCGGCGAGGTTTCGGGCCGCCTCGATCACCATGCACTGCAGCCCGAGGCACAGCCCCAGGGCGGGGATGCCGCGCTCGCGCGCGTGGCGCAGCGCGCCGACCTTGCCCTCGATGCCGCGGATGCCGAACCCGCCCGGCACCACGATGCCGTCCACGCCGGCCAGTGCGACCGCAGCGCCGGCCGGCGTCTCGCAGGAGTCCGAGGCAACCCACCGGATGCACACCTTCGCGCGGTGCGCGAACCCACCGGCGCGCAGTGCTTCGACGACCGACAGGTACGCGTCCGGGAGGTCGATGTACTTGCCGACGAGAGCGACCGTCAGCTCCGCCTTCGGGTTGCGCACCCGGTCGAGCAGGTCGCCCCACACCGTCCAGTCGACGTCCCGGAACGGCAGGCCGAGGCGGCGTACCACGTAGGCGTCCAGACCCTCGGCGTGCAGCACCTTCGGGATCTCGTAGATGCTCGGCGCGTCCACCGCGGACACCACGGCCTCGGCGTCGACGTCACACATCAGCGAGATCTTGCGCTTGACCGAGTCCGGCAGTTCCCGGTCGGAGCGGCACACGACCGCGTCCGGCGTGATGCCGATGCTGCGCAAGGCGGCGACCGAGTGCTGGGTCGGCTTCGTCTTCAGCTCGCCGGACGGCGCGAGGTACGGAACGAGCGAGACGTGCAGGAAGAAGCTGTTCTCGCGCCCGACGTCGTGGCGCACCTGGCGCGCCGCCTCCAGGAACGGCAACGACTCGATGTCACCGACCGTGCCCCCGATCTCGGTGATCACCACGTGCGGGGCCTGGCCGTCCGGGCCCGGCGCCGCCATCGCCCGGATCCGGTCCTTGATCTCGTTCGTGATGTGCGGAATCACCTGAACGGTGTCGCCCAGGTATTCGCCGCGGCGCTCCTTGGCGATGACGCTCGAGTAGACCTGACCCGTCGTGACGTTGGCCGAGCCGGCCAGGTCGGTGTCGAGGAACCGCTCGTAATGCCCGATGTCCAGGTCGGTCTCGGCGCCGTCCTCGGTCACGAACACCTCGCCGTGCTGGAACGGGTTCATCGTCCCCGGGTCGACGTTGAGGTAGGGATCGAGCTTCTGCATGGTCACGCGCAGACCGCGCGCCTTGAGAAGTGACCCGAGGCTGGAGGCGGTCAGGCCTTTACCCAGCGAGGACGCGACGCCCCCGGTGACGAAGAGGTGTTTGGTGACACCGTTTCGGCTGAGTCCGAAGCTGTCAGCGAGCGTCCGATCCACGGAAGTTCACGCTAACACGGACGGGCCGGGGAACCGGCATCGTCAGCGCGGCACGCCGTCGTGTGGAGCGAACTCCAGCTCCAGGATGCGCTGGGTCCTGGCCGCGTGCTCGTCGGACAGCAGGCCGCTGGCATGCATCTGCCGGATCAGCCGCGCCCGCGAGTACGAGGTGGTCGCGAACGGCGCGGCCGCACCCACGATGACCATTGCGAGCTGGCGCGCGGCCGCCACGACCGAGTGGTCGGGAACCTCGCGGCCCAGCGCGGGCAACACCTCGCCACCGTCGCGCCGGCTCCAGAGCGGGGCGAGCGTGTCCGACACCTCGGCCAGCCGCTCTCGCACGAACATCGCGAGAGCCGCGACCGCCTGAGGCGGCGTGCGGATATCCATGCGCTCCTACTTCGCGGGGGCCGGGAAGAGCGCGTCGGCGCTCTGTTCCGTACCGTAGTGCCCTACCAATCCCTGGATCGCACCGGCGAGCGCGAGGACGGCCGAGACCTGCCCGAACGGGCTGTTCGCGTTGTCGACGGTGCTCATCGCCGCCCGGTCGGGCGCGGAGCCGCGCACCAGCGAGATCAGCCCGTCCTTGCTGGCCGACGCACCGTCCCCGGCTACCACGACGTGCCCGCCCCAGTCCTTCTGTGCGAGCGCGGTCACGAGCGACAGCTCCGCGGTACCTGCGTAGTCCTTCGCCGACAGCCCGCCGTGCGCGAGCACGACGACGGTCGTCGACGGGGTGATGTCCGCACTGTCCGAGGTCACCATGTGCAGCCCGGCGAACCCGCCGAGTACCTGCGTCAGGTCGGTGCTCTGGCCCCTGCCGAGCAGGACGTAGGCCAGCAGCGACCCCCCGAGCTCGTCGGCGTTGCTTGTCGGAGGGGCGGTCCAGCCGATCGGATGGACCGCACCGGTCGCCAGCGAGTCGATCCCGGCGCCGCGGGACGGGTCGAGATAGGCACTGGTGATGGTGATGCGGCCGCTCACCTTCCCGCCGGCCGCACTGATCTGCTGGGAGAGGCCGTCGCGCATCTCGCTCGTCGCGCCCGGCAGCTCGACCATGAGGACGTCCTTCCCGGTCAGCGACCCCGCGACCAACTGGGCGCCGTAGGTGGACGCGAACTCGGCGGCGTCGTCGACCTCCCCCTGCAGCACCTTGACCTGCGCATTGAGGGCGTCGCGCTGGTCCTTGGCGTCGTTGACCTGGTTGCGGAGGTCCTTGGTGATCGGTCCGTTCAGCGCGGTCGTGCCGATCACGATGCCGAGTGCGAGCGCGAGGAAGACTGCGACGATGGAGACGATGTGGTACCGGAAGGAGATCAATTTTCGCTCCGCGAGCGTCGCCCGGTGATCACGAGAACCTGTCCTGTATCCAATTGACGACGTTGTCCCAGTCGTGCTGCAGCGAGTCGAGATAGGTGCGACCGGCGTCCGAGACCGCCAGCGCGGCCACCACCGCGACAACAGCGGCGATGACGAGCAGAAGCAGCGCGGCGCCCGAGATCCGGTTGCGGTACAGGCGGGACACCCCGTTGGCGTCGATGACCTTCGCACCCAGCCTGAGCCGCACGAGGAAGCTGGACGCCATCCCCGATCGGCCGCGGTCGAGGAACTCGGTCAGCGTGGCATGGCTACCGACGGCGACGACGAGTTCGGCTCCGTTGTCGTCGGCGAGCAGCATCGCGGCGTCCTCGCTCGTGCCGGACGTCGGGAAGGTGATCGCGTCGATCCCGAGGTCCTGCACGCGGGCAAGCCCCGGCGCCCGGCCGTCCGGGTACGCGTGCACGACCACCTCGGCGCCGCTGCCGAGCGCGGCGTCGGACACCGCGTCCATGTCGCCGACGATCATGTGTGGCTTCAGCCCGGCCTCGAGCAGGGCGTCGGCTCCGCCGTCGACTCCGACGAGGACGGGCTTGTACTCGCGGATGTAGTGCTTTAGGGACTTCAGGTCGCGCTCGTAGTCGTGTCCGCGCACGACGATGACCGCGTGCCGGCCGGCGAAGCGGGTCTTGACCTCCGGGATGCCTTCGCCGTCGAGCAGTAGCCGGCGCTCGCGGCCCATGAACTCCGAGGTGTTCACCGCGAACGCCTCGAGTTGCGACGACAAGCCGGACTTGGCCTCGACCATCAGGTCCTTGACGGTCTCGATGTCCTGGACGGTGCCGGTGACGACCGGGGTCTCGCCGACGAACACGGTGTGCCCGTCGATGCGGACCTTCGTGCCCTCCTTCACCGACGCGAAGACCTCCGCCCCGACGTTGTCGAGCAACAGGATGCCGTGCGAGACGATCAGCTGCGGGCCGAGGTTCGGGTAGCGCCCGGAGATGCTCGGCTGGGCGTTGATGATCGCCGCGGGCTTGGCGATGACCAGCGCCTCGGCGGCCATCCGGTCGAGGTCGACGTGGTCGATGATCGCGATGTCACCAGGGTTGAGCCGGCCGGCGAGACGGGGGGTGTGCCGGTCCAGCCGCGCCACCCCCGTGACGCCCGGGAGGGCATCAGCACGGCGGCGCAGCGTTGCAAGCTTCATGGCTGCCTATCGTGCCACCCGATCCCTGGCAAGGCGGTCTCCGCCACGCGGGCCCGGGCGACCCCAGAACGTTTCTCAGCCCGCTTTTCTGGCCGCTTTTCGGACGTTCGGCGCGGATCTGCGGGTCGGTTCGACGCGATCTCCACGGGCGGCGTCGGCGAGCAGCTCCGCCGCGTGCTCGCGGGCGGTCGGTGTGTCCGACCCGGCGAGCATCCGGGCCAGCTCGGCGATCCGGTCGTCCCCGTCGACGACCCGCACGTCGCTCGCAGTGACGCCACCTGCGCGGCCGGCGACCGGTTTGTCCACCACGACGTGCCGATCGGCGAACGCCGCCACCTGGGCAAGATGCGTGACGACCAGTACCTGCCGTTGCCGGGCGAGCCTGGCCAGCCGGCGACCGACCTCGACGGCCGCGCGGCCCCCGACGCCGGCATCGACCTCGTCGAACACCAGCGTCGGCACCGGATCGGTCCCCGCGAGGCACACCTCCAGCGCGAGCATCACCCGTGACAGTTCCCCCCCGGACGCGCCGCGGCCGACCGGCAGCGCGGGCGCGCCTCGGTGCGGTTGCAGCACCAGGGCTACCTCGTCAGCGCCATCGGTGGCCACTGCGACCTCGCGGCCGGCGACGACGAGCGTCGGCAGCCCCGCGGTCGCGGCGCGCGGGGTGACCGTCACCTGCAGCCGGGCGTCGGGCATCGCCAGGCCCGCGAGTTCCGCCGAGACCGCCTCCGCGAGGGTGGCGGCCGCCCGCCGGCGGCGCTGCGACATCTCCCCGGCCAGCGTCGCGACCGCTGCCCCGGCGGCGTCGTACTCCGCGCGCAGGGCCGCGAGTGCCTCGTCCGAGACGTCGATGTGGTCCAGCCGTTCCCGAGCGGCGCCCGCCCAGCGCAACACCCCGTCGAGAGTCGGTTCCGGCTCGTCGCAGTACTTGCGGACGAGCGCGGCAAGCGCGGCACGCCGGGCTTCGACCTGCTCGAGGCGCGCGGGGTCGGCGTCCAGCTGCTCGGCGTAGGCGCCGAACTCGGCTCCGAGGTCGGCCGCGAGCGCGCAGAGTTCGGTGAGCCGGGCGGCGAGCTCGTCGAGCTCGGCGTCAGCACCGACCTGCTGGGAGAGAGTGCGGCCGACCCCGCCGAGCAACTGGGTGACGTCGCCGGCCTCGCCGGTGGGGTCGTCGGGATCCCCGACGAGGGCATCGTGGGCGGTGCGCGCAGCCAGGGTGAGCGCGTCGGCGTGGCCGAGCCGGGCCGCCAGGTGCGCGAGCTCGGCCGCCTCGCCGGGCTGCGGCGCGACCGCCTCGATCTCGGCGATCCCGTGCGTCAGCAGATCGGATTCGCGACGCAGTTCGGCGGCGCGACCGACTCGGTCGGCGAGCTCGGCGGCCGCCGCCCGCCACCGCGCGTGCGCGGCGGCGAACTGGTCGAGATCCACGCCTGCGTAGCGGTCCAGGGCGGCGCGCTGCGCGGCGGGCCGAACGAGGCGCAATTGGTCGGACTGCCCGTGCACGGCCAGCAGGTGGTCGGCCAGCTCGGTAAGGACGGCAACCGGAGCCGACGCCCCGCCGACGAAGGCCCGCGACCGGCCGCCCGAGCTCACCGTCCGGCGCAGGACGAGTTCGTCGCCGTCGTCGAGGTCGCCACCGGCTTCGCGCACCCGGTCTGCCGCGGCGGATCCCGGGGCGAGGGTGAGCCGGCCCTCGATGCTTGCCTGGTCGATGCCGGTACGGACGCGCGCCGAGTCCGCGCGACCGCCGAACAGCAGCAACAGCCCGGTGACCACCATCGTCTTGCCGGCCCCGGTCTCCCCGGAGACGACCGTCAGACCGGGACCAAGAGGCAGGACGGTCTCGTCGATGACGCCGAGCCCGCGGATTCGCAGCTCGTCAAGCACGATCAATCCTCGCTTCGCTCGGTTGATCGGCAAAGCCCGTGCCCGTGGTTCGCACCGCTTGCGTCGCTCACGATGGCAGGCTATCCGGCTAGGCCCGGTGCGGCCGACGTGGTCCACAACCGGCGCGCGCCTTGGGGCCACCGGCGGGAGCGTCAGAGATCGAACTCCCCCAGCGGCGGGGACGACTCGCGCAGGCTGCGCACCGGCAGCTGGAACTTCGACACGAGCCGCTCGGTGAAGCTGACGTCGCCGAGCCGGACGACCTTGATCGACATCCCCCCGCGGCGCATCCGCACGCGGGCGCGGGCCGGCACCATCAAGGACCGCCGGCCGTCGCAGCTCAGCACCGCGTCGTGCCCCGGGCTGAGCAGATCGACGTCGACGACCGACGATGGAGCGACCACGAACGGCCGGGCGAACAGCGCGTGCGCCGCGTTCGGGACGATCAGCAGCGCGTTGACGTTCGGCCAAATGATCGGCCCGCCGGTCGAGAACGCGTACGCGGTCGACCCGGTCGGCGTCGCGCAGAGCAGTCCGTCGCAGCCAAAGCGCAACAGCGGACGCTCGTCCACTGCCACCGCAATCTCGATCATCCGTTCCCGGCTGGTGCGTTCGATCGAAGCTTCGTTGAGCGCCCACGCCGTCCCGGTGACGACTCCGTCCTCGATGATCTCCGCGTCCACGGTGACGCGTTCCTCGACCGCGTAGCGACCGTTCACGACCGCGTCGACGGCGTCCCGGAGCCCTTGTGGATCCGTCTCGGCGAGGAAGCCGACGTGCCCGAGGTTGACGCCGAGCATCGGGACGCCGGCCGGACGGGCGAGCTCTGCCGCGCGCAAGAACGTCCCGTCGCCGCCAAGAGCCAGCACGAGTTCGCAACCCATCGCGGCGTCTGACGGGTCGACGACGCGGACGGCGGCCGAAGCACACGCAGCGGCCTCGTCCGCGATCATGCGTACCTCCATGTCGGCGGCCGCCAACTGTGCAGTGGCGCGGTCGGCGAGCGTGACGATTTGCTGGCGCGAGGTGTGCGCCACCAGCAGCACCGATCTCATGCATGGCCTCCCTCGCTGCTCGTCACGGTCTGCATGATCTCGTCATCGGAGATTCCGACGTCCTCGCCCCGGCGCAGCCACAAGAAGAATTCCACGTTGCCGGACGGGCCGGGCAACGGGCTGCGCACCACACCGCGCGCAGGCCAGCCGAGTTCGGCAGCGACGCGCGCAACATGGACAACCGCCTCGCCGCGGTGGACGGGGTCGCGCACCACGCCACCCGATCCCAGGCGTTCCCGACCGACCTCGAACTGGGGTTTGACCATCGGGACGATGTCGCCCGCCGCCGCGGTGCACGCCGTGAGGGCCGGCAGCACGATCGGGAGGGAGATGAAGGACAGGTCGGCGACAGTGAGGTCAACCGGCCCGCCGATCTGCTCCGGCGTGAGGGAGCGGACGTTGGTGCGGTCGTGCACCGCCACCCGCGGTTCGGTGCGCAGCGACCAGGCGAGCTGGCCGTAGCCGACGTCCACGGCGACTACCCGAGCCGCGCCGGCTCGCAGCAGCACGTCGGTGAAGCCGCCGGTGGAAGCGCCGGCGTCGAGGCAGCGCTTTCCGGCCACGGAGACCGAGGCAAACTCCGCAAGTGCACCGGCGAGTTTGTGTCCACCACGAGAGGCGTAACCCGGATCGTCGTCGTCGGGCCGTACCCGCACCGACGCTTCGGTATCCACCCCGGTCGCTGCCTTGGCTGCGACGACGCCGCGGACCTCGACCCGGCCTGCGGCGATGAGCTGTCCGGCATGTTCGCGTGAGCGTGCAAGGCCGCGGCGAACGAGTTCGGCGTCCAGGCGCAAGACGCGTTTGGCCACGGTTCGGGGTTCAGACGCTCAGGCGTCGTCGATGGCGCTCAGTGCGCTCTGCAGCTCGGCGTGGATGCGCTGGTAGGCGTCGGGGTGCTCGTTCAACTCCAACGCGGACAACGTGCCGAGTTGGGCGAGCGCAGCGGCGACCGGCGAATCCAGTGCTGAGGAACCGACAGCAGGCGACGGCTCGGCAGCCTCCGGCGAATCCAGAGCTGGTGACGGGGCAGCAGGCAACGGGTCGGCAGTGTCCAGCGAGACGGCGTGTCCGACTGCTGGCCGACCCGCGTCCGCAGACTCGCCCCCCGGTTGCGCCTCGATCTCCGGCATCCGCATCTCCCGAACTGTTCGCAGCGGCGCGATGCCGCACCGATCAACCCGCCGCCCGGTCGCACTCGGCGCGGCCGCCCGTCGCGGGTGACGGCGCGGGTGCCTCAAACGGTACCGGCCAACGGCTGCGGTAGCGTCCGTTGGTCTGTTCCCTCGACCGGATCGGACGCTCGTGCTGGCCTCGCTGCGCCCGGTGTGTGACTTCGCAGGCTGCCGTGCTCGATGATTCGCTCGCAAGCTCGCTCATGCCGGTCGCCGGCACAGGATCGACGGGAGGACCAGCGTGGCAACAGTCGAGCGATGCGAGCAAGCGCTGCAGGAACTGGCCTCCCGCTTGGCCGCCAGCGAGACCTCCCGCCGCAAGATCGGCTTCGACCGAAGCATGACCTGCACGATCCGCGATCTCGATGTGATCTTTGCTGGCCGACTGAAGGACGGTCAGCTCATCGAAATCGGCCGGGCCAGTAGCAGGGACGCCCAGGTGCGCCTGGCGATGAGCGGCGATGATCTGGTTGCACTCGTGGACGGCCGCCTCAAGATGGCTTCCGCGTGGGCCACCGGACGAGTCAAGGTCGAAGCCGGCATCCGCGACCTCATCAGACTTCGCTCGATCTTCTGATCCGCGGCATCCCGCAGTTGATCTTGTGGTCCCCGCTCGCGCCTAGCCGAGTCCCAGGCGGCGGATGACCTCGTCGGCAGCCTGCTTCGACGCCGCATCCTGAGCGTCGGCGTCAGCCCGGACGACCAGCTGCGCGCGGCCAACCACCGCCGTCGCGCCGTCCTCGGCACGTTCCGAACGCCCCGACGCCCACAGCGCCGCGCACAGGGCGCGCAATGCGTCGAGATCGCCGTCTGAGGCTGTCCCGTCTTCGGCCTCGTCGTCGCTTCGACGTGGGTCGGCGCGCCGGCGAAGCGTCAGCTGGCATGCGCCTTGCGCAGCAGCTGCCGTCGTGCACGTTGCGCGCCAATCGCCGCACTCCGCGCCGCCGTCAATCATCGCCGGCTGCTCGTGTGCGACGAGCAGACCACCGAGATCCGCTGCGACGTAGGTCGGGCGGCGCTCTCGCGGCGCGGCCAACAGGTCACACGGCGACGTCACGCCCGACAGCACGAGCAGGCTGTCGCACCCCACCGCGTTGGCACCCTCGATGTCCGTGTCGAGGCGATCTCCCACCACGATGGGCCGGCGCGCCTGCGATCGCAGCACCGACTCTCGATGCATCGCCGGGTCAGGCTTACCGGTAACGACCGGCTCCGCGCCGGTCGCGTGCCGCAACGCCGCAACCAAAGATCCGTTACCCGGCAACCGCCCCCGAGGCGAGGGAACGGTCGGATCCACGTTGGTCGCGACCCAGGGCACGCCTCGGTTGATCGCCACTGCGCCTTCGGCGAGCAGATGCCACGTCATGTCCGGGGAGTAGCCCTGGACCACCGCGTCGACCTGCCCGTTCGCGTCAGACACGGGAACGAGACCACGCTCGCGCAGCGCCTGATCCAAGCCCGTCGTTCCCACCACCAGAACTCGGGCGCCGGCCGGCAGGCGGTCCGCGAGATAGTGCGCCGCCGCCTGGGCCGACGTCACGATCTCAGCGGCGCTGGCCGCGATGCCGAGCTCGGTGAGGTGCTCGGCGACGACCGTCGGTGGCCGCGCGGCATTGTTCGTCACGAAGGCCAAACGCAGGCCGGCATCGCGCGCGGCAGCGAGAGCCTCGGGAGCGCCAGGGACCGCGTTCGGCCCGATGTACACGACTCCGTCGAGATCCAACAGAGCCACGTCGTACCGCTCGGTCAACGGGCGTGCCGACCCACGCAGGTAGGAGTGCACGGGTCGCATGATCGCACGCCACAATAGCTGCGTACGATCGCCACCCATGAGTGCCGCGGCGGACGAGACGATGACGCGGGGCCTCTCGCTCGAGCCGTTCCGGGGCTTGCGACCGCAGGTCGGCGGGGATCGTCTCGGTCGGCTCCTGTGTCCGCCCTATGACGTGATCGACCCGCAGGCGCGCGCGCGGCTGCTCGCAGATGACCCCGAAAACGCCGTCGCGGTGGTTCTGCCGGAGCCGACGCCGGAGGGCTATGCCCACGCCGCGGCGCTGCTGCAGGACTGGGTCAACGCCGGTCTCTATGCCGTCGATCCCGCGCCGGCGCTGTACGTGTACGAGCTGCGCGGGCCGGCCGGACAGGCGACTCGCGGTCTGCTGGGCGCTGTCGAGCTTCGCGCTGCCGAGGACGGGGTCATCCTTCCGCACGAGAACACGATGGCCGGTCCGGTGGCGGACCGCCTCGAGGTCATGACTGCAACCGACGCCGATCTCGAGCCGATCTACCTCGTGTACGACGGGGGAGGCCCGGCGTCTGAATTGCTCCGCAAGGTCGACACCGAACGGCCGGTTGCCGAGGCAACGACGCCCGACGGGATCAGCCATCGCCTCTGGTCTGTCACGGACGCCGACGCGTTGCGGACGGTTAGCGCCGATCTTGCGACCAGGCGCGCGCTGATTGCCGACGGCCACCACCGGTATGCGACCTACCAGGAGCGCCAGCGTCGCCGCCGCGTGATCGAGGGAGCTGGGCCGTGGGATCGCGGCCTTGCTCTCGTCGTCGACTCCTCGGAGTACGGACCAGAGGTTCATGCCATCCACCGGGTCGTCCGCGATCTCCCGCTGCGCACGGCAACCGAAGCGCTCGCCGGTTGGGCGGCGGTCGACGCATTCGACGGAACCGCGTCCAACGCACTGGCGAGCATCGGCGACGCCGCGACCTTCGCCGCGGTGCTCGCAGACAGCCGCGAGACATACGTCGTCCGCGATACGCGCCGTAGGCTCGCGGCGGCGGCCGCCCGCCCGGATGACGTCGCAGCGCTCGCCAACCTCGACGTGACAGTCGTGCACCACGCGCTGGTCGAGCGGGTGTGGCGACTGGCCGACGACGTGGACACCGTCGGGTACGCACACAACGTCGACGAGGCGATTGCGGACGCCCGCACGAATGGCGGCGTCGCCGTCTTGCTGCGTCCTACTCCGGTGGCCGCGGTCGCGGCGGTCGCCGCCGCGGGCGCGCGCATGCCACGCAAGTCGACGCTGTTCACTCCGAAGCCCGCGTCCGGTCTCGTGATGCGCCGCCTAAGCGACCAGTCCTCATGAGGCGCACCGTCTCGACGTCTACCGCGTAACGGCTTGCCGCGCCGGAGGGCGTTCGCCAGAAGCGGCGGCGCAGGCATCCGACGAGTTCCAGCTCGTCCCCTGCGTTCGCGCGAGAGAGCGACTTCTGCACCTTGAGCTTGACGCTGGCGCAATCGATGCTGTCGACGCGCACTCGATCACCCGGCGGGCGGGCAACGGTAATGCGGAAGACCGCGAGGACATCGCCACTCGGCAATTCGCGAAGAACCGGCGCATCGGCAAGCCTGCCGCGCAGGAAGACCTGGTTGTCGGCGGAGACGCGTTCGTCTGGTCTGTTCATGGACGACATCGTCCGACTTGATGGCGACCGCACCGGGTTGGATACCGCCGCCTGTGGACGAGCGGCGCGGATGTGGACGGCGAGGAGCAAACCTGTCGGACGGCCGTGCTAAGCGCCGCCGTCGGCGTGCAGTCAGAGGAGCGCAGCGGCTCGATCCGCCGCGTCCAACTCCCCCTCCGGGTCCTGTGCCGCCGAGGCCGCGAACCAGGCAGCAGCCTCCTCCGTACGCCCGGCAGCCAAGAGGGCATCGGCATAGGCGTACCAAAGACGCGCCGCGCCCGGACGCGGTCGACCACGATCGAGCCCGCCGCGCGCCAGCACGGACAATGCCGCATCGAGCTGACCGAGATCGCGACGGGCACCCGCCACGACGATGAGCAGCTCGGCACGTGTCTCACCGTCGATGCGTCGCACATCAGGGTCGTTCAGCACCCGCGCAGCTTGGTCCGGCCTACCCAACGCCCGCTCGCAGTCCGCGATGAGGGGCAGGGTGCGCGGATCTCCGGATATCCGGCGTGCGGTGCGCAGTTCGGTCAACGCCTCCGACCATTCACCCGCGCGATACGCGGCCACGCCGACCGCCTCCCGGACGGCAGCGACTCTTGCCGCGCGTGCGCGCGCGGCTCGCGCATACTCGAGCGCGCGACGTGGATCGGACTCGACGAGTTGACCGGTCGCCACGAGGTACTTCGCGACAGCTTCGGCGTTCGGTTTGCTCAGCGAGCGCAACTCGGCTCGAACGCTGCGGTCGAGCAGGCTCACATCGGCATCGTCCGGGACTGGCGGTAGCCCGTGCGCCGCGGCCGGCCAGGATTCCTTCTCGCCGCGACCTTCGGACCCGCGGGCGCCCGACCGATCCGGCCGTCCACTCGCCGCGCCCCGCTGCTGGCCACCCCCGAACCGGTCCTTCTTCGCCGGGCGTCCGTCGCTCTTGTGCCGAGTCGACTCGCCGCTCCGCGAGCGGCTCCGATTCGCTTCGGCGCCGGATCCCCGTCGAACGGACTGGTCTCGCCCAGTCTGCTCATCGCGGCGACGAGAGGGTTGGCTCGGGAGGCCGGCCTTCCCAACGGCGCCGGCGTGACTCCCGCGGGCGCTGCGGCCCCCGGAGCCTTTGCGATCCGACCGGTTCACCGAGGATCCGGCATTCCGACCGTCATTCGCGCTACCGGCGCCGCGTCGCGGAGTTGACATAACAGCTTTCCGTCCCTGGACGACATGAAATGAGACAAGGGCCGTTCGGCGAACCGAACGACCCTCGTCTGCAAGTTATG
>CAWCPK010000004.1:0-30493 GCA_963797455.1 uncultured Actinomycetota bacterium | reverse complement strand
GTGCCGATGTCGCCCGCGCCGACGCCGCACGGCAGTTGGATCCTTGGTCCGGATATCCCGGATCGGCGTAATCCGGAGCGGGCCGAGCCACGCCGTGCATGAACTGTCGCTGTGCGGGGCGATCGCCGACATAGCCTCCCGGCGCGCGGGTGAGCGCCATGTCGAGGTCATTCGCGTCCAGATCAGCAGTTGCGCCAGGTCGTGCCGGACACGCTCATCTTCTGCTGGTCGCTCGTTACCGCCGACACTGCGCTGGACGGATCCGTGCTCCAGGTCGAGCGCATTCCCGCGCTGCTCAAGTGCCGCCAGTGCGGTGCCGAGAGCGACCTATCGGACAGTTTCACCTTTGTCTGTCAGGGTTGCGCCGGACTCGACGTCGACATCTCTCCGGCGAGGAACTGCTCCGCCGTCGGTCGAACTCGTGGAGGCTTGACGAATGGGCCGATTTCACCGGCACGACGGCGAGCATCCCCATGAGCACGGGCATCCCGATACCACGAGCACGAACACGAACTCGGCGATCACTCCGGCTACCACACGGCCGCTTACGCGTCGAGGTGCTGGAGCGGATCTTCGACGAGAACGACCGGATCGCCGCGCTAACCGCGGTGACCTCGCCCGGGCGCACGCGTGCGCGATCAACCTGATGTCCTCCCCGGCGCCGGAAAGACCACGCTGCTGCCGAGACGCTGCGGCGACTGGCCGACCGGTCCGGATCGGGGTCATCGAGGGCGACATCGAGACCGCGTCGACGCCGACGACTCGAGGGGCTCGGCGCCACGATCGAGTTCATCAACACCGGTAACGGCTTCGGCGGCGAATGCCACCTGGACGCGCCGATGGTGCGATCCGGACTCGCCGACTGCCACTCGACGACCTCGACCTCGTACTCATCGAGAACGTCGGCAACCTCGTGTGCCCGGCCGAGTTCGACGTCGGCGAGCACGCCCGGGCGATGGTCTTCTCGGTCACCGAGGGCGAGGACAAGCCGCTCAAGTACCCGGTGATGTTCCGCTCTGCCGACCCGTCGTCGTCAACAAGATCGACCTGTTGCCCTACCTCGACTTCGATCTCGACGCGTTCCGCCGCAACCTGACCGCGGTGAACCCTGCCGCCGAGACGATCGAGGTCAGTGCCCGGACAGGGGCCGGTGTCGCCGATTGGTGCGCCTGGCTGACCGGCCTGCCCGCCCGCTGAGCGGCCCGCGCCGATATCACGACCGGGCCGGGGATCAGGCGCGCCACGCCGACAAGTCTTGTCAATTCCTGTTACCTGTGTGACGGTTGTGGCCGTTGAGACGTTTGCCGTCGCTCGCCCGGCGGGCCGACCGCCGAGAGGAAGCCCCCGATGGCCACGATCAGGACGCGCGGAACCGCCGCGTCCTTCTTCGCCGACTGGGCCCGGTCGAACGACGACGCGCAGCCCTACCGCGAGCCCCGGCGGCGGTCCCGGCGCCGGATCGCCGTGGTCGGCGCATTCGTCGTCGCGGTGTCCGGAACCATCTCCGCACTGCTGCCCGTCGCCGGCGCATCGGCCGACCCGTCCGCGCACGCCTGGTACCGGCTGCGGATGTGCGAGGCGAGCAACAACTACCGGACGAACACCGGCAACGACCACTACGGCGCCTACCAGTTCGACCTCGCCACCTGGCACAGCGTGGGCGGGCACGGCTACCCGAACCGCGCGTCGGCGGCCGAGCAGGATGCCCGCGCGCTCATCCTCTACCGCGAGCGGGGCTGGCAGCCGTGGCAGTGCGCGTCGATCCTCGGCCTGCGCGAGGACGCCGACGCCGGGACCGGCCGGATCGACGACATCCGGGTGCCCTCCGGCGGCTCGGGCGGCGGTTCGACCGGCGGTGGGTCACACGACGGCTCCGGCCCGTCCACGATCCCGCGCTTCCCCGGTGGCGATCACTGGTACACCTACGGCGAGCACAACCGGCACATCAAGACCTTCCAGGACCAGATGCACAAGCGCGGCTACTTCCCGGCCGGCACCGGCCAGTACGGACCGCTGACCCAGGCCATGGTCAAGCAACTGCAGCGCCTCAACGGGCTGATCCCCAACGGTTTCATCGGCCCGAACACCTGGCGGCTCGCCTGGACCGGGCACTACCGGGCGCCGGGCAACGGTCCCGCCACCGCGCCGAAGATCCCGCCGTTCCCGGGCGGCGACCACTGGTACACCTACGGCGAGCACAACCGGCACATCAAGACGTTCCAGAACCAGATGCACCGCCGCGGCTACTTCCCGGCCGGCACCGGCCAGTACGGCCCGCTGACCCAGGCCATGGTCAAGCAGCTGCAGCGCCTCAACGGCCTCGTCCCCAACGGCTATATCGGCCCGAACACCTGGCGGCTCGCCTGGGTCGGCAAGTACCGCGCGCCCTGACCCGCTCCGCTCCTCCGCCGGGAGTCAGTCGACACCGCGCCAGGCGTCGGCGATGGCGCGGTAGCTGGCCTGCCGCCTGGCCCGGTCGAGGCTCGGCGTCACCACCACGATCTCATCAACCTCGGCCTCGGCCTTGAGCTCGCGCAGCCGCGCCACCACGGCGTCGGCCGGGCCGGTGACCATCCGGCTGTCCCGGGACGACCCGCCGGCGCGGAACTGCTCGGATTCGCCGAACTCGCGCACCTCCTCCGGCGCCAGCGGACGGCGTATCCCGCGGCTGATGTTCTGGATGGTCAGGGTCCACGCCGCCGTGAACTTGAGGGTCGCTTCCCTCTCGTCCTCGCTCGCGAAGGCCAGCACGGACATCGCCGAGTACGGTGCCGCGCCCTCGGCCTCGGGCAGTGAACTCGCGCCGGTAGCCGCGCAGCGCCTCGAACGCCAGGTCGGGGCTCATGTGGTGCGCGAACACGGCGCTCAGGCCGTTGACGGCGGCGAACCGCGGGCCGTAGGGGCTCGATCCCAGGACGAACAGTTCGGGCCTCTCGTCGACCACGGGAGCGGCCACGAGTCGCGAGTAGGGATGCGAGGGCGGAAAGCCGTCCCCGAGGAACGCGAGCAGCTCGCCGACCTGCCCGGGGAACTCCGCGCCTGGATCGGCGGATGCCCCGCGGCGCAGCACGTGCGCGGTCAGGGGATCGGTTCCCGGCGCCCGGCCGAGCGCCAGGTCGATCCGCCCGGGGTACATCGCCAGCAGCGTCCGGAAGGTCTCGGCGACCTTCAGCGACGTGTGGTTGGGCAGCATGATCCCGGCCGCGCCGACCCGGATCCGGGACGTGAGCGCGCCGACGTGCGCGGTCAGCAGCTCCGGGGCGCTGCACGCCAGGCTGGTCATGTTGTGGTGCTCGGAAACCCAGTACCGCCGGTACCCGGCCGCCTCGACGGTCTGGGCGATGCTCACCGCGCCGGCGATCGCCGCGCTCGGGCTCTCGCCGTGCTCGATCCCGACGAGTCCAACACGGCCAACGGAAGCGATTCCACGCCTGCACAATGCCAGGCCCGTTCGGGGCATTCCGATACTGTGCGAGCGCAGCCGCAAACCGGGCCGAGGAGCCACTCGTGATCATCGACTACCTGCTGTCCAAGCAGGGCCTGCGGGTCGAGAAGGTGGACGTCTCGGTCACGGGCATGCGGTTCACCCGCGGCAAGAAGGGACTCGCCCCCCACTCGGCCGACGAGATCACCGGCGCCTTCCGGATCACCCTCGCCGACCTCTCGGCGGCGATCGCCCGGCCGGAGGTCGTCGACACCCTGCTCGCCGGGATTCCGGGCGTCGCCCGGCCGGAGGTGAGGTTCGCCAACGGCACCGACGGCGGCATCAAGATCATCGGCAGTGTCGAGGCGATGGGCCGGCGCATCCCGATCACCGCGTCCACCCGGATCGCCGTCAGCGGCAACCGGCTCGTGCTGTCCGCGACCCGGCTCGAAGGGCTGCCCCTGCTCAGCTCGCTGCCCCTGCAGCTGCTCGACCTCGAACTGCCGCTCAACCTGCCGCTCGGGCTGACGTTCACCGGCGTCACCACCGAGCCGGGTTGCCTGGTGCTCGGCTTCGAGGGCCGCGACGTGGTCCTCGACCCGGACGCCGAGCGGCGCCCCGAAGCCGGGTCCCGAGCCCGTACCGGAGCCGGCGGAGGAAGACGAACCGTGAGTGCGCGCGCCGGGATCGTCGTGACGGGACGAGGTGCTCACCGGCCGGGTCCCCGACCGCAACGGCCCTGGCTGGCCGAACAGCTGCGCCAGCCGGGGTCGACATCGCACGACATCTATCGTGGTCGGCGATCGGCCGGGGGACCTCCGGCTCGCTGGCTTCCTGGCCGCCTCCGGCGTCGACCTGATCGTCACCAGCGGGGGCCTCGGGCCCGACCGCCGACGACCTGACCGCCGAGGTGGTCGCGCGCTTCCAGGGCCGTCCGAGGTCCTCGACGCCGACCTCGAGCGGCGCATCGCGGACGATCCTCGACCGGCTCAGCGCGGGCCGGGGCTGGGGCGCGACGCGGCGCTACGCGGTCGCGAACCGCAAGCAGGCGATGGTCCCCGCGGCGCGACGGTCCTCGCGCCGGTCGGCACCGCGCCGGGCCGGTCGTGCCGCCGCGCGGAGGGCCGACGGCCCGCCCGTCGTGGTGCTGCCCGGCCCGCCCCGCGAGCTTCAGCCATGTGGGCGCGGCGGTCGCGACCGGCGCGTCCGGGGCGCTCGCCGGGCGCACGAGTAGCTCGCCAGCGGACCCTCCGGCTGTTCGGGTTTCCCCAAGTCCGAGCTCGCCGCGACGCTGCGCGACGCCGGAGGTTCCGCTCGGCCGCCTGGAGATCACCACCTGCCTGCGCGACGGCGAGCTGGAGATCGTCACCCGCTACGCAGCCGGACGCGCAGGCCGCCTACGACCAGTTCGACGCGGCGTTGCTGCACCGCGCCCACGGCGACACGTCTGTTCTCGCCCGACGGCGCGACGGTCGACGACCATCGTCGCCGAGACCCTGCTCGGCCCGCGGGCTGCACGATCGCCACGGCCCAATCGTGCACCGGCGGGCCTGCTGGCCGGCCGGCTCACCGACCGGCCCGGCTCGTCGGCGTACGTCCCCGGCGGGCTGGTCGTCGTACTCGAACGAGGCGAAGCAGCGATCTCGCCGGCGTGCCCGCGGAGCTGATCGAGCGGGTCGGTGCCGTGAGCGCCGAGGTCGCCGAGGCGCTGGCCGCGGGGCGCGCGAACGGCTCGGCGCCGATATCGGCGTCGGCATCACCGGCATCGCTGGCCCGGACGGCGGGTCGCCGGACAAGCCAGTCGGACACGGTGCACCTCTGCGTCTCGGACCGCGCATGCGACCGGATCGAGCGCAAGGTCCGGCTGCCCGGCTCGCGCGCCGACGTCCGCAACCGCTCGGTCGTGCTCGCGCTGCACATGATCCGCGAACTACTGCTCCCCCGCTCCCCCTGAGCTAGCGGAGGGACACCGCTGTCGGACCGATCGGCGCCGGCAGCGCAGTCTCACCTTCGCAGGTAGCTTGTCCACCGCCGGTGGCGGCGGCCGGCCTTCGGCGATCGCCCACACGATCAGGGACTGGCCGCGGCCCATATCGCCGGCCGACGAAGACACCGGGGACGTGGTCGCGAAGTCCTTGTCGCGCGCGACGTTGCCGCGCTGATCGTAGCCACGCCGAGGTCGGTCAGCAGCCCCCTCTCTCCGGGCCGACGAAGCCCATGGCCAGCAGGACCAGATCGGCCGAGAGGTGAAGTCGCGTGCCCTCGACCTTCTCGAACCGGCCGTTGACCATCTCGACCTCGTGCGCCCGCAGGCCGGTGACCCTTCCGTCCGCGCCGACGAACCGTTCGGTGTTCACCGAGAACACCCGCTCGCCGCCCTCCTCGTGTGCCGAGGAACCCGGAACATCAGCGGGTAGGTCGGCCACGGGGTGACGTCGGCCCGCGCTCCGGCGGACGCGGCATGATCTCGAACTGGTGCACCGCTCGCCGCACCCTGCCGGTGCGAGGTGCCCAGGCAGTCGGCGCCGGTGTCACCGCCGCCGATGATCACGACCTTCTTGCCCTGCGCGTGATCGGCGGCCGTCGGTCGAGGTCACCCTGCTGCACCCGGTTGGCCAGCGGCAGGTATTCCATCGCCTGATGGATACCGTCCAGCTCGCGGCCCGGGATCGGCAGGTCGCGCGCGGGTGGCGCCGCCGGCCAGCACCACCGCGTCGAACTCGCTCGCGCAGCTGCTCGGCGGTGATGTCGACGCCGACGTTCACGCCGGCCCTGAAGATGGTGCCCTCGGCCTGCATCTGCGCGAGCCGGCGGTCGATGGACCGCTTCTCCATCTTGAATTCCGGAATGCCGTAGCGCAGCAGCCCGCCGATGCGGTCGGCCCGCTCGAACACCGTCACCGTGTGCCGGCCCGGGTCAGCTGCTGGGCGGCGGCCAGACCGGCGGGACCGGAACCCACGACGGCGACCTTCTTGCCGGTCAGCCGTGTCGGTGGACCGGGCTCACCCAGCCCTCGTCGAAGGCGTTCTCGATGATCTCGACCTCGACCTGTTTGATGGTCACCGGATCCTGGTTGATCCCGAGCACGCACGACGCCTCACACGGCGCCGGGCACAGCCGCCCGGTGAACTCCGGGAAGTTGTTGGTGGCGTGCAGGCGGTCGATCCCTCGCGCCACTTGCCCCGTGTAGACCAGGTCGTTCCACTCCGGGATCAGGTTGCCGAGCGGGCAGCCGTTGTGGCAGAACGGGATACCGCAGTCCATACACCGGCTGGCCTGCTCGGCAGGGTCTCGCGGGAAGCTCCTCGTAGACCTCTTTCCAGTCCTGAGGCGCAACGGCACCGGCCGGCGGGCCGGTGTGACGCGGGCCGGGTGCTTCAGAAAACCGCTCGGGTCACCCAATTAACTGCCTTCCGTGTTCGGTCACTGGCCAGCTCAAACGGCCTCGCTGCCGGGTTGAGCACGGAAACTCCGACATCGTACGTGGTCGCGGCCGGTGGCTCGCACGTCAGTGCCCATCCTCATTGACAGTGTCATATGACAGTGTTAGATCCTTTGGCGCCATGGAGTGGACAATTCGCGAGCTCGCCGGAGCCGCCGCCGCGGCGGTGGCCGCGGCCGACGTGCACGCCCCGAGCCGGCGGGTCACCGAGCTGCCCGATGAGCGGACGATCCGGTGGTACACGACCATCGGCCTGCTGGACCGTCCCAGTCTGGCAACCGCGGCCGCACCGCGCTGTACGGCGAACGGCACCTGCTGCAGCTCGTGGCCATCAAGCGGCGGCAGGCGCAAGGCCGCACGCTGGCCGAGATCCAGGCCGAGCTGGTCGGCGCGCCCGAGCGCACGCTGCGCCGCATCGCCGCAATGCCGGCGGACGCCGCGGCGATCGCCGCCCGGCCGGAGGACCGCGAGTTCTGGCGCGAGCCCCCGGCCGCGCCGCCGCCCGCTCCCCTGCTGTCCGGGCTCGAGCTCGGCGCCGGAGCCGTGCTGATGCTGCCCGGCCGGCCCACCCCGTCCGACATCGAAGAGATCCGAGCCGCGGCCGGTCCGCTGCTGAGTTGCTGGCGCAACGCCGGCTGACCAGAGGGAGTGCACCATGATCGACGTCATCGAGCTCGCCGACTGCCCCACGGACGAGCCGCTCGGCCTGGGCTGCCTGCGCACCGACCGGGGCAACCTGCCCCTGGACAGCTCGACGTCCGCGCGCCCGTCACCGGGCTGGCCGCCGGGGTCGAGGTGACCCAGGGGTTCCGCAACCCGCTACGACGTGCCGCTCGAGGCCACCTACATCTTCCCGCTGCCCGACCGCGCCGCGGTGACCGCGCTTCGCATGACGCGGCGACCGCGGTGATCGAGGGCGTGCTGAAGGAGCGCGGCCAGGCGCGGCAGGCCTACGACACGCGCCATCGCCGCCGGGCCACCGCGCCGCGATCGCCGAGGAGGAGCGGCCCGACGTCTTCACCATGCGGGTCGGCAACCTCATGCCCGGCGAGCGGGTGACGGTGCGCGCTCACGCTGAGCCGGCCGCTCCCGTACGAGGACGGCGAGGCCACCTTCCGCTTCCCGCTGGTCGTCGCGCCGCGCTACATCCCGGGCAGTGCCGCTGGCGGCCGGCCGGCCGGGCGACGGCGTCGGGCGCCGACACCGACGCGGTGCCCGACGCCTCGCGCATCACGCCGCCGGTGCTGCTGCCCGGCTTCCCGAACCCGGTCCGGCTCGTCGCCTGACCGTCGACGCTCGACCCGGCCGGCCTGCCGCTGAGCGAGATGCGCTCGAGCCTGCACGCGGTCGTCACCGAGCGACGGCGGGCCGTACGATCCGCGGCTGCAGCCCGGCGAGCGGCTCGACCGCGACTTCGTCCTGCGCTGGCTCGGCGCGACGGCGCCGGCCGGGACCAGCCGCCGTCGCTGACGCTCGGCGCCGGACACCGACCGGCGCGCGAGGGCACCTTCGTGCTCACCGTCCTGCCGCCGCCGCGCCGCGCCGGCGCACCGCGCCGCGCGACGTCGTGTTGGTGCTCGACCGGTCCGGCAGCATGGAGGGCTGGAAGATGGTCGCGGCCCGCCGCGCGGCCGCCCGCATCGTCGACACGCTCGGCCGACCGGCGACCGCTTCGCCGTGCTGCGCCTTCGACGACCGGATCGACGCCCCGACGGCGCTGGCCGACGGGCCTGGTCGCCGCCACCGACCGCAACCGCTTCCGCGCGGTCGAGTTCCTGGCCAGGCTCGACGCCCGCGGCGGCACCGAGATGCTCGCGCCGCTCGAGCGCGGCGCCGCGCTCCTGGGCGGCCGGCTACCCCGACCGCGACCGGGTGCTCGTCCTGGTCACCGACGGCCAGGTCGGCAACGAGGACCAGATCCTGCGCGAGCTGGCGCCGGCGCATGGCCGGGCGTCCGGGTGCTCGCCCTCGGCATCGACCGGCGGTCAACGCCGGGCTTCCTCCGCCGGCTGGCCGAGCTCGGCAGCGGCCGCTGCGAGCTGGTCGAGTCGCGAGGACCGGCTCGACGAGGTGATGGACCGCGATCCACCGCCGGATCGGCACGCCGGTGGTCACCGAGCTCACCCTCGACGGCGTCGGCCTCGACCCTGCTACGCGACTCGGTCGCGCCGCCGGCGCCTGCCCGTCCTCTGCCCGGGGCGCCGCTGGTGCGTGCGCGGGCGCTGCGCCGGCGGCGCGGCCGCGCGGCCAGCCGCCTGCGCGGCGTGGACGCCGGACGGCAAGCCTGGGAGGAGCCGGCCGGCCGCGTCCGGCGGCGACACCGAGGTCGCCGCGCTGTGGGCGCGGGCGATCATCCGCGACCTCGAGGACCGCTACGCCGTCGGCGACCCGGCGGAGGCCCTGGAGAAGCACATCGTCGACGACCTCGCTGCGCTTCAATGTGCTCTGCCGGTTCACCGCCTTCGTCGCCGTGGACAGCCGGGTCACGAACGCGACGGCGACCCGCACCGCGTCGTCCAACCGGTCGAGCCTCCGGCCGGGTGGGCGGCGCAGCCGATGCTCGCCGCGTCGATCTCCGTTCCGCTCGCGGCCCGGCCGGCCCAGGACGCCGCCATGATGTCGCGCGGTGCCGCGCCCGCGGCCGGGTCCGCGCCCAGCCGGCCCAAGCGCGCGGGCCGCGCCGCCGAGGGCACCGGTGCCGGGGGCGAGCTCGCGGCGGCCCGGGCCCAAGCCGCGGCCGAGGCCGAGCGGCTCGACGCGCTCCCCGCCGACGAGACCGTCCGGCGCGACGTGCTCGAAGACCTGGCCACCCGGCTCGATGCGCTCGCGAGGCACCTGGAGGCACACGGCCTGGACGCCGCCGCGCTGCGCGCGATCATCGCCGTGCTGCGCGACGAAACCGTCCCCGGCGCGGAACGCGGGCCGCGCGCCGCGGTGCAGTTGCGCGCGTTCGCCGACGCCGCCGGTCGCGCTCCGTTCTGGAAACGGGGCGCGCTCAGAGCGTGATGCGGGCCAGGGCGTTGCCCAGGTGTGCGGCCAGCCCGCGCGCGTGGGCGACGTCCTGCGCCGTCCACCGCCGGTGCGTGCGGTGCGCGAACTCCAGCACGCCGATCGCTCGCCCGTCAACCGTGAGCGGGATCATCAGCAGGCTGGCGTGGCCGAGTTCGACCAGCAGCCGGCGTTCGGCCGGGTCGGCGTCCAGGTCGCTGACATGCACCTCGACGGTCTGGCCCTTCGTCAGCACGTCGCGGGTGGCCGGGTAGTCGCCGAGCTGGTACGGGGTGGTATCGATCATCGAGCCACCCGCCGAGATCTCCCGCAGCGTTCCGGCGCCGTCCGCGACGGACACGCCCACCATGTCGACGCGCAGTTCCTTCGCGGCCTGCGCGGCCGCCTGGTGCACGTCGGCGAGCCCGGTGGCATTGGCCAGGACGGAGGTGACCCGGTGCATCGCCCCGGTGTTCGATGCCGCGGCGCTGCGGCCGTCCCGACGTTGCAGCACCCGCTCGCGCGCCTGGTGACAGGCAGTAACCACCTGTGACGCGATCGGCTCGACGGCCGGTCGCGGCCGGCCGATCGCGTAGCCCTGGACGAAGTCGACGTCGAAGTCGCCCAGCGGGGCGATCTCGTCGAGGTCCTCGACGCCCTCGGCGATCACCGCCGCGCCCATGCGATGCGACAGCGTCACCAGCGCCTCGAGAACCGCGACCTGCGCGTCGTTGCCGCGCACTCCGGAGACCACGCTGCGGTCGACCTTCACGAAGTCCGGACGCAGCCCGGCCAGGCGCAGCAGCCCGGCGTACCCGGTGCCGACGTCGTCGACGGCGAGCGCCGCGCCACGGCGGCGCAGCCGGGTGAACTGGTCCACCAGCGCGGCCGGCCGGCTCGCCCAGTGCTCGGTCACCTCGATGATCAATCCGGCCATGTCCTGCGGCCAGATCTCGGTGATCACCGGGTGGTGCAGCGCGTCCGGGCTGACGTTGATCGCGATCGCCACGCCGGCCGGCATGTCGTCGCGCCGGGCGAGCGCAGCGCGAACGCAGGCGGCCTCGAGCGCCACTCCGTATCCCGCGCGGTGCGCGGCCAGCAGGATCGAGTCGACCGGCTGGTTGTGGCCGTTCGCGAACCGGGCCAGGGCCTCCCAGGCCAGTGGCGTGGCGGTGGCGAGATCGACGATCGGTTGCAGGTCGACGGTGACAGCGTCGATCAGCTCGGCGAGGTTGACGCCGAAGCGACCCCGGAGGGGTTCGATCGCCTGGTCCACTGTGCGCTCCCGTGCTTGCACGCCGTGCATCGCGCGGCAGCCCTGCGAACAGTAATCTCACAGAACCCGCAAAGCTACTCGAATCAGCCCCTTGGTCCCGTCTGCGGCTCGGCATATGCGGCCGCATCGGGGTATTTCCGACTCGCCGTTGGTCCCGTCAGTCCGGCCAGCGCGGTTGGCGCTTCTCGAGGAACGCCGCCATTCCCTCCCGCGCGGCCGCGGTCTGCGACGAATCGGCCATCACCTCGGTGGCCAACCGGTACGCGTCGGCCTGGCCGAGCGACATCTGCTCATACATCGTCGTCTTGCCCAGAGCCTTCGACCCGCGGCTGCCCCGCGTGGCTCGGGTCAACAACTCCCGCACGGCTGCGTCGAGTTCGTCGTCGGGGACCACCCGGTTGACCAGCCCCCAGTCGAGCGCCTGGTCCGCGCTTATCGTGTCACCGGTGAGGGCCAGTTCCGCGGCCCGCTTGCGACCGACATTGCGGGCGATCGCCACCATAGGTGTGTGGCAGAACCACCCGCCCTTGCCACCCGGCGCGGCGAAGCCGGCCGATTGCGCGGCGACGGCGAGGTCGCAGGTGGCCACCAGTTGGCAGCCGGCCGCGGTCGCCAGCCCGTGCACCCGGGCGAGCACCACCTGCGGCACCGACTGGATCAGCTGCATCAGCTCGAGGCAGGTGTCCAGCAGCAGCCGCACGCCGGCGACGTCCGCGCCGGCGACGTCGGCGAAGTCGTGCCCGGCGCTGAACACCGGCCCGTTACCGGCGAGGATCACCCCGGTGGCGTCACTGGCGCCGACGTCGCCGAAGGCCGTGATCAGGTCGCGCAGGTGCGCGAGCGAGAGCGCATTGCGCCGCTGCGGACGGTTCATCGTGATCGTGACGAACTCGTCCTCGCGATCGACCAGGACGTTCTCGAGCGTCACCGCGTGCGCCATCACCCCAGCCTATGCCCGTCCCCCGGGTTCGCCTTCCCCAGTCGGGTGGTCGCGATTTCGGCCGAAATTGCGACCACCCGACTGGGGAAGGCGAACCTCAGGCGGCGAGCTGGGCCAGCCGGAGTTCGACGGTCGGTATCGCGGCGAGCGACGGCTCGGACGCCGCGGCGCCGTCGCGGACGAGCAGGTCGCCGATCGCGGCGATCATCGCGCCGTTGTCCGTGCACAGCCGCAGCGGAGGCACCCGCAGTTGATGCCCGCGGCGGCGCACGCGCTCCTGCGCCAGGCCCGCACCCGGGGTTCGCGGCGACCCCGCCGACCGACGACGAGCGTGCCGACCCCGCAGTTCGCGTGCAGGCCGCGCACCGCCTTCGGGTGAGCACATCGGCGACCGCCTCCTGGAAGCTCGCCGCGACGTCCGGCACCGGCACACCCGGCTCGCGGCGCGCTCGACCTAGCGCGCGACCGCGGTCTTGAGCCCGGAGAAGGAGAACCCGAGCGGTGCGTCGCGGGCGCCGGTGAGCGGCCGCGCGGGAAGGCGACCGCGGCCGGGTCGCCCTCGGCGGCCCGCGATCGATGGCCGGGCCGCCGGGATAGGGCAGGCCGAGGATGCCGGGCCACCTTGTCGAACGCCTCCCCCGCCGCGTCGTCGAGCGTGTCGCCAGCTGCTCGATCGGGGTGCGGACGAGGTCGCGGACGAGCAGCAGGGAGGTATGGCCGCCGGACACGATCAGCCCGACGCAGCGTTCGGGCAGCGGGCCGTGCGCGAGCGTGTCGGCGGCGACGTGCCCGGCCAGATGGTGCACGCCGTAGAGCGGCACGCCGAGTGCCAGGGCGTAGGCTCTTCGCGGCCGCGACGCCGACCTGCAGCGACCGGCGAGGCCGGGACCGGCGTCACCGCGACCGCGCCGACGTCGCGCCAGCCGATGCCCGCCTTCTCGAGCGCGGCACCGAGCGGTGGGGACGAGCGCGTGCAGATGGGCGCGGGCGGCGATCTCCGGGCACGACGCCGCCGAAGCGGGCGTGCTCGGCCATGCTGGACGCGAGCGCGTCGCCGAGCAGCACGCCGTCCCGCACGAAGCCGACGCCGGTCTCGTCGCAGGACGTCTCGATCCCCATCACGATCGTCACGGGACCGATTGTCCCAGGCCCGGCGCTACGAGCGGACGGCCACCAACTCGTCGAGCATCTGGTCGAGCGCGCCGACACCGATGGACAGGTGCCCTTCGCCTTCGAGCAGGTGCGCGCTGACGCCGGGGATGCGCCCGGCCAGCCACTCACCATGGGCGAACGGGACCATGAGGTCGAGGCCGCCCTGCCACAGGAACGTCGGCACCGCGATCTCGTCCAACGCGAACCCCCACGGACGGGTGAACGCGAGGTCGTCGTCGACCCAGCCGTCGACTCCGGTGCGCAGCGCCTCCCGGAAGTTGGCGGCCAGGTCGTCGCCGAACTCGTCGGTGAGCACGGCACGGTCGACGTCCGGCAACAGCGTGGCGAGGCCCTCGATCAGCGCCGCGGCATCGGCGTCGCGCAGGTCCCCGGCGTCGCGTTCGTGCTTCGGGCGCAGCGCTGCCTCGCCCTCCAGCGCGAGGCCGAACTCCTCGACGTTCTGCGCGCCCATCCCGGCCAGGAAGTCGAGCCCGTCGTCGCCGTACGGGCCCGACGCCGGCGATCACAGCACGCCCTCGACCCGCTCGGCGAGGCGGGCCCGCACGCCAGCGCGTGCGGGCCGCCGCCGGACCAGCCCGCCACTAAGAAACGGTCGACGCCGAGGTGGTCGAGCAGGGCTCCGACGTCGTCGGTGTCGTCCGCGATCGACCGGCCGATCCGCCGGGACGAGGCGCCGTAGCCGGCCCGCGAGGACGTGATCAACCGCAGGCCGCGTTCCTGCGTCGCGCGCTGCATCGCGCGGAACGGGTTCGCGAGCCCGGGGTGCCGTGCAGGAAGACGAGCGGGAAGCCGTCGTCCGGGCCGGTCACGTCGACGTCGAGCACGCGGCCGTCGGGCAGGTCGATGTGGGTCATGCTCCGGATCCTGCCGCACCGTCCTACTACGGTCACTGCATGACCGGGATCCGCTGCGGCGCTGTGTCCCGCGAGTACCCGCAGGTGCTGGCCCGGGCCGGCCGGATCGCGAGCGGGCTGGCGGCGGCCGGCGTCGGTGCGGGCGACCGGGTGGCGATCTACCTGCACAACGATGTCGCCGCGATCGAGGCGAGCATCGGCGCGGGCATCCTGGGCGCAACCCCGGTGCCGGTCAACTGGCACTGGAAGGGCGCCGAGCTCGCCTACCTGCTCGACGACAGCGCCAGCCGGGTGGTCTTCGCGCACACCGACCTCGTGCGTACCGCCGAGGCCGTCGCCGGCGATCGTCTGCTCCTCGAGGTAGCCGGTCCGGACGGACCGGTGACCGGCCGGCATCCGGTGTTCGAGGAGTGGCTGGCCGGGCACGAGGTGTGGTCCGAGCCGCCGAGGCAGGCGCCGCAGAGCATGATCTACACCTCGGGCACGACCGGCCGGCCGAAGGGCATCGTCCGCGACCGCGACGACGCCCGAGCAGAGCCCGGCGACCGTCACGCTCGTGCGGCGCGTTCGGGCTCGCCGCCGGACATGCGCACGCTGGTCACCGGCGCCGATGTACCACACCGCGCCGAACGTGCACGCGCTCGCCTCCGCGCTGCGCGGGCATCGACATGACGATCATGGCCGGGCTTCGACGCCGAGCAGTTGCTGCGGCTCGTCGAGACGCACCGGATCAACCACGTGCAGATCGTGCCGACGATGTTCGTGCGGATGCTGCAGCTTGCCGGAGGAGGTCCGAGCCGGCTACGACCTGTCCTCGCTGCGGCGCCGTCGTGCACGCCGCCGCGCCGTGCCCGCCCGAGGTCAAGCGCGCGATGATCGACTGGCTCGGCCCGATCGTGCTCGAGTACTACGGCGGCACCGAGACGGGCTCGTGACCTACTGCGACGCGCGAGGAGTGGCTCGCGCATCCGGGCACCGTCGGGCCGGCCGATCGGCGGCGCGACGGTGCAGCATCATCGGCGACGACGGCGGCGCAGCTGCCGGCCGGCGAGTCGGGCCAGGTCTACATGCGGCCGCCGGCATGTGCTGGCCGAACTTCACCTACCACGGCGACGACGCGAAGCGCCGCGCGGTCGAGCGCGACGGCCTGATCAGCATCGGCGACATCGGCTACCTCGACGACGAGGGCTACCTGTACCTCAACGACCGCCGCACCGACATGGTCATCTCCGGCGGCGTCAACATCTACCCGGCCGAGATCGAGGCCTGCCTGCTCGACCTGCCGGGCGTGCGCGACTGCGCGGTGTTCGGCATCCCCGACGACGAGTTCGGCGAGGCGCTCGCGGCGCACGTGGAGGCCGAGGGACTGACCGAGCACGACGTGCGCGAGCACGTCCGCGTGAACCTCGCCGGCTACAAGGTGCCGCGCTCGTCGTGTTCGACGACGAGCTGCCGCGCGAGGACACCGGCAAGCTCTTCAAGCGCAAGATCCGGGCGCGCTACTGGCCCGCATAGTCGCTCAGGACGCCGGCACCCGGGCGCCGTCCAGACGCACCGGGAGCGACAGCCAGCCGCGCAATACGCGAGTCGGCCGGCGCCGGCCGGCGCCGACGACGGCGAGGTCCGGGAACCGCTCGAACAGGGTGCGCAGGCCGACCTCGCCCTCGAGCCGGGCGAGTGCGGCGCCGAGGCAGAAGTGCGGGCCGCCGGAGAACGCGAGGTGCCGCCCGGCGTTCTCGCGCCGGACGTCGAGGCGGGTGGGGTCCTCGAAGACGGCCGGGTCGCGGTTCGCCGCAGCGATGATCATCGCGACGAACGTGTCCTTCGTGACGCGGCGGCCGGCGATCTCGAGGTCCTTGTCCGCGACCCGGGCGGTCATCTGCACCGGCGACTCGAGGCGCAGGATCTCGTCGACGGCGTTCGGCCAGAGATCCGGCTCCGCGCGCAGGACCGCGAGTTGGTCGGGATTGTCGACGAGCAGCCGCACGCCGTTGCCGAGCAGGTTCACCGTCGTCTCGAAGCCGGCCGCGAGCACGAGCCCGGCGGTCGCGCGCAACTCGACGTCGGACAAATGCTGGCCGTCGATCTGCGCCGCGATGAGCTTGCTCATCAGGTTCTCGCCCGGGTTGCGGCGCAGCTGCGCCATGTGTTGCCCGAGCCAACGGTCGAAGTCGAGCAGGCCCTGTTCCACCGTGCAGAACTGTTCGTACGTCAGGGCGAAGTCGAGACTCGGCGCGGCATGTTCGCCGAACTGCAGCACCCGCTCGCGGTCGCGCTCCTCGACGCCGAGGATGTCGCTGATGATCGCCACCGGCAGATTGGCGCAGTAGCGCTCCACGATGTCGACGGTGCCGCCCTCCTCGGCGAGTTCGTCCAGCAATCGGTCGGCGACGGCTTGCACGTCCGCGCGCATGCCGGCCACCGCCCGGTGCGTGAACACCGACGACACCAGATTGCGGTAGCGGGTGTGCGTCGGCGGATTGACCGCCAGCAGCGATGGCGGCTCCAGCGGGTGCAGCGCGCCGGTACGGGTCGAGCGCTCGATCCACTGCAGTCGCGGCAGCACGCTCGAGCTGACCGAGGTGGTGCGGAAGTCGTCCGAGCGAAGAACATGGTGGGCGACGGCGTGCGAGGCGCTGATGTAGCCGATCCGGGTCAGGCTGAGGTCGCCCTGGGCGCGGATCTCCTCGTAGACCGGGTACGGGTTCGCCCGGATCGACGGGTCGGCGATGAGCCGGGCCTGCGGGTCGCCGCGCTTCGCCCACCGCCGGGTGACCATCCGGCCGAGCCCGTGCAGGACGACCCAGCGCGCTCTTGTCCGCATGCCAACACTGTGGCAGACGGCGCCCGGGCTCAGTCGGGCACCATCGCGAACGTGTCCGGGTTCGGACCGGTGCGGTCGTCGCGGTCCAGCGCGGTGATCGCCGGCCACCTCGGCCGCGGAGAGCTCGAAGTCGAAGAGCTCGAAGTTCTCCTCCATCCGCTCCGGCGTCACCGACTTCGGGAAGACGATGTCGCCGCGCTGGATGTGCCAGCGCAACGTCACCTGCGCCGGCGTCTTGCCGTGCCCGCTGGCGATCTCGCCGATCACCGGGTCGTCGAGCACGCCGCCCTGCGCGATCGGCGACCACGCCTCGATCGCGATGCCGTGCTCGGCGCCGAAGCGCGCGCACGCTCGTCCTGGGTGAGGTAGGGGTGCACCTCGATCTGGTTGACGGCCGGCACGACGTCGGTCTCCTCGAGCAGCCGTCGAGGTGGTGCGGCTGGAAGTTCGAGACGCCGATCGAGCGGGCCCGGCCGTCCCGGTAGAACTCCTCCAGCGCCCGCCACGTCGAGACGAAGTCGCCGTCGTACAGCGTCGGCAGCGGCCAGTGGATCAGGAACAGGTCGAGCTAGTCGAGCCCGAGCGGTCCAGCGAGCTCGTCGAACGCGCGGCGCGCGTCGTCGGGCGGTGGAAGCCGTTGTTGAGCTTGCTGGTGACGAACACGTCGCCGCGGTCGAGGCCGGACGTGCGCGGATCGCCTCGCCGACCTCGCGCCTCGTTGCCGTACATCTGCGCGGTGTCGATGTGCCGGTAGCCGACCTCGAGCGCCTGGCTCACCGCATCCGCGGTCTCGGCGGGATCATCTGGAACACGCCGAAGCCCAGCTGCGGGATCGTCTGGCCGTTGTTGAGTCGGATGTCAGGTACTGCAGCTCATAAAGATCACGTACCCGAACCGGCCGGAGCCGTCACGCCGCGCGCGCCACCATCCGGGTGACGCGCTCGCGCGCTCAGGGCTGGGGCGGCTGCTCCGGCGCATCCTTCGGGAGAGTGAGGAAGCCGGACTTCAGCCAATACGCCAGGTCGTGCACCTCGCCGTCACCGGCCGCCCCCGCCAACGCCGCTTCGGACTTGCTGGTGGGGCCCGCCGGCCCGGAGTTACGCGCGGCGGATTTCGTCCATGGCATACGCACGGCGACACCTTCAGTTGTTGGAAGCGAGCCCGATGGGTCGCTCCTCACCGGTGACGCTACTCCGGCCCGGCGCCGGGCTCGCCCCAGTGAGTAACAATCTCGCACGTCCCGGCGCCGGCGATTCGGCTCAGCTGACGGGTGGATACGTCGGCGAAACAGGCAGGCGCCGGGTGGCGGTGGCCACCCGGCGCCGGCCTTGCGACTGTGCTCAGCCCTTGAGCGTCACCTCGTAGGTGAGGTTGTCGCCGTGCTGCTGGGTGTAGAACCAGCGCCACTTCGAGTTGGCGAGGTTCGGCACCTTGGCGCCGAGGATGCCGCCCGCGGCCGGGTCGCCGTCGGAGACGTGCACGCCGGTGATCTCGTTGTCGCCGTCGTTGCCGAAGCCGCCGTTGGCGGCGTCGAGCGTCGCCGAGGCGTCGCGGCCTTCGGCCAGCCAGCGCACCGGCTGCGCCGGCCCTGGAGTAGTCCGTGGTCGACGTCCAGCGACCCAGCCGGAGTCGAGCGCGTTGCGCTGGCCGTGCAGCGTGTCGCCCGCGTCCTCGACGAACGTGATCAGGTTTCGCGACAGGAACGCGACGTTGTCGAAGCCCGGCCGTGGGCCTCGTTCGCCTTGAGAACATCGACAGCGTGCCGGTGTTGGCGCGACGGGCCGGACTGGGTCAGCTTGAAGACCGAGCCCCAGCCGCCGGCGCGTGCCGTTCTCCGGGCTGGTCGCGTCGGTGTCGCCGGTCTCGTCGAAGAAGAACTCCGTGAAGTGCGAGCCGGGCTGGAACTGGCCGTTCTCCGGCCGCTTGAACGGCGTCGCGTCGTGCCGCCTTCGCGAGCGGCGTTCGCGTTGAACGGCGCGGTGCCGTCGGTGGCGGTGTCGTGGATCGTCACCCAGCGGGTGTTGAACGATGTTGCCGTAGGTGTGCAGCGCGAGCTGGTCGGGGCTGTTGAGCGCCGTCTGGCTCGCCGACGGTGATCGGGTCGCCGGCCGCGTTGCAGCACCTGCAGCACCTGCAGCTTGCCGTTCGCGAGGTCGCCCGGGTGCTTGGGCACGTAGCGGTAGACGAAGCTGTTCGGGATCTTGGCCGTCGGTGCCCGGCTTCTTCGAGCCGCCGATGTCCTCGACGATCCAGATGTTGCCGTCGGAGTCGTTCTGGATGCCCTCGTAGCCGCCGCGCCCGAGCGCGCCGGAGACGTCGGTGACCGTCGACGGGTAGTCCGGGCGTCGCCGCGTAGGTCGGCGCGGACGCGTTCTCGGTCGTGAACAGCAGCCGCTTGGCCCACGGGTCCCAGGTCGAGCCGTCGATCGTCGCGAGCGGTTGCCGTCGGCGTCGGTGGTCGCCAGCAGCGTCACCCGGTGCGCGGCGTCGGCGTCGAGGTTGATCCGGGTGATGTAGCCGGCGCCGCCGGCGCCGCTCTCGTGGCCCTGGAACAGGAAGTGGGTGCCGTAGTCGTAGTTCGGGTCGGCGCCGTCGAGGCCGTGCTTGAAGACCAGGTAGGTGTTCTTGTCCGGCTCGGTCTTGTGCGCCTCGTCGGGTCGGCGCGGTCGACAGCGGCACCATCTGCGGCTGCCCGGCCGAGTTGACCACGTCGTTGTCGTAGCCGTAGTAGGCGTCAGCGCGGTCGGGTTCTCCAGCTTCGTCGAGCCCTGGGCGACGACGGTCTGCGACAGCTCCGCGCGACAGCTTGCTCGCCGGCGCGTAGCCCTCGGACCTCGTGTTCGCTGTCGGCACGCCCGTCAGGGACGGCCGGCTCGGCGGCTGCGCGACCGCGACGGCGCCTGCGGTGAGCGCCGCGGCGGCGACCGGAACCGCCCACAGGACCTTGCGTTTCATCTGCATCTCCTCGATATCGCGACAACGTTTTCGAGGGCATCGTCAGCTGCGATCGGGACGTTCCGGTTACCGAAACGCGAACTCCCGGCGCACAGGACATGCACACCAGGCCGTGGCCGAAATCGTCCGTCCCGCGGCGGTCCGCAGCGCGGAAATCGTGGATGGCGGCCCCACCCACGGGTGCTCCAATCGGTACGGCGGTGTTCACTTCTTGATGATCAACAGAGGGGGAACGTCGTCTGACGACGATTGATCTCTGTTGATCACCGAGAAGGCGGTCGAGGGAGGCGCCGACAGTAGGAACTTGAATCCATGGGATGTGGTGGTGGGCGATACTGGGATCGAACCAGTGACCCCTGCCGTGTGAAAGCGATCCAGCCGATTTTCGGCTGATCACGGCAATCGTTGGCAAACGCTTATAGCCCCCGGATTCATTGGTCTCCAGTGGGTTGAACTGCGACGGTCGACGTTGATCGAGAACGGCACTTGCGGAAATTCCCAAGGACCAGCCAAGGACCAGCGGAGATCAACTTCGTTTCGTTGAAATCGAACGGCACAGGACCAAGATCATTCTGTGGCCGAATCGAACGGACTTCGAGCGCGAGGTCGCCTTGACGTTGCGGACGAAACTTCGGGTGCCCGGCAGGCCGTCTCACGCGCTCTGCAGAACGACCGAGTCGGGTTCGATGTGGACATCCAGCGTGATGCCAAGTGCGGTCGACAGGCGCGCAAGGGTCGCTAGCGATGGCTCGTGCGATGCCGCCTCCAACCGCGCTATAGCCGGCTGATGCATCCCGAGGAGCTTCGCGAGACCCGTCTGTGACAACCCGTGTTCGGCGCGATAGGACGCGAGCAGAAGAGCGATCTGCTCGGCGACCGACGTGCGCTCCGACTCAGCCCACCTCAGGATCGTGCAGTTCGTCCGCGGCGATCTGAGCCGCGGACTTCAGTCCCGAGAGCTTCGTCATCGTGTTTCCTCCTCGATGTGCGACAAGCGGTGCTCGGCCGCTCGGCACGCCGCTTCGAACTTCCGTCTGTCCACCTGGCCTCCGGTGCAACCGCTGCGACCACGAAATTCGCCGATCTGCCGATATAGGCCGCGCCACGGCGATCGCCCGCCGCGCGGTCTGAGCTCGCGAAGCCGGTCCGCACCCTTCACGGCGCTCGAGTGCGGGTACGGCAACTGCGGACCGAGCGCCTGCAACTTGCGATCAGCATTGATGAGGGCGGCCTTCTCCACGGCCGGCAGCCGGCGACGCTCGCGCTCGGCCTCCGGCAGATAGAGGACCGTCCACATCGGTTGCACTATAACACACGTGCTATAGTGCAACCACGGACCATTTGCGTTAACGCAAAGGCGCGCAGACGCGCGCACCTGTTCCTCACGCTGACAGAGTCGCGCCGCGACCCGTCAGGCGACGTTCGGTCCGCGGCCGTTGGCCTGCTGGGCGTGCAGCCAGGTGATGACTGCGTTGTGTTGGTAGCGGACCGAGCGGCCGATTTTGAAGCTGGCTGGGCCGATGCCCAGGTGGCGCCAGTACCGAAATGTGGCCTCGGGCACGCGCAGGAACGCGGCGACCTCGGCGAGGGTCATCAGTTCGCTTTCGCCGAGGCGATTGTTCTGGTCGGATCGGTGCTGCTGGGTCATCATCTGCTCCTTTGTCTGGATGACGGTGGATGACTTGCTACTGGGAACAGGGACACAATCGGGTCGATTGCTGACAGGTGACGATCACCTTTCTTCAATCACGACCGAGTGACGGCTGATTGGCTCCCTGCTGGAAGGGTTGGGCGTCGGGTATTGCTCTCACCCAGGTCAAGCGTTCCGGGCAACCTCGAACACGGCACAACTCGTGCCGGCGTGACCCGATCGTGATCTTTGAGCGTTGGCCGTGGTTGGCGGTGATTGGTTGCTATCGACTGATGCCGCGCGATGGTTGGGGCCCGGCGGGCGTCCAGGGCTCCGGCTTGATGCTGGGTATGCGCGCGTCAGCGTCGAGTTGTGCCGAGCGGCGGTAGATCGCCTGCTGGGCAGCGTGGCGTTCCACGGACCAGACGGCACGTTGGTCGTTGATTCGGTCGGGCGGTAGCGCGCGCAGTGCCGGTTCGGTCAGCAGTGCGTCGAGGCGCGCTCGCACGCTCGCGAGCTCAGTGCGAGCTTCGGCAGCGGCCGACTCGACGTTGCGCCGGTAGCCGGCCGGGTCCTCGATGTTGGCCATGGACCCGTAGCGGGACAGATGCAGGATGTAACGGCTGCTCGCCTCGTGGCAGGCGCGCCAGGCTTCATCGCGCCGGGCGGCCGCGGCGGCCGCGTCAGCTTGCGCAGCGGCAAACTCGGGGCGGGCCTGCTCGGCGACCCCGCGCGCGTACCGCTCGAACGCCTCGCGAATGCGGAGCGGATTGTCCGGCCCGGACGCGAACCGCACGATGTCCTCGGTGCGAGTGGGCATGGCCGGCAGGTAGGGCTGCCAGCACGTCGACCAGCGGCCCAGCTCCTCGTTCGCGGAGCGGACTGCTGCCCATCGGTGACCCAGACGCCCATTGCCTGCGTGGACGGCGTGCGCCGCACGAGTCGCTCCGGGTCGTTGCTGATCCCAGTCGTGCTGCAGGACCTGGGTGAGGTCGGCGGCGTAACTGGCGACCTCGGCCTCGAGCTGTTCGGCATGCTGCATCGCCCTGGCCGCGGCCAGCTGCGCCTGCTGAGAGGCCTCCTTCAGCGGCGGAACGATCGCATCACGCTGGCTGGTGAGCGCGACGACCTCGGCCAACACGCTGGAGCAGGAGTCGAGTTCGGCGAGTTCCGCGGCCAGGTCGGTTTCGCTCGTCCAGGCCTCGCGCAGTTCATGCAACACCACCTCGACCGGGCGGTGCGGGCGTAGCGGGACGGCTTCGGCGGCGGCGCGTTCGGCGGCGTGGGCCGGGCCGAGGTCGGCGCGGTCGCGGCCGAAGACGGCGATCCACTGCTCGCGGGCGTCCTCGACGCTGTCGGCGAGCAGGTGGGCGATGTTGGTTTCGCGTCCGCGGGTCATCGCCACATAGGCCGATGCGGCGCTGGTGTGCTCCCCGATCGCCGTGTGCGCGGCGTGGGTGGTGTCGCCCTGTACTCCGTAGACGGTGCTGGCGTAGGCGAGTTCGACGTGCCTGCGGACATAGTCCGCAGGCAGGTTATGCGTTTCGTCACCCACCCGATTTCCGGGCGTCACCCCTTCCTGCCTGTCCTGGGTGACGTGCAGCGACCCGTCGGGTTGCACGTGGGTGACGGGCCAGGTGTCGCGGTTCGCGACGCCGAGCGTGGGGTCGTTGCGGCGGGTGGCGATGAGATCACCGGCTCCGATGCGCTGCCCCGCGTCGGTGGTCGCGGTCGTGGTGTCGTCGACCTGGCCGGCGGCGACGCGGCGGTCACGGATCGCGGCGTTGAGGGCAGCGACCTGCTCGCGGGTGTCGGCGATCACGGCCGTGCGCTGCCCGCCCGTGAGCGCCTCGGCCGCCGTCTCGGCCAGCGCGCTGGTCCGGTCGGATTCGCTGCCGTGCAGGCGGATCTGCCCGCGGGCGTGCAGCGCGTCGAACACCTCGCCGGGGTCTGTTCCGGCGCGCATCGCGAGGGAGAGTCGCGCGTAGTGCTGGTCCTCGACCGTGGCCACCACGCCGTCAGCCCCGGTGGTCGTGTGGGTGAAGCGGTGCACGGTGTCGAGGGTCAGGCGGGCCTCGGGCGCGGCCCAGCGGGCGGCGAGGTCGAGGACGCCGCCGCGCCCGACCGCCGGCAGCTGGTGCCGGTCTCCCATCAGGGCCAGCCGCGCCCCGCACTCGTCGGCGATGGCCAGCACGGCGCGGGCGGTGTCCTGATCGAGCATTCCCGCTTCGTCGACCAGCATCAGATCGCCTCGACGAAGCTGCGCCCGCTCGTCCGGACCGGTGAAGACGAGCCCGGTCGCCGGGTCGGCCTCGCCGACTGCGAGGCGGGTCCAGGCGCCGTCGCTCGTCGCGGCGATAGCCGTGCTGGTAGGCCAGCCGCGCGGCCGAGGAGGCGGGCGAGCCGAGCTGCCCGGTCGCGACCCGGGCCGCCTTCAGCGTCGGCGTGACCACCACCAGCCGGTGTCCTGCTTGGGCGAGTGCAGTGCGGGCAGCGGCCAGCGTGGTGGTCTTGCCGGCGCCGGCCGCGCCCTCGATCACCAGCAGCTGATGCTGACCGGCGAGCGCGGCCACGACCGTGCGTTGCGCGTCGTCCAACTCGGAGGCGGCAGTCGCGGCGACCGTCTCGTTCGGAGCCGCGGGGGTGGCGGCGCGCGCGGACAGGCGTGCGACCAGGTCGGCCTCGACGTCGAGCACGGGTTGCGCGGTCAGCGCGCGGACGTGTTCGGGCACGCCGGTGCGGTGCAGCAACGGGACGCACTCGGCCAGCGCACGCGCGGTGAGGTCCTCGGCAAGTTCGGCACGCACCGCGGGGCTCGGTGACGATGCCGTGGCGGGCCAGCAGCTGCTCGACCTGACCGCGGATGTCGGCCGCGTTCCAGGCCGAGCGGCGCGCCGCGAGCCGCGTCAGCACCTCGCCGACCGCCCGCTCCCGATCGACACTGCCGACGCTCACCGCGTCCGACCGGGACCGGCGCGGTCGGGTCGCGGTAGCCGAGCTCGCGCAGCTCGGCCACCCAACGCCGGGTCAGCTCGGCGCCGTCACTCGGCACCACCTTGTCCGGCCGGGCGTCGGCCCAAGCGCGCGCGTCCCACGCCCGGCGCAACGCCGGGCCGGGTTCGCGGCCTGGGTTGGCGGCGCGCCAGTCGGCTTCGTACCGGTCGATGTTGCGGCCGATCTGCGCGGCCCGGGCACTGAACGGCCCCACGAATTTGGCGAGCTGCACGATCTCGCCGGTGTCGGGGTCGAGGGTGTAGCCGTGGCCGGCGAGTGCTGCCCGGAACCGTGGGTCGGTCATCACCGCGGCGTGTCCGATGCCGTTGATCGCCTCGATCGAGTCCCGCACCCCGACCGTGTGCAGCCCGCGCCAGACACCTTCGGCGAGTACGCGGGCGTTGATCTGCAGGTGCAGATGACGGTGCGGATCCCCGGCCCGCGACGTGTGGTGCCGCACCGTCACGGCCTCGATCGCGCTCACCGGAACCTGCGATCTGGGCGCCCCGGGAACCGACTCGCGCGGTCGCGTGCTGCGCCAACCAGCCGATGATCTGCTGCGCGGCGCTGTCCTGCGCTGCGTCATAGGCCGCGGAGATGTCCGGATGCAATTCGGCGGCCAGCGACCACGACTTCGGGCCGTTGACGCCGACTTCGACGAACCGGACCGCGTTCGTCATCATGGCGCAGCCGGCCCTTGGGTTCGCCCGTTCCGGGTCGAAGCCGGCAACCCACGCCTCGTACGCGTCGCCGGTCAGCGGCGCTACCCGGCGTACCCCGGTCTCCGGTGAAGCGACGTAACGCTCGGCGATCCCGGTGCCCTCAGCGAGGTAGTAGTCGTCGGCGCGGGCCCGCCCGGCCTCGACATAGTTGCGGGCAGCGGCCGGCGAGCCTCGGTAGGGCTTCATCCCGCCATGCACGCTGTCAACGCCAATCAATAACGTCCAACAATTGCCCTATAAATGCTCGAAGGTCACCCCGCCCGGGGTGACCTTCCTACCAATATTGGTAGCATACGTGCCGCTATTTGGTAAAGGGGTGGGAATGGTGGAGTAATGCTGGTTGGTATTGGCCGGGTTGGGCTGTACGGAATACGGGGTGGAAACGGAGGGGTGACGGACGCGGTGATGGGGCGGGCGGGTGCGTGTGTGCCCGGGTGCCCGGAGTCGAGCGTCGCCCGTGCGCTTCAACTGCAGGCTGGGGCCACACGGCATGGAGCGCAGGTCGCCGGTGTGACCCTGCTGCGTGGAGCGGCTCCGGATGGAACGCAGCGCAAGCAACCCAGCTCAGCATCGCGCAGTTCGACGCTCTTTCGCGCCGACCGGCTCGCGGCTGCGGCGGCCGCGCGTAGTCGGGACCCGCGCGCAATTGCACGTGCGCTTGTCTAATTCGCGTTCCTATTTGGCGTCAGGCGGCGCGTTGTTGACGTCAGATCGCCGACACCGTGAAGCAAAAGATGCACGCCATTTGAAGCCTCACGGGGCGCCAACCCGCCCTGGAAGGCGAGCTGTGGTGACGCGTCCGGGTCTTCGGCGCCACCCGGGCGGTCGTCCGCGGGGTCATCGGCAGCTCGCCTAAGCGGACCGCGTCCGCGTCGTAGTTGCCGGCTGCGGGCGCGCTAGCGTCGTCGAACGTGGCCCGCGACCCGGAGTACCAGCGCGCCAGCGAGACCGTGACCGCCTATCACGAGACCTGCCTGCGCGAACTGCTAGCGCACGTCGCGGATGCTCTCGATCGTTACCGCGCCGAACACATCGACGTCTTCGACGTCGACGAGATCATCCACCAATACCACCGCGGGGCAGGCGAGCTGTGGAAGTTCTGCTGGGCCGGCGCCGGTTCCCACGTCCGCATGGCCGCCCGCCTCATCCAGGACCGCGCGGCCAGCGGCGAAGTCATCGACTGGTGGGAACGCGGCGCTCCGCGGCAACGCTAAACCCGCTCCGCCAACGATCCAGGGTCCGCGACCGGACACATAACCCGTGTGGCTACGGACGATCTGACGAGGCAACGGAAGCGCACTGTAATACCGCCGAACGGCACTGTATTGCCGATGTCCCGCGGCTTCCGATCTTCGCGCGGGTCGATCAGGTTTTCCCCGCTGCCGACCGGTTTGGCGGGCGAAAGCGACCGTCCGCGGAGAGAACCTGATCGCCCGTCAGCCGGCGCGCCGCCTTTCCCCGCTGGCGACCGGTTTGGCTGCTCGGCGTGGTCATGCGCGGGGAAGACCTGATCAACAACCTTGACGAGGGCTGAACGAAACGGCACGGTCTCGCCGCAGACCTGTAACCGTCGTGTCGGGCACCGCGAGGGATGCCGGCTCGGGCCGGGTACAAACTCAGGCATGGCGCAACCGGGACCCGACCCCGACAACTATCCGCCAATCGATCCGTCAGAGCCGGCGCCCGATGACCCGGGCGAGCTCTCCCCGGACACCCCGGACACCTTGCCACCGGCCCCGGTCGAGCCGATGCCGTGGGTCCCAGACGACCCGGACAGCGTCCCTGCATAGCGGCTAAATCCCGCACGGGCAGCAACGGGCGGCGCGACCTACCGCGCCGCCGTCATGGACCCTCGCTGGGGTCCAAATGGATCGAAGGGCGCGATCGGTTCTTCGCGAAGTGGATGCAGTCCGCGTTTCATCCGATCCGTGCGCTCACGGAACTGCGCTGCGTCAATCTGTGCCAGCTCAATCGCGGATGTGGAAAATGATGGTCCGAAATCCAAGTCGACGCTGATGTCGGCTGGTGCCGGGCCGACGTCGATCACCACGCCGGGCGAACCCTCATACAGGAAGTGTTCGGGCTCGTCGGCGCCCGCATAGGCGATCAAGTCACCCTCGGCGAATTTCTCCGGCACGCGGTGAGGATCGCGGAATAACGGCGCAAAGCCGCGACGGCCGCTACTGAGGGGCTCAAACGCCGAGTTCGCCGAGCACGCCGCCTGACGATCCCCCGGACTTGCGCGCCAGCAAGCACTGTCATGCCGGACTTCTCGGTGGTCGCGGCGATGAGTGGGTCAGGGATTGACGGTGCTCGGTGCTCGGTCGGCAAGCAGAACACTGGACCTCGACCGCGCGATCCTCCACGGCGTCCGCGGCCGACTCAAACGTCGCCATCAGACCGTCGCCGAGTCCCTTGACGACGGTGCCGCCATGCGCTCGACGGCCTCGGTCAACAACCGGTCGTCGTGAACGCGGCGCAGGTGTCGGCCGGGACAGCCACGGACGGCGCCGACGCACTCGACATCCGCTACCTCGGACTTCCGGCCCTGCCGCCCCGGCTCCGTTGCGGGCACGCTGGCGGACAATTTCGGGCGCGAGAGGGGCCGCAATGCGGTCGAACCGCCGCAGCAGCCGGCCCCGACCGCCGCTCGACGACCGCGGTGCTGGCGATGCTTGGCACGGCGGTCGGGATGCTCGCCGCCGGCACAGCGGCGTCGGCGGCGCGACCGGGGGATCGCTGCACGTCGTCTCGAGCACCAGGCTGACGGTGCGGGCGCCCGCGCATTCCGCCGGCACGGTCAGCGTCCGCGTGCACGCCCGAGCGGGCACTGCGCTTCTCCTCGACCGAGCGCGGTGCCTCCAGCAGGCCGACGAGCACGTCCCGCCCGGTCGCGGACGAACCCGCGGCCTTGCACCATAGATGATCTTGCAATTTGAGCACACGCAGAACGCCTGCGACCAGACGATCGCTTCTGGTTATGGTGTCCGCGGCTTCCCATGGGTGCTGTGAGCGCTCCGATGACTTGGGAGGAGCTGCCCCACGTAGAGATGCGCGACTTCACCATAGCCACGACGCCGGCCCGATTCGCGCAACTGGGTGATCTCACTTCTGTGTGCTCACCAGCTGCCTGAATACCCGACGGAGTTCCTTTAGGGCCAGCCCGCCGGCCATGATGGCGTACACCCATTCGCAACCGACACATGGCTTCATGTCGCAGTGGCGGAGGCGGGCCGGAGGGGTTGTAGGACCAGGCGGTCCAAGGTGTCGGCGTCGAGGGGTTTGGAGAGCAGGAAGCCTTGGACTCCATCGACACCCTGGCGGCGCACGCGGTCGAGTTGGGCGATGGTCTCCACGCCTTCGGCGACGGTGCGCACGCCGAGGTTCTGGCCGAGTTGGACGAGGGTGCGGATGATGGCGTCCGAGTCGCGGGAGCGACTGATGGCATCGATGAATGCGCGGTCGATCTTGAGGGAGTCGACCGGGAAACGTTGTAGATAGGCCAAGCTGGAGTAGCCGGTCCCGAAGTCGTCAAGGGCGATCTGGATGCCAAGCTGCTTGAGCTGGGTCAGGCGCCCGGCGATGGCGTCCAGGTCGCGCATTAGTGCGGTTTCGGTGATCTCGAGGGTGAGGGCGGTGGCCGGCAGGCCGCTGGCGGTGAGCGCGTGGCGGACGTCGTCGATGATGTCGTCCGTGGCGAGCTGACAGGCAGAGACGTTGACGGACACACTGAGGTCGTTGCCGGCGGTTCTCCACTCCTGCATCTGGATGCACGCTTGGACGAGGACCCAGCGACCGACCCCGATGATCTCGCCGCTGGATTCCAGTGCGGGGATGAACTCCTGAGGCGCGAGCTCGCCCCGCGTGGGGTGTTGCCAGCGAATGAGTGCTTCCACGCCGATGAGAGTGAGATCACCGAGGTTGTGGATGGGTTGGTAGACGAGATGGAACTGCTCCTGCTCCTGGGCGGCGAGCAGGTCGGCGTCCAGCTCGGTCCGCGACCACTGTTCCCGATCCAGCGCGGGACGGAAGACTTCGTAGCGGTCTCGGCCGGCGGCCTTGGCGCGGTACAGCGCGATGTCGGCGGCACGGAGGAGCGCCGCGGCGCCCTGCTCGCCGTGGCCGAGCGCGATGCCGATGCTGGCGGTCACCCTAACGGTGACGAGCTGGGTGTCGGTGGCCGTGTCGAGGGTGAAGGGTTGACGCAGCACGTGGAGCAACCGCTCTGCGAGGAGCTCGGCGGCCTGCGGGGTCGATGAACAATCCAGCACCACGACGAACTCGTCACCCCCGAGACGCCCCGCGGTGTCGACTTCCCGCACGATGCTGTTCAGGCGGGCCGCGACGGCCTGCAACATGCTGTCGCCAGTCTGGTGGCCGAGGCTGTCGTTGACGTCTTTGAATCCGTCGAGGTCCAGGAACAGGGCCGCGCAGGCGCCACCATCACGACGGACCCGGGCCGCGACCTGGTCGAGCCGATCCATGATCAACGCCCGATTGGGCAGCCCGGTCAGCGCGTCATGCAGGGCCAGATGCTCCAGCTCGGCCGACTTCTCGTCGGCCAAGGCGAGGGCCGCCCGCTGCCCGGCCACCAACGCACGGATGGCAGGTAACAGGACGAACGCGACAGCGACCAACACCACCGCCCGCAGCACGTCATCGGCCGGCGGCGGCGGAATCATCTACGAGACCAGCAACACCGCGGCGACGGAGATCGCGAAATACAGATGCCGGCGCGTCTCATACAGTGCGAACCAGATGAGCGGCACGAGGATCAACGCGAGCAGATGGGAGCCCACTCCGTTGTCCAAGCGCATGTACCCGTCGATCAGCACCAGTGCAGGTACCCCCGCCACGGCCTGCGTCCATCGCGGATAACGGCGCCACGGCAACCACAGCATGCATGCCATGACGGCCGCTGAAGCACAGAGAATGAAGATCGTGGACGCGACGCTGACCTGAGGATTGAACGGCATCGACACCACCGCCACCGCAATCACGGCGAAGAACGGCGCTAGACGTCTGCCGCTGGCCGGGGCAGCCAACGGTCCCAACTCCTCGAGCGCATCGTGGCGATCGGTCGTCACGGGAGGATCACGAGCGGACCAGCTCATAACCCCATCGTCGATACTTGAGCATCGAGTATGCAGAGGCGAACGTCCCCATTGAACCTTCAACTCACCTCGGCCCGCTGGACACTCGTACGCGCCAGCGACCTGGAAGAGGGTGAAAGCCAGGGTCTACCCGTTTGGAGCAGACACGTCAGCCTTC
>CAWCPK010000003.1:0-746505 GCA_963797455.1 uncultured Actinomycetota bacterium | reverse complement strand
ACACTCGCGCCGCCTTCATGCCGGACACCACCTGGCCAATACTCGGGCACCCGCCAGGCTCATCCCGGAGTCCCGTAACCACCCCGGTTTCGATGCCACCTATTACATTTCGACACGTCAACAGCGGTTCGCTCGCGCTCGCCTTCCTGGTCCCCACCTGACACCTCAACGGATGCCTTTTCCGCATCGCTCACCACGACGGTCTTCAGCCAACGCAGCATGCGGTGGTTTGACGCCTCCCCCCGAAGGGCGACGCCGAAGGGCCACAAACCTTCATCTCCTGCACGACATCGCATCAGACGAGGTCCTCCTACATCGGCCTCCTCCTCAACGTTCGTGGCGCACTGACGGACGTAGTACAAGTTGCCGATCACGCGTATCGCCGGCGCGAGAGCGTTCAGCTGAACGCACATGACGGCGATATAGGTTGCTTCATCTCCGGCATATGCAACGGATCGGTGCACCCAGACCATCCTTAGTGTTGTGGCCGATCAGGAGCTCAAGGCGCTGGTGCGTGTGCACGAGCAGGCGCTCTTGCGGCTCGCCTACCTGCTCTGCCGCGACTCTGCCCGGGCCGAGGATCTGGTCCAGGACGCGCTGATCCGTGTTCTGCGGCGATGGCGCTCGGCAGGGGTTTCAGACCATCCGTTTGCGTACGCCCGCAAAGTAGTCATCAACGAGTACCTGGCGTGGCGGCGGTTGCGTTCCGCGACCGAGAGGGTCGGTCCGGTAGACGACACCCAGGCGTCCGACCCGGCCGACCAGATTGTCGACCGCGTCCTCATGTGGCGCTTGCTCGGCGACCTGTCACCGCGCGCTCGCGCCGTCCTGGTACTGCGCTACTACGAACAACTCGCCGATGACGAGATCGCCGCAATCGTGGGTTGCCGGCCCGCCACGGTCCGCAGCATCGCCGCCCGTGCGCTTCACGGTCTGCGCGCTCACCCGATGCTGGCCGAGGTCTTAGAGGAGGCATGATGGACCGCCTGGAGACTCTGCTGTCGCAGACCCTGGTCGAACGAGCCGACCAGGCGCCGACCGGCCCGGTCCCACTGGTCGAGCCAAGGCACCGAGCGCGGAACACGATCGCGCTCACCGCAGCCGTCCTGATCGTCATCACGATTGCGACCGTCGTGGCTGTCGTCCAGACCTCGAGCCCAACTCGGCCATCGACACAGAACAGCGAACCCGCCTGGCCCAACCTTCCCGGGGGGGTACGGCTGGCCAGCTACGGCTCCGTTTCGCTACGCGTCCCCGACAGCCTCGCCACCCGCACCTCACTGTGCGGCACACCAGTAGGCAACGAGGTCGTCGCCGACGACGGAGCGGCGCGACTGTGCCCGGTAGCGACGAACCGCCTCGCCGCTCACCCCGGAACCGTCGTCTGGTTCAGCTCCCCCCAGCAAGCCACGCCGTACGCCGGTATCCCGACCTCATCGGCGCAAATCGACGGCCATACCGCCGAACGTGGCTACGCCACCGACCGCCAAGGTCTCGGAGACGGCATCTCCGGCGTGGTCGTGCTGCCCGACCAACACATCACCATCGGCGTCACAGCACCGACCCGACCCCAGGTGGACACCGTGCTGTCCTCGATCCGCATCGCAGAACTGGATCCGTCCGGCTGCGCGGCAAGCCTGCAATCCGCGACAACCTCGCCACCCGGTCCCACCGACGTGCTCGTCCGCGCCAACCCGATCGCCACTGTCCGATGCGTATACGGGACCGGCACCACAGTCGCCGGACGCCTGATCGGCAGCTACCCCCTCGACCGCTCGCAGACGACGCGTCTCGCCACGGCACTCAACGCACTGAGCCCAGACCCGTGTCACTGCGTGCACGGCGGCACGCCAGCTCCGGGCCACGACGAGGTGCTCTACTTCTACTACCCCGACAGCGCAGCCCTCCGCATCAACGGCGCACTCGGAGCCAACCTCGACACCTACACCAACCAACAGCGCACCGTAGCCAATTACAGCGGCTCAATCGGCCAACTCCTCGCGGAACTGACCAACCAACACTGAGACCACACCTGCCTCGGCAATGATCGGCCAAGGTCCGCGGTGACTGGCAACGGTTCGCACCATGTCGGCGGTGTTATAGGTGCGCTTCTGTTTGAACGGCCCGCCGACCGTGATCAATACCCCCGCCGCCACACAGGAGTGTGGTGAAGGGGGTATTCACACGATGCGGCACTGTGGCCGCACGACCTCACTGGTTGATCAATACCCCCTCAGACACACGCTGGTGTGGCTCGGGGGGTATTCACACAGTGGGCGTACCGCGAAACGAAGCAGCGTCCCATCGGCATGACCGTAACGTTGATCTTGTCCGGTCTTGCACCCACAATTGTTGATCACGCGTCGGCCGTCAGACACCGGATCTCGTGTGCATCCATCGGCGGATCAACAGCCTGCTGCCGACGTCAGCCCGAGACCAGCGCCCGGAGGCCGTCGGCGTCCAGCAGGGCCGCCGGTTCGACCGTCTCGCCGGTGCGGACGTAGTGGAACGCGGCGCGCACCCGATGCAGCTCGGCGTCCGGGATGCCGCACAGCCGCGCCCACGCGAGCCGGTACGCGGCAAGCTGGACCGCCGCAGCGGTGGCGGCCGCGCCTGACGGGCGGCGGCCGGTCTTCCAGTCGACCACGATCCAGGCGTCGCCCTCGTTGAACACCGCGTCCATGCGGCCGCGCACGACCCGGCCGGCGATCGTCATCTCGAACGGCACCTCGATCTCGGCCGGCGTGCGCTGCGCCCACTCGCTGCCCTCGAAAGCGGCCCGCAACTCGTCGAACTCGGCGTCGTCGACGCCCTCGTCGGCGGCGCCCGGGAGTTGATCGACGTCGAGCAGCGTCTGCTTGTCCCAGCGCTGCTCGAGCCAGGTGTGGAACGCGGTGCCGCGCCGCGCCCACGGCGCCGGCGCGCGCGGGACCGGCCGGCGCAACGCACCGGCGAGCGCACCCGGGTCACGGTCGAGTTCGACGAGCTGGGACACCGACAGCTGCTCGGGCAACGGCACCTCGATGACCTCACCCGCGACCAGCGCGGCCCGCTCGGCGAGCAGCCGGCCGACATCGGCGCGCCACTCGGCTGCGATGCCGTCAGCCGCCCGGACCCGTCGACGCCGGGGCAGATCCCGCCGCCCGGACGAGGGCCGCCCCGGCCTCGACAGCGGCGCGCCGGCCGGGCCCGCGATCACCCGGATGCGGCCCCAGCGGGTCGAGGGGCCACAACGACTCCCGCGCCTGCGCGATGAGCGGGTTCGTCGCATCGGGCTCCGGCTCGAACCACTCGTCGACCTCGGCGAACGGGCGCAGCCCGAGGAGGAACGGCGACTCGGCACGCGGCTTCAGCGCGGTGTCCCACACGTAACCGGAGGCGAGCAGCGAGTGCCGCGCGCGGGTCAGCGCGACGTAGGCGCAGCCGGCGTTCCTCCTCGTGCGTGCCGCTCGAGGACGGCCGCCTGCTGCGCCGCCAGCCGGTCGCGAACCTCCTTGCGGTCGGCCGCATCGGCGAGCTCGAGGTGCGGCAGGTCGATCCGGTCGCCGCGCAGCGGGGTCGGCAGCTCCTGGCGGGTGCGAGCCCAGTTGACCGACCGGGCCTCGGCCGGGAACACGGCGTCGACGAGCCCGGGGACCGCGACGATGTCCCACTCGAGGCCCTTGGCGCCGTGGACGGTCAGCACCTGGACGCGCTCGGCCTCGACCACGACCTCGCCGGCGTCCAGCCCGTGCTCCTCGTCCTCGGCCGCAGCGAGATAGGCGAGGAACGCGGACAGACCGCAGTCGCCGGCCGCGGCAACATGCTCGGGTCGCAAGCTCCCCTCGGAGGCGAAGTCGGCCGCCTCGTCGAGGAATCGGTCGAGGTGCGCACCGGCCGACGCGGGCGCGGTCCGCCCGGGCCGCAACCTCGAGGTCCACGCCGATCGTGTGCTCGACGTCGGCGACGAGCTCGGGCAGCGGGGCGGAGAGCCGCCGACGCAGGCGGCGCAGCTCGTCGGCGAGCGCGCTCATCCGGGCGAAGCCGTCGACCGAGTAGTAGCGGGGCGGGCCGAGGTCGTCGAGCGCCTCCACGATGCCGATCGGCTCGCTGGGCGGCGTCGGCGCGCTGATCTCCGGCCCGCCGCCGAACAGGTCGCCCTGCACGGGCGGCGCGGCCGGCGCGTGCAGCCGGCCCAATCGGCGCGCGCGGTCGCCGAGCGCGGCGAGGTCGTGCGGGCCCACCCGCCACCGTGCGCCGGTGAGCAGTCGGGCCAGCGCCGTGCCGGCGTCGTGCTGGACGAGCACCCGCAACGTGGCCGACGACGTCGACGACCTCGGGCGTGGTGAGCAGCCCGCCGAGCCCGACGATCTCGACCGGCAGCCCATCGGCCTGCAGCGCGTCGGCCAGCAGCGGGATCTGCGAGCGGCGCCGGACCAGCACCGCGGCCGTCCGGTTGCCGGGCGGCAGCGCCGTCCCACTCGCGCGCCAATCGCCGCGCGACCCAGCCGGCCTCGTCCTCGACGGTCTCGGTGCGGGTCGCCACCGTCAGCCCGGTCCGGCACCGGACGCCGGGCGCAGCTCGACCGACGCGCCCGGGAGCGCAGCGGCGCCGCGACCGTGTTCGCGGCGCGCAGGATCTGCTCGTCGTTGCGGAAGCTCGTGGCGAGGGCGTAGATCTGCGCAGGCCGTCCGTCCGCGCGCGCGAAGGTCGTCGCGAACCGGCCGATGTTCCCGGAGCTGGCGCCGCGCCACCCGTAGATCGACTGGAACGGGTCGCCGACCGCGGTGACCGGGTGCCCGTCGCCGAACAGCCCGCGCAGCGTCTCGATCTGCGCGTGGCCGGTGTCCTGGTACTCGTCTAGCAGCACCGCGGTGTACCTGGCGCGCTCGATCTGCTGCACCTCGGCGAGCCGCGCGACCTGCGCCGCGACCGTCATCTGGTCGGCGAAGTCGACCGCCGGCAGCGCGGCCTTCGCGGCGGCGAAGCCGCGCACCAGCGGGAGGAGCGCGAGCCGGTGCCGCAGCGAGTCGACGAACTTCGCGGTGTCGCCCGGGTACGGGGAGCGGATCGACTTGCCCAGGGGCAGCGTCTCGAACCAGTGGAGGGTCTCGCGGCACAGGCGGTCGACGTCCTCGACGCCGACCAGGTGGTCGGCGAGCTGCCCGCTCATCTCGAGGACGTAGCGCGGCACGCTGCTCGGCGCGCCGATGTCGTCGGGCAGCGCGTCCGGATGGTCGCGCGACACCATGTCGGCCAGCTGCCAGCCGACCGCCGGCGAGATCAGCCGGGCGTCGGGCTCCGCGCCGACCCGCATCGCGTGCTCGGCGACCAGCCGACCGGCGTAGGCGGCGTAGGTCAGGACGGTGGGCTCGCCGGCCAGCAGTTCGGCCAGCTGCTCGGTGCGGCCGGCGTCGCCCCCCGCGTCGCGTTCGAGGACGAACCGCCACTGCGCGAGGCGCCGCCTGATCCGCCGGCCGAGCTCCGCAGCGGCCTTGCGGGTGAAGGTCAGCCCGAGCACCGCGTCGGGCTCACGAGCCGGTTGGCGACCAGCCACACGACCCGCGCGGCCATCGTCTCGGTCTTGCCCGAGCCGGCGCCCGCGATGACGACGGCGGGACCGAGCGGCGCCTCGATCACCGCGGTCTGCTCGTCGGTCGGCGAGTGGTCGAGGCCGAGCAGCTTGCTCAGCTCGGCGGCACCGATCCGACTCGTCATGTGGTGACCTGCCGGCCGGTGTAGAGCGGGCAGCACTTCTGCAGATCGCAGTTGCCGCAGTAGGAGTTGACCCGCGCGGTGAACGCACTGCCCCGCATGCGCGCTGCGACGTGCTCGACCTCGCGGGTGATCCACTGCGGATCCGCGGCGTCGGCGAGCGGGCCCTGCAACTGTTCCGGATCCGAGCCCTTCGCGGCCAGCTGGACGAGCAGCGCGCCGCCGGACTCCTCGCCCGCGCCGAACGCGCCGGCCTGGACGGCCAGCTGGTACGCGCCGAGCTGCGGGTGGAGCGGCAGGTCGTCGGCCTTCACCTTGGACTTGCCGGTCTTGAGGTCGACGACCACGAGCCGGCCGCCCGAGTCGCGTTCGAGGCGGTCGACCCGCCCGGTGAGGACGGCGTCGCCGACCTCCGCGCTGAAGGTTCGCTCGATGCCGAGCAGCGTGTAGTCGGCGCGGCTGGTGCGCAGCCAGTCGACCAACCGGGCAAGGATCCGGCTCGCCCGGCGCCGCTCGTTCTCGGCAAACCACTGCGCGCCGAAATCCAGGGCGTCCCACTGCTGGTCGAGCAGCCGCTCGAGCTCGGCGAGATCGGCCTCCGGCGGCGCCGTCGCGGCGACTTCGTGGACGAGCGTGCCCAGCGACGCCGAGAGCTGTTCGCCGTCGCGCGCGCCGACGTCCTGCAGCAAGGTGCGCACCTCGCAGCGCAGGAACGAGTCGATGCGCGACGGGCTCACCGGCACGGGACGGTCCGGGTCGGCGACCGGTCCGTCGAAGGTCAGCGCTGCGAGCCCCCACCAGTCGGCGGGATCGGCCCCGCGCACGCCCGCGGCCGCCAGCCTCGCGAGTTCAGCGGCGGCGGTGCGGCGCAGGTCGTCGTCGGCGGCCGGGTCGCACACGACGGACCGCAGCTCGGACGACGAGGCCGCGGAGGTGCACGCCGCGGGTCGCCGCCGTGAGCGGGCGGTCGCCGTCGATCGGATCCAGCTCGTCGAGGAACCGGGACGGCTGCTCCTCCTCGCCGGACACCGCGCTGACGACCAGCCGGCGCCGGGCCCGGGTGGCCGCTACGTAGAACAACCGTCGCTCCTCGGCGAGCTGGGTCGCGATCGGCGGGCCGCCCGGCGTGTCCCGTCCGGCGAGCACGTCGACGAGCAGTTCCGGGCCGAGCAGCGATCCGCGACGCCGAAGGTCGGGCCAGGTGCCCTCCTGCACGTGCGCGACGCAGACGAGATCCCACTCCAGACCCTTGCTCGCGTGCGCGGTGAGGATGGCGACCGCGTCCGGCTCGCGGGCGTCCGCGGTGAAGGTGTCGCCCGGGATCTGCTGCGCGGCGAGATGGTCGACGAACTCGCGCGCCGACGCGCGCGGCAGCCGGTCGGTGAAGCGCGCGGCGGCCGTCGAACAGCGCCACCACGGCGTCGAGGTCGCGGTCGGCCCCCGCACCGCCGCCACCGCCGGCCGCACTCTGCCGCGCCCACCTGCGGCCCAGGCCCGTGGCGTCCCAAATCGCCCACAGAACCTCCTCCGGGCTGGCCTTCGCCTTGACGGCGTCGCGTCCCGCGGCCAGCACGCCGGCGACCCGCACCACCGGCCAGCGGACGTGCTCCGGCAGGACGCGGGCATCGCGCGCGTCGAGCAGCGCCGGCGCGAGCCTGGGCGGCGCGTCGTCGCCGTCACGCTGGCGCAGCACCCGGCGCAGCCGCTGCAGGTAGACGACGTCGGCGCCGCCGATCGGCCCGAGCAGCAACCGCTCGGCAACGTCCTCGGTCAGGGCGGCAGGGTCGCGCGCGAGGCGCAGGACCTCGAGCAGCATCGCGACCGCGGGCTGTTCGGCGAGTGGGAGGTCGTCGCCGCGCACGACCACCGGTACGCCCGCGCCGATCAGCGCGCGGCGCAGCGCGCCGAGGACGGCGGCGGTCGACCGGACGAGCACCGCCATCTGCGACCACGGCAGCCCGTCGAGGTGGGCGCGGCGCAGGATTCCCGCGAGGTAGCCGGCTTCCTCGCTGGCCGTGCGGAACAGGCAGGTCTCGACCGTTCCTCGATCGTCCCCGGACGGCCGCAACCGGCGCTGTTCGGCCCGGCCGGGCAGCCGATCGGCTACCCGCCGGGTAGCCGCGAGCAGCTGCGGCCCGCACCGCCGCGAGACCTCGAGCGCCAGCGACCGCGACCTCGCCGCCGCGCCCGAACCGGGCGTCGACGTCGTGGATCGCCGACTGATCCGCGCCGCGGAACGCGTAGATCGACTGGTCGGGGTCGCCGACCAGGACGAGCTCGTCGGCGGCGTCGGCGAGCAGCGCCAGCAGCTCTCCCTGGGCCGGGTCGGTGTCCTGGTACTCGTCGACGAACAGGTGCCGCCGCTGTGCCCGTTCGGCGGCGAGCAGCTCGGGATCCGCGCGCAGCGCGTTGAGCGCGGACCTGATCAGCTCGGACGGGTCGTACGCGCCGGGCTTCGCGAGCGAGGTGACGTTCTGGTACTCGGCCAGGAACTCGCCGGCGGCGATCCAGTCAGGACGCCGGCGGGCCCGGCCGAGCGCGACCAGCGCGGGGCCGTCGAGGCCACGCTCCACCGCCCGCATCAACAGGTCGCGCAGCTCGCCGGCGAACGCGCGGGTGCCCAGCGCGGGACGCAGCTCCACCGGCCAGCTTCGCGGGTCGCGTCCCTCGACGAGTTCGCGGATCAGGACGTCCTGCTCGGCACCGGAGAGCAGCCGGGGCGGCGGCAACGGCGCGTCCAGATCGGCTCCGCGCCGGTTGGCCAGCCGGAGCACCCCGAACGCGTAGGAGTGCAGCGTGCGGGCGATCGGCTCGCGGATCGTCTGGCCCAGCCGGGCCGTGACGCGATAGCGCAGCTCGCCCGCGGCGCGCCGGCTGAACGTCAGCATCAGCAGCTGCTCCACGGGCACCCCGCGCGCGACCCGGTCGACGACCGCCTCGACGAGCGTCGTGGTCTTGCCGGTGCCGGGGCCGGCGAGGACGAGCAGCGGCCCTCCGGCGTGCTCGACGACCGCGCGCTGGGCGGCGTCGAGCACCGGCGCGTCGATTGTAGGTCGGGTCGGCCGCACCAGTCGGTAGGTCGCCTCAGTCACCGCCCCATCAGAACACGCCCGCCCGACAGTTTCCGGTCGGGCAAAGATCGGGATCCGCGGTGCGTGGAATGCCCCACATGCCCGGTCATCGGTGCCCCATCGGGCAGTGGGAGTGAGCACCGGTGCCCATGTGGACCGGCCGGCCGCGGCGCGAGGGTGATGCCATGACCATCCCACAGAACGGAGCGTGACAGTCTCCCGTCACTCCGCTCTTCTCATCGGACTCCGTTGAAGCCGCGGACCCAGCGCCAGTGCGCGAATAGGCCGGGTTCTCGATCGAGGATCCCGGTCCACCACGCCATGAAGCGTTTGTAGGACCGCAGTCGCTTGTATTCCCGCCCTGCCCAGCGCATCAGGTAGGTGTTGATGCGGGCGAGGAAGGGGTGCAGCCGGGTCCGATAGAACCGGCCGTAGTAGTTCATCCATCCCTCGCACGACCGGGTTGATCTCGGCGGCGATTTGTTCCAGCGTGCTGGTGACCCAGTGGTGCATCTTCCAGCGGCGAACCTGCCGGTTCATGCGGGTCAACGCCGCGAGGCTGACCGCGGGCAGGAAGCCGTAGTAGAACTCCCCGCGCCGGTTCTTGGCCTTGCGCGGCTGGAAGGTGTAGCCGAGGAACGTGAACGCCACGTGCTCATACGAGCCGCGGCGCCGGTTGTCCTTGCAGTACACGATCCGTGTCTTGTCCGGGTGCAACTGCAGACCCAGACTCGACATCCGCACCTCACGCCGCCACCGTCGCGCTGCCGCTCGCTCGGCACCCTCGTCTTCGTGCCTCGAGCTCCGGTCGGGACTCCCCGCCGGAGTCGTTCGCTGTGCAGCCCTTCGCCCACACTGGCGGGTCCGCGACCCTTGTGGGGTTCCCCGGCCTCGCTGCTGCAAGGTGCCGTCCGGTAGGTGCAGCGGCGCTTGCAGCCACCGCTGCACATACAGCAGCACCCACCGCTGCTCGGTGGTGATGTTCGCCCGCACCGCCTTGACGACGAGGTCGTGGTCCAGGGAGTCGAAGAACGCACGGATGTCCAGATCGAGCACCCAGTCCTTCTGCCAGCACCGTTCCCGGCACGCGGCCAGCGCCTCATGCGCCGACTTGCCCGGCCGGTAGCCGTCGGAGTCCGGATGGAAGATCGCTTCCGTCCGCGGCTCCAACGTCAGCGCCACCACGGTCTGCGCGATCCTGTCGCCGACCGTGGGCACCCCCAACACCCGCACCCCGCCTTGCGGCTTGGGTATCTCCACCGCGCGCACCGGCGGCGGGAAATACGTCCCCGACGACATCCGGTTCCAGATCTTGTAGAGATTGCCCTTCAGATCGGGCTCGGTCGCCCCGATCGACGCCTCGTCGACCCCCGGTGCACCCTTGCTGACCTTGACCCGCTGGTTCGCCTCCCACACCAGCTGTTTCGGAATGACAAACGACTTCTCCAACGAAGCTGACTCGCCCACTCGACTCCTCCCAGACGGCTCCTCGCCACCCGGTTGCTCGCGCAAACAACGCCACTCGATGAGCCGGCCCCTTCGCTCCACCCCCATTACAAGGGCTTCACCACTACTACGAGCCGGTCCGCCAGCCAGCGCCGCAACGGTACTCAGCGTCTCCGGATTCCGCCGTTGACGCGCTCCCTCTCACCCCCCGCCCACCAGCACGGGCAGCAGTATCGGCACCGGCCTTCCCACGTTCCATGCAGAAGCCGCAGACCGGCTGCGCCGCGTTCTTGCCGGACACCACTGGCCAATACTCGGGCACCCGCCAGCTGATCCCGGTCCCGTATCACCCGCTTTCGATGCCACCATTCATTTCAACACGTGACCGGTTCGCTGCGCTCGCCTTGGCCCTGGGATCAAGGGTGGTTTCCGGATCTGTCACCACGACGGTCTTCAGCCAACGCAGCATGCGGTGGTTTGACGCCTCCCCCCGAAGGGCGACGCCGAAGGGCCACAAACCTTCATCTCCTGCACGACATCGCATCAGACGAGGTCCTCCTACATCGGCCTCCTCCTCAACGTTCGTGGCGCACTTACGGCCGTATGACAGTTCGGCACCGCTCACCTGGGACGAGAAAGCGACAGGCGCGCGAGAGATCAACACCTCCCGCCAGAGTCAGCGGGGGCTGAGCTCCTCGAACAGGGTGAGTTGCAGCCCGTCCGGAGCCGTCGAGCCGGGCGTTGAGCGAGTTCCACAGTGTCCGGGTCGGGGTGGCGATCACGTCGGCGCCCGCCTCGGCAAGGCGCGTCGTCGCCCCGTCCGCGTCCGGGACCTCGAAGGCGACGCGAATCTTGCCGGCAACCCGGCGGCCGACCTCCACCTCGTCGATGTAGTCGGCCTGCGCCGCGTCGGCGAGTTCGATGGTGGCGCGCCCGGCGTCCAGCAGCGTGACCCGCCCGCCGTTCGGCGCCGCGTACGCCGCCCGCGCGCGCAGCCCGAGCGCGTCGCGGTAGAAGGCCAGTGCCGCGTCGTAGGCGTCGACCGTGACGACGAGCCGGAGTTCGGTGACCTGATCCATCTGGCCAATCCTGCCGCTCGATGCAACCCGCGGATCGCGTATTGCCATTGCCCCGGGTCAACCTCGTACGGTCTGGCTCATGGACGGCTCATGAGCGTGGGGCAACTCGCCCGCCTCGCCGGCCTCACCGCGAAGGCGTTGCGGCACTACGACCGCGTCGGCCTGCTCCCTCGCGACAGGTGAGTACCGAGCCGGTGGCCGAAAGCACGACAAGCGCTTGCGCGGGCGGTGCTGGAAGGCAACCAGCCAATGCGCAACCATCAACACGATGGGCGCTCGCGCGAAGAGTCCGCCGCCGCGCGAGCGCAGCGAGCTTGCGTCCGAGCGAAGCGAGGTACGGAACTCCGGACGGCCCCGAGCGCAGCGAGCGGGCCAGACGGAGATCCGTGGCGGCGGATAAGGTGCACCGATGGACCCCGACGACGAACGCCGCCTCGCCGGGGCACTGTTCAACGGGACCTGGACGCTGCTCGAGAAAGAGAACCGCACGCGCGACGAGGACGACGCGATGGTGCACATGGCGCATGCGTCCTGCCATCACTGGCGCCAGGTCGGCAAGCCGGAGAACTTCGCGCGCGGCGAGTGGCAGTGCTCGCGGGTGTACGCGGTGCTGCGCCGGCCCGAGGCGTGCCTGCACCACGCACAGCGCGTCCTCGACATCTGTCGCGAGAACGGGCTCGGCGACTTCGACCTCGCGTTCGGGTACGAGGCCGTGGCCCGGGGGCACGCGATCGCCGGGGACGCCGAGCAGGCGCGGAGCTGCACCGAGCAGGCGCTCGCCGTCGCCGAGGACATCAAGGAGGACGACGACCGCGAGCTGCTGCTCACCGACCTGGAGACGATCCCCGGGCAGGCCCGCTTCTGGTGACGGCTACGCCGGCTTGCCGGCCCGGACGATCGCCGAGTGCATGCCCGGCACCGACGGCCCGGTGAACGTGACGCTTGCGTCGGTGAAGCCGGCCGCCGCGAGGCCGGCCAGGTACTCCGACCGGGACAGCGCGCCGGCAACGCAGCCCGCAAAGCTGCCGCGCTCGGCTCGTTCGGCGGGGCTGAGGGTGTCCTCCGCGACGACGTCGGACACGCCGACCCGCCCGCCCGGGCGCAACACCCGGAACATCTCGGCCAGCACCGCGGGCTTGTCCACCGACAGGTTGATCACGCAATTGGAGATCACCACGTCGACGGACGCATCCGCCAGCGGGACCGCCTCGATGGTGCCCCTCAGGAACTCGACGTTGGTGGCGTTCGCCTTGGCGGCATTGGCCCTCGCCAGCTCCAGCATCTCGTCTGTCATGTCGACGCCGTAGGCGAAGCCTGTCGGTCCGACCCGGCGGGCAGACAGCAGCACGTCGATGCCGCCGCCCGAGCCCAGGTCGAGCACCCGCTCCCCCGCGTGCAGTTCGGCGACTGCCAGCGGGTTGCCGCAGCCAAGACTTGCGGCCAGCGCCTCGGCAGGGACCTCGGCCTGCTCTTCGTCGCTGTACAGGCCCGCGCCGAACGACTCGTCGACCTCCACCGACTCCGGCGCGCACGTGCCGGTCGAACAACAACCCGCCTCGTCCGCCTGCGTACTGCGCTCCTCGACCGCCAAGGCCGTGCCCGTCCCGCTGGTCACCGCCACAGCCGCGGCCGCGTAGTGGGCCCGTACCTGCTCGCGAAGCTGCTCGTCGCTCGCCATCGTCGCCACCTCCATATATCGACGTTCATCTATATTCTGCGCGAGACATCGACGCTTGTCAATGCGATGGGCGGCTCAGCTACCGTCCCAGCGGAAGGACCTGAGCTCGACACGGTCGCCCCTGAACCGGACGCCCTCGGCGAGCAACCGCTGCCGCTGCTCGGTGTAGAGGTGTTCGGCCAGCGAGCCGTTCGCTCGCAGCACGCGATGCCACGGCACCGACCCGTCGTCGAGCGCGAGCACCCGTCCGACGATGCGTGGTGACGGCGCGCCGACGAACTCTGCCACGTCGCCGTACGTCATCACCCGGCCCTCCGGGATCGACTCGATACAGGCGAGGATGCGCTGCGCGAGATCGCCCGGCCGGTCGCCGTCGCCATGCAATCGTGCGGCCACCTCAGCACGATTGCATGAGCGGCCCGAATCCGGCGAGCCGCGTCGGCCGACGACGCATACCCCGACCGGAACATCGACACGAAGATCCTTGCCGTTGTTCCACCCCTGACCCGGGGTCAGTAGACAGGCAGACTGTGGTCGACCTGGTGAGCCCATGCCGTGACGCCGCCCTGCACGTGCACTGCGTCGCGAAAAGCCCGCCCGCTTGACGGCCGCGAGCGTCTCGGCCGAGCGGACGCCGGACTTGCAGTACATGATGATCTGCTTGTCCTGCGGCAGGCTCGCGAGCGCGTCGCCGCGCAGGATCTCGTCCTTGGGGATCAGCGTGGCGCCCGGGATGCGGACGATCTCCCACTCGGCCGGCTCGCGGACGTCCACCAGGAAGGTCGGCTTGTCCGAGTCGATGCAGGTCCTTGAGCTCGGTCGCCGTGATCGTCGAGCCGGCGGCAGCCTCCTGCGCCTCCTCCGACACGACCCCGCAGAACGCCTCGTAGTCGATCAGTTCGGTGACGGTCGGGTGCTCGCCGCAGACGGCGCAGTCCGGGTCCTTGCGGACCTTGATCTTGCGGTAGTTCATGTCGAGCGCGTCGTAGACCATCAGCGAGCCGAGCAGCGGCTCACCGACGCCGGCCACTAGCTTGATCGCCTCGGTGGCCTGGATCGACCCGATGGACGCGCACAGCACGCCCAGCACGCCGCCCTCGGCGCAGGACGGCACCATGCCCGGCGGCGGCGGCTCGGGGTAGAGGCAGCGGTAGCACGGCCCGTGCTCGGCCCAGAACACCGAGGCCTGGCCGTCGAAGCGGTAGATCGAGCCCCACACGTACGGCTTGCCGAGCAGCACGCACGCGTCGTTGACGAGGTAGCGGGTGGCGAAGTTGTCGGTGCCGTCGACGATGAGGTCGTACTGCGCGAACATCTCCATGACATTGGACGAGTCGAGCCGCAGTTCGTGGACGTTCACCCGGATCAGCGGGTTGATCTCGTGGACGGTGTCGCGGGCCGACTCGGCCTTCGAGCGGCCGATGTCGCTCTGCCCGTGGATGATCTGGCGCTGCAGGTTGGACTCGTCCACGACGTCGAACTCGACGATGCCGAGCGTGCCGACGCCGGCGGCCGCGAGGTACATCAGCGCCGGCGAGCCCAGCCCGCCGGCACCGATGCACAGCACCTTCGCGTTCTTCAGCCGCTTCTGCCCGTCCATCGCGACGTCCGGGATGATCAGGTGGCGGCTGTAGCGGCGGACTTCGTCGATCGTCAGAGACTCAGCAGGCTCCACGAGCGGGGGCAACGACACGGCACTTCCTCAAGCTCGATTCGGGACTCCAGTGTGGAACCGCCCTACTACCGGCGGAATTCCACCCCACCAGTGTCCCCGCTGCAGGAAGGCCCTGTTACACGGGGCTGGAAGGTGACCGATCCAGAACTCAACCATCCACGCGATGAGCGCTCGCGCGAAGTGATTCAAGTCAATCGCCCTTGCCGTACTCGTCGTTCTGGGGGGTGTCCGGCTGCTCGGCGCCCGGTGCACCCCTCGCGCCGGTCGGGTACGGCCACGGGTTGGCCTGGCACAGCGTGCCGGTCGCTGTCGAGCGCAGACCGAACGTCTGCTGCATCATCACCGGGGCGAGCCCGCCTGGCAGGCACTCATGGGCGTGCATATGGCCCATCGCGTGCCCGTCCTCATGGTTGATCATGTAGACCCGGTAGGCCGCGAGGTCGCCGACGTAGGCGGTCGCGCCGCGCGTCCACCGGGCCACGTTGAAGACGACCCGATTGACGTCGGACGCACCCCCTGCCGATGCGTAGCAGGAGGTCTCGACAGGCACGTCGTAGCCGCACAGGTTGCGCACCGTCATCGCCGAGGTGAGCGTGATGTGGAAGTCGATCGGGCCGGAGTCGACGCGCCGGACCGCGACACCGTGCCCGGCCCAGCTGCGCGGGTCGGACAGCGTGTTGACGACCAGGTTCTGGAACTGCGTCAGGTCGACGCCGTCGACGCCGTTCTCGACCTCGATGCTGTAGCGATAGAGGTGACCGGACCCGACTTGGGGCGAGGAGCCGTTCAGTACCCGGAACGAGCCGTCGCCTTCGGCGGTGTACGGCCGCCCGGCCGGCAATGCGGCGGCCCTGAGGACGGTCTCGTTGACCTTGCTCCCCGCGGCCGCGTCGTTCTTGAGGGTGAAGCTCGGCGAGGCGACCGGGGGCCCGGCGACACCGCGCGGGTGCCCGTGGCCTGTCGTTCCGGTCACCTTCTCCCGCACGTCCTTCATCGACAGGAGCGCGGCGACGGTCACGACCAGCAGGACGGGCAGCGCGTACGCGCGCCATCCGTACCGCTGCGAGAAGTTGTGCCAGGCGCCGGTCATCGGGCGCCGCGACTCGCGCGGGCCGAAGGTCACACCTACGTTGCGCACGGTGTGCCGCACGCGGACCACGTCTTCAGTGCGGCGCTCCCGAGTCATCAGCGCGGCGCGATGCCTCGGGTCACTGGTTTCCGGCACTGCTCAAGGTTCCCATACACACCGCAGGATGCCCGGAGGACGTCCCGGGCTCTCAGGTCGTGTTGGGAGCGCGTGCTTCCGATCGGATTCTCGCGGCGTCCTCGGTGAGCGCGAGCATCGCCCGGGCGGTCGGTTCCGGCAGCTCCATCATCGCGGTGTGCCCGACCTGCTCGAGAACGAGCAGCCGCGAGTCCGGAATGGCCGCCGCCACGTACGGCGCGAGATCAGGTGCCACGAGCCGGTCGGTGTCGCCCCAGACCACCAGCGTCGGCATCCGCAGGGCGCCCAACGTCTTCCAGCCGACCCGGCCGCGGATGAACTGGGCCGCAGCGAGCCCGCGCGTCGACCGCGCGATGGCGGTCTCGGCCCAGGGCATCGACATGCGCGCCGTCTGTTCGCCGAACGCCTCGTGCAGCCGTTCCTTCGGGTAGCGCGTGGGGTCCGCGAAGCACAACGCGATCGTGCCGCGCACGCGCGCTTCGACTGGGTAACGACGGTTGTAGTGCCGCAGGGCCAGCTCGCCGAGTCCGGGTACGACGACCAGCGCGGCTCGCGGGTCGTTGCGCAGCGGGAAGGCGCGGATGCGGTTGTCCGGGACGGCCGGCGAGATCAGGGTCAGCGTGCGCACGAGGGCGGGCCGCCGGGCCGCGACCAGCACGCTGACCGCGCCGCCCATCGAGTTGGCCACGAGATGGACCGGGCCGCGGCCACTCAGTTCGAGGTAGTCGATGACGACCTCCGCGTGCGCGTCGAGTGAGTAGTCGTTGCGCGGTGCCGGCCCTGAGCGCCCGTGGCCGAGGAGATCGATCGCCTCGATCGCGAAGCGGTTGCGCAGCACGCCGGCGAAGTCCGTCCAGTTGTGCGCGGAACCACCGAGGCCATGCACGAACAGGGCCGGCTCGGCATCGGGGTTCGCGGAGGGCGTCGTCCGCACATGGATGCGCGCCGCCCCGACCTCGAGGTGCCGGCCCGGCCAGATCTTGATCGAGTCGTCACGCGGCGCGAGTTCGGTATCGGAGAACCTGGCGAGCGCGGCCTGCCGCGACGGGGGTTTGGGCACGGTCCCAGCGTAGAACCGGTGGTCAGGCGGTCTTGCGCGTGGCGGTCTTCTTGGCGATCGCCGTCTTTGCGGCCGCCTTCTTGGCCGGGGCCTTCTTGGCCGGGGCCTTCTTGGCCGGGGCCTTCGTGGCCGGGGCCTTCGCCGCTGCCGTCTTCTGGGCCGGGGCCTTCGCCGCTGCCGTCTTCTTGGCCGGGGCCTTCGCCGCCTTCTTCGCCGGCGCACGCTGCGGCTCCCCGCGGCTCTTCTTCGCCGCGTCCACCGACGCGCGCAGCGCCGACATCAGGTCGACGACGTTGCCGGTACTCGGCTGTGGCTCCTCCGCCTCGACGACCTCGCGGCCCTCGACCTTCGCCTCGATGACGGACTGGAGCGCCGCGCGGTAGTCGTCGGTGTACTGGGTGGGCTCGAAATCGCCGGCCATGCTCTCGACGAGCGAACGGGCCATCTGGCGCTCCTGCGGGCGAAGGTCGATGTCGTCGTCGAGGAACCCGAAGTCGGCCTCGCGGACCTCGTCCGGCCAGATCATCGTCTCGAGGACGATGACGCCGTCACGCACCCGCAGCGTGGCCAGCTGCTCCCGGTTGCGGATGGCCACCTTGACGACGCCGACCGTCTCACTCTCCTCGAGCGCCTCACGCAGCAGGACGTACGGCTTGACCGCGGACTTCTCCGGCTCGAGGTAGTAGCTCTTGTTGAAGTAGATCGGGTCGATCTGGTCGGCCGGGACGAACTGCAGCACGTCGACGACCCGCGCGCTGGGCAGCGGCAGGTCCTTGAAATCGTCGTCGGTGAGCACCACCGTCTCGCCGCTGGGCAGCTGGTAGCCCTTCGCGATGTCGGCGTAGGCGACCTCCTCGCCGTCGGTCTCGGCGATCCGCTTGTAGCGGATCCGGGCGCCGTCGCTGCGGCGCACCTGGTGGAAGCTGACGTCGCGCTCCTCCGTCGCCGTGTAGAGCTTGACCCCGATACTGACCAGCCCGAAGGAGACGCTGCCCTTCCAGATCGAACGCATGAGCATAAGTTTGGACGCGTGGACCCCATGCTCGCCACCGCGGTGACCACATTGCCCTCCGGCGAGGAGTGGGCCTACGAGTTCAAATGGGACGGCGTGCGGGTGCTGCTCGACGCAACCGAGCGTGGCGCGCGGCTGATCAGCCGGGCCGGAAACGACGTCAGCGCCGGGTATCCGGAGCTCGTCGCGCAGGCCGCGGGCATCGGCGACGCGCTGCTCGACGGCGAGATCGTGGCCTTCGTCGACGGCCGGCCGTCCTTCGAGCGGCTGCAGACGCGCATGCACCTGCGCGGCAGGGCCGAGGTCGCCCGGGTGGCCGTGGAGTGCCCTGTGACCTACGTCGTGTTCGACGTGCTGCGCCGCTTCGGCGTTGATCTGACGGGCCGTCCCTACCGCGAGCGGCGGGCCACCCTGGAGCGGTTCACCGAGGAGCACCCCGTGTGGACGCTCAGCCCGTCGTTCGACGACGGGCCGGCGACCGAGTCGGTGGCCCGCGCGCACGGTCTGGAGGGGGTCGTCGCGAAGCGCGTCACGTCGGTCTACCGCCCCGGCACCCGCAGCGGCGACTGGCGCAAGTTGCGCTTCGTCCGGGCCGGTGACTTCGTCGTCATCGGCTGGGAGGCGGCCGCCGAGCACCCCAACTCGCTGAGCTCGCTGGTCCTCGGCATGGTGGGCGACGCCGGGCTGCACTACGCCGGCCGGGTCGGCAGCGGGATCGCGGGTCGGGTCGCCACCAAGATCAAGGGCCTGCTCACCGAACGCGACGACCCGGCAGTTGCGGGCGTCCCGGCGCCGATGCGCGGACGGCGGCTGCGCTGGGCGGAGCCGGAGGTCGTGATCGAGGTCGAGTTCGCGGCGTGGACGCCCGACGGCCGGCTGCGGCAGCCGGTGTTCCGCGGGATACGTGCTGACAAGCGCGTCGACGAGGCGAGGGGCGATGGCTGAGAAGAAGGAGACGGTGACCGTCGACGTCGACGGCCGGCACCTGGCGCTGTCCAACCTGACGAAGGTGCTCTACCCGGAGCCCGGCTTCACTAAGGGCGAGATCATCGACTACTACAGCCGGATCGCGCCCGTCCTGCTGCCGCATCTCGCCGACCGGCCGCTCACCGTGAAGCGCTACCCGAACGGTGTCGACGCGCAGTTCTTCTTCGAGAAGAACGCACCGCGCGGCACGCCGTCGTGGGTGCGCACCGTCACCCTCCCCGTGCCGGGCTCGACGATGAACCGCGAGACGATCGACTACGTGGTCGTGGAAGGTCTGCCGACCGTGGTGTGGCTCGCGAACCTTGCCGCGCTGGAGCTGCACGTCCCGCAGTGGCGGGTGCCGAAGCAGGCCCGCAAGCCGCGGACCGACCTGATCGTCTTCGACCTCGATCCGGGCCCGCCCGCGACGATCGCCGAGTGCTGCACGGTCGCGGCCGGGCTGCGCGCCGTCCTCGAGCAGGACGGGCTGCACCCGGTCGCCAAGACGTCCGGCTCGAAGGGCATGCAGGTCAGCGCGCCGATCGAGGTGAGCGATCCGGAGCTGCCCTCGAAGTACGCGCACGCGGTGGCCAAGCGGCTCGAGCGGGAGATGCCCGAGCTGGTCGTGTCGCGGATGGCGAAGTCGCTGCGTCCGCGGAAGGTGTTCGTCGACTGGAGCCAGAACAACCCGGCCAAGACGACGGTCGCCCCGTACTCGCTGCGGGCCAAGTCGACCCCCACCGCCTCGACACCGCTGACCTGGGACGAGGTCGCGGAGGGTGGCCACCTGTCGTTCACGGCCGGCGAGGTGCTCGACCGGGTCGACGAGTACGGGGACCTGTTCGCGGCGGTGCTCGACGACGCCAACCGCGTCCGGGTCAGGGCATCGATGGTGGCCGACGAGTAGGCTTCGCGGACTGGGAAACCGTCCCCGGAGGAGCTGTCGTGTCACGCGCGTTGGGAGCTGAGCTGGGCCGCGGTGGCCGGCTGCCCAGGTCCGCGCGCCGCAAACAGCTGCTCGCGGCCGCCCAGGAGGTGTTCGTCGCGAACGGTTACCACGCCGCGGCGATGGACGACATCGCCGAGCGCGCCGGGGTTTCCAAGCCGGTGCTCTATCAGCACTTCCCGGGAAAGTTGGAGCTCTACCTCGCGCTGCTCGACACCCAGGCCGAAGCGCTCGGCGACACCGTGATCGCCGCGCTCGCCGGCCCCACGGACAACCAGGAACGCATCCACGGCGTGCTGTCGGCCTATTTCGCGTTCGTCGACCGCTCCGACCACGACGGGGCGTTCCGGCTGATCTTCGAGAGCGACCTGGTGAACGAACCGGCGGTGCGCGAGCGCGTCGAGCGGGTCACCGAGAAGACGATGCTCGCGGTGGCCGACACGGTCGCCTCCGACACCGGACTGGGGAAGGCCGAGGCCCAGCTGCTCGCGACCGCGCTCACCGGCGCCGCTCAGGTGGCCGCGCGCTGGTGGCTGGCCAGCGATCGCCCGGTGACGGCCGAGGACGCGATCCACCTGCTCGAGTCGCTGCTCTGGCGCGGCATCTCCAACTTCCCGCGGCAACCCTAGACCGAAAATCCACGCAAGCGGGCAGCGTGGGATGACCCGGCGCGTGTTGTGGGTCAGTGCGCTTGCGATGTCAGGCGGCGGGTTCGAGGGTGACCTTGTAGCCGAGGGCTTCGAGTTGGCGGATGTGGTTGCGCATCTGGCGCGCTGGGTGCCGACGCGGTTGTCGTAGAAGTCGGGGCCGAGGTCGTGGAAGCGGGTCTCGGGGTCGGCGAGCAGGTGCCAGATGATGACCAGGATGGAGCGGCCGACGGCGACGATGGCTTTCTTCTTGCCGCGTCGTCGGGCGATGCGCCGGTAGCGCTCGCCGAGGAAGGTGTCGGTGCGGCTGGCGGCGACGGCGGCCTCGCCCGAGGGCGCGGGCCAGGTAGCGGTTGCCGTGCCCGGTGGCGCCGTGCCCTTCTTCTTGCCGGCGGACTCCTTCACGCCGGGGGCGAACTTGGCCCAGGAGGCCAGGTGCCCGGCGGTGGGGAACCGGCTCATGTCCACCCCGATCTCGGCGATGATGACGCTGCGCGGCGGTGGCGCCGACGCCGGGGATCTCATCCAGTCGGGCCACCGCCTCGGCGAAAGGGGCGATCTGCTCCTCGATCCTGGCGTCGAGCGTCGGCGATGTCGGCGTCGATCGCGTCGATGCGGGCGAGCATCTTGGCCAGCAGGAACGCGTGGTGGTCGGTGAAGTGCCCGACGAACGCCTCCTCCAGCTGCGGGATCTTGGCGCGCATCCGGGCCCGGGCCAGCTGCGGCGAGCACCTTCGGGTCGCGTTCCCCGGCGACCAGCGCGGCCATCATCTCCCGGCCGGAGACCCCGAAGATGTCGGTGGCCGACCACCGAACAGCTTGATCAGGCGTCTTCCAGCAGCTTCTCCACCCGGTTCTTCTCCGCGGTGCGCGCGCCGACCAGGTCGACCCGGTAGCGGGTCAGATCCCGCAGCCGGCGGATCGGCACCGGCGGCACGAAGCTGGGCCGCATCATCTGCCGCTCGGCGACCTTGCACAGCCACACCGCGTCCAGCTTGTCGGTCTTCGGCCGGCCGGGCAGGTGCTTGACGTCCTTGGCGTTGACCAGCCACGCCTCGAACCCGTGCGCCTCCAGCAGGTAGAACGGCGGCTTCCAGTAGTCGACTGGTCGCCTCCATCACCACCCGGGTCACGCCCAGCTCCGACAGCCGGTCGGCCAGCAGCAGCAGCGACCGGGTCATCGTCGAGTACGTCGTCACCTCCTGCAGCCGCCTGCCCGGCGCCCTCGCCGGGCACCCGGACACAGCACACCAGCTCGGCCTTGCCGATATCCAGCGCCGCGACCCGCTCGATGATCTCCTCACTGTCCTCGCGTCTCTTCCAGCATCCCGACCTCCTCGCCGGCTCGATGACAGGCGGCCGCCCGCGGGAGCCGCAGGGCATAGGCGAAGCTAATCCGCGTGCTCGAAGCAACAATGAAGGGCCCACAGCGCAGCTCCCAGCGCCCGACTAATCCACGGCCTCAACGACCAAGGAGCAACGGCGTCAGCGGGCGACCACCCACGATTTTCAGCCCGGAACGGGCCGCGCGACAGCGCGATCAGGGACTAATCCGCCGAACTCGGATCTCGGTCTCGACCCACTCGCTTCGCTCGGGGCCGATCTCGAGCTCCGAACCGAGCTTCGCTCGGACCGCAAGCTCGCTGCGCTCGCGCGGCGGCGGTGCTCTTCGCGCGAGCGCTCATCGCCTGGTGGCTGAGTTCTGGGTGGTCGTCTTCCAGCGTCGCGCGCGAATGTCGTGGGTTGCGTTCGCTTACGGCGGAGCGGGTGCGGGCGCTGGGCGAATGCGGCTCGACTAGCGTGGACAGCCGTGACGTGCGGCGCACCGCCGCGGCAACGAACGCAGGAGGTCCGGCGTGGAGGTCAAGATCGGCGTGCTGCACACGGCTCGCGAGATCGTGCTGGACAGTCCGCAGACACCCGAGGAAGTCGAGAAGGCAGTCGCCGACGCCCTCAAGAGCGTCGACGGCGCGCTGCGGCTCACCGACGACCGCGGCCGCAAGGTCATCGTGCCGGCCAACCTCATCGCCTACGTCGACATCGCGCAGGAGGACGCCCGCCGGGTCGGGTTCACCGCCACTCCCTGACCGGCTCGGCGACCGGTAAGCCATCAGCCGAGCGGGGCACCGATCCCGGGCAGCACCAGCCGGCACGGCACAGGCTTCTTGTGCACCGGGTCGAGCGCGTTCAGGACGTCCCGCCCCACCGTCGGGTCGAACGCCACCGCGACGTGCTCGGCGAAGTCGATCGCGCACTGGTTCTGCACGACGATGTTGGTCGCGTTCGGCGCGTCCAGCCGGCCGGACGTGTACGGCGTCACGAGCTCGTCGTACTTCGTCATGATCGTCGTGTAGGTGACGCCCGGCACCGCGTACACGCCGTCGGCGTACAGGTGCTGCAGGAACGGCGAACCGCGCAGGAACTCCTGGCACGACCCGCACATGTGCGTCGATGCCCGCGGCGAGCGGCCCCGAAAGCTCCGGGTACGCGGCCTCGAGCGCGGCGAGCAGGGAGCCGATGCCGAGCAGCGTCGTCCCTTGGTAGATCGGCGTGATGGCGACGTACTTGTCGACCTTCGCGGCGCCGCCGCGGAACTTCAGGTAGTACTGCGGCATGACGGTGCCCTCGGAGTGGCCGACGAGGTCGACCTTGCTCGCACCCGTGGCGGCGAGCACCCGGTCGACGAACGTCGCCAGCTCGGCGCTGCTCTGCTCCATCGGCTGCAGGCCACCGACGAACTGCTCGCCGGGGTCGAGCCCGTAGGTCAGCGCGAACACGCAGTAGCCGTTGTTCGCGAGCAGCGGCGCGTGGTAGCCCAGTTCTCACCCATCGTGGCGCCCAGGCCGTGGACGAGGACGACCGGGTCGGGGTGTGCCGCGCTCGGCTTGCAGGCGAAATCGTTGGCGCCGGCCGGGGGCGTCGTCGGATCGGTCAGTACGGCGCGCGCCGCGCTGATGTTGTAGACGACCGGATAGCTGGTGGCGGCTCCCGCGTCGGGCACGGACACGAACGCGACGACCCCGGCCGTGAGCAGCGCGGCACGGGCGATCAGACGAGGAAGTGGCATACCGGACACTAAGCCGGACAGCGTGTCGCGGCAACCCGGGCCGCGACTACCCACACCGCCACGCTCTGGTGTGGCTCGCGGGGTTGTTGATCAGGAGTCGAGGCCCAGCGTGACCATGCGCTCGGCGTGCCGATCGGTGATCCGGCTGATCAGCGCGGCGACGCCGCTGAGGTCGCCGGTGCCCTCACGAGCAACATCATCAGCGAGTCGCGGTCGGCGAGACGTGCTGCGTCTGGCTGATCGCCTCACCCACCAGCCGCCGCGCCCAGAGCGCGAGCCGGCCCGGCCACCGACGGCTGCTCGGCAACCGCCGCCTCGACCTCGCCACCGCGAACTCCGCGCGCCCGACGTCGGTGAGCACGTCACGTATCAGGTTCCCGGTCTCGTCCGTCGACGAACGCGGCCACCTCGCGGAAGAAGTCGGCCGCCATCCCGTCCCCACGTAGGCCTTGACCACGCTCTCCAGCCAGGTCGACGGCTTGGTGAGCGAGTGGTAGGTCTCGAGCGCCGCCACGAACGGCGCCATCGCCTCTCCCGGCGTGGCACCCGAGTTCGATCAGCCGGTCGGCGAGTCGGCGGTAGTGGCCGAACTCGACGGCGGCCAGCTCGGACATCTGCGCGCGCCCGGCAAGCGTCGGCGAGAGGCCGGCGTCGTCGGCGAGGTGATCGAACGCGCTGAGCTCCCCGTAGGCGAGCGCGCCGAGCAGATCGACGACAGCATCAGGCGAAGGCACGATCAACCCTCGCTTCGCTCGGTTGATCGCTCGGTTGATCGGCGAAGCCTGAACCCATCGGTTCGCTCGCAAGCATCGCTCACGCAGGCAGATTATCTGGCGCTCCCGATACACTGATCGCGAAAGCACCACGAATCTGCGCGTTGGCCGCAACAACTACCACCACGGCGCCTCCCTCCTGCGGGTCGCAGGCGCCTCGTTCAGCACGGTCGGCGCACCCGCATCAGAGGACCGCGCATATGACCGAAGATCACACGCTGTCGCCCGCCGAGGCCGACCACCGCACCGACCTGGTCGAACCCGCTCCGGAACCCGCGGCGCTCGCCGCGCGGGCACCGGTACGCGACGACAGCCCCGCCTTCAGCGATTTCGACATCAAGCCGGAGATCGTCCAGGCACTTGCCGACGTCGGCATCATCCGCACCTTCGCGATCCAGGAGCTCACCCTGCCGATCGCTCTCGCCGGCAACGACCTCATCGGCCAGGCGCGCACCGGCACCGGCAAGACCCTCGGCTTCGGCGTGCCGCTGCTGAACCAGCTCCAGCTGCCCGGCGGCAAGGGTGCGCTCCCCGCAGGCGCTCGTCATCGCACCGACCCGCGAGCTGGCCGTCCAGGTCTCGGCGGACATCGCGAGCGCCGGCAAGCTGCTCGGCGCGCGCGTCCTCACGATCTACGGCGGACGCGCCTACGAGCCACAGATCGACGCGCTCAAGAAGGGCATCGACGTCGTGGTGGGCACGCCCGGGCGGCTGCTCGACCTGGCCCAGCAGGGTCACCTGAAGCTCAGCTCCGCACGCATCCTGGTGCTCGACGAGGCCGACGAGATGCTCGACCTCGGCTTCCTGCCCGACATCGAGAAGCTACTGGCGATGGTGCCCGCGGCACGCCAGACGATGCTTTTCTCGGCCACCATGCCGGGCCCGATCGTCGCGCTGGCCCGGCAGTTCCTCATCCAGCCCATCCAGATCCGTGCCGAGGAGGGCAGCGAGCGGCCCGGCACGGCGCATATCGACCAGTTCGTCTACCGCGCGCACGCGATGGACAAGGCCGAACTCCTCGCCCGCGTGTTGCAGGCCCGCGAACGCAGCCTGGCGCTGATCTTCACCCGCACGAAGCGCACCGCCGCCAAGGTCGCGGACGACCTCGTCGACCGCGGCTTCGCGGCAGCCGCGATCCACGGGGACCTCGGCCAGGGCGCGCGCGAGCAGGCGCTGCGCGCGTTCCGCTCCGGCAAGGTCGACGTTCTCGTCGCCACCGATGTCGCCGCGCGCGGGCTCGACGTCGAGGGCATCTCGCACGTGGTCAACTACCAGGCGCCCGAGGACGCGATGACCTACGTGCACCGGATCGGGCGCACCGCCCGGGCCGGCGCGCAGGGCAACGCGGTCACCTTCGTCGATTGGGACGACATCCCGCGCTGGAAGCTGATCTGTGACGAGCTGGAGCTGCCGTTCCACGAGCCGGTCGAGACCTACTCCACCTCGCCGCACATGTACTTCGAGTTGGACATCCCAGAGGGGACGAAGGGCACCCTGCCGCGCGCCGAGCGCACTCGCGCAGGCATCGACGCCGAGGAACTCGAGGACCTCGGCGGGCGCGACGCGAAGCGCTCGCGCGGCGGGCGTCCCGACGGGCGTCAGGACAGCCGACAGGACGCCCGGCCGCGATCCGGTCCGCCTCGTGAACGGGCCGAGCGACTGGCCCGCAACCGGTCCCGCACCCGCACCCGCGGCGGGCAGGCCGTCGACGGGTCGAGCGCGCCGAACAGTCCCGTCGCTCAGGAGCGGCCGGGTGTGACCGCGGGGCCCGACGGCTCGGCGAGCGACTCGTCCGCGCCGCCGCCCCGCAACCGTCGCCGACGGCGTGGGGGGCGCGGCCGCAACGGCGCGGCCGGGGCGACCGGAGCAGGCGACGGCGCGCCCGCCGCGGAGTGACGGACGCGGTAGGCAAAGATTGACGCGTGGCAGACGAGAGCGTGGAGGTCGAGCCGTCGGCTGAGGCCGGCGGGCTGCAGCCGCCACCAGCGGAGGTGCCGGCTCCGCGGTCGCCGTCCGACGCGGCGCTGGCACGCTACCGCGCCTCGATGCGCCGCGGCCGGATCGGCTACTACGTCATCCTCGCCGTCGTCGTAGGGGCACTGGGCAGCTGGGCCGGCGTCACCTGGTCGAGGGGCGAAGCCGCCCACGCCTCGTTGCACACGTTCGCCCCGGCACCACCGACGATCGGCCTCGAGGCGCCGGCCCAGTCGCAGCAGCAGGCGTGGCAGACCTCCGATCGCATCGCCATCGGCGTCCCGCAATGGGGCGGCACGATCATCACCTTCTCCGACCACACGGTCGCCGGCCGCGACGCGCGCACCGGCACCCGCACCTGGAGCTACACCCGCACCGACCGTGACGTGTGCACCGCCGCGCAAGTAAGCGGCACCACGGTCGCGGTCTACGCGAACCACGGCAACTGCGACGAGCTCAGCGCGTTCGACTCGGGCACCGGCCGACGTCGCTGGACGCGCACGCTGGATTTCGACGCGCAGCCCCTCGAGGGCCGGCCGAGCTACCAGGTGACGGCGTCCACCCTGCTCATCGCGGCGCAGTCGGTCATCTACGCGATCGAACCCGACAACGGATACAGCGGCTGGACATATCAGCGTTTCGGCTGCCGCATCGAGCACGTCGCGCTCGGCAGTGCCGGCGCGCTGATCAGCCAGACCTGCTCGGACCAGGTGCAGTGCAAGGACGTCAAGTTCTGCGGACCTGGGCCCCAGTTGCTGTTGCGCGACGCGTTCGCCGGGCGCGACGACGACAAGCCCAACGCCGACCAGATCAAGTGGAACCAGCTCGGCGACCCGGGTATACCGGTGTCGGCCGATCGGGTGATCAGCTCCGTCGACCCGTCGGGCACCGAGCTGCACGTGCTCGACTCCGACAACGGGCGACGAAAGCAGTCCATCCCGCTGACACCCACAACAGGGCAGCCCGGGCGGGTCACTGCGATCGCGACCAACAGTGCCGAGGTCATCTGGATCTCCGGCGAGGCGTACGCGGTGCGCCCCGACGCGTTGTCCCCGCAATGGCGCGCGGACACCCCCTCGCCGCCAATGCTCGTCGCCACGACCGACGAAGACATCCCCACCCTCGAGACCGCGCGCATCACGGTGCCGACGAGCGACGGCGTCGGGATCCTGGACGGCAACGACGGACAGCTGATCCAGCACTTCGCCGTGCAACCGCCCCCGGCAGGCAGCGTCGTGTACTCGCTCGGGACGGGGTTCCTGGTGGCCGGCCCGACCGGCATCGTCGCCTACCGATGACCGAACGCGCGAGGTCATCAACTGAGCAGAGCACGCCCCCTGCACCTGGCGAAGGAGAGCCCCAGACCATCGCTTCGCAGCTGCAGATCGGCTCGGCCCGACGTGTCGACATCGAGCTGCCCGGCCAGCGGATCGCCGGCCTGCGGGCCGGCCCTTCGGACGGCACGCCGGTGCTGCTCCTTGCGGGCTACACCGGCAGCAAGGAGGACTTCGGGCCGATCCTCGACCCGATCGCCGACGCCGGATTCCTCGTCACCGCCATCGACCTGCCGGGCCAGCTCGACTCCCCCGCCCTGCCCGAGAGCGGGGACTACCTCCCGGACCGGCTCGCCCACTTCGTCCGCGGCGTCGCCGCACAGCCGGGCGAGCGGACCCTGCTCGTGGGTCACTCGTTCGGCGGGTTGGTGGCACGCGCGGCCGTGCTCGCCGAGCCTGCACTGTTCGAGTCGCTCGTGCTGCTCTGCTCGGGGCCGGCGCGGCTCGGCGGCTCGCGACGCGCCACGATGGACCAGCTCGATCCCGTCCTGGCGACGTCCGGAGTCCCGGCCGTGTACGCGGCGATGCAGGCCGCCTGGCGCGACGACCCGCACTACGTCGCGCCCCGGCCGGACGTCGCGCAGTTCCTCGACCGGCGGTTCCTGAGCGGCACGTCGGCGATGCTGCAGGGCATGGCCGACGCCTTGCGGCACGAGCCGGACCGGGTCGCCGAACTCGCCGCGACCCGGGTGCCCGTGCTCGTCGCGCACGGTGTCGACGACGACGCGTGGCCGCCGAGCGTGCAGCACGAGATGGCGCGACGGCTCGGCGCGCGCTACGCGGTGATCGCGGGCGCCGCCCACTCGCCGGCAGTCGAGAACGCGGCCGCCACGGTGACGGCCTTGCTCGGGTTCTGGGGCTAGTCACTTTCTGAGTTCTGGGCTAAGCCTGTCTCGGCTGCGCCAGCCCGGCCCATGCGTCGAGGGCCGGGGACACCGCCTGGCCCTCGGGGCAGTGCCTGCGGAAGTCGCACCACGCACAAGCCGGCGACGGACGCGGCGGGAACACCTCGTCGGGGTCCGCGCCCGCGGCCAGCGTGTCGGTGGCGGCGACGATGTCGGCGGCGGTGTGCTCGGCGCGATCGAGGTGCCGCTGCAGGGACTCCTCGGTGTGCTCGGCCGCGGCGACCGAGCCGGTGGGCAAATGGTGCAGCTCGACGCGTCTGCAGCGCCGGCGTAGCGTGCGGCGGACGCCCAGCACGTACATCGCCAGCGCTTGGGACCCGCGGGCGTCATCGTCGCCCGGCCGGCGGCGTCCGGTCTTGTAGTCGACGACCACAAGCTCGTCGCCGCGGTCGTCGACCCGATCGACGCGACCACTCACGGCCAGCTTCTCGGTGTGCGCCGCGACCGTGCGCTCGACGCCGACCGGGTCGGCATCGGCATCGACCTGGTCGGCGAGGTAGCGCCGCACCCACCCGGCGGTGGTCGCACGGGCACGCGCCGACTGCTCGTCGTCGCGGAAGCCGATGTTGCGCCAGTTACGCTCGACCAGCTGCGCGCCGATGTCGGGCGTGCGGTGCCGGCGCGCAAGCAGCCACCACTTCGCGAGTGCCAGGTGCGCGGTGGCGCCCACCATGTTGTGCGCCCAAGGCTGCCCGCGGGGCGGCGACGGCCGGTCGACGTAGCCGAACCGATAACGGCGCGGGCAATCGAAGGCGGCCAACCTGGACGGGGTGCAGGCGAACAGCCGCGTGGGCATGTTGCTCAACCGCAGCTGCTCGGTCATCTCCGCACCGTATGCATGAGCACTGACGGAACTCAATTGCCCACCGGACGGATCGCGCTCGGCAGCGCGAGCAGCCGCTCGTACGCCTCAGGTTCGGTCAGGCAGTCGCCGAGGCGCGTCGTCTTGTTCCTGCCGTGATAGTCGGACGACCCGGTGGCGATCAGACCGAGGTCCCGAGCGAGGGCGGCGGCGTGGGCGCGGTCGTCCGGGCCGTGGTCGGGGTGATCGACCTCGAGCCCGACCAGCCCCGCCGCGGCCATCGCCTCGATCGTCTCGTCGGACACGACCGGGCCACGACGGCGCGCCATCGGATGGGCGAACACGGCGAGGCCACCGGCGGCGCGGACGAGCCGTAACGCGGCGAAGACCTCGGTGTCCGCCTTGCGAACGTAATAGCGCTGCCGCGAGGAGAGCAGCTCGCGAAACGCCGTGTCGACATCCGCGACCACGCCGGCGTCGACGAGTGCGCGGCCGATGTGCGGACGGCCCACCGAACCGGCGCCGGCCAGCTCGCTGACCTGCGTCCAGCTGATCGGGTACCCGTCGGCGGCGAGCTTGTCGACCATCGTCCGGCCGCGCAGTCTGCGGCTGCGTCGCAGCCGCTGCCATTCCGCTTGCACGGCCGCGTTCTGCGCATCTATCAGGTACGCGAGCAGGTGCAGACTCACGCGCCGGCCAGCCAGCTCGGGCTCCGCGCAGACCGCCGAGAACTCGACGCCGGGCACGATCGTGAGGCCGGCCGGCCGGGCGGCGAGCGCCTCATCCCACCCTGCCGTCGTGTCGTGGTCGGTGAGGGCGACGACGTCGAGGCCGGCCGCGGCCGCGGCAGCGACAACCTCAGCGGGCGAGTCGGTTCCGTCCGAGGCGTTGCTGTGCGCGTGCAGGTCGATGCGCATCGTCAGATGAGGCGGCGGCCGAACTGGTCCCGGCGCGGCAGCGGCTCGGTGTCGAACTCGCGCGGAATGTCGTCGGGATCCGGCGGACGTGGCTCGCCGAACACGACCTGGCGCAGCTCGAGGTAGAACTCGTGCGGCCGTGCGATGCGCTTCAGCCGGCGGACGTCCGGGTGCTCGCCGGGGGCCTCGAGCTCGACGTTGGCGTAGCCGAGGATCTTGCCGGGGACGGTCTGGATCATCCGGGCGCCGGAGATGCGGTCGATGCGCAGCGAGGCCTCGCTGGAGGTCGTCTCGGGCACACCCTGCACCCGGATGATCCGCTTGCCGGTGATGATGATCCACTCGGCCTGCCAGGTTTGCCAGCGCAGGAACGCCAGTGCGCCGACGACGAGGGCGAGCAGCCACGCCATCGGGTTCGGCGAGATGATCGCCATGATCAGCAGCAGGAGCATCGCGATCGCGAGCAGCTTGTGCGGCAGGCGGAACAGCATGACCCAGTGATGCCGGGTGCGGGCTCGCACCGGCAGTTCGGAAGGCAGGAGGGCCGGCACCGCGCCGCCGCCGCTAGGAGGCGAGTTTGTCGAGGAAGTCGCCGACACCGTGTGCCACCGTGGTGGCAAGGTGGCCGGTGCCCTTGACGATGGTGGCGGCCTGGTCGGGCGAGGTCATGATGTAGAAGATGACGAAGGCGCCGACGAGTCCGAGGATGGCGATCTTGACCATCTGCGGGTTCCTCCTCGGCTGACGTCGCACATCAGGGTGCGGCCGAATGGCGCACCTTGTCGTCGTTCATACCGCACGACGCGCGCTTTGCCGGGAGCCGCGCCGGATAGCTCGTGGGGAGGTGGCGTGGTCGATCGACAGCTCTGTGCGGGTGGCGTCGTGCGCGATGACCGCCAGCGACTGCTGCTGATCCGGCGCGGGCAGGCCCCGTCGGCCGGTTCGTGGTCGGTGCCAGGGGGGCGCTGCCGGCCCGGTGAGAGCGCGTCCGCCGCGTGCCTGCGTGAGGTGCACGAGGAGACCGGGCTGCGGGTGGAGATTGTGCGCTTCGCGGGCCGCGTCGAGCGCCCCGCGCCGTCCGGCGGGAGCTACGTCATCGACGACTTCGCCTGCCGGGTGGTGGGCGGCGAGCTCGCCGCCGGCGACGACGCGGACGACGCGCGCTGGGTGACGCGCGCGGACATGTCCCGGCTCGATCTCGTGCCCGGGCTCTGCGCGGCGCTGGAGGAGTGGGGGCTGCTGCCCGACTGACCGGCTCAGCCGCGCGGAGCTGGCTCCGGGCGGCCGGGCTGCTCTCCGCCGCGCTCGTCGATGTACTCCTTCGTCGGCACCATGACCTTGCGCCGGAAGACGCACACGACCGTGCCGTCCTGCTTGTACCCGACGGTCTCGACGTACACCACGCCCCGGTCGGACTTCGACTTCGACGGGGTCTTGTCGAGCACGGTCGTCTCGCCGTAGATGGTGTCGCCGTGGAAGGTCGGCGCGACGTGCCGCAGCGACTCGACCTCGAGGTTGGCTATCGCCTTGCCGCTGACATCTGGCACGGACATGCCCAGCAGCAGCGAGTAGACGTAGTTGCCCACGACGACGTTCTTGCCGAAGTCAGTGGACAGCTGCGCGTAGTTCGCGTCCAAGTGCAGCGGGTGGTGGTTCATCGTCAGCAGACAGAACAGGTGGTCGTCGTACTCGGTGACGGTCTTGCCGGGCCAGTGCTTGTAGACCGCGCCGACCTCGAACTCCTCGTAGTACCGGCCGAACTGCACGATGCGTCTCCTCTGCTGCTCCGCGTTTGCGGCGCCCAGTGTCGCAGGCGGGCAGCGCGGGCAGCCGGGCTCGCCCCGCCGGTGGTGCCGGAGCCCACACGCAGGTCAGCCCAGCGCGACCGCGGTGCGGGCGAGGTCGAGCAGCTCGGTACCGGCCTCCGACCACCGGTCGAGCAGGGCAGCGCCGCCTCGGACCCGGCACCACGCCAGCTCGGTGGACGTCGCCGGCGTGACTTGCAGGACCGTGACCGGTCCGGCGTCCGTCGCTATCCCGGGGAGCACCGACTCGGCAACGACCACTCCGGTGCACCGGGAACGCGGGCTCAGCGGCGCCCCCAGGTCGACGCAAAACCCCGGCGCGTACACCACGCCTTCGACGACGGGCGCCGCCCCGAGCACCGCGACCTTGCGCCAGACCCCGGCGTGCTCGTCAGTGGGATCGCGAAGGTGCATCAGCAACTCCGCCCGTGGACCGTCCGCGGTGCGGATCGACTCGCCGACGCCGATCATCGGGTGCCGCGACATGCCCAACGTGACGTAGGCCCGTTCGCCGGGGATCGGCTCGAAGCGCAGCACCTCGATCCGGTCGACGCCGAGGAACGACACCGACGCGCGCTGTGGCCGATGCGCGAAATGCGCGACCAGGGCGGCTTCGACTGCGGCCAGGACGGTCGACGCGGGCACGCATCGAAGCTAGCGGTCTGATGGCGGCCCGACGCGGCCAGGCCATCAGCGGAACGTCGCGGCGATCTGCTGCTCCACCTCCGCGTAGTTCGATCCGGCGCGCACGAGCAGCGCACCGATCCCGTCGAGCGCATCGCACAGGCCCTTGGCGTGCTGGTCGAAGTTCTCGTAGAGCCCGGCGAACTGCGCGGCGGCCGCGCCCGTCCAGTCGGCGCCGAACAACGGCGCGAGCTGCGACTTGAGGCGCTGGTGCTCGCCGCGCACGTCGGCGCACACCCGGTGCGTGGTGCCCCCGAGGGCTTCGAGCTGGGCGGGGGTGACTTTGAGGCTGGACACGATGACTCCTTCCCGCGGCCGGATGCCGCGGATCGCCGGTTGCTGACGGCCGCGAACGGTACGAGAACTGGCACCGCTCGCGCCGGACGAACGGGCCAGCTGTGGATAACTCCTCGATTTCGGTGGGTTATCCACAGCCGACGGCGGCTGCGGCGCGGAATGTCCGTCCCGCGACGCAGACTCACGTCCGTGCGCATCGAGTTGACCGTCGCCTTCCGCGGCTCACACCAGGACGTCGCCGTCGAGGGGCCGGATTCGGCTGCCGTCGCGGCCGTGCTGCCCGGGCTTGCCCGGTCGGTCGGCGCTGACGAGGGCGCGCAGCTCTGGTGCGGCGATCAGCTTGTCGCGCCCACGGCGACCCTTCGCGACACGCGCCTGCGCGTGGGATCGCTGTTGACGTTCGGCCGCGCGCACGAGCAGTGCAACCGACCCGCGGTCCTGTCACTGCACGTCGTCGGCGGGCCGGCAGCCGGCCTGATCGTGCCGCTCGAGCGCGGACGCCTGACGATCGGCCGCGCGTCGGACAGCGACATCGTGCTGCCCGACGCGGACGTCTCCCGCCGGCACGCCGCTCTGGACGTCACAGCCACCACCATCACGCTCGCCGACCTCGGCTCCACGAACGGCACGACCGTCGACGGCCACCGCGTCCCGCCTCCCGGAGTCGCCCTGCGGGTCGGCTGCCTGATCTCGGTCGGCGACTCGTTGCTGACGCTCGCCGGGCCCGTCGACGCGCCGGCTGGGGTGCAGCCGGGAACCGACGGCACCCTGCTGATGCTGCGGCCACCTCGGCAGCTTCACCACGTGCCCGATCGGGTGATCGTGCTGCCCAGCACAGTGGCATCGACGCGCCCGCGCGGCGTCCAATGGATCGCCGCGCTGCTGCCGGCGATCGCGGGCGGCGCGGTGGCGTGGTTGTCGCACTCGCCGCAGTTCCTGCTCTTCGCGTTGCTGTCGCCGGTGATGATGCTGTCGACCTCGCTCGGCGACCGCATTCACTGGCGCCGATCGCGCCGCAGGGAGGCGGCGACGTTGCGGCGGCGGCGTGCCGACGCCGACCGGCAGATCGCTGACGGGCTCGTCGTCGAGGCAGCGGCGCGGCGCACGTCGGCGCCCGACCCGGCCGCAATCCTGAGACAGGCCACGCTCCCCGGCAGTCGGCTGTGGGAACGCCGCCGCAGTGACGCCGACCTGCTTCGAGTGCGCGTCGGCACCGCCGCGCTCCCGTCGACGTTGGCGACCCGCGAGGGATCGGCGGTCTCCCCCGCCGGCTCACTGGCCGACGTGCCGCTGTGCGTCGACCTGCGCCACGGACCGCTCGGCGTCGCGGGCCCACCGGACGTCGGTGCCGCACTCGCCCGGTGGCTCGTCGGCCAGCTCGCGGCCCTGCATTCGCCGGCCGACGTCGAGGTCGCGCTCCTCCTCGATCCCGACCAGTGCGCCGAATGGGCGTGGGCGCGATGGCTGCCGCAGCTGCGCGGCCGGGTGGCGAGGTGCGAGGACGAGTGGAGCGCCCTTGTCGGCGACCTCGCTGCGCTGGTCGACCAGCGGCTCGCAGACCGCCGGTTGGATCCCGCCGGGTGGCGCGGACCGTGGTTCGTCCTCGTGGTCGACCGGGCGGGCCGGCTGGCCGACGTCCCCGGCCTGGCCGGACTAATCGCGCGCGGAAGCGCCGTCGGACTGACTGCGGTGTGCATCGACTCCGATGTCACCGCGCTGCCCACGGCGTGCGTCGCCGTCGCACGGGTGCACGGCGTGACGGGCACCCGGTTGTTGCTGCGCCAGGGTGCCGCTACCGAAACCTCAGCCGTCATCGACCAGGTCTCCCGAGAGTGGGCGTCGCGCCTCGGCCGAAGCGTCGCGCCGCTCGTCGACGCCGGCGCGTCCGGTTACTCGGCGGTGCCGACCGACTGCCGGCTGCTCGACGGACTCGGCCTCGACGGCATCGAGCAGCGCGTCCTCGCCCGCCGCTGGTCGGCCTCTTCCTGCGGCGCGCGCAGCGGGCTCGGCCGGTCCGCGGAGGGCCTGCTCGAGGTGGACCTCGCCGTCGACGGACCACACGCCCTGATCGCCGGGACCACCGGTGCCGGCAAGTCCGAGCTCCTGCAGACCCTCGTCGCCGGGCTGGCGACCAACCACCCGCCGGACGAGCTGAACTTCCTGCTGATCGACTACAAGGGTGGTGCCGCTTTTGCTGACTGCGCCCGGCTGCCGCACACCGCTGGGCTCGTCACCGACCTCGACCCGTACCTCACCGAACGAGCCCTCCGCGCGCTGAACAGCGAATTGCGTCGGCGGGAGCGGCTCTTCGCGGCGGCCGCGGCCAGCGACCTCACCGGCTACCGCGCGGGCCGCGACCGCGAGCCGATCCCGCGGCTGATCATCGTCGTGGACGAGTTCGCCGCACTCGCCGAGGAGTTGCCGGACTTCGTGCGCGGGCTCGTCGGCGTCGCCCAGCGCGGCCGGTCGCTGGGAGTGCACCTCGTGCTCGCCACGCAGCGGCCGGGCAGCGCGGTCTCTGCCGAGATCAGGGCGAACACCAGCCTGCGCATCGCGCTGCGCGTCACCGATCCCGGCGAGTCGAGCGACGTGATCGACTCACCTGCCGCGGCGTCGATCGAGCGCTCCTGCCCCGGCCGTGCCTACCTGCGCACCGGATCCACACTCACCTGCTTCCAGGTCGCGCATGCCTCGGGGAGCAGCGTTGTCGATCCGAGCCGCGTGAGCGTCGAGCCGCTCGGTCCGTGGCGGCGCGCGGCGACGCGACCCGTACCGGAGCGCGGGTCCAGCGACCTCGCGCGGCTCGTCGACGCGCTGCGCCTGGCCGCCGAACGGACCGGACGAGCGGTGGCGCGCAGCCCGTGGCTGGCACCGCTGCCCGATGTTCTCCCGCGCGCTGCGCTCGACCGGTCGAAGGTGGCCACGTCCGTTTCGATAGGACGCATCGACCTGCCCGACGAGCAGCGCACCGAGACGTTGCGGCTCGACCTCGTGCCCGGCTCGTCCCTGCTGATCGCGGGAGGCGCGCGATCGGGCCGTACCGGCGCGCTGGTCTCGCTCGCCGTCGGCGCCGGCGCGCAACTCGATCCGGGCCGGCTGCATGTGCACGTGCTCGATGCGACGGGCGCGCTGGCCGCGGCGGTGCGGCCGCTGCCGCAGTGCGCCACCGTGCTCGGCCCCGAGGATCTCGCGCTCGCGCCGCGGTTGCTGCGGCTGCTGGAACGCGAGTTGTCCCGCCGCTTCGCCGAGCCGGCGGGCGGCGCGGTGGGCGGCCGGCCGAACCTGCTGCTGCTCGTCGACGGGTGGGACACCCTCTGCGCCGGCCTCCCGGATCTCGACGTCGCGACCTGCTCGGACGCGTTGGCCGGTCTGCTCCGGGTCGGCCCGGCCGCGGGGCTCAGCGTGGCGGTGAGCGGTGATCGTGCGGTGCTCGCGCCCCGGTTCTCCGGCGGATTCGCGCAACGGGTGCTGCTCCGGCTCTCCGACCGCAACGACTACGGCCTGGCCGGCATCGGAGCGCGTGACATCCCGGCCGACCTACCACCCGGGCGCGGCGTGCGCGCGGCCGATCGGGCGGTCGTGCAAATCGCGCACGCCGGCGCACGTCCGGATCCGCACGAGGTCCGGCGAAACGTCGCGGCCGTTGCGGCGCACTGGACGGCCGGCGGCCAGCCGCTCGGCGCTGATGCGATCCGGATCCGGCCGCTGCCCACGCGCATTCGGTTGGCCGAGCTGCCTGCTGCCGCGGGCCGATTCTCGATCGGGCTGGCCGGCGATCGCCTCGACCCGCTCGCACTCGATCCGTTCGAGGGTGCCGCGCGGCTGCTGGTCGCCGGCCCGCCGCGCTCGGGGCGCACGACCGTCCTGCGACTCCTCGCCCTGCAGGCCCAGGCGGTCGGCATCGCCACCCTCGTCGCCGCGACGTCGCGGTCACCGCTGGCGGCCGACGCCCGCCGGCTCGCCATCCCGGTCGTCGGTCCAGCCGATGCCGACGTCGGGTCGGTGCCGACAGTCCGGACCCTGCTGCTCGTCGACGACAGTGAAGCGTTCACCGACAGCATCGCCGGAGACCGCCTCGCATCGTGGCTGCGGGCCGGCGATGTGCCGCTCGCCGTCGTAGTGACGGGCCGGGCGGACGACCTGGCGACCGCCTACCGCGGCATCGCGGCCGAGGTCCGCCGCAGCCACTGCGGGATTCTGCTGCGGCCCGGCCCGGTCGACGGCGAACTGCTCGGCGTGCGGCTGCCGCGCCGGCCCAGCGGCGGCCCGCCGGGACGCGGCATCGCGGTCGGCGACCCGAGCTGGGGACCGCTGTTCGAGGACGGCGAACCCGTACCGATCCAGGTCGCCGCGCCGTGACCGGCCGATCAGCCCATGTGTGGGTAGCGGTGGTCCGTCGGGGGTACGAACGATTCCTTCAGCGCGCGCGGCGAGACCCAGCGCAGCAAGTTCCAGATCGAGCCCGCCTTGTCGTTGGTGCCCGACGCGCGCGCCCCGCCGAACGGCTGCTGCCCGACGACCGCGCCCGTCGGCTTGTCGTTGATGTAGAAGTTGCCCGCGGCGAACCGCAGTGCCGCCTGCGCCTCGGCGATCGCGGCTCGGTCGCGGGCGAAGACGGCGCCGGTCAGCGCGTACGGCGCCGCGGAGTCCACCTCGGCAAGGATCTGCGGCCACGCATCGTCGTCATACACGTGCACCGCGAGAATCGGTCCGAAGTACTCGTCCCGGAACATTGCGTGCCTCGGATCGCTGCCCTCGACGACCGTCGGCCGCACGAAGTAGCCCACCGAGTCATCCGCCTTGCCGCCGGCGAGCACGGTCGCCGTCGGCTCGGCGTCCAGTCGATCCAGCACGCCGCTGAGCTTGTCGAACGCGCGGCGGTCGATCACCGCGCCGCCGAAGTTCGCGAAGTCGGTGACGTCGCCGTAGGTCAGCGACTCGGTGACCGCCACCAGTTCGTCCTCGAGGCCGTTGGCCCACAGCGACCGCGGCAGGTATGCGCGCGACGCCGCCGAGCACTTCTGGCCCTGGTACTCGAACGCGCCGCGCACCAGTCCCGTGACCAGCGCGGCCGGGTCGGCGCTCGGGTGTGCCAGCACGAAGTCCTTGCCACCGGTCTCGCCGACGAGGCGGGGGTAGGCGGCATACGAATCGATGCCCTCGGCCACCTGACGCCAGAGGTGGTGGAAGGTCGCGGTCGACCCGGTGAAGTGGATGCCGGCAAGGCTGGGGTGCGGCACCGCGACCTTGCTGATCGGCGCGCCGGCCCCGGTCACCAGGTTGATCACGCCGGGCGGGAGCCCGGCCGCTGTGAACATCTCCATCGTGTAGTGCGCGGCGAGCTGCTGGGTGTGCGACGGCTTCCACACCACGACGTTGCCGAGGATGGCCGGCGCCGACGGCAGGTTGCCGGCGATCGCGGTGAAGTTGAAGGGGGTGATCGCGAGCACGAACCCCTCGAGCGGGCGGTAGTCCATGCGGTTCCAGATCTGCGGCGAGCTGTCCGGCTGCTCCTCGAGGATCTGCCGCGCGAAGTGGACGTTGAACCGCAGGAAGTCGGCGAGCTCGCACGCCGCGTCGATCTCGGCCTGCTGCACCGTCTTCGACTGGCCCAGCATCGTCGCCGCGTTCAGCCGATCGCGCCAGGTCGTCGACAGCAGGTCGGCCGCCCGCAGGAACACCGCGGCGCGATCGTCGAAGGACAGTTCGCGCCACGCGGGGGCCGCGGCCAGCGCGGCGCCCACCGCGGACTCGATGTCTTCGTGGGTCGCCTGCGCAGCCTCCCCCAGAACGTGCTGATGACGGTGCGGGGCCGCCACCTCGATGCGCTCTCCGCCGCCCATCCTCGTCTGTCCGCCGATGGTCATCGTGAGCTCGTGGCGCTGACCGGCCAGGTCTTCGATCGTGGCGGCGAGGCTGCGGGCCTCGGCGCTGCCGGGCGGGTAGCTACGGACCGGCTCGTTCCGCGGGATCGGCGGGTGGGTGATGGCGTCCATCAGTCGATCGTGCCACGCGGGGTCATCCACCGTAGGCGGATGTGGGTCATGCGCGGCCGCGCGCATCCTCCGCCGCAAGCTGGCTCAACGGCGGCTACAGCTGAGCCAAGAGGGTGGCGATCTCCTGGTTCGCGTACCACGAGAGCTCGAAGCCCTCCGCGTCGTCCACGACCTCCTCCGCGCTCGGGTCGCCCAGGTCGGCCGCGATCACCGACTCGGCGGCGGCGGCGATCGTCACTTCGGCGCCAGCATCGTCGGCGTGCACTGACGCGACGGCGGCCAGTGGCACCGGTTCGGCGAGCCGCACGACGCCGCGGTCGAGGTCGTCGCGCACCGTGACAGCCGACTCAGGGACATCGGCAGCGATGACGACCCGTCGCCGCGCGGCGCCCTCGTCGGCCTCGATCAGCCGCAGCGACGCACGCGCCGCCTCGACCATCGCCGCGTACTCGAGGGCCTCGGGATCGTCGTCCACGTACCACTCGCGAAGACCTGGCGTGACCGCGAAGGCGGTCAGCGGCGCAGGCCCGACAGCGCCGTGGTCGAGCAACGCGCGAAGCGTCGTGGAGGTGAGTGGGACATAGACCCTCACGAGTGGTCCGTCCGGCGCGGGGAAGGGCCGCGGGTGTCCGGGCCGCGGGTGTCCGGGCCGCGGGTGTCCGGGCCGCGGGTGTCCGGGCCGCGGGTGTCCGGGCCGCGACCCGTCGGTGGCCGCTCGGTGGCCGGCCCGCGGCGCGTGGGCGGGTGGCTGCCGTTGCCGGCGGACATCACAGCATCGGTGTCAGCCGCGGCGACCAGCTCGGCGAGCGACTCCTCGATCAGCTCGGTGATCGTCTGGAGATCCGGCACCGCGTCGCGATCGCCGTTGACGCCGTAATACACCCCTCCGTCGTAGGAGGTGAGCGCGATCGAGACGGCCTGGCCCTGCGCGAGCGGCAGGATCGGGAACATCTCGCTGAGCCGAGCGCCGGAGGCGTAGAGCGGCAGCTGCGGGCCGGGGACGTTGGTCACGACCAGGCTGAACATCCGGCGGGTCAGCCCGGCAGCGGCCCGCGCGCCGAGCGCATGCAACGTCGGCGGCGCGAAGCCGGTGAGCTCGGCGATCCGGTCGGCGCCGACCGCGCGTCCGGACGCCGCGTGCGAGGCCATGGCGTAGCGCAGCTGCGCAAGTCGCAGCACCGGATCCGCCTCGCCGACCGGAAGATCGACCAGCAGCGGACGCACCCGCGCGGCGAGACCGGCCGAGCCGTCGTCGCGGTGCTGGAGCGCGGGATGCTGCGAGCCCTCGCTCAGCGCCTCGGCCAGGCCGGAGCTGGGCGGGTCGGCCGGGTCGGCGACGCTTATCGGCACGAGCGCCCGGACCGTCGTGGCTGGCCGCAGCGGCTCGGCGCGCCCGAGCAGCCAGCCGCGCAGCGCGCCGGCGACGACCGCGAGCACGACGTCGTTGATGGATCCGCCGAACGCGTCGCGGACCCTTCGGTAGTCGTCGAGCCGGGTGCGCGCGATCGCGAGCCGACGTTGCTCGCTCAGCTCGGCGTGCAGCGGCGACGACGGCGGACGGCGCAGGACGGCACCGGCCACAGACGCGACGCCGTTGGTCAGCGAACCGATCTTGCCCGCGGTCGAGCGGACGTCGCGCAGCGTCTCCCGCATCGTGTCACCGAGACCGGTCGGTCGGCGGACCACGGCGGCCAGCGCAACCCGCAGCAGATCGAGCGAGGAGGGTTCCGGCTCCGGCATCCAGATCGGCTCGACGGTGCGCCGCGGTTCGGGTGCCGCGTCCAGGATGACGTGCACGAGGTCGATGCCGTGCCGCTCGTCGACCATCGCCTCGTGCGTCTTCGTCACGACAGCAACCCGGCCGTCGGACAACCCCTCCACGAGGTACATCTCCCACAAGGGCCGCGATCGATCGAGCAGCCGGGACTGGATGCGCGCGCAGAACTCGAGCAGCTGGTCGTCCGTACCCGGCCGCGGCAACGCGGAGCGACGCACGTGGTAGGTGATGTCGAAGTTCGGGTCGTCCAGCCACAGCGGGTTGGCCAGGTGCCCGGGCACCGTCCGCACCTTCTGCCGGTACCGCGGTGCCAACGAGATTCGCTCCTCGAGCAGCCGCACCAGCCGGTCGTACTCGAAGCCGCCGGGCCGCGGCGCGAAGATCGCCAGCCCGCCGACGTGCTGGGGAGCGTTGCGCGTCTCGCGATGCAGGAACGCGACGTCGGCCGACGTCATACGTTCGGTCATCGGGCAAGGCCTTCGTGTGGCGAGCACCGCGCTGGCCAGGCCCGCGAAATCGTGCAGTGTTCTGTGCGGAGCGATTTCGTGGGGTGATTCATCGCGCCGCTCCTCCGCGTGGGCCTGGCCCTCACCGCCCATTCTCACAGACCTCACTCGCCGGTCTCCGGAACCCGGGCCCCAGCGGTTGTCAGCGTCGCCTACGCCGGCGCGGCGCGGCGACGGCGACCCCGGCCAGCCCGGCAGCGAGGTCACCGACCGCACGCCGGAACGGGCTGCCCGGATTCGATTCGCTGAGTAGCCGCCCGGCAGCGAGCGCGGCGTCCAGCGACCGCGGGTCGGCCGGCAGCAGCGCGGCGGGCGAGCGTCCCGCGAACCGCTCCAGCGCGGCGGTGAGTTCGAGCGTCGCGTCGCCCGGCACGACACCGTCGCGCACCCGGTTGAGCACGATCCACAGCGGCGCCGCGACCTCGGTGTCGCGCAGCTCCGCCAGGCCGCGCACCAGCCGCTGCATGCCGATCGGGTCCGCGCCGCCCACCACGACGATCAGGTCGGCGTCGTCGAGCACCGCGAGGGTGGCCCCGTTGCGGCGCGGCGCCAGCGTGTCGAACGACAACTCCTCGTCCGTCTCGAGGCAGAACCCGCAGTCGACGACGGTGAAGTCCGCAAGGCTACGGGCCGTCGCGAGCACCGGCGCGAGGGCGGACGGGCGCAGCTCCGGCCACCTCGACGCGAGCGGGATCCCGGTGAGCACGCGAAACCGGGGCCCGAGCTGCCAGCACAGCGTCGCCAGCGCGGCGCTATCCAGCCGCGGCCCGGACGCCTGCCGGCACGCCGCGGCCAGGCCTGGTGACTCGTCCAGCAGCCCGAGCACGGCCGCCACCGTCCCGCCGTACACGTCGGCGTCGACGAGCAGGCTCCCCGCGCCCAACCGGGCGAGCTCGTCGGCCAGCGTCACGGCCACCGTCGTCCGGCCCGGGGCTCCGGTCGGTCCCCACACCGCGACAACCGACCCGCGCCGGGTGGGCTCGTCGGGCGCGACGGCGATGCCGGACCCGGGCGGGATCGGCATCGAGATCGCCGGGTCGGCGAACGCCCGCTGCGAAAGCCGGGCCGCAGACGGGGCGGCCGGGCCAGCTCCGTCGGAGCGCACCGCCTCGGCAAGCACCGCGGCCACGACGCTCGGGTCCGCGTCGTCGGGCACCATGTGGGTCACCCCAAACGACCGCAGCCGCTCTTCGGCCGACAGGTCGCCGCGCAGCACGACTCCGACCGCCGCCACGCCCGCCGCCTGGAGCCGGTCGACGGCGTCGACGTCGAGCCGGCGCAGGCCGGCCGCGAGCAGCGCCGCGCGCCCCTGACCGGAGGCTGCCACAGCCAGCAGATCCACGACGTCGACGCAGCGCCGGACGATCTCGACCGGGTGCGGTCCGTGCTCGAACTCGGTGACGAGCCGTTCTTCCCAGGCGGCGCCGTCGGCGACCGACAGGACGGGCAGCTTCATCGCACGCCCTCGCTGCGCTCGGGGTGAGGCTTCGCAGGCTGCTGTGCCGATTTGATTCGCTCGCTGCGCTCGCTCATCTGGTCGAGCTCACGCAGGGCGCGAGGTCGGGCAGCTGCGGCACGCTGCCCGACCTGGTCTCCGGCCCGGCGCCGACCAGTACGCCCGCTCGAATCTGGGCCCCGTCGAGAGCGAGCGCCTGGATGACCCGGTCGGCAAGGGTCGGCGCGACGCTGATGACCACGTCCTGCCCGCCGCTACCGGCGCTGAACGACCCGTCCGGGTCGGCGCGCACCGCCTGCACGGTCACGTCGGTCAGCAGTACGAGCGACGAGCACGTACTGGTCGACACCCACAGCTCGATGCGCTGGCCCTTGCGAAGGTCGGGGGCAGCGCCGGCGGCGAGCGGCACCGTGACCGTCGTCTGGGCAGCGGGCCTGGCCAGCGCGCCGACCGGGACGAGCTCGCCCGCTGACACTGCGCGGGACAGCTGCTTGCCGACCGCGTCGTCGACGTGCGACAGGTACACGCCGGCGCCGTGATCGGGCAGCTGCACCCGCGCGATGGTCACGTCGCCCGCGGTCAGGACGGTGCCGGCGGCCAGGTCGTGACGAGCGGCCACGGTCGGATACGTCTTGCTGGCCGAGGAGAAGATCTTCGCGCCGACCAGCACCGAGCCGAGGACCAGGACCACGCCGAACACCAGACGCAGGTCCAGCCAGCTGGGCGTGGCTATCCGCCGAGGATGCGGCGACGGGGGCTCGGCCGGGACGCTCACGAGGACATCCTGCCCGACCCTGGCATCTCGTGGGAATTCCCCCTAAATGGGATGTGGACGACGGGCCTGCGGAGCGCCGGACCTGCAACACTCGTGCTCGCCAATCTCGACCCAGCGAAGGGATCCGTCGCGCAATGGCCGCAGAGCCCCGGTTCATGACGCTCGCCGACGTCGCCGAGGTGCTCAACATCTCGACGTCGCAGGTCTACGCCCTCGTCCGCAACGGGGAGCTGGCGGCGATCAAGATCGGCGGCCGCGGCCAATGGCGGGTCGAGCGCGCGCAGCTCGAGGAGTACATCGGCCGGATGTACAAGCAGACGAGCGAGTTCATCGCCAAGCACCCGTTCGTCGAAGCGGACGACCCCTCAGACTGATCGGCGCACCGCGGCGATCGCGGCGAGCGGCAACAACTCCACGTCGCGCACGTCCTGCCGCCGCCGGGGTTCGGCCGCCGAGTGGGTCGCGACCTCCGCGAAGTCCGCACCGATCCGGTCGATCGTCGCGTCCACCGTCGTCCCGTCGATGAGCCGCACCCGGACGGCAGATCGGTCGCGGGCGATACCACGCAACACCTGACGCAGCCCGATGCGGGACGCCACGATGCTGGCGGTGCCGGGCACTGCGGAGTGCCGACCGAATCCCCGCGCACTCACCAACTGGCCGGTTGCGATGACCGTCTCCCGCCCCTCTCCCTCGTCGATCAGCAACCAGTCGGGACCGACGCGCGCCAGCAGGCCCGTCACCGCGAGGCCGCCGCGCGTCCGAAGTCGAAGCGGCGTTCCGATCGCGGCGCGGGCGCGGTCGAGCAGCCCCAGCGCGCCGACCTCGCCGCGCGCGCGTTCCTCGACCTCGGCGGCACGCTCGGCCTGTTGCAGTGCGGCGGCCTGGGCCTCGAGGTCGTCGAACAGCGCGTCCCATCGCATCGCCCGATCTTGCCGCGCCCGGAGGCAGGCGGCGAGGCGCCATTGCGCCCGCTGGGCGCTCCGCCTGGTTTGTCCACAGACCAGCGCATCTCTTGACTCGGCGGTCACTGGACGCTTATACATGCAAACGGAAGCAAACGAAGGATACCGACATGTACCGGCGCGTGATCGCGGCAGGCGGCCTCCTCGCCGCGGACGCGGCAGAGCTCGTGCTCGGCAGGCCGCAGTTCGGCGCGCTGGGCCGCGATCTCGTCGCACCCCGAGCCTGGCTGGGACGGGTGGGGACGGACACCGCGCTGGCGGCCGCAGCCGCCGCCGGGCTGTGGTTGGCGGCGGCGTGGCTGGCCCTCGGCATACTCGCGGCGGCGGGCGGTCGGCTGCCCGGAACCGCCGGGCGGATCGCGACCGTGCTGGGCCGGCGGCTGCTGCCCCGCGCCGTTGCGCGGCTGGTCGCCGGTTCCGCGAGCCTCGGCGTGCTGCTGGCCCCCGCCGCCGCGAGTGCCACGCCGCCCGCTACGCAACACACTGCGGCACCAGCGGCACCAGCGGCACCAGCGGCACCAGCGGCCCGCGCACCGACGGCACCGACGGCACCGACGGCACCGGCGGCATTGACGGCGCTGCCGGTGCCGGCGTGGCCGGTCGATCCGGCCGCTCCGGACTCCGACGGGCCGCCGCCGCCTGCGCACCGGCCGGCGGTCGGCGCGCGGACGCCGCGATCGACTCCGACGTCGATACCGGTGCCGGTTTGGCCGTCCGACGCGCCGTCGCGACCTGCGCGCGGCGCCCGTCCACGCCCGTCGCAGATCGCGCCGACCTCTCCCACGGGACGGCCCGGCGGCGGTGTGGCAAGCCGGCCGGGCACGGGCGCCGCCGGGCCGCAGGGATCGCAGGCAAGGGGCGTCCGGGTCAGGCGTGGTGACTCGTTGTGGTTGATCGCCGCCCGCCGCCTCGGTCCCGGAACGACAGCCGCGCAGATCGCAGCGGAGTGGCCGCGGTGGTACGCGGCGAACGACGACGTGATCGGCGACGATCCGTCGCTCATTCTGCCCGGCCAGGTCTTGGCCGCCCCGAACGGCGCCGCGAATCCACACCCCGAGCGCAGCGAGGGCATGCGATGAGCGCCGCGCTGACTCTGCTCCGGAGCGCGCCCCGACCCGTCGTCGTGCGGCCCGCGCCCCGGCGCGAACCGCCCTTCGACGACGAACTCCCCGACGCCCGCCCGCTGTACGGGCCGCTCGATCGGCGCCTTCCCTTCGAACGGCCCCCGGTGCGCCCCGCGGTGTGGCGACCGCGGCCGCCGCGGCCGCGCGGGATGCCGGATCCGGGTCCGTGGGGCCGCCGGCTACTGATCGGGATGATCGAGACGGCAGCCGGGCACCGGCCGCTGCAGCAACTCGCCGCGCTGCTCAGCCCGTCGGTCAGCCGCGGGCTGGGCGCCGACTTCGAGCGTGCCGCACAGACCCGGACGCCGCACTGGTTGCACCGCGCGGTCGTCCGCTCGATGCGGGTGGCCGAGCCCGCGGTCGGCGTCGCTGAACTGTGCGCGACCGTCGAGACCGGTCGCCGAGTACGCGCGATCGCCATGCGGCTCGAGGAGCACCACGGACGCTGGCGCTGCACCCGCCTCCAACTCGGCTGACGGCCCCTCAGCGCTTGCGTTTGCTCTTGTTGCCGCGGCTGCCGCGGTTCGGGTTCTGCCGCGACTGCTGCCGGCGCGCGGTGGCCGACTGGCTCCCGGCCTTCTCGCCGCCACTGGTCTGCACGGCGGGTGCATCCGAACCGAGCTCCGGCGCACTGTAGATCAACGGCTTCTCACCGCCCACCCGGTCGAGGCCCTTCGCGTTGATCCTGGGCTTGCCGTTGCCACTCGCATCGTGTTCGAGTTCGTCCTCGCGCTCGTGCTGCGCGGCCTCGAGCAGCGCGAGGTCCAGCTTGGGCGCGCCCTCGTCGGCCTGCACCGGCTCCACCGAGGGAGCTGCCGCCTTCTCGAGCGACGGCGGCGCCGGCGCGGCCGGCGCGCCACCCTCGTCGTCGACCTGCACCTCGAGGTTGAACAGGAACCCGACGGACTCCTCCTTGATCGCGTCCATCATCGCCGCGAACATGTCGAATCCCTCGCGCTGATACTCGACGAGCGGGTCGCGCTGCGCCATGGCCCGCAGCCCGATGCCCTCCTGCAGGTAGTCCATCTCGTAGAGGTGCTCGCGCCACTTGCGGTCGAGCACCGACAGCAGCACCCGCCGCTCGAGCTCGCGCAGCACCTCGGCGCCGAGATCCTCCTCGCGCTGGTCGTACGCGGCTTGGGCGTCGGCCACCAGCTCCTCGAGGAGGAACTCGCGGGTGAGGTCGGCCTTCTCGCCGCCGGCCTGCTCGATCGCCTCGTCGATGGTCAGCGAGATCGGGTACAGCGTCTTGAGCGCGGTCCAAAGCCCTTCGAGGTCCCACTCCTCCGGGTAGCCGGACGCCGTTGCACCCTCGACGTAGCTGGTGATCACATCCGAGATCATCGGCCGGATCTGGTCCGACAGATCAGCGCCGTCGCAGCACCTGGCGCCGCTCTTCGTAGACGACGGTGCGCTGCTTGTTCATCACCTCGTCGTACTTGAGGACGTTCTTGCGGATCTCGAAGTTCTGCTGCTCCACCTGCGTCTGCGCCGACTGGATCGCCTTCGAGACCATCTTCGCCTCGATCGGGACGTCCTCGGGCAGCCGCAGCAGGTTCATCATCGCCGCGACCCGCTCGCCGTTGAACCGGACCATCAGGTCGTCGCCGAGGGAGAGGTAGAAACGCGACTCGCCCGGGTCGCCCTGCCGGCCGGACGCGGCCGCGCAGCTGGTTGTCGATGCGGCGCGACTCGTGCCGTTCGGTGCCCAGCACGTACAGGCCGCCGAGCTCGACGACCTCCTCGTGCTCCTTGGCCGCGTCGGCCTTCGCCGTCTCGAGCGCGTCCGGCCAGGCCGCCTCGTACTCCTCCGGCGTCTCGTCCGGGCTGAGGCCGCGCTCGCGCAGCGCGATGTCGGCGACGAACTCCGGGTTGCCGCCGAGCATGATGTCGGTGCCGCGGCCGGCCATGTTCGTCGCGATCGTGACCGCGCCCTTGCGCCCGGCGTTGGCGATGATCGCCGCCTCACGCGCGTGCTGCTTGGCGTTGAGCACCTCGTGCGGGATGCCCTTGCGCAGCAGCAGCGACGACAGCCGCTCGGACTTCGCGACGCTCGCCGTGCCGACCAGCACCGGCTGGCCCTTCTCGTGCCGCTCGGCGATGTCGTCGATGACGGCGGCGAACTTCGCGTCCTCGGTCTTGTAGATGAGGTCGGTCTCGTCGTCGCGGATCATCGGCATGGTTGGTCGGGATCGGGACCACGCCGAGCTTGTAGGTCTGGTGGAGCTCGTTCGCCTCGGTCTGCGCCGTGCCGGTCATCCCGGCGAGCTTCTCGTAGAGCCGGAAGTAGTTCTGCAGCGTGATCGTCGCGAGGGTCTGGTTCTCCTGCTGGATCTGCACACCTCTCCTTGGCCTCGATCGCCTGGTGCATGCCCTCGTTGTAGCGCCGGCCGTGCAGCACGCGGCCGGTGAACTCGTCGACGATGAGGACCTCGCCGTCGGTGACGATGTAGTCGCGGTCGCGCTTGAACAGCTCCTTGGCCTTCAGCGCGTTGTTCAGGTAGCCGACGAGCGGGGTGTTCGCCGCCTCGTAGAGGTTGTCGATGCCGAGCTGGTCCTCGACGAAGGCGACGCCCTCCTCGGTGACGGCGACGGTGCGCTTGCCCTCTTCGACCTCGTAGTGCTCGTCCCGCTTCAGCCGCGGCGCGATCCGCGCGAACTCGAGGTACCAGCGCTGGTTCTCCTCGGCCGGGCCGCTGATGATCAGCGGGGTGCGCGCCTCGTCGATGAGGATGGAGTCGACCTCGTCGACGATCGGCGTAGTGGTGACCGCGCTGGACGAGATCGTCGAGCGACCACGCCATGTTGTCGCGCAGGTAGTCGAAGCCGAACTCGTTGTTCGTGCCGTAGGTGATGTCGCAGTCGTAGGCGGCGCGGCGCTGCTCGGGCGGCAGGTCGTTGAGGATCTTGCCGACGGTCAGGCCGAGGAAGCGGTGCACGCGGCCCATCCAGTCCGGCGTCGCGGCTGGCCAGGTAGTCGTTGGCGGTGACCACGTGCACGCCGTCGCCGGCCAGCGCGTTGAGGTAGGCGGGCAGCGTCGAGACCAGCGTCTTGCCCTCGCCGGTCTTCATCTCGGCGATGTTGCCGAGGTGCAGCGCGCAGCCGCCCATCAGCTGCACCTTGTAGTGGAACTGGCCGAGCGTGCGTCGCGCCGCCTCGCGGACGACGGCGAACGCCTCCGGCAGCAGGTCGTCGAGCGTCTCGCCGTCGGCGAGCCGCTCCCTGAACGTGTCGGTGAGCGCGCGCAGTTCGGCATCGGTCAGGTCGACGTAGTCGTCCTCGAGGGTCTCGATGTGTTCGGCGATCGACGAGAACCGCCGGACCTGCTTCCGTTCTCCGGCGCGCAGAAGCTTGGCTAGAACCACGCCGGTCATGGTACGGGCCTGATCGGGTTCGTCCTGCGGCCACTTGCCGAACTGCCCGCTACCAGGCCCAGAACGCCGGCGAACTGGCTCTGGCAAGCTGATCGCATGGGGCAGTTCCACGGCGTCGAACTCGACGACGTGGAGCTGACCGGCGAGCGGCTCGTGCTCCGGCGCTGGCGGGTCGAGGACGCCGAACGGGTGCACGCGATCATGGGGAATCCGACCATGCACGAGTTCCTGGCGCTTCCCGACCCCTACACCCGCGAGGACGCGGCGCGCTTCGTCACCGACATCGGGCACGAGGGTCGCGGCGACGGGACCGGGCTCGGCTGTGCGGTAGTCGAGCGGTCAGCCGAGCGGCTGGTCGGGTTCGGCCGCGCTTCGGCTCACCGCCGACCCTGAGGTCGGCTACTGGATCGCGCCGGACGCCCGCGGCAACGGCTACGCGGCCGAGGCGAGTGCCGTCCTGAGCGGCTGGGGCTTCGCGCTCGGGCTGCCCCGGGTACGCCTCATGTGCGACGTCCGGAACCTGGCTTCGGTGCGGACGGCGCTCGCCGCAGGGTTTCGGTTCGAGGGAGTCTCGCGCGAGGGCGTGGCGAGCGCCGGAGCCGGAGCCGTGCCACCGTTGCGCGGTGACCTCGCCCGCTTCACGCTGCTGCCGGGCGACCCGCCCGGCCCGGTGCCGTACGCCTTCGCGCCGCCACCGCCGGGCGGCCTCTCGGACGGTGTTCTGCAGTTGCGCGGCATGCGGGCCGAGGACGCGCCCGCGCTGGCGGAGGCCGACGACGAGCTCACGGTGCGCTGGAGCTTCGCGGGCGCGGCGCACCCGCCGGACGAGGTCCGTCGGATGGCCGCGCACGCGGGGCTCACCTGGCTCGTCGGGGGTGTCGCGGCGTTCTCGATGGTGGACGTCGCCACCGGGCGGGTGGCGGGCTCGCTGCGGCTGCGCAAACCGGGGCCGCCGCAGGTCGGTGGGATCGGCTACGTCGTGCATCCGGCGTTCCGCGGGCGCGGCTACGCCGCCCGGGCGCTGCGGCTGCTGGTGCCGTGGGCGTTCGGACCCGCCGACTTCGCGCGCCTCGAACTCGGCGCGAAGGTCGGGAACGAGGCCTCGCTGCGTGCTGCCGCTGCCGCCGGCTTCGAGCGCGACGGCGTCCGCAAGCGTCGGCTGCGCAATCCCGACGGCACCTTCAGTGACGAGATCCGCTACGCACTCATCAACCCGAAGTACGCATAAGGGCGGGCTGGACGGAGATCGGCCTACGGCGTCAAGCGGATGATGCCGTAGTCGTAGGCGTGCCGGCGATAGACCACGCTCGCGCGACCGGTGTCCGCGTCGCTGAACAGATAGAAGTCGTGCCCCACGAGCTCCATCTCGAACAGCGCCTGGTCGACCGACATCGGCTTGGCCGGGTGCTCCTTCTCGCGGACGATGCGTCCGGGTCCCTCGGGTGCCTCGCTCAGCTCCGCGGGCTCGGCCGACTCGGGGCCGGCCGTGGGAAGCGCCGCCGTCACCTCGGCAACCGAGCGCGGCGTGCGCCGGCCGTGGTGGACACGCCGTCGATCCGCGGCCTGCCGGAACCGCCGCTCGAGCCGGTCGGCAGCCAGGTCGAGGGCCTTGTAGAAGTCCTCGGCGCATGCCTCACTGCGCACCACCGGCCCCCGGGTGCGGCAGGTGATCTCGATGTGTTGACAGCTGCCGTTCTGTCGCGGGTTCTTTTCGTGCTGGAGTTCGACGTCGGTTCGGATGATCTTGTGGTCGTAACGCTCGAGCTTCGCGAGCTTTTCAGCGACGTGCTGCCGATAGTGATCGGGAATGACGACGTTGCGGCCTCGGACGACGATCTCCATGCTGCCCGCGACAGTTTCCATGCGACCTCCACCATGCTCGGGCGTTCGGCCGGCACACGGAGGGCTCGAGGCCCGTGTGTTGGGCCGAGACTCGCCTATCGGTCAGGTCGTTCTCACGCTAGACCGTGTCCCTGTGCTCTGCCAGTGGGAGTGCAAACTCGCCGCCGGTGCGCCGCGGGGTAGCAGCGACGACGGCCGAGCCCAACACCGCCCAGCCCGCGGCGTCGAGCGCGCGGCGCGCCTCCCGCAAGGTCGAGCCAGTCGTGACGATGTCGTCCACGATGATCGCCGCGACGCCCTGCGGGGCCGGTCTGGCGGTGATCGCGTGCGCCAGATTCGCGTAGCGCTCCGCCGAGCCGAGGCCGGCGGAGTCGCGTACCGACCGGGTCAGGGTCAGGGCGTCCCGGGCCAGCCGGACGCCGCAGGCCGGCGCCGCGCGGCGGGCCAGCCGCAGGACGTGGTCGCCGCCCCGCGCGGCCGCCACTGACCGGGCCGACGGGACCGGGACCAGTACCGCCGTGCCCGGCGGGCTGCGCTCGGCCGCGATCGCCGCCCCGACGGCGCGGGCGAGCAGCCCGGCGAGCGGTGCCGCAAGATCGCGCCGCCCCCGCTCCTTGTACGCCAGCAGCGCCGTCCGGACCGCGCCGTCATAAGCCGCTGCCGCCCAGGCGCCGGAGGTCGCGCGCAGCGCCGGCAGGTGTGGAACGCAGCGCGGGCACAGCACCCCGAGGTGGCTGCCGCAGCCGACGCAGCTGCGTGGCAGGACGAGATCGACGAGGGCGGCGACGGCGGACATGGCCCAACCGTGCACGAACCGGACGACGCGACGGGGGCAATCGAGCCGCCCTGTGGACAGCGTGCCAATTCCGACAAGCCCTGTGGACGCCAGGTGAGGAAAGCGATCAAGGCGATCAAGGGAGTAGGTGACCACCCAGAACGGCGGGTGAGAACGGTCGCCTTCGAGCGTTCGCTATTCCAGATACACCGGGGCGTTGCCCGGGGTCTGGCCGGTGGGGCCGGGGCTTACCCACGAGTTGCCGCTCTGCTTCCAGACGTAGCCGTTCGCCGACACCCACACATTCGAGGACGTCGCGGCGGTGACGCTGTCCGGCGGCGCCGACAGGTTGATCGCCGTGTTCGTCCAGTCCGTCCCGTCCACCCCGGTCTCGAAGGTCTTCGCGTCCTGTGACCCCACGAGCTCGCCGATCGCGAACAGCTTGGACGAATCCAGCCAGGCGACGTCCTTGACGACCACGCCTTCCGGGCTGACTGGCTTGAGGCTGTCCACCCGGGGCACCCCGGCGCCGCGCACGACCGAGCCGATGTAGAGCTGCGCCAGCCCGCCGGCGCCCTGGATCACGATGGCAATGCGCACGCCCTCCGGGCTCAGCCGCATCGCGAGGATCCGACCACCCCCCGCCAGGGTCGGCACCCGCTGCACCCGGGCCCTCGAATCGTCGACGCTCACCCGGTAGATCCGCGACCCGACGCCGACCCACACCTCGTTGCGGCCCGGGACGAACGCGGGCCGGGACAGCGGCCCACGCAGCGAGGTCTGGTGCAGCCCGCCGTGTTGGGTCCCCACCTCGAGCCGCGCAACGGTCCCCGAGCCGGCTATACCGGCGACGAGCAGCGGTCCGCCCGCGTGCGCCTGGCTGATCGCGAACGAGCTGAGGAAGAAGGTGCCGTCGCCGGCCTCCCCGGTGAGCGCCTTGCCGCTGTCGTCGCGGATCCGCCCGTTGTCGAGGTAGTAGACCTTCGGCGCCGGGATCGCCGGACCGGTCGCGCTGAAGTCCGATGCTTTGAACCGGTCGCTCCCGGCCGCCCGGATCAGGACCGGCACCCCTCTGTCGGTGATCGACATGTCGCGGCCGGCGAGCGTCTCGAGCAGGGTCTGGCTCAGCTGCGCGGCCAGCCGGTCCCGGACAGCCGGGTCGAGCCCGCTACTTCCCGGAATCTCGATCACGGTCGGGCTGCCGAGCTGGACGGTGATCTGCCGGGCATCGGCCTTCGCCGGCATGGTGTCCGTGGTGAGGGCATTCTGCAGCTCCGGCCGCGGCCCGTTGACGATCTGCGTGAGCAACCACTTGGCAAGCTGCGTGCGGTCGTCGAGCGCGCTCCACCGCACATCGGGCACGAGCGAATCCTCGGCGATGTCGTAGAAGTACAAGACCTGCTGGCGGTAGGTGTCGCGGAACTGGTCGTCGCTGAGCAGCAACCCGGTGTGCAGCCTCGAAATGCGCGATTGCCCGCCCGCCTTCGCGAGCGTGAAGACGAACGACTGCTTCTCGCCGCCCTCGCCGTCGCCCAGCAAGGACGGCGTGTAGATGCCGTCCACGCTCAACGTGCCGAGCACCCGGCCATAGACGACGACCGTCCGGTTGCTCGGGTTGTAGGTGCTGACCGAGTAGTCGTTCGCGATGACGGTGGCGCTGGTGTCGGACCACCGGTTGCTCGCCGCGGGCGTCAGATACTCGCGTGCCGTGTTGTGGTTGCCGGCCGTCGTCGCGTTCGCGTCCAAGAACGACAGGACAATGGTCCGTGGGTCGCCGTCGAGATGCGGGGCGGGCGGCAGCACGGAGCCGGGCGGGCCGGAACTCAGCGCCTCGACGACCTCCGGCGAGGACGACGACGGCACGCCCGTGCACCCCGCCAGGAGCAGGATGGCAACCAACGCGCTTGCTGCGCGACTCATTCCTCGTCCTCGTCCACGTCGTCAGGGACGAGCGGCAGCGGCGAGTGCATCAGCGTGTGCCCGGCCTGCCGCGGGAGCGTGAGCCGGAACTGCGCGCCCCGCCCGCGCTCGCCCCACGCCTGCAGCCAGCCGTCATGCAGCCGCGCGTCTTCGAGCGCGATGGCGAGGCCCAGGCCGGTACCGCCGGTGAGCCTGCTGCGCGACGGGTCGCCACGCCAGAAGCGGTTGAAGACCAAGCCTGCCTGGCCGGGACGCAGACCGACACCATGGTCGCGAACCGTGATCGCGACCGCGTCGTCGTCGTGGCGGATCGTGATCGCCACCGGCTTGCCCTCGCCATGGTCAAGTGCATTGCCCACGAGGTTACGGAGGATCCGTTCCACGCGCCGGGAATCCATGTCGACGCTCACCGCAACGTCAGGTTCGTGCACGATGATCTCGCTGCCGTGCCGTTCGGCGAGCATCCGGTTCGCCTCTACGCCGGCCGCCACGACGCCCCGGATGTCGACCGACTCGGAGTCGAGGTGCGCCGCGCCCGCGTCGTAGCGCGAGATCTCGAGCAGGTCGGCGAGCAGCGACTCGAAGCGGTCGAGCTCGGTGTGCAGCAGCTCCGCTGCGCGGGAGAGCTCGGGCGGGAATCCGGCGCGACTGCCGTGCAGGTACTCGACGGCCATCCGGATCGTGGTCAGCGGCGTCCGCAGCTCGTGCGAGACGTCGCTGGTGAACCGACGTTGCAGCCGGGACAGTTCCTCGAGCCTGCGGATCTGGCGCTGCAGGCTGTCGGCCATGTCGTTGAACGACTTGCCGAGCCGGGCGATGTCGTCGCTGCCGCGCACCGCGATGCGCTTGGACAGGTCCCCGGCCGCCAACCGGCCGGCGGTCTCGGCCGCCACGCGCAGTGGCCGCACGACCTGCCGGGTGACGATCAGCGCGATCACGAGGACGAGGACGACCAGCGCGATGCCGGCGAGCAGGACGGTCCGGTGGACGAGGTCGATGGTCTGCCGCTCCGCGGTCAGCGGGTACAGGTAGTACAGCTCGAACAAGCCGCTGCGGGCCTGCACCGGCTCACCGACGATCAGCCCGCTCACCAGCGCCGTCGAGGACGTCGACGGCGGCACCGGCGCGTACTGGACGGCCAGGTTGCCCTGCCGCACGACATCGCGCAGCCCGTCCGGGATCGTGGCCGCGTCGGCGTCGAAGCCCGCCCCGCCGAACGGCGACGCGACGACGACGCTGAACGTGCCCGCGCTCGAGCCGCCGCCCGGGTTCGCCGCGATCTGTTGCCGCGCCTCGGCGACGGTGTCGAGCAGGTGCGGGTCGGCGTCCTGCAACGCGGTCTTGGCGAACGGAAGGCCGACCTTCACCTGGTCGACGGCCGCGTCGCGCTTCGCGCGCAGGACGCCGCCGGCCACCTTGTCGACGAGGAAGAGGCCGATGACGACAACGACGACACCGGTGACGACCACCGTCGTGGCCCCGACGCGCAACTGCAGCGAGCGACGCCACGAGTCACCCGCCCGTTCGAGCCCGCGCCGCACCCAGGTGCTCAGAGCGTGGCCGAACGCTGCGCTCCGGCGCCGTACGGCGGGACCGATCCGCTCCCCGACCGGCGCGCTCAACACGCGGCCTCCTTGGTCGGCCGCGCTCCAGATGCTCTGCCAGCCGGTGACCTCGCAAGGTCGGTCACGTGACGAGCCCGCTCACGCCGGGCCGGCCTTGTAGCCGACTCCGCGCACGGTAAGCACCACCTCGGGGCGCTCGGGGTCGCGCTCCACCTTCGCGCGCAGTCGTTGCACGTGCACGTTCACGAGCCGGGTGTCGGCAGCGTGCCGATAACCCCACACCTGCTCGAGCAACACCTCGCGGGTGAACACCTGCCGCGGCTTGCGGGCGAGCGCGACCAGCAGATCGAACTCGAGGGGCGTCAACGCGATCGCCTTTTCCTCGCGCTGCACCTGGTGCGCCTGCACGTCGATCTCGACGGGCGAGTCGGCGGGTCCGATCGTCAGGGTCTCGCTGGCGATGTCCTCGTGATGGCGCAGCCGCGCGCGCATCCGCGCAACGAGCTCCTTCGGCTTGAACGGCTTCATCACGTAGTCGTCCGCACCGGACTCGAGGCCGAGAACGACGTCGACCGTGTCGGTCTTCGCGGTGAGCATGATGATCGGCGTGCCGCTCTCGGCGCGGATCGCGCGGCACACGTCCACGCCGGACATGCCCGGCAGCATGAGGTCGAGAAGCACGATGTCCGGCTTCGTCTCCCGGAAGGCCTGCAGCGCACGCGACCCGTCCGCGACGAAAACGGGTTCGAACTGATCGGTGCGCAGGACGATGCCGAGCATCTCGGCGAGCGCGGAGTCGTCGTCGACTACGAGAACGCGGGGTTTCACGCGCCCATGGTGTCACCCCGCAGCTGTGCAGGTGTGGATCTGCCGTGGATCTCCCGCGTGCCAATCCGGCCCGGGCAGGCAAGATGGCACGAACAGCCGGCCGACGAAGGAGGGAGCGTGACCGAGCTTGCGAGGGCACCGATGAGCGCCGCACCGCTCGTGCGACCGGCGACGGAGGGGGCATGACGGCTCCACGGCCCGCGCCGCTCCGTCCGCTCGGCGTGAGCGAGATCCTCGACGGCGCGGTGCACCTCGTATGGCGCAATGCCCGCGCCGCGCTCGCGATCGCCATCCCGTTCGCGGTCGTGCGTGCCGGCCTGGGTGCGTGGCTGGCGTACGCGACGATCGAGTCGAAGGATGCCGTCACGATCGCCACCATCGCAGCGTTGCTGCTCGGCGTCCTGTTCGGCGCAGTGCTCACCGGACTGCTTGCGCCGATGTTCAGCCGCGACCTCCTCGGCACGCGAATCTCCGCACGCGAGTCTCTGCACCGCGTCGGCCGGCGGGTCTGGGCGTTGGTCGGGCTGGGCATGGTCGTGACCGTGGGCGAAGGCGCAGGGCTCGCCGCATGCCTCGTAGGCGGCGTCTGGCTGTGGGGCATCTGGGCGGTGGCCTCCCCCGCGCTCGTCCTCGAACGCACCGGCGTGCGTGCCGCACTGAGCCGGTCGGTCGCGCTGGTCCGCGGGATGTTCTGGCGGGTCTGGGGCATCCGGGCGCTCGGTTGGGTGCTGACCTCCGTCCTCGGCGTGTTGATCTCGCTGCCGTTCCAGGCGCTCGCCTCCTACATCTCGTCGACGAACCCCTTCGACGAGTCTCCGTCGGTGTCGCAGCCCGCGCTTTACGTGACGATCCTGGCGGTCGGCACCATCCTGTCGGCCGCGCTGCTCCAGCCCATCGGGGCCGCCATCGACGTCCTGATCTACAGCGACCTGCGGATGCGCAAGGAGGGCATGGACATCGTCCTCTCGATACCGACCGCCCCGCACGTCGCCGGTGCGGCGCTGCCGGCCGCCGGCGCATGGTGAGGGCTGGTCCTGGCGGCGGCGCGGTCGGCGGCGGCTCGGCGCAGCAGGCCGCCGAGGACGAGCTCGACCACCGCGAGTACCACCGCGACGACCCCGGCCTGACGAGCCGCGTCCTGCACTGGATCGGACGGCGCCTCGGGGACCTGTTCAGCGGCGGCGGGGGTTCCCACGCGTTGCTCATCGTGCTGGTGGCGGTCCTCGCGGTAGCGATCGTCTTCGCGGTGCGGGCCGGCGCCCCGGCCCGGTCGCGGTCGCTCGGCGTCACCGGCGAGCTCGATCCGCTCGCGGTCGTCGCGGCGCGCGATCACCGGCGGATCGCCGCGCAGCTGGCCGCCGAGGGACGGCGCGCCGAGGCGCTGCGCGAGTGGCTGCGCGCTGCCGTCGCAACGATCGAGGAGCGCGGGGTGCTGCCGCCGCGACCGGGCCGGACCGGCGCGGCGACGGCACGCGAGGCCGGCCCATTGCTGCCGGACGCGGCGGCCGAGCTGCGGACCGCGACGGCAGCCTTCGACGAGGTCTGGTTCGGCGGTCGGGAGGCGTCCGACGCCGACGTCGCGCACGCGAGATCCGCGGCCGACGCCGTGCGGTCCGCGCGGATCACCATGGGCGCGGGTGACGACGGGTTGGCCGTCCCGCGATGACCACCGTGCGCACTGTGAGCACCCAGGTCGCGGCCCGGCCGGAGGTTTCGGCAGCGCCGCTCGTCCGGCCGTTCTGGGCCCAGGCCCGGCTTTGGGTCGGGTTCGCGGCGGTCGTCGCGGTGGGCGCCGTCCTGGTCGGGACCCTGTCCGACGGACCCGGCCGCCCGCTCGACCCGGCATCGACGCACAAGGACGGCAGCAAGGCGCTGGTCCGGGTGCTCGGCCGGTACGGGGTCGCCGTCACGTCCACGAGCAGCCTCAGCACGGCGCTCGCGAGCGGAGCGAGCGGCGCGCTCGTCGTCATCGCGCCGGACGAGTACTCGGACCAGCAGCTGCACGAGCTCGCCGGCCGGGCGGCACGGCTGGTGCTGGTGGCGCCGGGTACCCGTGCCGCGCGGGCGATCGCGGCCGGCCTCGAGCCGGACGGGCGCGGCGTCCCGTCCGATTTCCCGTTCTGCTCCGACCCGGGCGCATCCGCCGCGGGGCGGGCAGCCCTGCCGGACGACACGATCAGCTACCTGCCGGGCGAGACGGGCGCCACGAGCTGCTACGGCGGCGGGCTGCTCGTCACGCCGCGCCTTGCCGTGCTCGGCTCGGCCGGCCTGCTGCGCAACGATCAGCTTGCGAAGCGCGGGGTCGCCGCGCTCGACATCAACGCGATCACCGACAGCAGGCGGCTCACCGCGGTGGTGTGGCTGCTGCCCGGTGCCGACACCGCAGGTTCCGGGTCTGCCTCCGTCTGGGACCTGTTCCCGTCAGGTGCCTACCGGGTGTTCTGGTGGCTGCTCGTGGTGGGTGCGCTGCTCGCCGTTTGGCGGGCCCGGCGGCTGGGCAGCGTGGTGTCGGAGCCGCTGCCTGTCGTCGTGCGGTCGGCCGAGGTGGTCGAGGGGCACGGCCGGCTGTACGCGCGGGCCGGCGCGCGGGACCGGGCCGCGAGCGCACTGCGTGCCTCGGTGGTGAGGCGGCTGGGCCGCCGGCTCGGCCTGCCGCCGCGCGCGGCGCGCCGAGCAGGTCGGCGTCGCGGTCGCGTCGCTGCTCGCCCGCCCGCCGGCGGAGGTGGTCGCGCTGCTGGCCGGCCCGCCGCCGCCCGACGACGCCGGCCTGATGCGCCTGGCGCACGAACTCGACGGGCTGGAGTCCGCTCTGGGCGGATCGACAGAAGGGATGACATGAGCACGGTCGCAAGGGACGGACTGATCCGGCTGCGGGCCGAGATAGCCAAGGCGGTGGTCGGGCAGGACGCCGCGGTCACCGGGCTGCTCATCGGCCTGTTGTGCCGGGGGCACGTTCTCATCGAGGGTGTCCCAGGCGTGGCGAAGACGCTGCTGGTACGGGCCCTGGCGGCCGCCCTCGACCTGACGACGACCCGCATCCAGTTCACCGCCGACCTCATGCCCGGCGACGTCACCGGCTCGCTGATCTACGACACCGGGACGAGCCGCTTCGTGTTCCGCGAAGGGCCGGTGTTCACCAACCTGCTGCTCGCCGACGAGATCAACCGGACCCCGCCCAAGACCCAGTCGGCGTTGCTCGAGGCGATGGAGGAGCGGCAGGTGTCCGTCGACGGCGCCCCGCACCCGTTGCCCGACCCGTTCTGCGTGATCGCCACCCAGAACCCGGTGGAGTACGAGGGCACCTATCCGCTGCCCGAGGCGCAGCTGGACCGGTTCCTCGTCAAGGTCATGATGCCGTTGCCCGACCGGGACACCGAGACGCGGGTGCTCGCAGCCCACGCCGCCGGTTTCGACCCGCGCGATCTCGCCGCTGCCGGGTTGGGCGCCGTCGCGTCGGCGGCCGATCTCGCCGCCGCCACCGCCGAGGTGCGGGCGTTGCGTGTCGATCCGGCGATCCTCGGCTACATCGTCGAACTCGCCCGCGCCACCCGGGCAGCTCCGTCCGCCGCGCTCGGGGTTTCGCCGCGCGGGGCAACCGCACTGCTCGCCACCTCGCGCGCCTGGGCGTGGCTGTCCGGGCGCGAGTTCGTGACGCCGGACGACGTGCAGTCACTTGCCCGCCCGACGTTCCGGCATCGCATCCAGCTGCGGCCCGAGGCCGAGCTCGAGGGCGTCACGGTCGACGGGGTGCTCGAGACCGTCCTCGCGTCGGTGCCTGCCCCCGCGTCGCCATGGTGCTGACCGGACGGCTCGTCGCGCTGGCCGCGCTCGGGCTGCTGCTCGCGGCGTGGTCGGCGGCCGCGGTGCTGACCTACGCCGCGGGGCTTGCGGCGCTGACCGCGGCCGACCTCGCGCTCGCCGCGCGGATCGCCGGGCTGCGGCTGCGCCGCGAGCCGAGCTCGCCGGTCCGCCTGCACGAACGCGGCGAGACCGTCCTGACGATCGCCAACGCGGGCAGCCGCACCTTGCGCGGCACAGTGCGCGACGCGTGGGTGCCGTCGGCGGGCGCGACGCCGCGCAGCCAGCAGGTCGCGGTGCCGGCCGGCGAGCGGCGCCGGGTGCGCACCGCGCTCGTCCCGACCCGGCGCGGCGAACGCCTCGGCGGACGGGTGACGATCCGCTCGCGCGGGCCGCTGGGGCTGGCGGCGCGGCAGCGACAGCTCACCACCCCGGGCACGGTGCAGGTGCTGCCCGCGTTCGGCTCGCGCCGCTTCCTGCCCGAGAAGTTGTCCAGGCTGCGCCAGATCGACGGCGCGGTGCTGATCCGCCAGCGCGGGCAGGGCAGCGAGTTCGACTCCCTGCGCACCTACGTGATCGGCGACGACGTGCGGGCGATCGACTGGCGGGCGACGGCGCGATCGCGCGATCTCGTCGTCCGGACCTGGCGCCCCGAGCGCGACCGGCACATCGTGCTGGCCATCGACACCGGCCGCTCGTCGGCGGCCCGGCTGGGCGACGAACCGCGCCTCGACGCCGCCCTCGACGCGTGCCTGCTGCTCGGGGCGCTCGCGGCGCGGGCCGGGGATCGAGTCGCGTTGGTCGCGGCCGACATCGCAGTGCGCGCCCGGCTCGGCCTCGCCGCCGGCCGCGACGTCCTGCCCCGTCTCGTCGCCGCGCTCGCCCCGCTCGAGCCGGCGCTGGTCGAGACCGACCCGCAGTTGATCGCGGCCGAGGTGCTGCGCCAGGTTCCGAAGCGCTCGCTGGTCGTGCTGTTCAGCGCGCTCGACACCGCCGCGGACACCGGGCTGCTGCCCGCCGCCCGCGTCCTGGCCGCCCGGCACGAGGTCGTCGTCGCGTCCGCGTCCGATCCGGCGCTGGCGCACCTCGCCGCCGCGCGCTCCGATGCCACGGACGTCTATACCGCGGCGGCTGCCGAGCTGACGCTGGCGCGGCGCGCGTCGATCGTCGAGCAGCTCGGCAAGCTCGGCGCGCACGTGGTGGACGCGCCCGCCGACGTGTTCGCCTCGAAGGTCGCGGACGCCTACCTCGACCTGAAAGCAGCCGGCAAGCTGTAACCCCTCCCGAGTTGTCCCGGCCACGTCCGTTCATGCACCGACGAGGCCGGGACAAGTCGCGGGGGTTTGACCGATCAGGCGACGGGGAGGACGGCCTCGCGTTCGGCCTCGGGCAGGTCGCCGGTCGCGCCCGCGCGCACCCCACGCCGGCCCAGCACGATTACGTAGGCGAGGAACGCGACCTCGGCCACCGCCCCGATCCCGATCCGCGCCCACGTCGGCAGCCCGGACGGCGTCACGAACGCCTCGATCACGCCGGACACCAGCAGCACGCCGGCCAGCCCGAGCGCGGCGACGCCCGCCATTCGCCCGGCCTCCGCCAGCGACTCGGTGCGCGGCTTGTTGCCGGGCGCGACCCACGCCCAGCCGGTGCGCAGCCCGACACCGCTCGCGACGAACACCGCGGTGAGTTCCAGCATCCCGTGCGGCAGCAGCAGGCCGAACAGCACCGTCCCCTTCCCGGCGCCGAGCATGATGCCGGCGACCAGTCCGAGGTTCACGGTGTTCTGCCACAGCACGTAGAGCGTCCCCACCAGCGTGATGCCGAGGAACAGCGACAACGCCGCCACCAGCGCGTTGTTCGTCCACACGTGGGCGGCGAAGGCCTGCGCCGGGTGTTCGGAGTAGTAGTCGCTGAACTCGTGGTCGACGAGGTCGTGCACCTCGTTGGACGGCAGCACCCGGTTGATCCGCTCGGGGTGCTCGCGCAACCACAGCATCATCGCGGCCGACACCCCGACACTCGCGAACGCGACGGCGGCCCACCAGCGCCACGTGCGGTACAGCGTCACCGGGAAGTCGACGACCACCCCGCGCGCGACCGCCGCCCAGCCTCGGGTGCGTGCGGTGCCGATCGTCGCCGCCCGGCCTCTTGCGAGCAGCCGGGACAACCGGGCGATCAGCTGCGGATCCGGGGCGCGCGTCTGCACGAGCGAGAGGTGCGTCGCCACCTGCCGGTACAGGGCCACCAGCTCGTCGGCCTCCGCGCCGCCGAGGTGCCGGCGGCCCGCAAGTTCGTCCAGGCGGTGCCACTCGCCGGCGTGCCGCGCGATGAAGGTGTCGACGTCCACGGTAGGGCGCAGTCTACGGCCGACCCTCCGCGACTTCGCCCCTCTCATGTGCGCTGGACGACCCCGGCAACGCACATGGCGGGGTCAAAGTCACAGCAGTGCAGCCGCATTAGGCTGCGCGGGTGGAACCGACCGGACCGGCCCTCGTCTCCGGCGAGGGCGTGCGGCTCGCGCTCGCGCCGGCCGGCGTCGGCTCGCGGGTGATCGCCGCGGCCCTAGACGCGGCGATCCAGGTCGTCGGCATCTTCGTGCTGGCGCTCGTCGACGTCGCGATCGCCGGCAGCGCGGACTCCGCCGCCGTCGCGGCGTTGCTGACATTGGAGGCAATCCTCGTCCTCGCGGGCTACCCGATCGTCACCGAATGGCTCAGCCAGGGACGGACGGTCGGCAAGCTGGCGCTCGGGTTGCGGGTCGTGCGCGACGACGGCGGCCCGATCGGCTTGCGCCATGCGTTGGTCCGGGGGCTCGCCGGGTTCGTCCTCGAGAAGCCCGGCCTGCTCTTTCCGCTGACGACGATCGCCGGGCTGGTGACGATGAGCGCCAGCACGCGCGAGAAGCGCATCGGCGACATGCTGGCCGGCACCGTCGTGCTGAACGAGCGCTCGTCGCCGCAGGCGCTCGCGCCATTGCCCGACTGGGTGCCGGTGCCGTTGCAGCCCTGGGTACTGTCCCTCGATCTGCACCGGCTCGACGACCGGCTGGCGCTCAGCGCCCGGCAGTTCGTGACCCGTGCGCACGACATGACCTACCCGGCGCAGTCAGCGCTGGGCGAGGAACTTCGCCGGCGGGTGTTGGCAGTGACGGCGCCGCCGCCGCCACCCGGCACCCCGACCCCCGCGTTGCTGCTCAGCGTGCTCGCCGAGCGACGCCGACGCGCCGGCGCCGGGGCGTGGCCCGCCCCGCCGGCCGGCCACCCCCCGGTCCCGGCGCCCGACTTCCGCAAGCCGGCACCTGCGCCCCGGCCGCCGGCTCCGCCTGACGAGGGCCCCTTCGCGCCGCTGCGCTGATCGACGGTGCTGATGCGTCCCATTACGCGGGCTTGAGGTCCGGCCTGGTACGGATTGCGGCATATCAGCTATTAGGAGGCTCTCAGTGCGCAAAGTCGCGTTCTCGTTCGTCTGCATCGCCGTCATCGCCATCGCGGGGTTGGTCGGCGCGGCGCCGGCCGCCGCGGTGGGCGCCAACTACGTCGCACTCGGCGACTCGTACGCATCCGGCGTCGGGTCGGGCAGCTACACACCCGAAAGCGGATCGTGCCTGCGCAGCACCAAGGCGTACCCGCAGCTGTGGACGAACGCGCACGGGCCGTCGTCGTTCGCGTTCGTCGCCTGCTCGGGCGCCACGACCGCCGACGTCAACGCGAACCAGCTGTCCGCGCTGAACTCGTCCACCACGCTCGTCAGCATCACGATCGGCGGCAACGACGTCGGCTTCGCGAGCGTGATGGAGGACTGCGTCCTCTACGGCACCGACACCTGCGTTGCAGACGTCAACGCCGCGGAGAACACCGCGCGCACCTACCTGCCGGGCTGGCTGGACACCACCTACAACGGCATCCACGCCCGCTCGCCCAACGCCACGGTCGTCGTCGTCGACTACCCGCGCTTCTACCACGACCTCTGGTACTGCATCGGGCTGAGCAGCACCTCGCGCAACAAGATCAACGAGGGCGCGAACGTGCTCGACGGCGTCATCCAGCAGGCCGCCGCCCGGCACGGCTTCGCGTTCGCCGACGTCCGCTCGCTGTTCGCGAACGGCCACGAGATCTGCGACTCCGGGTCGTGGCTGCACTCCGTCGACTGGAGCAACATCGTGCAGTCGTATCACCCGACGGCGTCCGGACAGTCCGGCGGCTACCTACCACCGTTCACGGCTCTCGCCGGCTGAGCCGACCACCCGCCCGCGGCCGAGGGCAGCACCAGAACCTCGGCAGGACAGCTGTTCTGCGTGCCGATCGCCGGGAGTAGGTCGGGGGGTGCTCCGAGCCTGGCGCCGCTCCGCGACAACGAGGTCCTGCCCTCACTCGCGATTGGCGGCGTGCGGGGTCCACGACGCCCCGTCCCAGTACCGCAGCGCGGCCTGGCCGGAGGGGTCCGGGTACCAGCCCGGCGGCTGCGCGGTGTCCGGTGGCAGGGCGGCCGGCATGGGTGTGGCGGGCGGGATGGGTGCCGCAGGCGGCATGGCTTCCGCGGGCGGGATCTCGTGCCATACCGCGGTGCCGCGCACCAGCGTGCGCAGGTCGAGTTTGCACTTCGGGCACGCGCGCAGCACGCTGCCGTCGAGCCGCTCGCCGCACCGCGGGCAGAACGTGATCGGGCGTTGATCGGCGTCGGTGCCCTGGCAGCGCGGGCAGATGAAGTCCGGCTCCGTCTTCTTCACCTGGGACAGCCGCCCGACCAGGATGAAGGGGCTGATCTGATGCACGCCTAACACTGCGCCGACGCTGGTGGACAACACCCGGGCTCGACGGTTGCGTTCGCGCAGCTTCGCGAGGTCAGGGTTCACCACCTTCTCCAACCGGCAGGTCGTGCAGCGCATCAGCACCCGCACCGGCAACTGCTCGCGCAGTGCCGCCTGCTGAAACATGAAGGTGATCACCGGGACGGCGCCCGTGTCGACCTGGATCGTCAGCCCCTCGGTTCGATTGCCGGCGTCGAGTTGCGCCACGCGCTGCTCGAGCATGAGCAGCGACGCCTGGAGCTGCGCGACGAGATTAGGTGGCATCGATTCCGGACGGGACGCGACAAGCTGTCCGACCATGAGCATTCCGTCGACGGTGTCGGCGGGTAGCTGGGTGGTCGAGTCCGGCGACATGAACGTCACCGTCGCGAGCTGGGCGTCGGCGAGCGCGGACGTCGGACCGGTCCGCGGCCCCTCGAGCAGCCGGCTCGTACCGCGCGCGACCACCTTCTCGACCCGCGAGTTGCTGTCCGCGCGCCGGCGGGTGGCCACGATCTCCTGCTCGGCGAGGTTGCGCCACCATTGCGCGAAGGAGTCCGCAGCCTGCGGGTCGACCCGCGCGAGTGCGGCGTCCAGCCCGGCCAGCACCTCGGTGAACAGGTCGGCGTAGCTGGCGACGGTGCCGCGGCGGGTGGCGAGCACCGGCCACCTGTCCTCGATTCGGATGCTGACGGTGGTTCCGGTGTCCAAGGGTGCCAACTCGACGTGCAAGGCGGCGGGGATCGAGGCGCGGGTCATCGCGAGTCCGCGCAGCTTCGAGCCGCGCTCGGCGTCGATCTGGCTGTAGTGCTCCCGCTTGGTCCGGAAGTTGAGACCGCGGATCGCTTGCAGCAGTGCCGTTCGCACGTCGCCGGGCGCGACGCCGAGTTCGCGGGTGGCGCCGGCGCACAGCCGATCCGGCCCGCCGAACTGGGTCACCGAACGCGCCGGTGAGTCAGTATTCGCTCGACGCGTCGGACGATTCGGTCGACGCGTCGGAGTAGTCGGTCGACGCGGCGGAGTAGTCGGTCGACGCGTCGGAGTAGTCGGTGCTCACGTCCTCGACCGCGGCCGCCGTGTCTGCCGCGTCGGCCACGACGTAACTCTCGTCCAGCCCGGCTGCCGCATAGCTCTCGTCCGCCGAGCCGGCGAATTCATCGGCGGTGTCCGCCGCGCTCGCGGCAAGGTCGTCGAGACCGAGGGCCGCGCTACCGGCCGCATAGTCTGCCCAGGACTGGGCCTGCTCCGCGTTCCAGTCGGCGTCGGCGGTATCACCGACTGCGGTCGCCTGATCGGTCGCCGTGTCCCAGGCGCCGTCCTGCGCCGCGACAGTGTCGAGTTCTGCCGCTTCGCTGGCGTCCGGATCGGCCGCGACGACTGCGGCCGCATCGTCGGTAGTCGCGACGAGGTCGCCGACCTGCTCACTCGTTGCCGCGACGTACGCGTCCCACTCTCCGTCAGCCATGACGAGTTGCCCCCGTTCGGTGGTACCTGCTCGCGCTGGTGGCCACTATGGCCGCGAGCCCGGCCGCCCGCAAGGGGACGTTCGGCCCCGTCGGCCAGCCAAAGTCCGCCGATCGTGGCGGCTCAGGACAAATCCCACGCGATATCGACCGAACTATTCGGTGCGGCGCGCCTGCTGCCACGCTTCGTCAAGTCGTCCTCGGTGTACCGCTACGGCTGACCGCGCGGTGCGCCGTCGCTGGGGCAGCTCGGTCAACCGCCGGCGACCGAGGGCAGCACGAGAACCTCGGCGCTGGCGGGGACCGACGCCGTCATGCCGCCGACCCGGCGCGCGTCCTCGCCGTCGATGTAGACGTTGACGAAGCGGCGTAGCTGGCCCTGCTCGTCGCGGATGCGCCGGGACAGTGCGGGGCACGCGGCGTCGAGCGCGTCGAGGACAGCGGCGAGCTCGGTGCCGTCCCCGGCGTCGACGTCGAGCGTCGACACGCCGCCGCTGTACTGGCGCAACGCCGCCGGGAGCACGATCGTCGCCAACGCGCTACCCGATCACGGCGGCGCGGACGCACAGCACGCCGGGCAGGTGCGCCGCGAGCTGCGTCCACGACTCGCCCTCGTCCGGGCTCGCGAACACCTGCCCGTTGCGGGTGCCGAAGTAGACACCCACCGGATCTGCGTCGTCGGCGCACATCGCGTCACGCAACACGATGTCGAAGTAGTCATGTTGCGGCAGGCCGTTGGTGAGCGCCGTCCACGTGTCGCCGGCGTCCTCGGTACGGAACACCCGGCACGCGTGATCGGGCGGCACCCGGTTGCCGCCGTCGATGATCGGGAAGTTGTACGCGACGTCAGCGCGGCGCGGATGGGCGACCATCGCGAAGCCGAAGTCGGTCGGCAACCCGTCGGCGATCGAGTTCCAGCTCCGCCCGTCGTCGTCGCTGCGGTACACACCGTTGTGGTTCTGCATGAACAACCGGTCGGGGTTGCCTGCGTCGCGCGCGACCTTGTGCACGCACTGCCCGAACTCCGGCCACGGATCGGGCGCGAAGATCACCTTCACGCCGGTGTTGGACGCCGTCCACGACGCCCCGGCGTCCGCGCTGCGGTAGACGCCACCGGTGGACATCGCGACGGCGATCCGGGCCGGATCGCTCGGGTGTGGCAGCACGGTATGGATGGCCTGCCCGCCGAAGCCCGCCCCCCACTCCGGGCGGTGCGGGTGATCCCACAGTGGACGCACCAGGGTGAAGTGCTCGCCGCCGTCCTCGGACCGGAACAGCGCGCTGGGCTGCGAACCCGCCCACACGACGCCGGGCTCCGTCGGCGACGGCGCGATCTGCCAGACCCGCTCGAGCGAGGTGTCGGTGCCGTCCGGGAACGCGATCGCGCCGTTGGCCGGCTCGGCCCAGGTCTCGCCGAGGTCGTCGCTGTGGAACACCGACGGCCCCCAGTGCTCGCTGGTCGCCGAGGCGAAGATCCGGGGGCCGTCTCCACGGACGTCGACCGCGACCGCGTACACGGCGTTCATGGGGAACTTGAGCTCGGAAAACTGCCACCCGACGCGATCGGAGCTGCGGCCGAGGAACAGGCCCTTCTGCGTGCCGATCGCCAGAAGAACATCAGTCATGCTCGCTCCTTCGTCGCTCGCTGACCTGGTGCGGTACCCCTGCGTGACCTCGCAAGCTCGGTCACGACGGAAGCCTTGCACCTGGCTATGACAACAGGCCAGACTGCACAGGCATTCGGGGGTGGGCAATTGGCCACGGTCGTCGAATCTCCACGCAGCCGCGCGGCGCTTGCCGGCGTGCTGCTCGCCGGGTGCGCCGTCGCCGTCGCGGTGGGCGTGTACGGCCGCGAGCACGACCCTGCGTTGCAACCGCTGTTCCTCGCAGGCTTCTCCGGCATGCTGCAGCTCAAGACGTGGCTGGCCACGACGGCTCTTGCTCTCGTCGTCGTCCAGGTGACGACCGCCTCGTGGATGTGGGGACGGCTGCCCGGCGCGGGCGCTGCGCCGACCTGGGTCGCGCCGCTCCATCGCTGGAGCGGCGCGCTGGCGTTCATCGTGCTCATCCCCGTCGCCTTGCATTGCCTTTGGTCGCTCGGCTTCGCCACGACCTCGAACCGGGTGCTCGTCCACAGCGTCACCGGCTGCGCGTTCTACGGCGCCTACACGGCGAAGATGCTGGGGCTGCGGGTTCGCGGCCTGCCCGGCTGGACGCTGCCGGTGCTGGGCGGACTCGTCTTCGCCGCTCTCGTCGTGCTGTGGCTGACGTCGGCGCTGTGGTTCTTCACGCGATCCGGATTGCCTCTCACATGAGCGACGACGGAGTGACCCGCCGGTCCGCCCTTTCTGCCGCGGGCGTCGTCGTGGTGGGCGGCGTGGCCGGCTACGTCAGTGCGCGCAACACCGACGCGGCGAAGGCGAAGGACCCCACGACGGCCGCCAACGCGTACGGCGACGCCCCGAGTGGCGCGGGTCAACCATTGGCCAAGGTCGCCGACATCCCGGACGGTGGCGGGGTGATCCTCGACGACCCGGCCGTCGTGCTCACCCGCAGCGGCTCGGACGTGCGGGCGTTCTCCGCGGTGTGCACGCACCAGGGCTGCCGCGTCAATCACGTCGGGGACGGCACCATCGACTGCCCGTGCCACAGCAGCCGGTTCGACGCGGCGACGGGCAAGGTGGTCGGCGGCCCGGCACCCGCGCCGCTCCCGGCCGTCCGGATCACCGTCCGCAACGGGGAGGTTTTCAGCGCATGAACGCACCCCACGAATTCGCTGCGCTGGCGCTCCACGATTTCGCAGGGACCCCGCGATGAACTTGTGGCTGCGGATTCCGACGGTCCTCTGGCTGCTGGGCGCGGGGTTCGCGATCGGCGTCCTCATCGCCCTGCGCTGAGTACGACTGCACATCAACGTCGGACCGGACGCGTGAATACCCCCGTCACCACGCCGGAGGGTGGCTCAGGGGGTATTCATCGCGGACAGCTCAGTAGCGGTAGTGCTCCGGCTTGTAGGGGCCGGACACGTCGACGCCGATGTACTCGGCCTGCTCCTTGCTGAGACTGGTCAGCTTGGCGCCGACCGCGTCCAGGTGCAGCCGCGCGACCTTCTCGTCGAGGTGCTTGGGCAGCGTCGTGACCGTCGGCTTGCCGTCCACGACGTAGGCGTCCGGGTTCCGGTGGATCTCGAGCTGCGCGATCGTCTGGTTCGAGAACGACGCGCTCATCACGAACGACGGGTGACCGGTGGCGTTGCCGAGATTCAGCAGCCGGCCCTCGGACAGCACGATGATCGAGTGGCCGTCGGCGAAGGCCCACTCGTGCACCTGCGGCTTGACCTCGATCTTGCGCACGCCCGGCATCTTCGCCAGCCCGGCCATGTCGATCTCGTTGTCGAAGTGGCCGATGTTGCCGACGATCGCCTGATGCTTCATCGCGGCCATGTGGTCGGCCATGATGATGTCCTTGTTGCCGGTGCAGGTGACGAAGATGTCGGCCTTGCCGACGACGTCGTCTAGCGTGACGACCTCGAGCCCGTCCATGGCCGCCTGCAGCGCGCAGATCGGGTCGATCTCGGTGACGACCACGCGGGCGCCCTGGCCACGCAGGGACTCGACACAGCCCTTGCCGACGTCGCCGTAGCCGAGCACGACCGCGAGCTTGCCGCCGATCATCACGTCCGTGCCGCGGTTGATGCCGTCGATGAGCGAGTGGCGGCAGCCGTACTTGTTGTCGAACTTGCTCTTGGTGACCGAGTCGTTGACGTTGATCGCCGGGAACAGCAGCGTGCCGGCCTTCTCGAACTCGTAGAGGCGGTGCACGCCCGTGGTCGTCTCCTCGGTGACGCCGATGATGTTGGCGCCCATCCGGGTGTACTTGCCGGGCTGCTCGGCCACCGAGCGGCGCAGTACATCGAGGATGACGCGGTACTCCTCGGAGTCGTTCTCGTCCGGCTGCGGGACGACACCGCCGGCCTCGTATTCGGTGCCCATGTGGATCAGCAGGGTGGCGTCACCGCCGTCGTCCACGATCGAGTCCGGGCCGGTGCCGTCCGGCCAGGTGAGCATCTGCTCGGTGCACCACCAGTACTCCTCGAGCGTCTCGCCCTTCCACGCGTAGACCGACACGCCCTGCGGGTTGTCGGCGGTGCCGGTCGGGCCGATGACGACGGCGGCGGCGGCGTGGTCCTGGGTGGAGAAGATGTTGCAGCTGACCCAGCGGACGTCGGCGCCCAGCGCCGTCAGCGTCTCGATGAGGACGGCGGTCTGCACGGTCATGTGCAGCGAGCCCGCGACCTTCTTGCCCTTCAGGGGCTGGGCCGGGCCGAACTCGCGGCGCAGCGCCATCAGGCCGGGCATCTCGTGCTCGGCGAGCTGGATCTCCTTGCGGCCGAAGCCGGCCAGCGAGAGGTCGGCGACCTTGAAGTCGTGGACGCTGCCCGCACTGTCGGGGGTGAGGTTCATGCTGACGGACTCTCCTTGGGGGTTCGGTTCTCGGTTCAAATGCTCCGACTCGGGGGTTGCCAGCCGGCGGAAGATGCCGGCCTCGGGTGGTGCGGCGAGCCGATGGATCGGTCCGAACCAGTCGTCGACGGCCCGGGCCACCTGCGGATCGGTGCGCATCCGCAGTTCGAACGCGATGTCGGTGATGCCCAGCCCGTGCGCGTCGATGAGCTCACGCAGTTTCTGCAGCCGCTCGATCTGGCGCGGGCCGTAGTGCCGGTGACCACCCGGCGTGCGCAGGGCGGCGACCAGGCCGGCCTGCTCGAGATAGCGCAGCATCCGCTGCGACCAGCCGGTCGCCTCAGCCGCCTGCTGCATGGTCATGGACTGCATCCGGCGAAATCTACCACGGTCGTGTCAGATTCGCGGGTGCAACGTTGCGGCGGCTCCGCAGCGTCCATCTTCTTGACGGGACGTGCAACCGGACGGCTGGCTCGCGCGTGTCACGGGTAGGAGGGGACAGGTGGAGGACATCGACGCTGCCGAGTTCGACGAGTTCTACCTGCGCTCGCGCGACCGCCTGGCCGCCCAGATCGCGGCACTGACCGGTGACTCGGTCGAGGCCGTCGACCACGTCCAGGAGGCCTACATCAGGGCCTGGGCACGCTGGACCTACGTCGGGGGGCTCGACGACCCCGAGGGGTGGGTGCGCCGGGTTGCGCACAACCTGGCGGTGAGCCGGTGGCGGCGGGCTCGGCGTGTCGTGCTCCGGGCGGCGGCACCGGACACCGCCGTGGAGTGGGACGACGAGCAACGCGAGGTCGTTGCCGCGCTGCGGACGCTGCCGCGAACGCAGCGGGAGGCGATCGTGCTGCACCACCTGGCGGGGCTGTCCGTCGACGAGGTCGCCGCCGATCTGCACGCGCCGGCCGGCACGGTCAAGTCATGGCTGTCGCGCGGCCGCCAGGGCCTCGCCGTCGCGCTTGCCGCTTCACCAACGACCGAGGAGGCCTCTCGATGAGCGATACACGAGACGACGAGCAGCCGGCCGATCCCACTCGCGGCACGCTGCGCCTGCTGACCCGCCGGACCCCGGTCACCACCGGTTGGCGCGCGCCGGACACCGTGCGCCGCGCGGTGGTACTCCGGCGTCGACGGCGCTGGAGCATCACGGCGGGAGTGGCCATCGTGGTCGCCGTGGCGACGGCCGTGTCGCTGACGAGCGGGGGCTCGGGCGGCACGTCGCCGCAGGCCGTCCCCACCGGGTCGCTCCACACCGCGGGCCACATCGACGGTGCGGTCCAACTCGTCGCGGACACCGCCCCGATCACCGGCGCGGACAGTGCGGCGATCGACCAGGTCGTCGCCGCCGAGCAGAAGCTGGGCATCGCGCTGCTGGACAAGCTCGGCGACGGCGGCAACGTGTCGGTGTCCCCGGCCAGCCTCTATCTCGCCCTCGGCATGCTGCAGAACGGGGCGCGGGGCGAGACCGAGTCGCAGATCGCCAAGGCGCTGCAGGCCGGGGGGCTGAGCACCGCCGAGCAGAACGCTGGTCTCGCCGGGCTCACCGCCGAGCTGACGGCGGCCGCGGCGAAGGACGGGATCACGCTCGACTCGGCCAACAGTCTCTGGCAGCAGCGCGGCTTCCAGGTGCGGGCGCAGTTCCTCGCCGCCCTGGCCGCGTACTACCGGACCGGCGTCTGGCAGGTCGACTACCAGCACGACATGGCGGGCGCGCTGCAGGCGCTCAACGACTGGACGACGCAGCAGACGCACGGCAAGATCACCAAGCTGTTCGACTCGCTCGACCCGACCACCGTGCTGGTGCTGGCGAACGCGATCTACTTCCACGCCGCATGGGCGACGCCGTTCGACAAGGGGGCGACCGAGCCGGGCACCTTCACGACCGGCGACGGCACCCCGGTCCAGGCCAAGTTCATGACCGGCGGCGACGGACTCCAGGCTGCGGCGACGAACGACTATCAGGCGGTGCAGCTGCCGTACACCGGCGGCCGGTTCGCCGCGCTCGCCGTCATGCCGACCTCGGGCTCGTTGAGCGACTTCGTCCGGGCCTTGACTCCGGACAAGATCAGCACGATCGCAACGTCGCTGCAATCGGGCTTGACGGTGTCGCTGCCGCGGTTCACCACGACGTCGACGATCGAGCTGAACCCGGTTTTGCAGTCGCTCGGCATGACGGCCGCCTTCACCGGCAGCGCGGACTTCTCCGGACTCAGCCCGACCCGGACCGAGGTCAGCCAGGCCATCCAGCGGGTGTACCTCGGCGTGGGCGAGAACGGCACGACGGCGGCGGCGGTCACCGGCATCGCGATCATGCCCACCTCCGTCGGGGTTGGCCCCCAGGTCCAACTCGACCATCCGTTCGTGTTCCTGGTGCGAGACACCGAGACCGGCGCGATCCTGTTCGCCTCCGAGGTGCAGGACCCGACTGCTGGCTGACCGTCGCGTTCCAGCGTGGCCCGAAAGCGAAAGGCGCAGCGACGAGGAGTTGGTCTCGGGGTCGCCTTGCTCGGTCGGGTAGCGGTTTCTGCGTGGTCTGAAAAGCAAAAAGAGCGCATCGACGAGGTCGTTGGTCCTGGGGTCGCTTAGCACGCTCGGCTGACAGTTTCGGCGGTCTTGCGCTCCTTCTTGTGGACGGTTCCGGGTTGTCCACAGATCGCGGATATCCGCTCGACGGTGTCGGACGTCTTGCCTATAATCAGACGTATGAGTGCAGTGCTGCAGCACACCGACCCGACGGTGCTGCTCACCCGCGCGCACGCGGTCGTGGACGAGCTGCAGGGCCTGGAGCTCACCGGGCTGAACGAGGAGCAGCTGCTGGGCTACTGGCGCGAGCTGGAACGGCTGCGGCGGCGGCTGCCGACCCTGGATCACGCGCTGATCCTGGAAGGCGAAGGCCGCGGGCTGCCCGACACGCACCACGTACGCGGGATGGGGCAGCTGCTGCGTGGCCTGCTCCGTTTGGACCCGCACGAAGCAGCCGGTCGGGTCCGGGCCGCCGAGGCGGGCGGGGCGCGGCGCGCGATGACCGGACAAGCACTGCCGGCGATCTACCCGGCGGTCGCGGCCGCGCAAGCGGCCGGCACGATCTCCGAGCGGCACGCGCGGGTCGTGGTGGACACGATCGACAAACTGCCCGACGCGGTCCAAGCGGTCGAAGGCGCGCGGGTAGAGAGCGACCTGGTCGGCTACGCGGGCCAGTTCGACCCAGTGCAGCTGGGCAAACTCGCGCTGCGCATCAGTGCCTACCTCGACCCGGACGGCCGGCTGAAAGACGTCGACTACCGCGCCAAGCACCGCGACCTCACCACCCGGGCCCGCCCCGACGGCTCCGGCACCCTCACCGGCGAACTCACCGCCGAAGCCATGGAACTACTGCTGCTGCACTTCGACGCGCTCGCCGCCCCCCAACCCGAAGTCGATGGAGTGAAGGACCCCCGCAGCGCCGGGCAACGCCGCCACGACGCGCTCCTGGAGGCGTTGAAGCTGAATGTCCGCGCCCAGCAGTTGCCGTCGGTCGCCGGGGTCAGCGCCACCATCGTGATGACCATGAGCCAAGAGGCCTACGAAACCGGGCAGGGCCTCGCGCGCACCGCCCACGACGCCCTCGTCCCCGCCTCCGAGGCGTTCCGGTGGGCCGGCGGCGACTACCGGCTCATGAATGTGGTCATCGACCGGACCCAAGGCGTCACCGCCTACAGCAGCATCCAACGCCTGTTCACCGAACAACAACGCCTGGCCATGATCGCGACCGACGGCCCCGGCTGCACCTTCCCCAACTGCCCCACCCCGATCCACTGGTGCCAGATCGACCACACCATCGACTTTGCCGACGGCGGACCCACCAGCGTCACCCACGGCGTGCCCGCCTGCCGCCACCACAACAACGACGCCAAGAAACAAGGCTGGAAATCCACCCGCATCAACGGCCGAGCCGCCTGGATCCCCCCACCCTGGATCGACCGCCAGCAAAAACCCCGATACAACCTGCTCCACAACACCGACCCGCCGTGACGGCGGCCCGGTTCACAGGCCGACGCTTGCGACGAACACCTCGCCGGCACCCGCGAGGGTCGTCGCTACACCGGCGGGGACGAAGGCCGCATGGCCGCATGGCCGCACGACCTCGCCGACATCAATCTGCCCGGACGTACACAGCACGATGCACGGGCCGGCGTCGTCCAGCCCGGTCGGCTCGTCGATCTCGATTCGAGTGAGCGCGAAGTCCGGGACCGGCACGTCGAAGCGGCCGCCCACCGACGGCCAGCGTGGCTCATCAAGGGGTGCGAAGTTGGTGATCTTCAGCAGCTCCGGCACGTCGATGTGTTTCGGGGTCAGCCCGCAGCGCAGCACATTGTCGCTGTTGGCCATGATCTCGACGCCGGTTCCGCGTAGGTAGGCGTGCACGTTGCCGGCTTCGAGGTAGATCGCGTCGCCAGGTTCGAGGCGGACGTAGTTCAGCAGGAGTGCGAGGACCACGCCGACATCGCCGGGAGCGTCCTGAGCCGCCAGCCGCACCGCATGCAACGGACCGTCCGAGGCACCCGCGGCGCGGTCGGCCACCGCCACCGCGATCGGCTCGATGTCGTCGTGCAGCAGCAGCGCAGTGAACGCGGCTCGCAGTGGGTCCGCACCGCGCAGCAGACCGGTGACGAACGCCAGCTCCGGCACGTCCAACTCGTCGAGCAGGTCCAGCGTCTGCGCGACCGGCCGGAAGCCGCACAGCGCGTCGAACGCGGTCACCGCGCACAGCAGCTCGGGCTTGTGGTTGGCGTCGCGGTAGTTGCGGTTCGGCGCGTCGCGCGCGACGCCTGCCGCGTCCTCGCGCGCGTACCCGTCCTGGGCCTGCTCGAGCGTGGGGTGCACCTGGATGGACAGCGCCTTGTCAACGGCAAGAACCTTGAGCAGGTACGGCAACCGCAGGCCGAACCGGGCGATCGTCTCTGCGCCGAGCAGGTCCACCGGGTTTGCGTCGATCAGCTGATCGAGCGTCGAGTCGCGCATCGGCGCGCGTGACGGGTCGTCCGGATGCGCACCGAACCAGAGTTCGGCCGCCGGTTGCCCGTCCGGCTCGATGCCGAGCAACTGCGGGATCGCCATGCGCGAACCCCACTCGTAGTGCCGGATCACCCCGTCGAGCGCGACGACGCGTCCGGCACCCATGGGCGGATGGTATTGGCTGCAGAGTCAGGGCCGCTCGGTGGCGGCGGGCCGCCGATCGGTCGGGAGGGTGAACGACATGGTCGTGCCATGTCCGAGCTCGCTCTCGGCGGTGATCAACCCGCCCTGGCGCTCGACGAGCTGCCGGCAGACGTACAGGCCGAGGCCGAGGCCGCGACTGTTGGCGCGGCCACGCTGCTGGCCTTGGAAGAACTGCTCGAAGATGTGCGGGAGGTCCGCACTGCGCACCCCGCTCCCGGTGTCGCGCACCGTGATGCGGACGGCGTCGACCTCGGGAGTCGTGATGACCTCGACGAGCCCGCCGGCCGGGGTGAACTTCAGCGAGTTCTCGATCAGGTTGCCGAGGATCTGACGCAACCGCCGCGGGTCGGCGAGCACGTCGCCGGGACGCTGCCCCGCATAGGTCAGCGTGATCCCGCGCTCTGTGGCGATTGGCCGGAACCCGGCCACCGTGTCCGCAACCACCTCCGCCGGCTGGAACACCACCGGCCGAATGGCGAGACCGCCACGCTGGACGCGGCCCACCTCCAGCAGGTCGTCGATCAGGAGGTTGAGTTGCTCCAGGTTGCGCATGAGCACGCCGATCATGTCGGCCTGCTCGTCGTCGAGCGGCCCCGCGAAGCCGTCCGCGAGCATCGAGCCGAACTGGTAGGCGACGGTGAGTGGCGTGCGCAACTCGTGCGAGACGTGCGAGACAAAGCGGTCCTTCTCGGCGAGCTGGGCGTTGCGAGCCGCTTCGAGCTCCCCGAGGACCCGCTGCCGGCGCACCGCATAGAACACCGTGCTGGCGATCCGCCCGGTGCGCCGGTCGCCCTTGATCACGTAGTCCTGACCACCGCGTCGGATGGCCTGCTCGGTCCGCATGTCGTCAGGTCCGGTGAGGACGATGATCGCGGCCCGGTGCGCGGCCAGTGACAGCGCGTCGAAGGATGCGAGGCCGTCGCTGGATGGGAGGTCGAGGTCGAGCAGCACCGCGTCATAGGCCTTGCGCCGAACCCGATCGAGTGCGTCATGAACGGTCCGCACGTGCTCGACGCGCGGATCGACGAGCGGTGGATCCCCGAGGTGTGAGCGCAGCGCGGCCGCCTCCGGGGAATCATCGTCCACGATCAGCAGCGACCACGCTGCGGTGTCGTCCTGCTCGGTGACAGCCACCTGCTCATCGTCCCATGATCTAACGCAAATCTCACAGTGGGCCAACGGCACGCGCCGCGGCAGGCCAAGGTCCCGCGGGCGGGTCAGCCCCGGTCGAGATCGGGCTCGAGGTAGATCACCCGGGCGGACGGGACCGCCTCGCGAACCCGTCGTTCCGCGTCGTCGATGGCTGCGGCGATCTGCGGCAGCGTGGCGCCGGCCGGCATCGCGAGCTTGGCGCCCACGAGCAGCTCCTCCGGCCCGAGGTGCATCGTCCGCAGATGAATGATCCGCTCGACGCCCGTTGCAAGGAGGCCGGCCTCGATCTTCGCCAGGTCGCCCGGAGCCGCCGACTCCCCCACCAGCAGGCTCTTCGTCTCGATCACGAGCACGACCGCGACGGTGATCAGCAGCGCGCCGATCGCGCACGTTCCGATGCCGTCCCACACCGCTTCGTCGGTGAGCACGGCGAGACCGACGCCGATCAGCGCGAGCACCAGACCGATGAGGGCCGCGACGTCCTCGAGCAGTACCACCGGCAGTTCGGGGTTCTTGGCGTGCCGGACGAAGCCGAACCAGGTGTCGTCGCCCTTGAGGTGCAGCGACTCGCCGATCGCCGTGCGCAGCGAGAAGGACTCGAGGCCGACGGCGACGGCGAGCACGATGATCGCGACCAGCGGGGAGTCGAGGTGATGCGGATGGCGGATCTTCTCGACGCCCTCGTACAGCGCGAACAGGCCGCCGGCGGAGAACAGCATCAGCGCGACGAGGAAGCCGTAGACGTAGCGGTCGCGGCCGAAGCCGAACGGGTGCTCGGGCGTGGCGTCGCGGCGCGCCGAGCGGCCGCCGCGCAGTAGCAGGCCCTGGTTGCCGGAGTCGACGACCGAGTGCACGCCCTCGGCCAGCATCGACGAGGACCCGGTGATCGCGAACGCGACGAACTTGATCACCGCGATGCCGAGGTTCGCCCCCAGGGCAGCGATGATCGCCTTCGAGCCTCCGCTTGCGCTCACGCTCTGCCGTCCTTCAGTGGGCGCGTTCGGCAGGACCGGGCGAGCCGGGGTCGAGGCCGAGCCCGAGTGCGAGGTAAGCGGCGGTGAACTCGCCGAACGCGGCGGCGGCCGCGAACCTGGCCAGCGGATCGCCGTTGGGCACGTCCACGCTGGACGACCGCAGCCCGAGGTGGCCGGCGAGGTCGTGCAGGGCCCGGGCCGCACGCCGGGCCGCGACCTCGTCGAGCTGGATCTGCGCGTCCGAGCGATCGCCCAGCAGCAGGTCGTCGGCCGTCCCGTCGTCGCCCACGACCAGCAGCCGAGGACGTAGCGCCGTCGGCTCCTCGAGCCGGTCCCGGAAGATGTCGTCGACCGCGACGGGTCCCGCGCCACGCAGCAGCGACCCCGCGCGCCCGACCCCGTCGGGCAGCGACACCGACACGGAGACGACGCCGGCGAACTGCTGCAGCGCGTCGGAGATGGCGCGGGCGGCGACGCCGGCCAGCGCGCCCGCGCCGGCGATGAGCGGGATCGAGTCGGCGAGCTCGATGGCGAGCGCCTTCGCCGGGTTGACGAACGCGGCGCCGCTCGGTTTGCACAGCTCCGCCTTCTCGTCGAGCGCGTCGGCGACCTCGATCAGCAACCCGGACGGGATCGGGTTGATGCCGAGGACGTCGAGCGCCTGCAGCAGCGGGGTGAGCACCGACCAACGGGCAGCGCGCGGATGCAGGTCCCGCGGCAACTCGTGCAGCGGCGCGCGTCCGGCAGCGGCCGCCACCTCGCTGCCGGCCGGGGCCACCACCGCCATCGCGAGGCCCCGCCGGGCGCCCTCGGCGGCGAGTTCGGCGAGGCGCGGGTGCCGGCCGTCGACCGAGCCGATGAGCAGCGCGTCGGCGGGCCCGGCCCAGCGCGGCAGCTCGACGCCGTGCCAGGTGAGCGCGGGGGTCCGCGTACAGCTCAGCCGGGTGATCAACCGCGAGGCCGCCGACGGCGCCGAGTCGGTGGCAACCAGCAGCGCCCTGGGGAGGTCGGGGCTACGCAGCCGCTCGACGCCGAACTCGGCGACCGTCTCGACCGCGCGGCGCACCTGCGCGCCGGCCGTCGCCAACGCCCAGAGCAGCCGATGCTCGTCGCGCTGCTCGAGCCGCTCGGCGTCCTCCAGCAGCGCCTCCTCGAAACTCATGGCGCCGGGACAGCGATCATGTCGCCGGCTTGCCGAGGCCGTTCGGACCGGGCGTTGCCTCGTCGAGCAACAGCACCGGGATGCCGTCGTCGATCGGGAAGCTGGACAGGCAGTTCGTGCAGACGAGGACGTCCACACCTGCCCGCTGCTCCTCACGCAGCGGCGCATGGTCGTCGCTCGGGCAGGCGAGCATCTCGAGCAGCGCGGCGTCGATCGACATCGGATCTCCTCTCAGCCGCGGATCACGGCGAGTGCCTCGTCACGGACCGCGCCCATCGCGTGCTCGGTCGGCCCCTCGACGTTGAGCCGGAGCAGCGGCTCGGTGTTGGATGCCCGGACGTTGAACCACGTGCCGTCGGCCAGCTGCACGGTCAGGCCGTCCAGCTCGTCCACCTCGGTGGCCCGGCCGGCGAACGCCGCGCGCACCGCGGCGACGCGGCCCGCCTGATCGTCGACCGTCGAGTTGATCTCCCCGGACGCGACGTAGCGGGAGAACTCGGCGGTCAGGTCGGCGAGCGTACGGTTCTGCTCGCCCAACGCCGCCAGGACGTGCAGCGCGGCGAGCATGCCGGTGTCGGCGAACCAGAAGTCGCGGAAGTAGTAGTGCGCGGAGTGCTCGCCACCGAACACGGCTCCGACGCGCGCCATCTCGCCCTTGATGAACGAGTGGCCGACGCGGGTGCGGATCGGCCGGCCGCCGTGCTCGAGGACGATCTCGGGCACCGCGTGCGAGGTGATCAGGTTGTGGATCACTGCGCTGCCCGGCGACCTCGCCAGCTCCCGCGTCGCGACCAGCGCCGTAATCGCGCTCGGCGACACGGGGGCGCCCGCGGCGTCCACGACGAAGCAGCGGTCGGCGTCGCCGTCGAACGCGATGCCGAGGTCGGCGCCTTCGGCCACGACGGCATGCTGCAGGTCGACGATGTTCTTCGGCTCGAGCGGGTTGGCCTCGTGGTTGGGGAACGAGCCGTCCAGCTCGAAGTACAGCGCGACGATGGTGAGCGGCAGCTTCGGCAGCACCGCGTCGCCGAGCACCGCCGGCACCGTGTAGCCGCCCATGCCGTTGCCCGCGTCGACGACGATCTTCAGGGGCCGGATGCCGGCGAGATCGACGAGGCCGCGCAGGTACTCCGCGTATGCGCGCAGCAGATCCGCCTGCTCGACCGTGCCTGGGTGCTCCGCGGCGGGCAGCCCCTCGGCCAGATATCGGCTGGCGGCGTCGCGGATCTCGGTGAGTCCGGAGTCCTGCCCGATGGCGACCGCGTTGGCCCGGCACATCTTGATGCCGTTGTACTTCGCCGGGTTGTGGCTCGCGGTGAACATGGCGCCGGGCAGGCCGAGGTGACCCGATGCGAAGTACAGCATGTCGGTGGACGAGAGGCCTGCTTCGACGACGGACGCTCCCCGATGGAGCGCGCCCTCGGCGAACGCCCGGGCCAGGCCGGGGCCCGACTCGCGCATGTCGTGCGCGGTGACGATCTTCGACGCCGCCGTGACATCCACGAACGCGGCGCCGATCGCGCGCGCGATGGATTCGTCGAGCTGGTCCGGGACGATGCCGCGTACGTCGTAAGCCTTCACCAGCGCCGAAAGGTCCACGCCGTAAACCTAACCATGAGCCCGGAGCGCGCTCACGCTGGTAGCGCCCCACCCCGAAGGCGACCACCCACGCGATGGGCGCTCGCGCGAAGAGCCCGACGCCGCGCGAGCGAAGCGAGCTTGCGTCCGAGCGAAGCGAGGTTCGGAGCTCGAGATCGGCCCCGAGCGGGCGGGCATGGCCGCCGCTACTGTCACCGAGCGCTGGCCTTGCCCGCGAAATCGCGGAGTGTTCTTTGCGGAGCGATTTCGTGGGGTGCCGATGCGAGTGGGTCGAGACCGAGATCCGTGGCGGCGGATTAAGTCGGCGGGACGACCCGGAGGTGGCCGCGGCGGCCGGTGAGTGTCTCGCCGTCGGGGCCGCGGGGGCCGGGCTCGACGCGGGCGGCCTCGCGGACGGCGTCGGCGAGCGCCTCGAGATCGTCGGCGTGCGGGATCGGCGCCGGGAACTCGCCGACGTGCCGCAGCACCTCCCAGCCGCGCGGCACGGTCAGCCGCAGCGCGTGCTCCTCGCAGAGGTCGTACGAGTGCGGCTCGGCGTAGGTGGCGAGCGGGCCCACGACGGCGGTGAGGTCGGAGTAGGCGTAGGTGAGCGTGGCGACGGCGGACCGGCTGCAGCCGGTCCGTGTGCAGCGCCGCACGTGTCTCATGGCCTCGGACCATAGCGCTCGCAGCGCCCCGAACCCGGCGTTTGGGCCGCCCGCCGGCAACGTGTCGCGCCCGGAATCCGTTGAGTGGTCGGTTCGGACCTGACTGGTCAGTTGTAACTGGCCACTCGGTACGCAGCCGACCGCTCGATGTGACGCGGATAATGGGCCGGTGCGCCAATCCCGCCGTCCGTCCGCTCGACCGCCGCGTCGGCGCGACCGCCGCGGGCGTGGCATCCGGGGCCATCTCGCCCCTGTCGAGATCCCGCTGCACCGCACCCGCGGCGAGGAGTTCGACGACCTGGTCATGGATGCCGTCGAGGAGCTCGAGGAGCACTGGGCGGCCGAGATCGCCGGGCTCGAGTTCGCCGTGGAGGACGTTCCGCCGACCGGTCCGAATCCTGGCTTCGACCCCGACACGGTGGTCGATCGTGGGGTGCCTCTTGGCAAGCTCTTCCGCGAGGGGCTGCAGGAGATCACCCAGCCGGTGATCGTCGTCTACCGCCGCCCGATCGAGGCGCGCGCTGTAGATCTCGACGATCGCGCCGATCTGGTGTTCATGGTGGTGGTGGATCTGGCGGCCGAGTTCCTCGGTCGCGACGTGGACGAGATCGACCCACCGCGATGAACGGCCGCGGTTGGCTGGCCTGTTCGGCGGGGGCGGTGCTGCTCGGGGCCTGCACCACGGCGACGTCGGCGCGGATCTCGCACGGGTCGTCCTTCGAACTCGGCGCCGCCGCCACCTCCGCGCCGACGATCGCCGGTTGCCGGCTTTTCCCGGCCGACAACCCGTGGCGCAAGGACATCTCGCAGGCCAAGGTCCGGCGCTACTCCGCGGCGTGGGTGCGCAGCGTCGGGCGCGACGGGCACCTGCACCCGGACTTCGGCTCCGACCCGTCCTACGGCATCCCGTACCGGACGGTGCCGGCCGATCAGAAGAAGGTGCCGATCCGGTTCACCGCATATGGGGACGAGAGCGACCCGGGGCCCTACCCGGTGCCGCTGAACGCGAAGGTCGAGGCGGGCGGCGACCGGCACGTGCTCGTCGCGTCGCACAACTGCCACCTGTACGAGCTCTACAACGCGCACCGCACGACACGCGGCTGGAAGGCCGCGTCCGGCGCCGTCTTCGACCTGCGCTCGAACGCGCTGCGGCCGGACGGCTGGACGTCAGCCGACGCGGCCGGGCTGCCGATCCTGCCCGGGCTCGTCCGTCCGGATGAGATCAAGGCGGGACACATCAACCACGCGCTGCGCTTCACCGTGGCCCGGACGCAGCGCGGCTACATCCATCCGGCAACCCACCAGGCCGGTGCAACGACCTCGGTGCGCGTGCCGCCGATGGGTGCGCGGTTCCGGCTGAAGGCGTCCTACCGGCTCACGCGCTTCCATGGGGCCGCGCTGATCATCCTGCGTTGCCTGAAGCGCTACGGCATGATCGTCGCCGACAACGGCTCGAACTGGTACATCTCGGGCGCGACGTCGCGCTATTGGAACGACGCCGACCTCAACCAGCTCAAGACCGTCCCCGGCTCCGCCTTCGAAGTCGTGGCGACCGGGCGGATCAGGCATTAGCCGACGCCGGTACGCAACCGCCTTGGCGACCAGCCACGCGATCAGCGCTCGCGCGAAGAGTCAGCCCGACGCCGCGTGAGCGGCGGGGTCCCTGCGAAATCGTGGAGCGTTGCTGCGGAGCGATTTCGTGGGATGCCGATGCGAGCGGGCCAGCCGCAGATCCGTGGCGGCGGGTCAGCTCAGTCAGATCGCGCGGCGCTTGAGACGGCGGCGCTCGCGTTCGGAGAGGCCGCCCCAGATGCCGAAGCGCTCGTCGTGCTCCAGCGCGTACTCGAGGCATTCGCTCTTGACCTCGCACCCCGTGCAGATCTTCTTGGCCTCGCGGGTGGAGCCACCCTTTTCAGGGAAGAAGGCCTCCGGGTCGGTCTGGGAGCACAGCGCGCGCTCCTGCCAGCTGGCTTCCTCGGGCAGCCCGAAGATGTCGGCGAGCTCGTCGGTGTCGACGGCGATGGTCAGTTCCGTCACGACGTCCTCCGAAGGTGATAGTGGGGTGAAGCGGAGTGCCACGTAGGGAATTACACGCGTGTCGTTCCCATTAGTCAACCCGAGAAGCTGCTACATCGGCGCGCCGCACCGGACGGTAACCGCATAAATCAGTACGAATCCACCGAGTTGGCGGCTAATCCACCGCGAGGGGTAGCGACGGGCAACTGCCGGCGTGGCCGTCCACGTAGCCGCCGGCGGCGTCCACCGCGATCGTCAACGGCACCGTGTAGTTGCCCGGCACCTGGGTGAAGGCCCCGAAGTAGTCGAAGTGCACCCGCTCGGCGTGCGGGCCGCCGACGCTGTGCCGGGTGGTGCCGTCGGCCGAGGTCCACAGCACGACGGCGCGGTCGCGCGAGATGCCAAGGACGAGGGACGTACCGTCGCGGCCGGTGAGCTCGAGCGCCGGTGAGCAGTCGACGCGCAGCTGCGTCACCACGGCGACCAGCTCAGCCACCTCGGCCCCGGCAGTCAGGTCACCCTCGACGGTGGACTGCTGCAAAGGATCGAAGTAGCGAAACCGCACGTTGGTCCTCCGGCATATGTCGTGAGGGCTAGGGCGTCTTTCGTCGGTCGGTGCGCTGACGGTACCTCCCGATTTGCGGCAAAGGCAGGCTTGACCTTTCGCCCGAGGCATGCAGTCGCGCGCACGTCCTAGGCTGGCAGCACACCACAAGGAGCCCGCATGTCCGTTCCCATTCACGACACCCTGGTCACCGAGACGTCAGCGATCCTGACCCGGCTCGGGGTCACCGATCTGGCCGCTATGGATTCGGACGGCGACTACGTCGCCCGCTCGCCGATCACCGGCGGCGAGCTGGCCCGGCTGCATTCGCACTCCCCCGCCTACGTCACCGAGACGGTCGCGGCCGCGCAGGACGCGTTCCGGGAGTGGCGCACGGTGCCGGCTCCGGTTCGCGGCGGTCTGGTCCGCGAGCTGGCCGCGTTGCTGCGCGAGCACAAGCAGGACCTCGGCGCGCTGGTGTCGATCGAGGCCGGCAAGATCCGCTCCGAGGGCCTCGGCGAGGTCCAGGAGATGATCGACATCTGCGACTTCGCAGTCGGCCTCTCCCGGCAGCTGTACGGGCTGACGATCGCCTCCGAGCGGCCCGGTCACCGCATGATGGAGCAATGGCACCCACTGGGTGTGGTGGGCGTGATCAGCGCGTTCAACTTCCCGGTCGCGGTGTGGTCGTGGAACGCCGCCCTCGCGTTCGTGTGCGGTGATGCCGTCGTTTGGAAGGCGTCGCACAAGACGCCGCTGACGGCTCTGGCGTGCCAGGCCCTCGTGGCCGAGGCGGCCCGCCGGGTGGGAGCGCCGGCTGCGGTCTCGTCGCTGGTCATCGGCCACACCGACGCCGGCCAGGCCCTCGTCGACGACCCGCGCGTGGCGCTGATCAGCGCCACGGGGTCAACCCGCATGGGGCAGACGATCGCGCCGCGAGTGGCCGGCAGGTTCGGCCGGCTGCTGCTCGAGCTCGGTGGCAACAACGCCGCCATCGTCACGCCCACCGCCGATCTCGATCTCACGGTGCGCGGGATCGTGTTCTCGGCCGCGGGCACCGCCGGGCAGCGCTGCACATCGCTGCGCAGGCTGATCGCGCACTCGTCGATCGTCGACGATCTCGTCGCGCGCATCACGGCCGCCTACGAGTCGCTGCCGATCGGCTCGCCGCTCGAGGCGGGCACGCTGGTCGGCCCGCTCATCGACGAGGCCGCCTACGACGGCTACGCCGCGGCACTCGAGAAGGCCCGAGCCAACGGTGGCGAGGTGCTGGCCGGCGGAGGCCGGGTCCTCGCCGACGAGGCGCCGGACGCCTACTACGTGCAGCCGGCGCTGGTGCGGATGCCCACGCAGTCCGACATCGTCCATGCCGAGACGTTCGCGCCGATCCTCTACGTCATGACCTACGACGAATTCGACGAGGCGCTCGCGATGCACAACGAGGTCCCGCAGGGCCTTTCGTCCTCGATCTTCACGATGAACGTCCGCGAGGCCGAGCGGTTCCTGGCCGCCGACGGCTCGGACTGCGGCATCGCCAACGTCAACATCGGCCCGTCCGGTGCGGAGATCGGCGGCGCGTTCGGCGGCGAGAAAGAGACCGGCGGCGGGCGAGAGTCCGGCTCGGACGCGTGGAAGTCCTACATGCGCCGCGCGACCAATACGGTCAACTACTCCACCGACCTGCCCTTGGCCCAAGGCGTCGAATTCGGCTGACCAATGGCCGGCCGGCGCGGGGCCGGGGCGGTGATCGGTCAGGTCGGTGCGTAACGGTGTTCGGGTCGTCCGGTGCTGCCGTAGCGCAGTTGGAGCCGGACGAGGCCGTGGCGCTCGAGGTAGTTCAGGTACCGCTGTGCAGTAGCGCGGCTGATCCCGATGCCCTCGGCGACCTCGGCTGCCGACACCGCCTCCTCGGCAGCCTGGACGGCGTCGCGGACCAGCTCGAGCGTCGCCGCCGAGTGTCCCTTCTCGAGCCGCCGCCCGGCGGAGCCGGGACCGCGCAGGATGCCGAACAGCTCGTCGACATCGGACTGATCGGCTTCGTCGGGTAGTCCGGCGATGCGGAGATGAAGACGCCGGTAGGCCTGCAGCCGCTCGCTGAGCGCGGCAAAGCCGAACGGCTTCACCAAGTAGTGAACGGCGCCGAGCTGCATGGCGGTGCGCACGGTGGCCATGTCGCGCGCGGCGGTGATGACGATGACGTCGGGGTGCTTCTCCCGATCCATCAACCCGCGCACGACGGCCAGTCCGTCACCGTCGGGCAGGAAGACGTCCATCAGCACGAGGTCGGGATCGAGATCCGCGACTGCTCGCAGCGCCTCGGCGGCGGTGTGTGCCTGGCCGGCGACCTGGAACCCGTCGACCTTCGCGACGTAGGCAGCGTGGACGGCGGCGACGCGGTAGTCGTCGTCCACGACCAGCGTGCGGATCGGCTGCGTCACGGTACCGGCTCGGTCTGCACGGGCGCCGCGGTCGGCGTCGCCGGCAGGTACACCGAGAAGACGGGCGACGGGCCCTCGGTGACGGTGATCGTGCCGTGCAGGCGTTGCACGAGCCGGTGCACGAGGGCCAGACCGAGGCCGCGGCGCAGCGGCCCGCGGTCGGATTTGGTCGTGTATCCGTCCTGGAAGATCGACGCCGCCGCACCAGGCGGAATGCCAAGGCCGTTGTCGGCGACCGAGACCGAGACCGCGCCCTCGTCCTCGTCCTCGACGATCGTTACGAGGACGCGTCCGGATCCAGCCGCGCCGGAGAGTGCCTCGAAGGCGTTGTCGACGAGGTTGCCGAGGATGGTCGTCAGCGCCTGCGGCTTCTGCGGCGACTCGCTCAGCCAGGTGTCCTCGCTGATCTCGAGGACCAGCCCACGCTCTCCGGCCTCGGCGGCCTTGCCGAGCAGCAAGCCGATGATCAACGGCGAGCCGACCCGCGCCCGTAGCGATTCGGCGAACTCCGCCGCGCCGCCGCGCAGCTCGGTGAGGTAGCCGAGCGCTTCGTCGATCTCGCCCAGCTCGAGCAGCCCGGTGACCGCGTGCAGCCGGTTGGAGAACTCGTGCTGCTGCGCGCGCAGCGCGTCGGTGAGGCTGCGGACACCGTCGAGTTCGCGCAACAGCCCGGACATCTCGGTGCGGTCGCGCAGCGTCGCCACCGCACCGTGCGGCTGATCGGCGAGAGCGACCGGCATCCGGTTGACGGTCAGGCAGTAGTCGTCGGTGAGCACGACCTCGTCCTGGCCGGTCACCGTCCCGGCGAGAACGTCGCGCAGGCGACCGGGCGGGAGCAGCTCCTCGAGCCGGCAACCGATCGGGATCGTGGTGCCGCCGAGCAGCCGCCGCGCCTCGTCGTTCACCACCGACACCCGGCCGTCCTCGTCGAAGGCGATCACCCCTTCGCGGATGCCGTGCAGCGTCGCCTCGCGTTCCTGGAGCAGCCGGGCGATCTCGTCGAGCTCCAGCCCAAACGTCTTGCGCTTGAGCCGGCGGGCCAGCAGCCAGGACGCGGCGGCGCCGGCGGCGAGGGCCACGCCGAACCAGCCGGCGTAGGTCGGCAGCTCGCCCCAGAGCGCTTGCGAGACCGAGCTCTCCTTGATACCGACCGAGACCTCGCCGATCATCCGGCCGTCCAGGGCGTACATCGGCGCCCGGCCGTTCGCTGACGTGCCGGTGTGGCCGTGGTCGATGCGGTAGTGCGTCTTGCCGTCCGTCGTGACGATCGGCTCCTCGACCTTCTTGCCGATCAGCGTCGGAATCGGGTGTGAGTGCCGCACCCGGTCCATGCCGATGACGACGACGTAGGACGCGTCGGTCTCGTGCTGGATGCGGGTGGCGACGCTCTGAATTGGCTCCCGGCACTCGGCGCGGATGCCCTGCATGCACGCCTGGATGTCGGGGACCCCGGCCACGGTCTGCGCGATGGCGCCTGCCCGCTGCTCGTACTGCCGGTCCAACTGGGCGCGCTCGGTCCGCGCGAACAGGACGAAGCCGATCAGCGCGGTCGCCGTCAGGATCGCCAGCTGGGCGATAAGGATCTGGGTCGACAGCTTGCGCGTCGAGAAGCGCCACACGAGGCCGATTGTCACCGTCCGCGAGGGCGCAAACAACAGATCCGCCGTGCGCAGAACGCGCAGAACCCCGGCAAACGCGATAAACGCGGGATGCGCGCGAAACAGAGACGAAATGCGAAAGCCGCGCCTACGGTCAGCGCTCACCAGTCATCAACGAACAGGAGCGGACAAGCGATGGCTTCGCTAAGACGCGTCGGTCGTGCTGCAACTGATGTCCGTTTCCCCGTCGACGCCGACGGATCGCACCCGGCCCGCATCGAGGTGGCCGGGCTCACCAAACGGTTCCTGACGCCCGCAGGCACCGCGTTCACCGCGCTGCGCGACGTCTCGTTCACCGTCGAGCCCGGCCAGTTCTGCGCGATCGTCGGCCCGACCGGGTGCGGCAAGTCGACCACGCTCGGCCAGGTATCCGGCCTCGACCGGCCCAGCGCCGGCTCGGTGCGGGTCGGCGGCCGCGAGGTGCGCGGCGTCACGAACGGGGTCAGCTTCATGTTCCAGGCCGACGCGCTGTTTCCGTGGAAGACGGTGCTGGGCAACGTGATGATCGGCCCCACCCTCAACGGGATGTCCCGCAAGGACGCCGTCGCGCTGTCCCGCGACTGGCTCCGCCGGGTTGGACTCGCCGGCTTCGAGGACCGCTACCCGCACCAGCTCTCCGGCGGCATGCGCAAGCGGGTGGGCATGGCCGCCGCGCTCATCAACTCGCCACGGATCCTGCTCATGGACGAACCCTTCGGGGCGCTGGATGTGCAGACCAAGGCGATCATGCAGACCGAGTTGCTCGGGCTGTGGGAGCAGATGCGACCGTCGGTCCTGTTCATCACCCACGACCTGGACGAAGCAGTCGCACTGGCCGACCGGGTGCTCGTCATGACCAGCGGCCCCGGGTCGATCAAGGAGAGCTTCGACATCGACCTGCCCCGCCCCCGCGGCGAGGTGCAGGAGATCAGGCACGAGCCGCGCTTCCTGGAGCTACAGGGCCAGATCTGGGCCTCACTCAAGGACGAGGTGCAGCGCGCCTACGCGCAGACGGCAGGCGCGGCATGAGTGCGTCGACTGCCCTGATGGAGATGGAGCGACCCGTGGCGGTCGAGACGGACGCCGGCATCAAGCTGGCCGCGCGGCGCGCCAAGCGGCGTCGCCGATTCTGGCTTTGGACGGCCCGGCTGGCCTTCGCCGTGTTCATCGTCGGCGGCTGGCAGCTGTGCACGTCGAAGGGCTGGGTCGACAAGTTCTTCTACGGCCAGCCCTCGCTGGTCTGGCACTCGCTGGTGCACCTGTTCACCAAGGGCACCGCGTTCGGCTCCATCTGGGACGACATCGGCGTCACCCTGAAGGAGGCGGTCTACGGGTTCTTCCTCGGCACCGCCGCCGGCGTCATCCTCGGCCTGCTGCTCGGGCAGAACCGCTTCCTCGCCGACGTCCTCGGTCCGTACATCAAGATCCTCAACGCGGTGCCGCGCATCATCCTCGGCTCGATCTTCCTGGTGGCCTTCGGACTCGGCACGTTCCCGAAGATTCTGCTCGCCGCCGTGCTCGTCTTCTTCATCGTGTTCTTCAACGCCTTCCAGGGGGTCCGCGAGGTGAACCCGAACCTGGTGGCGAATGTGAAGGTGCTCGGCGCCTCGCCGCTGCAGGTCGCGCGGCACGTGACCATCCCGTCCGCACTCACGTGGATCATCGCCAGCCTGCACACCGCCTTCGGCTTCGCGATCATCGGCGCGCTGGTCGGCGAGGTGCTCGGCGCGACGCGCGGTGTCGGGCTGGTCATCAGTCAGGCGCAGGGGAACTTCGACCCGAACACCGTCTTCGCGTGCATGGCGATCATGGCCGTCATCACGCTCGCCGCCGAGTACCTCCTCACGCTGCTCGAGAAGCGCGTCCTGTCCTGGCGCCCGCCCAGCCAGTCGGAGTCGGCCGGCATCTGAGCCTCACCAACCGCACGCCAACCAATCGGAAGGAATACCGCACATGTTCAGACGCGCAATCACTGTCGCGGCGATCGGGGCGCTGGCCCTCGGCTCGGCGGCGGCCTGCTCGAGCAGCAAGTCCGGCAATTCGTCCCTACCAACCGTGAAACTCATGGTCGGCGGCATCGACAAGCAGATCTACCTGCCGTACCACCTCGCGCAGGACCTCGGCTTCTACAAGAAGTACGGCGTGAACGTGCAGCTCTCCACCGAGAGCGCCGGTGTCGGCGCCGAGGACGCGATGGCCTCCGGGCAGGTGGACATGGCCGGCGCCTGGTACATCCACACCATCGACTTCCAGTCCAAGGGCAAGGCGGTCGAGGACATCGTCCAGCTCTCCGGGGCCCCGGGGGAACGGGAGATGTGCGCCACGAACAGCGGCGTCCACTCCGCGGCCGACTTCAACGGCAAGAACCTGGGCGTCACCGACCTCGGTTCGGGCACCGACGAGCTGACCCAGTTCCTGGCTGCGCAGAAGGGCATCTCGCACAGCCAGTACCACACCGTTAAGGTCGGCGCCGGTAGCACCGCGATCGCGGCCATCCAGCGCGGCAGCGCGCAGTGCGTGATGACGACACAGCCGACGGTGGGGGCCCTGGAGTCGAAGAAGCTGGCCTACTCGGCGATCGACCTCGCCACCACGGCCGGCGCGAAGGCAGCGCTCGGCGGTGCCTGGCCGGCGGCCGGCGTCCTCGCCCAGACGTCGTGGGTGAACAGCCACAAGGACACCGTCCAGAAGTTCGTGGACGCTCTGGTGGCGACGATGCACTGGATCAACACCCACACGGCGACCGACATCGCCGACAAGCTGCCGTCCGACTTCGTGCAGAACAGCACCATCAGCAAGGACCAGTACATCGCCGGCCTGACGACCGACAAGGGACAGTTCCTGCCCGACGGGATCATGCCCGCCGGCGGCCCGAAGACCGTCTATGCGATGGAGAAGCTCATCGGCACCGACGTGTCGAAGGTGACGATCGCAAACACCTTCACCAACGAGTTCGCGACCGCGGCGAACAAGCTCGAGGGGTTCACCCCGACGACCCCCCCGGCCGGTGCCGACGGCTGAGGTTTCGCGCCTCCCCATCGAGTTGTCCTCGCTTCCCCGCGCTACGGCGCCGGGAAGCGAGGATAACTTCGGAAGGATCAGCCGGGGGATGCGAGCTTGCGGAAGTCCCAGCTGGAGAGTTTGGCCGGCTTCACCCGCAGCCAGCCGTGCCGGCCGTCGTGGTACATCGCGTCGCCGCCCATGTACTTGCGGGCGAACACCGGCTCGATCGCGGCCAGCTCCTCGGCCGGCTCGCCGGTGCGCGGCGTCTCGCCGACGACCTCGACGGTGCCGGTGATCTCGACGCCGCGGAGCTCCACGTACTCCACGCCGGCGTCGACGACCACGCCGATGCGCGGGTCGCGCTGCAGGTCCGTCCACCGCTGGCTCTTCACGATCGAGTAGAGCCACAGGTAGCTGCCGTCCCAGCCGAACCACAGCGGCGTCGCGTGCGGCCCGTCCGCCCCGATGGTCGCGACCCGGCAGGTCCGTTCGGTGGCAAGGAACTCGGCGAGCTCCTCGGGCGTCATCGCGATCCGGCGCCCGCGGCGCTGCGGCTTCAGCTCAGCCATTTCGGGGTCCCCGCGAAATCGTGGAGCGTTCTTTGCGGAGCGATTTCGTGGGGTGAGTTCATGCGGCTGACGATATCGGGGCGGGCGGCGCGTCCCAGCGGCGCCGCGAGCGCCACCGGATCAGCAGCGCCCCAGGTCCGGGACGCAGCGGCGGCGGCAGGAGTCGGCGCAGGCCGGCGACGATCCCGACGAACCGGGTGAGCCGCCGCTGCTCGCGTGCAGTGAGCCACAGGTCGAGGCGGGCGGCCAGCGCCGGCGGCAGCGCCCCGATCGTGACGAGCCGGGACAGCGACCCGATCGGCCGGCCGATGAGCAGCCGCCAGACCGGCCCGAGGAACCGCAGCCAGGCCGGCGGCGGGATGACGGACACCGACGCCACCACGTCGCGCACCGACTGGTTGTCCTCGAGACCGGTGCGCGCCGCATCGTCGATCAGGGCGAGGAAGCCCGCGTAGGTCTCCGGCAGGTCGCCGTCGCGGACGCCGAGCAGCCGGCCGATCTCGAGCCACTCGCGCCAGTACTGGTTCGCCTCGGCGTCCGTGAACGGCGTGCGGAACACCTCGTTCAGCCGGATCACCGCCCAGGCCAGCGTGCCGTGCACCCACGCCCAGGGCGCCGGGCGCAGCGCCGAGTAGCTGCGGCCCTGCGCGTCGATCCCGCGGATCGGCTGGTGCATCTCGCGCAGCCGCTCGATCTCGGTGCCCGCCTCGGCGCTCGTGCCGTACACGATCGTGGTGAGCGAGACGAGCGTCCCGTACAGCCGCCGCCACGGCTCGGCCTTGAAGTTCGAGTGCTGCTCGACGCCGGCGCCGACCGTCGGCTCGGCGACTTGCAGGACCAGCGTGGCGCCGCCGATCAGCAGCCCGCGGTCGTCGGCGAGCCGCCGCCAGACGAGCGAGTCGGGTCCCGGCCGGTCCATCAACCAGCCACCGCCGCCGGCCGGCGGGCCGGCACCTTCTCGAGCCGGACGGCAACGCCGTTCAGGTGCGCCATGCCGGAGAGCCGTTCGAGATCCTCTGGACGGGCGGAGGTCAGCTCGTTGACGTTCGCGCCGCCCGCGGCGTTCGCGGTCTGCCAGCCTCCCCTGCGGTGCCCCCAGCCGTGCGGAACGGCGATGGTGCCAGACGCCACGTCCTCGGTGAGCTCGACCGGCAGCTCGATGGCACCGCTCGCCGAGACGATCCGGACGGGCTGCCCGGCTGCGACGCCGGACGCCTGCGCGTCGGCCGGGTTGACGAGCGCGCGCTGCTGCCGGGCGCCGTCCTGGAACCGCGGCGTGTTGTGCAGCCACGAGTTGTGCGAGCGGACCTCGCGCCGGCCGATCATGAGCAGCGGGTAGTCGGCGCTCGCCGGCGGCGTCTCGAGCAGCCGCTGCAGCTCCGCGGCGATCCGCTCGTCGCCGAGGTGCACGCGATGGTCGCGGTGCTTGATGCGCTGGCCCGCGACGCCGGTCTCGACGTGTTGCGCGAGCACGACACCGCGCGGCCGTGCCCGCAGCTTCGCGAGCGTCAGGCCACCGCGGCGCAGCCCGAAGTGATCGCCGTCCCGCCCGGCGCGCAGCAGCAGGCCGACGACCCGGGCCGGCGTCACCCGGCGCGCGACCGGGCCCATCACCCGCTGGGCGAGCCGGGCGAGCGGCGACGTCCCGATCCACTTCGCCGCGACACCGCTCACTGCGGCGAAGCCGAGCTGCCGGGCTAGGTCGTCGATGATCCGCCAGTCGTCGCGTGCCTCGCCGCGCGGCGCGACCACCGCGTCCGTCCACTGGATGAACGGCGTCAACTGGATCTCGGCCAGCGGCAGCGGCAGGTCGTCACGCTCGTAGAACGTGGTGGCCGGCAGCACGTAGTCGGCGTGCCGGTGCGTCTCGTTGAGGTACAGGTCGATGCCCACCTGCAGCTCGAGCGTGCCGAGCGCCCGCTCGAGATCGCGCGACCCTGGCACCGAGAGCACCGGGTTACCGGCCGACACGATGAGCGCGCGCAACCGGCCACGTCCCGGCGTCTCGATCTCGGCGGCCAGCAGCGGCGCGGGCAGCTGGCCGAGCACCTCCGGCAGATCGCCGACCCGCGTCCGGTAGCTGTCGAACGTCGCGAGCCCGAGCCGGAACGCCAGCGCGGTGAAATCGATCGGCGGCCGGGCGAACACCGAGCCGCCGGGCCGGTCGAGGTTGCCGGTGACCACGTTGAGCGCGTCGAGCAGGACGTTGACGAGCGTGGCGTGCCGGCCGAGGCAGGCCCCGGTGCGTCCGTAGGCGGTCGCCGACGGTGCGGTCGCGAACGCGCGGGCCAGCGCGCGGATCTCGTCGGCCGCGACGCCGCACCGGCCGGCCGCGTCCTCCGGGGCGCAGCGCGCGGCGGCGGAACGCAGGACGTCGGCGCCACTCGCCTGCGCGCCGACCGCCGCCTCGTCCGCGAGCTCCTCGGCGAAGATCACGTGCAGCATCGCGAGCAGCAGCCACGCGTCCCCGTCCGGGCGCACGGCGACGTGTTCGAACGCCTTCGCGGTCTCCGTGCGCCGCGGGTCGACGACGACGACCCGGCCGCCGCGCGCGACGATGCCGGTCAGCTTCTCGCGCAGGTTTCCGGCGGACACGAGCGACCCGCGCGACACGATCGGGTTCGCGCCGAGCATCAGCAGGAACGACGTCCGCGCGACGTCGGGCAGTGGGAAGATCGTCGGGCTGCCGTAGAGCAGGGCGGACGCGACGAACCGGCTCGACGTGTCCTGCGTATTCGGCGTGTACATGTGCCGCGAGCCGATGCCGCGCAGGAACCCGCTCGCCCAGATCGCGTGCGAGTGGCTGAACGCCGACGGGTTGCCGGCGTACCAGCCGATCGATTCGCCACCGTGCGCGGCGCGGATGGCCCGCAGCTTCGCGCCGATCTCGCCCAGTGCCGTCTGCCACGAGATCCGCTCGAACTCGCCGGATGCGGTGCGCCGCATCGGGTACAGCAGTCGGTCCGGGTCGTTCTGGACGTGGACGAACTCGATGCCCTTCGGGCAGGAGAACCCTTTGGTGATGGGGTGCTCGGCGTCCGGGCGCAGCTGGGCGAGCCGGCCGTCCTCGACGGTCGCGATCATGCCGCAGGTGGGCTCGCAGATCCGGCAGTACGTCGGCCGCTCGGTCTTCACGTCCGCACCTCCGGCAGCACATCTCGGACGATGGTGATCAGCGCCTGGCTGAGCAGCAGCTGGACCTGGTCGCGGGTGAGCGTCTCGCCCCGGACCCACTCGCGGACCGCCGCCTTCGCCAGCCCGCCGTACGCGCGGATGACGGCGCGGTGCTCGTCGACGTCCGCGGACAGCCCGACCGTCTCGAGCACCTTGCGGGCCGCCCGGTCGTCGGCCGCCGCGAGGATGCGCTCGATCTCCGGATCGTCGCCGACGCCCTCGGCACCGGTCACCGCGACGAACGTCTTGGCGTGGACGGAGACCACGTCGAGGAACCACTCCACGCTGCGCTGCACCCGGGTCTTGAGCGGCCCCGTGGCCACCCGCGCGTCCGGGACGTCGGGCAGCAGCACGAGCGTGCGCACGACCTCGAGGTACAGGTCGCGCTTCGTCCCGAAGTAGTGGTTGAGCAGGCCGCGCGCGACGCCCGCCGCGCGGGCGATGTCGGTGGTCGACACGGCCGGGTACGGACGCTCGCCGAAAAGCCGGACCGCACAGTCGAGGATCTGCTCCCGGCGGGCGTCCGGTTCCAGCCGACGCCAGCGCGGCAGCTCGGCGGGCGCGGTCGGCGCGCGCGTCTCGGAGAACGGCATGACGCGATCACCCTAGCCTTGTTGGCACGCGGTCAACGGGTCGTTCGAGCGATCGCGGGCAGCGCCCGACTCATTTCGCGAGCAGCTTGGCCACCAGCCACTTGCCGTCGCGGTGCACGAGTCGGATCTCCAGGCGGTTGCGGTCGATGCGCGGGGTGCTCGATTGCGACGTCCGCACCGTCTGGTCGAGGAAGACGACCACGGTGGCGTTCGAGGCGGTCGCCGAGGTGATCCCGAACCCCTGGACGCGCGCCGTCACCTGGGTCTTGTACTGGAGGAAGGTCGGCTTGAGCCGCTCGGTCGACTGCAGGTAGCTGCGCCGGAACTCGGGTGTCATCCGGGCGGCGACCTCGCTGAAGTCCGAGTCCAGGTGCCGGTAGTCGTAGGCGCCGAAGTCGCGCGCGAACGTCTTCGCCGCGGCAGCCGCCTCGATGCGCGCGGCGCCGGCGGCTCGCGACTGCTGCCAGGCAGCTCGCCAGCCGTGCGACGTGTCCCGCTGGCCCTGCCAGGACATCAGGGCGATCACGAGCGCGGCGACCAGCGTGGCGACGACCGCGCCGAGCACCGTCGTGGCGACGAGCAGCCCCCGCGGAGCCGGCCCGCGCCCACCCGCCGCGGCGTCGGTGGCCCGGCGCTCCGCTGCCTCGCGGATCCGGGCGGCCTTGGCCTCCAGCCGTTCCGCCTTGGTCAGCTTGACCTTCGCCTCAGTCGAGTCCTCGGACTCGGGGCCGGCGTCGCCGAGTTCTTCGAGTTTCTCAGCCATGCGCAATCGTCCTCCGATCGAGTGCAGGCAGCGTAGGCATGTCTACGAGCCCGTGCCAGCCAGGAGCAGCGCCTGCCAGGAGTTGCCGCCGAACAGCTGGGTCTGTCCCCCGTTGACGCCGAGCCGCACCAGCCGCCCGTCACTGGTGGAGACGAGCCCGGTCAGCGGCTCGTACGTGCCGACCTCCGTGTCGTGCCCGGTCTGCGTGGCGGACGGGCCGGGCCGCGGCGCGTTCGCCGCGCCGCGCACGAGCGATGCGCCGCACCGCGCGGCGAAGATCCTGCTCCGGGTGCCCGAGATCGGGCTGGTGAGCGGGACGCCGGTGTTGCACAGCGCCTGGTCCTGGTCGACGTCGGCCGCGCCGGACAGCGCGCCGCCGTGCACGACGGTCGGCGCGAGCCGGCCGAACTCGGGAACCGCGACGAGCAGCGAGCGCAGCCCCGGCACCCGGGCGACCTGGATCTGGCTGAACGACGCGAGGTTGGCGAGCAGGGTGGTGATCGCCGAGCCGTTGTCCGCGATCAGCGCGTTCACGATCCGGGTGGTCGGCTCGGACTGGTGCAGGAACTCGTCGATCGTGGGCGTCTTCGCCGCCAGCGTGCCGCTGAGTTCGTCGAGCGAGGCGGTGAACCGGTCGAACGCTCCGGCGTGCGCCGCGGCGCCGTGCAGCAGGATCGCCGAGTTGTGCAGCAGCCGGAGCATGCTGTCCTCGGTGGACGACAGCTGGTTCACGATCTCGGTGGTGTCGGACAGGATCGACCGCAGCTGCGGCCCGGTGCCCTGGAACGCCAGCGCGCCTTCGCGGCCGATGATCTGGACGTCCACCGGATTGATGCTGCTGACGAAGCGCTCGAGGTCGTAGAGCACCGTCGCGGTCTCCAGCGGCGTCGTCGTGCGCTCGCGCGTGATGGTGCTGCCGCCGTGCAGATAGGCGGCGCTCGGCCGTGCTGGAGGTTCGAGGTCGACGTACTGCTCGCCCACCGCCGATAGATCGTAGATGTGCGCGATCGCGTTGTCGGGCACCTTGGCCCCGTGGTCCAGCGCGAGCGTGATCGTGACGCCGTCGGTGTGCAGGTCGAGGGAACTCACCTTGCCGACCTGCACGCCGCGGTAGGCGACCTCGGCGCCCTGGAAGATCCCGCCCGCGCTCTCCAGCTCGACCGTCACGTGGAACGGCGAGTTGGTGAGGTGCACCTTCAGCAGGCCGAACACCGCATACCCGATCACGAGCACGGAGATCGCGGCGAAGACGGCCAGCTGGGCGAGGACCATGTTGCGTCTCATGGGCTCCCCCCGGTCAGCAGCTGGTGGACCGCGTCGTGCGGCTCGGCCCCCTCGTGGATGACGCCCCCCTTCTTGGGACGGGCCGGCGGCGCGTCCAGCAGGAACTGGATGGTCGCCGAGATGTTGAGGTAGTCGCCGGGGGCCGCACGGCGGACCGACTTCCCGAGCTCGATCAGCGCCCGGAAGGTGGGCAACAGCTCGTCCTGCCGCGCGCGCAGCGCGTCGAGGGTCGGGCGCAGGTTGTCGAGGTCGGCGAGCAGCGCGCCCTCGCTGCGGCGCAGCAGTCCGTGCACCGTGTTGCCGAGCCGGCCCACCCGCTGCAGCAGTCCGCGGATGTGGACGGTGTCGTCGGCCAGCGTTTGCAGCGTCGACGGGAACAGGTCGAGTGCCTCCTGCACGACGCCGGTGCCCCGGTTCAGCGCCGCCGCCAGCCGCCCGAGACCGTCCAGGGTTCGGTCGATGTCGACCTTGTGGGCGTCGAGGTCCGCGATCACCTGTTGCAGCTTGCCGAGCGCGTCGCGGGCATCGCTCGTGCGTCCCTTCAGCGCCGTATCGAGCTCGGTGGCGATCGTGCGCAACTTGCTCAGCCCGCCACCGTTGAGCAGCGTCGACACCGCGGCGAAGGTGTCCTCGATGCCCGGGGCGTTGCCGGTGTCTCGCAGCGGGACGGTCGCGCCGTCGGCGAGGACTCCATGGGCCACCGAGCCCCGCGAGGTGATGGACACGAAGTCCTCGCCCAGCGGCGTGGTGAACCGGATGTGGAACTGCGCGTCCTTGCCGAGCCGGAACGCTTTCTCGAGGTCCATCCCGACCGAGGCCTGGTAGTCGGCGGTCGCGATCGACACGACCTCGCCGACCACGACGCCGCCGAGCTTCACCTTCGCGCCGAGCGTGAGGTTCTGCACGTCGCCGAACCGGGCCGTCACCTTGTAGGTGGCGCCCTTCGTCCCGGACGGGGCGGGCAGCTTCTCGAGTCCGAAGCCGCAACCGCCGAGTGCCACGCAGGCGAGGACGGCGGCGAGGAGGCGCTTCATCGCTTGCCCAGGTAGTGCGTGAGGTCGAGGTCCGGCGTCTTCGGTGCGCCGGGGGCGCCGGCGCGGTTCTGCACCAGGCCCACCTGCGCGCCGCACGCGGTATGCGTAGCGGTCGCGTCCCCCAGGCCGAGATCGTGCAGGACGATCGGCAGCAGCGAGTCGGGCACCGTGCCGCAGTACCGCTTGACGAAAGCGGCGGCGTCGGACGTCGTGTCGATCCGCGCCCACACCGCGGGGCAGTTGTTCGGCGCGCCGTCCGCGGTGAGACAGGGCGAGCTCGGGTCGATCGCCCGGTTGAAGTTCTGGAAGCCGAGCGGCGCGGTGTCGAAGGTCTCGATGAGGGCCTGCTGCTCGGCCATGACCGCGGCGATCGTGGTGTCGAGGTTGCGCACCGACGAGCCGATGTGCGCCTGATTGGCCGCGAGGAACCCGGCGACCCGCGCGAGGCCCTGCTGCAGGTTCGAGATGGCCGCGGCGATGGTCTGCCGCTCGTCGGCGAGTTGACCCGTCGCTGTCGTCAGGTCGTCGTAGAGGGAGCTGATCGTCGCGTCCCGGGCGGCGAGCTTGCTCGTGAGCTGGTCGAGGCCGGTGATCAGGTTCTTCAGGTCGTCCGGGTGCGCGGTGAGCGCGGGCAGCGCCGCGGAGATGCTTTCGATCGTCCGGTGCAGGTCGCGGCCGTTGCCGTCGGCGAGTTGCGCGAACGCGTGCAGGACGTCGGTCAGCTCGCCGTGCGCGTTCGCCCCGTCCGGACCCAGCGACTTGGACAGCTTGTCGACACTGGCATAGATCGAGTCCAGCTCCAGCGGCACGACGGTGCGCTTCGTATCGATGACGTCGCCGGCTGCATCGCCGGGCCGTTCGTGTACGGCGGCGTCAGCTCGACGAACCGGTCGCTGACCGGGTTCGGCGCCACCAGGACGGCTCCGGCGTCGGCCGGGATCCGCACGCCGGCGGGCAGCGACATGACGACCTCGACGTAGCCCGGCTTCGGCCTGACCGAGACGATCGACCCGGTCGGCACGCCCAGGATGTCCACCCTGTTGCCGGGGTAGAGCCCGGGTGTCGCGGTGAACCGGGCCGTGACGCGGTAGGTGTCCTCGTGCACGAACAGGTAGTAGCCCGCCACGGCTGCGCCGGCGAGGAAGAGCGCCGCGACGATGCCGGCGAGCACGGTTCGCTTCATGGGTTGCACGGCTTCTTCCCTGCGCCGGGGTTCGTACCGCAACCGCGCAACTGGTTGTCGGGGACGACCGCGGTGGGCGTGAGCAGGTCCAGCCACGGACCGGCGCCGGTGACGTTCGCGATGTTCTCGCCGAACTGGCCGAGATAGCTGATCGAGTGCTGCAGCTGCCGCTTCTCCTTCACCAGCAACACGCTGACCGAGTCGAGGCTCGCGAACAGCGTGCTCAGGTGCACGCCGTTGCGCTGTATCAGCACCCGCAGCTGTGCCCCGAGCCGGGCGGTGTCGCGCAGCAGCCGGTTGATGAGCGCGTGCCGCTGCTCGACGAGCTTCAGGAACTCGTCGCCCTGCACGAGCAGCCCGACCAGTGCGCCGGAGTTCTGGTTGAGGGTATGCACGATCGAGTCGGCGGCGTGCAGGATGTCGCTGACCTGCTGCTGCTTGCCGGCGAGCGTGCTGGACACGTCGGCGAGCCCGCGCAGCGCGGCCTTGGCGTCGGTCGGCGCGATGCCTGAGATCGTCGTCGCAAGCGTGCGCAGCGACCGCTGCAGCGTCGGGATGTCGGTCTTCTCGGAGAACTCGCCGAACTTCTCCAGTGCGGTCAGCAGGGTGTACGGCACGACGGTGCGCGACACCGGGATCGTGGCGCCCTCGGCGAGCCGACCGGGCCCGGCCGACTCGACCTGCATGAACAGGTTGCCGAGCACGGTCGCGACCTCGACGGTCGCCCGGCTGGCGCCGCCGAGCTCGAGGTCGGACTGCACGGTGAACGCGACGTGGACGTGGTCGCCCTGCACCTTCACCGAGTCGACCGAGCCGACGCTGATGCCCTCGACGCGCACGTCGTCGCCGCTCTCGAGCCCGTCCGCGTTGGCGAAGTCGGCGTAGTACGTGTCGGTGGAGTTGACGAACGGAAGGTTGCCGAGGTTCATCGACAGCGCGACGACGGCGGCGGCGATGATCGTGCCCCAGATCGCCACCGAGACCTGGTTGCGCTCCTTCATGGACTTCATCGGCAGACCCCGGTGTGCGCCGTGGAGGCGCCGACCCGGCCGTTGGGCAGTTGCAGCGGCGCGTCGAGCTGCTGGTTGCCGAGCAGCCCGTCGAGAGCGGAAGGCAGGTCGAGCAGCTGGCCCAGCGAGCCGACGAGCTGGTTGGGCGTGATGTTCACCGTCCCGTACGTCTTCACGAACACGTTGCACGCGTAGACGTTGATCCAGTTGCCGTTCTGCGAGATGCGCGCGAACGTCTGGAACGCGGACGCGAAGCCCGAGACCAGGCTCGCGACGGTGTCGGTGTTGCCGGCGAGCAGCTTGGTCAGCGACGCGGCGTCGGCGATGTCGGCGGGCAGGCTGTGGTTCTCGAGGTTCTGGAACAGCCCGCTGACGGAGCCGATGAGCCGGTCGACTCCGCCGACCGAGCCGATGATCGACGACCCTTCACGGTGCAGTTCGGTGGTGAGCGCGTGCAGGCTGGTCACGACGTTCGCGAGTTGCGTGTCGTGTTCGGACACCGTGGTCAGCAGCTTGTCGAGGCTGTCGACGACGGCGGTGAACGTCTGGTCGCGATCGGCGAGGTTTCCGGTCAGGTCCGCGGTGCGGGCGATGATGTCCTCGATGCGGGCCGTCTGCCCCTGCAGCACGTCGACGATGTCCTGCGACAGCTCGTTGACCTGCTGCGGGGTGAGCGCGCTGAACAGCGGGCGGAACCCGTTGAACAGGTCGGTCAGCGAGAGCGCCGGGGCGGTGCGCTGGGCCGGGATGGTTGCGCCGGCGGGCAGCGTCCTCCCGCCGGGCGCGTTCTGCGTGAGCGCGAGGTACCGCTGGCCGAGCAGGTTGGCGTACCGCACGACCGCCCAGGTGTGACTGGTGATCTTCTGCTTGCGGTTGGCGGTGAACGACACCCGGGCGTGCTCGGCGTCCACCAGGTCGACGCCGGTGACCTTGCCGACCGGCACGCCGGCCACCTTCACCGGGTTGCCCACCCGAAGCCCGGACACGCCGTCCGGGCCGCCGAAGATCGCGTGGTAACCGTCGGTGGTGCCGGTGTGCGGCCCGGTGAGCGTGCTCAGCTCCATCGCCGCGAACAGGCCTGCGACCGCCAGGAAGACGACGAGCCGCACGAGTGCCTTGACGTTCATTTCGCGACCTGCACCAACGTCGGTACGCCACGCAGCAGTGGGCCGAGCAGCACGTCGACGACGCCGGACGGCAGCTGCGCCATTGGGATCCTGGTCAGCGTGCTGGCCGCAGACTGCACGGCGCGGGCCTCCCTCGCGCTGCCGGTCGACGAGCTCGTCCCACCGAAGCTCGTTCCGGTCGTGAGCACCCGGATCCGGCTGGTTTGCGCGGCCGCGGAACCGGAGGTGCAGTTCGGTCCGCTCGCACCGGCGTAGCGCGGGCAGTCGGCGACGGTGTACTCGGGCGGGTTGACGATCGCGTGGAAGACGTTGCCCTTCCCGCCGGCCGACGTCGGGACGAGCTGGGTGAAGTCGGCGCCGGTGAGCAGGATGTTCGCGTTCAGATACGGCCCGTCCGCGAGCGTCCTGTTGAACGTGTCGGCGAAGGCTCGGAACCCGCCGATCGTGTCGATCAGCGCGTTCGGGTGCGCTGCCACCGCGGCCGTCACCGGCACCTCGTTCTGCAGCACGGTGACGGCGTGCTCGACGGTCCCGGACTCAGCAGCCGCTGCGCGTTGTCGACCGCGACCGGCGCCACGTCGAGCAGCGCGTCGACCACCTGCTTGTCGGCGAGGATGCCCTTCGCGACGACGAGGGTGTTCGCGAGCGAGGTCAGCAGCTCTGGCGCGTTGCGCGCGAGTTGCCGGGTCACCGTGGCGAGGCTGGTGATGACGTCGTTCAGCTCCGGCAGGTGCGGCGCCAGCTTGGCGAGGTAGGCGTCGGCCTTGGCGATCAGGTGGTTGACGTTCTCGCCCTGCCCCTCGAGCGCGGTGGCCAGGGCGGACAGGGCGGCGTCGAGCTGCGCGGGGTGCACAGCGGTGAGCAGCGTGTAGGCGTTCGAGAGGGCGGTCTGCAGGCTCTCCGCGGTGGGGCTGAGGTCCGCGGCGATGGCGTCACCGTCGCCGAGCCGCGGGCCGGACGCGTCCGCCGGGGCAGCAGCTCGATCTTGGTGTTGCCGAACAGCGAGGCCGGCACCGCGACGGCGGTGACGTTCGCCGGGATCTGCCGCGCCGCCTCGGGGTCGATCTCGAGCTCGGCCACCGCACCGCCGGCCGCGTCGCCGGTCGAGCCGGTGACCTCGCCGACGATCACGCTGCGGTAGGTGACGATATCGCCCTGCTCGAGCGCGTCGCCGGCCTTGGCCAGCCGCGCCGAGACGGTGATCTTGTCGCTGAACGCGCCGCGGAACGACTCCCAGATGACGACGACCCCGAGCGCCAGCGCGGCGCTGAGTGCGAGACCGAGCACGATCTCGAGAGCGCGGTTGTGGACGCGTTCCATCAGCCGCCGCCCAGCCGCACACCGTGCAGCCCCCAGAACAGCATCGTCATCAGGACGTCGCTCGCCGCGATGATCACCGTGGTCGCCCGGATGGCCCGTGCGGTCGCCCTGCCCACGCCGGCCGGGCCGCCCGCGGCGTTGTACCCGTAGTAGGTGTGGATGATCGTGATGAAGACGGTGAACACCATCACCTTCACCACGGAGTAGAAGACGTCGATGTTGCGCAGGAACTGGTTGAAGTAGTGCTCGTAGGTCCCCGCGGACTGCCCGAAGAAGATCGTGACGGTGTACTTCGTCGCGATGTACGAGCCGAACAGCCCCACGAGGTAGAGCGGGACGATGACCGTGAAGGCGCCGACGATCCGCGTCGTGACGAGGTACGGGATGGACGGGATCGCCATCACCTCGAGCGCGTCGATCTCCTCGCTGATGCGCTGCGCACCGAGCTGCGAGGTGAACTTGCAGCCGATCTGCGACGCTACCGCGATCGCCGCGATCAGCGGCGCGATCTCGCGGGTGTTGCCGTAGGCGGACACGAAGCCGGTCAGCGGCGCGATGCCGATGATGTTCAGGCTCTGGAAACCTTCGACGCCGACCTCGATGCCGATGAACAGCGACTCCGCGACCACCACGCCGAGCGTTCCGGTGAAGGTGATGAACAGACCCGTCCCGAGCGTGAGCTGTCCGATCTGCCGCTTGACCTCCTCGCCGTAGCGGCGCAGCACGAGCGGGATCGCCCGGACCGCGTTGAACGTGAAGATGACCATGTCGCCGAGGAAGCGCAGCTGCCGCTCGACCGCGCCCCGCGCTCTTGCCGACGCGGGCCAGCACGTCGCGGGTGCCACTCGGCAGCACGTCGGCCAGCGTCGCCACGTCAGAACGTCCGCTGCGGGACGACGGCGAAGAACACCTCGGTGATGACGAGGTTCAGGGCGAACAGCACGATGCCGGTGATCACCACCGACTGGTTGACGGCCTCGCCGACGCCGGTCGGGCCGCGCTTGGCGTTCAGGCCCTGGTAGGCGGCGATCTGCACCGCGACGAGCCCGAACACGCCGGCCTTGATCTCGGACGTCACGAAGTCGGCGACCGTGGCGAACTGGGTGAACGAGCCGAAGAAGCTGCCGCTCGTGCCGTGCAGCGCCGCGAGATCGAAGATGTAGGCGCTCGCGATGCTGACGAACACCACGACGAAGTTCAGGAACACGCTGACCAGCACACCGGCCACCATCAGCGGCGCGACGAGCCGGCGCAGCGGGTTGAGACCGAGCACGACCATCGCGTCGATCTCCTCGCGGATGGTGCGCGCGCCCAGCTCGGCGCACACCGCCGAGCCGCCCACGCCGGCCAGCAGCAAGGCGGTGACGATCGGCGAGGCCTCGCGCAGGACGCCGATCGCGTCGGCGGCGCCGACGAACGAAGTCGCGCCGATCTGCGCGGCCAGGGCGCCGACCTGCAGCGCGATCGCCACGCCCAGCGGGATCGACACCAGGATCGCGGGCAGCAGTGCGACGCTGACGAGGAACCAGGAGCGTTCGACGAACTCGTTGAACTGGAACTTGCGGCGCACGAGGTCCGAGCCGAGCCCGTACAGCGAGGCGGCGAACATCGAGTAGAGGCCGCCGACCGCTTCGAGGCTGCGGCGCGCCGTGCTCGGCAGTGCCTCGGACACCCGGTCGCCCAGCGTCGTGCGCCTGCGGTAGTCCGGCGCGACCCATTGCGGCGCCACCGCGACGCTTGTCGCGGACGGGAACCTCTCGGTGCGGAAGTCGCCGTCGGTGCGGGGCGGGGGCTGCGCCGGCCGTGGGCGGTGCGACCGGTCCTCGCCCGTCATGCCCGCTCGCCACCTCGCTCTCGGGATAACCGCTACAAGATGTCCCGGGAACCTAACCCGGAGTCGCCCCCTCGTCCACCCAGGACCGACAAAGCGGCCGAATCCTATGACGAGCGCCGGAACGCGTCATCTCGGACGCCGGCTTGTTGACGTCCGGCCAAGAACATCGGGCAGCCGATGGCCTCTTGTTGGCACTCCGTCAACAGACGCTCCAGAGACTTGTCCGCGGGTGCGTCAGTGGGCCGTGCCGCCACCTCCGGGACTGCCCGCACACTTGCGCATCGGCGGGCCACAAGGCCCCGCGCGCCTCGGCATCGCGACACGCCCGGGAGCGAATACGCGGGCAGTCCCGGAGGTGCTGCAGCCCGCTACGCGAGGCGGGTCAGCTCCACGGTGACCTCGAGGCCGACGGTGTTGTGCTTCCCGGCGACGATGCCCTTGATCGGCGGGACGTCGCCGTAGTCGCGTCCGGTGCCCACCATCACGTGCCGCTCCGCGACGTCGGAGAGGTTGGTCGGGTCGTGTGCCCCCCACTCGCCGAGCCACCACTCGACCCACGCGTGGCTCTCGCCGCGTGCCGTGTCGCCGATCTGCGGGTCGCCGTTGGGGAACAGGTAGCCGGACACGTAGCGCGCCGGCATCCCCACGCGCCGCAGCGCGCCCACGACGAGATGCGCGTAGTCCTGGCACACCCCGATGCGCTCGTCCCACGCCTCGGCCGCGGTGGTGTGCACCTCGGTGACGCCGGGCGTGTACGTCATCGCATCGTGCACGGCCTCGCTGATCTTGTGGACGGCCACCTCCGGCGGGTTGTCCGCGGCGATCGAGTCGGCGAGGTCGGCGATCTCGGGCGGCGGTTCGGTGGCCGGGCGCTGGGCGAGGTACTCGACGAAGCGGTCGCGCAGCGTCTCGTCGCGCAGGTCCGCCCACCCCAGACCGGTCGGGCGCGGACGCCGGCGCGCGTCGACCTCGACGACGCTGGTGGCCCGGACGCTGAGCGACCGATGCGCGCTGCTCGCCTCGAACACTCGCACGTCGGTACCCCAGTAGTCGGTGTAGTGATAGCTCCACGTCATCGGGTCGATGGCGATCGTGGACTCGATGCGGATCTGCCACGGAGTCTGCAGCGGGGTCAGCCGGGCCTCGTTGAAAGACCTGCTGACGCTGCGGTCGTACTCGTACCGGGACGCGTGCTCGATGCGGTACCGCGCGCTCACTACGACGCCATCCAGGACATCACGACGCCGTGCGGGAAGTAGCGCTGGGCGATGGCGTCACTCGCCACCGAGCAGGCACTCTGGACGCGCTCCATCACGTGGTAGACGTCCTCGAGCAGCTCGGCGGGCGGGGCGAACTCCAGCTCCGAGCGGATCATGCCGAGCACCCGGTGGGCCTGCCGCCGCGAAGCGCGGTCGTCGATGCCGTGCTGCGCGGCGAGCTCGTCGAGGCACTTCTCGGCCATCACGAGCGCGCTCATCAGCGACCGCGGGAACAGCGGGTCGAGCAGCAGGAACTCGGCCGCGCGCTGCTCGTCGACGGCGCCCCGGGCGCTGCGCAGGAACGCCTGGTAGGCACCGCAGCTCTGCAGCAGGGTGACCCAGGACGGGCCGGCGGTTCCCGCCAGTGCGCGGGCGGCGGCCAGCCGGGCGATCATGTCCGCCCGCTCGATGCTGCGCCCGAGCGAGAGGAAGTGGTACGCCTCGTCGCGCGACAGCGTGCCGTCCGCGACGCCGTTGAACGCCGCGGTCCGCTCGCGGACCCACGTCAGGAACGGGTGCGGGTACGCCCGCCGTCCCGGCCGGCTTGCCTCGTGCCAGGTGACGTTGATGCTCTCCCACAGCTCGGAGGAGACGACCTCGCGGCTGCGCCGGCCGTTCTCGCGGGCCGCGGCGATCGAGCCGATGACCGAGGCCGGCGTGGACGCGTCCCAGACCAGGATCTCGAGCACCTCGCCGCGCCGCACCGGACCGTCCGGCTCGTGGCCCATCGCGGACAGCAGCGAGGCGCAGACGACGTCCTCCGGCGCCCACGGGTCGTCGAGCAGCAGGCTGAGGTGGACGTCGACGATCCGGCTGGTGTCCTCGGCCCGCTCGACGTAGCGCCCGATCCAGTACAGCGACTCCGCGATCCTAGAGAGCATCGGACGTCGGCCCCGCCCCGAGTTGTCCCGGCTTCGTGACGCTATAGCCCGACGTAGCCGGGACAACTTCTGAGTGTTGCTGTCGCTGCTGCTGCTGTTGCTCCTGCTGCTGGCGGATCTCGATGTCGACGGCGGACTCGACGGCCGGCAGCGCTCCGTGGCCGACAACGACGCGGCCCGGCGGCTTGGCAGCGGGGTAGGTCCGCTCACCGGCGAGCACCCAGGTGTCCTTCGAGCCGCCGCCCTGGCTGGAGTTCACGACCAGTGAGCCCTCGGGCAGCGCGACCCGGGTCAGCCCACCGGGGAGCACCCACACGTCATCGCCGTCGTTCACCGCGAACGGACGCAGGTCGACGTGCCGCGGCGCGATCGAGTCGCCGATGAGAGTCGGGACGGTGGACAGCTGCACGACCGGCTGGGCGATCCAGCGCCGCGGGTCCTCGACGAGCCGTTTGCGCAGTACGTCCAGCTCCGCCGCAGTTGCTGCCGGCCCGATCACCAGGCCCTTGCCGCCCGCCTCGTCCACCGGCTTGACCACGAGCTCGGCGAGCCGGTCGAGGACCTCCTCCAGCGCCCCTGCGTCCTCGAGGCGCCAGGTGTCGACGTTCGGCAGCACCGGCTCCTCGCCGAGGTAGTAGCGAACCAGGTCCGGCAGGTACGTGTAGATCAGCTTGTCGTCCGCGACGCCGTTGCCCACCGCGTTGGCCACGGTGACGTTGCCGGCGCGGGCCGCCGTCAGCAGGCCGGGGCAGCCGAGCGTCGAGTCGGAGCGGAACTGCACCGGGTCGATGAACTCGTCGTCCACCCGCCGGTAGATCACGTCCACCCGGCGCTCGCCCGAGGTGTCGCGCATCCGCACGACGCCGCCGGAGCAGACGAGATCTCGCCCCTCGACGAGCTCGACGCCCATCGCCCGGGCCAGCCAGGCGTGCTCGAAGTACGCGCTGTTGTAGACGCCGGGGGTCAGCACGACGACGTTCGGGTCGGCGACGCCCGCCGGAGCGGACGCCCGCAGCGCCGCCAGCAGCCGCTGCGGGTAGTGCGACACCGGCCGCAGCCGCACCCGGCCCAGTACCTCGGCCCACTGCTGGCGCATGGCTGCCCGGTTGGCGAGCACGTAGCTGACGCCCGACGGCACCCGGACGTTGTCCTCCAGAACCCGGAAGCCGCCCTGCTCGTCGCGGATCAGGTCGATGCCCGCGACGTGCACCCGGACGCCGTTGGGGGTCTCGATGCCGTACGCCGCGCGGTGGAAGTGCCGGGCCGAGGTGATCACGTGGCGCGGCACGACGCCGTCCGAGATCACCTTGCACGGGCCGTAGACGTCGGCGAGGAACGCCTCGAGGGTGCGCACCCGCTGGCGCACGCCGACATCGATCTGCTGCCAGCTCTCGTCGTCGATGACGCGCGGGACGATGTCGAGCGGGAACGGCCGTTCCTCGCCCCCGACGTCGAAGGTGACGCCCTGGTTCAGGTAGGCGCGCGCGAGAGCGTCGACGCCGGCCCGCAACTCCTGGGTGCCACTTCGCTGGATGGACTCGTGCAGCAGGCGGTAGGGCGCGCGGGCGGAACCGTCGGGCGCGATCATCTCGTCCCAGGCCGCGCCGGCCGGGTATTCGTCGAAGAGATCGGCCATCGTCCGCATGGTAGATCGAGTATGTGTCTGCGGTGTTGCTGCGCAAGGCCCCAACCTTCTCGCCGCGCCGACACGTCTATCAAGCAGGAGGTGTGCGTGCCTGCGCCGGAAGCCGAGTTTCGCGAGTTCGTCGAGACGCGTTCGCGCGATCTGCTGCGCACCGGCTGGCTGCTGACCGGCGACTGGGCGCAGGCCGAGGACGTCGTGCAGACGGCCCTGCTGCACAGCTGGCCCCGCTGGTCGTCGGTGGCCGCGCCTGAGGCGTACGTACGCGCGGCGATGCTCAACGTCTTCCTGTCCTGGCGGCGGCGGCACTGGACCGGTGAGCGGCCGTCCGCCGAGCTTGCCGACATCGCGGCGCCCGACGAGCTCGGGCCGGCCGAGGTGCGGACGGCGATCCGGACGGCGCTGGCTGTGCTGTCGCCCCGCGAGCGCGCGGTCGTCGTGCTGCGCTACTACACCGACCAGTCCGAGGCCGAGACGGCCCGCGCGCTGGGCGTCGCCGTCGGCAGCGTCAAGCGCTACGCGGCGGACGCGCTCGCGAAGCTCCGTGCCGACCCGGCGCTGGCCGGGCTGCTCACCGAGGAGGTCCCGCGATGAACGCGCTGGAAGAGCAGCTCGCCACACTGCTCAAGCAGGCCCCGGGCGAGCCGCCGGCCGCCGTGGACGCGGACGCGCTGCTCGCCCGCGTGGCGACCCGCCGTCGCCGGCGCTATCTCGCCCCAGCGCTCGCCGCAGCGGTCGTCGCCGCGATCGCGGTGCCCGTGGCGGTGCTGCTCAACAACCACTCGGGGACGCCGCTCGCCAACGTGGCGCCGACGCACGCGACGAAGCTGCCGTCGACGGGGCCCGCCACGCTGGATGACCCCAAAGGCCAGGCGATCCGCACCGCGCAGGCAACGATCGACGCAGCCACCGTGCTGCCCGGCGCGGCGCGGCGCGCACACTCACCACTGGCCGTGCTCAACCGGCCTCCGTCGATCCCTGGCGCACAGCATGTCCAACGAACCCGGTTCTGGACGGCACCCGGCGGCGTCGACGCCGCGATCGCCTACCTCCAGGCGCACCCACCGGCCGGCTTCCGAACCGATGGTTCAGGCTCCGTCGGCGGCCCGGGCGTGCCGTTGAACCAGGAGCTGGACTTCCAAGCCGGCGCGTTCGGCAGCAGCAACTCCAAGTCGCTGCTGTACACCGTCGCCGCGTATCGAGGCGGCGTAGCGGTGCGCGCCGATGCGCAGGTGATCTGGGCACCTGTCCGACCATCCTGGTCCTATGTTCCGGACTCGGTCACCTCGGTCGACGTGACGGTCGTCCGCAAGAACCCGCAGTTACACCAGGGCGCGCCGACCGTGACGCGAACGCTCACGGCCGATGCAACGCGCTCGCTCGCAGCGACCGTGAACCGGCTTGCCGAAGCGCCTTACGACATGCGTCATTGTCCGGCCGCGTTCGGCGAGTGGTCGGACGCTCTCGTGTTCCACGCGGGATCCACGACGCTTCGGGTAGCCCAAACCATCGTCGGGTGCGAGTACCTGACGGCGGCGGATGGCAGGCACAAGCCGATCAACCTGAGTGGCGACATCGATCACCCGGTGCTCGCCGCGCTGGGGCTGCCGGACCCCTACGGCGGCCGTTAGGCGCCGACGCGACGCGCCGCCAACTCGATGCGGTCGTCGGGCTGGACGGCGGCGACCCGGAAGTGCTCCGCGCCGTGGGGTCCGTAGAACTCGCCGGGCGACACCACGATGCCCGCATTGCTCGCGAGATCGCGGGCGGCTGCCCAGGCGTCCCCGCCCGGCGCGGCGACCCAGAGGTAGAACGCGCCGTCCGGCAGCGCGGCCGGGTAACCCGCCTTGCCGAGGATCTCGACCAGCCGCTGCAGCCGGGCGAGATAGCGCGCGCGCTGCGCCTCGACGTGCGCGTCGTCGCCGAGCGCGATCACGGCCGCGGCCTGCACCGGCCCGGAGGGCATGAGCCCGGCGTGCTTGCGGACCTCGCGCAGGTAGTGGACGAGGGCGGCGTCGCCGGCGTAGAAGCCGATCCGGGCGCCGGCGAAGTTGTCCCGCTTGGACAGCGAGTGCACCGCGAGCAGCCCGGCCGTCCCCGCGCGCAGGATCGTCGTCGGCCCGCCCGGCGCCGGGGACCAGGTGAACTCGGCGTAGCACTCGTCCGAGAGCACCGGGACGCCGCGCGCCCGTCCCCAGGCCGCTGCGACGGGCAGGTCGAGCAGCGCGCCGGTCGGGTTGCCCGGCGAGTTCACCCATAGGCACAGCGCGCGCTGGGCGTCGTGCCGGGCGATGCCGTCGAGGTGCAGGTACGGGACGTGCCGCAGCCCGGACAACGTCGCGCCCATCGCGTAGGTCGGGTAGCTGACCGCCGGGTAGAGGACGGTGTCGCGCTCGGGATCACGCAGGTGCAGGTACTGCGGGACGGACGCGACGAACTCCTTCGTGCCGACGCACGCCGCGAGCTCGGTTTCCGGGTCGACCGTGGCTCCGAGCCGGCGCTGCACCCACCCGGCCGCAGCGGCGCGGAACGCCGACGTCCCGATCGAGGGCGGGTAGCCACCGCGCGGTGTCGCCGGCCGACAGCGCAGCCAGGACCTCGGGGGGAGTTGGGTCGCACGGCGTGCCGATGGACAGGTCGACCGCGCCGCCGTCGTGCTCGCCGGCGATCGCGATGATCTCGTCCAGCCGCTCGTACGGGTACGGCGGTGGTACGAAGCCGATCACGGAGTCTCCAGGTGCTCGTCGAGGAGTTGGGCGAGGTGCAGGCTCTGGACGCGGCCGAGCTGCTCGAGCTGGGTCCGGCAGGAGAACCCGTCGGCGAGGACGACCGAGTCGTGCGGTGCGGCGCGCACGGCAGGCAGCAACGCCGTCTCGGCCACCGCCTGCGACACCTCGTAGTGCCCGCGCTCGACGCCGAAGTTGCCGGCCAGCCCGCAGCACCCACCGACGGCATCGACGGACGCCCCGGCGCTCGCGAGCAGGTCGGCGTCGGCCTGCCAGCCCATGACCGCGTGGTGGTGGCAGTGCGGCTGGGCGACGGCGTGCACCCCGGCGAGACTCGGTGGCGTCCAGTCCTGCGTGCCGGTGAGCAGCTCGGCGAGCGTCCGGGTGTGCGCCGCGACCTGGGCCGCCCGCGGGTCGTTGGGCAGCAGCTCCACCAGGTCGTGGCGCAGGACCGCGGTGCACGAGGGCTCGAGGCCGACGATCGGGGTGCCGAACCGGACGGCCTGGTCGAGCGCGGCGAGGCTGCGGCGCAGTTGGCTGCGCGCCCCCTTCAGCTGGCCGGTGGAGATCCAGGTCAGCCCGCAGCACACCGGCTGCTCGGTGATCTGCACGTCGTAGCCCGCGGCCCGCAGCACCCGCACGGCGGCCTGCCCGACCTCCGGGGTGAAGTGGTCGGTGAAGGTGTCCACCCAGAGCAGCACCGGGACACCCGTCCGCGCGTCGTAGTCCGCGAACCACTCCCGGAACGTCTGACGGGCGAACTGCGGCAGCGGCCGCCGCTGATCGATCCCGCCGGCCCGCTTGGCCAGCCCGCTCAACACGTCATTGCGCAGCGCCGCGTTGGCGAGTCGTGGCGTCCTGGCCGCGAGCCGGGCCCAGCGCGGCAGCCAGCCCAGCGCGTAGTGCGACGGCGGGCGCAGCCGGTGGCGGTAGCGCTGGTAGAGCACCTCGGACTTGTAGGTGGCCATGTCGACGCCGGCCGGGCAGTCGGCCGAGCAACCCTTGCAGGACAGGCAGAGATCGAGGGCTTCGGTCAGCTCGCGCGCCCGGTAGTCCTTGACCAGCGAGCCGTTCGCCAACTCCTGCAGCACCCGCGCCCGGCCGCGCGTCGAGTCCTTCTCGTCGCGCGTGGCGAGATAGGACGGGCACATGACAGTTGCCGGCGCGCCGCCGGATGGCACAGCGTCGGCCCGGCACTTGCCCGACCCCCACGCAGCGGTGGACGGCGGTCGAGAGGTCGCCGCCGTCGTGCGGGTATGCGAAGCCCAGGCGCTTGCGCAGCGGCCGCGCGGCCGGCACCCGCAGCTCGGCGTCGACCGGCGCCGGATCGACGATCACGCCCGGGTTGAGCAGGTTCGCCGGGTCGAAGAGTTCCTTGATCGCGCCGAACGCGGCGATCGCCTCGGCGGAGTACATGTAGGGCAGCAGCTCGCCGCGGGCGCGCCCGTCGCCGTGCTCGCCGGACATCGATCCGCCGTGCCGCCCGACCAGCTGCGCGGCGGCCACGAGGAACGCACGGAACCGGGCCGGCCCGGTGCTGCCGTGCCCCGCCGTCAATGGGAAGTCGATCCGGGCGTGCACGCAACCCTCGCCGAAATGGCCGTAGACCAGGCCGTCGACGTGGTGCTCCCGTAGCAGCGCCTCGAACTCGCGCAGGTAGGCGGCGAGGTGCTGCGGCGGCACGGCGGCGTCCTCCCAGCCGGGCCAGGCCGGCGCACCTGCGGGCGTGCGGCCGCCCAGCCCGGCGCCGTCCTCCCTGATGCGCCACAGGGCTCGGGCGGTCGGGCCGGTGACGATGGTCGAGTCGAGGCAGCCGGCGTCCGCGACGACCTTCTCGGCGGCCGCGCGCGCCTCGTGATCGGTGTCGCCTGCGGTCTCGACGAAGAGCCAGCCCGCGCCGCGCGGCAGGTCGGGCACCGCAGCCGCACCGCGTCGGGCGCGAACCACCCCGACCAGCCGGGCGTCCACGCCTTCGAGAGCCACGGCGCGATGCGGGAGCAGCGCGGGCACCGCCTCGGCGGCGGTCGGCATGTCCGGGTAGCCCAGGACGGCGAGCGCCACGGCCTTCGGCGACTCGACGAGGCGCACCGTCGCGCCCAGGACGACGCCGAGCGTGCCCTCGGTGCCGACCAGGAACTTGGCGACGTCGAAGCCGTGCTCGGGCAGCAGGTGCTCGAGCGAGTAGCCGGAGACCTGCCGGGTGAAGCGGCCGAACTCGGTGCGGATGGTCGCGAGCTGCCCCTGCACGATGCGGTCGAGGCCGTCGAGGAGCGTCGCGCCCGGGCCCTCGTTCTGCGTGGCGTGCCGGCCCCGGTGGCCCGCCGCGATCCGGACGCCGCCGGCGGTGAGGACGTCGAGCTCGACGACGTTGTCGGCGGTGCGCCCGTACCTGAGGGCGCGCGAGCCGCAGGCGTTGTTGCCGATCGAGCCGCCGATCGTCGCCCGGGCATGCGTGGACGGGTCCGGGCCGAACCGCAGCCCGAACCCGGCGGCCGCCGCGGTGATGTCATCGAGGATCGCACCAGGTTCGGCCTGCGCGGTCCGGCGCTCGACATCAACGTCGAGCACCCGGTTCAGGTGCCGCGAGAAGTCGACCACGATGCCGGCGCCCGACCGCGTTCCCGGCGATGGACGTGCCCCCGCCGCGCGAGGTGAACGGGACGCCACGATCGGCGGCCACCGCGAGGGCGATGTGGACCTCGTCGACGTGCCGCGGGAAGACGACGACCGACGGGACGACGCGGTAGTTGGACGCGTCGGTGGAGTACTCCGCCCGGCGCCGGATGCTGTCGTCTGCCTCGGCGATCCCCGCACGGCGCAGCGCAGCGGCCAGCTGGCGCGGCTCGGGATGCGACACCCGGCCATTGTCGCGTACCGCCGCTCAGAGCCGGCCGGCGTCGATGATCCGCCGCAGGAACTGCCGGGTGCGTGGCTCACGGGGGTCGGCGAGCACCTGCTCCGGCGGTCCTTCCTCGAGCACCCGCCCACCGTCCAGGAAGCACACCCGGTCGGCCACCTCGCGGGCGAAGCTCATCTCGTGCGTCGCGAGCAGCATCGTCATGCCGTCGGCCTTGAGCTCGCGGATCAGCGCCAGCACTTCGCCGACCAGCTCCGGGTCGAGTGCGCGCGTGACCTCGTCGAAGAGCATGAGGCGCGGTTTGTTGGCCAACGCCCGCGCGATCGCGACGCGCTGCTGCTGGCCGCCGGAGAGCTCGTCCGGGTCGCGCCATGGCCTTGTCGCGCAGGCCCACCCGATCCAGCAGCGCGAACGCGTCCTCCTCGGCCTGCGCCCGCGACACCTTGTGCACTCGGCGCGGCGCGAGCGTCACGTTGTCGAGCACCGCAGGTGCGGGAACAGGTTGAACGCCTGGAACACGATGCCGATGCGGGTGCGCACCTCGTCCCCGTCGACGCGCGGGTCGGTGATGTCCTCGCCGTCCAGTTCGACCACGCCGTCGTCGACGACCTCCAGCAGATCGATGCAGCGCAGCAGCGTCGACTTGCCCGACCCCGACGCGCCGATCAACGCGATGCACGAGTGCTCGTCGGCGCTGAGCCCAGCTCGTCCAGCACGACGTTGCTGCCGAACGCCTTGCGCAGGCCCGCGGATACGCGCAGCACCGGCGCGGCCTTCGGCAGCTTCATATGCCGACGCCGGTGGGTTGATCCAGCCCTGCCGGCGCGCGATCCAGTCGGTGAGCCTGGTGTAGCGGGATGGTCAGTGCCACGAAGATCAGCCCGGCGAACACGTACGTGGACGAACTTGAAGTCCTGGGACTGCTGGTTCTCGGCGGTCAGCACCACCTCGATGACGCCGAGGATCGATGCCAGCGAGGTGTCCTTCTGCAGGCTGACGAAGTCGTTGAGCAGCGGCGGCAACACCCGCCGCACCGCCTGCGGGAAGATCACGAACCGCATCGTCTGCGCATAGCTGAGCCCCAGCGCGCGAGCACTCGCTCCCTGGCTCGGATGGACCGATTCGATGCCGGCGCGCAAGACCTCGGCGACGTAGGCGGAGTAGGTGAGGACGAGCGCGATGACGCAGAGCGTGAACGGGCTCGTCGGGCCGCCCTGCAGGCGCAGCGACGGGACGCCGTAGCCGACGAGCAGCAGCACGACGAGCAGCGGCAGGCCGCGGAAGACGTCGGTGTACAGAGCGGCCAGAAAGCGGAGCGGGAAGAACACCGGGCCGCGCAACGTGCGCATGATCGCAAGTAATGCCGCGATCGGGAGGATGATCGCCTCGCTGATCAGCATGATCTGGACGTTCAGCCACAGCGCCCGCAGCAGCGCCGGGAGGCCGTCCCACCCCGCCCGCAGGTCGAAGAAGCTGTCCCGGGTGCGTGGCCAGCCGCTGCTGCTGCCGACGACCAGCACGACAGCCGCCACCACGACGGCCGAGCTGAACAGCGCGATCAGCCAGGATCGTGCGGTACGTGACCGGCGATACGCGTCGCGTTCTCGCTGCAGCTGCGACGGCTGCCACTGCGTCGCCGGCATTTGCGCGCTACGACAGTTCGGGCGCGCCGGCGGCGCTCGTCAGCCACTTCTTCTGCAGTGCGGTGAGGGTGCCGTCCGCGCGCAGCGCGTCGACCGCCTTCGACACGCACGAGGTCAACGAGCTGCCGAGGTCGAGGACGAGGCCGAACTGCTCCGGCTGGCCGCTCACCGCCAGCTGGCCGACGATCGTCGAGTTGTCGAGCTCGGCCGCGGTGATGTAGAGCCCGGTGGGCAGGTCGACGACCAGACCGTCGATCTGGCCGTTCTTGAGCGCCTGCACCGCGAGGTTGTTCGTCGGGTACTCGCTCGTGGTGGTGCCCGGTTTGATGACGTCATTGATCGCGTCGAGGCTCGTGGTGCCCTGCTGCGCACCCAGCTTCGCCCCGTGCAGCGCGGCGATCGTCGTTGCCTTCGCGTACTTGTCCGACTTCAGCGCCACGATCGCCTGCGCGACGTCGTAGTAGCCGGTGGAGAAGTCGACGGCCTTGGCGCGCTTCGCGCTGATCGAGACCTCGTTGATGTCGAAGTCGAACTTCTTCGGGGTCGGCGCGATGACGCTGTTGAACGGGGCCGTCACCCACTTGACCTGGTCCTTCGAATAGCCGAGCTGCTTGGCAACGGCGTACGCGACGGCCGACTCGAAGCCCTTGCCGTTGGACGGCTTGTCGTCGACGAACCACGGCGGATATGCCGGCGAGTCGGTTGCCACGGTCAGCGTGCCGGCGGTGTGCGTCTGCATCGTCGCCGGCGTGCAGGACGCCGCGGCCGGCGCGCTTCCCCCGCCCGCGCCTCCACCACTGCTGGCGGCGCAACCGGCGACGAGCACCGCGCTTGCGACTATCGACAGGTGGACGAGGCGTCGGCTCATGCTGTTCTCCGGGTCTGTTGGCGGGCGGTGGCCCGCGACGGCAAAGTCTATCGATCAGGTTGAGAAGTAAGCAGGTGGCGTCATGCCGTCGAGGGCGAGGGCGACCGCGGCGCGGGCCGCCACCGGGCCGACGAGGTTGCCCGTCCCGTTGTAGCCGCCGACGGCCACCACGCCGTCGTCGACGAGCGTGCACAGCGGCCGGTCGTCGGACGTGAAGCCCACCGATGCGGCCCACCGGTCGGTGACCTCGACCGGGCCGCCCGCCATCCGTTCCGCGACCGTGTCGATGTGGGCCTGGACGGGTTCGGTCGGGGCGTCGTCGGTCGTCCACTCGGCGTCGAGGAAGCGGTCCCGCCCGCCGCCGACGAACAGCCGGCCGTCCGGCAGCTGCTGGGCGTAGTCGTAGCCCCAGCGTCCGTAGACCGGGCACGGCAGCCGGCCGGGGGCGAGCGGCGCAGTGGCGAGCATCTGCAGCCGCGCGGTGCGCATCCGCGGCGCGAGCGCCGGCACGAGCACATCGAGCCGCCCGTCGACGGCGACGATCACCGCCCCGGCCGTGATGACGCCCCGCTCGGTCGTCACCCGGCCGGGCGCGATCGACGTGACGCGGGTGTGTTCGTGCAGGGCGGCGCGCGGCGCGAGCAGGGTGGCCAGCCGGATCGCGCGCACCGCGGGGTTCATGGCGGCGTCGTCGGGCAGGTACAGGCCGCGGCCGAGCGGGCCGGCGTACTCCTCGACCGCGATGCCGTACGCGCGCAGCGCCGCCGCCTGCAGCGCGCAGTCGGCGAGCTCGGCCGCGCGGTCGGAGGCTTCGGCGTCGGACGCCGGCTCGCCGGGCACCCCCGCGATTCGGATCGAGCCGACCCGCCGGATCACGTCCGGGCCGAGCAGGTCGACCAGCCGATCGAGCTCGGCGAGCGTGGCGCGGTACAGGTCGACCGCCGCCTCGCCCCAGCGTTCGAGCGCGTGGTGCAGCGCCAGCTCCGGCCCGCCGATCAGGAACCCGCCGTTGCGCCCGGCGGCCCCGGCAGCGACCCGGCCCGCGTCCACGCCGACGACGGACAGCCCGCGGTCGACGAGCGCCTCGACGGCCGCCAGGCCGGACCCGCCGAGCCCGACGACGCACGCGTCCGCGGCGGCGGCGCCGGCCAATTGGGGAAGGCCCGGCCAGTCCGCGACCGCGGCGTCCCACCCGACGGTCACCTGCTAAAGCACCTTGGAAAGGAACGCCTGCGTGCGGCCGTGCTGCGGATTGGTCAGGATTTCGGCCGGTACCCCGGACTCGACGACGACGCCGCCGTCCATGAACACGACTTGGTCGCAGACTTCCCGAGCGAAGCCCATCTCATGCGTGACGACGATCATCGTCATCCCGTCGAGCGCGAGTTGCTTCATCACATCGAGTACCTCGCCGACCAGTTCCGGGTCGAGGGCTGACGTCGGTTCGTCGAACAGCATCAGCTTCGGCTTCATCGCCAGCGCCCGGGCGATGGCGACCCGCTGCTGCTGACCGCCGGACAGTTGGGCGGGATACGACTTCTCCTTGTCGGCCAGCCCCACCCGGTCCAGCAGCTTGCGCGCAGCCTCGATGGCCTGGGGCTTCGACACCTTCCTGACTTTCGTGGGTGCCTCGATCAGGTTCTGCAACACGGTCATGTGCGGGAACAGGTTGAACTGCTGGAACACCATGCCGACTTCTTGCCGCCGCTTGGCGATCTCCGACTCGCGCATCTCGTGCAGCTTGTCGCCCACCCGTCGGTAGCCGACGAAGTGACCGTTGACGAGCAACGACCCCTTGTCGATCTTCTCCAGGTGGTTGATGCAGCGGATGAACGTCGACTTACCCGACCCGGACGGCCCGATGATGCACATCACCTCCTGCGGCATGACCTTCAGCGAGATGCCCTGGAGCACCTTCACCGAACCGAAGGACTTGTGCACGTTCTCGGCACGTACCAGTGGCTCAGGCAACGCCGGCTCCCGCCTCGTCGCGTCGCTGCGCCCGCATCGTGTCGAACAGGCGCTGCAACGGGCGGTCCGGCGCATCGCGCCCGAAGCCTCGGCCGAACTTCCGCTCGAGGAAGTACTGCCCGATGGACAGGACGCTCGTCATGAGCAGGTACCAGAGGCTTGCCACGACGAGCAGCGGGATCTGCAGGAACGTCGCCTGGTTGTAGATCGTCGTCGCCGCGGTCGTGAGGTCGGACAGACTGATGACGATGACGAGAGACGTCGTCTTCAGCATCGAGATCGTCTCGTTGCCGGTCGGCGGGATGATCACCCGCATCGCCTGCGGCAGGACGATCCGACGCATCGCCTGGCCGCGGCTCATGCCGAGCGCTGCGCCGGCCTCGTGCTGGCCCTGGTTCACCGAGAGCAGCCCGGCACGCGCGATCTCGGACATGTAGGCCGCCTCGTTCAGGCCGAGGCCGAGCACCGCTGCGGTGAATGCAGTGATGAGACTGTTGGCGTCCCAGCTGTGCAGCGTCGGACCGAACGGCACCCCGATCGAGATGCGCGGGAACAGCAGAGCGATGTTGAACCAGAAGAAGAGCTGCACGAGCACCGGAGTGCCGCGGAAGAACCAGGTGTACACCCACGCGGTGGTCCGAAGGATCGGGTTCGGTGAAAGCCGCATGATGGCGAGGACGATGCCGAAGACGATGCCGATCACCATCGACAGGATGGTGAGCTGCACCGTCACCCAGATGCCGCTCATGATCTGCGAGTCGGTGAAGTAGCCGCGCACGTACGACCACTCCCACGCCGGATTCGCGGCGAGCGAGTGGATGAACATCGCGGCGAGCACCCCGATGATTACCACGGTCACCCAGCGCCACGGGTGGCGCAGCGGGATTACGGTCAGCTCCGAGTCTCCCGGTTCTTCCACCTGCCCGGAGCCGACCGACGAATCCCCCGCCATCACTTCGCGCCGTTGATCACCGAAGTCTTGATCGCGCCGGCCTCGAGGTGCCAGGTCTTGATGATCTGGTCGTAGGTGCCGTCGTCCATCAACTTCTGTACCGCGTCGTGGAAGATCGACACGAGTGGGCTGCCCTTCTTGAAGGCGATGCCGTACGGCGCCTCATCCGTGGTCTTGCCGGCGAGCTCGATCTGGCCGTCCTCGAGAGTGCCCTGATAGATCACGATCGGCGTGTCACCGGTGAACGCGTCTGCGCGTCCGGAGACAACCGCGCTGTTCACCCCGGCCTGGTCCGGCAGGAGCACCGCCGTGGGCGCCGGCTTGCCGGCGTTGATGCAGTTGCCACGCAGTGTCGGGGCGCCTTCAGCGGTGTTCTTGGTCAACGCGGTCGCCTGGATCGTGCCCTTCTCGGCCGCGACCTTCAGGCCGCACAGGTCGAGCTGGCTCTGCACGTGCTTGGGGTTGCCCTTCTTCACCCCGATCGAGGTACCGGCCGTGAAGTAGGTGACGAAGTCGTTGCCCTTCTCCCGGTCGGTGTTGTCGGTGAACGCCGACATGGAGAAGTCGTAGCGCCCGGAATTGAGGCCGCCGAGAATGCCGTCGAAGACGGCCTTCTTGACTACGATCTTGACGTCAAGGACCTTGCCCAATGCGTTCGCCAGATCGATGTCGAAACCTTGGTAGCCGCCGCCTGACTTGGTGAACTCGATCGGCGCATACGTCGGGTCGGTGGCCATCACCAGCTTGCCCTTGGACTTGACCGAGGCAGGCAACTGGTCGTGCAGGCTCTGGTTCGCGCCGACGGTGACGTTTGCCGAGGTCCCCGTGTTCTCGACCTTCTTGCCCGAGCTGCAGCCAGCGAGCGCGAGGGCCACGGCCGCGAGGGCGGAGATGACGAGAGTTGCCGAGCGTCGTGACGACAAAATGACCTCCTGTGGGACCGGCTATCGGGCCTGACCCTAGTCACCCCGGATCACCCGCGTCACCGGCGCAACCCAACCGTAACCACGCACGAGACCCGGCAAATCGGACGATTACGGAAGTGCGAGTTGCGTCTTGCCCAAAACGACCACGCCGCCGTCGGACACGTGGTAGCGCGCCCGGTCGAGCTCCGGCTCCAGGCCGATGTGCGCGCCCTCGGGCACGACGACGTCCTTGTCGAGGATCGCCTTGCGGACGACGGCCCCACGCCCGATCTGCACGCCGTCCATGAGCACCGAGCCCTCGACGTACGCCCCGGCAGCCAGCCGGACGTTCGGCGCGATGACGCTGTGCCGGACGGTGGCCCCGGCAACGATGGCGCCGGCGCCGACCATCGACTCCTGCGCGATGCCGCCCTCGACGAACTTCGCCGGCGGCAGCTGCGGGTGGTACGTGTAGATCGGCCACTGCCGGTTGTACAGGTTGAAGATCGGGTGGACGGCGACGAGATCCATGTGCGAGTCGTAATACGCGTCGATCGTCCCGACGTCACGCCAGTAGCCGCGGTCGCGCTCCTCCGTCCCGGGCACGTCGTTGTCGGAGAAGTCGTACACGTACGCGTCGCCCTTCTTCACCATCATCGGCATGATGTTCGTGCCCATGTCGTGCACGGACTGCTCGTCGTCGGCGTCCGCTTTCAGCGCCTCGAGCAGCGCCTCGGTGGTGAACACGTAGTTGCCCATGGACGCGAAGCTCTGGTCGGGACGATCCGTCAACCCGGGCGGGTCCTCCGGCTTCTCGAGGAAGTCGACGATGTGGTGGTCGGGGTCGGCGTCGATGACGCCGAACGAGCTGGCTTCGGCGCGCGGCACCCGGATGCCGGCGACCGTCCCGCCCGCACCTGACGCGATGTGCTGGTTGACCATCTGCCGCGGGTCCATGCGGTACACGTGGTCGGCGCCGAACACGATGATGAAGTCGGGCTTCTCGTCGTAGATCAGATTGGCCGACTGCAGGATCGCGTCCGCGCTGCCGGTGTACCAGCGCGGGCCGAGCCGCTGCTGCGCCGGCACCGGGGTGATGTAGTTGCCCAGGACGTTGGACATCCGCCACGTCTGGGTGATGTGCCGGTCGAGCGAGTGCGACTTGTACTGCGTGAGCACGCACAGCCGCAGGTAACCGGCGTTGACCAGATTGGACAGGACGAAGTCGATCAGCCGGTAGTTGCCGCCGAAGGGGACCGCGGGCTTGGCGCGGTCGGCGGTAAGGGGCCACAGGCGCTTTCCCTCGCCGCCCGCCAGGACGATGCCCAAGACTCGCGGCTCGCGCGGCACGATCAAGCCTCGCTTCGCCCAGGGGTCGCTCCGCAAGCGTCGCTCACATGTCTCACCCTACGGACGTCGCTGCGGACGTCGCTACGGTTGAGCGATGCGAGTGGCGGTCCTGACGCGCGAGTACCCGCCCGACGTCTACGGCGGGGCCGGGGTGCACGTCGAGTTCCTGGTCCGCGAGCTGCGCAAGCTCGTCGACGTCGACGTCCACTGCTTCGGCGCCGAACGCGCGGAGGCCGGCGTCCACGCCTACGCCCCTCCCCCGGGGCTCGCCGGGGCGAACAGCGCGCTGCGCACGCTCGGCACCGACCTCGAGATGGCCGCGGCGCTCGGCGAGGTGGACGTGCTGCACTCACACACCTGGTACACGAACCTGGCCGGCGTCCTCGGCGCCCGGCTGCACGACGTCCCGCACGTGCTCACCGCGCACTCCGCTCGAGCCGCGGCGGCCCTGGAAGGCCGAGCAGCTGGGCGGCGGGTACCGCGTCTCGCTGTGGGCCGAGCGGCAGGCGTACGAGACGGCGGACGCGATCGTGGCGGTGTCCTACGGGATGCGCGCCGACCTGCTCGACGCGCTACCCGTTCGTCGACCCGGCCAGGGTGCACGTCATCCACAACGGCATCGACACGACGCTGTACGCGCCAGTGCCCGCCGTCGACACCCTGGTCCGCTACGGCATCGACCCGAACCGCCCGTCGGCGATCTTCGTCGGTCGCATCACCCGGCAGAAGGGCCTGCGGCACCTGCTGCGCGCGGCCGAGCGATTCGACCCGGACGTGCAGCTCGTGCTGTGCGCGGGCGCCCCGGACACCGCGGAGATCGCGGCCGAGACGGCGGCGGCGGTCGATCACCTCGCGACGACCCGGACCGGCGTCGTGTGGATCCGCGACATGCTGCCGCGCGAGGAGATCGCCCAGCTGCTGACCTACGCCACCGTGTTCGTCTGCCCGTCGGTGTACGAGCCGCTCGGCATCGTCAACCTCGAGGCGATGGCCTGCGCGACGGCGATCGTGGCGAGCGCGGTGGGCGGCATCCCGGAGGTCGTGGCAGACGGCCTGACCGGAACCCTCGTCGCGTACCACGCGGTGTCGACGGAGGAGTTCGAGGCCGGGCTGGCGGATGCGGTCAACGCGCTGTGCGCCGACCCGGCGCGGGCGGCCGCGATGGGGCTGGCCGGCCGGGAGCGCGCGGTGCACGAGTTCGGGTGGGACACCATCGCACACCGCACCGTCGAGCTCTACGAAAGCTTGCTTTCGTAGAGCTCCCCGAGTTGTCCCGGCTACCTCCGCGTATAGGCCGACGAGGCCGGGACAACTCCGTGGAGTCTCGCGAGTTGGACGGCATTAGGCGGGGACGAACAGCGCCGTCGCGGTGCCGGGTTCGACCTCGGTGAAGCCGCCGTCGTGGACGACCGGAGCGCCTGCCGCCAGCGCCGCTTGCCACTGGCGCTCGGTCGCGTCGCGGACGGCGAGCGGGAAGCCGGCCTCCTGCCACTTTCGCCGCGGCCGGCGGCGCAGCGAGCGCCAGCCGAGCTGCGCGGCGTGCGCGGCCTGGGCCATCGCCTTGCCGGTCGTCATCTCCGCGTGCGGCGAGAGCAGCACGAGCGGGGTGTCCGGCGCGACCGCTCCCGGTGGCTCGGGGTCGTCGAGGTTCGTCCCGCCCACCTGCAGCCGAGCCAGCTCGGCCGGCCACCCGTCCACCGGCACCGGCGGGTACACCCGCAGTTCGGCGCCGCCCTGCGTCACGTCCAGCCCGTCGACGGTGAGCGCGCGCCGCCACTCGGCGCCGCGGGCCCGGCGCACCACCTTGCGGATGTGCTGCCCGTCCCACTGCGCGACGGATTCGAGCCACTCGGGACGGGCGGTGCTGAGCATCAGCAGCACGGCGCGGGCCGCGGCCTCGAGCGCGTCGGTGCGGGTCGGCGGCGCGTCCCGCTCGATCCGGATCACGAACGGCAGCACCAGTTCGGTCACACCAGGGACTCCACCCAGGACGCCAGCAGCCGGGCGCCGAAGCCGGTCGCGCCCTGCGCGAACATGCCGTCGTCCTTCGCCGCGCGCGCCGGCCCCGCGACGTCGAGATGCGCCCACGGCACGTCCTGCACGAACGGGCGCAGGAACAGCGCCGCCGTGATGCCGCCGGGGTTGCCGGCCGAGTTGGTCGCGTCGGCCACCGGCGAGTCGAGCAGCCCCTGGTACTCGACGGGCATCGGCAACCGCCACAGCTGCTCGCCGGACGCGGCGCCCGCCGCGATCAACGCGTCGGCCAGCGGATCGGACGTCGCGAACAGCCCGCCGATGCTCAGCCCCAGCGCGATCTTCATCGCGCCGGTCAGCGTCGCGATGTCGACCATCGCGGACGGCCGGAGCCGCGCGGCCGCGTAGGCGAGCGCATCGGCCAGGACGAGCCGGCCCTCGGCGTCGGTGTTGCCGATCTCGCTCGTGCGGCCGCCGACGTGCCGCACGACGTCGCTCGGCCGGAACGACGATCCGGACAGCATGTTCTCGGCCGCGGGGACGAGCGCGGTGACGCGCACCGGTACGCCCGCGGTGGCGATCGCCTGCACCGCGCCCAGGACGGCTGCGCCGCCGGCCATGTCGGTGTACATGGTGTTCATCGCGTTGCCGGGCTTGCGGTTCACCCCGCCGGAGTCGAACGTGATGCCCTTGCCGACCAGCACGACGTGGACGCCGCGCCGGGCACCCGCCGGCCGCCAGTGCGCCTCGATGAGCCGCGGGGGCGCGGCGGACCCGCCACCGACGGCCAGCACGCCGCCGAACCCCTCGTCCTGCAGCCACGCCACGTCGCGCGTGATGACCTCGACGCCCAGCGGCGCCAACCCGCGGGCTGCCTGCGCGGCGAGCCAGGCCGGCGTCTTCTCCCCCGATCTGGTGTTCGCGAGATCGCGCGCCCAGGCCGTCGCCGCGGCGGCCGAACGGCCCCGCTCGATCGCGGCCACGTCGGAGGCACCGCACAGCTCGATCACGTCCGGGCCGGGTGCGGCGGACGTGGCGCGGGTGAACCGGTAGCAGCCGAGCGTCAATCCCTCGACGAAGGCGGCCAGCCGGTCCCCGCCGAGCCCGCCGGCGTCGAGCTCGCTGCGCCCGGCGGGCAGGCCGCGCGCGAGAACACCCGCGGCGCGGCGCACCGCGGCCGGGTCGTCCGGGACGTCAACCGGCTCGGCGGCCATGGACGGCGCGGCCGCCCGGATGGACGGCGCGGCCGCCCGGATCGTGATCACGCCCGGAATCCTCCCCTATGAACCCCTCCCGGAAAGCACCCGGCCCCGGTACCGATCGGCGGATCGGGCCGGGGCCGGCAAAGCGCGGGCTAGCTGACGGCCGACTTGAGTGCTTCGCCGAGCGCTGTCGCCTCATCGGCCGACATCTCGACGACGAGGCGCCCGCCGCCCTCGAGCGGCACGCGCATCACGATGCCGCGGCCTTCCTTCGTGACCTCGAGCGGGCCATCGCCCGTCCGCGGCTTCATGGCCGCCATGCGAACCTCCTTGGTGAGCCATCAGCCCACGTTCCCGACGCAACAGTCCGGCGACGCGGGGAGAGCGACGCCGGTAGGTGTTGACATTCTCCCGCATGGTGCGTCGTTCGCCCAACTCCGGGGGCGGTAGCGTCGGGCGCACCGAAGGGAGTCGAGGTGTCGGACGTGCTGCTGATCGAGCGCAATGCGGGCGTTGCCACGCTGACGATGAACCGGCCGGACTCGATGAACTCGCTCTCGGTCGCGCTCAAGGAAGCGCTGCTCGACGCGGCGCGCGACGTGTCCGCCGACCCGGCCGTTCGCGCTGTCGTCCTCACCGGCACGGGCCGCGGCTTCTGCGTCGGGCAGGACCTGCGCGAGCACGTCGCGCTGCTCGAGGCCAACGACCCGGCGCCGCTGTCCACCGTCCGCGTGCACTACAACCCGCTGGTGCTCACCCTCGCCCGGATGCCCAAGCCGGTGATCGCCGCCGTCAACGGGATGGCCGCCGGCGCCGGCGCGGGCCTGGCGTTCGCCTGCGACTTCCGCATCGCGGCCCGGACGGCGGGGTTCCTACTCGCCTTTGCCAACGTCGGCCTGACGCTCGACAGCGGTGTGTCGTGGACGCTGCAACGGCTCGTCGGCCAGGCCCGCGCGACCGCGCTCGCGATCCTGGCCGAGCCGGTCAATGCGGAGTCGGCGCTGGAGATGGGGCTGGTCAACGCGGTCGTCGAGCCGGACCACGTGCTGCCCGCCGCGCAGGAGCTCGCCACCCGGCTGGCCGCCGGACCGACGGCCGCGTACGCCGCGATCAAGGAGTCGATCGGGTACGCCGCCACCGCCGACCTGGAGAGTGCGCTGGCCAAGGAGGACGAGCTGCAAACCGCGATGGGACGCACCGAGGACCACCGCACCAGCACCGCGGCCTTCGTAGCCAAACAGAAACCGACGTTCCTCGGCCGGTGAGTGCCGCGCCACCCTCGACTTTGACCTCCCAAGCGTCGCTGAAGCGCCGTCTGAGCAGCGCTTGGGAGGTCAAAGTCGGGAGTTTTGGGCCGCTCGGAAGCAGCCCGCGACGTGGTCGTCGACGATGCCGGTGGCCTGCATCAGGGCGTAGGCCGTCGTGGGTCCGACGAAGCGCAGGCCACGGCGCTTGAGCTCCTTCGCCATCGCCGTCGACTCGTCGGACGTCGCGGGCACTTCGGACAGCGTGCGTGGCCGGCGCCGCCGCCCGGTCGGGGCGAAGGACCACAGCAGTTCGTCGATCCCCTCCGGCACCGCGGCGCGGATCGCCCGTGCGTTGGCGATCGTGGCGTCGATCTTGGCCCGGTTGCGGACGATGCCTGCGTCGAGCAGCAGCCGCGCGACGTCGCGTTCGTCGAAGCCGGCCACCGCGTCCACGTCGAACCCTGCGAACGCATCGCGGAAGGCCGGCCGCTTGCGCAGGATCACGAGCCACGACAGGCCGGATTGGAACGCCTCGAGGGCGAGCCGTTCGAACAGCGCGGCCTCGCCGTGCAGCGGCTGCCCCCACTCGTCGTCGTGGTAGGCGACGTACTCCGGCGCGGACGTGGCCCAGCCGCAACGCGGCGGGTCCGGCTCGCTCATTTCCGCCGATGCCGCCGCTGCCGGGGCTCTTCCCCGCCGGCGGGCTCGTCCTCGGAACTGGTCCTGCCCGCCCGCGCCGACTCCGCGCCGACGACTCCGGGAGCCGGCGCGATGGCCCCCGGGGGCGCGTGCCTGCCCCAATAGGCCGGCGGTTCGGACGCCGGCACCTCGTCCAGCGCCTCGTCGACGGCGAGCACCTCTTCGAGGTGCTCGTCCGGCTCCGGCGGCTCGGCGCTGCGCGGCGGCTCGGCGCTGCGCGGCGGCTCGGCGCTGCGCGGCGGCTCGGCGGCATCCGGCAAGACGCCGTCGCCGCGCAGCCGGGCGATCTCGAGGTCCCGGGCACGCAGCTCGGCGGACAGCCGGTCGAGCAGGATGTCCGTCTCGGCGAAGCGGTAGCCGCGCAGGGCGACCGGCAACCGGACGGCGTCGACCTCCTCGGGCAGCAGCGCCCGCTCGGGCGGCAGTTCCCAGGGCGGCTCGTCGCGCACCGAGGGCGCGATCTGATCCCCGGCAGGCAGGAACCGCGCGGCGGCAGCGAACAGGCCGCCGGCGAGGACGACCGCCAGCACGCCGTACAGGAGCAGGTGCAGCACGCGTCGATCGTGCCATGCCACGCTGAGCGCGTGACGTTGACGCTCGGGCCGCGGCAATTCGATCCCGGCGAGTTCGCGGTGATGGCGATCGTCAACCGCACCCCGGACTCGTTCTACGAGGGCGCCCGCTCGGTCGATCTTCGCGAAACGCTGGACGCCGTCACCCGCGCGGTCGACGACGGCGCGGACCTCGTCGACATCGGCGGCGTCCGGGCGGGAGACGGGCCCCGAGTCGACGTCGCCGAGGAGCTCGGGCGAGTGTTGCCGCTCGTCGCCACGGTCCGCGAACGGTTTCCCAAGCTGGTGATCAGCGTCGACACGTGGCGGCACGCGGTCGCCGAACGAGTGATCGGCGCCGGCGCAGACCTGATCAACGACACCTGGGCGGGTGCCGACCCCGACCTCGTCCCGCTCGCCGCGGCAACCGGCACCGGCCTCGTGTGCAGCCACACCGGCGGTCTCGGCCCGCGCACCGATCCGCACCGGGTGGCGTACCAGGACGTGGTGGCCGAGGTCGTCGCCGCCGTCACCGGCGCGGCCGAAGCCGCCGCGGCAGCGGGTGTGCGGCGCGACGGCCTGCTCGTCGACCCGACCCACGACTTCGGCAAGAACACCCGTCATTCGCTGGAGCTGACCCGCAGGCTGGACGAACTCGGCGCGACCGGCTGGCCGGTCCTCGTCGCGCTGTCCCGCAAGGACTTCATCGGCGAGACACTCGACCTGCCTGCCGAGGAACGCCTCGAGGGCACCCTGGCCGCGACCGCGATCTCCGCCTGGCACGGAGCTGTGGCGTTCCGTACCCATGACGTGCGCGCGACGCGACGCGTCCTCGACATGGTCGCCGCGATCCGCGGCAGCCGTCCGCCGGCCGTCGCCCGGCGCGGACTGGCCTGACCCAGCCTGCCCAGTCCGGCTCGGTTGCGGGCGCGCCGCCGGACTCAGTCGGCGATGCCGGTCATCGCTGTTGCCATCACCACAGCCTGGGAAGCGGCCGACGTGGTGGACTGCGGGCATGAGTGACGCACCGGTTCTGCTCGAACGGGTCGATGACGCCATCGCCATCATCCGGCTCAACCGTCCCGACAAGCGCAACGCCCTCGACTCCGCGACTCTTGCGCTGCTCAACGACCTGCTCGACGAGCTCGCCACCGACGATGGGCTGCGCGCCGTCGTCGTCTCGACTACGAATGCCGACGCGCTGTGCGCCGGCGCCGACGTCGCCGAATCTCTGGATCACGACGGTGGCGTGGCCCGGATGGCAGCGTTCACCCGGATGTACGCGGCGGTCGACGCGTTCCCGGTGCCGGTGATCGCGGTGTGCGTCGGTAACTGTGTCGGGGCCGGCGCCGAACTCGTCGCAGGCGCGGATCTCCGCGTCGGTGGCGACAACCTCAAGCTTGCCTGGGCCGGCGCGCGGCTCGGCGTCCCGGTCGGGCCCGCCCGGCTGGCTCCGCTCATCGGCGTCTCGCGGGCGAAGGACCTCGTCTACACCGGGCGGGTCGTCGGCGTGGATGAGGCACGCGAGCTCGGTCTCTTGCACCGCGTCGCGCCCGCCGCCGCGGCCGAGCAGGCCGCGGTGCGGCTGGCGCGCGAGATCGCTCGTCAGTCGCCGGACGGCGTCCGGGTGCTCAAGCAGATGTTCCGGGACCTCGACCGCAGCGGCGAGCGCATCGCCTACGAGAACGAGCGGCTGCTGCACTTCCAGCAGCACGGCGCCGGCCTGCCCCGCGGCAGCTGATCCCAGGCGCGCCGACGTGGATCCTGTGCCGCGCGGCACGCGCCACGGCCCACGCCCGCGGCGCCAGCGTGCACAAGATCGCCGCCGTTGTCGTGCCGTCGGACGGACAGCCCTACTCAGCGCGGGCGACCTCGGCAGGAGATAATTGGTGTGGGTGCCTGCTGCGACGGGTCTCGGCAGAACCGCACATGTCGGCGGCGTGGTCGTTCGTATCGGTGTCGGTGACGCCGGGGAATCCGTTGATCGCTCGCGCGGTCTCGCAGGCACGATTACGTCATGGCAACGACGAGGACGCATGCCGCACTCCGGATCTTCCATCCAGGGCGGCGAGGGCTCAGCCGCCGAAGTGACGAGCGCACTCGGCATCGAGCCCAGCGCATTTCACGAAGCCGGTGAGCCGCGCAGCAGCCGGGACCAGCGGCCATGGCCGAATGCAATGTGGTCGCTGGACTCCGGACTGCCGTGGGATAGGCCGCTTGGAGAGCACCTCGTGGAACTATGCGACGCGGTCGAGCCAACACGCGGTGTGCTCGTGAACCCGGCCGCCAGAGGCTACTCACTTGATTGGTTCTGCTTCGTCGAGGTGATCAACGGGCAGGGCGGTGTCGTGTTGGACGCCCATGTCGTTGCGCGACTGGCTGGGCTTCCGGTGGCACTCGACCTCGACATCTACGCGACGACCGAGTCGGAAGACAACGACACGTAGCGACCGGACTACGGCACGGACACCGGCACGAATGCACGCATATCAGCGGCGTGACCGTGCGGTTCAGCTGAACCGCACGGATCGCACGCGATCTTGTGCGGATATCTGCGCTCGAGCGCGGCGCGCTGCACCATCGCGGATCGTCCTGCGTCGCCCGCTCAGCGAGTGGCCAGTTAGGACCTGAGTGGCCGGTTATGACGGCCCACTCGGGTCCAGATGGCCCACTCGATGCGGCAACCGGGACCAGCACGGATATCGACCAAGACAGTGCCATTGATCTTGAGCTGCGGACGCGGCCTGCTGCCGATAGGCGCCAGCGTTCAACACCTCCTGCCGAACTCAGCGCCGGGTGAGGGCGGAGAAGGCCTCGTCGACGGTGGCTGTGCGGTGCAGCAGGTCCAGCGCGGCCGCACGCACGAAACCGCGCGCCCGTAGGTCGTCCAGGTACTTCCAGAGCGGTTCGTAGAAGCCGTCCGGATCGAGGACGGCGACCGGTTTCGGGTGCATGCCGAGCGAGGACGCCGTCCAGACCTCGAACAACTCCTCCAGGGTGCCGATGCCGCCCGGCAGCGCGAGGAACGCGTCGGAGCGCTCGTCCATGATGCGTTTCCGCTCACGCATCGTGTCGACCACGATCAGCTCGTCGGCGTCGGTGTCGGCGACCTCGAGCGGAACGAGATGGGCCGGCATCACACCGACGGTGTGCGCGCCACCTGCCCGCGCCGCTCGCGCCACGGCGCCCATCATCGAGACCCGACCGCCGCCGGACACCAGCCCGTGGCCGTCCGCGGCCAATCGCTCGCCGACCTCGGTGGCGAGGACAAGGTAGGCCGGATCAATCGATTGCGCAGAAGAGCAATACACGCAGATGTTCACTGGCCGTCGTGGGTCCGCGATCGCGGGTCGGCGGCCACGGCGCGTTCCACGGCGCTCTGCGGCGAGCGCGCCGCCTCGGCTCCGACGATCACCGCCACCGCCTCGTCGACGTCGTCGGTCACGTGCATCAGGTCGACGTCCGGCGCGTTGATCTTCCCGGCGGCGAGCACGGTCTCGCGGATCCACTTGATCAGACCGCCCCAGTACTGCGACCCGAACAAGATCACGGGGAACCGGGTGACCTTCTGCGTCTGGACGAGGGTGAGCGCCTCGAACATCTCGTCGAGCGTCCCGAAGCCGCCAGGCATGATCACGAAGGCCTGCGCGTACTTCACGAACATCGTCTTGCGCGCGAAGAAGTACCGGAAGTTGACGCCGAGGTCGACCCAGTCGTTGAGGGTCTGCTCGAACGGCAACTCGATACCGAGCCCGACCGACACGCCGCCGGCCTCGGACGCGCCGCGGTTGATTGCCTCCATCGTCCCCGGCCCGCCGCCGGTGATCACCGCGAACCCGGCGCGGGCCAACGCCCCGCCCAGCGCCAAGCCGGTTGCGTAGTCGGGGTCGTCGACCGAGGTGCGCGCCGAGCCGAACACCGACACCGCGGCCGGCAGTTCGGCCAGCAGCCCGAACCCCTCGACGAACTCGCTCTGGATGCGCAGCACGCGCCACGGGTCGGTGTGCACCCAGTCCGATGTCCCGCGCGAGTCCAGCAGCCGCTGGTCCGTCGTCCCGGACTTGACCTGCCCGCGACGCAGCAGGACCGGTCCGCGGTGGTGCTCTTGCCGCCCGTCCGTCATGCCCTGGACGTTAGCGGGTCAGGAACCGGACCAGCGCGGTCTCGGCGTCGCGCACCTGCTGCACGGACACGTGCTCCTCCGGCTTGTGGGCAAGGTTCGGATCGCCCGGCCCGAAGTTCAGCGCCGGGATGCCGAGCACCCCGAAGCGTGCGACATCCGTCCAACCGAGCTTCGCGCGCACCTCGCCGCCCACCGCAGCCGCGAACTCCGACACGACCGGCGAGTCGAGCCCCGGTCGTGCCCCCGGCGCGCTGTCGGTCACCTGCACGGCGAAGCCGTCGAATACGTCTCGGACGTGCGCGAGCGCGTCGTGCTCCGAGCGATCAGGCGCGAAGCGGTAGTTGACGGTCACCGTGCACTCGTCGGGGATCGACGTTGCCCGCGACGCCGCCGGCGATCGCCACCGCGTTGAGCCCCTCGCGATAGGCCAGCCCGTCCACCTCGACGGTCCGCGCCGGGTACGCCGCGAGCCGGGCCAGCACCGGCGCCGCCGCGTGGATCGCGTTGCTCCCGAGCCAGGACCGGGCACTGTGCGCCCGCTCGCCGGTGGTGCGCACCGCCACCCGCAGGGTCCCCTGGCAGCCGCCCTCGACGATGCCGTCGGTCGGCTCGAGCAGGACCGCGAGGTCGCCGGCGAGCGCGTCCGGACGCGTCCGGGCGAGGTGCCCGAGCCCGTTGCGCACCGCCTCGACCTCCTCGCAGTCGTAGAACACCCAGGTGAGGTCGAAACGCGGTTCGAGCGCACCGGTGCCGACGAGGTGCGCGACGCGCAGCATGACCGCCAGGCCGGCCTTCATGTCCGTCGTCCCGCAGCCGTAGAGCAAGTCGCCCTCGAGCCGGGACGGCAGGTTGCCTGCTATCGGCACGGTGTCGAGGTGGCCGGCCAGCACCACCCGCTGCGCGCGACCGCGATCGGTCCGCGCCACGACGACGTTGCCGCCGCGCGCGACGGCCAGCGGCGGATGGGCCCGAAGCGCCGTCCTCGACGAGATCGGCAAGCCGCTGCTCGGCGCCGGACACCGACTCGACGTCGACGAGCGCGCGGGCCAGGCGCGCCGCGTCGACCGAGATATCCAGCACCTGGGCAGGCTACGCGGCGCGGCCCGGCTCGCGCGCTCCCCGAGTTGTCCGCGCGTCGCCGGCGTACAGACCGGCGAGGCACGGACAACCTCCTTATGCCCGCGTGTCTACGCTGACCGGGTGGACGAACGCAGGGCATGGGGCTACGGCCTGGCGACGACGGTGACCGCCGGCCCGGCCAACGGACGAGTGCTCGACACCTGGTTCCCCGAGCCCGCGCTCGGCCGGCTGCCGACCCGCCGCGGCTGCGCCGCACGAGCTGACCTCGCTCACCGGCATCGCAGGAGAACGCCGCCGACCGCGGCATCCGGCTCGACGTGGTCGGTCTGCGAGATCGACCTCGACGCCCCGCCGACCACCGTCGAGGACGCGTACCTGCGCCTGCACCTGCTCTCGCACCGGCTCGTCCGCCGCACGGGGTCAACCTCGACGGCATCTTCGCCGTGCTGCCGAACGTGGTCTGGACGAGCGTCGGGCCGTGCCCCGTCGAGGACTTCGAACACACCCGGCTGGCGCTGCGCCGGCAAGGGTCCCGGTCCACGTCTTCGGCATCGACAAGTTCCCGCGGATGACCGACTACGTGGTGCCGACGCGGCGTCCGGATCGCCGACGCCGACCGCGTCCGGCTCGGTGCGCACCTCGCCGAGGGCACCACCGTCATGCACGAGGGGTTCGTCAACTACAACGCCGGCACGCTGGGTGCCTCGATGGTCGAGGGCCGGATCTCGGCCGGCGTCGTCGTCGGCGACGGCTCCGACGTCGGCGGCGGCGCGTCGATCATGGGCACGCTGTCCGGCGGCGGCAAGGAACGGATCGTCGTCGGCCAGCGCTGCCTGATCGGCGCCAACGCCGGCATCGGCATCTCGCTCGGCGACGACTGCGTCGTCGAGGCCGGCACGTACGTCACCGCCGGGCCAAGGTGACGCTGCCCGACGGCCGCGTGGTCAAGGCGGCGACGCTGTCCGGCGAGTCCGGCTGGCAGTTCTGGCGCAACAGCGTCACCGGGGCGCTGGAGGCCCGGCCGCGGACCGGCACCGGCGTCACGTCTGAACGACGAACTGCACGCGAACGCGTAGCCCATGGCTTCACGCTCCACCAAGGGCCTGCTCGTCGTCCTCGCAGTCGTCGCGATCGTCGACCGCTCGGCGCGTTCGGACTGAGGGCGCTGTGGAACACCGCGCAAGTCCCACCTGATCGACGAGCAGTTGCACGATCGGCGACTACGAGCTCGACACCGACCAGGCGGCGGTGGCCGCGCACGATGGTCGGTGCGGTCACCCAGTACCGCGTGCAACCTACCCGAGCGGGCGTCCGTGCTCGTCCTCGCGGCCGGCGCTGCAGGAGAGCAAGCTGACCAACCTCGCGCCGGGTGCAGGGGACCGCGACTCGGTCGGCGTGCTCCAGCAACGCCCGTCGCAGGGCTGGGGCAAGGTGGCGGGCCAGTCCAACACGCTCGCCGATCGGACCGAGCGGCTCGACCGACGTCGGATTCGCGACGACGAACTTCCTCGACGCACTTGACCGAGCACGTCCCCCACTGGCGAGACTATGCCGCGTCGCCGACGCCGTCCAGGCCGTGCAGATCTCCGCCGACGGCAGCGCTCTACGCCCAGCACGAGGTGGAGGCGCAGGCGCTGGCGGACGCCCTGCAGGGCATCAAACCGGCCGGCGATCTCGTGCAGTTCGAGAAGCCGACCATGGTCGCGACGCCGGCGGAGGTCAGCCGCGCAGGCCGGCGATCAGCTCGGCATCGACACCCCGACGGCCGACGTCGCGCTCTGACGGTCCGCGTGCCAGGCGCCCGGCTGGCAGACCGCGGCGTGGTTCATCGCGAACGCCGACCGGCTCGGCATCGAACAGGTCGCGTACTCGCACCAGGGCTGGACCCGCTCGGACGGCTGGAACGCCCGGCCCCGCCGCGCGCGTCGCCGTCACCGCCACGATGTACGACGCTGAAGCGCTAGTGATGGTCGTCGCTCCATCGGTGGGAGCGCCTTGATCCAGTCGGGGTCGGCTGAGATCGTCCCGACCCGCGACGCACCGCCGGGAGAGCCGACCTCGTCGAAGAAGTCGACGTTCGCCTTGGTGTATTCCTTCCACTGGTCGGGCACGTCGTCCTCGTAGAAGATCGCCTCGACCGGGCAGACCGGCTCGCACGCACCGCAGTCGACGCACTCGTCCGGGTGGATGTAGAGCATCCGGTCGCCCGTGTAGATGCAGTCGACCGGGCATTCCTCGATGCAAGCCTTGTCGAGGACGTCGACGCACGGCTCGGCGATCACGTAAGTCACTGCGCTCCTCCGGTGCGAATGGTGCTGTTGCGGGACACTGAGGGAACCTAGTATGCCGCTCGTGCTGGAGCCTAGTTGGGTGGGTCGGCGGGTGAGCGTGCGCCGAGTCCTGGATCACGGTCCGCACGGCCGGCCGGCCTTCGGCGACGTCGTCGGCGACCTCGTCGGGCTGGACGCGCCGGACCGCCGTCGTCGACACCCGCAGCGGGCCGGTGGAGGTACCCCTCGCGCACGTCGCGCTCGCCCGCCTGGCACCGCCGTCCACCGCCGACGAGCTCGCGCTGGAGGCCGTCGCGGCGCGCGGCTGCGGCCGGCCGAGACCGCACGAGCTCGGCGGCTGGCTGCTGCGCGCCGACCACGGCTTCACCCGGCGGGCGAACTCGGTGCTGCCGCTGCGCCGCGCCGGGCCTGCCGCTCGACGAGGCGCTCGGCGCGGCGCACGACTGGTACGCCGCCCGCGGGCTCGCCGCTGCGCATCCACCTGCCGATCGAGGCCCGCCGACTGCTCGACGCCGAGCTCGGCGAGCGGGGCTGGCCGCCGACGACGACGCACGTCTTCGCCGGCCCGCCTGGTCGGCATGCTCGCGCCAGACCTGGATGCGCCGCCGGTCGCGGTCGACGACCGTCCGGACGACGAGTGGCTGGCCCGCTACCGCGGCGGCCACGGCCTGGCCGAGCACCGCGCGCGGCGCTGCTCACCCGCCACGACGACGCCGGGTTCGCGACGTTGCGGGCGGACGGCCGGGCGGTCGCGATCGGACGGGGCGCCGTGGACGACGGCTGGCTGGGCGTCATGGCCGTCGAGGTCGACCCGGCGTATCGGCGGCTGGGGCTCGCCGGCGCGGTCATGGCCGCGCTGTGGCGGTGGGGCAGCGCCCGCGGCGCGGTCCGCAGCTACCTGCAGGTGATGGCCAACAACACGCCCGGCGTCGACGCTGTACGAGAAGCTCGGCTACTGGGTGCACCACGACTACCGCTACCGCACCGAGCCGGGCGGCACGCCCTCCTAGACTGCACGCCATGCCGCTGAGCCACCGGACAACAGCAAGCTGCTCGTCATCTCCTTCGACGACCCGCTGCGCGCCCAGGAGTTCCTGCTGGCCGCCGCCGGCTGCAGCGCGACAAGGAGCTGCAGCTGCACGACGCGGTGATCATCCGCCGCGATGAGGACGGCACCTCGCACGTCACCGAGACGACCGACGTCACCCCCGGGCAGGCCGGCGTCGGAGCCGGCGTGTGGGGGCTGTTGCTCGGCACCCTGTTCGGCGGGCCGATCGGCGGGCTCGTCGTCGGCGCGGCCACGGCCGGCGGCGGCGCGCTGTACGCCAAGTTGCGTCGACACCGGCGTCAAGGACGCCACCATCGAGCAGCTGCGCAAAGCTGTGCCGCCCGGCCGCACCGCGGTCGCGCTGCTCGTCAGCCACGTCTCGGTGGCCGACCTGCAGCGGGAACTCACCCGCTTCCCGCGCGCCGAGCTCGTCGAGACCGACATGCCGCCGGCCGCCGTCAACGCGGTACAGGTTGCCCTCAGCGAAGCCAACCGTGAGCCCTTCACGGGCTAACGTGGTCGCTGCCCGGGCGGGGGGCTGAGCCAGACGACCGTTGCGGTGCCGGCGAGCGCGCCGCCGAGCAGGACGACGTAGGTCACGATCACGACAGCGTTCGGGGACCCCGGCAGGATGACGTCCCCCTCCGGGCGGCTCATCGCGCCGAAGCCGAGCATCACGATCAGCCAGGCGCCGAACGGGACGAGTGCGGCGAGCGTCTTCGGCACCAGTGAGCGGGCCAGCCACGGCAGCGCGACGTTGCTCCCGAGGGCGAGCACAATGGCGATCGGCACGATCACCGAACCGGCGTAGAGCGGCACGAGCAGCGCCTCCAGAAGGCCGGCCAGTGCGGCGCACCCGGCGATCAGCGCGACGCCCAGCAGTCCCACGCGGTGACGGCCGCGGGCGGCGCTCGGTGGCGGGGGGTCGTGGAAGCCTCATAGCTCGAGGCCGGCGAACAGGTCCGTCTCGCGGCCCTCGGCGTCGCGCTCGGCGCCGAGCTCACCCTGCACGATCCGGAAGTGCTCGACCGACAAGGCTTCGCGGCCCAGCTTGTTCGACAGCGCGAAGAACACCCCGTCCACCGTGATCTGGGTACGGTGTGCACCCAGCGCGGCGATGCTTCTGCTCGCCGAATCCGGTGGCGTCGATGGCCGTCGTGACGAGCTCGTCATCAGACTCCGAACGGCAGCTCGTCGGCATTCGCCACGCCGAACGGGAGGTCCGTGCCCGCCGCTGATCGCCTCGAAGCCGGCCCGCAGCCGGACTTCGGCACCGCCGTCCAGTAGAACTTCGACACCTGCCACGGCGCGCCGGGGCCGTACGACGGCTCGGCCGCCCGCAGCGCAGCCGCGGTGGCCACCCGGTGCGCCATGATGTGGTCCGGGTGGCCGTAGTCACCGTTGTCGTCGTAGGTGATCATCACCTGTGGACGCATCTCGCGGATCACCTCGACGGCCGCCTCGACCGCGGCGTCGAACACCTCGGGCTCGGACGCGGCCCGCCAGAACGCGCGCGGGTGCTCGTTCGCCGGCGTCCCCATCATGCCGCTGTCCCGAAAGCGGCCGGGACCACCCAGGTAGCGGTGATCGGTGACGCCGAGCGCGCGCATCGCGGTGTCGAGTTCGCTGATGCGCAGCCCGCCCAGCTGGTCGGCCTGCGCCGCCTCGAGCTGCTCGTACTCGGGGACGAGCACCTCGCCCTCTTCGCCGAGCGTGCAGGTGAGCAACGTGACCTGCGCGCCGTGCGCCACGTAGTAGGCCATCGTGGCGCCGGTCGTGATGGACTCGTCGTCCGGGTGGGCGTGCACCAGCAACAGCCGTCGTGAGCTCACGAGCAGAGACGCTAGCGGCTCAGCTGGACTCGACCTCGAGGACCAGCTCGCCCTCGGCGTCGACGATCACATCGTCGCTCAGCCGGGTCGGCTCGCGGCGCTCGCCGGGCGCGCACACCATCGGTGCGGAGGCCTGCTCGTCCGACGGCCGTCCTTGCGGCCATTTCGCAAGCTCGGCCTGCACCGCCTCGCGCTCCGTGCCGACCTCCAGGATGTCGATCCGCGCGGCCGCGAAGTGGCAGGCCGCTTCGTGTCCGGTGAACTTGGCCTCGAGCGTGGGCTCGACGTTGACGCACCACTCGCGCTGGGTGTTGTCGAGCTCGTTCGCGAACTTCGGGCACCGGGTTCGGAACCGGCAGCCACTCGGCGGGCTGACCGGGCTCGGCACATCGCCGGTGAGCAGGATGCGCTTGCGTTCGCGCTCCTTGACCGGGTCGGGCAGCGGGATCGCGGACATCAGCGCCTGCGTGTACGGGTGCGCGGGACGCCGGAACAGCTCGTCGACGTCGGCGGTCTCGACGACCTTGCCGAGGTACATGACCACCACGCGGTCGGCGATGTGCCGGATCACCGACAGGTCGTGCGAGATGAACATGTAGGCGAGGCCGTACTCCTCCTGCAGGTCTTCGAAGAGGTTGATGACGCCGGCCTGGATCGACACGTCCAGCGCGGACACCGGCTCGTCGAGCACGAGCAGCTTCGGCTTGAGCGCGAGTGCCCGGGCGACGCCGATGCGCTGCCGCTGACCGCCGGAGAACTCGTGCGGATACCGCGCGCCGTGCTCCGGGTTGAGGCCGACCTGCGCCAGAAGGTCGCGAACCTGCTGGCGGCCGTTGTGCTCGCCGCGGTAGAGGGAGTGGATGCGCAGCGGCTCGGCGATCAGCTCGTTCACCGTCATGCGCGGGTCGAGCGAGGCGAACGGGTCCTGGAAGACGATCTGCATGTCCCGGCGAAGCGGGCGCATCTCGTGCTGCGACATCGTCGTCAGGTCGCGACCCTGCCAGACAACCTCACCGGTGGTCGGCGGGATCAGGTTCAGGACGAGCCGCCCGGTCGTGGTCTTGCCGCAGCCCGACTCGCCGACTATGCACAATGTCTCGCGGTCGTAGATGTCGAACGACACGTCGCACACCGCGTGGACGTCGCCGACCTTGCGGCGGATGAGTCCCTTCGAGCGGATCGGGAAGTGCTTGGCGAGGTTGCGTACCGACAGCACCGGCTCGCCCTTCGCGGCGACGGACGGCGGCGCGGACTGCTTGCCGAGGTCCAAGGTGCTCATGGGGCGAGCACCTCCGAGGCGGCGTCCGTCCCGAAGATGTCCGCCGCGCCGACGTCGACCATCCGGTTACGGAAGTGGCAGGCCGCCGCGTGCCCGCTGCCTTCGGCGACGAGCAGCTCCGGCTCCTCGCTGTCGCAGATGTCCTCGGCAAGCGGACAGCGCGGCGTGAACGGGCAGCCGGGCGGCAGGTTGAGCAGGGACGGCGGTGCGCCCTTGATCGGCGTGAGCCGCTCGTGCTCGTGCCTGTCGAGGCGCGGCAGGCTGCCGAGCAGCCCCAGGGTGTAGGGCATCCGCGGCCGGTAGAACACCTCTTCGGTGCCGCCCGTCTCGACGAGCTTGCCCGCGTACATCACACTGATCCGCTCCGCGTGGCCGGCGATGACGCCGAGGTCGTGGGTGATGAGGATCAGCGCGGCGCCGGTCCGTTTGCGTGCCGCCTCCAGAGCCTCGAGCACCTGTGCCTGGACGGTGACGTCGAGGGCCGTGGTGGGCTCGTCGGCGATGATGACGTCAGGGTTGTTCGCCATCGCGATCGCGATGACGACCCGCTGCCGCATGCCTCCCGACAGCTCATGCGGATAGCTGCTGATCCGCTGCTCCGGGTACGGGATGCCGACGATGTCGAGCAACTCGATGGCCCGGTCCAGCGCGGCCTGCTTGGAGACTTCGTTGTGCGCGTGCACCGCCTCGGCGATCTGGTAACCGATCGAGTACACCGGGTTCAGCGAGGTGAGCGGGTCCTGGAAGATCATCGCGATCTTGTCCCCGCGCAGCTTCGCGAGCTCCTTCTCGTCGAGGCCGATCAGCTCGCGGCCGCGGAACCGGATCGAGCCGGTGATCCGCGCGTTCTTGGGGAGCAGCCCCATGATCGCCATCGAGCTGACCGACTTGCCGGACCCGGACTCGCCCACGATGCCCAGGGCCTCGCCGGTTCGCACGGTGTAGGTGACCCCGCGCACTGCCTGCACGACGCCGTCGTCCGTGGGAAATGACACCGTGAGGTTGTCGACGGCGAGGAGCGCGTCCTGATCGGGGTCGCGTCCGGTGTCGTCGACCGGGAGATCGATCGTCATCTTCTCTCTCTCGTCTGCCGTGGATCCAGCGCGTCGCGCAACCCGTCACCGATGAAGTTCACGCTGAGGGCGATGAGGATGATGAAGATGCCCGGGAAGTAGAACAGCCACGGTCGGGTGTCGACGGCGCCCTGCGCGCCGCTGACCAGCAGGCCCAGCGAGGTGTCCGGTGACTGGATGCCGAAACCGACGAAGGACAGCGCCGTCTCGGCCAGGATGCCCGTCGCGATGAGCAGCGTGGCGTTCACGATCAGCACCGGGACAGTGTTCGGTAGCAGGTGCCGGAACATGATGCGCAGGTTGGACGCCCCGAGGGCGCGCGCCGCTTCGACGAATTCCCGTTCGCGCAGTGACAGCACGACGCCGCGCACGACGCGCGAGACGTAGGGCGCCGAAACACCGGCGAGGATGAGCCCGATCAGGTAGAGCTTGCCCCCGCCGTTGCGGGCCAGCGCGGCGGCCAGCGCCAGCGCGGGGATCGTCAGGATCAGGTCGGCGAGCCGCATCAGGGTCGAGTCGACCAGGCCGCCGAAGAAGCCGGCGACCACGCCCCAGATCGCGCCGACACCAGTACCCAGAAGCGCGATGATGAACGCCACCTTGAGCGACTGTTGGGTGCCGCGCATGACGACCGCGAGCTGGTCGTACTTCTCGTCGGTGCCGAACGGGTGCTTCAACGACGGCGCCTCGTTGATGTCCGATGCGTGGATGAACTCGCCGTTGTACTTGTAATGCCAGAGCCGCAGCCCGACGAACGCGAACAGCACCAGGAAGACGAAGACTCCCAGGCTGACCGTCGCCGCCCGGTGCTTGAGGAAGCGACGCAGCGCCAGCTGCCACTGGGTGCGCTCCTTGACCGTGAACTCGCGCTCGACCCGTGACCCTGGCGCGCCCGGCTCGCCGGCGGCGGCCTCGTCCTTGAGCGATTCGTGAATCTCAAGCATGGCGAATCCTCGGGTCGAGGACGCCGTACAGGATGTCGGCGACCAGGTTGAACAGGATGACGATCGTCGCGGTGACCAGCAACCAGCCGAGCATGACGTTGAAGTCGATGTTGCGGAGGGAAGTGACGAACAGGTAGCCCATGCCGCGCCACTGGAACACCGTCTCGGTGATGATGGCGCCGCCGAGCAGCGCGGCGATGTCCAGCGCGGTGACCGTCGTGAGCGGGATCAGCGCGGTGCGCAGCGCGTGCCGGATCAGCACCCGGCGAGGGGACAGGCCCTTCGAGCGGGCCAGCCGCACATAGTCGCTGTTGAGCACCTCGAGCATCGAGGCACGGGTGAACCGGCTCCAGGCGGCGTAGCCGGCGAGGCCGAGCACGATGGTGGGCAGCACCAGGTGCTTGACGAGCTGGTCCGGGCTGAGCCACGAGTCGGGCGCATTCAGCGTGTCGAATGTCTGTGTGCCGGTCTGGTGGTTGATCCAGATGCCGCCCTGCTTGAGCAGGATGGCGAACCAGAACACCGGCATCGACAGGAACACGAAACCGAAGAATGTGGTGGTGTAGTCGGTGACGCTGTACTGCTTCACCGCGCTGACGACGCCCGTGATGACCGCCAGGATCAGCGCGATCGCCACAGACGCCATGACAAGGCGGGCCGTCACCCACATCGCGTCGAACACGTCGGTGCGGACGTTGTCGTGGCCGGCGACCTGCTGGCCCCAGTTGTTGTGCAGGACGACGTTCGAGATCCAGTGCCAGTACTGCGCCGGCCAGGAGCGGTCGAGCCACAACCGATGCGTCTCGCTGTCGATGAACGACTTCGGCGGCAGCGGATGGCGGTTCTTGAGGTTGACGAGCGGATCGCCGGACAGCTTGACGATCACGAACGTCAGGAAGGTGGATGCGATGAGCACCGGGATCGATATCAGCACTCTTCGGATCACGAATACCAACATTGTGTGTTGACCTCCGACGCCCGTATTTACAGCAGGCCCCCGGGGACGGTAGTCCCCGGGGGCCCACCCAGGTCAGGTGGAGCGGGCCAGGCTCACAGCCTAAGCCCTTTCATGCTCAGCCGGCCTTGAGACCCCAATCCTGGACGTTGTACGGCGGGCCGGAGCTCGTCGCGTTGTCGCGCAGGTTGACGATGTTGTCGTACGCCGCCAGGAACGTCGGCTTCTGGTACAGCGGCAGCTCGTAGGCGTCGTCGGTGATGAGCTTGTCCGCCTGGTTGAGCTTGTCCTGGATCACGCTCTGGTCGATCGACTGGGTGGCCTCCTTGATGAGCTTCTCGGCTGCCGGGTCGTCGTTGTGCCCGTAGTCGGCACCGCCCTTGAGGGTGTAGATCTGCTGGGCGCCCAGGACCACGAACGGAGTACCGACCCAGGCGAACACGATCATGTCGAAGTCGCCGGTGCCGAGTTCGCCGAGGTCAGGTGTCGTCTTGAGCGTGACCGTGGCGCCGAGGTCCTTGAGCGTCTTCTGCGCGATCTGACACTCCGTCAGCCGGTAGGTGTTGCCCTCCGAGTAGGTGCAGCGGAAGTGGACGGCCTTGCCGTCCTTGGTCTTCAGCGCCGTACCCACACCTGTGTAGCCGGCGTCGGTCAGCATCTGCTTCGCCTTGGTGAGATCACCGGAACCCTGCTTCGTGTCGGTGACGTTGTCCTGGTAGCCAGGCTGGCCCGGCACGTAGATGTGGTTGCCGAGCGGTGCCATGCCGGGGACGAACGTGCCGTACGTCCGGGAAATGAGGTCCTCCCGGTTGATCGCGGTGAAGATCGCCTGCCGCAGCGTCTTGTCGGAGAGGAACTCGTTCTTCTCGTTGAAGTCGAAGTGCTCCCAGACCAGACCCTTGCCGAGGTAGGTCTGCACACCCTGGACGTTGCCGACCTGGGTCACGAGGTCCGCGTTGGGCTGCGGGTAGATGACCGAAACCTCTTTGTTCTGCAGCGCGGTCGGCTCCTGGGTCTGGTCGGTGATGATGTGGAACGTCAGCGTGTCCAGACTCGACTTCGTCTTGCCGTACCACTGCGGGTTCGGCTTCTCGGTGATCGAGAGGTCCTTCTTGTAGTCAGTGATGATCATCGGGCCACCGGACCAGTCCGGGACGTTCTTGTCGAACCACTGGAACGACGCGTTGAGGCCCGCCGGCGTGCTCAGGTCGCCGTGCTCAGCCGCGACGTGCGCGGGCATCAGGGTGCCGAACATGCCCTGCCAGTCGGCGAACGGCGACTTGAGGGTGACCGTGACGGTCTTGCCGTTGTCCGAACCGACGAGCGACTCGATCGCGTCGTACCCGGAGGAGCTGGACGCCGCGCAGTCCGGGCAGTGGGTGCCGTCGCTGGTCTTCCACTGGTAGTCGAAGTCCGTGACGTCGATCGGCTTGCCGTCGCTCCAGACCGCGTTGGGGTTGATCTTGTAGGTGATCACCTGCTTGCCGTTCTCGGTCTTCGTGTCGGCGGAGGTCATGAGGTCCGTGTTGAGGAACGGCTTGAGGTCCGAACCTGCGAGGTAGACGCCGGGAAGGATGCCGTCCATGACCTCGGCGACGTCGAAGACGTTCGAGTTCGTGAAGTTGGTGTTCCAGCCGACGACGGTCTTCTCGATCGTGTAGACGACGTCGCCGCCGGGCTGGGTGTCGCCGCTGTTGCAAGTCGTCGGGTTGCTGGCGCAGTCGGAGAAGTTGCCGGTGCCCTTCGTGCCCGCCGTCACATCGGCGCTCGTTCCGCCGCCGCCCCCGCTGCTCGAGCATGCAGTGAGCCCGAGCGCGATCGCAGCTACTCCCGCAAGGAGCACTTTCCCTCTGTGGACTCTCACTTGTGAGTGACCTCCTGTGTTTCTGGGCGCGGACGATCTGTCCAACGGCCAACGGCACACCCAAACTCTTACCGAGTGCTTACCGCAAGGCCTGCGGGCGGTACCCCGGAGATCGTGACCAAGAGTTAATCGGGACGAGACGAGGACGTGTCGGCTCAGCGGCGGTCTGTCAGGAATGGGAAATTCGTCCGAATTCGCGCGACCACACCGGGGTCGGCGGCGGCGACCAGGACGGCCTCCTCCGCGTCCCCCTCGACGAGCGGCTCGCCCATCGGGTCGATGAGCGCCGAGCCGCCGACGTGCGGCAGGTCCTTCGCCAGTCCAACGCGGTTGACGCCCAGGACGTAGGCCTGGTTCTCGATCGCCCGGGCGCGGAGCAGGGCACGCCAGTGCTCGTGTCTGGGCTGCGGCCAGTTGGCGGGCACGACGTACAGGTCGGTCTGCGGGGCGAGGGCCCAGAACTCGTCGGCGAAACGCAGGTCGTAGCAGACGAAGACGCTCACGTTGAGCCCGCCGATCGGCACGGTGAGGAACTCGGTGCCCGCCGCGTACCGCTCGTGCTCGCCGGCGAAGCTGAAGGGGTGGATCTTGGCGTAGCGGCGCACGCTGCCGTCCGGGGCCGCGACGATCGCGTTGTTGCGGTACCGGCCGTCGGTGCCGCGCTGGGCCACCGAGGCGATCAGGTGCGCGTCGTGCTCGGCTGCCCGCTCGAGCAGGAACTGCTCGCTGGGCCCGCCCTCGTCCTCGGCCACCTTGTCCGGGTCCATCGAGAAACCGGTCGCGAACATCTCGCTCAGCACGATCAGCCCGGCGCCCTCGTCCGCCGCGGCGGCGATCAGCGGACGGACCCTGGCCCGCGTCTCGTCCGCGTCCTCCCAGACGATGTCGTGCTGGACCGCCGCCACTCTCACGTCCGCCTCCCAACATCGGAGCCGACTCCGTCGGCACCCATACTCTCGAGCCGCTGCAATGCGTCGGCGAGCACCTCGGGGCGCTTGCAGAAGGCGAACCGGACATAGTGGTCGCCCGCGCGGGTGTCGTAGAAGACGCTGCTGGGGATTGCGACGACGCCCGCGCGGCGGGGCAGGTCGCGGCAGAACTCGACGGCGTCGGTGCCGACGTCGACGGTGGCGAAGTAGGTGGCCTGCGGCCTGATGACGTCGTAGCCGAGTGCGGCCAGCCCGTCGCAGAGCAGGTCGCGCTGGGCTTGCAGGGCGCCGGCAGGTGCCAGCTTCTCGGCGAGCGGGAGGACCTGCGCGACGGCGGGCTGGAACGGTGCCCCGTTGACGTAGGTGAGGAACTGCTTGACCGTGCGGATGGCGCTCAGCAGGGTCGGCGGCGCGCAGGCCCAGCCGATCTTCCAGCCGGTCACGCTGAACGTCTTGCCCGCGCTGCTGATCGTGACGGTGCGTTCCCGCATGCCGGGCAGGGTGGCGATCGGGGTGTGCGTCCGTCCGTCGAAGAGCAGGTGCTCGTACACCTCGTCGGACAGCACGATCAGGTCGTGCGCTATGGCGAGGTCCGCGATGGCGCCCAGTTCGGCGGGGCCGAAGACCGCGCCAGTGGGGTTGTGCGGCGTGTTGAGGACGAGGACTTTGGTGCGCGGGGTGATCGCGCGGTCGAGGGCGGCCGGGTCGAAGCCCCAGCCGTCGCCATCGCGCTCGATGGTGACGGTGCGGCGCTGTGCGCCGGCGAGCGCGACGCAGGCGGCGTACGAGTCGTAGTAGGGCTCGAACAGCACGACTTCGTCGCCCGGGCCGACGAGGGCGAGCAGAGCGGCGGCGATCGCCTCGGTCGCGCCGGCGGTGACGAGCACCTCGGTGCCCGGCTCGTACGCGAGGCCGTAGCGACGCAGCTGGTGCGCGCCGATCGCCTGGCGCAGTTCCGGGATGCCGGGGCCGGGCGGGTACTGGTTGTGCCCGCTGCGGATCGCCTCGACTGCCGCCTCGAGGATCTCCGGCGGCCCGTCGGTGTCCGGGAAGCCCTGGCCGAGGTTGACGCTGCCAGTAGTGACGGCAAGCGCCGACATCTCCGCGAAAATGGTGGTGCCGAAGGAGCTCATGCGGGAAACCAAAGCCACAGTGGCGAGCCTAGCGACGCCCGTCCGACGACTTTGACCTCCCAATCGCGGTTGGAGGGGCCGCTCAGCAGCGATTGGGAGGTCAAAGTCGGGCTGTGGACAACCCGGGCCGGGCGGCGACGGGGCGGACTTCTCCGGTGCGCCCGCTGCCTTCACCTGCCGCGTACCAGTGCGGCGTGTTTTCTACCCGGCAAGCCCGAGCCGATGGATGGACGTCGGCCGCGCTGCGGCACGCCTCGGCATTCGAACGGCTCGTCCGACTCCGCAGTGGCGCGTACCAAGTCACCGACCTGCATGAGGTCGACCCCACACTGGACTCGTTCGAGGAAGCACGGTGGCGCCATGCCGCTCCCGCGATCGGTGCCGTCCTCATGACACCCGGCGCGGTCGCGAGCCACTCGACCGGGGCCGTCCTGCGCGCCATCCCGCTGCTCTTCCTCCCGGCGAGGTCCTGCGTGTCCGTCGTGCCCTGGCTCACCGGCGAGGTGCCGCACGTCCACCTCCACCGGTGCTCGGCACCACCACAATCGGTGCCGATCGGAAAGGTCGGATGCACGAACACGGAGCGCATCGTGATCGATCTCGCTCGCGAGCACGGAGTGGTTTCGGGCGTGGTCGCTGCCGACTTCGTGTTGCACACCGGGATGACCAAGCTTTCGAAGCTGGACGCGGAGCTCGACCGTTGCGTCCGCTGGCCGGGTGTGCGAGCTGCACGCGAAGCGATTGCGCTGGCGAACCCGCTCAGCGAGTCGGTTCTGGAGTCACGAAGTCGGCTCAAGATTCGTGAGTTCGGACTGCCACAACCCGAGCTGCAGGTGTCGATCGGCAACAACTGGGGCGGGTTCGTCGCGCGCGTCGACTTCTACTGGGACGAGTTCGGCGTTGCGGGCGAGGCCGACGGCGATCTCAAGTACGACGGCACCGACCCCGACCCGCTGCTGGCAGAGAAGGACCGGCAGGAGGAACTCGAAGACCTGAATCTCGGCGTCGTCCGCTGGGGAACACGGAACCTGAAGAACTTCGCACCCGTCGCCAGGCGGCTCCAGCGCACGTTCGCGCGTGGCGGTCGGCGCCCGCGAACTGATCGTCAGTGGACCGTCCTCCCGCGACTTTGACCTCCCAAGCGCTGCTGAGCGGCCCTTCCAACAGCGCTTGGGAGGTCAAAGTGCGGCCTACGTGCGGGGGCGGGCCCTGCGCTTCGCGCGAGCCTCCGCCGTCAGCTCCACCTTGCGCAGCCGCACGGTCGCGGGCGTGACCTCGACGCACTCGTCGTCGCGGCAGAACTCCAGCGCCTGCTCCAGCGACAGCACCCGGTGCGGGATCAGCGGCACCAGCACGTCGCCGGACGACTGGCGCATGTTGGTGAGCTTCTTCTCCTTGGTCGGGTTGACGTCCATGTCGTCCTGACGCGAGTTCTCGCCGACGATCATCCCCTCGTACACCTCGGTGCCCGGCCCGACGAACATGGTCCCGCGCTCCTGCAGGTTGGCCAGCGCGAAGCCGGTGGTCGCGCCGCGCCGGTCGGCGACGAGCGAGCCCGATGGACGGGTGCGGATCTCGCCGGCCCACGGCTCGTAGCCCTCGTGGATGTGGTGCAGCAGCCCCGTGCCGCGCGTCTCGGTGAGGAACTCGGTGCGGAACCCGATCAGCCCGCGGGCCGGCACCAGGTACTCCATCCGGATCCACCCGGTGCCGTGGTCGACCATCTGCTCGAGCCGGCCCTTGCGCAGCGCCAGCAGCTGGATCACCACGCCCTGGTACTCCGACGGGATGTCGATCGTCATCCGCTCCATCGGCTCGTGCACCTTCCCGTCGACCGTCCGCGTGACGACCTGCGGCTTGCCGACCGTGATCTCGAAGCCCTCGCGGCGCATGATCTCGACGAGGATCGCGAGCTGCAGCTCGCCGCGGCCCTGCACCTCCCAGGTGTCGGGACGCTCGGTGGGAAGCACCCGGATCGAGACGTTGCCGACGAGCTCGGCGTCCAGGCGGTTGATCACCTGTCGGGCGGTGAGCTTCTTGCCGGACTCCCCCGCCAGCGGCGACGTGTTGATCCCGATCGTCATGGAGATCGACGGCTCGTCGATCGTGATCACCGGCAGCGGACGCGGGTCGTCGACGTCGGCCAGCGTTTCGCCGATCGTGATCTCCGGGATTCCGGCGATCGCGATGATGTCGCCCGGGCCGGCCGACTCGGCCGGGAACCGGTCCAGCGCGCGGGTGATCAGCAGTTCGGTGATCTTGACGCGCTCGATGGTCCCGTCGGCGCGACACCACGCCGCCTGCTGTCCCTTGCGGATCGTCCCGTTGTGCACCCGGCACAGCGCGAGCCGGCCGAGATACGGCGAGGCGTCCAGGTTGGTGACGTGCGCCTGCAGCGGCGCCTCGTCGTCGAAGGCCGGCGCCGGGATCGATTCGAGGATCGTCTCGAACAGCGGCTGCAGGTTCTCGTCCTCCGGCATCGCGCCGTCCGCGGGCCGCTTCAGTGAAGCCCGGCCCGCCTTCGCCGACGCGTACACGATCGGGAACTCGATCTGCTCCTCGGAGGCGTCCAGATCGAGGAAAAGTTCGTAGGTCTCGTCGACGACCTCGGCGATGCGGGCGTCGGGACGGTCGACCTTGTTGATCACCAGGACGACCGGCATACCGGCCTCGAGCGCCTTGCGGAGGACGAACCGGGTCTGCGGCAGCGGACCCTCGGACGCGTCGACGAGCAGCAGGACCCCGTCGACCATCGACAGCCCGCGCTCCACCTCGCCGCCGAAGTCGGCGTGCCCCGGCGTGTCGATGATGTTGATCCTCAGACGCTCGCCGTTGGGCATCACATGATCGACGGCCGTGTTCTTGGCCAGGATCGTGATGCCCTTCTCCCGCTCGAGATCGTTCGAGTCCATGACCCGCTCGTTGACGTCACCGCTGTCGGCCTGATGTGCGGTGAACGCCCCGGACTGCCACAGCATCGCGTCGACGAGCGTTGTCTTGCCGTGGTCGACGTGGGCGACGATCGCCACGTTGCGCAAGTCGGCACGGTGCTTGATGGGCACGAAGAGCCCTCTTTCGATTCGGGACGGAACGTCCAAGTCTACGGAAGGCGCGGGGGCCGCCTTACCGCAGCGAATCGAGGTCTATGGCGCCGGTTCGCCGCGCGCGCTGTTGAGCCGCCGCTCGAGCTGCGCCGCCTCGTGCGCCAGCTCGGCCGCCGCCTCGACGACGCCGGGCGCCACCGGTCCGGCGGCCAGCAACTCCTCCAGCTTGCTGTCCAGCTCGGCGATCTTCGCCCGCAGCGCGGCGAGCTCCCGCTTCCAGACATCGCTCACGCGGCCTCCTTCGTCGGGCGCGATCGGGCTGCCGTGCTCAATCGCTGGCTCGCAAGCTCGGTCACGCCACCCATCCTGGACCCATCCGGGCGTTCCGCGCGCCTCCGGGCTGTGTCACGATCGCCGGGCGACGGTGGCGGAGCGAACCATGGGCACAGGCTCTGCCGATCAAACGAGCGAAGCGAGGGTTGATCGTGACCATGTCGCGGGCCGGCGGCGCGCGCTATCTCTGCGACCGCTGCGGGCGTGATCTCTCCGCGCTCGGCCTGTCCGGGCCATGCGTGTGCGGTGCCGTCACGCGCCGGCGGGTGGACGGCGGCGACGCGGTCTATCGGCGCCCGGCGACCGACGACGCGCCGCAGTGGGACCCGCTCAAGGACTGGACGGCGAGGTACCTGCAGCTGGTGTGGAACGTGCAGCAGCTGCGTCGCCTCTACACCGCGGACGGCGCGGACGCCGACGAGGTGCGGCGCATCGTCGAGACGAGCTGCACCGCGGCAGTCGGCCTCGGCGAGTGGCTGACGTCGGGTCCCGAGCCGGTCTCGGTCACGCCGGGCGACGTGGCGCGGCTGATCACGAGCCAGCCGCTGTCGGTCTGCGCGGCGTTCGGCTCGCCGGACCAGGCCGTGCACACGCGGGTGCTGCCCGTCGCGTTCAGCCGGCCACCGCACTTCTGGGTCGAATACCGCACGCCGAACGCCAAGCCGGTACGTTTCGACGCCCTCGACCTGCTCGAGCACTGCCTGCGCACCTGGCAGAACTTCCTCACCGCTCGCCGCGTGCCGCTGCCCAGCTGGCTGGATTGATCAGCCGAGCATCGGCGCAAGGGCGAGGACGTCGTCCGGCGTCTGCAGATGGGGTGGCGAGACGAACACGGTACGCACGCCCTTCGCGGCGAGCTGCGCGTACCGCTCGCGCTGCTCGGCGTGGGTGCCCGCGTGGTGCGTGCGGGCGAAGGTGGCAGCTGCGATCCGGCCCCGCAGCCGTTCCACCCGTGCCCAGACCTCGTCGCGATCGCGGCCGACGACGGGCAGATCCAGCACGGTGACCGCGACGGCCGCAGGGTCTCGTCCGGCGTCGGCGCAGTGGCGACGCAGGACAGCGATCTTGCGGTCGAGGGACGCCTCGTCCGTGCCGAGGTTGCAGCCGTCCGCGAGGCGCGCCGCGATCTGCAGCGTCCGGCGCTCGCCCGAGCCGCCCACGATGATCGGGATGCTCGACACCGGCCGCGGGTAGCACGTGGTCTCGGGCAGGCTGACCCGCGCGCTGTCGAACGCCTTGGTGCCGGGCGACCACAGCGCGCGGATCAGCTCGATCGCGGCCTCGAGCTCGTCCAGCCGTCCGGCGGCGTCCGGGAAGGGCAGCCCGAACGCGGCGTGCTCGCGCGCCCACCAGCCGGCGCCGATCCCGAGGAAAGCCCGCCCGCCGGTGATCGCGTCGAGCGTGGCGACCGTCTTCGCGGTGATCCCGGCGCGGCGGAACGTGACCGGCGAGACGAGCGTCCCGAGCCGCAGCCGGGTGTCGAGGCCGGCGAGCATGCCGAGCGTCACCCACGGTTCGGGGATCGGCGCCCACGCCCGATCGACCTGCGGGATCTGGATCAGATGGTCCATGAGCGCGACGCCGGCGAAGCCCGCCTCGTCCGCGGCGAGCGCCATCCCCTTGAGCCAGCGGGCCGGGTCGCCGGCCCACGGGAAGCGCGAGATCTGCAGGACGAACTCGAGACCGTCGCGCCGCGTGTCAGGGGCGATCGCGACGGCCGGGCGTGGCGCGGCACGCGAGTCGTCGCGCACCACGACGACGTGGTCCCAGCCCTCACTGCCGATCTCGCCGAGGGCCTGCGACGTGCGGGTCAGTTGCGCGCGCAGCACCGAGGCGGGTACCGGCCGGTCGCGGCGGGCGTTGCGCTCGCGAACCAGCGCGGGCGCGATGTCGAACACCACCGCTACCGCAGGCAGCGCGTGTGCGTTCGCCACCGCGAGGTAGCCGCGCCGCCGCTCCGGCTCCAGCCCGACGGTGTCGACGACGCAGGTCAGCCCGCGCCGGGCCCGCGCGGCCACGATGGCGTCGAGCAGCCCGAAGGCGTCCGCCGACGCGTCGAGATCGTGCCGCCCGCTGCCGACGACGCCGCGCAGGTCGTCGGACGAGACGATCTCCTGGTCGCGGTACCGGGCGCGCGCCCACGTCGACTTGCCGGCGCCGGAGGCCCCGACGAGCACGACCAGCGCCGGATCGGGAACGCCGCTCGGCACATTCGGAGTCTGGCACGCACACGACACCCACAGCGCGAGGGGCGGGCCTTAGGACCCGTGTCCGACGGGCAGCGTCATGCGACATGATGATGGGCATGGGACGGGACGCGCCGGACTTGACCTGGCCCTACCGGATCGTCGTCCGAGTCGGCGGCGCGATCATGCGCTGGTCCCGCATGCGGGTGACCGGCATCGAGTGCCTGCCGCGCGAGGGGCCCGTCCTGCTCGTCGCCGATCACGACAGCTATTGGGACCCGATCGCGATCGCGGTCGCCGCGCGTGGGGTCCGCCAGATCCAGGCGCTCGCGAAGTCGACGATCTGGAAGAACAAGATCGTAGGCGCGCTCATGACGAAGATGGGACAGATCCCGGTCGAGCGCGGCGCCAGCAACCGGGAGGCGATGCAGACGGCGGTCGACGAGCTGCGCAACGGCGCGTGCATCGGCATCTTCCCGGAGGGCACCCGCTCGCTCGGCCGGGAGCTGCGGGCGCGCACCGGCGTCGGGCGCCTCGCCGAGGCGGTGCCCGAGGCGACCGTGGTCTGTGTGCGCACCAACGGGTCGGTGGACGTGGTCAGACTGCCCAAGCGCCCGTCCGTCACCGTCGACTTCTACCTGCCGGCCGGCGGCCGGCTCCAACCCGGCGAGACGGCCAGGCAGTTCTCCGACCGGCTGCTCGCCGAGTTGCGCGAGGGCGCACCGCGCGAGCTGCCCGGCCGCAAGAAGACCGCGGCCAAGTTCCGGACGAAGGCGGACTCCGAGCAGTCCTGAGCTGCGTAGAACACGTTGCACTTCTATGCTCGGCGCCGTCCGCCGCTGAGGGAGCCGCCATGCGTCGCGTCCGTACCGTCGCCGCCGCAATCGCCCTGGCACTGCTCGCCGTCCCGGCGCTGCCCGGTCCGGCCGGCGCGGACGGATCCCGGGCCGACGTCGGGCTGGCAGCGTCCGGACTGACCCAGGCAGGGCGGTGGGTGATCGACGCGGCCGGACGCGTGGTCGTGCTGCACGGGCTCAACCAGGTCTACAAGGTGCCGCCGTACGAGCCGTCCGCGGACGGCTTCGGCGACGACGACGCCGCGTTCCTCGCGGCAAACGGTTTCGACGCGATGCGGGTCGGCGTGATCTGGGCGGCGGTCGAGCCGAAACCGGGTGTCTACGACGACGCCTACCTCGACTCGATCGCGACGACGGTGCGCACCATGGCGGCGCACGGGATCGTGTCGCTGCTCGACTTCCACCAGGACCTCTACAACGAGAAGTTCCAGGGCGAGGGCGCCCCCGCGTGGGCTGTTCAAGATGACGGCTTGCCGAACCCCGCGCTCGGCTTCCCGGACAACTACCTGCTCAACCCGGCCGAGTGGCACGTATGGGACCAGTTCTGGAAGAACGCGCCCGCGCCGGACGGCGTCGGCCTGCAGGACCACTACGCGCACATGTGGGCACACGTCGCCGCCCGCTTCGCCGGCGACCGCGCGGTGGCCGGCTACGAGGTGATGAACGAGCCGTGGCCCGGGACGCTGGGCGAGATCTGCGCGGCGCCGCTCGTCGGCTGCCCGCTGTTCGACGCCGGCGCACTGAGCTCGTTCTACAAGCGGGTGGACGCGGCGATCAGGACCGTCGACGCCACGCACACGATCTACGTCGAACCGAGCGTGCTGTTCACCCAGTCGGACGCGACCTACCTCGGCGCGCTCGGCGACCCGCGGGCGGGATTCGCCTATCACGACTACTGCAGCACCGAGAACCTCACCGGCGACAACACGCTCTGCCCGCCGCAGGACGAGCTCACCGTGTCGTCCGCGAACCGGTACGCGCAGGCACACGCCATGCCGCCGTTGATCACCGAGTTCGGCGCGACGACGGACCTGGCCAACATCAGCGAGCTGGTCGGGCTCGCGGACAAGTACCGCACCGGCTGGCTCGAGTGGGCCTACACCGGCAACGACAAGACGAGCGCGTCGCCGGACGGCCAGGCGCTGGTCCTGGACCCGAGCCGGCCGCCCACGGGCGCCAACGTGCTGAGCGAGAAGCTGACGGCCCTTGCCGAGCCCTACCCCCAGGCCGTCGCAGGGACGCCCACCTCGTGGTCGTTCAAGGACGGCGTGTTCCGCCTGACGTACGCCACCTCGCGCGCCGACGGGTATGGCAGTTTCGGCGCGGGTGCACGGACCGAGATCGCCGTCCCGGCCGTCCAGTTCCCGGACGGGTACCAGGTCACGGTCGCCGGCGCGTCCGTCACGTCGATCCCGAACGCGAACACCCTGCGCCTCACCGCGCTGGCCGGCGCGACAAGCGTGCAGGTGGCGGTCAGCGCCGCGTGACCTTATTGCCAACAAATTGCAATAGGCTCGGGTGTCAGGTTACGTTCGCGGTGTGCCGCCGGACCGCCCCGCATCAGCATTCGCGCGGTTTCGGCACGGCCTCGACCGCACCGACCGCCGTTCCCTCGCCGGGATGTTCGCAGCCATCGTCGCGCTGCACGTCGCCGGCTTCGGCGTCCTGTTCGGCCTGGTGATCCCCCACCACTATCGGCTCGGCGGCGACCATCCGGTCTTCGACGTCGGCGTCGGCATCCTCGCCTACACGTTCGGGCTCCGGCACGCCTTCGACGCAGACCACATCGCGGCGGTCGACAGCACGACGCGCAAGCTGATGGCCGACAACGCCGCGCGCCGCGCCGCCGGCAACGTGGACCGCGAGATCCGCAAGCCGCTCTCGGTCGGGTTCTGGTTCTCGCTCGGCCATTCGACGATCGTGTCCCTGCTCGCGTTCTTGCTGACCGCGGGCGTGAAGGCGCTGGCCGGACAGGTCGAGGGCGGCGACTCGACCCTGCACTCCGCCACCGGCGTCATCGGAGCGTCCGTGTCCGGGGTCTTCCTCTGGACCCTCGGCATCCTCAACATGGTCGTGCTGATCGGCATCGTCAACGTGTTCCGCGAGATGCGCGCCGGCCGCTACGACGAGCAGCAACTGGAGGACCACCTCAACAAGCGCGGCCTGATGAACCGGTTGCTGGGCGGGCTGACGAGGTCAGTGCGCAAGGCCTGGCACAGCTACCCGATCGGCCTGCTCTTCGGGCTGGGCTTCGACACCGCGACCGAGGTCGGGCTGCTCGTCCTCGCCGGAGGAGCGGCCGCCTTCAACCTGCCGTTCTACTCGATCCTCGTCCTGCCCGTCCTGTTCGCGGCCGGCATGTGCCTGATGGACACGATCGACGGGGTCTTCATGAACGCGGCATACGGGTGGGCGTTCGCCGAGCCGGTTCGCAAGGTCTTCTACAACATCGCGGTCACTGCGCTCTCGGTCCTCGTCGCGCTGCTGATCGGCACGATCGAACTCGCCGACGCCGTCGCCCAGCAGGCCGACATCACGTCCGGGCCGATCTCGGCCATCGCGAAGATCCCACTCGACTACGCCGGCTACGGGATCGTCGCCCTGTTCGTGGTGTCGTGGACGGTCGCGGTCCTCGTATGGCGCTTCGCCCGCATCGAGGAGCGCTGGTCGGCGCAGCTGGCTACGTCGCCGGACTGAACGCGGCCGCGTGCTGGCACGCAACCGCGCCGTGGCAACTCGCGAGCGCCTCAAGCTGCGAGTGCAGTCGCGCCAACCGGTGCGCTGACAAACTGCTCACGCGGTTGTGCAGCTCGTTCGGGTCGTCGGCCAGGTCGTAGTACTCCGCTCGCCGGTGACATACTCGACGTACAGCTCGGTCGGGGTGCGCATCGCCTCATAGCTCGGCGGATTCCCGCCGGCTTCCCAACGGCTGCGCGTCCGGGTCGTTCTTCGATCGGTCGTCCGGGCCGTGGTGCTCGATCAGTACGGCCTGCTGCCAGGTCTCTCGGGTCCGGCTCGCCGCGCAGCGCCGAGCAGGCTCACCCGTCGCGGCCATCGGTCGGCCGCGTCCCGGCCGAGTCTCTCGGAAGGTCGGCGCGAGGTCGATGCTCGAGGTCATCGCGTGACGTGCGGCCGGCGGGCACCTCCGGGACCGCTGACGATCGAGCGGAACCCGGATGTCGGTGTCGAACGCCGTTTGCTTACCGGCGCGCATGTTGTAGCTCACCCAGGTGGAGGCCGTTGTCGGAGCTGAACACGAAGTAGGTGTTCATTGCCAGTCCTCCTGTCCCGAACGCTTCTGAGCCGCCCGATCATGTCGTCGACCGCCTGCACGGACTGCACCCGCAGCCGGAACCTCTTGTCGATGGTCGGCCTGGTCCCCGTCGTCAGCGGGCTGATCGCTGCCAGCCACGCGGGCTGCGTCGGTTTGGCGCGGTCGAACGACGGCGTGCGCGGCGCCTTCAGCCCCTTGAAGGTGCCCCTGTCGCGGGGTGCCGGGGTGGACGGACCGTGCGGGGCGAATGTTGCGACCTCCAGACGAATGGCTTGACCTGCCTGGCGCGTGCCGTCGATGAAGTACTCGCCTTGCCGGACAGCACGTCGGTCAGGTAGTCCTGCGGGGCGTCGCCATAGACTTCTGGATCCTGCCGTTCTCGTTGAGCTTGTAGTTGTATTCGGGATAGCCGTTACCGGCCACGTCCCACTCGTCCCAGCCGCGGGCCGGCTGCTCCTCGGCTGGTAGCCGTTGAGGTACTTGCCCATGAACCCGGTGTGGTAGCCGGCGGCTCGTGCAGCGCGACCGCTGAAGCGTTGCTGCTCGTTGCCGTGCCGCTGTACGCGTCGTACCCGCCGTCCTTGCCGCCGTTGGTGAAGACGCCGTTGTCGTGCGGGTACTCGCCGGTGAAGATCGCCGAACGCGACGGGCAGCACAGCGAGTCGACCACGTAGTAGTTCGCCAACGTACTGCCGGCCTTCTGCATGCGCCTGCACGTGCGGCATGTACCGCACCAGATTCCAGGACAGGTCGTCGGTGAGTACGAACACGATGTTCGGCCGCGGGTCCTGGTGCACCGGCCCGGACTTGTGCGCGGAGTTGCCCGTGCAGGCGACCAGCCCGAGGAGGGCGGCGAATACGGCGAGCAACGCCGATGCGGGTCGTCCGGAAGAGCGGCGGCCACAACGCATGATCGGATTCTGCCCTGGCCGACATGACACCCCGTTGAGAACGACGGGGTGCGAGACCTTGCTCTCAGTGCCGGGGCACCAGACCCCCGCCAGGTCCGGCCGCACGCTGGCACTGCGCCGTCCCGTGGCAGTCCACCAACTTCTGAAGCCGCGCGTGCAGCTCGGCGAGCCGATGCGGCGACGCCGTGCCTGCGAGGTTGTGCAGCTCGTACGGATCGCGGTTCAGGTCGAAGTAGTCACGATCCCCGGTGTCGTACTCGACGTACAGCAGACCGGCGGTGCGTATCGCCTCGTAGCTCGGCGGTTTGCCCGCGTTGGGGGCCTGCAGATCCGGATCGGCCGGCGCGACGACCGGCCCATGGTGCTCGACGAGGACGGCGTGCTGCCAGTCCGGCGGCGCCGGCTCGCCCTTCATCAGCCCGAGCACGCTCGTACCGTCCAGCGTGGCGGCCGGTTGGGTGCCCGCGATCTGCAGGAACGTCGGCGCCAGGTCGATGCTCGAGGCCATCGACTTGACGGTGCTCCCCGGCGGCACGCCAGGCCCGGCGACAACGAGCGGAACGCGGATGTCGGTGTCGAACGCGGTCTGCTTCCCGGGGTCAGGCGGTACTCGCCCATGTGGTAGCCGTTGTCGGAGCTGAAGACGAAGTATGTGTTGTCCGCTCAGCCCGTCGCGGCCAGGGTGTGCTCGAGCTGCCCGACCATCCGGTCGACCGCCTGGACGGATGCGACGCGCCGGCGGAACTGCGCGTCGATGCTGTGGATCTCGCCCGGCGACAGCGGCTGGTGTCGGGCGAGCCAGCGGCGGCGAACCGGTGGGTTGCCGGTCGAACGCCGGGCCTTGTGGCGCCTTCAGGTCCGGGAAGGTGTCCACGTCGCGCGGAGCCGCCACCGACGGGAGGTGCGGAACGAACGGTCGCGACCTCCAGCGCGAACGGCTTACCGGTGGCCGGTCGACCGGTCGATGAAGCCGATCGCCTTTCCAGCGAGCACGTCGGTGAGGTAATCGTCCGGATCGCGTCCGTAGTAGTGCTCGGAGCCGTTCTCGTTTAGCTGGTAGTCGAACCCCCGGTAGCCGTTGGCTGCCACGTCCCACTCGTTCCAGCCCGGGGGCCGGCGCATCGCTGGTCGGTAGCCGTTGAGGTACTTGCCCATGAACCCGGTGCGGTAGCCGGCGGCCTGCAGCGCGACCGCGAAGCTCTTGGGCGGGTCGCCGAATTGTTGTAGGCGTCGTACCCGCCGTCGCTGCCGCCGTTGGTGTACACGCCGTCGTCGTGCGGGTATTGGCCGGTGAAGATCGCCGCCCGGGACGGGCAGCACAGCGAGTCGGCGACGAAGTAGTTGCCGAACGACACGCCGGTCCGGGCGAGCGCCTCGACGTGCGGCATGTAGGGCAGCAGGTTGGTGGAGAGGTCGTCGGTGAGGACGAACACGATGTTCGGCCGCGGGTCCTGGTGCACCGGCCCGGATTTGTGAGAGGAGTTGCCCGTGCAGGCGGCCAGCCCGAGGAGGGCGGCGAGTACCGCGAGCAACGCCGGCGCAGCCCGTGCAGGCGACGAGCGGGCTGAACGCATGTGTGGATCATGCCTGACCAGCGGCGACCTGCCGTTCGCGTGAGCGCCGGATCTCAGTCGCGGTCCTGCCAGGTGCAGACGCAGATCTCGTTGCCCTCTGCGTCGGCGAGCACCCAGAACGCCCTGGCGGACTCGGCGTTGACGAGCACGCCACCTGCATCGAGGGCCGCCTGAATCCGCCGCTGCGCCTCGTCGTGAGCGACGTCGAGGTCGAAGTGGATGCGGTTGCGCTGCGGGCGCGGGGCGTCCAGCTGCTGGAACCACAGCGACGGGAGCTGGCCGGCCGGGTCGGTGATCGCCCCGTTCGGGCCCGCGCCCGGCTCGTCCTCGTAGGCGAGCACCGCTTTCCAGAACGGCCGGATCGCCGGGATGTCGAGCGCGTCGATCGCGAGCTCGAGCAGCTGGACGGGGCGGTCCGGGCCGCTCGGCGACGCGACGCGCAGCCCCTGCGCCTCGATCGCGCCGTGATCCGGGTGGCGAGCTGCGCGTCGCGGGCCGTGACCCCGGTCGTGCCGCGGGCGCGGAGCACGAGCTCGACCCGGTCTGGCCGGACGTCGACGCGCAGATGGTCGTCGGCCTCGGTGCCGCACACCTCGCCGGCGGCGGCCGCGACCGCGAGGCCCTGACGCAGCCCGCCGACCGGGACGCAGGCAGCGAACCTGCCGTTCAACAGCCGCCAGCCGGCCCCTTCAACGGCCGCGGACGCGTCGGGGCGGGAGAGCAGTTCGCCGTTGTCCATGGCGAAGAGTCTGTGCCACACCGCTGACAAGACGACGTTGCGGCCCCTGCCCGGCCAGTACCTACACCGGCACCGCAAATCAGCCCGAAAAGGGGCCAGTGGGAATTCCTCCGCCCCGATTCGGTTATGCTCGTGACACGGCGAACTCGCCGTTAGCTCTTCGCGGACGAGCCGTTCCGCGTGGCCGCACTGATCGTCTTCCGTTCCGGAAGGCCAGCTTTCACAAAGTGACGCGGCCTGCCTAACTTAGGAACCACGTGACTTCAGTACGTCCTGCCCGACACTCGGCTGCGCCCAATCGCCGGCGCCGCCCGGCCGACCGGCCGCACCGTCCCACCACTCCCAAGGCCGCTCCGGTCGACAACTCCGCCCTCCGCCAGCTGGACGACGCGCTCGCCGCGGCGCAGCAGCGGCCCGAGCCGCCCACGACGTCATTCGCCGAATTCGGCCTGCCGGAGCGCGTCGTCGACGTGCTCGCCCGGGCCGGCATCACCCGCCCGACTCCGATCCAGTCGCGCACCCTGCCCGACGCGCTCGCCGGCCGTGACGTGCTCGGCCGCGCCCAGACCGGGTCGGGCAAGACGCTCGGCTTCGGCCTGCCGATGATCACCCGCCTGCACGCCAAGCGCGGCCACCGGCAGTCCCTCGCCCCGCGTGGCCTCGTACTCGTCCCGACCCGCGAACTCGCCCAGCAGGTGGCCGACGCAATCGCACCGCCGGCGGCCGCCCTGCACCTGGACGTCGCCACCGTCGTCGGCGGCGTCTCGATCGGCCACCAGATCGACGAGCTGCGGCGCGGCGTCGACATCCTCGTCGCCACTCCCGGCCGGCTGCTCGATCTCATGGAGCGGCGCGCCGTCCGCCTCGATTCGGTCGAGGTCGCGGTGCTGGACGAGGCCGATCACATGGCCGACCTCGGCTTCCTGCCGGCCGTCACCCAGATCCTCGACGCGACCCCATCCGGCCGCCAGTGCATGCTGTTCTCCGCGACGCTCGACCGGGGCGTCGGACGCCTCGTCACGCGCTACCTGTCGAACCCCGCGGTGCACGCCGCCGGGCCCGTGGGTCTGCCGGTGGATGCGATGGATCACCGGGTGTTCCTGCTCGATCGCGAGCAGAAGCTCTCGGTGGCCGCCGAGATCGGCGCGCGGCCCGGCCGAACGCTGTTCTTCGTCCGCACCAAGCACGGCGCCGACCGGCTCGCGAAGCAACTGTCCCGGCTCGGCGTCGACAGCGCCGCGATCCACGGCAACCTCAACCAGAACCAGCGGGCCCGCGCGCTGGACGCGTTCACGTCCGGCCGCTCGCGCGTCCTGGTCGCCACTGACGTTGCCGCCCGCGGGCTGCACGTCGACGACCTCGATCTGGTCGTCCACTTCGACCCGCCGGCCGACCACAAGGACTACCTGCACCGTTCGGGGCGCACCGCGCGCGCCGGCGCGACGGGCACCGTGGTGTCCTTCGTCGAGCCGGGCCAGTCACGCGAGGTCGCGCGCATGCACAGCGCTGCCGCCGTGTCGCCCGCGACCGCTCGCGTTCAGCCCGGACATCGGATGGTGCGCGAGATCGCCGAGTCCGGCGAGCCCATCGATGTCGTGCCCGAGCCGCGGCGCGCGGAGCCGCGGCGCGCGGAGTCGCGGCGCGCGGAGTCGCGGCCCCAGCAGTCGCACGGGCACTCAGCCGGGCAGTTCTCTCGCGGGCAGTCGAACCGGCGGCCGCGCAACCAGGGACGCCGGCGCAGCGCGTAGGACGTGTCTCCCTGGGACGATCCGTCCGGCGACGGTCATCTCGTCAGGCGGGAATCACGACGACCGCGGCCGCGCCGCCCGAGGCGCGACCGCCATCGCCTGGCTGAGTGGCGGACTGTCAGGTAGCCGAGGATCGCACCGCAGCGACGCCCACCGTCGCGTAGCGCATCGTGAAGCTGCCGCCCATCGCGTCGATGGCGGCGCCGACGGCGTCGAGCACTTTGGCCAGTTTGTCCGGCGGGAACCGGGTGAGGCCGCCGGACGTAGGCATCTGCTCGAGCCACTCGTCCCGGCTGTAGGAGTGCTCCCAGTCGAACCGCAATTGCTCCAGGTCGATGAACGAGCCCGCCGCGCGGATCCCGTCCGCGAACTTGGCGTACATCCGCTCATAGGCGGGCAGCGCTTGCCTCATCGGCTCGGGGTTGAACGGCGAGTCGGGTGCGACCCGTTGGTAGACCGCGATGAAGGCGTCCAACACGTCGAGCGGAAGCTGGAACGCGTGGCCGAACACGGCAAGGCAGCCGCTGGGCCGCAGCACCTGCGCCGCCTTGACTGCTCCTGCGAGCGGGTCCACCCAGTGCCAGGCGGTGGCGGCGACGACGGCGTCGAATGTTCGGCCAGCCGGGTCCCAGGCTTCGAACGTCGCCACCTCGACATCGACCCCGCTGCGCCGCGCGAAGTCCGCCATCCGCGCATCGGGCTCGACCCCGAGCACTCGGCAGCCGGCGGCTTGGAACTGCCGGGCAGCGATGCCGGTGCCGCAGCCGACGTCGAGCACGTCCGGACCAGGGCTGGCGGCGACGATCCGCTCCACCACGGTGTCGGGGTAGCGGGGCCGGGTCCGGTCGTAGCGCCCGGCGGCCGTACCGAACGACTCCGCTGCCTCTCGGTGCTGATGAGGCTCGGGTTCGGACCGGCGCGCTCGTTCCGGCGGCACAGCGGACATGCGTTCGACCTTACGGCCGGCGCCTCCGCCTCGTCGTGAGCCTGGACGGCTTTCATCCGAGGGGCGCAGCTTCGATCGCTGTGTTGTTCTGACCAGTTTAGGTTTCACCCGAACAGCGCAGCCGTCGCCGACGGCGCATCGCGCGTCGAGCATTCAAGATCAAACAGCACACGCCTGGTGCACTTCGGCACGTCGTCCAAGATCAAGTGGCACAGGGTCGTGTCACGGCCGGCCCGTGACGAGCCTGCACAAGCTATCGACCGGCGGCGGGTACCCGAACCTGACCCGCCAGGTGGCCGCTGCGGACGATACACACCGCGGGTACGGCAATCTCGGCGGAACGGGCAGACGCCGCGGCTGCTGCAAATCAATCGGCTGACCATGGGTTGAGCTACTCGACGCGGGCGCGTTCGAAGTCGCGGGCGTTGCGGGTGACGACGGTCAGACCACGGCAAGCGCGGTGCCCGCGATCAGCGCGTCGTGCTGGGGCGCTTGGTCGGGTACGTGCAGTGCTGCGACGCGGCGGGCGGCGGCGGTTTGCGAAGGAGCCGCTGATACGCGGCATAGGTCAGCAGTACGAAGGACGGGCGGCTGTGCTCAGTGATCACCACCGGTTCTTCCTCGGCCGCACGCTTGACCTGACTAGGGCGCTGGTTGATGCGTTCTGCGACCTCGGCCAAGTACTGTGCGGACTTGTGCGACCACGATGATCAACAGGGCCTCGAGGGCCCATTTCTACCGGGTTCTCGGGCTGGCTCACACGTTGAATCTGAACTCGACGACGTCCCCGTCAGCCGACCCGGCGCGGCACGCGAGTCGAGTCCGCGTCCGGCACGCGCCTGATGAAGGCCCACCAGCCCGTTTCGCCAACTGTTAGCTCGTGGCACTGGCCCGCGTGCGCGATCTGCACCCGCGTGTCTGGAGCGTCGTGGCCATAGATCCAGACCACCGACTCCACCGACCAACCCTCGCCGCGCCCGTCGCCCACATCATCCATACTGTCGATCAATCGCCACCGATCACCGGACTGCTCGAACACCTCGAGCGCGATTTCGCGACCATCTCTGTTCGTGTCGATGAGCGCTACCGCGAACTGCCCATCGATCGCCCAGCCGATCGCCCGGGCGTAGCACACGTTGAAGTCGCCGAACGCGACCCAGTCCGGCACGTCGTCAGCGTTCAATGTGCCGCCGCCTTGCCGCCTGATGTTGTTTGGAAGCGGAACTCGACGACGTCGCCGTCGGCCATCACGTAGTCCTTGCCCTCGATGCGCACCTTGCCGCGCGCCTTGGCCTCGGCCATCGAGCCGGCGTCGACGAGCTCGTCGTAGGAGACGACCTCGGCCTTGATGAAGCCGCGCTCGAAATCGGTGTGGATGACACCGGCCGCCTGCGGCGCGGTCGCCCCGACGCGGATCGTCCAGGCTCGCGCCTCCTTCGGGCCGGCGGTCAGGTAGGTCTGCAGGCCGAGCGTCTCGAACCCGATGCGCGCGAGCTGGTCGATGCCGGACTCCTGCTGGCCCATCGACTGCAGCAGCTCCAGCGCCTCGTCGTCGGGCAACTCGATGAGCTCGGCCTCCGTCTTGGCGTCCATGAAGATCGCCTCGGCGGGGGCCACGAGCGCGCGGAGCTCGTCGGTGTACTCCTTGTTCGCGATCTCGTCCGGGTCGAGGTTGAACACGTAGAGGAACGGCTTGGCCGTCATCAGCTGCAACTCGTGCAGCGGCCCGCGATCGAGTTCGGTGCTGGAGATCGTCTTGCCTGTCTGGAGGAGCTCGCGGGCCTGCTCAGCAGCAGCGAGCAACGGCGCGCGATCCTTGTGCAGCCGCGCCTCCTTCTGCAGCCGGGGCAGCGCGTTCTCGATCGTCTGCAGGTCGGCGAGGATCAGCTCGGTGTTGATCGTCTCGATGTCGCCTGCCGGGCTGACCAAGCCGTCGACGTGCACGACGTTCGGGTCGTTGAACGCGCGGATGACTTGGCAGATGGCGTCCGCCTCGCGGATGTGGGCGAGGAACTTGTTGCCCAGCCCCTCCCCCGTGCTGGCGCCGCGCACGATGCCCGCGATGTCGACGAAGCTCACCGTGGCCGGGACGATCTTGGCGGAGCTGAAGATCTTGGCCAGGACGTCGAGGCGCTTGTCGGGGACGCCCACGACGCCGATGTTCGGGTCGATCGTCGCGAACGGGTAGTTGGCGGCGAGGACGTCGTTCTTCGTCAGTGCGTTGAAGAGGGTGGACTTGCCGACGTTGGGCAGGCCGACGATGCCAATGGTGAGAGCCACGACGAGCCAGTCTACGGACGGTCCGTGCCGACTGTTGCCGATCTTGTGCGGGATGCAACGTTCCAGCGCGGGACCGCGCACAAGATCGGAACTCAGGTTGATCTTGTGCCTCGTACCACGTTCCAGCGCGCAATGGTGCACAAGATCGGCGCGGAAACACTGGTCCGGCGCGTCGGATCCCGAAACTGTCGGACCGGGGTGTGAGCATCGACGCATGGACGTTGCAGGGGTACTCGTCGCGGTTCTGATGCTGGCCGCGGGAGCGATCATCGGCTGGCTCGCCGCGCGGGCCAGGGCGCAGCTCGGCGTGGCCGCCGCCCGAACCGAGATCGCCCGGCTGTCGGCAACCCTGGCGGCCGAGCGGACCGCGGCACAGGCGCACGAGGAGTCGCAGGCCCGCGCCGAGGCCCGGCTGCGCGAGGCGTTCGACTCGCTCGCCGGCGACGCGCTCAAGCGCAACAACGAAGCCTTCGCCGAGCTCGCCGCGGCCAAGCTGGCCACCGAGAAGGCCAACGCGGACGGCGACCTTGCCCAGCGCCAGCAGGCCATCGAGGGCATGGTCGGCCCGCTGCGCGAGTCGCTCGAGCGGGTGCAGTTCCAGCTCAACTCCGTCGAGCGCGAACGCGCCGGCTCGTACTCGAAGCTGCTCGAGCAGGTCGCGATGATGCGCACCACTTCCGAGCAACTGCACAAGGAGACGACCCAGCTGGTCACCGCACTGCGCGCCCCGCAGGTGCGCGGCCGGTGGGGTGAGATGCAGCTCGAGCGCGCGGTCGAGGCGGCCGGGATGACCGAGCACATCGACTACGTCACGCAGGCAACCGTCGCCGGCCCGGATGGCAAGCTCCGCCCCGATCTCGTCGTGAAGCTGGTCGGCGGCAAGAGTGTGGTCGTCGACTCCAAGGTCGCGTTCAGCGGCTACCTCGAGGCGATGGAGGCGAAGGACGAGAGCACCCGCAACGCCCGGCTCAAGGCGCACGCCAGGCACCTGCGCGACCACATCGACGCGCTCGGCGCGAAGGCGTACTTCGAGCACTTCGCCCCGTCTCCGGAGTTCGTGGTCTGCTTCGTGCCGGCCGACGCGTTCCTGGATGCGGCGTTGCGCGAGGACCCGACGCTGCTCGAGCGGGCCTTCGACCAGAACGTCGTGGTGGCCACGCCGTCGACGCTCGTCGCGCTGCTGCGCACGGTCGCCTACACCTGGCGGCAGGAGGCGCTCGCCGCGAACGCCGCCGAGGTGCACCAGCTCGGCCGCGAGCTCTATCAGCGGCTGTCGACGATGGGCGGGCACATCGACAAGCTCGGCCGGTCGCTCAACAACGCCGTCGGTTCGTACAACCTGACCGTGTCCTCACTCGAGAGCCGGGTGCTGGTCACCGCGCGCAAGATGATCGACCTCAAGGTGGTCGAGCCGTCCGACGCGATGGACACGCCGGCGCAGGTCACCGAGACGGCCCGCTCCGCCCAGGCGCCGGAGATCACCGAACAGCGCGTCGTGGCGCTGGCGAAGCCACGTGGCGTCCCCGCCGGGCAAGGCGAGTTGCCCACCGGCGTACCCGGCGCGAGCGAGCGCGCCACGTCCTGAGCGCGGTGCGGTCAGCCGCCCATCGGAATGGCGCCGGTGCCGCTGCCGCCGCTCCACGTCGGGTAGGCCACGTCGCCGTTCTCGAAGCGGACCCACACCGTGTCGCCGACGGCGGGCAACGCGGCGTCCGGCTGCTCGGGCATCGCCCACATCGCCTCGACCGCGACGTCCGGAACCTGGACCTGCACCCGTTGGTACCCGCCGGGATCGGTGTTGTCGAGGACCATCCCGCGGTACGTGCCGTGGAAGCCGGTCGTACCGACGACCGGGGCGAACGGATCACCGGCCCCGGCGTTCGCCGACCAGATCGGATGCGACTCGTCGCCGTTCTCGTAGCGGATCCCCACCTCGTCCCCGACGCCGGGCAGCGACGCGCCGGGCTGTTCCGGCAGCGCCCATTCCGGCTGGTCGGGTGCGACGTCGGGCACCTGTACCTGGACGCGGTGCTCCCCGGTCGGGTCGGCGTTGTCGAGCACGACGCCTCGGTAATTGCCGAAGTAACCACTCATGCGTGCATCGAAGGGCACCGCGGGGCGAGGCACAACGGCCGAAGGGGCAGCGTCCGCCCTGCTCGCTCGGACCGTGTCACGGGGACGCGGTCCGGTCCACCACGTCGAACGGATCGGATGCGCCGGTGATCGGGTGCAGCGCCCCACCGGCTCCGAGCACGTCGCCGCGGTACACCAGCCGGTACCGCCCGGGCGGCGTCGAGACAGGAATCGTCCACTCGACCGTCACCCGCGAACCGGACCGCCCGGCCCGCGTCCAGTGGAACTTCGTCGACCAGTCGCCGTCGTCGGCGATCCGGCGCCACTCGCCGGCGCCCTCGCGCTGCACCTCGACGTAGGTCCTGCCGCGCCGCAGGTCGCTGTTCGGATTCGCGCCGACGAACTGTGCGGACGCCGTGTCGCCCGGCAGGTACCGGGTTCGGGGCGCGCGCACCACCTCGCCGAATGAGCCGCCCACCGCGACGTCCCGGAGACCAGCACGACCCGGCTTCACGCGCGGCGCGAGATCCGGCGGCGGCGTGCCCCGCTCGACCGGCTCGCCGTCGCGCATCGCCGTCGCCAGCGCGGACGCCGTCTGCACGAGGGCCGGCAGCTCCCACCGCCCGTACATCGTGCTGCCCGCCTCGTAGCGCTGTCCGAGGTACTCCTCGGGCGTGGTCACGTAGTGGATGTAGCCATTGCTGTACCCCACGACGAGGACGTGCGACAGCGGCGCGTCGACGATCGCGGCGACTGCCTTCCGCAGCCGCAACCCGGACACGATCGTGATCTCCGCTGGCAGCCCGAGGAGATAGAGCGGGCCGAGCCGTGCGAGCTGCACCGGGATGCGTTCCTGGATGAGTGGCGAGAGCCGGTTCACGCCGCGCGGCAGCACCAAACCCTTCGGCGCCTGCGAGTCCCGCAACGCCGGGAACAGCCGGTACGCCACCTGTGCGGACACCGCGTCGAACGCCGGGTTGCGGCCCTGGCGGAAGCCGAAGAAGCCCGGCCCCTCGTCCGTCCCCGCAAGCTGGCCGGCCGCGGCGTACGGGCCGGACGTGCGGTGCGGGCGACCGTCCGGGCAGAACGCGGCGTCCACCGCGAAATCGGTGAGGTCGAGGTAGGTGAGCCGGGTGTCCAGCCCGCCCGTCACCTCCTCGCCGGTGCCGACCAGCGCGGCCGCCGCCTCGTACTGGCGCCGCCCGACGATGCGGGTGTTCGCGAACTGGTCCTCGGTCGGGCCGCTGCCCGGGCGCCGGTTCAGGTTGGGCGACATGTCGCCGGCGTTGGTCTGCGCGAAGGCGCCGATGAACTCCGGCTGCTCGGGAGCGAGGTAGTCGACGCCGTGCGCCAGCCGCTCCCACGCGTACGCGGCGTAGCCCTTGTTGTCGCTCGAGATCAGCCGGTTCCTGTTGGTCATGGACGTGCCGTGCGTGGCGAACCAGTTCACCGCGCCGACGAGCCGCCCGGCACGCTCGATCGTCAGCAGCGTCGTCTGCGGGTCGACGGCGTCCGGGAAGAACGCGCGGTCCTCGTCCGGGTTGAGCTCGAACGACGACGGCGACCGGTTGACGCTCGCGTCGCGTAGCTCGCCGAACGCGAGGGCGAGCCGGGCGGGCGCGAGGTCGGCGTGCGCGGACGACGCGGACTCGACGATCCCGTCGACGATGGCGCCGAACGTCTTCGGGTGGAAGCCACCGGTCGTGAGGTTGTAGAGGGTGTGGTGCGAGTAGCCGCCCGGTCCGCAGTGTGTGTGCGTGCACGTGATCATCGTGTTGGCGTCGGTGTAGCGCGGGCCGTACTCGGCGGCCAGCCTGCGCAGCACCTCCTGGCGCACGCTGTCGAAGACGAGCGGCAGCTCCGCGACGACGAGCAGGAACGGTGCGTCGGGCGCGTCGGCGGCGGCGAACACGAAGGCGCGCGAGCGCAGCCGCAGGTGGATGCCGGCGCTCTTCTGGTCCGCCTTGCCGTACCCCATCATCGCGCAGTCGGCGGCCTCGCCCGTGATGTCAGCGATCCCCCGGCCGACCAGGAAGGTCATTGGTAGTCAGGGGCGCAGGAGCCGCTGCGCGGTCCTGTTTCCCCATCCCCCTTTCAATCCGTACGTGCGGTTCTCCCGCATACGGCTTACCGATGATCTTCTTGGCATGGTTACGCTGCCTTCGGATAGCGGACGGTACCGCGCAGTTGATACAGGCCGTGCCCGTTGAACCAGTCCTGGGTCCACTGTCGGGCTTGCCCGGCACGCAGGTTGCGGCCCCGCTTCTTGACCATCAAGCGACGGAGACGCCACACCACGTAGCGGTCGAGCTCGGTGAACTTGTCGGCGGCATTGCCGGTGCCGAAGTAGTTGCCCCAGCCGCGCAGGATCGGGTTCAGGTCGTTGATGACGACCCGGATATCGGTCCCGACACGACCACGGCTGGTCCGGTGTTTGACCTTCTCCCGGAGCCGCTTCATCGCCTTCTGGTTGGGCCAGCGGTGCAGGTAGTAGCGCACGATCCGCTGCTGTTCCCACAGCCGACCCGACATGCGGGCGCGGAAGTGACAACCGAGGAAGTCGAACCCTTCCCGGCCTTCACGCAGGTCAACTACTTTCGTCTTGCCCGGATGCAACTGCAGAGCCAGCCCGATGAGGATCTCCTCGACCGCGGCCAGGGCCGCGCTGGCTTGTTCGGCTGAACGGCACAGCACGACACCGTCGTCGGCGTAACGCACCAGCGTGCCCACGCCCCGTGCGCTCAACTCCACATCCAGCACGTGCAGGTAGATGTTGGCCAACAACGGGGAAATGACCCCGCCCTGAGGCGTTCCAGCGACCGTCCGCTGAACCGTCCCATCGACCATCACCCCGGCCTGCAACCACAGCCGGACCAACTTCAGCACCCGACGATCCGACACCCGCGTCTCGACCATGCCCAACAACCGGTCATGATCGATACTCCCGAAGAAGTCCCGGATGTCGAACTCGACGACATGAGTGGCACCAGCGATGAAGCCCTTGCGGACCACTTCCATCGCCTGCGTCGCGGACCGGCGCGGCCGGAACCCGTAGGAGACCGGCACGAAGTCGGCCTCGAAGATCGGTTCCAGCACCAGCCGGGCCGCTTGCTGCGCCACCCGGTCGCGGACCGTGGGTATCCCCAACGGCCGGCTACCACCATCTGGTTTCGGGATCTCCACACGCCTGGCCGGCGCAGGGCGATACCTGCCCTCACGAAGGTCACGGGACAACTCGCGCAACATGCGGTCCACCCCGTATTCCTCCACCTGCTCCAGGGTCTGCCGGTCAACACCGGCCGCACCCCGATTGGCCCGGACCCGCTTCCACGCCGCCCGCAGCACGTCAACTCTGTGGACACGGTCGAACAGGGCGTGGAAACGCCGTTCCGGAGACTGCTTGGCCGCAGCCCATAGCTTGCGTTGGAGTCGTCGCACGTTGTCGATGGGAACAGTCCCATCGGGGTAGTTGGACCGGGCGGTCCCGGTCATGCCCTTGCGCTTACCCCCGCCGCGAGCGTGATCAAAGTCGGGGCCCTTCCCTCCCGGCGTGTTCATCACGCCGATCAGCGGTACTACGACCCCGTCGGACTTCCGCTGCTCTCCCTCGGATTTCACCATCGGCTTATACCTCGGGTCTTCGCCGGACGACGGCTGAACAGACGGATCTCTCCTGTTCCACCCCAGACCTTGATCACGTGCCGCTCCCCATACCCCGGAGGGACCCGCCAAGCTGACCCCGGAACGAGGCTCGGCAGACATGGCCTTCGCCGTGACATGAGCGGCTCGGCTCCCCCATTGTGACTCTGACGAGGCTGCAGAACTCGCGCCTGCTGGCGCTACGGCCCGCGATCTTGCTCCCTCCAAAGAGGCTTTCGACACCCCGCTCAGCCCACCGGATCTCTCCGACGAACCGGGGCCTGCTACCGGGCGCTCCGATACCTACCCGGACAGGACTCACACCTGCTGGCCTGGGACAGCTTGCAGGACGCAACATGCGCAGAGCCTGCCTGGCCCGCCGGCCCCGGAACAACCTCGCGCCCCGCACCCACGACTTTGACCCCGCCATGTGCGCTGGGCAGCAGGTCCAGCACACATGGGAGGGGCTAAGTCGTGGACGTCGTGGCAGGACACGCGACTTTGCTGAGAGTGGTAACGGGTTGGTCACAGTTCCGCCCGGTAACGTGGCCGGAAAGTGGGTAGTCCGGCCCGCCGTCAGACAGGAGCCGTTTGTGAACCGTCCCCCCGCGCCCCGCGGCGGCTCATGGCCGCCGTCCGGCGAGCGTCGCGGCCGGTTCCCGTCGGGCGACCCCGGCTGGTCGGCGACCCACGACGACGACGCGTGGGGGCCGTCGACGGCCGTCTACTCGTCAGCGGCTGCCACCAGCTCCCCCACACCGGCCGACGCCCGCGTCGGGCGCGCCGTCAACCCGAGCCCGGCACCGCGCCCCCAACACGCCACTGACTCATGGGCAGCCGAAGGACCGCTGTCGGCCCGCGAGCAGCGGGCGGTGCGTGCCGCCGACCGGCGCGCCGAACGCTCGGCGCTCGCCCCCGAGACGCACGAGCACGAGCGCGGCCTTCCGTGGTGGGTAGCTCTGCTGGTGCTGGTCGCCCTCGCGGGTCTCGGCGGGCTCATCGACACCCTCGGTTCGATAGACGTCAAGCGCGGCTTCAACATCGGCATCGTCGTGGCGTCGATCGTCGCGATCCTCGCCGTGAAGCGCTCGCACATGTTCCCGGTCGTCATCGCGCCGCCGATCGTCTACTCCGCCGCCGCGCTCTTCCAGTTCTACATCCGGCGGTCGACCGCATCGAGCGGCGCGAGCCGGCGACAGATCTTCTACGACACTGCGGCCAACTATCTGGTCTACGGCTTCCCGGCGATCGCCACCGCCACGGCCGCCGTCCTGATCATCGCCGGCGTCCGGCTCATCGCCCGCAAATAGCGGACGGTCAGGACCGCAGTTCGCGGCGCAGCTCCTGCGGCAACGCGAAGGCCAACCGCTCCTCGGTGTGGCTGACCTCTTCGACGTCGGTGTACCCGTGTGCCGCCAGCCAGTCGGTGACCTCCTGCACCAGGACCTCCGGAACCGACGCGCCGGACGACAACCCGATCGTGGTCACCCCGTCGAGCCAGGTGTCGACGATGGCCTCCGCGTTCTCGACGAGGTGCGCCGCGGGGGCACCCGCCGCCTCGGCCACCTCGACCATGCGCACCGAGTTCGACGAGTTCGCCGACCCCACGACGAGAAACAGCTCGACCTGCGGCGCGATGATCTTCACCGCGGCCTGCCGGTTCTGGGTCGCGTAGCAGATGTCGTCGGACGGAGGGGACTGCAGCTGCGGGAAGCGCTCGCGCAGCGCGTCGACGGTCTGCATCGTCTCGTCGACCGACAGCGTGGTCTGCGAGAGCCAGACGACCTTCTCGGGGTCGCGCACCTCGACCCCCGCCACCGACTCGGGACCGTCGACGAGCGTGATGTGCTCGGGCGCCTCACCGCTCGTCCCGATGACCTCTTCGTGCCCCTCGTGGCCGATCAGCAAGATCTCGTAGTCGTCCTTGGCGAAGCGCCGCACCTCGTGGTGCACCTTGGTGACGAGCGGGCAGGTGGCGTCGATGGCCTTCAGGTTGCGGGCCGCCGCCTGCTCATGGACCTCGGGCGCCACGCCATGCGCGGAGAAGACGACGATCGAGCCCTCGGGCACCTCGTCGTTCTCCTCGACGAAGATCGCGCCGCGCTTCTCGAGGGATCGCACGACGTGCAGGTTGTGGACGATCTGCTTGCGGACGTACACGGGCGCGCCGTAGTGCTCGAGCGCGTGCTCGACCGTCTGCACCGCGCGGTCGACCCCGGCGCAGTAGCCGCGTGGCCGGGCGAGGAGTATCCGCTTGCGTCCGTCCTGCATGACCTCGATGGTACGGACGCACCGATTAGGGCAGGGTGGACGCATGCAGCTTCCGGGTCCCGTGCGCGCGTTCGTAGGCCTGCTCGCCGTTACCGCCGAGGAGGCGAGACACCTGCCCGACCGGGCGATCGAGCTGCCGATGCTCGCGGTGAGCAGCGCCCTGCAGGTGTCGCTGCGCGCCCAGCAGCGCTATGCCCGGCTCGCTGCCCGTGGCGACGACGTGATCAACCGGCGGCCACTGACCGACGAGCCGCCCTCCTGGGCCACGTTCGACGACCCGGTCTCCGTCGACGACCTGCACGACGCGGGGCTCAGCGACCCAGACCCGGCCCTGCGGGCCCGCGCCGCCAGCCAGCTCCTCGACGAGTTGCTGGGCGTGAGCGAGCAGCCGCCCGCTGCGAAGGAACCCGCTCAGCCGAGTGAGGCGCCGGCGCCGAAGCCCGCCGCGCAAGAGGCCGCCGCGAAGAAGGCACCGGCGGCGACCAAGGCGCAGCAACGCAACGCGGCCGCCGCGAAGAAGACGCCCGCCAAGAAGGCGCCGGTGAAAAGGGTCACAGCGACGAAGAAGGCGACCGCCACCAGGTCCGGGAAGACCATCAACGCGCCCCGGCACACCACCCCGTCCAGGTTCGACACCGTCGACGACGAGTAGTGGTCCGTGGCACGGCTGGAGACCTCCGCGGAGGCGCCGATGCCGGTGCGCGTCGTCGCGATCCGCATCGGCGAGTGGATCTCGCGACTCGGCGAGATCTGGGTCGACGGGCAGATCGCGCAGCTGACCCGCCGCCCCGGGGTAGCCACCCAGTTCCTCACGCTGCGCGACCCGGACGCCAACATCTCGCTGACCGTCACCTGCCCGCGCGGCGTGCTGCCGGACACCGTCGGCGAGGGTTCGCGAGTGGTGCTGCGGGCCCGCCCGGACTTCTATCTCGAGCGCGGCACGCTGAGCCTGCGCGCCACCGAGGTGCGCCAGGTCGGGCTCGGCGAACTGCTCGCCCGGCTCGAGGCCCTGCGCCAGTTGCTCGCCGCCGAAGGACTGTTCGCGACCGAGCGCAAGCAACCGCTGCCGTTTCTGCCCGGCACGATCGGGCTGATCACCGGCCGGGCCAGCGCCGCGGAGCGCGATGTCGTCGAGAACGCCCGGCGCCGGCTGCCTGGCGCGCGGTTCCGGCTCGAGAACGTCGCGATGCAGGGCGCGAACGCCGTCACCGAGGTCGTCGACGCACTGCGCAGGCTGGACCGCGACCCTCAGGTCGAGGTCGTGGTCATCGCCCGCGGCGGCGGCAGCGTCGAGGACCTGCTCCCGTTCAGCAACGAGACGCTCGTGCGGGCGGTCGCGGCCGCGCGGACGCCCGTGGTCAGCGCGATCGGGCACGACACCGATCGTCCACTGCTCGATCTCGTTGCCGACGTCGCGGCGTCCACGCCCACCGACGCGGCGAAGCTGGTCGTCCCCGACCTCGCCGACGAGGTTCGGGAGGTGCGCGAACTGCGCGATCGGGCGCGGGCCTGCATCCGCACCCGGGTCGAGCGGGAGACCGAGCTGATGGCCGGGTTGCCGGAGCGGCTGCGCCGCACGGTGCGCGCCCGCCTCGACCGGGAGGCCGACGAGAACGCCGCGCTGCGGGCCCGGACGCGGCAGCGCATGAGCGCGCTGTTGCACGCCGCCGCCGCCGATCTGGAGCACGTCCGCGCGCGGGTCCGGTCGCTGTCGCCGCAGGCCACCCTGGACCGCGGGTACGCCGTCGTCCGCCGCGTCGACGGCGCGGTCGTGCGCGCGCCGGCGGACGCCGTCGGGCCGCTGCGGGTGCGTGTGGCCGGCGGCGAGTTCGACGCCGCGGCAACGTAGGGTCGTGCGCGATGACCGAAGCGAGTGAGCATCGTGGCGAGCGCCAGCGAGCGAGGAGCGGAGCGAGCGAGGCGATGAGCGGAGCGAGCGAGGCGATGAGCGCTCGCGCGAAGAGCGATGAGATGAGTCCCAGCTACGAGGCCGCGCGCGCCGAGCTGCGCGAGATCGTCGCGAAGCTCGAGTCCGGCGGCCAGACGCTCGAGGACTCGCTGGCGCTGTGGGAGCGCGGCGAGCAGCTCGCCGACATCTGCCAGCGCTGGCTGGACGGCGCGGGCGATCGCCTCGACAAGGCCATCGCCGAGCACGACGCGTCCGAGTGACACCCGGTTACCCGAAACTTGTCCCGGCCTCGTCCGGATATAGGCGGACGAAGCCGGGACAACTTGCTGGAGTTCAGAGCTCGGGGTCGAGGTTGTCGCGGGCCCACATCGCCGCGGACGTGCGGTCGTTGACGCCGATGCGGCGGAACACGTTGCCGAGGTGGATCTTGACGGTGTGCTCGCTGATGCCGAGCGTGCGGGCGATCTGCTTGTTCGCGAGCCCCTTGCTGGCCAGCCGCAGCACCTCGAGCTCCCGGGCGCTGAGGGCGGCGGCCGCGGCGGGCGTCGGGACGCGGTTCGGCAGCAGCGCCGCGGCCACCCGCGGGTCGATCGGCGCGTGCCCGGCGTGGGCCGCGCGCACGGCGTCGAACAGAGCCTCCGGCGCGCAGTCCTTGAGCAGATACCCGACGGCGCCCGCGGCAAGCGCGTCGGCGACCTGCCGGTGCTCGGAGAACGACGTCAGGGCGATGATCCGCACGTCCGGCCGCCCGGCGAGCAGCATCCGGGTCGCCTGCACGCCGTCGACGTCGGGCATCGACAGGTCCATCAGCACGACGTCGGGATCGCAACCGGCGGCTGTCTCGACAACGGCCGCGCCGTCCGCGGCGGTGCCGACGACCTCGATGTCGCCGGCCGCGGCGAGCAGCGTCGCCAGCCCGTCCCGGACGAGGCGGTGATCGTCGACCAGCATGACCCGGATCACCCGACGGGAACCTCCAGCCGCACCGCGGTACCGGCCCCTGGCGACGTGCGGATAGCCAGCGTCGCGCCGATCCGCTCGGCCTGATCGGCCATCAGCCGCCGACCGAAGCTGTCCGCGCGGCCGGTCGGCTCGCGCTCGTCCATCCCGATCCCGTCGTCGACGACGTCGAGCCGGACGGCGGCGTCGCGCAGGGCGAGGTCCAGCCGCACCGATCCGGCCCGCGCATGGCGTTCGGCGTTGCGCAGCGCCTCCTGACCGACCCGGAACACCGCCTCCTGCTGCTCAGCGCTGAGCCGCCCGACCGCGGCTTCGTCGATGCTGATCTCCACCCGAAGGCCGCGCGCGAGCAGGGTCGCCGAGACGTCGCGCAGCGCGGCGGTGAGCCCGGCCGAGCGCAGGTTCGGTGGATACAGGTCCACGAGCAGTGCCCGCAGGCCGCCGATGCCCGACCGGACGGACGTCGCGGTGTCGCGCAGCGCCTGTGCCGCCGACGCGTCGCCACGCCGCTCGGCCTGCTCGGCCTGCGCCGCGACGGCGAAGGAGGCCGCCGCGAGTTCCTGCACCAGACCATCGTGCAGTGCGCCCGCGATGCGCCGTCGCTCGATGAGCGACACGTCGGCCGCGCGTCGCAGCAGCGCCTCGCGCTGCGCCTGCGCCCGGCGGGTGCGCCTGACCAGGCCCCACACGATCGGGGCCAACAGGATCAAGGTGGCGAGCAGGCTGCTCAGCAGGATGCCGGAGAATCCGTGCCACAGCTGCGTGCTGCGCTCGGACACCGCGTCATAGCGGAAGTACGCCTCGAACAACAGCGGTTCACCGCTGGGCGTCCACACCGGCCGGTACACCTCGAGCAGCTTTCCGGCGGTCCGCTCGTCCACGTTCTCGGCACGGTTGAGGTCGCTGACCGCCGCCACGACCTTGCCGTCGAGCAGCGCCTTCCTGGCGTCGTCGTCGAGGACGAAGCGGCGGCCGATGAGGCTGCTGTCGTCCGACCAGAGGACCCGGCCGTCGGCACGCCAGACCTTGATGCGCACCACCGGGTCGACCACGACGTCGGCGGCGATCCGCCGGAACGCCCGCGCCGAGGCCACCGGGTCGGTGAGTACCGCGTCGGTGAGCTGCGGCTGGACGGCACTGGTCGCGAGCAGGTCGGTCATCACCGCGGCGTCGTGCACGCCCTGCCGTTCGGCGATCCGGCGCGCGAGCACCGAGCTGACGAACGCAACGAGGCCCAGCACCACGAGCGAGGCAGCGACGACGCCGATGACGACGCGCCGCATGGAGACCGGGGCGTCGCCCGGCGCGCTGCTCGGCGCGCCGGGCCCGACGACGACAGCCCACTCGAGTTCGCCGCCTCCGATCGCGCTCGGCCGGGACTCGTCCACCAACCGCCCTCCGTCGTTGCGCGTCATCGCCCTGGTCAGCCGTCTCCTCCGCGGGACCGCCCGGGGTCTCGGTCGTCACCGCCGCGGTGGTCGTCACCGCCGGACGAGCCACCGCCGGGGCCGGAGCTGTTCGCGGTCCGTAGGCCACCATGGTCGTCCGTCGCCGCGCTCGATGCCACGTCGTGGCCCGGGCGATCCTCGATCCGGCCGTGCTCGGCGCCGGGTCCGGACGTCCGGTCCTCGGACGCGCTCGGCGCCGAGTGAGCCACCGACGGCGTGAGGTCGCTCAGTTGCACGTCGTGTGCCCCGGGCGGGACGGGCACCTGCAGGTCACGGCTGAACGACGTGTTCCCGCTCAGCCCGATCAGTGTCGGCGTGGCAATCAGGGCCCCGGCGATCGCGGTCGCCCCGAGCATCAGCAGACGATTCATGACATTTCCCTCCGTCTGGTGGTGCTAGAGCCGCACCGAGCCGCCGCAGACGCGGTTGCCGCGGGTGGCATGCGCCCGGATGACGTCCACACCGGCCCGATTCGCGGTGTGCGGACGCACGGTGAACGATCCGCTCGGCGCGACGGTCGTCGCGTCCCGGTTGAGCACCAGGTGGGTGTCGTCGGTGACCCGCACGTGCCAGGTCTGACCCACCCGGTTCGTGTCGATCTGGAACTCGATCTCGATGCGGCCGTTGTCGTGCTTCGCCTTGAGCTTCCAGGTGCCGTGCGAGGTGCATGCGCCCGACGACTGCACCCCGGTGCCGCCCTGAGCCTGCGCCGGCGCCGCCGACACCGCGGCTGCGCAGAGCACCGCCGCCAGACCTGCTGCCGCTCCGATTGCTCGCTTGTGTGACATGACGTCCTCCCTTGCTGGTTCGGTTGTGTGCTCACAGCCTCCGCGGCAGCGGGTTCAAGTCGCCATCAGACGATCGGGCTAGTGCGCGGTAGTACTCACGGTGGCGGCACCTCGCCGACGTCCGGCGCCGGCCGCCGCAGGTAGAGGGCACCGACCGCGAACAGCATCAGGCCGCCGCCGAGGAGCGCCCAGCCGGTCAGCGCCTCGTGCACGACGATTGCCGCGAGCACGGCGGCGGTGAGCGGTTCGAGCAGGGTGAGGACGCCGGCCACCTCCGGGGGTGTCGAGCGCAGGCCGCGGTAGAACAGCCAGTAGGCGACGACGGTCGGCACCACCCCGATGTAGCCCAACCAGCCGGTGGCGATCGCGTCACTCGGGACCGCGAGCCCGGCCGCGATCGCGAACGGCAGCAGCACGACCGTCCCGATCGCGCTCGTCAGCCCGGTGAGCACGAGCGGATCCTCGTGCGCCATGCGCCGGCTGAGTGCCGTGATGCCCGCGTAGCCCAGCCCGGATGCGATCGAGGCCAGCACGCCGAGGACCGGGTGCGGCGCGGGCACGCCGGAGTCGGTGCGCAGCGACACCAGCGCCAGCCCGGCGACGGCGCAGGCCAGCACGCCGAGCCCGGCCGGTGGCGGCAGGCGCCGGCGGCTCAGCGCGGCGCCGATCGTCAGCGCGACCGGGGCGATGCCGAGGCTCACGAGGGTCGACACGCTGACGCCGACGTCCTGGACGCCGATGAAGTACAGCGCCTGGTACGCGCCGAAGCCGGCGCCCGACACTGCGAGCGCGGCCGGATGCCGGCGGTACGCCCGGGCGGCCACACGCAGCCCGCGGCCGCGGAGGACCAGCGCGACGACGACCGCCGCGACGAGGACGCGGTAGAAGCCGATCGAGACGGCCGGCAGTCCGGTGCGTTCGTTGATGATGCGGACGGCGACGCCGGTGGTGCCCCACAACAGGGCGCCGCCACTGACGGCCAGCAGCCCCGTCCGGGCGCGCAGGTGGGTGGAAACCGGCACGCCGAACCCTAGCCAGCGGCGTCCACGTCGTTTCCGGATTGACCGGTGCCGTAACAACGGTCTGCCAAGATGGGTCCTCGGTGACAGCGCCCCAGTGCCGAGAGGAAGGCCGCCATGTCCGACGGACCCCCCGACACCAACCACTTGATCGGCGTGCCGCCTGAGCTCGCCGTCCCCCGGCAGGCGCCGGACCGCAACCTCGCACTTGAGCTCGTCCGCGTCACCGAGGCCGGTGCGATGGCCGCCGGACGCTGGGTCGGGCGCGGCGACAAGATCGGCGGGGACGGCGCGGCGGTCGACGCCCTGCGCGCCCTGATCGGCACCGTCTCGATGCGCGGCGTCGTGGTCATCGGCGAGGGCGAGAAGGACGAAGCGCCGATGCTCTACAACGGCGAGGAGGTCGGCGACGGCACCGGGCCGCTCTGCGACGTGGCGGTCGACCCGATCGACGGCACCACGCTGATGAGCAAGGGCATGCCGGGCGCGATCGCGGTGATCGCGGTGTCCGAGCGCGGCTCGATGTTCGACCCGTCCGCCGTCTTCTACATGGAGAAGATCGCGGCCGGCCCGGAATCGGCGGACGTCATCGACATCACGGCGTCCGATCGGCCGAGAACATCGACCGGGTAGCGAAGGCCAAGCACGGTCACCCGGAGGACGTCACGGTCTGCATCCTCGACCGGCCACGGCACCAGGAGCTGGTCCGCGAGGTCCGCGACGCGGGAGCCCGGATCAAGTTCATCAGCGACGGTGACGTCGCCGGGGCGATCTCCGCGGCCCGGCCGGGCACCGGGGTCGACATGCTGATCGGCATCGGCGGCACGCCGGAAGGCATCATCGCGGCCGCCGCGCTGCGCTGCATGGGCGGCGTGATGCAGGCCCGGCTCTGGCCGCGCGACGACGAGGAGCGGGAGAAGGCGATCGGCGCCGGCCACGACCTCGAGCGGGTCCTGGTGACCGAGGACCTCGTCATGCGGCGACAACATCTTCTTCTGCGCCACCGGCATCACCGACGGCGAACTGCTGCGCGGGGTGCGCTACTACGCCGACTCGGTGCAGACCGAGTCGATCGTCATGCGCTCGAAGTCCGGCACGATCCGGTTGGTCGACTCGCTGCACCAGCTCGGCAAGCTGCGCGCCTACTCCGCCGTCGACTTCGACCGGCACTAGGGGCGCGGTCAGGGTTGCGGTGCGCGATCTTCCGATCTTGTGCGGCCCGCAGCGCCCAGCCGCAGTCCCACGAACAAGATCAACCTGAGCTGCGGCGAACGGGTCGGCGGGTGATGGTTCTGCGTCAGACGAAGGTGATGTACTGATCGGCCTCGTAGTCGGGCGGCTGCTTGGGCTGCGCAACCGAGATCAGGCACTTGTACTTCGTACCGCACGCGTTCTTGTTGGCGCCGACCACCTTCGCCACCGTGATCGAGAGATCGACCCGGCCGTTGGCGTCAGGGTTCACGAAATGCAGATCCCCGCAGTCGCCCGGCTGGGTGCCGTTGCCCTTGTCGGCGCACTCGGTCACGACGAGCGCCGCGGTGAGTGCTGAGGGCTTGGCGTTCTGGAAGCCGCTCGCGTAGACGTGCACGCTCTGCCCGTCGTGCAGGCCGGTCCTCGGGCACACGACGACGGTCGGCGTCGACGCCGTCGGCGGGGTGCAGGGCGTGGGCGCTGCCTTGCTGGACGTGGCGGCGTGCGACGCGCCGCGGGGCGGCGTGGAGTGCGGCGGCGCCGCGCTGGTCGCGGTCGCAGCCCGCGTGCTGCCGAACGCGCCGCTCCCGGCCGTGTCGCCGGCCGCTGCGCCGGAGCCTGCGCCGGAGCCGGCGGCGCTCGAGGTCGCCGCAGGTAGCGAGCCGCCCGACTTCGGTGCGCTGCTCGAGGCAGCGCCGCTCGACGTCGGGCTAGCACTGCCCGCGACCTCACCGCCGCCCGCCGGCACCCCCTGTGCGCCGTAGAACACGTCGGGCGGGACCTGCGACCCGCACGCCGCGACGAGCCCCAGCGTGACGAGAGCGGCACCGCCACGCACGCGCATGTTGTCGGTCCTACCACGGTTACTAGGCTCGGTCGCGTCGAGATCCGGATCGAGGAGTGCATGTGTCCGCAGAGCAGGAGTACCGCATCGAGCACGACTCGATGGGCGAGGTGCGTGTCCCAGCGGCGCGCGGTGGCGGGCGCAGACGCAGCGGGCCGTCGAGAACTTCCCGATCTCCGGCCGCCCGATCGAGCGCGAGCTCATCGGCGCGCTCGCCTTGATCAAGGGCGCGTCGGCCGCGATCCGCGGCGCGAGCGGGCGTGCTCGGACGCGGGAAAGGCGGACGCGATCCACGAGGCGGCGGCCGAGGTGGCGCGCGGCGATTGGGACGACCGGAGTTCCCGATCGACGTCTTCCAGACCGGCTCGGGCACCTCGTCCAACATGAACGCGAACGAGGTGATCGCCACGCTCGCGGCCGAGCGGCTCGGCACGTCGGTGCACCCGAACGACCACGTCAACGCCCGTCCAGTCCTCCAACGACGCGTTCCCGTCCGCGATCCACATCGCCGCCACCCGCGCCATCACCGCCGACCTCATCCCCGCGCTCGACCATCTCGCCGCGGCCCTCGAGGAGCGCGCGGTGGCGTTCGCGTCGGTGGTGAAGTCCGGGCGTACCCACCTGATGGACGCCACGCCGGTGACCCTCGGCCAGGAGTTCGGCGGGTACGCGGCGCGGTGCGCTACGGCGTCGAGCGGCTGCAGGCCGTCGCTGCCGCGGCTCGGCGAGCTGCCGCTCGGCGGCACCGCGGTCGGGCACCGGCATCAACACGCCGGCCGGGTTCGCGGCCGAGGTGATCGCCGAGCTCGCCGACCGACTCGGGCTGCCGCTGACCGAGGCGCGCGACCACTTCGAGGCGCAGGGCGCCCGCGACGCGCTCGTCGAGGCGAGCGGCGCAGCTGCGGACGATCGCGGTCGGGCTGAACAAGATCGCAACGACCTGCGCTGGATGGGCTCCGGGCCCGCGCACCGGGCTCGCCGAGATCTGCCTGCCCGACCTGCAGCCCGGCTCGTCGATCATGCCCGGCAAGGTCAACCCGGTGCTCCCCGAGGCCGTCTGCCAGGTGGTCGCGCAGGTGGTCGGCAACGACGCGGCGGTCGCGTTCGGCGGCGCGGCCGGCAACTTCGAGCTCAACGTGATGCTGCCGGTGATCGCCCGAAACCTGCTCGAGTCGATCCGGCTGCTCGCCAACGTCTCGCGGGTGCTCGCCGACCGGCGCGTCGTCGGGCATCGAGGCAAACGTCGAGCGCTGCCGCGAGTTCGCCGAGTCCTCGCCGTCGATCGTCACCCCGCTGAACCACTACATCGGCTACGAGGAGGCCGCCAAGGTCGCCAAGCAGGCGCTCGCCGAGCGCAAGACGATCCGCCAGGTCGTCATCGAGCGCGGCCACGTCCCCGGCGCGACTCACCGAGGAGCAGCTCGACGAGGCGCTGGACGTGCTGTCCATGACGCGTCCGAACGGATAGCGGCGAGCGTCGACGGGCTGCCCGGACTGGTTGACTCAACTGAGACCAGGATGGGTACGGTCCGGTCATGGCCGTCCAGCTCAACCACACGATCGTCTCGGTCCGCGACAAGCGGGCGGCGGCGACGTTCCTCGCCGAGATCCTGGGGCTGCCCGAGCCGGCGAGCTACGGGCCGTTCGCCGTCGTCGAGCTGTCGAACGGGGCGTCGCTGGACTTCGCCGACGACCACGGGCCGATCGTGGCGCGCCACTACGCGTTCCTCGTCGGCGAGGCGGAGTTCGACGAGATCTTCGGACGCATCAAGGAGCGCGGCCTGGACTACTGGGCCGATCCGGGCCGGGCGCGTCCTGGCGCGATCAACCACAACGACGGCGGCCGCGGCGTGTACTGGCAGGACCCGAACGGGCACTTGCTCGAGATCATCACCGTGCCCTACGGCGGCGGCTGAGGCCAGGGCGCTCCAGCGTCACGTGCGCGACGATGCCGCGTCGGCACCGCGCGCCGGCCGTCGCCGAGCCGACCCGGCCAGCAGGGCGCCGCAGGCCACGAGCAGTCCCGCCCCGGCGAGGAGTAATGCGAGGGGCAGGCCGGTCGCGCTCACCCCGGACGTCGCGCCCGAGTGCGCCCCGCCAGATCCGGTGCCGACGCTCACACCTTCCGTGCCGAGGCCGTCCACGACGTCGACGCGCAGGCCGAATCGGAATCCGTCGGACTGCACCTCGTTGCCCGTGCCGGTCGGGAGCATGGCCCGCACGCGGACCCAGCTGTCGGCGCGAGGCGCCAAGACGGTGTCCGTGTCCGCCCCGCGCTTGAACTGCGCAACGGTACCCCGCCATACCTGCCGGTAGGTGCCGGCGCTGGTGGACGCCGTCGACACGGTGAAGACGAGGGCGTCTCCGAGCTCGCCCGCACCGGTGCCGCAGGAGCGGTCGGTGCGCCTCTCGGCGGGCCTGCAGCCGTTCTCGTCGTCATGCACGGCGATCAGTCTCAGGACGACCTTCGACGCGCCCGCGCTGCCCGCCCGGACTCCGAGGAGCGCGTCGCTCCCGCCGCCCGGGACGATCCCGCTGACGTCGAACAGCCCCTGGGTCGGGTTGCCGGTGAACTGCTTACCGCTGACCGAGACCTGTGGGCCCTGATCGCCTGGTGCGCCGGCAGAATGCGCCGCCACGACTGCGCCGACGATGCACAGCGCTGCCAGGAACGCGCTGACGAGCGCCGCCCGGGCTACGTTGCGGCTCACCTCGCTGCCCGCCGTTCGCGCCAGCCCGCGGAGAGGTTGCCGGCCGCGTAGCCGGACAGGCACAGCGCACCGAGACCGATGAGCAACCAGCGGACGCTGATCAGCCAGTCGCGGACGGAGCCGAGCCACGGGACGTCCAGCCAGACCCGGCCGCGCACGTCGGTTGCCGGGATCGGCAGCGGATCGGCGCTGCGATTCGCGTCCCCGCGAAACGTGATCGAGGCCGGCGTCGTCGAGCGGTCGATGGCAACGATTCGGTGGGTGACGACGATCGAGCGGCCGGACACCACGGTGCGGTATGTCGCGATGTCGCCTACCCGCAGCGCGTCGGTGCTCACCGGCCGGTCCAGAACGAGGGATCCGACGGGCAGTGCAGGCGACATGCTGCCGGTGAGCACGCTGCGCGCGGCCCCGCCGGTGACCATGGGGATGACGAGGACGAGGGCGAGCACACCGGCGACCATGGTGGCAGTCGCCGCGACCGCACCGCGCCCGAGCCAGACTCGGACGCCGGCCCATCCCGAGGTGTCAGCCGCGCGGATCGCCGTCGCCGTCACGAGTGCACCTGCTCCAAGTCGAACACGGCCCGGACGCTGAACGAGTCGCCCTGGGCGGCGTTGTCCGCAGGATGATCGGGCGTTGCCTGCGACGTGTCGCTGGGCGTCCAGCGCGCGCGTACCGCGAGGCATACGCCGTGCCCTGGCGCGACGATGAGATCGCCTCCACCGGCCGCCTGCAGCCTTACCGGCGAACCTGTGCCGCCGTGCGCGGACGCGCTGGCCCAGACGTTCCCGGGACCGGTCGAGGGGAGCACCTCGACGTCAGGCTCGGTGTCAGCGCAGCTGCCGGACGTCTCGGTGGCCGGCGCATAGGCCACGTCGAGCGTCAGCAACCGCGACAGGTTGCCGCGCGCAGGTGTCCCCGTGACGGTGGCCCCGTCGATCACGCAGCCCCCGACGCCGGCTGCGATCTCGGCGTGGGCCTTGTCGAGGCTGGTCGCGCACGGCCCCGGCACGTCGCTCAGCTGATCGAAGGTCAAGGTGAGGGTCGCCGGCGTGGCCGACACGTGGTCGTTGCTCGCCAACCAGATCAGCTGCTCGCTGGTCGCCCCTGGGAGCAACCCGGCGAACGACAGGATCGCATCGCCGCTCCCGCCGGCCGTCAGGTCGAGCTGCAGCACGCCGGTCCGGGCCAGGTTCGGGGTCACGTCTATGTGCTGCGTCGGGACGGAGTAGGTGCCGCCGACGGCCACCAGCGCGAGCGCTGCTGCGCCGGCGGCTGCCCCGACCACCATCCTGCGGTTCACGACGCTCCTCGGCTCGCAGCTGCCCGGCAGGGGTCCTCTGCTGCGGGCAGTCTCAGGTCCAACACTGCGGCTCCAGCCGCCCGGGCACCTCATCAAAGTTGATGAGGTCCAACTCCTCGATCTTGTCGATGCGCCGCGCGGTCACCGGCGGCGAGGCTGAGACAACCGCACGAGAACCGCGGGGACGACTACGGGGGAAGGAACCCAAATGCAGAAGAAGAAGGCCATCCGGCTCGCCGGATTCGTCGGGGCGCTGTGCGCCTCGGCCACGCTGGTAGGACTCTCGGTGTCAGGCACCGGTGCCTACTTCACCGACAGTCACAACGGTGACATCAACGCGTCGACCGGGCACATCAAGGTCGACATCAGTCCGAGCGACGGACAGCTCAACTTCACCGACCTGCTCCCCGGGGACTACCAGACCAAGACAGTGAACTACACCGCGCACCCCAAGGGCGGCACCGAGGACATCTGGCTGGTCTTCCCGAGCTTCGGGGTGAACGGTGACGCCTTCGCGTCCGAGCCGGTAGCGGGCCCCACGCCGCTGGGCCGGTATGGGCACTTCGCGGTCGCCAGCAGTGGCGGCGCGAATTTCACCTCCTACAACCTCGCCCTGTCACCGAACGGCGGGACCAACGCCGCGGACGCCTGCTCGATCGACGCCAACGGCTCCGGCGGCAGTGCCCAGCAGGCGGCTGACGTCAACGACCACACCGTGCCGTACTGCGCTCCGGCCAACGCGATCCTGCTGGACAGCAACATGAGCAACGGCCAGGCCGGCCACGTCAACCTCACCTTCGGCTATACGCCGCTGCTCACCGCACCCCAGGACATGTCGAGCACGCCGATCGAGGCCTACCAGATCGTCGCCACGCAGCACGGCGTCCGTCCGGATAACACCAACAACTGAGTCCCGCTGACTCACTGATCGAAATGACGCGCGTGGTGGGGCCGGTTCGCCGGTCCCACCACGCGACGTCGTCCGCGGAAGGAGACACGCCGTGACAACCGGACGTCGCATCGCGCTACTCGCCGCAGCCCTGCTCGTGATCGGCGTGGTCGCGACCGGACTGACCTTCTGGTTGCAGGGCTACCGGATGTACGTCATCCACACCGGATCGATGTCACCGAACTACCGGCCCGGCGACCTCGTCATCGATCGGGCCCCCACCGGGCACTACCGCCCCGGCGAGGTGATCACCTTCCGGCACTCCGACCTCACCTCGGACGTCGTGACCCACCGCGTCACCGACGTCACGCCGGCCGGCCTGATCCACACCAAGGGCGACGCGAACCGCACCGCGGACGTGTGGTCCATCCGGCCCGACCAGGTCACCGGGAGCGCCTTGCTGAACTTGCACGGCGCCGGCTATCTGGCGGTGTTCATGCAACAGCCCGCGGGCATCGCGTCGCTCGCCACCGGGGTTCTGGCAATCATCCTCTTGTGGGGCCTGTTCTTCCCGGCCGACCCAGGCGACGCGCACGCCGGTCCCACACCACGACACCGAGCCGCGCTCGGCGCGGACCCTGTCGAGACGCCGGCGTAGCTTCTCGCGGGCGCGAAGGTCCCGACATCGGTGGGACCATCGCCCTCGATGCTGTTGCGTTTCTACGCTTTGCCACCCTGTTGTCGGCCTTGTCGGGCCCTTCGGACCATTGACGGACCTTCGCCACCGCGATCAACTGACGCGCGGACGTCGCACTCGATCACGACGACGTCCCGGGGGTTGAGTTTCGGGGGGAACATGACGAGTTCATCGCTGTCTGTCCGGGTGCCGGTCGGTCTGGCCGCGCCACGACTGAGCGGGAGCGTCAAGCGACTGATCATCGGCGGACTCCTCGTCTGGGTCATAGCGATCACCGTCGTCCGTGACCTGAGCCTGTCGGCCGGCTCGTACCTGCCCGACATGGCTCGATACCTGGCCGTGGAGTCGTTCGTCGTCGCCGCGTTGGTCTGCGTACAGCGGTGGCGCGTAACGTCGGACAACCTCGCACTTCGCGCGGCGATCGCCTTCGGGTCGGTCGGCATCATGTACCCGGCGGCCCTGGTCATGACGCCGTGGACTACGGACGGGGTACACGTCCAGTTCGACGCGATCCTGATCCGGGCCACCCTCTCCGGTGTGGCGTTCGTCCTGCTAGGCCCGAGCGCCCGCAGCACGGCACATCTTCGACGTGTCCTGCTCCGCGGCGGCGCCGCGGTCGCCGCAACCGGCGGCGCGGCGGTAGTCCTCGCACTCACCATCGGCAGCACCGCTGCCGGAGTCGCGCTCGAAGCACTGCTCGTGGCCGGCTGGACCGCACTGGTCTGTGTGCGCCGGCGGGCTCGAACCAGGATGTCCTCGCGACCCAATGACTGGACATCGGCGGCGATGCTCGCCATGGGCCTCGATGAGGCCATCCGGCTCGCGTGCGTCGCGGCTCCCGGCTCGCTGCTCGGCACCGCATCGGGCTTCGACCTCACCGCCGGCGTCCTGTTCGCCTGGGCGGCCTTCGCGGACCTTCGCACGTGCCGCCGCGCCCGCCCGGCCGAGGTCACCGAACTGGTCCACGAACTGGCCGGCGTCAAGGCGAAGCTCGAGCACGCCCAACAGACGCAGCGCGACCGGCTGCACGACGCCCGCTCGGCGCTCGTCGGCGTCGCCGGCGCATCGGCGCTGCTGGCCCGCCCGGTCGGCGACACGTTCGTCGACCGCGCGGACCTCGCGCGGATGATCGCCGCGGAGCTGACCCGGCTGCAAGCCATCCTGGACACCGAGACCGTGGAGCACGACGTCGACTTCGACCTTGCGGAGGCGTTGGAGCCCGTCCTCGCCGCGCACGACCTGAGCTGCCCGACAATGAGCTCACGGGTCCTGCCGGCGACCGTGCACGGGCGCCCGCTTGCGACCGCCACCGCACTGGACGACCTGCTCAGCAACGCCAGGAACCACGCCCCCGGCGCAGCGGTGACCGTGAGCACCCAGGTGTGTGGCGACACCGTCGAGATCATCGTGGAGGACGACGGGCCGGGCATCCCGAGCGACGAGCGCTGCCGCGTTCTCGAGCGCGGCGCCCGGGGTGCTGCCGCCCACGCGCCCGGAAGCGGGCTGGGCCTTTACAACGCCTTCGAGGCGATCAGCGCGCAGTCCGGCGACCTGCGCCTGGACGAATCCGCGAACGGCGGGGTCCGGGTGACGATGTCCTTGCCGCTCTCGCCCAGCCCGGCAGGCCGTCTCGACAAGGTGGCCTGCTGATGGCTGAGATCGTCATTGTCGACGACCACGAACTGCTCGCCGAGTCGCTTCGCATCGCCCTGCGCGCCGAGGGCATCGACGCGGTACGAGTCCAGCCCGCGGAGTTGCCGCGGCTGCTCTCTGCCGTCCTCGAACAGCACCCCGAGCTCGTCCTGCTGGACCTGGACCTGGGCCCGGTCGGCGACGCGACACCGTTGATCGCCCCGCTGGTCGACGCCGGGGTGCGGGTCGTCGTCGTGACCGGACTCGTCGACCGGATCCGCATTGCGGCCGCGCTCGAACAAGGGGCAGTGGGTTACCGGTCCAAGGCCGACGGGTTCGACAGCCTGCTCAAGACGGTGCGCGAGGCACGGGCGGTCCGGCGGCCGCTCGATCCGCGGACGCGCGTTGAGCTCCTCGATGAGTTGCGCCGCGCCCGCTGCGAGCGGGCTCGGGCACTGGCGCCCTTCAGCCGGCTGACCGCGCGCGAGCAGGACACGCTTCGTTCGATCGCGCAGGGCAAGTCGGTACAGGACATCGCGGCGGAGTGGGTGGTCTCGCAGACCACGGTGCGCACGCACGTACATGGTGTGCTGGGCAAGCTGGCCGTCCGCTCGCAGCTGGCGGCGGTCGCCGTGGCGGCGCGCAGCGGCTGGCTCGGCCAGCCGTCCGAACTCACCTCGAGATGAATTCGCCGTGCTCGCTGCACCGCGCAGTCCAGGCGGCCGGCGTCACCTGGACGACCATGCGGCGCCGGCAGTACCGGCAGTACCGCGGCGGCTCGAGTTCACGGGCGCGCTCGCAGTCGGCGTGATCGCCGATCGCTGCCGGCTCGCCGCATCGGTCGCACCAACTCATTGACTCTTCGCGCAAGCGCTCATCGCTACAGGTTCCGGGCCAGCGCCTTGATCGGCATCTTGAGGTCGGCAAGCATCGCGAGGTCCTCGCCGGCCGGCCGGCCGAGAGTGGTCAGGTAGTTGCCGACGATCACCGCGTTGACGCCGCCGCGCACGCCCCGCTCGGCCAGGTCACCGAGCGTGATTTCGCGCCCCCCGGCGAAGCGCAGGATGGTGCGTGGCAGGACCAGCCGGAACGTCGCCACGGTGCGCAGCGCGTCGAGGGCCGACATCGGTTCGCGGTCGCCGAACGGCGTCCCGGGCCGCGGGTTGAGGAAGTTCAGCGGCACCTCGTCCGGGTCGAGCGCAGCCAGCTGGGCGGCGAACTCGGCGCGCTGCTCGACGGTCTCGCCCATGCCGACGATGCCGCCGCAGCACAGCTCCATGCCGGCCTTGCGAACCAGCTGGCAGGTGTCCCACCGCTCCGCGAAGGTGTGCGTCGTGACGACCTCGGCGAAGTACGACCGCGCCGTCTCCAGGTTGTGGTTGTAGCGGTGCACGCCGATCGCGGCGAGCTCGTCGACCTGCTCCTGGGTGAGCATGCCGAGCGAGCAAGCGACGTTGATGTCGACGGCGTCGCGGATAGCCTTGACGCCGTCGCGCACCTGGCGCATCAGCCGCTCGTCCGGGCCGCGCACGGCCGCCACGATGCAGAACTCGGTCGCACCGGTCGCGGCGGTTTCCTGCGCTGCGCGCACGAGTGACGGGACGTCCAGCCACGCGGCGCGCACCGGCGAGTCGAACACGCCGGACTGCGAGCAGAAGTGGCAGTCCTCGGGGCAGCCGCCGGTCTTGAGCGACACGATCCCCTCGACCTCGACCTCGTCGCCGCACCACTTCGTCCGGACATCGTGCGCGAGGTCGAGCAACTCGTCGAGCTGTTCGTCCGGCAGGCGGAGTGCGCCCAACGCCTGCTCTTCGGTGAGGCCGATGCCGTGCTCGAGCACCTGCCTGCGGGCGATCGCGAGGATGTCCACTGATCTCCTTACCGGGTGGCCGCAGCGACGAAGGCGGCTGCGTCGAACGTCCCGCCGAACTGCGGCGCCAATGCCGCGCGGGCCCGCGAGCGAAAGTCTCTCATCGCGGCCATGCCGACTGGCAGGACGCCCGCGAGCGACCCCATGTCCGCGAGGTCCGCGACGTTGCACCGCGTGGCGGGATCCGGCTCGCCCGGCCAACTGCCGATGACGATGCCGGCGAGTTCGATGCCGTCCTCTTCGAGCCGGCCGACGGTGAGCGCGGTGTGATTCAGCGTGCCGAGGCCGGCGGCGGTGACCACGAGCACCGGCGCGTGCAAGGAGGTCGCGAGGTCGGCCACCGTCCACCGATCGGTCGTGGTGAACGGGACGAGCAGGCCGCCGGCGCCCTCGACGAGGACGAGGTCGTGCAGGGCGTCGAGGTCGGTGATGCGTCGCACGGCGTCGGCGAACTGGAGCTCGGGCAGCGCGCCGGCCCGGGCCGCGTGGTGCGGCGCGAGCGGGTCGGGGTAGCGCGCGAACTCGTGGACGTCGGTGACGCCGGACAGCCGGACGACCTCGGCCAGGTCGCCGGGCTCGCCGGCAGCGGTGCCGGTCTGCGCCGGTTTGACGACCGCGACCGTGCCGCGCGCGCAGGCGGCAAGGGCTGCGGTGGCGATCGTCTTGCCGACGCCGGTGCCGGTCCCGCTGACGATCAGCACGCTCACCCGGGCGCGTCCCCTTCCCGCGTCGAGTGGGCCGTTTGGACCCGAGTGGGCCGTTGTAACGGCCCACTCGGGTCGCAACTGGCCACTCGATGCAAGGGGCTCACGCGAGGGCCTGCGCGAGCACGCGCGCCGCGCGGGCCAGGTCGGCCGGCGTGAGAGTCGCGCGCGCGGTCAGCCGCAGGCACGAGCGCCCGGCCGGGACGGACGGCGGCCGGAAGCAACCAACCCGTACCCCGAGTTCGAGGCAGGCGGCCGCCACCGCCACGGCGCGACGCGGGTCGCCGAGCACGGCAGGGACAACCGCCGCGTCAGGCACGACCGTCTCCACGCCGAGTCCGCGGACCAGTTCGGCCAGGAAGGCCGCGTTGGCGTGCACCGCCGCCACGCGCTCCGGCTCGTCGCGCAGCACCCGCAGCGCGGCCAGCGCCGCACCGGCCGACGCGGGCGCCAGCCCGGTGTCGAAGATGAACGGGCGCGCGGTGCTGACGAGCAGCTCGACGATCTCGGGAGCCCCGACGACCGCGCCGCCCTGCGCGCCCAACGACTTCGACAGCACGACCGTCCGCACCACGTCCGGCTCGCCGGACAGCCCGGCCGCCTCCACGCCGCCGCGCCCGGCCGGGCCGATCACGCCGAGCGCGTGCGCCTCGTCGACCACGAGCAGCGCGCCGTGCGAGCGGGCGACAGCGTGCAACTCGGCGAGCGGCGCCAGGTCACCGTCCACCGAGAACACCGCGTCGGTGACGACGATCCGGTCCGGCGTCTCGGCGACCGCGAGCGCCGCGTCCGCGGCCGCGGCGTCACGGTGCGCCACGACCGCGACCGGCGAGCCGGACAGCCGGCACCCGTCGATCAGTGAGGCGTGGTTCGCGGCGTCCGAGACGATCGTGACGTCCGGTCCGCCGAGCGCGGTCAGCACGCCGACGTTCGCGAGATACCCGGACGAGAACACCAACGCCGCCGGCGCGAGGCAGAAGCCGGCCAGCTCGGCCTCGAGTTCCGCGTGCAAGGCGGTCGAGCCGGTGACCAACCGCGACCCGGTCGACCCGGCGCCCCACTCGCGCGCGGCCGCGGCCGCAGCCGCTGTCACCCGCGCGTCGTCGCTGAGCCCGAGGTAGTCGTTGCTCGCCAGGTCGAGCACATCCTCGTCCGAACGCCGCACGCGCAGCACGCGGCGCAGCCCGGCTGCCTCGCGTTCGGCCAGCGCCGCCCGCACCCGATCCAGCCCGTCGCTCAACGGTGGCCTCGCTGCGGCGCGACACGCCGTGGCAGCAGCCGCAGCGCGGCCAAGACCCTCACTGGACGACCTCACGGACGGACTCGTCGACGACGTCGAGCAACTCGTCCAGCTCGGCGTCGCTGATGCCGAGCGGCGGCATGAGCACGACGACGTCACCGAGCGGCCGGACGATCACGCCGCGCCGGCGCGCCGCGCGGCACACCTCGAACCCGGTGCGCTCGCCGACCGGACGGACCTCGATGCCCGTCATCGTCCCGACCCGCCGGACCTCGGCGACCCCGTCGTAGGCGGCGAGCGCGGAGAGCCCGGCGCCCAGCCGGTCCCCGACCGCCGCCGCGCGTGCCACCGTGCCGCGCGTGTGCATCAGCGTCAGGTTCGCGAGCGCAGCCGCGCAGCACAGCGGGTTGGCGGTGTAGGTGTGGCCGTGGAAGAACGTCCGTCCGCTGGCCGCGTCGCCGAGGAACGCGTCGTAGATCGCATCGGTCGCGAGCACCGCGGACAGCGGCAGCACGCCGCCGGTCACCCGCTTGCCGACCACCATCAGATCCGGGACGACCCCGGCGTGCTCGACGGCGAACCACCGCCCGGTCGCGCCGATGCCAGTAGCCACCTCGTCGACCAGCATCGCGGCGCCCGACGAGTCGCACAGCGCCCGCACCCCGGTCAGGAACGACGGGTCGTGCGTCAGGATGCCGCCGGCGGCCTGCACGAGCGGCTCGACAACCACGGCGCACACCCGGTCACCCTCGCGGTCGAGCAGCGCCCGGATCTCGTCCAGCACCTCGACGGCGCGCTCGGGACGGGTCTGGCCCGGCTTCAGCACGCCCGGCGAGGACACCATCCGGGTCTCGATCAGCAACGGCCGATACGTGGCGTGGAAGAGCTCGACGCCGCCCAGCGAGACCGCGCCGAGCGTGTCGCCGTGATAGCCCTCCGCGCAGTGGACGTAGAGCGGCCGGTCCTCGCCGCGCTGCGTCGCGGCTTGATACGCCATCTTGATCGCGGCCTCGGCCGCGGACGACCCGTCGCCGGCGAAGAACACCCTGGACAGCCCGGCCGGCGCGACGCGCAGCAGCTCCTCCGCCAGCCGGATGCCCGGCTCGTGGGTCAGTCCGAGGAACGTCGAGTGATCGAGGCGTTCGAGCTGCGCCGCGACCGCGGCGTTGATCTCCGGCGTGGCATGCCCGTGGACGGTGACCCACAGCGACGAGCACCCGTCGAGGTAGCGCCGCCCGTCCGTGTCATAGAGATAGACGCCCGCGGCCCGGTCGATGACCAGCGGCTCGTCGGCCGGCCACAGTGCGTGCTGGGTGAACGGGTGCCACACCGCGGCGAGATCACGCGCGACGAGGTCCACGCCCGGAGTCTGCCAGCCGCGATCAATCCTCCTCGAACGGGTTGACGATCGACACCCCCATCGTTGGAAATCTCGCGTGTTGCGCGTGGCGACCGTCAAGCCGCGCACAAGTGCGGTAGCCGCAATGAGGCCATCGACTTCCGGAACCGGGTCAGGCATACCGAGCCGCCCCCACCGGTCGGCGATCCGACGATCGATGTCCAGAACGCGATCCCCGAAGGCTTCGATAACGTCGCCCAGCCAGCCCTCTCTCGCATCAGCCCGGCTCGGGTCGCGGCGCCGCAGCTGTTCGATGCTTCGACGCAGCTCGCCGATCGTCAATACGCTCGTGAACTTCGCCCGGGACGGAACCGACTCGATCCAGGCAATCACCCGAGGGTTCGGTCTTGGTTTGCGAGTCTCCGACATGACGTTCGTGTCGATAAGAAACACCGTCATTCGTCAGACAGGTCGATCGTGCGGGTGAGTTCCTGGTGCCGCCGGAAGAGCGCATCGAACTCGTCGTCTGGGAGATCGATCTTCGGGCCGCCGAGCAGAACTTCGTTCAAGTCCTTCGGCTTACCTCGCAATCGGTGGTAGTCATCGATGCTCATCACGACCGCGACTCAGGGCAGGTCGACGCAGAGCCGGTAGCCGCGCTTCACCACCGTCTGGACGATGGCCGGGTCGCCGAGCGCGGTGCGCAGCCGGGCGATCGCCACCTCGACGGCGTGCCCCTCGCTCGACTCGCCCGGCAGCAGCCGGCCCAGCGCGTCTCGGGACAGCACCTGCCCAGGACGGCTCGCCAGCTCGCGCAGCAGCGGCATTCCAGCGCCGGGCACCGCGACGAGCTCGTCGTCGAGCAGCACCGCGTGGCCGCGCAGCTCGAGGCGGTGGCCGGCGGGCGCGCAGCACCTGGGCGCGCGCCGGAAGCTGCTCGACGATCTCGCGCACGAGCGCGCCGAGCCGGAACCGTTCGGGCTGCACGACCGGGATGTCCGCGCGCACCAGCGGCCCTGCGGTGACCGGCCCGACGGCCGCGGCCAGCACCGGCCCCTTCAGGGCGGCCCGCAGCTCCGCCCCGCAGCCCAGCTCGTCGGCCGTCCGGAGGAAGCTCGCGGACGCGGGTGCGCTCGTGAACGCGACGCAGTCGAGCTGCGCTTCGCCGACCGTCGCCTCGATCAGCCGGCGCAGCGGCCGCTCGTCCTCCGGCGGGACCCAGCGGTAGACCGGCACCTCGATGACGTCGGCGCCCGCGGCACGCAGTGTGTCGACCAGGTCGGGCAGCGGCTCGCCGTGCAGCTGGACCGCGATCCGTCGTCCCTCGAGCTCGTAGTTGGCGAGCATGTGCTCGAGCACCTCGGTGGTCGACTCGGACTCCGGCGACCACGCCTCGCGCAGCCCGGTGGCGCGCACCGCGCCGCGCACCTTCGGGCCGCGCGCGAGGATCGTGCGCCGCTGCCAGCGCCGCGACCAGCGCTCGGCGCGAAGCCCCACGTCTCGGCGGCGTCCATCCAGCCGCGGAACCCGATCCCGGTCGTCGCGACGACGAAGTCCAGCGGCGCCGCGAGGCAGCGCTTCGTCGCCTCGAGCAGTTCGGTGTCGTCGGCCAGCGGGACGATCCGGATGGCCGGCCCGTACATCACCCGTGCGCCGCGGCGTTCGAGCGCGGTGCCGAACTCCTCGCGGCGGCGCGCGGCGGTGATCCCGACCGTGTAACCGGCCAACGGCCTGCACGTCGATCACGGCGCACCGCGCTCCGTCAGCCGGACCTCGACGACACCGTCGACGCGCCGCAGCTCGTGAACCGGAACCGAGACGTCAGGATCCGTCGAGGCACCTGCCGGTCCGCAGGTCGAACGCCTGCTTGTAGCATCGGCGACGCGACGGTCGGGACGTCGCCGCGCGTGCCGACGATGCCGCGCGACAGCACGAAGGCCCCGCTGAACGGGTCCCGGTTGTCGATCGCGTGCAGCATCCCGTCAAAGGTACGGAACACCGCGACCTGGTGCCGCCGACGAGAGCAGCAACACCCCGCTCCGGCTGCAGTTGCTCATAGCGGCAAATCGCCACCCACCCCTCGCGACTTGACCTCCCAAGCGCTGCTGGAGGGGCGGCTCAGCAACGCTTGGGAGGTCAAAGTGGAGGGTCATCGGGTCGGCTCCAGCGTCAGCAGCGGCTTCTGCTGACCGCGTTCGGGCAGGAACTGGACGCTCGGATCCGGCGTGCCGGGTGCGTTGACGAACGAGACGAAGCGCGACAGCCGCTCCGGGTCCTCGAGCACGTCGGCCCACTCGTCGGAGTAGTTCTCGACGTGCCTGGCCATCGCCGCGTCGAGGTCGGCGCAGATGCCCGAGCGCGTCGTCCACGATCACCGCGCGCAGGTAGTCGAGGCCGCCCTCGAGGCGCTCGATCCAGGACGCGGTGCGCTGCAGCCGGTCGGCGGTGCGCACGTAGAACATCAGGAACCGGTCGATCGTGCGCAGCAGCGTCTCGGTGTCGAGGTCGGTGCAGCAGCAGGTCGGCGTGCCGCGGCCGGAAGCCGCCGTTGCCGCCGACGTAGAGGTTCCAGCCCTTCTCGGTGGCGATGACGCCGATGTCCTTGCCCTGCGCCTCGGCGCACTCGCGCGCGCAGCCGGACACCCCGGCCTTGACCTTGTGCGGCGCAGCGCAGCCCGCGGTAGCGCAGCTCGAGCTCGATGGCCAGGCTGACCGAGTCCTGCACGCCGTAGCGGCACCAGGTCGACCCGACGCAGGACTTCACCGTGCGCAGCGCCTTGCCGTAGGCGTGCCCGGACTCGAAGCCGGCGTCGACCAGCCGCTGCCAGATCAGCGGCAGCTGCTCGACCCGCGCGCCGAACAGGTCGATGCGCTGCCCGCCGGTGATCTTGGTGTAGAGGCCGAAGTCGCGGGCCACCTCGCCGATCACGATGCAGCTTCTCCGGGCGTGATCTCGCCGCCCGGGATGCGCGGCACGACCGAGTAGGTGCCGTTGCTTCTGGATGTTGGCCAGGAAGTGGTCGTTGGTGTCCTGCAGCGGCGGCCTGCTCGCCGTCGAGGATGTGCCCGTTGTCCAGGCTGGCCAGGATCGACGCCACGGCCGGCTTGCAGATGTCGCAGCCCCGCCCGGTGCCGTGCCGCTCGACCAGCTCGGTGAACGTGCCGATGCCGGTGACCCGCACGATGTCGAACAGCTCCGGCGCGGGTGTGCGCGAAGTGCTCGCACAGCGCGGTGCTCGATCTCGACACCGCTCTCGGCGAGCAGCGTCTTGAGCAGCGGGACGCACGACCCGCAGCCGGTGCCGGCCTTGGTGCACGTCTTGACGCCAGGCGACGTCGGTGCAGGCCCTCGGCCGCGATCGCGCCGCAGATCGCGCGCTTGCGTGACGGCGTGGCACGAGCAGACCTGCGCGTCCGTCCGGCAGCGACCCCGCGCCGAGCGCCGCGCCACCGCTCGGGCGAGATCAGCGCCAGCGGGTCGCCGGGCAGCGGCAGCGCCGACCAGCGGGCGCAGCAGCGCGTACGCGACGCGTCGCCGACCAGGATGCCACCGAGCAGCGTCGCCGCGTCGTCGGACACGACGAGCTTCGCGTACGTCCGCGCGACCGGGTTGTTGACACGTCACCTCGAGCGCGCCGGGGGTCGCGGCGTGCGCGTCGCCGAAGCTGGCCACGTCGACGCCCAGCAGCTTGAGCTTGGTCGACGTGTCGGCGCCGGGAAACTCCGCCGCGCCGCCGAGCAGCCGGTCGGCGACGACCTCGGCCATCGCGTAGCCGGGCGCGACCAGGCCGTAGACGCGGCCGTCGATGCAGGCGCACTCGCCGATCGCGTAGATGTGCGGCGTCGCTCGGTGCGGCAGCCGACGTCGACCACGACGCCGCCGCGCTCGCCGACGCCAGGCCGGCCGCGCGGGCCAGCTCGTCGCGCGGCCGCACACCGGCGGAGAACACCACGAGGTCGACGTCGAGCTCGACGCCGTTGGCCAATGCGGCGAGCAGCCGGCCGCCGGTCCGGTTCGATCGACGGTCGACGGACGTCGCCGGTGTGCACGGTCACGTCGAGCGCCTCGATCAGCTGGCGCAGCAGCGCCGCCGCCGCCCTCGTCGACCTGCAGCGGCATCAGCCGCGGCGCGAGCTCGACGACGTGTGGGCGACATGCCCAGCAGCCGCAGCGCGCGGGCGGCCTCGAGCCCGAGCAGCCCGCCGCCGACGACCAGCCCGGCCGGCCGGCCCCGCGCCGCTGCGCCGCTGCCTCGGCCGCGGCGCGGATCGCGTCCAGGTCGTCGAGCGTGCGGTAGACGAAGCAGCCCGGCAGGTCGCGGCCGGGCACCGGCGGCACGAACGGGTACGAGCCGGTGGCCAGCACCAGCGCGTCGTAGCCGAGCACCCGGCCGCGGCTCGGTGCGTGACCGTGCGGCCCGCGCGGTCGATCGCTGTCACCGCCTCGTCGAGGTGCAGCGTGCGCGCCACGCTCGTCGTAGCAGCCGTCGCGCGACGAGGTCGAGTTCCTCGGCGCCGACCCCGTCGAAGTAGGACGACAGCGCGACCCGGTCGTAGGCGCGCCGCGGTTCCTCGCCCAGGACGGTCACCTGCCAGTCGCCGGCTACGTCCCGTTCGCGCAGCGCCTCCACCAAGCGTTGCCCGACCAGTCCGTTGCCGGCGACGACCAGCCGCTGTGTCATGCGATCGCGGAGGCGGGCTCTGCAGACGGGGCGGGTGCCGGTGCCGGCGCGGGTTCCACACTGACCCATTTCTGCTTCGCGGAGAACGCGTACGGCAGACCCACGACCAGTGCCCCGCCGACGATATTGCCGGGGACCGTCAGCAGCAGGTTGTGGCCGAGGTCGCTCCAGTCGGCGACGTTGTTGAAGATTGCGAGCGAAAAGATCGTCATGTTCGCGATCGAGTGCTCGAAGCCGCTGGCGATGAAGGCGAGCAGCACCCAGAACAGCACGGCGACCTTGGCGCCGTCGCTACGGGTACGCGTGGCCATCCAGAGGCCGAGGCAGACGAGCATGTTGCAGAGCACCGCGCGCCAGAACAGCTGACCGTCGGGCGCGGCCATCTTGCCTGCGACGAGCGACGCGATCATGCCGTCGCCGGCGGCCGGCTTCCCGGTCGAGTGCGCGGCCAGGACGCCGCTGGCGTGCACCATCGCGGCGAACGCCACCGAGCCGACGAGGTTGCCGACCAGTGTCGCGATGTTCACTAGAAGTGCTGCGGCGCCGCTCACGCCACCTTTCAGCCAGCCGATCAGCATGACCATGTTGTTGCCGGTGAATAGATCCGCACCGGCGAAGACGACGAGGGTCAGCGCGATGCCGAACACCGCACCTGCGACGAGCTTGGTGGCCGGGTTGGACTCGGCCGCGAGCGGGCCGGCGACGCTGGCGAGCAGCACGACCGCAACGCCGACATAGGCGCCGGCGAGCGCAGCGAGCGCGCCGTAGCGCAGCGGCGACTTCAGCGTCTCGGCCTTGTCCTTCGCCTGAGTACAGGCATCGTCGATCGCCTCCGAGTACGAGATTGGCATGGCAGAACCTCCGTGCGTGTCAGTCGGACACGCCGACGCTAGGAACGCGAGGTTTCGCCGAGGCGCACCCACCGATGACCGACGCGTCAACGTCCGCACTCCCGTACCGCGGCGACCGTGTGCGGAGATCGAAATACGAGCGAAACAGTCGATCGCTTCTCTCGCCCGGCACCGCGGCGATGAGAGTTCTGCGTAGTGCTGACGTAACGGCATCGACCCACGTGCAACACGCTGTCGCGCGACGCTCGACCGGTGACTGCCACGCACTGCCCCTACTGCGCGTTGCAGTGCGGCATGACGGTGCGCGCGGACGCCGCCGGGCCACAGATCGGCGAGCGCGACTTCCCGACGAATCGCGGCGGCATGTGCCAGAAGGGCTGGACGTCAGCCGAGCTGCTCACCTCGCCCGCCCGCCTCACGACCCCGCTCGCCCGCGACTCGCGCGACGAGCCGCTGCGCCCGGTCTCGTGGGACGACGCGTTCGATCGCATCGCCGACGCAATCCGCGCGACGCAGCGGACGTTCGGACGCGACGCGGTCGGTGTCTTCGGCGGCGGCGGGCTGACCAACGAGAAGGCCTATGCGCTCGGCAAGTTCGCGCGGGTGGCGCTGCAGACCTCGGCCATCGACTACAACGGGCGGTTCTGCATGTCGTCGGCGGCGGCCGCCGGCATTCGCGCGTTCGGCATCGATCGCGGCCTGCCCTTCCCGCTGCCCGACCTCGCAGCGGCCGACACGATCCTGCTCGTGGGCAGCAACCCCGCCGAGACGATGCCGCCCTTCACGCGCTGGCTCGCCGACCAGCAGGAGCGCGGCGGCTCGCTCATCGTCGTCGACCCGCGCTGCACGCCGACGGCGAAGCGCGCCACGCTGCACCTGCAGATCACGCCCGGCACCGACCTGGCCCTCGCGAACGGACTGCTGCACCTGCTGATCGCCGGCGGCCGCGTCGACGAGGCGTACGTGCGCGATCGGACGTCCGGCTACGCCGAGGTGGCTCAGGTCGCGGCCGGCTACTGGCCGGAGCGGGTCGAGCGGATCACCGGCGTCCCGGTGGCCGACCAGCGGGCCGCAGCCGATCTGCTGGTGAGTGCCGACCGCGCGGTCGTGCTCACCGCGCGCGGCGCCGAGCAGCACAGCAACGGCGTCGACACGGTCAGCGCGCTGATCAACCTGGCGCTCGCCCTGGGCCTGCCCGGCACGCCCGGCAGCGGCTACGGCTGCCTGACCGGGCAGGGCAACGGGCAGGGCGGCCGCGAACACGGACAGAAGGCCGACCAGCTCCCCGGCTACCGCAGGCTCGACGATCCGCTCGCCCGCGCGCACGTGGCGAAGGTGTGGGGCGTCGACCCGGAGTCGCTGCCGGCGCCGGGCCGTTCGGCCTACGAGATGCTCTCGACGCTCGGCGAACCCGGCGGCGTGCGCTCCCTGCTCGTCATGGGCAGCAACGTGTCGGTCTCGGTGCCCTCGAGCCGGCGCGTCCACGACGGCCTTGCCCGGCTGGACTTCCTGGCGGTCTGTGACGTCGTGCTGTCCGACACCGCCGAACTCGCCGACGTCGTGCTGCCCGTCGCGCAGTGGGCTGAGGAGACGGGCACGATGACCAACCTCGAGGGACGCGTGCTGCTGCGGCAACGTGCCCTGCACGCGCCCGAGGGCGTCCGCACCGATCTCCACGTCATCGCCGGGCTGGCCAAGCGGCTGGACGCGCCGGGCAGCTGGTCCACCGAGCCGGTGGTCGTGTTCGACGAGCTGCGCCGGGCCAGCGCGGGTGGCCCGGCCGACTACGCCGGCATCACCTACGAGCGGATCGTGGCCGAGCAGGGCGTGTTCTGGCCGTGCCCGTCCGCTCGGCATCCGGGCACGCCGCGGATGTTTCTCGACGGCTTCGCCACACCGGACGGACGGGCCCGCTTCGTCCCCGTCGAACACCGCGCGGTGGCCGAGGACGTCGATGCCGGCTACCCGGTGTACCTCACGACGGGGCGGGTCCTGCAGCACTACCAGAGCGGCGCGCAGACCCGGCGCATCGCGGCCCTCAACGACGCCCAGCCGGGCCCGAGCGTCGAGATCCACCCCGACCTCGCGGAACTGCACGGCCTGGAGGAAGGCGACGGCGTGCGGGTGACGAGCCGGCGGGGCAGCGCGGAAGGCATCGTCCGCATCACCGAGTCGATCCGCCAGGACACTGTGTTCATGCCGTTCCACTGGGGCGGCGCGCACTCGGTGAACCTCGTGACGAACGACGCTCTGGACCCGATCTCGCGGATGCCGGAGTTCAAGGTCTGCGCGGTCCGATTGGCGCGGATCTCGTGACGCGGGTCGTCGTCGTCGGCAACGGGATGGCCGGGTGCCGCTTCGTGCAGGAGCTGCTCGACCGCGATCCGGACCGACGCTTCGCCATCACCGTCGTCGGGGACGAGGCCGGCGGCGCGTACAACCGGGTCCTGCTGTCGAACGTCCTCGCCGGCGCAACCCGGGCCGACAGCATCACGATCGCCGAGCCGTCCTGGTTCGCCGCACGCGGCGTCGCGCTGCTGACCGACCGGGCGGCGACCTCGATCGACCGGCCGCGCCGGACGGTCGCGCTCGCCGACGGGACCACACTTCCGTACGACACGCTCGTCCTCGCCACCGGCTCGACGGCGCTGCTGCCGCCGATCGCGGGCATTCGGCGCGCGGACGGTGCGCTCGTCGACGGCGCCGCACTGTTTCGGACGCGCGACGACTGTGTGACCATCGACCGCTGGGCCGAGCGGGCCGAGACCGCTGTCGTGGTCGGCGCCGGCGTGCTCGGCCTGGAGGCAGCGCGGGCGCTTGCCGGACGAGGCTTGAAGGTGACTGTCATCCAGCGCGAGGACCGGCTGATGGAGCGGCAACTCGACGCCGCCGCCGGACGGGTTCTCGACCGCACGCTGCGCGGGCTCGGCATCGAGGTGCTCGCCGGTGCCACCGTGTCGCAGGTGCACGGCGGCGATCGGGTCACCGGCGTGACGCTCAGCGACGGCACCCGGCTCGCGGCGGACCTGATGGTGCTCTGCTGCGGTGTGCGGCCGCGCGTCGACCTCGCCCGCGACGCTGGGCTCGACGTCAACCACGGCGTCGTCGTCGACGATGTCATGCGCACGGCCACCGACGAGAACGTCTTCGCCGTGGGCGAGTGCGCCGAGCATCGTGGCCGGCTCTACGGCCTGGTGGCGCCGGTGTGGGAGCAGGCCCGGGTGGCCGCCGCGGTGCTCGCCGACCCGTGCTCGCAGACGCACTACGACGGCTCGACGATGGTTACCCGGCTCAAAGCGGCGGGCATCGAACTTGCCGCCATGGGCGACCAGTCGCCGCTGGACGACGCGGACGGCGACATCGACGACACCGAGTTCGTGACGTTCGTCGACCGCGGCCGCGGCGTCTACCAGAAGCTCGTCGTGCATGACGGCCGCCTGGTCGGCGCGATTCTGCTCGGCGACACCCGCAACGCGGGCACCGTCACCCAGCTGTTCGAGCGCCACGCGATCCTGCCCCTCGACCGCTCGGCGCTGTTGATGGTGCGCCGCAACGCACCGGCCACGTCGAGCGCGTCGCCGACGACGCTGCCGGCGCGCGCGACCATCTGCCAGTGCAACGGGGTGACCAAGGCCGCGATCACCGCCGCGTGGCAGGCCGGCGCACGCTCCGTCGAGGAGGTCGCCGCCGGTACCCGCGCCACGACCGGCTGCGGCACCTGCCGCGACGCCGTGTGCGGCCTGGTGGACTGGCTGGCCCAAGCCATCGCGTGAATACCCCCTCCACCACACCCGGGTGTGGTGGAGGGGGTATTCACGGCTACGGCTCGCGGTCAGCCGGCGCGGCGCTCCGGCACACTGACGATGTCCGAGCGCAGCGGCGCGAGCGCGGCACCGATCGAGGCGATCGTCTCGCCCGGCACGCCGAGGGAGGTCAGCGTGTCGACGAGGTGGCCGACCACGGCGTCGAAGTCGTCGTTGCTGATGTCCAGCCCGGCGTGTGCCGCGGCCATGTCGCGTCCCGCGTAGATCTCCGGCCCGCCGATCGCCGCGGCGATGAACGCTCGCTGGTGCGCCTTCAACTTCCCGAGGTCGACGTCGGCGAAGAACGGTGCGGTCTGCGGGTCGGCGAGCAGCCGCCCGTAGAACTCCTCGACAGCCGCGGCGACAGCGCCGGCTCCGCCGATCTCGTCGTAGATGCTCATGGTGGTTTCCCTTCCGTGATCAGACGCCGGCCAGCTTGTGCTTGGACACGCGCAGGTAGACCGCCCAGGTGACGAGGGCGCAGATGACGTAGTAGACGAGGAAGCCGAGGTAGGCGCCGTCGCCGGTGCCGGTGGCCAGGAACGACTGCCGGAACGCGACGTTGACCAGCACGCCGCCCGCCGCACCGATCGCGCCGGCGATCCCGATGACCGCGTTCGCCATCCGCCGCGCCTCGTGCGTCGCGGCCGTCGAGTCCTCGCCCGCGGCCACGCGCAGCTGCGCCTTCGACCCGAAGATCGCGGGGATCATCTTGTACGTCGAGCCGTTGCCCACGCCGCTCAGCACGAACAGCGCGACGAAGCTGACGAAGAACATCGGTAGCGAGTCCTGCTTGGACGCGACGATGATGAGCGCCGTCGTGACGGCCATGGCGAGGAAGCTCCAGAACGTCGTCACCGCACCGCCGATCCGGTCGGCCAGCCACCCGCCGACCGGGCGGATGAGCGAGCCGACGAGCGGGCCGAGGAACGTCAGGTACGCGATCTTGACCGGGTCGATCGCGCCGTCGGTGAGGAAGTGCGTCCCGAACTGGTTGTGCAGCACCTGCCCGAAGGCGAACCCGAAGCCGATGAACGAGCCGAACGTCCCGATGTACAGGACGGAGATGATCCAGTTGTGCGGCTCGCGGGTGGCGTCGCGCATGGCGCGCTTCTCGTTGCGGACGTGCGCGATGTTGTTCATGAACAGCGCTGCGCACACCGCCACGATCACGACGAGCGGGATGTAGATCCCGATCAGCACCCGCGGGTGCTCCTTGCCCGCCGTGGTGAGCACGATGAGACCGACGATCTGGACCGTCGCGACTCCGACGTTGCCGCCGCCGGCGTTCAGGCCGAGCGCCGCGCCCTTCAGACGCTGCGGGTAGAACGAGTTGATGTTGGCCATCGACGAGGCGAAGTTGCCGCCGCCCACGCCGGCGAGCGCAGCCACGACGAGCAGCGTGCCGTACGAGACGCCAGGCTTCACCACCAAGACCGCGGCGAAGGTCGGGATCAGCAGGAGCAGGGCGCTCACGAGCGTCCAGTTCCGGCCGCCGAACTTTGCCACCGCGAAGGTGTACGGCAGACGCAGGACGGAGCCGAGCGCCGCGGGCAGCGTGGTCAGCATGAACTTTTCGGCCGCCGCGTGCTTGGGGTCGGCGCTGAAGCCGTACCCGGGCGTCATGAACAGGACGACAACCGACCACATGCTCCAGACCGAGAAGCCAATGTGTTCGGTGAGGATCGAGAAGATCAGGTTGCGCCGGGCGACGTTCTTGCCGGTCGCCTCCCAGAAGACGGCGTCTTCTGGATGCCACTCCTCGAGCCACTTGCCGGTCGGCGCTGGGGCGAGTGCCGGCGCTGCAACGGTGGTCGTCGTCATCGCTGTCCTTCCGTGACCTTGCCGTGCGTGCGACGCGGGTCGTCGCGGCAGGTTTGCGTCGTGACAGAGCGTTCTGTGCTGCGATGTTGACGGTGCGACAGCGCGGTTACCGGGTCGAAACGTTGGCCTCTCGGCGGACCCTGGGGCCGTGTGAGAAATCAGCGGGCGCGGGCGCCGTACTTCGCAACCCAGGGGGCGGCGTCCGCAGGCAGCCGGCCGTGCGCCTCGGCGACGGCGGCCCAGGCGGCGACCATCTCCATGAACCGCATCGGGTTGTACACGTCCTCCTCGTGGGAGAACCGGTCCTCGCCGGCGCAATGCAGGATCGTCACGTTCGGCGACTGGTGCACGCTGCCGTCGCCCGGGTCCGGCATGACGTTCTGGACCTCGCACACGATCCAGCCGCGTTCGGTATCGAAGACGGACCAGGTGATCGGGAAGCCGACCATCGCGTTGCCCGGGAACGTCGTCATCGTCCGCACCGCCCACTCGGCGATGGCCGGCCGACCGCTGAACCGGCCGTAGGCGTGCTCGTGGTAGGTCGCGTCCTCGGTGAACAGCTCGGCGAACAAGGTCCACTCGTGCGCGGCGGCCGCGCGTCGCACGGTCGCCTGGTAGTGCTCGAACGCCGACTCGAGTTCCTCACGCGAGAACATGCCCGGGACGCTAGCAACAAACTGGAACACGTTCTCGCGTATCAGGACGGCGCCGTCCCGCTCTTGTCCGGCGTGGGACGCGTGGACAGCGTGGCGGATGCCTTGGGGCGGACGGCTCGATTCGGCAAGTGTGCCCGCCGTGAGCGGCGGGCCATCTCGCGGGTGAGCACGCTCATCGACGTGCCGGCCGGTGCCGTGCTGGCGCGGCAGGGCAGCACGGCGCGCGAGTTCGTCATCGTGCTCACCGGCGCTGCGACGGTCGTCTCGGACGGTAGGACGACCTCGGGGTTGCTCGCCGGCGACCACTTCGGTGCGATCGAGTTGCTCGATCGCGGTGCCAACCCTGCGACGATCTTCGCGGAGACCCCGATGCGACTCGCGGTCGTCGGACGCGCGGCGTTCCCCGCGTTGCTCGACGCCAGCCCGGTGCTCGCCCGGACGGTGCTCAGCAGCCTCGCGAGCCGGGTGCGCGCTGCGGCCTGACGCCTGGCCGATGAGGTCTGCGCGGCGGCGTGCGTTCTACCGGCGGACGCCATCACCCGGCAGGATGACTGCCATGGACTGGAACCTCGAAGTGATCGTGGTGCCGGTATCGGACGTCGACCCGTTCGAAGAAGTTCTACACGGAGCAGCTGGGGTTCAACGTCGACGTCGATCATCGGGACGGCGACTTCCGCATCGTGCAGCTGACGCCCCCCGGGTCGGCCTGTCCATCACGTTCGGGACCAAGATCAACCCGTCCGAGCCCGGCACCCTCGGCGGGCTGCAGGTGACGGTGTCGGACATCGAGCAGGCGCACCGCGAGCTCGTCGAGCGCGGCGTGGACGCCGGCGAGATCCGGCACTTCGAGCACGGCCAGCCGGTGCCCGGCCCCGACCCGGACCGCGCGGCGTTCAACTCGTTCGTCTTCTTCGCCGACCCGGACGGCAACCGCTAGGCCATCCAAGAGGGCCCCCGGTAGCTGGCTTTGCCGTCAGTCCGGCAGCATCGGCACGGCCCAGCCGGGGTCGCGGTGGAGCAGGACGGCGCGCTGGACGGCGCCGGTCCCGTACTTCTCGCGGATGCCGTCCAGCGCGGGGTCGAGCAGGCCGAGGTCGCGCGCCGCGAACGGCAGCTCGAGCTGCAGCGCGTCGGCGTCGTCCAGATTGCTCAGCGAGATGCCGAGCAGCGTCAGCCCGCCGGTGCGGGTCAACGGCGCGGTGCCGGCGAGCAGCCCGCGGGCGGTCTCCAGCACGGCCGCGGTCTCCCAGGTGGCGCGCAACAACGTGTGCGAGCGGGTAATGCGGGTGAAGTCCTCGAAGCGCAGCCGGATCACGACGGTGCGACATACCCGCCGCGCCTTGCGCATCCGCCGCGCACACCCTGTCGACGAGGCCGACGAGCGTGGCGTCCACCTCGTCGGGCGGGAGCCGGCGGCGGGTGCCCAGCGCCCGCTGCGCGCCGATCGAGCGGCGCCGCCGCCCGACGACCACCGGACGCGGGTCCCGGTTGTGCGCGAGTGCGAGCAGCTGATGCCCGGACGCGGGACCGAGCATCGCCACCAGCGCCCGCGGCTCGAGCGCGGCCACTTCGCCGACGGTGAAGATGCCGCGGTCGTGCAGCTTTGCCGCGGTGACCCGCCCGACGCCCCACAGCCGCTGGACCGGCAGCGGGTGCAGGAAGCCGAGCTCGCCTTCGGGCGGGACGTAGAGCAGGCCGTCCGGCTTGGCGACGGCGCTCGCGACCTTGGCGAGGAACTTCGTGCGCGCCGCGCCGACGGTGATCGCCAGGCCGACCTGCTCGCGCACCCGGGCGCGCAGCCGCACCCCGATCTCGACCGGCGAGCCGGAGACCTGCGCCAGCCCGCCGACGTCGAGGAACGCCTCGTCGATCGAGATACCCTCGACGAGCGGCGTGGTGTCGTCGAAGATCGCGAACACCGCCTTGCTCGCCTCGACGTAGGCCTCGAAGCGAGGTGGGACGACGATCGCCTGAGGGCACAGCTCGCGGGCCTGCCGGCCGCCCATCGCCGACCGCACGCCGTATGCCTTCGCCTCGTAGCTCGCCGCCAGGACGACGCCGCCCCCGACGATGACCGGGCGGCCGCGCAGCCCCGGCTCGTCGCGCTGCTCGACCGACGCGTAGAACGAGTCGAGGTCGGCGTGCAGTATCACGAACTCATGTTCGAATACTGCGCGCCTGGCGTCAACCACTTCCACGCGCGAGTGGCCAGTTAGGACCCGAGTGGGCCGTTATAACGGCCCACTCGGGTCCTAACTGGCCACTCGCGGCAGGCAGCATCGTCAAGCGTCAAGAGAACAGCTCGAACGGCTCCTCGACCTCGGTGCCGGCAAGCAACAGCGGCAGCAGCTGGGCAAGCTGGCCGGGATAGAATCGCGCGCCGCCGCTGAGGATCTCGTCCACCGGCCACCAGCGATGGTCGATGTCGTCCTCGGCTTCGTAGTCGAGTCTGTCCCGGACGTCCAAGCGCGGGGGCGACCGGGTCCACCCGCACGAGCGCGACGACTTCGTGTTGCAGATGCCGCCGATCGCGGTGCCGGAACGAGGATGTCCGGCGCCAGGTCGGCGGCCCGACCTGAGCCGGCGCGATCCGGATACCGGTCTCCTCGCGCAGTTCCCGGACGGCTGCCGCGGCGTAGGACTCGCCGGGATCGAGCCCGCCGCCGGGCAGCTCCCACCAGTGGCCGAGCTCGGGCGCCGAGTGCTCGTGCGTCAGGAGCAGCAGGACGCCGCCGCAGGCATCCTGCAGGACCACGCGCACCGCATTGCGCTCGACGATCGGCAGGTCGGACGGCAGTCCGGGAATCACATCGCCACCTGCCACCGCGCCCGCGGGTACGGTCGGGCGGTGCGGCCGCTGGTGGTGACCCTCGCGCTCGACGCGGCGGCGCAGGAGCAGTTCGGCGCCGAGCGGGCGCGCTGGTCGCCGGCGTCCGGCGCGGCACACGTCACGCTGTTCCACGCACTGCCGGGAGAGCTCGAGGAGCGGGCGCGCGTCGCCCTCGTGCGGGCCGCCGGGCCACCGTTCCCGGTCGGGGTCGCCGGCGTCCTGCCGCTGCCCGGCGGCGCGGCCTACGGGCTCGCCTCGCCCGAGCTGGCGACGCGCCATCGCGAGCTGCAGAACCTGTGGTGGGACGACCTCACGCCGCGCGATCGGCGCCGCTACCGCCCGCACGTCACCGTCGTGACCGGCGTCGGCCCGGCCGCGGCGCGCGCAGCGCTGACCGTCCTGCGCCGCGCCTTCCGTCCGTACCAAGTGCGGGCCGAGGGGTACGTGCTCTGGCGCGCCGACGATCCGTGGACCGAGCTCGCGACCATCCCATTCGTGTGAACCCGCTTGCACCCTTGACTGCACGAGGCAAGCCGAGGCGTCCGTAAGCGGATCCTGCAACGAGGCAAGATTACCACGATGGCCGCAGCCGTCCAGAGGTTGTGATCGTTGTCAACGCGGCTCGGAGTTGGCCGAACTCTGACGGACCCAGCTGAGATTTCCACCCGTCGACCGTCTCGGTAGCGGCCGCTTCCGCCGCCGCCGTACAGGCCCATCCCCGTTCGGTGAGCAGGAGCAACCGTGCCCGGGCGTCACGCTCATCAGGTCGCCGCAAGACGTATCCGTGATCGACGAGGTACTCGACGAGCTGGCCTGCGGCCTGTTTGGTGATCCCGAGGTGCTCGGCCACGTCGGCAGTAGTGGCATCACCTTCACTGATCCGCGCAAACGCGAACCCATGTGCCGGGCGAACGTCATCGAAGCCACGGCGAGCGAGACCCTCTTGTATCCCGTCCACGAGCTGACTGGTGAGGCGCAGGACAGCAACGGCCGTCTCCCAACTTTCGCCTGCCATGACCATCATCTTGACACGATTTAGACAAGCTGATTGCCTATAAGGACAGTTTGCTTGTCTATATCGGAGGATTCAAATGCCCGTTATCGGCTCAACAGAGGCGACCACGTTCGAGACGCACGGCTCCCGGTTCAGTTCCTACGTGGCTCCCTCGCGTGGCAGCAGTGAGCTGTGCGCCTGGCGTCTCGAAGTCCCCGCCGACCTCGAAGGCGTTGCTCACCGACCGAATCGGGAAGAGGTCCTGCTGGTCCTCGACGGCGACCTACGGATCACCCTCGACGGCGTGCGCGCCGAGCTCCATCGCGGAGACGTCGCCCTCATTCCCGCAAACAGCGAGTTGCGCGTCGACGCTGGCCCCCAGGGAGCAACAGCGTGGGTAACCACGACTCCCGGCCTCGAGGCAGTCATAAGCGACGGGTCCCGGATCACCCCTCCGTGGACTCAATGATCCTGTGCTTCAACCGGTGGCGAACGGTCATCGGCCACACCTGTTGGTGCAGTCAACTCGTCCAGCGGTCGCTGTCTCGCGGGCGGGCGCAAGCCGGTCACAAGGGGAGCTCTTCGAGCATCTCGGTCACGAGCGCGGCGATCGGCGAGCGCTCCGAGCGGGTCAGCGTGATGTGCGCGAACAGCGGATGGCCGCGCAGCGCCTCGATCACCGCCGCCACGCCGTCGTGCCGGCCGACCCGCAGGTTGTCGCGCTGCGCGACATCGTGGGTCAGCACCACCCGCGAGTCGGCGCCGATGCGCGACAGCACGGTCAGCAAGCACGTTGCGCTCGAGCGACTGCGCCTCGTCGACGATGACGAACGAGTCGTGCAGCGAGCGGCCGCGGATGTGCGTCAGCGGCAGCACCTCGAGCATGCCGCGGCCCATGACCTCGTCCATCACGTCGCGACGAGACCAGCGCGCCGAGCGTGTCGAACACCGCCTGCGCCCAGGGCGCCATCTTCTCGTTCTCGCTGCCGGGCAGGTAGCCGAGCTCCTGACCGCCGACGGCGAACAGCGGGCGGAAGACGACGACCCTTGCGGTGCTGACGCCGCTCGAGCACTGCCTCGAGCCCGGCGCACAGCGCGAGCGCGGACTTGCCGGTGCCGGCCCGCCCGCCGAGTGACACGATGCCGATCTCCGGGTCGAGCAGCAGGTCGAGTGCGACCCGCTGCTCGGCGGACCGGCCACGCAGGCCGAACGCCTCCCGGTCGCCGCGCACCAGCTCGCACCGCTTGTCCGGCGTCACCCGCGCCGAGGGCGCTGCCCTTCTCGGAGATCAGCACCAGGCCGGTGTGGCACGGCAGGTCGCGCGCCTCGGTGCAGTCCGGCGGTCGACACGTCGACCCTCCGTCGTACAGCGCGTCGACGCGTCTGCTGCCGACACGGTCAGCTCGCTCATGCCGGTCTAGCCGGTCGATCGGCAAGCTCGGTGCCCGGTACTCCTCGCGGTCCATGCCCGACCGACGCCGCCTTGACGCGCATCGGCATGTCCTTGGAGACGAGGGTGACGTCAGCGCCCCTCGGCTCGCAGGTTGAGTGCCACCGCGAGGATGCGCGAGTCGTTGTCTGCCGACCCGGAAGCCGGCAGGCAGCGACGACGGGTCGGTGTGGTTGAGCTCGACGCGCAGGGTGCCGCCGGGTCGACCCGATCGGCACCGGCCGGTCGAGTCGGCCGTGCATGATGCGCAGCTCGTCGAGCATAGCGCAGCGCGGAGCGGGCGAACCAGCCGAGTTCGGGGTGGGCCGCTTGCCCTCCAGCTCGGTGATCACCACCACCGGAACGACGACCTCGTGCTCGGGAAGCGTCCCAGTGCCGCTGGATCGGAGAGCAGGACGCAGGTGTCGAGGACGAAGGTGCGCATGCCGGTAGTGATTGCCGGGGCAAGGGTCACGTGACGCTCCTGACGAGGAGTCGGCGCGCTCGGGTACAGCGCGCAGCGCAGTGGGGTGACGGTTCGGTCCCGCGGTGCTGCGGTGGGACCGAACCGGTCCCCTCGCTGGTTGTCGCCACCGTGTCGGGACCTCCGAGTCGCCCGGGTTGGCCGGGCCACTTCTTTGCGACGGTACGTCGGCGCCCGGCGGCAAAACGGAAGGCGCGCCAAGAACGTAGTTACGCGGCGGTAAACAATCGGCGGTCGTAACAATGCCGGTGGCGGCGCGTTGCTACGGGGCCGAGCCTGGTTGAGCGGGCCGGGCGGGGTTGGCGCCCCACTGCGACCACGAGCCCGGATACAAGGCGATCTTCGACATTCCGGCCAGCTCCATGGCCAGCAGGTCGAGGCACGCCGTGACGCCCGACCCGCAGTACGCGATGGCGCCGCGCTCGACGGCGTCCGCGTACAGCTCGCGCAGTTCGGACGGGCCGCGCAACCGGCCGGTGGCGTCGAGGTTCGCGGCCCACGGGGCGCTCAGCGCGCCGGGGACCTGCCCCGGACGGGGGTCGATCGCCCGGGTCGCCGTGCGCGTAGCGAGCCGCGGTCCGCGCGTCGTACACGACGGCGCCGCCGGCCGCGGCCTCGTCCGCATCGACGAACCGGTCCGCCGGCCACGGGCGCGGCCGCCGCGCGACCGGCGCGCCTCCGACACATCCGTCACTACCCGGCCGGGCCACGCCGCCAGCCCGCCGTCGAGCACTGCGGCCGGCTCGCCGAGGACGTGCAGCAGCCACCACAGCCGCGCGGCGTTCGACCCGCCGGCGTCGTCGTAGGCCACGACCGGTGTGCCGTCCGCGATCCCGACCCGGCCGAGCACGGCGGCGAACTGCTCGGGCGTCGGCAGCGGGTGCCGGCCTGCCGCCGGGGACGCCGGCGCCGACAGGTCGGTGTCGACATCGAGCCAGACCGCGCCGGGGAGGTGCCCGCCGAGGTACGCGTCGAGGCCGGACCGGCCGTCCAGATACCAGCGGACGTCGACGACCCGGACGTCGGCAAGATGAGCCGCGACCCACTCGCCCGAGACCAGCGGCCCGACAAGCCGACTGCCCTTCGCGCGAGCGCTCATCGCCAGGCTCGCTCCGCTCCTCGCTCCATCGTCGCTGCGATGCTCACTCGCGTTCATGCGCCGAAGCGACGCTGCCGGGTGCCGTAATCGCGCAGTGCCCGCAGGAAGTCGATCTTGCGGAAGTCCGGCCACAGCGCGTCGCAGAAGTAGAACTCCGAGTGCACCGACTGCCACAGCAGGAACCCGCCGAGCCGCTGCTCCCCCGAGGTGCGGATCACCAGATCGGGGTCGGGCTGGCCCTTCGTGTAGAGGTGCTCGGCGATGTGGTCGACGTCGATGACCTCGGCGAGTTCCTCGATGGTGCCGCCGAGCGACGCGTGTTCCTTCAGCAGGGAGCGGACCGCGTCGGCGATCTCCCGGCGCCCGCCGTAGCCGACCGCGACGTTGACCGTCAGGCCATCGCGGGTCGGCGGTGTCCCGCTCGGCGCGGCGCAGCGCGTCGGCAGTGTCGGCCGGCAGCAGGTCGAGCGCGCCGACCGCCTTGCACCCGCCACGGCTTGCCGGCCGCGGACAGTTCCTGCGCGACGCCGCCGATGATCCGCAGCAACGGCTCGAGTTCCTCGGCCGGCCGATTCAGATTGTCGGTCGAGAGCAGCCAGATTGTGACGTGCGCGACGCCGGCCTCGCTGCACCAGTCGAGCAGGTTCGCGATGTGCTGCGCGCCGACGACGTGTCCCTGGCTGACGTCGTCGAAGCCGGCCGCGCGTGCCCAGCGCCGGTTTCCGTCGATCATGATCGCGACGTGCCGCGGCACCGGCAGGCCCTCGAGGTGCCTGCGCAGCCGCCGCTCGTAGACGGCATAGACCGTGCTGCGCACCCTCATCGGGCAAACCTATCGCCCGGACGGCGCGGCCAACGATCTTGGTCGGACGCGCGGTCGAAAGGCGTTCGCTGAGAGTTCGCGGCGGCCCGGCGACAGCGAACCTACGGTGCCGTAGCCTCAGGCGCGTGACGACGACAGGTCCCACTGCCGCGTCGAATGCTGCCACCGCCGTTGCAACAGCCGTCGCCGAACTGAAGCCTCGACTGCGCGGCTGGCTGCACGCGTACGCCGCGGCGATCTCCATCGTCTCCGGCGCGGCGCTGGTTGCGGTCGCTGCCGTGGCGCGGGGCGGCCCCGCCGGCGCGACCACGGCCATCTACGCCGCTACCGTCACGCTGCTGTTCGGGACGTCCGCGCTGTATCACCGGATCAACTGGAGCCCGAGTGCGCAGCGGGTGATGAAGCGCCTCGACCACTCGATGATCTTCGTGTTCATCGCCGGGACGTACACCCCGATCGCCGCGCTCACGTTGCCTCGAGACGCCGCCATCGCAGTGCTCATCGCGGTGTGGACGGGTGCGGTGTTCGGAGTCGGCCTGCAGACCGCGTGGCCGACGGCGCCACGCTGGCTGTCCGCGCCCTGCTACATCGCGCTCGGCTGGGTTGCGGCCTTCGTGTTCCCGGACCTGCTGCACAACGCCGGCGTCGCTGCGTTCGTCCTGATCGCGCTCGGTGGCGTCGTCTACACGATCGGCGGCGTCGGCTACGCGCTGAAGCGGCCCAACCCGTATCCGGGCGTCTTCGGCTTCCACGAGGTGTTCCACCTCTGCACCCTCGTCGCCGCATCGTGCCACTACGTCGCCATCTGGCTCGCGGTTTTCAGCTAACCCGCCGTCCGCCGCGAGCGAACGCGGGTTTCGCCGCGTCCGGATCAGGTGTGTAATGATGTAATTCTGATTGCAGTGTTACGAGGAGGCATCATGCACGGACATCGAGGACAGCACGGCGGCCGGGGCTTCCGCGGCGGATGGCAGCAGGCCGACCTGCCACCGGCCGACGACGTCGCCGCCTGGCTTGCCGGCCGGCTGCCCGACAACTGGTTCGTCGGCGAGCCGACGATCAGCGTCGACCGCGACGAGATCGTCGTCGTCGGCGAACTGGCCGCACCCGAAGGGACGGACGAGACCACCGGGGCGGCGGCGGCACAGGGCCGGATCGGCCGCTTCCGCGAGGACACCCGCGAGGCGCGGATGCAGATCGCCGACGAGGCCGAGGCGCGGTATCGCCGCAAGCTCGCGTGGGGCGCGTCGATCGGCGACACCCAGCTGCTGTTCACGCATCTCGCGGTTCCGGCGATGACCCGGCTGCGTCACGACGAGCGCCGGGTGCTGGACACGCTCGTGGACGCCGGGGTCGCGCGCTCACGCTCGGATGCGCTCGCCTGGTGCGTCCGGCTCGTCGGCGAGCACACCGACGAGTGGCTGTCCGGGCTGCGCGAGGCGATGGAAGAGGTCGGCAAGCTGCGCGCCGAAGGCCCCACGCTTACGAAGGAGTAGCGCCGCCGAGCGCGCGCTCCAGAGCGGGGATGTCGGTCACCGGGAGGTCGCAGACCATCCCGCGGCAGACGTAGGCCGCCGCCTTGCCGCCGACGAGCGGCCGGTCGGCCAGCAGCGGCAGGCCGGGTGCGTCCGGGGCCGCGGACAGCACCACCGCGCCGGGCGGGCGCAGCCGCCAGGCGGTCGACGTCAACCGGCCGCCGGCCGGCTCGCCGACAATCGCCACCTGGACGGGCCCGTCGACCAGCGCCTCGGCCGCCGCGAGCGCCCAGCCGAAGAATCGCGGCTGGCCGGTCGCCAGCTCGCCGACCTGCCGCAGCGCGTCCTCGGCAGCGCTGCGGTGGGTCGTAGAGCCAGTCAGCGCGAAGTAGCCGACCAGGGCGGTGATCAGCGCGCTCGACCCCGACGGCGTCGCGTTGTCCGTCGGGTCGCGCGGCCGGCACACGAGCCGCTCCGCCTCGTCGGCGGTGTCGAAGAACCCGCCGTCGCCGTCCCCGAACCGGGCGAGCGCGACGTCGAGCAACTCCCCCGCCGCCCGCAGCCACTGCGGATCCGCGGTTGCCTGGTGCAGGACGAGCAGTCCGTCCGCAAGATCGCCGTAGTCCTCCAGGACGCCGACGGCCGAGCCCGCCACACCGTCGCGCGACGTGCGTCGCAACCGGCCGTCGACGCGATGCACGTCGAGCAGCAGCCGGGCACAGTCGACGGCCGCCGCGAGGTAGCGCGGCTCGTCGCGCAGCACGCCGGCCTCGGCCAGCGCCGCGATGGCGAGCCCGTTCCACGCCGTGACGACCTTGTCGTCGCGCGCCGGCTGCGGGCGCAGCGTGCGCGCCGCGAACAGCCTCGTCCGCAGGTCGACCCACTGCTCGGCGTCGGTCGGGTCGGACAGCAGTTGCAGCGTGGACGCGCCCTGCTCGAACGTCGCGTCCTTCGTCACCTCGAACAGCCCACCCGCCGTGTCCGCGTCCGGGCCCAGCACCTCGCGCAGCTGCGCGGGCGTCCAGACGTAGGTGAGCCCCTCGACGCCGTCGGTGTCGGCGTCCAGCGCGGAGGCGAAGCCGCCCTCCGGGGTCCGCAGGTCGCGCAACAGGAACTCCGCGGTCTCGCCGGCCACCCGCCGCGCCAGGGGTGCGGACGTCCGCCGCCACCAGTGCAGGTAGCCGCGCAGTAGCAGCGCGTTGTCGTAGAGCATCTTCTCGAAGTGCGGCACGACCCAGGCGTGGTCGACGGAGTAGCGCGCGAAGCCGCCGGCGAGCTGGTCGTACATGCCGCCGCGCGCCATCGCCTCGAAGGTCTGCTCGCACATCGCGAGCGACGTCGGGTCACCGGTGCGCTCGTGCCTGCGGAGCAGGAACTCGAGTGCCATCGACGGCGGGAACTTCGGTGCTCGGCCGAACCCGCCGTTCTCGCGGTCGAACTGCCGGGTCAGCACGTCGGCCGCCCCGTCCAGGTCGACCTCGGTCAGCGCCGGCGCACCGGCGCTGTAAGGCGCGGCCACGCTCGCCAGCGCCTCGACCACCCGCTGCCCCGCGGCACGCACGTCCGCGCGGTCGACCTGCCAGGCTTCGGCGATCGCGGCGAGCAGCCGGACGAACTGCTCGCGCGGGAAGTAGGTGCCGGCGTAGAACGGTGCGCCGTCGTGGTCGAGCACGCAGGTCATCGGCCACCCGCCCTGGCCGGTGAGCGCGGTCGTCGCCGCCATGTAGACGGCGTCGACGTCCGGGCGTTCCTCGCGGTCGACCTTCACGTTGACGAAGTACTCGTTCATGATGGCCGCGACGTCGGTGTCCTCGAAGGACTCGTGCGCCATCACGTGGCACCAGTGGCAGGCCGCGTAGCCGACCGACAGCAGAACTGGTGAGTCACGACGCTTAGCTTCGGCAAATGCCTCGGGACACCAGGGCCACCAATCCACCGGATTATGGGCGTGCTGGAGCAGATATGGGCTCGTTGACTCAGCGAGGCGGTTGACCATCCCGTAACTCCTTCACGTGACTCGTGAGTCACTTTGCGCGCGAATGACTCACGAGAGTGACTCACGAGTTCTGATTCCCGGCGACCGGCACCGGTCGGATCAGCGCCCAGAAATCAGCCTATCGGCGGCTACCGAACCGGCCCACGGAACACGGCAGCCCGCTGCTTTGGGAGGTGACGGGCATGGCGGCCGCGACGACCTGGACGATCATCGCCCAGGGCAAGCCGCGCACGTTTGGCTCCGGCCAACGCGCGTCGCGAGTCCGGCTCTACGCCGAGCCCACCGGGAAGCGCTACAGAGTCAGGTTCAAAGCGCCGACCGGCGACGGCGAGGGGTGGGACTGGGTGCTCCGGCGTGCCAACTCGGAGACTGAGGCGCGGCAGCTGTTCGCCCAGGCCGAGGCTGCCCTGGACGCCGAGCGCCAAACCCCGGCGCGCGCCGACGTGCGCGCTGCACAGACGATTGACGCGCTGGCCAAGGAGTACCTGACCGACAGCGCACAGCGTGCAAAGGCGAGCCGCACGTAACCACGACTGACGGGAAGGCGATCCAGACCGGCCAGGCGAGCCGCGTCGACACGTTCGCCCTGCTGCCGCACCCGACCTGACCTCGCCGTCGACGGCGGCGTGCGCCGTCGACGGCGAGCAGGATCTTGACAGGGATCACCAGGAAGAACAGCAGCTCCTCCAACGGCAGTGGATCACGCTGCCGTGCGGGCGGCCGATCAGACGATGGCCACCACCCCGGCAATGCGCCCACCCGGGGTCGTGACCTCGGTTCCGTCGATCCAGAGCCGGAAGACCGCACCGCGAGCACCGCGTCCGGCCGACTCGACGTAGGCCCGCACGGTGTGCTTGCCACAGCCGCCGGCCAGCCACGCCGCCTCGTGACCGGCGGCGGTCCGGATGCGCCCCAGCGCCGTCAGCTGCGCCACGATCGGTCGCTTCTTGCCGATCCAGGTCAGCAGGCCATGGGTGGTCCGGCCGTCCGAGCCGGCGACGATCACCGCGGCACCCCCGCTCACGGTCACGGCGGCGAAGACCCGGCCCTCCGACTGCGTCACGGTGAGCGTGGCCGTGCCGGTCGCCGCGAGGTAACGCGCATCAGCTGCCGTCGTGGCGATGACGCGGTGGCTGCCGGGCAGCAGCGCACCGGACGGCAGCTCGGCGCGCCCCGACGCGTCGGTGACGACCGTCGTGGCCGAGCCGTCGACGCTGATCCGCACCTGGCGCCCGGCAAGCGTGTTCGTGGCCGCAGCCGGATCCGTCAGCCTCACCGCGACGCTCGCCGCGCCGAAGGGCGCGCGCGACGGTGACACGATGTCGAGCACCGGCTGATGGGCCCGCACGGTGACCGTCACCGTGTCGGACGTGCTGGCACCGTCCTTGTCGGTGACGGTGAGCCGAACCGGGTAGGTGCCCGGCTCGGTCCAGGCGTGGGTCGGCGTGAACCCGGTGGCCAGGTCACCGTCCCCGAAGTCCCACACTGCGGTCAGACCGGCCGCGGAGTCATCCGGACCGACGTCGGATCCGGCGCCGTCGAGCCGCACCGCCTCACCCCATGGCACGGTGAGGTCGCTGCCGGCATCCGCTTCCGGTGCGACGTCGCGCACGTCGATCTGCGCGCTTCGGGTAGCGGTGTCCGTGCCGTCGCTGACGGTGACCTCGACGTTGATCGAGCCCGGCCCGTCGAACAGGTGCAGGCTCACAGCCGGCCCGTCGCCGGAGAGCTCGCCACCGCTGGCATGCCACGTCCAGGTGAGCTTGTCGCCGTCCGGGTCACTCGCGTCCGCGCGCAGCGCGACCGTGTCCCCCTCGTCCGCCGTCCCCGGCGCGGTCAGCACCAGCGTCGGCGCATGGTTCCCACCGCCACCGCCACCGCCACCGCCACCGCCGCCGGTACCGGACACCGTCACCGTGACGGTGCCTGGTACCGAACTCAGCTCGCCGTCGCCGGCCACCACGGTGAACCGGTCGGTGCCGGTGAACCCGGCAGCCGGGGTGTAGGTAACCTGGCCGCCGCTGATCGTGCTGAGCGTGCCGTGCGCCGGACCTTCGCCGATCGACAGTGCGACCGCGTCGCTGACGTCCGGGTCGTAGGCCGGCAGTGTCACATCCACCGGTCGGCCGGCCGCCGTGGTCACGTCGAGGTCGTCGACTATCGGCGCATGCTTGGCGCTGATCAGGAACCCGGTGAGGGTGCCGCCGTCGGAGCCGAATCCGACGATCTGGCCCAACTCGTTGACGTCGCGGGCGCGGGTCGTGCTCCACCCGCTTGCGGCCGGCAGCCGGCTGTCGAGGGCGACGGCGGCAGCGCCCGCGTCCGCCACGAACCCGTGCGTGCCGTGCGCGTCGGTGTACTCGCCGACGATCGTTCCGTCGTCATCTATGCCGTTGGGGGTGAGCGAGCTCGCGCCGATCGGGCTCGACAGCAGCTGCATTCCGCCGTCGCGGTATACGAAACCGCGCATCCGGCCGCCGCTGTCCGTCGTCGTCCCGGCTACCGTCCCCAGCGCGTTGACTACAGTCGCCTTGCTCGACTTGTCGCCACCGGTGCCGAGGTTGGTGACCCCGCCGTCGGCCGGCCACAAGACCGCGCGTGCGCCGTCGGGCGTGCTCTGCCAACCGACGATCGTGCCGTCGTCGGCCACCGCCGTCGCCCGCCCGCCGGTCGCGCCGGCCAGCAGCGGCAGCGCCTCGATCTTCGTTCCGATCCAGCGCACCGGTTGGTCGTCGGCCGACCAGCCCACCTCGACGTTGCCGTCACTGGTCACGTCGTCCACCTCCGCTCCGCCGGAACCGTCCAGCGAGTTCAGCACCGTCGGCGTGTCCGCGCCGACGGCCCACCGCACGGGTTGCCCCCCGGCGACGCCGGAGCCCGACTCACCCGTCTGATAGCCGTAAGCCGTGCCGTTGGCGTCGAGCGCGAAGGCCTGGCCGGAGGCGTAGCCCGCAGACAGCGGCAGCAGCTCCGCACGGCCACCACTCCAGCGCACCGGCGCGGTGTGCCCGCCCACCGTGGTGGCACCGACGGCCACGCCGTGCGCATTCACCGCGGCGACCGAAGTGCTCGACCCATCAGGCACCGACAGCTCGCTGATCTTGGTACCGGCCGACGTCGCGACCAGGAACGAGTCGGCGTCGGTGATCGCGACCCGGCCGGATCCGTCACTCACCCGCAGCCGCACCCGATAGGGTCCGGTGGGCAGGTCGTCGCCGGTGGGCAGTCCGGTCGAGCGGCTCCAGCTGGTCTTGCCGGAGGTGCTCAACCAGGTCTGGCCGGTCACCCACGCCGATCCGTCCCAGTACTTGCCGGCGTTGTTGCGCAGCTCGACCTGGACGTCGGTGACGCCTGCGGCATCGTCGGACGCGGTCCCGGCCAGCGTGCTCAGCCCGTCCACGACGGCACCGCTCGCCGGCCGCTTCAGGCTTGCGGCCGGGTCGGCGGCGTCGATGCGCACTTGCACGCTGCGGTCGGGCTCGACCGTGCCGTCGGCGGCGGTGGCGAAGTAGGTCACCGTCGTCGTCCCGGCCGCGCTCACCTCGAACTGCGCCGAGTTGCCGTCCACGGTCTGCTCGCTCGTGCCGGCGGCACCCGACGTGCGGTAGGTGACGCTCGCGACCGGACTCGTGCCGGCCGACGCCTGCGCGGTCAGGTGGACGGCGGCGCTGCCGGCATTCCACCCGGACGTGCTCGGCGCCGGGTCGACGGTCGCCGTGGTGAGCAGCCCCGGTTGCAGGTCGGCGAGCTTGATCTCGAACGGCGCCGAGCGGTTGCCGGCCCGGTCGGTGGCGAATGCGGTCACGACCGGGGTCGCGTCCGCGTCGAGCGCCAGCGGCCCGGAGTAGGGCGAGAAGTGCGCGCCGTCGGTCGAGTACATGATCGAGTCCACGCCGCTGCCCTTGTCGCTGGCGCTGAGTGCGTACACGGCGCCGGCGTCGGTGACCAGCTTGCTGCCGGTGATCTCCGGCGCGGTCACGTCGGCGGCGTCCGACCCACCGAGCCGCACGGTCGGCGGCACTGCCGTGTCCACCTCGCCGTCGCCGTCGGTGTCCACTCGCAGCGTGTCGCGCCCGTCCGCGGTGGTGCGCAGTTCGGCGTTCTCGCCGTCCGGGATCTGGACGTCGATCCACCGCGTGGCCGCGGTCGGGTGCGCCTGGCTGCCCTCGAGCAGGGAGATCTCCACCGGCTTGCCGGTGCCGACGAAGGTCGTCGTGTACGTCTCGGTGTCCGACAGCGGGGTGATCGCCATGCCCACGTCCGGCCGGTCGGATGGCACCATCGTCACGCCGTTGACGTAGCCGAGGGTGTCACCGGCCGGCTCGGTGGTGTGCCCGTGCGTGTCGGCGACGGTCAGGCCGGAGCCGTTCACGACCGAGACGTAGCGCAGGGCGTCCTCCGGCGCCGGCGCGCTGCTGGCCGCCAGGCTGCTCGTGGCCGGCTGCAGGCAACTGGACTGGTCGTCGCCCGGCCGGCCGAGTGCGCTGTGGTCCTGTTCGGCGCGCTCGTCACTGGTCGAGAACAGCCGGTCGAGGATCGCCTCGTCCACGTCGGGGTTCGAGGCCAGGCCGGTGTGCTCGTAGAGCTGGTTGCTGCCAGTGTCGGGCGAACGGAACACCAACTCCTCGGCAGTCGGATCGTTGTAGTCGACACCGTTGCCGGCCCGCTCGCTGCTGATGATCGGCACCGTGCCGTCGCCGCAGACCATCTCCTCGCTGATGTAGTTGCCGTAGGTGCAGTAGACGCCGGTTATGCCGACGCCGCAGTAGACCCCACGGTTGGCCACCACGGTCCCGATGGTCTGGGCGCCGGCCTGCAGCCCGACGATGTGCGTGTACTTCACGCCGGTGCTGTCGGTGCGCCAGTCGGTCTGACCGCCGTTGGCGGTCGAGTAGGACTGGAAGGCATCACCGGTGCTGCCGGGCGTAGAGGCCGGGTTCTGGTCATCGAGGAGCTTCTTGACGTCGGGGTAGCTGTAGGTCTGGTGATCGCCGCCCGCGCCGTTCAGGTCCCAGCCGTTCTCCCGCATCACCGGCACTGAGGCTGCGTCGCCGTAGACGCGGCTGGCCATCAGCTGGTGGGCGGCCGGGAAGCCGGCCACGACGTGCTTGATCACGCCGGCCGGGCCGTTCACCGGCGCCGGTGCGAAGTTGCCGGTCTGGAGCACGTCGACCAGCTTCGGCGCGCCCAGCCACGGCGCCCCGATCGTGATCATCCGGTCGACGTCGGCGCCGCCGAAGTCAAGCAGGTAGCGCCGGGCGACCAACCCGCCCATCGAGTGGGTGACCACGTCGATCTTGCGGTTGGGCCAGAACTTGTGGACGCACTCGATGTAGTCGGCCAGGCCGGCCGCGCTCTTGGCATTGTCCTTGCGCCAGTCGTAGGCGTAGACGAACAGGTTCGGGCTCGCCTGGCCCGCCTGCGACAGATCGCAGCCGGCGCCGGTCTGCCGGGCGGTGACGCCGTCGCGCTGGTACTCGCGGTAGCTGCCCGATCCGAGGATCTTGTCCAGCAGTGTGCCGTAGACGTTCAGCGCCGGGTTGGCCGACTCGCCGATCGGGCCACACTTCTCGTGACGCAGCGCGTCGACGGGACGGGTGTCGGCCGGCGCGGTGCCGTCGGCGATGTCCTGCGGGTCGAGGCTGAGCTCAGCACGGTCGTGGTCCCACGCGCAGCCGAGCCACTCCATCTTGTCCGGCTGGCCGCCCGTGTAGGTGTAGATGCTGCTGGCGCCGGCGCCGTGCACGAACACCACCGGGTCGACCGGCACCGCGAGCCAGAGCGCGAAGCTGCCGTCGTGCGCCCCCTCACCGGCGATCATGCCCTTGTCGTTGATCGCGAAGGCGGTGGCGAGCTTCCAGTGGTCATGCTGGTTGTCGGTGAGCAGGTTGTTCATGTCCAGCGCGCGGCGGTTGGCCCACAGGGTCGCGTGCTCGTTGTAGGAGTCGTCGGGCAGTTGGTTGTACGTCTCGCCGACCGCGTCGCCGGTACTGGACAGGTCGCGCGTCCAGACCAGGCTGTTGTTCGGTGATCCGGCCGGTGGGAGCAGCGCGTCGTAGCTGCCGTCGGCGTGCCGCAGGAACGGGATGCCCGCTTCGATCCCGCCGGTGTTCGCGCCGTGCGAGTCACCCTGCACCAGCACCTGGTTGTCATCACTGACCGCCATCGCCTGCGCGCTCTCGTAGCCCAGCGGCGGGAAGCCGAGATCGACCCGGCTACCGTCGGCGTGCCACACGACCGGCTGGTTGTAACTCGGCTGCGGCCCGTCCGGCCCGTCCGGGTCGATGCCGATCGCGCCCGCCGCGGTGTCTTTGTTGTTCATCCCGTGGGCCGCGGCACCATTGCCGGGTCCGGTGAGCACGGCGCCGTCGCCGCCCTTGACGATTGCGCCGTCGTTGAGCAGGACGTGCTTGTTCCCGTTGGCGTCGACGACCTCCAGCGAGTGGGAGCCGGGACTGATCTGGTCGTCATAGACCACGAGTTGGGGGTCGCCGTAGTAGCCGTCGCCGAAGTCGTCCCATCGCCAGATGGCGCCGCGATCGGCACTGCCCTGCCCGTCGCCGGCACTGCCGTAGAGGTTGCCGTCGCCGTCGAAGGCTCCGACCCGGTTGACGCTGCCGGGCACGGCGGTCAGCTGCATGAAGCCGCCCGCCGAGCCCGGGGTCACCACGAACGGCTCGGGCAGCCCGTCGCCGGTGTTGTCGCGAATGCTGCCGGCAACCTGCCCGTTCGGGCCCAACGCGTCGACCGAGAGCAGGTCGACTCCGGGTGGCAGGAACTGGGCGAGGTCGTAGAGCCGGTAGCCGATCATCCCGGTGCCCTCGGTGGTGCCGAAGGGTCCGAGGTCGGTGCCGGCGGGCGGCGCCGCAGCGGGCGCGGGTTGCGCGTGGGCGGCCCCCGGCGCCCCGGTCACGAGGGTGAGGACGGCCGCGAGCGCGCAGCCGATGCTGACTGCCCGAGACGTGATGCGTGACATGGCGATTCTCCTGAGTGAGTGCGTTCGGGTTCGTTGCGGCTAGCGCCGCGGCTGGAGCAGGTAGTCGCGAGAGCGGTCGATCACCTCGCGCGCGCCGTCGAGGTCGATTCCGACGAGGCGGCCGTCGCGTTTGAGTACCCGTCCGGCGACGAGGACGGTGTCGACGTCGCCGGCTTGTGCGAATGCAGTGACTTCGGTGACGGGATCCGTGGGAGCCGTGCCGGTGGCGTCCGGGCGCCGGACGAGGACGACATCGGCCTGCTTGCCCGGTGCCAGGGAGCCGATGGCGTGGCTGAGCCCGGCGTTGCCGGCGCCGCCGATCGTGGCGAATTCGAGCAGCCGCAGCGGGGTGAGCGGGTCCGGCTCGATACCGTCCCCGGCCGCCGCACGGCGGAACCGCTCGCCGCGATGGCGGACGGTGAGCGCCTGCATCTCGGCGAACATGCTGAGGCCGTAGCTGAGCTCGTTGTCGTTGCTCAGCCCGACCGCCGCGGCGTGCCGCAGCGCCGCTTCGAGGGGCGCGACGGTCGAGCCGAGGCCGAACACCGCGTCCGAGCGCGGGCACAGGTTGACCGCGGCACCGCTGCCGCCGATGAGCTTCCAGGCTCGCTCGGACAGGTCGTAGCAGTGGTTGAGCGCGTGTTCAGGCGTGAACAGTCCCTCGGTGTGCAGCGCCTCGAGCCGATCGTCCAGCCCGGGCGTGTGCGGGCCGAGTTCGGTCGAGACCCAGAACCCCGCATCGCGCGCGAAGCGCCACAGCTCGGGTGTCGGGTCGACCTCGAACAGCCGCACGTTCAGCAGCGGGCCGGCGCATCGATCGCGCAGGGCGAGGGCGGTCGAGGGCACGTGCTCCAGCGGCGGGCCGAACGGCGAGCCGACGGCATGCACGCCGCGAATGCCGGCGTCGAGCAGCGCCTCGACGGATGCCACGGAGTGGGCGGGCGTCTGCGCGTTGTGCGCGTTGTCGACCAGCGTGGTGATGCCGGCGTCCAGGGCGCGCAGTGCGGTCGCCAGGGTGCCCGCGTAGTTGTCCTCCGGCCGATACCGCGGGCCGTGGCCGAAGGCGGTGAGCCCGAGGTACTCACCGAAGTCGATCATCGAGCCGATGCCGCGCAGCTGCCCTTCCCAGGCGTGCACGTGCGCGTCTACGAAGCCGGGGACGGCAATGCTCCCGCGCCCGTCGATAACCGCGACGTCGGGCGCGCAACGGTCGGTCAAGTCGGGTCCGATCGCGGCGATCGTGTCGCCGTGGACGAGAATGTCGCCGCGGTCGAGCGTGCCGACCTTTGGGTCGACCGAAACGATCGTCGCGCCGCTGATGAGCAGGTGGCTGCTGTCCGGGGTCATGGCCGTTCTCTCCCTTCGAAGACACCGTGGCCGACGCTCGGCGAGCGCTCGGGAGCTCACGGTCCACCGACAGTGCGCGACGCGGCTTGTCGCGGACTTGCCGACCGCGGCACCGGCGTCGGCAAGAACCCTGCAAGCGTGCTGTCAGCCGGCCGGGCGACGGTTTGCTCAATCACTCCCATGAACTTCGACCGACACAGGAGACCTGCCATGACCGTCACTGCCGACCACATCCGTCCGAACGACCTGCCGCTCGATGAGCTGGCTGCGCGACTGACCGGGCGCCTCTTGCTGCCCGATGACCCGGACTACGCGGCGCGCGCGCTGCCGTGGAACCTGGCCGTGGCCTCGATGCCGTTGGGCGTCGTCGAGGCGGCAGACGCCGAGGATGTCTGCAGCGCCGTCCGGTTCGCCGCCGAGCACAGCCTCGCCGTCGATGTGCGGGCCACCGGGCACGGCGCCGCGCCGACCGACGGACCGACCCTGCTGGTGCACACCGCCCGACTCGACGAGGTGCGCATCCACCCGGACGGCTGGGCCCGAGTCGGCTCCGGCGCCTGCTGGGCGCAGGTGATCGAGGCGGCTGCGCCGTTCGGTCTGGCGCCGCCGTGCGGGTCATCTCCTGGTGTCGGCGTCGTCGGCCTGCTCACCGGCGGCGGCATCGGGCCGTTGGCGAGGCACTTCGGCGTGGCCTCCGATCACGTCCTCGCCTTCGATGTGGTGACCGGTGACGGGTCGCTGCGCCGCGCGAGTGCCGACGAGAACCCCGCGCTGTTCTGGGGACTGTGCGGCGGCAAGGGCGCGCTGGGCATCGTGACCGCCGTCGAGCTCATGCTGCCGAGCCTGCCGGAGCTCTTCGGCGGCTGCCTCTACTTCGACGGCGCCGACGCCGCCGCGGTTCTGCATGCCTGGCGCGAATGGACGGCCACGCTGCCGGACGCGGGGAGCACCTCGCTGGCGATCCTGCGCCTGCCCGACCTGCCGTCGGTCCCGCCGCCGCTGGCCGGGCGGTGCACGGTCGCCGTCCGCTACGCGTGGGCCGGCGACCCCGTCGAGGGCGCAGCCGTCCTGGCTCCGTTGCAGCGGGCGGCCGCGGTCATCCTGGGCGAGGTGGCAACGATGCCCTACACGCAGATCGGTGCGATCCACGCGGACCCGGTCGACCCGATGCCGGTGTACGAGACCGTCGAGTTGCTCGACGGCTTGCCGGAGGATGCCGTGGCGGCGCTGCTCGGCGTAGCGGGGCCGGCCGCGGACTGCCCACAGGTCATCGTCGAACTCAGGCTGCTCGGCGGGGCGATCGCGCGCAACGCGCAGCGCCCGTCCGCGGTGTGCCACCGCTCTGCTGAGTTCAGCCTGCTCACCATCGGAATCGGTCTGCCGCCGGTGCTGGCGCCGACCGCGGCGCACGCGGAGCAGGTCGGGCACGCGATGCGGCCGTGGACGACCGGGGGCGCGATGCCGAACTTCGGTGGTGCGGCCACGGCCGCATCCGTCCGGCGGGCCTACGACACGGCCACGCTGCAGCGGCTGGCCTCCCTGGCCGCCGCGTACGACCCGCGCGGGGTGCTCGCCCCGGCCCGATCGGTGCGCGCGGCCGCGGGCTGAATCCGCCGCGGACACCGAGCCGCGGGCCGCGCCGCTGGAAACCGCCCGGCGCGGCCCGCCTCGATGAAAGAATCCCCGCGTGCTGCGCTATCTGCTCCTGGGCCCGCTGGCCGTGGAGCGGGACGGCGCGCCGATCGATCTCGGTCCGCCGAAGCAGCGCGCGGTGCTCGCCGTCCTGGCGCAACAGGCCGGAGGCACGGTCTCCACCGACCGGCTGCTGGACACGGTTTGGGGCGAGGAACGGGCGCCGAGTGTGCAGTCCAGCCTGCACGCGAACGTGTCCCGGCTGCGCCGGCTGCTGCGCACCGACGCGTCCGCGCCGCCGCCTGTAGTGCGCCGCTCGCACGGTTACGCCCTCGACGTCGGCAAGGCGGAATTGGACGTGACGCAGTTCCTCGCCGACGCACAGGACGCACAGCACGCGATCGACGGCCGCGATTGGACGACCGCGGTCGAGGCGCTCAAGCGCGCGCTCGGCCGGTGGCGCGGTGCCTATCTCGAGGATTTCGCCGACGAGGAGTGGGTTCGGGTCGCGGCGGTGCCGCTCGCCGAACGGCGCGCGGGCCTCGAGCAGAATCTCGTCGTCGGTCTGCTCGGTGTCGACGACATCGCCGCCGCCCTCGCCCGCTCGACCGCTCTGCTCGGGGAGCACCCACTGGTCGAGCGCGTCGTCTGGCTGCACATGGTTGCGCTGTACCGGGCCGGGCGGGTAGCCGACGCACTGGCCGCCTACCAGGACTTCGCGGCCCGCCTGGACGACGAGCTCGGGCTGGACCCGGGCCCGCCGCTGCGCGATCTGCAGACGGCGATCCTGCGCCGCGATCCCGGCGCTGCGTCGTGGCCCGGCAGCGACTCAGGTGTGGCGCCCGGCACCGTCCCGGACGTCGTCGAACCGTCGGCGGGTAGCCGATCCGAAGGCGGCAGGCCGCGAGCCGACGCGCCGCCCGAGCCCGATCCGGCGGACCGCATCGTCGGCCGGAGCAGCGAGCTCGCCGCCATCCGCGCTGCGCTCGACGGCGCGCGCCGCGCCGCGACTCAGTGGGTCGTGCTCACCGGGCCGCCGGGGATCGGCAAGACCCGGCTCGCCCAGGAAGCGGTGCGCCAGTGGCAGGCGGCCGGCGGCCCGGTCGCGCGCGGGCAGTGCCCGGATCTCGACACCGTGCCGCCGTGGTGGCCGATCCGGCAGGTCCTGCGCGACCTGGGGGCTGATCCGGACGACGTGTTCGCGGCGGCCGCCGTTGGCGACATCGACGCCGCGCAGGCCGCCGTGTACGAGCCGATCGCGGATCTGCTCCGGGCCCGCCTCGCCCGGGCGCCGCTGATGCTCGTCCTCGACGACCTGCACTGGGCCGATCGAGCCTCGCTGGGCCTGCTCACGATGCTCGCCGAGACGTTCGACGTGGCCGGATTGCTGGTGATCGTCACCGCCCGCAACCGCAGCCCGCGACCGGAACTCGACCGGCTGTTCGAGGCTGTCGCGCGCCGCCCGTGGAGTCGCCAGCTCAACCTCGCCCCGCTGGGTCTCGCAGACGTGCGCCGGCTGGCCGAGCAGGTGAGCGGCGATCGGCTCGACCTCGCCGAGGCCGCCGGCCTGGCCGAGCGCACCGGCGGAACTCCGTTCTTCGTCGTCGAATATGCCCGGTTGCCGATCGAGGAGCGGCGCACCACGGGAATCCCGACGGCGGTGCGTTCCGTGCTGCGCAGGAGGCTGGCCGTGCTGCCCGAGCACCTGCTCGACGTGCTACGTGTCGCGGCGGTCGTCGGTGACCCGCTCGACGTCACCGTGCTCGCCGGCCTGCTCGGGCGCGACTCCGGCGATCTTGCAGACCTGCTGGACGAGGCCGCCGACCATGAGTTGCTCGTCCCCTCCTCGACGACCGACGCGTACTCCTTCAGTCACGCGCTGATGCGCGAGGAGCTGGTGGCCGGCGTGCCGGCGATGCGTCGCCAGCGGCTGCACCTGCAGGCGGCACGGTTCGTGGACCCGCAGGCCGGCTCGGACGCCGTCATCCAGCGCGCCGGGCACCTGCGCGCAGCGGGACCGGCCGCCGATTCCGCGGAGGCGCTGCACGCGTTCCGCGCCGCGGCCGACGCCGCCGAGCGGCAGCTTCAGTACGACGTCGCCGCGGCTTGGTGGGCAGCGGCGGTGGAGACCGTTGACCGGATGCCCGGCGACGACACGAGCCGGGATGAACTCGTCCGGTCCCAGGTGCGCAATCTGGCCTGGGCCGGCCGCGGTCAGGCGGTCCTGGACGTCCTCGACGCGGCGCTCGTAGAGGCGCTGCGGGCAGGCCGCACCGGATCGGTCGGCAGGCTGGCCGCCAGCCTGCTGCGGGTGTCGGGCGCTTGGCCGTGGCCGGTCTATGGCTCGGACCCGGCGCCGCTGCTCGCCACCCTGCGCGGGCTCGAGCCCATGCTGCACGACGACCCGGCGGCGCGCGCCCGGGTGCTCGCGGTGACCGCGATCGGGCACTGCTACGACCTGGACCCGAGCGTCCCGGACCGGATGAGCGCCCGGGCGCTCGAGCTCGCCGAACGCACCGGCGACGCCGCCGTGCTCGCCGACGCGATCCTCGGCCGGGCCCTCACCTACGCCGGCGTTGCGACGCACTCGCAGGAATCGCGGGACCTGCTCGACCGGCTCGCCGGCCTGCGGTACGAGAACGCAGCGGCCGACGGCGTGCTGCGCCACAACCTGCTCACGATGGCGACGATGAATCTCGGCGAGACCGCCGCCTGCGCCGAGCACGTCGAAGCAGGCGCCGTGGCCGCGGAAATCCTCAAGACGCCCATCAACCGAGTCCAGCTGCGCTGGGCCGAGGCCTGCCTGGCCCAGTGGCGTGGCGACCTGCGGCGGGCAGCGGAGCTCTACGCGCGGGCGGAGGCGGCGCACCGGGCCACCGAACTGCAGCAGGCAGGCACCTTCGAACTGGCCGAGATCGTGCTGCGCTGGGACCAGGGCCGCCTGCACGAGGTGTCCGGGCTGGTACCCAGCAACCCACTGGTCTCTGTCTGGACGTCGGCGGTGGCCGACGGCGCCGCCGGCCGTCCGGGGGCCGACGACGCGCTGCGCGCCGAAGTGCTGCGTCCCGAGCCCGACGTATGGACCTCCCACGGGCGGCTCGCGCTACTCGCCCACGCCGTCGCGGATCGCGGCCTCGCAGACCTGGCCGGGCCGCTGCTGGCCAAGATGCAGCCGCTCGAAAGCTACCTGGGCACGCTCGGCCAGATCGGCACGGTCGGACCGGTCGCGCTCGCAATGGCCCGGCTGGCCGACCTGGGCGACGACCCGGTGGCCGCACGCCGATACCTGACGACGGCGACCGAGCTCGCGAACCGCAGCGGTGGCCGATCCGCGCTTCTGCACTGCCGCCTGCTCGCCGCCGAGTGGGCGGCGCGCGACGAGCCAGCTCTGGCTGCAGACCTTCGGGCCGAACTGAATGCCATCAAGGCCGAAGCCGCAGGCCGGGGAATGGCCGGAGCCGCCCGGCAGGCCGAGGTTCTTCTGTCCCGATCGGCGCCCTAGCCTCGCGAGCCGGGTCCGTGTAGAGCATGTTCTCAGGAGGCGGCATCGAGCACGGCACGTGCATACTCACCAGCCGAGCACGCTGAGGCCCGGATCGGGCTCGCCGGCGGCGTCGGCGAAGCTGCGCAGCGCGGCGATCAGCGCGGCGCGCATCGCGGTGACGATGCGCGTGATCTCGAAGCGGCGCCGGGCGGTGACCTGCGGTCCGCCCGCGGAAAAGCTTGCGGAGCGATCTGTGGCAAACCTGCCGGCGGGTGCGGGTCCGGCACTGGTCGCCCGCCGCCGGGTTCGGGCGATGGTTCGTCGAGCTGAGGGCGCGCCACGCTGGACCATGGCTGGGGCGCGGATCTGCCCAGGTGCGTCGCCGTCCCGGGCGCGGCGACTATTAGACGAGCCGGTACCCGATCTCGTCGCAGATGCCCGCGAGCCGTGCCCCGAGTGCGGGGTCGTTGAGGGCGCGGCGGGTGACCGGCGTGGTCGGCATCGCGTCTCGGGCCGGATGGAACAGCGCGATGGCCAGGCCGCCGTCCTTGGCCGCGTGGTAGGCGATGCCGTCCAGGTCGGGGAAGGCCGCGCAGATGGCGCGCGCCCAGGCGGAGGTGTAGTCGTGGCGCCCGGTGGCCAGCGCCATCGAGGCGCCGGCTCGGGTGGCCCACGTGCCGCCGCCCGGTTCGCCGGTGATGTCGAGCAGCGTGAGCGGTCGGGTCATGCGGGCGGACACGAGGTGCAGGTGGTTGGCGAGAGGGACCCGTCCGGTGCGCTGGAAGACCTCGGCGATGCAGGTGCGTGGCGTGGCCGCGGCGTACCAGACGGCGCGGTCGGTGTGGACCCGGGGAGGCGGGTCGTGCGGCTCGAAGCGCGTGTCTACCGGGCCGTAGTAGCGCAGCGCGTTCCAGGCGATCGCGTGCGTGCCGCTGCTGCGATGTACGCGCCACCACAGGCCGCCGGGGTCGACGTGCCGCAGTTCGGTGTCGCGGATGCCGACGCCGCTCAGGTCGCGAGGTTTGGGCAGCTTCGCCAACTCAGAGCGCGGTCTCGGCCAGGCTAGCGACCAGCCGGGCTGCTTCGGTATCGCCTCCGCCGCTGCGCAGCCAGTCGGGGATGGCCACGGCCGCGCCGTCGACCTCCAGATCGGGCTGCGGCGTGGTCAGGATGGCCAGGACCTCCAGCGGGTGGGCCTCGACCGGGATCGCGCGGGCGACGCTCGACCAGCCCGGCAGAAGGGCCCTGTTGTCGAACTGGATCTGGGGCAGGACCCATCGGCCCTTCTGGTCACGCAGCGCCCAGACGTCGTGCGCGGTGATCATCTGCTGGATCCGGCCCCGGGTGACGCCGAGCCGGACCGCGGCGTCCGTGACCGGGACGGCGTGGGTCAGCAGGCTCAGGTACTCGGTCACGATGTCGGTGAGGTGTCGTCGATAGGCGCCAGCGGCCTCGGTCATACCGGCGGCGTCGTAGATGGCCGCCTCCTCCGGGGGGAGCCCGACCGACCGCAGCGGCGGGGTGTCGGCGATCGCCTGCCGGATGAGGTCCCCGAGTTCCTCATCGGTCATCATGATGCCGTGCTCGGCAAGCACGCTGAGCGCTGTCGACATGTCGAACCTCCCGCCAATCCAACTAACATCAGCGTAGCGTTGATAGGCGTTGTTAGCCAGGTAACGCGAATGCAGGTATCGGGCGCATGCGCGGAGGTCGTGCATTGCCACGTGATGGTGCGGGGCGGGTGTTGGCCACGCACCCGCAAAGGCTCCGTAACGGCTGCTGCTGCGCGCCTAGCGCACGCGGTCATGCGCCGCTATGGCTGGGGCAAGACGAAGGGCTATCAGAATCCCGACCGCAAGGCCTTCTGCGGATGGGTGCTCGATCGCTGATAGTGACTCACGAGTGTGACTCACGAGTGCCCGGAAGCCGTGTTCAACGACGAACCGGGATGGCCAGTTATGGTCTCAGAATCCCTGCAAACAAAGGAATGTACGCCGCGCGGCCCTGTCTCACGGCATAGCCCTGTTACGTAGCACCAGTGGCAGGCCGCGTAGCCGACCGACAGCTACCACCGACGTCAGCGACAGGGGCAGTTCGTCAATCATCGGCCCTCGGGCAGCAATCCGCCGAGCCAGCTGCTCCACCAGCACGGCCGCCAGGGGTCGAACTACCCAGAGCGGCGTGGGCATTCGCACGGCCGGAGTACCGGCAGGTCTGTCCCTGCTCCCAGGACGCGCCGGACGCCAGACTTTGGTCACCCGGTTCCCCGCTCACCCGGCGAACCGCGGCCCGGCCCGACCATCAGCTCGAAAGGACCCACCATGAACCCAGACCTCGGCTTCCTGCTCGGCCTCGCGGCCGCCGCCGGATCGCTCGCGCACACCGCCGCCCGCAACCGCAACCGCAACGCCGCACTCTGGGGCGTCGTCTGCTTCTGCTCCCCGATCGCGCTCTTCGTGATCTGGTCGCTGGGCTCGTTGCCGCCGCGCCAAGAGCTGCCCCCGGCACCGCGCGGGGCCGCGCGCCAGGACCTCCCGGTGAGCACGTGATGCCGACCCGCACCGGACCTGGCCTGGGAATCGCAGGGCTCATCCTGGCCGCCGCCGCGCTCGCGGCGTGCAGCTCCAGCACCCCGCACAAGGTGAGCACGGGGCCGGTTGACACGAGCCTGGGCGGCGGCCCGTCGTCGGCCGGCGCGGGCCACGACGGCCCGGGCCCCGTTCCCGCCCCGAAGGAGCTGCAAGCCCTGCCACTGCTGACAGCCACCGGGCTGCCCACGGCACTCGGCACGTCCGTGCACGGATTCCAGGACGACGGCGGCACCGCGTCCACCTACCCGAGCGCAGGCTTCATCAGCACCGCCGAGACCGAGACCAGGCTGACCCGCTTCCAGGTCAGCCTGCAGAGCTACACCAACCCCGCCGACGCTACCCAGGCCTACAACCAACTCACCGCCTCGGGCGGCACACCGATAGCCGGGCTCGGCGACAAGGCGATGGCCCAGGTCGCGCAACAGGTCGTCGTGCTCAAGGGCAGCCAGGTGCTCGTGGTCGGCGTCAACCTCACCTCGGCCGGAAACGACTACCTCGCCGAACACGACAAGAGTCCAGCCAGCGTCCTGGCCGCCCTGGACCGACCGGCCCGCGCCGCCGCACGTGCGATTGTTCCGCAACTGACGGGCGCCGCGGTGTCCGGCAGCTACCTGCAACTGCCCGCCGGCGCGACCGACCCGTGTGCCATCTCGACCAAGTCGCTCGCCACCGCCACCAAGCAGGCGGTGACGGCGACGAACGCTGCCTCGGAGAACCGCCCGGCCCAGCAATGCGACATCCAGATCGGCAGCAGCCCGTACGTCGTACAGACCTACACCTCGACACAGGCGGCGGCAGCGATCCCGGCGACCACGCTCGCCGCCGTCTATGCCCAGGACGCCCAGGTGAGTACGCCCGGCCAGCGGGTGCAGACCGCGAGCGAACACCTGAAGGCCTTCATGAACATCGACACCGACTTCACGCTCGAGGTGCTCGTCACCGGCGACCCGGGCAGCAACTGGCGCGCGACCGCCGCGACGGCTCCCGGCGAGACAGCCCATCAGGCCCTCATCCGGATCAAGAACGCGCAGACCTCCCCGATCAGCCGCGAGCACTGTTACCAGCTCGGTAAGGAAGCGGCGATGCAGTTGGTGATCGGCATGCCGCAATCCGAGGCGGACCACTTCTTCACCGAACTCACCGACTGGTGCAGCCGGTTCCCGAGCGGCCGCTAGGTGTCATCCGCGATGAACACGGGGCAGCCGGTGAGCTTCGGATCCTTCGGCTCGACACCCGACCACGTGCTGGCGACGGACTTCTACGACTTCTTCCACCTGGGCGAGGCGAGGCGGGTAACGGACGACCGGGGCGACACGACGGTGTCGTACCGGACGTCCGGACGCTTCCACGGGTTGGTCGTGCTCGACGTCGCCGCCGGCGCCGACATGCGGACCGAATGGCTGTCGCTTCAGGTTGCGCGATCGTTCGTGGACGAACCTCGTGACGGTTGGTTCGCCCGCGACGTCGTCGCCAGTTTCATCCGCGAAGGCACCGCCGATCAAGGGTATGAGGACGGCTTCGCGACGCTGCTGCAGGACCTGCGGACCCGTCCCTTGGAACGGCGCCGGGAGGTGGTCTACACCGACTCGAATCCGCTGCCGCCAGCGCCGCGCTTGCCCGGGGACTTCAGCTCGGCATTCGCGGTCTACAGCGGCGCCGATGCATGGTTCGCGACCCGGCTCGCGCACATCGACCTGCGCATGAGCAACGACCGCTTCGACGGCGTGGGCGCGCTGACCGTGTCGTTGCACCGGCAGCGCTGAGGTCACCGCGTGCGGTCCTGGTATTCGAGGTACAGCCGAGTGAGCTGGGCTCGTCGCCGCGCTCCGGTCTTGTCCCGGATTCGGTCGAGGTGGGACTGCACCGTGGCGACGGCGATGAACAGTTGCGTGGCGATGTCGCGGTCCGTCTCACCGGCCGCGACGAGGGCGAGGATTTCGAGCTCGCGTGGGCTGAGTTTGCTCTCCAGGCGCTCGGTCTGCTCGCTGTTCGCGGTGATCAGGTACGAGGCGAGGGTCGGTGAGACGTAAGTCTGGCCCTTTGCCACAGCGGCGATGGCTCGCCGGATGTCCTCGGCGTCGGCGTCCTTGGTCAGGTAGCCCATCGCGCCCGCGGCGATGGCGTCGATGACGTCGGCGGCCGCCCCCGCGGCCGAGACCACGATGACGCGGTGGCCTTTGGCGCACACGTGGGCCACGCCGGCTGCGCCCTGGATTCCGGGAAGGTGCAGATCGAGCAGGACGACGTCGGCCTCGGGCGCCAGCGCGTCGAATTGCTCGATCGACTCGGCCGCGGCACTCACCTCGAGCCCGTCCGACTCGCTGACGGCGCTCACGAGTCCCTGCCGATAGACGGGATGATCGTCGACGATCGCCACGGCGATCATGCCGGCCAGCTCAGGGTCACTCGGGTGCCGAGCCCGGGGCTGGACTGCGTGGCCGCGGCGCCGCCGACCTCGCGCAGGCGCGCGCGGATGGATTCGTTCATGCCGAACCCCCCGTGATTCGCGCCCTGGTCGAAGCCTGCCCCCTGATCGGTGATCGTAATGGTCACTGCCTGGTCGCTCGTCAGGACGGTGACCGTGGCTCGGCCGGTGCGGGCGTGCTTGCCGACGTTGGTCAGGGCTTCGCCGGTCGCGCTGCTCAACGCCCGTCGCAGGGTGGGCTCGAGTCGGTCGGCCACCGGACAGCTGAGCTCGACGAGCAACCCTTCGGTGCTGTGTTCGGCGATGGCGGCGACCAGGGCTTCGCGCAGCGAACCAGCCGCGGCGTGCCGTTGCTCGACGTCACGTTCGAGTTGCGCGGCTTCCTGGCTTGCCCGCTCGCGGACGCCGTCGAGATCGGCGAAGCGTCCTGCGGCGATCGTCTCGAGTGTCTGCAGGGCGTGGTCGTGCAACAGCCGCAGCTGCGCGCTCTGTTCGCGAGCTTCGGCGAGGCGTCGCCCCTCGTCGACCGCTTCGAGTCGCGCCTGTTCGAGGCTCACTGCACCGGAGCGGATCTGCGCCGCGAACGAGCGCGCGACGCCGAAGAAGCCGGCCAGTGCGGCCGAGTTCGCGAGCCCATCGCCGAAGGTCGGGCCTTGCAGGGCAAAGGCGCCGACGACGGTGGCGCCGCCGAGTCCGGCCGCCGCCGGCCGCTGGACGCCCATCGCCACGCCGCTCACGACGTTCGCCGCGAAGCTCCACGGTGCCCAGTTGATCCACGTCGAGCGATCAGCCGGGTCCAGGTTGACGTGACCCAGAGCGAGCACCGCGGCGGCGGCGGCTGCGTCGACGCACGCCGCAGTCGGGTCCGACCATCGATCCCGGGCCAGTACCCGGGCGGCGAACCACCCGGAGTCCGCCGCGGCGATGAGCAACTGCAGGACCGCCGTCGAACGGCTGCGATGGCGGGACTGCCCGGCGAGCAGAGCCACCGCCCCGGTCGCCAACCCGGTTACCCGCCAGGCCAGCAACCCGGCGAGTAGCGTCCGGTCGGCCAGCCGGGCGTCGGCCGGCGCCAGCCCCTCGAAAGTGATAGCCGGGGCCGAAGTCGCGGCGATGAGCTCTGCCGGCGACGCAGCGACGGGAGCGGTGGGGGCTGCTTCGACTGTGCCGTTCGGTTCCGGCGTGCGGCTTGCGAGCGGCATGATCAGCCCGACCCGGACTCCTGACGCCGGCTCGGACCAGACGCTCAGCGTGCCGCCGTGCCTCTCGAGCGATGCGCCGATGCCCCGCACGCATGTCGCGTAGTCGCTGTCGGCGGCAGGGTCGAAGCCGCTGCCGTGGTCGCGCACGGTCACGGTGATCTCGTCGTCGGTGGTGACGGCGCGGACGACCGCGCGCGTCGCGCCGCCATGGTGGCGTGCGGCGCGCAGCGCCTCCCGGGTGGCGTCGCTCAGCAGCGTGGCCACTCCTGCGTCGAGCGCGGTGGTCAACTCAGCGGTCACCAGTTCGACCCGCAGGCCGTCGGCCGCAGACTGCTGCGCGATGTCGGCGAGTTCGCGATCGAGTCCGCGGGCGACGCGGCCGCCGTTTCGCAGGGCGAAGCGCAGCCGGGCCGCCTCGGCTCGCGCAATGCTCGTGGCGCCCGCCAGGTCGGTGCAGGCCGCGATGCGGCTCAACACACCGATGGTCACCCGGTGCAGGAGTTCGTGCTGCCGGGCCCGCTCCGCCTCGGCCGCGGTCGCGCGGACGCGTTCGACGGTCAGCTCGTCGGCATGGTCGCGGGCGCGGGCATTGCGACGGTGTGCCGTGAGGTAGACCCGGGTCGCGATGTGCACGCCGGCCCAGCTGAGCGCATCGTTGACCGCGAGCGCTGCGCCGGCCACGTGGGAGTCCCGGCCCCGGGCCCGAACGCCGGTGGCCAGCGCAGCCGCGCACAGCGCCGCGACGGCCCCAGTGGCTTCGATGCTGCTCGGTGCCGCCGCCGCACCGATGGCCGAGCCGATGGCGACGTTCTTGGCCCAGGGGGCTACCGCCTCGTCACCGAGCCAGCGCTGGGACGCGAGCAGTGCGGTGGCCGCGGACGCCGTGTCCACCCACATCCCGCGCCGATCCTCGTAGCGTCGCGCGCGCAGGATCCGGCGGGCGAGCCAGGCCGACTCGACGCCGACGCCGGCGAGCACGCCCGCCTGTACCAGCGGGCGCCCGTAGCGCGGCCGGTCGTTGGTGTACATGAGTGTCGAGAACAGCAGCTGTCCGCCGCGAGCCCCCAGGAAGATCAGCGACGCGATGCGCTCGGCCTGCAGCTCGGCACCGTCGCGCCGCGGCCCCGGCCTGTCGCGCATGCGCCAGATGCTAGCCGCTGAGGAAGGCGCGGGAACCGGGCCGTGCCCCGTCCCGACAACCTCCGGCACCCCCGGCACCTCGCTAATTGACTGTGATTCAACAGCGCCGTTAGGGTGCCTCATGGCTGTGCGCACCGATCGCCCCGAGCCCACCCCTTCGGCTCGCCCCGAGGCCACCACCTCGGCCCGGACCTATGACGTCGTCGTGTTCGGCGCCACCGGTTTCGCCGGGCGACTGACCGCCGAGTACCTCGCCCGGGCGGCGCCGCAGGGCTGTCGCTGGGCCATCGCCGGGCGCAGCGCGAGCAAGTTGGCCGCCCTCCGCGACGACCTCGCCGTGATCGACCCGGCGCTCGGCGACCTGCCGGTGCTGCACGCCGAGGTCGACGACGCCGCCGCGCTGCGCACGCTGGCGGAGAGCACCCGCGTCCTGATCACCACCGTCGGGCCGTACGTCCTCCACGGGGACGGGCTGGTGGCCGCGTGCGCCGCGGCGGGCACCGACTACCTCGACCTCACCGGCGAGCCGGAGTTCGTCGACCGCAGCTACGTCCGGCACCACGAGACGGCGCTCGCGTCCGGTGCGCGGATCGTGCACGCGGCCGGCTTCGACTCGATCCCGCACGACCTCGGCGCGTACTTCACCGTGCTGCAGCTGCCCCCGGGTGTGCCGATCAGCGTGGCCGGCTACGTGCGGGGCTCGATGGCGATCTCCGGTGGGACGTTCGCCACGATGCTGACCGGCGCGTCCCGGCCGCGACAGAACGTGGCCGCCGCCCGCGAGCGACGGGCACGTGAACCGCGCGACGGCGTCCGGCGGGTGCGCTCCCGCGCCGGCCGTCCTCGCCGCGACCCGATCGACGGCGGCTGGGCGATGCCGTTCCCCTCGCTCGACCCGCAGATCGTCGGCCGCTCGGCACGCGCGATCGAGCGGTACGGGCCGGACTTCCGCTACGCACACCACGTGTCCCTCCCGCACCTCTACACGGCGGTCGGCGGCGCGCTGGGTGTCGCCGCGGTGGTCGGCGCCGCCCAGGTCCCGCCTGCGCGCCGCGCCTTGCAAAGACGCCTGCAGCCCGGCGACGGGCCGTCTCCGGAGAAGCGCGCGAAGAGCTGGTTCACGGTGACCTTCGTCGGCGAGGGCGGCGGCGAACGGGTGGTCACCCGGGTCTCTGGCGGAGATCCCGGCTACAGCGAGACGGCGAAGATGCTGGGCGAGTCCGCGCTGTGCCTTGCGTACGACCAGCTGCCGCCGACCGCCGGTCAGGTGACGACGGCCCTCGCCTTGGGCGAACAGCTCATCGACCGGCTGCGCAAGGCCGGCATCGGCTTCGAGGTGCTCGGCTAAGAAGGCCCTACATGCCCAATGTCGTCGTCGTCGGGCGGCCGCGGGAACTGCACGGTGAGCTGATCGCCCACGCGGGGTGGGCCGGACTGGGTCGTGGCCTCGCCCGCGGCGGGTAGCCGGGTGGTCGGCGCGGACGGTTCGGCCGGTTCGGCCGCGGGTTCGCCGGCCGGTGCCGCGGCCGGCTGCGCCGCATGCCGACCGGACGGGCCGTAGCGCTGGTCCTGCCACGGCGGCACGTTGCCCGGCTCGCCGTAGTACGGCGGCGGCTGCTCGGGCGGGAAGAACGGCGCCGCCGGGGGCGCCGGGGCCGGCCCGGCGCCGGCCGCCCGGCGCGTCGTCACCGCGACCACCGCCGCGACGAGGCCGACCGCCAAACCGAGCAGGACACCGGCCAGGAAGGTGATCGTGTTCGGACCCAACGGGCCGAACATCGCCCGGGTGATGCGCGAGCCGGGGAAACCGGCGAAGTCGTTCACCAACCCGCGTACGTACGCTGCGAACATCGTCGCGACGATGACCGACATCCAGCAGCCGAACAACGCCCGGCCGAAGGTGATCGGCCCGCGCACGACGATGGCGATCAGGGCGGCCGACAACACCAGAACCGCGAGGATCATCAGCACTTGGCTGAGCCAGTTGTGCTGGCTGTCGCCATTCTGCGGCGCGAACCGCCAGTTGTAGGTGATCAGCGAGTACTTCAGGTAATGGGCGAAGGAGTCGTTGCTGTCGCCGACGGTCGAGTCGTAGATGCGGTTCGTGACCCATTGATTGCCGACCGCCGCGATGATCACGATCTGGATGATCAGGGCGGCGAGCACGATCAGCCCGGTCCGCGCGGCTGCGGGCGGACCGGCGGGAGGCGGGGCATACTCCGGCGGTGGCCAGCCCGGCGCTGCGCCGTAGGGCTGCTGGCTAGCCGGGACGTCAGGTGGTGGGTAGCTGGCAGGGTCCACGCGGTCAACCTAGGGCATAACGCACGCCGCCCTGCGGTCGAGACCCTTCTAGACTCGGGGCATGGCGCAAGAGCAGGACGAGATCGCGGTCGAGACGCAGGACGCCGGCGAGGAAGCCTCGTCGCACGACATTCCGCTGCCGGAGCACCTACGCGCGGCGATCGCGCTCGACTGGGACCCGGCGCCGCCTATGTCGCACCCGGCCACGACCGGCGTCGCGCCGTACGCCGCGCGCCGCCGCGTGGCGCTGTCGGCGATGTTCGGCGGTCAGGTGATCGTCGTCCCGGCCGGCGCCCACAAGGTGCGCGCCAACGACACCGACTACCCGTTCCGCGCGGCGAGCCAGTTCACCTGGCTCACCGGCGAGACAGTCGCCGAGGCGGTGCTCGTGATGACGCCGACCGCGGCCGGGCACGACAGCACGCTGTATGTCCGCAGCTACGCTCAGGCCGGCGAGGTCGCCTACTTCACCAGCCGCGTCCACGGCGCGCTGTGGGTCGGGAACGTGCCGAGCGGCACCGACACCGCGACCGCCCTCGGCCTCGCAACCAGGCCGCTGGACGCGCTCGCCGGCGACCTCGCGAGATACCGCGACGACGCGGTCGCCATGCTGCGCGGCGTCGACCCGTCCGTCGACGCGCTCGCGCCGCGCGGCGAGCACGAGCCGCTCGACCAGGCGCTCGACGAGCTGCGGATGGCGAAGGACGACTGGGAGATCGACCGGCTGCGCCACGCGTGCGCGGCCACCGCCCGTGGCTTCGCGGACGTGGCGCGCGAGCTGCCGCAGGTCGTCGGGCGCTCCGATGTCCGCGGCGAGCGGTGGCTCGAGGGGACGTTCTGGCGCCGCGCCCGGCTCGAGGGCAACGAAGTAGGCTACACGTCGATCGTCGGCTCGGGGACGCACGCGACGACGCTGCACTGGTGGCGCAACCACGGCGTCGTGCAACCGGGCACCCTGCTCCTCGCCGACATGGGCGTCGAGACCGACGAGCTGTACACCGCCGACGTCACTCGCACCATGCCGGTGAGCGGTGAGTGGTCGCCCGCGCAGCTCAAGGTCTACCGCGCCGTCCAGGAGGCGCAGGCGGCCGGCATCGCCGAGGTCAAGGCGGGTGCCGACTTCTACGCCCCGCACCGCGCGGCGCAGTACGTGCTCGCCGACCACCTGCACTCGTGGGGGCTGCTGCCGGTCAGCGCCGAGGTGGCCTGCGCCGAGGACCCGGAGCAACCGGGCGCGGGGCTGCAACGCCGTTACACGCTGCACGGCACGTCGCACATGCTCGGCATCGACGTGCACGACTGCGCGCTCGCCCGCGAGGAGACCTACCGCGAGGGCACCCTGGCGGCGGGCTACGTCCTCACCGTCGAGCCGGGACTCTATTTCCAGACCAACGACCGGTCGGTGCCCGCCGAGCTGCGTGGCATCGGCGTGCGGATCGAGGACGACATCGTGGTCACCGACGGCGCGCCGCTGAACCTGTCGGCGATGCTGCCGCGTGACCCGGACGAGGTGACTGCCTGGATGCGCGACGTGCAGGGCACGCCCGCCGCGCCCTAGGCGCATGGACGATCTGTTCATCAGGCCCACGCGCGGGTTGCCCGCCGGCCTGTCGATCCCGGCCGCCGAACTCCTCGAGCGGTTCAGCCGCTCGTCCGGACCCGGCGGGCAGTCGGTGAACACGACCGACAGCCGGGTCGAGCTCACTTGGGACGTCGCCGGCTCGGCGGTGCTGAGCGAGGTGCAGCGCCGGCGGGCGCTCGACCGGCTCGGCGCGCGACTCGTAGACGGCGTGCTGACGATCGCCGCGTCCGAGCATCGCTCGCAACTGCAGAACCGGTTGGCGGCTCGCGCGCGGCTGCAGCACGTCGTGGCCACCGCGCTCGAGCCCCCGTCGCCGCGCCGTGCCACCCGGCCGTCCCGCGCGGCCAAGGCGCGGCGCACCGACGAGAAGCGCCGCCGCGGCGAGCTGAAATCGAGCCGCCGCCGGCCGCCACCCCTGGACTGACTCGAGTTGTCCCGGCTACGTCCGGCCATACGCGGACGTAGCCGGGACAACTCGGGTCAATCGATGCGGTTCACCGTCAGATCGGGGACGGCGCGGACTTCGGCTACCCGCTCGGCTTCCGCCTCGACCTGCTTCCAGACGTTGGGCGGCAGCGGGCAGAGCGCCTGCACGGTGATCGTCATCCGCCTGCCCGCCGCCTTGGTGCGCCATGTGCCGGCGACCTCGCCGTCGACGAACAGCGCGCCGGGACGGCCGAGCACCGGCCAGAGGATCTTCTGCACCGCCTTGTCCGGCACGATCAGGTCGCGGTCGCGGGCCTGCAGGTACGGGTCGAACGGGCCGAGCAGCCGCACGATGTCCGGATCGGGCGGGTCGGCGAGCGCGGCGACGCGCGACTCCGGCAGCCACGCCGGGCGGCCGGCCACCGAGACCTCGACGAGGCCGTCCGGCCACGCGGTCGCGACGTCCGCGCGGCGCGCGTCCAGGTAGCCGGCGAACTCCCCGACCCCGGCCGGGCCGAGATACGTGAGGTAGCCAACAGCCAGCGCCGCGATCGCCGCCCGGTCCGGGGCGGTCGGCAGCACCGCCCCACGCCGCGGCACGAGCACCGGCGGCGCGGTGCCGGGCTCGATCTCGAGCCCGGCGGCGGGGGCGGCCGAGCGCATCGCGGAATCCGAGATGTGGTGCGTCTTGCACACCCGGCAGTCGCGCCACATCGGCTTGGGGATCCGCTTCGTCACCTCGGTGCTGACCGCGCCCTTCGCGGTCGGGGACGTGACGACCTCGCGCATGGCGGTGACCGCCAGCCGGAACTGCTCCAGCGCCGAGATGCCCGCCTTCTGCACAGACGGCCCCGTCTCGTTCAGCCGCGCGGCTGCGTCCGCCTCCGAGAGCGGCCACAGCGCGCGACCGACCGCGTCGAGGTCGCGCCTGCGGTGGACGTGCGGCGCACCGCGCAGCGTCCAGGCCAGCGCCAGCCGATGCCCGGGACCGATCGCGACGTCGGACGGCCCGAGCGGCACCTCGGCCGGCAACCGCGCGGCGAACGCGAGCGCCGCCGGGTGCCCCATCGCCTCCTGCACGCCGATGTCGAGCACCGCGAGGTCACGCACCGAACCCGACCCGCGGTGCAGCCCCTGCGCCGCGACCCGGTACGCGATCACCTGCTCGCGCGTGACGTCCATCAACTCATGTTCGTCACGCAGAACGGGTGGCCCGCGGGGTCGAGCAGCACCCGCCAGCGGTCCGGCTCGGGCTGGTGCTCGGCCAGGGTGGCGCCGAACTCGAGCGCGACCCGCTCGGCGGCGTCGAGATCGTCCACCGAAAGGTCGAGATGGAACTGCTTCGGCGGCTCGCCGTCCGGCCACTGCGGCGGCCGGTAGTCCGCGATCCGGTACGCCCCGACCCACAGGCCGCCCGGCACCTCGACGCCGACGAAGTTGTCGGAGGTGTAGGCCACCTTCCCGTCGAGCGCCTTGGCCCAGAAGTCCGCGAGCCGTTGCGGGTCGGCGCAGTCCAGCGTCACCGACCACAGCTTGCCGATCGCCATCGATCCGTCCTCTCGTCGTGTCCCGCACCAGCCTGCCGTGCATTCCTGACAGCTTGCGTCAGGTATTGCTGCGAGAATCGGGTGCGTGCGCGCCAGCCGGTTGCTGTCCATCCTGCTCACCCTCACGGTGCGCGGCCGGGTCAGCGCCGCCCAGCTCGCCACCGAGCTCGAGGTGTCGCTGCGCACGATCTACCGCGACGTCGAGGCGCTGAGCGCGGCCGGCGTCCCGATCTACGCCACCCGCGGGCGCAGCGGCGGCTTCCAGCTGCTCGACGGCTACCGCACCCGGCTCACCGGGATGACCGCGGACGAGGCGGATGCGCTGTTCCTCGCCGGCCTGCCGGGCGCGGCCGCCGACCTCGGCCTCGGCAGCGTGCTCGCGGCGACCCAGCTCAAACTGCTCGCCGCGCTGCCTCCCGAGTTGCGCGCGCGCGCCGCACGGATCCGCGATCGCTTCTACCTGGACGCGCCCGGCTGGCTGCGCGAGAACGAGGCTCCCCCGTTTCTCGCCACCATCGCCGAGGCAGCCTGGACGCAGCGCCGCCTCGAGGTCCGCTACGAGCGGGCGAACCGGGAGGTCCGCGAGCGGTTGCTCGACCCGCTCGGGCTCGTCCTCAAGGCCGGCACCTGGTACTTCGTCGCGACGCCCTACCCGGGCGACGGACGCGGACCGCGCACCTATCGGGTGTCGCGCGTGCACACCGCGGCGGCGCGCGACGAGGTGTTCGAGCGGCCGGTGAACTTCGATCTCGAGACGTTCTGGGCCGACTACCAACGCGGCTACGAGAAGCGGGTCTACCGCGACTCCGCGCTGGTACGGCTGTCGCCGGCCGGCCGCGAGTTGCTGTTCCTCGTCGGGACGATCGCCGCGCGCCGCGCCCGGGCCGAGATGTCCGAGCCGGATGCCGACGGGTGGACTAACACCCGCATCCCGATCGAGTCGGTGCGGCACGGCCACCACGCACTCCTGCAGCTCGGCGAGCACGTCGAGGTGCTCGAGCCGGTGGAGCTGCGCCGGCTCATCAGCGCGTCGGTGAGCGCGCTGGCGGTTCGCTACTCGGCAGCGGGCTCGGCCGGCCGCTCGGCAGGCGGCTGACCGGACGCGCGACCCGCGGCGTCGCCGGGTACCGCGACCTGCTGGACGGACCGGCCGGGCGACGGCACATCGGCGTCGGTCGGGAACTTCTCGCGCACCGTCCTCAGGTGCTTCGACATCGACTTGAACAGGAAGTAGCAGCCGATGCACAGGACCAGGATCACCGCGAGCCCGATGGGGCCCGACTTCACGGCCTCGCCGCTCTTGGCCAGCACGTCTGCGAGCATCACGCCTCCCCACCGTGGCTCGCAGCGCCCGACGCGTCGCCGGGCCGGCCCGCGACGCCCACTCGCTGTCCGTTCACCCTGTCACGAACCCCGGCAAACAGATCATCCTCCGGAATGTTCGAGTCGACCAGTGAGCGGACGAGCTCGTAGTCCTCGGTCGGCCAGACGTCGCGCTGCAGGTCCAACGGGATAGCGAAGAACCAGCCTTCGGGGTCGACCTGCGTGGCGTGCGCGAGGAGGGCGGCATCGCGGCGCTCGAACCAATCGGCCACCGGCACCTGCGTGGTGAGGGTGGGCCGGCGCCGCTTGGTGAACCATTCCTCACGGCGCTTGAACCACTCTTCAAAAGGCGACTCGAGGCCCTTGTCGAGCAACGCCTTGTGCAGCGCATTGGTGCGGTCCATGGAGAAGCCGACGTCGTAGTACAGCTTGAGCGGCTGCCAGGGCTCCCCGGCGGCGGGGAACCTCTCCGGATCGGCGGCCGCGTCGAAGGCGGTAATCGTCACCTCATGGGTGCGGACGTGATCCGGATGCGGGTAGCCGCCGTACTCGTCGTAGGTCGTGATGACGTGCGGACGGAACTCGCGGATCTCCTTGACCAGCCGCTCTGCGGCGTCCTCGAGCGGGACCAGCGCGAAGCAGCCCTCGGGCAGCGGCGGCAACGGGTCGCCTTCCGGCAGGCCGGAGTCGACGAAGCCGAGCCAGTGCTGCCGCACGCCGAGGATCGCGCGGGCGCGATCCATCTCCAACCGCCGGATCTCGGAGATGTTGTCCTCGATGTCCTTGCGGTGCTGCAGCGCCGGGTTGAGGATGCTGCCGCGCTCCCCCCCGGTGCACGTGACGACGAGGACGTCGACGCCCTCGTCGACGTAGCGCGCCATGGTCGCCGCGCCCTTGCTGGACTCGTCGTCCGGGTGCGCGTGGACGGCCATCAACCGCAGCTGCTCAGAGTGCACCGGCCCATTCTCCCTGACGGTCGAAATGTTTCCCTCCAACCACCCATCAACGAAGCCCCCCGGCGAGCCATTCCGCGCCGCGGCGAGCACCGTTGCGGGCGGCGTGCGGCAGACGCGATTTGGCTGACCCCCGCGGTCCGGTGTTACGTTCGACGCTTCGGCAATTTCGCTAGACCCCGTCTAGACCCCGTGGAGTACCCCCCGTGTCCTCGACCAACGCTTCCGTCACCTGGCTGACCCAAGAGGCCTACGACCGCCTCTCGAACGAGCTGGAGACGTTGATCGCGAACCGCCCCCTGCTGGCGCGCGAGATCAACGATCGCCGGCAGGAGGGCGATCTGCGCGAGAACGGCGGGTACCACGCTGCGCGCGAGGAGCAGGCCAAAGTGGAGGGGCGCATCGTCCAGCTGCAGGCGCTGCTGCGCGATGCGAAGGTCGGCGAGGCGCCGGTCAGCGACGGCGTCGCCGGCCCGGGCATGCTGGTCTCCGTCCGCTTCACCGGAGACGACGACGAGGAGACGTTCCTCATCGGTTCGCGGGAAGAGACCGAGACCGCGGGCGTCGAGGTCTACTCGTCGGCCTCGCCGCTGGGCAAGGCACTGACCGGCGCCAGCGAGGGCGACACCGTCGAGTACCACACCCCGACCGGCCAGACGATCAAGGTGACGCTGGTCAGCGCCCGCCCGTTCACCGGCTGAGGCTCAGCCCTCGGGTGGGACGACCCGCCCGAGCAGGGCGCCGAGCTCGCGCAGCTCGTCGTCGGAGAAGTGCCCGAGCCAGTGCTTGCTGATGCCCGTCAGGTGCACTGGCGCCGCGGCCCGCAGCCGTCCCATGCCCTCTGCGGTGAGCACGGTGAATGTCCCGCGGGCGTCGTCCGGGGAGGGTTCGCGGCGGACGAGGCCCTCGGCCTGCAGCCGGTCGATCAACCGGGTCAATCCGGATCGCGACAGCAGCACCTCGTCGGCCAGCTCCGCCATCCGCAGCCGCCGCTGCGGCGCCTCGGCCAGTTGCAGCAACACGTCGTACCAGCCGAGCGGCATCCCGGTCTCGTTCAGCAGTTCGTGTTCCAGCTCGCGCATCGCGCTCGCGTGCGCGCGCAGGAACGTACGCCATACCCCGATCCGCCAGTCGGCCGCCCGCAGCGTGCTCGACGGCTTCTTGGCCGGGGGCTCGGGCGTCACGCTGTTCCTTCGGCTCCTCGCGCGAGCGCGCATCGCCCGCTCGCTCCGCTCGGGCCCACTTGGCCCTGCGATGCTCACTCGCTCGGCATCCTACGTACCATCGGGGGCGTGCCACTTGAAGATGAGGTCCGAGCCGCCCTCGCGACGGTGAACGACCCGGAGATCCGCAAGCCCATCACCGAGCTCGGGATGGTCGAGTCGGTCTCCATAGCCGACGGTGGCGCGGTGTCGGTGTCGGTGCTGCTGACCATCCCGGGCTGCCCGATGAAGGAGCAGCTCACCCGGGACGTGACGGCGGCACTCGGGCGCGTCGAGGGCGTCACCTCCGTCGACGTGCACCTCGGGGTGATGACCGACGCCCAGCGCGGCGAGTTGCAGACGACGCTGCGCGGCGATGCGCCGGCCAACGAGATCCCGTTCGCCCAGCCCGGCTCCCGCACCCGGGTCTACGCCGTCTCGTCCGGCAAGGGCGGCGTCGGCAAGTCGTCGGTGACGGTGAACCTCGCCGTTGCGCTGGCCCAGAAGGGCCTCGCGGTGGGCGTCGTGGACGCCGACATCTACGGCTTCTCGGTGCCCCGCATGCTCGGCGTGACGGGCAAACCGACGCAGGTCGACCAGATGATCATGCCGCCGGTGGCGCACGACGTTAAGGTGATCTCCATCGGCATGTTCACACCGGGCAACACCGCCGTCGTGTGGCGCGGGCCGATGTTGCACCGCGCGCTTCAGCAGTTCCTGGCCGACGTCTTCTGGGGCGATCTCGACGTCCTGCTGATGGACCTCCCGCCGGGCACCGGCGATATCGCGATCTCGGTGGCCCAGCTCGTCCCGTCCGCCGAACTGCTCGTCGTCACGACGCCACAGCTCGCCGCCCGCGAGGTCGCCGAGCGGGCCGGCTCCATCGCCCTGCAGACGCATCAGCAGATCGTCGGCGTGGTCGAGAACATGAGCTGGCTCGAACTGCCCGACGGCTCGCGCATGGACCTGTTCGGCAGCGGCGGCGGCCAGGCGGTCGCCGACTCGCTGGCCGCGCTGACCGGCACCCGGGTGCCGCTGCTGGGTCAGATCCCGATCGACCAGACGGTCCGCGAAGGCGGCGACTCCGGAACCCCGGTCGTCCTCACCGCGCCGGACTCCCCCGCCGCGGTCGCGCTGCGCGGCGTTTCCGACGCCCTGGCCGCCCGCCAGCGCAGCCTGGTGGGCCGCTCGCTGGGACTGACCCCTGCCCGCTGACCCGCTTTGACCCGCTTTGCCCCGCTCATGTGTGCTGGGGCGACCGTCCAGCACACATGAGCGGGGCAAAGTCGCGGAGTTAGGTAGCTTCGGAGTCGTACGCGCGCCCCGGGCCTGGCTTGGGGCGGGGGCGGTTGCCGTTGGCCTCGGCGGGCGGCTGCTTCGTCATCGACACCGGCTTCACCGGCTCGTCCTCGCCGAGGATCGCGTCCCGGACCACGGCACCCGGGTTGAACCGGCGCGGGTCGTACTTGCGCAGGTCCGGCACGTCGTCGCCGAAGACGGCTCGCTGCACGGCGGTACGCGGGTTCAGGTTGCGCAGATCGACGTCGGCGAACTCAGGGCCGAGCTCGTCGCGCAACTGCTGACGCGCGCCGGTGGCCATCTCGCGCAGCGACCTGAGCATCCGGGCAGCGTCACGGGCGAGGTCGGGCAGCTTGTCCGGGCCGAGCACGAGCAGACCCACGATGGCGAGCAGCGCCATCTCCCACGGCCCGACTCCGAACACTGCGCAGCCCCCTGGGAGCTCAGCCGAGGGTCACCGTGGTGGTGACCTTCTTCGACGAGTTCTTAGGGTAGTAGGTCACCGAGATCCGGTCGCCCGGCGTGTGCTCCTGCACGATGATGATCAACTGGTCGAAGGCCTGGACGACGTTCCCGTCGGCGGCGATGACCACGTCGCCCGGATTCAGGCCGGCGTTGTCGGCCGGTCCGCCCGGGGACACCTGTTCGATGTAGGCGCCCACCTTCAGCCCGGCCAGCACGCTGATGCCTTGCGCGCCGAAGCTGGCGTGCACCGCCGTGCCGGTGTGGATGAGCTGCAGCGCGATGTCACGGGCGTAGTTGATCGGGATCGCGTAGCCGATGCCGCTGATCGGGATCTGCCCGCCGGAGCCATCTGGCGCGTTGAACCGGCCCGCGGCATTGATGCCGACGACAGCCCCGCTCGCGTTCACCAGCGCGCCGCCGGAGTTGCCCGGGTTGATCGCCGCGTCGGTTTGGATCGCGTTGAAGTACGCGTCGGAAAGGCCGTCCCCGGAGCCCGCGTGGACGGGCCGGTTGAGCGCCGACACGATGCCTTCCGTGACCGTGCCCTGCAGGCCGAGCGGCGAGCCGATGGCGATGACCGTGTCGCCGACGGCGATCTTGTCGGAGTCGCCGAGCTGGGCGACGGTGAGCTGGTCGTTGGGCACCTTGATCACCGCGAGGTCACTCGTCGGGTCCCGTCCGACGATCGTGGCCTTCGCGGACGCCTCGTTGCTGAAGGTGACGACAATGCTGCCGTGGCCGTCGGCCGCGGCGGCCACCACGTGGTTGTTCGTGAGGACGTCGCCGTCCTTGTCGATCACCACGCCGGAGCCGATCGCAGATTCGCCCGGTGTCTTGACGGCGATCGACACCACTGCCGGCCCGACCCGCTTGGCCACGCCTGCGACCGAACCAGGGTTACGCGTGACCGGGGTCTCGACCTGCGCGATCGAGACATCCGGTCGGTGCAGCGCATCGCGGACGTGCTTGGCGAGCCACCACCCCACGCCGCCGCCGAGCACGCCCGCGCCCAACGCCACGACGGCGATGACGGCGAGCGCGGACAGCCCGAACCGGACCCGGCGGACGTTCGCCGGCTCGGCGACGTCATCGGGCTCGGTGTCGCCGAGCGCGAACTCGTCCGCGTCGGCGTCCTGGTCGGGGTCGACCTGGGCGGGACGGCCGCCGGTGAAGATCGCGCCACGTCCCAGCCAGAACGGTGCGCGCGGATCGCGCCACGGATCTCGCGCCGCATCGGGCTTCCACCACGGCGACTCGGGTGCCGGCCCGGTCGGCGGCAGCCGGGTGCCCGGCGCCGGATCGTAACCGTCCCGGGCCTCGGCGGTGGGGCCGAACGCCTGGGCGAAGACGGCAGGCACCGGCGCGTGCTCCGCCGGTCGCGGTGAGATGCGTTCACCTGGCGCCGGCGCGAACGCTTCGGCACCCGGCGGCCGGCCGAACACGGCGCGCTCCTGGGGCGAGACGGTGCGCGGCGGCGCGGTGTACTGCGGAGCTTCGATGTGCGGCGCGAAGCCGCCTTCGACGCCGGGCGGACGGACGAAGGCAGCGCCTTGCGCGGCGTCGTCCTCGCTCACCGCCTGCCCTCGCTGCGCTCGGGGTGCGGCTTAGCTGGCTCTGCGCCTCCGGTTCGCTCGCTGCGCTCGCTCACGGGTTACCTCTCATCGCTTCGAGTCTGCCCCAGCACCGGGCATTGCCGCGAACCGCTCGGCTCAGCGCTCGGCACCGCTCAGGAAGGTCACCGGGTTGACGACGACGGCCGGCTGCCCGCCGGTCACCGGCGTGCTGTGCCGAACCACGTGGCCGGTGCCGGACTGCCCGGGTGCGGTCCCGCGCGCGACGGAACCCGCCGCGAGTGCGCCGGCCAGGGCGACGACCGCCGCGGTGGTGAGGTACGGACGCGCCCGGTGCGGGCGCTGCGGCTGGGCGGGCACCAGGGCGGCCATCGGCGCCAGGGTGGACAGCATCGGCGTCCCGTCCGCAGCGATCGCGGAGGGCAACGTCGTGAGGGGGGTGGTCATCGGCACGGTGCGCAACCGGTCGAGCAGCGCGCTCGGCAGCTGCGGAGCGCAGGCCGAGCGCAGCGCGAACGCCGCCTCGCGCTGGATCTGCACCGCCTGCCGGCACTCGTCGCAGGCGTTGACGTGCCGGGCCGCCCGTTCGCGCGCATGGCCGCTGAGGACGCCGTCGGCGAACGCCGCCACGGCCTCGTCGGACAGATGCTGGGGGGCCATCAGAGGCGTGCCTCCACGGCGCCGCCGGGTTCGACGGGACGCAGGCCGGGTGCGCGGTGCGCAAGGGCCTCGCGCAGCATGACCCGGCCGCGGTGGATGCGCGAGCGCACCGTGCCGACCTTGATGTTGAGGGTGGCCGCGATCTCCTCGTAGGACAGCTGCTCGAGGTCGCAGAGCACGACGGCGACGCGGAAGTCCGGCGGCAGCGCGTCGAGCGCGGCCTCGATCTCGGGGTCGAGGTGCATCTCGTCGTAGGTCTGCTCCGGGCCGGGGTCGGTGCCGGCGAGCCGGTCGCCGGCGTCCTCGGGCAGCGCGTCGAAGCGGATCCGCTGCCGGCGGCGCACCATGTCGAGGAACAGGTTGGTCGTGATGCGGTGCAGCCAGCCCTCGAAGGTGCCGGGCGAGTACTGGGCACAGCGAGCGGAACACCCGGACGAAGGTCTCCTGGGTGAGGTCCTCGGCGTCGTGCGCGGTTGCCGGACAACCGGTACGCGAGGCGGTAGACGCGATCGGCGTGCTCGCGCACCACCTCGTCCCACGTGGGCGGTACCCACGTCGGGTTCTCGACCGACATCGCCGTCACCTTCCGTCCATACCTGGATACGCGGTTTCCCAGGTACAGACAAGCAGTCCAACCTGTACGTGAGCTAAACGCCACCGATGACTTGTCCGTTCCCGATCCACCGGACGGCATATCGGCCCACGTACCCTGATCGGTCGTGCACACCTACACGGCCGAAGCCGAGCAAATGTCGCGCACCCTGGCCGAGTTCTGCGCTGCGCCGCCTCGCGCTGCAGGCGCCGGTCGACCGGCCGCGCACGCCCGACGAGCTCGGGGACGACGCCGGGCAGACGGTCACCTCGAAGGGGTTGGGCGCGGACGAGGCCCTGCGGGTGTGGCGTGACGTGCTCGGCCCGGCCTGCCTGTCGGTCGACCACCCGCGCTACCTGTCCTTCATCCCGAGCGCGCCGAGCAAGGCAGCGGCCGGCTTCGACATGCTCGTCGGCGCGACCTCGCTCTACGCCGGATCGTGGCTCGAGGGCTCGGGCGCGGTGTACGCCGAGAACCAGGCGCTGCGCTGGCTGGCCGATCTGGCCGGCCTGCCCGCCGCGGCCGGCGGCGCCTTCGTCCAGGGCGGCACGATCGGCAACCTGTCGGCGCTGGTCGCGGCTCGCGAGGCCGCCCTGCGCGCACGTGGCCGGCCGCGGCGCTGGGCGGTCTGCATCACCGGCGAGACCCACTCGTCCATCAAGCACGCCCTGCACGTCGTCATGGATGCCGACGTCGTCGACGTCCCTGGCGACGAGCGGGGGCGGCTCGTCGGGTCGGCCCTGCGGGAGACGGTCGAACAGCTGCCCGACGACGTGCGCGACGGCATCTTCGCCGTCGTCACCACCGCGGGCACGACGAATCTGGGCGTCGTCGACGACATCGCCGGCGTGGCCGAGGTCACCCGCGAGTACGGCTGGTGGCTGCACGTCGACGGCGCGTACGGCGGCGCCGGGCTGGCCGCCCCGAGCGTGGCAGCGCTGTTTGCCGGCGTCGAGCACGCGGACTCGTTCATCGTCGACCCGCACAAGTGGCTGTTCGCGCCGTTCGACTGCTGTGCGCTGATCTACCGGGACCCCGCCCAGGCGCGTGCCGCGCACACCCAGCACGCGAGCTACCTCGACCCGGTCAACGTCGAAGGCGAGTGGAACCCGTCCGACTTCGCGATCCAGTTGACGCGGCGGGCGCGCGGGCTGCCGTTCTGGTTCTCCCTCGCCGTCCACGGCACCGACGCGTACGCCGACGCGATCGAGCAGACGCTCGCCGTCACCCGCGCCGGCGCCGAGCTGATCCGGTCGTCCGAGCACCTGCGGCTCCTGGTCGAGCCCGAGCTGTCCGTCCTCGTCCTCGAACGCCTCGGATGGGACGCCGACGACTATGCGCGCTGGAGCAGCCGGCTGCTCGACGAGCAGATCGGCTTCGTCACGTCGACCAAGTACGACGGCAAGGTGTGCACCCGGTTCGCGATCGTCAACCCGCTCACGACTGTCGACGACCTCGCGCTGATCATCGATTCGATGCGCTGAGCGTCGCGTTGCCGGGGATAGGGTCTGCGGCATGGCCGACGCGATGCTGAACGAAGCCAGCCTGTCCTACGCGGAGTCCTTCGTGAGCGAGGACGGCGTCCTGCTCGGCGCGCGCGATCGCGCCCGCGAGCTCGGCTGCGTCCCGATCGGGCCGGCCGGCGGGGCGACCCTCCGGGTGCTGGCCGCGGCCACCGGCGCGCGCAGCGTCGTCGAGGTGGGCACTGGCACGGGGGTGTCCGGGCTGTACCTGCTCGGCGGGATGGCCGCCGAGGGAGTGCTCACCACCATCGACGTCGAGGGTGAGCACCAGCGCGCGGCGAAGGAGGCGTTCGGCGAGGCCGGCGTCGCCGCCACCCGCTACCGGTTGATCAACGGCTCGGCGGCCGAGGTGCTGCCCCGGCTGCGCGACGAGGCGTACGACCTCGTGTTCGTGGACGCCGACAAGTCGGCGTACGCCGGCTACTACGAGCAGGCGCTGCGGCTGCTGCGCCCGGGCGGCGTCGTCGCGTTCGACAACGCGCTGTGGCACGACCGGGTGGCGGATCCGGCGCAGCGCGATCCGGACACCGTCGTCCTGCGCGATCTCGGCCGAGCCGTCCGCGATGACGACCGGCTGGTGTCCGCGCTGCTCGCGGTGGGCGACGGCCTGCTGGTCGGCGCCAAGCGCTGACCCTCCAGCTCCGACCCGCAAGTTGTCCCGGCCTCGTCGGCATATAGCACGACGTAGCCGGGACAACTTTCGGGACTGCCTGAAGTTGTCCCGGCTTCGTCGGGCTATAGCAGGACGAAGCCCGGACAACTCGGGGGTGGATCAGCGGTAGCGTCGGCCGGGTCATGGCCTGCTATGTCGACACCGTCCGCGATTACCCCGACGCGGGCCTGCGCCACACCCGGTTCTGCCACCTGCTCGCCGACACCCGCGAGGAGCTGCACGCGATGGCCGACGCGCTCGGCGTGCCGCGCCGCTACTTCCAGGACCACCCCTGGCGCTGGCACCACGACCTGCCGGAGTCCCTCCGCGACCCCGCCGTCGCCCTGGGTGCGCGGGAGATCACCCTGCACGAGGTCGGTGCGTTGCTGAAGCGCCGGCGGGCCGAGCTCGGCATCGCGTAGGTTCGTCCTAGTGAACGACGCAAGCGGTGCGAGCCATCGGCGCAGGCTTCGCCGATCAAACGAGCGAAGCGAGGCTTCATCGTGAGCATCGCGGTCCTGGCCGGCGGCATCGGCGGCGCTCGTTTCCTGCGCGGCGTGCGCGTCGCGTGTCCGGACGACGAGATCACCGCAGTCGTCAACACCGGCGACGACGTCACGCTGCACGGGCTGCGCATCTGCCCCGATCTGGACAGCGTCATGTACACCCTCGCCGGCGTCCACGACAGCGACCGCGGCTGGGGACGCAAGGACGAGAGCTGGCGGATCAAGGAGGAACTGACCGCCTACGGCGCGGAGCCCTCGTGGTTCGGCCTCGGCGATCTCGACGTCGCGACGCACCTCGTCCGCACCCGGATGTTGGACGCCGGCTACTCGCTCTCGGACGTGACGGCCGCGCTGTGCGACCGGTGGCGGCCCGGCGTCACGCTCGTGCCGATGTCGGACGAGCGCTGCGAGACGCACGTGGTGGTGGAGGTCCCGGCCGAGGCCGGCGCGCCGGCGCGCCGGCAGGCCATCCACTTCCAGGAGTGGTGGGTGCGGCACCGCGCGGCACTGCCCGCCCAGGCGTTCGTCCAGGTCGGCCTCGACGACGCCAAGGCTGCGCCGGGCGCGCTCGCGGCGCTCAGCGCGGCCGACGTCGTCCTGATCGCCCCGAGCAATCCCGTCGTCTCGATCGGGACGATCCTCGGCGTGCCGGGCATCCGCGAGGCCCTCGACGCGAGCGCGGCGCGGGTCGTCGGGCTCTCCCCGATCATCGCCGGCGCGCCGGTCCGCGGGATGGCCGACGCGTGCCTGCCGGCGATCGGCGTCGAGGTCAGCGCCGAGGGCGTGGGCCGCCACTACGGCGCCCGGGCCGAGGGCGGCGTTCTCGACGGCTGGCTGATCCACGACACCGATTCGGCCACCGTCCCCGGCGTGGAGGTACGCGCCGTGCCGCTGCTGATGACCGACGACGCCGCGACGGCCGCGATGGTCCGCGCCGCCCTGGAGCTTGCCGATGCAGCCCGCTGACCACGCCGTCCCCAAACTGGAGATCACGCCGGTGCTCGGCATCGGCGAGCTGCGCCCGGGCGACGACCTCGCGGCGGTGATCGCCGAACACGCGACGCTGCAGGACGGCGACGTCCTCGTCGTCACGTCCAAGATCGTGTCCAAGATCGAGGGCCGGCTGATCCTGCTCGAGTCGTCCGATCCGGACGTTCGGGAGGCTGCGCGGCAGGCGGCCATCGAGAGCGAGACGGCCCGGGTGGTGGCTCGGCGCGGGCCGCTGAGCATCGTGCAGACCCGACACGGGCTGGTCATGGCGGCGGCCGGCGTCGACGCGTCCAACGTCGCCCCCGACGAGCTCGCGCTGCTGCCGGTCGACCCGGACGCCTCCGCCGAGCTGTTGCGGGAGAGCCTGCGCGAGAGGCTCGGCGTCGAGGTCGGGGTGATCATCACCGACACGATGGGACGCCCGTGGCGCAACGGGCTCACCGACGTGGCTATCGGCGTCGCCGGTCTGACGGCGATCACCGATCCGCGCGGGCAGCCGGACGCGTACGGCAACGTCATCGAGGTCACCCAGGTAGCGGTCGCGGACGAGGTCGCGGCCGCCGGAGACCTGGTCAAGGGCAAGCTCGCCGGCATCCCGGTCGCGGTCGTGCGCGGCCTCGCCCCCGACGGCAAGCTGCCCGACGACGGCAACGGGAGCCGCGACCTGGTGCGCACGGCGGCGCAGGACATGTTCCGGCTGGGGACGGACGAGGCCATGGCGCTCGCTCGGGAGGACATCGCCGGGGCCGCCGCCGCCGCGCCACCCCTGCATGCCGATGCCGTGCAGGTCATCCACTCGATGCCCGCTGGCGACGGCGTGCCGGGCGCGGTGCGGCAGGGGTTCCTCGGTTTCCTCGCCGCCCGCCCGGACGCCGTGTGGCGCTCGTGCATCGCCGGGCACCTGACGGCGAGCGCGCTCGTCATCGACCCGTCGCGCGGCGCGGTGCTCCTCACGCTGCACCCGCGGGTCGGTCTGTGGCTGCAGGTCGGCGGCCACTGTGAGCCGGGCGACCGCACGGTTCTCGACGCCGCGGCCCGCGAGGCGCGCGAGGAGACCGGAATCGGCTCGCTGTCCTTCGACCCGGCGCCGCTCGCGCTCGACGTGCACCCGATCACCTGCTCGCTCGGCGTCCCGACCCGGCACTTCGACGTCCAGTTCATGGCGGTCGCGCCGATCGGCGCCGAGCCCGTCGTCAGCGGCGAGTCCATCGACCTGCGGTGGTTCTCCTGGGACGACCTGCCGCCGGGCAGCGCCAGTGAGCTGCCCCAGCTGATCGAGTTGGCGCGCGCCCGCCTGGATCCATGAGTGACGTCCTGGCGGCACTCGACGCATGGCCGGTGGAGGCGGCGGCGGCCGCGGTGGTGGGTCCGTCGGGGGTGCTCGAGACTCGCGGCCCGGTCGAGCAGGCATTCGCGCTCGCGTCGGTGACGAAGCCGCTGGTCGCGCTCGCCGTCCTCGTCGCCGTCGAGGAGGAGGCCGTAGCCCTCGACGACCCGGCCGACGAGACGCTGCTGCCGGGCGCCACCCTGCGGCACTTGCTGGCGCACGCCTCCGGTCTCGCCCCGGAGCGGCCGCTGCGTTCGTTCCCGCCCGCGCACCGGCGCGTCTACTCGAATGTCGGGATCGAGCTGGCCGCCGGGCTCGTCCAGCGGGCGACGGACCTGCCGTTCGCGCGCTATCTCGACGAGGCGGTCGTCCAGCCGCTGCATCTGACCGGCACGGCGCTCGACGGATCGCCGGCCCGCGACGCGGTCTCCACCGTCGCCGACCTCGCCCGGGTCGCGCACGAGCTGCTGTCGCCGACGGGGTTGCTCAGCGCGCCCACGCTGGCCGACCTCGCCACCGTGCAGTACCCGGGATTGCGCGGCGTGCTGCCCGGCTTCGGAGTGCAGGACCCGAACGACTGGGGGCTCGGCTTCGAGATCCGCGGGCGCAAGTCGCCGCACTGGACGGGCGCGGCGAACTCGCCGGGCACGTACGGCCACTTCGGGCAGCGCGGCACGATGCTGTGGGTCGACCCGGCCGCCCGGCTCGCGCTCGTCGTGCTGACCGATCGCGACTTCGGCGAGTGGGCCGCGCGGGCCTGGCCCGCGCTCTCCGACGCCGTCTTATCCGCCTACCCAACCACCCGGCGATGAGCGCTCGCGCGAAGAGCGTCGCCCGCGCGCGAGCGAAGCGAGCTTGCGCTTCTGAGCTCGAGATCGGCCCGAGCGAAGCGAGTGGTCGAGACCGAGATCAGAGCCGGGCGACAGGTAGCGGAGCGAAGCGGGGCCCGTGGCGCGGCGCGGCCACCCCGCTCAGCTCCACCAGCCGCATCACGCGCTGCCGCTGGCCGGCCCACGGCGCGAGCAGCGCGAGCATCTCGTCGTCGGAGCCGCGCCGCCGCCCGGTGAACAGGTGCACCACGACGCTGGGCAGGTGGTAGTCGCCGATGCTCACCGCGTCCGGATGCCCGAGCGCCCGCTGCGCCGTCTCGGCCGCGGTCCACACACCGACCCCAGGCACCACCCGCAGCCGCGCCAGCGCCGCGGGCAACGCCAGCGCGCGGCAGTTTTCGAGCCGGCCCGCCACTGCCGCTGCGGCGCGGATCGTGCGCTGCCGCCGGAGGTCGACGCCGAGCCGGTGCCAGTCCCACGTCGGGATGTCGAGGAGCACCCGCGGCGCCGGCGGCACGTACATGCCCGCCGCCGGTCCCGGCGCCGGGTTGCCGAAGCGGTGCAGCAGCTGCCGCCACGAACGCCGCGCCTCGTGCCCGGTGACCTTCTGCTCGAGGATCGCCGGCACGAGCGAATCCAGAACGAGGCCGGTGTTCGGCAGCCGCAGGCCGGGCCGGGCCCGCAGCGCCTCGTGCAGCACGCGCACCGCCGACACGTCGAGCCCCGTCCAGTCGTCACCCGCGCCGAGCAGCGTCGGCAGCCGGTCGAGCAGCCACTCGGCGCCCGCGCCCCATGCCTGCCCGGTGACCCGCGATGCCACCGCGGCCACCGCCAGCGTGCCGTCGCCCATCGGCGTCGCGCACGCCCACCAGAAGCGCCCGGCGGCATCGACGCGGTGCGCCGGGTCGCCGGTGCCGCGCCGCAGCGGTCCCAGCGTCGCGAGCACATCGACCGGCCGGCCGGCGTCCCAGGTGCGCTCCATCAGGCGTCGGACGAGAATCGGATGGCGCCGTCGGCGAGCCGGACGCCCGGCCACACCCGAATCCCGGCCCGCAGCTCGACGCCGGCGCCCAGCACCACCTCGTCGCCGATCACCGCGTCCTCGACCACCGTCCCGGCACCCACGACGGCACCCGCGCCGATGACCGAGCGGCTCACCACCGCGTCCGGGCCGATCTGCGCGCCGTCGAACACCACCGAGCCGTCGACGAGCGCCCCGGCCGCCACGGACGCGTCCCGCCCGATCGTCGCGCCGCCGCTCACCAGCGCGGCCGGGTCGACCGACGCGCCCGGGAGCAGCAGCCGCTCGCCCGGATGCGGGACCGCCGGCGACGGGGCGATACCGCGCACCAGATCCGCGGAGCCCGCGACGAAGTCGGCGGGCGTGCCGAAGTCGCGCCAGTAACCGTCGTTGACATAGCCCATGATCGTCGCGCCGGACGCCAGCAGGCCGGGGAACGTCTCGCGCTCGACCGACACCGGCCGGCCGGCCGGGATCGCGTCGACGACCGCCCGGCGGAAGGCGTACAGCCCGGCGTTGATCTGGTCCGTGACCGGGTTCGGGTCCTTCTCGAGGAACGCCGTGACGCGGCCGTCGCCGTCGGTCGGGACGCAGCCGTACGGCCGGGCGTCGGGCACCCGGTGCAGGCAGAGCGTGACGTCGGCACCCGAGCGCTGATGGGCAGCGAGAAAGGCGTGCAGGTCGACGCCGACGAGGTTGTCGCCGTTGAACACGAGGACGGCGTCCCCGCGCAGCGCTTCGGCGACGTTGCGAATCCCGCCGGCGGTGCCGAGCGCCTCGGTCTCCACGACGCATTCGAGCTCGACGCCGAGCGCCGCGCCGTCCCCGAAGTGGTCTTCGAAGACCTCCGCGCGATAGGACGTGCCGAGCACGATGTGCCCGATGCCGGCGTCTCGGATCCGGGTGATCAGGTGCGTGAGGAACGGGACGCCGGCCGTCGGCAGCATCGGCTTCGGCGCGGAGAGCGTGAGCGGGCGCAACCGGGTGCCCAGCCCTCCGACCAGGATGACCGCGTCGACGTCCGCCACGCGGCTAGCGTGGCATACCCCGCGCGGCTCAGGCCGTTGGCGTCACCTGGAACCACGTCGTGCCGAGGCCGAACGCGCTCTGCAGGTCGAAGCCGGTGACGGCGACCTGCTTCGCCTTGCCGTCGGAGCCGAGGCCGTACAGCCTGCCGCTGAGCACGCGCCCGCCCCAGGTCCCGTTGCCGTCCCTGACGAGCACCAGCTTGGTCATGCTCGCGAGCCCGAACCGGGTCGCCACCGAGCGCACGGTGACCGTGACCTTCTTGTTGATGTAGGGGTCGTACGCGGCGATGTCGTACGGGTCCTGCTTGGCGACCAGATAGGGCTGGCCGCCCGCGACGGTCCACCCGCCGTTGGACGCCGAGTACTGCGCGAGCACCGGGCCGGCGTTGTAGGTCAGGATCTGCAACGCGGTGTCGTCGGCCGCCTTCGGGAAGTCGGTCCACTGCACCTTGCCGCCTCTGAGGTAGTGGACGTGACCGCCGTACACCTGGCAGCTGGACGTGTCGCAGATGTCGTAGGTCGAACTGCTCGGGTGGTGCACCGCGTAGTCGCCGTAGGTGCGGGCGGCGACAGCCTGGGCGTCGGTGGCCGCGGCATCCCACGAGCTCGGCATCTCGCGCGGCACGACGCCCTGCGTGTACGCGTCGTAGGAGACCCGGTTGACGGTGTACACGCCCCCGCGCGTGCCGGTCTTCGAGGCCCGGATCGCCCGCAGCACGCCGTAGTAGGACGTACTGGTTCCGTCCGCGAGGTACAGCCGAAGCGCGGAGCCGTTCGTCCGCCGGAACTGTGCGCTGTTCGGGAGCCCGGTCTTCACGTCTTGCCACGTGCCGCTGGCCGACGGCAGCTTCTGCAGGGTGAGCCCGGACGCGCTGTCCGCGATCAAGCGATACCTCGCGACGCCGGAGGTGGGCAGGGCACCGGGGACACCGGTGACGGTCGTCCTGCCGCTGGCGGCGATGGTCGTGGTCGTCCCCGTGTTGCTCAGCCGGACCCGGATCCGAGCGGACGCCGGCGCCTGGGTCAGAGCAGTCGTCGGGTAGTAGAAGAACAGGATGGCCGGGTACAGCAGGCCGGCCTTCGCCGCGCCGAGTGCGCCGTACTGGCTCAGTCCGTGACCATGCCCGTTGCCGCGGTAGGTCACGACGAGATGGGTGTCCGAACCCGGCACGCGGATCTTCTGCGTCACGGTGGCCGCCGACGCCGGACCGCCGACCGTGGCCGCGGTGACGCCGGCCAGGACGAGTGCGATCGCGGCGGCAAGGCCGCGTACTGCCTTGGCACGCGTTCGGCCCATTACCACCCAATCTCTCGAAATCGACGACGACACGCCGTAGCCTACGTGGGTATTTCCCACTGAGCTAATTCAGTCCCATCGTTCACACCATCCCCAACTGCCACTGGCCCCGGTGCGGCCGTGTCGCGGCGAGGCTGGGCCGGTGCCGCCCCTTAGCCTCGGACTCGATGCCATTAAGATCGCCCGATCTGCGCGCGGCTTTAGCCACCGGCGGAGCCGAGATTCCGCACGGCGCGCGGGTCGGCCGCGCGGGCGCTTTTCGCGTCGATCTCGCTGCTCGTGATCGTGGGCAGCGGCCTCGCGTGGGTGACTTCGAGAACTTCACCGCGCACGTGCCGCACGGCGCGTCGGTGCCGGCCTTGCGGGCCGGCGAGACGACTTGGACGGCAGCGCCCAGAACATCCTGCTGATCGGCAACGACACGCGAGCCGGCGCCACCCACGCGGAGCTGAAGGCGCTGCACGCCGGACATGACAAGTCGACGACCAACGCCGACACGATGATGTTGCTGCACGTCCCGGCAGACGGCTCCGCGCCGACGCTCGTCTCGTTCCCTCGCGATTCGTGGGTGGCCATCCCCGGCCACGGCAAGGGCAAGATCAACTCTGCGTACCCGGACGGGTACAACGCCGCGAAGGCCGCGGGGCGCGGCGAGCTCGCAGCCCAGAGCGCCGGCATCGTCCTCACGATCAAGACGATCCATGCCCTGACCGGCCTGTACGTCGACCACTACATGCAGGTCAGCCTGCTCGGGTTCTATCGGATCAGCGAGGCGATCGGCGGGGTCACCGTCTGCCTGAACCACGCACAGAACGCCCGCACCGATCGCGACGAGTTCGGCAGCGGCTACTCCGGCATCGACCTGCCCAAGGGCGTATCGGTCATCGAGGGCGCGCAGGCGCTGGCGTTCGTGCGGCAGCGCCACGGGCTGCCGCACGGCGACCTCGACCGCATCAAGCGCCAGCAGTACTTCCTCAAAGCGGCGTTCCAGAAGGTCACGTCGGCCGGCACGCTGCTCAACCCGTTCAAGCTGCGCGACCTGCTCTCGGCCGTCGAGAACTCGTTGCTCGTCGACCCGAAGCTCGACCTGCTCTCCATGGGGCGGCAGTTCGACTCGCTGACCTCGGGCACGATCACCTTCGCGACGATCCCGAACAACGGCCCGCAGCTGATCTACCCGGACGGCGTCGAGACCTCGATCGTCGAGGTCAACCGCGCCGCCATTCCGGCGTTCGTGGCCGCACTCGACGGCAAGGGCGACGAGGCGTACCACGCGGCGGTGCCGGCCGCACCCGCAACGGTCACGCTGGACGTCCTCAACGGCACCGACATAACCCACCTCGCCGCCCGGAACGCCGCCGCGCTGACGACGCTGGGCTTCAAGATCGATACCGTCGACTCGACCCCGTCGCCGACCGCGACGAGCGTGATCGAGTACCCCCCGGGCCGGGAGGCGCAGGCGAAGGCGGTCGCCGGCGCGGTCCCGCACGCGAAGGCGGTGATGACGCCGAACCTCGCACGCGTGACGCTCGTCCTCGGCGCGGACGGTCGCTGGGTGCAGGGGCTCGCCCGGCCTGCCCCGACGCCCGGGCGCGCGCACCGGTCCGGGTCCGGATCGGCCGATCCGACGCACGGCTTGGGCTGTATCGACTGATCCGCGGCTTCCCTCGCCACATGTGACGGGGCGAAGCGCTCAGCGCCCTCACACGGGGCTGACTTGTACCCTCGCCGAATGCCGTCCAGATCGTTCGCAGCGGGCCCCGACGTGCCGCTGCCACCCCATCTGGACCCGCGCGGACGGCACCGCGGGCACGGTTCGCGACTTGCCGCCGTACCGGCTGCTCGGCCGCTCCCTCGGCGCGATCGTCTCCGTCCTGCTGCTGTTGCTGGCCGGTTACTCGTGGTGGAACTTCCACGCCCTGAACAAGGGCCTGCACCGGCTGCACATCGCCACCCGGCAAGGGCAGACCAGCCAGAACGACATCGACGGCCAGGACCAGAACATCCTGCTCGTAGGCAACGACGACCGGTCGAACCTGTCGCTCAAGGAAGCGCGCGACCTGCACGTGGGCAAGGACGGCGGCAGCATCCTCACCGACACGATGATGATCGTGCACATCCCGGCCGACGGCTCGAAGGCGCAGTTCATCTCCTTCCCCCGCGACAGCTACGTCAACATTCCCGGCCACGGGATGGACAAGCTCAACGCGGCCTATGTCTACGGCTACAACAGCCTGAAGTCCGGGGCCAGCCTGGACGACCGGCGCACCAAGGGCGCCGACCTGCTGATCCGCACGATCTCCGATCTCACCGGGCTCACCATCGACCACTTCGTGCAGGTGAGCCTGATCGGCTTCGTCAAGATCAGCGACGCGGTCGGGGGCGTGACGATCAACCTCTGCAACGCGGTCGACGACTCGGCGGCGGCCAACGCCGCGGCGGGCTTCGACGGCGGCGGTTCGGGGTTCAAGATGAGCGCCGGAAAGCACACGATCCAGGGCGTCCAGGCGCTCGAGTTCGTGCGGCAGCGGCACTTCCTCGACAACGGAGACATCGACCGGGCCGCGCGGCAGCGCTACTTCCTCACCCAGGCGTTCCGCAAGATCGTCTCGGCCGACACGCTGTTCAACCCCGGCAAGCTGCACAGCCTGGTCAAGGCGATCGACCAGGCGATCTACGTCGACGACGGGCTGGACATCACCAAGCTTGCGTCCCAGATCAGTGGGCTCGACCCGGACAACATCGTCGGCAAGGGCATCCCGTTCGAGCGCTTCGACACCGTCGACGTCGGGTCAGTCGAGATCATCAACCCGGCCCACGTCAAGACGTTCGTCGACAACCTGATCCACCCGGACGCGAACCCGACGTCGACGCACAAGCACAAGCACAAGGCGGCCAAGCAGCCTGCGAAGAAATGCATCAACTGAACGGCACTCCGGAGCGGCTGTTCTCCGACCTGCTCGCCCGCGAGCCCGCGCGGCCGTTCGTCACCTACTACGACGAGGCCAGCGGCGAGCGCGCCGAGCTGTCCGCGAAGTCGCTGGCGAACTGGGTGGCCAAGACGCATCACCTGCTCGGTACCGAACTCGGGCTCGGCGTCGGTGACACCGCGCTGATCGCGGTGCCCGCCCACTGGATCTCCGTCCCGGTGCTGCTCGGCTGCCTGACCGCCGGGCTGGCGCTCACCCCTGCCGGCGCCGCCGACGTCGCGTTCGTGGCCCCGGCGACCCTCGCCCTGGCCGAGGGGGTGCCGGACGTGTACGCCGTAGCTCCGGCGGCTGCTGCGGTCGGCTTCGGCGCCGAGCCACCCGCACCGGCGCTCGACTACGTGGCTGCGGTACGGCCGCAGGAGGACAAGTGGCCGGGCGTGCATCTCGCGGCCACACCGGACGACCCGTGCCTGCCCGGGCTCACCCGCGGCGAGGTGGCGGCGCGCGCGGCGCAGAGCGGGCTCGCGCCGGGAGCGCGGGTGCTCACGACGCGCCCGTGGGTGTCGCCGGACGACTGGATCGACGCGGTGCTGGCGCCTGTCGCGGCGGGCGGCTCGCTCGTCATCGTCGCCAACTGCTCGGACGAGGACGTCCTCGCGCGCCGGATGAGCCAGGAGCGGGCCACCGTCCGGTTGTGACGCGTTCGGCCGACGTTCACGTGGCCGTCGACGGTGCCCGCGAGGCTGCGAGTGGCAGGTCCCGCACTCGTCCTAGGAGCCCATGGTGAAGATCTGGCACGGCGCCGCGCTCGCGGCCGCAGCAGTCGGCGCGCTGGTGGTGGCCACTGCGCAGACGTCCGCAGCGAGAACGCAACACGGCGATGGCTACACGTTCGCGGTGATCGGCGACATCCCGTACGGCGATGCGCAGATCGCGAACTTCCCGAACGTCATCGCGCAAATCAACGCCGACCCGGCCGTGGAGTGGGTCGACCACCTCGGGGACATCAAGAACGGCTCGACCGTCTGCAGCGACGAGTACTTCCAGCTGATCAAGTCGGACTTCGACCAGTTCCAGGACCCGTTCGTCTACACCGTCGGCGACAACGAGTGGACCGACTGCCACCGGCCGAACAACGGCGGCTACAGCCCGCTCGAACGGCTGGCCAAGGTCCGCGAGGTGTTCTTCCCGAGGCCCGGACGCACGCTCGGCCAGCACGCCGCGCCCGTGCTCTCGCAGGCCGATCAGGGCATCCCCGAGAACGTGCGCTGGGAGCGGGCCGGCGTCTCGTTCGCGGCGGCCGACGTCGTGGGCAGCAACAACGGCCTCGAGCCATGGACCGGGCGCACCGCCCCGACGCCCGAGCAGACCGCCGAAGTGCTCGCCCGCACGAGCGCGACGATCCAGGAGTTCCACGACGCGTTCGCGGCCGCCCGCGCACACCACGACCGCTCTGTCGCGCTGCTCATCCAGGCGGACATGTTCGACCCGACGGTGCCCGACCCGTCCTACGCCGACTACTACGCGTTCACGCCGATCATCGCGGCGATCGCGCGCGAATCCGCGGCGTTCTCCGGCCAGGTCTACCTGTTCAACGGCGACAGCCACGTCTACAACTCCGACCAGCCCCTCGCGGCCGGCTCGCCGTGGCTGTCCTTCTACGGAGTGTCGCGGCCCGTCCCGAACCTGACGCGCGTGACGGTGGACGGCTCGACCGGCGTGGACGACTACCTGCGGGTCACCGTCCACGCGGCATGGGCTGACCTGGGAGCGGGTGCCCTTCACGACGTCCTGAGGCTGCCGGTGCGGCGTCGCGGGGTGCGGGTCCGGCCCCGGGGCGCCGCGGTGGCCGGTCGAGGTGGGCCAGGACCATTCGACCTAGCTCCGGCGGGACGCGCCGGGATCCGGCCGTGCGGTTCGGCACTGTTTGGCCCGTCGCGCCGCAGATTGACTGCAGTTGCGCCGCGCCCGGTCACGTTCTGCGGCGATCAACGCGACCCCGGGGAGCAGCGCAGTGTCCGATCGGCTCTACGTCACCTCCACCGAGGCCCGCGCGGGCAAGGCCCCGATCGCGCTCGGGGTGCTCGAGCTGCTCACCCGCACTGCCGCACGGGTGGCGGTGTTCCGCCCGATCGTCGCCGACAACGGCGTCCCGGACGTGCTGATCGAGCTGCTGCGCGACCGCTACCAGCTCGAGCAGTCCTACTCCGACAGCTACGCGTGCACCTACGGGCAGGCCGCCGAGCTGCTCGACGGCCCGGACTCCACCCGCCTGGTCGCGCACGTGCTGGACCGCTTCGCGGCCCTCGTGACCCGCTACGACTTCGTGCTGTGCATCGGCAGCGACTTCACCGGCCCCGCGCAGCCGGTCGAGCTGGCCCTGAACGCGACGCTGGCCGCGAACCTCGCCGCGCCGGTACTCGCCGTGGTCTCCGGCTACGGGCGGCGGGCCGGGGCGCTGCTGGACGCGGTGGCCGCCACGCACGCCGAGCTTTCCGGGCACGGCTGCACGGTCGCTGCCACCATCGTCAACCGGGTCGACCCGGCCGAGGCCGAGCTGCTGCGCGACAAGCTCGCCGGGCACGCCGGCAGCCCGTGTTACGTGCTGCCGGAGATCCCGACGCTGTCGGCGCTGACGATCGACGAGGTCGCCGCCGCACTCGGCGGGACGCTGCTGGCCGGCGCCGCGGGCGGTGCCCGAGAGGTCGACAGCTACGTCGTCGGGAGCGGCTACCTGCCGACCGTGCTCGACAAGCTCACCGACGGTGCCCTGCTGGTCGCGGCCGGCGACCGCGCCGACCTCGCGCTCGGCGCCGCCGCGGCCGCCACCAGCCCACAGCTGCCGACCCCGGCCGGGGTGGTGCTGACCTGCGGCCGCGACCCCGGAGCGAGCGTGGCCGCCATGCTCGCCTCCTCCGCGGTCCCGGTCATCGCCGTCGAGGTCGACACCTACGCGGCGTTGCACGTCCTGGAAGGAACCCGCGGGGAGATCCGGCCGGCCAGCACCCGCAAGATCGCCGCCGCGCTCGGCACGTTCGCCTCGCACGTGGACACCGCCGAGCTCAGCCGCCTGATCCAGCTGTCCGGCACCGACGTCGTCACCCCCCTGATGTTCTCGGCCCGGCTGCTCGAGCGGGCCCGGGCCGCCGCAGCGCACATCGTGCTGCCCGAGTCGGACGACGAGCGGATCCTGCGCGCGGCCGAGGAACTCACGCACCGGCGGGTCGTGACGCTGACCCTGCTCGGCGACCCCGGCAAGGTCGCCGACCGGGCGGCCGCGCTCGGCCTCGACCTCGGCCAGGTGCAGGTCATCGATCCCGCGAGCTCGCCACTGCGCGAGGAACTCGCCCACACCTACGCTCGGCTGCGCGCCCACAAGGGCGTCACGCTCGACGCGGCCCGCGACGTGGTCATCGACCCGGCGTACTTCGGCACGCTCCTGGTGCAGGCCGGATTGGTCGACGGGATGGTGTCCGGCGCCGCGCACACCACCGCGGCGACGATCCGGCCCGCGCTCGAGCTGCTGCGCGGGCCGGGCATGGTGTCCTCGGCGTTCTTCATGTGCCTGCCCGACCGGGTTCTCGTGTTCGCCGACTGCGCCGTCAACCCCGACCCGGATGCCGAACAGCTCGCCGACATCGCCTGCCGCACCGCCTACACCGCGGCCGCGTTCGGGGTCGAGCCGCGGCTGGCGCTGGTCTCGTACGCGACCGGCGCCTCGGCCGACGGCACCGGGGTGGCGAAGGTGCGGCGGGCCGCGGCCCTGGTCCAGGAGCGCCGTCCGGACCTGCCGCTGGCCGGGCCCATCCAGTACGACGCGGCGATCGACCCGGCCGTGTCGGCGGCGAAGCTGCCGGGCAACCCGGCCGCCGGGCGCGCCACCGTGCTCATCTTCCCCGACCTCAACACCGGCAACACCACCTACAAGGCGGTGCAGCGGGCCGCGGACGCCATCGCGGTCGGCCCGGTGCTGCAGGGCCTGCTGCGGCCGGTCAACGACCTGTCCCGCGGCTGTACGGTCGCCGACATCGTCAACACGGTCGCGATCACCGCGGTCCAGTCCCGGCAGGAGGCCGTCGGTTGAGCAGGGTTCTCGTCGTGAACAGCGGATCGTCCACGCTGAAGTACCAGCTGCTCGATCCGCACAGCGGACGCCGCTTCGCGACCGGGAAGGCCGACCGGATCGGGCTGCCCGGCGCGAACCTGACGCACACCGTCAGCGGCCGGGATCCGGTCACCGTCGCCGGCCCGCTGGACGATCACGGCGCTGCGCTGCGCGCCATGCTCTCGGCCTTCGCCGGCCACGGCCCGGCGCTGGACGGGCTGGACGCGGTCGGGCACCGGGTGGTGCACGGCGGGCGCAGGTTCACCGCGCCGACGCTGGTCGACGACGCGGTCGAGGCCGAGGTCGCGGCCCTGGCGCCGCTCGCGCCGCTGCACAACCCAGCCAACCTCACCGGCCTGCAAGCGCTGCGGGCACTGCTGCCCGACGTCGCCCACGTCGCCGTCTTCGACACCGCGTTTCACGCCGGGATGCCGGAGGTCGCGGCCACGTACGCGTTGCCGGCCGACCTCGCCGCCCGGCACGGCGTGCGCCGCTACGGCTTCCACGGCTCCAGCCACGCCTACGTCACCCGGCGCACTGCCGAGCTGCTCGGCGTGCCCGCCGACGAGGTGAACCTGATCGTGTGCCACATCGGCAATGGGGCCTCGGTGACCGCGGTCGAGCACGGCCACAGCGTGGACACCTCGATGGGCCTGACGCCGCTCGAGGGGCTGGTGATGGGCACCCGCGGCGGCGACGTCGACCCAGGCGCACTGCTGCATCTGGCACGCGCCGAGGGTTGGACCGTCGACGACCTGGACGACGTCCTGAACCGGCACAGCGGGCTGCTTGGCCTGTGCGGCGAGGCCGACAGCCGGGTGGTGCACGACCTCGCCGACGCCGGCGACCCAGCCGCCCAGCTGGCGCTGGACGTGTCGGCGTATCGGCTGCGCAAGTACATCGGCGCCTACCTGGCGGTCGTCGCGGGCGTGCATGCGGTGGTGTTCACGGCCGGTGTCGGCGAGAACGACGACTGGCTGCGCGCGGCGGTCTGCGACCCGCTGCGGCACCTCGGCATCTCGCTGGACGCGGACCGCAACGCGGTGCGCTCACGCGAGGAACGCTTCGTCGACGACGGCGCCGGCCCCATCCGGGTGCTGGTCGTGCCGACCGACGAGGAGGCCGAGATCGCCACCCAGGCAGCGGCCGTCGCCGGCCGGCTGACGGCGCGCTCCGGCCGCTGACCGGCCTCGCTAGGGCGGCCCGGCGCCGCTGACCTGGGAGCGGGTGCCCTTCACGACCTGACCGGCATAGCGTCGGCGGGGTGATCCGTACGCAACGCCCCGCCGACGCTGCACTGGTGCGCGGCGTGCTCACCGCCGCCTTTGCCGACGACGGCCGCGTCGCCGACCTTGCCGACGCGCTGCTTGGGCGGGCGGACCGCCCGGACGCGGCCTTTGTGGCTGAGCAGGACGGCGACGTCGTCGGGCACGTCCAGCTGTCGCGCGCATGGGTCGACGCGCGCCAGCTCGTCGACGTTCTCGTGCTGAGCCCGCTGGGCGTCGCGCCGCCGCACCAGAGGCACGGCATCGGTGCGGCGCTGTGTCGCGCTGCCGTCAACGCGGCCATACGGATCGGCGCGCCGGCGCTGTTCCTCGAAGGCGATCCGGCCTACTACTCGAGACTCGGCTGGGAGCGCGCGAGTGACCACGGCGTCGCCGCGCCGTCCGCCCGCATCCCGGACGCGGCGTTCCAGGTCATAGTCCTGCCGACGTGGGATACCTGGATGACCGGCGCGCTCGTCTACAACGACACGTTCTGGTCGCACGACTGCGTCGGCCTGCGAGCCGCCACTACTTGAGCAGGTTGCGGGCCATCACCATGCGGTTGATCTGGTTAGTGCCTTCGTAGATCTGGGTGATCTTCGCGTCGCGCATCATCCGCTCGACCGGGAAGTCCTTGGTGTAGCCGGCGCCGCCGAACAGCTGCACTGCGTCCGTCGTCACCGACATCGCGGTGTCCGACGCGAACACCTTGGCGGCCGACGAGGTGAACGTCAGGTTCGGCTCGTCGCGCTCGGCGCGCGCGGCCGCGGCGTAGACGAGCTGCCGGGACGCCTCGATCTTCATCGCCATGTCGGCGAGCATGAACTGGATGCCTTGGAAATCGGCGATCCGCTGGCCGAACTGCCGGCGCTCCTTGACGTAGGCTAGCGCCGCGTCGAACGCGCCCTGCGCGATGCCGAGCGCCTGCGCGCCGATCGCGAGGCGGGTGTGGTCGAGGGTGCGCAGCGCGGTCTTGAATCCGGTGCCGGGCTCGCCGATGATCCGGTCGGCCGGGATCGCGCAGTCCGCGAAGTAGATCTCGCAGGTGGGGCTGCCCTTGATGCCGAGCTTGCGCTCCTTCGCGCCGACCGAGAAGCCGGGGTCGTCCCTGTGCACGACGAACGCCGAGATGCCGTTGGCGCCCTTGTCCGGGTCGGTCACCGCCATGACGGTGTACCAGGTGGAGACGCCCGCATTCGTGATCCAGCACTTGGTGCCGTTGAGCACCCAGTTCGCACCGTCGCGCACGGCTCGGGTGCGCATCGAGGCGGCATCCGAACCGGCCTCGCGTTCGGACAGCGCGTAGCTGATCATCGTGCCGTTCTCGGCGATGTCGCGCAGCACGCGCTGCTTCAGCTCCTCCGAGCCGGACAGGATGATCGGCTGCGAGCCGAGCTTGTTGACGGCCGGGATGAGCGAGGACGACGCGCATGCCCGCGCCACCTCCTCGACCACGATGCACGCCGAGACCGCGTCGGCACCCATGCCGCCGTACTCCTCGGGAATGTGCACCGCATGGAAGCCCGCGCGCACCAGCACGTCGAGCACGTCATAGGGGAACTCCCCGGTCTCGTCGATGTCGGCGGCGCGTGGCGCGATCTTGTCGTCGGCGAGCTGGCGGACCGCCTTGCGCAGCAACTGCTGCTCCTCGGTGAGCTGGTACTGGCCGAACGCGTGATCGAGGCTCATGTACCGATACTAGGACGCCCTAGTAAATCCGTGCGGGCCGGCTGTCACGTCTGTGGCTGGCATCTCGTCTCCTGTCCGACCACCCAGAACGAACCGCACGAAGGAGACAGTGCAATGCGTGTACTCGTCGCCGGAGCCACCGGCGCCATCGGCCGCCGCCTGATCCCGCAATTGATCGCAGCCGGCCACCACGTAACCGCCACGACCCGGAGCGAGTCGAAGGTCGACCTGCTCCGGAACCTCGGGGCCGAGCCGCTCGTCGTCGACGGACTGGACGCTGCAGCCGTCGGTGAGGCGGTCGCCCGCACCGCGCCGGACGCGATCGTCCATCAGATGACCGCGCTGGCCGGCATGGGCAACCTGCGTCGCTTCGACAAGGTCTTCGCGACGACGAACGTCCTGCGCACCACGGGTCTCGACCATCTGCTCGCGGCAGCGCGCGCCACCGGCGTGCAGCGCTTCGTCGCGCAGAGCTACACCGGCTGGTCGAACCCGCGCACCGGCGGCCCCGTCAAGACCGAGGCCGACGGATTCGACCCGCACCCGGCCAAGTGGCAGCGCGAGACGCTTGCCGCCATCCAGTACCTCGAGCGCACGGTGACCGACTTCGGCGGCGTCGCGCTGCGCTACGGCTCGTTCTACGGTCCGGGTGCATCGGAGGAGATGGTGGACATGATCGCGGCGCCGCAAGTTCCCGATCGCGGGCGACGGCGGCGGCATCTGGTCGTGGTGCCACCTCGACGACGCCGCCTCGGCCACAGTCGCCGCACTCGAACGGGGCGGCGGGGTCTACAACATCGTCGACGACGAGCCGGCGCCGGCCTCCGAGTGGCTGCCGTACCTCGCCGAGGTGGTGGGCGCCAAGCGGCCGATGCATGTGCCGGTCTGGTTGGCGCGGCTGGCGGCGGGCGAGGTCGGCGTGTCGATGCTGACCCAGGTCCGCGGCTCGTCCAACGCGAAGGCCAAGGCCGACCTCGGCTGGGCACCCCGGTGGGCGAGCTGGCGCGACGGGTTCCGCTACGGGCTGCGCGACGTGCCGGTGCCGGCCAGGGGATGATCTGCCCATGCCCGACGCGGAGGTCTTCACCGAGCTGCGGCCGCTGCTGTTCTCGATCGCGTACCGGATGCTCGGCAGCGTCAGTGACGCCGAGGACGTCGTGCAGGACGCCTACCTGCGGTATCACCGCGCACTGCAGGACGGGACCGAGATCGAGTCGCCGAAGGCCTACCTGTCCGCGGTCACGACCCGGCTCGCGATCGACCTGCTCCGCTCGGCGCGGGTGCGCCGCGAGACCTACGTCGGGCAGTGGCTGCCCGAGCCGTTGCTGACCGACCCGGCGGCGCCCGACCCCGCGCAGCACAGCGCGGAGTCCGACTCGCTGTCGATGGCGTTCCTGCTCGTGCTCGAGCGGCTGTCACCCGTCGAACGCGCGGTGTTCCTGCTGCACGACGTGTTCGGCTACGAGTTCGCCGAGGTCGCGTCGATCGTGGGCAAGTCGGTGGACAACTGCCGGCAGGTGGCGGTGCGCGCCCGACGGCGCGTCGCCGATCATCGCCCGCGCTTCGAGGCGTCCCGGGAGCAGCGCGAGCAGCTCGCCGACCGGTTCGTCGCCGCCCTCTCGGAAGGGGAGGTCGACGGGCTGGTCGAGCTGCTTGCGGCCGATGTCGTCGTCACCGGCGACAGCGGCGGCGTGCGTCCGTCCTGGCCGCACCCGATCGTCGGACGGGACAACGTCGCGCGGCTGCTGGCCGGTGTCGCTGCGCAGCTGCGCCAGGTGCCGGGCGTCGCCATCTCGCGCGTCGAGGTGAACGGGCAGCCCGGCGCGGTGGTCCGCGACGGCGCCGGCCAGCTGGTGAACGTCTTCAGCTTCGACATCGTGGACGGCGCCGTGCAGGCCGTCCGGTCGGTGATCAGCCGGCCGAAGCTGCGCCACCTCGGTCCACTGGCCGACGTGCCGGCTCTGCTTGCCGAGCGCCGCGCCGACTGAGCGGGCCGTTCGGACCCGAGTGGGCCGTCCTACCGGCCCACTCGGGTCCGAACTGGCCACTCGACGGAAGACACATAGGGTGAGGGCATGTCGCAGCCGTTCGACGCCACCGCCGCGTCCGCCGCCTACCGCAACGCACTCGCCGTCATCGAGGCCGTCGAGCCGACAGTGGCCGCCGCGATGCGCAGCGAGCTCGCCGACCAGCGCGCGTCCCTCAAGCTGATCGCCAGCGAGAACTACGCCTCGCCCGCCGTGCTGCTCACCATGAGCAGCTTCCTGTCCGACAAGTACGCCGAGGGCACGATCGGGCACCGCTTCTACGCCGGTTGCCAGAACGTCGACACCGTCGAGCAGGCGGCGGCCGATCACGCCAGGGCGCTGTTCGGCGCGCCGCACGCCTACGTCCAGCCGCACTCGGGCATCGACGCCAACCTGGTGGCGTTCTGGGCGATCCTCGCGCAGCGCATCGAGTCGCCGGCGCTCGAGAAGGCCGGCGCCAAGCATGTCAACGACCTGTCCGAAACCGACTGGCAGGACCTCCGGCACGCGCTCGGCGACCAGCGCGCGCTCGGCATGTCGCTCGATGCCGGCGGGCACCTGACGCACGGCTTCCGGCCGAACATCAGCGGCAAAATGTTCCACCAGTCGTCCTACGGGACGGACCCTGAGACCGAGCTGCTCGACTACGACCACGTGCGCGAGATGGCGCGCGAGTTCAAGCCGCTCGTGCTGATCGCCGGCTACTCCGCCTACCCGCGCCGGATCGACTTCGCGAAGATGCGCGAGATCGCCGACGAGGTCGGCGCCACCCTGATGGTCGACATGGCGCACTTCGCCGGCCTCGTCGCCGGCAAGGTGTTCACCGGCGACTTCGATCCGGTGCCGCACGCGCACGTCACGACGAGCACCACGCACAAGTCGCTGCGCGGGCCGCGCGGCGGGCTCGTGCTCTGCCAGCCGGAGTACGCCGACGCCGTCGACCGCGGCTGTCCGATGGTGCTCGGCGGCCCGCTCGGGCACGTCATGGCCGCGAAGGCCGTCGCGTTCGCCGAGGCCCGCCAGCCGTCGTTCCGGACCTACGCGCGCGATGTCGCCGACAACGCCGTCACGCTGGCCGAGGGACTGACGAAGCGCGGTGCCCGGCTGGTCACCGGCGGAACGGACAACCACCTCGTCCTGATCGATGTGTCGGCGTTCGGCATCACCGGTCGGCAGGCCGAGTCGGCGCTGCTCGACGCCGGCATCGTCACCAACCGCAACGCGGTCCCGCGCGACCCGAACGGCGCCTGGTACACCTCGGGCGTGCGGATCGGTACGCCGGCGCTGACCTCACGCGGGTTCGGGGCAGCCGAGTTCGACCGGGTGGCCGAGCTGATCGTGGACGTCCTCACCGCCACCACGCCGACCGCGGCACCGAGCGGCGGCTCGTCCAAAGCCAAATACACGATCGGCGACGGGGTGGCCGCCAAGACGCACGATGCGGCGAACGAACTGCTCGACGCGAACCCGCTCTACCCCGGCCTCGAACTGGGCTGACGCCGCTCGCCCGCACCCGGCCACTCGCCTCGAGGACGCTGTCGGCGGCGCTGGTCGTAGCAGGCGTGACGCGCTGTGACACGATCGGTTGATGCCGGTGGACCCGAACATCGCTGCCCTGCTGACGCTCATCGAGAACGCGGGCTACCCGCCGATCTCGGAGGGCACCGTAGAGCAGGCCCGCATCGGGCTGCGCGCGCTGCTCGTCGACTTCCGGGACGCATCGACGCTGCCCCGGGTTGCGTCCGTGGCAGGGGGGACGGCGGCCGGCTCGATCCCGACGCGCGTCTACCGCCCCGATGCGGACGGCCCGGTCCCGACGATCGTCTACCTGCACGGCGGCGGCTTCGTGATCGGCGACCTGGACACCCATGAGGGGATCTGCCGGGCGCTGTGCAAGGACGTCGGCGCGGTCGTCGTCAGCGTCGACTACCGGCTCGCGCCCGAGCATCGGTTCCCCGCCGCCGTCGAGGACGCCTACGCCGCACTCACCTGGGTCGCCGGGCACATCGACGACTACGGCGGCGACCCCGCACGGCTAGCCGTCGGCGGGGACAGCGCGGGCGCCAACCTCGCCGCCGTCTGCGCACAACAGGCACGCGCCGACGCGCTGCGGCTCAGGGCGCAGCTGCTGGTGTACCCGCCCGTCGACCTGCTCGGCGACTACCCGTCGCGCACCGAGAACGCCGAGGGCTACTTCCTGACCCTCGCCGACATGCAATGGTTCGCCGAGCACTACCTCGGCATGCCCGAGACGGATCGGCGGACGGCGACCCTCGCGCTCGACCCCCGGCTCTCGCCGCTGCTCGCCGCGTCGCTGGCAGACCTTGCGCCGGCGGTCGTCGTCACCGCCGAGTTCGACCCGCTGCGCGACGAGGGCAACGCGTACGCGCGGGCCCTCCAGAAGGCCGGCGTGCACGTCGAGCACCGGGAGCTGCCCGGCCTCATCCACGGCTTCTATGGCATGGAGCAGTTCAGCCCGGCGGTCGCCGACGCCTCGGCATGGGTCAACGCGCGCGTGAAGGAACTCATCGGCTGAACCCGCGCACAGCTACACGCAGTAGCGTCAAGGCCGGCACCCCCGGGGCAGGAGGTGATGGCTGATGGTCAGCCCCTACAGCGCCGAGCCGCACAGCGAGTACCCCCAGGCACCTCGCCCGCCCGAGGACCGTGCGGACTCCGGCCCGCCGCTGCCGCGGCGGGCGCCGGCGCCCGTCGTGAACGTGGTGCGCCTGATGCTGCTGCGCAGCGCGGTCGGCGTCATAGCGCTCATCGTGATGTTTGCGACGAAGGACGAGCTGCGCAAGCGCATCCTCGAGCGGACACCGGACGCCACGGACTCGACGGTCAACAGCGCCCTCGCCGTCGCGGCGGGGTTCGGCATCGTGATTCTGGTGTTCTACGTCTTCCTCGCCTTCCAGGTGCGCAAAGGCGCCAGCTGGGCGCGCATCGTCACCTGGGTCATCGCCGGCCTCGGCATCCTCGGCGCGCTGCTCAGCCTCGGCGAGCCGGACCCGCCGCTGAGCCGGGCGCTCGGTGTCGTCGTCGGGATGATCGACGTCGCCGTCGTGATCCTGCTCGCGAGGCCGGAGAGCAACCGGTTCTTCCGCGCCGGATAGCCGATCTGGGCTGACCTGCCCGGACCGGCGGCTGCGAGCCGGCGATCTTGTGCGCGAGGCTGTTCCTGAGCGCTGCCCGCCGCACAAGATCACGCAGGCCCGATACGTTGTTGCCATGACGGACGCAACCGCCGACATCGGCGTCACCGGGCTCGGGGTCATGGGCCGCAACCTGGCCCGCAACCTGGCCCGGCACGGGCACACCGTGGCACTGCACAACCGCACCTACTCGCGCACCACCGCCCTCGTCGAGCAACACGGCGCCGAGGGTTCCTTCGTCGCGTCCGAATCTCTCGAAGCCTTCGTCGCGTCACTCACGAAGCCGCGCGCGATCATCATCATGGTCCAGGCGGGCGCCGCGACCGACGCGGTGATCGACGAGTTGGCGCCACTGCTCGACGACGGCGACATCATCGTCGACTGCGGCAACGCGCACTTCGCAGACACCCGGCGCCGCGAGTCCGCGCTGAGCGGGCGCGGCCTGCACTTCGTCGGGTGCGGCGTCTCGGGCGGCGAGGTGGGCGCGCTCAACGGGCCGTCGATCATGCCCGGCGGGTCGGCGCACTCCTACGCCAAGCTCGGCCCGATCTTCGAGTCGATCGCCGCGGTGGTGGACGGCACGCCGTGCTGCGTGCACATCGGGCCGGACGGTGCCGGGCACTTCGTCAAGATGGTCCACAACGGCATCGAGTACGCCGACATGCAGCTGATCGCCGAGGCGTACGACGTGCTGCGGCACGGCCTGGGCGCGAAACCCGACGGCATCGCGGAGATCTTTCGCACCTGGAACGGGGGCGACCTCGAGTCGTTCCTCATCGAGATCACCGCGGACGTGCTTGCGCACGTCGACGCCGAGACCGGCCAGCCGTTCGTCGACATCGTCCTCGATCAAGCCGAGCAGAAGGGCACCGGGCGCTGGACGGTGCAGAGCGCGCTCGACCTCGGCGTGCCGATCACCGGCATCGCCGAGGCGACGTTCGCGCGGGCACTGTCCGGGCACGCCGAGCAGCGTGCGCCGGCGCGCGCGGCCTTCGGGTCGGACGTCGCCACGCTGGGCATCGCCGACCGCGACGCGTTCGTCGAGGACGTCCGGCTCGCGCTCTACGCATCGAAGGTGGTCGCGTACGCACAGGGCTTCGACCAGATCGCGGCCGGCTCTGCGGAGTATCAGTGGGACGTCGATCCCGGCGCGATGGCCACCATCTGGCGCGGCGGCTGCATCATCCGAGCCCGCTTCCTCAACCGGATCCGCGAGGCGTACGACGCCGACCCCGCGCTCCCGTCGCTACTCGTTGCGCCGTACTTCGCCGCCGCGGTGCGCTCCGGCGTCGACTCGTGGCGGCGGGTCGTGTCGCAGGCGGCGGTGGCCGGAATCCCGATACCGGCGTTCGCCTCGTCGTTGGCGTACTACGACGGGCTGCGCAGCTCACCGCTGCCGGCCGCGCTCATCCAGGGGCTGCGCGACAACTTCGGGGCGCACACGTACAAGCGCGTCGACAAGGCCGGCACCTTCCACACCGAGTGGGCCGGCGACCTCGCCGAGCACGAGGCGTAGCCGGTATGCGGCTGTTACTGGTACCGGGCAGGTGCAGGAGATTGTTGGTCTCGCACCGGCGACCGTCGCCATCAGCGGAAGCGATTGGTTCGACCGCACCGCCGTGGCCCCGTCCCGTTGGAGTCGTTTTGCGACCGGTACGTGGTCCGCGGTCTGCGGGCCGCAGGTCCCACACACTGAATGTGTCTGACGAGCCGGAACTTGTTGGCCCGACTGCGCTCGCGGCGCTGCCCCCGAGGACAGGATTCAGCTATCTGCACGAGGTCACGCGGCGACCGCAATTCACCGCGGTCCTCAAGAGCGCGTCCGAGGCAGCGCATACCCAGCCCGTGCGCGCCGACCGTTTTGCAGGTCAAGGACGCCGCGGCGATCGTGGGCGATCAGCCATGACGAGCCGCCCAGCGTAGGGGTGTTCAGCTGAACGCAGCACTGCACAGTTGTCATGGCGGCGCCGCCAGCTCCACTCGGCAGGCTGGATGATCCTGATGCAAAGCTCTGGTACGCCGCTGCCGCGGTGGAGCATCGCTCGAGCCGGAAGGTCCTGCGAACAACCGCAGCCGCGCGAAGCGGTTCACGTGAACCGCGCGAGCGCGGCAGGACGATCATGCAAGCACGGCTTGCACAATTGCGGCGGGCCGGTTGTCATCGGGGCGACGCACGAACAGTTGACACCGCGCGCCGTCGCCTGGCTCAGTGCGCGAGCGTCTGAACCCGCAGTTTGCAGGACCCCGCTGGTGGGCGCCTGCTCGTTGAGCTCGCGAAGGAGGTCGCAGCCGAGCCGGACCGGGGCAAGTCGTTCACGCCGGCGCCCGGCGAGGACGAGCTGGCCTGCTACGACCCGGTCGCCTAACGATCCGCGAACAGGGCGCGGGCGTCCTCGCCCAGATCGCTCCGCCGGACAAACAGCCGGCCGCCATCAAGCTCGTAATGGAACAGATGGAGTCGATGGCGCCGCGTTACGCGCTCGCCAATACGTGACCACACACGTCTGATGACGGACTTGGAAACTAACCCGTCAACGCCCGTCACTCCCCCGTCTCGACGTTCCACGACAGGTGGGTGCCGCCGCCCGGCGGAGTCGAGAACTGCAGCTCGCCGCTGTGCCGACCGGCGCGCCGGCGCATGTTCACCAGGCCGCTCGAGCGCGCCGCGGCGGCCCCCATGCCGCGACCGTTGTCGATCACGTCGAGCACCAGGCGGCCATCCGCGACGCCGATCCTGATCTGGACGGACGACGCGGCGGAGTGTTTCGCGACGTTCGAGAGAGCCTCGCGGAGCACCGCCTCGAGGTCCTCGGCGAGCTCGGGATGCACCGTCGATTCCACCGGACCGGCGAACGCGACCGTCGGCAGGCAGCGCAGCGCCGGGGTGAGGCTGTCCACGATCGCGACGACCCGCTTCGGCAGCGGCAGGGCGGGCAGGTTCGCCACGCTCGCCGGCAGGTCACTGATGAGCGCGCGGACCCGGTGCGCCGTCCCGTCGAGTGCATCGACCTGGGTGAGCACCAGGTCGCGATGGACCGGATCCGGAATGAGCCTGGCAACCGCCTGCAGGGCCATGCCCGCGGCGAACAGCTCCTGGATGACGTGGTCGTGCAGATCGTCGCGGATGCGCGCGCGATCCTCGACCAGCCGCGCGGTACGGCGTTCCGCGCGCGCGCCTTCGAGTTCTCGAACGGTGCCGGTGCGCTGGACGAAGGCGGCAAGCTCGTCGAGCTCGGACGGGACGAAGCTCGGGTGGCCGGCGAGGCGGCCGACCGCCAGCGCGCCCTCGACGCGGTGGTCCGCGGCCAGTGGCACCACGATGACCGAACCGATCTGACTTCGGACGCCGGGTGCTGCACCGCCGAGGCGCGGGTAGTCGGGCACCAGCAGCGGCTCGCCGGCCAGCAGCACCGGCGCCGCGACGCTGTCGCGCACCGGCATCAGGTTGCCGACCATGTCCTCGGCCAGCGGGCCGAGCCCGGCCTGGATGATGAGCCGCTCCGCGTCGACGCGCAGTGCCACCAGTGCGAGATCGCCGTGCGCACCGCGCATCGCACTGCGCATGATGACGTGCAGACCATGCCCAGATCCGGCCGCGGCGTCGATGTCCCGCGGCGCATGCTCAGACACCTGCGCTCCAACGCCACAGACAGAGATCCGGCGTGCGTTCGCCGCCAGAATGCACAACGTAGCAGCGCCGCAGACGTTGCGGACGTACGTCGTCGTCCGCGCAGGGCCTGATCTGCCGGGGATGACGGTGGCCAGCCCCAGCCCGTCTGCTAGCCGGCCGCGCAGCTGGTGAACGTGAGGCTCGCCTTGACCGTGCGGTTGGTGCCGTTCCTGCGGAAGACGGCGGTGCCCGCGAGCGTGTACCGCTTGCCGGCGGTCAGCTTGGCGCCGTCGAGCGTCGTTCGGGATACGACGTTGCCGTTGAGCCGCAGCGCTCCGGACTTGACCGACCAGCCGCGCGCCGGCCGGTGAGTCCACGCGATGTGCACGTTCACCGGCGGCAGGCACGAGCGTGGGCCGGTGACGGTCACCCGGCCACCAGTGCCGGAGTGCGCGACGGTGTAGGTGCTGTCCGGCAGCCGGACGCGCGCCACACGCAGCACCTGGTTCGTCCCAGGCGGTTGCTCGTTCGAGTAGGCCACCGTCGCAATGCCGTGCGTGCCGGAGGCAATCTGCGGCGTGAACGTCGAGGTGTTGGACACTCCGAACCGCACGATCGCGGCGTGGAATGCGTCGGCGTAGTTGGCGATCGTCACCTTGCCGCACTCCCATGAGACGTCGAGCAGCCGGCCACTGGCGTCTGCCCAGCCGTCGTGGCCGACCGGTGTGCACGGGCTGCCGTCAGCGGTGCGGGTACGAGCCGTGAAGCCGGTGCCCGTCCACTTCGAGATGACCGGGTGGTACGAGGCGTCGTTGATCGCGGTGACGAGCCGCACGCCGTGCCGCGTCGCCGCCAGAGCCACGTTGGTGCCCACCGCCCACGTGTGTGCCACCGCGTGGAAGGAACTCCAGCTGCCGCCACTCGACCTGGTGGCGTACGACGGCCCCGTGGTGATTGCGCCGTACTTCTCCACCGCCAGGATCGGCTTCCCGCTCGCGAATGCCAGCTGCGCGTAGCCGACGGCGTACGGCGTGTGGACCGCCGTAGCGGGCGCGGTCAGGCCGGCCCGCACCTGTACCTGCTGCGTCGGCACTCCGACGTAGGTCACCGTCCAGATGGAGCCATGGGGGCCGCGGACGGCGGTGAGCAGCTGGCCGAAGCTGGGGGCGTCGGTGACGACGTCGTGTGCGGCGCTGAGGTTCGTTCCGTTCGGTGCGGTCGCCTCGGCGATCGCGCTGCCCTGCGGGCCACTGATCGAGTTCGGCGTGTCGTGGAACCAGATGAGGTGGACGACGCCGTCCGCGGTGAGCAGGACCTGCAAGCCGGCCGCGGACGAGTCTCCCAGCGAGGCAATGGTCTGGACGCCTCCGCTGCACGACGACGCCCCGAGCGGGAGCTTGCACAGGTGCACCTTGCGAGTCGTGTCGCTCGCGGTCGTGGAGATCCACCCTATGTAGGCCGTGCCGGCGGCGTTGGCGGCGACGTCGTACCCGGCGAACGACTGGACCGTGGCGAGCGTGAGCTGGTTGCCCACGACGCCGGCCGGGTGGCCGGTGACGGCGTGGGCCGCGGGCGCGGTGGCGAGCAGGCCGGTGGCTACCAGCGCGGTTGCGGCTGCCGAGGCTGCCGTGGCGCGAAGTCGGCGGGTCAACGTGAACATCGGTCCTCCCCCATGGGACTGCGGCTGGTGCGACCGAAGCCGACCAGGCGCCCGTAACGTTTGGGTAATACCGTGACCGCGTGCGAGTGGACGTGCTCGGCGGGTGCGCCGTCAGCTCCGGCGGACCGACGGTCTCCGGGGCGGCGCTCGGCGGCCGGCGGGCGCGCGTCGTGCTGACCGCCCTGGCCCTGGCCGACGGCGCCGTGCCAGCAGACCGGCTCGCCGCCGCGGTCTGGGGCGAGCACCTGCCGGCGAGCTGGCCGGTCGCGCTGCGCGGCGTCGTGCGCGCGCTGCGCACCGCTCTCGCGCCGCTCGGCGGCGACGGGCAGCGGGTCGTTGCCACGACTCCGGGCGGGTACACGCTCGCGGGCGGCGTCGACGTCGACCTGCGCCTGGCCGCCACGGCGGCGCGCGATGCGGCGGCGTTGCTGGCCGACGGGCGGCATCGCGCCGCGCTCGAGACCGCCGAGCGGGCCGCTGCGATCCGCGGCGCGCAGCTGCTGCCGGGCGAGGACGCCGCGTGGCTCGCGCCGCACCGCGTCGCGGCGGACGCGCTCGCCCGCGACGCGCTCCTGGTCGTGTCCGAGGCGGCGGCCGCGCTGGGTGAACACGCCCGCGCGGTCGCCACCGCCCGGCGCGCCGTCGCGGCGCATCCGCTCGACGAACGCGCCCACCGCACGCTGATCCGCGCGCTCGACCGGGCCGGCGACCGGGCCGGCGTCGTCCAGGCCTACGAGGCGTGCCGGACGGTCCTTGCCGACGAGCTCGGGATCGACCCGAGCGCCGAGACGGTGGCCGCATACCTCGCGGCGCTGGAGGATCAGTTCGGATCCACCGCCGCACCGGTGCCGACCGCAACGACCTCGTTCGTCGGGCGTACCGACGAGGTCGCCGAGCTCACCGACGCGCTGGCGCGGCCCGGGCTGGTCACCGTCGTCGGGCGCGGCGGCGTCGGCAAGTCGCGGCTCGCCGCGCAGGTGGCTCGGCACGCCGACTTCGCCGGCGGGCGGCTGTGGGTGGCGCTGGGCTCGGTCGTGCAGGACGCGCTCGTCGCGCCGACCGCGGCGCTCGAGCTCGGCCTCGCCGGCGGCGTCGAAGACGCGACAGGCGCGCTCGCCGCCCACCTCGCGCCGCTCGGCGCCACCCTGCTCGTCCTGGACGGCGCGGACGCCGTCGCCGACGGCGCGGCGTCTCTCGCGGCGGCGCTCACCGAGTCGTGCCCGATGCTCACGCTGCTCGTCACCTGTCGGGTCCCCGTCGCGGTCGAGGGCGAGCGAGTCTTCCGGCTCGACCCGCTGCCCGAGCCGAGCGCCGACGAAGGGTCGGCCGGCCACGACAACCCGCAGCTACGGCTGCTCCGCGACCGGGTGCGCGCCGGCGGCGGCACGTTCGAGCTCGGCGAGGTCGACGCCGGTGACGTCCACGCGCTGTGCCGGCGGTGCGCAGGACTGCCGCTGGCCCTGGAGCTCGCGGCCGCGCAGCTCACCGAGATGTCGATCGGCGACCTGCTCGATCGCCTGGCCTCCGACCGCGACGACCAGCTGCGCGCGCTGGCGCGCAGCAGCTACCAGCTCCTCGACCCGGACGAGGCAGCGGTGTTCCGCCGGTTCGCCGTGCTGGACGGGGCGGTCGGCCTGCCGTTCGTCCGGGCCGTCGTGGCCGGTGATGACATCGCGGCGGTGCGGGTCGTCCGGATCCTGCGCGAACTCAGCGTGCGCGGGCTGGTGACGGTCGAGCGGTCCGGCCCGCGCTGGCGCTACAGCCAGGACGACGACCTGCACGGCTTCGCCCGGGAACTGCTCGCCGCGGAGAGCCGCGAGCGCAGCATGTTCGACCGGCTCGCCGACGCGGTACGCGCGCTGCTGCCCGACGACCCGCGCAATCCCCCGGCCCCGTTCGCCGGCGAGGTGTCGGCGGTCCTCGGTTGTGTCCGGTCACTGTTCGCAGCCGCGCTGGCCGGCAGCGCCGACCGGGATCGCTGTCTGGAGCTGGCGTTCCGGCTGCACCGGTACTGGGCGGCGACCTCGGTGGCGGAGGGACGGTTCTGGCTGACCCGGCTGCTCGAGGAGGCGGGCGAGTCTTCCTGGAGCCGCTACGCCACCTACGCGCTGGGCTACCTCAGCTACTGGGCCGGTGACACCGACCGTGCACTGCGCGATCTGCAGGCGGCGGTCGAACTGTTCTCCGGCGAGCCGGACCCCTACCTGGCGCGCGCACAGATCTACGTGGCCGGCCTGCTCGACGACCTCGACCGGCCGGCCGAGGCGCTCGACTACGTGCGCCGGGCCATGGCCGCCGCCGAACCCTTCGGCACCGACCTGTACGTCGCCGCGGCAATGGGGCTGGGCAGCGTGCTGTCCGAGCGCGGCGACCCACAAGCCGCCCGCTACGCCGCAGAGGCGGTCGCGCGGTGCCGGGTCGACGGCTCCGCCGAGCAGCTCGCCGCGGTGCTGCCGACCGCCGCCATGGTCTGCTGGCAGGTCGGCGCGCTGGACCAGGCCCGCGAGTACGCCGCCGAGGCGCGTCCGATGCACGCCGACCACAAGCGCATCGCCCGCGTCGTGCTGCTGTCGATGTCGGCGGGCTTGGCACTCGCCAGCGGCGATCTCGACGCCGCGGTCGACTACGGGCGCAGCGCCGATGCCGAGGGCAGCGAGCTAGGCATCGAACGGGAAATGCCGCTGATCAGGGCGATCCTTGCCCGCGCATTGCTGGGCCGGGGCGATCTCGACGCTGCCGTCGGGCAGGCTCTCGGCTGCATCCAGGCCGCTGCCGGGACGAGCATCGGCTACGCGCTCGCCACTGCTCTCGAAACCGCGGCGCTCGTCGGTGCCGCGGTCGGTTCCACGTCCGACGACCTCGCCGCCCTGCTCAGCACCGCCGCGGCGATCCGCGTCGCCGGAGACCGGCCGGTCCCCCTCCCGCTGCGTGATGATGTCGACCGGCTCGCTGACGCCGCCCCCCGCGGTTCGCCCGTCCCGCCCGCGGAGGCGGTCGCCATTGCCCGCCGCGTCCTGGACGGCGTCGCCACCTGACGGCGCCGGATCGCCGGTCACGACCAGGACCGAACCGCACCGCGGTAACGCCTCGGTTATGCCCGGCTGGGACGCGTCTAGAACGTCTCGGCGGCGAGCGGCATCAGGCGCGCGGCGAGCTCCATGCCCACCGCCGGGTCGGCGGCCGGGTTGCCGACCCGCTCTGAGTCGAAGTTGAGGTCGAGGAACACCTCGTCCACGCCGGCCCCTGCATACCTTGCGAGGTCGTCGCGGAGCTGGTCGAGCGAGCCGCTCAGGGGCCTGCGGTCGGCGCCGTCGATCGGTGCGTCACGGAGCACGGTCACCCCGCGCACGACGCAGCGCACCGCGTCGCGCGCCTTGCCGGCCGCCTCCGCCGCCGAGCGGACGGCGTCGACGGCCCCGCCGACGTCGCCCAGCGAGGCGCGGCTGCTGCTGATCCACCCGTCGCCGCGCGCACCCGCGCGGCGCAACGCGGCCCGGGCGCTGCCGCCGATGAGCAGCGGCGGGCGGGGCCGCTGCACGGGCAGCGGCGCGATCGTCGAGGCCGGCACGGTGTAGAACTCGCCGGCGAACTCGACGCGCTCGCGGGTGAGCAGGACGTCCACGCAGTCGAGCCACTCGTCGAAGCGGCGGCCCCGGCGCTGCATCGGGACGCCCGCCGCCGCATACTCGGCCGGCGACCAGCCGAGCCCGACGCCGGCATCCAACCGGCCGGCGGACAGCACGTCGAGCGCCGCGAACTGCTTGGCCAGCGCGACCGGGGAGTAAAACGGCCCGTTGACGACCGCCAGCCCGAGCCGGACCCGCTGCGTCACGGCCGCGGCGAAACCGAGCGCGACGACCGGGTCGAGGACGCTCTGATACACGCCGGCGAGGTCGTCGGTGGCCAGCCAGCGCTGAAACGTCCACAACCCGCGGAAGCCGTGCGCGTCGGCGTCCCGGGCGAACGCCGCGATGTTCTGCGGGGTCGCCCACGCGCCGGAGGTCGGCAGCGCGAGGCTGAGCTGCATCGACTACTCGCCGGTGGGCAGCTCGACGTGCCCGCCGAACGCCTGGCGCATGGCCGACAGCAGCTTATCGGCGTAGAGGGCCTCGCCGCGGCTGGAGAACCGGGCGAACAGCGCCGCGGACAGCACTGGCACCGGGACGCCCTCGTCGATCGCGGCCTTGACCGTCCAGCGGCCCTCGCCGGAGTCCGAGACCCGGCCGGCCAGCCCGTCGAGCGACGGGTTCCTGTGCAGCGCGCCGGCGGTCAGGTCGAGCAGCCAGGACGCGACGACCGAGCCGCGCCGCCACACCTCGGTGACCTTCGCGATGTCGAGGACGTACTCGTAGTACTGCGGCTGGTCGATCGGGGTCACCTCGGCGGAGTGTTCCTGCGTCTCGGTGCCCGCATCGGCATGGAAGAGAACGTTCAGCCCCTCGGCGTAGGCGGCCATCATGCCGTACTCGATGCCGTTGTGGACCATCTTCACGAAGTGCCCGGCGCCGTTCGGTCCGCAGTGCAGGTAGCCCTGCTCCTCGGGCGCCGGATCGCCGGTGCGCCCCGGCGTGCGCTCGATGTCGCCGAGGCCCGGCGCGATGGAGCGAAGCAGCGGGTCGAGGTGCGCGATCACCTCGTCCTCGCCGCCGATCATCAGGCAGTAGCCGCGCTCGAGACCCCACACACCGCCGCTCGTCCCGATGTCCACGTAGTGGATGCCGTTCGGCTTCAGCTCCGCGGCGCGATCGATGTCCTCGCGGTAGTTGGAGTTGCCGCCGTCGATGATGATGTCGCCTGGCTCCATCAGCTCCGCGAGCTGCGTGACCACCGCGCCGGTGACGCCCGCGGGGACCATCACCCAGGCCACGCGGGGCGTTTCGAGCTTCTGGACGAACTCCTCGAGCGTGCGCGCTCCGGCAGCGCCCTCGCCCGCGAGCGCGGCCACGCTGTCGGCGTGGCTGTCGTAGGCGACCGCGGTGTGCCCGTCGCGCATGATGCGCCGCGTGATGTTGGCGCCCATCCGGCCCAGGCCGATCATCCCGAGTTGCATCGTCAGGTCTCCTTACGGGCAGCGCGGCTATGCCGAATTTCGCGCTGCCGCGCGATACCGGCGGATGAGTGCGTTCGTGGAGCTGTCGTGCGCGAGCTCCGGGTCGTCGGTTGCCGACAGCTCGCCGGCCACCTGCTTGGCCAGCACCTTGCCGAGCTCGACGCCCCACTGGTCGAAGGAGTTGACGGACCAGATCGTGCCCTGCGTGAAGACACTGTGCTCGTAGAGGGCGACGAGCGTGCCGAGCGCGTGCGGCGTGAGCCGGTCGAGCAGCAGCGTGTTGGACGGCCGGTTGCCCTCGAAGACCCGGTGCGGGACGAGCCAGTCCTCGGTGCCTTCGGCGCGCACCTGCTCGGGCGTCTTGCCGAACGCGAGCGCCTCGCCCTGCGCGAAGACGTTTGCGGTGAGCAGATCGTGGTGACTGCGTCCATTTGCTGAGGCGAGCGGGTTGAGCGAGTGCGTGAAGCCGATGAAGTCGGCCGGGATCAGCCCGGTGCCCTGGTGGATCAGCTGGTAGAAGCTGTGCTGCCCGTTGGTGCCCGGCTCGCCCCAGTAGACCGGCCCGGTCGCGTACCCGACGGTCTCGCCGGCGAGCGTGACGTGCTTGCCGTTGGACTCCATCGTCAGCTGCTGCAGGTAGGCCGGGAACCGCTCGAGGTACTGGTCGTAGGGCAGCACCGCCTGCGTCTGCGCGTCGAAGAAGTCGGCGTACCAGACGGTCAGCATGCCGAGCAGCACCGGCAGGTTCGACTCGAACGGCGCGGTGCGGAAGTGCTCGTCCATCTCGTGGAAGCCGGCGAGCAGCTCGCCGAACGCGTCCGGGCCGATGGCGATCATCGTCGAGAGCCCGATGGCCGAGTCCATCGAGTAGCGGCCGCCGACCCAGTCCCAGAAGCCGAACATGTTCATGACGTCGATGCCGAACTCGCCGACCGCATCGGTGTTGGTGGACACCGCGACGAAGTGCTTCGCGACCGCGGACGGGTCGCCGAGCGCCTCGACCAGCCAGTCGCGGGCGGTGCCCGCGTTGGTCATCGTCTCGAGCGTCGTGAACGTCTTGGACGAGACGACGAACAGCGTCTCGGCCGGGTCGAGGTCGCGGGTGGCCTCGGCGAAGTCCGTCCCGTCCACGTTGGAGACGAAGCGGAAGGTGAGCTCGCGGGCGCTGTAGTGCCGCAGTGCTTCGTAGGCCATCACCGGGCCGAGGTCCGAGCCGCCGATGCCGATGTTGACGATGTTGGTGATGGGCTTGCCGGTGTGCCCGAGCCAGTTGCCGGAGCGGACCGTCTCGGCGAACTCGGCCATCCGGCCGAGCACCTCGTGGACGTTGGGCACGACGTTGAGGCCGTCGACCTCGATGTTGGCGCTCTTGGGCGCGCGCAGCGCGATGTGCAGAACGGCGCGGTCCTCGGTGATGTTGATCTTCTCGCCGGAGAACATGGCGTCGATGCGCTCGCGCAGGCCCGATTCGTCGGCCAGCCGCAGGAGCAGCCGCAGCGTGTCGTCGGTGACCCGGTTCTTCGAGTAGTCGAGGTAGATGCCGCACGCCTCGGCGGCCAGCCGCTCGCCGCGGCCCGGGTCGGCGGCGAACAGGTCGCGCAGGTGGCGTTCGGCGATCTCGCCGTGGTGTCTCCACAGGGCCGCCCAGGCCGGGCGCTCGGTCAGAGGCGTCTTCGACATACCGTTCTGCCTACCAGAGTCTCCGGGCAGCCCGCACCGGGGTCACGGGTCGAGGCGGATCCGGACGGCCCGGAACTGCTCGGGCGTCGCGGCGAGCACCTTCAGCTTCGGGTCCTTGACCTCCAGCCACGGGCCGGTCGGCTTCAGCTGGCTCAGCCGCGGGTCGGCGAGCACCGCCCGCACCGCCTCCCGGTCACCACCGGCGACCAGCGCGTCGAGCCGCTCGCCGCCGAGGATGCGCGCGGCGATGTCCGCGGCATCGGCGAAGGACGCGGTGGCCTGGTTGGCACGCCGGCGCGCGTACCGCTTCTGCGAGGACCCGCCGGCCTTCGTCGTCCCCTGCACGTAGCGCGAGTCGACCTTGGACGCGACGAGCGCGGCGCCCTCGAAGACGCCGATCGCGTGCCCGCCACGCCGGACGAGCAGCACGCCCACCCGCCGGCTGCGAACCGACGTGCTCGACAAGATCGCCGGTCAACGGCGGGAACGGGACGTCGATCCAGGCGTGCGCGCCGTCCGCGCCGACGAGCTCGACGACCGCGGCACCGGTGATCGTCCGCGTCGCGCCGTGCCGCTCGGGGAAGCCGGCCAGCCAGCGCTCCAGCCGCTCCGCCGCAACGACGACCGTCCGCGTCACGATCAAGCCTCGCTTCGCTCGTTTGATCGGCAAAGCCCGTGCCCAATTGTTCGCTCGCTGCGCTCGCTCACGGGCTGACCTTAGACGGCGCGCTCCAGCTCGGGCTCGGGCGCCACGACGAGGCGCTCCTCGCGTTCGTCGGCCTTCACGAGCGAGATGCCGATCAGGACGACCACGCCGCCGACGCCCTGCAGCAGGCTCGGCCGCTGCCCGAGCAGCGCCCACGCGAACAGCACGGCGAACAGCACCTCGGCGAGTCCGACGAACGAGGACAGCCGCGCGCCGAGCCGGCGGGCGGCACCGATCCCCGCGGTGTAGGCAACTACTGCGGCGACCAGCGAGAGCCCGACGATCGGCAGCAGCCAGCTGGTCCGATGCCCGGCGAAGTCGGCGTCGGCAGTGGAGGCCTGCAACGACACGACGCCCGTCAGCCCGGCGAGCAGCAGCAGGACCGCGCCGACCGTGAGCCCCGCCCACGCCATGGCGATCGGGGGCAGCCGGCCGTCGCTGTGCGAGGAGACGATGAAGTACACGGCCAACCCGGTCGCGGCGCCCAGTCCCCACAGGACGCCGACCACGTCGACGCGTTGGCTGCCGGTGAGATCGAGGACGAGCACCAGCCCGATGATGGCGACGGCGGCCCCGGCGATGGTCAGCTTGCGTGGCCGGTGGCCGTGCCGCAGCCACACCCAGGCGACGACGAGCAGCGTGCCGGAGTACTCGAGCAGCAGCGCGACCCCGACGGACAGGTGCCCGACCGCGTTGAAGAAGAACAGCTGGGCGCCGGCCACCGCGAACACGCCGTAGCCGATGACGGCGCCGAGGCTGCGCCGCAGGAGCGTCCACTGCCCGCGCAGCTGCACGAGCGCCGGGATCGTCAGGACCAGCGCGGCGATGCCGATGCGTGCGGTGACGGCGGCGGCCGGCGACCAGCCCGCAGCCATCAGCGAGGCGGCGAACGAGCCGGACGTGCCGAAGGTGGCCGCCGAGAGAACGGCCAGCCCGAGCCCGGCAGTGGTTGCCCGCATCGTCCCTCCGTAATGAGCTAAACCCCCTATACTGGTTACGCTACTCGGTGCGACCGACAGGAGTCAACGTGTTATTTGCTCATGACACCGAGGTCGCGCTCGCCGCCGCCGCGGCGCTGGTCAATACCGAGGACGACGGCGGCCTGGACGATCTGGCGGGTCTCGACGCGTTCGTCGCGGAGTGGGGCTGGACGGGCTCGCGGCGGCATACGTCGGCCGAGCTGGAGGCGGTGCAGGCCCTGCGTCCGAGGCTGCGCCAGGTCTGGTACGAGGACGTGGACGGCGCGGTCGAGATCGTGAACCGATTGCTGCGCGAGGCGAGTGCGCTGCCGCGGCTCGTCAAGCACGACGGGTGGGACTACCACCTGCACGCGACCTCGCCCGACCAGCCACTCGCGGACCGGATGGCGGTCGAGGCAGCGATGGCGTTCGTCGACGTCATCCGCACCGGTGAACTCGACCGGCTGCGGGTGTGTGCCGGCGACGACTGCCGCAACGTGCTCGTCGATCTGTCCAAGAACCGCTCGCGCCGGTTCTGCGACAAGGGCTGCGGCAACCGCGCGAACGTCGCCGCCTACCGCGCCCGCCGCCGCACTGCCGGTTAGTCGCGGGTCAGGACGTGATGTCCTTGCGGTCGAAGCGCAGCCACGCGTAGCCGAGGAACACCGCCGCGTAGGCAACCGCGAGCCCCGTGCCGCGGATCATGTCGTCCCACCTGATCGGCGAGCTCAGCGTGTCGACCCAGGCGTACTGGAAGTGGGTCGGCAGGTACTGCCGGTACGGGTCCAGCGCGGTGATCTGGTCGAGGATGTTCGAGACGACCACGAGCATCACGGCTCCGCCCACCGCGCCGAGGGGGTTGTCGACGCTGACGCTGAGCAGGAAGGCGAGCGCCGCAACCACGATCAGCTGGCCGCAGATGTAGGCGACGATGATCACCAGTCGCCACGACGACGCGCCGGTGCCGAACGAGCCACCGATCGGCGAGCGGGCCGGCGACCAGCCGAAGAACATCCCGCCGACCGCGAAGGCCCACAGCGGCAGCACGGCGTTGGCCGCGACGCACAGCGATCCGGCGACGATGAGCTTCTGGCGCAGCAGCCGCGAGCGCGGCACCGGCTGGGCGAGCAGGTAGCGCAGCGACGACCAGCTCGCCTCGCTCGCCACCGTGTCGCCGCAGAACAGCGCCACCAGCACGACGAGCAGGAACCCGACCGACGCGAACTCGGTGAACAGCGCGAAGTTGAAGCCGCCGGAGTTCGCCAGGCCGACGAGCTGCGGGGCGCCACTGCCCGCGCCGCCGCCCACCTGGAACGCGATCGCGATGATGATCGGCAAGACGATCAGCAGTCCGAACGCGATCTGCGTGCGGCGCCGCTTGAGCTGGCGGGCGAACTCGACACGCAGCCGCAGCGTGTGCCCGGGGTCGAACTGCGGAGCGCGGCCGGCCTCCTGCTGCGACAGGCGGTCGTGGATTCCGCGCCGCGTCGGCGCGACCTTGGAGAGCTCTCGCTCGCTCACTCGTCCGCTCCGATCAGGTCGAGGAAGACGTCCTCGAGCGCGCGGCGGGCCGGCACCAGCTCGGCGCGGATGCCGGCGGCGGCGAGCACCCGGGACGCCTCGGTGGGGTCGGCGACGGACAGTTGCAGGCCACCGGCCCCCGCGATCGCCTCCGTCGCGCCGGCCGCGATCAGGCGTCCCTTGTGCATGACGACCACGTGCGTGCAGGTCTGCTCCACCTCGGCGAGCAGGTGACTCGACACCAGCACGGTGCGTCCGGTGCGCGCGTAGTCCTGCAGCACCTCGCGCATCTCGGCGATCTGCGGCGGGTCGAGCCCGTTCGTCGGCTCGTCCAGAACGAGCACCTCGGGCAGGCCGAGCATCGCCTGCGCGATGCCGAGGCGCTGCCGCATGCCGTGGCTGTACGCGCGCACCCGACGATCGACGGAGGCGCCGAGCCCGGCGATGTCCAGCGCGAGGCCGAACTCCGCCTCGTCCTCCGGCCGGCCGGTCGCCGCCCAGAAGAGGCGCAGGTTCTCGCGCCCCGTCAGGTGCGGCAGGAAGCCCGGCCCTTCGATGAACGCGCCCACCCGCGCCAGCACCGCGGCGCCGGGCACGACGGGCTGGCCGAAGACGTGCACCACGCCGTTGGTCGGGGTGATAAGCCCGACGAGCACCCGCAGGACCGTCGTCTTCCCGGCGCCGTTGGGCCCGAGCAGCCCGACGACCTGACCACGCTCGACGCGGAAGCTGACGTCGTCCACCGCGCGATAGCCGCCGGCGTACTCCTTCACGAGCGACGCGATGCTCACCGGGACGTCGGCAAGAGACGCATCGGCCTTCAGGACGAGCCGGCGCCGGATGATCACGAACGCGACCGCACCGCCGATCAGGAGGCTGACCGCCCCGCCCACGAGCAGCCACGCCACCGGATGGCCCGGATTGATGGGCGTGCCGGCGAGCGTCGAAATCGTGACCGGTGTCGTGCCGCGCGCCAGCGCAACCGTGTAGCTGCGCGGGTCGGTCGGCAGGGCGTAGCCGAAGTCGGTCGTGCTGATGGTGAGCACGAGGCGGTGCCCGGCCTCGACGTTGCGCACGACCGACGGCAGCCGCACGGTCACGGTTCGTGGCACACCGGGACGCATGCCGGTGAGCCGCACCGGGGAAACGAGCCCTTCCGGCAGTCGCTGCTGGCCATCGGGCGCGAGGTCGCGCAGCCCGGCGAACAGCGTGACGTCCTGCGTCGACTGCGACGTGACGACCAGCCGGACGATCGGCTCGCCGGCGATGACGAGGTCGTCTTGCAGCTTCGTCGAGACAAAGGTTGCCGTCTGGCCGGCCGGCGCGGCGCCACCGACGAACTCCTGGCCGAACTGGCCCGCCGCGCCGAGACCGGGTATCGAGGTGATGGCCGCCGGCGACCCGCCCGCGGGCGCCGAGATGGCCTGCGGCGCGCCGCTCACCTGCACCGTGCGGGTGCTGCGCGGCGTACCCGCGACACCGGGGTAGCCGTCGGCCTGCAGGGTCTGCTCGGCAACGCTGCCGGTGGCCGCGGACACGACCGCGCCCTGCTCGCTGAACCGGAAGCGCTGCGCGGCGTCTACCGGCCCGGCGGAGAAGACGTCGGCGAACCATGAGCTGGCCTCGCCGACGACCGTGCCGGCACCGAAGCCCGGTGCGTCGTGGCCACCAGCGCGCCACACCACGCGCACCGGCGTGCCGTGCGCCGCGATGCCGCGGGCGTTGGCGTCCGCCTCGCTGAGCGGGAACAGCGAGTCGTCCTCGCCCTGGGTGAGCAGCGTCGGAGCGGTGATCTTGTCGAGGACGGCCGCCGGGCTGGCCTGCCGCATCAGGCTGCGCATGGCGGCGTCGGGCGCGCCGGCGGCGGCCGAGGCCTCGTAGGCGGCGCAGACGTCCGGGGCGAAGCGTCCGCAGCCGACCGAAGCGCGCGCGGCCGGTTGCCCGGGTGCGGCCTCGGGGAAGGCGCCCGCGAACAGCTCACCGGCCCACAGCTTCTTGAACACTCCGGGGCCGGGGCCGGCGAAGTTCGGGAAGAGGGCGTGCGAGAGATCGTTCCAGGTGATGTCGGCGGCCACCGCCCCGACGCGGTGATCCGCCGCGGCGATCAGCAGCGAGAGGGCGCCGCCGTAGGACGCCCCGGCCGTGGCGATCTGCGGCTTCCCGTCGACCCGTTCGACCTGCCGCAGGCCTGCCAGGTAGTCGATCAGCAGCCGGCCGTCGCGCACCTCGTAGCGCGGCGACGCGAAATGGATCAACCCGCCGGAGAGCCCGAAGCCGCGCGCGCTGTAGGCGAGGACGACGTAGCCGTGCCCGGCGAGCTTGCGCGCCTCGCTGTCCAGCGAGTGCTTGTCGCCCCCGAACCCCTGGGACAGCAGGATCGCCGGCGCAGGCGTCGACGCGGGCAGATAGAGCGAAGTGTCGAGCTCGACGCGCTTGCCGTTCTCCGGCGTCCCGGTGACGAATCGGGAGCTGACCCGGATGTCGCTGCTCGCCGCCGCGATGCCCAGGAAGATGCCGCCAAGGGCGAGCAGCGCGACGATGGCGAGGGCGAGTTGAACTTTGCGGGAACGCAGCCGCTCACGAACTGCGGCCGGCCTCATTTCGCCAGCGTACGGACGTAGCTGGTCCGACGCCGTCGGGGATGACCCTGATCTTGGGCCCGAGAAGGTCCGTCACTCGGCGCGGCGCTCCTGCAACGCGGCGTCCTTCGCCTTTGCGGTGGCAGCGAGGTCCTGCTGGAACGCGGCCATCTTCGCGGCGAGTTCGGGGTCGGCCGTCGCCAGGATCCGGACGGCGAGCAGCCCGGCGTTGCGCGCCCCGCCGATCGACACCGTCGCCACCGGGACGCCGGCCGGCATCTGGACGATCGAGAGCAGCGAGTCCATCCCGTCGAGGTACTTGAGCGGGACCGGCACCCCGATGACCGGCAGCGTCGTGAGCGCGGCGACCATGCCGGGCAGGTGTGCCGCTCCGCCGGCGCCTGCGATGATCACTTTCAGCCCCCGGCCGGCCGCCTGCTGCGCGTACTCGGCCATGCCCAGCGGCGTGCGGTGCGCCGAGACGACCCGCACCTCGTGCGCGACGCCGAACTCGGTCAAGCGCCTCGGCCGCGCCGCGGACATCACCTCGTAGTCGGAGTCCGAGCCCATGATGATCCCGACCTGCGTCATGCGGGGTCTCCGTTCATCAGGTAGTCGGCGGCGTCGGTCGCGCGGCGCCGGACGTCGTCGAGATCCGTGCCCAGCGCGGTGACGTGCCCGACCTTGCGGCCGGGACGGAACTGCTTGCCGTACAGGTGGATCTTCACGTCCGGCCAGCGCGCCATCAGGTGATGGATGCGCTCGTCGATGCCCTTGGGCACGACATCATCTGAACCGCCCAGCAGGTTGGCCATCACGACGACCGGCACGGTCTGCGCCGTCGAGCCGAGCGGGTAGTCGAGCACCGCGCGCAGGTGCTGCTCGAACTGCGAGGTCAGGGACCCCTCGATCGTCCAGTGCGCGGAGTTGTGCGGGCGCATCGCGAGCTCGTTGACCAACAACCCGTCCGGCGTCTCGAACAGCTCGACGGCGAGGACGCCGGTGACCCCGAGCTCGCCGGCGATGCGCAGTGCGAGCGCCTGGGCCTGCTCGGCGAGTATCGGCGTCCAGGTCGGGCGCGGGCGCGATGACCTCGACGCAGATCCCGTCGCGCTGCACTGTCTCGACGACCGGCCACACCGCGCCCTGCCCGAACGGCGAACGCGCGACGTCGGCCGCCAGCTCGCGCCGGATCTCGACGTGCTGCTCGGCGATGAGCGGCGTGCCGGAGGCAAGGACGTCACGCGCCTCGACGGCGTCGTTGACGACCCACACGCCCCTGCCGTCGTAACCGCCGCGGGTCGCCTTGAGGACGACGGGCCACCCGACCTCATCCGCGAATGCCTCGAGCCCGGCCGGGTCGGCCACCGGCGCCCAGTGCGGGCCCGGGATGCCGAGCTCGGTCAGCCGCTGCCGCATCGCCTGCTTGTCCTGCGCGAAGCGCAACGCCTCCGCGCCGGGATGGATCGCGACGCCGTCCGCGGCCAGCGCGGCAATGTGCTCGGTCGGCACGTGTTCGTGGTCGAAGGTGATGACGTCGCACCCCCGCGCGAAGGCGCGCAGATCGTCCAGCGACCGGAAGTCGCCGACCATGATGTCGGCCGCGACGAGCGCCGCGCCGTCGTCCGGCGAGTCGGCGAGGATGCGCAGCGACTGGCCGAGCGCGATGGCCGCCTGGTGGGTCATCCTCGCCAGTTGGCCGGCGCCCACCATGCCGACGACGGGCAACCCGGTGCGCTGGTCCACGATCAAGCCTCGCTTCGCTCGTTTGATCGGCAGAGCCTGCACCGATTGTTCGCTCGCTAGCGCTCGCTCACGGTCAAGCCTCGCCTCGCTCGTTTGATCGGCAGAGCCTGCACCTGATTGTTCGCTCGCTGCGCTCGCTCACGGTCAAGCCTCGCCTCGCTCGTCGATCGGCCAAGCTTGCACCCCACAAAGCGTAGGGAACGCTGGCTTCGAGCTGTGCGGGGCCCACGCCCCGGGCCTGCCCGGCGGGTAGTGTCCGGGCTGCTATGACCGTCATTCGTCCATCGCTGCGCGAGTACCTGCGCTCCTCGTGGCGAATCCTGCTCAAGGAACTGACGGCGTTCGGAGCCGTCGGCGCGTTCGCGCTGGTGATCGACATCGGGGTGTTCACCTGGCTCGCGCCGCACGGGGCGTTGAAGGCCAAGGCGGCGTCGACGGCGCTCTCGACGACGTTCGCCTACTTCGGCAACCGCTACCTGTCGTTCTCGCACCGGGCCCGAACCGGGCTGGCCCGCGAGACGTCCTACTTCTTCGGCATCAACCTGATCACGCTGATCTTCTCCGAGCTGGTCATCGCGCTGTTCGTCTACCCGCTCGGGTACGGGCACGGCAGCAGGATGGTCTTCTTCATCAACCTGGTGACGATCGGGATCGGGACGATCTTCCGCTTCTGGACCTACAAGCGGTTCGTGTTCCTGCATCCCGACCGGGTGCACGTCAAACCGACCGAGATCGACCTCGACGCGGAGTTGGCGGAGTAGCGAAGCGCTAGTCGCAGCCGCCGACGTCGGTCGCGTAGGCCTCGTAGATCAGGTCGGCGCCGCGCTGCCGGTGCCGGACCAGGTGGCCCAGCAACCGGGTCGCACGTTCGCGCAGGTCGTCGGTGTCGGTCGGGGTGACCGGCGCCTGGCTGTCGGCGACCAGGCCCGCGATCTCCTCGGCGATCTGCCCGTGCTCCGTGGTGAGCGCCTCGACGGCGTTGGCCAGCCGGATGTCGCCGGCGAGGATCGCCTGGTGCAGCCCGCCCGGGCCCTCGGTGACCTCGACGTGCGCCCCGAAGTCGTCGGCGATCATCATCAGCGAGGCGTGGACCACCTCGCCCCACACCACCGCCCGCCCCCGCGCCGGAGCCGCCAGCGCGGCTTCCATGAGATTGATGGTCTCGCGTAGTTCCGCACGCCTGAGCCGCACCGCGTCGAGTTCGGTGGGGGTTGAGACGGATGGTTCCATGCACACCTCCGGGGCTCGCGTTCATGGTCGTACGCGCGGTCCGTCACGTCTAGTCCTGTTTCGGCCATCCGGGCGTGTCGCGGCGCGGATGCTGCGTATCGTGCTGGGGGTGAGCACCGGCCTGGACCGCGCAACGGTGGAGGCCGCCCTGGCGGTTGCCGTGCGGGCACCGTCCATCCATAACACCCAGCCGTGGGCGTGGCGGCTTACCGACGACGGCCTGCTGCTGCTGGCCGACCGCACCCGGCAGCTGGAGGTGGCCGACCCGGACGGGCACTCCCTGCTGCTCAGCTGCGGCGCCGCGCTGCACCTCACCGAACTCGCGCTGCGGGGCGCCGGCTTGCAGGTCTCGACGGCGGTGCTGCCTGACTCCAGACACCCCGACACGCTCGCGGTCTTCCGTCCGGTCGGTGTCCAGGAGCCGGATGAGCGGACGCTGGCCGAGCTGGACGCCGCCCTACGCCGGCGCAGCGACCGGCGTCCGTTCGCCGGTCGGGAGGTTTCCGCCGAGGCCGTCGAGGCATTGCAGGCCGCCGGCAGCGGCGCCGGAGCGCGGGTGGACTTCCCGATGCGCGAGGACGAGCGGATCGATCTCGCTGTCGCGGTGAGCTGGGCCGACCGGGTCGAGCGCGACGACCAGGCCTACATGGACGAGATGAACCGGTGGGTGCGCGACCCGGACGTCCACGCGCTCGTCGACGGCGTGCCGGTCGAGGCGATCCCGCACGTGCCCGCCGACCAGCCGCGGCACACCGATGTGCCGCTCCGGGACTTCGAGATGGGCGTCCCCGGGCGGCAGCTGATCGCGCGCGATGTGGACGAGCGGCCGCTCATCGCGGTGATGTTGACCGACTTCGACAATCGCCTGGACCACCTGGAGGCGGGGCGGGCGATGATGCGGCTGATGATCGAGGCGGAACTGCGCGGCATCGCCACCTGCCCGCTGAGCCAGGCCGTCGATTTCGCCGAGTTCCGGACCCGCGTGCAGCGGGTCATGGGCTGGGTCGGCTTCCCGCAGATGATGCTCCGCGTCGGCTACCCCGGCGGGCCGGCGTCCGAGCTCGTGCGCACGCCGCGTCGGGACGTGTCCGACGTCCTGAAGGTGGCCGAGTAGCCGGTCCGGCGTCTCGGCGGTCCAGCCGGTTGCGCCTCTCGGAGAGCGCATCGACGGGACGTTGATCGGCGGGTTGTTCCGCGTCGCCCGTTTGCGATTGCGTGGCTCGCCGAGCGCGAATTCGCCGGGTCGAGAATTCTTCCCAATCGGTTCGCCTGATCCGCCCGGTTTTGTCAGACCCTGTCCGTAGAGTCGAACATATGAGCGGGGCGACTGATCTGGACGCGGTGGCGGCGGTTGCCGCTGCCGCGCCGTTGTGGCCGCTGGATGCCTTCGGGTTGTCCGAGGCCGCTCGGGTCGACGCGCTGGCCGGGTTGCAGCGGCTGTCGGGCTGGGCCGACGCGCAGCAGGCGCGGCTGCTGGCCGCGATGATCCCGCCAGGTGCGGACGAGCTGACCCGCGAGCTGGCCGCGGCCGAGGTCGGCGCTGCGCTGCGGCTGGCGCCCTCGTCGGTGATGGCGAAGCTGCAGCTGGCCGAGGAGTTGGTGCGCCGGCTACCGGGCACGCTCGCGTTGCTCGAGGCCGGCCAGATCACCGCCCGGCACGCCACGGTGCTCAGCGATGCGATCGCGCCGCTCAGCGACGAGCTCGCCGCCACGGTCGAGCACCGGGTGCTGGCCGGGGCGGGCCGGCAGACGGTGGCGGCGTTCCGCGCCGCCGTGCAGCGCGCGGTGCTCGCCGTGGATCCGCGCCAGGCCGAGGAGCGGCACCAGGCCGCGCTCGAGGACCGCCGCGTCTGCGTGCGCCCGGTCGCGGACGGGATGGCCGAACTGTGGGCGCTGCTCCCGGCCGAGGGCGCCGCCACCCTGATGACCACCCTGAACGCGATCGCCGCCGGCAAACTGCCCGGCGAGCAGCGCAGCGCCGACCAGCGCCGCGCCGACGCCCTCGTGGCGCTGGCCTCCGCCGCACTGAGCGGCGCGTCGCTACCGAGCCAGCAGGGCCGCCGACCAGCCGTGCAGGTCACCGTGGCCGCCACCACCCTGCTCGGCCTCGACGAACAACCCGGCGAACTGGACGGCTACGGCCCGATCCCCGCCGCGATGGCCCGCGCGCTGGCCTTCGACCCGACCGGCACCTGGCGGCGGCTGCTCACCGACCCCGCCGGACGGCTCCTCGACCACGGCCAGACCACCTACCGGCCACCGCAGGACCTCACCGACTTCCTCATCGCCCGCGACCGCCGCTGCCGCTTCCCCGGCTGCAGCCGCCCAGCCCGGCGCTGCCACCTCGACCACCAGACCCCCTACGGCCAGCCCGGCGGCGTCACCGCGCCGGGCAACTGCCAGGCACTGTGCGAACACCACCACCGCCTCAAACACGAAGGCGGCTGGACAGTCACCGGCGACCCCGCCGACGAACTCACCTGGACCAGCCCCACCGGCCACCACTACCGCTCCCCACCCGGCCAATACCCGGTCCCCGAACCAACCCCGCCACCCAGCGAGCAACCGCTGGATGAGCCGACCGAGCCCGACCCCGAGCCCCCGCCGTTCTGATATGGGCTCCCTGCGGGCAGAGCAGCGCAAGGTTCGTCGTAGTGCTCTGCCTGATCAGCAGGCGGCGGCGCGCGCGAGCAACAGCTTGCGCTCCTGCTCGTTGGCCGTCATCGCGGCAGCCGACTCGAACTCGACGCGCGCTTCGTCGCGCCGGCCGAGCTTGAACAGCAGATCGCCGCGCACCGACGGCAGCAGGTGATACGCGCTCAGCGCCGGATCGTCACGCAGCCCGTCTACGATCTCCAGCCCGGCCGCCGGCCCGGACGCCATCGCCACCGCGACCGCCCGGTTCAGCTCGACGATCGGCGAACCGGTCTCGGCGGCGAGCGACGCGTACAGCGACGAGATTCGCTCCCAATCCGTCTCGGAGGCGACGTTCGCCCGCGCGTGACAGGCCGCGATCGAGGCCTGCAACACGTACGGCCCGGACCCGCCCAGCGCCGAGGCGTGGTCGAGTGCCCGCAACGCGTGGTTGATCAGGACGCGATCCCACCGCGACCGGTCCTGGTCGAGCAGCGTGATCGGCGACCCGTCCGAAGCCACCCGGGCCCGCAGCCGCGACGCCTGGATCTCCAGCAATGCCACCAGCGCGAACGCCTCGGGCTCGCCCGGCGCCAGCCCGCACAGGATCCGCCCGAGTCGCATCGCCTCGGCGCACAGCGCGGGCCGGGTCCACGTCGAGCCGGACGTCGCCGTGTAGCCCTCGTTGAAGACGAGGTACACGACCTCGAGCACCGACGAGAGCCGATCGGCGAGCTCGGGAACGGGCGGGATCTCGAACGGCACGCCGGCATCGGCGAGCGCCTTCTTCGCCCGGACGATCCGCTGCGCCATCGTCGGGACGGGCACCACGAACGCGCGCGCGATCTCCTCCGTGGTCAGACCGCCGATCATCCTGAGCGTCAGCGCCACCCGTGCCTCGGGCGACAGCACCGGGTGGCAGGCCGTGAACATCAGCCGGAGCACGTCGTCCTGCACGGTCGGCTCGATCTCTATCTCGTCCATCGGATCTTCGGATTCCGTGAGGTCGCGGCCGAGCTCCTCGACCTTGCGCTCGAGCGTCACCCGGCGGCGAATGGTGTCGACGCCGCGGCGCCGCGCGACGGCCATCAGCCAGGCGCCCGGGTTGTCCGGGACGCCTGACTCGGGCCACTGTTCGAGCGCGGCGACCAGCGCGTCCTGCGCGAGGTCCTCGGCGAGTCCGACGTCGCGCACCACTCGCGCGAGCCCGGCGATCAGCCGGGCGGCCTCCATGCGCCAGACGGCCTCGATCGTGCGCTGGACGCCGGGCCGCGGATCCGTCACTCAGGGTCCCTGCGAAATCGCGGAGCATTCCTTGCGGAGCGATTTCGTGGGGTGATCATTGCTCGCGGGACGCGGCCTCGTCGCGCAGCCGCTGCTCGGCATCGCGCAGCTCCGGGGTGAACTCGTCACCGAAGTCCTCCGCCTCGAACACCCGCCGGATCTCGACGGTGGTGTCCTGGAACGGCGAGCGCTTGAGCCATTCGGCGGCCTCCTCGAGCGAGGCGACCTCCCAGATCCAGTACCCCGCGACGAGTTCCTTCGTCTCGGTGAACGGGCCGTCGATGACCGTGGCCTTCTTGCCGTCGAAGCGCACCCGCTTTCCCTCGGACGACTTGGCCAGCCCCTCCCCGGCAAGCATGACGCCGGCCTTGACCAGCTCCTCGTTGAACTTGCCCATCTCGGCGAGTTCCTCAGTCGTCGGCATCCGGCCCGCCTCGTACGCCTCGTCGCCCTTCACCAGCACCATGACGCGCATCGCAGCTCTCCTTCGGGTCCGGCCAGGCCTCAACCCTGGCTCATCACAGCGTCGAACGGCCAGCCCCCGATTCGACAAGGTCGAGCAAGATCTTTCCCGGATTCGGACGAAACGCCCAAATGGGTATGCTGGCGGCCGTGGTGGTCGAGCCACTGACTGGCAGCCTGTACCGCCTGCTTCTCGGGCGGTTCCAGGCCTACCTCTGGCGTGACGAGGACAGCGTGACGCTCATCGACACCGGCGCGGCCGACACGGGCGGGGACGTCGCCGCCGCGCTGGACGAGATCGGGCTCGCGCCGTCGGACATCGACCGCGTCGTGCTCACCCACTTCCACGACGATCACGCCGGGGCCGCCGCGGAGATCCGCGACTGGGGCGACATCGAGATCGTCGCCCACGAGGCCGACGCGCCGATCATCCGCGGCGAGGTGCTCGGCCCGCAGCCGAACCTCACCGACGACGAGCGGGCGATGCTCGAGCTGGTGACGACCGATCCTGCGCCGGCACCACCGGTCACCGTCGACCGCGAGGTCCTCGACGGGGCCGTCCTGGAGTTCGGCGGCGGAGCCCATGTGCTCGCCGCGTCCGGGCACACCGATGGCAGCATCGCGCTGCATCTGCCCGAACACGGCGTGCTGCTCACCGGCGACGCGGTGGCCGAGCACCTCGGCCGGGTCGTGCTCGGCGTGTGCAACGTCGACCGAGATCAGGCGGCGCGCTCGATGCAGCGACTCGCCGATCTCGACGTCGAGGTGGCCGCGTTCGGGCACGGCGAGCCGGCGCTGCACAAGGCCGAATCCCTGCTGCGTCAGGCGGTCGAGGCGCTGGGCGCCTGACCGCGATTCTCCCGGCGCCACACGATCTTGAGCCCCGACCAGTCCTTGTCGATCGCCGCCACCTTCACGTCGACGAGCCCCAGCGGCAGGACCACGTCGCGGATGCCGTTCTCGGTGACGTCGCTGGCGTGCCCGGCGGCCCGGCGCGGCCACGCGATCCACAGCGCGCCGGCGGGGTAGATCCGCTGCCCGAACGACGCCGCGGCGGCCAGCTCGGCCTGGGCCCGGATGAACCAGATGAGGACGTCCGCCGGCCCGGACGTCGTTTCGACGATCGACGGCGGGTCGGTCAGCCGCCACCCGCGGGGGCGATGCTCGACGGCCACCCGCATACCGGCCTTGATACCGAGCTTGCGGACCTGCGGCGTAGCCGAGTAGCCGGACGTCACGGCGTCATGACACCACAGGTGAGGCTTGGCGCAAGACCGCCGGAGCGGCGAAGTGCACGTCGCTCGGGCAACCAGCCACATTCCGCGGAACGCTACGGCGGTCCCGAACGCCAGGATCAGCGCACCGAAGGGACCGCTCCGACGGCTTGCGCTCCGCACGCTAGCAAGATTCCGGCAGGCTTCAACCGGTAGTCGTGCTATACGCGCCTTGCGCAGCCGATTAGAGGCGGATCGCGTCGATTGCGCGGAATATGCGTCGCTCACTGACCGGTCGGGGCGTGCCGAGCTGCTGCGCCCACAGGCTGACCCGCAGCTCCTCGATCTGCCAGCCGATGGCGCGCACGTCGTCGGCGGCCGCGCGGCCCTTCGGCAGCGCGCGGACGAGGTCGTCGTACTCGCCCTGGACGGCGTGCACGCGCAGCATCCGGCCGCGGTCGGTGTCGACGTCTCGGGGCAGCCGCTCGAGGCGCCGGCCGATCGCGGTGACGTAGCGGGCGAGGTCCGCGAGCCGAGCACGTCCGGTCGCCGCGACGAAGCCGGACGGCAGCAGGCCGCGGAACTGCGCCCTGATGTCGTCGATCGCCTCGGCCTGCGGCTTCGGCGGGTCCTCGGGCAACGCGAGCCGAACCTCGTGCGCCGCGGCGAGGACGCGTTCGACGAGGGTCACGATGGCCCGGGTCGTCGCTATCAGGTCGGCGCCGACGTGCGCGCGCAGCGCCTCGAACTCGGCATGCGTCCACGCGGGCGCGGGAGTCAGCGCATCGACCGCGGCGTCGGCGCAGTCGTCGAGCAGCGCGCCGAGCGAGCCGTCCGGGTTCGTGCCGAGGACGAGCCGGGCACGCGCGGACAGCGTCCGCTCGACGGCCTTGCCGGGCGAGGGCAGCACAAGCCGCAGCAGCCGCCGCGTGCCGCCGCGCATCGCGGACGCCTGGTCGGTCTCCGTCGCGAACGCCCGGATTGCGACGCCCTCGCCGTACGCGACGAGCGCGGGAAAGGCGCGAACCAGATGCCCGCCGCTGCTGCGCTCGACCTGCCGCGGCAGCTCGTCCAGGTCTGCCGGCCAAGCCTGCATGCCGGTGCGTTCCAGCTCGCCGGCGACCGCAGCGGCAACCGCGTCGCGCACCGGGGCGGCGAGCCGCTCCTGCAACGCCGCGAGATCCTTGCCGCGCGCCACCTCCGTCCCGTCCGCGTCCTCGACGGCGAACGTCACCCGCAGGTGGGACGGGAGCTTCGCCAGGTCGAACGCGGCGATCGGGACGAGGACGCCGGTGCGGCGCTGCAACTCGCGCTGCACGCCGTCGAGCAGCGGCTCCTGCCCGGGCGTGAGCGCGGCGAGCACCTCGCGGGCGGTGTCCGGGGCCGGCACGAAGTTGCGGCGCAGCTCCTTCGGCAGCGACCGGATGAGCGCGATGACGAGTTCCTCGCGCAGCGCGGGCACCTGCCAGGCGAACTCCTCGCCGCCGAGCCGGGCGAGGACGTCGACCGGCACGTGCACGGTGACGCCGTCGTCCTCGGCGCCCGGCTCGAAGCGATAGCTGACCGGCAGCGCGAGGTCGCCGGCCTGCGCTGGATGCCACAGGTCGGGTCCTGTTTCAACCGTGGCCTCGCGGCGCAGCAGGTCGTCGCGGGTGAGGGTGAGCAGGTCGGGCGCCTTGTGCCGTTCCTTCTTCCACCAGGCGTCGAAGTGCCGCGCCGACACGACCGATGCGGGCACCCGCGCGTCGTACCACGCGTACAGCTCGTCGTCGGTGACCAGCAGGTCGCGCCGGCGCGCCCGCTCCTCGACCTCGTCGAGTTCAGCGCGCAGGGCGGCGTTGTCGCGGAAGAAGTGGTGCCGGGTTTGCCAGTCGCCCTCCACGAGCGCGTGCCTGATGAACAGCTCGCGCGACAGCTCCGGGTCGATGCCGGCATAGCCCACCCGCCGCCGGGCGACCAGCGGCAGGCCGTAGAGCGTCACCCGCTCGTAGGCCATTGCCGCCCCGCGCTCGGCGTCCCAGTGCGGTTCGCTGTAGGTGCGCTGGACGAGGTGCCCGGCGACCCGCTCGACGGCCTCCGGCTCGACGCGCGCCGCGATCCGTCCGTACAAGCGGCTCGTCTCGACGAGGTCGGCGACGACGATCCAGCGCGGCGGCCGTTTCGTGAGGACGGATCCGGGCGCGAGGACGAAGGTCGAGTTGCGCGCCCCCGAGTAGCTGCGCGACTCGCCATCGCGCAGGCCGACGTGGCTGAGCAGCCCGGCGAGCAGCGCGGCGTGGACGCGGTCGGCCGGCGCCGGTTCCGCGTTCTCGATGATGCCCAGGTCGCGGGCGATGCTGCGCAGCTGGCCGGCGAGGTCCTGCCACTCGCGGATGCGCAGGTAGTGCAGGAACTCGTCGCGGCACATCCGGCGGAACTGGTTGCCGGACCGCTCGCGGCGCTGCTCGCGCAGGTAGTTCCACAGGTTGAGGTAGGAGACGAAATCGGAGTGCTCGTCGGCGAACCGGGCATGCTTCTGTTGAGCCGCCTGCGCTGCGCCGACAGTGTCGGACGGCCGCTCGCGCGGGTCGGGGATGGACAGCGCAGCGGCGATGACGAGCACTTCGCGGACGCAGCCCTCGACGTCGGCCTGCAGGATCATCCGGCCGATCCGCGGGTCGACCGGCAGCTGGGCCAGCCGGCGGCCGAGGTCGGTGATCGCGCCGGTCCTGTCGAAGGCGTTCAACTCCTGAAGTAGGACTATGCCGTCCTGAACGCTGCGCCGGTCGGGCGGGTCGAGGAACGGGAAGTCGGCGATGTCGCCGAGCTGCAGCGCTGCCATCTGCAGGATGACGGCGGCGAGGTTCGTGCGCAGGATCTCCGGATCGGTGTAGCGCGGCCGCGCGTCGAAGTCCCGCTGCGAGTACAGCCGGATGAGACGCCGTTCGCGACCCGCCCGCAGCGACCGGCGCGCTGCGCGGCGCTCGCCTGGGAGATCGGCTCGATCGGCAGCCGCTGGACCTTCGTCCGCCTGCTGTATCGCGAGATGCGGGCGGTGCCCGGGTCGATCACGTAGTGGATGCCGGGCACGGTCAGCGAGGTCTCGGCGACGTTCGTGGCGAGCACGACGCGCCGGCCGGTGTGTGGCTCGAAGACGCGCTGCTGCTCAGCGGTGGGCAGCCGCGCGTACAACGGCAGCACCTCGGTGTCGCGCAGCTCCGAGCCGCTCGAGCGCGTCCGCGGTGTCGCGGATCTCGCGCTCGCCGGACAGGAACACCAGCACGTCGCCGGGCGGCTCGCGTCTCGAGCTCACGCACCGCGTCGGCGATCGCTTCCGTCTGGTCGCGGGCCTCGATCCGATGGACGACCTCGTGGTCGGGGTCGTCCGGATCGTCGCCGTCCGTCGGTCGGCTGATCTCGGCTCGAGCGGCCGGTAGCGGATCTCGACCGGGTAGGTCCGTCCGGACACCTCGACGATCGGCGCGCCGGCGAAGTGGTCGGCGAAGCGCTGCGGCTCGATCGTCGCGGACGTGATGATCAGCTTCAGGTCCGGGCGGCGCGGCAGCAGCCCGCGAGGTAGCCGAGCAGGAAGTCGATGTTCAGGCTGCGCTCGTGGGCCTCGTCGAGGATGAGCGTGTCGTAGCGCAGCAGCCGGCGGTCGCGCTGGATCTCGGCGAGCAGGATGCCGTCGGTCATCAGCTTGACGAGGGTGCGCTCGCTCGGCCTGGTCGGTGAACCGGACCGTGTAGCCGACGGCGCTCGCCGAGCGGCGTGTGCAGCTCGTCGGCGATGCGCTGCGCGACGGTGCGCGCGGCGAGCCGGCGCGGCTGCGTGTGACCGATCGTGCCGCGGATGCCGCGGCCGAGCTCGAGGCAGATCTTGGGCAGCTGGGTGGTCTTGCCCGAGCCGGTCTCGCCGGCGACGACGACCACCTGGTGGTCGCGCGATCGCCGCGGCGATCTCCGTCGCGCGCGGCGCTGACCGGCAAGTCAGGATAGGTGATCGACGGGACGGCCGCGGTGCGCACCGCGAGCAGCGCTTCGGCCATGGCGATGCGCTCGGCGACGGCGGCGAGTGCGTTCGGGTTGGACTTGCCGCGCAGCCCGTCGAGGCGGCGGCGCAACCGGGCCGCGTCCTGGATCGTCAGGCCGTCGAGTTGCGCGCGCAGCCCGGCGACCGTCACGGACCCGGCACGGACGCTCCCCTCCGACACTCCGGCAACGATAGGCGGCGCGACCAGGCCATTACGGTGAGGCGATGGAACGCTTCACGGACAAGGTGGTCCTGGTGACGGGCGGCAGCTCGGGCATCGGCGCCGCCACTGCGCGGCGGCTGGCGACCGAAGGTGCGGTCGTCGTCATTGCGGCGAGGCACACCGACGTCGGCAAGGCGATGGCCGTCGCCATCGAGGCGGACGGTGGTCGCGCATCCTTCGTGCACTGTGACGTGGCGGTCGAAGGCGACGTGGCGCGGCTCGTCGAGACGCTCATCGATCGGTACGGCCGGCTCGACGGCGCGTTCAACAACGCCGGCGCGACCGGGTTCCACGGTGCGATCACCGAGATCGACGGGACAGCGTGGCGGGGTGAATTGGACGCGAATCTGTCGAGCGTCTTCTACTGCCTGAAGTACGAGCTCGCGGCGATGAGCGACCGCGGGGCGATCGTGAACAACGCGTCGATCGCCGCCGTCAGCGGGACGCCGGGCATGGCGGCCTACACCGCCGCGAAGCACGGCGTCCTCGGCCTGACCCGCGCCGCCGCGCTGGAGTGCGCCGACCGCGGGCTGCGCGTGAACGCGCTCGTCACCGGCAACGTCGACACCCCGCTGTATCGGAGGCTGTCCGGAGTCGGCCCGGACGACGTGCTGCCGGCCGCGCCGAACCCGACCGGCAGGACCGCGAGCCCGGACGAGGTCGCGGCGCTCGTCGCCTATCTGCTCAGCGACGAGGCGGCGTTCGTGACCGGCGCCGCGCTCGCGATCGACGGCGGGTTCACCGCAAGCTGAGTGTTGTTTGCACCGATGGCTGCTAGCCTGAGCCGATCTTGGGCGCTTCGCCCGGGCGGGGCCGGGGGAAGTCGAGCGCCGTGTTCGGTAAGCATTGGACGCCTGCCCAAGGGACGATCGTGGCCTCGCACGTGGTCAAAACCACCGGGGACGGCATGGTCTCGATACGCGAGTACGTCGTAGACGTCCGGCCGGCCGAGGGTGAGGTCTTCCGCGCCAAGGTCGAGGAACCGCGCATTGCGATGGACTTCATGACCCCGTCGGTCGGCGCCGTTGTCAGGGTCGAGTTCGATGCCGCGAGTCGTAAGGTCCGCTTCGACAAGGACGATCCAGCCCTGAGCCGCAAGGCGATGAAGAAGGCCCGGACCGACACGTTCGACCAGACCCTCGCCCAGGCGCCCGGCGCTTCGCCGGTGTCGGCAGTGGACGCCATCCCCAAGCTGGACGCAATGTTGCAGGCCGCTCGCGCCAACGTGGTCAGTCTCGACGCCCAGAACCCCGACACCGCGGCGCTGCGCGACATGCTGCTGCGCGCCACCGGCGCTGCGGGCCAACCACCTGTGGTCGGTCCCGCCGCGGACGACACGCAGTCCTGAGCTGCCGGCCGGGCAATCGACCTGAACCTTGCCGTCGGTCACACCTCGGTTGCGAAGGCGTCGAGACGGTCCGCAACGCCGGCCGGGTTGCTCAGCGCGACGAGGTGCCCGCCGGCGACCAGGTCGGCGTCCGCCCCGAGGCGGTCCTTCGCGACGCGGCGCTGGAACTCGGCCGGGAAGAACCGGTCGTCGCTGCCGACGAGCACTTTGATCGGGACGTCCGGCCAGCGCTCGAAGTCGCACGGCTGCCCGAACGGGGTGTCGGACGGGTCGCGCGGTGTACTGGCGAACAGCGCGGCGCGCGCCTCGTCCGACAGGTCGTGCAGGAAGTGGGTCTCGAGGTCGAACTCGCCGCTGCGCCCGGCTTCCTCGTCCGCCGCACGGCGGGCGATCCCGGAACCAGTGTTGTCCCACCAGTCGCCCGGCGTCTCGCCGGGAAGCGGGACCATCGCGTTCAGTAGCACGACCATCGCCACCGGCACCCGACTTGCGACCATCGGCGCGGTGAATCCGCCGAGCGACTGTGCGACGAGCACGACCTCGCGCCGATCGCCGATCGCCGACACGACGAGGTCGGCGTACTCGGGCAGCCCCAGCGCCGGGTCGTCCTCCTTGATGTCGACGGCGATCGCCTCGTGGCCCCGCCGCTCGAGTTCCGGCACGAGGCTGCTCCAGTACTCGCCGTTGCCGCCGGCGCCCGGGATCAGCACGAACGTGGTCATGTCCCGTCACCCCCGCCGGTCGACGGCGACCAGCGCGCCCGGGAGGCGGGTCTCGAAGTCGAGCGCACCGACCCACGCCGGACGCAGCGCCATGCGCACCATCGCCGCGCCGGATCGCTCGATGTCGGCGACAACCGCCGCGGCCTGCTCCGCTCCGTAGTAACGCTCCTGCATCTGCCGGTACTCGGCCGGCACGCCGTCGACGTCGTCGAGTTCGATGCGCCCTCGGACCAGCAGAGCCTCAGGTGGCGGTCCGGCCCGGTCGATGGTCAGCGCGACGTCGGGACGAGCGCGCAGGGCAGCCACCTTCGGGCTCTTGGCGAAGGTCGCGACCACGATCTCGGAGCCGTTCCAGACGAAACCGACCGGGATGACCCGTGGCGTGCCGTCCCTGCCGACATACGCGAGCCGGGCGAGTTCGGTCGAGTTGAGGAGCCGCTGGGCGATCGGGTCCGCGATGAGCCGGACGTCGCCCTGCGGAAGGACTGGGGCGTTGACTTCAGCTACCGTCATAGTCCTAAGTTAGGACTTAGTATCCTGATGTGCAAGCTATAGTCCTGAATTAGGAGCCGAACTGTGGAGATGAGGATCGAGTCGAGATGAGGATGGAACGGCGGCGTTACGCGGACCCCTGCGGAATCGCGCGCGCCCTCGACGTGGTCGGCGAGCGGTGGGCGCTGCTGGTCATCCGGGAGCTGATGCTCGGCCCGCGCCGCTTCGGCCAGCTGCGCGATGGGCTGCCGGACACCAGCCCGAACGTGCTGGCGCAGCGGTTGCGCGAGCTCGAGGACGACGGCGTCATCCGCCGCTTCACGCTGGAGCCGCCCGCCAGCCTTGCCGTGTACGAGCTCACCGATCGCGGCCGAGCACTCGAGCCGGTTCTGGTCGAACTCGGCCGCTGGGGCAGCGCGACGCCCCGCCTCGGCGGCCGCGAGATGAGTGCCGCGTCCATGCTCTTCGCGCTCAAGACGATGTTCGATCCGCCGGCGGGCGCGCGGGTCACCTACGGGCTGCAGCTCGGCGACGAGCAGTTCACCGTTGCGATCGCAGCCAATGACATCAGGATCACTCGCGGCCGGCCGGCCGAGGCAGACGCCCGGCTCGCCACCGATATCACGACCCTGCGCATGCTGGTGTTCCTCGGCACCGGAGTCCGCGCAGCGGAGGACGCCGGGGCACTGACCATCACCGGCGACCGGCGGGCCGCCGCGCGCCTCCCGAAGTTCTTCCGCCAGCCTGCGAGCGCCTGACGGTCCTCGTCCGTGGCTGGCCGTCGGGCCGGCCGTCGCGCCGGTGATCGCATGGACCGCTGCGCGGCGGCGCAGCCGGCGCGCTACAGCGACTTCGCCAGTCTGCGACGACCTCGCAGGCCGACTCACCGCTGCCCGTGCAGACCGACGCGGCCCGCCACAACAGGCCGCGCAACATCTGCTGATCGCGCTCGTCGAGCCCGCGCAACGCGTGGCTCTCGGCCGCCTCAAGGCGCTTGCCCAGCCTGGTCAGCATCGCCTCGCCGGACCGGGTCAGGACGACGCGCCGCGCGCGCCGGTCTGCCGGGTCGGGGCGCCGCTCGATGAGCTTGCCGGCTTCGAGGTCGTCGAGCAGGTAGGTCAGCACGCTGCGATCGATGCCGAGTTGCTGGCCCAGCGCCAGCTGGGTCGGCGGCGCGTGGTGCTCGGCGCTCGCGAGCACCTGGTACCCACGCGCTCCACCGACGATCCCGTCGAACACCGTGCTCGCTGCCTCGAGGTATGTCCGCAGCACGACGCTCAGCGCCAGGCCGAGGTCGTCACCGCCGCTCGCATCCACATCCACAGGATAGCCAGCCGGCAGCATGACAACTGTGATCTACAGATCGTCTTCTTGACAACTGATCTGCTATGCAACTTATCTGGATGGCAACGTACTTACGACCCGAGGAGTTCGGCATGAAGTTCTTCCGCCTGGACGCGAGCCTGCGGACCGAGGGGTCGGTCAGCCGCCGGCTCGCCGACGCGGTCGAGGAGCAGTGGCTGCACCACTACCCGCGCGCCACGGTCGTTCGCCGCGACGTCGGCGTTCACCCGCTGCCGGCCCTGTGGCCGGCCGCCGTCGAAGTCCTGATGGGCGGCCCGGACCACCAGCGCACCCCGGACGAGGTGGCGGCCGTCCAGCTCGCGGCCGAACTGGTGGACGAGCTGCTCGATGCCGACGCCTACCTGTTCGCGATCCCGATCTACAACTGGGGCGTCCCGCAGCACGTGAAGCACTGGATCGACATGGTGATCACCGATCCGCGGGCCGCGTCGACGAACGAGCAGTTCCTGGCCGGTCGCCCGGCAGTGCTGGTCGAGGCACGCGGCGGCGGGTACGCCCCCGGCACGCCGCGCGAGGGCTGGGACCACGTCACCCCGTACATCGCCCACATCCTGCGCGACCTGTGGGGCCTGGACCTCGCGGTCGCCCGGGCCGAACTCACCCTCGCCGACGTCACTCCGGCGATGGCCGAGCTCCGTGACGCCGCCGCCCAGCAGCTCGCCGACGCACACGAGGTCGCCTCCGGGCACGGCTCCGACATCGCGCGCCGGCTGCTCGCGAGCGCCTGACGGTCCGGACTCACGCCTCCCGGGGCATGTCGAGAATCGGCCACCGGCTGCGGTCTGGGACGAGCTGCGTACTGCCGACGCGTCAGCTGAGCGGTGCGCCGTTGGTCACGCCGGCCTGCGAGCCTGCACGTAGCGGATCCACGGGTGCAGGTCAGCGGTACGCAGCTGCTCGAACCCCGCGCCGCGGACCAGTGGCTCGAGCAGGTCGACACGGTTGTCGGCCATCGCCGGGCTGTGCGCGGCGACGAGGCGGCGGCCGAGCCAGTTGGCCGGCGGCCGGAACTCGGCGACGAGGAGCGCGCCACCCGGACGGAGCACCCGGAGCATCTCGCCGAGCGCCTGCGACCGCTCGGCCTCGGGGATGTGGTGGACCGTCAGGGTGGTCACGACGAGGTCGTAGCTTGCGTCCGACGCGTCGAGCAGCTGCGCGGTGCCGGCGCTGAAAGTGCAGTTGGGCAGCCGGTCGTGCCGCTGCGCCTCGGTGACCGCCTCTTCGGACGGATCGATCCCCCGAGCGGTGCCACCGGGGGTGACCGCGGCGGCCAGCATTCGGGTGAAGTATCCGGTGCCGCAGCCGACGTCCAGCACCCGATCACCGGGGCGGGCACCGCTCGCCACGACCAGCTGACGATAGACAGGTCGTCGCCGCCCCCGAAGAAGACGCCGGCGAGGACGTCGTGCCGGCCGTGCGCTGCGGTTGAGTTGCTCATCGTTCTAGCATTATCGATACATACTGTCGCTGTCAACTCAGTCTGTATTGACAGCGGCGATGCGTCATACTTGGCCGGTGCCGAAGCTGTGGAACACCACTATCGAGACGCATCGGCAAGCCGTGCGGGACGCGACCCTCGACGCCACAGCGGCACTCGTCGCCGAACACGGAATCAGCTCGGTGACCATGTCGCGGATCGCCGCGGAGACCGGCATCGGACGAGCCACGCTGTACAAGTACTTCCCGGACGTCGAGGCGATCCTGGTTGCCTGGCACGAGCGACACATCACCCGACATCTCGAACTGCTGAGCGCGGCCCGCAGCCAAGCCGGAACACCTACCGAGCGACTCGAGGCCGTGCTGAAGGTCTACGCGGAGATCTCCCGGCAGCACCATGACACCGAACTCGTGGCGCTGCTGCACCGCGGCGCGCACGTCGTCCGGGCGCAGCGCCAGCTGCGCGATCTCATCCGCGACCTGCTCGCCGAAGGCGCCGAAGCCGGCGACCTGCGCGACGACGTCGCCCCCGACGAGCTCGCCGCGTACTGTCTGCACGCCCTGACCGCGGCCGGCCACCTGCCGTCCAAGGCGGCGGTCCAGCGGCTCGTCGAGGTGACGTTGAGCGGGTTGCGGCGACCCGGCTAGCGAGGCTGCGCTACCCCAGCTGGTCGCGGCGGCGTGCCAGGTAGGCGGACTCGGCGGAGTTGCCCGCCAGCGCGATGGCCTTGTCGTACGCCGCGCGCGACGCCTGACTGCGGCCCAGCCGGCGCAGTAGGTCGGCGCGGGTCGCATGATAGGCGTGATAGCCGGCCAACTTGTCCTCGAGGCGGTCGACGGCGGTCAGTGCCACCTCGGGTCCGTCCAGCTCGGCGACCGCAATGGCCCGGTTGAGGACGATGATCGGCGAGGGGTCGAGGCGGACGAGCTGGTCGTAGAGCGCGACGACCTGCGACCAGTCGGTGTCGCGTGCGTCGCGGGCGGAGGTGTGCACGGCGTTGATCGCGGCGAGGATCTGGTAGCGACCCGGAGCCACCCCGGCGGCGCTGGCGGCCAGGCGCTCGCGCACCAGCCGATGACCCTCCGCGACCAGCGCCGCGTCCCACAGCGCCACGATCCTGCTCGTCGAGGGTGACCAGTTCGCCACTCGCCGAGACCCGGGCGGAGCGGCGGGCCTCGGTGAGCAGCATCAGCGCCAGCAGCCCGGCCACCTCACCGTCGTCCGGCAGGAGGGCACGGATCAGGCGAGCGAGCCGGATCGCCTCGGCGGTCAGGTCGTGACGTAGCGGATCGGTGTCGGGGCCGCTGGCCAGATAGCCCTCGTTGAAGACGAGGAAGAGGACGGCGAGTACGCCGGACACGCGGGCCGGGAGATCCTGCGCGGCGGGCACCCGATAGGGAATGTGCGCCGCCTTGATCTTGGCCTTCGCGCGCGTGATGCGCTGCCCCATGGCGGTCTCCTGCACCAGGAAGGCACGCGCGATCTCGGGCACGGTCAGACCCGCGACCATGCGCAGCGTGAGCGCCACGCGAGACTCCATCGCGAGCGCCGGGTGGCAGCAGGTGAAGATCAGCCGCAGCCGCACGTCCTCGATGGTGTCGTTGGTGTCGACGGCCCCGAGCGGCTCGGGCGGGTCGTCGTCGGACAACAGCTGAGCCTCCTTGTGCTTGTCGCCGCGCTTGCTCTCGCGCCGGATCCGGTCGATGGCCCTGCGGTTTGCGGTGGTGGTCAGCCAGCCGCCGGGGTTGGGGGGTACGCCGTCGGCCGGCCACCGCTCGACGGCGGTCGCGAACGCCTCGGCCGCCGCCTCCTCGGCTATGTCGAGGTCACCGAAACGCCGGGTCAAGGAGGCGACCACCCGCGCCCACTGTTCGTGGTGGGCCCGGGTGATCGCCTGCCGCACCTCGTCGCTCACCGGAACGGCCGCACCTCGACCTTCCGATTGCAGGCCTTCGACCCCTCTGCGGCGAGCTCGAGCGCCACGTCGAGGTCGGCGGCCTCGATGATCCAGAAGCCGGCGAGGTACTCCTTGGACTCCACGAAGGGCCCGTCGGTGAACACCGCCTCCGCACCCCGGTTGTCGATGACGGTGGCCGAGCTGGGCGCCGCGAGGCCACCGGCGAAGACCCAGTGACCCTCCGCCTCGAGCCGGTCGTCGTTGAACGCGTCGATGGCAGCCATCTCGTCCGGGGTGGCGAGACCGGGCTCGTCGTGGATCACGGAAACCAGGTACTGCGTCCCGGAGCATCTCCTGTCGTTCGGGGCGCCCCTCGTAGGCGGCCGCTCACCCCTGCTACGAACACCGCTGCCCCGATCCGACACTCCCGAATTCCTTTCAAGAACTTTCTGATAACCGGTCGATCGGCACGCACCTTGCCATTTACCCCTACGCACTCCAGACTCTCGCTGAGTCCCCGCGGGGGATGGTCTGCCGATTCAGGCAGCGAGGGGGAAGAGGAACCGCTATGCGTTCGAGTCCGAAGAAGATCGCGGTGCTGCTGACTGCGACCACCGGTGCGCTGTTCGCAACGGTCGTCACCGCACAACAGGCCAGCGCGGCAAACCTGTTGCTCGCGCCAATGCCTACACGGCAACACGACCACATTGAAGCTGCCGGCCCGGGGTGAACGTGACAGGCGCGAACGTCGGCGGCGTTGCGGTGTTCAAGTTCGGCACGATCAACATCCCGGACGGCGCCGATATCACCGCAACGGGAGCCGGCCCTTCGAACTGCTCGCGATCAACAGCCTGATCCTCGGCGGACTATCGACGCCAGCGGCACCAGTGCGACCGACGTCACGGGTGTCGCGAACCCGGGCGGACCCGGCGGCGGAGCCGGCGGCAAGGACGTCACGCAGTCCGGCCACGGCCCGGGCGGCGGTGGCCACGCCACGAACGCCGCCAGCGGCGGCGGCGGCGGCGGTTTCGGCGGCAAGGGCGCGCGCGGTGCGAGCTTCTTCAGCGGCACGGGCGGCGCAGGCGGTTCGGCCTACGGCAACCTGAACGCGAAGCTTCAGGGCGGCAGTGGCGGCGCCGGCAGCAGCAACGTCGGCGGCGGTGGCGGCGGCGGCGCGATCGCGCTGTTCGGCGCGTCAGTCACGATCCAGAGCAGCGCTGCTGTGGGCGCAACCGGCGGCAGCGGCGCTTGTGGCTCCACAGGCGCATCGGGCGGCGGTTCGGGCGGTGGCATCATCATCCACGGCAACTCCGTCCAGATCGACGGCCTGCTCGTTGCGCAAGGTGGGTCAGGTGGCCTCGGCGGCGGCGACGCCGACGGCGGCGGCGGCGCGGGCGGCCGCATCGCAGTCCAGTACAAGTCCTTCACCTCGCGCGCATCGATGCTCACCTCGGTGATCGGCGGAAGCTCCGGCACTCACACGACGTTCCCGCTGCTCGGGTCATGCCGCGGTCAGCCCGGACGTTCGAGGTGCGAACGGTGTTATGACGTTCAACCACATCGACGCCTCGGTGCTGACCAACGGCCACTCGACGACGATCAGGAAAGGCCACGCGCTGACCGTCGCAACCCGGCTCACCGACCGCTCGACGGCCAAGCCGATCGCCCGGCAGAAGGTGACGCTGTACAAGCGGACCTCGCACACCGGCGCGTGGTCGAAGCTGACCACCAAGACCACCTCGGGAACGGGACGGGCCAGCGTGCGGGTCGCACCCACTCGGTTCACCCAGTACCGGTGGCAGTACGACGGCGCGCTGATCCATGACCCGGCGACCTCGCCGATCCAGTCCATCTCGATAGCGAGCTAGGACGTGGACGCAGCAGCTTGACGGTTTCGAACACCTGTTCGATGATGGACAGATGCTCGACGTGGCGATCCGCAAGGCCGACGGCAGTACCGCCGTCGACTGGCAGCACGTCGGGGTGCGTACCGCTCCCCCGCTTCCGGTGTCGCCCGCGCTGACCTCGCTGCTCCCCGGGGGGCTGCGGCGCGGCAGCACGGTCAGCGTCAGCGGATCGGTGTCCCTGCTGCTCGCCCTACTGGGGGCGGCGTCGGCCGGCGGGGCGTGGTGCGCGCTGGTGGGGTTCCCGCGCGTCAGTGCCGAGGCGGCGCGCGAGTACGGCGTCGACCTCGCCCGGCTCGCGCTGATCCCGGAGCCCGGCGAGGGCTGGGCGACGGCGGTCGGCGCCCTGCTCGACGCGGTCGACATCGTGGCCGCCCGGCCACCCCGCGGGCGGGGGTTGACGCCGGGCGACGTCCGCCGGCTGGCCGCCCGGGCGCGCGGCAAGGACGCGATACTCGTCGCGTACGTTACCGAGGCCGCCTGGCCGGGTGCCGACGTCCGGCTGCACGCGCGCGACGGTGTCTGGACGGGCATCGGCGCGGGCACCGGACGGCTGCGGGCCCGACAGGTCGAGGTCACCGTGGGCGGCCGCGGCCAGGCGGCGCGGGGCCACTCCGCGAGCCTCTGGCTGCCCGCCGACGGCGGCGGCATCGAGACCGCCACCCCACTGGCCGACGTCATCACCCTTGCCGGCTAGCGCGCGTGGTGCTGGCCGGTGAGTGGGGTGAAAGGCGACCATCAACGCGATGAGCCCGGCGCTGGAAGGCGACCACCTAAAACGCAACCACCACGCGATGAGCCCGGCGCTGGAAGGCGACCACCTAAAACGCAACCACCACGCGATGAGCGCTCGCGCGAAGAGCCCGCCGGCGCGCGAGCGAAGCGAGCTTGCGCTCCGGAGTTCCGGACGGCCCCGAGCGGAGCGAGCGGGCCAGACGGAGATCCGAGTCGGCGGATCAAACTCGGCGGATTGCAGTGTGGTGTCCTGACTGGCCGGTCACCACGGCACGCATCGAGGCGGGGTTGCCGCCGGACGCGCCGATCGCGGTGGTCACCGCCAACCGGGTCGTCGCCTGCTCGCACTCCGCCCGCGAGCACGGCGTGCGCCGCGGGCTGCGGCGCCGCGAGGCGCAGGCGCACTGCCCGCAGCTCGTCGTCCTGCCGCGGGACGAGGCCGCCGAGGCGCGGGTCTTCGAGCCGGTGGTGGCCGCGCTCGAGGCGATCGCGCCGGGCGTCGAGATCACCCGCCCGGGCCTCGCCGCGATCGGGATACGCGGCCCCACCCGGTACTTCGGTGGCGAGACCGGCGTCCTCCATGCCCTTTCCCGCGGGGTCGCCGGAATCCCCGCTGTGACACGCTCGGGTCGCAAGCTCCCCTCGGGCGCCGGCGCCGACCTGCTGATCGGCATCGCCGACGGCGCGTTCGCCGCCGAGCAGGCCGCCCGGCGCGGCGTCGTCGTCGACCCCGGCGCTTCCCCGCAGTTCCTCGACGGCCTCCCGATCGAGACGCTCGACCCGTCCGGGGCCTCGCCGCTGATCGACCTGCTGCGCCGGCTCGGGATCCGCACCCTGGGCGCCTTCGCCGCGCTGCCGCCCCGTGACGTGCTCGCCCGCTTCGGACCGGACGGCGCGTGGGCGCACCGGCAGGCCGGCGGCCGCGACGAGCGTCCGGTGTCCGGGCGCCGGCCGCCCGTCGAGTTCACCGTGACGCTCGATCTCGAACCACCCGTCGATCGCGTCGACACCGTGGCGTTCTCCGCCCGCGGCGTCGCCGAGCAGTTCGTCACCGACCTCGCCGCGCACGGCCTGGCGTGCACCTGCCTCGAGTTGCAGGCGCTGTCCGAGAACGGCGAGGAGACGGTCCGCAGCTGGCGGCACGCGGGCGTGCTCTCCACGGTGGACGTCCTCGACCGGGTGCGCTGGCAGCTGGAGGGGTGGCTGTCGGGGGCCGGCTCGCGGGGAGCTTGCGACCCGCGCATGCGATCTGGTCCCACCGGCGGGGTCACGCGCATCCGGCTCGTCCCTCTCGAAGCGGTGCCCACCGGCGCGCACCAGCAGGCGCTGTGGGGATCGGGGGGTGGGTCAGATGAACGGGCCGCCCGCGCGCTGGCCCGGGTGCAGACGCTGCTCGGGCACGGCTCGGTGCTGACGCCGGTGCTCGACGGCGGCCGCGATCCGGGGCAGCGCACCCGGCTCGTGCCGTGGGGCGACGAACCCACCCCGCTGCGCTCGCCCGAGCAGCCGTGGCCGGGACGGCTGCCCGCACCGGCGCCGTCCGTGCTGCTCGACCCGCCGCGCCCTGCGCAGTTGCTCGACGCCGCGCGGCGTCCGGTGACGGTCACCGAACGCGGTGCGATGCCCGCCCCGCCTGCGCTGTTCGGCATGGGGACAGACCTCGCGGCGGTCGCGTCCTGGGCGGGCCCGTGGCCGGTGGACGAACGCTGGTGGAGCCCCGACTCGGCCCGGCGGGTGGTGCGCTGCCAGGTCGTGGACGTCAGCGGCCGTGCCTACCTCGTCACCGGGACGATGAGCGCGAGCGCCCCGCCGCGCTGGCAGGTCGACGCGATCTACGACTGATACGTGCCGACAACCGTTGCCGCGACGGCGTCGGGACCCTCCTCCGTCCGCGCGTCGATCTCCCGCTGGAACTCCTGGAAGGCAGCCAGCTTGCCGAGCTGCTGCCGACCCTCCCCGTGTGCGACGTGTACGAACGAGACGCCGTCCGCGAGCCGGCACGTCGTGTAGCTCAGCCCGTCCGGGCGAACCGCAGCCAGTTCGGCGAACACCGCCTCGACGAGGCGCTGGTTCTCGTCCGCCGCCTCCGGCTTGGTGCGGTAGCGCACGACGATCGCGTCGCTCACCGCGTGCCCTCGCTGCGCTCGGGGCGGGGCTGAGCATGCTGCTGTGCTGTCTGGACTCGCTCGCTGCGCTCGCTCATCGGTTCCTCCACGGGTTGCGTCGACGGTATTGACCGGACGAGCGGCCACAACTCATCGGACTCGAGCGATGAGTTTCGAGCGGTTCGCTGGTCAGTACGGGTGCACACACCAAGGAGGCACCCGTGACAACGAAGAGCATGCAGCGCTGGGTTCTCGCACTCACCGCCACAGCCGCGCTCATGGTGGCGCTCGACCAGCTCGTCGTGGCGACCGCGCTGAACGCCATCCGCGACGACCTGGACGCGTCGATCGCGACCCTCGACTGGACCGTCAACTCCTACAGCCTGAGCTTCGCCGTCCTGCTCATCACCGGCGCGGCGCTCGGCGACCGGTTCGGCAGGCGACGGCTGTTCGTCGCCGGCCTCGCGCTGTTCACCGCGGCATCAGCGGCCTGCGCGCTCGCGCCGAACACCGCAACGTTGATCGTCGCGCGAACCCTGCAGGGCGCCGGCTCGGCGCTCGTCATGCCGCTCGCCGTCGCGCTGCTCACCGCGGCCTACCCCGTCGATCGGCGCGGTCCGGTCGTGGGCATCTTCACCGCCCTCACCGGCCTGGCCGTGGTGGGCGGCCCGGTCGTCGGGGGTGCGGTCACCCAGGGGATCGCCTGGCAGTGGATCTTCTGGATCAACGTGCCGATCGGCCTCGTCCTCATCCCGCTCGCGATGTCGCGCATCGAGGAGAGTCGTGGCCAGCGGGCCCGTCCCGACGTCACCGGCCTCGCCCTCGTCTCGGCCGCCATGCTCGGCGTCGTATGGGGCCTGGTGCGCGCCGACGCGGCCGGCTGGTCGAGTGCCGAGGTGCTGACGACGCTCGCCGGCGGTGCAGTCCTCGGCGTCGCGTTCGTCGCCTGGGAGCTGCGGGTCAGCGAGCCGATGCTGCCGATGAAGCTGTTCCGCGCGCGCGCGTACTCAGCCGGCAACGCGTCGACGCTGCTGCTCACCGTCTCGCTGTTCGGCACCGTGTTCCTGTTCGCGCAGTACCTGCAGATCTCGCTCGGCTACAGCCCGCTCGCGGCCGGGCTGCGGTTTCATGCCGTGGACGACGACGCTGTTCGTGTTCGCGCCGCTCGCCGGCGTGCTTAGCGACCGGATCGGCTCGCGGCCGCTGATCGTCACCGGGCTCACGTTGCAGGGCCTCGGGCTCGGGTGGGTGGCGTACAACGTGGCGCACGCCAATCCGTACACGTCATCGATCGTCGCGCTGGTGATCGCCGGGTGCGGGACGTCGCTGGCGCTGCCGTCCGGGCAGAATGCGGTGATGAACTCGGTGCCCGCGGTGTACCTGGGCAAGGCCGCCGGCGTGTTCAACTCGGTGCGCCAGCTCGGCGGCGTGCTCGGCATCGCGATCGTGTCCGCGGTGTTCGCCGCGCAGGGCAGCTACGCCGGCCCCGCCGCGTTCCGCGACGGCGTCGCGCCCGCGCTGTACGTCACGGCGGCGCTGGCGCTCGCGGGTGCGGTCGTGGGAACGCTCATCCCGCGGGTCCGGCAGGTCGTCGTGGTCGAGCCCGAGAAATCGGCGCCCGAGGTCGCCGTCGATGTCGCCGTCTGAGACCGAGTTCGCCCGGCTGGCCGACCCGCACCGTCGCGAACTGCTCGTCCACTGCTACCGGATGCTCGGCTCGTTCCACGACGCGGAAGACGTCGTGCAGGAGACCTACCTGCGGGCGTGGCGCGGGTACCCACGCTTCGAGGGGCGCGCGACGATGCGCACCTGGCTGTACCGGATCGCCACCAACGCCTGCCTGACCGCGCTCGAGAACAAGGGGCGCCGGGTGCTGCCGTCCGGTCTCGGCAGCCCGACTCAGGACGGGCCCTACGTCGCCACCGAGCGGACGTGGGAGGTTCCCTGGCTCGAGCCGCTGCCCGACGCGGCGGTGCGCGGCGACGCCGACGATCCGGCGACGATCGCCGCACGCCGGGAGAGCACCCGGCTGGCGTTCGTCGCGGCGTTGCAGCAACTGCCCGCCCGGCAACGCGCTGCGCTGGTGCTGCGCGACGTGCTCGACATGCCGGCCGCCGAGGTCGCCGAAGTGCTCGACACGTCGGTGCCGGCCATCAACAGCGCGTTGCAGCGCGCCCGCGCGCAGGTCGCCGGCAACGGTGCGTCCGAGGAGGAGACCGCGATGACATCAGACGTCGACGCCGGCGTACTGGAGCAGTACGTCACCGCGTTCGAGACGGCCGACATCGCGCTGCTGACCACGCTGTTGCGCCGCGACGTCGAAATGGAGATGCCGCCGATCCCGACGTGGTTCAGCGGGCGGGACGCGGTCACCGCGTTCTTCGAGCACCGGATCCTGACCGGCATCGAGCGCCGGTTCGTCCGGACGCGCGCCAACGGCTGCCCGGCCGTCGCCGCCTACCAGCGCGAGCGGGACGGCGTGTTCCGCGCGCACAGCATCCAGGTGCTCGAGACCGTCGACGGCGTCATCTCGCACATCTACGCGTTCCTCGACAGCGCGCTGTTCGCCGCGTTCGGACTGCCCACGGTGCTGCCCGCCGAATAGCCCGCGACCTTCCCCATTGGCGACTTTGACCTCCCAAGCGTTGCTCGCTGGCCTCTCCAGCAGCGCTTGGGAGGTCAAAGTCGGATGACGCGGGACGTCAGCCGGCGAGTGTTGCCGCGACGGTCGCGCCCAGATCCCAGACGGCTTCGAGGTCGTCCTTCGACGGTGCGCCGATCACACTCACCGGCGCGTGCACCCGCTCCCAGCCCATCCCCTTGGTGATCGACTCGGCGGCACGCACCGCGCCCGCGGTGTCGTTGTTGCCGTGCACGTACAGCCCGTACGGCGCGCCGGGCTTGGCCGTCAACGTCGGGTAGTAGACGCCGTCGAAGAAGTGCTTCATCGCGCCGGACAAGTAACCGATGTTGGCCGGCGTCCCCAGCAAGAACCCGTCCGCCTCGAGCACGTCGATCGCCGTCGCGGCAAGCGCTGCGCGCACCCGCACGGCCACCCCCGAGATGCCCTCGGCGCGGGTCCCGTCCAGGGCCGCCTCGAGCAACGCCTGCAGCGCCGGCGAGGTCGTGTGGTGGACGACCAGCAAAACGGGCACGTCCAAACCTACCGCTGGACAAGGCGATGCCGGATGGCGCCGGAAAGATGGACCTTGGTCCCTGTATACGGCCTATCGCACCAGTTAGCGTTTGCAGCGCTCACCGAAGCGCGGAGGGACACGGCGGCGAGACTACGGCGCGAGGCCATCAGTTCCAGGACCCCTGGCGGCCTCGCGCCGTTTCGCTTCGCGAAAGGTCAGAACGCGCCGAGGCCGTGCGGGGTGCCGAGGCCGGTCGGCCCGTCGTACCCCGGCTTCGCCGTGCAGAGGTACGAACCGCCGCACGAGCCGTTCGAACCAGATCGCACGCCGTAGAGCGAATCGCGATGCCGGTACGCGTAGCGCGCCGTCCGATGATTGCCGGCGAGCGCATACACCGCCGCGATGATCGGCGCCGACAGGCTGGTGCCGCCGATCTGGACCCAGCCGTTGAGCCCCTGCGCGGCCCCGGTGCCGATCATGCCGTCGCACAGCAGGGCGACCAGGCAGCTGTTGTAGGTGTCGTACACACCGAGGCCCGTCGCCGGATCGGCGACCGCCGAGACGTCGGCCACCGTACGTCTCGGGCACCCGGCGTCGTGCTGCCAGGACGGCTTCCGCTCGTACTTCGAGCAGCCGCTGCCGGCACCCGACCACGCCCTCTCCGCCCAGCCCCGCGCATTGGACGCCCGCCGCAGCGTCGTGCCACCGACGGCCGTGACGTGCCGCGAGGACGCCGGCCACTCGACGCGATAACCCTCGTCCCCGGACGACGCCGTGATCGCCACGCCGGGATGGCTGAAGTGCTGGTCGGCGTTGCGGATCGTCCTGTCCTCGGCCCCGCCCCAGCTGTCGGACACCGCAACCGCACCGAGCCGGACGGCGGTGTCGACCGCGGCCAGCAACGGACGGAGGTTGGGTCCGTTGGCCTCGACGAGCAGGATGTGGCAGCTCGGGCACGTCGCCGACACGGCGTCCAGGTCGAGGCTGATCTCCTCCGCCCAGCCGTAGTCCGTCGCGGGTGGCGAGGTGCCGCCGTTCTGGTTCACCTTCCGGAAGCAGCCGTTGGCCGTCGTGCACGGCGGCAGGTCGTACGCGTCTCGATAGACCGCGAGATCCGACTCGGCCCTCGGGTCGTCGTAGGCGTCGACGACGGCGACGGTGCGCCCGCTCGCCTTCTTGCCGGCCAGCTTGTACGCGCTCTGGAGCTGCTCCGGCCCGTAGCCCACCGGGCCGGCCGCGGCGCCCGGCGAAAGGAACCCGACGCCGCGCAGCACCTTCCCGAAGCAGGTGAACCCGGTGCGGACGGACCCCTGCGCCGCAGGCAGCAGTGTGGCCGACGCGTGCCCCGCCGGGTTCGCGCAGCCGAACGGCAGCACGCCGCTCAGCAGCGGCGCCGCCCCGGCACCAGGCACCGCGACCGCCACGCAGGCCGGCACCGTGAGCAACGCGGCGATGGCGGGGGCGACAAACCGGCGCGACCTTGGAGGCACAACCTGTTTAACAGCGCTCGCCGCGATGCGTTACGTCCTGCGCCGTGATTCTCAGAAGGTGCCCGTCCCGTCGGGCGTCCCGAGACCGGTCGGGCCGTCGTAGCCCGGCCCGGCGGTGCACAGGTAGGAACCACCGCACGACCCGTTCGAGCCGGACGTCACGTCGAACAGCGACCCGGCGTGCGAGTAGGGGTACGAGCCGTAGCTGATCGACGCGGTGTTGCCGGCGAGGGCGTACACCGACGCGATCAGCGGCGAGGACAGGCTGGTGCCGCCCACCTGCGCCCAGCCGTCGAGCCCCTGCGCGAGGCCGAGGGAGATGAGCAGGTCGCAGAACGAGCTCGTGCCGCAGCTGTTGGCGGTGTCGTAGATCCCCAGCCCGCTCGACGGGTTCGCGTCGGCCGCGACGTCGGCAACCGCGCGCCGCACGCAGCCCGCGTCGGTCTGCCACGACGGCTTCGGCTCGAACGCCGAGCAGCCGCTGCCGGCGCCGGACCACGCCGTCTCGGTCCAGCCGCGCGAGTTGCCGGCGCTGGCGAGCGTCGTCCCGCCCACCGCCGTGACGTACTGGGACGCCGCCGGCCACGAGACCCCGAAGCCGCTGTCGCCGGACGACGCGGTGATCGCGACACCGGGGTGGTTGAGATGTGCGTCGGAGGTGAGCTCGGTGGCGTCCTCCGCGCCGCCGTAGCTGTTCGAGACGGCCACCGCGCCGAGCCGGACGGCGGTGTCCACCGCGGTCATCAGCGCCGAGTCGGTCGGCGCGCTCGCCTCGACGAGCAGGATGTGGCAGGTCGGGCAGGCCGCCGAGACGGCGTCCAGGTCGAGGCTGATCTCCGTCGCCCAGCCGTAGTCGCGCGCCGGCAGGGGGCTCGCGGCGCCGGTCTGGTTGACCTTGCGGAAGCAGCCGTTGGCGGTCGTGCACGCCGGCAGCCCGTACGCGCTGCGGTAGACCGCGAGGTCGGACTCGGCCTTCGGGTCGTCGTAGGCGTCGACGATCCCCACGGTGCGCCCGCCGGCGTTCAGGCCGGCGAGTTTGTACGCGGACTGGATCTGCGTCGGGCCGAGGCCCACCGGACCCGTCGTGATGGCCGGGCCCAGGCCGTTCGTCGAGATCGCCTTGCCGAAGCAGGTGATGCCGGTGCCGCGGGCGGCCGGGAGCAGCGTGCTCGAGTGGTGGTTCGCGGGGTTCGCGCAGCTGAAGTCGAGCAGCGAGCCGAGCAGCTGGCCCACCGGCGACGTGGGCGACGCGGCGGCGCTCGACGGGGCGCCGACCACGCCGAGACCTGCCACCACGGCCGCGGCCGACGCCACGAGCCACCTACGACGGGGACAGGAAACCTGGGCCGAAGACACCGGTGCCACCTCACAAGAACGGGCGCGGAGCGACCGCGCAACGATTGCCGGGACACCACGTCTCGGCTGAAATTTGCCGTCAGAGTGCCAGATCGCCCGTTATGTGGGCGTTCGTCGTGGCGCAGTCCCACGGGCGGGCAGCCTTCGGCAGAATCCGGTGCGTGTCAGATCCGCCGCGGCTGGCCACCGTGCTCCACGAATGGGGGCGCATCGGCTGCACCGGCTTCGGCGGGCCAGCCACGCACATAAAACTGTTACGCCAGCTCTGCGTGGAACAGCGCGGCTGGATCGACGCCGCCGAATTCGAGGACGCGATCGCGGTGTGCAACCTGCTGCCCGGTCCCGCGTCCACCCAACTGGCGATCTTCTGCGCGTGGCGGCTGCGTGGCCGGCGCGGCGCGCTCGTCGGAGGCGCGGCGTTCATCGTCCCGGGGCTGATCGTCATCCTCGCCCTCGCCGCCCTGTTCTTCGCGAGCGCCCCACCGAGGTGGGTCCTCGGCGCCGGGGCAGGCGCCGGCGCCGCGGTCGCGGCCGTCGCGGTGCAGGCCGGGTTGAGCCTCGCGCGGTCCAGCTGGGCGCGGCGCAACCACCACCTGCGCTGGGCGGGCTACCTGCTCGCCGGCGGTGTTGCGGCCGCGACCATCGGCCCCTGGCTCGTGCTGGTGCTGCTCGGCTGCGGCCTGATCGAACTCACCGCCCGCTCCCCCGGCATGTTCCGTGCCGGCGAGCACCTCATCAGTCCGTTGCCGCTTCTGGCCGCCAAGACAGCGACCGGCGGGGCGCTGCTCAGCGTCGGCTGGGTCGCGTTCAAGGTAGGCGCGCTCTCCTACGGCGGCGGGTTCGTGATCATCCCGCTCATGCAGGCCGACGCAGTCGATCACTATCACTGGATGAGCGGCGCCCAGTTCCTCAACGCCGTCGCACTCGGGCAGATCACGCCCGGGCCGGTCGTGCAGACCGTCGCCGTGGTGGGGTACGCCGCGGCCGGCCTCGGTGGGGGGCTGCTGGCCGCGGCGGTCGCCTTCGCTCCCTCGTTCGGCTTCCTGCTGCTGGGCGCGTCCCGCTTCGACCGCGTCCGCACCGATGTACGCGCCCGCGCCTTCCTCGACGGCGCAGGCCCCGCCGCCATTGGTGCCATCCTCGGCTCGGCCATTCCCCTGGCCGGTGCCTTGACCGAATCTTGGCAGTACGCCGTCCTCGCGGGCGCCGCGCTCGCGCTGCTCGGCCTGCGCCGCGGCGTCGTCCTCACCTCCTCGCCGCTGCCGTCGCCGGCGTCGTTCTCACCGCCGGCGGCCTCGCCCTACCTCACTGAGTGTTGCCAGTCCGGTCCGCGTGACTGGACCCGTCCACCAAGATGGGCTCATGACCGAAGACGTACTGGAACGAGTGGACGAGACGTGGTCGAGCGCGCTGGCGATCGTGGCGCACCCCGACGACCTCGAGTACGGCACCGCGGCCGCGATCGCGCGTTGGACCGCGCAGGGCAAGCGGGTCGCGTACTGCCTGGCGACGAGCGGCGAGGCGGGCATCGACGGCATGGAGCCGGAGCGCTCGGGACCGCTGCGCGAGGCCGAGGAGCGCGCGTCAGCGGCGATCGTCGGCGTCGACGTGGTCGAGTTCCTCGGCTACCCGGACGGCGTGCTCGAGTACGGCCTGCCGCTGCGCCGCGATATCGCCCGGGCGGTGCGCCGGCACCGTCCCGATGTGGTGATCACCGGCAACTACCACGACTCGTGGGGCCCGGGCACCCGCAACCAGGCCGACCACATCGCGCTCGGGTTGGCGGTTCTCGACGGCGTGCGCGACGCCGGTAACCGGTGGGTGTTCCGCGAGTTGCTCGACGAAGGGCTCGAGCCGTGCAAGGTGTCGACGGTGCTCGTCGGTGGCGTGCCGACCGGCTTGCACGCCGTGGACGTGACCGACTACTTCGAGACCGGCATCGCCTCGCTCGAGGCACACGCGGAGTACCTGCGCGGGCTCGGCGAGGGCCCGATGTCCGACCCGCGGGAGTTCCTCGAGTCCTTCGCCCGGCAGACCGGCACCCGGCTGGGCGTGACGTTCGCCGTCGGCTTCGACGTCCTGAACGTCTGACACCCCCTGACTCCTCTCGAGTTGTCCCGGCTTCGTCCGGATATCTGCCGAGCAAGCCGGGACAACTCGTGATGGTCGGGGACTGTTCGGTGGCGCGAGTCCGAACGTTTGTTCTAATGTGGACGAATGGGTTTCGACAATCCGGACATCCCTTGGCGGGAGCTCGAGCGCCGATTGTCCGGCCGGCCGGCCCCGCTCGACCCACAGGGCGACGGTGGGGACTCGCCAGCTTGGTCGCGCAAGCGGCCGCCCGGCGACGGGGGCGACTCGCCGGCATGGTCGCGCAAGCGGCCGCCCTACGACCCTGCGGCGCTGGCCCGGCCGAGCGCACCGGTGGCCTACGGCGAGCTGCACGCCCACTCGTCGTTCAGCTTCCTCGACGGCGCGTCCGCTCCTGAGGAGCTCGCCGAGGAGGCGGTGCGGCTCGGCCTCGAGGCGCTGACCCTCACCGACCACGACGGCGTCTACGGCGTCGTCCGGTTCGCCGAGGCCGCCGAGGCGTACGGGCTGGCCACCGGCTTCGGCGCCGAGCTGTCGCTCGACGTCGGGCCGCCGAGCACGCAGGCCGAGCGCTCGATCGCCGCCCGCGTCGGCGTGCCCGACCCGCCCGGCACCCATCTGCTCGCGCTAGCCCGCGATCCGGAGGGCTACGCCCGGCTGTCCCGCGCGATCGGCACGGCGCACCTGCGCGGCGGCGCCAAGGGGCGTCCGGTCTACGACGACCTCGACACCCTCGCCGAGGCCGCGGACGGGCACTGGCTGGTGCTCACCGGCTGCCGCAAGGGGGCGGTGCGCCGGGCCCTCGACCGGGACGGCGTCGACGGCGCCCGCCGCGCGCTCGCCGGGCTCGTCGACCGCTTCGGCCGCGACAACGTCGCCGTCGAACTGACCTACGAGCTCGACCCGCTCGCCGACGAGCGGTACGAGGTGCTGGCCGCGCTGGCCGGCGAGCTGCGCCTCGACCTCGTCGCCACCACCGCCGCGCACTACCACGGCCCGCCGCGCCGGCCGCTCGCAACGGCGCTGGCGGCGGTGCGGGCCCGGTCCAGCCTCGACGAGATCGACGGGTGGTTGCCGGCGTGGGCCGGCCAGCACCTGCGCAGCGGCGCAGAGCTGGCGGCCCGCTTCGCCCGCTGGCCGTCCGCCGTCCCGAACGCCGCCCGGCTCGCGAGGGAGATCGCCTTCCCGCTCTCGCTGATCGCGCCGGACCTCCCACCGTTCCCCTGCCCGGCCGGCCACGACGAGATGAGCTACCTGCGCCAGCTCACATATCGAGGAGCAGCCGAGTGCTTCAGCGGCAAGCCGCACGAGGCGAAGGCCTACGCGATGATCGAGCACGAGCTGCAGATCATCGAGGAGCTGCACTTCCCCGGCTACTTCCTCGTCGTCTGGGAGATCGCGAAGTTCTGCCGCGACAACGGCATCCTCTGCCAGGGCCGGGGATCGGCCGCCAACTCCGCGGTCTGCTACGCGCTGCGGATCACCGCCATCGACGCCGTCTACTACGACCTCATGTTCGAACGCTTCCTCGCGCCCGAGCGCGGCGAGCCGCCGGACATCGACATCGACATCGAGTCCGACCGCCGCGAAGAGGTCATCCAGCACGTCTACGCCCTGCACGGCCGCGAGCACGCCGCGCAGGTCGCCAACGTCATCACCTACCGGCCGAAGTCGGCGGTGCGCGACATCGCGAAGGCGCTCGGCTACTCCCAAGGCCAGCAGGACGCATGGAGCAAGGAGATCGAGCGCGGCTACTACTGGTCGACCGAGGTCGAACAGGACGTCGCCGGCATCCCGCCACGCGTGGTCGAGTTGGCTGCCGAGCTGCAGAACGCGCCGCGGCATCTCGGCATCCACTCCGGCGGGATGGTGATGTGCGACCGTCCGGTCATCGAGGTCTGCCCGGTCGAGTGGGGCAGGATGCCCGGCCGGACGGTCCTGCAGTGGGACAAGGACGACTGCGCCGCGATCGGGCTGGTGAAGTTCGACCTGCTCGGCCTCGGCATGCTGTCGGCGATCCAGTACTGCTTCGAGCTGATCACCGCACACCACGGCGTCACCTACGAGCTGGCGACGATCCCGCAAGAGGCGCCGTGCGTCTACGACATGCTCTGCGCCGCCGACTCGGTGGGCGTGTTCCAGGTCGAGTCGCGCGCGCAGATCGCGACGCTGCCCCGCCTGGCGCCGCGCAACTTCTACGACCTCGCCTGCGAGGTGGCGCTCATCCGGCCGGGCCCGATCCAGGGCGACGCGGTGCACCCGTTCATCCGGCGCCGCAACGGCGAGGAGCCGATCAGCTACCCGCACCCGAAGCTCGAGCGGGCGCTGGAGCGCACCCTCGGCATCCCGCTGTTCCAGGAACAGCTGATGCAGATCGCCGTCGAGGTCGCCAACTTCTCCCCGGCCGAGGCGACCAGCTGCGCCGGGCCATGGGGTCCAAGCGCGGGGTCGAGCGCATCGACGCGATGCGCATCCGGCTCTACGACGGGATGGCGGCCAACGGCATCACCGGCCCGGCGGCCGACGACATCTACGAACGCATCCAGGCGTTCGCGGCGTTCGGGTTCGCCGAGTCGCACTCCATCTCGTTCGCGCTGCTCGTGTACGCCTCGTCGTGGCTCAAGCGGCACTACCCCGCGGCGCTCTGCGCGGCACTGCTCAACGCGCAGCCGATGGGCTTCTACTCGCCACAGTCGCTGATCCACGACGCCAAACGGCACGGCGTCGAGATCCGCAAACCGTCGCTGTCGGCATCACTGGCGAGCGCGTCGCTCGAGCCGGGCGACGGCCCGTCCCAATGTCCATGCCTCGACGCTCCGCAACCGGCCGTCCGGCTCGGGCTGTCGTCGGTGCGCACGATCGGCCCCGAGCTCGCCGCGGCGATCGTCGCGTCACGCGAGACGGACGGGCCGTTCACGTCGATGGCCGACCTCGCGCGCCGGGTGGATATGGGGGCCGGTGCTGCAAGCAGAGTCGAGGCGCTCGCGACGGCCGGCGCCTTCGATGTGTTCGGCGGCTCGCGGCGCGACGCACTGTGGGCCGCGGGCGCCGCCGCCACCGCCCGCCCGGGGCAGCTCGACATATCGACCTGCGACGAGGCCGCGCCGCCGCAGCTGCCCGCAATGACCGGACCCGAGCAGCTGATCGCCGACATGTGGGCCACCTCGATGACGCCCGACGTCTACCCCACCACGCTGATCCGGCCGCGGCTGGCCGCGCTCGGCATCGTCACCGCGCAGGACCTGCGCACGATCGAGAACCGCACGCGGGTCACGATCGGCGGCGTCGTCACGCACCGGCAGCGGCCGGCCACCGCCCGCGGCGTCACGTTCCTCAACATCGAGGACGAGACGGGGATGGTGAACGTGATCGTCGACGAGACGGTGTGGCAGCGGCACCGGCGGGTAGCGCGCGAGTCGGGCGGGCTGCTGATCCGCGGGATGCTCGAGCACACCGGAGACGGCGTCATCAACCTCATCGCCGAGCGCCTCGAGCGCCTGCACCTCGGCCTGCACACCAGATCGCGCGACTTCCGATGATCGCGTCCCGGTTCGTCCTGGCGCCTGATCGTGTGGCGGCCCTACCGACGGAGTCGGGTTACGAAGACGTACTCCTGGCTTTCGTCGGTAAAGGGCTCGCGCGCGAAGCCGCCATAGAGCGCCTCCACTTCAAGCCCGGCAACGTCGATCAGCCCGAGCCACTCGTTCTTCGTCGCCCACCACAGCGAACTCTTCGCGCCGTCCGCGCGCACGAGGTCGACCCGATTGTCGCCTACCGCATAACGGAACGTATGTGGAACAGGATTGTCCTGCCGCGCGCCGTCGAGACGTGCGGCGAGCTGGTGATCGAAGGCAAAGGCGTTCCACGCGAAGCGGCCGTCCGGGTGCAGCGCGGCCGCAACGCGTTCGAACGTGCGCCGGCGGGCAGTCCAGGTCGGCAGATGCAACAGCGCGCGGAATGGGCAGTAGATCAGGGCAGCCGGCGCCGCAAGAACGAGGTCCTGCATGTCCGCCTCGCGCAGCTCGAGCTCGACGCCGGCCGCCACTGCGCGTACCCGGGCTTGCGCGAGCATCGCGGGCGAAGCATCGATGCCGATGACTCGTTGGCCCGTCGCCCGCGCTACCGGAATCGCTACCCGTCCGTTCCCGATCGCAAGCTCGACCAGCGGTCCGTCCGCCGCCAGCGCCAGTTCGATGTAGAAGCGGATATCCGCGATCATCTCCGCGGCCCAGGCGTCATAGTCGTCAGCGAATGCCTCGTCCCAGCTCACCCCTCCAGACTCCCAGCCACCCCGGGGCGCAGAACAGCAAATGGCCGGCCGATGCCTGCCCGTGCGGCCGGAGGCAAGCCATGAGATGGCGGCTGGCCGACGACGGCGAGCCCGCGCTGTTCGGGATGGCCGAGTTACTCGTGCCGGAGATCGGGACGGGCCGGATGTCCGGGCTCGAGTTCCTGCACGTCACCGCCAAGCGCATCCTCAACCACGTCCCGTCCGCATCACGCGCCCCGGCAAACTGGACGATCAACGTCTACCGCGGCTGCTCGCATGCGTGCGCCTACTGCGTCCAGGGCGACACGCCGATCCTGATGGCCGATGGCCGCGTGCGGCCGATCGCGGAGATCGGACCTGGCGATCGCGTGTACGGCACCTGGTTCGACGGCAAGTACCGCCGCTACGTCGCCACCGATGTGCTAGATCACTGGCGCACGGTAAAACGCGCCTACCGAGTGACTCTCGAAGACGGCACGCAGCTCATCGCGAGCGGCGACCATCGCTTCCTCACCGGCCGCGGCTGGAAACACGTCGCGCCTGCGGCACGCCCGGCGCAGCGGCCCTACCTCACGCCGAACAATGAACTGCTCGGCGTCGGCCACCTCGCCGCTGCGCCAAAGCACGGCCGCGAGTACCGCCACGGGTACCTAACGGGGATGATCCGCGGCGACGCCAATCTCGCGACCTATCACTACGACCGTCCGGGCCGTAGCCATGGAACCGTTCACCGATTCCGGCTTGCTCTGACGGATGACGAACCCCTCGACCGGACACGTGCGTACCTGGACGCAGAAGGGATCCTCACATCGTTTGACTTCTCCGCTGCGACAGACCGCCACCGAGCGTTGAAGGCGATCCGGACGCAGGCGAAGCCCGCCATCGACGCGATCCGGGAACTGATCGCTTGGCCGGGTACGCCGACGGACCAGTGGCGCCGCGGTTTCCTCGCGGGCATCTTCGACGCCGAGGGAAGCCACAGTGGCGGGATCCTCCGCATCAGCAACGGCGATGCCGAGGTCCTCGAATCGATCACGGACGCAGCGACGCACTTCGCCTTCAACGCCGTGCTCGAGCCGGCTCGTCCGAGCGGCGTTCGCACCGTGCGTATCGGCGGCGGGTTGCGGGAGCGGCTGCGGTTCTTCCTCCTCACCGATCCGGCGACGACGCGTAAACGTCAGATCGACAACGTCGCGATCAAGAGCGACGCGCTATTGCGCGTGGTAGCAGTGGAGGACCTCGGCATCGAGATCCCGATGTTCGACATGACGACCGGCACCGGCGACTTCATCGCCGACGGCGTGGTCAGTCATAACTGCTTCGCCCGGCCGACGCACGAGTACCTCGGGCTGAACATCGGCGAGGACTTCGACCGCAAGATCGTCGTCAAGATCAACGCTGTCGAGAAGCTGCGAGCCGAGCTCGCCGACCCGGGCTGGCGGGGCGAGCCGGTGGCGATGGGCACCAACACCGATCCGTACCAGCGCGCCGAGGCCAAGTACCGGCTGACCCGCGGTGTCCTCGAGGCGCTGAGCGAGCGCGCCAACCCGTTCTCGATCCTGACCAAGTCGCCGCTCGTGACGCGCGACCTGGACGTCCTGGTCGCGGCCGCCGAGCGCGCGGACGTGTCGGTCAACTTCTCGATCGCGACCCTCGACGAACGGGTGTGGCGCGCCACGGAGCCGGGGTCGCCGAACCCGCGGCGGCGCGTCGCGGCGATGGCCCGGCTGGCGGCGGCCGGCATCCGCACCGGCGCGTTGCTGATGCCGATCCTGCCCGGTATGAGCGACAGCCCGGCGCAGCTGCGCGAGACCGTCGCCGCGATCAACGAGACCGGCGGGCGGCTGCTCGGCATCGGTCCGCTGCACCTGCGCCCGGGCGTGCGCGAGCACTTCCTCGGCTGGCTCGCCGAGGCCGACCCGGGCCTGCACGCCGACTACGTCCGCCGCTACGCCACCAGCGACTACGCCCCCGAGCGCTACCTCGCCGAGCTCTACGCCCGCGCCGGCGTCCCCCGCCACACCAACCGCTAGCCGTCTCCCCCGCTGAGTGGGCTGTTTGGACCCGAGTGGGCCGTCCTAACCGGCCACTCGGGTCCAAACTGGCCACTCAACGCGAAGATAGGTCAGGCCGGCAGCGCGAGCGCGTCGACCAGATCGTCGAGCACCGCAGCCACCTCGCCGCGCGCCCGCACCGGGTCGGGCGCCCGCGCCGCGTACAGGGCCGCCGCGTCGAGCGCGCCGATCAGCACGTGCGCCAGCGGGGTCACCGGCTGCCGGCGGATCCGCTCCACCTCGATCGCGTGCGCGAGCAACGCCTGGACGAGCCCCAGCCCGTAGCGCAGCCCGATCTCGCGCCAGCGCTCCCAGCCCAGCACCGAAGGCGCCTCGATCAGGACGATCCGGTGCACGTCCGGCTCCGCGCACGCGTCCAGCCAGGCGTGCCCGCCCAGCTTCATCGCCGCGATCGGATCCGGCTCGCCGGCCGCGAGCACGGCGGCGCCGATCCGCTCGGTGACCTCCGCCTCGACCGCCTCGAAAACCGCCGCGAACAGCGCGGTCTTGTCGGCGAACTGGTGATACATCGCCCCGCGCGTGACGCCCGCCGCGCGCACGATCGCCTCCGTGCCGACCGCACCGAAGCCGTGCGCGGCGAACAGCGGGCGAGCGGCCTGTAGCAGCGCATCGCGGGTCGCGGCCGACCGCGCGGCCTGCGTCCGGCGCGGGGCACTTGACATACAGACAGTATGTATGTTCTTTTGAGGAACGCCCGCTGACACGCCGGAGGACCACCATGCCAACCGTCGACCTGCCCCAGGGCCGCGTCCACTACCGCACGGCCGGACCGCGGGAGAGCTCCGCGCCGCCGGTCGTCTTCGTGCACGGCCTGCTCGTCAACTCCGAGCTCTGGAGCGGCGCGGCGTGGGCGCTCGCCGAGCGCCGCATCCGCTCCTACGCCCTCGACCTCCCGCTCGGTTCGCAGCCGATCGCGCTGAACGAGGACGCCGACGTGTCCCCGCGCGGCGTGGCGCGGCTGATCCTCGATTTCCTGGCCGCGCTCGACCTCGAGGACGTGACCCTCGTCGGCAACGACACCGGCGGGGCGCTGTGCCAGTTCGTCATCGACACGGACGCGCGCCGCATCGGCCGGCTCGTGCTCACCAACTGCGACGCGTTCGACAAGTTCCCGCCGCCACCGTTCGGCGGCCTGGTCGCGATCGGCCGCCGGCCGGGCCGGCTGCGCGCGGTGCTGCAGACCCTGCGCCCGAAGGCCGTGCGGCACTCCGTCCTCGGTTACGGCGGCCTCGTCACCAAGCCGCTGGATCCCGAGCTGACCGCCCGGTGGGCGAGTCCCGCCCGCACCGACCGTGCGATCGCCCGCAGCACCGCCCGGTTCCTCGGGGCTATGGACAAGCGCGAGCTGCTCGACGCGGCCACCCGCTTCGGCGAGTTCGGCAAGCCCGTCCTGCTCGTCTGGGGCACCGCCGATCCCGTCTTCAAGCTCGCCCTCGGCGAGCGGCTGCGCGACGCGTTCGCCGATGCACGGCTGATCCGGGTCGAGGACGGCCGTGCCTTCGTCCCGCTCGATCACCCCGAGCGGGTCGCCGACGAGATCGCCGAGTTCAGCGGCGTCGCATTGCCGCGCGGCGGCCCGGCCGCGGCCCAGTAGAGGCGTTTCAACCGGGCGGTGGGGCGACATTTGCGATCCGGTTACCGCTCAAGCCGGTCCGCAAGCGGCCGATAAGGCGTTTGATCGACGCCACGGAGGCACGCTTTGGCCAGCAAGAGCGAGTTCTCGATCCGAGCTCTCTCGCTCTCCAGTGCTGTCTGGTACTTCTCGGTCGTCGTGGGCTGGACGCTGTTCGCCTTCGGCGTCCTCAACGTCGCGACGGCGCCGCTGAGCACGTCCGGCGCACCGCTGGCGATGACCGCGGTCGTGCTGATCGTGCTCGAGTTGCTGCCGCTCGTCCAGGGCCGCGGCCACGATCCGCAGGGCGTGGCCATGTCGACGGCGTTCGTCTGCGCGATGTTGTTCATGTGGGGCCCGTGGCCGGCGATCGTCATGCTCGCCGTAGCCTCGACGGCCGCCGACCTGCGCGCCCGCAAGCAGTGGTGGAAGGTGCTGTTCAACCCCGCGCAGTACGCCGTATCGATCGCGGCGGCCTACCTCGTCATGGTCCCCTTCGGCGACCACCAGTCGCTCACCCATCCACTTGGCACGTTCGAGATCTACGACCTGGTGTGGATGGCCGGTGCCTGGATCGTCTACTTCTCAGTCAACCTCGCCCTGGTCGCCGGGGTGCTCGCGTGGGAGGGCTCGTTCCGCGACGCACTGGTCGACGACTTCGCCCACTACACGGCGATGACGTTCGCGGTGCTCGCGCTGTCCCCGCTCGTCGTCATCGTCGCGCAGACGACCTGGCTGCTCCTCCCGCTGCTCCTGATCCCCCTGCTGCTGCTCTACTACACGGCGCAGATGTCGCTGCTGCGCGAACACCAGGCCGCACATGACGCGCTGACCGGGCTGCCGAACCGCACCAGTCTGCGGTTCGCGATCGACCAGGCAGTTGCCAGGCACCGCCGTGACGGCGAACCGTTCGGGCTGCTGCTCATCGACCTCGACGACTTCAAGCAGATCAACGACACGCTCGGCCACCACGTCGGCGACGACCTGCTGATGCACTTCGCCGAGCGGTTGCGGGCCTCCGTCCGGCCCGACGACGTGGTCGCGCGGCTCGGCGGCGACGAGTTCGCCGTGATCGTCCAGGCGGCGGCCGAGCCCGAGGTGCGGTCGCTCGCCGAACGGATCCGGGCGTCGCTGTTCGACCCGATCGCGCTGCGCGGCATCTCGATAGATGTCGAGATGTCCATCGGCATCGCCATCTGCCCGGACCACGGCCGGGACGGGGACACCCTGCTGCGCTGCGCCGACGTCGCGATGTACGTGGCCAAGGAGACCCACGTCGGGATCGAGCGCTACGCGCTCGAGCGCGACCGCAACTCCACCGACCGGCTCGGCCTGCTCGGCGAACTGCGCCAGGCGCTCGACGAGAACGTGCTGGAGCTGTACTACCAACCGAAGGTCGCCACTTCGGACGCCAGGCTCCTGGGGGTGGAGGCACTCGTCCGGTGGCCGCACCCGCAACGCGGGTTCGTGCCGCCGGACGAGTTCATCCCGCTCGCCGAGCGGTCCGGGATCATGCCGCTGCTCACCGAGCGCGTGGTGACGCTGGCGCTGGAGCAAATGGTGAAATGGCGCGAGATGGGCATGAACATGCCGATCGCCGTGAACATCTCCCCGACCGATCTTTCCGACGACCGGCTGACCCGGCTCGTGCGGGAGGGCCTGCAGCGCTACGAGATCGCGCCGGGCATGCTCCAGCTCGAGATCACCGAGCGGGTGGTGGCCGCGGACGGCGAGGAGACCAACGCCGTCCTGCGAGACCTTCGCGAGATGGGCGTGACCCTCAGCCTGGACGACTTCGGCACCGGCTACTCGTCCCTGCTGCGCCTCCAGTCGCTTCCGGTGGACGAACTCAAGATCGACCGGGTCTTCGTGTCCTGCCTGTCCCGCGGCGACCACGCCGTCGGGATCGTGCGCGCGGTCATCGAGCTGGCGCACGCGCTCGGCCTGCCGGCGATCGCCGAGGGTGTCGAGACGCAGGAGGAATGGCAGGTGCTGCACGATCTCGGCTGCGACGGCGTCCAGGGCTGGTACGTGGCCGCGCCGATGCCCGCGCCGCAGGCGACCGAGTGGGCGCGCCGCCAGGAGGCCGTCCACCGCCTCCGCCCCCGCACCCCGCCGGTAGCGCGTCCGGCCTAACTGCGGCAGGCTTTCCCCATACAGGTCAGCCAGCAGAGGGGCGGACGCAGTGAATATCACTGACATCCTGCGGTACAAGGGTGCCGACGTCGTGACGATCGCGCCCTCCGACACGGTCACGACCCTGCTGAACACGCTGGCCGAGCGCAATATCGGCGCGCTGCTGGCGGTCGAGGACGGCAACGTGGTCGGCATCGTCTCCGAACGCGACGTCGTCCGCCGCATCGCCGAGCGGGGGGCCGCCCTGCTCGACGCCACCGTCGATCAGGTCATGACGTCGGTCGTCGTGAGTGCCACCAGCAAGGACTCCGTCGACAAGGTCGCGGAGATGATGACCGAGCGGCGCGTCCGGCACATGCCGGTGATCGACGACGGCGACCTGGTCGGCATCGTCTCCATCGGCGACGTGGTCCTGAGCCGCATCCGCCAGCTTGAACAGGACCGCGGCCAGCTCGAGGACTACATCGCCGGACGCCACTAGGACGCCACTAGGACGCCACAAGGACGGCGCAGGGACCGCGCCGGACCCCGCGCCAGACCCGCGCCGGACCCGCGCCGGACCCGCGCCGGACCCAGCTGGTCAAGCCGCCCCTCGAATCGGGCGGATTTGAGGTGTTCGGGAGCTCAGGTTCTGCGCGCAGACGCCGATGAGGAACTCGAGCACCGCGCTGTCACGCGCTGCCGTCGCATTCGTGAGCGCGGCGGGGCCGGTGCGACGGCGGGTGGAAGGAGGTCCCTGTGCGCGCAACTTACCGACCACTTCTCGATGCGCTGCAAACGCGCGGGGCGGACCCGCAGGCGCTGCAGGACGCCGCCGAAGAGGCCGAGCGGGCCAACCGCTCGATTCGTGACGTTCTGGTCAACGACCGGGTCGTCACCGAGTTGGAACTCACCGAGGCGTCAGCCGAGGCCCACGGGCTGGCGTGCGTGGATCTGGTCGGCTACCCGATCGACCCGGCCGCAGTCGCGAAGATCCCGTTGGCGCTCGTGCTGCGGCACCGGGTGCTCGGCGTCGCGTTCCACGGCGACGAACTGGTCCTCGCGATCACCGACCCGGACGACGTGGTCGCGCTGGACGACATCCGGGCGGCCACCGGCGTGCCGATCCGGCCGGTCGTCGTCGCGCGCAGCGAACTCCGCAAGATCATCGACCGACTCCGGCGGGAGGACACCGACCTCGCCGACGTCGCCGCCACCCTGAACCGCGCGGACACGTCCGGCGTCTCGAACCTCACGTCTGGTGACGACGAGGGGCCGATCGTCCGGTATGTGAACTCGCTGATCGAGCAGGCCATCCTCAACCGCGCCTCGGATCTGCACCTCGAGCCGACCGAGACCAACATGCGGGTGCGGTACCGCGTGGACGGTGTCCTGCACGATGTCGATCGCGTGCCGGCCTCCGCGCAGTCCGCGCTCATCTCCCGGCTGAAGATCATGGCCGGCGTCGACATCACCGAGCGCCGGGTGCCGCAGAACGGCCGGGTCACGGTGCGCCTGGACAAGAACACCGTCGACCTGCGGCTCGCGACGCTACCGACGGTGTGGGGCGAGAAGATCGTGCTGCGGGTCCTCGACACCGGCGGCATCGACCTCGACCTGAAGAAGCTGGGCTTCTTCGACGACACCTACGAACGCTACGCCCGGTCGTTCACCAAGCCGCACGGAATGCTGCTCGTCACCGGCCCGACCGGCTCGGGAAAATCGACGACCCTCTACGCGACGCTGGCGCAGATCAGCAAGCCCGAGGTCAACATCATCACCGTCGAGGACCCCGTCGAGTACCGGGTCGCGGGCGTGAACCAGATCCAGGTCAACCACAAGGCCGGACTGACCTTCGCGGCGGTGCTGCCCGCGATCCTGCGTGCAGACCCGGACGTCGTGCTGATCGGTGAGATCCGCGACCGCCCCACCGCGCAACTGGCTGTCGAGGCCGCGCTCACCGGACACCTCGTCCTGTCGACGCTGCACACCAACGACGCCCCCAGTGCGGCGACCCGGCTCGTCGAGATGGGTATCGAGCCGTTCCTTGTCACCTCGTCCCTGGACTGCGTGATGGCCCAACGCCTCGCCCGCAGGCTGTGCCAGTGGTGCAAGGAGCCCTACACCCCCACGGACGCGGACATCGAGGCCGCGCACTGGCCGGTCGACGTGTTGAAACTGCCCGAGAAGCTCTGGCGCCCGGTCGGCTGCCGCTCGTGCGGCCAGACCGGCTACCGCGGGCGCCTTGCCGTCATCGAGGTCATGCCGATATCCGAGGAGATCCAGCGCCTGGTCATCAGCCATGGGACCGCCAGCGACGTCCGGAACGTCGCGATCACCCAGGGCATGGTGACGCTGCGCGAGGACGGGCTGCGCAAGTGCGCCGAGGGCCACACCAATATCGAGGAGATCTTCCGTGTCACAGTCTGAGTCGATCACGAGCCTGCACCCGGTGGCGAGCGGCAGGACACCCGTCCCGGACCGAAAGCGTGAGCTGGACGAGCTGCTCACGTTCGCGGTGCGGCGCGGCGGGTCGGATCTGCACCTGACCGCCGGCATCGCTCCGTGCGTCCGCGTCAACGGCGCGTTGCGGCCGCGTCGAGGACCACCCGGCCCTGCGCCCGGAGGACACCGAGGCGCTGATTCGGGCGATGCTCACCGACCAGCAGTGGGACACCTTCGACCGAACGAGCGAACTCGACATCGCGTACTCGATCCAGGGCGTGGGCCGGTTCCGGGTAAACGTCTACCGGCAGCGCAGCTCGGTCGGCGCCGCATTCCGCGTCGATCCCGCAGCATATCCAGAGCCTGGCCGATCTGGGCCTGCCTGCCAGCATCGAGCGATTTGCCCACCTGCCGCGCGGCCTGGTCCTGGTCACCGGCCCGACCGGCTCGGGCAAGACGACGACGCTCGCCAGCCTGCTCGACGTGGCCAACCACACCCGCAGCGCCCACATCATGACCATCGAGGACCCCATCGAGTTCCTCCACGCGCACGCCCGCTGCGTCGTCAACCAGCGCGAGGTCGGCTCGGACACCGAGGACTTCGCGACCGCCCTGCGGCACGCGCTGCGCCAGGACCCGGACGTCATCCTCGTCGGCGAGCTGCGCGACCTGGAGACCACCTCGGTGGCGGTCACCGCGGCCGAAACCGGCCACCTCGTCCTCGCGACGCTGCACACGCAGTCGGCGGCGCAGACGATCGACCGGCTCATCGACATCTACCCGCCGCACCAGCAGCAGCAGATCCGCGCCCAGCTCGCGAACTGCCTGCAGGCTGTCGTGACGCAGGCGCTCGCGCCCACGGTGGACGGCTCGGGCCGCACGGTGATCTGCGAGGTGATGGTCGGCTACGCCGGCCGTCCGCAACCTGATCCGCGAGGGGAAGGTGCACCAGATCCCGACGTTCCTGCAGTCGTCGGCCGAACTCGGGATGATCAGCTTCGACCAGCACCTCGCGCAGCGCTACGGCGAGCACATGGTCAGCCTCAGCACTGCCCTGGAGCTTGCGCACAGCCCGGACGAGTTCAAGCGGATTGCGGGGCTGCAACATGACTGAAGAAGTTCAGCTACGAAGCGATCGACGCCGACGGCTCGGTCGTCACAGGGCAACATCGACTCCGACTCCGCGGACGCGGCAGCAATCTCGCTGGGCCACCAGCGGCTCATCCCGCTGTCGGTCGCGGCCACGGGCACGGCCTGAACCGCGAGCTCACGCATCCCGGGGCTGCAGCGGCCGCACCAGGCTGAAGGACCTCGCGATCTTCGCCCGGCAGTTCGCGTCGATGACGACCGTCCGGCCTGACCCTGTTGCGGACGCTCGGCATCCTCGAGGAGCAGACCGAGCAAACCGAAGCTGCGCGAGGCGATCGGACAGGTGCGGATCCGACGTACAGGGCGGCGCCGACGCTGTCCGACGCGATGGCGCAAACACCCTGACCACTTCCCGCCGCTGATGGTCAACATGATCAGGGCCGGCGAGACCGGCGGCTTCCTGGACGACGCGCTGGCCCGCGTCGCGGGGATGTACGAGTCGGACGCCGACCTGCGCGCAAAGATCAAGTCCGCGATGACCTATCCGGTCATCGTCCTGATCTTCTCGCTGCTGCTCGCGTCGGCCGTGCTGATCTTCATCGTCCCGGTCTTCGAGAAGATGTTCAAGCGGCTCGGCGGCGAGCTGCCGCTGCCCACGCGGGTGATGGTCGGTGTCTCGCACAGCATGTGGTGGGTGCTGCCGATGGTGATCGTCCTCGCCGTCGTAGGGCGGCGGGCCTATCGCGTCGCTCGGCGCGACAACGCCACGTTCCGGCTGCGGGCGGACCGGCTCAAGCTGCGCTTGCCGGTGTTCGGCCCGCTGTTCACCAAGCTGGCGATCAGCCGCTGGGCGCGCAACCTCGGCACGTTGCTCTCGGTGGGCGTCCCGGTCATCCAGGCGCTGGACGTCGTGGGCGGCACGGCCGGCAACGCGGTCATCACCGCGTCGATGGGTGACGTCCGCGAGGCAGTGCGCGTGGGCGAGCAGATCTCGACACCGCTCGCCAGGGACCCGTTCTTCCCGAGCATGGTCGTCCAGATGCTCGAGGTCGGCGAGGAGACCGGCCAGGTCAGCGAGATGCTCGACAAGGTCGCGGACTACTACGACCACGAGGTCGAGACGGCAACAGACTCGCTGACCTCGGCGCTCGAACCGCTGCTCGTCGTGCTGCTGGGCGCGGTCATCGGCACCATGGTCGTCTGCCTGTATCTGCCGATGTTCTCGATCTACCAGCACATCCAGGGCTGAGCGCGGCTTTCGTTACCTGAAAGTTATCTTCCGCGCCAGATTTTCCCGTTACCCGGCTCAAGTGGGCCGATCCGATGCCGATTAATCCAGCGAGGAACCAGCATCGGCATGCACGCCGAGCCCTATCTGAGCCAAGGAGTCACCAATGTACAAGCGTCTGGCCGAACTTCGCGAGAAGCGCCTCCGGGACGAAACCGGCTTCACCCTGATCGAGCTGCTGGTGGTCGTCGTGATCATCGGCATCCTGATCGCCATCGCGATCCCGCTGTACCTGAACTACCAGAAGGGCGCGCACGACAAGTCGGCGCAGTCCGACCTGCGCAACGCCGTCAACACCCTCGAGCAGTGCAACACCGACAACGCCAAGTACCCCTCGGCCGTCACCGCGGCAGGCGCGATGACCGGCTGCACCGGTCAGACCCTCAACCTGAGCGACGGCACCAAGCTCACCTACTTCCCGGTGTCCTCGAGCGACTTCACCGCCTACATCATGGAGTCCAAGAACGACAACGGCAACGGCACCGTCTACTGCTACTCCAGCGCCAAGGGCGGCAAGGTGACGAAGAGCACCGCCGTCGCTGCCTACCCCGCCAGCGGGGCCTGCCCCTGATCTGACCGGGCTGGGTGGGCTGCCGCTGTGCCGGCAGCCCGCCCGGTCCGTCGCATTGCGCGCGCTGCCAGCGCGCGGCCGGCCCCCCGAGCACGCCACCCGACAGGATTCGGAACAGCCGTGAAGCACTTTCTCGTAGATTTCAACAAGACCCGCGTCATCAACCAGGACGGGCACGCGATCGGCCTGGACATCGGCGCCACAGGCGTGCGGGCAGCCGTTCTCTCGCCGGGCCTGCTCGACGGCCGCCCCTCGGTGACCATCCAGCAGTTCGGGCACATGCCGCTGGCCCCGGGCACCGTGATCAACGGCGTCGTCAGCGACCAGGCCGCCCTGACCGCAGCGCTCAAGCGTCTCTGGCACGAGCAGAAGCTCGAGGGCCGCAACGTCATCCTGGGCATCGCGAACCAGCAGGTGCTCGTCCGCGACATGGAGATGCCCAACGTCACCCCGGAGCAGATGGCCAAGGCGCTGCCGTTCCAGGCACGCGACATCGCCGCCCTCCCCATCGATCAGGTCGTCCTCGACTTCACCCCGCTCGGCGAGCCGGACCCGGAGACGAACATGGTTCGCGGCCTGCTGCTCGTCACCCCCCGCCAGCCGGTGCTCGCCGCGGTGCATGCGGTGGAGCGCGCCGGCCTCAAGGTCGCCCGGGTCGACCTGTCGTCGTTCGCTGCGCTGCGCTCGATCGCCGATGCGCAGGTCAAGGTCGAGGCCGTCGTCGACCTCGGGGCTCATCTCACCACGATCGTCATCCACGACCACGGCGTGCCGAAGCTGGTCCGCACCATCGTCCGCGGCGGCCAGGAACTGACCGAGCGGGTCGCCGAGCGGGTCGGCATGGATCTCGCCGAGGCCGAGGCTGCGAAGGTCTCCATCGGGCTGGACGGCAATCACAGCGTTGTCGCGCGCGTCCTGAACGAGACGCTGCGCCCGTTGCTCGGCGAGATCCGCACCTCGATCGGCTACTTCCGCAAGGCCTACGACGGAGTCCAACTCGAGCGCATCTCGCTCACCGGCGGCGCAAGCTTGCTGCCCGGCCTGGCCAACGTGCTCGCCGAGCAGACCGAGTTGCCGACCCGGATCGCAGACCCGATGCAGCACATCTCCAACCGGTACGTGCACCGGCCCAAGCCCACCCCGGATGCCGCCTTCTGGTCGACGACCGCGGTATCGCTCGGCCTGGGGATGGGAGCTGCAGCATGAGCACCCAGGAGGAGGGCCCATGACCGGGTTACTGACCAAGCCGAACCAGCTGTGGAACACCATGCCCGGCTGGGGCATCGCCGCCGACCTGACGCCACCAGAGCTGATCGACACGCGACGGATGAAGCGGCTGCGCCACGTCATCGCGCTGTGCCTGCTGGCCGTCGTGCTGCTCTGTGCTGCCGGCTACGCCGCGGCGTACGCCAAGCACTTGTCGGCCGCGAGCTCGGTCGATAAGGCCAGGGCCCGCACGACCGCGCTGAACGCCGAGGCGGCCAACTACGCCGGCGTGACGCGGATCAAGGCAACCACTTCCGACTTCCAGACGAAGGTCGCCGGCCTGATGAAGACCGACGTCGACCTCGCCGCGCTGCTCACCCGGATCCGCCAGGAGCTGCCCAAGAGCATGGCACTCAGCCAAGTGACGGTGACCGTCAACGCAGCCAGCGCAACCACCGGCGGCACCAGCGAGGGCACCAGCATGAACACCTCCGGCGCAACGATCATCGGCACGGTGACGCTGACGGGCTACGGGCGGTCGCTCAACGACCTGCCGCTGTACGTGGACGGCGTCTCGGCCATCGCAGGCGTGGTGGACGTGGTGCCCACGTCCAACCAGAACAACGGCAGCTCCGCCTCCTTCTCGGTGACCCTCAACGTGACCGACAAGCTCTACACGCATCGCTTCGACGTGAAGAAGACGGGGGGCAACTGACATGCCTGCAACCCAGCTACGCCGCCTGTGGATCGGTGGCGCGGCCTTCGCGGCGCTGTTGATCGCCGCGGTGGGCTGGCTGTTCGTGATCAGTCCGGAGCTCTCGTCGGCGTCGTCGCTGCGCACCGAGGCGTCGGACTCCGACTGGCAGAACACCATGCTCCAGTCGAAGGTGAACAAGCTCGCCCAGGAGAGCAAGAACGTCGGCGCGCTCACCTCGGCGCTCAGCGCGGCAATCGCCGCCCTGCCCACGAGCAGTGGTCTGTCCGGGTTCACCCGGCAGCTCACCTCGCAGGCCACCGCCTACCACGTCGAGATCCAGAGCATCGCGGTCGGCTCGGTCAGCGTCGTCACCGCCGACGGCACGGCGACCGCCACCGACGCGACGTCCACGACCGCGGCGGGCCAGCTCTACGCCGTGCCGGTCACCGTGGTCTCGACCGGCAGCCTCGCCCACCAGGTCGCGTTCCTGCACGCGATCCAGGCGATCGGCCCGCGCCGCGCGCTGGTCTCCTCGGTACAGGTCGGCGCATCCGGATCGACCTCCGGATCGATCGACGCGGACGACACCGCCACCATCCAGCTGACCGCGTTTTCCGCACCCCAGACCCCGGAGCAGCTCGCCGAGCTGAAGAAGCTGCTCAACGGGGACCTCGGCAACTGAGGCAACCATGACCCGACCGCTTCGCTGGGTCGGCGCGCAGGTCGCCCGCGCCGCACAGTGGCTGCAACGTCGCCGCGGCGCGAGCGACGACGGCTTCGTGCTGCTCGAATCGGTCGTCGCCATCGGCATGATCGCGATCATCATGACCGCGGTCGGTGCCGAGTTCGTCTCCTACATCTCGTCGTCGGCCGAGCAGCGGGCTCGGCAGACGGCGGTGCAACTCGCCAACTCGGCAGTGGAGACCATCCGCGCGCTGCACCCGTCGGACCTGCTCACCGGACGCGATGCCGGCAGCGTGAACAGCCAGTTCACCGACCCCAACGTGCCGGTGGCCGTGCGGCCGTGGCTCGCCGAGATGAGCCAGGCCAGCGACCCCAGCGCGGCGCCCGGCAGCGGCGCGACCGCGGCGGTTCCGACGGTCGCGGTCACGCAGAAGCCGGGGGCGATCTCCTACTCGGTCAGCCAGTACCTGGGCTTGTGCTACCTCACCCAGTCCGGCGAGAACACGACGTGCGCGGCCACCGGCCCGCTGGCGGCGACGTACCTGCGCGCCGTGGTCGCCGTCACCTGGACGAGCAACGGATGCCCGTTGAACCTGTGCAGCTACGTCACCACCACCTTGCTGAGCACCGCTGGCGATCCGACGTTCCGGATCAACGAGGCGCTACCGCCGGCGCCGACCGTCGTGTCTCCCGGCAACCAGACCTCCGCCGTCGGCGAGCAGGTCAGCCTGCAGCTGATGGTGCGGGACGGCACCGGGGTAGCACCGTTCACCTGGGCGGTCACCAACGGCGCGCTGCCCGCCGGCCTGACGTTGAGCGTCTCCGGACTGGTCACCGGACCGCCGACCACCATCGTGTCCTCGCTCGCGGTGTCGATGACGGTCACCGACGCCTTCCTCCGCACGGCGAGCGTCAGCTTCTCGTGGACCGTCGTCGCGGCGCTCAAGGTCAGCGCGGTCAGCGACCGGACGAACACCACCGCTGACACCGTCAGCGTGCCGCTGGCCGCCACCGGCGGTACGACGCCGTACGCGTGGAGCGACCCGAACGGCACGCTGCCGCCGGGCCTCACCGTCAACAGCAGCACCGGAGTCATCAGCGGACGGCCGAGCACCGCAGGGACGTACCCGGTGACGATCAAGGTCACCGACTCCGGCAACCGGACCGCCACTGCGACCTTCACGTGGACGGTGCGCGCCGCCGTGATCCTCGCCAACCCGGCTGGCCAGGTGACGCGGGTCAACGCACAGGCGTCGTTGCAGGTAGCGGCCAGCGGCGGTACCGGCGCGCTCACCTACTCCGCGTCCGGCCTGCCGAGCTGGCTGAGCATCAACGCGGCCACGGGTCTGATCACCGGGACGGCACCGGCCGGGCAGAGCGTCACAAGCGGGATCACCGTCACGGTCACCGACTCGCTCAACGCGACCCGCACCAGCACGGCGTTCAGCTGGACGGTGACCTCGCTGTCGGTCGAGATCCCCGACCAGGCGACGGTGCGTTACTCGAGTGCGAGCCTCGCCGTGGATGCCTACATCGCCGGCGGCACCGGACCGTACACCGTCACCGTCACAGGCAAGCCATCCTGGACGGGTTACAACAGTTCGACCCACGTGCTGAGCGGCACCGCGCCGGGTAGTACCGGCTCGACCAATGGCATCACCGTGACGGTCACCGACAGCGACGGCATCAGCGTCACGGACACCTTCAACTGGCGCGTCCTCTACAGCACGAGCCTCAGGTGGAACACGATCCCGGACCAGACGTCGGTTCCGGGCACCGCGGACAGCCTCAACGTGACCGGCTACGTCAATTACGACCGCGCGCCGTACGCGGCGACCGGCCTGCCGCCCGGACTGTCGATCAACGCCACGACCGGCGTCATCAGCGGCACGCCTACCGTGCCCGGCCGGTACGCGGTGACGGTCTCGGCGACCGACTCCAACGGGTACTCGGTGCCGAGCAGCCCGTTCGTCTGGCAGGTCACCACCCTGGCTCTCGCAATCCCTGACCAGAGCAGCCGCATGGGGCGGTCGGTCACCCTCGACGTCGGCAGCCCGCCGTACCGCACCGGCGGCACCGGTCCCTTTACCTACGCGGCCGACGGCCTGCCGTCCGGCCTGACGATCGATTCGGCCACCGGCGTGATCAGCGGAGCGGCGGCGAGTTGGTACTGGCAGTACTCCGACCAGGTCACCGTTACCGTGACAGACAGCACCGGGGCTCAGGCGACCGCCACGTTCACCTGGCAGGTGACGTACTGATGGCCGCCATCAGGCGACGCCTCGCGGACGACGCGGGCACGTCGCTCATGGAGTTGATCGTGGGCATGGCCATCATGTCCATCTTCATGGCGATGTTCACCGGCGCGATCTGGACGATGTACGGCACGGTCAACAAGGTCGAATCCGTGACGGACTCGCAGGCGCAGGTGAACCAGGCGTTCCTGACGCTGGACAAGAAGGTCCGCTACGCCTCCGCGATCAGCACGCCGGGCGTCTCGGCGACGTCGGCCGGCTGGTACGTCGAGCTGTTGAGCACCTACACCGGCACGAACACCTGCACGCAGTTGCGGATGGATCCCGCCGGCAAGAAGTTGCTGCAGCGCACCTGGACGGTCGTGAACTCGACCGATGCCAACGTGTCCGGCTGGCTGCCACTCGCCAGCGGCCTCACGAACGGCAGCGCCGCGGCCAACTCGGCGACCCAGCCCTTCGTCCTCACCGCTGCGCCGCTGCGGGCCACAGTTGCCTTCCCTCGCCTGACAGTGACGCTCGTGGCCACCGCCGGGACGTCGTCGGCAACCACGTCCAAGGCGAACATGACCTTCACTTTGATCAATAGTGCGTCGACGTCGGCGACGTCGATCTGCCAGGGCGAGGGACGGCCATGAACACGCTTCTCCCGGCGATGCGCAAGCTGCGCCGCGACGACCGAGGCTCCATGCCGCTGCTGCTCATGGTCATCGTCGTGACCCTGTCCCTCGGCGCGCTGCTGCTCCCGATCATCATCAACCAGACCCAGTCGACCCGCTTCGACAGCACCCGGCTGCGGGCGCTCGACGCGGCACAGGCAGGCATCGACGTGACGATCGGCTACATCCGGGCCACCGCCACCAACGGCTCCGACTACGGCAACGACAGCCTGCTGCCCTGCGGCCCGCTGACCGGCACGGTCGCCGGCGTTACCTCGGCGACCTACTCGGTCAAGATCGACTACTACCTGCTCGACCCGACGGCCAACCCCGGCGCGCGAAAGATGCTCTGCGCGCCGGGCGCCGGACCCTACGATGCCGGCCCACCGGCCACGCGCACCCCCAGGTACGCGCTCATCTCGTCGAGCGGCATCGACGGCACGACGGGCAACGGCGCGTCGAAGGGCCGCACCCTCGTGACGACCTACGCGTTCAAGACCGACGATGTGAACGTCCCAGGCGGCCAGCTCCGGATCTACCCGCCGAACCCCGACACGTCAGGGAAGAAATGGTGCATGGACGCCGGCTCGGCCCCCGCCGCCGGCACCCAGATAGTCCTGCGCGAGTGCACGACCACGAACCCGCCGGCCCCGCAACAGGTCTTCGCCTACCGCACCGACCTCTCCATCCAGCTGGTGTCCTCGGTGACGGCGAGCGTGCCCACCGGGCTGTGCCTGGACACGAACCCGCTCACCCACGCGGCGTACGACCAGATCGTGCTCAAGGCGTGCAGCGCGCTCGGCTCCGCGCCGTGGAACCAGAAATGGAGCGTCGACGACTCCGCGCACCTGCGTGGCTCGAACACGGCCAGCAGCGACACCGACGGCTACTGCATCGACGTCGCCAGCCAGGTCACCGGACAGGCGCTGACCCTGCAGACCTGCGCGGGCGGGGTCACCGACACCAGGCAGACCTGGATCCCGTCGCCCAGCGCCGGTGCCGGCACGGCCGGTGCGACGAACAGCCAACTGGTCAACTTCCAGCAGTTCGCCACCTGCCTGGACGTGACCAACCAGAACCCGAATGGCACTTCGAACTCCGGTGCACAGTTCATCATCCTGTACACCTGCAAGCAGAACCCGGACCCGACCAAGGTGGCGTGGAACCAGAAGTTCGCGGCGTCGCCGTCGCTCGGCACCGGACCGACCGTGGTTCAGTGGCGCACGCGCTACACCGACGGCACCTACTACTGCCTCACGAGCCCACTGAACACGACCGGATATGTGACGGTCACGCCATGCAGCCAGAACAACGCCGGCACGCAGTGGCTGACCTCGCAGACCAAGCAGGCCAACGGATCCGACCTGCCGTACGCGCAGAAGTTCACGATGAGCGACCAGCGTGGCTTCTGCCTGGCGCTCGGCCCGAACTCCGATCTCTACAACAACGCCTACTACAAGGCGGTGGTTGCCGGGTGCGACGGCTCGACCGCGCAGAAGTGGAACGCGGACGCCAGCCTGTCGACCGCGACCCAGCAGAACACCCACGAAGAGAAGTAGCACTCGTCGCCAGACGGCTCAGCGGGCGTCCTCGAACGCCGTGGCCGGCACACTGTAGAGGCGGTAGTGGTACCACTCGTCGACGAGCAGTGCCGACTCGTCGGCGTTCTTCACGATGAGGTGGAACCGAGCGCGCACCGACGCCGCGTTGTTGCTGATGAACTCCGGGCTGTCGAAGATCACGTGCACCGTCGGGCTGACGTTGTCCGGAAGTTCGTCGACCTCGGTCCAGGCGCGGATGTTGTCCATGAACCACATCGGGGTCGCACCGTCGAGCCGGTACATGTACACGTCCCACGAGGCTCGCAGGTGGATGGCGAGCAGGTCGACGCTCCTGCCGGCGCCGGACGGCGCGACGATGGCGATCGGCACGTCGAGGAAAGCGTGCTCCCGACTCTCCGGGTGGCGCACGATGGCGTTGATCGTCTCGTGCCCGACGCCGCCCGGGTAGGCGCAGCCCCGCTCGGTCATCCGCACGGTCACGTTGTCGGCGAACAGCGGGATCTGCCTGCCGGCGACCCGATTGAGCGGGTGGGTGAGGTCGAGCGACATGGCAACGGCACCTTCACCCATGTTCGGACTCCAAGGTAGGAATCGGTTGCGACTCGATCTCCGGCTCACGGTGCATCGCGCGGGTGCCGGTCCGCATCCGTGGCAGTACGGAAATCGCCGTGCGTGCGAGAATGCGCGGCGTGGCGGGCGTCCAGCACCACCCGGCGCTGGCCGATCGAGGCGTGACGCGCCGCGAGGCCGAGGTGCTGATGGCACTGCGCGATCGGCTGACGAACGCCGAGATCGCCGGTCGGCTCTACGTGTCCGAGCGCACCGTCGAGTCCCACGTCACGTCGCTGCTGCGCAAGCTCGGTGCGCGAAGCAGGGTCCAGCTCGGTGACGTGGCTCGCGACCTGCACCCGACCCACCCGGCCGGGCGCGCGCCGCTACCGGCTGCGCTGGCGCTGCTGGCCGAGTCCGGACCGTTCGTCGGCCGCACCGCCGAGCTGGCGAGGCTGCGCGCGCTGTGGGGCGCGGCGAAGAGCGGCCGGCTGCTCGTCGGTGTCGTTGCTGGCGAGGCGGGGGTGGGCAAGAGCCGCTTGGTCGCCGAGCTCGCCGCCGCCGTGCACGGCGAGGGTGCCCAGGTGCTCTGGGGAGGCTGCTTCGAGGACCTGCAGACGCCGTTCCATCCGTTCGTCCAAGCGATCAGCGCCGATGTACCCACCATCGCCGATGCGGAACTCCGGCGGCGCCTGGCGGGCGCGGGCCGGCGCATTGCGTGGCTGCTGCCCGAGCTGGCGGCGGCCGGCGCGGTGCCGTTGACCGATGAGGTCCTGGATCCGGCATCGGCCCAAGCGGAGGTGTTCGCCAGCCTGCACACCTACTTCGCGCGTGCGGCTGAGGTCGGGCCGTTGCTGGTGGTCGTCGATGACCTGCACTGGGCGACCAGCACCACGCTCGCCGCGATCCGGTACCTCGCCCGGGTCAGTGGCCATGGCCCGGTGCTGTTCGTGGCCACGACGCGTGACCAGCCGCCGGACGTGCACGCCGAACTCGCCGAGGTCCTGGCAGAGTTGGCAACGCTGCCGGCGGTCGAGCGCCTCGACCTCGCCGGGCTGGACGAGCAGGCCGTGGCCGCGCTCGTCGCCACCATAGACGGCGAGGCGCTGGCCGACCCGGCGGCCGTCAGCGCCGCCACCGGCGGCAACCCGCTCTACGTCCGCGAGCTCGCGGCGGCATCGAACGGCAAGGCCGATTCGCTGCAGGGGCTGCTCGCCCGCCGGTACGCGCTGCTGGGCGCGCACGACCTCGATGTGCTCGACGTCGCCGCGGTCGTCGGCTCGGAGTTCGACGCCGACCTGCTCGCCAGGGCCGTCGGGTTGCCACTCGATGTGGTGCTGGACTGCCTCGAGCGCGGCGAGGCGGCCGGCGTCATCGTCCGGGTGCCGGATCGGCGGGGGACGTTCTCGTTCGGGCACGACCTGTTCCGCACCGCCCGCTACGACACCATCGCGGACGCGCGCCGCAGTCAGTTGCATGCGCGGATCGTCGGCGCGCTGCGCGAGCAGGCCGACGATCCGCACGCCCTGAGCGAGCTGGCGCGGCACGCGTCGCTGGCCGCCGTGCCGGGCGGGGCGGACATCGCGATCGGCGTCGGCATCAGCGGGCCCGAACTGGCCGAGCGCTCCCGGCGCGCGTTGCAGGACGCAGGCGACCGGGCGTGGGCCCTCAACGACTTCGCCGCGGCCATCCGCGCCTATGAGGATGCCCTCAGGATCTGGCCCGCGGCCGACCCCGCGCGGGCGACCGTGCTCCTGGGGCTGGCGCGGGCGGTCTTCGTTGCGGAAGGTCGCGGTGCGGACCTGCTGCATGAGGCGCGCGACGCATTGGCCGCGACCGGCGACGACGCGGGGGTGGCCGAGACGGAGGCGATGCTCGGCGAGCTCGAGTGGGCCGCGTGTCGATGGGAGACCGCTTCGGAGCACTTCGCCCGCGCGGCGGAACTCGTGCGCAGCTGTCCACCCACGCGCGGCACGGCGCTGGTGCTGAGCAAGGTCGCCCGGCTGCGAATGCTCACCGGCAGCAACCAGGTGGCACGCGAGCTCGGCACCCAGGCCATCGACATGGCACGTGGACTCGGTTTGGAGGCGATCGAGTCCGACGCGCTCATCACCGTCGGAACCGCGCAGGTGAGCGCGGGCGGCCTCGCCGGCGTTGCCGATATCGAGGCGGGCGTCGACGTCGCGGAGCGGCTCGACTCGCCGACGGTGGCCCGCGGCTACGCGAACCTGCGGCTGGCCTACGACCTGACCGGGGACCTGCCGCGCGCCCGGCAGTTGCACCGCCGAGCCAGCGCGGCCGCCGAGCGATTCGGCTTGGCCGAGATGACGCGGTGGACCCGCGCACACGAGACCGAGCACCTGTTCGCGTTGGGCCGGTGGGACCACGCGCTGGCCGCGGCCGAGTCGTTCGTCGCCGAGTTCGAGGAGTCCGCGTACTACCTCGTCACCGTCTGTCTGCGCGTGCGGGCCAGGGTTCGGATGGCACGCGGCAACCCGATCGGGGCGCTCGCCGACGCCGCCGCCGCAGCTGAGTTCGCCCGTGGCGCCCGGCATCCGTCGAACCTGCTCGCCGCCCTTCCGTTCCTCACCCGCTGCCTCTGGGAGACCGGACGAGCAGCCGAGGCCGACACGGCGCTCGACGACGCGCTTGCTGCTGCGCCGGGGCACGAGGTGTATCTCGAACCCATCGACACCGCGATCGTGATGTCGGCGACCGGTCGGCAGGAGCAACTCGTCGAGGTCCTGAAGCACAACCGGCTGCCCTCCGCACGGCGCGAGGCGGGGCTGCTCATCGCTGACGGCCACCTCGCGCAGGCGGCCGATCACCTGGCCCAGATGGAGTACCGCTCGGCGGAGGCCTACGTTCGGCTGCTCGCCGCCGAACGTTTCGTCGAGGAGGGACGGCCGCGCGAAGCGCAGGACCAGGTGCGCCGCGCGCTCGCCTTCCACCGCGCGGTCCGCGCCACCGCCTACGTGGCGCGGGCGGAGCGGCTGGTCGCTGCGCTGAGCTGACGCGCCGCGGGTGTCGCTGAGCCGGCGCCGCGTCGAACGCGTCAAGATCGCCTGGCTTTGGGGGCGTTTGTCCCGCACACTCGGGCCCTCAGTCCCTTTACATGGATTGCACTTCCGGCTAGCACCACGTAAAGTCCGCGTCAGCTTGTGGGGGTCGAGTCGCCGGCGGGGGCCTGCGACACACGTTTCGAAGGGCCTGACGTGGACCTCTTCCCCGCCGCCGCAACGTTGCGCGACACCCGCAGCGAGAGCCGCGATGCGCTCGACAGGATGCTCACCGACGTGGTCCACCAGGGTGGTTCGGACCTGCATGTGACGGTCGGGTCGCCGCCGATGATCCGGCTGCACGGCGACCTGTACCCGATCGAGGACTACGAGTCGCTCACCGCGGAGGAGACGGCACTGCTCGTCCAGTGCCTGCTGACCGACGAGCAGTTCAAGCAGTTCGAGATCCGCCGCGAGGTCGACCTGTCCTACAGCCTGCCGGGCGTGTCCCGATTCCGGGTGAACTGCTTCCAGCAGCGCGGCGCGTACGGCGCGGTGCTGCGCGCGATCCCGTACGTCATCCAGCCGCTGCACGAGCTGGGGATTCCCGAGCAGATCGAGCGGTTCGCGCACCTGCCTCGCGGGCTCGTCCTCGTCACCGGCCCTACCGGCTCGGGCAAGACGACGACGCTCGCCAGCCTGCTCGACCTTGCGAACCGGACTCGCCGCGCGCACATCGTGACGATCGAGGACCCGATCGAGTTCCTGCACCACCACCGGCGTTCGCTGGTCAACCAGCGCGAGGTCGGCTTCGACACCGACGGCTTCGCCACCGCACTCAAGCATGTGCTGCGCCAGGACCCGGACATCATCCTGGTCGGCGAACTGCGCGACCTCGAGACGGTGGCGACCGCGCTCACCGCGGCCGAGACCGGACACCTCGTGCTCGCCACGCTGCACACGCAGTCCGCTGCGCAGACCATCGACCGGATCATCGACATCTTCCCGCCGCACCAGCAGCAGCAGATCCGCGCCCAACTGTCCACGGCGCTGCAGGGCGTGGTCACGCAGGCGCTGGTGCGACGTGCGGACCGGCAGGGGCGCACGGTCGTCTGCGAGGTCATGTTCGCGACGGCCGCAATCCGCAACCTCATCCGCGAGGGCAAGAACCACCAGATCCCGTCATTCATGCAGTCCTCGGGAGGCGACGGAATGCTCACGTTCGACCAGCACCTCGCCGAGCGCGTGCACCAGGGCGTCATCGCCTACGAGCAGGGCGTGGCCCTGTGCCAGATGCCCGAAGAGTTCAACCGACTCGTCGGGCGGTCCTGATCATGACTGGGACCGTTTCCAAGTCCTTCGACTACGTCGCCGTCGACCCCCAGGGCAAGCGCACCAAGGGCAAGGTCGAAGCCACGAACGACACCGCGGCCGCGGCCGCGCTCCGACAGCTCGGCGTCCGGCCCGTGCGCATCGCCGAAGCCGGCAGCGGGCTGAACCGAGAGATCACGCTGCCCGGGCTGGGCAACCGGGTCACCCTCAAGGATCTCGCGGTCTTCTCCCGCCAGCTCGCGACGATGTCCGCCTCCGGCCTGACGTTGCTGCGCGCGCTCGCGATCCTCGAGCAGCAGACCGCCAGGCCCAAGCTGAGCGCCGCGATCCGTGAGGTGCGGCGCGCTATCGAGGCCGGGTCGTCGCTGTCCGACGCGCTCGCGATGCAGGACCGGATCTTCCCGCAGCTGATGGTTTCGATGGTGCGCTCCGGGGAGACCGGCGGGTTCCTCGACTCCGCACTGGATCGCATCGCCACCAACTTCGAGAAGGAGGCGAATCTCCGCGCCACGATCAAGTCCGCGCTGACCTACCCCGTCATCGTCATCTCCTTCAGCATCCTGTTGATCACCGGCGTCCTGCTGTTCATCGTGCCGATCTTCGAGCGGATGTTCGCCCAGCTCGGCGGGGACCTGCCGCTGCCGACCCGGATCATGGTGGACGTCAGCCACCAGATGTTCTGGATCGCGCCACTGGCGATCGTGCTGGCGGGGGCCGGCGGGGCCGCGCTCGAGCGCCAGCTGCGCACGAACTACAGCTGGCGCCTCGCCTTCGACCGGTGCAAGCTGCGCTTGCCCGTCTTCGGCACCTTGTTCACCAAGATCGCGATCAGCCGCTTCGCGCGCAACCTGGGCACGCTGCTCGCGGTCGGGGTGCCGGTCATGCAGGCACTCGACGTGGTCGGCGGCACCACGGGCAATGCGGTCATCGGCGAAGCGGTCAAGGACGTGAAGCAGTCCGTCCGCGACGGGCAGCCGCTCTCGGCCCCGCTGCTCCAGCACCCGGTGTTTCCGCCGATGGTGACGCAGATGCTCGAGGTCGGCGAGGAGACCGGCCAGATCAGCGCGATGCTCGACAAGGTCGGCGACTTCTACGACCAGGAGGTCGAGACCGCGACCGAGTCGCTGACCTCCGCGATCGAGCCGGTGATGGTCGTGGTCATGGGCGCGATCGTCGGCGTGATGGTGATCTGCCTCTACCTGCCGATGTTCACGATCTACCAGCACATCCAGGGCGCGAGCTGATGGCTCGGCGCTCCCGCGCTGCGGCCGCGGCGATGCTCGCTGTCCTCGTCGTCGGGCTCACACCCGGACGAGCTGCGGCGGGCCCGGTGACCAGCGGAGCCACCGCTTACTCCGCGCCGGCCGCGACCGGCTCGGCGACCTTGGGTGCGACGCTGCAACTCACCGGGTCGATCGGCGGGCTGTTCAATTGGCTCAGCGGATCGCTCACCGTGCTCAACCAGGTCGTCGACGTGCTGCAGGGGTCGCTGAACTCGATCGTCGCCGGCACGCTCGGCACATCCAGCAATCTGAAGGCGAACTCCCCCGCGGAGCAATCGAGTCCGGGACCGGGTGCGTTCCCGGGCGATCTGCCATCCGAGCTGCCGAGCCCGTGCAGCACCACCTCGCAGACCCGGCCGTGTTACAGCGCCACCAACGGTGTCGCGACGCTCGACCTGCCGTCGCTGGTCAGCGTCGGCGTCGGCGGGTTGAGCGGCTACACGCAGCAGGTGTCGACCGACGCTGCAAACCCGATCTTCGGACGCGCGCAGGTCAGCGACGTCGGCGTTTCCGTGCTACCCGCGCTGAGCACGATTGCCGCCCCAATCGTCTCGGTCGGGGCCGTCGACTCGAAGGCCACCTGCCCGAACGTCGGCGGCGCGCCTTCGGTGGCGACGTCCGCGACGCAGGTGCAGCTGCTGAGCGGGCTGCTCACCCTCAACCTGGCGAACGGCTCGATCGCCTCCGTCGTCGTGGGTGGCACCACGTACCCGCTGAACAACCTCCCGGCGGTCACGGTCGCCGGCTTCACGCTCTCGCAGTACGGCGGCACGGCGCTCAAGCTCGTCCTGGCGCTGTCGGCGCAGCAGATCTTCGGCGCGCTGGGCGTCGCCGGCGCGGCGGCCAGCACCTTGCTCAGCGAGGTCACCGGTGCCCAGTCCTCGCTCAACCTGTCGGTGATCGTCGGGTCGAGCAGCACCACAACCGCGACCACTGCCGGCGCGTGGGGCCTCGGCGTCGGTGTCGACCTGTCCGGCTCGTTGGGCTTCGACCTGCTGGGGCTGGTCGGCGCGACGGTGAGCGTGCCCACCGGCATCGGCGGCGGCAACCTCGGCAACATCCTCGACCTGCGCCTCGCCTACACCAGCTGCGCGTCAGGTTCCGGCGGCGGCCCAGGCAGCGGCTCCCTCGTCGTCCCACCCGCGCTCATCTGATGCGGCTCACAACGGCGGCACCGCCGCCCGCACACAGACCTCCGACCGAACCCCCACCGGCCGGATTCGGGAAGCACCCAGCCCCCGGGTGCTTTCCGGCCGGACGCACCGCAGTCCGGCAAAACCCTACGAGAGTCCAAAGGAGACTCCGATGCTCGACAAGCTCCGCACGCTGCGCGAGCGGAAGGCCGCCGAGGACCGCGGCTTCACCCTCATCGAGTTGCTGGTGGTCGTGGTGATCATCGGCATCCTGATCGCGATAGCGATCCCGCTGTACCTGAACTACCAGAAGGGTGCGCACGACAAGTCCGCGCAGTCGGACCTGCGCAATGCGGTGAACACCCTGCAGCAGTGCTACGCCGACAACAGCAACGCCTACCCGAACTCGGCGACCGGCAGTGGTACCGAAAGCGCCGACCTGGTCATGGACTGCCCCGACGCGACGAGCCAGCAGACGGCGAACGCGTCCGACGGAACCACGCTCACCTACAGCCCGTACAACGACGTTCCGGCCGCGTCCGCCACCAGCGGTACGGCCTGCGCGTCCGGCGACACCTGCCTGAGCTACAAGCTGACCGCCAGCAACGGCAACGGCAGCGGCAAGACGTACACGTACTACAGCTGGACGGGCGGCGCCGTCAGCTAGCCCGCGCGCCGGTGGGCGGGAAGCCGTTTCCCGCCCACCGGCCCGCACCCGCCGACGCACTCAACCCGCCACACCCGGAGAGGACACCCATGACTGCGCGCTTCGCTGCGCCCCTGCGGGGGCCGGCGCACGCCGTCGACTCGGGCGACGGAGGCTTCACGCTGCTCGAGGTCGTGGTGTCGTTCGTGCTGTTCGCGATCGTCGCCGGCGGCGCGGCCTCGGGCATCGTCACTTCGCTCAACGCCTCGCACACCAGCCAGCAACGGGTCGAGGCGGCGAACATCGCGCAACAGGCCATCGCCGGCGCGCAGCAGAACGGCTCGTCCCCCCAGGCCGGAACCATCACGCTTGCGCCACGCAGCGTGGGCAGTGAGCAGTTCAGCGTGATTCGGACGATCACGTTGGACGACGGTGCGACGAAGTGCGCGCCCGGCGCGACGTTCCGCGTCGACGTCGAGGTGCACCAGACGCAGACGGGCAAGTTCCTCGCACGCAGCGACACGGTGATCGCATGCACGTCCTGACGAGCTGCCATCGGCGCGGCCGGGAACTCCGGGCGCGACCGGACGCCGGCATCACCCTCACCGAGCTTCTCGTGACGATGGGCCTCAGCACGATCATCGGCGCGCTGACGCTGATGCTCTTCGTCCACGTCGACGACTCGACGAGTGCCACGACGGATCGCACGATCGGCGCCGCGCAGGCCCGGATCGTCATGCAAGCGTGGTCGGCCTACCTGGGGGTGGCCGACGGCCCGTCCGCTCCCGGGTCGACGAGCCACCGCTTCGAGTGGGTCACGCCGTCCAGCACGGTGTTCTACGCGAACCTCGAGAACCGGCCTGGGACGTCGGCCGTCTCGCCGCCCACCATGATCTGGCTGCGCCTCGACACCGCACACTAGCTCGTCGAGGAGCAGTTCGCAAGCACGGCCGCCAGCTACCCGGGCAGCTACGCCACCACTCCGTCGAGCTGCCGCACTCTCGCCACGGACGTGACGGCTGCGACGTTCACCGCCTACCCGGGCTCGTCCGGCGACACCGACTTCGGGGCCGCGATCGCACCGACCGGCCGCGGCTGCCTCGACCTGCTCGCCCCCGTGACCCAGACCGACGCCGCGGCCAACACGGCGCTCGCGAACGTGACCAGCGTCGGCCTCGACTTCACCGTCACGGACACCCGGCACGAGCACTCGCAGAGCTACAGCGCGCTCGCGTCGGTCCCGACCCTGGGGAGCGCATGATGTTCCTCCACAGACTCCGGGACGCGGCCCGCGACCGGCTGCAACCGCGCGGCGAGGCCGGGTTCACCCTGATCTACGTCCTGATGATCACCACGATCGTCACGGTTCTCGTCGCCAGCGCGCTCGTCGTCTCCGCGTCCAACGTCGTGCCCTCGGTGCGCAGCGCGTACAACCAGGCAGCGACAGCGGCCGCGCAGGGCGGCATCCAGAGCTTCCTCGCCGACCTGAACACCGCGTCCGCGTGCCGCAACCGGACCAGCGTCGCGGAGTGCACCGGCCACGTGGCCGGCAGTCAGGACTGGACGCCCATCTATTCGGCGAACGGCTACGTCGCCGAGTACAAGTGGTCGGTCACGCCGACCTCCGACGGCGGGTACTTCCGCGTCACGGCGACGGGACGGGCCACCCAGGGCGCGATCAGCGCCACGCGCACGCTCAGCGCCGACGTGGCCGGAGGAGCGTCGACCAACTGCCTGGACTACGCGATCTGCACGCAATACGAGACGCAGGCGCCCGATGTCGTGCAGCAGCTGTTCCCCAGCCGCACCATCGCCCTCGACGCCACCGCCCGCAGCCATGCGAACGCCGTCAGCGGTTCGACCGGCACCTCGGTCACCTGGAATGCGCCGGATTCCTCGACGAGCGCCGGCTCGATCAACACCTGCAACGCCCTGTACTACGGCGGCAACGGCCGCGAGTTCAACCCACCGGCCGGCGCGGACAGCGCCTACGTCGACTGGTCGGCGACCGCGAGCATCGCCGGCAGTCAGGCAACCAGCTACCAGCCCTGCCAGGTCACCCTCGGCGCGTCGACCAAGCTCCTCGCGCCCGCGAGCACCGCAAACGGGGCCGGCGGCTACTACACGAACGACGCGTTGCTGATCAGCAACAGCAACCCCGGCAGTGCCGGCGGGCCGCTGCTCGACGAGCCGGTGTGGACCGGCTACTCGAGCACCGAGGACCCCAACGGCAGCGGTCTGGAGTACCGCTCGTTGACCCTGCCGGGCTACGACCCGCAGGTCGGCGGCCAGCCGGCCCAGGCGTCGCACTACCTCCCGAAGCACACCGACTCCGCGCCGGCGCAGATCACCGCCGCGCCGTCCGTCCCGGCCGGTTCGTGCGTCTACACCGGGCCGACCCGGATCAAGCTCGACGGCGACGGCAGTGCCACGATCACGAGCCCGCTCACCACGAGCGCCGCCGCCGGCAGCCCGGCCGGCTGTTACCCGACCTCGATGGCGACCGGGATCGACGGTTTCCGGACGGCGTCGCTGACCGGCATCGTCGGCTTCAGCGGCGTCTTCGCGGTCGAGAACGCGGGGACCGCGCCCGCGACCCCGGCCGCCGCGCACAGCAGCACCGGCTGGAACCTCACCGGCCAGCGGGCCGGCGATGCCGCGAGCGCCGCCAACACGGTGTTCGACGCCAGCGCCGGAGCCGCGGGCGCGACGAGTTCGGTCGCGCACACCGCGAGCGCCGCCGACGGCGGCTACCTGCCGGTCGTCGGCCAGCTCCCGAGCAGCAAGGACGACGGTGCGTGGAATCCGCAGTGGGCGTCGTTCACCGGCGGCAGCACGTGCAGCACGTCGACCGACGCGCGGGACCTCAGGTTCTTCAACTGCTACCAGAGCGGCACCACCTACTCGCCGACCGCCTACCCGACGTTGCGGTCGACGGTGCAGGCGGCGCTGGCGGCGGACCCGGAGGCGTACTCGACGCCGGCGGCGCTGCAGACCTACCTCGAAAGCCTGCTCGCCGCCGGGAACTCCGCGGATGCCGCGAACTCCACGCCGGCTCACGGGGACAACGGCAGCCACCGCTGGGTCGTGTCGAACGTGGCTGCCGACAGCTCGCCGACCGACGGGTGCACCCCGGCCAGCAACGAACAGGGGCCGACGTCCACCGTCGGCATCGATGCGCCCGACAAGGGCGATGCGATGTTCACGAACACCGACGGCTCGGTGCACAGTGCCGCCAAGATCGACACGACCTGCTACACGGCGACGATCGACCTCCAGATCGGGCAGAGCATCCTCGGGCTGGGCAAGTCCTGGGGGGACGGTGGCCTGCTCGGCCTCGGGCTGGTGGCCGGCAGCAAGATTCCCCAGTTCAGCGTGACCTTCACCGTCAAGACTTCGACAACCACGACGACCACCACTGCCGCCCGCAGCTACTTCCCGTCGATGTCGGACATCACGCAGTACGCGAACGCCACGGACGCGTCGAACGCGCCTGGCGACCTGTACGTCGAGGGCACGGCGCCGCGCTCCCTCGCCCTGGTCGCCGCGAACGACGTGATCATCACCGGGTCCCTGCGGCCGGGGGACAGCACGTCGAGCGGCATCGAGGTTGTCGGCCAGGACAACGTCCGCCTCTACCATCCGGTCTCCTGCCTGTCGACCGCGCCCGGCGACCAGCTCGCGACCACGACGGCGGGCTTCTGCCCGGACGACATCAGCGGCCTGTACACGACGATCCCCGCGGCGGGCTACCGGCCGTACGAGCAGTACACCAACCTGCGCCCCGATCTCGCCGGGACCGGCATGGCGATCGACGCGGCGATCGTCGCGCTCGGCACCGCGACGTCGACGACGGAGTGCCCGAAGTGGGGCGGCGGCGGGACCTGCGGCGGCGAGCTCACCACGGACAACTACGGCCGCGGCGAGACGCTCGGCACGCTGCGCGTGACCGGCAGCGTCGTCGAGGTGCACCACGGCGCACTGGGCGAGGAGTGGGAGGTCCCGGACGCGGCCGGGCAGTCCCGCCCGCAGTCCGGGTACGCGCTCACCGCGACCTACCGGAACGTGAAGAGCCTCATCGCCGACGTCAACGTCGTCGACACCGCGACGACCTCGGTCTCCCCCGGCTGGCACGTCGTGAGTGTCTCCACCGGGAGCACGTCATGACAGTCCCGCGTCCGCTCGTCGTGATCGCCGCCGCGATCTCGTCCCTGTTCGTCGCCTAGGAACCAAGGAGATATTGTGCGTGCTCCCATCGTCATCGGGTTGGACGTCGGGTCCACCTCGGTCCGCGCCGTCGAGGCCACAGTGACCAGAGACCGGCCCACGGTGAGTAACTACGGACACGCCCTGCTGCCGCCCGGCGCGGTCGTGGGCGGTTCGGTGAAGGACGGCCGCGCGGTCACCGCCGCACTGCGCCACCTGTGGAGCGCGCACGCTTTCAAGTCGAAGGACGTCGTGCTCGGCGTGACGCACCAGCAGGTGATCGTCCGCGAGATCGACGTGACCAACCTGCCGCACAAGGACATGCGGGAGGCGCTGCCCTTCCAGGTGCGCGACGTCTTGCCGTTGCCCGTCGAGAACGCCCTGCTCGACTTCTTCCCGCTCGAGGATGCCGGGAAGAACGAACTCGTCCACGGCCTGCTCATCGCCGCGCCGAAGGCGGCGGTGATCGACACCGTGCGGGCGGTGGAGGCCGCCGGACTGCGCGTCACGCTCGTCGACCTCGCCTGCTTCGCCGCGCTGCGGGCCGCCGCCCACCTCGCCCACGACACCGAGGCGGTCGTCGACATCGGCAGCAACGGCACCAACATCGTCATCCACACCGACGGAACGCCCAAGATCGTCCGCACTGTGGGGCGGGGCGGCGCCGAGATCACGAAGATGATCTCTACCCGCCTCGACATGACGCTGTCCGAGGCGGAGATCGTCAAATGCCGCACCGGGCTGATCGAGGACGAGGGCGGCGCCGAGGGCGCCGAGGTGGTCAGCGAGGCCATTCGGCCGCTCATCGCCGAGATCCGCAGTTCGCTCAACTACTTCGCGGCGCAGAATCCGGGCGAGCGCGTTGCCCGCGTCGCCCTCGTCGGCGGCGGCGCGCTGCTGCCCGGCCTCACTGAGCGGCTGACCGAGGAACTCGGCGCCGCCGCATACCTTTCCGACCCGCTCCAGCGGGTCCGCGACTCACGCGCGCGGGGCCGGCACGACACACTGCGCCGGTTCCGCGCATCCGCCGCGGTGTCGATCGGCCTCACGTTAGGAGCTGCCTGATGACCACAACAGTCGATGTGGAAGCCCTGACGCCGACCTCGAAGGCAGTGCGCTTCGTGGACGTGCGAGCCAACCTGCTGCCCGACGAGGTCGTGGTCGCCCGGCGCACCGCCCGGCTGCGCAACCGCATCCTGATCGCCCTCGTCGCCCTGGTCGTGGCGCTCGCCGGCTGGTACGCCTTCTGCAATCTGCAGACTGCCCGCGCAAAGGACGACCTCGCCACGCTGCAACGCCACGGCGAAGCGCTACAGGGCGAACAGCGCCAGTTCACCCCGCTCATCGAGGCGCAGGCCCAGTCGGCGAGGATCAAGACCGCACTGGCGAAGCTGATGTCCGGCGATCTGAGGTGGCAGGACCTGCTCGCCAGGCTGCGCTCGGCAGCGCCGCGGGGTGTCGCGCTCGCCACTGTCGACGGCAACCTGGCAGCGACCGCGGACACCGCGGCGAACGGGGGCCTGAACGTACTCAACGGCAGCGGAAAGCCGGCTGTCGGGCAATTGACGATCACCGGTCGCGCGCCGGACAAGGGCGCGATCGCCAACTATGTCGACCGGCTCGGACGTATCACCGGCCTGGCCGCGCCGTTCCCCGCCAGCGTCACCGGCAAGGACGGCTCGGTGACGTTCTCGCTCACCGTCATCATCACCGCGGACGCGCTCGGCGGCCGGTACACACCGGACTCGGCGACCAGCCTGGGAGGGAATTGACATGCCCCGTTCACAGCGCGAGCGGCTCTGGATCGTCGGCGGCGGCGTGTTCGCGCTGCTGGTGATCGTCGTGGGCTACTCGTTGGTCATCGGCCCGCAGCGCAGCGAGACCAGCGGCGTCAAGGGACAGGTCAGCCGGGCTCGGCTGGAAAACGCGGTGCTGCACAGCCGGATCGACGCGCTGCGCCAGCAGAACAGAAACCTCGCGAGCTACCAGAACTCGCTGCGCCAGTCGCATCTGGCGCTGCCGAGCACCAGCGGCCTGCCGGACTTTCTGCGCTCGCTGCAGTCGATCGGCAATGCCACGCTGGCCGAGGTCTCCTCGCTGACGGTCGGCACGCCGACCGACGTGACCGCGGTCGCGGGTGCCAAGTCGGCCGGTGTCAGCGGCGTGTACGCGCTGCCGATCACGGCCCAGGTGGATGGCAGCGTGTCCGCGCTCGACGCGTTCCTGACCCAGTTGCAGTCCGTCCAGCCGCGGGCCGTCCTGATCAGCCAGATCACCGAGTCGTCCGGCGCGGACTCGGGCGGCGCGTCCCCGGCGCACCTCAACCTGCAAATCGCGATGCAGGCGTTCGTCGCACCGGTCGGTGCTGCGGAGTCCGCGCAACTCTCGGCCGCGGCACACGGATGACGACAGCGGTATGCGGCCCGCCGGTTCGGCAGCGGGTGTCCGCCGCGGCCGGCGCGGCCGTCGTGCTCGCCGCGACGCTCACCGGGTGTGGCAACGCCGCGGGCAGCACGCCGCCGCCCGGTTCGGCGGCGACGCGCTGGTGGTCCAACAGCGCCGCGAGGGCGGGCAGCACGATTCCCGCCGACGGATCGGACCCGGCGGCCGCCAAGCTGCGCCCGTCCGACCAGGACTACTGCGGCATGCTCGAGCAGACCCTCGCCGCCGGAAAGTCGATCCTGCCCGGGATGACGGCCGGCAACCCCACGCTGCTGACGTCGACGAAGGCGTTCATCACCGAACTGCAGCGCGTCGCCCCGGCCGCATTGGCGAGCGAGTGGCAGATCCTCGGCACGGCAGTGCTTGCGATCGTCGAATCGGGCGGCGCGACCTCGGCACTGCACGGCATCGACCCGGCCAGGGTCGGCCAGGCCGCCGCGAAAGTCTCGACCGACGCCCGCGCGCGCTGCGGCGTCGACCTCTCCACCGACGTCAGCCGCACCCGGCCGCCCAAATAGTCACCCGCGGACCACCTCAACTTCCCCACCCCGCTGCCGATTACAGCGGTGTGCAGCAGGAGGTTCCTTGCTGCACGCCGCACACCATCGTTGAATCTGGTGGCGATTCGGCGAAGGTGCGCAGGTCGACGCCGCGGCTGTGCGCGAAGCGGCTCGCACAGTGGCCGCCGATGCAGAGCACAGCCGTGGCGTCGACTTCCACAACACCGAAGCGATCCGCCGTAGGCGGATCTCGTCGCGCGAACGCTTATCGCGTGGTGGTAGGCGGCTAGCCGTTCGGCGGATACTGCTGGGTGGGCGGGTACGGGGGCTGCTGCGGGTACTGCCCCGGGGGCGGTTGCTGCTGGTACCCACCGCCGCCGTACGCCTGCCGGGCCCGGCGGTCGCTGTCCTCCTGGACGAGCCGGTTGAGCAGCTGCTGCATGTCATCGGAGCGCGGCATGTTCTCCAGCACTTCCTGGCCCTGCTCGCCGGCCGACTCGATGGTGACCGACCCGGCGCGAACCATGCGGTCCCACAGCGACTGGGTGAACGCGACATCGCTGATGCGCTGCATCGAGATGTCGCGGCCGGTGCGGCGCAGCACGCCGCGCCGGATCAGCACCCGGTGCGTCGTGAAGACGTAGTGCGTGGTGCGCCACTCGATCCACGGCGTGAACGTCAGCCAAGACAGCAGCAGGAACGCGACGACGATGATCGCGACGATGAACACCTTGTGCGTCGTGCCGGAGCTCGGCGCGTAGCCGATGCCCAGGCCCGCGGCCGCGCAGATCACGAGGAACCAGAGCGTCGCGGGTACGAGCGTGATCCACGACGGATGCAGGTGTTCGACAACCTTCTCGTCGTTGGCGAGGATCTTGTCGGGGTACGGCACGGCAGCCTCCTGAGACCAATGCTCTGGGCAGGCTATCGGTTCCAGCCCTCCGCGTCAGTCAGGTCGGACGTGTTCGACGTCCCCGGCGCCGATCGACTGGTCGCCCCGCGGGGTACGCACGACGAGCCGGCCGAGCTCGTCCACGTCGATCGCCGCTCCGTCGACGACGCTGCCGCCCGCCAGCGCGACCCGTACCGGCCGGCCGATGCTCGCGCAGGCGGCACGGTAGGACGCGGCGAGGCCGCAGGCCGCAGCGTCGCCCCCGCTGTCGGCCCACTGCGCGTAGCGGGCCTCGAGCCTGGCCAGGATCGCGACGAGCAGCTCGCTGCGATCGATCGGGCCCGCCCCGGACAGCACGAGCGAGGTCGCGGTGTCGACCGGTAGTTCGGCGGCGGTGGTGTCGACGTTGACGCCGACGCCGATGACCACGGCCGGTCCCGAGGTCTGGGCGAGGACCCCGGCGAGCTTGCGCCCGTCCGCCGCGGCGAGCAGGTCGTTGGGCCACTTGAGGCTCGTCGGCACCCCGGTCGCGGCCTCGACGGACTCGTACAGCGCGACGCCGGCCAGCAGCGGCAGCCACCCCCAGTGCTGAATCGGCACCGCGGGGCGCAGCAGGGCGGAGAACGTCAGTCCGGCGCGCGGCGGGGACGTCCAGGTCCGGTCGAACCGGCCGCGGCCGCGCGTCTGGTGTTCGGCGGCCAGCACGCAGCGGTCCGGCGCCGCCGCGTCGGCCAGCAGGTCCGCGTTCGTGGACGCCGTCTCGGCGACCACGTCGACCCGCGCCCAGCGCGGCTGCAGCGCCGCGCGCAGGCGCTCGACATCTAGCGGCGCGCGCTCGCTATGGCTCCCGGTGCCGTGTGTCAACTCGCCCTTGTAACGCCTCGACGGAGTTGCTCATGCTCGGTGACGCTTCCCGGCAGGGGTTGCAGGTGCACGACTTTGTCCCCCGGGCCGTCAACGATGTCGATTACGCGGGCGAGGCTGCGTCCGGCGCTATTGCCGGCAATCACAATCGCACCGGCCGTGATGCGGGCCGGTTCGGTCGCCCGGCGCAGGAAAGCCCAGACGTAGCCGGTGTCGTCTTCGTTCTGGAGGTCGGCACGAATGTCGACCATCGGTGTCGTCATCGCGCGCCACCTCCTCACTTGCGATGGTACGGATTGTCGCGAAGCCTGCCGGCCACGGCAAGGAATGCCCGAACGCTCTGCTCGGTAGCCTGCGGCAGGCGCACGTCGTGATGGCGCGGGTTGCGGAACGTTGCCCACACCTCGAAGCCAGCCGCATAGAACAGGCCGGCCGTCAGGCGGTGGTAGCTCGGGTAGCTCATCATCGGCGGCTCGGCGAGCACGGCATGCTCCGTATCACCGACCAGTACAGCTGTGACGGACAGTCCGTAAAACGGTGCACCGTCGAGGGTGTATCGGGTCCCGCTGTCCTCGGCCTGCTCGATCAGGTCGCCGACTTCCTGGGGACCGCCGCGCAGCAGCAGAAGAGTCTCCGGTGGCAGCGCGTTGCTCCTCAACCGCGTACTTCCGCGCAGCTCTTGTGGCCTGTTCCCCGAGTTCATGAGGCGACCATTCTCGCGGCGGCCGCTGACCGTCGTACGCGTCTGTGGACATCGACGGATCACACCGTCGGGCGCCGTCGCGGCGTGGCAGGTTGGCGTGGCAGATTAGGCTCCGAACCCATGGCAGCAGACCCCGTGGGGCCCGAGCTCGACCCGCACACCACCGCCGGCAAACTCGCCGACCTGGAGCGCCGCTACGACGAGGCGGTCCACGCGGGCTCGGCGCGCGGCGTCGAGAAGCAGCACGACAAGGGCAAGATGACGGCCCGGGAGCGCATCCATTTCCTGCTCGACGAGGACTCGTTCATCGAGCTGGACGAGTTCGCGCGGCACCGCTCGACGAACTTCGGCATGGAGCACAACCGGCCGTTCGGGGACGGCGTCATCACCGGATACGGGACGGTGGACGGCCGTGCGGTCTGCGTGTTCAGCCAGGACGTGACGGTGTTCGGCGGCGCCCTCGGCGAGGTGTACGGGGACAAGATCGTCAAGGTCCTCGACTTCGCCATGAAGATGGGCTGCCCGGTCGTCGGCATCAACGAGGGCGGCGGGGCGCGCATCCAGGAAGGCGTCGTCTCGCTGGGCCTGTACGGCGAGATCTTCCACCGCACCGCCCGGGCGTCCGGCGTCATCCCGCAGATCTCGCTGATCATGGGCGCCGCGGCGGGCGGGCACGTCTACTCCCCCGCGCTCACCGACTTCGTCGTGATGGTGGACAAGACCTCGCAGATGTTCATCACCGGCCCGGACGTCGTGAAGACGGTGACCGGCGAGGAGGTCACCCTCGAGGAGCTCGGCGGCGCGCGCACGCACAACACGACGAGCGGCAACGCGCACTACCTCGGCACCGACGAGCAGGACGCGATCAACTACGTCAAGGCGCTGTTGTCCTACCTGCCGTCGAACAACCTCGACCCGTTACCTGTCTATGACACGGCGGTCACCGATGAAGTGGACGCGTCCGATTCGTTCTTGGACACGTTCATCCCGGATTCGGCCAACACGCCCTACGACATGCACGAGGTGATCACCCACCTGATCGACGACGGCGAGTTCCTCGAGGTCCACGAGCTGTTCGCGCAGAACATCATCGTGGGCTTCGGCCGGATCGAGGGCTGCCCGATCGGGGTCGTCGCCAACCAGCCGACCCACTTCGCCGGCTGCCTCGACATCGACGCCTCCGAGAAGGCCGCGCGATTCGTCCGCACCTGCGACGCGTTCAACGTGCCGGTGCTGACGCTCGTGGACGTGCCCGGCTTCCTGCCCGGCGTCGGCCAGGAGCACGCCGGCATCATCCGGCGCGGCGCAAAGCTGATCTACGCCTACTCGGAGGCGACGGTGCCGAAGGTCACGGTGATCACCCGCAAGGCGTTCGGCGGCGCGTACGACGTCATGGGCTCGAAGCACCTCGGCGCCGACATCAACGTCGCGTGGCCCACCGCGCAGATCGCGGTCATGGGCGCGCAGGGGGCGGCGAACATCCTGCACCGCAGGAAGCTCGCCAGGTCCGACGATCCGGAGGGGCTGCGGGCCGCACTCGTGCAGGAGTACGAGGACACCCTCGTCAACCCCTACGTCGCCGCCGAGCGCGGCTACGTCGACTCGGTGATCCCACCGTCGCAGACCCGCGCCTACGTCATCAAGGCGCTGCGGATGCTGCGCACCAAGCGCGAGACGCTGCCCCCGAAGAAGCACGGCAACATGCCGCTATGAGCGGACAGCGAGTGAGCATCGCAGGGCCGCCCGGCGGCCCGAGGAGCGGAGCGAGCGCGGGAGCGACTGACGGTATGAGCGGACAGCGAATGAGCATCGCAGGGCCGCCCAGCGGCCCGAGAGCGGAGCGAGCGCGGGAGCGAATGACGGTATGACGGGCCAACCGATCCTGCGCGTGGTCAGCGGATCACCGACCGACGAGGAGCTGGCCGTCCTGACCGCCGTTGTCGCAGCCACCTCCGGCGGCGACGTGCCCCCGGTCGAGCGCGTCCGGCGCGGCGGCTGGAGCGACCCGGCGGCGCGGCTGCGGCCGCCGCTCACCCCGGGCCCGAACGCCTGGCGCTCCTCGGCCTGGTAGCCGGCAGCCCTCGGCCGGCGCGGCAGCGGCGTCCACCTCAGCGCTGCGCCGCCGTTCCCTACGCGAGGTTGCGGTGCGCTGTCCGCGCGACGTCGGTCGCGATGCTATGCAGGTCCGTTCTGGGCGGGTCGAAGCACACCTGCTCGGGCGGCAGCGGCCTGTCGAAGAGGTAGCCCTGGGCGAGCGGGCAGCCGGCGTCGCGCAGCAGGCCGGCCTGCTGCGCGGTCTCGACGCCCTCGGCGATCGCGGTCAGGCCCAGCGCCTCGGCCATCGCGACGATCGCGAGCATGACGCTTCGGTCCTGTTCGGAGCTGGCCAGGTTGGTGATGAACTGTCGGTCGATCTTGATCGCGTGCACCGGCAGGCTCCGTAGCCGGGCCAGTGAGGACAGCCCGGTGCCGAAGTCGTCGATGGCGATCTCGACGCCGTTTCGGCTGAGCTGGTCGAGTGCCGCAATGCCGACGGAGGTGATCTGGGCTGCCGCCGTCTCGGTGATCTCGAGGGTCAACCGGTCGGGCAGGAGGCGCGCGGCGAGCGGCAGTACCTGATCGCAGAAGTCGGGGTTCAGTAGCTGCCGGGTGGAGACGTTGACGGCCACGGCGACCGGGAGCATCGCGGGGTTCGCGGCGCGCCAGGCGCGCATCTGGCGAGCGGCCTGCTGCAGTACCCACGCCCCGATGGGCAAGATGACTCCGGTCTCCTCGGCCACCGGGATGAACTCGTCGGGCGGCACCAGGTTTCCGTCCACGCGACGCCAGCGCAGCAAGGCCTCGACGCCGATGACGGCGCCGGTGGCGATCTCGACGATCGGCTGGTATGCGAGGAACAGTTCGCCGTCGCCGAGGGCACGGTACAGGCCGGTCTCGATGTCCATGCGGCGGCTGCAGGCGGCGCGCAGTTTCTCGTCGAAGGCGACGTGGATGCCGCCGCCGGCGGCCTTGGCCTGGTACATCGCCGAGTCGGCATCGCGCAGCAGCGCGAGCGCGTCGGTGCCCGGCTCGGCAAGCGCGATGCCGATGCTGGCGTTGACGAACACCTCGCCACCCTCGATGAGGAACGGCTCGATCAGGCTGTGATGAAGTCGGCGGGCGGCGAGTGCCGCCTCGTCGACGGAACGGACGCGCTGGAGCAGCACCCCGAATTCGTCGCCACCGAGGCGAGCGATCGTGTCGGCGGGTCGCAGCGAGTCGCGGAACCGACCGGCGACCTGCGCGAGCAGTTCGTCGCCGCAGATGTGCCCCATGCTGTCGTTGACGACCTTGAAACGGTCGAGGTCGATGAACAACACTGCCGCAGCGCCGACGTTGCGGTCCAGGACGTCCACGGCGTCCTGGAGGCGCTCGATGAAGACCGCACGGTTGGCCAATCCCGTCAAGTGGTCGCGCGAGGCTTGAAACCGCAGTTGCTCCTCCGCGGTGCGCCGCGCGGTGACGTCCTCCAGTTGGAGGATGAACGACGAGGGCGGGCCGTCCGGGTCGCGCAGGGTGGACGTCGAGGCGCGTGCCCACACCACCTCGCCGTCGCGCCGGATCAGCCTTACCTCGGAGGTCTCGACGGCCGAGGTTCCGGCGAGCAGCCTGGCGAACCGCGCCCGCGACCCGTCGCGATCGTCAGGGTGGACCCAGCCGAAGATCGACGAGCCGACCAGCTCGGCCATGCGACAGCCGACGATGGGGGCCAGGGCTGGATTGACCTCGCTGATGACGCCGCCGGTGTCGAGCACCGCCATGCCGATCGGAGCGTGGACGAACGCCGAGCGGAACCGCTGCTCGGCGGCCTGCAGCGCCCGTTCCGCCTCCTTCCGGGCGGTGGTGTCCCGCACGACGACAAGCGCCGCAGGTTCGCCGTCGAACACGATCGGGTTGCCCGCCGCCTCGATCTCGCACCGGGTCCCGTCCAACCGGATGATCGCCTCGTCGACGTAGTCCAGATGGCTACGCTCCTCCGTCATCTGGTGCAGCGCGGGCCTCGGCGATTCGTTCCAGGCTGGGATCCATGTAGTCGAGCGCCGGCTTGCTCGCGAGCTCGGCCAGATCGCGCGCGCGGTAGAGCAGCAGGGCGCGGTCGTTGGCGAAGACGTGCCGGCCGTTCTGGATGACCACCATGGCGTCCGGCGACGCCTGTACCAGCGCCAGGACGTCCGGATTCCTGGCAGCCACCGTCGTCGCGACGCGAGTCCGCATGCCGTTCTATCGGCACGCGAGACGACGACTGAGCAGGACTTTCGTCCCGAGTTGCCCGGCTTCGCCACTTCGGCGCGGGGGAGCGAGGAAGACCGCGCGTCAGGCGTGGGTGTTCAGGCCCGCCGTGGCCGACCATACGGAGGCGGTCGTCGTGCTCACGAGGCGATACGTCCCGGACGCTGCCACGAACGCGACCCGGCCGGCTGCGGAGGACTGCTTGCGCGCCAAGGTGTGCCAAGTCGAGTCGGCGGCGCGGCGCTGCAATCTCACGACGACGCCGGGGTGCGCGACCCAGCCGTACTTCGCGTAGTACTGCAACCGGGCGCTGATCGTGGCGCCGTGCCGCGAGACACCCGCGAAGCGCCCGGCGTACTTGACGACCGTCGACGTCGTCCGCCACTCGAACGGGATGTGGAGGTACCGCGCGTCGTAGGTCTGCAGGTCGCCGTTGCGGATGCGGTAGGTGCCGAGGGTGTCCAGCGCGTAGAACGGCGCGCTGTCCGACGAGCCGAGATGCGCCCACCGCAGCGGAAAGTCCGACCTCGACGGACCTGGGCCGTTCAGCGTCGCGCTCCCGCCGCTGTCCGCGGTGACGCCGCGGCAGGCCGGGCTACCGTGCAGCGTCGCGCGCACGACGACCTCGCGCCCGGCGAGGCTGACCCGCGACGGCAGGCCGGCCCACGCGACGCACGACGTGGCGGAACCGGCCGGGGACGCCGGGATGGTGACGAGCGCGGCGCCGGCGAGCAGCGCCGCCGTGATCGCAAGGGTGACCCGTGACATGCCCATCAAGCTAGATACATCGGACTCCGTGTCCCGCCAAAACGTCATGGCCGTCACTGTGACGGCCATGACGTCTCGCCGGGTTCAGGAGACTTCGGAGAGGGCACGCTCGACGGGCCCGACCTCCACGAACTCGACGCGCGCTGCCCGCCGCTGGGCGAACACCACCGCGGCGGTCAGCAGCAGGCCGACCGTCGACACGCCCACCACGACGGCGATCGTCGTCGCCATGTGCGGGAGCAGCTCACCGTGCACCGCCTTCTGCTGGTTGCCGATCACCGCGCTGACGATGGCCAGCACGATGGCGCCACCGACCTGGATCGACGTGTTCACGAGCCCGGACGCGAGCCCCTGCTCGTGCTCGGCCACCCCCGCCGTCGCCTGGGCGTTGATCGACGGGAACGAGAGCGCGAAGCCGACCCCGATCAGCAGCATGGTCGGCAGCAGGAAGCTCACGTAGTTCATGCCCGGCTCGACGCGAAGGAACAGCAGGTAGGCGAGGACGAAGGCGGACAGCCCCGCGAAGATCAGCTTCGCGGTGTCGACCCGCTCGAGCAGGACGCCCATCCGGGTCGCGCTGGCAACGACGAGCAGCCCAGCCGGCAGGAAGCCCAGCGCCATCGACAGCGGCGACCAGCCGAGCGAATCCTGCAGGTAGATCGTCACGACGAACTGGAACGCGAAGTAACCGCCGGCCATCACCGCGCCGGAGATGTTGGCGTGCACGAGCGAGCGGGACCGCAGGATGCCGAGCCGGACGAGCGGGTGCGAGTGCCGCCGCTCAATGCCGACGAAGGCGGTCATCAGTGCGGCGCTCAGCGCGAGCAGCCCGATCGTCGCCGCGCTCCCCCAGCCACGGCCGGGTGCCGACACGACGGCATAGACGAGGACGAGCAGCGCCGCCGTGCTGGTGAACGCGCCGCCCAGGTCGAGGTGGCGCACCGCAATCGACGCCCGCGGCGCACGGGGCAGCAGCCGGTAGCCGACAGCGACGAGCAGCAGCGCGACCGGCGCCGGCGCGACGAGCGTCGCGCGCCAGCCCAACTCGGTCAGCAGACCACCGAAGACGAGACCGAGCGAGAACCCGGACGCGCCGCACACGGTGTACATCGACAGCGCCCGGTTGCGCGCGGGCCCCTCGGCGAAGGTCGTGGTGATTATCGAGAGCCCGGCCGGGACGGTGAAGGCCGCCGACGCACCCTTGATCAGGCGCAGGACGATGAGCGCCGTGTCGTTGCTCATGAACGCGCTCACCAGCGAGGCCACCCCGAAGACGGCGACGGCGGTGAGGAACACCGGGCGGCGGCCGATCAGGTCGGCGGCTCGCCCGCCGAGCAGGAGGAGTCCGCCGTAGCCGAGGACGTATGCGCTGACGATCCACTGCAGCGATCCCGGTGACATGTGCAGGTCGGTGCCGATCGAGGGCAGAGCGACGCCCACCATCGAGATGTCGAGGCCGTCGAGGAACAGGGCGCCGCAGAGCACGACGAGCAGCGCCCAGGTGGCGCGGCTCCAACTCGAGCCGGTCACCAGGGTGGGAAGGGGAACGGGGCGGGCGCCCGCGTCGGGCGCCGTATCCACTGAAGTCATGACAATCAATCTATGCACATGCATCATTTGGTGCAACATAATTTGCGCAAACATTAGATGTCGCTGCATGTGGTAGAGTCGCGGGCGTGTCAAAGCGCAGCGACGACGAGCTTGCGCGCTCCTGGCAGGAGCTGATGGGTCGCTACCACCGGGTGTCGTGCGTACTCGACCGCGCGCTGCAGGGCGCGCACGGCATCACGAACAGCGAGTTCGCCGTCCTCGAGCAGCTGGCCGCCGCCCCGGACTGCTCCTCGAAGATGCACGATCTCCACGAGCATGTGCACGTCACGCAGAGCGCGCTGTCCCGGCTGGTCGCCCGGCTCGAGGCGGACGGGCTCGTCGAGCGGGTGATGTGCGTCGAGGACCGCCGCTCGGTGTTCGCCAAGCTGACTCCCGCAGGCCTCGAGCTGTACCACGCCGCGCGCCCGACGCATCGCGAGGTGCTGCGCGATCAGCAACCGGCGTAGGCCGCCTTCCCGGGTCCGGTTTCCGGGGACGACGCCGGTCCTTACGGAACGATGACGCCACCCGCCGGCCGGCCGACACGCGGCTAGCGTTCCGGACGTGACGCACGCGGTGGCCCGTCGCGGGGTGCTCGCCGCCCTCGCGTTGATGGCCGTCGCGATGATCGTTCCGCCGGCGTTCGGCTGGCACGTGCACGCCGGGCCCATCGAGCCGCTGCTGGCAGCGTGGCGCCCGAAGGTCGGGGCGGGGACGGTTCCGGCGTTCGCCCTCGGTGTCGCGTCGGTGCGGTGGGGACCGCGCCTCGCCGCGGCTCTTTCGTGGCCGCGGCTGCTGTTGCTCTCCTTCGCCGCGAGCGTGGCGTGGTTGGCCAGCCTCGCGACCTTCGACGGCTGGGCGGGCATCGGGACGGTGCTCGACACCCCGGGCGAGTACCTCGGCACCGCTCGGGACGTGACGGACGTTTCCGCCACGCTGCACGCGTTCCTCGACCGGATCCCGCAGGACAGCGCGGGCAGCTGGCCGATGAACGTCGCGGGGCATCCTCCGGGGGCGCTGCTGTTCTTCGTCGGCCTCGTCCGGCTCGGCCTCGGCGGCGGGCTCGCGGCCGGCGCGGTGGTGCTGCTGGTCGCCGCGACGACCCCCTGCGCGGTGTTGCTCACGCTGCGCCGCTTGGGTGTCGGCGACGACGCGCGCCGGGTCGCGCCGCTGCTCGTCATCGGCCCGGCAGCGGTGTGGATGGCGGTGTCGGCGGACGGGATGTTCGCCGCGGTCGGGGCGTGGGCACTGTGTTGCGTGGCGTGCGGCGCGACGGCGCAGTCGCCGGTCCGCGCGGCGGCCTGGAGCGGGCTCGGCGGGCTGCTGCTCGGCTGCTGCGTCATGCTGTCGTACGGCCTGCCGCTGCTCGGCGTGCTCGCCGCCGGCGTGCTCGCTGGTCGCGCGCACCGCGCGGCCGGTGCCCTGGGCGGCAGCGGGCGCGGCCGGCGTCGTCCTCGCGTTCGCAGTGGCCGGCTTCTCCTGGTGGGACGCGCTGCCGGTACTGCGCACGTCGCTACTGAGCCGGCATCGCGCTCGTGCGACCCGCCTCGGCTACTGGGTCTGGGGCGACCTCGCCGCGCTGTGCGTTTGCGCCGGCCCGGTGCTCGGCGCCTCGTGGGCGGCGGTCGCTGGGCGCGGGTCCGCTCCCGCGCGCTCGCGAGACCCGCGGCCGTGGTCGGCGCTGTCCGGCGCCGCGCTGCTGTGCGTCCTGCTCGCGGACCTCTCGTTCATGAGCAAGTCCGAGGTCGAGCGGATCTGGCTGCCGTTCGTGCCGTGGCTGCTGCTCGGCACCGCCCTGCTTTCCGACCGGTGGCGCCGGCGCGCGCTCGCCGGCCAGGTGGCGCTCGCGCTCGCGGTCGAGACGTTGCTGTTCACGCACTGGTAGCCGATGTCCGTCCGCACTCTGAACCGTCCGCACTCTGTAAGGCCCGGCCCTGCACATCGCGGCGAGACTGAAGTCGTGCCCCTTCTGTCCTTGCCCAGCGACGCTCCCCCGCGCTGGCCACGCTTCACCGGCACGCTGCGCTCGACGGCGGTCACGGCACGCGTCGGGCGCGTCCTCGGCGGCTGCCTGGCGATCTGCTTCGTGACGGGCTGCTCAGCCACTATCAGCACCAGCCGCTGGTCCTGGCTGCCGGACCCGCGCGCCGGTCGGGCTGTACCGCCTCACCCAGGGCCTGCACGTGCTCACCGGGCATCGCCGCGCTCCCGCTGCTGCTCGCGAAGCTGTGGGCGGTGTACCCGCGGCTGTTCGTGCGGCCGCCGGCCCGCCCGCTCGTCCAGGCGCTGGAACGCGGCGGCGATCGCTGGTGCTGTCTCGTCGGCACTCGTCGAGCTGACCACCGGGCTTTTCAACGTGGCCCAACTGGTACCCGTGGCAGTGGAGCTTCGTCCCGGCCCACCGCTTCCTCGGCTACGTCGTGTTCGGCTCGCTGCTCCTGCACATCGCGGTGAAGCTGCCGGTGATCCAGCAGGCGTTGCGCGCGCCCCTGCCCGAGCACGAGAAGCCGCACGGGCCGAGCCGGCGCGGGCTGCTCGTCGGCCAGCGGCGCCGGCGTGGGCCTCATCGTCGCGACCAACGCCGGCCAGGCGATCACCCTGCTCGAGCGGTTCGGCGCTGCTCGCGATCCGGCGGCGACGCGACGCCCCACAGGAGCACCTGCCGGTGAACAAGACCGCCGAGCAGGCCCGGGTCACCCGGGTGTCCGCGGACTGGTCACTCGCCGTCCGCGGGCCGCGGTCGTTCACGCTGCCGCTCGCCGAGCTCGAGGCGCAGGCGGTGGACGAGGCGAGCCTGCCGATCGCCTGCGTCGAGGGCTGGAGCGCCGGCGCGCACTGGCGGCGGGTGCGGCTGCTCGACCTGGTCGAGCGCGCGGGCGGCGACGCCGACTCCCGGGTGCGGGTCACCTCGCTGGAGCCGCGCAGCTCGTACAAGCACTCCTACGTCGAAGGCCCGCAACTCGCGCACGCCCTGCTCGCCACCCACCTCAACGGGGAGCGGCTCGACCTCGACCACGGCTACCCGCTGCGGCTGATCGCCCCGGATCGGGCCGGCGTACTCAACACCAAGTGGCTCACCGCCGTGGAAATCCTGTGATCCGGTGGCTGATCGGGGCCGCGGGCGCCGGGCTCGCGCTGTTCGGCGTGTTCCGGCTGCTTACCGAGATTCCGGCCGTCGACCTACTGATCCTGGCGGGCTGGCTGGCCGGTGCACTCGTCGTGCACGACGGCATCCTGGCCCCGCTGACCGCCGCTGCCGGCGCGGCCACCCGGCGCGTGCCGCACCGGCTGCGCCGCTACGTGCAGGGCGGCCTGGTGTCGGGCGCGGTCGTCACCGTGATCGCACTGCCGCTGATCGTCCGGGCCGGCAGCCAGCCGCCGCAGAAGGCGCTGCTCCGGCAGAACTACGCGGTGAACCTCGCGATCCTGCTCGGCCTGATCGCCGGCGGCACCGCGGCGCTCTACCTGCTGCGGGTGTTGCGCGACGGACGCGCCGCTCAACGCGCGAGCGCGACGAACGTGCGGCCGCCGACGTCCCACACCTCGTCGAACGCATAGCCGGCGGCGGCCGCGTAGTCGGCGAGCGCGGTCAGCCCGACGTTCGCCCAGTCGAACACCGGGCCGACCGGCCGGCCGCGTTCGCTGAACCGCACCCGGAGCAGTTCGTGGACCTCCGGGTCGGGTTGTGCCTCGATGACGAGCCGGCCGCCGGGCGCGAGCAGCGCCGCGGTCCGGCCGAGCAACCGGTGCGGGTCGCCGCCGATCCCGATGTTCCCGTCGAGCAGCAGGATGGTCGGCCAGCGACCCTCTCCGGGTAGTGCGGTGAACACGCTGCGCAGCAGCGCCGGCAGGCCCTGCCCGCGGGTCAGTGCAACCGCCGTCTCGGCGATGTCCACGCCGAGTGCCGCCACCCCGCGCGCGTTCAGCTCCGACACGAATCTGCCCGGCCCGCAGCCGACGTCGAGGACGGGGCCGCGGCAGCGCGCGAGGACCGTCTCGTCGGCGGCGTCCACGGCGGCCAGCCAGCGGGCGATGTCCAGCGCGATGACCCGCCCGTCGTCGGTGTGCAGCCCGAGCGGCCCGCCGTTGCGCAGCGCGCGCTCGTACGGCGCCAGCGCACCGCCGTCCATCAATTACCTGCCATCAGATGACTGCCGGCGTCGCGGCAAGACCGGCCGCGAACTGGGTGTGCGGAGCGGCGCGGGCGACCTCCTGTGCGGCGTCGATCGTGTCGACGTCGGTCATCGCATCGAGGAGCTGCACGCGCAGCCCGAGGCCGGTGAGCCGGCGCAACTGCTCCGCGCCGGTGTGCGCGGCCGACATCGGCACCCCGCGGATCGCGCGGGCCGCGTGCGCCGGGTCGGCGAAGCCGATCGCCCAGTAGCCGCCGTCGCGCGCCGGGCCGAGGCAGGCGTCGAAGCGGCCCGGATCGAAGGCGTCGAGCTGGGCGGGTTGCAGCTGCGGGGTGTCCATTCCGACGAGGATGGTCGGCCCGTGCCCGGCGGCGAACGCCGCGACGAGCCGAGCGTCCAGCCCGCCGCTCGGCTGCGGGGTGTGCCGCCAGCCCGGCGGCAGCCAGCGCCGCTCGTCCCCGGCGAAGGCGAGGACCCGGTCGGCCGCTACGGCGCGGTCGGCCGCCGCGAGCGTGTCGCGCAGCGCCGCACCGGCGAGGGTCGCGGCCTGCTCGTAGCTCAGCGGTGGGACGAGCCGGGTCTTCACGCGTCCCGGCACCGGCTCCTTGGCCAGCACGATGACCGTCCTCACGAGGCGAGAACGGAGCTCATGTCGCGCACCGCCTGCAGCGTGCCGCGCAGCGTCCCCGTCACCTTCGACCGTCCGGCGCGCGGCGCGTACTCGACATCCGCGGCCACGATCCGCCAGCCGGCCTGCGCGGCGCGCAGCACCGTCTCCACCGGGTAGCCGCTGCGCCGGTCATCGATGGGCAGGGCGCGCAACGGTTCGCGTCGGGCCACCCGCAACGGCCCGATGTCGCGCAGCGCAACGCCGGTGCGCCGCCGCACTCTGCGGGCCAGCTCGATGTTGGCAACCCGGGCGTGCGGCGGCCACGCGCCACGACCGGCCGGCACCCGGCGAGCGACCACGAGGTCGGCGCCGGCGCGCAGCAGCTCGACGAACCCGCGCGCTCGCCCAGGGTCGAGGGACGCGTCGCAGTCGCAGACTGCGACGTACTCCGCGGTGGCGGCGACAAGGCCGGCGTGGCAGGCGGCGCCATAGCCGCGCTGCGGGCAGGTGATCACGCGGGCACCGTGCGCACGCGCGATCTCGGCGGAGCCGTCCGACGAGCCGTTGTCGACCACGATGGCGCGCGCGCCGTCCGGGATCCGGCTCAGCACCCACGGCAGCGCGAGCGCCTCGTCCAGGCAGGGCAGGACGATGTCCAGGTCGGTCTCCACCGGCTCGACACTAGGGACGCAACGCGCGCGCAACCCTTACGGAGCGGTGACGGGGACGCGTCTCGCGGGGTTCGGCTCCTACGATGAGCGGGTGTCGCAGGTCTTGGTTGTCGACGACGACGAGACCGTTGCGTCCGTGGTCGTGAGCTACCTCGAACGCGCCGGACACACGACCCGGCAGATCGGCGACGGGCGGGCCGCGCTCGACGCCATCGGCGCGCAGCGGCCGGACCTCATCGTCCTCGACATCATGTTGCCGAGCATGGACGGGCTCGAGGTGTGCCGGCGGGTGCGGGAACGCTGGCCGGAGCTGCCGATCGTGATGCTGACCGCGCTCGCCGAGCCGGACGATCGGATCGCCGGTCTGGAGCTCGGCGCAGACGACTACGTGACGAAGCCGTTCTCGCCGCGCGAGCTCACGCTGCGCGTCGAGTCGGTGCTGCGCCGGGTGTCCGCCGCGCCGTCGACGGCAACGAGCAACATCCTCACCGCGGGCGACATCACCGTCGACACGGCCGCCCGCCGGGCGTGCCGGAACGGGACCGAACTCGCCCTCACCGTTCGCGAACTCGACCTGCTGTCCTACTTGATGAGCCATCCCGGGCAGGCCTTCAACCGCGAGCAGCTGATGCGCGAGGTCTGGGGCTGGACGTTCGGTGACCAGTCGACGGTCACCGTCCACGTCAGGCGGCTGCGCGAGAAGGTCGAACAGGATCCGACGAACCCCAAGCTGATCCAGACGGTGTGGGGCATCGGGTACCGGCTGGAGCTCCCGTGAGCGACCCTTGCGGAGCGAACAGGGGTAGCGGCGAAGCTCGCGAAGCGCTTCGCGGTCGGTGGTCGGCATGCACGTGACCTGGGCGAACTTCGGCGCCGCGCTGCTCTGGGCAGCGATCGCCGGGGTCGCGACGTGGTTGCTGCTGCTACCGGTCCGCCGCCGGTCGCTCGCCGGGCTGCTCGCCGCCCTCGTCCTCACCGGCGCCGCTGCGTCGATGGGCGCGCTCCTGGGCGCCGCGCACGCGATGCTGATCCCCGAGGTCAACTGGCAGACCCTGGTCGTGCTGATCGCGCTGTCCGGCGCGATAGCGGCGCTCGCGGCGGTCGCGGTCGGCCGGCGGCTCGCCAAGGACAACGCGCACCTGAGCAAGACGATGGCCGAGGTCGCGGCCGGCCGGGTCCCGGCCGTCGACGGGCCGCGGTTGACGGCCGAGGTCGCGCGGGTGCGCGAGGAGCTGCGGTTGACCGCCGCCGCGCTCGCCGCGACCCGGGAGCGCGAGCGGGCGCTCGAGTCGGCCCGTCGCGAGCTGGTGTCGTGGGTCAGCCACGACCTGCGCACCCCGCTCGCCGGGCTGCGCGCCATGGCCGAGGCGCTCGAAGACGGCGTCGTCGACGACCCGGAGCAGTACTACAAACAGATCGGCACGTCGGTCGAACGGCTCAACCAGATGGTCGAGGACCTGTTCGACCTGTCCCGGATCCAGGCCGGGGACGTGTCGCGAGACGTCGAGAACATCGCGCTCGACGACCTGGTCTCGGACTGCATCTCTGCGCTCGAGCCGCTTGCCGCTGCCCAGGACGTGCGGTTGACCGGGTCGGTCGACGGCTCGACCGCCGTCGTCGGCAACGGCCGGGAGCTCAACCGCGCGCTGACGAATCTGGTGGCCAACGCGATCCGGCACACCCGCGCGCAGGGCAGCGTGGACGTCCGGGTCGGGATCTCGGCCGGCCCGGTGCCGCTCGCCGAGGTCGTGGTGCGCGACGAGTGCGGCGGCATTCCCGACGCGCACCTCGACCGGGTCTTCGACATCGGCTTCCGCGGCGAGGCGGCCCGGACGCCGCACGACGACGTCCAGCCCGCCGGCGCCGGGCTGGGCCTGGCGATCACCCGGGGAATCGTCGAAGCCCACGAAGGGACGGTCGACGTCGCGAACCGCCCCGGGGGTTGCGAATTCCGCGTTCGGCTGCCCGTCAGCGTGGCGTAGGTCTTCGGCATCGCGTGGCACGGCGCCGTGCCATTGACCTGTTCGCGCACTTCCGGGACTGCCCGCAAGCACGCGACTGGGCGTGTCGCGCTGCCACGGTCCGTGCCGGCTACGTCGCACCGCCCGAAGCGAGAACGCGGGCAGTCCCGGAGGCCCGCGAAAGACCCTTCCTCAACCGGCGAGTTCGGCCATCCCGTCGGCGAACGAGACCTGCGGCGTCCAGCCCAATTCGGCCCGCAGCCGGGACGAGTCCGCCGTGATGTGCCGGACGTCGCCCAGCCGGTACCTGCCGGTCACAACCGGTGCCGGCCCGCCGATCGCGGCCGCCAACGCCGAGGCCAGCTCGCCCACCGTCCGGGGCGTGCCCGAGCCGACGTTGAACGCGCGGACCTCAGCACGGTGCGCCAGCGCCGCCACCGTCGCCGCCGCGACGTCGCGCACCTGGACGAAGTCGCGGCGCATGCCGCCGTCCTCGTTCACCTGCGGAGCCTCCCCGCGGCGCAGCGCAGACCGGAAGATCGCTGCGACCCCGGCGTAGGGCGTGTCCAGCGGCAGCCCCGGTCCGTACACGTTGTGGTAGCGCAGCGCCGCGACCGAACCTCCGACAGCACGCGCCCACGCGGACGCCAACTGCTCCTGGCCGACCTTCGAGACCGCGTACGCGTTGCGCGGATCGAGCGGCGCATCCTCGCCGACCAGCGCGGGCGCGAGCGGCGCGCCGCACACCGGGCACGGCGGCTCGAACCGGCCGGCGTCCAGGTCGGCGACCGCGCGCGGTGCCGACGCGACGTCGCCGTGCGTCGGGCAACTGCCCAACCCCTCTCCGTACACGACCATCGAGCTGGCGAGGACGAGCCGACCGACGCCGGCCCGCGCCATCGCCGCGAGCAACACCGCCGTGCCGTGCACGTTGGAGTCGGCGTAGTCGGGCAGGTCCTGCACGTCCACGCCGAGCCCGACCTTCGCGGCCAGGTGGACGACCGCGTCCACGCCGCGCAGCGCCACGTCCAGCACCGAGGCGTCGCGAACGTCGCCGACGAGCAACCCGTCGAAGCGCGGCGGCGGGCCGCGGTGCACGTCCGGACGCAGCGAGTCCAGCACGACGACGTCGTGGTCGGCGAGCGCCGCGCGGACGTGCGTGCCGATGAAGCCGGCGCCGCCGGTGAGCAGCACTCTCACGGCAGGACGAACGACGCCGGGTAGCCGGCCGTGCCACCGCAGGTGCAGTCGCCCTGCTCGGCGGGCAATCGCCCCAGCGTCGAGACGAGCAGTGCGCGCAGCCGGGGCAGGTTCGCCGCGAACGCCTCGAGGACCTCGGTGTGCGTGACCCCGGACCCGGTCTCGACACCGGCGTCCAGATCGGTGACGAGCGCCAGCGTCGTGTAGCAGAGCGCGAGTTCGCGGGCCAGCCCCGCCTCGGGCATCGCGGTCATCCCGATGACCGACCAGCCGTGCGACTGGAACTCGATGGACTCCGCGCGCGTGGAGAACCGCGGCCCGTTCACCACGACGAGCGTGCCGCCGTCGTGCACTCCGGCGGACGCCACGGCCGCCGCCCTTCCCCGCGGGCAGTACGGGTCGGCGAACGTCGCGTGCCCGACGCCGGCGCCGGCGGAGAAGAAGGTGTGCCGGCGGCCGTGCGTCCGGTCGGCGAGCTGGTCGGGGACGACGAGCGAGCCGGTCGGCAGCGACGTCGTCAGCGAGCCGACCGCGGACAGCCCCACGACCTGGCGTACGCCGAGCGAGCGCAGCGCCCAGAGGTTGGCCGCATAAGGGACGACGTGCGGCGCATAGCGGTGATCGGGACCGTGCCGCGGGACGAACGCGACATCCCGGCCACCCAGCGAGCCGAGCGCGATCGCGCCGCTCGGCGAGCCGTACGGCGTCTCGAACTCGCGCTCTTCCGGCTCGTCCAGCAGCGAGTAGAAGCCCGACCCGCCGATGACCCCGATCACTGAATCGCCGCCCACTCCGATGACTTTAGAGTGGGGCCATGGACCGAAAGCATTACGATCCGGAGCATCTCGCGCTCGCCGACGCGTTCCGGAGCTTTGCCGAGAAGTCGATCTCGCCGAACTACCTCGAGTTCGAGCGGGCCGGCATCACGCCGCGCGAGATCTTCCAGGAGGCCGGCAAGGGCGGCTTCCTCGGCATGGCGGTTCCCGAGGAGTACGGCGGCGGCGGGGTCGACGACTTCCGGTTCAACCAGGCCCTCGACGAGCAGATCGCCGCAGCCGGCATCGGCGGCTCGGGCCTGGGCCTGTCGCTGCACAACGACATCTGCCTGCCGTACTTCCTGACGTACTGCAACGACGAGCAGCGCAAGCGCTGGCTGCCGGGGATCGCATCCGGGGACCTGATCACTGCCGTCGCGATGACGGAGCCGGGCGCCGGATCGGATCTGGCCGGCATCCGGACGAACGCCCGGCGCGACGGCGACCACTACGTCGTCAACGGCACGAAGACGTTCATCACGAACGGCATCAACGCCGACCTCGTCATCACCGCGGTCAAGACCGGCACCGACCCGGGCAACCGGCGAGCCGGCATGTCGCTGCTGATCCTCGAAAGGGGCATGGCGGGCTTCGAGCGCGGCCGCAACCTCGAAAAGCTCGGCCTGCACTCGCAGGACACCGCCGAGCTGTCGTTCACCGACGTCCGCGTCCCGGTCGAGAACCTGCTCGGCGAGGAGGGCGAGGGGTTCGGCTACCTCACCGAGAAGCTTCCGCAGGAGCGCATGTCGATCTCGATCAGCGCCGTCGGCGAGGCGACCGCGGCGTTCCACGAGACGCTGCAGTACGTCAAGGAGCGGCGAGCGTTCGGCACTTCGATCGCGTCGTTCCAGAACTCGAAGTTCGTGCTCGCCGACATCGCGACGGAGCTCGACGTCGCGCAGGCCTACGTCGACCGGTGCGTCGACCGGCTGAACTCGAAGGAGCTGGACGCCGGCGATGCGTCGAAGGCCAAGTACTTCTGCACCGAGCTGCAGGGCCGGGTCGTCGACAGGTGCCTGCAACTGCACGGCGGGTACGGGTACATGACCCAGTACCCGGTCTCCCGCCGCTACGCCGACGCGCGCGTCACCCGCATCTACGGGGGCACCAGCGAGATCATGAAAAGCGTCATCGCCAAGTCGATCGGGCTCTGACAGGTGCGCTTCGTCCTCGCGTCGGGGTCACCGGCGCGGCTCGAGACGCTGCGCCGGGCCGGCGTCGAGCCGGAGGTCATCGTCAGCGGCGTCGACGAGGACGCGGTCACCGCCGACGGCACCGCGCGACTGGTGCTCCGGCTGGCCGAGCGCAAGGCGCAGGCCGTCGCCGACCGGCTCGACGCAGCCGCCCTCGTCCTCGGCTGCGACTCGATGCTCGAGTTGGACGGGCGGCCACTCGGCAAGCCCGGCAGCGTCGCGGCCGCGGTGCAGCGCTGGCGCGAGATGCGCGGGCGCACCGGGACGCTGCACACCGGGCACTGCCTCATCGACACCGGCACCGGGCGGCGCGCGGCGCGCGGCGTCGACACCGACGTCCGGTTCGGCGATCTCACCGACGCCGAGATCGACGCCTACTGCGCGACGGGCGAGCCGACCGCCGTCGCGGGCGCGTTCACCATCGACGGGCTCGGCGGCTGGTTCGTCGACGGCCTGGCCGGCGACCACCACAACGTCATCGGCGTGTCACTCCCCGCGCTGCGTGGTCTGTTGCGGGAGCTCGGCCACGGCCTTGGCGACATCGGTTATCCGGCGCGCTAGCGAACCAGGCGCGGCACCGCCGCCATCGCGCACGACGCTGCGGTAGGTGCGGGTAGGCGCCTCACGGCCGCGCAGCCGCAGCACCCGGCCGGTGGTCCACCGCGCACGCTCGTCCTCGGTCGCCGCCTCGACGGTGTCCTCGCTGGCGAGGATGTGCCCCTCGACGCGCTTCGCGAGATCGGTGAGGCGGGCCGCCTCGTTCACCGCGTCGCCGATGACCGTGTACTCGAGCCGGCTGGCCGCGCCGACCCGCCCGGCGATGACCGGCCCGGCCGCGACGCCGATGCCGATCTCGAACTCGCCCATCCGGGCAACCTCGTCACGGATCGCCCGCGCGGCCCGCAGCGCCGCGGTGGCGGGGTCGTCCAGCTGTGCGGGCGCGCCGAACACGCACAGTGCAGCGTCGCCCTCGAACTTGTTCAGCAGCCCGCCGCTGCTCTCGACCTCGTCGACGACGACCGAGAAGAACCGGTTCAGCATCGCGACGAACTCGACGGGATCGGTCTCGCGGGTCAGCTTCGTCGAGCCGGTGATGTCGACGAACAGCGCCACCACATGCCGCTGCTCGCCGCCGAGCGAGACGCCGCCACTGATGGCCTCCGCGGCGACCGCGGGACCGACGTGCCGCCCGAACAGGTCCTGGATGCGCTCGCGCTCGCGCAGCCCGGCCACCATCTCGTTGAAGCCGCTCTGCAGCAGCCCGATCTCGCCGCCGTCCTCGATCGGGACCGCCACGTCGAGGTTGCCCTGGCCCACCCGGTGCAGCGCATCCACCATGGCGCGCATCGGTGCGCCGATCGCCCTGGCCGACAGCACCGTGGAGTAGCCGCCCAAGACGAGCGCCACGACGGCCACGCCGACGCCGACCGCGAGGACGTTCGTCTTCCCGCGCGGCGCGGTGAGGACGAGCACGAGACCGACGATCGGCGTGCCGCTGGTGAGCACCCAGATGAGCAGCAGCCGCCAACCCACCCCGAACGCCGGTGCCGACCTGGGTGGGCACGACGCGAGCGCCAGGCGGGCCACCGGCTGGTTGACCCGGCCGATGAGCAGGTAGGTGATGCCGGCCGAGCTGAGCGCCGCCAGCACGATCCCGCCGCTGATACCCGAGACCGTCGCCGCGTCCTGGCCGGCGAGGGCAGCCACGGTCGAGATCACGGCGCCGCCGAGGATCCACAGGACCGCGGCGATCAAGGCCATGTCGCGCGGCCAGCGCAGCGCGCGGTTCGCATCCTCGATCGCCGGCTGCTCGCCACGCAGCAGCCAGCGCAGGGTGCGGCGCTGCAGCAGGGCGGCGATTGTCACCCCGACGACGACCGAGAACGCCACCACGATCGCCGTGGTGGTCAGCACGACGTGCAGCTGGTGGTCGGTCGCCGTCGTGTTCATGGCGGCGACGATCGCCGTGACGATGATGACGCCGATGACGTTCACGCCGACGCCGAGCACCGCCGTGCCGATGGCCGTGCGCACGACGAACGGCAGGTTCGCCGCGATCCGCGCCACCTCGACCGGCTTGCCCTGTTCCGACACCTAGCGATTGTCGCGCAGAGCCGCCAAACGCTCGCGCCGCCACCGCTCGTAACAGCTCTCGCGCGCCGCCGCTCGCTCGCGTGAGCCCAGCGCGGCCAGCACCGCCGCGACCTCGTCGGGGGTCGCCGCGCCGCACACCTGCACGTCCCCAGGACTCATGTGGGCGGCACTCCGTGCCGCTTGTCGGCGAAGTGCCGGGACTTGCCGACGAGCACCGCGTACCGGCGCACCAGCTCGGCGCGCAGCTCGGACGGCTCGATCACCGCGTCCAGGACGAGGTCGGACGCGAGGCGCAGCAGGTCGACGTCGCGCTCGAACTCGGCCCGCTTCGCGGCGATGAACTCGGCCTGCTCGTCGGCGTCGGCGATCTCGGCGATCTTGTTGGCGTACACCGCGTTGACGGCGGCCTGCGGTCCCATCACCGCGATCTTGGCGGTGGGCAGCGCGATGCACGCGTCCGGCATGAACCCCGGCCCGGCCATCGCGTACAGCCCGGCGCCGTAGGCCTTGCGGACGATGATCGACACCTGCGGCACGGTCGCCTCGGACACCGCGGTGATCATCTTGGCGCCGTGCCGGATGATGCCCTGCCGCTCGACCTCGCTGCCGATCATGAAGCCCGGCACGTCGGCGAGGTAGAGCAGCGGGACGTTGAACGCGTCGCACAGCCAGATGAAGCGCGCCGACTTGTCCGCGGAGTCGACGAACAGCACGCCGCCCTTGACCGCCGAGTTGTTCGCCACCACGCCCACCGGGCGTCCGTCGATGCGGCCGAACCCGACGATCACCTCGGGCGCGAACAGCGGCTTGACCTCGAAGAACGAGTCCGCGTCGACGAGACCGTCGATGATGCCGTGCATGTCGAACGGGACGGACTCCTCGGCGGGGACGCAGTCGTCCGCGAGCTCGATCGCCGGCGCCTCGGCGAGCACGTCCGGCGGCTGCTCGCGCCAGCAGGTCGGCAGGTAGCCGAAGAACAGCTTCGCCTGCTCGATCGCGTCGGCGTCGTCGTGGGCGAGGTTGTCGCCGCAGCCGGAGACGGTGGCGTGCATGCGGGCGCCGCCCATCTCCTCGAGCGTGACCTTCTCGCCGACGACCATCTCGGCCATCCGCGGCGAGCCGAGATACATCGACGCGTTGCCCTCGACCATGATCACGATGTCGCAGAAGGACGGGATGTAGGCACCGCCCGCGGCGGACGGGCCGAACAGGCAGCAGACCTGCGGCACCTTGCCGGACAGTGCCACCTGGTTGCGGAAGATCCGGCCCGCGCCGCGCCGGCCCGGGAACAGCGCCACCTGGTCGGTGATCCGGGCGCCCGCGGAGTCGATGAGCCAGAAGATCGGCAGCTCCTCGGCGAGCGCCCGCTCGGTGACCCGGATGATCTTCTCGACGGTCCGCGCGCCCCACGAACCCGCCTTCACGGTCGGATCGTTCGCGACGACGAGCGCGGGACGCCCGTCGACAAGCCCCTGGCCGGTGACCACGCCGTCGGCGGGCAGTCCGGTGCCGAGCGCGTTCGCAAGCTGGCCGTCCTCGACGAAGCTGTCCGCGTCGAACAGCAGCGCCAGCCGGTCGCGGACGTAGAGCTTGTGCTGCCCGGCGAGCTTCGCGGCCGCCTTCTCGGGCGGGCCGAGCGTCGCGTCCCGCGCCGCCCGCAGCTCCTTGTCCTTCACCGCCGACCTCGCTTCGCTCGGTACGACGGGCAGAGCACTATGCCTATGGTTCGCTCGCAAGCTTCGCTCACTGTCGACCTCGCTTGGCTCGGTACGACGGGCAGAGCACTATGCCGATGGTTCGCTCGCAAGCTTCGCTCACCGGGCCACCGTCTCACGGCGAGGCGCCGGACTCACGCCACGAACTGCGCCGCCACCATGATGTCTTGCTCGCGCGCAACCGTCGGGCCGAGTTCCTCGCGGTGCTCGTCGAGCAACCGGCGCAGCACCGGGTGCCGCGCCGCGCAGTCGGCCCACGCGCTGCGGGCGAGCTCCGCGGCATCGGTGAGCTTCGAGTTCTTGCCGCCCTCCAGCGAGCGCAGCTCGATGCGTGCCCAGAGCGCCTGCGACCAGTCGTACTGCAGCGCCAGCAGCAGCTCGCGCCGCTCGCGGAAGTTCGCCCGCGCCTCGGGCAGGGTCTCGTACGGCAGCCCCGCAGCCGGGTTCTTCTCCGCGTACGTAAGCACGGACCTGATCGCCGCACGCCGCCGGCTGTGCTCGTCCCAACTCATGTGTGCGCGTCCTTCTGGCACCGGGCACCGATCGCCGCGATCGGTGACTTCCAGTCCAGAGGAGTGCAGTAACGGGTCGGTAATACATCATTGGACGGGCAACCCGAGGCCGCGCGCGATGACCATCCGCTGCACCTCGGAGGTCCCTTCCCCGATCTCGAGGATCTTCGCGTCGCGGTAGAAGCGGGCGACCGGGAACGCCTCCATGAAGCCGTTGCCGCCGAACACCTGCGTCGCGATCCGGGTGGCGGTCACGGCCGCCTCGGTCGAGTACAGCTTCGCGATCGCCGCGGCCTGCTTGATGTGCGCGGCCGGCCGGCCCGCGTCCTTCAGCCAGGCGGCCTTGTAGGTGAGCAGCCGGGCGGCCTCGACCGAGACGGCGAGGTCGCTGAGCGGGAACGCCACGGCCTGCCGCGACCCGATCGGCGCACCGAAGGTGTGCCGTTCGTTCGCGTACTTCAGCGAGAGGTCGAGGCAGCCCTGCGCAAGACCGACGGCGAGTGCCGAGATCGCGATCCGGCCGTCGTCGAGAACGGCGAGGAACTGCCGCAAGCCGGCACCGCGCTCGCCGAGCAGATTCTCCTCGGGAACCCGGCAGTCGTCGAAGGTCAGCCCGTGCGTGTCGGAGATGTGCCAGCCGAGCTTGTCGTAGGGCGCTTCGACGGCGAGGCCGGGCGTGCCCGCCGGGACGATGATCGAGGAGATCTCGTCGTCGGAGGTCTTGGCCGTGACGGTGACGAGGGACGTGATGGGGGTGCCCGAGTTCGTGATGAACGCCTTGGCGCCGTTGATCGTCCAGAGGCCGTCGGCGAGGGTGGCGCGCGTCCTCGTGGCGCCCGCGTCCGAGCCGGCCTCGGGCTCGGTGAGCCCGAACGCCGCGAGCGCCCGGCCGGCGACGAGGTCGGGCAGCCAGCGCTGCTTCTGCTCTTCGGTACCGAAGGTCAGGATCGGGTTGATGCCCAGCCCGACGCCGGCCTCGAGCGTGACCCCGATCGACTGGTCGACCCGGCCGAGCTCCTCGATGGCCACGCACACGGAGGTGAAGTCGGCGCCGGACCCGCCGTACTCCTCGGGCACGGCCAGGCCGAACAGGCCCAGCTCACCCATGGCGTGCACGACCTCGACCGGGAGGTGGCGCGCGCGATCCCATTGCGCGACGTGCGGGGCGACCTCGCGCTCGGCGAAGTCGCGGACGACCTTGCGGAACGTTTCGTGCTCACCGGACAACTCGAACATCATCGCTCAAACTCTCCTTGACGTTAACGTCAACGTCAGGACATCATAACTCGGGTGAGCGCAGCCGCGATAGACCGCACCTGGACGGTCGGCGAGCTGGCCGAGGACCTCGGCGTCACGACCCGCACCCTGCGCCACTACGAGGCCGAGGGCCTCATCGCCCCCAGCCGGGCCGGCCACAACCGCGTCTACACCGCCCGCGACCGGGCCCGGCTGCGTCTCATCCTGCGTGGCCGCCGGTTCGGCATGACGCTGGCCGAGTGCCGCGAGATCGTCGACATGTACGACGGCGCCGGGTCTTCCGAGAAGCGCCAGCTCACCGCGCTGCTGGGGCGCCTGGACGAAATCGCCACGGAGCTGCGCCGTCGCGAGGAAGACCTGCATCGCACGCTGACCGAGGTGTCCGACGTGGCGGCGCAGTGCCGCCGTCGACTGGATGAGCTCGACCGGTAGCATCAGAACGCCGGAGTTGCGCTCATGTATGATCTGTGTTAAGTTGAGCAGGTACACCAACTGAAAGCGGGGGTCAGCGCACGCCGTCCGAATGACGGACCGGCGTCGCCCGAGCCATAGGGAGCTCCGGATGCGCCCCCGCCTCCGCCGCACGTATGTCCTACGAGTGGCCGCCGGTGCCCTCGCCGGCATCGCCTTGATCGCGCTGAACGTCACCTCCCGGGCCGACGCGTCGCGAAGCTCGTACCGGATCGGAACTGGCATAGCGGTGTCCAAGGTGCCCGCACAAAACAAGCCGTCCCCCACACCGACGGCCACGAGCACGCCGTCGCCGACCGGTTCGCCGGCCCCGACCGACTCGCCGTCCCCGACCGACTCGCCGTCCCCGACGGACACCGCGTCCCCGACGCCCACGGACACGACCTCGCCCAGCCCGACACCCACCGACTCGACATCGACGCCGCCCACCCCACCCTTGTGCGGCGGGGCCATCGTCCTCAAGGCCGACGGAACGGCGTGGATCTGCACCTTCGACGACGAGTTCGACGGCAGCACGGTCGACCGGAGCAAGTGGTTGGTCCAGACGACGGCGGCCAGCGGTTTCCACTCCGGCGCTGAGTGCTTCGTCGACAGCAGCAACAACCTCGCCGTCTCGAATGGGACGCTGAAGCTCACCGCACGCAAGGAGAGCGCGAAGTTCACCTGTTCGAGCCCGACCGGCGACTACACGACGCAGTACACGAGCGGCACCGTCAACGGCTACGGCAAGTTCTCCCAGGCCTACGGCATGTTCGAGGTGCGCGCCAAGGTGCCGAGCACGACGGTCAAGGGCTTGCAGGAGACGCTGTGGCTGTGGCCGGTCGACCAGTTCAAGTACGGCGTGTGGCCGGCGTCCGGCGAGATCGACTTCGCCGAGTTCTACAGCCAGTACCAGGGCTGGAACATCCCGTATCTGCACTACGACGTGCAGCAGTCCACAGCGAACTGGACGACGAACACGAACATCTTCACCGCGTACCCGTCGCCGTACAACCAGCCAGGCATGACCTGCACGTTCGATCCGTCCGCCTTCAACACGTACACGGTGTTGTGGCAGCCCGGCCGGGTCACCCTGCAGATCAACCACCAGAACTGCATCGTCGACAACTACTCGGCCACCATCGTCGCCAGCCCCGCACCGTTCGACCAGCCGTTCTTCATCGCGCTGACCCAGGCCCTGGGCGTCGGCAGCAACGCGTTCACCGACGGAACGACGCCGCTCCCCGCCACGACCGAGGTCGACTACGTGCGGATCTGGAAGTAGCACGCAACACACGGCCGCGCCGCACTTATGGGTATTCAGTAGGCTGCCCCGGTGCAGAAGGTGCTCATCGCGAACCGTGGCGAGATCGCGGTGCGGGTCATCCGGGCGTGTAAGGACGCCGGGTACACCTCCGTCGCGATCTACGCCGAGCCCGACCGCGATGCCCTGCACGTCCGGATGGCCGACGAGGCGTTCGCGCTGGGCGGCACGACGCCGGGTGACTCCTACCTCGTCATCGACAAGGTCGTCGACGCCGCGAAGCGCTCCGGTGCGGACGCCGTGCACCCCGGCTACGGGTTCCTGGCCGAGAACGCCGAGTTCGCACAGGCCGTCCTCGACGCCGGCCTGACCTGGATCGGGCCGTCCCCGCAGTCGATCCGCGACCTGGGCGACAAGGTCACGGCGCGGCACATCGCGCTCGCTGCCGGCGCCCCGCTCGTCCCCGGCACGCCGGACCCGGTTTCCGGTGCGGACGAGGTGGTCGTGTTCGCAGAGCAGTACGGCCTGCCGATCGCCATCAAGGCGGCTTTCGGGGGCGGCGGGCGGGGCATGAAGATCGCCCGGACGATGGCGGAGATCCCGGACCTGTACGACAGCGCGGTGCGCGAGGCGCTCGCCGCCTTCGGCCGTGGCGAGTGCTTCGTCGAGCGCTACCTCGACCGGTCGCGGCACGTCGAGGCACAGGTGCTCGCCGACCAGCACGGCAACGTCATCGTCGTCGGCACGCGGGACTGCTCGCTGCAGCGGCGCAACCAGAAGCTCGTCGAAGAGGCACCCGCGCCGTTCCTCACCGATGAGCAGCGCGCGACGATCCACTCCTCGGCCAAGGCGATCTGCCGCGAGGCGGACTACCACGGCGCCGGCACCGTCGAGTTCCTGGTCGGTTCGGACGGCGTCATCAGCTTCCTCGAGGTCAACACCCGCCTGCAGGTCGAGCACCCGGTCACCGAGGAGACGAGCGGGATCGACCTCGTCCGCGAGCAGTTCCGCATCGCCGACGGCGAGAAGCTGCGCTTCGACGTCGACCCCTCCCCGCGCGGGCACGCGTTCGAGTTCCGCATCAACGGCGAGGACCCGGGACGAGGTTTTCTGCCGGCGCCGGGCACCGTCACCACCTACCGGGAACCGGGCGGTCCCGGCGTGCGCGTCGACTCCGGCATCGAGCCCGATTCGGTCATCGGCGGGGCGTTCGACTCGCTACTCGCCAAGCTCATCGTCACCGGCGAGACCCGCGACGAGGCACTCGAGCGCGCCCGCCGCGCACTGGACGAGTTCGTGGTCGAGGGGATGGCCACGGCACTGCCGTTCCATCGCGCCGTCGTGCGCGACGAGGCGTTCACCTCCGACCCGTTCGCCGTGTTCACCCGCTGGATCGAGACCGAGTTCGACAACACGATCGAGCCCTACGCGGCGGCGGCGTCGGACGAGGAGCAGACGGCCGAGCGCGAGACGATCGTCGTCGAGGTGGGCGGCAAGCGCCTCGAGGTGTCGCTGCCGGCCGCATTCCTGGCCGGCTCGAGCGGCGCCGGCGCGGGTGGCGCGGCGCGCAAGGCGGCGCCGAAACGGTCCGGTGGTAAGCGGGCCGGCGCGGCGGCCTCCGGCGACTCGCTGACCGCACCGATGCAGGGCACGATCGTCAAGGTCGCCGCCGCCGAGGGCGACGCCGTCGAGGTCGGCCAGACGATCGTCGTCCTCGAGGCGATGAAGATGGAGCAGCCGCTGACCGCGCACAAGAACGGCACGGTCACGAACCTGAACGCCGAAGTCGGCGCCGTGGTGACCAGCGGCAGCGTCATCTGCGAGATCAAGGACTGACCCACTTTCGCGAGTTGTCCCGGCTACGCCCGGCTATAACCGGAGCAAGCCGGGACAACTCTGGCGCGCCGGAAAAGTTGTCCCGGCTACGCCGGGCTATAACCGGAGCAAGCCGGGACAACTCTGGGAGCGGCGGGGGGCGCGGCGGGGGGAGCGGTGGCGTCAGGCTCGCCGGGTCTGGATCCGCGTGATCATTTCGGCGCGGCGGCGGGCGAGGGTCGCCATCTCGTCGGCGCGGCGCCGGACCTCGTCGACGTCGGAACCGCCGGTGAACACCATCGCCCAGCCCTCGGCCTCCAGCTCCGGGATGCGTTCGACGATCTCGTTCTGCGCCACGTGATGCGTGCCGGTGAACTCATGCTGGTGGTCGACGACCGCGACGAGAACATGGCCCGTAGGGACGTCCGGCAACGCGTCGACGATGACCTCGGCGTGCTCGGCGAAGACGGCGGCCGCCCGGGCCTTGCCCTCGGCGGCCGTTCGCGCCTGCGGGCTGTAGTCGCCGTGTGTGGTCATCCGAGGCACCTCAATCCAGGTCGTCGTGCAGCATCAGCCGCCGGGCCGCTTCAGCGACCGAACCGGACAGCGCCGGATAGACGCCGATTGTTCCGGCCACGTCGTTCACGGTGAGCCCGCGCTGCACGGCGAGGGTCAACGGGAAGATCAACTCGGACGCGTTGGGAGCGACGATCACGCCGCCGATGACCGCGCCGGTGGCCGGCCGGCAGTAGATCTTCACGAATCCGTCGAGGTGCCCCTGCATCTTCGCGCGCGCGTTCGTGGCGAGCGGCAAGGTGACGTGCCGGGCCGGCACCGTCCCGGAGGCGATGGCCGCCGAGCCGAAGCCGACAGTCGCGATCTCCGGGTGGGTGAACACGTTGGCCGCGACGGTCTTCAGCCGCAACGGCGCCACGGCCTCCCCCAGTGCGTGCCACATCGCGATCCGGCCCTGCATCCCGGCCACTGAGGCCAGCAGCAGCACGCCGGTGCAGTCACCCGCGGCGTAGACCGCAGGCACCGACGTCCGGGACACCCGGTCGACGGCGATGTACCCGTCGGCGTCGAGCTCGACGCCCACGTGCTCGAGGCCGAGGCCGTCGACGTTGGGCACCGACCCCACGCACATCAGCGCGTGCGAGCCGGCCACCGTCCGTCCGCCGACAAGCTCGACCAGCACGCCGTCGGCGCTGCGCTGCACGGCCGACGCCCGCGCCCGCTTCACGAGCGTCCCGCCGTGGCTGGTGAACACCGCCTCGACGACGTCGGCGGCGTCCGGGTCCTCGCCGGGCAGTACCCGGTCGCGGCTGGACACCAGCGTCACCGGCACACCCATCTCGCAGTACCCGCTTGCGAACTCCGCGCCCGTCACGCCCGACCCGATGACCACCAGGTGCTCGGGCGGCGCCGTCAGCTCGTAGACGTCGCGCCACGAGAGGATGCGTTCGCCGTCGGGCTCCGCGGTGGGCAGCGTGCGTGGCGTTCCTCCGGTGGCCAGCAGGACGACGTCCGCCTCGATCGTCTCCAGGACCCGGCCGGTGTCGTCGACGGCCTCGACCCGATGGCTGCGGGTCGGCTGCTCGGCGCTGAACCGGCCGCTGCCGGCGAGCACCGTGACGCCCTCGTTGCGCAGCCGCTTCGCGATGTCGTCGGACTGCTGCTGCGCCAACGCCATGATCCGGCCGTTGACCGCGGCGAGATCGACGGACGCGTCCGCGCCACCGGTGCCGACGCCGAGGCTCGCCGCGTCGCGGAACGCGCTCACCCGCTCGCTGGTGGCGATGAGCGTCTTGCTGGGAACGCAGTCGGTCAGCACGCACGACCCGCCCAACCCGTCGCGATCGATGACGACGACCTCCGCGCCGAGCTGCGCCGCGACCAGTGCCGACTCGTATCCTGCGGGTCCGCCGCCGATGATCACGATGCGGGTGCTGGTCGTCACCATTGCATTGTCCCGCTCGCAGCGGCCGGTCGGTACGCTCCCCCCGATGAGTGGGGTGCAGGCTGAGCGACGCTTGCGGAGCGATCCGATGAGCAGAGCAGTCCGAACGCGGCCGACGAAGGAGGTCGCGTGAGTCAGTCGAGTGGGCTCTATGCCGCATACGGCTCGAACATGGACCCCGTGCAGATGCTGGAACGCTGTCCGCACTCGCCGGCGGCCGGCACCGGCTGGCTCAGCGGCTGGCGGCTCACCTTCGGCGGTGAGGACCTCGGCTGGGACGGCGCGCTGCCGATGGTCGTGCCGGACAAGGAGGGCCAGGTATTCGTCGCGCTCTACGACGTCTCGCCGCAGGACATGCGCACCCTCGACTACTGGGAGGGTGCGGACACCGGGCTGTACAACCGGATCAGGCTGCGCATCTCGACGCTGGACGGCGAGGTGTTGTCCTGGGTCTACATCCTCGACGGGTTCGAGGGCGGGCTGCCCTCGGCGCGCACGATCGGGCTGATCGCGGACGCCGCACAGGCCGCCGGTGCCCCGGACGAGTACGTCGACGCCCTGCGCAACCGGTCGTGCCGCTCGCTCGGCGAATGACTAGGGAACCCGGTCCGGACGGCCGCGGGCGGTGGTGAGCGCCTCCACCGCGACGGCCACGGTGTACCGGACTCCGATATCCAGGGCGCGCTCGTCGATGTCGAAGGTGCCCTGGTGCAGGTCAAACTCCGCACCCCCGGGCGAGCGGACGCCGAGCCGCGCCAGCGCCCCGGGCACCGTCTCGAGGTACCAGGCGAAGTCCTCGCCACCCATGCTCTGCTCGGTCTCGGTGACGGCCTCGCGCCCGAGCGCGGCCCGCCCTGCGGCCCGTTGCACGGCCACCGCGGACACCGAGTTCACGACCGGCGGCACCCCGCGGGTGTACTTGGTCTCGGCCCGCACACCGGACGGTGCGACGATCTGCTCGACGAGGGTGCTCACCAGCGGCCCGGCCGCGTCCCACGCGTCGCGCCCGAAGACGCGCAGGGTGCCGTGCAGCCGTCCGGACATCGGGATCGCGTTCGAGGCACGCCCCGCCTCGACCGCTCCCCAGACGAGCGAGAGCGCTGCTCTCGGATCGACGCGGCGGGAGAGGAGGCCGGGCAGCTCGGTGATCAGCCGGCCGAGCGCATAGACGACGTCCTGGGTGAGATGCGGACGCGCGGTGTGCCCCCCGGCGCCGCGCAGCACTACCTCGATGTGGTCGCACGCCGCGGTGATCGCGCCGGCCCGCACACCGATCTTGCCGGTCGGCAGGCGCGGGTCGCAGTGCAGCGCGAAGATCTCCCCCACACCGTCGAGGGCACCGGCGGCGACGGCGGATGTGGCGCCGCCCGGCACGGTCTCCTCGGCGGGCTGGAAGATCAGCCGGACCCGGCCGGGCAGCCGCTGGGTCGCGAGCTCGGCAGCCGCGCCGAGCAGGATCGCGGTGTGCACGTCGTGCCCGCAGCCGTGGCACACGCCGTCGACCGTCGACCGATAGGGCACCGACTTCTCGTCGCTGAGCGGCAGCGCGTCGATATCGGCGCGCAGGGCGATCAGCGGCCCGTGCGTGCCGAGTTCGCACACGACGCCGGTGCCGCCGGGCAGCACGCCCGGGTCGAGCCCCAACGACGCCAGGTGATCCATGATCACCGACGTGGTGCGCGTCTCGGCGTAGGCGAGTTCCGGGTGGGCGTGGAGATCGCGCCGTATCGCGACGACGTCGAGGCTCAAAGGTCCAGCCCGTGCTGCATCTCGAAGAGCAGTGCGTCGACCACCGGCTCGAGCGCACCGGCGTTGCGGGCGGCGACCGCCCGCTGCCGCTGGTAGCTCGCGCCCCGCTCGATCAGCCGTGGGATCGCCTCGAGCTCGGCCGCGCACTCGAGCCTGCGTGCGATCGGCAGCAGGTCGTCGACGAGGTCGGTGATCGCGGCGGTGACCGGCTGCAGCCGTCCGGAGTTGTCGACGACGATCTCCGCGTCGAGTCCGTAGCGCGCGGCCCGCCACTTGTTCTCGCGCACCAGCCAAGGACGCGGCTCGGGCAGCGTGTAACCGTTGTCGAGCTGCCGGTCGAAGCGCTCGACGAGGCACTGCGCCAGGGCCGCGACGCACCCGACCTCGTCGATCGTCGGCAGCCCGTCGCAGATGCGCAGCTCGACGGTGCCGAAGTTCGGGTGCGGACGGATGTCCCACCAGACCTCGCGGATGGACTCGATAGCGTGCGATTCGATCAACAGCGCCATGTACTTCTCGAACGCATCCCACCCGGACAACTGATACGGCAGCCCCGCTGTCGGCAGTGCCTCGAAGACCTTCGAGCGGTAGGACGCAAGGCCGGTGTCCGCGCCGATCCAGTACGGCGAGGACGCCGACAGCGAAAGGAAGTGCGGCAGGTAGCCGAGCAGTGCGTTGACGATCGGGATCGCCTTGTCCGGGGAGCGGATGCCGCAGTGCACGTGCACCCCGAAGATCTGCAGCTGCCGCGCCATCCACTGATTGCGCTCGATCAGCTGCAAGTAGCGCGGCTGGTCGGTGACGCGCTGCGTCGACCAGTCGGTGATCGGGTGCGTGCCGCTGCACAGCACGCCGACGTTGCGTTCGGCCGCCGCCTTCTGCACTTCGGCGACCGTCCCGACCAGATCGGCGCACGCCTCCGCGACGGTCTGGCAGATGCCGGTGATCACCTCGACGCAGGACTGCAGCAGCTCGTGCTTGGCCTTGGGGTGTTCGCCGTCGCCGTTCTCCGAGATCGCGGCGAGGATGGCGTCCGACGCGCCGGTTAGCTCGCGCGTGTCGAGATCGACGAGCTCGAGTTCCCACTCCACCCCGAGGCTCGTCCGCTGCGACTGCGCGAAGTCGATATGCATCGGCGCCAGCCTATTGCCTGAATACCGCGGCCGGTCCGTCCCCGTCCTCGACGAGCGCGAGCACCTCGTCCCCGGCTTCGAGGACGGTGCCGCCGCGGACCTGCACGAGCCGGCCGTGGCGGCTGACCATGCTGATCCAGAAGCTCTCGCCGACGTCCAGCTGCTCGATCGTGCAGCCGTCGGCCGGTGAGCCGCGCGCCACGACGTAGCGGCGCAACCCCTCGGGCTCGTCGCGGAACCGCACACCGAGCGACCACGGCTCCGGCTCGGACACCCGCATCGGGACGTGCAGGATCCGCGCCAGGGTCGGGACGAGCCCGCCCTGCAGCATCACGGACACGAACACGACGACGAACACGATGTCGTAGATCTCGGCGGCGCGGTGCGCGTGTTCGACGAGAACGTAGGTGCCGAGCAGGATCGGCACCGCGCCCTTCAGGCCGGACAGCAGCACGAACAGCCGCTCACCCCGGCGCAACCTGACCGGGAGCAGCAGCACGCCGACGAGCAGCGGGCGGACGACGAAGACAAGCAGCCCGGCCAATCCGAGCGCCATCCACAAGCGAGTGCCGTGGAAGATCGAGCCGAGATCGACGGATAGCCCGAGCACGACGAACGCCACGATCTCGGCGATGCTCGCGAGCGCGCCGGCGAACTTCTCGATCTCGCGCTTGTAGGGCGCGCGGGCGTCGCCGACGATGATGCCCGCGAGGAAGACCGCGAGGAAGCCGGAGCCCCGCAGCGCGGTCGCGCCGCCGTAGAGCAATACGGCGAACGCCATCGTCTGCACCGGGTACAGCGCTTCGTTGGGCAGCGGCACGCGGCGCATGAGCTGCAGCAGCACCCACCCGCCGCCCGCGCCGATCGCGCCGCCGACCGCGATCTGCAGGCCGAAGTGCCCCAGCCCGCTGCCGAACGCCGACCAGCCGCCGCCGCTCGTACCGAGCAGGCTCACCATCAGCGCGATGCCGACCGGGTCGTTGGCGCCGGACTCGCCCTCGAGCAAGGTCCCGGTCCGTCCGGAGATCTCCCGCCGGCCCAGCACCGAGAACACCACCGCCGGGTCGGTCGGCGCGAGCGCGGCGCCGATCAGCAGGGCCGCCCGCCAGTCGAAGCCGAACAGCCAGTGCGCGCTGAGCGCCATGGCGCCGGCGGTGACCACGGTGCCGGCCACGCCGAGCCACACGACCGCACCGGCCGCGGTGCGCATCCGCGCCCAGCCGATGTGCATGCCGCCCTCGAACAGGATGACCACCAGGGCGACGGTGACGATGCGCTGATCGATGACGATGGACAGCCCGCCCAGCCGCGGCGCCAGGTCGGACGCGACGGCGGCGATGATCAGGAACAGCGCCGGCGTCGGCACCCGGATGCGCTCGGCGAGCCGGTTCGAGCCGACCGCGGCGAGCAGCGCCACGCCGACGAGCAGCGTGATGACCGCGAACGGGACGAGGTCATGCACGCTGGGATCCTCTCCGGGTCATCTGGGCAGCCGTCACTAACCGCCGACCAGACTTCCCGGCACTCCGAGGATCACCCTAGTTGCCACGCGGCGTGACGGTCGAAACACTGTCCGCTATGCCCGGATCACCCGAAACCCGCCACGTAGAGTTGGTTGCAGCCCCGAACAAATCGACCCCGAACAAGTCGAGGAGCGTTGACCGATGGGCACCAACCCCGCTCTGCAGGCCGGCCGCGTCGCGAACCGGGTCATCTCGTTGCTTGCCGGCCTCGCGCTGGCCGTCCTCATCGTGCAGCACAGCATCACGCGCCGTGCCGAGCAGGAGGGCGAAACAACGTGCTGAATACCCCCTGCGCCACACCACGGTGCGGCGCAGGGGGTATTCACGCGTCGTCGAGGGCGGCCAGGATCTGGCTGGCGGCCTGATCCGGGGTAAGCCGCTCGTCGCGGACGGCGGCCTCGGCCGCCCGCACCGCGTCGCGCACGCCGGGCGCCGCCAACCGGGCAAGCAGCCGGTCACGCACCATCGCGCGGGTCCACTCCACCAGCTGGGCACGGCGCTTGTCCTCGAGCCCGCCATGCTCTTCGAGCCACGCGCGGTGCCTGCCCACGTGCGCCCAGACGCGGTCGAGGTTGCGGTTGTGCAGCCCGCTGCAGGTGATCACCGGCGTCTGCCAGTCGTCGTCCGGGCCGCGCAGGAAACGTAACGCGCCGGAGAGTTCGCGGGCCGCGCGGGCCGATTCGTCCTCGTGCTGCTCGTCGGCCTTGTTCACGGCGATGACGTCGGCGATCTCGAGAATCCCGCGCTTCATCCCCTGGAGCTGGTCGCCGGTGCGGGCAAGGGTCAGGAACAGGAAGGTGTCCACCATGTCCGCGACCACGTACTCGGACTGCCCGACGCCGACCGTCTCCACGAGCACGACGTCGAAGCCGGCCGCCTCCATCACCAGCATCGTCTCGCGGGTTGCCTTGGCGACGCCGCCCAGCGTGCCGGCTGCGGGAGACGGACGGACGAACGCGTGCTCGTCGCTCGCCAGCCTCGTCATGCGGGTCTTGTCGCCGAGGATCGAGCCGCCGGTGCGTCCGGAGGACGGGTCGACGGCGAGGACGGCGACCCGGTGCCCGTCGGCGATCAGGTTGACGCCGAGCTGGTCGATGAACGTCGACTTTCCGACGCCGGGTACGCCGCTGATACCCACGCGCTGGGCGCTGCCGGTGTCGGGCAGCAGCGCGGCGAGCAGCTGCTGCGCCTGGTCGCGATGGTCGGCGCGCCGCGACTCGACGAGCGTAATCGCCTGAGCGACGGCTGCCCGCTGCCCGGCTCGCACCCCGTCCGCCAACTGCGCGACTTTGACCTTCCCAGCGTCGTTGGAGGCGGTCATTTACAGCGCTTGGGAGGTCAAAGTGCGGAGAGTTGCTGGGTCAGTTTGGTCAGGAGTTCCAGCGCGGCTTCGGCGATCACCGTTCCGGGCGGGTAGATCGCGGCAGCGCCGGCCGCGCGCAGCGCGTCGAAATCCTGCTGCGGGATGACGCCGCCGACCACGATCATGATGTCCGGACGGCCCTGCTCGGCCAGCTCGTCGCGCAGCTCGGGCACGAGCGTGAGGTGCCCGGCCGCCAGCGAGTTGACACCGACCACGTGCACGTCCGCCTCGACGGCCTGCCGCGCGACCTCGGCCGGCGTCTGGAACAGCGGGCCGACGTCGACGTCGAAGCCCAGGTCGGCGAAGGCGGTGGCGAGCACCTTCTGCCCGCGGTCATGCCCATCCTGACCCATCTTGGCGACCAGGATGCGCGGGCGCCGGCCCTGCGCCTCCGCGAACTTCTCGGTGGCCGCGCGCGCCTTGTCGATCGTGTCCACTCCCGCACCGGCCTCCTCTCGGTACACGCCGGAGATCGTCCGGATCGTCGCCGAATGCCGACCGTAGACCTTCTCGAGCGCGTCCGAGATCTCCCCCACCGTCGCCTTCGCGCGCGCCGCGTCGATGGCCAGCGCCAGCAGGTTCCCGTCGCCGGCGGCCGCCTTCGTCAACGCGTCGAGGGCCGACTCGACCTCGACCGGGTCGCGTTCCGCGCGCAGCCGGCGCAGCTTGTCGGCCTGCTCGCGGCGCACCGCCGAGTTGTCGACGCGGAGCAGCTCGGGGACGTCGTCATCGGCGAGCCGATACTTGTTGACGCCGATCACCGGCTGCCGCCCCGAGTCGATGCGGGCCTGGGTGCGGGCCGCGGCCTCCTCGATGCGCAGCTTCGGCAGCCCGGCGTCGATCGCCTTGGCCATGCCGCCGGCGTCCTCGACCTCCTTGATGTGCACCCAGGCGCGGCGCGCGAGGTCGTGGGTCAGCTTCTCGACGTAGGCCGAGCCGCCCCACGGGTCGATGACGCGCGTGGTGCCGGACTCCTGCTGCAGCACCAGTTGCGTGTTGCGCGCGATGCGCGCGGAGAAGTCGGTGGGCAGCGCGAGCGCCTCGTCCAAGGCGTTGGTGTGCAGCGACTGGGTGTGGCCCTGGGTCGCGGCCATCGCCTCGATGCAGGTGCGGACGACGTTGTTGAAGACGTCCTGCGCGGTGAGCGACCAGCCGCTGGTCTGCGAGTGCGTGCGCAGCGACAGCGACTTGTCGGACTTCGGATCGAACTGCTTCACCAGCTTGGCCCAGAGCAGCCGCCCGGCGCGCAGCTTGGCGACCTCCATGAAGAAGTTCATGCCGATCGCCCAGAAGAACGACAGCCGTGGCGCGAACGCGTCGACGTCCAGCCCGGCGCCGATGCCGGCGCGGAGGTACTCGACGCCGTCCGCGAGGGTGTAGCCGAGCTCGAGGTCCGCGGTCGCACCGGCCTCCTGGATGTGGTAGCCGGAGATCGAGATCGAGTTGAACCGCGGCATGTGCTGCGAGGTGAACTCGAAGATGTCGCTGATGATCCGCATCGACGGCTGCGGCGGGTAGATGTAGGTGTTGCGGACCATGAACTCCTTGAGGATGTCGTTCTGGATGGTCCCGGCGAGCTGCTCGGGTTTGACGCCCTGCTCCTCGGCAGCGACGACGTAGAGGGCGAGGACGGGCAGCACCGCGCCGTTCATCGTCATCGACACGCTCATCTCGTCGAGCGGGATGCCCTCGAACAGCTGGCGCATGTCGTAGATCGAGTCGATGGCCACGCCCGCCATGCCGACGTCGCCGAGCACTCGGGGGTTGTCGCTGTCGTAGCCGCGGTGCGTCGGCAGGTCGAACGCGATCGACAGCCCTTTCTGCCCCATCGCGAGGTTGCGCCGGTAGAAGGCGTTCGACTCCACCGCGGTGGAGAAACCGGCGTACTGCCGGATCGTCCACGGCTGGTTGACGTACATCGTCGGGTACGGGCCGCGCAGGAACGGCGCGATGCCGGGGTAGGTGCCGAGCGTGTCGAGACCCGCAAGGTCCGCGGCCGTGTAGAGCGGCGCGACGGCGATCCCCTCCGGCGTCTCCCACGCCGATATGTGGCCCCGCTGCGGCGACTCCGGCGGCGTGGTGCGCCGCTGCGCGGCCAACTCTGCGTGGCCGAAGTCGGGGATGCTCACGGCGCCACCCCCAGCGTCAGGAGCGTGCTGCGCAGGACGGCGAGCGCGTCGCAGCCGGCGAACACGGTGCCGTCCACTCCATCGAGTTCGAGGTTGCCGGCCAGCCAGATCCGGGCCGCGCCGGCCACGCGCAACGCCTGCGCCGCGGAGGCTGCCTCGGCGACGTAGACCTTGTCCGACGAGCACAGGCAGGCGACGGGCGTGCCCGCGGCGGCGAACTCGCCGACCGGGCCCGTGACGCACTCGATCCCGGCCGCCTGGAACAGGTTGGCGGCGAAGCTTGCGCGCGCGCTGTGCGCGGCGGGCGGCCCGAGCGTGGCGAGGAAGACCCGCGGCCGCTGCGGCGCCGCGTCCGCTCGGTCGCGCAAGGACTCGAAGTCCTGCGCGTAGCGGGTCGTCGGCAGCATCCCGTGGGGCGTGGCGGGCAGCGGCGGGCGTGCGACCGGCGCCTCGTCGACGAATGCGTACTCGCTGACGCCGGTGATCGGCGCGCGGCGGTGGGCGATGTCGTCGGCGCGGTGCGCCTGCGTCTGGGCCAGCAGCTCGCCGATCGCGCCGCTGTTCAGCGCGGCGAGCGCGCCGCCGGCCCGCTCGATGCGGGTGAAGACGTCCCACGCCTGCTCGGCGAGCCGGTCGGTGAGCGACTCGACGAACCAGGAGCCGCCGGCCGCGTCGACGACGCGGGCGAGGCTCGACTCGTCGTGCAGGATCGCCTGGGTGTTGCGCGCGATGCGCCGCGCGAGGTCGTCCGAACGGCCGATGGCCGAGTCGAACGGCGCGACGGTGATCGCGTTCGCGCCGCCGACCGCCGCGGCGAAGCAGCCGATCGTGGTGCGCAGCATGTTCACCCACGGGTCGCGCCGGGTCAGCATGGCGCTGGACGTGACCGCGTGCTGGTACTGCCCGCGGCGGGTGTCCGCGGCGCCGGACAGCTCGGCGACCCGGTCCCACACCCGGCGCGCGGCGCGCAGCTTGGCGATCGACGGGAACTGCTCGGCGGTGACGGCCCAGCGGAACTCGAGCGCGGCCAGCGCCTCGTCCACGGACAGCCCGGCGCCGGTCAGCGCCCGCAGGTAGGCGAGGCCGACGGCGGTGCCGACGCCGATCTCCTGCGCGTCCGCGCCGCCGGCATCGTGGTAGATCGTGGCGTCGACGGTGGCGAGGTGCAGGCCGCCGAACCCCGTGCCCGGCTCACCCAGGGTGTGCAGAACGCTCAGCTCGGCGGCCGCGCCGGTCCTGGCGCGCAGCCCGATCGGGTCCGCGCCGAGGGTGCCGCGCAGGTCGGCCGGGTCGACGCCGCGCTGCCCGCTCACGGCGAGCAGGGCCCGCGCTGCCTCCAGGGTATGGGCGCCGGCGTCGAGGGCGATCGGCGCGCGGTCGAGGTAGACGCCGTCCAGCGCGGCCGCGAGGTCGGCCACCGCGAGCCCACCGTCCCCGACGACGAGCCAGAGCGAGGTCGCGCCTGTCTCGAGGTCCGCAAGGGCGGCCTTGTTCAGCCGCGCCGGGTCCGGGTCGGCGTGCCGGGTCCGGACGTCCCAACCGGTCGCCGCGGCGCCGCCCTCCGTCGCGCCGCGGACGAAGGGCGGGTGGCCGGGCAGTCCGTCCACATCGACGTCGTGCGCGTCCTCGGCGGTGTAGAGCGGCAGGATCTGGATGCCGTCGTACGTCGTGGACGAGAGCGCGTCCTCGGGGTCGCCGTCCACGCCTGACCTGGCAAGGACTGCCGCGACCAGCGACCGCCACTCCGCACGCGACGGAGTCGGGAAATCGGCGGCCAGCGCCAGCGAATCCGGATCTGCGGGCATCCCCGGATCGTAGGTGCCGACAGCGCTCCCAGGCCCCGCGAGGTGGCCGATCTAACGGGCCTCTCCGGCCATATCGCGAGATGTGCCGCGATTAGGTGGTTGCTGAGAATTGCGAAATGCGGGCAACGGGACAATCCTCCCGTACGTCGAATTGAGTATGCAGGGCAGACGCGCCGCCGTTGCCCTGCTCGCTTGTGTCCTCGGCGTATGCCTGCTCACCGCTGCCCGCTCCGGGCATCCGGTCAAGCACGCTGTCCGGGGCGCCGCGGTGCTCGCGATCAGCGCCCCGGACCAGCCGCAGAGCGCGCGCCACGCGGCTGACGGCGCTCTCCCGCCGGCACCCGCCGGCCCAGCGGCGCAACAGTTCGCGACCGACACATCCGATACCTCGCAACGCGCCAGCTTCCGCACAGCGCGGACATCGCTGATTCGCGGGCCGCCAGCACAGGCTCTCGCTTAGGCCTGTCCTGTCCGGCTCGATCCGAAGGAGTCTCGATGGCTCGCTCCACACTTCCCCGATCACTCGGCACGGCGCTCTCCCTCGACCAGCTCCTCATGCTGCGCGCCATGCTCGAGGAACAGCTCGAATTCCGTCTCGACCAGTTGGCCGCGCTGCGGCGCCCGCATCCGCGCAGCCCGTTGGGCAGCAGCAACCGGGAGATCACGGTAACGCTGACGATGGCTGCGCACGCCGCCCTTCAGGACGTCGTCGATGCGCTGCGCCGGATGGACGAGGGCCGGTTCGGCCGGTGCGTCACCTGCGACGGGCGGGTCGAGATCGAGCGGCTGGAGATCCTGCCGCAGACCGCCCTCTGCATGGCCTGCCAGCGGGGGACGCCCGGGTAGGGTTCTGGCCGTGGCAGAACCCACGGCCAACCCCGCAGTCGCTGCCGCTGAGGCCCTGGCGGCGCGCACCGGATTCGACCGGCACGACGTCGCGGTCGTCCTCGGCTCGGGATGGGTGCCGGCGATCGACGCGCTCGGCACCGCAACCGCCGACTTCCCCGTCACCGACCTGCCCGGCTTCGTGCCGCCGGCCGTCGAGGGACACGCCGGGCGGATCCGCTCGCTCGAGTTCGAGGGACACCGGCTGCTGTGCTTCCTCGGTCGCACCCATCTGTACGAGGGCCGCGGCGTCGAACCGGTCGTGCACGGCGTGCGGGTCGCCGCCGCGGCGGGATGCCGGACCGTCATCCTGACGAACGCGTGCGGCGGGCTGCGGGCCGGGCTCGCGGTGGGCGACCCGGTGCTGATCAGCGACCACCTCAACCTCACCGCGACCACGCCGCTGATCGGGGCGCGCTTCGTCGACCTGTCCGATCTGTACGCGGCCCGGCTGCGCGCGCTGGTGCGCGAGCTCGACCCGTCGATCGCCGAGGGCGTCTACGCGCAGTTCCGCGGTCCGCAGTACGAGACGCCGGCCGAGGTGCGGATGGCCGGCGTGCTGGGCGCCGACCTGGTCGGCATGTCGACCGCGCTCGAGGCGATCGCCGCGCACGCGGAGGGCTGCGAGGTGCTCGGCATCTCGCTCGTCACGAACCTCGCCGCCGGCCTCGGCGAGCCGCTCGACCACGAGGAGGTCCTCGCGGTGGGCAAGGCGGCGGCGACCCGGATGGGCGAGTTGCTGGCCAGGCTCGTCCCCCGGTTATGACGCGGATTCTCCTGACCGGCGCGGCCGGGACGATCGGCACGGCGCTGCGCGACCGGCTGCCGGCCTACGGCTGGCAGCTGCGCTCCTTCGACCGGGACGCGACGCCCGGCGGCGCCGTCGGGGACGTCACGTCACCCGCCGACCTGGACGGCGCGCTGGACGGGGTCGACGCGGTCGTGCACCTTGCCGGACAACCGTCCGAGGCGCCGTGGCCGGTGATCCGGGAGGCGAACATCGAGGGGACGTTCCAGGTGTTCGAGGCGGCCCGGCGGGCCGGCGTCGGGCGGGTCGTCTACGCCTCGTCCAACCACGCTGCTGGGTTCACGCCGGTCGGCGCCGACCAGCCGGCCGACCTGGCGCCGCGGCCGGACACGCTCTACGGCGTCAGCAAGGTCTTCGGTGAGGCGCTCGGCCGCTACTACGTCGACCGGTACGGCATGCAGGTCGCGTGCCTGCGCATCGGAACCTTCGAAGAACGCCCGTCCTACCGCCGCTCGCTCGGCACCTGGCTCTCGCCGGACGACTGCGCCCGGCTGGTGGACGCCTGCCTGCGCGCGCCCGCGCTGGACTACGCGATCGTGTGGGGCATCTCGAACAACACCCGGCGGACGTGGTCGCTCGATGCCGGGCGCGAGCTCGGCTACGAGCCGCAGGACGACGCCGAGGACTACGCCGACTCCGTCGACATGAGCAGCCACCCGTCCGACGCCTTCCTCGGCGGCGGTTTCACCTCCGATGGGTTCGGCATCGACGAGGTAACGAGTCGATCATGAGGCGCAGCGACGAGGTGGCAGCCGGGTGGTAGCTCGCGCGCAGGTCGAGGCCTGGATCGCGGACGAGGTCGACCCGGCCGCCGCTGCCGAGCTCCGGGAGCTGCTCGACGCCGGCGACGATGCCGAGCTCGAGGAGCGGTTCGCCGCGCCGCTGGCGTTCGGCACCGCCGGGCTGCGCGGGCCGCTGCGCGCCGGGCCCAACGGCATGAACCGGGCCGTCGTACGGCGTGCTGCGGCCGGCATCGTGGCCTGGCTCGACGCTCAGGGGCGGCGCGGGGCGCCGGTGGTCGTCGGCTTCGACGCGCGGTACGGCTCGACGGACTTCGCGCGCGACTCGGCCGCGATCTTCGCCGCCGCCGGGTACGCCGCCGGGCTGCTGCCGCGCGTGCTGCCCACCCCCGTGCTCGCCTTCGCGGTGCAGCACCTCGGCGCGGCGGCGGGCGTGATGGTCACCGCCTCGCACAACCCGCCGCAGGACAACGGCTACAAGGTCTACGCGGCCGACGGCGCGCAGATCGTGCCGCCGGCCGACCGCGACATCGAGGCCGCGATCGAGGCCGTCGGCCCGACCCGCGCGATCGCGCTCGACGGCAGCGGCGTGCGCGTCCTCGGCGAGGAGCTCGTCACCGCCTACGTCGATGCGGTCGTCTCGCTGATCGGTCCCGGACCGCGCGAGCTGCGCATCGTGCACACGGCCATGCACGGCGTCGGCACCGAGACGCTGCGCGCGGTGTTCGCCGCGGCCGGGTTCGACGACGTCATCCCGGTGCCCCAGCAGGAGTTACCCGACCCGGACTTCCCGACCGTCGCCTTCCCCAACCCGGAGGAGCCGGGCGCGCTCGATCTGGCGCTCGCGCTCGCCCGCGACCGCGGCGCGGACCTCATCATCGCCAACGACCCGGACGCCGACCGGTGCGCGGTCGCGGTCCCGGCTCGGCACGGACGGGACATGGCGCATGCTGCGCGGCGACGAGGTCGGCGTGCTGCTCGCCGACTGGCTGCTGCACCGGGGCGTGCGCGGCACCTACGCCACGACGATCGTGTCGTCGTCGATGTTGGGCGCGCTCGCGGCCAGGCACGGCGTCGGCTACGCCGAGACGCTCACCGGCTTCAAGTGGATCTCGCGCGCCGCCCCGGATCTCGTGTACGGCTACGAGGAGGCGCTCGGCTACGCCGTCGCGCCGAATCTCGTCCGGGACAAGGACGGCATCAGTGCCGCACTGCTGATCGCCGAGCGGGCGGCCGGGCTCAAGGCGGCCGGGTCGTCGCTTGCTGGCACGACTCGACGAGCTGGCCGCGGAGTACGGGCGCTACGCCACCGACCAGGTCGCGGTCCGCGTCGACGACCTCGCCGATCATCGCCGACACCATGCGCCGCATCCGGGCGCAACCGCCGGCGACGCTGCTCGGAGCGCCGGTCACCGTCGAGGACCTGCTGCCCGACGCCGACGTCGTGCGGTGGCGCTGGCCGGGCGGGCGGGTCGTCGTCCGGCCGTCCGGCACCGAGCCCAAGCTGAAGGCCTACCTCGAGGTGGTCGAACCCAGCGGCTCGGCCGAGGTGGCGGCGGCCGCGCTCGTCGCCCTGCGCGACGAGGTGTCGGCGATCGTCGGCAGTTAGCTGGTCGGGATCAGGCCGCCGCGGACCCAGATGCGCCACGGGACGTTCCAGTCGCCGTAGCCGGCGCCCATTCGCATCGTTGGCCCGTCGGCGTTCGGGTACACGACGACGTCACCTACCTCGAACACCTTGTAGAGCCGCTGCGCGTCGCCCGTCAGCATGTTGGTGCAGCCGTTCGAGCTGTCGACACCGCGGTCGATGTTGAACGTGTTCCACGGCGCCGCGTGGATGTACTCGCCGCCGTAGGTCAGCCGCTGCGTGTACTTGACGCCGCACTCCTGGTACCCCGGGCCGCTCATGCAGATGCTGGCGCCCTTCTCCATGATCACCTTGACGCCGTGCGTAGTCGGCGTGTCGTGCGCGCCGAGCGAGACGGGGTAGCTGCCCAGCGTCTTGCCGTCACTGGTCACGGTGATCCTGTGCGTTGCATCGTTCACCACCGCCACATGCCGCGCACCGATGCTGAAGTCCAGCGTCAGGCTGTCGTCGTAGGCGAGTCCGGAGCCTGCGGACAGTCCTCTGGTCGGCATGTCGATGTGGACGTTGGAGTGCGCCGGCCAGTAGTCCTGTGGCCGCCAGTGCGCCTCGATCGGATAGCCCTTGTGATAGCTCGAGTGCTCGAAGTACCACGCACCCCTGATCGACTTGCCATCGACGGTCGCCGTGGTGGCGTCCTGCAATGCCTTGGCGCTGGTGATCTTCTTGGACAGCAGTGCGACGACGGGCATGCCGATGCCGTAGGTCGCACCGTCGGCGTTCAGGACTTTGATGTGCACCGGCGTGCCCGACACGCGGGTCGGGGCCGTCGTCGTGGGCACCGGCGACGCCGAGGTTCGCCCGCCGACGGCCCGATCGCCGTGGTTGTCGGAGGCGTGCTGGACGGCCAGCACGGATGCCCCCACCGCGACGACGGCGGCCGCCGCGGCGAGCGGGGCGAGCAGCCGGACCCGGCGATGCCGTCGGCCGAGCCGGCGCTCGGACGCGAAGCGCGGCGCGGGCGGGGCGGCGTGGTCGCTCAGGCCCTCGCGCGCCCGGGCGTCGAAGGCGTCGCGCAGCCGCTGCCCGACCTCGTCCTCGTTCATCCGAACTCACCCCCCAGGACCCGCTGGAGGGTGGCCATGCCGCGGCTCGCGGCCGACTTGACCGAGCCCTGGGCGATGCCGAGCGTCTGCGCGATCTCCCGCTCGGACAGCCCGGACCAGTAGCGCAGGATCAGCACCTCGCGCTGGTGGCGAGGCAGGGCGCGCACCGCGGCCAGCGCCGCACGGTGCTCGTCTCGCACCAGTACCTCGTGATCGGCCGCCGCGGTCGACTCCGGCTCCGCGACCTTGAGGTGTTTGCGCGCCACCTGCCGCTTGCGCAGCACCGATCGCGACAGGTTGACCACCGAGGCCCGCAGGTAGGCGAGCGCCGCATCGGGGTCGCGCAGCGCCCCCGAGCGCCGGTGCAGTGCGACGAACGCGTCCTGGACGACGTCCTCCGCGCTCGCGACGTCGTCGACGAGCAGGACGGCGAGCCGCACGAGGTAACGCCAGTGCGCGCTGTAGAGCGAGTGGAGGTCGACCTGACTGCCCGTGGTGTACGGCGGATCGATCACCGGATCGTCTGCCGTCACGACAGTCAACAGTGCCACATCAGGTTGGTCGCGCGAGGACGGCGCCGGGTTGCCTCAGGCGCGCCAGATTGTCGCCACGGTCACGGCCCGCGGCGCGTCGCCCCCGGGGGCCAGGTAGTCGGACGTGACGGTGGCCGCCGCGGCGTCGCGCAGCCCGGCTGTCCCCGCCGCCGGCGCAGTGGTAGCCGAGGTCGACGCCGTGGACCTCGGGGACGGTGCCGGTGGCGGCCACGCAGCGCACCCCGTTGGCGAGCTCGAAGGCCCATGGCCGGCCGACCCGGCCGCCCGGGTGGGCCTTCGGGAGCCCGCCGGACACCGTCAGGACCTCGGCGCGCGACCACGGATCCGCGATGCACGCTACCTCGACCGGCACCTCCGGGCGGGCCGGCGCGAAGCAGGGGTCGAGGATCTCGTCGCCGGTAATGCAGCGGTACGCGCCGGCCGCCGCGACGGCGATGCTCAGCGTCCAGCAGGTCCCGGTCGCGACGTCGGCGACCTGGACGGCGAGCTCGCCGTCCGCCCGGTAGGCATGGAACGTCGTGGTGGCGGTGCGGGGGTGGCCGCCGGCCGGTTGATCGGAACGGTGCGAGGCGCAGCCGGCGAGCACGAGGGCCACGCCGACGAGGGCCCGGCTTGCGCGCACTCCGCTACGCTAGCGCGGACCACTCCGCCTCCGTTCGGACCCGCTAGCGCGGTCCGAACTGCCGGTCGCCGGCGTCGCCGAGCCCCGGCACGATGTAGGCGTCGTCGTTGAGCCGCTCGTCCACGCTCGCGGTGAACAGCCGGATCTGCGGCAGCCCGGCGGCCTCCAGGTGGCGCAGCCCTTCCGGCGCGGCGAGCGCGCAGATGACGGTGAGGTCGTCCGCGCCGCGCGAGACGAGCAACCGCAGGCAGTGCAGCAAGCGACCCGCCGGTCGCCACCATCGGGTCGAGCACGATCACCGGCCGGCCGGAAAGCGATTCGGGCAGCGAGGCCATGTACGGGTGCGGTTCGTGCGTGTGCTCGTCGCGGGCCAGGCCGACGAACCCCATCTGCGACTCGGGCAGCAGGTTGAACGCCGCCTCGGCCATCCCCAGCCCGGCCCGCAGCACCGGCACGAGCAGCGGCGGGTTCGCGATCGTGACGCCGGTCGTCGGCGCGACCGGGGTGACGATCGGCCGGTCGACCCGGGCGAGGTCACGGGTGGCCTCGTAGACCAGCAGTGTCGCGAGTTCGCGCAGCGCGGCGCGGAACTCGGAGTTGGTGCTGCGCTCGTCGCGCATCACGGTCAGCCGGGCCTGGACGATCGGATGGTCGACGACGGTCGCTTGCACGATTCGAACCCTAGACTGGGTTGCGTGACCGTGTTGTCGAGTCCCCGGCGAGCGACGTCGCCCGCGACGACGCGACGTTGCGGCGCTTCCTGCACGGCCTGCCCGGCGTCGATCAGGTCGGCGCCGAGGCTCGCGCGGCGACGCTTGCCACGCGCAGCATCAAGACCACCGCGAAGGCGTGGGCGATCGACACGGCGATCAGCATGGTCGACCTCACCACGCTGGAGGGTGCAGACACCCACGGCAAGGTGCGCTCGCTGTGCGCGAAGGCCGTGCGCCCCGACCCGTCCGACCCCTCGACCCCGTCGGTCGCCGCGGTGTGCGTCTACCCCGATCTCGTCGAGACGGCTGTCGACGCACTGCGTGGCGCGCCCGTCCAGATCGCGTCCGTCGCCACCGCGTTCCCGTCCGGACGCGCCGCGCTCTCGACCAAGTTGCAGGACGTGCGCGATGCCGTCGCCGCCGGCGCCACCGAGATCGACATGGTGATCGACCGCGGCGCGTTCCTGTCCGGTCGCTACCTGCAGGTCTTCGACGAGATCGTCGCGACGAAGGCGGAATGTGGCGGCGCGCATCTGAAGGTGATCCTCGAGACCGGCGAGCTGGCCACGCTCGACAACGTCCGCCGCGCGTCCTGGCTGGCACTGCTCGCCGGCGGCGACTTCATCAAGACGTCGACCGGCAAGGTCTCACCGGCCGCGACCCCGCCGGTCGCGCTCGTCATGCTCGAGGCGGTGCGCGACTTCCGGGACCGGACGGGTGATCTCCGGGGCGTCAAGCTCGCCGGCGGCATCCGCGCCTCGAAGGAGGCGGTCCGCTACCTGGTGATGGTGAACGAGGTGGCCGGCGACGAGTGGCTCGACGCCGGCGCTGTTCCGCTTCGGCGCGTCGAGCCTGCTCAACGACCTGTTGCTGCAACGGCACAAGCTGGCAACCGGCGCCTACGACGGCCCCGACTACGTGACGGTGGACTGACCCATGCCGGCCGAGCGACGCTTGCGGAGCGACCAATGAGCACCTTCGAGTACGCGCCGGCACCCGAGTCGCGCGACATCGCGCGGCTCAAGCCGAGCTACCAGATCTTCGTCGACGGCGAGTTCCGCGACGGCACGGGTGAGGCGGTCAAGACGATCAACCCGGCCGACGAGGAGCCGCTGGCCGAGGTCTGCCGAGGCCGGGCTCGTCCGACGTCGAGGACGCGGTCGCGGCCGCCCGCCGCGCGTTCGAAGGACCGTGGTCGGCGATGTCCGGCGCGGAGCGCGGCAAGTACCTGTTCCGCATCGCGCGCGGCATCCAGGAGCGCGCCCGCGAGCTCGCCGTGCTCGAGTCGCTCGACAACGGCAAGCCGATCCGCGAGTCGCGCGACGTCGACGTCCCCCTCGCGGCGGCGCACTTCTTCTACTACGCCGGCTGGGCCGACAAGCTCGACTACGCGGGCTTCGGGCCGGCGCCGCGCCCGCTCGGCGTCGCCGGGCAGATCATCCCGTGGAACTTCCCGCTGCTGATGGCCGCCTGGAAGATCGCGCCGGCGCTCGCCTGCGGCAACACGGTGGTGCTCAAGCCGGCCGAGTCGACGCCGCTGACCGCGCTCGTCCTCGCCGAGATCATCGCCGAGGCCGACCTGCCGCCGGGCGTCGTGAACGTCCTGCCCGGCCCCGGCTCGGCGATCGGCCAGGCGCTCGTCGACCACCCGGACGTCGACAAGATCGCGTTCACCGGCTCGACCGAGATCGGCAAGCTGCATCCAGCGCGCGGCGGCCGGCACGCGCAAGCGGCTCACCCTCGAGCTCGGCGGCAAGGCCGCGAACATCGTCTTCGAGGACGCGCCGCTCGACCAGGCCGTCGAGGGCATCGTCAACGGCATCTTCTTCAACCAGGGGCAGGTGTGCTGCGCCGGGTCGCGGCTGCTCGTGCAGGAGTCGATCGAGGACGAGCTGATCGGCGCGCTGAAGCGGCGGCTGAGCACGCTGCGTGTCGGGCATCCGCTGGACAAGAACACCGACGTCGGCGCGATCAACTCGGCCGCGCAGCTGGCCAAGATCCGCGAACTCTCCGACGCCGGCGAGGCCGAGGGCGCCACCCGCTGGTCGGCGCCGTGCGAGCTGCCCGACCGCGGCTTCTGGTTCGCGCCGACGCTGTTCACCGGCGTCTCGCAGGCCAACCGGATCGCGCAGGAGGAGATCTTCGGACCGGTGCTGTCCGTACTCACCTTCCGCACTCCGGACGAGGCGATCACGAAGGCGAACAACACGCCGTACGGGCTGTCCGCGGGCGTCTGGACGGAGAAGGGCTCGCGCATCCTGTCGATGGCGAACCGGCTGCGGGCCGGCGTGGTCTGGGCCAACACGTTCAACCGGTTCGACCCGGCGTCGCCGTTCGGCGGGTACAAGGAATCGGGCTTCGGCCGCGAAGGCGGACGGCACGGATTGGCGGCCTACCTCGATGTCTGAGCGCGCGGATCTGCGCGGTCCGCAAGACCTACAAGCTCTACCTCGGCGGCGCGTTCCCGCGCTCGGAGTCCGGCCGCTCCTATCCGGTGACCGCCCCCGTCCGGCGAGTGCTCGCGCATGCCGCGCAGGCGTCGCGCAAGGACGTGCGCGATGCGGTCGTCGCCGCCCGCGCGGCGTTCGGCAAGTGGTCGACCGCCACTGCCTACAACCGCGGGCAGGTCCTCTACCGCGTCGCCGAGATGCTCGAAGGCCGGCGCGAGCAGTTCGCCGCGCTCTTGAATCAGGCGCAGACCTCCGCGGCCGAGGTCGACGCGGCGATCGACCGCTGGGTGCACTACGCGGGCTGGGCCGACAAGTACGCGCAGGTCGTGGGCTCGACGAACCCGGTCGCCGGGCCGTACTTCAACTTCTCGCTGCCCGAGCCGACCGGCGTGGTCGGCGTACTCGCGCCGCAGGACTCGTCGCTGCTCGGGCTCGTGTCGGTGCTCGCCCCGGTGCTGGCGACCGGCAACACGGCCGTCGTCGTCGCGTCGCAGGATCGTCCGCTGCCGGCGATCTCGCTCGCCGAGGTGCTGGCCACCTCCGATCTGCCCGGCGGGCGTGGTCAACCTGCTCACCGGCTTCACCGCCGAACTCGCGCCGTGGCTTGCCGCGCACCGCGACGTCAACGCGCTCGACCTCACTGGCGCCGCGCCGGGCGCGCGGGCGGATCTGCAGGCCGCGGCCGCGGACAGCGTCAAGCGCGTCTACCTGCCACGCGACGCGGACTGGGCTGCCGCACCGGGACTGTCCCGGCTCAACGCGTTCGTCGAGACGAAGACCGTCTGGCACCCGATCGGCGTGTAGCGGCCCGCTCAGGTCGCGTGGTCCCGGGTGGTCGGCTCTCCCTTCGGCCGGTGCCAGTAGATGTAGTCGGGGCAGTCGCCGACTCCGAACGGCCAGCCGACGTGGTGCCACCCCCACCAGTGGCGGGCCTCACGGTCGAAGTAATCCGGCAACTTGGCGGCCTCCAGATGCGCGGGGAAGTGCCGGCCGGAGCGATCGCGCAGCCGGTCGTGCTCGTCGTCGAGTTCGAGCAGGCGACCATGTCGGTCTGCGATGACGAACTCGTAGCCCAGCGCGCCGAGCAGGTCGACGAGGGTCTGCAGCCGCGGCATCACTCGGCCCGCTTCGGCGCGGTCGACGGTCGAGTGGGGGACGCGAGCCAGCACAGCGAGTTCGCGCTGGCTGACCCGCCGCGACCGGCGCGCGGCGCGGATCAGGCGGCCACAGTCCATCCGCTCAGATTGCCCGTTCGGACGCGGCAGCGTCGGCGCGTTCGCGTGGGTGTGGACGACGCGCTCGCCTGTGGACGGTTCCGGCTGGGCAGCGGTGTTCGAGACCGTAGGGGACTGCCCGCAGACGTGTTCTTGGACCGGGCTCCGCACGCCCAGGGGACTGCCCGCAGACGTGTGTGACCGGCTGCAGGCACAAGTGCAGGCAGTCCCCTAGGGACTCGAAGAGCACTGTCGGTCCGGCGCCAGAGGGTTTGATCGCGGCGGCCGGCCGGGTGACTACGTCGACGAGCCGGTGACCACGGTGAGCAGCGCGGCGCCGTCCGGGACGCCGAGGCCGGTACAGGCGTCCCAGCCGGGCGCCGCCGAGTAGGCGCCGTTCGTCCCGGCCGTGATATCGCGAAATCCGCGCGCGGCCGCGCCGGCCGGAGCAGCCGCATATAGCGCAGGCTGCACCAGCCCGAGCGGTGCGCCGGCCAGTTGCGCGAGCCGACAGACGAGCCCGGCCCACAGCGGGGCCACCGCGCTCGTCCCGCCGATTACAGCAGACTGCCCGTCCACGATCACCCGGTAGCCGGTCTGCGGATCGGCCACCGCCGCAACATCCGGGACGCCACGACCGGGATCGGCCGAGCCCGCGCGCGGCGGCACGCCCGCCGCCGCCTGCCAGTCCGGCACGGCGAACGCATCGCTCACGCCACCCCCGGTGGAGCCGCCCGACGCGCCGCCGTTCCAGACCACCTCGCTCGCCACCGTCCCATCCGGCGCCAGCGAAAGCGACGTGCCGCCACAGCCGAGGACGTGTGGGCTGGAGGCCGGGAAGTCGCAGTGCGGCGCGCTGCCCGCCGTGCCCGCGCTGTCCGCGCTTCCGCTGTCGCCGGCCGCTGCGGTCACCGTTGCACCCAGCAGCGCGGCATCGGCGAAAGCCGCGTCCATCGCCGAGCGAGCCTGCTCGGTCCACTGGTCCTCGCTCTGGCCCCAGCTGATGGACAGGACCGTCGGCGCCGGGGTCGCGTGGGCCGCCTGCGTCACCGCGTCGAGGAACCCGGCGTCGGTGTTCGGCGCGAAGTACACGAGCAGCTCGGCGGCCGGCGCGATCCCGCCGGCCACCTCGATGTCGAGCAGCACCTCGCCGTCGGCGCCGTTCGGGTCCTTTCCGGTCGCGTTGGCCGCGCCGTCGACGCTCACCGCCGTGACGATCGGCGTTGCCAGCTCGAGCCCGCCGAAGTACGCCGCGAGGTCGTCCTGCCCGAACCCACCGCCGAGCTCGATGATCGCGATCGTCTGACCCGCGCCGTCCGCGGCCGGCATCCGGTACGCCGTCGCCAGCTGCGGCGGCGTGTAGCTGGCCGCCGCAGCTTCGGCCCGGGCGAGCCGGAACCGCGCCTCGGCCTGCGGGCGGTCGTCGAGCCCGAGCACCCCGACGACCACGCCGACGAGCGGGGCGGGCAGCGTCAGCTCGCCGCCGCGCCGCCGAGTGCCGTGGCGGTCGGCGACCGTCTCCTGCGGCCCCCCAGCCTCCTGCAACGTGGTGCCGAACAGCGCGCCGAGCCCGGCCGCCGTGCCGCGCACCCGGACCAGCCGGGTGGCCGGGTCGGCGGACAGCACCTCGGCGCCGGCCGCGGTGATCGCCTCGCGTACGGCGTCGACGTCGGCCGGATCGGCGCCGTACCGCGCCGCGAGGTCGGCACGCCCCAACGGCGGGCCGGCGAAGGCACCGGCAGCGGGCTCGGCGCGGCGCCGCAACACGATCGTCGCCTCGATGACGGTCGCCGGGTCCAGCGGACGAAGATCGGCGGCCGCCACCGCGGGACGGGCACTGCCTGGCAGGGGGACACGGTGCTGGGTCACGCCCGAATTGTGCCCGGTAGGTTGCCCGTATGACGAGCTCGCACGCGCCGATCGTCCCGATCACCTTGACCGTGAACGGCCGCACCGGCCTGACGCTCTACGCGCCGCCCTGGGAGGACGAGGACGGCGAGGAGTGGCAGGGCTTCCTGGGCGACGGCGCGAAGATCCTGCTCTATCCGAGCGCCGCCGAGCTCGCGTCGTTCATCGCGTCCGCCGAGGAGAACGACCTGTCCGACCATCCGGGCTACGGCCAGGTGCTCAAGGCGACGCCCGACGAGCTGCGCCCCGGTGGCGACGACCACTACGACCTGGACGCCGTGTACGAGTGGGCCGGCGACGAGCCCGACCCGGTGCACGTGTCGGCGCTCGCGAACATCGTCGACATGGTCGGCCGGATCGCCGACTGCTGCGACGACGGGGCCCTGCGCCGGCTCGTCGAGGGAACCCCGGCCTACGCCGAGCTGGTCGACGACGAGATCAGCTACCAGGGCAAGGACGGCCGCAAGCGCTGGAACGAGCTCGGCGACACGATCACCGACTCGTGGGAGCGCGCGATCAACCGGGTCGACTCCTGGCTGTCGTGGCAGGGCGACTTCAGCAGCACGGATTTCGACGAGGACGAGACGCTCTGGCAGCGCGTCGGCGCCGAGCCGATCAAGATCGTCCTTCCGGACGCCACCTATCTGACCGTCCGCGCCGACGTGCCCGTCGACGCCGCGAGCGACGATATCGAGGTCGCGTTCATCGGCGGCGAAGACACGGTCGCCGTCTTCACCGAGACCGCCGACCTCGCGCGCTACTGCCGCACCGCCAAGGGACACCGCCTCGTCAAACTCGAGTGGTGGGCCGAGCTCGCCGACGAGGAGGACGACGACGCGTTCGAGCCGGAGCAGGACGCGACCTACGACCTGCGCAAGCCGTCGACGCGCGGGGCCGTCCTCGTCCGCGACCTCGCCGAGTTCTGCGGCCTGGACGCCGACCTCGACATCCTCGACAGCCCGTCCGTCGACCGCGACGACTGGCGCGAGCTGGTCACCGAGGTCGAGACGTGCTTCCAACAGGACTGAGGCCCGACCGCATCTCGGGCGCAGCGGTGCGCACCGCGTCGGCCGCCTCGTCGTCGAAGCGGGCCTGCGACTGCCGCTCGGCCGCGACCCGCGCGTCGTAACTCGACACCTCGGTCTGGCACCGCTCGTCGGACCAGCCGAGCACCTCGCCGACCAGTGCCGCGACCGCGGGCGCGGACTCGACACCGCGGTGCGGGTACTCGATCGAGATCCGGGTCCGGCGCGTCAGCACGTCCTCCAGATGCAAAGCACCCTCGTGGGTTACGGCGTAGCGGATCTCGGCCATCAGGTAGTCCGGCGCGCCGGGCACCGTCTCCAGCAGGGCCGGCTCGGCGAGCCCGGGCCCGAGCACGTCGCGGATCATCGAGCCGTACCGGTCCAGCACGTGCCGCACCCGGTACGGATGCAGGCCGTACTCCGCGGCCAGCGCCTCGACCTGGTTGCGCATCGCGAAGATAACCGTCGGCGCCGAGCAGCGGCACCCGGTCGGTGCACGACGGCGCAACGCGGCGCAGCAGGTCCTCGGCACCGGCGTCGACCGCGTCCGCGGCCATCACCCGGTACGTCGTGTACTTGCCGCCGGCGATCGAGATCAGCCCCGGCACGACGCGGGCCACCGCGTGCTCGCGGGACAGCGCCGAGGTCTCCTCCGACTCGCCGGCGAGCAGCGGCCGCAGCCCCGCGTAGACGCCCTCGATGTCGTCGCTCGGTCAGCGGCGCGACCAGCACGGCGTTGACGGGGTCGAGCAGGTAGTCGATGTCGGACTTCGTCGCGGCCGGGTGCGCGAGGTCGAGGTTCCAGTCGGTGTCGGTCGTGCCGATCAGCCAGTGGTTCTTCCACGGGATGACGAACAGCACCGACGTCGCGGTGCGCAGGATCAGCCCGGCGTCGCCGGTGATCTTCTCGCGCGGCACGACGATGTGCACGCCCTTCGAAGCGCGCACCTGGAATCGGCCGCGACCGCCTGACAGCGCCTGGACCTCGTCGGTCCACACGCCGGTGCAGTTGAGCACGACGCCCGCGCCGATCGGTCGTCTCCCGGCCGTCCTCGGTGTCGCGCACCACCACGCCGACGACCCGGTCCGACTCGCGCGCGAACCCGACCGCCTGGGTGGACGAGCGGACGACGGCGCCGTACCGGGCCGCGGTCCGCGCGACGGTCAGCGTGTGCCGGGCGTCGTCGGCCTGGGCGTCGAAGTAGCGCACCGCGCCGATCAGCGCGTCGTCGCGCAGGCCCGGGAACATCCGCAGCGCGGCCCGCCGGGACAGGTGCTTCTGCCCGGGCAGGCTGGTGTGCCCGCCGATCGTGTCGTAGAGCGCGAGCCCGGACGCCACGTAGGGCCGCTCCCAGACGCGGTGGGTCAGCGGGTAGAGGAACGGCACCGGCTTGACGAGGTGCGGCGCGAGCCGGGTGGTCATCAGTTCGCGCTCGCGCAGCGCCTCGCGCACCAGGCCGAACTCGAGTTGCTCGAGGTAGCGCAGCCCGCCGTGGAACAGCTTCGACGAGCGGCTCGACGTCCCGGACGGCCCAGTCGCGCGCCTCGACCAGCGCGACCGACAGCCCGCGGGTGGCCGCGTCCAGCGCCGCGCCGGCGCCGGTCACGCCGCCGCCGATGACCACGACGTCGAACGCGTCCCGGCCGTATCTGGCCGCACGCCGCCGCGCGGTACGCCGAGTCCAACCGGGCATAGCGTGGCACGCTAGCGCAGTGACCACCGTGCCGTAGTCGCCGCCATCGACCAGGGCACGACGTCCACGCGGTGCATGCTGTTCGACCACGACGCCCGAGTCGGTCGCGCGCGCACAGGTCGAGCACGCGCAGATCTTCCCGCGCCCCGGCTGGGTCGAGCACGACGCGAACGAGATCTGGTCGAACACCCGCTCGGTGGCCGCCGAGGCGCTCGCCCGCGCCGACCTGCGCCCCGGCGACGTCGCCGCGGTCGGCATCACCAACCAGCGCGAGACGACCGTCGTGTGGGACCGCGCGACCGGCGAGCCGATCGCGCCGGCGATCGTCTGGCAGGACACCCGCACCCAGGCGATCTGCGACGACCTGGGTGACTCGGCCGACCGCTACCAGCGGCGGACCGGCCTGCCGCTGGCGACGTACTTCGCCGGCCCGAAGATCCGCTGGATCCTGGACGACGTCGACGGCGCGAACGCTCGCGCGATCTGGCGTTCGGCACGATCGACAGCTGGCTGCTCTGGAACCTGACCGGCGGGGTGCATGTCACCGACGCGACGAACGCGTCCCGCACGATGCTGATGGATCTCGACACGCTCGCCTGGGTCCCGGAGATCGCCGGCGAGATGGGCGTCCCGCTGTCGATGCTGCCGGAGATCCGTTCGTCGTCGGAGGTGTACGGCGACGGTCCACGCGCACGGACCGCTGGCCGGGGTGCCCGATCGCCGGCATCCTCGGCGACCAGCAGGCGGCGACCTTCGGCCAGGCCTGCCTCGCAGCCCGGCGAGGCCAAGAACACCTACGGCACCGGCAACTTCCTGCTGCTCAACACCGGCACCGAGAAGGTGCTCAGCGAGAACGGGCTGCTCACGACGGTCTGCTACGCGCTGCCCGGCGCCGCCGCCGTGTACGCGCTGGAGGGCTCGATCGCGGTCACCGGCTCGCTCGTGCAGTGGCTGCGCGACAACCTCGGGCTGATCTGCGACGGCGGACGACGATCGAGGCGCTGGCCCGCACCGTCGACGACAACGGCGGCGCCTACTTCGTCCCCGCGTTCTCCGGGCTGTTCGCGCCGCACTGGCGCCCGGACGCGCGCGGCGCGATCGTCGGGCTCACCCGCTTCGTCAACCGCGGCCACCTCGCGCGCGCGGCGCTGGAGGCCACCGCGTTCCAGACCCGCGAGGTGCGTCGACGCGATGAACGCCGACTCCGGGGTCGCGCTGGCCGCGCTGAAGGTCGACGGCGGGATGGTCGGCAACGAGCTGCTGATGCAGTTCCAGGCCGACATCCTGGACGTGCCGGTGGTGCGTCCGGTCGTCGCCGAGACGACCGCGCTCGGCGCCGCCTACGCCGCCGGGCTCGCCGTCGGTTTCTGGTCGTCGACGGATGAAATCCGGACGAACTGGGCGGCCGACCGGACGTGGTCCCCGTCAATGGATGCAACCGAACGCGAGGCGCTGTACTCAACATGGCAGAAGGCAGTGACCCGGACGTTCGACTGGACGGATTGATGCGATACCGAGCGCTCGTAGCGACGCTGTTGCTCGCTGCGTGTACCTCGAGCGCGCAGCAGCAGACGAGCAGCCCGCCGGCGTCGACCGGACCGCGGACCTCGATCACGCACACCACGCCGCCGTCGAGCACGCCGCCGTCGAGCACGCCGCCGCCGATCCCGGTCGCCCAGCGCGTGTTCAACCGGATGAGCGAACGGGAGCGGGTCGGTCAGCTGCTGATGGTCGACTGCCCGAGCACGCAGGTCGGCGCGGCGACGGTCACCGCGATCCAGCAGTACCACGTGGGCTCGGTGATCCTGGACGGGACGAGTTACGCCGGCCTGCAGGAAACCCGGGCGGTCACCGACCAGTTGCAGGGCCTGGCACCCGACGGCGTGCGCCTGTTCGTCGCCACCGACCAGGAGGGCGGGCTCGTCCAGCGCCTGCAAGGAACCGGCTTCACCCGCATCGTGAGCGCGGTGCAGCAGGGCACGATCCCGCCGGCGACCCTGCGCGGCTACGCGCGCGGCTGGGGCGGCCAGCTGCGCCGGGCCGGCGTCAACGTCAACCTGGCACCGGTGCTCGACACCGTGCCGTCCGGGTTCGGGTCCGAACCCGCCGATCGGTGACCTCGACCGCGAGTTCGGGCGCACCCCGGCGGCGGTGACAGCGCACGGGCTCGCCGTCGTGCAGGGCATGGCCGCCGCGGGCGTGGACGTCACTGTCAAGCACTTCCCGGGTCTCGGCCGGGTCCACGGCAACACCGACACGACCGGCGGCGTCACCGACGCTGTGACGACGCGCGACGACCCGTACCTCGCCCCGTTCCGGGCGGCGGCGCGGGCGGGCGTCCCGTTCGTGATGATGTCGACGGCGATCTACGCCCTGCTCGACCCGGGCATGCCTGCGGCGTTCTCCCGCACGATCGTCACCGGCATGCTGCGCGGCGACCTCGGCTTTCGCGGGCTGATCATCAGCGACGACCTCGGCGGCGCCCAGCAGGTCGCGCCCTACTCGATCGGCGACCGGGCGGTGCGGTTCATCGCCGCTGGCGGGGACGTCGTCCTCACCGTGGACGCCGACCAGGCGTCCGCGATGACGGCCGCGCTGCTCGCGAAGGCCAGGCACGACCCGGCGTTCAGGAAGCAGGTCGACGCCGCCGCCTTGCTGGTCCTGCAGGAGAAGCAAGCCCGCGGACTGCTCTAGGCCATGAGCGCGGCGTACCCGGGCTTGATGATCGTGTTGATGATCGCCAGCCGCTCGTCGAAGCGGATGAACGCGCTCTTCATCGCATTGATCGTGAACCACTGCAGGTCGCGCCCAGTCGTAGCCGAACGCCTCGGCCAGCAGCGTCATCTCCCGGCTCATCGACGTCCCGCTCATCAACCGGTTGTCGGTGTTGACGGTGACCCGGAACTGCAGGCGGCGCAGCAGCCCGATCGGGTGCTCGGCGATCGACTTCGCCGCGCCGGTCTGGACGTTGGACGACGGGCACATCTCCAGCGGGATGCGCTTGTCGCGGACGTACTGCGCGAGCCGGCCGAGCCGCCCGCCGGCCGTGATGTCGTCGACGATGCGCACGCCGTGGCCGAGCCGGTCGGCGCCGCACCACTGGATCGCCTCCCAGATGGACGGCAGCCCGAACGCCTCGCCGGCGTGGATGGTGAAGTGGAAGTTCTCGCGGCGCAGGTACTCGAACGCGTCCAGGTGCCGGCGTCGGCGGGAAGCCCGGCCTCGGCGCCGGCGATGTCGAAGCCGACCACCCCGTCGTCGCGGTACCGGACGGCGAGCTCGGCGATCTCCCGCGAGCGGGCGGCGTGCCGCATCGCGGTGACGAGCGCGCCGACCCGGATCGAGTGCCCGGCCGCGGCGGCGATCGCCTCGCCCTTCGCCGGAAGCCGGCCAGCACCGCCTCGACGACCTGCTCGAGGGTCAGCCCGTCCTCGACGTGCTGCTCGGGCGCCCAGCGCACCTCGGCGTAGACGACGCCGTCCGCGGCGAGGTCCTCGACGCACTCGCGCGCCACGCGGTCAGGCCCTGCGCGGTCTGCATGACCGCGACGGTGTGGGCGAACGTCTCCAGGTAGCGCTCCAGCGATCCCGAGTCGGCGCCGTCGCGGAACCACTTCGCCGAGCTCCGCGACGTTCGTGGTCGGCAGGGCGTCGTAGCCGATCCGGTTCGCGAGCTCGACGATCGTGGCCGGCCGCAGGCCGCCGTCGAGGTGGTCGTGCAGCAGCACCTTGGGCGCGGTCCGGATCGAGGCGGCGTCGAGCGGTACGGGCATGGAGCAACCGTAGCGACTTCGTCGCCGGTGGCTAGCGGATCGTGTCGATCACCAGCCGGCGCGGTTGTGCCGTTTCGCCGACGTCGAAGGCGCCGGCCAGCGCCTCGAGGGCGCGCGCGAAGCGGGCCGGGTCGTCGGCGTGCAGCTCGAGCAGCGGCTCACCCTCCCGCACCGCGTCGCCCGGCTTGGCGTGCAGCACGACGCCGGCGCCGGCCGACACCGCGTCCTCCTTGCGGGCCCGCCCGGCGCCGAGCCGCCAGGCCGCGACGCCGACGGCGAGCGCGTCCAGCCGGGTGAGCACGCCGGACGCCGGCGCCGACCACGACGTGCGTCTCGCGGGCCTGCGGCAGCGGCGGCGTCCGGGTCGCCGCCCTGGGCGGCGATCATCGCGCCGCCAGGCGTCCATCGCCCGGCCGTCGCGCAGCGCGTCGGCCGGGTCGACATCGGCGAGGCCGGCGCCGGCGAGCATCTCCCGGGCCAGCGCCAGGGTCAGCTCGACGACGTCGGCCGGGCCGCCGCCGGCCAGCACCTCGACCGACTCGCGCACCTCGAGCGCGTTGCCGGCCGTCAGCCCGAGCGGCGTCGACATGTCGGTGAGCAGCGCGACGGTCCGCACCCCGTGCGCGGTGCCCGAGCTCGACCATCGTGCGCGGCCAGCTCGCGCGCGTCCGCCGGCGGACTTCATGAACGCGCCGGAGCCGACCTTGACGTCCAGCACGAGCGCGGCCGTGCCCTCGGCGATCTTCTTGCTCATGATCGACGACGCGATGAGCGGGATCGACTCGACGGTGCCGGTGACGTCGCGCAGCGCGTACAGCTTGCGGTCGGCGGGCGCCAGCCCGTCGCCGGCCGCGCAGATGACGGCGCCGACGTCGACGCGAGCTGGGCGCAGGAACTCGGCGTTGGTCAGCGTCGGCGCGCCAGCCGGGGATCGACTCCAGCTTGTCCAGCGTGCCGCCGGTGTGGCCGAGCCCGCGGCCGGACAGCTGCGGCACGGCGGCGCCGCAGGCGGCGACCAGCGGCGCGAGCGGCAGCGTGATCTTGTCGCCGACGCCGCCGGTCGAGTGCTTGTCGACGGTCGGCCGCGACACCGAGGACAGGTCCAGCCGCTCGCCGGAGGCGATCATCGCCGCGGTCCAGCGGGCGAGTCTCGGCGGGCGTCATGCCGCGCAGCAGGATCGCCATCGCCAGCGCGGCCATCTGCTCGTCGGCGACCGCGCCGCGGGTGTAGGCGTCGATCACCCAGTCGATCTGCGCGTCGGTCAGGACCCCGCCGTCGCGCTTGCGTGCGATGACGTCGACGGCGTCGAAGCGCTGCTCATGGCGTGCTCGCGCCGAGTGCTCGTCGGCTGCTGATCAGCCAAGGGGAAGGTCCTCACGCCCGAACGCGAGCGGCAGCACCTCGGTCATCGGCTTGGCGCCGTCCGACGGTGTCGACGAGCAGGTCCGGGCCGCCGTGCTCCCACAGCAGCTGCCGGCAGCGGCCGCACGGCATCAGCACCGCGCCGCGGAGTCGACGCAGGCGAACGCGACCAGCCGGCCGCCGCCGCGAGGCGTGCAGCGCCGACACCAGCCCGCACTCGGCGCACAGCCCCAACCCGTACGACGCGTTCTCGACGTTGCAGCCGACGACGACCGTGCCGTCGTCGACCAGCGCCGCCGCGCCGACCGGGAACTGCGAGTACGGCGCGTAGGCGCGGCCCATCGCCTCCAGCGCGGCCCGGCGCAGGGCCGGCCAGTCGATCTCGCTCATGTTATCTCCTCAGTGGACGGTGACGGGCAGGGACTTGCACGCCGCGGATGACGAACTCGGGACGCCGCTCGGCGTCGCGCGGCCAGTGCGAGCATCGGGAAGCGGCGCAGCAGCATGCCGCAGGGACGCCTGCAGCTCGACGCGCGCGAGCGGCGCGCCGACGCAGAAGTGGATGCCGACGCCGAAGCCGAGATGCGGGTTGTCGGCCCGCGCGACGTCGAACCGGTCCGGGTCGGCGAACACGGCGGGGTCGCGGTTCGCCGCGCCGAGCAGCGCCGCGATCTTCATGCCGGCCGGCACGACGACGTCGCCGATCTCGGTGTCGGCGACTGCGGTGCGCTCGAACAGCTGCAACGGCGAGTCGTAGCGGATCAGCTCCTCGACCGCGGTCGGGACGAGCGCCGGCTCGGCGCGCAGCGCCGCGAGCTGGTCGGCTGGGTCGAGCAGCGCGGTGACGCCGTTGCCGACGACGTTGACCGTCGCCTCGTGGCCGGCGTTGAGCAGCAGCGTGCAGGTCGTGACCAGCTCGTCCTCGGTCAGCCGCGCGCCGTCGGAGTCGGTCTCGGCGATCAGCGACGAGATCAGGTCGTCGCCCGGGAGCGCCGCCGCCGCTGCGCGACCAGCTCGCGCAGGTACTCGACGAACTGCGCGCGACGCCGTCTCGGCCGCGGTCGCGCTGCGCGGGCGAGACCGCGTACTCGTACATCTTCACGATCGCGTTCGACCACGGCCGCAGCAGCGGCCAGTCGGGCTCGGGCACGCCGAGCAGTTCGGCGATCACCTGCACCGGAAGCGGCTCGGCGTACTAGGCGATGAGATCGACCGGCGAGCCGTCCGCACCCGCGTCGGCGACGCCGGTCGGCGAGCCGGTCGGCAAGCTCGGCGACGCGCGGACGCAGCCGCTCGACGTGGCCCGCGGGCGAACGCGCCGGCCACCAGCCGGCGCAGCCGGGTGTGCGCCGGCGGCTCGTTCTCCAGCAGCGAGTTGCACGTGGATCAGCTCGAACGTACGGCATCGGCTCGGATCGGGCCAGCGCGGCGCCAGATCCGGCCGAGCGTGCGGGCGCGCAGCACCGCGTCGGCCGCGCGTGGGTGAACGTCAGCCACATGCCGAGCTCTTCGTGCCACTGCACCGGCGCCTCCTCGCGCGCCGCTGCGAAGTGACGGATACGGGTCGGCGACGACCTCGGGCGAGGTCAGTCGCAGGTCGAGAACGGAGCGTCATGTCACCTTGGCCGCGCCGCCACGGAATGCCATCCGCCGCGGGCATTCGCAGTCGCTGCGAGGCGAGGGCCAGGACGAGCAGCGTGATGATCTGCGGCGCTGTACGTCGCGAACTCGGCGGGATGCTGTCGGTGGTGAGGTACCAGAGCAGCACGAGCGCGGCCGATGACCACGGTCGACCGATCGCCGGCAACCATCCGCCGCCGGTACAGGTGGTAGGCAGCGACGAGCGGCCAGCAGGATGGCCACGAGCAGCAGCAGGGCGTGCACGGTGGTCGGCGCCGACTGCTGACTGCAGCGCGTCGGTGTAGCCGAACAGGCTCGAGCCGGCGAGCAGACCGCCGGGCCGCCAGTTGCCGAAGATCATCGCAGCCAGGCCGATGAAGCCGCGGCCGGAGGTCTGGCCCTCCCGGTAGATGCCCGTGTAGTCGACGAGGAACGCGCCGCCCAGGCCGGCGAGCAGCGCCGGAGACGATCACCGCGATGACTTTCATCCTGTAGACCTTGACGCCCAGTGTCTCGGCGGCGGTCGGGTTCTCACCGCACGAGCGCAGCCGCAACCCGAACGAGGTCCGCCAGAGCACGAACCAGCTCAGCGGGATCAGCGCCAGCGCGAGGATCGTGAAGATGTTCAGCGAGGTGGCCAGCCCGTCGAGCAGGCCGGCGATGTCGGAGATGAAGAACCATTTGTGGCCGTGCAGCTTGCTCAGCCAATCGTGAGCCCAGTGCCACTGGAGCGTGTTGAACGCGGCCACCTTCGGGGACTGGAGCTGACCACCACCGTCGGCGATCGACTTGTCGCTGGTGAAGAAGACACCGGACAGGTACTTCGCGATGCCGGGCGCGAGGATGTTGATCGCGACGCCGGAGATGATCTGGTCGACGCCGAACCCGACCGTGGCTATCGCGTGCAGCACGCCGCCGATCAGCCCGCCGAACATGCCGCCGACGATGAGCATCCAGGCGCTGTTCGAGTGCCAGGCGAAGTATGCGGCGAACCACGTGCCGAGGATCATCTCGCCCTCGAGGCCGATGTTCACGACACCTGAGCGCTCCGACCAGAGGCCGCCGAGGCCGGCCAGCATGATCGGCATGGCGGCGGTGATCGCACCGCCCAGCGCGCCGGCCTCCGTGAGACCGGGCTTGCCGCTGAGCACCCGGGCGAGGCTGAGGACGAGCAGGCCCATCACCAGCGCAAGGATGGCGCGGGTCGCGACGCTGTTGCCGACGACCCGCCGCCAGTCGGGGCCGGTGGCCGGGGGCGGCGCCGGCGCGGTGGGTGCTTCGATCGCGGTCATGCCGCGGCCTCGCTGCGCTCGCCGTGGGATTCCCATGGTGCTGTGCCCACTGATTCGCTCGCAAGCTCGCTCATGCTGCCGCCGCCTGAGGCTCAGGGGTCGTGGTACCCAACTCCCGGCCGACCCGGCGCTGCTGCAACTTGAGCCCGTACCTGCGGACGAACTCGTAGGCGATGACCGCCGAGAACAGCACCACGCCCTCGGTGATGCCGACGACCGCGATTGGGATGTTGCTGATCTGCAGCACGTTCGACGACGTGTCGAGGAACGCCCAAAGAAGCGAAGCGATCGCGATGCCGATCGGGTTGTTCCGCCCCAGCAGCGCGATACCGATGCCGGTGAACCCGATGCCGGCCGGCGTGTTCGTCGAGTAGTTGTACGCCTCGCCGAGCAGCACCGGCATGTTGACCAGGCCGGCGACCGCGCCGGAGAGCAGCATCGCGTAGAGGATCATCCGGTTGACGTTCACGCCGCTCGCCTGCGCGGCGGTGGCCGAGCGCCCGGTGGCCCGAAGGTCGAAGCCGAACCTCGTCCGCGACAGGAGCAATTGGAACGCGACGCCGACGATCACGGCCAGGAAGACCAGCCCGTAGACCTTGACGTGCGCGCCGGGGATCAGGGAGATGCCGCCGACCTGGCCGGACCCGTCGATCGGCTTGGTCGTCAGCGCCTCGCCGGTGAGCTGGCCCAGCTTGCCGTCCGCGAGCAGGTACGCGATCACGCCGCTGGCCACTAAGTTGAGCATGATCGCTCGAGATGACCTCGCTCACGCCGCGGGTAACGCGCAGGACGCCCACGATGCCGGCCCAGAACGAGCCCACGAGCATCGCGACGAGGATGATCGCGAACTGATGCAGCCCGTTCGGCAGGACCACCTCGCCACCGAAGGCGGCGGCGATCAGCGCGGCGAGCTGGTACTGGCCGTCGACCCCGATGTTGAACAGGTTCATCCGGAACCCGATCGCCACCGCGACCGCGGAGAGGTAGTAGGTGGTGCCCAGGTTGACGATCGCCTGCAAGCTGGTCGGGCTTGGTGCCGTAGTCGACCATGTTCTTCAGGGCGGTCGCGGGGTTGTGGTTCGTGAGCTCGAGGACGATCGACGTGACGCCGGCCGCGAAGGCGAGTGCCACCAGCGCCGCGACCAGCCCCAGCGCGAGTCGGTAGAGCCGGTCACTCACGGATGCCCTCCTTCGGTCTGGGGGCCCATGTCCGCGCCGGTCATCGCCGCGCCGAGCTCGACCGGCGTCACCGTCTTCGGGTCGACCGTCGCCGACCAGCCGGCCGCGCAGGATTACGTGCAGCATGTCGGACATACCGATCAGCTCGTCCAGGTCGGCCGAGATGAGCAGCACCGCGAGTCCGTTCGCGCGTGCCGTCCGCAGGTGCTCCCAGATCGCGGCCTGAGCGCCGACGTCGACGCCGCGGGTCGGGTGCGCGGCGATCAGCACCGTCGGGTTGCTGCTCATCTCGCGTGCCGACGATGAACTTCTGCTGGTTGCCACCGGACAGCGACGCCGCCGTGACGCCGATGCCGGGAGTGCGGACGTCGTAGTCGGCCGACAATCCGTGCGGTGTCCTTCTTGGCGGCCGCGACGTCGATCGATCGGCCCGCGCGCGTTGGGCTTCTCGGTCTGGTGGCCGAGGATGCGGTTCTCCCACAGCGGCGCCTCCAGCATCAGCCCGTGCCGGTGCCGATCCTCGGGGATGTAGCCCATCCCAGCCGTGCGACGTTTGCGAGTGCTCCACGACGTCATGTCGCGGTCGCCGAGTCGGATGCGCCCGGCTCGACGGCGACCGGAGGCCGAGGATCGCTTCGACGAGCTCGGCCTGCCCGTTGCCCTCGACGCCGCCGATGCCGACGATCTCGCCCTTGTGGATGACGAAGCTGATGTCCTCGAGGACGTGCCGGCCGTCCACGTCGGTGACGGTCAGGCCCTTCGACGGTCAGCTCGGCGACGTCGGTGACGGTGGACTCGCGGAGCTCCGGGACGGGCAGCTCGCTGCCGACCATCAGCTCGGCCAGCTGTCGTGCGGTCGTGTTCTTCGGGTCGACGGTGCGTGACCGTTGTGCCGCCGCGGATGACGGTGATCTCGTCGGCGACCGCGAGCACCTCGTCGAGCTTGTGCGAGATGAACAGCACGGTGAGGCCCTCGGCCTTGAGCTCGCGCAGGTTGTTGAACAGCTCGTCCACCTCATGCGGGACGAGCACGGCGGTGGGCTCGTCGAGGATGAGGATCTTCGCGCCGCGGTAGAGCACCTTGCAGATCTCGATGCGCTGCCGGTCGCCGACGCCCAGAGTTCTCGACGAGCTCGTCCGGCTCGACGTCGAGGCCGTAGGCGTCGGAAATCTCGCATGATCTTGCGCCGCGCGGCGCGGGTGTCCAGTACGCCGCCCGTGGTCGGCTCGGCGCCCAGGACGATGTTCTCGAGCACGGTGAAGTTGTCGGCCAGCATGAAGTGCTGGTGCACCATGCCGATGCCCGCCGTTGATGGCGTCGGCCGGCGACGAGAAGTGCATGGGCTGGCCGTTGACCTCGATCGTCCCCTCGTCCGGCTTGTGCATGCCATAGAGGGTCTTCATCAGGGTCGACTTGCCGGCGCCGTTCTCGCCCACGATGGCGTGCACGTGGCCACGCTGCACCGTGATGTCGACGTCGTGGTTGGCGACGACGCCTGGGTAGCGCTTGGTGATGCCGTGCAGCACCACAGCGGGTGGCGCCTCCGGCGCCGCTGCCGATGCGCCACTCTCGACGGCGTCTGCGGACGTCACTGATCACACCATCCCCGGGGAACGAGACAGGGTCCGGGACGACGCTATACCGCGCCGTCCCGGACCTGCTGAATCCTGGCGTCAGGGCTTGGTCGGAACCGTGATCTCGCCGCTGATGATCTTCGCCTTGTACTCTTCGATCTTGGCTTTGTAAGGATCGAGCGCGGGGTTGGATGTGGCGTACCCGACGCCGTTGTCTTTCAGACTGAATCGAGTCGAACCAGCCTTGAACCCACCGGTGGTGTCGGCCTTGATGAAGTTGAACACCGCCGTGTCCACCCCCTTCAGCGCCGAGGTGAGAATGTACTGCTTCTCGTTCGCCGGCGCCGTCTGGTACTGGTCGGAGTCCACGCCGATCGCCCAGCTTGCTTCTCCTGCGCGGCCGCGTCGAACAGGCCGCCCCCGGAACCACCGGCCGCGTGGTAGACGACGTCGGCGCCGGCGTTGTACATGCCGAGCGCGGCAGTCTTGCCCTTGGCCGGGTCACCGAAACCGCTAAAGTCCGGCGGCTGGCTGAGGTACTTGACCTGGACCTTGATCGTCGGGTCGATGGCCTTCACGCCGGCCTCGTAGCCTGCCTGGAACTTCTGGATCAGCGGCTCGTTCACGCCGCCGATGAAGCCGACATTCTTCGACTTCGTCGCGAGCGCGGCCGCCACACCCACGAGGAACGAGCTCTCGTTCTCGCTGAACAGCAGGCACTCGACGTTCGGCTGCGCCGTGGCGCCCACGCAGTTCGTCTCGTCGTCGACGATCGCGAAGTGCACATCCGGGAAGTTCGGAACAACCTTGCCCACCGCGGTCGCGTACGCGAAACCGATCGCCAGCACCGGGTTGTAGCCCTGCTGGGCGAGCAGCGTCAGCCGCTGCTCCTTCGCCTGCTCGCTCTCGCCCTGGGTGGCCGCGAGCTCCTTGATTTGCACGCCGAGATCGGTCTTGGCCTTGTCGAGACCGGCCGCCGCAAGGTCGTTGAACGACTTGTCGCCGCGGCCACCCACGTCGTAGGCCATCCCGACCTTGACACTGCTGGCCGGCGTCGAGCCACCGCCTGCCGGTGTTGAGCCACCCCCTGCGGGGCTGCTGTTCCCACCGCCGCCACCACCGCTGCTGCCGCACGCCGCCAAGGCAAGCGATGCACTCACCGCGAGCGCTCCTAGTTGAATCCCACGCAGTACGCGCAAGGCTGATCCCCTCACTCTCGTCGAAAGTCAAGACGCGTCCGGTCTGGGGAGGTCCCCCGACTCCGGATATCGCCGTGATCCTGGCACCGTAATGCCTGGGTGGGCACCGCCGGAACAGGCCTAAGGTCCGAAATCAGATCGTTGTGCGCGCACCGTCAGCGAACCTTACGAAGATCGCGACAAATCGGCTTGTCCACAGCGGGTCAGACCCGCGTCGGCGGGCGCGAGCGGGTCAGCGCCCAGGTCGCCGCGGCACCGGCGATCATCCCGGCGCCGACCAGGGTCGCGCCCACCGCCGCGGGGCTGAGCTCGGCAGCAGGCTCGTCCGCGGCCGGCGCCGCGGGCTCCACCACGAGCTCGCCGACGCCGGCCTGCCGATCCTCGGCCGTCAGCGTCGCCGTCCAGGCGCAGGCGAACAGCAGGAACCGGGCGACGAGCTGGATCCAGATCAGCACGGCGATGATGCCGGCGAACGGCCCGGCGGTGGGGCTGTTCGCGGTGTGCGCGATCGTGTACGTACCGACGATCTTGAGCACCTCGAAGCCGACCGACGCCAGCAACGCGCCCTTGAGCGCGATGTGGCCCGGCACGTCCATCTGCGGCAGCCGCACCAACAGCCACCAGAAGATGATCAGGTCGCCGGCCACCGCGACCGCGATGCCCAGCACCTTGAGGAGCGCGGCCGCGCCAGGGAGGTCGTCCGAACCCGTTGCACGCAGGATCTGGTCGGTGAGCGACGTGCCGACCACCGTCAGCGCTAGCGAGAGAACCGACCCCAGCCCGAGGCCGGCGAGCACCAGGAGGTTCGCGATCTTGGCTCGCACGAAGCTGACGCTCGCCGACGTGCGGCCCCACACGGCGTCGATCGCGGTGCGCAGGTTCCCGACCCAGCCGAGCCCGGTCAGCAGGACGCCGAGCAACCCGACGACACCGACCCCGGTCCGGCTGTCGATCGCGGCCCGCAGCGACGACTCGAGCGTCCGGCCGAAGTCGCCCGGGACCTTGGCGGTGAGGTTCGCGAAGAAGTCCTGCTCGGCGGCGGGATGCGAGTGCAGGACGAAGCCCGTGATCGACACCGCGAGCAACAGCAAGGGGAACAGCGCGAGGAAGCTGAAGTAGGTGATGGCCGCGGCGTACTGGTTGCCGTTGTGGCGCTTGAGCAGGTCCCACGCCGACACGACGTGCCGCAGCCACACGTAGCGCTGCTTCAGCGCTGCCCACCGCACACCGGCTCGTTCCTTGATCCCCGCCATGCCCACAGGCTTACCCGCCACCCGCGGCCGGCGCACCACCCAACGGGAACTCGCGGCGCCAGTTCCACCGGCCGTCCTCGTCCCGCGCGAAGAGGACGAACCGCTCGACGCGGAACCGGGCGACGAACCCGGCCAGGCCGTCGTAGGCCTCGTCCAGCCGCTCGTCGGCGATGTCCTGCGCGACCGTGACGTGCGGGTGATAGGGGAACTCGAGCTCGCGCGCGAGCGGCCCGCTGCGGATCTCGCGCTCCAGCACCTCGCAGTCGGCGACCCCTGTCGCCACCTGGATGAACACCACCTGCGAGGCCGGCCGGAACGTCCCGGTGCCGGACAGATGCATGACGAACGGCGGGTGCGCGGCCGCGGCCGCCACGAGGTGCTTCTCGACGTCGTCCATCGAGGCGGCCGCGACGGGCGTGGGCGGCAGCAGCGTCACGTGCGGGAAGACCAGTTCGGCGGCCGGGTCGCCCACCTCGCCGGCGCCAGTTCGCCAGGGCGGTGGCGTGTGGCTGCGGGATCGCGATCGCGACCCCGAGCGTGAGCATCCGTCATTCCGCGGGCCGGACGAAGCCGACGCGCTCGTACGCGGTCGCGCACCGTCGGCTCGGCGACCGGCTGGCCCGCTCGGCGCCGCGCGCGAGCATCCGGTCGAGCTCGGCCGGGTCGGCGAGCAGCTCGGCGGTCGCGCTTGGCGAACGGCTCGGCGAACGCGACCACGGCGTCGGCCACGGCCGCCTTGAGCGTGCCGTAGCCCTGCCCGGCGAACTCGACTCGGCGACGCTCGATCGGGCGGCTCGGTCACCGCGGACAGGATCGACCAGCAGGTTCGAGACGCCGGGCTTCGTCTCCGGGTCGAAGCGGATCTCGGTGCCGGTGTCGGTGACCGCTCGCTTGATCTTCTTCGCGAGGGCGGACGGGTCGTCGAGCAGGTTCGAGGGTGCCGGCGTCGCGGCAGCGACTTGCTCATCTTGGCGGTCGGGTCCTGCAGGTCGAGGATCTTCGCGGCCGCCTTGGGGATGTAGGCGCTCCGGCACCACGAACGTCTCGCCGTAGCGGGCGTTGAAGCGCTGCGCGAGGTTGCGGGTGAGCTCCAGGTGCTGGCGCTGGTCCTCGCCGACCGGCACGTAGTTCGCCTGGTAGATGCAGGATGTCGGCCGCCTGCAGGATCGGGTAGGTGAACAGCCCGACGCTGACCCGCTCGGCGCCGCCGCGTGCCGACTTGTCCTTGAACTGCGTCATCCGGCTGGCCTCGCCGAACCCGGTGAGGCACTCGAGCACCCACGACAGCTGCGGTGTGCCCGGGCATGTGGCTCTGCAAGAACAGCGTGCTGCGCTCGGGGTCGAGCGCCGGCCGCCAGCAGCTGCGCCGCTGCCATCGCGGCTGCGCTGCGCGCAGCTCGTCCGGGGCGGGCGGGTCGACCGTCAGCGCATGCAGGTCGACGACGCAGTAGAACGCCTCGTGGTCGTCCTGCAACGCCACCCACTGCTTGAGGGCGCCGAGGTAGTTGCCGAGGTGGAACGACGCCGGCGGTGGGCTGGATCCCAGACAGGACACGGGGTACGGAGTTGGCGGTCATGATGCGCTCAATTCTTCCACGCCACCGAGTGGCCAGTTCGGACCCGAGTGGGCCGTCACAACGGCCCACTCGGTCCGACGGCCACTCGACGCGACGGCTCGTCCGGTTCCTCGGGCGGTGGCGGCGTGACTCGCACGCGCGCGGCGCGCCGGCCCTCGACCGCGCACGACGGTCAGGCGCACTCCCCCGTGTTCGACGACGTCGCCGGTCTTGGGTAGCCGGCCCAGCTCGGCCATGACGAACCCGGCGACCGTCGCGTACGGACCCTCGGGCAGCTCTAGACCTGATATTTCAGCAATCTCGTCCAAATTCAGCTTGCCGTCGACCTCCACCTCGCCGCCGCCGAGCCGCCGTGCTTCGGTGACGTCCTCGTCGTATTCGTCGCGGATGTCGCCGATCACCTCTTCGATGAGGTCCTCGAGGGTGACGATGCCGTCCGTGCCGCCGTACTCGTCCACGACGATCGCCAGCTGCTGGCCCTCGCGGCGCATCTCCGACATCGCGGCGAGCACGTGCTTGCTGCCCGGCATCGCCTTGATCTCGCGCGCGACGCTCGCCACGGTGCGATCGCGGTCGTGCCGGACGGTCGGCAGCAGCAGGTCGCGGATGTGCACGAAGCCGAGCACGTCGTCCTGGTCGCGGCCCACCACCGGGTACCGCGAGTGCGGTGAATCGGCGGCGACCTTCGCAGCCTTGCTGATCGTCATCGACGCGTCGAGGAAGGTGACGTCGGTGCGCGGCACCATCACCTCGCCGATCGAGCGCTCGCCGGCGGCGAAGACGTCGTCGATGAGCCGCCGCTCGTCCGACGTCAGCGACTCGTGGGCGGCGACGAGGCCGCGCAGTTCGTCCTCACTGATCGGCTCGCGGCCGATCTGCGGATCGCCGCCGAAAAGCCGCACGACGCCGTCGGTGCACTTGGACAGCAGCCAGATGACGGGCCGGAAGAAGCTGGCGACTGCGCTGAGCGGCGTCGCGAAGAACACCGCCGCCTTCTCGGCGCCCTGCAACGCGAGCCGCTTCGGGGCGAGTTCGCCGAGCACGAGCGTCACGAACGAGATGATCAGCGTGACGCCGATGATGCCGGTCGCGCCCGCGAGGCCGCGGCCCCAGCCGTGGCCGACGAGGAAGTCCTTCGCATCCTCGGACAGCGTCACGGCGCCGTACGCGCTGGACAGCAGCGCGGTGGACGTGACGCCGATCTGGACGGCGGCGAGGAACCGGTTCGGGTCGGAGACCAGCCGGGCGACGATCGCGCCGCGCCTGCTGGACTCGGCGAGCGCGCGCACCTGGCTCTCGCGCAGGGAGACGAGCGCGATCTCGGCCGCGACGAAGACGCCCTCGATGACGATCAGCAGCAAGACGATGCCGACATTCAGCAAGGTCCTGCTCACGGGACGAGTCTACGGATGCCGGAGCCGCCCGAGCGGCGCTTCAGGCGGACGCTGCGCGAGGAGCCCGACGCCGGTCCGCTGATGCGTGCGCGACTGTCTCGAACGGCGCCACGGTGGCCGCGGGGGCGCTGCCCTCGAGCAGGACCTTCGCGACGAGCCGCGGGTCGTCGAACATCGGGACGTGCCCGACGCCGCGCAGCATGAGGTGCTCGGCGTGCGGCACGCGCTGCTTCGCGGTCTCGGCCTGCCAGCGCGGCAGCACGAGGTCGCGCCCGGCCCAGGCGATCGTCACCGGCACGTCCACCGGGATCGTCTCGGTGAACGGCTCAGCGGCACCGAGCAGGGTGCGCAGCATCGGACGCGCATACATGAAGGCGCGGACGTCGCCCAGCACGTGATCGGACGGGACACGCGACGGATGCGCCATCAACGTGCTGTAGACCACCTGGCGGACCGCGCGGCTGCGAGCCGCCCGCTCGGCGCTCGTCCCGAGCCGGTCGGCGAGGTGCAGCAAGCCGGTGAAGAAGCGGCGGGTATAGGCGAACTGCGCCTCGTCGCGCCAGAACCCGGCCGGCGACAGGGCGGTGACGCTGCGGGCATCGCCCTCGGCGCCCGCGACGAGCGCCACGAGCCCGCCCAGCGAGTTGCCCCCGACGTGCGGGCGGTCGAGGCCGGTGTCGGCGAGGAACCCCTTGAAGTCCCGGCGCAGCGCGTCCTTGACGGGCAGGCCGTCGGTGACGAACGGCGGCGACTGCCCGTGGCCCGGCAGATCGACGAGGATCACCTCGCGCTGCTCGGCCAGCTCGTCCAGGACGGGGTACCACGCCTGGCGGCGATGGGTGACTCCGTGGACGAGGACGAGCGGGTCTCCCGACCCGTGCCGCTCGTGCGCGAGCATCCGCTCCTCCTCTGCCCCGTCCGGCACATGAAAACCGGCCATGGGCCGGTCATCCGGACGTTACCGATGCGAAACGCTATGGCCTAGTGACCGCGGTCACAAATCGACACGCTGGCCCGGTTGTTACTTCCCGTATATCTCGGTGCACTGACCCTGAATCGCCTGTGCGACAGGCGAATCAGGGTCATCGACATACTTCAGAGTATGTTGATCGAGGATGCCGAAACCCCCGACCACTGGCCAGGGGCTTCGATTTCGGCGTTGTTGCGCGGCCCCGCGGTCAGGCGCGGATGCTCTCCAGCGCCGCGTTGAACGTCTTGCTCGGACGCATCGCGGCGAACGTCTTCTCCGGATCCGGCTGGTAGTACCCGCCGATGTCGACCGGCGCACCCTGCACGACCTTCAGCTCGGCGACGATCGTGTCCTCGTCGCGGGCCAATGCGCCGGCCAGCGGCGCGAGGACCGTCGCCAGCTCGGAGTCCTCGTTCTGTGCAGCCAGCTCCCGCGCCCAGTACAGCGCCAGGTAGAAGTGGCTGCCCCGGTTGTCGAGCTCGCCGACCCGCCGCGACGGCGACCGGTTCTCCTCGAGGAAGGCGCCGGTGGCGCGGTCGAGCGTCGTCGCCAGCACCTTCGCCTTCTTGTTGCCGGTCTTGTCGGCGAGCATCTCCAGCGACACCGCGAGCGCGAGGAACTCACCGAGGGAGTCCCAGCGCAGGTGGTTCTCCTTCAGGAACTGCTGGACGTGTTTCGGGGCCGAGCCGCCGGCGCCGGTCTCGAACAGGCCACCGCCGCTCATCAGCGGGACGATCGAGAGCATCTTCGCGCTGGTGCCGAGCTCCATGATCGGGAACAGGTCGGTCAGGTAGTCGCGCAGGACGTTGCCGGTGACCGAGATCGTGTCCTGCCCGGCGCGCGCCCGCTCGAGCGTGAAGCGCGTGGCGGCGGCGACGTCCATGATCTCGATCTGCAGCCCGTCGGTCTGGAGCTCGTCGAGTGCCGCCCGCACCTTCTTCAGCACCTCGGCGTCGTGCGCGCGGGTCTCGTCGAGCCAGAAGACCGCGGGTGCCCCGGTGGCGCGGGCCCGCTCGACGGCGAGCTCGACCCAGTTGCGGATCGGGGCGTCCTTGGCCTGGCACATCCGCCAGATGTCGCCCGCGTCGACGGGCTGCTCGAGCAGCGTCGTCCCCGACTCGTCCACGACCCGGACGATCCCGGGCGACGCGATCTCGAAGGTCTTGTCGTGGGAGCCGTACTCCTCCGCGGCCTGCGCCATCAGCCCGACGTTCGGCGTCGTCCCCATCGTCGCCGGGTCGAACGCGCCGTGCACCCGGCAGTGGTCGACGGCTTCGGCGTAGAGCGGCGCGTACGACGAGTCCGGGATGACGAACAAGGTGTCCTGCTGCACGCCGTCGGCGTTCCACATCTGCCCCGACGCGCGGATCGCCGCGGGCATCGACGCGTCCACGATGATGTCGCTCGGCACGTGCAGGTTCGTGATGCCGCGGTCCGAGTCGACCATCGCGATGGACGGCCCGGCCGCGATGGCGGCATCGACGGCGGCCTTCGCCTCGGGGTGCGCGCTGAGCAGGGTGGCGAGGCCGTCGTTGGGGCTGACGTCGGGGTAGCCGTCGTAGACGTCGCCCACGACGGCGCGCACGGCGTGCCCGAACATGATCGGGTCGGAGACCTTCATCATCGTGGCTTTGAGGTGGACGGAGAACAGCACGCCCTGCTCCTTGGCCTCGGCCACCTGGGCCGCCAGGAACGCGTCCAGTGCGGACTTGCGCATGACCGCGGCATCGAGCACCTCGCCCGCAAGCACCGGCGTCGTCTCCTTCAGCACCGTGACGTCGCCGTTCTCGGCCACGTGCTCGACGCGGACGGAGCCGGGCGCCGCGACCGTCACCGACTTCTCGGTGGAGCGGAAGTCGCCGTCGCTCATCGTCGAGACGTGTGACTTCGAGTCCGGCGACCAGGCGCCCATCGAGTGCGGGTGCTTGCGCGCGTAGGCCTTCACCGACGCCGGGGCGCGGCGGTCGGAGTTGCCCTGCCGCAGCACCGGGTTGACGGCCGAGCCCTTGACCTTGTCGTAGGCCTCGGGGGCTTCCTCGTAGTCGGGCAGCTCGTATCCGTGCGCGCGTAGCTCCTCGATCGCGGCCTTGAGTTGCGGGATGGAGGCGCTGACGTTCGGCAGCTTGATGATGTTCGCCTCGGGCGTGGTCGCGAGCTGTCCGAGCTCGGCGAGCGCGTCGGGCTGTTTGCCGAACGCGGCGAGGATGCGGCCGGCGAGCGAGATGTCGCGCAGCTCGACGGCGACGCCGGCCGGCGCCGCGAACGCCTCGATGATCGGTAGCAGCGAATGCGTGGCGAGCATCGGCGCCTCGTCGGTGTGCGTGTAGATGATCTCCATGCCGCGGCCTCCGGACCTCAGGTGCCACCAGACGGGACACCAGTTCTCTTGATGTCAAGATACCTCGCGCGCGAATGCGCCTGCCCTCGGGTCCTAGTCTGCTGAGCATGACCGATATGCGCACCCCCACCGACGTGGATGCCCTCGCCGAAAACCATCTCGACGCGACCGCGGCCCTCAACCCGATCGACGCGACCGTCATCGGCATCGCCGGCTTCGACCACCTGCTGCCCGATTACACGCCCGATTGGCGGCAGAGCGTGTCCGACCACCGTCGCCGGACGCTGGCCGCGCTCGAGGCGGCAACCCCCGTCGACAGCACCGACCGGGTGACCGTCGCGGCGCTGCGCGATGAGCTGACGGTGCTCGAGGAGCTGCGGTTCGCGGGCCAGGAGGAGTCGAACCTCGACGTCATCGCCTCGCCGGTGCAGATGATCCGGGACGTCTTCGACCTGACCCCGACCAACACGGTGGACGACTGGGCCACCGTCGCCACGCGGCTGCACGCGGTGCCGACCGCGGTCGACGGCTACCTCGAGTCGCTGCGCTTCGCCGCGGCGCGCGGCCGGGTGCGCGCCCGCCGGCAGATCGAGGCGTGCGCCAAGCAGTGTGCCGACAACGTGGGCCCGGACGGGTTCTTCGCTCGGTTCGCCGCCGAGGCCGCGCCGGAGGGCGGCGGCGAGCTACCCGTCTCCTTGCGCGCGGACCTGCAGGCCGGTGCCCGCGGCGCGTCCGAGGCGTATGAACGACTCACGACGTTCCTGCGCGCCGAGCTGTTCCCGCAGGCGTTCGACACCGACGCCTGCGGGCGCGAGCTCTACACCGTGTACTCGCGGGCGTGTGTCGGCGCGCGCATCGACGTCGAGGAGACCTACGAGTGGGGTCAGCAGGAACTCGCCCGGATCACCGCCGAGATGCTGGCCACCGCCGATCGGATCAAGCCGGGTGCGTCCGTCGAGGAAGCCATCGCGTACCTCGACGACAGTGGCAGCCATACGCTGCTCGGCACCGATGCCCTGCAACGGTGGATGCAGGAGACGTCGGACGCCGCGGTGGCCGCGCTGGCCGACGTCCACTTCGACATCCCCGCACCCATCCGCAGGCTCGCGTGCCGGATCGCGCCCACTCAGCAGGGCGGCATCTACTACACCGGGCCGAGCGAGGATCTCGTCACCCGGCCCGGCACGATGTGGTGGTCGGTGCCCAAGGGCGTCACCGAGTTCTCGACCTGGCGGGAGCGCACGACCGTCTACCACGAGGGCGTGCCCGGCCACCATCTGCAAGTGGCGCAGACGGCGTACCGCAGCGCCATTCTCAACCGCTGGCGGCGGCTCGCGTCGTGGGTCAGCGGGCACGGTGAGGGCTGGGCGCTGTACGCCGAGCGGTTGATGTCCGACCTCGGCTTCCTGGACGACCCGGCCGACTACCTCGGCATGCTGGACGGCCAGTCGCTGCGCGCCGCGCGCGTGGTCCTCGACATCGGCGTGCACTGCGGGCTGCCGGCACCGGCCGAAGTCGGTGGCGGCGAATGGAACTACGACAAGGCGTGGCGGTTCCTGTCCGCGCACGCGAGGACCGCCGAGGAGTTCCGGCGCTTCGAGCTGGATCGCTACCTGGGCTGGCCGGGTCAGGCGCCGTCCTACAAGGTCGGCGAACGACTCTGGCTGCAGCTGCGTGACGAGGCGAAGGCGCGCGAGGGCGACGCGTTCGACCTCAAGGCGTTCCACCGCAGGGCGCTGGACATCGGGTCGGTCGGTCTGGACGTGCTGCGCGCCGCCGTCCTCGGCAAGATCTGACCGCTTTCCCAGACGGTGCGTTCAGCTGACCCACCTGAACCGCCGCCGGGGGGTCAGCCGGCATGGATAGGACCGGTCCGGGTCTGTAGTCGGGTGGCCCGGAGGGATTGCACCTCCGGGCTCCCACAGAACGGAGCGTGACAGTCTCCCATCACTCCGCTCTTCTCATCGGACTCCGTTGAAGCCGCGGACCCAGCGCCAGTGCGCGAATAGGCCGGGTTCTCGATCGAGGATCCCGGTCCACCACGCCATGAAGCGTTTGTAGGACCGCAGTCGCTTGTATTTCCGCCCTGCCCAGCGCATCAGGTAGGTGTTGATGCGGGCGAGGAAGGGGTGCAGCCGGGTCCGATAGAACCGGCCGTAGTAGTTCATCCACCCTCGCACGACCGGGTTGATCTCGGCGGCGATTTGTTCCAGCGTGCTGGTGACCCAGTGGTGCATCTTCCAGCGGCGAACCTGCCGGTTCATGCGGGTCAACGCCGCGAGGCTGACCGCGGGCAGGAAGCCGTAGTAGAACTCCCCGCGCCGGTTCTTGGCCTTGCGCGGCTGGAAGGTGTAGCCGAGGAACGTGAACGCCACGTGCTCATACGAGCCGCGGCGCCGGTTGTCCTTGCAGTACACGATCCGTGTCTTGTCCGGGTGCAACTGCAGGCCCAGACTCGACAGCCGCACCTCCAGCGCCGCCCACACCTCGCGGGCTTGCCGCTCACTCACCCAATGGATCACCGCATCGTCTGCGTAGCGTTCGAAGCTCACGGTCGGGAACTCCCGCGCCAGGAACTGGTCGAACGCGTAGTGCAGCACCAGGTTCGCCAACACTGGCGAGACCGCCGACCCTTGTGGGGTTCCCCGGCCTCGCTGCTGCAAGGTGCCGTCCGGTAGGTGCAGCGGCGCTTGCAGCCACCGCTGCACATACAGCAGCACCCACCGCTGCTCGGTGGTGATGTTCGCCCGCACCGCCTTGACGACGAGGTCGTGGTCCAGGGAGTCGAAGAACGCACGGATGTCCAGATCGAGCACCCAGTCCTTCTGCCAGCACCGTTCCCGGCACGCGGCCAGCGCCTCATGCGCCGACTTGCCCGGCCGGTAGCCGTAGGAGTCCGGATGGAAGATCGCTTCCGTCCGCGGCTCCAACGTCAGCGCCACCACGGTCTGCGCGATCCTGTCGCCGACCGTGGGCACCCCCAACACCCGCACCCCGCCTTGCGGCTTGGGTATCTCCACCGCGCGCACCGGCGGCGGGAAATACGTCCCCGACGACATCCGGTTCCAGATCTTGTAGAGATTGCCCTTCAGATCGGACTCGAACGCCGCGATCGACACCTCGTCGACCCCCGGTGCACCCTTGTTGGCCTTGACCCGCTGGTACGCCTCCCACACCAGCTGTTTCGGAATGACAAACGACTTCTCCAACGAAGCTGACTCGCCCACTCGACTCCTCCCAGACGGCTCCTCGCCACCCGGTTGCTCGCGCAAACAACGCCACTCGATGAGCCGGCCCCTTCGCTCCACCCCCATTACAAGGGCTTCACCACTACTACGAGCCGGTCCGCCAGCCAGCGCCGCAACGGTACTCAGCGTCTCCGGATTCCGCCGTTGACGCGCTCCCTCTCACCCCCCGCCCACCAGCACGGGCAGCAGTATCGGCACCGGCCTTCCCACGTTCCATGCAGAAGCCGCAGACCAGGCTCGCGCCGCCTTCATGCCGGACACCACCTGGCCAATACTCGGGCACCCGCCAGGCTCATCCCGGAGTCCCGTAACCACCCCGGTTTCGATGCCACCTATTACATTTCGACACGTCAACAGCGGTTCGCTCGCGCTCGCCTTCCTGGTCCCCACCTGACACCTCAACGGATGCCTTTTCCGCATCGCTCACCACGACGGTCTTCAGCCAACGCAGCATGCGGTGGTTTGACGCCTCCCCCCGAAGGGCGACGCCGAAGGGCCACAAACCTTCATCTCCTGCACGACATCGCATCAGACGAGGTCCTCCTACATCGGCCTCCTCCTCAACGTTCGTGGCGCACTTACGGCCGTCATACAGTCCGCGACTGCGCACATGTCCGCCGCGAAATAGTGCGGTCCAGCGGCCGACGACGCCTGGCCTAACACGAGCCGTCGATCATCGCCAAGATTGTGCGTTTGAGGCGTCACGTTTCGCAGCTCGGACGTGGGTAGCCGCGGCTTAGGCTGGCGCGATGCTGATCCATCCGTGGGACGCCGGCTCGTCCGATGCCGAGTGGCAGGTGTTCGTGCGCGCCCAGGGCTTCGGGCACCTGGTCGCCGCCGGGCGCGGCCGCGACGTCCCGGTCGTCGTGCCGACGCAGTTCGCGCTGCTGTCCGCGGCGGAGGTCGTGCTGCATCTCGCCCGTCCCAACCCGATCTGGGCCGCGCTCGAGGAGAACCCGAGCGTGCTGCTCAGCGTGGCCGGCGACTGGGCGTACGTCCCCGCGGCGTGGAAGGCGATCGGCGACGAGGACCCGCGCATGGGCGTCCCGACGACCTACTACGCCGCCGTCCAGCTCATCGCCGACGCGACCGTGATCGACGACGCCGATGCCAAGGCGGCGATCCTGCGCGTGCAGCTGGGCAGCACCGAGCCGGGCAGCGGTGCGGCGGACCCGATCGAGCACGGCCGGCGGCTCGCCGGCATCCGCGGGCTGCGCCTCGTGGTGCGCGACGTCCGCGCGAAGTTCAAGTACGGCGGCAACGTCGACGACGAGCACCGCGCAGCGGTCGCGGAGCTGCTTGCGGGGCGCGGCGGGCCCGGCGACGCGGCGGCGCTCGACCACCTGCGCCGCCGCACGCCACCCCGTTGATTCGAGTTGTCCCGGCTTCCTCCGCCTATACGCCGAGGAAGCCGGGACAACTCGGAAGGATCAGATGAGGCCGAGCGAGGTGACGGCGTCGCGCTCCTCGGTCAGTTCGGCGACCGACGCATCGATCTTGCCGCGCGAGAAGTCGTTGATCTCGACGCCCTGGATGATCTGCCACTCACCGTCGACCGCGCGGCACGGGAAGGAACTGATCAACCCCTCGGCGACGCCGTACGAGCCGTCCGAGATCACCGATGACGAGGTCCATTCGGTGCCGACGATCCAGTCGTGCACGTGGTCGATGGCAGCGTTCGCAGCCGACGCCGCGGAGGACGCGCCGCGGGCTTCGATGATGGCGGCGCCGCGCTTGGCCACCGTGGGGATGAAGCTGTCCTTGAGCCATGCCTCGTCGACCTGCTCGGCAGCGCTCGTGCCGTTGACCTGCGTGGTGTAGAGGTCGGGGTACTGGGTGGCCGAGTGATTGCCCCAGATCGTCATCCGCTCGATCGCGGTGACCGGGACGGCCAGCTTGGCGGCGAGCTGCGACAGCGCGCGGTTGTGGTCGAGTCGGGTCATCGCGGTGAACCGGCCGGCGGGGACGTCGGGCGCGTTGCGCTGTGCGATCAATGCGTTGGTGTTCGCCGGGTTGCCGACGACGAGGACCTTGACGTCGCTCGCCGCGTGCTCGTTGATCGCCTTGCCCTGCGGGCCGAAGATGCCGCCGTTGGCCCCGAGCAGGTCGCCGCGCTCCATGCCGGCGGTCCGCGGCCGGGCGCCGACGAGCAGTGCGACGTTGGTGCCGTCGAAGGCGGTCTTGAGGTCATCGGTGATGTCGATGCCCGACAGCAGCGGGAACGCGCAATCGTCGAGCTCCATCGCGGTGCCCTCGGCGGCCTTGAGCGCGGGTGCGATCTCCAGCAGCCGCAGCCGCACCGGCACGTCCGGACCCAGCAAGTGACCGGAGGCGATGCGGAACAGGAGCGCGTAGCCGATCTGGCCTGCCGCGCCGGTGACAGTGACGTTGACGGGACTCATTGGTAGTCAGGGGCGCAGGAGCCGCTGCGCGGTCCTGTTTCCCCATCCCCCTTTCAATCCGTACGTGCGGTTCTCCCGCATACGGCTTACCGATGATCTTCTTGGCATGGTTACGCTGCCTTCGGATAGCGGACGGTACCGCGCAGTTGATACAGGCCGTGCCCGTTGAACCAGTCCTGGGTCCACTGTCGGGCTTGCCCGGCACGCAGGTTGCGGCCCCGCTTCTTGACCATCAAGCGACGGAGACGCCACACCACGTAGCGGTCGAGCTCGGTGAACTTGTCGGCGGCATTGCCGGTGCCGAAGTAGTTGCCCCAGCCGCGCAGGATCGGGTTCAGGTCGTTGATGACGACCCGGATATCGGTCCCGACACGACCACGGCTGGTCCGGTGTTTGACCTTCTCCCGGAGCCGCTTCATCGCCTTCTGGTTGGGCCAGCGGTGCAGGTAGTAGCGCACGATCCGCTGCTGTTCCCACAGCCGACCCGACATGCGGGCGCGGAAGTGACAACCGAGGAAGTCGAACCCTTCCCGGCCTTCACGCAGGTCAACTACTTTCGTCTTGCCCGGATGCAACTGCAGAGCCAGCCCGATGAGGATCTCCTCGACCGCGGCCAGGGCCGCGCTGGCTTGTTCGGCTGAACGGCACAGCACGACACCGTCGTCGGCGTAACGCACCAGCGTGCCCACGCCCCGTGCGCTCAACTCCACATCCAGCACGTGCAGGTAGATGTTGGCCAACAACGGGGAAATGACCCCGCCCTGAGGCGTTCCAGCGACCGTCCGCTGAACCGTCCCATCGACCATCACCCCGGCCTGCAACCACAGCCGGACCAACTTCAGCACCCGACGATCCGACACCCGCGTCTCGACCATGCCCAACAACCGGTCATGATCGATACTCCCGAAGAAGTCCCGGATGTCGAACTCGACGACATGAGTGGCACCAGCGATGAAGCCCTTGCGGACCACTTCCATCGCCTGCGTCGCGGACCGGCGCGGCCGGAACCCGTAGGAGACCGGCACGAAGTCGGCCTCGAAGATCGGTTCCAGCACCAGCCGGGCCGCTTGCTGCGCCACCCGGTCGCGGACCGTGGGTATCCCCAACGGCCGGCTACCACCATCTGGTTTCGGGATCTCCACACGCCTGGCCGGCGCAGGGCGATACCTGCCCTCACGAAGGTCACGGGACAACTCGCGCAACATGCGGTCCACCCCGTATTCCTCCACCTGCTCCAGGGTCTGCCGGTCAACACCGGCCGCACCCCGATTGGCCCGGACCCGCTTCCACGCCGCCCGCAGCACGTCAACTCTGTGGACACGGTCGAACAGGGCGTGGAAACGCCGTTCCGGAGACTGCTTGGCCGCAGCCCATAGCTTGCGTTGGAGTCGTCGCACGTTGTCGATGGGAACAGTCCCATCGGGGTAGTTGGACCGGGCGGTCCCGGTCATGCCCTTGCGCTTACCCCCGCCGCGAGCGTGATCAAAGTCGGGGCCCTTCCCTCCCGGCGTGTTCATCACGCCGATCAGCGGTACTACGACCCCGTCGGACTTCCGCTGCTCTCCCTCGGATTTCACCATCGGCTTATACCTCGGGTCTTCGCCGGACGACGGCTGAACAGACGGATCTCTCCTGTTCCACCCCAGACCTTGATCACGTGCCGCTCCCCATACCCCGGAGGGACCCGCCAAGCTGACCCCGGAACGAGGCTCGGCAGACATGGCCTTCGCCGTGACATGAGCGGCTCGGCTCCCCCATTGTGACTCTGACGAGGCTGCAGAACTCGCGCCTGCTGGCGCTACGGCCCGCGATCTTGCTCCCTCCAAAGAGGCTTTCGACACCCCGCTCAGCCCACCGGATCTCTCCGACGAACCGGGGCCTGCTACCGGGCGCTCCGATACCTACCCGGACAGGACTCACACCTGCTGGCCTGGGACAGCTTGCAGGACGCAACATGCCCTGCAGGCTAGGCCACCTGCGGGTCAGCTGTGCAGCCGGATGTCGACGGCGAGCATCACACCACCCAGCGCCAGGTAGCACGCCGCGTCCACCCATCGCGAGCGCGCGGCGAGCAGCCCCACCCGCGCCCCGGGCAGCACCGCGCGGAGCACGCCGGCGAGCAGGACTGCGACCGAGACGAGGCCCGAACCGCGCCGCCAGCGATCTGGTTCGACGATGAGATAGCCGAAGGCCGCGGCGAGGACGGCGAGCACCACGAGGAACGCCAGCTGCTCGACGATCCGGTGCAGGGCCCGCTTGAGCACGTCTGACCGCTAGCTCGCCGCGCGCTCGGCGGCCTCGACGACGTTGCGCAGCAGCATCGCGCGCGTCATCGGCCCCACCCCGCCGGGGTTGGGACTGAGGTAGCCCGCCACCTCCCCCACGTCAGCCGCGACGTCCCCCGCGAGCTTGCCGTCGACCCGGCTCACGCCGGCGTCGAGGACGGCCGCGCCCGGCCTGACCATGTCTGCGGTGATCAGCGCCGGCGACCCCGCGGCGGCCACCACGATGTCGGCCTGCCGCACCTGCGCGGCGAGGTCGCGCGTGCCCGTGTGGCAGACCGTGACGGTGGCGTTCTCGCTCTTGCGGGTGAGCATGAGGGCGAGCGGGCGTCCGATGGTGATGCCCCGGCCGACGACGACGACGTGCGCGCCGGCGATCGGGACGGCGAAACGGCGCAGCAGCTCGATGATGCCGGTCGGCGTGCACGGCAGCGGCGCCGGCTTGCCCAGCACGAGCCACCCGAGGTTGGTCGGGTGCAGTCCGTCGACGTCCTTGACCGGGTCGACGTGTTCCAAGATGTCGAACTCAGCCGCACCACCCAACCCCGTCGGCATTTGCACGAGGAACGCCGTGCACGCGGGATCGGCGTTCAACTCGGCGACGACGGCCTCCACCTCGGCCTGCGTCGACGTCGCGGGCAGGTCGCGCCGGATGCTGGTGACGCCGATCGCGGCGCAGTCCTTGTGCTTGGCGTTGACGTACCACTGGCTGGCCGGGTCGTCGCCCACCAGGACCGTCCCCAGCCCCGGACGGATGCCTCGCGCGGCGAGCGCGGCGACCCGCTCGGTGAGCTCCGCCTTGATCGCGGTCAGGGTCGCAGTGCCGTCCAGGATGATCGCTGTCACGGTCAATCATCCTGCCAGCCCGCCGCTCAGCCGATGACGAGGCCGAACGCTTTCGCGAGCTCGACAGCCTGCGCGGGATCGACGCGGGCCCCGGTGAGATCGGCCCGCAGCGCGTCGAACCCGTCCAGCTGCGCGCCGTGCAGATCCGCCCGAGCGAAGCGCGTCCGGTCCAGCTGCACCTCGCGCAGATCGGCGTCGACGAGCGTCGCATCGCCGAAATCCGCCCCGGCGAGGTCGGCGCTGTAGAGCACGACACCGGTCAGGTCGACGCCGCTCAGGTCGGCACCCTCGAGCGAGACCGACGTGAGGTCACCGCCGCGGAAGGTGATGCCGTCCAGCGTGACGCTCTCGAACACCGAGCCCGCCAACCTGCACTCTTCGAAGGTCGCGCTGCTCAGCGACGAGCCGCGAAAGGTGCAGTCCACGAACACCGACCGCTGGTGCAGGGAGTACCCCAGATCGGCCTGCGCGAAGTCGCACGAGACAAAGGTGCAGTTCGTGGTCAGGAGGTCGACCAGGTCGGCGTCGACGAAGATGCAGCGGTCGTAGTAGTGGCGGGTCCACCGCTCGCCGCGCGCGACGAGCCTCGTGTGGTCGACGCCCTGCTCGGCCTGGGCCGGCGCCGCGTCCTCCTCGGCGCCGACGGGCGCGCCGGACGGCGGCTGCCAATCGCCGTCCGCGTCCGGCGGGTACTCACCCCAGTCGGACATGTCAGTGCGCGAAGTGGCGCGTGCCGGTGAAGTAGAGCGTCACGTCGGCCTCCTTGGCAGCGGCGATCGTCTCGTCGTCGCGGATCGAGCCGCCGGGCTCGACGACGGCCCGAACGCCGGCGTCGAGCAGCACCTGCGGGGCCGTCGGCGAAGGGGAAGAACGCGTCGGACGCGGCAACCGATCCGGCTGCCCGGTCGCCCGCCCTGGCGACCGCGAGCTTGCAGGAGTCGACTCGGTTGACCTGGCCCATGCCCGACGCCGACGGTCGCGCCGTCGCGGCGCGAGCAGGATCGCGTTCGACTTCACCGCGCGCACCGCGCGCCACGCGAACACGAGATCGGCGAGGGTCTGCTCGTCGGCGGGCTCGCCGGCCTGCAGCGTCCAGGCGGCCGGGTCGTCGCCCGGGGGCGTCGATGCGGTCGGCGGTCTGCATGAGCAGTCCGCCGGACACCGGGCGGGTCTCGACGGCCGGGCCCACCGGGCGCGCACCGGCGACGAGCAGGCGCAGGTTCTTGCGCGGCGCGAGCACCTCGAGGGCCGCCTCGTCGAACCCCGGAGCGACGAGCACCTCGGTGAAGATCGTCGCGACGAACTCCCGCCAGCTCCCCCGTGACCGGACGGTTGGTCGCGATCACGCCGCCGAACGCGCTCGTCGGGTCGCAGGCGTGCGCCTTGCGGTGCGCCTCGGCGACGTCCGCGCCCACTGCGATGCCGCACGGGTTGGCGTGCTTGATGATCGCGACGCAGGGCTGCTCGAAGTCGTACGCGGCCCGCCAGGCGGCGTCGGCGTCGACGTAGTTGTTGTAGCTCATCTCCTTGCCCTGCAGCTGCTCGGCGTTCGCGATGCCGCTGGTCGTACCCGGCGTGACGTACAGCGCGGCGCGCTGGTGCGGGTTCTCGCCGTAGCGCAGCACAGCCGCCCGCTCCCAGCTCGCGGCCACCCAGCCGGGGAAGCCGCTGGGTTGCCCGTCGACCTCGTCGTCCAGCGCGACGACGTTGCCGAGCCACGACGCGACGGCGATGTCGTAGGCCGCGGTGTGTTGGAACGCGGCGGCCGCCAGCCGCTGCCGGGTCGGCAGGTCGAACCCGCCCGCGCGTACCGCCTCGAGGACGGCGCCGTACCGGGTCGGATCGGTGACGACCGCGACCGAGCCGTGGTTCTTCGCGCTCGCCCGCACCATCGCGGGGCCGCCGATGTCGATCTGCTCGATGACCTCGAGCTGCGACGCGCCGCTGGCCACCGTTGCGGCGAACGGGTAGAGGTTGACGACGAGGAGCTGGAACGGCTCGATGCCCAGGCCACCGATCGTCTCGATGTGCGACGGGTCGCCCTGATCGGCGAGCAGCCCGGCGTGCACGTGCGGGTGCAGCGTCTTGACCCGACCGCCGAGGATCTCGGGGAAACCGGTCACCTCCTCGACCGCCGTGACCGGCACGCCCAGCTCGCGAATCCACGCCGCGGTCGATCCGGTAGAGACGATCTCGACGCCGGCCTCGTGCAGCCCGCCGGCGAGCTCCTCCAGGCCGGTCTTGTCGTACACGCTGATCAGCGCACGTTTGATCTCAATCCTGGGCACTCAGGTCTCCTGGCACAGTTGTCTCAGCGTTGCGATGTAGAGCGGTTTCTCGACGGCCTGGATGCGGGCGCGCAGGGTGTCCTCGTCGTCGTCCGCCTCGACCGGGACGCTGACCTGCGCGATGACCGGGCCGGTGTCGACACCCTCGTCGACCCAGTGGACGGTGACGCCGGTGATCTCGACGCCGGCGGCGAGCGCCTCGCGCACCGCGTGCGCGCCCGGGAACGCCGGCAGCATCGCCGGGTGGGTGTTCACGATGCGGAAGCGAGTGACGACGCAGGGGGCGAGCACCCGCATGAAGCCGGCGAGCACGACGAGGTCGGGGTCGTACTTGGCGATCGTCTGCGCGAGTTCGTCGTTCCACGCCGCCCGGTCGGGATGGTCGCGCAGCGCCACGGCGAAGGTCGGGACGCCTGCGGCCTCTGCCCGCAGCACTGCCGGGCATCCTGGGATGTCGGTGCCGGCCGCGACCACCTGCGCGCCGAGCACGGCGTCGTCGAGGATCGCCTGCAGGGTCGTGCCACTGCCCGAAGCCAGGACGACAAGCCGCTTCACGACCAAGCCTCGCTTCGCTCGTTTGGTCGGCGGAGCCTGTGCCGATGGTTCGCTCCGCAAGCGTCGCTCACGCCCTTACCCTATCCGGCGAGCACGTCCTCCTCGTCGTCGTCCGCTTCCGCTGCCAGGACGGCGGCGAGCGTGACCCGTGGCGCGGCGTCCTGCTCGGCAGCGCGCGTACGCCACCACGCGAGCGCGGCCAGGCCCGCCACACAGGTGCCGGCCACGACGGCGAGCGCTGCGCCCAGCGCCAGCCCGAACTGCCACGGCGACGCGCCGAACGCACTGAGCCGGCCGCTGCCGATCGCGCCACCGCCCTGCCAGGCGAGCACCATCCCGAGCAGCACGGCACCGAGCGCACCGACACCCACGTTGCGCAGCCGCAGCGACCAGGACGGCGCCACCGACGCGGCCCGCGCGGCACACAGCCCGGCAACGATCGGGGTAAGGGCGGTGAGCAGCCACACGGGTGTAGTCGCCGGCCCGGACGGAACCGCGCCGAGCACCGGGAACGCCGGAAGCGTCCCGTGCACGGTCGAGCCGAGCGCCACCCCGCTGCCGCTGCCGCTGCCGATCGCGAAGCCCGGTCCGGCCAGATAGGACGCGCCGGCGATCGCCGCGTTCGGCGCGGCAAGGACGCCGAGCAACAGGATCGGCACGCCCGACCAACCGCCGCCGACCTGGCTCGACAGGGCTTCGACCCGCTGGTGGTGCAGGACGAGCGAGCCCGCGACGAGCAGCGCCCCGGCACCGAGATAGCCGGCGACGCCGGCGCCCGCAGCCCGCAGGCTCGGGCCGCACCAGTCGGGCAACCACTGACGCACCTCGTCACCCAGTGGGGACGACCGCACGAAGGCGATACCACCCGTGACGACGAACAGCACCAGCCCGGCGAGCACCGCCGCGAGCACCGAGACGCGGCTCGTCCCGAGCGTGGCGAAATGGGCGGCGGCACCGCACAGCGCGGCGAAGACGCCGGCCTGGAGGGCGGCTGCCCGGACCAGAGACGCGCGGCCCTGCTCGCCGAGTTCGCGCGCGGCGTCGGCGAGGCCGGCGCCGGCCCGCCACGCGATCGCGCCGACCAGGATCGTCATGCCGAGAGGCACGAACGCGGCCGGCAGCCCGTCGACGGTGATCCCGCCGTGCAGCGCGGCGAGGAAGGTGAGCACGCCGGCCCGGATCGCCGAGCTCGCGCTACCCGAGCCACCCGAAGCCGGCAGCCAGCACACCGCGACGACCGCGATCGCGGTCACCGCGCAGACGATGACCGCGCCGGCGCCCGTCCAGGCCGCGGCGAGCCAGAGCGAGCGCCCGGCAGCCTGCGGCACGACGCTGCGCCGCGCACTCGAATACTCGCGGTCGGTACCCACGATCAGCACTCGCATCGCTGCGCTGATCGGCAGAGCCCGTGCCCATGGTTCGCCCCGCAAGCGTCACTCACGAGTCCAGGCTGGCAAACCTGGACGGCGATCGGCCGCAGACGCGCCGGGACGCGGCCGGCCCAGAACTTACTGGCGACCCTGCTCGGGCGGCGGCTGGTAGCCCGGCTGGGGCGGCTGGTAGCCGGGCTGCGCGGGCGGGGGTGGGGGCTGCTGCTGCGGGTAGCCCGCGGGCGGCTGGTACCCCTGCGGTGGCTGGTAGGCCGGCGGGCCGGGTGGCTGATACTGCTGTTGCCCGGCCGGCGGGTACTGCCCGGGCGATGGCTGCCATGGAGTCTGCGGTGGCGCCGGAGGTCGGGACGCGGGCATTCTCCCCGTGGCGATGAGCCAGCCGACCACGAGGACGCCGACCTGCGCGATGGCTGTGATGAGCTGGAGGATCAGGCCCACCTCGCTGTCAACACCATCGGGGACGCTGACCAGCACGGCGAAGACGACGAGCAGTGCCGTCGCCGAAATCGCGACGAGGTCGAGGTTGATGGGCTTGTTCTCGAACGCGCGCACCGCCGCGAGCAGGCCCACGGCCAGGGACAGACCGACGCATGCTTCCGCGACAGCCGATTCGTAGCCGCTCTGCCCCGGCCCTCCGGAACTCACCGCGTACCAGTCGAGGAACCCCCAGACGAACGACAGCACGCCCAGGGCCCCGGCGGCGTAGCCGAACAGCTGGGCGCGCCGCGCGGCGGACAGCGGAGCTTGTGATGGCGCTGGACTTCCGTAGCCCGACATTGGTCACCAACCTGGATAGAGGACGTTCCGCGGGAAGGCTGCTGATTTCATCCGCGCCGTCGGCGCCGGTCGACTACTGCGGTGGTCCGGGCGGTGGGCCCTGCCGCGGCTGCTCCTCCGGCGGTGGCGACGGCTGGTACCCGGCCGGCGGACCCTCCTGGGGCGGGTAGCTCTGCGGTGGCGGCGATGGCGGCGGCTGGTAGCCCGGCGGCGGACCCTGTTGCGGCTGGGGCTGGTAGCCCGGCGGCGGACCCTGCTGCGGCGGGGGCTGATGGCCCGGCGGCGGACCCTGTTGCGGCTGGGGCTGGTAGCCCGGCGGCGGGCCCTGCTGCGGCTGCGGCTGGTAGCCCGGCGGCGGGCCCTGCTGCGGCTGCGGCTGGTAGCCCGGCGGCGGACCCTGCTGCGGCTGCGGCGCGGGCGGCGCCTGCTGCGGCGGGTATTGCTGCGCTTGGTAGCCGGCGGGCGGACCCTGGGGGGCGCCGTAGCCCTGCGGTTGGCCGTAGCCCGGCGCGCCGGAGCGTGTCCCGCCGCTGAACAACGCGGCGAGGTTGCCGCCGGTCTGCTGGAAGCGCAGGTACGTGAGAGCGGTCGCCGCGACCGCGAGGATCAGGATGATCCAGTACGAGAAGCCGCGACCGAAGTCGACGTACTGGTCTATGTTGACGCCCTGCGGTACGCCGCCGGGGGTCGGGGTGACGAACAGCGCGACGAAGATGAAGATCAAGCCGAGCGCCGCGGCGCCGAGCGCTATCAGGCGCGGCGACATCGGCATCCGTACATGGGGCATGAAGACGGCGAGCGCCGTCAGCAGTCCGGCCAGGACGAGCAGCAGCACACCGAACCAGCCGAAGAAGCCGTGCCACGCGCCCGCGGTGTCGGAGCAACTGGTACCGGAGAGTTGGCCCTGATCACAGGCCTGCTTCAACTGACCCTTGGCATCGGCGGAATAGAACTGGAAGAAGGAGAAGATGAACGCAAGCCCCCCGGCGCCGAGGATCGCCCAGTCGAGCTGGTTGACCGCGGCGAAGTTGAAGCCCGCTTTCGGGGCGCCGTACTGCGGGGCCCCGTACTGGCCGCCCTGCGGCGCGCCGTACTGCCCCGGCTGTCCGTAGCCACCCTGCGGCGGCGGGCCGTATCCGCCGGGCTGGCCACCCTGCGGCGCACCGTAACCCCCGCTCGGCGGGCCGGGCGGCGTCCCCGGCGGCGGACCGTATGTCATCTCGCATCAACCCTCTCGGACGGCACAGGCTGGTGTCACTCGTCGAAACCCTAGCGTTCCGCGCGCAGCGGCACGCAAGACCGCGACCGATACGCACAACTGCCGGGGTACGCGAGCGCGTGCCCCGGCAGTTGTGGACGAGTTACCTCACGGGGTGGGCGGGGCCTGCGGGGGGTTCTGACCGCCACCGATGCCGCCCTGCGGACCCTTCGCGCCGATGTTCGGCATGTTCGCCAGCGGGCCCGGCAGCTTGCCGCCGGTCTGCTGCAGCCTCATCAGCGACAGCACCGTGCCGCCGAGGACGAGGATCAAACTGATCCAGAAGCCGAACGCGTGGCCCTTGTTCACCTGGTTCCCGCCGACGGTGATGCCACCGACAGAGAGGTCCGGGACGATGAAGATCGCGAGGATCACGCAGAGCGCGGCGACCGCATAGGCGCCGAGTCCCGCCAGCCGATTCGCGATCGGCAGCTTCACCTGGGGAGCGAACAGTTCCATCGCAACGAGCGCGGAGCCGATGAGCGCGAGCAGCATCGCGAACCAGCCGAAGAATCCGTGCCACGCGCTGTTGTCGTAGGTCACGCCGGAGCAGAAGCGCCCACAGTTCTTCTCGGAGTAGCTGTAGTAGCTGACGAAGGAGAAGATAAAGATGAGCAGGCCGACACCGAGGATGGCCCAGTCGAGTGGGTTGATGGTCTTCGGGTCGAAGGCCGGCCGGCCACCACCCGGTGGCGGACCCCACTGACCGGGCGGCGGCGGGGGCGGCGGGTTGTCGCCCGGAGGCGGTGGGGGCGGTTGGAAGGTCATTTCCCTCTCCTATATCGACGATCCGGGCCTGACTCACAGAGAAAGCTAGCGCTCGCAGCCGCGAAGCGGAACAACCGGGCTCCCTTCGGCCCGGCGCGTCGAGAAGCAGGAGATCGAGACCGCCGCGTTGATACGTCCGCAAAACGGACGGCATCCGCGACTTTGACCTCCCAAGCGTCGCCGGCGCACCTCGCCAGCGACGCTTGGGAGGTCAAAGTCACGGCGGCGCATCAAGCCAAGAGTTCGCGCATCAACCTCGCGGTCTCGCTCGGCGTCTTGCCGACCTGGACGCCCGCCGCTTCGAGCGCTTCCTTCTTCGCCTGGGCGGTGCCCGACGATCCGGACACGATCGCGCCGGCGTGCCCCATCGTCTTGCCCTCCGGAGCGGTGAAGCCGGCCGACGTAGCCGACGACCGGCTTGGTGATCGTTCTCCTGGATGTAGGCCGCGGCGCGCTCCTCGGCGTCGCCGCCGATCTCGCCGATCATCACGATCGCGTCGGTGTCCGGGTCGTGCTCGAACGCCGCGAGGCAGTCGATGTGCGTCGTGCCGATGATCGGGTCGCCGCCGATGCCGACGCAGGTGGAGAAGCCGAGGTCGCGCAGCTCGTACATCATCTGGTAGGTCAGCGTGCCGGACTTCGACACGAGCCCGATGCGGCCGGCCTTGGTGATGTCGGCGGGGATGATGCCGGCGTTCGACTTGCCGGGGCTGATCGACGCCGGGACAGTTCGGCCCGATGATGCGCGTCTTGCGGCCTTGCGCGTAGGCCCAGAACGCCGCGGTGTCGTGCACCGGCGATGCCCTCGGTGATCACCACCGCGAGCGGGATCTCGGCGTCGATCGCCTCGATGACGGAGTCCTTCGTGAAGGCAGGCGGGACGAAGCCGACCGTCACGTCCGCGCCGGTCTCGGCCATCGCCTCGGCGACCGAGCCGAACACCGGCAGCGTCGTGGTCCGGCGAACTCGGCCTTCGTGCCGGCCTTGCGGGCGTTGACGCCGCCGACGACGTTCGCGCCGGACGCGAGCATCCGCGCGGTGTGCTTGATGCCCTCCGAGCCGGTCATGCCCTGCACGATGATCTTGGAGTTCTCGTCTAGGAAGATCGCCATTGCTCAGGCTCCCGTGCCGCTCGTTGCTGCGTCTTGGCGAGTTCGGCGGCGCGTCGGCCGCTTCGTCCATGGTGTCGACCAGCGTCACGCCCGGCAGCGCCGCGTCGGTGAGGATCTGGCGCGCCAGCTCGGCGTTGTTGCCGTCGAGCCGGACGACGAGCGGGTGGGTGATCTCGTCGCCGCGCGAGCTGAGCAGCTCGAACGCGCGCACGATGCCGTTGGCCACCGCGTCGCACGCGGTGATGCCGCCGAAGACGTTGACGAAGACGCTCTTCACCGCCGGGTCGGACAGGATGATCTCGAGGCCGTTGGCCATCACCTCGGCGCTCGGCGCCGCCGCCGATGTCGAGGAAGTTCGCCGGCTTCACGCCGCCGTGCTCCTCGCCGGCGTAGGCGACGACGTCGAGCGTCGACATGACCAGGCCCGGCGCCGTTGCCGATGACGCCGACCTCGCCGTCGAGCTTGACGTAGTTGAGGTCCTTCTCCTTGGCCTGCTGCTCGAGCGGGTCGGCGGCCGCGATGTCGACGAACTCCGCGTTGTCCGGGCTGCCGGAAGCGGGCGTTGTCGTCGAGGGTGACCTTGCCGTCGAGGGCGACGACGCGTGCCGTCGGCGAGGCCTTGGCGAGCGGGTTCACCTCGACGAGCGTGGCGTCCGTCCCGACGAACGTGTCCCACAGCTTGACCAGGACGTCGGCGACCTGGTCGACCAGCTCGGCGGGAACTTGGCCGCGGTGGCGATCTCGCGCGCCTTCGCCTGGTCGACGCCGTCGAGCGCGTCGACCGGCACCTTCGCCAGCGCGTCGGGGCGCTCGACGGCGAGCTGCTCGATCTCCATGCCGCCCTCGTAGGACGCCATCGCGAGGAACGTGCGGTTCGCGCGGTCGAGCAGGAAGGAGACGTAGTACTCCTCCTCGATGTCCGCGCCCGGGTCGACCAGCACGCGGTGCACGGTGTGGCCCTTGATGTCCATGCCCGAGGATCTGGCTCGGCGTGCGCCCTGGCCTCGTCGGGCGTCTTGGCGACCTTGACGCCGCCGGCCTTGCCGCGGCCGCCGATCTTGACCTGCGCCTTGACGACCGTCACGCCGCCGAGCGCGCTCGGCGATCGCTCGCGCCTCGCCGGGCGTGGTGGCGACCTCGCCCAGGCTCACCGGCACGCCGTAACTGCTGGAACAGCTGCTTGGCTTGGTACTCGAACAGATCCACGCTGAGTCGTCCGTTCCTCGCTCTGTGCCGTGCAGGGCAACGCCGGCTGCCGACCCTAGCGCCAGTCGCCGGGGCGCCGGACGTCGTCGCCGGCTGAGACTGGTTTCACCGTGCCCGGCGCTCGTGCGCAGTGGCCCGACGTTCGTGCGCACCCAGGCGACGATCTCGTGCATGGTCGCGCCGGGCGTGAAGATCCTCGCGACGCCGAGCCGCTCCAGTTCGGGGATGTCCTCGTCCGGGATGATCCCGCCGCCGAACACGACGACGTCCTCGGCGTCGTGCTCGTCGAGCAGCTCGACTGTCCGCCTGAACAGGGTCATGTGCGCGCCGGAGAGCACGGACAAGCCCGACGGCGTCGGCGTCCTCTTGAACGACGGTCTGCGACGATCTGCTCCGGCGTCTGGTGCAGGCCGGTGTAGACGACCTCCATGCCGGCGTCGCGCAGCGCCCGGGCGATGACCTTCGCGCCGCGGTCGTGCCCGTCCAGGCCGGGCTTGGCGATGACGATCCGGATGCGGTCTGCCACGGGCGAAGCCTAATCCGGGTGCACCCGGCGAGCGGGGTCGGGGTTTGTGCCGCGGGATCGGCCCGCTCGGCCGCGTCGTCGACCCACTGCACTCACCCGGGCGGCACGGCGCCCCCCGTGGACGCCGTGCCGCCGGATCCCCCAGCGCCTGCGTGCCGCGTTCCCCCGAATCGCGGCGGGCAGGAAGTGACGAGGAGCGGCTGCCCTATCCCGTCCGGTGTGTGGTGGCCGGCTCGTCGGTGGCGAGGGCTTCGATGGCGCTCGCGAGCCCCAGCCACCCGATGAACTCCGTCGACCGGCCGGTCGCGTCGGAGAGCCGTCCGATGATCGAGTCCTGGTCGACCACGTCCAGCTCGAGGGTGAGCGTCCGGCGTCCTGGCATCGTCACAGCCCTAGCCTGGCGAGCCGCCCGCCCGTCCACATGAGGGAGGCACCCCCCAAAGTTCGTGCCGCTACGAGCTGTTCGCCGCCAGCGCGTCCGCAAGCAGCTCCCGGCCGCGGATCCCGAGCTTCTGGTACACCCGGCTGAGCTGGTTCTCCACCGTCTTGCTGGTGACGAACAGCGCCTGCGCGATCTCGCGGTTCGTCATGCCGTCGGCCGCCGCGCCGGCGACGCGCGCCTCGCTGGGAGTCAGCGAGTCGAGGCCGGACGCCGCCCGCCGGCGCGGCCGGGCACCGATGGCGCGCAACTCGTCCTCCGCCCGGCCGGCGAGGCGTTCGGCGCCGCAGCGGTGGGCGAGGTCGAGGCCGCTGCGCAGGGGAGCGTCGGCCGCGGCGCGCTGGCCGCCCCGGCGCAGCGCCGTGCCGAGCGCGACGAGGGTGCGAGCCGACTCGAGCGGGGCGTCGGAGCCGTCGAGGCACGCCGCCGCCTCGTACAGGGTCGCCGTCCGGGCGTCGCCCTCGTCGAGCAGGCCGAGGGTGCGCAGCGCGACTCCCTCCGGTCGCGCGAGGCCGGTCGATCTCGCGAGGTCGAGTTCCTCGGACGCGAGACGCCGCGCCTCCGCGCGTTCGTCCTCCGGCAAGGACAGCGCCAGCGCGGAGCGCCACGCGGACACGACGGGGTTCTTGACGTGCAGGCGCGTCATCATCTCCCCGCACCCGGTGAGGTCCGCGCGGGCCGCGTCCCGGTCGCCGCGCACGAGCCGCAGCCGGCCGCGCGCCTCGAGCAACCACGCGCCGGAGAACGACGCACCCAGCCCCGGCTCGAGGTCGAGGTCCTCGGCGGCCGCCGCGATGTCGTCCAGCTCGGGACGCTCGAGCAGGGCGTCGATCGACCAGCGCAGCAGCGGGGGCGCGCTGAACATCAACTCGTTGTCGCGCGCGAGATCGAACGCGCTCCGGAGGTCGGCCTCGACGGCGCGGAGGTCTCCGCGCAGCCCGTCGATGAGCGCGCGCAGCGCGGTGGCCCGCACGAAGCCGTACACCGAGCCGCGCCGGCGGGTCGCCACGCGCATCGCCTCCGCCGCCGCTGCCGCCCGGTCGAGCTCGCCAAGATACGCCAGAGACGCGGCCGCCTGCGGCCCCCATGCATCGGCGTCCTTGCTCGTCATCAATCGCGCGCCGTCCAGCCCGTGCTCGGCCAGCGCATCCACCTCGTGCGCGGGTTCGGCGCGGCACACCGCACAGCTGGCCAGCAAGGCCGCCATCAGCCGCGCGGCCCGCCCGTCGCCGGCGGCCAGCCTGGCCAGCCGCGGCCGGTCGTGCTCGAACTCGTCGACGTGTCCCGGATCGTTGGCGATCATTCCGGCGCGGAACACCTCGAGGCGGGCCGCGGTCTCCGGGTCGCGGTCGCCGAGTTCGGCCAGCGCGCGGCCGACCTCCGCGAGCGCCGCGCTCCAGCGGCCGGCGAACATCCACGTCTCGACGAGGTCGAGCGCGATGCGGGCGCGCCCGACGGGTTCCGCGGTCAGCTCCAGCGCGCGTTCGAGATCGGCCGCGGCGTTGGGGTCGCGTACCACGGCCTCGGCCCGTGCGAGCTCATGCAGCAGCGCGGCGCGCTCGGCCATCGGCGGCGGCTCGGCGATGCAGCGACGCAGGTAGGCGATGGCGCTCTCGGGGGCACCACGCGTCAGGGCCCGCTGGGCCGCCGTCCGCAGTGTGGAGACCGTCGCCTCGCTGGTACCCGGCTCGGTCGCGAGCAGGTGCGCGGCGACCTCCTCGTCGGGCTCGCCCTCGGCGGCGAGCAACTGCGCCGCCCTCAGGTGCGCGAGCGAGCGTTCGCCGGCCGGCAGCTCGTCGTAGATCGACGTCATCACGATCGGGTGGACGAACGTGGTGGGCTGCCCGCTGCGCAGGATGTTCGCGGCGGCGAGCGCGTCACAGCTGCGCAGCGCCTCCGCCTCGTCGATGCCGGCCAGGCTCGCCAACCGGCGCAGGGTTGTGTGCCGGCCGAGCACGGCGGTGTAGCGAGCCACCGGGAGGGCGGTGGACGACAGCCGGGACAGTCGGAGCAGCGTGGCGTGCCCGACCGTTCTCGACGTGATCTTCGTGACCGCGGCGACGCCGGCGGCCGACGGCGCGACCCCTCCTGTCGACAGGGCGCCGAGCAGTTCCTCGAGCAGGAACGGCACTCCACCCGTCGCTGCGCGGCAGGCGGTTGCGAACTCCCGGTCCGGCTCATCGTGCAGGGCGCCGCGGACCATCGCCTCGACGGCGGGTTCGCTCAGTGGTGCCGGGCGCAGCACGCGCGTGGCCGGACCAGCGGCGAGTTCGTCGAGGGCATGGTCCTCGGCGGGTGTCTCGCCGGTGCGGATCGTGGCGAGTACGACGACGGGCAGGCCGTCGAGCCGGCGCGCCAGGTAGGCGAGGAAGCGCAGCGACGCCGCGTCCGACCAATGCGCGTCGTCGACCGCCAGGAGCAGCGCGGCCTCGGCCGCGAGGTTGGCGGTGAGCCAGTAGAGGCCGTGCACGACCGGGGCGCGCCGATCGCCGTCGGTAGTTGCGTCGGGCTCATCGATCGCCTCGGGCAGGATGACGGGCCTGGCAAGCCCGGCGGCGCCGGACAGCAGCGCCGCGCGCTGGTCATCGGACGCGGCGCGGACGGACGGCTCGAGAAGCTGCCGGGCGACGCCGTGCGCGAGATCGCGCTCGAGGGAGCCGCCCCGCGCCACGTGCACGCGCATGCCTTGCGAGGCCGCGCGGTGTCGTGCGTAGTCGAGGACCGCGCTCTTCCCGATGCCGGCCGGGCCCTCGACGATCACCACCGCGCCGCTTCCGCCGCGCGCCGCAGACAGCGCTTCGTCCACCGCGGCCGTCTCGGCGTCCCGCTCGAGCAACCGCACTCGTGCCCCCGCTCAGCCGCCGGTCCGCCGACGATATCGCGCGCTTTGGCGTCCCAGGGGTCGGACAGCGTCCCGGCACGCCAAGACCGGAACTGCGACCCTCCTAACCGTCGCTACAGAAGGTCGATGACGCAACGCGGTCCGGGCGCAAGCGACAGTGGCTCGTCTCGCGTCAACAGCGACGTTGCGTCGAGCGCCTCGGCGAGCGCCACGTAGGTCGCGTCGTAGGCGGTCAGGTTGTGCCGCAGCTCCCAGATCCTGCGCCGCAGCGCCGCGGTCGGGTAGCGAGCAATGACCAGGTCCTCGAATGCCTGCAACGCCTCATCGGCCCGGGCAACGGACAACGCTCCGCTCAGCACGTTCCCGCGCACCGTGTGCAGCACCTCGCTGTCGAGCAGATGCGGAGCGGCCAACTCTTCGCCGCCAAGGCGCACCGGGTCGAGCTCGAGCAGGAGAAGGTCGACCACGACGCTCGCGTCGACAACCTTCACCCACGGCTCTGTTGGGTGCGTCGGAGCAGTTGTGCCTCTCGTTCGGCGCGCCCTTCGTGGAGCGCCTTGACCGTCTCGCGTCCGAGATCGTCGGGGACGGCGCCGTGCTTGGCGCGCAGTGCCAGGATGACGTCGCGGTTGTGGCGCACGATGTCGGCGCGCAGGGCGATCTGGCGCAACTCGTCGCTCAAGTATGCGGTCAGGGACTTGCCGTCACGTTCGGCGGCTTCGACCAGCTTGGCGTGGACGTCGTCGGGGACGCCGCGGATCTGGATCACCTTGCTCATGTCCCTAGCGTACCCGAGCGTGCATGCAGACTGCACCCACTTTGCCGAGGCTTGTCGTGACGCCGCGTAACTCAGAGCTTCTGCAGCGGCGCGTAGCGCAGCACCAGCCACTTGACGCCGGTGCCGGCGCCGAAGTCGATCTGCGCCTGCGCGCCGTCGCCGGAGCCGCGCAGCTCGACCACCGTGCCGAGCCCCCACGCGTCGTGCGTCACCCGGTCCCCGGCCGACAGCGCCGGGATCGCCCGGTTCCCGGCACCGCCGCGCATCCCGCGTCCGCCGGCAAGCCGCGACGCGGCGAGCTGCTCCTGGGCGGAGCGCCGCGCGCTGTGGGCTCGATACCCGTGGTCGGAGTAGCGCGCCGGCGCGTCGTCCTCGTAGCGGTTGACGAACGGCACGCGATCGACGGCACCGCTCCACGACACGAGCTCGGCGGGAATCTCGTCGAGGAACTGGGACGGCGCGTTCCACGCCGGCGCACCCCACGAGGCCCGCGACAGCGCCCGCGAGATGGACAGCCTGGTGCGTGCCCGGGTGATGCCGACGTAGGCGAGGCGCCGCTCCTCGGCCATCTCCTCCGGGTCGCTCAGTGACCGCAGGTGCGGGAAGACGCCGTCCTCCATGCCGGTCAGGAACACGACGGGGAACTCCAGCCCCTTCGCGGTGTGCAGGGTCATCAGCGTGACGACGCCCCCGGACGCGTCGGGCACCGCGTCCGCGTCGGCGACCAATGACACCTGCTCGAGGAACGCGTCCAGATCGACGGTCTCGCCCAGCTGCACACGCTGCTCCTCGAAGTCGCGCGCGACGTTGACCAGCTCACGCACGTTGTCCACGCGCTTCTCGTCCTGGAGTTCGTCGGAGCGCTCCAGATCTCGCAGGTATCCGGTGCCGTCGAGCACGGCCTCGATCACCTCGGTCGGCGTGCTGTCCGGGCCGGCGGCGACACCGCGCAGAGACGTCATCAACTCCCGGAACTCGGCGATCGCGTGTACCGCGCGGGTGGCGAGACCGAAGGACTCGTCGGCGATCTCGAGGGCTCCCGCGAACGGCAGCCGCTCGCGGCGCGCGAAGTCCCGCACGGCGTTCACCGTGTTGTCGCCGATGCCCCGCCGCGGCGTGTTGATGATCCGATCGAGCGCCACGTCATCGGCCGGGTTCGCGACGAAGCGCAGGTAGGCCAGCACATCGCGCACCTCGCGGCGGTCGTAGAAGCGTGCTCCCCCGACGACCTTGTACGGGATGCCGGCCCGGATGAACACCTCCTCGAAGACGCGGGACTGCGCGTTCGTCCGGTAGAAGACGGCGACGTCGGACGGCGCGTTGTCGGGCAGCGACTCGATCTGCTGCGCGACCCACGCCGCCTCGTCGTGTTCGTTCTCCGCGACATAGCCGCTGATCTGCTCGCCGTGCCCGGCGTCGGACCAGAGGTTCTTCGGCTTGCGGTCGCGGTTGCGCGCGATGACCGCGTTGGCCGCGGACAGGATCGTCTGCGTCGAGCGGTAGTTCTGCTCGAGCATGATCGTCGTGGCGTCCGGGTAGTCGCGCTCGAACTCGAGAATGTTGCGGATGGACGCGCCGCGGAACGCGTAGATCGACTGATCGGCGTCGCCGACGACCGCAAGTTCGGCTGGTTCGGCGCCCATCGTCAGCTCGCGCACCAGCATGTACTGCGCGTGGTTGGTGTCCTGGTACTCGTCGACGAGGACGTGCCGGAACCGCCGCCGGTACTGCTCGGCGATGTCAGGGTGGTCCTGCAGCAACTCGACCGTCGTCATGATCAGGTCGTCGAAGTCCAGCGCGTGCGCATCGCGCAGCCGGGCCTGGTAGCGCAGGTAGGCGTCGGCGAGCACCTTCTCGGGGGCGGTGCCCGCCTTGTCGGCCCACGCCTCGGGGGTGACCAGCTCGTTCTTCAGGTTGCTGATCTGCGCGGCCAGCGAGCGCGCCGGGTAGCGCTTGGGGTCGAGGTCGAGCTCGCGGCCGACCAACGTCATCAACCGCTTCGAGTCGTCGGCGTCGTAGATCGAGAACGACGCCTTCAGCTCGAGCGTCTTGGCTTCGGCGCGCAGCACCCGCACGCACATCGAGTGGAACGTCGACACCCACATCGTGCGAGCGCGAGGGCCGACCAGCGCAGCGACGCGCTCCTTCATCTCTCCTGCGGCCTTGTTCGTGAACGTGATCGCGAGGATCTGCCCCGGCGTCGCGCCGCGCTCGGCGAGCAGGTACGCGACGCGGTGCGTCAGCACCCGGGTCTTGCCCGAACCCGCGCCGGCGACGATCAGCAGCGGCCCGCCGTGATGGACGACGGCCGCCCGCTGCTGCGGGTTCAGCCCGTCGAGCAGGGTGGCCGGATCTACGGCAAGGCGAGTGCGCGGACGCGAACGTTCGCCGCCGTCGTCCGGGGCCGCGAACAGCGCGTCGACAGGCTGATTCATCTCGCTACCAAGCCTACGTGCGGAGGCTGACGACCCCGTCTCACGTACCGGGACCGAGTTGCCGCATGGCGGGATTCCGTGCCACCATCGAGCCGTGCGCAGCAACCGGTTCTTTTATGGGTACCGATCCCCGGTGCCTGTTGCTGGCTGACGCCAACTAGCCAACTGACGCCCCGGGCCGGAACCCGGGGCGTTTGTCATGCCGGGCCGGGCCGCCACTCGAGAGGGATCACGATGACCACCGCCACTCCCGCGGCCGAGCAGACCCAGGCCGCCGCTGCTCCGATTTCGGCTGCCGCCGCCGCTCCGATTTCGGCTGTCGCCGCCGCTCCGATTTCGGCTGTCGCCGAGGAGATCCCGGTACTGCGCGGGCAGATCGACGCGCTCGACGAGGCGATCGTCCGGCTCGTCGCCGAGCGCGCCCGGCTGTCCAACCGCATCCAGGCCGCGCGCGTGAACGCCGGCGGCACGCGGGTCGAGCTCGGCCGGGAACGCGTCATCCTCGGCAGCTACCGCGCCGCCCTCGGCCCGCACGGCCCGGCGCTGGCCGACGCCGTCCTCCAGGTCTGCCGCGGCACGCGCTCCTGATCACCGCGCTAGGTGCTCAGATATCTGAACCGATCCGCGGCGACCAACGGCGACGTCCCGAACGTCGTCACGACCCGGATATTGACGACGCCCGGCCGGTGCCGTGGGCTAGTCACCAGCAGCCTGGTGTTCGACTCCACCTTGATCGAAGTACCCAAGCCGGCGCCGAACCGGACGGCTAGGACGCCCAGGAAACCGTGTCCGGTGACGGTAACCCGGGTGCCGCCGGTCGTCCTTCCACTGGTCGTCGAGCGGCGTTTGACGACCGGATGCCCGGTGCGGCCGTAGAGGTCGACGAACCGGTAGCCACGCGCCTTGTAGTACCTGATGATCGTCGGCAGCGCCTGCACCGTCGCCGGGTTCCCGCCGGCCTGGTTGTGCATCAGGATCACCGGGTTCCGCATTTCGCCGCCGGCCTCGGCGCGCGAGACGATGCGATCGACCCAGTACTGGTCGTCCGAGCCGGCCGCCTTCCAGTCCTCCGTGTCCACCGACCAGTCCCAGACCCGCATGCCGCGCTCCTGCGCGAGGTGCAGCGTGGTCGAGTTGTAGCTCCCGTTCGGCGGGCGGAGCAGGCACGGGTAGGCGCCGGTGATCGACGCCTCCTTGGCGCGCTCCCGATCGATCTCGCTCGCCTGCCCGGGGGCGTCCAGCGTGGTGAGATCCTGGTGGTCCCAGGTGTGGTCACCCAGGGTGAACCCATGGCGTTGCTCGACGTGCACGACCGATCCGGCGCCCGCCTCGCTCGCACCGATGTTGAAGAACGCCGCCTCGACGTGCGCGTCGGACAGGATCCGGATGATCCGGGCGGTGGAGCGTCCCGGTCCGTCGTCGAACGTCAACGCGACGACCTTGCCCGAGCCGGGTGCGTAGCGGTGCAGGCCGTACGAGACGCTCGGGCACGCGGACGCCGGGGTGGCACGGGCCGGCGCCACCCCAGCCCAGACGGCCGACATCGCGACGACCGCGAGCACGGTGCCAACCACGCCGTGCCCGCGCCCGAACCCGTGCACCATGCGCCTCCCCCACGTCGTCCGAGATCCCTAGTTGTATTGACGAGGTGCCGGCGATCTTTGTTGCGGGACCTTGGGCCCGGCTCGGAGCACGAGGACGAACCCGCGCATATCGCCCACTGCGACCATTGCCCCTTCGGCCAACCCTCGGGGCATACCTCGGCAAGCCGGCACAACCGGTGCTAGTCTTCGCCTCCGTCAAAAGGGGGACGGTCATGCGCCGTGTCGTAACACTTGTCAGTGCTGCCCTGCTGGTGCTCGTCTTCGTGCCGGCCCAGCCGGCGTTCGCGACGCCGGCCGGCAACTACGTCGTCGATGACGTCGGCGACCAGGGCGACGCGACGGTCGGTGACGGCGTCTGCGCGACCTCCAACGAGACCTGCACGTTGCGGGCCGCTGTCGAGGAGGCCAACGCGGACGACGCGGGGAGCACCATCACCTTCGCCGCGAGCATCAACGGCCAGTCCATCGTGGTCGTCGGCGACATCGAGATCGACAACGGCATGACCATCACCGGCAACGGCGTGGCCAACACGGTCATCGACGGCGACGGCGAGGGCCGGATATTCCGCATCGAGAGCGGCGACGCCGGTGACGTCTCGATCAGCAAGTTGACGGTCACCAACGGTGATATCTGCGGCGACGGCGGCGGGATCCTCGAAGATGTCGGTTCCACGTTGTCGCTGAGCAAGGTGGTGCTCACCGGCAACGAGGCCCTCGACTGCGAGGGCAGCGCCAACGGCGGCGGCCTGGCGGTGCGGGCCGCCACGCTCACTGCCGACGGGCTCACGGTCACCGGCAACCACGCGGACGATAACGGCGGCGGAATCTGGATCGGCCTCCAGGGCAACGACCCGGGCGCCGCCATCACGCTCACGAACTCCACGGTCGGCGGCTCCGGCAGGGGCGAGGGAAACACGGCGGGGGGCGAGGGCGGCGGCATCGCGATCTCGGGCCAGACGACCAGCAACAGCGTCACGTTCGACGAGGTGACCAGCACCGGCAATGACGCCGGCAGCGACGGCGGCGGCCTGTCGGTAGACGTGAACGGGACCGGCGATCTCACCTTCGACCACCTGGCTGTGACCGATAACAGCGCCGTCGACGGCGGCGGAATCTTTGCCTTCTCGAGCGCCGCACAACCCGCCGCCCGGCCCGCCGCCATCCGGCCCGCCGCCATCATCGGCCTGCCTGGCGGCACCCCCAACTTCACCGACGCCGTCGTCACCGGCAATTCGGCAAACGCGGGCGACGGCGGCGGCGACGGCGGGGGCATCCTGGCCGTGGGCGACGGCGCGTCCATCGACCGGGCGCTGGTCGCTGACAACAGCGCGGACGCAGAGGGTGGCGGCATCTACGTCCAGACGACCGACACGTTGATCAGCAACACCACCATCGCCGCCAACACGGCCACCAACGGCGGCGGGATCGGCGTGGGTCGGTCGAGCCACGCCGACGTCGCCTTCGCCACGATCACCGACAACACCGCGACCGACGGCAAGGGCGGCGGGCTCGATCTCGAGTTCGGCACCGACACTCTCGACATCGGCGCCATCATCGTGGCGGCCAACGACCCGCAGAACTGCGACACCGCGAACACGATCACCAGCCACGGCTACAGCATCGACGACGCGAACACCTGCGCGCTGGCTGCGACCGGCGACCTCACCGACACCGATCCGCAGCTCGCGCCACTGGCCGACAACGGCGGTTTCTCGCAGACCCAGGCGCTGCTGGCCGGCAGCCCGGCCGTCGACCTCGTGCCCACCAGCTTCGATCCGGCCGACCCGACCGACCAACGGGCAGTCAGCCGCCCGCAGGGTGCGGCCAGAGACAGCGGCGCGTTCGAGCTGAAGCAGGCGGCGCCCCCGACGTCCTCCTCGCCCGCGCCGTCGACGACCTCGCCCGCTCCGTCGCCGTCGGCGAGTTCTTCGGCCGCGGTAGCCGCCACGGGCAGCGACACCTCCCAGCTGCTGTTCGGCGGCTCGACACTGGTCCTCGTGGGACTGCTGCTGATCCTCGGCGCGGCCCTGGCTCGTCCGCACCGCGGGCGGCACGCGCGCACGCGCCGGCGAGCGTGAGTTTCCGGGTCACAACATCCGGCGGTCCGCGGCCCAGCGGGTGAGCTGGTGACGGTTCGACAGTTGCAGCTTGCGCAGCACGTTCGACGCATGGGTCTCGACCGTCTTGATCGAGATGAACAGCTCGGACGCGATCTCCTTGTAGGCGTAGCCGCGGGCGAGCAGCCGCAGCACCTCACGCTCGCGCGGCGTCAGCAGGTCGATCTCGGGATCGATCGACGGCACCGAAGGGGCGTCCCGGAAGGCGTCGAGGACGAAGCCGGCCAGCCGCGGACTGAACACGACGTCGCCGTCCGCCACTCGGGTGATGGCGGCGGCGAGGTCGTCGGCGGAGATGGTCTTGGTGACGTAGCCGGCAGCGCCCGCGCGGATGATCGCGATGACGTCTTCGGCGGCGTCGGACACCGACAGTGCGAGGAACCGGGTGTCCGGCTGCTGCTTGGACACCGTCTCCAACACCGCAAGCCCACCGCCGTCGGGCATGTGCACGTCGAGCAGCACGACATCCGGGTGCGTCTCGGTGATGACGGCGACGGCCTCGGCCACAGTGCCCGCCTCGCCCACGACATCGACGCGGCTGCCGAGCTCGGCGCGGACGCCGGTGCGGAACATCGCGTGGTCGTCGACCAGCACTACCCGGGTACTCATCTCTTCATCCTCAGCTCGACCTCTGTGCCGCCGCCCTTGCTGCTCGTCACTCGCACGGTGCCGCCGTGCCGTTCGACCCGTCCGATGATCGAGCCGCGGATGCCCTGCCGGTCGTCGGCGATCTCGTCCATCTCGAACCCCACTCCGCGATCCTTCACGAACACGCTGACCTCGTCCGGCTCGAGCTCGGCGTACACGCTCACCGCTTCCACGCCGGAGTGCTTGGCCGCGTTGACTAGCGCCTCGCGCGTCGCCGCCGCGACCGCCGACAGATCGGCGTCCAGGGGCGCGTCGCCGACCAGCACCACGTCGACGGTCACCGCGTAAGCGTCCTCCACCTCGGCAGCGGCGGTGCGCAGTTCGTCGCCGAACTGCCCGGACGCGGTGCGGTCGCCGTAGAGCAGGGTGCGCAGCGTGCGTTCCTGGCCGCGGGCGAGCCGGGCGACCTCGCGGGGCGAGGCGGCGTTGCGCTGGATGAGGGCGAGCGTCTGGAGGACGGAGTCGTGCAGGTGTGCGGCGATGTCGGCACGCTCCTGCGAGCGGATCCGCTCGGCACGCTCGGTGGACAGCTGCGCCGCCATCCGCATCCACCACGGCCCGGAGATGAGCGCGAGGCCGACGACGGTGACGAGCACCGCGAGGATCCCGTCGCGGAAGGCGGAGAAGTCGGCGCGGGCGAGCGCCCACACCCCGCCGGCGACGATGAGCGTGGCGCCGGCCGTCAGCCGGACGCGGCCCAGCCGATCGCGGCCGCCCGCTTCGAGCGAGGTCCGCGCCCGGCTGCGCAACAGGGCGCGGTCCGGCTCGGACGCCTGCCGCCAGATGAGCGCGCCACCGAGGCAGGCCAGCAGGATCGGGGCGAACAGCCCGCCCTGCGGCAGCCGCGTGGCGGCAATGCCGACGGCGGCGACAGCGGCGACGGCGGCCGAGAATGTACTCCAGCCATGCCGGCAGCTTCCCGCGTCCGGCGTCGGGGGCCGGCGGGAGGACGATCAGGTAGGCGCCGTACAGCGCGACGCCGAGGCCCCCCGCGAAGGAGAGGAAGACGAAGGCCAGCCGGATGTACTTCGTGGGGACGCCGACGTGCTCGGCGATTCCGGTGGCGACGCCGCCGAGGATGCCGAGGTCCGGGCGCCGGTAGAGGCGGCGCGTCGGCTCGGCTGCGGTAGTCACTCTTCCATGATTGCGGGCTGGGCCCGCAAACCGCATCAGGTACTGACCCCTGGGTTTCCGGCCCGGCATCAGGGTAGGGATGGGGGCGCCACCCGATGTCGCCGACGACGTCGAGGCGGGAGGCTCAGTCCATGACCACGAGTGACACCATCAGCGGGTACTCCGCACCGCCCCCCACCTCTGGACGCCGCATGCTGCGCCGTAACCGGACCAACCGCGTCGCCGCCGGAGTGTGCAGCGGGCTGGGCGACTACTTCGCCCTCGACCCGGTGCTGTTCCGGGTCCTGTTCGCGACGGCGGCGTTCTTCGGTGGCGCCGGGATCCTCGCGTACCTGCTCGCCTGGGCCGCGATTCCCGAGGCCGGCACCGAGCACGCGCCGATCGACGGCTTCATCGCCTGGATGCGCCGGCGCCGCTTTCCGATGTGGCTCGCCGCGATCCTCGCCGGGCTGTTCCTCTGGGCCGTCGCCTTCAGCTGGTGGGCACCCGGTCCGTTCTTCCCCGTGATCGCAGTCGTCGTGCTGCTCGTCGTGATCTTCACCCGCCGCGAGCTGCAGGCGACCCGCACCGCATCGCCGCCGACGCCGCCGTCCGACGCTCCTGGCGACGCTCCTGGCGACGCTCCGGTCGATCTGACGAAGGGCGGGCCGGAGGACGCCGCCGGCCAGCCGACCTGGGTACGCGACGCGCGCAGCTGGTTCGACGATGCGCGCGAGGCGTCCCGGCGCCGGCGCCGGCGCTCGCTGCCGATCCGGATCGCGATGCTCGTCACCCTCGCGGTGACGCTGACCGTGCTCGGCATTATCGACGGCGTCAACGGCATCGAGTTGCAGGTGTACTTCTGGACGGTGCTGGGCATTCTCGGCGTCGGGTTGCTCGTCGGACTCGTCTCGCGCCGCACGCCGCTGAGCATGGCGCCGCTGCTCATCCCGACCGTAGCCGGCGTGATCGCATTCGCCGGCAGCCACGCGAGCCTGCACGACGGCGTCGGGCAGCGCGAATGGAAGCCCACCACCGTGCCGTCCTCGGAGTACCAGCTCGCATTCGGGCAGGGCATCCTCGACCTGCGCTCGCTGCCGCCCCAGACCGGGCCGCGCACGATCGACGTGACGATGGCGGCGGGGCAGGTGCAGATCATCGCGCCCAAGGCGATGAACCTGACCGTGCTCGCCAACATCCACATCGGTGTGCTGCACGTCGACGGCCATCAGTTCGGGGTCACGGGCGCGACCACAGCGGCGTCGGCATCAGCCGCACCGTGAGCCCACCGACTGCGGCGCAGGGCGCGCCGATCACGGTCGACGTCCACCTCGCCGACGGCAACATCACCGTCGACCACCGCTGAGCGCGGCCGTCCCCGACGGGCGGTGCCAGGCCGGTGCCAGCCCCGTGCAAGGTCGCGCGACCACCATCCGATCGGCGCCTCCTATCGGGCGCTGCCCGTCCTACCTGTTTGGAGTTCTTGATGCAGTCCCTCGCGCGTTTCGCCGTTCGCCACCGCTGGTGGATCGTCGGCGCCTGGCTGGCCTTCATCCTGCTCGCGCAAGGCCTGTCGACGTCGCTCGGCGGCGCTGACTACCGCGACGAGTTCAAGCTGCCGCACACCGAGACCAACACCGTCTCGACCCTGCTCAAGAACAGCGGGCAGGACAACCAGAACGGCATCGACGGCATCATGGTCGTCCACGCCAAGTCCGGGACGGTCCGGACTGCGCCGCCGGGCGTCGTGGCCGCGCTGGAGAGACTGTGCGGCGCGAACTCCACGGTGACCGGGGTCTCGTCCGGATGGGGCACCATCGACTGCTCGGCGGGCGGCACCCTGCAACCCGGGTCGGCCAACCCCAAGCTGATCTCGACCAAGGACCCGTCCATCGGCCTCGTCGACATCACCTTCGAGGGCGGCGGCCAGTACGACCAGAACGCTATCGACCGGGTGTACGACTCCCTGCACAAGCTCGACTCCGGCCAGTTGCAGGTCGAGTTCACCGGCAACGCGTTCCAGGGTCAGGGCAGCAACCAGGGCGGCATCCCGCCGGAGGTGCTGGGCTTCCTCGCCGCGCTCGTGATCCTCGCTCTCGTGTTCCGCACCGCGGGCGCCGTCGCCCTGCCGCTCGCGAGCGCCGTCGCCGCGCTGGCGAGCGGGCTCGGCCTGATCGGGCTGCTCAGCCACGCGATGGGCGTGTCGAACGTGACGCCCGAGCTCGCCCAGCTGATGGTCATCGGCGTCGGGGTGGACTACGCGCTGTTCATCGTCACGCGGCATCGCCGGAACCTGCTCAACGGCATGAGCGTCCCGGACTCGATCGCGCTCGCCATCAACACCTCCGGGCGCGCCGTGCTGTTCGCCGGCACCACCGTCTGCATCGCCATGCTCGGTCTCATCGCGCTCGGCGTGAGCTTCTTCTACGGCATGGCGATCGGCGTCTCGGTGGCGGTGAGCCTCACCATGATCGCCTCGCTCACGCTGCTGCCCGCGTTGCTCAGCTTCCTCGGGCTGAAGGTGCTGCCCCGCCGGCAGCGGCGCGCGCTCCGCGCCGGGACGTACGTGCCGCGGCAGCGCGTCGGAATCTGGGCACGGTGGTCGGGTCTCGTCGCGCGCCGCAAGCTGCTGCTCGGCGCCGGCGCGGGCGCGGTGATCCTCGCCCTGGCCGTCCCGTTCTTCTCGATGCGGATGGGCGAGGCCGACCAGGGCAACGACCCGGCCGGCACGACGACCCGCACCGGCTACGACCTGATCGCCGAGGGCTTCGGCGTCGGCTACAACTCCACGCTCACCCTGGTCGTCAGCGGCCCGGACGTGCAGCAGCTCGCCCAGCAGGTCGGCGACGCCGTCCGCACCGTCGACAACGTCGACCCGACGAGCGTCTACGTGCCGGCACAGCCGCTCACCGACAACATCGCGCTCGTGTCGATCAAGTCGACCACCTCGCCGCAGGACGCCAAGACCACCGATCTGGTGAACCAGCTACGCGACGACGTGCTGCCCCCGCTGTACGACGGCACCGCCGACCATGTGTACGTGTACGGCGAGACCGCGGTGTTCGTCGACTTCACGCACGTGCTGGCGAGCAAGATGCCGCTGTTCATCGGTGCCGTCGTGCTGCTGTCCTTCCTGCTGCTGATGATCGCGTTCCGCAGCCTGCTCGTGCCGTTGACGGCCGCACTGATGAACCTGTTCGCCGCGGGCGCGTCGTTCGGCGTGATCGTCGCGATCTTCCAGTGGGGCTGGGGGGCCGAGGCGCTCGGCATCGGCAAGGGAGGACCTATCGAGGCGTTCGCGCCGGTGCTGTTCTTCGCGATCCTGTTCGGTCTGTCGATGGACTACCAGGTCTTTCTCGTCAGCCGGATGCACGAGGAGTGGGTGCACACCCGCAACAACAAGCGCGCGATCACCGTCGGCCAGGCCGAAACGGGCGGGATCATCACCGCCGCGGCGATCATCATGATCGCGGTGTTCGGCGGATTCGTCCTCGGCGACGACCGCGTCGTCAAGCTGATCGGCATCGGGCTGGCGAGCGCGATCTTCATCGACGCGTTCATCCTGCGGACCATCCTCGTGCCGGCGCTGATGCACCTGCTCGGGCGGGCGAACTGGTACTTCCCGAAGTGGCTGGACCGCATCACGCCGCGGGTCTCGTTCGAGCCGGCCGACGACGGTTGGGACGAGCTGGAGGAGGTCCCGGGCGACCGGGTCAACGCCTGAACACGCTGAATACCCCCTGCGCCACACCAGGACGTGGCGCGGGGGGTATTCACGTTGGGGTCAGGCCTACTCCCACTCGATGGTCGCCGGGCGGCTTCGAGGTGAGGTCGAGGACGACGCGGTTCACCTCGCGGACCTCGTTGGTGATCCGGGTCGAGATCGTCTCGAGCACGTCGAACGGGACGCGCGTCCAGTCGGCGGTCATCGCGTCCTCGCTCGACACCGGACGCAGCACGACGGGATGTCCGTAGGTCCGTCCGTCGCCCTGCACGCCCACCGAGCGCACGTCGGCGAGCAGCACGACCGGGCACTGCCAGATGTCGCGGTCCAGGCCGGCGGCGGACAGCTCGGAACGGGCGATGGCGTCGGCACGGCGCAGGACGTCGAGGCGCTCGGCGGTGACTTCGCCGACGATCCGGATCGCCGAGGCCGGGGCCGGGGAACGGCTGGCGCCACACGATCGCGGCGGGCAGCCCGAGCTGCTCGCCAACCCTGCGGACCTCGTCCTTGAACAGCGTGCGCAGTGGCTCGACCAGCGCGAACTGCAGGTCGTCGGGCAGCCCGCCGACGTTGTGGTGGCTCTTGATGTTCGCGGTGCCGGTGCCGCCGCCGGACTCGACGACGTCCGGGTACAGCGTGCCCTGCACGAGGAACTCCACCGACTCGCCGGCGGCGACGATCTCGCGCGCGGCCGCCTCGAAGACCCGGATGAACTCCCGTCCGATGATCTTGCGCTTCTCCTCCGGGTCGCGTGACGCCGGCGAGCGCGCCGAGGAACCGGTCCTGCGCCTCGACGACCTCGAGCCGGACGCCGGTGGCGGCGACGAAGTCCCGCTCGACCTGCTCGGCCTCGCCGGCGCGCAGCAGGCCGTGATCGACGAAGACGCAGGTGAGCTGGTCGCCGACCGCGCGCTGCACGAGCGCGGCCGCGACCGCCGAGTCGACGCCGCCGGACAGCCCGCAGATCACCTGCTTGCCGCCGACCTGCGCACGGATCGCGTCGACCTGCTCGTCGATGATGTTCGCCTCGGTCCAGGACGGCCGCGCGCCGGCGATGTCGTAGAGGAAGTGCCGCAGGATCGCCTGTCCGTGCTCGGTGTGCAGCACCTCCGGGTGGAACTGCACGCCGGCGAGCCCGCGGCTGACGTCCTCGAACGCGGCGATCGGCGTGCCCGCAGTGCCGGCGGTCACGGTGAAGCCGGGTGGGGCGAGAGTCACCGCGTCGCCGTGGCTCATCCAGACCTGTTGTGTCGCCGGCAGGCCGCGCAGCAGCACGCCCGGCTCGACGACGCTCAGCGTCGTGCGGCCGAACTCCGAGCCGCCGGTGCGCGCGACCTCGCCGGCCAGCGCCTGCGTCATCGCCTGGAAGCCGTAGCAGATGCCGAAGACCGGCACGCCGGCGGCGAACAGCGCGGGGTCGGTCTGCGGTGCTCCCGGGGCGTACACCGACGCCGGGCCGCCGGACAGGATGATCGCCTTCGGCTTGCGGGCGAGCAGCTCGGCGACCGGCAACGAGCTCGGGACGATCTCGGAGTAGACGTGCGCCTCGCGCACCCGGCGGGCGATCAGCTGCGCGTACTGCGCCCCGTAGTCGACGACGAGGACGAGATCGGCGTTCACTCAGCCAGCACCGCGTCGATGTCGAGGTTGATCGTGGCGATCCCGAGGTTCAGCTCGACGCTGCCCGAGTCGTACTGGACGACCTCGTGGTACGTGCCGTCGACCAGCTCGAAGGCGACCATCGCGTGCTCGCGCGGGTCGACGATCCAGTAGTGCGGCAGGCCGGCCGCTGCGTACTTGGCCGACTTCGTCACCAGGTCGTAGCCGCGGTTGCTGGAGAGCACCTCGATGACCAGCGCGGGCACGCCGGTGAACCTGACGTTGTCGGACGTGACCGGATACACCATGACGTCGGGTCCGTATTCGTCGCGGCCGGCCTTCCAGCCCCAGCTCCCGATGACGCGATAGCCCTCGGGGACCGCGGCCGACAAGGCTTGGATGAGTCGCTGGCACGCGAGCTGGTGCAACTGCGTCGGTAGCGGCGTCACGACGAGCCGTCCATCGATGTACTCCCCTGGAACGTCCGGGCCCAGCGCCTCGTACTCCTCCCAAGACATTGGGCGCTCGACCAGTGCCGACTCCGACATCTCGCGCCTCCTCCGCCTCTGCACAAGCGTACGGCTATGGCTCCCACTCGTAGCGCAGGCCGGTCATCTCCTCGCTGACCTGCCAGAGGCGGCGGGCGAGCTTCTCGTCCTGCGCGAACGTCGACAGCCGCGCCGGGCCGATCGGCCCGCGAGTCTCGCCGAGTCGCTGCGGCCCGGTGTAGGAACCCGGCTCGGCCTCGGCGGCCGCGTAGAGGACCGCCCGCGCGCCGGCTGCGGCGGACTGCGTGAAGATCTTGACGAAGACCGGCCCGACGGTGCGCATGAAAGAGCTCGCGCCCATCCCCTCGCGGTCGCCGACGAGGCCGGTGGCCGAGACGCCGGGATGCGCCGCCGTGGAGGTCACGGGCACCCCGTGCGCGGTGAGCTCACGGTGCAGCTCCAGCGCGAACAGCAGGTTCGCGAGCTTGGAGTTGGAGTAGGTCTTCTGCGGGTTGTATCCGTCGCCGAGGTTGCCTTCGAGGACGGCCTCGGTGCCGCCGTGGTGCGCGATCGACGCCACGGTGACGACCCGACCCCGACCGGACGCGACGAGCGAGGGCAGCAGCAGGCCGGTGAGGATGAAGTGCCCGAGATGGTTCGTCCCGAACTGCCGCTCGAACCCGTCCATCGTCATCGACAGCTTCGGCGGGGCCATCACGCCGGCGTTGTTGATCAGCAGATCCAGCGGGCCTTCCCACCCCTCGACGAATTCGCGCACCGACGCCGACGAGGCGAGGTCCAGCTTGGCAACGCTCACCGCGCCGCCCACACGCATGGTGGCCGCTGCGGCCGTGCCCGCCTCGACGTTGCGGCAGGCCATGACGATCCTCGCCCCGTGCGCGGCCAGCTGCTTGGTCGTGTGGAACCCGATGCCCGAGTTGGCGCCCGTGACGATCGCAGTCAACCCGGTCAGGTCCGGCAGCTGTGTCGCATTCCATCCCACAGCTCAGCAAAGTACGCGGGGGCGGGTCGTAACGACGTGAACCACGCTGGACTCACCGACGCACCCGGCATCCGCTCTGCCCCCCACGCCAGGCGCTGCGCGCGGCGCTGCCCTCGGTTCGGTGTGCCCGTCCGGCTGCTTGGTAGCGATATGGCCGTGCTTGCCGGAATCGTCCTGCCGTCTCACGTCCGTGCGACGGTCGGTTCACGCCACGCGGGAACCATGCATCGTCGACACAGGTTGGCGCACGGATTCGCGACGAGGCCGGGGGACACCATGGGAATCAGCGGTGGCAAAGTGGACGCGGCAGGGCGATCAGATCGCCTCGACGGCGGGACCCGCAGGCACACGGCGGCGATCGTCGCGGCGCTGCTCGCGGTGAGCGCACTGGTGAGTGTGGCTCGGGCACCGGCCGCGGGGGCGGGCTCCTACCCGCCGGTGATCGCCTACTACGACCGCTACACCGGCGGTCTATACGAGGCCAAGCCCGGCGCGCGCGGCAGCGAACACCTCATCGTGCCGGGTGGCGCGTTCCCGACGTTCTCGCCGACCGGAAACCAGATGGCGTTCGAGACGGTCGACACGACGGTCGACCCGCCCAAGGTCACGATCAAGATCGGCGACCGCCAGGGCAGGCACGCCCACAAGCTGATCTCCGGGTCCGGGCAAGGAGATCCTCTACAGCGCGTGGGCCAGCGGCAACATGCCCGGTGCGGGGTATCGCCAGTTGTTCATCCGCAAGGCCGACGGCTCGGGCAAGGCCGAACAGGTCACCGCGACGGCCGACGACTCGACCATGGCCGTGTGGGCGCCGATTCTCACAACCTGCACGGTGCCGAAGCTCGAGCACAAGACGCTGGCCCAGGCCAAGAAGCTGTTGCGCAAGGCTGCCTGCACGCTCGGCAAGATCAGGGGTTCCGAAGTCGCACCGGAGCAAGCGGCACGTCACGTGGCAGAGCGTCAAGCCGAACCAGGAGCGGCCCGCCGGCACGAGGGTGGGCGTGCACATCAAGTAGCGAGGCGCCGCGCTCAGCCGGCGCGGATCTCGAGGCTCGGCAGCACGCCGGTGAACCGGCCCGCCACCGCGAGCCGCTCGGCGGGCACCTCGCCGTAGTCGGTGAGCCGCTGGCGCGTCGAGCGGCCGGGTAGCCCGTCGACGATCTCGTGCAGCTGGGCGACGGTCTTCGCCGACCCGTGCTGACTGCCGGCCATCCGGCTGATGGTCTCCTCCATGAGCGTGCCGCCGAGGTCGTTCACGCCACCGCTGAGGAGCAGCCGCGAGCCTTCAGCGCCGAGCTTCACCCACGAGCACTGGATGTTGTCGATGCGCCCGTGCAACAGGATGCGCGCCATCGCGTGCACCACGCGGTTCTCGCGAGTGGTCGGGCCGGGCCGCGCGACGCCGGCCAGGTAGATCGGCGCGTTGGTGTGGATGAACGGCAGCGCGACGAACTCGGTGAAGCCACCCGTCTCGTCCTGGATGCGGGCCAGCGTCCGGAAATGGCCCAGCCAGTGGGACGGGTTGTCGACGTGGCCGTACATCATCGTCGAGCTGCTGCGAATGCCCAGCGAGTGCGCGGTCGTGACCACCTCGATCCACTCGCGGGCCGGCAGCTTGCCCTTGGTCAGAAGCCAGCGCACGTCGTCGTCGAGGATCTCGGCCGCGGTACCCGGGATGGTGTCGAGGCCGGCCTGCTTCGCGGCGAGCAGCCAGTCGCGGATCGACAGCCCGGTGCGCGACGCGCCGTTGACGACCTCCATCGGGCTGAACGCGTGGACGTGCATGTCCGGCACCCGCGACTTCACCGCCCGCGCGATGTCGAAGTACGCGGTGCCCGGCAGATCCGGATGGATGCCGCCCTGCATGCACACCTCGGTGGCGCCGAGCTGCCACGCCTCCTCGGCTCGGTTGCCGACCTCGTCCATCGACAGCGTGTACGCGTCGGCGTCGGTGCGGCGCTGCGCGAACGCGCAGAACCGGCAGCCGGTGTAGCAGACGTTGGTGAAGTTGATGTTCCGGTTGACGACGTAGGTGACGTCCTCGCCGACCACGTCCGCGCGCAGCCGGTCCGCCAGTGCCGCGACCGCGTCGAGCTCCACACCATCGGCATGCAGCAACGCCAGGGCGTCGGCGTCCGACAGGCCGCCCGGGTCGCGTTCGGCCGAGCGCAGGGCGGCAGCGACGTCGGCAGCGAGCCGCACCGGAGCGCCGGTGCGTTTGGCCTCGGTGGCCACGGTGGCCCAGTCGCCGTAGACGCTGTCGAAGTCGGTGCGCCGGTCGGATGTGCGCCCGTCGGTGTCGATCGCGGTGTGCAGATCGGTGCGGCCGGCGCTGTGCCACGAGTCGTCGGGCTCCTGCCATGGCCGGCCGACCAGCGGCGCGTCGGCGCGAGCCAGGCCCGTCGCGGGGTCGGCGAGCGCAGCCACGTGCGGCACACCCGCGGGTCGAGCCACGGCTCGCCCGAGACGTAAGCCGGGTATGCGGTCAGCCGCTCGACGAGCTCGAACCCGCCTCCGCCGTCCGCGCGGCCAGCAGCTCGATCTGCGGCCACGGCCGCTCGGGGTTCACGTGGTCGGGCGTCAGCGGCGACACCCCGCCCCAGTCGTCGATGCCCGCCTCGAGCAGCAGCCCGCATTCGTCGGCCTACCAGGTTCGGCGGCGCCTGGATCCGCATGCGCGGGCCGAGCATCAGTCGGGCGACGGCGACGGTCGCGGCCAGGTCGCCCAGCTCGGCGTCCGGCATCCGCGCCATTGCCGTGTCCGGCTTCGCCCGGAAGTTCTGGATGATCACCTCCTGGATGCCGCCGTACGCGCGGGCGACGCGGCGCATCGCGAACAGCGTCTCGACCCGTTCGGCCGGCGTCTCGCCGATGCCGACCAGCAGGCCGGTCGTGAACGGCATCGCGATCCGCCCGGCGTCCTCGAGCACCCGCAGGCGGACGGCCGGGTCCTTGTCCGGCGAGCCGTAGTGCGCCCCGCCCGGGTCCTCGAACAGCCGGCGCGACGTCGTCTCGAGCATCATCCCCATCGACGGCGCCACCGGCTTGAGCCGCTGCAGCTCCGCCCAGCCATGACACCCGGGTTGAGGTGGGGCAGCAGCCCGGTCCGCTCCAGGACCATGATCGCCATGGCCCGCACGTAGGCGAGCGTCGAGTCGTAGCCGTGCGCGTCCAGCCACTCGCGGGCGGCCGGCCACCGCTCCTCCGGACGGTCGCCGAGGGTGAACAGCGCCTCCTTGCAGCCCAGCGCCGCGCCCTGCCGTGGCGACGGCCAGCACCTCGTCGGGCGACAGGAACGGCGCGGGCAGCCGGTGCGGCGTGGTCGCGAACGTGCAGTAGTGGCAGCGGTCCCGGCACAGCCGGGTCAGCGGGATGAACACCTTCCGCGAGTAGGTGATCACGCCCGGCCGGCCGGCGTCGGCCAGGCCCTGTCGCGGACCCGGGCCGCGGAGGCGCAGAGGTCGGCCAGCTCGTCGCCGCGGGCCGAAAGCAGGAGCTCCGCCTCGGTCGCGTCGAGCGCCACGCCGTCCCGGGCCCGCCGCAGGGCCCGCCGCAGCGCGGACGAGGACGCGGCAGTCGGCATGACGGTCACAAGTTGCGCAGCCGCGGGAGTATTTCTTCGCCGTACAGCCGGAGGAACTTCGCCTGGTCCGGGCCCGGCGCGTGGAACACCAGATGCGTGAAGCCCAGGTCGACGTAGCGCTTGATCGCGGCGACGTGCTCGTCGGGATCGGTCGACACGATGAACCGCTTGGCGGTCTGCTCGACGGACAGCTCGTCGGCCAGCCGCTGCATCTCGACCGGGTCCTCCACGCCGGACTTCTGCTCAGGCGTCAGCCCCAGCGCCCCCCAGAAGTGCGTGGCGCGCATCGCCTCGTCGCGGTCGTGGTCGAAGGAGACCTTGACCTCGATCATCATCTCGATGTCCGTGGTCGACCGGTTGGCGGCAGCGGCGCCCTCGGCGATCGCCGGCAGCAGCGTGTCGGTGTACAGCGCCGGGTCCTTGCCGGACGTGGTGATCCACCCGTCCCCCTGCCGCCCGGCGAAGCGCGTCGCGGCCGGCCCGGACGACGCCAGCCAGATGGGCACCGGCTGGTCGGGACGGTCGTAGATCGTGGCCTTGTCGGTGCGGTAGTACTCGCCCTCGAAGCTCACCCGCTCCTCGGTCCAGAGCCGGCGGATCAGCTTCACCGCCTCGCGGAAACGCGCGAACCGCTCCTTGCCGTCGGGCCATTCGACGCCCAGCGGCACCTCGTTCATCGACTCGCCGCTGCCGGCGCCGAGGACCACCCGTCCCGGGTACAGGCAGCCGAGTGTGGCGAACGCCTGCGCCACGATCGCCGGGTGGTAGCGGAAGGTCGGGGTCAGGACGGACGTCCCCATCGTGATCCGCGACGTCCGGGCGCCGAGCGCGCCCAGCCAGGTCATCGCGAACGGCGCGTGCCCGCCGTCGTGGCGCCACGGCTGCAGGTGATCGGAGACGAACACCGAGTCGAAGCCGCACTCCTCGGCCAGCACGCCGTAGGCGAGCAGTTCCTGCGGCCCGAACTGCTCGTTCGACGCCTTGTAGCCCAGTTTGATCATCGGGTGGTGGTCACAATCAGTTCTGCTTTCTGGAACTCCTTGACGGTCGAGTAACCGCACTTGCCCATGACCCTACGTAGTGCGCCGAACAGGTTGCGCTCCCCACTGGGATCGGCGGTCGGTCCCACGAGCAACTCCTCGAGCGTCGGCCGGTCGTCGTCACCGAACGCGAAGTCGACGACCGACGAGCGCGGGACGCGGGGGTGCGACGCGGTCGCGTCCCAGTACAGCCCGCCCCCGGGCGCCTCGACCGCGCAGGCCAGAGCCTCGCCCAGCATCACCGCGTCCGCGCCGCACGCGAGCGCCTTCGCGATGTCGCCGCCGGTGGAGATGTCGCCGTATGCGATCAGGTGGACGTAGCGCCCGCCGGTCTCGTCCAGGTAGTCGCGCCGCGCGGCCGCTGCGTCGATCAGGGCAGTGGCCATCGGAGTCTCGATGCCGAGCACCGCGTGCGTGGTCGAGCCGAGGTGCGCGCCGTACCCGATGATCACGCCGGCCGCGCCGGTGCGCATCAGGTGCAGCGCGGTCTGGTAGTTGCTGACGCCGCCGACGACGACCGGCACGTCGAGGTCGGCGATGAACGTCTTCAAATTCAAGCTTGCCCCGGCGCCGTGTCCATGTTCGGGTCGCGAGCTCCCCTCGTTCTCGCGGCGGACGTGCTCCGCGGAGATCACCGTGCCCTGGATGACGAGCAGGTCCACCCCCTCGGCCAGCGCGTGCGGGGCGAGTTCGGCGGTGTGCTGCGGCGAGAGCCGGACCGCGACGCGCACGCCGGCCGTGCGCAGCTCGGCGATCCGGGCGCGCAGCAGTTCCGCCGAGACCGGCTTGGCATAGACCTCTTGGAGCTGCGCGGTGTCGTCGGTCAGGGTGGCGAGCTCGGCCGCCGCGTCGTCGTAGCGGCACCAGACGCCCTCGCCGTCGAGGACAGCCAGCCCGCCGAGCCGCTCGACCTCGACGGCGGTGCGCGGCGAGACGACGGCGTCGGAGGGCGCCGCGACGAGCGGCAGCTCGAAGCCGTGCGCGTCGATCTGCCAGGCGGTCGACACCGCCGCCTGGCCGCGGGTTCGGCGCATCGGCACCAGGGCGATCTCGTCGAGGTGATAACCGCGGCGCGCGCTGCGGCCGAGGCCGATCTCCACTGTCTCCGGCATGGCTCATGCTCCTAGCTCTTCGCGCGAGCGCTCATCGCAGGCTTGCCCCGCACCTGCACCCACGAAAATCGTTGCGCACCGAACGCTCCACGATTTCCGTGGGGCCCGCGTGGTCGCTGGTGCTCCCTACGATGCTCAACTCGCGAGTCTGCCGCACGCGGGCTCGGCGGCGCCCACGGGACCAAAGACCCGGCACTACGGGCCGTCGTGTCCTGGGTCGGGCGAATCCGGCACGAGATCGTGTTCAGGCGGGTCAAACGCGGACGGCCGGGACAACCGAGCCCCGGTCCGTCCCGCCAACTGCCCATCGGCGCCGCGCGGGGGGCGGTCGCCGATCGGTGCGAGCGGTTGCCGATTGCGCGGCCCAGACGAAACAGCCATCCGCCCACACTGCGTCGCTGACCCGCTCGGGCAAGGACCGTCACTTGATGAGCAGCCAGGATCGGCCATCTGCTCGCACCGAGCATGCCGAGCGGCTGCGCGGGCTGCTCGAGGCGCACCGCCGCATCACCGACGACCTCTCGCTCACCTCGGTGCTGGCCAGCATCGTCCGGGTCGCGTGTGACCTCGTGGGGTCGCGCTACGGCGCGCTCGGCGTGCTAGGCCCGGACGGCTCGCTCGAGCAGTTCGTCCACCGCGGCGTGGACGACGGGACCGTCCGCAAGATCGGCGCGCTGCCCCGCGGCGGAGGCCTGCTCGGCGCCGTACTCGACCTGCCCGGACCCGTCCGCCTCGATGACCTGACTGCGGACGAGCGGGCGGAGGGCTTCCCGCGCCACCACCCGACGATGACGTCGTTCCTCGGCGTCCCGATCCGGGTCCGCGGGGCCGCGTACGGCGAGTTGTACCTCGCCGACCCGGTCGCTGGCCGCTTCGACGCCGACGACGAGGAACTGGTCACCGCGCTGGCCGCCACTGCCGGCACGGCGATCGAGAACGCCCGGCTGTACGACGAGGCGCGGCGCAGCCGGGACTGGCTGCACGCGTCCGGCGAGATCGCCCGGGCGCTCCTCGGCGACGGTGACATCGAGGTGCTACTGGATCTCGTGTCACGGGCGCTCGGCGTGGCCGACGCCGACTACGCCGGCCTGATCCTTCCGACAGAGGACGGGCAGTTGTGCGTGACGGCCGCGATCGGGACCGGCGCGGACGACTTCCGCGGACGCCGCTTCGACCCGGCCGCCTCGGTGCTGGGCAAGGCGATCGTCGCCGCGGAGGGCATCCGCACCCACGACATGACCCTCTGGGCAAGGTTGGGCTTCGACAATCGCCATGGGTTCGGGCCGGCGATGATCGTCCCCCTCGTCACCAAGGGCGACCGCGGTGCCGTACTGATGATGCGCGTCGCCGGCCAGGCGCCGTTCACCGCGCTCGAGGTCGAGCTGGCGTCCACCTTCGCGGCGCAGGTCGCGCTCGCGATGGAGCTCAACGACACCCGCGCCGAGGCCGAGCGGGTGCGGGTGCTCGAGGAGCGGCATCGGATAGCCCAGGATCTGCACGACAACGTCATACAGCGGCTGTTCGCGACCGGCGTGGGTCTGCAGGCGCTGGTCGGCCAGGTTCCGGACGGGGATCTCGCCGAACGACTGCAGGGGCACATCGCCGATCTCGACGACACGCTCGACCAGATCCGGTCCAGGGTTTTCGGACTTCGCGACGGTCCCCGGCGCCCGGTGTTACCGGAAACTTCTGTTCCAGGTATCGCTCTGGTGCAGGATGTGGTGTCCTGACAACGACATTTCGTTGATCGCTAGGAGCTACCGCCCATGACGGAGGCCGACGCAGAGCAGTCCGTCACCCGCATCTTCCTGCTCGACGACCACGAGATCGTCCGGCGCGGCGTGGCAGACCTGCTCAACAGCGTTGCGGACTTTCAGGTCGTCGGCGAGGCCGGGACGGTCGCCGAGGCGTTGCGCCGCCTCCCGGCCGCCGACCCCGACGTCGCGATCCTCGACGGCCGGCTGCCGGATGGCAGTGGCATCGAGGTGTGCCGCGTCGTCCGCGAGCAGCAGCCGTCGGTTCGCTGCCTGATCCTGACCTCCTACGACGACGACGAGGCGATCTTCGCCGCAGTCCTCGCCGGGGCTGCGGGCTACGTCCTGAAGCAGATCCGCGGCTCCAACCTCATCGACGCGGTACGCCAGGTCGCCGCCGGCCAGTCGCTGCTCGACCCGACCGTCACCGCCCGGGTGCTGCAGCGCATCCGGGACGGCAAGCAGGAGGACGCCCGGTTGGCGTCGCTGAACGTGCAGGAGCGCAAGATCCTGATCCTGATCGCCGAGGGGCTGACCAACCGGCAGATCGGCGAGCGGCTGTTCCTCGCGGAGAAGACGGTCAAGAACAACGTCTCGAGCCTGCTGGCCAAGCTCGGCATGCAGCGCCGCACCCAGGCCGCGGTGTTCGGCGCGGGCCTGCGCGATCATGGCGACCTCGACGACAAACTCTGATTTATCCGCCCTTCGCGCGAGCGCTCATCGCCTGGCCGTCACCTTCTTGGTGGTTGCTTCCCAGCATTCGGCTCACCGCGGCTGCGGTCACCAGACCGGGCAACATGTGGCCAACTTGGTATGCTGATCGGTATGCCCGATGTGACTACCATCAAGGTGCCGCGGGCGCTCCGCGACCGCATCGCCCACGACGCTGCGGGCCGGGGCATCACGGCCGCCGCGCTGCTGCGCGACCTGCTGGACCGATACGAACGTGACGAGCGGCTCGCCGCGGTCGGGCGTGCCTACGCCACCGAATCGGATCACCCATCCGGCGATGCCGACGACGTCCAGTCGTGGGATGCCACCCTCGCCGACGGGTTGGACGAGTGACGGTCGCCCCGCTCTCGCGCGGCGCGATCGTATGGGTCGATCTCAACCCCTCCCGCGGCAGCGAACAGGCCGGCAGCCGGCCCGCCGTGGTTATCTCGAGCGACGGTTACCTCGCGAACGTGCCACACCTGGCCATCGTCGTGCCGATCACGACGACCGACCGCGGTTGGCCGCACCACGTGCCGATCGCCGGCACCCGCACCGGCCTCAACCGGACGAGCTTCGCAATGACCGAGCAGCCTCGCACGATCAGCCGCGAGCGCATCGACCGTCGGGTCGGCACCGCCTCGAGCACCTGCCTGCAGGAGATCGATCAGTGCCTGCGCGATTTCACCCGCTTGTGAACGTGGCCCGCCGGGACGCCGTCACCGATCACTCCACCGTGTAGTTGGGAGCCTCGGCGGTCATCTGGATGTCGTGCGGGTGCGACTCCTTCAGGCTGGCCTGCGTGATGCGAACGAACCGGCCACGTTCCTGCAGCTCCGGGACCGTGCGCGCTCCCACGTAGAACATCGACTGGCGCAGCCCGCCGACGAGCTGGTGGGCGACTGCGGCGAGCGGTCCTCGGTAGGCGACCCGGCCCTCGATGCCCTCCGGGATTATCTTGTTGTCGCTCGCGACCTCGGCCTGGAAGTAGCGGTCCTTGGAGTACGACTTCTTGCCGCGCGAGCTCATCGCCCCGAGCGAACCCATTCCGCGGTAGCTCTTGTACTGCTTGCCGTTGACGAAGATCAGCTCGCCGGGCGACTCGTCGCAGCCGGCGAGCAGCGAGCCGACCATCACGCTGTCCGCGCCGGCGACGATCGCCTTGGCGATGTCGCCGGAGTACTGCAGCCCACCGTCCGCGATCACCGGCACGCCGGCCGGCTTGCAGGCCAGCGACGCGTCGTACACGGCGGTGATCTGCGGCGCCCCCACCCCGGTGACGATCCTGGTCGTGCAGATCGAGCCCGGCCCGACGCCGACCTTCACCGCGTCGGCGCCGGCGTCGACGAAGGCCTGCGCTCCGGCCCGGGTGGCGACGTTGCCGCCGATGACCTGGACGTGCCTGGTGGCCGGATCGGTTTTGAGCCGCTGCACCATGTCGAGCAGCAACCGCACGTGGCCGTGCGCGGTGTCGGCGACGAGCACGTCCACCCCGGCCTCGACCAGCCGGGTGGCCCGCTCCCACGCGTCGCCGAAGTAGCCGATCGCGGCGCCGACCATCAGCCGGCCGTGGCTGTCCTTGGACGCGTCGGGGAACTGCTCGGACTTGACGAAGTCCTTGACGGTGATGAGCCCTGCGAGCCGGCCCTGCGGGTCGACGAGCGGCAGCCGCTCCCGCTTGTGCTGGCGCAAGATAGTCGTGGCGTCCTCGTGCGAGATGCCGACCGGCGCCGTGATGAGCGGCATCGGGGTCATCACCTCGTCGACCTTGGTGTTGGCCCAGTCCGCGACGGGGACGAAGCGTAGGTCGCGGTTGGTGATGATGCCCAGCAGCCGTTGATCGGGGTCCACGACCGGCAGCCCGGAGATGCGGTACTGCCCGCAGACCTCGTCGAGCTGCTCGAGGGTGGCGTCCGGGCCGATCGTCACCGGGTTCGGGATCAGTCCCGTCTGGGTCCGCTTGACGAGATCGACCTGGTAGGCCTGGTCGTCGATCGACAGGTTGCGGTGCAGGACCCCGATGCCACCCTGACGCGCCATCGCGATGGCCATCCGAGCCTCGGTGACGGTGTCCATCGCCGCGGACAGCAACGGAATGGCCAGCGAGATCTCCCGGGTGAGCCGCGATGTCGTGTCGACGTCGGCCGGCACGACATCTGTCTCGCCGGGCAGCAGCAGGACATCGTCGTAGGTGAGGCCGAGCGGGGCTGCCCCGGGCGGCGGCCCGAAGTTGGCGCCGTGGTCGGGAAGGGCGTCGGGCAACTTCGTGAACTCCTTGCGCTCGCCGGTAACTCATCGTACGCGCGAGCGGCAGCAGCACCGTGCTACCCCCACCCTGAGGGTGGGGCAAATGTCAGGGTCAGGTCGGGGGGAATCCCAATGGTCTGGGTGCCGGCCGGCGGCGAGGCTGGGGACATGACCCGATCCAGCACGATGACTGCTACGAGTCCCTCCCTCGCCGCCGCCCGCGGCGTCGACGTGGTGAAGAGCTACGGCACCGGCCCGACGGCCGTCCGGGCACTCGACCACGTCGACGTCGAACTGCGGCGCGGCGAGTTCACCGCGATCATGGGGCCGTCCGGCTCGGGCAAGTCGACCCTGATGCACTGTCTGGCCGGTCTCGACACCGTCACATCCGGATCCGTCTCGATCGGGGACGTCGAGCTGCGCGGCCTGTCGGACAAGAAGATGACGGCGCTGCGCAGGGACCGCATCGGCTTCGTCTTCCAGTCCTTCAACCTCGTCCCGACCCTGACTGCGCTGGAGAACATCACGCTGCCGATCGCGATCGCCGGCCGCCGAGCCGATCAGCAGTGGCTCGGCACCGTCATCGACACGCTAGGGCTGCGCGACCGGCTCGACCATCGGCCGAGCGAGCTGTCCGGCGGCCAGCAGCAGCGCGTCGCGGTGGGACGCGCGCTGGCGGGCCGTCCGGAGATCGTGTTCGCCGACGAACCGACCGGCAACCTCGACTCGCGCGCCAGCAACGAGGTGCTGCGCATCCTGCGCGAGTCCGTCGACCGGCTCGGGCAGACCGTCGTCATCGTGACGCACGAGCCGCACGCCGCGAGCTTCGCCGACCGGGTGCTGTTCCTCGCCGACGGCCGCATCGTCGACGAGCTGCGCTCGCCCACCTCCGAGTCGGTGCTGGACCGCATGAAGGGCCTCGAGTCGTGAGCGCCCCGCTCCTCCCGCCCAAAGTTGTCCCGGCTTCGTCCGGCTATAGCCCGACGAAGCCCGGACAACTCTCCAGAAACCCGATGCGGACGGTGAGCCTGCGCAACCTGCGGGCACACAAGGTGCGGCTGGCGCTGACGCTCATCTCGGTCCTGCTCGGCACCGCGTTCGTCGCCGGCTCGTTCATCTTCACCGACACGCTGAAGCAGAGCTTCGACACCATCTTCGCGACGAGCGACAAGGGGATCGACGCCCGCGTCCAGCCGACGCACGGCTACGCGGCAGGGGTCCCGATCGGCGCCGTTACCGCGATCGAGCGGGTGCCAGGCGTGCGGGCCGTGCAGCCGGTCATCGAGTCCGGGCTCGTGCTGGTCGACGATCAGGGCAAGCGCGTCGACACCGGCGGCGCGCCGGGCAACGGCAGCGCCTGGCTGCCGAACCGGCAGATCGGCGAGGTGCCGAGCGTCGTCCAGGGTCACGCGCCCACGCACAGCGGCGAGGTGGCCATCAACGACGGAGCGGCCAGCAAGTACCACCTCGACCTTGGCGAGCACGTGAAGGTCGTGGTGCAGAACGCCGCAGTCACCAACCTCACCGTCGTCGGGATCTATCACGTTTCCTTCGACACCGGCGGCTACCTCGGCGCGCTGCTCAGCCGCGACCAGGCGATGTCGCTGTTCACCGACGGCAGGCATTACAACGCGGTGGACGTCGCGGCAGCTGACGGTGTCTCCGAGACGACGCTGGCGGCGCGGATCGAGAAGGTACTCCCGGCCGGCCTCGAGGCCAGGACCGGCACGCAGGTGCGTGACGACGACGCCGGTGGCGTGGGGACCGCCCTGTCGTTCATCACCGCCATCCTGCTGGGTTTCGGGATCGTCGCCCTGCTCGTCGGCACGTTCATCATCTACAACACCTTCTCGATGATCGTCGCGCAGCGGCAGCGCGAGCTCGCCCTGCTCCGAGCGGTCGGCGCGGACCGCAAGCAGGTGCGCCGCTCGGTAACGTTCGAGGCGCTGATCATCGGTGCGCTCGGCAGCCTGCTCGGGCTGGCCGGCGGCGTCGGGCTCGCCTACGGGCTGCACGCCGTGCTCGATGCGCTGGACCTCGGCCTGCCGTCCGGTGGGCTCGTCGTCGCGACGCGCACCGTCGTCATCTCGATCCTGCTGGGCACCGTCGTCACGGTGTTCGCCGCATCCGCGCCGGCACGGCGGGCGGGCCGGATCGCTCCGGTCGCAGCCATGCGCGAGGAGTTCGCGAGCCCGTCGGCCGCGAGCCTGCGCCGACGCACCGCGATCGGCATCGTCGTCGGCCTCGGTGGCGTGGCGGCGACCGTCGCCGGAGTCGTGGCCGACAGCACGGCCACCTCGGCGCTGCTCACCGGGATCGGCCTGGTCGCGGTCTGCGCGGCGGCGATGCTGCTGTCGCCGGTGTTCGCGCGGTGGGTCATCGTCCCGCTCGGGCGGGTGGTCGGCCGTCCGTTCGGCATCGTCGGGCAACTGGCCCGGACGAACGCCGTGCGCAACCCGCGGCGCACCGCGGCGACCGCGTTCGCGCTCACCCTCGGGCTGGTGCTCGTCACCGGCATCGCCGTCCTCGGCTCGTCGATGAAGGCGAGCATCGACAAGCTGTTCGAGAACAACGTCACCGCCGACTACATCCTGACGACCAACACCGACGTGGACGTGCCGATCGCCGCCGCGCAAGCCGCCCGGACGGTACCGGGCGTCGCGTCGGTGACGGAACTGCAGACGATCGAGGCGAACGTCGACGGTCAGACCCGCAGCGGCTCGTCAGTCAAGGGCCCACTCACCGCCGTGCTGAACGTCCACATGGACGCCGGCTCGGTCGACACGTCCGGACACCACATGATCGTGTCCCGCAAGATCGCCGACCAGCGGCACTGGACCATGGGCACCACTCACACCCTCCGGGTGCCCGGCGTCGCCCCGATCACCGTCACGGTCACCGGCATCTTCGCCAACGACCAGCTGATCGGCCCGTGGGCGGTGAGCTCGGACATCTACCGCACGCTCACCCCGCAGAACCGGTGGTCCGATGACGTGGCGCTCGTACACGCGAAGGACGGCGCCGACCTCGAAGCGATGCGCGCCGGGCTGAAGGACGCCACGAACGACCTCTACGTCGTGGACGTCCGCAACCGCAGCGAGTTCGAGGGCATGATCGCCAGCCAGATCAACGGCCTGCTCGGCCTGGTCTACGGCCTGCTCGGCCTCGCGATCGTCATCGCGATCCTCGGCATCATCAACACGCAGGCCCTGTCGGTGATCGAGCGGCGGCGCGAGATCGGGATGCTGCGCGCGATCGCCATGCAGCGCAAGCAGGTGCGCCGGACGATCTACCTGGAGTCCCTGCTCATCGCGGTGTTCGGGGCGGTGCTCGGCGTCTCGCTCGGACTCACGTTCGGCTCGCTGTTCACCCGGGTGCTGCACAGCCAGGGCCTGGACACGCTCAGCGTGCCGTGGGGGCAGGCGGTCCTCTTCCTCGGCCTGGCGGCCGTCGTGGGCGTTCTGGCCGCACTGTGGCCGGGGTTCCGGGCGGCCCGGACGCCACCGCTGTCGGCCGTCGCGGAGGCCTGACACGCGGCCCGTCCCACCCTCGGTTGGCGCCCGGGGTGGGATGGGTTCTACCGTGGAGGGGTGACGCACACTGTGGGCGTGGTCCGATGAACCTTGACGACGGACCTGTGGATCCCTTCCTCGAAGATCCGGACGACCCAGCGGCGCTCCTCGACGACGCCGAGCCGGCGCAACCACTGACCGACGACGAGCGCGCCGACGTCCTGGCCGACCTCGCCGAACTCACCGAGTTCCGCGCGACCCTCGCGCCGCACGGCATCGAAGGCATCACCGTCGACTGCGCCGACTGCGGCGAGCAGCACTTCTTCGGCTGGGACCTCATGGCGGAGAACCTGCGGGCGCTGCTCGGTGAGGGACGCACCCACGTCCACGAGCCGGCCTTCGCGCCCGACCAGGACGCCTACGTCAGTTGGGACTACGCCCGCGGGTACGCGGACGCGGTCCACGCGCTGAGCAAACGGCGCTAACCCAGCGCTAACCCGGCACTAACCCGCACCTGTCCCGGCCTCCTCCGCGTATGCACGGACGAAGCCGGGACAACTTCGTTTTAGTTGGCTTCGTTTAGTTGGCTTCGTTTAGTTGGCTGCGTTTAGTTGGCTTCGGTTAGTCGGCGCGTTGCCGACTCGACGCCCATCGACCGAATTCGGGACGTAAGCACCCAGATCACCGCGGCCGGCGCGCGGTCGGTGTGATACCGCGAGACCCGCGTCACCTTTGCCTGGCTCGATCTTTGAATGATCAGACGATCGCCACGGGCGGCGATCCCTGCTCATTTCGGAGAACGTGCCGATGGCCGAGATCAAGCGGTTTCCCGCGCTACGGCAGGGCGACTGGGACTGGCAGATGGTTGCCGCCTGCCGCGGCGTGGACACCGGGAACTTCTATCACCCGGAGAACGAACGCGGCCCGTCTCGCGCACGCCGCGAGATGCGCGCCAAAGCGGTCTGTGCGACCTGCCCGGTGATTCAGAACTGCCTGCGCTGGGCGCTCGCCGCCCGCGAGCCGTACGGCGTTTGGGGCGGCCTGTCGGTCGAGGAGCGCGAGGCGCTGCTCGCGCGGCAAACGGCCTGAACAAGCCGCGGAGACGCAACCGGCCCCGAGAAGCGATCCTTCTCGGGGCCGGTTCGGTCTTGGGTGGCTCAGAAGCCGGGGCCGTGCGAGTGCCCGTGGCCGTGCGAGTGCGAATGCCCGTCGTGCGAGTGCTCGTCCTCATCGGCGGGCTTCTCGACGACCGCGCCCTGCGTGGTGAGCAGGAGCGCCGCCACCGAGGCGGCGTTCGCCAGCGCGGCCTTGGTCACCTTGACCGGGTCGACGACGCCGGCCTGTAGGAGGTCGACGTACTCGCCGGTCTCGGCGTTCAGGCCGCTGTTCTCCGGCAGGTCACGCACCTTCGCCACGACGACGTAACCCTCGTGGCCGGCGTTGTTGGCGATCCAGCGCAGCGGCTCGGCGAGTCCCGAGCGCACCAGGCGGACCCCGGTGGCCGCGTCGCCGGACAGGCCTAGGTCGCCGTCGAGAGCGGATTCGGCGTGCACCAGCGCGGCGCCGCCGCCGGCGATGATGCCCTCCTCGACCGCGGCGCGGGTCGCCGAGATGGCGTCCTCGATGCGGTGCTTGCGCTCCTTGAGCTCCACCTCGGTGGCCGCGCCGACCTTGATGACCCCGACGCCGCCGGCGAGCTTGGCCAGCCGTTCCTGCAGCTTCTCGCGGTCCCAGTCGGAGTCGGTGTCCTCGATCTCGCGGCGGATCTGCGCCACCCGCGCGTCGATCTCGCTCTGCGCGGCAGCGCCGTGGGTGACCGTCGTGGTGTCCTTCGTGACGACGACTCGACCAGCACGGCCCAGGACGTCAACCCCCACCTGGTCGAGCTTGAGCCCGACCTCGGGGGCGATCACCTGCCCGCCGGTGACCACCGCGAGGTCCTGCAGGAACGCCTTGCGGCGGTCGCCGAAGAACGGCGCCTTCACGGCCACGGCCACGAACGTCTTGCGGATCGCGTTCACGACCAGCGTGGACAGCGCCTCGCCGTCGACGTCCTCGGCGACCACGACGAGCGGCTTGCCGGACTCGGCGACCTTCTCGAGGACGGGGAGCAGGTCGGAGACCGACGTGATCTTCTGCGTGGTGAGCAGCAGGTACGGCTCGTCCAGGACGGCTTCCCCGGCCTCGGCGTCGGTGACGAAGTACGGGCTGATGTAGCCCTTGTCGAACTGCATGCCTTCGGTGAACTCGAGCTCGGTCGTCATCGTCTGGGATTCCTCGACGGTGATGACGCCGTCCTTGCCGACCTTCGTGAACGCCTCGCCGATGAGCGCACCGATCGTGGCGTCCTGCGCGGAGATGGTCGCGACGTGCGCGATGCCTCGCTCGTCGTCGACCGGCTTGGCCGCCTTGTCCAGCGCCTCGTTGACAGCGGTGACGGCGGCGTCGATACCGAACTTGAGCGCCATCGGGTTGGCACCGGCCGCAACGTTCTTCAGGCCCTCGTTGACGAGCGCCTGCGCGAGCACGGTCGCCGTGGTGGTGCCGTCGCCGGCGACGTCGTTCGTCTTCGTCGCCACGGACTTGGCCAGCTGCGCGCCGAGATTCTCGTACGGATCGTCGAGGTCGACCTCGCGGGCGATCGTGACGCCGTCGTTGGTGATCGTCGGGGCGCCGAACTTCTTGTCGAGGACGACGTTGCGGCCCTTGGGGCCGAGCGTCACCTTGACCGCGTCGGCCAGCTTGTCGACGCCGCGCTCGAGCGCGCGGCGGGCGTCCTCGTCGAAGCTGAGGATCTTCGCCATGGATTTCCCTTCGCTATTCGGGGCAACCGAAACGCCCCGGTCACGCCCCCATCCAGATGGTGGAGTCGCGCCGGGGCGGAACGGGTTGGCTTACTTCTCGATGATCGCGAGGACGTCGCGCGCGGAGAGGACGAGGTACTCCTCGCCGGCGTACTTGACCTCGGTGCCGCCGTACTTGCTGTAGAGGACGATGTCGCCGACGGCGACATCGAGCGGTACGCGGTTGCCGTTGTCGTCGATGCGGCCGGGGCCGACGGCGATGACGGTGCCCTCCTGCGGCTTCTCCTTGGCGGTGTCCGGGATGACGATGCCCGAGGCCGTCGTCGTCTCGGCCTCGTTGGCCTGCACGACGATGCGGTCCTCGAGCGGCTTGATGCTGACCTTTGTGGCGGTCACTGTGTGGCTCCCCTTCTCGGGTCTGAGTTCGTACGTGTGCGGGCGCGGCTGCCGTCGCGGGGGTCAGCCTCGTCCCGACTAGCACTCTAACTCCCCGAGTGCCAACCATTCAACGTTGGGGGTACGTGAGAGGCTCGGAGCGTGACCGCGGGTGCCGGCGCCGCCGAGACCGATCGCATCGAGGCGTTCAGCGACGGGGTGTTCGCGATCGCGATCACCCTGCTCGTCCTCGACCTGAAGCCGCCCCCGGAGTTCGAGCACGGCCTCTGGCGAGCACTGCTGCACGAGTGGCCGCAGTTCGCCGCCTACCTCACCAGTTTCTTCATCATCGGCATCATGTGGGTCAACCACCATTCGATGTTCCGCGCCATCGTCAGCTCGGACCGAATTCTGATGTTCTTCAATCTCCTGCTGCTGCTCTGGACGAGCCTGTTGCCGTTCCCGACCAGCCTGGTCGCCGAGCACCTCCGCGACGGCGGCACCAACGCGGCTGTCGCCGAGGCGGTGTACAGCGCGAACCTGACGCTGGCGGCGATCGCGTTCAGCCTGATCTGGATGCACGCTGTCCGAGGAGGGCGGCTCATCGCGGCGCCGCTCGGCGACAGTCGTGCCGAGTGGCGTTCGATCGGCCGGTTCTCGGTGGGGACGTTCCTGTACGGCGCGACGATCGGCATCTCGTTCCTGTCGGCCGGCGCCGCGCTGGCGGTGCAGTTCGCGCTCGCGCTGTACTACCTGTTCGAGCAGGTGCGCTCCGGCTGAGCGCGGCGCCGGTTTTGCCAGACAGTTTTTGTACAGTTTTTGTCAGACCCTGTCCGTAGAGTCGAACATATGAGCGGGGCGACTGATCTGGACGCGGTGGCGGCGGTTGCCGCTGCCGCGCCGTTGTGGCCGCTGGATGCCTTCGGGTTGTCCGAGGCTGCTCGGGTCGACGCGCTGGCCGGGTTGCAGCGGCTGTGCGGCTGGGCCGACGCGCAGCAGGCGCGGCTGCTGGCCGCGATGATCCCGCCAGGTGCCGACGAGCTGACCCGCGAGCTCGCCGCGGCCGAGGTCGGCGCTGCGCTGCGCCTGGCGCCCTCGTCGGTGATGGCGAAGCTGCAGCTGGCCGAGGAGTTGGTGCACCGGCTACCGGGCACGCTCGCGTCGCTCGAGGCCGGCCAGATCACCACCCGGCACGCCACGGTGCTCAGCGACGCGATCGCGCCGCTCAGCGACGAGCTCGCCGCCACGGTCGAGCACCGGGTGCTGGCCAGGGCGGGCCGGCAGACGGTGGCGGCGTTCCGCGCCGCCGTGCAACGCGCGGTGCTCGCCGTCGATCCGCGCCAGGCCGAGGAACGGCACCAGGCCGCACTCGAGGACCGCCGCGTCTGCGTGCGCCCGGTCGCGGACGGGATGGCCGAACTGTGGGCGCTGCTCCCGGCCGAGGGCGCCGCCACCCTGATGACCACCCTGAACGCGATCGCCGCCGGCAAACTGCCCGGCGAGCAGCGCAGCGCCGACCAGCGCCGCGCCGACGCCCTCGTGGCGCTCGCCTCCGCCGCACTGAGCGGCGCGTCGCTACCGAGCCAGCAGGGCCGCCGGCCAGCCGTGCAGGTCACCGTGGCCGCCACCACCCTGCTCGGCCTCGACGAACAACCCGGCGAACTGGACGGCTACGGCCCGATCCCCGCCGCGATGGCCCGCGCGCTGGCCTTCGACCCGACCGGCACCTGGCGGCGGCTGCTCACCGACCCCACCGGACGGCTCCTCGACCACGGCCAGACCACCTACCGGCCACCGCAGGACCTCACCGACTTCCTCATCGCCCGCGACCGCCGCTGCCGCTTCCCCGGCTGCAGCCGCCCAGCCCGGCGCTGCCACCTCGACCACCAAACCCCCTACGGCCAACCCGGCGGCGTCACCGCACCGGGCAACTGCCAAGCACTGTGCGAACACCACCACCGCCTCAAACACGAAGGCGGCTGGACAGTCACCGGCGACCCCGCCGACGAACTCACCTGGACCAGCCCCACCGGCCACCACTACCGCTCCCCACCCGGCCAATACCCGGTCCCCGAACCAACCCCGCCACCCGCCGAGGAACCGCTCGACGAACCGACCGCCGAACCCGACCCCGACCCACCGCCCTTCTGACGCGGGCTGGCGGCGCGCAGAGTGGCGCTACGGAGCGCCCGATCAGGGTGGATCCTGCTCAGCCCCGGATCGGTTACGGGTGCTCGATCCGCTTCTTGAGACCGTCGGTCGCGGCGACGGCGGCCTTCTTCATGACCGCTCGGGCGAGGAAGCCGGGCACCGGGATCGTCGGGTCGATCTGCAGTTCGTAGTGCACGTGCGACGTGCCCTCGGCGCCCTTGGTGATCGTGTACCGCCCAGCCTGCTTGCGCTGCTGGCCGGAGTGGACGAGCGACCAGTCGAAGCTGTCGCGGTGCCACTCGTAGTCGAGGGTCTGCTCGTCGGTCAGCCCGGCTGCTCGGACGGCCATCGTCGCGCGCTTCGGCCGCCCGTTCGGGTAGCGGGTTTCGACGGTGGCGCGCTTGTGCACCGACGACCAGTCCGGGTAGTGCGGCAGGTCGGCGAGGACGTCGAGGATCTGCTTCGCGGTGGCGTGGATGTCCACGTCTGCTGTGATTGCGACCATGCACCCAGGGTGAACGCTCCGACGGCGTGCTGACAGGGCCTTACGTCAGCTGTTGCCTGACCTGCCCGCCACCGTCGGGTGGACCTGCAACCGGCACACGCTCACCGAGCGAGCCAGGTGGACGGTGTGTGCCGTGTTCGCGGGCGTCGCGGCCACTGAGTGCGAGAACCGGCACGAGCCGGCGGTGTTCGGGTTGAAGTTCATCCACTCGACGTCCGCGGAGGCGTACCTGCCCGGCCGGACGACGACGGTCTGCAGCCCCTGCGTACTACCGCCGGTGAAACCGTGCAGCGTGCGCCGCGCGTGCGCGATGACGGCTCCGGAGCGGTTCAGCGCGTCCAGTCCGGGGTAGCCGAACAGCGTGCAGGTGTGTGTGGTCTTGTTCCGGAAACGCAGCACGAAGTTCGCGTGTCCGGTGGCGCCCTGCTCCGCGGTGGCCGAGACCGCCAGCGAGGCGTTCCCGCAGGCCGGGGCCGCCGCATCCGCGGCTGTCGGGACGGCGAGCAGGCAGCCGGCGGCCAGGGCTGCGGCGGCTGCCAGGGAAGTGCGGTTCATCGGGTTCTCCTTCGGCGGGTTGACGATCAGGAGGCGCGTAGGTGCGCCATTGATACGCGGGGGCTCAGCGCAGGGCTGCCCGCGTCCAGGTCAGGCCGGCGTCGGCGGTCGTCCAGATCGCCTGCCGGTCCGCCGAGATCGCGTGCCCGACAGTGGCCGACGCGAACCCCAACCAGTCGACAGGCCCGGACACCCGCACGAAGCGCCGGCCACCGTCCGCGCTGCGATACATCGTGTCGGACGAGACGAGGATGACGCTCGCCGACGCGGCGCCGAGCGCCGGGATCCCCGCTGCACCCAGCGCCCTGCGGTAGCCCGTCCGGAAGTGCGCGCCGCCGTCCGTCGAGGTGGTGGTGAACTGCCAGCCCGTCTGGCCGCGCGGCGTGCACAGGACGGTGAGCGAGCCGTCCGCCGCCGAGGTCAGGATGCTGCTGTCCACCTCGCCGTTCGGGCTCGCCCGCGAGGGCTGCTGCTGCGGGCACGGCTCGCCGCGCCGCGTCCAGCTCGCGCCGTTGTCGGTCGAGGTGAACAGCACCGCCTGTGCGGGCGCGCCGCCGGCCGGGTTGCCGTAGACCTCCAGCGCACTCAACGAGTCGGTTCGGACGAGCTGGACGCCGACGCCGCCGCCCTGATCACCCGGCAGGGTGACCGTTCGCCAGGACGTGCCGCCGATCGACGAGAGCCGCACGGTGTACGTGCACCCGGGCGGGCAGCCGCCCTGGTCGACGATCCGGATCACGTTGCCGTTGAGCGTCTCGAGCGCGTCCGCGCCGCCCGGCTGCCGATGCCAGGTGCGGCCGCCGTCGGTCGTCATGGACAGCACGTTTCGGCCGAAGACGTAGCCGACGCGGTCGGTGGCGAAGCGCACGTGATCGGCGCGCACCGGTGCCGCCGTCGTCCGGCGCCAGGTCCGCCCGTCGTCGGTCGAGTGGGCGAACGCGGTGCAGCGCCCAGCGGCGCAGCCGACCGTGCCCAGCGCCCAGCCCGCGTCGCCGACGAAGGTGACATCAGCGACCCGGAACCCGCGTTTGCCGCTGGTCGGATGGGTCGAAGGCGACGTCGGCGTCGAAGTCGGGGTCGAGCTCGGCAATGTCGACGACGTCGGCGCAGCCGGTGTGATCGATTGAGTGAGTGCGGCGCCGCCGTGGCCCCCGACGCTGGAGCTGCACCCGGCCGCCAGCAGCGCAGCGACGAGGACGGCGACGTGGAGCCTCATCGGAACGGCGCCGACGTCCAGGTCTTGCCGCCGTCGGTCGTGGTCCAGATGAGCCGGTTGTCGGTGACCGCGCGGCCGACCGTCTGCGACTCGAACCCGACGAAGGTGACGGTGCCGGTCACGCCCGCAACGGGCTGCCAGGTCTTGCCGCCGTTGGTGCTGCGCGCCAGACCGCTGCCCGCCGTGACGAGCACCGTGGTCGGGTCGCCGGTGAGCAGGCTCGCCGTCGCCGCGCGCACCCTGCCGGGCTGGGGCGTGAACGTCGCCCCGTGGTCGGTCGACGTGGCGACGAACCAGTGCCGCGGCGCCTGCCGGTTGGCGCACAGCACGCTCGCCCGTCCGCCCGGGCTGGCGGCCACGGCGTAGCTGTCGACCTCCTGGCCCGTCTGCCGGCAGGGTTCCCCGGCATTGATCCAGGTGCGCCCGTCGTCCGTCGAGCGGTACAGCGTCGACGTACCGATGCCGCCGCCGGTCGGGTTCGCCGGCACCAGCAGGTACGCGTCGTCGTCGCCACGGGACAGGTGGACCTTGCCCGCGGCGTTGACCGTGCCGGTGCTCAGCGTGGATGGCGCCCAGGTGGTCGAGCCGATCGCCGACGTCTCCACCCGCACGTCGCACGGCCCGGGGCAGCCGCTCGGCGAGCTGGCCAACACTCGGATGACGTTGCCGCGCAACGTCTCGAGCTGGATGGCTCCGCCGTCCTGCTGCGTCCACGACGCACCGCCGTCCGTCGTCATCAGAAACGCCTTCGGCCCGAACGCGTAGCCGACGTCCGGTGTGGCAAACCGGATGTTCTGCACGCACCGATAGCTGCAGCCGGCGCTTACTCCGGGCACGTTGAACCCGGCGCCCGCCATGCTCGTCCAGACCGTGCCGTCGATCGTGTGCAGTAGCGCCGTGCACGTTCCGGACCCGTGGTTGCAGTCGGCGGTGGCGAGCGCCCAGCCCTCGTCGCCGACGAACGTGAGGTTGACGATCTTGACGCCGGTCAGATCCGCCGCGTTGGGCACGGTCGTCGGGCTCGGCGCGCTGGTGGTCACGCCGTTGGACGTCGACGCCAGCGGGCTCGGCAACACCGAAACGCCCGGCGAACCAGCGGGCGGCGACGCGGACGGGTGGTAGTTCTCGATACCGATGACGGCCGCGACGACCCCGGCGACGGCGCCGGCCGCGACCAGCGGCAGCCCCCAGGTGCGCCAGCCGCGCCGGGTCTGCCGCGGCGCCGCGCCGGGCCCGCGCTCCGCGGCGTGGATGACGCGCTCCGCGACCAGGTCGCCCGATGGCGCGTCGGCGGCGTGCGCGGCCAGGCTGTCACGCAGCTGGCGGGCGAGTGGATCTCGGTCGAAGTCGTGCTTGTCGGTCATGGCGTCCTCCCTGCGGAGGTCAGCTGCTCACGCAGCGCCGCGAGTCCGCGGCTGATCAGGCTGCGCACCGTGCCGACCCGGCAGCCGAGCGCGGCGGCGGACTCCTCATCGGACAGGTCTTCGAAGAAGCGCAGGACGAGCGCGGCGCGCTGCCGTTCGGAGAGAAAGCGCAGGCCGGTCCAGATCTGATCCCGATCGGCCAGCTGGTCGACCGGGTCGAACGGGTCGACCCGCTCCGGCACGTCCTCGTAGGACACCTCGCGCCGCGACGCGCGCCGCTTCTGGTTGATGTAGCCATTCGTCAACGACCGTCGGACGTAGGCCAGCGGCACGTCCGCGCCTTCGACGAGGTCCCATTTCGGGTACAGCCGGACGAGGGTGTCCTGCACCAGCTCCTCAGCCTGCTGCGCGTTGCCGGTGAGCAGGTAGGCAGTGCGCATCAGGGCAGGCGTGTTGTCGCGGACAAAGCCCGCGAAGCCGACCTCGCGCAGCACCAATACCTCCATGCCCAGTAGACAACCCAGCCGGTCGAATCGTTGCGTCGCCACGCGGCTGTCCACAGGGCCGGAGGTCGGCCGCCCACAGGCACGGAAACTGGCACATTTGCGCGGATGCGGGTCAGACTGAGGTCATGGAGAGCGAGGTTGGCATGTCCGCTGTTGCGCGGCTCCAGCATGTGTGGACGTTCGCAGATCTCCAAGCGTTGCCCGAGGACGTCGACTGGCGGCGCTACGAGATCGTCGACGGGGCGCTGGTCGTGAGCCCGGGCACAGCGCTTCGCCATGAAGTCGTGTGCGAGCTCGTGCGCACGATCCTGCGCGAGGCCGGGCGCCCGGACTTCTTCGTCGTCGGTCCGATGGCGGTCGACCTCCGCCCTTCCTATCTCATCCCGGATCTGGTCGTCGTCAAGGCCGAACTCAGAAAGACTGACGTCAACCCGCTCCCGGCCGCCGATGCCCAGCTCGCCGTCGAGGTCGTGTCCCCGGGGTCACGCACCATGGACCGGATCACCAAGCCCGCGCAATACGCGGCCGCCGGCATTCCGGTCTACCTGCGCGCCGAGACCGATCCGGCCGTCACCCTGACTGCTTACACCCTCATCGATGGCGCCACCGTCTACACCGAGCTCGGCACCTGGGGACCGGGCGAGGTCGCGCGCCTGGACGCGCCGTTCGCGGTCGACATCCCGATCGGCGCGATCACCCCGTAGGCCCGGGCAGATACCTGCGGTTTTCCACAGGGACGGACGTGGCCCGCGCGGGGGCTCCGATGGCTGGCACATTTGCTCAGGTGCGGGTCACACTGGCGATATGGAGAGCGAGGTCGGCATGTCCGCTATTGCGCAGATCCAGCGCGTCTGGACTTTCGAGGATCTTCAGGCGCTGCCCGACGACGTCGACTGGCGGCGCTACGAGATCGTGGACGGGGCGCTGGTCGTGAGCCCATCCGTCGCGTCGCGACACGAGTTCGTCAGCGCCTGGTTGCGAAGGCTCCTTGACCAGGGCGGGCTGCCGCAATTCCTGACGATCGGGCCGATCGCCGTCGACCTTCGCCCCTCCTATCGCATCCCGGACCTTGCCGTCGTGTCAATCGACCTCGCGAAGAGGAATCTGAATCCGTTGCCTCCGAACGAAGTGCACCTCATCGTCGAAGTCGTTTCGCCCGGCTCGGTGACACAGGACCGAGTCACCAAGCCGGCGCAATACGCCGCCGCTGGTATCCCGGTCTACCTGCGCGTCGAGACCGAGCCGGACGTCACGCTGTCCGCGTACGGACTGGCGCCAGGGGCCGCCGTCTACACCGAGCTCGGCACCTGGGGACCGGGCGAGGTCGCGCGCCTGGACGCGCCGTTCGCGGTCGACATCCCGATCGACGCGATCACTCCCTAGCCCAACTGGTGGTAGTGGGCGCGGTCGTCGTCCAGCTTCCAGACCTTGCGGCCGCGCGTCGGGGTCGGCACGCCCTTGGCCTGCAGCATCCGCCACTGCGGCCGGTGCCACGTCGTCACCGGGATGGCCGGGACCACCTGCACGTAGCGCGGGCGCTGGACGCCCGGCAACTTGTCCATCGCCTTGTCGATGTCGCCGGTGCTGATCTCGGTGCCCGGGCGCAGCGTCGCCGCGGCCACGAGCGCCTCCGCCTCGCCCTCCGGCACGCCGTAGGCGACGACCAGGTCGACGGCGGGCAGCGTGCCCAGCGCGAAACGGGCCCCGGCCGGGATGGCCGGTGCGTCCGCGGTGGCAACGACCTCGGCCGCCGGACCGGCCAGCCACAGGTCGCCGTGCTCGTCGCGCAGGAACAGGTCGCCGGTCGAGCGCCACGCGTCGCCCTTCTCGAAGACCCCGCGCAGCGGGCCGTCGGCCGTGGCGTCGACCGGGTCGACCCGAGCCAGCAGCAGGCCGACCTCGTCGACCCGGCACTCGCGGCCCAACCCCTCAGCGGTCAGGTGCAACCCGCCTGCGGCGAAGTCGTACGCGGCGACCCTCACCTCGGCGGTGCCCGGCAGCGGCTTGCCCATCGAGCCGACGCTGCGGCCACTGACATTCGCCAGGATCGCCTCGCCCTCGGCGGACGCGTAGAACTCGAGCACCCGGACGCCCGGGAACCGGTCGTTCGTGCGACGCCACAGGTTGCGCGGCATCCCGGAGCCCATGAACATCCGGATCGGGTGGTGCCGCTCGTTCGGGTTCGGCGGCGCGTTGATCATCTCGCGCAGCGACGTCCAGGTGTAGGAGACGTGCGTGGCGCCGTACCGGCGCACCTCGTCCCAGAACGTGTCGGGGTCGTCCGCGGTGGCCATCGCGAAGCGCGCACCGCCGGCAACGGCGCCGCCGATGCTCATCAGCAGCGCGGACGAGTGATGTACCGGCGTCACGCTGTAGACCGTGTCGCCGGCCTTGAGCGCGGCGGCGCTGGCGGTGCCGAGTGCGGACAGCGCCCAGCGCCGGTTGGTGATGTGCATGCGCCTTGATGGCGGCACCCTCGCCGGTGAACAGCACGAACGCGACGTCGCCCGCGCGGTCCGGGTTCGCGTGGAACCACCCCGGCAGCTCGACCCCGTCCGGGTCGATGCGCTCCATGTCGATGACGTCCGTATGCAGCTCTCGCCACGCGGTCTGCCCACCGCTGGGGGGACCACCACCACCGAGGACGGCCCAGGTGACGGCGACCTCGCCGACCCGGTCGAGGTGCTCCGGGTCGGAGATCACCCAGGTGACCCGGCCCAGCTCCGCCTCGCGCGCGACGTCGCCGTCCGGCCGCAGCAGCACGGCCGTTGCGCCGAGCCGGCTCAGCGCCGCCACCAGCGTGAAGGCGCTCGGCCGGGTGCTCATCAGCACGCCGACCCGGTCGCCGTGCCGCACCCCGATGCTCACCAGACCCTTGACGACGTTGTCGATGCGCCGGCTCACGTCGTCCCACCGGTAGGCGCGATCACCGAACAGGAACGCGATGTCCTTCGGGGCGCGGCGGGCCTGCTCCTCGATCAGCAGGCCGAGCGAGATGCGCGTGGCCGGGTCGAGCTGCTCGAGCCTCGCCAGCTTCGGCAACTGCACCGGCGCCTCGCGCGCGACGCTGCCGACGAGCCGTGCGGCGCGGCGCGCGGAGGTGAACGCCACGCGCGCGGCCGCGCGAGGCCCAGCTCGGTGACCTGGGCGGCCGTCGTAGCGGCGGTGCTCGGACGCAGCGGCTTGCCCGCGTCAACGGTGTCGGCGGGCTTGATCGTCTCGGGCAGCACAGCGTCGCCGCGCCGCCACGCGACCCAGTCGGCGACCGTCGGCCAGGTCTGCTGCATGGCGCGCGATCCCACGACGAGCCCGAAGTGGCCGGTCGGCAGGGTCACCTCGTACACCTGCGCGCGGGGCGCGGCCCGGCGGATGGCGCGCACCGCGTCGGGATGGCCGATCGTGTCGGTGGCGCCGACGAAGGTCAGGACCGGCAGATCGATGTCGGCCAGCGTCACCAGCCGGTCGTCGATGACGAAGCCGCCCTGCAGCATCCGGTTGTGCGTGATGAACTGCTCGAGCAACTCGGCGATCGCCGGCCCGGAGTACGCCGTCCAGCCGGTCTGGTCGAGGAAGCGGCGCTGTCGTTCGCGCGGCAGCAGCGCCTCGCGGTCGTGCAGCGCGAGCAGGAACTGGATGCGCCCCTGCACGGACTTCGCCGGACTGAGCATCTTGAAGCCGAGCCGCACCATCCAGCCGGGCAGCGCGACCTTGCTGAACAGCCCGCTGTCGACGAGCTCGCCGGCCAGCCGGGCCACGACCTCGGGCGAGAGCGGGATCGGCAGCGGCGCGGTGGTGTCGACCGGCGAGCCGAACGTGACGAGCGAGTCGATGCCCTTGCCGCGCCGGTAGGCCGCGGCCTGATAGACGAACATGCCGCCCTGCGAGTAGCCGCCCAGGATGACGTCGGCCAGTGGCCTCGTTGACCCGCTCGACCGCGTCGCCGACCGCGAGGACGTGGTCGGTCAGGTTGCGCTCCAGACCGCCCGGCTCGCGGTCCGGGTGGCCGAAGTCGACGACCCAGGCGTCGATGCCGGCGCTCGTGCAGCGCGGCGACCGCGGAGGTGGCCGGCGAGACGTCCCACACCTCGGTGGTCATCATCAGCGGCGGGACGAGGACGACCGGCATCGCACCCTCGGGGCTGTCGTCGGGGAAGTAGTGGCGCAGCCGGTAGTTCGCGTGCTCGGCGGCGACGGTGTACGGCGACTCGTCCTCGTCGGTCTCGAGGCCACCGAACCGCATCACCTCGGCGACGTTGCGCGCGGTGTGCGAGACGCGTTTCGCGAACTGCACCGCCGCACCCGGGCCGAGCGCGACCTTGGGTTGCGGCTTCAGGTCGGAAGCGTCGCTCACACGTGCACTGTGCTGCGCTTTGCGGTCGCGTGCAAGCTCAGCGAGACACCCGCTCGAACGGCCACACGTGGGGCGCACGCGCCAACAACTCGACCGGGGCGTCGGGCATCGCGCGTCCCGTCCCGTCGATGACGACGACGCGCTCCGCCCCGCCCCGGTAGACGTCGGCGGCCGGGCCGGCGTGCTCCAGCGCCCAGGCCAGCAGCTCCGCCCCGCGCCCGGGCGCCGCCTTCGCCTCCCACATCAGGGTCCGCGCGCTCATGTCAGCTGCGCGTGTTCGAGTTCGACGGTCGGGATAGCGGAGAAGTCGAGGCCGGACGGTGGGCACCCGTCGCGGACCAGCAGGTCACCGATCGCTGCGATCATCGCCCCGTTGTCGGTGCACAGCCGCATCGGCGGCACCCGCAGCTCGATCCCTGCGGTGTCGCAGCGCTCCTGCGCCAGCGCCCGGAGCCGGCTGTTCGCGGCCACCCCCCCGACGACGACGAGCGTCTCGACGCCCTGCCGGCGGCAGGCCCGCAGCGCCTTGGCGGTGAGGACGTCCGCAACTGCCTCCTGGAAGCTCGCCGCGATGTCGTTGGCGTCGGCGTCCGGGTGCCTCTCGACGTAGCGTGCCACCGCGGTCTTCAGGCCGGAGAACGAGAACCCGAGCTCGGGTCGTGCACGCCGGTGAGCGGCCTGGGAAAGGCGACGGCGGTCGGGTCGCCGTCCCGTGCCGCCTTGTCGATGGCCGGTCCGCCCGGGTAGGGCAGCCCGATCAGCCGGGCGACCTTGTCGAACGCCTCCCCCGCGGCGTCGTCGAAGGTGTCGGAGAGGTGGACGATCGGCGCGCGGACGAGGTCGCGCACGAACAGCAGCGAGGTGTGACCCCCGGAGACGATCAGCGCGACGGAGCGGTCGGGCAGCGGGCCGTGCTCGAGCGTGTCGGCCGCCGCGTGCCCGGCGAGATGGTGCACGCCGTAGAGCGGGACGCCGAGTGCGAGGGCGTAGGCCTTCGCGGCCGCGACGCCGACGTGCAGCGCGGTGGCGAGCCCCGGCCCGGCGGTGACCGCGATCGCACCGACGTCGTGCAGGTTCAACTTCGCGTCTCGAGCGCGGCGCGCACGGTCGGCACCATCTCCTGCAGGTGGGCGCGCGCCGCGATCTCGGGGACCACGCCGCCGAACCGGGCGTGCTCGGCCATGCTGGAGGCGAGCGCGTCGCCGAGCAGCGCGCCGTCCTCGACGAGCCCGACGCCGGTCTCGTCGCAGGACGTCTCGATACCCAGCACGATCGTCACAGGAGGGGGAGCTCCTTGCGCATCGTGACCGCATCGACCCGGCCTCCGTCGTAGTAGCCGAGCCGCACGCCGAGCCGCTCGAACCCCTCCCGTGCGTAGAGCGCGAGGGCGGCGTCGTTGTCGACGCGCACCTCGAGGAACGCCTCGCGGGCGCCGCGCCGGATCGCCTCGGCCAGCAGGGCGTCGATCATCCGGCGCGCGGTGCCGGCGCGCCGAGCGCCGGGCACCACTCCGACGGTCAGGATCTCGGCGGTGTCGGCGATGACGCGCACCCCGGCCCAGCCGAGCAGCTCGCCGGCGGGCCCCTCCGCCGCGACGTAGTAGCGGTGCCGGACATCACCGAGTTCGGCGCGGTAGCTCGCGCGCGACCACGCCTCGGTGCCGAACATGTCGCGCTCGAACGGCAGCAGCGCGTCGATGTGCTCGGGCCGCATCGCCACGATCGTCGCGGTCGTCATCGTTGCGTCACGGCCTTCGGGACGCCGGGGACGACCGCGTCCGGGCGGCGCAGATAGAGCGGGGCGAGCGGTTCGGAAGGAGCACCGCCGCGGATCCGGTCGAGGGCGAGCGTCACGAGGCTCGCCGGCTCGGGGTGGTACTCCGGGCGGCGGGCGAGCTCGGCCCAGGGGTAGAGCTCGGCGGCGGCGCCGGCGACCGCGGTCAGCCCGTCGAGCGGGACGTCGTCGGGCCGGCTCACGTGCGGGCCGTCGACCCGCCGGCCGGCCGTGTAACGCGCCCAGTAGACCTCGTGGCGGCGGGCGTCGGTGGCGACGAGCAACGCCGGCTCGTCGGAGCACGCGAGCGCGATCGCGTCCAGCGAGCAGACCCCGTAGGCCGCGACGCCGAGCGAGTGGGCGAACGCCGCCGCGGTGACGAGACCGACGCGCAACCCGGTGTACGGGCCGGGGCCGACGCCGGCGACGACCGCCCCGATGCCCGACGCGGCGATGCCGGTGTCGCGCAGGCATTCGGCGACCGACGGGGTGAGCAGCTCCCCGTGCCCGCGCGGCGCGATCGGGGCACGGACGGCGGCGAGCGTGACCTCGTCGGCGACCGTCACGACACCCGCCGTCACGGCCGGCGAGGAAGTGTCGATCGCGAGCACGAACACGAGGATTCAGCCTAGGGGGCGCGCCGGTCGAGGGTCGCCAGCCGGGCGGCCCAGTCGCCGCCGTGCGCGGTGAGCGTCGCCGTCCGTTCCTCGGAGTCGGCAGCGCGCGCCAGCTCGATCGACAGCCGGGCATCGGCGAGCTGCTCGACCAGCCCGGCCCCCCATTCGACGACGGTCACCGAGGTCTCGACGTCCACATCGAGATCGAGGTCGTCCACCTCGTCGAGCGAGCCCAGCCGGTACGCGTCGACGTGAATGAGCGCGGGCCCCCCAGGCGCCGCTGCCGGGTGCACCCGGGCGAGGACGAACGTCGGCGACGCGATCCGCCCGCTCACGCCCATCCCGGCGCCGACCCCCTGCACGAGGACGGTCTTGCCGGCGCCGAGCGGCCCGCTGAGCACCACCAGGTCGCCGGCGCGCAGTAGCGCTCCGATCCGGGCGCCGAACGCGCGGGTGTCCTCGGCCGTGGGCAGTCGCACGGCCCGCGGCCCGAACGCGCCGTACGCCATCGGCCCGGCCGGCCGGCCGGGACCACCCAACGGCCCAAGGGTCATACGTAGGTCCGCGCCACTCGCGGGCCGACCCGGGTGACGATCTCGTAGTGGATCGTGCCGACGGCGTCCGCCCAGTCCTGCGCGGTGGGCTCGCCGTCGCGGCCCGGCCCGAACAGCACCACCGGATCGCCGGCCGCGACCGGAAGGTCGCCGACGTCGACGACGATCTGGTCCATGCAGACCCGACCGGCGACGGTGAATCGCGACCCGTTCACCCATACCGGCCCGACGTTGGACGCGTGCCTCGGCACCCCGTCCGCGTAGCCCAACGGCACGAGCACCAGCGTCGTCTCCCGGCTGGTCGTGTACTCGTGCCCGTACGAGACGCCCTCGCCGGCCCGGACGCGCTTCACCCCAGCCGCCGCGGCGCGCAGCGTCATCGCCGGGGTGAGCCCGAAGGTTTCCGCGACCGGCGACAGCCCGTACACCGCGATGCCCGGTCGGACGAGTTCGAAGTGCGCCTCGGGCAACGTCAGCGTCGCAGCGGAATTCGCCAGATGGCGCAGCTGCGGCTCGACGCCGGCGCGCGCGGCGACGTCCAGCGCGGCGCGGAACGCCGCGATCTGCCGGCCGATCGTCGGGTGCCCCGGCTCGTCCGCGTAGGCGAAGTGCGACCACACACCGATCACCGCGATCTCGCCGGCGGCCTGCGCCTTGGCGGCGGCCGTGACGAGCTCCGGCCAGTCGTCGACGTAGCTGCCGTTGCGCGACAGCCCGGTGTCGGCCTTGAGGTGGACGCGTGCGGCCGAGCCGGTAGCGCGGGCGCAAGCCGTCACGGCGGCCAGCTGCCAGAGGCTGCTCACCGAGATGTCGACGTTCGCGGCCAGCGCCCGCCGCACGGCGTCGGACTCACCCGGCGTCCACAGCCAGGACAGCAGCGGGACGGTGATCCCGGCGGCCCGCAGCGCGAGCGCCTCGTCGACGATCGCGGTGCCGAGCCAGGTGGCGCCACCGTCCAGCGCGGCCCGGGCGGATGGAACCAGGCCGTGGCCGTAGCCGTCCGCCTTCACCACGGCCATCAGCTCGGCCGAGGTGCCCGCCTTCAGCGCCGCGACATTGTCGCGGATCGCGCCCAGATCGACGACGGCTTCGGTTCGCAGCACGAACCCATCCTCGCAAACGCGGGATAGTGAGGCTCGTGAGCGAGCGCAGCGAGAGAACAATTGGGTGCAGGCTTCGCCGATCGAACGAGCGAAGCGAGGCTTGCGTGAGCGAGCGCAGCGAGAGAACAATCAGGTACCGGCTTCGCCGATCGAACGAGCGAAGCGAGGCTTGCGTGAGCGAGCGCAGCGAGAGAACAATCAGGTACCGGCTTCGCCGATCAAACGAGCGAAGCGAGGCTTGATCGTGATTGTGCAGTCGAGCCATTCGGCGTTGCGCGCAGGCGACGGGGCCGACGAGGTCACCAACATCGAGCTGTTCTTCGACCTCGTGTATGTCTTCGCGGTCACCCAGTTGTCCAACCTCGTCGTCGGCCACCCCACCGCGGACGGCGCGGTCCAGACCGCGGTGCTCCTCGCGATGGTCTGGCAGATCTGGGTCTACACGACGTGGGCGGTCAACTACCTCGACCCGAATCGCGCTCCGGCCCGCGCGATGCTCCTCGCGCTCATGCTCGGCAGCCTGATCCTCGCGAAAGGACTGCCTGATGCGTTCCACGACCGCGGGACACTCGTCGCGGTCACCTACGTCGCGATGCAGGCGGGGCGCGCGCTCTTCGTGATCTGGGCGCTGCGGGGTGAGCGGCTGCAGATGGTCTTCGTCCGCATCCTGCCGTGGACGACGCTGAGCAGCGCCGTCCTGCTGCTCGGCGCGGCCGAGCACGGCCACGCCCGCGAGCTGCTCTGGGCATCGGCCATCGCCATCGACCTGGTCGGCGCCGCGTTCGGGTTCTACGTCCCCGGGCTCGGCCGCTCCGCGACGACCGACTGGACGATCAGCGGCAGCCACTTCGCCGAGCGCTGCCAGGCCTTCGTCCTGATCGCACTCGGTGAGTCGATCATCGTGATCGGCAGGCTGTTGCGGCTCGACGACCCGTCCGGCCACGACGTCGTCGCGTTCGGCGCCGCCTTCGCCGGCGCGGTCGGGCTGTGGTGGGTGTACTTCGACCGCGCGGCCGAGGACAGCGCCCGCGAGATCGAGTCTTCGTCGGATCCGGGCCGGCTGGCGCGCAACGCGTTCCACTGGATCCATCCGCTCATCGTCGGCGGCGTCATCGTCACCGCTGCGGCCGACGAAGTGGTGCTCGAACATCCGACGGCGCACGGCGAGGCCTCGACCGCGTGGCTGATCCTCGGCGGGACCGCGCTGTTCCTCGGCGGGCACGCGCTGTTCAAGGCGGTCGTGTGGCGGCGGATCTCATGGCCGCGGGTTGTGGCGGTTGCGGTCCTGGCCGGCCTCGGCTTGCTCGCACCGCACACGGCGGCCCTGACGCTCGCCATCTGCGCGGTTGCGGTGGTCGTCTCGGTGGCGATCGCCGACCGGGTCACCCACCCGTCTGAGTTACTCGAGTGAGACGAGCGTGTCGATCTCGATCTCGATCAGGAACGGGGCTACGAGGCGCGCGATGTCGCCGGCCCGCCACGTGCCTGCCTCGGCGTAGACCGCGGCGCCCGCCGGCAACGTGTATGCGGTCAGGCTCACCGGGTCCGTCTCGACCCGCCAGTACGCCAAGATGCCCGCCGCCGCGTGGACCGACCGGACGACCGTCAGGTCTGACACCCGATAGCACGGCCGCAGATCGTCGGTGATCGCGCCGATCACCTCCGGGCCTCCTTGCGTTCGGGCCTGTGGACAACCGATCAACCGGTGGCGATCGTCTGCACGGCACGACGCAGCGCACCGAGGACGTCGGCCGATGACGGCGGACCGTCGGCGGCGGCGAGCTGGCCGGCGACCCCGTGTACGAACGCACCGGCGGCCGCGGCGAGTGCCGCGGGCAGCCCGGCGGCCAACAACGATCCGATCAGCCCGCTGAGCACATCCCCGGAACCGGCGGTGGCGAGCCACGGCGTGCCGGTGCGGTTGATCCAGGCGTCCCCGTTCGGTGCGGCGACGATCGTGGCGTCGCCCTTGAGCAGGACAGTCGCGCCGAGCGCCTGAGCCGCGGCGCGCACGCTGCCCAGCCGATCCGCCGACGGCCCGTTCGCGATGCGGGCGAACTCCCGGTCGTGTGGCGTGAGCAGGGTGGGAGCCGACCGGCCGCGGAGCAGCTCCGGATGCTCGCCCAGCAGCGTGACGCCGTCGGCGTCGACGATCACCGGCAGGTCGGTGGACAGGACGTCGGCCAGCACCGCACGTGCCCCGTCGCCGGTACCGATGCCGGGGCCGATCACCCAGGCTTGCACGCGCAGCTCGGACGGCTTGGCGCCCTCGTGGACAACGACCTCCGGGTAGCGCGCCCGGATGGCGTCCACTGCCGTGCCCGCGTAGCGCACGTAGCCCGCGCCGCCGTGCAGCGCCGCGCCCGTGGTCAGCACGCCCGCGCCCGGGTACGCGACCGAGCCGGCCACCACGCCGATGACGCCGCGGGTGTACTTGTCGTCGGCCGGGCCGGGTGTCGGCAGCACGGCGGCCACGTCCGCCGCCTCCAGGACCGACGTGTCGGCCGGCGGGAGCAGGTGACGAAGGCCGATATCGACGAACCGCAGCTCGCCGGTGCGGACCGCGCCCTCACCGACGAGCAGGCCCGGCTTCAGCGCGCCGAACGTGACGGTGACGTCGGCGCGGATGGTGTCCGCGCCCGCGGCGCCGGTGTCCGCGTCGACGCCGGACGGTAGGTCCACCGCCACCGTGAGGAGGTCACGCGCGCCCGCCGCCAGCGTCGCCGCCGCGCCGCGCAACCCACCGCGACCACCGATGCCCACGATGCCGTCCAGGACCAGATCGGCACCCGCCAGTTGCGCCGGATCGGCGGGGACGATGCGGCCACCGGCCCGCTCCAGCGCGGCCACGCCGCCGGGGTGCGCGCGCTCGGGCGCGAGCAGCAGGGCCCGCACCGCAGCACCGCGCCGCGCCAGATCCGCGCCCGCATACAGGGCGTCCCCGCCGTTGTTCCCGGCACCGATCAGCAGCGCGACGCGCGCACCGTAGAGGCGGCCGAGCAGGGTCGCGCACTCGACGGCCAGGCCCTGCGCGGCGCGCGCCATCAGGGCGCCGTCGGGCAGCGTCGCCATCAGCGCCGTCTCCGCCATCCGGACTTCGTCAACCGTGTACACGCCGCGCATGACTCGATGAATACCCCCTCAAGCGCCTCTGAGTGTGGTGGAGGGGGTATTCACGGCTTCACGATTCCGCGATGACGGTCGCGGACGCGACGCCGCCGTCGTGCGACAGCGACACATGCAGTCGCCTGACGCCGAGCGCGTCTGCCCGTTCCCGCACCGTCCCCTTGATCGACAGCGCCGGCCGCCCCACGTCGTCCACGAGCACCTCGGCATCCGTCCAGTGCATCCCGCCGCCCGCGCCGAGCGACTTCGCCAGCGCCTCCTTCGCCGCGAACCGCGCGGCGAGCGACTCCGCGCTGCGCGGCGCACCGGACGCGGTGACCTGCTCGGCGGCGGTGAACAGCCGATCGGCCAGCGTCGGCGTGCGCGCCAGCGTCTCGGCGAAGCGCGTCACCGGAACCACGTCGATCCCCACGCCGAGGATGGGCATGCGGGTCAGGCAGTCGGCGAAACGGTCGGCGACGCCGTCGCAGCCGGCTCGCCGGGCGCCGGCGCGTAGTCGGACAGGTGCCCGGGGAACGCCGACTTGCCGGGGTTGAGGTAGGCGAAGGCGTTGTTGACGGCGGTCGCGACCTCGCCGAAGCCGGTGGCGATCAGCTTCACCTTGCCGTCGTAGTCGACGATGTCCCCCGCCGCGAAGATCCCCGGCACCGAGGTGCGCCCGGCGGTGTCGACCATGATCTGGCGCTTCTGGATGTCGAGACCCCACTCCATGAGCGGCCCGAGGTTGGCGGTGAAGCCGAGCGCCGCGACCAGCGTGTCGCACGGCAGGGTCACCGGCTCGGCACGGCCCTTGATGGTGACGTCGACCTCGGTCACGGACGGATCGCCGCGCACGCCGCAGATCTGCGCGTCGGTGAGGATCTGGACGGCCGACGCCTTGAGCAGCTCGACCGAGTGCGGGTGCCCACGGAACTCGTCGCGCCGGTGGACGATCGTGACCGACCGTGCGATCTCTTCGAGCATCAGCGCCCAGTCGAGTGCCGAATCCCCGCCGCCCACCACCACGATGTCGTTGCCCTCGTACGCGCTCGGGTCGGGCACGAAGTGCACCATGCCGTGGCCGAGGTACTCGCCGCCGGTCGGCAGCGGGCGCGGCGTGAACGTCCCGATCCCGCCGGTGATCATGATGGCGCGCGCTTCGACCCGGACGCCGGCCGATGTCGTCACCGCGAAGCCGCCGTCGCCGCGCTCGAGCCCCATCGCCTGCTGGCCGAGCAGGTAGTCCGGCTTGAACGGTGCCGCCTGCGCGAGCAGCTGCTCGACGAGCTCGCGGCCCTTGATCGCCGGGAACCCGGCGACGTCGAAGATCGCCTTCTCCGGATACATCGCGGTGATCTGGCCGCCCGGCTCTTCCAACGAGTCGAGGACGACGGTGGAGAGCAGCCGCACGCCCGCGTAGTAGGCGCCGAACAGCCCCACCGGGCCGGCTCCGACAATCAGCACATCGACGGACCTGGTCTCCGCATGCGTCACAGGCAGGAGCCTACCGAGAGGTTCATTCGACCGTGACGGACTTGGCCAGGTTGCGTGGCTTGTCGACGTCGAACCCGCGGGCCTGCGCGATCTCCGCGGCAAGCACCTGCAAGGGGACCGTCGTGACGAACGGCGACAGCAGGGTCGGCACCGCAGGAACCTCGACGTAGTGCGCGGCGAGGGCGCGGGCGGCGCTGTCGCCCGGCTCGCCGATCACGATCGTCCGGGCACCCCGGGACCTCACCTCGGCGACGTTGGACAGCATCTTGCGGTGCAACACAGGACGTCCCAACACGGAGGGCATGACCACGACGACGGGCACGCCCGCTTCGATCAACGCGATCGGCCCGTGCTTGAGCTCGCCGGCCGGGAACCCCTCGGCGTGCATGTACGCGAGTTCCTTGAGCTTGAGCGCACCCTCGAGCGCTACCGGGTAGCCGACGTGCCGGCCGATGAAGAGCACGGTCCGCGAGTCGGCGATGTCGCGGGCGAGCGCGCGCACCGGGTCGACGGTCTCCAGCACCCGCGCGATCGCGTCCGGCACCGAGCACAGCGTCTCGTACTCGCGGATGATCTCGTCGCCGTACTTGGTGCCGCGGTTCTGCGCCAGCGCCAGCCCCACGAGTTCCACCGCGGCGATCTGCGCAAGGAACGTCTTGGTGGCCGCCACCCCGATCTCCGGCCCCGCGTGCGTGTAGAGCACGGCGTCCGATTCCCTGGGAATCTGGGCACCGTTGGTGTTGCAGATCGCGAGCACCCGGGCGTCCTGCTCCGTCGCGTGCCGCACCGCCTCGAGCGTGTCCGCGGTCTCGCCGGACTGGCTGATCGGGACGACCAGCGTCTGCTTGCCGAGGACGGGGTCGCGGTAGCGGAACTCCGAGGCCATCTCGACCTCGACCGGGATGCGCGTCCAGTGCTCGATCGCCTGCTTGCCGATCAATCCCGCGTGGTAGGCAGTGCCGCAGGCGACGATGAACACCTTGTCGATGTCGCGCAGGTCCTGCACATCGAGGCGCTGCTCGTCGAGCACGATGTTCCCGCCGACCAAGTGCCCGAGCAAGGTATCGGCGACTGCACTGGGTTGTTCAGCGATCTCCTTGAGCATGAAGTAGGGGTAGCCGCCCTTCTCGGCGGCGGCGAGGTCCCAGTCGATGTGGAAGGGCGTGCCGGTGGCCGGCCGGCCGTCGAAGCCGGTGATCGTGTAGCCGTCCCGGCGGATCTCGACGACCTGGTTCTGGCCGAGCTCGACGGCATCGCGGGTGTGCTCGATGAACGCCGCGACGTCGCTGCCGAGAAACGTCTCGCCGTCGCCCACGCCGAGGACGAGCGGTGAGTTGCGCCGCGCGGCGACCACCACGTCGGGCTGCTGCGCGTCGATCAGCACCAGCGTGAACGCACCGTGCAGGCGCTGGCACACGGCGCGGACGGCTGCGGCGAGCGAGCCGCCGTGGGCGTCGAGCTGGGCGGCCACGAGGTGCGCGACCGTCTCGGTGTCGGTGTCACTCGTGAAGTCGAAGCCGGCGGCCTCGACCTCGTGCCGCAGCTCGGCGAAGTTCTCGATGATCCCGTTGTGGACGACCGCTATCCGGCCACTGCTGTCGGTATGCGGATGGGCGTTGCGGTCGTTCGGCGCGCCGTGCGTGGCCCATCGCGTGTGACCGATGCCGGTGTGGCCGGCGATCGGGCGGGTCGCGAGTTCGCTGGCCAGGTATTTCTCGAGGTTCTCCAGTCTTCCCGCCTTCTTGGCGATGTGCAGCTCGCCGCCGGCGTCGACGATCGCGACGCCCGCCGAGTCGTAGCCGCGGTACTCCAGCCGGCGCAGGCCCTCGACGACGACGTCGAGTGCCGGCCGAGGCCCGACGTATCCGACGATCCCGCACATGGCAGTCAGCCTAGCTGTGCGGACTGCGTACTCGGCTGACTGCTCGCCGCGCTCGGGGTTGCCGATTCGGACGGAGTCGGCGTGCTCGGCGGGGTTTCGGTGACGGTCGGCGTGGCCGTCCTGGTGACGGCCGGGGCGGTCTGGGTGACGGTCGGCGTGGTCACGACCACCGACGGCGTGACCGTCGTGGTGACCGTCGGCGTCGCCCCGTTGCCGGTGCCCGCATCGCTGCCCGCAGCGTTGCCGAAGACGCTCGTCCCCGAGCCGGAATCGCCGCGGACGAGGTCGCTGATCGGGCGTCCGGCCACGATCTCCACGCCGGTGATGACGGCGAGCACCGCGACGAAGGCCGCGACCGACCCGATCGCGATGCCGCGCCAGGGGTGGCGCCGGCGACGATCTACGCGCGGCTCGCCGGTCGGCTTTTCCGCACTCGCCGATGCCGTGCCGGGGCGCACGCGAGCCTGCGTCGAGCGCAGCGAGTGCCCGTACACCGCGTTGCCGACGGCACTGACCACGCTGGCCACCGCGGCGCCGATGACCGTCCCGGTGACGCCGAGGTACGAAGCGGCGATCGTGGCAGTGATCGCGGCAAGCGCGGTCGCGACGAGCTGCGTCGCGGAGAGTCCGAATCGGGGCATGGTCAATCCAGTGTGGTCGACCGTAAGCGTTTCCAGCAGCTCGCCTCACGCGCCTCTAAGACACCGCCCACAGATTGTGACACCGCTCTCGCGGCCAGCCGGTCCGACGCGGTTGTCATACGGTGCACAGATGTTCGTCGACGACGCCGAGCGCCACGCATGGGAGCGGCCGGGCGCGCACGAAGTGGCACCCGGCGTGCACCGCATCCCGCTCCCGCTGCCCGGCGACTCCCTCAAGGCCGTGAACATATATGCGATCAGTGACGGCGAGCAGGTCGTGCTGATCGACGGCGGTTGGGCGCTCGACGCGGCCGAGGAGCTCTTGGCCAAGGGCCTCGCGACGATCGGCTACGACCTGCGCGACGTCCGCGAATTTCTCGTCACCCACCTGCACCGCGACCACTACACGCAGGCCGTCGCGCTGCGCCGGCACCACGGCGGGACGGTGTCGGTCGGCGAGGGCGAGCGGGCCTGCCTGGAACTGATCCACACGATCACCGCCCATCCCGACATCGCACGGCTTCACGAGGCCGGCGCGCTGGAGCTGTCCCGGATGCTCGCCGAGTGGCGCGGCGAGCGGGATCTGCTCAACTGGGAGGACCCGGACCGCTGGCTGGCCGACGGCGTCGACATCCCGCTCACCACCCGCACCCTGCGGGTGATCGCGACACCGGGCCACACCCGCGGCCACGTGGTCTTCCACGACGCCGGGTCGCAGGCGCTGTTCGCCGGTGACCACGTGCTGCCGCACATCACGCCCTCGATCGGCGTCGAGCTGAACCGGCCGCACTCGCCGCTGCGCGACTACCTCGGCTCGCTCGAGCTCGTCCGGGCGCTGCCCGACGCCCGGCTGCTGCCCGCGCACGGCCCGGTCACCGACTCCGTCCACGACCGCATCGACGAGTTGCTGGCGCACCACGAGCACCGGCTCACCGCCACCGCCGACGCGGTCGAGCACGGGGCGCACACCGCGTTCGATATCGCGCACGTCCTGCCGTGGACGCGCCGGCTGCGCAGGTTCGACGAGTTGGACATGTTCAACCAGATCCTCGCGATCTTCGAGACGCTGGCCCACCTGCGGGTGCTCGTCGAGCGCGGCTGGCTCACCGAGTCGACCGTCGACGGGATTGCGCATTTCGTGCGGAGCTGAGCGGGCGTAGGTTCCTCGCATGGCTGACCGGTTCGACTACCTCGTCGTGGGCGCCGGCTCGGCGGGGTGCGTTCTGGCGAATCGGCTCAGCGCAGACCCGTCCGTCCAGGTGGCGATCATCGAGGCCGGTCCGCGCGACCGCAGCATGAACATTCGCATCCCACCCGCGTTCCCGAAGCTGTTCCACACGAAGTACGACTGGGGTCTTTCGACCAGCTCGCAGCCCGAGCTCAAGGCGCGCGAGCTGTACTGGCCGCGCGGCAAGACGCTCGGCGGCTCGTCGTCGCTGAACGCGATGATGTGGGTGCGCGGCGCGCGGGCCGACTACGACTCATGGGCCGAGGGCTGGTCGTACGCCGACGTGCTGCCGTGCTTCCAGCGCGCCGAGAACCGCGTCGGTACGAACCGCGGCGAGGTCTACGGCACAGGCGGACCGCTCCACATCGAGGAGCTGCGCGACCCGAATCCGCTGCGGGCCGCGTTCTTCGACGCGTGTGACCAGGAGGGGTTCCGGCGCCTGGACGAGCTGAACGACCCGGGCATCGACGGCTACGCGCCGACGCCGGTGACCCAGCGGCGCGGCCGGCGGTGGTCGGCGGCCGACGGCTACCTGCGTCCCGCGCTGAAACGCCCGAACCTCACGCTGATCACCGGCGGGCTGGTCGAGAAGGTGGTTCTGTCCGGCGAGCGCGCGAGCGGTGTCGTGCTCAGCTCCGGTCGGGGCCGCCGCTCGCTCACTGCCACGCGCGAGGTGATCCTGAGCGCCGGCGCCGTCCATTCGCCGCACCTGCTCCAGCTGTCGGGCATCGGCGACCCGGACGTCCTCGGCGCGGCCGGCATCCAGACCCAGGTGATCAGCAACGGCGTCGGCAAGGGCCTGCAGGACCACCTGTCCGTCCCGGTGATCATGTTCACCCGCGAGCCGATTACGCTGTTCGGCGCCGACAAGAGGCCTGGCGAGCTGGTGAAGTATCTGGTCCAGCGGCGCGGGATGCTCACGTCGAACGTCGGCGAGGCGGTGCTGTTCGGGCGTTCGGAGCCGGGCCTCGAGCACCCCGATCTCGAGTACATCTTCGCGCCGGCTCCGTTCATCGAGCACGGTCTCGTCGACCCGCCGGGCCACGGCATCACCATCGGGGTCGTGCTCCTCCAACCGGAGTCGCGCGGCACGGTCACCGTCCGGTCGGCGGACCCGACCATCGCGCCGGCGATCGATGCCGGCTACCTGACCGGGTCGTCCGACCTCGCTCGGCTGGTCGCCGGGGTCCAGCAGTGCCGCCAGTTGTTCGATACCGAGGCGCTGCGCAGTCACGTCACCGACCCGATGATGCCCACGAGCGAGCAGACCGACCTCGCCGAGTACGTCCGGTCCTCCGCCGAGACGCTGTATCACCCGACCGGAACGTGCCGGATGGGGACGGACGAGGCCGCGGTCGTCGACCTCCAGCTTCGGGTGCGCGGGGTCGAGGGACTTCGGGTGGTGGACGCGTCCGTGATTCCGCAGATTATCCGCGGGCACACCCACGCGCCGTCGGTGATGATCGGCGAGAAGGCCGCCGACCTGGTCCGGAACGGCTGACCCTTCGCAGGTTGTCAGACGGCGGCGACGACTCCGGCGAGGCGGTTGGCGATCGCGTCGGCGTCTTCCTGCGTCTGCGCCTCGACCATGACGCGGACGAGCTGCTCGGTGCCGGACGCGCGCAGCAGCACCCGGCCGGTGTCGCCGAGCTCGTCCTCCGCCTCGGACACCGCTGCGGCGACGGTGGGCGAGTTCGCGACCACGTCGCGGTCACCGACCCGGACGTTGACGAGCGTCTGCGGCAGCCGGTGCACGATCGAGGCAAGCTCGGCGAGCGACCTGCCGCACGAGACCATCCGCGCCATCACGTGCAAGGCGGTGAGCAGTCCGTCGCCGGTGGTGGCCGCGTCGGCGAAGATGAGGTGTCCGCTCTGCTCGCCGCCGAGGCTGAGGTCCTTGGCGCGCAGCGCCTCGAGCACGTAACGGTCGCCCACCGCGGTCGTGAGGACGCCGATCCCGGCGTCGCGCATCGATTGGTGGAACCCGAGGTTGCTCATCACCGTGGCGACGACGGTGTCGTCGCGCAGCCCGCCGGCCTCGCGCAGGGCGAGCGCGCAGATGGCCAGCAGCTGGTCGCCGTCGACCACGGCGCCGGTCGCGTCCACGGCCAGGCAGCGATCGGCGTCCCCGTCATGGGCGATGCCGAGGTGCGCCCCCGAGCGCCGGACGGCCTCGGCGATGTGGTCGAGATGCGTCGAACCGACGCCCTCGTTGATGTTCAGCCCGTCCGGCTGGGCGCCGATCGCGGTGACCTGCGCCCCGGCCCCGCGATAGACCTCCGGCGCCACCGCCGACGCCGCGCCGTTCGCGCAGTCGACAACGACGTGCAGCCCGTCGAGCCGGGTCGGCTGGGCGCCGAGCAGATGCGCCCCGTAGCGCTCGACGGCGTCGTCGGCCGAGTGCAGCCGGCCGATCGCGGCGCCGATGGGCCGCGTGATGGGGCCCTCCTCGAGTGCCGCCTCGATCTCGTGCTCGATGTCGTCGGGCAGCTTCACGCCGCCGGCCGCGAACAACTTGATGCCGTTGTCGGGCATCGGATTGTGCGACGCGGACAGCACCACGCCGACGTCCGCGCCGTAGGAGCCGGTGAGGTAGGCGACGGCCGGCGTCGGGAGCACGCCCAGGAGCAGGACGTCCGCGCCCGCCGACGTGAGACCGGCGACCACCGCGGCCTCGAGCATCTCGCCGCTGGCGCGCGGGTCGCGACCGACGACCGCGACCGGACGGTGCGTGGCGTCGTGCGCCATGAGCACTCGGGCCGCCGCACTCGCGACCTCGAGGGCGAGCTCCGGCGTCAGCTCGGCGTTCGCGAGCCCGCGAACGCCGTCCGTGCCGAAAAGCGCACCCACGGCGGATAAGTCAGCGCTTGGAGTACTGAGGCGCCTTGCGGGCCTTCTTCAGGCCGTACTTCTTGCGCTCCTTGGCGCGCGGATCACGGGTGAGGAAGCCGGCCTTCTTCAGCGCCGGACGGTCGTCGGGCTCGAGGCCGATCAGCGCCCGGGAGATCGCCAGGCGCAGGGCACCCGCCTGCCCGGTGACGCCGCCGCCGGACAGCGAGGCGATGACGTCGTACTGGTCGACCTTCTCGAGGGTGACGAACGGTTCCTTGATCAGCTGCTGGTGCAGCTTGTTCGGGAAGTAGTTGTCGAGGGTGCGGCCGTTGAGCTTGAAGTCGCCGGTGCCAGGCACGAGACGGACGCGGACCACGGCCTCCTTGCGACGGCCGACGACGGGGGCTGGTGTACTCACTGCGATACCTGCTTGATCTCGAACGGCTGCGGCTTCTGCGCCGCGTGCGGGTGGTCGGGGCCGGCGTAGACCTTCAGCTTCTTGAGCTGGGCGCGGCCGAGCGTGTTCTTCGGGAGCATGCCTCGGACCGCAAGCTCGATGACGCGCTCGGGCACGGTGTCGAGCAGCTCACCGACGGTGCGCTTGGACAGCCCACCCGGGTAGCCGGAGTGGCGGTAACGGAACTCGTCGCGCTTGGCGCCGGAGACGGCGACCTTGGCGGCGTTCACGACGACGACGAAATCGCCGGTGTCGACGTGCGGGGCGAACTGCGGCTTGTGCTTGCCGCGGAGCAGGCGGGCGGCGTGGCTGGCGAGGCGGCCGAGGACGACATCGTTCGCGTCGATGACGTGCCAGGAACGCTCGACCTCGCCCGGCTTCGGGGAGTAGGTGGACACTCGTGTTCTCTCTCGTTCGGTCTTCACGCGGGTTCCGCGCCCCCACGGTCACCTTCCGTCCGGAGACGGCGTGTACCCCGAGGCATGGCCGGGACGTGCGACTCTGACATTGCTTGGGTGTGGCCGCGCGCCAACCGGCAACTCTACCGGCCGGCCGACGGACGAACCAAATCCGGCCGAGAGCACCGAACCTTAGGCCCCTCCCGTCGTTTAACCTCTTGGTAAGTCCGGTGACGGGAGCCTGGTGGCTACGAGGAGATCGCGGCAGAAACGCCGCCGTCCGGTGAACGCGCGCGCCCTCGCGGTGCTCGACTACACCGGCTGGGTGCCGTTCGCGTGTGCGATCGCCGCGATGATCACGATCGCGCTGGCCGGCATCACGTGGGTGACCTCGCCGTACTGGGGCCACAACCCCCAGGCGCAGGCCCGCAACGTCGGGGTCGTCCCGACGCTCCAAGCGCCGAGCGCGGTCGCCGACATCGTGTCGCCGAATCGCATCGTGATCCCGAAGATCCACGCGAACTCCCGGATCGTACGGGTCGGGACGACCCCGGACGGCGAACTCGAGATCCCGCTGGACCCGAAGACCGTCGGCTGGTGGCAGTACGGCGCGAAGCCCGGGGCCACCGTCGGCACCGCGATTCTCGCCGGGCACATCAACTACGCCGGGGTCACCGGATCGATGGCCCGGATCGGCACCCTCGACCCCGGCGACGCGGTGTTCGTCTTCGGCAAGCAGAACGCCCAGGCCAAGCACGAGGTGCGGTTCACGGTGACCGGCGTTCGGACCTATCACAAGACGCACCTGCCGTACCAGGAGATCTTCGACCAGAAGAGCGTCGGACGCATCGCGATCGTCACCTGCGGTGGTCCCTTCGACGCCTCCACCGGCAACTACCTCGACAACATCGTCGTGTTCGCCGTCCCGGATACCGGGTTGACCGAACCCGGCATCCCGGGACTTCAGCGGACGGCTACGCCGCCGAGCGGCAGCCGCTAGCGCGCCCGCACGACCCGCGTCTCGTCGAACACCGGCTCCCCCGACTCATACACCCGGCCGTCCGCACCGAAGACCAGGAACCGGTCGAACGAGCGCGCGAACCACCGGTCGTGCGTCACGGCGACGACAGTGCCCGCGAAGGACTCCAGCCCGTCTTCGAGTGCTTCTGCGCTGAGCACGTCGAGGTTGTCGGTCGGCTCGTCGAGCAGCAGCAGCGTGGCTCCGGAAAGCTCGAGCAGCAGGATCTGGAAGCGCGCCTGCTGGCCCCCCGACAGCGTGCCGAACCGCTGCTCGGCCTGCTCGCCGAGCCCGTACCGGCGCAGTGCCGAGATCGCCCGGCCGCGGTCGACACCCGGCCGGTCGACGCCGCCCTCCCAAAGCAGGTCGAGCAGCGTGCGGTTCGTCCAGGTCGGGTGCGTGTGCGTCTGCACGAACAGGCCGGGGACGACCCGCGCACCCAGCCGCCAGGCACCGGTGTGCGCGACGCGCTCGCCGCCGAGCAGCCGCAGGAAGTGCGACTTGCCGGCGCCGTTCGCACCCAGGACCGCCACCCGCTCGCCGTAGCAGATCTCGGTGTCGAAGCGCTGCATGAGCCCGATGAGCTCGAGCCCCTCACAGGTGATCGCCCGCACGCCCGTGCGTCCGCCGCGCAGCCGCATGCGGACCCGCTGCTCTTCCGGCTTGTCAGGCGGTGGCCCGGCTTCCTCGAACCGCTCGAGGCGGCGCGCCATGACCCGGTACTTCTGCGCCATGACCTCGCTGAGCTTCGCCTGCTGCTGCAGGGTGTGGACGAGGTCCTCGAGCCGCTTGTGCTCTTCGTCCCATCGGCGGCGCAGCTCGGCCATGCGGTCGTGCCGGCGCGAGCGCGCCTCGTGGTAGGACGCGAACCCGCCGCCGTGCACCCACGTGGTGTTGCCCTCGACGGTGATGACGCGGTCGGCCACGGTGGCCAGCAGCTCGCGGTCGTGGCTGACGAACAGGACCGTCTTCGCCGTCGCGCGCAGCCGCTGCTCGAGCCACCGCTTGCCGGGGACGTCCAGATAGTTGTCCGGCTCGTCGAGTAGGAGCACCTCGTCGCGGCCGCGCAGCAGCAGCTCCAGCGCGAGCCGCTTCTGCTCGCCGCCGGACAGCGTGCTCAGTTCGCGGTACTTGCAGCGCTCGTACGGTTGGCCGAGTGCCGCGACGGTGACGGTGTCCCACAGGACGTCGGCGTCGTAGCCGCCCGCGTCGCCCCAGTCGGTGATCGCGTGTGCGTAGTCGAGCTGTGCGGCCTCGTCGTCGCGCTCCATGAGGACGAGCTCGGCGGCCTGCAGCGCGTCCCAGGCGGTGCGCAGCCGTGGCCCGGAGAGCTGGACGAGGAAGTCCTGCACGGTGGGGACGTCGGGGACACGGAGCGACGCCGGCGCAGCGAGCCTGTCGGAGCCGATGAACTGCCGCATGACGCCCACCCCGCCGTTGCGGGTGACGGTGCCGGTCTGCGGCTGCTCGTCGCCGGCGATCAGCCGCAGCAACGTGGTCTTGCCTGCGCCGTTGGCCCCGACCAGCGCGGCCTTCGCGCCGTCGCCGACCCGGAACCCGGCGTTGTCGAGCAGCACCCGGCCGTCGGCGAGAATGTGCCCGAGCCCGGCGACCTCGACGTACCCCATGACGTGCAGTATGGACGGCATGTCGCTCGACGAGCTGGTGGCGGCGCTGCCCCCGGACACCGTTTTCACCGATCCGGACGTGCTGGCTTCCTACCGGCAGGACTGGGCTCGCGATCCGGACGCCGGGACGCCGCTCGCCGTCGTGCGCGCCAACTCGACGGCCGACGTGCAGGCCGTCCTGCGCTGGGCGGGCGCGCACCGGGTGCCGGTCGTGCCACGCGGCGCGGGCTCGAGCCTGTCCGGCGGGTCGACGGCCGTCGACGGCGGCATCACGCTGAGCACCGAGCGGATGCGCGAGGTCACCGTCGACCCGGTCGTGCGAGTCGCGGTGGCGCAGCCCGGCGCGTTCAACGCGTCGGTCAAGGCGGCAGCCGCCGAGCACGGCCTCTGGTACCCGCCCGATCCGTCCTCGTTCGAGATCTGCTCGATCGGGGGCAACGCCGCGACGAACGCCGGCGGGCTGTGCTGCGTGAAGTACGGCGTCACGACCGACTACGTCCTCGGCATGGTGGTCGTCCTCGCCGACGGGACGGCGCTGCGGCTCGGCGGGCCGCGTCTCAAGGACGTCGCCGGGCTGTCCCTGACGAAGCTCTTCGTCGGCTCGGAGGGCACCCTCGGCGTCATCACCGAACTGACGCTGCGGCTGCTGCCCGCGCCGCCACCGGCCTGCACCCTCGTCGCGACGTTCGCGTCCGTGGAGGCGGCCGCGGGCGCCGTCGTGGCCATCACCTCGCGGCTGCGCCCGTCGATGCTCGAGCTGATGGACAACGGCAGCGTCAACGCCGTCGAGGACCTGGTGAGGATGGGCCTCGACCGCGCTGCCGGCGCGCTGCTGATTGCGCGTTCCGACGCCCCCGGTGGCGCGGCGGAGGCCGAGATCGAGCAGCTCCGCGCGGCGTGCGAGGCGCATGCGGCGAGCGAGGTGTTCACCACCTCGGACCCGGACGAGGGCGAGGCGTTCGCTGCTGCCCGGCGCGCGGCGTTCCCGGCGATGGAGCGGGTGGGGACGCTGCTGCTCGAGGACGTCGGCGTGCCCGTGCCATCGCTGCCCGCGCTGGTGCACGGCATCCAGGAGATCGCCGCTGCCCGCGACACCCACATCGTCCTCGTCGCACATGCAGGCGACGGCAACACCCACCCGATCATCGCGTACCCGCCGGGCGACGCCGCCGCGGAGGCTCGTGCCCGGCGGGCGTTCGGCGAGATCATGGACCTCGCGATCAGCCTGGGTGGGACGATCACCGGCGAGCACGGGGTGGGCCGGCTCAAAGCAGCCTGGCTGCCGGCGCAGGTCGGGCCTGACGTGATGGCACTGACGCAGCGCATCAAGGATGCCCTCGACCCGGCCGGGATCCTCAACCCCGGCGTGGTGCTGGGGAAGTAACCGGCATACTTCTCGGCCGTGCCGGTCTTCTTGCTGATCGCCGCCGCGGTGCTCGCCGTCGGCGACTGGGCCGCGGTGCACCTGCGGCTGATCCACATCGAGTACCTCCTCAAACCGGCGACGCTCGCGCTGCTCGTGGCGGCGGCCACCGCGTCCGATCTCGGCAGCGAGAAACCCTGGGTCGTCGCCGCACTCGCGTTCGGGCTGCTCGGCGACGTCGGGCTGATGCTGAGCGACGGACGGACCGATCCGCCGTTCATCGCGGGGCTGGCGGCGTTCCTCATCGGCCACGTCTGGTACATCGTCGCGTTCGTCCACGTGGGCGTGCACGGCCTCGAGACGGTGGCCGGCCTGCTCGTCGTGGCCGGGATCGCGGGGCTGACACTGCCCGCGGTGCTGCGCGGCGCCGCGCGCTCCGCGGGCCGGGAGTTCGCGCTCGTCGTCGCCGCGTACGCAACGCTGCTCTCGGCGATGACGGCGCTGGGCGTCGGCACCGGCGTCATCGCCACTGCCATCGGCGCCGTGCTGTTCCTGTCCTCGGACACGCTGATCGCGCGCGACCGGTTCGTGCGATCGTGTGCCGCACGGCTCGTTGCTGGTGATCGTCACCTACCACCTGGCGCAGTTCCTCATCCTGATCGGCCTGATCCACGTCGCCTAGGCTCGAGGCATGCCACGCCGTCCGACCCGCACCGTCCCCACGGTGGTCGTCCCCGGCTGGCAGGGCTCCGGCGAGGGCCACTGGCAGACCTGGCTCGAAGACAAGTTGCGGGCCGGTGGACGCGAGACCCGCCGCCCGGCTTTCGCCGACCTCGACCATCCGGACCTCGCCGACTGGCTCGCCGCGTTGCGCGCAACGCTCCGCGACCTGCCGGCAGACGGTTTCGACGTCGTCGCGCACTCGCTCGGCGCGGTGCTGTGGCTGCACCACATCGCGGTTCCGGGCGACGCGCCGCGGGCCGCCCGGGTCGTGCTCGTGTCGCCGCCGTCGCCCGCCACCTCGATCGCGGAGATCGCCGCGTTCTTCCCGCCGCCGCTCGACCTCGACGCCGTTCGCCGCGGAGCGGACGGCACCGTGCTGGTGGCCGGGGACGAGGACCCCTATATCCGCGAGGGCATCGCGGCCGCCTACGGCCTGCCACTCAAGATGGCCACCACCGTCGTGCCGGGCGGCGGGCACCTGAACGTCGAGGCCGGATTCGGCGAATGGCCGGCGATGCTCAACTGGTGCAGCCGAGACAACCTCGCGTTCTACTGACTACGCCGGGACGGCTTCCAGCCCGTCGGAGAGTGTGGCGGGCTGCGGCGCCCAGTCCGGCGGGCCGAAGACGTAGCCCAGCCGCTCGCGCCAGGTCGTCGCGTTTCGTACGTCGCGCCAGATGTCGCCGTAGAGGTAGTACTGCAGCTTGAACGGATTGAAGCTGTCGATGTTCTTCGTCAGCCCGTACGTCGGGCGGTGCGTCTCGGGGACGAACGAGCCGAACATCCGGTCCCAGATGATCAGGATGCCGGCGTAGTTCCGGTCGAGGTACTCCGGGTCACTCGCGTGGTGCACCCGGTGGTGCGACGGCGTGTTGAAGACGAACTCGACCGGTCGCCACATCTTGTCGACGCGCTCGGTGTGCACGAAGAACTGGTAGATCAGGTTGACCGAGAACGTCGTGAAGACCATCCACGGCGGCAATCCCAGCAACGGCAGCGGCACCCACACGAGCAGCTCCCACCAGGGGTTCCACTTCTGCCGTACGGCGGTCGACAGGTTGAAGCGGCGACTGCTGTGGTGCGCCTGGTGCGCTGCCCAGAGGATGCGCACCCGGTGCGCAGCGCGGTGCTCGGCGTAGAAGAGCAGGTCGACGAAGACGAGTGCGAACACCCAGGTGTACCAGCGGTGCGTGTCCCAGCGCAGCGGCGTCAGGACGTACAGGGCCGCGTACCCGAGCAGCGCCGCTATCCGCGCGAGGCCGTTGACGACGAGCGAGCCCAGACCCATGTAGATGTTCGTCCAGGAGTCGCGCGCCTCGTAGCCGCGGGACTCCCGCTCGTCGTCCTCGAGGAAGCGCATCGACAGCATCTCGAGCACCATGAACAGTAGGAAGAACGGAATGGCGTAGGTGACGGGGTCACGCAGACTGTCGGCGAACGGTGCCACGTTCCGCGCCCCTTTCGTCCGCGAACTGACCTAAGAGTCACTTACCTTAAGGTAGCGTTCGGCCCATGTCCAGCAGCGCCGCGATCGGGACGAAAGGCGTCCCGCGCGCGAAGCGCGAAGACCAGATCGTGACGGTCGCAACGGACGAGTTCGCGGTGCACGGCTACGGCAACGCGTCCATGGTTGATATCGCCCGGCGGGCCGGCATCTCCAAGCCGCTCATCTATCAGTACTTCGGTTCCAAGGACGGGCTCTACCTGACCTGCCTGCACGCCGTCTCCGGCGGGCTGCTGCAGCGGCTCGTGGAGGCCGAGTTCGACGTCGACGACACCGTCGCCTCGCGGATCCACCCACTGCGAGCGGTCTTCGAGGCGCTCGAACCGCAGCCACATGCGTGGCGCATGCTGTTCGACCCGTCGATGCCGGGCACCGGCGAGATCGCCGCCGCGGCGCGTGAGTACCGCGCCCGCACGGCCGAGATCGCGGCCAGCGGATCGGCTCGCTTCCTGCGGGCACGCGGCATCCGCAGCACGCTCGACGCGTCCGCGCTCACCGCTGTCTGGATGGGCATCGTCAACTCGATCGTCGAGTGGTGGCTCGATCATCCCCACGAGTCGGCCGAGCAGATGATCGAGCGCTGCTACCGGCTGCTCGGCGCCATCCTCGGCTGAGCGTCTTATCCCCGCGAGCGCTCATCGCGTGGGTGGTCAGGTTTCAAACTCGGCGGGCGCGGGTCTGCTCGACGCGGGCGGCAAGCTGGTCGTCGGGCGGGAAGCCGACCTCGACGAGGGTCAGTCCGTGCGCGGGCGCCACTGGCACGTCGTCCGCGCGCCGGTCGCGTTCGAGCAGGGCCGCCGGCCACTCGACGCGACGCCGGCCCTCCCCCACTGCGATCAGCGCCCCGACCAGCGAGCGGACCATCGAGTGGCAGAACGCGTCCGCCACGACGGTGCACGCGATCTCCGGCGCCGGCCCGCTCGACCGACAGCCGCTGCAGGGCGCGAACCGTCGTCGCACCGTCGCGCCGCCGGCAGAACGCGGCGAAGTCGTGCAGCCCGACGAGCCGGTCGCCGGCCTCCGCCATCGCCGGGGCGTCGAGCGGACGCGGCCACGCCAGCACCTGCCTGCGCCGCAAGGGCTCCACCCCGCTCGGCGCGTCCGAGATCAGGTAGGCGTAGCGGCGCCACAACGCGGCGAACCGCGCATCGAACTCGGCCGGCACCTGACGGGCGGCGCGAACGCGCACGTCCGGGGGCAGGACGCCGCCGAGCCGATGCACCAGGTCGGCAGGCAGGTTCGGGACGTCGCAGTGCGCCACCTGACCGGTGGCGTGCACCCCGGCGTCGGTGCGGCCGGCAACCCGTCAGCGGCACCGCGGGCAGCCGGAGGACGGTGCACAGCGCCGCCTCGAGCTCACCCTGCACTGTGCGCCGGCCGGGCTGGACGGCCCAGCCGGAGAACTCGGTCCCGTCGTAGGAAACGTCGAGGCGGACCCGCACCGGCGGGTCCGCCTCGTTCGTAGTGCCGTGCAGGGTCAGCTCTCAGCCGGCTTTTCGGCGGGCTTCTCGACAGGCTCGTCGCCCTCGCCGGCTTCGTCCGCCACGCTGTCCTCGACCGCTTCGACGGTGGCCGCGGCCTCGACGGCGTCCTCAGCCTCAGTGCCGTCTTCGACGGAGTCTTCGGCGTCGACGGTCGCCTCGACCTCGACCGTCTCGGCTGCGTCGTTCTCGGCTGCGTCGTCCGCGGCTGTCGGTGGCCACCGCGGCCGCGGTCGGCGACTCGGCGGCGGCGTCCTCCGCGAGCTCCCTCGTGCGGCCGGTCGGGGCCTTCTTCGCGGCGACCCTCGTGCCCGCGCGCCTTCTCGGCCTCGGCGACGATGGAGGTCAGTTCCTCGACAAGCTCGATGACGGCCATCGGCGCGTTGTCGCCCTTGCGCGGACCGGTCTTGATGATCCGCGTGTAGCCCCCGGGGCGGGTCGCGAACTTCGGCCCGATCTCGGCGAACAGCTTGTGCACGACGTCCTTGTCGCGGATCACGGTCATCACCTGACGGCGGGCGTGCAGGTCACCGCGCTTGGCGAACGTGATCAGCCGCTCGGCGAGCGGACGCAGCCGCTTGGCCTTGGCCTCGGTCGTGGTGATCCGGTCGTGCTCGAACAGCGACGTGGCGAGGTTCGCCAGCATCAACCGCTCGTGGGCCGGGCCGCCGCCGAGGCGAGGTCCCTTCGTGGGGGTAGGCATGTCGTACTCCTAATGTCTGGCCGGAACTCGAGTCGCGGGTTCTGCGGGTCCCGCCGAGAACTCGCGCGCAGCGAGAATGCTCGGTCAGGTTAAGCTGCTCGGTCTCGGCGTAGTCGGTGTCGTCGGTGAAGTCGTCCGTCGCCGTAGGACTCGACCGAGCTCGGCAGCGCGAATCCGGGCGGGCTGTCCTTGAGCGCAAGGCCGAGGCCGGCCAGCTTGACCTTGACCTCGTCGATCGACTTCGAGCCGAAGTTGCGGATGTCGAGCAGGTCCGCCTCGCTGCGCCCGACGAGCTCACCCACGGTGTGGATGCCCTCGCGCTTGAGGCAGTTGTAGGAGCGGACGGTGAGGTCGAGATCCTCGATCGGCATCGAGAACGCGGCGATGTCGGCGACCTCGGCCGGCGAGGGGCCGACGTCGATGCCCTCGGCCTCCTCGTTGAGCTCGCGGAACAGGCCGAACAGCTCGACGAGCGTGTGGCCGGCCCTCGCGACGGCGTCACGCGGCGTCATCGAGCGTCTTCGTCTCGATGTCGACGACGAGCCGGTCGAAGTCGGTGCGCTGCTCGACGCGGGTGGCCTCGACGTTGTAGGTCACCTTCAGCACCGGCGAGTAGATGGAGTCGACCGGGATGCGGCCGATCTCCTGGCCGGGCTGCTTGTTCTGCGTCGCCGTGACGTAGCCGCGGCCCCGCTCGACGACCAGCTCGATCTCGAGCCGGCCCTTCTTGTTGATCGTGGCGATGTGGAGGTCGGGGTTGTGGACGGTGACGCCGGCCGGCGGCGCGATGTCGGCCGCGGTGACTTCGCCGGGGCCCTGCTTGCGCAGGTACATCACCACCGGCTCGTCGCTCTCGGAGCTGACGACGAGCTCCTTGAGGTTCAGGATGATGTCGGTGACGTCTTCCTTGACGCCCTCGACGGTCGTGAACTCGTGCAGCACGCCGTCGATGCGGATGCTGGTGACCGCCGCGCCCGGGATGGACGAGAGCAGCGTGCGGCGCAGCGAGTTGCCGAGCGTGTAGCCGAAGCCTGGCTCGAGCGGCTCGATGATGAAGCGCGATCGGTTCTCGCTGATCGGCTCCTCGGCGAGAGTGGGGCGCTGAGAAATCAGCACAGGGGTTACTCCTTGCGGTCGTGGACGCCCGCTATATGACGTCCTGACGGTGGGTTATTCAGTTGTGTTCCGCTCGAGTTGTCCCGGCTTCCTCCGCGCATAGCCGGACGAAGCCGGGACAACTGCGCGAGCTACTTCGAGTAGAGCTCGACGATGAGCTGCTCCTGGACCGGGATGTCGATCTGGGCCCGGATCGGCAACGCGTGGACGAGCACGCGCAGCCGGTTCGGGACGACCTGCAGCCACGCCGGCACCGGCCGCTCGCCGTGCGTCTCGCGGGCGATCAGGAACGGCGTGGTCTCCAGCGACTTCGGCTTGACGTCGATGATGTCCCACTGCGCCGACGCGGTAGCTCGGGATGTCGACCTTCTTGCCGTTGACCAGGAAGTGGCCGTGGCTCACCAGCTGGCGCGCCTGCCGCCGGGTGCGGGCGATGCCGGCGCGGTAGATGACGTTGTCCAGGCGCGACTCGAGGATCTGCAGCAGGTTGTCGCCGGTCTTGCCCTGGCGGCTCGTCGCCTCCTCGTAGTAGCGGCGGAACTGCTTCTCGAGCACGCCGTAGCTGTACTTGGCCTTCTGCTTCTCCTGCAACTGCAGGAGGTACTCGCTCTGCTTGATGCGCGAGCGGCCGTGCTGACCCGGCGGGTACGGGCGCCGCTCGAATGAGCTGTCGCCGCCGACCAGGTCGACGTTGAGCCGGCGCGAGATGCGCGTGGCGGGACCGGTATACCTAGCCATGATCAAACCCTCCGGCGCTTCGGCGGACGGCAGCCGTTGTGCGGCTGGGGGGTGACGTCGGAGATGGTGCCGACCTCGAGGCCGGTGGCCTGCAGCGAGCGGATCGCTGTTTCGCGACCCGAGCCCGGGCCCTTGACGAAGACGTCGACCTTCTTCAGGCCGTGCTCCTGGCGCCTTGCGGGCCGCGCTCTCGGCGGCCATCTGGGCGGCGAACGGGGTCGACTTGCGCGAGCCCTTGAAGCCGACGTGCCCGGCCGAGGCCCAGCTGATCACGTTGCCCTGCGGGTCGGTGATCGACACGATCGTGTTGTTGAAGGTGCTCTTGATGTGCGCATGGCCGTGACTCGATGTTCTTCTTTTCCTTGCGGCGGACCTTCTTGACCGCCGCCTTGCGGGCCTGACCAGGCATTACTGGCCACCCCCTTCAGGAAGCGATCCCGAGTTGTCAGCCGCCGAACTCAACAATCTGCGTGGTCACTTACTTCTTACCTGCCTTCTTCTTGCCGGCGATGGTCTTCTTCGGACCCTTGCGGGTACGCGCGTTGGTCTTGGTGCGCTGGCCGTGGACCGGCAGGCCGCGGCGGTGCCGGATGCCCTCGTAGCAGCCGATCTCGATCTTGCGGCGGATGTCGGCGGCGACCTCGCGGCGGAGGTCACCCTCGACCTTGTAGTTGCGCGTCGATGTGGTCGCGCAGCTTGACGAGGTCGTCGTCGGTGAGGTCGCGAGCGCGCAGGTCCGGGCTGACGCCCGTGGCCGTCGAGGGTCTGCTTGGCGCGGGTACGGCCCACGCCGTAGATGTAGGTGAGCGCGATCTCCATCCGCTTCTCGCGGGGGAGGTCTACGCCGGCAAGACGTGCCATACGGGTGGATCTCCTGGTTTCTCGCGCGAAGGTGTGGTGCGCACCCGTCCCCTGACCCCCCTGCGTCAGGGGCCCCGGCCTTCGCCCGGGGTGGTGTAGCCGTCGTGCGACGGCAGTCAGGTATGCGCTTGCTAGCTGTCCGGGTCGCTCGCGGCCCGGTGGTCGTCAGCCCTGGCGCTGTTTGTGGCGCAGGTTCTCGCAGATGACCATGACCCGACCATGGCGACGGATGACCTTGCACTTGTCGCAGATCGGCTTGACGCTCGGCTTGACCTTCACGGCCGGGCCTTCTCTTGTGGCTGGTGAAAATCAGAACTCACTTGTAGCGGTAGACGATGCGACCGCGGGTGAGGTCGTAGGGCGACAGCTCCACGACGACGCGGTCCTCGGGGAGGATCCGGATGTAGTGCTGGCGCATCTTGCCGCTGATGTGGGCGAGCACCTTGTGCCCGTTCTCAGTTCCACCCGGAACATCGCGTTGGGCAGTGGCTCGACCACGCGGCCTTCGACCTCGATGGCCCCGTCTTTCTTGGCCATATCCTCCGCATTTCGTGATTCGGACGTGCTGGCAACAGCCAGTCGAGGCTGTGTGTTACGCGGGCAACTCGTGAGGGTCCGCCCCTCGGCCCGCGGCCAAAGCGGGCACAGAGGAACGGCGACGTGCGCCAGCGGCCCAGTCTACCTACGTATTCGCGCTGGCGCCAAAACGCCCGGCTCCACGGGCCTGCACCGGCCTGGCATCGGTGGGCAGGACACCTAGGGTGTGGGCATGTCTGCTCGCCTCGACGCGGCCGCGGCGAAGCTCTGGCTGCAGAAATGGCGCTGGTACCAGCGTCCGCGACGCCCTTGGAACGTTGCCCGGCTGCATCTGGAGTTGGCCAAACGCCACGCGTTCGCCCGCGGCCCGATGCACGGCAACGTGCTGCAGATGCTGCTCGACGGGCGTCTCGAGATCGGCCCGCACGCGTACTTCGAGCCGGGTGTCTGGCTGACCTCGGACGCGGGCCGGATCTCGATCGGCGGCGGCAGCCTGCTCAACCTCAATGTCATGGTGGCGGCGGTCGACGAGGTCACGATCGGGGAGCACTGCGCTGGCCAACGGCTGCCTCGTCACCGACGGCAACCACCGCTTCGACGACCCGGACCGGCCCGTTCCCTGGCAGGGGTTCACGTCGAAGGGCCCAGTCACGATCGGGGACAACGTCTGGTTCGGCGCGAACGTCGTCGTCACGAGCGGAGTGACGATCGGGCGGCGCTCGGTGATCGGCGCGAACTCAGTGGTGACCGAGGACGTCCCCGCGTTCTCGATCGCCGCCGGAAGCCCGGCCCGGGTGATCAAGCCGATCGCTCACTGACCACGGATTCGGGCTGGAAGAACAGGCCGGCTGGGCAGCCGAGCGCCGACTCGACGGCTGCCGCGGTGCGCTGCGTGCAGCTCGTCCGGCGGCCGGACAGCAAGTGGTTCACGGTGGCGTGGCCAACGCCAGGCCCGGACCGCGAGCGCCCGTTCCGACAGACCGAGCAGCCGCAGATAGGCGCGCAGCGCACCTGGATCACGAACCCGCACGGCACCTCCTCCCGGACCCTGTCGCCGCCCACCGTATCGAAGATTGTCCGCTGTCTGGTGATTTGTCAGTCGGTGTGGCGTGTCGCCTGGGTTGTTGCGCACCGTCGGCCGCGCTCGGTGTCTACAACACGGCTCGCCCGGGCGAGCCACTACCCCCGTCCTGGCGGGGGACGGGGACGCTAGTGTCTACGTCGTGACTGCACTGTCCGACCTGCTGGTCGCGTCGAACAAGGCAGGCCTGTCGGCGCGAGCTGTCGCGCGCAAGGCGCAGGAACGCGGTCACTCGCTGAATCACGACACCGCGGCTCGTTATCTGCGCGGCGATCACGGCGTTCCGGACGAGGCGACCCTCATCGCGCTCTCCGGCGTCCTCGGCGTTGCGATGCGCGAGCTCGGGCATCGGCCGACCTGCCGTTCGAAACCACCACGCCGTACGTTCCGCCGGCCGAAGCGAGCCGGTTGTCGCGCCGCCAGCGGCGTGCGCTCGACGAGATCATCCGCGCCATGCTCGAACCGGCCGCGGCTGGCGGCGAGTCGACCGCGGGCCGTCGCAAGGCCCCACTGCGGCGCGCGGCGCGACGCGGCGATCCGGAGCCCCCGGCCGAGGGCTGACCGGCGGGACCGGAGGACCGTCTCGCGTTGTCCACAGGCCGCGCGAACTCGTCGTAGCCCGGTGTAACCGTGCGGGCATGACCGCCCAGACTTCGCCCGACCCGCTCCCGTACGACCCCTGGCGCGACGTGTCCGCCAATTGGCCTGAGATCGAAGTGGTGCTCCAGCCGATGCGCGGGCGACTGCTCGGCGAGCTGCGCTACCCGGTGATCGCGCTGCGCGCGGGGACGAGCGCAGCACAGCGCCGGTGCACGCTCGCCCACGAACTCGTGCACCGCGAGCGCGGCGTGCGCGAGTGCGGGCCGTGGTCGGCACGCGAGGAGCTGTACGTGCACCGCGAGGCCGCGCGCCGGCTCGTCACGCCGCGCGACCTCGCCTGCGCCATCCGCGGGCTCGGCGGCGCGGAGGACATCGCCGCCCTGGCGCAGGCGCTCGACGTCGACGTGCAGACCGCCCGGCTCCGGCTCGAGCTCGTCACGCCCGCCGAGCGGGCGGGGATCCGCGCCGCGTCGGCGAGCGATCTCTGGGGGGTGGCCTGACAAGTTTTCCACAACTGCCCGCCGGGTGCTTGACATGCGCTCCGCCAGCTGCGAACTTCGGTTGTCTGATGTCTGTTGTCTCTCACGACGCGATGCGACCTGGCCGCGCCGGGGAGCGGAAAGGGCGATCACGCCATGCGAACCATCATCAGAGTCGCGATCGTGGCGACGCTGACGCTCGCCGCCTCGGTCGAGGTCAGCTCAGCCCCGAGCCCGGCGAAAGCAACCACCGCGTCCGCACAGCTGAGGTCGGGCTGCCACAGGGGCGACCCGTTCGGGCCGAGCGTGAAGCAGATGAAGCATTTCTTCTGGTGCAAGACCGGACGCAGGATTCAGGTCGTCGGCTCTGTCGTGCCGACGATCACCGCTGCCGGCCAACCCAAGGAGACTCCGCGGCCGTTGTCGGGTGGGCCCAGCTGCGAGTGGTACGCGTACCACGTCGCCAAGGTCTGCTACCACAGCGGCGGCATTCCGCAGTTCCTCTGCACCAGGTACTACGCGGACGAAACGGTATACGGGTGGCACTGCGGCGCGACCGAAGCGTTCAACAGGGCGCACGCCGAAGGTTTGTGGAGCGTGGTCAAGAGGTTGTTTACTAGCCACCAGGCGAAGCGGTGCCTTGTCGGCTCGTCGCCTTCTGTCATGGCTGGGGTAATCGTGCGTGGTGGTCCGGCCGGGCCGTGGGGCATCGCAGCTTCGGCCGGTGCCGGTTGCGTGGCCGGCATCCTGTCCTACTGGTGGCACTGATGCTGTCGAGGCGCTGGTTCTGGGTGTGGCTCGCGCTGTGGTTCTGCATCGCGACCGCGGCGCTCGTGCTATGGCCTGACGGTGGGTCGCTGCCCGATGTGTTCCTGGTGATCAGTGCAGCGATGCTGCTCGCCTTCGCCGTGCTGTGGAAGGTCTGGCGCCGTACCTGATGCCGTGGACCGGATGGGCGAGTCAGGCGGCGGCCTCGGCGGACAGCGTCACGCCGCGCTCGGCCAACTCCGCCCGGCCACCGTCCTCGGCGGTGAGCACCCACGGGCCGTCGTCCAGGATCGCGACGGTGTGCTCCCAGTGCGCTGCCCGCGAACCGTCGACCGTGACGACCGTCCAGCCGTCGTCGAGCTCCCGGGTGGCCCGCGACCCGAGGGTCACCATCGGCTCGATCGCGAGCGCCATCCCTGGCACCAGCCGGGGCCCCTTGCCGGGACGGCCGTAGTTCAGGATGTGCGGCGCCATGTGCATCTCCGAGCCGATGCCGTGCCCGCCGTAGCCGGCGACGATGCCGTACCGGCCGGCACGCCGGATCGAGGTCTCGATCGCGTGCGAGATGTCGCTCAGCCGCGCGCCGGACCGTGCCGCCGCGAGCCGTCCCACATCGACGCCTCGCAGGCTGCCGACAGTGCCGCGATATCCGGCGCAATCGCGCCGACCGGCACCGAGATCGCCGAGTCACCGTGCCAGCCCTCGACGATCGCGCCGAAGTCGATCGAGATGAGGTCGCCCTCGGCCAGCTTCTCGGCCGGCGACGGGATGCCGTGCACGACTCGCTCGTTCACCGACGCGCAGATCACTCCCGGGAAGCCGTGATAGCCGAGGAAGGACGACACCGCGCCGGCTTCGCGCAGCACCTCGCGAGCGATCGCGTCCAGGTCGGCCGTCGACACCCCGGGTGCCACTGCCGACCGCATCGCGTTCAGCGCCCGAGCCACGACCACGCCGGCGTCGCGCATTTTCGCGATCTGGTCGGCTGTCTTGAGCTCGATGCGCTCCGGCTTGCCTCGCACGGCTGCCTCAGTCGGCGTATGGGGCGAGCGCGGCGATCGCGCGCTCCGTGACGTCCTCGACCGCGCCGAGCGCGTCGATCGCGACGAGCTTGCCGGCGTCGCGGTAGAAGTCGATCAGCGGGCGCGGTCTGCTCGGCGTACACCTCGAGACGGTGCCGGACCGTGACGGGCTAGTCGTCGTCGCGCTGGAACAGCTCGCCGCCGCACTTGTCGCACGATCCGTCGACCGACGGCGGGTCGAACTCGATGTGCCAGACGAGCCCGCACTTCTTGCACGTCCGCCGCCCGGACAGCCGCTTGACCACCTCGTCGAAGTCGACGTCCAGGTCGAGCACGACCGACAGCGGCGCCCCGAGCTCGTCGAGCATCCCGTTCAGCTCGTGCGCCTGCGCGACGTTGCGCGGAAAGCCGTCGAGCAGGAAGCCATCCGTGGCGTCCGGCTGCGCCAGCCGATCGCGCACCATCGCGTTGGTCACCTCGTCCGGCACCAGATCGCCCGCCTCCATGTACTTCTTCGCCAGCCGACCGAGATCCGTGCCGCCGGAGACGTTCGCGCGGAAGATATCGCCGGTCGAGATCTTCGGGATGTCGAACTGCTCGGCGATGAACTCCGCTTGGGTACCTTTGCCCGCGCCTGGCGGGCCGACGAGGACCAGTCTCATGTGGCTCGCCTCCTCCTCGCGGTAGCGAAAATGTCTCGAGTCGCGGTAGCGAAAATGTCTCGACTCGCGGCAGCGGACATGTCCGAGTCGAACTCAGCGCAGGAAACCTTCGTAGTTGCGCTGCATGAGCTGGCTCTCGATCTGCTTCACGGTGTCGAGAGCGACGCCGACCATGATCAGCACCGCGGTGCCACCGAACGGGAAGTTCTGGTTGTTGCCGCTCGTGATGCTGAAGAAGAAGTTCGGCAGGACGGCGACGATGCCGAGGTATATCGAGCCGGGCAGCGTGATGCGCGACAGCACGAACTGCAGATACTCCGCCGTCGGGCGGCCGGGACGGATACCGGGGATGAACCCGCCGTACTTCTTCATGTCGTCAGCGCGCTCGACCGGGTCGAACGTGATGCCGACGTAGAAGTACGCGAAGAAGATGATCAGCAGGAAGTACGTGACGAGGTAGACCCAGGACTGCTGATTGATCAGATAGTTGGTCACGAAACGCTGGAACGAGCCGGGGCTGTTCGCGCTGCCGGTCAGCTGACTGATCAGCTGCGGGATATACAGCAGCGAGGACGCGAAGATGACCGGGATGACACCGGCCTGGTTCACCTTCAACGGCAGATAGGTGGACGTGCCGCCGTACTGGCGGCGCCCGACCATGCGTTTCGCGTACTGCACCGGGATGCGGCGCTGCGCCTGTTCGACGAACACCACCGCGATGATGATCGCCAGCCCGAGCAGGCAGATCAGCGTGAAGACGAAGGCGCCCGCGTTCTGCAGGATGACGTGGCCCTCGTTCGGGATGCGCGCCGCGATCGAGGTGAACATCAGCACGCTCATGCCGTTGCCGACGCCACGGTCGGTGATCAGCTCGCCGAGCCACATGATGACGCCGGTGCCGGCGGTCATCGTGATGACCATCGTGCCCAGCGTCCACATGTCCTGGTGGTAGAGAATCGATGCCCTGGCAGTCCGGGAACAGCTGGCCGGAGCGGGCGAGCGCGATGAAGCCCGTGGACTGCAGAATTGCCAGGCCGATGGTCAGGTACCGGCTGTACTGGGTCAGCTTCTGCTGGCCGCCCTGGCCTTCCTTCTTCAGCTGCTCGAATCGCGGGATGACCACGACCAGCAACTGGATGATGATGCTCGCCGTGATGTAGGGCATGATGCCCAGCGCGAATACCGAGAGCTTGAGCAGCGCCCCGCCGGAGAACAGGTTGATGAGCGAGTAGATGTTCCTGTTGTTCTGCGATGCTCCGGATAGGCAGCTGTTGATCTGCGGGACGTTCGTATTCGGCGTCGGGATCGAGGCACCGAGCCGGTACGAGCGCCAGCATGGCCAGCGTGAAGAGAAGTTTCTCGCGCAGGTCTGGCGTTCGAAATGCCGACGCGAACGCCCTGAGCACGGAACCTCCTGCGACCGGTGCTGTCTACGTGTGGGATACCGGGCGGTCAGCCGCGCGCCGCGCCACTGCAAGCCGGGAATGCCGGGTGTCGGCCCAGGCTAACAGCCGCAGCATTCGGGCCCACAGTACGTGACCGCGCACCGCGCCTGACGGGCCGGACCGACAAGGTCCGCGTTCGGTAAGGCCGGTGCGTGGGCACGTCAGAGCTGCGTGACGGAACCGCCGGCAGCGGTGATCTTCTCCCGGGCAGACCCGGAAAAGGCGTTGGCAGTGATGTCGAGCTTGACCGAGAGGTCCCCGTTGCCGAGAACCTTCACCAGCTCGCCCTTGCGGACCGCGCCGGCACCGACCAGCTCGTCGACGCCGACCGTGCCGCCCTTCGGGAACAGCTTCTCGAGCTGCGCCACGTTGACGACCTGGTACTCGACCCGGAAGCGGTTCTTGAACCCCTTCAGCTTCGGCAGTCGCATGTGGATCGGCATCTGGCCGCCCTCGAAGGACGCGGGCACCTGGTAGCGGGCCTTCGTGCCCTTGGTGCCACGGCCGGCCGTCTTGCCGCGCTTGCCGCCCTCGCCCCGGCCAACTCGGGTCTTGCTGGTGTGCGAGCCGGGCGCCGGCTTCAGGTGATGAACCTTCAGCGTCATTTCACTCAACCTCCTCGACCGTCACCAGGTGCGTGACGGTCGCGACCATGCCCCGGATCTCCGGGCGGTCCTCCTTGACGACGGTGTCGTGCATCCGCTTGAGCCCCAGCGTGCGCAGGGTCTCGCGCTGGTTGCGCTTGCCGCCGATGCCGGACTTCGTCTGGGTGATCTTCAAACGCGACACTGTAATCACGACCCCTGCCCGGCGCGCGCCCGCAACATGCCGGCGGGCGCGACGTCCTCGAGCGGCAGGCCGCGGCGGGCCGCGACCTCCTCTGGGCGGACGAGCATCTTCAGGGCCGCCACCGTGGCGTGCACGATGTTGATCGGGTTGTCCGAGCCGAGGGACTTCGACAGGACGTCGTGGATGCCGGCGCACTCGAGCACGGCCCGCACCGGTCCCCCGGCGATGACGCCGGTGCCAGGGCTGGCAGGCTTGAGCAGGACGACGCCGGCAGCCTTCTCACCCTGCACCGGGTGCGGGATCGTCTGCTGGATCCGCGGGACCTTGAAGAAGTTCTTCTTCGCCTCCTCGACGCCCTTGGCGATGGCGGCCGGCACCTCTTTGGCCTTGCCGTAGCCCACGCCCACCGTGCCGTCACCGTCGCCGACGACCACCAGCGCCGTGAAGCTGAACCGCCGGCCGCCCTTGACGACCTTGGCGACGCGGTTGATCGTCACCACGCGCTCGAGGTGCGGGCTCTTTTCCGGGGCGTTGCCGCCACGGCCTCCGTCGCGACGGTCACGGCGCTCGCCGCGTTCGCCACCACGCTCGTTGCCGCCCGTGCGGGCGCCGCGCTGAGGTCCTGGCATCAGATACTTCCTTCGGTTGCGCTGTTCGTATGGGTCTTCGCGCGATTGTTCATTTCAGAACTCCAGTCCGGCTTCGCGGGCCGCGTCGGCGAACGCCGCGATCCGACCGGTGTAGGTGTTGCCGCCACGGTCGAAGACGACCTTGGTGACGCCGGCGGCCTTCGCGGCTTCGGCGAGCGTCGCGCCGAGCTGCTTGGCCTGCGCGGTCTTGTCGCCGTCGGTCAGCTTGTAGGTGGACGCGGACGCCAGGGTGGCGCCGTGCGCGTCGTCGACGACCTGTACGAACAGGTGCCGCGACGATCGGGTGATGACCAGCCGCGGCCGCTCGGCCGAGCCGACGACCTTCTTGCGCAGCCGGAAGTGCCGGCGGGACTTGGCGACCCGGCGGGTGGCCGAGATCCCAGCCGACCGACGGGCTTGCTTCGCAATCGATGACGCGCCCATTACTTCTTCCCTGCCTTGCCGGTGTTCTTGTCACAGTGGCGGATGACTTCGCCTTGGTAGCCCATTACTTCGCCTTGGTAGCCCACTACTTCTTGCCTGCCTTGCCGGCCTTACGCCGGATGACTTCACCCTGGTAGCGCACGCCCTTGCCCTTGTACGGGTCGGGCTTGCGCAGCTTGCGGATCTTGGCTGCGACCTCGCCGACCTGCTGCTTGTCGATGCCCTCGACGGCGAACCGGGTCGGCGCCTCGACGCGGAATGTGATGCCCTCCGGCGCTGGGACGAGGACCGGGTGCGAGAAGCCCAGCGCGAACTCGAGGTCGCTGCCCTTGGCGACGACGCGGTAGCCGGTGCCGACGATCTCGAGCGTCTTGGTGTAGCCGGACGTGACGCCGGTGACCATGTTGGCGATCAGCGTGCGGGACAGCCCGTGCAGCGACTTCGACTCGCGTTCGTCGTCCGGCCGCAGCACGGCGATGGCGCCGTCGTCGTCGCGACCCACGGTGATCGGCTCAGCGACGACGTGGCTCAGGGTGCCCTTCGGGCCCTTCACCGTGACGCTGCGGCCGTCGATCGTGACGTCGACCCCGGAGGGGACGGGCACCGGAAGCTTTCCGATTCGACTCATGATGTACGTCCTCCTCTCACCAGACGTAGGCGAGGACTTCCCCACCTACCCCACGCTTGGCGGCCTGCTTGTCGGTCAGCAGCCCGGACGACGTCGAGATGATGGCCACGCCCAAACCGCCGAGCACGCGGGGCATGCCGGTCGACTTCGCGTACACGCGCAGGCCGGGCTTGGACACCCGCCGCACGCCCGCGATGCTGCGCTCCCGGTTGGGCCCGTACTTCAGGTCGATCGTCAGTACCCGGCCAGGCTGGCCCTCGGGCGCATCGACGACCTTGAAGCCGGCGATGTAACCCTCCTGCTTCAGGATCCCCGCGATGTGGCCCTTGAGCTTGGAGTGTGGCATCACCACGGTGTCGTGGAAGGCCGAGTTCGCGTTACGGATACGCGTGAGCATGTCCGCGATCGGGTCAGTCATCGTCATGAGCGGACTCCCGCCGTGAGCATCGCAGCGAGCGCCAGCGAGCGAGGAGCGGAGCGGCGGGAGGCCGCGGGTGGCTTGGTCATGAGCTACTTCTTTCTCACCGTGGTTCCCGCGGGCCTGCGGCGAATGGTCGACGACACTTGCGAGTCGCCGGCGATGGAGTCTTACCAGGACGATTTCGTGACGCCCGGCAGTTCACCGGCGTGCGCCATCTCGCGGAAGCAGATGCGGCACAGGCCGAACTTGCGATAGACCGCTTGCGAGCGACCACACCGCTGGCAGCGCGTGTACCCGCGCACCTTGAACTTCGGTTTCGCCGCAGCCTTGTTCCGAAGAGCCGTCTTTGCCATCTCAGATGCTTCTCTCTGTGTCACGGAACGGGAAGCCGAGCGCGCGTAGGAGTGCGCGTCCCTCATCGTCGCTAGCCGCGGAGGTGACCACGGTGATGTCCATCCCACGCGGCCGGTCGATCGAGTCGGGATCGATCTCGTGGAACATCGACTGCTCGGTGAGGCCGAACGTGTAGTTGCCGTTGCCGTCGAACTGCTGATCGGACAGCCCGCGGAAGTCACGGATGCGCGGCAGTGCCAGTGAGAGCACCCGGTCGAGGAACTCCCACATCCGGTCGCCGCGCAGCGTGACCTTCGCGCCGATCGGCATACCCTCGCGAAGCTTGAACTGCGCGATCGACTTGCGGGCCTTCTGCACGAGCGGCTTCTGACCGGTGATCAGCGTGAGGTCGCGGACCGCGCCGTCCATCAGCTTGCTGTCCTTGGCCGCCTGGCCGACGCCCATGTTGACGACGATCTTGACGAGGCCGGGCACCTGCATCGGGTTGCCGAAGGAGAACTGCTCGGTCAGCGCCGGCACGATCTCGTCGCGGTAGCGGGTCTTGAGCCGCGGCCCTGCGTACTCGGTGGTCGTGGCGCTGCTCATGAGAGGTCCTTCCCGGAGCGGCGCGACATGCGCACGTTGCGCCCGCTCTCCTCGTCACGCCGGTAGCCGACGCGTGTTGCCTTGCCGTCGCCGTCGATCACCATGACGTTGCTGGCGCTGATCGGGGCCTCGATGTGCTCGATGCCGCCGCCCTTCGCGCCCCGCGCAGTCGTGGTGATGCGGGTGTGCTTGGTGACCCGGTTGACGCCCTCGACGACGACCTTGTTCGTCGTCGGGTCGGCCGCGATGACCTTGCCCTTGACGCCGCGGTCCTTGCCGGCGATGACGACGACCTCGTCGCCCCTCTTGACCTTCATCAGAGCACCTCCGGTGCCAGCGAGATGATCTTCATGAATCGCTTGTCGCGCAGCTCGCGGCCCACCGGGCCGAAGATGCGTGTGCCGCGCGGCTCACCGTCTGCCTTGATGAGCACGGCCGCGTTCTCGTCGAAGCGGATGTAGCTGCCGTCCGGGCGGCGACGCTCCTTGACCGTGCGCACGATGACCGCCTTGACGACGTCGCCCTTCTTGACGCCGGCGCCGGGCAGCGCGTCCTTGACGGTCGCGACGATGATGTCGCCGATACCGGCGTAGCGCCGCCCCGAGCCGCCCATCACCCGGATGCACAAGATCTCCTTGGCACCGGTGTTGTCGGCGACCCGAAGTCGCGACTCCTGCTGAATCACTGCTGTCTCCTGTTAGCCGGCGTGAACGCTGAGGCCTTCACTGTGCTTTTTCAAGGACCTCGACGACGCGCCAGCGCTTGGTCGCCGACAACGGCCGGGTCTCCATGATCAGTACGCGGTCGCCGATGCCGACCTGGTCGGACTCGTCGTGCGCCTTGAGCTTCGTGGTGCGGCGCAGGACCTTGCCGTACAGCGCGTGCTTGACGCGGTCCTCGACCTCGACGACCACGGTCTTCTGCATCTTGTCGCTGACGACCATGCCCTCGCGCAGCTTGCGGTGCGACGTGCGGACCTCGGTCGCCGCGGCCTCGTTGATTTCAGTCATGACGCGGTCACACCTTCACTTGCCGTTGCTTGCTCAGGAGCGACCGACAGGCCGAGCTCACGCTCGTGCAGGATCGTGTAGATCCGCGCGATGTCGTGGCGCACGGCGCGCAGTCGCCGGTTGTTGTCCAGCTGCCCGGTCGCCATTTGGAAGCGCAGGTTGAACAGCTCTTCCTTGGCCTCGCGCAGCCGTGTCTCGAGCTCGTCGTCGTGCAGCTCGCGCAGCTCGGCGGTCGACGTACTCATGAAAGATCACCTTCCCGAGTCACGATGCGGCACTTCATCGGCAGCTTGTGGATCGCGCGGGTGAGCGCGGTGCGCGCCACCGCCTCGTTCGGGTAGCTGAGCTCGAACAGCACCCGGCCGGGCTTGACGTTGGCGATCCACCACTCCGGCGAACCCTTGCCGGAGCCCATCCGGGTCTCGGCCGGCTTCTTGGTGAGCGGCCGGTCCGGGTAGACGTTGATCCACACCTTGCCGCCACGGCGGATGTGCCGGTTGATCGCGATACGCGCCGACTCGATCTGCCGGTTGGTGAGGTAAGCCGGCTCGAGCGCCTGGATGCCGTACTCGCCGAAGGCCACCTTGGTGCCGCCGGAGGCCATGCCGCTGCGGCTCGGGTGGTGCTGCTTGCGGTGCTTGACCTTACGTGGGATGAGCATTGTTATCAGCTCTCCGTGCTGTCGGACGAGCCCTCGGGAGAGGGGGATGGTGGTGCGGACGCGTCCTCGGACGGGGGCTCCTCGGCCGCAGGGGCTGCGGCCACCGGGGCTGCGGCCACCGGGGCTTCGGCCACCGGGGCTTCGGCCGCTGCTGCCTCGGCCGCCGAAGTGTCAGCTGCCGGTGCCTGAGCCAGCGGGCTGTCGGTCGCGATGTCGGCCGCCGCGGCGGCCTCGGTGGTGATGGCGGACTCCTGCAGGTTCGCCTCTACGGCGGCAACCTCGACGCCGCCCGGGTCGACGGCAACGGCCTCGACCGGGCTCTCACCGGACGCGGCACGCCCGGCGTCGGTGCTGACGCCCGTCGTGCCCTGCGAGCCCGAGCGGCGCGGGCGCGCGCCGCCGGCCGGCCGGTCCCGGCGCTGGCGCAGCGCCTCGGCGGCGGCGGCGGCCTCGCGCTCGGCGCGCGAGCCGGTGGGGACCTCGCCCTTGTACAGCCACACCTTCACGCCGATCCGGCCGAAGGTGGTGCGGGCCTCGTAGAAGCCGTAGTCGATGTTGGCGCGCAGCGTGTGCAGCGGCACCCGGCCCTCGCGGTAGAACTCCGAGCGCGACATCTCGGCACCGCCGAGGCGGCCCGAGCACTGCACCCGGATGCCCTTGACGCCCGGGCTCTTGAGCGCCGACTGCATGCTCTTGCGCATCGCGCGGCGGAAGCTGACCCGGTTGGACAGCTGCTCGGCCACGCCCTGCGCAACGAGTTGCGCGTCGCCCTCGGGGTTCTTGACCTCGAGGATGTTCAGCTGCACCTGCTTGCCGGTCAGCTTCTCGAGCTCGCCACGGATCCGGTCGGCCTCGGCGCCGCGGCGGCCGATGACGATGCCCGGACGCGCCGTGTGGATGTCGACGCGGACGCGGTCACGGGTGCGCTCGATCTCGACCTTGGCGATGCCGGCACGCTCCATGCCCTTCGACATGAGACGGCGAATGGCGACGTCCTCCTTGACGTACTCGGCGTACTGCTTGTCGGCGAACCAGCGACTCTTCCAGTCGGTGGAGATGCCCAGCCGGAACCCGTTCGGGTTGACTTTCTGACCCATCAGCGGGTTCGTCCCTTCTTGGTAGGCACGTCGACGCTCTCGACCTCGATCGTGATGTGGCTCGTGCGCTTGCGGATGCGGTACGCACGGCCCTGCGCACGCGGCCGGAACCGCTTGAGCGTCGAGCCCTCGTCGACGTACGCACGGGAGATGATCAACGACTCCGGGTCGAGCGAGAAGTTGTGTTCGGCGTTCGCGATGGCACTGGCGAGCACCTTGGCGATCGGCTCGCTGGCGGCCTGCGGCGCGAACTTCAGGACCGACAGCGCCTCCTGCGCGGGCATGTCGCGGATCAGGTCGATGACACGACGCGCCTTCATCGGCGTGACGCGCACGTGCGAGGCCTTGGCGAAGGCCGTCCGCACCTCGGTTGACTCTGTCATGTCTTTTCCCTACTCAGACTCGCCGCGACCGGCGGTCGTCCCTGATGTGACCCCGGAACGTCCGCGTCGGGGCGAACTCGCCGAGCTTGTGACCGACCATGCCCTCGGTGACGAACACCGGCACGTGCTTGCGGCCGTCGTGCACCGCGATGGTGTGCCCGAGCATGTCCGGGATGATCGTCGAGCGGCGTGACCACGTCTTGATCACGTTCTTGCTGCCCTTGTCGTTCTGCGCGTCCACCTTCTTGAGCAGGTGGTCGTCGACGAACGGGCCCTTCTTCAAACTGCGTGGCATTACTCAGACCCCTCAGCGCTTCTTGTTCGTACGACGACGGCGGATGATCAGCTGGTCGCTCGCCTTGTGGTGACGCGTGCGGCCCTCGGGCTTGCCGTTCGGGTTCACCGGATGGCGGCCGCCGGACGTCTTGCCCTCACCGCCACCGTGCGGGTGGTCGACCGGGTTCATGGCCACACCGCGGACGGTCGGGCGCTTGCCCTTCCACCGCATGCGGCCGGCCTTGCCCCAGTTGATGTTCGACTGCTCGGCGTTGCCGACCTCGCCGACGGTTGCCCGGCAGCGGACGTCGACGTTGCGGATCTCGCCGGACGGCATGCGCAGCTGGGCGAACGCGCCCTCCTTGGCGACGAGCTGCACGCTGGCACCGGCCGAGCGGGCGATCTTCGCGCCGCCACCCGGACGCAGCTCGATGGCGTGCACGACCGTGCCGACCGGGATGTTGCGCAGCGGCAGCGAGTTGCCCGGCTTGATGTCCGCGCTCGGGCCGTTCTCGATGCGGTCGCCCTGCTTGAGCAGCCGCGGCGCGAGGATGTAGCGCTTTTCGCCGTCGGCGTAGTGCAGCAGCGCGATGCGCGCGGTGCGGTTCGGGTCGTACTCGATGTGCGCGACCTTCGCGGGAACGCCGTCCTTGTCGTGCCGACGGAAGTCGATCACCCGGTAGGCGCGCTTGTGCCCGCCGCCCTGGTGCCGCGTGGTGATCTTGCCGGTGTTGTTGCGGCCACCCTTGTTGTGCAGCGGGCGGACCAGCGACTTCTCCGGGTGGTCACGCGTGACCTCGGCGAAGTCGGCCACCGAGGAGCCACGGCGGCCGGGCGTCGTCGGCTTGTATTTGCGAATAGCCATGATCAGCCAATCTGTCCGAACACGTCGATGCGGTCGCCGGCGCGCAGCGTGACGATCGCGCGCTTCACGCTGCGCCGGGTGCCGTAGCCGTACCGGGTGCGCTTGCGCTTGCCCTGCCGGTTGAGGGTGTTGACGTCGAGGACCTTGACGTTGAACACCTTCTCGACGGCGATCTTGATCTGGGTCTTGTTGGCGAGCGGGTGGACGTCGAAGGTGTACTTGTTCTCGTCCAGCAGGCCGTAGCTCTTCTCCGAGATCACCGGAGCGAGCAGGACGTCACGAGGGTCGTCGAACATCAGGCCTCCTCATCGTTGCGCTCGTCAGCCTCAGGCTCCGCTGCCTTGGCCGCCGCCTTCTTGGCCGGAGCCTTCTTCGCGGCCGGCTTCTCGGTGGACACCCGTTCGGCCTCGTCATCGGTCTCGGCCTTCGCCGTCGTCTTCTTGGCCGGAGCCTTCTTCGCCGGTTTCTCGGTCGAGACGGCCTTCTCGGTCGAGACGGCCTTCTCGGTCGAGACCGCCGGTATGTCGACAACCTCGGCGGCAGCCGAAGATTCGGCAACCTCGGCCTCGACAACCTCGTCGCTCGACGCCGCGCCCTTCGCCGTCTTGCCCTTGGCCGGCCCGGACAGGAACGCGCCGAGCGCGCCCTCGGTGAACACCACGTCGTCGCTGATCAGGACGTCGTAGGTGTTGAGCTGCCCCGGCTCGAGCAGGTGCACGCTCGGCACGTTGCGCAGGCTCTTCCAGGTGAGCTGATCGGTTCGCTCGACGACCACCAATACGTGCCTCGAGCCACTGACCTTGGCCAGCGCCTCGGCCGCGTCGCGGGTGCACGGGACGTCACCGGCGACCAGCGAGGACACGATGTGCACGCGGTCGTTGCGGGCCCGGTCGGACAGCGCACCGCGCAGCGCAGCGGCCTTCATCTTCTTGGGCGTGCGCTGGGCGTAGTCGCGCGGCACCGGGCCGTGGACGACGCCACCACCGGCGAACTGCGGCGCGCGCACCGAGCCCTGACGGGCCCGGCCAGTGCCCTTCTGCCGGTATGGCTTCTTGCCGCCGCCGCGGACCTCGCCGCGGGTCTTCGTCTTGTGCGTGCCCTGGCGCGCCGCGGCGAGCTGGGCGACGACGACCTGGTGGATCAGCGAGACGTTGGTCTTCGCATCGAACACCTCGGCGGGCAGCTCGACCTTCGCACCCTTGGTCTGCGAGTCGATCGGGTTCTGCACGGTGAGCGACAACGTCGTTTGGCTCTTCGCGCGAGCGCTCACTGCTGTCATGACCCGGCCCCCTTCGCGGCACTGCGGACGAACACGAGGCCGCCCTTCGGACCGGGGATGGCGCCCTTGATGAGCAGCAGGCCGCGCTCGGTGTCGACCTTGTGCACGACCAGGCTCTGCGTGGTCTGCGTCTCGTGGCCCATCCGGCCGGCCATCTTCATGCCCTTGAACACCCGGCCCGGGGTGGCGCAGGCACCGATCGAGCCCGGCGCGCGGTGCTTGCGCTGGGTGCCGTGGCCGGCACCGAGGCCGTGGAAGCCGTGTCGCTTCATGACACCGGCCGTGCCCTTGCCCTTGGTGGTACCGCTGACGTCCACGTGGTCGCCATCGTTGAAGACACCCAGCACCGTGATTTCAGCACCGACGGTGTAGCCCTCGATCGAGTCGGTGCGCAGTTCAACCAGGTGACGGCGCGGCGTCACGTTCGCGGCCTTGAAGTGGCCGGCGACCGGCTTGGTCACCTTGCGCGGGTCGATCTGGCCGTAGGCGAGCTGGACGGCCGTGTAGCCGTCCAGCTCCATCGTCCGGATCTGGGTGACGACGCACGGCCCGGCCTTGACGACAGTCACCGGCACGATCCGGTTGTTCTCGTCGAAGACCTGGGTCATACCGAGCTTCTCGCCCAGAATCCCTGTCTTGTCGTTAGCCATGAGGTTCAGATCTCCGCCGTTACTGGATGTTGACGTCGACGCTCGCCGGCAGGTCGATGCGCATGAGCGCGTCGACCGTCTTCGGCGTCGGGTCGAGGATGTCGATGAGCCGCTTGTGGGTACGCATCTCGAAGTGCTCGCGGCTGTCCTTGTACTTGTGCGGCGAGCGGATGACGCAGTAGATGTTCTTCTCCGTCGGCAGCGGTACCGGGCCGACGACTCGGGCACCGGTGCGTGTCACGGTCTCGACGATCTTGCGCGCGCTGGCATCGATCGCCTCGTGGTCGTAGGCCTTGAGCCGGATGCGGATCTTCTGTCCCGCCATGGTGGTGACTCACCTTCGCTGTTCGGTACTGCCAGGTTCGGGCTCGCGGCTCTCTCGTGAGGACCGGAGCAAGCGCCGGGCGGGCCACGTGCTGTGGACCCGCCCGGTGCCGTACTACTTGAGGACCTTCGTGACGCGACCCGCGCCCACGGTGCGGCCACCCTCACGGATGGCGAAGCGCAGGCCTTCCTCCATGGCGATCGACTGGATCAGTACGACGGTCATCTCGGTGTTGTCGCCCGGCATGACCATCTCGGTGCCGTCGGGGAGGGTCACCACACCGGTCACGTCGGTCGTGCGGAAGTAGAACTGCGGACGGTAGTTGTTGAAGAACGGCGTGTGCCGGCCACCCTCGTCCTTGGACAGGATGTAGACGTTCGCCTCGAACTCCGTGTGCGGCGTCGTGGTGCCGGGCTTGATGACGACCTGGCCACGCTCGACGTCCTCGCGCTTGATACCGCGCAGCAGCAGACCGACGTTCTCTCCCGCGCGGGCCTCGTCGAGCAGCTTGCGGAACATCTCGACGCCGGTGACGGTGGTGGTCTGCTTCTCCGGGTGGATGCCGACGATGTCGACGGTCTCGTTGACCTTCAGGATGCCGCGCTCGACGCGACCGGTGACGACCGTGCCACGACCGGTGATCGTGAAGACGTCCTCGATCGGCATCAGGAACGGCTTCTCGATGTCGCGCTCGGGCTGCGGGATCGACTCGTCGACGGCGTTCATCAACTCCATGACCGCCTCGCCCCACTTGGCGTCGCCCTCGAGGGCCTTCAGCGCCGACACCCGCACGATCGGGGCGTCGTCGCCCGGGAACTCGTACTGGGTCAGCAACTCGCGGACCTCGAGCTCGACGAGCTCCATGATCTCCTCGTCGTCGACCATGTCGGCCTTGTTCAGCGCGACGACGATGTAGGGGACGCCGACCTGCCGGGCGAGCAGCACGTGCTCCTTGGTCTGTGGCATCGGGCCGTCCGTGGCGGCGACGACGAGAATCGCGCCGTCCATCTGGGCCGCACCGGTGATCATGTTCTTGATGTAGTCGGCGTGCCCGGGGCAGTCGACATGCGCGTAGTGCCGCTTCTCGGTCGAGTACTCGATGTGCGCGATCGAGATCGTGATACCGCGCGAGCGCTCCTCCGGCGCCTTGTCGATCTGGTCGAACGCCTGAGTGTCGGGATTCATCTCCGGGTACTTCTCGTGCAGCACGCGGGAGATCGCTGCCGTCAGCGTCGTCTTGCCATGGTCGATGTGACCGATGGTGCCGATGTTGACGTGCGGCTTCGTCCGCTCGAACTTGGCCTTCGCCACTGTGGATCCCTGTCCTCTCGGGCTGTTGCCGGTCTTGTCTTGGTCCGGCAGTTTGTGAACTGTGTTGTGAAGCGTCTCGGTCTTTACTCGCCCATCGCCTTGGCGATGATCTCCTTGGCGACGTTCTGCGGTACCTCTGCGTAGCTGTCGAACTGCATCGAGTAGCTGGCCCGGCCCTGCGTCTTGGACCGCAGGTCCCCGACGTAGCCGAACATCTCCGACAGCGGCACGAGTGCCTTGACGACCCGGGCGCCACCGCGCTCCTCCATGGCCTGGATCTGGCCGCGGCGGGAGTTGAGGTCACCGATGACGTCACCCATGTTGTCCTCGGGCGTGGTGACCTCGACGGCCATCAGCGGCTCGAGAAGGACCGGGTGGGCCTTCCGGGCGGCTGCCTTGAAGATCATCGAGCCGGCGATCTTGAACGCCATCTCGGACGAGTCGACGTCGTGGTAGCCACCGTCGGTCAGGATCATCTTGACGCCGACCAGCGGGTAGCCGGCGAGGATGCCGTACTGCATCGCCTCCTGAGCGCCGGCGTCGACCGAGGGGATGAACTCCTTCGGGATACGGCCGCCGGTGACCTTGTTCTCGAACTCGTAGCTCGGCCCGTCCGCGGTCAGCGGCAGCGGCTCGAGGGCGATCTGCACCTTCGCGTACTGGCCGGAGCCACCCGTCTGCTTCTTGTAGGTGAGGTCCTCTCGCTCGACGATCCGCTTGATCGTCTCGCGGTAGGCCACCTGCGGCTTGCCGACGTTGGCCTCGACGTTGAACTCGCGGCGCATCCGGTCGACGAGGATCTCGAGGTGCAGCTCACCCATGCCGGAGATCACGGTCTGCCCGGTCTCCTCGTCGTTCTGGACGCGGAAGGTCGGGTCCTCTTCGGCAAGCTTCTGGATCGCGATGCCCAGCTTCTCCTGGTCGGCCTTCGTCTTCGGCTCGATCGCGACGTCGATGACCGGCGCGGGGAACGTCATCGACTCGAGGACGATCGGCTTGGCCGGATCGGCCAGCGTGTCACCAGTCGTCGTCTGCTTCAGCCCGGCGACGGCGATGATGTCGCCGGCACCGGCACGCGGCAGCTCCTCACGCTTGTTGGCGTGCATCTGGTAGATCTTGCCGATCCGTTCCTTGCGGTCCTTGGTGGAGTTCAGCACCTGCGCGCCGTTCTCCATGACGCCGGAGTAGATACGGATGAACGTCAGCTTGCCGAGGTGCTTGTCGGTCGCGATCTTGAACGCGAGCGCGGCAAGCGGCTCGGACTCGTCGGCCCTGCGCTCGGCCACGGTGACGCCGTCCTGCAGCAGGCCGGTGACGTGGTCGACGTCGAGCGGCGAGGGCAGGTAGTCGACGACCGCGTCGAGCATCGGCTGGACGCCCTTGTTCTTGAACGCCGAGCCGGTGAGCACCGGGTTCACGAGGTCGGCGAGGGTGGCCTTGCGGATCGCGGCCTTGATGGTCGCGACGTCCAGCTCGGTGCCCTCGAGGTAGAGCTCGGCGATGTGGTCGTCGACGTCGGCGAGCTGCTCGATGAGCTTCTCGCGATACTCGGCGGCTTGGCCGGCGAGGTCGGCCGGGATGTCCTCGATCGCGAAGTCCTCGCCTAGTTTGGTCTCGCCGCGCCAGGTGAGCGCACGCATCTCGACCAGGTCGACGACGCCGACGAAGTCCGCCTCGTTGCCGATCGGGAGCTGCAGCACCAGGGCGTTGGAGTTCAGCCGGTCCTTCATCATCTCGACGCACCGGAAGAAGTCCGCGCCGGTGCGGTCGAGCTTGTTGACGAAACACATGCGGGGGACGCTGTACTTGTCGGCCTGCCGCCACACCGTCTCGGTCTGCGGCTCGACGCCGGCGACGCCGTCATATACGGCGACGGCACCGTCGAGAACACGCAGCGACCGCTCGACCTCGACCGTGAAGTCGACGTGGCCGGGCGTGTCGATAATGTTGATGGCGTGCCCCTTCCAGGAGCACTTCGTCGCAGCGGACGTGATAGTGATGCCGCGCTCTTGCTCCTGCTCCATCCAGTCCATCGTGGCTGCGCCGTCGTGGACCTCACCGATCTTGTAGTTGATACCGGTGTAGTAGAGGATGCGCTCGGTCGTCGTGGTTTTGCCCGCGTCGATATGCGCCATGATCCCGATGTTTCGGGTCTTGGCGAGGTCGGCGTTGTTAGCCATCGTTCCTTCTCGTCTTTCTTGCTGGCGGGCGTAACCGGTAGCTGCGGGTTGTCCGCTGCTACCAGCGGTAATGGGCGAAGGCCTTGTTGGACTCGGCCATCTTGTGGGTGTCTTCGCGGCGCTTGACGCTGGCCCCGAGGCCGTTGCTGGCGTCGAGGATCTCGTTCATCAGGCGCTCGGTCATCGTCTTCTCGCGACGCTGCCGCGAGTAACCGACGAGCCAGCGCAGCGCGAGGGTGGTGCTGCGTGCCGGCTTGACCTCGACCGGCACCTGGTAGGTGGCGCCACCGACGCGGCGGCTCTTGACCTCGAGGGTCGGCTTGACGTTGTCGAGCGCGCGCTTGAGGGTGATCACCGGGTCGGCACCGGACTTGTCACGGGTGCCCTCGAGGGCGCCGTAGACGATGTGCTCGGCGAGCGAACGCTTGCCGGACAGCAGCACCTTGTTGACCAGCTGGGTGACCAGCGGGGAAGCGTAGACCGGATCGACCACGAGGGGACGGCGCGGCGCGGGGCCCTTGCGAGGCATCAGCCCTTCTCCTTCATATCGGGAGAGCAGTGCCGTAGGCGCGAAACGTTGCGTCCCATCAGCCCTTCTCCTTCTTCGCGCCGTACCGGCTGCGCGCCTGCTTGCGGCCGCGGACGCCCTGGGTGTCCAGCGAGCCGCGGATGATCTTGTAGCGCACGCCCGGGAGGTCCTTCACCCGACCGCCGCGGACGAGCACGATCGAGTGCTCCTGCAGGTTGTGCCCGACGCCCGGGATGTAGGCGGTGACCTCGATCTGGCTGGTCAGCCGCACGCGAGCGACCTTGCGCAGCGCCGAGTTCGGCTTCTTCGGGGTCGTCGTGTAGACGCGGGTGCAGACGCCGCGGCGTTGGGGCGACCCCTTCAGTGCCGGCGTCTTGGTTTTGTCGATCTTGTCCTGCCGGCCCTTGCGGACGAGCTGCTGGATCGTAGGCATGCGGCCTGCAATCTCCTCTGTGCGGTCTCGGCGTGGCTGCTTTTGTCCGGTCCGTCGGGGCGTGGCGTCCCGACGATCCCCTGCTGTGGTGTTGTTGCAGGCCCCACTTTCTGGGGCCTCCTGACCGCTCTCCGATCCCCGCGGTCGGGCGTGTCGCGCCGTTCGCAGATCAGTCCAGCGTTCTACTGCCGAACTGAGGCCGGTGAGCCCGTGTCATCGAGCGCTGGCCGCCGACCGGAACCGGTCGTCGAGCTGCTGCGCTGTCGGGCACAAGTCGGGACCCGGATCGCTCCGGGCACGGCTTGCAACTCTACTCGGCGCACAGCTGGGTAGCAAAATCCCCTGATTGGGCATTGCCCGCACGCCGGCAGCCGACGATCAGCCGGCGGGCTGCCCGGCAGCGTCGGACCAGCGGAACGTCGTCATGATCGCGTCGAACAGGTCGACGAGGACGCCGGCGAAGTCCCCCTCCGGATTGCCGTCACCCACCGTGCCGAACGAGACGACCAGCCAGCGTGCCTTCCCGGGAGTCGGGACGAGGTAGGTGATCCGGCGCGCCGGGACATCGACGTCGGTCATCAGCGTGTCCGGCTCGACCAGGTCGTCCAACCGGATGGCCTGTTCGCCGTCGACGGTGACCGCCGTCCCGCCCTCGGCGGCGAACGTGCGTTTGGCTTCCTCGGCCTCCTTGCCCGGCTGCACGGGTATCTCGGAGACGAGGAACGACGCGGGAATGGCGATGCCGTGCATGCCCTGGATGGGCAGGTACATGTCGAGCGCGCCGGTGTCGCCGGCCTCGGATGCAGCCACGAGCAGCCGCCCCTTGATCTTCACCTTGAGCGGTGCCGCCTCGTCGCGCGGCAGGTCGGCCGGCAGCGCGCGCTCGATCGCCTCGTCGAGCGCCTTGCCGGTCTCGCCGCCGACCGGCACGCGTACCCAGCCTGGCGGCAGCACCAGCGAGTAGCCGCCGGCCACGAAGTCCCCGGCCGTCATGACCGGCGCTCCGTCCGGGTGAAATGGCCGCCGGCGAGGTCCGTGCCGATGACCCAGGCCAGGCAGCCGGCGCCGACCAGGCCGATCACCGCGGCCTGGGACCACCGGTCGCTGAACGTCGCGGTGACGAAGATGCCCAGAGCGACCGGCACGACGGCCGCGGCGTACGAGCCGAACCGCAGCTGGCCGGACCAGCCGGCGCGCAGCCGGGTGCCTGCGATCGTGACGCCGACCAGCGGCAGCAGCTGCAGCGGGACAACGGCCCAGAGCGCCAGCCCGCCGAACGTCCCGGTCGCGGCGCTGTCGATCAGCACGCCGATGGCCATCGCGAGCAGCAACAGCGGCCCGGCGATGATCACCGCATAGCACCGCAGCAGCGCCGGCCCGACGTCCGCGAGCAACGTCGCAGCCGCGAAACCGCTCCGAAACGACGGTTTCGGGCTGCCCGGATGCCTTCGTGGCCGAGGCCGTCCCAGGTGATACAGGAGCCGCCAGCCGCGGCGGGCTGTGCGGGCACCGGCCACTAGCACAATCACCCCGCCCAGGGCGAGGATCGCGCGGGCGGCGTGCGGCGGTCCGGCGATGCCTGCGGCGATGAAGCAGGCCGCGGCAAGGAAGAGCAGTACGGTGGCCAGCGCCAGGACGGCCGTCCCCCGGAACAGGGCGAGTCGAGCGGTTCGCGTGTCAACCGACGGCATGGTCGGCGATCGGCCGGATCGCGGCGGTGAGCGCCGCAACGTCTGGCTGGATCTCCTCGAGACGTGCGAGGTCGTCGGTCTGGGCGAAAACGAACACATCGGTCTCGTGCGCGCGCCAGGCGTAGCAGAGGTTCGCGATCAAGCCGAGCTCGCCGTCCTGCTCATAGCGCAGCACCCGAACGCCCTCACCCAGGTCGTCGGTGACGACGTGCTCCACGACCGGCGGCTGGACGGCCGGCAGTCCCGTCGCGCCGGCGACCTCGAGCAGGTAGTCGGGTGACTCGGACATCGGCTCGCGGAAGCCGACGAAGACCGGGAAGGGGGCCCAGTCGGGCCCCGGCAGATGAGCCAGCAGGTCGCCGTAGTCGGGCCCCTTTTCGTGCGCCAGGTCGGCGAGAATTCCGAGCTGGTACCGCAGTCGCGAGGCGTAGTCCGCAGCGAGCGAGAACTCGGAGGCGAAGTCCGCGGCGACGGCACCGGCCGCGCGGCCGACCCATTCGTCGGCCTCGGGCCCAGGTGGCAGATCGGGAACCGGCAGCCAGACGGCCGGGTCGTAGTCGATCTCCCAACTCACCACGGGACGATCTGGTAGGTGAACCCGTCCTTGAACTCGGTGTAGGCGGAGCTTCCCGCGTGCGGGTCCGGAGGTGTCTCGCTGGCCCCGAACACCTTGTCGCCGCCGGCTACGGCCAAACCCGACGACCAGCCGGTGCGCCCGATCGTCGCGTACCGCGAGGCGTTTGAGGAGGCGTCGGCCACTCCTGCGGAATTGGGAAAGAGCGCCTGGGCCCGGCGAATGGCGGCGTAGGGCCGCGCGAGTTCGGTATCCCCGCCGAACTGCGCCGCACCGCGGGCACCGACGCCGGACTCCGCGGCTCTGAGTTCTGAGCTGACCTGCGCTGCCCGCATCGGCCGGGGACCGAGCGCCGCCCGCTCGCGGATCGCCTGGGCTCGGGCCCGGCCCGTTCCGTCGGCGATCCGCCGGTCGAGGCTGTTCAGCTCCTGGTTGAACGCCCGCTGGCCGCGCGCTGCGGCTCGCTCCCCGGCCTCGGCGGTCGCTTCCTCGGTGGCCCGCAACCCGCTTGACGCGAACCTGCCCATGCCGAAGGTGGCAAGTGCGAACACGTCGATGGCCACGTCCATCCAGCTGCCGTTGCCGGTCGCGGCCAGGAAGGTGTGTCCGGCGAGCGAGGCGACCGTGGCCCACAGCGCGATGGCCGCGAGGATGTCGAGGCCCGGGATGAACAACATGACGATCGCGCAGGCGATGGCGATGTAACCGGCGATGTCGACGACGACCTTGACGAACTCGACGAGGAAGCTCTTGAACTTGTCCCAGAAACTGTCGGACAAGCCGTCGTGCAGCGCGTCGTGGATCTTGCCAGCGACATCTTTGGCGACGTCGTTGAGGTCGCTGAGGGCGTTCTCCAGCTTGGTCTTCGCGGCGCCGAGTTGGCCGTTCGCCGCCTGGATCGCGTCGTTGCGCTTGCCGACCTGCGACCGCTGTTCGTCGGTCAGCGGCTTGCCGTCGGTGGCCGTGGGGTTGGCCATCGCGTTGGCGCTGTGCTGGGCGGACTCGGCGTCCAGGGCGTCACTCAGCGCGCTCCACGTCCTGCTCAGCGCGCTGTCGAGGGCCGGGTAGTACCGCTTGATCTGCGCGCCGACCGCGTCGTAGCGCTTGTGCGTCTTGTCCAGCTGGCCGGCAAGCTCTTCGGACTTGTCCTCGAGGGCGCTCGCGTACTTGCCGACGATCTGGTTGTCCCCTTGCCCGATCGAGCGCAGCCGGGCCGTCTGTTGCCGGATCAGCTCGGCGGTATCGGCGTAGTGCTGCCCCTGCTGTCCCACCTCGTACAGGTCGCAGTCCAGGGGATCGCAGTCGTGGCCGAGCAGCTCCCACCGTCCGGGGCGCTTCACCGGGCCGCCCTCGGCCCGGTGCCGCCGCTGTGCTGGACCTGGACGCCCGCCGCGATCTTGGCGTCGGCGTCCTGGAAGGTGTCGATGCAGCCGCCTGTCGCGTCCTCGACCTTCTCCATCTTCGCGAGCAGCTTCTCCTTGTGCAGCTTCCAGTTGCCGGCGAAATCGCTGATCGCGTCCTTCACGTGGCCATTGCCCCAGATGCCCTCGGTGTCGTGCGCGAGGTCGGTGGAGTGGTCGAACTCGTCTCGCAACTGGTGCAACGCCTCGCGCGACGCCGTCAGCTGGTCGTAGTCGACCTTCAGATCTGGCGCACCCACGCTGTCTCCTTTCGGGAACATATGCAGCCGAATGCTAACGAATGGAGTGCCGGTCGCGCTTCCCTGACCTCGGCTATTCGGCGACGGGCACCTGAACGGTCACCAGCTCGCCGTCGCCGAGGTGGACGAGCGCGCGACCGGGTTGGACCTGCCCGCCGATCGACGAGCGTGGCACGCGCAGCCCGACGATGTCGCCGTCGGTCAGATTCTGCGGCGACAGCAGCGCGCCGTTACGGTTCTTCTTGAGATCGACCTGCCAGCCGGAGAAGCCCTGGCACACCTCGGCGGCGTTGCCGGCGATCACCACAGCCTTCTTGCGCTCGCCGGCCGTGCGCATGAACGCACGCAGCCAGTCCTTGCCGGTGATCTCCTTGTACAGCTCGGCGTCATCCATGACGAGCACCACCGGGTCGTCGCCGTCGAGCAGGGGGGCGAGCAGTTCCTCGGTGAGATCGTCCTCGGCGAGCACGGCGCGGATCCCCGGCGAGCCCTCGAGCTGGCGCAGCGGCGAGCTACGCGGTGTCGCCACGACGACCTCGGCGCCACCGGCGAGGAACGAGCGGATCATCGCGATGAGCACCGTGCTGCGCCCCGACTTCGGCGGCCCGGCGACGACGAAGGTCGACGCGGCATCGCCGAGGTCCGGGCCGAGGGCGAGCAACTCGTCGCCGCCGACACCGACCAGCCCCCACAGCGGCCGCTTGACGTCGTCGCCACGCATTCCCCACGCGTCATCGAAGGAGAGCTTGCTCGGCAGCACGTCCACGCGGAACGCGCGGCGGCTGCGCGGCACGGCGGCGTCCCGCTCGGCCGCCTGCGCCCCGACCTCGGCGAGCGCCTCGGCCTGCGCCGGGCCGGACGCGTCGGTGCCCAGCACCGCGATCTGGGTCTCGATGGCGGAGTCGGCGCGGAACGCCCGGCCCTGGGCGAGGTCCTCGGGCAGCTTGCGCGGGTTCAGACCGGCGAGCGAGTAGTCGCCGCGATCGGTGAGTCGCAGCGTCAACTTGTCCTCGGTCAGCGTCGACACCCGCCCGGTCAACAGCGACCGGTCACCGGTGATGATCAGGTGCACTCCGACGGACGCGCCTTCGCGCAGCATCATCCACAGCGCCTCGGTGAGTGCGCCGCCGTCCACCTCACCGAGGGTGGTGGTGAAGCCCTCCCAGCGGTCCAGCAGCACGAGCAGGTGCGGCAGCCGGTCGTCGGCGGGCGCGGCCGCGCGCTGCTCGGTGATGTCGGCGAAGCCGCCGTTGCCGAGCAGCTCCTGGCGGCCGAGGATCTCCGAGCGCAGCCGGGTGATCAGCCGCTGGGCACGCTCGGTCTGGGTGCGCTGCACGACTGCGCCGCAGTGCGGCAGCTTCGTCATCGGCAGCAGCGCGCCGTTGCCGCAGTCGATCCCGAAGAGGTGGACGTCGGCGCAGCTGGTGTAGCGGGCGACCATGCCGGCGACCGTGCGCAGCAGCTGCGAGCGCCCGGAGCGGGGCGCCCCCGGCACGTAGAGATGACCGAACTTGGCGAAGTCGAGGACGGCAGTACGCCGGTCCTGGTCCGCGGGCAGGTCCTCGAGCGCGTACGGGACGGGCGGGATGCGCGGCGCCGACTCGTCGAAGGCGGGCGGCGGCTCGAACTCGTCCGCCGAGACCAGCGCGGGCAGGGCCGGCAGCCAAGGGCTGTGCTGCGGCGCGGCGCCGAGCTGGGTGTTGGCGTCCTTGATCGCCCCGACCAGGACCGCGAGGTCGGTGATCTCGAGATCCTCGGCCTGGGCCTCCTTCGGCGGCTGTGGGGCGGGCTTGCCGAGAGCCGGCCAGGACAGCGTGGCGAGCCACGGCGGGCGGCGGGTGCGCGCAGCGCCGCCGCCGCCGCCGGGGCGACGCCCACCCACGCGTCCGGACTGGAACGGCATCAGTGAGGCGTGCCCGAGCCGGACGTAGGCGCGGCCCGGGGTCGACTTCGAGATCCGCGAGGCGTCGGGGACGTCGATGACGTCCGAGCTCTCCGCCGGGTCGGTGACGCGCAGCGCGATGCGCAGGTTGGTGTTCGCCCGGATCTCCGGGGACACCACGCCGGTGGGTCGCTGGGTCGCCAGGATGAGGTGGATGCCGAGCGAGCGGCCACGCTGGGCGATGTTGACCAGGCCGGTCACGAAGTCGGGCAGGTCGCGAACCATGGACGCGAACTCGTCGATGACGATGAGCAGCCGGGGCAGCGGGGCGAGTGAGGCGTCGCGCTTGCGGTAGTCGTCGTAGTCCTCGAGATCCTTCGCACCGGCGGCGGCCAGGATGTGCTCGCGGCGGGTCAGCTCGGCCGAAAGAGACGTCAGTGCGCGCTCGACGAGGTGCATGTCGAGGTCGGTGACCATGCCGACGGTGTGCGGCAGGTTGACGCAGTCCTTGAACGCGGCGCCGCCCTTGTAGTCGACGAGCACGAAGGTCATCGCGTCCGGGCGATTTGCCACGGCGAGCGACGCGACGATGGTCTGCAGCAGTTCGGACTTGCCGGAGCCGGTCGTCCCGGCGATCAGGCCGTGCGGGCCGTCGCGGCGCAGGTCGATCGCGAACGGGCCGTCGATCGAGACCCCGACAACCGCCTCGGTGGTCGAGCCGCCGAGCAGCCAGCGGGCCGCAACACCGTCGCCCGTGGGCGGCTCGAGCGCGATGACGTCGAGCAGCCGGGCCGCGGGCGGTATCGCGCCGTCCTCGCCGGAGTCCGAGACGTCCCTGATCGGCGCCACCGCGCGGGCAACGCGCTGGAACCAGGCGGGCGGGACGAGGTCGGCGCGCACGCCCTGGATGTCGGTGGCCCGCTGCTGGCTGACGTCCAGACCCCCGGCCGCCTCGGCGACGACGGCCGCGCACTCCTCGGGCAGCAGCCGCCGATCGGAGTCGAGGCAGATGCTGTACACGCCGACCGCCGGGCCGTCGCGCAGCAGCGTCACCACGCCGGGCAGCGCACGCAACCGGCGCGCACCGTCGAGGACCACCACGATGTCCGGGTCCTCGAAGGTGAGGACACCGCTGCTGCTCGCCCGCGCGCTGCGGCGCGCGGCCACCAGCTGCCCGAGTTCGGCCACTCGGCGTCCGAGGGTCTCGGCGTCGGTTCCGATCAGCGAGTACGCGCTGTCGGGCTGGGGCGAGCGGGTGTGCGGCAGCCAGGTGGTCCACCGCCAGGCCTGCTCGGCCTGCGAGTCGGTGAGGACGTACACCTGGACGTCGCGCGGGCTCTGCAGGACGGCGAGCTGTCCCACGACCCAGGCCGCCACCTGGCGAGGGAGTTCGTCGCGGCCGGCGATGCCCACCACGCCAGAGTCGCGCAGCGACACCGACACCGGGATATCCCGGGCCATCCGCTGGACCATCCGCTTGTGTTCGAGCTGCTCCGGGTCCTCGACGGTCACCTCGCTGGGGAGGTCGCTCGTACCGACCCGGACGAGCAGGTGGTCGGGATCGGTGCGGCGCCGCTCCCACAGCCGGGCGCGGGGCCCGACGGCGGTCAGCAGCAGCTGGGCGGGGTCGGGGTTCGCGTCGCGCCGGGCGCGCCGCTCGACCACCAGCGCCTCGGCCGCGTCCGCCTCAATGGCCGCGGTGTTCTCGCGGAACTCCTTCATCTGCAGCCGGTAGCTCTTCTTGCCCTGCCGTTTCGAGCTCACCATGTTGCCGAGCAGCATCATCGGCGTCATGGCGGCCATCAGCAGGTACGTCGGCTGCTTGAGGATGAACGCCATCGAGATGCCCAGCAGCGCGGGCGCGAGGGAGCCCAGGGCGGGAATGCCTCCGCGCTGCGGCGGCTGCGGGGTCTTGGGCAGCCGGAACGTGGTCCGGCGCTGCGGTGGCAGCAGCCGGGGCGGCCGGTTGTAGTCGAGCCAGGCGCCGTCCGGCGAGCGCTGCAGCGCGGCGTCGGCCGGCTCGGGTCGCTGGATCTCGAGCAGCACGCCGCCGGTCTGGACCTCGCTGCCGGGCAGCCAGACGACGCCGTCGGCAGCGACCGGTTCGCGGTCGATCAGGAGCGCCTCGGTGCCCCTGCCTGGCGCTGGGCGCAGCACCACCGTGCCGTCCCGGTCGATCGAGACCAGCGCGGCCACCGGGTCGGCCGCGCCGGAGAGAACCACCGCGCAGCTGGGGTCGGCCCCGACGGTGGCCTCACCGACGCCCAATACGTGCACCGTCCCGGCGCCTGGGCCGGCGACCACCCGCAGCTCGACGAGACCGTCCGGCTCGCGCAGCACGCCGAGCCGCGGGCTCCCCAGGCTTACCAGGCAGCCGTCGACGAGCGGGCTGTCGACGAGCCGGGTCCCCGGGTCGACCAGCACGCCGTCGAGGTAGAGCGCCTCCGAGCGGGTCCCCTGGCGGTGCGCCGCCAGCGAGATGACACCGGCCGCGACCGGAGCCCCACCATCGAGCTGCCCGGCGATCGCCGAGCCGATCTCGCGGACCGGCGTGTCGGGCTCGGCGTCGACGACGAGGTCCTGGCTGCGCGCCGACACCGGATCGGCGACCGTCAGCACGAGCCGCATCTCGCACCACCCCTCGCAACGTGCCCGTCCCAGCTTAGAAGCCGGTTACCGGCCCGACCCGACGACAGGACACGAAAGCCCGGCCGCCCGCGTGATGCGGACAGCCGGGCCGTCGTCGTGCTGACCTACTTGCTGAGCGAACTCGCCAGCTGCGTGTCGGTGTCGCCGAGCGCCTGCGCGGCGCTCTTGAGGAAACCGCTCATGCCTTCGAGGCCGGCGATCGTCTTCGTGGCACCGTCGTTGAACTCCGCGTAGGACGAGTCGAACGCCTTCGACGACTTGTCGGTGACGTAACCGCCGCTGACGAGGCTGTCGACCAGGGTCTTGAGCTCGGTCAGCTTCGACTCCATGTCGTGCTGGCCGTTGGTCAGACGCGTCGCGGCGTCCTCCATGTCCTGGTAGGTCACGTTCAGGTTTGCCATGTGCGTTCCTCTCTCGCGGTGTTGGGTGACACTAGATCAATTGGGGCCATTGTGTCCAAATCCGGCGGCGAGCCGTCATCTCGCGGGTGAACTCCTGTCGATCATCAGGCGGTACGGGTTGTGGTTCGGCTAGGAGCGAGCTGGGCGACAAGCGCGTCGGTCTCCGGCTCGGGCCAGGTGTGGTGCCGGCGCAGGACGTCGTACATCTCGTCGGCCACCGCAGCGGCGTCGTCCGGACCGTTGCGCCCGGCGAGCACCAGAAGATCGCGCCACATGACCTCGGACTCGGGCACCAGCGCGAGTCCGCGGCGCAGCAGCCGTTCGGCCTCTTCCGCCCGGTGCTGCTCGGCGAGCAGGGCCGCGGCGCGGCGGGTGACGGCGGTGCCGACCACCCGCGCATCCCGCGCTGCGGCGGCGAAGGCCAGCCAGCGGTAACGCCCCGCAGGCGTGGCCGAGAACGCCTCGCCGCGGAACGCCGATATCCCGTCCAGCAGCGGAGCCGGATCGGCCGGGCCACCGGCGTCGGCGAGCCGGCGTAACTCGTGCCAGTCGATGCGCACCGCGTTGCTGAGGTACCAGCGGCCCTCGGACTCGACCAGGCAGCGCCGTCCGCTGGTGTCGGTGCCCAGCCAGGCCGCGGCGTCGGACAGGGCGGCGGCACAGACCGCGTCGCTGGCCCCGCGCGGCCAGATCGAGGCGCGCAGCACGGCGCCGTGGACGCCCTCGGGGTGCAGCGCGATCGCCACGACGATCTCGGTCAGCAGCTCACGCTTGGCGCCATCCAGCGGCCCCGCCGCGGCGACCTCGACCGGCCCGAGCAGCGACACCGTGGCCGCGATCGGGGCACCGGTGTCGTTCGACGGCGCCGGCGTCACGAGATGTGCGACGGCGCGATGCGGCGTCATCGCGGCGACCTCGCTCGCGGCGTCGTGCCGGCTCTGGTCGGCCTGCCGGCACAGATCGGCCAGCCGCGTGACGGCCGCCCGATTGAGACGGTGAGCCTGGGTGGCGACGCCGAGCAGGCCCAGGTCGAGCCGGCCAGCGGCATCGACGACGAAGCGCCAACGTGCCGATATGAGGTCGCCGACGACCACCACGATGATGTTCGAGCGGTCGTTCGCGAGCGCGTGGAGGCGGGCGGTCTCCTCGGGGGTCGGGGGGCCGGACAGCACGATCAGGTGCGGCTGCCACGTGCCCGAGCGGCGGGTCTGGCGTCCGGTGAGCACGCCGTCGACACCGAGTTCGCGCTGCAGCCGCAAGACGTCCGCGCGCTCGCGCTCGATGTCGTCCAGCACGTTTCCGAGGTGCGAGGACTGCGTGATCGCCTTCGGGTCGAGCTGCGACAGCTCGGCGCCGTCGCCGAACCCGATCAGGGTGACGTGCGCGCCGTCGCTCCACAGGTTCGTCGCTGCCTGGACGGCGAGCGCGCAGGCGAACTGCCGGCCCTGCTCGAGGTCCCCGCCGATGCTGATGGGGCCAGGTGCCTGCTCGAAGTCGACGAACAGCTCGTGCCCGTCGCCGCGACCGACCGAGAGGAGTCCCGGGAATGGGGCCGCGACGTCGGCGATGGGCAGCTCGGCGATGTCGGCCACCGCGCACGTCCATGAGCGGGCCGCCGCGCCTGGCCGCCAAGGCGCCGGCGGATCGTCCACATCACCGGCGGCGAGGTTGAGCGTGATGCGCTCGTCGGAGACCCAGGCCGCGACCGGCTGCGGCAACCGGCGGCCTTGCGCGCTTCGCGCGGCGGACAGGTTGCGCAGCGCTCGGTCGAGCAGCGCGGCGAGGCCCGGGTCGGCCGCCATGCCGAGGGCCGCCTCCTCCTCGCTCTGGACGCTGTACGGACCGCGCCGGGCGCTGAGCGCGACGAGCACGCCCGCGAGCATCAGCGCGCCGCCGAGCAGCATCGCCTCGGGGGAGTTCTGGCTCGGCCGGGAGGCCACCGTGGGCGCAGCGGCCGGCACGGAGGGCGCGCCGCCGGCACCGTGGGCGGGAGCGGCCTTGCCGAGCCACGCACCGGCGGCCTCGGCGGCCGAGACGCCGTGCGACGCGGCTGCCTCGGCGGGAGCCGCCCCGTGCGCGAGGTGAACACCGGGACCGGTCGCGTCGTCGGGCAGCCGCAGCTGCCAGCCCGGCATGATCAGGTTCGCGTCGATCAGCTTCCGCCCGTCGGACTGGGTGCGGTCCTTGTTGAGCGCGAAGATCTCCTTGTAGCGCAGCGGGTCGTTGAGCGTCCGGTCGGCGATGTCCCAGAGGCTGTCGTAGCGGCGACCGTGCGGCGGCTGCACGACGTAGTACTTCGTCTCGCTCGCCGCGGCGCTGTTCGCCGACTCGGTCGCGTGCCGGCCGGTGGCCTCGCGGGCGGCGTCGGCGGTGCCGGTCGGACGAGCCGGCGCGGGGGCCTGCCGATGCTGCTGGGCAACCACCGCGTGCGGCCGCGGTGCCGGCCCGGAAGTGGCGTCGCTGTGCGAGAACGCCGTCGCGGCCCCGCTCAGCAGCAGGACGGCCGCGACGATGCGGCGCGCCAGCAGTTGACTGCCGCCGCCCAGTGCGACGTGCGTCGGCAGCCGGCCCTGCCGCACGGCACGCCATTCGGCCAGCAGGCAGACGACGAAGTGCGCCCAGACGGCCCACACGACGCAAGCGAGCACCTTGATGATCAAACTGGCCGAGACGGTGGCGGTCAGCCAGTCGTGCGACGGCGCGTGGCGGGGCAGCGGATAGCCGACCAGCAGCGCGAGGGCGACCGGGATGCCCGTCACCAGGCTGATCAGACCGAGCACGCCGAGCAGACCGAGCCGGATCTCCTGACCTCGTGACGTCGCCGATCCGGTCCGCGGAAGGCGGTCCGCGGGCCGGTGCGCAACCGGCGTTCTGGTCGCCACGGGCATCGCACTCCCTCGCACACGGGTGGGTCGCGTGCCCCGGAAGGCGGCGCGCTCACCAGACAGACTAACCGGACGGATCGCCCGCGCCAATCGGGATCGCGATCTTGTGCGGATGGCCGACTCGTCCCATTCGTCCTCCTGGTTTACGATCTCCTGGGTCGAGGAGAGGGGACTCCGACGTGGCCGATCTCAAGATCGATAAGGACCTGCTCGCCGAGTCGAGCAGCTCGCTGGAGCGCATCTACAACGGCTTCGACAAGCTGCGTTCCCGCGCGTAGGCCACCGAGTCAGACTGGGGCTCGCACTACATCAAGGACGCGATGGGCAGCTTCTCCGGCGACTGGGACAACCATCGCCACAAGGTGATGAGCTCGATCGAATCGATCAAGAAACTGGTCGACGAGACCATCGAAGGCTTCGACGACACCGAGGGCAAGCTGGCGAGCTCGCTGCAGCAGACCAAGACGACCGGCCGGGAGCCCGATGACAGCCCGTCCGGTCGACTGGACCCCGCTGCCCGATCACGACCCCGTCGCCGGAGACGTCGCGGCGGTCCGCACCGAGGCCACCTACTACAGCGACCTGGCCCAGGAGATCTCCGGCCAGGTCGACCGGCTGAAGAAGATCGCTTCCCAGGACGATCTGTTGGGCAAGGCGGCCGACAAGCTGCACGATTCCGCCGGCGACACCGCCGACAAGCTCAATCAGACGCACGGGCGGGTCGCGGCCGTCGGCTCCGCGCTCACCAAGTGGATCCCGCATTTCGAACAGGCGCAGGCCGACACCCTGACGGCGCTGCACGACGCGCAGAACGCGCAGGCCGACCAGAACGCCAACCAGCCGCCGCCGGCCGGTAGTCCCGCCCCCAAGACCGCCGACGAGAAACAGGCCGACTCGGCTCGCGCCAACCGGCTCTCCAGCGCCAACAGCGCGCTCGAGGCTGCGAGCACGAGGTTCGACAACGCCGTCGACACCAAGGACAGCGAAGCCCAGAAGATTGCGAGCGAGATCAAGGACGCCCTGCACGACGGCCTCAAGGACGGCTTCTGGGACCACAGCTCGAACTGGGTCTCGCAGCACGTCGACATGATCAAGATGGTGGTCGAGGTTCTCACTTGGGTGGCCACCGCGGTCGCGATCGCGTGCATCTTCATACCCGGGCTCAACATCCTGGCCATCGCGTTGACGGTCGCCGTGCTGGCCGGTCACAGCCTGCTGGCAGCAACCGGCAACGGCTCCTGGGTGGATGTGGCGATCGACGCGTTCGCATTGCTCACGCTCGGCGCCGGACGCCTCGCCAGTTCGGCCGCTGAGGAAGCGCGCGCGTTAACCCTGGTTCGAGCCGGAGACCTGGCCGCCGAGTCGAAGGCAGCCGAGGTGACGCTCGGCCGAGCCGCCCTACGCGCCGAATACGAGGCCGCCTCGAACGGGCTGGGTAAGTTCACCTTGCTGAAGGGGCTGCGTTCCTTCATCAGCCTCAAGTCCGGCTTCTTCGACGCCGCGACGAACTGGAAGGCGGGCTGGGCCGCGGCCGGCGCGAAGTTCGACATGATCACCAGCGAGCTGCCCGACGTCGACAAGCTCCAGTCCATGAAGTCGCTCGGCAAGGATCTCGCTCAGAACATGAAGCAGATCAAGGCACTGCGCGCCGGGTACGGCGACGACGCGGATTTCGCCCGCCTTGCCGCCGGCTGGGAGAGGTACATCCGGTTCGGACAAGGCACCGTGGGTGCCGGGCAGGCAGTCGATCTGACCAACCACGTCATCTCGACGTCCGTCCTGCCCGGGGTGAAGACCGTGCTTCCCGGCGTGCCGGCCTGGGAACACTTCAAGGAGCACGAGGTCACGGGCCACTCGTGGGCCGCCCGTGAATGAGCCAGACGCATACGGCGATGCCGGGCTTTACCTCGAGATCGACTACGACGTCGGCCGGTGGCTCCGGCTGCCGCGCGGTGACGCGGACCTCGCCCAGCGCTGGGCACGCGACGCGGCGAGTGCCTGGGCACGCGACTGCGGACGCGATAGTGACGAGCGCTGGGTCGAGGTGCTCGGATTGATGCTCGAGGCGATGGCCGGGCAATACTACGAGGAGGAGCCCGACGCGCTGTTCGCCCACGTGCTCACCCCGCAGGACCAGGCGCGGGACCCGCAACTCGTCGCTTTGCGCACCCTGCCTGCCGACGAGGAGCTCGCGGATTTCGTCGACCGGCTCGTGAGCACCGACGCGTCCGACTCGGTGGAACAGCCGACCTGCCAATGGGTCGAGCTGGACGCCAACGCGCGGGCCGCGGTGATCGTGTCTCATCTGCGAGACGAGGACGCCGCCATCCAGACCGACCTGCGCGTTGTCTGGCAGCTGCACGACAACGTCCTTGCGGCGCTGGTCGCGTCCTCCCCCGACATCGGTCGCGTGTTGCAGACACGGGACGACCTGATCGAGCTTGCCGGACATGTGCAGATCCATCTCGTCGAGGGCCTGCGATGAACCAGGGCCGCCTCGGTGGCGGGGATTGGCGCGCCGAGCATCTGCGGTTCGAGCGGCGCATGATGCGCTACCTGTGCTGGTGGGAGATCATTCCAGCGCTCGTCGTGATACCGGTCGCGGCCGCGCACGATGTCCCCACCGCCATCGCCGCAGCGGCCGGCGGCGTGCAGGCCGCGGTGTTCGTCGTCCTGGCGATCACGTGGCGCGGGCGATGGCGCTGGCCCGCCGCCACAGTGACGGTTCTGGCCCTGTTCTGGCCCGCCCTGGTCTGGTGGCCATGGGTGGCGATCGCCGGTCTGGCGGCCCTCGCCCTCGCCATCTGGGCGGTGGGGCTGGCAATACTTCGACGCAACGCCCACACTGCCGCGTTGCGACTCGCCGAGACCCGGTCGGCCCGGGATTCGGCCGCGTCATGACCGACGATGCGAGCACGCTGCCCTCGCGCGACGTCGGCTATCGCATCGTTCTGCCTCCGGGGTGGACGCGCGTCCCGCTGCGTGACGACCCGAGACCGGTCATCGACGAGATCCTCGACCGCTCCTTCGCGGGCCTTCCCAAGGACAAGTACGGGCCGCTGCGTTCCGAGCTGACCAGGCGGCTGCTCACCCAGATCGCGACGGCCCGTGACAGCGAGGGCATCGACCTGTACCTCCCGGTCGAGCGGATGCACGGCCGGACCGTCGCCGCCTCGTTCGTGGTCGGGCTGATGAGCTTCCACTCGATCGAGGTGCCCGAGGCCGAGGACGTCCTGGTCGCCTACGCCGCGAAGTCCGACGACGCCCGGGTCGCCGAGGTCGACGGCGCCCCCGCGGTCCGCACCGAGCGCACCGTCGCGGCCGATCCGAACGCCACGCCGGAGGCCGACGAGTCCTATGGCTCGCGGCGGGTCGATTACGTGATCGCCATCCCGGAGGGCGCCGACGGGTGGCTGTCGGTGTCCTTCAGCACGGTCGGTGACGGTGACCCGGACGGTCAGGTGGCGCACCTGCTGGTCGAGCTCTTCGACGCGATCATGTCGACCTTCCGGTGGACGAGCGAGGGGTGATGCACGAACTGCGGCCGGCTCGGCGGCGTTCGTTCTCCTACCTGCGGCACTGCGCGGCGCTGGCCGTGCTCCTCGGGCTGCTGGCAGCCGGATACACCGTCGTTGCGGTCGTGCTGATCGATCGACACCCCGACTCCGGCCCTGCCCTGTTCGCGGTGCAGATCACCGGCCTGCTCGGCGGCCCGGTCTGCCTGGTGGTGGCGGTGGCCTGGCTGATCGCCGTGTGGCGGCGGCGACGGCTCATTCGGCAGGGCGAGTGGGTGCGCTACCCGGCGCGTTCGGCGTGCATCGTGGCCGGACCGCTGCGCGTCTCCGTCATCGCCGTGCAGACAGGCGACCCGAGGCCGGTGCTGCTCTTCCCCGAAGCGCCGTATGTCCGCCGGATCCGGCGGGCTGTGACCCGCGACGGTGCGGTCCTCGTGCTTGGCTCCCGGCGCCGGCGGTTACCCGGTGGCGCGCTCTACGCGGCAGGATCGGGGGCCCCGCTGTTCAGAAGCCACGCCCCCACTGGCCGCGCGCGGCTTCTGGGAACGCCGCGGCCTGGCCGCCCTGCTCGCGGCCGACAGCTGAGGCGTGTTGGAGCCTAGCCGCCGACGACGAGCGTCTGGATGTCATACACCGGCAGGGTCAGGTCGTCGTACTTCTGGAACTGCGCCAGCACCTGGGCTGCTCCGCCAGTGCTGTAGTACACGGTCCAGTCGGCCTCGGCCCGGAACGGGTAGACCTGGTTCGGCTGGCGGGCCGACGACTGCGGGTACGTCCACCAGCAGGCGTCCGGCTTGGTCTGGCGGGTGTCGCCACGACCGACCTGTTCGGTCCCGTTGCAGGGGTAGCTCGGGCCGTCCGGGCCGTACGGGTAGATCTTGTACGAGTTGAGCTGGCCCCACATCGTGACGCCGCCGACCTGGTAGTCCGGCGTCCTGGTGATCCGGTTGCCGTTCTCGTCGGTCGCGGCGTCCACGTACGCGATGTCCTCATTCGTGCGGATCTTGGTCGACGGCTGGGTGGTGATCGTGATCCCTGGGATCTGCGCGGCTCTCGACTGGGTGGCCGAGACAACCTGGTGCTGGTTGTGGGTCAGCCACATCACGCACTTGCCGGTCATGTCGGCTGTGAACGGACGGGGACAGGGCTTGGCGTCCTTCGGGATCTCGATGACCTGCTGGTTGAGCTGCGCATCCGGCTGGTAGTACAGCGAATTGTCCAGCTGCAGGCCGGTGATGCAGGTGTGCAGGTAATACGGGGCGTCCGGGTTCTGGGTGTACTGGTACTTGCTGGCGAGATCTGCGTCGGAGATACGGTCGTCCCAGCACGTCGGCACCGGATCCTTGCCCAGGATCTCCTTCACCGTGGTGACATCCCCCGAGCTGCCGGTGATGCAGGACATCCCGAAGTTCGACGAGGTCGCATACAGCGAGCAGGTCTTGACGGCCTTCTGCGTCGGGCTGCCCGACCCGCTCTGGTTGCCCGGACCGGCGCCGTGGTGCGATCCGGGACCCGGGTCGTAGCCGCCGACGTCCGCGAAGGCAGGCGCGGCCAAGGCGAGGCAGAGGCAACCCGCCACGGCAGCCAGGAGTATCCGGGCGGATGACCTCACCATGAGACCTCCTTGATCTTCACGCCTGAGCAGGAGAACGACGCGGTCGCAAACTTCGACACCAGCCAAGTGCCGTGCACCCGTTGGGCACCAGCGTCGAAGGCGCCGACACGATACTTCGAGAACGGCTTGCCGGTCTTCGGGTTCAACGAGTAACCGCCGATGACGACGCACACCCGAACCTCGCGCTGTGTCGAGTTCGTCACCACGACTCGGATGGGCGTCAACGGCAGCGGGCCGGGATAGCGGTGCCCCACCTCGCCTCCGAAGACGTACTTCATCCCCTTGGCAAACGCCGGGGTCATCAACGCATTCAGCGCGGCATCGTCGTACTTGCCGCTGTTGACCGTTCGGCCGGCCTGGGCAGCCCACGCGCGCAGCGCCTTCACGGCCGGGTCTGCCTCATAGGGAGACTGCGGCGCCACGGACGTGGTCTGCGGCGCCGGCGTGCTCGGCGTCGTCGTCGTGACCGGTGTTGTAGGGGGCGTGCTCGGCGGCGGCGTGCTCGACGTGCTCTCGGGCGAGCCGCTCGAGGACGAACAGCCGACCGCGAGCGAAACGGCGAGCAGCGCAGTAGCGCCCCACGTCGCACGCCGCACGGCAGCATCCCTCCCAACCTGGGTCAAGGTCCCTAACAGGCTAACCGAAACCGACATATCGGCCCAACTCGTGGGCTCAGCACGCATCGCCGGCAGTCGTCCCCTCGAACGGGCGCGCCTTCGCCTTGCCGCCCGCGGTCAGGGTCTGCAGTCCGACGATGCCGAGCAGCGACGTGTGGATCTGCGTCGTCACGTCGGTGTTGACGACGATGTCGGCGCGCTTGCCGCCGCAGGTGACGGCCGGCGTGAACGGCTGGTCGGGGTCGATCTCGCACGAGGTCACCGCATCGTTGTCCTGCCGCACCTTCGCGCAGAAGTCCGCGACCCGCTGCCGGGCGAGATCACGGTCGAGTTGCAGGTCGGGCTGCGTGAGGTCGACGGCTGTCGCCCCCGCGCGGGCGGCTTCCTCGGCGTAGGCCTGCGCCTCGCCGCGGGCGTTCAGGTCGCGCGCGCCGTCGATCACCAGACCGCCGAGCATGAAGAACGCGAGGACCACGATCGGCACCAGCGGGATGATCGAACCCCGCTCGCCGTCCTCGACCCGCCGGCGCCGCACTACAGGCTCCGGTTGGGGTCGATGATCGCGGAGAACTGCGAGTGGACGGTCAGCGAACCCGGGGCACCGGGCAGCCCGGCATCCGAGATCGGATAGTCGCACTGCGCCTTGACCGTGATTGTCGCGCCCGGCGCGAAGGTGCCGTCGATCCCCACGATCAGCGTGCTCGCGCACGTCGCCGACCGCCCGTTGAGCTCTTGCTTGATCGTCTGCTCGGCGAGGGCGCGCGCCTGCACCCGGTTCGAGGCCTCGCTCGCGACGCGGGTGGCATCCCGGGTGCCCGCGTCGAGCACGCCGTTCGACCTCCGCCATCCGCGCGAACACGTAGATGAGAGCGAAGACGAAGAAGATCATCGGGGTGAGGATCACGTACTCGATCGACAGCGACCCGCGGTCCTCGCGCGACTGGCCGATCACGGCAGCTCCTGGAACTGCTCGATCCGACCGGTGGCCTGCTCGGTGACGTGGAAGGTGGCACCGATGACGCTCACGGCGGTACCGGTGACGGTGACGGTGACCTCGCCGCGGTCCGGGAAGTTGTAGTGGGAGGTGACGACGACGTTGTGCAGCGCGCCGGAGCCGACGTTCTTCGCGTAGTCGGCCACCTGCGACTCCACCGCACGGTGCAGGTTCTGCCATTGATCGAATGTCTGCTCGAGCCGCAGCTGCGACACGCCCTCCCGAGCGGTCTGCAGCGCCACCGAGCGCCCGTAGTAGTAGAAGGCGCCTTGAATGACGAAGAAGATCAGGAAGATCAGGGACGGGGCGATGAACGCCAGCTCGAGCGCGCTGACGCCGCGGTCGTCTCTCCTCAGCCGGCGCGCCGACATGCCGGGGTCACGGCGCGCAGGACTGGTTGACCGGCTGGTTGGCGCAGTTCTGCAGGTCCGTGCCCTTCTTCTTGACCACGTTGTAGATCACCGCGCCGATGACGGTGGCGATCACCACCGCGATCGCCGCGATGATCGCCCACTCCAGGGCAGAGGCGCCGACATCGCGATGCTCATCGTCGCGAAGCAGCTGAACGCGCCCGCGAAGATGGTCCACGAGCATGCCTACGTACCAAAACATACGGATTGCCCTCCATCTGTCGGTGCGCGTTCGCGCCCATTGTGGCATCGGTGCGGTTTCGTCGCGCGGTCACTGCTTCGTGAGCTGGGAGATTGCCGGATAGGCCAGAAAGATCATGAACCCCATGCAGATGACGAGCTGGGCGACCAGCATCGACTGCGAGTTCTCGCCCGCCTCGCCCTCCACGTCGGAGAGTTCGCGCCGGCGCAGCGTCGCGGCCCTGGCGGACAACGACTGGCGGATCTTCGCCCCGTCGTCGGCAGCCAGTGCCAGCGCGGCCGACAGGTCGCGCAGCTCGTCCACCCCGATGTCCGTGCCGAGCGAACCGAGCGCGGCCCACGGCGTCATGCCGAACAGCCGGGCGTTGGCCAGCGCCTGCCGGATGCGGATCAGCGACCAGTGCTCGCTGATCGTCGACGCGGTGAGTAGCGCCTCGGGCAGCCCCCGGCCGCCGGCGAGGTTCATCGCCACCAGGTCGAGGAAGATGCCGACCACCCGGCGGAACTCGGTGCGCCGCTGCTCGGCCTCGCCGCGCAGCGCGAGATCGGGCAGGAAGAAGCCGAACAGCCCGAACGCGATGGCGGCCAGGGCGGGTGCCGCGGCGGGCAACGGGACGCCGGCCACCCGCAGCACCGACCACAGGATCGGCGCGAGAAGCAACAGGCCGAGGCCGTAGACCACCTTGGCCGCGAGATAGGAGCCGACGGTTCGGTTCATGATCGCGAGGTCGCGGCGCACCCGCCCCAGTCGCCACCCCCGTTCCGCGGCGAGCACCTCGAACCGGTCGGCGAGCCGGCGCATCCCGGAGTCGACCACGCCGTGCCGCTGCGCCTCCAGCTCCGTGACGGTTTGCGTTGTCATCGACTTCGCGCCGGCGTCGATGCGGTGGACGAGTGTCGAGATGCCCGGTTTGGGACGCAGCCATACGCGGATCGCCGCGAACAGCCCGAGCCCGATGACGGCCCCGTACAGCGCCGCGGTGATCACAGCGCCGCCTCGGCCCCTGCCGGCGCTCGTCCGTCGGTGCCCGGCACGAGAAAGCGTTCGGTATGCCGCGCCGATGCGAGGCTGCGCAGCCAGAGCAGTCCGGCAGCCAGCAGCGCGACGACGACGAACAACACCAGCTGGCCGACGAGCGACGAGTACGGCTTCACATAGCCGCGGTTGAGGACGGCGAGCAGCCCCATGACGCCCAGCACGATGACCAGCACGATCTTCACGCTGCGCCGGATACTCTTGCGGCTCGCCTCGATCCGGCGGCGCATGTCGAGTTCCTCTCGGGCGGACACCGCGAGCGCGGTCAGGACATCGCGCAGGCCCGGGCCGCGCAGCCGCGAGTTGAGCACGAGCGCCGAGCAGATGACGTCCGCGCTGGCGTCGTCGACGTCCTCGGCGAAGGCCATCAACGCGGCCGGCAGCGGCTCGCGGATGCGCAGCCGATCTACCAGCAGGTTCAGCGACGGACGGATGGCCGCGCCGGCATTGAGGGCAGTCGCCGGGATGGCCTGCTCGAGGCCGACCGCGCCGGCGATCGTGTCGCGCAGCGACTCCGTCCAGGAAGCCATCGCCTCGAGCCGGGCGATGCCCACCCGCTCGGCGGCCTCGCTGCCCGCGATCCGGTCCCAGTACGCGCAGAGCAGCCCGATCGCGACCGTTGCCACCACCCAGCGGGTCAGCGCCAGCGCCAGGACGGCGCCGATCAGCCCGAACACGATCCGCCGCGAGCGCTCCTGCGCAGCGCGCGGGCTGCGGCGCTTGGTCGGCTTGCCGGCCGGCAGCTGCGGCAGCCCGACGATCGCCAGCACGCCGATGAACAGCCCGAGGCCGACGATCCCGCCGAGCAGGATCGCCAGTTGCAGCGCATAGCCGTTCACGATCGAGCCTCGCTCACGATCGAGCCTCGCTTCGCTCGTTCGGCCGGCGGAGCCTGTGGCGAAGTGTTCGCTCGCTCACCAGCGCGCCTGGGGGCCGGGGTTGTAGCCGTAATAGGCCAGCTCGTCGATGCTCGTGATGGGTGCGTGGGCGCGGGCGTGGCCGTCCGGCCCGGCCTGGAAGACCTCGCTGGACAGCACCCGACCGTCGACGCCGGTGACCTCCCGGATGCTCTCGATGCTGCGTTCCAGCCTCCCGCCGGACTCGTACAGGTTGCGCTTGCGCATGAAGACCACGAAGTTGATCGACCCGGCGATCAGCATGTGCGTGGCCTCGACGGGCAGGTTCTCCTCGGCCTGCAGCGCATAGGTGGCGATCCGGTTGAACACCTCGGTCGAGGAGTTGGCGTGGATGGTCGACAGCGAGCCGTCGTTGCCCTGGCTCATCGCGTTGAGCATCGTGACGATCTCGTCGCCCAGCACCTCGCCGACGATGACCCGGCTGGGGTTCATGCGCAGTGAGCGGCGGACCAGCTCGGCCATGCCGACGCCGCCGAGCCCCTCGGAGTTCGGCAGCCGCTCCTCGAAGGCCACCACGTTGGGGTGCAGATCGTCGAACGCCTCGAGGCCGAGCTCCATCGACCGCTCGACGGTGACCAGTCGCTCGGAGGGCGGGATCTCGTTGGCGAGGGCGCGCAGCATCGTGGTCTTCCCGGAGTTCGTCGCCCCGGCGATCATGATGTTCTTGCGGGCCCGCACGGCCGCGCGCAGGAACGTGACGACCTCGGGCGTCATCGTCCCGGTGCCGAGCAGGTCGTCGAGGCTGACCTTGCCCAACCGGGAGCGCCGCAGGCTGATCGCCGGCCGGGCACAGACGCCCATGACCGCCGAGAGTCGCGAGCCGTCCGGCAACCGCAGATCGAGCTGCGGGTTCGCCGAGTCGAACGGCCGGCTGGTGAGGCCGACGTTCGCGGCGAGCACCTGGATCAGCTCGATGAGCTCCTCGTCGCTCTCCGCCACCGGGTCGTGCAGCTCTTCGCGACCGTCGGAGTAGCCGACGAAGACCCGGTCGCACCCGTTGATGTCGATGTTCTCGACCTCGGGGTCGTCGAGAAGGGGCTGCAGCCGGCCGACGCCGAACAGGGCAGCATGGATGGCAGCGGCGACCGCCTCCTCCTCGTCCGGGCTGGACGGGGTACGACCCTCGCTGATCTCGGTCCGGGCGTGGTCCTCGAGCACCTGGACGATCAGCGAGCGGGCGAACTGCCGCTCGTCCTCGGTGGTCATCGGCTGCCGTCCGGCGAGCTCGTCGCTGCGCCGCTGCTGGTTGAGCCGGGCGGCGACCTGGGCCCGCAGCCGCCGGATGAGGGTCTGGTCCGGCGCGGTCACGACGACCTCCGGTCACCGCGGCGCGAACGTCGAAAATGGCCGCCCTGCGCCAGCCGCCGCTCCTCGACCCGGCTGCGCTGCCCGGGCGACTCCGGGTCGCGTGTCAGGTATGGGGCGTAGGCCGCGTACGCCCCGGTCAGCGTGTTCCACGGCTGGTCGGACGGCGCGACGCGACTGAGCTGCAGGCGGTTCAACTCGTCCCGGATCGCGGCGATGACGTCGGTGCCGGAGCGGACGAGCAGCGTGCGTTCGGGGCGCGACACGGGGCGCCCGTTGAAGATCCCGGCACCCGTCGCGTCGGTCGCGAGCTGCCCGAGGTAGGCGATGTTCGGGAACTCGCCCTGGACCACTCCACTGGCTCCTACCGCCTCCCGCTTGTCCTTGCTCTGCACGACCAGGCCCAGCCGCGGGCCGCCGCCGTCGGCTCCCTGCAGGGCGGGGACGACGGTGCGCAGCCGGGCACGGCCGGAGTAGACCCCGGACAGGCTGGAGTCGACGACGCACACCGCCAGCCCGGCGGCCGCAGCCAGGGGCATGACGGGCGAGCGCGAGTCGAGGCGACCGAGGTCGAGGATCGCGTCGTGGGTGGAGAGCGCGGAGAACGCACCGGCGATCGTCGTCCACACCGGGCCGACGGCAGCCGCCTGTTCCGGACCGGTCATGCCGACCAGCACCTCACCGCCGCCGAGCACCTGCTGGGCGTGCTCGAGCAGGACTCCCGGGTCAAGGGAGCGACGCGCGACGGGGAGCAGGCTGAGCATGCCCCTGCCGAGGTCGAGCGGACGGCCGTCCGGCGTAGGCAGCCGCAGGCCCATGTCGCCGCCAGCGGGGTCGCAGTCGACGAGCAGCGCGGGGCGGGGCCACAGGGCGGCAACCAGCATCGCCGCGGTCGTCGTACCTGGCGCGCCCTTCGACGAGAAGAACGCGATGACACTCATCGCGGACCTCGTTGGCGCGTGCTCATGACCCGGTCAGGAAGTCGATCGGCGGCTTGGTCGTCTTGGGCAGCTCGGCGACAGCCACCGCGCCCTGAACCGCGGCCACGATCAGGGTCTGCGCCGACGTCGGATCGACCAGCAGCGAGACGGTCACCGAGTCTCCGGACGACGCGTTGGTCACATTGACCACACGAGCGGCATCGACGAGGACGGGACCCGGCACCGGCGAATCACCGCTCGACGACTTCACGACCAGGAAGGCGCGCACGACGTCCCCGGTCGAGATCGCACTGGCCGGCCGCTGGCTCGCCGTGAGGCTGACGCCGACGAGGACCCCGTCGCTCGGCATGACGTTGCCGGCTTGGAACATCAGCCGGTTCAGCAGGGTCCCGGTGGGGATGTCGGTGGTGGCATAGGTCCCTACGAAGTTGCGCTTGTCGGCGGCCTTCACGACATTGGCCGAGTCGGCCGCGACTCGCGTGGTGGCGAAGTCGGCGGCGTCGACGCGCTCACCGGGCTTGATCTCGTGCGCCGCGACCAACACGTCGACCCGGTGGCCCGTGCGGTAGACGACGAGCGCTGCGCCGAGCGCACCAGCGACGACGAGGAGCAACGCGAGCGCGGTGAGCGCCGCCCGCCGGTCGCGGTTCGGTACGGGCAGCCGGCCACGCCCCGCCGCCACCGCCGGTGAGCTGGACATCCGGTGCGCTCTCCCTTGCTCGTCGCCGGCGTGGCTGCCCGCCGCGGTGCCTGCGCTGCACTGCGCGACGGGGGCGCCCCGGACGGCGCCACAACGGTACCCAGCCGTGCGAAACGGCGCTAATCGCCCATCGGCAAGATCGCCGGCAGCACGAGGTACTGCCGGAGGTAGAGGTCGGCGAAGGTGACCGGGCCGCGCGGGCCGGGCATGTGATCGACGTTGATGCCGGTCTCTGGCACGGCGAGCAGCTTGAAACCGTCCAGCAGCCGGGTCGTTGCGTTCCAGAACGCGCCGGTGCCCTGGTAGCGGTCGAGGAACCGGCGCGCGGTGCCGGCGTCCTCCGTCACGATCGTCGCCGCCAGCCCGGACGTCTCGGTGTTGGCGACCCGGGCCGCCGCCAGCTCGTCGGTCACCCGCAGGACTGTGACGGTGGCTTCGTGGCCGGTGTCGAGGGCCCACTCGTGCCCGATCGGGTGATCGAGCGGTGCGGTCGAGACCGCAATGCCTAGCCCGGCCAGCTCGGCGCGGATCATGCTCATCAGGTCGTCGGCCACCGCCTCCGCGACGAGGACGAGGTTCACCCGGTTGCACACGCCGAGCCGGTCGGTGCCCTCTCGCAGAAGGCGGCGCAGCGTGTCGAGGTCTGCCGCGGCGTCGACGTACAGGACCCCACCGCCCTCGGCGTGGGCGAGCGTCCGGACGCCGTGTTTCGCCGCCTCGGCACCGAGCGCCGCCGTCGTCTCGCCGCTGCCGCGCAGGATCACCAGCCGGATCAGTCCGGGCTGACGGACGAGCGCGGACGCGAACTCGTGCCCGGGCTCGCCGACGATCTGGATCGCGTCCGGGCCGATGCCGGCCGATTCCAGTGCCGGGGAGATGACGTGCCGGTGCAGCGCAAGCGCCGACCCGATCGCCGCGGAGCCGGTGCGCAGGACGCCCGCGTTGCGGGACTTCACCAGCTGGGACGCGACGTCGATCGTGACGTTCGGCCGGGCCTCGTAGTTGACGCCGATGACGCCTACCGGCCGGCGCCGCTCGACCAGTTTCAGGCCGCCGGGCAGCTCGCGGACTGGCACCTCACGCACCATCGGAGCGGTGTCGGCGAGCAGGTGCAGGTTGGCCGCGAGGTCGTCGAGGCGCCTCTCGCCCAGCCGGAGCCGGTCGAGGAGGGCGGCGCTCATCCCGGAGGCCTGCGCCTGCTCGACGTCTGTGTCGTTCGCGGCCGCCAGTTCGGCGCGGGCCTCGGTCAGCCGCTCGGCCATCACGGAGAGCGCCGCGGCGATCTGCCCGTCCGACGCGTCGGCCAGCGACTCTGCCGCCCCCGCCGCCCGCCGCGCCAGCCCCGCCAGCACCTCGTCAGCTCGATCGGCCACGACGCGCAGCCTAGCCACCCTCGAGTTGTCCCGGCCTCGTCAGCACATGTGCGGACGTAGCCGGGACAACTTCCAGTCCGCCCTTAAGTTGTCCCGGCTTCCTCCGTGCCAGTGCGGACGTAGCCGGGACAACTCGTTATCCACAGGGAGGAGGCAGCGCGCGGCGCGAACGACGCGACGCGCGGCACCCTTCCTGCATGACCGCGCGAACCGTGTTGCAGGCCCGGCAGCCTGTCGGTGCGGATCTCATCGCGGTGCCAGCTGAACTTCGGGTACTCGCCGGCCGGCAACTCGGCGTGCTTACTCGTCGACAACTCGCCCGGGCCGGCTACACCGTGCACGACATCGAGACAGCGGCGCGCGCTCGTCGCTGGCGGACGTGGGGGCGCAACGTCGTCGTCTTGCAGAATGCGCCACTCACCGCGGCACAGCGGGAGTGGGTCGCCGTCCTGCTTCCCGGCAAACCGGCGGCGCTGGCCGGGCTGTCGGCGGCTGCCGCTGCCGGCCTGCGCGGTTTCGAGCCGGACCGGGTCCATGTCCTCGTTCGGCACGCCGCGGAGGCTCGCATGCCCGGGTGGGTGAAGCTCCACGAATCCCGGCGGTTCACCGGAAGCGACATCAACTCGGCGGCGGCCCCGGCCCGCACCCGCATCGCGCGGTCGCTCATCGACGGCGCGACATGGTCCCGGTATCCCAGGCGCGCATGCGCGATCTTGTGTGCCGGCGTCCAGCAACGCCTGGTCACCGCCGATGAGCTGACGACCGAACTACGTGCGGCCGGTCCGATTCGGCACGTCGCCATCATGCGGCAGGTCCTCGGTGACATCAGCGGCGGCGCGCACACGCTGGCCGAAATCGACTTGGGCAAGCTGGCTTCACGGGCCGGCCTACCCCCTCCGACGCGGCAAGGTATGCGGAAGGACCCCAGTGGGCAGCTGCGCTACCTGGACGCAGAGTTCGACCTGCCAGACGGCGCGGTGCTGGCGGTGGAAGTGGACGGTCGCGGGCACCTGGAGGTCGAGCAGTGGGTGGACGATGCCGACCGCGACAACGAGGTCGTCATCGGCGGCCGGAACGTCCTGCGCTACCCGTCGATCACCGTGCGGCTGAACGGTGCGCGCGTGATCGATCAGCTCCGCCGCATCCGCCTTGCACACACCCGCTGACGAAGTTGTCCCGGCTTCGTCCGCGTATATACGGAGGAAGCCGGGACAACTTGCGAGGTGTCCGGGCGCTAACTACCGGTAGTCGTCGTAGCCGAACTCGTCGAGCGGGACGGCCGGGCCGAGCGCGGAGTTGCCGAACCCGTAGTAGTCGTTCTCGTCGTAGCCGGCCATCGAGAAGGCCGCGGCGCGGGCCTCTTCGGTCGGATTGACGTCGACGTTGCGGTACCGCGAGATGCCGGTACCGGCCGGGATCAGCTTGCCGATGATCACGTTCTCCTTCAAGCCGACGAGCGAGTCGCTCTTGGCCGAGATGGCGGCGTCGGTGAGGACGCGCGTCGTCTCCTGGAAGGAAGCCGCCGACAGCCACGACTCGGTGGCCAGCGACGCCTTCGTGATGCCCATCAGCACCGGGCGGCCGGACGCGGGCTCGCTGCCCTCGGCGACGACGCGGCGGTTCTCGGCCTCGAAGTTGCTCCGCTCGACGAGCGAGCCGGGCAGGAACTCGGTCGCACCCGACTCGATCACCGTGATGCGCTTGAGCATCTGCCGGATGATCACCTCGATGTGCTTGTCGTGGATGGCCACGCCCTGCGAGCGGTACACCTCCTGGACCTCGCGAACCAGGTGCAGCTGCACCTCCCGCGGGCCCATGATCCGCAGCACGTCGTGCGGGTTCACCGCGCCGGCGATCAGCTGGCTGCCGGCCTCGACCGGGTCGCCGTCGTTGACGATCGGACGCGAGCGGCGCGTGATCGGGTACTCCTTCTCGTCGCTCCCGTCGTCCGGGACGATGACGATGCGCCGGCTCGAGGTCTTCGACCCGTCCGACTCCTCGAACCGAACCCGGCCGGACGCCTCCGCGATCGGGGCGACGCCCTTGGGGACGCGCGCCTCGAACAGCTCCGCCACACGCGGCAGACCGTGCGTGATGTCGTCACCCGCGATGCCGCCGGTGTGGAAGGTCCGCATGGTCAGCTGGGTACCCGGCTCACCGATCGACTGGGCGGCGATGATGCCGACCGCCTCGCCGACGTCCACCAGCTTGCCGGTCGCGAGCGAGCGGCCGTAGCAGGTGGCACAGGTGCCCAGCGCCGACTCGCAGGTGAGCACCGAGCGGACCTTGACCTCGCTGATGCCGGCCGCGATGAGCTCCTCTATCAGGACGTCCCCGAGATCGGTGCCGGCGGCCGCGATGACGGTCCGCCCACCCGGCTTCTGGATGTCCTCGGACAGCACCCGTGCGTAGACCGAGGTCTCGACGTGCGCGTCCTTCACGAGCGTGCCGTCCGGCCCGGGTGCCGCGATCGTCGTCGCAAGACCACGGTCGGTGCCGCAGTCCTCCTCGCGGATGATGACGTCCTGGCTGACGTCCACGAGGCGACGGGTCAGGTAGCCCGAGTCGGCGGTCCGCAGCGCGGTGTCCGCCAGGCCCTTGCGGGCGCCGTGCGTGGCGATGAAGTACTCCAGCACCGACAGCCCCTCGCGGAAGTTCGCCTTGATCGGCCGCGGGATGATCTCGCCCTTGGGGTTGGCCACCAGGCCGCGCATGCCGGCGATCTGGCGCATCTGCATCATGTTTCCTCGGGCGCCCGAGTTGACCATGATGTAGACGGGGTTGGTCTTCGGGAAGTTGTTCTCCATCTCCTTGGCGACCTCGCTGGTCGCCTTCGTCCACACCTCGACGAGCTCCTGACGGCGCTCCTCCTCGGTGATGACGCCGCGCAGGTACTGCTTCTCGATCTTGTCGGCGTCCTTCTCGTAACGCTCGAGGATCTCGGCCTTGTTCGGCGGGGTGACGACGTCGTCGATGGCGATCGTGATGCCCGACCGCGTCGCCCAGTGGAAGCCGGCCGACTTCAGGTTGTCGAGCGTGTGCGCGACCTCGACCTTCGGGTACCGCTCGGCCAGGTCGTTGACGATCGGCCCGAGTTCCTTCTTCGTCACCTCGTAGTTGACGAAGCGGTAGCCGACCGGCAGGGCGTCGTTGAACAGGCAGCGGCCGAGCGTCGTCTGCAGCAGCAGCGGCTGACCAGGCTCCCAGCCCGCCGGCGGCGTCCACTTCTCACCGCCGCCGTTGTCGACCGACGTCACACCCTGCAGCCGCACCCGCACCGGGGCCTGGAGGTGCAGCGACTTGATCTCGCGGGCCATGATCGCCTCGGCCTCGGACACGAACACGCGACCGGTGCCCTCCGCGCCGTCGTTCAGCGCGGTGAGGTGGTACAGACCCAGGATCATGTCCTGCGTCGGCATCGTGACCGGACGGCCGTCGGCGGGCTTGAGGATGTTGTTCGTCGACAACATCAGGATCCGGGCCTCGGCCTGCGCCTCGGCCGACAGCGGCAGGTGCACCGCCATCTGGTCACCGTCGAAGTCGGCGTTGAACGCGGTGCAGACCAGCGGGTGGATCTGGATGGCCTTGCCCTCGACCAACTGCGGCTCGAAGGCCTGGATGCCGAGCCGGTGCAGCGTCGGCGCGCGGTTCAGCAGCACCGGGTGCTCGCGGATGACCTCTTCGAGGACGTCCCACACCACCGGCCGGGCCCGCTCGACCATCCGCTTGGCGCTCTTGATGTTCTGCGCGTGGCTGAGGTCGACGAGCCGCTTCATGACGAACGGCTTGAACAGCTCGAGCGCCATGCCCTTGGGCAGGCCGCACTGGTGCAGCTTCAGCTGCGGGCCGACGATGATCACCGAACGGCCGGAGTAGTCGACGCGCTTGCCGAGCAGGTTTTGGCGGAACCGACCCTGCTTGCCCTTGAGCAGGTCGGACAGCGACTTCAGCGGGCGGTTGCCCGGGCCGGTGACCGGCCGGCCGCGGCGGCCGTTGTCAAACAGCGCGTCCACGGACTCCTGGAGCATCCGCTTCTCGTTGTTGACGATGATCTCCGGCGCGCCGAGGTCGATCAGCCGCTTGAGGCGGTTGTTGCGGTTGATCACCCGGCGGTACAGGTCGTTGAGGTCGGAGGTCGCGAACCGGCCACCGTCCAGCTGCACCATCGGACGCAGGTCCGGCGGGATCACCGGCACGCAGTCGAGGATCATGCCGAGCGGCGAGTTGGTCGTCGACAGGAAGGACGCGACGACCTTGAGCCGCTTGAGGGCGCGCAGCTTCTTCTGCCCCTTGCCGGAGCGGATGATCTCGCGCAGCGTGTCGGCCTCGGCGGCGAGGTCGAAGTTCTTCACGAGGGTCTGCAGCGACTCGGCGCCCATGCCGCCCTCGAAGTAGTCGCCGAACCGGTCGCGCAGCTCGCGGTAGAGCAGCTCGTCCGAGATGAGCTGCTTGACCTCGAGCTTGCGGAAGGTGTCCATGACCTCTTCGAGGCGGTCGATCTCGCGCTGCGCGCGGTCGCGGAGCTGGCGCATCTCGCGCTCGCCGCCCTCGCGCACCTTGCGGCGGACATCGCTCTTGGCGCCCTCGGCCTCGAGCTCGGCGAGGTCGGCCTCGAGCTTCTTGGCGCGGGTGTCGATGTCGGAGTCGCGCTTCTTCTCGAGCGTCGACTTCTCGGCGCTGACCTCGGCCTCGAGGGTCGGCAGGTCGCGGTGCCGCTCCTCGCCGTTCACGGAGGTGATCAGGTAGGCCGCGAAGTAGATGATCTTCTCGAGATCCTTCGGCGCGAGGTCGAGCAGGTACCCGAGGCGCGACGGGACGCCCTTGAAGTACCAGATATGCGTGACCGGGGCGGCGAGCTCGATGTGGCCCATCCGCTCGCGGCGCACCTTGGCGCGGGTGACCTCGACACCGCAGCGCTCACAGATGATGCCCTTGAAGCGCACCCGCTTGTACTTGCCGCAGTAGCACTCCCAGTCCCGGGTGGGACCGAAGATCTTCTCGCAGAACAGACCGTCCTTCTCCGGCTTGAGGGTCCGGTAGTTGATGGTCTCCGGCTTCTTGACCTCGCCGTGACTCCACTGCCGGATGTGGTCGGCGGTGGCCAGGCCGATACGCAGCTCGTCGAACACGTTGACGTCGAGCAACTTTCCTTCTCTCTACTTCAGAATCTTCCGAGTTGTCCCGGCTTCGTCCGGCTATCCGCGGACGCAGCCGGGACAACTTTGGAAATGTGGGGGCGAGTTCAGACCTCTTCGACGGACGACGGCTCGAAGCGGCGCGACAGGTCGATGCCGAGTTCCTCGGCGGCGCGGTAGACGTCGTCGTCGGTGTCGCGCATCTCGACCGCGGTGCCGTCGCTGGAGAGCACCTCGACGTTCAGGCACAGCGACTGCAGTTCCTTCAGCAGCACCTTGAACGACTCGGGGATGCCCGGCTCCGGGATGTTCTCGCCCTTGACGATCGCCTCGTACACCTTGACCCGGCCGAGGATGTCGTCGGACTTGATCGTCAGCAGCTCCTGCAGCGCGTACGCGGCGCCGTAGGCCTGCATCGCCCAGCACTCCATCTCACCGAAGCGCTGGCCACCGAACTGCGCCTTACCGCCCAGCGGCTGCTGGGTGATCATCGAGTACGGGCCGGTCGAGCGCGCGTGGATCTTGTCGTCGACCAGGTGGAGCAGCTTGAGGATGTAGACGTAGCCCACCGAGATCGGCTCCGGGAACGGCTCGCCGGAGCGGCCGTCGAGCAGGTTCGCCTTGCCGCTCGACCCGATCAGCTGGTGGCCGTCGCGCGTGGCACGCGTGGACCCCAGCAGCCCGGTGATCTCGTGCTCGCGGGCACCGTCGAACACCGGCGTCGCCACCTGCGTGTTCGGCTCGCCCACGCGCGCCTCGTCGGACAGCCGGGCGGCCCACTGCGGCTTGCCCTCGACGTCCCAGCCGGTCTTGGCGACCCAGCCGAGGTGCGTCTCGAGGACCTGGCCGACGTTCATCCGGCTCGGCACGCCGAGCGGGTTGAGGACGATGTCGACCGGGGTGCCGTCAGTCAGGAACGGCATGTCCTCGGGCGGCAGGATCTTCGCGATCACACCCTTGTTCCCGTGCCGGCCGGCGAGCTTGTCGCCGTCCTGGATCTTGCGCTTCTGGGCGATGTAGACGCGGACGAGCTCGTTCACGCCGGGCGCCAGCTCGTCGCCGTCCTCACGGCTGAAGACACGCACGCCGATGACCTTGCCCGCCTCGCCGTGCGGCACCTTCAGCGAGGTGTCGCGCACCTCGCGGGCCTTCTCACCGAAGATCGCGCGCAGCAGCCGCTCCTCCGGGGTCAGCTCCGTCTCGCCCTTGGGCGTGACCTTGCCGACCAGGACGTCGCCGGGGACGACGTCCGCGCCGATCCGGACGATGCCGCGCTCGTCGAGGTCGGCGAGGACCTCCTCGGAGACGTTCGGGATGTCGCGGGTGATCTCCTCGGCGCCCAGCTTGGTGTCCCGGGCGTCGACCTCGTGCTCCTCGATGTGGATCGAGGTGAGGACGTCGTCCTGGACGAGGCGCTGGTTGAGGATGATCGCGTCCTCGTAGTTGTGGCCCTCCCACGGCATGAACGCCACCAGCAGGTTCTTGCCGAGCGCCATCTCACCGTTGTCGGTGGACGGGCCGTCGGCGATGACCTGGCCGACCTCGACGCGGTCGCCCTCGTCGACGATCGGCTTCTGGTTGTAGCTCGTGCCCTGGTTGGAGCGGGCGAACTTCGCCAGCCGGTAGGTCTGGTGGGTGCCGTCGTCGGCCATCACCGTGATGTAGTCGGCCGACAGCTCGGTGACCACGCCGGCCTTCTCGGCGGTGAGGACGTCCGAGGCGTCGACGGCGGCGCGCAGCTCCATGCCGGTGCCGACGAGCGGCGCCTCGGCACGCAACAGCGGCACGGCCTGGCGCTGCATGTTCGCGCCCATCAGTGCCCGGTTGGCGTCGTCGTGCTCGAGGAACGGGATCATCGCCGACGCGACCGACACCATCTGGCGCGGCGAGACGTCCATGTAGTCGACCTCGTCCGGCAGGATCAGCTCGACCTCGCCGCCCTTCTTGCGCACCAGCACGCGAGGCTCGGTGAACTTGCCCTGGGCGTCGATGACGGCGTTGGCCTGCGCCTTGACGTAGCGGTCCTCCTCGTCGGCGGACAGGTAGTGGATCTCGTCGGTGACCCGGCCGCGGACGACCTTGCGGTAGGGCGTCTCGACGAAGCCGAACGGGTTGACCCGCCCGTAGGACGACAGCGAGCCGATCAGGCCGATGTTCGGGCCTTCCGGGGTCTCGATCGGGCACATCCGGCCGTAGTGGCTCGGGTGGACGTCGCGGACCTCCATGCCGGCGCGGTCGCGGGACAGGCCGCCCGGGCCGAGCGCCGACAGCCGCCGCTTGTGGGTCAGACCGGCCAGCGGGTTGGTCTGGTCCATGAACTGGGACAGCTGCGAAGTGCCGAAGAACTCCTTGATGGAGGCGACGACGGGCCGGATGTTGATCAGCGTCTGCGGCGTGATGGCTTCGACGTCCTGGGTGGTCATCCGCTCGCGGACGACCCGCTCCATGCGCGACAGGCCGACTCGGATCTGGTTCTGGATCAGCTCGCCGACGGTGCGCAGGCGGCGGTTGCCGAAGTGGTCGATGTCGTCGACCTCGTAGCCCTCCTCGCCGGCGTGCAGCCGGATGAGGTACTCGATAGTGCGCACGACGTCGTCCTCGGTCAGCGTGCCGGTCTCGATCGGGACGTCGACCTCGAGCTTCTTGTTCACCTTGTACCGGCCGACCTTCGCGAGGTCGTAGCGCTTCGAGTTGAAGAACAGGTTGTCGAGCAGCGCCTGCGCGGACTCGCGGGTCGGCGGCTCGCCCGGCCGCAGCTTGCGGTAGATGTCGAGCAGGGCCTCGTCGGTGGTGCCGATGTGGTCCTTCTCGAGGGTGGCGAGCAGCGTCTCGGACCAGGAGAAGTGCTCGCGGATGCGGTCGTCGGTCCAGCCCAGCGCCTTGAGCAGGACGGTGACCGGCTGGCGGCGCTTGCGGTCGATGCGGACGCCGACGGTCGAGCGCTTGTCGACGTCGAACTCCAGCCAGGCGCCGCGGCTCGGGATGACCTTGACGCCGTAGACGTCGACGTCGGAGGTTTTGTCGAGGGTGCGGTCGAAGTAGACGCCCGGCGAGCGGACCAGCTGGCTGACGACGACCCGCTCCGTGCCGTTGATGATGAATGTGCCCTTGCGGGTCATCATCGGGAAGTCGCCCATGAACACCGTCTGCGACTTGATCTCGCCCGTGGTGTTGTTGGTGAACTCGGCGGTGACGAACAGCGGCGCCGCGTACGTCATGTCCTTGTCCTTGCACTCCTCGATGGAGGCCTTGACCTCTTCGAAGCGCGGGTTGGAGAAGGACAGGCTCATCGACCCGGAGAAGTCCTCGATCGGCGAGAGCTCGGTGAGGATCTCCTCGAGACCAGATTTGGGATCGGCCTGGGCATCCTTACGGGCCCGCCACGCCGCGTTGCCGACCAGCCAGTCGAAGGAATCGGTCTGCAGAGCGAGGAGGTTCGGCACCTCCAGCGGCTCTCGGATCTTGGCGAAGGAGGTTCGGGGCGGTGCGCCCGGGATACCTGACCTCATGCCGTTCGTGGAACGTGATTTACCGGAGCGCGAGACTGCCAAGATGCGTCCTTCCGAGGACTTGTGCCGGGCCTATCCGCGCCACTCGCCTGCAACCTGTCGGCGTCCGCAGTACCGGAGACCGGGCACCATGAAGTGGGCCCTTGACGGGCCGACGGGGCGAAAGAGGGCAGCGCAAAGAAGAAGTCTACCGCTCGCGGGCATGGCGAGCAACCACACCAATAACGGGTGCTCAGAAAGGGTGCCTCGCAGAACGTTCCCCGTCAAGCATCTGCGGCGGCGGTTCGGCCGCCGGGGCCACCGAGCCCCAGCTTTTGGGGCCTCAGGACAGCGGGCTGGACACGGTGGAGAGCTTCGCGATCAGCCAGCCCCCGTTCGCCCGCTGCATGACGACCTGAGCCGCGAACGGGTCGGTGCGCCCCTTCGGGTATGTCGAGTTCGTGACGCCCAGCTGCCCGTACAGCAGCACCGTCCATTGGGAGCCGTCCGGGCTGACGGCCTCGATACCGCCCTTGTCGATCCGTGCGGTCTGCGAGGACTTCGACTTGGGCGCGTTGACCTTGATCAAGGTGTCGATCGTCGTCTTGAGCTGGCCGGCGAACTCGCCGGTCGCACAGGAGAGCGCCTTCGTCTCGTAGGCGTCAAGATCGGTGTACTTGTAGGTGTTCGTGTCGGCGACGCAGGTCTTCGCCGCGGCAAGTACCCGCTCGCGGATCTCGTTCGCCGACGCGCCGGCCGGCACCCTGCTGGCGTCCGGGCCCCACCACACCCCGTGACTGAAGACGACCATCAGGATCGCCATGGCCACCGCGCCCGCGATCAGCACACCGGCCGGCGCCCAGTTCACCCACGCGGGATAGTCCGGGCGGGCACCCGGGCCTGCCTGCGGCTGGGGCGCGGGCGGGGGCGGGAACTCGGCGGCTGCCTTGCTCAGCTCCACGGGTTCGGTGTCACCCGGCTGAGCCGGGCCGGCGGGTTCTGCCGCCGGGGTCGCCGCGTCGGCGCCCGTCGGCGTGACCGCCCGGCCGCCGATCCGCCTCGCCCGACGCGCCGCCGCCGCTGACGGCGACTTGGGTTGCGGCTCCGCCGGCTCGTCGCCTTCGATGCGCTGCTCGTCGTCGTCGGTCATGACAGACCTATGTTGGTCACCTGCGAGGCCAGCCACTTGCCCTTGACGTTCAGCACGGTGACCTCGAGGTTCTGCTGGATCGGCGCGCTCGGCGACGTCGACCGGTAGCCGTTGATCGTGACAAGCACGATGAAGCCCAGGCGGTGGCCCTCGACCGGCGCCTCCAGCGCCTTGTGCGTCAGTTTGCCGTACAGGTCGAACTTGTTCTGCGTCATCGCGCTCAGCGTTTCCGACCGCTTCTGTTCCACGTCCGAGCGCAGCGCACCGGTTGCGCCGTTGAGCGCGCGCTGGAAATCGGCCTCGAAGTGGGCGCGGCTGAAGGTGATCAGGTTCAGCATCTCGGTGGCAGCGGCGTTCATGGCCACGGATTCGGTCCTGGTCAGCTGCCCGCTGCTCTTGAACGCTGCGGCCCGCTTGGCCGCGGCGCGCTGGGCGTCCGCGTGCCGCTGATCGTGGCGCAACGCGAAAAGGTAGGTCATGACGAGGGCGAGCAGGGCCACGCCGGCAATCGATGCGGTGATCCACGGCGCAGCGGAGGTGCGTCGAGACTCTGGCATGCGGTTTCGAACTCTCCGATCGCGGTCTTATGCCTCCGGCAGGCGGGCCGGTCGGCGTAGACAGTACGCGCCGGCCGGCCGCAGCCTAGGCGGACGAGGTGTGAGTCAGTGCAGCGAATCCGTCACGAGACCGACCCAGGACGCGTCCCCGAGGGTGTCCGATGTGGGTAGCGCGGTGCCGACCCGCAGGGTGTTGGACGTGACGGTGCGCGGATACACGTAGCCGCCGCCGGACAGGCTGATCGGGTCGCCCCCAGGCACGTGCGCCGAGCCGCGGACGCTCTTCCCGTTCGGGCCGGTCGCCGACGCGGTGCACCGGACCGACGTGTTCGGCGCCATCGGGACGAGCGCGTTGCCCTCGTTCGGGTCGCGGATGACTGTTCCGTAGTAACCCTCCTGGCCCTTTTTCGGGTCGCCGCAGTCCTGCGGGTCGGGTGTGGACTGCAGGACGAGACCGAGCCAGCCCGTCCGGTCGTGCACCGCGGTCGGCCCGCCGGCGGCCGTCGCGGGGTACAGCTCGAAGATCTCCTCGATCCCGTCCAGGTGCCGCACGAGCAGGTCGCCGACGGTCGACAGGTTGGCCAGCGTGACACCGAAATCGGTCTGGTTGTCGCGGACGAAGTTGGTCACCGTTGTGACGTCCGCCGGACCGGTGTTGAGCAGGTGCCGGAAGTCCGCGTCGCTCGCCTTGAGCTGCTGGGACAGCAGGTTCAGGCTGTGCGTCCAGATCTGCAGCGGCGCCCGCTGATCGAGCTGGGTCTGCAGCACCGAGGACGACTGGTCGATCAGGTCGATGGTCGCGGACAGGTTGTCCGACTGGCTGGCCGCGGTGATCAGCTGATCTGTCGCGTCCAGCAGCCGACCGAGGTCGTTGCCGCGGCCGCGCACCGCCTTGCCGAGCTCGGAGATGGTGACCTGCAGATCCCCGATGGGGACGGAGTTGAACAGCCGGTCCAGGTCGACGAGCAACGTCTGGGTGGCGGTCGGGACGTGGTTGCGGGGTCGTCCGTCCGGGTAGTTCATCTTGATGACGTCGCCCTTGGCGAGGTACGGGCCAGTGTCGTTCGCCGTCCCGGCCGCGGGTTCGAGGTCGACGTACTGTTCGCCCACCACCGACCGGTCGGCAACGGTGGCCGCGGAGTTCTTCGGGATCTTCGGCGACGAGCAGCTGTCGAGGTGCAGGTCGACCTGGGTGCCGCCCTTGATCAGGCGGAGGGAGCCGACCTTGCCGACCGTCACGCCGCGGTAGGTGACCTCGGCGTTGCTGAAGATGCCGCCGGAGTCGGGGAAGTTGGCGCTGATCGTGCAGCCGTTGTTGCCGGTGATGTACTTGGCCAGGCCGACGTACTCGGCGGACACGTAGGAGACGCCGAGCAGCGTGATCACCACGAAGATGATCAACTGGATCTTGGTGCTTCGCCTCAGCATCGCCGGATCACTTCCCGGCGCCGACGAGCATGGGCGGGAGCTGGTCCGCGGACGACCCGGCGGGCTGCTTGTTCGTCTTGCCGCCCGCCGGCTGCTTCGAGTTGATCGAGCCCGGGAGGCCGCAGAAGATCGTGCCGAGCGGGGCCGGCAGCAGGCCGCACAGCTGATCGGTGAGGCTCAGGTCGAACACCGCGTCGAGGTTCGCGTAGTCCCCCCTGATGAATTGGCGGGAGAGGCCGAGTGGGAACGGGTAGGTGCCGGCGATCCGCAGCGCACCGGGGAAGTCCGCGCCCGACTCGGCGAGTTTGGTGACGACCGGGTCCAGCGCCTTGAGCGAGCTCACCAGCTGATCCTGCGTCGAGTTGATCACTCTGGTCGCCACCGAGCCGAGGTTGGACAGGCTGCTGAGCAGCGTGACCAGCTTGCCGCGTTCCTGGTTGAGCACCCGCAGCGCTGCCGGGAAGGTGTCCAGCGCGTCGGTGAGCACGTGCTTCTGCCTGTTGAGCGTCACGGCCAGCGCGTCGATGCTGTCCAGGGCGTTGGTGATGTCGGTCTTCTGGCCGTCCAGCGTGCCGGTGAACGTGGTGAGGTCCCCGATCAGCGCACGCACCGCCTGCCGACGCTCCTGGGTGCCGAGCGCCTTGTTCAGCTCGTGAGCGATGTTCTGGATCTGCGCCAGACCGCCCTTGTTGAGCAGCAGTGAGAGCGCGCCCAGGACCTCCTCGGCCTCCGGCGCCGACTTGGTGTCGACGAACGCGATCTCCGACCCGTCCTTCAGCGGGGTGTCCGCCGGCTTGGAGACCGGCGCGATGAGCTGGACGTACTTCTCGCCGAGCAGCGAGGTCTGCTGCACCTCGGCGGTTGCGTTCTCCGGAAGTTCGACGGCGCCGTTGACCGACATCTTCACCTTGGCGCACCAGTGCGTGCTCGTGCCGGCGTCCTTGCACCGGGTCAGCGAGATCGAGGTGACCTTGCCGACTGCCACGTCGTTGACCTTGACCGCGGACTGCGGCACGAGGTCGAGGACGTCGGCGAAGTATGCGGTGACGCTGAAGGGGTGGCTGCCGACGTTCGCGCCGCCGGGCAGGGGCGCGCTGTACAGCCCCTTGAAGCCACAGCCGCTGAGCGCCAGCGCGCCGGCGGCGATGACGACGGCGATCCGGCCGGCCCTCATGATCCCGCTCCGACGAGGCCGGGGATGCCGATCCCGCTGCCGCCGGTCCCGCCACCGAGGCCGCCGGGTAGCAGCCCGCCGCCGGACTTGCCCGGGCACACCGCCGACAGGTCGACGGGCACCACCGTGAGGATGCTGCACAGGATCTTGGTGGCGCTGTCGCCGTTGAGGTCGGTGAGCGAGGCGAGGTTGCTGCGGGTCGCGATCGCCCCGATGTCGGGCTGGTAGGTGTGCACGAGGTTGGCCAGGGCGACCGGCGCGACGGCGAGGGTCTCGTTGAGCGATGCCTTCTGCTTCACGAGCACCCCGGTGATCGCTTTCAGTCCCTTGATGTCGGTGTGGAACTTTCCGGCGTTCTGCTTCACGAACGTGCTCACGTCGTCGAGCGCGAGGGTGAGGTCGTGCAGTGCCGCGCCGAGGTCCGTCCGCTCCGCGGCGAGATCGCTCGCGACCTGGGCGAGTTGCTGGTTGAACAGCCGGATCTGGCCGTCGCTGTTGTTCAGCGCCTGCGTGAACTTCTGCAGGTTCCGGACCGTCCCGAACAGGTCCTCGCGCCCGCTCGCGAGGGTCTGCGCAGCGCTCGACAGCTTAGTGATGCTGTTGCCGAGTGCTTCACCGTTGCCCTTGAGGTTCGCGGCCGAGACGCGCAGCAGGGTGCTCAGCGCACCCTCCTGCTGACCGCCCGAGTTGGCGCCCTGCGGGCCGAGGGCGACGGCCAGCTTGTCGAGTGCGGCGTAGATGTCGTCGAGCTCGGCCGGTCCGGTCGTGTGGTCGACCTTGATGGTCTCGCCGGACTTCATGGAGTTGCCGTGGTCGCGGGTCGCATCGTAGAGCGGGGTGAGCTGGATGTAGCGGTCGCTCACCAGCGAGTTGGCCACCTCGACCGCGCTCGCGTTCGGGGCGAGCGTGTACTTGCTGTCGTACTCCATCGTCACGTTCACGTAGGTGGGGCCGGGGTGCACGCCGGTGACCTGGCCGACGTTGACGCCGAGGATCTTCACCGGCGTGCCGGTGTAGATGCCGATCGCGGACGCGAACTGCGCCGTCACCTTCTTGTTCGACGAGCCGCCGAAGAACACGTAGTACGCCCCGACGGCGACGATGGCGGCGACGAGCGCCCCCACGACGAGGCGGGTGACGTTGACGGGGAGCTTGGCCATCAGCAGGTACCCGACTTCAGGACCAGGCTGAACACGCCGCACACACTGAGGTTCTGGATGTAGTTGTCGAACCACCGCCCGTTGCCGATGACGTTGTTGAACACCCGGTAGAAAGGACCGAGCAGGGACAGCCCGCGGTCGAGGCTGTCCTGGTTGTTCTGCAGCAGCGTGAGGATCTTGTCGAGGCTGTCGAGCAGCGGGCCGATCGTCTTCTGGTTGTCGGAGACCAGCCCGCGCAGCTGAGCGGACAGCGTCTGGGTGTTCACGAGCAGCGCGTGGATGGCGTCGCGGCGGGCGTTGAGTTCCTGCAACAGCAGGTTGCCGTCGCTGATCAGCTTGGTGAGGTCCTGGTCGCGCTCGGCGAGCGTGCCGGTGACCTGGTTCGCCCTGGCCAGCAGCGTCCGCAACGCCTCGTCGCGGCTCGCGATCGTCTCCGACAACCGGGACAGCCCGGTGACGACGGGGCGGACGTCCTTCGGCGTGCCCGCGAAGTCCTCGGCGAGGGTGCGGAACGACTGGCTCAGCGAGTCGGTGTTGATGTCCTGGATGGTGTCGGTGAGCTTCGAGAACGCCGGGTAGATGTCGAACGGCGTAGTGGTCCGCGAGATCGGGATCGTGTCGCTGTGGTTCTGCTTGTCCTTGCCGGCCGAGTTGATGTTCAGGTACTTCGCGCCGAGCAGGGTCTTGAGCTTGATGTCGATCGTGCTCTGGTCGCCCACGAACCCGTTCTTGACGGTGAAGGTGGCCTTCACGCAACCGTGGACCGGGTGGCTCGGCACGTCGCAGTTGTCGGCCGTGTCGATCGTGACGTCCTGCACGGACCCGACCTTGATGCCCGCGATCCGGACGTTGTCGCCCGACTTGAGGTTGGCCGACTCGGTGAAGTAGGCGGAGTACTGCGTGCCGCCGCCGATCAGCGGCAGCTTCGAGGCGTTGAACGCGGCAAGGAGCAGCACCAGGAGGAACACCAGCCCGATGGCGCCGATCGGCGTCGGGTTGCGCGAGGAGAACGACCGGCCGATGCGCGGCGTCTTGCGGGTCTGCACCGGCGCCTCGCTCTCGTCGGCCGCCGGTCGCAGCGTGCCTCTCGTCATGAGTTGCACCTCGCATGGCTGCCGTTCACGAGGTCACCCGTCGGAATCTTGTTGTTGCCCGGGAGCACGAGAACACCGCTGGACGAGCAGAGGTAGAAGTTGAACCACGAGCCGTAGCTCGCGGTGCGGATCAGCGCGGCGACCGTCGGCGGCAGCTGCTTCATGACGTAGGTGAGGGTGCCGCTGTTCGCGTTGAGCGTGTCCACGAGACCGGTGATCGACTTGACGTCCTTCTTGAACGGACCGCGCACCCGGGTCAGCAGTCCGGACGTCGACACCGCGAGCCGGTTCACCCCGTCGATGGCGTTGCCGATCGTGTGCCGGTCGTCGGCGAGGCCGCTGAAGAAGTTCTTCAGCTGGATGATCAGGTCGTTCAGCTCCGTGTCCCGCTCGCCGACGGCACTGAGCACGCCGGTCAGGTTGTCGATGACGTCGCCGATCACCTGGTCCTTGTCGGCGAGCGTGTTGGTGAGGTCGGCGACCGTGGACAGCAGTGACTCGAGAGCGCCGCCCTCGCCCTGCAACGTCTGGATGATCGAGTACGACAGCTGGTTGATCTCGGACGCGCCCAGGCCCTTCGTCAGCGGGCCGAAACCCTGGAACAGGACGGTCAGGTCCACCGCCTCCTGGGTGCGGCTACGCGGGATCGTGGACCCCGGCGGCAGGACGTCGCCGGTGGTTCCCGGTCCCTGCTCGACGTCGAGGTAGCGCTGGCCGACCAGGTTGCGGTAGCGCACGTTGACGTGCGCGGACTTCGGCAGCGGGTCCGACTTCTGCACCGTGAACACCACGTGCGCGTAGCTGCGGTGATCCGTGCCTCGCTCGATCTCGATGTTCTTGACGGTGCCCACCCGCACGCCGGCGATCCGGACGTCGTCACCGAGTTGCAGGCCCGTGACGTCGGTGAAGTCAGCCCCGTAGCTGTTGGTGGAGCCGAAGGACGAGTTGGCGATGGTCGCGCCCAGCACGTAGGTGGCGAGCGCGGTGATCACCAGGAAGATGATCAGCTTGATCAGCGGGGCGACGAATCCTCTCACTTGACCGTCACCTGCTGTCCGCGGAGCAGCGGCGCGGCGAGGATCGTGGCCACTCCGGGCACCTTGTCGGGCGTCGTGTCGAGCTGCGACGCGATGAGGGAGTTGACCAGGGCGTCTTCCTCGGGCGAGTTCAGCGCTCTGGCGGTGTCACTGGACGTGGCCGACGTCGAAGTCGAGCAGTTGGGGCTCTCGCCTTCCTTGGTCAGTGCGCCGCCGTTGACGCCGTCGCGCAGGCACTTGTACTTGTCCGGGATCTGGAACCGGCCGTGTGAGTCCGTGGGCTGCGGGTTGTCGGGCAGGCCGAAGCAGTTCGGTCCGAAGCCGGTGACGAGGACGGGCGTGTCGTCCTTCTTGTCGTTCTTCTTGTACGCGCCGAGGTTGTTGGCGTTGATGATGACGCCCAGGTGGATGCGGTGGTCGTAGATCGTGCTGGCCTCGAGCGAGTACAGGTTGTTGATACCGGCGAACAGGCAGGGGAACTCCGGCGAGTACCGGGCCAGCAGCGAGTAGACCTTGGTCGTCTGGCCGGTGACCTCGATGATGCGCTGCTCGTTGTCGTCGAGGAAGCCGCTGAGCACTCTCGATGCGTCCGTTCCCGCCACGAGGAGGCTGTCGAGCCCGGCCCGCCGGGCGACGATCGTCTTCGCCGAGGTTTGCAGGTTCTGCAGCGTGGCGAAGATGTCCGGCGCGAGCGTAGTTGTACTCGAGCGACACCTGGCCGAGCTTGCTGAAGTCGTCCACGAGCTGCTTGGTGTGCGGGTTGATCTGCTTGAGGTACCGGTCGAAGTTGACCAGCGTGCGGCCCAGCTCGTCGCCGCGGTTGTGCAGCGCCTGGGCCAGGGCGGTGAGCGTGGCGTTGAGCTCGGCGGGCTGAACCGCGGTCAGCAGCGGCAGGATGTCGCCGAGCACCTTCTCGGTCTCGAGCGCGCCTTTGGACCGGTCCTGCGGGATGGTGTCGTTGGCCTCGATGTGTTCGGGCGGCGGGATGAGGAGCCGTCCGGGACGATCAGCGAGACGTACTGCTCGCCGAACAGCGTCTTGGGCAGGATCTGCGCGCTGACGTCGCTCGGAATGTCGTTCACCCGGCCGGGGTCGAGCGCGAGCTTGACGATGGCGCCGTCGCCCTCCGAGTCGACCGACTTCACCGACCCCACGATGACGCCGCGCTCCTTGACGTCGGAGTCGACCATCAGCTCGTTGCCGGTGTGGTCGGCGCGCAGCGTGACGTCGACGGTCGTGGTGAAGGCCTTGTTGTAGATCGCGATCGACAGCGAGACGAGCGAACCCACGACGACGATGAAGCAGCACGCCGAGCAGGCGGCGCTTCAGCGACGGCGGCGAACGGCTGATCGGCCATGGCTACCCCGCCAACCTGACGCTGGTGGTCGAGCCCCAGATCGCGAAGCGACAGGAAGAAGTCGACGATGTTGAGCGCGACGATCGCGATGCGCACCGCGCGGCCGACCGCGACGCCGACGCCGGCGGGGCCGCCGGACGCCGTGTAGCCGTAGTAGCAGTGGGCCAGGATGATCACGATCGCGAAGATCAGCACCTTGAAGAAGGACCAGATCACGTCGACCGGCGGCAAGAACAGATGGAAGTAGTGCGAGTACGTGCCCGCCGAGTCGTGGTAGTAGAAGACGACGATCGCGTAGGACGCGAGGTAGGACGACAGCAGGCCGATGACGTAGAGCGGGATCACCGCGATGAAGCCCGCGATGATCCGGGTGGTCACGAGGAACGGCAGGCTGGGCACCGCCATGACCTCGAGCGCGTCGATCTCCTCGCTGATCCGCATCGCGCCGAGCTGGGCGGTGAACCCGCAGCCGACGGTCGCCGACAGCGCGAGGCCGGCGACGAGCGGGGCGATCTCGCGGGTGTTGAAGAAGGCCGTGATGAAGCCGGAGTACGACGCGACGCCGAGTTGGTCGAGGGCGGCGTAGCCCTGCAGGCCGACCTCGGTGCCGGTGAAGAAGCACAGGAACGCGATGACGCCGACGGTGCCGCCGATGACGGCCAACGAGCCGCTGCCGAAGACGACCTCGGACAGCAGCCGCATCGTCTCCTTCTTGTAGCGCCGAATCGTGCGCGGCGTCCAGCCGATGCGCCCGCAGGTAGAACGACATCTGGTCGCCGAGCTGCGTCGAGCGCCCCCAGCGGGGCGTTGACGACCTTGCGGGCGGCTGCGACGACGTCAGTGGCCATCGTCACGACCCCTTCGCCGGGACGACCTGGAAGTACACGGCCGTGATGACGAAGTTGACGGCGAACAGCAGCATGAACGTGATGACGACGGACTGGTTCGACTGCGTCGCCGACGCCCTTGGGGCCGCCGCCGGCGTGCAAGCCCTTGTAGGACGCGACGACGCCGGCGATGATCCCGAAGATGAGTGCCTTGAACTCGCCGGTGTAGAGGTCGGGCAGCTGGGCGAGCGCGGAGAAGCTCGCCAGGTACGCGCCTGGCGTCCCGTCCTGCAGTATCACGTTGAAGAAGTAGCCACCGGCGACGCCGACGACGCAGACGAGGCCGTTGAGGGCGACCGCCACGAGGACGCAGGCCAGCACCCGCGGGACGACGAGGCGCTGCACCGGCGAGATGCCGAGCACCTCCATCGCGTCGAGCTCGTCGCGGATCTTGCGGCTGCCGAGGTCGGCGCAGATTGCCGAGCCGCCGGCGCCCGCGATGAGCAATGCAACGACGATCGGGCTGGCCTCGCGGATGATCGCCAGCACGCTGGCCGCGCCGGTGAACGACTGGGCGCCGATCTGCCGGGACAACGTCCCGAGCTGCAGCGCGATCACCGCGCCGAACGGGATCGAGACGAGCATCGTGGGCAGGATCGTGACGCTCGCGACGAACCACGCCTGCTGGATGAACTCGCGCGCCTGGAACGGTCGCTTGAACGTCATCCGACCGACGTCGAGGAAGAGGGCGAACAGGCTGCCGGCCTGCCGCACTCCGCCGATCGGAGACATGCTTGGCATCAGCGCGGCCCGGGCCGGACGGCCAGTTTTGCCTCTGCTTCCTCCCGCTCCTCCTGGTCCAAGAGGTCCTGGATCGCCTTCTGGGCCGGCAGCGGCAGGGTGTGCATCATGTCCAGCACCCGCTGCTTGCGGCGCCTGGCAGCCTTGCGTTCGGGGAGTCCCGGGCTGGGCTGGATCTGCGGCGGCACACCGATACCGCCGCCGCCCTTGGGGCCGGTGCCCGGCCGTGGCACGGCGTCCTGGTCGATGGAGGCCAGCTCGGCGGCCACCTGCGCCGCGTCCTTCTCCTCGGACATGCCGATCGGGCCCTCGCGGCGGCCGTTGAGGAACTGCTTGACGACCGGCTCCTCGCTGGTGAGCAGCACCTCGCGGGGGCCGAACATCACCAGCTCGCGGCGGAACAGCATGCCCAAGTTGTCGGGCACGGTGCGCGCGGTGCCGATGTCGTGGGTGACGATCAGGAAGGTGGCGTCGGTCTGGGCGTTGAGGTCGATGATCAGCTGGTTCAGGTAGGCGACCCGCACCGGGTCGAGGCCGGAGTCCGGCTCGTCGAAGAGCACGATCTCCGGGTTGAGCACCAGCGCCCGCGCCAGGCCGGCCCGCTTGCGCATGCCGCCGGAGATCTCGCCGGGCAGCTTGCCCTCGGCCCCCGCCAGGCCGACCATGTCCATCTTCTCCATGACGATGTCTTTGATCTCGCGCTCGCTCTTCTTCGTGTGCTCACGAAGCGGGAACGCGATGTTGTCGAACAGGTTCATGGAGCCGAACAACGCGCCGTCCTGAAACAGGACGCCGAACAGCTTGCGGGTCTCGTAGAGCTTGCCCTCGCTGCACCGCGCGATGTCGACGTCGCGGATGACGATCGAGCCCTTGTCCGGCTTGAGCAACCCGATCAACGACTTCAGGAACACCGACTTGCCAGTGCCGGACGGGCCGAGCAGCACCGATACCTCGCCGGGCGGGAGCGTCAGCGTGACGTCGCCCCAGATCGTCTGTCGCCCGAAGGACTTCGTCAGATCGTGGACCGCGACCTCCACACCCACGAGCAAGTCCTCTCTCTCGAGCGTCCTCAGCAGTGCCGCAGCTCACAGGGGCGACCGGCGTCACTAACCTAACGAAACCGAAACTGGTTGGTAACGTCTGCCGGCGACATAGCGTCGCACATTCTGCCTGGGATCGCGCGGGCACGTTTGTCCGGTACGAAAACGTAACCCTGGCCGTTTCCAGGCCGGCCTCGGGAAGCTGACCGACCGCCATGACCCAGCTGTGTGGCGGCTCGCCCGGCGGCCGATAAAGTGCCGTCATGCCCGAGCCGGACGAGGACCTGCGCGCCCTGCTCGGCGCCGAACCGCCGGCGTCCGTCCTCGCCCTCGATGCCGACACGCGGGCGGCGCTCGCGGACCTCCTGCGGGATTCGCGGCAGCGGCAGACCCGCACCCTGGAGCAGTCGTTCACCGCGACGCTCAAGCACGTCCCGTTCCCGGTGCGCGGCATCGTCAAGAAGGTCCTGTTCGGATGAGGACCACCCCACGAAATCGCTCCGCAAAGAACGCTCCACGATTCCGCGGGCATGGCCGGCCCGTGGTCACCACAGCGTTGGCCTTGCCCGGATGAGCTCGTCGCCGCAGGTGATGGCCGAGCTGCGCAAGCTCGCGCACGCGCTGGACGTGCCACCCGAGCGGGTCGACATGCTCGCCGGGTTGCCCGCCGACGATCTTCGGACGCTGCGCAAGCAGGTCGGCGAGGCGATGTTCCAGGCCGACCGACACCACCTGGCGCGGGTTGCGGCGCTGTCGAAGACGGTTCCCGTCGCGGTGACGGTCAAACTCACCGAGGTGGTGCTGCCGCCGCTCATCGCGGCTCGGACCGCCGAGCTGCTCGAGCCGCACCGCGCAGCCCACCTCGTCAGCCGGATCTCGGAGAAGTACCTCGCCGACGTCTCGCGCTATATGGATGCGGCGCGGGCGCCGGACGTCGTCGCCGCGATCCCGGCCGCGCGGGTGGCGGACGTGGCGGCCGAGCTGGCGCGGCGCGCGGAGTGGATCGTGATCGGCAGCTTCGTGGCGCACGTGACAGAGGAGGCGTTGGCCGCCTCGGTGGCGCGCTTCGACGGCGAGCAGCTGCTGCGGATCGGGTTCGTCCTCGACGACACGGCTCGCCTGGACGACATCGGCGGGATGCTCACCGAAATGCAGATCGACCAGCTACTCGCCGCAGCTGGCGAGTTCGGGCTCTGGTTGGAGCTCGAGGAGCTGATCGACAATCTCGAGCCGGCCCGGATCGCCCGGCTGGGCGAGCGGTTCGCCGCGGCGGACGAGTCGGTGCGCGCGGCGTTCGAGAAGGCAGCAAAGGCCGGCGACCTCGACCCGGCGGTGCTGGCCCAGCTGACCGCTGATACATGAATACCCCCTCAGCCACACGCGCGTATGGCTGAGGGGGTATTGATCAGCGCGAGGCTGGACCTACTTGACGGTGACGGTGGCGCCGGCACCTTCGAGGGCGGCCTTGGCCCTGTCTGCGGCCTCCTTGTTGACCTTCTCCAGGAGCGGCTTGGGCGCGCCGTCGACGAGGTCCTTGGCCTCCTTCAGACCGAGGCTCGTGAGCGTGCGCACCTCCTTGATGACCTGGATCTTCTTCTCGCCGGCAGCCTCGAGGATGACGTCGAACTCGTCCTTCTCCTCTGCAGCCTCCGGTGCAGCGGCACCCGGGCCGGCCGGAGCGGCGACCGCCGCGACGGGCGCGGCGGCGGTGACGTCGAAGGTCTCCTCGAACTGCTTCACGAACTCGCTGAGCTCGAGAAGGGTCATCTCCTTGAAGGAGTCGAGCAGCTCGTCGGTGCTGAGCTTCGCCATGATTGGCGTCCTTTCTTTCTCGCCGGGTGAGCCGGCTGATTGGTGGTGTGTTACTCCGCCGGCTCGGCGGGGGTTTCGGGTGCCTCGGCAACAGCCGCGGCGGGTGCGGCGTCGGCCTCGGCCTCGGCGGGTGCGGTCGGTGCCTCGGCCTGCTTCTTCTCCTCGAGCGCCTTTGCCAGCCGCGCCAGCTGCGACAGCGGGGCCTGGAACAGGCCGGCTGCGCGGGTGGGCAGCGCCTTGAGGGCGCCGGCGAGCTTGGCGAGCAACACCTCGCGGGATTCGAGATCGGCGATCTTCTTGACCTCGTCGGCAGTCAACGCCTTGCCGTCGAGGACGCCGCCCTTGATCACCAGCAGCGGGTTGGTCCGCGCGAAGTCACGCAGCCCCTTGGCCGCGTCGACCGGGTCGCCCTTGACGAACGCGATCGCGGTCGGCCCCTGGAGCAGGTCGGCGTCGATCGCAACGCCGGCGTCGGCAGCCGCCCGCTTCGTGAGGGTGTTCTTGACGACCGCGTAGGTGGTGTCGCGGCCCAGCGCCCGGCGGAGATCGGTGATCTGCTTGACGGTGAGCCCGCGGTACTCGGTGATGACCGCGGCGGAAGACGAGGTGAAGTGCTCGGTGAGCTCGGCGACCGCGCTGACCTTCTCGGCAGTCGGCTCCAGCCGAGAATTGGTGTCTGTCGGCATGTGCTACCTCCTCTCGTTCTCATCAGGCTGGCCGTCCGAGCAGCCGTGGAACGAGAAACGCCCCGGCGCAGGGCGGGGCGTCTGGTTCGACAGCAGGACACCGAACCTTGCCAACCTGCGCGGGCCGCTCCGGCGCTCCGGAGGCTTTCGATCGCATCGCACCTCAGCAGTAGCGGCGCACGCGACGACCAGCGGTCTTCGGGTGGATCGCCACCCAGGCTACGCGAGCGGCGACGCCGCCTCCAAATCAGCCGCCCAGGCGGCCCCGAAGTTGACGAACGGGGGCGTGACGTCGGCGTCCACGTCGGCGAGGGCGTCGGCGAGCGCGACGGACGAGTCGGTGCCGGCTGCCAGCCGCGCGTGGTAGGCGGCCATCGTCTGCTCCGCCACCTCGTCGCCGACCCGGGCCACGCCGGCGATCACACTTCGGGTGCCGAGGTGCAGCAGGACGCTCGCCAGCCCGAGTGCCTCGTCGCCGGGCCGGATCGTCGCCAGCCCCACCTCGCACGCGGACAACACCACGTGCTCGGGGGCGTGTGCCTTCTGGTCGAGTTCATGCGCGAACACCGGCCCGTCCACCATCCGGACGGACGAGAACAGTGGGTTCTCCGGCTGGTGCACGCCGTGTGCGGCCACGTGCAGGACGGTCGCGGAGTTCATCGCGTCGACGAGCGCCCCCGTAGTAGCGTCGTGGACGACGGCGGCACCTGGCCACGCGGCGCCCACGGCGGCGGCCTCGGCATCGCCGCGCCCGAGGTCCGGGCCGGCGAGCGCGGTGACCGACACCGGACGCGTGCGCTCGACGGCAGTCGACCCCAGCCACTTGGTCGCCGACGGAGCGACGACGAGCGGGCGGCCGGCGAGCGACGGCAGCGACGCCCACGGCAGCTGCCCGAGGACGCCGGTCGAGACGAGGACAAGGGGCCCGTCGACCGCGAGCGGCGCGAGCAGCGCGGTAGCGAGTTCCCGAAGTGATCGCTGCAGCGACGCGCGCACTGCGGCGCGAATCCCGGAGGCGAGTCGCGGATGGGCGAGGACGTCCAGGTCCGCGCGGGTTCGTCGCACGTGTTCGATGACCGGTGCCGCCAGGCCGAGGTCGTACACCCGGGCGTGCCGGCGCACCACGACCGCGGACAGCCGTTCGCCGGACTGGAGGTACATGACCATCGTCCGGCCCTGTTCGACGAGCGTGTCCTGCACCGTGTCGAGCGTCGCCGGCTCGGTCACCGCGCCCGACCCGGACACCGTCCAACTGCGCGCGACGATCTGTCGCTCCAGGTCGCGCCGCTTGCGCAGCAATGGCTCGGACGCCGCCTTGTCCTGCTCGACGGCACGCAGTGCCTCCAGGATCTGCCGCAACTCGGCGAGCAGGTCGGCGGCCACCGGATCATCCGGGGGACGCACGGCGGCGAGCCGGCTGGACACCGCGCGGACCCGCTCGGCAGCGGCGAAGACGGCCGCCGGGCGGCCGCTGTCCAGCGCCAGCGACACGTCCAGTTCGGCGAGGCGCCGGCCGTGCACTGCCGATGCCGTGCGCAGGTCGATCGACCCGAAGCTGGCTTGATAGCGGGCGAGCTCGGCCAAAGCGCGGCGCACCCGGCGAGAGGCAGCGGCGGCCCGCCCCGTGGCCGCATCGACCCGCGCGTGCACGTAGTGGAAATGCATCCGTCCGGTGATCGGATCGGCACGGCGGGCCGCGCCGATCTCGCGCACCGCGGCCTCCGCCTCCGGCAGCTGCCCGGCCGCGAGCCGGGCTTCGGCCGCGATGAGGGCGGCGACGCGGGCCGGCAGCCGGAGGTTCTCGGCGCGCAGCTCGTCCCGCAGCCGCTCGGCCGGGCGGATGAGCGGCCGGCCGGGTTCGCCCGCGGCGAGATCCGCCTGCAGCAGGACGATCTCCGCCGAGCGCCGCCAGCCGGCATTGCCCCGGCGGCCGAAATGCCGTTTCGCCGATCGCGCGAGGTCGCGTGCCGTGGCGGGACTGCCCAGCGCCAGGGCGCACCGGGCGCGGTCGAGCTGCACCTCGGCGAAGTCGCGCACGAGTCGCTCCCGTTCGAACACCTTGGCCGCGCGGGAGAGCACGTCATCGGCCTCGCGGTGCAACCCGGCTTCGATCAGCACCTCCGCCTCAGCCTGCAACACGACGCCCGGCGACAGCGCAGGATGGATTCGCCGGGCCTCCGCCATCGAGCGAAGGGCAGCGGGCAGATCACCGATCAGCGCGTCGACGTAGCCCAGGTTGTGGACGGCCATCGCCTCGACCACGGTCAGCGACGCCGCTTGGGCCGACGCCGCGCAGGATTCGAGATCGCCCCTGGCGGCCCGGAAGCGGCCGAGTTCCATGTTGGCGACGGCCCGGTTCAGCAGCAGGTAGCACCGCTCGTTGACCGGAGCGTCGCCGAGGAATGGCCCGGCGTCGTCGAATGCCTTCACGGCGTCGGCGGGGCGGCCTGACCGCAGCGCGATCACGCCGCGCTGGTTGTGCAGCGGAACCCGGGCCTGGCGCAGGCCGTGCCGGTCGAGCAGCTCGGCGACCGTCGCGAGCCGCCCTTCCGCCACGTGCAAGCCACGCAATTCGTAGTCGACGTGCGCCGCGGTGATCAGCACCCGCGCGAGGGTCTCGGCGTCCTCGGGATCGTCAGGCTCGGCCGGGAGCAGCCGCTTCGCTCGCGCGAGCGCCCGATCGGCCTGCACGGGCCGGCCCGCCGCCATCAGGTCTCTGGCGCGGATCTGCTCCTGCTGAGCGACGATGCGCCGCTCCCCCGTGACAGCCACTTCGCCGGGCGGTCACAACTCGATCGACGGCGTGATCACCGGGGGGGCGGTCACGGGTTCCGGCTGGCGGAGCACGAACTGCGCCAGGCCGCGGGGCACGTCATCGAACACGAACCGGCCGTCGGCGTCGGCGGTCTCGGTGTACGTGCGGTCGACGCTGCGCAGCTCGACGGCCACGCCGCCACCCGGCACGACCCAGCCGTCGATGCGGGCGCGGTCCGCCGAAGTGATCGAGATCGTGATCATGACGGAGAGGCTCGCGCTGGTGAACGTCACCGTCTGTGCCTCGGTCGCGCCTTCCGACCGCACGCCCGCGAGATCACCCGAACGTTGCAGTTCCGCGATCTCGGCGTGCAGGGCGTCCAAGGTGATCCCGAAGCTGATGCGGTCCACGAGCCCGGCCGGCACCGGGTCGAGCGTGTCGTGCAGGCGCGCCACCCGGCCGAGTATGCGCTCGTCCTCGGTGTCGATCGGTGCGGCGGCCAGCGCGTCGAGCTGGGCGTCGTTCGACGAGGTCATCGGGTCTCCCAGGTGGGGTCGGCGGCCAGTTGCTGGCGGAGTTTCGCGAGGCAGCGGCCCCTCGTGGGCCCGATGCTGCCGACCGGCATGCCGAGGGCCTTCGCCACCGTCCCGTAGTCGGGCCGGTCGGCAAACGCGATCACCCGCAACAGTGCGCGACAGCGCTCGGAGAGTTGGGCGATGTGCTGCCACAGCCGGGCGTCGCCATCGTCCTGCAGAACCCGTTCCTCGGGCCGCTCGTTCGGTGCTGAGACGACGTCGTCGGCTTCGAACTCGCGCGGTTGGTCGCGGTCGGCGCGTTTGGCGACGCGCCACGCCTCACGGCGTGCGGTGACGATCAGCCACTGAAGCAGTGCCTGCGGGTCGCTGATCGAGTCGGCGCTGCGGACGAGCGCCAACCAGGTCGTCTGCACCACATCCTCGGCGCTCACCCGGTCCAGCCGCTGTGCCCGGGCGGTGTGCCACAGGATCGGGGTGACAAGCGTGACGAGCTCACTCATCTTCGCCTCGTCCCCCGCCCGGAAGGCGCGGAACAGTCCGGCCGATCGACCGGCGAGTGTCTCGGGGGCAGGGGCCGCGTCGATCACGACGGCCGCCGGAACCAGGTGTGCGCCTCCAGCGCCGCCCACGCGCGGGCGACCGACGCGTCGATGTCGAGCGCGTTCGGGTCACCGCACGTACCGTCGACGATGCTGCGTGCCAACTCGGCCGCGAACACCGGCGTGGCGAACGACGTGCCGCTCCACACGGCGAATCCTGATGCGAAGTTGTCGGGGTCGAGGCCCTCGCGCTCCTCGCCGTCGGCGTCCCACTCGTAGGACGGCTGCTGCGACCCGTCGACGGCCGGCGGGAAGGTGCTCACCAGCGCGGCGCCGGGCCTCTGGACCGTGATCCAGGGTCCGTGGTTGCTGAACAGGGCGGTGCTGCCGTCGGGGTTCATGGCACCCACGGCAACGACCGGCGGGCACGCCCGGTCCAGGCCGGCGGCGGCGTCTCGGACCGGGGCGAACGCAGCCGGGTACATCGGCCGCACCGTGGCGTCGTTGCCCGCAGCGACCACCACGATGATGCCGAGTTCGCCGAGGCGGCGGATCGCGCGCTGCAGCGGGGTGTCGAACTGCACCTCGACGGGTAGCTCGTGGTAGTAGCCGAGTGACAGCGAGACGATGTCGATCAGCGACTTGTGATCGCCGGCCTGCTGGGCCGTCTTCTGGCGCAGCGCGAGCAGGGTGAGCGCCTCCAGCAGCACGTCCTCCGCAACGACGCCGTCGCTGTGCATCACCTTCACCGACAGCACGTCGGCGTCGGGACAGATCTGTCTGATCAGGCCGGCGATGAACGTGCCGTGCCCGGTGTCCGGGTCGAGCGTGCCGCCGAGCGGATCGTCCTGGTGGCCCAGCGCCTCCGCGTCGGTCGGGTCCTCGAGCAAGCCGATTCGTTCGCCTGCGAACGAGCCGTTGCGCTCGACGCCCACGTCGAACCAGGGATGGTTGCCGACGCCGGTGTCGAGCACCGCGATCACCGGCCGGCGGCACGGCATGTCGGCGTCCGCCCGGCGCGCCGGAGGTCGGCCGAGCCAGGTGACCGGCTCCCGTCCACCCGAGCCGGCGAGCCCGTAGGACATCGAGGGACGGAAGTCGCTCGCACCCGGCACCGGGCTGCCGTGCACGAACTTCGCCGCGGTGAGCAGGTGGTTGAGCCCGACGTGCTGCTGCCCCGAATCGCGCAGGCTGCGGCCGGCGCGGAACGTCTGGAGCACCTCCCAGGCGTCCGCGACGACGGCAGCGCCCTCCACCGGCTGCAGTTGGTGGGTCGTGGTGAAGTGGCTCTCGGCGTCGTCATGACCGGCGTCACGGGCGAGGGCGACGAACCTGGCACGCCGTTTGACGTGCTCGAGCGCTGGGACGAGACGCAACTGCTTCTCTGCCGCGGCGGCGTTGATGTCGTCGCGAGTCAGGTTGTCGGCGGTGCCGCTGACGACCAGCCGGTCGGCGAGATACACGGTGGGACGCGGCGCGGGCTGGTCGGCGACCTTCGCGGCGGTCGCCGGGTCGAGCACTCGTGCGTTGTAGCGGACCAGAATGTCGGCCGGCACGGAGATCACCGGGTCGTCGGACAACTGCGCGCGCGGCGGGATCTGACCGCGCCCGGCCGTACCAGCTTCCGCGTCCGGCCGCTGACCGCCGGCAGGGGACTTCGATCCGTCCATCGTCACTCCGTCATCTCGCATTGATCCCGCCAGAGCGTATGGCTCCCGGCCCGCCGCCACCACGCCGCGTCGCCGGTTGGCCGCATCTACACGTCAGGAGCCTGCAACGTCCGTGGTGATACGCCGCGTCTGATGTATCAGCGAGGCGCCGCCCGACTCCTGCCCTCCGACGATCGACGGAGGTGGAAAGATGGCCAGCGAGTTGCCTATCAGCGGCGCCGTCCTATTCGGGGGAAGAGACGGCACGCGTTCGCCGGACGAGTCGACCGTTTCCCAGAGGCCGGCCGCGGCAGCGCGAGTGGGGGGTGCCGCGGCCGGTCCCTGGCCGTCCTGGGCCCGCGCGCAGCTCGACGCCGCGGTCGCGATCGCGGAGTCGGCAACCGACCGGATGAGCGTGGCCGGACTGCTCTACCGCGAGTGGTTCAACCCGGTCGCCGGCGACGTCGACCTGCTGCCTGCACAACGCCCGCTCGCCGGGCTGTACCGGGCGGCGCACGCCGGGAGCGCGACCCGGATCCGGCGCGGCGGGGTGTCGGTCGTCGCCCGGCACGACGTCATTCGGGCCGGCGGGTGGTGGCGCACCTGGGGCGAGGACTGGACGCCGCCGCGCAGCCGGCCGGGTTCCGTGCGGTTGCTGCTGACGCCCCGTCCGGACCGGCTCGCCGACTTCGTCTCGACGGTCACCGGCCGGCTCATCCATGAGCGCGGGCCGTGGTCACTCGCCTGCGCGATCGACCCGCGCCGGATCGCGCGCGCGGGCTGTGCGGTGCTGGACCTGCCGTCGCTGGACGCGGTGCCGGCCGGCCTCGTCGCGGAGCTGACACCGCTGCTGCGGCCGGTCGCGCCGCCGCTCTGCCTGCCGCTGGCGGCCGGGGTCGGGGCTGCCGAGTACCCGGACAACGGGATGACGTTCGGCGAACACCGCTGCCACCTCGTCGCGCTCGCGCTCCGGCACCCGAGCAGCGCCCGGAATCCGCTGCGCGCGGTCGCTGCGGTGTTCACCGCGCACGGCATCGATCCGGCGCAGCCGCACCGGTCGCGCTGACGACTACTCGTGGATGTCGGCTACTCGTGGATGTCGGCTACTCGTGGATGTCGGCGACGACTGAGCCGATCGGCGTCGTGGTGACGGACGAGACGCCGCGCCGGAGCGCCGTCCACCCCTGCGCCGGGTTCAGGCTGCCGCGGACGAGCGCGTGCTCGGTGAGCGAACCGCGAACGTGCATCCCGCCGCCGCCGGTCTTGTCGATCATCGCCCACTGCGTGGCCATGAACCCGAAGAAGACCTGCGGCAGGGCGGTGGTGCGCACCGGGTGACCCACCCCGGTTGCCAGCGCGTAGAGCTGCCTCGCGGTCCAGCCGAAGGCGCACGTCGCGCCGGACGTCCAGGTCTTCGGGCAGCCGTCCGCCGAGCCGTTGAAGACCAGCTTCAGGCTCGGATCGACGCCGAGAAACGCCGTCTCCCAGTGCTCCGCCTGCCGTTCGGTGCTGAAGAAGCCGGGCTCGATGTCGTCGGCTCCGGCGACGGTGATGCCGGCGTGCGCGGTGATCTGCGTGATCACCTTGTTCGCCCAGTCCCGGCCGCGGTGCGCCGCGGTGTAGTGCGTCCAGTCGTTCGCGTCGTTGTTGGTACCGATCGCGATCGTGCCCGTGCCGCCGGCGTTCGCGAATGCCGTGACGTACGCATTCAGCGCGATGACGAGATTCGTATATCGGATCGGCCGGTCGACGCCGGTGAGTACGACACCCGCCCCAGTGTTTCGCTGCGCACCGATGTCGAGCAGGACGAACGTGTTGTTCGCCTCGGCGTCCGCCGTGCCCTCCGCCGACATCACGCCGTCGTTGCTGGTCGAGTCGTCGACGATGTTGCGGACGTAGCGGGCAGTGGAGTCGGCCGCGGGCGGGGTCAGCGTCGACGACGGGACGAAGCCGTCGATGTCCACCACCAGGCTCACCCCGGCGCGCGACGTGTTGTGCACGGCGAACTTGCCGCTCGACACCGGCACCAGCACCACATTCGACATCGTGTGCCCGACCTCGAACTGCAGGACCGCCGTCGTGCGCGGTCGCGTCCTGTCCGGCCGCCATGCCTGCAAGCCACCGCGGCGTTTCGGGGATACGACGTGCAGGGTGACGAGCACGGCCGAGACGCCGGCCAGCGCCATCCCGCCACGACCCGCGACCGACACGCGCCGGGTTGCGTTCGAGGCGAGCGCCAGGCGCGGCAGCCGGGTCGGGACGAGTGTCTGGAACGCCTTCGCGGTCGTCGCGAAACCGATGTTGTAGTAGCCGAGCACGTCGACGAACAGGTCGACGCCGCGGGTCGACGTGTTGCCCAGCGTCGACTTACCGCCGCTCACTCGCAGGATCGCGAACGCCGACGTGCGCCGACCTGGCTCGAGGTGCAGCAGCGCGAGGTTCTGCTTCGGCTCGTCCGGTCGGTGCGCGACGATCGCGCCTGCCTTGCGCACGTTGAGCGCGGTGATCGTCACCGCGACCGCACCGGCCGACGACGACACACCCGCGTGGTTCAACGCTGCCGTCATGCTGTGGCCGCCGCGCAGCGCGCCCTTGCGGTTGCCGTAGCCGCCACCGGTCACCGTGTTGACGACCCGCGCCGGGTGCACCGTGTGGAAGATGCCCCCGTCGCTGCCCGCCGGCGTCCCCGACGCGTAGTAGCCGGATACGTCCACGACGATCTGCACCGACCCGCTCGTCGCGGTGTTGTAGAGGTTCACCTTGCCGGACGACAGCTGCAGCACCGCCGAATCGGTGATCGCGTGGCCCTTGGTGAACTGCAGGTTCGTGGTGCGTGGTCGCCGACCTACGTAGCCGACGATGCCGCCGCTGGCTGTCGGCGCGAGGGCGGTCATGGTGACCAGCACGGACCCGACCCCGGTGGCCGGCACCGCGCCCCGTCCGGCGATCTTGACCGTGACGCCGTGCCCGCCGTGCACCGCGCCCTTGTGGTTGCCGGCGGCGCCGGTGCGGGTGTCCACGACTCGCGACTGCCTGGGCAGCGCAACGTACGTGCCGCCGGGAGCAGCCGCGGCCGCCGGCACGGCGACGACGACGCCCAGGCCGGCCGCAACGAGGACGGCGACCGCGAGGAGGGCGATGCGCCGCCGGGTGGCGGCGGGCTCTCGTCGAGCGAAGGTCACGCCGACGCGGTCGCGTCCTCGAGCAGGTTCCGCGTGCGGTTGGCGTCGACCGGGATGCCCGGGCCCATCGTGGTCGCGAAGGTGACCTTCCTGACGTACCGGCCCTTCGACGAGGACGGCTTGGCACGCAGGATCTCGTCGAGCGCGGCCGCGTAGTTCTCGACGAGCTGCTCGGGCGAGAACGACGCCTTGCCGATGATCAGGTGCAGGTTGGCCTGCTTGTCGACCCGGAAGCTGATCTTTCCGCCCTTGATGTCGGCGACGGCCTTCGCGACGTCGGGCGTCACGGTGCCGGTCTTCGGGTTGGGCATGAGCCCACGCGGGCCGAGGACCCGGGCGATGCGGCCTACCTTGGCCATCTGGTCGGGCGTGGCGATGGCCGCGTCGAAGTCCAGGTACCCGTCGGTGATCTCCTGGATCAGGTCGTCGCTTCCGACCTTGTCGGCGCCCGCGGCGCGGGCCTCCTCGGCCTTCTCGCCGGTCGCGAAGACGATGACGCGGACCGTCTTGCCGGTGCCGTGCGGCAGGCTGACCGTGCCGCGGACCATCTGGTCGGCCTTGCGCGGGTCGACGCCGAGCCGCAGGGCGACCTCGACCGTGCCGTCGAACCTGGTGGGCGAGGCCTGCTTGGCGAGGTTCGCCGCCTCGAGCGGCGTGTAGATGCGGCCCTCCTCGAGGAGTTCGGCCGCCTTGCGGTAAGCCTTGCTGCGCTTCATCTCGTTCTTCCTTCTCTAGTGGTCAACGGGCGCCGGACTTCGACGTCCTCCCACGCTTCGCACCCCGAACCTCGGTTGGTACTCAGCCCTCGACGGTGATCCCCATCGACCGAGCGGTGCCGGCGATGATCTTCGCGGCCTGGTCGATGTCGTTGGCGTTGAGGTCCTCCATCTTGGTCTCGGCGATCTCGCGGACCTGCTTCATGGTCACCTTGGCGACCTTCGTCTTGTGCGGCTCGCCGCTGCCCTTGTCGACCCCGGCGGCCTTGAGCAGCAGCCGCGCCGCCGGCGGGGTCTTCGTGACGAAGGTGAACGAGCGGTCCTCGTAGACCGAGATCTCGACCGGGACGATCTGCCCGCGCTGCGACTCGGTGGCCGCGTTGTACTGCTTGCAGAACTCCATGATGTTGACGCCGTGCTGGCCGAGCGCCGGGCCGACCGGCGGCGCCGGGTTGGCGGCGCCCGCCTGGATCTGCAGCTTGATGATCGCGGCGAGCTTCTTCTTGGGAGGCATGACTTTGCGTTCTCTATCTTTCTGGACGGGTCGGTCTGGTTCTACGAGTTCTAGATCTTGGAGACCTGGCTGAACGACAGCTCGACCGGCGTCTCACGGCCGAAGATCGACACCAGGACCTGCAGCTTCTGGTGCACCGGGTCGATCTCGCTGATCGTGGCGGGCAGCGTGGCGAACGGGCCGTCCATGACGGTGACCGACTCGCCGACCTCGAAGTCGACGACCTCGCGCGTGCCTTCTCGCCCGCAGCGGTCTTGCCGCCACCGGTCGCGGCCGCGGGCTTGCGGACGGCGGGCGCGAGGATCTTGACGACCTCGTCCAGGGTCAGCGGCGACGGCCGCGTCGTGGCGCCGACGAAGCCGGTGACGCCCGGCGTGTTGCGGACCGCCCCCCACGACTCGTCGGTGAGATCCATCCGCACGAGGATGTAGCCGGGGAACACCTTCCGCTGCACCTGCTGGCGCTTGCCGTTCTTGATCTCCACGACGTCCTCGGTGGGCACCTCGACCTGGAAGATGTAGTCCTCCATGTTGAGGGACTGGATGCGGCTCTCGAGGTTGGTCTTCACCTTGTTCTCGTAGCCGGCGTAGGAGTGCACGACGTACCAGTCGCCGAACTGGCTGCGCAGCTCGCTGCGCAGCGTCTCGACCGGATCCTCGTCCTCGTCCTCTTCGACGGGCTCAACTACGGCCTCGGGCGTGGTGGCCGCTTCCGCCACCTCGGTGGGCGCCGCGGCGTCGGCCGCAGGCACCTCCGCGAGGACGTCGGCCGCGTCGCTGTCGTCAGCCGCGGCCGGCGCGTCCTCCTCGCCCAGCAGACGGGCGGCGGAAGCGAGGTCAGTGGGACCCTCGTCGGCGGCTGGGGCCGACTCGCTGGCGGCTCGGCGGCCGTATCGTCGCTCACGGCGTCGGGGCTCGTGGCGTCGTCGTCCTCGGACACGTTCTCTCTTCTCTTGCTCGGATTGTCGGCTGGGTCGCCCTTGGGTAGCCGGTCGGGGTCAGCCGAACGTCTGCAGCACCAGCTTTGCGAAGCCGAAGTCGAGCCCGGCCACGATCGCCACCATGACCACCACGAAGATGATGACGACGATCGAGTAGGTGACCAGCTCGTTGCGCGACGGCCAGAGGACCTTGCGCATCTCCGAGACGATCTCCCGGACGAACCGTGTCGGCGCGCCACCACGACCGCCTCGCCGGTCGTGCGGACGGTGACTCGGTGCGCGTCGCGGTCATGCTGCCTCCTCGTACTGCTCGTACTGCTTCTAGACACTGCGCAGGGGCGACAGGACTCGAACCTGCAACCGCCGGTTTTGGAGACCGGTGCTCTACCAATTGAGCCACGCCCCTTGGGACTTCAGGGCCAGCCCGACCGGGCGCGAGCATGCTGACGCACGGCCACAATCGGACCCGGTGCGTCAGTCTACGGGGACGTGGCTGCGTGCCTCCAAACCACCTGCATCTTGCAAGACGGCGTCTGGGATCATTGGGCGCATGGGAGCCCGGGTATCCGACCGCATCGCCGCCATCGCCGAATCCGCCACGCTGGCCGTCGACGCCAAGGCCAAGGCGCTCAAGGCGGCCGGCCGGCCGGTCATCGGGTTCGGTGCCGGCGAGCCGGACTTCCCGACGCCGGACTACATCGTCGAGGCGGCCGTCGCGGCTGCCCGCCAACCCGAAGTACCACCACTACACGCCGGTCGCCGGGCTGCCCGAGCTGCGCGCCGCGATCGCCGCCAAGACCCAGCGCGACACCGGCTACGCCGTCGACGCCGGCCCAGGTGCTGGTCACCAACGGCGGCAAGCAGGCGGTCTACAACGCGTTCGCGACGCTGCTCGACCCGGGCGACGAGGTGCTGCTCATCGCGCCGTACTGGACGACCTACCCGGAGGCGATCAAGCTCGCCGGCGGTGTGCCGGTCGAGGTCCGCACCGACGAGACGTCCGGCTATCTCGCGACCGTCGAGCAGCTCGAGGCCGCCCGGACCGCCGCGCACGAAGGTGCTGCTGCTTCGTCTCGCCGTCCAACCCGACCGGGGCCGTGTTTCCGCGCGCGCAGGTCGAGGCGATCGGCGCGTGGGCGGCCGAGCACGACCTTTGGGTCGTCACCGACGAGATCTACGAGCACCTCGTGTACGGCGATGCCGAGATGATGTCGATCGCGCACAGCGCCGGACGAGCGGGTCGTCGTCGTCAACGGTGTCGCGAAGACCTACGCGATGACGGGCTGGCGGGTCGGCTGGCTGATCGGCCCGACCGACATCGTCAAGGCCGCGACCAACCTGCAGTCGCACTCGACATCCAACGTCAGCAACGTTGCGCAGGTGGCTGCGCTCGCCGCCGTCTCCGGGGACCTGTCGGCGGTTGCCGAGATGCGTGCGGTGTACGACCGTCGGCGCCGGGCCATCGTGTCGATGCTGTCCGACATCCCGGGCGTCGTGTGCCCGGAACCGCTCGGCGCGTTCTACGCCTACCCGTCGATGAAGGGGCTGCTCGGCGTACCGCTGCGCGGCCGCACCGCGCACAACACCGACCGAGCTCGCCGAGATCATCCTCGAGGAGGTCGAGGTGGCGGTCGTGCCGGGCGAGGCGTTCGGCACGCCGGGCTACGTCCGGATGTCCTACGCGCTCAGCGACGACGACCTTGCCGAGGGCGTCGCCCGGATCGCGAAGCTCGCTGCCGAGCGCTGATCAGACCGCCCTGCGTCGAGTCAGTCGCGCAGCGCGCCGGCGTCCTCGAGCACGGCGATCGCGGCGGGCAGCTTCGCGAGCGCCTTGCGCAGATCGGGCGGGTTGACGATCCGCCACGCGTTGGCCGCGACGTAGCACCGCAGCGCGGCGTCCCACGTGGCCGGTCCGGCGGCCTGGCGAGCTGCGAGCAGTGCCGCGCCGCCCTTGTTGTAAGTGAGGAAGTAGTAGTCGTGCTCGTCGCTGCCGTAGGACTCGACAGAGGCGTCGACGTCGCCGCCCGCGCCGAGAGCGCCGTCATTGGGCTCATCATGGTTGACGAGTTCCTCCGCGTAGACGGCGAACGCCTCGTCCAGCCACGGGTGCAGCGCCTGCGAGTCGCCGACCATCGCGTAGAACCACTGGTGCGCGGTCTCGTGCACCGCCACGAGCCGCGACCCGTCGAGCATGAGGATCGAGCTCGGGTACTCGATGCCACCGAGCTCCAACGGCAGCCGCGCCACCGACAGGGACGGGAACGGGAACGGCCCGAAGTGCTTGGCCAGCTCGGTGATCGCGCGCTGGAACTCGGGCACGAGCTGGTCGCGCTCCGTAGCGGTCGGGGCGCCGAGGCGCAACCGGACGCCGTCGACGGTGGTGTCGGACACGACGAAGGGCCCAGCGGCCACGCTCACGTCGCGCGCCGCGCTGATCGTCGAGTGCCAGGTTCGGGTGCGGCCGCCGAGCGGGGGATCGGCAGGATCGCCGGACATGATCACCGTATCGGCGGCAGGAGCGGTGACCGTCAGGTCGACGTCCATCGCCTCGCTGGTCGCGCTTTCGGCAAGGAAGTCGAGCATGTCCTCCGTGTGCCAGCCGAAGCCGCGCTCCCAGGCCAGCAGCGGCGCAGCCGTGCCGAAGTAGGCGAAGGGACCGGTTCGGCCAAACCTGTCGAACGACTCGCTCCCGAGGGTGAGCGCGAAGTCGATCGTCGCTGTCACCTCGGTCCCGGCGGGGATCGTCGTGGCGAACGGGATGTGCAGCAGCCCCCCTTGCGTCGAGTCGGCCGCGTTCGCGGTGGTGAACCGGTACCTCCCGCCGCCATGATCGGCGTGCGCGGCAGTGACGACGATCCTGTTGCCCTGCGCGACCGTCGGCTTGGTGTTCGCCGTCAGCCGGAAGACGAGCTCGGTGATCGGCAGGTCCGGCCGGAAGACGATCTGCTCATGGCCGGTCACGCTTCGATGGCCGGACGCGATCGTGAACCGCAGGGTCATCCGCGGACGGTCCGGATCCGGGCTCGCGTAGCTGCGGCACGAGGTGGTCTCCCCGGAGGACGAGGCACTGCTCGGCGTGGTCGGCGCCGGGGTCGTCGGCTGGCTGGATGGCCCGGAGGGCAGTGCCGAGGTCGCGCCGCGCCCAGCGGTCGTGGTCGTGCACGCGGCGAGCACGGCGAGGGCCGCCGTTGCCAGCACCACGGCCGCGCGCATCAGGCGCCGTGAGGCGGGCGGACGACCGCGCGAGCCTTGGCGAGGACGGTCTGCCCGTCGACGGTGGCTGTCAGATCCACCTCGAGCAGCCCGTCGTCGCGGACGGCCCGGACCGTCCCGGAGACGGTAAGCGTGGCGCCGTCCGGATCCGCGACGACGACCGGCCGGGTGAACCGGACGCCGTACTCGACCACCGCCCCAGGGTCACCTGCCCAGTCGGTGACCACCCGCACCGCGGTCGCCATGGTGAACATGCCGTGTGCGATGACGTCGGGCAGCCCGACGCTCTTGGCGAACCGCTCGTTCCAGTGAATCGGGTTGAAGTCCCCTGACGCGCCCGCGTAGCGGACGAGGTCGGCGCGGCTGATCGGGAAGTCCTGACCTGGGACTACGTCTCCTGCCTTCGGACTCATGCCCGTCCTCGCTTCGCTCCGGGCGGGCATGCAGAGACGCGGCTACCCCTGTTCGCTCCGCAAGCGTCGCTCATGCCCGTCCTCGCTTCGCTCCGGGCGGGCATGCAGAGACGCGACTACCCCTGTTCGCTCCGCAAGCGTCGCTCATGCCCGTCCTCGCTCCGCAAGCATCGCTCACGCGTCCGGTCCTCTCACGACGACTACCCCGAACGCAGTCACGACCAACTCGTCCTCAAGCGTGCGGACCTCAGACCGCAAGGTGATGAGGTCGTTGCCCGCAGCGACCCGAATTGCGTCGACGGTGACGACCACGTGCAGCTCGTCGCCCGCGTGGATGGGGCGTTCGTGGACAAAGCGCTGCTCGCCGTGGACGACGCGGCCGTAGTCGATCCCGACCTCGGGATCGAACAGGAACTGGTGGCCGGCCGGCAGGGTGAGCCGGATCGCGAAGGTCGGCGGGGCGATGACGTCCGGATAGCCGAGGGCACGTGCGACGGCGCGGTCGCGGTAGGCCGGGTTCGGGTCGTTGATCGCATCGGCGAACTCACCGATCTTCTCGCGGCCCACCTCGTACGGATCGGTCGGCGGGTAGACGCGCCCGACGTGCGACTGATCGACCGGCATGCGATGGAGGTTAGTCGGCGTCCCCGGGAAGAGTCGTGCGCACCTCGAAGGCCGGCCCGCCGAGCAGCTCGGCCGGCCCGTCGTAGCCGCCCTCGTCCGTCATGCCTTCGTCTCCTGGCTCATCCCGAGCGGGAGCGGGTCGTCCAAGCCGAGCTGGACGCCGAACTCGCGGGCCGTCCCGTCGAGCAGGTGCCAGACGCCGGTTGTGATCAGGTCGGTGAGCTGGTCGCGCGTCATCGTGCGGTGTGCAAGCCACCAGCTGCCGACAGACTCGACGAAGCCCACGATGCCGTAGGCGCCGGGCTCGGCGTGCTGGCTGTCGATGCCGAAGACGATCATCATCGTCTTGAGCAGCGCCGCGACACTGTCGGCCAGCGTGCCCTCGACGGAGTCGAGCGACGCGCCGGTGCGCCGGCTGCGCAGGAAGTGGTAGAGGTTCGGGTGCTCGTCGAGCCAGCCGACGATCACCGCGACGGCGGCCCGGATGATGCCGTGCGGAGTGGCGTCGGGCCGGATCGCCAGCCGGGGCAGCACGCTGTCGATGACGGCCCGTACGACCTGGTCGGCGATCGCTTGACGCAGGTCCTCGCGGTCGCGGAAGTAGCGGTACAGGACGGTGCGGCTGACCCCGGCGACGCCCGCGATCTGCTCGGCGCTCGCCGTCGGGCCGAACCGGTCGATCGCCTCGACGCCCGCGGTCACGAACGCCCCGCGGCGGTGTGCGCGGTGCGCGGTCCAGCGCAGCCGGCGCCCGTCCTCCACGGGGACCTGATCCGGCGTCGCGTGCTCGCCTCGCATACCTGCCCACTACCCCTTTGCGACCCACTGTGACGCGTTGCGACGCGTTGCGACGCGACCAACTCGCCGCGACGTGGCCCGACACTAGTTGACTTCGGGCAAGCTAGGCGAAACGCGCTGTCACGGGATCCAGCGACCTGGAGCAGGTGCAGTCACCTGCTGCGCTAGCGCTAGCCGGACGCGGAAAGGCCCCGCTCCGGCTGTGCCGGGCGGGGCCTTTCTCGGGGTCTGATCAGCGGGTCTCGCGGTGCTCGGTGTGCTTGCCGCAGTTCGGGCAGAACTTGTTCATCGTGAGCCGGTCTGGGTCGTTGCGCCGGTTCTTGTTCGTGATGTAGTTGCGGTGCTTGCACACCTGACACGCCAAGGTGATCTTCGGACGGACGTCGGTGGCTGCCAAGGTGCTGCCTTTCGAATCGAGTGGTGGTACCCGGCCGCCTGCGACCGGTTTGTAGCGAGGGCCGGATTTGAACCGGCGACATAGCGATTATGAGCCGCTTGCTCTGCCAGACTGAGCTACCCCGCCGCGGGACGCCGACCACGGACCCCAGAGCCCCCTTACGGAATCGAACCGTAGACCTTCTCCTTACCATGGAGACGCTCTGCCGACTGAGCTAAGGGGGCGTCGCACGACGCGTGCGCCAGCGGAAGACTCTACACGACCTGGGCCCGCCCTCATGGCCCGTTTCCGGCCCCACGGACGCGCTCCGGAAGGCGCCGTGAGAGATTGACGACACGGGCCTGACCGGCACGGCTCGGAGCGATAGCGTGCCCGGTGAATGGAGCTGCCGATGGCGCTCGCCTCGGAGTTGACGAGTGGCTGTCGCCACGGCGTCGACCAGGGCCGCACCGCACCACCGATCCGGCCGCATCGGAGCTCGACGACCTCACGCCGCTCTGGGCGGCGTCGACCGCGGAGGCGAGTGAGATCATCGTGCAAGACAGCGCCCTCGACGACCTAGGCGGCGAGCGCCGGTGACCCGCACCACGACGAGCGCGTCGGGGGGCACCGCCGCACCCGGGAGGGCCAGCATCCCGACCCGCACGCTGCGCACCGACAAATGGTGGCGCGCCCCGCTCATCACCTTCGTCCTGCTCAGCGGCTGGGTGCTCTACGCCGTGATCCGGACGGCGAGCCAGCGCGCGTACTTCGCGGCCCCAGAGCACTACCTGTCGCCGTTCACTCGCCATGCGTCACGATCGTCGTGCCCGAGCAGCGCGCGGGACTTCGGCACCTGGTTCGGTGACTTCCCGCCGTTCGTCCCTCTTCGCGATCGTCTCGCTTGTCGTTCCTGCTCGGCTTCCGGCTCACCTGCTACTACTACCGCAAGGCCTACTACCGCGCGTTCTGGCAGTCGCCGCCCGCGTGCGGGGTGGCCGAGCCGCACGGCAGCTACTCGGGCGAGACGCGGTTCCCGCTGATCGTGCAGAACCTGCACCGCTACTTCTGGCTGTTCGCCGGCCTGGTCTCGGTCGTCAACACCTGGGACGTCATCCAGGCGTTCCGGCCCGAGGGGCACAGTTTCGGCTTCGGCCTCGGCACGATCATCATGCTGATCAACGTGGTGTTGCTGTGGACGTACACGATCTCCTGCCACTCGTGCCGGCACATCATCGGCGGCAAGCTCCGCAACTTCTCCAAGCACCCGCTGCGTTACAAGGCCTGGGGCTTCGTTTCGAAACTCAACGTCAAGCACATGGAGCTGGCGTGGACGACGCTGGGCACCCTCATGCTCACCGACGGCTATATCGCTCTCGTTGCGTCGGGTGCGTTCAACGACCCGCGCATCTTCAACTGAAAGGCCACTCGTGGCTGCTCGAGAAACACAATTACGACGTCCTGATCATCGGTGCCGGCGGCGCCGGGCTGCGCGCGGCCATCGCGGCGCACGAGCAGGGCCTGCGCGTCGCGATCATCTGCAAGTCGCTGTTCGGCAAGGCGCACACCGTCATGGCCGAGGGCGGCTGCGCGGCGTCGATGGGCAACGTCAACAGCAACGACAACTGGCAGGTGCACTTCCGCGACACGATGCGCGGCGGCAAGTTCCTCAACAACTGGCGGATGGCCGAGCTGCACGCCAAGGAGTCGCCGGACCGCGTCTGGGAGCTCGAGACCTACGGCGCGCTGTTCGACCGCACGCCGGACGGCAAGATCAGCCAGCGCAACTTCGGCGGCCACGAGTTCCCGCGCCTCGCGCACGTCGGCGACCGCACCGGGCTCGAGATGATCCGCACGATGCAACAGAAGATCGTGTCGCTGCAGCAGGACGACGCCAAGGCGAAGGGCCAGCCCGGCGCGGACGACGGGCGGCTCAAGGTCTTCGCCGAGGTGACGCTCACCGAGCTGCTCACCGACGCGAGCGGCGCGATCGCCGGCGCGTTCGGCTACTACCGCGAGACCGGCGAGTTCGTCCTGTTCAAGGCGCCGGCCGTCGTGCTGGCCACTGGCGGCATCGGCAAGGTCGCCAAGGTCACCACCAACTCCTGGGAGTCGCACCGGCGACGGCATGGGCCTCGCGCTGCGGGCAGGCTCGTCGCTGCTGAACATGGAGTTCGTCCAGTTCCACCCCACCGGCATGGTCTGGCCGCCGTCGGTGAAAGGCATCCTGGTGACCGAGTCGGTGCGCGGCGACGGCGGTGTGCTGACCAACTCCGAGGGCAAGCGGTTCATGTTCGACTACGTCCCGGACGTGTTCCGCGGCCAGTACGCGGACACCGAGGCCGAGGGTGACCGCTGGTACGACGACCAGGTCAACAACAAGCGTCCGCCCGAGCTGCTGCCACGTGACGAGGTGGCCAGGGCGATCAACGCCGAGGTGAAGGCCGGCCGCGGCTCGCCGCACGGCGGCGTCTACCTGGACGTCTCGAAGCGACTGCCGGCCGAGGTGATCCTCAAGAAGCTGCCGTCGATGCATCACCAGTTCAAGGAGCTGGCCGACGTCGATATCACCGCCGAGCCGATGGAGGTCGGCCCGACCTGCCACTACGTGATGGGTGGCATCGAGGTGGACGCCGACACCGCGGCGGCGACCGGCGTACCGGGCCTGTTCGCGTCCGGCGAGGTTGCCGGCGGGATGCACGGCTCGAACCGGCTGGGCGGCAACTCGCTGTCCGACCTCATCGTCTTCGGCCGCCGCTCCGGCGAGGGCGCGGCAGCCTACGTCAAGGGCCTCAAGGGTCAGTACCCGTCGATCGTCGACGCGCAACTGCGCGAGTGCGAGAAGGTGGCGCTCGCACCGTTCGAGGGCCACGGCGAGACCGCGTACGAGATCCACGCCGAGCTGCAGCAGTGCATCAACGACCTGGTGGGCCTGATCCGCACAGCGGGCGAGTTGCAGGACGCGCTCGAGCGGGTGGAGAAGCTGAAGGAGCGGGCCAAGGACGTCTGCGCGCCGGGGGGCCGGGCGTTCAACCCCGGCTGGCATTTGGCGCTCGACCTGCGCAACCTGCTCGCCGTCGCAGAATGCATGGCGAGGGCCGCGCTCATCCGTGAGGAGTCGCGCGGCGGGCACACCCGCGACGACTTCCCGGGCATGAACGCCGAGTGGCGCAAGGTCAACCTGATCTGCACCCGCAACGCCACGCGCGACGGCATCGACATCGTCCAGCAGCCGATCCCGCCGATGCGTCCCGACCTGCTCGCGCTGTTCGACAAAGGCGAGCTGAAGAAGTACTACACCGACGAGGAGATCGCCGAGGTGGCCGAAGCATGACGCAGGCGCCGGAGAAGACGTCCTACCAAGCGCACTTCCGGGTCTGGCGGGGCGACGCCGAGGGTGGCGAACTCGTCGACTACACCGTCGAGGTGAACGAGGGCGAGGTCGTCCTCGACATCATCCACCGGCTGCAGGCCACCCAGGCCGGCGACCTCGCGGTCCGCTGGAACTGCAAGGCCGGCAAGTGCGGCTCGTGCAGCGCCGAGGTCAACGGCCGGCCGCGGTTGCTGTGCATGACCCGGATGTCGATCTACACCCAGGACGAGACGATCACCGTGACGCCCATGCGCACCTTCCCGGTGATGCGCGACCTCGTCACCGACGTCTCGTTCAACTACAAGAAGGCGCAGGAGGTGCCGGCGTTCGCGCCGCCACCCGGTGTCGCGCCGGGCGAGTACCGGATGGCGCAGGTCGACGTCGAGCGCTCGCAGGAGTTCCGCAAGTGCATCGAGTGCTTCCTGTGCCAGGACGTCTGCCACGTCATCCGTGACCACGAGGACAACAAGGAGTCCTACGCAGGGCCCCGGTTCCTCATGCGGGTCGCCGAGCTGGACATGCATCCGCTGGACGCGCTCGATCGCCAGCACGCGGCACAGGACGAGCACGGGCTGGGCCTGTGCAACATCACCAAGTGCTGCACCGAGGTGTGCCCGGAGCACATCAAGATCACCGACAACGCGCTGATCCCGCTCAAGGAACGCGTCGCCGACCGCAAGTACGACCCGCTGGTGTGGCTGGGGAGCAAGATCCGGCGCCGCAGCTGAGGCGGCTGCGGCCCGCCGTCGACCGTCTCAAAAGAAGAGGAGTCCAGGCGGGCGTACGGGGGGGACGTCCGCCTGGACTTATTCTGATTATGCCCGTCTGAGTTCCGCGCGCAATAGCTCCCGAAAAGTCTGGCAGATCCTCACCGGTTCAGCTCACGCCGGATACACATTGCGACGATCGACCCGCCCAGCGCCACGAGCGAGGCGAGCAGCACGATGACCAGCCCTGGGCCGACGTCGATGTGGCCGAACGGCGCGGCCTGCTTGCTCTTGTCGCTGATGTCACCGATGTCGGCCAGCGCCGTGAGCATGGCGAACGCGGCGAGCACGGTGCCGACGATGCTCGCCCAGAGCCGGCCCTGCTTGGCGAGGATGACGATGCCCAGCGACACGAGCAGCGCGCCCAGCACGATCGTGATCTTGCCGTCGCGGTGACCGTCCGTCCCGGCGACACTGTCCACCGCCGCAGCGCCCACGACGTACTTCGCCCAGGTCATGATCGAACCGATGACCACCACCAGCCCTGCGGCGGCAACGACCGCCCCCGTCCAAGGCACCGATACCCGCGGCGCGAGCCCGGCCGGCGCGGGGTAGCCGTAAGACCCGGGATAGCCCGACGGCGCGGGGTAGCCGTAAGACCCGGGATAGCCCGACGGCGCAGGATAGCCGGACGGCGCGGGGTAGCCGGACGGCGCGGGGTAGCCGTAAGACCCGAGATAGCCGGACGGCGCCGGGTAGCCGTAAGACCCGGGGTAGGCGGACGGCGCCGGGTAGCCGGCAGGCCCGTAGCCGGGCGGCGGCGCGGCTTGCGGCTGCCAGTCCGGTGGCAGCTGCCAGTCCGGGGCTTGCGACTGCGAGTCCGGCTGCGGTTGCTGCCAGTCCGGCGGTCCTTCGTAGGTCACGGCCCCTCCCCGATCAGGTCAGTGCACCGTACGCTGCGGGCCGGTCGCAAAGGCGAATCGGCCCTCCACGCGTGACTACTGTCATTGAGTCGCTCTCCAGCCACTGCAACGTTGAGCGCCAAGCGCACCAAGTCATTGTGGAAGGCACACATGGATCCGAGCTTGAACGTCATACGCACTGCGGCCTTACGGTGCTCTGCACCGGCAGCTGACCGACGACGCATCCGGTGACCGACAACACGATCGTCGACGTAGGCGGGCGCTTTATGACGTCTCGGCAAATGGCCGATGCCGCCGAGTCGCTGGGCATGCGGGCGGGCGGCCTCTACTTCCGAGGACGGATCGCCGCGGTGGGTGACGTCGCGCCGCAGGTCGCCGTATCGCTGTTGGGAATCTTCCCGGCCTACGTCATCGAGCTGACGTGGCGCGGCTCGCAGACGCTGCCGATCGAGGCGGCGTTAGGGAGCTACTCACTCGCCTGCGCCGAGTGGGGCCGCGCCAACCTCGTAGCCCTACCGGACGCCGAACGACTGGCGGACACCGCCGAACAGGTATGCGATGCGGCCGAGGCCTCCGCCCTGCCGCTGTTCGCCGCGTGGCGCGCGCAGCCACGCCCTACGGATCTGGCGGCTCGCGCCGCGTTCGCGCTGATGCTGCTGCGCGAACTGCGCGGTGGAATCCATTTCGCCGCGCTGCGGACGCAGGGCTTGGACGTCCCACTCGCGGTGGTGGGCGACCCGTTCGGAGGCGAGGACAGGCTGCGCCGGACCGCCTGGCAAGACGACGCCGTCGCCGCGCTGGCCACGCGCGCGGCCGCGATGCCGGACCTGCGTGCGCGGTGGAGCGCCGCCGAAGCTGCGACCGATGTCCGTTACCGCGAAATGTGCTCGGTGCTGCCCGCCGACGACGAACGAGCACTCGCGGATCTCGTCGTCGCAGCCGAGCAGCTGACCCGCTGACGGCAAGCGAACTCGCATCGGGCGCTGCTCTAGCGCCGCTCGCCGCCGACTGCGGCCAACGTCTGCGGGTCGAGAATGCAGATTCGATCACGTTCGGTCGTAACGACGCCGTCGCGCTTGAGCCGTGCCAGCGTCCGCGCGACTACTTCACGCACGGTTCCGACGGAATCCGCCAGCTGTTGATGGCTCGCCCGAACGTGGAGTTCGGCGCACACCTGCGAGTCGGCCGCAAGATCGAGCAGGTGCCGAGCGATGCGGGCACGCACCGGCAGGAATGCGTTGTCAGCCAACTCGTCGAGCAATCCGCGCACCCGAACGCTCAGCTCCTTGGCCAACCAGAGCGCGACGCGGACGTCGTTCTGAGCCAGCGTCCAGAGCAGATTCGGCGGAGTACGGGCGAGCTTCGCGTTGGTGACGGCTTGCACGCTGACCGGCACGCCCTCGCGGGACACGACGATCGGTGCCCCGAGGATCTCTCCGCTGCGCGCGTATCGGATCGTGACCTGGCGCCCTTCAGTGGATGACATCGCAACGCGCACCAGACCGGTGATCACGACATGCATGCCGGCGTGCGCGCCGGGGTGGTAGATGCGTTCACCTGCCTTGGCACGAAATATCGAGGCAGCACGAACGATGTGCTCCACGACGGGCGGCGGGAGCTCAGCAAGCGGGCCGGTGCGGGCGGTGCGCAGGAGGTCGGAGTCAGGCACCGTCCCAGAGTGCCACCGCCAACCTGCGCGAATCGCCTGGTCACTGCCCCCGCCCACGGACTGTCTGACGAGCCCGTTGGCACTGATTACGTGACCGGCCCGGGCATAGGTTGCGCCGGCATCGCGGGACAGGTCGCCGACCGGCCGGCGTACGTCCTCGTCGGTGACTCGTTCGGCGCTGTCGCCTCACTGGCGGTGGCATGTCGCCGGCTCGCCGCGCTCGTCCTCGGGTCGAGGGCCGAAGTAGCGGCGCTCGGCCGCGATACGGTTGTGCCGAAAGCCCACAGGTTCTTGCGCAGGACGTAGTCGAGTTCTCGTTCCCATTTGGCGGTGCGGAACTCGATGATCGCGGGCCGGCCGGCGAGAAAGACGTCCCGGTTCCGCCAGATGGAGTCGTCGGTGTAGGCGAGGCTCACACGTTGCGGGTCGCGGGTGTTCCACGCGTCCTCGGCGGCCTGCACCCTGGCCAGCGCGCTGTCGAGATCGAACGGGGGGAACGGCGGGCGGGATTCGGTCATAGCGGCCGCCCTGTCTGCGTTGTAGAGGTAGTCACGACCTGCTCGGTGGCGAAGCGGACCAGTGTTTACTTGTAGGAGGCGCAACGGCTGGCGGGACGATGGTCCAAGCGCTCGGCGCCCTTGTTCGCCGACTGCTCGGTCCCTGGGCTCAGCCGGTAAATTCGGTGACGCCGAGGGCGAAGTCCCAGTGGCCAACCCCGTTGCCGGCGAGGCCCACCGTGACCAGGCCCATTCCTTCCAGCCAGTGCGCCATTTTCAGGCCGCCGACGTCCAGCGGGCGCAGCCCGAGGCTCTCGATGAATGCCGCCACGTCCGCCTTGGCCTGCGCATTGTCGCCAGCGATGAAGACGTTGGGCCGGCCCTTCTCCAGGACATTGCGGAAGATGGTGTTGAACGCCTTCACCACGCTGGCGCTGGCCGGGGCCACCTTGGCGACTTCCTGCGCGATCGAGGTCTCCTCGCTGTGGGCCATGTCCGTCGAACGTGGCGTTGAAGGGGTTGCTGATGTCGACGATGACCTTGCCCGCGAGGGCGTCTCCGTACTCGGTGACGACCGGAACGACACCGTCGTACAACAGGGCCGTGATGACGATGTCCCCGGCCGGGACGGCGCCCCACTTGCCCGTCGTCGCGCCGCCGCCCAGAGCCTTGGCCAGGTCATCGGCCTTGGACTGATCGCGTCCCATGACCTCGACGGTGTTGCCGCCCGCCACCGCGAGCGTGCCGATGGTGCGGGCCATGTTCCCCGTACCGATGAGGGTGATGCTGCTCATGAGGTGTGCTCTCCTTCTGTTCTCGAGGTGTCGCTCTGTCTCGTTCGTGCCGGGTCGGATGAGACCCGGTGGATGAGACTGTGGCGACCGGGTTGCCGCGGGTGTATCGGCGATATTCCGACCTGTGGTTCAGATGGCGGTGGTGCCGCCGTCGGTGACCAGTTCCAGGCCGTTGACGTAGCTGGAGTCGTCGGAGGCGAGGAACAGGGCGACGGTGGCGATTTCTTCGGGGCGGCCCATCTTTCCGCGGGGGATGAGGGACTCGAATGCGGCCTTGGTTGCCTCGTCGAACAGTTCTTCCTGTTTGGCGGTGGCGACCTGGCCGGGGGTCAGGACGTTGACCCGGATCTTGCGGTCGCGCAGTTCGTTGAGCCAGACGCGGGCCCAGGCCTGCTGGACGGCTTTGCTTCCCGCGTAGAGGCTCCAGCCGGGGAAGGCGCCGAGGGAGGCGTTGGATCCGGTCATGAAGATCGAGCCGTTGTCGTTGATCAGCGGCAGTGCCTTCTGCACGGTGAACAGGGTGCCGCGCGCGTTGAGCGAGAAGGCGCGGTGGAACTGTTCCTCGGTGATCTCGCCGAGGACGGCCGGTTCGCCCATCCCGGCGCTGGCCCACAGCACGTCGATCGAGCCCTTTTCCCGCTTGACGGTGTCGTACAAGCGGTCCAGGTCGTCCAGGTCGGCCGCGTCACCCTGGACGGCGGTGACGTTGCGGCCGATCAGCTTGACGGCGTCGTCCAGTGCTTCCTGCCGCCGGGCCTGGATGAAGACGTGCGCTCCTTCCTCGACGAACAGTTTGGCGCCGGCCAGTGCCATGCCGGTGGATCCACCGGTGATCACCGCTACCTTGCCATCGAGCTTTCCCACGATCACTCCGTTTGGGTTGGGGTGCTGAGGACCGTCCAGTTATGTACACCGAACTGTTTGCTTAACGTATCGGATGGCCGACCGGAGCGCAAGCTATGTACACCGATCCGTACCGAACGGTCTATGCTGGGGGCATGACGGAGTTGGAGAAGGGCCCCCAGGGTCGGCGCCGCGGCAGGGGCGCACGCGAGCGCATCCTCAGCGCGTCACAGCAGCTGTTCCGCGATCAGGGCATCAACCGCACCGGCATGGACCAACTCTGCGCCGTGGCCCAGGTGTCCAAGCGCACGGCCTACCAGCACTTCACCAGCAAGGACGAACTCGTCGCCGAATACCTGCGCCGATTCGATCCCGACGTCATGCCCGGAGTGTTCGACCGCACCGACCTCACACCCCGCGAACGACTCCTCGCCGCCTTCGAGATACCCGCGTCCACGCCCCTGTGCCCCTACATCGCGGCGGCCGTCGAACTCCACGACCCCCGACACCCCGCATCCCGGTACGCACGCGACTACAAGACCGCCATCGCCGCGCGGCTCACCGAAACCGCCCGCGAAGCCGGCGCCACCAACCCCGAACAACTCGGCGAACAACTGGCGCTGCTCATCGACGGCGCCTCGGCCCGCACCCGAGTCCTCAACAGCGAATCCTTCCCCACCGCCGCCGCCATCGCCGCCGTCCTCATCGACAACGCCATCCCCCGCGCCATCTCCTCGGCAGCCCAGCGATGACCGCGGAACTACGGGGTCTGCTGCCATCTGAAGCCCGCGCTCAACTGAAGAGGTCGATCCCGAGATCATGTTTCGGGTTGCCGATGACACCGAAGCCGAGGCGCTGGAGCCGGGCCTGGACGAACGACGCGCTCGTGGTGGATCACTTCCGGACCTGGTCGAACGCGTGTTGTCAGTTGATCGCGACCGAGCCGTTGCGACCGCCCGCAGTCCGCAGGTAGTTCTCGCGCACCCAACCGTGACTCGAGTGCCCCTTGTCATCGAGAGCGACATCAATCGGTCGGCGATCGCGAAGCGGTGCCGCGGCGTTGCCGCGTGGACTGAACGGTCACGGTCCGCGATGCGACGGAGCCACACCTGCACAGGTCACGACCTCGTTCGCTCGTCGGCCGACAGTGGCCGGTCGGCAACGACTCGTTTCATGACCAGTGTGGAGGTCATGCGTTGCACGCCGGGCAGCGTGCCGAGCCGTTCGTCCTGGAGCGAGTGGTACCCAGCTAGATCGGTGGTCAGGACCCGCAGCAGGTAGTCCGGGTCGCCGAACAGTCGCTCGGCGGAGATCACGTTGGGAATGGCGGCGAGCCCGTCCTCGAACGCCGCGAGCGTGGCGCGGTCCTCCTGGCTCATGGTGACGAATACCAGCGCTTCGAAGGTGAGGCCCAGCGCGGCCGGGTCGACGACTGCCCGGTAGCCGGAGATGACGCCGGTCCGCTCGAGCTCGCGCACTCGGCGGTGGCACGGAGAAACGCTCAGCGAGACCTTCCCGGCAAGCTCCGTCAGCGACATGCGTCCGTCGGCCTGCAGTTCAGCAAGGATTTTGCGGTCAACCGGGTCCACGGCAACTATCTTCCCGGTAACGCGGCCGATCTGGGGGAGATTTAGCAACCCATTCCAGGTCGAACGCGGCAGCATTCTGCTCATGGAAATTGATCAGAAGATACGGTCCTGGATCGACGATCGGGCCGAGGAGATGGCTGACCTGCTGATCCGGCTCGTCGCCATCGACACCGAGAACCCGCCCGGACGCAACCTCGGCCGGTGCGCCAAGGTGCTGAGCGCGGCGATGGATGAGCTCGGCCTGCGTCCCGAGATCATTCCGGTCGACGACCGATCCGGCGCCGCCGACGCGCCCTGCATAGTGCGCGGGCACGCCGGCAGCGGCGCTCGGCTGATCTACTTCCACGGCCACTTCGACGTAGTGCCCGCCCAGCACCGCGCGCAGTTCGCGGCGCAACGCAGCAACGGCTGGATCAGCGGCCGCGGCACGGCCGACATGAAGGGCGGCATTGTGAGCATGCTCTACGCTGCCGCCGCCGCGCAGGAGCTCGGACTGCTCGACGACGGCCGCATCGTCATTCACCTGGTCTGCGACGAGGAGACCGGAAGCACGCTTGGTTCCGGCTACCTCGATGACCATGACCTGATCGACCCGTCCGCACTGGCGATGCTGATCGCCGAACAGTCCGGCGAGACGATCTGGCCTGCGGCCAAGGGAGCCCTGTCGCTGCGGGTAGATGTGCGCGGCCGCCCGATCCACGTCGGACAGGCCTTCAACGGCGTCAATTCGTTCCTGCACATGATCCACATCGCCGTACCGCTCGAGCAGTACGCGCAGCAGATGAGCGAGCGCCACACTGCGCACACCGTGGGCGAGGGCGAAGCTCGCGGCACGATGGTGGTCATCGGCGGTCAGTCCGGCGGAGGGTCGAACTTCAACGTGGTTCCCGGACGCACCTGGTTCACCGTCGACGGCCGGTTCAACCCCGAAGAGGACATCACCCTGGAGCTACAGCGCATCAGCGAACTCGTCGTTACTGCAGCGAAGAAGATCGGCGCCGACGCCTCGATCGAGGTCAACCAGCTCGCCGACGCAGCGCACACCCCGGTCGACTCGGGCACCGCGCGGCTGCTCGCCGAGTCGGTCGAAATCATCAATGGCCCGCGGGGCCGGTTCGAACTCTGCCCCGGCTGCCTGGACACCCGCTGGTACGCCCGGCGCGGTATCCCGGCCTTCGGCTACGGCCCCGGCCGCTTCGCCGTCTCCCACGGCCCCGAAGAACAGGTCGAGGAAGCCGCACTCCGCCGCGTCGCCTCCGTATACGCCACCTTCGCGGCTCGCGTCATCGCCACACCCTGACCCTCAACGCACGAACGCGACATCCTCAACCTCGCGGCCGACCAGATCCGCAACGCCTTCGCGCGGCACCCGGCGCATCGCTACGGCTCGCTGATCAGGCTCCCGCCGACGCCGACGAGGTGGTCGGGCTGCGGCACGAGTTCGACTATGACGGACGGGTGGAGTTCCTCGTCGAGGGCGGCGACGACCGCGTTGGTGACGCTGGCTACCAGGCGCCGCGCGACGTCCTTTCCGTCAGGGCGGGTGAGAGCTCCGGCGCGAAGTTCGAACTGTACGGTCGGGGACGGTCGGACGGCGATTTGCCCGCCGACGCCCCAGCGGTCGGCCGGGAGGGCGACGATCCGCACCGTGACCAGTGGTCGGGCCCACTCGCCGTGCACCTCGGCGACGGCGTCGGTGAGTGCAGAGATCAAAGCCTGTTCGCGGCCGACCATCTGCGGTTCGGTCGTCATGACGGTCAGATGGGGCATCGGAGAGACTCCTTCAGCTCAAGCCTGCTAGCGACGAATGACCAATAAGGCGGCGGCCGCCTGCCTCTTGCTCAGGGCTGCCAGTCCTCCCATAGCTCTCGGATCTCGATGGCGCCGATTTCAACCAACGGGTGCTCGGCCGCGATTGCGACCGCGGTCTCGAGCGAGTCGCATTCAAGGATGTCGAACCCGGCGAGCCGTTCGTGTGCGCCGACGGAGAACGGCTCGGCAGCGACCACTTGGGCTCCGTTGCGAACTCTGATCGTTCGGGCATCGGAGCTTCCCCGGAGTTTGGTTCCGTAGCGGCGCTGGCCGGATGCGATGTAGGTCGATGCCCAGGCCCGGGCTCGCTCGCCGAAGCCGTTCGGCAAGGGCCGCTCCTGGGTCGGTTCGGCCAGCATCATCAGAAACTTCATTGCCTCGCCTCTCGCTGAGTTGACCGGGGCCGGTCAGAGTGCGTTGTTGCCGGAAAAGGCTTTCGTGGTGAGTTCCTGCAGTTCGTCCAGGGCCACGTCGCGTAGCTGTTGGGTCAGGCCCCAGCGGTGGCCAAAGGGATCGACGATCTGGCCTTCGCGTGCGCCCCAGAACGCGTCGCTGAGCGGTCGAATCACCATCGCGCCTGCGGCGGTCGCCTGGTGCCACGCCTTATCAACGTTGTCGACGTGCAGGTAGATGGCTCCATACGTTCCGCCGAAATGCTTCGGGCCGAACGAGTCGAGTTCGGGGAACTCGTCGGCGAGCATCACGGTCAGGGTGCCGATGCGTATCTTGACGTGGATGTGCCGGCCTCCGGGAACGACCAGTCGGGTCAATTCCTCGGCACCGAACGCGCTGACATACCAGTCTGAGGCCTGGGTGGCGGGGCTGGCGGTCAGGTGCACGGTGTGAGCGGTGACGGGCATTGGATGACCTTTCGGGTTCGACGCCGCAGCGCAGCGGCGCTCCGCTGGCTTGCCAAGTAATGACGGCCCTCGATGCGCGGATGTCAGGCGCTTATCGCGCGGCCCAAGGCCCGAGCTTGTCGGGGTTTCGGATGGCCCAGATGCGGTAGATCCGATCGTGGTGGAGTTCGAAGGCGTAGACCGCCAGGACGACCTGGCCATCGAGTGCGATCAGTCCGGGCTGACCGTTGACGGTCCTCTCGCGCAGGTCCAGTCGTTCGGCCATGGATGCGAGAAGCACGAGGGACGCAGCGACTCGCTCCGGACCCTCGATCGGTACGAGCGAAGCCTGGACCAGGCCGCCGCCGTCCGCGGTCGCAACGACGGAGGGGTCTAGCAGTCGGACGATTGCATCGAGATCTTTCGCCTGCCAGGCCTGGCGAAAGTCACGGATATGCTCGCGCGTCGCTGGTGTGGCACGTCGCTTCGTCGAGCCGATCTTGAGCCGGTTGCGGGCCGAGGAGGCGAGTTGCCGGCACGCGCCGGGGGTGCGGCCAACGATCGTGGCGATGTCGTTGAACGGGAAGCCGAAGACGTCGTGGAGCAGGAATGCGACGCGCTCGGGCGGGGTCATGGAGTCGAGCACCACGAGGAACGCCATCTCCACCGATTCATCGAGGGTGATGTGGTCGGCCGGGTCGGTCGCGGCGGAACCGAGGGACCACTCGGCCTGTTCGGTGCGTCTGGGCACCGGCTCGGGGATCCACTCGCCGACGTAGCGTTCGCGTCGGACGCGCGCCGAGCTGAGTTGATCGAAGCAGATCCGGCTGACCACGGTCCGCAGCCAGGCGCCGGGGGACTGGATCTCCAGTTGTTTGGGCGGGTCGAGGGAGAACCAGCGCGTATAGGCCTCCTGGACCGCGTCCTCAGCCTCGGTCAGCGAGCCGAGCAGGCGATACGCGAGATTGGTCAGCTGCTTGTGCTCGGAGAGGACCACGTCCTCTGGACTTCTTTCCGTCATATGGCGTCGCTCCTGTCAGTTCACACCGGGTATGACGAAACGGCCGTCCAAGGTGTCAGCCACGGTCGCATTCCGGTTCAGATCACGCTGGCGGCCTGACAGATCCCCCTCGTAGGGCGTCTTTGTAGTCAAACCCATGTTTCGAAAGGCCGGGCCACCATGCGCGACATCCAACTGATCATCGACCGAGTGGAGATCGAGGCGCTCAGAGCCGAGTTCACCGACGCGGCGATGATGAACGATCACGACCGTCTCGCCGCCCTCTTCATGCCGGAAGGGGCCATTCGCATCCCCGACGCGGACATCGAGGTCGTGGGTCGCGAGCAGATCAAGAAGCTCGCGGTCCAGCGACAACAACAGTTCGACGTGTTCGTTCAGAACACTCACTCAGGGGCGGTCGAGATCGACGATGACAGCGCGTCGGGGCGCGCATATGTCTGCGAGCTGATTCGCCTGCGAGGTGGTGCGTCGCACCTGAACTACGCCGTCTACCACGACCGCTACCGACGCACCCCTGACGGCTGGCGATTCGTAGAGCGAAGCTACGAGATCCGCTACCTCGACGACTCGCCGCTGGCCGGCCGCGCTCCGCGGGCCGGGCACACCAGCAACTTAGCCGGACAGGACAGCTGACATGCCCACAATCGGAATCATCATCGGAAGCACGCGCCCGCGGCGACTGGGCGCTGCCGTCGCGGCGTGGGTCTACGACGCGGCAGCCTCGCGTGACGACGCCAGCTTCGAGCTCATCGATCTCCAGGAGTTCGCGCTCCCGCACTTCGACCAGGTCATACCTCCGGCCATGGGCGGAACCCAAACTGAATCCGCCCAGGCGTGGGCCAACGCGGTGGGATCATGCGACGGCTATGTCTTCGTGACACCCGAGTACAACCAGTGGCTCCCCGCAGCGCTCAAGAACGCGATGGACTTCGTCTTCGCCGAATGGGCCAACAAGGCCGCCGGAATCGTGTCCTACGGGGCGGCCGGCGGCCTCGGCGCCGCAGGTCAGCTGCGACAGATGTGCGGCCTGCTCGGCATCGCCGACATCCCCGCCCAGGTCATGCTCACCCTCGCGGCCGACTTCGAAAACATGACCGAGTTCCGCCCACGCCCAACCAGCACGGCAGCGCTGAACAGGTTGCTCGACCAGGTCGTGGCATGGACATCGGCGCTGGACCCGCTCCGCGCCGACGCGCCGGCCGCGCTCGCCCACTGAACGGCCCGCCTCCCCGTCCGCCGACCCGCTACGAAGGAACACTCATGTCATCAGCCGAACGTTACGACATGCCGACCACTGATCCCGGCCTGTGGCGGGTCGATCCCGCATCGTCCCGCATCGAATTCTCTCTGCGCCAGTTCCTGGGCCGGGTCCGAGGACACTTCACCCGGTACGAGATGACGATCACGACCGGCAACAACCCGCTCGAGTCAGCCGTAAGCGCAACGATCGATCTGAGCTCGATCGACACCGGCAACGCGAAACGCGACAAGCACCTCCGCGGCCCGAAGTATCTCGACGTCGCACACAACGCTTCCGCGACCTACCGCTCGAGCCACGTCCGTCAGACCGAGGACGGACTGGTCGTCGACGGTGCGCTGACCGTGTTCGGTATCACCGCGCCCGTACCGATTCACCTGACCGCGTTCGAGTTCTCCACCGACGACCGAGGTCTTCATCGTGCGGCCATCAAAGCGACTACCAGCATCCGCCGCCGCGACTTCGGCATCGCCGTCCCGATGGACGGTGGCGGAAGCGTCATCTCGGACAAGATCCTTATCGACCTCGACATCCACGCCGCTCTGGTCGAGCCTCAATAGACCGACGGCGGCGCAGGCGGACGCGTAACTCATTGCCGCGACCATGAACGTCCGGTACCGGCCTATACAGGGCCTCGCCAGTCGAAGGGCTCGGCCGCAGTGACATCCTCAACGTGACTTCAACCCAGGTTGAAGTCCTACCGTCAGGTGATGACCAGCTCCGTGAAACCGCCAAGCGATGTATCCGACGAAGAAGCAATCCGCGACTTGATATCGCGTGCACAGGACGCGCAGGATCCAGAAGACCTTGCTGGCCATGCATGCCCCCGACGTCGTGATCGTGAATCTCGCCGGGCGCCGGGTCCTCGGCCGTGAGTCATTCGCCGCGGCGATGGACGCCGCCCTCGCCTCCCCACTCAGCAAAGTTCGAACGACCACAGCCATTGTCGATGTACGCATCGTGATGCCCGACGTCGCAATTGTCAGCTGTCTGAAAACGGTCCACGACCAGCGGAACTCGGTCGACGTCTCGAGGGCGCTCCCCTCTACGGGAGCCCTCACCTACGTGGTGACCAGAGAAGCGGGCAAGTGGCAGATCATCCTCGCCCAGACGACGCCAATTCTCTGAATTACGGTCTACCCCTACTTCGACGCGCACGGCAAAGCCGATTCGAAGATTGGCGTGAGCAATGATCAGAACCTGTGGATGGCGCTCGGCGGGGTGACGTGAAAGGGCGCACCGTCCCGAGCAAGATCTGAAGCCCATACAAGTTCTGATCAGGTCGGCGTTGGCGCGCCGGCTCGGGAAGGTACGCCCATGCTGAAGGTAGTGCAGTCGAAGGAAGAATCGCAGTCGCCGACGTCGGTGCCGTCGGGTTCGTTGTTGGATGAGATTGCCCGCGAGGGCGCGCGGCGGATGCTCGCGGCGGCGCTGAAGGCTGAGGCCGACGCTTACGTCGACGCGTTGGTCGACCAACTCGACGAGGACGGGCACCGGCTGGTGGTCCGCAACGGTCACCATGACCCGCGCACGGTGACGACAGCGGCCGGCGCGATCGAGGTGCGGGCGCCGCGGGTCAACGACAAGCGCATCGACGAGGCCAGCGGTGAGCGCCAGCGGTTCGCCTCGGCGATCTTGCCGGCGTGGTGTCGCCGCTCGCCGAAGGTGAGCGAGGTGCTGCCGCTGCTGTATCTGCACGGGCTCTCGGGCGGGGATTTCGTGCCGGCACTGGAGCAGTTCCTCGGTACCGGTGCGGGGCTGTCCGCGTCGACGGTCACCCGGTTGACCGAGCAGTGGCAAGACGAGCAGCGAGCCTTCGCCGGCCGCGACCTGTCGCGAGTCGATTACGTGTACTGCTGGGCCGACGGCATCCACGTCAACATCCGCCTGGGTGAAGACAAGCTGTGCCTGCTGGTGCTGATCGGGGTCCGTGCGGACGGCCGCAAGGAGTTGATCACACTCGCCGACGGCTACCGCGAGTCGAGCGAGAGCTGGGCGGACCTGATGCGGGATGCGAAACGCCGCGGCATGCGCGCCCCGGTACTCGCGGCCGGCGACGGAGCACTCGGGTTCTGGTCGGCGCTGCGGGAAGTGTTCCCCGAGACCCGCGAGCAGCGCTGCTGGTTCCACAAGATCGGCAACGTGCTCGGCGCGATGCCCAAGTCCGCGCACCCGGCGGCGAAGAAGGCCCTCGCCGAGATCTGGAACGCCGAGGACAAGACGCACGCCCTCAACGCGGTCAAGGCCTTCGTCGAGCTGTTCGGTGCGAAGTTCGGCAAGGCCACAGCGAAGATCACCAACGACGTCGAACAGCTGCTCGCGTTCTACGACTACCCCGCCGAACACTGGGTGCACCTGCGCACCACGAACCCGATCGAATCCACCTTCGCCACCGTCCGACACCGCACCAAGATCACCCGCGGGCCCGGCTCCAAGGCCGCCGGGCTGGCCATGGCCTTCAAGCTCATCCTCGCCGCCCAAGACCGCTGGCGCGCCGTCAACGCACCCCACCTCGTCGCGCTCGTCCGCGCCGGCGCAACCTTCGTCGACGGCAAACTCGCCGAACGATCAGAAGATCAACAAGCCATCACGCCGCCCGTCGAAACCGCAGCCTGAAACTTCCGATCCACAGGTATTGACAATTGCTCGATTGGCGTGAGCCTCGCCAGAACCGCCGGTGCCAGCTTCTGCTGCAATAGCGACAGGTTAGGGTTCTCCAGCGCCAGCGTGGCGTCCCCCAAGCGCGAATACGGCTCGGTCACTTGGGCACCCTCCCCGTGGATGATCTCGCTGGGGCGGCAATCCACGCGCCCGACAAGTTTGCACGCCGATTCATCCGCCCGCCGCTCAGGCCGGGGGCGGAGCAAGAGTGGCAGCAAAGTCAGGGGTCAAACCCTGGACAGATTCGAACCGCGTACCACCTAGGTGTTGGGCGCCAGCCTCGTTCGAGCAGGCAATCCGGGCGCTACAGCGATCAATGTTCGAACGGCAACCCCAAAAAAGGGGTGACAGAAGGGTGACAAGAGCAGCGGCTACCTGAACGTACGCGTCCTGGACGCCGCGTACTCACTGACTTGCAGTGTGGAGCTGAGGGGATTCGAACCCCTGACCCCCTCGATGCGAACGAGGTGCGCTACCGGACTGCGCCACAGCCCCGTGATTGCGGGAACGGCCCGTAGGGCCGTCGACGAGGGTATCAGCCGGCGCGCGTCAGCTTGCGCGACGTTGGGCCCCCGCAGCGGGTGCGAGGTCCTCGTCATAGAGCCCGGTCAGGTCGATGGTGTCCATGCTCATCAGTTCGACGTCGTCGTCGTCGATGCGCACGACCGACTCGGGCGCCTCCTCGAAGCGGCCGATCTCCTCGGTGGCGTCGTAGCCGGCCGGCCGACGCGCCGTCGCACGCAGCAGGCGGTGCTCGCGCCGGGCCCGGTCGTGCAGCGCCTGGTTGCGCAGGAACAATGTGTAGCCGACGACGCCGAGCAGGAACGGCGCGGCGAGCAGCCACACCAGCCCGCCCATGATCAGCGCCAGGATGCCGAACAGCGCGCTGCCGCCGAGGAGGATGCCGAGCGAGCGCCGTCGGCGGGCGAGCATCTGGACGCGGGCCTCGGAGAGTTCGCTGCGATCGGGCGGGTACATCAGGGCCTCCTGGGCGGCCGGCACGGGGCGGCGGGCAGGCGCCGCGAGCTTCGCGCGGTTCTGGCGTGGGACGTAGACCTCGGCGCGCGCCTCGTCGGCCGGCACCGCGCGGCGCCCGAGCGCGCGCATCGCACGTCCGAATCCGTCGACGGAACGTTCCCGCCGTCGCTCGTCGGTGCGGCGCAGCACCATCGGCACCACGACGATCAACCACAGGACGGTGAGGACGACAACCGTCATGAACGGTGACAGCATCCTGCACCTCCAGTCACACCAGTAACACGACTGTGCTCAAGTTAGTGACGGAGACGCCCGGGAGCGCGTACGTGCGACGGCGTGTCGCCCAGGAAGCTAAACCTGAGGTTGAGAGGGTCCGGGCTCAGCGCCCGCTCCGCCACGCCGGCTCGGGGGGCAGAAATGCGAGGCGGGACAGCATGCTGTGCCCGTTCAGCTCCTCCACCGTCACCGCGAACGCGATGTGGTCGCGCCAGCCGCCGTCGATGTCGAGGAACCGCTCGTAGAACCCCTCCCGCCGCAGCCCCAGCTTCTCGACCACGCGCAGGCTCGATGCGTTCTCCGGCCGGATGTCCACCTCCACGCGGTGCAGCCCGACCGCGCCGAAGCAGTGATCGATGGCCAGCGCGAGCGCAGCCGGCGTGATATTGCGCCCGGCCATCGCGCCGTCGATCCAGTACCCGACCGTGCAGGACCGCAAGGCGCCGTGCACGACGTTCGACACGTTCAACTGGCCGACGAGCCGGCCGCCGTAAGTGATCATGAACGGCAGCATCATGCCCTTGCGGGCGCTCGACCGCAGTGCCGAGTGCAGCGGCGGCCAGGAGCTGATGGAGTTGCGCTCGTCCCACGTCATCGGCGAGGTCGGCTCCCACTGCTCGAGCCACGTCTCGTTGCGCAGCCGGATCTCGCTCCATGCCCGGCCGTCGCGCAGTCGCGGCGGGCGCAGCAGCACCGGACCCACCGAGGGCGTCGCCGGCCAGCCCGGGACCTTCGACACCGCGCGTTACCGGTTGGACAGCAACAGCGGCATGACCGTCACCTTCGAGCCGGCGAAGACTTCGGTGTCCTCTTCCGGGATGACGACGAGACAGTTGGACAGCGCGAGGGACGCGATCAGGTGCGAGCCGACGCCGCCGATGAACGACACCCCGTAGCCGCCGCCGGCCTCGCGGTGCAGCACGCCGCGGCGGTACTGCCGGATCCCGGGTGGGCTCTTCGCGCCCTCGAGGGCAACCGCTTCGACGGTCGCCCGCTGCAGCTGGCGCTTGCCGAGCAGTTTGCGGATCGCGGGACGGACGAACGCCTCGAACGACACCAGGCTGCTGACCGGGTTGCCGGGCAGGCAGAAGATCGGGATCTTGTTGCCGATGTGCCCGAAGCCCTGCGGCTTGCCGGGCTGCATGGCCACCCGGGTGAACTCGACGGTGCCGAGGTCGGACAGCGCCTCCTTGACGACGTCGAACGCCCCCATGCTCACCCCGCCGCTCGTCACCAGGACGTCGGCGCGCAGCAACTGGCTCTCGAGCGCGTCGAGGAGCTTGGCGTGGTCGTCGACGACGATGCCGACGCGTCTCGAGTCGGCGCCGGCGTCCTTCGCGGCGGCGGCGATCATGTAGGAGTTCGAGTCGATGACCTCACCGAACGCCGGGCGGTGCCCCACCTCGATCAGCTCGCTGCCGGTCGACAGGACGATGACCCGCGGCCGCGGCCGCACGATCACCCGGTCGCGGCCGAGCGCCGCCAGCAGCGCGAGTTGCTGCGGGCCGAGCGCCGCTCCGGCACCGAGCGCCGGTGCTCCGGCGGCGAGGTCCTCGCCCGCTCGCCGGATGCACTCGCCGGTGCGCACCGGGCGGTGGATCGCCACCATGGCGACGCCCCGGTCGGTGTCCTCGAGCGGGATCACGGCGTCCGCGCCGGCCGGAACCGGGGCCCCGGTCATGATCCGCATCGCCAGTCCCGGGCCCATCCCCGAACGTGTCTTGGCGCCGGCCGCGACGTCGCCGACCACTTGCAGCCGGAGCGGCTCGTCCCGCGTGGCGTCGCGGGTGTCGATCGCGCGCAGTGCGTAGCCGTCCATCGCCGAGTTGTCGAAGCTCGGCAGCGGGAAATCGGCGACTGACGTTCTCCGCGAGCAGCAGGCCCTGGGCGTCGAGCAGGGTCAGCTCGATCGTGTCGATCGAGCCGATGCCGTCCAACACGATCGACAGGTGCTCGTCGACCGTCCGCCGGCGCTCGTCGTCAGCCACCAATGCCTCTCCTCGGTACGCGTCAGGCGTCATACTCCCGCAGCCAGGCGCGGAAGTCCGCTCCGATGTCGGGGTGTCGGACGGCGAGCTGGACGACAGCCTTGACGTATTCGAGCCGGTCACCGGTGTCGTAGCGGCGACCGCGGAACACGACGCCGTGCACGCGGCGTGCCGGCGTGGCAAAGGTTGCGCATGGCGTCGGTCAGCTGGATCTCGCCGCCCGCACCGGGCGTCGTTTCGTGCAGCGCGGCGAAGATCTCGGGCGGGAGGACGTAGCGGCCGATGATCGCCAGCGTGCTCGGGGCGTCTTCCGGCTTCGGCTTCTCGACGAGGTCGACGATCGAGACGACGTCGGCGGCGGGGTCGGCGCCGTCATCGAGTACGACGCAGCCGTATCTGCTGATCTCGACGGGGCCGACGTCGAGCAGGCCGAGCACGATGCCGCCGTACTCGGCGTGGACGTCGAGCATCGGGCCGAGCAGCGCGTCGCGGTCGTCGATCAGGTCGTCCGGGAGCAGCACGGCGATCGGCTCGCCGGCCGCGAACTCCTCGCCGTGGCCCACCGCGTCACCCAGACCGCGCGGCTCCTTCTGCTCGATGTAGTCGAATTTGGCGAGCTCCACAGGTCGGCGGATCTGCGCGAGCCCGTCCGCGTCCCCCTTCGCCTCGAGCGCCGCCTCCAACTCGTCGTGCGGCTGGAAGTACTCGCTGATGCCCCCCTTGCCGGCACTCACGACGAGCAGGACGTCCGTCACGCCCACCTCGGCGGCCTCGGCGACGACGAACTCGAGGGCCGGGGTCGTGACGATCGGCGCCAGTTCTTTCGGGACCGCTTTGGTCAGCGGGAGGAACCGGGTGCCGCGTCCGGCAGCTGGGATCAGCGCCTTGCGGACGCGTGGCCTCGTCATCCCCAGAGGGTATCCGGGCCAGAATCGAGACGTGGCTTCGGACGAGACGTCGAGTGAGAAGGCCCGGCTGCGTGCCGAGCTGCTCGCCGCCCGCCGGGCCCGCTCGGCGCCGGACCTCGAGCAGGCCCGCGCAGCGGTGCGCGCGCACGTGCTGGAGCGGATCGGCGGGGTCGAGCGGGTCGCGGCGTACGTCCCGCTGCGTACCGAACCGGGCTCGATCGAGCTGCTGGCCGAGCTGGCTGCCCGGGCGGTGACCGTGCTCGTGCCGCTGACACTGCCGGACCGCGATCTCGACTGGGTGCGGTGGACCCCGGACGGCGGCGGCGAACCCCTCGGCGTGGACGCGATCCGCACGGCCGGCCTGGTGCTCGTGCCCGCGCTCGCCGTCGCAGCGGACGGGACACGGCTCGGCCGGGGCGGGGGATCCTACGACCGGGCGCTCACGCGTTGCGCGCCCGATTCGGTCGTGGCGGGGTTACTGTTCGACGGCGAGATCCTCGCCCGCTTGCCGCGCGATCCGTGGGACGTGCCGGTGCCCGCGGCTGTGACGCCCAGCGGCTGGATCCAGGTGGGCGGGAATACCGAATTGGGTTTCGCTCGTTAGCAGTCGTAAGCTGTGAGTGCCAGCTTTACCTTCGGAGGACGCCGCTCATGCCCACCTATCAATACGCGTGCATGAATGCTGACTGTGGCAACCAGTTCGATCTGGTCCAGTCCTTCACCGATCCCTTGGCCAGCGAGTGCCCGGTATGCGACGGCCCGGTGCGCAAGGTGTTCTCGGCCGTGGGCGTGGTCTTCAAGGGCACCGGCTTCTACCGCACCGACAGCCGCGCCGCGGACAAGGCGAGTGTCAAGCCTTCCGCCGCACCGGCCAGCGCGGAGTTCTCGTCGAAGAGCACGGAGACCGGCCCGTCCAGCCCGACGCCCAGCGCCTCGCCCAGTGCCGCACCCGCGAGCGGCAGCGCGGCACCGGCCAAGACCGCAGCCTCGGCCTGAGCACACCGCACTGACGATTCCCGACACCGCCGTCCACAGGCGCGCCCTCCATCCACAGCCAGCCTCATCATGGCCCCGCGAGCCCGGTTGCCTGCCTAGCGTGGCCGCATGTTCGGCTCCCTCCGCCGCCCGCTGCCGCGCATCGGCAGGGTGCCACGCCTACTGCTGGCGGGCAGCTGCGTCCTTCTGGCACTAACCAGCGCCCTCGGCGCAAAACCCAGCACCGCGCGCGTGCCGCGAGCCGTCGGGGTAGTCGTCGCCAGGCGCGATCTCCCGGCCGGCCGGCTACTCGTCCGGCACGACCTCACGCTGGCCCGCTGGCCCGCCGCGCTCCGCCCGGCCGGCACCCGGGGCGATCCCGCCTTGCTCGTCGGCCGGCGGCTGGCAGGGCCGATCGCGGCGCGCGAAGCGGTCACCACACAGCGCCTAGTCGGTGCTGACCTCGCTGCCGGGCTGGCCGCCGGGCTCGTCGCCACGCCGGTCGTCCTCGACGACCCGCACGCCGCGGACCTCGTACGGGCGGGCAACCGCATCGATCTGCTCGAGGCGGCGCGACCACCCGAGATCGCCGACCTCGCACACCTCGCCGCGCCCGAGGTGCGCACCGTCGCGACGCACTCGTTGGTGCTCGCAGTCCTGGCCGCGACCGCTGACGCGGAGGCGGAGCTCATCGTGGCCGTCGACCGGACGACCGCGGTGCGCATTACCCGTGACACATCCGGCCACGTGTTCACAGCCGTTGTCGTTGCGCCCTAGCCTGGCCGAACGCGACGGCGGGCGCCGTCGGAACTGGCACGGATGCGGAGGACGGGATGCTCAAGGGGTTCAAGGAGTTCATCATGCGCGGCAACGTCGTCGATCTCGCGATCGCCGTCGTCATCGGCGCCGCGTTCGGAGCCATCGTCACCAAGCTGGTGGCCGACCTCGTGACTCCGCTCATCGCCGCGATCGGCGGGCAGCCCGACTTCAGCAAGTTGAAGTGGACGTGGAACAAGAGCACATTCCTCTACGGCGACTTCATCAACGCCGCGGTGTCGTTCGTCCTCATCGCGGCCGCGATCTACTTCATGATCGTCGTGCCGTTGAACAAGATGGCCGCGCGGCGCGCCGCCAAGGTCGCTGCCGGCGAGCCGGACCCCGAGCCGCGGCCCGAGGAGATCATCCTGCTCGAGCAGATCCGCGACCTTCTCGAGAAGCAGTCCGACGCCCGTCCGCGTCCGTAACGCCGGGCGCGTCACTCGTGGTGCGGTGGGCGTTCCCGCCGGTACCACTCGTCGTCGCGCTCGCTCGGCTCGTCGCCCCAGCCGACGTCCTGCTCGTCGCGGGTGGTGTCCGGCAGCACCCGGCCGTCGCCCTCGTTGCGACGCGGCGGACCCTTCCCCGCGGGCCCTCCGTCGCGTCGGTCTCGACTCATGTGACCCAGTGTCCTACCCCTTGTGATCCAGTGTCCTACCCCCGCGCGGAGTGCTTTGATGAATCCGGGGACCAGACACGTATGGGAGGCACGGACATGGCCGAACCGAGCAAGATCACCGAGAAGGCCGGCGAGCTCGCGGGCCAGGCCGCCCACGCCGCCGGCCCGGCCATCGAGAAGGCCAAGGAAGTCGCGGGCGACATCGCCGAAAAGGCGGCTCCGATCGTCGACAAGGCGGCCGAGCTCGCGGCGCAGGGCGTCAGCGTCGCCGCCGAGCAGATCGACAAGGTGACCGGCGGCAAGTACTCCGACAAGATCTCGTCCGTGTCGTCCAAGATCGAGGACGCTCTCGACCGCGACAAGGACGACAAGCAGTAGCCGATCCACCTCGGCCCGTACCACCGTCGCGTCCGACGATCGTGCGGGGCCGTGCCGGCCGCTACGGGCAGTTGACCCACTCGTCCGTGCCGTCGGCGAAGACCTGCCGCTTCCAGATGGGCAGCCGGCTCTTCACCTCATCGACCAGCCGTGCGCAGATGTCGAACGCCTCGCGCCGATGCCCAGTGGACACCGCCGCGACGAGCGCGACGTCCCCGACGGCCAGGTTGCCGACGCGATGGCTCACCGCGAGCGCGAGCACGTCCGGAAGCGCGGCGAACTCCGCGGCGATCTCCGTCAACACCTGAGACGCGGACGGGTGCCCTTGGTACTCGAGTTCGACGACGTCGCGGCCGTGATCGTGCTCGCGCACCACGCCGCAGAACACGACGCGCCCACCGGCCCGCGGGTGCTCGACCGCCGCCTCATGCAGTTCCGTCGACAACGGCTGGTCAGAGACACCCACGAGGCGCAGGACGTCGATGCCGCTCATCCGCCGCCCCCGACCCGATGATCGCCACCGGAAAGCTGATCGACCGCGTGCTCGAGCAACGGCAAGAGGACCGACATGCCGTCGCGCACCCCGCCCGGCGAGCCCGGCAGCGTCACCACGAGAGACCCACCGATCGTCCCGGCAACTCCGCGCGACAGGACGGACGTCGGCACCGCATCGCGCGACACCGCGCGCAACGCCTCGGCGATCCCCGGGATGGTCCGCTCGAGCAGTGGCGCCACGGCTTCCGGGGTCACGTCGGTCGGGGTGAGCCCCGTGCCGCCGGTCGTCAAGACCACCGCGGCGCCGGCGGCCAGCGCGTCCTGCACCGCACCGCGAATCGCCGCTACCTCGTCGGGCACCACGCGCCGCAGCACGACCTCGTGCCCCGCGCCGCCCAACGAAGAGACCAGCAGCTCGCCGCTGTCGTCGGGCCGCGCACCGGATGCCGAGCGGTTGGAACAGGTGATCGCCGCAGCCTTCATCCGGGGTCCTCGCGAAATCGTGGAGCGTTCTTTGCGAAGCGATTTCGTGGGGTGGTCATGAGGCCGCCCACTCTCCGGACCGGCCGCCGGACTTCGCGAGCAGCCGCACGTCGGTGAGCCGGGCCCCGCGGTCGACGGCCTTCACCATGTCGTAGAGCGCGAGACCGGCGACCACCACGGAGGTGAGCGCCTCCATCTCGACACCGGTCCGGTCCGCGGTGCGCGTGGTGGCGATGATCTCGACCGCATCGTCGGTCAGAGCAAGGTCAACGGTTACGCCGTGCAGCGCGACGGGATGGCAGAGCGGGACGAGGTCCGGCGTGCGCTTCGCGGCGGCGATGCCAGCGATCCGCGCGACCGCGAGCGCGTCGCCCTTCGGCAGTCCGTCGCGGCGCAGCAACGCGATCACGTCCGGCGTTGTCACGAACCGGCCGGCCGCGCGCGCCTCGCGGACGCTGACGTCCTTGCCCGAGACGTCCACCATCCGGGCTGCGCCGTGCGGGTCGAGGTGCGTCAGATCCGAGCCGGCCACCCGATTGACATTAGCGGGCGTGTTCCTGCCATGCCGGAACCTGACACATATCGGCACGTCCGCGGCGAATCGGACACCCCTAGCCTTCGCGCGTGGCTCCGACCCGGGAGCCCACTAGGAAGGGGAGGCACCGTGAACGTTGCTTTTCGAGGACTAACCGTCCTCGTCGGCGGCACCGCGGTCGCGATGGTTCTGTCGACGCAAGCGCTGGCGACCCCGGCGGGTTCGGCATCGACGTCCATCAAGACCGTCCACACCTGCAGTCAGTCGGTGGCGGAGGGCCACTTCACCTGCTTCGCCGAACGGCGCAGCGACCTCGGCTTCACGTCCAAGGCGCGGGTCCAGGCGACCCCGCTCGCCACGCCGAGCGGCTACGGCCCGTCCAGCCTGCAGTCGGCGTACAAGCTGCCGTCGTCAAGTGCCGGCTCCGGCCAGCGCGTCTACGTCGTGGACGCCTACAACGACCCGAACGCCGAGTCCGACCTCGCCACCTATCGCACGCAGTTCGGCCTGCCGGCGTGCACGACAGCCAACGGCTGCTTCCAGAAGCTGAACCAGAACGGTGCCACCAGCCCGCTGCCGGCCGGCAACACCGGCTGGGCCGGCGAGATCTCGCTGGACCTCGACATGGTCTCGGCCGTCTGCCCGAACTGCGGCATCACGCTGATCGAGGCCAACGACGCGTCCGACAACCTGTTCATCGCAGTGAAGGAAGCGACCACGCTCGGCGCGAAGTACGTGTCGCTGTCGTGGGGTGGGCCGGAGTCGGGATCGGAGTCGAGCTACGACTCGACCTACTTCAAGCCCACCGGCGTCGTCTATACGGCATCGACCGGTGACAGCGGGTTCAGCGCCGGCGTCATCTACCCCGCCACCTCGGTCGACGCGGTGGCGGTCGGCGGCACGTCGCTGAGCACCTCGACGAACTCCCGTGGCTGGACGGAGTCCGTGTGGAGTGGTGCCGGATCGGGCTGCTCGAGCGACGAGACCAAGCCGACCTGGCAGAGCGGTATTTCCGCATGCACGAAGCGCGCGACCTCCGACGTCTCGGCCGTCGCCGACCCCGCCACCGGGGTCGCCGTCTACCAGACCTACGGCGGCAGCGGGTGGGCCGTGTACGGCGGGACGAGTGCCTCGGCGCCGATCGTCGCGTCCGTCTACGCCCTGGCCGGCGCCCCGGCTTCGACCGACAAGCCCGCCTCGTTCCCGTACGCGCACCCGGCCAACCTGTTCGATGTCACGACCGGGTCGAACGGCACGTGCTCGCCCACGACGCTCTGCAAGGGCGGTGCCGGGTGGGATGGTCCGACCGGGCTCGGCACGCCCAACGGTACGGCGGCGTTCACGAGCGGTGGCGGCGGGACCGGCAACACGGTCACCGTCAACAACCCGGGCAGCCAGACGGGCACGGTGGGCGTCGCGAAGAGCCTGCAGATCACCGCGTCCGACTCCGGTGGGCTCGCGCTGACCTACAGCGCGACCGGGCTGCCGACCGGGCTGTCGATCAACTCCTCGACGGGGTTGATCTCCGGCACGCCGTCGGCGGCGGGCACCTTCACCAGCACCGTCACGGCGCAGGACAGCACCAATGCGTCGGGCAGCACCACGTTCACCTGGACGATCGGCACCGGCGGCGGATCATGCAGCGGCCAGAAGTTCACCAACCCGGGCTTCGAATCAGGATCGACGGGCTGGACGGCCACGAGCGGCGTGATCACCACCGACGGGGCGCACTCGCGCACGGGTAGCGGTTACTCGTGGCTGGACGGCTACGGCACGACGCACACCGACACGCTGTCGCAGTCGGTGGCCATCCCGGCGGGCTGCTCGGCAACGCTGACGTACTACCTCTACATCAGCAGCAGGGAGAGGACGACAAGGACGGCGTACGACAAGCTGACCGTCGCCGCCAACGGCACCACGGTGCAGTCGTTCTCCAACCTCAACAAGGGAACCGGGTACGTCCTGCGATCGGTCAACCTGTCGTCGTACGCGGGTCAGACCGTGACGATCAAGTGGACGGGGACGGAGGACTCGTCGTTGGCGACCTCGTTCTTCGTGGACGACACCGCGCTGACGATCAGCTGACCACTCGATGGCGCAAGGCCGGCGGGCCGCTGGGAGAAATCCCGGCGGCCCGTCGTGTCCCGTACGGCCGCCTCGCGCGAGCTAGCCTGGCAGAGCGAGAATCGCTTCGCCCCGCGCCCTCCTGGACCCCGACCGGTGCCGGCGATCTGTTGGAGGCTGGATGGTGCATGACGGCGGGCGTCGGCCTATGCCCGGCGGCAACGAGCCGAGCAGCTCCCCCGTGGGTCGGATCTGCCAGACGTGCGTGCGGTCGCTGCCTGTCACCGGCGCGGCGGTGTCGGTGATGACGGCCGGCGGACACCGGGGCGTCGTGTTCGCCACCGACGAGATCGCCAGGCCGCTGGAAGACGTCCAGTTCACGGTCAGCGACGGTCCTGGAGTGGAAGCGTTCAAGAGCGGTCGTGCGGTGCTGGTGCCCGAGCTGAACGGTGCGACCGCACAATCGGTCCGCGCCTGGCCGGCGTTCCGGGACACGGCTCGCGAGCTCGGCGTGCGAGCCGTATTCGCGTTCCCCCTGCACCTCGGCGCCGCATCGCTGGGGGCGCTCACGCTCTATCACCTCGACGGCGGCGCCCTGGACGGCGCGGATCTCGCCGCGGCGGTGCGGCTCTCGGATGCCGCCGCGTTCGCCGTACTGGACCTGATCGTCGGCACCACAGCCGACTGCACCGACCCGGCCGCGGCCGACATGTCAGGAGAAGTCGATGCGGAGTTCTACAGGTCGGAGATCTATCAGGCGGCCGGGATGGTGATGGTGCAACTCGGGGTAAGTATCGAGGTGGCGATGGTCCGGCTGCGCTCGCATGCCTACGCGACGGGACGGCCGACCGGCGACGTGGCGCGCGACGTCGTGCTGCGCAGGCTGCGTCTGGAGGCAGATAATGAGTGAGTACCCGAGCAGGGGTGAGGAGGAAGCCGTTGTGGGACAAGACCCGACGAGCCGGGAGCACCGACTCGCGAATGTGTTCGTGACGCTCGCCGACACGCTCGTCAATGGCTTCGACGTGGTGGGGCTGTTCGACGATCTCGCTGCCGCGTGCGTGGAGCTGCTGGACGTGACTGCTGCGGGCCTGATGCTTGTCGATCCCGCCGGGCGGCTGCGCGTGATGGCCTCGTCCAGCGAGCGGTCGCGTCTGCTCGAGCTGCTCGAGATCCAGAACGACGAGGGCCCCTGCCTGGACTGTTACCGCGACGGGCAGGCCGTGCTGATCGGCGACCTGATCGCCGAGAACGGCCGCTGGCCGACGTTCTCCGAAGAGGCGACCCGGGTGGGGTTCGCGGCGGTGTACGCGCTCCCGATGCGGCTGCGCGACGAGACGATCGGCGCGCTGAACCTGTTCCACCGCCAGCCCCAGGCGCTTACCGAGGCCGGCGTCCGGATGGCCCAGGCGCTGGCGGACGTGGCCACGATCGGGATCCTGCAGCAGCGCGCGGTACAGCGCAGTGCCGACCTCGCCGACCAGCTGCAGACGGCGTTGAACAGCCGGCTGATCATCGAGCAGGCCAAGGGTGTGCTGTCCGAACGGGAGCATATCGACATGTCCACCGCGTTCGAGTTGTTGCGTGGCCACGCCCGCCGCACCGGCCGCAAGCTATCCGAGGTGGCCGCCGCGGTCGTCCGTGGCGAGCTCGCCGCGACCGACATAAGGCCCGCGGGCGCACGCCAGGAAAACGCGCCGGGAAACCTCTAATCACCCTGGTCGCGACCCTGGGTAGGGAGTACCGTGAAGTTAGGCGGCTGTGTGGTTCACGGTTTGCCTGTGTTGCCCCGGACCCCGGTAGCACCTCCAGTGGACTGCGTTCAGTGAGGTTCCGGCACGGTGAACACGCACCTTCTGCTTCCGACGGGCCGGATAACAGTGCCCGGCCCCGAACGTGGAACCTGCCTGCGATCGCCAGTCCACCCGGCTGGGCTTGCCCCGGCGCGCGGGGGCGCCCCCGCGGCGGCCCGCAACACCCAGTCTGGGCACGGTCGACAGGGGGTGTGGCCGTGCCCAGACCGGGGACCCATCGCACTGCAGCGTCGTTGATGTCCCCGTCCGGCAGCAATCGGCAAGAACCCACCGAAGTCTCCGATGCGTCAATGATCCTCGATCGACTCATGATCACTGTCACCGCCGAGGGGGAGAGTGCGGTGATCCGCGCCGATGGGCTGCTGGACGAGGCGGGCGGCGAGGCGCTGCTCATGACCGCGCGAAGGCTGGCCCGGGCCGGACTGCACCGCGTCGAACTCGACCTGTCCGGCATCACCTCGGCCGACCTGTCCGGGGTGCGCGCCCTCGACGACGCCCGCGGCACGCTCGAGAAGAGCGGCGCTCAGCTCACGATCTACAACGCGAACGTCGCCTCCTACCCCACCGACTGGCACTCGATCCCGCTCACCGATCTGTCCGGGCACCGCAAGGCGAGGTCCGACGGGCAAAAGTGATCGGTCGGACGGTCCGGGTCGGGCGCAGCTCAATCCGTCAGATGCCGTCAGCCGTCGCATGGGCTTTACGGGCGCCGGGCCAGCGTGAGGGTTCTGGACCCGCGCACGTGTAGGTCGTCGCGCTGCCGGAGCGACCCGGGTCCGTCACCGTCGATCAGAACGGTGAGCGCTTCCAGGTCGTCGCCGGCCAACCCGATGGGCCAGACCCGACGTTATGCGCCGAAGCCGCAGGCGGGCGTACTGCGCGGTTCCGCGAGGAAGCGGCGACTTCAGGTCGATGTCGAAGGCGCGTTCGCTGATGACCGTGAAGCCGGCCGCCTCGAGCCGCATCGACCAGTCCGATCCGAGCTCCGGAATCGACTCGGCATGCTCCTCGCCGAGAGCGTCGAGGCAGCGGCTTTCGAGGCCGGGTCGTCCGAAGCCGACGTCATCGGGCAGGAGACGTAGTGGCTCGCTGAACTCGGCGACGGCCATCAGTCCGCCCGCACGGGTCGCGGCGAACACGTCGCAAAGGACCCGGTCAGGGTCGGACAGGGGTGCAGGGACATCGAGGCCCAAGTGACGTCGACAGGGTCGACAGCAGCCCAGCCGAGGTCCAGGTCGGCCTGGACGGTTCGGATCCGGTCGGCGAGGCCGAGGTCGAGCGCGGTGGCCCGGATGCGCCGCAGCATCTCCTCCGAGACGTCCACCGCGATCACCTCGGCGCCGCCGAAGCGCTGGGCCAAGCCGATGGTCGCGGTACCGGAGCCGGCGCCCAGATCGAGGACCCGTCGGCGACCGCCTCCTGAGGCTGCGTGCCGCACGCAGGTCAGGACGTCGGCCCAATAGGAACTCAACACCTGCGCGTCCAGCTCCAACAACTCGGCCAGGTCGGCATCGGCGCTGTCGCTATGCGGCGCGAGGCCGCCGCCGTGCCGCTCGTCGTGGACGTGGCTCACGGGCACCACGCTAGATCGCCAACGCCTTTCTGGCATGCCGTCTTGCTGATGACCAAGATCTCGCCCTCGACAATGTCCTGCGGGCTGCGTCTCGCGCACGGCTGGTCACTGGACACGCTCGCCGCCCGCTGCCACCTGAGCGCCGCCACCCTGAGCCGTATCGAAATCGGGCAGCGGCGCATCACGATCGACCAGCTGGTCCCGATCGTGCGCGCCCTGGGCTCCACTCTCGACCAGCTCGTGGGAAGCGTCGATCACGACGACGTCGTCATCGACCGCGCTCATGGAGTGACCAGCTGGCTGTTGTCCGGGAACTCCGGCCCGCACGGCATGACCGTCGCCAAGATGCGCATCACGGCACGCAAGCCCCCGCGCGAACTCGGCGTACACCCCGGCCACGACTGGTTGACCGTGCTGTCCGGTACTGCACGGCGCCATCTCGGCGGCCGCGTCATCCTCATCGAAACCGGTTAGGCGGCGCAGTTCTCGACCCTGACGCCGCACGCCATCCCACAACGGACCGGTCGACATCCTCGTGATCCTCGACCGCGACGGACAGCGCGCGCACCTCAACGCTGTCGACCTCACCGCCGTCCCCGACACCTGAATGCCGCCGCCCGCCGAACCGCGTGCCCGGACACCGCTGCTCGAACGCCGAGGCGGGGCAGTCGCTGCAAGCCCGGTAACCTGGGGCCTGCAGCGTCCCCGCCCTCGTAGCTCAGGGGATAGAGCGCCGGACTCCTAAGCCGGGCGTCGCAGGTTCGAATCCTGCCGGGGGCACTGCTGTAAGGCCTGTAATCATTGGACTGTTGGGTCGAATTCTCTACTGAATATGTGGTGTTAGATCGCTCTAGACCGAAAATCCACGCAAGCGGGCAGCGTGGGATGACCCGGCGTGTGTTGTGGGTCAGTGCGCTTGCGATGTCAGGCGGCGGATTCGAGGGTGACCTTGTAGCCGAGTGCTTCGAGTTGGGTGACGTGGTTGCGCATCTGGCGGCTGGCGCTGACGCGTTTGTCGTAGAAGTCCGGGCCGAGGTCGGTGAAGCGGGTCTCGGGGTTTGCGAGCAGGTGCCAGATGATGATCAGGACGGAGCGGCCGACGGCGACGATGGCTTTCTTCTTGCCGCGCCGGCGGGCCAGGCGCCGGTAGCGCTGGCCGAGGAAGGTGTCGGTGCGGCTGGCCGAGAGTGCGGCCTGACCGAGCGCGCGGGCTAGGTAGCGGTTGCCGTGCCCGGTGCTGGCGGTGCCCTTCTTCTTGCCGGCCGACTCTTTCACGCCGGGGGCGAACTTGGCCCAGGAGGCCAGGTGCCCGGCGGTGGGGAACCGGCTCATGTCCACCCCGATCTCGGCGATGATGACGCTCGCGGTGGTGGCGTCCACGCCGGGGATGTCAACCAGTTGCGCCACCGCCTGGGCGAAAGGGGCGATCTGCTCCTCGATCTTGGCGTCCAGCTCGGCGATGTCGGCATCGATCGTGTCGACGCGGGAGAGCATCTTGGCCAGCAAGAACGCATGGTGGTCGGTGAAGAACCCGGTGAACGCCTCCTCCAGTTGCGGGATCTTGGCCCGCATCCGGGCCCGCGCCAGCGCGGCGAGCACCTTCGGGTCCCGTTGCCCGGCGACCAGCGCTGCCATCATGTCCCGACCCGATACGCCGAAGATGTCGCTGGCCACCACCGAGACCTTGATGCCGGCATCTTCGAGCAGCTTCTCCACCCGGTTCTTCTCCGCGGTCCGCGCGCCGACCAGGTCGACACGGTAGCGGGTCAAATCCCGCAGCCGGCGGATCGGGACCGGCGGAACGAAGCTCGGGCGGATCATCTGCCGCTCAGCCACCTTGCACAACCACACCGCGTCCAACTTGTCTGTCTTGGGCCGGCCGGGCAGGTGCTTGACGTCCTTGGCGTTGACCAGCCACACCTCGAACCCGTGCGCCTCGAGCAGGTAGAACGGCGGCCTCCAGTAGTCACTGGTCGCCTCCATCACCACCCGAGTCACGCCGAGTTCCAACAGCCGCTCGGCCAGCAGCTGCAACGATCGGGTCATCGTCGAATACGTCGACACCTCCTGCCGCCGCCTACTGCCCTCGCCGGGCACCCGAACACAGCACACCAGCTCGGCCTTGCCGATATCCAGTGCCGCGACCCGCTCGACGAGCTGCTCATGATCTTCCGTCTCTTCCAGCATCCCGACCTCCTCGCCGGCTCGATGACAGGCGGGCCGTCCGCGAGAACCGCTGGGGCATAGGCAAGCTAGGCCGCGTGCTCGAAGCAACACTGAAGGGCCCACAGCGCGGTTCCCACCATCCGACTAATCCACGGCCTCAACCGACCAAGGAGCAACGACGTCTGCGGGCGACCACCCAACGATTTTCAGCCCGGAACGGGCCGCGCGACAGCGCGATCAGGGACTAGGGCGTGTCTCATGGATCATGATCGCCGGGGTCGCGTAGCCAGATCCTGACCGAAGCGACGTCGATGGTTCCTCGGTAGACGTAGTCCGTTTGTCGGTGCGCATCGCGACGGCTCGGTAGCTGCGCAGTTTGTTGATGGTCCGTTCGACGGTGTTTCGGTCGCGGTAGGCAACCGAGTCGAACCCAGGCGGTCGCCCGCCGCTGCTGCCGCGTCGGGCGCGACCGGCGATCTGGTCCGCCGGTTCGGGGATGGTCGCGGTGATGCCGCGTCGGCGTAGATGAGCGCGGATCTTCCGGTTCGAGTAGGCCTTGTCGGCCAACAGCCGACCTGGCCGGGTGCGCGCCCGGCCAGGCCCGGGGCGCGCGATGTGCAGTCGGTTCATCAACGGTTCGAAGGCCAGCGAGTCGTGTCGCTGGCCGGCGGTAGTGACCCGCGTCAACGGCCGGCACCGGCGGTCGGCGAGCAGATGGATCTTCGTGGTCAGCCCGCCGCGGGAACGGCCCAACGCCTCCCGATCGGGCCGCTTGCCCGGCGGGGCCGACGAATTGTTGTCATTCGACCCCGCCCCCTGTGTGCTCCGGCGCCGTCTCCTGATCCTCCAACGCGACGGCCAACCGCTGCACCGGGATGTCCTTGGGCGGCTCACGACGCGCCCCCGCGGCGTGGTGATGGGCACGGATGACAGCCGAGTCCATCCCGACCGTCCACTGCGCGGCCTCCCCGCCGTCGCAGCCAGCACGCAACCCATCCAGGATCGCCTCCCACGTGCCATCGCCAGACCAGCGGCGATGCCGACCGTAGACGGTCTTCCAGTTCCCGTAACAGAGCGGCAGATCACGCCAGGGAGCGCCGGTCCGGGTCCGCCACAACACCCCGTTGATCACCATCCGGTGGTCTTCCCAGCGGCCACCGCGGCGCGGCCTCCTATCAGGCAGCAGCGGCTCCAGCCGCGCCCACTCCGCATCGGTCAGATCATGACGAGCAAGCACACTCCGCGTTCTACCGACCCAGCGCGCCAAGATCCGTTAGACACGCCCTAGTCCGCAAAAAGTCCGCACACGCCAACTTCACACGCCGGTTTTGACAGGCAGAAATGATCTTCGACTGGCCCAGCGGGCTTTGTTGCGTTGATCGATCCGGGGTAGCGTTGCAGCTCAGTCGGCTTCCCGGCCGCGGCTACAGGCAGTGCGCGAGATCGATGAACGCGACCCTGACACGATCATGGACGGACAGGTCTGCGGTGATCTCGTAGTGGCCGCGGCGCAGGTTCTGCACGAACGCCTGCCCTGCCGCGATCGTGCGCAGCGAGCGGATCGTTTCAGTCCACGCATCGGCCGAAGCCGCGCCTTGAGTCGGCCGTGATCAGCTTCGACACTGTTGTTCGCGTACTGCTCGCGCGACATGCCGTGCGGCCGAGGCGAACTCTTCGAGCACGCGTGGGTAGACCGGCGCCCGGTCGGTGGTGACCTCCACCGGCGACGAGCCGGACCGCAGTGCGCGGGCGAAGAATGCCCGCGCAGCCGCGCCGTCGCGGCGCTCGGAGACCAACACGTCGATCACCTGCCCGTGCTGATCGACCGCCCGGTACAGGTAGGTCCAGCGGCCCGCGACCTTGACGTAGGTCTCATCGACGAACCACCGATCGCCCGGCGCGTGCCGGGCCGGGCGAGCAGCGTCGATGAACTCGGCGTGAACGTCTGCACCCACCGGTAGACCGTGACGTGGTCGACTTCGATGCCGCGCTCGGCCAGCAGTTCCTCGACGTCGCGGTAGGACAGGCCGTAGCGGAGATACCAGCGCACAGCGACCGCGATCACCTCGCGCGGGAACCGGTAGCCAGCCGGCGCGGCGGACGATCCTGACCTCGAGCTGATCATCTGACCAGTGTCCTGGTCCGCCAGAACGAACCAACGCAACAGTGCCTACAGACGGACAATCTGGTTTCGGCCAGTTCCGGGATCACAATGTTGCCCTGTCGTGCACCACATAACGACCCCGCCGCGCCCAGCCCACCTCACCACGACGCCAACGCGCGAGTCGGCGATCACCTGATCAAGGCGCAGTGAGCCTCGGCTTGGTCGTGCTCACCGCGCGTATCGGATCGTCGGCCACGGCCGCGCTGACAAGCGCAGTCGGTCGATGACGGGGCGACGAACAGACGGATCGGCATTGGGTGCACTCCTGGGCACTGACGTGCCACGGTTTCCACTTACTCGGCCCCGGGGCGGCAGGGATGGCGACAACCGGACATGCAGCCGGGGCAGTGGAGGAATACCGTCGCCCGATCACCACCCGTGGACCGGCTGCGTGGCCGGCTGCCGGATGGTGTCCCACATCCGACCGGAGGCCCGCCATGCCAGCAAGACTCTCTCTTCCTTCGCCGGCGTTGATCGTCGCCAGCGCCGCCCTCGTCATCGCGCTGGGCGGCACCGCCTACGCGACCGCGGCAATCAGCGGAAGCACGATCACCGACCACTCGATCGCCGGGCGCAAACTGATCGACAACACCCTGACCGGGACACAGATCAAGGAGTCGGCCCTCGGGACGGTGCGCAAGGCGACCCTCGCCGCCAACGCGAGCAAGGTCGGCGGATTCACCGTCCGCAAGGTCTTCTACGCGCCGACGACCAACTCCACGACCCCGAAGACGATCCTGAACCTCGGCGGTCTGGTGCTCAAAGCCACCTGTGCCAACGGCGACCTCGAGGTCGTGATGACCAGCACGGTCAACCACGCCCACCTGGCGTCGGAGATGTGGAACTCCGCGGGCGACGGCAGCGCCGACGGGCTGCACCATTCGGACTTCGGCCCGACCAGCGCAAGCCATCTCGAATCCCTCGGCGATGGAAATGCATACGGCGAGACGTCGTTCACCTACACCCGGGCGAACGGGACGATCGTGAACGGCCAGCTGTCCTTCGACAGCAGCGACCTCAACCCGTTCCATCCCGGGGATGGCGACATCTTCAATAACACCGCCAAGTGCCTGGTCAGCGGATTCGTAACCTCCACCGCATCCAGCTAGACCCTGCCCGGCAATACCAGCCGACGGGCGACATGAGGAGCCACGCCGGACTTGATCGACTGGATCAAGGGCGCGCATAACGCCGCTACAGCTCTCGCTCCACCAGCAAACCCCGCACTCAAGAATCGGCGATCGCTGCCCATTGCGCACGCCGCCAGGACCGCATCGGAATTCAGCGACACGCATCAAGATGCACTGGCTGATGCGGTGAATCCGCTGGCCCAGTCCCGCGGTCGATGTCAGCTCAACCGTGTGTCGCTATCAGTACGAGATTAGATGGCTAGCAGCACATGAATCTCGTACTATCATGACCGGAGTCGCCACGGAGAGGGGTTCGGTCCGATGCCAGACACCCGGCGCACGTCCGCGGTGCCTCGCGAGCTCGCCGGGTTGCCGCTGCGGACGCTGCGGCCGCAACAGGCCGCCGGGGTGTACGCCCAGCCACGAGTCGAGGTGCGCCGGCTCGAACGGCGCGGTGCGTTGCACCGGCTGGCGCACGGTTACTACGTCGTGGTGCCGCAGGAACATGTGGGCACCGAGTGGATGCCTGCGCTCGAGGCTGCGGCGGCCGGGATCGCTACGGCGGACTTCGGACCCGGCGCCGCGATCCTGATGGGGGTCTCGGCGGCTCGGCTGCATGGGGCGATCCCGCGCGCGATCGGCACCGCGGTGGTCGCCGTCCCTGCGCAGCGCAACACCATCGCGCTGGCTGACCGCACGGCGACCGTCCGGTTCGTCAAGCGCGACACCACACGCCTGGATGCCGAGCGCATGAGCACCGAGCTCGGTCCGACGTTGGTGACCACGCCCGAGCAGACGGTGCTCGATTTGGCTCGCCGACCCGGTCTCGGAGATGCGGAGGGCGAGGTCCGCAGCGCGGTGCGCGTCCTGCTTGCCCGCACCGATCTTGCAGTGCTGGATGAACTTGCGACAGCGCAACGCGCACAGGCGTCGCTGCGGCGAGCGCAGGGCTGGGCCACGGACAGCACGCCGTGACCGCGCCCGAGCTCGACATCGCCGAGGCCCGCGCCGTAGCGGAACAGTTCGGCGTCGCGATCGAGCAGGTCCGCCGCGATCACTTGATCTCGCACATCCTCGCGGCGCTCAGTCGGTCCGATCGCGAGGAGGTGCTCTTTTTCGGCGGCACCGCGTTGGCCCGCACCCTGCTGCCCGACGGACGGCTCAGTGAGGATGTCGATCTGATCGCACTCGGCTCGCGGGGCGACCTCGCAGCGGCACTCGAGACGACACTCGCCGCGGCCCTGCGTCGCAGCCACGGAAGGATCACCTGGGCGCCGGGGCTCACCGCTGTCCGCGACACCGACGCCGCCGTCCTCCTGGCCCAGGACGGCCGGCTCACCGTCCGCGTCCAGTTGCTCGACAACCGTGGCTACGAACCGTGGCCCACGCAGATCCGGGACCTCGAGCAGCGCTCCGCGACGCGGCACCCGCGGCACTGCACGTTCCTACCTCGCCCGCGTTTGCAGCGTGGAAGACCGTTGCGTGGCACGACCGCGCTGCCCCGCGCGACCTCTGGGATCTGTGGGCGATGGCGCAGCGCGGCTACATCACCACGGAGGCGGCCGAGTTGTTCGCCACGCACGGGCCGACCCACAACGCACCGCAGCCATGGATGTTCACATCCGCGCCAACCGAGCAGCGGTGGCGCGAACAGCTGGCCGGCCAGACGCGGCTGACGATCACAGCCGCGGAGGCGCTGGTCGCAGTCGCCGCTGCGTGGGCGGCTGCGTCGGAGGGAGCAGACCAGTGATCCTTCGCTGCACGGCGAAGGCGCGCACTCTGCTCGGCGCGCGCGACCTTGTCGAACCCGCTGCGGGCGGCGACGAGTGGTACCTCAATGTCCTCTGGTTCGACCGCCGCAAGTGCCTGCTCCTCGTCCACGCCGACACCCTCTTCCGGGTGTTCGTCGCCGACGTGCGCAAGGCCGACCTCACTCCGGTCGACACCTGGCTCGCCGGCGTCGTCCGCCGCGAGCTCGCCAGCGAGGGCCTGTCCGAGGACACCCTCGGACCGCTCATCGGACCGGTCCTGATCGACAAGACCGCGAGCCGTCAGATCCTCGGCTTCATGAACGAGATGGCGATGCAGGCCGACTACGCGATCGCCGACGCCGGCAGCCTCGCCGCCTGCGACATCGACGGACTCAACCAGTGGCTGCGACGCGATCTGCACAACCTCGACGGCCGGTACGTCACCTCGCTGGAGCTGATCACCGGGCGGCGCGACGTTCGATTTCCTCGAAGTTGATCTCCGTCGGTCCGCAAACAGTCCGCAAGAAGTCCGCAAACGACTGTTGTTGATCATCGTCGACCAACGTCGTCCAACATGCCTGCAGCCGAGCAAATATCAGGCCCTTCAGGCACTTCGCCCAAGCAAGCCGAGACCACCTGAAGATCCCCAAATTGGCTCTCCTAAGCCGGGCGTCGCAGGTTCGAATCCTGCCGGGGGCACCGCTGGAGGGCCCGTGCCGCTATTTGGTAGGGCCCCAGTAACGCAGTCGGTCCCACGAGACCACGTGGTCACCGCTGGTGCGGTGGACCCGCCACAGCACGACGTCGGTCGCCACGCCATGCAGGTGTTCGGTCGGGAACTGCAGTTCGTCCGGCGCCTGCGGGAGCGCGAGCTTTACACGCGTCGGCGTGCTCGATCAGCTCCACGACGGCGCCGATGTCGCCGCCGCCGATGAGCCAGTCGCGCGTGCTGAGCGGTTCGGCTGCCACCGCGAGGTCCAGCTCTGGCGTCGTCATGAAGCCGGCGATCTCGAGCGGTGCAGGTCTACCGGGAGAACCGCCAGCAGTGCGCGTAGTCCGGGTGTGAGCAGACACGAGGACGGCGGAGGCGTTGCGAGGCGTGGCGGACGCGTGAGTTCACGCGGCGGAGGGGGTCGAACGGTGATCGTGCGGCGCTTGATCAGGGCTTCGTGCCCTGCCCGGGCGGCGTGTCGGCTTCGCCGCTCTTCTTGACCTGCCCGGGCGGGGCCGTCGCCTCGGCTTGCTGCTCTTCTTCACCTGCCCGGGCGGCGTCGTCGGCTTGCCGCTCTTCTTGACCTGCCCGGGCGGCGTCGTCGGCTTGCCGCTCTTCTTGACCTGCCCGGGCGGCGTCGTCGGCTTGCCGCTCTTCTTCGGCTGCCCGGGCGGAGTCGTCGGCGTCGGCTTATCGCTCTTCTCGGCCTGCCCTGCCGGAGTCAACCCGCTCCGCGACCTACCCGGCAACGACGGCGTCGGTGCCGCTGCCGACGTGGATGCAGCCACTGCGCCACCGGCCGAGGCCGCGACGTCGGCCGGGTGGCCGTAGGCGGTCGGGGCAGCGACCTGCCGCGCCGTCGCTGACGTGCTCGTGGCGTGGGTGTCCGCCGCGGCGTGGGCGACCGCGCTGACCGGCGCGCTGACCAGCGCCGCGGCAACAGCGCCCGCCTGGACCGCGCCGGACGCTCCGGCCAGGCCGGCCGACGCGGCGTCAGCGGTGCGCACCGAAGCGGCGGGGATCCAGCGCAGGAACGGCACGTTCACGAGGAACGTCAACGGACCCATCGTCCACAACAGCCTCGGCAGCGCGATCGACAGGAAGGCGCGCACCATGGCCGGGTCGAACTGGCTGCCGGCGCATCGGGTCAGTTCGGCGCGTGCGGCGGCGGTGGGTACGGGCGACTTGTACGAGCGGGCCGAGGTCATGACGTCGAAGGCGTCGAGAACCGACACGGCGCGGCCGGCGAGGCTGATCTGCTCTCCGGCGAGCCCGCGCGGGTAGCCGGTGCCGTCGAAGTGCTCATGGTGCTGCGCGATGCCGTCGAACCATGGGCCCAGCCACGCCGCGAGTGGTCGCGCGATGCGGGCGCCGTGTTCCGGATGATCTTCGATGATGCGCCGCTCGTACTCATCGAGCTCGCCCGGCTTGTTCAAGATCGCGGCTGCGACCCTGAGTTTGCCGATGTCGTGGAGCAGCCCCGCCCAGCGCAGCCGTCCGCGATCGGCGTCGCTGAGCCCGAGCTCCTTGCCGAGCAGATCGCAGAACAACCGCACCCGCTCGCTGTGGCCGCGGGTAATGCGGTCGTGCCGGCTGAGCGCGGTCGCCAGCGCCAGCAATGTGGACGCGGCCTCCCGCGTGTCGGTGTCCGGGTCCTGCAGGCGGCGGGCGAGTTCCGCCCTGGTCGACGCGCGCCGCGCCACCCTCAGCCGGCTCGGCGCTTGATCGGGGAAGATCATCGTCATCTTCAGCAGGGCGGCAAGCGGCAGCGCGCGTATCGCGACCTGGGCCGTGCCGGCCGAGATGATCACCGCCGCGAGCAGCGATACCGCGCCGACCAGCCACAAAGACGCCGTCGCGGGGAACTGCCCGGCCACCCAGCGGGCGGTCAGCGTCCCGAGCGCGATCGGTACCAGCACCACGACCGCACGCACCGCGAAAGCCAGCAGCGGCCGCGAAGTCCAGACGCCATCGTCGGCGCCCGCGTGGGTGCGACGATTCCTGCGGTCCATGGCCGATCCCTGTCTGAATGCGGCATCTGCCAAAAGATTCGGCCAACGCGCGGCTATCTTTAGCCAGCGCGGGCGGTGTAGGTCGCGAGCGTGTGCGTTTCGCGGGGCGCGTCGGATTTGTTCGCTCACTCCGTTCGCCACCTGGTGATCGCGGCGCCCGCCAGCTCGTCGAGTGGCCGCACCGGGGCCGGTTGCGCGGTGCGCCAGGTCCACCGCTGCACCGCCGGGCGATGTCGACGCCGGAAAATTGCTGTACCGAAGCTCAAGGGACAGGCATTGCTTGAAGCCGGCAAGGCCAGCGCCGCGGTCGCCCCGCTTCGCAAGGCGGTGGCGCTGGCCCCCAAGGCCGGGCTGATCCGCATCATGCTCGGCGCGGCGGAGCTTGCCGCCGGCGACGCTGGAACGGCGATCGCCGATCTTCGCGCCGGCCTCGCCGACGAGCCGCTCGCCGCGATCGGTTATCGCAACCTCGCCATGGCCTACCAGCAGGAGGGTAAGGTCGCCGAGGCGGAGCTCGCCACGGCCGAAGGCATGCTCATCGCCGGCGACGTCGAGTCGGCGCGGACTTTCGCGCGGCGGGCACAGGCGAAATTCGCCACCGGGTCGCCGGGTTGGCTTAAGGCCGACGACATTATCAGCTACCAATCACCGACCAAGGGCAACGTATCGACCGAATGAATGGCCGGTCGATGAAGAGAGGATCGAGCATGTCGAAATACCTTCGCCTCGCCGCCGCCCTGGCGATGGTCTTGCTGGCGGCCCCGAGCCGCGCCGAGATGGACGCCGCCCAGAAGGAGGAGATCGGCCAGATCGTCCGCGAATATCTCCTCGCCCATCCGGAGGTGCTGGAGGAGGCGTCGCAGGCGCTGCAGGAGCGGCACGACAAGGAACTGGCGGAGCAGCAGACCAAGGCGATCTCCGAGAAGTCCGACACGATCTTCAATTCCAAGAACCAGATGGTGCTCGGCAATCCCGACGGCGCCATCACGCTGGTCGAGTTCTTCGACTATAACTGCGCCTATTGCCGGCGGGCGGTCTCCGACATGACGGCGCTGCTTGACCGCCAACCCGGACCTCAGGATGGTGATGAAGGAGTTCCCGATCCTTTCCGACGGCTCGGTCGCGGCGGCTCGCATCTCGGTCGCCGTCCGCAAGCTCGCGCCCGACAAATACCTGGCCTTCCATCAGGAGCTTTTCGCGCGCCCCGGCCAGGCGAGCGCGGAGAAGGCGCTCGGCGTCGCCGCCGACCTCGGGCTCGACACGGACGCGCTGAAGGTCGCCGCGAATACCGGCGACGTCACCGACGCGCTGCAGGAGGTGCATCAGCTTGCCACCGATCTCGGTGTCAGCGGCACGCCCTCCTATGTGATCGGCAAGGAGATCGTTCCGGGCGCCATCGGCTTTGACGGGCTGCAGGCCAAGGTCAGCGCGATCCGCCAATGCGGCGCGACGGTGTGCGGATGAAGCGCTTTCTGATCGAATTCTTCACCTGGTGGAACGGCGCGACGCTCGGCACGCGCTTCTTCACGTGGCGCAAGGGCGTGTTCGTCGCGGAGGACGAGTTCGGGAACCGCTACTACCGGGATAGGAACGGCGAGAAGCGCTGGGTCATCTACAACGGCGAGGCGGAGGCGTCACGCATCCCGCCCGCCTGGCACGGCTGGATGCATCACCGCACCGACGTGCCGCCGACCGAGGACGGCTACAAGCCGCATCCCTGGGAAAAGCCGCATCTGCCGAACCTGACGGGAACCCCCGCCGCCTACCGACCGAAGGGCTCGATCCTGAGCGCTGAGAAGCGCCCGGAGGTGACGGGCGACTACGAGCCGTGGACCTCCGGTGAGAGCGCCTGATGGTGCCTTGGATGAAGGCGGCGGCAGAGCGACCCGAACCTCCCCCTTGAGGGGCGGTCGAAATCCGATGAGCGGTGCGAGACGGATTTCGGGAGGGGGGAACGTCTGGCTTACTCCCTCCTCGAAGTCTCTCTTGCTCGCTCGACTCCCCTCAGAGGTTCGCGCCTCTTCGCGCGCGCCGCGTCCTCCGCTTTTGCCGCGCCGATCAACAATCCGGTCGCCGAGTTCACCGGCCTCGACAAGATCACCGGCCGCACCATCACCTTCGACGTCATTGTCGACGAGACGGTGCAGTTCGGCGCGCTGCAGGTGACGCCGCGCGTCTGTCACACCCGCCCGCCGACCGAGCCGGCGCAGACGACCGCCTTCGTGGAAGTCGACGAGATCACGCTCGCCAACAAGATCCAGCGCCTCTTCACCGGCTGGATGTTCGCCGCGAGCCCCGGCCTCCATGCGGTCGAGCACCCGGTCTACGACGTGTGGCTCGTCGACTGTAAGCTCAAGATGGGCGAGGAGCCGGAGACGCCGGAGCCCGAGGCAGCGCCCGAGCCGGAGCTTCCCGCCACGGATGAAGCGCCGGAGGACTAAAGGGACCGCCTCCCCGTCCGGCTATCTTCCCAGATGGGATTCCAGTTCGTGCTCAATGCGGCGCAGCTCCTCTATCGCCTCGCGTATGCGGCGCCCATCGGGGATGTTGACCTCGACGTGCTTGCCGACGCGGGTCACAGGACCTTCCCCGGCGGCATCGCCCCTTCAGGGCATTCAGGCGATAGCAGACGATCGGCCGCGCAAATCCCCTGAGCTGCATGGCGTCGAGGCGCGTGCACTCCGCGACATCCTCTATCAGCAGGTAGGTCCGCGCGCCGAGTTGATATTACATGAAGACCGGTCACTTGGCGCATTCATGTGCGCCGGCGGCACAGCCGCGGCGGATCACTCGCCGATTAGCGCCAGCGCTTCCGCGCCTTTGAGCGGCGGGTCGCCGGGGCCGGCGAAAGTCGCCTTCTCGGCCAGCGCCTCATCGAGCAGGCGGACGTAGTCGTCGCGCGGGACTTCAACCGCGCCGAATTGCACGAGGTGCGCGGTCAGGAACTGCGCGTCGAGAAGCTTGAAGCCGCCGCGCTTGAGCCGCGCCACGAGATGCACCAACGCCACCTTCGAAGCGTCGCGCTCAAGCGAGAACATGCTCTCGCCGAAGAAGGCTCCGCCGAGCTTCACGCCGTAGAGGCCGCCGACGAGCTGCCCGTCCTGCCACGCCTCGACGGTGTGGACATGTCCCATGCGAAAGAGCGCCGCGCAAAGGCGGTGGATCGTGGCGTTGATCCAGGTTGCCTGGCGACCCGGCTGCGGCGACGCACAGCCTTCGATCACGGCGTCGAAATCCGAGTCGACGCGAATCTCGAAGCGGTCGGAGCGCACAGTTCGCGCCAGCCGCCGCGGAACGTGGAAAGCATCGAGCGGGATGACGCCGCGGAGCTCCGGCTCGACCCAGTAGAGCGTCGGGTCGTCGACTGAATCGGCCATCGGGAAGATGCCGCAGGCATAGGCGCGCAGAAGCAGCGACGGCGTGACGAGGTCCTGGTCCTTGCTGCGCCGCGACATCGTCATCCACCCGGTTCGGCCGGACGCGCCGCCAAATATTCCTCCAGCCAGCGGATGTCGTAGGCGCCGTCGAGGATCGCCTGCTCGGCGACGAGCTCCTGGAAGAGCGGGATCGTGGTGCGGACGCCGTCGACGACGAATTCGTCGAGCGCGCGCCTGAGGCGCATCAGGCATTCGACGCGGTTGCGGCCGTGCACGATGAGCTTGCCGATCAGGCTGTCGTAATAGGGCGGCACGGAATAGCCCTGGTAGACGGCGGAATCGACGCGCACGCCGAGCCCGCCCGGCGGGTGGAAATAGGTGATGACGCCGGGCGAAGGGGCGAACGTCACGGGATGCTCCGCATTGATCCGGCACTCGATCGCGTGGCCGGAGAACGTCACGCTGTCCTGCTTCACCGAGAGCGGCGAGCCGGAGGCGATCCTGAGCTGCTCGACGACGATGTCGATGCCTGTGATCGCCTCGGTGATCGGGTGCTCGACCTGGAGCCGCGTGTTCATCTCGATGAAATAGAACTCGCCGTTCTCGTAGAGGAACTCCACGGTGCCGGCGCCCGAATAGCCGAGCTTTGCAATCGCCTGCGCGACGGTCTCGCCGATCCGCGCGCGCTCCGCGCCATTGAGCGCCGGCGACGGCGCCTCCTCCCAGATCTTCTGGTGGCGGCGCTGCAGCGAGCAGTCGCGCTCGCCGAGATGGATGGCTCCGCCCTTCCCGTCGCCAAGCACCTGGACCTCGATGTGGCGCGGGTGCCCGAGATATTTCTCGATGTAGACGGCGTCGTCGCCAAAGGCCTTGCTTGCCTCGGCGCGCGCCATGGCCATCGCGCGCGGCAGATCGGCAAGGCGCTCCGCCACCTTCATGCCGCGCCCGCCGCCGCCCGCCACCGCCTTGATCAGCACCGGGTAGCCGATGTCGGCGGCGATCCGCGCCGCCTCGCCTTCTTCGCGCACCGTGCCCTGCGATCCCGGCACGACCGGAATGCCGAGGCTTTCCGCCGTCTCTTTCGCCCTGATCTTGTCGCCCATCATGCGGATGTGCTCCGCAGTCGGGCCGATGAAGACGATGTCGTGGGCGGCGAGGATGTCGGCGAAGCGCGCGTTCTCCGACAGGAACCCGTAGCCCGGATGGACGGCGTCGGCGCCGGTGATCTCGCAGGCCGACACGATGCTCGGGATGTTCAGGTAGCTGTCTGAGGCCGGCGGCGGACCGATGCAGACGCTCTCATCGGCAAGGCGCACGTGCATCGCGTTCGGCGTCAGCGGTCGAATGGACGGCGACGGTCTCGATCCCGAGCTCCTTGCAGGCTCTGAGGATGCGTAGCGCGATCTCGCCGCGATTGGCGATCAGGACCTTGCTAAACATTCAAGCGCCGGACGCCGCGCGGAACCTTCCTCCAGCCGTCGTCATGCCCGGACCTGATCCGGGCATAAGTCGCGGGCACAAGTCGGACTCGCACCGGGACGGGGATTGGTCGCCGGCCTCCGAATTTTTGCCCGGCTGGACGACCAGGGGAGGTGCGCGGCTAGTCGGGAAACGAGGCGCATGCGCTACTCGATGATCATGAGCGGCTGGCCGTATTCGACCGGTTGGCCGTCCTCCACCAGGATGTCGACGACCCGGCCGCCGTGTGGCGCCGCGACTTCGTTCATATGCTTCATGGCTTCCACGATGAGGATCGTCTGCCCGGCGCTGACCGTATCTCCGACCTCCACGAACGGCTTTCCGCCGGGTTCGGTGGCGCGGTAGGCGGTGCCGACCATCGGCGAGATCACGCAGCCGGGATGGCGCGCCGGATCGGCGAGCGACTTCGCCGGCTCCGCCGCCTCGCCCTCGACCCGCGCCGCCTCCGCTGCCGACGGCGGCGGCTCGGCGACAACGGTTGCGGCGGCAGCGACGCCGCGCGCGACGCGAATGCGGAAATCGTCCTGCTCGATCTCGATTTCGGAGAGGTCGGTCTCCTTCAGCAGCGCCGCCAGTTCGCGGATCAGGTCCTTGTCGATGCCCGGCTTCTTCACGGCCATGAGCTATTTCCGTTTGTCCGCGGCGGCCCGCAACCCGGCGAGGCCATCGATCGCCAAGAGGTATAAGTCCGATACCGAACCCGCAGATCACGCCTTTGGCAACCGCCGACAGCGTGGAATGGTGGCGAAAGTCCTCGCGCGCGAAGACATTCGACAGGTGCACCTCGATCACCGGCGCGTCGATGGCGCGGATGGCGTCGTGAAGCGCGATCGAGGAATGCGTGTAGGCGCCGGCGTTCAGGACAACGCCTGCCGAGTCGGCCGCCTCGTGCAGCCAGTCGACCAGCACGCCCTCGTGGTTGGACTGGCGGAACACGACCTCAAACCCGCGCGCCGCGGCGCGTTCGCGCGCCTTCGCCTCGATGTCGGCGAGCGTCGTCGAGCCGTAGATCTCCAACTCGCGCGTCCCGAGGCGATTGAGGTTCGGGCCATTCAGGATGTGGATCGTTGGAGCCATCGGCGGACGCTGTTTGGGAAATCCGGCCTCCGGCGGCCGGTGCTGGTTTTATAGGCGGTTTCGGCCCGGCGCAAAGCCGGTGTCATGACACTGCAAAAAAAGAGGTGCATGGGCGAAAGTTCTTTTTGGGCGCCGGCAGTGAGTCGGGCGGGAGACGCGCTCCAGACGCCACGGTTTTCCCCGCTTTCCTCCCTACGCACATCGGGACGCTGAAAAGCGGCTGCAAGTCACCCCTGAAAATTGTCAAGACTTGACCCTCTCTCCGGCTCGCCCTTAGCCTCGCTTCTGCCGCCAAGAGTCGTGTCGACGGGTGGCGGAATCCAGCGTTTGGACGTGTTGAGGTGCTGACGGAGCGATCGGTCGGCGCGAGAGAAATTTGCGTGTTGAAACACAAAATGTGGTGCGTAACGGTCTGTTAATCTCTATATGTAGACAGTTGGGCTGTCGGGAGCGCAGCCCAAGAATCGGGGCGGCGAACCAGGAAATCAGAGCCGGGCAACATTGCCCGGTGTAGTATGGACGGGCGCGACGCCCGGTCCGGTTGTTGAGGATGGAGCGGGGCAAAATGCGGATTGAACGCCACTACACGACGCAGGGTCAGTCGCCTTACGAGACGGTCGAGTTCCGGAAGGCGACGAGCGAGATCCGCAACCCCGACGGCTCGATCGTCTTCCGCCTCGACGATATCGAGGTGCCGGCGGCGTGGAGCCAGGTGGCGACCGACGTCCTTGCACAGAAATATTTCCGCAAGGCGGGCGTGCCGGCGCGGCTCAAGAAGATCGAGGAGAATTCCGTCCCCTCCTTCCTGTGGCGCTCGGAGACCGACGCGGCGGCGCTCGCGGAGCTGCCCGAAGGCGAGCGGTCCGGCTCGGAGTACAGCGCGACCCAGGTCTTCGACCGGCTCGCCGGCACCTGGACCTATTGGGGCTGGAAGGCCGGCTATTTCTCCTCGGAGGAGGACGCCCAGGCGTTCTTCGACGAGCTCCGCTACATGCTCGCCACGCAGAAGGCTGCGCCGAACTCCCCGCAATGGTTCAACACCGGGCTCCACTGGGCCTACGGCATCGATGGGCCGAGCCAGGGCCACTACTACGTCGACCATTGGACCAAGGAGCTGACGAAGTCGGAGACGGCTTACGAGCATCCGCAGCCGCATGCCTGCTTCATCCAGTCGGTGTCGGACGACCTCGTCAACGAGGGCGGCATCATGGACCTTTGGGTGCGCGAGGCGCGCCTCTTCAAATATGGCTCCGGCACCGGCTCGAACTTCTCGCGGCTCCGCGGCGAGGGCGAGCGGCTGTCGGGCGGCGGCAAGTCGTCGGGGCTGATGAGCTTCCTGAAGATCGGCGACCGCGCGGCGGGCGCCATCAAGTCGGGCGGCACGACGCGGCGCGCGGCGAAGATGGTCGTGGTCGACGTCGACCATCCCGACATCGAGAATTACGTGAACTGGAAGGTGAAGGAGGAGCAGAAGGTCGCGGCGCTCGTCGCCGGCTCGAAGGCCTGCGCCAAGCACCTCTCCTTGATCATGCGCGCCTGCGTGAACTGCGAAGGCCCGGGGAACGACTGCTTCGACCCGCAGAAGAACCCGGCGCTGAAGCGCGAGATTCGCGCGGCGAAGAAGGCGAACGTGCCGGAGAACTACATCAAGCGCGTCATCCAGTTCGCCAAGCAGGGCTATTCCAAGATCGAGTTCCCGATCTTCGACCTCGACTGGGATTCGGAGGCCTATCTCACCGTCTCCGGCCAGAACTCCAACAATTCCGTCCGCGTCACCGACGAGTTTCTCCGCGCGGTGGAAGACGACAGGAGCTGGGACCTCACCTTCCGCATCACCGGCAAGGTCGCGAAGACGCTCCCCGCGCGCGATCTCTGGGAGACGATTGGCGAGGCCGCGTGGCAATCGGCCGACCCCGGCATCCAGTACCACACGACGATCAACGACTGGCACACCTGCCGGGCCGACGGCGAGATCATCGCCTCGAACCCGTGCTCGGAGTACATGTTCCTCGACGATACGGCGTGCAATCTCGCCTCGATGAACCTGCTTCAGTTCCGTAACGGCAATCGGCAATCGGCAGATGGGCAATCGGAAAAGGACGAATCCCGACTGCCGACTGCCGACCTGCCGACTGCCCTGATCGACACCGTCGCCTACGAGCATGCGGTCAGGCTGTGGACGATCGTGCTCGAGATCTCCGTGCTGATGGCGCAGTTCCCGTCGAAGGAGATCGCGCGGCTCTCCTACGAGTACCGCACGCTCGGCCTCGGCTACGCCAATATCGGCGGGCTCCTGATGACCTCGGGCATCCCCTACGATTCGCCCGAAGGCCGCGCGATCTGCGGCGCGCTGACGGCGATCATGACCGGCGTCGCCTATGCGACCTCGGCCGAGATGGCGAGCGAGCTCGGCGCCTTCCCGGCGTTTGAGCGGAACCGCGAGGTGATGCTTCGCGTCATGCGCAACCATGCCCGCGCCGCGCGCGGCCAGGGCCACGGTTACGAGCATCTCCACACCAACCCGGTGCCGCTCGACCACGCGAACTGCCCGGACAAGAATCTTCTCGAGCGCGCCGTCGCCGCGTGGGACCGCGCGGTGGTGCTCGGCGAGCAGCACGGCTATCGCAACGCCCAGGCGACGGTGATCGCGCCGACCGGCACGATCGGCCTCGTCATGGACTGCGACACGACCGGGATCGAGCCCGACTTCGCGCTGGTGAAGTTCAAGAAGCTCGCCGGCGGCGGCTACTTCAAGATCATCAACGGCGCGGTGCCGGAGGCGCTGGCGACGCTCGGCTATTCGCTTCCCGAGATCGAGGCGATCGTCGCCTACGCGGTCGGCCGCGGCACGCTGAAGGGCGCGCCCGGCATCAACCACGACACGCTGAAGGCCAAGGGCTTCACCGAGGAGAAGCTCGTCGAGATGGAGAAGGGCCTCGCCGCCGCCTTCGACATCAAGTTCGCCTTCAACAAGTGGTCGCTCGGCGAGGATTTCTGCCGCGACGTCTTGAACCTCGACGCCGAGCAGCTCGCCGACCCGCAGCTCGACCTCCTCGCCGAGATCGGCTTCTCCAGGAAGGACATCGACTCCGCCAACGTCTTCGTCTGCGGGGCGATGACGCTTGAAGGCGCGCCGCATCTGAAGCCGGAGCACCTGCCGGTCTTCGACTGCGCGAGCCCCTGCGGCCGGCTCGGCAAACGTTCGCTCACATGGGAAAGCCACATCCGCATGATGGCGGCGGCGCAGCCGTTCATCTCCGGCGCCATCTCCAAGACCATCAACATGCCGAACAATGCGACGGTCGAGGAGTGCAAGGACGCCTACATGCTGTCGTGGAAGCTCGCCTTGAAGGCGAACGCGCTCTACCGCGACGGCTCCAAGCTCTCGCAGCCGCTCAACGCCTCGCTCATCGCCGACGACGAGGAGGACGAGGAGGAGGCGCTGGAAATCGCTGATCGCGTCGACCGCCCCCGCCCGCGCCGCCTCGATGGCGGAGCGGATCGTGGAGCGCATCGTGGAACGCGAAGTCCGCGGGCGCGAGAAGCTTCCCGGCCGGCGCAAGGGCTATACGCAGAAGGCCATCGTCGGCGGCCACAAGGTCTATCTCCGCACCGGCGAATATGACGACGGGCGGATCGGCGAAATCTTCATCGACATGCACAAGGAAGGCGCCGCCTTCCGCGCGATGATGAACAACTTCGCGATCGCCATCTCGCTCGGCCTGCAATACGGCGTGCCGCTCGAGGAATACGTGGAGGCGTTCACCTTCACGCGCTTCGAGCCGGCGGGCGTCGTCATGGGCAACGACACGATCAAGAACGCCACCTCGATCCTCGACTACATCTTCCGCGAGCTCGCGGTCTCCTATCTCGGCCGCCACGACCTCGCGCATGTGCAGCCGGAGGATATCGGCTCGACCACGATCGGCCGCGGCGTCGAGGCGGAGAAAATCGCGCCGGCGCCCGTCTCGAACGGCTTCGTGCGCGGCCAGGGCGGGCGCTTCCGCCTGCTCGACAACGATGCGCGGGGGACGCGCGCGGCGAATCGAAGGGCGGCGGCGGGCCGGCCGGATCGCATGGGGCGGCGCGCATTCCTCGCCCGCCAAGCTCGCGCAGTCCGGCTTGGTCGCCGCGATCTCCTCGGCGAAGACGATCGTCGGGCTCAGGCTCCGGCGGCGCGACGGCGCTGAAGCGCGAGACGCAGCCCGAGACGTCCAACGAACCGGCGGGCTTCGCCACGCACCGCCACGAGCACGAGCATCTCCCCTCCCCCCTTGCGGGGGAGGGTCAGGGAGGGGGGAAGGCCGCTCCTTCCGCCAAGGCGCAGCAGGCGGCCGAGGCGCGCATGAAGGGCTACGAGGGCGAAGCCTGCGGCGAGTGCGGCAACTTCACGATGGTCCGGAACGGCACGTGCCTGAAGTGCGACACGTGCGGAGCGACGAGCGGGTGTAGCTAAGGTTCCGGACAAGCGAGGGCCCGGCTCTGCTGGGCCTTTTTTGCTGGCACTGAAGCAACGGCGCTTAGTCGAACGGGGATATCCCGTCTGGCTTAAAGCGACTAACCCGCTACAACTAGATAGAGTAGACTTCGACCTCCAGTGGGGCGGAGACATGGCAGGCAAGACCTGTCCGAGCTGCAAAAAGGAGCTTCCGGACTCCGATTCCTTTCCACCTTGGTGTCCGGCCTGCAACTGGAACATCGAGGCCGAGACAACCTTCTTTGAGTGGAAGCGAACCGCGCTCGACGAACTGATTGATAAGGCCCGCGGCCGCTATGCGAAGAAGCAATTCGAGTACCTAGTCACGCGCGATCCCGATTCGCTTGGAAAGCGATGGACATTGGGCAAAGTGGTCGCTTTCGCTCTAGCTCTCGTTGTGAATGGCTTCCCACTCGCTCTTGTAGCCGCGGGCATCTGGCTTCTCGCTGCGAACTGGCCGGAGGTGTGGGCGTTCGTCTGGAGCGCCGTGTTCTTCCTCGGCGCCTGGGTATTCAGGCCACGAGTTCAATCAAATGCCAAACGACTTCTCGACCGCGCCGACGCTCCGCGCCTCTATGCGTTTGTCGATCGGATTGCCGCCGAGAACAACGCGCCGCCCGCGCATGCACTGGTCGTCGACGGCGATTTCAACGCTTCGTTCCAAAAGGCCGGTGTGCCGGGCCGGCCGATCGTCACGATCGGTCTTTCGCTTTGGACGATCCTAGAGCCTCAGGAGAGAGTTGCTCTGATCAGCCACGAGTTCGCGCATGGCCAGCACGGCGATACACTCGCACACGGCTTCGTCTTCAACGCAATCAGCAATCTCGCCGGTGTCTCCAGTATGCTGGCGCCTGATCCGAACGACACCTTTTCCCTCCTCTTTAGTCCGATCCTGACACCGCTCTCCAGGGCCTTCCGGTGGAGCGCCTACGCTATGCTGGTCCTGCTCTGGCAAATCGCCCAGGAGGCGGAGTTCATGGCCGACTACGCGGCAACCCGCGTCAGCGGCACGGAGGCGGCGCAGTCGTTGCTGCGAAAGCTTGCCTTCGGGGCCTACTTGCCCCAAGTCCTTGAGCCGATTTCGATGAGCGTAGATTGGCAGCAGCACAACTTCTTCTCCGGCTTTCGCTCATTCGTCAAACGCCTGCCGCCGCTCGAGCAGGAGCGGGCACTGCGGCTCTTCGAGCGCGGCGACTTCGCCAAGGTCACTACGCATCCTCCAGCTGGGCCCGGCTAAAGTTCCTTGATGCTCACCCTGCGAGCCCGTCCCACTGGGCCGATCCGAAGGAGATGCACGCAATCGACCAGGAACTCGCGGTCTTTGAGCAACAATTCACCGGTGCGCTGATTGAAGCGTACTATCCTTGGCGATGAGCGCTTTGGTACAGGAGAACCCGTTGCCCCCGGCGACACCCTCTCCTCTTGCCACTCATTTTTCGCTTCGCCGTGGAAGGCCTCGACATGACCCGATCGAGCGCATGGGGGGAAGGAAGGTTCCGCCCGAATGAACGCCAAGTGAACCCGCAATTCATCGGTTCGGAGCCCGTTCGGTGCTAAGGCGTCTGCCAAGTTCAAGAACACCAGATTCCAGGGAGATGCCCATGCTTTCCGCACATCGGCGCCTGCTGCGCGCTACCCTCTTCGCCGTCATCATCGCGCCGGCGGCCCTCGTCGGCGTGGCGAAGGCCGATCCGGTCGTCACCGGCGAGGAGCATTGCGTCGTCAACGTGCGGAGCGACGATGTGCTGAACATGCGCGAGGCGCCGAATTCGAGCGCCCCTGTCGTGGCGCAGAAGCGCTACGGTGACTGCGGCATCCGCGTGAACGACGAGTGCGAGGGAAACTGGTGCCCGGTCGAGGACGGGCATTCGCTCGGCTGGGCGCACCGGCGCTACCTCGCGATGGTGTCGCCGGCGCTCTACTGCGTCTCCGGGGTCGCGCCCGACGACGTGCTGAACCTCCGCGCCTTCCCCTCGGCGCAGTCGCGCATCCTCGCCGAGCTGGACCACGACCAATGCGATATCGCCTTCCTGCCCTACACAGACGGGAGCTGGCAAAAGATCCGCGTCGACGGCAGGCAAGGCTGGGTGAACCGCAGCTATCTGAGCGGCGAGTAGCTTTGGCTCGGACCACTTTGCTTCGTCATGCCCGGACTTGATCCGGGCATCCATTCCGTAGGCGTCGTGCAAGCTTCGGTCGTTGCGGAGTGGATTGCCGGGTCAAGCCCGGCAATGACGACGATGGAAACGATCTCTCGATCCGGCGGCACCCCTCCGGCGACGTTCCGTGCTACCCGAGCGTCGCGCTCAGCCACTGAAACGCCTTCTCCTGCATCTCCAGATCAAACCGATGCGGGCCGGGATAGAATTCCGCGCGGTAGTTCTCCGGCGCGCCTCGGCCCGCTCGTAGATGCCTCTGATCCGCGCGTCGGCGTCGCGCATCCCCTTCTCGGTGAAGAGCTGGTCCTCAAGCGCATAGATCACGAGGAGCGGCGTCGGCGCGGCGCAAGCCGCGAGGTCGGGCATGTCGCCGGCCTGCGCGAGGCCGGCCGGAAAGAGCATCCAGGTGTGCGGCACGACGTGCTTGTCGAGCAGCGCCTCGTAGGTCGCCATCATGCCGGCGATGACGGTCGCGCCGAGCCCATCCGCGGTCGCGGCGAGCGCCGCCGCGCGAAGGCCGCCGCCCGAGAAGCCGACGCAACCGATCCGCTTGGCGTCGACATCGTCGCGCGCGGCGAGAAGGTTCAGCGCGACGCGGTCCTCGTAGGCGGTGACGGCGGCCATGCTCGTGCCGAGGATGTTCAGGTATTTCGCGATCTGGTGCTCGTGCAGGAAAGCCGCGCCGTGATAGCGCAGCACCTCCGCGTCGATCGCGCCGTGGCCGAGCGTCGCGCCGATCTGATCGGCGAGCGCGCGGTCGCCCTCCGGCATCGCCTCGAGCGGAAACTTGCGGCTCCCCCAGAGGAACGTGTCGTGGGCGAGCACCGCGAACCCCTCGCGCGCGAGCGCATTGGCGAAGGCGCGGCCGCTGTAATAAGTCTCGCGGAACGGCCGGACGGCGTCGAGCGGCCCCTCCGGACCGTCGGCGATCTTCTCCTTGCCGTAGAACTTGAAGTGGCCGTGGTCGTAAAGCGCGACGACGCCGGGCAGCTTTCCCCGCGCGCCGGCGGGCTTCAGCAGGAAGGCGCGGGTCTTCGGCCCGAACCCGACCGACCATGACAGCTCCTCGCCGGAGACGCCGTCGCTCTCCCACGCGCGCACGACTTCAAGGTCGTGCGGCTGCTCGTCGCCAAGCGTGAAGCGCAGCACCTTGCGCGCCACCTCGCGCGACGAGCGGCTCGGCCGGAAACAGCGGTCCGAGCGTCCGCGCCGCGGCGACCAGGTCGCTGTAGGGGCCGAGGTCGGCATAGAATCGCTCTTCTTCGGAAGGCATGGCGAACTATCGCCCGCTCCCGGCCTTCGGCCAAGGCCGGAGGGCGCCGCCTCTCCCCTCCGCGCGCGCACCACGCCAGATTGCGTTCCGCCGACCGAAACGGCATCCTCCGCGCCGCTTTCAGACGCCGGCGCGACGAAGAAGCGGCGTCGTTGCGAGGAGGAAGCCATGGTCCAGGTCACTGCCGATCGCATCAAGAGATTCTCCGCCAAAGCAGACGGCGTCCTCATGAAGGCGATCCTCGACAACTGGCCTCACGCCGAAGCGGCCGGGATCAATACGCCGCGGCGAGTGCAACACTTCTTCGCGCAGATGGGGGTTGAGACCGGCGGCCTCGGCTCGATCGCGGAGAGCCTCAACTACTCCGTGGAACGGCTGCGTAAGGTCTTCAGCAAGGCGCGCATCTCCGATGCCGACTGCCAGAGGCTCGGGCGCCGGCCGGGACATCCGGCCGAGCAGGAGGCGATCGCCGAACCTCGTCTACGGCGGCAAGTGGGGCGAGAAGAACCTCGGCAACAAGAAAGAAGGCGACGGGTGGCGCTACCGCGGGAGCGGCTTCATCCAGACGACGGGGCGGACGAACTTCCGTGCCGCCGGCCATGAGGACGACCCCGACACGTTGCGTGACCCGGGCCCGGGCTTCAAAGCCGCGCTCGTCTATTGGACGGACCACAAGATCAACGCCGCTGCCGATAGCGGCGACGTTGTCGCCGTGAAGGCGGTCAGGAAGCTCATCAATCCGCGGCTCGAGGGACTTGAGATTGCGGAGCAGTTCTTCAAGAAGGCGAAGACGATCTTCGTCTGAGCCCTCACGGGGCACGGAGCCGATGCCCTTGAAAAACCCGAAACCGGCGTGAAGATTGCGTTTGGGCACGCGCCGGAACGGCGCGCCGAGCCCCAAGCGGAGCGGAAACCGACGCCGGCCAGCAGCGCGTCGACGGCGGGCATCGCAAGGAACAGCAGGCGGAGACGCCGATGGGGAAGAACACACCGTCGTCGATCCAAGCGGCGGCATTCGTCGCAGCGATCCTCCTTAGTCCTGCTTCCGCCTTCGCGGACGCCAATCTGAACTGCAACGCCTATGCCGGCGCCGCGATCGCCGAGGTCAAGCAGAATGCGGCTGAGAGCTGCGGCTTCACCGGCAATCGCTGGCTGAACGATTTCAAGGCGCATTTCGATTGGTGCGCCGCCGCCGGAACCACGATGGCCAATCTCGTCGCGGAGGACAAAGCCCGCGAGGATGCCCTGACGCAGTGCGCGAACAAGGCGGTCCAGGCGCAGCAGGCCTGCCAGAGCTACGCGCAGCTCGCCGTCGGCGAGGCGGCGGCTGCGGCGGAAAATTCCTGCGGCTTCTCCGGCGGCGGATGGTCGAGCGACTATGCCGCTCACTTCAACTGGTGCCTGACCGCGTCTGAGGCGGCGCGCAAGCAGGAGAACGTCGCCCGCGCGAACCAGATCGCCGGCTGCCTCTCGGCCAAGAAGGTCGCCGCCGATCAGGCCAAGCGCGACGCCTGCGCGCAATACGCCGCATTGGCGGTCGGCCAGGAGAAGGAGAACGAGAGCCGCCAGTGCAACTTCACGGGCGGGCGCTGGAGCGGCGATTTCTTCGCGCACTTCAATTGGTGCATGGGCGTCGGTCCCGACAGCACAAAAGGGGAGTCGATGATCCGCATCACGGCACTCATGAACAACTGCATGATGCGGGTCTGCACGAAGCACGACAACGTCAGCGCCCTGCCCCCTTTCTTCAGCACAACGGTCAGCTGCCGCGACGTGCCGAAGCCTGCGCACTGATTCTCCCGGCATCGGGATCAGCGGAATTTTCCGCTCCGGCGCGGCCCCTAACGCCGCACACCCCGCGGGCTTCGCCATTGACCTTCGTCAAGGCGCCCGACAGGCGTTCCGCCAAAGTGCAGGGTCGCGCGGTCCGCGCTCGGAGGTTCAATAAATGCTCATCCCCCACGACACGCTCGTCGCGGTTGTCGACGGCGTCACGCTCGAGCTTTTCCACAACCAAGGCACCGAGACGAGCCTGAAACTTGCTCCGCTGCCGACGCCGAAGCTCGACGCCCACAGCAAGGACTCCGGCAAGCGGCATCGCAGCAGCACCGCGAACCCCGGCCATCGTCCCGGCGAGGAGGACGCGTTCGCCGCCGCGGTCGTCGGCTGGCTCAACCATCAGGCGATCGGAGGGAAGTTCGCGCACCTCGTCGTCGTCGCGGCGCCAAGGACGCTCGGCGAGCTCCGCCGCCACTACCATGTGACCCTGAAGGCGAAGCTCATCGGCGAGCTCGCGAAAGAGCTGATCGGCCGGCCGGCCACGACCGTCGAGCACGAGCTGAAGCTCACGCACACGGGGTGAGCTTCTCGCAGGCGGCTCCGCTCTATCCGTACATCGCGGCAATCGCCTCCGCGTCCTTGGCGGAGATCCGCGAGCGCTGCCCCATCTTGCCCTTGAACTTCTCGAAGCCGTGCTTCGGCGTCAGCGCGGTCACGGCGGCGCCGTTCAACATGACCTTCTCGCCGTAATGCATGATCGACTCGAAGTCATAGTCGGTGCGCAAATCGTCTTCGCTGTCCTCGTGCTTGCGGAAGTTGGCGTTGGTGGAAACCGCGGCCGATATGGTGACGAACTGGTCCCGGTCGGAACGCTGGTGCTCGTGCGCGAGCCCGAGGACGTGACCGAGCTCATGTGCGATGGAGCCGACGTTCCAGAACCCGATTTGAATATGCGCGTCTGCGACCGCGCCGTTTGAGGCGATGTTCTGCTGCTGGCTTATCCTGGTGACGCGCACAAATGTCGGCTCTTTCTTCTCCTTGTCCTCCACGAAGCGGACGGTGTGCGTCGCGTCCTCCCACATCTTCGTCGCGCGCTTGAAGAGGTTCTTTTCGTCGTTGGTGAACGTGCTGACGAAGCGGAAGGGCACGACGCCGTTCTTCCAGCGCGGGCTCGACTTCTTGTTGGCGGCAGTAACCGGCATCCCCGGTGTGAACGCAGGCCCGCCATCGTCGAGGCCGAGCTGCTCCGCGGTGTAGGAGACGCAATCGGCCACGTAGAATGTGCTGCCGCCGAGCTTCTTCTTCTTGAAGCCCTTCGCGCCCGTCTTCGTCTTCTCCACCCCAAGCATTGTTCTGAGCGCAGCGCCCATTTGGTCCTCCACTCTTGCGGCCAGAATTCCGACCCCCGAGGACAGCAGACAATCGCCCAGGTTGCAACACCGTGTGGCGGCGGTCCTACTGGCGCGCCCTTGAGAACCGGCCTATGGAACGCGGCCGATTCGAAATGCCGGGGACGCGCGTGAACAAGCATAGTGCCGTGGAGGAATCGACCCCCGACACCACATCGGCGGGGGCCGCGACTAGGACGGTGACCGCGATCCTGCTCGCGATCTCGTTCTCGCACATGCTGAACGACACCATCCAGTCGCTCTTCCCCGCAATCTACCCGTTCCTGAAAACTCATTTCTCGCTTTCCTACACGCAGATCGGGCTGATCACCTTCACCTTCCAGGTGACTGCCTCGCTGCTCCAGCCGGTCGTCGGGCTCTACACCGACCGCCGCCCGCAGCCGTTCTCGCTCGCCGCCGGCATGGGCTGCTCGCTCCTCGGCCTCCTGCTCCTCGCCTACGCATCGACTTTCGCGGAGATCCTCATCGCGGCTGCGCTGGTCGGGCTCGGCTCAGCCGTCTTCCACCCGGAATCCTCGCGCGTCGCACGCATGGCATCAGGCGGCCGCTACGGGCTTGCTCAATCGACCTTCCAGGTCGGCGGCAATGTCGGCACGGCGCTTGGGCCGCTCGCCGCCGCCTTCATCGTCATTCCCGGCGGCCAGGGCTCGATCGCCTGGTTCTCGCTGGTCGCGCTCCTCGCCATCTTCGTCCTGTCAGGCGTCGGGACCTGGTACAAGCAGCAATTCGTCTCTCATCTGCGCGGCGGCAAGGCGAAGCTCGCGGCGAGCCACGGGCTCTCCTCGCGACGCGTCGCCGCTTCGATCGTAATCCTGATGGTGCTGACGTTCTCGAAGTTCTTCTACATGGCGGCGATGACGAGCTACTACACCTTCTTCCTCATCCATAAGTTCGGCGTCTCGGTGCAAGCGTCGCAGATCTATCTCTTCGTTTTCCTTGCGGCGGTCGCCGGCGGCGTTTTCTTCGGCGGGCCGCTCGGCGACCGTTTCGGGCGCAAGCTCGTCATCTGGTTCTCGATCCTCGGCGTGCTGCCTTTCACGCTCCTTCTTCCCTACGCCGACCTCTTCTGGACGGGCGCGCTCTCGGTCGCGACCGGCCTGATCCTCGCCTCGGCGTTCCCCACGATCGTCGTCTTCGCGCAGGAGCTGATGCCCGGCCGCGTCGGCATGATCGCCGGCATGTTCTTCGGCTTCGCCTTCGGCATGGGGGGCATCGGCGCCGCCGTCATCGGCGCGCTCGCCGACTTGACCAGCATCGACTTCGTATTCCGCGCCTGCGCGTTCCTGCCGGTGATCGGACTCCTCACGTTCTTCCTGCCGAACCTCGGCCGGCTACGGATTGCCGAGCCTCAGGCAGCCCACCGCGCGCCCCACCAGACGCGGTAGCTCATGTCGTAGCCGCGGCCAGCGCCGCGCACGACCGATGGCTCGATCACGACCACGTAGACCCCGGTGCGCGGCACGCGGTAGGTCCACGCGCCGGCGCCGGTCTCCGTCACGTAGTGCGAGTAACCTGCGCCCTCGCCGCTCTTCGCCAGCTCGTAGACGTAGAACCGGAGGCTCCCGGCGCGTATTTCGGCGTTGTAGTCGACGACGATCTCCTGACCCTTGAAGAAGACGAAGGTCGAGACGCCGTAGCTGGTGCCCATCCGGTTCTCGCCGACGATGGCAACGGGGCCGGCGCCGAACGTGTCGCGCTTCAGCCAGGCGTAACCGAGCCATGGCGACACGCCGGAGAGATAGACGAGCGCCCAAAGCGAGATCGCGGCGAGCGAGAACCCCGCCGCGCCGATCCCAAGGCGCCGGCCCGGCGCCGCCTGTGATCCAAGGTCGAAAACGGCCATCGCTGAAGCTCCCGGCAGGAGCCTCGCAGGCAGTCGTTAAGGCCGGCTTGTCAACGGCGCGACAATTGCGCGGTTTGGGCTTTTCGCGCCCACCGACTATATGGCCGCGATGCGTATCGTCCCGATCGCCCTCGCTGCTGCGCTTCTCGCAATCCCGGCTTTCGCCAAAGACCGCGTCCCGCAGGGGATCGGATTTGCGCAGACCAAGGACCGCACTTGGCTTTGCCGCCACGAGGATCCGTTCGAGGCGCTCTCCTGCGCGCGCGAGCACTGCAACGAACAGGCGCCGGGCGAGGAATGCGTCTCCACCGCCTGGTGCTATCCGGACGACTGGTCGGGCGTGCTGACGATCCATCTTCCTGACGCCGACAAGACTCGCGTGCTCTGCGGCATGGCGGACGAGAAGACGCTGAAGGACATGCTGACGACGCTCTGCGCCTCGAACGCCGCGGCTCTGAGCTGCGACCTGACGCTGACCGTCGATCCGGGCGGCAACGAGCGCAAGGTCGAGGGCGTAAGCTTTGTCGGCGGCGGCGCCCCGCCTCCCCCGCCGCCGGAGGAGCCGGCGACCGGAGAAGAGCAGGCGCCTATGCCGGACCAGACAACTCCTGCGCCGGACCAGACGACGCCGCGCGCCAAGTGAATCGCCGGCGCCCGCGCCGGACGGCAACCCGGCTCCGGCAGATGAAGGCGATACCGGCGGCTAGACTAAGGAAAAGAGAGACCCGTGACCGACAGCAATCCCCTCCTTGCGGAATGGACCGCGCCATTCGGCGCACCGCCATTTGCCGAAATCAAGCCGGAGCACTTCCGCCCTGCCTTCGACCGGGCCCTTGCCGAGCATGACAAGGAGATCGCCGCGATCGCTGAGAACCCCGAGGCGCCCACCTTCGCCAACACGGTCGACGCGTTCGAGATCGGCGGCAAGACGCTCCGGCACGTCTCCGCCGTGTTCTTCGGACTTTCAGGCGCCGACACCAACGAAGCGCTTGAGAAGATCGAACGCGATATCGCCCCGGTCCTCGCCAAGCATCGCTCGGCGATCTTTCTGAACGAGCCGCTCTTCCGCCGCGTCGCTGCGCTGAAGGAGCGCGAGAAGGAGCTCGGCCTGACCAAAGAGCAAGCGCGCGTGCTTGAGCGTCTCCACCTCGCGTTCGTGCGCCAGGGCGCCGCGCTGCCGCCGGACAAGAAGAAGCGTCTTGCGGAGATCACCGAGCGGCTCGCCGTGCTCGGCACCCAGTTCGGACAGAACGTGCTCGCCGACGAGCGCGCCTATGCGCTGGTGCTTGAGGGCGAGTCGGATCTCGCCGGGCTTCCGGCGTCACTACGCGAGGCGGCGGCCGCCGCGGCGGCTGAGCGCGGCATGGCGGGCAAGCACGTCATCACGCTCGCCCGCTCGTCGATCGAGCCTTTCCTGCAATTCTCCAGTCGTCGCGACCTCCGCGAGACCGCGTTCAAGGCCTGGATCGCGCGCGGCGAGAACGGCGGCGCCACCGACAATTCCGCGATCATCGTGGAGATGGTGAAGCTCAGGATCGAGCGCGCGCACCTCCTCGGCTACCAGGACTTCGCCGCCTTCCGCCTCGACGACACGATGGCGAAGACGCCGGAGGCCGCACTCGACCTCCTCCACTCGGTGTGGCGCCCGGCGCGCGACAAGGCGAATCGCGAGAGCGAAGCCTTGCAGAGCCTGGTCCAGGCGGAGGGCGGCAACTTCACGCTCGCGCCGTGGGACTGGCGCTACTACTCGGAGAAGCGGCGAAAGGCGGAGTTCGATTTCGACGAAGGCGCGATCAAGCCCTATTTCCAGCTCGACAAGATGATCGAGGCGGCCTTCGACACCGCGCACCGCCTCTTCGGCCTGTCGTTCAAGCCGCGATCCGATATCCCGCGTCTATCACCCCGACGTCCGCGCCTGGGAAGTCACCGACGCCGACGGACGCCACGTCGGGCTCTTCCTCGGCGACTATTTCGCGCGCACCTCGAAGCGAAGCGGCGCATGGATGGGCTCTTTCCGCTCCCAGGAGAAGCTTGCCGGCGACATCCGCCCGATCGTCTACAACGTCATGAATTTCTCCAAGGCCGGAGCCGGCGCGCCGGCGCTTCTGAGCTTCGAGGACGCGCGCACGCTCTTCCACGAGTTCGGCCACGCGCTCCACGCGCTTCTCTCCGACGTGACCTACCGCTCGATCGGCGGCACCAACGTCGCGACCGACTTCGTCGAGTTTCCCTCGCAGCTCTACGAGCACTGGCTGGAGGAGCCGGCGGTGCTCAGGCGCTTCGCGGTGCACTTCGAGACCGGCGAGCCGATGCCGGAGGCGATGCTTGAGCGGCTGATCGCGGCGCGCACCTTCAACCAGGGTTTCGCCACGGTCGAATACGTCTCCTCCGCGCTGGTCGACCTCGATTTCCACCGCCTGAGCGAGGCGGACGATCTCGACGTCGCGGCATTCGAGAGGGCGGCGCTTCAGCGGATCGGCATGCCGGAGGCGATCGTCATGCGCCACCGGCCGCCGCATTTCGCCCACGTCTTCTCCGGCGACCACTACGCCGCCGGCTACTACAGCTATCTCTGGTCGGAGGTCCTCGACGCCGACGGCTTCGCCGCGTTCAAGGAGGCGGGCGACATCTACGACAAGGAGACGGCGAAGCGGCTCAAGGATTTCGTCTACTCCGCCGGCTACCTGCGCGAGCCGGCGGAAGCCTACCGACAATTCCGCGGGAGGATGCCGGAGCCCGACGCGCTTCTCAGGAAGCGCGGGCTGATCGAGACGTAGGACGCCCGCCGGCTGGCGTCCCCCCGGCGACGGGTCTATGAAGCGGCGCCCGTTCCAGGAGACCTCGATGCCGCTTTCCATGTCCGAAGCCTGCGTGCCCGCCATCACGCAGATGCTGACCGCGCTTTCCGCAATTCTCGACAAGGCGGCCGCCCATGCGAAGGCCAGCGGCATCGACCCCGCCGAATTGATCGAGGCGCGGCTTGCGCCGGACATGCTTCCGTTTGTCCGCCAGGTGACGATCGCCAGCGACCACGCCAAGGGCATGGTTGCGCGGCTTTCGGGCCGCGAGATCCCGAAGTTCGAAGACACGGAATCGACGTTCGGCGAGCTGAAGGAGCGGATCGCCAAGACGCTTGCGTTCGTCAGGAGCGTTCCCGCCTCCGAGATCGACGGCTCGGAGGAGCGCGAGATCACGCTGACGCTGACAAGCGGCCGGACTGCTCAGCTTCAGCGGCCAGAGCTATCTCGTGCACTTCGCGCTGCCGAACTTCTATTTCCACGTGACCACCGCCTACGACATCCTGCGCCACAAGGGCGTCGAAATCGGCAAGCGCGACTTCATGGGCGCGCAACCGTAGGCCGGAGGCCGCCGACGATGGCTCTACATCTCTATCTCGCCTATCTCGCCGCGACCGTCGTCATCATCGTCGTGCCGGGCCCGACGGTGACGCTGATCATCGCGAACAGCCTCTCGCACGGCACGCGCGCGGGACTTCTCAACGTCGCCGGCACGCAGCTCGGCATCGCGCTCATGATCGCGCTCGTCGGCGTCGGGCTCGCCTCGCTCATCGCGGCGCTCGGCTGGTGGTTCGAGATCGTGCGGCTCGTCGGCGCCGCCTATCTCGTCTATCTCGGCATCAGGCTGTTCCGCGCGACCGGCGCGCTCGGCGAGGCACGGAACGTCCCGGCGCCGCGCGTCGGCTTCTTCCTGCAGGGCTTCCTCGTCGCGATCAGCAACCCGAAGACGCTCGTCTTCTTCGGCGCCTTCATCCCGCAGTTCATCGATCCGAGCGGCGACTACGCGCGCCAGGTCGCTGATCATGGGCGCGACCGCGGTCGTCGTCGCGTCGATCTCCGACGGGCTCTACGCCGTCCTCGTCGGCGGCGCCGGACGCCGCATCTCGAAGCGCGCGGCGAAGCTGATGTCGCGGATCAGCGGCGGTGTTTTGATCGGCGGCGGTCTGTGGCTGGCGCTGACGAGGACGCGGTGAAGTCAACGGACCTTCTCCCAGGGAGAAGGTGGCTGCGGAGCAGCCGGATGAGGGAATTCAGGCCAGCAATGTCCCAACCCCCGTCGCCTTCGGCGACACCCTCTCCCCAGGGAGAGGGTTAGCGCTGCCGCAGAAGCTCCAACAGCTCCTGCGTCGGATAGCCGTCGGCCGGCAGGCCGAAGGCGAGCTGCGCCTGCTTCACGCCGGCGCGCGTGATCTCTCCGAGCCGCCCGTCCGGGTCGCCGGCCTCGTAGCCGGACGCCCTCAGGCGCTCCTGCACCTCGCGCATCTCCGCGGCGCTCAGGATCGCCGGCGCGTTCCCCGGATCGAGCCGCGGCGCGCCGGCAAGCCGCGTAGCGAAATAGGCGGCGGCGAGCGAATAGTTCGAGCTCTGGTTCCACTCCCAGAAGATCAGGAAGTTCGCGTAGCCGAGGAAAGCCGGCCCGAGCCGCCCCATCGGCAGAAGCAGGGCCGCCGGCACTCGGTCGGAGGGCAAGCGCGCTTCCGTCGGCGCGCGTCACGCCGGCGGCGGCCCAGAACGCGCGCGGCTTCAGGTTCTCGCGCGCCGCTTCCTGCCAAGGCACGCCGGCGCCGACGCGCACCCCTTCAAGCCAGGGCTCGCCGCCGCGCCAGCCGATCGACTTCAGATAATTCGCGCCCGACGCAAGAGCGTCGGGCACGCTTGCGACAAGGTCGCGGCGGCCGTCGCCGTCATAGTCGACGGCGTATTTCAGGTAGTTCGTCGGCGTGAACTGCACCTGCCCGACCGCGCCGGCCCACGATCCCTTCATCTCGCCGAGCGTCAGGTCGCCGCGGTCGAGGAGCCGGAGCGCGCCGATCAGCTCGGCGCGGAAGGCCTCCGGCCGGCGGCAGTCGTAGGCGAGCGTCGCAAGCGAGGTCAGGAGCGGCGCGTTCCCCATGTAGCCGCCGAAGTCGGTCTCAAGCCCCCAGAAGGCGACGATGACGGGACCGGGCACGCCATAGTCCCGCTCGATGCGCGCCAGCGTGCTGGCGTACTTCGCGAGGAGCGCGCGACCGTGGTCGAGCCGCTCGCTCGTGACGACGCCGTAGAGGTAGTCGAGGAAGCTTTGCGAAAGGCTTGGCTGGCCGCGGTCCTGCTGGAGCACGCGCTTGTCGAAGCTGAGCCCGTCGAGCGCGGCGAGCGCGCGCTTCGAGATTCCCTGCTTTGCGGCGTCCTGGTGAAGCTCTCTAAGCCAGCCCGCGAAGCTCTGCCCGCCACGGCAGCGCGTGTCGGCATTCGCAATCCCGGCAACCAGGCAAGATAGGGCCATGGCCAGCGCCGCGGCTCGCATGGCCGCCCGCAATCCTGCGGCGCTCCGATCAGCCATAGGAATGCCTGATCGCATCGAGCTCGCTCCTGAGCTTTTCGCGCAGGCTCGCCGGCTCCAGGATCTCAGCCTCCGCGCCGAGCCAGCGGACAAGCGAAAGCACCCCGTCGGGATCGGTGTCCGGTATCGACATCACGACCCGCCCGTCGTCCGCTTCGAAATAGGCGGCGTGGCGATAGTACCAGTCGCGGCGGAGCCTCGACGCCGCTTCGGCGCTCATGCTGATGCGGCTTCCCTCCTTCTCGCTGTCCCAGGTGCGCATCGCGCGTTCGAGCCACTGCCGGCCGAGCATCGCGCGGACGTCGAAGTCCGGCGCCGGGCGGAACGCCATTCCGGTGACCGTGATCGAGAGAACCCGGTCCGCCCGCCACATCCTGATCTCGTTCGCTTCGAGCGACCGCCCGACGAGATACCAGAGGTCGCGATCCCAGATCAGGCCGTGCGGCTCGATCTCGTGCACGCGCTCGCTCGGGCGGGAGGGATTGCGATGCGTCACCTCGACCCGGCGCTGGGTCAGGATGCCTTCGAGAAACTTGTCGACCGCCGCCTGATGGTCGAGCGGACGCTCCGCCGGCCGCCGGCCGTGAAATATGTCATCGGGCGGCCGCTCGATGCCGACGATGCTCGGGCCTTTCGCAAGGATTTCGCGCGCCGCTTTCGGCAGCGCGGCAAGGAGCTTCGCCTCCGCCGCTTCGAGGTCGCTCTTCAGCGGCGTCGTCTCAAGTCCCCGCACCAAAGTGAGCGCCACGAGAAGCGCCGTCGTCTCCACGCGGTTCAACGCGATCGGCGGCGAGAGGTAGTCGCCGGAGAGCCGAAATCCGCCCTCCGCCCCGCGTTCCGCCTCGACCGGGATGCCGAGCGCGATCAGCCGGTCGATGTCCCGGTAGATGGTGCGGACCGACACCTCGAAGCGCGCCGCGAGGTCCGACGCCGGGAAGAGCCGCCGCCGTGTCAGCAGAAGCAGGATCGCCAGTGCGCGTTCCAGCGGATTCACGCGATTCTCCGCCGGCCAATCATTTTCGCGGCGATAAAAAGCGCCGATCAATCATGACATCGAGCTGGCAGGTATCGCATCCTAACTCCGCTCCGCAAACATGAGGAGCAAGGCCATGGCCAACGTTTCACTCACGCCGCGGCGACCTTCGGCTCTCGTCAGCCGGCTGGAAGCCTGGTTCGCCGGGTGGATCAGGGCGCTCAGGGAAATCCGCGCGCAGGCGGAGCTGACGCGGAAGCTGGAGGGGGTCGACGACCACCTTCTTCGCGACATCGGTCTGACGTGGACCGGCAGTCGCTACGAGAGGATAGTCCGCAGAGGCTGCAAGTAGCCACCACGCCGGCGCGGCGGCGGTCCTGGAAACCGTCGAAAGCGGAGGCTCGCGCCGAACCCGCCGGCAACAGGCTCGATCAGATCGGCCCGCCGGCGAGCCGCTTTACGCCCTTGCGCCAATCCGCATCGGGATCTGTCATCGACTGGGTCAGCCGTGCGAGCGGGTTCATCGCGGGCAGCACCACGACCTTCGTGCCGACCGGCACGCGATCGAAAAGGTCGATGACGTCGGCATTCAGCATGCGGATGCAGCCGGAGGAGACCGCGTGTCCGATCGACTTCGGCTCGTTCGTTCCGTGGATGCGGTAGAGCGTGTCCTTGCCGTCCTGGAAAAGATACATGGCGCGCGCGCCGAGCGGATTATCGGTACCGCCGTCCATGCCGTCGGCGTACTGGCGGGCGCGCTCGTCGCGTGCCTGCATCTCCACCGGCGGATACCACTTCGGCCATTTGCGCTTCATGCCGATCGTCGCAGTGCCGCTCCAGCCGAAGCCTTGGCGGCCGACGCCGATGCCGTAGCGGCGCGCGCGGCCGTCGGCCAGGACGAGGTAGAGATATCGCTGACCCGGATCGACGACGATCGTGCCCGGCCCCTCGCCGGTCGAGTTCCTCACGATCTGGCGGTGAAACTGCGCCGGAATGATGCTGAGATTGACCGGCGGAACCTTGTAGGGCTCGTCCGTCGCCGGAACGAGCACATTGGTGCCCTCGCCCGGAGCGTAAGCGAGCGGCCCCGAGGCCGGGATCATGGTGCAGGCGCCAAGCAGCGAGCTGGCCGCCCCGGCGAGAAAATATCGTCTGTCGATCACGGCTCTCTCCGGCCCCCTGCCCCGTAGCCGCCCGGCTGCGGCAATGCACCTCAGGCGCTGGATAATGCTACGCCGGAACCGGGAGACAAGGCAATTCGGCGTGTCGCGAATTCGCCGGCCGCAATCGTTGCAGGGCTGCCACGCCGGGCGGCGGGAATCCGCCCGGTTTCAGGCCCCGGGCTTGCCCCAGATCTGCTGCAGGCGCTGGGCACGGCCGCAGCCGAGCTTGTAGAACTTGTAGCGGGCGGCGTTCGTGACGTGAAAATTCTGGTGGTAGCCCTCGGCCGGATAGAAGGCCTGGGCGGGCAGGATCTTCGTCGCCACGGGCATGTTGAACTGGGCGGCGACCTTGTCCTTGGTTGCGCGCGCGAGCGCCTCCTCGTCGGGGCCGCCGACGAAAATCGCGCTCTGGTACTGGCTCCCCTTGTCGCAGAACTGCCCGCGCGAATCGAAGGGATCGATGTTGTGCCAGTAGGCGTCGAGAAGCTGCGCGTAGGTGACCCGAGCCGGATCGTAGTCGACCTTCACCGACTCGTAATGCCCGGTGCCGCCGCCGGAAACCTCCTCGTAGGTGGGATTCGCGCTGTTGCCGCCGGTATAGCCGGACGTCGTGGCGACGACGCCCTGCACCTTGTCGAAGGCTTCTTCCATGCACCAGAAGCACCCGCCGGCGAAGATCGCGGACTTCTGCGCGGCGCTCGCACCGCCCGCGAAGAGCGACAGCGCTGCGAACAGCATGGTCGCGAAAGCCGTGACGTATCTCATGAGCGCGTCTCCCTGAGAGCTCTCCGACAATCCAGTCGAGACGCCATCGCGGCAAGACCCCTTACGCGAACGTGAAGCGTCGCGAGCGAGCGCGAGTCCGGTCGACCGTCACGGTCAGGCGAGGATGTCAGTTGTGCTCTTCGGGCAGCGTCGGGAGCGGGTGGAACTCGATCCCCTCGTCGACGAGCCCGCGCGCTTCTTCCGGCGAGGCCTCGCCGTAGATACCGCGCGCCTCCGTCTCGTTGTAATGGATGCGCCGCGCTTCCTCGGCGAACTTCGGGCCGACATAGTCGGCATTTTCCGTCAGCTGCTTGCGCAGCTTGCGTAGCGCGGCGATTGCTTCCTTTTCCTGCTGCTGCGGCATGTTCGCGGCAAGACGCATCGTCTTCTTGCGCGAAGTCGAAACGGCGGGCGCCATCAGCGCCTTGTCGACCTCGCTCGAGCCGCAGGCCGGACAGGCGATGCTGCCTTCCGACCGCTGCGTCTCGAACGCCTCCGAACCGGCAAACCAGGCTTCGAACTCGTGCCCGTTCGCGCAGGCGAGCGAATAACGGATCACGAGGCCGACCTCAGCGCCGGCGGCTCGTCGGCGTCGGGCAGCGCGAAGGGCCGTTCGTTCTTCAACGACGGGATACGCTGGCGCGCGTCGTCCGATTTCGCCGGATCGATCTCCGCGATGATGACTTCCGGTCCCTCGCCGCCGCCCTCGGCCAGCACCTCGCCCCACGGCGACACGATGATCGAATGGCCGAAAGTCTCGCGGCCGTCCGCATGACGGCCGGCCTGCGCGGCGGAGATGACGAAGGCGCCGTTCTCGATCGCGCGCGCCCGCTGAAGAACGTGCCAGTGCGCCTCGCCGGTCTGCTTGGTGAAGGCCGCCGGCGCGGTGAGCGCGGCGGCGCCCGCATGCGCCTCGGCGCGGTAGAGCTGCGGAAAGCGGATGTCGTAGCAGATGGAGACGCCGAGCCGGAGCCACGGCAGGTCGACCACGACGGCGCGGTCGCCCGGATGATAGGTGGCGGACTCCCGCCAGCTCTCCCCGTTCGGGAGATCGACGTCGAAGAGATGCACCTTGTCATAGCGCGCCAAAACCTCGCCGCGCCGGCCGAAGAGGAGCGCGCGGTTGGCGATCTTGCCGTCGGCGGCTTTCAGCGCCAGCGATCCGACGTGGAGCACGATGCCAAGCTCGGCGGCGAGCGCCGCGAAGCGCTTCACGGCGGGGTCGGATTGCTCCGGCTGGATGGCTGCGGCGAGCGACGCGCGGTTCCGCTCCACGATGTTGGTCATCTCCGGCGTCTGGACGTAGTCGGCGCCGGCGCGGACGGCGTCGCGGACGAGCCGCTCAGACGGTCTCGATGTTCTCCGCGACGTCGGTCGAGGAGCGAAGCTGAACGCACGCCGCCCTGAACTTCATGCCGCGGCCTCCTCTTTGAGCAGCGCGTCGAGCTCGCCGCGCGCCTGAAGGGCGTAAAGGTCGTCGCAGCCGCCGACATGGCGGTCGCCGATGAAGATCTGCGGGAACGTGAATCGTCCGGAGCGCTCGATCATCTCGTTACGCTTCTCCGGGGCGCCGGTCGCGTCGATTTCCTCAAACGCCACCCCCTTCTTCGCCAGGAGATCCTTGGCGGCGGTGCAGTAGCCGCAAAAGCGGCGCGTGTAGATCGTGACGTTGGGCATCCCGGCACTCGTCGAAATGCGTTCCTGCTCAGTCATATAGGCTTTTACACAACGTTTGCAAAAGATCGGTTCATCGGGTCACCCGCGCGAAGGTGAGGACGTCGACCGCCGCCGCGCCGGCCCGAAGGAGCGCGCGGCTCGCCGCCTTTACCGTGGCGCCGGTGGTGTAGACGTCGTCGACGAGGAGAACGTCGCGCCCGGCAATCCTGGCGCGCATCGGCTCCGGGACGCGGAAAGCGCCGCGCACGTTTTCGACGCGCTGCTGCGCCGTCAGCCCGACCTGCTGACGCGTCGCCTTCACCCGCTCAAGCACGAAGGGATCGTGGGGCACGCCGCTCAGCCGCGACACGCCCGCGGCGAGCAACGCCGCCTGGTTGAAACGCCGGCGCCAAAGCCGCCATCGGTAGAGCGGCACGGGAACGACCAAGCTGCACTCGCCGAGCAGCGACCGGCCGGCGCGCTGCATCGCATTCGCCATCACCTGCGCAAGATGCGGCCGGTCGTAGTATTTCACCTGATGCACGAGCCGCCGCGCGACGTCGCCGTAGACGGCCGCCGCGCGCGCCCGTCGAAACGGCGGCGGATCGGCGAGCGCCTCCGCCGAGACGATGCCCTCGCCGAGGTCGAAGGCGAACGGCGTGCCGTAGACCGGACAGAGCGGCGGCTCGATGAAGCGGATCGTCGACCAGCAGCCGGCGCAAAGCGCCTGGCCGTCGCCGACCGCCGACGCCGCACGCCGGGCAGGTCGGCGGCAACACCAGATCGGCCGCAAGCGCGGCGGCACGGCGGAAACCGCCGGCAAGGTCGACTCGTTTGAGCGCGAGCATCGGAGCATGTTATCGCGGTGCTCGAACCGGGTCACGCATGGTCGCCGAGGTCACCGACAAGGCACTTCTGCGCCGCCGTCTCCGCGCGCGCGCACCGCGACGGCAAGCCGCGCGCCGCTGTTTCTGCTCGACCATGTCGTCGCCGACCTCGCCGAGCGGCTTGCCGCAATCGAGCGCCGGTTTCGCGTCGCGGTCGCGCATGGCGGACAGAGCGCCGCGCTCGCCGACGCCCTTCTCGCCTCGGGCAAGGTGGAGAGCGTCGTCAGGCTCGAGCAGACGGCTGGCCGCCTTCCAGGAGGTCGGGTCGACGGGTCTCGTCGGCGACGAGGAAGCGCTGCCGCTCGCGCCGGGCTCGATCGACCTTTTCGCCTCCGCGCTCGCGCTCCAGTGGACCAACGACCTTCCCGGCGCGCTCATTCAGATCAGGGCCGCGCTCAGGCCGGACGGGCTTCTCCTCGCTGCGATGACGGGCGGGAGCACGCTCGCCGAGCTTCGCGAGGCGCTTACTGCCGCCGAAAGCGAACTTCGCGGCGGCGCAAGCCCGCGCGTCATGCCGGCGGCGGACGTGCGCGATCTCGGCGCCCTCCTCCAGCGCGCCGGCTTCGCGCTTCCCGTCGCCGACCGCGAGGTGCTGACGGTGCGCTACGATTCGGCGTTCGACCTCTTCCGTGATCTCCGGGCGATGGGCGCGGCGAACGCGCTGCCTGAGCGCGAGCGCCGCCCGGCAGGCCGCGGGCTGTTCCTTCGCGCGGCGGAGATCTACGCCGAGCGGTTCAGCGACCCCGACGGACGCATCCGTGCGACGTTCGAGATCGTATCGCTTTCGGGCTGGGCGCCGCATGAGAGCCAGCAGCAGCCGGCAAAGCGCGGATCAGGCAAGGTCAGCCTCGCCGAGGCGCTCGCAACAAGAAAACGAGACTAAAGAAGCGCGGCCGGCGTCAGCCGCCGCCACCACCGCCGCCGTTCAGGAGTGCGGCGGCGATCTGCGCCATCTTCTGATAGAGCAGGTCGAGCGCGCCGCCGGTCGCCGCGATGCCGAGCACGACCACGGCAATCATCCCGCAGATGATCCCGTATTCGATCGCAGTGGCGCCCCCCTCGTCGGCAAGGTAGCGCCTGATTGGAACATCGCGTCGCAAGCGGTTACTCCACTATCAAAGAAGATCCGCTAAGTGGCTGATCAACGGCTCGTCCGCCGGCGGCATCGGGAAATCCCTGAGCCGGTTCGCCCTAACCCATTTGATTTCCTGGGCTTCCTTGGGCACGGGAGTCCCTTCCCATCGTCTACAGACGAAAAGTGCCAATAAAATATGAAATTCTAGATAATCGTGACTCGCGAAGGTCAGGGGGGCGAGGCAGGGTTTCATTATCCTTACCGAAAGCTCTTCGAAGAGCTCGCGGATCACGCGTGTCCTCCGGCGTCTCTCCGTCCTCGATTTTGCCCCCAGGAAACTCCCAGAGGCCGGCCATCTGCCGGCCCTCCGGGCGCTTCGCGATGAGTACGCGCCCGTCGGCGTCGATCAACGCGCAGGCGGCGACGAGAAGAAGAGGCTTTTCCATAATCGAGCACCCGCCGCCCAGCTATCCCGGCTTATAGCCTTCGCCCAGGCAGTCTGCGCGCCAAGCGGCCTCGAACTGTGTTCGGGATCGGATGCTGCCCCTCGCCGGCCGCAAGATAGGGACCGGCCGTGCCATCTATGTAGACGATGAAGCGCGCCTGAAACGCGGCTTTCGGCTTCACCTGCCCGCATATCTGGCCCGTCCGCTCGTCGCCCGTGACCTGGACGTTCGAGAACGAAGCAGCAGGGTCGCCAACCTCCGCACGGATCGCTTCTTCCGCACGTGCCGTCTCGTCCGCGCGCCAGTCGCGTTCCTGCCGACAGGATGTGAGACCGATAAGCGCGACGACCACGCCTGCGCCGCGCCGCGCCAAAGGCCGGCACGGGGTCCGCGAGGGAGGTCAGCTCCGGTAGTCGGCATTGATGGCGATGTATTGGGCAGTGAGGTCGCAAGTCCACACCGTGGCGCTGCCGCTGCCGAGCCCGAGATCGACGCGAAGTACGAGCTCGCTTCTCTTCATGTATTCGGAGACCACCGCCTCCGAGTAGCTCGGGTCGCGCTCGCCCTCGTGCGCCACCCGATGCTCGCCGAACCATATTGCGAGGCGATCGCGGTCGGCAGGCTCCCCCGCCTTGCCGACCGCCATCACTACGCGGCCCCAATTTGCGTCCTCGCCGGCAAGCGCCGTCTTGACGAGCGGCGAGTTGGCGATTGAAAGCGCGATCCGCTTCGCCGAGGCGTCGGATTCCGCGCCGCTCACCGCCACCTCCACGAACTTGCTCACGCCCTCGCCGTCGCGCACGACCTGTTGCGCAAGCTCCAGGCAAAGATCGGACAGGCCCGCCTTGAAACGCTGAAGCGCTTCGCCGCCCTGGTCGAGGTCGGGCACGCCACGCGCCGCCGCCCCGCCCGTCGCGAAGACAAGCACGGTGTCGGAGGTCGACGTGTCGCCGTCGACGGTGATCGCGTTGAAGCTCCCGCCGACGGCGTCGTCGAGGCATGCTTTGAGCGCCGCCGGCCCGATCGGCGCGTCGGTGAAGATGAAGGAGAGCATCGTCGCCATGTCGGGCGCGATCATGCCGGACCCCTTGGCGATACCGTTGATCACGACCTCGCCGCCGCCGATCGCGAGCGTCCGCGTCGCGAGCTTCGGAAAGGTGTCGGTGGTCATGATGGCGCGCGCGGCGTCGAGGAAGTCGCCGGGCCGGGCCTCGGCGGCAAGCCGCCCGAGATGCTCGGCGAAGGGCTTCGGGTCGAGCGGCTCGCCGATCACGCCGGTCGAGGCGAGGAAGACCTCGTCCGCGTCGCAGCCGAGAGCCTTCGCGGCCGCGTCGGCGGTCGCCTCGACGGCCTGGCGGCCTTTCATCCCGGTGAAAGCGTTGGCGTTGCCGGAATTGACGACGAGCGCCCGCGCTTTTCCGCCGCCCTTCAGGCGGTCGCGGTCCCAATCGACCGGCGCAGAGGCGCAACGCGACTGGGTGAAGACGCCGGCGACCGTCGCCGCCGGATCGAAGCGGACGAGGAGAAGGTCCGTCCGTCCCTTGTAGCGAATGCCGGCCTCGGCCGTCGCAAGACGGATGCCTTCAAGCGCCGGAGCCTTCGGAAAGGAGGTCGGCGCGAACGGCGAAATCTTGCCCGCCATCGCCTTCGTGAGCCGGCTGCCTATTGCTTCGGCGGCTCGCCTGTAGCCGGGGCCTCTGCCGGCGCCTGCGGCCCGGCCGTCGGATCGACGATCTCGACCGGGTACTTGTCGCGCAGTGCGGTGAGCACCGTCTCGAACTTCTGCCGCAAGAGGTAATTGCGCAGCTGGCTCTCGACGTCGGCGAAGGCCGGCGGCTCGCTCATGCGCTTCTCTTCAACCTTGATGACGTGCCAGCCGTACTGGGTCTGGACGGGCTCCTGCGTGAACTGGCCGGGCTCGAGCGCGAAGGCCGCCTTCTCGAACTCCGGCACCATCTGCCCCTCGCCGAAGAAACCGAGATCGCCGCCGTTCTGGCCGCTCGGGTCTTTCGACTGCTTGGCGAGCTCCTCGAAGGAGGCGTTGCCCTTTAATTGCTCGATGATCTTCTCCGCCTCTTCCTTGGTCTCCACGAGGATGTGGCGCGCGTGCACTTGTTGCGCCGGCTTGAAGGGCTGGACGACAAGCGTCTGGTAGCCTTGCTGCAGCTCCTCGTCGGTGAGGCCGTTCACGATCGTGTGCTCGACATAGGCGTTGCGAAGCGCCTGCAGCCTGAGGAATGCGAGCCGGGCGTCGAAGTCGGGACCTTCTCCGAGCCCCGCCTCGTTGGCCGCCAGCGCAAGAAGCTTGAGGTTTACGATCGCGTCGACGAGGACGCTGCGCTGCTGCGGCTGCGGAACGTTGGCGAGCTCGTCGGCAAACGCGTCCTTCGCCAGAACGACCTCGCGCTCCGTCACCGTCTCGTCTCCGACCTTGGCAACCACCGCGGCGGGATCGCGCGCGGGCTCAGCGGCCGCCTCCGCCGGAGCAGCGGGCGTCGCATCCTGGGCGCGGACGCTGACGCTTGCGGCGGACAACACGACAAATGCCGCCGAAACGGCTGCGAGGGTTCTCAACATGCGGGGCATTTCCCCTCCTTCACGGGGCGGCAAGCGCGGCCGATTGGCCCAAACGCCAGCGTTGACAGAGCTTTGGCCCGTTCTTATCTGTCGCGGGTCCCGCAGTCCACTGCCGGGCGTCGTTCGTGCGGCATTAGCCGCCCCTTGACCTCAACACAAGCTTGCGAGTTGGGCGAGCTTTGCTGACGGACACCGGCCGCAGTCCGGCGACGTATCGCTGATCGGAAAGGTATCGCATGCTTGGCTTGGATGCTCTGGGCCGTAAGGTCTTCGGATCGGCAAACGACAGACGCGTCAAGCGCTACCAGCCGACCGTCGACGCCATCAACGCCCTGGAGCCCGAATATTCGCGGCCTGAGCGATTCCGAACTCAAGGCGAAGACCGAGCGAATTCCGACAACAGGTTGCCGAGGGCGTGGCGCTTGAGAAGCTCCTGCCGCATGCCTTCGCGACCGTGCGCGAAGCCGCAAAGCGGACGCTCGGCCAGCGACATTTCGACGTCCAGCTCGTCGGCGGCATGGTCTTGAACGAAGGCTCGATCGCCGAGATGAAGACCGGCGAAGGCAAGACCCTCGTCGCCACGCTCCCGGTCTATCTGAACGCGCTCACCGGCCGCGGCGTCCACGTCGTCACCGTCAACGACTACCTCGCCAAGCGCGACGCCGAGTGGATGGGGCAGATCTACCGCTTCCTCGGCCTTTCGGTCGGCGTCATCGTGCACGGGCTCAATCCCGAGGAGCGTCGCGCCGCCTACGCAGCCGACGTGACCTACGGCACCAACAACGAGTTCGGCTTCGACTATCTGCGCGACAACATGGAGTACAACGTCCAGACCATGGTGCAGCGCGGGCACTACTACGCCATCGTCGACGAAGTCGACTCGATCCTGGTCGACGAGGCGCGGACGCCGCTCATCATCTCCGGCCCGACCGAGGATCGCTCGGAGCTCTACATCACGATCGACGCCCTCATCCCGAACCTGGCCGAGGGCGACTTCGAGCTCGACGAGAAGGTCCGCGCCGCGAGCTTCACCGAAGAGGGCACGGAGAAGGTCGAGCGCATGCTCGCCGAGCAGGACATGCTGAAGGGCGCCACCCTCTACGACGTGGAGAACGTCGCCGTCGTGCATCATCTCAACAACGCCCTTCGCGCCCACAAGCTCTTTCAGCGCGACCGCGACTACATCGTGAAGAACGGCCAGGTGATCATCATCGACGAGTTCACCGGCCGCATGATGGAAGGCCGGCGCTATTCGGACGGCCTGCATCAGGCGCTGGAGGCGAAGGAGCACGTCAAGATCCAGCCCGAGAACCAGACGCTCGCCTCGATCACCTTCCAGAACTACTTCCGCCTTTACGAAAAGCTCGCCGGCATGACCGGCACCGCCGCCACCGAGGCGGAGGAGTTCATCAACATCTACAATCTCGACGTGGTCGAGGTGCCGACCAACCAGCCGATGATCCGCGACGACGAGCACGACGAGGTCTATCGGACGGCGGAGGAGAAGTACACGGCGATCCTCGATCTGATCGAGGATTGCCGTTCGCGCGCGCAGCCGGTGCTCGTCGGCACCACGTCGATCGAGAAGTCGGAGCTGCTCGCCGAGCGCTTACGCAAGCGCGGCTGGCAGCAGCGCGACTTCTCCAATCCGCAGGACCTTGCGGCGCTGTTCAGCTCAAACGCGGCGAAGCGCAAGGTCTTCACCATCCTGAACGCCCGCTATCACGAGCAGGAAGCCTATATCGTCGCGCAGGCCGGCGTGCCGGGCGCGGTGACGATCGCCACCAACATGGCCGGCCGCGGCACCGACATCCAGCTCGGCGGCAACGCCGACATGCGCGTGATGCACGAGCTTGCCGACGTGCCGGAGGGCCCGGAGCGCGACGAGCGCGAAAAGAAGATCCGCACCGAGGTCGAGCGGCTGAAGGCGCTGGCGCTCGATCCCACTGCCGGCGGTCTCTTCATCATCGGCACGGAACGCCACGAGAGCCGCCGCATCGACAACCAGCTGCGCGGCCGCTCCGGCCGTCAGGGCGACCCCGGGCGCTCGAAGTTCTTCCTGTCGCTGCAGGATGACCTGATGCGCATCTTCGGCTCCGACCGCATGGACGGAATGCTGCAGAAGCTCGGCCTCAAGGAGGGCGAGGCGATCGTGCATCCGTGGATCAACAAGGCGCTGGAGCGCGCGCAGGCGAAGGTCGAGGCGCACAACTTCGACATCCGCAAGAACCTCCTGAAATACGACAACGTGATGAACGACCAGCGGAAGGTCATCTTCGAGCAGCGCATCGAGCTGATGACCGACGAGCACGCCGGCGACACCGTGCGCGACATGCGCCGCGAGGTCGTCGACGAGCTCGTCGACAAGCACATCCCCGAGCGCGCCTATGCCGAGCAGTGGGACGTGGAGGGACTGGCGAACGCGGTGCAGAGGCCAGCTCAACCTCGACCTCCCGATCAAGGAGTGGGCCGCGGAGGAAGGCATCGCCGACGACGAGATTCGCGAGCGCATCGCCAAGGCGAGCGACGAGTTGATGGCGCGCAAGGCGGCGCGCTTCGGCCCGGACCTGATGCGCGCGGTGGAGAAGCAGGTGCTGTTGCAGACGCTCGACCATCTCTGGCGCGAGCATCTCGCGACGCTCGACCATCTGCGCTCGGTGATCGGCTTCCGCGGCTACGCGCAGCGCGATCCGCTGAACGAATACAAGACCGAGAGCTTCGAGCTCTTCCAGGCGCTGCTCGCCAGCCTTCGCCGCGCCGTCACCGGCCAGCTCGCGCATGTGGAGATTCAGCAGCGGCCGCCGGCGCCGCCTCCGCCGCCGCCGGCGAGGAGCACCACATCGACGCCTCGACCGGCGAGGACGAGATGGCCGTCGCCGTCGGCAACCAGCCGAAGCTGCAAGCTCGAGAGGCGCAAGCGCGACGCGAACAATCCATCGACCTGGGGCAAGGTCGGGCGCAACGAGCCCTGCCCCTGCGGCTCGGGCAAGAAATACAAGCAGTGCCACGGCGCCGTCGTTCAGGTCTGAGTCGATCTGAGGCGCTTTGCCGGAGAGGCGCCGAGCGCCGCGGCGTCGACGCTAGTTCGCGTCGGCGTCGGCGTCGTCGCCCTGCTTCTTGATGAGCTTCAGCACCATGCCGGTCAGGCCCTCGTCCTCGGTCGACGCTGACGCGTAGGAGTTGGCGACGCTCGCGTCGGCCGGCGCGCTTCCGGCGAGCATGCGCTCTTCAAGCGTCGCGGTATCCGACGACGGATCCTGCGGCTTCCGGTGCTGCCGCCGGCGGCTGATCCTCCACCGCGGTGCGAAGCTCCGGAACAGGCAGGAAGCCGGCATTCACAGCGGCGGCCGGCGCGGCGGCACGGGCTTGGCCTGCGCGGCGGCCACCGCCGGAGCCGCCGGCCGCGCCGTCGGAACGGGAGCCGCCGGGACGGGCGCCGGCGCGGCGGACGCCGCGGCGACCGCCGTCGTGTCGGCTGCCGCGGGCCGCGGCGAGCGTTTCGATCGTCGGCGCGACGCTCGCAGTCGTCGTCGGCTCAAGCGAAATCGTCCCGGCGACCGACATCGGCAGCGGCGTGGCGCGGTCGACCGAGGTCGGCGTCGCCATCGCGAGCCTGCAGCGCCTCGGCGCCGTTCCGCCCTTCGCGGCGATCGAGCTTGCTCGGCGATCAGCAGCATCTTCGCGTTGTCCTTCGCCTCCTTGTCGGCGACCGCGATGCGGATCGGCTCCGGCATCGACATCGGCGGGCAGGCGGCGGACGGGATGAAGCTCCGCCCTTCGGCCGGGACGGAGTTGAAGATGTAGCGGTGATCGCAGACGTCGACCTTCGGCGGCTGACCGAGCGCCTCGAAGTGGTCGTAGCCTTCCTTGATCATCAGCCAGAACGGCATGTTCGGGTCGTTCCGGTGCTTCGCCATGTTCTCCGGCGTCATGCGGAACGGAAAGGCCTCCACCTGGAACTCGCGCTGGCCGCCCTGGAAGGCGAGCCGGCCGAGCGTATAGATCTCCTGGATGTTCTCGTCGGTCATCGAGTAGCAGCCGCGCGAGGAGCAGGCGCCGTGCACCATCAGCTCCGAGCCGGTGCGGCCGAGCGAGCGGTCGAACTCGTTCGGGTAGCCCATGTTGAAGGCGAGATAGTAGTTCGAGTCCGGATTCATCTGCGCCGGGCGGATCGTATAGAAGCCCTCCGGCGCCTGGCGGTCGCCTTCCTTGATCTTCGGTCCGAGCACGCCGGACCAGGCGCAGATCTCGTAGTCCTTCAGGAACGCGTAGCGGCCGGTCGCCTTCTGCAGCTTCCAGACCTCGAGCGTCGCCTCCTCCTTGAAGATGCGGATGAGGATCGGCGAGCGCAGGTCCATGCCCTTGCGCTCGACGAGCGCGCGCGTCTTCGCGTCGAGCGGGCGCATGTGCTTGGGAAGCGAGCCGCCGTAATCGGAGCACGACGCCAGCGCCATGGCGGCCAAGCCGGCCGCCAAGACGAGGCCTGCGCGGCCGATCCGAGAAAAGCGAACCATCCCTACTCCTAGCACGCGTCCCGGGACTGAAGCGCTTACGCCCACAGAGGACTGTGTGTAGCCCGATGGTTACCGAACCGTTACCATGGTCGCGTCCGAGCATGTAGCCCCCTGGGAACCGCCTTCCTCGCACGCGCCGTTCCCTACTGAATCGACCTGCCTATGGCGAGGAATTTCTCGCGGCGGTGCTTGAGGATATCGTCCCGGCCAAGGCCCGCAAGGTCCTTCAGCGCCGATGCAATCACTTCCCCCGTCCCGTCGATCACCTTGTCGGGATCGCGGTGCGCGCCGCCGAGCGGCTCCTCCACGATTCCGTCGATGATCTTCAGGTTCATGAGGTCCGTCGCCGTGATCTTCATGGCGGTCGCGGCGTCCTGGGCGCGGGTGGAATCGCGCCACAGGATCGAGGCGGCGCCCTCCGGCGAGATGACGCGTATAGATGGCGTGCTGCAGCATGTAGACCCGGTTCGCCGTGGCGATCGCGATGGCGCCGCCTGAGCCACCCTCGCCGATGATTACGGCGACATTCGGCGCACGCCGAGCCTCAGGCACGCCTCGGTGGAGCGGGCGATCGCCTCCGCCTGGCCGCGCGCCTCGGCGTCGACGCCCGGATAGGCGCCCGCGGTATCGACGAGCGAGACGACCGGCAGGCCGAAGCGGTCGGCAAGCTCCATCACGCGCGACCGCCTTGCGGTAGCCCTCCGGCCGCGCCATGCCGAAATTGATGTTTCAGCCGCGACTGCGTGTCCTCGCCCTTCTCCTGCGCGAGGATGGCGACCGGATCGCCGCGGAAGCGCCCAAGCCCGGCGATGATCGCGTGGTCCTCGCCGAACTTCCGGTCGCCGGCGAGCGGCTCGAAATCGGTGATCAGGCGGGAGAGGTAGTGTCTCGCGTGCGGGCGGTCGGGGTGGCGCGCGACCTGCGTCTTCTGCCAGGGCGTGAGCTTGGAATAGATGCTGGCAAGCGAGTCGCGCGCCTTGCCCTCGAGCGTCGCGATCTCGTCGGCGACGGAGACGCCGTCGGCCGCCTCCAGGCGCTTCAGCTCCTGGATCTGCCCTTCAAGGTCGGCGACCGGCTTTTCGAAGTCGAGATAGGTTCGCATCCGTTGCCCGCGGGGTCCCCTCCGCCTTGCGGGAGAGGGACAGGGAGGGGACGACGCGAGCCGCCTCGCCGCCCGAATTGCGGCGGAAACTGGCGACCGGGCGAGGTCAAGTCAAGGCAAGCGGGAAAGCAGCCTTACCGCTCCGCCAGCGGATGATGCTTGTTGACGAGCTCCTTCAGCCGCTCGTCGAGCACGTGCGTATAGATTTGCGTGGTCGAGATGTCGGCGTGGCCGAGCAGCGTCTGCACGGCCCGGAGGTCGGCGCCGCCGGAGAGAAGATGCGTCGCGAAGGCGTGCCGCAGCACGTGCGGCGAGAGCTTGCGGGTGTCGAGGCCGGCCTGCGCCGCGACCGCCTTGAGGTCGCGGGCGAAGGCCTGGCGGGTCAGGTGGCCGCTCGCGCTGTCGGCCGGAAACAGCCACTTCGATTCCGGCTTGCCGAGCGCGGCGCGCTGCTCGCGATAAAGATCGAGCGCCGCGTGGGCGGCGAGTGTTGAGCGGCACCAGCCGCTCGCGCCCGCCCTTCCCCGTGACGGCGATCATCGGACGGCCGCCGCGTCCGGCCGACGCCGGAAGCGCGACCAGCTCGGAGACGCGGAGCCCCGTCGCATAGAGAAGCTCAAGCAGCGCGAGGAGGCGAAGCGCGGCGAGGCGGCGAAGCGGCGTCAGCTCGTGCTCGTGCGCGGCAAGCTCGCGCAGCCTCGAGCAGCCGGTCGACGTCTTCGACCGAAAGCACCTTCGGAAGAGACCGGCGCGGCTTCGGCCGTTCCGCCGTCGCCGTCGGGTCGTCGTCGCGAAGCGCCCTCGGCAACGAGGAACTTGAAGAACTGGCGGAGCGCCGAAAGCCGGCGCGCCTGCGAGCGTGCGGCAAGCCCGCGCCCGGCGAGCGAAGAGAGATAGGCGCGGACATCGTCGGCGGAGGCCGTCGGCGAGCCGGCCGGCCTTGGCGCGAAAGTCGTCGAGGTCGCGGCGGTAGGCGGCAAGCGTGTTCACGGCCGCCCCGCGCTCGGCCGCCAGCATTTCCAGAAACGCTTCCAGGAGCGCCGCGTCACGCGTCGCGCCGCCCGGCGCAGGGCGCGATCGCGCGTCACGGCTGCAGTCGATCCGGTGGAATGCGCACGCTCAATTCGCGCTGGTTCGGCTCAACCGAGATCACCAAGGCGACCATGGCGCCGTAAACGACCGCAGCTATGAGCCCAAGAACGACCAATAGTCGGATAAGGCTAGGCATCGATCCGCATCTTCGCCAAGTCCGGTCTAGCCCGTTCGGCATGTCGATATCAAGGCGAAGCGGCGCGATGTCCGCCGCCAGGCGCGGACGCTTCGTCTTGACTCTGGGGGAGCGGCAGAGCACCACCGCGCCGGAGGTTCTGCCCATGGATGCGCGCCACGCCGTCATCGGCGGCGATCAGATCGAGCGCGTGCTCGCGCGTCTCGGCAAGCGCTGCATCGTGCTTGTCGGGATGATGGGCGCCGGCAAGACCTCGATCGGGCGGCGGCTCGCCAATCTCCTGCACCTGCCGTTCCTCGACGCAGACGCCGAGATCGAGAAAGCCGCCAACCTCACCATCCCGGAGATTTTCGAGACCTACGGCGAGGAGCATTTTCGCGAGGGCGAGCGGCGGGTCGTGACGAGGCTCCTCGCGAGCGGGCCGGCGGTGCTGGCGACCGGCGGCGGCGCCTTCATGAGCGAGGAGACGCGCGAGCGCTGCCGCGAGCACGGCGTCTCGGTCTGGCTGAAGGCGGACGTGCCCGTGCTCCTCGACCGCGTTCGCAAGAAGGGGAACCGTCCGCTTCTGAACCGCCCCGATCCCGACGAGGCGATGCGGCAGCTCCTGGCCGAGCGCGAGCCGATCTACCGTCTTGCCGACATCGTGGTCGCCTCGCGCGAGGGGCCGCACCAGGCGGTCGTTGCCGAGATCATCGCGGCGCTCGACAGCCATCTGTCCGAGAGGACGCCGCTGTGAGCATCGAACGCGTTCGCGTGGAGCTCGGCGCGCGAAGCTACGACGTGATGATCGGCCCCGGCCTGATCGCCGAAGCCGGCGCGCGGCTCGCGGCGCTGATGCCGGGGCGAAACGTGGCGCTCGTCACCGACGACAACGTCGCCAGGCGTCATCTCCACGCCCTTCCGCGCGTCGCTCAAGGCAGCGGGCATCGAAGCGGCTGAGATCGTCGTTCCGCCGGGCGAGGCCTCCAAGAGCTTCGCGCGTCTTCAGAGCGTCGTCGAAGCGATCCTCGACGCGCGGCTTGAGCGCGGCGACGCGGTGGTGGCGCTCGGCGGCGGCGTCGTCGGCGACCTCGCCGGCTTCGCCGCGGCGATCACGCGGCGGGGCATGCACTTCGTGCAGGCGCCGACGTCGCTTCTGGCGCAGGTCGATTCAAGCGTCGGCGGCAAGACCGGGATCAACGCCCGCCACGGCAAGAACCTCGTCGGCGCCTTCCTGCAGCCCGATCTTGTGCTCGCCGACACAGACGCGCTCGACACGCTGCCGGAGCGTGAGTTCCGCGCCGGCTATTCGGAGATGGCGAAAGTCGGGCTGATCGGCGACGCGGATTTCTTCGCTTGGCTCGAGAAGCACCGCGCCGAGGTATTCTCCGGCGGAGCCGCGCGCATCGAGGCGATCGCCGAAAGCGTCCGCTTCAAGGCGCGGACGGTTGCCGCCGACGAGCGCGAGACCGGAGAGCGCGCGCTCCTGAACCTCGGCCACACCTTTGCGCACGCGATCGAGGCCGCCTGCGGCTTCGACGCCGAGCGGCTCGTGCATGGCGAGGCGGTGGCGATCGGCATGGTGCTCGCGCACGATTTTTCCGCCGCAGAAGGACTGGCGCCTCAGGCCGATGCGGACCGCGTGCGCAGGCACCTGAAGGAAGCGGGGCTTCCCGTTGCGCTCGCCGATGTTCCGGGGCCGGCGCTCTCGGTCGACGAACTGATGCTGCACATTGCGCAGGACAAGAAGGTGAAGCGCGGGCGGCTCACCTTCATCCTGACCCGCGGCATCGGCAAGGCGTTCATCGCCAACGACGTTCCGCCGGAGAAGGTGGAGGCGTTTCTGGAAAGCCAAGTAAAGCGGTGAGACCGGCGCGCTCCGCTCCCCTTGCCGAAACGCCCTCAGAGCACCGAAATAGGGCTCAGCGCCCCTCGCCTTCCCCCGGCGCGCTCGGGATGACGGCAAGGGCGTGGACGGGGCCGGCCAGCTCTTCCGACAGCACCTGGTTCACCATCCGGTGCCGCTCGATCCGGCTCTTGCCCGCAAAAGCTTCGGAGACAAGCGTGACCCTGAAATGCGTCTCGCCCTCGGGCCGGGCGCCGGCGTGACCGGCGTGGAGGTGCGAACTCGTCGACGACGCTGAGGCGTGTCGGGCCGGAACGCGGCCGTCAGCTTTTCTTCAATTCGGGATTTGACCAACACGATGCCGCAATCCTTTTCAGACAGGATGACGCGCCTTGAGGGCGACGCCCGCGAGAGGCATAGTGACGGCATGAAGCTTGACTCGGCCTATTTCAACAAAATCCGGATCGACGCCGGTGCGACCGCGCGGCGCGAGCCGGCGCGGCGCGCCTGCGAGATGCCGGGCTGCGACGGCGCAGGCACCCATCGCGCGCCGAAGGGGCGTCATCTTGAGGGCGAGTATTTCTGGTTCTGCCTCGATCACGTCCGCCAATACAACAAGTCCTACAACTACTTCACCGGCATGAACGACGCCGCCATCCAGGCCTTTCAGCGGGAGGCGGCGATCGGCCACCGCCCGACCTGGCAGATGGGGGTCAACGCCCGGAACGAGGAGCCCGTCCGCGCTGCGCGTCCCTCCGGCTTCAAGTGGGCGGGCCGCACCGAGGACCCGTTCCGCTTTTTCGGCGAGGGCTTTCAGGCGCGCGGGCCGGACCCCGTGCGGCGAAAGGTCCACAATATGGAAGCCCGCTCGCTCAGCACGCTGGGGCTCGACGCGACGGCAAGTTCCGCGGAAGTCAAGGCGCGCTATAAGCTTCTGGTCAAACGCCACCACCCGGACGCCAACGGCGGAGACCGCTCGCTCGAGGATCGCCTGCGAGAAATCATCCAGGCTTACAGCTATCTCAAGAGCGTCGGTTTCTGCTAATTCCCTTCCGGTTTGCCTCGGCGTTTCCCTCCCAAGGCGCCGGACACTTCGCCCAAGAGGATTTTCGCGATGACTGCAACCGCCGAACAATTGCTCGCGGTTCCCGATATGACGGTTTCGGCGCGGCAGCTCTTCGGGATCGATTCCGATCTCGAAGTGCCGGCTTTCTCGGCGCCGAACGAGCACGTGCCCGATCTCGACGAGGACTACCTCTTCGATCGGGAGACGACGCTCGCCATTCTCGCCGGCTTCGCGCGCAACCGACGCGTCATCGTGACCGGCTATCATGGCACCGGCAAATCGACGCATATCGAGCAGGTCGCGGCGCGGCTGAATTGGCCTTGCGTGCGCGTCAACCTCGACAGCCACATCAGCCGTATCGACCTCGTCGGCAAGGACGCGATCGTCATCAAGGAGGGCCAGCAGGTCACCGAGTTCCGCGACGGCATCCTGCCCTGGGCCTATCAGCACAACGTCGCGCTCTGCTTCGACGAATACGACGCCGGGCGCCCCGACGTCATGTTCGTGATCCAGCGCGTGCTGGAATCCTCCGGCCGGCTGACGCTGCTCGACCAGAGCCGCGTGATCAAGCCGCATCCGGCCTTCCGGCTGTTCGCGACGGCGAACACGATCGGCCTCGGCGACACCTCCGGCCTCTATCACGGCACGCAGCAGATCAACCAGGCGCAGATGGACCGGTGGTCGATCGTCACGATCCTGAACTACCTGGCGCATGACAGCGAGGTCGACATCGTGCTTGCCAAGGTGAAGAGCCTCCGGACGCCGAAGGGCCGCGAGCAGGCGAGCCGCATGGTCCGCGTCGCGGACCTCACGCGGAACGCCTTCATGAACGGCGACATCTCGACCGTCATGAGCCCGCGCACGGTGATCACCTGGGCGGAGAATGCGGAGATCTTCGGCGATATCGGTTTCGGCTTCCGCGTGACCTTCCTCAACAAATGCGACGAGCTGGAGCGGCCGCTGGTGGCGGAGTTCTATCAGCGCGCGCTCGGCGCCGAGCTGCCGGAATCCTCGGCGAACGTCGTCATGAGCTAGGCATGATCCCGAAAAGTGGGAACCGGTTTTCGGATATGATCATGTCCAAGCATGGAGAGAGAGCCTTTGCTCTGATTTCGTCAGAGCAAAGGCTCTAGCGCGGATGCCGGCCAAGAAGCGCGAGGCGCCGACCGAGCCGTTCAAGCGTGCCGTCGCGGGGTGCGTGCGCGCCGTCGCGGGAAAACGCGACCTCGACGTGACGTTCGCCGCCGACCGCCCGCTGCTCCTTGCGCAGAAGGTGCGTCTGCCCGAGCCGCCGCGACGGCTGACGCCGCAGGATGCCGCCATCACCCGCGGTATTGGCGACGCCATGGCGCTGAGGCTTGCCTGCCACGACAGCAAGGTGCACCGGCGCTACGCGCCGGAGGGGCGCCAGGCGCGCGCGATCTTCGACGCCGTCGAGCAGGCGCGCTGCGAGGCGCTCGGATCGCGCCGCATGGATGGCGTCAAGGCCAACCTGAACGCCATGCTTCAGGACCGCTACCACCGCGCCAACCTCGACGAGATCACCGAGCAGTCGGAAGCGCCGATGGAGGACGCCGTAGCCATGATGGTGCGCGAGCGGCTGACCGGGGCGGCGCCGCCGAAAAGCGCGCGCAAGGTCGTGGAGCTCTGGCGCGACGCGATCGAGACGAAGGCCGGCGCCGAACTCGACCGCCTCGGCACGATGGCCGATGACCAGCACTCCTTCGCCGAGACCGTGCGCGACCTCCTCGTGTCGCTCGACATGGGTGAGGAACTCGGCCCGGAGAACGATGAGGCGGAAGACGACAACGACGACGCGGAGAACGCACCGGAGCACAACGACGCGGCGCGCGGCGAGGCGGACAAGGACCAGCAGGAGTCTGCCGACGAGCAGCAGGCGGAGGCCTCGAGCGAGGAAGAGGAAGCCGGCGAGAGCGAGGATTCAGACGCCGCTTCCGAGGAATTCGCCGAGGAGGACAGCGCCGCCGACCGCGAGCCGTCGGGCGAAGCGCGGCGCCCCGATTTCAGCGGCAGGAACGAACCGCAGATCGACTACAAGATCTTCTCCACCAAGCACGACGAGATCGTGAACGCGGAAGACTTGTGCCCGCCGGAGGAGCTCGAGCGGCTGCGCGCGTTCCTCGACAAGCAGCTCGCAAGCCTGCACGGCGCCGTGGCGCGGCTCGCCAACCGGCTGCAGCGGCGGCTCCTCGCGCAGCAGAACCGCGCCTGGGACTTCGACCTCGAGGAGGGCATCCTCGACCCGGCGCGCCTGTCGCGCGTCATCACCGATCCGCTCTCGCCGCTCTCGTTCAAGCAGGAGCGCGAGACCGCCTTCCGCGACACGGTGGTGACGCTCCTTCTCGACAATTCCGGCTCGATGCGCGGCCGCCCGATCACGGTGGCGGCGACCTGCGCCGACATCCTGGCGCGCACGCTGGAACGTTGCGGCGTCAAGGTCGAGATCCTCGGTTTCACCACGCGGGCGTGGAAGGGCGGCCAGTCGCGCGAGGAGTGGCTCAGGGCCGGCAAGCCCCCTCATCCGGGCCGGCTGAACGACCTCCGCCACATCATCTACAAGCCCGCCGACGCGCCATGGCGCCGCGTCCGCCGCAACCTCGCGCTGATGATGCGCGAGGGCCTCTTGAAGGAGAATATCGACGGCGAGGCGCTCGATTGGGCGCATCGGCGGCTTCTCGTCCGGCCGGAGCAGCGCAAGATCCTGATGGTGATCTCCGACGGCGCGCCGGTCGACGACGCGACGCTGTCGGTGAACAGCGGCAATTATCTCGAGCGGCATCTCCGCTTCATGATCGACGAGATCGAGAAGCGCTCGCCGGTGGAGCTGATCGCAATCGGCATCGGCCACGACGTGACGCGCTACTATTCGCGCGCGGTCACCATCGTCGACGCCGAAGAGCTCGCCGGCGCGATGATGGAGAAGCTCGCAGAGCTTTTCGACGAGAAGCCGCCAATGCCGACGCGACACACTCCGCGGCGGCGGCGCGCGGCGTGAGCCGGCTCGGGTTCGTTGCCATCCTCGCCTGGCTCTTGGCCGCGCCATGTGCGGCCGAGCCGCTTTCGGTGACAGCGACCAGGATCGAGCACTTCGCCTTGACGGAGTCCGGCGAGCCCACCGCGCCGCTCGAATTCCTCGGCGGCATCGACGTCACCTCCGACGACAAGCTCTTCGGGGGAATCTCCGGCATCGACATGATCGACGCGGACACGGCCTTCATGATCAGCGACTCGGGCTTCTACGTGCGCGCCCGCCTCGTGCACGAGAACGGCCGGCTCGTCGGCCTCGCCGACGCGACGATCGACGGCCTCTTCCCCGACGTCACGATGGAGAAGGAGTTCGGCGACGTGGAGGACGTCGCGCTCGACCCCACCGACCGCCGGCATGGCGTGATCGTGCGCGAGCGGCAGCCGAACGCCATGCTGACCTTCGATTTCGAGGGGGCCGATTTCGATGGAGACCGGCCCGTCAACTTCGAGCCGAAGCGCGTCGGCGCGCCGGACAACATTCTGCGATCGAACAAGGGCCTCGAAAGCGTCGCCTACGCGCCGGCGGCGTCGCCGATCGCCGGCGAGATCGTCACCATCGCCGAGACGGCGCCGCGCGGTGAGAAGAACATTCCCGGCTGGATCGCCGGCGTCGGTGGCTTCGAAGTCGTCCGCCGCGACAATTTCGACGTTTCGAGCGCGCGCTTCCTGCCGAACGGCGACCTCGTGCTATTGGAGCGCCGCTATGCGCCGGCCTGGAGCATTGCGATGCGGCTCCGGCGGATTCCGGGCGACACGGTCAAGGTCGGCGCGCTGCTTGACGGCGACATCCTGCTCGACGCCGGCATGACCAGCCAGATCGACAACATGGAAGGGCTTGCGGTCAGCGAGGACGAAGCGGGCCGCGCGATCCTCACTCTCGTCTCCGACGACAACTACAGCGTCCTGCAGCGCACGCTCGTCCTGCAATTCGCGCTGGTTGAGGACTAACTCGTCGCCGGCCGCATTGGCACGAAGAAGCCGACGATGACCCGGTAGGGAATGAGCGCGAAGGCGGCCATCAGGAGCTTCACCGAGAAATCGCCGAGCGCCCAGGAAATCCAGCGCGGCGTCCCGGCGGAGAAGAGCCCGAGAAGCGGCGCGGCCTCGACGGCGAAGCTGTCGTTCGCACCGAGCATCACGAAGGCCGGCGCAAACGCCAGCGAGAAGAAGACAAGCGTGTCGGCCGCCGAACCGGCGAGGCTTGAGAAGGACGGCGCCTTCCACCACGAGCGGTCGCGAAGGAGATTGAAGATCGTGATGTCGAGGAGCTGGCCGATGAGGAACGCGGTGCCGGACGCGATGGCGATCCGCGGCGTCGCGAACCATGCCGAGAGCAGAACGGCGACCGCAAAGCCCAGATAGACGACGCGGCGCGCAATCTTCGGGCCGAGCAGCCGGTTCGTCGTGTCCGTCACCAGGAACGCGAGCGGATAGGAGAACGCGCCCCAGGTCAGGAGGTCGGCAAGGTTCAGCCGCCCGATCGTCGCCTGGAAGGGATGCTGGACGAGGACGTTCGAAAGAACGACGACGGCCGCCATCGAGGCGACCGCGACGATGATCCCGAGCGTGCGCCCGCTGAGCGTCAAATCCGGCTAGGCCGCCGCGGCTTCTTCGGCCGCCGCCTTCTCTGCCCGCTTCGCGATCACGTCCTTGCGCAAAATACGCGCCTTGGGCGACAGCTCGTCCTCGCTCGCCTTCACGAGGAACGCATCGAGGCCGCCGCGATGCTCCACGCTGCGGAGCGCGGCCACGGAGATCCTGAGCTTCACCGTCCGCTCCAGCGCATCGCTGATCAGCGAGACGTTCTTCAGATTGGGCAGGAAGCGGCGTTTCGATTTGTTGTTGGCGTGGCTGACATTGTTGCCAACGAGCACGGCCTTGCCGGTCAGTTCGCAGCGGCGCGCCATTGGAAGACCTCTTGTCCTGACGGTCGGCCCAAACGCTCGCACCCGCGCGCAAGTTGCACGGAAAGCGAGGACCGAAACCTAGCTGTTTCCGGAAGCGCATCCCTATAGTGACGCGGTCAAACCCGGTCAAGGTGTTGAAGGGCTGGATCGCCGCAGGGAAAGCCCTAGTTTCGTCCCAATGGATGCCTAGCCGTGGGCCGAGGGGCAGGGAACAATCCGAATGAAGATCCAGCGGTCTTGCGTCGCGCTGTTTTCTGTCGCCCTCCTCCTTCCAAACTACGCCTTCTCGCAGACACTTCGGACGGAGTATTCGGTCACCATCCGGGGCTTTCCGGTCGGGAGCGCGTGGCTCCAGGCGGAGTTCGCCGACGGCCGCTACTCGATCCAGTTCTCCGGCGGCGTCCGCGGGCTGGCGCGGCTCTTCTCCGACGCCGAGACGTCCGCCGCCGTCGTAGGCGAGGTCGGAGCCGACCGCCTGACCCCCGACGAGTACAAGCATCTCTGGCGCGAGGACAACGAGACGGAGGCGGTCGACATGCATTTCGTCGGCCGGCGCCTGACCGAGGTGACCCTCGACCCGCCGCGCGACCACCCGGAGCGCTATGTCCCGCTCACCGACGAGAACAAGTCGGACGTGCTCGATCCGGTCAGCGCCTTCGTCTGGCCCGTCTCCGGCGGCGTGACGCCCGACATCTGCCATCGCACGCTGCCACTCATCGACGGAAAGCGCCGCTTCGACATCACGATGGCATTCAGCCGGCTCGAGGATTTCTCGACGAGCGACCGGTCCTATTCGAACCACACGGTCGTGTGCACGTTCCGCTATCAGTCGATTGCCGGCTATCGCATCGACAAGAAGAACGACGACTCCATTACCAACTCGGACGGCATGGAAGTGTGGATGGCGCCGGCCGGGGACGGGCTCGCAGCGCCGGCTCGCATCCAGCTCAGCACCCGCATCGGCCGCATCGTGCTCAAGGCGACGAAGTTCGACGCCGAGTAGAAAGCTGAGGGCAATCTGTGCCGGCACGGCACAGACATCCTAACGGCGCAGCGGGGCGAGCGAGCATCGCTCGTCGGGTCGATGCTCGTATCGGAGGCCGGCGACCCCAAGATGTGGTGAGAACGGAAGCCGAAACAGCGGATTTGGCCGATTTGTCGACCGTTTGTTCGAAGATCGGTCCCTTTGTGAATGAGCGCGGGGCAGCCTGGAGCGCGTCTGTTTACGTCGCGGTTACTTCTGCGCAATCGGTGCGCCCGTTCCATGCGACGATCCGAACCCCCGGGCGCACGACGAGGGAGCGGTCGAAGGCCGCGGAGTCACTGATTCGCCCCGTCTTTGTTCGAGACTCGTTCGCCCGATCAACCCTACCCCGCGGTTTCGGCTAAGCCGATTCTGCGAGGGAATTTTCACATTTCGGCCTGCAAGGCGTGGTAACGATACCCATCTTCGCCATCGCATCAGCGCAAGAAGACGCCATTTCCGATCACGTCATGAATGCATCCCCTCGCCCGCGGCGCTTCACCGCCCGGAACGTTACGGCTGTGCTCGGGCCGACCAACACCGGCAAGACGCACCTCGCCATCGAACGCATGCTCGGGCACGAGACGGGCCTGATCGGCCTGCCGCTCCGGCTCCTTGCGCGGGAAGTCTATGGGCGGGTTGCGGCCCGCGTCGGCGCCGACCAGGTGGCGCTCGTCACCGGCGAGGAAAAGATCCTGCCGGCCAACCCGCGCTACTGGGTGTCGACGGTCGAGGCGATGCCGCGCGAGACGGCGGCCGTATTCGTCGCGATCGACGAGGTGCAGATTGCCGGCGACCTCGAGCGCGGACACGTCTTTACCGACAGAATCCTCAACCTTCGCGGCAGCCAGGAGACGCTTCTCCTTGGCGCGGCGACGATGCGCGGCATCATCGAGCAGCTCTTGCCCGGCGTGCACGTGGTGATGCGGCCGCGGATGTCGGTGCTCTCCTACGCCGGGCAGAAGAAGCTGACGCGGCTTCCCGAGCGCTCCGCGATCGTCGCCTTCTCCGCCGACGAGGTCTACGCGGTCGGCGAGCTGATCCGCCGTCAGCGCGGCGGGGCGGCGGTCGTGCTCGGCGCGCTGTCGCCGCGCACCCGCAACAAGCAGGTGGAGATCTACCAGAACGGCGACGTCGACTTCCTCGTCGCGACCGACGCCATCGGCATGGGGCTCAATCTCGACCTCGACCACGTCGCCTTCGCGTCGAACCGCAAATATGACGGCTATCAGTTCCGCGAGCTCTCCGCCGCCGAGCTCGGCCAGATCGCCGGCCGCGCCGGACGCCACATGCGCGACGGAACGTTCGGCGTGACGGCGCGCGTCGATCCTTTCCCCGACCCGCTGGTCGAGGCGCTCGAGACCCATCGCTTCGAGCCGGTGCGCACGATCCAGTGGCGGAACGACGTGCTCGACTTTTCAAGCCTCGCCGCGCTCAAAGCGAGCCTCGATGAGCCGCCCGCGATTGAAGGCCTCACGAAGGCCCCGCCCGCCGACGACCAGGTGGCGCTCGAAACGCTGTCGCGCGACGAGGAGATCGCGGAGAAAGCACGACGCCCCGATGCAGTGCAGCGCCTGTGGGAGGCCTGCAGGCTTCCCGACTATCGCAAGATCGCGCCAGCGCAGCATGCCGAGCTCGTCAGCCAGATCTTCAACTTCATCGTCGACGGCGGCGTCGTGCCGGAGGACTGGATCGCCGGCCAGGTCCGCTCCGCCAACATCGCGGAAGGCGACATCGACACCCTGTCGGCGCGCATCGCCCAGATCCGCACCTGGACGTTCGTCGCCAACCAGCCCGACTGGCTTGCCGAACCGGCAACCTGGCGCGAAGAGACCAAAGCCGTCGAGGACACGCTCTCCGATGCGTTGCACGAACGCCTGATCAAGCGTTTCGTCGATCGCCGCACCAGCGTGCTGATGCGTCGGCTCAAGGAGAACACGATGCTTGAGGCCGAGATCAATCCGGCCGGCGACGTCCTGGTGGAAGGCCATCACGTCGGCATGTTGCAGGGCTTCCGCTTCACGCCGGACCCGCAGGCGGAAGGTGCGGAGGCGCAGGCGCTTCGCGGCGCGGCGCAGAAGGCGCTCGCAACCGCCATCGCCGACCGGGCCGAGCGGCTCTCACGGGCAGGCGACCGCGACATCGTGCTCTCGCTCGACGGATATCTGCGCTGGCAGGGCGAGCCGATCGCACGGCTTCTCGCCGGCGACGACCTCCTGAAGCCGCGCTTCGTCATCCTCGCCGACGAGCAGCTCTCCGGGCCGGCGCGCGAGCACGTGGAAGCGCGGCTCTCGGCCTGGCTCACCTCGCACGTCGGAACGCTTCTGAAGCCGCTCGTCGATCTTTCTGCCGATCAGACGATCACCGGCATGGCGCGCGGCATCGCGTTTCAGCTCGTGGAGAATCTCGGCATCCTCGAGCGCCGCGCGGTGCTTGAGGAGGTTCGCGGCCTCAGCCAGGAAGAGCGCGCCGGCCTTCGCCGCCACGGCGTCCGCTTCGGCGCCTATCACATCTACGTCCCCCTCCTCCTGAAGCCGGCGCCGAGCACGCTCGCCGCGCTCCTTTGGGCGCTGAAGCACAAGGACCTCGACGTGCCGGGGCTCGCCGAGCTGCCGGGCATCTCCGGCTCGGGGCGAACGTCGGTCACCGTCGATCCGGCGCTCGACCCGGACATCTACCGGCGCTTCGGCTTCCGCATCTACGGGAACCGTGCGGTGCGGATCGATATCCTGGAGCGGCTCGCCGACCTGATCCGGCCTGCCCTCGCCTGGCGCCCCAACGCGGAGGGCGAACGCCCGGCAGGCGCGATTGCGGAAGGCCGCGGTTTCACCGTGACGCCAGCGATGACTTCGCTCCTCGGCGCGTCCGGCGAAGACTTCTCCGTCATCCTGAAAGGCCTCGGCTACCGCATGGAGCGGCAGCCGAAGCCGGCCGAGCCTCCGCGCGCCCGCGGAAGCGCCAGCAGAGGCGCCGGCGGCAGATACGGCCGCTTCGGAGCCCGGCGCGCCAGCGGCTGAAACGGCTCAGTCAGAGCCCGATGAGCCGATGGCTGCGACTGCAGCGTCGGAGCCCGTCGATCCGGCGCCGGAGCAGCCGCCTTTGGAAGAGCCGCCGGTCGAGGAACCTGCTTTAGAGCCGCCCCACGAGGCGCCGGAGGTGCCAACGCCGCTGGAGGCGCCGCCCGAGAGCGCGACCGCCGAGGAGGGACCGCCGCCTGCCGACCCCGCGACAGCCGCCGACCCCGCGACAGCGGCCGAGGAGACGGCAGACGCTGCAGAGGCCGCCGCCGAGCCTGAGATGATCGAGGTCTGGCGGGCCGGGTCCGGCCATCCGCGGCGCGAGGGCCGGAAGCCGCGCGGCGAGGGTCGGGCGCACCGGGCGGAGCAAAGCGACGACGGCGAGGCGAAGCGCCGTCGCCCGGCGAAGGAGTGGGGCGACGGCAAGAAGACGCGGGCGCATCGCCCCGAGCGTGACGGTGCCCCAAGGCGCGACAAGAGCCGTCGCGAGGCTGTGCCGCGCACCGAGCGGCAGCCCCGGCCGCCGCGCGAGCGCGCGATCGACCCGGACAGCCCGTTTGCGGCGCTTCAAGCCCTCAAGAAAGAATTGGAGAAGAGCGGTCGCGAATGACTGGGCCTGAGGCGCAGCGCATCGACAAGTGGCTTTGGCACGCGCGTTTTGCCCGCACCCGCGGAGCCGCCCAGCAGCTCGCCCGCTCCGGCCACGTCCGGGTCAACCGCGACAAGGTCCGCGACGCGAGCCGCCTGGTGCGGACCGGCGACGTGCTGACGCTGAGTCTGAGCCGCGGCATCCGCGTGATCCGCATCCTTGGCATTGCCGAGCGTCGCGACGCCTTCGAGGTGGCGCGGCTCCTCTACGAGGACGCGGACGGGTCGTCGACGCTCGCACCAGGAGGCGCAACCTTCCATGGCTCTCCTCCGGAGAGAGCCTAGGCACCTCCGCCGGCGGGCCGCCGCCCGGATTGCAAGAAGAACCAGCGCCCTGGAACGAGTTTCTAATAGCGGCGCGAGGCGTGGCTTTGCGGGCCTTGCAGGTTGCCGCCAAAGTGGATACGCCCCGGTGGGTTTGGGTTTAGCCGGAGCGTCGCATGACCTACGTGGTCACCGAAAAGTGCATTCGTTGCAAGTTCATGGACTGCGTCGAGGTGTGCCCCGTCGACTGCTTCTACGAGGGCGACAACATGCTCGTCATCCATCCCGACGAATGCATCGACTGCGGCGTCTGCGAGCCCGAGTGCCCGGTCGATGCGATCCGGCCCGACACCGAGCCCGGCCTTGACCAGTGGCTGACGCTGAACGCCGAATATGCCAGCCAGTGGCCGAACATCACGATCAAGCGGGATGCCCCGCAAGACGCACATGATTTCGAGACGGTTGAAGACAAGTTTGAGAAGTATTTCTCGACCGCCCCCGGCCAGGGCGACTAGCGGCTGAAAGAGCGGTTCTCTTCTTTTTCACAGCGCGCGGGCCCACCTGCGACAAAGAGCTACGCGCGGGGTGGTAAAGGCGAAAAGAAGCGAGAATCCCGTTGAGTTGTAGGTTTCCAAACCACGACTTGTCAGCTCATTATCCAGCCAATTCTCAACCGCGTCCTGTGGGCGACGCAACAATTCCTTGATTTCTGGCGGTTTTTGCGCTATATGACTGTCCGTCTGGAAGACCCCGGCGACGGGAACAATCGAACACAGCGGATTTGGGGGGCGTTCGCCGCTTCAGGCGGTGGCGTGACGGTCCGTAGCTTTGATTCATCGCACCGAGAAGCAGCGGTTTCGGTCGGCCTGCTGACTTGTGCCCATCGCAGCGGCCCTTCGAACCGAGCAGGAGTTTGGCGCGTCATGTCTAAGAAAACAGTCCAGCGTCACGGCTTTCGCACCGGCGAAAGTATCGTCTACCCCGCCCACGGCGTCGGCAAGATCGTCGACATCGAGGAGCAGGTGGTGGCTGGCATGAAGCTGGAGCTATTCGTCATCACCTTTCAGAAGGACAAGATGACGCTTCGGGTCCCGGTGGCGAAGGCGACCGCGGTCGGCATGCGCAAGCTCGCGGACGAAGCGACGGTCAGCAAGGCTTTCACCACGGTGCGCGGCCGCGCCCGCGTGAAGCGCACCATGTGGAGCCGCCGTGCCCAGGAATACGAGGCGAAGATCAATTCCGGCGACCTGATCGCCATCTCCGAAGTCGTGCGCGACCTCTACCGCTCGCAGGCGCAGCCGGAGCCCTCCTATTCGGAGCGCCAGCTCTACGAGCAGGCGATCGATCGCATGTCGCGCGAGGTCGCGGTGGTGGAGAAGATCACCGAGACCGAGGCCGTGTCGAAGATCGAGAAGGCTATCGAGGCGAGCCCGCGCCGCAAGCGCGCGCAGATGGACGAAGAGGCGAGCAAGGCCGCAGCCTGATCCCCTTCCCCCCACCCGAAACAAAAAGAACGCCGCCTCTCGGGGCGGCGTTTTTGTTTGACCCAGCCCGTTCCGCCGCCATCGCCGGACTTGCGAACCGCCGCAGCAAGAGCTATCTTACCTCCGTCTTACCTTGGGAGAAGAAGCCGTGCCGACCACGGACAAACTGACCACCACTGTTTCGACGAAGGGACAGGTCATTCTGCCGAAGCCGATCCGCGAGGCGCGTCGCTGGGGTGCAGGCACGCGCCTCATCGTAGAGGAAACGGACGCCGGGGTCCTTCTGAAGCCGGCCCCGCTCTTTCCTGCCACGAAGCTTGACGACGTTTTCGGGTCCCTTCCCTACCGCGGCGCGCCGAAGTCCATCGAGGAGATGGACGCCGGCGTCATGGCAGAGGCCAGGAACCGTGCTCGCGATTGATACCAACGTGGTGGTCCGTTTCCTGATCAACGACCACCACGTCCAGTCGGCGAAGGCTCGCGACCTTATTAAGAGAAGCGAGATTTTCGTGCCCACGACGGTGCTGCTTGAATCGGAGTGGGTTCTCAGAAGCGTCTACGGTCTCAGCGGCCAGCAGATCGCGGCGGCACTTCGCGCCTTCGCCGGCCTGCCAACTGTGATCCTTGAGGACCCTGCGCTTGCCGCATTTGGCTTCGAGTGCGAGGAGCGCGGAATGGATTTCGCGGACGCTCTGCACTTGGGACGCGCAAAGGATTGCGAGGCGTTTGTGTCCTTTGACCGTCGGCTCCAGAGCGCCGCCAGGGCACAAGGGCTGGAGAACGTGCGGTCTCCCTAGCGAGCTCGCGAGCACGGTGAAGATTCGGCGCGACGGGAAGCCTACGCCGGGATGATCCAGCGCTGCACGTCGCGGAGCTCGTTCAGCTTGTTCTCGGCCGTGCGTCGCCGCGGATGATCCTCGCCGGCGTCGGCCAGGTCTTCCTCGGCGTTCCTGATCTCCTGCGCGAGCTGCTCGGCGCTCAGATCCTCGAGTGGGATCGCCTGCTCGGCGAGAATGGTGAGCCCGCCCGGCGTCACGTCGGCGAAGCCGCCGCGCACGAAGAACTTCCGCACGGCGCCCGATAGCTCCTTCACCTCGATCTGGCCGGGCTTCAGCGTGCTCATCAAGGGCGCATGCTGCGCGAACACGGTGAAATAGCCCTCAGCGCCCGGAACGACGACGGACTCCACCTGCTCGGAGACGAGCAGCCGCTCCGGCGAGACGAGATCGAATTTGAGCGGATCGGCCATGGCTTCGCCTCGCGCCGGTCAGGCCGCTTCGGCGAGCTTCTGCGCCTTCTCGACCGCCGACTCGATGGTGCCCACCATGTAGAACGCCTGCTCGGGAAGGTGATCGTATTCGCCGGCGACGAGGCCCTTGAAGCCCTTGATGGTATCGGCAAGCTCGACGAAGACGCCGGGCGTCCCGGTGAAAACCTCGGCCACATGGAAGGGCTGCGAGAGGAAGCGCTCTATTTTGCGCGCGCGCGCCACGATCAGCTTGTCCTCCTCGGAGAGTTCGTCCATCCCCAGGATCGCGATGATGTCCTGCAGCGATTTGTAGCGCTGCAGGGTCGACTGCACGGCGCGCGCGACGTCGTAATGCTCCTCGCCGACGACGCGCGGATCGAGCATGCGCGAGGTGGAGTTCGAGCGGGTCGACCGCCGGATAGATACCCTTTTCGGCGATGGCGCGGTTGAGCGTGGTCGTCGCGTCGAGATGCGCGAAGGACGTCGCAGGCGCCGGATCGGTCAGGTCGTCGGCTGGCACGTAGATCGCCTGAATGGACGTGATCGAACCCTTGGTCGTCGTGGTGATGCGCTCCTGCAGCGCGCCCATGTCGGTGGCGAGCGTCGGCTGATAGCCGACCGCGCTCGGAATGCGGCCGAGAAGCGCCGACACCTCGGAGCCGGCTTGCGTGAAGCGGAAGATGTTGTCGACGAAGAAGAGCACGTCCTGGCCCTGGTCGCGGAAATACTCGGCGACCGTCAGCCCGGCCAGCCCGACGCGGGCGCGGGCGCCCGGCGGCTCGTTCATCTGGCCAAAGACGAGCGCGCATTTCGATCCGGCCGTCGAGCCCGTCTTGTGCGGGTCCTTGTTGACGCCCGATTCGATCATCTCGTGATAGAGGTCGTTTCCCTCGCGCGTGCGTTCGCCGACGCCGGCGAAAACCGAATAGCCGCCATGCGCCTTGGCGACGTTGTTGATCAGCTCCTGGATGATGCACGGTCTTCCCGACGCCGGCGCCGCCGAAGAGGCCGATCTTGCCGCCGCGCGCATAGGGCGCGAGCAGATCCACCACCTTGATGCCGGTCACCAGGATCTGCGCCTCGGTCGACTGGTCGACATAAGACGGGCGCTTCCGCGTGGATCGGACGCCTTTCGGCGGTCCTCACCGGCCCCGCCTCGTCGACCGCCTCGCCGATCACGTTCATGATGCGCCCGAGCGTCTCGTCGCCGACCGGCACTGAGATCGGCTGACCGGTGTCGGTCACCTCCTGGCCGCGGACGAGGCCCTCGCTCGTATCCATGGCGACGGTGCGGACCGTGTTCTCGCCGAGATGCTGGGCGACTTCGAGCACCAGACGGTTGCCGTGGTTGTCGGTCTCCAGCGCGTTCAGGATCGCCGGCAGCTCGCCGTCGAAATGGACGTCCACGACCGCGCCCGTCACCTGCGTCACCCGGCCTGCCCGGTTCGGAATGTCATTCGCCATCTCAATCCCTCGTGTAACGATTCAGCCGCCGGCTCAAACCGCCTCGGCACCCGAGATAATCTCGATCAGTTCCTTGGTGATCTGCGCCTGGCGCTGGCGGTTGTAGGAGAGCGTCAGGCGGTCGATCATGTCGCCGGCGTTGCGCGTCGCGTTGTCCATCGCGCTCATCTGCGCGCCGTAGAAGGAGGCGGCGTTCTCGAGAAGCGCCTTGAATATCTGGACAGCGACGTTGCGCGGCAGAAGCTCGGCGAGAATCTCCTCCTCGTCGGGCTCGTATTCGTAGATCGCGCCGCCGAGCGACGGCGCATCCCGCTCCGCCGGCACTTCGGCGGGAATGATGCGCTGGGCCGTCGGGATCTGGCTGATCACCGAGCGGAAGCGCGAGAAGTAGAGCGTCGCGACGTCGAACTCCGCGTCGTTGAACATGGCGAGCAGCCTGTCCGCCACCTCCTTCGCCTCGACGAAGCTGACCTGCTTCACGTTGCGGAAGGTGAAGTGGTCGCTGATGTGATTCGCGTATTGGCGGCGCAGGATGTCGTAGCCCTTGCGACCGACGATGAGGAACTTGACGGTCTTGCCATCCGCCAGGAGCCGGCGCGCGTCGTCGCGGGCGAGCCGCGCGATGGCGCTGTTGAAGGCGCCCGCAAGGCCGCGCTCGCCGGTGCAGACGAGAAGCAGATGCACGTCCTCGCGGCCGGTGCCGGCAATGAGCGCAGGAGCGCCGGGCTGCCCCGCCGTGGCCGAGGCGATATTGGCGAGAACATTGGTCATGCGCTCGGCGTAGGGGCGAGCCGCCACGGCCGCTTCCTGCGCGCGCCGCAGCTTCGCCGCGGCGACCATCTGCATCGCCTTGGTGATCTTCTGCGTCGCCTTCACCGAGGTGATGCGGTTGCGCAGGTCCTTCAGGCTCGGCATGGCCGGCTATTCCTTCGTCGCCAAGGGCTTCAAGCGAAGTTCTTCGCGTAGCGCTCGAGGATCGTCTTCAGCTTCGCCGCAAGCTCCTCGCTCAGCTCACCCTTGTCGCGAATCTGGTCGAGCACGTCCTTGTGCTCGCTGCGCATCAAGGTCAGGAGGCCGGCTTCGAACTCGCGCACTTTGTCGATCGGCAGCGGATCGAGGAGCCCTGACGTGCCGGCGGAGATCACCACCACCTGCTCTTCGACCTTGAGCGGGGAGAACTGCGGCTGCTTCAGGAGCTCGGTCAGCCGGGCGCCGCGATTCAGGAGCCGCTGCGTCGCCTGGTCGAGGTCGGAGCCGAACTGCGCGAAGGCCGCCATCTCGCGGTACTGCGCAAGCTCGCCCTTGATGCGGCCGGCGACCTGTTTCATCGCCTTGATCTGCGCGGCCGAGCCGACGCGCGACACCGACAGGCCGACGTTCACCGCCGGGCGGATGCCCTGGTAGAAGAGGTCCGTCTCCAGGAAGATCTGACCGTCGGTGATGGAAATGACGTTGGTCGGGATATAGGCCGACACGTCGTTCGCCTGCGTCTCGATGACCGGCAGCGCGGTCAGCGAGCCGGCACCGTTGTCGTCGTTCATCTTGGCGGCGCGCTCAAGCAGCCGCGAATGCAGGTAGAAGACGTCGCCGGGATAGGCCTCGCGTCCGGGCGGGCGGCGCAAGAGCAGCGACATCTGGCGATAGGCGACGGCCTGCTTGGAAAGGTCGTCATAGGCGATCACGGCGTGCATGCCGTTGTCGCGGAAATATTCGCCCATGGCGCAGCCGGAAAAAGGCGCCAGGTACTGCATCGGCGCCGGATCGGAGGCGGTCGCCGCGACGATGATCGAATAGTCGAGCGCGCCGCGGTCTTCGAGCGTCTTGGCGAACTGGACGACGGTCGAGCGCTTCTGGCCGATGGCGACATAGATGCAATAGAGCTTCTTCTTCTCGTCGTTCGCGTCGAAGGCCGGCTTCTGGTTCAGGATCGTGTCGAGGATGATCGCCGACTTGCCGGTCTGGCGGTCGCCGATGATGAGCTCGCGCTGGCCGCGGCCGATCGGGATCAGCGCGTCGATGGCCTTCAGGCCGGTCGCCATCGGCTCATGCACGGATTTCCGCGGGATGATGCCGGGCGCCTTCACGTCGACGCGGCGCTGCTCGGTGGCTTCAATCGGGCCCTTGCCGTCGATCGGGTTGCCGAGCGCGTCGACGACGCGGCCGAGGAGCCCCTTGCCGACCGGCACCTCGACGATGGCGCCGGTGCGCTTGACCGTATCGCCTTCCTTGATCTCGCGGTCGGTGCCGAAAATCACGATGCCGACGTTGTCGACTTCGAGGTTGAGCGCCATCCCGCGGATGCCGTTCTCGAAGGCGACCATCTCGCCGGCCTGCACGTTGTCGAGGCCGTAGACGCGGGCGATGCCGTCGCCGACGGAGAGCACCTGCCCTACTTCGGAGACTTCCGCCTCCTTGCCGAAATTCTTGATCTGCTCGCGCAGGATCGAGGAAATTTCCGCGGCCCGAATATCCATCAGCCGACCTCTTTGAGCTGCGTTTTGACGGTCATCAATCTGGTGCGAAGCGACGTGTCGATCATGCGCGAGCCGACCTTCACGACAAGCCCGCCGAGGAGCGCCGGATTGACGCGCGTCTCAAGCGTCACGTCCTTGCCGAGCTTGTCTTTCAGCGCCTCTTTTAGCGCCGCGACATGAGCATCGCTCAATTGATGTGCCGAGGTGACCTCGGCGGTGACCTCGCCGCGATGGCGCGCGGCCATCTCGCGGAACGCCTTGATCATGCCGGCGAGCGCGAAGAGCCGCCGGTTCCTGGCGACAAGGCGCACGAAATTGGCGGTGAGCCCGCCGATCCCCGCTTTGTCGATGATCGCGCCGATGGCGCGCTCCTGCTCCTCGGCGGAGAAGACCGGGCTCTCTACGAGCCGGCGGAAGTCGGCGCTCTCGTCGAGCATGCCGGTAAGGCTTTGCAGCTCGCCCTCGATTCTCTCGATCGAGGAGTCTTCACGGGCAAGGTCGAACAGAGCTGACGCGTATCGCTCGGCAACGCCGGAAACGGAGGAGGTTCGATCCGTCACGCGCGGGTCTCTTCCCTGTCAAAAATGGCCCGGCGGCCGCGGGCGAAGAAAACTTGCGGCAAAAGCTCAGCGGGCGCGGTCCAGCGGCGTTCCTGGCCAAGCCGCGGGTCGCATAGCATGGGGTCTTGGGCGGCGCAACAAGCCGAATACCGCCGTTTCGAGCGCATCGCGGAACCCTTCTACGGCAGCGTTTTGAACGCCACGCTCGGATGCGCTCGGCCGGTCCTCACGGCGCAAAGTTCCTGCATCGAACCCGAGGCCGGGAGAAGACTTAGAACAGATCTTCACACCAGCCCCGGCTTCGCCGAACGACTGAAATTTATAAGGCGCCTAAGTTACTTAACGGCAATATTGGAACCCGCTTCCGGGCGCGACGTTGGTCCGATGACGCCGGGGACCGACCTCGGCTCAAGGAGGGCGGCGCTCTGGTCGTCGCCCTTTCCAGCAACGAACAGGAGCATGACATGCATAAGGCCATCGGCGTCGCGCTGAGCTCGATCCTTCTCGCTACGAGCGTGATGGGCGACGAGCGCGTCGGCCGCCAGTCACTTCGACCGGCAGGACCGCTACATCCGCAGCTACTGCGACCGCCATCCGGGCGATCCCGACTGCCACGACTGGCGCTACCATCACCGCCGCTGGGACGAATCCCGCTACCACGACTGGTATCGGTCACCACCGCCGCGAGTTCGGCCCGGGCGATGCCGCCGCCGCTCTCTTCGGCTTTGCGGCCGGCGCCATTACCGGCGCGATCACCGGCTCGGTGAACGGTGCGGAGATGACCGCGCACCAGGCGCGCTGCGACGCGCACTACCAGACCTACGATTGGCGTACCGACACCTACATGGGCTTCGACCACGAGCGGCACGTCTGCCGGCTCTAAGGCGGTGGCGCAGGGAGTTCTTAGAAGAGCCGGCCTTCGGGCCGGCTCTTTCGCATCAAAGGAAGCTCATCGGGTCGATGTCGATCGCGACCTTGACCGAGCCGCGCGCCTTCGGCGCGCTCTGAAGCCACGCGCGGAGCCAATCGTGCAGGCGGCCCGCCCTGTCGGACTGCGCAAGCAGCCGAAAGCGGTGGCGGCCGCGAAGCACCGCGAACGGCGCCTCCGCCGGTCCCCATAGGCTGACCCCCTCCTCCATCGGCGCGGCCATCGCCATCGCCTTGGCATGCGCCTCCGCCGTGTGCCGGTCGGCGGCGGAGACGATGATCGATGCGAGCCGGCCGAAAGGCGGCAGGTGGCCGCGCTGTCCGCGTCTCGATCTCGGTCGCGTAGAACGCCTCGCGGTCGCCGGAGACGAGCGCCTGCACCACCGGATGGTCGGGCGAATAGGTCTGGATCAGGCCGCGGCTCACTTGTCCGACGCGCCCCGCCCGGCCGGTCACCTGCGTCAGGAGCTGCCACGTGCGCTCCGCCGCGCGCGGATCGCCGTGCGAGAGGCCGAGATCGGCGTCGACAACGCCGACCAGCGACAGGCCGGGGAAGTTGTGTCCCTTGGCGACGAGCTGCGTGCCGACGATGATGTCGACCTCGCCGCGCTCGATCGCCCCGAGCTCGGTGCGGATGCGCTCCCAGCCGCCGAGCATGTCGCTCGACATGACGAGCGTGCGCGCGTTCGGAAAGCGGTCGAGCACCTCCTCCTGCAGGCGCTCCACGCCGGGGCCGATGGCGACGAGGCTCTCTTCCGCGCCGCAGTTCGGGCAGGCCTCCGGCCGCCTCTCTTCGTGGCCGCAATGGTGGCAGACGAGGATCTTCCGGAAGCGGTGCTCGACAAGCCAGGCGGAGCAGTTCGGGCATGCCATGCGGTGACCGCAGGTGCGGCAGAGCGTCAGCGGCGCGTAGCCGCGGCGGTTCAGGAAGAGCAGCGCCTGCTCGTGTTTTTCGATCGTTTCGGTGACCGCTGCGACCAGCGGCGACGACAGCCAGCGCCCGCGCTCCGGCGGATGGCGCCTCAAGTCGATCGCGGCGATCTCAGGCGCCACCGCGACGCCGTAGCGCGCCGGAAGCCGCAGATGCCGGTAGCGCCCGCGGTCGGCGTTGACGCGGCTTTCGACCGACGGCGTCGCCGAGGACAAGACGACGGGGAAGCCGGAGAGGCTGCCGCGCACCACCGCCATGTCGCGCGCGTGGTAGGTGACCCCCTCCTCCTGCTTGTAGGCGTGGTCGTGCTCCTCATCGACGACGATCAGCCCAAGGTTCGGGAACGGCAGGAAGAGCGCCGAGCGGGCGCCGACAAGCGCGCGCACCTCGCCGCGCGCCACGGCGCGCCAGACGCGCTCGCGCGTCTTCGATCCGACCTCCGAATGCCATTCCGCCGGCCGCGAGCCGAAGCGCGCCGCGAAGCGGTCGAGGAAGGCGCCGGTCAGCGCAATCTCCGGGAGAAGGATCAGCGCCTGGCGGCCAGCGCGGAGCGTCTCCGCCACGGCCTCGAAATAGACCTCCGTCTTGCCGGAGCCGGTGACGCCGTCGAGGAGCGAGACGGAAAAGGCGTCGCGCACCGCCTCGCGCAGAGTTCCGGCCGCCTGTTCCTGCTCGGCGGAAAGCTCCGGGCGCGCGTGATCGGGGTTCAGGTCGGCGGCGATCGGGCGAGCGGGAATGGCGACGCGCTGAAGCGTGCCGCTGTCGAGGAGGCCGTCGACGACGCCGGGCGAGACGCCGGCCGCCGCCGCCAGACCCGATTTCGACCAGGCGAGCCCGTCGCCCGCCACTTCGAGGACGCGCCTTCGCGCCGCGGTCAGACGGTCGGGCGGCGCGCCGGCGAGGCGCACGCCGACGATGGGCTTCTCCGGCTCGAGCGCCTGCGGCGAGCGCAGCACCATCCGAAGCACCATGCCGCGCGGGGTCAGCGTGTAGTCGGCCACCCATTCGATGAAGCGGATCGAGGCCTCGGGAAGCGGCGGCGCGTCGAAGATCGCCTCGATCTCGCGGAGCTTCTTCGGCGCCACGTCGTCGGGCGTCGCGGGCCAGACCGCGCCGATCGCAAGGCGCGTGCCGAGCGGCACGACGACGATCGTGCCGGGTGGAAGTTCGCGATCCGAGACATATGTGTAGGGGCGATCGACCGCGACCGGAACCAGGACGGCCACGCGATGCGATGTCATCGAAATTGCCCGCTGCGAGCGCGGCCACTCTCCCCCTTGCGAGGGGTCGCCGGCAAGCGGCTGGGCGAGGGGTCGTCGGGCCTTGGCGCAACGACACAGGCTGACGCAGAGCGAACTCATTTGAACTAGAAGGAAGCGCGAACGCGTGCGGGCCGCAACGCGGCAACAGGTGGAAGTGCCATGAAATTCTTCGTCGACACGGCGGACGTCGCCGAAATCCGCGATCTCAACGAAACCGGCCTCCTCGACGGGGTCACCACGAATCCGTCCCTCATCTCCAAGACCGGCCGGCCGATGCTCGAGGTGATCAAGGAGATCTGCGACATCGTGGAGGGCGAGGTCTCCGCCGAGGTGGCGGCGACCGATTTCGACGGCATGATGGCGGAGGGCAAGAAGCTCGCGTCGATCGCCGACAACGTCGCGGTCAAGGTGCCGCTCACCTGGGACGGGCTCAAGGCCTGCCGGTCGCTCCGCCAGCTCGGCCACAAGGTCAACGTCACGCTCTGTTTCAGCGCCAACCAGGCGCTGCTCGCGGCGAAAGCCGGCGCCACCTTCATCTCGCCCTTCATCGGCCGGCTCGACGACATCAACCTCGAGGGCATGGAGCTGATCGAGGACATCCGCACGATCTACGACAACTACGACTTCGATACGCAGATCCTCGCCGCCTCGATCCGCACGCCGAACCACGTGAAGCAGGCGGCGCTCGCCGGCGCCGATGTCGCGACCGTCCCGGCCGCCGTGCTGAAGTCGCTGGTCAAGCACCCGCTTGACCGACAAGGGCCTGGAAAACTTTCTCGCGGACTGGAAGAAAACAGGTCAGTCCATCCTTTGACGCCGACGTAGGCGTTGCAAATCATGCGCGCACGAAAACCAGAGGAGTTGCGCGCATGGCTGACCGCTTCCGCGAGGCTCACACGCGCTCGTTCGCAAAGGCCGCCAGCTGGCGGCTCACCGGCAGCGTCGATACCTTCATCCTGAGCCTGCTCTTCACCGGCAGCTTCAAGTTCGCGGGGAGCATCGCCGGGACCGAGCTCATCACCAAGATCGGCCTCTATTATCTCCACGAGCGCGCCTGGGCGCGCGTTCCCTGGGGCCGGAAGGTCGAGCGCGAGCTTGCCGCGCAATAGGAGCCGCCGCCGCCATCGGCGGTGAAATCGTCAACCACTTCGGTCTATCGTCGCGCGTCGGGAGATTCGATGCCTGAGCGCGACACCATCCTCGTCTCCGCCGCGCCCGGCCTGCGCCAGGCGGCGCTCGACTGGGCCGAGCATCTCGGCCAGCGAGCGGCGCCTCGCGGCGAAGACGCTCGAAGCCTACCAGCGCGATCTCGAACAGTTCCTCCGCTTCCTGACGGGCCATCTCGGCGAGCCGCCGACGCCTGCGGCGATCTCCGAGCTCAGGCCCGCCGACGTGCGCGCCTTCATGGCGCACCGCCGCACCGAAGGCGCTGGCGCGCGAACGCTCGGCCGGCAGATCGCGGCGCTTCGCTCCTTCGCCCGCTTCTGCGAGCGGCGGGGCATTGCCGCCACGACCGCCTTCGCAAGCGTTCGCCCGCCGAAACAGCCGAAGAGCCTGCCGAAGGCGCTTTCGATCGGCGACAGCGCGGCGATGATGGAGCTCGCGGAAACGCTTTCGGAGGAACCGTGGATCGCGGCGCGCGACACGGCCGTGCTCATGCTTCTCTACGGAAGCGGCCTGCGCATCTCCGAGGCGCTCGGGCTGAAGCGCGGCGAGGCGCCGATCGGCGCGATGGAGGCGATCCGGGTCGTCGGCAAGGGCGGCCGCGAGCGCATCGTGCCGGTGCTGCCGGCGGTCCGCCGGGCGATCGAGGCCTACATCGATCTCGTACCCTTCGCGCTCGAGCCGGACTTGCCGCTCTTCCGCGGCGCACGCGGTGCGGCCGCTATCGCCGCGCATCGTGCAGCTCGCGACGGCGCAGCTTCGCGGCGCGCTTGGGCTTGAGCCGAGCGTCACGCCGCACGCGCTCCGCCACTCCTTCGCGACGCACCTTCTCGGCCGCGGCGGGGATCTCCGCACCATTCAGGAGCTTCTCGGCCACGCGAGCCTGTCGACGACGCAGATCTACACGAACGTCGATGCGGAGCGGCTTCTCGACATCTACCGGAAGGCGCATCCGCGCGCCTGAGCGCCTGGCGGCAAGCCTCGTTCACCGCTTCTTGAACGGGCGCCGGGTTTTCGCAAGGCCCGGAAGGTCTTAGGATTTCAGTTGCGAGCGGGTTTCAGCTCGACAGGAGGTCCAATGCACAGGCTCCTCACCGGTCTTGCTGCGGCGTCGGCGCTGGCGCTTCTTCGCCTCCGCCGGGCTGGCATGCGACTTCCATGCAACGCACGTGACGGCAAGCGTCCCGGCCGAAGAGGTCGTGGCGATGAGCACCGCCGACGATGCGACGAAGCCGGTTGTCATCACCACGGAGAAGGTGGCGGCGACCGAATGCCCGGCGGGCCAGACGAACTGCACGCCGGCCAACAAGTAGATTCTCTGCTCCGTGTCCTGATGTTGCGGCGAACGCCGGCCCCCGGGCCGGCGTTCGCTTTTCGACTCGCCCCGATTGCTGTCGCCCTAGCCCGTCCAGCCGACCGCTGCTATGACGCGCGCATGATCGGAAGCCGTCTCCGTTCGTGGCTGAAAATCCTTGGCGCCAGGCGCGTCCGAGGCGGCACCTGATTTCTGTCCGCCGGACGCGTCAGCGACGCGGGCCGGCTCTCCTCACCCTCCGTCGCTGCGCCTCCTGAAGAAGCGAGCGACCGCATGAACGATAGCAATGAGGCCCGAAGTCGTCGCCGAGCCGCCGGCCGCGGCGCTGCAGCCGGCAACCCGGTCGCAGCGGCCTCTGGATCGGCTATCTCTGCGCCGCGCTCGGCGCCACGCTCTTCTCGACCAAGGCGATCATCATCAAGCTCGCCTATGCGGAGGGCATGAACGCCGAGACGCTGCTCGCGCTTCGGATGGCGCTTTCGCTTCCCCTCTATGCCGCGATCGGCTGGATCTCCGTCGTCGAGAGGCGCCGCACCGGGCGCGCGCTGCCGGACGCGCGGCCTCGTCCTTCGCGCCGCGCTTGTCGGCATGCTCGGCTACTGGTTCGCGAGCTACACGGACTTCGTCGGCCTCGTCTACATCTCCGCCCAGTTCGAGCGGCTGATCCTCTTCACCTATCCGGCCTTCGTGGTGATCTTCGGCGCGCTCTTCTTCGCGCAGCCGGTCCGCTGCGCCGACGCTCATTCGGCATCGCGATCAGCTATCTCGGCCTGACGCTGATCTTCGCCACCAAGCTGACGACGCTCGGCGGCGACGTGGCGAAGGGCGCGGCGCTCGTGCTTGCCGCGGCTGTCGCCTTCGCGCTCTACCAGCTTCTCGCCAAGGAACTGATCGGCGCGATCGGGCCGCGGCTCTTCACCTGCATCGCCATGAGCGGCGCGGCGGCGGTGGCTCTCCTCCAGTTCGTGCTGACGCAGCCGCTCGCAAGCCTCTTCGTCAATCAAAAGGTCTTCCTCTACGGGCTCCTGATCGCGATCGGCGCGACGGTGCTGCCGTCGTTTCTTCTGAACATGGCGCTGCAGCGCATCTCGGCGCAGGCGAACGCGACCGTCGGGACGCTCTCGCCGGTGGTCACGATCCTGCTCGCGGTCGCGATCCTCGGCGAGCCCTTCACGCTTCTCGACGCGTGCGGCACGGCGATGGTGCTTGCCGGCGTCGGCTGGTTCACGCTCGCGGATCGCAGGTCGGCCTAGAGAAGAAACCTTTTCGTCATTGCCGGGCTTGACCCGGCAATCCATTCCACAACGGCAGTCGGTCGCTTAACCCGTTCCGGAACGGATCCCATGGTCAAGCCATGGGATGACGACAATGATGAACGGATTTGGTCAGCCGCCTACGGATTCGAGACCCAGCCGCTCGACGATCGCGTCGACGATCTGATCGACGCTCTGGTCGATCGAGACGCGGATCGCCGGCTCGTCGGGCTGGAGCGGCTCGAGCGTCTTGAGCTGGCTGTCGAGCAGGCTCGGGGGGAAGAAATGGCCCTTGCGGCCCTTCAGGCGCTCGGCGAGCAGCGCCTTCGAGCCGTCGAGGTGCACGAACGTGACCGGCCGCACGGCGGCCTTGACGATCCGCTCGCGATAGACCCGCTTCAGCGCCGAGCAGCTGACCACGATCCCTTCGTCGACCGGCGTCGCGCGGATCGCGGCGCCGATCGCGTCGAGCCACGGCCAGCGGTCCTCGTCGGTGAGCGGAATGCCGGCCGACATCTTCTCGACGTTGGACTTCGGATGGAACTCGTCGGCGTCGCGGAAAGGAACGCCAAGCCGCGCCGCGAGCGCTTCGCCGACGGTCGTCTTGCCGCTGCCGGCAACACCCATCATCACGAGCGCCGGCGCGGGCGCCTTTCCGCCGCCGCTCAAACTCGACTCTCCGCGCGCCTGCTTCGCTTGGACTCGCCAAGATGTTGCTGCCATTCGCGGTGGAAAGCGACGTAGCCCGGCGCGACGGCCTTGAGCTTCGCCCGGTCGCGCCGATGGACAGCGGGCAAGGCATGGAACGGCACGGCGGGATTTGCGTGGTGCTCGGCGTGGAAGGGCATGTTCCAGGCAAGGAAGCGCACCGGAAAGCCGGTCAGCGTCGTGCGCGTGTTCTCCCAGAAATCCTCGACGAGCGGCAGGCCGGTGTGCTCGGCAAGAAGATAGGCGCGAAGGAACGGCTGCCCGAGGATCGCCGGCAGCGCCCAGTAGAGAAGCGCCGCATCCGTGCGGAAAGCCACCGACAGCGCTGCAATCGCCGCGTAGGCGGCGAGCATGATCCGCGCTTCGCGCACGAGCCGCGGCTCAAGGTGAGGCGGGACGAACGGCGCCGCCGCGCGGCCGGAGGCGTTGCGGAGCAGGAGCTGCTACTTGGCCCTTCCAGTATCGCCACCCGCTCAGGTGGACGAGGTAGTCCGGCCAGGTCTCGACCCGCTTCATTTCGAGCTCGGGATCGCGGCCTTCGATCTGCGTGTGGCGGTGATGCGCGAAGTGGAACGCGCGGAACCAGTTGGGCGGCAGCAGAAGCACCAGGCCGGCCGCCCAGGCGACCGCGTCGTTGAGCCGCCGGGAGCGGAAGGCGGTCCTGTGCACCGCCTCATGCAGCGGCGCGAAGAGGAACGTCAGCACGACGCCATGCGCGACCAGCGCGAGCGGGAGGAAGCAGGCTGCCGCGGCTCAGCGCAATGAGCGCGCCGGTCACGCCGATGAGCCCGACATGGCCCGCCAGATGCGCCAGACCCTTGGCGTCCGACGGCGTCGAGACGGTTTCCGCGGCAGCGTGTCCGTCCATGCCTCAAATATGGATCGGCTTGAACCAGGCCGCCATCGCCGCCTCGCGCACGGCCTCCGACATCGTCGGGTGGGCGTGCGTGGTGCGCGCGAGATCCTCCGCCGAGCCGCCGAACTCCATGAGCACCGTCGCTTCCTGGATCAGTTCGCCGGCGGACGCGCCGACGATGTGGACGCCGAGCACGCGGTCGCTCGCCTTGTCGGCAATCACCTTCACGAAGCCGTCGGTGTGGTTCATGGCGCGGGCGCGCGAGTTCGCGGTGAAGGGGAACTTGCCGACGCGGTATTCGATCCCCGCCTCCTTCAGCTCCTCCTCGCCGCGCCCGACGAAGGCGATCTCCGGCATCGTATAGACGACGCTCGGGATCGCCCCGTAGTTCACGTGGCCGGCCTGGCCGGCGAGGATCTCGGCGACCGCGATCCCCTCGTCCTCCGCCTTGTGGGCGAGCATCGGCCCGACGATCGCGTCGCCGATCGCGTAGATGCCGTCGACGCTGGTCTTGAAGTGGGCGTCGGTCTTGACGCGGCCGCGCTCGTCGAGCGCGACGCCGGCCTCCTTCAGCCCGAGGCCCTCGATGTAGGGGCGCCGGCCGATCGCGACGAGCACGATGTCGGCCTCAAGCGTCTCCGCGCCGCCGTCGCCCTTCGCCGGCGCGACGCTCACGGCGAGCGCCTTCCCCTTCTCGGCGACGGCCGTGACCTTCGAGCCGAGGCGGAAGGTGAAGCCCTGCTTCTGGAAGATGCGCTGGCTCTGCTTCGCCACCTCGCCGTCGAAGCCGGGCAGGATGCGGTCGAGGAACTCGACCACCGTCACCTCCGAGCCGAGCCGTCGCCATACCGAGCCGATCTCAAGCCCGATGACGCCGGCGCCGACGACGAGGAGCCGCTTCGGCACGCTTTTCAGCTCAAGCGAGCCGGTCGAAGTGACGACCCTCTTCTCGTCGATCTCGACGCCTGGAAGCGGCGTCGATTCGGAGCCGGTCGCGATGACGATCGCCTTCGTCTCGATCGTCTGTTTGCCGCCGTCGGCGGCGGTCACCTCGACCTTGCCGGGCGCGGCGATGCGGCCGCCGCCGTGGAAGGCGTCGATCTTGTTCTTCTTGAAGAGGAAGGCGACGCCGTCGACGTTCGCCTTCACGGTGGCGTCCTTGTGCGCCATCATCGCCGGCGAGATCGAGCGTCGGCGACACCTTGATGCCGAGCTTGCCGAAGCCGTGCGCCGCCTCCTCGAACATCTCCGACGTATAGAGCAGCGCCTTCGACGGGATGCAGCCGACGTTCAGGCAGGTGCCGCCGAAGGTCGCCCGCTTCTCCACGACGGCGACCTTCAGTCCGAGCTGGCCGCCTTGATGGCGCAGACATAGCCGCCCGGGCCCGGCGCCGATGACGGTCAGATCGTATTGAGGCATGCGGGAAATTCCGGTTGTGTGACGAATTCAACTCGCTCGCGCGAGCAGCGCAGCCTGTTCCTCGGCCATCTCCCGCAAGCGATCAGCCCCGAAGTCTACGATCTCATCCCCTTCCTTGCCCCAAAAAATTGAATGCCCGTAGCTCGCAACGCGGACTTGTCTGAAATTCCGGGGATCTGCGGATGTGCTCGAAGACTTCCCCATCCGCGATAATTCCGCGCAAGTCGACCACGCCCTCATAGCCGTCGTCCCAGACGAGCTTGAGCACGCCGTGAACCACGGGCTCTGCCGTGGTGATATGAAGAACGTCGCTACTCACTCGATCTTGCCCGGCGCTTGCTTCCTCAATCCTCTCCCCCAGGCACGCAGCAGAGCTTCGCGCCGAGGCTCAGCCCAGGATACCACATCCGCCAGCTTTGCGCGCGGGAGGCTCCCATGCAGAACACGCAGGGACTTCTATTCCGATCTGAGCGCGGTGCTCGGCAAACACGGCGTGGAAATGCGGCGGAGGGTGCTCTTGCGCGAACATCTGAATCTTCACGCCGTCGACAGGGCCACCGTCGGCATCTCAGCGGGCGGTCATGAGCCAAACGCCGCGCGCGCTCAGAGCAGCGCGATCAGCATCAGGATCAGCCCGATCGCCGAGATGGTCCAGACGAGCGTGCGCAGATACGGGATGCCCGCCGCATAGATCGGCACGTAGACGACGCGCGCCCAGAACCAGACCTGCGCGCCGGTCGCGCCGAGGCCGCCGGTCTTGCCGGTGACGGCGAGCGCAAGCGCCAGCGCCACGAAGGCGGGATAGGTCTCGAGCAGATTGTAGAAGGCGCGCTCAAGCGGGCGGCGACGACGCCCTTCACCTGCTTGCCTTCGTCGCGCGGGCTGAAGGCGTAGGGAGGGCCGATTCGATGACGCCAGGCGTCGCCTGCAGCACCAGCTGCACCAGAAGCAGCACCACCGACCAGCCCAGAAGGATGATCTCGGTCGGCATCGTCGTCATCGCTTCCATGATTTGCCCTCCCCGCTGCCGCCCGCCTCCGCGCGGCGAGTCTAGAGATCGAGCACCAGCCGCTGCGGGTCCTCGATCGCCTCCTTGACGCGCACCAGGAACGTCACCGCCTCGCGGCCGTCGACGATCCGGTGGTCGTAGGAAAGCGCAAGATACATCATCGGGCGGACGACGACCTGGCCATTTCTCGACCACCGGCCGCTCCTCGATCCGGTGCATGCCGAGAATGCCCGACTGCGGCGCGTTCAGGATCGGCGTCGACATCAGCGAGCCGTAGACGCCGCCGTTCGAGATGGTGAAGGTGCCGCCCTGCATCTCCTCGATCTTGAGCTGGCCGTCGCGGGCGCGCTTGCCGAAGTCGTTGATGGCCTTTTCGACGCCGGCGATCGAAAGGTCCTGCGCGTCGCGGATCACCGGCACGACGAGGCCCTTCTCCGTGCCGACCGCGACGCCGATGTGGTAGTAGTTCTTGTAGACGAGCTCGTCGCCGTCGATCTCGGCGTTGACCGCCGGAATGTCCATCAGCGCGTGGACGCAGGCCTTCACGAAGAAGCCCATGAAGCCGAGCCTGACGCCGTGCTTCTTCTCGAAGACGTCGCGATAGGTCTTCCGGAGGTCCATCACCGCGCTCATGTCCACGTCGTTGAACGTGGTGAGCATGGCGGCGGTGTTCTGCGCCTCCTTGAGGCGGCGGGCGATGGTCAGGCGGAGCCGCGTCATCTTCACCCGCTCTTCGCGCTCCGCGTCGGAGGCGGCGCTCGGCGCGCGCGACCTGCGGGCGGCGGCGCCTCCGGTGCCTTGGCGACCCGTTCCAGCGCCGCAAGCACGTCGCCCTTCAGGATCTGCCCGCGCTTGCCGCTGCCGGCGACGTCGTCGGCCGAAATGCCCCTTTCGGCCATCAGCTTCTGCGCCGCCGGCGCGGGCGGCATCCCGCCCTTCGCCGGTTCCGCCGCGGCGGCGGCCGGCGCCTTGGCTCCGTCGCCCTTCTTCGCTTCGGCCTTCGGCTGCGGCTCCGCCCCGGCCTCGCCTTCGGCGAGCATGCCGAGAAGCGCGCCGACCCCGACCGTCTCGCCGTCCTTGACGGCGATCTTCTCGAGCCGCCCGGCGGCCGGCGCCGGCACTTCCAGCGTCACCTTGTCGGTCTCAAGCTCGACCAGCGGCTCGTCGCGGGCGACGGCGTCGCCCTCCTTCTTCAGCCATTGGCCGACGGTCGCCTCCGTCACCGACTCGCCGAGGGTCGGAACCTTGATTTCAAGCGCCATTGGTCTTTCCCGTCGCGTGGCGCGGATGACGCCGCTCAGCCGAGCGCTTCCTCGATCAGATCGTTGCGCTGCGCAATGTGCTTCGACATGAGGCCGGTCGCGGTCGAAGCCGAGGCCAGCCGCCCGGCATAGCGCACGGTGCGCTTGCCGGCGTTCAGCCCTTCGAGCACCGCGCAGAGCCGCGGCTCGACGAAGGTCCAGGCGCCCATGTTCTGCGGCTCTTCCTGGCACCAGACCACCTCGGCGTCCGGGAAGCGCGACAGGAGATCGCCCATCGCCTTCAGCGGGAAGGGATAGAGCTGCTCGACGCGCAGCAGGTAGATGTCGTCTGATGCCGCGGTTCTCGCGCTCCTCGTAGAGGTCGAAATAGACCTTGCCGGAGCAGATCACGACGCGGCGCATCTTCTCGTCGGGCACGAGCTCGATCTTCTCGCCCTTCAGCATCTCCGCATCGTCGTAGAGGAGGCGGTGGAAGGTCGAGCCTTCGGCCATCTCATCGAGCCGCGACACCGCGCGCTTGTGGCGAAGCAGCGATTTCGGCGTCATCAGGATCAGCGGCTTGCGGAAGTTGCGGTGCATCTGCCGGCGCAGGACGTGGAAATAGTTGGAGGGCGTCGTGCAGTTCGCGACCTGCATGTTGTCTTCCGCGCAGGACTGCAGATAGCGCTCAAGCCGGGCCGAGGAATGCTCCGGCCCCTGCCCCTCGTAGCCGTGCGGCAGCAGCATGACGAGCCCCGACATCCGGAGCCACTTGCGCTCGCCCGACGAGATGAACTGGTCGATCACGACCTGCGCGCCGTTGGCGAAATCGCCGAACTGCGCTTCCCAAAGCGTCAGCGCCTTCGGCTCGGCCAGCGAGTAGCCGTATTCGAAGCCGAGCACCGCTTCTTCGGAGAGCATGGAGTTGACGACCTCGAAGGCCGCCTGCTCGCCGCCGAGCTCGTTCAGCGGCGTGTAGCGCTCCTCCGTCTCCTGGTCGAAGAGCACGGAGTGGCGCTGCGAGAAGGTGCCGCGCTCGACGTCCTGGCCGGAGAGCCGGACCTTGAAGCCCTCCTTCAGAAGCGTCGCGAAGGCGAGCGCCTCGCCGAACGCCCAGTCGACGCCCTTCGCCGGTCTCCACCATCTTCCGGCGGTTGTCGAGGAAGCGCTGCATCGTGCGGTGGATCTTGAAATCCTTCGGCACGCTGGCGAGGCGCTCGCCGAGCGCCTTCAGCGTCTCGAGCGCCACGCCCGTCGCGCCGACGCGGCGCTCGTCGCTCGCCTGCGGCGTGGCGAGCCCCGACCAGGCGCCGTCGAGCCAGTCGGCCTTGTTCGGGCGGTAGGCCTGGCCGACCTCGAACTCCTCTTCGAGGTGCTGGCGCCACCCGGCCTTCGCCGCCTCGATCTCGTCGGCGGGGAAGACGCCCTCCTCCGCCAGCTTCTTGCCGTAGATTTCGAGGGTCGTCGGATGGTTGGCGATCGCCTTGTACATGAGCGGCTGCGTGAACGCCGGCTCGTCGCCCTCGTTGTGGCCGTAGCGGCGGTAGCAGAACATGTCGATGACGACCGGCTTGTGGAAGCGCTGGCGGAACTCGGTCGCGACCTTGGCGGCGTAGACCACCGCCTCCGGATCGTCGCCGTTGGCGTGGAAGATCGGCGCCTCGATCATCTTGGCGACGTCGGAGGGATAGGGCGAGGTGCGCGCGTAGCGCGGATTGGTGGTGAAGCCGATCTGGTTGTTGACGATGACGTGCACGGCGCCGCCGGTGCGGTGGCCGCGCAGGCCCGAGAGGCCGAAGCACTCCGCCACCACGCCCTGACCCGCGAAAGCCGCGTCGCCGTGGAGAAGAAGCGGCATCACCTTCGAGCGATCCCTGTCGCCGAGCTGATCCTGCTTGGCGCGCGACCTTGCCGAGCACGACGGGGTCGACGATCTCCAGGTGCGAGGGGTTCGCGGTCAGCGACAGATGCACCTTGTTGCCGTCGAACTCGCGGTCCGACGAGGCGCCGAGGTGGTATTTCACGTCGCCGGAGCCTTCCACGTCGTCGGGCGCGTAGGAGCCGCCCTTGAACTCGTGGAAGATCGCGCGATGCGGCTTGCCCATCACCTGGGCGAGCACGTTGAGCCGCCCGCGATGCGCCATGCCGAGCACGATGCCCTCGCACGCCGAGCGCGCCGCCGCGCTTGATGATCTGCTCGAGCGCCGGAATGACGGATTCCGCGCCGTCGAGGCCGAAGCGCTTGGTGCCCGTGTATTTGACGTCGATGAACTTCTCGAAGCCCTCCGCCTCGATCAGCTTGTTCAGGATCGCGCGCTTGCCCTCGCGGGTGAAGGCGATCCCCTTGTCCGGCCCCTCGATGCGCTCCTGCATCCAGGACTTCTCCGCCGGATCGGAGATGTGCATGAACTCCACGCCGAGCGTCGAGCAATAGGTGCGGCGCAGGATGTCGAGCATCTCGTGGACGGTCGCGAATTCGAGCCCGAGCACGTTGTCGAGGAAGATCGGCCGGTCGAGGTCGCCCGGCTGAAGCCGTAGGTCTCCGGATCGAGCTCGTGGTGCTCGTCGCGCAGCCCGGCGAGACCGAGCGGATCGAGATTGGCGTGGAGATGCCCGCGCATGCGGTAGGCGCGGATCATCATCAGCGCGCGCAGCGAATCCCGCGTCGCCTGGAACACCTTCTCGTCGGAGACCTCGACGCCGCGCGTCTGCGCGCCGGCCTTGATCTTGTCGCCGACGCGCTTCTCGACCGGCATCCAGTTGGTGTCGAAGGCGGCGACGATCTCGCCGTTGGCGACGATCGGCCAGTCGCTGCGCTGCCATTTCGGCCCGCGCGCCTCGGCGATCACCGCGTCCTTCGGGTCCTTCAGCGCTCGCGAAGAAGCTCCGCCAGTCGGCATCGACCGAGTCCGGGCTGCTCCTGATAGCGGGCGTAGAGGTCTTCGAGGTAGCCGGCGTTGCCGCCGTAGAGGAAGGAAGAAAGCTGGAAAGCTTCGTTTTCTTCGCGTCGTGCCATCACGTCATACGGGGCGAAACCGCCCCGCCCTTTCCGTCGCGGCGCCTGCAAGTACCGCGCCATCCAACCGGCCGGCCAGCCGGCCGGTCAACCTCAGCCCTTCAACAGCGCCGCCAGCGTCTCGCCGAGCTTGGCAGGAGAAGGTGACACCCGAATGCCGGCCGCTTCAAGCGCCGCGATCTTGTCCTCCGCCCCGCCCCGGCCGCCGGAGATGACGGCCCCGGCATGGCCCATGGTGCGGCCGGGGGGCGCCGTGCGGCCGGCGATGAAGCCGACGACCGGCTTCCAGCGGCCTTTCTTCCTCGAATCCGCCAGGAATTGGGCAGCCTCCTCCTCGGCGGAGCCGCCGATCTCGCCGATCATGATGATCGACTTCGTCGCGTCGTCGGCGAGGAACATCTCAAGCACGTCGGTGAACTCCGTCCCCTTGACCGGGTCGCCGCCGATTCCGACCGCGGTCGTCTGGCCGAGCCCGGCATTGGAGGTCTGGAACACCGCCTCATAAGTAAGCGTGCCGGAGCGCGAGACAACGCCGACCGACCCTTTCTTGAAGATCGAGCCGGGCATGATGCCGATCTTGCATTCCTCGGGCGTCAGCACGCCGGGGCAGTTCGGGCCGATCAGCCGCGACTTCGAGCGGTCGAGCTTGGCCTTGACCCGCACCATGTCGAGCACCGGGATGCCCTCGGTGATGCAGACGATCAGCGGGACTTCCGCGTCGATCGCCTCCTCGATCGCCGCCGCCGCGCCGGCGGGCGGTACATATATTACCGAGGCGTTGGCGCCGGTCCGCTCCTTCGCCTCGGCGACGGAGGCGATAGATCGGCAGCTTCTTCTCGCTGCCGTCGACCGTTCCGGTCCAGAACTCGCCGCCCTTCTTCGGATGGGTGCCGGCGACCATCTTGGTGCCGTAATAGGCAAGCGCCTGCTCGGTGTGGAAGGTCCCGGTCTTGCCGGTCAGGCCCTGCACGATGACCTTGGTGTCTTGTCGACGAGGATGGACATGATTCCAACCGAGGCCAATCAGGACATGCAGCGCGCTCCGCGCCGTACCTGCCGGCTTCACGATCTTCTGCGCGGCGTCGTCGAGATCGTTAGCCGCCGTCACGTCGAGGCCGCTCTCGTTCAGGATGCGCCTGCCGGCTCTCGACGTTGGTGCCCTCCAGCCGCACCACGAGCGGGACCTTCAGCCCGACCTCCTTCACCGCCGCCACCACCCCCTCGGCGATCATGTCGCAGCGCATGATGCCGCCGAAGATGTTGACCAGGATGCCCTTCACGTTCGGATCGGCGGTGATGATCTTGAAGGCGGCCGTCACCTTCTCCGTCGAGGCGCCGCCGCCGACGTCGAGGAAGTTCGCCGGCTCGCCCCGTAGAGCTTGATGATGTCCATGGTCGCCATGGCGAGGCCGGCGCCGTTCACCATGCAGCCGATCGAGCCGTCGAGCGCCACATAGGAGAGGTCGTGCTTGGAGGCCTCGATCTCCTTCGGGTCCTCCTCCGTCTCGTCGCGGAGCGCCAGGATGTCGGGATGGCGGAAGAGCGCGTTGTTGTCGAACGACACCTTGGCGTCGAGGACGCGGATGTGGCCGTCCTTCATGACGATGAGCGGATTGATCTCAAGAAGGCTCATGTCCTTCTCGACGAAGGCCTTGTAGAGCGCCTTGAAGAGCGCCTTGCGCCTCGTTTGCGGCCGCGCCCTTCGAGCTTCAGCGCGGTGACGAGCCGTGACGCGTCGTCCTCGGTCACGCCCGTCGTCGGGTCGATGGCGACCGTCAATATCCGCTCCGGCGTCGCCGCCGCGACCGTCTCGATGTCGACGCCGCCCTCCGTCGAGGCGACGAAGGCGACGCGCCCGACCGAGCGGTCGACGAGCAGCGAGAGATAGAGCTCGCGCGCGATCGCCGGCGCCGTCCTCGATGTAGAGCCGGTTGACGCGCTTCCCGGCAGGACCTGTCTGTTTGGTTACGAGTGTGTTGCCGAGCATCTCCTTCGCGTCGGCGACGACCTCGTCGCACGCTCTTTGCGAGGCGCACGCCGCCCTTCGCGTCGGGCCCGAGCTCCTTGAAGCGTCCCTTGCCGCGTCCGCCGGCATGGATCTGCGTCTTCACGACGTAGACCGGTCCGGGCAGACGCTCGCGCGGCCGCGCGCGCCTCGCCCGCGTCGGTGATCATCACGCCGTCGGCGACGGGGGCGCCGTAGGCCTTGAGGATCGCCTTGGCCTGATATTCGTGGATGTTCATCTAAGGTCGTCCGCGCGCGCCGGCGCGCTTCACGCGAGCGCCGGCTGGATGCGCGGGCAGGCCTTGCACAGGCTCTGCACCGCATCGACCGACTTGTCGAACATCGCCCGCTCGCTCCGATCGAGATCGATCTCGATGATGCGCTCCACGCCGCCGGCGCCGATGACGACCGGCACGCCGACATAGAGATTGTCGAGTCCGTACTGACCCTGCAGTCGCGCCGCGCAGGGAAGCACGCGCTTCTTGTCCTTCAGATAGGACTCCGCCATCGCGATCACCGAGGCGGCCGGCGCATAGAAGGCCGAGCCGGTCTTCAGGAGGCCGACGATCTCGGCGCCGCCGTCGCGCGTCCGCTGCACGATCGCGTCCAGGCGCTTCTCCGTGATCCAGCCCATTTTCACAAGGTCCGGCAAGGGGATACCGGCAACCGTCGAGTAGCGGACGAGCGGCACCATGCTATCGCCGTGGCCGCCGAGGACGAAGGCCGTCACGTCCTCCACGGAGACGTTGAACTCCTGCGCGAGGAAATAGCGGAAGCGGGAGGAGTCGAGCACGCCCGCCATCCCCACCACCATGCTCGCCGGCAGCCCGGAGAATTTCTGCAGCGCCCACACCATCGCATCGAGCGGGTTGGTGACGCAGATGACGAAGGACTCCGCGGCGTATTTGCGGATGCCGGCGCCGACCTGCTCCATGACCTTGAGATTGATCTCGAGAAGATCGTCGCGGCTCATGCCGGGCTTGCGCGGCACGCCGGCCGTTACGATGATGACGTCGGCGCCCTTGATCGCTTCGTAGGACTGCGCGCCGGCATAGCGCACGTCGAAGCCGTCGATGGCGGAGGACTCGGCGATGTCGAGCGCCTTGCCGTCGGGGATGCCCTCTTGAATGTCGAAGAGGACGACGTCTCCGAGCTCCTTCAGTCCGATGAGATGAGCGAGCGTGCCACCGATCTGACCGGCGCCGATGAGCGCGATCTTTCTACGCCCCATGACATGCCTTCCCGTGACGTCGTTGATGCGATGTGCGGATGCGCGCGGTTTGCTACCGCGATTGATCGACTCAAGCAAGCGGAACGCAGTTGTAGAAAATTTAGGCCGTATGCGACTCAGCACTTACGCATTGATTGCGTCTTTGCTAGTTTTATGCCCGGCCGATTGAACTGAGTCGGTCATCAGGGGAGACCATTATGGCCAAAGCAAAGACCGGCAGAAAATCCTCTGTGAGGCGCGCGACCGTCGCCGCGAAGAAGTCCGCGGCGAAGAAAGCGAAGAAGCCCGCAAAGAAAGCTGCCAAGAAGAAGACTGCGAAGAAGAAGGCTGCCAAGAAGAGGTAGCCTTCGACATCGTATCACTCCGAGGGCCCAGGCTAACCGCCTGGGCCTTCTTCATTTCTAGCCTCGGCGCCGCGCCGCTCTCCCAGTAGGCATCGGAGCGCATCTCGATCAGCCGCGACGCGGTGCGCGCGAACTCGAAAGCCTCCGCTCCTTCCTTCCCTCGCCACAGATCGACAGGCTCCGCTGCAGCGGAGACGATCAGGCGTACGCGCCTGTCGTAGAGCGTGTCGATGAGGTTGATGAGCCGCTTCGCCTCGTTGCGCCGCGCCGGGGAGAGAATCGGTATGTCGGCGACGATCACCGTCCGAAAAGCGTCCGCGACCCTCAAATAATCGCCTGCCCCGAGCGTTCGTCCACAGAGATCATCGAACGAAAAACGGGCGACGTCCCCCGCCGCGGCGGGCACGACGATGCGCCTGCCCTTGTGCGGAAGCTCCCGACGCTCCGCCTTTCTCGCCCTGCTGAAGATAGCGAAAGTGCGCGTCGAGACAGGCGTCGGCGTCGGGCCCGAGCGGCGTCGCGTAGCGCCGCTCGCTGCCGCGTAGCTGTCGAGCCGATAGTCGCGCGGCGCGTCGAGATGAAACGTCGCCATGCGCTCCTTCAGGAGCTCGATGAACGGAAGGAAGAGCGCGCGGTTCAGTCCGTCCTTGTAGAGATCGTCGGGCGCGACGTTGGTGGTCGCGACCACGACGACGCCGCGTGCGAAGAGCTCGCCGAAGAGCCGGCCGAGGATCATCGCGTCGGCGATGTCGTAGACGGAGAACTCGTCGAAGCACAGAAGCTCGATCTCCGACGCGATGTCGCCGGCGACGGCGGCGATCGGATCGCCGCCTTTGCCGCCGCCGTTCGCGGTTCCGCGGCGCCGCATCGCGGCAATGCGGTCGTGCACCTCGCCCATGAACGCGTGGAAGTGCACGCGGCGCTTCGCCTTCAGCGGCGCGGCGGCGAAGAAGAGGTCCATGAGGAGCGTCTTGCCGCGCCCGACCGCGCCCCAGATGTAGAGCCCGCGCGGGGGGCGGCCGTTGCCGCTCCGCGCGCTGAGCCAGCCGAGCGCGCCGTTCCTCGCCCTGCGGGGACGGTTCTTCGAGCGCCTCGGCGAGCGCGTCGAGCGTGTTCGCGAGCGACGCGTTGGACCTCGTCCGGCACGATCTCGCCGGAGCGCGCCATCGCCTCGTAGCGCCGCGTCACCGTGTCGGGCATGCAGGGTCGTCGTTCGGGAGGCGGGAGGACCGGGCGGCGATCTTCCGGCGGCAAACGTCGCGCCGTCTAGCGCGAGACGGTGACCGGACCGCCGCCTTCCGTCTGCCCGGTGAACTGGGTCTTCGACGACGGATAGAGCCGCGCGACCGTGGTGCCGGCGTCGTTCAGGAGCTGCACCTGGCTCCCGTCCATGTTCCACGCCGAGACGGTCTGCAGCCCCGGGCTGGTGCAGCCGCGGGTCGACGCGCGATAGCCGCCGGCCCAGGTCGTCAGCGTCATGAAGAGCTGGCACGATTCTCCCGCCGCGCTGATCGTCCAGCCGCCGAGGAGATCGGTGCGGCCGATCTCGCCGCTCGCCATCGCGGCGGGAGGCGGCGCGGCTGCACGGCGCGCGGTCTGCAGCGGAGGGATCGAGCGCGGCGAGGCCGGAGGGCGACTGCGCCGCCTCCACGGCATTCGGCGGCGGCAGCGCCATGCCGGTCACCGAGCCGGTCGGCGCGGCGGCAAGCGGTTGCGGCGGCGGGTTGCGCGGCCCGTCGCGCCCAAACGAAAACATGCTGCAACCGGAAGCCAGCAGGGCCGTTATCCCAACAGCGATGAGCGCGTGTAACCGAACCGCCATGCTTTTTCCCGTGCCTGGGGCGGCGCGACGGGCCGCCGAGACATCCCTAATTCCCGCGGGCTTGACCGCCTTACTTGCACGTCCTACGCCCATTGTCACCAACGGCGGACGCGTCATATGGCTGACCTGAGAAATGTGGGGGAAGTACGGTCCCCCGCGCTTGATCTGAGCGCCCCCCGCAGCCCGCATATCGCCGACGTCCTTATCGCAGAACGCGGCGAGAAGATCGTCAACAGCCGCCTTTGGCCGCTTGTCAGGCCACTTCTCTACAAGATTCTGCACTACGACGACGCCGTCCGCATGGCGGACGAGATCGCGCCGCTGCCCGGCCGACGCGGCCATGGCCTATGTGAGCAAGCTGCTCTCGATCGATCTCGACGTGAGCGGGCTCGAGCGCATCCCGAAGAACGGCGCCTTCATCATCGCCGCGAATCACCCGACCGGCATCGCCGACGGCGTCGCCGTCTACGACGCGATCACCAGGGTCCGCCCCGACATCGCGATCTTCACCAACCGCGACGCGCTTCGCATCAATCCGCGGCTGTCGGAGTTCCTGATCCCGGTCGAATGGCGCGAGGCGTTTCGCGACCGCGCAGAAGATGCGCGAGACGCTGCAGCTCTCCTCGCGCGCCTTCAAGGAGGGGCGCGTCGTGGTCATGTTCCCGTCCGGCCGCATCGCATTCTGGAAGGACGGGCGGCTCAACGAGCGCCCGTGGCTCAGCTCCGCGGTCACGCTGGCGCGCAAGCAGGACGTGCCGATCCTGCCGGTCAACGTGCAGTCGCGGAACTCGGGGCTCTTCTATTGGTTCGCCAACTGGAACACCGAGCTCCGCGACATGACCGTGTTCCACGAGCTCCTGAACAAGCGCGGCAAGACCTTCCGCATCCGCTTCGGCCCGCCGATCCCGCAGGAGCGCTTCGCCGAGGGCGACGCGGCCGAGGTCACCCAGCGCCTGCAGGCGCACGTCGTCGAGCGGCTCGCCGCGGACAGCGACGCGGAGTTCTGAGCGGCCGCGGGCTTCTCCCCGCCGCGCTCCCTCACATCACCGTCTTCAGCATCCCGCCGTCGACGAAATAGGTCGAGCCGACCGAGTAGGTCGCCTTGTCGGAGCAGAGGAACACGAAGAAGTGCGCCAGCTCCTCCGGCGTCGCGAAGCGCTTGATCGTCGCGTGCTCGTCGGCGACCGACTGCAGATAGCCCTCCCAGTCGCCGCCGGTCGAGGCGGTGAGCTGCTTCGCCGTCTTGATCCAGTCGGGGGTCAGGATCAGGCCGGGGTTGATGCAGTTCACGCGGATGTTGTCCTTCACGACCTCGGTCGCGAGCGTCTTTGAGAACATCATCAGCGCCGACTTGGTGACGTTGTAGATCGGCTCGTACCAGAGCGGCTGCGCGGCGCAGATCGAGGCGTTGTGGAGGACGACCCCGCCGCCGCGCTTCTTCATCGACGGCACGAGGCCGCGCGCGAGCCTGACCGCGGCCATCACGTGCAGGTCCCAGTAGGCCTGCCACTTCGCGTCCGGCGCCTCCATGATCGTCTCGTTCGAGCCGGTGCCGGCGTTGTTGATCAGGATGTCGGCGCCCTTGAACTTCTTCACCGTCGCGGCGACGAGCGCGTCGCATCCCTCCGCCGTCGCAACGTCGCAGGCGACGGCGAGCGTCTTCACGCCGTATTCGCGCGCGACGCGGCGCGCCTCCTTCTTGAGGCGCTCCTCGTTGCGCGCCGCCATGACGATGTGCGCGCCCTCCGCCGCAAGCCCTTCCGCCACCGCGAGCCCGATCCCGACGCTCGCGCCGGTGATCACGGCGACCTTGTCCTTAAGACCCAGGTCCATGTTCCTCCCTCCCCTTGAGATTCATGCCCGGACTTGATCCGGGCATCCATTCCGTGACGGTCAGCTTTTCGCCACGGTTCCGGAATGGATTGCCGGGTCAAGCCCGGCAATGACGACAGCTCTGAAATGTCGATCGGCTACGCCGTTCCGTCCATCACGATCTGCAGCTTCACGTCGGCCGGCCGCCCCTCGGCCGCGCGCTCGAAGGCGGGGATGCTCTTCTCGAACGGAAAGGTCTCGGTGATGAGCGGCTTCAGGTCGACCTTCCCCGACGCGATCAGCTGCGATGGCGCGATCGTATTGGTGCGCGTAGCGGAACACCGACTCGATCCGGATCTCCTTCGTCGTCAGCGCCGCGACGTCGAAGGCGACCGGCTCGACCGGCAGGCCGACGACGACGATGGCGCCGCCCGGCCGCGGCAGGTCGGCGATGGTGTCCCAGGCCTTGGGCGAGCCGGAGCACTCGAAGACGACGTCGGCGCCCCAATCGTCGGTCAGCCGCTGCACCTCCGCGACAAGGTCCTTCTCGCGGATGTTGACGGGGATCACGCCCTGATAGCGCGCGGCGATGTCGAGCTTCGGCTGCGCAAGGTCGGCGAGGATGACGCGCGCGCATCCGCCGGCGAGCGCCGCGAGCGCCACCATCGTGCCGATCGGCCCGGCGCCGAGCACGACGGCCGTGTCGCCCGGCGTGATCCGCGCCTTCGTCGCCGCCTGCATGCCGACGGCGAAGGGCTCGACCATCGCCCCTTCGGCGAAGCTGACGTTGTCGGGGAGCTTGAAGGTGTAGTTGGCGGGATGGACGACGTAGGGCGTCGAGCACGCCGTGGATCGGCGGCGTCGCCCAGAAGGTCACCGCCGGGTCGACATTGTACATGCCGAGCCGGCTCGCCCGGGAGTTCGGATCGGGGACGCCCGGCTCCATGCAGACGCGGTCGCCGGGCTTCAGAGCCTCTGACGTTCTTGCCGACCTCGACCACGGTGCCCGCCGCCTCGTGGCCGAGCACCATCGGCGCCTTCACCACGAACGGCCCGATCCTGCCGTGCGTATAGTAGTGCACGTCGCTGCCGCAGATGCCGACGGTGTGGATCTTCACCTTGACGTCGTTCGGGCCGACTTCGAGCGGCAGGTCGATGTCGCGGAGGCTGAGCTCGCGTTGGCGCTCGAGAACGAGTGCGCGCATGGGGTTGTCCTGCCTACATCGTTCGACGCCTCCCTCGCCGCATCGGGACGAGCGGTCGTCTGCCGAGGCTTGACCGGCGAAGGGATGAAGCCTCGGCAGACTCGCGCCACCGCGCGGTTTCCTGGTCCGGCTGCTTCGCGCCACCTGATCACTCGTGAGACGAGTGCGACTCCTCTACGCCGCCATCTTCTCCGGCGGCGCCATGGCGCCGGTCATGATCGCGACCGCGTCCGACATCGAATAGTCCTTCGGATTGATGACGGCGATGCGCCTGCCGAGCCGGTGGATATGGATGCGGTCGGCGACCTCGAAGACGTGCGGCATGTTGTGGCTGATCAGGATGATCGGCAGGCCGCGCTTCTTCACGTCGAGCATCAGCTCCAGCACCCGCCGCGATTCCTTGACGCCGAGCGCCGCCGTCGGCTCGTCCATGATGACGACGCGGCTGCCGAAGGCGGTGGCGCGGACGACGGCGACGCCCTGGCGCTGGCCGCCCGACAGCGTCTCGACCGGCTGGTTGATGTTCTGGATGGTGAGCAGGCCGAGCGAGTTCAGATGCTCGCGCGCCTCCCGGCGCATCTCGGCGCGGTCGAGCAGCCGAAGGAACTGTGCCGAGCGGACCCGGCTTCCGCAGCTCGCGGCCGAGGAAGAGATTGTCGGCGATCGACAGCGCCGGCGACAGCGCGAGGTCCTGGTAGACGGTCTCGATGCCGGCGTTCCGCGCCTCGATCGGCGAGCGGAAATGCACCGACCTTGCCGTCCATCAGGACCTGGCCGGCATCCGGGATGACGGCGCCCGCCAGCACCTTGATCAGCGTCGACTTGCCGGCGCCGTTGTCGCCGATCACGCCGAGGATCTCGTTCGGCCTCAGGTCGAAATCGGCGTGATCGAGCGCCACGACGCGGCCGTAGCGCTTGACCAGGCCGCGCGCCTCGAGGACCGGCTGGTCCGCCGGGCCGGATCGGCGCTCATGTCAAGCGCCGCGCTCATGACGCCACCCTCCTGATCCACTGGTCGAGGGTCACCGCGACGATGATCAGCACGCCGACGGTGAACTCCTGCCAGAGGACATCGAGGCCGGACAGCGCCAGGCCGTTGCGGAAGACGCCCACGATCAGCGCGCCGATCAGCGTGCCGATGATCGAGCCGCGCCCGCCGAACAGGCTGGTGCCGCCGATCACCACGGCGGTGATGAAATCGAGGTTGGCGGTCTGGCCGGCGTTCGGGCTGACGCCGCCGATGCGGCCGATCAGCACCCAGGCGGCGACGGCGCAGATCAGGCCGGCGAGCGCATAGACGGCGATCAGCGTGCGGTTGGGGCTGATGCCGGCGAGGCGCGCGGCGTCGGGATCGTCGCCGGTGGCGTAGACGTGGCGGCCGAAGGCGGTGCGGTTCAGCATGTACCAGACGACGAGCGGCGAGCAGCGACCATCAGGATCGAGCCGTAGGTGAGCACCGAGCCCTTGAGCAAGGCAGCTCGAGCCCGAAAGTGTTCAGGAATAGCGTCGTAGGGCTTGATGATCGTGCCGGTCCACTGCAGGAACGGCGCGACCGCCTCGATGTCCTGCTGGCGGATGGTTTCGCTGCGCGAATAGAAGGTGTTGAGAGCGCCGAAGATGCTCCAGGTGCCGAGCGTGACGATGAACGGCGGCAGGCGGAGGAGCGTGACGATCAGGCCGTTGACCGTGCCGCACAGGAAGCCGACGAAGAGGCCCGAGCGGAAAGGCGATCGCGAGCGGCACGCCGTAGACGACGCAGGTTCGGCCCATCACCACCGAGCACAGGATCATGATCGCGCCGACCGAGAGGTCGATGCCGGCGGTCAGGATCACCAGCGTCTGGGCGATGCCGAGCGTGGCGATGATCGTGACCTGCTGCAGGATCAGCGACAGGTTGAACGGCGCGAAGAACTTGCCGCCGACGATGAGCTGAAGAACAGGACGCCGAGGACGAGCACCATGAACGGGATCGCGTCGTCGGATAGCCGTGGAGAAAGTGCTGCGCGCGGCGGAGCGCGCTCGGGCGCTCCTCCTCGAAGGTCGCGACGCCTCTCGGCTCGGACGGCAGGCATGCTCGAATTCAGCCGGCCCGCGGCCGCTCGCTTCGTTGGCGCTCATGCCCTCCCGACGCTCCCTCCCACGACATGATCGAGAGAGCAACCGTTGCCGGTTGCTCTCCTCTTGCTTGCTGCAGTCTAGGGATTCTCCGGCGCGAAGGAAACTAGCCCCAGCAGAGCTTCAGGCCTTCTTCGACCGAGATCGAGGGCACGCCGTCGACCGGCTTGGCGGTGATCAGCTGCGCGCCGGTATCGAAGAAGCCCATCTTCGGGTCGATGTCGGGCAGCTTGCCGCTACACGATCGCGTCGAGCGCCATCGCCGCCATCTTGAGCGGATATTGCTGCGAGGTCGCGCCGATGACGCCGGCCTCGACGTTCTTCACGCCCGGGCAGCCGCCGTCGATCGAGACGATCAGCACGCTGCCGTCATCCTTGCCGACCGCCTTCAGCGCTTCCCAGGCGCCGGCCGCGGTCGGCTCGTTGATCGTGTAGACGACGTTCACTTCCGGGCACTTCTGCAGCGCGTTCTCCATCGCGGTGCGGCCCTTGGCCTGGTCGCCTTCGCCGACTTCGTGGTCGCAGATGCGGGCATCGTTCTCGTCGCCGTAGTGGTTCGGATCCTTCACGTCGATGCCGAAGCCCTGCATGAAGCCCTGGTCACGCAGATAGTCGACCGTCGGCTGGTTCACCGCGAGATCGAGGAAGACGATGTGGGCATCCTTCGCCTTGTCGCCGAGCGTGCCCTTCGCCCACTCGCCGATCAGCATGCCGGCCTTGCGGTTGTCGGTGGCGAAGGTCGCGGTCGGCGGCGTCCATCGGATCGAGCGGCGTGTCGAGCACGATGACCATCAGGCCGGCATCGCGCGCCTTCTTGATCGTCGGCACGATCGCCTTGGAGTCGCTCGGCACGATGGCGAAGCCCTTGGCGCCGGCCGAGATCAGGTTCTCGATCGCGGCGACCTGGCCGTCGTTGTCGCCGTCATACTTGCCGGCGGCGGTGATGAGCTCGATGCCGAGTTCCTTGGCCTTCGCCTGGGCGCCTTCGCGCATCTTGACGAAGAACGGATTGGTCTCGGTCTTGGTGATCAGGCCGACGATGTCGGCAGCCGAGGCGGTGCCGACGAGGCCGAAGGCGAGCGCGCTCGCCACAGCTGAACAAGCGAATTTTTCTGTTCACGTAGTTCCTCCCTTGGTCACTTCACGCCGACGGGATGCGCTTTTCTTGTCCGTCGCCGCGGGCACCGAGCCCGCCGCGCGGCCGGCAACCCTCGTCGGCGCAACTCATACGAAGGCCACGCGAAGTCAATAGATCAATCCAAATGATTTAGTCGTTGACACGCACATGGCGGCCGAGCGACATCGTGCGCCACCGCTCGAGGAGAAGAGCAGACGGAGGAGACGTGGACGCCTTGAAGCCGCAGAGCGCGGCGGCCGATGCCGCGCGCCAGCAGGCGGCGGATCCGAGCCGCGGCACCAACCAGAGCGGCGTCCGCCTCTATAACGAGCGCCTCGTGCTGTCGCTGATCCGCCGGCACGGCAGCCTGGCGAAGGCGGAGATCGCGCGGCTGACCGGGCTCTCGGCGCAAACCATCTCCGTCATCATGCGGCAGCTCGAGGCCGACGGCCTCGTCGTCAAGGAGGCGCCGCAGCGCGGCAAGATCGGCCAGCCCTCGGTGCCGTTCTCGCTCAATCCCGGACGGCGCCTTCTTCCTCGGCCTCAAGATCGGGCGGCGCTCCAGCGACCTGGTGCTTCTCGATTTCCTTGGCCGCCGTGAAGAGCCTGCACGAGCCGTTCCGCTATCCGACGCCGCGACGCATTCGCGATTTCGTCGAGCGCGCGCATCGCGGCCGTCGTCGACGCCCTTCCGCGGCGCGCGCGCGCCGATCTCCGGGATCGGCATCGCGGCGCCCTTCGAGTTGTGGAACTGGGAAGAGCAGATCGGCGCTCCGCGCGCGGTGCTCGACGGCTGGCGGAACTTCGACATCCGCGAGGAGATCGCGCGCATCTGCGACTGGCCGGTCTACTTCTGCAACGATGCGACGGCGGCGTGCGGCGCGGAGCTCGTGCTCGGCAATCCCGGCCAGCGCTCGACTTCCTCTATGTCTTCATCGGCTCGTTCGTCGGCGGCGGCGTGGTGCTGAACGGCAGCCTTTATCCGGCCGGAGCGGCAATGCCGGCGCGCTCGGCTCCATGCCCATCCCCGTCAGCGCGGGCGACGGCGGC
>CAWCPK010000002.1:2500-890350 GCA_963797455.1 uncultured Actinomycetota bacterium | reverse complement strand
CCCGGTCGTGCGAGGGTGGATGAACTACTACGGCCGGTTCTATCGGACCCGGCTGCACCCCTTCCTCGCCCGCATCAACACCTACCTGATGCGCTGGGCAGGGCGGAAATACAAGCGACTGCGGTCCTACAAACGCTTCATGGCGTGGTGGACCGGGATCCTCGATCGAGAACCCGGCCTATTCGCGCACTGGCGCTGGGTCCGCGGCTTCAACGGAGTCCGATGAGAAGAGCGGAGTGATGGGAGACTGTCACGCTCCGTTCTGTGGGAGCCCGGAGGTGCAATCCCTCCGGGCCACCCGACTACAAATCGCGACACGCCACCCTCCCGCCCCGCGCGGGTGGTTCAGCTGAACCGCTGACGCGACGTGACCAGGCCGCGGCAACGCGATCCGGGGGCCGGCCGCCTGGGCGTGGTCGCCCACGCGCCCGGCCCTGGGCAGGCCCGGGCGGGGTTGACGGACATTTGACGGACATTCGCCGAAATCAGCGCTGCGATCGCTATTTCGGAAATGAACGAAGGCCCCGGAATCCGGGGCCTTCGTCGTCGTAGCGGGGGCAGGATTTGAACCTGCGACCTCTGGGTTATGAGCCCAGCGAGCTACCGAGCTGCTCCACCCCGCGTCGGTGACACCACCCTACCTGGCGTCCGCGCGGGCTTCCAAATTGCGGACTACCGCCCCGCTGCTCGTCGCTCGTACGCATCGCGCGCGGGTGAGTGCGCGGCGTCGGCCAGCAGGTGGTCCGCGCCGGTGACGCGCAGGAACCAGTCCTGTCCCTTGCGCGGGACGAGCGCCATCGACCGGTTGAGCGCTGCGAGGCTGCGCGGGACGAAGACGTCGAGGCGTGGTTTCTTGAGCGCGGCCACGATGGCGTCCGCGACCTGCTCCGGCGTCGACGTCTTGAACAGCCAGTGGTCCTTGACGCCGTCGGTGAGTTCGGTGCGCACGATCGCCGGCATCACGCATGAGATGTCGACTCCGCTGCCGTGCAGCTCGTGGTGCAGCGCCTCGCACAGTCCGACGACGCCGAACTTCGTCGAGCAGTACGTGACGACGCCGGGGAAGCCACCCTTTCCGGCCGCGGACGCGACGTTGACCAGGTGCCCCTGGCCACGCGGGCGCATGCGTTGCACCGCCTGCTGCGACCCGAAGATCACCGCGTGCAGATTGATCTCGAGTTGGCGCGCCATCGAGTCGGCGGCTTCTTCTTGGAACGCGCTCACCGGCATGATGCCGGCGTTGTTGATCAGGACGTCGATGGGGCCGAGCCGGTCCTCGACCTCGTCCAGAAACGCCGCGAAGCCCGGGTGGTCGGTGACATCGAGCTTGCGCCCGATCGCGGTCGCCCCGAGTTCGGCGGCGAGTGACGCAGCGAGATCACCGTCGAGGTCGCCGAGCGCGAGCCGGGCACCTTCGCGCGCGATCGCCCGAGCAGTCGCCGCGCCGATGCCGCGTGCGGCGCCGGTGATGACGACGACCTTGCCGGTGAGATCACGAACCGGTCGAGCCATGAGCGTCCTCCGAGGAAATGTGGCCGGGTGGTCATAAGGAGTCTGCCCTGCCCGGCGCGCCGATGCACCCCCTGGCCGCGTGGTACGCAACAGCGGAGAAGAGTTGTCCCGTCAGACCGTACTTGCGGTCGAAAAGGGCTAGAATCCTCCGCATGTGCAGCTACCGCGTTCGGGACGCCGCCGAGTTGCTGGGCGTCAGCGACGACTCGCTGCGCCGCTGGGCGGACAGCGGCCGGGTGGCCACGACCGTCGACGCCGCCGGCCGCCGGGTGATCGACGGCGCCGAGCTCGCCCGGTTCGCCGAGCGCAACGCCGGGCCGGTGCCGGCCGCGGGCACGATCGTGCGCGAGTCGGCCCGCAACCGGTTCGTCGGGCTCGTCACGCGCGTCGTGCGCGACACCGTCATGGCCCAGGTCGAGCTGCAGTGCGGCCCGTACCGCGTCGTGTCGCTCATGAGCCGGGAGGCCGCCGACGAGCTCGGCCTCGAGCCGGGCGTCACGGCCGTCGCGTCCGTCAAGTCCACCAACGTCGTCGTCGAGGTCCCGGAGTCGGCGACATGAAGCGCGCGCTAGCGGCAGTCGCGCTGGTGGTCCTGCTGGCCGGGTGTTCGTCCTCCGCCGCGGGCGGGCCGCCCAGTGGCAACGGGTTGTCAGGATCCATCACCGTCGACGCCGCGGCATCGCTCACCGAGGCGTTCGACACGCTCGATGCGCAGTTCGAGGCCGCGCATCCGGGCACGACGATCAACCTGACCTACGGCGCCAGCTCGGATCTCGCGACGCAGATCTCACAGGGCGCGCCGGTCGACGTCTTCGCCTCCGCGTCCGAGTCGAATATGACGGCCCTGGGCAGCCAGGCCGTGCGGCCGGCCGACTTCGTCTCGAACACGCTCGAGATCGCCGTCCCCCCTGGCAACCCGGCCAACATCCGGTCGATCACCGATCTGGCCAACGCCGATGTGAAGGTTGCCGTCTGCGACCCGGCCGTGCCGTGCGGTGTCGTCGCGGCGCGGGTCTTCCAGAACGCGAAGATCACCGTCCACCCGAAGGCCAGCCTGGCGGACGTGAAGTCGACGCTCGCCGCGGTGGAGTCCGGGGAGGTGGACGCCGGGCTCGTGTACGTCACCGACGTCCGCGCTGCGGGCGACAAGGTCGACGGCATCGCGATTCCGAGCGCCGTGAACGCCAGCACGACCTACCCGATCGCGGTGCTGGGACACGCGGACAACGCCGCCCTCGCCCGGGCGTTCGTCGCCTACGTCCGGTCCGCCGCGGGCCGCAAGGTGCTGACCGCGGGCGGTTTCGAGAGGCCGTGACGCGCGCCCGTCGAGCGGGCGGTCTCGGCACGCCCGCGCTCGTCGTCCCGCCGGCGATCATCGGGGTGCTGTTCCTGCTGCTCCCGACGGCCGCGCTGCTGGTCCGTACCCCGTGGACGCGGCTCGGCGCCATCTACCGCGATCAGCACGTGTGGGTGGCACTGCGCATCTCGCTCGAGTCGTCCGTGGAAGCGACTGCCGCATCACTCGTCCTCGGCGTGCCGCTGGCCTGGATGCTGGCCCGGCTGCGGGTGCCCGGCCTGGGTCTGGTCCGCGCGGTCGTGACCATTCCGCTCGTCCTGCCGCCGGTGATCGGCGGCGTCGCGCTGTTCAACGGGTTCGGACGCAACGGGGTGCTCGGCCATCCGATCCACACGGTGCTCGGCCAGGACCTGCCGTTCTCGTTCCCCGGCATCGTCCTGGCCCAGGTGTTCGTCGCGATGCCGTTCCTCGTGATCACCGTGGAAGGCGCGTTCCGGATCGCGGACCGCGGCGTCGAGGAAGCCGCCGCGACGCTCGGCGCATCCCGGTCGCGGATCTTCCTGCGCGTGACGGTGCCCCTCGTGATGCCGGCGATCGTCGCGGGTTCGGTGCTGTGCTGGGCGCGGGCACTCGGCGAGTTCGGCGCCACCCTGTTGTTCGGCGGCAACGTGCGGGGCTCGACGCAGACCTTGCCAACCCTGGTGCTCAGCGTGTTCCAGCACGATCCGGCCGACGCGCCGGCGCTCGCCCTGCCGCTGATGGCCGTGGCGATCGTCGTGCTCGTCGCGCTGCGTGACAGGTGGTTGCGGCCGGTGGCGTCATGAGCCTTGCGATCGCCGGATCGGTGCGGCGCGGCGAGTTCGAGCTCGACGTGGCGATCGAGGCGCAACCGGGCGAGGTGCTCGCCGTCCTCGGTCCGAACGGCGCCGGGAAGTCGACGCTGCTGCGGGTGGTCGCCGGCCTGCTCGCCGTGGACTCCGGCGTCGTCCGGCTGGGCGCGCGGGTCTTGGACGATCGCGCGCACGGCGTGTTCGTCGCGCCCCAGCAGCGCCGCCTCGGCGTCGTGTTCCAGGACCACCGGCTGTTTCCGCATCTGCGGGTCGTGGACAACGTCGCGTTCGGTCCGGCGGCCCGCGGGGCGAACCAGCGCGCCGCGCGCGACGCAGCGCGTGGCTGGTTGCAGCGGCTGGGCCTGGACGACCTCGCGCGTCGGCACCCGCGGCAGCTCTCCGGCGGGCAGGCGCAACGGGTGGCGCTCGCCCGGGCGCTGGCCTGCGCACCGGACGCACTGCTGCTCGACGAGCCGCTCGCGGCGCTGGACGTGCAGACCCGCGCCGAGGTGCAGGGCGAGCTCCGCGAGCACCTCGGCGCGTTCGCCGGGCCGACCGTCCTGGTCACGCACGACCCCATCGAGGCGCTGCTGCTGGCGCAGCGCATCGTGGTGCTCGAGCGCGGCCGGGTCGCGCAGGCCGGCTCGCCGGCCGAGATCACCTCGCGGCCGCTCACCCCGTACGTCGCGCGGCTCGTCGGTATGAACCTCTACGTCGGCGACGCCGCGGGCGACACGGTGCACGTCGACGGCGGCGGCACGATCGTCGCCGCCGACACGCCGACGGGCCGGGTGCTGGCGGCGGTGCGGCCGTCCGCGATCACCGTCCACACCGAGGCTCCGCACGGCTCGAGCGCGCGCAACATCTGGGCGGCGACGGTCAGCTCGCTCGCCCCGCTCGGCGACCGGATCCGGGTGACCACGGCGGGCGAGCTTGCGGCCACCGTCGACGTCACGGCGGCCGCGGTCGCCGAGCTGACGCTCGCCCCGGGTCGGCGGGTGTGGCTGTCGGCGAAGGCGACGGACGTGACCGCGTACCCCGCGCCATAGGGTGGACCGATGCCGAGCGTCACCGTCCGCTACTGGGCCGGGGCGCAGCGTGCGGCGGGCGTCGAGCAAGAGTCACTGACGGCCGCCACGGTCGGCGAGTTGCGGGCCCAGCTCGAACGGCGGCCGGAGCTAGCGCGAGTCGCCGCCGTCGCGTCGTTCCTGGTCGACGGCCTGCAAGCCGGCGACACCACGACCCTGCGTGACGGCGCAGAGGTCGACGTGCTGCCACCCTTCGCCGGCGGCTGAGCCGGTCGCTGCGACAAAACGTGCGCAAGACGTAGCACGCCGCGCGATCAGTGGTAACCGCGTGGAAATGTCGCGTCGCGATCTTGGAGCCACGCGTCAGAGATGAGGTGGAACCATGGCAGACGAGATGTACGTGTCGAACGGAGCCTGGGTGCGGCAGGTCGGCCGGCCCGAGTTGATCGACGAGGTGGCCGACCAGTTCGAGCGTCCCGTCGTGCAGGGGATGGAGTCGTTCTGGGAGCAGTACGAGAACACCCGCTGGCCGCGGACGTCGCGCGGCTGGCGGTCCATGGACCGAATGCATCCACGCCCGCTGGAACGGCGCGCCAGCTGACGCCGCTGTGATGCAGCGCCCGCTTCCAGTGGCGGGGCGGGCCGTGCGTGCCTGCCGTCCAGGCGCGGCATAGTTGACGGGGTGACCCGGCCCGACGATCAGAACGCAGCGCGGGCCGACCCGCCCGCAGTGGCGAGCGGTGTTGCAGTGGTGATGGCTCGCTTGACGGCGCTGGTGAGCGGACGCGTGCAGGGCGTCGGGTTCCGCTACTGGGTGCTCCGGGAGGCCGAGTCGCTCGGGCTGGCCGGATCGGCCGCCAACCTGCCGGACGGACGGGTCGAAGTGATCGCCGAGGGCCCGCGCGAGGCGTGCGATGCGCTGCTCTCCGCGCTGCGGTCGTCCGGAACCCCGGGCTACGTCGCGCAGGTCGACGCCTCGTGGTCGGCGGCCACCGGGGAGCCGAACGCCTTCCGGGTGCGCTGAACGCTGCGGCGCTCAGCCGCTGACGGTTGGCCCGGCGCGCTCGATCGGGAAGCGGACGATGACCCGCTGGTCGCGCACCATCGCGGCACGGTAGTCGTCCCAGTCCGGGTGCTCACCGCTGATGCCGCGGTAGTAGTCGACGAGCAGCTCCATCGCCTCTGGTAGGTCGACGATCTCGGCGCTGCCCTCGACGTGCACCCAGTCGCCGAAGAACCGGTCGGTGAACACCGTGATCGCCACGCGCGGGTCGCGGCGCAGGTGCTTGACCTTCATCGCGGTCTCGCGGGTGCTCAGCACGACGCGCCCCTGCGCGTCGAGCCCGACGGTCATCGGGGACAGCGCGGGGCGGCCGTCCCTGCGGAAGGTGGCGATGACCCCGTGGTGATTGGTGCGGATGAACTCCTGTGCTGCGGCGAGTTCCACGGATGTCCTCTCAGCCGGCCGGCGCCTCGAGCCGGAGACGGCGCTGCTCGACGATGAGGCAGCGGTCTTCGACGTAGAGCAAGCCGGCGTCCTCGGCGATGCGGCGCGCCTCGTCCGACGAGATGTGCAGTTGGAGCCATAAGGCGGTGGCGCCGGCGGCCACGGCCTGCCGGGCGATTTCCGGAGTCTGGTCGGACGGGCGGAAGACGTTCACCAAGCCGGGCTGCGGCGCCTCGGAGAGGGTCCGGTACGCCCGTTCGCCGACGATCGTGCCGCCGCGCGGATTGACCGGGACGATGCGCCAGCCGTGCTCCTGCATGTGGACGGGCACGTAGTGGGCCGCCTTGTCCGTGGCATTGCTGGCGCCGACGACGGTGATAGTTGCGTACGTCCGCAGGATCTTGTCGACCGCGGCGTCTGTGTCCATGCCGACCACAGTACGGTCGGACTGGTGAACGGACCTGGGGCGCTCGACTGGACCGCGGCAACTGATCAGCTGGTGGCGCCGCCCGTGGCGACCGTCCTCGCATCCTGGGGACGCGCCGATGTGCTCGCGGCGCCGATCGACCCGACCCTCGCCGACACGGCGGCGTTCTGCGATACGTACGGCGTGGCGATGGCGGACTCGGCGAACTGCGTCGTGATCGCCGGCCGGCGTGGGGACGCCACGAGATATGCGGCCTGTGTCGTGCTGGCCACGACGCGCGCGGACGTCAACGGCATCGTCCGCAAGCGCCTCGACGCGCGGAAGGCCTCGTTCGCGCCGATGGACGAGGCGGTGACGCTGACCGGGATGGAGTTCGGCGGCATCACGCCGATCGGGCTGCCCGGGGCCTGGCAGGTCCTCGTGGATGCCGCGGTGCTGGAGCGCGATGTCGTGGTGATCGGCAGCGGGCTGCGCAGGTCGAAGATCGCGCTGCCGTCCGCCGCGCTGGCGGAACTGCCCGGCGTCGAGGTGATCGACGGCCTCGCGTCCTGACGTCATCGCGCCCCGACGGCGTCGGCCGGGCAATGCTGTCGATCTCGTCGCGGCGCCGGTTCAGGTGAACCGCCCGCGGTGGCAGGAGGGTGGTGGTCGCGGTTTGTATTACGCGTGTCATGCTTATCCGGTTAGATCAGGTGAGCTGGGAAGGGCTCGGGTCTGGCGACGATCTGCCGGTAGGTGGTTGGCGGCTGTTGGGCTTGTAAGCCGAGCAGGGTCTGGAAGGCGGCCATCGGGGTGCGGCGGCGGTTGAACCGGAAGGCGTACTCGTCGAGGTAGACCTGTAGGTGTTCACCGGACACGCCGCGGTGGGTGCCTCGCAGCCAGCTCTTGAGGTTGGAGATCACCCGGTGCACGCGGGGCAGGATCTCGTCAATGTCCGCACCGGCGGCGCGAGCGGCAAGTTGGCTGTGCGGGCGATGCTGGTAACCGTGGCTGGGCAGCGGTCGGTAGCCGCGGAAGCCGTCAGTGTGCACGATCGCGCCGGCGGTGATGTTGGCGCGGACGAAGCCGGTCAGGGTGGGGCCGGAGGCGTCGGGAACGACGGCCAGCCGCACCCGGCCGCTGGCGGTGCCCCGGACCTCTACGGCCACCACGACCAGGGCTTTGTCGCCATGTTGGCGTCCGCCGCGCAGGCCGGCTTCGGGCCCGCCGATGTAGCACTCGTCGACTTCGACCTCGCCGCTCAGCGGATCGCGTTCGGGGTTGACCATCGCCCGGCGCAGCTTGTGCAGCATCATCCAGGTCGTCTCATAGCGACTCAGCCCGAGCTGGCGTTGCAGCTGCAGCGCCGACACCCCCGGCGTTGGGGTGCTCATCAGGTAGGCCGCCCAGAACCACAGATGCAGCGGCGTGCGCGTCTTGTGCAGCACCGTGCCCGCGGTCAGCGACGTCTGCCGATGACAGGCCGCGCACTCCCACAACACCCGGCGCTTGGTCACCGGCCAAGCGTGCTCATGTCCGCACCGCGGACAGCGGAAGCCGTCCGGCCAACGCGACTCGAACAGGTACTGCGTGCAGGCCTCGTCGTCGGGAAACCAGCGCTGGAACTCAACGACCGTCCGGGGGAAGTCAGGACGCGGCATTTGCCCAAGCTACCTGACCTAACCGGATAAGCATGACGCGTGTAGTACAGAACTAGAGGCAGTAGGTGCCTCCGCAGGCAAGACCAAACGACCGACTACGCCCCCCGCCGAGGGTTATCTGATTCTGACGTCACCGCGCCGCGACGGCGTCCGGACGGAGCGGTGCGGGCAGGTAGGCCGCCCCGGGGCCGCGCGCGCTGGCCATGTCGGCGGGGTTCTGGATCGCGCAGTTCTGCAGCGACAGGCAGCCGCAGCCGATGCACGAGTCGAGACCGTCGCGTAGCCGCTGGAGCGCGGCGATCTGGTCGTCCAGGCTGTGCCGCCAGGTGCGTGAGAGCCGTGCCCAGTCGGCGCGGGTGGGCGTCCGGCCGTCGGGCAGCGTGTCCAGGGCGGTGGCCACCTCGTCCAGGCGCAGGCCGACGTTGCGTGCCGCCCTGATGAACGCCAGCCGGCGCAGCACACTGCGCTCGTAGCGGCGCTGGTTGCCGGTCGTCCGGGTCGCGCGCAACAGGCCCTCGCGCTCGTAGAAGCGCAGCGCGGACGGCGCGAACCCGCTCCGGTCGGCGACCTGGCTGACGGTGAGCAGGTCCGTTGTCCGCATCGGGCGAATTCTCCTTGACTTGAAGTTGACTTCAACTACAAGCATGGGTTCATGACCGAGAACTCGCAACCAACGGCCCTGATCACCGGTGCGTCGAAAGGGCTGGGTCGCGCGCTCACCCGCGGTCTTGCCGCGCGCGGCTGGCGCCTCGTCGTGGACGCCCGCAGCTCCCCGGCGCTCAGCGCGGTCGCGGCCGATCTACCGTCGGCAGTCACCGTCTCCGGCGACATCACCGACCCGCTGCATCGCGAGGCGCTCACCGCCGCAGTCGAGACCCTGGGCAGGCTCGACCTGCTGGTGAACAACGCGAGCGACCTCGGGCCCAGCCCGCTGCCGCCGCTCGCGCGCTACCCGCTCGACGCCCTTCGCCTCGTGTACGAGACGGACGTTGTCGCACCGCTCGCCCTGACGCAGCTGGTGTTGCCAACGCTGCGGGCATCCGATGGCATCGTGCTGAACGTCAGCTCCGACGCCGCCGTCGAGGCGTACCCGGGCTGGGGCGGGTACGGCCCCGCGAAGGCCGCGCTTGACCATCTCAGCGCCGTGCTCGCGGCCGAGGAGCCCGACCTGCGCGTGTACGCGATCGACCCGGGCGACATGCGCACCGACATGCACCAGGCCGCCTTCCCGGGCGAGGACATCAGCGATCGGCCGGAGCCCGAGACAGTGGTCCCGGCGCTGCTCCGACTGTTGGACGCGCGACCCGCGTCCGGCCGGTACCGCGCGTCCGAGTGGGCCGTCGCAGAGGCGGCTCGATGAGGACGTTCGAGCTGCCGGCCGGCGTCGAGGCGAGCGCGCCGCCGACCGTGCGCGACGGCGTGCGGCTGCTCGTCGCCCATCGCGGCGGCGTCGAGCACGCCCGCTTCGCCGAGCTCGGCGAGTTCTTGTCGCCTGGCGATCTCGTCGTGGTCAACACGTCGGGGACGCTGGCGGCCGCGGTGGACGGGATGCGCGGCGACGGGCGCCGGGTCACCGTCCATTTCGCGGCCGCGCTCGACGACGGCACGTGGGTCGTCGAGGTGCGCCCGGACCGCGATGCGACGGGGCCGGTGGAGGACGGCCGGGACGGTGACGTGATCACCCTGCCCGATGGGGTTCGGCTCGTGCTCGGCGCACCACACCCGGACGGCCAGCGCCGGCTGTGGCAGGCGGGCGTCGGAGTCGAGGGTGGTGTGCCGGCCTACCTGGCTCGCCACGGGCGGCCGATCCGCTACTCCTACGTCCCGGCGCCACTGCCGCTCGCCGAGTACCAGACCGTCTTCGCCCGCGCGCCGGGCAGCGCAGAGATGCCCAGCGCGGGGCGTCCGTTCACGACCGATCTCGTCACCGACCTCGTGACCCGCGGCGTCGGGGTCGCGCCCATCGAGTTGCACACCGGCGTCTCGTCGCAGGACCCGGGCGAGCCGCCGCAGCCGGAGCGGTTCCGGGTGCCGGAGACGACCGCGCGGGCGGTGAACACGACCCGCGCCTGGGGCGGCCGGGTGATCGCCGTGGGGACGACGGTCACGCGCGCGCTGGAGTCCGCCGCGGACGGCGTCGGCGTCGTGCGCGAGCGCGCCGGCTGGACCGATCTCGTGCTCGGCCCGGGCCGCCCGGCGCAGGTCGTGCGCGGGCTGATCACCGGCTGGCACGCGCCCGGCGCGTCCCACCTGCAACTGCTCGAAGCGGTGGCCGGCGCGGAGCTGGTCGAGAGCGCCTATGCCGAAGCGCTGCGCGCCCGCTACCTGTGGCACGAGTTCGGCGACAGCTGCCTGCTGCTCCCCTGACTACCGACCCACCCGCGTCGAGTGGCCGGTTTGGACCCGAGTGGGCCGTCACAACGGCCCACTCGGGTCCAACCGGCCCGCTCAACGGTGGAGGGCGACGAGGAGTTCGTCGTGCAGCAGGCCGTTGCTCGCGGCCGCGTTGCCCTGCTGCACCCCGTCGACGCCGTTCAGCCCGGTGAACCGCCCGCCCGCCTCGGTGACGATCGGGGCGAGTGCCGCCATGTCCCACAACGAGAGCTCCGGCTCGGCGGCGAGGTCGACGGCGCCCTCGGCGACCAGCATGTACGACCAGAAGTCGCCGTAGGCGCGGGTGCGCCACACTCGGTCGGTGAGTGCTACGAACGCGTCGCGCAGTCCGAGCTCGGCCCAGCCGGACAGCGACGAGTAGGACAGGCTTGCGTCGGCCAGCGTCGAAACGCCTGAGACGGCGAGGCGCCGGGCCGGCGCGCTGCCGACCGCGCCCCACGCGCCGGTGCCCTTCGCCGCCCACCAGCGCCGGCCCAGCGCGGGCGCCGACACCACGCCGACGACGGCCTCGTCGCCGTCGAGCAGCGCGATCAGCGTCGCCCACACCGGCACCGTGCGGACGAAGTTCTTGGTGCCGTCGATCGGATCGATCACCCAGCGCCGCGCGCCGGTGCCGTCCGTCCCGAACTCCTCACCGGACACCGCGTCGCCGGGTCGTTCCTGGGTAATCACCTCGCGAAGCACCCGCTCGGCGGCGGTGTCCGCGTCGCTGACCGGAGTCAGGTCGGGCTTGGCCGCCACGACCAGGTCTGGCGCGCCGTACCGCCGCATCGTCGACGCGTCGGCGAAATCGGCCAGCCGGCGCGCAAGATCGAGATCCGCGGAGAAATCGGGCACGGAAGGGAGGCTACCGTCGGCGACGTGACCGAGCTGCCGTCGGCCAAGGACCGCGACAAGGTGCTGCGCGCCTACTTCCGGGACGGGCGGCTCACCGTGATGCCGCGGTCCGGGCAGCGCCGACAGGTCGTCCTCGAGCACATCGTCCAGCGCTTCGAGCCCGGTCGGCGCTACCCCGAGGTCGAGGTGAACCTGATCCTTCGGCAGGTGTGGGACGACGTCGCCGCGCTGCGCCGCTACCTGGTCGACGCCGCGCTGCTGGACCGCGCGGGCGGCGAGTACTGGCGCATCGGCGGGCCGGTCGACCTGGGTTAGCCCGTTCAGGACTTGTACGTCGTCGACTTGGTGCGCGAGTTGTTCGTCGTCACCGGGTCGGGCGGGTTGTTGGCACTCACCTTGGTCTTGACGGTGAGCGAGGTCCCTGCCGTTCCCTTGTAGGCGAACGTCACGATCCACTTCCTGCCCGTCCCGAGCGAGCCGACCACGCACGACACGGCCTGCTTGTAGCCGGTCGCCGGCGGGATGAACTGGCAGCTGGAGGAGATGTTGCCCGTCGCACGCACGGAGCGGTAGCCCGACGACTTGATCTCGACGATCATCTGCAGCGCGTTGGCGGGGTTGGGACCGTGGTTGGTCACGGTGGACACCACCTTGGCCGTGCCGGAGGTCGCGCCCGGCTTGGCGGTCACCGCGAGTGCGAGGTCGGCGCGCGGCCCGTACCAGCTCGACCTGGTGCGCGCGTTGTTGCTCCAGTTCGGATCGCTCGGCGAGGCCGCACCGACGGTGACGTAGTTGGTGAACGCGACTCCGGCCTTACCGGAGAGCGTGAACTTCTCCTTCACGCTCGCGCCCGAGGCGACGGAACCGAGCTGGCAGGTGGTGAGGATCGCGTAGCCGCTCGGCGGGGGCGCGAGCTCGCATGATCCGAAGTTCGCGTGGATACCGAACGTCGAACTCGCGGTCTTCAGCAGCGACGTGATGTTGACGTGGTCCGCGGTTGTGGGTCCGGCGTTGTGGACGGTCACGGTGTCGATCGTCTGCCCTGAGACGCTGCTGCCCGAGATGCTCTGAGACACCGACAGGTCGGCGGTGCCGGCGGCCGATGCGGCACCGCCCGGTACGAGCAAGGCGATGCCGCCGGCGATCGCGAGTGCCAGGGCACTGATCAGGACGAGCGACAGGCGTCGCGAAAGCCGGTTCGGCGCTGAGTGGATGGTCATGATGCCCCCTGAGGCTGCGAAGCCGCGAATCCGGCGTGCCCCCAAGGAGGGTGCCGGGCCGCCACAAGATACGACGATGTTCGCTGCTGCGCGAGGAGAATGGCAGGAGCAGGCACGGAAGGTGCACGTTCCCGGGTGAGTAGCGTTTGGGCATGACGACGTGGCGCGATCACCTCGCTGCGGCGCAGCGGGCGAATGTGCCGCCGTTCCACGTCATGCGGGTGATCGATGCCGTCGTCGCACGGCGCGCTGCCGGCCTGCCGGTCATCGACCTGTCGGCCGGCCAGCCGTCGACGGCCGCGCCGGTGGCCGTCCGCACCGCGGCGCGGGCTGCCCTCGACACCGACCGGATCGGCTACACGAACGCGCTCGGCATCCCACCGCTGCGCGACGCGATCGCGCGGCACTACCGCGACCGCGTCGGCATCGAGGTCGACCCGGCGAACGTCGCGGTGACCACCGGCTCGTCGGGCGGGTTCCTGTACTCGTTTCTCGCCGCGTTCGATGCCGGCGACACGGTCGTGATGGCCCGGCCGGGTTATCCGGCCTACCGGAACATGCTGTCCGCGCTCGGCTGCCGCGTGCTCGAGCTGCCGTGCGGCGCGTGGACCCGCTTTCAGCCGACGGTTTCCCAGCTGGACGCGTTGGACGAACCGCCCGCGGGGCTTATCGTCGCGAGCCCGGCCAACCCCACCGGCACGATGGTCGCGCCCGAGGAGCTCGCCGCGCTCGTGGCCTGGTGCGACGCCCACGGCACCCGGTTCGTCAGCGACGAGATCTACCACGGCACCACGTACGGAGCGCCGGGCACGTGCGCGTGGTCGATCGGCCGCGACTCGATCGTCGTCAACTCCTTCTCGAAGTACTTCTCGATGACTGGCTGGCGGATCGGCTGGCTGCTCGTGCCGGACGAGCTGATCGACGCGATCGACCGGCTGGCCGGCAACTTCACGATCTGCCCGCCGGCGCTCTCGCAACTTGCGGCCGTCGCGGCGTTCGACGCGTACGTTGAGCTGGACGCGAACGTCGCCCGCTACGCGGCCAACCGGGCGATGTTGCTGGAACGGCTGCCCGAGATCGGTCTCGACCGGATCGCGCCGCCCGATGGCGCGTTCTACATCTACGCGGACGTGTCGCGATGGACTTCGGACTCGCTGACCTGGGCGGCGCGGCTGCTGCACGAAGCCGGGGTGGCGGTCGCCCCGGGCGTCGACTTCGACCCGCTGGACGGCGGCAGGTTCGTCCGGCTCTGCTTCGCCGGCGACGGCGACGAGATCGCACGCGGCGTCGACATCCTCGGCGACTGGCTGGTCCGCCAGCCCGGCTAGCTATAGCTAGCCGGGCTCCTGTGCGGGCCGGACCTTCTCGCGGGCTGACTGGCGCGTTTTCGGGCAAATGCTGGCGTACCGGGCGAATGGGTTACCCGACCACCCTGATGCCCCGATGATTTCGCCCCGGATGCCGCGCGACGAAGGTGAATCCGCGCTAATGTTCGCTCGTTTTGATCAGCCCGGCGTCCACAACGGGAGCGGGCAAACTTCGGGGGCAGAGATGATCGCACGTGCAACTCGCATGTTCGCGGTGGCCGCGCTCGTCGCGGGGACGCTTACTGGACTGACTGCTGCGGCGTCGGCGACGCTGGGGCCGGGGACGTTCACGCGGATCACGACACCGAGCCACGACACGACCTTCAAGTACAACGGCAATATCCCGACGGGCAGCAACACCTTCACCGTCGCGGGCGTCACCTCCAACGACGTGACGGCCGTCGAAATCGACTGCCTCCTGACCAACGCCGTGGGCATCCAGGCCTTCCCCTTCGCGACAAACGTGCACGTCTCCGGCGGCTCGTTCAGCACCACGGCGGCCTACCCGACGCTCACCGGGAACTGCCGGCTGCGCGCAATCCCCACCGGTGTCGACTACACCACCGATTACCTCGGCTCGTTCACGGGACCCATCCTCTACACGAACACGGTGGCCATCGAGAAGGATGGCTCGACGCCGATCGGCTACGTGGGAGCCGGCGAGCAGGGTGACGGGCTCGGCGAGGTCCAGGACGCCGGCGAGTGCGGGATCGCCGCCCTCGCCACCATCACCACGCCCGAGATGCAGCTCCACGGGTCCGCGACGTCGGAGTCCTGTCTATTGGAGCTGGCGAGCAACCTGACCGGCTCGGCCAGCGCGATCCGGGTCGACGGGCACAACGCCTACTTGCCCCACGTGGTGTACAGCCTCCTGCGCAACGGGCAGGCGCTCACCCTGCCGCAGCCGTCGCTGACGACGTCGTCCCAGCGGTTCAGCAACGGCGACATCACGATCAGCGAGACGGCCCAGCTCAAGCGCTGCAACGGGGACAACACCTACCCGCCGACGTCGGGCTCGTGTGCGAGCCTGCTGAACACCGGCGTCCAGTTCAAGCGGGTCCTCAACATCTTCCGCGGTGCCCACCAGATTCGGATACGCGACTCGTTCACGTCGACGAACGGCGTGCACCACACGGTCGCCGCGCAGTACCAGATGGCGCTGCCCGCGCCAGCCTTCGGTGCGCTCGGGTACATGTTCCCGGGCCGGAACACCTTCCATCAGGCGCAGGTGAGCCAGACCGTCACCGGGCTCGGCAGCAAGGCAGCCACCATGTTCGTCCGTTCCGATATCTACGCCTCCAGCGACGATCTCGCGGCGAACACCTTCGGGTTCACGTGGTCACGCGCCCCCAGCAAGGTCCAGTTCTCGAGCGCGTCGGTCCAGGAGTTCGCGCTGCAGTACTCGCTCAGCGTCCCGGCCCACGGCGCGGCATATCTGGGTTTCGCCGATTCCGAAGCGCCGCTGACCACCACCGCCAAGAACCGCGCTGCGGTCGCCGTTAGGGAGATCGTCAGCAGGCCGAGCATCAGCTCGCCAGGGAACGGTGCGACGCTGCACGCTCACACGACCACGGTGAAGGGCAGCGTCATGGCCGGCGCGAACGGCCTGCCGACGTCGGTGGTGGTGAACGGCCGCGCGGCGCATCTCAGGAAGGTGAGCGCCACGAAGGAGACCTACAAGGTGAGCTTCAGCGAGTCCTTCGGAAAGCACATGATCAAGGTGACCGCCCGCGATGTGGCGGGCAACACGAAGGCCAAGTCGATCACGGTCAAGAACGTCGCGCCGTAGTCAGCGGCCGTCCACCGCGCCCAAGACGGGTTTCAGGTCGACGATCGGCGTGCCGTCGATCGCCTCGATGCCGCTGACCCGCAGCCGCGTCCCGTCGACGGCGAGGACGCGCACCCGATGCAGGCCGATCGGGTTCGGCCGGTCCGGCGACCGCGTCGTGAACACGCCTTGCGCGGGACGGCTGAGGTCACCGCGCGGGTGGACGATCAACGTGTCGCGATCGCCGGCGTGCAGCCAGGTCAGGACGAGGAACTCCTGGCCGACAGCAACGTCCTGCAGCGCTGGGCGCACGTCCTCGTCGAACACCAGCCATCCGTCCGGCGCCCCCTCGTCGCCCTGCCTCGGTGCCTCGTCGCGCGACGTCAGCGGACTTTCGACATGCCCGATGGCGTGCAACTGAAGCTCGCTCATCGCGGTGGCCCGTCAGGTGCCGGCACCGACTCGAGCACCTCGACGGCGTCGCCCAAAGCGATCGTCGCGCCCGGGTTGTCCGGGACGATGTTCATCCCGAACCACGTCTCGCCATCCCACCTGCGGTGCCGCGCCAGCGTGGCGATCGGCTCCTTGCCACGCTGCGCTGATACCGGATCGGTCATCGTCATCGTGCACCGGTCGCAGCCCTTGACCACCCGGAACGTCGCGTCACCGATGCGGATCCGCCGCCAGCCGTCCTCTTCGAACGCGGCGCCGCCGGACACGACGACGTTCGGGCGGAACCGGATCATCGGCAGCGGGCCCTCCGCGGCGCGCGGGCCCTCGGCGATCCAGTCGTTCAGCGTGTCGAGCGAGGCCTGCGAGGCGAGCAGCAGCGGGTAGGAGTCGGCGAACGAGACGAAGTCGGTGGGCAGCGCGAACGCCGCGTTGGGACGCCGCCGGGTCGGGTCGTCGAGGTACACGAGGCGAACCGACTCGCCGATCACCTTGCTGAACCAGGCGCACGCAGCAGGCGAGGCCAGCGCCGCGACCAGCTCGCTCTGCCACACCTGCACCGGCACCAACTCGTCCGCGGACGGGACATCGACCGACACCGCGGGTGCGTCGGGGCTGGTCGAGATCGAGGCCGCCATCGGCACGCGGCGAAGGGACGACGAGCAGCATCCGCGGGTGCTCGCGCGCCGTGACGCAGGCTCCGTCGTCGTCGACGACCAGCCACCGGCGATCACCGGCCAGACCCCACGGCTCGACCGTCGCCCGCTGGAGACCGTGCCCGCGACAGGACTTGACCGGGAAGCGGTTGATCGCGATCAGCGCCATCGGCATGCGTATGACCCTATGCAATTGTCGGCGTCGGAGGAGCAGGATTGTCGGGGTGTACGACATCGCGCAGCAGATCAAGGACTGGCTGACCCAAGGCCACGACGCCCGGGTCGCGACGGTCGTGGCGACCCGCGGCTTCAGTTCGCGGCGGGCGGCACCGTCAGCGGCGTGGACCGACGGCGCACCGGCGGTCGGCGAGCTGGTCGAGGGCGTCGCGCCGGCCGACCTCAACGGCGACGGACTGGTGGACGTCACGATCTCGGACGACGAGGCGGTGGCGGCCGGCCTTGCGTGCGGCGGGACCGCGACCGTCCTCGTCCGATCTGCCGCCGCACATCCGGTCGAGCTGTGGGACCTGCTGATCGCCCGCGAGCCGGTGTGCCTCGTCACGCCAATCCAGGACGGCAAACCCGCCACGACCGCCCTGTTCACGCCGACGACGATCCGCGACGCGCATGCCTTCGGTGACGACGTGTCCCGGCTGTTCGGGCGCGGCGTCACCGGCGCGGCGCTGCTTGCCGGCTCGGTGGTGGTGGCGCTCTGGCCGGTTCCCAGGTTGATCGTGATGGGCGACGGGCTGATCGCCGACGCGCTGGGCGATGCCGCGACGCTGCTCGGCTGGCATCCGCAGATCGCGCCGGAGGTGCGTGCCGCCGTTGCCGCGGTCGGTGAGCTGCAGCCCAGCGACGCGGTCGTCGTCCTGAGCCACGACCGCGCCGCGGACGGGCCGACGCTCGCGGCCGCGCTCGCCGGCCCCGCGGGCTACGTCGGTGCGCTCGGCTCGCGGCGCACCCAGATCGCGCGGCGCGAGTGGCTCACCGAGCACGGCGTCCCGGCAGAGGCGCAGGCCCGCGTCCACGGGCCGGCCGGGCTGGACATCGGCGCGCAGACCCCGGGCGAGATCGCGGTCTCGATCGTCGCGGAGATCCTCGCCAACCGGGCGGCCTCGCCTGGCGGGGCGCTGCGCGATCGGGACGGCCCGGTGCACGTCGCCGGCGTGCGGGCCCCGCCACCGCGCTATTGACGACACGGATGAGTGCCCGCCGGACCACACCGGGGTGTGGTCCAGCGGGTATTCAGCGGCTGACGAGCAGCTGCCGGAACGCCGCAAGTCGGGCCGGCGTCGAGTTCCCTTCCGCTACCCACTCGTCGAGGTGGCAGCCGGCCTCGGCCGAGGTGTGCTCGCAGCCGGACAGGCACTGCACGGCGCCGTCCTCGAGGTCGGGAAACGCCCACAGCAGGTCGTCGGGGGTGACGTGCGCGAGGCCGAATGACCGCACGCCCGGCGTGTCGATCACCCAGCCGTCGTCGTCGGGCAGCCGCAGCGCGATCACGGACGAGGAGGTATGCCGGCCCTTGCCGATCGCGCTCACCACGCCGATCGCGCGGTACGCCGTCGGGACGAGCGCGTTGATCAACGTCGACTTGCCCACGCCGGAGTGGCCGACGAATACCGATGCCTGCCCGACCAGGTGCGAGCGCAGCTCGTCGAGCGACCCGCCGCGGTGCGTGATGATCGCGGGAACGGACAGCGGCTCGTAACGCTCGATGACGTCGTCCGGTGCCGCGAGGTCGGACTTCGTCAGGCACAGTATCGGCTCGATGCCCGCCGCCAGTGCCGCGACGATGCACCGGTCGATGAATCCGAAGGACGGCTCGGGGTCGGCCAGGGCCGAGACGATGACGAGCTGGTCGGCGTTCGCCACGATCACCCGTTCCTGCGGGTCGTTGTCGTCGGCTGTCCGGCGCAGGACCGTGTCCCGTTCGTCCACCCGGACGATGCGGGCGAGGGTGTCGTGCGCGCCCGAGACGTCACCCACGACCCCGACGAGGTCGCCGACGACCAGCGAGGTCCGGCCGAGTTCCCGGGCGCGCATCGCGGTCACCTCGGCGGCGCCGACGAGCACGCTGTACCGGCCGCGGTCGACGGCGAACACCCGTCCGGTCTCGGCGTCCTCATGGGCCGGACGCTGCTTGGACCGGGGCCGGGTGCCGCGCGGGTTGGCGCGCGAGCGGACGTCGTCCTCGTCCAGCGGGCGAGTGTTGCGCGCCAAGTCAGCTACCCAGAAGTGCCGACCACATGCCGGGGAAGTCCGGCAGTGTCTTGGTCGTGCAGCCGATGTCGTCGACCTCTATCCCGTCGATGACCAGGCCGAGGACCGCGCCGGCCGTCGCCATCCGGTGATCGGCGTAGGCGTGCCAGGTGCCGGGGTTCAACCTGCGCGGGGTGATCGTCAGGCCGTCGGAGTGCTCGGCCACGTCGCCGCCGAGGTGGCTGAGCTCGGTGCACAGCGCGGCGAGCCGATCGGTCTCGTGACCGCGCAGGTGCCCGATGCCGTGCAGCGAGGACGGCGAATCGGCCAGCGCGGCGATCGCGGCGAGCACCGGCGTCAGCTCGCCGACGTCGCGCAGATCGGCGACGAGACCGCTGATCGATCCGGTGCCGCTGACCGTCAATCCGTCGGCTTCGGCGTGCACGACCGCGCCCATCTCCGCGAGCAGGCCGCGCAGCGCGTCGCCCGCCTGCGTCGTGGTGGCCGGCCAGCCCGGGATCCGGACGATCCCGCCCGTGACGAGCGCTGCGGCGAGGAACGGTGCCGCGTTGGACAGGTCCGGCTCGACGATGCGGGTGCCGGCCGCGACCGGGCCGGGCGCCACCTGCCAGCTGTTCGCGCCGACGCTCACCGCCTCGACTCCCGCGGCGCGCAGTACGTCGAGCGTCATCGCGATGTGCGGCTGGGACGGCACCGGGCCTTCACCGGTGTGGACGATCTCGACGCCCTTGTCGTAGCGGGCACCGGCGAGCAGCAGGCCGGACACGAACTGCGACGACGCCGACGCGTCGATGTGCACGGTGCCGCCGGGCACCGAACCGTGCCCGTGCACCGTGAAGGGCAGCCCGCCGCGACCGCCGTCCTCGACCTCGACACCGGCCTGCCGCAGCCCGTCGAGCAGGGTGGCCATCGGACGCTCGCGCGCGTATGCGTCGCCGTCGAAGGTGACCGGGCCGTCGGCGAGTGCGGCCAGGGGCGGGACGAAGCGCATCACGGTGCCGGCGAGGCCGGCGTCGACCTGGCCGCCGTGCAGCGGGCCGGGGGTGACCACCCAGTCGGCGCCGTCGTCCGCGACATCCACGCCGAGGGCGCGCAGCGCGTCGGCCATCAGGAGCGTGTCCCGAGCCTGTAGCGGCGCGACCAGGCGCGACGGCCCTTCGGCCAATGCGGCAAGCAGCAGGAGCCGGTTCGTCAGCGACTTCGACCCGGGCAGCCACACGTTGGCGCGCACCGGGCGATCCGCGCGCGGCGCTGCCCAGCTCTGCATGCCCGACAGTCTGCCGCAAATCGCGTTTGGCGAGCCAACGTGCGGCACGCGAAGCTGCACCCGTGACCGTCGAGATTCGGAAGCTGCGCCCGCCGGACATCGACGCGGTCGTGGAGCTGTCGCTGCGTGCCTGGTCCCCGGTGGAAGCGTCCATGGAGCGCGCGATGGGGACCGCGATCTATCGGCACATCTGGCCCGACTGGCGCGTGAGCCAAGCGCGCGCCGTCCGGGAGGTCTGCACCGATCCCGAGTACGCGGTGTGGGTTGCCGAGCGGGACGGCGACGTCGCCGGGTTTGCGGCGGTCGTCCTGCGCGGCGAGGACCATCCCGAGCCGAACAGCGGGGAGGTCGAGATGATCGCGGTCGACCCGGTCCATCAGCGCCTCGGCCTCGCCGACGCGCTCATTGTCACGGCCGTCGACTACATCCGGACTGCCGGGTGCAGCATGGCGGTGATCGCCACCGGCGGCGACCCCGGGCATGGCCCGGCGCGCGCGGCGTACGCGAAGGCCGGATTCACCGGTTTCCCGCAGGTTCGCTTCTACAAGATGCTCCCGCCGTGACCGTCCGGAAACGTCGGACTCGTGGCGTCCGGCCGTAGAGAAGATCGCGAACGCTCGCCCACGAGTGAGGGCGTCGTAGCCACCGCATAGGGTCGGGTCATGTGCGGCCGCTACGTCTCCGTCCGCTCCGACGAGGACCTCACCGACGAGTTCGACGCGATCGACGCGACGAACGGCGAGTGGGACGAGCCGAACTACAACGTGGCGCCCACTGACCCGGTGCGCGTGGTCGTCAACCGCCCGCTGCGCGACGAGCAGGGCACGCCAGCCAAGACCCCGACCCGGCAGCTGCGAGTGGTCTCCTGGGGATTGATCCCGTCCTGGTCGAAGGACCGCAGGACGCAGGGCCGGATGTTCAACGCGCGTCTCGAGAGCGTCGCCACCACCAACGCCTTCCGCCGCGCCTACGCCGTGCGCCGCTGCCTCGTCCCGGCGGACGGCTGGTACGAGTGGCAGGCGACCGGTTCCGGCAAGCAGGCGGTGTACATGACCCCGGAGGACGGTCACTCCGTCGCGTTCGCAGGGCTGTACGAGTTCTGGTCGAGTCCTCCGGACGGGACCGGACGATCACCACGTGCACGATTCTCACCGCCCCGTCGGCGGGTGCGCTCGCCGAGATCCACGACCGGATGCCGCTCGTCCTGCCGCGCACAGCGTGGGGTCGCTGGCTGGATCCGGACGTCCCAGACCCGGCCGACCTGCTCACCTCCTGGGACGAGGTGGGCGGCGAGCACCTCGAGCTGCGGCCGGTTGCCCCACTGGTCAACAAGGTGGACAACAACGGTCCGGAGCTGCTCGAGCGCGTCGCGCCGCAGCCCGAAGAGCAGCGGCTGTTCTGATGCAGGTCAAGATCGATACGCCGTCCGGGCCTGCAGCGGCCGACATCGACCGGCCGCGCGGCCGGCCGTCCGCGTTGCTTGTGCTCACCCATGGCGCAGGCACGCGCGGTGTCGAGACCGTGGACCTCCTCGCGGTGCGCAACGCCGCCGTCGCGAGCCGGGATCGCCGTCGTGCGGATAACCCAGCCGTATCGGTGGGCACGCCGGGCCTCGCCGCCGGTGCCCAAGACGCAGGACGCGGCGTGGCTCGCCGCGCTCGCAGCGGTGCGGAGCCGTCGGGGCTACGGCGCGCTGCCGCTGGTCGTCGGCGGGCGCTCCAACGGCGCGCGGGTTGCCTGCCGGACGGCGGTGGCGTCCGGGGCCGCGGGCGTCGTCGCGCTGGCCTTCCCCCTGCACCCGCCGGGCCGGCCGGAGGCGTCCCGGCTGGCCGAGCTCGACGCTGCGGGCGTGCCGGTACTCGTCGTCCAGGGCGACCGCGACCCGTTCGGCATGCCACCGCCCGGTCCGGACCGCGAGGTCATGGTGATCGCCGGCGCCGACCACTCGCTCAAGCGCGAGCTGACATCCGTGGCATCCGCGGTGACCGGCTTCGTGACAAGCGTGGCAGGTCGTGCGAATGTCAGGGCGTGACGTCCTTCCGCGCCGCCCGCGACTTCCTGCTCGAACACCGCACCGACTACGACACCGCCTACGCGAAGTTCAGCTGGCCACGGCCGGAGCGGTTCAACTTCGCCATCGACTGGTTCGACGGCGTCCTCGCCGCCGAGCATCCGCACCGCACCGCGCTTCGGCTGATCGAGGCGGACGGGACGGATGCGAGCTACACGTTCGGTGAGCTGTCCGCGCGCTCCGACCAGCTCGCCGGCTGGTTGCGCCGCGAGGGCGTCGCGCGTGGCATGCACGTCCTCGTCCTGCTGGGCAACCAGGTCGAGCTGTGGGAGACCACGCTGGCCGCGATCAAGCTTGGCGCGGTGATCATCCCGGCCACCACGCTGCTCGCCGAAGCGGACCTGCGTGACCGCATCGACCGCGGCCAGGTCGGCGCGGTGATCGCCCGCGCCGAGCTCGCGCCACAGTTCGCTGCGGTCCCTGGCTCCTACGTGCGCATCGCGGTCGGCGAGCCGGTCGAGGGTTGGCTGCGCTACTCGGACAGCACGTTCAGCGATGCTTCGTTCGCCCCGGACGGCCCGACGAACGCCGACGATCCGCTGTTGCTGTACTTCACCTCCGGCACCACCGCACTGCCCAAGCTCGTCGAGCACACGCACGTGAGCTATCCGATCGGGCACCTGTCGACGATGTACTGGATCGGGCTGCAGCCGGGCGACGTCCACCTCAACGTCTCGAGTCCGGGCTGGGCGAAGCACGCGTGGTCGTGCGTCTTCGCGCCGTGGCTCGCCGGCGCCACGATCTGCCTCTACAACTACGAGCGCTTCGACGCGAAGGCCATGCTCGACGCGCTGCGCGACGCCAGGGTGACGACCTTCTGCGCGCCGCCGACGGTGTGGCGGATGCTCGTCCAGCAGGACCTCGCGGCGTGGCGGGACAGCCTGTCGTTGCGCGAGCTCGTCGGCGCGGGTGAGCCGCTGAACCCGGAGGTCATCGAGGCGGTGCAACGCGCCTGGGGGCTGACGATCCGCGACGGGTTCGGGCAGACCGAGACGACGCTGCAGATCGGCAACCCACCTGGGCAGCGGCTCGAGCTCGGTTCGATGGGCCGGCCGATGCCGGGTTACGAGATCGCGCTGGTCGACCCGATCACGGAGCAGCCGGGCGACGAGGGCGAGATCTGCGTGCTCACCCAGCCGGCCCGCCCGGTCGGGTTGATGGTCGGCTACCGCGGCGACGACGAGCGCAACTCGGCCGCGTTCGCGGGCGGCCGCTACCACACCGGCGACGTCGCCAGCCGGGACGCGGACGGCTACATCACCTACGTCGGCCGCGCCGACGACGTGTTCAAGGCCAGCGACTACCGGATCAGCCCGTTCGAGCTGGAGAGCGTCCTGATCGAGCACCCCGCCGTGGCCGAGGCGGCCGTCGTCCCGGCACCCGACGAGCTGCGGCTGGCGGTGCCGAAGGCGTTCGTCGTCCTGGCGCCCGGGCACGAACCGAGCAAGGAGCTTGCGGGCGACATCCTCGCGTTCTGCCGCGCGCAACCTCGCGCCGTACAAGCGCATCCGGCGGCTGCAGTTCGCCGAGCTGCCGAAGACGATCAGCGGCAAGATCCGCCGCGTCGAGCTGCGCACCGCCGAGGCGCAAGCCAGCGCGCGCGCCGAGGGTGAGTACCGCGAGGAGGACTTCGCCTGAGATGGTCCGCTCGTATGTCGTCACGGGTGGCGGCCGAGGAGTCGGACGGGCGATCGTCGAGCGGTTGCTGCAAGCCGGCGGCGCGGTCGCGGTGCTCGAGTTGGACGCGCACACCCTCGGCTGGGTCGACGTGCACCCCGCCGCGGATCGGATCGCCTCGGTCGTCGGCAGTGCCGCGGATGAGCGCGTCGCGTCCGATGCGGCAGACCGAGCCGAGGCGTTCGGGACGCTGTCCGGCTGGGTGAACAACGCCGCGATCTTCCGCGACGCGAGCCTGCACGTCGACCAGGCTGCGACGGTGCTCGATCTCATCACGGCCAACCTCGCACCCGCAGTGGTCGGCTGCGCGGTCGCCGTCCGGAGGTTCCTGGCGGCCGGCAGAGGGGGAGCGATCGTCAACGTCTCGAGTCATCAGGCGCAGCGGGCGGTGCGCGGCGCGTTGCCTTACGCCACTGCGAAGGCGGCGCTCGAGGGGCTGACCCGCGCGGCCGCCGTGGACTACGGGCCCGCGAACATCCGGGTGAACGCCGTCGCGCTCGGGTCCATCGCCACCGAGCGGTACACCGACTTCCTGGCCCACCGGAACGCTGAGGCGACGGTTTCGGTCGAGCAGGAACTCCGTGACCTCCATCCGCTCGGCAGGGTCGGCGAGGCGTCGGAGGTCGCCGACGCCGTCGCCTACCTGCTGTCGGACGCAGCCAGCTTCGTCAGCGGGGTGACGCTCCCGGTCGACGGCGGGCGGGCAGCCCGGGGCGCCGACCCCGAGGAGCGCTGAGCCGCTGGCCCCGTCAGCCGGCTTACCGCCGGACGCGCGTTACGGCGGGTCGGGTCGGTGTAGCTCGTTGTAGCGGGGTCTCTGTTCTGGATCGATCCAGGGTGGGGGGATCCAGGCGGCTCGGCCGTTGATGCGGGTGGATTTCCAGCCTTGTCGTTTGGCGTCGACGTTGTGGTGGCGGCAGGCGGGCACGCCGTGGGTGATGCTGGTGGGTCCGCCGTCGGCGTAGTCGGTGGTGTGGTCGATCTGGCACCAGTGGATCGGGGTGGGGCAGTTGGGGAAGGTGCAGCCGGGGCCGTCGGTCGCGATCATGGCCAGGCGTTGTTGTTCGGTGAACAGGCGTTGGATGCTGCTGTAGGCGGTGATGCCTTGGGTCCGGTCGATGACGACGTTCATGAGCCGGTAGTCGCCGCCGGCCCAGCGGAACGCCTCGGAGGCGGGGATCAGGGCGTCGTGGGCGGTGCGCGCGAGGCCCTGCCCGGTTTCGTAGGCCTGTTGGGTCATGGTCATGACGATGGTGGCGCTGACCCCGGCGACCGACGGCAACTGCTGGGCGCGGACATTCAGCTTCAACGCCTCCAGGAGCGCGTCGTGGCGGCGTTGCCCGGCGCTGCGGGGGTCTTTGACTCCGTCGGTGGCGGGTTTGGGTGCGGCGAGGGCGTCGAAGTGCAGCAGCAGTAGTTCCATGGCTTCGGCGGTGAGTTCGCCGGTGAGGGTGCCGGAGCCGTCGGGGCGGGCTCGGGCGGTGAGCTCGCGGTGCTTGGCGCGGTAGTCGACGTCTTTCAGCCGGCCGTCCGGGTCGAGGTAGGCACTGATGCGCAGCGCCAGTTTGCCGAGCTGCACCGGGTCGAAGCGGCCCGCGAACTCCACGAGGTCGGTCTCGGCCTGCTCGCCGTGCTCGGCTTGCACCTCGTCGGGCAGCTTCTCGATCGTGTCCACCACGACCCGCGCGTGCCGCTCGGAAATCACCCCGGCCGCTTGCGCCGCCGCCACCGCCGGGTAGATCGCCGGCAGGGCTTGTCCGGTCATCGCGCGCCGCGCCCCGCCCGCCTCGGCGGCCCGCACCCGACTGGCGGCTTCGTGCGGGTCGAGGCGGAGCAGGCCGCGCAGCAGCTGCCCCATGCCGCGCACGTGGTGCGTGTCCGGGAGTCCGCGGCCCTCGCCTTCCAGGATCAGCGCGTGATCCAGGGTCGGCAACCGGCGGCGCAGCCGTTCCAGCTCCCGCCAGTACGCGAGCAGCTCCTCCTCGCCCAACCCGGTGAGGTCCAACCCCTGCAGCTCGTCCACGACCGCGTGCGCGCGCGACAGGGCGACCGTCGGGTCGGTGTGCTGCAGCACTGCACTCATACGTCTGATTATAGGCAAGACGTCCGACACCGTCGAGCGAATATCCGCGATCTGTGGACAACAATCGACCGTCCACAGAGAAAATCGCAACCACGCCGGAACTGTCAGAAAGGCGCGCTAACGCAACCCCAGGACCAACTCCTCGTCGCCGCGCTTTCAAACGAGGCGACCGCGCAGAAACCGTCAGCCGAGCGCGGAATGCAACCCCAGGCCAACGTTCTCGTCGCTCCGTTCTTGAACCGATGCGACGAGGCCGGAACCGCAGCGTTACGGCGACGACGAAACCCGCGCTAGCACGGCACCAGCAGCACGCACGAGATCGGCCGGCGCGAGCTCGACCTGCAGCCCGCGCTTGCCGGCCGACACGTACACCGTGTCGAACCCGGAAGCTGACTCGTCAACCACGACCCGCAGCCGCGACCGCTGCCCCAACGGCGAGATGCCGCCGACGACGTAGCCCGTCGCCCGCGACGCCGCGGCAGGGTCGGCGAGCTCGGCCCGCTTGCCACCCAGCGCCGCGGCGAACGCCTTGAGGTCGAGGCGCGCGGCCACCGGCACCACCGCGCACGCCAGCTTGCCCTCGACGGTGGCGATCAGCGTCTTGAAGATCCGCGCGGGTTCGACGCCGAGCGCCTCGGCGGCCTCGTCGCCGTACGCCTTCGATCGGGGATCGTGCTCGTAAGGATGCAGCGTGAACGCGATCTTCGCCTTCGTGAGCAGCGCCGTCGCCGGCGTCCCCGTGGCCATGGGCGGACCGTAGCCGGAATGTCCAGCCGATAACTGTGGTTCCAACCCCGTCAGCCCAGGAACAGGAGAACCTCCACATGACGGTCATCGCACCGAGCCGACCCCGCCCGGTCGCCGATGCAATCCGGTCCCTCGCCGGTGGCGCGATAGTCTCCACTTCACAGCCAGTCGCGAGTCAGAGGAGCACGGTGGCGGAGGAGACGGTCGAAGCACGCAGGGCGCGGTTCGAACGGGACGCGCTCCCGTTCCTCGACCAGCTCTACGCCGCGGCCATGCGGATGACGCGCAACCCGGCAGACGCCGAGGACCTCGTCCAGGAGACGTACGTGAAGGCGTTCGCCGCCTTCCACCAGTTCACCGAGGGCACCAACCTCAAGGCCTGGCTGTACCGCATCCTCACCAACACCTTCATCAACAACTATCGCAAGCGGCAGCGCCAGCCGCAGGAAGCCGGCGGCGAGGACGTCGAGGATTGGCAGCTGCACCGCGCAGAGTCGCACACCTCGTCCGGGCTGCGCTCCGCGGAGATGGAAGCGCTCGACCACCTGCCCGACTCGGACGTCAAAGACGCGCTGCAGGCGCTTCCGGAGGACTTCCGGCTTGCGGTCTACCTCGCCGACGTCGAGGGCTTCGCCTACAAGGAGATCGCCGAGATCATGGGCACGCCCATCGGCACGGTGATGTCTCGTCTGCATCGCGGACGCAAGCAGCTGCAGAATCTGCTGGCCGAATACGCCCGCGAACGCGGCCTGATCCCCAGTGGGGTGACGAAATGAGTGGCTTCGGTTTCGGTCCCGGTGGGCTGGACTGTGACGACGTGCTCCGCGACGTCTATCTGTACCTCGACGACGAGTCGGACGAGACGCTGAAGAACCGCATCCGTCAGCATCTCGACGGCTGCGCGCCCTGTCTGAAGCAGTTCGGGCTCGAGCAGGACGTCCGCTCGCTGGTCGCACGCTGCTGCGGCGGCGACCACGCCCCGCACAGCCTGCGCGAGCGGATCAGCACCCGCATCACCGAGATCACCGTCGAGTCGTCGCACAGCGAGTACCGCGCCGACTAGTCACCCCGCATGCGGCGCGACCCGGTCGACCAATCGGCGGGCGGCGTGCAGCCCCGCACTGATCAGATCGGCACCCGGCTGGCCGAGCACCACGCCGGTGATGTCCATCCGCTTCCCGTTCACGATCCGGTGCGAGCGGAACAGGAAGCATCCTCCTGACGCCGACATCGAGCCCGTCTTGATGCCGACGAAACCGTCGACGCCGAGCAGCGTGTCGTAGTTGTGGACGATCCCCGCGACGGGCACCCAGGCCTGCTCGCGGGCCACAGTCGCGCGGAAGAAGCGGTTGCGCATCGCGGCCTGCGCGAGCCGCACCTGATCGGCCGGCGTCGACCGCGTCGTCGCCGCGAACCCGCTCGGGTCGGTGTAGGTGGTGCGCCGCATCCGGAGCGCGGCGGCGCGCCGGTTCATCAGCCGCACGAACGCTCTGACCGTCCCGGAGACCCGGCGGGCCAGCATGATCGCAATGTTGTTCGCCGACGGCAGCAGCAGCGCGAAGAGTGCCTGCCGCTCCGTCAGCCGCTCCCCGACCCGCACCGGCACCGTCGACTCGCCGCGCGCCACCCGCCGCTGCCAGTCTGCGACGTCCCGGCCGCGGACCGTCATGCGGAACCCGTTGGTGGAAGCGCTGATCGGGAAGCGGCGCAGCACCAGGTGCGCCGTCATGACCTTCGCGATGCTCGCGATCGGCGCCCGGTGTGCATTGGGGCTGCTGTGGATCTCACCGTTGCCGAGGACGTAGGCGGCCTGGCCGCGCGCGGGCCACGCCGAACCGGCCGCCGCGGCGGGCGGAGCGGGGCCGACGGCGACCGCAGCGGTGATCGTGACGGCAACCACGACCAGCGCGGCACGAGGGGACACAGCCGGCCTCCCAGGGTTCGGGGACGTCCATTCTCAGCCATGCGCCGAGGTCGGCGCGACCCGGTCGACCAACTGCTTCGCCGCGTACAGGCCCGCTGTGATCAGGTTGTGGCCCCGCTGGCCCAGGACGACCCCGATCAGTTCCACCGTGTGCCCGTTCACCTCGCGCCTCGACCGGAACATGAAGCAGCCGCCGGCGGCGTCGTCCGAACCGGTCTTCATCCCGACGAAGCCGTCGCGCCCGAGCAGCGTGTCCGTGTTGGTGACCTCCCCGGCGACCGGCAGCGAGTAGCTGCGGACGGCCATTAGCTTGGCCAGGGTCGCGTCGCCGGCCGCCACCTGGGCGAGCCGGAGCTGATCGACGGCCGTCGACACCGTGTGCTCGTCGTAGCCACTGGGGTCGGTGTAGGTCGTGTCCGACATGCCGAGCGCGTCGGCAGCCGAGTTCATCTCCGTGACGAAGGCCCGCACGCTGCCCGACACCTCGCGCGCCAGCAACACCGCGACGTTGTTCGCGGACGGCAGCAGGATCGCGAACAGCGCAGCGCGCTCGCTGAGCCGCTCGCCGGCGGCCACCTCGACGATCGACTGGTCGTCGCTGCGCCGTGCTGCGGTGTCCGCGACGTCGCGTTTCGTCACCACGAACACCGGACCGTCGTCCCCGGCGCGCAACGGGAAGTGGCGGAGCACGAGGTAGGCGGTCATGACCTTGGCGAGGCTGGCGATCGGCGCCGGCTTCTGGTCGGGGCTGGCCGCGGGGGTGTCGTCGCCGAGCTGGTAGGCGCCCTGCCCCTCGACCGGCCAGCCGTCCGTTGACAGATACGGACGGCGCGTGTCGTCGAGGAGATACCGCGCGCCGCCGACCGTCACGGCGGCGAGCACGACGACCACGACAAACGCACCGCGCCGGAACCGGCGGCTGCGCGGCGCATGCAGCGTCACCGTCCCGAATCGCTGCTGCAGGTCCGTCTCGGCCACGCACCCACGGTCGCGCGCGCCAGCTATCGGCGGCATTCAGCGCATGCTTACGCGGGGCTTATGGTGAGCACGCGATCCTCGATGCCGACCAGATCTGGAGCAGTGAACCCTTGCGTGTCCTCCTCGCCGACGATGAGCGGCTGCTCGCCGACACCGTCGCCGACGGCCTGCGCAAGCTCGCCATGGCGGTGGACGTCTGCTACGACGGCGCAGCGGCGATGGAGCGATTGGGCGTCAACAGTTACGACGTGGCGGTGCTCGACCGGGACATGCCGATGGTCACCGGTGATGCGGTATGCCGGTGGATGATCGATGAGGCGCTCGGCACCCGCATCCTGATCCTCACCGCGGCCGGCGGTATCCGTGACCGCGTCGACGGCCTCGGACTGGGCGCCGACGACTACCTGACCAAGCCGTTCGCGTTCGCGGAACTGGTCGCCCGCATCCAGGCACTGGCGCGCCGCCCGCCGGTCGGATCCGCGCCGGTCCTCGACCATTTCGGCGTCGTCCTCGACATCCCGCGGCACCAGGCCTTCCGCGAGGGCCGGCTGCTCGACCTGACCCCGAAGGAGTTCGCCGTCCTCTCCGTCCTGATGCACTCCGCGGGCGCGGTCGTGAGCTCGGAGGAACTGCTCGAGAAGGCGTGGGACGAGTACGCCGACCCCTTCACCAATGCGGTGCGCGTCGCGGTGATGACCTTGCGCCGCAAGCTCGGTGACCCGCCGATCGTGCACACCGTGCCGCGGGTCGGTTACCGCTTCGGAGAATGAGCACGTGCGCCTGACTCCGCGGCGACGTGCGTTCCTCGCCGTCCTGGCCGGTTGGCCGCTCGGCTTCGCCTACGTATACCTGGCCACACACCTCATGATCATGCTGGCCCGCGACAGCCGAGGGTCGTTCGGCCGCTGTGGCGGCGGAGTCGTCCGCTACGTCGACGAGTTCAACGGGTGCAACGGAACGACGTTCCACCCCGGCTACGTGTGGCTCGAGATGGTGGTGATGACGGCTGTCGCCGTGGCGGTCGCTTACGGGCTGGCCCGCTGGGTGGCCTGGCCGGTGCGGCAGATCGCGGACACCGTCGCCCGATTCGGGCCGAACAGCCTCGGGCTGCGGTTGCGCGCGGCTGGACCGCGCGACGAGACGCGCCGGCTCGCCGACGAGATCGACGCGATGCTCGACCGGCTCGCCGAGGGGTACGAGGCGCAGCGCCGCTTCGCCTCGAACGCGTCGCACGAGCTGCGCACACCGCTTGCGACGCAACGCGCGCTGATCGAGGTGAGCCTGTCCTCGGCGCTCACCCCTGAGCAGCTCGAACTGCTTTCTCGCCAGTTGCTGGCGACGAACGAGCGCAACGAGCGTCTCGTCGACGGGCTGCTGACGCTCGCCGAGACCGAGCGCGGGCTGGCGGCGAGCAGACCGCTGTCGCTGGACCGGATCGTCGGCGAGACGATCGAGCTGCTGCGTCCGGCGGCGAAGGAACGCGAGCTGCAGATCACCGCGACACTGGAGCCGGTGACTGTCGTGGGCGAGCAGCCGCTGCTGGAGCGGCTGGCGAGCAACCTCGTGTACAACGCGATCAAGCACAACCATCCCGGCGGGACGGTGGCGGTGACCGTCGCCCGCAGCGGTGTCTTCACCGTCGTCAACACCGGCCCGGTCGTGGCGCCCGAGCAGGTGGCCGGGTTGTTCGAGCCGTTCCGGCGGGCGAGTGGCGAGCGGCTCGATCACGGCGGCGGCGTCGGACTCGGCCTCACGATCGCGCGGTCGATCGTGGCCGCGCACGGCGCCGCGATCGAGGCGCGCGCCAACCCCGGCGGCGGGCTGACGGTGCAGGTTCGGTTCCCGCCGATCGGCTGACCCACCGGGCCCGGTCCGCAGGCCGGTCATCGACTCCCGTCGGGCGAGCCGGCTCCGACCGTTTCGTCCCAGAGTTGCTCGTAACGCCGGGAGACGGGGCTGCGCGGTGCGAAGTGCACGACGGGTTCGCGCCGCACCGACATCTGTTCCACGATGGACAGTGCAGGAATGTTGGTGGTGGCGAGGTTGTCCCGCTCGAACGGCAAGGTGTCGACGACGTCGCGGTGCAGGCGCTTGCGCCGATCGACCATCGAGAAGAACCCTCGGACGGTCGGCTTGCGGCCGGGCTGGCTGGCCACGAAATCGCGCAACTGGTCCATCGTCCGAAGCGAGAGCGGCGACGGGATGAGCGGCACGAGCACGGTGTCCGCCGCGCGCAGGATGTTCTCCGAGAGCAGCGACATGCTGGGCGGGCAGTCCAGGTACACGTCGTCGTAAGCCGACCGGAGGGGCCGAAGCAGCGTCGCCAGCCGCCGCGTCGGCTTCTTCTGCGCGTCGAGCAGCAGGTCGAGGTGCCGGTAGGTGAAGTCGGCGGGCAGCAGGTCCAGCCGCTCGTAGTCGGTGCCCTTGATGGCGGCATCGAGCGGGCGGCGAGCGCGGACGAGCGCCTTGCCGCCGCCCTTGACCCGCGGGCGGATCCGCAGGATGTAGGTCGCGGCGGCCTGCGCGTCGAGGTCCCACAGCAACGTGTTTCGGCCACGCAGCGCGGACAGGTAGGCCAGGTTCACTGCCGTTGAGGTCTTCCCGACGCCGCCCTTGATGTTGTACAGCGCGACGATCCTCACGAACCGCTCCCCGCCAGCGCGTGAACGTGCGCGCGGGTGGCGGGAGAGCAGAAGCCCTGCAGACGCTGGGTGAGATCGTGTCGGGCGGCGACGTCGCGCGACGAGTTCCGCTCGCGCAGGGCGCCCATCGCCAGCACGGTGGCCACCGGCGCCCGGCGGCCGGCCAGTGTCTCGGCGAGATCGACGAGCTGGGTGCGCTGCACGTCGCTGTCCTGGATGTCGCCCAAGCAGTCCTGCAGTTTCTTCAACGCGGACAGGACGGCGCGGTGCGGTTTCGGCGCGTAGACCGACTGGTAACCGTCGAGCAGGTATCGCATGCGCTTGCACCTCCGCCGCAGGCGATGCAGCTCGTCGGCGGGGGTCTGCGCGACCACGTCCGCAGTCGACTTCACGATGCGCCGGTAGGCCGTCTGCGCGTAGTCGGCCGCCAGTGCGCTCGTGCTCGGTTGCCCCGACTCCATCGAGGCGAGTGAGTCGAGCGTGCGGCGCCACTCCGCGGAAAGGCTCGCCCCGCGGGGGGACCGCAGCTCGCTGCGCAGCGCCTGCAGCGCACGGTTGCGGCGAGCGGCCAGGTGTCGGCGCAACTGCTCCAGGTCGTCGAGCCCGGATACGTCCACCGCCCCTCGACCGTCGAGTTCCAGGAGGTACACGTCCAGATCTCGCAGCGGCGTGGTGAGCCGACCCAGCCAGGCGAACTCGGCCGCGAACGCCTGCGCGTGCGTGGGCGGCAGGTGGCTGCCGGCCAGGCTGAGCATCGAACGGGTGGCCCGCACCGCGGTGCGCAGTTCGTGCAGGTACTCGGGATCGACGTCATCGAGGACGCCGGGACGAGCCGCGTCGATGACGTCCATCCACCGGCGCAGTACCCGCGACAGCGACTGGCTCGCCGGCGCGGCCGGATCGAGCGCCAGTGGTGGCACCGCGGGCTGGCCGGGTGCGTACCCGGCCGTCGTCAGGGCAATCGTGGCGCTGCCCTCGCTGCGCGTCGCGAGCGGCAGGGCGTCGGCCAACATGCCGGCACACCGGTCGGCGTCCCGCTCGTAGCCGCGCAGCGGTGTGACGTGCACGCACAGCGGCAGGGGGGCGCGGCCCGGTCCGCTGAGCCGCTGCTGATCGACGCGGATCCGGACGCGGGTCTTGTCGACGTCGTCGAGGAGGCGCAACGCGGTCGAGCGCACGTCGACCTGCGCCAGCGGGAGCAGCGCCCGGACACCGACCGTGGCAGCGACGCGATCGCTCAGCGCGGAGGCCGGTAGACCCTCGACCCGGCGCGGCCAGGACCGGATCCGCGCGGCGGTGGCGAGCTCGTCACCTGTACGGGTCGAGAGCACGAGTTCGGCGGCCCGCCCGCGGCGCGCGTCACGCAGCGTCATACCTGCACTGTGCAGCCGCCAGTCGGCGGTGTCCAGATAGGTCCAGTGCGCCGCGGTCGGGGGGTCGGCGTGCACCGTGTAACGGGCGGATAGTGCGGCGAAGACCTGGCCAGGATCGCCGGCGGCCGCGAACATCAGCTCACGCCGCTCCACCCGTCGCCTCCTGGCAGTTCGCTGGGCCGAAAAGATGACTATAGGCCGAACAACAGCTGTCCGGCGGGTAACGAGACCGAGCCCCGGTATCTGCGGCGGGCGCGGTTCCTCGATATCGTGCATGCCGCTCATGGTGGCTGATCCCGCACAGGTCAAATCGTTTGTGTCCGGGTTGAGCGACCCTGACCGGGCAGTGATCTGGGCGGGTCCTATGGGATTGGCGCTCGCGGTGGCAACCGGGCTGCTAGCGGGTGCTGACGGCGCCGTAGTTCTGCCCGCCGACGTGTCCACGTGCGGGCAGTTGTCGCTTGCCCGCCTTCGCTTACGTGAGTTGTGTGAGGATGCGGGGGTTGGTCGTCGGTGATGGCGATGGTGTGTCCGAAGTGGGCGCCGCGGGAGCCGTCGGCACTTCGCAGCGTCCAGCCGTCGGCATCGATGCGGTAGGCGTCGCGGCCGCCGGCCAGGATCCAGGGGTTCGATCGCGATCGTCATCCCGGTGCGTAGCCGCATTCCGCGGCCCGGGCGGCCGTCGTTGGGGACGTGGGGTTCTCTTGCATGGTTCGTCCGGTCCGACGCCGTGGCCGCCGAAGTCGGCGTGCAGCCCGTAGCCCGCGCGGCGGGCGATAGCGCCGATGGCAGCGGAGATGTCACCGGTCCGGGCGTCGTGTCGTGCTGCTGCGATACCGGCATGCAGGGCGTGTTCGGTGCGCTCGAGCAGACGCGCGTAGTCGACCGAGGTTGGCCCTAAGCAGAACGAGACGGCCGCGTCGCCGGTCCAGCCGTCGAGGGTGGCGCCGCAGTCGACGCCGAGCAGGTCACCCTCGCGCAGCCGGTACGTGGTGGGGATGATGCCGTGCAGGACGGCGTCGTTGACCGACAAGCACACGACGCCCGGGTATGGGACCGGTGCGAATGACGGCTGGTAGCCCAGGAAAGGGGACCACGCTCCAGCGACTCGCAGAACCTCCCGCGCAACCTGGTCGAGATCCTGCAGACAGACCCCGACCGCAGCGGCGGCGCGAACGGCGGTCAACGCGCGCGCGACCACTTCGCCTGCGGCGGCCATCGCCTCGATCTCGCCCCGGCGTTTTCAGCTCCACCATGCTGGACCTCGCACCTTCGTACCGGGATTTCTATACCGGTATTGGTATCACGTACATGGTGTGTCCCATCTTGACCCCGCAGGAGCGTGAACGCGGCCGCCCGCTCGGGGCTGCCCTGCGCGCGGCGCGCGGGGCGCGCAGCATGGTCGAGGTGTCAGCCGCGGCCGGCATCCCCGTCGAGACGCTGCGCAAGATCGAAACCGGCCGGATCGTCACCCCGGCGTTCTTCACCGTCGCGGCCCTCGCCCACCCCCTGGACCTAGAGCTCGCAACACTCGCCCCGACACTCACCGGCACGCCCGGCGTCGCACCAAAGGCAGCCACTGCCTAAGCCGCCGAAGTTGCGCGCCCGAGCCTCGTTATCGAGCACATCGCCATCGCGGTGAATGTGCCTGATATGTCGAGACAGGCTGGTCGGTGGCTTCGAGCCGGGCTATGAGGAAGGGCGAGACTGCCACGTCCGCAGCGCCATTACCGGTTGACGCTACGGCTGCGGCTCCGACTTGATGAGCCGAGTGAACCAAGACCGAGTCGGAAGTGTTTCGCCACGTTGACATCGCGATACAGCCGACAGCGACGACGGCTGTAGCCACCCGCAACACCGGAGCCGCGTACACCTTCGTCGTGCCGACCGCATCCGTCGACGAACCGCCGCTCCCGACGATCACTGCGATAGTGGTGCCGGGTGGGCGACGAGAACCTGGCCAGGACGAGGCCGTGCGGGTCCGCAGCGGCTGTGCCAGGACACCCGGCGCATCGGGGTGGCGTGCCCGAGGGCGCCGGGCAGCGGAACGCGGTCAACTGCCGAGCCGCACGCGACAAACCCGTGGCGACGTCGGTGGTCATCCCCTTGATAATGGCCGACGTGAAGGAGGTCGAGGTCGTCGTCGCTCATAACGAGCGCGCGACCCTGCGCGTCGGCGACGTGTTCCTGAAGATCGACGCTGATCAAACGCACACCGATATCGAGGTCGAGGCGATGGCTATGGCGCCGATCCCGACTCCGCAGGTGCTGTGGCGCAAGCCGCCCGTGCTCGCGCTCGCCGCCCTCCCCGGGACTCCACTCGGCCGACTCGGCGAGCCGTCGACCGCGTCGTCGGCGGCGTGGACCGCGGCGGGTGCCGCCGTCCGGGCGCTGCACGACGCGCCGCTGCCGCCATGGCCCGGTCGGAACGTCGACGAGCTCGCATCACACCTCGCCGGCGAGTGCGAGTGGCTCGTCGCCAACGACGTCCTTCCCGCCGACGTGGTCACACGCAACCGCCGGCTCGCCGAGACTGCTCTCCGGCCGTGGACACCGGTGTTCATCCACGGCGACCTGCAGGTCGACCACGTCTTCGTCGACGATGACGAGGTCACCGGCGTCATCGACTGGTCCGAGGGAGCCCAGGGCGATGCCTCGTCCGACATCGCCACCCTCACGCTCGGACATCCGGAGCACCTCGGCGACGTCATCGCCGGCTACGGCACCGACGTCGACCGCGACCTCATCCGCGCGTGGTGGTCGTTTCGATGCCTGAGTAACGTCCGCTGGCTCATCGAGCACGGCTTCGGCCCGCCCGAGGAGTATCCCGAAGTGGCCGTGCTGCGATCCCGGCTCTGAGGCTGCACGAGCCCGACGGCACGAGTGCTGTTCTGCCGGATCACCCGACACCCGTCGATAGGCGCGTTAGCCGTGATTTCGCCGTCCGCGCAGATGAGGCGATCTGGCGACGCTAAGTGCGCGAGGGATCCGGTACGGCGAGCTTCTCGAGTTCGTCCGCCGCTCGCAGTGCGCCACCTGCCGAGCTCAAGTCGCGCGCGAGCCGCTCTGCCGCGGGGCGTCGGACGATCGCGTCGTGGACCGCGGCTCGCAGCCGTGCGGAGGACAGTTTGCGCGACGGCAGTCGTATGCCCGCACCGCAGTGCGCGACGCGTCGGGCCACCTCCAGCTGGTCCCGGCCGAACGGCACGGCCACGACCGGGACGCCGGCAGCAAGAGCCTTCTGCGTCGCGCCCATGCCGCCGTGCGTGACCGCGCAGCTCGCCTTGCCGAGGACCTGTGAGTGCGGCACGAACCGCTCGAGCCTGGCGTTCCGCGGCACACGGAATGAAGCGGGGTCGCCTGACGGGAGCGTGGCGACCACGAACAGGTCCTCGCCGGCAAGCGCGTCGAACGCGGTAGCGACCAGCTTGCCGTCGTCCTGAAATTCCGATGACGTGGTCACGAGCACGATCGGTCGGTCGATGGCGTCGAGCCACGGTGGCGCCGAGCCAGGTGGGTCGTAGGAGACGGGGCCGACCAACCTGAACGATGCCGGCCAGTCCGATCGCGGGTACTCGAACGGCTCCGCAGTCAGGTACAGCGTGAGCGGTGCGCGTGTGTACAGGCCGGCCGCTCCCTGGACCGTCGGCGCGCCGAGCGTCCGCCGCACGTCGTTCAACGGCGGACGGATCGACCGCTCGACACTGCCCAGCACCAGAGGTCGCAGCAGCCGGTCCCGCAGCCGGCCGGCCAGGTTGTGCGCCGGCGCCAATCCCGGTCCGAACGGTGGGACGCCGATGCCTGGCAGCGGCGCCGGATACGGCAGGAATGACGCCCACGACACCCCTGAAATCTCGGCCGCCGCACCGGCGCCCCAGCAGTTGGTGTCGATGACCAGTACGTCCGGCACAACGTCCTCGATGGCCGTCCGCAGGTCCTCGGGCTCGAAACGCGCCCGACGCGTGAACACGGCGGTCGCACGCTTCATGGCGGCGACCGGCGTTCGGGCACCGAAGTCGTCATGCTCGATCGCCTCGATGCGGGGATCGATCGGCGCGGCCGCCATGCCGAGCTCCCGGACGTGCGGAACCTCGGACGCGAGCGTGCGCACGGCGACGTCGTGGCCGCGGTCGCGCAGCTCGCCGAGAATGGGCACGATCGGGTACAGGTGCCCGCGGGCCGGTGAGGTGTAGACGAGAACCTTCACGACAGGACTCCTTCCACGAGTTCGGCGATCGCTTGTCTGGTTGCCTGCCGCGAGAGGCCGGCCTGCCGGCGGAGAAGGAACCAGGTGTAGACGTCGCACACTGCAACTAGCTGCGCCTGCAGCCGCGCTCGATCCGCACCCGACCGTTGCGCGAGCCACGGCGCGAACACTCGCTTCACCCATTGCGCATGGAAGGCGCGACCAGCCGCCGTAATCTCGGCAAAGGCGGCCACACGACGCTCCTGCCGCAGCAGGTTGAGCACCTCGTCGCCGGAATGCTCGTAGTGCTCGACGAGATTCGCGACGGCGGCCGCGACGTCACCGCTCGGCGCCTCGTCGCGCTGCGCGAAGATCTCCGGCTGCGCCGCCGTGCTGATCGCGCGGACCAGACCTTCCTTCGAGCCGAACCGGCGGAGCACCGTCTGTACCGTCACGCCCGCGTCCGCGGCCACGTCGTCGAGCGTGACATCGTCGTACGGCTCAGCACCGAGCCGCGCCCGCGCGGCGGCAAGGATGCGGTCCCCCGTCGCCGCGGCGGCCTCCGCCCGGGCACGCATCTCATACGGCCGCGACTTCATGTCAACGAGACTAACACCAAAATTGCCGAATTGTACTGGGGCGACCTTCGTCGGCCCCGGGTGAAGGTGCAGCGGAACGCCTCGCTCTGACCAATCCCTACGACCAGCAACCCCGTGACGTTTCGGCTGCGGCCCGACGTTGGCGTCAGGACTAAGCATCGAGTCAATCTGAGCCGTCACGAGGAGCCCGCACAGTCAGTGGCCTCGAGCCACGCGGTAGCCGTCGATATGTGCGGATCCGATCCACGGTGCCTTGGGCGCATATGGATCGCTACCGACCACTGGAAGACGGTGGAACTTACGAGTTGAAGGGTGCCCGGCTCGAGTCGATCAAATCGGGTGACCCCCAGATCCGTGGGCTGACAAGGCTCTGGCCGCCGGTCGGTGTGGGTGACCGGCGGGCAGAGTTACGAAATGGCTGGCGCCCGTTCCTCAGTTGACCGGTGGCGGCGGCGAGCTGACTATCTCAGACCCGTTGCTAACGGTCGTCCGTAAGCGACAGTGCGGACCGGGCTCGTGACCGCCGTGTCGGCGTCGAGCAGGTCGCCCGACACCGGTACGCGGCTCACGCTGATCTACGAGGACGGAAGGACCGATCGCTGTCGCCGAGTCCTCACGGACGAACGTGGATGATTGTTTTCCCGTTGCGTCGCTCGGTCGGGTTGAGGGCGGCGACGGCGTCGTCGAGGGTCGTGATGTTGCCGATGTTCGTCCGCAGTCGTCCGTCCCGCACCCGCTGGACGATCTCACCCAGTTGGCCACGATCGGATTCGACAACGAAGTCGATCGCCAGGCCGTCCGCGGGCCGCGCCTCAGCCGGCCCGACGACGGACACCAGTGTTCCTCCAGCTCGAATCAGGCCCGCGGACCGCTTCTGGATGTCGCCGCCGATGACATCGAACACCAGATCGACGCCGCCGACGTCTTCCAGCGCGTCGTTGTCGAGGTCGACGAACTCCTGCGCGCCGAAGTCGAGCGCCTTCTGACGGTCGGCCGCGCGTCCGGTGCCGATGACGTATGCACCGGACTCGCGTGCGAGCTGCGTCACCATCGTCCCGACTGCGCCGGCCGCGCCGTGCGCGAGGAGGCTCTGCCCCGCCTGAAGGCGGCCGTGATCGAACAGTCCCTGCCACGCGGTCAGGCCCGAGATCGGCAGACTCGCGCCGACGGTGAAGTCGACGTCGCCCGGCAGCGGCGCGAGGTTGCGCGCCTCGATCGCCACAAACTCTGCCAGCGTCCCGTCGCGATGCCAGTCCGCGAGGCCGAACACCCGCTGTCCCACCGACAGTCCCGTCGTGCCGTAGCCGAGGGCGGTGACCACTCCCGCCAGCTCGTGCCCGGGGATCGACGGTGTTCGGTCACGGTCGACGCGATCGGTCCACGTCGAGGGCCAGTCCATCTCAGTCGGGACGAATCCCGACGCATGAATCTCAACGATGACGTCGTTGATCGCTGCCGGCGGCTCGGGCCGCTCCACCAGCGTCATCCCGGCCGTTCCCGCAGCCTGGTCCGTCACCACGATCGCTTTCATCTTGCGACACCTCTCTGTATCAGTCCTCGCCTGCTGTCGGCTCTCCACTGATCTATGACAGTTCCGTTACGGGTACTGTACGTAACAATATGAATAACGACAAGTCCTTGTAACGAAACTGGATAGGATGGGCGCAACGACCGTCTGCGAGGTAGAACATGGCCCAAGCGCGCGCAGCAACGAACGAGCACGCCGACACCCCCGGATCACGTGCCGGCGGCCGACCGCGCGACCCCGCGCTCGACGAAGCGATCATCCTGGCCACCCGTGCCCGCCTCGTCCAGGACGGCTATTCGCGCATGACCATTGGCGACATCGCAGCCGACGCGGGTGTCAGTCGCCCCACGCTCTACCGGCGGTGGAGCAACAAATTCGAGCTCGTCACCGACGCGCTGGACTACGGCTTCCGCAAGCAGCGCGACATGTACGGACTCGATCTAAGCCGCTTAGAGCCACGGGACGCACTCGTTGAGGCTGTCCGCCGTCTGGATCCCGCGTACTTCAACCCGGACGCCATGGTGCTGATGGGCAACTTCGCCGGCGAGGCGATCCGCACCCCAGAACTACTCCAGATTCTTCGCAAGCACGCAATCGAACCACGCGTCACTCTCGTCGAAAACGTGCTGGCGCAGCTCCAGGAACGCGGGGCAGTGTCCGACGACATCGACACGCACACCATCGCCACCATGTGCTTCGGAAGCTACTTCGCCGCCTTCTACCGAGGCAACAGCAAGAAGAAGATCCCCGAGACGGTCGTCGCCGTGCTGTGGCCGGCGATCGCCACCAGACGGCGGACCCGCGGGCAAGCACGATAGGCGCAGTAATGCCGCGCCGACCAGGCGTTCGGGTGATGTGCGCGTAGCCGTCGAAATGCGTGGCGAGCACATCGTCCAAGCGGATACACAGATGGCTCGCTCTCGAGCGGAGTCGACGAAGATCGACGTGACCATTTGCGCCACGTGGAGGGTGCGGTCCGCAGTGCAGGCACATCGGTGATACCCCCGCCTCGCATCGCAATCTGGCTGCGCGTCATCGGCTGTGGCCCTAATGGCGCGCCTGCCGCAGGACGATCAAGACCACGCTCATCGCCGTAGTCATGTGCGGCGCGCCGGGCAACTGGTGCGGGCGAAGGACTGCGTACGGCTCGGCTCGGGCACAGGCCCGGTCGCGGCCGGCATGAGCAGGTCTAACGCGACCGTTTCGGGGGCTTCGTGCGGTCGGTCCTACGCTCGCTGTCCGATGATGTGGGCGTGGGGTGGCGAGCGGCTTTCGCCTCCGGTGCTTTGTGCGGGCGGAGCAGGAGCGTCCGGCTGGTGTCGGCCATCCATGATTCGATGCGATCGAGCGACCACTTGTAGCTGTCGCGGAGCAGCAGGGCGAACCGGAAGTCGGTGAGCGCGGCGAGGCTGGCGACGGCCACCTCGCTGTCAGCGAAATCGTCGAGGGCTTCCAGGTTCTGGAGCAGCCCGACAACCATGCGGGCCCCATCGACATGTCGGCGATGGCCTTCGGCGAGAGCGACCTCGAGGTCAGGTTCGGCCGAGGCGCCGGTGACCAGGGCGCGGACGATGTCCCCACAGTGCTCGATGATCGACCTAGTGATCTTGGCCGGCAGGCCAGCCACCTCGTTCGCATCGTTGGACCGCACGGCCGCGCCGGCGATGCTCGCGATTCCCGCCTCGATATCGATCAGGTCGTTCAGCCGGGCGACCAGCGCCTGCTTGCTACCGATGCTGTCGTAGACAGTCTGCGCAGAGACCGCGGCCTCTTGGGCGATGTCGCGCACGCTGGTGCGGGTGTAGCCGCGCTCGGCGAACAGCCGGCGCGCGGCCTGCAGGATCTCGTCCTGGGTGAGCTTGGCCTTGCGCTCGCGCAGGCTCAATGGCTTTTCCGACACAGCCCTTTCTATCACTTGACAACCGTTCCACTCAACCTTAGTTTCATTCCAGTCACTGGACACTCTGTCCAGTCTAAGGATGGGAGATCTGAGATGCTCAGAACAAAGGACGCCAAGACCGTCGCCGCCGGGGCGAACGTCGCCACAGCGCCGCGAGGGGTCGGTGACATCAGCGCACGCCTTGCCGGGGCCGGGGCCATCACCTTCGCGGCCGTCGTACTCGCGCAGAACATCATTCGCGGCGCATCGGTGCCCGGGAACGGCGCGACGACCGCCGACATCCTGACCCACTACACCGAGCATCGGCCGGTCACCTTCGTCCTCATCGCCACCTACGTGCTGAGCGGCATCGCACTCGCCCTCTTCCTCGGCGGAGTCATGCGGCGCCTGATGTCCACGAAGCAGCGGGGATGGGCCTTCACCGGACTCGTCGGCAGCACGTGCATCATGTCGCTGTTCGCGATCGTCGTCGCAGGCGAACAGGCGCTGTCGGTCACCGCGCAACGTGCCCAACCCCAGCCCGGCGCCATCGAAAGCCAGTGGACTCTGCACAACAGCGTGTTCACCGTTCTCGACCTCTCAATCGCGGTCGCGCTGCTCGGCCTGTCGCGCGCGGGCGTCGCCGCCGGCATCACACCTCGGGTGTTCACCCGCCTCGCGCCGATCGGCTCGGCCCTGCTCCTGGTCGGAACGCTGGCCGGACCCTCCATCGCCGCCGGCGACGCACAGCCCCTGTTCGGACTTGCCGGCCTCGGCTTCCTCGTCTGGCTCGCCTTCCTGATCACCACCGGTCTGCGGCTCGTGCGCTCGCAGGAGGCGTCATGACCATCCTCGATCCGACGACCATCTCCGCGGCGCGGCTCACGCAGTTGGAGCGTGCCTGGAACCGGGACGACGGCGCCGCGTTCGGGCACGAGTTCGCCCCTGACGCCGACTTCGTCGACATCCGAGGCGGACATCATTGGGGCGCTGCGGCGATCGGCCGAGGGCACCAGGCGCTGTTCGACTCGGTCTACACGGGAAGCACCATCAGCTACCAACTCGAGGCGGCCCGCGTCGTCGCGCCCGGGTGCGTCATCGCGGTCGCCCGCGCGACCCTGAACGCTACGAGCGGGCCGAATCAGGGAGTCAACCGCTCCCGACTCACGCTGGCCATCACCGAGCAACACCGGCGCTGGCCGCTGACGGCATTTCACAACACCCTCCTCCACGGCCGCTGAGCTGAGTCCACGTAGCGCAGGCAGACGGATCCCGGACACACCAGTCCCGGATCCGTCTTTCTCACTCGGGCGGCGCCGTTATCGATCGTCATGATCGCTCACGGCTGCGCGCCCTCGGCAAGAGAGCCATTGGCGGCACGACGGTCGCAAGCGTGCTTCAGTCTCGCGAGAGTCGATCAGAAATGAACCGGTTCAGACCGATGGGGTGGTCGACCGAGCAATTGTCAATACCTGTGGATCGGAAGTTTCAGGCTGCGGTTTCGACGGGCGGCGTGATGGCTTGTTGATCTTCTGATCGTTCGGCGAGTTTGCCGTCGACGAAGGTTGCGCCGGCGCGGACGAGCGCGACGAGGTGGGGTGCGTTGACGGCGCGCCAGCGGTCTTGGGCGGCGAGGATGAGCTTGAAGGCCATGGCCAGCCCGGCGGCCTTGGAGCCGGGCCCGCGGGTGATCTTGGTGCGGTGTCGGACGGTGGCGAAGGTGGATTCGATCGGGTTCGTGGTGCGCAGGTGCACCCAGTGTTCGGCGGGGTAGTCGTAGAACGCGAGCAGCTGTTCGACGTCGTTGGTGATCTTCGCTGTGGCCTTGCCGAACTTCGCACCGAACAGCTCGACGAAGGCCTTGACCGCGTTGAGGGCGTGCGTCTTGTCCTCGGCGTTCCAGATCTCGGCGAGGGCCTTCTTCGCCGCCGGGTGCGCGGACTTGGGCATCGCGCCGAGCACGTTGCCGATCTTGTGGAACCAGCAGCGCTGCTCGCGGGTCTCGGGGAACACTTCCCGCAGCGCCGACCAGAACCCGAGTGCTCCGTCGCCGGCCGCGAGTACCGGGGCGCGCATGCCGCGGCGTTTCGCATCCCGCATCAGGTCCGCCCAGCTCTCGCTCGACTCGCGGTAGCCGTCGGCGAGTGTGATCAACTCCTTGCGGCCGTCCGCACGGACCCCGATCAGCACCAGCAGGCACAGCTTGTCTTCACCCAGGCGGATGTTGACGTGGATGCCGTCGGCCCAGCAGTACACGTAATCGACTCGCGACAGGTCGCGGCCGGCGAAGGCTCGCTGCTCGTCTTGCCACTGCTCGGTCAACCGGGTGACCGTCGACGCGGACAGCCCCGCACCGGTACCGAGGAACTGCTCCAGTGCCGGCACGAAATCCCCGCCCGAGAGCCCGTGCAGATACAGCAGCGGCAGCACCTCGCTCACCTTCGGCGAGCGGCGACACCACGCCGGCAAGATCGCCGAGGCGAACCGCTGGCGCTCACCGCTGGCCTCGTCGATGCGCTTGTCGTTGACCCGCGGCGCCCGCACCTCGATCGCGCCGGCCGCTGTCGTCACCGTGCGCGGGTCATGGTGACCGTTGCGGACCACCAGCCGGTGCCCGTCCTCGTCGAGTTGGTCGACCAACGCGTCGACGTAAGCGTCGGCCTCAGCCTTCAGCGCCGCCGCGAGCATCCGCCGCGCGCCCTCGCGGGCAATCTCATCCAACAACGAACCCGACGGCACCGACGTCGGCGACTGCGATTCTTCCTTCGACTGCACTACCTTCAGCATGGGCGTACCTTCCCGAGCCGGCGCGCCAACGCCGACCTGATCAGAACTTGTATGGGCTTCAGATCTTGCTCGGGACGGTGCGCCCTTTCACGTCACCCCGCCGAGCGCCATCCACAGGTTCTGATCATTGCTCTGGTCGACCCGAAATGCCCTGCGCGCCATCGACGCGCTGACCCGCCGGCTGATTCCTGGCCGACACCACGATCATCTCTTGATGCCTTCATCCGGACATTCAACGACGGCCTTCGCTACCGGATAGGTAAACCGATCGGGAACCGTCGATCTGCTTGCCCGCGAATCCTGTCGCGTAGTGCGCAGACGAATGAATAGAGAGCTACGAGTCAAGCACCCGCCAGGCCGTGCTGCGACCGCCAGAGCATTCTTCGCCGGCGTTCGGTCAGGGCGCTGTCAGCGGCGTCGCGCGCTGATGACGGGCCGGCCGGTGGCTCTCGAGTCCGGAGGCGAGTGCGTCAGGGCCGATCGCGAACCCGTTGACCGCTTTCGCGTAGTCGCCGGATGTCCCGACGAGGTGGTACAGCGGCGTTGGGTCGTCATCCGCGAGTGGAACGCGGCTCGGACCCCGGTGCCGAGGGCGTCGACTGCCGAAGGGGCGAGGACCGCGAGGGGTCCGTGCGGGGCGCGTCGTTCGATGATCGAAGGAGGGCGCAACTCCTTCGCCCCGGCGCCGTGTCGCGCATGTCGAAATCGATCTGGTGGTGGACAAAGCCAGGGACGCGGGACACCGTGGTGCGATGCGGCAGTTGACCAGCCTGGACACCCAGTTCCTCGCGCTCGAGACGTCCCGCCAGTACGGCCACGTGGGCGGGCTCGCCATCCTCGATCCGTCGACGCGCGGTGGCAATCTCGATCTCGCGTCCGTGCACCAACTGTTGACCGAGCGACTGCCATTGGTGCCGCCGCTGCGCTGGCGCCTCGCGGAGGTTCCGCTGCAGCTCGACTACCCGTATTGGGTGGACGATCCCGACTTCGACCTGGAATTCCACGTCCGCGAGATCGCTCTGCCGGCGCCGGGCAGCGAGAACCAGCTCGCCGATCAAGTGGCTCGGATCATCGCTCGTCCGCTCGATCGCACGCGTCCGCTGTGGGAGCTGTACCTGATCCAAGGTCTCGAGGGCGGACACGCCGCGGTGTTGACCAAGATCCACCACGCGGTCGTGGACGGCCTATCCGGCGCAGAGATCATGGCAGCACTGCTCGACCTGTCCCCTGATGGCCGCGAGGTCACGGAGTCCAACCCTGCGGGTGAGCGCATGCCGAGCCGTGCCGAACTCCTCGCGCGAGGGGTCGTCGGGCTGTGGAAGGTGCCGATCCGGTTTGCGCGCTCCACCCCTGCTGCATTGCCGGCGCTCGCCGAGGTTCGATCGCTCGCCGTCATGCCCGGCGTCGCGTCGCTGGGGCAGATCGCCGAACGGACCCGCCAGGTGGCATTCCGAAGGCCGGCGCGCAGACGTCCCGCAGCGTTGCCCGCCCCCCGGACGCCGTTCTCCGGCCGGGTGTCGGGCCACCGCCGCGTCGCGTTCGGCCAGATCGGGCTCACGGAGATCAAGGCCGCCAAGAACCGACACGGCACGACGGTGAACGACGTCGTCGTATCTATCTGCGCGGGCGCGGTGCGCCGCTGGCTGATCGAGCACGACGCGCTGCCGGCCGAGCCACTGGTTGTGCAGATCCCGATATCAGTGCGCACCGAGGCGCAGACGGGCACCTACGGCAACCGCATCATGCTGCAGACCGCGCCGCTGTTCACGAACATCGCGGACCCCGTCGGATCGGCTGCGCAGCACGAGCGACGCGCTAGGCGACATGAAGGAACGGCATCGTGCATTGCCAGCGGAACTGCTGCAAGACGCCAACCACTTCATCCCGCCGGCCGTTTTCGCTCTCGCCGCCCGGTCGACGTTCGCGCTCGCCACCTCCACCGCGGGTCGGCCGCCGTGGAACCTTGTGATCTCCAACGTCCCAGGCCCGCAGTTCCCGCTCTACCTCGCCGGTGCGCAGCTCGTTGCGAACTACCCGATCTCGGTGATCACCGACGGCATGGGCCTCAACATCACCGTCATGAGCTACAGCGGCCATCTCGACTTCGGACTCGTTGCCGATCGCGACCAGATGCCAGACGTCCAACTGCTCATGCGTTGGCTGCGCGACGAGGTTGCCCTGCTGACGAAGGAACAACGCGCGGAACGCTAGATCGGACCATCTCGGCACTCGACGACGACCGGCGCCAGGCACCGGGCGAACCTCCCGGCCGTCACGACTCCGCGCAAACCGCGTGATCACGCCTCGGTCGAGTCGGGCAACTACCCGTCGTCTTGCGCTCGCGGAACGCTGTTCGGCACGCGGTATCCGTCGATAGGCGCGGCTTCGAGGTCTAGGAAGCAGAGCGCACACTAGGAAATTCGGCGGCGATTCCGCACGATCAAAGGACCGGACATGCCGCTGTCCGCGCGCAGCGCACGACCATGGCTAGGCACCGGCCATGGGTCAATAGAACAAGTCGACGCTGTCCGCGCGAAGCGTACGACATCATGCCTCGCCAACCCGAGGACGAGGTCTACTCTGGCAGTCGTGCTGCCGCGCAATCTGCGCCCGACCGTCCGCCGGATCCAACAGACGGGCGAACCGGCCACGGGCGTCGTCACCGCAGTTCGCAGCTGGCCCGCCGGCACGATTGGCATCAGTCGCTGCACGGTGACCGTGCAGGCTCGCTTGCCCGACGGCTACACGACCACCTTCAAGCGATACACCGACAGCCACGAATTCGACGGCGTGGAAGTGTCTCCGGGCGACAGGCTGCCGCTTCGTTACGACCCCCGCAACCACGACCGGATCGAGATCGACTATCAAACGTTCCGGGCCCGCCAGACCAACCGAGGCCGGCAGCTCGACGCTGAACGGGTTCGCGACGCCCTCTCGGGCGAGGACTAACCGCAGCGGCCACCGCGGAAGGGTCGACCCTGTAGACGCTGTCGGCGCGAGCGGCGTCCCCTCATGACGCTGTCGGCGCGAAGCACACAGTCATGACGCGATGTGTGCGCGGCTTCCTGCCGGTACGCGGTTCCGCGGAGCTCGGTCCACACGCGAGAACCGTCGATCTCGCGCACGAGTCGCGGCGCCGCGACTCGTGCAGATCGGACGGTATGTGTCATCGAAGAACATCGATTATCAACGCTATCGATGCGCACAGGTAGCCGATGACGGTGCGCGCATGCGGAACGTCCCCGAGATCCTTTCTCCGAGATCTCTCCTCTGGCAGGGTGTCGGATCTGGGGCGAAGCGCTCGTCGTTCGGATGAGTGGGCGGCCGGAGGACGGTGGCCAAGACAAGCAGTCAGGTGATGATGCGTTCACAGTCCGTTTGTCACACCCACCCGTCGCAAACGATTCGGGAGTCATCGTGAAGCTTCTTCTCACGTCTGGGGGCGTGACGAATCCGAGCATCGCCGATGCGTTGGTCGATCTGCTGGGCAAGCCGACCGCCGAGGCCACCGCGCTCTGCATCCCGACCGCGCAGTGGGGTCATCCCATGTGCGGACCGGTGTCGGCGCGGGGCTTCGTCAGCGGCCTGCCCCCGTGGGGTGGCATGACCTCGATGCGGTGGAAGTCGCTGGGCCTGCTCGAACTGACGGCGCTGCCCAGCATCGGCGAGGAGCGCTGGGTGCCCTGGGTTCGTGGTGTCGACGTCCTGCTGGTCGACGGTGGCGATGCGACGTACTTGTGCCACTGGATGCGCGAGTCCGGGCTGGCGGACCTCCTACCGTCGCTGTCCAAGACGGTCTGGGTGGGAGTGAGCGCGGGCAGCATGGCGATGACTCCCCGGATCGGTGCGGACTTCGTAGAGTGGCGGTCCGCGGCGGACGACAGGACTCTAGGGATCGTCGACTTCTCGATCTTCCCCCACCTGGACGTCTTCCCGACCAACACCCTGGCCGAGGCGGAGCGCTGGGCCACCGAGATCGGCGGTCCGGCGTACGCCATCGACGATCAGACGGCCATCAAGGTGGCCAAGGGCACAGTCGAGGTGATCTCCGAGGGGCGGTGGAAGCAGTTCCCCTGATAGCCGTGGCCAACAACGATCGGAAGACTAAATTGAGCGCGAATAGCCGCTGACGCCGCGCAATCGCCGGCGCGCGCCTACCCGTCGTTCGGCGCGGTCGGCAGTCATCGAGCACGTGCGCGTAACTGACCCAGAACGACTGTTCGGTCGTCGCCTGAGGCCGTCTTGCACGACACGATCTCGACGACGGTGGCGACGGCCAGTTCGAAGACCCGGGAGCCGGGCATCGCTGGTGGCCAGGCAGCGTGCGATTGTGGGTGATGCCCGCCGCTTGGAGATAGGGCGATCACCGTCAGCTGCGCCGCGATCACCGCCGTGCGCGCAGCCGAACGAGGTCTCAGATGGTTGACGGTGTCTTCGCCGCGCAGGTGTGCCGGCCGGCGGGGCAGCGTGTGCGAACTGGCGGCGGGCGAGGCGAGCCAAGTTTCATGTCCGGTGGATGTCCTCGGCCGGTTGTCGCCGGAGCACCATTCGGGCCGGGAGCGCCGTGCCGACCAGACCCAGGGCGGTGGCCCCGGCGAGCACGAGGGCGTAGGTGGTGAGGATGAAAGCCGGTGCGCCGGAGCCGACCATGCCCTCGCTGAACCCGTCGAGCGTCAGCCACGCCGCTGCTGTCCCGAGGGCGGTGGCGATCACGACGATCAGGGCGAGCTCCCAGCGCAGCGTGCGGAGCACCTGACGTGCCGTCGTGCCGATCAGGCGCATCAGCGAGACCTCCCGGGAACGGTCTCCGATGGCCATGGCGAGCGTGTTGATGACGGCGATGGCGGTGAAGGCGATGATCAGCGCCATGAAGATCAGGTTGACGTCGGTGTTGGTCTGCTGGCTCGCAGCCTGGATCGCGTCGTAGCCGGACCGGCCGGCCAGGGTGAGGCCGGCGACTCCGGCGAGCGGCGTCCGGATCTGCTCGCGGGACGCGGTGCCGTTGATCAGCACGGTGCGGGCGAGCGGGTCGTCGACGTGGTCGGCGAGGTCGTTGTAGGCGAGCAGCGTGTCGCCGAAACCGAGGCCGCGGGAGTAGACGGCCACCAGCCGGGCGTGGGTCTTGGTCCCGTCGCCGAGGGTGAGTTGCACAGTGTCGCCGATGTGGCGGCCCTGCTCGGCGAGTGCGCTCATCGCGATCGTGCCGCCGCCCAGCCGGGCCAGGGAGCCTGCGGTGACGTCTGGGTCGAGCGTCGACGTCACGCCGGCAGGCGTGAGTCCCAGGGCCGAGCGCTTGTCCTTACCGACCCAGATAGTGGTCGGCAGCACCTCGGTGACGGCGTGAACGCCCGCGACCGTGCGCAGCGCCTGCGCGGCAGCATCGGGAACGCCGGGGCCGTGCGAGCCGAGCACGTACTCGGCCCGCACACCCGCCTTCGTCTGGGCACGCGCCGCGTCCTGGACGGTAGCCGGGATGAACAGGATGGTGAGGATCATCCCGATGAGCAGGGCCAGCGGCGTGATCACCGATGCCGCCCGGCGGCTGTTGGCCCTGGTGTTCTGGGCGGCGAGGAAACCTGTGACCGGGAAGGCCCGCAGCAGCGTGCCCACCATCGCCACCGCGGCGCGGGTGAGCAGGGGCCCGAGCAGCGCCACCGCGACCATCCAGAGCAGGACGCTGAGGTAGGTCACCGGCATCGCGGCCGGCGCGGTGTGCAGGACTCTGAGCACGGACGTGACGGCCGCGGCCGCCGCGGTCACGATCAAACCCGACGCCACCCGCGCGGTGCCGAGTGCGCGGCGCTCGACAGCCGCCTCGGTCAGCGCCTCTGCCGGGCGGATTCGGGCGCTTCGCCGCGCGGTCACCCGGGCGGCCACCCAGGCCGCGCCCACCGTTGCGAGGACCGCGGCGGCGATCGGGAACGGGCTGCGCGCCAGTTGCAATGTGTCCGGAAGCGCGCCGATCGTGACGAGCGCGGTGTGGGTCACGCCAGCCAGCGCCACCCCGGCCACGGAACCGGGGATCCCTGCGATCAGGCCGACGAGCACGGCTTCGCCACTGATCATCTGGCGCACTTGGCGAGGTGTGGCGCCCACGGCACGCAGCAGCGCGAGCTCGCGGCGACGCTGCTGAATCGACAAGGCGAACGTCCCGACCACGACCAGCACGCCCACGATCAGCGACGTGCCCCCGATCGCGCCGCCCATGCTGATCAGCCGCACACGGGCCGCGGCGGCCTCGACGAACTCGACCGCGCCCCGATCGTCGCCGGTGGACACGATCGCGCCGGTACCGGCCACGGCGGCGTGGGCCTGGGCGGCGGTGATGCCGAACACCCCGTAGGCCGCGACGAAGCCGGGGTGGCCGGCGAGGCGCCGCGCCTCGCCGCCGTCGAAGAACATCGCGGACTGCCCGGTCACCGCCGCGTCGGCTCGCGCGATCCCGACGACCCGGTAGGTCTTGGGAGCCGAGGTGGACTCGACGACGGTGCGCTCGCCCACCGTGAGCCCCGCCCGCCCGGCCAGCCCAGCGTCGAGCACCACCTCATCGTCATGCCGTGGCGGGCTGCCCGACGTCAGCGAGTAGGGGGTCAGCGCCGCCGACGCCCAACCGTGGCCCCAGGTCGGCTTGCCGTCCGCGCCGGACATGATCGTGCCGTGCTGGCCCACCACAACGGCGGGGAAGACCAGGTCGGCGACCACCCTCGCGCCCGGCACCCGCGCGAGCCGGCGACCGACCGAGGTCGGCACCCAGGCGCGCTCGGTGAGCGCCTTCGACTTCGTCTTGATCTTGGTCTTGCCGTGCTTGTGCTTGACCTCGGTCCAATGGAGCTGCTGGTCGGCGGCCACCACGACCGGCGTCCCGGAATAGCGCTGGGCGGGGATCGCACCGCGGATGCCGGTCTCCAGCAACACGCCGCAGGCGCACACCATCGCGGCTGCGAAGAACAGCGCGAGGAACGCGCCCAGCACCGAACACTTGCGCATCCGCAACGACGAGAACGCCAGCCGCAACATCAGGCACTGGCCCCCAGCCGGGTGACCCGGTCGGTGATCTCGGCGGCGGACAGCTGCGCGGCGACCTCCGCAATACGGCCGTCCGCCAGGAACAGCACCGAGTCGGCATAGCAGGCAGCCACCGGGTCATGCGTCACCATCACCACCGTCTGACCAGACACGTGCACCGCCTCACGCAGCAACGTGAGAACCTCTCGCGCGGTCAGCGTGTCCAGCGCGCCGGTGGGCTCATCGGCGAACACCACCTCCGGGCCGGTGATCAGCGCCCGGGCGATGGCCACCCGCTGCTGTTGACCGCCGGACAGCTGAGACGGCAAGTGCCCCGCGCGGTCGGTCAGCCCGACTCGGGTCAGCACCTCCGCCAGGCGACCACGGTCGGCTCGACGGCCGGCTAGGGCGTGTCTCATGGATCATGATCGCCGGGGTCGCGTAGCCAGATCCTGACCGAAGCGACGTCGATGGTTCCTCGGTAGACGTAGTCACGTTTGTCGGTGCGCATCGCGACGGCTCGGTAGCTGCGCAGTTTGTTGATGGTCCGTTCGACGGTGTTTCGGTCGCGGTAGGCAACCGAGTCGAACCCAGGCGGTCGCCCGCCGCTGCTGCCGCGTCGGGCGCGACCGGCGATCTGGTCCGCCGGTTCGGGGATGGTCGCGGTGATCCCGCGTCGGCGTAGATGAGCGCGGATCTTCCGGTTCGAGTAGGCCTTGTCGGCCAACAGCCGACCTGGCCGGGTGCGCGCCCGGCCAGGCCCGGGGCGCGCGATGTGCAGTCGGTTCATCAACGGTTCGAAGGCCAGCGAGTCGTGTCGCTGGCCGGCGGTAGTGACCCGCGTCAACGGCCGGCACCGGCGGTCGGCGAGCAGATGGATCTTCGTGGTCAGCCCGCCGCGGGAACGGCCCAACGCCTCCCGATCGGGCCGCTTGCCCGGCGGGGCCGACGAATTGTTGTCATTCGACCCCGCCCCCTGTGTGCTCCGGCGCCGTCTCCTGATCCTCCAACGCGACGGCCAACCGCTGCACCGGGATGTCCTTGGGCGGCTCACGACGCGCCCCCGCGGCGTGGTGATGGGCACGGATGACAGCCGAGTCCATCCCGACCGTCCACTGCGCGGCCTCCCCGCCGTCGCAGCCAGCACGCAACCCATCCAGGATCGCCTCCCACGTGCCATCGCCAGACCAGCGGCGATGCCGACCGTAGACGGTCTTCCAGTTCCCGTAACAGAGCGGCAGATCACGCCAGGGAGCGCCGGTCCGGGTCCGCCACAACACCCCGTTGATCACCATCCGGTGGTCTTCCCAGCGGCCACCGCGGCGCGGCCTCCTATCAGGCAGCAGCGGCTCCAGCCGCGCCCACTCCGCATCGGTCAGATCATGACGAGCAAGCACACTCCGCGTTCTACCGACCCAGCGCGCCAAGATCCGTTAGACACGCCCTAGCCGCAACGGCAGCGTGACGTTCTGCCGGACGGTCAACGCCGGCAACAGGTTGAACGCCTGGAAGACGAACCCGATCCGTTCCCGGCGCAACACTGTCAGCTCGGTCTCGGACAGCGTCGAAAGATCGGCATCGCTTGCCCCTAGGAATACCGACCCCGACGTAGCACGATCCAAGCCCGCGGCGCAGTGCAGCAACGTGCTCTTGCCCGATCCCGACGCTCCCATCACCGCCGTGAACGACCGAGCGGGAATCTCGACCGACACCTCACGCAACGCCGCGACCACCCCGACACCGCTGCCGTAGACCTTCGACACTGACTGCAACCGAACAGCCCACCCCGTGGAACCTGGCGCACTGCGCCGCCTGTTCCTCACAACCAATCCTTTCGCTCGAGCCGTGACACGACCCTTCGTCAGACAACCCCGCCGGCGGCATCGCGCCGAATTCGGCCAAGATCAGCTCTGTCACCCGATCAACGCTAAGAGCACGGCACAGCGGCAACGATGGAGTTACCTCCCGGGCAGGGGTGGAGCAAACCCCCCATCGCCGCCTCTCTGAAGCAGGCCGGCACGCAGAATCGCCGGTCCCGGAGGTGAGGATGGTGGTCGCACGGCTCGGCGAGAGACCGCACCACTGCTCCTCGAGCACGGCGCGGCGTTCCGGTGGGAGCCTAGGCATGCCGTGAGTGCATGGGGCGTGATCGCACCGGCCGGGGGTGTCCACTGAAACAGCCGGCCGGCGGCCAGCGCCGCCGCACCGGTCCAGCCCGCCAGGACGGCCACCCCTTGAAGCGAGATGTTCAGGTGCCCGTCTCTGAGCGCGCCGGCGCCGGCGACCAGCACCGAGCGCACTGGGAGCAGGTTGGTGACCGTACGCGGCCACGCGGCTTGACCGGCGGGCCGGCCCACCGCGCCGGACAGCAGCACGACGGGAAGGTAGGTGAGCGTCAGCAAGGGGTAGGCGGCACTGCCGGTCGGGGATGAGCGAACTGACCGCGGTCGCAACGGTCGCCCAGCACAGCACGCCGATCAGGATCAGGCCGATCATCATGGCGACACGGTTGGGTGAGCACGAGATGCCCATCAGCGCGGCGACCAGCACGGTGCCAAGCGCGCACCCGGCGGCCAGCACCAGCGTGGCGAGAGTCTTACCAGCGAAAAGGCACCAGCCAGGTAGCGGGCTCAACCGCCAGCGGCGCAGCACCCCGCTTTCCCGGGCCAGCACCAGGCTCATCGCATGGGTGACGTAGGAGGCCGAGACGACGCCGAGTACAGCGAGCCCAGCGAGCAGGTCCGAGCCTTGCCCGGCCTGCCCGGCAGCATTGGTGCCGCGCACGGCCAGGATGATCGCCGGCAGCAACACGCCGGCGAAGACCGCGCGCGGGGTGCGGGCCATCAGACCGAAGTGGTAGTGGAACTGGCTTGCGATCAGCCGGGGAACGACGGCCACCGTGTGGGTTGGGTCGGGTCAGTCATGCGCGGTCTCCAACGCAGCGTCGCCTTCCTGGCCGGTCAGCGTCAGATACGCGTCCTCGAGGCTTGGCGGCCCAACCTCGAGTCGGGACAGGTCGACGTCCTCGGCACGCGCCCAGCCGAGCAGCGGCTCAAGCACGACGGGCACGTCGCGGGTACGAACGATCAGCGCGTGCTGCTGCTCGTCGTACCAGCCGCGCAGAACTCCGGGCAGGCCGGCACGCGCGACGTTCGAGGGCAGGGGGCAGCGCACGAGCGAGCCGCCGCTGGCCACCCGAAGCGCCTCCGGGGCGGAGTCGTTGACCAGCTGCCCGTCGGCCAGTACAAGGACTCGGTCGGCGAGCGCGCTGGCCTCGTCCAGGTAGTGCGTGGTCAACAGCACCGTCGTACCCTCGGCGGCCAGATCTCGGACCGTCTCCCACAACCGGCGCCGGGCGGCGGGGTCGAACCCTGTCGTCGGTTCGTCGAGGAACAACAGGCGCGGCCGACCCACGATGCCGACCGCGACATCGAGCCGTCGCTGCTGCCCGCCCGACAGCGCGGCAATCCGCTGATCACGCGCGCTGTCAGCGCAGCGGCTTGAAGTACCGTGCTCCGGGGCCCGGCAGAAGCCGTTAGATGAAGCGATCTCGCGTAGCTGCCGACTCGCGTCTGCACGGTTGATCTGCTTGGCCAAGGATTCTTCTGTGGGTCGACTCTGTAATCGACGTACCGCTGCCATCCGTGACCGACCGCAGTTCCTCGCGCTGCGGTTACGGGCTTTCGCGGTCGTGGATGGACATGAGTGCGTCCAGGACCAGTTCGAGTGCGGCGGTTTGTCGGCGACGTGGCAGCCAGCCTGCTGAACTGACCGCGTGCAGTGCGAGCCCGTCGGCCGCGGCGATGGCGGCGTGCGCCGCCAGCGCGCAGGCGGCGCACGAGGCATGATCGCCCCAGGCGGTCGCGAACGCATGGGTGACGGCTTGGTGGATCTCGGCGAGGGCGGCGCGCTGGGTGTCGGCGAGTGCCGGCATCGTCGCGGCGCGGGCGGCGAAGGCGAGGTGGACACGGGACTCGGCCACCCGCTGTTCGTCCAGCGGCAGCAGCTCTGCGAGCACGGCGGACAGGTTCTGGCGCATGTCGGTGCCGAGCTGGACGGCCTGCAGCCGCGCCCGGATTCGCCGGATGACCTCCTCATACGCGGCCGCCAGCATCCTGTCCTTGGTCGGGAAGTAGTGCTGGACCGTCCCGATCGAGACCTGCGCGCCCGCGGCGACCTCGCGGACGCTGACCTGATCCAGGCCGCGCTCGGCAACGATGTGCAGCAGCGCGTCGGTGACGGCAGCCTCTTTCGGTATCGGGTTTGACTCTCGCACCATGAGTGGCATCATACAGTCGTATGACACAATACACTCGTATGACGATCCCACGAGGGCTCATCGCCGGCACGGCCGCAGCCATGGCACTGGTCTGGGGCCTGTACGCGATCGACCCGGGACGGAACCTCGCGTCCTCCGGCGCGCAAACTGCACTCTATGCGGGGCTGCTCGTGCTCACCGTTCGAAGCCGGCGACTCAAGATCCTGCTGGTCCGGACCGTCCAGCGGTGGACCATCAACCCACTGATGCGCCTGCTGCTCGCGATCGGCATCAACCCGTTGGGTCTAGCGATCCTGGAGACCCGCGGACGCAGCTCAGGCAAACCCAGGCGGGTACCGGTCGGCAACGGCCGCACGGGTGACGCGTTCTGGATCATCGCCGAACACGGCCTGCGTGCCGGATACGTGCGCAACATCCAGCACGACCCGCGGGTGCGGGTGCGGCTGCGGATCGGCCTGCGCTACCGCTGGGTCTCCGGCTTGGCCACCATCCTGCCCGACGACGACCCGCTGGCACGCCAACGACGCATCATCCGCTGGCACCCGCTACGCGCCCTCAACGCGATCAACGTACGGGTGCTCGGTGCCGACCTGCTCACCGTGCACGTGCGGCTGATGCTCGACCGATCACCCGGTCCCACCGCAACCAGCACGGCACAGCCGAGGGAACGCCGATCGACGGCCCGATCCCTGTGCCCGACGCCGGGCCGCCCGCCCGGGTAGCCGAACCCCTGACAACACGGTCTTGAGTCCGTCGTCGAAGTCCGCGCCGACGTTCACGTCGTATCAGATGCGGGATCCTCGTCACGGCCCGCCGCATGTGTGCTGCTCGGTACCCATGGCGGCGCCGGGACACACCGTCGTGATCTTGACAAACGACACGATCGGCCCCGAGCCAAACCCGCATCCCGTGGCCGGATCCCCTCATGCGAGCCGGTGGCGCGCATAGCAGCCGCCGCCGAGCCCGATGACGCCGCCAGGCCACGTACCCAAATCGGCGATACCGAGCGGTGTCGCCGTCGGTAAGTGAAGCTGTTCAGCGGTGTCGGCGGAGGCGCAGGCCAGGTACTCGCCGAAAGTCGGACAGGTTGCGGGTCTCTACCGTCAGGCCGTGCACCAGCGCGGTGGCTGCGATCAGCGCGTCCGGCAGCCGGATACCCACCTCGCTGCGTATCCGGCCAGCTTCGTCAGCGATCTGCCGATCGACCGGGTACTCGGTCATCGCCCCCAGCAACCGGCGGATCTGCTCGGCCTCGAACGCGCTACGTGCTCCCGCACGCAGCTCAGCCCGAGTGATCACCGAGTACCCCAGACGCGCCCTGCGCCCGGACAACCGGGCACGCCCAGCAAGGTGGTCGATACACACGTCGGTGTCGAGCAGCAGGTCAGCCACGGCTCAGCCGACCCCCGCGGTCCCACTCATCGCGAGACGGCACCCGCTCCCCAAGCCCCGCAACCGCACCGAAGGTGTCGGCCAGCAAGCGTTCACGCTCAGCGTCATCGACGCCACCCGCCAGATAGCCGCTCCACCGCGTCGCGGATCACGTGCGCCATCGTTTTGCGCTCCACCCGAGCCCGCTCATCCAAACCCGCACGCTGCTCGGCCGTCAAATACACCTGCGTCCGCGTCGCCGACATACAGCACAGCATACAGCGTCGCAAGACGACGTTCCGGGTTCACCGCCAGTCACTCAAGTGCGTGACTTGCCGAGTTGGAGCACACCGATGTCGTTGCTGGTCGTCGGGACGAGTCGTGATCTGCCTGGCCCGTCCAACAACTTGCCTCACGCACCACGCCGTGCGTGAGCGTGGCCCACACTCGGTCCCACGCCGCCTTGGCGCGCGGATCCGCTCTCGAGAGTGTCTGCAGGGTGCGTTCCCGTGCCGCACGTGGCGACAGACCGGAACTCCGCAGTGGTCATTGACCCGGTGCTCACGGGCTACGCGTCGGACGCGGTGGCGAATCCCACTTGCCGCCAGGCTTCGTAGGTGGCGATGGCCGCGCAGTTCGCGAGATTGAGCGAGCGGCGCCCGGCAAGCATCGGGATGCGCAACCGCTCGGTCACGTTCCGGTGCACGAGGACGTCGTCGCTGACACCGCCCGGCTCCGGCCCGAACATCAGGACGTCGCCGGCGCGGTAGGAGATGTCGGCGTAACAGGTCGAGCCCGCCGCGGTGAACGCGAACACCCGCGCCGGCAACACCGCGTCCCACAGCTGATCGAGGGACGGATGCACGGTGACGGCCGCGAGATCGTGGTAGTCGAGGCCGGCGCGGCGCAACTGTGCGTCGGTCATGGTGAAGCCGAGTGGCTCCACCAGGTGCAGGTGCGCGCCGGTGGCCGCGGCCAGGCGGATCGCGTTGCCGGTGTTCGGTGGGATGCGCGGCTCGACGAAGACGATGTGGAACACGCTTCACCCTACGGCGCGGGCGTGGGACGGTAGCTCCATGGTTGACGCCGCGTTCGCAGAGACCTATCTCGCCTCGCTGTACGACCGGCTCTGCGTCGACCGCGGCGACGAGGGCTACTACCTGAGCCTCATCGCCTCTGCACCGCGCGTGCTCGACGTCGGCTGCGGCACCGGCACGCTGCTGCATCGCGCCCGCGAGGCGGGCCACTCGGGACGGCTGTGCGGGCTGGACCCCGCGGCAGGAATGCTCGCGCAGGCGCGCCGCTACCCGGACATCGAGTGGGTGCAGGGCACGCTCCCGGAGGCCGGGTTCGAGGCGGAGTTCGACCTTGTCGTGATGACCGGACACGCGTTCCAGGTGTTGCTCACCGACGACGACGTGCGCGCGTTCCTCGCCGGCGCACGACGTGCGTTGGCCGTCGGCGGGCACCTCGCGTTCGAGACGCGCAACCCGTTGCGCCGCGCATGGGAGACCTGGACGCCGGATGCCGTCACCGAGATCCGCGACGACGACGGTGCGGCGCTGCGGGTCTGGCACGAGGTCGAGGCGATCGACGGCGAGTACGTGACCTTCACCGAGACGTTCGCCAGCGACGTGTGGGACACGCCGATGGTGAGCCGTAGCACGCTGCGCTTCCTGCACGCGGAGCGGCTCGACGCCTTGCTCGTCGAGAGCGGGTTCGTCATCGACGAGCGCTACGGCGACTGGGACCGCAGCCTGATGACGCCCACCAGCCGGGAGATCATCACTGTCGCCCGCCGTGCCGAGCCGGGTGCTTGACCGCGTCCTCCTCACCGGCCAGCTCGCGCGCGGCGGTCACGACGACGTACTCGGACGGCAGGTCCGCGTGGTAATCGCCGGGCTCGGTCTCGTCCACGCCGTCCGGCGCCTTCACCGCGCGCAGCACGAGCGTCAGGAGCACCGCCACGAGCAGATGTTGATCGACCAACGCGGTGGCCGCGATGTAGACCTTCGTGTCGGTGAACGGGAAGTTGCCCAGCGCTGAGCCGAAGTGCCGGGTGCCGTTGGTCGGTCACAGCCTCGCCGTCGACGAGCTTGGTGACTACCACCGGCACCTGCTGCCGATACGCCTCGATCGTGCCGTAGGCCATCGCGGCCGCCCAGCCGAGCAGCAGCGCCCACCGGTGGAACCAGCGGGTGTACAGCCCGCCGACGATCGCCAGGAACGTCTGCAGGATCCAGACGCCGCCGAGCAGTTGCATGTTGAGCGCGTTCTGCCGGTCGAGGCCGAGGACGAACAGCAGCGCGCCGAACTTCACCATCAGCGAGGCGATCTTGGACACCTGTGCCTCGTGCTTCGGTGACGGCGTCGGGCTTGAGGAACTCGCGGTAGATGTTGCGGGTGAACAGGTTCGCCGCGGCGATCGACATGATCGCCGCCGGCACCAGCGCGCCGATCGCGATCGCGGCGAAGGCGACGCCGGCGAACCAGGTCGGGAACACCGCGTCGAAGAAGTGCGGGACGGCGAGCTGCGCGTTGGCCTTGCCGTCCTGGCCGAAGACGTCGATCTTGCCCGCGCCGACCTCGTAGATCGCCGCGAAGCCGAGCAGCGCGAGCAGGGCGAGCATCAGCGAGTACGTCGGCAGGATGGCGGCGTTGCGCCGGATGACCGTTGCGGCTGCTGGCGGACAGCACCGCGGTCATCGCGTGCGGGTACATGAACAGCGCCATCGCCGAGCCGAACGCCAGGGTCGCGTACGCCCAGTAGCTCGTGTTGCCGGCGATGAACGTGCCGGTCGGCTTGCCGGTCGTCGGGCTCGTCGTCGTCATCTTCGTCTTCGCCGCGTCGAACATCGTGCCCGAAGCCGATCTTGGTGCCGACGTAGATGATCGCGACCACGATCACGATGTAGATGAGGGTGTCCTTGACGAACGCGATCAGCGCGGGCGCGCGCAGCCCGGAGGAGTAGGTGTACGCGGCGAGCACCGCGAACGCGATGATCAGCGGCAGGTCCTTGACGAACGTGTTGCCCGAGCCGCCGAGACCCATCGTGTCGAGGACGGCCTGGATGCCGACGAGCTGCAGGGCGATGTAGGGCATCGTGGCGAGGATGCCGGTGAGCGCGACGGCCAGCGACCAGCCCGCGGCTGCCGTAGCGGCCGCGGACGAAGTCGGCCGGCGTGACGTAGCCATGGCGGTGCGCCACCGACCACAGCCGCGGCATGAACACGAAGATCGATCGGATAGACGACGATCGTGTACGGCACCGCGAAGAAGCCCGCCACCGCGCCGGTCGCGAACATCGCGGCGGGCACCGCCACGAACGTGTACGCCGTGTAGAGGTCGCCGCCGAGCAGGAACCAGGTGATGACGCGTGCCGAAGCCGCGGCCGCCGAGCCCCCACTCGTCGAGGCTCTGCAGCGACTCGGCGCGCCGCCAGCGCGCGGCGAAGAAGCCGCCGACGGTGACGACCAGCGAAGAAGAACAGGACGCACGCCGAGCTCGACGCCGTTGACGCCCGGGCCGGCCGCCGCGGTTCATCGTTCACCCCGGGCTCGTGACGATCAGCACAAGGCCGTACGTGAGCGCCGGCGTCGATGAGCACCCAGAGCAGCTGGATACCAGTAGAAGAACGGGAAGCCCCACAGCTTCGGCGGTCTCGTCGCGATACCTACGGCACTACCGGCGAGGGCCACGCAGGGGATCGAGGAGCAGCACGGCCACCGCCGCGATGTTTTCGCCGGTAGCCGGGACGCAACGCGCAGGTGCGGGCCGCATCTCCGACGGCGGGTTCGACGTCGACATGTCGGTCTCCATGAGCGATCAGCCGGGTTCGTGACCCGGCCACAGTCCGAGCACCCTAGTACCCATTTGACGTGGTCTGCGCACGTTCGTGCCTGCGTGCTCGTCCACCGCCCCCTGACCGCTCGGTCGCGGTGATCAGGCTGGAAGCTTCATGCGCCATGTCTGCATTGACCGAAACGCTCGCCGCGCGCACGTCGCTCGACCGACGTGCAGGTCGACCACATCGCGCGCCTGGTGGGCGAGTGGCAGTTGCTCTCGGACCTGGCCTTCGCCGACCTGTTGCTCTGGGTACCGGTGGCGATCCCGGCCGCCGAGGGGGCAGCGTCCCGGCGTTCCTGTGCGTCGCTCAGTGCCGTCCGACGACCGGGCCGACCGCCTACCAGCATGACCAGGTCGGCGTCCTGCTGCGCGGCGACGCGTGCCGCGCCGCTGCGCATCGCGCTACACCGAAGCCCGCATCTTCCGCGAGGTCGACCCGGACTGGGAGGGCGACCTGCCGATCCGCCGCGAGGCGATCCCGGTCCGGCACGACAACCAGGTCATCGCGGTGATCGGACGCGACGCCAACCTCGCGAGCGTGCGCACGCCCGAGCCAGCTCGAGCTCGTCTACCTGCAGAGCGCTGCCGACCTCGCGGCGATGGTCGCCGACGGCACGTTCCCGGCGGCCGACTCGCAGCGAGGAAGGCGCTCGGGCCGCGGGTCGGGGACGGCCTCGTCCGGCTCGAACCGGACGGCACGATCATCTACGCCAGCCCGAATGCGCTGTCGGCGTTCAGCCGGCTCGGCGTGACCGGAAACGTGCTGTCCGAGCCCGTCGACGCCTTGACCAGCACGGTCGCCGACGACCCGTTCGACGCGAGCGACCTGGCCGGCGCCGTGGCCGAGCCATCGACGGGCGGCCAGCCGGCCGCGCATCGAGGTCGACGGCGGGGGAGCGATCATCCTGTTCCGCGCGCTGCCCCTGCGTCCGCGCGGCGAGACGCTCGGGCGCGCTGCTGCTCATGCAGGACGTCACCGAGTTGCGCCGCCGCGACCGGCAGATCATGAGCAAGGACGCGACGATCCGCGAGATCCACCACCGGGTGAAGAACAACCTGCAGACCGTGGCCGCGCTGCTGCGGCTGCAGGCACGTCGCGTCTCGGTGCCCGGAGGCCCGGGCGGCGCTCGAGGAGTCGATGCGCCGGGTCCAGTCCATCGCGCTCGTGCACGAGACGCTGTCGGTGTCGATCGACGAGTCCGTCGACTTCGACGAGATCGTCGACCGGCTGCTCGGTGATGCTCAGCGACGTCACGGGCTCCGCGTCATCGGTCGGCTGTCGAGCGGCAGGGCAGTTTCGGCGAGATCCCGGCCGAGGTCGCGACGGCGCTCGTCCTGGTGCTGACCGAGCTGGTGCAGAACGCGATCGAGCACGCGTTCCCGGACGGATCGAGCTGGGTGGTGCCGTCGCGGGCGCGGCCGGGAACGCGGCGAGCTGACGGTGACGATCGTGCGACGACGGGGTCGGGCTGCCCGCCGAGCTTCACCGCCGACCGCTCGGACCGGCTGGGGCTGCAGATCGTGCGGACCCTGGTATCGGCCGAGCTCGGACGGTGACGGTGGAGTTCCCGCGGGCGAGCGGAGCGCAAGCACGACGATGGCGGTACGGACTGCCAGTGGTGGCGTCGAGTGCCGCTCGGCCGCCGAGCCCCGGGTCGGCGGTTAAGCCAGGCGGGCGCGGGCCGCGCATTGCGGCGCTTGAGCGCCCGGCGCTCGTCCTCGGACAGCCCGCCCCACACGCCGGCGTCCTGGCCGGTCTCAGCGCCCAGGTCAGGCACTCCTGGATCACCGGGCAGCGGCGGCAGACGGCCTTCGCCTGCTCGATCTGCAGCAGCGCGGGCCCGGTGTTCCCGATCGGGAAGAACAGCTCCGGGTCCTCGTCACGGCATATCGCGCGGTGACGCCAGTCCATCGGTCGATCTCCTCACTCGGCTACGGGGAACCCAAGCGGGCTTCGCGCCCTCCGCGCTTGTGAATGCTTTCACGAGCTAGCCCGCGGTTCAAGCAGCTCTGTTGGATCTGCAAGGCACGTCACCGACCGTGCGGCGCCGTGCCACGCCTTGGCTGCAATGCCCCACGGATGGCCGGCGGCGTCGTCTGCTGGACGACCGCCGTCGGAATTACGCGCCTCCGGCAACGGTACGCGCCATCCGGGGCTCGTCGAGGGGGATGGCCCCGCAAGATTTGCTACCGCTTAGGACGATTCCGTCCGGTATCGCCCACAACCTCGATGGCGTCCGGGACCGAGCGGAACGTCACTTTGTCTCGGAAGTCCAGTGCAGTCGCCATCGACCTGGAACGGCAACGGCTCGTCGGCCGCGAGCGTGACGAGGTCCAGATCGTGGTCGAGCTGCGGCGCCCCGCCGGCCGATCCGCGGGCGGTTGCCCGACAGCCGCGCCATGCTGAACAGCATCCCGGCCGTCGCCCATCCGGCGCCGCGCGTACACGTCCAGGCCGGCCTCGAAAGTCACATCTCGGGGTGGGGTGCAGCGGTCGGTTGCCCATGTAGGTCCACGGGTCGGCGTTGGCGACGATCGCGAAGTAGACGCTCGTCGAGACGCGTGCCGTCGGGCAGTTCGATCTGCAGCCTCGGGTGGCGGCGATCGGCGGCGAAGAACTCGCGCACGCCGACCCGGGTGTACAGGACGTGGGTCGAGCGCTTGCCCTGCGCGCCGCTTGCTCGACGCCGTGCACGATCGGGCGTCGAAGCCGAGGCCGGCGGCGAAGCAGAACCACCGGTCGTCCGCGCTGCCCGATGCTTACCGAGCGGCGCGCGCCGGTCGCGCAGCCCCTCGAGCAGCGCGCCGGTCGCCTCGATGGGGTCGTTGGGGATGCCGAGCGCGCGCACGAAGACGTTCGTCGAACCGGCCGGGACGATGCCGAGGGCGGGGATGCCTGGCGTGCACGCCGTCGGTCAGCAGGCCGTTGATGACCTCGTTGACCGTGCCGTCGCCGCCGAGCGCCACGACGACGTCGGTGCCGTTGCGCATCGCGCGACAGGCCAGCGCCGCGGCGTGGCCGCGGTTCTCGGTCTCCTCGACCTCGAGGTTCGCGTCGCTGCCGAGCGCATGGGCGAGAACGTCGCGCTCACGCGGGCTCATCGCGGTCGCGCGAGGATTCACCACGACGAGCACTCGCACGTCCGGCAGCCTACGTGCTTCGCCGGCCTGCCCGCCGCTGCGGCCCGGCAAACGTTCGTCCCGGCGCGTCGATAGGGTTCCCGCGTGAGTGCTGCGGGCGTGGACGACGGCCGGCCGCCGCGGCCGCTCGTCATCGCGTGCGCGATCATCGGCCTCCAGGTGCTGGCGCTGTTCGCCGCGGCCGTGCTCGTCGTCGTCAAGGCGCTGACCCAGCCTCGGGCAGCCTCGCGGGGGCGCTGCTGCTCGCGGGTATCGCCCTGGCCGGCGCCGCCGTGCTCGTGCTCTGCGTACGGGGCCTGCTGCACCTTCGGCCGGCGGCGCGGACGCCGGTCGTCGTCGTGGAGGCCCTCGCGCTGCCCGTCGCGTACAGCCTGGCGTTCCAGGCGAACCGGGTCGGCTACGGCGGGCCGATCCTGCTGACGGCGCTGGCTGTGCTGTACCTGCTGTTCACGCCACCCGTCCGCACCGTCCTCGACCGCGAGGACCTGTCGCCCTAGGTGTTCTTCCGGCGGCCCGGCGGCTCGACGACCGGCTCCGGAGCGCCGAGGCTCTCGCGCAGTCGCTTGAGGCCGCGCGCCACCAGCCGCGACACCTGCATCTGCGACACGCCGACGATCGCCGCTATCTCGGTCTGCGTCTTGCTCGCGATGAAGCGCAGCAGCAGGACCTCGCGCTCCGACTCGGGCAGCGTAGCGATGGCCTCGCGCAGCAGGCCCGCTGCTCGACCTGCTCGTAGCCTTCGTCGACGATGCCCAGCATCGGGTGCTCGGGACCGTCTCGCCCGGCGCGGCGAGCACGTCGAGCGGCACGCCGGAATACGCGCGCGCCGCGTCGAGGGCCTCGAGGACGGCGTCCTCCTCGGCGTCGATGCGTTCGGCGAGCTCGGCCACCGTGGGTGCCCGGCCGAGTTCCTGGCTGAGGTCGGCGCGCGCCGCGTTGAGCGTGGTCTGCATCTCCTGCGCGCGGCGCGGGACGTGGATCAGCCAGCCGGTGTCCCGGAAATGCCGCTTGATCTCACCCAGGATCGTCGGCGTGGCGTACGTCGAGAACTCCAGCTTGCGGGCCGGATCGAAGCGGTCGATCGCCTTGATCAGGCCGATGGCGCCGACCTGGACGAGGTCGCTGAGCGGCTCGTTGCGCCCCGAGAAGCGCCGCGCGAGGTACACCACGAGCGGCATATGCAGCTCGACCAGCTGCTCGCGCAGCTCTGCGCGGCGCGGACTGTCCGCGGGCAGACCGTGCAGCTCCGCCAGCAGTTCACCGGCGTGCGCCCGCTCGTCCCGGTCAGGTCGACGGGCCTCGGTCACCTCGGCTCCTCGCTGCGCTCGTCGCCGCAGAGCCGGTAGCTGTGCCCGATCGGTGACCTCGCAAGCTCGGTCACGTTGGCTCCTCGCTGCGCTCGTCGCCGCAGAGCCGGTAGCTGTGCCCGATCGGTGACCTCGCAAGCTCGGTCACGTTGGCTCCTCGCTGCGCTCGTCGCCGCAGAGCCGGTAGCTGTGCCCGATCGGTGACCTCGCAAGCTCGATCACCTAGCGGCCGCTTCGCGTGTCTTGGTCACGACGATCGCGAGCCGGCCGGCCTCCTGGCCGACGTTCACCGTCGAGGCGAGTGCGCCGAGGACCGTCCAGCCGAAGCCGGTGCGATCGGGCTCGGCGGCTTCGGTCGTCAGCACGCCGTCTCGACCGCGAGCCGGCCGGCAGCGAGTTCGAAACGGGCGTCGAGCGACGAGCCCGGCGTCGCGTGGGGGAGCAGCAGGGCGCAGGCCTCGTCGACCGCGAGCCGGAGGTCCTCGATGTCGTCGATCGTGAGATCGCAGCGCGCGGCCAGACTCGCCGCGGTGAGCCGCAGCGTCGACACGTAGCCGACGTCGGCGGGGATGCGCACCTCGACCGCGTCGCCATCGGGGCGCCGGCTGTCGGAACTCGTCATGTGCGTCATCTCCTGCGGCTGCGCGTGACTACGCGGCGGGATTGGGGAGGTTCCATCGCACGATCGCCGCAGCGCCGTACTGCGCTCCGAGCACCGACGGCGCGGCCGTGCCGAGGAGCAGGTGCGCGCCGCCAGACACCGGCAGACCGACCCACCGCGCACCGAGCACGCGGCTGAAGTGGCCATGCCCGACGAAGACGACCGGCCCTTCGCCGAGCGCCTGCACCGCCCTGTTCAGCAATCTGTCGGCGCGCTCGCCGACGTGCTCCTGCGACTCGCCGCCCGGCGCCCCCGCCGCCCAGATCGACCAGCCCGGATCGTCCCTGCGGATCTCGTGGGTTGTTCGTCCCTCGTAGGCGCCGTACTCCCACTCGGCGAGGTCGTTCGTCGTCTCGTCGACGGTCAGCCCGGCGAGCCGGGCGGTGTCCTGCGCACGCCTGCGCGGGCTGGCAAGCACGAGAGCCGGCGAGAGCTTGTCGAGCAGTGGTCGCAGGGCGCGCGCCTGCCGCTCGCCGGCTTCGGTGAGCGGGACGTCGGTGGTGCTGGTGTGCCGGCCGGCAGCGCTCCACTCCGTCTCCCCGTGGCGCACCAACCAGAGTTCGACGTCGTCGGGGAGCTCGGGCGCGAGGAAGGCCGACCCCGCAGCGGGGTCCGCCCGCGCCGCCGACATGCGGTCAGGCCGCCTGCTTCGTCTCCCAGAAGATCGTGTCGATCTCGGCGATGAGGTCGAGCAGGTCCTGCCCCTTCGCCGGGTCGACCTCGCCCTTGCCGCCCGCCGCGCCGGCCGCCTTGGTGGCCCTGTTGAACAGGTCGTGCAGCTGCGGGTACTTCTCGAAGTGCGGCGGCTTGAAGTAGTCGGTCCACAGCACCCAGAGGTGGTGCTTGACGAGGTCGGCCCGCTGCTCCTTGATGAGCAGTGCCCGCGTGCGGAAAACCGGATCCTCGTTGCCCTGGTACTTCTCCATGATCGCCTTCACGGACTCGGCCTCGATCCGGGCCTGCGCGGGATCGTAGACACCGCAAGGCAGATCGCAGTGCGCGAACGCGACGGTGGACGGGCGGAACAGACGCATATCGTGGACCTCCTGCTGAGGGATGGACGTCGACAAAGAACCCGATTTGGACCCTACTACCCAACAGATGCCCGCTTGGAGGCACCGACTATCAGTACCGAGCGCGCAATCTTCCCGTTGCAGCGGGTTCGCGTCGTCGGCCCGTCGATGGTGCCGGCGCTGCGGCACGGCGACACGGTGATCGTGCGGCACGGCGCCCGCATCCGTCCCGGCGACATCGTGCTCGCGACCTTCCGCGAACTGCCGGACCGACTGGTGCTCAAGCGCGCGGTGCGAACCACGGATGATGGCTGGTGGCTGGCGTCGGACAACTCAGCCGCGGGAGGGGACAGCGCGACGCACGGGGTCGCCGACGTGCACGCCCGGGTGTGGCTGCGCCTCTCGCGGTGGCTGCCCAGGCTCGTCCGCTGACGGTTCGAGCGGAGTCTGCACAGCCGGGATACCGCTCAACGTGTCAGGATGCGCGGCGCACCTCGTAGGTGACGCACTGCGCTGCCGCGGCGCGGACATGAACGGCGACCACCCTGCGGCCGGCTCAGCAGATCGCGCAGGACCGGCTCGACGTCCTCGCCCTTGCGCACGAAGGTGATGTCGTCGTAGTCGAGCGACTCGTCGGTGTAGTAGGTGCGCAGGGTGCGAGGGCCGGTCCGCAACTCGGCGGGCAGCTCACCAGCGGATAGGTAGCCCGCGCAGGCCGCCGCGTGGATGAACACCGGCCCGACCTCCGCCCAGGCTCATGTCATCGAGTCTGGGCACTGCTGTACTCGCTGTCTGGCGGAAATCGGACGCGGCATTTGCCGGCGTTGACACCCGCTGTCGGCGTTCGCGCATAACGTGGATGCACCCAGAACGCGAGCCCGCCCGAGGAGCGCCATGACCACCCTGGCCGATCGCCCGAACACCGCGCTGCTCGTCATCGACGTCCAGAACGACGTCATGGCCGGCGCGCACGACCGCGATGGTGTCGTCGCCAACATCGCCTTCCTGGTGGACAAGGCGAGGGCCGAGCACGTGCCCGTCGTGTGGGTGCAGCACTCCTCGGACGAGATGCCCGAAGGCAGCGACGGCTGGCACTACGTTGCCGAGCTCGCTCCGGGGGATTCCGAGCCGGTGGTCCACAAGCGCTACCCCGACTCCTTCGACGACACCGACCTCGAGGCCGAGCTTGCCGAGCGCAAGATAGGGCGCGTGATCGTCACCGGGGCGCAGACCGACGAATGTGTCCGATCCACCCTCCACGGGGCGATCGTCCGAGGCTACGACACGACACTTGTCGGCGATGCCCACACCACCGAGGACCTCACCCAGTGGGGCGCTCCGCCACCCGAGAAGGTCATCGACCACACGAACCTCTACTGGCAGCACCACACGGCCCCCGGGCGGCACGCGGGCACCGTGCGCACCGGTTCCGTCGACCTCGGCTGAGTCCGATGACCGTGCACGACCTGTCCCGGGCCGAGGCGCGCCGCATCGCCGTGCGCGCGCAACTGCTGGACAGCCCGCGCCCGACGGACCTGCACGACGTGGTCCGTCGGCTGACCCTGCTGCAGAACGATGCGACGGCCGCGGTCGCGCCGAACGCCGACCTGATCGCGTGGAGCCGGCTCGGAGCCGCGTACTCGCCGGCCGAGCTCTCCGACGCCCTCGCCGGCCGGGCACTGGTCGAACTGCAGGGCATGATCCGGCCGGGCGAGGACGTGGCGCTCTATCGCGCGGAGATGGCGCAGTGGCCCGGGTCCGGTGCGGTGCGCGGCTGGCGGAAGGCCCGCGGCGAATGGGTGCGGGCGAACGACGCGTGCCGCCGCGACATCCTCGCCCGGCTCGGCCGGGACGGCCCGCTGACGTCGCGCGATCTTCCGGACACCTGCGTAGTGCCGTGGCAGTCCTCCGGTTGGAACAACAACCGCAACGTCGCGATGATGCTCGAGTTCATGGAACTTCGCGGCGAAGTCGCCACCGCTGGGCGCCGCGGTCGTGACCGGACGTGGGACCTGGCGGCGCGGATCTACCCGGACGACGCGGCGGTTCCGCTCGGCGAGGCGCTCCGGCTGCGCGCCGAGCTTCGCCTGCGGTCTCTCGGCATCGCCCGCGCCAGGGGACCGGAGTGCCCGGTCGAGCCGATGGACGTCGCCGAGGCGGGCGAGCCGGCAGTGGTCGACGGCGTCAAGGGGGAGTGGCGCGTAGATCCCGCGCTGTTGGGTCAGCCGTTCCGCGGGCGCGTGGCCTTGTTGTCGCCGCTCGATCGGCTGGTCTACGACCGCAAGCGAATGGTGGAACTCTTCGAGTTCGACTACCAGTTGGAGATGTACAAGCCCGCAGCCAAACGTCGGTGGGGGTACTTCGCACTGCCGATCCTCCACGGCGATCGGCTCGTCGGGAAGCTCGACGCCACTGCCGACCGGGACGCGGGAGTGCTCCGGGTCGACGCCGTCCACGAGGACCCGCCCTTCACCCGCGCGATGACCACTGCGGTGCAGGACGAGATCGAGAGCCTGGCCGAGTGGCTCGAGCTGGACCTCAGGATGCCCCACTGATCCGATCGCCGAGCCGGAACAGCCCCGTGACCGCGAGCAGGACGGCCACGACGGCCAGCGAGTTCAGCGTGACGCGGCCGTAGCCGTGCGTGCTGACGTCGACGAACGGGTACGGATGCCACTTCGTGGCGGCGCCGTAGATCAGGATGTAGCCGGCCCACCCGATCGGCCAGAGGATGGCGCGCGAGATCGTGCGGCGCTCGATGCGCGGGCGGGGACCGAACAGCAGCCAGCCGAACACCATCATGATCGGCACGATGTAGTGGAAGACGGTGTTGGTGCTCGTCTCCTGCCAGCCGTGCGGTTGATGGATCTTCGCCAGGACCGTCGAGTACACGATGCCGGTGACCGTGATGCCGAACAGCGCGGCAAGGCGCACCGCTCGCCATGCCCGGCCGTCCCTGGCGGGGTTGCTGGCGAGCTGGGCGGCGGTCAGTCCGCTGAGGATGTTGCTCTGGATCGTGAAGAAGCTCAGCACCCGCAGCACCCGGTTCGCCAGCGGGGTTCCGGCCAGCGTGCCGACTGTGTGACCCGGTGGGGTTGCGCTGACCTCAGCCGCGATCCACAGCGGCACGAGAAGCGCCGCCGCCACCAGCAAGGCGATCGCGAGGTTCCAGCCACGTGCCAGCCGCACGCTCATCGCCATCCAATTCGCCGGGGGAGCCGCACTGTAGCGAATTGGCGAGGGCCCGGCGTACGTACCCACGCCGGGCCCTCCTCCACCGCTTCGGTCAGAACGCGGCGGTGCCGTTCGGTGTACCGAGACCGCTCGGCCCGTCCCAGCCGGCGCCGGCGGTGCACAAGACGGCGGGACTGCAACTTGCCGTTCGAGCCGCTGGTCGCGTCGTTCAGCCCGCTCGGCGCGGCCCACGTGTGCGAGGCGGGTAGCCGTCGAGGTTGCCACCCATCGCGTACACGCTGGCGATGATCGGCGACGACGCGCTCGTGCCGCCGTAGACCTGCCAGCCGCTCGCGCCCTGGAACGGCGTGCTGTCGTACACGGCCACTCCGGTCTGCGGGTCGGCGACGGCTGACACGTCGGCGTTCGCCTTACCCGAGCACTGCGTGGCGTCGGTCTGCCAGGACGGCTTGGGGTTCAGCGTCGAGCAGCCGCTGCCTGCCCCGCTCCACGCCGTCTCCGACCAGCCGCGCGCGCTGCCGTCCTGGGTACGGGAGCCTCCCGCCCGACTGGGCAATTTATTCAGTTTTGTCATGATCCGGTACCCGGGCGCCGTGGCCACCCCGAGAGTGGAAGACTGACAATGACCGGGCCAACCCTGGGATTCACGCCCACCTGAGCCGTCACCCCGGCCGGTAGCACAGCGACGATTTGCGATGGGGAGCATGGCAGTGGGGTTCGACGCGGACCGCTTTTCCAGTGCGGTCTTCCGGGTGCACGAGGGCGGCAAGCTCGTGGTGCGCAGCAAGCTGCCGCTGACCGACCGGGAGGCCCTTTCGATGGCGTACACGCCCGGCGTCGCCGAGGTCTGCTCAGCCATCGAAGCCGACGAGTCCCTGGCCCGGACCTACACGTGGCGCTCGCGGCTCGTCGCGGTCGTGAGCGACGGCACCGCGGTGCTCGGGCTGGGCAACATCGGCCCGGCCGCGGCGCTGCCGGTCATGGAGGGCAAGGCCGCGCTGTTCAGCGAGTTCGCCGGCCTCAACGCCATCCCGATCGTGCTCGACACGACCGACGTCGACGAGATCGTCGCCACCGTCGAGCGGATCGCGCCGTCGTTCGGCGGGATCAACCTCGAGGACATCTCCGCACCGCGCTGCTTCGAGGTGGAGGCGCGGTTGCGCGAGCGGTTGTCGATCCCGGTGTTCCACGACGATCAGCACGGCACCGCGATCGTCGTGCTCGCAGCGCTGCGCAACGCCGCGGCGGTCACCGGGCGCACGCTCGCCGACCTGCGGGTCGTGGTGTCCGGCGCCGGCGCCGCCGGGGTGGCGTGCTCGAAGATCCTGCTCGCCGCGGGCATCGGCGACATCGCGGTGGCCGACTCGAAGGGCGTCCTGCACCCCGGCCGGCAGAGCCTGACCGCCGTCAAGGCCGAACTCGCCGCCGCCACCAACAACCTCGGGCTCACCGGCTCGCTGGCCGCCGCGCTCGACGGTGCGGACGTGTTCCTCGGCCTCAGCGCCGGGTTGGTCGACGAGGACGCGGTGCGCAAGATGGCGGCCAACGCGATCATCTTCGCGCTCGCCAACCCCAACCCGGAGGTCGACCCGGATGTCGCGCACCGGCACGCCGTCATCGTGGCCACCGGGCGCAGCGACTACCCGAACCAGATCAACAACGTGCTCGCGTTCCCAGGGGTGTTCGCCGGCGCGTTCGACGTCGGGGCGCGGGAGATCACCGAGAACATGAAGCTCGCCGCGGCAACCGCGCTGAGCGACGTGGTAGCCGGCGCGCTGGCTCCCGACCACATCGTCCCGACGCCGTTCGACGCCCGCGTCGCGCCGGCGGTGACCGCCGCCGTGGCGAAGCAAGCGGTGCTCGACGGCGTCGCGACCGTCGAGTGAACGTTGCGGCAGGGGTCGAAGAGCACCTTGCAGCCTTCAACGCGCACGACACGGCGCGGCTGCTCGCCGGGTTCGCGCCGGACGCAGTCTGGATAACCGGCCAGGACACCGTCACGGGCCGCGACGCGCTGGCCGAAGTCTTCGATGACGGGTTGTGGTCGATGGCCCCGCATCTCGAGCCGCTGACGGTTCTCGTCGACGCCGATCATGCCGCGGCGCAGTTGCGCGAATCGATCACTGTTGACGGTGCGCCGCGGGCGTTCCACATCGCGGTCTTCCTCGAGTTCGCCGACGGCCTGATCCGGCGCGCGAAGGTCTACCGCGAAGGCAGCGCCGACATCTGACGTCGGCCCGTCGCACGACGGCCCGCAATGCCGAAATACGGAGCGGCGTCGGATCGCCTCGGCGGATCGGCGGTGAGTGGTTCTGCGCGCTCGGTCGTGGTTCGAGCCGGTTGGCTGGGAGCGCGCCCGCGAGTGCTAGCCGAGCTGGCGCGCGGGTCGCTGTGCCCGCAGTGGGGGTACCCGCTCGGTTTGCGTGGTGTTGTCCGGATCTCGCAGCTTGCAGTTGGCACACCGTCACCCGGCTGTCACAATCTGGCCTCGTGAGGCGCACGCTCGCCGTGCTGCTTAGCCTCGGGCTGGTTTCGGCAGCGTGTTCGGGGCATGGCGGCGCGCGCGGGAACGTGCAGTTGACGATCAGGATCACCGACTTGCCGGCCGGCACCGGGGGCAGCGTGCTGGTCACGGGCCCGGACGCTTATCGAGCACGCCTGACGCGCACTACGACGCTACGGGTAGCGGCCGGACGCTACCGGGTAGCGGCGAGCGGTGTGCGGGCCGGCGCCGACACCTTCTATCCGCAGGACCTGATGATGCGGGTGATGGCACCCGGGAGCCTGCTGATCGACTACGCCGAGCAGGTCCCGCCTACGACCAAGGTGCTCGATGGCGCCCACCTGGGGCTCGCGCCGGGGACGACGGCGGATGGTGGGGTGCTGGCCTTCGAGCCGGGCAGCGCTGGCGCCGCTGTGCATGCCGGGGATGTGATCGTGATCGGTCAGGGCCGGCAGACACCGCGCGGGCTGGTGCGCAGGGTCGTGTCGGTGAGTGAGCGGGCAGGCGAGGTACTGGTTCGTATCGCGCCGGGCGGGTTGCGGGACGCGATCCCGCGTGGGTCGTTGCGCGTGCGGCTTCCGGTGGACCCGACAGCGAGTCTGGGGCTGGGCGGCGGTGCGTGCGGCAGCGGGTCGAAGTTCACCGGCAGTGCCTCGGCCAGCGTGAGCGGCTGGGTGGACTTCGACATCGCGTGGGGGTTCGCCACCCCGAACTTCATCAAGCTGGTGGGCGGTGTCAATGAGACGGCGGACGCCTCGCTGTCCGTGGCCGACCAGGGCTACTGCAAGGTGGCGAAGGACTCTGAGGCCTTGACGCTGCCCAGCTTCCCGCTGCCGCTGGGACCGTTCGAGCTGACCGTGACCCCCAAGTTCGTGGCGCACGGGGAGGCGCGCGGCACCTTCACCGTCGGGCCCGGCTACGGGTTCCACGAGTCCGGCTGGGCCAAAGCCGGCTTTACGTGGGGCACTCCGGACGGCAGCAACCAGGACCTGCACCCCATTTATGGAGCCGGTGCCAGTTACACAGCCACCCCGCCCACTGAGGCGGCGGAAGAGAACTTGTGGGCCGGAGCAGGCCCGCAGGTCGACTTCGACATCGAGGGATTCAACGGCGGCCCGTTCGTCAACTTCTTGGGCGGCATGACCGTCGACAACAAGCAGCAGACCGACGGCAGCTACCACTACTCGGTGTCCGGTGACACGAAGCTGAACGTCGGTATCCGCGCCGACTGGGGCCCGCTTCAGTTCTCGGTCAGTCAGCCATTCACGCTGACCAGCAGGACCCTGTTCCAGGGCGACTACGGAACGCCGACCGCACCGTCCGGCGCGCTGCCGGGGAAGATCGTCTTCTCCTGCGGACAGTGGGACTCCTCGATTTGCGTGATGAACCCGGACGGCAGCAACGTCAGCACCGTGAAATTGTGCGGAAACCCGGAAAAGGAGGCGGGCTGCGGCCACCCAGCTCTGTCCCCGGATGGCACCCGACTCGCGTACGAGGGTCCGGAGGGCACCCTGGCCATCACCAGCCTCGATGGGAAGAAGGATTACTCTCCGCCCGATCAGCACCCCGGGTTCGGCTCCTCCCCGACCTGGTCTCCACGCGGAGACCGGCTCGCGTTCACCTCCTGCGGATCCGCGGGGTGTTCGATCAACACCGTCGATGCCGACGGGACGGGTCTGCGCAGTGTGCTCCAGAACCCGCAGCTCGACCCTCAAGGCGCTCTGGCGTGGTCGCCCGACGGCAACGACCTGGCTTTCGCCACTCGGCCGAGCGGGACGCCGATTCCAGCGGGAAACATCGACGTCGTCTCGACCGACGCGGGGGCCACGCGCGCGCCCCACTCGCTCGTCACCCACGTGCTCGACGGCGCCACAGCCCTGTCGTGGGCTCCCGGGCACACCCTGCTGTTCACGAATGGCCACGAGCCCGGCATCTGGGAGGCGGATACGAGCGGTTGGCCCGCGAGTGCGGGTCCGTTCGATAACCAGCCCGTGGCCAGCCTGTCCTGTGGGACCTGCGCTGATCACTCGCCCTCCTGGGCACCCGACGGCGTCCGCTTCTGCTTCGTCCGAGACGGCAGAGTGGCAACCGCCACCCTCGATCAAGGCGTCAAAGCCACCCTGGGGCCGCGGCCCGTCTCCTACGCCCAGTGGGATGGAACCGCTTCGTAACTGTCGTGCGCGACTGCCCTCTTGACCCCCCTCCTTTCGGCTGCGCGATGCTGGAAGCTACGCGATGCGGCACCGAGGCGCGTCTCGAGATCGACGGCTGGTTCTACCCGCCGACCTCGTTCCGGGTGATCGATCACGACGAGCAGGTGCTCGAAACCTTCGCCACGCCCGCCGACGGGCGAGGCATGCAGTACCAGGCGGCCGAAGTCAATCGCTGCCTGCTCGCCGGGCTGACCGAGAGCCCGACGCTGCCGCTGGAGGAAACCCTGCAGATCATGGACGTGCTCGACGAGATACGCAGCCAGCTCGGCCTCCACTACCCGGCGCTCTGACCCGCTGTGACCCGCTGTGACCCGCTGTGACCCGCTGTGACCCGCTGTGACCCGCTGTGACCCGCTGTGACCCGCTGTGACGCGGCCTACGCCACCACGAGTTGGCGGGCGGTGGCGCCGGTGCCCTCTAGCTGCGCCCAGCTTCCGGCGAGCCGGCTGACCGCCGCCACGAGCCGATCGGCGGGCAGCGCGTACGGCAGGCGCAGGAACCGCTCGAGCGTGCCGTCCACCCCGAACCGGGAGCCAGGCACCACGACGACCCCGGCCTGCGCGGCGAGCATCGTCAGGGGCGTGGACAGCGGCGCGGGCAGCTCGGCCCACAGCGACAGGCCCCCCTGCGGCATCGCCACGCGCCAATGCGGCAGCTCGCGGGCGAGGGCGGCGACGAGCGCGTCGCGCTGCGGGACCAGCTCGGCGATGCGGTCGGCGGCAATCGCGTCGATGTGCTCGAACAGCTCCGCAGCCACGACCTGGTCGAGGACGGGCCCGCCCATGTCGATGGACGTGCGCAGCGCGGCGAGCCGGTGGACGAGATCCGTGGACGCCCGCAGCCAGCCGATGCGCAGCCCGCCCCACACCGGCTTGGACAGCGAGCCGACGGTGACGACGCTGGGGTCGACGGCCGCAGTCGGGCGCTCGCTGTCGCCGAAGCCGAGGTCGACGAACGACTCGTCCACCACGACCGTCGTCCCCGTGTGACGCGCGACCTTCAGCACCTCGCGGCGGTCGTGCTCCGGGATGAGCGCGCCGGTCGGGTTGTGGAAGTCCGGCGTCAGGTAGGCGAGCCGGGCGGCGGTCTGGCGCAGCGTCGCGCGCAGCTGATCGACCTGCCAGCCGCCCGTCGCGGCCATCGGCACGGGCACCACCCGTCCCCCGTTCGCGCGGATCGCGTCGAGCGCGCCGGGGTAGGTGGGCAGCTCGGTCACGACGCGGTCGCCGGGGCCGACCAGGAGGCGCAGCAGCAGGTCCAGGCCGTGCAACGACCCGTTCGTGATCAGGATCTGATCCGGTCGCGTCGCTGCGCCGCGTGCCGTGAACCGGGCGGCGACGGCGTCGCGCAGGACGGGCAGGCCGGCCGGCTCGTATCCGTCGCCGAGCAGGTACGGAGCGAGCCGCCCGGCGGCGCTCGCGACTGCGGCCGGGAGCAGATCCGGGGGTGCTGGCAGCGCCGCGCAGGACAGGTCGATCACGTCCGCCCCCTCGCTGCTGCGCGTGGTCCAGCGGGCGAGCGACGGGCGGGGGCGTGATCCGGGCGGCACGGTGACGTAGCTGCCGGAACCGGTGCGGCTGTCGAGGAAGCCGTCCGCCCGCAACGCGTCGTACCCGGCCGTGACGGTTGCGCGGCTGACCCCCAGCGCGACCGCGAGTTCCCGCTCGGACGGCAACCGGGTCTCGGTGGCGACCCGGCCGTCGAGCACGAGTGAGGTGATGGCGTGCGCCAGAGCCGCGTACACCGGGCCCGGCATCGTGCGCAGTTCGGGCAGGAGGTCGGCGAGCGCACGGCCGCCGATCCTGGACACGGTCGCCATCCGACGATGGTGGCACGCAATGGTCTGGCAGGCCAGACCGAAAACCGATAATTGGCTCGGTATTCGCTTGGACTGGCCCGGCATGATCGACGAATGGACCGACGTCAGCTGCCCAGGCGCCTGGTCCAGCTCTACATTGGCTTGCTCAGCTACGGATTGTCCGGCGCGCTCCTGGTGCGCTCCGAGCTCGGCCTGGACCCGTGGGACGTCTTCCACCAGGGGCTGGGCGAGCACCTGGGCCTGGCGATCGGCACGGTCGTGATCATCGTCGGGGTGGCGGTCCTGGTGCTGTGGATCCCGCTGCGGCAGTGGCCCGGGTTCGGCACGCTGAGCAACGCGGTCCTCATCGGGCTGGCGATGAACTGGTCTCTGGCGTTGCTGCCCGCTGGGTCGCCGCTGGGCTGGCGAATCGCCGAGCTGCTGATCGGCATAGTGCTGTGCGGCGTGGCGACGGGCATGTACATCGGTGCCGCGCTCGGCCCCGGCCCGCGCGACGGCCTCATGACCGGGCTCGCCCGGCGGACCGGCCGCTCGATCCGGCTCGTCCGAACCGGCATCGAGCTCACGGTGCTGGTGGCCGGCTGGCTGCTGGGCGGCACGGTCGGCATCGGCACGGTCGGGTTCGCGCTGGCCATCGGCCCGCTTGCCCAGTTCTTCCTGCCGATCTTCGAGGTGACCCCGGAGCCCGCCGAGCCCGGGGTCGACGTCCTCGCAGCCCCGCTCGCCAGCTGACCGTCACTCGGCCTCGTCATCCTCTCTCGCGAGCCAGGTCGCGAGGCGGTCGATCGCGATCTCGAACTCGGGGTGCGCGTCGACGAAGGCCTGCAGCTGTGCGCCCAGCCACTCGACGCTGACCTGCTCCTCGCCCCGGCGCTGCACGAGCTCCTCGATCCCGCGGTCGGTGAAGTACACGCCGTCATCCTCCCCGACGCGTGAATACCCCCTGCACCACACCCTGGTGCGGCGCAGGGGGTATTCAGCACGAGAAGCGGTCAGCCGAACGCAGTGGCAACGACTTCCTCTTGCTGCGCTTCGTGCACGAAGTGCGACCCAACGGCCGGCGACGCGGACGCCTTGCGCGAGGCGCGCAGCAGCGGACGTCCCTCGAGGTGCTCGGGCAGGTTGAGCGCCATGAACGGCCAGCCGCCCTGGTTGGCCGGCTCCTCCTGCACCCACACGACCTCGACGCCGGGGTAGGGCGCCAGCGCGGCCCTGAGCTCCCCGGCGGGCAGCGGGTACAGCTGCTCGACCCGCACGATCGCGACATCGCTGCGTCCGCGCTTCTCGCGCGCGGCGGCGAGGTCGTAGTAGATCTTGCCCGCGCAGAGCAGCACGCGCCGCACGCCCGCCGCGTCGGCGGCCGGATCGGGCAGCACCGGCTCGAACGTGCCGCTGGTGAACTCCTCGACCGCGCTGACCGCCGCCTTGAGCCGCAGCAGCGACTTCGGCGTGAAGGCGATGAGCGGACGGCGCACCGGCGACAGCCCCTGCCGGCGCAGCAGGTGGAAGTAGTTAGCCGGCGACGAGCACATGGCGATGGTCATGTTGTTCTCGGCGGCAAGCTGCAGGAAGCGCTCCGGGCGGCCGGAGGAGTGGTCGGGGCCCTGGCCCTCGTAGCCGTGCGGCAGCAGCAGGGTCAGCGCGGACCGCTGCCCCCACTTGGCCTCGCCGGAGGAGATGAACTCGTCGATGATCGTCTGCGCGCCGTCTGCGAAGTCACCGAACTGCGCCTCCCAGCACACGAGCGCGTCCTCACGCGCCACGGAGTAGCCGTACTCGAAGCCCATCGCGGCGAACTCGGACAGCAGCGAGTCGTAGGCGAAGAAGTGCGCCTGCTCGTCGGACAGCGCGCGCAGCGGGGTGTACTCGGCGCCGGTGTAGCGGTCGATCAGCGTGGCGTGTCGCTGGGTGAAGGTGCCGCGCCGCGAGTCCTGGCCGGCCAGCCGGACCGTCCGTCCCTCGAGGGCGAGCGCGCCGAACGCGAACAGCTCGGCAGTGGCCCAGTCGACCCCGCCGGAGCTCGCCATCGCGACCCGGCGGTCGATCTGCGGCTTGAGCCGCGGGTGGATGGTGAACTCCTCGGGTGGGTTGGCGTACGCCTCTGCGATCCGCTTGACGACGTCGAGCGAGACCGCGGTGGTCACGTGCTGCGAGGGCGTCTCGCGTTCGAGGTCCGGCTCGGCGGCGCCCTTCTCGGACGCGTTGCGGGTCTCGACGAAGACCTTCTCGAGCTGCGCCTGGAAGTCCTTCAGCGCCGCCTCCGCGTCTTCGAGCGTGATGTCGCCGCGGCCGATGAGCGCCTCGGTGTACAGCTTCCGGACGCTGCGCAAGTTGTCGATGATGTCGTACATCTGCGGCTGCGTGAACGACGGGTTGTCGGCCTCGTTGTGCCCGCGCCGCCGGTAGCAGACCATGTCGATCACGACGTCTTTTCGGAAATCACGGCGGAACTCGACAGCAAGTCTCGCAACCCGAACACAGGCTTCCGGGTCGTCGCCGTTGACGTGGAAGATGGGCGCCTGGATCATCCGCGCGACGTCGGTGGCGTACAGCGACGAGCGCGACGACTGCGGCGAGGTCGTGAACCCGACCTGGTTGTTCACCACGACGTGCACGGTGCCGCCGGTGCGGTAGCCGCGCAGTTGCGACAGGTTGAGCGTCTCGGCCACCACGCCCTGGCCGGCGAACGCGGCGTCGCCGTGCAGCATGACCGGCAGCACCGTGTAGCCGTCCTCGCCCTTGTCGAGCAGGTCCTGCTTGGCGCGCACGATGCCTTCGAGGACGGGATCGACGGCCTCGAGGTGCGACGGGTTCGCGGTCAGCTCCACGTCGATCTGCCTGCCGCCCGGCGAGGTGAACGTGCCGCGCGCGCCGAGGTGGTACTTCACGTCGCCGGAGCCCTGCGCCGTGCTCGGGTCGATGTTGCCCTCGAACTCGTTGAAGATCTTCGCGTAGGGCTTTCCGACGATGTTGGCGAGCACGTTCAGCCGGCCGCGGTGCGGCATGCCGACGACGACCTCGTCGAGGCCGTCGTCCGCCGCCTCGGCGAGCACCGCGTCGAGCAGCGCGATGACCGTCTCCGCGCCTTCGAGGGAGAACCGCTTCTGCCCGACGTACTTCGTCTGCAGGAACGTTTCGAACGCCTCCGCGACGTTGAGCCGGCCGAGGATGTGCAGCTGCTCCTCGCGGCTCGGCTGGGCGTGCTTGACCTCGACGCGCTGCTCGATCCACTTGCGCTGCTCGATGTCGCTGATGTGCCGGTACTCGACACCGACCCGGCGGCAGTAGGCGTCGCGCAGCACGCCGAGGATGTCGCGCAGCCGCATCAGCATCTCGCCGGCGAAGCCGCCCACCGGGAACTCGCGGTCGAGGTCCCACAGCGTGAGCCCGTAGCGGGTGATGTCGAGGTCGGGGTGGCTGCGGACGGTGTACTCGAGCGGATCGGTGTCGGCCATGAGATGGCCGCGCGTGCGATACGCGTTGATCAGCTCGATGACCCGGGCGTTCTTGCCGATCTGCCCCTCGTGGCTCCACTCGCGGTCGACCAGCCAGCGCACCGGCTCGTACGGGATACGCAGGGCGGCGAAGATCTCGTCGTAGAACTCGTCGGCGAGCAGCAGCTGGTGGACCTCGCGCAGGAACTCGCCGGACTGCGCCCCCTGGATGATGCGGTGGTCGTAGGTGGAGGTGAGCGTCATGATCTTGCTGATCGCCCGCTCGGTGAGCTGCTCCTCGCTCATCCCGCTGAACTCGGCGGGGTACTCCATGGCCCCGACGCCGACGATCGTGCCCTGGCCCTGCATCAGCCGCGGCACGGAGTGGTTGGTGCCGATCGTTCCCGGGTTGGTGAGGCTGATCGTCGTGCCGGCGAAGTCGTCGGTGGTCAGCTTGCCGTGGCGGGCGCGCCGGATGATGTCCTCGTACGCCGTCCAGAAGCCGTGGAAGTCGAGCGTCTCGGCGGCCTTGATCGAGGCGACCACCAGCGACCGGGCGTTGTTCTTGCCGACGAGGTCGATCGCGATGCCGAGGTTGACGTGTTCGGGGGTGAGGACGGCCGGCTTGCCGTCGATCTGGCCGAACGCGTTGTTCATCTCCGGGTGCACGCGCAGCGCCTTGATGACGGCGTAGCCGATCATGTGCGTGAAGCTGACCTTGCCGCCGCGCGCGCGGCGCAGGTGGTTGTTGATCACGACGCGGTTGTCGAAGAGCAACTTCGCCGGGACGGCGCGCACGCTCGTGGCCGTCGGGACCTGCAGGGATCCCTCCATGTTGGCGACGACCCGGGCCGCCGCACCGCGGAGCTGAACCAAGGCAGGCTCGCTCGCCGCGGGAGGCTCCGGCGTCGCCTCGGCGGGCTTGGCCGGCGCCGGCGGCGCGGGGGGGGTGGTGGCTACGGCTTCGGGGGACGGGCTCCCGGCGGGCTCTTTCGAGGTGGCGGCCGGCGACGGGCGGCGCTGCGCCGGCGCGTCCTCGGCCTCGGCCTCTGCCGGGGGTCCGTTGGGGGGCGCCACGCCGGTGGGCCGGTAGTCGGCGAAGAAGTCGTGCCAGGCCGCGTCGACGCTGCCGGGGTCGGCGAGGTAGCGCTCGTACATGTCCTCGACGAGCCACTCGTTGGCGCCGAAATTGCCGATGTTCGAAGGGGTTTCCGTGCTTGTCGGCTGCTCCGTCGTCGCCACTTTCGCCAGGCCGTCCTCGATGTTGTGTCCACTCACGTACCGGCCATCGAGCCTACGCGTAACCGACTGTCCGGGCATGCGCGGCCGTCGCGGGTGGTGGGCCGTTCGACCGGCTACGTGATGTCGCGGTTCATGGAGAATGCTGCGCCGATGATGGCCGGGATGAACGCCCAGCCCACCAGGACCGCTACCCCGCCCCAGGTCGAGAGCAGATGCACGCCATTGAACTCGGTGTCGCCGTGTGTGTAGAGGATCGCCTGGGTGCCGCCGTTGGGGGTGTACGGCCAGACGTGCTTGACGACCGGGATCGCCACCAGGATGTTCTCGATCACGACCAGGAAGATGATGCCGACCACCACGGCCACGATCTGGTTGCGCAGCAGTGCGCCGATACCCAGCCCGACGATCCCGAACAGGGCAAGGACGCCGAAGGTGCCGATGATGGCGTGCTGTACCTCGCCGTCGCTCCACCGCACGTCGATGCCCTTGCTGTTCAGCCACGGCACGCCGACGGCCGTCTCGGCGGCGAGCGCGGCGATCGAATAGAGGACGCCGACGATCGCGTAGGTGATCATCTTCGCCGTCACGATCGCCCACCGGGAGGGCGTCTGCAGCACCGTCGGAGTGATCGTCTGGTAGCGGAACTCGCTCGTCACGCCGAGTACGCCGAGAGTGAACAGGACGACATACCCCGGCGAGGAGGCGAAGCCGGCGAACAGGTCCGGCACCATTTCCGGGCTGCGGATGCCCTCGCGCGGCGCGATCTGGGCTACCGCGAGCAGCGCGCCGATCGCGATCGTCGCCAGCAACATCCAGAACCACACCTGAGTCGTGCGCAGCTTCATGAACTCGGCGCGGACGAGCCGGATCATGCGTCGCCTCCAGGGGCCGTCTGGCCGTCGAGCGGAGCTGCCTGGTGGGCGCCGCTGGTCAGTGCGAAGAACAGGTCCTCGAGGTCGAAACGCTCCGCGCTGAGCTCGTGCAGTTCTACGCCCGCCTGGAACGCCAGATGTCCTACCTGCTCGGTGCTCAGCCCGCGGATGCGCAGCGAGCCGGGCGGCAGCTGCTCGACCACGATCTGCTGTCCGGTGAGGGCGGCGTGCAGGCCGTCGAGGTTGGGTGAGCGGACCAGCACGCTGTCCGTCCCTGCGGTCAGCTCCTCGATCGAGCCGGAGCGCACCAGCCGTCCGCGGTTGAGGATGACGACCCGGTCGGCGATCTCCTGCACCTCGTTGAGCTGATGGCTGGAGACCAGCACGGTGCGGCCCTGGTCGGCGAGGTGCCGCAGCAGGCCGCGCAGCCAGCGGATGCCCTCCGGATCCAGCCCGTTCGCCGGCTCGTCCAGCACGACGACGCGCGGGTCGCCGAGCAACGCGGCGGCCAGGCTGAGCCGCTGCCGCATGCCCATCGAGTAGCCGCGCACCTTGCGGCGGGCGGCATCGTGCAGCCCGACGAGGTCGAGCATCTCGTCGGCGCGCTTCAGCGGGAGCGCGCCGACCGTGCACAGGATGCGCAGGTGGTTGCGCGCCGTGCGGGCGGGATGGAAGCTCGCCGACTCGAGGGCCGCGCCGACGACCTGTGTCGGGTTCGGCAGCTGGCGATACGGCCGGCCACCGATCGTCGCCCGCCCGGCAGTCGGATGGACGAGGCCGAGCACCATGCGCAGTGTCGTGGTCTTGCCCGCGCCGTTCGGCCCGAGGAAGCCGGTGACAGACCCCGGCTCGACGGTGAAGCTCAACTGGTCGACGGCCCGGATCTTGCCGCGGAAGACCTTCGTCAACTGGTCGACGACGATCCGTCCGTCGATGAGCGCGTCCGTCATGAGGACAACTCCGGGATCACTTTGCTGGCGAACAGGTCCATGCTCGCCGGGTCGTACGCCGCGTCGACGAAGTTCCCGATCGCGTACGTCAGGCCCATTTTCTCGGCTTCGTGCAGCCGTTCGACCAGCTGCTCGGGGGTGCCGACCAGTGGACTGTTGGTGAAGTTCCGGTACGCCCGCTCCGCGTGCTCGGCCGGCACGAGGCGCTGGTACCGATCGAGAATCCAGGCGAGCTTGTCCTGGACGGCCTTCTCGGTCTCGCCGATCACGACGTTGTAGTTGCCGGAACGGACGATCTCGCCGAAGTCCCGGCCGATGTCGCGGCAGTGCTGCTCGAGGATCTCGGACTTGCGCTTGAACACCTCGGGCGTCGAGTCGAAGTTGGTGTATTGGGCGTACTTCGCGGCGGTGCGCAGCGTCTTCTTCTCCCCGCCACCGGCGATCCACAGCGGGATGCCGCCGTCCTGCAGCGGGAGCGGGCGGCAGATCGCGCCGTCGACCCGGTACTGCTCGCCCTCGAAAGTTGCGACGCCGTCCGTCCAGAGCCGGCGCATGAGCTGCACGCCTTCGTCGAGCATCGCGAGCCGGGCGCCGGCGCTGGGGAAGCCGTAGCCGTAGGCCCGCCACTCGTGCTCGTACCAGCCGCCGCCGATGCCCATCTCGACGCGCCCGCCGGAGATGATGTCGCAGGTGGCCGCCACCTTCGCGAGGTAGACGGGGTTGCGGTAGCCCATGCAGGTGCACATCTGGCCGAGCCGCAGCCGCTCGGTGGTGGCGGCGAACGCCGCCATCAGGGTCCACGCCTCGTGGGTGGCCTCGTCCGTCGGCACCGGGACGGTGTGGAAGTGGTCGTAGACCCAGATCGATTCCCACGGCCCGGCCTCGGCGCGCTTCGCGACGTCGAGCATGGTCTGCCACTGCCGGGCCGGCTCGATGCCGACGAGGTCGAGCCGCCACCCCTGCGGGACAAACACTCCGAAGCGCATACGGGCACCCTAGCGATCAAGTCCTAGCGTGGGCCTGTGCGGATGGACGTGGGCGAGGTGCGGCCTCGGTTCGCCGCGGCCCGGGTTGCGCGGCTCGCCACTGCGGCCGAAGACGCTCGCCCGCACCTCGTCCCCATCGTGTTCGCAGTGGCCGGCGAGGTCATTTACACGGCGGTGGACGGCAAGCCCAAGAGCACGACGTCGCTGCGCCGGCTCGCGAACATCGCGGCCAACCCGAACGTAGCCGTCCTCGTCGATCACTACGCGGACGACTGGGCGCAGCTGTGGTGGGTGCGCGCCGACGGCACCGCACGCATCGCCACCGGCGACGAGGAGGACCTCGCGGTGCGGCTGCTCACCGCGCGCTATCCGGCGTACGTCACGCAGCCGCCGCCCGGTCCGGTGATCGCGGTGGACGTGCAACGCTGGTCGGGCTGGTCGGCGCGATGAACACCGGATGAAGACTGCTTAACCCGCAGTGCTCGCCGGCAGCCGCACCGAGCGGAACTGCGGGCGGTAGAGCAGCGCGTCCCGGCCGACCGCGGCGAGCACGGTGCTGTTGCGGCACACGCTGACGAGCAGCCCGCCGTCGGCCAGCGCGAACTGCGGGTGGGCCAGCGCCGAGTAGCGCAGGACGCCGTGCTGCAGGTCGGACGGTGCGGCGAGCAGCGGGGCGGCGGTGAACGGGCCGATGGGCGTGGCACCGGTCCACGCCGCCACGATCGTGCCGAACACCTCGTCCTGTTTGGCGACGATCGCCACGCCGCCGCCGGTATCGACCGGGCTCACCGACGTGGAGACGCCGCGCACCGCGGCGACCACCGGTCGGGCACTGGCCGGGTCGGGCACGAAGCGGGCGCCGTCGAAGAAGCGCCACGTCGCCGGGTCGTCGACGGCTCCGAGCCGGGTGCGCGCCACCAGCAGCGCGCGGCCGAACGCGCGGTGGGCGGTGTCGCCCCGCGTTCCGTAGATGTAGACGAAGCCGCCCGAGGCCAGCACGCCCTGGCCCCACGTCGTGGCGTCAACGCCCTCGCGGGGCGCCGCCGTCAGCTCGCGCAGCCCGCGCAGCGTCGGTGTCCCGACCGTCGCGAGGTCGTACTCGGCGAGCGCCGTTCCGGTCAGCCGGAATCCGAACTCCGACGTGGTGCGCGCGACCTTGATCGCGAAGATCTCGAGCCGCCCGCCGTCGACGACGCCCGCGGCCGGCCAGTACCAGGCGCCGGCCGTCTCGGGCAACTGCGTGTCGACGGCGCGCAGGCAGCCGCCCTGCTGGAGCAGGAAGGAGTTGTGCCGCAGCGTCCAACCCGCCGCGTAGCCGCCCGACGCGTCGCGGTGGCCGGAGACCGTGTCGCCGAACAGCCACAGGGTTCGGCCGTCGGGGAGCTCGACGGTCGCGGCCTGGTCGCCGCCGGCCCAGGCGCCGTCCAGCCCGTCGAACATTCGCTGGAAGCCCGCCGCGGTGTGCGGGACGGCTCGCTCGCAAGCTGCCGCGACGGCCCGATCGACCGTCGGGGTGCCCGGTGCCGCCCCGACGCGCGGCTGCAGCACGAGGACCGCGGCGAGGACCGACGCCGCGATCACGGTCACCAGCCACCAGTGCGTGCGCACGGCGGCCGGCGGGCGCACCAGCATGCCCGACTAACGACGCCGGGCCGATCCGGATAGCCGGCTGAGACGAGAATCGCGCGGGCGAGTGCCGACTACCCGTCCAGGCGGGCGGCGCGTCGCGGATCAGCTGCCGACGACTTCGACCTCGACGCCCTCCGACTCGTCGTCCGGCGGCTTGGCGGTCAGGTGGGGCTGCACCCGGCTGGAGTGCAGCTGCCACGGCACGCTCGTCACCATGACGCCCGACTCGAACAGCAGCCGCGTCTTGAGCCGCAGCGCGCTCTGGTTGTGCAGCAACTGCTCCCACCAGCGCCCTAGCACGTACTCGGGCAGGAAGATCGTGACGACGTCCCTCGGCCGGTCACGTCGCAGGCGGCGGACATACTCGAGCAACGGCTTGGTGACCTCGCGGTACGGGGACTCGAGGATCACCAGCGGGATGTCCATGCCATGCCGGCCCCACTGCTCGAGCAGCTGCGCGGTCTCGGCGTCGTCGATCTGGATCGTGAGCGCCTGCAGGGTGTCCGGCCGGGTGGCCTTGGCGTAGGCGATGGCGCGCATCGTCGGCAGGTGCAGCTTGGACACCAGGATCAGCGCGTGGTTGCGCGCGGGCAGCACCGGCTTGCCGTACTCGGCGACGTCCAGCTCCGCGGCGATCGCGCGGTAGTGCCGGTTGATGCCCTTCATCATCGCGAAGATCAGGATCATCGCGGTGATCGCGATCCAGGCGCCCTGCACGACCTTGGTGTAGATGACGATGCCGAGCACGAGGGCTGTTGCGATCGCTCCAGTGAGATTCATCGCGCGGGAGGCCCGCATCCGGTTGCGGCCCTCGGGTGGGCCGGTACGGATCAGCCGGTTCCAGCGCTTCACCATGCCGGCCTGGCTGAGGGTGAAGCTGGTGAAGACGCCGACGATGTAGAGGTGGATCAGCTTGTTGGTGTCCGCGTCGAAGCCGATGATCAGCGCGATCGTGAACAGCCCGAGCAGGACGATGCCGTTGCTGAAGACCAGCTTGTCGCCGCGGTTGTGCATCTGGCGTGGCAGGAAGCTGTGCTGGGCGAGGATCGAGGACAGCACCGGGAAGCCGTTGAACGCCGTGTTCGCGGCGAGGATGAGGATGCCGGCCGTCGCAGCCTGGTAGAGGTAGAACAGGAACGCGTGGCTGCCGAACGAGCTCGCGGCAATCTGCGAGATCACCGTCGTGTCGCCTCCCGCCCGCGCCTTGATGTGCAGCGCAAGCGCGGTGATCCCGACGAACATGCTCACCGACAGCGCGCCCATGATCGCCAGCGTGTTCGCTGCGTTGCGCGCCTTCGGTTTGCGGAAGGAGGGGACGCCGTTGCTGATCGCCTCGACGCCGGTGAGCGCGGTGCACCCGGATGCGAACGCCCGCATCAGCAGGACCAGCGTGAACACCCCACCGACGTGCGCGGTGCGATGCAGTTCCTGGTTCGCCGTCGACGCCTCGTGCAGGCTGCCGCCGCCGGCCTTGATGGCGGCGACCAGGAACATCAGGTACGTCAGCGACACGAAAAGGTAGGTCGGGACGGCGAAGACCCGGCCGGACTCCTTGACGCCGCGCAGGTTCGCGACCAGCAACAGCACGACGAACCCGACCGACAGCGCGACCGCGTGGGCGGCCAGCCTGGGCGCCGCGCTCGTGATGGCGTCCACGCCTGCCACGACGGAGACCGCAACGGTCATCACGTAGTCGACGAGCAGTGCCGAGGCGGCGACGAGGGCGGCGTTCTCGCCGAAGTTGTCCAGGCTGACAGCGAACGCGCCGCCCCCGTTCGGGTAGGCGTGGCAGGTCTGCCGATAGGACAGGATCACGATCACCAGCAGGGCGGCGATCACCGCGGCGACCCACTTCGAGAAGGCGAGGTAGCCCGCGCCGCCGGCCGCCAGGACGAGCACGATCTCCTCGGTGGCGTACGCGACCGAGGACAGCGGGTCGGAGGCGAACACCGGCAGCGCTAGCCACTTGGGCAGCAGCGTCTCGCCGAGCTGCCGGCTCTGCAGCGCGCGCCCGACGAGCACGCGCTTCACGGTGCTCGGCCCGGTCATCGCCGGCCGATCCTGGAGGCGTCCACGTAGGGCCACGCTAGGGACGTGAGGATCGCGCTCGCGCAATCCTCACGGATCATTCACGGTCTGTTTGCGGTGCGATACCTCACCCCGCGGGGAACTGATCGTCCAGCGCCAGGTTCAGCTTCACGACGTTCACCGCCGGCTCGCCCATGAAGCCGAGGGCCCGTCCGGTGGTGTAGTCGTCGACGAGCGCGTCGACCTGGTCGATCGACATACCCCGTTCCTTCGCCACCCGGGCCTCCTGGATCCGCGCGTACGCCGGGCTGATCTGCGGGTCCAGCCCGGAGCCGGACGCGGTGACCGCGTCCGCGGGGACGGCCGGGTCAGCCGGTGCGTCTCCCCGGAGCGGGACGAGCTGCCCGCGCGAGTAGTCCGCGCCGTACCGGCCGCAGCGCACGGTGACGCCCCGGTACGCCGCCACGAACGGGGTGGCCGGGCAGGCCTGGTTGATGCTCACGGCGCGGGTCACATGGCCGTCGTAACCGGGACCGGACCAGAAGACCGCGAGCACCGCGCCCACCCCGTCCGGGGTGCAGAACGGACGAGTGCCGTCGACGCCGTCCAGCTTGCCGACGGCGAGGCTGCGGGCGCAGACCTGGGTGAGCAGGCTCTGGGTGCCGGTGTCGGCGGGGTCGTCCGGGTTCGGCAGCGTGTCGACGATCGACTCGGGGCCGAGGTTGCTGGCGCTGGTGGCGGTCGGGTCGTACCCGTCCCCGGCCGCTGACGGCCGTGGCTGGAAGTACTGCCGCAGCGGCGCGCCGTGCCTGTCCGTGAAGGCCTGCCCGAGCAGGGTCGACGCGACCGGAGACCCGTCGCGGTCGACGAGCGAACCGTCCGCACGGTGCTTGAGGCCGGGTAGCTGGGCGACGGCCAGGACCGCGAGCGGATACGCGATGCCACACAGCACCGTGAAGATCAGCAGCATTCGCAGCGCCGCGCTCAGGTGTCGCAGAGACGTGAAGGCAGAACGCATCGGGGTCACCGGATTCCGGGTAGGAACTGGATGAGCAGGTCGACGATCTTGATGCCGATGAACGGCATCACAAGGCCGCCGAGCCCGTAGACGTAGAGGTTGCGGCGCAGCATCGCGCTCGCGCTCGACGGCGTGTACCGCACGCCGCGCAGCGCCAGCGGGATGAGCGCGATGATGATCAGCGCGTTGAAGATGACCGCGGACAGGATCGCCGACTGCGGCGAGTGCAGCCGCATGACGTTGAGCTTGTCCAGGCCGGGGTAGAGCGCTGCGAACATCGCCGGGATGATCGCGAAGTACTTCGCGACGTCGTTGGCGATCGAGAACGTCGTCAGCGCACCGCGCGTGATCAACAGCTGCTTGCCGATCTCGACGATCTCGATGAGCTTCGTCGGGTCGGAGTCGAGGTCCACCATGTTGCCGGCCTCTTTGGCCGCCGACGTGCCGGTGTTCATAGCGACGCCGACATCGGCCTGGGCGAGTGCCGGCGCGTCGTTGGTGCCGTCGCCGGTCATCGCAACGAGTTTGCCGCCCTCCTGCTCGCGCTTGATGAGCGCCATCTTGTCCTCGGGCTTGGCCTCGGCGAGGAAGTCGTCCACGCCCGCCTCGTCTGCGATGGCGCGTGCCGTCAGCGGGTTGTCCCCGGTGATCATCACGGTGCGGATGCCCATCCGGCGCAGCTCGTCGAAACGCTGCGCCATCCCCTCCTTGACGACGTCCTTGAGGTGGATCACGCCAAGGGCGCGGGCCGGCGCGTCGCCGTGCCGTTCGGCGACCACCAGCGGGGTGCCGCCGGAGGCGCTGATCGCGTCGACGACCGGGCCGACATCCTCGGTCGGGTGCCCGCCGTTGTCACGCACCCACTTCATCACGGCGGTCGCGGCGCCCTTGCGGATCTGTCGCCGGCCGCCGCGCTCGTCGAGATCCACGCCGCTCATCCGGGTCTGCGCGGTGAACTGGACCCAGGTGGCATGCGTCAGCTCGCCCGTGGCGCGCTCGCGCAGCCCGTACTCGGTCTTGGCCAGCACGACGACCGACCGCCCCTCGGGCGTCTCGTCGGCGAGCGAGGACAGCTGCGCGGCGTCGGCGAGGCTCGCGACGGCGCACCCGTCGACCGGGACGAGCTCGCTGGCCTGCCGGTTGCCCAGCGTGATCGTGCCGGTCTTGTCGAGCAGCAGCGTGTTGACGTCGCCAGCCGCCTCGACTGCGCGTCCACTCATCGCGAGGACGTTGCGCTGCACGAGGCGGTCCATGCCGGCGATGCCGATCGCGGAGAGCAGCGCACCGATCGTCGTCGGGATGAGGCACACGAGCAGCGACACCATGACGATGCCGGTGATGCCGTTGCCGTCGAGCGCGGCCGAGTCAGGGATGCCTGGCTGGTTGGCCTTCGAGAAGATCGCGATCGGCTGGAGCGTCACGGTCGCGAGCAGGAACACGATCGTCAGCGAGGCGAGCAGGATGTTGAGCGCGATCTCGTTCGGCGTCTTCTGCCGGCTCGCGCCCTCGACGAGGGCGATCATCCGGTCGATGAAGCTCTGGCCCGGCTGCTGGGTGATCTCCACGACGATGCGGTCGGAGAGCACCTTCGTGCCTCCTGTCACGGAGCTGCGGTCGCCGCCGCTCTCCCGGATGACGGGCGCGCTCTCGCCGGTGATCGCGCTCTCGTCCACGCTCGCGATGCCGTCGACGACGTCCCCGTCGCCGGGGATGATGTCGCCTGCCTCGCAGACCACGCAGTCGCCCTGCCGGAGTTCTGGTGCCGGCACCGGCTCCTCGCCGCCGGAGGGGTCGTCGCGGCGGACGAGCCGGCGGGCGACGGTGTCGGTCTTCGCGCGGCGAAGCGCGTTGGCCTGCGCCTTGCCCCTGCCCTCGGCGACCGCCTCGGCCAGGTTGGCGAACACGACGGTCAGCCAGAGCCACACCGTGATGAGAATGGCGAACGCTGTGTGGTCGCGGATCGCGAGGACCGTCGTGAAGATCGAGCCGATCTCGACGATGAGCATGACCGGGTTGCGATACAGCGTCGCCGGGTTGAGCTTGCGGACCGCGTCGGGCAGCGATCGCCCGAGCATCCGCGGGTCGAGCAGTCCGCCTTGGACGCGGTGCGTTGTGGTCGTGGTCATCAGTGCAGACCCTCCGCGAGCGGCCCGAGCGCGAGCGCGGGGAAGTAGGTCAGCGCCACCAGGATGACCGTGACGCCGAAGAGCATGCCGACGAACAGCCCGCGATGGGTCGGCAGCGTGCCGTTCGACGCCGGCACCGGCTTCTGCTTGGCCAGCGAGTTGGCGAGGCCGATGACGAACACCATCGGCAGGAAGCGGCCGACGATCATCGCGAGGCCGAGCGCGGTGTTGTACCAGGCGGTGTTGACCCCGAGGCCGGCGAAGGCGCTGCCGTTGTTGTTCGCGGCCGACGTGAAGGCGTAGAGCACCTCCGAGAAGCCGTGGGCGCCGGAGTTCCACATCGCCGCGCGTTCACCGGGCAACGCCATCGCGAGGCCGGTGCCGACGAGCACGACCATCGGCGTCGTCAGGACGTAGAGCGAGACGAACTTCATCTCGCGGCCACCGATCTTCTTGCCGAGGTACTCCGGCGTTCGGCCGACCATCAGGCCGGCGATGAACACCGACAGCACGGCCAGGATCAACATGCCGTACAGGCCGGATCCGGTACCGCCGGGCGCGACCTCGCCGAGCATCATGTCCAGCAGCAGCACCGCACCGCCGAGGCTGGTATAGGAGTCGTGGAAGCTGTCGACCGAGCCGGTCGAGGTGAGCGTGGTGGCTGAGGCGAACGCCGCCGAGTCGGGCACCCCGAAGCGCGTCTCGGTGCCCTCGGTCGAGGCTCCGACCGCGGTCGGGACGGTGCCGTGGTGCGCGGTCTGGGAGGCGATGTTCAGGCCGACGCTCAGCACCGCGAGCAGGGCCATCACGGCGACGATCGCGTGGCCCTGTCGCCGGTCGCCGACCATCGTGCCGAACGTCCGGGGCAGCGAGAACGAGACGACGAGCAACAGGAAGATCTCGAGCCAGTTCGTCCACGCCGTCGGGTTCTCGAACGAGAAGGAGGAGTTCGCGTTGAACGTGCCGCCGCCGTTCGTGCCGAGTTCCTTGATCGCCTCCTGGCTGGCGTACGGCCCGCCCGGGATCGTCTGGCTGCCGCCGGCGATCGTGGAGATCTCGTGGTAGTGGTGCAGGTTCTGGATCATCCCGGCGCCGACGAAGACGATCGCGGCGACGAAGCAGATCGGCAACAGGATGCGCACGCAGATGCGGGTGAGATCCACCCAGAAGTTGCCTAGCCGGTCGGTCCGGTTGCGGGCGAAGCCGCGCACGAGCGCGACCGCCACGGCGACACCCGCCGCGGCCGACACGAAGTTCTGTACGGCCAGGCCGGCCATCTGCACGACGTAGCCGAGCGCGCTCTCGCCGGAGTAGGACTGCCAGTTCGTGTTGGTGACGAAGCTCGCCGCGGTGTTGAAGGACTGGTCCGCGGTCATCTGCGGCACGGCGTACGGCGGCCAGAAATGATGCTGCAGCCGCAGGAACACGTAGAGGAAGACGACCGAGATCGCGCTGAACGCGAGGACCGAGCGCAGGTAGCGGCGGCCGGTCTGCTCGGCGTCCGGGTCGACCCCGCCGAGGCGGTAGACGACCCGCTCGGCGCGCAGGTGGCGGGGGCCGGTGAGGACGCGTGCCAGGTAGTCGCCGAACGGCTTGTGTACCAGCGCGAGGGCAAGGATCAGCGTGCCGACGAAGATCACGCCGGCCCAGGTTGTGGTCATCAGAACCGCTCAGGGAACAGCAGGGCGACCAGCAGGAACGCCGTGAGCAGCGCGGCGAGGACGAGCCCGACGATGTTCGTGGCACTCACCGCCGGGCCTCGCTTCGCTCGGCGAGGGGCTGAGCTGGCTGCTGTGCCCATGATTCGCTCGCGAGCTCGCTCATAGCTTCTCCGCCCATTTGGCGACGAGGGTGATCAGCCCGAACACCACGACCGTTAGCAGGACGAACCAGACGTCATTCACGATGACTCCATCGATGTTGGGGAACCGCCGAGAAGTGAAGTCCCTCCGCGGGGGTGATCCAGCCGTTCTCACGGGTTCGTCACGCCGCGTTCCCGGATCGCAGACGGAAAGTCGGGTTTCCTGGGAGCTGGGCCACACCTGAGCCGTCCGTTCGTAGCGGACACTGGGAGTGGCTGAGTCAGCCCGTTCGAGAAAGCAGGCGCATTGGCCAGAGGAACGCTGCGGATCTACCTCGGCGCCGCACCCGGAGTCGGGAAGACGTACGCGATGCTCGACGAGGGCGCGCGGCGGCTCGGCCGCGGCACCGACGTCGTCGTCGGCTTCGTCGAGACGCACGATCGCGCGCACACCGCCGAGCGGCTCGCGGGGTTGCCCGTCATCGCCCGCAAGCGGGTCTTCTACCGTGGTGCGACGTTCGAGGAGATGGATCTCGACGCGGTGCGCGCCCGGAAGCCGCAGGTCGTCCTCGTCGATGAGATGGCGCACACGAACATCCCGGGGTCGGGCCCGCACGAGAAGCGCTGGCAGGACATCGAGACGCTGCTCGACGACGGCATCCACGTCATCAGCACGGTGAACATCCAGCACCTCGAGTCGCTCAACGACGTGGTGCAGCGCATTGCCGGCGTGCAGCAGCGCGAGACCGTCCCGGATGCCGTCGTGCGCGCGGCCGACCAGATCGAGCTCGTCGACATGACGCCCGAAGCGCTGCGCCGCCGGATGGCGCACGGCAACATCTACCCGGCCGAGAAGGTCGACGCGGCACTGGGCAACTACTTCCGCCCGGGCAATCTCACCGCGCTGCGCGAGCTCGCGCTGCTCTGGCTCGCCGACTCGGTCGAGGAGGGTTTGCAGCGCTACCGCGACCAGCACGGCATCGACGAGACGTGGGAGACGAAGGAGCGCATCGTCGTCGCCCTGACGGGCGGTCCGGAGGGCGAGACGCTGATCCGCCGGGCCGCCCGGATCGCGGCGCGGACGGTCGGCAGCGACCTCCTCGCCGTGCACGTCTCGCGCAGCGACGGCCTCGCCGAACCCGGCGTCGCCGGATTGGCGAGCCAGCGGCTGCTCGTCGAACAACTCGGCGGCAGCTACCACTCGGTGGTGGGTGACAACATCCCGCGCGCCCTGATGGATTTCGCGCGGCGGGTGGACGCGACGCAGCTCGTCCTCGGCGCGTCGCGGCACCATCCGCTGTTCGCGGCCCTGACCGGTCCGGGCACCGGCGCGACGGTGACGAGGCTGTCCGGGCCGATCGATGTGCACCTCGTCACGCACGACTACGCCGCGCGCGCCGGTCTGACGCTGCCCGCCCTGACCGGCGGGCTCACCGTCCGGCGCCGGATCGCGGGCCTCGTCCTCGCCGTGGTGTTGCTGCCGACGCTCACCCTCGTGTGCACGGCGCTGCGGGACCGGCTCTCGTTCGCCGGTGACGTGCCGCTGTTCCTGCTCGCCGTCGTGCTGACGAGCCTTGTCGGCGGCTTCTACCCCGCGCTGTTCGCGGCGCTCGCGGCGAGCCTGCTGCTGAACTTCTACTTCACCTCCCCGTTCCACACGTTCACCATCAACGAGGCGTCCAACATCGTGGCGCTGGTGATCTTCCTGCTCATCGCGGTGCTGGTGTCGCGGGTGGTCGACATCGCGGCCCGCCGCTCGCGGCAGGCCGCCAGGGCGAGCGCCGAGGCCGAGACGCTGTCGACGTTCGCGGGCAGCATGTTGCGCGGCGAGCAGACGCTGGTTGCCATTCTCGACCGGGTCCGCGAGACGTTCGGTGCCGACGGCGCGAGCCTGTTGCGCAGCTGCCCACCGGACGCCGAGCACGGCGCGCCACCGGGATGGCAGGTCGTCGCGGCCGCCGGCGAGTCCGCGCCGCGACAGCCCGACGATGCGCAGGCAACGGCAAAGGTCGGCGACGAGCTGGTGCTCGCCCTAGCCGGCCGGCCGCTACCCGCCGAGGACCAGCGCATCCTCGTCGCGTTCGCCGCGCACGTCGCCGTCGCCTACCGGCAGCGCGAACTCGCCGAGGCGGCCCGGGCGGTCGCGCCGCTGGCCGAGTCCGAGCGACAGCGCACGACCCTGCTCAATGCGGTGAGCCACGATCTGCGCACCCCGATCGCCGCGGCCAAGGCTGCGATCTCCAGCCTGCGCGCCCAGGAGGTGTCGTGGACCGAAGCCGATCGCCGCGAGCTGCTGGCCACCGCCGAGCAGGCGATGGACCGGCTCACCGACCTCGTCACGAACCTGCTCGACATGTCGCGGCTGCAGGCCGGCGTCCTGCCGGTGCTGTGCCGGCCGGTCGGCATCGACGACATCGTCGCGCGTGCGTTGGACCACGTCGCGGCGGACCGCGAACTGAGCGTCGACGTCGCGCCCGATCTCCCCGAGGTGGTTGCCGACGCCGGCCTACTCGAGCGGGTGATTGCCAACGTCGTCCAGAACGCATTGCGCTATGCACCGAACGGCACCCCGGTGCGGCTGTCGGGCAGCGCGCACGCCGACGCCGTGGAGTTACGCGTCATCGACCGCGGCCCGGGGTTCCCTCGAGAGGCGCTCGAGTCGGTCTTCGAGCCGTTCCAGCGCAGCGATGACGCCCCGAGCAACGGCGACGGTGTCGGGCTCGGCCTCGCGATCGCCCGCGGGCTCACCGAGGCGATGGGCGGCACGGTGCGGGCCGAGGACACACCCGGCGGCGGTGCCACCGTGGTGATCGCGCTGCACGCCGCCAGCCCCCAACCCGTCGAGGCGGTGTCTTGGCAGTGACGCGAGTATTGATAGTCGAGGACGAGCGCCCGCTGCTGCGGGCGCTCGCCATGAACCTGACCGCCCGCGGCTATGCGGTCACCGAGGCGGAGACCGGGACGAAAGCGCTGACCGCGCTGGCCGACCGCCCGCACGACGCGGTGGTGCTCGACCTCGGGTTGCCGGACATCTCGGGGCTCGACGTCATCCGCGCGGTTCGCGAGTACTCCTCGACGCCGATCATCGTGCTGTCGGCGCGCAGCGGCAGCACCGACAAGGTGGCCGCGCTCGACCTCGGTGCCGACGACTACGTCACGAAACCGTTCAGCGTGGACGAGCTGCTCGCCCGGCTGCGGGCCACCGCGCGCCGTGCGGCGACCGCGGAGGATGAGGTGGTTGCGATGGTGGGCAGGGTGCGGATCGACCTCGGCCTGACCACCGCCCTCGACGATGCCGGCGAGCCGGTGCATCTGACGCCGACGGAGTGGAAGATCCTCGACGTACTGCTGCGGCATCCCGGCAAGCTGATCAGCAGCGACACGCTGCTGACGGCGGTGCGCGGCTCGTCCGAGCACACCGATCCGAGCTACCTGCGGATCTACCTGGCGCAGCTGCGTCGCAAGCTCGAACCGGAGCCCAGCCGCCCTCGGCACCTGATCACCGAGCCGGGCATGGGCTACCGCTACCGCCCCTGACCGATCCCGCGTTCGCGCTCCGCGAGGAAGCGTGCGTGCCGAACCGGGGAACTCGAAGCGGCGGTCGACGCGGCCGCCGGGCCGGTGGCGTCAAAGACCTTCGAGTGGATTGGTGGCGATCCGCTCGGCGATCCCGTTGTCGACCGCCGCCGCTGCCGTGCTCTGCGGCTTCCGGGTGGCTTGGTCGACGAAGCACGCGGTGAACCGCTCGCCGAGGTCGAGGCGCGGATGCGCGGCCACCAGCTCGGCGAGCAGGTCGCGCGGCCAGCGCTGCAGGTTCCGGCCGGAGATGTCGAGGCCGGTCGCGACGTCGAGCAGGTAGCCCTCCGCGTCGGCGTCCGGGTCGGCGCCGCGCATGTGCGCCACGATGATCTGCGCGGCGCGGGCGCGCCGCGCCGGCGGCCATCCGGCCCCGGCGGCGAACACCCACGCGACGTGCCCGCCGGCCTCCTCGAACGGCAGGTTGTGGTTGTCGAAGGCGGGCTCGAGCGCGAGGTCGTGCAGCAGCGACGACACGTAGAGCAGCTCACCGTCGACCGCCATCTGCTCGAGCTCGGCCAGCGACGCGGCGAGCAGGTACGAGCGGACGCAGTGGTTCACGAGCGCGGGCGGGGAGAACTGGGCGAGCACTTCCAGCGCCGCGCGGGCTGCCGGAGTCGTGGGGACCGCGATGTCAGCGAGGCGCATAGCGCCAGTATCGCGGGCCGGCCCGGAAAGGATGGTCCGTCCGGCCCTACCCGGGCGGGACCGGCGGCCTCTATAGAGGAGGTGACGCGGTGCCCGACGGCGGGCACCGGCACCGGGGAGGACCCATGCTGGACGAGGAAGCCCGCGATTATCACTCATCCGGTCGGCCGGGCAAGATCGCGATCGCGATCACCAAGCCGTGCGCGACGCAGCACGACCTCGCATTGGCCTACACCCCGGGCGTCGCCGTCCCAGTTCGCGACATCGAGCGGGACCCGGACGAAGCGTTTCGCTACACCGGCCGGGGGAACCTGGTCGCGGTCATCAGCAACGGCACCGCAGTCCTCGGCCTGGGCAACGTCGGTCCGCTCGCCGGCAAGCCGGTGATGGAGGGCAAGGCGTTGCTGTTCAAGCGGTTCGCCGACGTCGACGTGTTCGACATCGAGATCGACGCCCCCGACCCGGACGACGTGGTGCGGATCGTGAAGGCGCTCGAGCCGACCTTCGGCGGCATCAACCTCGAAGACATCAGCGCGCCGAACTGCTTCGAGATCGAGAAGCGGCTGACCGCGATGATGGACATCCCGGTCTTCCACGACGACCAGCACGGGACCGCGATCATCAGCGGCGCCGCGCTGCTCAACGCGCTGGAGATCGCAGGCAAGGACATCGGCGAGGTGCGGATGACGGTCAGCGGCGCCGGAGCCGCAGCGATCTCGTGCTGCGAGTTCTTCGTGACCCTGGGCATGCGGCGGGAGAACATCGTGCTCATCGACACCAGGGGCGTCGTCTACCGCGGCCGCGCCGAAGGGATGAACCCGTACAAGGAGCGGTTCGCCACCGACAGCCCGGCGCGCACGCTCACCGAGGCCATGGCGGGAGCCGACGTCTTCCTCGGGGTGTCGGTCGCCGGCACGGTGACGAAGGACATGGTGCTGTCGATGGCCGACACACCGGTCGTGTTCGCACTGGCCAACCCCGATCCCGAGATCAGCTACCCGGACGCCCGTGCGGCCCGCGACGACGTGCTGATGGCAACCGGGCGTTCCGACTACCCGAACCAGGTCAACAACGTGCTCGGCTTCCCGTTCATCTTCCGCGGTGCACTCGACGTGCGAGCCCGCGCGATCAACGAAGAGATGATGGTCGCCGCCTCGCGGGCCCTCGCCGACCTGACCAAGGAAGACGTGCCCGACTCGGTGCTGCGCGCCTACGGCGTCGACCGGCTGGAGTTCGGCCCGGACTACCTGATCCCCAAGCCGCTCGATCCGCGAGTGCCGCTACGCGTCGCTCCGGCGGTGGCCGCAGCGGCGATGGCGTCCGGCGTCGCCCGCAACCCGATCGACCTCGCCACCTACACCGACCAGCTCGCGAACCGGCTCACGCGCGGCCGTGAGGTGATGAGCGTCGTCACCCACCAGGCGCAGACTGCTCCCAAGCGGGTGGTCTTCTCGGAGGGCGAGGAGCGCAAGATCATCCTCGCGGCGGCCCGGATCCAGCGCGAGCACATCGGCGTGCCGATCCTGCTCGGGCGCGAAGACGTCATCCGCGCGGCGATGAAGGAGCTGCACGTGGCGGTGCCCCTCGAGATCGTCGACCCGGCGGCGTCCGACCGGATCGACGCCTACGCCGCCGCGCTGCACCAGCGGCGGCAGCGCAAGGGCATCACCCAGCACGAGGCGTACGCGTTGCTGTGCCAGCCGAACTACTTCGGCGCCATGATGGTGCAGGCCGGCGACGCCGACGCCTTCGTCGCCGGGCTCACCTACCACTATCCCGACGTCATCCTGCCGGCCCTGGAGGTCATCGGAGCGGCGCCCGACGTCGCCCGGGTGGCCGGGCTGTACGTGATGATCACCGCCGACGGGCGCGCCTTCGTGCTCACCGACCCGACCGTGAACTTCGATCCGACGGTCGAGGAGCTGGCCGACATCGCCGTCATGGGTGCCGAGCGGGCCCGCAGCTTCGGGCTCGAGCCCCGGGTGGCGCTGCTGTCGTTCTCGAACTTCGGCTCGACGAGCCATCCCCGCTCGGCGAAGATGGCCGCAGCCACGAAGCTGGTCAAGTCGCGGCACCCCGAGCTGATGGTCGACGGCGAGATGATGGCCGACATCGCGGTGTCGCCCACGCTGCGCGCGGACGACTATGCCTTCTCCGACCTCGTCGGCGAGGCCAACGTGCTGGTGTTCCCGAGTCTCGAGGCGGCGAACGTGGCGTACAAGCTGCTGCAGCACCTCGGCGGTGCCGTCGCGATCGGGCCGATCCTGGTCGGGATGGCCAAGCCGGTGCACGTGCTCAGCCGCGGCGCGGAGGTGACGGACATCGCCAACATCGCGGCGATCGCCGTCGTCGACGCGCAGGACGCCGCCCAGCCGGGTGGTTAGTGACCAGGTAGCGGCATGCCGCAGGATGGGTCCATGATCCAGACGCGGCCGGAGCTCACCGGCGACTTCGGGATGGTGGCGTCCACGCACTGGCTCGCATCCGCGGTGGGCATGTCGATGCTCGAGCGCGGTGGCAACGCCTTCGACGCGGCGGTCGCGGCGGCCTTCACGTTGCAGGTCGTCGAGCCGCATCTGAACGGTCCGGGCGGCGAGGTGCCGATGCTCGTCCGGGTCGCTGGATCGGACGAGATCGCGGTGCTCGCCGGCCAGGGCCCCGCGCCGGCCGGCGCGACCCCGGAGATCTTCACTGCTCTCGGCCTCGACCTCGTCCCCGGCACCGGGCACCTCGCGGCCTGCGTGCCCGGCGCCTTCGATGCGTGGCTGACGCTGCTCGCGCGGTTCGGGACGATGACGTTGCCGGACGTGCTCGCCCCCGCGATCGGCTACGCCCGGCGCGGGTACCCGGTGCTGCCCTCCATCGCCCGCACGATCGCCGCGGTCGAGCAGCTGTTCGTCGAGCACTGGCCGTCGTCCGCCGCGGTATATCTGCCGGGCGGTGCGGTGCCACGACCCGGCAGCAGGCTGACCAACCCCGTTCTGGCCGGCATGTACGAGCGCGTTGCGGCTGCCGCCGCAGGCCTGGACCGAGACGCTGGGATCGCCGCGGCGCGAGATGCGTTCTACCGCGGCTTCGTGGCCGAGGCGGTCGACGCGTTCGTCCGGATCCCGGCGATGGACACGTCCGGCACGCCGCACGCGGGCGTGCTCACCGCGGCCGACCTCGCAGCCTGGCAGACGCCGATCGAGGCGCCGACGACCTTCGACTTCGGGACGTACCGCGTCGCCAAGACGCCCCCGTGGGGGCAAGGGCCGGTGCTGCTGCAACAGCTCGCGCTGCTCGGCGGCCTCGACCTCGCGGACACCGGCCCGGCCGACCCCGCACTCGTCCACACCGTCGTCGAGGCCGCGAAGCTCGCCTTCGCCGACCGGGAGGCCTTCTACGGCGACGTGCCGGACGTCCCGATCCGGGCGCTGCTCTCGTCCGCGTACAACGACGAGCGGCGCCGGCTGATCGGCGACGAGGCGAGCGGCGAGTCACGGCCCGGATCGCCGGACGGCCGCGCCGCGCGGCTGCCCCAGCCGGTCGCCGGCGCCGACGGGGCAGGTGTCGGCGAGCCGACCCTCGATGCCGAGCCGGTCGTCGACGCGCGCGGTGCGATGCGCGGCGACACCTGCCACGTCGACGTCGTCGACCGGTTCGGCAACATGATCTCGGCGACGCCGAGCGGCGGCTGGCTGCAGAGCTCGCCGGTGATCCCGTCGCTGGGGTTCGGGCTCGGCACCCGTGCGCAGATGTTCTGGCTCGAGCCGGGGCTGCCGAACTCGCTCGCGCCGGGCAAGCGGCCGCGCACCACGCTCTCGCCGTCGCTCGCGCTGCGTGACGGCGAGCCGTACCTCGCGTTCGGCACGCCGGGCGGCGACCAGCAGGACCAGTGGCAACTGACGTTCTTCCTGTTCCACGCGGTGTTCGGCATGAATCTCCAACACGCGATCGACGCCGCCACCTGGCACACCACGCACTTCGCGTCGTCGTTCTACCCACGGGACGCGACGCCGCGTGGCGTGGTGGCCGAGGCGCGCCTCGGACCGTCGACGCTGGCCGAGCTGCGGCGCCGCGGACACCTCGTCAGCGAGGTGGACGGCTGGTCGCTGGGCCGGCTGTCCGCGGTGAGCCGCTCGCCGGACGGGTTCCTGCGGGCTGCGGCGAACCCGCGCGGCGCGCAGGGCTACGCGGTCGGCCGCTGACGGGATGACAGGATGGGCGCTGCCACCGGGGGAGGAGGTTGCGTGGAGCGCTTGACGCCTGAGGACTACTTCCGCGAAGCGCTCGCGGTGCTCGGCGAGTACGGCAGCGAAGCGCTGACGATCGCCGTCCTGTGTGAGCGTCTCGAGATCACGAAGGGCTCGTTCTACCACCACTTCGGCGGGATGCCCGGCTTTGTCACGCAGCTGCTCCAGTTCTGGGAGCGTGAGCACAGCGAGCGGCTCATCAAGATCTCGAAGGCGCAGCCGGACCCGACGTTGCGGATGACCACGCTGACCGAACTCGGGGTCGGCCTTCCGCACGCGTCGGAGGCGGCGATCCGGGCGTGGGGACGCAGCAGCCCCGAGGTCGCGGACGTCACCGCGCGGGTCGACAAGCGGCGCGAGCGGCACCTGGTCGATGCGGTCTCGGCGCTGGGCATCGACCGGCCGCAGGCCCGGCTGCTCGCCCGTATCGCGCTGAGCGTCCTCATCGGAGTGCAGCAGCGCGAGCACCCGGTCGACCTCAAGCGGCTTCGCCAGATGTTCGAGGAGGTCAACAGGCTGGTCTTCCTCGAGGCCGACCCGGAGATGGTGGAACGCCTTCTCGAAATGCCCGGCGGCTGACGAGCCACTCCGCCGCGACGAGCCAGGCGGTGCCGAGCAGCCAGCCGCCGACCACGTCGGTCAGATAGTGCAGGCCGAGTGCCAGCCGGCTGAAGCCCACCAGCCCGACGGCGACGACACCGGCGGCCGTGGCCAGCCACCGATGGGCCGGCAGCAGCACCACCAGTAAGCCGAACGCCACCATCGACGTCATTGCGTGCCCGCTGGGGAACGACGCACCGGACGCGTGGGCCACCGGCTCGGCGAACGCCGGCCGGGCGCGGTCGACGAGCAGCTTGGTCAGCGTCTCGAGCACCGCGGCACCGGCCATCGCCAGCAGCACCAGGACCGCGGCGCGACGGAGTCCGCCCAGCCACAGCACGGCGACCGCGAGGACTGCCGCGATGCGCAGGACGCCGGGGTGCAGGACCCGGCTCACCCACTTCCACCACGTCGCCTCGCCGGGGTGATCGAGCGCCACGCTATGCAGGTCATAGGAGATCCGTCGATCGAGGCGCTGCACCGGGCCCCAGCGCAGTTCGACGGCGAGGAGGACGAGCGCGAACGCGAGCAGCACGACGGCGAGCAATGCCGCGCGAGGGGGGATCTGCCGCCGGGGTCCGGTCACCCAGCGGGACCGTACTCGCGCTCGGCCACCGCATTACACGCCCGCGCGTGCCCGGCGCTCGCCCGATTGAAGACCGCGATGCCAAGTCCCGCGCGCCGTGGGCGGATGGTCCGCATTCGTCCCCTACAGCTCTTTCTCCGATCGCGGCTCGCGGCCGGGCGGTTGCGACGGGCGCGGCGTCAGCGGCCGCACTGGCCGCCACTTGCGGGCGACGGACTTCCCGGGTTGCAGAGTGATCTCCTCGCGGCGGGCGGCGCTGCAGTGCGTGAACTCCAGCGGGTCCTCGCCGTCGAGCGCGTACTCGACCCGGCCGGGAGTTATGTCGACGTGCAGACGCTTCGGGCCCGGACGGACCGCGAAGCGCAGTCGCTTCCATCCCGGCGGCAGCTGCGGACGGAACAGCAGGTGCTCGTTCGTGTCGCGCATGCCGCCGAACCCGGCGACGAGCGCCAGCCAGCCGCCGGCCAGCGACGCGATGTGCAGGCCGTCCCGGGCGTTGTGCTCGATGTCGTGCAGATCCATCAGCGCCGCCTCGGCGAGGTAGTCGGCGGCGAGGTCGAGGTGCCCCACCTCGGCGGCGAGCACCGCCTGAGTGCACGCGGAAAGCGAGGAGTCGCGCACCGTCAGCGGCTCGTAGTACGCGAACGCCCGGGCCTTGTCCTCGGCGGTGAACTCCGAGCCGCACCAGTGCATGGCGAGCATCAGGTCGGCCTGCTTGATGACCTGCTGGCTGTACAAGTTGAAGTAGTGGGCGTTCAGCAGCAGCGGGTAGTCGCCGTCGCGTGCTGATCGCTCGAAGTCCCACACGTCGCGCTCGGTGAACCCGCGGGCCTGCTCGTGCACCCTGAGCCGCGCGCTGTACGGCACGGCGATCTGTTCGGCCGCGCGCATCCAGGCGGCCACCTCGTCGGCGTCCGCGTCCGAGTCCTCCGGCCACCGCTCGACCGCCGCCGCGGCCGCGCGGAGGTTCTTCGCCGCCATCAGGTTCGTGTACGCGTTGTCGTCGCTCAGTGCGCTGTACTCGTCCGGCCCGGTGACCCCGTCGATGTGGAAGCGGCCGTCCGCGCCCTGGTACCCGAGCGAGATCCACAGGCGCGCGGTCTCGACCAGCAGCGGCAGCGCGCACTCGCGCTCGAACGCCTCGTCGCCGGTCCACCACATGTGGCGCGCCGCGGCGACCGCGATGTCGGCGTTGAGGTGCATCCCGGCCGTGCCGGCGGGCCAGTACGCCGAGCACTCCTGGCCGCGGATCGTCCGCCACGGGAATGCCGCGCCGCGCAGTTCCAGCGTGGCAGCCCGCTGCCGGGCGAGATCGAGTGTCGAGTGCCGCCAGCGCAGCGCGTCCGCCGCCGCATGCGGCGCCGTGGCGCTGAGCAGCGGAAGGACGAACGTCTCGGTGTCCCAGAACGCGTGCCCGTCGTAGCCCGGGCCGGTTAGGCCCTTCGCGGGAATCGCGCGCTGCTCGGCGCGCGCCGATGCCTGGTAGGCGTGAAAGATCCCGAACCGCACCGCCTGCTGGATCCCGACCGGCCCGTCCAGCTCGACGTCGGCCCCCGACCAGAACTCCTCGAACGCGGCGTGTTGCTCCTGCAGCACGCCATCCCAGCCAGCCTCGCGGGCGCTGACCAGGGCCGCTGCGGCCTGGTCGCGCAACGCCGGCACCGCCCGCTGGCTCGACCAGCCGTACGCCACGAACTTCGACAGCTCGAGGCCGTCGTTCAGCTCGAGCGTTGCCGAGACGGTGAGCCGCGCCCAGTCAGGCTGCAGCGTGAAGTCGGTGACGAACCTGCTGTCGGAGCTGATGAAGTGGTCCATGGACGCGGCCATGTGCAGATGGCTCGACCGGGTGCGGTGGATGAGCAGGGCACGCAGGTCGAGACCGGCGTGCTCGATCGGTTCGAGCGCGTTCTCGACTGCGGTCGACGCGCGGGGGTCGGTGGACTGTGTCGGGGTCTCCTGATTGGCGACGAGTTCCGACTGCAGGACGACGCGCACTCGGCGGTCGACCGGCTCGACCCGGTAGTGGATCGCGAGCAGCGAGCGGCGCGTCAGCGACACCAGCCGGGAGCTGCGCACGCGGACCCGGACGCCTGTCGGCGAGCACCAGACGGTGTCGCGCTCGAGCACGCCGCGGCGCATGTCCAGCACCCGCTCGTGCCATTCGATCGCGCCGTAGCGCAGGTCCAGCGGTTCATCGTCCACGAGCAACCGGATCAGCTTGCCGTCGGTGACGTTGAGGATCGTCTGCCCGGACTCCGGATAGCCGAACCCGGCCTCGGCGTACGGGAGCGGGCGTGTCTCGTAGAACGAGTTCAGGTAGGTGCCGGGCAGGCCGTACGGATCGCCCTCGTCGAGGTTGCCGCGCACCCCGATGTGCCCGTTGGACAGCGCGAACAGCGACTCGGTCTGCGCGATCCGGGTCTCGTCCAGACCGAGCTCGCGCACGCACCACGGCTCGGCGGGAAAGCGTTTGTCAGGAATCACAGCAGATCCGCGAGATCCGAGACCACGACGTCGGCACCGTGCGCGCGCAACGCCGCCGCGTGCTCGCCGTCGTGCCGGTTCACGCCGACGACGAACCCGAACTTGCCGCGCTGGCCGGCCTCGACGCCGGCGGTGGCGTCCTCGAAGACCGCGGCGTTGGCGGGCTCGACACCGGCCAGCCGCGCGCCCGCGAGAAACGAGTCGGGGGCGGGTTTGCCCGGCATGCCGGCGCGGGTGATCGTGACGCCGTCGACCCGGTCTTCGATGTACTCGCCCAGCCCCGTCACGGCGAGTACGTCGCCGGTATTGGCACTGGAGGAGACGACGACTCGCCGCAGTTGCGCATCGACGGCTGCCTGCAGATAACGCAGCGATCCGGGGAAGACCCGCACCCCGGCCGACCGGATGCGCTGGACCACGTCGAGATTCTTGCGCTGCCCGATGGCGTACACCGTCTCGGCGTCCGGCGGGTCGTCCGGGCTGCCCTCCGGAACCGAGATCCCGCGGGCGGCCAGAAAGTCCCGAACCCCGTCGAACCGCGGTTTGCCGTCGACGAAATCCTCGTAGTTCGCCTCGCTGAACGGCCGCTGGCCGTGCGCTCGCAGGACTGGATCGAAGGTGGCGGCCCAGGCGGCGCGGTGCACTGCGGCGGTGTCGGTGAGCACCCCGTCGAGGTCGAACAAGCACGCCTTGACCGTGTCCGGCAGTCCCAGCATTCGATCATGCTTCCCAGGCTGAAATGGTCGAATCGGCGTACTCACCGCGACCCGACGTTGATGGAGGTAGCTTAAGGCCAGGCCCCCGCGATTGCGTGGTGGCGGCGCCTCAAACCGGGAGGCGGTCCAACTCGAGGACCCACAGATGACTGATGAATCGACAGTCGTCGGGACCGACCGAGTTCTGCGAGTGACGCCGGTTCAGACGACCACGAGCGACGATTGGCGTGCGGCTGTCGCACTCCAGGGTGAGTTCGACGTCGGCAACGCCCACGAACTGCGCGGCGAGTTGTCCCGCCACCTCGCCGAGGGCCGCCGGGTCATCCGCGTCGATGCCGGCGGTGTCGAGTTCATGGACTCGACCGCGCTCGGCGAACTGATCAGCGCGAGCGAGCAGTGCGCCGCCGAGCACGGCTCGCTGATCCTCACGAACGTGCCGTCCCGCGTCCGGCGACTCCTCAACGTCGCCGGTCTCGACCAAGTCCTGCTCGTCGACACGGCGGGCGACCTCGACGGCCGGCGGCCCGCGTAGTCACTCCCGCGCGCGGGGCTGAAGCAGCGCGGCCGCAAGGAGAGCACCGCCGACGAGATCGCCGCCCGGACGGTCAACAAGGCCCGGGCCCGCTCGGGCGAGGCGGGGCAGCAGAGCCGGACCTCGACGAAGGACATCTCGTCCGGGCGCCGGGGTGGCCTGCGTTCGCACTCCAGCTCCGGTGGCCGCACCAAAGCCCAGCTCTACGAGGACGCGAAGCGCAAGAACGTGCCCGGCCGATCGAGCATGACCAAGGCCGAGCTGGCGCGCGCCGTCGGCAGCCGCTGATCGCTCAGCCGACCCGCTGCCGGGCGGTCGCGAGCAGGGCCGTCACGGTTGCGTCGTCAACCTCCGCGAAGTTCCGGTAATGCAGGCCGACGGCGTGGAACGGGTCGGGTGCGGCGAGGTAGACGACGTCGTCGACCCGGTGCGCGAGTTCGCGCAGTTCGTCCGGCGCCCCGACCGGCACCGCGGCGGTCAGCCGTCCCGCGCCGGCCCGGCGGGCGACCTCGACGGCCGCGTACATCGTCGCGCCGGTCGCGAGACCGTCGTCGACGAGCACGACCTCGGTGGCCGTGACGTCCGGCACCGGCCGTCCCCACTCCAGGACGCGCCGCTGCGCCTCGTCGGCCTCGCGCCGCCGGGCCGTCTCGAAGTCGGCGTCCGACACGCGAGCCGATGCGATGACGTGCTCGTTTCGCACCACCGCGGAGTGCGGTCCCCACAGTGCAATCGCGCCCATGGCCAATTCGCGATGCCCCGGGGTGCCGATCTTGCGGACGATGACCACGTCCAGCGGCGCCCGGAGCCGGTCGGCGATCCGCGCCGCCACGACCACCCCGCCGCGGGGCAGGGCCAGGACGAGCACCCGCCGATCGGCCAGCTGCGCCAGCCGATCGGCCAGCGCGTCGCCGGCTGCCGCCCGATCGGCGAACGTCTCGCGCATCACTCACCCGCCACGGGGTACGCGGATCGGGCGGCCACGAGCGCTCAGCCAGCCGGCGCCGACTCGGTCTCGAACCAGGCCGGCACCGGGTAGCCGTACATCCACGGACGCTGAAGCGCGTTCGTGCCCGGGTCTGCCGCTGCGGCCGGCTTGTTGGTCCTCCAGGTCCGGACGAGGCGCTTGCCGCAATGCGCGAACATCACGGCGTGCGGGCCGTCATGCCCGGCGAACAGCTGGCAGCGGCCTTCGTCTGCACTCGCCCGGGGGAGCGTCGCCGAGCAGCGGACGTCGATCTCGTGCGGGGTCCCGGTCGGTCGGTGGTTCCGCGAGATCGTGGTCATCGCCAATTCCGATCTGCACTGCCGCCGCGGGATCGCGGCACGTCACTCGGGGCTACGGCTGACTCGAAATGTTTTGTCCACACTAACCCCGTTTCAAACGCATGACGTCGACGAGTTCTGGAATTTCCGTGACGTTCAGCCGGGGTATGCGATCAAGGTGGACGCTCTCGCCGGAGCCGCTCACCCCTGTCCTGCCGTCCGCCGGACGGCTGCCGCCGACGCGGCGAGCGCACCGACACCGGCCGACAGCACGCCGGCCAGCGCGACCCCGCGCGCCAGCACACCAGGCGCTCGCGGGCGGTCGCCGTCGTCGAGGTCCGGGCCACCCGCCCGGACACCGCCGCGCCGGGCCCGGTTCAGCAGCTCGGCAAGGTGGCTGGCCTCGCGCCCACCGCTGTCCAGCTCGTGGATCTGGGTGCGGCAACTGAAGCCGTCGGCGAGGACCACGGCGTGGCCGTCGGCCGCGCGCAGGGCCGGGAGCAGGACCTGCTCCGCGCAGGCGGTGCTGACGTCGAGGTGCCCGGCCTCGAACCCGAAGTTGCCGGCCAGCCCGCAGCACCCGGAGGCCAGCCGCTCGGCATCCGCACCCGCATCCTCGAGCAGTGTGCGGTCGGCGTCCCAGCCGAGCACCGCGTGCTGGTGGCAGTGCACCTGGGCGAGCGCGCGCACGCCGGCGAGCGACGGCGGCGTCCAGCCCGGCGTGTGCGAGGTCAGCAACTCCGCCAGCGTGACGGTGCGGTCCCGCAGCCGGGCGACGTCGAGATCGTCCGGGAACAGGTCCGGCGCGTCCGACCGGAAGACCGTCGTGCAGCTCGGCTCCAGACCGACGACCAGGCCGCCGGACCGCACATGCTCGGCGAGCCGGGCGACCGTGCGGCGTAGCACCTTCTTGGCGGTGCCCAGCTGGCCGGTGGAGATCCAGGTGAGCCCGCAACACAGTGCCGCGGACGGGATCGTGACGGTCCAGCCGGCGTCCTCGAGCAGCTCGACGGCCGCCTGGGCGACGTGCGGGTGGAAGTGATTGGTGAAGGTGTCCGGCCAGAGCAGGACAGTGCCGCGCAGCCCCGGCCTCGGCCCACCCCGCCGCGCCCACCACTGCTGCAGCGTCTCGCCGGCGAACAGCGGGATCTCGCGCGGCTCGAGCCCGGCCGCACGGGTGGCGACCCGCGGCAGCAGCGGTGCGTGGCTCAGCGCGTTGACCACGCCGGCCAGTCTGGTGCGGGCGACCACCGTGGCGAGCGCCGGCAGCCAGCCCATCGCGTAGTGCGAGCGGGGCCGCAACCGGCCGGCGTAGTGGTGGGCGAGGAACTCCGCCTTGTAGGTGGCCATGTCGACGTCGACGGGGCAGTCCTTCTTGCAGCCCTTGCACGCCAGGCACAGGTCGAGTGCGTCGCGGACCGGGGTCGAGCGCCAGCCGTCCTTGATCGGGGAATCCGGGTGGCCGTCCAGCATCTCGAACAGCAGCCGGGACCGGCCGCGGGTGGAGTGCTCCTCCTCGCGGGTTGCCTGGTAGGACGGGCACATGACCGCGCCGTTCGGGTGCTCGTGCTGGCGGCACTTGCCCACGCCGACGCAGCGGTTCGCGGCGCGGACGAACGAGCCGTCGTCCTCCGGGTAGGAGAAGTGCAGCGTGCCGTCCTGGTGTGGCGCCCAGTGGCTGCCGAGGCGCAGGTCGGTGTCGAGCGGCCGTGGTTCGACCACCTTGCCGGGGTTCATCAGGTTGTCAGGGTCGAAGATCGCCTTGAGCTCGCCGAACGCCCGCATGATGGTCGCGCCGAACATCCGGGGCAGCAGCTCGCCGCGGGTCTGGCCGTCCCCGTGCTCGCCGGACAGCGACCCGCCGTAGGAGGAGACGAGGTCGGCGGCGTGCTCGAGGAAGCGCCGGTACGTCGCGACGCCGTCCGGGTCGGTGAGCCGGAACGGGATCCGGGTGTGCACGCAGCCCTGCCCGAAGTGGCCGTACAGGCTGGGCTGTGCGTCGTCGGCGTAGCGGAACCGCTCGAACAGCCGCTCGAGGTCGCGCAGGTAGTCGCCGAGCCGCTCGGGTGCGACGGCCGAGTCCTCCCAGCCCTCCCAGGTGTCCGGCTCGCCGGGGACGTGCGCGGTGGCGCCGAGACCGGCCTCGCGCACCTGCCACAGCTCGTCCTCGTGGTTCGGGTCGTCGAGAAACGCGACGGTCGCATCGTGCTCGGACGCGTTCAGCGCATCGAGCATGCGATGCGCCGCGGCGTCGGCCTCCTCGATGGTGTCGCCGCCGAACTGGACCATCAGGAAGCCGTCGCCCTTGGGCAGCTCGTGCAGCGCGTCCGGGTTGAGGTGCTTGACGCGCTGATCGTGGACCAGGCGGTGGTCGAGGCCCTCGAGGGCGATCGGCTCGTACGGCAGGATCGCCGGCACCGCGTCGGCGGCCTTCATCACGTCCTCGAAGCCGAGGACGACGAGGGTGCGTGCCTTGACGACCGGCACCAGCTTCAACTCGGCCCGCAGTACGGTGACCAGGGTCGACTCGCTGCCGACGAGCGCGCCGGCCACGTCGAAGCCGTGCTCGGGCAGCAGCGAGTCGAGGTTGTAGCCGGAGACGCGGCGCGGGATGTCGGGGTAGCGGGCGCGGATCTCGTCCGCGTACCGCTCGCGCAGCCCGCGCAGCTGCCGGTAGACCCGGGCCTGCCGGTCACCCCGCCGCTCGATGCGCGTGTACTCGTCGTCGCTCGTCGTTCCGCACCAGAACCGGGTGCCGTCGTAGAGCAGCACTTCCAGGCCGGCGATGTTGTCGACCACCTTGCCGGTGCGCTGTGCCGTCGCGCCGCAGGAGTTGTTGCCGATCATGCCGCCGATCGTGCAGTTGGCGTGCGTCGCCGGCTCCGGCCCGTAGCGCAACCCGTACTGCTCGAGTTCCTTGTTGAGGGCGTCGAGCACGATGCCGGGCTCGACCACGCAGGTGCAGCTTTCCGGATCGACGGACACCACCCGGTTCAGGTACTTGGTCCAGTCGAGCACGACCGCGGCGTTGGTGCACTGCCCGGCGAGGCTCGTTCCGCCGCCTCTGGACAAGACCGGGACCCGGTGCGCGCGGCACACCCCGAGAGCATCGACGGCCGCCTCGACCGAGTGCGGGACGACCACCCCGATCGGCACCTGCCGGAAGTTCGACGCGTCCGTGGAGTACGCGGCGCGGCTGCCGGCGTCGAACCGGACCTCACCATCGACCTGCTCGGTCAGGGCATGGCGCAGCCGGTCGACGCTCAATTGCCGTCGCCCTTGCCGCCAGGCAGGTACTGCTGCGCCTTCTGCTTGACGCCCTGCTTCACCACGCCCCAGGCGTCCGCGTCGCCGTGCATCAACGACGACGCGAGCGCCTTGACCTCCTCGAAGGTCGCGTGCGGCGGGATGGGCGCGACGTTCGGGTCGCAGCGCACGTCGAGGACGGTGGGCCGGTCGGCGGCCAGCGCGTCGTCCCACGCGGCGCCGAGCGCGTCGGCGCGCTCGACATTGACGCCGACCAGCCCGATGCCGCGCGCGAACGCCGCGTAATCGACGTCCGGGATGGCCTGGGACGGCGCGAACTTGGGTGCGCCCTCCATCGCGCGCATCTCCCACGTCACCTGGTTGAGGTCGTTGTTGTGCAAGACCGCGACGATCAGCCGCGGGTCGTCCCACTGCTGCCAGTAGCGGGCAACGGTGATCAGCTCGGCCATGCCGTTCATTTGCATGGCGCCGTCGCCGACCAGCGCGATGGCCGGTCGCCCCGGGTGCGCCCACTTCGCGCCGATGACGTACGGGACGCCGGGGCCCATCGTGGCGAGGGTGCCGGACAGCGAGCCGCGCATGCCGCCGCGGAACCGCAGGTGCCGCGCGTACCAGTTCGCGGCGCTGCCCGAGTCGGCCGCGACGATCGCGTCGTCGGGCAGCCGGGTCGAGAGCTCGTGGAAGATCCGCATCGGGTTGACGGGCTCGGCGTCGGTCAATGCCCGCCGTTCGAGGATCTCCCACCACCGAGCGACGTCCGACTCGATCGACTCGCGCCACGACCGATCGTCCTTGCGCTGCAACAGCGGGATGAGCGCCTGGAGCGTGGCCTTCGCCTCGCCGACGAGGTTCAGCTCGTAGGGGTAGCGCATGCCGATCCACTTGCCGGAGCGGTCGATCTGGATCGCCCGGGCCTGGTCGAACTCGGGCAGGAACTGGGTGTACGGGAAGTTCGAACCGACGGTGAGCAGCGTGTCGCAGCCCATCATCATCCGGTAGGACGGGATCGTCCCGAGCAGCCCGATCGAGCCCGTGACCCAGGGCAGGTCGTCCGGCAGCACGTCCTTGCCCAGTAGCGCCTTGGCCGCCCCGGCTCCGAGCAGGTCGCACAGCTCGGTGAGCTCGCCGACGCAGTCCCGCGCGCCCTGGCCGACGAGCAGCGCGACCTTGCGGCCGGCGTTGAGGATGTCTGCGGCGGCCTGCACGGCGGCGGCGTCCGGCGTGACGGTGGGCGGCGCGACGCCGAGGCTGGACGGCACCTGTTTGAAGGCGTGCGCGGGCGGTTCGTAGGGGAGGTCGAACACGTCGGACGGGAAGATCAGGCAGGTGGGCGCCTGCTCGGCCAGCGCGATCCGCACCGCCCTGTCGAGCAGGTTGGGCAGCTGTTGCGGCACGGTGCACATCTGCACGTAGTCGCCGCAGACGTCCTTGAAGAGACTGAGCAGGTCGACCTCCTGCTGGTAGGCGCCGCCCATCGCGCTGCGCTCGGTCTGCCCGACGATCGCGACGACGGGGACGTGGTCGAGCTTCGCGTCGTAAAGCCCGTTGAGCAGATGGATCGCGCCCGGCCCGCTGGTGGCCGCGCAGACGCCGACCCTGCCGCTGAACTTCGCGTAGCCGGTCGCCTCGAACGCGGCCATCTCTTCGTGCCGCGCCTGGACGAACTGCGGGTGGTCATCGGCGCGACCCCAGGCGGCGAGCAGTCCGTTGATGCCGTCGCCCGGATACCCGAAGACCTGGCGCACCTCCCACTGCCGAAGTCGCGCCAGCAACACGTCGGCGACCATCTGTCCCACGGCGAACCTCACTTCCGATCGGGAACTTCGTCGCAAATCGAGTACCCATCGATGCGTTGATCGAAGCGAAATCGGGAAAGAACACGGAGTGGGACGAACTGTGGTGGTGACAGGTGCCTCGGCCGGGGTCGGGCGGGCGAGCGCCGTCGGGTTCGCGGCCCGCGGCGACCGCGTCGTGCTGCTGGCCCGTGGCGAGCAGGGACTGGCCGGCGCCGCGCACGAGGTGCGCGCGGCGGGCGGGGCGCCGTACCCGTACCCGGTCGACATGGCCGACGCCGACGCGGTGTTCGCGGCGGCCGAGCGGGTGGAGCGCGACGTCGGGCCGATCGACGTCTGGGTCAACGATGCCTTCAGCTCGGTCTTCGCCCCCTTCGAGGAGCTGTCGGCGGACGAGTTCCGGCGCACCACCGAGGTCAGCTACCTCGGCTACGTGTACGGGACGATGGCGGCGCTACGGCACATGCGACCGCGCGACCACGGCGCAATCGTCCAGGTGGGCTCCGCCCTCGCGTACCGCGGGATCCCGCTGCAGAGCGCGTACTGCGGGGCGAAGCATGCGATCCAGGGGTTCACCGAGTCGCTGCGCTGCGAGCTGCTGCACGAGCGCAGCGGCGTGCGCGTGACGATGGTCCAGCTCCCGGCGCTCAACACCCCGCAGTTCTCCTGGGTGCGTTCGAAGCTGCCGAGGCAACCGCAGCCGGTGCCGCCCATCTACCAACCGGAGCTCGCGGCGCGCGCGGTCGTGCACGCCGCGAGTCGCCCACGGCGGCGCGAGTACTGGGTCGGCACGTCCACAGCGGCGACGCTGCTGGCGAACGCCGTCGCGCCCGGGCTGCTCGACCGCTACCTCGCCCGGACCGGGTTCACGTCCCAGCAGGCCGACGCGCCGCCGCCGCCCGACGCCGAGGACGGCAACCTCCGCAAGCCGCTCGACGACCCGCCCGGCCCCGACTACACCGCGCACGGCGGCTTCGACGACCGCGCGCACTCGAGTGACCCGCAGGCCTGGGCCTCGCGCCACCACGGCGCCGCCCTGGCCGGTGTCGGCGCCGCGGTCGGTGCCGTCCTCGTGGCCACCCGGCGGGCTCGGTCGTGAGCGGTGGCGACGAGCACCCACAGGTCGAGCCCGGCGCACCGCACGCGCTACGCGAGTACGCGCTGCTCGCTGACGGCGCTCGCGCCGCACTGGTCGGCCCGCGCGGCGACATCAGCTGGTTGTGCGCGCCCCGCTGGGACAGCGGCTCGGTCTTCAGCGCGCTGATCGGCGGGCGCGGAACGTACAGCGTCACTCCGCGCCTGCCCTACGTCTGGGGCGGCTCGTACGAACCGGGCACGCTCGTGTGGCGCAGCCGCTGGGTGACGCATGAGGGCATCGTCGAGTGCCGCGAGGCGCTCGCCTACCCCGGTGAGCCGGGCCGCGTCGTCCTGTTGCGCCGCATCGTCGCGCTGACCTGCACCGCCCGGCTGGCCGTCGTGCTTCGACCGCGCGCCGACTACGACCGGGCCGGCGTCCGGAGGTGGCGCTGTGCCGACGGGGTCTGGAGCGGCGTCGCGGGCGGGCTGCGGCTGCGCTGGTCGGGCGCCGCCACGGCCCGACCGAACGGCGCCGGCACGCTCGCGATGGACATCGACGTGCCGGCCGGCCGGCACCACGACCTCGTCCTCGAGATGGCCGACACCGAGCTGCCCGACCGGCCGCCGGCCGCCGACGTGACGTGGCGGGCGACGTCGGCGGCGTGGTCGCGCGCCGTGCCCGTCCTCGACGCCGTCCGGGCGTCGACAGACACCCGGCACAGCTATGCGGTCCTTCGCGGCCTCACCGGTGCGGGCGGCACGGTGGCGGCGGCGACCACCAGCCTGCCCGAGCGTGCCGGCGACGACCGTAACTACGACTACCGTTACGTGTGGGTCCGCGACCAGTGCCTCGTCGGTCAGGCCGCGGCGGCGGCCCGCGGAACCGAGTGGCTGCTGGACACCTCGGTCGATGTCGTCGCGGCCCGGCTGCTCGAGTATGGTGCCGGCCTCGCGCCCGCCTACACGGTCGTAGGCGACGCGATCCCCGAGTCACGGCATCTGGAGCTGCCCGGCTACCCCGGGGGGCACGACGTCGTGGGCAACCAGGTGCGCGACCAGTTCCAACTCGACGTGTTCGGCGAGGCGATGTTGCTGTTCGCCGCTGCCGCGCGCCGCGACCGGGCCGACGCCCGCACCTGGCGCGCCGCGGCGGTCGCGGCCGGTGCCGCCGCCCAACGGTGGCAGCAGCCGGACGGCGGAATGTGGGAGCTCCACCCGAGGGCGTGGACGCACAGTCGGCTGATCGTGGCCGCCGGGCTGCGCGCGATCGCGGCCACCGCGCCGGGCGGGTGCGCCAGCAGGGCGGACTGGGTTGCGCTCGCCGACCGGATCGTCGCGGACACGGCAAGCACCGCGCTGCATCCGGACGGGCGTTGGCAGCGCACCCCCGACGACCCGGCGTGCGACGCCGCTTTGCTGTTTCCAGGAATCCGCGGGGCGGTGCCGAGCGACGACCCGCGCACCGCCGCGACGCTGGCGGCATTTCTGCGCGAGCTGACCGTCGACGGCTTTGCCTACCGGTTCCGGCACGACGACCGCCCGCTGCATGAGGCCGAGGGGTCGTTCCTGCTCTGCGGCTTCGCCACCGCCCTCGCGCTGAACCAGCAGGGCCGGCGCACCGCGGCCGTCGGCTGGTACGAGCGGACCCGTGCGGCGTGCGGGCCGCCGCAGCTGTTCAGCGAGGAGTACGACGCGGTCCAGCATCAACTGCGGGGCAACCTGCCGCAGTCCTTCGTCCACGCGTTGATGATCGAGAGCTCGGCCGTGCTGGCCGGCGAGGAGTGACCGGTCGCGTCGCTCAGCCTGGCGAGCGCGCCCGCACCGTCCACGGGACGATCAGCCAGAGGACGAGGAGCTGCGCCGCAGCGGCCGCACCGGCCACGATCCCCGTCGTCCAGCCCTGCAGGACCTCGAAGATCAGCGTCGTCACCGCGACAACCGAACAGGCCAGGAACGCGATCCCGACGACCGCGAGTCGATGCGCCAGCAGTACCGTCTCGCGACGCCGGTGCCGCCGGAAGAGCGCGCGGTGGACGCTCACCGGCGCCTGCAGGAAGCCCGTCGCGAGGATCGACGCGGCGACTGCCGCGAGGTAGAGGTGGCGCTCGGATTCGGTGAGTGTCGCGAACCGCTGCTGGAACGGCAGGGTGAGCAGGAAGCCGGTGAGCAGCTGGACGCCCGTCTGCACAACGCGCAGCTCCTGCAGGATGTCGCTCCAGTTGCGGTCGAGCCGCTCGGTCTGCGTCTCGTGCGGACGTTCGCTGTCGTTGCGGTCGGCTCCGGACTCCATGCCCCGTGCCTTCCCACCAGTCAGCGCGGGCAAACACCCAACCGGGACCGAGCGTGTACCGGAGTGGCCCGCTCAGCCCGATCGGCCTGTTATTGCCGGGGACTCGGTTCCACGCTGGCCACGCGATCGGCCAACTGTTGGTCGGTCAGCGTGCGCTGCGCCCGGCCGCGTCCGATGAACGACACCGCCCAGTGCAGGACGGTCGTGACCCGGTTCTTGAAGCCGACCAGGTACATGACGTGGACGATCAGCCACAGCACCCAGGCGATGAACCCGCCGAAGCGCAGCCGCCCGATGCTCGCCACCGCGCGGAACCGGGAGATCGTCGCCATGCTGCCCTTGTCGAAGTAGCGGAAGGGCTTCTGGTCGGCTTTGCGGCGCACCCGCCGCCGGATCTGGTCGGCGGCATACTTCCCCTGCTGCATCGCCACCTGTGCGACGCCGGGGTAGTCGTTGAGCGACATCATGTCGCCGACGACGAACACCTCGGGGTGGCCGGGCAGCGAGCAGTCCGGCTGCACCTTGATCCGTCCGCCCCGATCGAGCTCGGCGCCCGTCTGGTCGGCGAGCGTCTTGGCGAGCGGGGACGCTTGCACGCCGGCGGCCCACACGATCGTGCGTGCCGGGATGCGGGAACGGGCACCGCTCTTGTCCTCGACCGTGAGGCCGCGGTCATCGACGTCGACGACCAACTCGCTCAACCAGACCTCGATGCCAAGCTTCTCGAGCTGCTTGGCGGCGCCGGCCGAGAGCTTCGTGCCGAACGCGCCGAGCACGTCGTCGAGCGCATCGACGAGGACGATCCGGGTGCGCCGGGTGTCGATGTCGCGAAAGTCCTTGACGAGCGCGCGCCGGGCCAGTTCGGAGATCTGCCCGGCCATCTCGACGCCGGTCGCGCCGGCCCCGACGACGGCGAAGGTCAGCCACTCGCCGCGCGTCGCGTCGTCGCGTTCGAGCTCGGCGTACTCGAACGCGGAGAGGATGCGCGCGCGCAGCTCGAGTGCGTCGTCGATCGACTTCAGGCCGGGCGCGTCGTGCGCGAACTCGTCGTGCCCGAAGTACGAGGTGCTCGCGCCGGCGGCGACGATCAGCGAGTCGTAGTGCGTGGTCGTCGTCCGGCCACCGGCCGTCGACTCCACGCTGTGGGCGGCCAGATCGATATTGGTCACCTCGCCCAGCAGGACCCGGACGTATTTGCGGTGGCGCAGGACTTCCCGGGTGGCTGGCGCGATCTCACCCTCGGACAGGATGCCGGTGGCGACCTGGTAGAGCAGGGGCTGGAACAGGTGGTGGGTCGTCCGGCTGATCACCGTGACGTCGACACCTGCGCGCTTGAGCCGCTTGGCGGCGAACAACCCGCCGAACCCCGATCCGATCACCACCACGTGGTGCCGGTGCGAGATGCTGTCGGTCATCCGAACCTCCTGACCCGGGTCAGCCTCCCTTGTTAGCAACTACCCAGGATGCCGGGCGCAGATTCCCGGATGTGAGGCACGCCCTTGACGCGCCGCACGTGGGTTTACGCTGAAGTTCGGACCGGTTGGATTGGTAGGGACTTCTTTCGGGCCCCGGCTGGATCGACAGCGACGGGAGGTACCACATGGTGTCGCCCGGTCCGCCGACTTCTGAGGACCTCGACCGGTTGGTCGACGACGCGCTGCCGCGCCAACTGTCGAGCGATGTGTCGGCGCACGTCCCTGCCCTCGCGGAGGTTGCGGTCGAGATGGCTCGCCAGGACGACCTGGCGACGACCCTCGCCTACATCGCGCGGTGCGCACCCAGTCTCGTCGCGAGCTGCGACGAGGCGAGTGTCACCCTCGTCCGGTCCCGCGGACGCGTCGAGATCCCGGCCGCGACCGGGGGGTTGGCGGCCAGCTGTGACCGGCTCCAGCACGAGCTGGGCGAGGGTCCGGGCATCGCGGCGCTGGCTGCGACGCGAGCGGTCCGGGTGTCCGACCTGTCGAGCGACCCTCGCTGGCCGAAGTTCGGTCCGCAGGCGGCCGGACTCGGTGCCGGCAGCGCATTGGCCCTGCTGCTGGCGACCTCGCGCGGGGCCGTCGGGACGCTGAACCTCTATGCGCTGGCCGTCGATGCCTTCGACGACGACGACGAGCTGGTGGGCGCCGCCTTCGCCGCCCACGCGGGCATCGCGGTGGCCCATGCCGAGCTCGAGGGCAACCTGCGGGTCGGTCTGCAGACCCGGGAGGAGATCGGCCGTGCGGTCGGCATCCTGATGGAACGTCACCGGGTCACCGCGACAGCTGCCTTCGACATGCTCGTGATGGCCTCGCAGCACTCGCACCGCAAGCTGCGCGACGTCGCGGTATGGATGAACGAGACCGGCGAGGACCCCTCCGCACTGATTCGGACGAAGCCCGCCTAGGTCCCGCCCGCGGATCTTGTCGCCGGACGAGCGCCTGGGCCACCGATCCGCAACAAGGTCCAGGCGAGCAGTCACGTCGCCAGTGCGGCGAGTGCGAGGTCTCGGGTCTTTTCGATGTCGGCGTCGGTGAAGACGCCGTTGACGCCAGAGATCGTCGCGAGTTTCATGCCATGCTTGAGGCCGAGCCGGTAGATCTCTTTGACCCTCTCCCACTTGATTTCGCGACCGACGGTGAACGTCTCATAACGTCCTTCGAGGGCGAGCACGACCGTCTCCGCGAGGCAGGCGTAGGCGACGCCTTTCGGCAGGCCGACGTTCCTCATGTGCGAGTCGCCCGGAAGCTCGATCTCGCCGGACTCGACGACAAGGACGTCGGGACGCCGGGCGACATCCTCGGCCGAGAGGTCCAACGGCCGCGCCACGTCCGTGATGACGCAGCCAGGTTTGACGGCAGCGATGTCGAGGACCCGCTTGCCCGCGCCGGACGTGGCGGTGACGATGAGGTCCATTTCGCCGACGTGGCTTCCCGGGGTCGCAGCGACGTGGATGCGCGCGCGGGGGTTGTCCCGCTCGATGTCCTCCTTGAGCGCCAGCAGCTTCGCGGACTCCGGGGAGACGAGCCATACCTCGTCGCTGGCGAGCGCGAGGAGGCGGGCGCACACCGATCCGATGGCCCCCGTGGCACCGACGACCATGGTCTTGCCGCGCATCACACCGTCGGCGTCGACCTCGACGAGCCCGAGCTGCCGCAGCGCCTCGTGGGCCGCCCAGAGCGCGGCGGACGCGCTGTAGCTGTTGCCCGTCGTCACGGGCAGCGGAGCCTGCCTTGCGACCGTCACCCCGGCATCCCCGACGACTTTGGTGAACGCACCGAGGCCGATGACCTGCGCGCCGAGCTTCTGGGCCATCTCGGCGGCGGCCAGCAGCTTGGCGTAGGTGAACTCGGGGCGGTGGGCGAGCAGCTGCTTCGGCGTGCCCCCCACGGTGATGAGCCAGCCCTCGGCCTCCGCGCCGGTGGGCGACTTTATGCCGGTGACGTGGCTGTACGTGAAGGGCGGGGCGTACGCCATGGCCTTCTCCACCGCGTCCATCACGACAGCGGGCGCGATCTTGGAGATCGTCCGCAACGGTTCCACGTCCTCGAAGTTCCGCTGGGACAGCGGGTGGATGACAAAGGCGAAGCGGCTCTTTCGCCGCGGCCCGTTGGGTTGCAGCACACGGGGCTCCAGGCCCGCGGCGATGATCTTGTCGAGCAGCTCGTCGTCCGAGAGCCCCTCGGAGGCCGGCGAGGTGACGAGCATCAGCGCCTCGAGCACCGCCGACTCGACGATGACGTGGAACGGCTGGGGCGTGCCGTCGAGCACCATGTCCACGCCGCGGTCGGCAAGCTCTGCGAGGCGGTCGTCCGAGATCGCCGCGGTGATGACGGTCTTGCCGCTGAGGTCCGCGAGACCGAACTCCATGAGTTCCTCGTACGTGGCCACGACGACGTCGCATTCGCGCGCGGCCCTGCGGGCCAAGGCCCGACCGACCGGGCCCGGCGCGTGGAGCATCGACTGCACCCGGCGGGGGATTCGGTGGGCGGGCCACAGACCCGCGCTTGCGGCCCGGCCGACGAAGCGGATGGACTCGAGCCCGCTGAGCAGGTCGGGGAGCCGGGGGTCGGCGACGGTGATGTTGGCGGTGTACTCGCGCAGCATGCGTGTCGTGGGGTCGTGGTTCTCGCCGCCGAGGACCACGACGCGCGCGTTGTTGAAGTACCCCGGCAGCTCGTCTGGACGTGCCGTACTGCCCACTCCTGCAGCACGTTGCGCAGGGTTTCGCCGTGGGTGACGGGCACACCGTTCGTGGTGCGGTGCAGCCCCTCGATGCTCTGCAGGTCGCCGTCGGACTGCCCGGTGGCGTGGGCCTCGGCCACGCCGGTCACGGCGAGCGCCTGGGCCTGCCCGGCCCACTCCTCACCAGGGCCCGGGCCTCCGCGACCCGCCCGCTGGTCCCGGCCCGGACGATGCGCACCTCGCGCCCGAGGAAGCTGACCTGCTCGTCGTAGTCGCCGCTCGCGTCGAGCAGGCTCACGTTGACGACGAGGGCGGGCTCGGTGCGCGGGACGCGCCGCCGGCGCTTCGGTGCCCGCTCGGTGCGGGGCGTCACAGTCTGTCGAGCCGTCGGCATGTTCATGCTCGCTTCATCGATCGATGCGCCTGGTCGCACCACTCTGATGAGCAGCGCACCCTCAAGACTGTTCGGGTCCGCGCTCGCAGGGCAGAGGCATTCGGCCCAATACCTCGGGTAGCACGGCGCATCCGCCCGCGCCGATGAGCCACCTACCTACGAGGGCACTCGGCTATCGGCGGGCCGCACCCGGCTCGGGCCCGGCGAGAACACCGCACCTGATCGCCGGCGCAGGGAGGACTTCGGCGGATCCGCCCTGCTCCCGGCCGCACTCAGCGGTTCGGCATCCCTCCGTCGTGGTTGTCGTCGGCCGGCGCCGGATCGCCCTCGCCCATACCGTCCTCGACCTTGGTCACCGCGAGGTTCTTGTCGAATTTCACGGTCACCGTGGATCCGTCGGCCTTCGTCATGTGCACCTCGTACGCGGCGTCGCCGGCGTCCGTCTCGACGCGCACGACGGTGCCGCCCGGTACCGCCCTCAGCGCAGCGGCCTTGAGGGTGGCCGCCTTCGCCCCGGTGACCGACTGTTCGTCGCTGCGCACCGGCTCCGAGCCGCCGATGTCCGGCTTGCTGCCGGTGGCGCCGGTCGGCGCGGTCCTCTGCATGGAGCTCGAGCTCATCCCGGTCGTGTTGGTCGACGGTGTGGCGGCGTTCGCGCCGAGTGCCGTCGCGCCGACCGCGCCCGCTGCGACGCCCGCGCTCACGAGGGCGATCTTGAGCCCGGTCCGGCTCTTCTTCGGCGGCTCGGCGGGCTGGCCTGGGTCGAGGGACATGAGCTGGTACCTCCTTGCTCGGGGCGGGCTACTGCGGCCGGCCCGTGGTCGCGCCGCGTCTCGGGCGCACGGCCACGGTGCTCGCGGGCGCCTCATCGCGGCCGCAAGCGACCCTCAGGTCCCGGCTAACTCGCGCTGTGCGCAACCTCGGTCTTGGATCTCCCAGGGGGATAGCTGACCCTGGGACGGCAAAACTGGCGTCAGGGCAGGTCGCGGATCCGCCAGAAGTGGCCGACCGGACCGAGCCCTTTCGCCGAGGGGAACGAGCCTTCGATCGCGCCGTTTATGAATCGCTTACCGAACCGCACCGCGTCCGCGACGTCCAGCCCCGCGCCAGCGCGCGCAGGATCGCCGACGCGAGGGTGTCGCCCGAGCCGTGCGTGTGCTCCGTGTCGAAACGGGGCGGCCCAACTCGACGAAGTGCTCCCGTCGAAGCAGCAGGTCGACCGCGTCGCCGGCCGGGAGGTGCCCGCCCTTGACGAGCACCCACTTGGGCCCATTGCGTGCAGCGCGCGCGCGGCGTCGTCGCATGCCGGCGCGGTCACGCACCTCGATCCGGTCAGCAGCTTCACCTCGCCGAGGTTGGGGGTGATCAACGTCGCGAGCGGGATGATCGTGTCGCGCAATGCGGCAACGCGTCCGGCTGCAGCAGCGGGTCGCCGTGCTGCGAGGCGGCGACCGGGTCCACGACGAACGGGCGATCCCGAGCCGCTGCACGCTCTCGGCAATCGCGGCCATGATCGGCGCCGACGCGAGCATGCCGGTCTTGGCGGCGTCCACCCCGATGTCGCTCGCCACCGACTCGATCTGTTCCGCGACCGCGTGCGGCGGCAGCTCGTAGAACCCCGTGACGCCGAGGGAGTTCTGGACCGTGACGGCGGTGATCGCCGACATCCCGTGCACGCGACAGGCGAGGAACGTCTTCAGGTCGGCCTGCACCCCGGCGCCGCCACCGGAGTCCGAGCCGGCGATGGTCAGCGCGGTGGGCGGCGGGGTGGGTGGCGGGGTCGACATGCCGCCCAGTATTTCGACGCGCCGCGGGCCGGCGCGCACGGGCTACCCGCAGGCTCCGCCGGGACGAACCCAGCAGCGGCCCGAGGCGAAGCTCTCGAGCGTGATGCGACCGAGGCCGGCGACGGTCAGCAACGGCTTGCTGCCGACGGCTGTCGATCGCCAGATCAACCGGCCCGCCGGGCCGTGCAGCGCCAGCTGCCCGTGCAGAAGGACCGTCAGGTACGAGCCCTCGACGTGTGTGTCGGTGCGCCACATAGTCGTCGTGCCGCGGGTGAGCACCAGGTCGCCGCTTGCGCGCATCGTCAACCGCGTGACGGCGTGCGGGTTGGTGACGTTGCGCAGCGATCGGCCGCTCAGCAGTCGATCGCCGGCCGTCAGCAGCACTGCCGTGGTGCGCGACGACCAGACCGGCCGGCCTGCAGCGGTCCGCACGACGAGGCTTCCGCCGTCGCGCAGTACGGCGTAGTTGTGCGCGCCGGTGCCGGCCGTGCGACTCGACCACGCCGCCACGCCGTCGCTGCGAAGGACGAGGTTGCCGTTGCGCTGCATGCAGAGCCGCACGGCGCCGGCCGGAACATGGCTCGCGGCGCGGCGCCAGGTGGTGTAGCCGGCGGCGGACGAGCTGGTGAGCAGCACCTCGTTGTGGATCATGAGGTCGCGGCGCGTCAGCACGAGCGCGAATCGCCCCGAGGACGATTGCAGTGCGGCCGCCGGGCGGGTGGCGCCGACGACGAGGCAGTCCCCCGCGCGCAGGATGTTGCTTGCGTCGTCCACGTTCGCCGCGCGCGCCGGGAGGGGGATCGCCACAAGCGCCGCCGCCGAAACCGCGCACGCGAGACCCACGCGATATTTCATTACCCCCACGCCCCCATCATCGCTGGAAAGGATGGGTTTGCGTTCGGGAAGCGCCTGAATTCTCAGCCGCGTTCGGCTGCCGGACGTCACACGCCGTACCCAACCACTGCAAACCGGACGCGTTAACCTCCGCCTCGTAGATTCCCCAGCATGCTCGACGCAGCCGACGAACGGACCGACAACGCGCCCGAGCACGAGCCCGGCCGACCCGCCGCGCCACCCGGGTGAGTTCGCCGCCGGCGACCGGTGCGCCGACCGTGTTCGGCTCACCGACCCAGGCTGCGCCGCCGCGCACGCTGATTGACATCCTGCAGGCCACTGCAGCTGCCTACCCGGAGGCGGCTGCCATCGACGACGGCACCGCGGCGCTCACCTACCGCGAGCTTGTCGATCGCGCGACGCGGCTCGCCCGAGCCCTGCACGATCGTGGTGTCCGCCGTGGCGACCGCGTCGGTGTCCAGTCGGCCTCCGGGAGCAATCGCCTCTACGTCGCCATCCTCGCCGTGCTCGCTGCGGGTGCGGCGTATGTACCAGTCGACGCGGACGACCCGGACGAGCGGGCCGCCCTCGTCTTCGGTGAAGCAGCGGTGCGGGCGGTGCTCGACGCGACGACCCCGATCCATCGCCACCAGGCCGCGTCCGGGTCGAAATGATCAGCCGCCGCACCCGGACGACGACGCCTGGATCATCTTCACCTCGGGCTCCACCGGCAGTCCCGAAGGGCGTCGCGGTCACCCATCGCAGCGCCGCCGCGTTCGTCGACGCCGAGGCGCGGCTGTTCCTCAGGACGCCCCGCTCGGCCCGGGCGATCGGGTCCTCGCCGGGCTCTCGGTCGCCTTCGACGCCTCCTGCGAGGAGATGTGGCTGGCCTGGCGGCACGGCGCCTGCCTCGTCCCCGCGCCGCGGTCACTCGTGCGCAGCGGCGTCGATCTCGGCCCCTGGCTGGTCGAGCCAGCGGATCACCGTCGTCTCCACCGTTCCCACGCTGGCTGCGCTCTGGCCGCAGGAGTCCCTCGACGCGGTACGGCTGCTGATCTTCGGCGGCGAGGCCTGCCCCCCGGAGCTCGCCGAGCGACTGACCGACGAGGGCCGCGAGGTCTGGAACACCTACGGGCCGACCGAGGCAACCGTCGTCGCGTGCGCCGCTCGGCTGCAGGAGAGTGAGCCGGTGCGCATCGGCTTGCCGCTCGACGGCTGGGACCTCGCCGTTGTCGACGGGGCCGGGCATCCGGTGCCGACTGGGCGAGCGCGGCCAGCTGGTCATCGGCGGCGTCGGGCTCGGCCCGCTACCTCGACGCCGTCAAGGACGCGGAGAAGTACGCGCCGCTGCCGGCCCTCGGCTGGTCGCGCGCCTACCGCACCGGGGATCTCGTGCGCGCCGACCCGGACGGGCTGGTCTTCGTCGGGCGCGCGGACGAGCAGGTCAAGCTCGGCGGCAGGCGCATCGAGCTGGGCGAGGTCGATGACGCCCTGCTGCGCGTCTGCCCGGGGTGGCCGGCGCCGGCGACCGCGGTGCGGACCAGCCCGCGCGGGCAACCAGCTGCTCGTCGGCTACGTCGTGCCCGCCGACGCCTGCCGACTTCGACCGCACCGCAGCGTCGCGCCGCCTGCGCGCCGCACTGCCCGCGGCGCTCGTGCCGGTGATCGCCGTCGGTCGACGAGCTGCCGACCAGGACGTCGGGCAAGGTCGACCGCGACGCGCTGCCCTGGCCGCTGGCGGGCATGGACCCGCCGAGGCGCCGGAACACGGCCTTACCGGCACCGCGGCGTGGCTCGCCGAGCAGTGGGCGGCCGTCCTGGGCATGCCGGTGACCGGCCCCGACGACGACTTCTTCGCGCACGGTGGCGGCAGTCTCGCCGCCGCCCGCCTCGTCTCGCTGGTGCGCGCCCGCTATCCGCAGCTGACCGTCGGCGACGTGTACGCCCACCCCCGCATCGTCGACCTGGCGAAGCTGCTCGACGAGACGATTCCGGCCGCGGCGCCGGGGCCGGCGCGCGAGGTACGGCCCACTCCGCGGCTCGCGCAAGTGGTGCAGGTGGCGATCACCGCGGTGGTGGCCACGATCACCGGCCTGCAATGGCTCACGCTGCTCGCCGTCGCGAACAACCTGCTCGCACGGGACCACCCGCGGTCGTGGGCGCCGACGCTGTCGTGGTGGTGGGTGCTCGCCGGCGTGCTCGTCCTGGTGAACCCCTTCGGCCGGATGGCACTGGCCGCGGGGTGCGCCAGGCTGCTGCTGCGCGGTGTCCGGCCGGGGGCGCACCCGCGCGGCGGCTCGGTGCACATGCGGCTGTGGTCGGCCGAACGGCTCGCCGATGCCGTCGGGGCCGTGAACCTGGCCGGTGCGCCGTGGATCGCCGCGTACGCCCGCGCGCTGGGCGCCACCGTGGGTCGCGGCGTCGACCTGCACACCACTGCCGCCGATCACCGGACTGATGACGCTCGGGACGGGATGCGCGATCGAGCCCGAGGTCGACCTGTCCGGGTACTGGCTCGACGGGGACGTCCTGCACATCGGCCGGATCACGATCGACGAGGGGGCGAGCGTCGGTGCGCGGTCGACCCTCGGACCGGGCGCCCGAGTGGGCGTGGACGCCGAGGTCGAACCCGGCTCGTTCGTGTCCGGCGCCGTGCCGGCCGGCGAGCGCTGGGCCGGTTCCCCGGCCGGGCACGTCGGCAGGGCCGGCACCGACTGGCCCGATCACGCACCGCGGCCGCGCAGGCGGTGGCAGGCCGTGTACGGGGTGACGTCGGCGCTGCTGTCCTTGCTGCCTCTGGTGGCGGCGCTCCCGGCGCTCGCCGTCCTGGACGTCTTCGTCGCGGATGCGACCTCGCTGCCGGCGCTCACGTGGCGGGCGCTCGCTGCCGCGCCGCTCGCCGCGCTCGCCTGGTTCGGCTCGCTCGCCGTGCTGTTCGCGCTGCTGATCCGATCGCTCGGCATCCGGCTGCGCGCGGGAACCCATCCGGTCCGCAGCCGCATCGGCTGGCAGGCGTGGGCCGTAGAGCGGTTGATGGACGCGGCGCGCACCCTGCTGTTCCCGCTGTACTCGAGCCTGTTGACGCCGGGCTGGCTGCGGCTGCTGGGCGCCGACGTCGGCCGCCGCGTCGAGGCATCGACGGTGCTGGTGCAACCGAAGATGACCAGCATCGGCGACGGTGCGTTCCTCGCCGACGACACCATGGTGGCCTCCTACAACTGTGCGGCGGTTGGCTGCGCATCGAGCCGTCGAAGGTCGGCAAGCGCGCCTTCCTCGGCAACTCCGGGATGACGGCGCCCGGTCGGACGGTGCCGAAGAATGGGCTGGTCGCGGTGCTGTCGGCCGCCCCGCCGAAGGCGAAGAAGGGCTCGTCCTGGCTGGGTAGCCCGCCGGTGCGGCTGCGCCGCTCGCCGGACGCCGCCGACATCGCTCGGACGTTCTCCCCGAGCACCCGGGTCCGGGTGGCCCGCGCAGTCGTCGAGACGTGCCGGCTTGTGCCCACCGTCCTCACGGTGCTGCTCGCGATCGGCGTCGCGGTGATCTTCGACGCGATCGCGGCGGCGGACGGCTACCCGGTCGCCGCAGCGGCCGGCGGGCTGGTGCTGCTCGCGGCGGGGGCGGTCGCCGGCGGGCTCACGGTGACCGCGAAATGGCTGCTCGTCGGCCGGATCCGGACCGTCGAGCATCCGTTGTGGAGCGCGTTCGTGTGGCGCAACGAAGTGGTCGATACGTTTGTCGAGATGGTCGCGGCACCGTGGTTCGCCAGGGCCGCCGCCGGGACCGCCCCGCTGAACCTGTTCCTGCGCGCGCTCGGGGCGCGGATCGGGCGCGGCGTGTGGTGCGAGACCTACTGGCTGCCGGAGGCGGACCTGGTGCGACTCGGAGACGGCGTGAGCGTGAATCGCGGATGCGTGGTGCAGACGCACCTGTTCCATGATCGGATCATGCGGATGGACCATGTCGAGCTGGCCGACTCCGCGACCCTCGGGCCGCACTGCGTGATCCTGCCCGCGGCCTCGCTCGGCGTCGGCACCGTCGTCGGCCCGGCCTCGCTGGTGATGCGTGGTGAGGCGGTGCCGGCCGGGACGCGTTGGATCGGCAACCCGATCGGGCCATGGCGCGAGCCGGAGGTCGGGTGAGTTCCAGCGCGCGGGCCTCGAACGCGGGCGACCCGTACGTGCCCGAGCACGGCGACGAGTCGTACGGCGTCGCGCACTACGACCTGGAGCTCACCTACCGGCCGTCGTCCAACCGGCTGGACGGCGTCGCCGCCCTGGACGTCACGGTGTGCGCACCACTCACCCGGCTCAGCCTCGATCTCGCCGGGCTGCAGGTCGGCAAGGTGACCGTCGACGGCCGACGGTCGAAGAAGTACGTCCAGCGGAAGAACAAGCTGGTGATCACACTTGACCGGCCGCGCCCGGCCGGCGACTCGGTGCACGTCGTCGTCTCGTACTCGGGACACCCGAAACCGATCCGTGGCCGCTGGGGCGAGGTGGGTTGGGAGGAGTTGCACGAGGGCGCGCTCGTCGCCGGCCAGCCGAACGGCGCGCCGTCCTGGTTCCCGTGCAACGACCGGCCCTCGGACAAGGCCACCTACCGCATCGCGGTCACCACCGACGCGCCGTTCACCGTCGTCGCCAACGGCGCGCTCACCGAGTGGCGACCGCATGCCGGCACGGCGACCTGGGTGTACGAGCGGACCGAGCCGATGGCGAGCTATCTGGCCGCCGTGCACGTCGGCCACTACGAGCTGTGCGACATCGACAACGGCGGCGTCGTGCAGCGGATCGCCCGGCCGGCCCGGCTCGCGGCTCCCGTGGCGAAGGACTTCGACAGGCAGAGCGAGATGCTGCGGGTGTTCGGTGAGTTGTTCGGGCCCTACCCGTTTCGCACCTACACGGTGGTGGTCACCGACGACCCGCTGGAGATCCCGCTCGAGGCGCAGGACGTTGTCCGTCTTCGGCGCCAACCATGTGGACGGACGGCGCGGCTACGAGCGGTGGATCGCGCACGAGCTCGCGCACCAGTGGTTCGGAAACAGCCTCACCGTCGCGCGATGGCGCGACATCTGGCTCAACGAGGGGTTCGCCTGTTACGCGGAATGGCTGTGGTCCGAGCGCAGCGGTGGGCCGAGCGCGCGATCGCACGCCGAGCGCCACTGGACGCGGCTGCGGGGGCTCGCGCAGGACCTGGTGCTCGGTCGACCCGGGCCCGGACCGGATGTTCGACGACCGCCTCTACAAGCGCGGCGCGCTGACGCTGCACGCCCTGCGCAGCAAGCTCGGCGACGACGCGTTCTTCGACCTCATCCGGTCCTGGGTGGCCGAGCACCGGTTCGGCTCGGTGGACTCGACGGCGTTCATCGAGCACGCGGCGGCAGCCGGTGGCGATGACGTGCGCAAGCTGCTCGGGCGCTGGCTCAGTGAGCGTAAGTTGCCCGATCTGCCAGGAGCTGCGCGCCGCTGACCAGTTCGAGACGCGGCACGTGGTCGGCGGCCAGCGCGAGCCAGCCGCGGTGCCGGTCGTCCAGCGGGACCTGGGCGAGTGCAGCGGGTGCGCCGGGGTCGAGCGGATCGGTCATGACGCGATTGGCCGACGAGACGCCGACGTGGACGGCGCTGGGGTCACGGGTGAGGCCCACGCCGTGCAGCTTGAGCAGCGCCTCCTTCTGCGCCCACGCATCGGCCCGTGATTGCTCGCGCCGCGACCACGACGAGGGTCGCCGCCGCAGGCTGCGGCGTTCGGCCGCCGTCAACGCGACCGCGTCGAAGCCGTCGAACCCGACCGCGGAACGGAGTTCGACGTCGATGCCCACCGGCCGTGTGGCGATCGCGACCAGCACCCACTCCCCGGCGTGGCTGATGCTGGTGTGCAGCCGGACTTCCTCGCCACCGAGCAGCGCGCGGGGCTTGCCGTGCGATCCGCCGCAGGCTCGGCAGCACACATCGAAGGTGAGCTCACCCGCCGCGCAGCCCAGGCTTCGTGACAGAATCAGACGTGACAGGGAGCGGCCGGTCGCGAACCGCGCCCGGTCGGCAGCGGCGGTCACGGCGAACAACCGCTCGAGCTCGCCGGGCAGCAGCAGGTCTTCGAGATCCGCGGGGTCGATCGGGGGCGTGTGGGCTACGTCGACGGCGTCCGCCGCCAGCCCGCCCGTCCGTGACATGCCGATGATTGTGCCTCCCGGCGGGTTCGGCAGGCGCGGGCAACCGGGCGAGGGGAGTGGTTGTGGCAGACGGGGTCGCGGAGGAGCACCGCGAGCGCGAGCTGAAGTTCGACGTCGCGTCGGACTGGGAGCTGCCCGACCCGGTCGAGCTCACCATGCCCGAAGGCTCGGTCGAGCGCGAGCTCGTGCATCTGGAGACGAGCTACTTCGACACGGCGGCACGGGACCTGCTCCGCAGTCGGCTGACCCTGCGGCGGCGGACCGGCGACATCGACGCGGGCTGGCAACTGAAGGTGCCCGCGGGCGATGCACGTACCGAGATCCGGCTGCCGTTGGGCGGCCGCGGCGTGCCCGCCGAGCTGCGCGAGGCGACGCACGGGGTGCGCGCCGGCGCGGCGTTGCAGCCGCTGGCCACGCTCGTCACCGAACGCGAGATCCACCGCCTGCTCGACGACGTGGGGACGCCGCTCGCGGAGCTCGTGGTCGACAGCGTCACCGCGATGCAGATCCGCGACGTCGGAGTCACACGGCACTGGCGCGAGGTCGAGGTGGAGCTCGTCGAGGGCGACGAACGGTTGCTCGAGCTGGTGGCGCGCTGGCTCACCAAGCGCGGCGCCGATCCATCGCCGAGCAGCTCGAAGCTGGCGCGCGCCGTCGAAGTCGAGGGCAGGAAGCCGCACGACGTCACGACGCTGTCCGGGTTGCTCGGCGCCTACCTGGATGCGCAGGTCGACGCGATCGTGCGTGGCGACATCGAACTGCGGCGCGGCCACGACGCCAGCCATGCGACTCGGGTCGGCACGCGCCGCTATCGAAGCGTGCTGCGCGTGCTGGGCAGCATGTTCGACGACGAGCGGGCCACGGCCCTCGACGCCGAACTCAACTGGTTCGCGTCCGGGCTCGGTGCGGTGCGCGACCGGCACGTGCTGCGCGGCCACCTCGACAATGCGCTGGCCGAGCTGCCGCCCGAACTGGTCATGGGCCCGGTCGCCGCGCGCATCCACGCGACGCTCGCCGCCGAGGAGCAGGATGCGTCCGTCCAGCTCGCCGCCCTGATGCGTACCAAGCGCTACTTCGCCCTGCTCGGCGAGTTGCGCGCGTGGCGCGAGCAGCTGCCCCTCGCCGCGGATGAGCCGGCGGCGAACGTCGCGAACTACCTCACGAAGGCCGAACGCAAGGTCCGCCGGCGGACCGCAGCCGCACCGCAGGGCGCGGGCCGCGACGTCGCGCTGCACAGTGCCCGCAAGGCTGCGAAGCGCGCGCGCTACATCGCCGAACTCGCCGGCCCGCAGCTCGGCAAGCGGGCACGATCGCTGGAGAAGCGCATGAAGGAGACCCAGGACCGCTTGGGCGAGCGCCAGGACCGCATCGTCGCGGCCGAGTTCCTGCGCCGGCTGGGAGCGGCCGCCGGCGCGGCCGGGGAGAACGGCTTCACCTTCGGGCTGCTCCACGAACGCGAGCTCACCCGGGCGCGGCGCATCAACCGCTGACCACGCAGGCGGTCACGACGCCCGGCGCCCGCGCTGCGGCGCGACACCGCGGCGGGTCTGCAGGACGTGGGCGTAGTGCCCCAGCAGCTCGTCGGTGACCCGGTCCCAGGTGCGGTGCACGACCGACGGACGAGCCTTGATCGCCAGCCGCGCCAGGCCGATCGGGTCGTCGCGCAGCGCGGCAACCTGCGCAGCGAGCACCGTCTCGTCCTCGCCCGCCCACAACAGCCCGTTCTCGCCGTGCCGCACCAGGTCGAGCGGGCCGCCGGCCGCCGTCGCGATCACCGGCACCCCCGCGCACAGCGCTTCCTGCACCACCTGACAGAACGTCTCGTCGGCGCCCGGATGCACGAGCAGGTCGAGCGAGGCCATCGCCCGGCCGAGGTCGGGACCGGTGAGTTGCCCGGTGAACTCCGCATCGGGCATGAGGCGTTGCAGCGACTTGCGCCGCGGACCGTCGCCCACGACGACGAGCCGGACGCCCGGCAGCCGGCTCGTCGGTGCGAGCAGCTCCACCCGCTTCTCCGGCGCGAGGCGCCCGACGAAGCCCACGAGCAGCCCGCCACGGCTCACCGACCGGTGCCAGGCGTCGTCGCGCCGAGCCGGGTGGAACAGCTCGCGGTCGACACCGCGCGCCCACAGCGCAAGCGGGCCGATGCCTTGCCGGCGCAGCTGGTACGCCGTTGCGCTGGACGGGACGAGGGTCAGGTCGGCGGCGTTGTGGATGCGCCGCAGCTGCGCCCAGACCAGCCGGGTGCTCAGGCCGAGATGGTAGCGCCGCGCGAACGCCGACAGGTCCGTCTGGAAGACCGCGACGGACGGGATGTCCAGCTCGGCCGCGGCCTGCACGGCGGCCCAGCCCAGTACCGCGGGAGACGCGAGGTGCACGACGTCCGGCTGCACGTCGCGCAGGATGCCGACGACGTCGGCGCCCGGTCGCGCGACGGCCAGCTCCCGGTAACCCGGAACGGCCATCGACGCGACGGTGACGACCTCGATCGAGCCCCCGCTGGGCGTCTCGTACGTGGCGCCGCTCGGCGCGACGATCACCGGATCGTGGCCGCGCTGCGCGAGCCGGTCCGCAACCTGCCGGACGGAGTTGACGACACCGTTCACCGCTGGTGTGAACGTTTCGGCGATCAAGGCGATCCGCACGCTCCTGACGGTCCGGACCGCGCCTGACCAGACACCCAGCACCGGGCGGCGACGCGCTGAACAGCTGGTGACCGGCCGGAACTGGTTTACGAGGCGGCCAGCCGCGGCGCGAGGCCGTTGACGCGGTGCGTCAGCTCGTCGAGGGCGGCGTCGAACGCAGCCGGCGTGCCGACCGGGACGGGGTCGGGGACCGACCAGTGCAGGTCGGGCAGCGAGCCGAGCTCCTCGTGAGCGTGGTCGCAGACGGTGATGACGAAGTCGCGGTCGTCGCGCACCTCGTCCAGGTGCTGCGGGCGGACCCGGCGCAACGGCAGGGCGTGCCGGTGCGCGGTGTCGACGGCACCCGGATCGATGCGGTCCGCCGGGTGGGTTCCGGCAGCGGCGGCCGGGATGCTGCTCGCCCGCCGCCACAGCGCCGCCGCGAGCTGGGAGCGTGCCGAAGCGCCGGTGCAGACGAAGACCACGCGCTCGGCGCGTCGCATGCCCGTGACCGCGAGACTGTCGAGGACGTCGGGGACGAGGTGCAGATAGGTGCGCCGCCGGTCCGCCTCCGACCGGTTGCGGGTGAGCAGACCGACCGACTCGAGAACCTTGAGATGGTGCGCGAGCAGGTTGGACGGCATGCCGACCGCTTGCTGCAACTCCGACGGCGCGGCGTCGCCGAAGCTGAGGGTGTCCACGATGGCCAGCCGGGCGGGATCGGCGAGCGCGGCGTGGATGGCCGCCCTGCGCCGAATGTCGGAGTCCGGGTCAATGGTCATTGTCTCAAGTTTGACTGAGCTATTGGCGGTGCGTCAAGATTGCGTCGTGACCGACCCTTCCGCGCAGCCGCTGGGCCGCCGCCTGTTCGCCGAGTTCCTGGGCACCGGCCTGCTGATGACATCGGTCATCGGCTCCGGCATCGCCGCGACGCAGCTGTCCCCGAACGACGTCGGGCTGGAGCTGCTGGAGAACGCGCTGGTCACCGGCTTCGCGCTGACCGCGCTGATCCTGATGCTTGGCCCGGTGTCCGGGGCGCACTTCAACCCGCTGGTGTCGGCCGCGGACTGGATGCTGGGGCGTTCGGCCGGCGCCGGACTTTCGCTGCGCGACGTCGGCGCCTACGCCGGCGCCCAGTGCGCCGGCGGCATCGGCGGGGCGCTGCTGTCCAACGTCATGTTCGCGGTGCCGCAGGGCCTGTCGCACAAGGACCGCGCGACCGGCCCGCACTTCGTCAGCGAAATCGCGGCGACCGCGATCCTGATCGCGCTCATCTTCGCCCTCGCCCGCACCCAGCGTGGCGTCCTGGCGGCGCCCGCAGTGGGCGCGATCGTCGCGGCCGGGTACTTCTTCACGTCGAGCACGTTCTTCGCCAACATCGCCGCCGACGTCCCGCGGATGTTCTCCGACACGTTTGCCGGCATCGCCCCGGGTTCGGTGCCGTCCTTCGTCGGGGCGCAGCTGATCGGCCTCGTCGTGGGCGTGCTGATCGTGTGGGTGCTGTATCCGGACATCGCCGAGGCCGCGGACGAGGTCGTCGTCCCGCACCGCGCCCGCGCTTTCCGGCTGCCAGTGAACTGATCCCGACTCGACGAACCTGGAAGGCACTACCCCGATGCCCGAGCGCAAGCCCGTCGTCCTCGTGTCCTGCATCCACAACTCCGGCCGCAGCGTCGCGGCGACCGGCTTCCTGCGGCACCTCGCCGGCGACCGGATCACCGTGCTCTCGCGCGGCAGCGACCCCGGCACCGCACTCAACCCGCAGATCGTCGCCGCGATGGCCGAGGTCGGCATCGACGTCAGCGACCAGACGCCGACACTGCTCACCGATGACAACGTCCGGGCCGCCGATGTCGTCGTCACGATGGGCTGCGGGGAGTCCTGCGCGTACTACCCGGGCAAGCGGTACGAGGACTGGGAGGTCGACGATCCGAAGGATCGCGACCTCGAGGACGTCCGGGCAATCCGCGACGACATCAGGCTGCGTGCCGAGAAGCTGGTAGCCGACCTGCTGCCCGCCGACGATTAGTCGTTCGACGGGAAGGCGGACATCGGAAGCCGCCCGCTGGGGCCACCGCGCTCGCGCGGACGACGTCACCGATTCGCAAGCGGCGTCCAGCTGAACTGAACGCACTCACGGCGGCAGACTGCGTCCCGATCCGTCGCGCAGCACGAACACCGCCCGCTCTTCCTCCCCGGTCTCGTCACTGCGCCGCGGTCGTTTCGGCGACACCGGGAGGAAGACGCGCGGAGGGGTTCAGCCGAACCGCACGGTCTGTCGAAGACAGGAGCGTTCGACGAGGAACCGGCCGTAGCCCGTCGCAGCCGTCGAGATCCTTGTCCACTGACCGCCCCTGGTCCCACAGCTCGGCCCGCTCCGGTCCGGTTGCCGCGTGGGCGACGACCTGGCGGGTCCCGTCCGTGTGCTGAACCCGGGCCTGCGGGTGTGCCTGGAGGTTCAGCCTTCACGCCGGCTCTCCTTCGCCCCAGCCGTTCATCGCCAGGGTCACCAGGTTCGCGCCGTCCACGATGTAGCCGAGGATCACCGGCCGCTCCTGACCGGTGCGACGTCCGATTGTGCTCAATCGCATTGCGCCCCAACGCCCGGCCCGAGCGGGCCACAGGCCACGGCGACCACCGGTGACCCGGAACAAAGATCGGTGCGCTGTTGACGGCCATCGGAATCTGCCCGTACGCGGCCGCACAGCTGACAAGCGACGGCCAGATTCGTCACGGAACGCAACCGCTGGCCCGGCGCAGAGCCCGCCCGGGATCCCTCGTTATACGCGGCTCCTCGTCGCAACCTGACTCGCGCGTTATCGCTCCAGATTGATCGTTCTTGCGCTCGTCGCGACCATGATCAACCCCACCATATTGCCGATGCCCGTGTCACTGGGCGCACGCCAGGAAGGACAAGTGTCGGGGCATCGGGCGCTGCGGGGCTCGCCGTCGCGTTGGGCCTTCAATGGCTGCTGTCCGGCCGCGGCGCGTTGGTGCGCCGACCGACGCCTCGGACTTCGGCCGGCGCGACAGTCGCGCTGCCGGACCTCGTGGGCATGTACTTGGGTACCAAAGACTCTGGCTAGTCGACGTGGCCCGGGTGCACCCTTGATGGCATCGGAGCCGCTTGCGGCCGCATCGGGGAGGCCAGCCATGGTCGTGGGGATCATCATCGCCAACGTGCTGTTGGTCGCGGTGCTCGTATCGGTTGGCCTGGTCATTCGCGACGTGCGGCGGCTGCACGCCATGCATCGCCAGCTGACCGGCGAGGCGAGCGACGCCGCCGGCGTCAGCCCCGCCGCGATGACGTTTGTCGGCACCCAAGGCACGCACTGATCGCGAGCGCGTCCAGCACGGCGCCGCAAGCAACGCTCTCGCGCACGACGAGTTCGGTTGGTCTTCGCCCCGCCCGTCGCGGCCGTGGTTCTGGGTGTCCGCGCCGCCCAGTCCGGAAGCGAGTTGGGAACGCATGCCTCGGCAGTTGCGGCGGCCTCGACGGCATTCGTGATCATGTTCTGGTACAGGGCGAACTACCCGCACAACGGCGAGAGCGGCGCCATGCCGTTGACGCTCGCGGCGATCACCGCCGTGCTCGTGGCCACTGCCATCGAAGGTGGGTGGACCAGCACCCAGCGTGAGACGCACTCACACGAGCACGACCCCGCCCTGATCTGCGCGTTCCAGCCGTTGAGGTGCAACTCGAGGCGCCCAGTGTTGTCGGGATCGCACAGCCGCTTGGCCGAGGTCGTCTCATAGGCATTCGTCACATATCCAACTGAATGACGGTCCCGAGAGCCGACAGATCATGCGGTTCGCGGCTGAAGGCAGCGTCATAACCTCTGAAGGTCCGCGCGTTGATGACGAGGGCTACGGCCATACCGTTCGGCGGCTTGGCTTTCGTAAGCCCGACGCAGTCGTCGCAGACGAAGTTTCCGTGCAACTGAATGACCCATACCTGTGTTGCGCCGCCAGGCTTGGTGCTGATGTCACCGCCCAGCACGACACGTTCGGCCGCTCGATAGCTTGTCTTCACGGCCTCCGCCGAACCATGAGGATCGCCGTAGGAGATCGCGTCGCGATGGGCGAATCTGGCCAACCTCAGAAGGACAGGGTCCACGGCGGGCTTGACCGACCCAGGGGCGGTAGCCGATATTGCCGGAGACGTCAGATCGCCACTACGTGCGTTCAACGGCGTCTTCGGCGCCGACGAGCCCGTACAACCGACGAGCCCAGCTGCCAACAAAATGGCAACCCACGGCTGTCGAGCAACGCGCACCCTCACGACCCGTAGACGCTACGGTCCGCCAGCGTCGTTCCCAACGGCGCATCGGTGTGTCGCGCGCCGAATGCAAGCGACCGGACACGCCGCGCTCCGGCGCGCGGTCACCGATTCCCAAGGTTTGGTCGCGGGCTCGAGGTCGGTGGCGAAACCTCGTGGCCGGCGCGGGTGTTCGATGAGTATTGGGCCGATCAGTCGTCTCATGATGTGTGTTCTCGCGGAAGAGCACCTTGACGAGGAGATACACGTGTCGGAGACGGGCGCAACGCCGGCCATCGGTGAGGAGTCGGCGGTGGTAGCTGCTGTGCGAACGGGCAACCCGTCGGCGTTCGCTTCGCTGACCGACCGCCATCGGCGTGAGTTGCGCGTGCACTGCTACCGGATGCTGGGCAACTTCGAGGACGCCGAAGACCTGGTCCAGGAGACGTTTGCGCGGGCCTGGGCTAACCGTTCGGGTTTCGAGGGCCGATCGACGTTGCGGGCGTGGCTGTACCGGATCGCGACGAACGCCTGTCTGGATGCCATCAAACGCGGCCGGCGTCGGGTCCGGGTGGTCGATGACTCGCCGGTGCTTGATCGGAGGCCGTCCTTCGACGAGGTGCCGTGGCTGCAGCCGTACCCCGACCACCTTCTGGAGAGTGTGGCGTCGCGCGATGACGAGCCGGACGCCGTGGTCGTGGCCAAAGAGACGATCGAGCTGGCCTTTCTGGCCGCGATCCAGCATCTTCCGCCGCGCCCGCGGGCGGCGCTGATCCTGCGTGACGTGTTGGGCTGGTCGGCGAGCGAGACCGCCGAGGCGCTCGATGGCAGCGTCGCCGCGGTGAACAGCGCGCTGCAGCGAGCCCGGGCCCGGATGCGGGAACTCGGCCGGCCCGGTCGGCTGGAGTGGTCACCAATTACGACGCCCACCGAGGAGGAGCGGCTGCTCGTGCAGCGCTACATGGATGCCCATGCCCGAGCCGATGCGCCGGCCGTGATCGCCCTTTTGGGCGAGGACGCCCGGTTCAGCATGCCTCCGCAGCTGGCTCGCTTCGACGGCCGTGTCGCGGTCGCCGGCTTCTTCGACGACCTGTTCGGGGCAGACAATCCCGGGGACTGGCGCCTGGTGCCTGTGCGGGCCAATGGTCAGCCGGCCGCGGCGAACTACGTGCGCGCCTGGGGGGAGTCGCAGTACCGCGCGACCACGCTGGACGTGCTACGCATCGAGGCCGGGGAGCTGGTCGAGATCACCACCTTCGATGCGCGCGTGTTTCCCGCATTCGGTCTGCCAGCGACGCTGGCGGTGTCCTAGCCATGACAGACGAGGGTCACGCCGATGGCGAGCGGCTCGACCTGCTGTGGCGAGCCTTATCGTCCAGCTTCGGGGTCCGGGTCCACGTCCTTGAGCCCGGATGCGAGCGGCCCTACGACGCAGCCGAGTGGCGCGATGCGCTCGTGGAGGTTGATCGTGGCGAGGTCGAGCTCGAGTTCCGCAGTGGCGACGCCGTTCGGGTCGGCCCCGGCGATGTCTTGTGGTTGTACGGTCTCGCGCTGCGGGCGCTGCGCAACCGTGGGCACGTTCCGGTGGTCCTAGTGGCCATGTTCCGCCGGCGGCCGGATGCCCAGCCAGCGCTGTCGGATACCGCGTCCGATGAGAAACGCGGCGGCTGTCGTCTCAACATGCATGACGACAATCGCGCAAGCCGTAAGGCCTGAGAACAGCCACCGGACGGCCGCCGGCTCCCTGCCGACGCGGCTCCGCCCACTGCACGTGGGCCTGGCGCTGCAGGGCACCATGCTGTGGGTCCCGGTCGAGAAGCTGTTCATGACCCAGATCGGTTTCACCGCGGCATCCGTCGGCCTGGTGGCGGCTGCCTACGCGGTCGTGACACCCATCCTCGGGGTGCCCACCGGGATCCTGGCCGACCGGTGGAGTCGCCGCGGGCTGTTGATCGTGTCTGCCGTCGCGTTGATGACCTGCTCGCTGGTCGGCGGGCTGAGCAACAACGTGCCGCTATACATCGTCAGCGCGCTCATCCTCGGCGCCTATTTCGCGACCTACTCCGGCACCGTGGAATCCATCGTCTACGACACCGTCGTCGAGGAAACCGGCAGCAGCGACGCGTACCCGGCCCGCATCGGCCGGGTCCGGCTCCTCGAGAGCCTGGCCATGGTCATCAGCTCGCTGGCCGGTGGAGCGCTGGCCGGCGCGACAAGCCCCAGACTGACCTACTTCCTCTCCGTCCCCTTCGCCGCGCTGGCGGTCATCGCGTACCTGCGATTCGACGAGCCACAGCTGCACAAGAGCGGCGACCGGGTGCCGCTGCGCAACCACATCGCCGTCACCTACCGAACGATCACCCAACGCGGAACGGTCCTGCCGCTGATCGTCCTGGGCGCGCTCACGTCGCTGATCACGCAGATCATCTTCGAGTTCGGACCGCTCTGGCTGGTCGCCATGGCCGCGCCCGCGATTCTGTTCGGACCGTACTGGGCCGGCCTCGTGTCCACGCTCGGCATCGGCGGGCTGCTGGCCGGAAAGATCCGCATGACCGAGACAAAAACCGTGCTCATATTGGTCGCCCTGATGATCTCGGCCAGCGTGGTGCTCAACACCGCCAGCTCCATCGCCGCCGTGATCGCGGCGCAGGTCGTCCTGGCGCTGCTCATCGGGATAGCCGGCATCCACGCAGGCGCTGCGCTGCACGACGCCGTGCCCTCCGCGATCCGCGCCGGTGTCGCGTCCGGGGCTGGCACGATCTCCTGGATCGGATTCCTCCCCTTCGCGCTCACGTTCGGCTGGGTCACCAAGCAATACGGCGTGCACGCATCCGGGTGGATGATCACTGCTGCGACCATCGTCGTCAGCGGTCTCCTGCTCAGAATGTCGCAGCGTCAGCAGACCCAGACCGCCCCCGCGGCGGCGATTCCCACACCCACGCCGATCCCGGCAGCCGCGGGCTGCTAATCACCGACCTGACCTGGTCAGCACCCGACGCGCTACCCGCGCTCGGACAAGCGTCGAGTCGCTCGCCATCGTCCACATCGACGACAGCACACATCGAAGGCGAACACAGACGGTCCGATCTGTGCGCCTCGTGCTCGCTGGATGCTGACTTGACACGCCGTCCGTTGAGACGGCTCTCGAGCGCCTGAAGCCGCCTCGCCGGGCCGGCGCCAACGTATAAGTACGCGCGCTTCAGATCACGCGAAAGCGCACTGTATCGCCGCCGACATGGTGCGTACCGTTGCATGGTCTCGCCGCCGTCATGAGTGCGCTCTCGCCGAATACACGCGGGGTTGGGACTTATCCCGACGTCTTGTAGGCCGTTCGCCTCAGGGTGCCGTCGCGCGCTCGCGTAATGATCAATTCGTGTCTGGGAGCCGGCCGCCTGCGGTGATCTTCGCTGCCGTGCTCGCCCTCAGCGTCGCCCTCGTGTCCACGTCATGCAGCGGAACCAAGAAGTCGGGCGTCGAAGTCACGTTCACGAACTCGAACCGAGCGGACGTGACACTCCGTGACTGCCCGAGATCGATCTGCGAAGGATCGGTCAAGCTCCAAGGATGCCGCAACCCGGCATGCCCCGAGCCCACGCTGGGGGACGTGCCGAGCGGGATGGGGATGGGCTGGAACGAAACGCGCGCACTGCCGTACCGATATCACCTCGTGCTAAACGCCGAACCCCTCGACTGCCCCCCGGCAGTCGGCCCGCCGAAGTCCGGACCCACGCCGGACGACTACGCAGTGAACTACGACATCACCCCGTCCGGTCGCTGCATCATCGTCAGCTACTCACACCTCTCGCCGTAGCAGTAACCGTTCACACGGTTACGCCGCCGACATGCGCGCCGGTGTGGCAGTAATTCCTGGCGTGTCCGACGGGTCGAGCGGGTGTGTGGTTCGGCTCTGGAGACCGCTGGGCTTCCCCGAGTTGTTTCAGTCGCGTGCTAGCCGGTCGCTGACGAAGCGATTCAGACTCATGTGGTGGCCTGCAGCCTTGAGGGCGAGCTCACGGTGCAGATCGGGTGAGATGCGGATGTTGAAGCGGCCGGAGTAGTGGCGGTCGGCGAGCGGGATCGGCACCTCCTCGCCGTTGGCGGCCAGGTCCGCGACGACGTCATCGACGAGCTTCCGCATTCCGGACAGCGCCTTGACCTGCGTCGAGGCGAGCCAGGACAGTGACGGAAGCTCCAAACACGTCGCGACGAACTCGCTGTCCTCGGCCGACCACGAGACGCGATAGGTGTAGTGCGCGGTGTTCACCGCGTCGATCTGGGTGGTCATTGTCCATCCTCCAGCTTCGCGATCGCTCGGAGCACCTGCCGGACCTGGTAGGCCTTGGCCTTGCCTTTCTCTGACTGGATGTTGACGCGCGGATCGCCGGGCCACGGTGTCTTGAACACCGCGTGCGAGCCGCCTTGCTGACGTGGATCACCGAAGTAGTACACGCACACCTTCATCAAGTCCGAGTAGCGCACGCCGACCGGATTCCTGCGCATTGCAGCGACGACCCGGTCCACTTGCGCCACGTTATTATAGTACCACTATTAGCACTACGCGAAGCGGGCGATTCACGTCGTCGAGCCGGCACCACCCTCGCTGCGACAACCGGCGGCGGAGCGCCAGGCAACGACCGGACACGCCGCAGTCCGCGCAGGCGACGACGATTACTGGTAATCCGTGGCTTGCTGCTCGCACGTCAAGGTGATCGTCTCCGGCGCGACCAACTCGCAGACCTCTGTCATGGTGTCGATGTGACCAGGTTGCCTGATGCGCACGTCGTGATCACTGGCGGGTCGAGCGGGATCGGCCTGACGGCTGCGCATGCGATGGCTGCGCGGGGGGCGCGCTTGTCTCTGATCGCGCGCGGGACTGACCGACTCGAAGCCGTCGCGGCGGAATTGACCCGCGCGGGCGCGGACGTTCGGGTGGCCGCCGTCGATGTCTGCGACCGCGCCGCACTCGTCTCGGTTATCGACGGGTTCGTCGCCGAGGCGGGGCCGTGCGATGTCCTGCTTACCTCGGCCGGCCAGTCGCGTCCCGGGCGATTCCTCGAGCTCGACTTGGAGGTGTATCGCCGGCTCATGGAGGTGGACTACTTCGGGACGTTGCACGCCGTACGGGCGGTGGCAGGACCGATGGCAGCACGCCGACGTGGATCGATCGTCGCGATCTCCTCGGCAGCGGGGCTGTTCGGGATCTATGGCTACACGGCCTATGCACCAGCCAAGTTCGCTGTGCGCGGTTTGATGGAGGCGCTTCGCTTCGAGTTCGCGCCCCTCGGCGTCCACGTCGGATGCGTATTCCCCGGCGATGTCGACACCCCCCAGCTCACCGAAGACCTCAAGTTCCAACCTGCCGAAACGACCGCAATCAGCGCCACTGTGAAGGTAACGAGTCCGGACGTGGTCGCACGCGCGATCGTGCGTGGCATCGAGCGCGAGCGATTCGCCATCTATTCCGACCGCACGACAGCCGCTCTGGCCGGACTGGCGCCGGCCGTTGCGCCGGCGCTGCGCGCCTATTTCGACCGAGTGCTACGCCAGGCAGCCAACGGTCCCAACAGTCGAACCTAACGCCGACCGATGCTCACCGCCCGACCTTCAAGCATACGTCGACGGCAGTCCAGCTAACACGCTCACTGTCAGCGCCGCTGTCACGTAACGGTCCTGCCGACGAGCGGGCGATGCGCGGCCGTGCCATGATCCAGCGTGCGCGGCGAAGAGCGAGCCCTGGCGCGTGGACGCTTGTGCTCATCGGCGGCGGCTTGTTCATAAGCGGCGCAGTCCTGCGCATCACCGGCTATCCCGAAGGCATAGCACTCACGCTCATCGGGATGCTGCTCGTCCTGTCCGGGAATCTGCTGAACATGTCGCAGCGGCGGTCACGGCGGCGCTGAGCACGGTCACGCCGCGGACATAGTGCAGTCGTGCCGATGACAGGTGGGTCGGATGATCTTGGATGTGTCAGAGTGCCTCGGGACTACGCCGGGCGTGAGGGCCGACCTAAGATCAAGCCCATGGCAAGATTGCCCGCGCCGCTGCTGGCGCGACGCGAGTGGACCGAAGACTGCCGAGTCTTCCAGCACCGCCACTGCCAACACATCGGCTCGGCTCGCACGTTTGGCTTGCTGGGAGACAGAGAGTTCGTGACGATCTGCGGCTGTCCGTGCCACTGGGGCTGCCCAAGCGAAGAGGTCTCGTTGCCGGAGATGAGCAGCGAGTGCATCTGTTCAGAGAACGGCGAAGTGCGGCAGGAAAACTTCGACAGTGTCGTGAAGCGGTCGGCCCTCCACCGGATACTCAGCCGCTGGCGATAGCAAGGTCTGCCGGAACTGCCGCTGTCGGATCGGAGCATCCGCACGCGCCGCCGACAAGTGCGTACCGTCGGCACGGTCATGCCGCCGTCACGTGCAACATAACGACGCCGCCTCTGCTACCAACTGACGGCGACGCCGGCGACCGTAGTCGGCGGTCGGCGCGTCTGCGTGATCAAGCCGGCGTCAGTTGTGCCTCGTCCGACGTCCACCGTGCGTAGCCGCACGAAGATCGCGGCGGAGCCGTCGACGCCGCGTGGCGCGCGCACGCCCGGCAGCGAGTCCCTCGCGCAGATGAGGCCGTAGGTGGCGCACGGACCGACCAGGTTTGGCGTGTGGCTACAACATCCGATCAGAGTTACCGAGCCATTACATCCGTCGGGTCTGCTTACGCCATGGGCCAAACACAAGCCGGCCGGATCGGGCTCGCGATCTCCATCGTCGCTACGGGTGCAGTCCTGGCCGCGTGCAGTTCGGACAAGTCGGGAACGCCGAGCGGTCCGGCACCGGCCGGGTCGTCTCCCGCGGGTGCATCCGCTAGTCAGACGGGGGTTACCTCGGCATCCGTCTCAGCATCCACCTCGGCTTCCACCTCGGCCAGCCCCGCGCCGGGAGGTGGCTCCGGAAGCGTCAATGTCTGCTCTCTGCTGACGTCAGCCCAGGCTTCGTCGATCAACCAAGTGACATACGGCGCGGCGACTCCCAAGCAGATCACTGCCGGCTGGGACCAGTGCAACTACGCCAACACCGGCAAGCACACCGACCCTGTCGACATTCAAGCGCTCGAAGTGGACGTGCTCAGCATCCCGAACTGCTGGGCCGGCCTGCAGCAATCAGACGGTAATGGGACCGTGGCCCCGGTGTCCGGTATCGGCGATCAAGCCTTCGGTTACAGCATCGGGCTCGCGATCAAGGTCGGTTCGCGCTGCGTCCAAGTGCAGGGCCTGACCGACAACGAGCTCCGGGGCAACTACAGCCACGATGTCGCCATAGCCAAGATCATCCTGGGGAACCTGCACTAACTCGCCGCGGCCGGCAAACCCGCCGCTTCCCAGGACGCTGAACCGCCACGTAGACCGCATACTCCGCCTCACTATCGCGCCACGCTCGACACCCCAGCCTTGAACCGTCTGGCGCGGTCCGCGGAACGCGGAGCCGTGCGCGTACCCGTCGATACGGGCATGGTCGCGGATGCGCTCGACTGCGCATATGGATCAGCATGGCTTCGTTGTCATCGGCGCGGGTTAGGTGGAGCGGATGACGCGTTTGCCGAATCCGCCGCCGGCTTCGAGGGATCGGTGCGCGGCTGCTGCATCGTCTAGGTCGTATATGCCGTCGATGACGGGGGCGATTGCCTCGTCGTCGACGAGGGACGCGAGCTTGGCGAGGATGATGCCGCTGGGTGGGCTTCGCATGAAGCGGACGCGGCGTTTGCCGTGGATGGTGGATGCGGCGAGGTAGCCGAACTGGCTCGGACCGTTGACGATCATGGCGGCCATCCGCCCGCCCGGACGCAGTAGGCGGCGGTAGGCGCGCAGGTTCTTGCCGACCGGGTCGACGATGACGTCGAACTCGCCTAGATCGGCCGGTGGTGTCGACCTGTAGTCATGGGCGTGGTGCGCGCCGAGTTCGCGGACTCGGTCAAGGTGGGTTTCGCGGACCAGCGCGGTGACCTCGGCGCCTCGGGCTGCGGCGAGCTGGACGGTGGCGGTGCCGACGCCGCCCGCGGCGCCGCGGACCAGGATCCGTTCGCCGGCCTGGAGGCCGACGGTGTCGAGTGTCGCCAGGGCGGCTCCGGCCGCGCCCGGCAGCGCGGCGGCGTCGGTCGCGGCGAGCGTGAGGGGTCGCCGGGAGACGTCCTTGACGCCCGCGAGGACGTATTCGGCGGCAGCGGCGGTGGGGCGTTGCTTGAGCCCGTTGAGAAAGCCCCACACGCCGTCGCCTGCGCGGTAGTCGGTGACGTCGTCGGCGACAGCGACCAGGTCGCCGGCGAAGTCGAAGCCGGTCCCGCGTGGGAATCTGCGCCCGGTGAATACCTTGAGGTGCCCGGCCCGAACGGTCACGTCGGCGCCGTTGACGCTCGAGGCGGCGGCGCGAACCAAGACGTGGCCGGGCCGTAGTTCGGGGACTGGCGCGGTGACGCGGTGCAGCACTAGGGGCGGGCCGTACTCGTCGTACTGGACCGCGGACATCTGTTGCCGGCTCATGGGATTCCCCGTTTCGGGCGCGCTCGGATCTGGGCCAGGCCGCCGTCGACGGAAAGCTGCGAGCCTTGGACGAAACTGGACTGATCGGTGGCGAGGAACAGCACTGCGGACGCGATCTCCTCCGCGCGGCCCATACGTCCGAGCGGAACCATCGCCGCGACCTGTTCGCGGAACACGTCAGGGATGCCGTCGAAGGTCGCCGTGTCGATCGGTCCCGGACTGAGCAGGTTGACGCGGATCCTGCGGCCAGACAACTCGGCGGTCCACGTGCGCACCAGCGAGCGCAGCGCGGCCTTACTCGCCGCGTAGACACTCGTGCCAGGCACGCCCTTCGTAGCACCGGCCGAGCCGTTGAGGACGATCGAGCCGCCGTGGGTCATCAGCGGCACTGCCTTCTGCACGGTGAACACCGTGCCGCGCACGTTGACTGCGAACACCGAGTCGAACGACTGCTCGGTCACCGCCTCGAGCGGCTCGCCGAGCGCGCCGATCCCCGCGCTGGCGTAGAGCACGTCGAGCCGACCGTGGCCAGCGCGGATGACGTCGAAGAGGCGGTTGACGTCGTCAAGCTCGCCGGAGTCGGCTGGACGCCGGTCACCGATCCGGCGGCGATGCCCTCGATGGCGTGGACGGCATCGTCGAGTCTGTCCTTACGCCGTCCGGTGATGTAGACGTGCGCGCCCTCGCGAGCGAACAGCGTCGCGGTGGCCAGCCCCATCCCCGAGGTCGCGCCGGTGATGACCGCGACCTTGTCGGCGAGCGCGCCGTGCGGGACCTCGGCGTGCTGGGTCATGAGTGTTCCCTTCGTTCGTGCGGTTGCTCAGACCGCGGCGCGGCCGCCGTCGACGGGCAGGACGACGCCGTGCACGAAACTGGCGTCGTCAAATTCACTGCTCGGGACGATGTGTGCGACCTGCATGCCTGCCGTGTTTGCAACGCTCGCTGCGTGGCACGCATGTACGCGACAGTTTCGTCGGAGCTGGTGATGACTTGCTGACGGTGTCACCCGGGTGACCCCGGCACGGCGGAGCTACTTGTCTGCACGCATCGTCGCGGCGGGGTGGGGTAGGTAGGACCTGGCCGGGCTGCGTCAGCTGGGAGCCACCTAACGACTCACAGCGTGATTGACAGCGAGCCCCCGTGAACTCTGCCGCTGGCGATGTCAAGCTTGCGTGGCCCCGGAGGGACGTGGTGGATTCCAGACCTATCGCCCGCGGTTGGTTCGGGTCCTGCTTGGCGTCGAAGTAGCCTCGGCTGATGTTCAACATCGGGCGGTGGACCGCCGTGGCTGGCCTATCCGGTGCGCTGCTCGGTGCGACCGCTGCGCGCATGGCGTGAGGTCGAGGAGGCTGCGATGGCCGAGTCGGGGCTCGGCTGGGCGAGTCCGGCGAGCGCGTGCTCGGCGGCGTCGGTGGTCTTCAAGTCCGCCTCGGTGTGCAGTCGCGCACTCTTCAGTAGCAGGCTGACGAGTGGGTCATCGGCGTGCTGGCGGCGGAGTTGTTCGAGGGTGGCGAGTTCGGCGAGGTAGGCGCGGCGCTGGGCGGCCACGACCGTGGCGAGCGCGGTGTCACCGAGCTGGGCGGCGGCGAAGAGTTTGAGGATGAGTTCGTCGCGGTAGCCGCTGGAGCGGACGTGTCCTTCGGCGAGCCAGCGTTCGAGTTCGTCGCGGCCGGTGTTGGTGATGCGGTAGAGGTGTCTGTCGGGTCGGGTCTGTTGTTCGACGCGTTCGCGGGTGGCGTAGTCGTCGCGGACCAGGCGATCCAGCACTTGGTAGAGGTGGCCGATGTTGAGGCCACCCCACTGCGGGCCGATGACTGTCTCGAACTTGGTCTTGAGCTGGTAGCCGTAGCTGTCGTTCTCGGTGAGCATGGCCAGCACGGCGTGGTGGAGTGGCATCCTCACCCGATTCGACGGCGGTTGGCTGGAGCAGGTCTCGATTGTGCAGCGCTGGCTGACGTCGAGCGCTGACGTTGATACCTTGTCACAGAGTATAGATTCTGGGGAGGTCGGGTGACGCACGCCGGCAAGGACGACGCTGGCAGGGTGACAGCGACGGGATTGTCGCGCCGCTTCGCCTCCGGCGCGGGCGAGGTCCCTGCGCTCACGGACGTCGACCTCGTCGTGGAGCATGGCTCGGCGGTGGCGCTGTGCGGGCCGTCCGGGTCGGGTAAGTCGACGCTGCTGCACCTGGTCGGTGGCATGGACCGGCCGGATGCGGGCCGGATCGTGGTCGGCGGGCAGGATGTCACGGCGATGACTAACCGGGAGCTTGTCGACTACCGGCGAACGGTCGGGTTCGTGTTCCAGCGGTTCCTGCTGCTGCCGGCGCTGTCGGCGTTGGACAATGTGATCGCTGCGGTGTTGCCGTTTCGGACGGGCTTCGACAAGCAGGCCCGCGCCCGCGAGCTGCTCGATGTGGTCGGTCTGGGGCACCGCGTGGGCGCCTTGCCGGGGCAGCTGTCCGGCGGCGAGCAGCAGCGGGTGGCGATGGCGCGCGCGTTGATGGGCGGGCCGCGGTTGCTGCTGGCCGACGAGCCGACCGGCAACCTGGACACCGCGACCGGCGCCGAGGTGATCGATCTGCTCCTGCGGCTGCGCGACGAGCGGGAGATGACGGTGCTGATCGCCACGCACGACATGACCGTCGCCGCGCGCTGTGACCGCGTTGTCCGGCTGGCGGACGGGCGGGTGGTCGATGACGTCGCGGTCGCGGCCGCGGCCGATCCGGAGCGGGTGTTGCGGCGGGTGACGGGGCTGCGCTCGGACGGCTGAGTTCGCCGCTACTCGGCCGCGGACAGCGCCGCGGCCGGCGAGCGTCGTCCCAGCACGGCTAGCGGCACGGTGATCGCCGCGCCGGTGACGAGCAGCCCGCAGGCCGCGGCGCCGGCCGCGACCCCGATCGTGGCCCAGGCTGAGGCGGTGAAACTGCTCAGCACGAACACCGCCCCGAGCGCCGCGCCCGCCAGGCTGGCGGTCAGCGCGATGAGCAGTCCTTCGGTGGCGAACAGCCGCCGAATGGTGCCCGCCCGCCAGCCGAGCGCGGCCAGGGTGGCGATCTCCTCGGCGCGTTCGCTGACGTTGAGGTAGACGACGTCGGCGATGGAGAACGCGGCGAGCACCAACATGAGCGCGACTGCGAGGTAGTCGGCGGCGCGTAGTTGCAGGCTGATCGCGTTGCCGAGCAGGCTCCCCACGAGCACCCCTCGAAATGCCCAGGTGAGCCCGGCCAGAATGGTGAGCGCGGTGATCGAGACGAACAACCCGGCGGCGCCGACCAGGGTGCGGCCGGGCACTCGCCGGAGGTTCGCGGCGGCCAGCGTGAATACCGAGCGCACCGGCCTGGCCCGGCGTCCGATCATGACGGGTGCGGCGACCGCGTCGATCGGGCGAGAGCGCGCCGCGCGGCGTGCGGCGAGCAGCCCCGCGGCACACGCCAGCACCACCGCGACCGGGGTGATCACCGCCAACCGCCACCAGCCCACGTGGAGCCCGAACACCGGCGCCAGCCCGGCCGCCACCGCGGTGCCGGCCAGCCCGGCGACCGCGCCGACCAGCGCCTGCTGCCCGAGCACCAGCGCGAACAGCTGCCGGCGTGACCAGCCCAGACACGCCAGCACCCCCAAATCGGTGCGTCTAGCGCGTTCGGCGGCGGTCGCCGCGTTGGCCAGGAAGAAGATGCACACCACCAGCAGTAGCACGAACAGCATCAGGCTCTTGCGGTCCACCGCGCGCAGGAAGGTGATCGCCACGCCCTTGTCCACCCAGCCCTCGGAAACCGTGAGCGCCGGGCGGCCGAACCTTCCCGCCGGCAGGTTGATCGTCTGCGGCGCCGGGGACGACCCGTCGGTGACATCCACCGTCAACCCGGTCTTGTCGTGGATCGCCGCCGCCACCGCATCCAGCCGTGCCAGGCTCGCCTTGTCCGGACCGGTCACCCCGGCGACCCGCACCCGGATGTAGCTGATCGGCGCCTTCGGCGCCTCGAAATGCAGGCTCGAGTCGAAGTACAGGTTCGGATCCCAGAACGACTCGCGCGCCGCGTCCAACGTGGTTAACAGCGCCGGCGGCTGTGCCAGGTAGCCGGCCAGATTCGCGTCCGGCAACAACGGCTGATCGTGCAATGTCGCCCGCGACTCGGCGTCCGTGCCGGTCACCTGCGGCGGGAAGTACGTCTCCAACGGCACCCGACTCAACGCGCTGAAACCCGTCAGCGTGGCCGGGTCGAACTCGCCCACTATCTGCGGACCGGGGGCAAGCATGAGGTTGGTATTCGCCGGATCGGTGCGGTTCGTGCCCCGCACGCCGTTCAGCCGCCGGAAGGCCACATCCGCATTCGCCGGCGGCACCGGCGCGAAGCCTTCGATGAAGTCGCTTTCCCATACCGAGACGGGGTTGCGCACCGTCTCCGGAACCAATGACCCGCCCCGTTCGACGTACCTGACCGACCCGGCCCGCCGGTACTCACTGAAATCGGCGAAACTCGGAAACTGCGAGTTGTGTTCGTACCTGCGCAGCACCGCCGGGTAATCCGCGGCGGCGGGCCGGATGACCCGGTCTACGACAGAACCGGTCAGCCCGGACACGTATGCGGGCATCGAGGCCGAAGCCAGACGCTGCGCCACCTGACGCGAGCCACCGAGGTTGAGACGCTGGATGCTTATCTCGAGCGTCTGGTCCAAGTATGTGGTCGAGTCTGCGATCAACGGAATCGTTCGGCTGTGGCCCTGGAAACCCCCCCGACCCGCTTGATGCAACCCCTCCCCGGGGCGCAGGTACCGACCCTCCACCATAGTCTTGTCCAGCCCGACCAGACGTGCCTCCTGTACCGGATCGATCGCACTCAACAGCAGCGGAATCTCCAGGCGGATCGTTCCGGCGAGATCCCCGACCGGCGGCTCGCCCTGAGTAACACGCAGCTTCGGCGTGCGCGCAGAGTAGCAAGAAATGCCCGGGACACTTACGTCGAAAGGGGAAGTCGGCGGCCCGGCCCGAACCGACGCCTTCGCCGGGCCCCCGCACACGTCCACGAGGCCATGTGGGGTCTCCTCCTTCACCCAGAGGTACTGATTGACCGCCCGAAATCGACTACGGCGGGTGTAGTACACATATTCATCGTCGAGTCGATACGACGACGAACCGCGCTGCGAAACCTCGCTGGTTCGGATCCGGAAGAGCTGCGTCGGCGCGCCGGTCACATACTTGTTCACCGGGAAGTGCAGGAAGAGGGTCGGGAACACGTACCCGATGTTGGCGACCGGCGCGGCCACATCAACTCCGGCCGTGTGCTGGATCCGCGACAGTTGCTTGAATGTGATACCGCCGAAGATGCCGCTGCCGTAGCTCGCCGAGATCAACCCACGCTCACGCTCCAGCGTTGACGCGGCACTCGACGGCCGCACCAGAAGGTCATACGCCGGCCGAAAGTTCGCACGCACCGCACCGTGCACCCGCGCCCGGCTCGAATCCACCGACGCCGTCAACAACACGAAGCCGCTCGACGCGACAAGCAATCCGGCGATCAGCGCCGCCGCCCGGCGCGGCCGATGACCTAGCTCCGCCACCACCATGCGGCCAACGCCCGGGCGAACTCGCATCATTCAGCAGCAGCCGTTGCACTCGCAGAAGTGCGCGCACGAGCGTTGGTAGCAGTGCGTGAAGTTGTACCCACAGCCGTAGCACTGGAACTTCCACCCGTTTGGTCCGCATCCCATGTGGTCGGTGCAGCTGATCGGGTCGCAAACGATGCCACACACGTCTGGCTGCAGCTTGATCCCGCGTCGCGGAGGCGGCGCGTTGTCGTACTTGGGGTCGTCCCACTGGGCGTGCGGTGTCGCCGCGCGAGACGCGATCGACGGCACCACCGCCAGACCGACCCCTGCGGCGAACGTTCCCCGGGCTCTTTTCAGGAACTGCCTTCGGTTGTTGGCGACTTCGGTCACGTCGGCCTCCTTGGCCCTAAGAGTTCACGACCGCCGGCGCGGCCGCAGCGTCTTCGCTTGCTTGGGTCCGCGCCGCTGCTTTCTTCAGCAGGCGCATGACATCTCGCGCGCTGTTCGGCACACCGGCAGCGAGCACGACTGCGGCCTCGTCGGTCACGAGCCCGAACGGTGTTGAATCGATGCGCATGAGGCGGCGGATCGTGGCGACGTGCCTTGTCACGACGTGCCAGCCGGGGGCATCCGGTGCGTTGCCGTCTCCGTCCCAGATCACGAGTTGCGCGCGATCCTCGGCGACGACGGGATGACGAATCAGGTCGTCGAGGAGCACCTCACAAGGCGAACATCCCTGGGCGGTGAAGAGCACGATCGCGTTGTCGAATCTCAGTGGCGCATCGAACTCGTCGTCGTTGAACTCGTCGTCGTTGAACTCGCTGAGCGGAACCTCCTCGCCCACGCGTAGGCCGCCGAGATAGACGTGCTCGTGAGGCTCCGCATCGGTCTGCGCGACGAGCCGATCGATCTTCGCGAACAAGCCGAGCTGAAAGATCGCCAGCACCAGCACCAGCACCAGCACCACGCAGCACAGGACCGCGAACGCGACGATCCACGGCCCGGTCATGACGCAGAGCCCATGACGGCGCGCAGCGCATGCCGGCCCTCGATGACGAGGCGCGTTCCAACGCCGATCAAGGCGAGGGTAAGCAGCGCCGCGATACCGTTGCCGGCGCCGTAGTCCCCGGAGCCGGCAAAGACGTCACGCAACCCGGCAGTCGGCCGCCCGCTCACCAGAGCGGCCAGCGTTGCCAAGATCAAGTTACGGGTGACGAGGCCGACTCCGATCGGTCGGTTGCCGCCGATGCCGCAGCCACAGTCAGGATGATGCCCCTTCCTCATCACCAAGATCATGGCGGCACAGAAGCCCGTCAACATCGTCGCTGCGGCCACGAGCGCAGCTCGCACCGCCCACCCGGTCAGAAGTGTGATCCCGACCAACACCTCGACCCCAGGCAGCGACCAGGCGATCGGTCGTACCAGCATGCGCGGCAGGATCTGGTACCCGAGCACTGCTGACCGGAATCGGGTAGGCGACGCGATCTTCGTCGCTGCCGCAATGAGGAACAGCGCGCCGAGACAAATCGTCACGAGCAGGCGCACTTCCGGCATCGCGGCCACCTCACTACGAATTGTGACCGATTACATTGCGGTTAGGCACCGTTGTCAAGTACTCGTGGACGTCGTAACCGTCGACGCCGAGGACCGGGCTGAAGGAAGCGGCGAGCCGCGCGTGGTCTGGCCGGCACGCCACTGGCTGATGAAGGCGAGGGCCTCGGCGAGTTCAGCGGCGTCGATCAGCTCGAGCCGCGCTCGGGGAGCAGACATCGCGTGATCCTTCCGGGCCCCGAGATTCGGGTGTCATCGGCTGACCCTTTCCGGGCCGGGACCGGCGGGGAACAGTTCGGTGACGCGTGCGGTGTTGAGTCGGGCGACGTTGGCGCGGGCGCCGTCGAGTCGGCGTTGCAGGTCGTGCTGCGCGGCGATGAGCTGGTTGCGTTCGTACAGCAGGCGCTGGTTTTCCTCGCGGAGCCGGTCGCGGTCGTGTTCGAGCCAGGTGCCGTCCGGGTCGCGTAGCTGCCCGAGCAGGTCGGCGATGAGCTGTCGCTGTTTGCCGAGTTCACGGTAGAGCACGCGGATCTGGTCTTCAGCGTTGAGGGCCCGCTCGTGCCAGGAGGCCTCCTGCTGCACGGTCATCGCCTGCGCGCGGTCGGCAGCCGCTCCGCGCCGGTGGCGGCTCCGAGCGGGCCCTGGTGGGAGCGATCGAGAACGCCTGGTTGCCCAAACGCGTCGAGCAACACGGCCGCCGATTCTCTATAGGCGCGGGCGAGCTGGTCGCTCGGCATCCCGTTACCCCGCGACGGCGGCGGTCGCTCGGCGAGCACCGCGGTGAACACCAGGTTCTTGCCGACCAGGTGCTCGACGAGCCGGTGCACGGTCCAGTCCATGCACTGAGTCGACGCGGACCACTGATCGGGTTGGATCACCTCGATCAGCTCGCCCACTGCGGCGAACGACCGAGCGAGTTGGTCGAGCTGGATTTCGTCGTATACGGCCACGAGGCCACCTCTCACAGGTGGCGCCACCGGGCAAGCTGCCCTCAGGTCAGCAAACTCCAGGAGGCGCGGAAACGGTCATCGACACGGGACGTCGCACCTCCCTCCAACTCGAACGGTCGACCACGAGTCTGCCACGTCAGCCACGCTGGGTGACCGGTCCTACATCGCGTTCGATCCGTCGATTGGCGTGGCTGCCGGTCACCCGGCGAGGCGCGCGTTGTCACTCCCGAATGATCGTTCCGCTCGCGGCTTCCATCACCGAACGCGTCCGCCCGCCGAGACGGCGACACGTTGCGGCGGAGCGTCCAGCCAGATCGTGTCCTCGGCCGCGCACATGTCGGCGAACGGGCCGGGACGCCCGGCCAGTTCGGCCGGCCTTCCGCGCTGCACGACACGTCCGGCGTCGAGGACGACGACCTCATCGGCCTGTCGGGCCGCTGCCATCCGATGCGTGATCAGCAGAACGGCGCGGTCGGCGAATGAGTGGCGCAGCCGCGCGACGAGGTCCCGTTCGGCGAGCGGGTCGAGCGGGGCCGTCGGCTCGTCGAGGACGAGCAGGTGCCCGCCGCGGCACAGCACCCGGGCGAGCGCCAGGCGCTGCCACTGACCGCCCGAGAGGTCGACCCCACCGTCAGGCTCGGTGCCGAGCACGGTGCCGAGGTCGCCGCCGAGCATGTCGAGCAACGGGGCGGCGCCGGCCGCGTCCACCATTCGCCGGACCTCGTCGTCGGAAACGACGCGGTGGGTCGCGCCGAAGGCGACGTTGTCGCGCAGGCTCTCCTGAAAGCGGCCCGCGGCTTGGCGCAGCACAGCGATCTCTGGGCGCCACGCCGTCATCGACGCGCGGCTGCGCTCTACGCCGTTGAACCGCACGCTGCCGACGGTCGGGGTCAGCAGCCCGGCGGCGAGCGCGGCCAGCGTCGACTTGCCCGAGCCGTTCGCGCCGACCACGGCGGTGAGCTCGCCGGGCCGCAGGGTGAGGTCGACCCCGGTCAGTGCCGGCCGGGACAGCCCCGGGTAGGTCAGGCCGACGCCCCGGAGTTCGACCTCCACCAAGGGCTCCGGCGACGGCGCGACCGGGCGCGGCGGCGGCACCGCTGCGACCAGCGTGGCGTGGTCGTGGACGAACTCGGCCGCCTCCTGCATCTGGCGCAGCCCGGAGGCGGCGTCGGCGAGCCGGTTTCGCAGGGCCGCTACGGCGGCGGCTGCCGCGGCGGCTTCGGCGAGCGTCACGTCGCGATGGCCGACGAGGGCCACGAGGCCGCCGAGGCCCGCAAGCAGCATCACCCCGCCCGTGAGACGCGCCGCGAGCTGCCGCCACATGCGCGCGCGGGCGGTGTCGGTGACTTCGCGCTGCCGCTGCTGCGACAGGTGCTCGTAACGCTGCACGACGGTGGCTGCCAGGTCGAAGCAGCGGACCTCGGCGGCGTGCTCGCGCCGGGTCAGGAGGCCGGCGAGGTACATCCGGCGCCGCTCGAGGCGCGTCAGCGACCGCACCGTCCGGTAGGCGTGGGCACCGTCGCGCTGCGCGGCCCACCACAGCGGCGCGGCGGCGGCGACGGCCACCGCGGCGAGCCACGGCGCCAGGGTGACGACGCCGATGCCCAGCGCGAGCGCGCCGACGAGACCGGAGAGCGTGATGCCGAGCCCGGCGGCGAGCTGGGCCGGCCGGATGAACGCGCCGAACTCCACTCGCTTGAGCCGGTCGAGCACGTCCGGCCGGTCGAAGTCGGCGAGCTCGAGGCCGCCGGCGGCGACTAGAACCTCGCGGGTGGTGGCCGCCGCCAACCGTTCGCCAAGCACGCTTTGGAGCGCCGGTTGCACGGCCGAGCACAGGCCGGTGACCATTGCCGCGGCGGCCAGCAGCATCGCGGGGCCGACGAGGGCATGCACGTTCGGCAGCCGGCCACTGCCGTCGAGGACCCGCGCCGTGATGACCGAGATCTCGTGGACGAGCGCGACGAGCGCGACCGCGTCGAGCAGTTGCAGCAGCATGAGCGCGTCGAACAACCCGGGGGCGTGCCGCCGGCACAGGCCGACGCCTCGGGCGACCAACCGGGCCGCCGGTTCACAGTCAGACGGCGGCGCGGGCGAGTTCATCGGCGGCGAAGCGAGCGAAGGCGTCCGCGAGCGGCATCCCGCACATGCCCTCGACGAAGAGGAACTGGCCCTGCGGGTTGATCTCGAGGAACACCGGCTGACCATCCGGCGTGATCTTGAGGTCGAAGACGCCCATCCGCAGGCCCAGACCTTCGACGACCGCGCGCAGCCGGCGTTCGAGATCCGCCGGCAGCTCGACCGCTTCGACCACCTTGTCGCCGTCGAGGCGCCAGTCGAGCACCTGACTCCTGATGCGGGCGGCGTGGACCCGCTCGCCGAACACCATCACCCGCAGATGATCGGTGCCGGCGACCTCGGCCTGGTAGACCGTCGGCGACAGCGCGAGCTCCGCGTCGTCGACCAGGCTGTCGAGCTCGACCCGGCCGGCTTCGAGTGCCGTGCCGAGCACCCCGGTCAGCGTCTTCGCGACAGCGCGGCCGCCCTGGGTGCGGACGAAGGCCCGGATGCGCGCCGGGTCGCTGCTGATGAGCGTTGCAGGCACGGTGAGCCCGACGCGGCGGGCCAGGTCGAGCTGGACGAGCTTGTTCTGGGCCCGCTCGGTCGCGTAGGGATCGCTCACCCACCGCCCGTGGAAGCCGGTCAGGAACGCGCCGCGCAGCCCGGCGCGGCCGTCCTTGATCACCAGCTGGCGCATGGCCGGGTCGCTCACCCGGTCCGGGACCTCTGGGTGCCCGTGGCAGCGACGCCACCACACGAGGTCGAGGGTCGCGAGGTCGACGGTCCCGCCCTCCTCGGTCGGGACGGTCACCGCCCCGTCGCCGTCCGAGCTCCAGGACAGCCCCCCGGCGGCCGAGATCCGATCGGCCGCCACGATGGCAACCTCGATGTCGTAGCTCTGCGCCATGACGTGCTGGATCACGTACGCGTGAAGATCGCCTTCCAACGTCACTATCGCCATTCGGGTCATGCCGATTCCTCCTCCGACCGTCCGAGGGTCTGTCCGTCGCCGTCGACTACTCGTCGCAGTCGTCCCACCCATCGTCGGAGCCTGAGATCGAGCCCCCGGGGCCGCGCGGCGGACGCATCTGCGGGATGCTCGCGATCATCGAGCGCTCCCACGCGTCCAGGCGGGTCGGGTGCACGTACCCCTCGTGCGTCCTGGTGAATCGGCCGGCAACCGGTCCGAACGGAACCTCGGGCATGACGCCCCCTCTCGTCGTGCCGGGTCGGATACCCGGCGGTGTGGAGGAGCTCGCGGCCGGGTCGGTGATACGTCGCCGCGGTGATCGCTTGCGGTAGGCCCAGCTCAGGGCGAAGCGTGCCGAACAAGACGACACCGGCGACATCGATCTCGGCGGGCCCGCCGAGGAACACTTCGACCTCGGCGCCGACGGGGTTCTTCATGATCAACCGGGCGCCAAGGCGAGCGACGTCTTCGAACACCTCGCTGGCCCCTCGTGAGCCTCGAACGAAGGGACCGATCTCATCCCGGTTCCGGTGCCTGGAAGATGCCTGCAGACGGGCCTAGCCCTTCATTCGCTGAGTATCAGCTCTTGAAGCAGCCGAAGCGCGGCACATGAGTTCGCCGCCGAAGGCGTACCCGAATCGGCGTACCGGAACGTCCTTGAGCGAATCAGACCAGAGCGTGGGAGTCGGCGACGACCCTCACGATCGACGAAGATCGGCTTGTGCCAGCTCGCTGGCGCGCTCGAAGTCCTCCCACGTCACGTCCGGCCGGCCAGCTCGTCAGCCGCCCAGCGATGCTGCCGTGCACCTGGCACGCCTGCTCGATGATGACGCGCAGGTGAGCGCCCGGAATTCCTGCGCCCCAGCACCAGCAGGTAGTCCGAGGAGACCAAGCCGTCGTGCAGCCGCAGCAGGTCGGCCTGCAGAGCGGGCCAGCGGCCATCGGCCTCGGTGAGTGCCCGCGCGGCGACCAGCGGTCCGAACGTCGTGACGTGGTAGTCGAGGTTGGCCTGCGCGGAGTCGAACGGCGGGAACTCGTGCACGCCGCGCTCGAAGTCGAGGTCGATCGCGGCGTCGGCGAACAGGCCACGGACGTGCTCCTCCGATCCCCACAGCCCCGGCGGCTCGGCGAAGGGCGGCGGCGGGGGTAGGTAGCTGGCGACCGCGCCGAACAGGTGGCTGATCGTGCTGTCGATCGCCCAGTTGCACAGGACCATCCGGCCACCCGGACGCAGGACCCGGAGGAGTTCGGCCGCCGCAACCTGGTGCCGGGGCGCGAACATCACGCCGAGCACGGACACCACCAGGTCGAAGCCGGCATCGTCGAAGGGCAGCGCCTCGGCATCGCCTTCGACCCACTCGACGGCGACGCCTGCCTCCGCGGCACGTAGTCGGCCGGCCTCGAACAGCTCTGGCGTGAGGTCCACGCCGACGACCCGGCCACCGGCCCGGGCAGCCGGGATGGCCGCGTTGCCGGCCGCGCAGCCGACGTCGAGCACGTCCTCACCGGAGCGGATCTCGGCGCGGGCGACGAGACGCTCGCCCAGCGCCCGAAGTTCCCGCTCGGCGACGGCCGGGTAGTCGCCCAGTGCCCAGATGCGCCTGGTGGCCCGTTTCAGCTCGGCGACGGCGTCCGGCCCCGCCGCCTGGGTCGTCGACTCAGCCACGGTCGCCCGCCACACTCGTGGCCAGGAGGCGGTCCCGGTGCGGTTCCGGGTCCGGTCGGTACCCGGAGCACAGCACGCGCAGCGACGCGATCGGGCCGGTGTCGTCGAGCGTGAAGTAGGCCTGCTGTTCGACGAGGAAGTCGCCGTCGGCGTTGTGGACCTGCAGGCGGTAGGCGGCGTGCTCGCAAGCCGCGAACGAGTCCGTCCGGACGAAGACGAGCCGGCGGATCTCGTCGCTCGGTTCGAACCAGCGGCCGAAGATGATCTCGTCGACGACCTCGCGTGGCGTGCTGCCCGACCAGTTGCGGTTCGGGGTGAGCGCGCGGAACTCGATCTCGTCGGCCAGCAATCCGCGCACGGCGCCAACGTCCTTGGCCGCGAGGGCCTGGGCGAACCTCTCTCCGGTGTTGCCGCGCATGGCAGGCACTCCCATCCGGTGTCAGTAGCTGAAGGTGGTGGCCGGCTCGTCGCCGATCCACTCCCACAACGGCACGGTGCCGCCCAGGCCGGCGTTGCCGACCAGCGCGGTGTCGTCGAGGTGACGGGAGTTGAAGCAGATCGGGCAGACCAGGTAGCGCCCGCCCGCGGCCTCGTACCGTTTGGCCAGCTCGGCCAGGGGCGGGCAGCCTTCGCAGGCCACCCCCTGGGCGGTGCCGGGCAGCGCCAGGCGTACCGCCTCCTTGGTCAGAAACATCAGCGTCGGCCGATCCTGCTCGGCTGCCGCGACGGCTACCAACAGGGCCACGGTGACCTTCTCCGGGTCCTCCATCCCGGTGGTCAAGCTGATCGCTGCCTTGCTGCTCATGGTGACTCCTCCCTGCTCACGGTGACTCCTCCTCGGATCAGGCGCGTGCCTCGTAGACGACGTTGAGTGGTGTCTCGGTGACGCGACGGAAGCTGGTGAACCCGGCCTCGGTGAACATCGCGCGGGTTCGTGCCTGTCCTGCCTGCGCGCCGAGGCCGGGTCCGCCGTCGCTGATAGAGCAGGGCGTGCACACCACGGTCGAGATTCCGTAGCCGAACCGGCCCAGCGGGTTGACGTTGTCCTCGAGCCGGTCGTTGGCATACGGCTCGACGACGAGCACCGATCCCCTCGGGGCGAGCGCTCGCTTCGCGGCCCGGGCGACGCCGAGCGGGTCGGCGGTGTCGTGCCAGCAGTCGAAGAACGCAATCAGGTCGTACGGTCCGGCGATCTCGGTCGCGTCCGCCTCGACGAACTCGACCCGATCGGCCACGCCCGCCTGCTCGACAGCGACGCGGGCGGCCTCCAGCGACGGGGCGTGGTAGTCGTAGCCGACGAAGCTCGAGTTCGGGTAGGCGGTGGCCAACACGATCGTCGAGGCCCCGTGCCCGCAGCCGACGTCGGCGACACGCGCACCCGCGGTCAACCTCTCGTGCATGCCGTTCAGGGCGGGGATCCACTGCTGCACGAGGTGAGCCTGGTAGCCGGGCCGGAAGCTGCGTTCTGCGGCGGGGAACAGGGACGGGTGCTGCTCTGCCCAGGTCAGCCCGGTGCCGGTACGGAACACACTCAGTTCCTGGTCGACGCTCTGGTAGACCGCCGCCACCAGGTCGAACAACCCATGGATCAGCGCCGGGCTGGACTCGTCGGCTAACGCGAATGCGTGCTCCGGGGGTAGCCGGAACGTGCCGGTGTCCGGGTCGTAGCTGACATAGCCGCCGACCGCCTGATTGCACAGCCACTCGTGCACCAGTCGCGGATTGGTGCCCGTACGGCCCGCGACCTGCTCGGCGGTGACCGGTTCGGAATCGGCCATCGCTGCGTAGAGCCCGAGCCGGTCACCCAGGTGGGTCAGCAGCACGCTCACCGCCGAGCCGGCGTCGGTCACCGCCTGGCCGAGGAATGCCTCCAGCGCCGCCTCGTCGATCGCGGGTGCCATCGTCATGAGAACCTCCTTCGCCGGCGGCGCCGGCGTCCGGTGCCGGGTTCCTGGGTTGAGATGATCGGTGGTCGTTATCTTCCGAACATCGGGCGAAACCCCTAAACGGTGGCGCATCCGTTGCGTCGCCCGCTGACCGCGGCCGCCGCGCGCGGACTTCCTGTGGTGGTTTCCGACGCGCGCGACGGGTCCGGTCACCGATCTGCGACGCTGTGCCGGCCGATGAACCGCAGCACGCCGGCGTTGAACTCTGCGGGGTGGCTGTGGAACATGTTGTGCGTTGCTCCCGCGATGGTCAGCCGATCTGCATCCGGCACTAGCTTCTGCAGGCGGTCGATCACCGCCTTGAGGTGCGCCGGTGAGTCCCCACCCGACACCAGCAGCGTCGGCACTTTGATGGTCCTGGCATCGGACGCGCTGAACGGGGGGAACCCGGCTTTGAGTTGAGCTTTGAGCGGGCCGACGTTGTCGACGAAGCGCTGGAACATCGCCTCGGGCATGCTGTCCACGATCGCGTCGCTGGTGTTGGCGACCATGAAGACCCGCAGTCCTCGTGCGTCCTCGCCACGGTCGAACGCCTTGATTGCGGGGCGGATGCCCTGGACGCCGAACTTGAGGAAGGCGACGCCGGCGCGGGGGTGCCTGATCAGCAGCCTGATCACCTGAGTAGGTCGGGGCGGGATGTTGACGCCGAGCAGCGGGAAGGCCGGCGGCTCGGCCAGCACCAGGTGCGGAGCAGCTCCGGGTGCCGCGCGGCCAGGAGCAGGCTGCCGAAGCCTCCGGGTGAGGAGTGCCCGACCAGGTGCACCGGTCCCGCGTCCAGTGCCCGGATGAACTGGGCCAGGTCGGCCACAAAGGTGTCGAGGGTTATCGACTCGTCCGGGATCAGCTTCGCGTTCGGCCAGGACCCGCGGCAGCTCAGCGCTATCGCCCGGTAGTCGGCACCGAACGCGTCCATCTGCTGGTCCCAGGCGCGGTAGTCGCCGGAACCGCCGTGCACGAACAGCACAGGCTCGCCCTGGCCCTGTTCGACGTAGGCAAGTTCAACGCCGTTGACCGTGGCTGTGGACATTGCTCGTCCTCCTTCGGGTCCGCGGCCGGCTCACGGGGCCGATCACAGACACTTAGGCCTAGCCGGACCCCCGTCCTATCGGGAATTCTCCCCATGTCACCAGGCCGTGCTCCATGGCGAACATCGTCGCCGCGGCGCGCGAGGACACCCCGATCTTGGCGTAGATGTTCTGCACGTGGCGGTCCGCGGTCTTCACCGAGATGCCCAGCGCCTTCGCCACCTGCTTGGTCTGGCGACCGCGGGCCAGCAGTGCCAGCACTTGGCCTCTCGGTCGGTCAGACCGTTAGGGCGATCCAGGCGCGGCACCGGCTGGCCGGCCGCTCGACCACGGCGGCGACGGCCTCCGGATCGAGACGGCCTGCCTTCGCCTCGGCGGCGAGGGTTTGCGCGGCCTGCTCCGTGGACATGGCTGCGCGGTGCGGACGTGGCTCGCACTTGGTGTGGAACATGTCCGCCGCGGCCAGTAGCCGGGCCGGCATGCTCAACTCGGCGGCGGGCGCGCCGCGGTGGTAACCGGACCGGTCGAGACGTTCGTGGTGAGAGCAGGCGACCGGCGCGAGGTCGGCCAGAAACGCGGAACGGGAGAGCACCCGCTCGGTGCGGTAGGGGTGCAGACGCACCTGCTCCCACTCGTCGGCGCTGAGCGGGCCGGGCTTGCCCCAGGTGCCGGCGTTCACCGCCACCCGTCCCAGGTCGTGCACCAGACCGGCGCGCCGCACCGTCTGGATGCCCGCAGCATCCATCCCGCAGCGCGTCGCCGCGGCCGCGGCCAGTTCGGCGACCCCGCTCGAATGCCCCGAGTGGTAGGGACAGATCAGGTCAGCGAAGCGTCCCATCGCCGCGAGCGCGCGATCGATCTCGCTCGCCGGCCACGTCAACCACGGCTGCGGTTCGGCCGCCAGGGCCTCCTCCCACACCGACGAGCCGTCCGGGAAATTCAGCAACTCGGCAGCGTCCGCGGCCACGCACCCGGCCACCTCGGGGTCAAGGCCCCGGCCTGCGCGCTCGCCCATCAGCCGCGCCGCGAACTTCTCACCACCCAGGCGGCGCTGCAATGCCGTGTCGATCGCGACGTGCACGATCCGCATCGACAGCGGGATCGCCTCCGCCCGCCGCCCGCCGCAGCGGACCCTTGCCGTCCCAGCGCTCGGACAGGTACGCCAGGCTCGCGACCACGTCCGCCGGAGCGCCGGTCTGCTCGGCCAGCATCCCGGCGACCTCGCAGTTGGCCGCGATCGACGGGCGCGACAGCCGGACCATCCGCGGCAGACGCTGCGCGACCTGCATCGCGCGGACCAGGCCCGGGCGCGCCCGGGTCGGGAAGAGCCCCGATCAGACCGGTCGACCACCTTACGGCCGGACCCGTACATCACCGGGTTGAGGTGTTCGGTCAACGAACCACCGAACACCTCCGCAGCCACGTGCGCATCCGTCGTGCAGCCAGCGTGGGAGAGCAGGCTCGCCGTAATACGTCTGCACCGCGGTCTGGCGGTCGACACCGAGCCGATCCGCCAACCTCATCGCGATCACCGTCGTCTGCAGACCGTGCTCGAACGCGAATCCGCGGTGGACTACCTCGCCGACGGTAAGGACGGGCACCGGTTCAGCACTTCGGTGCCCAGCACGCAGACCTGCGCTGAGGACCGCCATACCCAGCACGGCGCTGTGCACGACCGCTGCGGGTTGCCCGCATTCACGACGTCAGGGGTGGCGGCGTCTGTCGCAGTCGGACAGGCCGCAGCCCCGCACGACGTCGCGGAGCAGGTCGTGCAAGGCGGTCAGGTCCGTGAGCCAGCGCCGGAAATCTGCCCGTCGTGCTGCAGACGGGTCAGCCAGGTGGCCACGCGCACGACCGGCGCCGTCCACGGTGTAGGCGATGCGCACGCCGTCGGCCGCATGCAAACCTGATCTGTTCCCCCAACGCGGGTGTCCCTACGCCAGCGGTGGGTGACGCACAGCGTAAGCGGCCGCCTCGGTGCGGTTGTTCAGCCCAAGCTTGCCGAGCACGCTCCGGACGTGGTGCTCGACCGTCTTGCGGGTGAGAAACAACCGCTCGGCGATCTCGCGGTTGGACAGGCCCCGCGCTAGCAGCGCGAGCACCTCAGCCTCCCGCCGGGACAGCGCGGACGCGCCGCGGGGCCCGTGCCGCGCGGCGCGCACACCCAACTCGCGCAGGTACGCCGCCGCCTCGTCCGCGTCGGCACTCGCCCCGAGGGCATCGAACGTGGCCAGGGCTGCTCCAAGCTCGGCTACGGCCGCGGCGCGCGAAACGGTGCGGTAGCCCCGGCCCAGCAGCAGGTGCGTCCGAGCCGCCTCGTACGCCAGGCCAAGCCGGTCGAAGGCGTCCAGGGCAGCGCCCAGATGAGCCACCGCGTCCGCATCACGTACCCCGAGCAACGCGTGGCCGAGGGCCCGCTCGCCGCGCGCGATCAACACCCGGCACCCGGAGCGGGCGCCCAGCTCCGCCAGCGCGGCGGCGCGCATCGCGGCCGCGTCCTGATCGCCGAGGGCAAGATCGACCTCGGCGCGCAATTCGCACAGCGGCGCCGCATCCAGGCAGTCCTCGCCCAGTCCGGCCAGCCGCCGATCCAGGATCGCGGCCGCGACCTCGGGCTCGCCGCGGCGCAGGTGCAGCAACGCTCTCGGGAACGCCGCCGCCGCGTGGTCCTCGAAGCCTGCGAGCAGCTCCGCAGCCTCGTCCCCGCGGCCCTGGCCGAGACGCAGTTCGGCGAGCCCGGCGAGCGCCTCGCCGTACAGGGCGCGCTCGGCCGTGCGCCCGATCCGCAGCGCGGTCCGAAGCTCCTGCTCGGCCTCGTCCCACCTACCTCTGCCGAACAGCAGGCAGCCGTACTGCACGCGGCAGCTGGTGTACAGATGCAGCCCGCCATAACGGCGCGTGAAGTCCTCCGCCGCGCGGATCCACTGCATGGCCCGCTCGACGTCGAACACCCGGGCACACCCAGTGATCGAACGGCAGCTGGCAAACACCACGGTCTCCAGCCGCTGCGCCTCGCCGCCCAGCGCGCCGGCCATCGCCTCGTCGAACAGCGCCGTGCCCGCGCTGGCGTTGCCGCTCTGTACCAGCGCCGTCCCCAGCTCACTCAGCGCGCACAGTTCGAGGTCGGCGTCGCCGATGCGGCGCGCGATAGCCAGCGCCTCCCGCGCATGCCCCTGCGCACTGACCGGCCGGTTGACGTCGTTGTCCGCGACCGCACGGCTCAGGGCGAGCCAGCCATGCAGCGGAGCCAACTCGTACTGCTCGGCGAGCCGAGCCAGCCGACCGACCCACCCACGCGATGCGGCGTAGTTGCCGAGGCTGGCGCGGTAGATCATGCAAACCGAGAACGCCGCCATCGCCGAGGATGCCGGATCTGGGCGCCGCCGGAACCCGGCGTAGGCGCGCTCCTGCGCGCGGACGGCAGCCTCGGTCTCGCCGAGCCACCACAGGGCAGTGCCCAGCCCCAACAGGCCCTCCGGAGTCTCGTCCTGCTCCAGCGCCGCCTGGAAAGAGGCGCGCGCCGTCTCCCAGTCTCCCTCGACGAGAGCCGACGCCGCCTTCTCCAGCAGCGGTGCGGGCGGCACCAGATCACCGTAACGCGCCCAGCAGCACGCAGAGGCCGGACCGATTGACCAAACCGTGATCCGGCAAGTGTCCGGTGAGGGATGGTCAACCGGCCCTCGGTGTGGTCTGGCCGATGAGTTCTCCGCACCGTGTTGGTCTAGACACCGAAGACCGACTCACTTGAGGCTGACACGATGCGGAAACTGGCCTTTGGCATGAACCTGAGTCTGGACGGCTACATCGCCGCGCCCGGCGACGACCTCGGCTGGAGCGTGCCGAGCGACGAACTGTTCGGGTGGTGGTCCGGCCGGGTGGCGGCGACGGGCCTGGCGCTGTACGGACGCAAACTATGGGAGACGATGAGCTCCTACTGGCCGACCGCCGACCAGCAGTCCGGCGCCACACCGGCGCAGATCGAGTTCGCCCGCCGCTGGCGGGCCATGCCGAAGGTGGTGTTCTCCTCGACGACCAGTGCGGTCGACTGGAACGCCCGCCTGGTCACCGGCGACGGTGTCACCGAGATCACCCGGCTCAAGACTGGGGATGGCGGTCCCATGGACGTCGGCGGCGCCACCCTCGCCGCGGCGGCCGTGCGGGCCGGGCTGATCGACGAGTACGCAATCGTCACCTACCCGGTCCTGGTCGGCGGCGGCACACCGTTCTTCACGGCCCTGGACAACTGGGTGAACTTGAACCTGGTGGAGACCCGGACGTTCCCCGGCGGCGTGCTCCTGACCAGGTACGAGACCAGGCGCTGAATACCCGACCTCGGATCGGCGCGTGCTCGGGCCACCCAAGGATCTCGTGGCCGTTAGGGAATGGGCCTGCATTGGGGGTTACCTCGGCTGAGTACCTGCTCACGCTGGGGCCAGGCGATAATGCGAGCAACCGCCCTGCTCGAGCCGGATCAGGGCCACCGGACCGCGGCTGACACTCCGGGTCTCACCGACCGGCCGCCGTACCATTGAGTCGCGATGCACAGGCAGCGGATCGGGTTCTGCAAGGCGCCGGACGGCGTACGGATCGCCTTTGCCATCTCTGGCGGCGGGCCCGGTACGCCCCTCGTGCGCGTGGCGACCTGGCTCACCCACCTGGAGCATGACTCGCGGGTGTATGCCCACTGGCTCGCCGAGCTAGGCGCGGACCGGACCTTCGTGCGCTACGACCTGCGCGGCTGCGGCCTCTCCGACCGCGAAGTCGCGGACCTGTCTCTTGAGGCCAAGGTGGCTGATTTGGAGGCCGTGATCGACGCGGCACAGGTGGACCAGGTGGACCTGCTGGGCCTTTCCGGTGGTGGCCCGGTCGCCATCGCCTATGCCCACCGGCACCCGCACCGGGTGGCTCACCTCGTGCTCTACGGGAGCTACGCACGAGGTCGTTCTCTGCGCGGCGCGGGCAGCCAGCCGGTGGAGGAAGAGACCATGCTGCTGTCGCTGACCCGGGTCGGCTGGGGCGGCGGTCACCCGGCGTTCCGGCGCGTGTTCACCAACCTGTTCATGCCCGAGGCGAGCGAAGCAGAGGTACACGCCTACGAGAAGATGCAGCAGGTATCGGCAAGCGCGGAGACCGCGAGTGGGATCCGGCAGGCGAGCTACCACACCGATGTGACTGCGGCGGCCGCCGAGCTGGCGGTGCCCACCCTCGTTCTGCACGTGCGCGACGATGCGGTGGCGCCGTTCGAGGAAGGACGGAGGCTGGCCGGCCTGATCCCGGGTGCCGAGCTCGTCCCCATCGATGGCCGCAACCATATTCTCGGCCCGCACGACCCGGCCTGGTCCGTGTTTGTGGCCGAGCTGCGGCGCTTCCTTTCCACGGCAGCGACGCCGCGAGAACGCGCTCTGGAGCGACTCACCCGTCGAGAGCGTGACGTGCTCGAGCGCGTCGCGGCCGGCGAGGACAACGAGCACATCGCGGCCGGTCTGGCGCTGAGCGTCCGCACCGTCGAGCGGCACTTGTCGAACATCTACCTCAAGCTCGGTGTCACGGGGAAGGCGGCCCGGGCGGCCGTGGCCGCCCGCTTCACCCGCGGCGACTGACCCGCCTCATACGTGCATCCCGCCATCGCGCGGGCCGGGCCGTGCACCAGGTTGCGTGTGCGCGCCGATGCCAACGCCCCAAGGTGACTCCTACCGTCCTGTGCAGGAGGTGACGCCCATGCCGATGCTGCAGGTACGGAGGTGCCCGAGGGCGAGCCGACCTGTGCCATCGTCCGGTGCTGCTCTGTTCCTGGCGACCTTCGCGGCTCAGTCGACGGCCTTCGTACTGGCGCCTATGCTGCCCCAGCTGGCGGCGACGTTCGCCGTCTCGCTGGGCACGGTCGGCCAGCTGCGCACCAGCAGTGGCGTGGCCGCCGTGCTGGCCCCGCTCGCCGTGGCCCTCGTCGCCCCGCGGATGGCCAGCCGCTCCACGATTCGCGCCGGCCTCGTGCTCGACGTTGCCGGATGCTGCCTGGCCGGGACAGCCGGCAGCTTCACCGGGCTCGTGGTCGCCCACCTGCTGCTGGGTGCCGGGCTTGCCCTGGTCATCAGCGGTTCTCTCACCGCGTCGGCGGACTGGGCCGCACCGCGTGACCGGGCGCGGCTGCTGACCTGTGCGACGCTGGGGATGGGGACCTCGGCAGTGGTGGCCACGCCGCTGGCCGGGGCCCTGGTCATGGTGGACTGGCGGCTGACGTGGCTGCTGCCGGCCGTGGCGAGCGTGCTTGCGCTCTGGGCGATCCGGCCGCAGGCGGAGATCCGCCGGGCGATCCCGGCCGGGGGCGCCCCGGGCAGCACGGTCAGGAGCGCGAGGGAGCCGTGGCGCCCGCCGGCCGTTGCAGGTTGGCTGGTCGGGGAGTTCCTCGCTTACGGCGGTTGGTCGGTGATCACCGTGTACGCCGCGGCGCTGCTCATCGCCAGCTACGAACTGAGCCCCCTGGCGGCTGGGGCACTCATCGGCCTGAGCGCCGCTGCCTTTTTGGTCAGCGCTCGCTGGATGCGCTCGCACCTGGACGAGCCTCGACGCTGGCTCCTCGGCATCTCGTTGGCTCTCGCCACGACTGGAGCGGCCTTCGGACTTGCTCGGGTCGGCCTCCCGACCAGCGCCGCCCTGCTGGTGTTGTTGGGCCTGCTCAACGGTGGTCGCAATCCGGCAGCAAGCTCGCTGGGGCTGCGCCTGGCCGGGGAACAGCGGGCGCCAGTCATGGCAGCGCGGACGTCGGTGCAGTTCCTCGGCTACCTGACCGGCGCCGGACTTGGAGGCGTGGTGCTGAGCTACCGCGGGTTCTCCGGACTCGGCGTGCTCGCGGGTGTGCTCTTCGGACTGGCCGCTGTGCCCCATGCGCTCGCCCTGGTCGGCGGCACGGAAATCAGACGCACGCGACACACGGTCGCGGCACCGGCACCCGTGCGGTGCCAGCAAGGAGGATGACATGGCCACTTCGACAACGGCAACCTCGGTCGACATGGCCCTGGTGGAGGCGTTCCTCGGCCAGGCCGTCACCGATGCCGCGGCCGCCGTGAGCGTCCTGCTCACCCATCTCGGCGATCGTCTCGGCCTGTACCAGGCGATGGCCGACGGCACCCCGGTCACCGCGTCCGAGCTCGCTGCGAGTACCGGCACCAACGCACGCCTGGTGCAGGAGTGGCTGAGCAACCAGACCGCCGGCGGGTACGTCGTCCACGATCCGCGGGCCGACACGTTCCGACTGCCGGCCGAGCACGCACTCGCGCTGGCGCACGAGTCCAGCCCGGCCATGGTGCAAGGTTTGTTCGACCTTGTTGCAGCGGTCTACCAGAGCATCGACAAGGAGGTCGAGGCGTTCCGCACCGGCACCGGGCTCGCCTGGGCCGACCATCATCCCTCGTTGTTCCCCGCCACCGAACGGGCCTTTCGGCCGGGTTACCAGGCGCATCTGGTTCAGGAGTGGATCCCGGCGTTCGACGGTCTCCACGAGAGGCTGACCGATGGCGCTCGCGTCGCGGACGTAGGTTGCGGGCACGGAGCGTCCACGGTGGTGCTGGCATCGGCGTACCCGAACTCGACCTTCGTCGGCTATGACTACCACGCGCCCTCTCTGGAGGCCGCACGCACGGCAGCCCAGAATGCCGGGGTCGCTGAGCGGGTGGAGTTCCGGCTGAGGGACGCGACCAGTGTCGCAGGGCCGTTCGACCTGATCGCGTTCTTCGACTGCTGGCACGACACCGCAGACCCGCTCGGCGTGGCCAAGGCGACCCGGCAGGCACTGACCGAGGGCGGCCGGGTGCTGCTCGTGGAGCCATTCGCCGCCGACCATCTCGAGGACAACGTCAGCCCGCTCGGCCGATTCGGCTACGGCATCTCCACGCTCGTGTGCACGCCCTGCTCGATCAGCGACGGCGGACCTGGCCTGGGCGCCCAGGCCGGCGAGGCACGCACCCGCGAGCTGTTCCGCGAGGCAGGTTTCGGCTGGTTCCGCAGGGCGGCGGAGACTCCGCTGAACATCGTCTACGAGGCACGCCCGTGACGTGAGTCGGGGGCGCCACGGGGACCGCGACCGCTCCGCCGTCTCAACGGTCGCCGGGCCCTCAACCTCAACGGGGCACTGGCCGAGGACGGCATCTACGTCGGCTACGTCGCCATCGGCGCGTGGCTCGTGGGCACCCCGGGGACACCGAAGGACGCCCCACCGATGGAACCCGACGACATCGCCCGCCTCCACTGGGACATGCACACTGCACGCAACCTCGCCGAACACCGCATCACCCCCTGACCGGACGGCGAACCTACCGGAGCGGGTGTTCGACCACGGGGCACCGCAGTGACCACCCGCTCCCGGGACTCCACAGTCGGCCGCCACAACGCGACCGTCGCCGTGTCGCGTGCCGATCCCCTCACGGGCACCCCATCGCGGTCAACGTAGGCGCGCAGAACAACAATGATGACGGCGTGCCGGAGCATTCATGAGTGCACGCCGAAATCGGCGGTACTTCGCGGTCACCCCGCTCGGTTCGCGTGAGGCGCCCTGCAAACGTCGATTGCGGGCCGTAGGCGGGCCGACTCGTCTGGCGCACGCCGCACGCACACGGTGCGCGCGCCGATTTCAGCAGCGGCCAGAGCCAGAGATACGTGTGCCGTCGGCAGAAGCTGGCTGACCCGCAGTGCGGGCTACGGCGTGGCGGTCGCGCCGGGTTCGATCAACCCGCTCTCGTAGGCCAGCACGACGGCCTGGACGCGATCACGCAGGTCGAGCTTGCGCAGGATGCGGGCGACGTGCGTCTTCACGGTCGCGTCGCCGACGATCAGCTCGGCGGCGATCTCGGCGTTCGAGAGCCCGCGCGCGAGCAGGCGTAGCACCTCGAGCTCGCGTGTGCTCAGCTCGGCGAGCGCGGGTGCGGCCTGGCCGGGCGAGGGGCGGGCGACGAAGCGTTCGATCAGACGCTTGGTGATCGCGGGGGCGAGCAGCGACTCGCCGCGCGCGACGGTGCGCACGGCGGTGACCAGTTGCTCGCGCGGCGCGTCCTTCAGCAGGAAGCCGCTGGCGCCGGCGCGTACCGCGGCGTACACATACTCGTCCAGGTCGAAGGTGGTGAGCACGAGCACCCGGGCCTTGACGCCGGTCTGGCGCAGCTGCCGGGTCGCCTCGATTCCGTCCAGCTCGGGCATGCGCACATCCATCAGCACGACGTCCGGGCGCAGTTCCTTCACCAGCCGCACCGCCTGGTGGCCGTCGGATGCCTCGCCGACGACCTCGATGCCCTCGGCCAGCTCGAGGATCAGCCGGAAGCCGGAGCGGACGAGCTCCTGGTCGTCGACGAGCAGAACCTTGATCATGCCAGCGGCAGGCTGACGCGCAGGGCGAAGCCGCGGCTGCGCGGCCCGGCGACGAACTCGCCGCCGAGCAGGGCGACACGCTCACGGAGGCCCGCCAGCCCGCGGCCGCTGCCGCCGCCGGTTCCGGAGCCGTCACCGTCGTCGGTGACCTCGACGTCGATCCGGTCGCGCCGGTAGCAGAGCACGACCTCGACAGTCTGCGCGGCGGCGTGCTTGCGGGCGTTGGTCAGTCCCTCCTGCAGCACCCGGTAGGCGGTCAGGTCGAGCGCGGGCGGCAGCGGCACCGGCTCGCCCTCGATCCGCAGCTGCACCCCGAGCCCGGCCTCGCGCGTCTGCTCGACCAACGCGCCCGCCCGCGCCAGGCCCGGCTCGGGCGTCAGCTCGGCGGGCTCGTCCGCGCGCAGCGCGCCGAGCACTCGGCGCATGTCCGTCAGCGCGTCGCGCGCGGTCTTCCGGATCGCGAGCAACGGCCGCTCGACCAGGGCCGGATCGTGCGCGAGCGCCCCCTCGGCCGCATCGGCCTGCACCGCGATCACGCTCATTGCGTGCGCGATCTCGTCGTGCAGCTCGCGCGCGATCCGGGTCCGTTCCTCGGCCACCGCCGTCCGGGCCCGTTCCTCCCGCTCCCGATCGAGCTGCACCGCCAGCTGCTCCAGTGTTTCGGCACGCAGCCGCTGCTGCCGCAACACCAGTCCGACGAAGAACGGGACGAAGAACAGCGCCGCGTCCCCTGCCAGCGTCGAGGCCCATCCGGTGGCAGAGTGCGGCGCCGGCTGCGCGGCCTGCGATACCGCGCCCGCGACGATCACCGCTGCCAGGCCGGCGAGCATCCGGGCCGTTGTCTTGGCGTGCACCGCGAGCGAGTACGGAACCAGCAGGAACGCGGCGAGGAACACGATCGAGTTGTGAAAGCCGGCCAGGCCGACCTCGACCACGTCCGCGGCTGCGAGGACGCCTGCGACCGCGACCGGGTAGCGGCGCCGCCAGCCAAGCGGCAGCGTCCAGAACGGAGCCACCAGGTAGCTGACCAGCCCACCGCCCGGCTGCGCCCCCGTCGCCAGCGTCGCCAGCTTCACCAGCAGCAGCGCCGCGGCGAGAGCGACATCCGCGAGCGGCAAGCCGCGCACTGTCCTTCGCACCTGCTGAACGTAGCGCCACACCTGCAGCACTCGCATGCCCCGCACGGCGGATCGACGGTGCACCACGATCACCCACGCGGCGGGCTGCGATCACCCGTAAGGCGGACGCCACCGCGCCCTGCTCGCCCTAGCGTCCCAGACACGCCCAACCCAGACCGAAAGGACCTTCCTCGATGTCACTGCTCTCCAACGCTCCCGCCCTGCGGCGCCGAGCCTGCGCGCTCGCGCTGCCCGGCATCCCCCTCGCATTCCTGCTCAGCTCGCTCGTCTCACCGACCGACTCCGACCAGAACGCGGACCAGCTCCGTGCCGCCGCGGCGCACGCCGGTCGCTGGCAGGCCGCGGCGCTGCTCGAACTGCTCGCCGCCGCGCTGTTCCCGCTCGCCGTCGCCGGCATCGTGCACCTCGTGCGCCGCCGCGGCGCCACGCTCGCCCACCTCGGTGCCCTGCTCGGCGGACTCGGCACCCTCGGCGTGACCTCCATCGCGCTGCGCCACCTGTACATTTACGGGCTCACCGCCACCGACCGACCCGCCGCCCTGCACGTGCTCGACCGGCTCGACAACCACGCCGGCGCCATCGCCATGCCGCTGATGATCGCCGGACCACTCGCGCTGCTCCTCCTCAGCGGCGCAGCCGCCCGCGCCCGCCTCGCACCACGCTGGGTCGTCTACGGCGCGGCCGGGTTCGCGATCATCGACATGCTGCCGATCCCGGCCGCCGAAGAGATCCAAGGCTTGATCGGCATCGCCACCTTCGGCATGCTCGCCCTCCGCATGCTCCAGCTCAGCGACCAACAATGGGAAGCACCCGCAATGGCGCACAAACCGCCCGTCCCAGGACACCGCGAACCGCTCGCAACTCCCACAGCCTGACCACTCGCCCGGCACCAGTCTTGCACCGCGCCGCACCCACACCGCCTCGCCCGAGCGTCCAACCAGATCGCCGCTCGGGCAAGGCGGGAACCTGACACCGCAGCCAAGCCGAACTCGCGCATCCTGAACCCGCAGCTCGGCCAGGTCGCGCCCAAGCGACGTCCGCCGAGGTTGACCGCTGCAGCCCGTCACCTGACCCAGTTATGCACCCATATTCCCGCGCCCCGTGCTGGTCCGGCGGGCGCCGTATTCATGCCGCCTGAGATGGACTTCGACTACATCGACGCTGCTGACAATGAGTAGCCACGCGAGGAGCGGCGGCGACCGTGCGGTTTACATCCCGAACGGCGTGTGCCGTAGGGCGTCGATGGCCTCGGGTGGGCCGGTGATCTCGACGTCGGCTGCGTTTCGCCGACCGAACAGGTACAGGAGCAGTTCGCCGGATGGCCCACGCAGCCGAGCGGTCGGATGCCCTCGCCGCGCTGTGACTGCCTGGTCCTTTCCGGCCCCACACCAGCTCGAGTCCTGCGCCGTGCAGGCGGCGGGATAGCAACCAGCCCGCGCGGGCTACGTTGCGAAACAGCGCGGCGGCCTCGGCGGCGGGATGAAGGCGCGGCCGCAAGCCGTTAGCCCGACGCACATCCTCGTGATGGACGAAGAACTCGTTGAGACTGGGGACGCGCCGCACCCAGCCGATTCTGAAGAAGCCCGGCGGTGGCCCGGACCGGATGGTCGCGATGAGATCGCCGAAGCCTGTCTGCTTCAGGGCAAGTTGTCGCCGTTCGGCGAACCGGCCCCACACGCCCGGGACGACGAGCCCCGGCGCGGCCACCAAATCGTGTTCACGCAGCACGAGGTGGGCCGCCATGTCGTGCGTCGTCCACGGATCGAGCAAAGTCGGTGCCTGCGGGCCGAGTTCCTCCAAGAGGTCGCAAAGCTGCACACGCTCGACGCCATCGAAGAACGATCCGGCCATGTTCGCGCAGCGTAGCCACCACCGCGCGTGCGATCGACCGACCAGCTTCGCAGAACTGCCCCCGCGACAAACGACGCGCAGCACGACAGGACCAGCGAGCCACCAACCCTGCGATTGGAACGCGGAGTACTCGGCGTACCGGACGGGCCGCGTGATCACGACGCCGCAAAGTGCCGAGCGCCGGCGGTCACCATGTGTTCGCGGTAGAAGATCGCGTCCGAGGCGTCGATCCCGAGCGGGCCGTAAACCGCGAAATACTGCACAAGATCATTCTCGTACTTGGGTGCGCAAGCCGCGATTTCCTCTATCGGCGGCGATCGGGACTGCCCCGGTCGAGACGCCGGGGACATCTGTCCATCGCGACCAGGGGTGTGCGGGCGTATCGCATGGTGGTGGCCCATCGATCACGCGCTTAGCTAAGCGGGTCAGTCCGGCTTGGGTGCACCGCCGGAGATGGTTGGCCACCGGTGTCGCCGGCGAACTGTTCCCCACGCTGGACGCGAACATAGAGCTCTGCCAGAAGGACGCAACGCAGACCGAGCTTGTCCTAACCGGCAGCTACCAGCCACCGTTCGGACGCGCCGGCGCGGTGGTCGACCACCTAATCCTGCATCGGGTTGCCGTGCGCACGATCGGCCGGTTCCTGGACCGCGTCGCCCAGATCGTCACCTCCGTCCAGCCCGCAGAGGCAGTTGCCAGAGCGCCATTCAATCTCGGCCTCGAACCGGACACGTGATTGGGGACACCTGCTGCGATCCACGCGCTCCCTCGCGATTCGGCGATCCCGTGGTCATGATCCGGTGAGCCGGAATGCGGCGGCTGCTCACGGCGGGTATGCGCCGGCAGCGGATACCGGCCGCGGACGACACCTGCCTTGTCCGTCGAGTCAGGCGCGCAGGAGCGCTCGGATGAGGGTGTCGAGGATTGCGGCCTCGGCGCGGCCCCAGGACCAGCCGCGATCCCGGAGTTGTCGAAAGGTGTCTGGACTGGCGATGGCATAGGTCAGCACGGCGGCGTAGTCGGCGCTGACTCCGTCGCGGAACTGACCGCGCTGCTCGATGGCCGGCCACAGGTTCTCCGGCCCCTGGTAGCGGCCGTATTCCATCGCGGCGAGCTTCTGCGATACCTCCGGTTCGTCGGCGGCCGCACGCATGACGTCACGCATTGGGGCCCACTGTTGCGTGACGTGACGGATGTGCCGCACATAGAGGCGGAACTTCTCGCGGGGGTCGTCCTCGGCGATCAGCTCGCGCACCCACTTCCGCTCGGGAGGTGGGATCGCGGGGTCCTCCCCCTCGGAGACCTTCCAGGATGCGGCTGCGCGCAGCAGCTCAGCTTTCGTGCCGTAGGCGAGGTAGATCGTCTGCACGTGCACGCGCGCGGCGGTGGCGATGTCCTGCATGGAGGTGCCGTGGTAGCCGCGTTCGACGAACAGCTCGGCGGCGGCCTGCTCGACTCTTCGCCGAGTCTCGGCACCGCGGCGGCTTCGACGTCCGGCTGAGACCGCACTCATCGACGTGTGGACCCCTTCTCGACTGGGCGGCAAGGGCATGCCGAGCCTAGGCCGCGCCTCGGTGAGCGGTTGCGGGAAATATAGTGTCACTATAGAGTGGTCCTCTAAATATCGTCGGAGGTCCGGATGAGCCGCTTCTACTCCATCGCCTACGCCGTCGGCTTCACTCCGTGGGAGCGCGCAGCGCAGGCCGACCTCGACACGTTGCCTCGTCTGTTCGCCCGCGAGGAGCAGGCGCATGGTGGACCCGGCCGGGCCCTGGACCTGGGGTGCGGCTCAGGGGCGCATACTGTCGCGCTGGCCGAACGCGGCTGGAAGACCACCGGCGTCGATCTGGTTCCGAAAGCGCTCGACCGCGCGCGGCGAAGGATCACCGACCACGGGGTCACTGCCGAGGTCATCCGCGCCAACGTCACCGAGCTGAGGCCGGAGATCGTGGGCACCGGATTTGACTTCTTCCTCGACGTCGGCTGCTTCCATGGCCTCAGCCCGACTCAACGCCACGCGATGGGTGCCGCGGTCAACGCGGTCGCGGCACCGGATGCCAGCCTGCTGCTGCTCGCATTCAAAGCCGGCGCAGCACCGCGTCCCCTACCCAGAGGCGCCGACGAAGCCGACATCCAGCGCGCCTTTCCAACCTGGGTCATCACCGACACCGAGCCGGCCACCACCGACGGCATGCCCAAACCAGTGCGCAAAGCCGCCCCGACGTTCTACCGTCTGAGCCGCCAAGCATGAGCCAAGCCCGCCGAAACAATGAGACCGGTGTTCACGGGCATTCTCCTCCGCTCGCGCTGCGCCCGATACCACCAACCCGACGTACCGATCAACATCGCAGAATGAGATACCGCCCGGACCGAACCGGCGCGCACGACATTCAGCCTCGGGGCGCCCAAACGCCGCTCCGCACGCGAAGTTATCGGCGATCCGAAGCGACTCCCCATCGCTATAGCCCCATGATCAGTTACCCAGCGCGACGGCAACAGCCCGAACTCGATGGCCACCAGCGGGCAGATCCTGATGACCGCTGACAGTGCGCCTTCCACGCGGGCAGGATGAACCATCGCGGCGGCAGCCACGGCGTCCGCTCGCTCCGTCCCGGCATACGCCGAACGCTAACGCGCGCCGGCGTGGCCGCGGAGCTGGCGGACGAGCGGGTCGGGATGCTCGGGCGGCACCGCGACCCGGATCCGCGCGTCGACCGCCCGGAGCCCGTCGGCGCGGCAGATGAGCGGGTTCAGGTCGAGCTCGGTGATCTCGGGGACGTCGCCGACGAGCGCCGCGACCCGGATCAGCACGTCCAGTACCGCGGCCCGCGACACCACCGGCGCGCCGCGGAAGCCGTCGAGCAGCGGGGCGGACCGCAGCCTGCCGAGCAGCTGCTCCGCGTCGTGCTCGCTGAGCGGTGCGAGGCCGAACGCCCGGTCGCCCAGGATGTCGGTGAGCACACCACCGGCGCCGAGCATGACGAGCGCTCCGCACTGGAGGTCGTGTACCGCGCCGACGATGAGCTCGGTGCCCTTGCCGACCATCGGCTGGAGCAGCACCTCCTGGCCCGGACCACCGCCGACCTCGTCGAGGTCGCGAACCGCCGCGCGCAGCGCTGTCTCGTCCTCGATCCCGATCCGTACCCCGCCGAGGTCGCTCTTGTGCAGCCCCGGCGTCGCGAGCTTCGCGACGACCGGATACCCGAGGCCGGCAGCCGCTGCGACGGCGGCGTCGGCGTTGTCGACGACGGCCTGGGCCGCGACCGGCAAGCCGTAGGCGTCGAGCAGCCGGTACGCCTCGTCGGCCGTCAACCAGTCCCGCTCCGCCGCCAGCGCCGCCGTGACGATCGCCCGCGCGGCGTCGGGGTCGACGCCGGACGGTCGGGTGGCGATGACGCCGGGGTCGGCCTTGAGCGCGGCGTAGCGGTGGGCGAGGCCGAGCGCGGCGGCGGCCGGCTCGGGGAAGGTGAACACCGGCAGCGCCCACGGGGTGCCGGGTATCGCCCGGGTGGTCGGCTGGTCGCCGACGGACACCGCGACGACCGGCTTGCCGGCCTGCGCGGCTGCCGCCGACACGACGGCGGTGATGGCGGCCGCGTCGGTGATCGCGAGTCGGGTGAAGACCGTCAGGACCGCATCGACGGACGGCGCGGCCAGGACGGCACGGAGCACCGGGTCGACCGTCTCGGCCGACGCCGCCGCGCCCAGATCGATCGGGTTCTGCTGCGGGGCGCCGAGGACCCGCAGTGCGTCGCGGGTCGCCTCGTCGAGCTCGACCACCTCCAGCCCGGCCCCGCTCGCGGCGTCCGCGGCGAGGATCTCCGGCCCGCCGGAGTTGCCGATGATCGCGACCCGGGGGCCGGCCGGCAGCGGCTGGCTGCTGAGCACGCGCGCGGCGTCGAGCATCTCCTGCATGGTATGCACCCGCAGCACGCCGCTGCCGTGGAACAGCGCGTCGATGGCCACGTCCGACGATGCGGCGGCCGCGGTGTGTGACCGTCCGGCCCGCTGCCCGACCTCCGTGCGGCCGGACTTCACCGCGATCAGCGGCTTGCTGCGCGACACGCGGCGGGCGATGCGCGCGAAGCGGCGCGGATCGCCGACCGACTCGAGGTACATGCCGATGACCTGGGTGCGCGGGTCCTCCTCCCAGGCGAGCAGCAGGTCGTTGCCGCCCACATCTGCCTTGTTGCCGACCGAGACCATCTGCGAGACGCCGAAGCCGGCTTCGTCCGCTGCCTCGACCAGCGCCACGCCGAACGCGCCGGACTGAGCGAGTACGGCGAGCGGTCCCGCGCGGTGCGGAAGCGTCGCGAACGTCGCGTCGAGCAGGATCGACGGGTCGGTGTTGACGATGCCGATGCAGTTCGGACCGACGAGCCGGATGCCGTACTCGCGGGCGATGTCCAGCACGGCGTCCTGGAGCCGCGCGCCGTCCGGGCCGGCCTCGCTGAACCCGGCGCCGAACAGCACCGCAGCTCGGATGCCGCGCTTGCCGCACGCACGCAGCGTCTGCGGTACCCGCTCGGCGGGCAGCGCGATGACTGCGAGGTCGACGTCGTCGGGCAGGTCCGCCGGCGACGGGACGCAAGGGATGTCGAGCACGCTCGTGCGGTTGGGGTTGACCACGTGCACCGGGCCGGTGAACCCCGCGGCGAGGATGTTGCGCAGCACCTCGTGACCGGCCGAGCCGACCCGCTCGCCGGCGCCGATGACGGCGAGCGAGCGTGGCTCGAGCAGCGGGCGCAGGCTGGCCAGGTTGGCCGTCCGCTCGCGATCGCCGATGGCCGACACCACCCGGTTGTTGGGCTCGAGCGCGAACTCGACGTGCATCTCGCCGCTCTCGACGTGCGTGATCGGCGCGAAGCCGAGGTCGCGCATGACGTGGATCATCTGGGCGTTCGTCGCGAGAACCTCCGCGACGAAGCGTTCGATGCCGGCGCCGCGCGCTTCGGCGATGAGGTGTTCGAGCAGCAGTGTCCCGATCCCGCAGTTGTGGCACTCGTCGGCGACCAGGAGTGCGAACTCCGCGGTGGCGTCACCCGCCTTCTCGATGACGCCGAGGCCAAGCAGCCGGCCGTGCTCGAACGCGCCGAGCGCGCGGCGCAGCCCCGTGCCGGCCTCGGACAGCCCGGTGACGTAGCGCTGGGCAGCCTCCCGGTTCGGGCTGAAGTAGCGCAGGTAGATCGACCGGTCGGAGGCTCGGTCGTTCAGGGCGACGAGCTCGGCGAGGTCGGTCGGGAGGATGTCACGGATGTGGACGATCCGGCCGTCACTGGTCAGCGTGTCGACGTCATCGGTGGCGATATTCAGAGCACTCATGCCGGTTCCCCGTCATGTACGACGAGCACCGGGCACTTGGCGTGTTCGGCGACCTTGGCGCTCACCGAGCCGAGCAGCATCCCGGCGAACCCGCCCCGCCCGTGGCTGCCCACGACGAGCATCAAGGCGCCCTCGCTGACCGTCAGCAGCGTCTTGGCCGCAGGGCCCTCCAACACCTTCACCCGCAGGCCCGCCGGGCGGTCGGCGCCGAACACCTCGTCCACCGTGGCGTTCAGCGACTTCTCGATCTCCGGCTGGGGCGAGTAGAGGCCGGGCAGAGCGCTGAGGGCACTCCAGCCGTACAGCGACGTCAGCTCCCACGCGGCGACGGCGTCGATCCGCGCTCCGGTCGCCGTCGCGATGCGGGCCGCCCAGCGCAGCGCCTTCTTCGAGCCTTCGGATCCGTCGACCCCGACCACGATCCGGGGCGCTGCAGAACCGTCCTCGACCATGTGCGTCCTCCTCAGTCCACCTCAAGCCTCGCGGGCGTACGGATAGGGGAGCAGGGTCCAAGGCCCTGCGTAGGTCCTGCTTCGTATGGCATTTCGGCCCTGGGACAGCCCGGTCGGAAGGGGTGAGCTGGACCTGCGAAGCACGCCGCGCCACCCAGCAGTTCCAGCACCACCACGCAGCAGTTCCAGCACCACCACGCAGCGGTTCCAGCACCACCACGCAGAGGATCAGACATGGAACGCTTGAGCGCCCTGGACGCCGGGTTCTGGGAGCTCGAGGACGAGCACGCGGCGCTGCACATCGGCGCGATCGCGGTGTTCGAAGGGCCACCGCCGACGCCCGCGGAGATCAACGCCCAGTACCGCCGCAGTCTCGACGTGACGCCGCGGTACCGGCAGAAGATGCAGCGTGCCTGGCTGGGCCTTCGGCGGCCGGTCTGGGTGGACGATCCACACTTCGACCTGAGCTACCACGTGCGCCGCGCGGCCTTGCCGGCGCCCGCGGAGAAGCCGGAGCTGGACCGGCTGATCGGGCGGCTGATGTCCACGCATCTCGACCCGAGCCGGCCGCTCTGGGAGGCCTGGGTGATCGAGGGACTCGCCGACGGCCGCTGGGCACTGGTCGTGAAGCTGCACCACAGCCTCGTCGACGGCGTGGGCGGGATGGCGCTGTTCACCGACCTGCTCACCGCCACGGCGCACGGCGCCGGGTCACCGCGCGCCGAAGCAGGCTCGAGCATGCCGCGCTTCGTGGCCTCGATCGCCACCCAGGTCGGCGCCGCGCGGACGAGTGCCGCCGGGCTGGCGTCGGCGGGGTTGCACCCGGCCCGCACCACCCGCGGTGTCCTTGCGGCACTGCGCGGCGTGCTCGACTACGTCCCGCTGCTGCGTCCGACGGCGCCGAACTCGCTGAGCGGGCCGCTGGGCGCGCCGCGCCGGTACCGCACCGTCACCGTCGAGTTCGCCGAGGTCAGGCAGATCAGGGCTGCGTTCGGCGGCACGGTGAACGACGTCGCGCTCGCGATGGTCACCCGAGGCTTCCGTGAGCTGCTCATCAGCCGCGGCGAGGCGCTGTGCCCGCGTTCGGTGCGCTCGATGGTGCCGGTGTCCCTCCGCACCGACTCCGAGCTGCACGACGCGGCGAACCGGGTGACGATCCTGCTCGTCGATCTGCCCGTCGAACTGGACGACCCGCTGGACGCGTACCGGGCGGTGACGTCGCGGACGAAGACCGCCAAGGCGTCCGGCGAGGCATCGGCCGGTCATCTGGGGTTCTCGGTGGCCGACCGGCTGCCGGCCCCGGTCGTGTCGCGGTCCGTGCACACGCTCGCCCGGCTGCCGCAGCGGATCATCACGACGGTGACGACGAACGTGCCCGGGCCGCGGGAGATCGCCTACCTGCAGGGTCGGCGGATGGTCGCCCTCTACCCGTACGTGCCCATCGCCGACCGGATCCGGATCGGGGTCGCCATCACGTCCTACGACGGCATGCTGAACTTCGGCATCACCTGCGACCGTGACTCGGTCCCGGACGCCGGGGTGCTGACCGAGGGGATGACGGCAGGGCTGGCCGAGCTCGCGAAGCTCGCCGCGGAGTCCGGACCCCGAGTGGGCCGTCCGGACCCGAGTGGGCCGTCCTAACCGGCCACTCGGGTCCGAACTGGCCACTCGGAGGACCAGCCTGAGCGGGCCAGCCCGAGCGGATCAGTGCGGGTCGGGGTCGGCCGAGGGCGTGCCGACGATCACGACCGGGCAGTCGAAGTGGTGTGCCGCCCAGGAGGCGATCGGGCCGAGGCGGGGCAGCCGAGCATCGTCGGCGCGCCGGCAGCCGAGCACGAGCATCGCGGCCTTCTCGGCCTCACGTTCGAGGGCGGTCTCCGGCGGCGAGCTGCTCAGCACCGTAAGGATCTCGAGGGTGGGGAACGCCTCGCGGACGGGTGCGACACAGCTCTCCAGGACGCCGCGCTCCGCCGCCTCCCAATCGTCGGGTGAGGACGTCGGCAGCACCGCGGCGGCGGCCAGCCGCCACTCGCGAACCGACCAGCACCGGACGGCAACCACGTCGGCACCGCGCAGCGCGGCCTCGACGCCGGCGAAGCCGAGGGCTGCCACTCCACCCGGTGAATCGGAGACCCCGACCACGATCGTGTTGGTCACCGCGTGCGGGTTCGCCCCGACCAAGGCGGTGGGGCAGTGTGCATGGGCGAGCACGTGATGCGCGACCGAACCCAGCAGCCTCGCGGACAGGCCGCGTCGGCCGCGTCCCACCACGAGCATGGCCGCGACGCGGGACAGCTCCACCAGCTCGTCGGCGGGCTCGCCGGCGAGCAGCGCTGTGGTGGCGGGTACGTCCGGGTAGGTGTTGACCAGCGTGGCAACGGCTTCGTCGAGCAACTCCCGCCCGAACGGACGCGGGTCGGCGCTCACCGCGGCAGCGGTCAGGTCGCCCACGTGGACGATGACGAGCCGTCGCTTGGTGCGCTCGGCCTCGTCGGCCGCCCAGTCCAGTGCGCGCGCGGCCGAATCGGAGCCGTCGATGGCAACGACGACAGCGTTCTCGAACGACATGGGTTCCGCCTCCTTCTGCGAGGTTCTAGGCCTCGACGATGACGTCGTACGCGTGCCGCCGCTGGGTGCGCATCGTGTCCGGCGCACGGCCCACGCGAAGCAGGAGTTGCGGGAAGCCGGTGAGCCCGAGGCCGCTACGCAGCCGGTCGTGGGTGCCGCGCACCTCGACGACCTGGGTCAGCGGACTCGCCCAGTAGGCGTGGTCGGTGAGCTCGAGCCACAGGCGCTCGAGCGCCTCCCCGGCACGCAGCCAGCCGTGCGGCTGGTCGTCGGTCGAGCAGAGGACGAGCAGGCACTCTTCGCTTCCGGGCCGGCCGGCCGTGGGCAGCCAGCCCATGCCGCGCACGTCGAAGGACCGGATCGGTGACTGGCCGTTGTGCCGGGCACCCACACCCTCGTAAGGAACGCTCGCGGCCTGCACGCCGTCGAGCCGGCGCGGGTCGTCGGTCGTCCAGGCTCGGATCTCCTCGATGTAGGCCGGGTCCTCCGTCTCGACTCGAGACGCAAGGGCTGTCAGCTCGCCGACCAGTGTGCGGTGACTCGGCGAGGTCACCGGAACGAGGACGGCGCCCTCGTCGCGGACCGCGGCGACGAACTTTGCCACCAGCGGCGCGGGAACCGGTTCGTCCATGAAGGCCCGTCGGTTCGTGTGCCGCCGATCGATCGCCAGGTCAAGGGCCGCGTTGCGCCCGACGGGCCGCGGGTCGCCGACGGTCAACCGGGCGAGGAAGTTCGGCTTCCCTGGGTGCGGCAGCCGTTCCACGATCGGTTCGAAGCCGGCCGCCGCGATCGCCACTCGCGCGTTCAGCACGGCGCACCCGCAGCTGATGACCAGCTGCCGGCCGCGCGGGTCGAGGGTGTTCAGCCGCCGGGACGGGTCGATGTGGATCTCGAGGGAGTCCTCCGAAAGCACGAACTTCCACGGCTGGGTGTTATGGATCGACGGCGCCTGGATGGCGCGGATCGCAGCTCGTCGCAGCGTAGCGGCGCTGACCGAGATGACCGCCTCTTTCATGGGTCGAGCATGGCTCCGCGGCTCGGGGGTCACACAGTGACCAATGACCCGATCTGGACAGGACCCGTCCCGGGCGCGATGCGCCCTCCAGTCGTGGTACGAACGGCGCACAGTTCACTGGAAGCGGGTGGTGGTCGTGAGCGACGCAAGCGGCGCGGACCATGGGCTTGCGCCTCGCCGATCAGACGAGCGAAGCGAGGCTTGATCGTGCGGCGCGTCCAGTCGGGTGTGTTGGCGCTTGGCGTCGTGCTCGTGGCCGGCACCGTCGGCTACGTCCTGCTCGGCTTCGGCGTGCTCGATGCGCTCTACCAGACGGTCACCACCGTGACGACGGTCGGCTTCCGGGAGGTGCAGCCGCTCCACGCGAACGGCAAGATCTTCACAATCGTGCTGATCCTTGTCGGGGTCGGCACCGCGCTGTACACCCTCACCGTTCTGCTCGAGACGTTCGTCGAGGGGCATTTCCTGCGGCACATGGAGGGTCGACGGATGGAACGCACGATCGCGCGCCTGCACGACCACGTGATCATCTGCGGCTGGGGCCGGGTCGGGCGCGCCAGTGCCGCCCAGCTGGTCGCCGCCGGGCAGAAGGTCGTGGTCGTCGACCGTGACGCCGACCGGTTGGATGACGTGCCGCACCCGTCCGTCCTCGGTGACATCGACTCGGACGAGGTCTTTCTCGCGGCGGGCATCCAGCGGGCCAGGGCGCTGGTCGCGGCGCTCGCCGACGACGCCGACAACGTCTACGCGACGCTGTCCGCCCGGGCGCTGCGCCCGGACCTGGTGATCATCGCGCGGGCGAGGTCGGAGGAGTCGATGCCGAAGCTGTACCGGGCCGGCGCAGACGAGGTCGTGAATCCGCAGCTGATCGGCGGCCGGCGGATGGCGTCGTTCGTGCTGTCCCACCCGACGCACGGCGGGGAGGCGGAGCACACCGACCACTAGGCGGTTGCCTACCCGGTTTCGTCACTCCCGTCGCGGTGCGGGTGCACCACGGCTACCGGGCAGGTGGCGTGATGCAGGACGCCCTGGCTGACCGACCCGAGCAGGCTCGCGAGGCGGGCGTGCCTGGAGTGGCTGCCCACGACGAGCAGGTCCTGTGCAGCGGACTCCGTGACCAGGCCGGCAGCGGGGGACTCGCGGACCACGCCGCGGTGGACGGCGACGTCCGGGTACTTGTCCTGCCAGCCGGCGATCGCCTCGGCGAGCCAGCGGTCGGCACGCTCGGGTGCGGGCGGCTCCGGGCGCCATTGCATCGTGGCGAGCAGATCCGGGCTCCAGCAGTAGACCGCGTGCAGCGGCCGGTGATGCCGGCTCGCGTAGTCGAACGCAAATGCGAGGACGCTGTCCATGTGCTCGGAGCCGTCGACGCCGACCACGACCTCGGGGAGCCCGTCCGGGTCGGCCGAGGGGCTGCCGACGACGACGATCGGCCCTGACCCGCCGGCCGCGACCACCGTGCTGACCGAGCCGAGCACCGCGCAGCCGATGGCGTTGAGGTGCCGCGAGCCGAGGACGGTCACCTCGGCGTCGCGTGAGGCGTCGCGCAGGACGTCCGCAGCAACGCCATCCACGACGCAGCCCTCGACGGGGACGTCGGGCCAGCGCGTGCGGACGTGGTTGAACGCGTCACGGAGGTGCTTCTCGGCGACCCGCCGCAGATCGGCGATGATCAAACGATCGGCCGAGCTCTCCCACGGCAGTGTCGCCTGGGACAGGTGGTAGGCGCGCACGACGTGGAGCGGCCGACCACGCGACTGTGCGTCGCGCGCGGCCCAGTCCAGTTCCGGGACGCCGTGCCGCACGGTGCCGAGCCCGACCACGACTGCTCCGTGGTGGTCCATCTCGGTCCCCTTTCCGGCACGGTCGAATGCGTGCGCTCCACTTCCGAGGATCCGGGTCGTGGCCGTCCGGGCGTTAGAGACGATGGTCCGCACCGTAGCGGGGCTTTCGCCTTGCGCGGATAGTCGCGGATACCCCAGGGGGTAGGCGTAGGATGTCGGCATGAAGATCGAGGAGAACGCGAGCGAGGAAGTCATCCGGCGGCTGCGCCGGATCGAGGGCCAGGTCGGCGGGATCATCCGGATGCTCCAGGAACGCCGCGACTGCGCGGACATCGTCACCCAACTCGCGGCCGCGAGCCGCGCCCTCGATCGGGCCGGCTTCAAGCTGCTCGCCACAGGCATGCAGCAGTGCATGGCCGCGTCAGCAGCGGGCGAGGTGGAGCCGATGTCGCCGGAGCAGATGGAAAAGCTCTTCCTGAGTCTCGCATGATGTCGGCACAAGGAGGCGACGGCCGTGAGTGACTACGGCAAGACCGTACGGCTCGATGTGGAGTTCGGCGTCGCCGTCGACCGCACCCGGGCCGCGCTGGCCGAGCAAGGCTTCGGCATCCTCACCGAGATCGATGTGGCGGCCACCATGAAGGCCAAGCTGGGCGCGGAGATGGCGCCATACCTGATCCTCGGCGCCTGTAACCCACCTCTGGCACATCGGGCGCTCACGCTCGAGCCGGCGATCGGGCTGCTGCTGCCGTGCAATGTGATCGTCCGCGAGGACGGCGCCGGCGTCCTCGTCGACGCGATGGACCCGGACGTGATGGTGCGTGCCACCGGCAACCCGGCGCTCGCGCCGGTCGCCGCCGAGGCGCGCGAGAGGCTGACTGCCGCGCTCGAGTCGCTTGGCGCAGCGGCGTAGGCCGGGCCTTCGCGTCCGCGGTGAGCCATAGCCCTTGGCCGCCTCGGTCGCTCCGGATGCTCCGCATCGCACTCACCAGCGACAGAGATCTCGGGCTCGATCTGATCCGGAGGTGATGGGTGTGGTCGTCGCGCGAGCTGGCCAGTCAGGTCCAGGAATTGCCAGACGTGAGGAGCGAGTCAGGGTCGGTGGCGGATTGGTGACGGGGCGGTAGCAGGGCTCGTGCGGCGCGGTAGCAGAAGTACACGCACGCCGGTAGGGCGACGATGGCCCCGCTGAGGGCGAACCCGACGCCCGGTGTTCCGGTCCGGGCCGACTGATCCGCGGAGACGATCGACAAACCAACTGTGCCTGCGGCGAAGGCGGCCGCGCCGAGCGCGTCGACCAGCCCGGCCGGAAGCAGCGGCGCGCGTGGCCGGTAGCGGCGCCACGCGAGATATCCGAGCAGGAGGAACAACCCGACCAGCCCGGCCAGGACCCTCAGCAGCACAGCGTCGTCGGCGACCTCGGTGACCGAGGGTCCGGGCCCGACGCCGGGGAACACGGTGGTGCCACCGACGAACGAGCGCCCGAACGCCACGTTCATCACCAGTGCCACCAACCCACTGATCCCGACCGCGACCAGCCCGCATCCACCCAGGAACACGCCCGCTCGCAGCGTCTCGGCCATCAGCGCGAGAAGGGAGCGGCGCATCGTGGCCTGCACGATCGGGCGCACCGGCCCGAATCGGTGCACCGCCTCCGCCTCGGCTTGCGGCCGGGACAGGCCCTCATGCTGGAGTTTGTCGGCCGTGGCGTGCAGGTGGTCGGCTGCCTCCTCGAGGAGCCGACGGGTGGTGCGTGCGTCGGCTCGGGTACGGCGCAGCAGCTCATCGAGGTAATCCTCTATCGGGGTCTGGCTCACGCGATCACCGCCTGCATGCTCGCGACGTGGTTTCGCCACGCCCGCCGCTGCGCGGTGAACTGCTTACGGCCGCGGGCGGTCAGCGCATACGTTCGGCGCCGTCGCCCTTGCACCGACTCCGGCGTGGATTCGATCAGGCCGGCCCGCTCCAACCGGTGCAACGCCGGGTAGATCGTCCCCTCGGCCAGATCGAACTCGCCCGCACTGCACTCGCGGAGCGCGGCGATGATCGCGTACCCGTGCGCGGGGCCGCGGCGCAGCACTCCCATCAACAGCAGGTCCACATCACTGGACGCCCAACCCAACATACCTCGTTACTCTAGGCATCGAGCAGCTAGGTGTCCAGTCTGTCGGCCGGGCGCACCTATCGACGGGTAGCGCGCTGCAGTCTGTGCTGATCAGATGATGCCTGCGAGTGCCTGGTCGAGGCGCTGGTAGCCGCGTCCAAGTCCATCGGTCATGCCGGAGGCGACCCAGCCGTCGCGCATTTCTCGGTCGACGTAGCGCACGGTGAGCAGCATTGCGGTGCGGCCGTCGTCCCGCTCGCCGAGCACGAGGGTGTTGGTGCTCGGGCCGGGGAAGTCGTCGAACTGCTCGGTGGCGACGATCCGGTGTGGCCGATCCACCTCGTGGTAGCTGCCGCGGACGCCCATCGCGGCGGGGCCATCTGGCTGGGTGAACACCCAGCGGTAGCTTCCGCCGACGCGAACGTCCATTTCGCAGGTGGTCAGCGGGAAACTCGGGTCGCCGAGCCAGCGACGCAGATGCTCCGGCTCGGTCAGAGCACGCCAGACCTTGTCGGGTGGTGCGTCGAAATCACGGCGTATGACGACCGAGGTGTCGTCTGGGGTGGTCACGTCGAAGGTGTCTGCCCAGATCCTCATTCGCGGTCCTTGGGGTCGTCGGACATCGTGCGCAGGTAGTCATCGAGGCGGTTGTAGCGCTGGTCCCAGAACTCGCGAAACTCCTCCACCCACTCCGCGACCTGCTTGATCGGCTCAGCCGTCAAGGTGGCTGGTCGGGACTGTGCGACGCGGCCGCGGGTGACCAGCCCGGCACGTTCGAGCACGCGGAGGTGCTTGGACACGGCGGGGCCGGTCATCTCGAACGGCTCTCCGATCTCGGTCACCGTCGCCGGGCCGCGCCGTAGCCGGGTGAGCATCGCGCGGCGGGTCGGGTCGGCCAACGCGGCGAACACCAGGCTCAACGGATCGCGGGCACTCGCGGGGTTGGCGCCGAGGGCGACCGTGCTCACGCGCTGGCCAGGTCCTCGTGCGGGAATCCGCCCTCGGGCCACTGCTGCAGCAGCCAAGAGTTGCCGTCGGGGTCCTCGAAGCGACAGAACAGGCAACCGCCCAGGTCCTGGACCTCGCCGAGCTTGACGCCGCGCTCGGCCAGCTCCTTTGTCGTCTGCTCCATGTCGGCGACTACCAGGTGCAATCCCTTTTGCGCGCCAACCGGCATGTCGCTGATCTCAGCGATGTTGCGTCCCAGCAGGATCGCGCAGCCAGAACCGGGCGGGCAGATCTGCACGATCCGCATGTCGTTGGGCTGGATGTGATCGGTGAGCAGCCGCCAGCCGCACTTGTCCACGTAGAAGTCGCGGGCGCGGTCGACGTCGCTGACCGGCAGGTGGATGAGCTCGATTCTCATCTCGGTGGTGGTCATGATGATCAACCTCCTTTGAGAACCGAATGGTTTAGGAACTAGTTGGTTTTCTACAGAGTGGCGATGCATATGTCAAGGGCAGCCGGAGCGACCCCCGGACATCGCCGGTCAACATAGTTGGCGCAGTCGTGCTGGCCGACGTAGTCGGCTGCCGACCGAGCGATACCCGCTGTTGCCGTTGATGCCTCGCGCGTACGAACTGCGGGCCAACGTCGGCGCATACGACGCAAGCTATGTGGCCCTGGCCGAAGAACTCGACTGCACGCTGCGCACCGCCGACGCACGGCTGGCCTCCGCGTCCGGGCCACGGTGCGCGATCGAAGTGATACGTACCTGATCGTCCGGCCCGGTCACGGCGCCCTCAGCGCAGCAAGTGGATCCACGCGATGATCCGGTCGCCGATGACATCAGGCTGGTAGATGCCGCCGTGGTCGGCGCCGGGGACGATCTGGACCTCGACCGGATGGCCGGCGTCCTCGAGGCGCCGCGCGAATGACGTGGTGAACGTCGACGAGACGGTGGTGTCCTCCGCGCCGTGGGCGAGCAGGACCGGCAGGTCCGGACGCTGCCGCACCCAGGTCGCCGGGTCGCCCTCCCGCCAGACCGCCTCGTCGTCGGCCGAGCTGACGCCGAACAGCGGCTCGGCGACGTCCTGCAGCGACATGATGTCGTACGGCCCCGCCAAGCCGATCAGCCCGTCGACCTGCGCCGGACGGTACGGGCAGTCCCCGCGGAAGTGTGCCGTCGCGAGTGCGGCAAGCGCGGCGAGGTGCGCGCCGGACGAATGCCCGAGCACGAGCACCGGGCCGGGGGCGATGCCGGCCTGCCGCGCGCGGCCGACGGCGAAGTCGACGGCGCACACGATGTCCGAGACCGGCACCGGGAACCGCACGCCGTCGTCGGCGGCGCGATAGGTGGCGGCGACCGCGACCATGCCGTGCGCGGCGAGGTCGGCTGCGAGCGGCAGCAGCCCCGTCCGGTCCGCGGTCAGCCACGAGCCGCCCGGGACGAGCACGACCACCGGTGCCCGGCGCGCAGCCTTCGGCAGGAACACGTCCGCCGCGACGCCGGGCAGGTACTCCTCGGTGGCAGGCGCGCGCCCACTCCCAGCCGGGTGCCCGGGGGAGGTCTTGGCTCCGGTTGCAGCCTCCCGGCCGCACCCCGCGAGCACCGCGACGGCGAGCGGCACGACGGCCGCACCCGCGACGAACGAGCGCCAGCTGGGCATCATCGGATCGGCCCCCTGACGCTGAATTTTACCGACCGCCGGTGCAGCCGGCGCTCGGGCGCGCGGCGCAGCGGCGGACCCGCCGGAGCCGGCCGGCCCGTGGCGTAGAACCGCTGCTTGCCGACCTCGATGAGGCCGAGGTACAGCACGACCAGGCCGACGAGGGTCAGCATGAACGGCCCCGCCAACCCGACGAACCCGAGCCGCCCGGCCAGCGGGGAGAACGGCAGCGCAACCCCGACGCCGACCGTCAGGAACGCCGCGAGCGCGAGCGGCAGGCTGGGCCGGCTGCGCACGAAGGGCACCCGCCTGGTGCGGATCGCGAAGATCACCAGGCACTGCGTCGCCAGCGACTCGACGAACCAGCCGGAGCGGAACTCCTTCGCCCCGGCGTCCAGCGGTCCCAGGAGCACCGCGAAGGTCAGGAAGTCGAACACCGAGCTGAGCGGCCCGAAGAACAGCATGAACCGGCGGATCGCGGCGATGTCCCAGTGCGAGGGCCGGGTGAGCTGCTCCTCGTCGACCCGGTCGGTCGGGATGGTGAGCTGGCCAGTGTCGTAGAGCAGGTTGTTGAGCAGGATCTGAGACGGCAGCATCGGCAGGAACGTCAGCACCGCGGACGCCGCCGCGGCGCTGACCATGTTGCCGAAGTTGCTCGACGTCCCCATCAGGACGTACTTGATCGTGTTCGCGAAGATCCGCCGGCCCTCGGCGACCCCGTCGGCGAGGACGTCGAGGCTCTTCTCCAGCAGGACGATATCGGCGGCGTCCTTGGCGACGTCGGTCGCCGAGTCCACCGAGATCCCGACGTCGGCCGCATGCAGCGCAAGGGCGTCGTTGACGCCGTCGCCGAGGAAGCCGACCGCCCGGCCGTGGCCGCGCAGCGCACGCACCACCCGGGCCTTCTGCTCCGGCGTCACCCGGCCGAACACCGCGGCCGTCGCGGCCGCGGCCCGCAGCGCGTCGTCGTCGAGCCCGTCGATCTGCTCGCCGGTCAGCGTCGCCCCGACCGGGAGGCCGACCTCGCGGCACATCCGCTCGGCGACGCGCGTGTTGTCGCCGGTCGCGACCTTGACCGCGATGCCGAGGGTCTCCAGCCGGGCCAGCGCTGCGCGCGCCGACGCCTTCGGCGGGTCGACGAAGAACAGGAAGCCGGCCAGCTTCAGTCCCGTCTCGTCCGCGACACCGGCCGTCGTCCGGCCCGGCAGCGGTCGGGTCGCCACCGCCACGACGCGCCGGCCAGCGGCGAACGCGTCGTCGAGAACGGCGCGCGCCGCCTCGGGGGCGTCGGTGCACCGGGCCAGCACGTTCTCCGGCGCGCCTTTCGTGATCAGGAGCGGTTCGGCAGCCGGCGCCCGGGCGAGAACCGAGCTCAGCACCCGGTCGTGGTCGAAGGGCAGTTCGGCCAGGCGCTCCCAGCCGGCCGTGCGCCGCTCACCCCCCGCATCGAACAGCACGACGTCGAGCGAGTTGCCCCCGACCGCTCGCCCGGCCTCGACGTCGACGTCCGCGGCGAGCACGCCGAGCGTCAGGACCTCGTCGGACGGGGCGCCCGCGGCGTCGACGGCGGCGTGGTACCCGATCCGGCCGTCGGTGAGCGTGCCCGTCTTGTCGGTGACGAGGACGTCCAGCTCGCCGAGGTCCTCGATGCACACCAGCCGCTTGACGAGCACCTTGCGGGCGGCCAGCCGCCGCGATCCGCTCGCCAGGCTGCTGCTCACGACCGCCGGCAGCAGCTGCGGAGTCACGCCGATGGCGATCGCCAGCGAGAACAGCAGCGCGTCGATGAGCGGGCGGGACAGGAGCAGGTTCGCCACGAAGATCAGCACGATGAGCACGCTCGCGACCTGCAGGAGCAGCAGCGAGAACTTGCGCAGCCCGATCTGGAACTCGGTCTCCGGTGGCCGGCCGCCGAGCCCGGCGGCGATCCGGCCGAACTCGGTGCCGGCCCCGGTGCCGACGACGACGCCGGTGGCCTCGCCGGCGTGCACCACGGTGCCCATCAACGCGCACGAGGTCAGCTCCGCGAGCGCGCTGCCGGGCGCCACGGGTTCGGTCGACTTCGCGACCGGCATCGATTCGCCGGTGAGCACGCTCTCGTCGCACTCCAGACCGGTGACCGCGAACACCCGGACGTCGGCCGGCACGATCTCGCCCAGGCGCAGCGTCACGACGTCGCCGGGCACCAGGCGCGTCACGTCGACGCGCTCGGGCTTCGCATCGCGCAGGACGCTGGTCGTGTGCCGGATCGAGTCGTGCAGTGCTGCCGCGTTGCGTTCGGCACGGTACTCGTTGGCAAACCCGAGTGCGCTGCTCGCGGCGAGGATCACGCCGATGATCACCGACTCGGTGTGTTCACCGAGCACGTAGGCGGCGGCGCCCGTGACCAACAGCAGGAGCAGCACGGCGCTGCGGAACTGGCTGCCGAGCACCGCCAGCGCCCGAACCCGGTGCGCGTGGACGGCGTTGGGACCGCCGCGAGCCAAGCGCTGTTCGGCCTCGGCCCGGCTCAGCCCGTGCGCGGAGCTGCCGAGCTCGTCGAGCACGTGCCCGGCGTCCGCGCTGGCCGCCGCCAGGATCGGAACCGACGGTTCGGCGGCGGCCACCATGCGCATCGCCCAACCCTTCACCGTCGAGGTGCCAGCGTGCCTCGGCACGAGGCCGGGAATCCAGTGCAGGCCCCCCGGGCGGCGCGCGGATGATGCGTACGCCCCGGGCCGGTGGGCCGTTTGACCCTGAAATGCAGGTGCGGGTAGGGGGATCGTCGTGGGTAGGAGAGGTGTGTGAGAGGTCGGCAGATGTCCCAGACCATGGTTCGCGAGTACGCAGTCCTCGACCAGACCCACCGGCACGACACGTCGCATCGCGCCCGGGTAATCGGCCGGTCGCTGCGCGAACCCGGACCGCTGCACCTGCCCGAGACGTTCGACCCGGCCAGCGTCGCGGAGTTCCCGGAGCCTGTCCGCCGGTGGTTGCTTCACGCGATCGAGCCGGGCGCGCCGCTGGTGGACGCGCTCGAGCTCCAGCTGCACGGCGAGCTCAAACTCGGCCGCTGGCGGCCGTTCACGGCCACCCAGGCGCTGGTCCCGGACGCGGGCTTCGTGTGGGCAGCGCGCACCCGCTTCGGCGGCGTGCCGGTCCGCGGGTTCGACAGCTACGCCCTGGGGCAGGGCGTCCAGCGCTGGCGGGCACTCGGGATCGTCCCGGTCCACTCGGCCGAGGGCTACGACGTCACCCGCAGCGCGGCCGACCGGCTGGCCGCCGAGTCGGTGATGCTGCCCACCAGTCTCGTCGCCGCGACCTGGCGGCCAGGACCCGACGCGGACTCCGCCACCTACCTGCGGCACTTCGGCAACAGGCACGGCAGGGGCCGCGCCACGATCCGCGTGGCACCGGACGGCCAGCTGCTCGGCGTCGCGATGCAGCGCTGGGGGCGGCCGACCGGCAAGCACTACGCCGAGCACCGCTTCGAGGTCGGTTTCGGCCGGGAGTACGCCGTCGACGGGGTCATCCTGCCGGACGCCGTCAGCGCGGCGTGGATCGGCGCGGACGGCCGCCGGCAGGAGTTCTTCCGCGCGTTCATCGACACCGCGGCCCTCTTCCTCGCGGGCGACGGGCGCCCATGACCGCGCTGCGGGACGCCCGGCCGGCCGGCGCCGCTCCCCGCCTCGTGGAGCCCGGCCGGGTGATCGCGATCGGCATCCGTGACCACGTCCACGACGCCGCCACGCTGAGCTGGGCCGAGGCGGAGGCGACCGCAGGAGCTGACGGACTGCACCTCGTGCACGCCTACGTGCCGTTGCGCCTCGACGGCTGCAGCTGGGATCCGGTGCGCCGCGAACGCGATGCGCGGGGCCTGCTCGGCCGGCGCGTCACGGCGCAGGCGGTGCAGCGGGTCCGCGCGGCCTGCCCGGACCTGCTCGTCGACGGCTCGACGATCCAGGGGTTGCCGGAGGACGTCCTGCACGAGTTCTCGTCCCTCGTCGACCTGCTCGTCATCGGCGACGACTCCGCCGATCCCGACCGGGTCCGCAAGATCGCGTGGCGCATTCAGGATCGTGCACGGTGCCCCGTCGTCTGTGTCCCGCGTGCCTACCGGGCGTCGTCCGCGGGGGAGCCTGTGACGGTCGTGGTCGCCGAGGGCGGCCCGTCCGAGCCGGCGATGCGGTTCGCCGCGGATGTGGCCCGTCGGCACAACGTCGGCCTCGAGGTGGTCCGCGTGGAGCCCGAGGACGCATGGCTACCCCGCATCGCAGCCCGCAGCAGCCTGCTCGTCGCCGCCGGATCGGGCGCCCCGCTTCGGTCGGCAGCCGGGCCGTCGCACTGTCCCACCGTGGTCGTCCCCGATGACGTATGTGACTAGGTCGTAGGTCCCGAGTCGGACAGGTTGCAGGACCCTGCCGCCCCGATCACGCCGCCGAGAGTCTTGACGCCAGGACGGTAGGTCGAAGCCTGCCCGGCAGGCCGTGGGAGAGGCGGATTTGTGGACGCGACGATGCTGGCTCGGTGGCAGTTCGCCACGACGACCGTGTATCACTTCCTGATCGTCCCGATCTCCATCGGACTGACTGTCCTCGTCGCGATCATGCAGACGCTCGCGTATCGCCGCCGCGGGACCCCGTCGGGCGACATGTGGGACCGCAGCACCCGCTACTGGGGTCGCATCATGCTGGTGCTGTTCGCGCTAGGCGTGGTCACCGGCATCGTCCAGGAGTTCCAGTTCGGCATGAACTGGTCTCGGTACTCCCGGTTCGTGGGTGACGTCTTCGGCGCTCCGCTCGCGATGGAAGGCCTGATCGCGTTCTTCCTCGAGTCCACCTTCCTCGGGCTGTGGATCTTCGGGCGCAACGTGCTCAGCCCGAAGGTGCATCTCTGGACGATCTGGCTGGCGGCCATCGGAACGAACGTCAGCGCGTACTTCATCCTCGCCGCCAACAGCTTCATGCAGCATCCGTGGGGCGTTGCACTACAACCCGGACACCAACCGCATCGAGCTGAGCTCGATCTGGAAGGTGCTCACCAACTCGACGCAGCTGGTCACCTTCCCGCACACGATCTTCGCGGCGTTCATGACCGCGTCCGCGCTGCTGATCACAGTGAGTGCGTGGCACATCCGCAAGGCCAAGGACGCGGTCGACCCGGTGCACAAGTCGGTGGCGAAGCTCGGCCTGGGCATCCTGATCGTCTCGGCCGTCGGCGTGACGCTCGTCGGCCACATCCAGGGCCAGATCATGACCGACCAGCAGCCGATGAAGATGGCTGCTGCCGAGGCGCTCTGGGACACCGAGAGCCACGCGGACTTCAGCCTGTTCGCCTACGCCGACCTCAACGAAGGGCACGGCAACCGCGGCAAGAACAGCATCAACCTGTCGATCCCGAGCGGGCTGTCGATCCTCGCCACGAACCACCCGAGCGGCACCGTCGAGGGCATCAACGACGTCGCGAACGAGTCGGTCGACAAGTACGCCGCGAAGACCGGCCTGACGAACCCGGCGAGCTACATCCCAGTCGTCTGGCTGGCCTACTGGATGTTCCGGCTCATGATCGGCTTCGGTGTCCTCGCTGCGCTCATCGCGATCTTCCTGGCCGTCCAGTGGCGGCGCGGCAAGCTCACGAACAGCGACAAGCTGTTGCGGGTCGCGACGTGGACGGTGGCGCTGCCGCTGCTCGCCAACTCCGCCGGCTGGCTGTTCACCGAGACCGCCCGGCAGCCGTGGCTGGTCTATGGCTACCTCACGACGAAGGACGGCGTGAGCACCAGCGCCGGCACCGGGTTCACCTTCACCACGCTCGTGCTGTTCACCGCGCTCTACGGCGTGCTGGGTGTCATCTGCTTCCGCATCGTGCGGCGCATCGCCATGGCAGGCCCGGATCAGTCGGCGCCCCCGTCGGCGACCGAGACCACCGATGAACCCGTCATGAGCCTGGTCTGAAGGGACGATCGAGATGACGTTGCAAGGATTCTGGTTCGGCGTCATCGCCGTCCTGTGGGCAGGCTTCCTCGTCCTCGAGGGCTTCGACTTCGGTGTCGGGATGCTGCATCGCCTCGTGGGCAAGACCAACACCGAGCGGGACATCGCCCTGTCCTCGATCGGCCCGGTGTGGGACGGCAACGAGGTCTGGCTGCTGGTCGCGGGCGGCGCGACGTTCGCCGCGTTCCCGGAGTGGTACGCCACGGTGTTCAGCGCGTACTACCTGGCGTTCGCGCTGCTGCTCGTCGGGCTGATCGTGCGCGGCATCGGCATCGAGTACCGCAGCAAGGTGCAGACCGCCAAGGGCAGGGCCTGGTGCGAGGCCGGCGTCACGGTCGGGTCCTTCCTGCCGGCGCTGCTGCTCGGCGTCGCATTCGCGGACTTCATGTACGGCATCAAGCTCAAGATCACGGACGACGGCGGCCACGTGATGGCCGGCAGCTTCTGGTCGCTGCTCAAGCCGTACGCACTGCTCGGCGGCGTGACCACGCTGCTGTTCTTCGCCTTCCACGGCGCGGTGTACCTCGCAATGCGGACCGAGGGCGTGGTGTCCGAGCGCAGTGCCGCGCTGGCCAAGCAGCTCGTGTGGCCGACCGGCGCGGCCGCGGCGGCGTTCCTGATCTGGACGACGCAGGTCCGCGGTGGCTGGTTCAGCGAGGTGGTCGCGGTCGCCATCGTCGTCGCGCTGGTCGCGGGCATCCGGCCGCTGTACCAGGGCCGCTACGGCTGGGCGTTCACGGCCAACGCGCTCATCGCGCTGCTGCTGCCGGTCTGGGTGTTCGGCGTCCTGTGGCCGGACGTGGTGCCCGCCTCGAACGGCTCCAAGCTCTCGCTCACCGCGCAGGCCGCCGCCTCGACGCATCACACCCTGGCGGTGATGACCGGCGTCGCGCTGCTCGTCACGCCGATCGTGCTCGCCTACCAGGCGTGGACCTACTGGGTGTTCCGCGCCCGCATCGGCGTCCCGGCCGCGCCGTACGCGACGGGCGGCACGGCCGCCGCGGTCGCGCAGGCGGCGGCCAAGCAGTTCGGCGGCGCGCCGGCCACGCACGAGGCGACCTCGCACCGGCCCAAGCCGGGCTCGGAGTAGCTGGGTGCCTCGCCCGGTCGATCCGCGGCTGCTGCGCCTCGTCCCCGCGTGCCGCCGACTCCTCGGGGTCCTCACTGGGGTACAGGTCCTGGCCGCCGTCCTGACCGTCGCCCAGGCGACCGTGCTCGCCGACGTGATCGTCAGGATCTTCTCCGGCCGAGCCGGCGTCGACGCGGTCGTGGCTTCGGTCCTCCTCCTCGCAGCCATCGGGATCGCGCGCGCCGGCCTGGCCGGAGTTCAGGAGTGGCTGACCGGGCGTGCGTCCGTCGCGGTCCGCGCGCAGCTGCGCCGCAAGACCCTCGACGCGATCGTCCGGCTCGGCCCCGCGTGGGCCCGGCGCCAGCCGCCCGGCCGCCTCGTCAACGCCACCGGGCCGGGCCTGGACGCGCTCGACGGCTACGTCACCCGCGCGCTGCCCGCGCTGGTCGCGGCCAGCGTGGTGCCCGGCGTCGTGCTGGCGCGGATCGCGTGGGCGGATTGGCAGAGCGGGCTGATCCTGCTGCTGCTGTTGCCGCTCGTCCCGCTGTTCATGGTGATCGTCGGCATCGCCAGCAAGCGGCACATCGAGCGCCAGTACGCCATCCTCGGCCGCCTCGCAGGCCACTTCCTCGACCTGCTGCGCGGGCTGACGACGCTGCGGATCTACGGCCGCGCCGAGGCGCAGGAACGCACGCTGCGCAAGGCCACCGACGAGTACCGCCGGCACACGCTCACGACCCTGCGGGTCGCCTTCCTCTCCGGGCTGATCCTCGACCTGCTCGCCGCCCTCTCGGTCGCCGTCGTCGCCGTCGACATCGGTCTGCGGCTGGACGCCGGGCACGTCTCGTTCACCACCGCGCTGCTCGTGCTGATCCTCGCGCCGGAGATGTTCGCGCCGCTGCGCGCGGTCGGCGCGCAGCACCACGCGTCCCAGGAGGGCACGACGGCGGCGGCCGCCGCGCTCGACATCGTCGCCGAAGCGCCGGACGAGACGCCAACGGCTGCGCGGCTGGCTGCTGTCGGCACCGGCCGCGTCCGCCTCGACGGTGTCACCGTCACCTACCCCGATCGCCACCAGCCCGCTCTCGATCGGGTCTCGCTCGCCTTCGAACCCGGGCAGGTCACGGCGCTGACCGGGCGCAGCGGCGCCGGCAAGACCACCGTGCTGAACATGCTGCTCGGCTACGTCGCGCCGGAGCAGGGGACGGTTGTCGTCGGCACCGGCCAGGGTTCGGTCGACCTGTCGATGGTCGACGCCGCGAGCTGGCGCGAATCGCTGGCCTGGGTGCCGCAGCTCCCGCGGCCGAGCCAGCCGACGGTCGCCGACGAGGTGCGGCTCGGCCAGCCGGACGCCGATGACGCGGCGGTCGCCGACGCATGCCGCACCTGCCGGACGCCGGCACCTGCAACACCTCTCGGAGAGGACGGGCGCGGGGTGTCCGCGGGTCAGCGGCGGCGCATCGCGCTCGCCCGCGCCGTGTTGCGTGCGCGCGCAGTCCGGGCGGTCGGAGGGATGCCGCTTGTATTGCTGGACGAACCGAGCGAGGACCTCGACCGGGTTACCGAGGCGGTCGTGGCGACGGTCATCGACGATCTGCGCGGCGGCGCGACCGTCGTCCTGGCCACGCACAGTGACGTCCTGATGCGCCTCGCCGACCGGCGGATCACCTTCGCCGGCGGCGCCGTCGTGGAGCAGGTCGACCTGCTGCCGGAGCGTCCGGCGCCGATCGCGGCCGAGGGGGCTGCGCCGGCCGTGCCGCACGCCGTACCGGCCCCCTTCGTGCCGGCCTCGGAGTACCGGCTGCGCGACCTGGTGCGCGAGTCCGACGCCACCCGGCGGCTCGTGATCGCCGCGGTGCTGTCGGCGCTCGCCGCGCTGTCCGGCCTCGGCCTCACCGCATCGTCGATGTGGCTGATCAGCCGCGCCGCACAGCACCCCAACGTCCAGGCGCTGGCGGTCGCCGTGGTCGGCGTCCGCACGTTCGCGATCGGCCGGGCCCTGTTGCGCTACGCCGAGCGGCTGGTGACCCACGACGGCGCCCTGCGCATGCTCGCGGCGCTGCGGGTGCGGGTGTTCGCTGCGTTGCGCCCGCTGCCGCCCACGGTGCTCGGAAGCTACGGTCGCGGCGATCTGCTGCGCCGCTTCGTCGGCGATGTCGACGGCGCGCAGGAGGGTCTCGTCCGCGCGCTCGTCCCGGTCAGCGGCGCGCTTGCCGGCGGACTCGGCGCCGTCGTCATCGCCACCGCGCTCGCCCCGCTCGCCGGGCTGTACCTCGCCGTCGGACTGCTGCTGGCCGGGGGCGTCCTGCCGGCCATGACCTATCGCGGCGCGGGCAGCGGCGAGTCGCTGGTCCGTATCGCCGGCCAGCGCGACCGGCGCTCCGCCGCGCTGCTGGACGCGCTCGACGAGCTGGTGGCCTACGGGCGCAGCGGGCACGAGGTCGACGGCGTCTCGGCCGCCGATGCCCGGCTCGCCCGCGAGAGCCGGCGCGCCAGTGGCGTCGCGGCGGCCGGCACGTTCGGCACGGGCTTCGCGGCGGCACTGACGATGGTGGCCGTGATCGTGGCGGCCGCCCAGGCGGTGCACGCCGGGCGGCTCCCGGTCGTCGACGTCGGCGTGCTGGCGGTGTGCGTGCTCATCGGGTTCGAGGCGGTGGCGACGCTGCCAGCCGCGTTCGTCGCGTGGGCCCGCTGCCGCGCCGGACTGTTGCGCGTCGCCGAGGTGACCGCTCGGACCGCCGCGTTCGCGGAGCCGGCGACGCCGGCGCGGGTACCCGAGGCCGGGCTCGGTCTGCGGGCCCGCGCAGTCACGCTCGCGCCCGCTCTCGAGGCGCCGGCCCTGCTCCAGGACGGCGAGCTCGACCTGGAGCCCGGTCAGCGCATCGCGCTCGTCGGTCCGAGCGGCTGCGGGAAGAGCACGCTGCTGTCCGCGGTGCTGCGGATTTTGCCGATCCGCAAGGGCAGCCTCGCCCTCTCCGGCGCCGGGTCGGTCGCCGAGCTGCGCGATCTGCGCGCCGCCGACGTGCCGCCCGCGGTGGCCGGCTCGCTGCAGGGCGACCACGTCTTCGACGCCACGCTGCGCGACAACCTCCGGTTCGTCCGTCCCGAGGCGAGTGACGACGAGCTCGACTCCGTCGCGCGGCGAGTCGGCCTGCTCGATGACGTCCGCGCGCTGCCCGGCGGCTGGTCCACGCCGGCCGGACCGGACGGCGCGGCGCTGTCCGGCGGTCAGCGGCAGCGGCTGCTCGTCGCGCGAGCATTGCTCGCCGATCCCGAGATCCTCGTGCTCGACGAACCGACCGCGCATCTCGACGCCGAGACCGAGCGGGTCGTCCTCGACGATCTGCTGGACGCGACCTCCGGCCGGACGGTGCTGATCACCACGCACCGACGCCTCGACGACGGTCGCGTCGACCGGGTGCTGCGGATGGCGGACGGCACCCTGCAGGCTGAGGGCATGCCAGTCGCCCGGCCCGCCTGACCTGGGGCTCCAGCGCCGGGCCTGCGGGGGGTACTCAGCGCAGTGCGCGGACTGCGCCGACCTCAGCTACCCGTGATCCACGACCGGACGGATCTCCACTCCGCTATGGCCGGCGCGCACCACGGGTAGTTGGCTGGCCAGGGCGATCACCTCGTCGAGATCCGAAGCCTCGAGTCGGTAATAGCCGCCGAGTGCCTCCTTGGTCTCGAGGAACGGCCCGTCCGTGGTGATGACCCGGCCACCGGGACCCATCCGCAACGTGGTCGCCGGCCCGCGTGTGGGTGCGATTCACGCTCGGCACGTTCGCCGGCTTCTACTTCATCGCCGCGGCCGCCTCGAAGATCATCGGCGCGTCTCCTCGACCACCGACCACCGACCAGCGGATGCGGCAGAGTGCGTCCGCCGACCGCTACGACCACCTACGTGCCGTGCTCGCCGTCAGGTCGGTGTACCGCGGCCTGATCTCGAAGCCACCCGATCCCGATCGCAGCGACTCGTAGCCGGCCGACGGCGGTGGCGGCACCCAAGTCAGTTGTGCAGGACGGCGGCACCGCTGAACCGGCCGTGCGCGAGATCGGCGAGCGCCCGGTCCGCCTCCGCCATCGGGTACCCAGTCGTCGTGGCGCGGACGCCGAACCGGGCAGCCAGCCGCAGGAACTGCTCGCCGTCCGCGCGGGTGTTCGCGGTGACGCTGCGGAGTTGGCGCTCCTGGAACAGCTCGTCCGCGTAGTTGAGGCGGGGGACGTCGGAGAGCCAGATCCCGGCGACCGCGAGAGTCCCGCCGGGCGCCAGCGCGCGCAGCGCCACCGGCACGAGCTCACCGGCCGGCGCGAAGAGGATCGCGCCGTCGAGCGGCTCCGGGGGCGCGGCATCGGCGGCCCCCACCGAGTCGACGCCGAGCCGGGTCGCGAGTGCCCGGTTCTGCTCGCCCCGGGTCAGGACGTGCACTCGCAGCCCCTGGTGCAGGGCGAGCTGCGCGGTCAGGTGCGCGCTGCCACCGAAGCCGTAGATGCCGAGCGCGCCGCCCGGTGGCAGGTCCGCACGGAGCAGGGCGCGGTAGCCGATGATCCCGGCGCACAGCAGCGGCGCGGCCTGCTCGTCCTCGAGCGATGCCGGCAGCGGGTAGCCGAAGCCGGCGTCGGCGATGCAGTAGTCGGCGTACCCGCCGTCGACATCCCACCCGGTGAACACCGGCGACTCGCACAGGTTCTCCCGCCCGCGCCGGCAGTACACACACGTTGCGTCGGTGCCGCCGAGCCACGGCACGCCGACGCGGTCACCTGCCACGAACCGCGCGACGCCGGGCCCGAGCGCGTCGACCGTCCCGACGACCTCGTGCCCGGGCGTCGTCGCGCTGCGGTGGGGCGCGAGGTCGCCTTCCGCAAGGTGCAGGTCGGTGCGGCAGACGCCGCAACAGCTCACCCGCACCCTGATCTGCCCCGGCCCGGGTTCGGGACGATCGCGCTCGATCCGGCGCAGCGGGCCGCCGTCGATCGGGCCGGGCGTGGCGACCACCCACGAGTTCATGCCGCAACGGTATGCCGGATGGCCTGGGCGGCTGCTGCCCCCGTCCTGGGGATTGTGGGGACGTTGGACCCTACGGCGTCCGCACGGTTTCACGGATTGTTGGCGTGATGGCAAATGCAGCAGATCGGACGGGTTCGATGACTACCTACCTGAGCGCCCGCCGCGCCACGGCACTGCGCCGGGCGGCTGTGCGCGCCACCTTGGCCCCGTCGGTGCACAACACCCAGCCGTGGAAGCTGTTCCTGCGGCCCGGGGTGCTGCAAGTGCACGCCGATCGCCGCCGCCAACTCACCGTCCTAGACCCAACGTCGCGGCAGATGACGATCAGCTGCGGGTGCGCGTTGATGAATGCCCGCGTGTCACTGGCCGCGGACGACATCGGCGTCACCGTCACCCGGTTCCCGGACCCCGCCCAGAAGGACCTCCTCGCGTCGGTCACCTGGACCGAAGACGGCACGACCGAAGACCAGGCGATCGCTGAGCTGGACAAGGCCCTCGAGCTGCGGCAGACGAACCGGCGCCGGTTCGCCGACGACAACGTGCCAGACTCGATCCTCGAGGCCCTGGAGCAGGCCGCCGAGGCCGAGGGCGCGGAGCTGTTCGTCGTGCGCCGGCCCGAGCACCGGGTGACCGTCGCCGCCCTGAGCCAGCACGCCGACGCGATCGAGAACCTCAACCCCGCCTACCGTGCCGAGCTGCGCGCCTGGACCACCGACGACCCGGCGCGCCGCGATGGCGTCCCTGGCACCGCGGTCCCGCACGTGGACGCCGGCAGCGACGACGAGGTCCCGATCCGTGACTTCGACACCCGCGGCACCGGCGGGCTGCCCACCGGTACCCACTCGTCGCGCGACCAGTGCCTCGTGCTGCTGGGCACCGCCGGTGATTTGCCCGCCGACTGGTTGCGCGCCGGCGAGGCGCTCGAGCGGGTGCTGCTGGAGATCACCCGCCAGGGTTACGTGGCCACGCCGCTGACCCAGGTCACCGAGGTCCCGTCGGCCCGCGCACAGCTGCGCAGCGAGCTGGGCGTGGTCGGCTACCCGCACGTGCTGCTGCGGATCGGCCGAGCCGCCGTCACACCGGGCTCGCGCCGCCGCCGCCTCGTGGACGTCCTCGTCGAAGAGGTTTCCGATCAGCATGCGGGCTGAAGTACCTCCGGGGGCATAAGCTGCCTGTTATGGCCGACCCGGAGTCGCGCCTCCACTTTGCGGACGTTCCGAAGCTGGAGCTCGACGAACTCATCGACCAGCTGGTCGAGCGCGCGCAGGACGTCAAGCGCGCGCAGGGTCGGCTGCGTGCGCTGCTGCGCGCGATCGAGACCGTCACCGGTGACCTAGCCCTCGAGGTCGTGCTGCACAACGTGGTCGAGTCGGCGTGCGAGCTGGCCCATGCGCGCTACGGCGCGCTGGGCGTGATCGGGCCGGACGGCGGGCTCGAGCAGTTCATCCACCTCGGCATCGACGTCCACACGGCCGCGCGCATCGGCGCGCTGCCGCAAGGCAAGGGGCTGCTCGGGGCACTCATCAGCGACCCCCATCCGATCCGCCTGCCGCACATGTCCGACGACTCGCGGTCGACGGGCTTTCCGCCCAACCACCCGCCGATGGACTCCTTCCTGGGCGTGCCGATCCACGTGCGCGACGAGATCTACGGCAACCTGTACCTCGCCGACAGCGAGCGCGGCGCGTTCGGCCCGGACGACGAGGAGTTGGTCATCGCACTCGCGCTGGCCGCCGGCACCGCCATCAGCAATGCCCGGCTGTTCCAGGAGTCCCGCCTGCAGCAGCGCTGGCTCGAGGCGTCCGTCGCGATCGGCTCGCAGCTGCTGGTCTCGTCCGGCGAGGATCCGCTCCGGATGGTCGCCCGGCAGGCTATGGACATCGCTGACGCCGATCTCGTCAACGTGTGCCTGACGACCGCAGACGGCACCGGCTTCGTCGTCGAAGAGGCGTTCGGCACGCGTGCCGACGAACTGATCGGCCGGCGCTTCCCACTGGCCGGATCGGTGACCGGCAAGGTTCTCGACGAGGCTCGTCCGCTGCTGGTCGCGAACGCGGCCGGCGGCGAGGTCCCGCCGACCTACCTCTCCTCGGTGATGGAGGCCGGCCCGATGATCGTGTTGCCGCTACAGGGCACCGGCACGCCCCGCGGCGTGCTGAGCGTGTGCCGCACCCGCGGGCGCCGCGCGTTCACATCGCGGGACCTCGCGATGGCGGCCGGGTTCGCGACGCACGCCAGCGTCGCCCTCGAGCTCGCCGACTCGCGCGTCGCCGAGCAGAAACTGGTGCTCCTCGAGGACCGCGACCGGATCGCCATGGACTTGCACGATCACGTGATCCAGGAGCTGTTCGCGATCGGCCTGAGCCTCGAAGGGACGGCCGCGCAGGTGGCCGATGAGGCGATGGCGCAACGCATCCGGCAGCGCGTCGAGGACATCGACCGGACGATCCGCCGGATCCGCACCAGCATTTTCGAGCTGCGCGGCACGCTCGCCCCGGCAGTGATGGGCCTGCGCCAGCGCGTGCTCGAGGTGGCCAGCGATCTCACTCCCGCACTGGGCTTCGCGCCGCACGTGGCGTTCTCGGGCCTGCTCGACAACCGCATGGCGGACGAGCTCATGGAAGACATCGTGGCGTGCGTGCGCGAGACGCTGACCAACGTGGCGAAGCACGCGCGGGCGAAGTCGGCGATGATCGACATCTCGCTCGCGGTCGATCTGCTCACCGTGACGGTCACCGACGACGGGGTCGGCCTGCGCGACACGGCACGCAGCAGTGGGACCGCGAACCTCAGGGCGCGCGCCGAGAAGTGGGACGGCTCTTTCGAGCTGTCCCCGGGGACGTCCAGCGGCACCACCGCGAGATGGAAGGTACGAATCCAGTGACCGAGCTTGCGAGGTCGGCGATGGGCACAGCACCTGGTCTGCGCCCGACGAAGGAGGGCGCATGACCGAGGACGAACCCGTGCAGGCGGTACGGATCTTCCTGCTCGATGACCACGAAGTGGTGCGGCGGGGGATAGCGGAACTGCTCGCCGCCGTGCCTGGTTTCGAGATCGTCGGTGAGGCCGGCACCGCGGAGCAGGCCCTGCCTCGCGTGCTCGCGGCGAAGCCGGACGTCGCGGTACTCGACGCGCGGCTCCCGGACGGCAGCGGCATCGACGTGTGCCGCGACATCCGGTCGGCGATGCCGTCCACGTACTGCCTGATCCTGACCTCCTACGACGATCAGGACGCGGTGCTCGCCGCGGTGCTCGCCGGCGCGTCGGGCTACGTCCTCAAGGAGGTGCGCGCGTCAGGCCTCGTCGACGCCATCCGGCAGGCGGCGCTGGGCAGGTCCCTCATCGACCCGGCGGTCATCGCGCAGGTGATGACCCAGGTCCGCGAGGGCACGCCGACCGACTCCCGGCTGGCCGCACTGACCGAGCGCGAGCGCGAGGTGCTCGACCTCATCGCCGACGGCATGACCAACCGGCAGATCGGCGAGCGGCTGTTCCTCGCCGAGAAGACGGTCAAGAACTACGTGTCGAGCCTGCTCGGCAAGCTCGGGATGGAGCGGCGCACCCAGGCGGCCGTCTACGGCGCCGAGATCCGCCGCCAGTAGTCCGGCACCGCAGCCTGCTCGACGTCGGGCAGGCAGTACCGGCGGACGTCCTCGATCGCCCCGACGAGGAGATCACGCAGCAGCCGATCGGGATCGCCCTCGCACGTCCGGGCGATCCCGGCCACCGCGCACCCCACGATCGCCGGCGCGGTTTGCCTGCGGAACACCCGCTCGGAGGTCTGCACGTCGCGGCCGTTGCGGCGCGCCCATGCGGCCGCGCCCGGGGCGCTGTCCAGGGCGCGCCGGCTTCGCCGGTCCAGCGAAGTGCCGGGCCGGCCGTCGAGGTCGGCGAGGCGCCGCTCGCAGTTCAGCACGGCCAGCGCCATCACCCGTTGCCGTTCCTCGCTCACGACCGGCAGCGCGGTCGTCGCCGCCCGCAACGCGATCACCACCTCGGCTCGCAGGTCGTCGCTCGTCCGCCCGATAACGTCCGGTACGAATCCCAGCAGCGTCTGCCGTCCGTCGTCGGAGATGTGGTCGTTCACCTGGCGCGCCAGCGAGGCGAGCAGCGGATGCGTGCAGGCGGGGTGATCGGTCCACCGCTCGCCCGCCAGATACGACGCGAACTCCATGAAGCAGGCACCCTGCCGCGGTCCGCGGTGCTTGCCCCGCAAGAGCAGCGGGAGAGCGTCCATCGTGGGTCGCTTCTTGGTCAGCATGGCCATCACCTCGCCGCGGCACGTCCGACACCAGTCTGCCCGGAAATCGCGCTCTTGGGGAGGTTTGTGCGCGGAACTGCCGCTGAGCGCTGCGGGCCGCACAGGATCCTGAGCTCAGGTTGATCTTGCGAGCCGCCGGCTACTCGACACTCCAGGACAGCTCGCGCAGCTCCTGGGCATAGCGCAGCCGCTGCTGAGCGAAGTCCAACGCGTCCTCGATGCTCGGAAAGCGCGTCACGCGCTCACCCATCGTGACCTCGAACCCACGCATCGTCATCGTGATCTCGACTGTGTTCGGCATGCCCGCCGCCTCCTTCCATCGTCGATACAGGTGAGACGAACCGGACGCGCGGAACTCATCGGCGCCGCGAGCGATGAGTTCCGCGCTCGTCGTGCGTCTACCCGTCTGTCAGCTTCCAGTCCGAGCAAGGAGAGCAACCGTGAGCACGCAGACCAGCACCGAGACCGGCACCGAGTTCACCATCACTCGCACCTTCGACGCGCCGCTGGCGAAGGTCTGGGACGTCTGGACGCAGGCCGAGCACTTCCAGCACTGGTTCCACGCCGTCCCAGGCTCCGTGCACCTCGACGTCCGGCCGGGTGGAGCGTGGTCGGCGGTCCTCGACACCCCGTACGGCGAGATGCCACTGGGCGGCGTCTACCGCGACGTCGTCCACCAGGAGAAGCTCGCGTGGACGCTGCCCACGCCCGATGGCGAGGTCGTGATGTCGGCGGTCTTCGCCGGCCATGGCGCGACGACGGACCTGCGCTACAGCCAGAACGTCGTCCCCTCGGACAACTGCGAGAATCCGAGCGAGGGCTCGACCGGCATCCTCGACAGCTTCGAGCACTACCTCGGCGAGATCGCCTGACCACTGTGGCGGGCACCGATGAGTTCGCGTCCTCGGGACCGTCTTACTCGTATGGCGGCGGTGCTTGACGTTTCGCGAGTAATGTCCGAGGGCGTGACGACGACGGTCGCTCCGGAGGAACTGGACGTATATCGCCGCGAGCTGACCGGTTACTGCTACCGGATGCTCGGCTCCGGCTTCGACGCCGCAGACGCCGTGCAGGACACCTTCCTGCACGCGCTGCGGTTCGCCGACAACTTCGAGGGCCGCTCGTCGGTCCGCTCGTGGCTGTACCGCATCGCCACCAATGTCTGCATGGACATGCACCGCGGCGCCCAGCGGCGAGCGCGGCCGATGGAGTTCGGCCCCGCCGCGCCGCCGGACGAGGAACACCTCGGCGGATGGCTGCCTGAGGCGACGTGGGTGTCGCCGGTGGCCGACGACCAGGTCCTGCCGGAGAGCGCGGACCCGGCCGAGATCGCGGTCGCCCGCGAGTCGATCCGCCTCGCGTTCGTGACGGCGCTGCAGCACCTGCCGGCCCGGCAGCGCGCCGCGCTGATCCTGTGCGAGGTGCTGCGCTGGCAAGCGGCCGAGGTCGCCGAGCTCCTGGACACCAGCGTCGCCGCGATCAACAGCGCGCTGCAGCGCGCCCGCGCGACGATGGCCGCGCTACCCACCGACGCGCGCCCGCTGGATGTCGGCACCGACAACGCCGAGCTGCTCACCCGCTACGTCGATGCGTTCGAGCGCTACGACATCTCCGCGTTCGTCGGCCTGCTGCACGAGGATGCGATCCAGTCGATGCCGCCGTATGCGATGTGGCTGCAGGGCGCGGAGAACATCGGTCGCTGGATGCTGCTGCCCGGGCCGAGCGGCTGCCGCGGCTCGCGGCTGGTGGCCACCTCGGCCAACGGCTGCCCGGCGTTCGGCCAGTACCGCGCCGGACCCGGCCGGCGGGCACTACGCCGTGGGCGCTGCAGGTCCTGGAGATCTCCGCCGGCCGGGTCGCCGGCTACCACTCGTTCCTCGACACCGACCGCCTGTTCCCCGTCTTCGGCCTGCCCGCCCACCTGCCGGCCTGAGCTGCTACCTAGCGGCCCAGCGCCTCGCCCAGCCCGGCCAGCTCGAGAAGCTCGGCGAGTTCCGGCGTCACATCGTCCAGCACGGCCTGCCCGCCCACTGACTCTGCGGCGAGATGCAGGCGGGCCACCCGGTCGACCGTCGCGAGGTCCGGCGGTCCGTCACCACGCAGCGTCCAATCGCCCAACACCGAACCGTTTTGGCTCAAAACCGTCACGCGGCACCAGGTCTGGACGTCGGTCACCTGAAGATGGACGCGAGACGGCCCTCGAACTCATCGCTCGACAGTGCTCTCATGGTCTTGTGGGCGACGACGAGGAAGTGCTTGCCTATGGGCCGCGTCGGTCGCGACGGCTCTGGATCGCGGCGCTCGTCGTGGCAGCCGTCGCGCTCGGTGTGCTGATCGCGGTGCGGGCCTGGCCGCGTTCGTCGTCCCACGGCGATACCGTGGCGGCGCCGACGTCGCCGTCCCGGCCACCGGTGGACACCTCGCCGCCGGCGCCCGGCGGCCGGCCGTGGCCCACGGCTCCGGGCGCCTGCGGCAACGACGCCCAGTTGCCGATCGTTTCGAGCGTCAAGGTGACTGTGCCCACGGGCCTCGAGGTGCTGATCGGCGGCCGGCCCCTGCGCACCGTGGATTTCGACAGTGGGCGCGCCGAGACCGCGGCGGGCTTGCCCCCCGGAGCCTTCGTCACCCAGCTCGCCACCGGGTTGCCGAGGTACGCCGTCACCGACACGTGCGACCCGTCCGCTCCGTCGCGGCTGGTGCACGTGACGCCCGGCCCGAAGGTCGTCCTGGAGCAGTCGCACCGGCCGGCGGGCCAATTCATCTCCCTCGACGGGACGCGAGTGTGGGGATTCACCTCTCCCGACGCGGCGCACCCGCGCGGGACCATCCAGCTCGACGGCGGCGGCCCGGTGCGGTTGCCGCGCGGGTTCTACCCGGAGGCGATCACCGACGGTGTCGTCGTGGGCGAGCACCCGGGCAACGGGCCGGGTTCGATACAGCTAGTCGACGCCGCGAGCGGCACAGTGCGGCAGCAGCTGGGCCCGGGCCAGCTCGTCGCGGTCGGCGGCGGGATGGTCGTTTGGAGCCAGGGCTGCTACCTGACGGTCTCCCGGCCGTGCGCAGTGCGCCGGCGGTCCGTCGGCGGCGGCGGCACCACAACCTTCCGGTTGCCGCGCTCGCCGGGCTTCACCTACGGCGTGATGTCCGCCGACGGGCGACGGGTCGCGTTCACGCTGACGCGCCCGCGCCGGGACCGTCGGTACCGCGTCGATCACCCGGTTCCGCCGTCGGACGTCGCGATCCTCGACTTCGGCACCGGCGCACTGCACATCGTGCCCGGTGTCGAGCTGGCGCCCAAGGACCCGCCTGGTCTCGCCTTCACGCCGGACGGACGCTGGCTGGTGCTGGCGCTCAATGCCGGGACGAGGACCCGGCTGCTCGCCTGGCGACCGGGTCTGGCGCACCCGCTGGAGACCGTCGCGGTCGACGGGCCGGCCTTGTCGGCGCCCGCGGTCGCGGTGCTGGCGTCACGGGCGGGCGGCTGACGGCACGTGGTCCGTGCGCTCGCGGCGGGTATGGACACGTCGTGGTCTACCTGCTCGTGGTGGCGGCCGACGCCTTCCTCGGCGTCGGCTGGGTGGTGCAGCAGCGGGTCGCAGCCCGCACGCGTTGCTCGGACGTCCCGGCGGTCCGGGCGCTGCGCAGGTTGACCTGATCGTGGGCCGCTCGCTCGCGCTGCGCCGCGCCCACGGCTTGCCGGAGGAACGGCTGGCCGAGCTCGAGGCCGCCGATTAGCAAACGCGTGCAACCATTCCGGTGTCCTGCGTCGTCTCACGGGCAGGAGGGCCGATGAGCGAGCGCGAGGATGGCTCGATACCGGTGATCGCCACGAGCGGTCGCCGGTTGCGGCGATGGGCCGCGGTAGGCGGCGTGGCCGCGGTGCTCCTCGTCGTCGCCGGAGCCGCGCTCATTGAGCTGCGCCACCCCGGGTCGACTGCACCGCAGTCCCGGTCGGCTCCACTCGACACGGCCGCCAGTGACCGGCTCGCGCTGAACGCCCCGTGCGACCGCGTCACCGGGCGTGAGGAGCCGGCGGGCCTGGCTCAGATCGCGACCTTCGACACGGTCGCGGTGGTGGAGTGCCGTTTCGACAACAAGGCATATCCGGGCGAGGGGGAGTGGAGCGTGCTCATCCGGAGGGTCGCGGACGCCGGCCTCGCCGACCTGCTCACGGCGTTGCAGCGCCCGGACGACGACCCCAACCCGCCGCAAGGCGGCGGGTGCGCGCTCGTCGGATACGGGCCGTTGCGGATCCTGCTGGCCGACGGGCAACGTCGGTATCTGCATCCGCGCGCGCCGACCACGACGTGCGGTGTCCCCCAGCAACAGGTGCAGAGCGTGATCGACGGGCTGGACTGGCGCACCGTTTCGGTGACCCGCATCGAGCAGACGAGGTCGCAGGCATCGATCGACGCCGGTTGCGAGATGGCGTGGAAGAACGAGAACGCGATGGGCATGGGCGGGCACCTCGGCAGCGGCGGTCCGGTGTTCGTCCAGCACCCGGATGCCGACCTGAAGGTGTGCCTCTACAAGAGGGCCGGCGACCCCGACGTGGGTGAGTTCGATCGCAGCGTCGTGCTGTCCGGCACGGAGGGGCAGCAGCTGCGCGAAGCGCTGGCCGGCCCGGGACCGGCCGGCGAGTGCGCCGCGCAGACCGGATTCGCCGTCATCTTCGCGGGTGGGCCGTACGTGAACGTCGAGCTGGGCGGTTGCTGGCGGGTGGTGCGCGGCGATCTCGATTCCAGCAGCACCGGCTCTGCACAGCCGGACGTGGTCAAGCGGCTGCTCGGCCTCGGCTGAACCCGTCACGCAACGGAAACACGTCTCGCCTAGATTCGCGCGGTGTTCACCGAACACATTGCGATCGACGACCCGCGCACGCCGGACGTCCGGAAGCTGCTCGAGCGGCATCTCGAGTTCGCCAACCTGCACAGCCCGCCCGAGGACGTCCACGCCCTCGATGTGGACGGGCTGCTCGATCCGGCGCTCACCTTCTTCAGCGCCCGGCGCGACACCGGTGAGCTGCTCGGCGTCGGCGCGCTGAAGCAACTCGATGCCCTGCACGCGGAGCTGAAGTCGATGCACACCGCGCCGCCGGCGCGCGGTCACGGCATCGGCCGGGCGATGGTCGCGCACCTGATCGGCGTGGCTCGCGAGCGAGGCGTTCGCTGGGTGAGTCTGGAGACCGGGACGATGGCGGCGTTCGCGCCGGCCCGCGCCCTGTACGGCAGCGTCGGCTTCCGGCCGTGCGCGCCGTTCGCCGACTACCGGCAGAGCCCGAACAGCGTCTGCATGACGCTGCTGCTCGACACCGGCTGAGCGCGACCGGCCGTCCTCAGCCCAGCAGGTGGCGGACCTCGCGGGTCATCTGCAGGTCCTCCCGCGCCGCGACCACGATGCACGCCACGCCCGCGCCGTCGGCGGTGAGCACGGTGTCGCCGTCGGCACGCTCGTTGACGTCTGCGTCGATGCCGAGCCCGAGCCAGCCGAGCCGTCCGGCCGCGGCGGCCCGGACCGGCGCGGAGTGCTCGCCGACACCGCCGGTGAACACGAGGATGTCGAGGCCGCCGACCGAGGCGGCCATCTGGGCGATCGCACCGACCAGTCGGTGCAGGTAGACGTCCATCGCCAGCTGCGCGTCCGGGTCGCCGCTCTCCGCGCGGGTCTCGACGGCGCGCAGGTCTGCGGTGCCGGCGAGCGCGAGCATGCCGGACCGCTGCTCGAGTGCCGTCGCGACCTCGTGCGGCGTCAGCTGCTCGTGCTCCTCGAGCCAGAGGACGAGCCCCGGGTCGACGCTGCCCGACCGGGTCGCCATCACCAGACCCTCCAGCGGCGTGAACCCCATCGTCGTGTCCACGCTGCGCCCGTCCAGCACCGCGCACAGCGATGCCCCGGCGCCGAGGTGGCAGGTGACGACCCGCGTGCCGGCCGCCCGCCGACCGGCCAGCTCGGTGCCGCGGCGGGACGCGTACGCGTGCGACAGGCCGTGGAAGCCGTAGCGCCGCACGCCGTAGCGCTGCCGCCATTCGGCGGGGACGGCGTACGTGCTCGCCGCCGGCGCGAGCGTCTGGTGGAACGCGGTGTCGAAGCACGCGACCGAAGGCACCTCCGGCAGCACGGCGGCCACCGCGTCCAGTCCGGCCAGCGACTTGGGCTGGTGCAACGGTGCGAGATCGCTCAGCTTGTCCAGCTTCTGCCGTCACCTGCGCGTCGATCCGCACCGCGGCAGCTGAACTCCGTGCCGCCGTGCACGACGCGGTGGGCGACCACGTCCGGCGACGGCCAGCCCTGCAGCGCGCGGGCCAGCACCGTGGTGTCGAAACCCCCGGCGTCGGCGGGCAGGTCGACGCTGCCGAGCAACTCGTCCGACCCGCCGAGCAGCCGCACCTTCAGGCTGGACGAGCCGGCGTTGACGACCAGGATCCGCATCGGCGCGCGTCCGGCTCAGGCCGCGCCAGGTGCAGTCGGCTCGACAGGTGACCACGTCCAGCCACTGATCGCCGGGTCGTCCTCGCCGTGCTCGCGGGTGTAGAGCCGGGCCGCGAGCCGCGCGTCGACCATCTCCTGGCGCAACGTCGCGGCACGACTGCCCAGCGCCGGGCACCCGGTCGATGACGTCGATCACCAGGTGGAACCGGTCCAGGTCGTTGAGCATGACCATGTCGAACGGCGTCGTCGTGGTGCCCTCCTCCTTGTACCCGCGGACGTGGATGTTGTGGTGGTTGCTGCGCCGGTAGGTGAGCCGGTGGATCAGCCACGGGTAGCCGTGGTAGGCGAAGATCACCGGCTTGTCCGAGGTGAACAGCGTGTCGAACTCGCGGTCCGACATGCCGTGCGGGTGCTCGGTGTCCGGCTGCAGCCGCATCAGGTCGACGACGTTGACGACTCGCACCTTCAGCTCCGGCAGCCGCTCGCGCAGGATCGTGCCGCCGCCAGGGTCTCCAGCGTGGGCACGTCCCCGGCGCAGGCCAGCACGACGTCCGGCTCGTCGGTGGTCGTGCCGGCCCAGTCCCAGATGCCCAGCCCGCGAGTGCAGTGCGCGATCGCCTCGTCCATCGTCAGGTAGGTCGAGGGCCGGCTGCTTGCCCGCCACGATCACGTTGACGTAGTTGCGGCTGCGCAGGCAGTGGTCGGCCACCGAGAGCAGAGTGTTCGTGTCCGGCGGCAGGTACACCCGCACGATCTCGGCCTTCTTGTTGACGACGTGGTCGATGAAGCCGGGGTCCTGGTGCGAGAAGCCGTTGTGGTCCTGGCGCCACACGTGCGAGGACAGCAGGTAGTTCAGCGACGCGATCGGCCGCCGCCACGGGATGCCGCGGGTGACCTTGAGCCACTTCGCGTGCTGGTTGAACATCGAGTCGATGATGTGGATGAACGCCTCGTAGCAGTTGAACAGCCCGTGCCGGCCGGTGAGCAGGTAACCCTCCAGCCAGCCCTGGCACAGGTGCTCGGACAGCACCTCCATCACCCGGCCGTCCGGCGCGAGATGGTCGTCGCCGGGCACGATGGCCGCGTCCCACGCGCGGTTGGTGACGTCGAAGACGGCGCCGAGCCGGTTGGAGGTGGTCTCGTCCGGGCCCATCAGCCGGAACGTCTCCGGATTCGCGACGACGATGTCACGGAGGAACTCGCCGAGCACCCTTGTGGCCTCGCTGAGCCCGACGCCGGGCTGCGGGACGTCGACCGCGTACCCGCGGAAGTCGGGCATCACGAGGTCGCGCAGCAGGAGCCCGCCGTTGGCGTGCGGGTTGGCGCTCATCCGCCGGTCGCCGCGCGGCGCGAGCGCCTGCAACTCGGGACGCAGCGCGCCGGTTGCGGTGAACAGCTCCTCGGGTCGGTAGCTGCGCATCCAGGTCTCGAGCAGCTGGCGGTGCTCGGCGTTGTTGCGAGTGTCCGACAACGGCACCTGGTGGGAGCGGAAGGTGCCTTCGACCTGCACGCCGTCCACGACCTTCGGGCCGGTCCAGCCCTTGGGCGTGCGCAGGACGATCATCGGCCAGGCCGGCCTGCGAACGTCCGGATGGTCGCTGTCGCGGGCACGACGCTGGACCTCGGCGATCGTGTCCAGCGCGCGCTCGAGCGTGGCGGCGAGCAGCTGGTGCACTTCCTCCGGGTCGTCGCCGGAGACGAAGTACGGGCGGTAGCCGTAGCCGCGCATCAGCTCGGCCAGCTCCTCGTCGCCGATCCGGGCGAGGACGGTGGGGTTGGCGATCTTGTAGCCGTTCAGGTGCAGGATCGGCAGCACCGCGCCGTCGGTCGCGGGGTTGAGGAACTTGTTCGAGTGCCAGCTCGCGGCGAGCGGGCCGGTCTCCGCCTCGCCGTCACCGACGACGCACGCCACGACGAGATCGGGGTTGTCGAAGGCCGCGCCGAAGGCATGCACGAGCGCGTAGCCGAGTTCGCCGCCCTCGTGGATCGAGCCTGGCGTCTCGGGCGCGACGTGGCTCGGGATGCCGCCGGGGAACGAGAACTGCCGGAACAGGGCTCGCAGGCCCTCGGCGTCCTGACGGATCGAGGAGTACACCTCGCTGTACGTGCCCTCCAGGTAGGCGTTCGCGACCAGGCCCGGACCGCCGTGGCCGGGCCCGGTCACGAAGATCGCGTTCAGGTCCCGCAGCCGGATCAGCCGGTTGAGGTGGGCGTACAGCAGGTTCAGCCCCGGCGTCGTGCCCCAGTGCCCGAGCAGGCGTGGCTTGATGTGCTCGGCCACGAGCGGCTCGGTGAGCAGGGGGTTGTCGAGCAGGTAGATCTGGCCGACCGAGAGGTAGTTCGCCGCTCGCCAGTACGCGTCGATGGCCGCCAGGTCCGCGGCCGATAGGGGAGCGAGTACGTCGACGTCCGTCATGCAAACGACCTTTCCTGATCAGCAGTGGTCACGTCGAGGGTTTCCGGCAACGTAACCGCACGACATCGCCCGCCACGGCCTTGGGCGCGTGGCGGGCGATGACGTCGGTCGGATCAGGCGCCTGCGGGGATGCGCTCGTGGTGTCCGCCGAGGATCTCTTTGGTCTCCGGAACGCGGCGCGAGTGCCACAGACCGAGACCGCCGAGGACGAGCATCGCTCCTGCGCCGACGAAGGCGACCAGGGCGGCGATGCCGGCGATGGTGCCCATCTTGCCGAAGGCGTACGCGTTCAGGAGCAGGCCGCGCAGGGTCTCACCCTTGAACATCGTGGCGATCTGGCCGTTCAGCGCCAGGCCGGCGGGTGACGCCTTCTGAGCGTCCGACATGGCCTGGTATTCGCCGCTGAGCTGCGAATAGGTCTTGCCGCCGCCGATCCCCTTCAGGTGCTCGGCGATGAAGTGGTCGGCGTAGACCTCGGCCTGGTCGCCGGTGGTCAGCTGCTTGCCGGCGTACTGGCGCATGGCGGCGAACTCCGGGGCGGCGATCGCCTCGTCGCCCGCCTTCGGGAAGTAGATCTGCTGCGCGGCGAGCTGGTTGTGCACCTCGTCCTGGACGAAGTTGTGGGCCCAGGTGAGCAGCCCGCCCGCGACGATCAGCAGTGCCGCGAGACCGAGCCCGATTGTGCTTGTGATGACGTCGAATGTCCGTCGCTTCATGGGAACTCCTTCGGTAGTGCCGGTCCGGCCCCTGTGCCGGTGGCGTATTTCGTTGCTAGGTCAATGATTGGGGGGACCCGAGTCGGGCAACCGGGCCGAAGGTCCGCATGTTGCCTGGGCATTGGTCGTGACTGTCTGGTGTCGTTGGGCGTGGGGTGCTGGTCCCTTTCGTCCGGGGACACCGGATCGAAATGTCGGGCTCTGGGCCGTTCGGCACTGCCGTCGTCGCGGCCGATCAACGATCATGGCCGCATGAGTGCAGGCCGCGTCGTCGTTGGAGCACAGGCCAGTGCGGGGTCGTTGGCCGCCCTCGCGTGGGCGCTCAACGAGTGCCGGCTGCGAAACGCCGAACTCGTCCTGGTCCACGCAGTCGACGCGAGCGAAGCCGGACACGCCCACGACGGCGCCGATGCCCGGTTGGCCGCCGGTCAGGCCGAGCTCGAGGTGCACCGGGACGCCGCCTCCAGGGTGGCACCGGACGTCGCGATCTCGACGGAGTTGCTCGAGCTCCCCGCGGGTGTTGCGCTGGTGACCGCCAGCGAGCGCGCCGACCTGGTCGTGCTCGGCTCGCGTGGCCGCGCGGACCTCACGACGTCGGCGCTCGGCTCTGTAGCGCACCGCACCGCCGTGCATGCGCGATGCCCGGTCGTGATCGTCCGTGCCCAGACGGCCCCGTCCCGCCAGGAGCACCGGCGCCGCATCGTGGTCGGCGTCGCCGACGCGCCGGCCGGCCGGGCCGCGGTGCGGTTCGCCGCCGCGCAGGCCGCGCGGGTCGGCGGATCGCTGCATCTCGTCCTGTGCCCGGACGACACGGCCGACGCCCGGGCAGCTGCCGACGGGCAGCTCGCGGCGGTTCGCGCCGACCTGGCCGAGCAGTATCCCGACCTCGTCCTCGAGGGCGCAGTCGCCGACACCGAGCCGGTCACCGGGCTGCTGGACGCGTCCCGCGACCCGGATCTCATCGTGATCGGTTGCCACCACTCGAACGACCCGTGGGCCAGCCGCATCGGGGGCGTCGCGGCCGGGGTGCTGGGCCGCGCCGCATGTCCGGTGGTCCTGGTGGGGACGACCGTGAGCGCCGTCCGGCACTGAGCGAGCCCCGCGCCTCCCGAGGAACCGGGCGGGGGCCGACGCGGCTCGCCTTCGCGTAACGTGCGAGGGGTGACCAGTGCAGACCTGCTCGCTGACGCTTTTGGCCGCATCCAGGGCATCGTCCACCGGGTCGTGGACGACCTCACGCCGGAGCAGCTCGCCTTCCGCGCCGACCCGCAGGCCAACTCGATCGGCTGGCTGGTGTGGCACCTGACCCGCATCCAGGACGACCACGTGGCGGGGGTCGCCGGACTACCGCAGGTGTGGATCGAAGGCGGCTGGGCGGACCGGTTCGCGCTGCCGTTCGACATGGCCGACCACGGGTACGGGCACGGCCCGGACGACGTCGCGGCCGTCGAGGTCTCCTCCGGCGAGCTGCTCACGGGTTACTACGACGCGGTGCACGAGCAGACCGTCCGTTATGTCGCCACGATCGCCGACGACGACCTTGCGCGCATCGTCGACCGGGGATGGGACCCGCCGGTCACGCTCGGCGTGCGGTTGGTCAGCGTCATCTCCGACGATCTGCAGCACGCCGGCCAGGCAGCCTTCGTCCGCGGGCTCGTCGAGCGCCGTTGACGGGTGGGCCGATCGTCCTGCGTCGGCATGCCGCACGGCCCATGCGCCGGCGCGCCCGTTGCGGGTTGAATTGAGGTACGGCCTCCCCTGGATGCGCAGTCGGAAGATCCCGGCGAGAAACGGAAACAGCCGCCCCGATCGGGCAGGCATCGGCAGTACAGCACGGGCGATGGCGAGGGTTCGATTCCCTCGCGGGGCACTGACCGCCGACGAGCCCGAATTGTCGGTACTGCCCGACACGATGATCGTCATGATGCGCGATCTTGTTCTTCCGGACGACTACGGCCTGGTGCTCGAGCAGCTCAAGGCGGCCGTGCACCGCGCCCGACGGCGAGCTCACAGAACGGTGAACACGGAGCTGCTGAGGCTGTACTGGACGATCGGGCACACCATCGTCAAGCGGCAGGAGCAGGGCGGATACGGGGCCAGGGTTATCGAACGGCTGGCTCGTGACCTCCGCGCGGAGTTCCCGGACATGACCGGGCTGTCCCCACGGAACATGGCTTATATGCGGTCGGCCGCGCGGAGCTGGCCGGCGTTCGATGAGTTTGTGCAACAGCCCGTTGCAACATTGCCGTGGGGGCACGTGTTGGTGCTGCTCGACAAGCTCGATGACCGTGCGACCCGCGACTGGTACGCCGCCCAGGCCGCTGAGCACGGCTGGTCTCGCAACGTGCTCCTCAACCAGGTCAAGGCTCAGCTGCACCGGCGGGTCGGCGCGGCGCCGTCGAACTTCCCGGCGGCGCTCGATGAGGACTCCGAGCTGGTGCAGCAACTGGTCAAGGACCCGTACAACCTGGAGTTCCTCGGGCTGACCGGCGCGCTGACCGAGCGGCACCTCGCGGACGCGCTGATGAACCGCCTCCAGCACTTCCTCGTCGAGCTCGGGCACGGGTTCGCGTTCGTCGGCCGGCAGTACCACCTCGACGTCGACGGTGCAGACTTCTACATCGACCTGTTGTTCTTCCACGTCGAACAGCTGCGCTTTATCCGCACCAGTCAAACCTGGCATAAGCGGCTTAGTGGATCGGTGGAGCAAGTGTATTGCGTGGGGCTGTCGATGGCATCGCTGAGGGTTCGGAGACATTTCCGCGGCGCGCTCAACGGCCCGGATGTCGTCACCGAGAGTGCTGGCTCCGGCGGCGTAGAGGGTGGTGGGGCCAGGCTGGCAGACCCGGTCGAGGACCGTAGCGGTTGAGGCGCCTTCACCGGGCATTATCGCGGGCGGGTCTTATGGGCATACGCAGCTCAGTGACCCCGGCCTGTCGCGCACGGCCGGCGAGCTTCCCGTAGGGGGTTCCTCTTACGGATTTGGCGACGACCAGAGCGCAGCAGCTTCGGCATGCATGAGATTCGGTTCCGGCGAGGCTCTGGCGAACCTGCTCTGCCCCCTGCGTGGGATGTTGCGGGATCAGATGTCGTCGCGACTCGGGTCAGTGACGAGTCCGCCCCAAGATTAGTTCGGGATGCGCGGTACATACGCGGCGTCATCGACGGGGCCGGTGATAGCGGGGCATCGGGGTGGCGGTCGCCCGTGCGAAGTAGTCGTGTAGATCGACCGAGCGGATGAGCCTGGTGTAGCGGTCGGCCGGCAAGGTCCTGCGAGGCAATGGCCAGCTGGCGTGGCGCCCGGGGGGCCGCACGGGCCGCCACCACTGCTCGGCGATCGCGCCGCGAGGTCGTGATCGCGGCCTTGCGGCGGCTCTAAGCGTCAGGCGGTTGCCGCCAGCGGGACGGGCGCCGCGGCCGCTTCGACGCCGCGTCCCGACTGCAGTGTGTGCAGACCGACGGCGAAAAGCGCGACGAACAACAGGTAGTCGCTGATCAGGCCCGCGGCGCCGGGGAATCCGGCCGCTCCGAGCAGCGGCGCAAGGATGAACGCCACGCCGACCCAGCGCGGCAGCACGCGAGCGCGGAACACCGCGACGCCGAGGCAAGTCATTCCGACCAGCAGGACCAAAAGGGCAGGTATCTCGAACGCGGCGAGGCCGGGCAGGTCGTGCATCGGCAGCCCACCATGCTTGGCGAGGTATGGCTTCACAAATGCCTCGACGCAGCCCTCGCCGATGTTGAGCACGACGAGCGGGACCAGCACGCCGGCGTAGCCGATCAGCGTCAGAGTGCGCGATCGCTCACCGTGCGCGTGCAGCAACGCGGGCAGGCCGAGGACGGTGAGGACATCGCCGAACAGCGCGATCGTGTAAAGCGCGGTCCACGAGGAGCCGGTGAAGCGGCCGTCGCCGTTTCCGTTGGCCAGGAAGGCGGCGAGGTAGCCGACCGTCCCAAGGACGGTGCCGGCGAGCAGGGCCCAGGCGGCGAGCCGGGCAGGCGTGCGATGCATCGGTGTGCTCCCTTCGATTCAGATCCGCCGTCGCTGCGACGGCACGGCCCAGCGTGGCGGCGGGCCGGCCCACGTGTCGTCGTGCCGCGGGATCGACTCCGCTACGACCGTGGTCGTGTCGCAGGGTCATCCCGCAGGACGATGCCCGTTTGCGGCGCGGGCGCTACCGTCGGCTCTCATGACGGCAGCCTCGGCCGGGAGCGGGACCGCCCCGCAGCAAGGATTGGACGAGATGCCGCGCCTCGCCGATGCCGCCCTCGCCATCTGCCTCGCCGTCTTCGCGCAGCTGGACCTGCGCTTCAATCTGGACAACTCGACGCACTACGGCTCGGACTTCGCGACCGCGGCCGTGGCGGCGATCGCGACGCTCGCCCTCGCGTGGTGTCGCCGGCGGCCGCTGGCGACGCTGTGCGTGGTGGTGGCCGCCACCGCTGTGCCCGAACTGTTCACGCGGCTGACGGTCACGCTGTGGGGGCACTTCGTTCCGCTGTTGATCGCCGTGTATGCAGTCGCGCGTTGGTGCGAGAGCCGGCGTGCTACCGGGCTTGGGGCCGTGTTCGCGCTCGCTGCGATCGTGGTGCTGATGCTGCGGGTCCCGTCGGTCGGGACAGCGGCGAACGTCCCGTTCACGTTCGTCCCGATCACTGCGGCGTTCGTGGCCGGGCGGGTGCTGGGGCATCGGCAGGACCGCCACCGCCAACTCGCCGCGCACGCCGCGCGCCTCGAGACGTCCCGCGCGGAGCAGATCGCGGCCGCGCTGGCCGACGAGCGCGCCCGAATCGCGCGCGAACTGCACGACATCGTGGCGCACTGCGTGAGCGTCATGGTGGTGCAGGCCGGAGCGTCCGAGGACCTGCTCGACCGCTCGCCCGATCGGGCCCGCGAGCCGCTGCGGGCGGTGCAGGAGACCGGACGGCAGGCGGTCGCCGAGCTGGGTCGGATGCTCGGGCTGCTGCGTGATGGCGGCCCGGCTCGCCTCGATCCCGGGCCTCTGGATTTGGCGCCACAGCCGGGCACGGCGCAGCTGCCGGAGCTCGGCGATCGGATGTCGGCACTCGGCCTGCCCGTGCAGCTGACCGTGTCCGGCGATCCGCGGCCACTGCCGCCAGGTGTCGAGCTCACCGCGTACCGGGTCGTGCAGGAGGCACTCACCAACACGCTCAAGCACGGCGGTCCGGGCGTCAAGGCACACGTCGAGGTGCGCTACCTGCCGAGCAGGCTGGACGTCGAGATCACCGACGACGGTCGGGCCGGATCGACCGCCGGCAGCGGCCACGGCCTGATCGGGATGACCGAGCGCGCCTCGATCTACGGCGGGACGATCGAGGCGGGCGTGCGAGCGGAGGGCGGCTTCCGCGTCCACCTCGCTCTACCGCTGGACCCGGTGTGATCCGCGTCCTGATCGTCGACGACCAGGCGCTCGTCCGGGGCGGGTTCCGCTCGATCCTGGAGGGGCAGCCCGACCTCGAGATCGTCGGCGAGGCCGAGGACGGTGCGCAGGCAGTCGAAATGGCGCGCGATTGCGATCCCGACGTCGTTCTGATGGACATCCGCATGCCCCGGCTGGACGGCATCGCCGCAACCCGCGAGCTGCTCGACAAAGCGAGCGACCGTCTCCGGGTGCTCGTGCTGACCACATTCGACCACGACGAGTACGTGTACGAGGCCCTACGTGCCGGGGCGTCCGGGTTCCTGCTCAAAAGCGCGCCCCCGCGGGAGCTGGCCGGGGCGATCCGCACCGTCGCCGGCGGCGACGCCCTGCTCGCCCCCGACATCACGCGCAGGCTCATCCAGGACTACATCGAGCGCCCGCGCCCCTCGGCCATCGCGCTACGGGCGTTCGACGCGCTGACCCCGCGGGAGACCGAGGTGTTGACCATGATCGCCCGCGGACGATCCAACGGAGAGATCGCGGCCGAGCTCTACCTGTCCGAGCCGACGGTCAAGACACACGTCACCCGCGTCTTCGCCAAGCTCGGCGTGCGCGACCGCGTCCAGGCCGTCGTCCTCGCCTACGAGGCGGGGCTGGTCCAGCCCGGATCCGCGCCCCGCATACTCGACGAGTGAGAACCACCGGAGGGTCGCGTGGTTCCCGAACGGGCGCCGAGTAGGTGAGTAGGAGCCGCTCTGTCATGCCGCCGACATGGTCGGCATGGCGTTCCGCTCACGCAGACATGTGCACTCGGGAGCCGTCTGACCCGACGCCATGCTCGACGGAATCCTCCCGCCGATCGATCGTTAGGGGTCCTCCCCCATTCAAGATCGATCGCGCTGTCGTGACGACGACGGCTAGGCGCAACCTCTGCCACAAGGCTGGGCTCGCAATGCCCGGCTCACGGGCGCCTGACATCACCCATCAGTGAGGGATCCCCCACCGGGCGGGGGTAGGGGTCGAATGCTGCGGCTGCTCGGCGAAGGAAGCATCGCCGCGTCGACCGGAACGTGTTCGCGCGCGCGATCCGAGTTTCGGCAGGTTAGGCGATGTCGTGGTGATGCAGGGTCCAGGTTGCGAGAGTGTGCATGGCGAGGGCTACGGCGAGGAGGAGGAGGCCGGCGGTGACGGCGGTGTGGCCGGTGAGGGCGGCGCTGGGTCCGGCGGTGGCGCGGTGGGGGTGGGCGGCCAGCCAGGAGGTGGCGTCGGTGATCAGCAGCCAGCGGCCAGTTGTCGGTGCGACGCCGATCAGGGTCCGTTCGATGAGCAGCAGGTAGATCCCGGCTGCGGCCAGGGCCGCGGTGGTGCTGCGACCGATCGCGGCGCAGGAGACGCCGATCGTGGCGCCGGCGGCGGCGAGCAGGGCGCACCGGATGGTGAGACCGGCGAGGGACAGATACCAGCCGGTGGTCAGCGTGCCGCCGCCGGTGTTGCTGTGGGCGAGAGCGGCTGGGGTGAGGGCGGCGAGCAGCAGGAGTACCGCTGCCAAGCTGGCGGCGCCGGTGACGGTCGCGCAGGCGATGGTTCGCGCGGCGAGAACGCGGTGGCGCCGGGGTTCCCAGGTCAGCAGTGTGCTCAGGGCTCGGCTGGTGTAGTCGCCGCCGAGCAGCGAGGCCCCGAGGACGAATCCGGCGAGCGTGAGCGGAAGAGCGGCTTCCTCGACCGCGTTTCGCACCGCGGCACGCGAGTCGAACGGATGCTGTCCGCCGGTGCGCGCGTAGACGATTACCCCGGCAGCGACGATGGCCGCGAGCAGGCTCAGACCCAAGGTGCGGGTCAGCGGCCGCCAGCTGATCCGGTGCAGGTCGGCGGCGAACAGGCTGGCCGCGGATCCGGCCACTAGGCTGCTCCGCCGGGCGAGGTCAGGGCAAGGTAGACAGCCTCGAGCGTGGGCCGCTCGTACTGGAGCAGGTCGACGTAGCAGCCGCTGGCAGCGAGGATCTCGCTGATCCGCGCCGCGTGCTCGGCCGGCCAGGTGACCCGAAGGATGCCGTCGGCGATCAGCGCGTCGATCCCGGCCGCCGCGAGCGCGCGTTGGGCAGCCACCGGGTCGTTGACACCGACGAGGAGGCGACCGGCGTCGGCGGTGGCCAGGACGTCGTCGATCGGCCCGGTGGCGATGCAGCGTCCCGCGGCGACGACGGCAACCCGGTCACACACTCTCTGCACCTCGTCGAGCAGGTGACTGGATACGACCACGGTGCGGCCTTGACCGGCCAGCCCGATCATCAGCTCGCGGATCTCGGCGATCCCGGCCGGGTCCAGGCCGTTGGTGGGTTCGTCGAGCACCACCACGTCGGGGTCGCGCAGCAGCGCGGCGGCGATACCCAGCCGCTGCCGCATTCCGAGGGAGTAGGTGGCCACCCGGTCATCGGCCCGTTCGCTCAAACCGGCGGCCAGCAGCGCCGACTGCACCTGGCCAGATCCGATGCGGTACAGCCCGGCGAGCAGGGTCAGGGTGCGCCGCCCGGACAGCGTCGGGTCCAGCCCGGGGGTCTCGATCAGCGCCCCGACCCGGCCGATGACCCGATGCAACTCCCGGGCACTATCGACCCCAAGAACACGGCAAGTCCCCGAGGTGGCACGGGTGAGGCCGAGGATGCACCGCAACGCGGTCGTCTTGCCGGCCCCGTTCTGCCCGAGCACGCCGAACACACCACCGGCGGGCACGGCAAGGTCGAGACCATCGAGGGCGAGACGGCGACGTTCACCACGACCGTAGGCCTTGCTCACCCCGCTGAGCTCGATCACGGCGTCAACGACCGGGGGACCCACGACTAGCCTCTCGCGGCGGGTCACCGGCGGCAGGCCCGCATCGTCGGCCTTACCCGCCCTGCGCTGGCGGCGCGCGGTCGGCCGCACGAGGAACCACCACACCAGACCGACGACGGCGGCCGCGAGCACAATCACCGATCCGCCCCCGGCCGGTGACCGCGTCGCCGACCAGGTCGGCGCCGGCGGCCAAGTGTGCTGAGGGCACCGCCGACGGTGCCGGCGACAGTGCCCGTCAGCGGGAAGACGAGAACGGCCCCGATCAGCGCGGTGTCAACGTTCTCGCCCTCCACGAAACCGGTGATCGTCTGGAAGTGGGTGCCGTAGCTGCCGTAACGCGCCGGGCTGAGACTGTCGCGGTAGGCGCTGATCGTGGTCGAATCCTGCACGAGCCAGCCGCTGGCCCACAGCGTGGCCGCCAACAATCCGACCGCCATCAGCGATCCGGCCACCCGACCCGCCCACACCCCGGCCTCGCAGCCACTGGCCCGCTCGCCGCTGACCCGAGCTGCCCTCACCCCGGCGAGCAGCCCCCCACCGGCTAGCACCGGGAAAGCCAGCCCTGCCGCCAACGGCGTCGAAAAGAGCGGGACCGGCAGACAGGTCAGCACCGCGACCACGCCGACGACCACGCCGACCGTTGCTCCGGTCCGCTGGGCAGCACGGGCGGACGCGGACCCGCGGCGTGCGTGCCGGTCTACCCGCCACCAATGCCAGCCGATCGCCGTCGCGCCGAGCAGGGTCACGGCGAGTTCGTAAGCGGACCCGTGTTGCCCAGTCGCCGGCGCTGCCAGTGCCCGCCTCTGCGCGAGCAGGCCCAAGCCGAGCACCGCCAGCACCGTCACGGCGACAACAGTCCGCGCCGTTCGCGCCCCGCGGGCCTCGACCCGCGGTGCGACCAGCGCGGCCCACCCGCAGCCCACCGCGAACCGAAACCGGGTCCAACCACCCTGCAGATACGCCAGCTCGGCGTGCATCGCCTGGCCCCATTCCGGCCGGCTCGAAGCCAGCCGACGGGCGCTGAAACCAACGATCGCCGCCGCCACATCAGCGCCGGGATCCCGGCGTTCGGAGCGAGCGGGCGACCGTCGCCCACGCCCGATCATCACACGCTCCCCAGCCGGACCGTCGTGCTCGGACGAGAACCGACCGGCGCCCGCGACCCTGCCGCTGTCGATACCTGCTCCGCGGCCGCGGCCCCGGCCGAGCTGAGTCGGTAGAGATGACGCGGTGGACGACCCTCCGGCAGACCCGGCTCCCACCGCGACTCCAACAACCCCGCATCCGACAGGCGCATCAAGATCGGATACAGCGACCCCGACCTCAACCCCACCTCAACACCCAGCTCATAGCCGTACCGCCACGCGCTTGGCGCAGCGCCGAACGCCAGCAGCACCCGCACCGTCTGAGGCGAGAACGATCGCCGACGAATCCCCACAGCTTAACTCTACATAGGTCGACACCGGCGAGATATGGATTGCGCCGGGCCCCATGAGCCATCTGCGGCTCGCCGCCGCAGCGATCATCGGCTTCCTCGGCGACGAGACCGTCGCCCTACCCAGCCTGGCCGGCCACGCCGACCCCGGCAGCCCAGACGGTCAATGGGATGGTGACCGCAAGACGAACGGCTCGGGACACGAGAGCGACCACGGACGCGGCGGCAGCGTGGGTGAGTGCGACCGCGTCGCAAACGGATCCTGGCGCGGGACGGGAACCTCAACGGGGCACTGGCCGAGGACGGCATCTACGTCGGCTACGTCGCCATCGGCGCGTGGATCGTGGGCACCCCGGGGACACCGAAGGACGCCCCACCGATGGAACCCGACGACATCGCCCGCCTCCACTGGGACATGCACACCGCACGCAACCTCGCCGAACACCGCATCACCCCCTGACCGGACGGCGAACCTACCGGAGCGGGTGTTCGACCACGGGGCACCGCAGTGACCACCCGCTCCCGGGACTCCACAGTCGGCCGCCACAACGCGACCGTCGCCGTGTCGCGTGCCGATCGTCACGCGGAGCGTGACCAGTACGGGATCGTTATCTGACGATGTTCGGTTCGACGATCGACAGCTGCATTTCATCGCCGCGGGGTCGCATGAACCTGAGCAACAGCTTCGCTCGGCCGAGGTCAGCGTGAAGTCCTTCGGACTTGAACCTGACGCCACGTCAGGTTCTATGGTCAGCCGGTGACGAGGCGTACGTGGCGGATCGGGGCACTGGCCACCGAGACCGGGCTGACCGTGCGCACCCTGCACTATTACGACTCGGTCGGGCTCGTGTCGCCCTCGACGCACACCTCGGGTGGGCATCGGATCTACGCACCGGCCGACGTCGAGCGGCTCTACGCCGTCCTGGTCCTGCGCCGGCTGGGCATGGCGACCTCGGCCATCGCCGACGAGCTGGCTGGCCAGGCCTGGAATCTGCGTTCGATCGCCGCCCGGCAGCGGGCCGAACTCGACGCCCAGGTGGCCGCCCTCGGTTCGCTGCGGCATCGCATCGACGGGCTGGTCGACGGCGCACCGGACGACGAAGCCATCTCTCCGGCCACGCTCATTCGCGAGATGCAGCAGCTGGCCGGCGCCCCGTTCGCCATCCGGCAGGCGCTGGCCCTGCTGCCATATCCGGAACTGGAGCACGCCCAGCGTCGGCTCGTGGAGATGTTCGGCTTCGAAGCCGGCAGCATCGAGCGCGACGGCGCAGGCCACGCGGTGCACGCCTCGGTGCTGGCCGGCACCGGCATCGTCCACCTGCACCCGGTGATGGACGACGTCGCACCGCCGGGCCAGGACGGGGTAGCCAGCGCGATCGTCGTGGCTCAAGTGGCCGACGTCGACGCCCATGCCGCTCACGCCGCCGCATACGGCGCCCGCGTCACCTACGGTCCGGCCGACATGCCCTACGGCGTGCGCGAATACGGCGCCCGCGACCACGCCGGCCACCCATGGACCTTCCAGAGCCCACTGCACGCCCACCGGACCGGCAGCGCGCCGGCCGGCAACCGAAAGCGAGGGTCACGATGACCGGAGAACCGAGCTACATCGAACTCGGCGTCACCGACGCCGACGCCGCACGCGCCTTCTACGGCGGCCTGCTCGGCTGGAACGCCACCGGCGACGCAGGTCCGGGACAGGTCGACACACCAACCCTGTCCATCGGCATCCACGACCACGATCCGAAGACGTGGTTCGAGGTCTTCTTCGCCGTCGACGATCTAGACGCGAGCCTCGCCCAGGTGACGGCGCTCGGCGGTCGGATCGAAGGAGAGATCCACGTCGACGGGGGCGTCGGCCGTTGGTCAGAGTGCACCGACGATCAAGGCGTGCGATTCGGGCTGCTCCAGCCAGCCTGACTGGCCAGGAACGCTGCGACCAAGGTGCCCGCCCAGCCATCGGCTCCTCGTCATGCTTCGTGTGCCGATCCGCACAGGCTGTGCGTCGTCGACGTGGACATCGTCATCGAGCATGAACGGCGCCGTGGGGTGCGGCTTGCGAGCCAGTTTGGCGCCCGGTCTCAAGATGGGGACCCCGTTCCGGTTTGTGTCGCCGTCATGCGCGCGGACGGATCGGCCGGGAAGTCGACTCGGCAGGTGGGCGCCGGTGGATCGCGGAGCTGGCGCGCCTCGGGCGAGACAGGTACGGCGGTGGGGTGGTCGTGGCCAGCCTGTAGCCAGGGTGTGAACAGCCGCGTCAGCATGGGGAGGAGGATGAAAACCATGGCCGGTACCAGCAGGGCGGTGAGCAGGAGGGTCCGTAGCGGCAGCGGCAAGCCACCCAAGGGCCGGAGCCGGCCGAACAGCCAGGAGAACAGGGTGATCGTCGGGTAGATCGCGATCCAGGTCAGGACCGCGACCTTGTGGCGCGACGGTCTAGGCTTCGCCGACGGGCGGGCGCTCACGTGATGTCGCCAGCCAGGAGGTGGCCGATGCGTCGCCAGGCATCCTCGGCCGCAGCCGGGTCGTAGGTGTCGCGCCGGTCGCTGAGGAACCCGTGGGCCGCGCCGGGTTCTTCAACGAACTCGTGTGGCACGTCGCTGGTGCGTAGGGCATCGGCGATGGCGTGGCGGTGCTCTGGTGGGATCAGCTGGTCGTGCTCGCCGACGACGAACAGGACCTGTCCAGTGATGCCCGCGGTGGCGGCGAGGGTGGGTTCGGGCTGGCTGAGTGGGATGTCGGTGGTCGGGATCCAGCCGCCGTAGACGACGGCTACCGCGGGCAGGTCGAGTTCGGTGGCGGCGAGGTAGGCGACGTGGCCGCCGACGCTGAGCCCGACCATGCCGGCGATCCGGCTGCCGCGGGCATGGAGGTAGTCCAGTGCGGCTTGCATGTCGTCGATCGCCTGCCGGCGGGTCAGCTGGTTGAGCAGCTCGAAGCCGCGGGTGCGGCCGCGGTCGTCCTCGGTCAGCTCGATGCCCGGTGCGCTGCGGTGGTACAGGTCGGGGGCCACGGCGAGGTAGCCGAGGCCGGCCAGCCGGTCGCAGACGTCGCGGACGTGGGCGCTGACCCCAAACAGTTCCATGCCGACCACCACGCCGGGAGGCGTGCCGCCGGTGTCGGGTCGGGCAAGGTAGCCGCCCATGGGCGCGGTGTTGGGGACCGGGATCTGCACGGTTTCGGTGAGCACGCGCACCGGGCGGTTCACGGGGTGCTCCGGGTCGTGTGGTGGGCGGCGAAGGAGAACCGGTCACCGGCCCACGCCGAGCGGGGCACGGCCTGGTCGAGGCCGGTCAGGTCGGCCGGGGACAGCTCGAGCTCGGCAGCGGCGGCGTTCTGCGCGACCCGGTCGGCGCTGCGGGTGCCCGGGATCGGCACGACGTCGGGGCCTTGGGCGAGCAGCCAGGCCAGCGACAGCTGGCCCGGCGTTGCCCCACGGCCCTCGGCCAGGGCGGCGAGGGCGTCGACCAGGGCGAGGTTGCGGGTCAGCGCAGCGCCGGCGAAGCGTGGGTCGTTGGCCCGGAAGTCCCCGGCCCCGAAGCCCCCGGCGGGGAGGGCGCCGGTGAGCATGCCGCGCCCGAGCGGACTGTAGGGAACCAGGCCGATCCCGAGCCGGCGGGCGGTCGAGATGACGTCGTCCTCAGGTTCACGCCAGAACAGCGACCACTCCATCTGCAGCGCGGCGATCGGATGCACGGCGGCGGCCTGCTCCAGCTGGGCGGCGGTGACTTCCGAGAGCCCGAGGTGGCGGACTTTGCCCTGCTCGACAAGCTCGGCCATCGCCGCGACCGTGTCGGCGACCCGAACGTCGGGATCGACTCGGTGCAGGTAGTACAGGTCGATCGCGTCCACACCCAGCCGGGCCAGCGACGCCTCGCAATAGCCGCGGACCTGCTCGGGCCGTCCGTCCAACCGGACGCCGTCCCGGTCGCGGACGATGCCGAACTTGGTCGCCACCACCTCCTCGCGGTGGCCGGTGATGGCCCGACCGACCAGCCCCTCGTTGTGCCCGGCCCCATAGCTCATCGCCGTGTCCACCAGCGTGACTCCGACCTCCAGGGCCCGACGGATCATGGCGATCGATTCGCCGTCGTCGGCTGGGCCGTACGCCTGGGACAGGCCCATACAGCCCAGCCCCACCGCCAAGACCACCAAGCCGTCGCCACCAAGATGTCGCTGTTCCATACCGGTCAGCCTGACCAGCCCCGGCTGATAAGTCCAAGACCTACTTGTGCTGAGACTTATCGCGACTCATGCTGAATCGGTGGAGCTGCGTCAACTGGTGTACTTCGAGGCCGTGGTCCGCTGTGGTGGCTTCACCCGTGCCGCGGAGTCGCTGCACATCGCCCAGCCGGCCGTGTCCGCCCAGATCCGGCGCCTCGAAGCCGAGCTGGGGGTCCCGCTGCTGGCCCGCACCACCCGCCGCGTCTCCCTGACCGCCGCCGGCGAACTGTTCCTGACCCGGACCAGACGGGTGCTCGGCGAGCTCGACGCCGCCCGCGGCGACCTGGACGAGCTCGCCGCGGTGCTACGCGGCCGCGTCACCCTCGGCGCCACCGCAGTCCTCGGCCCGCTGGACCTACCCGCCGCGCTAGCCACCTTCCATGACCGCTTCCCCGGTGTGGCGCTCACCCTGCGCTCCGGACTGATCGCCGGGATGCTCGCCGCGTTGGACGCCGGCGAGGTCGACCTCGTCCTCGGACCCATCCATACCGTCCTCCCCTCCCGGTACGTCGCCCGGGAGCTGGTCGAAGAGCAGTTGGTCCTCGTCACCGGACCCGGGCACCGGCTGTCCCGCGAGCCCCGCCTCACGCTGGCCGATCTGCGCGAGGAGCCGTTCGTCTGCCTACCGGCAGGCAGTGGACTGCGCGCCATCCTCGCCACAGCCGCCGAAGCCGAAGGCTTCGAGCCGCGCGTCCAGTTCGAAACCGCCAGTCCCACCAGCATCCGCGAGCTCGTCGCCGCCGGCCTCGGGGTTGCCCTGCTCGCCCGCTCCGCAGCCATGGCACCCGGACCAGCGATCACCATCCACGCCCTGAACCCTGCACCGACACACCCCCCGATCGGGGTCATCCACCACCGAGACCACCGACTCAGCCCCGCCGCCCAAACCTGCCGCCGCCACCTGACCGCTGCCTCGGACCCCAACATGCAGACGATCAGAGCGCCCATCACCCACTGATCGGAGGTCCTACTGCTGCATCACAGCGGGATCGGCCGTGGGTCACCTCGCCGCTGTCGCATGGATCTCGACGAGCAGTTCGGGGAGCGCGAGCCTCGCTACGCCGATCAAGCTCGCGGCCCGCTTGACGCCGGCTTGGCCCAGGCGCGCTCCGACCGCAGGTGCCGCTTGCAGGTAAGCGTCGACGTCGGTGACGTACGTCGTCACCTGGACGATGTCGGCCAGCTCGAAGCCTGCCTCGCGGAGAACGGTCTCGAGGTTGTCGATCGCCTGTAGCGCCTGTTCCCGCATTTGGCCGACATTGAGGGGATTTCCATCCTCATCGACTGAGGTTTGGCCGGAGCAGTAGAGGACCTGCTCGGCACCCGTGACCTTGTTCGCCTGGACGAGCCCGAATCGGTCCTGCCAGGTCCAAGGGTTGATGACCTGCTTCTCCATGCTGTGCTCCTTGCTACTAGTGGTCTTGGGGATGAGTCGCAAGACGGCGCTGGGTCGAGCTCCTCGACGCAGCAGCTTCTGCCGCGCTCGACATTTTGTGCGGGGCCTTTGCGTCGGCTGCCGTCAGTGCGATCGACGTCGGTGTCAGCGTCCGACTGCGATGCTGGTGAACATGGCCAGGACGTCGTCGTAGTTGCCGTTGGCTTGGGCGTCGCGGATGAACCGGGCGCCTTCGACGACGATCTCCTTGGCGTCGGGCGCGGCGGCCAGAAGGTCCATGGTCTCGGTGAGGAAGTCCTCCAGCGGCATGGCGTCCTCGTTGTTCTGGTTGCCCATCAGCGTCGTGCGCACTCCCGCGGGCACGAGCTCGATCACCTGGACGCCGGTGTCGATCATCTGCACGCGCAGGCTGTCGCTGAAGGAGTGCAGCGCGGCCTTGGTCGCGTTGTAGGTCGGGGTGATCGGGAACGGGACGAACGCCAGCGCGGAAGAGACGTTCATGACGACCGCGTCGTTCTGGTCGACCAGCACAGGCACGAACGCGTAGGTCATCCGGATTGTGCCGAGCAGGTTCGTGGCGATCGTGTCCTCGGCGACCGGCAGCGAGCCGGGGTCCAGGAGGTTCTCCGGGACCTGGATGCCGGCGTTGTTGATCAGGACGTTCAGCTGCGGATGGCGGGCCGCCACCGCCTCGCGAGCGCGGGCGATCGATTGCGGGTCGACGATGTCCAGGACGATCGTTTCGATGCCAGGGTGCTCGGCGGCGATCTCGTCGAGCAGCTGCGTGCGGCGGCCGGCGACAATCACCTGGTTGCCGAGCTCGTGGAACTTCCGGGCTAGGCCGAGGCCGATGCACGAGGTGCCGCCGGTGATCAAGATGGTGTTGCCTTTGGTCTTCATGCGTCTTCACTTCCCTGCCGATAGACGCCCGAGTGGCGCCCAATTGATCGGACAGTATCCAATTGATACTGGGTACTTCAACGTGTCATACTTCCCTCATGGAAACTAAGGGGACCCGGCTGCCTGGCGATGTGCTCGATCGGGAGTGCCCGTCCCGACTGGTGATCGGCCGCCTCGGCGACAAGTGGACGATGCTGATCGTTATCGCCCTGAGCTCCGGCGTGCACCGGTTCTCGGAGCTTCGAGACCGCATCGGCGAGGTCACCCCGAAGGTCCTCACGCAGTCGCTGCGCGCCCTCGAGCGCGACGGCATCGTCGAGCGCACCGTCTACGCCGTCGTCCCGCCCAAGGTCGAATATCAGCTCACCGACCTCGGCCAGTCCCTGCTCGAGCCGATCGCCGCCGTCAAAGCATGGGCCGAGAGCAACTACGGGGCGGTCCTCGACGCCCGCGCCCGTCAGCTCACCTAGGTGCAGCGGGGGACGTTCGGAACGGTCCTCACGAGCCTGGCCAGCCGGGCCGACGGCGACGGCGACGGCCGCGACATGAGCAAGCGACGACGGTCCTTGATCGCCGTCACGCTCCGCGCAACCAGCGCCTCTAGATCGATCCCCTTACGGGCCGTCCTGATGGCCGCCGCCGTCGTCTTGTCGGGCCTTTGATCGCCACGGATAGCGTGTGCAACGCCGGTTCAGTATTTGTCCAACGCCGAGTTGGCCGGCCGCCATCGACAACGCGACCTGATCAACTCTCTACCTCCCCGCCAACGACATGCCCTGGCTCGGCGCGAACGTGCGTACTGAGAACCGGCTCGGCACGCGGTGCAGCTGTGCGCATTGCCCTCGCGCAGCTGGATACGGGACGACCTGACCTGATGCCTACCCGTGGCTGTGCCCGCCGCGGCAGGCTGCCGCACTTCGCCGACGACCTGGCACGGTCGCTGCGGGCGTACGGCGTCGCCGCCGCCACCTCTACTGCGTGGAGCTGTCTATGGCGTTGATAAGCGTTCGGAGCCATTCAGCGGCGCGCCCGACGTCGGGAAGGACGTCGTCGCCGAGGGTGCTGGCCGCGGTGGCGTAGATGGTGGGCCAGGCGGGCCAGACACGGACCGTTGGTGGCCACGGGTGACGCTGGCGGCCGGTGAAAATCTCGACGCACGCGATTCGGATCGAGGCGAGTTGGCCGTCGTCGACGACCAAGGTGAGTAGTTGCGAGTCGACGAGGTCGCGGGCGCGGTCGTTGTCCCTGTTGCCGTCGAGCGGGTCGGTGCAGGCGTGGACCTTCTGCGCGATCTGGTAGCGCAGCGACAGGCAGTGGACGGGGCCGCGTGGCGCGAGGCCGATGGTGCTGTACTCGTCCACCGCGATCTGGTCGTGTTCGTCCCCGGATCTGCCTTCGGCCTGGCTGAGCTCGACCGGTACGGTCGCGAACGGCTTGCCGAGGTAGTCAAGCTTCACATCGAACCTTCGGGGCTTGATGAGCAACCCCGGAATGTCGATCTCCGTTTCGCGGGCCAATCGCCCGGTGAAGCCGGACCAGCCCGCGTCGAGCAGGGCGCGGGCTTGGGCGATGAATCCGTCGATATCGCCGCGGACGGCGGCGTCGAGGTCTTTCGACAGTCGCGCGGGGGCGCTGCCGCGGCGTAGGTCGATGGCGGTGCCGCCCTTGATCAGGATGGGCGGGCCGTCGATGCCGAGGTCGGCGGCGAGGAAGATCTCGTTGACGACGAGTGCGGCGAGGCGGCGCTGGACCCGCGTCTCGATCTGGCGAATGTCGCGAGCGTGGTTGCGAAGCCGGGCGCGCAGGGAGGTCAGGTTCGGCGGTGGTGCGACGGGTGTGGCGTCGCTGGGGTCAGGCATGTGTGGTCTTTCGGTTCGTCTGGCGGCGCGCTTGCACCTGCGCTTCGAGCACTTGCATCTGTTCGTCGGTCAGGTAGCCCTCGCGGCGTCCGGTTTCGCAGGCTTGCAGGAGCAGCCGTGCGTCTGTGCCGTAGGCGAGGCAGTCCCGGATCGAGTCGGCTGCGCGCATGACGGGCACGCCGTCGACGTGGGTGACGGTGGAGGGGTCGATGGTGCGTCGCCAAACGCGATAGAGCTCGCCGCCGCGGCGGCGTGGCGCGTACTCACGTGGGACGGTGACGTGGATCAGCGGCGGGTTGACGTCGCACAGCTCGAGCAGGTCCAGGGCGGATTCGTGCGAGATGACACCGCGGCCGCCGGTCCACGCGACGGCTTCGGCGTAGGGGGCGTGTGGTCCGGAGGCGAGGACGGGGACGCGGTAGAGGCCGTGGGCTGCGTGCTCCAGCCGGCCCATGGCCGCGAGCTTCCGGAGTGCGACCGGGTCGATCCCAGCCGCAACCGCGTCCGCGACCGTTAGGTAGCCGTGGTTGTCCACCGCTATCTCCAGCACCCGATCGAACGCCGTCATGTGCAATACCGTACCAAACAAGCACGGTATTGCACACTCAGAACGTGTCTGGTGAGGTGGTCTGCGAGCGCTCAAGTTGATGTCGCTTGCCGCGGATGTGGCGTAGCGATTCTTCCAATGCGGCGACCTCGCCGAGCCAGGCCATCTTGCGGGCTTCGTCGAGTCGTTCAACCGTGTTGGTTTCGATCCGGAGGAGCCGCGGCTTCTGGCTGGGTTCGATGCGCAGCATGGGGCAGCGGACGCAGGCGTGCTCATGGACGCACGGGGTGCCGTAGGGACGGTGGCAGGTGCCGAGCGCGACGCGGCGCAGGCTGAAATGTTCTTGAAATTCGGTCCACTCTTCGGTGGTCGGCTCGCGGTACTCCTCGCTGGGACGCGTGCTGCGCCGGCGGTCGATGAAGTTGCGGTAGTGCCGGATGATCTCGGTCGGGTAGACCGCCTCTGGCGGAGCCCTGGGTGGTGTTCAGGTCGAGGTGGCCGAGCAGTTGCTGGGCGATGTGGATCGGCAGGCCGCTGTTGACGACGTCGGAGGCGAAGATGCGCCGCATGTCATGGGGCGTGAACCGGAGTGGGCTGCCGTCGACGTCGGTGACCTGCATGCGCTCGGTCGCCTCGATGAGAAGGTTGCGGACGGTCGCCGGAGTCAGGACCCTCGGCGCCCCACCGAAGTTGGGCTGGAACAGGTGCGGTAGTCGAGCACCCCAGGTCCGCTCGAGCGGGTCATAGCGGCTCAGCAGCGGCAGCGTCTCCGCGTCGGCGCGGCACCTGCGGATGATTTCGGCGAGTACGGAGACCAGCTCTGGCACCGCCGGGAGGACTCGTTCGCGGTCGGCCTTGGACGGCGCGATCTGCAGCAGCGGCGTCAACTCGCCGGTCGGAGCGACGTAGCGGCGGATCGACAGGTGCGTCAGTTCGAGCAACTCCTCCAAGCGAATGCCGGTCAGGCGCAGGACCTCGACGACCGCCCATGCCCAGAACGCGACCTCCTCGACGCGGTGGAGCCGAAGGACACGTCCGTTCCCCAGGGCCTGCACAGATGGCCTGCTGCCGTCGCCGTAGGCCGTCTTGATGACGACGCGCCGGTAGGTGACGCCCGCGATCTCGAACGTGTCGCCTACCCAAACGGTGCGGGCGGCAGCCAGCATCGACGTGGCCCACTCGCGGTGCGTGTTCACGCTGCTCACGAGCTGCGGCAGCACGGGCGCCAGGGTTCGGGTGCGCTGGTGCATCCGCGCCTGGGTGCGGCGGGTCTGCTTCTTCGCACCGGCAGTCTCGCCGGCGGACACCGGTGGCGGGCTGACCCATTTCGCCCACCGAGCCGGGTCCGACAGCGCCCATTCGGCGATGTCGAGGTAGAAGCTGCGCACCGTCATCAGGTGGGTGAAGTAGTCGGCACGCTCGCGACCGCCCGGCAGGTAGCGCAGCCGTTGTTTCCATGCGGCGGCGATCGCTGGCGTGAGGTACAGCGTTGTCTGTTCGGGATGGTGCTTCTCTGTGTCGACCCAGAAGTTCTTGACCAGCAGTCGGACGAGCCCGACGGTGGTCGTGTTGTCGACGCTGGTCGCGCGCTCGCTGATGTAGTCGATCAGCAGTGCGCGAACCTCGTCGGACTTGACGTCGCGGCGATGGACGAGCTCGGCGATGCTGAGCTGGCCTTCGCGGGAGACCGCGCGGTAGTCCGCTGGCGATCCGGGCATCCCACCGGCCTCCCGCAGCGCGTACCAGGCCAGGCGGGGTCCGGGCAGGTGACGGCGTCGTGTCGCGCGCCATTCGAGCGCGACGTGATGGAAGTCGTGCTCGCTGATCGCCATCAGGGCGACGGCGCGGCGGATGCGGACCAGGGAGAGGAAGTTCAGCGCGAGCATCTGGTTGGTGCGTGACGCCGGGCTCCTCGCGACGATGGAGTTGACGGCAGTGAATCCGTCCGGATCCATTACCTGACGGCACAGCACGAAGAGGTGCGGGAGCGTCGCCGTGCGCAGCCACAGCATCGACGGCCGGATCACTTCGAGCGCGATGAGCGCGTTCGCGGCACTGGCGTGCTGTTTGCGGCCGTAGCGGTGCTGCGCGGGCGGAATCCAGTCCAGCCCCTGGGTGTCGGCACCGCTCGCCAGCCAGCGTTGCTGCCAGTCGCTACCGGGAAACGTTGACAACCAGGCGAGCAGGTTGCGGATCGCGCAGGCCCGCTCACGGCGATGCCGGTCGGACTGCTCGATCCTGACCGCAGCCATCGCGACGATGCTTTCGACAGCGAGATGAGTGTTGCGCGGCGGGTTGACATCGAACTCGGCCTGCACTTCGGCTTCGGCAGGCGCGGCTCTCGCCGTTGTCACTGCTCACGTCCGAACAGCTCGTCCAGGTCGGCGCCCTCGTACTGCCACGACGAGAGGACGGCCGTGTCGGGGTTGCTTCGCCGCCGCAGATGATCCTGGTAGCGAGCGACGATGTCGGACATCGCCGGTCGAACGTACTTGGCGGTCGTGGTGATCCGTGCGTGACCGAGCACCGCCTGCACGTCGGTCAGAGGTACCTGCGGGTCGTTGGCGAGCCGTGTCGCGCAAGTGTGTCGGAAGTTGTGCAGCGTGGCGTGCTCGCCGAGGTCGTCGGTGACGCGGCGCAGCACGGCGCGCATCGCCGTGTACTGCAGTGCACGGCGCGGCTCCCGCAGCGTCCACCACAACGGCTCGTTGGGCGCCGCCTCGAAGCCGTCGCTCAGGTACAGCCGAAGCCAGGTCAGTGCGTCCGGAGAGGCAGGCACTCGCTGGTAGGCACGCGTGCCCTTGCGGATCACGCCGATCATTTGACCGCCCCAGTCGACGTCGGAGCCGGTCATGCCGAGCAGCTCGCTGGCCCGCACGCCGCTGGCGAGATATAGGGCGACGAGCGCGCGATTCCGGTTGCTCGCCAGCCGCGCGAAGAGTCGATCAATGAAGTCGTCCGACAGCGCTTTACCCGTCCCGGCGTCAACGCATTTCTGGCGGTAGGGCGCACGCCGATACGGTCGGAACTCCTCCAGCGGGTTGTGGTGCGCCTGCCGCCCACCCGGAGTCCGTGGCACAGGGTTGAGCATCGGTCCTTCGCCGCGCTGAGCGAGGTAGTCGTAGAACACCGAGATCACCGCGAGCTGGTGGTTGATCGTCGCGGCGGCGAATCCCTTGCCGCCGCGTGCCTGGCGCATCCACAGCACCAGATCGCGCACATCCTCCCGGCGGGCCTTGGGCCAGTGCGCGCCGGCGGCGTCCAGGAATCGCCACCACCGCAGCAGGCCATAGCCGTAGGAGCGCACCGTCAGGCGACTGCGGTCACACGCCACGAGCTCACGTAAGAATCCGTCGATCGTCGCGACGTCGGCCGCCTCCGGAAGCACCATCACTCGCCACGGGAGCGTGACGTCGGTCGTCTCGGCAACCTCGCCGAAGGTGGGCACGACCAGTGTGCGGACATCGCGCACAAGCTGGGACTCGTCTGGTCGGGACGCGGTGTTCGGCATGCCCGGGAACGTCGCACGGGTTCGGCGCCGAATCGCTGCGACACTGCGGTAGTGCGGTCAACGGGCTACGTGGTCGTGGAGCTCAAGATCGGCAAGTTCAAGCCTGAGTACACCGGGCAGCTCGGATTCTATGTCGCGGCAGTCGACGACATGGTTCGCAAGCCCGCCCTGCACGCTCCGACGGTGGGCATCCTGATGTGCGCCGGCAAGAACGAGCGCGTCGTCCAGTACTCCCTGGCCGGGTCCGCCGCACCTATGGCTGTCTCGGATTACGCCTTCGACCAGTTGCCCGACCGGGAGCGCGATGTGCTGCCCACCGAGGAGGAACTCGTCTCGGCGTTGGAGACACCGCGCAGCGACGAGCCGGGACGCCGCCGGATCTCGATTCCCTGGCGGAGCCATAGCTCGATGGGCGCATCAGGTCGCTCAACGCAGCACGATCCGGAACGTCGTTTCGCCGGGGACGCTGTGCAGCTCGATCGTGCCGCCGAGCCCGCGCACGATCGCGTCGACGATGGCCAGCCCGAGACCGCTGCTCCCGGTCGTGGCCGAGCGAGCCTCGTCGGAGCGGACGAACCGCTCGAAGATGTCCGGCAACACCTCTGGCGGGATGCCCGGCCCGTTGTCGCTGACCACGAGCTGCGCGCCGCCACCGTCGCGCGAGCTCGCCGACGCCACAACGACGGTGCCCGCCGGCGTGTGGGTGCGGGCGTTGGCGAGCAGGTTCGCGAGTACCTGATGCAGCGCGTGCTCGTCGCCGAGCACGGTGACCGGTTCCTCGGGCAGCTCGAGCTGCCACTGGTGATCGGGCCCGGCGGCCCGCGCGTCGCTCACCGCGTCGAGGACGAGCCGGGTCACGTCGACCTCTTCACGCGCGAGCGGGCGTCCCGAGTCAAGCCGCGCGAGGAGCAGCAGGTCGTCGACGAGATGGCCCATCCGCTCGGACTCGGCGGTGATGCGAGTGAGCGAGCGCTCCACTTCGCCGGGCAGCGCACCACCGGTCCGCAGCCCGAGCTCGGCGTGCCCGCGGATCACCGCGACCGGCGTGCGCAGCTCATGGCTCGCGTCGGCGATGAAGCGGCGCAGCCGGTCCTCGCTGGCCTGCCGCCGGCGCAGCGACGCCTCGACGTGCTCGAGCATGCGGTTGAACGCGCTCGACAGCGTCCCGACCTCGGTGTGCGTGTCCGGCTGCGGTGCGCGCTCGGGCATCGACACCGTGCCGCTCGACAACGGCAGGTCGGCCACCTGGACGGCGGTCTCGGCCATTCGGTTCAGCGGGCGGAGTGCGAGCCGGACGAACGCCGCACCGCTGACAGCCACGACGAGCAGCGCGGCACCGAACACGACGCCCTCGATGGCGACGAGCCGGGCGGTGGTGTGGTCGATCTCGCCGACCGGCAGCCCGGTGACCAGCAGGTCGCCGTCCGCGCCGCGCGTCACGGTGACCCGGTACGTGCCGACGCCCGGAATGTCCACCGAGTGCGGAGTGGTGTTTGCCTGCAGCCGGCCGATCGCGGCGCGCGCTGCCGAGCCCGGCTGAGCCACCGGGTCATTACTGTCGTGTCCGACGATCTTGGCTGCGGTGACGCTGCCGTTGAGGACGCGGGCGCCGAGCGTGCCTGCCGCCTGGCCACTGACCGCGTCGAACTGCTCGTCGTTGTCGGCATCGAAGTCGTTGCCGTGCTCGAGGCTGACCGAGAACCGGTTTCCGGCCGCCTGCAGTTGCTGGTCGAGCTGGTCGAGCAAGAAGCCGTGCAGCGCCAGCGTCGTCACCAGCGCCACGAGCAGGAACGCCATCGTGAGCAGCGCGATCAGCAGCGCCACGAGCTTGGTCCGTAGCTTGAGCCTCATCACACGGGTTTGAGCACGTAGCCGACGCCGCGGACGGTGTGGATCATCGGGGCGCGTCCCCGGTCCACCTTCTTGCGCAGGTAGCTGATGTACAGCTCGACGACGTGCGCCCGGCCGCCGAAGTCGTAGCTCCACACCCGGTCGAGGATCTGCGCCTTGGACAGCACCCGGCGTGGGTTGAGCATCAGGTAACGCAGCAGCTCGAACTCGGTCGCGGTGAGCTCCACCGGGTCGCCGGCGCGAGTGACCTCGCGGGCGTCCTCGTCCATGGTCAGGTCACCGACGACGATCGCGGCGGAGTCGTCCGGCTGGTTGAGCCCGGCACGCCGGACGATGCCGCGCAGGCGGGCCAGGACCTCCTCCATGCTGAACGGCTTGGTGACGTAGTCGTCGCCACCGGCGGTGATCCCGGCGATCCGGTCCTCGACGGAGTCCCGAGCGGTAAGGAACAGGACGCAGACGGCCGGGTTGATCGTCCGCAGCCGGCGCAGCACGTCGAACCCGTCGCCGTCCGGCAGGTTGACGTCGAGGATCACCGCGTCGGGACCGAACTCCTTCCCGATCCGAACGGCGTCGGCGCCGTCGTGTGCCCCGCGCACCGACCAGCCCGCGTAGGTCAGCATCCGGGTCAGCACGTCCACCAGATCGGGCTCGTCATCGACGACGAGGGCGCGCAACGGCGAGCCGTCGGCGCGCTGCAGGGAGCTGACCACGCAACCAGCATGCGACCCGGACGGCGGCATCCGACGTTCGGGGACCTCTGAATATCTTCTGGATCACTTCTGCATCGTTCACCCACAGCGTCCTCAGACGGAATCGAGAGCTGGCCGCACGAGGCTCGGTGCATGCCGACGAGAGGGGCGACGACGCTCGCGCCGCCGGCGACATTGCGGAGCCCCCCACCGACAATGTCAGCCGACAGGACCGCCTCTCTCGTCGTGCTTACCGGGATCGCGTTCGGCGGGCTCGCGGTCGTCGGGCTGTGGTGGAACGACACCCTGTTCGTGTCCGGCTTCGGCGGCTGGCTGACGAACGCGGGGCGGATCACCGGGCTGCTGACCGGCTACGCCGTCGTCGTGCTGCTGTTCCTGATGGCGCGGGTGCCCTACCTCGAGCATCGCGTGGGAACTGATCGGCTCACCCGCTGGCACGCGATGGGCGGCCGCTACACGGTCTCGCTCGCCGTGACGCACGCGCTGCTGATCATCTGGGGCTACTCGGTGACCTACCACGCGGGCCTGACCGCGGAGACGTGGACGCTGCTCACGACCTACCCTGACGTGCTCATGGCCACCGTCGCGGTGCTGCTACTGGTGGGTGTCGGCGTCACTTCGGCGCGCGCCGCGCGGCGCAGGCTGTCGTACGAGACGTGGCACTTCGTCCATCTGTACACCTACCTGGCGATCGCGCTGGCGTTCAGCCACCAGTTCGCCACCGGCGCCGACTTCATCGGCCCGCGCGGCCAGCAGGCCCGCATGCTGTGGGCGGCGATGTACGCGTTCGTGGGCGGCACGCTCGTCTGGTACCGGATGGTCACGCCGCTGGTCGGGCTGTTGCGGCACCGGATGCGCGTCCTGCAAGTGCACCCCGAGAGCCGCGACACCGTCTCGATCTACCTGACCGGACGGCACCTGGACGAGCTGCGCGCCGAGCCCGGCCAGTTCTTCCGCTGGCGGTTCCTGACCCGCGAGCTGTGGTGGGCGGCCAACCCCTACTCGCTGTCCGCCGTGCCCGAGCCGGGCCGGCTGCGGATCACGGTCAAGGTCGCCGGTCGGCACAGCGCGGCGCTGCGCGCGCTCCGTCCGGGCACCGCGGTGCTGGCCGAGGGCCCGTACGGCTCGTTCACCGCCGCGGCACGCCGGCGCCGGCGGCGCGTGCTGCTGATCGGTGCCGGGGTCGGCATCACCCCACTTCGGGCGCTGTTCGAGTCACTGCCCGGCGACCCGGGCGACATCACGCTCGTCTACCGGGCGAGCAGTGTCGACGATCTCCTGCTGCGCGGCGAGCTGGACGACATCGCCGCACGGCGTGGCGCGCAGGTGCACTACGTGGTCGGCCGCCGCAGGCGTGGGCGTCCCGACCCGCTCGCTGGTGAGCGCATCGCGCGGCTTGTGCCCGACCTGCGCCACCACGACGTCTTCATCTGCGGACCGGACGCGCTCACGGCGGCGCTGCGCGTCGAGCTGCGAAACGTCGGGGTGCCCTCCCGAAACATCCACCACGAATCGTTCACCTTCTGAGGCCGAGATGAAACGCGTCCTGTTAGCCGTCACAGCAACCGTCCTCGGCCTGGTCGGGCTGCTCAGCTTCAAGACCAAGGCGCACCCGCTGACAGCAACCGGCCCGCTGCCGGGCGCGTCGGCGGTGCAGTCACCGGCAGCGACGAAGTCCAGCGGCGGGTCCGCACCGCCCCGGCACCGGACGCACACCAGCTCGAGCAGCGCGCCCGCCACCAAGACCTATCTCGGCCAGGCAGTCCAGACCTACTACGGCGTCGTCCAGGTCGAGGTGACGGTGTCCGGCTCGCACATCGACTCGGCCAAGCTGACGAAGCTGACCGCGTACGACGGGACGTCCCAGCAGATCAACTCCTACGCCGCGCCGATCCTGGTCAACGAGACGCTGACCGCGCAGAGCAGGCAGATCGACACGATCTCCGGTGCCACGTACACGAGCGCGGGCTACATCCAGTCCCTGCAGAGCGCGCTCGACCAGGCCGGCATCTGATGCCGCAGGTGGCCGCAGTGCCGCACCGGCACGTCGAGCAGTGCATGGGGACGGTTTTCTCGATCGACGTCCGCGCCCCGGGCGTCGAGGCCGCCACGGTGAGCGAGGCCGTCCGCTGGCTGCACTGGGTCGACGCGACGTTCTCGACCTATCGCGCGGACAGCGACATCAGCCGCCTGCAACGCGGGACGATCGCGTTGTCCGACTGCGCGCCCGAGGTGGCGCAGGTGCTGGTTCGGTGCGCCGAGCTGGCCGAGGAGACGGATGGCTATTTCGACTGCCGCTACGCCGGCGCGCTCGACCCGAGCGGCTACGTGAAGGGCTGGGCGATCGAGCGGGCCAGCGATCTGCTCGTGGCCGCCGGCTCGGTCAATCACTGCGTGAACGGCGGCGGCGACGTGCAGTGCGTCGGCAGCGCGGCGCCCGGCCGGCCGTGGCGCGTCGGGATCACCGATCCGCTGCGTCCGGGCCGGCTGGTCGGGTCGGTCGCGGGCCACCGTCTCGCGGTCGCGACGTCCGGTGTCGCGGAGCGCGGCCGGCATCTCATCGACCCGCACCTCGGCCGGCGGCCTGCGGCGTTCGCGTCCGTCACGGTCGTCGGGACGCAGCTGGCCGAAGTCGATGCCTACGCCACCGCGGCGTTCGCGATGGGAGAGCGGGCGGTGCAGTGGCTGCACGGTAAGGGGCTGACCGCGCTGCTGGTGGATGCAGCGGGCCGGCTCGTCGAGACGTAGGACGCAGGTCCGAGCCAGCGAGGTAGGTAGGCGCTGCGCGATCTTGTGCGGCATGTCGCGCCTGGACGCAGGACCGCGCACAAGATCAACCAGGACCTGCCTTACTCCGGCAGGTGACAGACCGCCTCGACATTGTTGCCGTCCCGGTCCCGGACGAACGCGCCGTAGTAGTTCGGGTGGTACTCGGGCCAGATCCGGGGTTTGTGCAGCACCTCGGCGCCGATCGCGACCGCTGCGTCGAACGCGGCGTCCACCGCCGCGTGATCCTTCGCGGCGAACGCGAAGTGCGTTTCGCGGAACCCTTCCCCGGTGTGCTGCCGGCCGATCCAGAACTCCGGTTTGCCGGCGACGCCGTAGCCGATGCCCTCGTCGCCGAACTCCATGACGCGCTGGGCACCGAGGGCGCCGAGGAACGCGTCGTAGAACTTGGCGCTGGCGGCGAAGTCCGCGCACTGGATCGAGACGTGATCAACGATGTTTTGGGGCATGCCCTGATTCTGCGCACCTCCCGCTGCCCGGCCCAATCCGTCGTCGGACCGGAATCTTCAGGACTTAGTGCCTGTCGGACTCGTGCTGTCCGGACCCTGTCGTGGCATTCCCAGCCTGGTGCGATTGACATATGGGGCGTTCCGGCGCCCGTCACATCGATCGACTGGAGCGAGGCGCCAAACGTGTTCGAGATCCGCATCCATGGCCGCGGAGGTCAGGGGGTGGTGACGGCGGCCGAGCTGCTGTCCGTCGCAGCCTTCCTCGACGGCCGCGAGCCGCAGGCCTTTCCCAGCTTCGGGTCCGAGCGCATGGGCGCCCCCGTCACCTCGTTCTGCCGGATCGGCGACACCCCGATCCGGTTGCGCGAGCCGGTCTCGACACCGGACGCGGTGATCATCGTGGACGCGACGGTCTTGTACGCGGTCGACGTCTTCGCCGGCCTCGAGGCCGACGGTTACGTCCTGATCAACTCGACGCGCAGCCTGGACGAGCTCGGGCTCGCCGACCTGCGCGCGCGGCACCGGGCGGATCGGATCCGCACCATCGCCGCAACGGAGTTGGCGCGCGAGCACATCGGCCGCCCGCTCCCGAACGTCTGTCTGCTCGGCGGCTTTGCGGCACTGACTGACGCAGTGACCTTGACGGCCGTCGAGCAGGCAGTACGCGAGCGGTTCCGCGAAGCGATCGCATCGGCCAACATCGCCGGCGCGCGGGCCGCATTCGCGACCATCCGGGACACCGCGGAGGTGGCTCATGCGTAAGCAGATGGAGGGCTCGCGCGCGATCGCCGAGACCGTCGGCCGGTGCCGGCCGCAGGTCGTGCCCGCCTACCCGATCACTCCCCAGACCCACATCGTCGAGGCCATCGGCGCGATGGCGAAGCGCGGCGACCTCGGCGCCTGCGAGTTCATCAACGTCGAGTCCGAGTTCGCGGCGATGTCCGCCGCGCTCGGTGCGTCGGCGGCTGGGGCGCGTGCCTACACCGCGACGGCCAGCCAGGGGCTGCTCTACATGGCCGAAGTGCTGTTCAACGTCGCGGGCCTGGGTCTGCCGGTCGTGCTGACCGTCGCCAACCGGGCCATCGGCGCGCCGATCAACATCTGGAACGACCAGAGCGACTCCATGAGCCAGCGCGACTGCGGCTGGATCCAGCTCTACGCAAACGACAACCAGGCCGCTGCCGACCTGCACGTCGTCGCGTTCCGGCTGGCCGAGGAGCTGTCGCTGCCGGTGATGGTGTGCGTGGACGGCTTCGTCCTCACGCACGCGTTCGAGCCGATCGAGGTGCCTTCCGCGGCGCTCGTCGACGCGTACCTGCCACCGTTCCAGCCACGCCAGTACCTCGACCCGGATGAGCCGATCACGATCGGCGCGATGGTCGGACCTGAGGCGTTCACCGAGGTGCGCACGCTGGCGCATCGCCAGCTGCTGCGCGCGCTGGACCGCTTCCCCGCGCTCGCCGCCGAGTACGTGGCGGTCTCCGGTCACCCCCTTTCGGCGCTGGCCGAGTACGGGCCGAAGGACGCGGAAACGGTCGTCCTGACCCTGGGCTCGGTGTCCGGCACCGCGTCGGACCTGGTGGACGAACTGACGATCGAGGGCCGCTCGGTCAAGCTGGTGACCCTCACCCTGTACCGCCCGTTCCCGGCCGAGGCAGTGCGCACCGCGCTCGCCGGCGCGCGGCACGTCATCGTCCTCGAGCGGGCGTTCGCACCGGGTGCGGGCGGCGTCGTGTCGGCGGACGTGGCGGCAGCGCTGGACGGTGGCACGGCCCGCCTGACCACGGTCGTCGCCGGATTGGGCGGACGGCCGGTCACCAAGGCGTCGCTGCGCGCGATGCTGGACGGCGCGGATGCGCTGCCGAAGTTCAGCTTCCTCGACGTCCACCAGGACGTCGTCGACAAGGCGGAGGCGTCGTCATGACAGCGCAGGCCGTGAAGTTCTACCAGGTCGGAAGTAGGGCGGTCGGCAACCGGCTGCTCGATCCGGCGCTGCGTACCGAGCAGTCGAATCCGGAGCGGCGCAACGCGCTGAACACCGGGCACCGCGCCTGCCAGGGCTGCGGCGAGGCGCTCGCGGCGCGCTACGTGCTCGACTCGGCGATCAGGGCGACCGACGGCAAGCTCGTCACCGTCAACGCCACCGGCTGCCTCGAGGTGTTCTCGACGCCCTACCCGGAGAGCGCTTGGCAGCTGCCGTGGCTGCACTCGCTGTTCGCCAACGCCGCATCGGTCGCCTCCGGAGTGGCCGCTGCGCTGCGTGCCCAGGGCCGCGACGACGTCCGGGTCGTGGCGCAGGGCGGCGACGGCGGCACCATCGACATCGGGTTCGCCAGCCTGTCCGGCATGTTCGAGCGCAACGACGACGTGCTGTACGTCTGCTACGACAACGGCGGGTACATGAACACCGGCGTGCAACGCTCCGCGGCCACTCCCGCCGCGGCACGCACCGCGACCACCGAGGCCGTCGGCGCGCACCCGGGCGCCGCCTTCGGGCAGGGAAAGGACGCGGCGCGGATCGCGATGGCGCACGACATCCCGTACGTCGCGACCGCCACCGTCGCCGAGTTGGGGGATCTCGAGGCGAAGGTGACGAAGGCGATGTCGCTGCGCGGCGCGCGCTACCTGCACGTGCTCGTGCCCTGCCCGCTGGGTTGGGGCACCGCCACCTCGGAGACCGTGAAGCTGGCGCGGCTCGCGCAGCGCAGCGGCACGTTCGCGGTGTACGAAGCCGAGCGCGGCGAGGTCACGTCCGTCCTGCCGATCCGCGATCAGGTACCGGTCGAGGAGTACTTGCGCCCGCAGAAGCGCTACGCCCACCTGTTCGGCGAGCCACCGCGCGCCGACATCCTGGCCCGCCTGCAAGGCATGGCCGACCGCAACATCAGCCGCTACCGGCTGCTCGACGGAGAAACCCGATGATGAAGAAGCCGTTCGCGACCACACTGGACATCCGCTCCAGCCTCGCCAACCACACCGGCACCTGGCGCAGCGAGCGTCCCGTCTACATCGACGGGCTGCCGCCGTGCAACCACGCCTGCCCGGCCGGCGAGAACATCCAGGCCTGGCTCTACACCGCCGAGGACGGCAGCTACGAGACCGCATGGCGCCAGCTCGTCAACGACAACCCGTTCCCGGCCATCATGGGACGGGTCTGCTACCACCCGTGCGAGACGGCGTGCAACCGGGCGGAGCTGGACAGCGCGGTGGGCATCAACTCCGTCGAGCGGTTCCTCGGCGACGAGGCGATCAAGCAGGGCTGGGAGCTGCCCGGTGCCGGCGCGCCCACCGGCCGCAGGGTGCTCGTCGTCGGCGCGGGTCCGTGTGGCCTGGCCGCGGCCTATCACCTGCGGCGGCTCGGCCACGAGGTCGAGATCCGCGACGCGGGTCACGAGCCCGGCGGCATGATGCGCTACGGCATCCCGGCGTTCCGGCTGCCCCGCGACGTGCTGGACATCGAGATCGCCCGGCTGCTCGACCTGGGCATCACGCTCGAGCTCAACACCCGCGTCGACGATCTTGCGGCCGCGATGAAGGACGGCGGCTTCGACGCAGCGCTGCTCGCGATGGGTGCGCAGCTCAGCAAGCGCGCCTACATCCCGGCCGGCCAGTCGGCGCAGATCCTCGACGCGCTCAAGGTTCTCGGCGACGTCGCCGAGGGGGATCGCCCGCAGCTCGGCCGCACCGTGATCGTCTACGGCGGCGGCAACACCGCGATGGACGTCGCGCGCACCGCGCGCCGGCTCGGCGCCGAGGAAGCGATCATCGTCTACCGGCGCACCCAGGCGCAGATGCCGGCGAACGAGCTCGAGCTGGAGGAAGCGCTCGCCGAGGGCGTCCAGATGCGCTGGCTGCGCACCATCACCCAGGTCGAGGGCAACAAGCTCACGATCGAGAAGATGGAGCTGGACGAGAACGGCAAGCCCCATCCGACCGGCGAGTACGAAGAGCTCTCCGGCGACGCGGTCGTGCTCGCGCTCGGCCAGGACGTCGACCGCTCGATGCTCGACACGCTGCCGGGACTGTCGATGGACGACGGCGTCGTCGAGGTCGGGCCGGACATGATGACCGGCATGCCGGGCGTGTTCGCCGGCGGCGACATGGCTCCGGCAGACCGTTCGGTCACGGTCGCGGTCGGGCACGGCAAGGCTGTTGCGCGAAGCATGGATGCCTGGCTGCGCACCCAGCCGGCGCCGGTGGCTGCTGATGACGCCGCGCCGGTCCCGTACGAGCGGCTCAACAGCTGGTACTACTCGGACGCGCCGCACGCGATGCGCCCGCGTCTCGAGATCGGCCGCCGGGTCGCGGACTTCGGCGAGGTGGTCAGCGGGCTGGACGAGGAGACCGCGCTGTACGAGGCGCGCCGCTGCATGTCCTGCGGCAACTGCTTCGGCTGCGACAACTGCTTCGGCGTCTGCCCGGACAACGCGGTGCTCAAGATCGAGGGTGCACACGGCTACGCCATCGACTACGACTACTGCAAGGGCTGCGGGCTGTGCGCCGCCGAATGCCCCTGCGGAGCGATCGTCATGGAGCCCGAACAGACCTGATCGCGGACACCGTACTCAACGGACGCCCCACTGAACGGGCGACGCCGCGCCGCGCCGTCAGCTACTGAGGTACTTGTCGGCGAGCGCGGGCGGCGCGCACGCCAGCCAGCCGTCGACGAGCGCTTCCTCCAGATCCTTCCTGGCCACCTTCGCCAGCTGGATGAGGACGGCGGCGTACCCCTCGAAGTGCGGGATCGTGAAGAACGCGTCCGGATGGGCGGCGAGCACTGCCGCCTTCTCGCCGAGGTCCGCCACGCGAACCGCGACGATCGGACCGTCCGGCGGCGCGGCCTCGCCGAACCGCTTGATGTCGGCCTTGCTGAACGGCCGCTCCCAGGCGAAACCCTTGCCGTTGACGGACCACGTGCGGTTGCCGTGCCGCTCGCCTTCGGTCACCTCCGGAAGCGCCAGCGCGATGTGCGCCGCATCGTCGACGGACACCATGACCTGCACCGTACCGACCTGACCAGCCTGACACCCCGGAACCCAGGTCTGCACCGACTGCCCGCATCGGCGAATCTCGGTCACGGCATCTGTGTCACTATCAACACAACAAGCGGTTGACGAGCGTTGTATGAATATTGACTCAGTCATCAACTAACCCCTATTGTGTTGATATTCGCACGTTTCGGGGTTGGGAGGTGGTGTGCGGTGGCTCGGCGGCAGGTAGCGGTGCGCAGCGGTTCTGACTTCGGTGTCGCCATCGCCGAGGCGCGGCAGGCGCGCGGGCTCACTCAGCAAGCGCTGGCCGCCGCGTCGGGCGTGGAGCGGAGCTACCTGGCCCGGATGGAGTCCGGATTGACGGTCCTCCTGCTGGACAGGGCGCTGCGCGTGTTGCGCCGTCTCGGCGCGCAGGTGATCGTGGAACTGCCCGAGACGGCGGCCGCCGCCGCGCCGGTCACCGACGCCGACGGCGGGATCACCTCGTGAGCGTGCGTGAACTCGGGGTCTGGCTGGCGGACCGGCAGGTCGCGGTGCTGCGGGCGCCGAAAGTCGGGCGGGTCAACTGCGAGTACGTCACGTCGATACTCGACGAACACCCACTCAACACCCCGCTGCTGTCGTGCTCGCTGCCGTTACGCACGGGCCGGCGCGACGCGTGGGCGTTCACCGGCGGACTGCTGCCCGAGGGACGGCACCGGCAGGAGATGGCTGCGCGCGCCGGTGTCACGACAAGTGATCGACTCGGCATGCTCGACCGCTTCGGCCGCGACGTGGCAGGCGCCGTCGTCATCAGCGCCCAGGACCCGCCAATCCGGCGCGCCGGTACCGCGCCGTACACCTCCGACACCCTCGCCGATGCCGTGCGCGAACTCGACGACCATCCGCTGGGCCTTTACGACGACTCCGAACTGTCGATCGCCGGCCTACAGGACAAGATGCTGCTGGTCGCGGACGGCGACGGCTGGGCGCGACCACTGCACGGCTTCCCGTCCACGCACATCCTGAAGGTTGATGACCGGTTGCGCCGCGGGCTCGTGCGAGCCGAGCACGCCTGCCTGACGTTGGCGCGACTGGCGGGGCTGCCTGCGGCGGTCAGCCAGCTGCGCACCATCGAGGACGCCGAGTGCATCATCGTGTCCCGATTCGACCGCCGAACCGAAGTCGATGGCACCATCCGCAGAATCCATCAAGAGGACACCTGCCAGGCCCTCGGTATCGATCCCGAGCGCAACCGTCGCCTGGCCAAGTACGAAGCGTTCGGCGGTCCGACGTTGTCCCGAGTCGCGCATCTGCTGGACGCGTGGGGCGGCGAGGGCGCTGACGAACTCGGCGCACTGCTGGATCAGCTCGTATTCACTGTCGCCATCGGCAACGCCGACGCGCATGGCAAGAACATCGCCCTGCTCCACCCGCAACCAGGACTGATCAGGCTGGCGCCGCTGTACGACACCGTTCCCACGGCGCTGTGGCCCAAACTCCGCAGCACAGCGGCGATGAGCGTCAACGGAAACGCCGACCTGTCCCGCATCACGGTCGACGACCTCGTCGCCGAGGCGCAGCGCTGGACCATGGAACCGCGGCGGGCTCGCGCGCGGGTGGTCGCGGTAGCGCAACGTCTGCTCGATGTGCTCCGCGCCGGGCAAGTGGACGTCGACACCCCCGCGCTGGAGCTCGTCGCCGCCCGGCTCGGCACGCTCCTGGGCGACTGACCGCGACGCACGCAGCGCGGCGTATCAGGACACAACCGCAGAACTCCTGCATCCCGTGCGGTCCGCAACGACCGGTTTGGCCGCGCATCCACTGATCGTCGGCACGCGTGCCGCAGCAAACGGGGGTTTACCGCAATGAGCAAGACCAAGCAGTTCACGAAGCTCTTCGGGACGGCGGCGACGGCGGCCCTCGCCATCGGGTTCGCCGCCACCTCGGCACAAGCCAGCCCGGTGCCGCCGAAGGCGTCCAACGCATTGCTCGGCACCTGGATCAACACGAATTCGGGCAGCCACAGCGTCAAGCAGATCGTGGTCTCGCCGACCAAGGTCGGCAACGTCACCGTCGACGCGTTCGGCGCCTGCACCCCGAGCCTGTGCGAGTGGGGCAAGGTGCCGGCCATCGTCTACGGCAGCAACGTCTCGTCCACGAGGGGTGCCACGTTCCAGACCAACCAGCGCTTCCTCTCCGGCGGCACCGAGTGGTCGCGGACGACCCTGTTCGGTCGGGTCCTGCGGACCAAGTCCGGTCTGCGCCTCGAGCTGCAGGAGCTGACCGTGTTCGAGGACGGCTCCGGGCGCAAGAACTACAAGGTCAGCGAGACGTTCAAGCTCGGCAAGGGTCAGTCGCCCACGACGGGCGGTCACCCGGTGGCCGCCTATCGGCTCGGTGCGCGGCCGGCCCTCGTCGCCGGCGCGTTCGGCACCTGGGTGAACCCCTCGGCGACCGGCGGGCTCGCGTCCGTCAAGATCGGTGGCACGGCTGCGGCGCCGGTCGTCCAGGCCTTCGGACAGTGCAGCCCGTCCGCATGCGACTGGGGCAAGGTCCGCGGCATCACCTACGGCGCGTCGATCGGCTCGGTCCGGGGACGCACGGTGCTGGCCCCGTACGCCTTCGGGTTCAAGCACTCGCAGCTCGCGATCACCTACGGGCACACGGCCAAGGGTGCCGAGATTCTCACCATCGCCGAGTACAACGAGTTCACCGACGGCAGCGGCCGCTCGAACTACGTGAAGCATGAGACGCTCGTGCGGCCCTGAGCCCACGCGCCGCAGCCGGTGGCGGTCGGAGTACTCGACCGCCACCGGCCGCGTGCGTGTTCACGAACGGGCGGCGCCGTCGCCGGACTTGTGCCGGAACGGCGCGTCCAAGATCAGGAACAGGACGACGGCGACGCCCGCCGCGCTCGCGATGTACCACGGCCACGGACCGAGGACCGAGAGCAGCGACGTCCGCGCCGGGACCCGGGCGAGGTACATGTAGTTGGCGTCGGCCAGCCAGTCGAACAACCCGACGAGCGCGGTGTAGGCCACGGTGCCGGCGAAGACCTTGACGACCGACCCGCTCCGCGGCTCGAGCCGCAGGCCAACGACGAGGTACAGCGCGGCGATGACGATGCCGAGATGCCCGGCCACGAACTCGAAGAACTCCAGATCCGGGAACGACGCCGTGAGGTCGGGCGTCACGACGCCTTGCAGGGTGCCGGCCAGTCCCCAGAAGTAGGTCAGCTCGACGCCGAACTGCCAGCGCGGCCACCAGCACACGATCGCAGCGATCACGAGCGCGACGTCGCAGAGGTCCAGCGGCAGCGATCCGCGCGCCGTCCAGTCGCCCTCGACGACCGGGCGAAGGACGAACGTCACCGCGTCGGCGACGAGGACGACGCTGATGACACGCCCGACGTCGCGGGCCGGTCGGCCCGGGTATCGCCTGGCGACCAGACACGCGGCCAGGCACACGCCGGCGCCGAGAGCCACGGCGATCCAGTACTGACTGCCCGCGCTCATCCGCGTCCTCGGCCGATGGCGCTACGACTGGGTGAGCGGCTGGGCGAGCAGCCAGAGCGAGAGCGACGTGTAGCCGATCATCGCCACGATCCACGGGTACTCGGCCCGGCGCGCCTCGACCGGGGAGTGCTCGGTCCGGGCGAGGAAGCGGTGGGCGAGCACGACCGCGATGATGTGGACGGTGACGATGACGACGACGTCGACGTACCAGTAGAAGCCGCTGGGCAGGAACTTGGTGTGCACTTCGTAGCTGTCGTTGAACGGGTACGGAAGGTGCAGGTTGGTGCCCGCCCCGCCCGGCGCGCCGAGCAGCGGCAGGATGAGCTGGCCGTTGATGAGGATGTACTGCAGGTAGTGGGCCAGCAGGTAGCCGAACGCGATCGGCACGAGCGACGGCAGCAGCCCCGACAGCGTCGCGGCCACCGAGGCGATGCGGCCCGCTTTGGCAACCGCGAACGCAAAGCTGCCGAACACGACGTAGAGGGCGCCGATCAGCACGACGAATCCGATGCTGCGCACGGTCTCCTGCCGGTGCACGTCGCCCAGAGACACGAGGTGCGCCTCGAAGCGCGTCCACTGCGGCGTCGACAGGATGCCGTCGTAGGAGATCGAGACGAGCAGCAGCAGGACGAAGACGGTCCTGCTGACCGTCCGCTCGAAGCCGGCCTGCAGCCCGCCGGCGAATCCGCGGGTGCCGGGTGCGCCGAACCGGAACCAGCCCAGCCGGCCCCACGTCGACAGCAGCACCGTGAACAGCTCGCCGCGTTCCCGCCAGGCCCGCGCGCCGAACAGCGCACCCATCGCGACGCACAGCGCGCTGTAGCTGATCACCAGCCAGGCGATGAACCGCGGCAGGGTGGTGGCCGAGTTGAAGACCAGCTCGGCGAGGGTGCCCGCACCGGCGAGCGCGACCGCCGGCCACCAACCGAGCCGGCGCGGCCAGGGCACCGGCTTCGGGCGTCCGGCGGCGCTGCGCAGGGCGTCCCCGACCTGGGCGAGGAAGCCGAACGGGTTGGAGCCGGACGTGAAGTCGCCGACGATCCCGCAGAGCAGTGGCAGCACGACCCAGACGTAGACCCAGAACAGCGTGGGCAGGATGTTCTCCGGGACCTCCTGGCTGCCGGCCAGGCCGGCCCAGCACAGCAACGCGAGGACGACGAGTCCCGGTACGCCGGCCGTCTTCGGAACCTGGCGCACGGCGGTGCGGTCGGTCTCCGTGCCCACGATCGGAAGAACCCGGGTCCGCAGGACGAGCACGAACGACGCCGCAACGACGGCCGCGCCGCCCAAGACGAAGACGAGCAGCGGGATCGGCAACTCGTAGCGAGCGCCGAACGCGTGCGCGAGGACTTGATCCCCTGGCTGCGGGCTCACGTCTCGTCCAACACCTCGGCGTGCTCGCGCCGGCGGACGGTTGCCCGTCGGCGCCGGCCGAGCAGATACAGCCCGACGAGCACGACCACCGCGCCAGCCCCGACCACCAGCCCGATCTTGCTTCCGCCGGACTTGCCGTCACCGCTGCCGGCCAGCTGGGAGACGTCCAGTGGCTTGGTCCCCACGACGGCGAACCGGCCGAACTGCGTCAGCTGTGCCGCATAGATGTCCTGGCCGGTCGCGAAGGTGGGCATGGTCGTCCAGTGCCCGGACGCGTAACGCGCGATCTGTGGCTCGGGCCCCTGCGCGGTCGCCGCCCGCAGCGTGATGGTGGCCTGCAGGTCGCCGGAGCCCAGCTCGGCCGCCGGTGACGCGGTGACGTCGTAGACGTTGCTCCACAGGTATTGGCCGGTCGTGGCCGGTGGCGGCTTCTCCGGGGTGGCCACCAGGATGACCCGGGTGGTGCCCGCCGGTGTCACCAGCAAGCCCGGCGGGATCTGCACGCTCACCTGAGGTGCGGTCTCGGCGCTGGCTGCCAGCAGCGAGGCGTTGTGTCCGTTGCGGACGGTCGCCTGGGCGCGGGCGGTCGTCGGCGCCTTCGTGTCGGGCGCGCCCGACGGGCGTTGCACGAAGCGGTAGGGCTCGTCCGGGAAGCCGACGCCGTCGTAGAGCGGCAGCGCCGACCGCGGCGCGATGGACCAGCCGACGCCCAGGACGAGAAGAGACACGAGCACCAGGACCGGCGTGCGCTTCACCGCAGCCACCAGCCCGCAAGATCAGCGACGGAGTGCGCGACCGCGGGCGCGGCGACCGAGCCGGTAACGGCGCGCAGTGTGCCCAGCCAGACTCCGACGGCGATGTCGAGAGGGACGACCGGCCACCCGTATACCGGCGCGTGCAGCAGGCCGAACGCAACACTCGTGACCGCGATCGCCGTGGTCATGCCGGCACGGCGCTCGACGGCGCGGTACAGGCTGCCCCGGAGCAGCGCCTCCTCGGCGACCGCGACGACCACGACGATCACCGCCCAGCCGGCATAACCGTTTGCGGCCGGGACGGCGCTGCCGGTCAGGACGTGGCGGATCGCGGCCGGCACGCACAGCACGGCCGCACCGGCGAGCCCCACCCCGAGTGCCCGCATCGGGAACGCGCCCACCCGATTGCCGTCCTGCGTCACGAGCGCCACCGCGAGGAGCGCCGCCGCGAACCAGATGCCGGCGGTCTGCGACCGCACCCCCTCGGCGCCCGCGATCTCCACGCGCAGGGCGACGGCGACGGCCAGCCCCAGCAGACCTCCATACGGCAGTGCGCGACGGTACGCAGCGATCACGCCTAGCACCCTGGCACAGCCGCCTGAGCGACGCCCGCAGGGGTCACGCAACACAGATGTACTCCGCCGCGGTCAGTCGTAGTCGCGCGGCGCGTCCCTGGCGTTGCGGAAGTGCTCGAGGTCGTGGTGGATCCACAGGCTCGCGCGCGTCCGGTCGAGGTGTTCATGCACGGCAGCAAGGCTGTGTTCTGACTGCGCGGCCGAGTAGTTGAGTTCGACGGGGTACCTGCCGGCGGCCCAGTTCTCGGCCGAGTGCATGACGTCGCCGGAGCCAGCTTCGGACTCGTGCCACGCCCGCACGGCATCCTTACCGAACCGCGGCGCGGCCTACGCTGCCCTCTTCTTCGCCATGGGCGGCACCGCCATCGCCGCGACCGGCGGCAACTTCATCCTCGGCCACGCGAACAGGGCAGGCCAACCGACGAGCTTGAAGAACACGGGCACCGGCCCGGCGCTGCGACTGGCGAACGGCCATGCCGGATCTGCGCCGTTCACCATCAACGGCAACACGCACGTGGTGCCAGGGCTGAACGCCAACTACCTCGGCGGCCACCCCTCCTCGTACTACGCATCGCGAGCGGTCTTGCCCTCCGGGCAGTCCGAGTCCGGCATGTTCGGAGCGGGTTCGGGCGCCGAGAACGTCACGACCACGCAAGGTTGGATCGCCGATGCCATCACCTACCCGCGACCGCTGGGGGCAAAGATCTCCGACTCGAACGTCATCGAGGTGAACGGCGTTGGCCCGGTCACCCACTGCCCAGGGCCGGGCCACGCTGCTCCAGGTTTCCTCTGCTTCTACGACGCGATCAAGAGCAGCATCGGCCAGGCTTCGGTGTGGTCTGACGACTCGGGCACAGGTTGGCCCACGCCATCCATCGGCATGGTCATGTACTGGCAGCCGACCGCTCTCGACGCCTATGTAGGCGGCGAGTGGACCGTCACCGCGCCGTAACCGGCAGCTCAAGGTCGACGCACCACGGGTCCGGCAGCGATCGACACGAACCGCACACATCGTCGGCACGAACATCGCGGTGTCAGCGGCGTGACCGTGCAACGGTACGCACCATGTCCGCGGCGTGGTCGTGCGCCAGTACACCGGCACCGCAGGACGGATCGAGAACGCCCAGGTCGCGGTCTACCTCACCTTCGCGGCCGCGCGCGGGCACGCGTTCTTCGACCGAGCCCTGTATCTGCCCAAGTCCTGGACCGAGGACACCGGACCGTGCCAACGCGCCGGCGTGCCCGACGATGTCGAGTTCGCCACCAAGCCGGCGCTGGCCACCGCGTTGATCCGCCGCGCCGTCGCGGCTGGGACGCCGGCGGCCTGGGTGGCCGGCGACGAGGTCTACGGCGCCGACCCCACCCTGCGCCGCACCGTGCGCGAGCTCGGGCTCGGTTACGTGCTGCAGATCGCCGCGAACCGGCGGGTACGCACCCACGCCGGGCCGCTGCGCGTGGACGCCATCCCCGCCGTGCTCGAGGACGCGTCGTGGCAGACCTACTCGTGCGGGCAAGGGGCCAAAGGCCACCGCGACTACGCCTGGGCCTGGATCGCGATCCTGCCCGAACCCGACGACACCGACCCCAGCACGGCCACCGGTGAACACCATCTACTCATCCGCCGCACCCGCAGCAGCGGCGAGCTGGCCTACCTACGGTGCTGGACACCGCGCCCAACCAGCCTGGCCGAACTCGTGCGAGTGGCCGGGCGGCGCTGGCGCATCGAGGAATCCTTCCGATCAGCCAAGAGCCTGGTCGGCCTGGACCAACACCAAGTCCGCGGCTGGGCCTGCTGGCACCGCTGAACCACCCTCGCCATGCTCGCGCACGCCTTCCTCGCCCTCGCCACCGCCATCGAACGCGACCACCACCCAGCGCCGGACGGGCTCATCGAACTCACCGTCAACGAGTTCCGCCGCCTGTTCGACGCCGCCCTACTCGACCAACGGCCCACCCTCCAAGCACTGCTGTCCTGGTCCAGCTGGCGTCGACGACACCAAGCCCGAGCCCGAGACAGCCACACCGAAGACAAGATCAACAACAATGATCACGATCTACGGCTGTCATGCTTATCCGGTTAGGTCAGGTAGCTTGGGCAAATGCCGCGTCCTGCGACTTCCCCCGGTACGGTCGTTGAGTTCCAGCGCTGGGCTTGTACGCCGACGACGGGCCTGGAAGGCGGCCATCGGGGTGCGGCGGCGGTTGAACCGGAAGGCGTACTCGTCGAGGTAGACCTGTAGGTGTTCACCGGACACGCCGCGGTGGGTGCCTCGCAGCCAGCTCTTGAGGTTGGAGATCACCCGGTGCACGCGGGGCAGGATCTCGTCAATGTCCACACCGGCGGCGCGAGCGGCAAGTTGGCTGTGCGGGCGATGCTGGTAACCGTGGCTGGGCAGCGGTCGGTAGCCGCGGAAGCCGTCAGTGTGCACGATCGCGCCGGCGGTGATGTTGGCGCGGACGAAGCCGGTCAGGGTGGGGCCGGAGGCGTCGGGAACGACGGCCAGCCGCACCCGGCCGCTGGCGGTGCCCCGGACCTCTACGGCCACCACGACCAGGGCTTTGTCGCCATGTTGGCGTCCGCCGCGCAGGCCGGCTTCGGGCCCGCCGATGTAGCACTCGTCGACTTCGACCTCGCCGCTCAGCGGATCGCGTTCGGGGTTGACCATCGCCCGGCGCAGCTTGTGCAGCATCATCCAGGTCGTCTCATAGCGACTCAGCCCGAGCTGGCGTTGCAGCTGCAGCGCCGACACCCCCGGCGTTGGGGTGCTCATCAGGTAGGCCGCCCAGAACCACAGATGCAGCGGCATGCGCGTCTTGTGCAGCACCGTGCCCGCGGTCAGCGACGTCTGCCGATGACAGGCCGCGCACTCCCACAACACCCGGCGCTTGGTCACCGGCCAAGCGTGCTCATGTCCGCACCGCGGACAGCGGAAGCCGTCCGGCCAACGCGACTCGAACAGGTACTGCGTACAGGCCTCGCTCGTCGGGAAACCAGCGCTGGAACTCAACGACCTACCGGGAGATCGTCGCCAGACCCGAGCCCTTCCCAGCTCACCTGATCTAACCGGATAAGCATGACGGCTGTAGTACTAGGGGCGTCCGTAGGTGATTGGGGCACGCTGGCCGGTTTCCACCTGGCGGCGACGGGCGAGCACGGCACTGAAGCTGTGCACGCAGACGGCCGCGCTGCGCGACCGTACCCGGCGAGCCGGACGCGAACAGGATGTGGGAGCGGCCGAGCGGGGTGGATTCTCGGACCTCGGTTGAAGACCGAATCCGCGCCGGTGGGTCAGGTGATCTCTTTGACGGTTCGGTCGATCTCGACGCGGTGCAATGGCCACGCGCTGGTGACCAGGCCCATCTCCTCGGCGCGGCCGCTCACCGCGGCGAAGGCGTCCGAACCGTAGAAGGCGTTCGCCGCCCGCTCACTCTCCCAGACGTCGACGACCCGCCAGCCGCCCCCATCGCGCGGGCCGGCCAGATGCGCGATGTAGCCGTCCGGGTTGGGCGCATCCACGCTCTCGCGGTCAATCCCCTCCATCAACTGGTCGTATTCGGGCTGACCGATCTTGTCGGACTCGAACACGAATGCAATCGTCATCCCGGCTACCTCCTGACCGGCGATCGGAAACCGCGCGTGCGCAGAGCCTACCGTCGGCCCCAGGCGGTGCGACACGAACTAGTTGCGGTGCCCTGAGGCGCAGCAGCACTTTCCGTCAAGGGCGGCGGACAGGACCGCGGCGACAGGACCGCGGCGACAGGCGCTTGCGAGAGACGACTGGCAGTTGCCCCGCTGGCCGAGACCCACGACCGCGTCGATTCGGGCGCACTCTCTTTCCTTTGCCTGGACTGATGCAAAGTACCGACGGCGAACTCGCCTTGCCGAGCATCTCGCTCGACTCGCCCAAGACGCGACCTGCCGGAGAACTGTGCGACCTGCTCGCCCGCATCGTTCCGGTCAACCGGACCAACGCCGCCGGTGTAGTGGGTACCTCGTTCTGCAGGCATCAGCGGTGTGCAGTGACGCATGACCCGGTCGGCGAAGTCAGCCTGGCAGCGCTCACCAGGGCAAGCAGGCAACGCTCACAACCGAAACATCGTGAGGAGGGAGGAGCAAGGGCCCGGCGATGCTGGGCCAACGCTCACCGCACCGTGTGCGGTGGCCGTGACAGGCATGGACTACCCGCCACCCACGAGCATCGATCGCCTGAGCTGAGCTGGCCTCTCTGTTTCTCTGCTTTCCCTCCCAACGCTGGATGGGTGACGCGTCTTGACGGACCGCCGACCCTGGGTGTAGCCGTACACGGCAGCGACACCCCGTCACCCGTCAAGGAGTTCATCGTGGCCGAGGTCGTAGTACTTGAGTTCGCCGAGCCAAACGCACTCAGCATCTACAACAAGGTCAACAAGCTCTTGGGCTGGGACGGTGTGCCAGCTCCGGACAAACTGCCGGCGGGGATGCTCGGTCACGTCGCTGGCGAGGCCGGTGACAAGTTAGTCGTCGTCGAGGTGTGGGAATCGCAAGAAGCCCAGCAGGAGTTCATGCACTCCCAGCTCGGACCCGCATTCGCTAAAGCCAATGTTCCGGCACCAATCCGAGTCGAGTGGTTCCGCGAGATCGTCCAGGTGCACCGGCACTGAGGGTCCGGCGGCCCGGATGGACACGTCACCGCCGCACCTTTCCCGACCCCTCGCGCGCCGAGGCGGGCAGCCTTGGACGAGTGGTTCGCGCAGCGTCGATGAGTCGAGGCCGGGTGCCGGAAAACAGCGGGTGGTGCTGGTGTTGCGAACGTCTTCCTCCCATCCCCGCGGGAATGTGGGCGAACCCCGGTTAGGCGTGGTGGGCGTCGCATGCGCAGCAGGAGCGGTCAGTCATGCCCTGCGTATCGCTTGTCTCGGCGATGAACGGCATTCGGGACAAACGGAGGTTGGCGTCGACGAATGGCCCTTTCGGCGAGTGTTGCGCGCGGCTATCCTCACTTGGTCCGTACTCGGTGGACTGGGGCACGCGGTGCCCGTGCCAAGCCCGAGCCGCGGCGCCGCGGTACGGGGAGGTCGCGATGAACCCTTGTCGGTCTCGCCGTGCGCTCGCCCCGCACCGGGTTCACGTGTCGCGCTGCGTGGTGGGGTTGCTTCCAGCCGCTGTGGTTGCCGTTGCGGTGTTGGCCGTGGCGGTCGTCGCGGGCTCGAGTGCGGGCGCGAGTGTGCCGGCGTGGCGGGTGAGCAGGACGTTTGCGCCGCCGTTCGATACGGCCATCGATTCGGCATGTCCGACGGCGGCGGTGTGCTTCGTGCTGACGAAATCTTCGCGTGGGGGCAGTCAGAGTGCGATTGCCGTGAGCAAGAACGACGGCAAGAGCTGGACCCTCGCCCCGATGCCGATGGCCTTCGCTGCGACCTCGTCTGATTCGAGCACGCAGGTACTCGACGAGCTGGCGTGCCCGTCCGCGAAAACCTGCCTGGTCCTCGGGCACAGTACGTCGACGCTGCTACCCGAGCTCGCCAAGACAACCAATGCGGGGCGTTCCTGGCGGCTCTCGGCCCTGCCCAGCGCGTTCGCGGTGTCCGGCCCTAGTGCCTCGCCACCGGCCCTCGCCTGCCTGTCGGTGTCGACCTGTCTAGCGGCCACTGCCGGGCCGGCGGGGAACTCGGGCGTGGTGCTGCGGACCACGAACGGCGGGGGTAGGTGGCACCCGGTCAAGACCACGACGTTCGGGCTGGTCTGGGCATCGTGCGCTAGTTCCAGGGCATGCGCCGTGCTCGGCGGCGGTCACCTGCTGTCCACCGTCAACGGCGGAGACAAATGGGTGACGCATGCAATGCCTGCGCACAGTAGCGCCGTCGACGAGGTCGCCTGTCCCAGCGCGACGACCTGCCTGGCTGCAGGTGCGACGACGAACGTGGTCTGGCGCAGCTCGGATCGAGGCGCGAGCTGGAAGTCTGCGGCGTTGACACACACTCCGGGTGTTCAGCGATTGTCCTGCGGCACCACGAAGATGTGTGAGGCGGTCAGCGCGGTGGGTCTGGTGTCGACCGGGCCGACGCTCTGGCGTACGGCGAATGCGGGAAAGACCTGGACGCGGCAGCGTGTGCCGAACGTTTCCAGTGGCTTCGCGAAGGCGTATGCCCCCAGCGTCGCGTTGGACACCGTCGTGTGCCGCAGCGTGCGCGATTGTCTGATCGCCGGGCACGCCCAGGCGCGGCGAATCTCGTTCTACGTCTTCGGGTTCGTCGCCAGAACCGTGAACGGAGGTAAGAGCTGGACGCAACGCCCGCTGCCGGCCACGCTTGGTCAACTCGCCGCGATCTCGTGCGCGTCGACCTCGCACTGCGAGGCTGTCGGGGCCAACCCCACCGGGGCGTTCGTCGGCACGGCGAAGTCGGGATCGAGCTGGGTGCTGCAACAGGAGACAGTGCCCGAAGTCGGAGGCACCTACGCTGCGGTCGCATGCGCCAGCACGAAGCTGTGTATCGCAGTGGGCAGCATCGACACCGGGCCGACGTCGGGGGTCGGGGCGATTGCCCGCACCACCGACGGCGGTGCGAAGTGGAAGACGAAGTCCGTTCCGGCGGCGTTCCTCCTCTCCGGCGTTTCCTGCCCGTCGACCAAGGTTTGCGTCGCGGTCGGGTTCGCCAGCAGCGAGTCCAGCGCGATTCTGCTCAAGACACAAGACGGCGGCGCGAGCTGGGCGGTGCAGAAGCTGCCGGCAGACGTTGGCCGGCTGACCGACGTCGCGTGCGCGTCCACCGTGCGTTGCGAGTCGGTGGGTGACGATTCGGGGGCCGCTCCCGCCATCGTGTCCACCGGCAACGGCAAGCGGTGGGTGCGCCAAAGTGTCCCCCGCGCCTTGGGCGTCGGCACCTTCCTGGTCGCCGTGGATTGCCCGACAGCCAAGGTGTGCCAGGCCGCCGGCGGCGCGTTCACCGGTTCCGCAGTCCTGCTCGGCACCCACAACGGCGGCGCCAAGTGGTCGATGGAGAAAGTGCCGGCCGGCGTCGGGCAACTTCAGGACGTGGCGTGTCCGTCCGCCAACATCTGCCAGGCGAGCGGCTCCGCGGCTTCCGGGCCGCGCGGCGCCATCGTCCGCACGGCACACGGTGGATCGCACTGGGCGGCGCAGCACCTGCCCGCAACCGCCGGGGCGTTGAGCGGCATCGGGTGCCCGTCCACGAGTGTGTGCTACGCGGCAGGACAAACCGTGGGCGGCGCAGGATTGCTGCTCAGAGCGGGTCGGTAGGACGCGCTTCGAGTTCTGATCACCGGCTCGACCGTCCTGCGTCGGGGTGACAGTGGTCGGGATGTCCGGCGCCTCGCGCCTACCACCCCGTCCTTTTCCTCGGCAGAATGAGCAAGCTCCTCCTGCTCTCGGCCTGCGTCAACCTCGTAGCGCACTACTCAATGCGCGACGAGGACGACCTGGTGCCGTCGATTGGCTGCGTGATCTTCTATCTCTTCCCCGGCGATCACCCGCGGTACATCGATTACTACCTAGGCTTCACCGACTCGAAGCGGAGCGGTCGCTTCCCGCTGACTTGGCGCATCCCGAGGCTGGGGCAACCCGAGCCGGCGGCCCCGGACAAGGTGACGCTCAGAATCACTGGCAACGGGCGCCGCTCGGCTACCGGAACGTCCGGTTGATCAATGCAGACGGCAAGGAAGTTCGCACAGTTGAACTCGACGCCGAGCGCGCGCCACTCGTCAAGTGGGCCTTCGAGGCCTATGCGACCGGGAATTGGACACTCAAGAAGCTGCTCGCCGAACTGGAGCGGCGAGGTTTGACCAACGCGCCGATACCCAAGTTTCCGAAGCGCCCGCTTCGTCTGAGCCATCTGCATACGCTGCTCAGACACCCCTATTACAAGGGCATGGTCGTGTGGCGCGGAGTCGAGTACGAAGGCAGGCATCCAAAGCTGGTCGACGAACAGACCTGGAACGAGGTACAACGGGTACTGACGGCGAAGGCCAAGGGCGAGAAGGCCATCGAACACGACCACTACCTGAAGTCCACCGTCTACTGCGGCGAGTGCGGATCGCGGCTGATCGTCTCCAAGAACCGCAACCGCCAGGGAGTCATCTACCCCTATTTCGTATGTGCCGGACGGCACGAGAAGCGCACTGACTGCTACTTCAAGGCGACGCTCATCTCGTCCGTCGAGGATGCCATCGAGGACTTCTATCAGCAGGTAGTTCTTCCGGAGGATGTTCGAGATGACATCGAGCAGATCATCAGTGAAGAGATGGCTGCGATGTCGCGGCATGCGGAGATCGAGCGGCGGGACTACCAGGTTCAGCGGCAACGCCTGACGGCGCAACGCAAGAAGCTTCTTGAGGCGCACTACGCAGGAGCGATCCCGCTCGAGCTGCTCAAAGAAGAGCAGGACCGCATCACGAATCAGCCCGGGTCCATACAGATCAAGATCGAGGCCGCCGAGGACAAGATGGGCGAGGTGGCGCTCAACATGAAGAAGGCGCTCGACTTTGCATCCGACTGCCATCGCGCATATCTCGCTGCGCCTGCATCTGTGCGCCGCGACTAAAACCAGGCCTTCTTCGTCTGCATCTACGTCGGTGACGGCGGCGTGCGTGGCGAACTGGCCGAGCCATTCAAGACCCTGATGGGAAGTGAGGTGCTGCGCGCGGTGGGACGGCAGCAGAGCAGCGATCGAAAGTCTGATGATCAAGCGGCGTCTGGGGCCTCGAACAGGTTCAACCAGAGCCTCAGACTCCGGTCGAGGCTGGAGTGCCCAGTACGTGAATTTGATCAGAAGCCGGCGAAGGCCGGCGTCCATACGCCGACGCTCTCCTGCCGCGCCACGGAGGTGACCTGCGGTGCACGTGTGAGAGACGACGTCTTGGTGCCCCCGGCAGGATTCGAACCTGCGCTCCCGCCTCGGGAGAGCGATCTCGGCGGTTTGGAAGATCGTTGACAAGTGCTTGTAGGTCCCGGATTTGCTGATCTAGATGCGTTGCTATGATTGATCAACATCGGCCGTTTTCAGTTCTGGTGTGTACCCGATGTGTACCCGTGGAGATCAACTTCCGATGCGGCCGCGTTCGAATCGAGCCGAGCTCGCCGGTCAGAGTGCCTTTCGAACGGCTTTGATGATCGCCTCGGCGTGGGCGAGATCGGCGGTGAGGTCAGCGCGGCCGATCACGATGTCGTCGTACTCGGCCTTGTTGCGGCGGCGCCGCATGCGCTGGAACTCCCGGGCGCTGGGGCTGGCGATCACCGCTTCGGCGTAGACGCCGACGGCCTCGTGAGAGCCGGCGACAGCGCGCACCCGGTAGCCGGCGCCGAGCATGTGCGCGGTGACCGCGATACGCGTCGCGTCGTAGCCGGTCACGTAGGCGACCTCGACATCGATGGCGGCGATCTTGCGCGCCGCGTCGAGCTTCTCCTCGGCACGCGTCAGCCGCACCAGGGCACTCGCGCGATCGGCAGGTACCTGCTCGATGCGTCGCGCGGTGATCAGGTTGGTAACGGCCGGAGGCAACGTCATCGCAGCAGGTCCAGCTCGACCAGCGACTCAGACTTGAGGTGCGCGACGAATCCGGTCGGACTCTTGTCCCACTCATCAGGCGTCAACACCGTGACGTTGACGTCGCGGCCGAGCTTGCGGGACGCGCTGTCCGCCTCGACGCGGACCTCGCCGACGTCTGCCGTGCCGATGACCATCAGATCGACGTCCTGGGGGAGTGGGCCCGGTTCACCGTGGTAGCGGCGCGCCCAGGAGCCGTAGATCAGCGCGCGCTCGACCCTACGCATCCCGCGGAACTGCCTCTCCAGCACAGCCTTGGGTCCGATGGTCTTGAGCAAGATCGAGTGCAGCTCATCGAAGATCGGTGAGGTCGTGTTCGCCCAGACGCTGCGCCGGCCGCTGCGCAGCTCGGTCCCGAGCAGCCCTGCTTCGACGAGTCGCTCGACCTCGCGCGCGACCGTAGGCTGAGGACGGCCGGATCGCTCGACGAGCTCGGGGATCGTGAAGTGTCGCTCCGGCTCCAAGTAAGTGGCGCCGAGGATCTGCAGCTGGGTGTCGCTGCGGAAGATCGGTGCGAGCCGCGGCGGAGCTTTACTCACACAACGTATTGTGTCATGCGCTGTGCGTATAGATCAAGGATCGAGCATCCAGGCACAGGTCGCCGAACTGTTCGCTCGTGGCTACGGGTGCAGTACGTCAGCGGGAGCAGGAACGCTCACCGGAACTCCGCTCGCTATCCGGACCTGGCTTCGGAGAACACGAGAATCGGCGTCAGTTCTGGATGTGTACCCGCGGCCGATTGACTGAGTGCAGAAGGAGCTACAGGCCCGAAATACGGACCTGCAGCATGGTGCCCCCGGCAGGATTCGAACCTGCGCTCCCGCCTCCGGAGGGCGGTGCTCTATCCCCTGAGCTACGGGGGCGAAACCCGGTCAGCCTAGCAGCGGCGCGCTATTGACCCGACCCGCTCCCGCGGTGTTGCATGGGGCCGTCCGACCGCTACGCCGGTCGGCGGGTGCTGCCTTTGACATCGGTGGGGCAGAGCTACACCGGCCGTCCGGAAATCCGTGAGGTGGGCACGCGCGGCCCAGCCAGCGCGCGTACTCCCGCCCGTAATCGGCGCGGTCCAATGACACCGATAGGGGAGTCCCCGATGGCTGCTGTCAATTACATCGACGCGAGCTGTGTCTACCCGGGCAACACCGAGCCCTCCGTCGACAGCCTGAACCTCGAGATCGTGGACGGCGAGTTCATGGTGCTCGTCGGGCCGTCCGGCTCGGGCAAGTCCACCGCACTGCGCATGCTCGCCGGCCTCGAAGACGTCTCGGCGGGCGCGATCACGATCGACGGCGTCGACGTCTCGAACGCGCCGCCCAAGGACCGCGACATCGCGATGGTCTTCCAGAACTACGCGCTGTACCCGCATATGAGCGTCGGGGAGAACATGGGTTTCGCGCTCAAGCTCAAGGGCGTCCCGAAGCACGAACGGCTGCAGAAGGTCGAGGAGGTCGCCAAGATCCTCGGCCTGGAACAGTTCCTCAACCGCAAGCCGAAGGCGCTCTCCGGCGGCCAGCGGCAGCGCGTCGCCATGGGCCGGGCAATCGTGCGCGAGCCCAAGGTCTTCCTCATGGACGAGCCGCTGTCCAACCTCGACGCCAAGCTGCGCGTCGAGACCCGGGCCAACGTTGCCGCGTTGCAGGCGCGGCTCGGCACGACGACCGTCTACGTCACCCACGACCAGGTCGAGGCCATGACGATGGGCCACCGGGTTGCGGTGCTCAAGGACGGCAAGCTGCAGCAGTGCGACACGCCGCGCGCGCTGTACGACCGCCCGGACAACGCCTTCGTCGCCGGTTTCATGGGTTCGCCCGCGATGAACCTGCGCAAGGCCAAGCTCGTGGCCGGCGGCGCGCAGTTCGGCGACTTGATCGTCCCGCTGAAGCCGGAGGTCATGGCCGCGGCGAACGCGGCGAACCTCGCCGAGGTCACGCTCGGGCTCCGTCCGGAGGCCTTCGTCTCCGCCGCAAACGGCAACACGGTGACCCTCACTGTCGACCTCGTCGAGGAGCTCGGCGCCGACTCGTACGTCCACGCGCGGCTGGCGGGTGACGACCCGCTGACCGATCCGCACCTCGTGGTGCGCTTCGAGGAGCGGGTCTCGCCGCGGATCGGCGACGTCGTGAAGATGAGCGTGCGCAGCGAGGAAGAGCACGTCTTCAACCCCGAGACCGGACTGCGCCTGGGCTGAGCGCGCGGCCCGGCGCTACGGCGACGAGCTCGGCGCCGCGGACATCGAGTTCGCGGTGCCGCTCGACGGCGCGAACAGCGGGTGCCCGAACGTGCTCGGGTTGGTCTTGAAGGTCGGCTGCGAGCAGCTCCCACCAGGCTCGGGCGCGATCGCGGTGTTGTTGGCCAGCGTCGCGATGAACTGCGAGATCCGTGGGTCGGTGACGCTGTCGACGAACAGTTGGTAGCCCCACGCCTGCAGCGAGACCGTGCTCTTGAGATCGGGGTAGGGGCTCATGAAGACGTAATTCTGCCCGGAGACGTCCTTCGCAAGGGTGTCGACCTTGGTGGAGTCGAGGCCCGGGCCGTAGGTCACCCAGACCGCGCCGTGCTCGAGCGGGTGGACGGCGTTCTCGTTCGCGATCGCGTTCGGGTAGACGGTGCCGTCGCAGTCGGCCCAGTACGCGCTGTGGTCTCCGCCGGTGGGGGGTGTGGTGTTGTACTTGACCGTCTTGGTCACGTGCGCATGCTTCGTCTCGACCTTGTAGATGACGCCATTGATCTGCTTGGCCGCAGCCAGTTCCGGCTGGCAGTAGGCAGCGTTCGCGCTGCCGCAGTTGCCACCCTTGGCAGAGCTTCTCGACTTCTGGGTGACGACGACGACGACGACCACGGCGGCAGCAAACAAGACCACCGCGACTGCGGAGATGATCACGCCCCACGGTCGCTGCTTCTGGTTGACGATCGACTTGCCCGGCTTCTGCGGCGGGGTCTTGCGGGCTGCGGCGCCCCTGATCGCGCTCGATGATCCGGTGCCGGGCTTCCCGGCCGGGCGCGACGTGCCCTTCTTCGCGGCGGGTTTGCCCCCGGTGGGCGGCTTGCGCTGGGCCATGGGTCTGCCTTCTGCCGATCAATGAGTTCTGGCACGTACGTCCAGTCGCAGAGTCTAAGTGGCGCGGTTATAAGGGTGCGCTGTGCGGCGGGCCCCAAGGCCCTCGGCGCGGGAAAGTGCCGCCGGCGCGGACACTACGATTGCCCGGTGACTCCAGCCGAGCTCGCCGCAGCCGTACGCGTGTGCGTCACGGCGGGTATCGAGGCCGGCGAGTTCGCCGGTGCTGCCCCGGCCGAGGTCGTGATCGAGCGGCCGAAGAACCCCGAGCACGGCGATTACACGACCAACGTCGCGATGCGGCTCGCGAAGCCGGCCGGCAAGCCGGCCCGGGACGTCGCCGAGCTGATCGCGACCCGGCTGCGCGACCTCGACGGCATCGCGAAGGTCGACGTCGCCGGCCCGGGCTTTCTCAACATCACGCTCGCCGCAGGGACGCTCGGCGCGGTGGCGCGCGACATCGTCGAGGCCGGCGCCGGCTACGGCCGGTCGGGCGAGCTGGCCGGCCAGCGGATCAACCTCGAGTTCGTCTCGGCCAACCCCACTGGGCCGGTGCACCTCGGCGGCACCCGATGGGCCGCCCTCGGCGACAGCCTGCACCGGCTGCTCGAGGCCGCCGGGGCGGAGGTCGCGGCCGAGCATTACATCAACGACTTCGGCTCGCAGATGACGAAGTTCGGCGACTCCCTGTACTCCGTCGCGCAGGGGCGGCCGGTGCCCGAGGACGGCTACCACGGCGCTTACGTCGCAGACGTCGCAAAGCAGGTAGTCGCCGCCAATTCGGGCGTCCTCGAGCTCGCCGAGGACGAGGCGATCGCGATCTTCACCGCGGCTGGCGAGGAGCTGATGCTGCAGGGCATGCGCGAGTCCCTCACGCGGTTCCGCGTCGAGTTCGACGTCTGGTTCTCCGAACGGTCCATGTACGAGAGTGGCGAGGTAGACGCCGCCCTGGACCGGCTGCGCGAGCAGGGACACGTCTACGACCAGGACGGCGCAGTCTGGCTGCGCACCACCGACTTCGGCGACGACAGGGACCGCGTCCTGGTCCGCCGCACCGGCGAGAAGACCTACTTCGCCTCCGACGCCGCCTACTACCTCGACAAGCGCGGCCGGGGCTTCAACCGCTGCGTCTACATGCTCGGGGCGGACCACCACGGCTATGTCGGTCGGCTGAGGGCGATCGTCGCCTGCGCGGGCGACGACCCGGAGCAGACGATCGAGGTGCAGATCGGCCAGCTGGTGAAGCTGTTGCGCGACGGCGAGGAGTTGAAGCTGTCCAAGCGCGCCGGCACCGTCGTCACCCTCGACGACTTCGTCGACCTGGTCGGGGTGGACGCGGGCCGGTACTCGCTCGCCCGGTGGTCCGCGGACACGCCGCTGACCCTCGACATCGCCGAGATCACCCGCCGCTCGAACGACAACCCGGTGTTCTACGTGCAGTACGCGCACGCCCGCACCTGCAACGCCAAGCGCAACGCTGCAGACGTCGGCATCGGTCTCGACGTCTTCGCCCCGGAGCTGCTCACGAGCCCGTTCGAGGCCACGCTGCTCACCGCGCTCGGGGAGTTCCCGCGCGCGGTCGCGACGGCCGCCGAGCTGCGCGCGCCGCACCGGGTGGCGCGCTACCTGGAGGACCTCGCCGGCGCGTACCACCGCTGGTACGACGAGTGCCGGATCATCCCGAAGGGCGACGACGAGATCACCGACCTCAACCGCACCCGCGCGTGGGTCAACGACGCAACCCGGATCGTGCTGGCCAACGGGCTCGAGCTGCTCGGCGTGAGCGCCCCGGAGCGGATGTAACCCCATGTCGAGAAACGCGCACCCGGCCGGGCCGCGGCACGGCGACGTGCTGCCCGACCAGCATCCGTCCGCTTCGCCCGCCGACGTGAACGCGCTCGACCCGGCGATCTGGCCTGCGTCCGCCCGGCGCGTCGGCGGCGTACTGCACCTTGGCGGTGTGCCGGTCAGCGCGCTCGTCGCCGAGTACGGCACGCCGGCGCTGTTCCTCGACGAGGACGACCTGCGCGCCCGGGCGCGGGCCTACACCGCGGCGCTTCGACGGCGTGGACGTCTACTACGCGGGCAAGGCCTTCCTCTGCACTACCGTCGCGCGCTGGATCGCCGAGGAGGGCCTCGGGCTCGACGTCTGCACCGGCGGCGAGCTCGCGGTCGCGCTCGCTGCCGGGTTTCCGGGCGAACGGATCGCTGTGCACGGCAACAACAAGTCGGTCCCCGAGCTCAGCCGGGCCGTGGACGCGCAGCGTCGGGCACGTCATCGTCGACTCGTTCGACGAGATCGGCCGGTTGGCCGAGGTCGCGGCCGCGGCCGGCGTGCGGCAGCGGGTGCTGGTCCGGGTGACGGTCGGCGTCGAGGCGCACACCCACGAGTTCATCGCCACCGCGCACGAGGATCAGAAGTTCGGATTCTCGCTGCGCGACGGCGCTGCCATGCGGGCGGTCGCGGCCGTGCTGGCCGCGCCGTCCCTCGAGCTCGCCGGGCTGCACTCGCACATCGGCTCGCAGATCTTCGAGACGTCGGGTTTCGAGGTCGCCGCGCACCGGGTGGTCGGGCTCGCGGCGACGATCCGCGACGTCCACGGCGTGCAGCTCGACGAGATCAACCTGGGTGGCGGGCTCGGCATCGCCTACGTGGCCGGCGACGATCCGGAGTCGCCGAAACAGACCCTCGACCGGCTCAGCGGGATCGTCGAGGTCGAGTGCGCCTCCGTCGGGCTGCGGCTCCCCAGGCTGTCGGTCGAACCCGGCCGCGCGATCGTCGGCCCGAGCACGATCACCGTCTACGACGTCGGCACGGTGAAGAACGTGACGCTGGACGGCGGCCATACCCGGACGTATGTCTCGGTGGACGGCGGCATGAGTGACAACATCCGCACCGCGCTCTACGACGCCGACTACACCTGCGTGCTGGCCGGCCGCGAGTCGAGCGTGCCGCCCGCGCCGAGTCGTGTGGTCGGTAAGCACTGTGAGAGCGGCGACGTCGTCGTGCGCGACACCTGGCTGCCGGGCGACGTCCGGCCCGGCGACCTGCTCGCCGTCGCCGCCACGGGTGCGTACTGCCGCAGCATGGCGAGCAACTACAACCACGTGCCGCGGCCGCCGGTGGTCGCCGTCCGCGACGGCGTCGCGCAGGTGATCGTGCGCCGCGAGACCGAGGACGACCTCCTCCGCCTCGACATGGGCCACCACCCGTCCCGACTTTGACCTCCCAAGCGTCGCTGGCGAGGCCGCGCAGCGACGCTTGGGAGGTCAAAGTGGGGGAGGGGACGGGTCGTGACCGCGCCGCTGCGCGTGGCGCTGCTCGGCTGCGGGGTCGTCGGGTCGCAGGTCGTCCGGCTGCTGGACGAGCACGCCAACGACCTCGCGGCGCGCGTCGGTGCCCCGCTCGAGCTCGTCGGCATCGCGGTACGGCGCCCCGCCCGACACACCGAGGTCCCGCCCCACCTGCTGACCACCGACGCGGCGGCACTCGTCGCCCGCGACGACGTGGACCTGGTCGTCGAGGTCATCGGCGGCATCGAGCCCGCCCGCACGCTGCTGCTCAGCGCGCTCGAGAGCGGCAAGAGCGTGGTCAGCGCCAACAAGGCGCTGCTCGCCGACGACGGTGCCACCCTGCACGATGCCGCGGCCAAGGCCGGTGTCGACCTGTACTACGAGGCCGCGGTCGCCGGGGCCATCCCGCTGCTGCGCCCGCTGCGCGAGTCGCTGGCCGGCGACCGCATCACCCGCGTGATGGGCATCGTCAACGGCACCACCAACTTCATCCTGTCGCGGATGGACGCCACCGGCGCGGGCTTCGACGAGGCGCTCGCCGAGGCGACCACGCTCGGCTACGCCGAGGCCGACCCGACCGCCGACGTCGACGGCTACGACGCGGCGGCCAAGGCGGCCATCCTCGCAGGGCTCGCCTTCCACACCCGGGTCACGATGTCGGACGTCTACCGCGAGGGCATCGGCGAGATCACCGCTGCCGACATCGCGAGCGCGAAGGCCATCAACTGCACGGTCAAGCTGCTCGCCATCTGCGAGCGGGTTCAGGGTGCCGGCGGTGAGCGGGTTTCGGTGCGCACCCACCCGGTGATGATCCCGCGCGCCCACCCGCTCGCCGGCGTCGGCGACGCGTTCAACGCCGTGTTCGTCGAGGCCGAGGCGGCCGGCTCGCTGATGTTCTACGGACGCGGCGCCGGCGGGGCGCCCACCGCGAGCGCGGTGCTCGGCGACCTGGTCGCGGTTGCGCGGCACCGGGTCACGGGCAGCCGCGGCGCCGGCGAGAGCGCGTACGCCGATCTCCCCGTCCAGCCGATGGGCGAGGTCGCCACCCGCTATCACGTCGCGCTCGACGTCAACGACGAGCCCGGCGTTCTCGCCCAGGTGGCCGCCGGGTTCGCCGAGCAGGGGGTGAGCATCCAGACCGTCCGGCAGGAGGGCCGCGGCGACGCGGCGACGCTCGTCCTCGTCACCCACTCGGCCACCGACGCCGCGCTGCACGCCACGGTGGCAAAGCTCGCCGAGATGCCGTTCGTGCGGCGCGCCGCTGGAGTGCTCCGCGTCGAGGGCATGGCGGGGGACTGAGCATGACCGCCAGGTCGTGGCCCGGGGTGATCGACGCATACCGCGATCGGCTGCCCGTCACGGACGCGACCCCCGTCGTCACGCTGTACGAGGGCGGTACGCCGCTCGTTTCGGCACCGGTGCTGTCCGAGCGCACTCGCTGCGAGGTCTACCTGAAGGTCGAGGGCGCCAACCCCACCGGATCGTTCAAGGACCGTGGGATGACGATGGCGATCTCGAAGGCGGCCGAGGAGGGGGCCAAGGCCGTCATCTGCGCGTCCACCGGAAACACCTCGGCCAGCGCCGCCGCCTACGCCGTCCGGGCCCGGATGACGTGTGCGGTGCTCGTGCCACAGGGCAAGATCGCGCTCGGCAAGCTGGCGCAGGCGCTCGTGCACGGTGCCAAGCTGCTGCAGATCGACGGCAACTTCGACGACTGCCTCGAGCTGGCCCGCAAGCTCGCAGTCGACTACCCGGTCGCGCTGGTCAACTCGGTGAACCCCTACCGCATCCAGGGCCAGAAGACCGCGGCCTTCGAGGTCTGCGACGTGCTGGGCAGGGCCCCGGACGTCCACTGCATCCCGGTCGGCAACGCCGGGAACATCACCGCCTACTGGATGGGCTACCAGGAGTACGCGCTCGACGGCGTCGTCGCGACCACGCCGCGAATGTTCGGGTTCCAGGCGGCCGGGGCGGCCCCAATCGTCCTCGGCCACCCGGTCGCGCGGCCGATGACCATCGCCACCGCGATCCGCATCGGCAATCCGGCGTCCTGGACCTTCGCCGAGCAGGCCCGCGACGAGTCGGGTGGGCTGATCGACGCCGTCACCGACAAGCAGATCCTAGAGGCCTACCGGCTGGTCGCGCGCAGCGAGGCGGTGTTCGTCGAACCGGCGTCGGCTGCCAGCATCGCGGGACTGCTCGCGACCGCGGCAGACGGGCGGTTGCCGGCCGGGTCGACGGTCGTCTGCACAGTCACGGGCAACGGCCTCAAGGACCCCGAGTGGGCGATCGCCGGTGCCCCGAAACCGGTCACCGTGCCGATCGACAGCCACTCCGCCGCCCAGGCCCTCGGCCTCGGCGGATGAGCGGGGCGGAGTTCGTCGCCGGGACGGTGCGGGTGCGGGTCCCGGCGACGAGCGCGAACCTCGGCCCCGGCTTCGACGCCCTCGGCCTGGCCCTCGGCCTGCACGACGAAGTCGGCGCGCAGGTCAAGTCGGAAGGGCTGAAGATCAAGGTTCACGGGGCAGGCGCGGCGGACGTGCCGCGCGACGAGTCGCACCTGGTGACGCGCGCGATGCACCGTACGTTCGGGGTGCTCGACGCCGAACCCCCGGGGCTCGAGCTCGACTGCGCGAACCGAATCCCGCACAGCCGCGGGCTCGGCTCGTCGGCCGCCGCGATCGTCGCGGGCGTCCTGCTCGCCCGGGCGCTGACGGTGGACGGTACGGAGCGGCTGCCGGACAGCGAGGTCCTCTCGCTTGCCAGCGAGCTGGAGGGACATCCGGACAACGTCGCGGCGTGCCTGCTCGGCGGCGTGACGATCGCCTGGGTCCACGGCTCGGCGCGCGCCGTTCGCCGCGACCCCGACCCCGCGGTCGTCCCGGTCGTCCTCATACCGCCGTTCACGGCCTCCACCGAGATGGCTCGCGGGCTGCTCCCCGCGACCGTGCCGCATGCCGACGCGGCCTTCGCCGCGGGCCGCGCGGCGCTGCTGGTGGCGGCGCTGACCGGCACCCCGCAGGCGCTCTTCGACGCGACCGAGGACCGCCTCCACCAGTCCTATCGGGCCCCGGCGATGCCCGAAAGCGCCCGGCTGGTCGACGAACTGCGCGCCGGCGGACACCCGGCCGTCATCTCCGGCGCGGGACCTACCGTGCTCGTCCTGGCGCGGGGCAACGCCGAGGCCGAGACCGCGCTCGCGCACGCCCCCGAGGGGTGGATCGGCCGGGTGCTGGCCGTCGATTCGACCGGCGCCGGGCTGCTCGGCTGAACCGGCCGGGAACAGATCCCGGCGCGCCGGTGTTGCCGCTCGTATCCGGAGCGTCTAGGCTCTGGGACGTCAGCAAGGGCCCGACGACCTCGGCGCCTCGTCCGCACCAAGGGTGTGGGCACTCCCACCTGTAATCCGTTGCCGCCGACACGGATCAGTGACAGTGCGCTGACGCTCACCAAGCTTCCCGGCGTTCGCCGGGAGACCGGATCCGGCCGGAACACCCGGCTCGATCCGACGCATTCGGTGCGGCTGCACCCTCCGGGGTGAACGCAGCGCGCCGACACCTTTGAAAGGTTCGAGAACCTGTGACCGATACCCAAGAGCAGGCCCTGCCTGCCGCAGTCGAGCGGTCCGCAGTGGACGCTCCCGCGGCCAACGGCACGGCTGCCGGCCGATCCGCGCCGTCTCGCCCGGCGGCCCGACAAGGCTCACTGTCGTCGAAGCTGGTGCCCGAGCTGCAGCAGATTGCGAGCGGCCTCGGCATCACCACGACCAAGATGAAGAAGAGCGACCTCGTCGCGGCGATCCAGGAGGCACGCAACGGCGCCCCCGACCGCAGCGGCGACGCGCGCGCGGACACCCGCGTCGATTCAAAAGCCGCCGCCGCGAAGCCCCCCGCGGGCCAGGCCGGCGATGGCCGGCCCGAACGCCCGGCCCGCCGCGAGCGTCCGGCGAAGGCCGAGTCCGGCGCGGCCGTGACCGACCAGCCCGCTCAGGCCAGTGAGGGCGGCGGCGAGCAGCCCAGCCGCCGCGAGGGCGGCCAGCCCGACCAGCAGCGCGACCGCCAGCAGCAGGACCGCCAGCGCAACCAGAACCAGCAGGGCGGCAACCAGCAGGGCGGCAACCAGCAGGGCGGCAACCAGCAGGGCGGCAACCAGCAGGGCGGCAACCAGCAGGGCGGCCAGAACCGCCAGGGCCAGAGCCGCCACGAGGAGGACGACGACTTCGACCCCACCCGCCGCCGTGGCCGCCGCTACCGCGACCGCCGCGGCCGCAGCCGGCCGACGAGCGGCGGCGGGGGCCAGGGCGGCAACGACGCCGAACCGACGGTGAACGAGGACGACGTCCTCGTCCCGGTCGCGGGCGTCGTCGACGCCATCGAGGAGAAGAACACCTGGTTCGTGCGGGTCGAGGGCTTCTACGCCAGCTCGGACGACGTGTACGTCGCGAACTCGTTCGTGCGCCGCTACGGGCTGCGCCGCGGTGACGCCGTCACCGGCGCGGTGCGCCAGCCCCGCGAGGGCGAACGGCGGGAGAAGTACAACCCGCTCGTCCGGCTCGACACCGTCAACGGCCGCGACCCCGACGAAGCCAAGAACCGCGTCGAGTTCACCAAACTGACTCCGCTCTACCCGCAGGAGCGGCTGCGCCTCGAGACCGAGCCGCACATCCTCACCACGCGCGTCATCGACCTAGTCATGCCGATCGGCAAGGGGCAGCGTGCGTTGATCGTGTCGCCCCCGAAGGCCGGCAAGACGATGGTGCTGCAGGCCCTGGCCAACGCGATCGCCACCAACAACCCCGAGTGCCACCTGATGGTCGTGCTCGTCGACGAGCGTCCCGAAGAGGTCACCGACATGCAGCGCTCGGTGAAGGGCGAGGTCATCGCCTCGACCTTCGACCGCAAGCCGGTCGACCACACCACCGTCGCCGAGCTGTCCATCGAGCGGGCCAAGCGACTCGTCGAGATGGGCCACGACGTCGTCGTGTTGCTCGACTCCATCACCCGGCTCGGCCGCGCCTACAACCTCGCTGCCCCGGCCAGCGGGCGCATCCTGTCCGGTGGCGTCGACTCCACGGCGCTCTACCCGCCGAAGCGCTTCCTCGGCGCCGCCCGCAACATCGAGAACGGCGGCTCGCTGACGATCATCGCCACCGCGCTCGTCGAGACGGGCTCCGCGGGCGACACGGTGATCTTCGAGGAGTTCAAGGGCACCGGCAACGCCGAGCTCAAGCTCGACCGCAAGATCGCCGACAAGCGCGTCTTCCCGGCGGTCGACGTCGACCAGTCGTCGACGCGAAAGGAAGAGATCCTGCTCTCGCCGGACGAGCTCGCCGTCACCATCAAGCTGCGGCGCGTGCTGCACGCGCTCGAGCCGCAGCAGGCGATCGACCTGCTGCTCGATCGGCTGCGCAAGACCCGAACGAACATCGAGTTCCTGATGCAGATCGCGAAGACCGGTCAGGACTGACCGGCCCACCCCGCCGATGCGAGTGCCCCGCCGTCGCGTACCGCGAGGCACTCGGCTGTCCAGGACCAATGACTTAGGGGGGTCCAGGACCAAAGACATGATCTGGTAACGCTCCTGCAACAGTCTTCCCCTCGCCTCGTGACCTGTGTCATGGTGCTGCAAGCGCTTACTGATTTTCGGTAACGAGAAGGGGACGGACGACGATGGAGTTGAAAAGAACTTCCGCGGTTGTCGCGGTGGCAACGCTCGCGCTGACAGGCGCGGTGTCGTGCAGCAGCAGCAAGAACAATCCGAGCGGCAACGGCACGTCAGGCAGCGGCGGGGGCGGCAGCAGCAACAGCACGTCGCCGGCACCGAGCGGCGTGCCCGATCCGGCTGCGCAGCCGAAGAGCAAGATCGTGCCGGCCACCATGACCGGTGACTGCGCCGCCTACGGGCAGTACGGCAAGTACAACGGCGCCACGGTCACGATCTACACGTCGATCACCTCGCCGGAGATCGAGTACCACATCAACGCGATCAAGCCGTTCGAGCAGTGCACCGGCATCACGGTCAAGTACCAGCCGAGCAAGGAGTTCGAGGCCGCGCTGAAGACGAAGGTGCAGGGCGGCAACGCCCCTGACATCGCGATCTTCCCGCAGCCCGGTCTGCTCCAGACGTTCGCGACGAGTGGCGACCTGAAGCAGGCGTCGGACGCGCTGACCACCGAGGCAGAGAAGAACTGGGATCCGGGCTGGATCGGCTACGGCACGGTCGACAGCCTCTACTTCGGCGCACCGCTTGGTGCCAACCTGAAGTCCCTGATCTGGTACTCGCCGAAGTACTTCACGCAGTACGGCTACGAGGTTCCGAAGACGTGGGACGACATGATCACGCTGTCGGACAAGATGGCCGCCGACGGTCACAAGCCGTGGTGCGCGGGCATCGAGTCAGGTGACGCCACCGGTTGGCCGGCCACCGACTGGATGGAAGAGGTCATGCTCCGCAAGTACGGGCCGGACGTCTACGACCAGTGGTACCAGCACAAGATCCCGTTCAACGACCCCAAGGTCTTGGACGTGCTGAAGACCGTCGGCTCGATCCTCAAGAACCCGACGTACGTCAACGCGGGCATCGGTGACGTCAAGTCGATCGCGACGACAGCGTTCCAGGCGGGCGGCCTGCCGATCGAGACCGGCAAGTGCATGATGCACGCGCAGGCGAACTTCTACGCGGCGAACTGGGACAAGGGCACGAAGGTTGCGGCGGACGGCGACGTGTTCGCGTTCTACGAGCCGACCATGAGTGACACGTTCGGCAACGTCGTCGAGGTCGGTGGCGAGTTCGTGGGTGCGTTTGCGGACCGTCCCGAGGTCGAGGCAGTCCAGCTCTACCTCGCGAGTGGCGAGTGGGCGACGGCGAAGGCCAAGTTGAACGCGGCGGCGCACACCTCCGGATGGGCGACAGCGAACAAGGCCGTCGACAAGAGTGTGTTCGTCGACCCGATCGACAAGCTGTCGGTGCAGATCCTGACCGACCCGAAGTCGATCTCGCGGTTCGACGCGTCCGACCTGATGCCGTCCGAGGTCGGCGCGGGCAGTTTCTGGGTCAACATGACGCAATGGATCCTGGGGCAGAGCGACCAGACCACGCTTGACAAGATCGAGGCCTCCTGGCCGAAGTAATGCCTGGGCACAGCGGGTAATCCGGAACTAAGACTGGCCGGACGGTTCACAAGCCGTCCGGCCAGTTCTAGCGTGAGCGGTTGTGTCTCTCCAACCTGAGGGGTGATCGGATTGGGCTGGCTGCACGACCTCGCGCACTCCACCACGACAGCGGGCAAGCTCGGGTTCGCCTTGATCATGGTGGTGTTCTTCTTCGGCGTGATCGGCGTTCTGTTGCTCCTCGTCGACCGGGCTCCGCGGGCCGGCCGCGAGAGGACGCAAGCGTTCCTCTTCCTGCTGCCGGCCGTCGTCCTGCTCGGCATCGGCCTCATCGGCCCGATCATCAGGACCGCTGTCTCGTCGCTGACCTCCGCCGAGGTCGACGAGAAGCTGTGTATCCCGAGACCAGGGCACAGCTGCGTCGCGGACCCGGGCGGGAAGTGGAACAACTTCGCCCACTACCGGTGGGTGTTCACGAACCACGACGCACTCTTCGCGCTGTGGCACACGATCCTGTGGACGCTGGTCGCCCCGGCCGCAGCCACCCTCATCGGACTGGTCTACGCGTACGCGATCGACAAGATCCGCGGTGAGGGGTTCGCCAAGTCGTTGATCTTCCTGCCGACCGCGATCTCGTTCGTGGGCGCGGCCGTCATCTGGCAGCTGATGTACAAACAGCCGTCGGAGAACGCGCCGTCCGGCCTCGTCAACGTCGTGCTGAACTGGGTCGGGCTCGGCCCGCTCAACTTCCCGACGGTCGGCGGCTGGCAACTCACGATGATGATGATCGTGGTGATGATCTGGATCCAGGCCGGCTTCGCGACGGTAGTGCTGTCCGCCGCGATCAAGGCGGTGCCGGCCGAACTGTCCGAGGCTGCCAAGATCGACGGTGCCACCCAGGGCCAGGCCTTCCGGCGCGTCGTCATCCCCAACATCCGGCCGACGATCATCGTGGTGATGGTGACGATCTCGGTCGCGACCCTGAAGGTCTTCGACCTGGTGCGGACATTCGGTGCCGACAAGTTCGGCGGCGACACGTTGGCGAACCTCATGTACATCAAGTACGAGCAGGCCGGTCTCGTGTCCGGGGGAGGCGCACCACTCGGTGAGCACCAGTCCGCGGCGTTGGCCATGGTGATCTTCCTGCTGGTCATCCCGTTCGTGGCCTACCAGGTGCGCCAGATGCTGAAGACGAGGGCATCCCGATGAGCGCCACCACCAGCGAAGGAGCAGTCCGATGACGATCGCCGTTGACCCCTCCGGCGGGACCCCGGCGGCGCCGATCGGGCCGTCGACGCCAACCACCCCTGTCGGCCGCGTACGCCGCGGGCTGACGAACCCGGTCGCGTCGACCGCCGCGATCCTCATCGGCATCGTCTGGACCATCCCGACCGCCGGACTGCTCGTCCAGTCGTTCCGCGACAAGCACGCGCAGGACTCGAAAGGCTGGTGGACCTTCAGCGGACTGACGTGGGACAACTACCACCGGGTCACGAGCGGCGGCCGCAACATCCTGCCCAACGTCGTGAACTCCATCGCGATCGTGATTCCGGCCGCCGTCATCCCGATCGCCGTCGCGGCGATGGCGTCCTATGCGCTCGTGTGGATCGACTTCCGCGGCCGCGACTGGATCTATGTGGCGATCTTCGCCTTGCAGATCGTGCCGCTCCAGGTCGCGGTCGTACCGCTGCTGCGCTTCGTGGTCACAGGCGCACACATCGGCAGCGTGACGATCTTCCCGGACACCGGGTTGGCGGGCACTGTGGGCGCGATCTGGCTGGCGCATGCCTGCTTCGCGCTGCCGCTCGCGGTGTTCCTGATGCACAACTTCATGTCCGAGATCCCGCGCGACCTGTTGGAGGCCGCGCGCCTCGACGGCGCAAGTCATGGCCAGATCTTCCGGCTGATCATGCTCCCGCTACTGCGTCCGGCGATCGCCGCGTTCGGCATCTTCCAGTTCCTCTGGGTGTGGAACGACCTGTTCGTCGGACTCGTGATGTCTGGCGGCAACAACGCCATCAGCCCGATTACGGTGGCCGTCAACGGCTTGGTGAACAGCACGTCCGGCGCCGGCGGCGAGTTGCTCCCGGCCGCGGCGTTCGTTTCGATCATCATCCCGCTGATCGTGTTCATCGCTCTCCAGCGGTTCTTCGTCCGCGGCCTGCTCGCCGGCTCCGTGAAGGGCTGAGCCATCTGCCCGGGCCGTGCGGCGTGGTCGGCCCGGACCCTTCCTGGATCCGAGTCGACGGGCAGCCGCTGCGCGCTCGTCGCCGACGCACCCGCGCACGGCTCGACCGAGCCTGCCGGCCCACCCGGGTCCCGACAGCCCACTCGGCGGAAATAGCGGGGCGGGGGTGGGCGTTACCCAGGTGCGTTTGGTCAGCCGGTCTTCGGGCTGGCAGACTGGACGATCGGCGGGCACGGCGCCCGGCCAACCACCCGGCTCCGGTTCACGCCACTGGTCTTTCGAGACGGTGGCGACCCGGCGGCACTGAGACACTGCGCGACTCGCAAGCGTCGTCGCGGCGAAGGGACCCAGCAGCATGAAGCAAGGCATCCACCCGGAGTACGTGGTCACCCAGGTGACCTGCTCCTGCGGCAACACGTTCACGACGCGCAGCACCGCGAAGTCCGGTCAGCTGCACGCTGACGTCTGCTCGGCCTGCCACCCGTTCTACACGGGCAAGCAGAAGATCATGGACGTCGGCGGCCGCGTCGACAAGTTCGAGAAGCGCTACGGCAAGCGCGTCCGCAACTCCTAGCTACCAAGACGGCGCCCGCCCCGGTTTGTCAGCCGGGGCCGGGCGCCGTCCGGCTGTCCGCCCTCCCGCGACTTTGACCTCCCAAGCGTCGCTGAGCGGCCGCGCCAACATCGCTTGGGAGGTCAAAGTGGGGACGGACGGAGGTGGCGCATGAGCACGCCGGGCAAGTTGCCTGAGCTGGTCGCGGAGTACGCGGACGTCGAGCGGGCGCTCTCCGACCCTTCCGTGCACTCCGACGCGGCACGCGCGCGGACGCTGGGCCGGCGGTTCGCCGAACTCGCGCCGATCGTCGCGGCCGCCGGCGAGCTGGACGCGGTGCGGGGCGACCTGGCTGCCGCCCGCGAACTCGTCGCTGAGGACGCCTCGTTCGCCGGCGAGGTCGAGTCGCTGACCGGCCGCATCGACGAGCTCGAGGCGCAGCTGCGGCACCTGCTGGTCCCGAAGGACCCCAACGACTCGAAGGACGTCATCCTCGAGATCAAGGCGGGCGAGGGAGGCGAGGAGTCCGCGCTGTTCGCCGGCGACCTGCTGCGGATGTATCTGCGCTACGCCGAGCGGCAGGGCTGGGCCACCGAGGTGCTCGACGACGAGCCGACCGACCTCGGTGGCAAGAAGTCCGTGACGATCGCCGTCCGCGCCCGGCGAAGCGCACAAGGCGTGTGGGCGCACCTGAAGTACGAGGGCGGTGTGCATCGCGTGCAGCGCGTGCCGGCCACCGAGTCCCAGGGCCGCATCCACACCTCGGCTGCGGGCGTGGTGGCCCTGCCGGAGGCCGACGACGTCGAGGTCCAGATCGACCCCAACGACCTGCGCATCGACGTCTACCGCTCGTCCGGCCCCGGTGGCCAGAGCGTCAACACCACCGACTCCGCGGTGCGGATCACGCACGTCCCGACCGGGACCGTGGTCAGCATGCAGAACGAGAAGAGCCAGCTGCAGAACCGCGAGGCCGGCATGCGGGTGCTGCGCGCCCGGCTGCTGGCCGCCGCCCAGGAGCAGGCCGACGCCGCGGCGTCGGACGCGCGGCGCTCGCAGGTGCGCACGGTCGACCGCTCCGAGCGGGTCCGCACCTACAACTACCCGGAGAACCGGATCAGCGACCATCGGGTCGGCTTCAAGGCCTACAACCTCGACCAGGTGCTGGACGGGGCGCTCGACGACGTCATCACCGCCCTGCAGCACGCCGACACCGAGGCTCTGCTCGCCGGAACGCAGTGAACCCGCGATGACCGAGGCGCGCCAGGTGCTCGACGACGCCACCGCACGGTTGTCCGCGGCCGGCGTCGGTTCGCCGCGGGTCGACGCCGAGTTGCTGATGTCGCACGTCCTGGGCGTCCCTCGCTCCCGGCTGCTGATGATCGCCGGCCTGCACCCGTCGGCGGTCGCCGCGCTCGACCGACTGCTCACCCGACGCGCCCGGCGCGAGCCGCTGCAGCACATCGTCGGACGCGCTCCGTTCCGGCACATCCAGGTTGCGGTCGGCCCCGGCGTGTTCGTGCCCCGTCCGGAGACCGAGCTGCTGGTCGACGCCGTGCTCCCCGAACTGTCCGCCGACGGGCTGGCCGTCGACCTCTGCGCGGGATCCGGCGCCCTGGCGATCGCGCTCGCCGGCGAGCTGGCGGGCCTGCGGGTGATCGCCGTCGAGTGCGCGCCGGACGCGTTGGACTGGTTGCGCCGCAACGCGCGGAGCACCTCCGTCGAGGTCGTCGAGGGCGACGTCGCCGACGCCGACCTGCTCGCCGGGCTGCGCGCAAGCGTCGATGCCGTCGTCTGCAACCCGCCCTACGTCCCGGACGCCGTCGACGTCGCTGCCGAGGTGCGCTTCGACCCCGCCGCCGCGGTGTTCGCCGGGGCGGACGGGCTGGGCGTGATCGCGCAGGTGATCGCCCGGGCGGCCGAGCTGCTGCGGCCGGGCGGGGTGCTTGCCCTCGAGCACGACGACACGCACGGCTCCGCGGTGCCGGACCTGCTCGCCGCGGACGGGCGCTGGCGCGAGATCGCCGACCACCACGACCTCACCGGCCGCCCGCGCTACGCCACCGCCGTCCGCGGCTAGCTGCACCGCGAGCGGTCCCAGCCCGGTGAGCGGATGGGGCAGGATGGCCTCGTGAGCGAGCGCAGCGAGCGAACAATCGGGTGCAGGCTTCGCCGATCAAACGAGCGAAGCGAGGCTTGATCGTGGCCATGTTCTTCGACTGCCGCGACCCGGACGTGCGGGTCGACGCGATCAAGACGGCCGCGAACAGCGTCGCGTCGGCCGAGCTGGTGGTGTTGCCGACCGACACCGTCTACGGCCTCGGGGCCGACGCGTTCCAGCCGGCGGCGGTGCACGCGCTGCTCAGCGCGAAGGGCCGCGGGCGCGACGTGCCCGTCCCCGTGCTCGTCGGTTCATGGACGACGATCGACGGCCTCGTCAGCGTCGTCGACACCCGCACCCGAGACCTCGTACAGGCCTTCTGGCCCGGCGGCCTCACGCTCGTCGTCCGGCACGCCACCTCGCTGAACTGGGACCTCGGCGAGTCGGACGGCACGGTGGCCGTGCGGATGCCGCTGCACCCGGTCGCCATCGAGCTGCTCGAAAGCACCGGCCCGATGGCGGTGTCCAGCGCCAATCGGCACCGCCAACCTCCGGCGCAGACGGCGGCCGAGGCGCGTGCCCAGTTCGGCGACGATGTCGCGGTCTACCTCGAGGACGGACAGCCGCCCGGCGGCGTCGCCTCCACGATCGTCGATGTCACCACGTCCCGGCCGCGGATCCTGCGGGTCGGCGCAGTCAGCGCGGACGCGCTGCGCGAGGTCGTCCCCGACATCGTCGGCGCAACGGCATGAACGAGCATCCGAGTCTCGAGTACCTCCTCGTCGCGTGCGTCGCGGCGTCCGTCACGTTCCTGCTCACCCCGATCGCCCGGCACCTGGCGGTTCGCTGGAAGGCCGTCGCCTCGCCGCGCGACCGCGACGTGCATGCGGTGGCGACGCCCCGCATGGGTGGCATTGCGCTGTTCGTGGGGTTCGCGCTCGCGCTGTTCGTCGCGGCCCGGCTGCCCAGCCTGCACAGGTCGTTCGACAACGGCCCGGACATGCCGTGGGTGGTGATCTCCGCGGCGGTCATCTGCGCCGTCGGCATCATCGACGACCGCTACGAGCTCGATTCGGTGACCAAGCTCGCCGGGCAGGTGCTCGCCTGCGGGCTGATGGTGACGAAGGGCGGTGTGCAGCTCGCCTTCGTCTCGCTGCCGGTCGGCAACCTCACGTTGAGCCTCGGCCGCGACCTCGGCATCCCGATGACGATCCTGCTGGCCGTCCTCACGATCAACGCGATGAACTTCATCGACGGCCTGGACGGACTCGCGGCGGGCGTGACGGTGATCGCGGCGGGCGCGTTCTTCCTGTTCTCCTACCACCTCGCGACCCGGGGCTACACCGACGTCACCGCCGCCCCGACGTTGCTCGCCGCGGCGCTGGCCGGCGCCTGCGCCGGCTTCCTTCCGCACAACTTCTGGCCGGCGCGCGTCTTCATGGGAGATTCGGGGTCGATGGTCGTCGGCCTCGTGCTGTCCGCCGCGGCCACCTCGGCGACCACCTCCGCCGACCCGCAGGCGTTCAGCGGCGCGCTCGGGTCACTCGCGCTGTGGCTGCCGTTGCTGGTGCCGCTGTCGGTGCTAGCGCTGCCGTTCGTCGACCTGCTGCTCGCCGTGGTCCGCAGGGTGGCCAAGGGACGCTCGCCGTTCGCCCCCGACAAACTGCACCTGCACCACCGGCTGCTCGAGCTCGGCCACAGCCACCGCCGGGCCGTCCTGTTGCTGTACTTCTGGTCGGCGATCGTGGCGTTCGCCGGCGTCGGGCTGTCGTTCAAGGGCGGCCACTGGCTCGTCGTCTGGACGCTGATCGGGCTGCTTCTGGTGGCCGTCGTCGTATCGGTCGTCCCCGGGCTGCGAACGCGCGCCAAGGGCCGGCCGACGGCCCGCGTCTGACAACCTCGCACAACTGCTCGCCGGCGTCACTCAGGTGGCGGACCCGGTTCAGGTGACGCTCAGCCTCACCGGTACTCTGTAGACCTCGCCATCTGGCGCACGTGGACTCAACGGCGGCCCGCGCGGTCGCCGGTCCGTATTCCGTGCCGGCGGCGAGGTTGCCAGCCACCGTGAGCAGTCGAGGAGCAAGCCAGTGAGCGATATCGGTTCGCGGACGTCGAGCTTCGGCTAGGCGGCACGCGGTGCCCGACGAGCCTGACCCGTCGCTCGACTGGTCAACCCTGCTGGGCATGGGCGCGGTTATCGCAGCCGTGCTGGTCGCAGGCTTCGGGCTCGGCTGGCTCGTCGATTCGCTCGCGGACACAACACCGATATTCCTGCTCGTGGGCCTGCTGCTGGGCATCGCAGCGGCGATCAGCTACACGGTCGTCGAGTTTCGCAAGTACCTGAAGAGTTGAGTGGAGAGCAGCAAGCGATGGTCATGGAACCGGTCGTCTACACCCCGGTGTCCGCCGCTGCCAACCTGCGCAGGTCGGCGGTCGTCGGAGGCGCGCTCGGCGTCGTCGCGATCGTCGTGCTGGCGATCGAGGGCCATCCGCTGATGGGCGTGTTCGGATGTGTCGGCCTGGCGCTCGGTGCGGTGAACAACCGAATGCTGCAGAAGTCGGTGTTGCGTTACGCCGCGAGCGAGGAGATCGGCAAGAAGCAGTTCCGGCGCGGTGTCATGGGACGCCTCGGCCTGATCACGCTCATCGCCATCGCGCTCGGCTTCTTCGTCCGGCCCGACGGGTTGGGGATCTTCGTGGGCCTGGCGGTCTTCCAAATCCTGATGCTGATCGGCGCCGCGGTGCCGGTCTTCCGTAGCCTGCGGCCGACCTCGTGACCGGGATGGGTGAAGCAGTGAGCACGCGCAACGTCGCGATCGAGATCAAGGTCGGCGAGCACATCAACTGGCACATCTTCGGTGTGACCGTGCACGGCGACACGATCATCAGCACGCTGGTGGCGGGCGCGATCGTCATCGGCCTCGGGCTCTGGATGCGCCGCACGCTCAGCGTGCGCGAGCCGAAAGGCGTCCAGCTGTTCTTCGAAACCGTCACGAACCAGGTCGAGACCCAGGTCGAAGACACGATGGGCATCAAGAACGCGCCGTTCGTCGTGCCGCTCGCGATGACGCTGTTCCTGTTCATCCTGATCGCCAACTGGCTGTCGATCCTGCCCGCGTTCAAGACGGGCGAGAAGCACGAGATCCTGCCGCCCCCTGCCGCGGACGTGAATCTCACCTACGCGCTGGCGCTGTTCGTCATCGTGTTGATGCACATCACGGGAATTCGCAAGAAGGGGTTCCGCGGCTACTACCACCACCTCGTGACGCCGAGCTGGGCGATGCTGCCGATCAACATCATCGAAGAGATCGTCCGGCCCGTCACGCTGGCCCTGCGACTCTTCGGCAACATCTTCTCCGGGACGATCATGGTCTCCCTCATCGCCCTCTTCCCACCCGCGATCCTGTGGGCCCCGGACCTCATCTGGAAGCTGTTCGACATGTTCATCGGGCTGATCCAGGCGTTCATCTTCGGGCTGCTGACCATCCTGTACTTCAGCTCGGTCAGGCCGACCGAGGAGGCCGCGCACTGATCACGCACGACGTCGCACCGGCTCGGAACCTTCACCCGAACGCGCAACCTACTTACCGACTAATCGGCAATTGGAAGGAAGAAAATGGCTGACACGCAAATCAAGGCAATCGAGCTGGCCGGCGGCTTCGTCGGCGGCGGCCTGGCTCTGGGCGGTGGCGCGATCGGCGCCGCGGTCGGTGACGGTCTCGCCGGTAGCCAGCTGATCGCGGGCGTGGCTCGCCAGCCCGAGGCGCAGAGCCGGCTGCAGACCCTGTTCTTCCTGACGGTCGGCCTGGTCGAGGCGATGTACTTCATCAACCTCGCCTTCGCGGTGCTGTTCGTCTTCGTGCTCGCCAAGGGCTGATGTTCTGATGGCACAGCACGTGGTCGAGGCGAGCAACTTCCTGGTGCCCGACGCGACGTTCATCGCGGAGCTCGTCACCTTCCTGCTGATCCTCGCGGTGATCGGGCGCTACATCCTGCCCTACATCCAGAAGGCGATGCGCGAGCGCCAGGAGATGATCCGCAAGCAGGTCGAGGACAGCGAGGAAGCGCGGATCAAGCTGACCGAGGCCGAGACGGCGTACCAGAACGCGCTCAACGAGGCCCGCACCGAGGCCGCGCAGATCCGCGAGAACGCGCGGGCCGAGGCCCAGCGCACTGTCGAGGAGCTGCGCGCCCAGGCACTCGAGGAGCAGGGCCGCATCATCGCCCGCGGCGAGGAGCAGCTGGCCAGCCAGCGCTCCGCGATCGTCCGGGAACTGCGGGCCGAGATCGGCACGCTGGCCGTCGAGCTGTCCGAGAAGATCGTCAGCCAGCGACTGTCCGACGAATCGGACGTCTCCGCGACGGTCGACGCGTTCCTGGCCGGGCTGGAGTCCAAGGACAAGGTGTCCAAGGGATGATCCGTTCCGCCAGCCGGCAGGCGCTCGAGGCGCTGCGCACCGAGGAGAACGCCGTCTACGACGGCAAGGTCTCCGCCGATGCGCTCGCGACCATCGCGAGCGAGCTGTACGCCGTCGCCGATCTGCTCGTGGCCCAGCCGCGGCTGCGCCGCACCCTCGGCGACCCGGCGACGCCGGCCGAGGGCCGGGCGCAGCTCGTCGAGGGGCTCGTCTCGGGCAAGATCGGCGCGAAGAGCCTCGGCATCGTCAAGGCCGCGGTGCGCCTGCGCTGGTCGACACCGTGGGACCTCACCGACGCGATCGAGGACGCCGGCGACACCGCGTTGTTCGCGGCCGCCGAGAAGCAGAGCGGCCTCGACCGGCTCGAGGACGACCTGTTCCGGCTCGAGCGGATCCTGCAGTCCGAGGGCGACGTGTCGGCGATACTCGACGAGTTCACCGTCGGCGCGGCACGCCGCACCGCGCTGCTCGACCAGCTCGTCGCGACCAAGGTCACGCCGATCACCCTCGCCCTGCTGCACCACGCGGTGACGAGCCAGCGCAAGCGCAGCCTCACGCTGGCAATCGACGACCTGCTCGAACGGGCCACGGCGCGCCAGCAGCGTTCGGTGGCCCGCGTCGTCTCGGCCGTGCCGCTCAGCGACGCCCAGCAGGACCGGCTCGCCGCCGTCCTGAGCACGATGTACGGCCGCGCCATAAGCGTGCGCACCGCGCTCGACCCGCAGGTACAGGGCGGGCTCGTGGTGCGGGTCGGTGACGAAGTCATCGACGGCAGCATCGCCACCCGATTCGCCGCGGCACGCGCCGCACTAGCCAGCTGATCACCGACCGAAACGCATAGAGACAAGAGGAAACGTTCATGGCAGAGCTGACGATCTCCGCCGACGAGATCCGTAGCGCGATCGAGAGCTACGTCTCGTCCTATTCGCCAGAAGCCTCGCGCGAAGAGGTGGGCGTCGTCGCCGAGACCGGTGACGGCATCGCCCGCGTCGAGGGTCTGCCGAGCGCGATGACCAACGAGCTGCTCGAGTTCGAGGGCGGGACGCTCGGCATCGCGCTGAACCTCGATATCCGTGACATCGGCGTGGTCATCCTGGGTGACTCATCGGCGATCGAGGAGGGCCAGCAGGTCAAGCGGACCGGTGAGATCCTCTCCGTCCCGGTTGGCGACGCGTACCTCGGTCGGGTGGTGAACCCACTCGGCACGCCGATCGACGGGCACGGCGAGGTGGCCTCCGACGAGCGCCGCGCCCTCGAGCTGCAGGCGCCCTCGGTGGTGCATCGGCAGGAGGTCAAGGAGCCACTGCTCACCGGCATCAAGGCGATCGACGCGATGACCGCGATCGGCCGGGGCCAGCGCCAGCTGATCATCGGTGACCGGCAGACCGGCAAGACCACCGTCTGCCTCGACGCGATCATCAACCAGCGCGACAACTGGAAGACCGGCGACCCGAAGCAGCAGGTGCGCTGCATCTACGTCGCGATCGGCCAGAAGGGCTCCACGATCGCCGCGGCCCGCGACACGCTCGAAGCCGCCGGCGCGATGGAGTACACGACGATCGTCGCCGCGCCGGCGTCGGACTCCGCGGGCTTCAAGTACCTCGCCCCGTACACCGGTTCGGCCATCGGCCAGCACTGGATGTACCAGGGCCTGCACGTGCTGATCATCTTCGACGACCTGAGCAAGCAGGCGGAGGCCTATCGCGCGGTTTCGCTGCTGCTGCGCCGCCCGCCGGGCCGCGAGGCGTACCCGGGCGACGTCTTCTACCTGCACAGCCGGCTGCTCGAACGCTGCGCGAAGCTCTCCGACGAGTTGGGCGGCGGCTCGATGACCGGCCTGCCGATCATCGAGACCAAGGGCAACGACGTGTCGGCCTACATCCCGACCAACGTCATCTCCATCACCGACGGGCAGTGCTTCCTCGAGACGGACCTGTTCAACTCCGGCGTCCGGCCCGCGGTCAACGTCGGCATCTCGGTGTCGCGCGTGGGTGGCGCCGCGCAGCCGAAGGCGATGAAGGACGTTGCCGGGCGACTGCGGGTCGACCTCGCGCAGTACCGCGAGCTCGAGGCGTTCGCCGCGTTCGGCTCGGACCTCGACAGGGCGAGCCAGCAGCAGCTGGCCCGCGGTGCCCGGCTCGTCGAGCTGCTGAAGCAGCCCGCCTCGTCGCCGTTCCCGGTCGGCCGCGAGATCGTCTCGATCTGGGCCGGCGCCACCGGCAAGCTCGACGACATCGAGGTCGGCGACGTGCGTCGCTTCGAGACCGAGTTCCTCGACTTCGTCGGCCACAAGGCGCCGGGACTCTACGACACCGTCGCCACGGCCAAGAAGTTCGACGACGAGCTCGCGACGCAGCTCGACGGGCTTGTCGAGGAGTTCAAGAAGCAGTTCCAGCCGACCACGAAGTCCGCGGGCTAGGTACCGCAGATGGGTGCCGAACTTCGGGTGTATCGACGGCGGATCAAATCCGTCGAGTCGACGAAGAAGATCACCAAGGCGATGGAGCTCATCGCCGCGTCGCGCATCGTCAAGGCGCAGGCGCGGGTGAACAGCGCCAAGCCGTACGCCAACGAGCTGAGCAGCGCGCTCGCCCGGCTCAGCGGAGACCCGACGCTGTCGCACCCGATGCTCACCGGCGTCGAGAACGCGCGGCGGGCCGGCATCCTGCTGGTGACCAGCGACCGCGGACTGGCGGGCGGCTACAACGCCAACGCAATCAAGTCCGCGAACGAGCTGGCCGATCGGCTGACCGGCGAGGGCAGAGAGGTCGAGCGCTACGTCATCGGCCGCAAGGGCGTGGCGTACTACCGGTTCCGGCGCGTCGAGCTGGCCGGCTCGTGGACGGGCTTCTCCGAACAGCCCAAGTTCGCCGACGCCCGTGGCGCCACCGAAGCGGTCGTCGCGGCGTTGAGCGCGACGTCGGAGGGCCAGGACGAGGACGGCCGCCAGGGCATCGACGAGTTGTGGGTCGTCTACACCCGGTTCGTCAACTCCGTCACGCAGACGCCGACCGCGACGCAGGTGTCGCCGGTGCAGGGTGTGACGCGAGCGCCGCGGCCGAGGGCGGCGCGACGAGCGAGCCGGAGGGGTCCTACGAGTTCGAACCCGAGCCGGCCGGACTGGTCGCCGCGCTGCTGCCGCGCTACATCAGCTCGCGGATCTTCTCCGCGATGCTGGAGTCGGCGGCGTCGGAGTCGGCCGCGCGCCGGCGGGCAATGAAGTCGGCGAGCGACAACGCCACCGATCTGATCAAGACCTACACCCGGCTGGCGAACCAGGCCCGCCAGGCCGAGATCACCCAGGAAATCAGCGAGATCGTCGGCGGCGCCGACGCCCTCGCCGCAGCAGGGAGCGAACAATGACCGCCGTTGACGTCAGCAAGGACAGCAATGACACCAACGCGACTGCCACCGGCCGCGTCGTCCGGGTGATCGGCCCGGTCGTCGACGTCGAGTTCGGGCGCGACACGATCCCGCAGCTGAACCAGGCGCTGACCACCGAGATCGAGCTGGGCGAGCTGTCCAAGACCCTCACCCTGGAGGTCGCGCAGCACATCGGCGACGACATGGTGCGCGCCATCGCCCTGCAGCCGACCGACGGTCTGGTGCGTGGCGCCGAGGTGTTCGACACCGGCTCGCCGATCACGGTGCCGGTCGGCGACGTCACCAAGGGCCACGTCTTCAACTGCCTCGGCGAGCCCTTGGACGTCAAGGCGTCCGAGCTCGACATCATGGAGCGGTGGCCGATCCACCGCGACCCGCCGCCGTTCGACCAGCTCGAGTCCAAGACCGAGATGTTCGCGACCGGCATCAAGGTGCTCGACCTGCTCACCCCCTACGTGGTCGGCGGCAAGATCGGCCTGTTCGGCGGCGCCGGCGTCGGCAAGACGGTGCTGATCCAGGAGATGATCTACCGCGTCGCGGAGAACTTCGGCGGTGTGTCGGTGTTCGCCGGCGTGGGCGAGCGCACCCGCGAGGGCAACGACCTGATCAACGAGATGACCGAGTCCGGCGTCATCGAGAAGACCGCGCTCGTCTTCGGCCAGATGGACGAGCCGCCGGGCACCCGGCTGCGCGTGGCGCTCTCGGCGCTGACGATGGCCGAGTACTTCCGCGACGTCCAGAAGCAGGACGTGCTGCTGTTCATCGACAACATCTTCCGGTTCACGCAGGCCGGCTCGGAGGTGTCGACGCTGCTGGGCCGGATGCCTTCCGCGGTGGGTTACCAGCCCACGCTGGCCGACGAGATGGGCCAGCTGCAGGAGCGGATCACCTCGACGCGTGGTCACTCGATCACCTCGATGCAGGCGATCTACGTCCCCGCCGACGACATCACCGACCCGGCGCCGCACACCACGTTCGCGCACCTCGACGCCACCACGGTGCTGTCCCGGCCGATCTCGGAGAAGGGCATCTACCCGGCGGTCGACCCGCTCGACTCCACCTCGCGGATCCTCGACGCGCAGTACATCGGCCAAGAGCACTACGACGTCGCGCAGCGGACCAAGCAGATCCTGCAGCGCTACAAGGAGCTCCAGGACATCATCGCGATCCTCGGCATCGACGAGCTCTCCGAAGAGGACAAGGTCATCGTCGGCCGGGCGCGACGCATCGAGCGGTTCCTGTCGCAGAACACCTTCGTCGCCGAGCAGTTCACCGGCATCCCCGGTTCGTTCGTGCCCGTCGAGGAGACGATCGACTCGTTCAAGAAGCTGTGCGCCGGTGAGTTCGACAGCTACCCGGAGCAGGCGTTCTTCATGTGTGGTGGCCTCGAGGATCTCGAGCGCAAGGCACACGAGCTGAAGAACCAGTAGGACCTTCGATGTCGACGATGCACGTGGAGCTGGTCTCGATCGAGGCGCCGATCTGGTCGGGCGAGGCCAAAGCGGTGTACGCGCGCACCACCGACGGCGAGCTCGGCGTTCTGCCCGGCCACACGCCGTTGCTCGGTGCCCTCGAGCCGGGGTACCCCGTGCGGATCGAGCAGGAGAGCGGTGAGGATCTGAGCGTGGCGGTGCACGGCGGTTTCCTGTTCGTGCACGGTGGTTCCAGCGACCACGGGGTGTCCGTCCTTGCCGAACAGGCCGAACTGGCCGACGACATCGACGCGGCACGCGCCCGGGACGCGCTGACCAGCGCGGAACGAGGCGGCGGTCCGGAGTCGGAGGACGCGCGCAACAGGGCGCTGTCCCGGCTGCGGGCCCTCGGCGAGCAAGTCTGACCGTACGACGCCGATAGCCGACCGCCGTGCACACCGTCGACCTGATCGTGCTGGGCGCGGCTGTGGTGCTGGTGGTGGTCAGCGCCGCGATCCTGGCGCGGCAGCGGCACATGCTGCGCGCGACCGGGGCCATGCCGCTCGCGATGCAGCGCGGCCACCGCTGGCTCTACGGCGTCGGGCGCTATCAGGGCGGCGAACTGCGCTTCTACCGCGCATTCGGCGTCGGTACCAGGCCCTCACGCGTGCTGCGGCGCGGCCACGTCGAGGTGCTCGGCCGGCGCGAGCCGTCCGACTCGGAGCGCGGCTCCCTGCCACCGACCGTCGTGGTCATCGAATGTCGAGTCGACGGTGAGACGGTCGCGTTTGCCATCGGCGACAGCGCCTTCACCGGCTTCGTGTCGTGGCTGGAGTCCTCCGCGCCGCTCTGAACCGCGCCGAGTGCGGCCCGGCGTAATCGGCGGCCGGCGCCGTCAGCTGTGCAGTTGCTCGTCGGTCTCGCGAAGCCATCGCGCGTGATGTGTTGCGGCCCATGAGCGGCTCACGTAACCGCGCACCATGCCGCGCAGGGCGGGCCGGGTACTCGGGTTCACGACGGCCATGAACACGTGGCAGCCGAGCAAGACAACGGTCACCAGCGCGAACGTGTCGTGCAGACCGCCCTCTCCGCCGGATGCCCACGACTGCACGCCCGTGCCGATCACAACGGCGACAGCCGCGGACAGCAGCCACGCAAGCACCTTTTGGGCGGCATTGAACATGCCCCACTCGGGGGCCTGGCGACGGGCCAGCGGGTGGCGCGCGGCAGCGACGAGCCACTGGCGGTCGCGGCGGTCGAGGACGAACAGCCGCCGCGCGGCTGCCAGAAGGGCGCTCGTGTCCCCGAACACCAGCACACCGACGAGACCCAAGCCCAGTAGAACGACCGCCGCGACGTGCACGACCAGGATCGGCCCGCCGCCGTCGTCGCCAATCCCCAGACCGGACAGCAGCGCGGTGGCGACGAAGGCGACCGTCCACCAGTGCGCAAACCGCTCCGTGGCGCCGAATCGACGCACCCAGGGGTCCGGCGCGGGCGGTTCGCGGGACGGCTCCACAAAGTGCGGGAGCACCAGCCCTCGGGTTGCGGCCATGGCGACATCGGCTCTCCGGCAGGATCATCTGCCACTTCCATCGAAGCGCGCATTCCCGATCTCCACCAGGGACTAACGCCCCACCGCAGACTCGGTCATCGGTGCTTTTCGGTGCCGCTCGGGTGTCGCGGCGGCGGTTCAGCTGAACCTGAACCACCCGCGGCGGCAGAAGGTGGTGTGTCGCGATGTGTAATACGCGCGTCATGCTTATCCGGTTAGGTCAGGTAGCTTGGGCAAATGCCGCGTCCTGACTTCCCCCGGACGGTCGTTGAGTTCCAGCGCTGGTTTCCCGACGACGAGGCCTGCACGCAGTACCTGTTCGAGTCGCGTTGGCCGGACGGCTTCCGCTGTCCGCGGTGCGGACATGAGCACGCTTGGCCGGTGACCAAGCGCCGGGTGTTGTGGGAGTGCGCGGCCTGTCATCGGCAGACGTCGCTGACCGCGGGCACGGTGCTGCACAAGACGCGCACGCCGCTGCATCTGTGGTTCTGGGCGGCCTACCTGATGAGCACCCCAACGCCGGGGGTGTCGGCGCTGCAGCTGCAACGCCAGCTCGGGCTGAGTCGCTATGAGACGACCTGGATGATGCTGCACAAGCTGCGCCGGGCGATGGTCAACCCCGAACGCGATCCGCTGAGCGGCGAGGTCGAAGTCGACGAGTGCTACATCGGCGGGCCCGAAGCCGGCCTGCGCGGCGGACGCCAACATGGCGACAAAGCCCTGGTCGTGGTGGCCGTAGAGGTCCGGGGCACCGCCAGCGGCCGGGTGCGGCTGGCCGTCGTTCCCGACGCCTCCGGCCCCACCCTGACCGGCTTCGTCCGCGCCAACATCACCGCCGGCGCGATCGTGCACACTGACGGCTTCCGCGGCTACCGACCGCTGCCCAGCCACGGTTACCAGCATCGCCCGCACAGCCAACTTGCCGCTCGCGCCGCCGGTGCGGACATTGACGAGATCCTGCCCCGCGTGCACCGGGTGATCTCCAACCTCAAGAGCTGGCTGCGAGGCACCCACCGCGGCGTGTCCGGTGAACACCTACAGGTCTACCTCGACGAGTACGCCTTCCGGTTCAACCGCCGCCGCACCCCGATGGCCGCCTTCCAGACCCTGCTCGGCTTACAAGCCCAACAGCCGCCAACCACCTACCGGCAGATCGTCGCCAGACCCGAGCCCTTCCCAGCTCACCTGATCTAACCGGATAAGCATGACGCGCGTAGTACGGAACCAGAGACACGCTGTGCCTGTGCAGAGGCAAGATCAAACGACGGTCGAGCCACGATTCGGGCACCCGCGCCGACACGTCCTGCTGAGTTCAGCCGAGACCGAGTACGGCCACGATCCTCGCAGCCTGGTCGGCAGGCGGCGCGGCTATGTCGACCGTCAGCGCCTGCTCGTCCGGGCCTGGCGGCTCCAGGTCGGCGAGCTGAGAATCCAGCAGGGCGACGGGCATGTAGTGGCCCCGGCGCGCGGCGAGCCGGGCGGCGAGCTGGGCGCGGCCACCGCTGAGGTGGACGAACACGACGTGCGGGTCGCGCAGGACGTCGCGGTACGCGCGTTTGAGGGCCGAGCAGGTGAGCACCCCGGGCTGCCCGGCTGCGACGTGCTCGTCGATCCAGCCGCGCACCAGGGCCAGCCAGGGCCTGCGGTCGCCGTCGGTGAGCGGCCGCCCGGCGGCCATCTTCGCGACGTTCGCGGCCGGGTGCAGGTCGTCGCCCTCGCCGAAGTCCCAGCCGAGCCGATCGGCCAGGACCCGGCCCACGGTGGACTTGCCGCACCCCGCCACGCCCATGACGACGATCACCGGCGGCGCCGAATATCTCAGCGTTCCCCGCCGGGTTTCCAGAGGACGTCGCCACCCGGGTTGGCGACCCGGGTGAGGATGAACAGCAGGTCCGAGAGCCGGTTCAGATACAGCACCGCGGTGCGGTTGGTGCGCTCCGGATCGGCCTCGACGAGCGCCCAGGCGCTGCGCTCGGCCCGGCGGGCGAGGGTCCGCGCCTGGTGCAGCAGCGCGGCACCCGGCGTGCCGCCCGGGAGGATGAAGCTGGCCAGCTTCGGCAGGTCGGCGTTGAACTGGTCGCACCAACCCTCGAGCCGCTCCACGTAGGACGCCTCGACGCGCAGTGGCGGGCCTGATACCGCTTTTCGGCTGTCGCCGAGGACTGGATCGGGCACCACCGGCGTGCACAGGTCCGCGCCCAGGTCGAACAGGTCGTTCTGGATCGTCCGCAGCACGGCGGCCACCGGCTCGGGCAGTCCGCCGAGGGCCAGCGCCACTCCGATGGCGGCGTTGGTCTCGTCGCAATCCGCGTAGGCGCCCACCCGCGGATCGGTCTTGCGGACACGTGACATGTCACCCAACGCGGTCGTGCCGTCGTCGCCGGTCTTGGTGTAGATGCGCGTGAGATGTATGGCCACGAGACGACGGTAGCCTGACCGGGTGCAGGTTCTGCGAGTGACCGGCGGGGCCCGCCTCGCCGGGACGGTGGAGGTCGTCGGCGCGAAGAACAGCGTGCTGAAGCTGATGGCGGCGGCGCTGCTCGCGCCCGGGGACACCACGCTCGGCAACCTGCCGGCGATCTCCGACGTCACGATCATGCGCGAACTGCTCGAACGGCTCGGCTGCGCGGTCGTCGAGTCCGAGCACGACTCGATCGACCGCGTCACGATCAGCACGCCGGAGGTGCTCAACTCCGAAGCGCCGTACGAGCTCGTCCGCAAGATCCGCGGCTCGATCTGCGTGCTCGGACCGCTGCTGGCCCGCACCCGGCATGCGCGGGTGGCGCTGCCCGGGGGTGACGCGATCGGCTCGCGTCCGCTCGACATGCACTTCGCCGGGTTGGAACGGATGGGTGCCGACATCCGAACCGAGCACGGTTACATCGTCGCCGAGGCACCAGACCTGCGCGGTGCGTCGATCTGGCTGGACTTCCCGAGCGTCGGCGCCACCGAGAACATCATGACGGCCGCGGTGCTCGCGAAGGGCACCACTGTCATCGACAACGCCGCTCGCGAGCCGGAGATCGTCGACCTGTGCCGGATGCTCGTAGCGATGGGCGCGCAGATCGACGGCATCGGCTCGTCCACCCTCGAGATCACCGGCGTCGACGAGCTGCGACCCGACGAGCCACGATGCGGTCGCCGACCGGATCGTCGCCGGCACCTGGGCGATGGCGGCCCTGGCCACGCGCGGCGACATCACCGTGCGCGGCGCCAACGCCGACCATCTCGAGATCGCGCTCGACAAGGTCGCCCAGGCCGGTGGCGACGTCGAGGTGCTGGCCGACGGATTCCGGGTCGCGATCGACCACCGGGCGAAGAGCTTCGACGTCGTCACGCTGCCCTACCCGGGCCTGGCCACCGACCTGCAGCCGCAGGCGATCGCGGCGCTGTCGGTCGCCGACGGCACGGCGATGATCACCGAGAACCTGTTCGAGGCGCGCTTCATGTTCTGCGACGAGATCGCCCGGATGGGTGCGGACGTGCGCACCGACGGCCACCACGCGGTCGTCCGCGGCCAGGAGCGGCTGTCCGGCGCACCGGTCCGCGCGACCGACATCCGCGCCGGCGTCGGGCTCGTCATCGCCGGACTCGTCGCCGACGGTGTCACCGAGGTGGCCGAGGTCCACCACATCGACCGCGGCTACGTCCGCTTCGAGGAGCAACTGCGCGGCCTCGGGGCGCAGGTCGAGCGGGTCGAGTCGACGACCTTCGGCGGCTGAACCGGCGGCTACGGCCCGAGCAGGATCCGCGCCTTGTCCGCGTCCGCGTGAAACACCAGGACGTCCAGCGTGCCGTCCCGGCGGGCGGACATCGACGAACGGATGCCCGCCCGGCCGAGCAGCGCGCGCCGGTCGAGTGCATCCGCACGGGTGAGCCCGCTGACCACGACCGTGAGCAGCCCGAGGTCGTCGGCGTCTGTGGCGTCGGGTGGGCGGTTGCGAATGCGGTTGGGACGCGACGGGCGGAAGACCCAGTGGGTGACGAGCGCGAGCAGCCCGACGACGATCAGCGCCAGTACCGCGGGCGGCAGGCTGCTCACCGGGCCATCATGCCCGAGTTGCGGCCTGCGCCTCCCGACGGTCGTGCAGCGCGCGCAGGCCGGCAAGCAGGGCGAAATAGCCGCTGCCGATGTAGAGCATGATGCGCACGAAATAGTAGTGCGACGGGTAGGCGATTATGCCGATGACGAGGCCGGTGAGCCAGGCAGATCGTGACCGGCGACGGTGTACGGGCGCAGCAAGCGGGCACGGGCGATGTGCGGGAACGGGCATGTTCGTCAGGCGACAGGACCGACAGGACGAGGGTGAGTGACCGCGCCGACCCAGGTGCGCGCCTCGAGCAGGAACATCACCGGCGCGATGAGGTTCCACGCCGCCGGGAAGCCGCGGAACCAGTAGTCGTCGGTCATCATGTCCTTGCGGGCGAACCAGATCGCCGACGTGAACACCATCACGCACAGCACCGCGATGCCGAAGTTGTTCTGCGGCACGACCTTGAACTCGTACATGAAGCACGCCGGGACGATCGACGCAGGTGACGTAGTCGATGATCAGGTCGAGCATGAACCCGTCGATGCGCGGCACTCGCGCCTCGACCTCGAGTGCGCGGGCGATCGGCCCGTCGACGCCGTCGATCAGCAGCGTGAGCAGCATCCAGCACGATCGCGTAGTCGGGTGCCCGGTGAGCACGTCACGCAGCGCGAGCATCGCGGCGACGATGCCGAGGGTGGTGAACGCGTGCACCGCCCAGGCCCGACTGCGCTGGGCGCGTGTGCAGCCCTGCGGCGGTGCGTAGGTGGTGGTCGTGTGGGCTGGCACGGTCATGGGCGCAACCGGAGGCATATGAACATCGCGTAAGAAGTGTCCCACGCCGGCGCCGATGCGGCATGTTTGCTCAGCCTGGCTCCAGGAGGCGACGCAGCCCGGCTTCCCCCGAGCGCATCATCAGCCCGTGGTTGAACTTCAGCGCCGGCCTGGCGACCAGCCCCGCCGCCCGGAGCATGCCCTTGCCCACCGCGACGTCCTCGTCGAACACCGCCACCGAACCGCCGTTGTGGGCCGTCACCGTCCACTGGCTTTCCCCGGTGAGGTCGCCGATCAGCCGTCCGCGTAGGACGCGCGCCACCGGATCCTCGACATCGCGCTCGATCACGAACGTGAGGTCGTACGGGAGCAGGCTGCGGCAGGTCAGCTCGCCGGAATGGTCGTCGATCCACCGCGCGCTGCGCACCTGCCGCCACCAGTCGGGGTAGGACTGCGACGTCCGCGAGGGCCCCGTACACCTCGTCCGGCGAGGCGGCGACCCGCCACTCGCTGCGGAACACATAGCGCTGGGACACGCCGACTAGCGTGCCAGACGGCGCTGCGAGGTCGGCCACAGTCGGCCCGCCGGTTCATGGGACGTCCGAATAAACTAGGGAGCTGCCCATGGAGGTGCCCGAATGCCCTTTCCCACGGACGACAACCGCGACCGCCCTGGCTGATGCGGACCTACGCCGGCCACTCGTCGGCCGACGGAGTCGAACGCGCTGTACCGGCGCAACCTGGCGAAGGGCCAGACCGGTCTGTCGATCGCGTTCGACCTCCCGACCCAGACCGGCTACGACCCGGACGCCGAGCTGGCCCGCGGCGAGGTCGGCAAGGTCGGGCGTGCCGGTCTCGCACATCGGCGACGTCCGGGCGCTGTTCGACGGCATCCCCATGGACCGAGATGAACACGTCGATGACGATCAACGCGCCGGCGATGTACCTGCTGGCGCTCTACCTGGCCGTGGCCGAGGAGCACGGTGCCGACTTCGCGCAAGCTCTCCGGCACGACGCAGAACGACATCATCAAGGAGTACCTGTCGCGGGGGACCTACGTCTTCCCGCCCGGCGCCGTCGACTGCGGCTGATCACCGACATGATCGCGTACACGGTGGCGAACGTCCCGAAGTGGAACCCGATCAACATCTGCAGCTACCACCTGCAGGAGGCCGGCGCGACGCCGGTGCAGGAGGTCGCCTTCGCGCTGTGCACCGCGATCGCCGTGCTCGACTCGGTGCGCGACTCCGGGCAGGTGCCGCCGGAGAAGTTCGGTGACGTCGTCGCCCGCATCTCCTTCTTCGTCAACGCCGGCGTGCGCTTCGTCGAGGAGATGTGCAAGCTGCGCGCGTTCGGCCAGCTGTGGGACGAGATCACTCGCGAGCGCTACGGCGTCCAGGACGCGAAGCACCGCCGGTTCCGCTACGGCGTGCAGGTCAACTCGCTCGGGCTGACCGAGGCGCAGCCGGAGAACAACGTCAACCGCATCCTGCTCGAGATGCTCGCCGTCACGCTGTCGCGCGACGCCCGGGCCCGCGCGGTGCAGCTGCCGGCCTGGAACGAGGCGCTCGGCCTGCCGCGGCCGTGGGACCAGCAGTGGTCGCTGCGCATGCAGCAGGTGCTGGCGTTCGAGTCCGACCTGCTCGAGTACGACGACCTGTTCGACGGCTCGCTCGTCGTCGAGGCCAAGGTGGCGGAGATCGCGCACGGCGCCCGCGCGGAGATCGACCGGATCCTCGAGATGGGCGGTGCGGTCGCGGCCGTCGAGTCCGGCTACCTGAAGTCGGCGCTGGTCTCCTCCCTCGCGCTGCGCCGCCGCCGGATCGAGTCCGGCGAGGACGTCGTCGTCGGGGTCAACAGGTTCACCGAGACCGAGCCGAACCCGCTGGTCGAGGACGCCGACGGCGGCATCCTGACCGTCGACCCGGCGGTCGAGGAGGCTGCCAAGCGAGGCGGTCCGCGAGTGGCGGGCCGGACGGGACGCGCGCCGCGGTCGAGGACGCGCTCACCGCGCTGCGCGACGCCGCCAAGACCGACGAGAACCTGATGGAGGCGTCGCTCGCGTGCGCGCGGCTCGGCGTCACCGTGGGGGAGTGGGCCGGCGTGCTGCGCGAGGTGTTCGGCGAGTACCGGCCCGCCGACCGGCGTGGCCGGCGCCAGCGGCGGGGGGCACGAAGGCGAGCTGACCGACGTGCAGCGCCGGGTGCGCGCGCTGGGCGAGCAGCTCGGCCGGCCGCTGAAGTTCCTGGTCGGCAAGCCGGGTCTGGACGGGCACTCCAACGGCGCCGAGCAGATCGCGGTGCGCGCGCGTGACGCCGGCTTCGAGGTCGTCTACTCGGGCATCCGGCTCACCCCGGCGCAGATCGTCGCGGCCGCGGTCGAGGAGGACGTCGACGTCGTCGGCTTGTCGGTGCTGTCCGGCTCGCACCTGTCGCGTCGTCCCGGAGGTGGTGCCCGGGCTGCGCGCGCAGGGCCTCGACGACGTCCCCGTGGTCGTCGGCGGGATCATCCCCGACGCGGACGCGGTGCGCGCTGCTCGACGGCCGGCGTCGCGCGGGTCTTCACGCCCAAGGACTTCGAGATCACCGACGTGCTCGGCCAGATCGTCGACGCCATCGAGGCCGCCCGCGCTCTGACCGTCCTGAATACCCGCGCAGCCACCGCGGGGCGTGGCAGCGGGGGTCTTCAGGCGGGGGTAGCGTCGCGTCCTGTGCGCCTCGTCATTGCCCGCTGCAGCGTCGACTACGTCGGGTCGGCTGACCGCCCACCTGCCGCTCGCCACCCGGCTGCTCATGGTCAAGGCGGACGGCTCGGTGCTCGTGCACTCCGACGGCCGCTCCTACAAGCCGCTGAACTGGATGAGCCCGCCGTGCACGCTGGTCGAGGACCGACACCAGCCTGGACGGTGCACGAACAAGGCCGGCGAGCAGCTGATCGTCACCATCGACGACGTCGATGCACGACTCGGCGCACGACCTCGGCGTCGACCCCGGCCTGGTCAAGGACGGCGTCGAGGCCCACCTGCAGCGGCTGCTCGCCGAGCAGATCCACAAGCTCGGCGAGGGGTACCGCCTGGTGCGCCGCGAGTACACGACCGCGATCGGCCCGGTCGACATCCTGGCGCGCGACGCCGGCCGGCGCTGCCGTCGCCGTCGAGATCAAGCGGCGCGGCGAGATCGACGGCGTCGAGCAGCTGACCCGCTACCTCGAGCTGCTCAACCGCGACCCGCTGCTCGCACCGGTGCGCGGCGTGTTCGCGGCGCAGGAGATCAAGCCGCAGGCCCGCACGCTGGCCGAAGACCGCGGCATCGCGCTGCCTCGTCCTCGACTACGACGCGCTGCGCGGCGTCGACGACGCATCCGCCAGGCTGTTCTGAGCCGCCGTTCGTGGTCAATTCGGACAATCGGCGCCGGTGAACCTGCCCGCGGTCGGGCGGCGCCGGCGCACCGGGCAGACTAGGGTTCGGCGGTTGGCTCGAGACGCGGAAGACAGCCAGGAGGACGTGTTCATGGCACGGGAGTTCAAGCAGGTCGGCGTGGTCGGGCTCGGCACGATGGGCGCCGGCATCGTCGAGGTTTTCGCCCGCACCGGGCTCGACGTCGTCGGCGTCGAGAAGGACGACGACAGCATCGCGCGCGGGCGCGACGCACATCGAGAACTCCACCGGCCGCGCGGTCGAGCGCGGCAAGCTCACCGCCGACGAACAGCAGGCGCCTGCTCGACCGCATCACCTACAGCGTCGAGCTGTCGGCACTCGCCGACGTGCGATCTCGTCATCGAGGCGGTGCCCGAGCAGCTCGACCTCAAGCGGACGATCTTCGCGACGCTCGACGAGCATCTGCAAGCCCGACACCATCCTGGCGACGCAACACCTCCTCGCTGTCGGTCACCGAGATCGCGGTCGCGACCGGCCGGCCGGGCAAGGTCGTCGGCATGCACTTCTTCAACCCGGCGCCGGTGATGAAGCTCGTCGAGGTCATCCGCACGGTCGTCACCGAGCAGGACGTCGTCGACGACGTCGAGGCGTTCGCCGCGCAGCTCGGCAAGGTGCGACGTCACGGTCGGCGACCGCGCCGGCTTCATCGCCAACGCGCTGCTGTTCGGCTACCTCAACCACGCGGTGTCGCTGTTCGAGTCGCGCTACGCCATCGCGCGAGGACATCGACGCCGCGATGAAGCTCGGCTGCGGGCTGCCGATGGGCCCGCTCGCGCTGCTGGACCTGATCGGCCTCGACACCGCCTACGAGATCCTCGACACGATCTACCGGCAGTGCCGCGACCGCCTGCACGCGCCCGCGCCGACTCTTCAAGCAGATGATCACCGCGGGTCTGCTCGGCCGCAAGACCGGGCGCGGCTTCTACACCTACGACGCGCCCGGACTCGCCGAACATCGTCGCCGACGCCGCAGACACCGCCGGCAAACGGCGTGATCGAGGGCGCCCGCGACGGTGTCGCAGCGTCGGCGTCGTCGGCTCCGGCACGATGGCCACCGGCATCGTCGAGGTGTTCGCCAAGGCCGGCTACGACGTCACGTTCGTCGCCCGCTCGGCCGAGCAAGGTCGACGCCGTCATCAGTGCGATCACCCGCTCGCTGGAGAAGGCCGTACAGCGCGGCAAGCTCAGCGAGGCCGAGCGCGACGCCGCGCTCGCGCCGGCTCAAGGGCACCACGTCGCTGGACGACCTCGCCGTCCGTCCACCTCGTCGTCGAGGCCGTCGTCGAGGACCTCGCGGTGAAGCAGGCGCTGTTCGCGAACCTCGACGACATCTGCACGCCGGGCACCGTGCTCGCCACCACGACGTCGAGCCTGCCGGTGATCGAGTGCGCGGCGGCGACGTCCCGGCCGTCCGAGGTCATCGGCATGCACTTCTTCAACCCGGCGTCGGTCATGCGGCTCGTCGAGGTCGTCAGCACGGTCTCTACCGCCGCCGACGTCGAGGCGACCGTCCTCGACGTCACCAAGAAGATCGGCAAGCACGCGGTGCGCTGCGGCGACCGGGCCGGGTTCATCGTCAACGCGCTGCTGTTCCCGTACCTGAACGACGCGGTCAAGATGCTGGAGGGGCACTACGCGACCGCCGACGACATCGACTCGGCGATGAAGGTCGGCTGCGGCTATCCGATGGGGCCCTTCGAGCTGCTGGACGTCGTGGGCAACGACGTCTCGCTGGCAATCGAGCGCGAGCTGTACGAGGAGTTCCGCGAGCCCGGCTTCGCCCCCGCCCCGCTGCTCGAGCACCTCGTGACGGCCGGCCGGCTGGGCCGCAAGACCGGCAAGGGCTTCCGCGACTACAGCTAGTCCGGGGTAGCGGCGCGGGCTTCGTCGAGCGCGGTGCGCAACTTGCCGTGCAGGACCTCGAGCTGGCTGTGTGTGTCGTCGCGGACCGAGTGCAGCCGGCGCACCTCGTCCGTGGCGCCGGCGACCAGCTGCTCGGCCGTAGCCCGCGCGTCCGCGATCGTCTGGGCCGCCTTCGCGTCCGCCGCCTCCTGCCGCTCGGTCTGCTGCTCGAGCTCGGCCGTGCGCCGCAGTCGCAGCGTGATCTCGAAGTCCTGGTCGGCGCGCTTGCGGGCGTCCTCGGCCACGACGTCCAGGCGCTGCCGCTCGGCCTCGGCTGCGGCGGACAGCCGGTCCTCTTCGGCACGGGTGCGTGCCTCGGACTCGGCCAGCGCCGTCTCGATCTCGGCCCGGTGTGCCTCGGACTCGGCGATCCGCCTGCGGAACGTCTCGTCCGCCTCGGCGAGCCGTGCGGTGGCCTCCGCAACGATCCGCTCGGCCTCGGCCTGCGCCGCCGAGCGGGTGCGTGCCGCGCTGTCCGCGGCACCGTTGCGCACCTGCTCGGCCTCGCTGCTTGCCTCGTCGCGCAACCGCACGGCGTCGGCCTGCGCGCTCTGCAGGATCTGTTTGACGTGCTCGTCGACGTTGTCCGCGGTGACCGTCTCGGTGGCGGCGCGCAGCTGGCGGCGCAGTGACTCGATCTGCGCCTGCGCGCTTGCCAGCTGTGCCGCGAGATCGGCGCTGCGGCCCGCCGCGGCGTCGCGCTCGGCGGCGGTGACCCGCAGGTCGTCGTCGAGACGGCCGATCTCGCGATCGACCTGCGCGCGGTCGTAGCCGCGCATCGCACTGTCGAAGCCCCGGCTCGCCTCGTAGAGCGGCAAGAGGTCGGACGTCGGCTCGCTCATGGCGCACATCGTCCCATTTGGACCTGGCAAGACCCAAAGGCGTACCAAGATCCATATGCGGGACGGCCGTCAGACACCACGGAACCGGTTGATGGCATCGATGTGCTTGGCGCGCAGTTCGTGGTCGTGAATGCCGAGGCCCTCCTCCGGGGCGAGGCACAGCACCCCGACCTTGCCCTGGTGCAGGTTGCGGTGCACGTCGTAGGCGGCCTGGCCGGTCTCGGCCAGCGGGTAGGCCTGCGACAGCGTCGGGTGGATCAGGCCGCGGCCGATCAGCCGGTTCGCCTCCCAGGACTCGCGGTAGTTCGCGAAGTGCGACCCGACGATCCGCTTGAGCGACATCCAGAGGTAGCGGTTGTCGTACTCGTGCATGAACCCCGAGGTCGAGGCGCACGTGACGATCGTGCCGCCGCGCCTGGTGACGTAGACGGACGCGCCGAACGTCTCGCGCCCCGGGTGCTCGAACACGATGTCGACGTCCTCGCCCTCGGTGAGCTCGCGGATCTTGGCGCCGAGCCGTTTCCACTCACGCGGGTTCTGCGTGTCGTCCGTCCCAGAACTTGTAGTCCTCGGCGGTGCGGTCGATGATCAGCTCGGCGCCCATCGACCGGCAGATGTCGGCCTTCTCCGGCGACGATACGACGCACACCGGGATCGCGCCGCCGTTGAGCGCGTACTGCGTCGCGTAGCCACCCAAACCGCCGGATGCCCCCCAGATGAGGACGAAGTCACCCTGCTTCATGCCCGCGCCGTGGTGGCTGACGAGCTGCCGGTAGGCGGTGGAGTTGACCAGGCCGGGTGAGGCGGCCTCCTCCCAGGTCAGGTGCCTGGCCTTGGGCATCAGCTGATTGGCCTTGACGAGCGCGAGCTCGGCGAGGCCGCCGTAGTTGGTCTCGAAGCCCCAGATGCGCTGCTGCGGGTCCATCATCGAGTCGTCGTGGCCGGCGGCGTCCTCGAGCTCGACGGACAGGCAGTGCGCGACGACCTCGTCGCCCGGCGTCCACTTCGTGACGCCTGGCCCCACGCGCAGCACCACGCCGGAGAGATCCGAGCCCACCACGTGGTAGGGCTGGTCGTGCTTCTTCGTCAGCGACGAGTACTTGCCGTAGCGCTTGAGGAACTCGAACGTCGGGACGGGCTCGAAGATCGACGTCCAGACGGTGTTGTAGTTGATGGCGCTGGCCATGACGGCGACGATGGCCTCGCCGGGGCCCAGCTCGGGGGTCGGGACGTCCTGCACGATGCAGGCTCTTGCGGGGGTCCTTGTCGCGTGTGGCGAGCCCGTCGAACATGTCGGCCTCGTCGGCGCGCACGAGCACGCCCTGGTAGCTGTCGGGCACCGGCAGGTCCGCGACGGCGGCGTACTCGCCGCTCAGGATCGCGTTGCGGATCTCGTCCATCGCGCTGGCCTCCACGCTGGGTGTCGGATCGTGCTGGCGGTCATGTTACTCGACGGTAATGTCCGAGTCGTCCCGATCATGGGCCGGCTGCGGCGGGCTGGACGAGTTCGACGAGCACGCCGCCGGCGTCCTTCGGATGGATGAAGTTGACCCGGCTGTTCGACGTGCCGCGGCGTGGCTCGTCGTAGAGCAGCCGCAGGCCGCGCGCGCGCAGCGTCGCCGACACCGCGTCGATGTCGGCCACCGTGTAGGCGACCTGCTGCACGCCGGGGCCGCTGCGGTCGAGGAACTTCGCGATCGTGGAGCCCGGGTACAGCGGGGCGAGCAGCTGGATGCTGCGTTGTGCCGTCGCCCACCGCCAGCATCGCCTCCCGGACGCCCTGCTCCTCGTTCGTCTCCTCGTGGACGCTGACCACGCCGAAGGTGTCGCGGTAGAACGCGATCGCCTCGTCCAGGTCGGGCACGGCGATGCCGACGTGGTCGATCTTGCGTGAAAAGGCTCTCGGCGGCAGGCATCCGGTCATCGTGGCAACTGAAAGCGCTGACAAGCCACAGTCGGGCGACCGTGCGTGCCCTTGTTCACACTCGGCGGACGCGGCTCACTGACTAAAGTCCTGGGTAACGGCATCGAGGAGGATGTGTCATATGGCTGGATCGGTCATCGTCGCCGGCGCCCGCACGCCCATGGGTCGGCTGCTCGGCTCGCTGAAGGACTTCTCCGGGGCCGACCTCGGCGGCTTCGCCATCAAGGCCGCGCTGGAGCGGGCCGGCATCGCGCCGACCAGGTCCAGTACGTGATCATGGGCCAGGTGCTGCAGGCCGGCGCGGGCCAGATCCCGGCACGCCAGGCCGCGGTCAAGGCCGGCATCCCGATGATCGTCCCGGCGCTGACCGTCAACAAGGTGTGCCTGTCCGGCCTCGACGCCATCGCGCTGGCCGACCAGCTGATCCGCGCCGGCGAGTTCGACATCGTCGTCGCCGGCGGCCAGGAGTCGATGACCAACGCCCCGCACCTGCTGCCGAAGTCCCGTGAGGGCTACAAGTACGGCGCGGTCGAGATGCTCGACGCGATGGCCTACGACGGCCTCACCGACGCCTTCGAGAACATCCCGATGGGCGAGTCGACCGAGAAGCACAACACCAGGCTCGGCATCGGCCGCGAGGAGCAGGACGAGTTCTCCGCCCGCTCGCACCAGCGCGCCGCCGCCGCCCAGAAGAACGGCGTGTTCGACGAGGAGATCACCCCCGTCGAGATCCCGCAGCGCAAGGGCGACCCGGTCGTGTTCCGCGAGGACGAGGGCATCCGCGCCGACACCACCGCCGAGTCGCTGGCCAAGCTGCGCCCGGCGTTCACCAAGGACGGCACGATCACCGCCGGCACGTCCTCGCAGATCTCCGACGGCGCCGCGGCGGTCGTCGTGATGAGCAAGGCGAAGGCCGAGGAGCTCGGCCTGGACTGGATCGCCGAGATCGGCGCGCACGGCAACGTCGCCGGCCCGGACAACTCGCTGCAGTCGCAGCCGTCGAACGCGATCAAGCACGCGCTGCGCAAGGAGGGCCTCACCGTCAGCGACCTCGACCTCATCGAGATCAACGAGGCGTTCGCCGCAGTCGGGCCTGCAGTCGATGAAGGACCTCGGCGTCTCCGAGGAAAAGGTCAACGTCAACGGCGGCGCGATCGCGCTCGGCCACCCGATCGGCATGTCCGGCGCCCGGCTCGCGCTCACCTCGCCTGGAGCTGAGGCGGCGCGGCGGCGGCACCGGCGCGGCGGCGCTGTGCGGCGGCGGCGGCCAGGGCGACGCGCTGATCCTGCACGTCGCCGGAGGCGACCGGTAGACCAGTCCGTCGGCCTGATCTCGGCCTTGGCGGTCTCGCGGCGCGATGCCGCCGTCGGTGATCTCGTCGAGGCGGGCGCGAGACGGCGAGCCGCGGGCCGTGGCCCGGCTGATCTCGCTGGTCGAGAACGCCTCCCCGCGCTGCGCGAGGTCATCGCTGCGCTCGCGCCGTACGGCGGGCACGCGCACGTCGTCGGGCTCACCGGCTCGCCCGGCGTCGGCAAGTCCACCTCGACCTCGGCGCTGGTCACCGTGCTGCGCGGGGCCGGCAAGCGGGTCGGCGTGCTGGCCGTCGACCCGTCCTCGCCGTTCTCCGGCGGGGCGCTGCTCGGCGACCGCGTCCGGATGCAGGACCACGCCACCGACCCCGGCGTCTTCATCCGCTCGATGGCCACCCGCGGCCACCTCGGCGGGCTTCGGCGGCGGCGCCGCAGGCGATCCGGGTGCTCGACGCGGCCGGCTGCGACGTCATCCTCGTCGAGACGGTCGGCGTCGGCCAGTCGGAGGTCGAGATCGCCTCGCAGGCCGACACCACGCTGCTCGTCGCTCGCCCCCGGCATGGGCGACGGCATCCAGGCCGCGAAGGCCGGCATCCTGGAGATCGGCGACGTCTACGTCGTCAACAAGGCCGACCGGGACGGCGCCGACCAGGTCGCCCGCGATCTGCGCCACATGCAGTCGCTGGGCGGCCGGCACTCGGACGCCGGGGCGTGGCGGCCGCCGATCGTGAAGACGGTCGCCGCGCGCGGCGAGGGCATCGACGAGGTCGTCGAGGCGCTCGAGAAGCACCGGGCGTGGATGGACGGGCACGGCGAGCTCGCCCGCCGCCGGCGAGCCCGGGCGGCAGCCGAGATCGAGGCCATCGCGCTCGGCACGGTGAAGGTGCGGTTCGCACAGGTGCACGGTTCGGCGGCCCTGGACGCCGCTGCGGCGCGGGTGGTGGCGGGCGGCACAGACCCCTATGCGGCGGCGGACGAGCTCGTCGCCACCCTCTGAAATACCCCCTAAACCGCGACTTTGACCTCCCAAGCGTCGTAAATCGGTACTGGGAGCGACGCTTGGGAGGTCAAAGTCGCGAGTGGGCGGGGCCGGGGGGTGATCATGGGCGAGCTAGGGGAGGCTGGCGAGGAAGTCGCGGGTCAGGGCGGCGGTCTGTTCGGTGTGCTCGAACTGCGGGACGTGGCCGCAGTCCTCGAGCACCACCGACCGGCCGTGCGGCAGCGCCTCCTCGACGAACCGCGCGAAGCCGGCCGGGACGAGCACGTCCTTCTCGCCCCAGACGAAGAGCGCGGGCGGTTTGAGCGAGGGCAGCCGATCCCAGAACCCGCTCTCGCCGAAGGGCTCGTCCAGGTAGACGTGCCGCAGCGCCGAGAAGATGGCCAGCCTGTTCTGCCGCATCGTCACGACCCGGACGAACTCGTCCATCGCCGCCTCGTACCAGGCGTCGGGCAACCGCGTCGGGTCTGCGAACAGCCCGCGCAGCCCGCGCATCGCCATCCGGCGGGGGACCCGCACCGGCAGCGCGGCGATCTCGTCGGGCACCAGCCGGACGAACGGCACGAGCTGGCGCAGCCTGCGGAACGCGACGGCCGGGCAGAGCAGGACGAGCCCGCGCACCTCGAACGGCGAGTTGAGCGCCGCCTCGAGCGACGTGCGCCCGCCGAGACTGTTGCCGACGAGGACCGCCGGACGGTCGCACGTCTCACGCAGGAATGCGAGCAGCCAGTCGCCGAGGAAGCGCGCCGCGTGCGATGAGTTCGTGGCCTCGGTGCCGCCGTGCCCGGGCAGGTCCGGCGCGAGGACGCGGTAGTCCTCCGACAGCGCCGGGATCAGCGGGAGCATCGACGCGTTCGTCGCGCTGAGGCCGTGCACGAGCACCACCGGCGGCGCGTCGACCGGCCCGGCCTCGAGGTAGAACGTCTCGATGCCGCCGGCCCGGACCGTGCGGGTGATCGTCCGGGTGTCGTCGTGCGTCTCGCCGGGGAACAGGCCGTCGAGTTGCAGCGCGAGCGCGAGATTGCCGCGGACGGTGAGTGCGCCGTCCAGGAACGCCTGGACGCCGGACCGAACCCCGGCCACCACGTCCGTGAGCACCGGCAGCGCGGCGCGCACGCTCGTTGTCGGACGCGGCGGACCGCCGCGGCGGGCGCTGGCCCGGCCGTCCTCGATCTCGACGGTCCAGTTCGCCATCCCGCCCGCGGTGAACAGCAGGCTGGCGCTGGTTCCGGCGAGCAGCGGTGAGTACATGCCCAGCAACCGCTCGCGCAGGAGCGGCAGGAGATCGTTTGCGTCGGGCACCATCACATCTTGCCGAATCGGCAGGCTGCCGGCGCGGCCAAACGCTACTGATGGGTAACCTCTGGTTCATGCCGGCAGCTGTCAGTGGCGACGTCGACGAGGGCTTCGGCCGGGTCGTGGACGCGTTCCGGCGCAACTTCGCCAGCCGCGGCGACATCGGCGCTGCGCTTGCGGTGTACCGCGACGGCCGGCCGGTCGTCGACCTGTGGGGCGGGGTGCGCGACACCGCGCGCGGCTTGCCGTGGGAGCGCGACACGATGGTGCCGGTCTTCTCGACGACCAAGGGCGTCGCCGCGCTCGTCATGGCCTCGCTGCGGTCGAAGAGCGTTCTCGACTGGGACGAACGGGTGGCGCACTACTGGCCGGAGTTCGCCGCGGCGGGCAAGGACGCGATCACCGTCCGGCAGCTCCTCGCGCACGAGGCCGGTCTTGCCGTGGTCGACACCCCGTTGCGGACCCGGCACCTGCACGACGCCGACGCGCTCGCCGCGATCCTCGCCGCGCAGCGCCCGGCGTGGGCGCCCGGCACCGGGTACGGCTACCACGCGATCAGCCTCGGGCTCTACCAGAACGAGCTGGCCCGCCGGGTCGACCCGCAGGGCCGGACGATCGGGCAGATCCTGGCCGCGGAGTTCGCCGAGCCGCTGGGCCTGTCGCTGTACATCGGGCTGCCCGACGACGTCGATCTCGACCGCATCGCCGTACTCGGCCGGCTCGCCCCGCGCGCCGCGCTCCGCCAGCTGCCCGGCGTGCCCTGGTCGCTCGCCCGGCAGGTCCTGGACAAGCGCAGCCCCACGTACCGCTCGCTGTCGAACCCGGCGCTGGCGCGGGCCGACCGGTTCACGCAGCGGCACGTGCTCGCGCCGGAACTACCGTCGTCCAACGGAGTCGGCACGCCACGCTCCATCGCCGCACTTTACGGCGCGGCCGCGACGGCGTCGCCCAAGCTGCCCATCGACGCCGTGACCCTCGCCGAGCTGGCCGCGCCGGTCACCGCGCCGTCGGGTCCCGACCTGCTGCTGCGGGCCCGCCGGGCATTCGCGCTCGGGTTCAGCCGGCCGGTGCCCGAGCACTGGTTCGGCTCGCCGGGCGGGCACAGCTACGGGACGCCCGGGCTGGGCGGCTCGTTCGGGTTCGCCGATCCGGACGCGAAGCTGGGCTACGCGTACGCGCCGAACCGGCTTGGGATCCGGCTGAGCGACGATCCGCGCGAGACCTCGCTGCAGCGCGCGGTGTACGCGTGCCTCTAGGCCGCAACCCCGGCGGAGTGCTCGACCTCGAGCAGCGAGACCTCGTGCAGTGCGGCCTCGTACGCCGCGTGCCCCCCACGGATGCCGAACAGCCGCTTGGACAGGGCGAGGTACAGCACCGCGGCGATGTTGACGAGCAGCGCGCCGATCTTCAGCCAGCTGATGTTGTCGGTGAGCTCGTACACCTCGAGCGGGATGAACAGCGTCGTGCCGACCACCGCGACGTACTCGCCCCAGCGCTTGAGCACCCACAGGCCGATTCCTTCGACGACCTGCAGCAACCCGTAGAACAGGATGCCGAACGCGATCAGGTTGAGCGTGGACTGCTTGGCGTTGAGCACCTTCTCGATCGCGTTCACCGTCGCCGAGTCGGAGACGTTGAAGTGGATCTGGTTGAAGAACGGCTTCAACGCGGTGAGGTCCTGGTCGACCAGCTCCTTGATGCTCGCCTGGGTGCTCTTCAGCTTGAACACGGCCGCGGCGAGCAGCAGCAGGATGGCGCCACGCGTCCACCGCTCGACGGCCAGCGCGCGCAGGATGAACGCGGCCCGCAGCGCCTTGCCGCGCAACAGGACCGGTGCGTTCTCCGCGGGACCGCTGCCGTGCGGCTCGCCCAGGACGTACGTGCCGCAGCGCAGGCAGCGCCACGCGTCGCCGAGCGGGGTGTCCGCCTCGAGCTTGGCGCGGAACTCCGGCTCGGTCGCCGCGTAGGTGACATGCCCCCGTCGCGCACAGGTGCGCAGGTTCCACTCCATGGGTTGCGAGTGTGCCAGGCGGCCTGTCGATTCCGTCGGGACCCGCTCGTCGTCATGATGGGAGTCCGATCGGCGGACGCGGACAAGAGGGAGCGGGCATGCCGAGATATCTCGTGTTGATCTACGAGGACGAGCAGCAATGGATCGACGGGGCGGACGGCACCGAGCAGGCCCTGGCCGCCCACTACAAGTTCAACCTCGACCGCGCCGACTCGATCGTCGCCGGCAACGCGCTGCAGCCCACCGGCACCGCGACGAGCCTGCGCAAGGACGACTCCGGGGGCGTCCAGGTCACGGACGGCCCGTTCGTCGAGACAAAGGAGGCGCTCGGCGGCTACTACCTCATCGAGGCCGATGACCTCGACGCCGCGCTCGCGCTCGCCAGGCAGGTCCCGGCCCCGTTCGGCGGGCTCGAGGTCCGTCCCGTGACGGAGTTCTGATGAGCGAGTACGTGGTCCTGCTGTACCAGGACGAGTCCCGATCCGATCACCTCACCGACGCCGAGCGGGCGGACCTGCTCGCGCAGCACGGCGCGTTCCAGGAGAAGCACGGCGCGGCGATCAAGGCAGGGGATGCGCTGCAGCGGGCGGCATCCGCGCGCACCATCCAGGTCGGCGACGGCAGCATGGCCGTCACCGACGGTCCTTTCGTCGAGACGAAGGAAGCACTGGGCGGCTTCTACGTCATCGAGGCGGCCGACCTCGACGAGGCCATCGCGATCGCGTCGGACGTGCCGGCTCCGCACGGCGGCGTCGAGGTTCGCCCGGTGCTGGTGCTGCGCTGATCGTGTCCGAGGTCGTGTCCGAGGTCGCCGCCGCCGTCGCAGACGCGCACCGTCGCGAGTGGGGCTTCGTGCTCGCCGCGACGGTGCGCGTGACCCGCGACATCGACCTCGCCGAGGAATGCGTCCAGGATGCCTACGCCACGGCGCTGCGCGCCTGGGCCGAACGCGGGGTGCCGGGCAAGCCGGCGGCCTGGTTGACGACCGCGGCCCGCAACCGGGCGCTGGACCTGCTGCGCCGCGAGTCGACGTGGCAGCGGCTGATGCCGATGATCATTGCCGACGACGTCGTCGACGAACCGCAACTCGACGACGGCGAGATCCCCGACGATCGGCTGCGGCTGATCTGCACCTGCTGCCACCCGGCGCTCGCGCCCGACGCCCGCGTCGCGCTGACCCTGCGGCTGCTGTGCGGGCTCACCACGGCCGAGGTCGCCCGCTCGTTCCTCGTCAGCGAGGCGACGATGGCTGCGCGCATCACCCGCGCGAAGAAGAAGATCGCGGCCGCCGGGATCCCGTACCGGGTGCCGTCGGCAGCCGAGTTGCCGGCCCGCATCGATGCCGTGCTTGCCGTCGTCCACCTCGTCTTCACCACCGGGCACACCGCGCCGATCGGCGAGCGGCTGCGCCGCGGCGACCTCGTCGAGCGGGCGCTCGACCTGGCCCGCATCCTGCGCACCCTGCTGCCCGCGGACGCGGACGTGGCCGGGCTGCTCGCGCTGATCCTGCTCACCGACGCCCGGCGCGCGACCCGCGTCGACGAGGACGGCCAGCTGATCCTGCTCGCCGATCAGGACCGGACGCAGTGGGACGGCGCGGAGATCGCCGAGGGCATCGCGCTCGTGCACGAGGCGCTGCGCCGTCGCCCGCCCGGCCGGTTCGCGCTGCAGGCGGCGATCGCGGCCGTCCACGCCGAGGCGCCGAGCTGGGAGGCCACGGACTGGGACGAGCTCGTCGCGCTCTACGAGGTGCTCGGCCAGGTGTGGCCGTCGCCGGTGGTGGCGCTCAACCGGGCGGTGGCCGTCGGCTTCGCGCGCGGGCCGGCCGCCGGGCTCGCCGAGCTCGACGCGCTGGCCGACGAGCCGCAGCTGGCCACCTACGCCTACCTGTCCGCGTCGCGCGCCGACTTCCTGCGCCGCCTCGGCCGCGCCGCCGAGGCGCGAGTGGCCTACGAGGAGGCGCTGACGCTCACCGACAACGAGGTCGAGCGCCGCTTCCTGACCGACCGCCTCGCCGGGCTGGGCGTCTGACTGATCCTCCCCGAGTGCTCACCCACAAGTTGTCCCGGCTAGGCCCGGCTATGGCCGGACGAAGCCGGGACAACTCGCGGAGGTGGATAGATTCTCGGGCATGACCCGGGATGCTGACGTCATCGTCGTGGGGGCGGGCCTCGCGGGCCTCGTCGCCACCTACGAACTCACGAAGGCCGGCAAGGGGGTGGTCGTCGTCGACCAGGAGAACCGCAACAACCTCGGCGGCCAGGCCTTCTGGTCCCTCGGCGGTCTCTTCCTCGTCGATAGCCCCGAGCAGCGCCGGATGGGCATCAAGGACTCCTTCGACCTTGCGCTGCGCGACTGGCTCGGCTCGGCCCGCTTCGACCGCGAGCGCGAGGACCACTGGCCGCGGCAGTGGGCCGAGGCGTACGTCCGGTTCGCGGCTACGGAGAAGCGCGAATACCTGCATGACCTCGGCCTGCGGTTCACGCCGGTGGTCGGTTGGGCCGAGCGCGGTGCCGGCGCGGCGGACGGGCACGGCAACTCGGTGCCGCGCTTCCACCTCACGTGGGGCACCGGGCCGGAGGTCGTGCGGATCTTCGCCGAGCCGGTGCTCGCCGCCGAGCGGGGTGGCCTCGTCACCTTCCGGTTCCGGCACCAGGTCGACGACCTGATCATCGAGGACGGCACGGCCGTCGGCGTCCGCGGCACCGTCCTCGAAGACAGCGATCTCGAGCGCGGCAAGGCGTCCCCGCGGGTCGCCGTCGGCGAGTTCGAGCTGCGCGCGCCGGCCGTGGTCGTCACGTCGGGCGGCATCGGCGCCAACCACGACCTCGTCCGGAAGAACTGGCCGGTCGAGCGTTTCGGGCCGCCGCCGGAGACGATGATCTCCGGCGTCCCGGCACACGTGGACGGCCGGATGCTGGAGATCACCGAGCGATCCGGCGCCAACATCGTCAACCGCGACCGCATGTGGCACTACACCGAGGGCATCGTCAACTGGGACCCGATCTGGCCCAACCACGCGATCCGGATCATCCCCGGCCCGTCCTCGCTGTGGCTCGACGCGACCGGCAAGCGGCTGCCGGCCCCGAACTTCCCGGGCTTCGACACGAACGCGTCGATGAAGGAGATCCTCGCGACCGGTTGCGACTACTCCTGGTTCGTCCTCGATCAGACGATCATCGAGAAGGAGTTCGCGCTGTCCGGATCCGAGCAGAACCCGGACGTCACCGGCAAGGACATCAAGCTGACGCTCGCCAGCCGACTGGCGAAGGGCGCGCCGGGGCCGGTCGAGGCGTTCAAGGAGCACGGCGTCGACTTCGTGGTCGCCGGCAACCTGCGTGCGCTCGTCGACGGCATGAACAAGCTCGCCCGCGGCCCGCAGCTCGACCACGACGACGTGCTCCGGGTCGTCGAGGCGCGCGACGCGCAGGTCGGCAACAAGTTCGGCAAGGACTTTCAGCTGATGGCGATCACCAACGCGCGGCAGTACCGCGGCGACCGGCTCACCCGGGCCGTCAAACCGCACCGGTTGCTCGACCCCGCGCACGGGCCGTTGATCGCAGTGCGGCTCAACATCCTCACCCGCAAGACGCTCGGCGGGCTCGAGACGAATCTGCACTCGCAGGTGATCCGTCCGGACGGCACGGTCTTCGGCGGGCTGTACGCCGCGGGCGAGGTCGCCGGCTTCGGCGGCGGTGGCGTGCACGGCTACAACGCGCTGGAGGGGACGTTCCTCGGCGGCTGCATCTTCTCCGGCCGGGCGGCCGGACAGGCCCTCGCGCGGGGGCTGCGGTGACGCACACGGCACTGGTGACCGGCGCGTCGTCGGGCATCGGCGCCGCGGTGGCCGAGGCCATGGTCGCGCGCGGCTGGCGCGTCTACGGGACGAGCCGCCACCCGGATTCGGTGAAGGAGAGGATCCCCGGCGTCGAGTACCTGGCGCTCGACCTCGCCGACGACGCGAGCATCGAGGCGTGCGCAGCCGCGGCCGGTGACGTCGACGTCCTGGTCAACAACGCGGGCGAGAGCCAGAGCGGGCCGATCGAGGAGCTGCCGATGGACGCGATCGAGCGGCTGTTCCGGCTCAACGTCTTCGGCGCGGTGCGGCTGACGCAGCTCGTCCTGCCCGGCATGCGGGCACGGCGCTACGGGCGGGTCGTGATGGTCGGCTCGATGCTGGCGAGCTTCCCGCTGGCCTACCGCTCGTCCTACGTCGCGACCAAGGCGGCGATCAAGGGCTTCGCAACCGCGGCGCGCCGCGAGGTCTCGCCCTACGGGGTCGCGGTCACCACTGTCGAGCCGGGCTCGATCAACACCGGGATCGGCACCCGGCGCACGCACTACCTTGCCGACGGCTCGCCTTACACGGCCGAGTACCACACCATGATCGAGAAGCTGGACGCGAACGAGCGCGGCGGCAGCTCGGCGGCCAGGGTGGCGGCGACGATCCTGGAGGCGATCGATGCCGAGCACCCGCGCCAGCTCTACGCGGTGGGCAGCCGCGCGCCGCTCGTCTTCGCCCTGCGCCGCGTCCTGCCCGGCCGGGTGGTCGAACGGATGGTCCACCGGCGGCACGGCCTGCGCTGACGATCGGTGGAGCCGAACTTGGGCAGGTCCCGCCTCCCGTGGCGGGCAAACCGGTGCTTGACGGCGCGGTGTTTGCGGCAGATGTTGTGAGGGTCCCGCGTGGCCGGCGCGGCGGCAAACCTCCTGGAAAGGCGTCAGATGCAGTTCACGAAATCCTCGACGGCCCGAAAGCTGCTCACCCTCATTGCCGCGATGGCGCTCGGTGGTGGCGTGGCCGTGGCCCTGCCTGCCTCCGCAAGCCCCCACGAGTCGCACGGCCACGCGGTGCGCGCCGGCTCGGGCTACCTCGCGCTCGGCGACTCGGTGCCGTTCGGGTTCCGCGAAGCGGCCAACGCTCCGACGCCCGACTACACCCAGCCGGACACGTTCGTCGGCTATCCGGAGGATGTCGCCGCGAATCTCTCCCTCGACGAGACGAATGCTGCCTGCCCCGGTGAGACGTCGTCGAGCCTCATCGACGTCACCGCACCGAGCAACGGCTGCGAGAACGGTTACCGCCTTGCGTTCCCGCTGCACGTCTCGTACTCGGGCCCGCAGCTCGCCTTCGCCGTCCACTTCCTGCGCAGCCACCACCAGACGCGTCTGGTGTCGCTGATGATCGGGGCCAACGACGGCTTCCTGTGCCAGAACACCACGGCCGACCACTGCGCGAGCGAGCTCCCCGCAGTGCTGCAGACGATCGCAACCAACGTCGGCACGATCCTGCGCACGATCCGCCACCACGGGGACTACGAAGGCCAGATCGTCGTCGTCAACTACTACTCGCTCGACTACACCTCGCCGGTGCAGAACGGTCTGTCGCAGGCGCTCAACCAGGCGATCGACGCGGCGGCGGCCCCGTTCGGCGTCGAGATCGCCGACGGCTTCGGCGCGTTCCAGCAGGCGGCGGCGCAGGCCGGCGGGAACACCTGCGCGGCGGGGCTGCTCACCACGCTGACGACCGGTGGCTGCGGTGTGCACCCGAGCGTCGCCGGGCAGGCCGTCCTCGCCGGCGCGGTCGAGCGGGTCGTCCGCAAAGCTTGATCACGTTGGGATGGCGCGCACGTAGATGTTGTCCGCGGTCCGCTTCGGCAGGTGCACCGTCGGAGTGGGCGTCGGGGGAGTCGAGGCGGGTTCGCTCGATGTCGGCGGAGTGGGAGGCGCAACGACGGCGGTGAGCTCAACGGAACGCGTCGAGGCCCGTCAGCTGCGAGCCGAGGACGAGGGTGTGCACCTCGTGGGTGCCCTCGTAGGTGAGGACGGTCTCGAGGTTGACGGCGTGCCGGAGCACCGGGTACTCGGTGGTGATGCCGCTGCCACCGAGGATCGAGCGCGCCTCGCGGCAGATGTCGAGCGCGGCGCGCACATTCGCGAACTTGCCGAAGCTGACCTGGTAGGGCGTGATCCGGCCGGCGTCCTTCAGCTCCCCGAGCCGGCGCGCGGTCAGCTGGCTCTGCTGCAGCGCCACGGCCATGTCGGCGAGCTTCTTCTGGGTCAGCTGGAACCCGCCGATCGGCCTGCCGAACTGGGTGCGGCTGGTGGCGTAGTCGAGGGTGGCCGCGAGCGCGTCGCGCGCCGCGCCGGTGACCCCCCAGACGATGCCGAACCGCGCCTCGGTGAGGCACCCCAGCGGCGCCTTCAGGCCGGCCGCCTCGGGCAGCCGGTTCGCGTCCGGGACCCGGACGCCGTCGAGGATCAACTCGCTCGTGACCGATGCGCGCAGCGAGATCTTGTGGTGGACGTCCTGCGTCGCGAAGCCGTGCATGCCCTTCTCGACGAGGAAGCCGCGAACGCCCTCGTCCGTGCGCGCCCACACCACGGCGACGTCGGACAGCGAGCCGTTGGTGATCCACATCTTGTTGCCCGACAGGATCCAGTCGTCGCCGTCGCGCACCGCCCGGGTGCGCATCGAACCCGGGTCCGAGCCGGAGTCGGGCTCGGTCAGCCCGAAGCAGCCGAGGAGTTCGCCGCTGGCCATGCCGGGCAGCCAACGCTGCTTCTGCTCCTCGCTGCCGTACGCGTAGATCGAGTACATCGCGAGCGAACCCTGCACGCTGACCAGGGAGCGGAGTCCGGAGTCCACGGCCTCGACCTCGGCGCACACCAGGCCGTACTGCGAGGCCGTCGAGCCCTGGCAGCCGTAGCCGGTGAGATGCATGCCCAGCACGCCGAGCGCGCCGAACTCCTGCGCGAGCTCGCGAGCGGGCAGCGTGCCGTCCTCGAACCAGCGCCGGATGTTCGGACGCAGCCGGTCGTTGGCGAACTTGCGCACCGTGTCGCGCAGCAACCGGTCGTCGTCGCCGAGGTCGTCGTCGAGATCGAGTAGATCCAAGCGGTCCAGTGCGTCGCTGCTCATGTCTTCTCGCTCTTCGCGCAAGCGCTCATCGCTGTATTCGCTCCGCTCCTCGCTCGCGGGCGCTCGCTTCGGTGCTCACTCATACGTCAGACGCTACCCGTGCCCGAGGGGCTCGGGGTGGGCGTCGGGGTGGGGGTCGGGGACGGACTCGGCGGCGCCGGCACGGTGACCGTGACGCAGTGGCGCGGGTTCGCGGTGCCGGCGCCGATGTTGCCGAAGGTGAGGCAGAACGAGTGGCGACCGGGCCTCGCCGTGACGGTGAACGCGTAGGCGTGGTTACCGCCGATGTGGAAGCGGTCGTCCAGGTCCGGGCTGGGCGCGGACGCGCGTGCCGTGCGGAAGGCGACGCCGTCGCGGTACGCGGTGTACTGCACGTGCGCCGTCGTCACGTCGATGTCGAACGCCCAGCCGCGCAATCGAGCCTTTCCCACGGACGTACCGATGCGCAGTGCGCCGCGCGGATTGTGCGCCGACAGCCTGCCGAAGGACCCGCCGAGAGCGGCCACGATTCCCCGCCGGGCGCGGCCGGTCAGGTAGCCGACCGTCGGGTGCGCGCCGAACTCCACGGTCTCCGCGATGCCGTAGTGGTGCGTCGTGTACCAGCCGGTCATCGAGCCGTGGCAGGTGCTCCAGCAGCGCAACGCCTTGAGCGGCAGGTTCAGGTGCTCCGCGAGCCGGTTGCGGAACGTGCGGTCGAGCGCGCCGCCGTCCGTCGTGTCGACGCCGTAGAGGGGCTGGTGCAGCGACACGATGAAGCGCGGCCGGATGTCGAGCAGGAATCCGCGCATCGCGCGCGTCTCCGGCTCGGACAGCGGCGCGGGACCCGAGTAGTACTCGCCGGTCAACGGCGCCCAGCGGTCGCGCCAGTTGCGGTTGAGGTCGACGTGGTGGGCGTTCTGGCGGGTGTGCATCGCGTCGCCGTCCGGGTTCATCGTCGGGATCACCCACAGGTCGATGCCCTCCACGCTGACGTTGCCCCGGATGATCGACTTCGCCACCCGGACGCCGGCGTGCTCGTCGCCGTGCATCTGGCCCAGGATGACAGCGGTGATCTTCGCCCTCGGATTGCCGAGCCGGTACGCCACGATCGGCCGGTGCCGGACGCTGTAGCCGATCGTGCGGCGGGCGTTGACGGCGGTGGCGGGATCCCCGGCGGCCGGCGCAGGGTCCAGCGCGACGAGCGCGGAGCCGCCCAGCGACACGGCGACAGCCAGAACGAGGACACGTCGGTGTCTCATGCGCACCTGCCAGAGCGGACAATCCAACGGTATCGCAGGAAGATCACCAACCTGATGACTACGCTGCCGATGAGCGCTCGCGCGACGGGATGGAGGTACGGTGCCACAACCGCTGGGGTTCGACCCGATCGACCGGGCGGGCGACCTCTGGCAGGAGCACTGGCCCGACGAGCAGCCCGACGTCTACGCCTCGATGCGCGCGGTCACGTCGATCATGCGGGCGCACCAGATCCTGATCGCCGAGCTCGACGCGAAGCTGCGCCCGTTCGGCATCACGTTCAGCCGCTACGAGGCACTCGTCCTGCTCGTCCACTCGCACGAGGGTTCCCTGCCGCTGTCCAAGATCGGCGAACGGTTGCAGGTGCACGCCACCTCGGTGACGAACGTGATCGACCGGCTGGAGGCGGCCGGTCTGGTGCGCCGCGAGCCCAATCCCCGCGACGGTCGCGGGACGCTCGCCGTCATCACCGACGAGGGCCGCAAGGTCGCCGACAAGGCCACCGTCGAGTTCAACAGCGACCGCTTCGCGATGTCCGCACTCAGCCTCACCGATCTCGAGCGGCTGTTCGAGATCCTTCGCCGGCTCCGGCTCGATGCATGCGACTTCGTCGAGACGGAGTAGTGCCCGCCCCTGATCGGAGTTGCCATGTGGCATCACATGTTCGTCGAGCAGATCCCGGTGGCCGAAAAGTTGATCCGGACGGTGCTCGTCTACGCCGTCGTCGCGGTGCTCATCCGCGCGACAGGCAAGCGCGGCCTCGCCGGGCTGAACACCCTCGACATCGCGGTCGTGTTCCTGCTCTCCAACGTCGTCCAGAACGCGATCATCGGCGACGACGTCAGCGTCACCGGTGGCGCCGTGGGGGCGGTCACCCTCGTCGCTGTGAACGCCGCGCTCAACCGGCTGGCGTTGAGCAATGAGCTGTTCGCGAGGGTGTTCGACGGGACCGAGACGCAGGTGATCCGCGACGGCAAGGCGCTGCCCGCCGCGATGCGGCAGCTCGGCCTGCGCAGCACCGAACTCGACCACGCGGTGCGGGTGCAGAACGGCGACGACCTCGCACAGGTGGAGACCGGCGTTCTCGAGCCGAGTGGGCAACTGCTGGTGACGCTGCGCCGGGACGAGCAGGGCGCCACCAAGGGCGACGTCGAGCGGCTCGCCGCCCAGCTCGCCCGCATCGAGTCGGCGCTCGCCGGGCGGCAGTAGGGCTACGCGGAGGTCCCCGCGGAGCTGCGCGAGGACACGAGCCGGGCGTCGAGGACGATGTTGTAGGGGTAGTCGACGCCGTGCCGTTCCGCGCAGGTGATCAGCACGACGCGACGGGGGACCTGCGCATTCATGATCGAGTCGATGTTGCCGAGTTGGTACTTGTCGACGCCGAACGCGTTGCGCACGGCGTAGACCAGCGTTCCGCTTGGCGTGCGCAGCGTTATGCGGGCGCCGAGCAGGCTCTTCGCCGGGAAGATCGGGACGCCGTCGAGCCGCCGCGCCTTGGTGTGCAGGACGTCGCGGGTCGCGCGTGCGGACACCTTGTTGAGCACCTCGAGCGGGTCCTGCGCCCAGGCGTGACCGAGCACGTAGGTCGTGGCGCTGCGGCTGCCCGGCATGACGCCGAACCCCTTGGTCACCCAGCACACCGTGTGGTGCTGCTCGCCGGGCGGGTCGAGCGGGAACACCGGCGCCATCGCGCAGACGTGCGCCCGGATCGTGAACCCGTGGCCGGTGAGGATGAATCGGCTCGGCGCGGCGCGCGCCAGGTAGTCGTGCGGCATGGTGTGCCGGGGCGGTGTAGCGGGCGGCGTGCTCGTCGGCGAAGGCGCGGGGAGGCCGACAACGGGCAGCACGCTCGCTGCCTCGTCGTGCGGGGTACTCGACGAGCGCACCAGCACGATGGTGGTCACTGCCACGGCGAGCGCGACGGCGACCGCGCCGGTCGCGAGCAGCGCTCGGCGTCGGCGGCGCGTCGGGGTAGGCGTCGCGATCTCGTCCGTCATCGCAGCCCAGCCTAATTGCGCCGCGCACCCGTGCAGCGGCAGACATCCTTCCCACATCCGGTAAATGTCCTTAGGCTCCGACTCGCGACCTTTGCCGGGAGGTGCCGCAATCTTCGGAACTGTCCTGCTCGCTCCCCGACGGCTGGCCGCGCTCGTCCTGCCGGCCGCGTGGCTGCTGGCCGCGCCGGCGCCGGCGAGTGCCGCGGCGGCCGCGACCGGCTACTACGCGGCGTGGGACCGGACGGGCAGCAGCGGCTCATGGTCGGGCACGGCGCCGGTGGTCGCCGCCGGCTTCCCGACCGCGTCGTGGACCTCGAACAGCACCGGCCTGACCGTCCCGACCGGAGCGTCGGCGTTCTTGGGCGCCGGCACGCCGTTCGGTGCCGCGTTCGGCAGCTCGCAGGGCCTGCCTTACTTGAGCGTGCCGACCGCCAGCGGCGTCACGCCGTCAACCACCACCCTGACCTTCGCCGCGCCGACACCCGCCACCGGCTGGGGCTTCGCGCTTGGAGACGTGGACGCCGACAAGGTGCAGATCGCGGCGATCGACGCGAACCTGAATGCGTTGACCGGCACCGCGCTGGCGAGTGCCCTCGGCTTCCAGGGCACGTTCAACTACTGCGCCGGCGCACCGAAGCCGAGCACCTGTTCCGGGTCCGCGACCGACGTGCCGACCTGGGACCCGGCCACCGCGACGCTGATCGGCAGCGGCACCGACACGTCGGGCGCGGCAGGCTGGTTCCAGCCGACGGTCGCCCTCGGCTCGCTGACGTTCACCTTCACCGCGCAGCTCGGCATCCCGATCTACCAGCTCTAGCTCGCGACGCTCGCCGTCCCGGTGATCGGGCACGTCGACGGCGTCACGCCTGCCGATCCGCCGCCGGCACCGATCGAGGCCGACCTGCTCGATCCGGGTGGTGATCCGGTGCGCAACGCTGCGGGCGACCCGGTCGCCGCGCCCGTCGACAACAGCGGCAACTTCGAGTTCCCGGCCGTCGTCGACGGCGACTACCTCGTCGACCTCACCGTCCCGCCCGGAGTCGAGGACACGACGGGCGACCCGGTGCCGATCACCGTCGACATCGCGGACGGCGGCGTGCGGGTGCCGGCCGGCGCGCTGAGCGTCGTCGTCACCGCACCGACGCCCACGACGGCAAGCCCGACACCGACGCCGACGTCTTCGGTCGCGGGCAGCCCCAGCGCGACGACCCCGGCCGTGTCGGCCACCGGCGCCCGCCCCGGCGGTGCCTCTTACAGTGGCCGGGCTCGCGCTGCTGGCCGGCGCCCTGCTCGTCGTGCTCGGCCGCCGGCGCGGTCGCCACGGAGCCTGATTGCAATTTACTAGGACGTCCTAGTAAATTGGTCGGACGTAGCGCACACGTCCGAAACCCGACTCTCCGTAAGGTGCCACGCATGAATGCTGACGAGATCGCTGCAGGCCGGGCTCGGTGGCAGGAGCGCTACGAGAAGGCGCGCAAGAGCGAGCGCGACTACACGACGCTCTCGGGCGAGGCCGTCGAGCCGCTGTACGGCCCGACCGGTCCGGACGACCGCATGGAGCGCATCGGCTGGCCGGGCGAGTACCCGTTCACCCGCGGCATCCACCCGACCGGCTACCGCGGCAAGCCGTGGACCATCCGCCAGTTCGCCGGCTTCGGCAGCGCGACACAGACCAACGAGCGCTACAAGATGATCCTCGCCGAGGGCGGCGGCGGGCTGTCGGTCGCGTTCGACATGCCGACGCTGATGGGCCGCGACTCCGACGACCCGCGCTCGCTGGGCGAGGTCGGGCACTGCGGCGTGGCGATCGACTCGGCCGCCGACATGGAGGTGCTGTTCGGCGGCATCGACCTCGCGCACACCACCACGTCGATGACGATCAGCGGTCCGGCCGTGCCGGTGTTCTGCATGTACGTGGTCGCCGCCGAGCGGCAGGGCGCCGACGCGTCCGCACTCAACGGCACGCTGCAGACCGACATCTTCAAGGAATACATCGCACAGAAGGAGTGGATCTACCCGCCCGAGCCGCACCTGAAGCTCATCGGCGACCTGATGGAGTACTGCGACGCCAACATCCCGGCGTACAAGCCGCTGTCGGTGTCCGGCTACCACATCCGCGAGGCCGGATCGACGGCCGCGCAGGAGCTGGCGTTCACGCTGGCCGACGGCTTCGGCTACGTCGAGCTCGGCCTCTCCCGCGGAATGGACATCGAGCGGTTCGCGCCCGGCCTGTCGTTCTTCTTCGACGCGCACATCGACTTCTTCGAGGAGATCGCGAAGCTGCGCGCGGCGCGGCGCATCTGGGCGCGGTGGATGCGCGACGTCTACGGCGCCAGGACCGACCGCGCGCAGTGGCTGCGCTTCCACACCCAGACAGCGGGCGTCTCGCTCACCGCCCAGCAGCCGGACAACAACGTCGTCCGGACCGCGATCGAGGCGATGGCGGCGGTGCTCGGCGGCACGAACTCGCTGCACACCAATGCCCTCGACGAGGTGCTGGCGCTGCCGTCGGAGAAGGCCGCGCAGATCGCGCTGCGCACCCAGCAGGTGATCGCCGAGGAGACCGGCGTGCTGAACGTCGCCGACCCGCTCGGCGGGTCCTGGTACGTCGAGGCGCTCACCGACAAGCTCGACGCGGACGCGGAGGCGATCTTCGCGCGCATCAAGGAGCTCGGCGGCGACGGCACGATCACCTCCGGGCTGTTGCGCGGGATCGACGAGGGCTGGTTCATCAGCCAGATCGCCGACTCGGCGTTCGAGTACCAGGTGGCGCTCGAGAAGGGCGACAAGCGGGTCGTCGGCGTCAACACCCTCAGCCGGGACGTCGGCGAGCCGCTCGAGATCATGCGCGTGTCGCACGAGGTCGAGCTCGAGCAGCGTGCGCAGGTGGCGGCCCGCCGCGCGGTGCGCAACGGGTCCGCGGTCGACGCCGCGCTGGCCCGGATGGTCGAGGACGCGAAGGCGGACCGCAACACCCTGCCGGCGATGCTCGAGGCGGTGCGTGCGGAGGCCACGCTGGGCGAGGTCTGCAACGCGTTCAAGCCGCTCTGGGGCGAATACCGCGAACCCGCCCGCTTCTGACCGCACGTCGAGTGGGCCATTCGGACCCGAGTGGGCCGTCCTACCGGACCACTCAGGTCCTAACTGGCCACTCGACGTAGGGCGTCGGGAACGTCAGCCGAACGCGCCGTGCCGGCCGGCGCCGGACGCGAACCGGCCCGCGCCCTCCACCGCCTCGGCGAGCACCGGCTGCCCGTGTCCGAACTCGATTGCCAGCGCGTCGAGTGCACCGTGCCCCAGCGCCTCGTACGCCGAGGCCCGATCCGAGCGCAGGCACGCCTGCGGGAAGCGGGCGAGCTCGGCCGCAAGCTCCTCGGCGGCAGCGCGCGCCTGCCCCGGCGCGACGACCCGGTTCGCGAAACCCATCGCCAGCGCCTCGTCGGCGCCTACCGGCCGGCCGGTCAGGATGAGGTCCAGCGCGCGGCCCAGGCCGACGATGCGTGGCAGCCGGACAGTCCCGCCATCGAGCAGCGGCACCCCCCAGCGCCGGCAGAACACCCCGACGACCGCGTCTGCCTCCATCACCCGCAGGTCGCACCAGGCTGCGAGCTCGATGCCGCCGGCGACCGCGTGTCCGCTGATCGCCGCGATCACCGGCTTGGTCAGCGTCATGCGGCTCGGACCCATGGGGCCGTCGGTAGACATATCCCGGTCGATACGGTTGGACAGCTGCTTGAGGTCGGCACCGGCGCAGAACGCGCCGCCCGCGCCGCACAACACCGCCACCGCGGCCGATTCGTCGGCATCGAAAGCGCGGAAAGCGTCCGCGAGCGCCTGGGCCGTGGGGCCGTCCACGGCATTGCGCGCCTCGGGGCGGTCGAGAATAACCGTGCACACCGGACCGTTGTGCTCTGTGCGGATAGTCATGCCGCGACCCCACCGGTTACCGGTGTCCCTGTCAATCTCTGCGAAACTGGAAACCATGCGCCCTGGAACACCTCGACGGGCTCCGGCACGAGACGGTGCCCCGAGCCCAGCGACCGTCGCCGCGATGAGCGGCGCCGTCGACCTCGCGGCGGTCAAGGCCCGCTCCGACGCCGCAGCGCGCGCCGCCGAGGCGCCGCCGCCCGCGCCCGGCAGCTACGTCGTCGACGTCACCGAGGCCACCTTCCAGAGCGACGTCCTCGACCGCTCGTTCCAGGTGCCCGTCCTCATCGACCTGTGGGCTGAGTGGTGCGAGCCGTGCAAGCAGCTCTCACCCGTCCTGGAACGGCTCGCGAATGCCGCCGGCGGCTCGTGGATCCTGGCCAAGATCGACACCGACGCGAACCCGCGGATCTCCCAGGCGCTGCAGGTGCAGAGCATCCCGTCGATCTTCGCGGTGATCGGCGGTCAGCTGATTCCCGGCTTTCAGGGTGCGCTGCCCGAGGCGCAGGTCCGCGAGTTCGTCACCGCGGTCCTGGCCGCGGGCCGTGAGGCGGGACTGTCCGGTGCCGGGGCGGCTCCCGACGCCGAGGAGCCGGCCGCCGAAGCGCCGGCCGCTGCGCCCGCCGAGCCGGAGGATCCGCGGTTCACGGCCGCGGAGGAGGCGCTCGAGGCCGGCGACTACGACCTCGCCGTCCAGCGCTACCAGGCGATCGTCGACCAGGAGCCGGCCAACGAGCAGGCCGCGCTCGCGCTGGGCCAGGTGCGGCTGCTGCAGCGCATCGAGACCGTCGATCGGGCCGCCGCCCAGCGTGCCGACACCGCGCCCGACGACGTCGACGCGCAGCTCGCGGCCGCCGACCTGTCCCTCGCCGGCAACGACGTGGGAGGCGCCCTCGACCGGCTGCTCGGCACCGTCGCCCGCGTGGCAGGGGACGAGCGGGAGCGGGTCCGCATGCGGCTGCTGGAGTACTTCGACCTCCTCGGCCCGGACGATCCGCGGGTGCCGGTGGCGCGCAGGCAGCTCGCCCGGGCGCTGTTCTGATGGCCTACCCGCTCGATGCAGAAGGCCTCGACGACGAGTTCGCCGCGGCAGATCTTCGACCCGACCGGGACCGCGTCCGGGACCTGGTCATGGTGAGCGAGCGCGACCCGCTCGCACCGTTCGCGCTGCGCCCGGAGAAGAGTTACGCGTTCTCGCCGGACGGCAGCGCCGCGGTCGGCTACCGCGTCCGGACGCGGACGGCCGTCGCGAGCGGTGACCCGGTCGGCGACGCGGCGGGCTGGGCGGCCGCGATCGACGCGTTCGTGCGGGAAGCCCGCCGCCGCCGGCTGCGGATCGCGGTGCTCGGCGCGGGAGAGCGGGCCCGGCCCATCTGGGAGACCTACGGGTTCGGGCACGTCCCGATCGGGCGCGACGTCGTCGTGCGCCGTGCGGAGTTCACCCTCGAGGGCCGCCGGTTCCGCAACCTGCGGCAGGCGATCCAGCGCTCCCGCAACTCCGGCGTGACCGTCGCGGTGCGCCGCGAGGGCCAGCTGCGAGCGGAGCAGATCCTTGAGCTGCGCGGGCTGATGAAGCGTTCCCGCCGCGAGGACACTCGAGGCTTCTCGATGATCCTCGGCCGGCTGTTCGACGGCACCGAGCCGCACGCCGTGATCGCCATCGCGCGCGACTGTGACGGGACGCTCGTCGGCGCGCATCGCTACCTGTGGGCGGGCAAGCAGGACCTCTCGCTCGACCTGCCGATCCGGGTCCCGAATGCCCCGAACGGCATCGACGAGCGGCTCACCGCCGAGGTCGTCGAGTGGGGCGCGACGCTCGGCATCGAACGGGTGTCGCTGGCGTTCGCGCCGTTCCCCGACCTGTTCGCCAACCGGCATCATCTCGGCGTCCTGGGCAAGGTCGGGTACGGGCTCGCACACCTGCTCGACCCGTTGATCAACGTCGAGCGGCTGTACCGCTACCTGCGCAAGTTCCACGCCTTCGACCAGGAGCGCTACGTCATGCTGCGCTGGCGGCAGCTGGTGCCCGTGGCGCTGGCGCTGCTGCTGCTCGAGTTCGGCCGGTAGTCACACCGCGCGGACAGTGACGGTATTGCGGGTATTGCGCGCGAGTGCGCGCAAGTCACCGGAGTCGCTCGACAGCACCGTGGCGCCACCGGCCTCGTCGGCCACGGCGACGACGGCCGATGGTCGACGCCTCCCGGCGACCAGCGACCCCAGCACCGCGGGGGCCCGAGCAAGCAACTCGTCGGCCGGCCGGAGGTCGCAGGCGCACGCTCGGTTCGGCGCGGCACGCCGAGGGTGGAATGTCAGCGGGTGAGCTGCGCGTCGATCCGCTCGGCGGCGACAACCGCGCGGTTGTAGGCCTTGTGGGCCGGCGTGACGGCGCGAAGTCGACGGCGGAGGGCCTCGGCGAGGTCGACCTCGTACGTCTCGCGCAGCTTCAGGACGGTTTCGCTGTACTCGACCTCGGCCTCGTGCGTCGCCTGCGACCGCTGCACCTCGGCCTGACGGAGGGCAGCGTTGCGGGCGTCGCGTGCCGATGCAGTCAACGTTGCGCTTGTCATGTCGACTCCTCGTGATCGCATTCCTACCTGCAATCGACGCTATGGCGGCGGGTACTACGCGAGCAGGGCCGAAACGCCGGATAGCGGCGGTCCCAAAGTCCTAGGTTGCCCGGCGACCCGACGTAGGACACGAATGCCGGCGGTCACCACCGGCCGGCGAAGGCCAGCGCCTGACGTGACAAGCACAGCGCTTCGCTGCCGTCGGCTGACCGGGACTCTCGGCGGGCCTTTCGCCCCTACCTGGGCGATTTTCCCCGGGTCACGCTCCCCGGGGTCACGCTTTATCCGCCCCTGGGCGGGTAGAGGTAATGGGGTCCGCGCTTTTGCTTTATGATCTTGCCTGGGAGGGTTTCGACAGCAGGCAAAGCACCTGGCGCAGCGTTGCTGCGCTCGCCACACTTTCGCTCGCCGCCGGCCTGCTTCTCGCATCCAACTTGGCCGCCGGGCCGTCGAGCGTGGCGGCTGCCGGCCAGGGGCGGCGTCCGAACATCGTTCTGGTTCTCACTGATGACCTGTCGAACAACCTGGTTCGGTACATGCCGCACGTTCGGGCGCTGAAAGCGGCCGGGATGACGTTCACCAACTACACCGTCACCGACTCGCTGTGCTGCCCGTCGCGCAGTTCGATCTTCACCGGCAGGTATCCGCACAACACTGGCGTGTTCGCCAACGAGGGTCCCGACGGCGGGTTCGGTGCGTTCCAGCTGCACGGCGACGACCGGCTCACATTCGCCCTCGCGCTGCACCGCGCCGGGTACCGGACCGCGATGATGGGCAAGTACCTCAACGGCTACTCGCCGATGTCTGACAGCGGTTACGCGGGCCCGGGCCAGATCGGATGGCCCGGAACGCCGGCCCGCGACGGTGCCAGCTTCCTCGGCCTGGCGCACGGTCGCAGCGCTGCTCACTGGCGCACCATCGCCTTGGTCGAGCACCACGGCATGGACTTCACGCAGTACCAGGACGACCCCGACTGGGAGCCGGGATCCGAGCGCGACATCCCCAGCTACAACGCGCTGCGTAGCGCACAGTTCACCTATGTGCGCTACGAGAACGGCGAGCGGGAGTACTAGACCGGACCGTCGATCCGTCGATCCGTCGAACTGGACAACATCGCGGGTGAGTTGTCGGCCGAGCAGATCAGCACGCTGGACGAGTGGATGGCGGCGCTGACCAGCTGCCGCGGTGTCATCGAGTGCTCGGCGGCCGGTCGCGCGGGACAGCCGTGACCTCCGACCGGTTGATCAACATGACCGGGCTCCGCATGGTGGGGTGCACCGTCGCAGCCGTAGTTGCCTCTTTCGCGGCGATCTCGACCGGCGACATGGCACACGGGGACACGGCTTCCGCCGGCACCGTCGTCGGGTGGGGAGACAACCGCTGGGGACAGGCACTGCGGCCAGCCGGCTTGACCGGGATTTCTGCTGTCGCCGCCGGCGGGTTCCACACGCTGGGCTTGATGGCTGACAGCACGGTCGTCGCCTGGGGCAACGACGGTTACGGGCAGGCGAGCGGCGCGGCCGATCTGACCGGCGTGACCCAGGTGGCGGCCGGCGGGTTCCACCGCCTGGCCCTGAGGTCCGACGGCACGGTGGTGGCGTGGGGCGATGACAGGTACGGGCAGCTGAGCGTCCCGGCCGATCTGACCGGCGTGACCCAGGTGGCCGCGGGTACGCGGCACAGCCTGGCGCTAGTCGTCGACCGCTCTGTGGTGAGCTTCGGAAATCCGAGCACTACGGCCGAGAACGCCGGTGTGGCGCAGCTGGTGGTAAGTCGAACCAACGTCACCGACACCGAAGCCACCGTTAGCTACGCCCCGACCGGCGGGACCGCTACGCCCGGCGTGGACTTCACGCTGGATCCGGGCGTCGTCACGTTCGCGGTCGGCCAGACCAGTGCCACCATCTCGGTGCCGATCACCAACGACACCCGCCCCGAGGCGGCCGAGACGATCACTGTCACACTCGGCGATCCCGGTGCGCGTCGATCGGGTCACCGGCCGCCGTGACGCTGACGATCGCAGCCAGTGACCAGCGCCCCGACGCGCTCATCAGCACCGAGGCGCCGACAGGCTACCTCGGCAACAACGTCTACAACCTCACCGCAGCCCGCCAGACCAAGACGAAGACCGGGCCGCGGAACGCGACGCGCCGCCTATACGTGGGATCTACAACGACGGCAACACCACGAACACCTTTACGCTGCACGGCAGCGCGGCGAGCCGTGGATCATCGGTGCGCTTCCACGACACCGACCTCGGTTTCGACATCACCAAGGCCATGCGCTCGAACGCCGGCTGGAAGGTCCAACTCACCGCAGGCCACCACGTGCAGGTCACACTGGGCATCACCGTCGCCTCGACAGCGCGGATCGGCACCATCAAGTCCGTCACCGTCACGGGGAGCTGGACCGGCGACCGGACCCGCGCCGATGTCGTCAAGACCCAGGTACGCGTCGTCGACCGATGATCGAAGCCCGTTACGTCGAGAACCCCGTCCGGGCGCCGGGTCAGCCGGCGTAGCGCAGCCAGACCGCGCCCAGCGGCGGCACCCGCAGCGTGGCGGACGCGGGCTGCCCGTGGTGCATCTCGTCCGTCGCGTCCACGCCGCCGAAGTTGCCGACGCCGGAGCCGAAGTACAGCTCGGCGTCGGTGTTGAGCACCTCGTCCCAGCGACCCGCGAACGGCAGGCCGAGCCGGTACCGCTCGTGCGGGACCGGCGAGAAGTTCGCGATGCACGCGAGCACCGAGCCGTCGTCGCCGAAGCGCAGGAACGAGAACACGTTGCCGGCCGCGTCGTTCGCGTCGATCCAGGGGAAGCCGTCTCGGTCGGTGTCGCGCGACCACAGCGCGGGCGTCGCCCGGTAGACCGGTTCAGGTCGCGGACCAGCCGCGCCACGCCGCGGTGGCCCGGGTCGTCGAGCAGCCACCAGTCGAGCGAGCGCGCTCGGACCACTCGGCGCCCTGCGCGAACTCCTGGCCCATGAACAGCAGCTGCTTGCCCGGGTGCGCCCACATGTACGCGTACAGCGCCCGCAGGGTCGCCAGCTGCTGCCACCAGTCGCCGGGCATCTTGTTGAGCAGCGACCCCTTGCCGTGCACCACCTCGTCGTGCGAGATCGGCAGGACGTAGTTCTCGGTGTACGCGTACATCATCGAGAACGTCATCTCGTGGTGGTGGTACTGCCGGTGGACCGGCTCGTGCGAGACGTAGCTCAGCGTGTCGTGCATCCAGCCCATGTTCCACTTGAAGCCGAAGCCCAGGCCGCCCAGATGCGTCGCGCCGGGTGACGCCCGGCCAGGCCGTGGACTCCTCGGCGATCGTCACCACGCCCGGCACCCGCCGGTAGACGGTCGCGTTCATCTCCTGCAGGAAGGCCACCGCGTCGAGGTTCTCCCGGCCGCCGTGCTCGTTCGGCGTCCACTCGCCCTCCTTGCGCGAGTAGTCGAGGTAGAGCATCGAGGCGACGGCGTCGACCCGCAGCCCGTCGATGTGGAACTCCTCGAACCAGTAGACGGCGTTGGCGACCAGGAAGTTGCGCACCTCGTGCGGCCGAAGTCGAAGACGAGCGTGCCCCAGTCGGGCTGCTCGCCGCGCCGCGGGTCGGCGTGCTCGTACAGCGGCGTGCCGTCGAACCGGGCCAGCGCCCAGTCGTCCTTCGGGAAGTGCGCCGGCACCCAGTCGACGATGACGCCGATGCCGGCCTGGTGCAGCGCGTCGACCAGGTGCCGGAAGTCGTCCGGGGTGCCGAACCGCGCAGGTCGGCGCGTAGTAGGACGTCACCTGGTAGCCCCACGAGCCGCCGAACGGGTGCTCGGCGACCGGCAGCAACTCGACGTGGGTGAACCCGGCCTCGACGACGTAGGCGACGAGTTCCTCGGCGAGCTGCGCGGTAGGTCAGGCCCAGGCCGCCAGGAGCCGAGGTGCACCTCGTAGACCGACATCGGCGCCTCGTGCACTGGGTGCTCGCCCGGCGCGCCAGCCACTCGTCGTCGCCCCACTCGTAGCTGCGACGTCGTGACGACCGACGCGGTCGCCGGGCGGTACCTCGGAGCGCGACGCCATCGGGTCGGCCTTCATGCCGCCACTGGCCGTCCGCGCCGAGGATCTCGAACTTGTAGCGCGCGCCGTCGCCGACGCCGGGACGAACAGCTCCCAGACGCCGGACGAGCCGAGCGAGCGCATCGGGTAGCGCGCGTCCGTCCCAGTAGTTGAAGTCGCCGACGACGCGCACCCCGCGGGCGTTGGGCGCCCACACCGCGAACGGGTGCCGGTGACCGTCCCGCCCGGGGTCTCGTAGCTGCGGACGTGCGCGCCGAGCACCTTCCACAGCTCCTCGTGCCGGCCCTCGCCGATCAGGTGCAGGTCGACCTCGCCGAGCGTGGGCAGGAAGCGGTACGGGTCGTCGACCGATGGTCTGACTCGTGGTAGGTGACCTCGAGGCGGTAGTCGGACGGCTCGCCGTCGAGGACGGCCTCGAACACGCCGCCGTCGTGCACGCCGGTGCATGGGCGTGCCGGGTGCGTCCGGACGATGACGGCGACGGCCGACGCCTCGGGCCGCAGGGTGCGGATGACCGTGTGCTTGCCCGGCATCGGGTGCGCGCCGAGCACCCCGTGCGGGTCGTGGTGGGCACCGCCGACGAGCCGGTCGAGTTCCTCGCGGGCGACGGTCGTCGTCATGCGGGGCCACCTCGGAATCGTGGAGCGTCTCTTGCGGAGCGATTTCGTGGGGTGCTCATGGTGAGCCTCCGTCGGTTGCCAGGCGGGTTAGCGAGGCCAGCGGGATGGGCAGCCAGGCCGGCCGGTTGCGCGCTTCGTACACGACCTCGTAGACGGCCTTGTCGGCCTCGAACGCGCGCAGCAGCACCGCGTGCGCGCGCGGGTCGCTGCCAGCAGCGTCCGAAGTATCCCGTGCAGAACGCGGCCCGGTTGCGGTCGGCCCACTCGCCGGCCCGGTAGTTCAGTTGCGGCGTCCCAGCCGGCCTCGACGACGCGGTGTACCCGGCGTAGTCGAACGAGCGCAGCATGCCGGCGACGTCGCGCAGCGGCGAGTCGAATCGCGCCGGCGCGTCGAGCGCGGCCATCGGCTCGCCCTCGAAGTCGATCAGCACCCACCGCGTGACGGTGCGCAGCGCCTGGCCGAGGTGCAGGTCGCCGTGGACGCGCTGCATGCGTGATCGGTTCCGTCAGCGTCGCGACGTCGCCGTAGGCGGCGCACAGCGCCTCCGCGACCTCGCCCGAGCGCCGGCACGATGTCGACGGCGCGGCGCAACCGGGCCCTCATCGCCTGCGCGCGTACCGCGAAGCTCGTCCGCGGACGCCTCGCGGACGCCGAACGCCGTGGCCAGGTCGGCGTGCACCGTCGCGACAGCCTCGCCGAGCCGCTCCGCCTCGCCGGCGAAGTCGCCGCCGGCCTCGTCGGCATGCAGGTCGCGCCTCGGCCATCAGGTCGCGGACGCTCGTCTGGCGAGCTCCCAGCCGTCGGTCGCCGTGGCAGGAACTCCTGCAGCATGGCCAGCGAGGTCGGCTGCGCCCGTCGACGTCGGCCTCGACCACGCCGAGCAGGCGCGGGACGTGCTTGGCGCCGAGCGTCGGTGAGCGCGCCGCGTGCACCTCGAGGTCGGGGTTGACGCCCGGGTGCAGCCGGCGGAAGACCTTCAGGATCGCGACGTCGCCGAAGACCAGCGACGTGTTGGACTGCTCGCCGGTCAGCACGAGGCTCGGCTCGTCGACCGGGATGTCAGCGGGCGCTCGGCGAAGCGGGCGAAGCGCACCGGGCCGTTCTGTGCCGTCGTCGCGCATGCCGATCAGCCAGGCCGGCGTGACGTCCTTGTCGTGCAGGGCGTCGTAGACCCAGCGCGGTACCGCCGTCGGTGTCGACCGTGCCGAGCAGCACGTGCTCGAGCGTCGCGCACCGGCTCGTCGCGCACGACGAGCGGTACCTGATAGCGTCTCGGGACCGCCGTCCGGGTATGTCGGCGTGCAGCGTCCAGATCGTGACCAGCGCGGTCGTCGGCCAGGTCGGCCAGCGGCTGCGACGGTGAACGCCGGATCCCGGCCCTTGCCCGCGAACCAGCGCTGCGTCGGTGCCCAGGCCGTAGACGAGCGGGCCGACCTGCTCGGTGATGGTCATCGAGCCGGTCTCGCTCGCGCCGCCGGTACGCCGGTCGGCTGCTGCACCGCGCGGGATGCGCAACCAGTAGAAGCCGTGCCCGGCGAGGGTGAGCAGGTAGGGCAGTTCGCCGATGGCGGGAAGTGCGCGCCGCCGAGCAGTTCGACCGGCTGCGAGCCCTCCCACGGCCGCAGGTCGAGCTCGACGGGCTGCGCGAACCGGGACAGGTTGTTCACGCACAGCACGATGTCGTCGCCGAAGGCGCGGACGAAGCTCGAGCACGCGACGGGTTGCTGCCGCCGAGGTCGGTGAACGTGCCCAGGCCGAACGCCGGGTTCTCCTTGCGCACCTCGATCATCCGCCGCGTCCAGTGCAGCAGCGAGGACGTGTTGCGGGTCTGGGACTCGACGTTGGTGACCTGGTAGCCGTAGACCGGGTCCATGTTCACCGGCAGGTACAGCCGCCCGGGATCGCAGGTGGAGAAGCCGGCGTTGCGGTCGGGCGTCCACTGCATCGGGGTGCGCACCCCGTCGCGGTCGCCGAGCCAGATGTTGTCGCCCATCCCTATCTCGTCCCCGTAATAGAGGACCGGTGAACCGGGCAGCGACAGCAGCAGCGCGGTGAACAGCTCGATCTGGTTGAGGTCGTTGTCGAGCAGCGGGGCGAGCCGGCGGCGGATGCCGATGTTGGCCTTCATGCGGGGGTCCTTGGCGTACTCGCCCCACATGTAGTCGCGTTCCTCGTCGGTGACCATCTCGAGGGTCAGCTCGTCGTGGTTGCGCAGGAAGATGCCCCACTGGCAGTTGTCCGGGATCGCCGGCGTCTGCGCCATGATCTCCGAGATCGGGTAGCGGCTTTCCCGGCGCACGGCCATGAAGATGCGCGGCATGACGGGGAAGTGGAACGCCATGTGGCACTCGTCGCCCCCGCTGGACGGGTCACCGAAGTACTCGACGACGTCCGCCGGCCACTGGTTGGCCTCGCAGAGCAACACGCGGTCGGGGTAGTCGCGGTCGACCTCCTTGCGGACCCGCCTGAGGAACTCGTGCGTCTCGGGGAGGTTCTCACCGTTGGTGCCGTCCCGGACGTAGAGGTAGGGGACGGCGTCGAGGCGGAAGCCGTCGATGCCGAGGTCGAGCCAGAACCGCAGCGCCTCGATGATGGCGTCCTGTACGGCGGGGGAGTCGAAGTTGAGGTCTGGCTGGTGGCTGAAGAACCGGTGCCAGTAGTACTGCTTGCGCACCGGGTCGAACGTCCAGTTGGACGGCTCGGTGTCGACGAAGATGATCCGCGCCTCGGGATAGCGGCTGTCGTCGTCGTTCCACACGTAGAAGTCGCCGTATGGGCCGTCCGGATCGGAGCGGCTGGCCTGGAACCACGGATGCTGGTCGGACGTGTGGTTCATGACGAAGTCGACGATCACCCGGATGCCCCGCTCGTGTGCGGCGTCGAGGAAGGACTTGAAGTCGTCGACCGTGCCGAACTCGGGCAGCACGCCGGTGTAGTCGCTGACGTCGTACCCGCCGTCCCGCAGTGGCGACGAGTAGAACGGCGGCAACCAGAGGCAGTCGATGCCGAGCCACTGCAGGTAGTCGAGCTTGTCCTGCAGGCCCGGCAGGTCGCCGGTGCCGTCGCCGTTGGAGTCGGAGAACCCGCGCACCAGGACCTCGTAGAACACCGCGCGTTTGAACCAGTCCGGCTCGTGCTGATCACCTGTGCCGAGGAGTCGGGACGTAGTGGTCACGGTTCCTTCCTAGCAGCAAGCACCTGCCTGGGCTTACCCCGTCGTACGGATGAATACCCCCTCCAGCACATTCCGGTGTGGTTCAGGGGGTATTCACGCCGGGCGCGGCCAGCTGATTCGCGCCGTGCGGCGGCGGGTCACGTAGTCGTTGTCGACGAACCAGCGCGCGGAGTCCTCGATCGCCCGCGCGGCGGGGCGGGGGGAGTGGCCGAGCTCGGTGCGGGCCCGGGTGTCGTCGAAGGCCATCCGCGTGGTGGACATCCGGGCGGCCTCCAGTGGAACCCGCGGCGCGCGCCGCAGCAACCGGCCCTCGATCGTCTCGGACAGCCAAGCTGCGGTGAGGGACGCGGCATGGGGCACGAGGAACCGGGGCGCGGGCAGGCCGGTGCGCGCGGCCAGCTCCGTCAGCACCTGCTTCAGGGACAGGTTATCGCCGCCCAGGATGTAGCTGCGCCCGATCGCGCCCAGGTCGTGCGCGAGGAGGTGACCGCGCGCGACGTCGTCCACGTGCACGACGTTGAGGACAGTGTCGACGTAGCCCGGCATCCGGCCGTTGAGGAAGTCCAGGACGATGCGCCCGGTCGGCGTGGGCGCCCGGTCGGCCGGTCCCATCGGCGTCGTCGGCAGTACGAGCGTCACCGGCAACCCCTCGGCGGCCGCCCGCAGCACCTCGTGCTCGGCGACGTACTTGGAGCGCTTGTACGCCCCGAACAGGTGGCTCACGTCGGGGTAGTCGAGTTCGTGCGCGGGCCGTCCGTGGTCGAGCCCGAGGGTGCCGACGGTGCTGGTGTAGACGATCCGCTCGACGCCGGCGTCGCGTGCCGCGGCGAGCACGTTGCGCGTGCCGCCGACGTTCACCGCGTAGAAATCGCGCGGGTCGCGCGCCCAGAAGCGGTACAGCGCCGCGACGTGGAACACCGCCGCGCAGCCGATGGCGCCGCTTCGCACGCCGGCCGCGTCGCGCAGGTCGGCGGTGGCCCGCTCGACGTCCAGCCCGGCGAGGCTGCGGACGTCCGCGCCGGGCTCGAGCAGCGCGACCACCTCGTGGCCGTCGGCGACGAGGGCGCGGGTGACCGCGGAACCGATGAAGCCGCTGGCGCCGGTGACGAGCGCCTTCACGGGCGGGTGCGTTGCAGCGAGCCCTTGGCGAGCGTCTTGCCGAACTCGAAGAACAGGCCCGAGCCCTTCGCGGCGCTGGACAGGACGTCGTCCAGCGCGGCGACGAAGTACTCGACCTCCTCCTCGCCGGCGATCAGCGGCGGCAGCAGCTTGATGATGTTGACGTTGTCGGCCGCCACCTGCGTCAGGATGCGGTGCCGGTGGAACAGCGGCACCACGACGAGCTGGGAGAACATCGCGGTGCGCATCGCTTCGATGGCGCGCCACCGCAGGCGAAGTGCCCGCGACTGCGGCTCGCCGAACACCAGCCCGATCATCAGCCCCAGGCCGCGCACCTCGTGCAGGAACTCGTGTTTGTCGACAAGTGGCGCCAGGGACTTCATGAACAGCTCGCCGGTGCGCCGCGCGCGATCGACGATGTCCTCGTCGTCGATGGTCTCCAGGGTCGCGAGCCCGGCCACCATCGCCAGCTGGTTGCGGCTGAACGTGGAGGAGTGCACGACCGCGCGCTCCATCGAGCTGTAGACGCTGCTGAAGATCTTCGTCGAGCACAGCATCGCACCGACCGGGACGTATCCGCCGGACAGCGCCTTCGACACGGTGATGATGTCCGGACGGATTCCCCAGTGCTCGTGGCAGAAGAACTTGCCGGTGCGGCCCAGGCCCGTCTGGATCTCGTCGACCACGAGCAGCGTGCCGTGCCGCCGGCACAGCTCCTCGGCCTCGGGCCAGTACTCGTCGGGTGCGAGGTAGACGCCCTTGCCCTGGATCGGCTCGATGACGAGTGCCGCGACGTCGCCGTAGCGCAGCTGCTCGCGCAGGGCCTGGATGTCGCCGAACGGCACGGGCTCGCAGCCGGGCAGCAGTTCGCCGAAGCCCTTGCGGAACTCGGTTCCGCCGTTGAGCGACAGCGCACCGGTCGTCAGGCCGTGGAACGCGTGGTCGCAGTAGAGGATGCGCTCGCGCCCGGTGGCGCAGCGGGCGAACTTGATCGCGGCCTCGACGGCCTCGGCGCCGGAGTTCGTGAAGAACGCCCGCTCGATGCCCGGGTGGGCGCGCGCGGTGAGCTGTTCGGCCAGCACGCCGGGCAGCAGGGCACAGTCGAGCTGGACGAGGTTCGGCAGGTCGGCGTCCAGTGCCTCGTGCAGCGCGGCCTTGATCACCGGGTGGCTGCGGCCGAGCGCGTACACCCCGAAGCCGGACAGGAAGTCGAGGTAGCGCGCACCCTTTGCGTCGTACAGGTAGCAGCCCTCGCCGCGCACGTAGTTCCGGTCGAACCCGAGCGTCTCGAGGACCCGGGCCAGCTGCGGGTTCAGGTAGCGCGCGTGCAGCTTGAAGTTCTCGCCCTGTCGCTCGGCGAGGACTTTGGACAGCTCGAACGCCACGGCATCACGTTAGTGCTTCGCCGGGAAAGGCCAGTGGAGCCCGACGTAGGGTTCTTGTTCTCCTCGGCCCAGGCGTCGAGCCTGGCGGCCAACTGCTGCTCCATACCGCGGCTACTCAGCCGCGACTTGAGCACGCAGACGATCACAACGCCTCGACCCGGGCGAAGTCCTTGACGTTCTCGGTGACAAGTACCCGATTCTCCCGGGCGGCGAGCGCGGCGACCTCGGTGTCTGGGCGGGCGTCGACGCCGCGATCGCGCACCTGCACCGCGTCGTGCCCACGCTCAGCCAGTCGCTGGCAAATGAGTCCCGCTAGCGTGACCGCACGGAAATTCGGCACCCAGTGGTGATCGGTTGTCTCTGGCAGGGAAATGCAGGCGTCAGGGTTGCCGTGACCGCGTGCGACGTCGTCATCGCCTCCGACGGGAACGTCGTCCAGGACCAGCTGTGGTCAGAGGCTCACGCGGGGCCGATCCGCGAATGCCGCGTGGAGCCGGTGCCGCTCATCCCGCTGCCCGGACCGCGTCTCGGGACGCGCATGAACCGTCCCACGCCAGCGGTTCAGCTGAACCGCCCATGCGAGGCACGAGAGAGCCGTCTGCGCGGCTCCTGGTCACAACACAGCACGGTTGGAATCGCTCCAGATTGATCGGTCCTGCGTACGTGCGACGATGATCAAAAGCGCTGTAATGCGGCCCGAACCGCATGTCCTGCCGATGTCCGTGTTTGCGCAGCAAGATCGGTCCGGCGGTGGATGCTTACGATCAACGCCATGCAAACGGTGAGGGTTAGAGCGGTTCTAGTGGTGTGTCTCCAAAATAGATCCGCACTTTTGAAGTAGACTTTGTGCGTGATGACACCGGCGGCTGCTCTGGTCATGTCCGATGGGCAACGAGATGCCCTGGAGGTGCTTGCGCGGTCGCAGACTGCGCCGCATCGGCAGGTTCAGCGGGCTGAGGCGTTGTTGCTGGCCGCTGATGGGATCGCGAACACGAGGATCGCTGCGCGGGTCGGGGTGAACCCGTCGACAGTGCGCGCGTGGCGGGGCCGTTTCGCGCAGGACGGGCTAGCGAAACTCGGCAAGGTCCGCGAGGGTCGGGGCCGTAAGTCGAGCATCCCGCAGGACAAGATCGAGCAGATCGTCGAGCTGACGCGTAACTCCACGCCGGCCGGGCAGACGCATTGGTCGTGCCGCACGATGGCCGCCCAGGTCGGAGTCTCGCCGGCCACGGTGCAGCGGGTGTGGGCCGCGCGCGGACTCAAGCCGCACCTGGTCAAGACGTTCAAACTGTCCAACGACCCACGGTTCGAGGAGAAGCTGATCGACGTGGTCGGGCTGTACTTGGCGCCGCCGGACAACGCGATCGTGCTGTGCCTGGACGAGAAATCCTCCGTGCAGGCGCTGGACCGCACCCAACCCTCGCTGCCGATGACCAAAGGCCGCGCAGCGACGATGACCCACGACTACAAGCGCAACGGCACCACGACACTGTTCGCGGCACTGGACGTGCTCACCGGCAAGGTCATCGGCCAGTGCCTACCCCGGCACCGCCACGAAGAGTTCCTGAAGTTCCTACGCAAGATCGAACGCGAAGCACCCAAGGGCTTGCAGGTGCATCTGATCTGCGACAACTACGCCACCCACAAGCATCCCGACGTGAAAGCATGGCTGGCCAAACACCCCCGCTTCCACATGCACTTCACCCCCACTTCCTCGAGCTGGTTGAACCTCGTCGAACGCTGGTTCCGGGAGTTGACCGACAAGGCGCTACGCCGCGGCGTGTTCCACTCTGTACCCGACCTGATCGCCAAGATCGAGGACTACCTCGACGCACACAACGACGACCCGAAACCGTTCATCTGGACCGCCACCGCCGACGACATCCTCGCCAAAGTCGCCCGCGGCCGCGTCGCACTCCAAGCGGTCAACCAATGACGAGACACACCACTAGCAGCAGCTGTGGTCGTTGCTCTGCTCGGAGGGACCGGATGCGGCAAGAGCGGTCACTCGGAATCGCCAGAGGACAAGCCGAGTTCGTCTGCTCCGACGCACGGGGTGACCGCGCCAAGCACGTCTCCTACAGCGACGAAGATCAGCGCCGTGGTCGGCGGCGCTGCCTCGGTAGCCGAAGGCCGCGTCCTCGCCCGGTTCGCTACATCACCCCTGGTGCTTCGCGGGGTGTAGCAGAGCCTGCTGTTGAATCTTTCAGAAGCAGCTTTGGCTAAGCTAAGACCATCACTGCATCAGTTGATCCAAGCACCCGACAGATCCTTATCACCGCAAACGGGCACCAGTGCAGCGGCGATCGCCAACAGCGATGCGTTCAACCTCATTCAGCTCGCCGCGGAACGGGTACCTACTGCACGCCTCGAGCTCGTTCGCGCCGCAACTGGATAACCCGGCTCGCAGCGCACGCTCACGCCGGACGTTGTGCGCTCTGGCTGACGGTCGCAGGGACGCACGGCTCCCGATATGGTCGCCAACGCCGTTGTTCGAGTCCGGGCCGGCGCAAGATGCGCCACTCGACAGCCCTTGGTTGAACGATCAACCGGAATGAATTCGATCGCGCCGGCCCTCCGGTGCCACAGATACTCAAGTCGTGATGGACCGGGCCGAAAATCTCCGACCTCAGAGGCTGCCCGAGTCCCCAGATGTGGCTTCGGTCGTCGAGGCGCCCGGATCGCGTGCGTGGCCGTTGCGGCTGCTGGATTGGCCTATCAGCCACCCTGTCTCCATGTGTGATCTCACGTCCGGCATCGCTCCAGACCGGAGCGTCCCGGACAGCGGCGGTACGGGGTTGGTCGCGCGATTCGCGATCCGCACGGACTTCTTCGATCGCTACCCGATCCACAGCGGCCGGTGGCTGCGCAGTCCTCGAGTGCTGGATTCCAGCGGAAGACCTCGGCGGTTGCACCGCGGATATCGTCGCTGTGGTCGGCGTGGGTGACGAGCGCTTCGTCTGATCACGACCGTCAATTGGATCAAGGAGTGCCTTCATCAAGACGAGCGGTGGGTTCGCGGATACCGAGAGGGCCACGTTCGGCCAACTCGCAGATCAAACGACCTGTAACGGCGCCGACGTGTGCCGTCTTGCCGAATAGCGTCGATCGAAACGACGCACGGACATACCCGTCGATCTGATCGCGGTGCTATCGGTGCCTGCACCGGTTCATACTGACCTCGTGCGTCCGCCAGGTCGCGGCTCAATGATCGTCATCGCAACGATTACTGCGAGTCTGCTCGCCGCCTGCACTGCCGGCGGCTCGACCCACCTCCCCTCGATCCAGAGCTCCCCCAGCGCGCGGTCAGCCGGTTCGTCGCCCGCGCGCGCCTGCACGGACGCGACGGTTCGAACGCTGGTCATCCGGTTCCTGCAGGCGTTCAACCTCGGCGACCAACCGACACTGCAGCAGCTGTGGGCCGAACAGGGAGACGGCTTCGACTGGTACAGCACCGACGCTCCCGGACAACGCATAAGGTCTGCAGCCAAGGACCGCGCCGGACTCGAGCGCTATTTCGCTGTGCGCCATGCCGCGGGGGAATCGCTGCGCCTGATTTCGTTCCAGTTCAACGGCAACGCCGGCGGCTACGGCAACTTCCAATATGCGCTGATCCGCCGAGCCGACGATCTGCCGCCGACCGCCTACACGGGCAAGGGCGCCGCGATCTGCGGGCCGACGGGATCGATGCTCGGCGTCTGGTCGATGGCAAAGACGCCAACCCCGCCACCATCCGCGCCGGCAACGAACCTTGGAGCGCTCGGACAGCCAGGCTGCCGACCGCCGTCCCCGATCAATCGCACGGCGGGATTCCCGGAAGTGCAGGGCACCAGCGACCAAGTCCAGATGTGGGGCCTGATCATGGCCGAAGGCCCAGACAATCCGCTGCGAACAAACGAACAAGTCAAGATCGTCTGGCGCATCACCGGATCCGGTGCGCTACACCTCGTCAGTATTGGCCCCGACGGGCGAGCACATCCATTGCAGTGGGGTCCCGACCCACACTTGAGCAGCACCTACACGCGTCCGGGTGACGAATGGGGAGCCGGCTATCGGTTCACCCAATCGGGCTGCTGGACCCTCCGTGCAACCCGGGGTACGGCGACTGCCAGCGTCTGGCTCGAGATCGGGACCTGAACGGGTCTCACCGATCATTGCCACGACTGCCAGGCGCGACACACCGAATTCGCACTCTCGGTCTGGACGACCACGCCGCGGACATGTGCGTACCGTTGCACGGTCACCGCCGACATGTGCGTTGCTGGGCAACCTTGTCTGCCGACGTCTGTGGCGACTTCGTCCGGCGCGGTCGAGCGGGGCGTGCTTACCGGCTGACTTCAGCGGGCCTAGGACACGGTGGGGATGCGATAGACCGATACGTGGGATCGGGACTCGGCGGTGAACTCCTGCCCTGTCCAGTCGGCGTGCCGGGTCTCCAGCTCGAACCCGGCGAGCTGGGCCATGAGGTCCAGTTCGGCGGGCCAGATGTAGCGGTGCCGGCTGCGGAACAGCTCGGCCTGCCGGCCATCGCCGAAACGGAAGTGGTGCGACACGACGCGCTGCTGGACGACGTCGTAGGTGTCCAGGCCGATGTAGCCGGGCTCGGAATCGAAGACGGTGGCCTGCTGTCCCGGCGGGAGCTTGCGCAGCTCGGGCACCCACAGCTCGATCACGAACCGGCCACCGGAGATGAGGTGGCGGGCGGCGTTGCGGAAGCAGGCGACCTGCTCGGCCTGGGTCAGCAGGTTGGAGATGCGTGTTGTAGACGAGGTAGACGAGCCCGTACTGGCCCGGTGCGCGGTCGGTGGCCATGTCGCCCGACCACCACCGGGATCGTCGCCTCGTCGACCTTGCGTGCGCAGCTGCTCGATCATCGGACCGGACAGCTCGATGCCGGTGACCGGCACGCCGCGCTCGGCCAACGGAATGGCCACCCGGCCGGTTCCGATGGCGAACTCCAGCGCCCGGCCGCGCTCGGCAAGCTCGGCGAGTCGGTCGACCGTCGGCGCCAGCACCTCCGGCGCGAACATTCCGACGCCGGGGGTGTCATAGCGCCGGGCCGCATCGGCGTCCCAGACGTCTTTCTCGCCCATGCTGTGACCATCTCAGTGGACCCGCAACGGCGCCAGCAAGTTGCGAACTGGCAGCTGCAATCGCACGTCACGTCGCGGCACGGGCTCAGCGAAAGCCTCGCCTGAGCAGATCGCTCGCTATGGCACTGCGTACCACCGTGGCTCATCCGGCTGGGCTCAGGGGCGGATCGTAGAGACCTTCAACGCCTCCGGACTGAAACCCTCACCTGCGCGATCGGCAGGGGCCGGTCAGCGACGTTCGTCGCTTCGGGCTGCACTGAGTTGTGCCCGCATTGCCTCGGCTAATGCGAGTGCTCCGGACAGCGGACGGATCATCACGACGAGTTCGTCGATCGCGCCGTTGCGGTTGGTGTGGAGGAAGTCACAGCCTTCGATGCGCTTGTCTGCGATTCGCGCCTCGAACACGAGTGCGTGATCGCGATCGTCCGACGCGCCGATCTCACGCATGTATCGGAAGTCCTCGAAGACGCGCGAAACGGCGTGCAACAGCATTCCCGCGGCGTCGCGGCCGCGATATGGGGTGAAGACGACGGGGCTTCGGAACTCGACGTCCTCGGCGAGCAGCCGGACGGCCGCGTCGATGTCTCGGGCCTCGATGGCGGTGCGGAACGGATGCATGGCCTGCCTTTCGGTACTCAGGGATCGGGGACGGCCTCGAAGTGCACGGTCGGTCCGGTCTTGGCTCGGCCCAGTCGGTGTGCGAGCGGCACGGTCAGGCCGTGTAGCAGCGGCTGCTTGCGCCGCAGCAGCCTCGCTGCGTGGACGGCTTCACGCCCGTCGAGTCGCCGCACAATCGCGCGGGTGGCTGGTCCGGTGGGCCGCCCTCTTGCCGTGCACGGCGCGAGTTCGATGCTCGGATTGCGGCGCAGCCGCCGTGTCTTCCAGGCGCGCTCATAGGTCCGGAACACGGCGCGGTGACCGTCGACGGCCAGACTCAGCGGCGTCCGGACCGGCGTCCCGTCCCGCCGGTAGCTGGTCAGCAACACCGTCTTCTGCTCCACGAACCGGACGAGCTGCGGCTCGGTAGCGGTACCGACCCGGCCGACCACCCACCCACCTTGCCGGACCCGCGCCCACAGCGCGGCGGCGGCGAGCACGGACACCGCGCCGATCAGCCACGCGTCGCTGTCGTGCCCGCCAGAGTGCAGATCGACGACGTGATTGACCGCATGGATGCTGTTCGCCACCACGAAGCAAGCGAGGACGGTGGCGATCGCGTCGCGCCAGATCAACGCCAACAGCAGGCCGACTCCGATCCCGACCTGGAAGGCGCCCGCGTCGTGAATGAAGTGCTCGTTGAAGGCGTAGTCGGTGACGTTCGCGAAGTTGCGCGGCCAGCCCAAGGCCCACACGCCGGCACCGGTCATGAACAGTCCCGACATCGCGGTGAGGATGGCCACCGCCGCTTCGGCGGCCTGGCTGTTCACGACGGCGTGGGACGGGTCGATAGCCCGGCTCGTCGATCTCTCGCTCGCGATCACGGCCGATCACCTCCACAGGTATCCGAGCCCTCGGCTGCGAGAGCCCCAGCCCTACAGACGAGACAGGACGCGCGTGAGTGACACCGCGTCGTCCGGCGCGACCGACGTGTCGACCATGCCGCCGGTCGACCGCCGCACCGAGCAGCGTCCAGCACTGGCGGTATTCGGCAGAGATCGGTTCCCGCGCCGCGTTCAGCTGAACGCGGCGCGGGACGTCGGCACCGAGTCAGCGGTGGATGTGGAAGATGTGCGCCGGGCGGCCGAGCGGGTCGAGGCGGACGTAATTGTGCTCGCCCCACTGGTACTCGTCGCCGCTGAGCAGGTCGTGCGCGGTGAAGCCGGTGTCCCACGCGAGGCCCAGCGCGCCGAGGTCGAGGGACACCGTCGCCTCCCGCCACTCGTGCGGGTTCACCGTGCACACCACGAGGATCGCGTCGCCGGTCGCCGGGTCGAACTTGCTGTACGCGGTGATGTCGGGGCTGTTGACGTGGTGGAGGTAGATGTTGCGCAGCTGGTGCAGCGCCGGGTGCTCGCGGCGGATGCGGTTCAGTTTGCCGATCAGCGGCGCCAGCGAGCGGCCGTCCGCGATCGCCGCCGCGAAATCGCGCGGGCGCAGCTGGTACTTCTCCGAGTCGAGGTACTCCTCGCTGCCCGGCCGCACCGCCAGGTGCTCGTACAGCTCGTAGCCGGAGTACACGCCCCAGGACGGTGCCAAGGTGGCCGCGAGGACGGCCCGGATGGCGAAACCGCCCGGCCCGCCGTGCTGCAGGTACTCGTGCAGGATGTCCGGCGTGTTCACGAAGAAGTTCGGCCGCATGTAGTGCCCGGTGGCGGCGAGCTCGCTGATGTAGGTCTCCAGCTCGTCCTTCGAGGTGCGCCACGTGAAGTAGGTATAGCTCTGGTGGAAGCCGACCTTGGCGAGCTCGTGCATCATCGCCGGCCGGGTGAACGCCTCGGCCAGGAACAGCACGTCCGGATCGGTCTTGCGGACCTCGCCGATCAGCCACTGCCAGAAGTTGAGCGGCTTGGTGTGCGGGTTGTCGACGCGGAAGATCGTCACGCCCGCCGCGATCCAGTGCCGGAGGATCCGCAGGCACTCCGCGTACAGCCCCTTGGGATCGTTGTCGAAGTTGAGCGGGTAGATGTCCTGGTACTTCTTCGGGGGATTCTCCGAATACGCGATCGTGCCGTCCGGCTTCGTCGTGAACCATTCAGGATGCTCGGCCACCCACGGATGGTCGGGGGCGCAGTTCAGCGCGTAGTCGAGCGCGACCTCGAGGTGTAACTGCTCAGCTCTCCTTACGAACGCCGTGAAGTCCGCCATCGTGCCGAGCTCGGGATGGACGGCGTCGTGCCCGCCGTCCCGCGACCCGATCGCCCACGGAGACCCGACATCCCAGCTCGCCGCGACGAGCGTGTTGTTGGGGCCCTTGCGGTTGACCTCGCCGATCGGGTGGATCGGCGGCAGGTAGACGACGTCGAAGCCGAGCGACGCGACGTAGTCGAGGTGCTCGGTCGCGTCCTTCAGCGTGCCGTGCCGGGCGGGACGGGCCGGAGAGACCTGGTCGCCGGCCAGCTCGGCACCGATCGAGCGCGGGAAGAACTCGTACCACGAGCCGTAGAGGGCCCGCGGCCGGTCGATCCACAGCGGGTAGCGCGGCGAGGAGGTCACCAACTCCCGGATCGGGTTGTCGTGGACGAGCCGCTGCAGGTAGTCGTCGAGTGCCGGGGCGACCCGGTGCGGAAGGTCCAGCGAGGTGTCGCGCAGCGCGACGGCGGCGGCCGCGGCGCGCGGCCGCTCGTTCTTCGGGAGGGTCCGCGCGAGCTGGTCGAAGATCCGGGCGCCGTCCTCGAGATCGTTGGCGAGGTCGGTGCTGCCCTGGCCGGCGTCGATCTTCACCGTCACCGCGTGGTGCCAGGTGGCCATCGGGTCGCTCCACGCCTCGACCGCGAACGACCACGGGCCCGGATGGTCGGCGACGACGTCGGCGTGCCACTGATCGGTGCCGAACGTCCCGGGCGCCATCCGGGTGACCGACACCTTGCGGCCGGTCGCGTCCCTCAGGACGACGCTGGCCCCCACGGCGTCGTGCCCCTCGCGGAACACGGTCGCGCCGACGGCGACCGGCTCGCCGACGACCGCCCGGGCCGGGAACTCGGCGGTGGCGGTCGAGCCGACGACGGGGGTGACGTTGGTGAGTCCGAAGCGTCCAACCACGATGACGACGTTACCCAGGTCCGGCGCTGTGTCCACCTGTCGCGCGCGTCCGATTGCTGGGTCCCGTAAGCCTTTACAGAACTGCTAACGTCGGAGCGCGTGAAAGCTCTCCGACGGCTCACCGTCCGCGCTGCCTACCCCGACGAGCTGGCCGCGCTCGGTGAAATCGTGACCAACCTGCGCTGGTCGTGGCACGCGGACTCGATCGACCTGTTCGAGTCGGTCGACCCCGACCTGTGGAGGTCCTGCCGGCACGACCCCGGCCGGATGCTCGGCGAGGTCAGCGCCGAGCGGTTCGCGCACCTCGCCCGCGACCGCAAGTTCCTGCGCCGCCTCGAGGACGTTCGCGACGATCTGCACGAATACCTCACCCAACCGCGCTGGTACCAGCAGAACCACAGCGACGGCGCCGGACACCATCGCCTACTTCAGCCCGGAGTTCGGGATCACCGAGGTGCTGCCGCAGTACTCCGGCGGCCTGGGGATCCTCGCCGGCGACCACCTCAAGGCGGCCAGCGACCTCGGCGTGCCGATCATCGGCGTCGGGCTGCTCTACGGCGCCGGGTATTTTCGGCAGTCGCTCTCGCGCGACGGCTGGCAGCTCGAGCACTACCCGTCCCTCGACCCGCAGGGCCTGCCGATCATGGTGCTCGAGAACGCCGACGGCAGCCCCGCCCGCGTGACGATCGCCCTGCCGGAGTCGCGGACGCTGCGCGCGCAGGTGTGGGTGGCGCAGGTCGGCCGGGTCCCGCTGCTGTTGCTCGACAGCGATATCGAGGAGAACGACGCCGACGCGCGGCAGGTGACCGACCGCCTCTACGGCGGCGGCAAGGAGCACCGCCTGCAGCAGGAGCTGCTGCTCGGCATCGGCGGCGTGCGGGCGATCCGCGCCTACTGCTCGGCCACGGGCACCGCCGCACCGACCGTGTTCCACACCAACGAGGGGCACGCCGGTTTCCTCGGCATCGAGCGGATCCGCGAGCTGGTCGAGGGGCACGCGCTCGACTTCGACGCCGCACTGCAGGCCGTCCGGGCCGGCACCGTGTTCACCACGCACACGCCGGTGCCCGCCGGCATCGACCGCTTCGACCGGGGCGTCGTCGCCGCGCACCTCACCGGCCTGAGCGCGTTGCCCGCCGAGCGGATCCTGGATCTCGGCGCCGAGGAAGACCCGGCGATCTTCAACATGGCCCACATGGGGCTGCGGCTCGGGCAGCGTGCCAACGGGGTGTCGCTGCTGCACGGCGAGGTCAGCCGGGAGATGTTCAGCGGGTTGTGGCCGGGCTTCGACACCTCCGAGGTGCCGATCACCTCGGTCACCAACGGCGTGCACGCGCCCACCTGGATGGCCCGCGAGATCATCGACATCGCTGAGCGCGAGGTCGGGCCTGCGGTGATCGCCGAGGGCAGCGGCTGGGAGGCCATCGACAGGGTGCCGGATGCCGAGCTCTCGCGGGTCCGCCACATGCTCCGGTCCCGGCTGGTCGACGAGATCCGCCGCCGGATGTACCAGTCGAACCTCGAGCGCGGGATGAGCGAGGCGGAGCTCGGCTGGACGGCGTCCGCCTTCGACCCCGAGGTGCTGACGATCGGCTTCGCGCGGCGCGTCCCGTCCTACAAGCGGCTCACCTTGATGTTGCGTGACGCCGAGCGGCTGACCGCGCTGCTGCTCGACCCGGACCGGCCGGTGCAGATCGTCATTGCCGGCAAGAGCCACCCCGCCGACGACGGCGGCAAGCAACTCATCGCGCAGATGGTGCAGTTCGCCGACGACCCAGCCGTGCGGCACCGGATCACCTTCCTGCCCGACTACGACATCGGGATGGCGCGCTACCTGTATTGGGGAGTGGACGTCTGGCTGAACAACCCGCTGCGTCCACTCGAGGCGTGCGGCACGTCCGGGATGAAGGCGGCGCTCAACGGCGCACTCAACCTGTCCATCCGCGACGGGTGGTGGGACGAGTGGTACGACGGCGAGAACGGCTGGGCGATCCCGTCCGCGGACGGGCTGGCCGACCCGGATCGGCGCGACGACCTCGAGGCCAACGCCCTGTACGACCTCATCGAGAAGAGCGTCGCGCCGCGCTTCTACGACCGGCAGGCCGACGGGGTACCGACGCGCTGGGTGCAGATGGTGCGGCACACGCTGAAGTCGCTCGGGCCGAAGGTGCTCGCCAGCCGGATGGTCGCCGAGTACGTCAAGCGCCTCTACGTCCCGGCCGCCGATTCGTCGTTGCGGATGTTCGCCGACGACTTCGCCGCCGCGCGCTCGCTGTCCACCTGGCGGCACTCGGTCGAGACGAGCTGGCCGGCCGTCGCGGTCCTGCACGTCGACTCGCAGCTCGCCGGCAACACCACCGACGCGCAGCTGGGGTCATCGCTGACACTGCGGGCCGAGGTCGAGCTGGGCAGCCTGCGGCCCGAGGACGTCGAGGTGCAGGCCGTCTACGGCACGGTCAGCGCGGACGACCGGTTGACCGAGGTCGCGGTCCGCGTGCTGCACTCGGTCCCGAACGGCGACGGCACGCACCGCTACGAGGGAGAGATCCCGCTCGACCGCACCGGCGGCTACGGCTACACCGTCCGCGTGCTGCCGAACAACGAGCTGCTCGCCTCGCCCGCCGAGCTCGGCCTCATCGCCTCCGCCTGAGGCTCGCTTCCAGATCGGCGGAGCTGGCGATCTTGTGCGCGGCACTGCGGCTGAGCGGCTGAGCGCCGCGGGCCGCACAAGACCGCGGACGATAGATTTTCAGCGTGACTGTTGAAGGTGAGCTGCTGTGGGAGCCGTCCGAGGCGGCGGTCGAGCGGGCGCGGATCACCGATTTCGCCAGGTCGGTCGGCCGCGCCGGTACGAGCTACGCCGAGCTGTGGCAGTGGTCCGTCGATGACCTGGACGGATTCTGGTCGGCGTTGGCGCGATGGGCGGGGGTCCGCTGGCAGCATGCGCCGGCCAAGGCGCTGGCCGACGCCTCGATGCCCGGCGCGGCATGGTTCCAGGGCGGCACGCTGAACTACGCCGAGCACGCGCTCTACCCGCCCTGCGGGGTCGACGAGGACGACGTGGCGGTGATCTTCGCCCGCGAGGACGGCCTGGAGTCGACCCTCACCTGGCGTGAGCTGCGCACCCGGGTGGCCTCGATCCGGGCGGCGCTGGTCGCGCACGGGGTCGGCGTCGGCGACCGGGTAGCCGCCCTGCTGCCGAACTCGCCGGAAGCGCTGATCGCCATGCTGGCCACCACCTCGCTCGGCGCCGTGTGGTCGTCGTGCTCGCCGGACTTCGGTGAGCGGGCGATCGCCGACCGGTTCACCCAGATCGAGCCCGTCGTGCTGTTCGCCGTCGACGGCTACGTCTACGGCGGCAAGGCGTTCGACGTCCGGGCCACGGTACAGGCGCTGCGCGCCGACCTGCCCTCGCTGCGGGCCACCGTGCTCGTCCCGTACCTCGACGCCTGCGCCACCATCCCGGACGCGCAGCGCTGGCCCGACCTGCTCGCCGTCCAGGCGCAGCTCGCGTTCGAGCCGATGCCGTTCGACGCGCCGATGTGGATCCTGTACTCGTCGGGGACGACCGGGCTGCCGAAGCCGATCGTGCACTGTCATGGCGGCATCCTGCTCGCGCACCTCAACCAGCTGGCGCTGCACCTCGACCTCGGCCCGGGCGATCGGTTCTTCTGGTTCACCACTACCGGCTGGATGATGTGGAACCTGCTGGTCTCCGGGCTGACGGTCGGCGCCGCGATCGTGCTGTTCGACGGCAACCCGATGCACCCCGGCGCGGACGCGTTGTGGCAGTTGGCGGCCGAGGTCGCGATCACCTGCTTCGGGGTCTCGGCGCCGTACCTGCAGGCGTGCATGAAAGCCGGCAGCACGCCCGGCAGCCTGGACCTGTCGCCGTTGCGCTCGATCGGCTCCACCGGCGCACCGCTGCCGCCGGAGGGGTTCGCCTGGGTTTACGAGGCGGTCAAGAGCGACGTCGCGCTTGCGTCGATCTCCGGCGGGACGGACGTGTGCACCGCCTTCGTCGGCGGCGCACCGGTGCTGCCGGTGCGGGCCGGCGTCATCCCGTGCCGGATGCTCGGCTGTGCCGTCGAGGCGTTCGACATGGCCGGCAACTCGATCATCGGCGAGGTGGGCGAGTTGGTGATCACTAAGCCGATGCCGTCCATGCCGGTCGGGTTCTGGAACGACCGGGACGGCTCGCGGCTGCGGGAGGCGTACTACGCGCTGTACCCGGGCGTGTGGCGGCACGGCGACTGGATCAAGATCAACGCCGACGGCTCGTGCGTGATCTATGGACGCTCGGACTCCACGCTGAACCGCGGCGGCGTCCGGATGGGCACCGCGGAGTTCTACCGCGTGGTCGAGGAGCTGCCGGGCATTGTCGACTCGCTCGTGATCGACACGTCCGGCGTGGGCGGAGAGGGCAGGCTCGTGCTGTACGTGGTCCTGGAGCCCGGCGCCGCCCTCGCCGAACTCCGCGCCCAGATCGCGACCGCGATCAGGCGCGACCTCTCGCCGCGGCACGTGCCCGACGAGATCATCGCGATCCCCGAGGTGCCACGCACCCTGAACGGCAAGAAGTGCGAGGTGCCGGTCAAGCGGGTGCTGGCCGGTGTGCCCCTGGAGCAGGCAGTCAGCAAGGGGGCGCTGAAGAACCCCGCTGCCATGGACCCGTTCGTGGCCGGCACCTAACGGCTCGCCGCCCGCTTGTACTGCCGGACCGACAGCGGCACGAACACCGCGAGCAGCCCGACGATCCAGATCAGCGTGTAGATGATCGGGTGGTGCAGCGACCACGGGCCGTGCGGCAGCGGCGCGGTGCCGGTGTTGCCGAACAGCTGCCGCGACGCCTGGGTGACCGACGACACCGGGTTCCAGTTCGCGATCGTCTTCAGCACCGCCGGGAAGTTGTCCGTCGGGACGAAGGTGTTCGCGATGAAGGTCAGCGGGAAGATGACCATGAACGCCGCGTTGTTGACCACCTCCGGGCTCGGGACGATCAGCCCGACCACCGCCATCACCCACGACATGGCGTAGGCGAAGGCCAGGAGCAGCAGGAAGCCGCCGATCGCCTCGCCGACCGACGACCGGATGCGCCAGCCGACGAGCAGGCCGGTGAGCGATATGATCGTGATGACCAGGACGTTGTTCAGGACATCGCTCGTCGTCCGCCCGACCAGCACCGCCGACCGCGACATCGGCAGCGACCGGAACCGGTCGATGATGCCCTTCTGGATGTCCTCGGCGAGCCCGGCACCGGTAATGGTGGATCCGAAGATCACCGTCTGCACGAAGATGCCGGGGATCAGGAACTCGCGGTAGCCGATGCCCGGCGGGTGGATCGCGCTGCCGAAGATGTAGGCGAACAGCAGGATGAACATGATCGGCGACATCGTCGAGAACACGAGCAGGTCGGGCACCCGCTTGATCTTGATCAGGTTGCGCTTCGCGACGACCGCGCCGTCGGCGAGTGCCTTGACGAAGCCGGGCTTGCGGACATCGACAAACGGAGCGCTGATCGTTTCGGTGCTCATTTCATTGCCTCCGCCAGCGTCGACTCGGGCTCCGGGGCCGGTGCGACGGCTTCCTCGGTGCGGTGCCCGGTGAGGATGAGGAACACGTCGTCGAGGGTCGGGCGGCGTAGCGCGACATCGTGCAGCACGATCTCGGCGGCGTCGAGGCGACGCAGGGCCTCGACGAGGACCGCCGCGCCGCCCGTCACCGGAGCCGTCAGCCGCCGGGTGTGGTCTTCGACCTCGACCGCGCCGCCCTCGGCGAGCTGGGTCAGGACCGCGCGGGCGCTGGGGATGTCGGCAGAGCTCGCCACGACCACCTCGACGCGCTCGCCGCCGACCTGCGCCTTGAGCTCGTCCGCGGTGCCCTCGGCGATCGACCGGCCGTGATCGATGACGAGGATGCGGTCGGCGAGCCGATCGGCCTCTTCGAGGTACTGGGTGGTGAGCAGCAGGGTGGTGCCCCCCTTGACGAGCTCGACGATGATCTCCCACATGTCGGTGCGGCTGCGCGGGTCGAGGCCGGTGGTCGGCTCGTCGAGGAACAGCACCGGCGGCGAGGCGACCAGCGAACCGGCGAGGTCGAGACGTCGGTGCATGCCGCCGGAGTAGGTCTTCACCGGCCGGTCGCCCGCGTCGGAGAGCCGGAACCGCTCGAGCAGCTCGCGGGCCCGCGCCTTCGAACGCGCCCGGCCCAGCCCGTAGAGGCGGCCGATCATGTCGAGGTTCTCGTAGCCGGTCAAGTACTCGTCGACGGCCGCGTACTGGCCGCTCAGCCCGATCCTGGTGCGCACCTGCGCCGGCTGGGTGCGCACGTCGAGCCCGGCCACCGTCGCCGAACCCTCGTCCGGCTCGAGCAGCGTCGTCAGAATGCGCACCGCGGTCGTCTTGCCCGCCCCGTTCGGACCGAGCAGCCCGAGCACGGTGCCTTCGGGCACCGCGAGATCGAGTCCGTCGAGCGCGCGGATATCGCCGTAGGACTTGGCGAGACCCTCGGCGCGTATGACGTCAGCCACCGTTCCCCCTCTGATCGGACGTATGACACCAAAGTAGGACGCGCCACCGACAACAATTTCATCGGTTCGCGCTCAGCCGATTTCTCAGACGAGCTCGATGGCGTCCGCGATCGAGTCGAGCACCCGGCCCGGGCGCCACGGAAAGCGCTCGATGTCAGCCTGGCGCGTGGAGCCGGTCAGCACCAGGATCGTGTCGAGGCCCGCCTCGATGCCGGCGACGATGTCGGTGTCCATCCGGTCGCCGACCAGCATGGTGTTCTCGGAATGCGCCTCGATCTGGTTCAGTGCGCTGCGCAGCATCATCGGGTTCGGCTTGCCGACGAAGTACGGATCGCGGCCTGTTGCCTTCGTGATCAAGGCTGCGACCGAGCCGGTGGCCGGCAGTGGCCCGTCCTCGGACGGGCCCGTGACGTCCGGATTGGTGGCGATGAACCGCGCGCCCCTCTCGACGAGCCGGATCGCGCGGGTGATCGCCTCGAAGGAATACGTGCGGGTCTCACCGAGCACGACGAAGTCCGGGTCGCGGTCGGTGAGCGTGTAGCCCACCTGGTGCAGCGCGGTAGTCAGGCCCACCTCGCCGATCACGTAGGCCGAGCCGTGCGGCAGTTGGTCGGCGAGGAAGGTCGCGGTGGCCAGCGCGGACGTCCAGATGGCCTCTTCCGGGACCTGCAGATCCAGCCTGTGCAGGCGGGCGGACAGGTCACGGGGCGTGAAGATCGAGTTGTTGGTGAGCACGAGGAAGCGCCGGTCGCGCTCGACGAGGCGGGCGAGGAACTCGGCGGCACCCGACAGCGCATGCTCCTCCCGCACCAGGACGCCGTCCATGTCGGTCAGCCAGCACTCCGCATGCGCGCGCATGCTGCCAGTCTGTCAGGGGTCGCCTCGCCGCGGCCGGCGCATCGCGCTCAGCCCGGCGCTTCCCGGCGGACGCGCAGCAGCAGCACCGAGCGGGCCTGCATCGGCAGGTCCGCGCCGCCCGGCACGAACGGCACCGTGGCCGGCACGCCGCCGGGGAACCGGGTGGTCGGGAGCCCGCCGAACGCGGTGGTGTCGATGACCCGCTCGTAGCTCGACGCCCACGGCCGGTCGGGCAGCGTGAAGACGCCGTCCTGGTCGCCGGAGTGCAGCAGCATGAGGAACGAGTCGTCGACGATCGTCTGGCCGCGGGCGTCGCGGTGCCGCAGCCCGCGGCCGTCCAGGTACATGCCGATCGAGCGCAGCCCGGCGTCGAACCAGTCGTCCGGCAGCACCTCCCGGCCGGCTGGATGGAACCAGGCGAGGTCCTTGGTGTTGGAGTAGCCGTCTCCGGTGATAACCGGGTGTCCTTCGAAGAACGCCCGCTGCCGCAACACCGGATGCGCGCGGCGCAGCGCCAACAGCCGCCTGGCCAGCGCGAGCATGTCCTCGCCCTCCTCGGTCGGCGTCCAGTCCAGCCACGAGATGTCGCTGTCCTGGACGTAGGCGTTGTTGTTGCCGCGCTGGGTGCGCCACATCTCGTCGCCCGCGACGAGCATCGGCGCCCCGGTGGACAGCAGCAGCGTCGCCAGCAGGTTGCGGGCCTGCCGCCGGCGCAGCTCGACGACCTCCGGCGGTGCGGGATCACCCTCGACGCCGCAGTTGTAGGACCGGTTGTCCTCGGTGCCGTCCTGGTTGCCCTCGCCGTTGTCCTCGTTGCGCTTCTTCTCGTACGAGACGAGGTCGCGCATCGTGAAACCGTCGTGGGCGGTGACGAAGTTGATCGACGCGATCGGCAGCCGGCCGTCGTCGCCGTACAGGTCCGACGAGCCGGACAGCCGGTAGGCCAGGTCGCGCACCCCGTCGGCGCCGTGCGCCCAGAACGCGCGGACGGTGTCGCGGTACTTGCCGTTCCATTCCGTCCACAGCGGCGGGAACTCACCCACCTGGTAGCCGCCGGCACCGACGTCCCACGGCTCGGCGATCAGCTTGGCCTGCGAGATCACCGGGTCCTGGTGGATGGTGTCGAAGAACGACGAGAGCTTGTCGACGTCGTGCAACGAGCGAGCCAGCGCGGACGCGAGATCGAAGCGGAACCCGTCCACGTGCATCTCGGTGATCCAGTAGCGCAGCGAGTCGGTGATCAGCTGCAGCGGGAACGGCCGGCGCGGATCGAAGGTGTTGCCGCAGCCGGTGTAGTCCACGTACTGGGACGGGTCGTCGGCGGCGAGGCGGTAGTACGAGGCGTTGTCGATGCCGCGGAACTCCAGCAACGGCCCCTCGGGGCAGCCCTCGGCAGTGTGGTTGTAGACGACGTCGAGGATGACCTCGATACCCGCCTTGTGCAGCGCGCGCACCATCGCCTTGAACTCGCGGACCGCCTCACCTGCGCCGCCCGCGGCTCCGGCGGCATAGGCGGCGTGCGGTGCGAAGAACCCGACCGTGTTGTAGCCCCAGTAGTTGCGCATGCCGCGCCGCTGGATCTGCGGCTCGGTGACGAACTGGTGGATCGGCATCAGCTCGACCGCGGTGACCCCGAGGGAGCGCAGGTGGTCGATCGCCGCCGGGTGCGCGAGCCCGGTGTAGGTGCCGCGCAACTCGGGCGGGATGTCCGGGTGGTTCTTCGTGAACCCCCTGACATGCAGCTCGTAGATGACGGTGTCGTCCCACGGCACCCGCGGATGCTGCTCGTCGCCCCACGGGAAGCTGTCGTGGACGATCAGCGAGCGCGGCACGCAGGCGGCGGAATCGGCACCGCTGCCCGGGTACACCGACGGGTCGTCGACGAAGTCGCCCTCGATCGCGCGGGCGTACGGGTCGAGCAGCAGCTTGTTCGGGTTGTGGAACAGGCCCTTGGCCGGCTCGAACGGGCCGTCGATCCGGAAGCCGTAGCGCTGCCCCGGCCCGACGCCCGGGACGTAGCCGTGCCAGACGTGGTAGGTCCGGTCGCCGAGCGGGATGCGCGTCTCGATGCCGTTCGCATCGAAGAGGCACACTGAGACGGCGGTGGCGGTGGTGGACCAGACCGCGAAGTTCGTGCCCTCGCCGTCCCAGCGGGCACCGAGTGGGAAGGGCTCACCCGGCCAGGCGCGGTCGAGGCGCTTGGCGAGTGCCGCGCTCAGCTGGTCGGGCAGCATGGTCGGACCTTATGCGATCTCCGGATTCCCGGTCGATCTAGCGATTCCCAGCTTGCTCATGGCAAAGACTCAGTCGGCGGCAGGGTGTAGAGAGTTATGTAGTGGACATGACGACGAACTACCCGCACCACGACCCCGACGGCGCTGGGCAGCCGCCGTACGGCGCCTATCCCTCGCTGCCCGCCGACCTGCCGCCGCACGGCGGCTATCCCTCGCTGTCCGCCGACCTGCCGCCGCACGGCGGGTACCCCGGCTACCCCCCGCCGCCACCCGCTGACCCGCGGCCGCGCAAGCGCCGCCGGATCATCGCCGCGGGCGTCGCGGCGCTGACCGCCGCGGCCGTGCTGGGCGGGGTCGCGATCGCCGAGGGCGGCTCGAACACCGTCTCCGGCTCGGGCTCGACCGCGCGGCTGGTGCCCACGATCCCCGGCGACATGAACCGCGGCTCCAGCGGCACGTCCGCCAGCGTGTCGCTCGCCACCGCCGAGCAGCAGAAGGGCGTCGTCACCGTCGTCTCCGTCCTCAAGTACCAGCGCGCCGAGAGTGCCGGGACGGGGATGGTGCTCACCTCCGACGGCGAGATACTCACGAACAACCACGTCGTCCAGGGCGCCACGAGCATCACCGTCACCGTCGCCTCGACCGGCAAGTCCTATCGCGCCGACGTCGTCGGCACCGACCCGAGCGATGACGTCGCGGTGCTGCAGTTACGCGACGCATCCGGCCTGACGACCGCGAACATCGGCGACTCGTCGGGCGTGTCCGTCGGCGACTCGATCGTCGGCGTCGGCAACGCCGGCGGCACCGGCACGCTGCGGGCATCGAGCGGCACCGTGACGGCGCTGGACCAGTCGATCACCGCGACCGACGAAGCCGGGCAGGACGCCGAGAAGCTCACCGGGCTGATCGAGGTCAAGGCCGCCGTCGTCTCCGGCGACTCCGGCGGCCCGTTGTACGACTCGTCCGGAGAGATCATCGGCATGGACACCGCGGCGTCGGCAAACCAGGCGCTGGACTCGACGGCCTACGCGATCCCGATCGACAGCGCGCTGAAGGTCGCCGACAAGATCGAGACCGGCGTCGAGACGTCGACCATCCACATCGGGCTGCCCGCCTTCCTCGGCGTCGGTATCGCCGATGGCGGCACCAGGGGCGCCACGGTCACCTCGCTGCTCGACGGTGGTCCGGCCGCCGGCGCCGGGATCACCAGCGGCTCGGTGATCACGGCCGTCGACGGCACCAAGGTCACCTCGGCCGCCTCGCTCAAGAGCGTGCTGGCCGGCTACCAGCCGGGCCAGCGGGCGAGGATCACCTGGACGGATGCGAGCGGTGGCTCGCACACCGCCACCGTCACCCTGGCCAGCGGGCCCGCCGACTGACCGACGTCCCGACCCGCCCCGGCGCCCCGGCGAGACCTCGTGCTCGCTGCGGCGCCGGTGCGCTTTGATGGACCCGTGGCGGCAGCGATCAATCCGGACGCGGTGCTCCAGTTCGTCGACGTGACGGTGCGCCGCGGCCGGGCGACGCTGCTGGATCGGGTCAGCTGGACCGTCGAGGAGGATGAGCGCTGGGCGGTGCTCGGGCCGAACGGCGCAGGCAAGACCACCCTGCTGCAGATCGCCGCGGCGAACCTGCATCCGACGGCCGGCGAGGCCTACGTCCTCGGTGAACGCCTGGGCCGTGTCGACGTGTTCGAGCTGCGACCGCGGATCGGGCTGGCCAGCTCGTTCCTGGCCGAGCGGATCCCCGGCAGCGAGCTCGTCCGCGACGTCGTGGTCAGCGCGGGCTACTCGGTGCTCGGGCGCTGGCGCGAGGCGTACGGCCGGCTCGACGTGCGCCGCGCGGTGAACCTGCTCGACCGGGTGGGCGTCGGCGGTTTCGCGGAGCGGACGTTCGGGACGCTGAGCCAGGGCGAGAAGGCCCGCGTGCAGATCGCGCGGGCGCTGATGACCGACCCGGAACTGCTGCTGCTCGACGAACCCGCCGCGGGCATGGACCTCGGCGGCCGGGAGGACCTGCTGCGCCGGCTCACCCGACTCGCCGACGATCCGGACGCGCCCGCCTCGGTGCTCGTCACCCATCACGTCGAGGAGCTGCCGCCGGGCATCACGCACGCGCTGCTGCTGCGCGACGGCGCCGTGGTGGCGTCCGGGCTGGCCCCCGACGTCCTCACCGCCGAGCCGCTGTCCGAGACGTTCGGCCTGCGCCTCGCGGTCGAGCGCAGCCAGGGCCGCTGGTTCGCCCGCGCGGTCAGCGCGGGGTGAGGACCACGACCGGGATCGGGCGCGTCGTGTGCGTCTGGTACTGCGTGTAGCGCCCGCCGTTGTTGTTGTCGGCCAGCTTCCACAGTCGGTCGCGGTCCGGTTCGCCGGGCAGGACGATGCGGGCCGTCGCAGGCATCCGCTTCGTCCCGATCTGGATCTCGACGTCGGGACGGGCGCGCAGGTTGTGGTACCAGCCGGGCGAGCGTGGCGCCCCGCCCATCGACGCCACAATGACGTAGCTGTCGCCGTCGCGCGCGTAGGTCAGCGCGTTGGTCCGTGGCTGGCCCGTCTTCGCGCCCACGGTGCGCAGCAGCAGGGCGCGGGTGGGGCCGAGGCGGTGCCCGATGCGGCCGCCGCTGCGCTCGTAGACCAGCTGGTGCACCTTCAGGAAGCGGATGCCGACGGCCTGCACGACCGGCAGCGACTCGATGCGGGACTCGATCCGCGACAGGTTCATCCGTGCGCTCCTCAGGTTTGTCTACACCGTAGGCTCCCTTGGGTCGAGTCGCTGAACCGGAGGACGCGGATGCACCTGGTACGGGTCGAGATCGAGGACCGAATCGCGACGATTCGCCTCGACCGTCCGCCGATGAACGCGATCGACAGCACGCTCCAGGAGGACCTGCGCGCGGCCGCCGCCCAGGTGACCGAGGACGCGGCGGTGCGCGCGGTCGTCCTGTACGGCGGCGAGAAGGTGTTCGCCGCCGGCGCCGACGTGAAGGAGTTCGCCGGGCAGGACCACGCGTACCTGATGCGCGACGCCGCGCGGGTCATGTCGTCGATCGACGCTGTCGCCCGCATCCCGAAGCCGGTGATCGCGGCGGTCACCGGTTACGCGCTCGGCGGCGGCTGCGAGCTCGCCCTCACCGCCGACTTCCGGGTCAGCGCCGACGACGCGAAGTTCGGCCAGCCGGAGATCCTGCTCGGCATCATTCCCGGCATGGGCGGCACGCAGCGGCTGCCCCGGCTCGTCGGCCCGGCCAAGGCCAAGGACCTCATCTACACCGGCCGGTTCGTCGACGCGCAGGAGGCGCTCGAGATGGGGCTCGCCGACGTCGTCGTCCCCGCAGCCGACGTCTACCCGACCGCACTGGCGATGGCGCAGCAGTTCGCGAACGGTCCGGCACTCGCATTGGCCGCGGCGAAGGCGGCGATCGACGGCGGGCTCGACGGCGACCTCGCCTCCGGCCTGCGCCTCGAGTCGCACCTGTTCGCCTCGGTGTTCGCCACCGAGGATGCGCGGATCGGGATCGCCTCGTTCGTCGCGAGCGGCCCCGGCAAGGCGGTCTTCACATGAGTGAACCGGCGAGGGCGCACGCGTCCGCCGAAGAGGTCAAGGCGGCCTGGAAGGACCCCAAGCTCGCGAACGTCCTCTACCACGACTGGGAGGCCAGCACCTACGACGAGAAGTGGTCGATCTCGTTCGACGAGCGGTGCATTGACTACGCCCGCGACCGCTTCGCGCACGTCGCCGGCGCCGGTGGCTGGCCGTACACCCGGTCGCTCGAGCTCGGCTGCGGCACCGGCTTCTTCACGCTGAACCTCAAGCTCGCCGGCGTCATCGACGAGTGCCACGTCACCGACCTCAGCCCCGGCATGGTCGAGGTCGCGCAGCGCAATGCGCGTGCGCTGGGGTTCGAGGTCGAGGGACGCGTCGCCGACGCCGAGCGGCTGCCGTACGACGACGACTCCTTCGACATCGTCATCGGGCACGCGGTGCTGCACCACATCCCGGACCTCGATCAGGCGTTCCGCGAGATCCTGCGCGTGCTCAAGCCGGGCGGCCGGTTCGTGTTCGCCGGCGAGCCGACCCGGCACGGCGATGTCCTCGCCCGTCAGCTCTCGCGCTTCACCTGGTGGGCGACGACCCGGGTGACCCGGCTGCCGCAGCTCGCCACGTGGCGCCGTCCGCAGGTCGAGCTGGACGAGTCGTCGCGCGCGGCCGCGCTAGAGGCCGTCGTCGACATCCACACCTTCGTGCCCGACGAGCTCGAGCAGCAGGCCCGGCGCGCCGGCGCCGCAGACGTCCGGGTCGTCACCTCGGAGTTGCTGGCGTCGTGGTTCGGCTGGCCGGTGCGCACCTTCGAGTGCGCGGTGCCCAAGGACAAGCTCGGCCCGCGGTGGGCCTACTTCGCGTTCGTCGGCTGGCAGCGGCTGTCCGCCCTCGACGCGCGGCTGGAGCGCGTCGTCCCACGCGGGTTGTTCTACAACGCCGAGATCACCGGACGGAAGCCGTCCTGACGGCTGTCACTCCGGAGGCGAGTTCCCGGTGCAGAGCGCCGGCGCCGACGTCAGGTCGCCGAGTTACTCCCGCACGCACACGCGGAGCTCCTCATCGCGAACCTGCCCGCGGTCCTCTCCGGCCTCGACCGCGGTGCCGTCGTCTCGCTCAGCCCCACCCGACTCGCGGTGCGCCACCTGCCGATCGCCTGACCGCCTGACCGGATGAGCCACTCGCCATTTACGGAAGGGACTCAGTTGGTCGTCGAGGCTGGATCGGGTGCCCGCTCGCACGGCCGCTGCAGCCGTCGCAAGTAACCTGCTGTGATGCTTGGCCACCGCTCGCACCAGGGGATTCGTTGAAAGCCGTGCTCTTCGACCTGGACGGGACGCTGTCGGACTCCGCGCCCGGGATCCTCGCCGCGCTGCGGCACGCGTTCGCCGTCAACGGCCTGCCGCCGCTGGACGCGCAGACCGAGCGAGCCATCCTCGGCCCGCCGTTCTACGAGTCGCTGCCCGCCTTGATCGGCGGTGCGCAGCGGCTGCCCGCGGTCATCGCCGCCTACCGCGAGAAGTACGGCGCCGGCGGGCTGTTCGACACCTCCGTCTACGACGGGGTGCGCGACGTGCTCGTGACGCTGCGTGCGGGCGGGGTCCGGCTGGCAGTCGCGACGAGCAAGCCGGAGCACTACGCCGGTCCGATCGTCGAGCACCTGGGCCTGGCCGAGTTCTTCGAGACCGTCGGCGGCGACGAACTGGACGGCTCGCTGCGGACGAAGGCGCTGGTGATCGACAAGGTGCTGCGCCGCCTCGGTTCGCCGGATCCGCACGACGTGGTGATGGTCGGCGACCGCGCGCACGACGTCCAGGGCGCGCGCGAGCACGGCATCGCCTGCGTCGGCGCCGGGTGGGGCTACGCCATGCCCGGCGAGCTGGAACGCGCCGGCGCCGCGCCGATCTGCGCCGAACCCCGCGAACTGATCGCCGCACTGGGGCTGGCGGCGGCCTGACCATGCTGCAGCGCCCCGAAGCTGAGCTGCGCAGCGCGCGGTTCCTCACCGTCGCGTCGCTGCGCTGGGTGTTCCGGCACCGGGCGTACACGCCGTGGTACCTGATCCGCTACTGGCGCTTTCTCGTGTTCCGGCTGCGCAACCGGCACGTCATCACCCGCGGGCTGGTGTTCCTGGACCGCGGCGCCGAGATCCAGGCGCGGCGCGGCTACGGCCGGCTGATCCTCGGCCGGTGGATCCACCTCGGTGTCGACACCGCGTTGCGCTGCCACGAGGGCACGCTGAGCGTGGGGGACAAGACCGTCCTCGGCCGGGGCGTCTCGATCAACTGTTACCTCGACATCGAGATCGGCGCGGCCGCGCTGTTCGCCGACGACATCTACGTGTCCGACTTCGACCACAAGTTCGCCGACCTGACGAAGCCGATCAAGGACCAGGGCATCGCCAAGTCGCGGGTGCGGATCGAGCCGGACGTCTGGATCGGGACGAAGGTGACGGTCGCGAGCGGCGTCGTCATCGGCGAGGGCGCGGTCGTCGGCGCCAACGCCGTCGTCACCCACGACCTGCCGCCCTACTCGGTGTCGGTCGGCGTGCCGGCCCGGGTGATCAAGGACCGCCGCACGATGTAGCCGCCCGCCCGTAGGCCTCGGCGGTGTGCGCGGCGACGGTGTGCCAGGTGTAATTGCGCCGGACGAGCCGTGCCGCCCGGGCCGCCGCGCGCCGCGCCGCCGCCGGGTCGACCAGCAGCTTGCCCACCGCACTGGCCAGCGCCTCGACGTCACCGGCCGGGAAGGACGCGGCGGCAACCCCGCTTGCGGCAAGGTCGCGCAGCCCGCCGGTCTCGGCTACCGCCAGCGGCGCCCCGGCGATCGCCGCCTCCAGCGCGACGATCCCGAACGGCTCGTACAACGACGGGACGACCACCGCATCGGCCGCGCCGAGCAGCGCCGGCAGCTCCATTTCCGAGACGTTGCCCAGCCAGTCCACGGCACGCGCGACCCGCAGTCGCTTGGCCAGCGCGTGCAGCGTCGGCTCGTGCACGCCCGTACCGGCCACCGCGAGCCGCAGGCCCGGATGCGATTCGCGCAGCGGACGCACGGCACGCAACAGGGTCTGCACGCCCTTCTCGTGCACGAGCCGCCCGGCGTACACCAGCAGCGGCCCGTCGCCGCCTAATCCGGCTCGCGCGGCCGCCTTGGCCCGCGTGGTGGCCGTCCAGCGCGCCGCGTCGATGCCGTTGGGGACGACGATCACCCGCTCCGGCGGCAGCTCGAACAGCTGGATCACCTCGTCGCGCATGCTCGTCGAGCAGGTGATCACCTGCCCGGCATACCGGGCGAGCCAGCGCTCCACCGAGTGGATCGCGAGGTTGAGCGGATCGGGCAGCCAGCCCTGGTGCCGGCCGGCTTCGGTGGCGTGCAGGGTCGCGATCAGTGGTGCGCCGGTCGCCTGCGCCAGCGTGACGGCGGTCTGCGCGACGAGCCAGTCGTGCCCGTGCACGACATCGGGACGCCAGCGCCGCACCAGCGGCAGCGCTGCACGCAACAGGGCGTGTTCGGACGCCTGACTCCACGCCAACAGCGTCTCGGTCGTGAAGTCGATGGCGAGCGGGTCGACGGCGGCGCGCACGATGCGCACACCGTCGCGGGTCTCGGCCCGTGCCGTGGCCGAGTCGCCGCGCGTCACGACGCGCACGTCGTGGCCCTGGCTCGCCAGCTCGCGCGCCAGCGCCTCGACGTGCCTGCCGAGACCACCCACCACCAGCGGTGGGTACTCCCACGACAGCATCAACGCTCGCACGGCGCTGCACACTAGTCTGTCGGGCGTGTCTGCCCCTCGCCGGACGACGCCGCGTATGGCGATCGCCGGCACGCTGCTGGTGATCGCCGGCCTCGCCTCCTGGGCGTTCTTCGTGCAGCGGTCCAACTCCGAGCCGCACTCCTACAGTCGCGGCAGCAAGCCGCCCAGCTCCGTCCGGCTCATTGCCGGGGACACCTACTCGATCGCGATCCACGGCGGCGTCGATCGGGAGGTAGCACTCGGTCTATCCCCGTCCGCCCTGCAGTGCACCGCCGCGCTCGCCGGTCAGGGGCCAGGTGCCCTGGAGCTGGCCGTCGAGAACCAGGACACCAAGGCCACCGACAAGATCGCGTCGTTCGTGTCGGCCGTCGGCGGTGCCGTGCAAGTGCGGTGCACGGGCATCGGCAGGGTCTACGTCGACGACGCGGCGGACGCCCCGTTCGACTGGTCCGGGGTCTGGTTGGTGCTCGCGTCGCTCGCCCTGGCGATCGGGGTGCCGCTCACGCTGTCCGCGCTGCGCGGCCCGGGCGGCACGTGGAACGGCGGCGCAGCCGTCGACGGCGACCGGGTCGACCCGGCGATGAAGGGCGTCCGCTAGCCCGGCCGGGTGGCGAGGACTACGAGGTCCAGCGATCCGTCGACGTCTCGCTCGTCGGTGCTCACGATGGCGAAGTCGGTTGCCGCGATCGACGCGACGTCCGCGCGCAGCCGGTCGCTCCAGGCGTCCGGCGGCGCGGCGAGCTGCGCGTCGACGAAGCACCCGCCGTGCACGCCGTCGAGCCCGGCGAGCCGCGCACCCGCGTGCAACCCGTACACCGCGGAGATCTCGAAGCCGTGCTTCACGAGAAGATCCGCCAGTTCGATGGCCGTGAACTCCTTCGTGTGGAACGGATTCACCGGCGCGTCGAGGCCGGGGGAGAACGTCAGCCGGTTCGGGGTCGTCACGAACAGCAACCCGCCCGGTCGCAGCACCCGAAGGCACTCTCCGACGAACTCGCGGTGGTTCCAGACGTGCTCGATCACCTGGAGCGTGGCCAGCACGTCGACCGACTCGCTCGGCACCGGCAGCGCCGCGAGGTTGGCCCTGACGAAGCGCGCCCGCGGGTAGCTGGCCGCGGCGTGCGCCACGGTGCGCGCGTCGTAGTCGATGCCCACGACGTCGGCGGCTTGGGTCGCGAGCAGCGCCGTGCCGTACCCCTCGCCGCAGCCGACCTCCAGCACCCGCTTCCCGGCGACGTGCGCGAGCGCGAAGCGGTACGCGACCTCATGCCGACGGAACCAGTAGTTCTCCTCGGGGACGCCGGGGACGGTCCGCTCGCCGGTCAGCGGCAGCGAGCCGGTGTGGCTGAAGTTCACGCGCGATCCCTCGACTGGTGGGTGCGTTGCACGATAGCGCTACGTTGTGTCGCGGATACTTTGCCCACTGCGGGACACACCTGGTCAGACAGCGCCGAGCAGGTCACCGAGCGCGCTGATCGCCTCGGTGCGTGCGCGGTAGTACACCCAGACGCCGCGCTTGTCGCGGTCGAGCAGGCCCGCGCCGTGCAGGACCTTGAGGTGGTGGCTGATCGTCGGCTGGGACAGGTCGAAGGCGTCGTTGAGGTCGCACACGCACGCCTCGCCGCCCTGGTGCGAGGCGATCAGGGACAGCAAGCGCAGCCGGGCGGGGTCGCCCAGCGCCTTGAGCAGCGGTGCGATCTGCCCGGCCTGCTCGGCGCTGAGCGGTCGGTGCGCCAGCGGCGGGCAGCACGCGACCGTCTCGAGAGGGGTGAGCGTGAGCGCCTGGGACTTCGACATATATCAATATTGACACCTGTCGGCCGGGTGTGGGTCCAAGGACCCTGGCGTGACTGGTCCACGCGGCTAGGTTAGGGTTACCTAACTCCTGACCCGGAAGGGTGCTCGTGGGCCTCGGACAGACACTCCTGCTCGGCTTCATCGCCGGCGTGACGATCCTGATCGGCATGCCGGTGGGGCGGATGCGCGCCCCGGCGCCCGCGCTGCGGATCATGCTGAACAGCATCGCCGTCGGCGTGCTGATCTTCCTCGTCTGGGACGTCCTCTCCCACGCGTGGGAGCCGATCGACGCGGCGCTGGGCGACATCCACGACGGCAACGGTGGGCTGGGTCGCGCGTTCGGCTACGGCTCGCTGTTTGTCACCGGCCTGACGGTCGGCCTGCTCTCACTGGTCGGCTGGGAGCGCTACATGGCGCGCCGCGCGGCGCGGGCGGCACACGCGCGGACCGAGTCGGCGTCGGTGACGACGGTGCAGCCGGCCGGCAGCGGCTCGGTCGCCACGGCCGCCCGGACCACGACCATGGTCACCGAAGCGAGCGCGACCGCGCGGCGCCTCGCGCTCATGGTCGCCATCGGGATCGGGCTGCACAACTTCGCCGAGGGTCTCGCGATCGGGCAGTCCGCGGCGCGCAGCGAGGTCGCGCTCGCCACCATGCTCGTCATCGGCTTCGCGCTGCACAACGCCACCGAGGGGTTCGGCATCGTGGCACCGCTGGCCGGCGACGTCGACGAGGCCGGTAGCCCGCGGCTGCCGTCGTGGGGGTACCTGCTCGGCCTCGCGGCGATCGGGGGCGGTCCGACGTTCCTCGGCACGCTGGTCGGGCACGGCTTCACCAGCGACGCCGTCAGCGTCGTGTTCCTGACGCTGGCGGCCGGCTCGATCCTGTACGTCATCGTCCAGCTCATCGGGATCGCGGCGAAGGCCCGGCGCTCGGACCTGCTCGCCTACGGGCTGCTCATCGGCATCGTCGCGGGCTTCCTCACCGACGCGATCGTCAGCGCCGCCGGCGCGTGAGCGCGGATCAACGGACGGCGAACCACACCAGGCAGAAGGCGCCGGCGGCGACGCAGTACGCGCCGAACGGGCGCAACGAGCGATTGGCGAGGTAACGGGTCAGGAAGCGCACCGACAGGTACGCGCCCACGCCGGACAGGACCGACGCGAACAGCACCTGCCCGCGGATGCCGCTGCCGAGCGGGCCGGCGAGGTCGCCGAGCTTCAGGACGCCGGCGGCCAGGATCACCGGTGTCGCCAGCAGGAACGAGAACCGTGCCGCGTCCTCGCGCGACAACCTGCCCGTCATGCCGGCCGTCGTCGTCACACCCGACCGCGAGATGCCGGGCGCAAGCGCGAGGATCTGCGCCGAGCCGATCGCGACGGCCTTGCCGACAGGCATGCGCGCGATCCTGTGATCGGACACCGGACCGCTGACCCGCTCGTCGACGTACTCCTCGTCGACGTCGCGCCGCCCCTGCTCGATGGCGAACAGCATCAGCCCGTTGACGATGAGGAAGCACGCCGTCGGGACGGGTCGGGACAGCGTCGTACGGAAGAAGTGCTCGCCGAGCAGCCCGGCCAGGCCCACCGGAATCGTGCCCAGGACGAGCATCCACGCCAGCCGCTGGTCCGGGTCCGCGACCTCGCGGCGCACGATGCTCGTCGCCAGCGCCCGGATGATCCGCACCCAGTCGCGCCAGAAGTAGACGATCAGCGCGATGGCGGTGGCCACGTGCAGGCCGACGATGAACGCGAGGTAGGGGGACTCTGGCGCGCGGACGTTCAGGTCGCGCGACCACGAGCCGCCGACGACCGCGGGCAGCAGCACGCTGTGGCCCAGGCTCGATATGGGGAACAGTTCGGCGATGCCCTGCATGGCGCCGACGACGCCGGCCTCGAGCCAGCTCAGGTGATGATGCACCAGGGAAACCTAGTGACGAGCGGTTGGCGGGGCGCTGAGGATCGCGGCTATGTGACTTTCGCGATGACGTTCTCGGCGTAGCGGTTCAGGTGCTCGATCTTCTTCTCGAGCGGCTCGGTGTCCGGGCCCTTGATGTAGGGCACCCGGAAGCCGACGATCAGTCGGTGACGCCCTTGTCCTCGAGCCGCTTGATGCCGTCGAGGTGTAGGCGTCGAGCGAGATCACGTGGATCTCGAAGTCGTCGCGAGCCCCTCCTCCTTGCGGATCTCGGCGAGCCTGGCCAGCAGCCGGTCGAGCTCCTCCGTGCGCCGCCGGCGTGCATCCAGCCGTCGCCGTTCAGCACCGCGCGGCGCAGCGCGCGGTCGGCGTGGCCGCCGACGAGCAGCGGGATCGGCTCGGTCGGCGCGGGGCACTTCTTGATCGCCGGGATGTCGTAGAACTCGCCGTGGAACTCGAAGAAGCCGCCCGCGGTGAGCCCGCGCACGATGTCCATGCACTCGTCCATCCGCTTGCCGCGCTTCGCCAACGGGACGCCGATGATCGCGAAGTCCTCGGGCCACGGGCTGATCCCGACGCCGAGCGCCAGCCGGTTGTTCGTCAGAGCGGCCACCGACGCGGCCTGCTTGGCGACCAGGACCGGCGGGCGCACCGGCAGCTTGAGCACGAACGGCGTGAAGCGCAGCGTGGTGGTCACCGCGACCATCGCGCGCAGAGCACCATCGTCTCGATGAACTCCTTGCCCTCGAGGAACTCCGGCTGCCGTCGGCGGTGTAGGGGTACTTGGAGTCGGAGTCCTTCGGGTAGATCAGGCTGTCGGCCACCGTCATGCTCGAGTAGCCGGCGGCCTCGGCCGCCTGCGCCAGAGGTAGGTAGAACCTCGCCTGGGTCATCGCCTCGGCGTAGGTGAACCGCACGGGCAAAGTAGAACGTGTTCTCGTTCGGGGCGCAAGAAGAACGCCCGGTAGGTTCGCGTCCGTGCTCGATCGACGCGAGGTCGCCGCAGTGTTCGTCGGCGGCGCGCTCGGCACCGTGGCGCGGGCGGCACTGGCGGAGGCGTTTCCGCACGCCGTGACGACCTGGCCGTGGCCGACCTTCGCGGTGAACGTCGCCGCCGCGTTCCTGCTCGGCTACTTCGTCACCCGGCTGCAGGAGCGGCTGCCGCCGTCCAGCTACCGGCGGCCATTGCTGGGCACCGGCCTGTGCGGCGGGCTGTCCACCTTCTCGACGATGCAGGTCGAGCTGCTCGAGATGATCGACGCGCGCGACTGGGGCCTCGCTGTCGGTTACACGCTGGCCAGCGTCGCGGCCGGGTACACAGCCATCCACCTCGCGACCTCGCTGGTGCGCCGCACCTGGGTGGCGCGATGAGTGTCCTCGTGTGGGCTGGGGTCGTGCTGATCGGCGGCTGCGGGGCGGTCGTCCGATTCGTCGTCGACGCCGCGCTGGGGACCCGCCTCGGCCGGGAGCTCCCGTACGGCACGCTGGCGGTCAACCTCACCGGCGCCTTGATCCTCGGGCTGTTGACCGGCCTCACGCTCGGTGACGACGAGGCGTTGCTGGCCGGCACCGCGGCGGTCGGGTCGTACACCACGTTCTCGACGTGGGTGTTCGAGACGCAGCGCCTCGACGAGGAGCGGCAGCACCTCTTCGCCGCGGCGAACATCGTCGCCAGCATCGCGCTCGGGGTTGCCGCCGCCGCGCTCGGGCGAGCGATCGGGGCGCACGCGTGAACGAGGACACGCGCGGTGCGCGTCCGCGGCGCAACACCCGTCCGCGTGACGCATTGGGTCGCCCGCTGCCGTACGGGTCCGAGGGCGTCGATGGGCAGCCCGAAGGCGTCCGTCGCACCGCGCACGAGTCGCTGGCCGAAGCGCACCGGTTGCTGAGCGAGGGACGTCCGTTCCACGCCCACGAGGTGCTCGAGGACGCCTGGAAGTCCCGACCCGTTTCGGAACGGGAGCTGTGGCGCGGGCTGGCCCAGATCGCCGTCGGCGTCACGCACGCCGCGCGCGGCAATCCGGTCGGCGCGAGACGCCTCATCGAACGCGGTGCGAGGAACATCGCGCCGTACGAGATCGACGCGCCGCACGGCCTGGACGTCCGGGCGGTGCTCAGCTGGTCGCAGGAGGCGGTGGCGGACATCGCGCGTGACGCGCCGCCGCCGCCTCCGCCCTTGCTGCCGGAGCAGCCCTGAGCGAGGGGGTGTTCTCGGTCCCGGAACGTCAGTCCTGCCGCGCGTCGAGGAGGCCGAAGCGTTCGTGCTGCTCGGCGGGGACGAGATCGCGGTACTCCGGGTTCTTCGCGATGAACGTGCGCACGAACCGGCAATACGGCATGACCTGCCACCCCCGGCGCCGCGCGTCCTCGAGCGCCTCGCGGATGAGCTCCGACGCGAGCCCGCGACCAGCGAACGGCGCACCGATTTCGGTGTGGGTGAAGTCCGCCTGCTCGCCGTGCCGGGCGTATTCGGTGAATCCGGCGAGCTCGTCGCCGACCCGAATCTCGTACCGGGATTTGTCGGGATTGTCGCGCACCTGCGCCTGCTCGGTCATTCTTCGCAGCGTAGCCAGCAACAGTTCGCAGCCTAGCCAAGCAAGTGTTCGTAGGGTTGTCCCCATGCTCCTCGTCGCGCACCGCACGCCGGCAACCCGCGCCGCGTGCGAGCAGGTGGCGGCCGCGGGCGCACGGGTCTTCGAAACCGACGTCCAGGTCGACGACCGCGACCGAATCGTCGTCTCACACTTCCTGCCGTTCGGCGGCGTCCTGCAGCGCGACAACTGGCGAGTCCGGTGGCACACCGGCGCTGCCCGCGATCCGCGCCTCGCCGACGTCGTCGCGTTGGTGCCCGACGAGTGCCTCGTACTGCTGGACCTGAAGGAAAAGGCGCCCGAGCGGCGGGCCAGGCTGATCGCCGCGCTGACCGAGTCGCTGCCCGATCGCGCTCGGTTCCGGGTGTGCGGCCATCGCACCGACGATCTCGACGAGTTGCGCCGGGCAGGGTTTCGCACCTGGCGGACCGCACGTCGCTCTCGGGAGCTGGCCGGCGTCCTCACCGATGGACGGCTCCCGGACGACGCCGTATCGATCCGGCACTCGCTGCTGACCCGCGATGTTGTCGATCAGCTGCACGAACGGACGCCGCGCGTGGTGGCGTGGACGGTCAACAGCCTGGCGCGCGCCCGCGAACTGCACGCGATGGGAGTGGACGGGGTGACGACTGACCGCACCGCGATCCTCCACGCGCTGTCGCCGTCTGCCAACTGAGCATTCGCGTTGGCACCGAGTTCGCATTCACCCCGTCTTGCCAAGGAATAATTGGCGCGTACGGATATTGTTCATGGTATGACGCTGTGGATGCTCGTGCGTCCTGGACGCTTGTCCGGGGCAGCTCGCACGGGCTTCACGGCGGTCCAGCGCCGGCTGCCGCTGCTGCGCCGGGGCGCCACTTGGTGGCGCGAAATCCTGCTCGTCGCCGCGCTGTACGGCGCCTACGAGCTGAGCCGCGGCCTGGGCGACGTCAACGTGGGTTCCGCCGTGTCCAACGGCCGCGCGATCCTGCACCTCGAACAGGTCTGGCACCTGGCTCCGGAACGCGTCCTGAACGAAGCGCTGGAACACGCCACCTGGATCGCCGTGGCCGCGTCCTACTTCTATTCGGTCATGCACTACATCGTGACGCCCGTCGTGCTCGTGTGGATGTACCGCAAGCACCGCGACCACTACGGCTCGGCGCGCACCGCCCTCGCGATCAGCACCGTGCTCGGGCTCATCGGCTACCTGCTCCTCCCCACGGCACCGCCGCGCATGCTCGCGCACAGCGGTCTGCGAGACACCCTCGCCGACACCCAGGGTTATGGCTGGTGGGGTGGCGAAGGCAGCGTCCCGCGCGGGCTCGGCGCGCTGACCAACCAGTTCGCCGCCATGCCCTCCCTGCACGTCGGCTGGGCGATCTGGTGCGGCGTCCTCGTCGCGGTGTACGCCAGGCGCCGCTGGGTCAAGCTGCTGGGCATCACGTACCCGATCGCCACCACGTTCGTCGTGATGGCCACGGGCAACCACTACCTGCTCGACGCGATCGCCGGCGCCGTCACGATGGCGGCCGGGGCGTTACTGGCCGCCGCCCTGCCGCGGCGCTCGAGCGGGCCGCCGCTGGGTCCGGAAGGCGAGCCGCTGGACAACGGCGTCGCCGGACGACCGACGAGGGCAGTGCGCGCCGCCGCCACGGCGGCCTCGGCGCAGCCTCGGTCGTTCGGCGCACGCGAGGTCCAGTGCACGGCGCCGCCCGACGCGAAACTGTGTCGCAGCAGCATGCGCGACTGACCGCCTACTGAGGATCGCGCGGCACCTGCAGCCGCGGCACGCCGCCGAGGCCGAGGTTGTAGCGCACATGGTCCGCATACTCGGCCAGCTTGTCCCACAGCGCCGCGTGCGCGGGCCACGGGATCGGCTCCTCGCCGTCCAGCCAGCTCTCCCCGAACGTGATCCAGATCAGGGTCCAGTCCGCCGCGTCCGACCATTGCCCGTTGCTCCAGTCGATCAGCGAGCGGCGGATCTGGAAGGCGAGTCTCGGCGCGTCCGGGAACGTCGGCACGGTGTGCACCTGGCCTGACCCCCGCTGGTTGATCCAGGTCGAGTGAGAGTCTTGCCGCCCACGATGTGGGCAGGAAGGCTCGATGACGACGATGACCACCAGGAAGAGGCATTCGCCGGAACAGGTCGTGCGCAAGCTCGCGCAGGCCGATCGGATGCTGGGCGAGGGCAAGGACGTCGCCGACGTCTGCCGCGAGCTGCAGGTCTCCGAGCAGACCTACTACCGCTGGCGCAACCAGTTCGGCGGTCTGAAGGCCGACGACGCGAAGCGGCTCAAGGACCTGGAGCGGGAGAACTCCACGCTCAAGCGGCTGCTGGCTGACGCCGAGTTGGAGAAGGCGGCGCTGAAGGAGATCGCCCGGGGAAACTTCTAAGCCCGGAGCGCCGGCGGGCAGCCGTTCACCACCTGATGAAGACGATGAAGGTGAGTGAGCGGTTCGCCTGCCGCGTGACCGGGCAGAACCGCACCACCCAACGCACACCACCGGCAGCGACGACGACGGCCGACCCGGACGCCGCACTGCGCGCATGGCTGCGCGAGTGGGCCAAGGATCATCCGCGGCGCGGGTTCCGCAACGCTTACCACGATGCCCGCGCCGAGGGCTGGAACGTCAACCACAAGAAGATCCAGCGGCTCTGGCGTGAAGAAGGTCTGCGCGTGCCGCAACGCCGACGACGCAAACGCCTCGGCACCTCTACGACACCGAACCCACCGGTCGCGGACGCGCCGAACAAGGTGTGGGCCGCCGACTTCCAGTTCGACGCCACCACCGACGGACGACCGATCAAGATCGTGTCCATCGTCGACGAACACACCCGCGAATGCCTCGGCGGCCTGGTCGAGCGCTCGATCACCGGAGACGACCTCATCGACGAACTCGACCGCCTCGCTCAACTGCGTGGCTACCCGGCCGTGCTGCGCTGCGACAACGGCCCCGAACTCGCCTGCGCCGCGATGGCCGACTGGGCCGGCGAACGGGTCGGCCTGCACTTCATCCCACCCGGCGAGCCGTGGCGCAACGGCTACATCGAGTCGTTCAACAGCCGGGTCCGCGACGAATGCCTCAACATCAACATCTTCTGGTCACTCGCCCAAGCCCGCGTCGTGATCAGCGACTGGAAGGAGGACTACAACCACCGCCGGCGACACAGCTCGCTCGGCTACCAAGCCCCAGCGGTCTACGCTGCCGCTTGCACCCACCGATGAACGACTCTCACACGAAGTGGATCAGTTCTCGGGGTCCGGCCACACCGTCCAGACCCGGAAGTCGTGCGACATCAGATCGAGTTCGAGGTCCTCGAGCACGCCCGGGTCGACCAGGACGGTCGCGACGTTCTCGAAGCTCTGCGGACGCACCGTCCGATTATCCAACTGGTCAGACCGGTTCGAAACGGGCGGTGAAGAACCGCAGTGTCGGCGGCTCGTAGACCATCGCAGCCCGTGGATGTCGGCGCGACGCTCGCAGAGCCGGAGACGACCGGCCACGACGTCCATGTGACGGTCGGTGTAGACCCGACGCGGGATCGTCAGGCGCACGAGTTCGAGCTTCGGCCTGCGGTTTCGCAGCGTTTCCGGGTCGCGGCCGGCAGAGACGATGCCGCGCTCCATCGACCGCACGCCGCTGTCGAGGTAGAGCGCGGCAGCGAGGGCCTGCGCCGGGAAGCTCTCCTGCGTCGAGGTGTGGCAGGAAGCGGCGGCGTCGAGGAAGACGCGTGCCCGCCGATCGGCGGACGATCGGGACGCCGGCGTCGAGCAACTGCTCGACCGAGGTAGCGCACCTGGCCGATCCGGTGCGCGATGTAGTCGTCGTCGACCATCTCGCGGATGCCCTGCGCCATCGCCTCCATGTCCCGCCCGGCCAGCCCGCCGTAGGTCGGCATGCCTTCGAAGATCACCACCTGTTCGCGCACTTCCTGCAGGATCCGCTCCTCGTCCATAGCCAGGAAGCCGCCGATGTTGACCAGGCAGTCCTTCTTGCCGGACATCGTGCACGCCGTCGAAGAACGACATCTGCTCGTGGACGATCTCGGCGATCGGCTTGCCGGCGTAGCCGGCTTCACGCTCCTGGATGAAGAAGGCGTTCTCGACCAGGCGGGTCGCGTCGCACCAGAGCAGGATGCCGTGCCGGCGGCACAGCTGCGCGCACGTCGCGAAGATTGCCGATCGACACCGGCTGACCACCGGCCATGTTGACCGTGAGCGCGACGTTGACGTACGCGATCTGCCCGGGGCCGGCGTCGGCGATGACCGCTCCAGCTTCGCGAGGTCGACGTTGCCCTTGAACGGATGCTCGGCCGCGGGTCGTGCGCCTCGTCGATGATGATGTCGGTGAAGTCGCCGCCGGCGAGCTCCTGGTGCAGCCGGGTGGTCGTGAAGTACATGTTCCCGGGGACGAACTGGCCGGGCTTGATGAGGATCTTCGAGATGAGGTGTTCGGCACCGCGGCCCTGGTGGGTGGGCACGACGTACGGGAACCCGTACACGTCCTGGACGGCCTTTTCGAGCTGAAGAACGACCGCGCGCCGGCGTACGACTCGTCACCGCGCATCAGCGCCGACCATTGGAGGTCGCTCATCGCGTTGGTGCCGCTGTCGGTCAGCAGGTCGATGTAGACGTCGTCGCTGCGCAGCAGGAAGGTGTTGTAGCCGGCCTGCTCGATGGCCGCGGCACGCTCCCCGCGGGTCGTGATTCGCAGCGACTCCACGGACTTGATCTTGTACGGCTCGGCGACGGTCATAGTCCGATCGTCGACAACGACGGCCACCGGCCCTAGAGCCGAAAGACCTGCGGAGAATGTCCGTGAGGTCCGAAGTCAGGGAGTCCGATGAAAGCTGCACGCGTAACTGCGGCGAGCTTGCCGGTCTTTCGGCTCGCCGGCGCCGGCAACGGCGTCAGCTACCACCCGTAGCGCATCAAACCGCACCTCCGGCGGGACCGAAGTCCCTCGACTCGGGGCGCATCGCACCTCGCAGATGCGTCCGATCGGACGGATGATCGACGAAGCGGCAGCTACGTTCGGGTGCCGTTCCCGGGCCGGAGCGTGACGTGATCAGCAACGAGCGGACCAGCGAGCCCTCCTCGACGCTGCCCGAAAACAGTGCGGCGACGTTGACCCAGCTGCTCGACGGGGTTCCGAGCGCGATTGCGTTCTGGGATCGCAACCTCCGCAACGTGTTCGCGAATCGCGCCTACATCGACTGGTTCGGGATGACTCCCGAGGAACTGCGGGGCAAGCACGCCCGCGTGATGCTCGGCCCCGAGCTTTTCGAGCTGACTCTGCCGTTCATGCAGCGGGCACTCGCGGGCGAGCCCCAGGTGTTCGAGCGGGTGCTGCGCACCCCGGACGGTGAGACCCGACATGCCCAGATCGACTATTCACCGTTCGTCTTCGACGGCGAGTTCATCGGGTTCATCACGACCGTCGTCGACGTCAGCGAGCGGATCCGCGCCGAGGGCGCCGCTCGCAAGGTCGCTGAGCAGTTGGCGACACTCGCCGAGCGGAACCGTATCGAGGAGCGCGCGCACGAGGGCGTCCTGCAGGATCTGTTCGCCGTGCAGCTCAGGATCGATCGGGCGCGGGCCAGCATCGCGACGGACTCACCGGCAGCGAGTGCGCTCGAGTCGGCGCTGGAGCGCCTCGACGCCGCGGTGGCCGACCTCCGCCTCGTCCTCGGGAACGAGGTGGCCACGGTGCGGGTCGACAGCGCAGCCGAGGCGGCCGTGGCCAGCCGGGCCTGACCGGAGGACCAGTACCCGGCCAGACCAAGAACCTGTTGGTCGGCTACGACCCGAGCCGCTCGGGCCGCTCTGAGCGGGCCGGTGTTAGCCCGCGTCGTCGAGCCGGAAGCCGACCTTCAGCCCGACCTGGAAGTGGGCGACCGTGCCGTCCGCGATCTGGCCGCGGATCTCGGTGACCTCGAACCACTCGAGGTTGTGGAGTGTCTGGGCAGCGCGATCGACGCCGTTCCGAATGGCCTGTTGCAGGCTGTCCGGAGAGCTGCCGACGATCTCGGTGACGCGGTAGACGTGATTGGACATGCCAAACCTCCGCTCGGTTGGACAGCTTGCCCCGATCACACTCAGCCGGACGCAATTGCGCAACCAGCAGGGACGAAGGTCGGTGTCGGCACGGGCTGATCGGTTCTGTTGACGACGCCGGGGCAGGGGCGACGCTGGACGCATGGCGGGCACCGAGATGGGTCGGCCGAGGGTGAGGGACTAAGCCATGGGCAACAACCGGCGCGTCGGCACCGTCGACCTGTACTGGCTGCCGGTAGGCGCCGGTGGCCATTTCGTGCGCTGGAACTGCCGCGCGTACGAGGCGCTCGCCGCCTGGCAGCAGCGGCGCCCGGCGCAGCCGCTCTACCATGCCGGTCTGGAGATCCGGCTCGACGACGACCGGTACGTCATCGAGATGGGACCGGCGTGGGGTGGGCCGGAAACCGAGCGCGGCGTCGTCTGCGAAGGGCCGGTCGGCGCGCGCGTGCTCGGGCGGTTCCGCGCGTTCCGCTACGAGATCCGGTGCTGGCGCAACGGACGGATCATCGATGTCCGCGAAGCCGTGGACAGCCCGCGGCGAGTCAGTGACGACTTCCTGCAGGCCGCCGACGTGCTGGACATCGTGCGGTGGGTCCCGTGGCTGACATGGGGACGTGACGAGATCGGCGCCGGCGAGCCGTGGAACTCGAACTCGCTCATCTCGTGGCTGCTCGCCCGCACCGGCCACGACATGGCCACGATCCGGCCGCCGCACGGTGGCCGGGCACCCGGGTGGGACGCCGGCCTCACTCTCGCGCTCCGGCAACGCGCCCGCAGCCCATTCACGTCGGCGTAGACCCAAGGAGTTGGAGATGTCTGTCCCATACCCGGCTCGACTCGAGTTCCGCAACGAGTACCGCATCGCGCGGTGGCGGCCGCTCGCCCAATGGCTGCTCGCCATCCCACAACTCGCGATCGTCGGTGCGCTCAACTCGCTGCGCAACGTCCTGACCGTGATCAGCTTGTTCACCGTGCTGTTCACCAAGCGGATTCCGCGGCCGATCTTCGACGCGATCGCGATGATCTACCGCTACGAGTGGCGAGCCCTCAGCTACGCGATGTTCCTGCACGACGACTACCCGCCGTTCGACTTCACGGTGGGTGCCGAGGACGACCGGGCCGAACCGCACACCACGCTCAGCATCACGTATCCCGAGGAGCTGAACCGGTGGAAGCCGCTGTACAAGTGGATCCTGGCGATCCCGCACTACTTTGTGATCCTCGCGCTGCTGATCGCCGGCGTCGTCACCTTCCTCGTCGGCTTCTTCGCAGTCTTGATCACGGGCGAGTACCCGCACGGCATCCGCGACTTCCTCGTCAACGTCTACCGGTACATGCTGCGCGTTCAGGCCTACATCGCGCTGCTCACTGACCAGTACCCGCCGTTCCGGGTGGCCGGCTGAGGCAGATCAGGCCTCGCGCAGCGCGCGCAACCAGGTGTCCAGCACAACCGCGTCGCGCGTCTCGGCCCCGACCACGTCGTTGGCGGTTGCGTCGGCGACCCCGTTCACGATCTCGCGCACCGCGTGCGGGTTGATGCTCATCAGGTGCGGCGACGCGACGGTCAGCTCTGCCGGCTTCCCGTCCTCCGGGTCGTAGGAGGTGACGGCCAGGTCTGCGCTGGGGTAGGACGTCGCGAACTGCTCCGCCAGCCGGTCCGCGATCGCAGTGACCTGGCGGGCCGTAGCGGCCGAGGTCAGGCGCACGCCGAGCTCGTAGCCCTCCGACGTCCATTGGACGGCGGCGGTCGACCAATCGATCACGTGGTTGGCGTCCATGCGGCACATCATCGCAGCCGGGAAGGCTGTCGCGCGCGGCCGTGGACCGTCACTCCGGCGAGACGCCGGGGGAGTGCGCGGGCAGGACGCACGCGGTGTCGAGCCCCAGCACCCGGTTGAGCCGGCCGAACGCGAGCCACGAGCCGAGGCACATCGTCAGCTCGACGATCTCGGCTTGCGTGTAGTGCATCCGCATCCGCGCCCAGAAGGCGTCGTCGATGCCGTGATGGTCGACGGCGTAGCGCTCGGCGTACTCGGCGGCGAGCCTGGCGCGGTCATCCAGGACGTGGCCGACGGCCCAGCCGCGCACCGCGTCCTCGAAACCCTCCTCGACCCGCTCGCCGTCGCGCTCGGTGCGCCAGTCCTGGCAGAAGACGCAGCCGTTGAGCTGCGCGATCCGCAGCCGCGCCGCCTCGAACTCGTGCAGGCCCAGCGTGGTGTGCGCATACACCGCCGCGGAGAACTTGGCCGCCGCCGGTCCGATCCGCGGCACCATCTCGCCCCACACGTAGGTGATCGGATCCTTGCCGTCCGGTACGTCGACCAACATGCCGTTCATCAGACCGGACGGCGTGCGAGCTGTCCATCTCGCTAGAGTCAGCCAGCTGCGGCGGACGAGCGGATGGACGACGCATGGACGTGAGATCGGGACTGTTCCGTGATCGCTGGCTGCTCAACCGCACGGTCTACGAGCGGGGGCAGCAAGCCGGGCACTACGAGAGCTTCTACCAGCGCGCCAACCATCCGGACCGGCCGCTCGCGTTCTGGATCCGGTACACGATCTTCGCACCGGCCGGTGACCCGGGCGCGGCGATCGGCGAGCTCTGGGCGATCGCCTTCGACGGCGAGACCGGGCAGCACACCGTCGCCAAGCAGGAGTTCCCGATCGCCGATTGCGACTTTCGCCGCGACGAGTTCGCGGTGCGCGTCGGCAGCGCCGAACTCGGCCCCGGCTCGCTGCGCGGCTCCGCCGGTGAGATCGGCTGGCAGCTGCGCTACACCGGTGACGAGGCGCCCGTCCTGCTGCTGCCGCCTAAGCTCTACGCCGGCGGGTTCCCGAAGGCCAAGAGCCTCGTGACCCTGCCCCTCGCCCGCTATTCGGGCAGCTACACGGTGGCCGGCCGCGAGATCGACGTCGAGGGCTGGATGGGCAGCCAGAACCACAACTGGGGCAGCCAGCACACGCACCGCTACGCCTTCGGGCAGGTGGCCGGCTTCACCGATGCGCCGGACAGCTTCCTCGAGGTAGCGACCGCGAAGGCGAAGATCGCCGGGCCACTCGTCACCCCGTGGGTCACGACCCTCGTGCTGCGCCACGACGGCCGGGAGTACTCGCTCGTGGCGATGCGCCGGGCGCTGCGGGCCAAGGCGAACTATGGCTACTTCCACTGGGATTTCGCCACCGGGGACGATGCCGTGCACATCTCGGGCCGGATCAGCGCCGACCGGGGCGCGTTCGTCGGGCTGCGCTACGGCAACCCGCCGGGCGGGGTCAAGCATTGCCTGAACACGAAGATCGGGAACGCCGAGATCACCGTCCGCCATCGTGAGACGGGCCGTCTCGAGTTGCTGCACGCGCACGACCGCGCGCTGTTCGAGATCCTGACCGACGACACCGAGCACGGGGTGCCCATCCGCGCATGACGGCGTGCCCCGTCAGGTGGTGAGCAACTCGCGGAGCAGGTGCAGCGCGACAACTACCGCGCGGGCGCGGACATCTGCCCGGTTGCCGGGCAGGACGATGCGCCGCGCCACGGTTCGCCCCTGGCCGGTCACGCAGATGTGGACGAGTCCGACCGGCTTCTCGGCGCTCCCGCCGTCCGGCCCGGCGATCCCGGTGATGCCGACGCCGATGTCGGCGCCGAGCCGCGCCCGCACGCCGGTCGCCATCGCCTCGGCGACCTCGGCGCTGACGGCGCCGACCTCGGCGATCAGCTCGGCCGGCACGCCGACCAGATCCTGCTTGACCTCGTTCGCGTAGCTGGTGACCCCGCCGAGGACGTACCCCGACGAGCCGGGCCGGTCGGTGAGCCGGGCCGCGAGCAGGCCGCCGGTGCACGACTCGGCAGTGGCGATCGTGTGTCCGCCCGTGAGCAGCGCCTCGGCGACCACGTCGTCGACGGTCCGCCCGTCGGCCGAGAACAGCGTGTCGGGGTAGATCTCGCCGAGGACGGTGGCGAAGGCCGCGTAGGCGGGCTCCGCGTCCGGCTCGTAGCGGGTGACGATCTCGAGCTCTCCGGCGCGCAGGCAGGTGGTGATCTCCAGGCCGACAAGGCGCGCGTCGTTGTCCCGGAGGGTGGCCGCGAGCTCGGACTCCAAGGTGCCCCACAGCCGCATCGTGCGCTGCCGCAGCTCGTGCCGGCCGGTCAGCGCGGCGAGCACCGTCGGGTCGGACACCACGGCCGGCCACATCCCCTGCAGCTCGCGCGGTGGCCCGGGCAGGACGACGATCGGCGGTCCGGCGCGCCCCTCGGCCGGTGCGACGATCAACCCGGGCGCGGTGCCCACCGGGGCAAGCACGGTCGCACCGTCCGGCACAAGCGCCTGCTTGCGGGTCCCGGCCGCGGTCGCGTCCGGGTCCTGCCGCCAGCCGCGCCCGGCGCTGAGCCGCGCCACGATCGCGGCGATGTGCTGCTCGAGGTCGGGATCGAGGTGTGTCGGGCGGCCCTGGAACGACGCGACGACCTCGGCAGTCAGGTCGTCCGCGGTCGGGCCGAGCCCTCCCGAGGTGAGGACGAGGTCGAGACCCAGTCCGGCGAGAAAGCGCAATGCGGCGCGGATGTCGTCGGGTCGGTCACCGACGATGACGACGTGCGCGATGTCGACGCCGAGCAGCCGCAGCTGCTCGGCCAGCCATGGCCCGTTGCGGTCGGCGACCCGGCCGGTGAGCACCTCGGTGCCCGTGACGACGATGCCCGCACGACTGCCCACCGCCGCTCCTACGAGGTCGCCGGGGTGTCGTCGCCGTCCAGCCCGAACACCTCGGCGAGCCCGCCGATCGCGATGATCCGGGCCGGCCAGGGCGGCACGTTGGTGAGCTCGAGCGTCACGTCCGTCACGCCGGCCAGCCTGCGCAGCTCGACGAGCAGCCCGAGGCCGCTGGAGTCGATGAACGTCAATCCGGCCATGTCGATGGTCAGGATCTTGCACCGGCCGACGGCCAGCTCGGCCTGCGCGTGCTGGCGAAGTTCCGGGACGCCGCCGATGTCGAGTTCGCCGGTGAGCCGGAGGACGGACCGCTCGCCGGCCACGCCGAAATGCACGATCAGCTCGCTCACGCCGCTACCTTACGGTCCGGTCAAGGCATAGTTACCAGGGTGCAGACGGTCGGGCTGACGTGGCAGCACTCGTTCGAGGTGGCTGCCGTGCTCAGTGTGGGCGGCGCGGCGCTGGCCGTCTCGAAGAACCGCGCCGTCCGGGCCGTCGGCGCCTTCGCGCGCGAAACGGCGATCATCGGCGTGCTGTACGGGCTGTGGCACCTGGCCGGCAAGCTCTCGGTGACCGGCACGGACGGTGCCATGAGGCGCGGCCGATGGATCGCGGCCTTCGAGAGATACTTGCCGCTGCCCTCCGAGCAAAGCACCCAGCACGCCGTCCTCGGCCACCGGCTCGTCGTCGAGACGGCCAACCTCTACTACGCCGCCATGCACATGACGATGATGCTGGTCTTCCTCATCTGGCTATTCGTCCGGCACCGCGATCAGTACCGCCCGGTCCGCCAGGTGCTGGCGTGGACGACGCTTGCCTGCCTGCTCGTGCAGCTGCTGCCGGTCGCCCCGCCGCGGATGTTCCCGGATCTCCACATCGTCGACACCGGGTTGGTCTACAACCAGTCGGTGTACAGCAGCGGCCTGCCGATCGACCAGCTCTCGGCGATGCCGTCCGTGCACGTCGCTTGGGCGGCGATAGTCGGCTACTACGCCTGGCGGATCAGCCCGAGCCGCTGGCGCTACCTCGGGCCGGCGCATGCGGTCATGACCATCCTGGTCGTCGTGGTGACGGGCAACCATTGGTGGCTGGACGGCATCGTGGCGGTCGCGATCCTGGCAGTGTGCGCGTGGGGGGTGTACGGCGTGCGGCTCACCTGGCATGCCGCGCTCGCCAGGCTGCGGGCGGCCCGCGGGCTCGCCGAGCCGGACGGGCTGACGCCGGAGACGGTGGGCGTCAGCTGATCACGCCTTCGCCTCGGGCGACGGCTCCGGCGCGTGGGCGAACCGCACGTCGCGGCCTGAGAAGGTGAGCATGAGGTAACCCGGCTCCGTTGTGACGTCGGTGAACCGCAGGCCGAGCGGCAGGTTTGCCGGGATCACCAGATCGGGCAGCTGGAAGGGGAAGGCGCCGATGAACGGCAGCCCCTCGAGCCGGACGGGGGAGACGATGAAGCGGTCCTGCGCGACGCGAATCTGCGTGGACGCGGTGATCGGGATGCGGCGGCCGAGGGCTTCGACGCTGCCCACGATGCGGATGCCGCCGTTGTCGCCGTTTGCGAAGCTGAGCTCCGGGCGGGCGACCCCGGGCACGCCGAGCAGCAACTGATCGATGATCTCCGGACGGGCGATGGCCGCAGACAGGTCCGCCAGCGTCACCCGCAGCGTGCCGTGGATCTCGTCGGCGGTCTGCGCGACGAAGCCGGACTCGTCGCGGCCGAGGCGCACGCCGTGCAGCGAGACGTCCACGTGGTCGAGCCGCAGGCCGTCCTTCGACAGCAGGTAATCGATGATCACACTGATCCGCCTCTCCGGTCTGGACTGTTGTCGTCGCGCACCAGCCCCGGCCGGCGGCGACGTTGTTGCGTTCAGGTCCCATCGAAACGTACGCGGCGCCTCCGCTCGGTTCAGCTGAACCACCCACGTCCACCTTCCGTCCTGGCCGTCCCGATCTTGTGCTGCCGGCAGCTCTGGCTGAAGCGTCGGGGTGATGTATCGATGCGCACCTGTACTACGGATGTCATGCTTATCCGGTTAGATCAGGTGAGCTGGGAAGGGCTCGGGTCTGGCGACGATCTGCCGGTAGGTGGTTGGCGGCTGTTGGGCTTGTAAGCCGAGCAGGGTCTGGAAGGCGGCCATCGGGGTGCGGCGGCGGTTGAACCGGAAGGCGTACTCGTCGAGGTAGACCTGTAGGTGTTCACCGGACACGCCGCGGTGGGTGCCTCGCAGCCAGCTCTTGAGGTTGGAGATCACCCGGTGCACGCGGGGCAGGATCTCGTCAATGTCCGCACCGGCGGCGCGAGCGGCAAGTTGGCTGTGCGGGCGATGCTGGTAACCGTGGCTGGGCAGCGGTCGGTAGCCGCGGAAGCCGTCAGTGTGCACGATCGCGCCGGCGGTGATGTTGGCGCGGACGAAGCCGGTCAGGGTGGGGCCGGAGGCGTCGGGAACGACGGCCAGCCGCACCCGGCCGCTGGCGGTGCCCCGGACCTCTACGGCCACCACGACCAGGGCTTTGTCGCCATGTTGGCGTCCGCCGCGCAGGCCGGCTTCGGGCCCGCCGATGTAGCACTCGTCGACTTCGACCTCGCCGCTCAGCGGATCGCGTTCGGGGTTGACCATCGCCCGGCGCAGCTTGTGCAGCATCATCCAGGTCGTCTCATAGCGACTCAGCCCGAGCTGGCGTTGCAGCTGCAGCGCCGACACCCCCGGCGTTGGGGTGCTCATCAGGTAGGCCGCCCAGAACCACAGATGCAGCGGCGTGCGCGTCTTGTGCAGCACCGTGCCCGCGTCAGCGACGTCTGCCGATGACAGGCCGCGCACTCCCACAACACCCGGCGCTTGGTCACCGGCCAAGCGTGCTCATGTCCGCACCGCGGACAGCGGAAGCCGTCCGGCCAACGCGACTCGAACAGGTACTGCGTGCAGGCCTCGTCGTCGGGAAACCAGCGCTGGAACTCAACGATCGTCCGGGGGAAGTCAGGACGCGGCATTTGCCCAAGCTACCTGACCTAACCGGATAAGCATGACGGATGTAATACAGGTCGCGAACGGGCACCCATCCGCGTGAACCTGTTTGACGCATCAACCACGTCGGCGAGGAGCCTGACGATGGACGGCGCCGCGTATGTCGTCCGGCCGTCGTGCAGGCTGAGAGGTGACATGGACACCACCTCGCCCGCCACCGCAACCGTGCCGCAGGACCCGGCACCGCACCGGCGGCTCCAGCCGGGCACCCTGCGGCCCGCCCCGGGCGATGCCGGCAACCCCGACGCGCTCTACGCGGCGTTCACCGGCTGGGTCGCGGGCCTCGGCATCGAGCTGTATCCGGCGCAGGACGAAGCCCTGCTCGAGCTGGTCACCGGTAGCAACGTCGTGCTCGCCACCCCGACGGGATCGGGCAAGTCCCTCGTCGCCACCGGGGCGCACTTCTTCGCGCTCGCCGCAGGTGTCAGATCCGTGTACACCGCCCCCATCAAAGCGCTCGTGAGCGAGAAGTTCTTCGCCCTGTGTGCGATCTTCGGCTCCGCGAACGTCGGCATGATGACCGGCGATGCCGCGGTCAACGCGGACGCGCCGATCCTGTGCTGCACCGCCGAAGTCCTCGCCAACCTCGCCCTGCGCACCGGTGCCGACAGCGACCTCGGCGTCGTCGTCATGGACGAGTTCCACTACTACGCCGACCCGGAGCGGGGCTGGGCATGGCAGGTGCCGCTGCTCGAGCTCACCGCGGCGCAGTTCCTGCTGATGTCCGCCACGCTCGGCGACGTCTCCGAGATCGCTGCTGACGTAGCCGCCCGCACCGGCCGCGACACGCGGATCGTCGGGGTGGACGTGGAACGGCCGGTGCCGCTGCACCACTACTACGCCACGACGCCGTTGCACGAGACGATCTCGGAGCTGCTCGCCGGCGGCCAGGCCCCCATCTACGTCGTGCACTTCACCCAGGCCGCGGCGCTCGAGCAGGCGCAGTCGTTGACGAGCATCAACGTCGCCACTCGCGCCGAGCGCGACACCATCGCCGCGACCATCGGCGAGTTCCGATTCACCGCCGGGTTCGGCAAGGTCCTGTCCCGCCTCGTCCGGCACGGCATCGGGGTGCACCACGCCGGGATGCTGCCGAAGTACCGGCGGCTGGTCGAACAGCTCGCCCAAGCCGGGCTGCTCAAGGTCATCTGCGGCACCGACACGCTGGGCGTCGGCATCAACGTCCCGATCCGCACCGTGGTGTTCGCCGCTCTTTCGAAGTACGACGGGCAACGCAGCCGGCAGCTACAGGTTCGCGAGTTCCTGCAGATCGCCGGACGCGCCGGGCGGGCCGGCTTCGACACCGCAGGCACCGTGGTCGTCCAGGCTCCCGAGCACGAGGTCGAGAACGAGCGGTTGCTGGCGCGGGCCGGTGACGACATCAAGAAGCGCCGCCGGATCGTCCGCAAGAAGGCCCCGGAGGGCTTCGTGTCGTGGGGTCGCAATACCCACGAGCGATTGCAGACGGCGGCACCCGAGCAGCTGAGCTCGCACTTTCGGGTGACGCCGGCGCTGGTCCTGAACGTCATCGCCCGGCCGGGCGACGCCTTCGCGTCGATGCGCGAGCTGATCTTTGCCGCGACGGCGGACCCGGCCGCGCGGCGGCGGCACGTGCGGGCCGCGATCCGCGGGTACCGGGCACTGCTGGCCGCCGGCGTCGTCGAACGCTGCGACACCCCAGACGAGCAGGGGCGCACCGTCCGACTGGTCGAGGATCTGCCGGTCAACTTCGCGCTCAACCAGCCGCTGTCCACGTTCGCCCTGGCCGCACTCGACCTGCTCGACCCGGACTCGGACAGCTATGCCCTCGACGTCGTATCGGTCATCGAGTCCACGCTGGACGACCCGCGCCAGGTGCTTGCCGCACAGCAGAACAAGGCGCGCGGCGAGGCTGTCGCGGAGATGAAGGCCGACGGCCTCGACTACGAGCAGCGGATGGAGCAGCTGGCCGACGTCACCTACCCGATGCCCCTCGACGAGCTGCTGTCCGGCGCGTTCGCGATCTACCGGCACAGCCACCCCTGGTTGACCGAGGACCAGCTGTCGCCGAAGTCGGTGGTGCGCGACATGTGGGAACGGGCGATGACGTTCACCGAATACGTCGCGTTCTACGGCCTGACCCGCAGCGAGGGGCTGGTCCTGCGCTACCTCACCGACGCCTACCGGGCGCTGCGCTCCAGCGTCCCGGATCCCGCGCGCACCGAAGCGCTCACCGACATCGTGGAATGGCTCGGCACGCTCGTCCGGCAGACCGACTCCAGCCTGCTCGATGAATGGGAGCAGCTGACCTCGTTCGCCGGGCCCGACCAGCAGGTGGAGACGCGTCCGGCCGCGCCGGAGACGCTGTCCGGCAATACGCGGGCGTTCACCATCCTGATCCGCAACGCGCTGTTCCGGCGCGTCGAGCTCGCCGCGCTGCGCCGCGTCGAGGAACTCGGCGAGCTCGATGCGGACTCCGGCTGGGACGCCCAACAGTGGAGCGCCGCCCTCGAGCGCTACTTCACCGAGTACGACCGCATCGGCACCGGCGCGGACGCGCGCAGCGCGCAGCTTCTCCATCTCGACACCGGCGAGACGGGCCAGCGGGTCTGGCGAGCGCGACAGGTCCTCGACGACCCCGCCGGAGACCACGACTGGGGCATCACGGCCGAGATAGACCTGGACGCCAGCGACGCAGCCGGCGAGCCGGTCATCACGGTCCTCGACTTCGGTCCACTCTGACGCGCTGCCGCCGATCTTCGTGCTCCCGCAGCCTCATAGGGCCCGATCTGCAGAAAGATCCGCTTTGGACGGCCGTGGTCAGAACGCCTTTTGCAGGACGAGCGGATAGACCGGTCCGGCGCCGGACTCGCGCAGCAGCGCGGCGGCAACGGTGAGCGTGAAGCCGCTGCGCATCGTGTCGTCGACGAGCAGGACCGGCCCGGGCGCGACGTCGCCGTCGACCCGCAGCCGGCGCAGCGCGGTGCCGGCCGAGTCGGCGTTCGTGGCGGCGTCGTCCTGGAACCCCGGCCCGTCGGCGGCGAGCGGCGCCGCGAGCTGCATCCGCCCGGCGTCGGCCAGCCGGGTCGCGAGATCGCGCAGCAGCGCGTCGCGCCGGCGCGACGGCACCCACGTGACCCAGGTCGGGCGACCGGCCGGCCAGCCCCACCGGGACAGCGTCGCGACCACGCCGGCGAAGACGTCGGCGGGCACCGGGGCGCCGCGCCGCCATCGCGGCGCGCGCCGGGTCGGACCAGACCGCGTCCTCGCCACGGGCAAGCGCGCGCCCGGGTTCCTGCGCGCAACACCGCGCGCGATCTTGCCGCGCCGCGGTCGCCCCGGCGCGGCCACTCCTGCGTGGCTCGATGACCACCTGCCGTGCCCGCAGGTGGCGCCACGCCGCCCGGACGGTCGCCCCGGCGGCGTCGCCGCCCGGTCGCCGGCACCGGCCCGTGCAGTCGTGCAGCGCCCGCAGTCGGCCGCGCCCGGGTCGTCGAGTTCATCGCGCAGGATGCCGCATCAGGCACCGGACGCCGCCGACTGGTACTCGACCATCACCTCTGCTTCGCCGCTGGCGCGCCGCTTCGATACCCGCGAAGCGCTCGGGTCGTACACCCACGCCGGCCGGTGCGCCGTCCAGCCGCCGTCGGCGCGCTCGACCGCGCCGTCGACGTCGAGCATCTTCAGCAACGACTCGAGCCGGCCGCGGCGCAGTCGACCCGCGTCTCCAGGAGCGGGCAGCTCATCGGTCGTCGCGATCGAGGACGTCGAGGACCGCGCGACGCGCGTCCTCCGGCGGGAGGCCGTCGCGAGTCGAAGTACGCCCAGATGGCGCGTCCTCGCGGCCGGGCAGCAGCCACCGCCTGCGCGTGCTCGACGTTCGCCCGGCGCGGCCGACCTGCTGGTAGTACGCGATGGGCGACGGCGGCGCGCCGAGGTGAACGACGAAGCCGACGTCGGGCTTGTCGACGCCCATCCCGAGCGAGGACGTGGCGACGAGCACTTTCAGTCGTTCGCTAGCAGCGGCGCTTCGAGGGCCTCAGTCGCTCCTCGGGCGGCGTGGCCGACGAGTACCGCGACCGCGTAGGCCCCGCGAGCGCAGGAACTAGCAACCTGGGTCTCCGCGACCGTCAGGATGTAGACGATGCCCGATGCCGGGGAGATCTACCTCGGCGATCGCGCGGCCGCCCACGCGACGCAGTGCGCGACGACGGCAGCGTCGCGACCCCGAGAGGCAGCGCTCGCGGTCCAGCGTGCCGCTGCACGGCACGTTCCCGAGCCGAGTTGTTCGGCGACGTCGCGCTGACCCGCTCGTTCGCGGTAGCGGTGGTGGCGAGCACCGGCGTGCCGGCCGCAGCCGGCCAGATCGCGTCGCGGATGCGCCGGTAGTCGGGGCGGAAGTCGTGGCCCCAGTCGGAGATGCAGTGGCCCTCGTCGACGACGAGCAACGCGAGGCGTCGACGCGAGTTCGGGGCAGCACGCGGCGCACGGAACCCCGGGTTGTTGAACCGTTCGGGGCTGATGCACACGAGGTCCACCTCGCCGGCGGCGATCGCCGATTCGATGTCGACCAGTCTTCGATGTTCGCGAGTTGATCGTGACCGCCCGCACCCCATCCGGGCCGCCGCCGCCACCTGGTCGCGCATCAGCGCGAGCAGCGGCGAGACGACGAGCGTCGGGCCGCCGCCGGCGCTCGCGCAGCAGCCCGGTGGCGATGAAGTAGATGGCCGATTTGCCGCACCCGGTGCGCTGCACGACCTCGACCCGCCGGCCCTCGAGCAGGGCCTCGATGGCCTGCCACTGGTCGTCGCGCAGCTGGGCCTGCGGCCCCGCGAGCTGGCTGAGCTGGCGCTGCGCCGCGGCGCGCACCTCGATCGTCTCGGTCACGCGCCCATCGTGCAGCACGGTGCAGACACGACCACGCCGTCGTCCACAGGCTCGCGGCGTGCGCAGAGCGCTACCAGGTCGCCGGCGCGCTGAACCGGATCGGGTCCGAGTCCCGTATGTAGCGGTATGAATCGATTCTCGATCGCTGCTGCCGGTGTCGCCGCCCTCCTGGCCCTGTCGGCGTGCAGCTCGTCCTCGTCGGGCAAGGACAACTCGACCTCCCCGCCCGCGTCGGCACCGGCGAGCACGTCACAGCCGCCCGGCGCATCGGGCCCGATGATCACGATCAAGAACTTCGGCTACTCCGGGACGCTGACCGTGAAGGCGGGCGCGACGGTCACCGTGGTCAACGACGACTCGACCGCTCACACCCTCACGGACAAGGCCACCGGAAAGTTCGACACCGGCAGCATCGACGGTGGTGGCGGCACCGGCACGTTCACTGCGCCGTCCGAGCCGGGCAAGTACCCCTTCGGCTGCACCATCCACCCGGAGATGGCCGGCACGCTCACGGTCACCAGTTAGACGAGGCGGCGGTTGAACCGGATCCGCAGGCGCAGGTCCCACAGGAACCAGTTGAACGGGAAGCGCCGCACGATCCGGGGGAGACGTCGCTGCACGGCACCGATGCGTCCGAGCAACGTCTCGAAGCGGGTCTGGTCGGCGTCGGTCCACGTCAACCGCATCTCGTCCCGGAACTTCGGCGGCAGGAAGCCGGCGGTGATCCAGGTGTTGAACCGGCGGCTGCCGCGCAGCACACGTGGCAGGTGCTCGCGGGTCGTCAGTGCGCGCAGGTACTCGCGCACCGGCTCGTCGATCGACAGCGATGCCACTGCGTCGTGCCAGTAGCGGGCGAACGCCGCACGGTCGGCCGGCCACATGTCCGGGGTGACCTGCAATGTCGTGCCGAACCGCGCCGCGAACTCGTAGAACGCGTCGGCCTGCGAGTCGGTCATCGGGCCGTGGAGTTTCTCGACGACGTCGACGGCGCCGTAGTACAGGCAGGCCGCGACCCACAGCTGGAGGTCGCGGTCGAAGGCGTTGTACTTCACCGGGCTTTCAGCATCCGAGCGGACGAGGCGGTGCGAGCCGTTCACCGCCTCGCGGTACCGGGCCCGTTCGGCCGCGCTGCCGAGCATCGCGACGGAGAGGTAGGTGAAGGTCGTGCGGAACCGCTTCACCGGGTGCTTGGTGACCTGCCCGCTCTCGACCTTGCTCTCCAGGACGCCGTACCCGACCGGCGCCAGCGCGAGCTGCATGATCACGTTCGCCGGGCCGGCCAGGAAGCCGCCGATCCCGTCGATGAGAATCGGGCAGTCGTCCTCGGCCGTACGGACGAGGACTGCGGTCATCCGCCGACCGTAGCAGCGTTGTTGGCAGCCCGCCAATTACCGGTTTTGGCGGTCCAGGGCCACATGGCCACTCCGGACGCCAAAACCGCGTCAGATCCAGCCGCGACGCTTGAAGACCATGTAGAGGCCGAGGCAGACCATCACCATCAGACCGATCGCGAACGGGTAGCCGAGGTACCACCGCAGCTCCGGCATGTGTTTGAAGTTCATGCCGTAGATCGAGGCCGATCGGTCGTGGGCGCGAACAGGATCGCGGCCCACGCCGAGATCTTCTTGACCTCGTCGTTCTGCGCGTTGCTCGCTGCGGCTGAGCTGCCGTCATCTCCTCGTTCTGCTTCTGTGCGACGAGGATCGAGTTGACCTGCGAGGATGTCGCGCAGCAGCAGGCGCAACCCGTCGACGCGCTCGTCGACGCTCGGTGACGTGGTCGGCGACGTCACGCAGCTAGCGCGGCGCAGCTCCTGGTCCATGCCGTACTTGTCGAAGCCGGCCTCGAGCGCGACGAGCATCGGCCCGAGCGGGGTGGCCGCGCGCTGGAAGTCGACGACCTCGCGGGACAGTTCGTAGATGCGTCGCGACACCGCGGGGTCGCCGTCGAACACCTGCGTCTCGATCTCGTCGATGTCGTTCTCGAGGCCTGCGACGACAGGCAGCGTAGCCGTCGACCACCGCGTCGAGAATCGCGTAGAGCACGGCCTCGGGACCGAGCGCGAGCAGCTCGGGATCGTCTTCGAGCCGCTTTCGGACCACGGCGAGATCCGGCGACTCGGCGTGCCGGACGGTGACGACGAAGTCCTGGCCGATGAACACGTGCAGCTCGCCGAACTCGACCTCCTCGACGTCGTCGAGGTAGCGGGCGGCGCGCAGCACGACGAACAGCGTCGTCCGTACCGCTCGAGCTTCGGCCGCTGGTGCGCGATGATCGCGTCCTCGACGGCGAGCGGATGCAGATCGAACTCCGTCGGCCAGCGAGCGCAGCTCGTGCTCGTCGGGCCGGTAGAGGCCGATCCACGCCATCCGGCCGTCCTGCTCGCGCAGCTCGTGGAACGTCTCGCTGAGCGAGCTGGTCGAAGCCTCCCGCACGCCGTCGCGGTACACCGCCGAGTCGACGAGCCCGGTTCGGGACCTCTGATCAGCTGTCAGCTGCTGCGGCGCGGACGGGGTCGTCTTCCGTCGCCGTGGACGCCGCCGGATCAGGCTCACCGGGGACGGCAGGTGGCGGCGGTCGGCCATGCCGCGAACCCTAACCCGGTTAGCGGCAGGATGGGCAGCATGCAGGACAGGGCGCCGCGGCAGGAAGATCTCGAGCCCGTCGAGCGGGCGTCCGTCGACGAGCTGCGGGCGCTGCAGCTGCAGCGGCTGCAGTGGTCGCGTGCGGCACGCCTACGACAACGTCCCGCACTACCGGGCGGCGTTCGACGCGGCCGGGGTGCACCCGCGACGACTCCGCACGCTGGACGACCTGGCCGCGGTTCCCGTTCACCGCGAAGGCCGACCTGCGCGACAACTACCCGTTCGGCATGTTCGCCGTGCCCGGGGCCGCAGGTCGCCGCGCATCCACGCCTCGAGCGGCACGACCGGGCCGCCCGACGGTCGTCGGCTACACCGGCCGACGACATCCGCACCTGGGTCGGCGCTGATGGCCCGCTCGATCCGCGCCGCGGGCGGCCGCCGCGGCGACAAGGTGCACGTCGCGTACGGGTACGGGCTGTTCACCGGCGGCCTGGGCGCGCACTACGGCGCGGAGGCGCTCGGCTGCACGGTCATCCCGGTGTCCGGGCGGCATGACCGAGCGGCAGGTGCAGCTGATCCGCGACTTCCGGCCCGACGTCATCATGGTGACGCCGTCCTACATGCTCGCGATCGTCGACGAGATGCGAGCGGCAGGGCGTCGACCCGCGCGCGACCTCGCTGGAGGTCGGGATCTTCGGCGCCGAGCCGTGGACGGACGAGATGCGCCGGAGATCGAGCAGCGCTTCGACATGCACGCCGTCGACATCTACGGGCTGTCGGAGGTGATGGGCCCGGGCGTCGCGCAGGAGTGCGTCGAGACCAAGGACGGGCTGCACATCTGGGAGGACCACTTCTACCCGGAGGTCGTCGACCCGCTCACCGGCGAGGTGCTGCCCGACGGCGAGGACGGCGAGCTGGTCTTCACGTCGCTGACCAAGCAGGCGATGCCGGTGATCCGCTACCGCACCCGCGACCTCACCCGGCTGCTGCCCGGCACCGGCGCCGGCCGATCCGCCGGATGGAGAAGATCACCGGGCGCACCGACGACATGATCATCCTGCGCGGCGTGAACCTGTTCCCGACCCAGATCGAGGAGCTGATCCTGCGCACGCCGGCGCTGTCGCCGCACTTCCAGTGCGTCCTGACCCGGCCCGGGCGGCTGGACGAGCTGACCGTGCGGGTCGAGGCGCACGGACGCGTCGCGCGGCCGCCGGCGCCGCCGCCGGGCTGGAGCTCGGGCAGCTGGTCAAGAGCGTCATCGGCGTGTCGGTGCGCGTGGACGTCGTCGAGCCGGACAGCGTCGAGCGGTCGGTCGGCAAGATGCGCCGCATCGTGGACGAGCGCCCCAAGCCGTGAATACCCCCTCCAGCACACCCCGGTGTGGGTGGGCGGGTATTGATCAACGCGCGCGCAGCCCGTCGAGGGCAGCCGCGGCCACGGCGTCGGCCAGCTCCGTCGCCGAGTGCTGGCTCGTCGGCCGGAGCCACTCGGTCAGCGAGTTGACCATCCCGAACAGCAGCCGGGCGGTGACGGCGGGATCGACGTCCGGGCGCAGGCCACCGTCGCCGACCGCGTCCTTGACCAGGCCGGCCGCGAACCGGTCGAGGCGCCGCCGTCGCGCCAGCGCGTCGCGCTCGATGTCGCTGTTGCCGTGCACCCGCAACAGCAGTCGCACGTAGGGCAGTCGCTCGACGAGGACCGCGACGCTGCGCCGGACGAGCGACTCGAGGCGGTCGACCGCCGGCCCGTCCATGGCCTGGACGTCGCGCGCCGCGTCCTCCAGACCGGACAGCGCGTGATCCAGCGCGAGGCCCAGCAGCGCGCCTTTGCTCGCGACGTGGTGATAGATGGCGGACTTGCTGATGCCGATGTGCCGGGCGAGGTCATCCATGCTCGTGCCGTCGAAGCCGCGCTCGTCGAACAGGACGACACTGCGTTCCAGCACGGCCGCGAGGTCGAGCCCCGGCCGGCCGCGCCGCCGCGGCTCACTCATTGCCGCAGCTCGGTGCTGCGGCCGCGGAACTCGGCGACCACCTCGTCGCCGCGGCGGACCGTCACGTCGTAGATGCCGCTGCGCCCGCTCCTCGTCCGGACCCGCGCATCGGCCTCGAGCACGTCACCGAGCCGGGCCGGCCGGACGAAGGTGATGTCCGCCCCGGCTGCGACGGTGACCGGCCCCCAGCCGTTGCAGGCGCACGCGAACGCGGTGTCGGCCAGCGCGAAGACCAGCCCGCCGTGCGCCAGATCGTGACCGTTGACCATGTCTGCCCGCACGGTCATCCGGGCCTGCGCCCAGCCCGGCCCGTGCTCGACGACTTCGATGCCGAGTGCCGTGGACGCCCGGTCGGCGGCCAGCATCGCGTCGACGGGATCCTTGCCAGACACCGTTCAGACGCTAGCATGGATAACCGACCAATCGGTCGGAAAATAACCGAAACGGGAGCAGCTGACATGTCGTTGCGCAGTTACGTCCGGGGCGCGTGGTTCGAGCCGCCGGGCGAGGGCACACCGGTGCACGATGCGGTCACCGGCGAGCAGGTCGCGACCGTCTCCTCCGCCGGCATCGACATGGCGGCCGCGCTGGACCACGGCCGCGGCGTCGGCGGCCCGGCGCTGCGCGCGCTGACATTTCCACCAGCGCGCGGCGCTGCTCAAGTCGCTCGGCGCGCTACCTGCGCGAGCACCGCGACGAGCTGTACGCGCTCTCCGCTGCGGACCGGGCGCCACGCTCGGCGACTCGAAGTTCGACATCGACGGCGGCATCGGCGTGCTGCTGTCGCTACGCAGTCGAAGGGCAGGCGCGAGCTGCCCGCCGACACGGTCATCGTCGAGGGCGCCGTCGAGCAGCTCGGACGCGGCGGGCAGTTCGTCGGCCAGCACATCCTGACCCCGCTGCACGGGCGTCGCCGTCCAGATCAACGCGTTCAACTTCCCGGTCTGGGGCCCGCTGGAGAAGTTCGCGCCGGCCTTCCTGGCCGGCGTGCCCAGCCGTGGTCAAGCCGGCGCCGGCCGACCGCGTACCTCACCGCACCGGCTGGTCGAGCTGATCGTCGAGTCCGGGCTGCTGCCCGACGGGCGCGCTGCAGCTGGTCTGCGGCGGCGTCGGCGACCTGCTTCGACCACCTCACCGACCAGGACCTGGTGTCGTTCACCGGCTCGGCGTCCACCGCGCAGCGACTGCGTACCCACCCGACGGTCGTCGGCGCGCGTCGGTCCGGTTCAACGCCGAGGCCGACTCGCTGAACTGCTCGATCCTCGGCCCGGACGCCGCGCCCGGACGCGCCGAGTTCGACCTCTACGTCAAGCAGCTCGTCACCGAGATGACGGTCAAGGCGGGGCAGAAGTGCACCGCGATCCGCCGGGCGCTCGTCCCGCGCCGACTGGTCGACGCGGTCGCCGAGGCCGCCGCCGCGCGGCTGGCGAAGGTGACGTCGGCAACCCGGCGGACGAGTCGGTGCGGATGGGCGCGCTGGCCAGCCTCGACCAGCGTGAGGAGGTGCGCCGCTCGCTGAAGGCGCTGCTGGCCGCCGGCACGGCGGTCTTCGGCGATCCCGAGCACGTCGACGTGGTCGGCGCCGACGCCGAGCGCGGCGCGTTCATCTCGCCCGTCCTGCATCAGGGCCGACGACGCCGAGCGCGGCCGAGCCGCACGAGGTCGAGGCGTTCGGGCCGGTCAGCACGCTGATCGCGCTACCGCGACACCGCGCACGCGATCGAGCTGGCCGCGCGCGGCCGGGGCAGCCTCGCCGGCTCGGTCGTCACCGGCGACGCCGACTTCGCCCGCGACGTGGTGCTCGGGCGTCGCGCCGTGGCACGGCCGGCTGCTCGTGCTCGACCGCGACGACGCGGCCGGAGTCCACCGGGCACGGCTCGCCGCTGCCGATGCTCGTGCACGGCGGCCCGGGCCGCGCCGGCGGCGGCGAGGAGATGGGCGGCATCCGCGGCGTCGCGCACCACATGCAGCGCACCGCGGTGCAGGCGCAGCCCGCGGATGCTCGGCGCCGGTCACCGGCCGCTGGGTGCCGGGCGCGCGAGCGCGGCCGACGACGGCGTGCACCCGTTCCGCAAGTCGCTGGCCGAGCTGCGGATCGGCGACATCGGTCACCGCCGGGCCCCGGCACCGTCACCGACGACGACGTCGCGCACTTCGCCGAGTTCACCGGCGACACGTTCTACGCGCACACCGACGCCGAGGCGGCGGCGCGCCAACCCGTTCTTCGACGGCATCGTCGCGCACGGCTACCTGGTGCTCTCGCTCGCGGCCGGGCTGTTCGTCGACCCGGACCCGGGGCCGGTGCTGGCCAACTACGGCATCGACGAACCTGCGCTTCCTCACCCCGGTGTATCCCGGCGACGAGCTGACGGTCACGCTGACCTGCAAGGCGATCACCCCGCGCGGCGACAGCGCGCACGGCGAGGTGCGCTGGGACGCCGAGGTCACCAAGCAGGACGGCGCATTGGCCGCGACAGTACGACGTGCTCACCATGGTGGCGAACACCCGATGACGCAGGCGCTGCAAGCCCACTTCGACGCGACCATCGACCACGAGCGGCGCATCGAGCCGCGGGACTGGATGCCGGACGCCTACCGCAAGACGATGGTCCGGCAGATCGCGCAGCACGCGCACTCGGAGATCATCGGCATGCAGCCGGAGGGCAACTGGATCACCCGCGCGCCGTCGCTGCGCCGCAAGGCGATCCTGATCGCCAAGGTGCAGGACGAGGCCGGGCACGGCATGTACCTCTACTCGCGCGGCCGAGACGCTGGGCGCCGACCGCGGCGAGCTCACCGACAAGCTGATCAACGGCCGGCAGAAGTACTCGTCGATCTTCAACTACCCGACGCTGACCTACGCCGACGTCGGCGTCATCGGCTGGCTGGTCGACGGCGCGGCGATCTGCAACCAGGTGCCGCTGTGCCGTTCGTCGTACGGCCCGTACGCGCGGGCGATGGTGCGCATCTGCAAGGAGGAGTCGTTCCACCAGCGGCAGGGCTACGAGCTGCTGCTGACGATGATGCGCGGGACCGCCGCGCAGCGCGCGATGGTGCAGGACGCGACGAACCGCTGGTGGTGGCCGTCGCTGATGATGTTCGGCCCGCCCGACGACCGACTCGCCGAACACCGCGCAGTCGATGGCGTGGGGGATCAAGCGGCACACGCAACGACGAACTGCGCCAGCGCTTCGTCGACATGACCGTGCCGCAGGCCGAGAAGCTCGGCGTGACGCTGCCCGACCCGGAGCTGCGCTGGAACGACGAGCGCGGGCACTACGACTTCGGCCCGGTCGACTGGGCCGAGTTCGAGCGCGTGATCAAGGGCAACGGCCCGTGCAACGCCGAGCGCGTTGCGGCGCGCAGCGCCGCCCACGAGGAGGGCGCCTGGGTGCGCGAGGCAGCCAACGCCCACGCCGCCAAAGCTCGCACTTTGACCTCCCAAGCGTCGCTAGCGGGGCTTCGCAGCGACGCTTGGGAGGTCAAAGTCGCGGAGGGGACGGGCCGCTCATGACCTCGCCCCGGGCCGACTGGCCGCTGTACGAGGTGTTCCTGCGGGGCAAGCGGGGTCTCAACCACGTGCACGTGGGCTCGCTGCACGCCGCCGATCCGGAGATGGCGCTGCGGCACGCCCGCGACCTCTACACCCGGCGCAACGAGGGCGTCAGCATCTGGGTCGTCGCCGCCGCGGACATCACCGCGTCCAGCCCGGACGAGAAGGACCCGTTCTTCGCGCCGGCCGGCGACAAGGTCTACCGGCACCCGACCTTCTACGACATCCCCGACGACGTCCCGCACATGTGATGAGCGCTCGCGCGAAGAACCAGGAGGTGAGCATGAGCGATGACAACCCTTACGAGTGCTGACCGACGAGCACGCGGACGACAACCGCTGGGCGTTCGGCACCGGTTTCACCGACCCGCTCGCCGGCATCGACACCTCCGTGCCCGACGGCGTGGACGCCGACGCGCTCGCCGCGTTCTGCCTCGCCGCTCGGCGACGACGCGCTGATCTACGTCCACCGGCTGCAGCAGTGGATGACGCGGCTGCCGGAGCTGGAGGAGGAGACCGCGCTCGCCAACATCGCCCTCGACCTGCTCGGCCAGGCCCGGATGCTGCTCGCCCGCGCCGGCGCCATGCACGGCCGTGACGGAGGATCAGCTCGCGTTCTTCCGCGACGAGGCGCAGTTCCGCAACGTCCGGCTGGTCGAGCCGCTCGATCGCGACTTCGCCGAGCTCGTCGGCCGGCTGCTGGTCTTCTCCACCTGGCGGCTCGCGCTGTTCGAACGGCTCGCGACCTTCGCCGACCCGGTGCTCGCCGCCATCGCGGCCAAGGGCGTCAAGGAGCTCACCTACCACCGCGACTACGCGGCGCAGTGGGTCGTGCGGCTCGGCGACGGCACCGAGGTGTCCAAGCAGCGCATGCACGCTGCCCTCACGAGCCTGTGGCCGCTCGTCGGCGAGCTGTTCCGGCCCCATCCGGTCGACCTCGTGACGATCCAGCGGGGCGAGGTCGACGTCGTGCTCGACACCGTGTTCGCCACCGCCGGACTCGACCGCCCCGGCGCCGCCCCGCTCGCCATGGTCGGCGGCCGCGCCGGGCGTGACGGGGTGCATACCGAGGCGCTCGGCTACGTCCTCGCCGAGCTGCAGAGCCTGGCCCGCACATACCCGGACGCGACATGGTGACGGCGACGACCACCGCCTGGAACGTCGCCGCGGCGACCCCGGATCCGGAGCTGCCGATGCTCACGCTCGGCGATCTCGGCATCCTGCGTGCCGTGGACGAGGTCGACGGCGGCGTCGTCGCGACGATCACGCCGACCTACTCCGGCTGCCCGGCTATGCGGGAGATCAGCGCCGAGGTGGCGCGCCGGTTGCGAGCCGCCGGCTACCACGACGTCCAAGTCCGCACCCAGCTCGCGCCGGCCTGGACCAGCGACTGGATCACCGCCGACGGCCGGCGCAAGCTGACCGAGGCCGGCATCGCGCCGCCCGCACCGGCGCGGCGGATGCCAGGCCCGATCCCGCTGACGCTGCGCGCGCGACCGGCCGCCACCTGTCCGCAATGCGGGTCGGGCGACACCGTCCAGACCGCCGCGTTCAGCTCGACGGCCTGCAAGTCCCTGCACCGCTGCAACGACTGCCGCGAGCCGTTCGAGTCGGTCAAGGCGATCTGATGGCGCGCACGGATTTCCACCCGCTGACGGTCGCGCGCGTCGAGCCGCTCACCGACGACTCGGCGGCGGTCACCTTCGCCGTTCCGGACGAGCTGAAGCCGGCGTTCGTCTTCCGGGCCGGGCAGTCGCTGACCGTCCGGCGCGGCGCCGAGCGGCGGTCGTACTCGATCTGCGCTCCGGTCGGCCGAGCGCCGCGCATCGGCGTGCGCGAGGTCGTCGGCGGCGCGGTGTCCGGCTGGCTCGTCCGCGACGTGCAGGCGGGCGACATCGTCGAGGTGCAGGCGCCGTCCGGGACGTTCACGCCCGAGCTGGCGACCCCCGCGCATCACGTGCTGGTCGCCGCGGGCTCGGGCATCACGCCGATGATCTCGATCGCGGCGTCCGTCCTCGCCGCCGCCGAGGACGCCACAGTCACGTTGATCTACGGCAATCGGCGTAGCAGCTCGGTGATGTTCGCCGACGACGTCGCCGACCTCAAGGACGCGCACCCCGCACGCATGCAGGTCGTCCACGTCCTCTCCCGCGAGCCCCAGGAGGTCGAGCTGTTCACCGGCCGCCTCGACGCCGACCGGCTGCGGGCGCTGCTGCCCGCGACCGTCGACGTCCCCGCCGTCGATCACTGGTGGCTGTGCGGCCCGTTCGGCATGGTCACCGACGCCATCGACGTCATCACCGGCCTCGGCGTCGACCGCAGCCGCGTCCATCGCGAGCTGTTCTACGTCGAGGACGCCCCGCCGGCCGAGGTCCACCACGTCGACGCGCCGGTCGGCAACGGTGCCGAGGTGACCGTCGTCCTGGACGGCCGGACGAGCACGGTGACGATCCCGCCGGGGACGCCGGTGCTCGACGGTGCCCAGCAGGTCCGGCCCGATCTGCCGTTCGCCTGCAAGGGCGGCGTGTGCGGCACCTGCCGGGCGCGGGTCACGGAGGGCGCCGTGACGATGCGGCGCAACTACGCGCTGGAGGAGGACGAGCTGGCCGCCGGCTACGTCCTGACCTGCCAGTCGCTGCCGACGACGCCCGCAGTCACGGTGGACTACGACGACTAACGTCGGTTGCGGGACCCCGACGGCAAGGAGACTGCGTTGAAGCTAGGCCTGCACGTGTCCACGTTCACCTACCCCAGCGGGCCTCCGACGATGGCGGCGGACCTGACCCGCATCGCGACCATGGCAGAGGACGTCGGCTTCACCAAGCTCAGCGTGATGGATCACGTCTGGCAGATCGGCGCTTACGGTCCGCCGGACCTGGACATGCTCGAGGCGTACACCGCCCTCGGCTACCTCGCCGCGCGAACCAAGCGCATCGAGCTGCTGGCCTGGGTGACGGCCGTCGTCTATCGCGAGCCGGGCCTGCTCGCGAAGTGCGTGTCGACACTGGACGTCCTGTCCGAAGGACGTGCCTGGCTCGGGATCGGCGCGGCGTGGAACGAAGAGGAGTCGGTCGGTCTAGGGCTGCCGTTCCCGTCGACTGCCGAACGCTTCGAACGGCTCGAGGAGGCGCTGCAGATCTTCGTGCAGATGTGCAGCGACGACGACGGCCCCTACGACGGCAAGCACTACCGGCTCGGTCGCACCCTCAACTCGCCGCAGCCCCTGCGCCGCCCGCACCCGCCGATCCTCATCGGCGGCGGCGGGGAGAAGAAGACGCTGCGCCTGGTGGCCGAGTACGCGCAGGCCTGCAACCTGTTCGCGACGCCCGATCTCGCCCACAAGCTGGACGTGCTGCAGGGCCACTGCGCGGACGTCGGCCGCGACTACGACGAGATCGAGAAGACGGTGATGATGCCGTTCGACGTCGGCCGCGACGGCGCGAACGCCGGCGCGATCATCGAGCGGCTGCGTGGTCTTGCCGAGCTCGGCGTCGGGCACGTGCACGGCTCGCTCGTCGGAGTCGGGACGTTCACGCCGATCGAGGTGATGGGGGAGAAGGTCATCCCTGCGGCTGCTGGTTTGTAGCACGCGGCCATGGCGTCCGGCGCGTGCGGGCGTGGCACGAAGATGGGTGAGATACGGTATCCCCGTCATGGTGCTGGCATTGACCTGGCCATGGCGGACCCGCGACCATCGCGGACGCAGGTGGGGGCAGTCGTCAGGCGCAGGGGGTCGGAGCATGTCCGCTCGTCCATCGAGCAAGCGTTTCGTCGGCGCAGGTGCTGCCGGGGTTGCCGCCGTACTCGCGGTCGCGCCGTTCGCGCACGCCGACCCTGCGCGACCACACGCGGCTGCGGCACCAAGCTCCGCGGTGCCACCGGCGGGCGACGGCTCCGGCCAGTCGGCGGCGAAGAGACCGCAGGCACCGGACGCGGTCGCGCCGGACTTCGGCTTCCAGAAGATCCGGGTGGGCGTGCAGATCAAGGACGGCTCCTGGGTGCCGCCCGGCACGAACACCGGCGGCACGGAGGTCTCGATCGCCGAGACCGGCCCCGACGCCGAGACCCCGACCTCGTTCGAGGGAACGTCCTGCACGACCGAGGTCGGCAGCGAAGACCCGGGCTCGACCGAGACCTATTGCTTCATCGGAGGGGCGCCTCAGGCTGCGCAGCACCTGCGGAACGCGATCGCCAGGGCGGGACTCATCGCGCCGGCCGCGTCGCCGGCCAACAGCCAGAACTACCTCGCGTTCCCCGGCGACACGGTCACCTTCACCCAGACGACGGTGAATGACGGGCTCGTCATCGACTCCGTCCCGAAGACCGTCGGGCCCTGCGTCAACACGCAGCCGGAGGGTGGATCGCAGTACCCGGACTGCCCGGGCGGCGACCAGTTCAACGACGTCGTCTTCAACGACCCGGGCCTGCCGCCCACCGCGAGAAATGACAGCGCGACCGTGGTGAGCGGCCACTCGGTGATCATCAAGATCCTCGCGAACGACGTCACGAATGGTGCGCCGGCGGAAATCATCGACGTGACGAACGCGAAGCACGGCAAGGTGGTGGGTGACGCCACGCCCACGATCGAGTACGACTCCCGCGCCCCCTACGTGGGACATGACTCGTTCCGCTACACGTTGTCGACGCCGAACGGGAAATCGACCGCGACCGTCGACATCACCGTGACCGCCCCGCCGCCGACCGCGGTGAACGACTCCGCGGAGACGGTCAGCGGGCAGCCCGTGGCGATCGACGTCCTGGACAACGACGACGCGAACGGCGGCGGCGAGCTGAGCGTCCAGTCGGTCGGCACCCCAGGCCATGGCACCGCGAGAATCTCCGACGGCAAGGTCGTCTATACACCGGACGCCTCGTTCACCGGGACGGACACCTTCACCTACACGGCAGCGACGACGTTCGGCACCGACGCCGCAACGGTCACCGTGACGGTCGGCGCGCCGAGCGGGCTGGCCGCAACGGGTTCCTCGAGCTACAGGCTCGCGAACATCGGCGTCCTGCTGCTGGTCACCGGCGGGGCTGCAACGGTCGTCGGCCGGCGCCGCTACCGTGCCAAGCACGCCGGATCCCACTGAGTCGACCACCCCGGCTGCGCCGGGGTGGTGGCAGTGTCTCGCGGTCGGCCCCGACCGGACGCCGCAGTGGTACGCGGTCGTGTCTTCGGGCCGCCACCCGGACGGGGCGCGCGTCGAGCTGCCGGTAGCCGAGGCCTTGACCGCGGTCGGCCCGGACGCGGTGTGCACCGCCGACTACGACGACGAGCGTCGGGTGCGTGCCCTCCGGCTGGGCGAACATGCCGCACCGAAGGCTCCGCCGCTCTGGTTCGTCGAGGTGCGCCAGTCCGCGGCCGAGCCGCCGGCCGTGAGCTTGGCGGCCTTCACCGGCCATCACGTTGCGGCCGGTTCGTTGCGCGACGACACCGGCGGTACCTCGGCGACGGGCGCCGACCAGGTCGGCGCGGTGCGCTGGTACCCGGCCACCGGCGAGGTCGACCAGATCTACGTCCAGCCACAATGGCGCCGGCGCAGCGTCGCGAGTGCATTGATCGGCGCGGCGGCCGCGCTGAGTTACGCGCGTGACTGGCCACGCCTGTGGAGCGACGGGCAGCGGACGCGACTCGGCGAGCAGTTCCGCAACCACAGCGAATGGCGGCATCGCACGCAGGACCTGACCCATCTGTCCCCGCCGATGACGCCGGGCGAGGGACTGTCCGACTAAGGGTGTTCCGGTCTGACGGTCAGAAGCCGGCGAGGATCACTTGAGGTGGTCGGCGAGCATGCCCTCCGTGCCGAACAACTCCTCGCGCCAACGGTCGAGCAGTTCGGTGGCGTCGTGGTCGTCGGGATGGAACCCCACCCGGTTGTAGTCACGGATGCGCCGGACCACTGTGCGCGACAGGAACGGGGAGTGCCGCAGGTCGGCGAGGCTGCGGCCGAGGCGCCGCGGGTTATATGTCGCGCGGTCGGCCAGTAGCGAAAGCGTGGTGTGCCCCACGACGGCCACCAGGAAGGCGAAGGTTGTGAACCGCATGACGCGGATCCGCAGCTTCTCGTCACCGACCGCGTGCCGGAAGACGTCGAACGCCACTGCCTTGTGCTCGGACTCCTCGAGCGCGTGCCAGAGCAGCATGGAGCGCACCTCGCTGTGGCCGAGCAGCTCCTGGGCACCCGGATCCGTCAGTAGCGTCTCGGCGAGCGCCGCCGTGTAGTGCTCCAGCGCGGCGGTCATCGCCAGCAGCGCCTTGCGGGGGAACATCCGCTCGTTGCGGCGCAGGCCGGCCTTCACCATCCGGTCGACCCGGCGCGTCGGGTAGCCCATCTCCTGGAGCCGCTCGTTGAGCGCGCGGTGCTCGCGGCCGTGCGTGACCTCCTGGCCGATGAAGCCGGCAACCTGCTCCTTGAGCTCCGGATCGGCCACCCGGCCCGCGTAGTGGCGCACCGAACGGACGAAGAAGTCCTCACCTTCCGGGAACATCGCGGAAAGAACCGACACGACGTGGCTCATGACGAGATCGCCGTTGACGTAATGCCGGTCCATCGAGGCGGGCGGGTAGGTGAACGCGATCCGCCGGGTGCGCACGGTGCGCTGCGGAACGGTATGTGCGTGTGCCATATGCGCCTCCAGCTTCGATCAGGAACGCGACGGTGCGGATGCGGCGGCCATGTTCAGTGCGCCCTTGACGAGGTTGCGGACGGCCGCCGCGCGCCCGGCCGGATCGCCGTCGAGCGCAGCCTGTGCGGCCAGCCCGCTGTACAGCGCGAGGATTGCGTCGAGCGTCTCGCCGACGAACGGCCGTTGCGCGAGCGCGGGGAAGGACTCGGCGAACACCTCGCGGGTCATGTCCGCCGCGTGCCGCGAGCCGGCGGCCATCACCGGCCGCAACTCCGGGTCGGTGCGGGCCGCGACCATCAGCTCGAGCAGCGCGTGGAAGGACGGGTCGTCGAAGAACGTCCACAGCACGTCGAGGGCCTTGGCCGGTGTGCGCCGGTGTGCGGGGATCGCCGCGAAACGCTGCCGGAACTCCGCGGCCCGCAACTCGATCAGCCGGTCTGCGGCGGCGGCCACCAGGTCGGCCTTGGTCGGGAAGTGGTGCGCGAGGGCGCCCCGGGAGACGTCGGCGCGGCGCACCACGTCGTTCGTGGAGAAGCCGCTGTAGCCGCACTCGGCAAGACAGTCGATGGTCGCGTCGAGCAACCGGCCGCGCATGGCTTCGACGCGCTCGGGTTGGGTGAGCCGCGCCGCCCTCGTCATAGACGGACCGTAGGACCAAACTTACCGACAGGCAAGCCTGCCGGTAACTGTCTCAGCCGGCCCGCTCCGCGGAGGTGTCAGCCGATCCGCTCCGCGGAGAGCAGGACGTTGTAGAGCCGCCCGCCCCCGCCCGTGTAGTACCCGCGGTAGCTGCCGCCCTCGGTGAATGCGTCGAGCACCGCCCGGTTGCGGACGAAGAACGTCAACTTTCCGATCGTGAGCTCGTAGCGGGTTCCACCGCCGTACGCCGGCATGGCGGGGTCCGACATGTTGCCGGGCAGCCGCCGGGCGTGGGTGCGGGCCGCGCCGACGACCTCACGCACCTTGCCTGACGTCAATCGGCCGACCCTGCGCAACGTGCGCAGCCAGGACGACACCACGATGACCAGGACGACGCCGATGACGCCCCACACGATCGCGGCGATCGGAGCGGTCGACCCGTCGCTGACCTTCGGGACGACGTAGGCGGCTGCGAACAGCCCGAACACCACGGCGAAGACAGCGACGAACGCCAGCCCGGCCGACCCGCTTCGCTGCTTGCCGCGCAGCATCGCGCGCTGCCGGTCGGACATCGCGCCGCCGCGGTTGAGCATGAGCTCCTCGGTGGTGAAGCCCAGCACCGCAGCGATCCGCGCCGGGTCGAACGTTTGGCTCATGGGCCCACTGTGGCAACAAGACGCGGCAAGCGATAGACAGGCAGCTATGCCGTTCCCGCGCGCGCTCGCGAAGCTCAATCGCATCGGCCTGAACCGGATCGTCCGCTACATCGCACCCTGGATGCCGGGGTTGGGCCTGGTGATCCACGTCGGGCGCAAGTCCGGCGCGGTCTACCGCACTCCGGTGAACGTGTTCACCCGCGACGGGCACTACACCTTCGCGATGACGTACGGGCCGCGGACGGACTGGGTCCGCAACGTCCGAGCCGCCGGTGGCTGCGAGGTGCTCACCCGGCGCCGGAGCGTCAGGCTCGTCGAGCCGCGGATCGTGCACGACGAGACCCGTGCTGCGATCAGTCCGCTCGCACGTCCGGTGCTTTGGTTGCTCCGCGTCTCCAACTTCCTCGTCATGGACGCCGCGGATTAGACCTGGACTAGACCGGTGGCTGGGGGTCGTACTGGATGCCGCGCCTGGTGTCGCGCGCGGCCTGCGTGCCGTCCAGCCGGATCACGAGGTGCAGTGCCATGTCGATGCCGGCCGACACGCCCGCGGCCGTGACGACGTTGCCGTCGTCGACGAACCGGTCGTCGCGGCGTGCCCCGATTGTCGGGTCCAGCGCGAGCAGTTCATCGAAGGCCGACCAGTACGTGGTCGCGGGCCGGTCGTGCAGCAACCCCGCGGCCGCGTAGACGAGCGACCCGGTGCAGACGCTCGTCATCAGCGTGCCGGCCGCGGCCATCGCGTGCAGCGCCACATGCAGCGGCTCGTCGGCGCCGAGCAGTGTCCGGGTACCGCGGCCGCCCGGCATCACGAACACGTCGATCGGTCCCACGTCGTGCAGCGCGTGGTCGGGCAGCACCCGAAGACCGTTCGCGGCCCGGATCGGGTCGAGGGTGGGCGCCACGGTGACGACCTCGACCTCAGCTTGAGCCACTTCGCGCGCCCAGTAGGCCAACACCTCCCACGGGCCGGCGAAATCCAGCTCCTCGGCGCCGTCGAACAACGCTACTGCTATCCGCATGCCGCGACCCTAAGGCGTGTGACCTGCGCCGTCCGCCCAAATACCGGCGATCAGCCCGGGTGCCGCACCTCATAGGATGCAGACATCGCGGGAGCACCGTCACATTGCTACTCATCAGTAACATGACCAGAGTAGAGCAGCACGTCGTGACGGCCCGGATGACGAGGCGCGTCCGATCTCCCGCGGCAGCATGTGTCGGCGGGATTCACGACTGAGAGGAGCGTTCGCATGAACATCGTGGTGCTGATGAAGCAGGTGCCCGACACCGAAGGCGACCGCAAGCTCAACCCGGACGACAAGACGGTCGACCGCGCCGCCGTCGATCCGGTGATCAACTACATCGACGAGTTCGCGATCGAGGAGGGGCTGCTGCTCAAGGAGGCACACGGCGGCGAGGTCACGATCCTGACCGTCGGTCCCGAGCGGGCCACCGAGTCGATCCGCAAGGCGCTGTCGATGGGCGCCGACAAGGCCGTCCACGTTCTGGACGACGCCATCCACGGATCGGACGCCATCGGCACGGCCAAGGTCATCGCCAAGGCGCTCGGCACGATCGAGTGGGACGTCGCGATCGCCGGCTCCGAGGCCACCGACGCCCGCGGGTCGGTCGTCCCGGCGCTGCTGGCCGAGGTGCTCGGCGCGCCCCAGCTCACCCATGCCCGCAAGGTGACCGTTGACGGTTCGACGGTGACCATCGAGCGGGTCACCGACACCGGCTACGAAAGGGTCGAGGGCAGACGCCGGCCGTCATCAGCGTGGTCGAGAAGATCAACGACCCCCGCTACCCGTCGTTCAAGGGGATCATGGCCGCCAAGAGCAAGCCGATCGACGTCAAGTCGCTGAGCGACATCGGCCTCGACGCGGGTGAGGTCGGGCTCGCCAACGCGTGGACGCAGCTGGCGTCGTTCGAGAACGCGCCGCCGCGCGAGGCCGGCCAGACCGTCAAGGACGAGGGCGACGGTGGCGCGAAGATCGCCGACTTCCTCGCGTCCAAGAAGCTCATCTGAGGGGACTGAAGACATATGGCAGAGGTTCTCGTTCTCGTCGACGCCGTCGACGGCAACGTCAAGAAGGCCACCTTCGAACTGCTCACGGCAGCGCGGCAGCTCGGTGAGCCGGCCGCCGTCGTCGTCGGGGCGCCAGGTGCCGCGGCAGGGCTGAAGGACCAGCTCGCCGAGTACGGCGCAGCCAAGGTCTACGTCGTCGAGAGCGACGACGTCGTCGGCTACTCCGTCGCGCCGAAGGCCGAAGCACTCGCCGCGGTCGCGCAGCAGGCCTCCCCGGCGGCCGTCCTCGTCTCCTCGCACTCCGAGAACAAGGAGATCGCCGCTCGGCTGGCCCTCAAGCTCGGCTCCGGCCTGCTCTACGACGCGGTCGGCTTCGACGGCGACGGCAACGTCACCCAGCAGATCTTCGGCGGGGCGATCACCGTCACGTCGAAGGTCGAAGGGCACGCCGGTCATCACCGTCCGGCCGAACTCCTTCGCTCCCGAGGCCGTCCGTCCGGCGCGGCGGAGGAGATCGCGGTGGCGTGACCGTCTCCGACGCCGGGAAGGCGGCGAAGATCCTCGAGTCGGTCGTCGAGGAGAAGGGTTCGCGCCCGCAGCTGTCCGACGCGTCCGTGGTCGTCTCCGGCGGGCGCGGCGTCGGCAACGCCGACAACTTCGCGATCATCGAGAAGCTGGCGGACTCGCTCGGCGCGGCCGTCGGCGCATCGCGCGCCGTCGTCGACGCGGGCTGGGTGCCGCACAACATGCAGGTCGGCCAGACCGGTGTCACCGTCTCGCCGCAGCTCTACATCGCGGTCGGCATCTCGGGCGCCATCCAGCATCGGGCCGGCATGCAGACCTCGAAGACGATCGTCGCCATCAACAAGGACCCCGAGGCGCCCATCTTCGAGCTCGCCGACTTCGGCGTCGTGGGCGATCTCTTCCAGGTCGCCCCGCAGCTGACCGACGAGATCGCCAAGCGCCGCGGCTGAGCCGCGCACTCGCACGTTGTCCCGGCTTCGTCGCGCTATACGCGGACGAAGCCGGGACAACTCGGTGTTGGTGACGCGAGTTGAATTGAAGTTCGGTTGAGGTTGCATGCTGGACGAGTGAAGGTCGACGAGCGGACGCCGTCCGAGGCCGCGCCGCAGTCGATCTTCGGGCCGGCGTTACGCGCGACGAGCATCGGGCTACTGATCATCATCACGCTCATCGCGTTCGAGGCGATGGCGGTGTCGGCCGCACTGCCGACGGCCGCCCGCGCGGTGCACGGGCTCGGCGCGTTCGGGTGGGCGTTCACCGGCTTCCTCGTCGCGAACGTGGTCGGCATGGTCGCCTCGGGCCAGCTCAGCGACAGCCGCGGTCCGCGCACCCCGCTGTCCGCCGGGCTGGCGTGCTTCCTCGGCGGCCTGGTGCTTTCCGGCACCGCGACGACCATGACGCAACTGGTCGCCGGCCGCGTGGTCCAGGGCTTCGGCAGCGGGCTCATGATCACCGCGATCTATGTCGTCATCGGGCAGGCGTATCCGGAACGGCTCAGACCATCGCTGTTCGCGACCACGTCCTCGGCCTGGGTGGTGCCCTCGCTCGTCGGACCGGCGGTGTCCGGCGCGCTGGCGCAGCACGCGAGCTGGCGCTGGGTGTTCCTCGGGCTTGTCCCGTTCACGCTGATCGGCGGTGTGCTGCTGGTGCCGGTGCTGCGCTCGCTGCATCCTGCCGGGCAGTCGACCCGGCCCGCCGCGCCGGCGCGGCTGGTCCGCGCGGCGGCGGTCGCGGCAGGCGTGGCGGGCCTCGAGCAGGCCGGCCAGCACCCGTCGCCGCTGTCCGGCGCGATCGCGGCGCTCGGTCTGATCGCGCTCGCGTGGGGGATCCGGCCGCTGCTGCCGGCCGGAACCTTCCAGGTACGCCCCGGCGTCGCGGCGCCGATCGCGATGCGCGGCCTGCTCGCCGGCGCGTTCTTCGGCATCGAGTCCGTCGTGCCGCTCTCCCTGACGCTGCAGCACGGCTACGGCGCCACCGTCGCCGCGCTGCCGCTCACTGGCGCCGGGTTCAGCTGGGCGGCCGGTTCGTGGTGGCAGGGCCGGGTCGACGACGCCGCCGGCCCGGCACGACGCATCAAACTGATCCGCACCGGTTTCGCGTTCGTCGCGCTCGCCGGCGTGCTCATGTCGGCAGCAGTGGTGCCGTCGCTGCCGGGCTGGCTCGCGTACCCGGCGTGGATGATCGCCGGGCTCGGCGCCGGGCTGACGATGTCGAGCGTGAGCGTGCTGATGTTGAAGTACACGACCGACGACGATCGCGGCGCCGACTCCGCTGCCCTGCAGCTGTCCGACGCCACGGCGAGTGCGCTCACGACGGGCGTCGCCGGCGTCCTGGTGGCGGCCGCGGCGCGCGACGCGATCAGCGCGACCGCCGGATTCATGACCCTGGATCTGGCCATGTGCGCGGTGGCCGTGGTCGGGGTCCTGGTTGCCGGACGCGCCCGACCCATGCGCGAAACAGCTGTCGGCGGCCACGCGTAGCGTCACCGACCGTGACCGCACTCGGCATGGTCTTCCGTCCGCAGTTCCCGCCCGAACAGTTGCGCGGCGTCGCACAGCTCGCTGACGAGTCGGGCCTCGACGAGCTGTGGCTGTGGGAGGACTGCTTCGACGAGGGCGGCATCTCCGCCGCCGCCGCCGCGCTGGCGTGGACGCAGCGACTCCACGTCGGGATCGGCGTACTCCCGGTGCCGCTGCGCAACCCGGCACTCTCGGCGATGGAGATCGCGACGCTGTGCCGGATGTTCCCCGGCCGGGTCGAGATCGGGCTCGGCCACGGCGTGCAGGACTGGATGGCGCAGGTCGGGGCACGAGTCGAGTCGCCGTTGACGCTGCTGCGCGAGTACGTCACCGCACTGAAGGCGCTGCTGGCTGGCGAGACCCTCACCACGGAAGGCCGCTACGTGCAGCTGCGCGACGTGCGGCTCGGGTGGCCGCCAGCCGTTCGTTTGACGCTGCACGTCGCAGCCGTCGGGCCCAAGACGATGACACTTGCCGGAGCGCTCGGCGGCGGGTTGGTCCTCACCGGCGGGGGCACACCGGACGAGGTCCGCGCCGCCCGCGCGAAGTTCGACGCGGCCCGCCCGCCGGACGCCGGGCGGGGGCGAGTGACGGTCTACCTGCTGGCGATTACCGGACCCGACGCGCAAACGCGACTGCGCACCGAACTCGGCCGGGCCGGCCTCGACGCGGATGAGGACCGCGGGCTGTTCGGTACTGCCGAGGCGGTCGCAGCCGCGGTCGGTCGCTGGGCCGACGCCGGCGCGGACGCGGTCATCCTGCAGCCGGCCGGCGACGACGATCCGGTTGCGTACGCCCGCTTCGTGGCTGAGGAGGTAGCTCCGCGTCTGAGGTAGTGGCCTGGGCAAGCCGTAAACTCGCCGACGATGCCCTATTTGGACCATGCGGCGACGACACCCATGCTGCCTGAGGCGATCTCGGCGGCCACCGAGGCGATGGGTCAGCTGGGCAACCCCTCGTCCCTGCACACCGCCGGCCGCACCGCCCGCCGCCGGGTGGAGGAGTCCCGCGAGAGCCTCGCCGAAGCGCTCGGCGCCCGCCCGTCCGAGGTCGTGTTCACCGCCGGCGGCACCGAGTCGGACAACCTGGCGGTCAAGGGCGTCTTCTGGGCGCGCCGCGCTGCTGACCCGCGCCGCAGACGGATCATCGCCAGCGCGATCGAGCACCACGCCGTCCTCGACGCACTTGACTGGCTGGCCGCGCACGAAGGGGCGGACGTCACCCTGCTGCCCGTCGATCGCACCGGTACCGTCGCGCCCGCGGCGTTGCGGGCGGCGATCGAGCTTGACCCTGACTCGGTCGCACTGGTCACCGTCATGTGGGCCAACAACGAGGTCGGGACGATCCAGCCGGTCGCGTCGCTCGCCGCGGTCGCGCACGAGTACGGCCTGCCGATGCACAGCGACGCGGTGCAGGCCGTCGGCGCGGTGCCCGTCGACTTCGAGGCGTCCGGCCTGGACGCGTTGACCATGACCGGCCACAAGCTCGGCGGTCCACCCGCGGCGGGCACCCTGCTGTTGCGTCGCGATCTCGACTGCGTCCCGGTGCTGCACGGCGGCGGGCAGGAGCGCGAGGTGCGCTCCGGCACCCTCGACGTTCCCGGCGTGGTCGGCCTCGCGGTGGCGACCGAGCTCGCGGTCGAGCGGCGTGCGGAGGTCGCGGCGCGGGTCGCCGCGCTGCGTGACGCGCTGGTCGCCGGCGTCCTCGACCGGATTGCCGACGTCACGGTCAACGGGCACCCCAGCCAGCGGCTGCCGGGCATCGCCAACCTGACCTTCACCGGCTGCGAGGGCGATGCGCTACTGATGCTGCTCGACGCGCACGGCGTCGAGTGTTCGACCGGCTCGGCCTGCTCGGCGGGGGTCGCGCAGCCCTCGCACGTGCTGACCGCCATGGGTGCTGGCCCAGCCGAGGCGCGCGGCACGCTGCGGTTCTCGCTGGGTCATGTTTCCACCGAGGCCGACGTCGCCGCCGCACTCCACGCGATCGTGCCGGCCGTCGAGCGGGCCCGGCGCGCCGGCCGCACCTCGGTCGCGTCATGAAGATCCTGGCCGCGATGAGCGGGGGAGTGGACTCCGCAGTGGCCGCGGCGCGCGCGGTCGACGCCGGCCACGACGTCACGGGCGTGCATCTCGCGCTGTCCGCGGCTCCGGCCACCCTGCGGCATGGCGCGCGCGGCTGCTGCACGGTCGAGGACGCGCACGACGCGCGGCGTGCCTCCGACGTCCTCGGCATCCCGTTCTACATATGGGATCTCGCCGAGCGGTTCCGTGCCGACGTCATCGAGGACTTCGTCGCCGAGTACGCCGCCGGCCGGACGCCCAACCCGTGCTTGCGGTGCAACGAGAAGATCAAGTTTTCCGCCGTCCTGGACAAGGCACTCGCCCTCGGTTTCGACGCCGTCGTCACCGGCCATCACGCCCGGCTCGTGGATGGCCGGCTCAGGCGTTCGGTGGACGCGGCCAAGGACCAGTCTTACGTCCTCGCGGTGTGCACGCGGCAGCAGCTCGCGCGCGCGATGTTCCCGCTCGGTGACTCGACGAAGGCGCAGGTGCGCGCCGAGGCGGCCGCGCGCGGGCTGGCGGTCGCCGACAAGCCGGACTCGCACGACATCTGCTTCATCGCCGACGGCGACACCCGCGGCTTTCTCTCCCGGGCCCTCGGCGCGCAGGACGGGCCGATCGTGGACGCCGCGAGCGGCGCGGAGCTCGGCCGGCACTCCGGATCGTTCGGGTTCACCGTCGGTCAGCGCCGCGGGCTGAACCTGCAGCGACCGACGCCGGGCGGCGACCCGCGCTACGTCCTGTCGATCCGCCCGGCGGACAACACCGTCCTCGTCGGCCCGCGCGAGCTGCTCGAGGTCGACGATGTGGCGGCGGGCCCGGCCGTGTGGACGTCGGGTCAGGCGCCGGGCGAACGCTTCGACTGCGCGGTGCAGCTGCGCGCCCATGGCATGACCAGCCCGGCGTCGGTGACCGTTCACGGGACGGCGGTCCGGGCGGCGCTGGACGTGCCGCAGCGCGGTGTCGCGGCCGGCCAGGCGTTGGTGATGTACGACGGCGACGCCGTCCTGGGCTCGGCGACGATCACCGCCGCGCAGCGCGCCGCAGCCGTCCGTGCATGAAGCACCGGTCTTGGGCACGCAGCGGGTCCGCGACATGAGCGGGCACCCGTGGGTCGCGGGCGCGGTCACCGGCATCGGGTCCCTGCCGGGGACGGACCCGCTCGACGCCGCTGCGCTGGTGTTCGGCGAGCTGCCCTTACTGCCGCACCTGCCCGAACTGCCTGCGCGTGGCGCGGGCGCGGAGATGATCGGCCGGTCGGCGGCCCTGCTCGTGGATCTCCCCGTCGAGATCGTGCCCTCCGGCTGGCGGCTCACCGCCCACGTCGGAGCCGACCTGCGCCGGGCACGGGACTTCCTCGCCTGGGATCTCGACGCGCTCGAGGCGGCCGGGGCGGGCTACGCCGGGCCTGTGAAGGTGCAGGCGGCCGGGCCGTGGACGCTCGCCGCGTCGCTCGAGCTGGTGAGCGGGCACCGGGTGGTGCGCGACCACGGCGCGGCCCGCGATCTGGCGGAGTCGCTGGCCGAAGGGCTGCGCCGGCACCTCGACGAGCTGCGTAAGCGGGTGCCGGGCGCGCTGCCCGTCCTGCAGCTGGACGAGCCGTCGCTGCCCGCCGTCCTGGCCGGCCACGTCCCGACCCCGTCGGGCTACGGCACCGTGCGCTCGGTCGAGTCGAATGTCGTGGAGCAGGCACTCCGCGACGTCCTGCACGTCGCGCCCGAGGGTGCGCGGGCCGTGCACTGCTGCGCCTCGGACGTGCCGCTCGGTGTCCTAGGCAACGCCGGTGCGGACGCGATCTCGCTGGACGCGGCGCAGCTCGACGCCACGCGCTACGACGCGCTCGGCGAGGCGGTCGATGCCGGCACGTCGCTGTGGCTCGGAGTGCTGCCGGCCACGGACGCAGCGATCAGCTCGGACACCGCGCGCGAGCCCATCCGTCGCCTCTGGGCCGAGCTCGGCTTCCCGCCCGCCGAGCTTGCCGCGACCGTCGTGCCGACCCCCGCCTGCGGCCTCGCCCTCGCCAGCCCGGCGCACGCGCGGCGGGTGTTGGCGCTGCTGCGCGACGTGGGCCAGTGGCTCCTCGACGGAGGTTGACGAGGAACATCCTGGCTGGCGGCGGAGCCGCCGAGTCGGACGGTCTCGATAGGTTGCTCTGATGACGGACGTGAGTGCCGATGCGCGCGAGGAGCACGCGCGGCTCGTGCAGGAGATCGACGACAACGCCTACCGCTACTACGTTCTCGACGCCCCGACGGCCAGCGACGCCGAGTACGACGCGGCGCTGCGGCGGCTGGAGGAGCTCGAGGAGCAGTACCCCGAGCTGCGCACGCCGTCGTCTCCGACGCAGCGGGTCGGTGGGACCTACTCGACGCTGTTCACGGCGGTCGACCACCTCGAGCGGATGCTCAGCCTCGACAACGCGTTCACCGTCGACGAGCTCATCGCGTGGGCGCACCGCGTCGAACGCGATGCCGGCGCCGTCCCCGCGTACTTGTGCGAGGTGAAGGTGGACGGCCTCGCCGTCAGCCTGGTCTATGAGGACGGCCGGCTCGTCCGCGGCGCCACCCGCGGCGACGGCCGCACCGGCGAGGACGTCACCCCGAACGTCCGCACGCTCGACAACGTCCCGGACCGGCTGACCGGCGACGACGTTCCCGCCGTGCTCGAGGTGCGCGGTGAGGTGTTCTTCCCGGTCGAGCGGTTCGAGGCGCTCAACGCCGCGTTGGTGGAGGCCGGCAAGCCGCCGTACGCGAATCCGCGCAACACCGCGGCGGGTTCACTTCGGCAGAAGGACCCGCGCATCACGGCGGCGCGTGGGTTGCAGCTCGTGGTGCACGGCGTCGGCCGGGTCGACGGCGGCCCCGTCGTCACCGCGCAGTCGGGCTGGTATGAGCAGCTGCAGGCATGGGGGCTGCCGACCTCCGCGCGGGCGAAGGTCGTCCCCGATCTGGGTGAGGTGCAGGCCTTCGTCGACTACTTCGGCGAGCACCGGCATGACGTCGAGCACGAGATCGACGGCGTGGTCGTGAAGGTCGACGACCTCTCGCTGCAACGCCGGCTCGGCTCGACCAGCCGTGCGCCGCGCTGGGCCATCGCCTACAAGTACCCGCCCGAAGAGGTCAACACCAAGCTGCTCGACATCCAGGTCAACGTCGGGCGCACCGGGCGGGTGACCCCGTTCGGCGTCATGGAGCCGATCAAGGTGGCCGGCTCGACTGTCGACCGCGCGACGCTGCACAACCAGTGGGAGGTCGCCCGCAAGGACGTGCGCGTCGGCGACACCGTCGTGTTGCGCAAGGCGGGCGACGTCATCCCGGAGATCGTCGGCCCGGTTGTGGCGCTGCGTCCGAAGAGGTCGAAGCGCTGGGTCATGCCGACGGTCTGCCCGAGTTGCCAGACGCCGCTCGCCCCGGAGAAGGAAGGCGACAAGGACTTCCGCTGCCCCAACTCCCGATACTGCCCCGCACAGGTCCGCGAACGGGTGTCCAGCCTGGCGTCCCGGTCGGCGCTCGACATCGAGGCGCTCGGCTACGAGGGGGTCGTGGCGCTGCTCGATGCCGGCGTCATCACCGACGAGGGTGACCTGTTCGACCTCGTGCCGGACCCGGACGGCGACGACACGCGGGCGCGGGAACGGCTCGCCCGTGTCCCGCTCTACACCCGGGCGGCCAAGAAGTCCGATCCACCCGACGCCGTCGCCGACGGCCGGGTCCTGTCGGCCAACGGCGAGAAGCTCCTCGCGAATCTCGTGCAGGCCAAGACCCAACCGCTCTGGCGGATCCTCGTCGCCCTCTCCATCCGGCACGTCGGGCCTACCGCCGCGCGGGCCCTGGCTGCCCGGTTCGGCGATCTCGCCGCGATCCGGGCCGCGAGCATGGCGGAGCTTGCTGACGCCGAGGGCGTCGGAAACGTCATCGCGGAGGCGGTCGTCGAGTGGTTCGCCGTCGACTGGCACGTCGCGATCGTGGACAAGTGGGCGGCGGCAGGCGTCCGGATGGCCGACGACGCCGATGACACCCCCAAAACCCTGGCCGGGCTGACGGTGGTCGTCACCGGGTCTCTGGAGACGTTCTCCCGCGACGAGGCGAAGGAGGCCATCGTGTCCCGCGGCGGCAAGGCAGCCTCGTCGGTGTCCAAGAACACCGACTACGTCGTCGTCGGCGAGAACGCCGGGACCAAGGCCGACAAGGCCGAGCAGCTCGGCGTCGCGATCCTTGACGAGGCCGGCTTCCGCATTCTCCTCGAACGGGGCGCGCAAGCCCTTCGACAGGGCGGCTAGTTCCCGGATAACGTGTTCTGGGGCACATACCTGGCGCGCAACAGGCGCTTGCCGGGTAGTTCACAGGTGACTATGGCAAAAACATAGAAGTGGGACTTCCGCTCACGGCACTGCGTGCCAGTTCAGCGGCGCACCCGACGTTGTCGGTGCGTTGGTCTCCGCGCGCCGTGACGTTCTGGATTCTGTTCGCCGGCTACGTCGCGCTGACCATCTGCGTGCTGGTCGAATCCCCGGTGCTCACCCTCGACAAGTACCTCGCCGGCCTGCACCTCAAGATGCACCATCCGGGCTATCGCCAGTGGATCAACGGGTACGTGATCTTCGGCCAGCGCGGCCCCGCGACGCTCGCGTTCCTGCCCTTCTTCGTGTGGGTGGCGTGGCGGGAGCGGTCGACGCGGCCGCTGGTGCTGCTCGGCACAGCGCTCGTCCTGCTGAACCTGACAGTCGGCGTCGCCAAGTACGCCATCGGCCGGGTCGGGCCGATGCACGTCCCGGACTCCGATGTCCACGAGATCTTCGCCGGCGGAAACATCTATCCATCGGGACACGTCTCGAACGCCGTCGTGCTGTACGGGCTCGTCGCGTGGATCACGCCGCGCTTCCGGAAGTCCGTGATCGCGGCGGCGGCGGTCCTGTGCGTCACCGTCGGCCTCGGCACCGTCTACCTGCGCACCCACTGGTTCAGCGACGTCGTCGGCGGCTGGCTGGCGGGCGGGCTTGTCCTGCTGAGCCTCCCGACGGCCATGCCGTACGCCCAGCGCTGGGTGGACCGCGGCCTCGACGCCACGCGGCAGCGCTACACGCGGTGGCGCTCCGCACGCTCGGGTGTTCAGCTGCCCGGGCTGGCGCACGCGGCGCCGGCCGCACCGGCGGCGCCGGCCGCACCGGTTCAGGGGAACGAGACGCCCGTCAGAGCCTCGGCGCGGTCCCAGAGTCGCGCCGCCTCCCCGGCGTCCTTCGATGACCTGGACGACCGCACCCGGGTCGGGTGACCGCGCAGCTCGACGAGCCCGTCCGGGCCGTAGTAGTCGCCGGCCGACACGTCGGGCATCGTGGCCGCGTACAGGATCGGCAGTGCGCCCAGGTCGGCACTTTGCGCCAGCAGGCGGTTACCGATCGCCATGATGCGGTCCTCGAACGACTCGGTGTGTGACTGCAGCTCGGTGGACGCGTAGCCGGGGTGCGCCGCCACCGAACGCAGCGCCGCGCCGCGCGCCGCGAGCCGGCGGTGCAGCTCGTAGGCGAACATCAGGTCGGCGAGCTTGGACTGTGCGTAGGCAGCCCACCGGCGGTAGCTGCGGCGCTGCCAGTTCAGGTCGTCGATGTCGAGGCGGCCGAGCCGGTGCGCGCCGCTGGACACGGTGACGACGCGGTCGGCGATCTTCGGCAGGAGCAGACCGGTGAGCGCGAAGTGGCCCAGGAAGTTCGTCCCGATCTGCATCTCGAAGCCGTCCGCGGTGCGCCTGAGCGGGATCGCCATGACCCCGGCGTTGTTCACGAGGACGTCGAACCGGCTCGTCTGGTCGGCGAAGGCCCGCACCGACGCGAGGTCGGCCAGGTCGAGCTCCCGGACGGCGACCTCCCCGGTCATCTTCGCGGCGGCTGCCCGTCCCTTGGCGGTGTTGCGGCAGGCGAGGACGACCGTCGCGCCGCTCGCGGCGAGCGCACGCGCCGTGACCTCGCCCAGGCCGCTGTTCGCGCCGGTGACGACGATCGTCCGGCCGGACTGGTCGGGCACGTCTCGCGCAGTCCACGGCATGCCAGTCACCTTATGAGAGCGCGCGCCGGAGTGGCTGTCCGGACGTGCAATACGCCCGTATGACAGTCTGCAACGTCGCCGTCGCTGCCGCCCGCGACCGGTTCGCCCGCCGGGAGAGGTCACCTGCGGGAAAGAGCTGGCCGACCGCTCAGCGCGGCTCGTAAGCGAGGGCAACGCTCGCGGCGATCGCCGCCAGGTGCTGAAGTCGCACCAGCTCGGACGGCAGCCAGCGCAGCGCGGGCCGGCCGATGAGCAGCGCCAACTCGCCCAGCGGAGTGACGGCGAGCTCGGTGCCGAGCCGGCTCCAGTCGCCCGGCGCCCAGTCGTCCTCGCTGGACAGCGGCCGGACCGGGGCGGGCGGCCACCAGGGCGCGGGCACCGACGGCAGCTCCGGAGCGGCCCCGCCGCTGGCCAGCACCCGGGCCTGCCCGGCGATCGGCGGTGCCAGCACCAGTGCCCAGCCGGCCCGGAATATCCGCGCGACACCGTCGGCCAGGACCGGCATGGAAGAGCGCGGGTCACGGCCGAGGGCGTCGAGGAGTTCGAGCTCGCGGTGCGGGTCGATCTGGCCCGCGTAAGGGCGGATCGACTCCACCTTCACGCCATGCACCGTGGACGCCGCGGACACCAGCGAGTCGGCCAGCTTGTCGGGCGGCAGCTCGACCACGAAATCGTCGATCGCGCTGCCCGGGGAGCGCTCGATGACGTCGACACTGAGAATGTCGGCACCTACCCCGCCGAGTGCCGTCGCGACCGCACCGAGCGCACCGGGGCGGTCCGGCAGCACGAGCCGCAGGAGGTAGGACATGTCAGACAGCCTGCCCCACGGATATGTCCTGATCGTTACCGGGGCGCCCGCACCGACCGGCGGCCGGCGAAACTGCCCGGCAGCCGGTCACCGCACATCCGTAGACTCCGGAATCGTGCCGGATTCCCCCGGGCGCATCAGTCGCGCCGACGTCGCCCAGCTCGCCCGCCTTGCCCGGTTGGCGGTGACCGACGACGAGCTCGACGTCTTCGCCGGCCAGCTGGACGTCATCCTCGGCGCGGTGGCGCGGGTGGCGGAAGTGGCTGCCGACGACATCCCGCCGACCTCGCACGCCGTCCCGATGACCAACGTCTACCGCCCGGACGAGGTCATCCCCTCGCTGCCGCGCGACGCCGTGCTCGCCGGCGCGCCGGACGTCGAGGAGCACAAGTTCCGGGTCCCGCGCATCCTGGCGGACGAAACATGAGCGACCTCACGAAACTGTCCGCGAGCGAGGTCGCCGGGCTGATCGCCGGCGGCGAGGTCACGGCCGTCGAGGTGGCGCAGGCGCACCTCGACAGGATCACGTCGGTGGACCCGAGCGTGCACGCGTTCCTGCACGTCGACACGTCCGGCGCGCTCGAGGCGGCGCGGGCGGTCGACGCCGCGCGGGCGGCGGGCGCGCCGCTCGGCCCGCTGGCCGGCGTCCCACTGGCGATGAAGGACGTCGTCGTCACCAAGGACGTCCCGACCACAGCAGGTTCGAAGATCCTCGAGGGCTGGCACCCGCCCTACGACGCGACGATCACCACCCGGATCAAGGCCGCCGGCATCGTCGTGCTCGGCAAGACCAACATGGACGAGTTCGCGATGGGCTCGTCCACCGAGAACTCCGCGTACGGGCCGACCCGCAACCCGTGGGACCTCGACCGGATCCCGGGCGGTTCGTCGGGCGGGTCGTCCGCGGCGGTCGCCGGGTACCTCGCCCCGCTGGCGATCGGCACCGACACCGGCGGCTCGATCCGGCAGCCGGCCGCCGTCACCGGCATCGTCGGGCACAAGCCGACCTACGGCGGCGTGTCGCGGTACGGGCTGATCGCTTTCTCGTCCTCCCTCGACCAGGCCGGGCCGTTCGGCCGCACGGTGCTCGACGCGGCGCTGCTGCACGAGGTGATCGCCGGGCACGACCCGTGCGATTCGACGTCGATCAACGGGCCTGTGCCACCGGTAGTGGCCGCGTCGCGTGAAGGCGCGGTGGGCAGCCTGGCCGGCGTCCGGGTCGGCGTCGTGCGCGAGCTCGGCGGCGAGGGGTACCAGGCCGGCATCCTGGCCTCGTTCGAGGCGGCGGTCGAGACGCTGCGCGCGCTCGGTGCCGACGTCGTCGAGGTCAGCTGCCCGCACTTCGGGTACGCCCTTGCCGCCTACTACCTGATCGCGCCGAGCGAGTGCTCGTCCAACCTCGCCCGCTTCGACGCGGTGCGCTACGGGCTGCGGGTGGGCGACGACGGCGTGAACTCGCTCGAGGACGTCATGTCACTGACCCGCGAGGCCGGCTTCGGCCCCGAAGTGAAGCGGCGGATCATGATCGGCACCTACGCGCTGTCCTCCGGTTACTACGAGGCCTACTACGGGCAGGCGCAGAAGGTTCGGACGCTGATCGCGCGCGACTTCGCCGCGGCGTTCGAGCGCGCGGACGTGCTGGTGTCACCTACGTCGCCGTTCGTGGCGTTCGGGATCGGTGAGCGGGTGGCGGACCCGATGGCGATGTACATCAACGACCTCTGCACGCTGCCGGCGTCGCTGGCCGGCACGCCGGCGATCTCGGTGCCGTGCGGGCTGTCCGAAGGCCTGCCGGTCGGCCTGCAGATCATGGCGCCCGCCCTCGCCGACGACCGGTGCTATCGCGTCGCAGCAACCTTCGAGGCGGCGACCGAACCCGTCCTCGCGGCCGTCCCGGAGCTGACGGCATGACCTATGAGGACGCCATCGCGAAGTACGAGCCCGTCATCGGCCTCGAGACGCACGTCGAGCTCGGCACCGCGTCGAAGATGTTCTGTGGCTGCTCCACCGAGTTCGGCGCGGAGCCCAACACGCACACCTGCCCGGTGTGCCTCGGTCTGCCCGGGGCGCTGCCGGTGGCCAACGAGAAGGCCATCGAGTCGACGATCCGCATCGGGCTCGCGCTGAACTGCTCGATCGCGCCGTGGTGCCGCTTCGCCCGCAAGAACTACTTCTATCCGGACATGCCGAAGAACTTCCAGACCTCGCAGTACGACGAGCCGCTGTGCGTGGACGGCTACCTCGACGTCGAGCTGGGCGGGCAGACCGTCCGGGTCGGCATCGAGCGGGTGCACCTGGAAGAGGACACCGGCAAGAACACCCACGTCGGCACCTCCGGCCGCATCCATGGCGCCGAGTACTCACTCGTCGACTACAACCGCGCCGGCATCCCGCTCGTCGAGATCGTCACCAAGCCGGTGCCCGGAACCGGCGCGCTCGCCCCGGAGGTCGCCCGCGCGTACGTCACCGAGCTGCGCGAGATCCTGCGCACCCTCGGCGTCAGCGACGTCCGCATGGAGGAGGGCTCGCTGCGCTGCGACGTGAACACCTCGCTCAACCCCGTCGGCACCTCCGAGTGGGGGACGCGCACCGAGACGAAGAACGTCAACTCGCTGCGCTCGGTGGAGCGGGCGGTGCGATCGGAGATCCTGCGCCAGGCCGAGCTGCTCGACGCGGGGACGCGGATCATCCAGGAGACGCGGCACTTCCAGGAGCACACCGGCGACACCCGTCCCGGGCGCAGCAAGGAGGAGGCCACCGACTACCGGTACTTCCCGGAGCCGGACCTCGTCCCGATCGCGCCCGACGCGGCGTGGATCGAGTCGCTGCGCGTCGCGCTGCCGGAGCTGCCCGCGGCGCGCCGCGTGCGCATGCGCGACGCACTCGGCGTCAGCGCCGAGGACATGGTGCAGATGACCAACGCCGGCGTCGTCGATCTCGTCGGCGCCACGGTCGACGCCGGGGCGCCCGTCGGCGAGGCGCGCAACTGGTGGCTGGGCTACCTCGCGCAGAACGCCAACGAGCAGGAGGTCGACGCGGCCGAGCTGCCGATCAGCCCGGCGCAGGTCGCGCGCGTGATCGAACTGGTCGCCGACGGCTCGCTCACGGTGGCGCTCGCCCGGCAGGCGGTGGACGGCGTGCTGGCCTCCGGCGCCGACGTCGACGCCGTCGTGGCCGAGCGCGGCCTGAAGGTGGTCTCCGACACCGGCGCCCTCAAGCAAGCCGCGGACGAGGCGATCGCCGCGAACCCGGACATCGCCGAGAAGGTGCGCGGCGGCAAGGTTGCCGCGGTCGGCGCCCTCGTCGGCGCGGTCATGAAAGCCACCCGCGGCCAGGCCGACGCCGCGGCCGTGAAGGACATCCTGCTCGAGCGTCTCAGCGCCGGCTAGACCGTGGTCGATTGGTCCGGACACGAGGGGCAGCCGACCGTGCGCCGGTACCGATCGATGGCTCAGCATCATCCGCCGCCACGGATCTCCTCGAGGACCGCTCGCTCCGCTCGGGTCCGTCGTCGATCCGTATCGCACCTTCGGCGCGAACGCTATTGCGGCTTCGCCGCGCGGCGGCGGGCTCTTCGCGCGAGCGCTCATCGCGTGGTGGTCACCCTCGTGAAGCCACGGCCGGGCGTACAGCGCGTGTTCAGGTGCTGCACCCAAACCAACGAGCCGCGGCGCTGTGCGACGCTGCTGCCGGTGCTCGCCACGCTGCCGCAGCCGCTGGCCCTGCTCGAGGTCGGCGCCGCGGCCGGCCTGTGCCTGTATCCGGATCGCTACGCCTACCGCTACTCCGGCGGCCCCATCCTCGGGCAGTCGCCGCTGGTGTTCGACTGCGCGGTCCGCGGCGAGATGCCGCTGCCGACAGCACTGCCGTCGGTCTCGTGGCGCGCCGGGCTCGATCTGCACCCGCTGGACGTGCGCGACGACGAGGACGTCCGCTGGCTGGAGTCGCTCGATCTGGCCGGAGCAGGCGGACCGGTTCGCCATGCTCCACGAAGCCGTGCGGATCGCCCGCACCGCGCCGGTCCGGGTGCAGGCCGGCGATCTCACCACCGACCTGCCCGCGGTCGCTGCGGCCGCGCCGGCAGACGCGACGCTCGTCGTCTTCCACTCCGCGGTGCTCAGCTACCTCGATGCGGCCCAGCGCGCGGCGTTCCGGCGCGAGATCGCCGAACTCGCCGCCACGCGACCAACGGTGTGGATCTCCAACGAAGGTCCGCGCGTCGTCGTCGACGTGCCGATCCCGCCCGGCCCGGTGCCGTTCGTCCTCGCCCTCGGCGACACGCCGCTGGCGTACGCGGACCCGCACGGCGGCTCGGTGGAGTGGTTGCGCTGATCGGCGCCGTGCTCGGTCCGGCCGCCGTCGCGCTGCTGGTCGCCACGTCCGCAACCGGCGCGAACGCGGTCGCGGCGCCGAGCAGCAGGCTGCTGTTCCACATCGCCGACCCGCGCATCACCGAGGCCAGTGGCATCGCGCCGGGGATCGCCTCGCCGGGCGTTGACTACGTCGAGAACGACAGCGGTGACACCAGCCGGTTCTTCGCGCTCGACCGGCGCACCGGCGCCACAGCCGCGACGATCACCGTCGCCGGGGCCCGCAACGTCGACTGGGAGGACATCGCAGCCGCGCCGGACGCCGCGGGCACCCCGTCCGTCTGGCTGGCCGACATCGGGGACAACGGGGCGGTCCGCGACGAGGTGCAGGTGTACCGGGTGGCCGAGCCGCACGTCCGTGCGTCCGACCGGAACCGGACCGTCCGGGCGCACGTCGCGGCTATCTGGCGGCTGCGCTACCCGGGCGGGCCGGTCGACGCCGAGTCGCTCGCGGTCGCCCCGGACGGCACCGGCTACCTGGTGACCAAGTCGCTCGCGACGTCGACCGTCTACCGGCTGCCGGCGCGCCCGGACGCGGGCCGGGTGCAGGCGGTGCGCCGCGTCGCGACGGTCACGTTCGCGGCGACCGGCACGCCGAACCCGTTCGGCATCGCCGGAGCGCTCAGTGCGACGTCGGCGGCGATCGCGCCCGACGGGTCGGCGTTCGTCGTGCGTACCTACTCCGACGCCTACGTGTGGCCGCTGGATGGTGCGGGTCTGCGCGCCGCGCTCGCCCGGCCACCCACGGTGCTCGCGCTGCCAAGACAGCCGCAGGGCGAAGGCGTCGGCATCACCCGGCACGCCCTCGTGATCGACTCGGAGGGCCGGCACGCCGCGGTGTACGCGGTGCCGTTACCCGAGGTATCCGGCGCTCCTACGTCTCCGTCGCCGGCTCCGCGCAGCAGCGCATCCCGGCCCGCGCCACGATCGGGGCACGACGCAGGTATCGGCTGGCCGGTCGCAGTCGGCGCCGCGGCGGCGGTGCTGGCTCTCGCGGTGGCGTTCGCCGCGTGGCGCCGTCGTTCGCGCTGATCGCCGGGGTGCGCCTGACGAACCCGCCAGGGCGCGCGGCAGGATCGCAGCATGCCTGTCGCCGCCCATTACTCGCCGCTCACCCTGTCGCTGTGGATCGCCGGCGGCCTGGTCGTCCTGGCGATCATCGCCGGCTTCCTCAGCCGGGAACTCATCAAGCGCGGCCTGCGCGAACCGTTCGTCGTCCGGCTGATCAACCGGACGAAGGATCGCGTCGTGGACGTCGTGAAGAAGCCGATCACTATTGCGGTGCTGGACGAGGTCGCGTCCGTCCTGCAGACCGGCCACTACACGCGCAACGTCGCGTCCGCGCTGGAGGAGAACCGCGACGAGCTCAAGCAGATGGTGGCCGAGAAGATCCGCGACGACCCCGCTGCCGGGCGCCTGTCCCTCGTGCCGTTCCACGACCGGCTCATCGAAGCGGCCAGCGAGATCACGCTGCGCGTGATCCTCGAGATCCTCGGCGACCCGCGCACCGACGAGCTGGTGTCCGATCTACTGCGCGAAAACATCAGGCAGATCCGGCAAGCCGTCCGCGAGCTCGCCGACTAGGCCGCCTAGGTCCGCAAGCTGCCGGTCCCGGCCGCCGGCACGACGCGGATCACCCGTTCGTCGGCCGCGACCGGTGTCCCGTGCCCATCCCGGTTGGCGGTGGTCAGCCACAGGGCGCCGTCGGGCGCCGCGACCACCGTCTTCAGCCGGCCGTACCGGTGCTTGAGGATGGCGGTGAAGTGGCCCGCAGCCAGGAGCGACGGGGCGGCCCGCAGTGGCGCGGACAGCAGGGCTTCGCCGGCCAGCGAGGTGACCCACACGCGATCGTTGAGCACCGCGCAGCCGCCAGGAGATCCTTGCGACAGAGGCAGCCGCGCGATCGGCGCCTCGGCACCCGCCGCCGCCGCGGGCCAGCCGTAGAAGCCGCCGCCGACGAGGACGTTGACCTCGTCCGAGACTCGCGCCGTGCCGGCTTCGACCTCGAGCATCCATCGGGTCTGCGCGATCGGGCACAGCCCGCTCACGACCCGGTGCCCGCTCGTCCACACGGGCGCGGCTGCGGTCGGGTTGCCCTGCGCGGGATCGCCGATGCCGTCTATCCGCAGCACCTTGCCGGCCAGGCTTTGCGGCTGCGTTGCGAGCGCCGGGTGTCCGGTGTCGCCGGTGCCCACATAGAGGTTCCCGCCCGCGCCGAAGGCGATCCGGCCGGTGTTGTCGGTGCGGCCCTTGGGTATCCCGGTGAACACCGGCGTGACTGGGCCGGTCAAGGTGAAGTCGACGACCCGGTTGTCGGTCGGCGTCGTGATGTAGGCGTAGATGAGCCCGTCCTCGGCGTAGGACGGCGAGAGCGCGAGATCGAGCAAGCCGCCGTCGCCGGACGCGTCGAGGCCGTGCAGGGTGCGGACGACGGGAACCGGCTGACCTGCTTGGGGCTGCACGCGCACGATGCGCCCGGTCGTCCGCTCGGCGACCAGCGCCGTCCCGTCCGGCAGCATCGCGAGACCCACCGGCGCGTCCAGGTGCGTGGCCACGACGTTCGGATCCAGGCGTGCGGTCGGGCTGCGCGACGGCGCGCTGCCGGTCTCACCTGGGTCAGGAGAACTGTTGCCCGGGCTTGCGCCCGGCACCGACGGGACGGGCACGATCGGGCTGGCCTGGGCGCCGCCCGGGCCGCCGACGATCGCCCCGAGCGACGGACTGGGCTCCCAGGTGGGTGTGCCCGAGTCGCCGTAGCTGCCGCACGCGGCCAGCAAGAGGGTTGCCGCGCCCAGGAGCAGGGTCGGGCGGGCGCGCTGCATGCCTGCCAGTGTGCCTCGCGGACCTGTGCGCGCACCCTTCCGGCCCGTGCGTAGCGTCTGGAGCATGTTGACCGCGAGCGTGCCGACGCCCGATGCCGTGGAACAGGTGGGCGTCCTCCCGCCGGACATCGAGCTCCTCGTCTGGGACGGGACGGGCGATCGGCCGCCGGACGCCGAGCGCATCGAGTTCTTCGTCGGCCGCTACGACGCGCCGCCTCCGCCGGCGGAGGCGCTCGCCGCGCTGCCGGCGCTGCGCGCCGTCCAGCTCGTGTCGGCCGGTGTCGAACCCTGGCTCGACCTCGTCCCGGCGGGCGTCCGGCTCTTCAACGGTCGAGGCGTGCATGGCGCATCGACGGCCGAGCTTGCCGTGGCCGGCATGCTCGCCGTCCTGCGCCAGCTGCCGCGCTTCGAGGAGGCGCGCAGGGCACACCGTTGGGAGCGCGCGCTCACCGCGAGCCTCGCCGGCCGTCGGGTCCTGGTGATCGGCGCCGGTGACATCGGGTCGCGGATCGCCGCTGCGGTGCGGATCTTCGACGCCGACACCACGATCCTCGCCCGCTCGCCGCGGCCGGGAGTGGCCACGCTCGAGGACCTGCCCGCGCTGCTGCCCGACCATCAGGTCGTCGCGATCGCGGTGCCGCACACGCCCGGGACGCACCACCTCGTCGATGCCGCGTTCCTGGCCGCGATGCCCGACGCCGCGCTGCTCGTCAACATCGCGCGCGGGGCGATCGTGGACACCGACGCGCTGCTCGGCGAGTTGGCGGCGCGCCGGCTGCACGCCTTCCTCGACGTCACCGACCCGGAGCCGCTGCCGGCCGACCACCCACTGTGGGACGCCCCCAACCTGCTGCTCACCCCGCACGTCGGCGGCGGCACCCGCGGCTGGGAGCGGCGCGCCTACGGGCTCGTCCGCGAGCAGCTACTGCGCTTGCACGCCGGTCAGCCGCTCGAGAACGAGGTCGTGAGCGGCTACTAGCGCCTGCGTGGCGGCCGCGACGGTGCCGGCTTGGGCGTGGCGTCGGCCAGCTCGGGCAGCCGGCCACCGCTGCGCCGCGACATCGGCCCGAGGTGCGCGATGCGCACGCACGGCAACCGCACCGCCCCGTCGTCCACGACGGCGTAGACGCCTCGTCCGCTGACGGACAGGCCACGCACCGAGTCCCAGGGCAGCTCGCGCGATCCGAACAGCGCGCGGACGCGGAGCCCTTCGGCGGACACCAGAGTCGCGGTGCGGGCGATGAACACGGCAGCGAGGATCGGCACGAGCAGCACGATTGCCTGCGGGCCGATGCTGAAGCCGGCGAACGCGGTACCGGCCCGGCTGTCCTCGAGACCGTGCGGCTGATTGTCCCCGAACGCGACCGCGATCGAGGCGACGAGAAGAAACACGACCACGAGGTAGGACGTCCGGGGAAGCCGAATGACGACCGGGCCGGGAGCCATGCGGATGAGGTTACGCCGTAGTGTTTTCCTACGTGAGCACCGATCAGCCGACGGCCAAGACACACCGGAAGCCGCACAGCGGCATCGTCACCGACGGGCTCGAGCGAGCGGCCGCCCGCGGCATGCTGCGCGCCGTCGGCATGGGCGACGACGACTGGCGCAAGCCGCAGATCGGCGTCGCGTCCTCGTGGAACGAGATCACGCCGTGCAACCTCTCGCTCGCCCGGCTGGCGAAGAAGGCCAAGATCGGGGTGCGGGGCGCCGACGGCTTTCCGCTCGAGTTCGGCACGATCTCGGTGTCCGACGGCATCTCCATGGGACACAGCGGGATGCACTACTCGCTGGTGTCGCGCGAGGTCATCGCCGACTCGGTCGAAACCGTGTTCCGGGCCGAGCAGCTCGACGGCGGGGTGCTCCTGGCCGGTTGCGACAAGTCCGAGCCGGGCATGCTGATGGCCGCCGCACGCCTCGACGTCGCCGCGGTGTTCCTCTACGCCGGTTCGTCGCTTCCGGGGCGCTATCAGGACCGGGACGTCAACATCGTCGACGCCTTCGAAGCGATCGGTGCCTGCCTCGCGGGTCGGCTCAGCCGCGACGAGGTCACCGAGATCGAACGCGCCATCTGCCCGGGGGAGGGTGCCTGCGCAGGAATGTTCACCGCCAACACCATGGCGAGCGCGGCCGAGGCGCTGGGCATGTCACTGCCGGGCAGTGCAGCGCCGCCGGCCCCCGATTCGCGCCGCGACCACTACGCCGAGCGTTCGGGTGAGACCGTCGTACACCTCGTCGATGCGGGCATCACCGCCCGGACGATCATGACCAAGGAGGCCTTCGAGAACGCGATCACCGTTGTGATGGCGCTCGGCGGTTCCACCAACGCGGTGTTGCACCTGCTGGCGATCGCTCACGAGGCGAAGGTCGACCTCACCCTCGACGACTTCAACCGGATCGGCGACAAGGTTCCGCACCTCGCGGACGTGAAGCCGTTCGGGGCGTACGTCATGAGCGACATCGACCGCGTCGGAGGGGTGCCGGTCGTGATGAAAGCGCTGCTCGACGCCGGCCTCCTGCACGGCGACGCGCTGACGGTCACCGGCAAGACGGTCGCCGAGAACCTGCACGCGATCATGCCGCCCGACCCGGACGGAAAGATCATTCACGCGGTGAGCGATCCGATTCACCGCACCGGTGGCCTGACAATCCTGCGCGGCTCGCTCGCGCCGGAGGGTGCGGTCGTCAAGAGCGCCGGCCTGGAGAGCGACTTCTTCGAGGGGACCGCTCGGGTCTTCGATCGTGAGCAGGCAGCGATGGACGACCTCGCGGCGGGCCGGCTTCAGGCCGGCGACGTCGTCGTCGTGCGATGGGAGGGCCCGAAGGGCGGGCCCGGGATGCGTGAGATGCTCGCGATCACGGCAGCCATCAAGGGCGCCGGGCTCGGCAAGGACGTCCTGCTGCTCACCGACGGGCGGTTCTCCGGCGGCACCACGGGGCCGTGCGTGGGGCACATCGCCCCTGAGGCCGCAGTGGGCGGACCGATCGCGCTCGTCGAGGACGGCGACCGGGTCCGGCTCGACATGGCGGCGCGCACGCTGGATCTGCTCGTCGACGACACCGAGCTCGAACGCCGCCGCTCGGGGTGGAAACCGGCCGAGCCGCAGTTCGACTTCGGGGTGCTGCGCAAGTACGCGAAGCTGGTCGGGTCAGCAGCGAACGGAGCCGTCTGCGACTGAGCACCCCACGAATCGCTCCGCAAAGAACGGCTTCACGATTTCGCGGGCATGGCCGACGCTTCGGTGCTGAAGCGCTGGCCGTGCCCGCAGCGACGCCGTTCGCTCGACTGCCCGCGAAACCTGAGGGTCAGCCCCGGTGCCCGAAGTCGGTCGTGAGCCAGACCTTGTGGTGGACCTTGTCCATGTAGACGTCAACGCCCACGTGCCGGAAGTGCGTGCTCAAGATGTTGAGGCGGTGGTCGTCGGCGGGCGCCTTCTCTTTGTACATCAACCTCTCGAGCAGGACGACGCCGGCCTTCGTCATCTCGCTGTTCCACGCGATGTTCTCGCCCGCGTAGTTCCAGTAGTAGCCTGCGTTGATCATCCGCAGGCCGAAGTACGGCTCGCCGGGAAGCTGGTGGGACATCGCGTCGGCCTTCGCCATCGCGACGTTGTGCCGGCGCGCGGAGAGCCGAAGCGCGGGCCTCATGTGTATCGGGGCGAGGCCGTGCAACGCCCGCTCGTTGTTGATGAGGGTGTGGATCGCCCAGTCGATGCTGTTCTCGGTTGCCGTGCGGGACGGGACTGCGGCACTGGCGGGGGCAGCGGTAGTCACCGTGCCGGCGAAGACGCCGAGGAACATCGCCGCCGTGACGAGCAGGGCGCGGAGGCGTCCACTGCGGCGTGCCGGTTGGCGGGCAGGGAGTGCTGCGCTCGGGGGGAACATCTAGCACCGTCCAGATCATCGAAGGCCGACTACGGTTCCCCCGTCGTCCCCCTTGTCGCACGGTGTCCGTGCGGTCCCCGCTATCCCCTGGTGCGTCCCCTTGAAGTTCCAGCCATTTCCCGATGGCTGCTACCTCTAGTAAACAGACCTTACCTGCACTTCACAAGTACCCGGACTAAAGAAGTTCCCCGCGGGACCAAGGTCCCTGGACAATGGTCCAGAGGCGTGTGACGGGCGCCACAAACCAGTCGAACCAGGGCGTGGCTGACGACTCGATGGATCGACGTCACCCACGGTCGGTCACTCACCGGAGCCGATCCGGGTCGGTTGTAGGGGACGTTTGCGCCCGTGTAGGCTTCGCTCGTGCGCAATCTCGTACTCGTTATCCAGCGCGTCGCGTAGGCCGGCACTTCGACCACCGCGGCGCGCTAGCCCTTCGTGCATCCGGCACGAGGGGTTTTTTGTTGGGATTTTCGAGTCCGGACGGCGCCCGGCTCCATCGTCACGACCGGGGAGGCATCCATGACCAGCGGTACGCCCGACGGCACCATGACCGGCGCGCAGGCGCTCGTCCGCTCGCTAGAGGAGGTCGGCGCCGACGTCGTCTTCGGCATTCCGGGCGGCGCCATCCTGCCCGCCTACGACCCGCTGTACGACTCCACGAGGGTGCGGCACATCCTCGTCCGCCACGAGCAGGGCGCCGGGCACGCCGCCGAGGGATACGCCGCAGGCCTCCGGCAAGGTCGGCGTCTGCATGGCGACCTCCGGCCCGGGCGCGACCAACCTCGTGACGCCGATCGCCGACGCCTACATGGACTCGGTGCCGCTCGTCGCGATCACCGGTCAGGTCGGGCGGCACTTCATCGGCACGGACGCGTTCCAGGAAGCCGACATCTCCGGCATCACGCTGCCGATCACGAAGCACAACTTCCTCGTCCAGTCGGCCGACGACGTGCCGCGGGCGATCGCCGAGGCGTTCCACCTCGCGTCGACCGGCCGCCCGGGACCGGTACTGGTCGACCTGCCGAAGGACGTCCTGCAGGAGCGGACGGTGTTCTCCTGGCCGCCGCGCCTCGAGCTGCCGGGGTACCGGCCGGTGACCCGCCCGCACGGCAAGCAGATCCGCGAGGCGGCGCGGATCATCGCCGCTGCGCGTCGTCCCGTCCTCTACATCGGCGGCGGCGTCCTCAAGGCCCGGGCCACCGCGGAGCTGCGCCAGCTGGCCGAGCAGACCAACATCCCGGTCGTCACCACGCTGATGGCCCGCGGCGCGTTCCCGGACAGCCACCGCCAGCACCTCGGCATGCCCGGCATGCACGGGTCGGTGTCCGCGGTGACGGCGTTGCAGAAGGCCGATCTGCTCATCGCCCTGGGCACCCGCTTCGATGACCGGGTGACCGGCAAGCTGGACACCTTCGCGCCGCAGGCGGCGATCATCCACGCCGACATCGACCCCGCCGAGATCGGCAAGAACCGGGTTGCCGACGTGCCGATCGTGGGAGACGTCCGCGAGGTGCTGCTCGAGCTGATCCCGGCGATGGCGGCCGAGTTCGAGGCCGGGCAGCGCGCCGACCTCGCCGGCTGGTGGCGGCAGATCGACCAGTGGCGCGACACCTACCCGCTCGGCTACGCCGAGCCCACTGACGGCACGCTTGCGCCGCAGTACGTCATCGAGCGGCTGGGCGCGATCGCCGGCCCGGAGACGATCTTCGCCGCGGGCGTCGGCCAGCACCAGATGTGGGCGGCGCAGTTCATCCGCTACGAGCACCCGTACACCTGGCTCAACTCGGGGGGCGCCGGCACCATGGGCTACGCGGTGCCGGCCGCGATGGGCGCGAAGGTCGCCTGCCCGGACAAGCTCGTGTGGGCGATCGACGGCGACGGGTGCTTCCAGATGACCAACCAGGAACTCGCCACCTGCGCGATCGAGGGCATCCCGATCAAGGTCGCGGTGATCAACAACGGCAACCTCGGCATGGTGCGCCAGTGGCAGACGCTGTTCTACGACGAGCGCTACAGCCAGACAGATCTCGGCACGCACGGTACTCGCGCCTCCGCCGGCGGGGCTGGCACACGCATCCCGGACTTCGTGAAGCTCGCCGAGGCGCTGGGCTGCGTCGGGCTGCGCTGCGAGACGAAGACCGAGGTCGACGAGACGATCGAGAAGGCGATGGCGGTCGACGACGTGCCCGTGGTCGTCGACTTCACGGTCGGCAAGGACGCCATGGTGTGGCCGATGGTCGCCGCCGGCGCGAGCAACGACGATATCCAGGCGGCCCGCAACATCCGCCCGGCGTTCGACGAGACGGAGTAGACGTGACCATTCACACGCTGTCGGTGCTCGTCGAGAACAAGCCGGGCGTCCTCACCCGCGTCGCGGGGTTGTTCGCGCGGCGCGGCTTCAACATCGAGTCGCTGGCCGTCGGGCCGACCGAGCACCCGGAGATCTCCCGTATCACCATCGTGGTGAGCGTCGAGGGCAGCGTGCTCGAGCAGGTCACCAAGCAGCTGAACAAGCTCGTCAACGTCCTCAAGATCGTCGAGCTCGAGTCCGGGCAGGCGGTGCAGCGCGAACTGCTCCTGGTGAAGGTGCGCGCCGACGAGTCGAACCGCCGCGACGTCCTGCAAGTCGTCGAGTTGTTCAAGGCGAAGGTCGCAGACGTCGGACCTGAGGCGATCACAGTCGAGCTCACCGGACGTCCGGACAAGCTCGAGGCGATGCTGAAGATGCTCGAGCCGTACGGCATCCGCGAGATGGTGCAGTCCGGCATGGTCGCGCTCGGGCGCGGCCCCCGATCGATGACCCAGGCCGCGCTGCGTGCGGTCGATCGCAGCGCGTAGACACCGCACGAAATCGCTCGCCGGCACCCGCGATTCCGCGGGGCCTCGAAAACAAAGGGAGCTTCACGACGATGGCAGTCGAGATTTTCTACGACGACGACGCGGACCTGTCGATCGTCCAGGGCCGCAAGGTGGCGGTGCTCGGCTATGGCAGCCAGGGGCACGCGCACGCGCTGTCACTGCGTGACTCCGGCGTCGACGTCCGGGTCGGTCTGCTCGAGGGCTCGAAGAGCCGCGCAAAGGCCGAGGACGAGGGGTTGCGCGTGCTGACGCCGGGCGAGGCGGCGGCCGAGGCAGACCTGATCATGGTGCTCGCGCCCGACCCGGCACAGCGCTCGCTGTACAAGGAGTCGATCGAGCCGAACCTCGAGGACGGCGACGCCATCTTCTTCGGGCACGGCTTCAACATCCGGTTCGGCTACATCAAGCCACCGGCGTTCGTCGACGTCGCGATGGTCGCGCCGAAGGGCCCCGGCCACCTCGTCCGGCGACAGTTCGTCGACGGCAAGGGCGTGCCGGTGCTCGTCGCCGTCGAGCAGGACGCCACCGGCAAGGCGTTCGACCTCGCGCTCTCTTACGCGAAGGCGATCGGCGGCACCCGGGCAGGCGCGATCAGGACGACGTTCACCGAGGAGACCGAGACTGACCTGTTCGGCGAGCAGTCCGTGCTCTGCGGCGGGGCGTCGCAGCTCGTCATGTACGGCTTCGAGGTGCTGACCGAGGCCGGTTACGCGCCCGAGATTGCCTACTTCGAGTGCCTGCACGAGCTCAAGCTGATCGTCGACCTGATGTACGAGGGCGGCATCGCCAAGCAGCGCTGGTCGGTATCGGACACCGCCGAGTACGGCGACTACGTCTCCGGCCCGCGGGTCATCGACCCGCACGTCAAGGACAACATGAGGGCGGTGCTCGCCGACATCCAGAGCGGTGCGTTCGCGGCCCGCTTCATCGCCGACCAGGACGCCGGAGCGCCGGAGTTCAAGGCGCTGCGCGCGAAGGGGGAGCAGCACCCGATCGAGGACACCGGCCGCAAGCTGCGTGGCCTGATGTCATGGGTGAATACCAGCGAAGACGACTACACCGAGGGGACGGCTGCGCGGTAGCGCCCACCATCCGAAGTTGTCCCGGCTTCGTCCGCCTATGGCGGGACGAAGCCGGGACAACTTGCTTAGCGGGCGCACATTGACTTGCTTGGCGGGCGCACATTGACGGCCACTGGTCGTCAATGCTCTACTTATCTAGGTCCCTAGATAAGTAGATGTTTGGTGATTACGTTTCATCTCTCGACACGGTCGAACGTCCCGCCGTATGTCCAGCTCGTGGAGCAGGTTCGGCAGGCGCTGCTCAACGACACGCTGCGTCCCGGAGACCGGCTCCCGACCGTGAAGGAGGTCGTAGGTTCGCTCGCGATCAACCCCAACACGGTGTTGAAGGCCTACCGCGATCTTGAGCGCGAGGGGCTCGTCGAGGGCCGCCAGGGTGTGGGGACGTTCGTGCTGCGCCGGCCGGACGGCCCGCCGGCCGGCGAGCAGAACGCGCTGATCCGGTCACTGACGGCGTGGGTCGCCAAGGCCCAGCGAGCCGGTCTGGCCGACGCGGACATCGAGAGCATGGTGCGCACCGTGCTGCGCGCGTCCTCCGCAGAGGCGATCGCATGAGAAGCCCACGAAATCGCTCCGCAAACAGCGCTCCAGGATTTCGCGGGCATGGCCAGCGTCGTGGTTACCACGGATTGGCCGTGCCCGCATGACCGCGCCGGCGATCACGACAGACGGACTCGGCAAGCGGTACGGCAGCAACTGGGCGCTGCGGGACTGCTCGTTCGCGATCCCCACTGGGCTGGTTTGCGGACTGGTCGGCGCGAACGGCGCCGGCAAGACGACCCTGCTGCGGATGCTGGCCGGGCTGAGCAAGCCCTCGACCGGCAGCGCCACGGTCATGAACGAGGTGCCGCGCGACGATGCCGGCTTCCTGAGCAGGGTCGGCTACCTGGCCCAGGAGATCCCGCTGTACCGGCGCTGGAGCGTCGAGGACCACCTGCGGATGGGGGCGCACCTGAACCGGAGCTGGGACGACGAGTGGAGCCGCGAACGGCTGCGCTCGCTGCGGATCCCGCTCGGGCAACGGGTCGGCACCTTGTCCGGCGGGCAACGCGCCCAGGTCGCGCTGGCGATCGCGCTCGCCAAACACCCGGACGTCCTGCTGCTCGACGAGCCGGTTGCCGCGCTCGATCCGCTCGCCCGCCGCGAGTTCCTCAGCACGCTGAGCGAGGCGGTAGCCGACGGCGACCTCACGGTGATCCTGTCCAGCCACCTCGTCGCCGACTTGGAGCGCGTGTGCGACCACCTCGTAGTGCTCGCCGACTCGCAGACGGTGCTCGCCGAGGAACTGGACGAGGTGCTTGCGAGCCACCGGCTGCTGACCGGTCCGCGCCGCGAGACAGCTGCGATCGAGCGGGAGCACACCGTCCTGCGCATCGAGCAGACGCACCGGCAGGTGAGCGTGTGGGTCCGGCTCAACGGACCGCTGCACGACCCCGGTTGGCAGGTGAGCGAGCTGAATCTGGAGGAGATCATGTTGGCCTACCTGGGTCTCGGTGCTCCCGAACCGGCGCGACGTGCACTGAGCGAGGTGGCGCCATGACCTGGCTGCTGTGGCGGCAGCACCGCGTGCAAGTCGCGATCGCCGTCGCCGCGATCGCCGCGTTCGCCCTGCCGGTCTGGATCAGTGGCAAGCACCTGGCCAGTGCGATGGTCGCCTGCCGTTCCGGTGACACGTGCGGTGGCCTGTTCCAGGGGTACAAGGCCATCGACACGGTCGTCGACATCACGGTGATGGTGCCGCTGCTCATCGGCGTGTTCTGGGGCGCGACGATCGTCGGCAAGGAACTCGAGGCCGGCACCGCGACCCTTGCCTGGACGCAATCGGTGACGCGACGCCGTTGGCTCTGGTCGAAGCTGTTGACGCTGTTCGTCTTCACGCTGGCGAGCAGCGGGGCCGTGGCAGGGCTCGTCACCTGGTGGTCGGACGCGCACAACGCGGTGGTGCAGAGCCGGCTCGACGGACTGCAGTTCGACATCCAGGGCATCACCCCGGTCGGCTATGCGCTGTTCGCGGCCGCCTTGGGGCTGGCCGCCGGTGTCGTGTGGCGTCGGGCGCTGCCGGCGATGGCGACGACGGTGGGCGGCTTCGTCGGCATCCGGCTGCTCGTCGAACTCGGGCTGCGGCCGAGCTACCTGGCGCCGTTGTCGAAGATCACCGGCTTCAGCAAGGGCCCCTTGCCCGGCATCCCGCCCGGTTCGGCGGCGCAGAGCACAGATCTGCTGCTGCACGGTCAGGTGGTGCAGGGACAGATCGCCGGCCGACCCTGTGCGGACTCGACGACCGACACGTTGTCGAACTGCATGGACAGACTCGGCTACCAGCTACGCACGATCTACCAGCCAGCCAACCGGTTCTGGCCCTTCCAGTGGATCGAGTTCGGGATCTTCGCCGGTCTCGCGGTGGCCCTGGTGGCTGCGGCCGTCGTCGTCCTCCGCCGGCACGACGCCTAAGCGAGGTCTGCGCGCTGGTTCGGGTCGGGGTGCATCGCCACGAAGATCGACCATGCCGCACCGGTGTGGGCGGCGTCCGCGCGCTGCCGGAACTCCTCGAGCAGTTCCATCAGCCGGTCGTCGAGTTCGGACTTGAGTTCGTCGGTCATCTGCAGGCCGAGGCGCGCGGTCTCCACCGACTGGACCGGCACGAGCGCGATCTCCTCGAGGAAGGCGTCAACCAGGACGCGGTTCTTCGCCGGGACGCCCTTGAGTCGCCACGACTTGCCCGTCGCGAGGTACGGGATCTCGCGCGAGCCGCGGGTGCCGCGCCGGATCGGCTGCGCTACGAGGAAGCCGGTGTCGACAAGCCGGCGGACGTGGTGCAGCGTGGTGGCCGGGTCGCGGCCGAGGATCTGCGCGATCTCCTTGTTCGAGTGGGGCTCGTGCAGGCAGACCCGCAGGATCCGCATCCGCAGCGCCGAGGCGAGCGCCCGCGCCTCCTCGTCCGTGGCCTCGCGACGGACCGATTTCCAGTCATCGACGGCGGCGGTGGCGGTTCTTCCGGACGCGGGGGCATGTGAACAACGATAACTGATTGACATTTCCCAATCAGTAATCGAGGCTGGTCGGCGTGACGTCCCAGGAGCCGCCGGGGCAGGTCGGCGAGACGGTGACCTCCGGTCTCGTCGTCGGTTCTGGCGCACAGCCCGTCCCCGGCGACGAGGTCAGACCTCGCCGGGACGGGTTGTGGCACCACCTCGACTTCCGGCGGCTCTGGATCGGCGAGACCGTCAGCCAGTTCGGCACCCAGGTCACCTTCCTGGCGCTTCCCCTCGTCGCGATCCTCGTGGTGCACGCCTCGACGTTCGAAGTGGGGCTGCTGACGGCGTTCGACACGCTGGGCTTCCTGGTCGTCGGGCTGCCGGCGGGCGCCTGGGTCGACCGGATGCGCTTCCGATCGGTGCTGATCCTCAACGACGTGCTGCGGGCCGCCGCGCTGGGCTCGATCCCGTTGGCGCAGCTGCTCGGGGTGCTCACCATCGGTCAGCTCTACGTCGTCGCCGTCGTGGCCGGCGTGAGCACCGTCTTCTTCGACGTGGCCTACCAGTCCTACCTACCGGACCTGATCGACCGCGAGGCACTCGTCGAAGGCAACTCGAAGCTGCAAGCCAGCGAGTCGGTCAGCCAGATCGCGGGGCCGGGCCTCGGCGGCCTGCTCATCCAGGTTCTCAGCGCCCCGTACGCGATCCTCATCGACGCGGTCAGCTTCCTCTGGTCGGCGGGGTGGGTGGGTGCGATCCAGGTCCGGCCGCCGAAGCCGGAACGAAAGGCGGACCGGCATCTTGGGCGCGAGATCAAGGAAGGTGTCGAGTTCGTGATCGGCAACCGGATGCTGCGCGCGATCGCGATGTGCACCGGCAGCTCCAATCTGTTCTCCTCGATCGCCTTCGCGGTCTTCTACGTGCTGCTCGCCGGCCAGCTGCACGTTTCCCCCGGAGTGATCGGACTGATCATGTCCACGTCGGCGATCGGCGGGCTCGTCGGCTCACTGCTCGCCAGCCGGTTGGCCGCGAGGTTCGGGCAGGGGCCCACGATCTGGATGTCGGTCGCCGCCGGCGCGCCGCTCGGCTTCGTCGCGCCGTTCGTCCACAAGGACTGGACGTTGGTGCTGCTCGCCGCCGCGCAGGTGCTGTGGTGGGGCACCGTCGTCGTCTACAACATCACCCAGGTGAGCTTCCGGCAGGGCTTGTGCCCGCCGGAGCTGCTCGGCCGGATGAACGCCACGATGCGCTTCCTGGTGTGGGGGACGATGCCCCTGGGCGGGCTCCTCGGGGGCATCCTCGGTCAGACGATCGGCGTACGCGAGACGCTGCTCGTCGCCGCGATCGGCGGCTGCCTGCCGTTCCTGCCGGTGTTGCTCTCGCCACTGCGGTCGACCCGCGACCTGCCTACCTACGTCCCAGATGGCGAGACGGTGCGTCCACTGGCTGAGAGCGTCGACTGAGCCTCGTTTAGGCTCGTCCGCATGTTGCGTCCTGCAAGCTGTCCCAGGCCAGCAGGTGTGAGTCCTGTCCGGGTAGGTATCGGAGCGCCCGGTAGCAGGCCCCGGTTCGTCGGAGAGATCCGGTGGGCTGAGCGGGGTGTCGAAAGCCTCTTTGGAGGGAGCAAGATCGCGGGCCGTAGCGCCAGCAGGCGCGAGTTCTGCAGCCTCGTCAGAGTCACAATGGGGGAGCCGAGCCGCTCATGTCACGGCGAAGGCCATGTCTGCCGAGCCTCGTTCCGGGGTCAGCTTGGCGGGTCCCTCCGGGGTATGGGGAGCGGCACGTGATCAAGGTCTGGGGTGGAACAGGAGAGATCCGTCTGTTCAGCCGTCGTCCGGCGAAGACCCGAGGTATAAGCCGATGGTGAAATCCGAGGGAGAGCAGCGGAAGTCCGACGGGGTCGTAGTACCGCTGATCGGCGTGATGAACACGCCGGGAGGGAAGGGCCCCGACTTTGATCACGCTCGCGGCGGGGGTAAGCGCAAGGGCATGACCGGGACCGCCCGGTCCAACTACCCCGATGGGACTGTTCCCATCGACAACGTGCGACGACTCCAACGCAAGCTATGGGCTGCGGCCAAGCAGTCTCCGGAACGGCGTTTCCACGCCCTGTTCGACCGTGTCCACAGAGTTGACGTGCTGCGGGCGGCGTGGAAGCGGGTCCGGGCCAATCGGGGTGCGGCCGGTGTTGACCGGCAGACCCTGGAGCAGGTGGAGGAATACGGGGTGGACCGCATGTTGCGCGAGTTGTCCCGTGACCTTCGTGAGGGCAGGTATCGCCCTGCGCCGGCCAGGCGTGTGGAGATCCCGAAACCAGATGGTGGTAGCCGGCCGTTGGGGATACCCACGGTCCGCGACCGGGTGGCGCAGCAAGCGGCCCGGCTGGTGCTGGAACCGATCTTCGAGGCCGACTTCGTGCCGGTCTCCTACGGGTTCCGGCCGCGCCGGTCCGCGACGCAGGCGATGGAAGTGGTCCGCAAGGGCTTCATCGCTGGTGCCACTCATGTCGTCGAGTTCGACATCCGGGACTTCTTCGGGAGTATCGATCATGACCGGTTGTTGGGCATGGTCGAGACGCGGGTGTCGGATCGTCGGGTGCTGAAGTTGGTCCGGCTGTGGTTGCAGGCCGGGGTGATGGTCGATGGGACGGTTCAGCGGACGGTCGCTGGAACGCCTCAGGGCGGGGTCATTTCCCCGTTGTTGGCCAACATCTACCTGCACGTGCTGGATGTGGAGTTGAGCGCACGGGGCGTGGGCACGCTGGTGCGTTACGCCGACGACGGTGTCGTGCTGTGCCGTTCAGCCGAACAAGCCAGCGCGGCCCTGGCCGCGGTCGAGGAGATCCTCATCGGGCTGGCTCTGCAGTTGCATCCGGGCAAGACGAAAGTAGTTGACCTGCGTGAAGGCCGGGAAGGGTTCGACTTCCTCGGTTGTCACTTCCGCGCCCGCATGTCGGGTCGGCTGTGGGAACAGCAGCGGATCGTGCGCTACTACCTGCACCGCTGGCCCAACCAGAAGGCGATGAAGCGGCTCCGGGAGAAGGTCAAACACCGGACCAGCCGTGGTCGTGTCGGGACCGATATCCGGGTCGTCATCAACGACCTGAACCCGATCCTGCGCGGCTGGGGCAACTACTTCGGCACCGGCAATGCCGCCGACAAGTTCACCGAGCTCGACCGCTACGTGGTGTGGCGTCTCCGTCGCTTGATGGTCAAGAAGCGGGGCCGCAACCTGCGTGCCGGGCAAGCCCGACAGTGGACCCAGGACTGGTTCAACGGGCACGGCCTGTATCAACTGCGCGGTACCGTCCGCTATCCGAAGGCAGCGTAACCATGCCAAGAAGATCATCGGTAAGCCGTATGCGGGAGAACCGCACGTACGGATTGAAAGGGGGATGGGGAAACAGGACCGCGCAGCGGCTCCTGCGCCCCTGACTACCAATGAGGCTTGCGGTCATCCCCGGGGACGGAATCGGCATCGAGGTCACCGAGCAAGCCCTGCGGGTGCTCGACGCCGTCCGGCCGGGCGTGCAGGCCTCGCACTACGACCTGGGCGCCGCGCGCTGGCAGCGCACCGGCGAGGTGTTGCCCGACTCCGTCCTCGATGAGATCCGCGGGCACGACGCGATCCTGCTCGGCGCGGTCGGCGATCCGTCCGTCCCGCCCGGCGTCCTCGAGCGGGGACTCCTGCTGCGGTTGCGCTTCGAGCTCGACCACCACGTGAACCTCCGCCCGGCGAAGCTGTACCCGGGGGTGGTGACGCCCCTGGCGGGCGCACCGGCGATCGACTTCGTTGTCGTCCGGGAGGGCACCGAGGGGCCGTACACGGGCAACGGCGGCGTCCTGCGCAAGGGCACGCCGCACGAGGTCGCCACCGAGGTCAGCGTCAACACCGCGTACGGCGTCGAGCGGGTGGTGCGCGATGCGTTCGGACGCGCGCAGGCCCGGCCGCGCAGGCACCTCACCCTGGTGCACAAGAACAACGTCCTGACCTACGCGGGTGACCTGTGGTTCCGCACGGTGGCCCGCGTCGGCGCGGAGTTCCCGGATGTCACCGTCGCCTACAACCATGTGGACGCCGCGACGATCTACCTGGTGACCGACCCGGGACGCTACGACGTGATCGTCACGGACAACCTGTTCGGCGACATCATCACCGACCTCGCGGCCGCGATCGCCGGGGGCATCGGGCTGGCGGCCAGCGGCAACCTCGACGTCAGCCACACCAACCCGTCGATGTTCGAGCCGGTGCACGGGTCGGCGCCGGACATCGCCGGCCAGGGCTTGGCCGACCCGACCGCGGCGGTACTGTCCGTTTCGATGCTGCTCACAGACGTCGGTGAGCCGGAGGCCGCCGCGCGGGTCGAGGCGGCAGTGGCTGCGGACCTGGCGACCCGCGACCCGGCGCAGCCGGGCAGCACCGCGGAGATCGGCGAGCGCCTCGCGAAAGCCGCCGCCGGCTGACGTCCCGCCCATCCCGCGACTTTGACCTCCCAAGCGCTGCTGGAGGGGCGCTTCAGCGACGCTTGGGAGGTCAAAGTCGCGGTGGAGTGGACGGGTGTGGCAGACTCGGGGCCGTGCACCATCTGAACTCGCTCATTATCTGTTAGCGCGTCGGTAGCCGGCTCCACACCGACGCGCAGACCCTCCGCATCCGCGGGGGGTCTTTTGTTTTGCCGAATACCGACGACCAGAGGACGACCCGATGCAGACCGACGCCTTTCATGTCTTCGACACCACGCTGCGCGACGGCGCCCAACGTGAGGGCATCACGTACTCGGTGGCCGACAAGCTCGCCGTCGCCCGGCTGCTCGATCAGGTCGGGGTCGGCTTCATCGAGGGCGGCTGGCCGGGAGCGATGCCGAAGGACACCGAATTCTTCGCCCGCGCCGCCGCTGGCGAGCTGAAGCTGCGGCACTCGGTCATGGTGGCGTTCGGCGCTACCCGCAAGGCCGGCGTCCGCGTCGAGGACGACCCCCAGGTGCGCGCCCTGCTCGATTCCCAGGCGCCGGTCGTGACCCTCGTCGCGAAGTCCGATGTCTTGCACGTCGAGCGGGCGCTTCGCACCACTCTCGAGGAGAACCTCGCGATGGTGCGCGACACGGTCGCGTTCCTGCGCGCCGAGGGGCGTCGCGTGTTCCTCGACTGCGAGCACTTCTTCGACGGATACAAGCACGACCGCGACTACGGGGTCCGTGTTCTCGACGCGGCGGCGTCCGCCGGCGCCGACGTCGGGGTGCTCTGCGACACGAACGGCGGCATGCTTCCGATGGGCGTCCACGACGTCGTGTCGGACGTGAGCGGTCGCGCCGGCATCCGGCTCGGTATCCACACCCAGGACGACACGGGTTGCGCGGTGGCCAACACCCTGGCCGCCGTGGATGCCGGCGCGACACACGTCCAAGGCACCGCCAACGGCTACGGGGAGCGGGCCGGCAACGCCAACATCTTCAGCGTCGTCGGTGGGCTCGTCACCAAGATGGGCCTGGACGTGTTGCCCGACGGCTGCCTCTCCGAGATGGTCCGCGTCGCCCACGCGATCGCCGAGATCGCCAACCTGGCGCCGGACACCCACGCGCCGTACGTCGGCGCGTCCGCCTTCGCGCACAAGGCGGGCCTGCACGCGTCGGCGATCAAGGTCGACCCGGAGCTGTACAACCACCTCGACCCCACGGTCGTCGGCAACGACCAGCGCATCCTTGTCACCGAGATGGCGGGTCGCGCGTCGATCGAGCTGAAGTCCCAGGAGCTCGGCGTCGATGTCAGCGCCCGCCCGGACGTGGTCGGCACCGTGGTCGAGCGCATCAAGGAGCGGGAGGCCGCCGGCTGGTCGTACGAGGCCGCGGACGCCTCCTTCGAGCTGCTGCTGCGCGATGAGCTCGGCCAGCCGAACCAGCCGTTCACCGTCGAGTCGTACCGCGTGATCATCGACCGCCGCGAGGACGGCGCGATGGTCAGCGAGGCCACCGTCAAGCTGCACGCGGGAGGCCAGCGCGTCATCTCGACCGAGGAGGGCAACGGCCCGGTGAACGCGCTCGACCGGGCCCTGCGCAAGGCGCTCGAGCGGGCCTACCCGCAGCTCGCGAAGATGGAGCTCACCGACTACAAGGTGCGGATCATGGCCGGCAAGCACGGCACCGACGCGGTCACCCGGGTGCTGATCGAGACCACCGACCACGAGCGCGAATGGACGACTGTGGGCGTGCACGGCAACGTGATCGAGGCGTCGTGGCTGGCGCTGCACGACGCCGTCCGCTACGGGTTGCTGGGCGCGCCGCCCTCCGTCTAGCCGGGCTAGGGCGTGTCTCATGGATCATGATCGCCGGGGTCGCGTAGCCAGATCCTGACCGAAGCGACGTCGATGGTTCCTCGGTAGACGTAGTCACGTTTGTCGGTGCGCATCGCGACGGCTCGGTAGCTGCGCAGTTTGTTGATGGTCCGTTCGACGGTGTTTCGGTCGCGGTAGGCAACCGAGTCGAACCCAGGCGGTCGCCCGCCGCTGCTGCCGCGTCGGGCGCGACCGGCGATCTGGTCCGCCGGTTCGGGGATGGTCGCGGTGATGCCGCGTCGGCGTAGATGAGCGCGGATCTTCCGGTTCGAGTAGGCCTTGTCGGCCAACAGCCGACCTGGCCGGGTGCGCGCCCGGCCAGGCCCGGGGCGCGCGATGTGCAGTCGGTTCATCAACGGTTCGAAGGCCAGCGAGTCGTGTCGCTGGCCGGCGGTAGTGACCCGCGTCAACGGCCGGCACCGGCGGTCGGCGAGCAGATGGATCTTCGTGGTCAGCCCGCCGCGGGAACGGCCCAACGCCTCCCGATCGGGCCGCTTGCCCGGCGGGGCCGACGAATTGTTGTCATTCGACCCCGCCCCCTGTGTGCTCCGGCGCCGTCTCCTGATCCTCCAACGCGACGGCCAACCGCTGCACCGGGATGTCCTTGGGCGGCTCACGACGCGCCCCCGCGGCGTGGTGATGGGCACGGATGACAGCCGAGTCCATCCCGACCGTCCACTGCGCGGCCTCCCCGCCGTCGCAGCCAGCACGCAACCCATCCAGGATCGCCTCCCACGTGCCATCGCCAGACCAGCGGCGATGCCGACCGTAGACGGTCTTCCAGTTCCCGTAACAGAGCGGCAGATCACGCCAGGGAGCGCCGGTCCGGGTCCGCCACAACACCCCGTTGATCACCATCCGGTGGTCTTCCCAGCGGCCACCGCGGCGCGGCCTCCTATCAGGCAGCAGCGGCTCCAGCCGCGCCCACTCCGCATCGGTCAGATCATGACGAGCAAGCACACTCCGCGTTCTACCGACCCAGCGCGCCAAGATCCGTTAGACACGCCCTAGGCCGTTGCTAGGCCGTTCCCAGGCGTTGTGCCCGGGTGCGATCCGGCGACGGACGCATCGCGGCGAGGGCGCAGCTGTCGCACGAGTGCGTGCAGTCGCGTCCGGAGCCGTCGTGGCTGCACTCAGCTCCGACGCGATACCCCTGATCGTCTCCGACGCGATACCCCTGATCGTCTCCGACGATGTGCATCTCGTTGGGGTCGTGCTCGACCCCGCAGTCGCACATGCTGCGGCCACTCGCGTTGACCGCCGCCTCGATCGTCGTGTCCAGCAACCGGTCGGCGACGTCAAGCTTCACCGAGTGCGCGACGCCCCACGCCGTCAGGCCGAGCAGGACCGCCACGACCAGGGCGATGAGGACGAACGCCTTGACCGTCGCGGTCGTGGCGCCGGTCGCGGCAACCGCCCCTACGGCGATGAACAGCATCGCGAACAGGCCGAGCGTCGCAGCCAACTGGCGACGCTTCTCGACCTTGATGGCGGAGAGGGGCGAAGTCACCGCTCGATTATCGCCGATGAGATTCCGGCAAGCGCGTCAGACCGGTGAATCGCCGCCCGGTAGCCTGAGGCCTCGTGCGCGTCGCCCGCTTCGTCCATCCCGGATCGTCCTCGGCCGAGGCCGGTGTCGCCTGGGGGACCGTCGAGGGTCCGGCGGGCGCGCCGGTCGAGTCGTTGACCGTGGCCGCCATCGACGGGCACCCGTTCGGCCCCATCTCCTTCACCGGCGACCGGTGGGCGCTGCCGGACGTCCGGCTGCTGTCGCCGTTCCTGCCGAGCAAGGTGGTGGCGGTCGGCAAGAACTACGCCGAGCACGTCCGCGAGATGGCCGAGGGGAGCTTGCGACCCGAGCATGGGCAGAGTGCAGTGCTTCCTGACACTCCGCTCATCTTCCTGAAGCCGTCGACGTCGGTCATCGGGGAGGGCGATGCCATCAGGTTGCCCCCGTCGAGCAGCGAGGTGCACTACGAGGGTGAGCTCGCCGTCGTCATCGGGACGCCGGCGCGCAATGTGGCGCCGGAGGACGCGCTGCGCCACGTCTTCGGCTACGCCGCGGCGAACGACGTCACCGCCCGCGACCAGCAACGGGCCGACGTCCAGTTCACGCGGGCGAAGAGCTACGACTCATTCTGCCCGCTCGGCCCGTGGGTCGAGACCGTGCTCGATCCGAGTGACCTGCGCATCGTCACGCGCGTCAAGGGCGACGTGAAGCAGGACGGCAGGACGAGCCAGATGATCCACGACATCCCGAAGCAGATCGCGTTCGTCTCAGCGATCATGACGCTGCTGCCCGGCGATGTGATCCTCACCGGCACGCCGGCCGGGGTCGGCCCGATCGTGGCAGGCGACACGGTGAGCGTGGAAATCGAGGGCGTCGGCACGCTGACCAACCCGGTGGTGCAGGCGTGAACCCGCCGGCAGAGCGCGCGCCGCGGTTGCGGGTGGCACCGTCACCGACGGGCGATCCACACGTCGGCACGGCGTACATGTCGCTGTTCAACCTGGGCTTCGCCCGACGGCACGGCGGCCGGTTCGTGCTGCGGATCGAGGACACCGACCGCGCCCGCTTCCGCGCCGACAGTGAGCAGCAGATCTTCGACACCCTGCGCTGGCTGGGGTTCGACTGGGACGAGGGCCCGGACGTCGGTGGCCCCTTCGCGCCCTACCGGCAATCCGAACGGCTCGACACCTACCGGCCGTTCGTCGACCGGCTGCTTGCCGACGGCCACGCCTACCACTGCTGGTGCAGCGCCGAGCGGCTGGCCGAGATGCGGGAGCGGCAACGGGCGCAGAAGCTGCCGACCGGCTACGACCGGTTCTGCCTCGGCAAGACGGCCGAAGAACGCAAAGCCCTCGGCGGCACGACCGACACCCCGGTCGTGCGCATGCTGATCCCCGACGACGTCCAGCTGACGTTCACCGATGTCATCCGTGGCCAGGTGTCGGCGCCGCGTCCCGACGACCAGGTGATCCTGAAGACGGACGGCTTCCCGACCTACCACCTCGCCGTCGTCGTCGACGACCACCTGATGGGCATCACCCACGTGGTGCGCGGCGAGGAATGGATCTCCTCGACGCCCAAGCACCTGCTGCTCTACCGCTGGCTCGAGATGGCGGAGCCGGCATTCGCTCACATGCCGCTGCTCCGGAACACCGACAAGTCGAAGATCTCCAAGCGCAAGAACCCGGCGGCACGGCTCACCTGGTTCGTCGAGGAGGGCTACCTGCCCGAGGCGCTGGTGAACTTCCTGGCGTTGCTCGGCTACGGACAGCCCGGTGAGTCCGAGATCTTCACGTTCGACGAGTTCAGCGCGAGCTTCGACTGGTCGCAGGTGAACACAGTCGGGCCGGTGTTCGATCTGCAGAAGCTCGACTGGCTCAACGGTCACTACATCCGGGAACTCGCCGTCGAGGAGTTCGCCGACCGGCTCATCGAGTTCGCGTCGCGTACTGACGAACTGGGTTCGGACGCTGCGGCACTGCTGCGCGCCGGCGCGCCGCTGGTGCAGGAGCGGACGCAGACGCTCTCGCAGGGCGCGGACATGCTTCGCTTCCTGCTCGTCGCCGATGCGGAGTTCGCGGTGGACGAGGCGGCCGCGGCGAAGCAGCTCGGTGAGACCGGCCGTCCCGTGATCGAAGCCGCAGCGGCCGTGCTCGAACCACTCGCCGAGTGGAAGGCACCGGCGATCGAGGAGGCTCTGCGGATGGCGCTGGTGGACGGGCTCGGACTCAAGCCGCGCAATGCGTTCGGCCCGATCCGGGTCGCCGTCACCGGCAGCACCGTCTCGCCGCCGCTGTTCGAGTCGATGGAGCTCCTCGGCCGCGACCGCTCGCTGTCCCGGATGCGAACGGCACAGATCTGACCGATACTGCGCTCACGGCTGCAAAGGGGGAGAAATGGCCGAAGCGAGCGGAGGCGCCAGTCGCAGGGACCTGCTGCGTGGCAGCGCGATCGGGATGGGCGCGCTCGTCGGTGCCCTGGCGCTGACGAACCTCGGCGAGACATCCGCCGATGCTTTCACCGGGAGTTCGCTGAAGTTCCTCGGCGGGTTCTCCGGCATCAATCTGAAGCACAAGCAGCCGGTTCAGCGAGGTCACGCTGGATTGGGATCTCACGAATTCCACCGGCGGCTGGCAGCTCCCCGCCTGAGCTCGCGGGCGGTGCTCGACGCCGAAGGAGTCGTCCTTTGCAGAGCGCCTGACGCCGGGAAGTAACCGGCGTCACAACCCCGCCGGCGATCGTGACGGTGATACTGGCGCAGTCCCGACGAAAGGTTCTGTGCCCATGACTGTCCGCCCGGTCTGGAGTGACGACGATATCGAGGCGTTCCGCGATCTCGCGCACCGTTTCCTCGAGAAGGAGTGCGCGCCGAACGAGGAGCGCTGGGGCGAGCAGCAGCACATCGACCGCGAGGTGTGGAACAAGGCCGGCGAACTGGGTCTGCTGTGCCCGTCGATCCCCACCGAATACGGCGGCGGGGGCGGCACCTTCGCGCTCGAGGCGGTCATGGCCGAGGAGCAGGCGCGCACCCTCGCACCCAGCCTGGGCACCGCCGTGCACAGCACGATCGTCGCCCACTACATCAACGCCTACGGCACCGAGGAGCAGAAGCACCGCTGGTTGCCGAGACTGGCTACCGGCGAGCTGGTCGGCGCGGTCGCGATGACCGAGCCGGGCACCGGTTCCGACCTACAGAGCGTCAAGGCCAAGGCGATCAGGAGCGGGGACGAGTACGTGCTCGACGGGCCCAAGACGTTCATCTCCAACGGATTGCTGGCCAACCTCGTCATCACGGTCGCGAAGACCGATCCGGACAACGCCGCGAAGGGCATCTCGCTGATCGTCGTCGAGACGGACGGGCTCGCCGGGTTCAGCCGGGGGCGGGTGCTGAAGAAGATCGGGCAGCACGGCCAGGACACCGCGGAGCTGTTCTACGACGGCGTCCGGGTGCCCGCGTCGAACCTGCTCGGCGTCGAGGAGGGGCAGGGCTTCATCCAGCTGATGCAACAACTGCCGCAGGAGCGGCTCGTCCTCGCCGTCGCGGCGGTGGCGGCTATCGAGGAGACGCTCGCGCACACGGTCAGGTACACGAAGGAGCGGCACGCGTTCGGCAAGCCGGTCTTCAACTTCCAGAACACCAAGTTCAAGCTCGCCGAGGCCGCCACGATCGCGAAGGTCGCGCGGGTGTTCGTCGACGACTGCATCGTCAAGCACCTCGCCGGCGAGCTCGACGTCCAGACCGCCTCGATGGCCAAGTGGTGGACGACCCAGATGCAGTGCGACGTCGCCGACGAGTGCCTGCAGTTCTTCGGCGGCTACGGCTACATGCAGGAGTACCCGATCTCGCGGATGTACACCGACGCGCGCATCCAGAAGATCTACGGCGGGACGAACGAGATCATGAAGGAGATCATCAGCCGCTTCTTGTGATCCGCGCTCCCGAGTTGTCCCGGCTCGGTCCGCATATAGCCGGACGAAGCCGGGACAACTCGCGGGGGTAGGGGTCGCGCAGGCCGCCGCAAAACTGTAACGTGTTCTCGTTCTGCGAATCCTATCGAGGACGGCCGCCGCCATGACAGCTCAGCTCACGCCAGTCGCGTCCGACCGGGAGAGCTTCGAGGTTCGCAATCCCGCGACCGGCGAGAGCGTCGGCAGCTACCCGGTACACATCGCCGAGGACATCGCCGAGCGCATCGCGAAGGGCCGCGAGGCGCAGAAGTGGTGGGCAGCCCAGGGGTTCGCCGGGCGCAAGAAGCGGATGCACGCGTGGGTGCGCTGGCTGGCCCGTGACTGCGACACGCTCTACGACATCGGGTTCCGGGAGACCGGCAAGCCGAAGCCCGACGTCCAGTTCGAGCTGCTCGCCGGGCTCGAGGACCTGCGCTGGTCGGCCACGCACGCCAAGCGGGTGCTGCACGAGCGACGCGTCGCACCCGGCATCGCCCTGCTGAACTTCGCCGCGCGGGTGTCCTACGAGCCGCTCGGCGTCATCGGCATCATCACGCCGTGGAACGCGCCCGTCTACACCGCGTTCTGCGGCATGGCCTACGCGCTGGCGGCGGGCAACGCGGTCATCCTCAAGCCGAGCGAGGTCAGCGCGGCGACCGGCGTCTACGCCGCCGAGTCGTTCTACCGGGCCAACCCCGACGCCCCGGACGGCATGGTCAGCTGGATCACCGGGTTCGGCGACACCGGCGCGGCGCTGTGCCGGTCCGGCATCGACAAGCTCGGCTTCACCGGCTCCGTGCCCACGGGCCGGCGGGTGATGGCCGCCTGTGCCGAGAACCTGACGCCGGTGCTGCTCGAGCTGGGTGGCAAGGACGCGACCGTCGTCGCCGAGGACGCCGACATCGAGGCCGCGGCCACCTCCATCGTCTGGGGATCGATGTGGAACTCCGGCCAGGCCTGCGTGGGCGTCGAGCGCGTCTACGTCGTCCGGAAGATCCGCGATGAGTTCCTGGCCAAGGTGAAGGACCGCGCCGAGCAGGTAAGCGTCGGCCTCGAGCCGCTCAGCGACATCGGGCCGATGACGGTGCCCAACCAGATCGAGATCATCCGCCGGCACGTCACCGACGCCCTCGAGCGCGGCGCCACGGCGCTGGTCGGCGGATTGGACTCGATCCAGCCGCCCTACGTCCACCCGATCGTGCTCGTCGACGTGCCCGAGGAGTCCTCCGCCGTGCAGGAGGAGACGTTCGGTCCGGTCGTCGTCGTCAACACCGTCGCGGACGAGGACGAGGCGGTGCGCCGGGCGAATGCGACGCCGTTCGGCCTCGGCTCGTCGGTGTTCTCGAAGTCGCACGGCGCCGAGATCGCCGGACGGTTGCGGGCCGGCGGCACCACGATCAACTCCGTCCTCACCTTCGTCGGGATGCCGTCGCTGCCGTTCGGTGGCGTGGGCGACAGCGGATTCGGCCGCTTCCACGGCGACGACGGGCTGCGCGAGTTCACCAGGGCCAAGGCGACAACCCGCAAGCGGTTCAACATGGGTGAGGACATGCAGCGCTTCCCGCGCAAGAAGGAAGACTTCGACGTGGTCCACAAGGTGCTGAAGATGCGCTACGGCCGGAAGTTCCGCTGATGCGCAGCGCCGACTACGTGATCGTCGGGGCGGGCAGTTCGGGCGCGATCCTGGCCCGCCGGTTGGCCGACTCGGGCGCCAGGGTGATCCTGATCGAGGCCGGCCGCCGGGACAACATGCAGCTCGTCCGCAAGCCCGGGATGATCGGCCCGATGCACAGCGTCCCGCAGCTCAAGGCGAAGGTCGACTGGGGGCACTACACGGTCGAGCAGAAGCACGCCCTGGGCCGCAAGATCCCGCAGACGCACGGCAAGGTGCTCGGCGGGTCGAGCTCGATCAACGGCATGGTGTTCGTCCGTGGCAACCGCAAGAACTTCGACGACTGGGCCGCCGAGGGCAACACCGGCTGGACCTACGCGGACGTGCTGCCGAGCTTCAAGAAGTTCGAGAGCTTCGAGGACGGCGGCACCGACTACCGCGGCGGCAGTGGCCCGATCAAGGTCATCCGTGCCCGCGAGCTCACCCCCGCGTCGGAATGCTTCATCGACGCGCTGAGCGAGACCGCCGGCATCAAGAAGAACGAGGACTACAACGCGGCCGAGCAAGAGGGTGTGTCGATCTTCCAGCAGAGCAACTCCGGCGGGCTGCGGTACAGCACGTCGGTGGGCTACCTCGACGACCGCCCGGCGAACCTCGTCGTGCTGCCCAAGACGCAGGTCGCACGGGTCGTCATCGAGCGCGGCCGGGCGACCGGCGTCGAGATCCTCGCCAAGACCGGCCGCGAGGTCATCCGCGCCGAGCGGGAGGTCGTGGTCAGCGGCGGCGTGTACGGCTCGCCGCACCTGCTCATGCTTTCCGGCGTCGGGCCGGCCGATCACCTGCGCGACTTCGGCATCGACGTGCTCGCCGACCTTCCGGTCGGCGACAACCTCCACGACCACCTCTTCGTGCCGATGTCGTTCGCCATGCCCACCGCGCTGCGCAGGCCGACGCCGGGGTACTTCGCCCGCGCGTTCGTGCGCGAGAACCTGCGCGGCAACAGCACCTGGCTGGCGCGCAGCGTCTTCGAGGTGGTGGCGTTCGTCCGCACGCCTGCTGCGACGGAGATCCCCGATCTGCAACTGCACGTGCTGCCATGGAGCTATCCGTCCCCGAACCAGGACGCCCCGATCCGGCACAAGCCGGACCCGCGCCAGGCGCTCACGATCATGTCGACGCTGATCTACCCGAAGAGCCGCGGCACGTTCCGGTTGACCTCGGCCGATCCCACTGCGGCGCCGGCGATCGACCCGAACTACCTCGACGAGCAGGCCGACGTCGACGTGCTTGTCAGCGGCATGGAGCTGATCCGCGAGACGATGGCCGGCAGGGCGATCTGCGACGGCGTGCAGGTCGAGGTTGCGCCGGGGCCGCAGTATGCGACGCGTGCCGACCTCGCCAAGGAGGTCCTGAACCGGGCGACGACGGTCTACCACCCGGTCGGCACCTGCCGGATGGGTGTGGACGAGCGGGCGGTCGTCGATCCGCAACTGCGGGTGCGCGGCGTCGATGCGCTGCGCGTCGTAGACGCCTCGATCATGCCGAGCATCGTCGGCGGCAACACGAACGCCGCGTCGATGATGATCGGTGAGCACGCCGCCTCGATGATGCTGGACGCGTAACCGTGGCGAAGCGGCCACGCTCGCTGGCCGGCAAGGTCGTCTTCATCACCGGCGCGGCCCGCGGCATCGGCCGGGCGACCGCGGCGGCGCTCGTGGCCCAGGGCGCGCGGGTCGTCATCGCCGACCTGGACGCGGACCTTGCGCAGACGACGGCGGCCCAGCTCGGCTGCCGGTCCCTCGCGCTGGACGTCACCGATCACGGCGCGTTCACCGCCGCCCTGGACGAGGCGGAGCGCGACGTCGGACCGCTCGACGTCCTGATCAACAACGCCGGCGTCATGCCGATCGGCGCCTTCGAGGACGACAGCCACGAGTCGGCCTACCGGCAGTTCGCGATCAACGTGTTCGCGGTCATGCACGGCACCCGCGAGGCGATCAAGCGGATGAAGCCGCGTGGGCACGGGAACGTCGTCAACGTGGCCTCGATGGCTGGTGTGGTGCCGACGCCGGGCGCCGCCACGTACTGCGCCGGCAAGCATGCCGTCGTCGGGTTCTGCGAATCGCTGTGGTGGGAGCTGCGCGGCAGCGGCATCGACCTCACCTACGTGCTGCCGTCGCTCGTGAACACCGAGCTCGCGGCCGGTGTCAAGAAGACCCGGGCCGCCAACGTGATCGAGCCCGAGACGGTGGCCGCCGAGATCGTCGGCGCGCTGCAGGTGCCGCGCCTACAGGTGTTCGCGCCGCGCTCGATGGGGCCGATCACCAAGGCGAGCGGGCTGCTGCCCCGGCGGGTCGGCGACAAGATCATGACCGCGTCCGGATCCGATCACCTGATCCTCGACTCGCTCGGGACCGCGGGCCGCACCGCCTATGAGCAGCGGGTGGCCGCCTCGGCGCCGGCCGCCGACGCGGGGCGCGCCGCGCGCCGATAGTGGCGTTTTGGTCGGCCTCGGCGGCGTCCGGTAGAGTTTCAGGTCGGCCCGCGCGGAGGTTCGGACGGGCCGGAGCCCTTGGGGTATGGGGTAATTGGCAGCCCAACTGATTCTGGTTCAGTTAGTCTAGGTTCGAGTCCTGGTACCCCAGCGCAGTACTGAAGTTTGGATCGGGGAGCTTGCGACCCGAGCAGAAGTTTCTGGGGCCCCGTCGTCTAGTGGCCCAGGACGCCGCCCTCTCAAGGCGGTAGCGGCGGTTCGAATCCGCTCGGGGCTACCACCGCTACGACCCCCGGTTTCCGGGGGCCGTAGCCAACTCCGGGCAAGATTGATCCGGCTCGGTCAACAGTCGGGTGCGCAACGGGTCCATGCGAAACCATGATCGACAGCGCTGTAATGTCCGGCCGAACGCCCGTAGCCGATGTCCGAGCCTGCCGCTGCGCCGGTCGCATGCTGTCGATCTTGTTGCCGGAATCGCGCCAGGGCCACCGATCTGCAACAAGATCCACGCGAGCCGGCGCGCGGCGGCGACGGGTCATACCCCGTAGTACAGATTTGGACGACAGAGATGCATGCGGCCGCACGCGCCGAGTGGGCTCAGGTAGAGCGCACTATCGCCGCTGTGACCCACGCGGTCTTGCCGAGCTGTGTCAAGGATCTTGGGCAATTTCTCGGGTCGTTGATCACGCAGCGGTTGTACCTCGTGCCGTATCTCTTGCTAGCCCGCTGCGTATCCGACGGCAATTCCAGCCGTGATCGCGAGGTTGAGGAAAGCAAAGTCGAGCCATCTGGCTGATGGCCAATGCCATGGCGGTGAAAGCGCCTGCTGCCAGAAGCGCGATTCAGCGCTCGGGACGGCGCGGCGCTGCGAGTCGCGGCCTCGACGGGTGAGCGCCAGTGCGGCGAGCGCGAGCACGATGCTGGCCCATAGCAGTTTTGGGGGCTGTGGCCGGCTGGCCAGGTGCGAGCCCCAGGCGATGCCAAAGGCCAGGCCACGGCGGCGGTGAATGCTCGCTGCCCGGTGCGAGTGCGCAGCGCGCGAGCAAGCCCGTGGAACAACCCTTCCAGGAGGGTTTCGACGATGACCTGGGCGACGAGTTGTACAAGGAACTCGATCAAGAAGTCCACAGGCTCGCCATCTTCGCAGGCGGAGCCCACCAGCGCCGGCGAACGCGCTGCGGATGCCGGCGGGCGATCAGCATCCATCCGAGACGCCGACACGTGGCCCACCGGTTCGGAATGCACGACCACGCCGCGGTAGTGGGCGGTCCCTTGGACCGCCGGATCTGCTTCCTCCGCTGTTGGAACTGCACGAGCGCGCTCGCATCCAGTTGCGGGTGGTCGACAACCTGTGGCCCTGGTGGGACGAGGTCGTCGGCACAACCCTGGGCTACAGCGGCATCAGACTCGCCCACGCGCACCCCCGCTAACCGCACGGTAGCCGCCGAGATGTGCGCACAGTCTCGCTGCCGACGTCGATCCTCATTCGGTGAGCCGATCATCCGGATGCGGACGTGGGTGGGTCGCGAGGGCCCGGCGTTGCCCTTCACCAACACGGCGTGAACTCTCTCGACCAGGCCAAGATCACACGCTGGCTGCGGGCATCGCGGGGGTTCGCGCGCCGACAGTCTTGCCTCGTGCTGCTTGATGCCTTACCGTCTAGTAAACCTTACCAAGTAGCAATATGTTCTTACCGGTTCCGGCGGAGGTGCCCATGCCTGCTGTCATCCGTTCGATCGAAATCCCTACGCCGCCCAGCGCCGCGTGGACGTGGTTCTCGAGCGCGGACGCGCTTCGTCGGTGGCTGGCGCCGACCATCGACATTGATCTTCACGTCGGCGGCAGCTACCGGATGCTCGGCGCCGACGACACGACATGGATCAGCGGGACCGTGCTCGAACTCGTTCCGGAAGGACGGCTTGTGCTGTCCTGGCTCGAAGAAGGCACCGGTTGGGTCACCCCCGGGAGGTTGGTCATCGAGCTGGCGGCGGTCCCCGCCGGTACCGAGGTGACATTGATTCACGATGGCTTCGCCGGCATCGGCAAACCGACCTGGGCCGCCGTGGCCGAAGCCTACGAGCGAGGCGCCGACCGTCACCACGTTCTCGAGAACCTGGCCGCACTGGCGGTGCTCGCCGCTGCCCGTGACTGATACCCAAGACCCGTTCCGGGCCATCGCCGATCCCACCCGCCGGCAGATCCTCGACCTGCTCGCCGATCGCGGCACCCTGACCGTCGGCGAATTGGCCGCCGAGTTCCCCCACCTCGTGACGTCCGGGATCTCGAAGCACCTCATGGCGCTTCGAGCGGCGGGACTCGTCGCCGCACAGAAGCAAGGCCGGCACCAGCACTACCGCATCGACGGCGCAGGACTCACCCGTGCCCTCGGCAGCTGGGTGGCGCGCTACGAGTCCTACTGGACCACGTCCCTCGACAAGCTCAGCGCGCTCGCCCAGGACGACGATGACACGAAAGCAGCACAGTGAATTGGCCCGACCCGACGTGGGTCGGCGCGGCTCGCTGACCTGTCGGGTGGCCCACGGGCGGCGGTCCGAATCCTCTCGGGCGGACGCCAGCGCGCCGCGGCGCGGATCGATCTCGCTGCGCGAGCCGTCAGGGATTCAGCTGGACTTCTTGGGTGTTCCCGTCTGCGTCACCAGGCCGCCAGTCTGCGCGACCTTGGGCTTCTTGGGCTGCTTCGGTTTGCGGATCTCCCGGCCACCTTTGTTCTTGCCTGCCATCGCACACTCCAGCGTCGTAGGGAACGATCAGATCTCAAGTGGCGAGCAGATGCACCCGCGGGGCAGGGCGCTGGCCATCGTGGCCTTGCAGTACCGGCGCGCGATGGCGTCGTGCGCGGCATCGGGGTGCGCGCAGACGTCGCAGGTCTGGGTAAGCGGGTCGGCCGGGCTGGCGTCCCGTACTGGTGTTGTCATGAGATTCCGAGCTGGCCCGGGGGCCGGTCGTTGATCGCCGGGGTGCGGCCGGCAGGAAGCCGGCGTGCGAAGAGCCGCGGTAACCCGAACGGTACGCGTCCAAACGCAAAATGCGTGCTTCGCGTGCGGGCGGAGTGCCGTCCTGTCGATTGGAACCGTCGTCGTTCGTCGAAGTAGCCCGGGCGGACTGACTTCTCGCCGCGTCACCTTCAGACGTCCCGACTTCGACGGGGGTAATCCAATGACCGACATCTGGCCGGTAATCCATGACGATCGTCAGGCGCTGGCCGACGACCTCGCCGGGCTCAGTCCCGAGCAGTGGCAGACGCCGTCATGGTGCGACGGATGGAGCGTGCACGACGTGCTTGCCCACCTGCTCTCGGCGCCAAGATGACGCCACCGAAGTTCGTCGGCCGGTTCACCGCGACTGGCTTCAACTTCGCGCGGTTCGCTGCCGGGCAGGTCGCGCTCGAAGGAGCCGGAGGTCCGGAGGCTACGTTGGCCGCCTTCCGCGCCGCTCGAGACCCTGGCCGGACGTTTCTGAGGCGGCCCGACTCACCCGCTCGCGGGAACGGCGCTCCGGCGGTGGTCCGCCAACCATGTGGCTGCCCAGATCAGCCAGCCGAGCCCGACGACGAGCGCAAGACTGATCAGGCGGTAGAGCAGCACCGCGGCGGTGGCCGGGACGGCGCTGACGCCGCCCTGGGTGAGAGTGAAGATCATGGCGGCGTCGACCACGCCCAGACCGCCCGGCAGCAGCGAGAGGCCGGACGTGCTCATGCCGGCCAGGTAGGCGACCATCACGAGCACCAGCGATGATCCGCCCGCGTCGACTGCCTGCCAGCTGGCCGCCAGGCAGGCGAGGTCGGCGACCCAGTTCAGCCCGGCGAAGCCGAACCCGGCCAGCCAGTCGCGACTGCGCGGCCTGATCGCGGACAGCTCGCCCGCGAGCCGGTGCAGGACCGCGAGTCCGGTGTCCGGCGCGCGTCGCCTGATCCGGTTCGCGCGTGCCAGGCCGCGGGCGGCTATCCGGACGAGCAGGTCGGCCTGGTGGTGCCGGCGGGATACCAGCGCGAGGATGACCGCTGCGCCGGCGCCGGCAAGTACCAGGAGAGAGCCGAGCCCGCCGCGCCCGGCGAGCACGGCACCCACCACCGCGAGCAGCGCGAACGACAGCGTGCTGAGCAGGCCGGAGGCCACGATCGTGAAGCCGGCGGCGGGGCCGGTGGCCCCCCACGACCTCAGGCGCTTGAACACGTAGCCGGACGACAACGCCGTGCCGCCGGGGAAGGTCACACTCACCGCATTCGCGGCGTAGGTCAGCGCCGCCATCCGGGGCATCGAGACGCGGGCGCCGCCGGCAGCGAGCATCCGCCGCTGGACGCGCGCGAACGCGCCCATCGACATCAGCTCGGTGAGCAGCGCTAGGGCCAGCCAGCGCAGGTCGGGGCTGTCGAGTGCAGACGAGGCTCGCTCGAGGTACGGGACGGCGAGCGCGATCTCGGTGATCAGCACCGCGCCCAGCACGAGGAACGCGAGCAGCTTCCACTTCCTGCGCCGGGCTACCGCGGTCGTGGCGACGACCGGGAGCGCGACGGTCGGCTCGGCCACCGAGCGGACGACGCTCGGCTCGGCCAGCGAGCGGACGACGCTCGGCTCGAGGAGCACCCCGGCGGCAGTCATGCGTATGCCGCCTCGCCCGCTCCGGCCGCGCGCACGGCGTGCCCGCCCAGCCAGCCGGCGGCGAGCTCGTAGCCGTCACGGATCAGCCGGCCGGTCTCGCGGAAGTCGAGTGGGTTGGTGGCCGTGCTGAGCGCCGCCGGCAGCAGATGCACCTCGCCGCGAGCGGCAAGCGAGTCGCGACGCGAGGTGGACTCCAGGATCTGGCCGAGCGCGTGGTAGGCCATCGCCAGCGGACCGCGCAGCGGCGCGCTCCGGTCGTCCGAACCGGCGGCTGGCAGCACATAGCAGGCGGTGGCGCCGAGCGCTTCGGCCTGCAGGACCGGGATGTCGGCCGACACGCCGCCGTCGACCAGCCGCAGCCCGCCGCGCGACACCGGCGCATAGATCCCCGGGAAGGCCGAGGACGCCAGCAGCGCCGACGCCGTCTCGCCGGCCGACATGACGACCGGTTCGCCGCTGAGCAGTTCGGTGGCCACCACGTGCGACCTGATGCTCGTCGCGTCCAGTTCCGGCGCGACCAGCCCGGTGCGCAGCAACCGCCCCAGAGGGGCCGCGTCGAGCAGCCCGTCGCTGCGCCCGACGATCGCCCGCAGCAAGGTCCGCGCCGAGATGCCCGCCACGTGGCGGCGCCGCAACGTCAGCCACAGCTCCTCCAGCCGGCGCAGCCCGGCAGCGGTCGGATCACTGGCGTAGGCCACCGCGTTGAGCGCACCGGCCGACGTGCCGATCACGAAATCGGGCGTGATGCCCGCCTCGGCGAGGGCGCGCAGCATGCCCACCTGCGGGGCACTCAGACTCCCGCCGCCCTGGAACACGAACGCGACCGTGCGGCGCCGATCAGGCTCGGCACGGCCCCGCGAGCCGTCCCGCATCGCCACCTGAGTCACCGCGACCCCATCCGCCGTTCGAGCCTTTAAGCTCGAAGGCGGAGGGGTCCTCCGGTATTCCTGCGCCGCGGTGCGGGAGGTGGCCGCGACGCTCACCGTCGAGGACGTTGCCGACCTCCGCGAGCGCAGCGTGATGACCCTGCACGTCCCCGATCTGCGGGGGGCATCGCTCGTCCAGCTCACCGAGACGACGCTGATGATGGCCGACCTGATCGCCGAACGGCTCGGCCGCACGAGCGCGGACCGGCAGGTGCGCACCTTCGCGGGCGCGATGGTCGGCGTGATGATGTCGCTGCCGGGGAGCTGGAGCGACGACGCCGACGTGCCCGAGACCGGCAGCCGGGACCTGGCTCGCCGACGGTGGCTGTCACTCGTGCCAGGACGTCGCGGACGCGAGGGCCTGGATGGTCGCGCGCGCGCCGTCCTCGTGCAAAGCGGTCAGCGCACGCAGATAGCTCGCAGTGAATCGCTCGTCGTCGGCGAGGTCGCCGAAGACGTCGCGGTTCCGGACGAAGGCCAACGACTCGCTCCGCTGCCGTTGCGCGGCCGCGGTCAGGACGGCGCGGGCCGGATCCACGATGTCGATCGGCTCGCCCCGCTCGTCGGACCCCTCCGCGAACCGCGCCCAGCACGCGAGGACCGCGATCGAGCGGTCGACCGGACCGCCGGTGCGCAGCTGGTGCCGGACGACCGGGAGCAGGAACTTCGGGATCCGTTCGGACGCGTCCACGCACACCCGCGCGAGAGTGTCGCGGACCTCGCGGTTGGCGAAGCGCGCAATGAGTTCGTCGACGTAGGCGTCGAGGTCGACGCCCGTTACCGGCCGCAGGCTGGGGATCGCCTCCTGCCTCATGTAGCCGCGGATGAACTCGGCGAACGCCGGGTCGGCTGTCGCCTCGTGCACGTACCGGTAGCCAGCGAGGTAGCCGGCGTAGCCGAGCGCCTGATGGCTCGCGTTGAGCAGCCGCAGCTTCATCAGCTCGTACGGTTCGACGTCGGAGACGACCTGGACGCCGGCCCGCTCCAGTGGCGGTCTGCCGAGCGGGAAGTCGTCCTCGATCACCCATTGGCTGAACGGCTCGCAGACGACCGGCCATGCGTCGTCGACGCCGAACTGCTCGCGCACGATCGTCCGGTCGTGGTCGTCAGTGGCCGGCGTGATGCGGTCGACCATCGAGTTCGGGAAGGCGACGTGCGCGTCGATCCAGCTGCCGAGCTCGGCGTCGCGGAGCCGGGCGAACCCGGCGACGGCCGTCCGGGTGACGTGGCCGTTGCCCTGCACGTTGTCGCACGAGACGACGGTGAACGGGGGCACGCCCGCGGCGCGGCGCCGGGCCAGCGCTTCGACGAGAAAGCCGAACACCGTCGTCGGGCGATGCGGGTGCGCGAGATCCGCCATCACCCGGGGCTCCGACGAGACGAACTCGCCGGTGACCCGGTGCAGGTTGTAGCCGGCCTCGGTGACCGTGAGCGTGACGATGCGGATCTGCGGCGAGCTGAGCGCGTCCAGCACGTCGTCCTGCTGCTCGGGGGCGTACAGGTAGTCGACGAGCGAGCCGATCACGCGCAGCCGTCGAGTACCGTCCGCTGCCTTCTCCAGCAGGGAGTACAGGCAGTCCTGCGCGTGCAGCACCGCTGCCATCCGCCGGTCGGCCGGCAGCAGCCCGACCCCGCAGATGCCCCAGTCCTGCGCCAGCCCCGCGTTGAGCAGCGCGTCCAGGTACATCGCCTGGTGGGCGCGATGGAACCCGCCCACCCCGAAGTGGACGATGCCCGCGGTGACCCGATCACGGTCGTAACGGGGGAGCGCGAGGCGCTCCGAACCGGTGCCGGAAAGCCGCCCCAGCGCCGCAGCGGAGAGTGGGACGGGTCCGGCCGGCGAGCCGATGTGTGGTCGTGTCACTACTTGACCGCCCCGAGCGAGAGCCCGCGCACGAGCTTGTCCTGCGCCGCCCAGCCGGCGACGAGCACAGGCAGGCACACCACGAACGCGACCGCGCACAGGTGGGCGAGGAACAGCCCTTCCGGAGCGATCGAGCCGGCCAGGTACACCGGTGCCGTCTTGGCGTTCTGCCCCGTCAGGCGCAGCGCGAACAGGAACTCGTTCCAGGCGAAGATGAAGCAGATCAGCGCCGTCGCCGCCAACCCGGGCGCGATGATCGGGCCGATGACCCGGCGCAGGATCGTCACGAGCCCGGCTCCGTCCACCTGTGCCGCCTCGATGACCTCGCGCGGCACCTCGAGCAGGAACGAGCGCAGCATCCACACCGCGATCGGCAGGTTCATCGCGGTGTAGACGACGATCAGCGCCCAGATGTTGTCGTTGAGGCCGAGGTCGTTGGTGATCAGGTAGATCGGCAGCAGCGCGGCCACCGCGGGCATCATCTTGGTCGAGAGGAAGAAGAACAGCACGTCCGTCCACTTCCGGACCGGTCTGATCGACAGCGCGTAGGCGGCCGGAACCGCCAGCAGGATGACGAGGATCGTCGAAGTCAGGCTCGCGTTGAGGGAGTTGAGGATGGCGATCTTGACGTCGCCCGACCACAGCCCGTCGTAGTTGGTGCCGGTGAACGCGGCGAACAGCTTCGGCGTGGCCGCGTCGCTCTCCGAGCGGAAGGAGAGCAGCACCATCCACAGGATGGGGAAGAAGAACAGCAGCGCCATCACCCACGCGACGGCGCTGAGCGCACCGCCGCCGATGCTGAACCGCGGCTTGCGGCGGGCCGTCGCGCGTCCGATGCGAAGGGTCGCGGTGGCGGCCATCAGCGGGTCCCTTCCCTGAACAGCGAGGACATGACCCGCAACGCGAAGGTGGCGACGATGATCGTCCCGAAGACGACGATGACGCCTTCGGCCGACGTCAGCCCGTAGTCGCCGGAGTCGACCTGGGTCTCGAAGATCGCGAACGGCAGGTTCGTGGTGTTCGAGATGCCGCGGGTGATCGTGTAGATGGCGTCGAATGCCTGCAGGATGTAGATCGAGCCGAGCAGCACGGACAGTTCGAGGTACTGGCGCAGGTGCGGCAGCGTGATGCTGCGAAAGATCTGCCAGCCGCTCGCGCCGTCGACCTGGGCCGCCTCGATCACGTCGCCCGGCTGGCTCTGCAGCCCGGCCAGCAGGATCAGCATCATGAACGGCGTCCACTGCCAGATGAGCGGCAGCGCGACCGAGATCAGCGGGTGGTCGCTGAGCATCGACCAGTGAGTCGGCGAGTGGTGTCCGAACCAGCCGCGCACCCCGTTGATCGCCCCGTTGATCAGCCCGAACTGCGCGCTGTAGAACGCGTGCTTCCAGAGCAGCGCGGCGGCCATCGGCATGATGAGGAACGGCGCGATGAGCAGCGTCCGCACGACGCCCCGCCCCGGGAAGGTGCGGTCCAGCAGCAGCGCGAGGCCGAGCCCGAGGAGCAGCGCGACGATGACGACGACCGCCGTCAGCTGGATCGTCACGAGCACCGCCGAGCGCAGACTGTCGTCGCTCAGGACCGCGCGGAAGTTCTTGAGGCCGACGAACTTCTTCCCGAACTCCGGGTGGTCCCTGTCCCAGCCGAGGAAGGAGATGTAGACGGTGTATAGGAACGGCAGCTGCGTCACGATGATCGTGAAGATCAACGCCGGCAGCAGCGGCGTCCTGCGGACCATCCGGGATCCGAAGGTGTCGCGCCGCGGTCGGGGCGGCCTGGTCGGGGCCTGCGTCGCCGACGTGACGGGGGAGCCGATCGTCGTTGCGGTCATGGCGGCGTTCCTTCGCTACTTGCCCGCGTAGATCTGCCCGACCTGCTCGGCGTCCTTCTGCCCCTTGGCCAGCGCGGACTCGACGGAGCTCGAGCCGGTGAGGACGTCGTCAAGGTAGGAGCTGACCTTGTCGCCGAGGTCGGCGAACTCGGCAACGTCCACGAACTGGATGCCGACCGTGGGCCGCTTCTGCACGCCGGGGTTCGCGGGGTCGGCGTTCTCGATCGATTCCTTGACCAGCTTGTAGTACGCCGACGTCGCCTGCTGGTACTGCGGGATGCCGTAGGTCGAAGCGCGCTTGCCGTCCGGCACCCGCGACCATCCCAGCTTGCTGCCGACGAGGTTCTCGTACTTCTTGCTCGAGGCCCAGCTGATGAACTTCCACGCCGAGTCGGCCTTGCTCGTCGTCGACGGCATCGCCCAGTCCCACGACCAGAGCCAGCCGGAGTAGTCGGTCTTGTCCACCGGCGCGAAGGCGAAACCGAGCTTGCCGGCGACCTTGCTCTGCGACGGGTCCTCGAGCTTGCCGGCGCCGGACGTCGCGTCGTACCACATCGCGGCCTTGCCCTGGCCCATCGCGTTCTGGCACTCGACGAACCCCGACGTCTGGGGATCCGGCTCGCCGTACTTCTTGATCAGATCCGTGTAGAAGGCGGCGGCCCGGGTGAACTCCGGAGAGTTGACCTCGGCGTTCCAGTTCGCGTCGAACCAGGTGCCTCCGAAGGTGTTCACCACGGTGGTCAGCGGCGCGAGCATCTCGCCCCACCCCTTCAGCCCGCGCAGGCAGATGCCCGCGATGCCCTTGCTCTTGTCGTCGACCTTCGCCGCGATGTCGGCGACCTGCTGCCAGGTCGGGTGCTCGGGCATGGTCTGGCCCGCGGCCGCGAGCAAGTCCTTGCGGTACATCAGCATGGACGACTCGCCGTAGAACGGAATGCCGTACAGCTTCCCGTCCTCGTCGTTGGTCGCTGCCGTCCTCATCGGCGCAAGGATGTCGTTGAGGTCGAAGCTCTTGTCGGAGTTCGCGTAGCTCGACACCTCGTGCAGCCACCCGTTCTTCGACCAGATGGGCACTTCGTACGCCCCGATCGTGACGACGTCGAACGCGCCCGTCTTGTTCGCGACGTCGTCCTGCACCTTGGCGCGCAGGCTGTTCTCGTCGAGGACGGTGAAGTGCACGGAGATCCCGGTGTCCTTGGTGAAGTTGTCGGCCGTGAGCTTCTGGATGTCGACCATCTGGGAGTTGCCGACCATGAGTACGTTGATCGACTTCGAGTTGCTGTCCGAGCCGCTACCGGCGCCCGAGCAGCCGGTCAGGGCGGAGGCCGCGACGGCGGCGACGGCGAGTGCTGCGGCGGTGCGGGATCGGGACGAGGGCATGGCTGCGCTACCTCCAGGGTGTGGTGGTCCAGGACGCCGGCCAAAAGCTCCGGCGTCGGCGTCGTGGAACGGGCCGCTGGCCCGGTCAAGCGCGGGTCAGTTCGACCCCGCGGGAATGGAGTTCTGCTGCGTAGTCGATCGCCAACGAGCTGTCGGTGACGATCCGTTCGAAGTCCGCGATGTCGGCGAACCGGACGAACGAGTCCGACCCGAACTTGGTGCTGTCGCCGACGAAGATGCGACGCCGGCTGCACCGGATCGCCGCCATCTTCACCGCGGCGACCGCGCTGTCGGGGACGGTCATGCCGTGTTCGAGGGTGACGCCGTTGGCACCCATGAACGCAAGATCGAGCACCATCGACTCGAGCATCGAGACGGCCCAGTGATCCACCACGCCCAGGGTCTGGGCGCGGACCCGGCCGCCGACGCACAGCACCTCGATGTTGTCGCGGGAGACGAGCGCCGTGGCGATCGCCAGCGACGGCGTCACGATGGTGACGGGCCGGCTCGGCTTGAGTTCCTCGGCGACCAGCTGCGGGAGGTAGCCCTCGTCGATGTAGATCGATTCGGCGGACCGGACCTGGTTGGCGGCGGCGGCGGCGATGCGGTGCTTCTCCTCCTGACGACGCTGCGCGCGCATCGTCAGGTTGCTTTCGAAGTGCAGCCGCTCGACGGGGACGGCGCCGCCGTAGACCCGGCGCAACAGCCCCTGGTGCTCGAGGCTCGTCAGGTCACGCCGGATCGTCTCGCGGGCGAGGCCGAGCTCGTCCGAGACCTCCGTGACGTCGAGTCGACCGGCGCGGCGGGCTCGTTCGACGAGCCACTTACGCCGTTCGATCGCGTACATCCCGGAATCACCCTCCTCGGTCGGCAGCCCGGTCATGCCCGATGCGGGACTACTGTCTGGCGAACAAGGGGACGAAACAAGGAAATTCGGTCTCGATCCGGTAACGGCAATGCCCGGTTACGCCCGCTTAAGCGCTTCCGGCGCCCGAACCCCGGTGGTCGCCCGACCGAACCCGGATCGCGCGCGAACGCGGGTGCCGCGCGGGGCGCCGCGGGGTGATCACTGCGTCAGGCGGCGGCGCGTGCCCAGCCGTCGTCGTGCGCCCACTGGATCCGGACGTTGCGCTGCCGGATCGTCCGCAGGAACAGGACGTACGACGCGACCGCCGCGCTGATCGTCAGCGTCGGCCCGAGAATCGCCTTGAACACGATGAAGCCGTGCAGTGACGCCGTGGTCAGCAGCCACACCGTGCCTACCGCGTTGATCGCGTAGCTGATCGTCCACACGAGCGAGATCCAGTTGAAGAACTTCGCCGAGCGCAGGTGGGCGGACAGTTCCGGCGACAGCGGGCAGAAGTCGTGGGCCAACCGCTCGAGAATCGGGCGCCCGGCGAGCGCGCTCGCGGCGAACGTGGTCGCGACGGCCACGGTGCCGGCGACCGGCTGGAGGAAGTAGAGGAATGCGCTGCCGGTGAAGCACAGGATCACCGTCCGCAGCGCCAGCAATCCGGCGGCGAACAGCGCGGCGGCCAGGACCGGCTTGCGCCGGATGATCCTGCTGAACAGCCCGGCGTAGTAGAGCCCGGCGGTCACGATGGCTGCGGTCCGCACCCCGGAGAACGACATCGTCGCGTAGAACACAGCCATCGGGAGCAGCGAGACGAGCGCCGCCCGGGTCACGACCTGGCGAAGGATCGGTCGCCAGCCCGGCATCTCGATCAGCTGATGCGGCTGGGCGGGAGTCACGACTGGACCATCGACCGATCGGGGCGCATCTTGAGCTGGCGGGTCGTGACGAGATCACTGGATCGGCGCGGTGCCTACTTCGGCGAGCACCGCCTGCACGACCTCCGGCACCGCGCGCCCGACCTCGTCGGACAGTCCGAGGCCGAAGCCGAGATCGCCCGCCTCCACCGCGTAGACGACGAGCCGCAGCGGGGCACGGTCGAGCGCCTCCGCGAGGCGCACCGCCTCGGGGATGCCGAGCCCGTGCGTGCTCGACGTGCTCGCCTGCAGCGGCGCCGCCAGCGTGGTGCGGTGGACGAGTCCCGGCCTGCTCGGCTCGCACAGGACTGCGTCCACCACCACTGCGAGCGGCATGCCCGCCCACGCGTCGAACAACTGGGTGGGCTCGCCGTCGCTCAGCGCGAGAGTGACACCGGGCACGCCGCGCCGCTCGAGTTCGGCGAGGACGGCGGGCCCCACGCCGTCGTCGCGGCGGAACTCGTTGCCGACTCCGATCACGACGGCCCGGGGCAGCTCGCTGGCAGGCTCGCTCACCGGCGGTGGATGGTGAGGTCGAGGAAGTGCGTCGAGCACGAGATGCACGGGTCGTAGTTGCGGATCGTCTGCTCGCACAGGGCGGTGAGCGCGGCGTCGTCGAGTTCGAGGTTCAGGCCGACGACCTGCCGCAGGTCGTCCTCGATCGCCGGCTGGTTCTGCGCGGTCGGGGGCACGATGGTCGCGGACTTGATCGCGCCGTCCGCCGCGAGCTCGTAGCGGTGGTAGAGCAGCCCGCGGGGCGCCTCGCTCACGCCGTGCCCGACGCCGGCACGGGGCGGCACGTCGATAGACGGAGGGTCGGGGCGCTCGTAGTTGTCGATGATCCGCAGGGCCTCCTCCACCGCGTACACCGTCTCGACGGCGCGCACGACGATGCTGCGGAACGGGTTGCGGCAGCTCGCGCCGAGACCGGCCGCCGCGGCGGCTTCCCGCGCGAGCGGCGAGAGCTGCGCGGAGTTGAGCGTGTAGCGAGCCAGCGGCCCGGTCAGATAGCGCCCGCCGTCGAACGTCGAGTGCAGCGCGGTCGAGTGCGGAACCTGGTGCTCGACGGCGTGCTCGAGGTACTCGCTGGCCGGCGATGGTCAGCCCGCTCGCGGTGGCCACCGTCCCGGTCTCGATCGCGTAGTGGTCGGGATGGTGGACGGCGACGAGCTCGTGGTCCACCTCGACGTCGGGGAAGTCGAAGCCGGCCACCCAGTCGACGGTCTCCAGGGCGTGGTCGAGGGCCCGGCGCAGCTGCTCGGCGAGCGGGGCGAAGTCCTCGCGGGTGGGCGCCCGGTGGAAGCCGCCGACCCTCGGATTCACCGGGTGGATGGCGCGCCCGCCGACCGCTTCGAGGACGGCGTTGCCGGCCTTCTTCAGGGCGAGCCCGCGCTCGACCTCGGGCCGGTGGTCGTGCGGCCAGCGCGATCGCGTCCGCGTAGCCGAGGAAGTCGACGGCGTGCAGCAGGTAGATGTGCAGCGCGTGGCTGGAGATCCATTCGCCGCAGTACAGCAGCCGGCGCAGCGCGGCGATCCGGTCGTCCGGCGTGACCCCGCAGGCGTCCTCGATCGCGTTCCAGGCGCTGCGTCTGGTACGCGACGGGGCAGATGCCGCAGATGCGCGAGGTGATGTCGCAGACCTCGGTGTACTGCCGGCCGCGCAGGAACGCCTCGAAGAAGCGCGGCGGCTCGTAGATCTGCAGCTCCGCCTCCTGCGACGGTGTCGCCGTCGATGACGAGCCGCAGGGCACCCTCACCCTCGACGCGGGCGAGCGAGCTGACCCTGCAGCTGCCTAGTGCGGTGACTCATCGGCGTGCTCCCGTTGGGCGAAGGCGATGACGTTGAACGTGCTGAACACGCGGTCGACCGCGCCCTCGTCCATGCCGCACGCGCGCAGCGCGGGCAGCAGCGCCGGGCAGGTTCGCGCCGGTCATCGGCCCGAAGCAGCCGTAGCAGCCGCGGTTGACCGACGGGCACAGGGCGCCGCAGCCGGCGTGGGTGACCGGGCCCGAGGCAGGCGGTGCCGTCGCGCGACCATGACGCAGGTCAGGCCGCGGCGCTTGCACTCGGTGCAGACGCTCGTGTCGGGGATGTCGGGCTTGCGGCCGGCGAGAAGCGCGGTGATCACCTCGAGCAGCTGACGCCGGTCGATCGGGCAGCCGCGCAGCTCGAAGTCGACCGGCACGTGGTCGGCGATCGGGGTGGACGTGGCAGCGTCTCGATGTACTCGGGCTGGCGTAGACCGCGGCGCGGAACTCCTCGACGTCGGCGAAGTTGCGCAGCGCCTGGATGCCGCCGGCGGTGGCGCACGCGCCGATGGTGATCAGCACCTTGCTCTGCTCGCGGACGAGCTGGATCCGTTCGACGTCGTCGGTCGTCGTGACCGAGCCCTCGACGAGCGAGACGTCGTACGGGCCCGGCAGCACGGTGCGCGACGCCTCGAGGAAGTGCGCGATCGTGACCCGCCCGGCGAGCGGCAGCAGCTCGTCCTCGCAGTCGAGCAGGGTCAGCTGGCAGCCGTCGCAGGAGGCGAACTTCCACACGGCCAGGGTCGGATTCGCCATCACAGCTCCCGGACCGACAGCAGAGGCGCGGCCACGTCGTAGGTGACGACCGGGCCGTCGCGGCAGACGAGCAGCGGCCCGAGCTGGCAGTGCCCGCACAGCCCCACGCCGCACTTCATGTTGCGCTCCAGCGAGACGCGGATCTGCTCGGCCGGCATGCCCTTGCGGATGCAGCACGTCCGCGGTGAACCGCATCATCGGCTCGGGTCCGCACAGGAACGCGTCGTGCGCGCGCGGGTCGACGTCGAGCGCGGGCGAGTGGCTCGGTGACGAAGCCGACCGGGCCCTCCCAGCCGGGCGCCGGCACGTCGACGGTGAGCTCGACCTCGAGGCCCGCGTGCCGCGCCAGCCGCGTAGCTGGTCGCGGAACAGGAACTCCTCGGGCTTGCGGGCGCCGGCGACCAGCACGACCCGGCCGAAGACGTCACGGTCGGCGAGCAGCGCGCAAGCACGACCGGACGCAGCGGCGCCAGGCCGACGCCGCCCGCGACGACACCACGTCGCGGCCGACGGCCGATGCGACGTCCCAGCCGACGCCGAACGGGCCGCGCACGCCGATCACCGTGCCGGGCTCGGCGTCGTGCAGCGCCCGGCTGACCGCGCCGACGTCGCGGATCGTCTGGCTCAGCGTCCCGTCCGCCGCGCCGGGTCGCCGCTGATCGAGATCGCGACCTCGCCGACGCCCGGGACGCAGAGCATGGTGAACTGGCCCGGCGCGAACGGCGGCAGCGATCGGCGCTCGACGGGTTCCAGGCGCAGGGTCGCCGAGTCGGCGGTCTCGACGTGCCGGTCGACGACGACGTATGGGAGCGGCAGCATGGTCAGTCGGACGCGGTCCTGCGTCGACCGCGCGGCGGTGGCGTTGGGTGCGCTCGCAGCGCTCACGCGGGGCTCCCGTACAGGTCGAGCAGCCGCGCCCGGGTGCTGTGCAGCCGCTCGGCGCAGCGCCTCGACCAGGCCGCAGCGCGATCGCGTAGCCGAGCGCGCGGTCGTCGTCGGCGAGCGTCCCGCAGCCGAGCGGCGTCGCAGCTCCACGGCGGTGACGGGCATCGGTGGCGATCGCCGTCGAAGCGCCAGCGGTAGGGCGGGAGCAGCCAGGACCAGCCCAGCACGTCGCCTGGGCCCAGCGTCTGCACGCTGCTCGATGCGTCGCTTGGGCAGCCGGCGTCTCGAGGGCCACCTGCCCGGAGCGGATCAGCCAGCAGCGGTCGGCCTCGCGGCCCTCCTCGATGATCGCGCTCTGCCGGATTCGAAGGTGACCTCGCGTGCCGAGCGCGGCGATCCGCTCCAGTTGCGGCGGGGTGAGCTCGGCGAGCAGCGCGAACCCGGCGAGCTCCTCGGGCTCACACATCGGTGCCGCTCCTCCGCCGGGGTGCGGCGAGCCGTGCCGCCTCGGCGGTGATGTCGATGCCCGACCGGGCACCAGGCGATGCACCGGCCGCAGCCGACGCAGCCGGACGTGCCGAACTGGTCGTGCCAGGTGCCGAGCTTGTGGGTGATCCACTGCCGGTAGCGGCTCGCGCCGGAGACCCGGACGCTGCCGCCGTGCAGGTAGGAGAAGTCGAGCTCGAAGCAGGACGCCCAGCGCTGCGAGCGCTCCGCGTGCTCGCCGGAGAGGTCGGTGGTGTCCTCGGTGGTCGTGCAGAAGCAGGTCGGGCAGACCATCGTGCAGTTCCCGCAGGTCAGGCAGCGGTCGGCGACCTCTTCCCACACCGGCGACTCCCGGTTGTCGCGCAGCAGCGTGCGGAGGTCGCCGGCCGGCAGCTCGCGGCCCATGTGGTCGGCCGCCGCCGCGACGGCGGCGCGGGCGTCGTCGACCTCGACCTCGGTGGCCGCGCGGTGGTTCAGTCCGGTCGAGCATCCGCGCGCCCTCGTCGGTGCCGACCGTGACGACGAACCGGTGCCCGGAGTCATCGATCGCGCTCGGTGAGGGAGAGGTCGTAGCCGGGGCCGGGCGCGGGACCGGTGCCCATCGACGCGCAGAAGCACAGCGCCGCCGGGCTCGGTGCAGCCGACCGCGACGACGAACAGCCCCGTCGCGCGGCGCGCGAACGCCCCGTCCGGGTGCGCGCCGCCGCCCAGGACCCGGCCGAGCATGGCGATGGCGGCGAGGTCGCAGGCGCGCACGCCGAGGAACGCGTACTGCGCACGGCTCCTCGTCGGCGGCCAGGGTGAAGCTCGTCGCCGTCGCGTGGACCAGATCGGCCGGCGCGGTGGGTGCAGGAACTGCTTCCAGGACTGCGGACCGGCCGAGTGCCCGAACACCGCCGCGTCCTCGCGCCGGTGCAGGCGGTAGCTGCCCGGCGCGACTCTCCACGCCCCAGCCGGCGGGCAGGTCGGCGCCGGAGGACGAGCTCGGCGAGGACGATCGCGTCGTCGCGCACCGTCGGGCCGACGACCCGATAGCCACGGGCGGCCAGCGTGTCGACGAGCGCGTTGAGGCCCTGGCGGTCGAGCACGGAGGTCACAACCCCACGCTGCCGCGAACGGGGCCCCCGTGACAAGGTCTAACGTCGCCTCTTTGCAGGCCGATCAGCGCAAGGCATCCGCGAAAGCGACACCACAGCGACGCAGACCACGCGGCGGGTGACTTTGGACCCATGCCCGAAGCGGGCGGACGTGACACCGTCGACTTGTGGGACTGATCCGTCGAAGCCCCGAGCTGCCCGCGGGCTATCCGCCCGAGTACGAAGTGCGGTTGCGGCTCGACGACGGCCGAAGAGTTCAGATCTGCCCGATCCTTCCCTCGGACGCGCCGGAGCTGGCCGACGCGATCCGGACTGCTGATCCGGCAACCCTGCGGGCCCGCTTCCTCGGCGCGGCACCGACCATCAACAAGGACATGCTCGACTCCCTCACCCGTCTCGACTACACGACCCGCTTCGCGTTGGTCGCGCGGGCGCGTGGCCGCGGCATCGCCGTCGCCCGCTACATCGCGCTGCCGGCCGACGCGGAGGGCAAGGTGGCCGCGGAGATCGCTGTGGCGGTGGACCCGGAGTGGCGACGCGTCGGGTTGGCCACTGCGCTCGTTCGGTTGCTTGCTCAACGCGCCCAACAGTGTGGGATCAACAGCTTCACCGCACTGTTCTTCTCGCAGAACCGCCCGGTAGTCGAACTCGCGCACGACGTGCACGCCCGGGTGTTCGTCGCCGGCAGCGCGTCGCAGCTGGAGATCAGCCTCGACGAGGAGAACCAACAGGCATAGGAGGTGGCGTCGATGACGACGCACGACGTGCAGGCCAAGGCGTTTCCCGAGCGGATCGTGGCCTTCGGCCCGCAGCCGACCGCGGCGCGCGACATCGTGCGGCATTTCGCACCGGTCGCGTGGGTCTACGCGCGGCTCAGCATCGAAGGTGAGAACGAGCGTGCGCTGCAGTGCCGGCACATCGCGGATGTGCTCACGCGCGACGGTGCGCCGGCGTCCGCAATAAGTTCGCTGCACACCCGGCTGATCCACGCGCCGGTGGCACCGTTCACTGTTGCCTTGTTCGCCACACCCGACGGTGCGATCGTGCACGAACAGCGACTGGCCGAGGTCGGGGTCGACGATCGGGTCGGATACACGCTGCCGCCGGATGTCCTACCGCTGCTGGCGCACGACCAGTCCCGTCCCCCGTTCGTGCACGTCGTGATCGACCGCACCGGGGCAGATCTCACGTACAGCACCGGCGGCAACGCGATCCAGCACCACGAGGTCGTCATCGGCGAGGACGACGAGATCGAACGCAACGCCCCCGGTGGCCGCTCGGGCTGGTCGCAGTCGCGCTACCAGCGGCGTGCCGAGGACAGCTGGCGGCACAACGCGCGCCAGGTGGCCGACCAACTCGCCGTGTGTTCGGCGAAGGTCGGCGCGCAGGCGATCGTCCTGTCCGGCGACGTACGGGCGGTGCAGCTGCTCGCGGAGCGCCTTCCCGTTGATCCCACGGTGCTCGTCCGGCACATCACCGGGAGCCGCTCGGCCGACGGTTCGCAGGCACTGCGGACCGCGAGACTGACCGGCGCACTCGAGGAGATCGCCCAGGCGCAGACCCTGCACCTCCTCCGGGTGTTCCGCGCCTATCTCGACCCCGCCGGGCACGCCGTGCAGGGTGTCTGCGAGACGCTGGACGCGCTCGCCGCCGACCGCGTGTCGACACTGCTGATCGCCCCCGATGCCGAGGCCCGCGAGGTGTGGTTCGGCGCGGACGGCACCCACGTCTACCGCGACCACGCGGCGGCGCTGCTCACCGAGCAGCCAATTCACTCCGGTCGGCTCGTGGACGTGGCGGTGCGGGCCGCGCTGTTGTCGGGAGCCCGCGTCCGAATCCTGCCTGGTCGCACCGCGGGCGCGCCGGCCAGCGGCATCGGGGCACTCTGCCGCTTCCGGGACTAGAGCGCCGACGCGCCGAACGCGGTCTCGTATCGCCGGTCGGGCGTTCGGCCGTAGTCTTGCTGTATGTCCACTGACCGCGGGCGAACCGGCCCCGCTGAGGTCGATTCGCAGGAGCGCGGCACGATGCTGCTGCAAGCATTCTTGGCGCTCAGCCCGGACGCCGCGGTCGTCGTGGACACGAGCGGCACGATCCGCGCGACCAACAGCATGGCCGCCACGATGTTCGGATACCCGGCGGACGAGATGGACGGCGAGCCCATCGAGATGCTGGTGCCCGAACGGGTGCACGAGGTCCACGCGCGGCAGCGTTCGGAGTACATCGCGGCGCCGCACGCGCGGCCGATGGGCGCCGGCCTGGACCTCCGTGGGCGGCGTAAGGACGGCTCGGAGTTTCCGGTCGACATCAGCCTTGCGCCACTGTCGGCCGACGACGGGCCGGGGTTCGTCGTCGCCGCGGTACGCGACATCACGGCACTGCGGCGCGGCGAGGCGCTTGCCGCCCGGCTCGCGGCCATCGTGCGTTCGTCCGACGTGGCAATCATCTCGACCGGGCCGGACCGGACCGTGGACAGCTGGAATCCGGCCGCGGAGCGCCTGCTCGGCTACCTGGCGGAGGAAGCGGTCGGCCGCCCCGTCGACTCGCTCGTCCCCGGCGAGCGGCGCGCCGAACTCGCCACGAACTACGAGCAGGTCTCGGCGGGCGGCCACGTCGACCTGTTCGACACCGTCCTGCAGCGCAAGGACGGCACGTTGGTCGAGGTGGCGGCCACACTGTCCGCGATGCGCGGCCCGCGCGGCGACATGGTCGGCCACAGCGTGATGTTGCGCGACCTCACCGAGCGCCGGCGCACCCAGGCGCAGCTGGCCGGTGCGCAGGCCGACCGGGAGGTGCTCGCCGAGCGCGAACGGATCGCGCGGGATCTGCACGATTTCGTCATCCAACGGATCTTCACCGCCGGCATCGGACTGGAAGGCGTCGCGACGGCGGTCACCCAGCCGGCACTCGCGCACCGGCTGCAGATGATCACGGACGAGCTCGATGCCGCCGTCCGAGAGATCCGGTCGAGCATCTTCACGCTGCGCCGCCGTCCCGGTGTCGCGGGCAGCCTGCGTGGTGAGCTGCTCGACGTCGCAGCCAGCTCCGCGGACGTCCTCGGCTTCAGCCCGCGGTTCAGTTTCGAGGGGCCGGTCGACGCGGTGGTTCCCGACCAGGTCGCGGAGCACATGCTCGCCGTGCTGCGCGAGGGTTTGAGCAACATCGCGCGGCACGCACACGCCACTGCCGCCGAGGTGGCGGTGCGCGCCGATAGCGATCGGGTGAGCCTGGCCATCACCGACAACGGGTGCGGCATGGAAGGGGTCGGCCGGCGCGGCGGTCTGCAGAACCTGGTGCACCGCGCCGCGGAGCTCGGCGGCGACATGGTCGTCGACACCCGGCCCGGCGGTGGCACGAGACTCGCCTGGGGCGTTCCGCTCCAGAACGCGCCCGAGACCTGAGCCGGCCGCGCGGCCGGGCGTCGGCTCGACGGGCCGCTGAACCCGAGACGATTGCCGGCACCGAGTTCTTCCGAGGGGACGAGTCGTGACGCTACGCGTGATCCAGTGGGCTACCGGCGGCGTCGGCCGGGCCGCGATAGAGGGCGTCCTGAAGCACCCGGATCTCGAACTGGTCGGGTGCTGGGTCCACTCGGCGGACAAGAACGGCAGGGATGCCGGCGACCTCGTCGGGATCGAGCCGCTCGGCGTGCGCGCGACAGAGAGCATCGAGGAGATCCTCGCGCTCGACGCGGACGCTGTCGTCTACGCGCCCGTCATCCCGAACGCGGACGAGGTTGCCGCGCTGCTGCGCTCGGGCAAGAACGTCGTCACTCCGGTCGGTTGGTTCTACCCGTCGGGCAAGGACGCCGCGCCGCTCGAGGCCGCGTGCCAGGACGGCGGCGTGACGCTGCACGGCACCGGCATCAACCCTGGCGGCATCACCGAGTTGCATCCGCTGATGTTCTCCGCGCTCTCGTCGGCGGTGACCTACGTCCGGGGCGAGGAGTTCTCCGACATCCGAACCTACAACGCGCCGGACGTCGTCCGCTGGATCATGTGCTTCGGCGCCACCCCGGACGAGGCGATGAAGAGTCCGATGCTCAAGGTGCTGTCCGGCGGGTTCATCCAGTCGGTGCGCATGTGCCTCGACACGCTGGGATTCTCGACAGCCGCCGAGATCCGTACTCACCAGGAGGTCGCGGTCGCAACGGCGCCCATCGACTCGCCGATCGGGACGATCGGGCCGGGTCTGGTCGCCGCGCAGCGCTTCCAGTGGGACGCGGTCGTCGGCGACCGGGTCGTGGTGCGGATCGCCGTCAATTGGCTGATGGGCGAGGAGCACCTCGATCCGGCCTGGACGTTCGGGGCGCCGGGCGAGCGTTTCGAGGTCGAGGTGAAGGGTGACCCGGACTGCTTCGTGACGATCAAGGGCTGGCAACCGGCGTCGGTGGAGGCCGGCCTGGTGCGCAACCCCGGCATCGTGGCGACCGCGATGCACTGCGTGAACTCGATCCCCTACGTGTGCGCCGCGCCGCCCGGCATCAAGACGTATCTCGAGTTGCCACTGATCGCCGGTCGCGCGCACCCCGACCTGGCGCAGTAGAGCCCCCCGGTCGCGCAGCGACGGAGGACCGGCCACCGTCGCTACGGCTGGCCGTATTCGTGGAACCAGTGGGCGAGCGGGCCGCGGCGGCTGACCGCGCGCAGCCGGCACTCGGTGGCTTCCCTGCCAGCGCGCGTTGTGACGATCAGCAGCTGGTCAGCGACGCGGAGTTGCGTGTCGGGCGTCGGAACGAACGTTGCCCCGGCGCGGATGATCAGCGTGACGACGGCGGGGTCGGGCAGCCGCAGCTCGAGGATCGATACCGAGTGCAGCCGGGAGCTGGGCGCGACGGTGGTGGTCAGCAGTTCGGCGTCAAGGACGTCCAGTGGCGCGGCCTCGATGAGGATCTCGCGGGTCACGTCTCTGGGCACCAGCCCCAGCCGGCGGGCCAGGGGCGCCAGGCCGGGCCCCTGGACCAGCGTGAAGATGACTACGAGGACGAACACGATGTCCAACAGCCGGTCGCTTCCCGGCACGTCGCGCACGATGGGGAACGTGGCCAGCACGATCGGCACCGCGCCGCGGAGCCCGGCCCAGGACACGAACGCCTGCTCCCTGGCCGGGATGCGGAACGCCGAAAGGCACGCGGCGACCGCCAGCGGCCGGGCGGCGAGCAACAGGATCAACCCCACCGCCAGCGCGGGCAACACCTGGTGCGCCAGCTTGTGCGGAGTGACGAGCAGCCCGAGCAGAACGAACAGCCCGATCTGGGCGAGCCAACCCAGGCCTTCGGCGAAGGATCGGGTCGCGGCGCGGTGCGGGAGGCCGCTGTTCGCCAACACCAGGGCGGCGAGGTAGGCGGCGAGGAAGCCGCTGGCGTGCGCGGTCCCGCCGGCGGCGAAGGCGACGATGCCCAAACCGAAGGTCGCCAACGGGTACAGGCCGGCGGCGGGAAGCGCGAGCCGCGGCAACGCGACCGCGCCGATCCAGCCGATGCCGAGGCCGATCGCGGCTCCGGCGGCCAGCTCGTACGCCACCGTGCCGATGAACGCCGCCGCGGAGACGTGGAACGGCACGCTGCTGAAGAGGACGACGAAGATGACGCTGGGCGCGTCGTTGAAGCCGGACTCGGCTTCGAGCAGCCCGGCGACGCGCCTCGGCAGGGGCAGCACCCGCAGGGTCGAGAAGACCGCCGCCGCATCGGTGGAGGAGACGATCGCTCCCAGGAGCAGCGCATCCTGCCAGCCGAAGCCGAGCAGGTAGTGGCCGCCGACAGCGGTGATCGCCGTGCTCACGCCGACGCCGATGCTGGCCAGCACGCCGGCCGGCGCGACGACCGATCGGATCTCGCGCCACGCCGTCGTCAGACCGCCCTCGACGAGAATCACGGCCAAGGCGGCCGTACCGAGGTTCTGCGCCAGCTGGGCATCGTCGAAGTCGATCCCGATCACGTCCTCGCCGAGCAGGACGCCCAGCGCAAGGAACATGAGCAGGCTGGGCAGGCCGACCCGCACGGCGACCCGAGTGGCGACGATGCTCATCAGCATCACCAGCCCGCCGGCGAGCAGCACCACGTACAGCTGCTGCAGGCTCACGGCACCTCCGGACACGACAGTTCGGATGGCCATTCTCCCGGGAAGCCCGGTGCACAGCGCGATGTCGCGGGCAAACGCCCGGCAACCGCACCGCGCGAGCCGAGCTCCGGGACTCAGAGCACGAAGTACGCGATCGCGACGTACTGATAGGCCGCAGCGACGGTGACGTAGGCGTGAAACACCTCGTGATAGCCGAAGACCGCCGGCCAGCGGTCGGGTCGCCGTTGGTGATAGCCGAGCGCGCCGAGCGTGTACAGGACTCCGCCGACGACGAGTAGCACGGCGGGCGTCACTCCTCGGGTGATCCACACGGCGGGCACGGCGCCGCCGGCGATCCAGCCGAGCCCGATGTAGATCGCGCCGACGACTGGCTCCGGCGCGCTCATCCAGAACAGGCGCGCGGCGATCGCGGCTGCGGCCAATGTCCACAATGTGAGGAGTCCGGCGGCTCGCCACGGCGCCGGCACGCACAGGTCGACGACGGGCGTGGCCGAACCGGCGATCAGCGTGACGATCATGACGTGGTCGAGACGTTGCAGCCGCGCCGCCGCCGCTGGCGACCAGTTCCCGCGGTGGTACAGCGAGCTTGCTCCGAACAGGCCGGCCACGGCGGTTGCGTACACCACGGCATCAACGGTGAGCCTGGTCCCGTGCATGTTGGTGATCAGAACGATGCCCACGACGACTGACACCACGAACGACAGCAGATGCAGCCAGCCGCGCAACGCCGGCTTGTCGTAGACAAGATCGCGGGCCGAGTCGTAGAGCCGCGTTTCGCCCGTCGCGGGAGCCGCAACGCCCGTCGCCCAGGTCCACTCGTTGTGTGTGCGTTCTCTGACGTCCGCCCCCGAGGGTCGCGTCGGATGGGTCGCCGGGGTCCAGGGCAACTCGGCCCGAAGTCGAGCCGCTCCGGCAGCGTAGCGCGTGCGGATTTTTGAGCGGGAGCGATCCCCGGCCGGTGTGTTGCCAATCCGGTCGTCGCGAAAACCGCACGCGCCATTCCCGAGTAGGTTCGACGCTGAGGCGCGATGCACCGCACTCGCGCCCGACTCAACTGAAGGTGCTCCGTGCGCATGCCCTGGACGAAACGCGACGCGGCCGACTCGCGGCCGCCCGGCCCGGTGAGCAAGTCGGAGGCGGCGCGATCGGGGTCGGCCGGTGACGGCAAGGAGCACGACCTGAAGTACTGGCTGGAGTCGGGGTTCCTTACCCTGCCCAAGCCCGCGGCGGAAACGGCCGAAGCAGCACTGCCGGAGCCCTCGCCGGTGACCCAGCTGCCGCGCACCGTGCTGCGGCCTTCGCCGGGGACTCCGGGACCGGGTTGACACGGGAGGCGTCATGGCCCATCCGGTCGTGCACTTCGAGATCATCGGCAAGAACCCACAGCAGCTTCGTAGTTAATACGGCTACCTGTTCGGCTGGGACTTCGTCACGCCGTCGCCCGTTGCCGAAGAACATTTCCGAACCGGAGAGCTACGGGTTCCTCGACCTCGTGACGTCCGAGGACGGGACGGGTATCCGTGGCGGCGTCGGCGGCGGCGAAGACTACGAGAGTCATGCCGTGTTCTACGTCGGCGCCCCGGATGTCGAAGCGGCGCTGCAGCGGGCGGAGAGCCTCGGCGGAACTCGCGTGCTCGGTCCCGCCACGTCGCCGAGCGGACTCGTCGTCGGCCACTTCACCGATCCCGAGGGCACCCTGATCGCCGGACTCGCGTGACGCTGGGCGGCGAGGCGGCCGCCGTGCACTCCCGCGCCGGGTCCGGCCAGACCGGTGTCGGGAGTGCCCGGGGGTCGTAGGAGCTGGTGCGGTGCTGCTGTGTTTCGGCGCCGCGTCGCCGGATCCGGCCGTTCGGTCTGGTCGTTCGGTGCGGACGGTGCGGATTCGTCCCGAGCACAGCAGCCGTTTGATCACCGCGCCGGACGGTCCCGGTCCGCCCGCGATACGGGCGTAGGGGCGGGGTCGGGGCGGTTCAGCTGAACCGCCCTCGGATTGGTCGGCGAGCAGCGCCCGCCGGCGGCCGGAGCCGCCGCCCGGTGCACCTGCCTAGCTCTTGGCGGCTCACGGGTTGTTCGGCGGGGGAGGAGCTACTGGGTTACCAGCGCCGGCGAGCCCCCGCGGTGGCGGCGAACGACCAGTTGCGCGGCATTGGCCCTTGGATCGCGATCTCCTGCGGGTGAGCATGGTCGGGCAACCGGCGGACCAAGCAGACAAGGACACCTGGATGCGTAGCTTTCCGGCCAGTCCGATCACTGCGCTGATCGACGAGAAACCCGTGTACAACCTCGGCGAGAGCATCGGACCCGAGCTGACGGTGACCGATGTGATCGGCCCTGAGGGCCTGGAACCGCTGGCGAATCTGACCTTGGCTTACGGCACCTCGGCCGGCGACGCGACGCTTCGCGCCCTGGTCGCCGAGCGGCACGGTATCCCAGACCGCCAGGTATTGATCACGAGCGGCGCGGCGGCCGGGCTGTTCCTCCTCGCCGTGCTGTGCGGCGACGGCGAGATCGTGGTCGGGCGCCCGTGCTACCCGCCGATGCTGGACGCACTGCGCGGTATCGGCGCGTCCGTCACGACCGTGCAGTCGCGTTTCGAGGATGGCTACCGCCTTGACCCGGATGCGTTCGAGGCCACGCTCTCGCCGCGAACCCAGCTGGTCATGTTCGCCTCCCCGCAGAACCCGTCCGGTGTTCCGCTCACCGATCGCGAGGTGGATCACCTGCTCGCGGCCATGTCGCGCGCCTGCCCCGAGGCGCTGTTGCTGATCGATGAGACCTACCGCGAGGCCACCTACGCAGCTGCGCGTCCCGCGCCCACCTTTGCCGGCAGGTCGCCGCAGCTGCTCACCTGCGGGTCGCTGTCCAAGCCCTACGGCGTGGGTGGCTTGCGCATCGGCTGGCTGACAATCCCCGATCGCGAGCTGTACGAGCAGCTTCGGCTGGCGAAATTCAACGCCGCGATCTCCTCCGGAACCCTCGACGAGTTTCTTGCCGCCAAGCTCCTTTCCCAGGCAGACCGGCTACTCGCAAACCGCGGCGCGCACATGGCACAGGCCCGCGACATCGTCGAGGCTTGGATCGATGCACATCAAGATCGCATGCGGTGGCTGCGCCCACAGGCCGGGGCGTTCTGCTGTGTCCAACTCGATCCGGCCACCTTCGGGCGCGAACACCTCGATCGCCTCCACGCCCACCTCGCCCGCCAGCGGACCCTGCTGGCCCCAGGGCCCTGGTTCGGCGACGTCGCCCATGTCATCCGAATCGGCCTCGCCTACGAGCCGGCCGACAAGCTCGAACGCGCCCTCGAGGTGATCAGTGCCGCCCAGCAGGCCGCACTGCGACCCGACGAACCCGTCGGCGCGGAGGCCCAGTAGCGCGACCGCTGCCGAACACCCGGTCCGGCGCCACGCGCACGGTGGTAGCCGACGAGCCCCCGCGCCCTCCGGCCTACTGGTACGCGGGCCAGTCGTAGTACCGGAGCGCGTCCTCGTGCAACTGGAGTTCGAAGTGCAGTGCCTGCGCCGCATCGGTCACCTGCTCGGTCGCGCCCGACACCCGGCGGTGCAGTTCCTCGACCGAGGAGAAGCCGTGCGACGCAAGCGTCAGCTCTACCCCGTACTGGCCGAGATTGCCGATGCCTTGTTCGATCAACTCGTCGCTCTTCTCGCCGTGGACGACGTGCCATGCGTGTCCGAGAGTCGGTTCCTCCGCGAACTCAGCGAGATCCTTCAACTTCAAGACGAGGTGCGACAGCCGCTCGGCCTCGTCGCCGTCGTGAATGGCCTGCTCGACGTCGTTCAGCGCAGCGAGCACTGCGGCGAGATCGTGGCGCGCGGATTCCAAGCCGGCGGTGCGTTGCTCGATGTGGTCTCGGATGACCACGTCGGCGTTGTTGGCGAGCTGCCGGCGCGCATCGCCGAGCTGGTGCAGGCCGTCGCGCCAGACGTCGTCCGGCGGCGGCTCGCCGCCGTCGGCGAGTGCGATGTATTCATGGATCATGTGGACGTAGTCCATGAACGAGCGCCAGTCGTCCGGCGCGTAGCTGCCGAGGGACTGTAGCTGCCCTTCGGCGTCCACCTCGGTCTGGCTCGCTGCGCGCAGCTCGTCCGTCATCCGCCCACGGTGACAAACGGCGTGACCCGCTTCAATTGCGGGCGGCGCAGCGCGCCCCTTCGGCAGAATTCTCTGCACTTTGGGGAACTACCGAACAAACGAGACACTAGCTAGGTGGTCGCGAACCGGCCGGTGATCAGTGGGAGATCCTTGAAGGTCGCGATGCCGGGCGCGGCCGCAACCACGGCCGGCACCGCGTTCACCGCCGGCATCGCGGTGTAGATCATCCCGGCGCCCATGTAGCCCTCCTCGTCCCAATCGGAGGGCGGAAGCACCCGGATCCGGATGTTCGCGCTCGGCCGTCCGTCGATCTTGATGACGTGGCCGTGCGCGAGCTTGAACGGCGGCTGCACGTGATAGCCCATCGTCCACTGGAACCCGACGGCGACGACATTCTTCGACCCGACCCACCCGCGGTGATAGCCCTGCACTGCGGCCACGGTGCCGCGCGGGATCGACATGAATCCCAGATCGCTGTCGTCCGACGCCGCCGTGAACGTCGCGTCGAAGCTGAGCCGTTCGAGCGCGACGCCCAGGGCGTCGGCAGTCATCGCCGCCGCCTCGGCGAACACCTCGCTCTCCCGGCGCACGCTCTCCTCGAGGCCAGGCGTGTCCGGTTGACTGCCGAACCCCATCGCGGCCATCGTCGGCCCCGACGCGTAGGTCGAGCAGTCGACGGACTCGGTGACGGTGATCCGGTCGACCGTCTCGCACATCTGACTGCCGACGATCGACATCAGGTTGGTGAAGCCGGGGTGCGCGCCGCTGCCGAACATCGTCGCGCCGCCACGCTCTGCGGCCTTGCGCACCCGCTCTCGTTCCTCCGGCGCAAGCTTGCCGCCGGTGATCCAGCCGGCCGTCGAGCAGACGTTGATCCCCGCCTCGAGCAGCCGGCACAGCTCGTCCACGCTCGACCACACCGGGTTGTAGACGCACGCATCGGGACGCAGGGCGACCAGCGCGTCGACGTCGTCCGTCACGCGGATTCCGGTCGGTGTGGCGAGCCCACCGAGCTCGGCAGCGTCTCGCCCGACCTTGTCCGGCGAGTGCGCGTAGACGCCGACGAGTTCCATGTCCGGACGGCCGGCAATCGCGTGCAGCGAGCGGGAGCCGATGTTGCCGGTCGTCCACTGAACGACCCTCAGCGCACTCATGCAGCGGACTATAGAACGTGTTTCAGTTTGCCGCGACCTGCTCCAGGAGCCGGTCCAGGAGGACGTCCTGACCGACGATCATCTTGCCGCGTGCGGTGTCGAGGTCGAACCAAGCCGCGCGGTCGATCTCCGGGAAGGACTGCCGCCTTCCGGACTTCGGCGGCCACTCGATCTCGAAGGTGTTGCTGACGATGCCGGTCGCGTCGAAGTCGGACTCGAGCGCCCACGCGGTCACCACCTTGCCGTTACGCTGCCGCGCCGAGCCCAGGTCGACGGGCACGACACCGGACGGTGGCGGCGAACCGAACTCCTCCTCGAACTCGCGGCGGGCCGCGGCCAGGGGCTGTTCGTCGGGGCCGTACTCGCCCTTCGGGATCGACCACGCCCCGGCGTCGCGGCGCGCGAAGAACGGTCCGCCCAGGTGCCCGAGCAGCACCTCGACGCCGCCGGACGTGCGGCGAAAGAGCAGCAGCCCGGCGCTCTGCAAAGGCATGTTCGACGATCAGTCCGGTTGCAGCTGCGTCGACAGCTCGTCGGGCGGGCGCGCCGCGGCGGCGGCGGTCGAGGCCAACCCGAGCGGGGTCAGCGGCGAGCGGGCGGCGCCGTCCGCGTTCGAGCGGTTCGCGTTCGAGCCGTTCGCGTTCGAGCCGGCGGCGGTCTCGGCGACCTGCGCGCGCTTCTCGGCGAGCAGCGCGCCGAACAAGACGCCGCCGAAGATGACGATGCTCAGGATCATCAGCCAAGCCGAGAGGACGAAGACGCCTCCGATGAGCCCGTATGCGCGCACCGGCCAGATCATCTCGTAGGGCATGATCACGCGGGTGAGCCGGAACATGATCGTCGTCAGGATCCCGACGCTGACGGCACCGGGCAGTAGCGCGCGCCAGGTGACCCGGCCGGAGAGCAGCCAATGCTGCGACCACCAGTAGAAGAGGAACGTCACGGCCCCTTGCACGATGGCGATGCCCATCAGCCCCGGCCGGCCGACGTGTTCGTGGAGCTCGCGCCCGACCCGGCCGAGCGAGAGCAGCACGATCGAGTACCCGCCGAGCATGATGGCCCACACGAGCTGACGGATGTAGGAGCGCAGGCTGGTGATCCGCGGCAGCGTCCAGATCCGTTCGAAGGCCCGTTGCTGAACGGCTGCGACGCCCGTCGACAGCACGACCGAGGTGGCCAGTGCGAACACGAGCGCGAACGTGCTGATCGACGTCGTCCGTGCGAACAGCCGGTCGACGGCGGCCGCCGACTCGCCGTAAAGGCCGAAGAACCGGTCCATGAAGTACGCCGCCCCGTGGTCGGTCAGGCGTTGCAGGACCGCGCCGATCGCCACGATGAGCGGAGCGGTGCACAGCACCTGCTGCGCGCAGAGCGCCAGGGCGTGCGTGTCGAGGTCGATCTCGCGAATCCGCCGGTAACCGCGTCCGCCCAGGCTGTCTGCCAGCCAGGATCGCCCCGCCTTGACACGGCGGTTGCTGGACGGATTGTTCATAACCGTCATTGTCCCCCGAGATATGACATCGATTCGCCGGATTGCGGCCTCAGCTGCGCCTCACCCGAGCCGGACACCCGCGAGCTGGGTGCCGTGGGCGACGAGCCGTCCCGTGCTGTCCCATACCCAGCAGGCTTCGTCGACCCGCTGGGCGTCGATGAGCTGGGCCTTTTGCAGGACGCGGACGGGGCCCGGCGCGGGCAGCGCGCGTACGTAGACCGTCAGCTCCAGGGTCGGCACCCACCCGCTCGCCTCGATGTCGAAGGTGGCGGGCGGGAACGCGTCGACGGCAAAGATCAGGGACTCGGGATCGAAGGGCTCGCCGTGCGGCAGCGTCAGCCAGCCACGCAGTTCACCTCGCCCGGACGGTGCGCCGCGGCCGAAGCCGAGTGACCCGGGTTCGAGCCGGAGGTCGACCTGGTCCAGGAGCGCGACCGGGATGCCGGTCGGAGTGACCGGCGGCAACTGCAGCGAATCCTCGAATGCCACCACGCCCGGCGCGGGCACGCCCTCCGACCAGTACGGCAATGTGTCGGCATCGAGCACGCTGGTCGTCACCAGCGCCTCGATGCAGGCCTGCCCGCCCTGGATCATCCGGGCGCGCAGCTGGCTGGCCGATCGCCCGGCCCGGACCACGTCCGTCTCGACGACGACCGGGCCGGGTTCGGGGGAGTGCAGGTAGTGCGCGCTGGCCGCGATCACGTGCTCGTGCGGACTGGCCGAGGCGGCGGCGCGGCCGAGCATCGCAAGCAGGTAGCCGCCGTTGGGCTTGCCGCCGATCGTCCACTCGGGATGGACCGCACCGCTGAACCGGCCCGGCTGGTCGGGGAGGAGCGCCGTGCTGGCGGAGAACGCGGTAGGCGCCATCAGTTCTCGAGCGCGGCGTCCAGTGTGATGTCGACGCCGGTGAGTGCCTTGCTGATCGGGCAGCCGGCCTTCGCCTCCGCGGCCGCCTGCTGGAAGGCCTCCGCGTCGAGGCCCGAGACCTCACCGCGCACGGTGAGCAGGATGCCGGTGAGGCGGAAGCCGCCGGCCGGATCCGGGCCGAGCGTGACGTCGGCGCGCACGTCGAGCGCGATCGGCGTCCCGCCGGCCTTGGCGATGCCGCTCGACAGCGACATCGCGTAGCAGGCGGAGTGCGCTGCGGCGACGAGTTCCTCGGGGCTGGTGGTGCCGCCGGCCTCGTCGGCCGCGCGCTTGGGGAAGGACACCTCGTAGGTGCCGACCTTCGAACTGGAGAGCTCGACCTGTCCGGATCCTTCCATCAGGGTTCCGGTCCAGGCGGTACGCGCGGTGCGGGTGGGCATTCGGGACTCCTCGGACGTCGACTTCGTCGCTGGCAAGCACTCAAAACGTACTCAACGCCGCGGGAAGGCACGCGCTTCCCCCTCGGTTGGGTAGGACGAGGGCGAAGGGAGACCCCAACCATGACTCAGACCGCCAACCAGGCGGCCGGCACCTTCGAGATCGCCGGCCGCACCGTTCATCGGCTCGGGTTCGGCGCCATGCGAATCACCGGGCCCGGCATCTGGGGCGAGCCCCACGACCGCGCCGGGTGCATCCGGGTGCTGCGCCGCGCTGTCGAGCTCGGCGTCGACCTGATCGACACCGCGGACTCCTATGGCCCGTATGTCAGCGAGGAGATCATCCGCGAGGCGCTGCATCCCTATCCGGAGCAGCTGCTCATCGCCACGAAGGCCGGGCTCGTGCGGCACGGGCCGGACATCTGGATGCCGGTCGGCCGGCCGGAGTACCTCCGGCAGGAGGCCGAGCTGAGCCTGCGGCGCCTTGGCGTCGAGCGCATCGACCTGTTCCAGCTGCACCGCATCGACCCGAAGGTGCCGCTCGACGACCAGATCGGCGTCCTGAACGAGCTCAAGGACGAGGGCAAGATCGGCGCGATCGGGCTCTCCGAGGTCTCCGTCGACGAAATCGAGCAGGTGCGCAAGCAGGCCGAGGTCGCGACCGTCCAGAACCTCTACAACGTCAGCAACCGCAACTCCGAGGACGTCCTCGACTACTGCACCCGCGAGGGCATCGGCTTCATCCCGTGGTTCCCGATCGCCGCCGGAAAGCTGGCGCGGCCGGGTGGGCCGGTCGACGACCTCGCGACGAAATACGACGCAACGGCTGCGCAGGTGGCACTTGCCTGGCTGCTCGCGCGGGCGCAGGTCGTGCTGCCGATCCCCGGGACGTCCAGCGTGGCGCACCTCGAGGAGAACATGGCCGCGGCGCAGCTCTACCAGCGGATGACCCGCGAGGACGTGGCGGCGCTCACCGCGGCGGGCTAGCGGACGGTTACAGGACGACTACCGAGCGCAGCACCTCGCCCTTGTGCATCTTCTCGAACGCCGACTCGAGCTCGTCGATCTCGATCGTCTCGCTGACGAACTTGTCCAGCGGCAGCCGGCCCTGCTGGAAGAGGTCGATGAGCATCGGGAAGTCGCGCGACGGCAGGCAGTCGCCGTACCAGGACGACTTCACCGCGCCGCCCCGGCTGAACACGTCGATCAACGGCAGTTCGAGCGCCATGTCCGGGGTCGGGACACCGACGAGCACGGCGGTGCCGGCGAGGTCGCGTCCGTAGAAGGCCTGCTTGAACGTCTCCGGCCGGCCGACGGCGTCGACGACGATGTCGGCGCCATGCCCGCGGGTGAGGTCCTGGATCGCGGTCACGACAGCGTCGACGTCGAGGCCCTTCGAGTTGATCGTGTGCGTCGCGCCGAACTGCTTCGCCGTCCAGAGCTTGCGCTCGTCGACGTCGATCGCGATGATCGTCGCCGCGTTGACGAGCCGGCTGCCGGCGATCGCGGCGCACCCGACGCCGCCGCAGCCGATGACGGCGATGCTCTGCCCGCGCCGCACGCCGCCGGTGTTCAGCGCCGCGCCGAGCCCGGCCATCACGCCGCAGCCGAGCAGCCCGGCTACCTCGGGTGGCGCGCCCGGGTCCACCTTCGTGCACTGCCCGGCGGCGACCAGCGTCTTGCCGGCGAACGCGCCGATGCCGAGCGCAGGGGAGAGCTCGGTGCCGTCCTCGAGCGTCATCTTCTGCGTGGCGTTGTGCGTGTTGAAGCAGTACTGCGGCTCGCCGCGGCGGCACGCCCGGCACTGCCCGCACACCGCGCGCCAGTTGAGGACGACGAAGTCGCCGGGCCCGACCTCGGTGACGTCCGGGCCGACTGCCTCGACGATGCCCGCGGCCTCGTGGCCGAGCAGGAACGGGAAGCCGTCGTTGATGCCGCCCTCGCGGTAGTGCAGATCGGTGTGGCACACCCCGCACGCCTGGACGCGGACGAGCGCCTCGCCGGGTCCCGGGTCCGGGACGTTGATCGTGACCACCTCGACTGGGGCGTGCGCGCGGCGCGCGATGACGCCGCGCACCTGGTGTGTCATGCGGGAACTTCGAAGATCGGGACGATCATCGCCCGGCCGACGGTGTGGCTGAACAGGTTGAAGCCGAGGAACGCGCAGCTCGCATCGGGCGGTACGTCGAGAGTCGGGACGTCCACGGCGTGCACGGCCACGTGATAGTGGTGGACACCGTGGCCTGGCGGGGGAGCGGCGCCGATGTAGCCGACTGTCCCGCCGTCGTTCCTGAGTTCGACGGTGCCTGCCGGCATGTTGCCGCTGGCGCCGGTGGGCAGTTCGCTCACGTCGGCCGGGATGTTGAACGCCGCCCAGTGCCAGAAGCCGCTGGCAGTCGGCGCGTCCGGGTCGTAGACGGTGACGGCATAGCTCTGCGTGCCCTCCGGCGCGCCGGACCACGACAGGTGTGGGGAGACGTCCTCGCCGCCCGCGCCGAACACGCCGGACACCTGCGGCGTGGCGAGCGTCTCAGCGTGGGTGACGTCGTCGCTGCGCACCTCGAAGCTCGCGACCTCGGGCAGCTCGTCGTACGGATTCCTGGTCAACTGGAACTCTCCTTCGCGGGCGATCGCGGGGTCAGCCCAGTCATACCGCACCGGCGCTGCGAGCACCATCAGCCTGCTGGCGCGCAGATCACCACGGGGATCTCGCGATCGGTCCACGACTGGTACGCGGCGAAGTCGGCGTACATCTCGACGAGTTGCGGCCAGAGCCGGGCGCGTTCCGCGGTCGTGGCGATCCTGGCCCGCCACTCGCAACGGTGCTTGCCGATCTCGATCTCGACTGCAGGATTGGCCTTGACGTTGCCGTACCACTGCGGGTTGTCCGGCAACCCGCCCTTCGACGCGACGAGGACGATGTTCGCGCCGTCGCGCATGTAGACGAGGGGGACGGTGCGCGGCCGGCCGGACTTGCGCCCGATCGTGGTGAGCAGGCAGACCGGGATCGGGTGCCGAACCGCGCTCCCGATGCGCCACTTCTTGCCGAGCCGGCCACCGGTGGCGCGATACATCCGGGTGTGCACCCTGGACATCGTCTTGATGATGCGCGTGGTGCTCGGCCGGTCGAGGCCCTTCGGCTTCGGCTTCGTTTTCATGCGGTGTCGGCCTCCGGCGCCCAGCGGTTGGCGGTCAGCTTCCAGCTGGGGGTGTCGTCCAGGGACTGCACAGCCTCGTAGCTGCGGACGTAGCCGGTCCGGCTGATCTGCCACTGCCCGCCCGCGCCGCGTGCGTAGGCGTCTTCGTAGAAGGCTGCGCCGGTGAGCAGCATCCGGTGCTCGGTGATGATCACCTTGTCCTCGAGGTACCACGTGCCGGTGGCGGTGTCGCCGTCGATCGTGAGCTCGGGGTGGTGGCACTGGTGCACGGTGATGATCGCCGGCGGCAGCGAGGTGCGCATGAAGTCGACGACGGCGTCGCGGCCGTGGAAGCGCAGCTTGGGGCCGTACGAGGCCTGCACATCGGGAGTGAGCGTCGCGGCGAAGTCGTCCCACAGCTTGAGGTCGAGGGTGCGCAGGTAGCGGTACTTGAGCTGGCGCAGGTCTTCGAGGGTGTCGTGGTCCACGCCGTGCAGACTAGAACACGTTCCATTATTTCAGTACCTTTCAGCCATGCGGATCACCCGGCGGGGTGCGGCCTCGGTCGGCGTGCTTGTGGTCGCTGCGGGGGCGATCGTCGCGGTCACGACCGCGCCGAGCGGCGCAGGCGCGGCGACCGACCCGCTCCAGGACGCGATCGCGGCCAGTGCCGCGCCGGGCCACCACTGGCATCCTGAGACGGCGACGTACGGGGTCGCACGCCAGCTCGACGTCGCGGTCCGCATGTCGGACGGGACGGTCCTGCGGGCCGACATCGCGACGCCGAAGGACCTCGAAACCGGCAAGGTCGCGGCCGGCGCCTTTCCTGTTCTGCTCACCCAGACCCCGTACGGCAAGGACACCGCCGGGCTGGCCGGCTCGTCGGCGATCGGGATCGACCCGTACTTCGTCGAGCGCGGTTACATCGACGTCGCGGTCGACGTGCGCGGGACGGGCGACTCGGGCGGGACGTTCACGCTGTTCGATCCCGAGCAGGTCGCTGACGGCGTCGCGCTGGTCAAGTGGGCGGCCGCGCTCCCGCACTCGTCCGGCCAGGTCGGCCTGCACGGCGCCTCGTACCTCGGCATCGACCAGATGCTGACCGCGGGCGCGATCGGGCCGCGATCCCCGCTCAAGGCGATCTTCCCGATCGTCTCCGCCAACGACCTATACCGGGACACCGCGTTCATGGGCGGCATCCCGGACGCGGAGTTCGACGTCACCTACCTCGGAGCCTTGCTCCCGCTGCTGAACCTGGTCAACCCGGTGGCCGACCTGCTCGTGGATCCGCTGAGCCTGCTCGACGCGGTGGCCGTGCTGCTGCAGCACGCGACCAACACCGTCGACTACAACGCGCTGTTCGTTCTCAAGACCTTTCTCGGCGGCGCGGACTCCTACGACAACGCGTCCTGGCACGTCCGCAGCCCTGGCGGGGTGCTCGCGAAGATCGTCGCGAACAGGATCCCCGCCTACCTCGTCGGCGGCGAGTACGACCTGTTCCAGCGCGGCGAGCCGCTCAACTACGCGGGGCTGCAGAACGCCTGGGCCGGGCGTCCGGTCACCGCGCCGATGCTGGCCGGGCAGCGGACCACAGGTAGGTACCAGCTGCTCGACGGCCCGTTCACCCACCTTGGCGCGGCGCTGCCCGCCACGCTCGACTCGCTCGAGTTGGAGTGGTTCGACACCTGGCTGCGCGGCGCGGACACCGGCATGGCGCAGACGCCGACGCCGCTGCACTACTACGACCCGGGCGCACAGCGGTATGCCGAGACGACGACCTACCCGCTGACCGGCGCGACGCCGCGCACGTTCTACTTCAGTGGCCGGCGCAGCGGCACTGCGCTGTCGCGCAACGACGGGACGCTGTCCGCCGGCAAACCCACCGCGGCGACGGGCGCCGACAGCGTGGCGTGGGTGCCGGTCGGGTCCTCGATCTGCGATCGGTCGGTGGACCAGTGGATGATCGGCGCGTTCACCCTCGTCACGGGTCAGTTCTCCGAGCCGGTGCCGTGCTTCGCCGACGACCGGCTCGGGCAGACCGGCCCGACCGCGCTCACGTACACGACGGCGCCGTTCGCGAAGGCTCGGACGCTCGCCGGGCCGATCGCCGCGACGATCTACGCGCGCGCGAACACCAGCGAGACCGAGTGGGTGGTCAACGTCGAGGACGTCGCCCCGGACGGCACGTCGAAACCCCTGACGCAGGGCGCGCTCCTGGGCTCGGCGCGCGCGCTGGACGCCTCGCGCAGCTGGCAGGTCGCTGGCGCGACGGTCCTGCCGTACCACCCGTACACGAAGGCCGCGTCCGTCCCCGTGCCGAAGGGTGCGATCACGCGATACTTGGTCGAGGTGTTCCCGACGTACTCGACGATCGCCGCGGGGCATCGGATCCGGGTGACCGTGAACACGACCGACTTCCCGCACCTGCTGCCGACTCCGCACCAGCTCCTGGAGCTGCTCGGTGGCAGCTATCAGGTGCAGCGCACCGCGACAGCGCCCTCGTCCATCACCTTGCCGTTGATCGGCTGACGCTACGAGGCTCGGCGGCGCAGCCGGCCGCGGCGTGGCGTGCGTTCGCCTGTTGCCTGCCCGGCGCCGTCCGCGTCGGCGAGCCAGGTGCGCAGCTGGTCGTACACGCGCGCGTCGGCGAGCAGGTCGAAGTGGTGCTTGCGGCCGCCGAGATGGAACGTGCGGTCGCGGTCGAACGGGATCGAGCGCACCTTACCGATTCCGTGCGCGCTGCTGTGCTGGACGAGCAGATCGTGCGCGAACAGGCCGTGCGGCTCGCGGGAGAGCGTCGCGGACGCGACCGAGTACGCCACGCCCGGAAGCAGGGTGGCCGGCGTGCAGCGGTCCTGCAGCAACTCGTCGGGGTCGAAGCCGAGCCAGTCCTGCTCGAGCAGGGCGCCGTAGCGCATGTCCTTGATGCCGACGCTGCGCTGGTTAAGCCAGGTGGCGATCGGTCTCGTCTCGGGCAGCCGGGCCAGCCGGTGCGTTCCCCAGTTGGTGAACCGCTCGAGCGGTGCGCCGAGGTGCGGGGCGCCCAGTCCGACGATGTGCCGCAACGAGCCGAGCCACTCGTGCCCGCGCTGATCGCCCTGATGCGCCGCGCTGCGCGCCACGAGGCCGCCCAGGGAGTGACCGACCAGTGCGATCTCGGTGACCTCGACCGGCCAGAGGTGGACGAGCTCCTCGAGCTGCTCGGCGAGCTCGAGCCCGTTGGCCGAGACCCGGACGCCGGTGTTGAAGTTGAGGTACACCGGCGTCCAGCCGTCGTGGTCACGCAGCCGCGAGCCGTACGTGCACGTCCGGTCGCCCCATCGCTTCTCGGCGGCGAAGGACCAGCAGAGATCGGTCTCGCACAACCCGTGGATGAACAGCACGATGCGGCCGGTGGTCTCGGCCTGCGCTGCGTCCGCGGCGAGGTTGCCGGGGACGTGCCGCAGCCGGCCGCCGTGCAGTCGAGTGCGCATCTGCGGCGCCAGCGCCGGTTGCTCCTCGGCGATGCGGTCGCCGAGGAACCCGTTGATCGCGCCGAGGATGAACCGGCCGCGCGGCACGTCGTGTGCCGACTCCGCGGCGGGGTCCCGGAACGCGCCCGCGACGAGCCCGGCGGCGGGCGGCAGGTACCTCGCGACGAGCCGGGTCGAGCCGTGGGCGACCGTCGCGATGCCGTCGTGGAGCATGCGGATCGGCTCGGCAGGCTTACCGGCGAGGCTGAACAGCCGGGTGGCGACCGCGTGGTGCACACCCTGTGCGACTTCGGCGATCTCCCCCAACGCGGTGCCGGCCAGCGAACCCGCGTCGCGCAGCTCGTCCGATCGCATGCCGTCTCCTCTGTGCGGTTGAGGATGAATGGTGCACAACCGTGCACTGACTTGGCAAGCACCATTGCGGGTGTTTCTCGAAACGGCACCGGTGGCAAGCTGAGCGGCGGGCGACAGTTATCGGAGGTAACAGATGACGCTTCCCGCAGGAACTCCGACGCAGCAGTTCATCGGCGGCGAGTGGCGCGACGGATCGAAGGGCAGCTTCGACGTCCTGAACCCCGCGACGGGCGAAGCCATCTGCTCGGTGCCCAGGGCCGGCGCGGACGACGTCGCCGCCGCGGTCTCCGCGGCGGCGCAGGCCCATCCCGGCTGGGCGGCGTCGCCGCCGCGGGAACGCGCCGAGGTGCTGCGCAAGACGTTCGAGCTGATGGTGGCGCGCAGGGAGGAGCTCGCGTACCTGATGTCGCTGGAGATGGGTAAGTCGCTGACCGATGCACGCGGCGAGGCGACCTATGCCGCGGAGTTCTTCCGCTGGTTCTCCGAAGAGGCCGTCCGCGTGGGCGGGGAGCTGCGGACGGCGCCGTCCGGGGCGAATCGCATCCTGACCTTCCGCAAGCCGGTCGGGGTGGCGCTGTTGCTCACGCCGTGGAACTTCCCGGCCGCGATGGCTACCCGCAAGATCGGCCCGGCCCTGGCCGCGGGGTGCACAGTCGTGCTGAAACCGGCGCATGAGACGCCGCTGACCGCGCTGCTGCTCGCCCAGCTTCTCGCCGAGGCGGGTGCCCCGGCCGGGACGGTGAACGTGCTGACGACCGATCACGCGTCGGAGCTGGTCGGGGTCGCGCTGGACGATGCGCGGGTGCGGAAGCTGTCGTTCACCGGTTCGACCGAGGTGGGCCGGATCCTGTTGAAGCAGGCGGCCGAGCGCATCGTGAACGCCTCGATGGAGCTGGGCGGCAACGACCCGTTCCTCGTTCTTGACGACGCCGACCTCGACGCCGCCGTCGACGGGGCGATGCTCGCGAAGATGCGCAACGGCGGGCAGGCGTGCACCGCGGCCAACCGGTTCCTGGTGCAGGAGTCGGTGGCCGACGAGTTCGCGGCGCGCCTCGCACGGCGGATGGGGTCGCTGCGCATGGGTGCGGGTACCGAAGAGCAGACCCAGCTCGGGCCGATGGTCAGCGCCAACGCGGTCGAGGGCATCGCCGACAAGGTCGAGCGTTCGATCGGTGCGGGTGCTCGCGCGGTCGTCGGCGGGCAGCGCGGCAACGGTCCTGGCTTCTTCTACCCGGCGACCGTCCTCACCGACGTGCCGCGCGACTCCGCAGTCGCCGTCGAGGAGGTGTTCGGCCCCGTCGCGCCGATCATCAAGGTCCGCGACGAGGACGACGCGCTCGCGATCGCGAACGCTTCCGAGATGGGGCTCACCGGCTACGTCTACACCGGCGACCTCGCCCGGGGCCTGCGGGTGTGCGAGCGGCTCGAGGTCGGCATGATCGGGCTCAATCGCGGCCTGGTCTCCGACCCCGCCGCGCCGTTCGGCGGCGTGAAGCAGTCCGGGCTCGGCCGCGAGGGCGGCTTCGAGGGCATCGACGAGTACCTCGAGACGACCTACGTCGCGACGAACTGGTAGCCGCGCGCACACCATCTCGCCGGGTGGGCCATCTGGACCCGAGTGGGCCGATAGGACGGCCCACTCGGGTCCGAACGGCCCACTCGGGGTGTGCGGCGGTGCGGCGGAGGCGGGTTTTCCACAGGCGCCTCGCCGAACACCGCGGTCGCGCCATCCTGTTTGTCATGGTCCGTCGAGATGGTGTGCGCATCGCGCAACGTTGTTGGCTGCCAGCCGGAGCCGTAAACGATCTTCGCGCGCGCTGCGCATCTGCCATCGAAACCTGCGCGGACGACACCTTGGTTTGCGCAACGACGGCTGCCCGACTCCACGGGCTTTGGCTGCCGGCCTGCCCGGACGAGGTCCACCTCGCAAGCGCACAACCGGAGCGCGCCTCGCGCGCAATGACGCGCACGAAGCGTCCGGAGTTCTGCGCGCACCGGTTCACGTTGGGCGAGGCCGACCGTGCGTTCGTTGATGGCCTGCCCGTGATGTCGGTGGCGCGCACCTGGGTCGGTCTTGCAGCGCAGTTCGACGTGCCCGATCTAGTTGCGGCTGGTGACAGTGCGCTGCGTAGCGGCGCGACGCGTGACGAGCTTGCCGACGCGATCCGGCGCTGCGCCCGGTTGCGGGGTATTCGACGCGCCCGGACTGCATTACCCATGCTCGACGAGCGATCCCGCTCGCGTCCGGAAAGCCACCTGAGGGTGGCGGCGTCCGCTCCTGACCTGCCCAGGTTCGCCGTCAACGAGCCGGTCTATCGAGCCGAGGGCGGTTGGCTCGCCGAACCGGATCTTTCACTTGCCGAGGCAAAGCTCGTGCTGGAGTACCAGGGCGAAGAGCACGCGAAGATCCCGCGAATGCGCAAGGACATCACCCGGGGTACGGACCTGCGACGCGAACGCTGGCTCGGAATCCCGTACGGGCCGGCTGAGGTCTTCGGCCGGCCGTGGCAAATCGCGCCCGAGCTGCGCGAGCTGATCCGCGAGCGTGCTCCACACCTACTGCGGCCACGCAACGCGCGCCGAGTGGCCGCTCAGGACCCGAGTGGGCCGCTAGGACGGCCCACTCGGGTCCAAGTAGCCCACTCGACGTGTCGACGCGAGAGGGACGTGTCAACGGGACAGAGTGGTGCTCAGGCGACGGGCGCCGGCGATCAGCACCGGTGCGAACCGGGTGCCCGGGGAGCGACCCAGCCGTTCGATCGGGCCGGAGATCGAGATCGCCGCGAGCAGGTCGCCGCGCGCGGTCAGCACCGGCGCGGACACCGACGCCACCCCGGCTTCGCGCTGCCCGACCGAGTGCGCCCAGCCGCGTCGGCGCACCTCGGCCAGCGAGCGCGGCGTGAACTCCGACGCCGCGAAGACGTCGGTCAGCGAGGACGGGTCGGACCACGCGCACAGCACCTGCGCGCCGGAGCCGGCGGCGAGCGGAAGTCGCGAGCCGATCGGCACCGTCGTGCGCAGCCCGTGCGACCGCTCGGCCGCCGCCACGCACACCCGCTCGATGCCGTCGCGGCGGTAGAGCTGCGCGCTCTCGCCGCACTCGTCGCGCACCCATGCGAGGACGGGCGCCGCCGCGATGACCAGCGGATCGGGCAGCGCGGCGGCCAGTTCACCGACCCGCGGCCCGAGCACGAACCGGCCGTCGGCGTCGCGGGCCAGTAGCCGGTGCACCTCGAGCGCGACGGCGAGCCGGTGCGCCGTCGCACGGGGCAGGGCAGTGGCCTCGACGAGATCGGCGAGCGCGCGAGGCTGCACAGCGACCGACGACAGGATCGTGACGCTCTTGTCGACGACACCGATACCGCTGCGCGCCGCCGCGCTGCTAGGCTGTCCCATAACGCGATACTAGAGTCTCACATAGTGAGAGTGCAAGCCATGGACGCTTGCGCGGAGAGTGGAGATGAAGTGGGTAGGACACTGGCCGAGAAGCTCTGGGACAGTCACGTAGTGCGCTCTGCGGTCGGCGAGCCGGACATCATCTTCGTCGACATGCACCTCGTCCACGAGGTCACCAGCCCGCAGGCGTTCGACGGGTTGCGGCTGGCCGGCCGCCGGGTCCACCGCCCGGATCTCACCCTCGCCACCGAAGACCACAACACGCCAACCGATTACACGTTGCCACTGGTCGGCACGAGCTCGATCAAGGACGAGGTCAGTCGCACGCAGATCGAGACGTTGCGCCGCAACTGCGACGAGTTCGGCGTCCGTCTGTACCCGATGGGTAACGACAACCAGGGCATCGTGCACGTCATCGGCCCGCAGCTGGGCATCACCCAGCCCGGCATGACGATCGTGTGCGGCGACTCGCACACGTCCACGCACGGCGCGTTCGGCGCACTGGCGTTCGGTATCGGTACGAGCCAGGTCGAGCACGTCCTGGCCACCCAGACGCTTCCGATGGACCGGCCCAGGACGATGGCGGTCACCGTCGACGGCGAGCTGCCCGACGGCGTCACGCCCAAGGACGTCATCCTCGCCGTGATCGCCAAGACCGGCACGGGCGGTGGCCAGGGCTACATGGTCGAGTACCGCGGCAGCGTCTTCGAGGACATGTCGATGGAAGGCCGCATGACGGTCTGCAACATGAGCATCGAGTGGGGCGCGCGGGCCGGCATGATCGCGCCCGACCAGACGACGTTCGACTACCTCGAGGGCCGCGACCACGCGCCCAAGGGCGCCGAGTGGGACGCCGCCGTCGAGTACTGGACGGGCCTGCGCACCGACCCGGACGCGGAGTACGACGCGCAGGTCGAGCTCGACGCCAGCACGCTGGCGCCGTTCGTCACCTGGGGCACCAACCCCGGCCAGGGTGCGCCACTGTCGTCGGCCGTTCCCGACCCGGCCAGCTTCGCGGACGACAGTGATCGGGTCGCCGCCGAGAAGGCGCTGCAGTACATGGGGCTGACGGCCGGCACGCCGCTGCGCGACATCAAGGTCGAGACGGTGTTCGTCGGCTCGTGCACGAACGGGCGCATCGAGGACCTGCGCGCGGCGGCGAACGTCATCGACGGTCACAAGGTCGCCGACGGCGTGCACCTGCTCGTCGTGCCCGGCTCGATGCGGGTGCGCCGGCAGGCCGAGCAGGAAGGTCTGGACAAGATCTTCATCGCGGCGGGCGCGGATTGGCGCCAGGCCGGCTGCTCGATGTGCCTCGGCATGAACCCCGACCAGCTCGCGCCCGGCGAGCGCAGCGCGTCGACGTCCAACCGCAACTTCGAGGGGCGGCAGGGCAAGGGCGGCCGCACCCACCTGGTCTCACCACTGGTGGCAGCCGCGACCGCCATCACCGGTCACCTCGCCAGCCCCGCCGACCTTTAGCCCAGAAAGTTGTCCCGGCTTCCTCCGTTCATGACCGGACGAGGCCGGGACAACTCGAGAAAGCAGGAACCAGGATGGACAAGTTCACGGTCCACACCGGCACCGCGGTGCCGCTGCGGCGCAGCAACGTCGACACCGACCAGATCATCCCGGCGGTCTACCTCAAGCGCGTGACGCGCACCGGGTTCGCGGACGGGCTGTTCAGCGCCTGGCGCACGAACGAGCCGGACTTCGTGCTCAACCAGCCGCGCTACGAGGGCGCGAGCATCCTCGTCGCCGGGCCGGACTTCGGCACCGGCAGCTCGCGCGAGCACGCGGTGTGGGCGCTGCTGGACCACGGCTTCAAGGTCGTCATCTCACCGCGCTTCGGCGACATCTTCCGCGGCAACTCGCTCAAGTCCGGGCTGCTCACCGTGCAGCTTCCCGACAAGGTCGTCCAGCGGTTGTGGGACGACATCGAGGAGACGCCCGACACCGAGGTCACCGTGGACGTCGTCGAGCGCAATGTGCGCTGGCAGGGCGAGGGGAGCATGCGACCCGAGCATCTTGCCGCGGTGCATTCCTTTGAACTCGACGACTACACGCGCTGGCGATTGATGGAAGGCCTCGACGACATCGGTCTGACGCTGCGGCACACCGACGCCATCGCCGAGTACGAGCGTGACCGCAAACCGTGGCTGCCCAGCGTCACGGCGTGAGCCGCGTCGTCAACACAAATCTCCTGCCAGATAGGCGGTTCTCGTTGTTCGGCGCCGCCGGACAGCACTAGCGTGTCGTGCGAGCGACCAACGAGGTCGGCCACACGTCCTGGGAGGACTCGTGCCAAACAAGGCTCAGTTCGTAGAGATGCTCGCTGAGCGTCTCGACGGTGACAGGAAGCGCGCAGCCGCTGCTCTCGACGCGGTGATCGACAGCGTCTACGCAACGATCGCCCGTGGCGAGAAGGTGGCGATCACGGGCTTCGGAGTGTTCGAGCGTCGCGACCGCGCCGCGCGCACAGCGCGCAACCCCGCGACGGGCGCGCCGGTGAAAGTCGCTGCATCGCGCGTCCCGGCGTTCCGTCCCGGTGCCGAGTTCAAGGCCATCGCGAGCGGCGCGCGCGAGTTCACCCACGAGCGCACGGCGCAGGCGCAGGCGGCCGTCACCAAGGCCGCGGCCCGCGTGCGCGACGCGCAGGACCGCGCAACCACGGCCGTGAAGGATGCCGCCGAGGCGGTGCGTGAGGCGCCGGGCAGGGCGGCAGCGGCGGTCAAGAAGTCGGGCGGCTCGAAGAAGGCCACGAAGAAGTCCGCACCCGCGAAGGCCGCCAAGAAGTCGGCGCCGGCGAAGAAGTCCGCAGCCGCGAAGAAGGCAACGAAGAAGGTGGCGGCCAAGGCGCCGCGAAGAAGGCACCCGCCAAGAAGGCCGCGAAGAAGGCACCCGCCAAGAAGGCCGCGAAGAAGGCGCCGGCCAAGAAGGCCGCGAAGAAGGCGCCGGCGAAGAAGGCCGCGAAGAAGGCGCCGGCCAAGAAGTAGTGACGCTCGGGTCGATCATGTTGCAGGTTGGCCGTCACCACCGCCGGGCCGCGACATGACCGCCGAAGGACGTCAGCGGAGTGCGTCCTCGTAGTAGTCCATCGAGACAACCATGCCGTCGACGGCCGACAGGGTCCAGAACGCGCCCTTCCTCGTGTCCGAGTCCAGGACGCCGCGACCGAGCCGGTCGACGAGGCCGGGAATGGTCGAGCCCTGGCTGCAGACGACGCTCACCTTGCCGGGCTTGGCGAGCGCCAGCACCGCGTCCTCGCTCGCCCACGGGGACGCCGCGAACGATTCGTCGCCGAACACCGGCTCGATCTGCGTGACGAGCCCGAGCCGCTCGGCGAGCGGGCGCACCGTCTCGACGCAGCGCGCCGGCTCGGCGGACACGACTCTGTCGGGGCAGAACAACGCGAGCAACATCGCCAGCCGCGCGGCTTGCGCCTCGCCGGCCGGCTCGAGCGGGCGGTCGTTGTCCGTGCCGCGCCACTCAGTGCGCTTTCCAGCCTTCGCATGGCGGACGAGCAGGATCACCGAATCGGGGATCGGCACGGACGCGAACTCCGCCATCACCCGCCGGTCGAAGTCATAGGTGAGCAGATCCCGCGCCGCCTTCGGGCGCAGCCACTGCGCAGCGTCCACCTCGTCGGTGCGAGCGAACTAGCCGTCCAGGTGGCGCATCACCCAGTAGGTGACCAGCTTCCTTCCGACCGGGACGTCGTACATGACCTCGCCGATGCGCCGCGACACCGCCACGTGTGAACCGAGCTCTTCGGCGACCTCTCGAACGGCACCGGCGAGGTTGGTCTCGCCCTCTTCGAGCTTGCCCTTGGGCAGCGACCAGTCGTCGTAGCGCGGCCGGTGGATGATCGCGACCTCGACCTTGCCGTCCGCCAGCCGCCACACGACACCACCGGCGGCACGGACGTCCGGCGTCGGTCCTCGCCTAGGCATCGACTACTCGCCGCGGTCCGCCAGCCGCCTCATCAGCAGCTCCTGGAAGTCGTTGTGGGCACCGGCGGAGCGAATCCACTCACCGTCCGGCTGCAGGTCCCACGCCGCGGTGGAGTCATCGAAGGCGGCGTCCAGGCAGCCGGCGAGGTGGGCGCGCGCCTGCCGATCGGAGACCTCGCACAACACCTCGACGCGCCGGTCGAGGTTGCGGTGCATCAGGTCCGCGGAGCCGATCCAGTACTCCGGCCTGCCGGCGCCGCCGAAGTGGTAGATCCGGGAGTGCTCGAGGAACCGGCCGAGGATCGAGCGCACCCGGATGTTCTCGGAAAGCCCCAGCACGCCGGCACGGATCGTGCAGAACGTCCGCACCAGCAGTTCGACGCGGACGCCGGCCCGGGACGCGCGGTACAGCGCGTCGATCGTCTGCTCGTCGACGAGGTGATTGGTCTTGAACCGGATGTGCGCCGGGCGGCCGGCGCGGGCGAACTCGATCTCGCTGCTCGATCCGCTCGATGAGCCCGGCGCGGATGCCCTGCGGAGCCACGAGCAGCGAGCGGTACTCGGTCTGGCGCGAGTACCCGGTGAGCACGTTGAACAGGTCGGTCAGGTCGGCGCAGATGTCCGCGTCCGCGGTGAACAGCCCGAGGTCCTCGTACATGCGGGCGGTCTTCGGGTTGTAGTTGCCGGTGCCGATGTGGCGTAGCGGCGGATCTGATTGCCCTCCTGGCGCACCACGAGCGAGGTCTTGCAGTGTGTCTTGAGCCCCATGAACCCGTAGACGACGTGACAGCCCGCGCGCTCCAGCGCACGGGCCCACTTGATGTTGGCCTGCTCGTCGAAACGCGCCTTGATCTCGACGAGGGCCACGACCTGCTTGCCGGCGTCGGCGGCGTCGATCAGGGCGTCGACGATCGGCGAGTCACCGGACGTCCGGTACAGCGTCTGCTTGATCGCGAGCACGCGCGGGTCGGCCGCGGCCTGCTCGATGAAGCGCTGCGTGCTCGTCGCGAACGACTCGTACGGATGGTGGACGAGGACGTCCCCGTCGCGCAGCGTCGCGAAGACCGACTTCGGTGCCTCGCCCTCCGCGAAGCGCGGGTGCGTCGTGGGGACGAACGGCCGATCCTTCAACCCGGGACGGTCGATGTCGTACATCTGGTACAGCGCGCTGAGGTCGAGCAGCCCGGGCACCCGCAGCACGTCGTCGGCGTCGACGTCGATCTCGCTGACGAGCAGGTCGACGACCTCGTCGTCGATGTCGTCGGTGACCTCGAGCCGCACGGCCGGGCCGAAGCGGCGCCGCATGAGCTCGCGCTCGAGCGCCTGCAGCAGGTCCTCGTCGCGGTCCTCCTCGACCTCGAAGTCGGCGTTGCGGGTCACCCGGAACAGGTGGTGCTCGACGACGTCCATGCCCGGGAAGAGCATCGGCAGGTGGGCGGCGATGAGGTCCTCGAGCGGCAGGAACTCCGACCTCGTCGACGCTGTGCGACACCCGCACGAAGCGCGGGACGTTGTTCGGGACCTTCACCCGGGCGAAGCGCTGCAGCTCGCCGTCCGGGTCGCGCACGAGGACGGCGAGGTTCAGCGACAGCCCGGAGATGTACGGGAACGGGTGGGACGGGTCGACGGCCAGCGGGGTCAGGACCGGGAACACCTTCGACTCGAAGTAGTCGGCGAGCCTGGACCGCTCCTCGTCGTCGAGGTCGTCCCAGCGCCGGAGGTGGATTCCCTCCGCCGCCAGCGCCGGGCGTCACGTCGTCGCGGAAGCAGCGGGCGTGCCGGTCGACCAGCTCGCGGGTGCGTTCGGCGAGCGCGGCGAGCACCTCGCGGGGCGACAGGCCGTCCGCCGACGTGCACCTGCAGCCCCATGTCGGCGCGGCGCTTCAGCCCGGCGACGCGAACCATGTAGAACTCGTCGAGGTTGCTGGCGAAGATCGCGAGGAACTTCACGCGTTCGAGCAGCGGTTGGCGTCTCGTCCTCGGCCAGGGCCAGGACGCGGCTCGTTGAAGGCGAGCCACGACAGCTCCCGGTTGCTGAAGCGGTCGTCGGGCAGGTCGTCGACGTGGACGGTGGTTTCGGCGAGATCGCCGTCCGGGCACCGAATCAGCACCCGGGTCCCCGATCGTCAAAGCTCGCGAACCGTCTCTGCTCATGGCGCCATCATGCCGTCACAAGTTGAACTGTCCATTACGGCCGCACCGGTCGAGGACGGCGGAGGTCGCGGGGCCGAGCCCGAGATCCGGCGGCGGCGACCAGGTCGTCCGCGGTGTCGACGTCGTGGCGCAGGCTCGGCGCCGCGTCGAGCGGCGCGGCCACCGCGGCGTGCCGGGCGGCCGAGTCCGGGCCGAATGCGGGGCGCAGCGGGGTGCCGGGAAATGCCGCGAGCAGCGTGGTGCCGGTGCCAGCGGCGTCCGCGACGAACGACCGGGCGTGGTTGGCCGCGTCGGCCAGCGCGGCAGACAGTGCCTCGGGCCGCAGCGCGGGCAGGTCGCCGACCAGCGCCGCTACGCCGTCGGCCGGCCAGGCCCGGGAAGCGTAATCGGCGGCCTCGGCGAGCGCCGCATTCAGCCCGGGCCGGGTCTGGACGAGCGCGTCAGGCACGCCGGGGCGGTCGGCGACGACGAGAATCCGGGCCGCGCCCTCCGCGGCGCGGGCGGCCGACATCGTGTCCGCGCGGATCGATTCGACCAGGCGCCGGTGCGCAGCCGCGTCGGAACTCGCCGGCAGCAGCCGGGACTTCGCGTCGGGCAGCGCCTTGGCCGGGATGACGACGGTCCAATGCACAGTTACGAGTGTACGAACGGACGGTCTGTCGAGGTGTTGGCCTGCGATGCGGCAGACTGCATCCGATCGAGAGGAGATGGTGGTGGCGAGACTCCACAAACTGCGCAGACCGGGGTACGGCGAGAAGATGGGCCCCGGCTGGCGTTTCGTGTGGCTCGTCCTCTATTACCCTGTCTCGGCGCTGGTCAAGGTGCGCTACCGCAACATCGATGCAGTCCCGCAGCAGGGACCGATGATCGTCGTGACCAATCACGTGTCGCACCTCGATCCCTTCCTGGTGTCGAAGTTCATCCTCGACGCCGCCCGGACGCCGCGCTTCCTCGCCAAGGAGTCGCTCTTCGACGTGCCCGTGGTGGGCTGGGCGATGCACAAGATGGGCCACATCCCGGTCAAGCGCGGGACGGTCGACGCCCGCCAGTCGCTCGCGGCGGCGATCGCGGCGCTCGACAGCGGCGGCGTCCTCGTCCTGCACCCCGAGGGGACCGTGACCCGTGACCCACTCGGCTGGCCGATGGCTGGCAAGACCGGCGCCGCCCGGCTCGCGACGCTGGTGCCCGACGTGCCGGTGATTCCGGTCGCGCAATGGGGTGTGCAGGACCAGTTCGACCTCTACAAGAAACGGGTCAAGCTGATCCCGCGTCCGAGGCATGTCATCTCCTTCGGCGCGCCCGTCGACCTGAGCGCCTTCCGCGGCCGGGAGCCAAACGCGAGGGTGCTGCGCGAGGTCACCGACGTCATCATGCGGCGGCTGCGCGCCGACGTCGCCGAACTGCGCGGCGTGCCCGAGCCGGCCGGCGACCTCTACCACTGGGTTCGGCGCACCGAGCAGAAGCCGGACGCGAAGAGCCCGGGCGACGCGGCATGATCTCACCGCACGAAATCGCTCCGCTGGCCCTCCACGATTGTGCCGGGGCCTCGAAATGAGCAGGGCCGCCGTGCTCGGTGCGGGCTCGTGGGGGACCGCGTTCGGGAAGGTTCTCGTCGACGCCGGCAACGACGTCACGCTGTGGGCCCGGCGTCCGGAGCTCGCCGCCCAGATCAACGACGAGCACCGCAATGTCGACTACCTGCCCGGCGTCGAGCTCCCGGATGCGTTGCTCGCGACACACGACGCCGGCGCGGCCGTGCGCGACGCGGAGCTCGTGGCGTTCGCGATCCCCGCGCAGTCGCTGCGCGCCAACCTGGTCCGCTGGGCTCCCGACCTCCCGCGGGACGCGACCCTCGTCAGCCTGATGAAGGGCGTCGAGCTCGGCACCACGAAACGGATGAGCGAGGTCATCGCCGAGCTCACCGGCGCGCCCGCCGAGCGGATCGCGGTCGTCACCGGGCCCAACCTGGCCCGCGAGATCGCCGAGGAACAGCCGACGGCGACCGTCATCGCGTGCGCCGACGAAGCGCGTGCGGCCGAGGTGCAGAAGCTGTGCGGGACGGCGTACTTCCGCCCGTACACCAACACCGACGTCGTCGGCTGCGAGCTCGGCGGGGCGATCAAGAACGTCATCGCGCTGGCGTGCGGCATCGGCCAGGGCATGGGCTTCGGCGACAACACGGTGGCCTCGATCATCACCCGCGGGCTGGCCGAGACGGCCCGGCTGGGGGAGTGCCTCGGCGCCGACCCGCTCACCTTCGCCGGGCTCGCCGGGCTCGGCGACCTCGTGGCGACCTGCAACTCGCGCCTGTCGCGCAACCGGACGTTCGGTGAGCGGCTGGGCCGCGGCGAGTCGATCGCGCAGGCCCTGGCGGCGACGCACGGCCAGGTCGCCGAGGGCGTGCAGTCCTGCCGAGCCATCCTCGAGCTCGCGCAGCGGCACGACGTGGAGGTGCCGATCACTCAGGCCGTCGAAGCAGTCTGCTTCGGGCGCATCACGCCGCCGCAGATGCTCGAGCTGCTCATGTCGCGATCGATGAAGTCGGAAAGCTGACGCGACGCGCCCCGGTAGGGTCGGACCCCATGGCACGACGCATCCGGGTGGCAGTGGTCTACGGCGGGCGCAGCAGCGAGCACGGCGTGTCCGTCGTCTCCGCTGGCAGCGTGATCGGCGCCCTCGACCCGGACAAGTACGACGTCCTCCCGGTGGGAATCACCCCGTCCGGGCAGTGGATGCTCACCGACGCCAGCCCCGAGTCGCTGCAGATCACCGGCCGTGCCCTGCCGGAGGTCGAGAAGGGGACGTCGGTCATGCTCCCCGTCGACCCTACGTCCCAGTCGCTCATGGTGTTCGAGCCCGGCGCGGCCGTCCAGATCCTAGAGTCGGTCGATGTCGTGTTCCCGGTGCTGCACGGCCGCTACGGCGAGGACGGCACGATCCAGGGCATGCTCGAGATGGCCGGCATCCCCTACGTCGGGGCCGGGGTGCTCGCCAGCGCCGCGGGCATGGACAAGGAGTTCACCAAGATCCTGCTGCGCTCGGCGGGCCTCGAGGCGGGGGAGTTCGCGGTGCTGCGCCGGGGCCGGCCTTACTCGTCGGTCGACCTGCGGCGTCTCGGCCTGCCGGTGTTCGTGAAGCCGGCGCGGGGCGGATCGAGCGTCGGCATCACCAAGGTGACCGACTGGGACGAGCTCGCTGAAGCCGTCGAACTCGCGTTCGCCTACGACGCGAAGGCGCTCGTCGAGGCGGCGGTCACCGGCCGCGAGATCGAGTGCGGCGTCCTGGAGAACGCGGACGGGCTGCCGGAGGCGAGCGTCCCCGCCGAGATCCGGCTGCTGCCCGGGCACGACTGGTACGACTTCGACGCGAAGTACCTCGACGACGCGTGCGAGTTCGACATCCCGGCCAAGCTCGCTCCGGAGGTCACCGCGCGGGTCCAGGACGCGGCGTGCCGGGCCTTCACCGCACTCGACTGCTCGGGGCTCGCACGGGTGGACTTCTTCATCGCGCCGGACGACCGGGTCATCGTGAACGAGATCAACACGATGCCCGGCTTCACGCACATCTCGATGTTTCCGAAGATGTGGGCCGCGTCCGGCGTCGACTACCCGACGCTGGTCGACCGACTGATCGCCGCAGCGCTGCGCCGCGCGAATGGCTGAACCCGCGTTCCCCGACTTCGCCCGCGCCGGAAACCAAGGCGCCCACCCGGAGCTGTACGAGATCGAGAACCGCGCACTGGACCCGGACGGCCGCGTGCTCGACGCCATGCGGGAGGTGGCACCGTGGCGCGGTCGAAGCCTGCTCGATCTCGGCTGTGGCAGCGGCTTCTGGTTACCGCGCTACGCAGCCGAGGCGGCGCAGGTCACCGGCGTCGAACCGGATCCCGCGCTGCTGGAATTGGCCCGTGCGCGACCGGGGGGAGCGTCGGTGCTGCACGGCTCGGCTGAGCACCTGCCGTTGCGCGATTCGTCGATCGACGTGGCGCACGCGCGCTTCGCATACTTCTTTCCGCCGGGTTGCGATGCCGGGCTGGCCGAGGTGTTGCGCGTGTTGCGGCCGGGCGGAGCGCTCGTCGTCGTCGACAACGACCAGCGCTCGGGCGAGTTCGCCGACCTCTTGGCGATCAGTGAGTGGGCAGCGCCGCAGGGTCGGGCCGACGTCACAGACGAGTGGTGGCGCGCCCGTGGAGCGGACCGGCTCGAGGTGATGAGCGAGTGGCGGTTCGGCTCGCGCGCGGACTTCGAGAGCGTCCTTCGGATGGAGTTCCCTCGGCCGGTCGCCGAAGGCTGGCTGTCCGCACATCCCGAGCGCGTCGGGCTCAGCTACGGCTATGTGCTGTTCGCCGTGCGGCGCGGTGCCATTGAGCGGACCGTATCGTCCCCGCCTGGCCCGTAGCCGCTGACCCGAGGCAGCTGTCGGGGGCCGGGTCTACTTTCGGCGCATGAATGTCCTGGACTGGCTGCTCGACAGCGACCCTGCGCTGCGCTGGCAGGTGCTGCGTGATCTGAGCGACGCGCCACCCGAGGTGGTGGCTGCGGAGCGGGCGCGCGTCGCGGCCGAGGGGTGGGGCGCCGGGTTGCTGGCGCGTCGCGGCGACGACGGCCAGTGGGCGGGCGGGGCGTGCTTCCCGGCGGACTTCCGCGGCGACTTCTCCCAGGGGCAGCCCTGGACGTCCACGCTGCCCACCTTGCAGCTGCTGCGCGATTTCGGCATCGACCCGAATGCCCAGGCGGTCCGCGAGGCGGTCGCGCTGGTGCGCGAGAACTGCCGGTGGGAGCACGCCGGGCAGCCGTTCTTCGCCGGCGAGGTCGAGCCGTGCATCAACGGGCGGACCGTCGCGATCGGCGACTACTTCGGAATGGACGTCGACGGCATCGTCGCCCGGCTGCTCGGCGAGCAACTCGCCGACGGCGGCTGGAACTGCGAGACCGAGAACGGATCGGTGCGCGCGTCGTTCGCGACGACGCTCTGCGTGCTCGAGGGGTTGCTCGAGCACGAGCGGGCGACCGGTGGTTCGGCGCAGGCCGTCGCGGCGCGCCGCCGAGGGCAGGAGTACCTGCTCGAGCGCCGGCTGTTCCGGCGGCTGAGCACCGGCGAGGTGGTCGACCCGGACTGGTTGCAGTTCTCCTTCCCGACATGGTGGCACTACGACGTGCTGTGGGCCTTGGACTACTTCCGCGCCGTCGGGGACGCGCCGGATCCGCGACTGGCCGAGGCGGTCGAGACGCTGCGCTCGAAGCAGCAGCCGGACGGCACCTGGCTGCTGGAGGACACGCACCCCGGCGCGGTGCACTTTTCGATGGAGGACGGCGACGGGCACCCCAGTCGCTGGAACACGCTCCGAGCGCGTCGGGTGCTGAACTGGTACGACGGCGTTGCCTAGCCGCGTGGCGCGGTGCAGGCCGTGAGGGTGGCGGCATGCAGGTCGAGCTGCGCCCAGCTCCCCGGCACGTCGTAGACGGCGATGGCGCTCGTCCGGAAGCCGGTGCGCAGTTCCCCGCGCGCTTCGGCGCCGCCGTTGCCGTCGTCCAGCGCGTACGCGAGATCACCGAAGGACGGGTTGTGCCCGACGAGGACGAGCGTCCCGATGTCGTCCGGCGTCTCGCGCGCGATCGCGAGCAGCGCGGCGACCTCGTTGTCGTAGATGCGGCCGTCGACGTCCGGCGCCGGCGCGATGGTCAGGTGTGCGGCCGCGCCCTCCCAGGTCTGGCGGGCGCGGCGGGCCGGCGAGACCACGACTCGGTCGGGCACGATGCCGGCGTCCGAGAGCCACCCACCGATCGCCCGCGCGTCCCGGATGCCGCGCGGCGCCAGGGGCCGTTCGACGTCGACGGGGCCGTCCGCGGACTTTGCGTGCCGGATCAGGACGAGCCGTCGCGTTGTCACACGTCAAGTCTTGTCCGAGACCCGGGCGGTGGCTACTCGATGGCGCCTGCGGTGCGGAGCTCGGCAAGTTCGGGGGCTGTGTAGCCCAGTTCGGCCAGGACGTCGGCCGTCGCGCCGCCTATTTCGGGGATCGGACGGGCTGCGCCCGGTGTCGCCGAGAACCGCGGGGCCGGTGCCGGCATCGGCGCACCGTCCACATCGATGAACGAAGCGCGCGCCACGTTGTGCGGGTGCTCGAGCGCCTCGGCGAGCGTCAGCACCGGCGCGACGCAGGTATCGAGCGGCGCGAAGATGGCCGCCCACTCGTCGCGGGTCTTGGTCCGGAAGACGTCGCTGAGCACCTTCTTGCAGGCGTCCCAGTCGTCCGGCGCGTACGGCGTCGGCGTCGCGGCCTCGTCGAGGCCCAGCGTCGTCACCAGCGCCGACCAGAACTGCGCCTCGATCGGTCCGACGGCGACCCACTTGCCGTCGGCGGTCTCGTAGCAGCGGTAGTTCGGCGCGCCCCCGTCGAGCATGTTCGACTCGCGCTCGTCCTTCCAGCCGCCGCGCGAGACAAAGGTGCGGGTCATCGAGCCGAGATAGGACGCGCCCTCGGTCATCGCCGCATCGACCACCTGCCCCTCGCCGGTGGCGCGGGCGTGCAGCAGCGCAGCCAGCAGCCCGGTGGCCAGGAACATCGCCCCGCCACCGAAGTCGGCCACGTAGTTCGCCGGCGGCACCGGTGGTCCCGCGGCCGGCCCGATGCCGTGCAGCAAGCCGGTGATCGCGAGGTAGGTGATGTCGTGCCCGGCGGTCGCGGCCAGCGGGCCCTGCTGGCCCCACCCCGTCATCCGCCCGTACACGAGCCTCGGGTTGCGGGCCAGCACGACGTCCGGGCCGATGCCGAGTCGTTCGGCGACGCCGGGGCGGAACCCCTCGATCAGCGCGTCGCAGGTCTCGGCGATGCGCAGTGCCACCTCCGCACCGCCCGGCTTGCGCAGATCGACGGCAACCGAGCGGCGCCCACGGCCCAGCGGGCTGGCCGCCAGCGCGTCGCCGAGCCCGGACGCGCCGGGCAACCGGTCGATGCGGATGACGTCCGCGCCGAGATCGGCGAGCAGCATGCCGAGGAAGGGAACCGGTCCGATCGCCGGCAGCTCGAGAACGCGCACCCCGTCCAGCGGTCCAGCCACGGTCGCGTCACCTTTCGAATCGCGTCACCTTCGAACTTGTCCCGGCTTCGTCGGGCTATTCGCGGACGAAGCCGGGACAACTTGCGGGTTGGAGAGTTGGCGGTTCGGAGAACTAGAAGGTCTCGCCGTTCTCGGCCTTCTTGCGCAGCAGCGGGTTCGGCTCGAAGCGCGCCCCGTACTTCGCGGCGAACTCGTCGGCGCGCGCACTGAAAGCCGGTACGCCGCGTCCTGTCTTGCCTTGGTAGCCGTTGATGTACTGCAGCACGCCACCGGTCCACGGCGGGAAGCCGATGCCCATGATCGAGCCGATGTTGGCGTCGGCCGTCTGGACGATCACGCCCTCCTCGACGCAGCGCGCCGACTCGACGGCCTCGATGACGAGCATCCGCTCCTCGAGCTCGTGGATGTCGACGGTCGCCGGGTCGCCCTTGACGGGGAAGATCTCGGCGAGCCCCGGCCACAGGCCGATGCGCTTGCCGGACTCGTCGTAGTCGAAGAAGCCGGCACCGCGGAGGCGGCCGGGACGCCCGAGCTCGACCATCTTCTCGACGATCGCCTCGGCCGGGTGCCCGACGTAGCTGTCGCCGGCGGCCTCGCGCGTCTCGTTGCGGATCTTCAGGAACAGCTCGAGGTTGAGCTCGTCGGCCAGCTGCAGCGCGCCGACCGGGTAGCCGGCCTGCGTCGTCGCCTGCTCGATCGTCGCCGGGTGGACGCCCTCGCCGAGCATCGCCAGCGCCTCGTTGACGAACGTCCCGATCACCCGCGAGGTGAAGAAGCCGCGGCTGTCGTTGACGACGATCGGTGTCTTCTTGATCTGTGCCGCGTAGTCGAGCGCCCTGGCGAGCGCCTCGTCGGACGTCTGCTCGCCGCGGATGATCTCGAGCAGCGGCATCTTGTCCACCGGCGAGAAGAAGTGCAGCCCGATGAAGTCCTTCTTGCGGTCGACGCCGTCGGCGAGCGAGGTGATCGGCAGCGTCGACGTGTTCGAGCCGAGCAGCGCGTCCGGCGCGACGACCGGCTCGGTCTGCTGGAACACCTCGTGCTTGAGCGACACCTTCTCGAAGACCGCCTCGACGACGAGGTCGCAGCCGGCCAGGTCGGCGTAGTCGGCGGTCGGCATGATGCGGGCCAGGATCTCGTCGGCCTTCTCTTGCGCCATCTTCCCGCGCGAGACCGCCTTGTCGAGCAGCTTCTTGGAGTAGGCCTTGCCCTTCTCGGCGGCCTCGAGCGAGACGTCCTTGAGCACCACCGTCATGCCGTTGCGGGCGCTGACGTACGCGATTCCGGCGCCCATCATCCCGGCGCCGAGCACCGCCACCTGCTGCGCATTGCGCTTCTCGTAGCCCGCCGGGCGTGACCCGCCGGCGTTGATCGAGTTCAGGTCGAACCAGAACGCCTGGATCATGTTCTTCGCCGTCTGGCCCTTGGCCAGGTTGACGAAGTAGCGGCCCTCGACCGCGAGCGCGGTGTCGAAGTCGACGCCCGCGCCCTCGACCGCCGCGCACATGATGTGGTGCGGCGCCGGCATCGGCGCACCCTTGAGCTGCTTCTGCAGATTGCCGGGCAGGGCCGGGAGCACGCCGCCGACCTTGGGATTGGACGGGGCGCCACCAGGCATCCGGTAACCCTTGTCGTCCCACGGCTGGACGGTCTCCGGGTTGGCCTTGATCCACGCCCGGGCCTTGTCCAGCATCTCCTCCGGAGTGGCGGCGAGCTCGTCCACGATGCCGACCTCGACGGCCTCGGCCGGCTTGTACCGCGTGCCCTGGACGAGCACCTTCATCAGGCCGTCCATGATGCCGAGCAGCCGGATGATGCGCGTGACGCCGCCGGCGCCGGGCAGCAGGCCGAGGGTGACCTCGGGCAGGCCGAACTGCGCCTTCGGGTTGTCGAGCGCGATGCGCCGGTTGCACGCCAGCCCGATCTCGAGCCCGCCGCCGAGCGCGGCGCCGTTGAACGCGGCGACGGTCGGCTTGCCGAGCTTCTCGAGCCGCCGGAAGTCGGCCTTGATCTTGGTGACGCCTGCGGCGAACTCCGCCGCGTTGTCGTCGTTGATCTGCGACAGCAGTTTGAGGTCGCCGCCGGCGAAGAAGGTGTCCTTCGCCGACGTGATGATGACACCGGTGATCGAGTCCTTCTCGGCCTCGAGCCGGTCGACGGCGGTGGCGAGCGACGAGCGAAAGTCGTCGGTCATCGTGTTGGCGCGCTGGCTAGGGTCGTCGAGGGTCAGCGTGACGATGCCGTCCGCGTCCTGATCCCAGCGGATGGTGTTCTCAGACATGTTTGCGTGATCTCCGTTGTGGTCGCTGGGCTCAGATGCGTTCGACGATCGTGGCGACACCCATGCCGCCGCCGATGCAGAGGGTCGCCAGGCCGTAGCGCAAGTCGCGGCGCTCGAGCTCGTCGACGAGCGTGCCGAGGATCATCGCGCCGGTGGCGCCGAGCGGGTGGCCGAGTGCGATGGCCCCGCCGTTCACGTTTACCTTCTCATGCGGGACGTCGAGGTCCTTCATGAACTTCATGACGACCGCGGCGAAGGCCTCGTTGACCTCGAACAGGTCGATGTCGTCGATCGAGAGGCCGGCCTTCGCGAGGGCTTTCTCCGCCGACGGCGCCGGGCCGGTAAGCATGATCGTCGGCTCGGTACCGACGACGCCGACCGAGACGATGCGGGCGCGGGGCGTCAGCCCGTTGTCCTTGCCGGCCTGCTCGCTGCCGATGACCATCAGCGACGCGCCGTCGACGATGCCTGACGAGTTGCCGGGGGTGTGGACGTGGTTGATCTTCTCGACCCAGTGGTACTTCTGCAGTGCCACCGCGCCGAAGCCGCCCATCTCGGAGACCGCGGCGAAGGACGGCTTGAGCCCGGCGAGCGTCTCGACGGTGGTTCCGGCCCGCGGGAACTCGTCGCGGTCGAGGACGACCTGGCCGTTGATGTCGACGACCGGGATCACCGAGTTCGCGAACGCTCCGTCGGCGATCGCCTTCGCGGCGCGCAGCTGCGACTCGGCGGCGAAGGTGTCGACGTCCGCGCGGCTGAAGCCCTCGATCGTGGCGATCAGGTCGGCGCCGACGCCCTGCGGGACGAACCCGGTCTGGTAGGCGGTCTCCGGGTCCTGCGCCCACGCGCCGCCGTCCGAACCCATCGGGACCCGCGACATGGACTCGACGCCGCCAGCGAACACGAGGTCCGTCCAGCCCGAGCGCACCTTGGCCGCAGCGATGTTCACGGCCTCGAGCGCGGAGGCGCAGAAGCGGTTGAGCTGAAAGCCGGGCCCCGAGGTCTCGTAGCCCGCGGCCAGCGCGGCCGTGCGGGCGATGTCGGCGCCCTGTTCGCCGACCGGCGATACGACGCCGAGGATGACGTCCTCGACATTGCGCGGATCGAGGCTCACGTTGCGCTTGCGCACCTCGTCGAGCAGCCCGACCATCAGCGAAACGGGTTTGGTGCCGTGCAGCGAGCCGGTGTCCTTGCCGCGGCCGCGCGGGGTGCGGATCGCGTCGTACACGAAAGCTTCGGTCATGTGCCCTCCTTCGTCGGGCACAAGACGGGTGCTGTGCCCATTGATGACCTCGCAGGGTCGGTCATGCGTCCTACCGTCCTGTCCGGAGTCGAAAACCGACAGATGGTCTCAGTCTTACTGTCACAGTCGTCAAGTGCCAGTAATTGTGTCGCTATGCACCCGCGGCGGTCTACGCTCGGCTGCCATGACCCGGGCAGCGGCGGCGACCGACGGCGAGCTGACCGTCGACGAGCTGGCGGCGCGTACCGGGATGACGGTACGCACGCTCCGTTTCTACGCAAGCGAGGGGTTGCTGCCCGCGCCGCACCGCCGCGGCCGGGTCGCGTACTACGACGCCGGGCACCGGATGCGGCTCGACCTCGTCCGGACCTTGCAAAAGCACGGGTACACGCTGTCGGCGATCCAGCGGGTGCTGGCCCGGATCCCGGAGAACGCCGCGCCGGCCGAGTACGCCGTGCAGAGTGCGGTTCTCGCACCGTGGTTGCCGGAGCAGACCGAGGAGCTCGACCGCGCCGGCCTGGAGCGGCGCATCGGCAGGCGGATCGACGACGAGCAGCTCGACTACTTCGTCTCGCTGGGCGCGCTGGAGCGCCGGCCGGGTGGCACGTTCCTCGCGTCCCCGGCCATGTTGGGCCACGCGGTCGAGCTGATGCAGCTGCCGGTGCCGCCGTCGGTGCTGCGCGAGTCCGCCGCGATCATCGAGGAGCATGCGACGGCGGTGGCCAACGGCCTCACCGAGCTGTTCGCGCGCGCGATCTGGGGGCCCTATCAGCGCGGCGAGCTCGACCACGAGCAGGTCGTCGCGATCCTCGACCGGATGCGACCGCTCGCCCTGCAAGGCCTGCTCGGCGCCTTCGCCCGAGCCGCCGACGAAGCCGCCCACCGCCGTCTTGAAACCTGAAGTTGTCCCGGCTCGCCCGGGCTATACGCGGGCGAGGCCGGGACAACTTTGGGGGGCTGCTACTTGCGGCGGGTGCAGAGCTTGGCGACGTCGGGCTCGTTGGGGTCGGTGGTGCACACCGCCGGGAGTGCCGCGGCGATCGCCTCCGATAGCGGCGGGAGGACGTCCGCGCCCTGGTACCTCGAGGGCACGGCGATCGAGATGTACGGCTTGCGGTCGACCGTCGTCCAGACGTTCGCGTCGCTGCCGGACGTCACGTCGTAGAACGGGCCGTTCCCCGGGCCCGCGGTGAGGAACTCGGTGGACGAGCCGGGTACGAGGTCCTTGGGCCGGTCCACACCGCAGCTCAGCACCACCGGCGGGTCGCCCCACGCGACCACGAACGGGCTGTCCGGCGTCGTGTGCACCACGCGACCTGGCAGCCTGCCGAGCTGCACCGGCAGCTTCGCGAGCAGCGCGGTGCACGGTTCTTGCTCGGCAGTCCCGTTCGGGGGGGCCGCCGCGGTGATCGGAGGCAGCGCGCCCGAGGTCGGACCCGCGGTCGAGCCGGAGTCGCCGCTGCCGGTGACCGCACCGATCGCCAGCGCCACGATCACGACGAGCGGCAGCGTCACGCCAGTGGCGATCAGTGCCGCGCGGCGACGTACGGGGTCTATGGCGACGTCCCGCTCAGAGGTGGACGACCGGGCAGGTGAGCGTGCGGGTGATCCCCTCGACGGCCTGGACGTTCGCGACGACCAGTTTGCCGAGTTCGTCCACGCTTTCGGCCTCGGCGCGGACGATCACGTCGTACGGGCCGGTCACGTCCTCGGCGCTGGTGACCCCGGCAAGCTTTCCGATCTGCTCGGCCACCGCGGCGGCCTTGCCGACCTCGGTCTGGATCAGGATGTAGGCGCTGACACTCATCGACACTTCCTCCTGCGTGACCGTCCGGGCTGGTGCGGCGCGTCCTCACCTGGTGGGGTTGCGCGGACGGGTAGAACCGTAGCGCAGGCGCTCCGCGCGGCTGCCAGGAGTGAGGAGCAGGCCATCACCGTTTCCGACGCCGGCGAGTTCGGCTTGATCGCGCGCGTCACGGCCGGCCTCGAAACCGCGCCGAGCACGCTGCTCGGCCCGGGTGACGACGCCGCGGTGATCGCCACCCCGGATGGCCGAGTGGTGGTCTCGACGGACCTGCTCGTCGAGGGCAGGCACTTCCGGCGCGACTGGTCGGCGGCCGAGGACGTCGGGCACAAGGCCGCGGCGCGTGCCTTCGCGGACATCGTCGCGATGGGGGCGGTCCCGACGGCCCTGCTCATCGGGCTGGGCGCGCCGGCAGCGCTCGAGCTGACCTGGGTCGACGGGCTGATGGCCGGGCTGCGGGAGGAGTGCGCGCACGTCGACGCCGCGATCGTCGGCGGCGACGTCAGCGCGGCCGAGCAGGTCACGATCGCGCTCACCGCGCTGGGCGATCTCGAGGGCCGCGTGCCCGTCACGCTGAGCGGGGCGTCCCCTGGCGACGTCGTCGCGGTCTGCGGGCGCCTCGGCTGGGCGGCGGCGGGCTTCGCGGTGCTGGGTCGCGGGTTCCGCTCGCCGGTGCAGGTCGTGGCGGCCCATCGGCGGCCGGAGCCGCCGTACTTCGAGGGGCCGCATGCCGCGTCGCTCGGGGCCACGTCGATGACCGACGTCAGTGACGGGCTGGTCGCCGACCTGGGGCACATCGCGGACGCGAGCGGCGTGCGCATCGACCTCCGGGCCGCGACCGTCGACGTGCCGTCCCGGCTGCGCGAGGTCGGCGCGGCCCTCAACGTCGACCCGCTGGTGTGGGTGCTCACCGGCGGGGACGACTACGCGCTGGCCGCCACCTTCCCGTCGCGCACCGACCTTCCCGAGCCGTGGCGGGTGATCGGCGCGGTGGCCGACGGCGAGGGCGTGCGCGTCGATGGCAGGCGCTGGCCCGTCGGCGGGCACGAGCACTTCCGGTAATACCTGGCCTCGCTTCGCTCGGCGACCGATTCCGGCGGGTGCTGCGGCTACTGATTCGCGCGCAAGCTCGCTGTGCTGTCGGAGCGGCCTCGTAGGGTCATGAATCATGGAGTTCGTGATCGAGGCGCGTCCGTACGACGACCCGGACGTCGCGCGGCTGGTCGAGGAAGTCCAGGCCGAGTACGTCATGCGTTACGGGGGCCCGGACGCGGCCGCTGTCGACCCCGACGAGTTCAGCCCGCCCGGCGGCCTGTTCCTGATCGGGTTGCTCGACGGCGTGCCGGTGGCCACCGGTGGCTGGCGGCGGCTCGGCGGCTCCGAGGCCGAGATCAAGCGGATGTACGTCTCGGCGTCGGCTCGCCGGCGCGGCCTTGCCCGGCGCATGCTCGCAGAGCTCGAGAACACCGCCGCGGATGCCGCGATCAGCCGGATCCTGCTCAACACCGGCCCGGAGCAGCCCGAGGCCATCGCCCTCTACGAGCAGTCCGGGTACACCCCGGTGCCCGGCTTCGGCCACTACGCCTGCCACCCGCATGCCCTCTTCTTCGGCAAGGCGTTGAAAAAGGCCCGCTCCGCCGAAGCGGGACGGGCCTCTGAGGTGCAGCCGCTCAGCCGCGGGTGACCTTGCCGGCCTTCAGGCACGAGGTACAGACCTTGAGCTTGCGACGCGTGCCGGGGGACACGAGCGCCCGGACGGTCTGCACGTTCGGGTTCCACCGGCGGTGGGTGCGGCGGTGCGAGTGCGAGACCGACATGCCGAAGCCGGGCCCCTTGCCGCAGACATCGCAGACGCTGGCCACTGTGGAACTCCTTGCAGATTGGACGAGATCGAGGATGCCCGAACCGGGTCGGGACAACCGGAGCAGTCTATCGTCTGCGGCTCGTCGCGGCCAAACCGGCACCCGGCCGTCCGGCCCGGGAAGTATCCTGCGCGAACCGAACGGGTCCGAGAGGGGGCGGGGTGCTCGAGGCGCTGGACGCGGATGCCGTTCGCCGGTGGAGCCGTACCGCTGTCGACCTCCTCGACGAGCATCGGGTCGAGATCGACGCCCTGAACGTCTACCCGGTGCCCGATTCGGACACCGGCAGCAACCTGGTCACCACGATGCGCGCCGCCGACGCCGCACTCGCCGCCGCACGGACCGCGAACGCCGCAGCGGCGCTCGCGGCGCTGGCGGTGGGCGCGGCGCACGGCGCGCTCGGGAACTCCGGATTCATCGTGTCGCAGATCCTGCGGGGGCTCGCCGACTCCACATCCGACGAGTTCGATGCGGTCGCGGTCCCGGCCGGCCTCGACCTCGGCGCAACGCTTGCCCGCACGGCGGTCGTCGTCCCGGTCGAAGGGACGATCCTCACCGTCGCCCGCGCCGCCGCGGACGGTGCGCGTGGCGCGAGCCTCGCCGAGATCGTGGTCAACGCGCTCGAGGCCGCGGACTCCGCGCTGCAGCGCACGCCGTCGCAGCTGATCGACCTCGCCCAGGCGGGCGTCGTCGACGCCGGCGGGCGCGGCCTGGTCGTGCTGCTCGATGCGCTCGCCCGCACGATCACCGGCCAGCGCGTGCCCCTGGCTCCGGTGCGGATGCCGCTGCGCTCGGCCGACCACGTCCGCGAGACCGGCGCGGGTGACTTCGGCTTCGAGGTCCAGTACCTCCTCGACGCACCCGCCATGCACATCGAGAAGCTGCGCGGTGCGCTGGCCGGGCTGGGCGACTCCGTCGCGGTGGTGAGCATCGGCGACGGCGTGTGGAACGTGCATGCCCACGTCGACGACGTGGGGGCGGCGATCGAGGCCGGTGTCGAGGCGGGCCGGCCGCATCAGATCTCGGTCGTGCGGTTCTCCGATCAGGTGCGCGGCGGGCACGAACACGGCGCGGCCGCGATCGTCGCCATCGCGCCGGGCCGCGGGCTGGCCCATCTGTTCGAGTCCGAGGGCGTGCGCGTCGTGGAGGACGCCGGTGATTCGCCGCCGTCCGCCGACGACGTGCTGGCGGCCATCCACGCGAGCGCCGCCCACGAGCTCGTCCTATTGCCCAACGCCTCGCGCGTCACCGGCGTGGCCGAGGCCGCTGCCGAGCAGGCCCGCTCGCACGGCGTGCGGGTCGCCGTCGTCCCGACCCGGTCGCCCGTGCAAGGCCTCGCCGCGATCGCCGTACACGACCCGGCGCGGCGTTTCGACGACGATGTGGTGGCGATGGCCGAAGCCGCCGCCGCCACCCGGCACGCCGAGCTTTCCGTCGCGGCCGACGAGGCGCTGACCGCGGTCGGGATCTGCCAGCCGGGTGACATCCTGGGCCTGATCGACGGCGAGGTCGTCGAGATCGGGCGCGGCATGCTTGCGGTGGCCTTCAACATCGTCGACCGGCTGCTCGGCGTCGGGGCCGAGCTGATGACCGTGCTGGTCGGCGCCGACGCGCCGCCGCGCGCCGGGGAGCTGATCGAGGCACACGTGCGCGACCGCGCGCCCCTGACCGACGTCACCGTCTACGACGGCGGCCAATCCGACCATCCGGTGATCATCGGAGTGGAGTAGGTCATGGCCACCCTCGACTCGAAGCTCGGCGACGTGATCGGCGGCAAGACCGCGAAGGCGCTCGAGCGGGCCTTCGGCATGCAGACGGTGCGGGATCTGCTCGCCCACTATCCGCGGCGGATGGCCGAGCGCGGCGAGCTCACCGACCTCGCGTCATTGCGCATCGACGACGACGTCACTGTCGTGGCCGACGTCCTGCAAACCGAGGTGAAGGGCCCGCCTGCGTCGCCGCGGCTCGAGGTGGTGGTCGGCGACGGCACCGCGAAGCTGCACCTCGTCTTCTTCGGCAGGAGGAGCGTGTGGCGCAAGAAGGAGCTCACGATCGGCGCGCGCGGGCTGTTCGCCGGCAAGGTCGGCGAGTTCAACCGCAAGCGCCAACTCGTCCATCCCGAGTACCTGCTGCTGCGCGGCGACGACCTCGACGACGCCGCGGCCGACGTCTATGCGGGCCGGCTGATCCCCGTGTACCCCGCCACCCAGTCCGTGCGCACCTGGGTGGTCTCGAACTCCGTGCAGCAGGCCTTGCACGCCCTCGACCCCGTTCCGGACCCGCTCGAGGCCGAACTGCGCGCCCGCCGCGACCTGCTCGGCAGCGACGCCGCCCTGCGCGCGATGCACGAGCCGGACGACTTTCAGCACTGGCACGCCGCCCGCCGCCGGCTCGCGTGGGACGAGGCCCTCGGCGTGCAGCTGGCACTGGCCCAGCGCCGCTGGCTCGCCGGCACCAACCCGGCGGTGCCCCGCCCGCCGAAGTCCGGGGGACTGCTCGACGCGTTCGACGCCGCGCTGCCGTTCACCCTCACCGCCGGCCAGCGCGAGATCGGCGAGGTGATCGCCGAGGAGCTCGGCCGGCCGCATCCGATGCACCGGCTGCTGCAGGGCGAGGTCGGCTCCGGCAAGACCGTCGTCGCACTGCGCGCGATGCTGCAGACCGTCGACGCCGGGGGACAGGCCGCGCTGCTCGCGCCCACCGAGGTGCTGGCCGCGCAGCACGCCCGCACGATCGACGCGCTGCTCGGGCCGCTCGCGCGCGGCGGCCAGCTCGGCGGCGCCGACACCGCCACCCGGGTGGCCCTGCTGACCGCCTCGCTGCCGGCCGCCGCCCGCAGGCGCGCGCTGCTCGAAGCCGCCGGTGGCGCGGCCGGGATCGTCGTGGGGACGCACGCCCTGATCCAGGAGCACGTGAGCTTCGCCGAGCTCGGCTTCGTCGTCGTCGACGAGCAGCATCGCTTCGGTGTCGAGCAACGCGATGCGCTGCGCAGCAAGGCCGACACGCCGCCGCACGTCCTGGTCATGACCGCGACCCCCATCCCGCGCACGGTCGCGATGACTGTCTTCGGCGACCTCGAGACCTCGACGCTCGCCGAGCTGCCCGCCGGCCGCGCGCCGACGGCGACCAGCGTGGTTCCGACGGCTGAGAAGCCGACCTGGCTCGAGCGGGTGTGGCAGCGCATCCGCGAGGAGGTCGCGGCCGGCCGGCAGGCCTACGTCGTCTGCCCGCGGATCGGCGAGGACATGACCGACTTCGAGGGCGACTTCCCCGACTACGAGGACGGCGACGCCGGCACGAGATCGCGGCGCCCGCCGCTCGCGGTCGCCGACGTCGTGCCGATGCTCGCGGACGGTCCACTGCACGGACTTCGCCTCGCCGCCCTGCACGGCCGGCTGAGCCCGGACGACAAGGACCGCACGATGCGCGAGTTCGCGGCGGGCACCATCGACGTGCTCGTCGCGACGACCGTGATCGAGGTCGGGGTCGACGTCCCGAACGCGACAGTCATGGCGGTCCTCGACGCCGATCGGTTCGGCGTCTCGCAGCTGCACCAGCTGCGTGGCCGGATCGGCCGCGGCGGCCACCCGGGCCTGTGCCTGCTCGTCACTGACGACCCGGCGGACAGCCCCACCCGGGCGCGGCTCGACGCAGTGGCGGCCACCACCGACGGCTTCGAGCTGGCCCGCCTCGATGTCGAGCAGCGCCGCGAGGGTGACGTCCTGGGGGCGGCGCAGTCCGGACGCCGCCGGCAGCTCAGGCTGCTGTCGCTGCTCCGCGACGAGGACCTCATCGTCGCGGCGCGCGCGGAGGCTGCGGACATCGTCGCGGCCGACCCGACCCTCGCCGCGCACCCGTTGCTGGCCGCCCAGGTGGCCGCCCTCGTCAACGACGATCAGGCCGAGTACCTGGAGAAAGCGTGAGGTGCCGGCGGAGCCGGCTCTCCTCTTCGGCGGTGGACGTGTGAGGATCGTCGCGGGGCTCGCCAAGGGACGGCGGCTGGCCACGCCGGCCGGGGCCACCCGGCCGACGTCCGACCGAGCCCGTGAGGCGCTGTTCAGCTCGCTCGCGGCGCTGGTCGAACTGACCGGCGCCAGGGTGCTCGACCTGTTCGCGGGCACCGGCGCCGTCGGTCTCGAGGCGCTCTCGCGCGGCGCCGCTGACGCCGTCCTCGTCGAGTCCGACCGCGCCGCAGCCCAGGTCCTGCGGCGCAACGTGGACGCCGTCGGGCTGCCCGGCGCGACGATCGTCCGGCGTCCGGTGGCCGCGTTCCTCGGCACCGAGCCGGACGCCGCGTTCGACGTCGTCTTCGCCGATCCGCCCTACGCGCTGGACGACGCCGCCCTCGCAGCCGTGCTTTCAGCGCTCGTCGAGCGCTGCTGGCTGGCCGACGGCGCGATCGTCGTCGTCGAGCGCTCGGCGCGCAGCTGCTCGCCGCCGTGGCCCGAAGCGTTCATCACACCTGTGCGCGAGAGGCGCTACGGCGAGGGCGTGCTTTGGTACGGTCGCCGGCAATGAAACCGCCTGCTGCAGATGGCACTCCGACGGTCCGGCGGGCCCTGTGCCCCGGCTCGTTCGATCCCGTCACCAACGGCCACATCGACATCGTCGGCCGCGCCGCGAACCTCTACGACGAGGTCGTGGTGGCGATCTTCGTCAACCAGTCGAAGTCCAGCCTGTTCACCGTCGACGAGCGGCTGGAGATGCTCGCCGAGGTCACCGCCGACTACCCGAACGTCTCGATCGACACGTTCGAGGGGCTGGTCGTCGACTACTGCCGCGTCCACGACATCCCCGTCATCGTGAAGGGGCTGCGCGCGGTCAGCGACTTCGACTACGAGCTGCAGATGGCGCAGATGAACCGCGGGCTGGCCGGCGTCGACACGCTGTTCATGCCCACCAACCCGGAATACAGCTTCCTTGCCTCTAGCCTTGTCAAGGAGATCGCGAAGTGGGGCGGCGACGTCTCGTCACTCGTCCCACCGACCGTCCTGAAAAGGCTGAGGGAGCGCACCAGCTAGGGAAGCGGGGTTGTCCTCCGATGACAGATGAGGCCTTGCGCCGCGTGGACGAGCTGCTGACCGAGCTCATCGAGACCGTCGAGACCGCCCGCGCCTTGCCGATGTCGGCGTCCTGCGTGCTGCCCCGCGAGCGGCTGCTCGACCTGCTCGACGAGCTGCGCGAGGTGCTGCCGCCCGAGATGGACGAGGCGCGCACCCTGATCGCCACCCGCGACCGACTGCTCAAGGTCGCCTACGAGGACGCGGCGAAGTCGCGCGCCCGCGGGGTTTCCGAGGCCGACACCGTGCTCGCCGACGCCCGCCACCGCGCCGAGCAGCTCGAAGCCGAGACCGACGCGCGGGCCGCCGAGGTACAGGCCGCAGCTCGCGACGAGCACGCCCGGCTGGTCGCCGCGACAACCGTCCACCAGGCCGCTGCCGCGGCGGCGGCCGCACTCCGCGAGGACGCCGAGAGGTACCAGGTGCAAGTCACCGCCGAGGCGCAGGACTACGACGCCCGGCTCAGGGCCGAAGCCGACTCCTACGCCCAGGACGCCCGGGCCGAGGCCGAGCGCTACGCCACGAAGCTCACCGCGGACGCCGAGGACTACGCCGAACGCACGCTCGACGAGCTGTCCGCCGTGCTGCACAAGGCGGCGGCCACCGCCGAGCAGGGTCGCGCCACGCTGCGGCAGCGGCGCGCGGGCACCTGGACCGCCGAGGGACCCCGCGACAGCGAGGAATGGTCACCGATTTCGGCCTGACACCGCGTCTGAGCTAGGGTTGCGGGAAGGTCTCGACCCGATCAAGTTCGTCCTCGCATGCCTGAGAACACCACACCGATGTCCCAGCAGCACGCGGTACCGCGCAGCCCGTTCGTCTTCGACGCGCGTGAGCTCGGTCGCAGTGCAGGATCGCTGCGCGAATATCGGCGTTCTGTTCCCGCGCCTGCGGGGCTCGGACTCGATCTCGTCGGGGTGTCGGAAGGCGCCCCGCTGGCGCTGGAACTCCGGCTGGAGTCGGTCACCGAGGGCGTGCTCGTCACGGGCACGGTCACGGCGCCGGTCACCGGACAGTGCGGGCGGTGCCTCGACCCGATCTCCGACGAGCTCAGCGTCGACGTCTGCGAGTTGTTCGCCTACCCGGACAGCGCGACCGACGAGACGACCGAGCAGGACGAGATCCACCGGATCGACCGCGACGCCGTCGATGTCGAGCCGGTGGTGCGTGACGCGGTGGTCCTGGGCCTGCCCTGGACGCCGTTGTGCCGGCCCGATTGCGCCGGTCTCTGCCCGGCGTGCGGGCAGCGGCTGGACGATCTGCCGCCCGGACACGCGCACGACGTGATCGACCCGCGCTGGGCAGCGCTGGAAAAGATGAGGAATCAGGAGTAAAGACGTGGCCGTTCCGAAGCGGAAGATGTCGCGCAGCAACACCCGGGCCCGCCGGTCCCAGTGGAAGACGACGGCGCCGACGCTCGTGCGCTGCCCGAATCGGGCCTGCGGTGAGATGGTCCCGCCGCACACCGCGTGTTCCAACTGCGGCCAGTACAACGGCAAGCAGGTCCTTGCGGTCTGACCGGGTCGGCTGACCCGCCACGATGTACGCCATGCGAGAGCCAGCGGACCAGCAGGGGCTCGCGGACGCCCTCAGGGTCGAGATCGACCCTGAGTTGCTGCGCCGTGCGTTGACACACCGCTCCTACGCCTACGAGCACGGCGGGCTGCCGCACAACGAGCGGCTCGAGTTCCTCGGCGACGCCGTCCTGGGCATCGTCGTCACCGAGACTCTGTTTCGCGGGCACCCCGACCTCAGCGAGGGCAAGCTCGCCAAGCTGCGCGCCTCGGTCGTCAACATGCGGGCGCTCGCCGGAGTCGCACGCAGCATCGGTCCGGAGGGCCTAGGTGCCTTCATCCTGCTGGGCCGCGGCGAGGAGGGCACCGGCGGGCGCGACAAGTCGAGCATCCTCGCCGACACCCTCGAGGCCGTGTTCGGCGCCATCTACCTGCAACTCGGGCTGGACTCCGCAGGCCGGGTGATCCACGCGCTGTTCGACGACCTGCTCGACGACGTCGCCACCATCGGCGCCGGGCTGGACTGGAAGACCAGCCTCCAGGAGCTCACCGCCGCGCGCGGGCTGGGCGTGCCCGAGTACGTCATGACCGCGGCCGGACCCGACCACGAGAAGACCTTCACCGCGCAGGCCCAGGTCGCTGGCGAGCTGTTCGCCGCGTCGACGGGCAGCAGCAAGAAGGAAGCCGAGCAGCTCGCCGCCGAAACCGCATGGCGGGCCATCTCGGCACGCGACTCGGTCTCCGGCTGACCGACGCGTTAGTGCCCGAACTGCCCGAGGTCGAGACGGTCCGCGGCGGCCTGCAGCGCTGGGTCGCAGGCCGCACGGTCGCGTCGGTCGAGGTTCGCCATCCCCGCGCCGTGCGGCGACACCTGGGCGGCGGCGCGGACTTCGCGGCTCGCCTGACCGGATGCACCATCGAGGCCGCGTCGAGACGCGGCAAGTACCTGTGGCTGCCACTTGCCGGGCCCGACGGGAGCGACGGAGAGTGCCTCATCGGGCACCTCGGGATGAGCGGGCAGTTCCTCGTGCGACCCGTCGACGCGCCGGACGAGAAGCACCTGCACGTGCGCGTCACCTTCGCCGACGGCGGACCCGAGCTGCGCTTCGTCGACCAGCGGACCTTCGGCGGGGTGCTCCTCGACCGGCTCGTCCCGGCGAGCGACCGGCCGGCCGAGATCGTCCCGGCGCAGATCGCGCACATCGCCCGCGACCCGATCGACCCGCACTTCGACGATGCGCTGTTCACCGCCAGGCTGCGCCGCCGCGACAGCCGGGTCAAGCGGGCGCTGCTGGACCAGTCGCTGATCTCCGGGGTCGGCAACATCTACGCCGACGAGGCGCTCTGGGGCGCGCGACTGCACGGCGCACGGCGCACGGCCGCACTCACCCGCCCGCTCGTCGCGCGGCTGCTCGCCGAGGTGCGGGCCGTCCTGCACGACGCGCTGCGTGCCGGCGGGACGTCCTTCGACGCGCTGTACGTCAACGTCGACGGCGAGAGCGGCTACTTCGATCGGTCCCTCGCCGTCTACGGCCAGGAGGGACTGCCCTGCCGCAGGTGCGGCAGCCCGGTGCGCCGGGCCGCGTTCATGAACCGGTCGAGCTTCTACTGCCCGACCTGTCAACGCGCGCCACGGACTTGATCCGACGCCACGGACGCTTCTCTCGTGGACGCTCAAGGCGATACGTAGGATTCGGTGCTTTCTGGGCAGCCGCATGTTGACCCGTCCGCACCGCAGGTGAGACCATGAGTTGACCGACGGGAGCCCCGCCTGCCCTGCCGAGGGCTCGAGCCTCTCCCGCCCGTGTCCACACAACGGCAACGGTCCACGCACAAGCGGGCACGACCCGCTCGGCAGGACTTATACGGGAAGTGAAGGGTCGCCACATGGCACGCGCCCTCATGGGTTACGTCGGTTCGCCTGGGGAACAAGCACTTGCATACGAGGTCGCTCGGTTGCGCCGCAGAGTGACCGAGCTCGAAGCCGAGGTCACTCGCCTGCGCGAAGGCAGCGCAGAGCTCGATCTCGAGTTGCACCGCATCGCCGAGTCGGCCGAGCCCGCGCTCGCCTGATCGGCGCACCCCCTGCCGGCGCCGCCCATCGCGGCCGCCACGTCGAGCAGCACGCTGGTTCGACCGGCGCTGCCAACTCGGTTGCGCCCAGCACGCGCGGTAGGTTCGTCCTGACGTCCGCGCGTCCCGGAACGCTCCAGCGCGCGGACCTCGCCGAACCGTCCTGATCAGCGCTGACCCGGGAGTTCCGTGCACCTCAAGTCGTTGACGTTGCGGGGCTTCAAGTCCTTCGCATCGGCGACCACGCTCCGCTTCGAACCCGGGATCACGACGGTCGTCGGGCCCAACGGATCGGGCAAGAGCAACGTCGTCGACGCCATCGCCTGGGTGCTCGGGGAGCAAGGCGCCAAGGCCCTGCGCGGCGGCAAGATGGAGGACGTGATCTTCGCCGGCACCGCCGGCCGTCCGCCGCTGGGCCGCGCCGAGGTCACCCTCACGATCGACAACACCGACAATGCCCTCCCCATCGAGTACACCGAGGTGTCCATCACCCGGCGGATGTTCCGCGAGGGCATCAGTGAGTACGAGATCAACGGCGAGAGCGCCCGCCTGCTGGACATCCAGGAGCTGCTTTCCGACTCCGGCATCGGTCGCGAGATGCATGTGATCGTCGGGCAGGGACAGCTCGACACGATCCTGCAAGCTCGGCCGGAGGAGCGCCGCGGGTTCATCGAGGAGGCAGCGGGCGTCCTCAAACACCGCAAGCGCAAGGAGAAGGCGCTGCGCAAGCTGGACGCGATGCAGGCCAACCTCACCCGCGTCACGGACCTCACCGCCGAGCTGCGCCGCCAGCTCAAGCCGCTCGGCAAGCAGGCCGAGATCGCCCGCCGGGCCGCGGGGGTGCAGGCCGAGCTGCGCGACTCGCGGCTACGGCTGCTCGCCGACGACCTGCTCGTCATGCGCACCGAACTCGACCGCGAGGTCGCCGACGAGGAGGCCATCCGCGCCCGGCGCGCCGAGGTCGAGGCGACACTGGACGAGGCCCGCCGTCGCGAGGCTGAGCTCGAGAGCCGGCTCGCCGCCGACGCGCCGCTCGTGGCCCGCACCCAGGAGACCTGGTACCGGCTGTCCGCTCTCGAGGAGCGCTTCCGCGGCTTGGCCTCGCTCGCTGCCGAGCGGGCCCGGCACCTTGCCGTGGAACCGGACGACGTCCGCGTCGGCCGCGAACCCGAGGCGATGGAGGCCGAGGCCGCAGAGGTGCGCGAGGTGCAGGGGCAACTGCAGACCGCGCTCGACGCGTCGCAAGCCGAGCTGAGCGAGGTGGTTGCCGAGCGGCAGGCACTCGAGCGGCGCCTCACCGAGGCCGAACGGGGTGTGGTGGCCGCCGTGCGGGCGGTCGCCGACCGGCGCGAGGGCTTGGCGACGCTCACCGGTCAGGTCAACGCACTGCGCACCCGCGCGATCGCCGGCCGCGACGAGAGCGCCCGACTTTCCGCGGCCGCCGCCGACGCCCGCCGGCGCGCCGAGCAGGCCGATGCCGAACTCGCGCGTGTACAGGCCGACGTCGGCCTGCTCGACGCGGGCGAGCTCGGCCTCGACACGCAGCACGAGAACTCCGTCGCCGCGTTCGAGGCGGTCGAGGTGCGAGTGCGCGAACTCACCGAGGCCGAGCGCGAAGCCGAGCGCCAACGCTCTACCTGGACGGCCCGCGCCGACGCACTGGTGGTGGGCCTGACCCGCAAGGACGGCACCGCCGCGCTGCTTGCCGCCGGCCCCCGGCTGCCGGGCGTGCTCGGTTCGGTGGCCGCGCTGCTGACGGTCGCGCCCGGCCACGAGGCCGCGGTCGCCGCAGCGCTCGGCGCGATCGCGGACGCCGTGGCGGTCGGTTCGACGACTGACGCGGTGCAGGCTCTCGAGGTGCTGAAGTTCGACGACGGCGGCCGGGCCGGCCTGCTCATCGGCACGTCCGGTGCGCCGCCGGCGCCGAGCGGTCCACTGCCCGCTCTGCCACCCGGCGGCGTGTGGGCGCTCGACGTCGTCCAGGTACCGCCCGCATTGCGCGCCGGCGTCGCCTCGGCACTCGACCGGGTTGCCATCGTCGGCGATCTCGCGGCTGCGGCGAGCCTCGTCGCCGACCACCCCGGCATCCGCGCGGTCACCTCGGACGGCGACGTCCTCGGCGCCCACTGGTCGGCCGGGGGCTCGTCGTCCACCCCGTCGGCCATCGAGATCAGCGCGGCGGTCGACGAGGCGCGGCAGAAGGCCGACGAGGCCGCCGCGCGGCACGAGCGGCTGCACGCCGAACTGGCCGATGCCCGTGCCGAGTCCGACCGCAAGCGCGACGAGGTCGATGTCGCGCTCGAAGCCTTGCATGAGTCCGACGCCAAGCTGTCCGCAGTCGCCGAGCGGCTCGCCGAGCTCGGCCAGGCGGCGCGCTCGGCCGGCGCCGAGGCTGCGCGCCTGGACGAGACCCGGGCGCAGGTCGACGCGACACGCGATCGTGACCTCGCCGGGCTCGCCGAGCTCGAGGAGCGGTTGCGGCTGGCCGAGGCGTCCTCCGACGATCCGACGGAGCCGGATACCTCCGAGCGCGACGCGCTGCAGGGCCGGGTGGGCGAGGCGCGGCAGGCCGAGATGGAGGCCCGCCTGACCGTCCGCACCGGCGAGGAACGGGTGCGCGCGATGCACGGCCGCGCCGACCAACTGCTGCGGGCCGCCGAGGTCGAGCGGACCGCGCGCCGCAAGCAGCAGGAGGCCCGTGAGGCCCGCGCCCGAGGCGCCGTCGTCGCCGCAGCCGTGCGCGACGCCGCCCGCAAGGTGATCGAGCGCATCGCCGAGTCGGTCGCCGCCGCGGTCGGCGAGCGCGACGCCGTGCAGCGACAGCGGAGCGCGCACGAGGCAGAGCTGACCACCGTGCGGGGGCAGCTCCGCGAGCTGTCCGACGATCTGGCCCGGCTGACCGACGCCGTGCACCGTGACGAGGTCATGCGCGCCGAGCAACGGCTGCGGATCGAGCAGCTCGAGGCCCGCTCGGCCGATGAGTACGGCGTCGAGGTCGAGACCCTGATGGCCGAGTACGGCCCCGACCAGCCGTGTCCCCCGAGCGCGATCGAGATGGCCGAGTACGAGCAGGCCCGCGAGCGCGGCGAACAGGTGGTCGCGCCGCCGCCCGGCCCGTACGAACGAGCCGTCCAGGAGAAGCGCGCCTCCCGAGCGGAGCGGGATCTCGCGCTGCTCGGCAAGGTCAACCCGCTGGCGCTCGAGGAGTTCGCGGCGCTCGAAGAGCGGCATCAGTTCCTGTCGACGCAGCTCGAGGACCTCAAGGCCACCCGCCGCGATCTGCTGACCGTTGTCAGGGAAGTAGACGACCGCATCCTCGAGATCTTCACTAGCGCGTATTTCGACGTCGCCCGTGAGTTCGAGCTCGTCTTCTCGGCGCTGTTCCCTGGCGGCGAGGGGCGCCTCGTCCTCACCGACCCCGACGACATGCTGCTCACCGGCATCGACGTCGAGGCGCGCCCGCCCGGCAAGAAGGTCAAACGGCTGTCCTTGCTGTCCGGTGGCGAGCGCTCGCTCGTCGCGGTGGCCCTGCTAGTCGCGATCTTCCGCGCCCGGCCGAGCCCGTTCTACGTCATGGACGAGATCGAGGCCGCGCTCGACGACACGAACCTCGGCCGGCTGCTGGATCTCGTCGAACAGCTGCGGGAGAGCAGCCAGATCATCCTCATCACCCACCAGAAGCGGACGATGGAGATCGCGGACGCCCTCTACGGCGTCACCATGCGCGGGGACGGCGTCACCCAGGTCATCAGCCAGCGCCTGCGAGAGGTGGTCTGAGCAGGTTGCTTTTCTGTGAGATGGATTCTGCTGGTTAGGGCGTCCGCGGAGGTTTCACCTACCGTGGTGGTGTGCACACCGCATATCTCTCGCGATCGACCCGCATCGCCGCGCTGCTCGTCGGGGCGGCTGCCCTGTTGTTGAGCGCCTGCAGCTCCAGCAGCCCATCGCCGACCGTGACGGTCACCAACGGCGGTGGCGGTGGGACGACGACCACGTCCGATCCCGTGACTACCTCGTCCTCCCCGCCGGCCAAGCCCGCCAAGCCGGTGCACATCAAGACGCTCAACTCGGACGGCGTGCAGTATGGCGTCGGCATGCCGGTCATCGCGTTCTTCTCGAAGAAGATCAGCAGCGGTAAGGCGTTGCAGGACGCAACGAAGGCGACGGTGAACGGCCACCCGATCAAGGGCGCCTGGTACTTCGAGACTTCGAACTACTACAAGGGTTACCCGATCGAGGCCCACTGGCGTCCGCAGAACTACTGGCCGGCGCACTCCCACGTCCACGTCGACATCCCGGCAAAGGGGCTGTCGGCCGGCAAGAACCTGGCCTATAACGACAGCCTGACGCTCGACTTCGACATCGGCGCGAAGAACGTCGCGATCGTCAACGACGCCACGCATCGGATCACGGTGAGCAGTGACGGCAGGCAGAGGTTCGACTTCCCGGTCTCGCTCGGCGCGAACAACACGCCGACCGCGCACGGCATCAAGGTGATCATGGAGAAGGGCCGCAGCATCTGCATGTCCGGTCCGGGCTACAACGAGTGCGGCATCAAGTACACGCAGCGCCTGACCTACGGCGGCGAGTACCTGCACTCGGCCCCGTGGAACACTTCCAACATCGACCACGGAATCGACTCGTCGAACGGCTGCACGAACATGCACGATGCCGACGCGAAGAAGCTCTACGACTTCCTCGAGGTCGGCGACGTCGTCATCTACCCGAACGCCGACGGCCCGGCGATGCAGCTCGGCAGCGGCTACGGCGACTGGAACGTCAACTGGGGGACCTGGCAGACCGGCGGTCTGGTCAGTACGACCGCCTGACATGACGACCGACCACAAGCGCGCGGTCGCGCTCGCCGCGCTGCTCGCCATGGCGACCTTGCTGGCAGCCTGCACCTCGGGCCGCGGCCGGGCGACCGTCACTCAGACAGTCTTCGCCCCGCCGGCCTCGAGCCCCGCCGACACCAGTGGCGCCTCGACGCCTGCGAGCCCGTCGACGCCGGTGACCTCGTCGTCGTCGTCGTCGCCGTCGCCGGCGAAGGCTGCGACCACCGTGCACGTGACCGCGATGCAGAGCGACGGCGCCACCTACGGCGTCGGCATGCCGATCGTGCTGTTCTTCAGCCCGCTGCCGACGGACTCCACCGACTTCACCAAGGCGGTGAAGGTGACGGTGAACGGCCAGCCGGCAGACGGCGCGTGGTACTGGGAGCAGCCCACGGCTGACGACGTCAACTCGCACGTCATCGAGGCGCACTACCGCATGCAGAACTATTGGCCGGCCCACTCGAAGGTGCACGTCTCGATCCCGATCGGTGGCCTGAGCGCGGGCACGGGCCTGGCCTACAGCGACAAGCTCACCTCGCTCGACTTCCACATCGGCGCCAAGCACGTCTCGAAGGTGGACGGGCGGGCCGAGAAGATGCGGGTCTACTCGGACGACAAGCTGGTGCACAGGATCAGGGTCTCGCTCGGTGCCGCCGCGACGCCGACCTATGAGGGCGTCAAGGTCGTCATGCAGAAGGGCGAGCAGGCGCCGGGCAGCAACAAACTTCGCCCGGCCGGCGCCGTCCGTATGGTCGGACCCGGCTACGACGAGATCGTCGACTGGTCGGTCCGCATCACCCGCTCCGGCGAATACGTGCACTCCGCGCCGTGGAACGGGCTCATCGGACAGACGAGCACCTCCAACGGATGCACGAACCTGTTCCCCGCGGACGCGCAGTGGTACTACCAGTTCGCGCAGCTCGGTGACGTGGTCACCTACGCCCACACCGGCGGCAAACCGATGCCGGTCTGGGATGGCTTCGGCGACTGGAACGTGTCGTGGCCGCAGTGGAGCCAGGGCGGCAAGCTGCTCACCCACTAGGGCGGCCCGGGCTGACAGGATGAGGGTGTGCTCTACCTCTACATAGCCCTCGCCGTCGTCGTTCTGGCGATCGTCATCGCTGCAGTGCTCGTCGTGCCGCGACGTCGGGCCGGCCGCGCTCTGGCTCCGCCCGTCGAAGCACGGCAGGCGTCGCCGGCAGCCGAAGTCCAGGCCGCACCCGCACCACCCGCTCTCGAGATCCCCGAGCCGACCTCCGGTCGGTTGCTGCGGCTGCGGGCCAGGCTGGCGCGCTCGCAGACCTCGCTCGGCCGAGGCCTGCTGTCCGTCCTGTCCCGCGACAAGCTCGACGAGGATGCGTGGGAGGAGATCGAGGAGGCGCTGCTGACCGCCGACGTCGGCGTGGCCGCCACCGCCGAGCTCGTCGAGCGGCTGCGGACCAGCACCAAGGTGCTCGGCACCCGCTCGCCGGCCGACCTGCGCGCCATGCTCGCCGGCGAGCTAGTGGCGGCCTTACAGCCCGACCTCGACCGGACGCTGCATTCTGCCGCGGACGGCGACCGGCCGGCCGTCGTCATGGTCGTCGGCGTCAACGGCACCGGAAAGACGACGACCTGCGGCAAGTTGGCCCGGGTGCTCGTCGCGGACGGGCGGACCGTCCTGCTCGGCGCCGCCGACACGTTCCGGGCCGCCGCTGCCGAGCAGCTCACGACCTGGGGATCGCGGGTCGGCGCCGAGACGGTGCGCGGTCCGGAGGGCGGCGACCCGGCCTCCGTCGCGTTCGACGCGGTCAAGCAGGGCGCCGAGCGGGGGGTGGACACCGTCCTCATCGACACCGCCGGGCGGCTGCACACGAAGGTCGGGTTGATGGACGAGCTCGGCAAGGTGAAGCGGGTCATCGAGAAGCAGGGCCCGGTGGACGAGACGTTGCTCGTGCTGGACGCCACGACCGGGCAGAACGGGCTCACCCAGGCAAGGGTGTTCACCGAGGTCGTCGACGTCACCGGAATCGTGTTGACCAAGCTGGACGGCACGGCCAAGGGCGGCATCGTCATCAGCGTGCAGCGCGAGCTGGGCGTGCCGGTGAAGCTGGTCGGGCTGGGGGAGGGCGCCGACGATCTCGCGCCGTTCGTCCCGGAGCAGTTCGTGGACGCGCTGCTGGGCGAGCCGGCATGAGGGCGTCCATGATCAATCCCCCCTCGGCCACACGCTGGTGTGGTGGAGGGGGTATTCACGGCTTGGGTGGTGGCGCGAAGTGAAGGCGCTGTACAAGGCGGGCGCGCAGCCCGGGTTCGAGTTGGTCGAGCGGCCCGAGCCGGTTACCGGGCCGGACGACGTCAAGGTCCGGGTACTGCGCACCGGCATCTGCGGCACCGACCTGCACATCGAGTCGTGGGACCACTGGGCGGCGACGGCGATCGACGCGCCGCTGATCCCCGGCCACGAGTTCTGCGGCGAGGTCGTCGAGGTCGGCGATCAGGTGCGCGACGTCGCGGTCGGCGACCTGGTCTCGGGTGAGGGCCACGTCGTCTGCGGTACCTGCCGCAACTGCCGCGCCGGGCGCCGGCACCTGTGCATCCGGCCGTCCTCGATCGGCGTGAACCGCGACGGCGCGTTCGCCGAGTACGTCGTGCTGCCCGAGTCGAACGTCTGGGTGCACCACACGATGGTCGACCCGGATCTCGGCGCGATCTTCGACCCGTTCGGCAACGCCGTGCACACCGCGCTGTCGTTCCCACTGGTCGGTGAGGACGTCCTGATCACCGGCGCCGGGCCGATCGGTTTGATGGCGGCACAGGTCTGCCGGCACGTCGGCGCGCGGTTCGTCGTGATCACCGAGGTCTCGCCGTACCGGCTGGAGCTGGCCCGCGCGATGGGCGTCGATCTCGCCCTCGACGCCTCGCGCGAGTCGGTCGCATCGGCGCAGAAGCTGCTCGGCATGGTCGAGGGCTTCGACGTCGCGCTGGAGATGAGCGGGCACCCGGCCGCGCTGCCCGAGATTCTCGAGAACCTCAACCACGGCGGCCGGATCGCGCTGCTGGGCCTGCCGACGCAGCCCATCGAGATCGACTGGGGCAAGGTCATCACCCACATGATCACGATCAAGGGCATCTACGGCCGCGAGATGTTCGAGACGTGGTACGCGATGAGCGCGATGCTGCGCTCGGGCCTGGACATCGGCGGGGTGATCACGCATCGGTTCCCCGCGACCGACTGGGCGGAGGCGTTCGCGACGGCGCGCAGCGGCCAGTGCGGCAAGGTCGTCATGGATTGGACGGTGTTCTAGTGGTTTTCGCAGTGGTGCGCGACGACCTGCGGACGGCGCTCGAGGAGATCCGGTCCGCGGGACTGTACAAGCGCGAGCGCGAGCTCGCCTCGCCGCAGTCGGCGCATGTCCGAACCGGCGGCGTAGCCCCCGTCGAGGTGCTGAACTTCTGCGCGAACAACTATCTCGGCTTCGCCGATCATCCGGACGTCGTCGCCGCGGCCCGCGCCGCCCTCGACGAGTGGGGCTTCGGGATGGCCAGCGTCCGCTTCATCTGCGGCACGCAGACCCAGCACACCGCGCTCGAGCGGCGGCTGTCGACGTTTCTCGGCACCGAGGCGACGATCCTGTTCTCGTCGTGCTTCGACGCGAACGGCGGGCTTTTCGAGGTGCTGCTCGACGAGCGCGACACGGTGATCTCGGACGAGCTCAACCACGCCTCGATCATCGACGGCATCCGGCTGTGCAAGGCGCAGCGGCTGCGCTATCGCAACCGCGACATGGCCGACCTCGAGGAGCAGTTGACGGCGGCCTCCGGTGCGCGGCGGCGGTTGATAGCCACCGACGGCGTGTTCTCGATGGACGGCTACCTCGCGCCGCTCGACGCGATCTGCGAGCTGGCCGAGCGCTACGACGCGATGGTCATGGTGGACGACTCGCACGCGGTCGGCTTCGTCGGGCCGTCCGGCGCCGGGACGCCGGAGCTGTTCGGCGTCCAGGACCGCGTCGACGTCAACACCGGCACCCTCGGGAAGGCGCTCGGCGGCGCGTCCGGCGGGTACGTCAGCGCGCGGGCCGAGATCGTCGAGTTGCTGCGCCAGCGAGCACGTCCCTATCTGTTCTCGAACGCCGTCGCGCCCGCGGTGGTGGCCGGCTCGCTCGCCGCGCTGGACCTCGTCACCGGCGGGGGAGCCGAGCGGGAGCGGCTGCGTGGCAACGCGGCGCTGTTCCGCCGGCTGATGATCGAGGCGGGCTTCGACCTGTTGCCCGGCGAGCACCCGATCGTGCCGGTGATGTTCGGCGACGCGGCGCTGGCCGGCCGGATCGCCGACGCGATGCTCGACCACGGCGTGTACGTGATCGCGTTCAGCTACCCCGTTGTCCCGCAAGGCAGGGCGCGCATCCGCGTGCAGCTGTCGGCGGCGCACTCTGAACAGGACGTCGAGACCTGCGTGCACGCCTTCGTCGCCGCGCGCGCCGAGAATACGCAGTGAGCACCCTGCTGCTCGCCGGCGCCGGCCCGCGGCTCGGCGCTGCGATCGCCCGCCGTTTCGCCCGCGACGGGTACGACATCGCGCTGATCTCCGAGGACGAGGACGCCGTTGCAGCACTCGGCACCGCGTTGCAGCACGAGGGCATCACCGCCGGATGGGCGGTGGCCGACGTCCGCGACGACGTGGCCCTGCGCGCCGCCGTGACGCGGTTCGCCGAGTACACCGGTGGCATCGACGTCGCGGTGCACAACGTCTCGATCTGGCGCGACACCACGGCGCTCGCGCTGACCCCCGACGAGCTGCTCGACGACCTGCGGGCCGGCGCCGCATGCCTGTTGACGCTCGCCCAGGCGCTCGTGCCCGGGATGTCCGCGGCCGACCGGGGCACGATCATCGCCACCGGCTCGGCCGCTGCCGATGCGCCCTCGCCGGGTGCGCCGACGCTCGGCGTGCAGAAGGCGGCATTGCGGTCACTGGTGCAGGCGATGGCGCTTGACCTCGCACCGCTCGGCATCCATTGCGCCACGATCACGATCAACGGGCTGCTCGGTTCGAGCCCGGCGTTCGACCCGGATCGCATCGCGAACGTCTACGCGGAGATCGCCGCTGAGCCGCCCGTCTCGTGGCGGACCGTCGTCCCGTACAACGGCTGAGCGACTCGGGGAACCTAGGCCGAACGACCCTGCTCCGCGCCACGATCGGCGGGGAGGCTGGATTGCATGACCGCGCTGGGTGCGCCCGCACCTGCGAGCCTGCCTATTGCCCTGCCCGGGAGCCGACGCCGGTGGGCGGCGCTCGCCGTGCTGTGCGTGTCGCTGCTCGTCGTGACGCTCGACAACACGGTGCTCAACGTCGTGCTGCCGACCCTGGTCACTGAGCTGCACGCTACCTCGACCGCGCTGCAATGGATCGTCGACGCCTACGTCCTGGTGTTCGCCGGCCTGCTGCTCGTCGCCGGCAGCCTGGCCGATCGTGTCGGGCGTAAGCGGACGTTCCTGGTCGGCCTGATCGCCTTCGCCGCCGGCTCGGTCTGGGCGGCGTTCTCCGGCTCGGTCGCGATGCTGATCGCCGCGCGGGCGAGCATGGGCGTCGGCGGGGCGTTGGTGATGCCGTCCACACTGTCCATCATCACGAACACGTTCACCGACAAGCGGGAACGACAGCGTGCGCTGGGCATGTGGTCGGCGACGAGTGGTCTCGGGATCGCGCTGGGGCCGATCGTCGGCGGCGCGCTGCTCGCCCACTTCTGGTGGGGATCAGTGTTCCTCATCAACGTGCCGATCGTGGCGCTCGGGCTGGTGTTCGCGATCCCGCTGGTGCGCGATTCGCGCAACCCCGCGGCCAAGCGTCCGGACCTGGTCGGGGGGCTGCTCTCGATCGCCGGCATGGGGCTGCTGCTCTGGTCGATCATCGAGGCGCCCGTTCACGGCTGGACATCGGCGGTCGTGCTCGGTGCCGGCGCCGGTGGGCTCGCGGTGCTCGGCGCGTTCGCCGGGTGGGAGGCGCACAGCTCTCATCCGATGCTGAACCTCGAGTTCTTCGGCAATCGGATGTTCGCGACCGCCGTCTCGTCCGTCGGCTTGATCATGTTCGGGCTGGCGGGGGCGCTGTTCGTGCTCACCCAGTTCCTGCAGTTCGACCTCGGGTACACGCCGCTGCAGGCCGGCGTGCGGGTCCTTCCCGCGGCCGGTGCCATCGTCGTGGTTGCGCCGCTGTCGACGATCGTGCTCCGGTTCGTCGGCACCAAGAACACGATCACGCTCGGCCTGCTCGCCGTCGCCGGAGGGCTGTGGCAGGTGTCCACCGCGACCGTCGGCACAACGTATTCCGGGACGTTGCTCGGCATGACGCTCCTCGGCGTCGGGGCGGGACTGGTGATCCCGTCGGCGACCGGCACGGTGATGGCGTCGCTGCCCGAGGAGCACACCGGAGTCGGCGCCGCGACCAACGGCGCGTTCCTCCAGCTCGGCGGCGCGATCGGGGTCGCGGTGATCGGCAGCCTGCTGTCCACCCGCTACGACGACCGGCTGTCGAGCGCGTTGACGCCGTACCCGGTGCCGCAGGGTGTGCGTGACACCATCCTGGGCTCGCTCGGCGGAGCGCTCGGCGTCGCGAAGCAGCTGGGCGGGGCGACCGGAGGAGCGCTCGCCCACGCGGCACGCTCGGCGTTCGTCAGCGGGATGGACCTGGGCATGGCGACCGCCGCGATCGTCGCCGGTTGCGGAGCGCTGCTGGCCGTGCTCGCGTTTCCAGCTACGAGACGGCGTCGGCGTTCGCGATGATCGCGTCGTGGACGTACCGGGCGAGCCCCGGCGCGACGGCGTCGAAGGTCGCCCGAAACCGCTCGTCGGCAACGTAGGTCTCGGCCAGACCGCGGTGCATGTCGTACCCGCAGTGGTAGAACCACCGGTTGAGGAACTGCCGATGCTCCTCGGCAAGCGCCCGTGCTGAGGCGCCGTCGGCAGGTTCGCCTGCCTGCATGGCGTCGCGGAACGCACGCAGGCCCGCGTCCGAGTCGTCCTTGAGCCGTGCCCAGTCGTCCTTCGGGTACGCGGTGGTGCGGCTCTGCGACTCGCGGTAGGCGTCCGTGTCACCCCACCGGTCTCTGGCTTCGTCGGCCCATTCGCCGGCGACCTTGTCGGTCCCGAAGACCTCGAACTGCTCCTCGGGCGTGAGCGAGATGCCCATCTGCCGTGCCTCCATCTCCTTCTCGAGTGCGCGCAGCAACCGCTCGCTGCGGTCGATGCGCTCACGCAGCATGCGGTGTTGGTTGCGCAGGTGCGCGTCGGTTCCGGCGCCCGGGTCGGCCAGCATCGCCGCGATCTCGTCCAGCCCGAAGTCGAGTTCCCGGTAGAACAAGATCTCGCGCAGCCGCTGCAGATCGGTCGCGCTGTACCTGCGGTGACCCGCGCCGGTGCGGCTGCTGGGTCGGAGCAGACCGATCTCGTCGTAGTGGTGCAGCGTGCGCACCGAGACGTGCGCGAGCGCCGCCGCCTCGCCGATCGAGTACCCGTCGTTGGTCACCCGATCACTGTGCAACCTCACGCAACGTCATGTGCAACCTTCTGATCCACCGAAGGTTGCCCGCGCGACGACGGCGCGGCGGAGGTCGTCGCCGGCGTCGATCACCGAGCGCCGGATGCGGCTGTCCAGCGCAGCGTCGGCGAGCAACCGGTCCGTCGCCGAGTACGTCGCCGCGTCGACGGCCGTCCACGGGTACGCGAGCAGCGCGAGACGCTCGACGACCCAGCCGGAACGCAGCTGCGCGCTCGCCGGGATCTGCTCGAAATAGCGCTCGACATAGGCGTCGGTGAGCGCTCGCTGGTCCGGGTCCCAGAACCCCTCGGCCAGCGCGTACAGCTCGTAGTTGGCGCGCTCGGCGTCGTGCAGCATCGCGTCCCAGGCGTCCTGCTTCGCGCGCGCATCGGGACGGGCGGCGCGGCAGCGCGCGGCGTGCACGGCGCCCTGCGACGACCGGTCGCGGGCCGCCTCGGCGTCGATCGCCCGCTCGTCCACCTCGCCGAGCAGCGCCAGCCGGCGCAGGATCGCCCACCGCAGCTCGGCGTCGACCACCAGCCCCGCGGGCAGGTCGGACCCGGTCAGCCAAGCGCGCAGCCGGACGGCATCGGTCGTCATCACGATGACGATCCGGGCCGCAGCTAGTTGCCCGGACGACCCGGATGCCGCGACGTGAGTGACCGCGAGCATCGCTTCGGCCAGCCGAGCGGTGGCCGCGCTGCGCGAGGTGCCGGCCAGGTAGCACCCGGTCAGCGACTGTCCTGCCCACCGGCCGACCGCGCCGACTACCGCGTCGTCGGGCTCGGTGGCCAGCGCGGTCGCGACGATGTCGACGGCGAGCGAAGGATCGACCTCGGCGTCGGCGACCGCCAACTGCAGGGCGTTCCAGATCGCGACCCGCGCCCGCGGATCGTCGATCCCGGCCAGCAGCCGTGGCATGCCGCGCCACATCGCTTCGGGCAGGACGAGCTTCGCCCACGTCTCGTCGAGGGCGTCGGGCAGGACGAGTTCACCGTCGATCTGCAGCGGCGTGGCGTCGGACGTGATCGTCGTCCGGACCGACGAGAGCTCGCGGCCCTCCGGTGCGTAGGCCGCCACCGCGATGGCATGGCCGCGTCGCGAGTCGTCCGGGCTGTGCCGCGCCAGGACGCCGTCGCGCACGGACAACTCGTCGAGGCCGGTCGTGCGCAGCCAGGCCTTCGCCCACCCGTCCAGGTCGACGGCACCGGCGGCCGTCCACGCGCCGGTGAGATCGGCGAACTCGGCATTGCCGTCGGCGTGCGCGCGGACATAGCGGCGCAGTCCGTCGAGGAACACCTCGTCCCCGAGATGCACGGCGAGCTGGCGAAGCACGGATGCGCCCTTCGCGTAGGAGATGCCGTCGAACTCGGACAGCGCGCTCGCGGCGTCCGCGGCGCCGTTGCCGGCCACCGGATGCGTGGACGGCCGCCGGTCGGCCGCGTACCCCCACGACTTGCGCTGGATGCCGAAGTCGACCCACGCGCGCTCGCCGGTGACCCGGCTGCCCAGGTACTCGGCGAACGACTCGTTGAGCCACAGGTCGTCCCACCAGCGCATCGTGACCAGATCGCCGAACCACATGTGCGCCATCTCGTGCGCGATCGTGACGTCACGCTCGATGCGCTCGGACTCGGTGACGCGCGAGCGGAACACGAGCGTGTCGCGGACCGTGACGCATCCCGCGTTCTCCATCGCGCCCGCGTTGAACTCCGGGACGAACGCCTGGTGGTAATCGCCCCACGGGTACCGCACGCCGAACAGCCGGTGCAGCTCGTCGAAGCAGCGCTTGGTGTGCGCGAACAGCGCGTCCGCCTCCCGGTCGAGGTGCTCGGCGAGGGACTGGCGGGCGAGCAGGGCGAGCGGGATGCCGTCGTGCGCGTCGCGGACGACGTGGTAGGGACCGGCGACGAGCGTCGTGAAGTAGGTGGCCAGCGGCGCGGTCGCGGCGATCGTCCAACGGCCGGGCTCGAGCTCGGTGGCCGGACCGTTGCCGGCGACGAGCCAGTCCGCCGGGCAGCGCACGTGCACCCGCACCGGCGCCTTGAGGTCGGGCTGGTCGAAGCACGCATACCAGCGCGGCGCGGCGTCGAGGAAGGACATCGCGTACAGGTACACCCGCCCGTCCGCCGGATCGACGTGCCGGTGCAGCCCCTCGCCGTCGTGCGAGTAGGTCATGACGGCGTCCACGACGAGCTCGTTCTCCGCCTCGAGCGCGTCGAGCGTGAGGCGCTTGGCCGCGTGGTCGAAGGACGCCTGGAGGTCGAGCGGCGCGCCGTTGAGGCTCGCCGAGCGAAGCTCGTGCGGCGCGAGGTCGACGAACGTCGACGTCCCGGACGCTGCGGCGCGGAACCGGATCGTCGTGGAGGAGCCGAACTGCATTTCTCCAAGGTTGAGGTCGAGGTCGAGCTGATAGCTGTCCACCGAGATCAGCGCCGCCCGGTCGCGGGCCGCCTCGCGCGTGAGGCTCGTCACCCCCCGACCGTAACCGCCCGGTTCATCCGGTTACCCGTGGGTCCGCAAGGGGTCGGCAAGGGGTCGGTAACAGGCGTGAAACATGTCTGGCGGTTCACCGAAACCTCCGCCCCCCAGAGTGCAGAACGATTCGCAACGCGGCGATCGTGTCGACGGAAAATGTGCCCCCGCCGCAGACAACTGATGGAGGCTGAATGGACGGCTATTACGCCTGGATGATCGTCGCCACGGCGCTCGTGCTGATGATGACGGTGCCCGCGCTCGCCCTCTTCTACGGCGGCATGACGCGGTCGAAGTCCGTGCTCAACATGATGATGATGTCCTTCGTCGCGTTCGCGGTGGTCGGCGTCGTGTTCGTGCTCTGGGGCTGGTCCGAGGGCTGGGGCGCCGACGGCGTCGGCAATGGCAACGGCGACCTGATCGCCAGCCCGTTCAAGATGTTCGGGCTGCACGGCGTCAGCCAGGGTAACTACATCTACGTTCTCTTCCAGTTGACCTTCGCAACGATCACTGTCGCACTGATCAGCGGATCGATCGCCGACCGCGTGAAGCTGTCGTCCTGGATCGTGTTCTGCGTCCTGTGGGCGACGTTGTGCTACTTCCCCATCGCGCACAACATCTGGGGCGGCGGCTGGTTCTACACGAAGTGGCCGAACCTGGACTACGCAGGTGGCACGGTCGTGCACATCAACGCCGGTATCGCCGGCGGCGTCCTCGCGCTGCTGATCGGCAAGCGCGTCGGGTTCCAGCGCGAGTCGATGCGACCGCACAACCTGACGCTCACCATGATCGGCGCCGGCCTGCTGTGGTTCGGCTGGTACGGGTTCAACGTCGGATCGATCGTGTTCACGGACATTGGTTCAGGGAAGAGCGGCTGGGGCTCGTTCGCCAATCAGTTCTACGGTGAAACCGGCGCCACCTTCATGAACACGACGGTCGCGACGATGTGCGCGATGCTCGGCTGGCTCCTGATGGAGCGGATCCTGCACCGCAAGGCGACCTCGCTCGGCGCGGCGTCCGGCATTGTCGCCGGCCTTGTCGCCATCACCCCGTCCTGTGGCTCGGTGAACATCGTCGGTGCGATCGTCGTCGGCTCCGTCGCCGGCATGCTCTGTGCCTGGGCGGTCGGCCTGAAGTTCAAGTTCGGGCTGGACGACTCGCTCGACGTGGTCGGCGTCCACCTCGTCGGCGGCATCACCGGCGCGCTGCTGATCGGCTTCGTCGGCACCGTCGACTCGCCGCAGGGCATCGACGGCATCTTCCCCGCGGGCACCAACGGCCTGTTCTACGGCGGAAACGCGACGCTGCTCGGTCACCAGTGCATGGGCGTCCTGTTCACCATCGTCTGGACCGGCGTGCTCACCGCGATCATCGGCCTGGCGATCAAGTCCACGATGGGCTGGCGGATCAGTTCGGACTCCGAAGTCGAGGGCATCGACGCTGATCAACACGGCGAGGCCGCGTACGATTTCGGCGGCCGCACCGGCGGTGTCATGGCGGGTAGCAGCGCGCCCGCTCCTGCCACCTCCGCCACGGAAGGGGCGCTCGCATGAAGCAGATCACGGCGGTCATCAAGCCGTTCAAGCTCGACGACGTGAAGGCGGCGCTCGAGGTGCTCGGCGTTCAGGGCCTGACCGTCACCGAGGTTCAGGGCTTCGGCCGTCAGCGCGGGCACACCGAGGTCTACCGCGGCGCGGAGTACACCGTCGACTTCGTGCCGAAGGTGAAGATCGAGATCGTCGTCGCGGACGGCGACCTGGAGAAGCTGGTGACGGCAATCGTCGAGGCCGCCCGCACCGGCAAGATCGGTGACGGCAAGGTCTGGGTGACGTCGGTCGATTCCCTCGTCCGGGTCAGGACGGGTGAACGCGACGCCGACGCACTCTGAGTCACTGAGCGAGGTCCGGGCCGGCGTTCTGCGCCGGCCCGGACTTGTCGGTGCCCTGCTCCGGCAGGAACTCTGCGAGGTCTACGACCGGTGGTTGCGCGGGCTGTTCACGCCGCGCGACGGCGTCGCCCTCGTGGCGGTCGGCGGGCTGGGCCGCCGGGAACCCGCCCCGCAGTCCGACCTCGACCTCGTCCTGCTCTACGAGGGGAAGATAGCCGGGCTCGCCGAGCTCGCCGATGCGATCTGGTATCCGATCTGGGACAGCAAGATCGGGCTCGACCACTCCGTCCGAACCCCCGACCAGGCGCTCGCCGTCGCCAAGTCCGATCTCAAGGCGCTGCTCGGCCTGCTGGACATCAGGCACATCGCCGGGGACGCCGGGCTGACCGGCCGGGTGCGCGGCGCCGTGCTGGACGTCTGGCGGGCCACCGCCGTCAAACGGCTGGGCGAGATGCAGACCATCTCGACGGAGCGCTGGGCGATCGCCGGCGAGGCCGCGTTCCTGCTCGAGCCGAACCTCAAGGAGTCCCGCGGCGGGCTCCGGGACGCGCAGGCCCTGCACGCGCTGGCCGCCGCGCAGCTCGTCGACTATCCGGTGTGGGTGCGCGAGGCGTATCCGGTGCTGCTCGACGTCCGCGGCGAGCTGCACCGGCTGACGGGGCGGGCCGACGACGTGCTGCGCCAGCAGGAGCAGGACGGGGTGGCCGCCGCGCTCGGCTTCGTCGACACCGAGAACGATCAGGGTCGCGACGTTCTGCTGCGCCGGGTCAACGAGGCCGCGCGGGCGATCGCGCACGCGCTGGACCTCGCGTGGCGACGCATCGAGTCGACGCAGGGCACCCGCGGCCCGCGGCGCTGGCTGCGCGGCGCGACCCGCCCGATTCCGGAGCGCGTCGGGCTGGCGAAGGACGTCGTGTCGCACGACGGCGAGGTCGTGCTGGCCCGCGACGCCGACCCGTGGGCCGATCCGGGGCTGGTGCTGCGCGTGGCGCGGGCCGCGGCCGAGCACGACCTGCCGATCGCCCCGTTCGCGCTCGAGCGGCTCTCGTCGGAGTCGGCACTGCTGCCGACTCCGTGGCCGCACGCGGCACTCGACGACTTCCTCGCAGTCCTCGGCGCGGGGCAGCCCGCCGTCGCGGTGCTCGAGTCGCTCGACCACGCCGGGCTGCTCGTCCGGCTGATCCCGGAGTGGGACGCCGTCCGCTGCCGGGCGCAGCACAACCCGGTGCACCGCTTCACCGTCGATCGTCACCTGGTGGAGACCGCGGCCGCCGCGGCGGAGCTGGACGGCCACCTCGACCGACGCGACCTGCTCGTCGTCGGCTGCCTGCTGCACGACATCGGCAAGGGCTTCCCCAGCCCGGACCACTCGATCGTCGGCGCGCAGCATGCCGAGGTGATCGCGCGGCGGATGGGGTTCAGCGGCGAAGACCTCACGATGATCGTCGGGCTCGTGCGGCACCACCTGTTGCTGCCCAACACGGCCACCCGTCGCGACCTCGAGGACCCGATGACGATCACGATCGTGCGCGAGTCCGTCAACGACTCTGCAGAGCTGCTTGACCTGCTGCATGCGCTGGCGGTCGCCGACGCCGCTGCGACCGGGCCCGCCGCGTGGAGCGACTGGAAGGCCGGGCTGATCACCGACCTCGTCCGTCGCGCCCGAGCGGCGATGCACGGCACGCGGCACCCGGGCCTCGCGCCGCTGGACGACGAGCGCCGCGAGCTCGCCGAGCTCGGCGAGCTCGCTGTCATCGTGCGGCCGAACGAGGTGGTCGTCGCGGCGCCGGACCGGACCGGCACGCTCTACCGCAGCGTCGGCGTCCTCGCGCTGCACGCCTTGGACATCCGGGAGGCGTCGATCCGCACGCACCTCGCGATGGCGGTGAACCGGTTCGTCGTCGAGCCGCGGTTCGGCCGGATGCCGGACGCAGCGCTCGTCCGCAGCGACCTCGCGCGCGCCCTCAAGGGCGAGCTCGGCCTCGCCGACAAGCTGGCCGAGAAGGAGCGCGCCTACTCGCGACGCCCGCACGGCGCGGCGCACCGGCGTCCGACCGTCCTGTGGTTCGACGACGCGACGGACGCGACCGTGGTCGAGTTCCGGGGTGAGGACGAGATCGGGCTGCTCTTCCGGATCACGTCAGCACTCGAACGGGCCGGACTGGACGTCCGCTCGGCGCGGGTGTCGTCGGTCGCCGGTGCGGTGGTCGACGCGTTCTACGTGACCGACCGGGACGGCAAGCCGATCCTGCCGGAGCAGCGTCCCGAGCTGGAGACCCAGCTGCGCGCCGCCTGGCCGCGCTGACGAAGTCAGTCCCCGTGTGCGCTGCACCCGTTTCTTGGCCGCCGGGCGGCGCGACACGCCGGGCCGAGCGCCGCAGCGAGGCCACGATCGGCCGCCGCCGGGAACTGGGTTTCGGGCTCGCGAAACGTGGCGGTAATCTGGCGTGAGCTGTACGGGCCGATGTCGTCCCGGCTGTGAGTCCGATGGCGGACTCGCGCTGAATTGCCGAGCAACGCAACATCGTCCACGACAGGAGACCGCGTGAACCTGCCGTTCTCTGCCGTGCCCGAGGCGCAAGGCCTGTACGACCCGCGATTCGAGCACGACGCCTGCGGCGTCGCGTTCGTCGCCGACCTCGAGGGCCGGGCCTCGCACCGGATCATCGAGCAGGCCCTGACCGCGCTGCACAACCTCGACCACCGCGGCGCCGCCGGTGCCGAGCCGTCCTCCGGTGACGGCGCGGGCATCACGGTCCAGGTGCCGGACGCCTTCCTCCGTGCCGTCGTCGGCTTCGACCTGCCGCCGCGCGGCGAGTACGTCGTCGGCAACGTCTTCCTGCCCGTCGACGCCGAGCAGGCAGCGCGCGTCGTCCGGCTGGTCGAGGACACCGCCGCCGAGGAAGGGCTGCGGATCCTCGGCTGGCGCGACGTCCCGACCGTTGCCGACCCGCTCGGGCCCACCGCGCGCAGCGTGCTGCCGAGGTTCGGCCAGCTGTTCGTCGCGGGTGAGCCCGGTGAGCACGGGCTGCAGCTCGACAGGCGCGCCTACGCGCTGCGCAAGATCGCCGAGCGACGCGCCCGCGATGCGCAGCTCGAGCTGTACTTCTCGTCGCTGTCCGCCCGCACCCTCGTCTACAAGGGCATGCTCACCACCGACCAGCTCGGCGTGGTGTTCCCCGATCTGACCGATCGGCGCTTCGAGAGCGCCATCGGGCTCGTCCACAGCCGGTTCTCGACGAACACCTTCCCGTCCTGGCCGCTGGCCCACCCCTACCGCTACATCGCGCACAACGGCGAGATCAACACGATCCGCGGCAACCGCAACTGGATGCGCACCCGCGAGACGCTGCTCGAGTCGGACCTGATCCCTGGCGACATCAAGCGGCTGTTCCCGATCTGCACGCCGGACTTCAGTGACTCGGCGTCGTTCGACGAGGTGCTCGAACTGCTGCACATGGGCGGGCGCAGCCTGCCGCACGCGGTGCTGATGATGATCCCGGAGGCGTGGGAGAACAACCCGGGCATGGACCGCGCCCGCCGTGCTTTCTATGAGTTCCACTCGTGCCTGATGGAGGCATGGGACGGCCCGGCGTGCGTGAACTTCACCGACGGCACGGTCATCGGCGCCGTCCTCGACCGCAACGGGCTGCGTCCGGGTCGCTGGTGGCAGACCGCGGACGGGCTGGTGGTGCTGGGCAGCGAGTCCGGGGTTCTCGACATCGACCCCGCGAACGTCGTCGCGAAGGGCCGGCTGCAACCGGGGCGGATGTTCCTCGTCGACACCGCGCGTGGCGAGATCCGATCCGACGACGACATCAAGCTCGAGCTCGCCGCCGAGCACCCGTACGACGAGTGGCTGCACGCCGGGTTGATGCAGCTCGAAGAGCTGCCGCAGCGCGAGCACGTGGTGTTCACGCACGAGTCGGTGACCCGCCGCCAGCAGATCTTCGGTTACACCGAGGAGGAGCTGCGCGTCCTGATCGCGCCGATGGCCACCGCCGGCGGCCGAGCCGATCGGGTCGATGGGCACCGACACCCCGTTGGCGGCGCTGTCCAAGCGTCCGCGGATGCTGTTCGACTACTTCACCGAGCTGTTCGCGCAGGTGACGAACCCGCCGCTGGACGCGATCCGCGAGGAGCTGGTGACGTCGCTGTCCGGCGCCATCGGTCCGGAGCGCAACCTGCTCGATCCGGGGCCGGCATCCTGCCGGCAGATCGTCATTCCCCGGCCCGTCATCGACAACGACGAGCTCGCGAAGATCTGGCACATCAACGCCGACGGCGACATGCCCGGCTTCGGCTGCCAGCTGATCGACGGACGGTTCCGGGTGCACGGCGGCAGCGAGGCACTCGCCGCCGCGCTCGAACGGGTGCGCCGGGAGTGCTCGGCCGCGGTGGACGCGGGCGCGCGGATCCTGATCCTGTCCGACCGCGACTGCGACCCAGACCACGCGCCGATCCCCTCGCTGCTGCTCACCTCCGCCGTGCACCAGCACCTCGTACGGACCGGGCAGCGCACCCAGGTCGGCCTCGTTGTCGAGACCGGCGAGGCGCGCGAGGTGCACCACGTCGCGCTGCTGCTCGGCTACGGCGCGGCGGCGGTCAACCCCTACCTCGCGTTCGAGACGATCGATGACCTCGTCGCCAACGGCGCGATCGCCGGGGTCAGTGCCGAAAAGGCGATTACGAACTACGTCAAGGCGCTGAGCAAGGGCGTCCTCAAGGTGATGTCCAAGATGGGCATCTCGACGATCCAGTCCTACACCGGCGCGCAGGTGTTCGAGGCGTTCGGCCTCGCGCAGTCGCTGGTCGACGAGTACTTCGGCGGCACGCCGTCGCGGCTCGGCGGGGTCGGGCTCGACGTCCTCGCGGAGGAGGCCGCCGCCCGGCACGCGTCGGCGTACCCGCTGGTCGCGACCTCCCGGGCGCATCGCCGCCTCGACGTCGGCGGCGAGTACCAGTGGCGCCGCGAGGGCGAGCTGCACCTGTTCAACCCGGAGACGGTGTTCCTGCTTCAGCACGCCACCCGGCAACGGCGCTACGAGGTGTTCCGCGAGTACTCGGCGAAGGTCGAGGAGCTCAACCGCGAGGGCGGCACGCTGCGCGGCCTGTTCGAGCTGAAGATCGGCGTCCGCCCGCGCGTCCCGATCGACGAGGTCGAGCCCGTGTCGTCCATCGTGCGCCGGTTCGCCACCGGCGCCATGTCCTACGGCTCGATCTCGGCCGAGGCGCACGAGACGCTCGCGATCGCCATGAACCGCATCGGCGGCAAGTCGAACTGCGGTGAGGGCGGCGAGGACGCCCGCCGGTTCACGCCCGACGAGAACGGCGACCTGCGCCGCTCGGCGGTCAAGCAGGTGGCGTCCGGCCGGTTCGGCGTGACGAGCCACTACCTCGTCAACGCCGACGACATCCAGATCAAGGTCGCGCAGGGTGCCAAGCCGGGCGAGGGCGGGCAGCTGCCCGGCTTCAAGGTCTACCCGTGGATCGCGCGCACCCGGCACTCCACGCCTGGGGTCGGGCTCATCTCGCCGCCGCCGCACCACGACATCTACTCGATCGAGGACCTCGCCCAGCTCATCCACGACCTGAAGAACGCGAACGATCAAGCGCGCGTGCACGTCAAGCTGGTCTCCGAGGCGGGCGTCGGCACCGTGGCCGCGGGCGTGTCCAAGGCGCACGCCGACGTCGTCCTCATCGCCGGCCACGACGGCGGCACCGGCGCCGCGGCGCTCACCGCGCTCAAGCACGCCGGCCTGCCGTGGGAGCTCGGCCTCGCCGACACCCAGCAGACGTTGCTGCTCAACGGGCTGCGTGACCGCATCACCGTGCAGGTCGACGGCGCGATGAAGACCGGGCGCGACGTCGTCGTGGCGGCACTTCTCGGTGCCGAGGAGTACGGCTTCGCGACCGCGCCGCTGATCGTGTCCGGCTGCATCATGATGCGGGTCTGCCACCTCGACACCTGCCCGGTGGGCGTGGCCACCCAGAACCCCGTGCTGCGCGAACGGTTCACCGGCAAGCCGGAGTTCGTCGAGACGTTCTTCGAGTACATCGCGCAGGAGGTGCGCGAGATCCTGGCGTCGCTCGGCCTTCGCTCGCTCGACGAGGCGATCGGGCGTGCCGACCTGCTCGACACCGCAAAGGCCATCGAGCACTGGAAGGCCGAGGGGCTCGACCTGACACCGATGCTGCGCACGCCCGACAACCCGTACGAGCAGACGCTCGCGAAGTCGCGCGAGCAGGACCACGGGCTGGCCGGCGCGCTCGACCAGACGCTGATCGAGCTGTGCGAGGGGGCGCTGCTCGACGGCTCGCCGGTGACGCTCGAGATGAAGGTCCGCAACGTCAACCGCACGGTCGGCACGATGCTCGGCTCGATGGTGACCCGTCGCTACGGCGCGGACGGCCTGCCGCCGGGCACGATCGACATCACCTTCCGCGGCTCGGGCGGTCAGTCGTTCGGCGCGTTCCTGCCACGCGGCGTGACGCTGCGGCTGCTGGGCGACACCAACGACTACGCGGGCAAGGGGCTGTCCGGCGGGGTGCTGGCCGTCCGTCCGGATGAGGCCGCCCCCTTCGTCGCCGAGCAGAACGTCATCGCCGGCAACGTGATCGGCTACGGCGCCACCAGCGGCGAGCTGTACCTGCGCGGTGTCGTGGGGGAGCGGTTCTGTGTGCGCAACTCCGGCGCCACCGTCGTCGCCGAAGGGGTGGGTGATCACGCGCTGGAGTACATGACCGGCGGCGTCGCGGTGATCCTCGGCGGGACCGGGCGCAACGTCGCCGCGGGTATGTCAGGTGGCTACGCGTACGCCCTCGATCTCGACCCGTCGCTCGTCAACGGCGAGCTGGTCGACGTCGAACCGCTGTCGGACGAGGACACCGCCCGGCTGCGCACGATCATCGAGGCGCACGTCGCGTACACCGACTCCGACGTCGGCGCCGCGCTGCTGACCGACTGGCCCGCCGCGGTCGGCAGGTTCAGCGCGCTGGTCGCCCGCGACTTCCGGCGGGTGCTGGAGGCGACCCGCCGGGCCGCCGCCGCCGGCGAGGACGTCGACGCCGCAGTGATGGCCGCCGCGCGCGGGTGAACTTCCGTCGAGTGGCCGGTTAGGACCCGAGTGGGCCGTCCTAACCGGCCACTCGGGTCCTAACTGGCCACTCGGTGTCAGGACGGGTTTACGTCGGGCGGCCAGTGCCCGAAGCCGGCGGCGCAGCGGCCAGAGGAGTGCCCTCGGCAGGGATCGGGCACAACCAAAGTCACAGACGGCCGTAGCTGCGGCGGCGCAGCCTGTCGGGATGAGATTCACCAACACGGTCCGCATCGGCCGAGCGCCGGCCGACGTGTTCGCCTACCTCGCGGACTTCGAGAACATCCCGCAGTGGAACTACGCGATCGCCGAAACCCGGCAGATCGGTAGCGGTTCGGTGGGCGTCGGCACCCGGTACCGGCAGGTCCGCACCCTCCCGCGCCATGCCGAGGACTTCTTCGAGGTGGTGGCGTTCGAGCCGGTTCGCAGCCTGGCCGTTCGCGGTGACATCGGGCCGTTGTTCGGTGACATCAGCTACGTCCTGGAGGAGTCGGGCGGTGCGACCGAGCTCACCAACACGTGCGAGCTGCGCGCCCGCGGTGGGCTCGGCGTCCTCACGCCACTGGCCACCGGCCAGGTGCGGTCGGCGGTGGCCGCCAACCTCGGCGTGCTCAGCCGCCTTCTCGAGGCCCGCGGGCGCTGAGCCCACGTCGGTGACGGAGGCGCCGGCGGCGACTCAACTGGAGTGCATGACCGTCCGACCTGGACTCCGGCACGGTCAGAAGTCACTGCGCCCGGGCCAAACTCGCTCGGCGTCGCTTGTGACGCGTCAGTAGCGCCTAGGGTTAACCCGTGATTCGGCACGCGAAGATCGTCTGCACGCTCGGGCCCGCCACGGACACGCCGGAGCGGGCCCGCGCGCTCGTCGAGGCGGGCATGGACGTCGCGCGGCTCAACTTCAGCCACGGAGTGCACGCCGATCACGGCCGGCGCTACCACGAGGTGCGGCAGGCCGCAGCCGCCGCGGGCCGCAACGTCGCGGTGCTCGCCGACCTGCAGGGCCCGAAGATCAGGCTCGGGACCTTCGCCGACGGGCCCGTCGAGTGGGCGACCGGCGACCGGGTCCGGATCACCGTCGAGGACTGCGACGGGAGCCACGACCGGGTTTCGACCACCTACAAGAACCTCGCCGCGGACGTTCGCTCCGGCGACCGGCTGCTCGTCGACGACGGCAACATCGCGCTCATCGCGGTCGACATCGAGAACGGCACCGACGTCGTCTGCGACGTCACCGAAGGCGGCACCGTCAGCAACAACAAGGGCCTGTCACTGCCCGGGATCGACGTCAGCGTGCCCGCGATGTCGGACAAGGACGCCGAGGATCTCGAGTTCGCGTTGCGCCTCGGCGTGGACTTCGTCGCGCTGTCCTTCGTCCGCAACCCCGAAGACGTCAAACTCGTCCATCGCGTGATGGACGAGGTCGGGGTGCGCGTGCCGGTGATCGCGAAGGTCGAGAAGCCGGAGGCCGTCGAGCGGCTCGACGAGATCGTCCTCGCGTTCGACGGCGTGATGGTCGCGCGCGGCGACCTCGGTGTGGAGATGCCGCTCGAACAGGTGCCCATGGTCCAGAAGCGCGCGGTGCAGATCTGCCGCGACAACGCCAAGCCGGTGATCGTCGCGACCCAGATGCTCGAGTCGATGATCAGCCACTCACGCCCCACCCGGGCCGAGGCCTCGGACGTGGCGAATGCGGTGATCGACGGCGCCGATGCCGTGATGCTCTCCGGCGAGACGAGCGTGGGCAAGTATCCGGTGCAGGCCGTGGCGACGATGAGCCGCATCATCCGATCGGTCGAGGCCAGCGGGATCAAGGTGGCGGGGCTGCAGCACAACCCACGCACCTCGGGCGGCGCGATCGTCAAGGCCGCCAAGGACATCGGCGACTCGCTCGGCGCAGTTGCGCTCGTGGCGTTCACGCAGACCGGCGACACCGCGCGCCGGCTCTCCCGGCTGCAGCCCAAGCAGCGGCTGCTGGTGTTCACCCCGATCGAGACCGTCCAGCGGCAGATGGCGCTGATCTGGGGCGCCGAGGCCCATCTGGTGTGGACGGTGCAGACCACCGACGACATGGTGCGCCAGGTCGACTCCGCGCTGCTCAACCGCGGCGTGTGCCGCCCGCAACGACCTCGTGATCGTCGTCGCGGGCACTCCGCCGTCGACGCCCGGCGCAACGAACACGATCCGCGTCCATCACATCGGAGACGTCCTGCGGCATGGATGAGCGACGCTTGCGGAGCGAACATGGGCGATGAGCGACGCAAGCGGTGCGAACATGGGCGATGAGGCGGTCACCGAGGAGGGCGCAACCGGTCAGGTGGCGGTCGACGGGCTCGTGGAACTGCTCGATCTCGAGCCGATCGACCGCGACATCTACCGCGGGGTGAGCACGAAATCGCGCTGGCAACGGGTCTTCGGTGGCCAGGTTGCCGGACAGGCTCTGGTGGCGGCCGGCCGGACGGTGCCCGACGACCGGCGCGTCCATTCCCTGCACTCGTACTTCGTGCGGCCCGGCGACCCGACCATCCCGATCCTCTACGAGGTCGACCGGGTGCGCGACGGCCGGTCGTTCTCGACACGCCGCGTCATCGCGGTGCAGCACGGCGACACGATCTTCTCGCTGGCCGCGTCCTTTCAGCTGGACCAGCACGGCATCGACCACCAGACGTCGATGCCCGAGGTGCCGGCGCCGGAGTCACTGCCGCCGCTGGTGAACCGGTACGGCGACTCGCCCGAGTCGGCCGAGTTCTACAAGGCGATGCCCAAGCCGATCGACCTGCGCTACGTCGACGACCCGCCCTGGCAGCAGCACGGCAGGGGTCCGCGCGCCGGGCTCAGCCGAGTCTGGATGAAGGCAGACGGGACCCTGCCCGACGACCCGCTGCTGCACGTGTGCGTGCTGACCTACGCGTCGGACATGACGCTGCTGGATTCGGTGCTCGTCCGGCACGGACTCGCCCCCGGCCTGGACGACATCTCGATGGCTTCGCTCGACCACGCCATGTGGTTCGAGCGGCCGTTTCGCGCCGACGAGTGGCTGCTCTACTCCACAAGCTCGCCGTCGGCCTCGGGCGGGCGGGGCCTGGCCACCGGGCGGTTCTACACGCGGGACGGCCGACAGGTGTGCAGCGTCGTTCAGGAGGGCATGATCCGCGTCAAGCCTCGGCCCTGAGCAGGTCCCACACTGCGTCGACGTGCCGCTGCTCGGTCAACGGTGCGCCGATGGCAAGACGCAGGGTGGCGCGCCCGTTCACGATCGTGTGCGTCAGATAGGCCGCGCCGGACTCGTTCACCCGCTGCATGAGCGCGAGCGTCGCCTCGTCGCCGGCCCTCAGGCAGAACGTCACGAGGGAGAGCGGATGTGGCGCGACGAGCTCGAACCGCTCGTCCGCGGCGACCTTGGCGGCGAACTCCTGCGCCAACGCGACGTGCTTGCGGATGTGCTCGCGCAGCCCGTCCGCGCCGTACCAGCGGATGACCGCCCAGAGCTTCAGGGCGCGGAACCGGCGGCCGAGCGGCACGTGCCAGTCGCGGTAGTCGATGACCGCGCCCGACTCGGTGGCCGCGTTGCGCAGGTACTCGGGCAGGATCGACAGCGCGCCGAGCAGTGCCGCTCGGTCGGCCACCCAGAACGCGTCGCAGTCGAAGTTGGTCAGCAGCCACTTGTGCGGGTTGGTGGCGTAGGAGTCGGCGGCTTCGACGCCGTCGTTGAGCCAGCGGAACTCCGGTGCCACCGCGGCGACGCCGGCCCAGGCGGCGTCGACGTGCAGCCAGGCCCCGGCCTCGTGGGCGATCGCGGCCAGCTCGGCTACCGGATCCACCGCGCCGGTGCCCGTCGCGCCCACCGAGGCGACCACGAGGACGGGAACGACTCCGGCTGCGCGGTCCGCGGCGAGCAGTTCGCGCAGGTGATCGGGTCGAGCGGCGAGCGTGGCCGCGTCGACGTCCAGCTTGCGCAGCGCGTCGGCGCCCAGCCCGGCGATGCGACAGGCCTTCTCGACCGACGAATGCGACTGGCTGGAGGTGTAGACCGCGAATCGCCCGGTGCTGACGCCGCGGTTCTCGGTCGCGCCGCCGCTGGCACGGTGCAGCGCGGCGAGCAGGGCCACCAGCGTGGCGTCGGAGGCGGTGTGCTGGATGACGCCGCCGCCCTGTCCGTCCGAGCGGAGTCGGTCCGGCAGGCCGAGCAGTTCCACGAGCCAGTCGAGGACGTGCGTCTCGAGTTCGGTGGCGGCCGGTGACGTCGCCCAGAGCATGCCCTGCACGCCCAGCCCGGAGGCCAGCAGGTCGCCGAGGATCGCCGGGCCGCTCGCGTTCGCCGGAAAGTAGGCGAAGAAGGACGGGTGCTGCCAGTGCGTGATGCCGGGCAGGATCGTGGTGTCGAGGTCGTGCAGGACGTGCTCGAACGGCTCGCCGTGCTCGGGCGGGTGCGCGGGCAGCGCGGCGCGCACGTCGCCCGGGGCGACGGGGGACAGGACCGGGAACGACTCGATGCGTTCGTAGTAGTCGGCGATCCAGTCGATGACGGCGTGCCCGTGCAAGCGGAACTCGTCCGGCGTCATGTGTCCGCTCACGATCGGCGCTCCTCCGGTGGTCAGCGAAACGGATTCACTACTTTGATCCCGGCGTAGTCCTGCCCGTCGTTGAGATCCTCGGACAGCACCTCGTCGCAGCGCAGTACCCGGGCGGCCTCGATGATCGTCGCGTCCCAGTAGGACAGCCCGAAGCGGTCGCGCGCCGCCATCGCGGCGTGGACCAACTGCACCGTGGTCTCCGCCGCGGGGAAGCGAGCGTAGGCGGTGACGAGATCGACCGCCTGGCCGTGCGTGAGACGTCCGGTGCGCGACGGGCGGGTCGACTGGACGTAGAACTCTTGAAGCACCTGCACCGACAGCGCGAGATCGCGATTGTTCAGCAGATCGTTTGCAACCTGCGCCTTGGCGCGCTCGCCCCGGTCGCGCGAAATGGCGTAGAGCAGCACGTTCGTGTCAACGAAGCGCACGGTCGTGGACCTGCTCGCGGTCGAGCCTGGCGCCGGCTCGGAACCGGGTGACCTCGGCCTGGACGCGACGCTGCAGGGCTTCGAGTCGGGCAAACTCGGCGTCCTCGTCGGTCAGCCCGCGCAGAAACGCGCCGACCATGGCGCTGACGGATTGACCGCGCTCGGCCGCGCGGATCCGGGCTTGCCGGTAGACATCGTCCGGCACCGCGACGGTAATGTTCTTCACAGTTTCACAGTACCACGGTCCCACAGTCCACTGTCCGACGGTTCCACCGGCCTGTCGGTGCCTCCACCTAGCATGGCGGGCATGATCGACGATTCAGCAGTAACCGAATTGCGCAAGCGGGTCGCGGGCACCGTCGGCACCGCCACCGACGCCTCCTATGCCGAACTGACCCGAGCATGGAATCTGGCAATCACGCCGACCCCGGCGCTCGCCGTCGAGGCCCACAACGTCGAGGACGTCGTGGCCTCGGTGCAGTTCGCCGGTGAGGCGGGGCTACCGGTTGCCGTCCAGGCCACCGGGCACGGCATCACCAGAGATCTGGACGGCGCGCTGCTGGTGACCACCCGCCGGCTCGACGACTGCGTGGTGTACCCGGAGGGGTGGGCGCGGGTCGGTGCCGGCGTGAAGTGGGCGCAGCTGATCGCCGCCGCGGCGCCGTTCGGGCTGGCCGGCCTGTGCGGCTCGGCGCCGAACGTCGGGGTGGTGGGCTACACGACCGGCGCCGGCCAGGGCCCGCTGTCGCGTCCCTACGGGCTGGCCAGCGACCACGTCCGTGCGGCGGAGATCGTCACCGGTGACGGAGTGCTGCGCCGGGTCACGGCGAGTGAGGAGCCCGATCTGTTCTGGGCGGTGCGCGGCGGCAAGGGCGCCGTCGGCATCGTCACCGCGCTCGAGTTCGACCTGTTCCAGCACCCGACCGTGTACGGCGGCGCGCTCTACTTCGCCGGGCCGGACATCGGGCCGGTACTGCACGGCTGGGCGCAGTGGTGCGGGACCCTCCCCGAGCAGGCCACGACCTCGGTCGCGCTGCTGCGGCTGCCCGCCGTGCCCGGTGTGCCGGAGCCGCTGGCCGGGCGCCCGACGCTGGCGCTGCGGTTCGTGTGGACGGGTGACCCGGACGACGGTGCCGCGCTGCTCGCCCCGATGCGGGCGCTCGCCGAGCCGCTCATCAACGCGGTGGCGGTGCTGCCGTACAGCGCGATCGGCCGCGTCCACTCCGATCCGGTCGACCCGCTGCCGTCCTACGACGACGCCGAGCTGCTCCGCGAGCTGCCGCCGGCGGCGGTCGACGCGCTGTTGGAGGTGGCCGGGCCCGAGGCCGATTCGCCGTTGACGGTCGTCGAACTGCGGCAGTTCGGCGGCGCGATCGCGCGGGAACCGGCGGTCGCGAGCGCAGTCTGCCACCGGGACGCGGCTTTCTCCGTCAACGCGATCGGGGCTGGCCTGCCGCCCGCCGTCGACGCCGTGGCAAGCCACGCGACAGCCGTGCTGGCTGCGCTGCGGCCGTGGGTGCACGGCGGGCTGCTGCCGAACTTCTGCCCCGGCGCGGGCGAGGCGCGGGTGGCGCGTTCGTACGACGCCGCGACCCTGACCCGCCTCAAGGAGATCGCGGACCGGTACGACCCGCAGCGCGTCTTCCGGGTCGGCCAGGTTCCCGACCGCTGAGCGGTCACGATTTCGGACCGACGTGCTCGTCCATGAGCGCAACGGCGGCGCGCTTGGCGATCGAGATGCTGATGGGGAGGTTGTAGCGCCAGGCAACGCCCACTCGGTCGAGCGCCTCGCCGAGGATGCCCAGGATGTCGCGGGATCGATTGCTGAAGAAGTAGCGCGGGTACTCGTAGGCCTTGCCGCGCACGACGACGCGATTGATCGCGCGGCAGCCGTCGGAGTGGATGAGGCCGCGGATGAGCGGCCAGGGATGGTCAGCCACGAGGCGTTCCTGCCAGTCCGCGAGCACGATCGGTCGCTCGTGCTTGCGGCCTGGCCCGTGCTGCGGCAACAGGCACGGCCAGTGTTTCCGCCGTGACTCGATCTTGCGAGCGCGCTCAGTACTGGCGAGGTGCCGGTCCGCTGGCGGTTTGCCGCGCACGGTCAAGATTGCGGCGGCGAGCTCGGGAGCTGGGTCGATCTCGTTGCACCGGAAGCAGGTGTGCGGCGGTAGATCATCGGTCGGCGTCCTGCGCGTGATCCACCGGTGGATCGTCGTCTGCGGGAGCGCCAATTCGCGGGCGACGCGGCACGAACTCATGCCCTGTGCGGCGAGTCGGCGGGCCTCACCCCGCAGGTGGACGTCATGCATGCCTGCACGATCGCTCGGGGTTACGACAGTTTGGTGCCCCCGGTGGGATTCGAACCCACATGCCTTTCGGCAATGGTGTTTGAGACCATCGCGTAATCCAGTTCCGCCACAGGGGCCGTAACGCCGTCGTCATCGTAACTTGGCTAGTCTTGTCACTCGTTCAGCGTCGAACTCGAGAGGATCCCGTGGTAGCCGCTCCTGCGACCCCGCCGGCGCCGCCCATGCGGGTCCTCATCGCGGAGGACGAGGCGCTGATCCGCCTCGATCTGCGCGAGATGCTGGAGGAAGAGGGGTTCGACGTCGTGGGCGAGGCCTCGGACGGCGAGCAGGCGGTCGCGCTGGCCACCCAGCTCGAGCCCGATCTCGTCATCTGCGACGTCAAGATGCCGAAGATGGACGGCATCCAGGCGGCCGCGCAGATCACCGAGGCGCGCATCGCTCCCGTCGTGATGCTGACGGCGTTCAGCCAGCGTGATCTCATCGAGCGCGCTCGCGACGCCGGGGCGATGGCCTACCTCGTCAAGCCGTTCCAGAAGCGCGACCTGCTGCCCGCGATCGAGATGGCGACGTCGCGGTTCGCCGAGATCCGGGCGCTCGAGGCAGAGGTGACCGGTTTGAAGGAGCGTCTTGAGGCCCGCAAGCTCATCGAACGCGCCAAGGGCGCGCTGATGACCAAGCACGGGTTGAGCGAGCCCGAGGCGTTCCGCTGGATCCAGCGCGCGGCGATGGACAATCGCACGTCCATGCGCTCGGTGGCCGAGCTCGTGCTGAGCGGCGACTCGGCCGAACCGGCGACTACCGACCAGTAGAGGGACATTTCGACGTGAGGTGGGATTGAGATTTGGTTACGACCGACGCGTCCGGAGGGGCCCTGGTTCCGATGTCTCGACGTATGGGCTAACGTCCGCCCATCCGGTACCGACAACTCGACGGCGCCGACAACTCAGAAATGACCTCACAGGAGGCTCAGCAGTGCGATCTCGCGTAGTAACCACAGTCGTGGTGTTGGGGGCGGCGGGTGCCTTGGCGCTCAGCGCGTGCTCGAGTAGCAAGAACGGCCCGAGCACCGGAAACTCTGGCGGGCTGGGCGGCGGTAACTCGTCCGGCAGTACTGCCACCGAGACATACAAGATCGGGTTCATCGGCGCGCTTTCCGGGGCCAACGCGCAGCTGGGCATCAATGAGCGCAACGGCGCGGCGCTCGCCATCGACCAGGCGAACGCATCGGGCAACTACAACTTCAAAGTCACGCTGGTCTCGGCAGACAGCGAGGGTGATCCCGCGAAGGCGCCGTCGGCCGCCACCACGTTGATCCAGGACGCGAGCATCGTCGCCACCGTCGGCCCGGCCTTCTCCGGCGAGAGCCTGGCCGTCAACGGCAAGTTCTGCGGCGCCAGCCCACCGATGCCGATCGTCACCGCGTCGGCGAGCAACGCGACGCTGGAGAACCAGGGCTGGAAGTGCTGGCACCGGATCATGCCGAACGACAACGTCGAGGGCAGTCAGGGTGCCGACTGGCTGGCTCGTACCGGCCGCACAAGGTCTACGTGCTGAACGACCTGAGCGCGTACGGCAAGGGCGTCGCTGACACGGTCGCGAAGGAGCTGCGCGCCAAGAACGTCAGCGTTGTGACCAACGGCGTCGACGGCACGAGCACGACGAACTACAACCCGGTCGCCCAGCAGATCAAGGCATCCGGTGCCGACGCGCTGTTCTACGGCGGCTACGACGCTCAGGCGGCGTTGCTCGCCAAGGCTCTCATCTCGGCCGGCTTCCACGGCCGGACGGTGGGCGGCAACGGCATCAAGTCCTCGGTGTTCACGAAGGACGCCGGCTCGGCGGGTGACGGCTGGTACATGACCTGCGGTTGCCAGGACGCGACCGTTGCCCCTTCGGCCCAAGCGTTCGCGGCGGCCTACCAGACCAAGTTTCACACCCCGCCGTCGACCTACTCGCCGGAGGCCTTCGACGCGGCGAATCTGATCATCGACGCCATCAACAACGTGGCCCAGAGTGGTGCGGTGACCCGCACGAGCCTCCTCACCCAGCTCAACAAGGAGGACTACAAGGGCATCACGACCGAGATCAAGTTCCAGGCCAACGGGGAGCTGCAGACCTCGAGCCTCACCGTGAACCTGTTCCAGCAGAAGAACGGCGTGATCAAGAGTCTCGGCAACATCAAGGAACTGACGTGACCCCGTTCGGCAGGTAGCGAGACGATGTAGCGGGGTGGGGGCGAGCCGGGGATTCCCGGTTCGCCCCCACTCACTCGTAAGCTGACCGTCCGAATGATCATCGCAACGCAGGTAGGAGGACTGAGGGCGTGAGTGTGAGCCATTCCGAGGATTGGTTCCACCAGCTGCCCCAGAACATCGTCATCGGGCTGGAGCAGGGATCGATGTACGCGCTCATCGCGCTCGGCTACACCCTGGTGTACGGCGTGCTCCAACTGATCAACTTCGCGCACAGCGAGGTGTTCATGTCCGGCGCGTTCGGGAGCTATCTGGTCGTCAACGGCATCGTCGGCAGCGACATCCACCGGCTTCGCTAGTCCCGCTCACCGTGCTGGTCGGACTCCTCAGCGGTGCGCTCGCCGGAGCAGCCGTGGCTTGGCTGCTCGAAAAGGTGGCCTATCGGCCGCTGCGACCGCAACGGCGCGCCGAAGCTGGCCTTCCTGATCAGCGCGATCGGCGCCTCGCTGTTTCTCTCCAATTCGCCGGGAAGTTGTTCAACAGGTTGAAGGGCAACGCCTTCCCGACCGTTCTTCAACCCAGACCACAAGGTGTTCAGCATCGGCAGCGCGCACGTCCCGCTGATCATCTGATCGATCGTGGCCACGGCAGTCGTGATGATGGTGTTCCTCGACCGGACGGTCAGCAAGACGAAACTCGGCCGCGGGATCCGCGCGGTGGCCGAGGACGCGCCGACGGCGGCCCTGATGGGCATCGACATCGACAAGACGATCTCGCGGACTTCGTTATCGGCGGCGCGCTCGCGGGCGTGGCCGGCTTTCTGTTCGGCACCGCGTTCGGCGTGGGCAACACGATGGGCTTCACGCCGGGGGTCAAGGCGTTCGCCGCAGCCGTGCTCGGTGGTATCGGCAACGTCCGCGGCGCCATGCTCGGCGGGCTGATCCTGGGGCAGCGTCGAAGTGCTGTGCCACGGCGCTGCCGTTCGTCCGGCCTGGTCGCATCAATGGAACGACGTCGTGCGCTTCGTCGTCCTCGTCCTCGATCCTGCTCATCCGACCCACCGGCCTCCTCGGCGAGCGCCTGGGGCGTGCGGCATGACCGCCGTGCGAGAGCGACTTCCCGAGCCCGCCCCGATCCGCGAGCCGAGGTTGAGCCCGACCGCGCGGATCGCTGTCGAAGCGGCTCGCCGCCTGTCTGTTCGGCGGCTTCATGCTCGCCCTGATGTACGGCAACCAGGAGGGCTCGCAGGACGACTTCGGCATCTCGTTCCGCGCGGCGGTGCTTCATCCGCGGATCTTCGTGTTCCTCGCGATCGGCGTGGTCATGTCTTGCGCTGATCACGTTCTGGTCGGTGGTCAAGCCTACGTCCGACGCCCCGGCGTTGCCCCGTTGGCGGGCCGGAGCGCTGGTCGTGATCGTGGCGCACACCATCATGAACTGGTACGACCCGAAGGCCGGAAGTTCAACGGGTTGCGACCCTGTCGACCAGACGGGCGGCGCTGTCGTCGACGACGGTGGCGTTCTTCGACTGGCTCGCCTGGACGTTGCTCGCGGTCGCGATCGTCGTGTGCGGGCTCGCAATCGTGTTCCGTCGCGCGTTGGGCTACGTGGCTACGCTGTGCGGCGTCGCGGGCGCGGTGCTCGCATGGCCCGCGCATCGCGACGTCATGCAGGTCGGTCACCCCATCGACCACTCGCTCGGCGTCTACGCCGATGTGATCGGATTCCTGATCCTCGCCGGCGCCGGGATCACCGTCGCGAGATCGCGCGCCGACGTCGGCGACTGGCGCGGCTTCCTGACCAAGATGATGGACTACCGGCCGGGCCTGCCTCTCGCAGCAGCGGGGCTGGTTCTCGGGGCGCTTTCCTTCGACCGCAACTGTTGGTTCGCGCCGGCCAACCGCAATCTCGACTTCGCACAGTCGGGCGACGCCTACTCCGGTACGGGCATCACCTCGCTCGCGTCGCAGTACCTCAGCTGGCTCGGGTGGGTGAGCTTCGGCGTGGTGACGGTGCTGACCCTCGCTGCGACCATCCTCCGGAGCCGCATCGTCGGCTGGACTGCCGCGGCAGCGGCGGTGGTCGGCATCGTGCTCACCTTCTTCACGTTGAAGTCGATGACGGAGGTCGCAGCAAGAGACCCGAAGGCGGCTGCGTTCGGGACGACGTGGAACAATCTCGGCGCCGGTGGCTTCACGGCCTGCATCGCTTTCGGGCTGTTCGCCGCTGCGGCCGTGCACGTCGTTTCCCGGGTCCGCCCCGCGGCCCGGTCTGCAGCAGCGATCGTGCTCCCGGTCACGAAGGCCAAGGAGCAGGTGCGTGGCTCGGCCAACGCGAAGGCACTGCTCGCCGTGGCGGTGGTACTGGCCCTGTTCTACCCGCCGACCCTGTCGCTGCACTGGCAGACCGTCCTCGTCAGTGAGGTGAGCGTCTACCTGCTGCTCGCCGTGGGCCTGAACGTCGTTGTGGGCTGGGCCGGGCTGCTCGACCTTGGGTACATCGCGTTCTACGCGGTCGGTGCGTACACCACGGCGTACTTCACGGGTTCCCTTCCGCTGCAGCCGCCGGACTGGCTGCATCTGACGCCGCTGCTCGCGATCCCGTTCGCGATCGTGGCCTGCCTGATCGCCGGCGTCCTGCTCGGCGCGCCGACGCTGCGGCTGCGCGGTGACTACCTGGCGATCGTCACCCTCGGCTTCGGCGAGATCATCCAAGTGGTCGCGATCAACAACCCCTGGAACCTCACCAACGGGCCCGCCGGGACCAAGACCCCGGTCCCGCACCCGTCGATCCACATCGGCGGCTTCAAGATCACCTGGGGACAGGACAACCTGCCCTACTGGTACCTGCTGCTCGTCATGCTGACCATCGTGATCATCCTGTTCTACCGGCTGGAGAACTCCCGCCTCGGCCGCGCCTGGGCGGCCATCCGCGAGGATGAGGTTGCCGCTCAGGCATCCGGCGTCAACACGGTCCGGGTCAAACTGCTGGCTTTCGCGATCGGCGCCTCCACGTCTGGCGCTCGCCGGGTCGTTCTTCGCCAGCCAGATCGGCTTCTTCGACCCCGAGCCTGTTCAGCGTGTTCGCGTCGATCCTGATCGTCGCCTACGTCGTCTTCGGCGGGATGGGCTCGCTGGCCGGCGCGATGGCGGGTGCGGCCGTGCTCACCTGGCTACCGGAGTTCTTGAAGGATCAGGTGCCCACGGACGACCGGCAGATGTGGGTGGGCGCGCTCGTCCTCGCCATGATGATCTTCCGGCCGGCCGGGCTGCTGCCTGCGAAGCGGCGCAAGGCGGAGCTCGGTGGCCTGGAGGGCGAGTCGTCGTCCGAAGTCGCTGCCGTGCCGCGCGGGGGGGCGATGTGAGATGACCGCGACCGCTCAAGACCAGGAGATCGTCTACGACATCGAGCACGTCACCCTGCGTTTCGGTGGCGTCGTCAGCCTCAACGACGTGTCGGTGCGGATGTACCGCGGCGAGATCCTGGCGATCATCGGCCCCAACGGTGCCGGCAAGACCTCGCTGTTCAACACGCTCACCGGCGTGTACACGCCTCAGGAGGGGCGCATCACCGTGGCCGGGCGGCCCGGCGATCGGGCGGTCAGCGTCATCGGCAAGAAGACGCACGTGATCAACCATCTGGGCGTCGCGCGCACCTTCCAGAACATCCGGCTCTTCCCTGCGCTGACCGCGCTCGAGAACGTCAAGGTCGGGATCGAGACGCGGCAGAAGGCCGGCCCGCTCGCCGCGATGCTCGGCATGCCGTGGCAGCGGCACGAGGAGCGGGAGAGCACCGCCGCCGGGTACGCGCTGTTGCGTGACGTCGGGCTGGCCGAGAGGGCGAACGAGCTGGCCAGCGCGTTGGCCTACGGCGAGCAGCGGCGGCTGGAGATTGCCCGCGCGCTCGGCACCAACCCTGGCGTGCTGTCTGCTCGACGAACCGGCCGCCGGCACGAACCCCGTGGAGAAACGGGAGCTGGCCGAGCTGATCAGCCGCATCAACCGGGATCGGAACATCAGCGTGCTGCTCATCGAGCACGACATGAAGCTCGTTATGTCGATCGCGCACAGGATCATCGTCCTGAACTTCGGCGAGAAGATCGCAGAAGGCACGCCACAGGAGATCCAGCGTGACCCTGCGGTGGTCGCCGCGTACCTTGGCACCCCCGCCGAGGAGGCCGAGCAGCAGGTGGCGACGCAGCCCGACTTGCAGCTCATCGACACCGAGGCCACTGCCGATCGCCGACGAGGCGCTGCCGCCGGAGGAGTCGACGGATGAGTGACCTTACGAAGTCCACGCCGGAGCGCCGACGCTACTCGACGTCGACCAGATCATGGTGCGCTATGGCGCTATCGCCGCGCTGAAGGGCATCAGCTTCAACGTCGACGACGGGGAGATCGTCGCGTTGCTGGGGGCGAACGGCGCCGGAAAGACGACCACGCAGAAGACGGTGTCGGGCATGATGCGCCCGATCTCCGGATCGATCACCTTCGACGGCAAGCGCATCGACGGCATTCCGGCGCACGACCTGATCAAGCTCGGCATCTGCCACGTTCCCGAAGGCCGTCATGTGTTCCCCCGGATGAGTGTCGCTCGAGAACCTCGAGATGGGCGCGTTCCGGTTCAAGTCGATGGATCGGGCCGACTTCGACCGGGTGCTGGAGTTGTTCCCGCGCCTGGGCGAGCGACTAAAGCAGCAGGGCGGGACGCTGTCCGGCGGCGAGCAGCAGATGCTCGCGATCGGACGCGCCTTGATGGGCAAACCGCGGCTGCTGCTGCTCGACGAGCCGTCCATGGGACTTGCTCCGATGGTCGTCGCGCAGATCTTCGACATCATCAGGGAGATCAACGCAGTCCGGCGTCACGGTGCTCCTGGTCGAGCAGAACGCCGCGCAGGCGCTGGCGTTGGCCCACCGCGGCTACGTACTCGAGACCGGGCGAGATCGTGCTGCAGGGAACCGGCCAGGAGCTGCTCGCCGACGATCGCGTCAGGGCGGCCTACCTCGGCGAGGAGATCGCGGCATCCTAGCCACCTGACGGCGCAATCGGTACAGAGTCGCGGTACAGCTAGCTGCCACGACGCCATCCCTGGTGTCTGGCTCCCGCTGGAGGCTCTATGGTTGCGCGTGCAGCCACTTCGCGGTGGGGGCATTCTTCGGTGGAGGTAGCCCGTTGTCACGTGTGAACGTCCGGGTACGCCCGGCCACCCACGAAGACATCCCCGCGCTCGTCGAACTCGTCCAAACCATCGATACGAGTTCCGGCATGTTCAGCGGAAAGCCGCTGCACGACCCGAGCACCGGGCACCTGTCCGAGCGATTTGCTGAGCTGCTCGACTCCGACCGGGCGCTGCTGCTCGCCGCGGACGAGTCCGGTGCCGTGGTCGGCCTGCTGTCCGCCCGCGACGACGCAGTCGGAGCCATCGACCTGACACCTGTCCTGCACGTGACCCACCTGATGGTCGATCCGCGGCATCGCAGGCGGGGTGTCGGGCGGGCGCTGCTCGCCGCGGCAGTCCGGCTCGCCGACGAGCGGGGCGTCGAACACGTGCTCACCACCGCCGCCGCGGGATCGCGCGAGGGAAACCGCTACCTGGCGCGGATCGGGTTCGCGCCGCTCGTGGTGCACCGCATCGCGCCGACCAGCGCCCTGCGCCGCTCGCTCGGCATGACCGACGTAGCTGGCCGGATGGCGATGCTGCGCCGCGCCCGCCTCGTCCGGGCGCAGCGCACCGGGTTCGCGTCGCGGACCGCCCGCCGCGAGGTGTGATCGCCGCGCACGCCCGTCGGAGGCAGCGCATAGGTTAGACTGTGACGGCGACGCAGACGAAGACGGCCAAGCTGCTGCTGCTCGACGGGCACTCGCTCGCGTACCGGGCGTTCTACGCGCTGCGCGAGGTCGACATGTCGACCACCACCGGCCAGCCCACCAACGCCGTCTTCGGGTTCACCTCGATGCTGATCAACCTGCTGCGCGACGAGGAGCCGACGCACGTCGCGGTTGCCTTCGACGTGTCCCGGCAGACCTTCCGCAGCGAGACGTACGCCGACTACAAGGCCGGCCGCAGCGAGACGCCGGAAGACTTCCGCGGTCAGGTCGAACTCATCCGCAAGGTGCTCGACGCGCTGCGCATCCCGGTCATGATGGTGGGCGGGTTCGAGGCCGACGACGTGATCGCCACGGTCACCACGCACGCCACGTCCGCCGGCGTCGACGTCCTCATCTGCACCGGTGACCGCGACGCGCTACAACTCGTCAACGACCACGTCACGGTGCTCTACCCGAAACGCGGCGTCAGCGAGATGACCCGGTTCACGCCTGAGGAGGTCCAGGACAAGTACGGGCTGTCACCGGCGCAGTACCCCGACTACGCGGCGCTGCGCGGCGACCCCAGCGACAACCTGCCCGGCATCCCGGGCGTGGGCGAGAAGACCGCCGCGAAATGGATCCGCGAGTACGGCTCGCTGCGCGAGCTGATCGACCACGTCGACACCGTCAAGGGCAAGGTCGGCGACGCGCTGCGCGAGACACCTCGCGAGCGTGGAGCTGAACCGCCGGCTCACCGAACTGGTCCGCGACGTCGACCTCGAGGTCAACCTCGAGACCCTCGCCCGCCAGCAGTGGGACCGCGAGGAGGTGCACCACCTCTTCGACGACCTGCAGTTCCGGGTGCTGCGCGAGCGGCTGTTCGCGAGCGTCGAGGCCGCCGGACCGGAGGCCGAGGAGGGCTTCGACGTCGCGTTCGCGCGCCTCGGCCCGGACGACGTCGCGCAGTGGCTCGACGAGCACGCCCGCGACGGCTCGCGGGTCGGCCTGACGTTCCGGGGCACCTGGGGCCGGGGCACGGGTGACGCTCAGCCGGTATCGCGCTCGCCGCCGCCGACGGCAGTGCCGCCTACCTCACGCCGGAGGCGCTGACCGCTGACGACGACAAGGCGGTGTCCGGCTGGCTCGCCGACCCGGCCGTGCCGAAGGCGGTGCACGACGTCAAGGGCCCGTTGCTCGCGTTGCGGCAGCACGGCTGGACGCTCGCCGGGGTCTCCAGCGACACCCAGCTCGCCGCCTACCTGCTGCGCCCCGATCAGCGCACCTTCGATCTCGCCGACCTCGCGCTGCGCACCTGCACCGCGAGCTGCGCAGCAACATCGAGGAGTCCGGCCAGCTCACCCTCGACGGCGGCGTCGACGAGTCGGACGACGCGATCGCCGAGTCCGAGACGGTGCGGGCCAGCGCGATCAAGGACCTCGCCGATGCCTTCGACGGCGAGCTGGCCCGCAGCCGGCGGCGGCGAGCTGCTGCTCGACATGGAGCTGCCGCTCACCTACGTCCTCGCCGACATGGAGGCGGTCGGCATCGCGGCCGACACCGACGGGCTGCGCGCACTGCAGGCCGAGCTCGGCGCCGGGGTGAAGGAAGTCGAGCAGGAGGCGCACCAGGTCGTCGGCCGCGAGTTCAACCTCGGCTCGCCGAAGCAGCTGCAGGAGATCCTGTTCGACCAGTTCAAGCTGCCCAAGACGAAGCGGATCAAGTCCGGCTACACCACCGACGCCGACGCGCTCGCCGACCTGTACGTCAAGACCGACGAGCCGATACTCGGCCTGCTGTTGCGGCACCGCGAGGTCGCCCGGCTCAAGTCGGTCGTCGACGGGCTGCTGCCGCTCGTCGACGAGCACGGCCGCATCCACACCACGTTCAACCAGACGATCGCCGCGACCGGCCGGCTGTCGTCCACCGACCCCAACCTGCAGAACATCCCGGTGCGGACGGTCGAGGGCCGGCGCATCCGCGAGACCTTCACCGTCGGCGCGGGCTACGAGTCGCTGATGACCGCCGACTACAGCCAGATCGAGATGCGGATCATGGCGCACCTGTCACGCGACGCCGGGCTGATCGAGGCGTTCGGCAGCGGCGAGGACCTGCACACCTTCGTCGCGTCGCGGGCATTCGACATCCCGCCCGAGCAGGTCGATCCGGAGCTGCGGCGGCGGATCAAGGCGATGTCGTACGGGCTGGCGTACGGGCTGTCGGCGTTCGGCCTGTCGCGGCAGCTCAAGATCACACCGGACGAGGCGCGCGGCCAGATGGAGGCCTACTTCACCCGGTTCGGCGGGGTCCGTGACTACCTGCGGTCGGTCGTCGAGGACGCCCGGCAGACCGGCTTCACCGAGACGATCATGGGACGCCGCCGGTACCTGGCCAACCTCACCAGCGACAACCGCAACCTGCGCGAGATGGCCGAGCGCGCCGCGCTGAACGCGCCGATCCAGGGCAGCGCCGCGGACATCATCAAGGTCGCGATGCTCGGCGTGCACCGCGGACTCGCCGACGGCCGGGCTCAACTCGCGGTTGCTGCTCCAGGTGCACGACGAGCTCGTGCTCGAGATCGCGCCCGGTGAGCGGGAGGCCGTCGAGGAACTCGTCCGCCGCGAGATGGCCGGCGCCTACCCACTGGACGTCCCGATGGACGTCTCCGTCGGCGTCGGCCGCACCTGGCACGAGGCCGCGCATTGACAGACGTCGTCCGACCGGTGACGCCTGTGGATAACGCGGTGCACGGCACGGCGGCGTGCCAGTGTTGCTGGCGTGCCGACGAAAGGTGAACCATGGCAACCATGGCGGCCGCGACTCGAACCGATCAGCCGTTCACCACGGGTGATCTCGACGCGATGCCGGAGGACGGTCGGCGCTACGAGCTCATCGACGGCAGCCTGCTCGTGAGTCCCGCTCCGATCTGGCAGCACCAGGAGGTTCTGATCGCGCTGGCGATCCGGCTGCGTGAAGCATGCTCGCGCGACCTGCGCGTCGTGGTAGCGCCATTTGACGTGCGACCGGACGAGCACAACGACGTCCAGCCAGACGTCTTGGTTGCGCGATACCGCGACCTTGCGCCCGACCAGCGGCCGGCGAAGAACCTTCCCGTCGCGCCGCTACTCGCGGTCGAGGTGCTGTCGCGGAGTAGCCAGCTTGCCGATCGGACGCTCAAGCAGGCGTTCTACGCGCGGCTCGGCGTCGCGTCCTATTGGCTGGTCGACCCGAATCCGGAGCTGCCGACGCTCACCGCGCTCGTCCTGGACGGCGACGACTACCACCAGCTCGCGACAGCGACCGGTGACGAGCCGTTCGAGGCCACCGAGCCGTTCGCGGTGCGGATCGTCCCGTCCGAACTCGTCCGCGGCCTTCGGCCCTGACGTCATGGCGGGTTCTCGTTGGACTTCGTTCGTGGCTGATCCGGATCGGCGGCGGATATTGCATGAGGACGGCAACGCCGCGCACCGGTTGCGCGTCGAACACGACCGGGAACGCCTCTACGTCGAGCTCTCCGGAGAGGACGGCAAGGGACCGTGGACGGTGCTGGCGGTTGACCGGGACACTCGCGGATACGCCGTCGCGCAGGCCGAGACCAAGACGCAGGCGACCCGCGACGCGGCCGACGCCCTGTCCAAGCGCAGTCAGTAGGGGTCAGGGGTGCCGCGGTAGCCGACCAGCCGGGCGGTGCGCAGCGCGATCTTGATCGCGACATTGCGGACGAACCATGGCAGCTGCGCGGCCATCCGCAACCGATCCCGGGTGGACGGCGCGCCCGTCGCGAAGCGCGCGAGCGAGCCGTCCCGGCCGAGATAGCGCAGCCCCCGACCGGGCAGCACGTGGATGAGTAGCGCGCAGGTGACCCCGATGGAGGAGAACGCGTCGTGGATCAGTACCGGTGCGCCGCCCGGCAGGTGCCGCGTCCATCGCAGGTCGTCGCGCACCGTCCAGTAGTCGTGCTTGCCGTCGATGAACACCATGGCGAGCGGTTCGTGCCACTGTGGCCGCAGTACGGTGCTCTTCTCGGTGATCAGCCGGACCGCGTCGGCGACACCCGCCGCGTCGATGTTCGCCGCGAACAGCTCGCGGGTCGCCGCGCCGCCGAACATGCCGCCCGCGATGAACGGGTCGACGGCCACCACCTCGGCGCCGACCTCGCGCGCAGCAGCTGCGAGGACGATCGTCGAACGTCCCTGATGACTGCCGATCTCGAGGATCCGCCCGCCGGCTGGGACGGAGCTCGCGGCGTCCCACAATGCCCGGCCCTGGTCACGGGTCAGCCAACCGGCGACCGGTTCCGCGCGCGCCCACGCCGCCTCGAAGAGCGTCACGGCTCAACTCCTTCGACGGCGGGGCGCCGGAGGAGCGTACCCACTGTGGGCCGGCGGACCGTCAGCCACAGAGCGATCGCCGCGGCGGCCGCCGCCACGCTCACCAGCGTGACGACGAGCCGGGTCGGCGTCGCATGGTCGCCGGTCGCGAGCACGACGGCGAGGTCCGCCGCGACCGTCGTCCAGAGCAGTGCCGCGCGGCGCACCTTCCGCTGGGCGAGCCCGGCGAGCACGCTCAACTGCAGCACGGCCAGCAGCGAGCCGAGCAGCGCGAACAGCCACATCGTGCGGTCGAGGTCGTGGTACTTCGCGCCGCCGAAGATCGTGACGACGAGTGGTCCGGTGGCCGCCGTCCCGGCGACCAGCACGGCGCCCAGCCCGAGGACGACCAGGCTCGCGCGCTGGGCGGTGCGGTGGTGCCGCGCCGCCTCGGCGAGCGAGGCGAACATCAATGCGATGACAGACTGCGGCAGCCACACGGCCACCCGCGTGACGACCGAGCCGACGGCGTAGACCCCGGCCGCTGAGTCCGACAGCACGTGCCGCGCCAGCAGCACGTCGAGGCTGGTGAGCAGCAGGAAGGTGCCGTGCGCGTGCGCGGCGTTGAGCGTCTCCACCAGGACACCGGCACGGCTGCGGTCCCGCATCGAAATCCGGTGCGCGGCGATTCCGCGACCGGCCGCTGCGACCAGCAGTGCGGCCAGCGTCATGCCGATGGCGATGCCGGCGAGGGTGGCGCGGGGCGACCGTCCGATGATCAGGCCGAGCAGTCCGCTGGCCGACCGGCCGCCGGTGGAGATGAGGATCAGGACGGCCAGTCGGCGAAAGTCCCGCCGGCCCTGGGCGACGCCCATCGCGGTTCCGAGCACGGCTCCGGCCGGGACGCTCGCGGCGACGAGCAGGATCCCGCCGACCTCGTGCAGGTGGAGGAAGGCGGCGAGCGCGGGGCTGAGCGCGACGAGCGCGAGCGCCGCGCAGCCGCCGACGACGGCGGTGCCGCGCACGATCCCGCCCGCCCCGGCGTCGGTGGCGTAGCGCCGCGCGGCGACCGTCTGCAGCGCGAGCATCGGGATGGTCGAGATCAACAGCAGGCCGAGCAGCGACGAGAGCCTGCCGTACGCCGCGGAGCTGAGCAGGTGCGCGGCGGCGAGCAGCAGCGCGTAGCTCAACGCATTGACCAGGACGAAGGTGATCGGCACGGCTGCCGCCGAGCTCGTCCGTGGCTGCGAGGTGACCATCGGCGCTCAGCGTAGAGGCGGGTAGCCGGCAGCCGCGGGTACGATCGCCGCGATGAGACTGGTCGTGCAGGTTCCCTGCCTCAACGAGGAAGCGACCCTGCCGTCGGTCCTCGACACGATCCCCACGCAGGTCGCCGGCATCGACGAGATCATCATCCTGGTGATCGACGACGGATCGACCGACCGCACCGTCGAGGTGGCGCGCGCGCACGGTGTCACCCAGTTCGTCCGGCATGCCCGCAATCGCGGGCTGGGCCGGTCCTTCCACGACGGCGTCCAGCGTGCACTGGAACTCGGCGCGGACATCCTCGTCAACACCGACGGCGACAACCAGTACCCGCAGGAGCGCATCACCGATCTCGTTCAGCCGATCGTCGCCGGGACCGCCGACATCGTCATCGCCGACCGGCGGGTGCACACGGTGCGGGAGTTCTCCCGGCGCAAGGTCTGGCTGCAGAGGCTCGGCAGCCGGATCGTGAACAGGGTGGCCGGCACGGAAGTGCCCGACGCGACGAGCGGCTTCCGCGCCTACTCGCGCGACAGCCTGATGCTGCTGAACACGATCACCCGGTTCAGCTACTGCCTCGAGACGATCATCCAGGCCGGCAACAAGCGGTTGAAGATCGACAGCATCCCGGTCGTCACCAACCCGAAGACCCGCGAGTCCCGGCTGTTCAAGTCGATGGGCCAGCACGTGCGGCTGTCTGCGGGGGCGATCGTGCGCGGCTACATCATGTACAAGCCGTATGCGATCTTCACCTTCCTGGCCTCGACGCTCGCGCTGCTCGGGCTGATCCCGTTCGTCCGGTATGCGGTACTGGTCGCCGTCGACGAGCATCCGAGCAACCACCTGCAGTCACTGCTGATCGGGACGATCCTGCTGATCATGGCGTTCCTGAGCGTGATCTCCGGCATCGTCTCCGACCTGATCCGCACCAACCGGACACTCATCGAGGACACCCTCGAACACACGAAGAAGATGCGCTTCGGCCAGGGCCCCGCGCTGCCGCAGCCGCCGCTCGCGGCGTTGGAGCCGCTGGAGCCGCTGGAGCCCGACCGGCCGCGCCCTACGACCGTCTGGTCGTGAGCAGCGACGTCTGCTCGGGGTAGGGCAGGGTCGGCGTGAGCCCGCGGAAGCGGCGCTCGACCAGACCGGAGTCCGCGATCGCCTGCCGGTAGCGCCGCCGGCGGGTGTTGTCGAAGACGATCAACCCCGCGTCGGCCAGCCGCGGCGCTGATCGTCGCAGGCACTCCTCGCGGGCCCGCCCGTCGATGACGACGAGGTCGAACACGCCATCGACATCGTCGATCGCGGCCACATAGGCGCTGAAGTCGAGGCCGCTGCAGCCCTCCTTGGCCGATCCCACCGCCGGGCGCTCAGCAGGCACCGCCTCGACGACGCGCAGCTCGAGCCCCTCGTGCGCGGCCGACGCCGGCGCCATGCGGTCGGCGAAGGCGCGATCGTGCTCGACGCTGTGCACCTCGTCGGCACGCCGGGCGAGCCACAACGTGCTCGCACCGGAGCCGTACTCGAAGACCCGGATCGGATGTGGACGGACCGCGAGCCAGGCGTCGACGGCGTCGATGGCGCGGTACGTCCACCACGGCACGTCCAGCTCGGCCATCGCAAGCGAGTCGTGAACCACCGTCAGGCTGTACGCCCAGTGCCGCACGCGCCGGCGCCCATCCGGCGGTGTCGCGGGCAACGCCCCCACTCTGGTCAGCCCACGGCCGACGCCGCGGGCGGCAGCGACGTAGGCCGCTTTGGCGCGGAGGAGGGCAGCGGCGCGCGGCACGTCAGTCATCCGCCCGGGCGGGCGTTCGGCTCACGTAGTACAGCCCGGCCAACCCGCCGGCGCCGTCCACGACGAGCAGCAGCGCGCGCGCGATCGCCGCCACCGCCGTCGCCGGACCGGTCGATAGCCCGCAGAGGACGACGAAAACGACTTCGCGCACCCCGGCGCCGGCCGGGACCGGGACCGCGAGGAACCCGATGATCCATGCCGCGACGGCGGCGAACGCGACCCGCGCCGGCTCCTGATCGAAGCCCAGCGACTCGGTGACCATCGTCGCGGCGGCGCCGATCAGCAGCCACGTCGGCGTGGCCCACCCGATGAGCCGCAGCATCGCCGGCCACGGCGGGGCCACCAGGTCGACGCGGCCCCGGGTGATCCGCCGACCGGCGGCCAGCGTTGCGCCCAGGACGGCAGGGTGTGCCGCCACGATGCCGACGGGGACGAGCGCAAGCAGCAACCAGCCCCAGCCGAGGCCCTCGCCGTCCGCCGCCGCGACCGGGGCGAGCACGCCGCAGACAACGGCCGCGGCGACGGTCATGCAGGCGTAGGAGACGAGGGTGGTCGCGTAGGCGGTGCCGCGGCTGACGCGCGCGCCCCGCCAGGCGAACTCGCCGCGCCCGAGCACGGCCCAGACGCCGCCCGGGAGGTACTTGCCCAGCTCGCCGCCGAAGTGCCACGCCACGGCGGGGACCGGTCGGGTCCGGACGCCGAACAGCCGCAGGCACCGCCACCAGAGCAGGCCGAGACCGATCATCGCAGTCGCGCTCGCCGTCAACGCGGCCACCAACCAGGCCACGTTGGCATTGGCGATGCTCGAGCGGACCTCCGGCCAGGCGTTCGACGACCGCGTTGACGCAGAACCCGATCGCGGCCGCCGCGATCAGCGCACCCAGAACCTGCACGACACGCATCCGGCGCTGCGGAGCTGCGGAAGTGTGCGTCGTCGGAGGCTCGCCTTGCACGATGCGGACACTAGGCCATGCGTGGCGCTTCCCGGCTCGCCACGGCGACGCTCACTAGTCTGCGACTCAGGTCCGTGGACGGGAGACCTCCGATCGATCGCCGGTGGCGTCTGCTTGGCCGGGCCGCGGTGCCCGGCTGGCTCGTCCTGCTCGCGGCCGTGCTGCTGTGGCCGATCACCCGCGGTGGTTACCTGCTCGGCCACGACATGGTGTTCACGCCGCAGCAGCCGCTGGATCTGCCGGCGATCGGCGTGTCGTCGGCTTCGCCACGCGCCGTCCCGCTCGACGCGCTCGTGGCGCTCGCCGAGCACGTCGTCGACGGCGCGGTCGTCGGCCGGCTCGCGCTCGTGCTGCCCGTGCTCGCCGCGGGCCTCGGCGCGGCCACCCTGCTGCGCGCGGCGCCCCTGGCGGCGCGGCTCGCGGCCTGCCACGGTCGCGGTCTGGAACCCGTTCGTCGTCGAGCGTCTCGCCCTCGGGCAGTGGGCGCTGGTGTGGTGCTACGCGGCGCTGCCCTGGCTCGTCCTCGCGGTGGCGGATGGTCGAGGGCCGATCGGCTGGCTCGGCCGCGGGCTCGCGATCGCGGCCGCGTCCATCACGCCGACCGGCGGACTGATCGCCGCGGTGAGTGCGGTCGCGGTGCCCGCCGGCCTCGGCAAGCCACGCCGCGAAACGGCAGCGACGGCTGGACTCGCACTGGCGCTGCAGCTTCCGTGGCTGGTGCCCGCGCTCGTCTCGACCGCGTCGTCGACGAGCGATCCAGCAGGCGTCGCGGCCTTCTCGGCGCGCGCCGAACACCCCGGCGGCGTGCTGCTCAGCCTGCTGGACGGCGGGGGCGTCTGGGACAGCGACGTCGTGCCAGGCAGCCGGGGCGGGGCACTGCCGTGGATCTGGCTTGTCGTGCTCGTCAGCGCCGCCGGCTACGGCACGCCGCGGCTGGTCGCCTTCCTCGGCAAGCGACTCGTCGTCACCCTCGCCGTCCTCGCCGGGGTCGGCCTGCTGCTCGCCGTGCTTCCGTCAATACCGGGGGGCGCAGCGCTCGTCCGGGGCACTGTCGAGCACCTGCCCGGCGCCGGCCTGCTCCGCGACTCGCAGAAGTGGGTGCTCCCGCTCATAGTGCTCGAGGCACTGGTCGTGGGGGCCGCGGCCGCCCGGCTTGCCGAGAAGGCAGCCGCGACGCCGTGGCGGGCACTGCTGGCGGTCGCGGCGTTGGCGGTGCCGGTGATCGTGCTGCCGGATGCCGCCGCGACGCTGCGGCCGACGCTCGATCCGGTGCATTACCCCGCGGACTGGTCAGCGGTGTCGGCCCGGATCGACGACGGCGACGTCGCCGTGCTGCCGTGGGGCTCGTACCGGGCATTCGGGTGGGCGCCGGGCCGCAGCGTGCTCGACCCGGCGCCGCGCCTGTTGCCGCAGCCGACGGTGGTGGACGACAGGTTCGCGGTGGCCGGCACGCTGCTCGCCGGCGAGGACCAGCGGGCCGCCGCGGTGCTGCGCGCGCTGTCCGGCGGGCCGCGGCTGGCCGTCGAACTCGCCGCCCTGGGCATCAGCTGGGTGGTCGTCGAGCACGGCACGCCGGGTTCGGTTCCGGTGCTGCGCGGGCTGCTCGCGAGCTACCGCGGAACGGACGTATCGCTGTACCGCGTACCGGGCGATATCGCCGAGCGGCATGTCTCGTCCGGCCGGGTCGCCGCTGTGCTGATCGGCGACGGCTTGGCCGCGGTGGTACTGCTCGGCCTCCTCGGGTGGGCGGGGCAGGACCGGGTCACCCGCGGAAGGACGCGACGAAAGACCCGGTCTCATCAGGACTCGGCGTTGCTATAGTCCATGTGAAGTCGATGGAGGGGGACCCCCGGTGAAGAGTTGGATTGCGGCAGCACTGTCCGGCCTCGTAGGAGGTGGACTCGCCGTCGTCGCCGCGTGGGGCGTCGTCTCCAGCTCGACCGCAGCGCCCGACCACAACCCGGCCGCGCCAACAGGTCGTCCAGTACGGGCAGAAGTAAGCACCCGTCCTACCTACCCGCGTCGAACAGGGCGCGCACGTCGCTTGCCGGCAACACGGTGTCATAGAACGCGAACTCGTCGAGCGTCCCTGCGAAGTACCCGAAGTTGTTGCCGCGCCGGGACAGGTCGATGCCGACCGTGCTCGACCGCGCGAACGAAGACCATGACGCCGACGCGGCCAGCTCGCCGTCGACGTAGAGCCGCGTCGAGTCTCCGTCCTTGACACCCACGGCCAGGTGCGGCCGTCCGTCGTCGTATGCGACGCGGCTGGCGACGGCCTGGCCGTCGCCGCCGAACGATGCATAGGTGACGAACTCGAGACGGCCGGCTGCATCGAACTGGAGGTTCCATACCTTGGAGGCGAAGTTGTCACGGGCGAGCAAGTACTCGCCGGGCCGAGTGCCCGCGAACCACACCGCGAAGCTGTAATCGGGCACGTCCATCCATGAGGCACCCGGAACAGTCACGTACTGGGGAAAACCGTGGAACTCGACTGCGCTGCCGGGTTGCCCCGTCATCAGCGCCTGAGCACCGAGGTGCGGGGTGCCGACGTACGACGCCGGATGGTCATGTCCGGACCCGTCCGCAGCCACGGCACCGCTCCGCTCATCGAGGCGGAGATAGATGAGCGGTGAGCTGGCCAGGACGGTGTGGGAGTAGACCTGGTCATCCGGGGTCGCTCGGGTCAGCATGTGGTACGTGTCGCCGGCGGACGCTGCGGTGAGCACGGTGACGGATGACGCCGCGGCGAGCACGGCCGCCACCCGCACGCTCGGTCGTGGGTCCCGGGCCAGCGTCACCAACTCGGCCGCGCCGAGGGCGACGAGCGCGAGGAACGCGGGCATCCACATCACCCAGTAGAAGCCCAGGATGACGTCCGCGACGGCCATGTGGAAGATCAGGGGACCGGTAAGTGCAGCGACGCACCACAGCACGAGTCGGTCGCGCCGCAACCAGATGGCAGCGGCCACGCAGACCAGGCAGAAGACGGTGACGACGGTGCCGATGCCGTGCTGAGCGAACCAGAGAAACGCCCAGCCCGGGGGATGGTCCGAGACCCGGCCCGCGAATCGGACCTGGTGGCCGGCCGCCGCGTGGGCACGCTGCAACCGGACAATGAAGCGAGCACCGTCGACCGGATTGGCTAGGCCGACGAACGACGTCGCGAACACGACGCCGCAGACGGCGATCGCTACGCCGCCCTGGCAGAGACGCGCGATCAAAGCCCGCCTCTGGTAGGCCGAGATGATCAGGCCCGCGAGGACCGGCCCGACGGCGCCGAGGAAGCCGGTCTCCTTACTCGCCGCTGCGAGTCCCACGCCGGCCCCGGTCGCAGTGGCGAACCACCAACCCGCGCGGCCATGTCGCTGGAACCACTCCCACGCCAGCACCACCGAAGCCACTGCGAACAGTTCCGCGACCGGATCCAGATAGGCGTAGCGCCCGAAGCGGAAAGGCAGTCCCGGGACCGACATCGGCAGCACGGCCACCATTGCGGCCGCACCGAGCCCTGTCCAGCGTCCGGCGACCCGGCCCAGCCAGAAGCCGAGAACGATTGCCGTCGCGAGGGTGCACAGGGCTGCGACGATTCGAGCGGCGACAACACTCGGATGGCCGGCGACCAGCTCGGCGAGCCCGAACAGGTACTTGGCCAACGGCGGGTGCTCGAAGTTGTCGAAGTTCGACGCACGACCGGTCGGCAGCGGGCCCGCGTCGGCGTGAACGTAGCGCCAGCCCGCCACGGCATAGATCGGCTCGTCGAATCCAACCGTTGGGAAGCCGAGTCGTACGAGATTCGCCAGCGCACCCCACACCGAGACGACCGCTACCGCCACCGTGAATCCGCCGGGTCGCGTGAGCTGGCGGCGCGCCCGGTTGTGCACGGGAACGGTCCGTGTCTCGACATCGACCGGCTCAACGCCGAACTCGGAGGACACGTCACCCATGGTGGCGGCCCAGGCGGCGGACCAGGTCAGGTTCGAAGGTCAGCCGGGGCCGACTCGGCGATGACCTCGGCAAAACGCTGACCGGTCGAATGCCAATCGAAGTCCGCGGCGCGGGCGCGCGCGTTGGCGCCGAAGCGCTCACGCAGGGCATGCTCGGCGAGCAGTTCCTCGGTGCGCTTCTCGAGGCCGGCGAGGTCATCGACGAGCCAGCCGGTCTCGCCGTCGACGATCGCCTCGCAGACGCCTCCGGCCGAGCGGTAGGCGATTGCGGGAACACCATGAGCGGCTGCTTCCATGATCGCAATGCCCCAACCTTCCTTGACGGATGGGGCCAGCATGATCCAGGACCTGTCGAGGATAGCGTCACGATCCGCGTTGCTGACCGCACCGAGGAACGTCACCGCATCGTCGATGCCCAGCTCGGTTGCGTGGGCGGCCAACGTGGCGTGCCACCAACCCTCGCCGACGACGTCCATGCGGAGGTTCGGGACGACGTCTCGGGCAGCGGCCGCCGCCTGCAGCGCGTGCTCGATTTGCTTGTGCGGCACCAGCCGGCCGAGCGTGCAGATCGTCGGGACGGCCGCGCGCGAGTACCGGAGTTCGGGGTGCGGTGCGTCGACGCCGTTGCGCACGACCGAGATGCGGTCCGCGTCGATGCCCAGACCCACCAGGTCGCGCCGGCTGGCCTCGGAGACCGTGACGTATCGGCACCGGCGGTACAGGCGAGGAGCCACCTTCGACTCCAGCCACCAGCCGATCGCGCCGGTCCTGCCCGGGTAGATGATCTGCCACTGTTCCTGATGGACGTGGTGCACCAGGTTGATGACGCCGTGCCGCCGGACGAGAGGGGAGAAGAACGGGACACCGTTCTGCACATCCACAACAACGTCGGTGCGGCGTCCGGCTCGGGTGAGCAGGTACGCCAAGCCGCGAAGGTAGACCGTCAGCCGGCCGCCGCGGCGGCGCAGTCGGACGCCGGCGCGGATCTCGTCCCTGGGTGCGTTCGGGTGCGCAGCTGCGCAGATCGTGACATCCCAGTCATGGGCGGCCAGATACTCGGCGACCCGCTCGATGAACAGCTCCGACCCGCCGCCTTCGGGATGTGCGGTGTCTCGCCACACCAGAAACGCGATGCTGCGACGTGTGGGCGCGCCGGCCAGTGACGGCGCTCGACCGCCGCGGACCTGCCAGCGTCTGGTCATCGATCTGGACACTAGGAGAGCACCCACCAAGAAGACGCGGGCATTTGATCCGCACCTTGGCAGGTCCAAAGGCCCCACTTCGCACACGTCCGGCAACACCGCGTGACCTGAAAGGTACCGTGCATGCGTGCGTCGTGGCTCCGAGATGTCTGCGGCATTCTCGGTGGGACGGTTACGGCTCGCCTGCGTGGCGCTCGGCCTGACCCTGTTGACCTTCTCGCAGAGTTCCGGTCAGGAGGCCGCCGACACCAAGCTGGACCTCGTCGTCGACCCGTTCCGTTTCCTGCGCAACGCGCTGAGCATGTGGGACCCGAACGCCGCCGCCGGGCAGCTGCAGGACCAGGCGTACGGCTACCTGTTTCCGATGGGGCCGTTCTTCGTGCTCGGCAAGCTGTCGGCGCTCTCACCATGGGTCGTCCAGCGCTCATGGGAGTCATTGCTCCTGGTCGCGGCATTTCTCGGCGTCGTACGACTCTCCCGCCTATTCGGCGTGCCGGGATTCTGGCCGCGGGTAGCCGCCGGGATTGCCTATGCGCTGGCGCCGCGCATGCTCATGGAGCTCGGCGTCATCTCGTCGGAGCTGTTGCCCGTAGCGGCGCTGCCCTGGATGCTGATCCCGCTGGTGCGTGGTGCGGAGGCGGGGTCGCCACGGCGGGCAGCAGCCCGTTCCGGCATCGCCTTCCTGTTCGCCAGTGGCGTCAACGCGTCGGCCTCGCTTGCGATCCTGCCGGTGCCGGCTCTCTGGCTTCTGACCCGCGCCCGCGGACCCCGCCGGCGCGCCCTGATTCCCTGGTGGCTGCTCGCCGTCACGCTCGCGTCGCTGTGGTGGGCGGTTCCACTCGCGGTGCTGGGCAGGTACAGCCCGCCGTTCCTCGAGTGGATCGAGTCGAGCACTGTTACGACGTCGACAACAAGCCTCATCCGCTCGCTGCGCGGCGTGGACCATTGGCAGGGGTACCTGGGGCCGAGCGTGTGGCCGGCCGGTTGGATCCTTGCAGTAGCGCCTGCGGCCATCCTCGCGACGACGGCGATCGCGGCGCTCGGCGTGGGCGGGCTCGCGCGACGTGCCACACCGCACCGGTTGTTCCTGACCAGCGTGCTGGTTGTCGGACTGATCCTCGTGACCCTCGGCCATGTCGCGACGATCGGGCCGCCGTTCGCCGGATCGGTGCGCGGGCTGCTGGACCATTCACTCGCTGCGTTCCGCAACGTGCACAAGTTCGACCCGGTCGTCAGATTGCCGATCGCCATCGGGCTTGGTCATGGCTTGGCCGCGCTCGGCCGACGCGTGCCGACGCGGGCTGTCTTGCGGGTGAAAGGCAGCGCGGTCGGGATCCTCCCGCGCAGCCTCGCGGCGATTGCCGTGCTCGGACTGGCTGCGGTTGCGATAAGTCCTGCGCTGAGCGGGCAGATCGTCCCGCAGACCCGCGTCATCAACGATCCGTCGTGGTGGGCACAGACCGGGTCGTGGCTGGGCCGCAACGCCGACGGTGGACGGGCGCTCGTCGTGCCGGGCGCGGCCCAGCCGGCCTACGTCTGGGGAGAGCCGCGCGACGACGCGCTGCAGCCCTACGCCCAAGGGCCGTGGACCGTCCGGGACGCCACTCCGCTCACGCAGCCGGGCTACGTCCGGCTGCTGGATCGGATCGAATCGATGCTCGCAGCGGGTCGTGCCGACGCGACGCTTGCCGCACTCCTCGCCCGATCCGGCATTCGCTACCTGATCGTGCGCAACGACCTGGACGCAGCCACATCGCAGGCCACCCCGCTGCGTTTCGTGCACGCCACAATCTCGAACTCCCCGGGCTTCGTCCTGGCTGCGTCCTTCGGGCCGCGCCTCGTGGCCTCGGACGACCCCAATCGGCTCGTCGACCTCGGGCTGAGCCGTTCCGTCCGCCCGGTAGAGGTTTACGAGAACACCGCATGGCGGTCACAGGTGTCGTTGCTGCCCGGCACAGGGACAGTCGTGGCGAACGGCTCCTCCGATCAACTGCCGCAATTGATTGCGGCCGGCTTGAGGCCGGAGACGCCAGTCATATTCGGCTCCGAGCCGACCCAGGTCAAGGATGCGGTTCGGTCGGCAACGTCGGTGCTCACCGACGGCACCCGCCGGCGCGAGTTCGGCTTCGGGGGAGTGGACCGGTACTCAGCCACCATGACGTCAGGGCAGCCGTTTCACGCGGCACGCGCCGTGCACGACTACCTGCCGGCCGGCTCGCAAGCATTGTCAACCGCGCGGTACAGCGGCATCTCGGACGTCGAGGTGTCCTCGTCGACCTCGGCGGCGCAGTCCGGGTGGGCGGCGCTGGACGGTGTGCCGAGCACTGCCTGGGTGAGCCGATCGGTGAGCGGTGCGATCGGGCAGTGGATCCAGGTCGACCTGCCGCGGGAGATGGACGTCCGGTCGATCGTGATCGCGTTCGCGGCTCGCCAGTCGAGCTACCCGACTCGGCTTCGGGTTTCGACCGAATCAGGCGTTGTCGACGACGACGTGACGCCCGACTCGAACACCCAGACGTTGCAGCTGCCTGCAGGCAGGACGAACCGGATCCGTCTCACTGTCGAGGAGATGGCGGAAGACATACGGGGGACGCAGGTCGCCATCGCGGCGTTCGCGATACCGGGAGTGCTTGCGTCCCGTACCGTCGCCGTCCCCGGAGTGAGCACTGCGGACGAGGTCGAGTTCGCGGTGCTGCCGGGCAACCGCTCGGCGTGCCTGACAGTGGCCGGAGCCGCCGGCTGCGATCCGTCCTGGGCGGCCGCAGGGGAGGAGGATGACGCTCTGGACCGCACCTTCCGGCTGGCGACGGGAGCCACGTTCCAGGCAGAGCTGGGCGGGTACCTGCAGCCCGGTCCGCAGCTGAACAACCTGCTCGACGCGGGCAACCCGGTGCGTGCTCTGTCGTCGTCGGTCGACTCGACGGACCCTCGGGAGCGAGCCGGAGCGGCTGTCGACGGTAACCTCGCAACCGGCTGGGTCGCCAAGTCCGGCGATCCGCTCCCCTCTATCGAGCTGTCGACGCTGCGATCGCACCTTCTTGAGGGCATTCAGGTGCTGCCCGTCGCCGACGCGCCAGTCGCGGTGCCGACCCGGATCCAGGTCACGGTCGGGAACCTCTCCTACGAGACCGACGTGCCCCCCGACGGAGTCATCGCGTTCCCACGCCCCCAGACGGCGCGAACGGTACGGGTCGCCGTCGTCGGTGCGTCGTTGCGCGTGAACACGGATTCCGTCAGCGGGGTCCGGCGTTTCCTCCCGGCGGGTATTGGCGAGATCCGGCTCCTCGGCCGCCGGGCACCGGCCGGCCGGACAACGGGAGTGGTGCAGCTGCCGTGCGGCGCCGGGCCTACTCTGTTGCTCAACGGTGCCGCGGTGCCGCTGCACATCGAGGCGGCAGTTGCGGACTTGCTGGCGGGGGCGCCGGTCGTGGCCAGACCGTGCGGCACCGGCTCCGTGGCCCTGGCGCACGGCGAGAATCGGATCCGGCTGGCGGCCGATCAACTCTGGCGGCCTGCCTTCATCACCTTGCGTAGGCCGAATGCAGAGTCGGCGTCGGTCGACCCGGGAACCGCGCAGGTGCAGACCTGGGGAGACACCAGCCGGGAAGTCCGGGTGTCGACGACGGCCGCCTCGTTCCTCTCGATCGCCGAGAACGCGAACGCCGGCTGGTCAGCGAAGTTGGACGGGCGGGGGCTGACTCCCGTGACTCTCGACGGTTGGCATCAGGGGTGGCTACTGCCCGCGGGTGCGACGGGCGTCGTGCACCTCGAGTTCACCCCGCAGCACCAGGCCGACTGGGGGCTGGCGGTGGGGGCGATCGCAGTCCTCGTGCTGCTTGCCGCGGCCCTGGTGCGTTCTCGCGGCGGCGTCCAAGCGCCGCTCCCGACTGGTACCGGTGCGCTGCGCAGCCGGGGTGCGCTCGGTGCCGGGGCAGTGGGTATGGCCTTGCTCGGCGGGGTGACCGGCCTGCTCGCCCTCGCCGTCGTGGTCGTCGTTCGCATGCGTGGCCGCCAGTGGGGGCGTCCGTTCTCACGGCTGCCGGCCGGACTCGAGTTGCTCCGCAGCCCGGCAGCCTGGCCGACCGCCGTGTTGCTGCTGGCCGGCGCCGCGGAGGCGATCGGCCCGGCGAACTCAGCCCGCCCGCTCGCCGATAACGGCGGGGTCCAGACGCTGTGCCTCGTCGCCGTGGCTGTGCTGATCGGCACCCACTTCCCGGTCGCGACGCCACGGCCGGCTGTATCTGCGCAACAGCGGCCGCTCGAACAGGTAGTAGGAGGCAGCGGCGGCGCCGGTGGCGGTGACGGACGTGAGGACGAGCAGCGGGAAGAAATGCCCGCCGAACACGCGCCAGTGCATCCGATGCTGGATGAAGATCAACAACGGCAGGTGCCATAGGTACACGCCGTAGCTGATCTCGCCGAGCCGCCGGAAAATCCCGTTCGAGAGCAGGCGCTGCGACCACGCGAGCGGGCTGCCGAGCATGACCGGCAGGAGGAAGAAGAACGCCGCCGCGCCGTACAAGTAGTGCTTGAGCGTCCATTCCCAAGCCGTCGCGGGAATCAAGTTGTACGGTCCCGCAACGGGGAGCGTCGCCAGCCAGTAGATCAGCACCGCGGCGATCCAGCAGGTGCCGGGCGAGCCGGCCCAGGCGTCAAGCACTTGTCGCCACCGCGCATCTGACGCGGGTAGGCAACTGACGACGGCAAGGAACATGCCCAGCGCGAACCAGTCCAGATACGCGGGGAACCAGAGTTGGGCCTGCGCCGTGCCCCGAACGGTGTGAGTCAGGATGGCGGTTGCCAGGGCGACGAGGGCCATCCCGCCGAGCAACACGAGGTGTCGACGAACCGGGGCTACCCGTCGTGCCAGCAGTCGGGGCAGCATCGCCAGGATGGGCAGCGCGGCGTAGAAGGCGATCTCCACGACGAGGGTCCACATCTGGACCAGGCCGGTGTCGACGTCGTGATGGTCGTACGTCTGGATCATGAAGAGATAGCTGAGCCAGTCCGACGCGGCGGCCGCGCGGTACGTCAAGACGCCGAGCGTGACGCTCACCGTCAGCCAGTAGGCCGGAAATATCCGCAACGCCCGGCGCCACCAGAAGGACTCCACGCGCGGCCAGGGCTGCGCGGTCAGGTCCGCAGCCGCGAACGGCCGGTAGAGAAGGAAGCCCGACAACAGGAAGAAGATCGTCACGCCGAAGTCCAGTCGGGCCAAGAAAGGCGCGAACGGGCCATGATCCAGTGCGCGGCCGGTATTGAACCCGACATGCGTGACGATGACCCCGTACGCCGCGATCGCACGGGCGCCGTCCAGGCTCCCGACGTGGTGGGCGGTTCCCACCCTTCGATGCTTCATGAACCGGCCTGCACCGCGAACGGAAACCCGATGCTGGCCCCCGTGATGCACAGGTTCGTCGCCGGACTGACCGCGTGGATGCGGACTGCTGCTGGGGAGCTGCCCCGGAATAACAGGTGCATGCGCCCCAGCCCGCTCGGGATCACCTCGCGCTCACCTGCAGTCGGCAAGCGTTCCGTGCCATCGCCATCGATGAGCGACACCCTGACCACGGAGGCGTACTGCTGGAAGTAGGAGATCTGCAGGTACCAGTCGTTGCGACGCTGCGTGGCCCGGAACTGCCGCGTCACGGTCGTCACTCCTTGCACCGGGAAGTCGCAGAAGGCCGGCGCGGAGAGGTCGACGTCGGTCTGCACGAAGAATCGGGCGGGCACGATCTGGCCGTTCCCGTCCATCAGCGCGGGTTGCGCCGCGGTGTAGCTGAAGTCCGCGCGCGTGTCGGTGAGCCCCACGACGTCCGACAGGTAGTGCCTCGCCTCGAGTGGGATGATCCGGGTCGGCACCGGCGTGTCGTAGAGGGCGGTGCCGGGCCGCGCTTCCCGGAGACTGCGTTCGACCGCTGTGACGTAACGATGCGCCGGGCTACGCCCCCACAGCTGCGCGTACGTCACGCCGGACACGATCGAGCTGACGAGGAGCGCGGCGACTGCGCACCGCATCGCGAAACGCCACCGGTGTGACGTGCCGTGTCGCGGTTCGGCTGGTTCTTCTACCTGGTCGAGGGCCATGGGCGAGGACGACCGCGGTGAAGACCCGGACGCTTCGGCCCGGACCCGGCCGAGGTCGAGCCCGCCGAACGCGAGACACAGCGCAAGCGCACCCGGCAGTGCGGCGTAGTAGGCGTGCTCGAACTGCTGGGCGATCACGATTCCAAACGCCTCGTACCGACCGATCGCCACGACGACGATCCCTACGATGGCAACGACGACCGGCAGGCTCCACGCCACCAGGGCCCGCCAGCCCTGCGCCCGGACGGACAGCGCAACCACCGCCAGGACCGCGGCCACGCACAAGGCCTGCGTCGTCGGGGACGGCGACGAGAGTCCTAGGTAGTTGTCACCTGCCGAGAACCAGCGCCAGGGACCCCCGATGAGACCGGGTGCGATGGTGTTGGTCAGTTCGACGCGGACGAGGTGGAGTCCGTTGCCAATCCCGAGTGGGTGGGCGGCGACGCCGTAGCCGCCGCTGCCGGAGAAGTAGTACGCGACGTAGCCGATCATCGGGATTCCGATGACCAGCCACTCGCGCCAGCAGGCGAGAGTCTCGCGTACCCGATGTGCTGCCGTGCCCGACGACAGGTAGCTCAGCGAGAGAATCGGAAGCACCAGAACCGTCACGGCTGCCTGCTCGGACAGCAACGTCGCACCCAGCACACAACCAGCGGTCAGCACTGCACGGGAGAGTCTCCGGGAGACCGCGTAGAGCAGATGATTGCGCACGGCTGCGATCAGCAGCAGTTGTGCTCCGATGAGGCCGACCGACGCCGATAGCCACAGGGTTGCCTGAATGAGGAACGGACTGAACGCGTAAAGCGCGAGCGCCACGATCACGATGGGGCGGCGCCCCACCATCAGCACAAGCAGGCGGGCGAGCAGGACGGTTGCAAGAGCCTGGCCCGCCAGGCGCAGCACGATGGTGACCGAGTAGTTCAGAGGGACGGTTCGGTTGAGCACCCAGAAGATGAGCCGAACCGGAGCCACAAAGTGGCCGCCCTGAGGCGCGCTGAGGTACGACCAGGACAGCGGCCTGCCAGTGGCCTCCGCGAAATTCGCGAGGTCGGCCTGGAAGTACCAACCGCGGTTCATCAGGATGCCGAGCCAAAGCGCCTGCGCTGCGATGATCACCCACACCGCGAGGGTGAACCGGTCGAGCGAGCGTCCGGGCGCCGCGAATTCGGCCGCCGGCGCGGCTCTCGGTCGGCGCGTCTGCGTCTGTGCTCACCCGGCCTCCACTCGCCGTCCGTCCGTCCACCCTTCGCGATGACCTGCACCGGCTCAAGGCCAAAGGTCCCCCCAGATACGGGCCCGACGCATGGTATGTCTCGCGCCGTGTTGGCTGTACGGTGCCAATTAACTTCGAGAAAACGTCAACTTGACGTGGGAGCGAACTTATGCGAAAAGCGCTGGGCGTCCTGCTGATCGGCATTGGGCTCTTCGGCCTCGTGTTGACGGTGCTCCTCCCCACAGTTGTTGTCGACAAGTCGAAGAAGACCCCGCTCGATCTCAACATCACGCAGATCTCGTCCGGTTCGGCGAAGATCCTGGACCCGGCGACGCTTCAGACCAACGACGTCCAGCTGCGGGCCACCCGCGTCGTCAAGACCGACTCCGGCGCCTCGGACGGCACCAACACGACCGTGTTCGAGACGTTGTGCATCGTCATCGTCATCGGTGACACCCCGAACTGCGTGACCAAGGACGATCCGCAAAAGCGCCTGCTCAGCGAGTCCGAAGACCGGGTCACCGCTGACCGCAAGAGCGCCGAGTCCGTGCATGTTGCGAAGTACGGCGAGTACGTCAAGAACTTCGACAAGATCGACCGGTCGGTACGGCACGTCGGACTGTCCTACAAATGGCCGATCGACGCCAAGAAGCAGACCTACCAGTTCTTCCAGCCCGACATCGGCAAGGCGTTCCCGGCTGTCTACTCGGGCACCGAGAAGGTCGCCGGCCTGACCGTCTACAAGTACGTGTGCGAGACCGGCGACCAGCCGTACACGGTCGGCGGCCTGTTCCCTGGCACGTACAACGACACCCGCACGGTGTGGGTGGAGCCGCGCACTGGCGCGATCATCAACGGTGTCGAACACCAGGTGCAATACATCACCGATGTCAACAACCCGTCCTCGCCCGGTCAGTTGGCGTTGGACACGACTCTCAAGTTCGAACAATCCGCGATCGACTACCAGTCGAACTACGCGAAGGACAAGATCGACCAGCTGAAGCTGGCGCAGGTCTGGGGCCCGCTGATCACCGGCATCATCGGAGTGGGTGCCCTGGTCGGAGCGTTCTTCGTGCTTCGTACGCGACGGCGGGCAGGCGGCGACGGCGGCGGCGAGGGCCAGGACGGCCACCCGACGCCCGACGACGACCCGAACTACGCGGATCCGCCCGTCTGGGCCGGGAGTTCGCAGACGTAGATTCGGTCCGCGCGTAGTTCGCAGACGTAGATCGCGGTGCCGGGCAGGATCGCTCCGCGCAGCGGTGACCACTGGCCCCACTCCTGGGTGTGCCCGGCCGGCCACTCGGGTTCGACGAAGTCGACGAGCCGGAACCCGGCCGCGGCGATCTCGCGGACCCGGTCGCCGAGGGTGCGATGGTGCTCGACGTAGGTGGGCGTGCCGTCGTCGGCGTACTCGACGTAGGGCGTCCGGTCGAAGTAGGGCATGCTCGCGGTCAGTCCGCCTGGGCCCGGGTCGTCCGGGAACGACCAGCGGATCGGGTGCGTCGTGGCGAAGACCCACCGTCCGCCCGGCCGCAGCACTCGGGCGACCTCGCGCATCACCCGGGCGCTGTCGGCGACGAACCCGACCGCACCGAACGCAGTGAACGCGACGTCGAACGACGCGTCCCGGAACGGCAGGTGCTGCGCGTCGGCCTGCACGAGCGGAACCTCGATCCCGGTGCGCGCCGCGCCCTCGCGCGCATGGCGCAGCATGCCGGCGGACAGGTCGAACGCGACCGGCCGGGCGCCGCGTCGGGCGAGCCAGCGCGCGCACATCGCCGAACCGCCGCCGACCTCGAGCACGTCGAGCCCGTCGACGTCTCCGAGCAGCTTGGCGTCCGCCTCGCGCAGGTTCTCCGGGCACCAGACGAAGTCCGCGTCGCCGAGGAAGGCGCCGTGCTCGGCGTGGTAGGCGTCCGCGTCGGTGTCCCACCAGTGTCGGTTCGCGCGCACCGTCGAGGCTGCGTCGGCGGCGCGCCGTCCGACGCCGCTCACGCCGACGCCGGGTGTTGGTGGGGACGCCACAGCCAGGCAGTGAGCAGCCCGCCGATCATGATCGCCGCGAGGCCGACGAAGCCGAGCCAGGGTCCGAGCCCGGCGTCGTGGTACATCGACCGTGCCGGCTCGAGGTCCACCACGATGCTGCGGTAGTCGCGCGTTTCGCGCAGCGTCACGGCCTGCAGGATGCCGGAGACCAGCGCGGCCAAACCCGTGACGGCGCCCAGAGGTCGGACGAATCGCGGGTCGCGGGCCACGCACACCGCTCCCGTCAGCGTCGTGAGCGCGCCGGCGGCGAACAGTAGCCCGCTCTGCCACCAGAACCGCGCCAGCGGGCTGGCGAGGCCCAGGTCAGCGTTGTCTCTGACGAGATTGCGGACCTGCATGAAGCCGATGTCGCGGTCGACTCCCGGCCCGTATCGCTGGAGGGGCAGGGCGAACAGCCCGATCAACGCCATCCCGAGGCCGAGCACGCAGAGCAGCGCGCCGACTGTCGACGGGGGCTTGGCATGCGCCGGCGGTGCCGGTGGTGACCAGTAGGGCGGTACCGGCCCTGCCGCGATCGGCTGCTCTTCGGGCGGCGCGGTCCGCGGGGGCGGCTCGTACGGCTCGTACATCATCGTCATCATGCTCGCGGCGGCCGGCCGGGCCGCGAGCAGTAGCCTGATGCACCGTGAGCGAGCGCAGCGAGCGAACAATGCGGCACAGGCTCTGCCGATCAACCGAGCGAAGCGAGGCTTGATCATGCCGATTCCGCTCCGCACTGCCGCGTTCTGGTCCGTGTACAAGGTGCTCGACCGGGCGCCGGTCATGCAGCAGCCGGCCGACAAGGTGCGTCGGGCCAGCAACCGGCGCAGGCGCCTCATGGGCCTGCCGATCGCCCAGGTGATCACCGGGCGTCCAGATCGTTCGGTGACGATCGCCGAGACGAAACTGCGCCTCGACGACGGCACCGACCTGCCGCTTCGCATCTACCGTCCCCGTTCCGAAGGCATCGAAGCGCTGCCGGTGGTCGTGAACTTCCACGGCGGCGGGTGGGTATCGGGCGACGCGCGGCAGTCGGAGTGGTGGTGTGCCGGCGTCGTGGCGGGTGCGGGCGTGGTCGTGGTGTCGGTCGAGTACCGGCTCGCGCCCGAACATCCGTTCCCGATCCCGGCCGAGGACTGCTACGCCGCCACCCGTTGGGTCGCCGAGCACGGGGACGAGCTGGGGGTGGACGGCACCCGGCTGGCCGTGATGGGCGACAGCGCCGGCGGCAATCTCGCCGCCGTCGTCTGTCTGATGGCTCGTGATCGGGGCGCGCCGCCTGTCGCCTTGCAGGTACTGCTGTACCCGTCGGTCGCGGTCGGCGCCGATTTCCCGTCGAAGCACGAGAACGCGAACGCGCCGATCCTCACCAGCGCGGACATCGACAACACCCCGACGCTGTACCTGTCCGGCACGAGTGCCGACCCGAAGGATCCGTACGTCTCACCGCTGTACGCCGACCACCACGGCCTGCCGCCCGCGCTCATCCAGACCGCGCAGCACGACCCGCTGCGCGACGACGGCGCGGCCTATGCGGCGGCCTTGCGCGACGCCGGGGTGGACGCGCGGCTCACCAACTACGTCGACGCCGTGCACGGTTTCGCCTCGCTGCCCGGACTCGTCCCGGTCGCCGGCCAGGCACTCGCCGAAGCGGTGGAGGCCATCCGGCGTGGCCTCTGAGGCGCCCGGATTTTCCCGGGACGGGGCCATCCGAGTAAGCTCGAAGCGCGGATAGGTCTGTGGCCTCGACATGGAGTAGGTCGCTCCCGAAATCTTTCGGCGAACCGGACATGCCCGCGCCCGGCACGACACCTTGTCAGGATCCATCTACTCAATGACGTCCACCACCGAAGCTCCGGTCTCCACCACTCCGCAAGTTGCGATCAACGACATCGGCTCCTCCGATGACTTCCTCGCCGCCATCGACAAGACGATCAAGTACTTCAATGACGGCGACATCGTCGAGGGCACCATCGTCAAGGTCGACCGGGACGAGGTCCTGCTCGACATCGGTTACAAGACCGAGGGCGTCATCCCCTCCCGCGAACTCTCCATCAAGCACGACGTCGACCCCAACGAGGTCGTCAGCGTCGGCGATGAGATCGAGGCGCTCGTCCTTCAGAAGGAGGACAAGGAGGGTCGCCTGATCCTGTCCAAGAAGCGCGCGCAGTACGAGCGCGCCTGGGGCACGATCGAGGAGAAGAAGGACAACGACGAGGTCGTCGAGGGCACCGTCATCGAGGTCGTCAAGGGCGGCCTGATCCTCGACATCGGGCTGCGCGGCTTCCTGCCCGCGTCGCTCGTCGAGATGCGCCGCGTGCGCGATCTGCAGCCCTACGTCGGCAAGACCCTCGAGGCGAAGATCATCGAGCTCGACAAGAACCGCAACAACGTCGTCCTGTCCCGCCGCGCGTGGCTCGAGCAGACCCAGTCCGAGGTGCGCAGCGAGTTTCTCAACAAGCTGGCCAAGGGCCAGGTCCGCACCGGTGTCGTGTCGTCCATCGTCAACTTCGGTGCCTTCGTCGATCTCGGCGGCGTCGACGGGCTGGTGCACGTCTCCGAGCTGTCGTGGAAGCACATCGACCACCCGTCCGAGGTTGTCGAGGTGGGCCAGGAGGTCACCGTCGAGGTGCTCGACATCGACCTCGACCGCGAGCGGGTCTCGCTGTCGCTGAAGGCGACGCAGGAAGACCCGTGGCGGCACTTCGCCCGCACCCACCAGATCGGGCAGGTCGTGCCGGGCAAGGTCACCAAGCTGGTCCCGTTCGGCGCGTTCGTCCGCGTCCAGGACGGCATCGAGGGCCTCGTCCACATCTCCGAGCTGGCCGAGCGGCACGTCGAGATCCCCGAGCAGGTCGTCAACGTCGGCGACGACCTGCTGGTCAAGGTCATCGACATCGATCTCGAGCGGCGCCGCATCTCGCTGTCGCTGAAGCAGGCCAACGAGGGCGCGCTCACCGACGACAGCTTCGACCCGGCGCAGTACGGCATGGAAGCCCAGTACGACGACAAGGGCAACTACATCTACCCCGACGGCTTCGACCCGGAGACCCAGGAGTGGCTGGAGGGCTACGACGCCCAGCGCGAGGAGTGGGAGAAGCGCTACGCCGCCGCGCGCGAGCGTTTCGAGGCGCACAAGAAGCAGCTCGAGGACGCCCAGAAGGCCGACGCGCAGGCGGCGACCGAGGGCGGCGAGGCGACGTCCTACAGCTCGGACGCCCCGCCGGCCGAGAACGGCGGCACGCTGGCCACCGACGAGGCGCTCGCCGCGCTCCGCGAAAAGCTCGCCGGGAGGTAAGCGATAACCCGGCGCCGAAGGCGACTCCAACGCGATGAGCACTCGCGCGAAGAGCCCGCCGCGCGCGTGAGCGTAGCGAGCTTGCGCTTCGGGGCTCCGGACGGCCCAGAGCGAAGCGAGCGGGCCAGCCGGAGATCCGAGTTCGGCGGATGAGTCGGCGCGTAGGGCTGACCGGGGGAGTGGGCTCGGGCAAGAGCACGGTCGCGAAGCTGCTGGCCGAGCACGGCGCGGTGATCATCGACGCGGACGCGATCGCCCGCGAGGTGGTCGAGCCGGGCACGCCCGGCTTCGCGGCAGTGGTGCAGGCGTTCGGCGAGTCGATCGTCGGGTCGGACGGATGCCTTGACCGGCCGGCGCTGGCCGCGATCGTGTTCGGCGACGAGGCCCGGCGCGCCGAGCTGAACGCGATCGTGCACCCGCTCGTCGGGCAGCGCACCCTCGAGCTCGCCGCCGCGGCACCGGCCGACGCCATCGTCGTCCACGACATCCCGCTGCTCGCCGAGAGCAACATGGCAGCAGGGTTCGATTTCGTCATCGTGGTCGAGGCGAGCGTTGCCACGCGGCTGGCCAGACTGCAGGCCCGGGGGATGGCCGAGTCCGACGCGCGCGAGCGGATGGCGGCGCAGGCGAGCGATGAGCAGCGCCGCGCGATCGCCGACGTCGTTATCGACAACAACGGCTCGCTGGATGAGTTGACGACACGTGTCGACGATGTCTGGGAGCGTTGCAAGGCGGTGCCTTCGGCGCCGTAGGTCGGTTTGGAACGCCCTGTGCGCATCGGATAGAGTCGTCCCTCGGCGGTCGGCCTGAATGAGGCTCCGCAATCGCGGACGTAGCGCAGCTGGTAGCGCATCACCTTGCCAAGGTGAGGGTCGCGGGTTCGAATCCCGTCGTCCGCTCGGAGGCACCGCTCACGGCGCCCGGAGGTAGCCGGATCAATCACGGCGGCGTGGCCGAGTGGCTTAGGCAAGGGCCTGCAAAGCCCTGTACGCGGGTTCGATTCCCGCCGCCGCCTCGCAGAACAACCACCGCGACGCGGTGCATATACGGGCGATTAGCTCAGTGGGAGAGCACTACCTTGACACGGTAGGGGTCACTGGTTCAATCCCAGTATCGCCCACCATGAAGGCCCCGGATTCCGGGGCCTTCGTCGTCTCCGGATCTTTCTCGGGCCGCGCTGGGGCCACGTGAGCGTTGATTGCGTTGGTTAGAGACGATTCGGTCGTGGCCCCGATGTGGCCCGACGCCGACGTCACTGCTGACTCCGAGACCGTCGCACGCCAATATCCGCGCGGTTTATGGCGCGGTTGACGGCTTCGGTGATCTCGTTTGTGGGATCTTTGCGCGGCGGGCAGCCAGTCGGGCGACGAGTGAGCACTGCAGCGAATCTTCAGTGGTCATCGGCGGTTCGAGTGGGTCGACGCTTCGTCCGGGCAACCCGCAACTCACCTCTCGCACGAGTTTCTGGACTGTCGATGTCTGCTAGACTGGATCCCGTAACTCAGACGAGACGCGAGGTTCGGGAGCGACGGTGACACAGGCTGGGATCAGTGCGTCCGGCCGTTCGGAGCTGGCCCGTGTGCTCGGTGGCGGACGCCGGTTCGTGTCCACGCAGGGTGTTGCCGAGACGCTCGAGATTGATGCCGATTCGGCGGCGAAGAAGCTGTCGCGGTGGGCAGAGTATGGATGGTTGCGGCGGGTGAAACGCGGCTTGTATATCGGTGTTCCCGTCGATGCGGCGGATCCGGCGACGTGGTCGGAAGACCCGCTCGTGGTGGCGGCGGAGGTGTGGCCGGGCTACTTCACCGGTTGGACGGCAGCGGGGGAGTGGTCGCTGACTGATCAGGTGTTTCGCACGACGGTGTTGAAGACGACGGCTCGGGTGCGGGCGTCGTCGGTGCGGCTACTCGATCACGATTACCTGATCACGAAAGCCAGTGAGGCCGACCTCGCGTGGGGGATGAAGAGCCAGTGGCGCGCGGATGTGAAGCTGCGCTTCGCTGATCCGGCCCGCACGGTGATCGACATCTTCGACATGCCGAAGTTGGGCGGCGGGATGCGCCACGGCGCGGAGATCCTCGCCGCCTACCTCGAGTCGCACCGCCCGACCACCCTGCTCAACTATGCCGATCGGCTGGGGAATCGGACGGTGTTCAAACGGCTCGGCTACTGCATCGAGGCCCTCGGCCTGAATGCGCCCGATGTCGCGCAGGCTTGCCAGTACCGGATGTCGGCCGGCATCTCGCCGCTCGATCCCGACGGCCCCGATGGCGGTCGCGTCGTGACCCGGTGGAATCTGCGGATCAACGCGACCATTACCGCGGACAACCCGTCGTGATCCCGCGTCGCGAACTCGACGACCTTCGAGGCGAGTGGTCCCTGGACATCGGCGTGATCGAGAAGGACTACGTCCTTGGGTGGCTGCTGGCCGGCATCGCCGCCCATCCCGAACTGGGGGCGACGTGGATCTTCAAAGGCGGAACCTGTCTGCGTAAGTGCTACTACGAAACGTTCCGCTTCTCCGAGGATCTTGATTTCACCGTCGTCGACGCCGGCCCGGAAGAACCGAACAGATCTGCAACGCATCTTCGCCGATGTGGGGGAATGGCTGCAGGAAGAAGCGGGCATCGAACTCGTCTTGGACGACAACGCGTTCCGACGACGACAGAACCGCCGCGGGCATTCAACGACGCAGGGCCGGATCTCCTACCGGGGACCGAACGCGACCCGCGGCGTGCTGCCGAAGGTCAAGTTCGACCTCACCTCCGACGAGGTCCTCGACCCAACGACCGACCCTGCGCCCGATCGGGCACCAATACAGCGACCAGCCGCTACCGGTTCGGGAGTGGCCAGCTACCCGATCACCGAGCTGTTCGGGGAGAAGCTGCGTGCTCTGGCCGAGCGCTGCCGCCCACGCGACCTCTACGACGTCGTGCACCTGCACCGCCATCCCGACCTCATGGGACGCGCCTCGGCGGTCGCCGCAGTGCTGCAACGCAAATGCGAACACGCCGGCATCGACGTCCCCACCCTGGATTCGATCCGCGACTCCCGGTTCCGCGACGAGATCGAGCGGGAGTGGGAGAACATGCTCGGCCATCAACTCCCAAGACCGCTGCCCCCGTTCGACAGCTTCTGGTCGACCCTCGACGACGTGTTCGGATGGCTCGCCGGCACCCGCCCATCGCAGAACCTGCCCCGCGCACAATTCGGCAACCTCGATCCCGACTGGACAGCGCCACGCGCGATCACAACCTGGCGAAGAGGATTCCCGCTGGAACTGCTCCGCTACGCAGGCGCTAACCGACTCCGTGTCGAGATCGACTACCGCCCCGAACAAGGCCGCTCCGGCCCCCGAGTCGTCGAACCGTACTCACTCAGACGCACCAGCGAAGGCAACATCGTGCTGTTCGTGATCAACGACCGACAACAACTCCGCAGCTACCGCGTCGACCGCATCGCCGGCATCAAACCCACCACCCAAACATTCACGCCCATCATGCGAATTGAGTTCTAACCTGCGCTGACCACCATCCGTTGCCCAGGCGCCGAGCCACTCGCGAGGGTTGGCCGGGACACCCAGCCTCGCGGAGTCCGCTGCCAGCACGATGTGTTCGCCGATGAGCACACCGTCGGCGCCGGCGTGTTCGGCGATGGCACCCACCTTGACCAGCCCGGCGAGTTCGCGTGGCTCGATCATGGTCCACACCTCGCTGAGCATCACGATCAGCCGCGCGGGTTGTTGTGAGCTAGCCGGCGGCATTACTGCGTGCTGTCGAGGGATTCGACTGGACTGACTCGTCCCGCGTCGGTCTGGGTGGGCACGGCTGCGTCCGGCTGCGCCGTGGCGCGTCGTCGCGAGATCATGCGGTTGATGGCTCCGGCCCGGCGGGCGGTGCGTTGGTATTTCGCCAGGCCGACCGCGAGGAGCAGCGCGAGGCCGTTGAACAGGTCGGGGATCCAGATCGGGGCGCCGGCCAGTTGCAGGCCTTTGACGCCGGCCGCCAGCACGTAGACAGCGATCACGGTGCCCCAGACGTTGAAGCGGCCGCCGCGCAGTTGGGTGGAGCCGAGGAATGCGGCGGAGAAGGCGGGGAGCAGGTAGGCCGGTCCGACGGTGGGGTCGCCGACGCCGAGTGAGGAGCTGACGAGCAATCCGGAGAAGGCGGCGACGGCGCTGCAGCACACGAGGGCAACGATGATGACCAGTGAGGTCCGCACACCGGCCAGTCGGGCCGCGTCAGGGTTGCCGCCGGTGGCGTAGACATGGCGGCCGGCGGGTGTGCGCTCGAGGACGTACCAGATGAGTAGGGCTACGACGAGCATTAGGTACACCGGCAGGCCCAGGCCTAGCCATTGGGTGGTGCCGAGTTTCTGGAACGAGGTCGACAGGCCGAGGATCTGCTGGCTGTTGGATACCCAGTCGGTGACGGCGAGCAGGACCGAGCTCATGCCGAGGGTGGCGATGAATGAGTCGATGTGCACCTTGACGATGAGCAACGCGTTGATCAGGCCGATGAGTGCGCCGGCGACGATCGTGAGGATCACGGCGAGGGCGATAGGCACGCCGTGTTTGACGAGCAACCAGGCGACGGCGATGGCACCGAAACCGAGTGCTGCGCCGAAGGACAGGTCGAATGCGCCGGCCGACAGTGCGACAACGACGCCGACGGCCAGCATGGCGGTGATGGCCTGGCTGGTGATCAGCGCGCGCCATGTGTCGATGGACAGGAAGGTGTCCGGTACCCACAGCGCGAACAGGACAAAGATCGCGGCGAAGATGTAGATGGCGCTGATGTTGCGGAAGGACAGGAACCGCGCTAGCCGTCGCAGGGGCACTGCCGTGTGTGTCGTGTCCGACTCGGGTGGGGTGGGGGAGGAGGTTGTCACCGGCGGGATAGTCCTTTCGCGAATGCCGGTCATGAGGCCGCGACCCGCGCAGGTCGCGGTGGTTGCAACCCGGCGCTGACCAGCCGCGCCTCGGTTAAGTCGTCGCCGGTGAACTCGCCGGCCAGCTGCCCGTCGCGCAGCACGATGACGCGGTCGCAGGTGAGCGCGAGTTCCTTGGCGTCGGAGGAGCAGATGAGCACGGCGGCGCCACCGGCGGCGGCGTCGGCGATGAGGTGGAAGATGCCGACTTTCGCGCCGACGTCCACGCCCTGGGTGGGTTCGTCGAGCAGCAGCACGCGGGGGTTGTTGCGCATCCACTTGGCGAGGACGACTTTTTGCTGGTTGCCGCCGCTGAACAACCCGAGGGTGCGTTCGGGATCCAGCGGGCGCAACTCGACCCTGGTGAACCAATCGACGGTGTGGACGCGTTCGGCGCGCCGGTCCAGCCGCCACGCTCGTCGGCGTAACGGCCGCAGGCGCGGCAAGGTGAGGTTCTCGCGCGCGGTCAGGCCCATCACCGCGCCCTCGCCGCGACGGTCCGCGGGCAGGTAGGCCATTCCCGCATTGATGGCGGCCCGCGGGCCGCGCAGCGCGACTGGCCGCCCGTCAATCTCCAGACTGGCGACGGTGCCGGAGCCGGCGCCGAACAGGATGGGCGCGACCTGTTCGCGGCCTGAACCCAGGACGCCGCTGATGCCGACGATCTCTCCGGCGCACAGCTCCAAGTCCAGGCCGACCAAGGTGGGTCCGGTGATGGATTGGGCACGCATCACCGGCAGCGCGTGCTCGCCCGAGTGTCGAGTGGCGTCGACGGTCGGTGTCTTGTTGCTGGCGGAGACCATCTGCCCGGCGATGAGCTCGACCAGGGTGTCGTGGTCGAACTGGCCGCGGACGGTGTCGGCGATGAGCAGGCCATCACGCAGCACGACGACGCGGTCGGCGAGGTCCATGACTTCGTCGAGGCGGTGGGAGATGAACACGACGCCGGCACCGCGGGTGGCGACCTGTCGCACGGCGGTGAACAGTTGCTGGACCTCGGAGCTGTGCAGAGCGACGGTCGGTTCGTCGAGGATCAAGATGTTGGCGGCATGGGTCCACCCTTCCAGTGCGCGGGCGATGGCCACGATGGTGCGTTCGGCCGCTGACAGCTTTCCGATCGGCGTGGTGACGTCGAAATGGGCGCCGAAGTCGGCGAGCAGTCGCTGCGCGTGGGTGCGCTCAGTGCGCGTGGACGTCGGGAGCAGTGCCCGGGCGCGGTGTCTGCGGCCGAGGTCGAGATTTTCGACCGTCGACAACGTGTTGATTAGGCCTAGGTCCTGGTGGATGAAGTGCAGCTCGGTTTCGGACTGGTTCGCGCCGGTACCGAGGGTGATGCGTGATCCGGGATCGGGAGTGTGGATGCCGGCCAAGACTTTGACCAGTGTCGACTTGCCGGATCCGTTCTGCCCGACCAGGGCCACGATCTCGCCGGCGTGGACCTGCATGGCCATGCCGTCCAGTGCCCGGGTGCCGGGGAAGCTGACCGATAGTTGGTCGATGTCCAGAAGTGCTTCGGTCATGGCCTGCCCTTCCGCGAGTTGAGAAGTTGTCGTGCTGGCCCGGGATCGACGTTGGCCGCAGTCAGCGAATTCGCGATGGGGGTTCGCGCCGTGGTGTGGCAGGGGAGGGCGCTACCACGCCCACGGCCGTAGGCCAGGCTGTATCTGCCGCGCCCGGACAAGCGGCGCGGTTAGGAGTTGGCGCCCCACAGCTTGCTGAAGCGGGTGGCGAAGTCGGGGTAGCCCGTCCACCCCTTGCTGGGGTCGAAGGTGATGTCGGACTGGGTCACGAACTGGTAGTCGCAGATTCCCCTGGCCTCGAGGCCGGTCACGGGCTGACCCGCCATCTCGCGGGCGGCGGCGTCGACGACTGTCCAGGCCAGTACCGGCAGGTCGACGGCCAGTGCAGCCGTCTCCTTGCCTTCCTTGACGTATTGCAAGTTGGTCGGCCCAGGGGAGGCGCCCATGGTCTTCACGCTGAGCCCGGCGGCGGACAGGGCCGCGGGCAGGCCGGTCTGGGTCTCGTCGCTGGCGAACACGGCGACCGTGGTTCCCGGATTTGCCTGCAGGTCGCTGACGACCCGGCTCGGGGCGGTGTTGCCGATGGTGGCGATCGGGACGTGTACGACACGTACCGAGCATCGCGGCATACCTTGGGCAGCTCATCCTGGAAGCCCTTGGTGACTTCGCTGGTGAACGAAAGCTCAGGCATGTCGTAGAAGGCCACCTTGGCCTGGCGCCGATCTTGGCTGCGACGTAGTCGGCCATCAGCTTGCCTTCGAGCTGGGAGGCGGTTTCCGCGGCCTGCGGATTCTTGATTCCGTAGGGTGCAGTGCCGACGATCCCGTGGTGACGACCGGGAATCTGGTCGGCCTGCAGGGTCTTAGCTGGTTGTGCCATAGCTGGGGGTTGATCCCGCCGACGATGACTGCCTTTGGCTTGGCGGCCAGCACGCTGTCGAAGCCGGAGGACACGGTTGCGGCCGAGGAGCCGACGCTGTAGCGGACCATGTTGACACCCAGTGCCTTGCCCGCCGGCTCAATGAGCGACCACAGCAGTGCCGCGATCGGGGTGCCGTTGTCCACCCACGCCACCATCGCGCTCGCCGTTGGCCACGGACTTCAACTTGCTCGGTGACGGGAAAGGGGCTCGGCTGTCCGAGGTAGGGCTTGAGCGCGACTGTCGCTGCGGCGCTGCCGCCGTTCCCGCCGTCGGTGCTGTTCGCCGACGAGCCGTGGCCCGACGGGCCAGAGGCGCTTCCGCTGCTGCTGCATGCCGCAGTGGCCAACAAGCTGCCGGCCACCACTGCGGTGGTGATGAAGCGTCGTGCCCTGAATGCGTCATTGCTGCTCCAAGCGGCTGAGTAGTGGGGTCGCGCCCGCAGCGGCCGCAGGTCGGCGGCGTGCGACGCGATGCCGTCGAAGCGTAGACACGTTCATTGGTCAAAATCAAGGATAAACTATTTTTAGATTTGCCTGTGTGTTCCGCGATGATCACCCGGCCCTGAAGGACGCCGGCTGCCAGGGGCTGATCCATCGCCGGGGATCGGTGAGTCAAGATGCTCAGCGGCGCAGCATCGGCTAGCTCGGCTCGCGGCGCGCAGACGCGGCACCTCCCCGAAGTGTGGCGTAGGTGCAAGTCGGTCCGATCGAGCGGCAGGAGGCCCGGTCAGGAGGCCAGGTCGGTGTCGGCACGCCGGGACTGACTTGGGGCCGGCTCGTGAGCAGCGTGCAGCGCGCGCACCAGCATGTCGGCGGTCAGGTTGTAGTGGCGGGCCAGGAGGTACTGGGCCAGCTCGGCGTCGCGCTTGACGGCGGCGTCCATGAGCCCCTGGTGCTCGGCGGCGATGTCGCGCCGGTGCGCCCCCGCAGTAGTGACCAGCGCCGGTAGACATCGGCGATGTCGCCCAGGTTCGCGGCGATGCTGCAGCCTTGTCGGCTGCCGCTGCCCGCCAGGAGTGCGCCGTGGAAGGTGGCGTGGGCTTTCAGCCATTCGTCGTTGATCTCGATCTGGTTGATCCCGGGCTCGAACAGCGGGGTGGTGGCCAGGGTGTGGTGGGCCGCGACGACGTCTAGCCTCCCAGGGCAGTGTCACCGCGATCCAGGGACCACTGATCAGGACCCGTTCGAGTTCGATGCGGACCGCGGTGAGGTCCGCGATGCGTTCCGGCTGAGACGTCGATCACGGCGAAACCCTTGACGCGGGCGCACCTCGGCCAGCCCCTCACCGGCGAGTCGGCTCAACGCCTCCCGCATCGCGTTGACGTTGGCGTTGTGTGCGTCGCACAGCTCTTGCACCTTCAAGCGCTGGCCGGGGAGCGTAACGCCCGCGAGGATGTCGGCTTTCACCTGCTCGTAGACGAGCACAGTCGCCGTCTGGGCGGCTTCAGCTGGCTTCACGATGGACCGACCCCTCTACCTGTCTCGTCATACAACCATCGAGACCACAAAAAATATTATTTCCCTTGTGCTATCCAGTTTCGAGGCTGTTACGTTCGTGGGCAGCCCCTCGCCGACCCGTGGTCGCCCCCCGCCAGGCCCTCCGTTGACGAGCACGCTGATGGAGCGATGCGATGACTCGATCCGACTGACGGCCCAGCCGTCGTCGGTCATGAGCTATGTGGTGGTCGAGAGCTCCCGTTTCGAGGACTGGCGCCAGTTTGCCACCGACGTGCTCGGGCTCGCGCTGTCGACCCATAAGGTTTCCCACGGCTTTGCGTTACGGGCCGACGACCGGCTTGGCCAGGTTCATCGTCCAGGACACCGGCGAGCCGCGAGGGAATCGCTGCGATCGGTTGGGAGGTGGCCACTCGTCGCGGTTGGGGGCGCTGTTGTACCGGCTGCGGTCAGCGACGTGCCGAGTCGAGATCGTTGACGGGGCCGCCGCGATGGACCGGGGTGTCACCGTCTACGCCCGCACGCTCGATCCCTCCGGCTGCACGGTCGAGTTCTGCTACGCCCCGATCGTCGAGCCCATCGTCAACTTCGTGTCGCCCATCGGCGTTCGGTTCGTCACCGGCGAGCAGGGGCTCGGCCACGTCACCCAGGTCGTACCGACTACGACGAGAGTGTCGACTTCTACACCAGGTTCCTCGGCTTCCATGTCCGGGAATCGATCGATCGGCTATCCGCGCCACCTTCGCCGGCTGCAACTCCCGCCAGCACTCCATCGCTCTCATCGACGGCCGATACTGCGAGCAGCGTACCACCACGTGATGCTCGAAGTCGACTCGATCGACGACATCGGCCGCGCCTCGACAAAGTGACCGCCGGCGCCGCCCCTCTCACCGTCGGCCTCGGCCGGCACTGGAACGACCTGATGATCTCCTTCTACATGGACTCGCCCGAGCGGATTCCAGTTCGAGTACGGCTACGGCGGGCTGCGGATCGACCCCGACGTGGTACCGAAGTCCCCAAGGCGGCCGGGGCGGAGCCAGCACCTGGGGTCATTACCCGGTCGAATGACTCCGGCGAGCCGACGCCATGGAGGGTTTCGGCGCGGCGCCGGACGCTGAGTCGCGTGCCAACCCCGAATTTGATCTGGTCACCGCAGCCGCTGTCCCGCCGCCCACGTGGGCCAAGGAGAGGCTGCAACCACCGAAGGGTCAGGCATCGTGAACAGCTGCCGCACGCCGCGTCCTCATCGTGGGCGGGGGTTCGCCGGTACGGCACTCGCCTCCAACTCCACGCGCGGGCATCGCCGCCCAGATCGTCGAAGAAAAGCCCGTCTGGGGCGCGACCGGCACCGGTATCACGCTGATGGGACCGGCGCTGCGGGCGTTTCAGAGCTCGGCGTCCTGGATCGCTGCCTGGCCGAGGGCGCCGGGTTCAGCGAGATGACGCTGTTCAACGCTGCAGGTGACCTGTCGAGAAAGTCCAGCTTCACCAGTTGCTGGGCCTGGACTACCCGGCGATCGGCGGCATGCTCGACCGGCCCTGCATCGGATCCTGTCCGAAACGGCGCTGGATGCCGGGGTCCGGGTGGACCGGTGCCAGCGTCGTTGCTCTGCGTGAGCAGCCGGACGGCGTCGAGGCGAGCTCAGGACGGAACGACCGCGACCTGGGATCTGGTGGTCGGCGCCGACGGCTGGCGCTCGACGGTCCGGCGCCTCCTTCTAGGCTCCCAGGAGCCGCAGTCGTACTTCCTCGGGCAGGCGGTCTGGCGCGCAGTCCTGGCTCGGCCCGAGTCGCTGACCGGCGAGGTCCAGTTCTACGGCCCTGGGGTGAAGGCCGGCCTCACCCCGATCGCGCCCGACACGATGTACCTGTTCCTCGTCGAACCCGACGCGTCGCCCGAACTCCGGAGCCGCGCGGACCGCCCGGCCAGACGTTTGCGCGAACTGCTCGAGCCGTTCGGAGGTGATGATCGCCGAGAAGTCCGCGACGGATCACCGAACCCGAGCATCGACGTGCGGACTCTTACTGCCCTGCTCCTGCCGGCTCCTTGGTATCGCGGCCGGGTGCTTCTGTCGGCGATGCGGCCCATGCCACCACTCCACATCTAGCCATGGGCGGCGCCATCGCGCTCGAGGACGCCATCGTGCTCCCCGAGCTGCCAGTTCCGAACACCGAACTCGACTCGGTGCTTACCCGTTCTCGAAGACGGCCGCTTCGACCGCTGTCGCATGGTCGTTGAGAACTCCGTCCAGCTCTCGGAGTGGGAGAAGGACGCCGCAGAACACGGCGATGACGCAGCACGACTGCAAAACGAAAGCTTCGCCGCGCTCGCCGCGGAGATCTGACCGGGACTCGACCGGAAACCGCCAACCGCCCTCCCTGCCAACCGCACAAGCAAGCAGCAGCGTCGCCCGGCCGCCTGCCCGGGCCGGCGCAGTCATGCCGCCACGCAGTGCCCAGCCAAGAACGGAACCTTCTTATGCGACTTGTCAGCTACCACCACGACGGAGCTGTCGAGGCGGGCTTCCTGGTCGGTGACCTTGGGTCCCCGCCCCGAGGTCCTAGCCGCCGCCGTTCTTGGCGACGCCGTTCTTGGCTCGACCGCCGCCCTGGCGGGGGGGCAAGCCGCTCAGGCACAGTCCCGGCCCACCGTCCGCAGCCTGCTCGAACTCGGTCCCGAACGCTGCGTCAGCTCGCGACCGCAGCCGCGACGGTGGACTCGAGCCACGCGACGGCCGTGTCCCGGCTGCAGCTGACCGCGCCCATCCTCGACCCGACAAGATCCTGTGCATCGGGCTGAACTACCGCGACCACGCCGAAGAGACCGGCATGGCCGAGCCGCCGACGCCCCCGTCGTATTCGCCAAGTTCCGCAACTCGCTGTCGGCCCCAGACGACCCGATAGCTCCGCCGGTGACCCAGGTAACAATTGACTACGAAGCCGAGCTTGCGGTCGTCATCGGCCGCACCTGGCGCGATGTCACCGAAGACGACGCCCTGGACACGTCGCAGGCGTCATGGCGTTCAATGACTTTAGCGCGCGAGACCTGCAGATGCAGACCAGCCAGTGGACCATCGGCAAGGCCATCGACACTTTCGCGCCCGTGCGGACCCGCACTGGTGGTCATGGACGAGATCGACGACATTCAGTCCCTCAAGGTCACCGCCCGCGTCAACGGTGCGACCGTCCAAGCGGGCACCACGGCCTCGATGATCTTCACCGCCGCCGAGATCATCTCCTACCTCTCCCGAACCATGACCCTCGAGCCGGCGACATCATCGCGACCGGGAACCCCTGCCGGCGTCGGCTATCACCCGTACCCCGCCGCTCGTGATCAAGCCCGGGCGACCTGGTCGAGATCGAAATCGATGGTGTCGGCCTGCTCGCTAACCGCTGTCGTCGCGCAACCATCGACCGACCAGAGCGCCCGCCCGCCACCACTGCCCGCGCAACGCTTCTTCGAGATCAGAGGTCCACGCCATGACTGCCTGTCATCAATGTCCACACCCACTTCCAGCCCGAGTCCGTGCTGCCGATCGTCGAGCCGTACGGGATCGAGATGACCCGCGGCGCGGACGGCAAGAGCTGGTACTTCCGCTCCGGCGAGCGTCGAGTACTACCTGCCCGGGAGCGGGCCCGGACGGCATCAGCAAGTTCTGGGGCGCCGGCCTCGGGCGACCAGGTCGCCGAGATGGACGCCAACGGCATCGACATCAACGTCCTGCAGCCCAGCCCGATGATCTTCAGCTACCACCTGCCGGCAGAGGTCGGCGCGCGACGTTCTCGCGCGCGTTCAACGACGAGGTCGCCAAGCCACATCGCCGAGCAGCCGGCTCGCTTCTGGGGCTCCGCACAGCTGCCCGATGCAGGATCTGGAGCTCGCCGCGACCGAGCTGACCCATGCGGTGCACGAGCTCGGCATGAAGTCGTGCTCGCTGGGCTACGTGCTCAGCGGCGGAACGGACCCTCGCCGACCCCGAGTGCGACGAGTTCCTGTCGGTCGTCGAGGAGCTCGACGTCCCGGTCCTGCTGCATCCCGTCGCCCTCGGCCAGGACATCGACCTCAAGGCCGGCGGCGCGGAGTGGCTGATGAAGTACCAGTTCGACTGGGCGTGGGGCTACCTGTTCGTCGAGACCGCGGCGATGATCGGGTTCATCTTCAGCGGTGCGCTGGACCGGCACCCCGACCTGCGGGTCATGATCCCCCACGGCGGCGGCATGCTGCCCTACCAGATCGGCCGCCTGAAGCACCACGTGCGAGTCTTCGCTCAGGGCTCCGGCGGGACGCTGCAGCGCTCGGTCGACGAGTACCTCCCCGCGTTCTACCTCGACACCGTCGTCCACGACCCGCGCGGCCTGCGCCTGCTGATCGACGTGATCGGCGAGGACAACGTCGTGCTCGGCTCCAACTACCCGGGCTGGGACAACGCGCCGATCTGGGAGATCATCCGGAGCTGCCGCGGCTGAGCGAGGTCGCCAAGGACAAGATCCTCGGGCTCAACGCCGTCGACCGGCTGTTCAAGACCAGGGTCTGAACCTGCGCGTGGAGACGTGGAAGTGAATGTCGCCCCGCCGCGTGGTCGGGGCTGGTCTGACCTGGCCGCCGCGGGATTGCCGGAGTGCTGGGCATCCATGGCTGTCGCGGTCCGGCTGATTCGACGTCGACGACGCCGTTGTCGGACGCCGTCGACGGGCTCAGCGAATCCCGGTACGGGCTGTGAGCTCGCTCGACGACCTCGCCCGCGGCGCCGACCTGGTCATCGAGGCGGTTGCCGAGAACCTCGCCCTCAAGCAGTCTGTGTTCGCCGAGCTCGATGCCGCCGACCCCGACGTCGTACTCGCCACCAACACCTCGGTCCTCCCGGTGACCAGGATCGCCGAGCGAACGAAGTGGCCGGAACGGGTCGTCGGCATGCACTGGTGGAACCCACCCGGACCTCATTCCAGTGGTCGAGGTCGTACCCGGGACCTACACCGGAAGCGGTGATGACAGTCCATCGCCTGGCTTACCGCACTCGGCAAGCTCGCGGTGCGCGTCGACAAAGACGTTCCCGGGTTCGTTGGCAACCGCCTACAACACGCACTATGGCGCGAGGCGATCTCGCTGGTCCCGACGGCGTCTGCGACGCCCGCACCGTCGACCTTGTCGTGCGGCCACCATCGGGCTACGGCTCGCTCAGATGGGACCGATCGAGAACGCCGACTTCGTCGGCCTCGACTCACCCTGGCCATCCACGAGGCGGTACTGCCGGCGATCAACCGCGAACCCGGACCGTCTCCGCTGCTGCGCGAGCTCGTCGCCCAGGGAAATCTCGGAGCCAAGACCGGCCGTGGCCTACTGCGCTGGCACCCCGGTGACCGTGACGTCGCCGCCGCGGCCCTCGCCGCCCACGTGCGCCGGCAGCTGGCCGGTCGGCCCGACGATGACCCGATCGCCGACCCTTCGCTGCTCACAACACCCGAGCAGCACCACCAGAACCAGCCCGACCAAGACCAGCTCGACCAAGACGAGCTCGACCAAGACCAGCCCGACCAGCACCACGAGCACCACCCGGCGTCCGACGGTGATTCCCCAGCCGCCGCAGCCACCGACCGACACGAGGAGAGTCTGTATGAGCTACACCTGGGCCGCCGGACCGAACGAAGCCGACCTCGAGTTCGTCGACCTCTCCCACCCGTGGGGGCACGGCGTGCCGGCTTGGCCCTACTTCGAGGACGTCAAGATCGAACGGCTGCACGGCATGGCCAAAAGCCGCGTGCTGACGCAGAAGATCACGACCGTGATGCACTCGGGCACCGCACATCGACGCACCGGGCCATGTTGTGGAGGGCACGCCGCTGCTACGACGAGATCCCGCTGCGCAACTTCTTCGGCACCGGCGTCGTCGCTCGACATCCCGAAGAGAAGTGGGACGTCATCACCGCCGACGACCTGGAGAAGGCAAGCCAGACCACCCCGGTCCGCGAGGGTGACATCGTCATCGTCAACACCGGCTGGCACAACAAGTACGCCGACAGCGCCGAGTACTACGCCTACTCGCCCGGCTACTACAAAGAGGCCGGCGAGTGGTTCGTGTCCAAGAAGGTCAAGGCCGTCGGCGCCGACACCCAGGCCCTCGACCATCCACTGGGTACCGCCATCGGCCCGCACGGCCCGGCCGAGGAGTCCGGGGTCTACTGCCGTGGGCCTGCCGCGAGTACGAGGAGCTCACCGGCCACCCGGTCAAGCAGGACTTCCCGTACTGGGAGCCCTGCCACAACGCGATCCTGTCTGCCGGCATCTACGGATTCGAGAACATCGGCGGTGACCTGGACAAGGTCACCGGCAAACGCGTCACCTTCGCCGCGTTCCCGTGGCGCTGGGTCGGCGGCGACGGGTGCATCGTCCGCCTGGTCGCCATCACCGACCCTGTCCGGCAGCTACCGCATCGAGACCGGCCAGTGACCCGCCCCGACAGGCGCCCAGACAACACGGTGGGTCTGCGATGAGCGCCGTGATCACGGTCGCCCCAACCGGCCCCATCGCATCGAAGTCGGACAACCCCACCCTGCCGACCCAACCGGTGGAGATCGCCGACGCGGTCGAACGGGCCTACCACCTCGGCGCTGCGATTGCTCACATCCACCTGCGCGACGAGCAGGACCGACCCACCGCCAATCTGAACGTGGCCCGCCGCACCATGGACCTGATCGCCGATCGCTGCCCGATCCTGATCCAGCTGTCGACCGGGGTGGGGCTGTCGGTGCCGTTCGAGGAGCGGGAGAAGCTCATCGAGCTGCAACCGCGCATGGCGACCCTGAACCCCTGCAGCATGAGCTTTGGCGCCGGCGAATTCCGCAACCCACCTGCCGGCGTGCGTCGGCTGGCCGCCCGCATGCGCGAGCTCGGCGTCAAGCCCGAACTCGAGATCTACGACACCGGTCACCTCGATGCCTGCCTGCGGCTGCGTGACGAGGGGCTGCTGGCCGAACCGCTGCAGTTCAGCATCGTGCTCGGTGTCGCCGGGGGAGCGGCGGCCACCGCCGACAACCTCCTCACCCTCGTCCGGCGCCTGCCCGCCGACGCGGTCTGGCAGATCATCGCCATCGGAAGGGCCAATCTCGAACTGACCGCCATCGGTCTCGCGCTCGGCGGCAACGCCCGCGCCGGCATGGAGGACGCGCTCTACCTGCGCAAGGGCGAGCAGACCCGCGGCAACGAGCCGCTCATCGAACGCACCGTCGCTCTGGCCCGCTCCCTTGATCGCGGCGTCGCATCGGTCGAGGAGACCGAACACGTGCTCGGGCTGCATCCGCGATGACCGACGCCGGCTGGCAAGCGACGGGGCCTTTGCCGCACCGTTTCCCGCCCCGCGGGCGGGTCACAATGAGACGCATCGCCGTCGAGGAGGCGTTCTGGATCAGTGACCTGGCCACGCCGCAGGTCGACATCGCTAAGACCTCGTTGTACAAGGCCGAACACCGCGAGGCGTGGGGTCGCAAGCTCACCGACATCACCGACTACCGGCTACCGGACATGGACGCCCACGGCATCGACGTGCAGGTGCTGTCTCTCGCGACCCCGGGCGTGCAGATGCAACCCGACCCGGGCGTCGCGGTCAGCGACGCGCAACGCGCCAACGACGTCCTGGCCGGCATCATCGACACGCACCCGACCAGGTTCGCCGGCCTCGCCGCGCTGCCGCTTCAGGACCCGCCGGCGGCAGCGAAGGAGTTGCGTCGTGCGGTGAACAACCTGCACCTCAACGGCGCGCTGGTCAACGACCACACCCTGGGCCGCTACCTCGACGACCGCAGCTACGACGTCGTGTGGGATCAGCTGCAAGAACTGAACGTTCCGCTGTACCTGCACCCGAACAACGCCGCCGCAGACGACTGGCACGTTCTCACCGGCCGGCCGGAACTCGACGGGCCCACCTTCAGCTGGAACGCCGCCACCGCCGGGCATGCCCTGCGCCTGATCTATGGCGGCGTCTTCGAACGGTTCCCCCGCGCCCGAGTCATCCTCGGGCACATGGGCGAGTTCCTGCCGTTCTGGTTCGCCCGTCTCGACGCCGCTCATCAGCGCATGGACCCGCTCGAGAACCTCACAAAGCTGCCCTCGCAGTACCTCACCGACAACTTCGCCATCGCCACCAGCGGAGTGAACTCCCACCCAGCCCTGCAAGCCGCCATCCAAGCGGTCGGCATCGACAACGTCCTGTTCGCCGTCGACTACCCGTTCGAATCCACCGACGACGCAGTCCGCTTCCTCGACACCGCATCACTGGCCTCCCGCGATCGGGCCCGTGTCGCGCACCGCAACGCCGAGCGGCTCCTGCACATAGCCCCGCGCGGGCGCGGGCCGGTCGACAGTGTCCTCGCACACGCCGTCGCGTGGGGCGCGCCCGCCAGCAGCCTCGACACAAACGAAGACGACAACGATGACGATCGGTGACGGGCTACGGACCTGCCCGGCCGCGACAACACCAGTCGACGAGTGCCACCACAACCGGTCCAGCGCAGCCGACCACCGGCCATGCCGGAACAGGAGCGTGACGATCATGACCAATGCCGCTTCGGCGTTGAGCGACAATCTCTTCGACGGCATGACCATCGCCGTCGGTGGCTTCGGCTTGTGCGGGATCTCCGTTCGACCTCATCGATGCCGTTCACCAGTCCGGCGTGAGCGACCTGACCATCGTGTCCAACAACATGGGCATCGACGGGCAAGGACTCGGACTACTGCTCGACAACCAACAAGTCCGCAGAGTCGTCGCCTCCTACGTCGGAGAGAACGAGCTGTTCGCGCGCCAATTCCTCGACGGCACCCTCGACGTCGAATTCGTGCCGCAGGGCACCCTGGCCGAGCGGCTGCGTGCCGGCGGCGCCGGCATCGCCGGCTTCTACACCCGCACCGGAGCCGGCACCGACGTCGCGGCCGGCAAACCCACCATGGACTTCGACGGCGAGACCTACTTGCTCGAGCGCGGCATCGTCGCAGACCTCGCGCTCGTGCACGCCCACACCGCAGACCCCTACGGCAACCTGCGATACCGCATGGCCGCGCAGAACTTCAACCCCGTCGTCGCCACCGCCGGTCGCATCACCATCGCCGAGGTCGAACACCTTGAACCGGACCCACTCCCACCAGATGAGGTCATGACGCCCGGAATCTTCATCGACCAGGTCATTCTGGCTGACCCGCGCTCCAAGCCGATCGAACAGCGCACGCTGAGCAGCCTGGCGGAAAGGCAGCCAACATGAGCTGGACCCGTGAGGACATCGCCCGCCTGGCGGCCGCCGAGATCGTCGACGGCGACTACGTCAACCTCGGCATCGGCATACCGACCCTGGTCGCCAACCACATCGCGCCCAGCCGGCGCGTCACCCTGCACAGCGAAAACGGCATCCTTGGCACCGGCCCCTTCCCGCACCCCGGCGGCGAAGACGCCGATCTGATCAACGCCGGCAAACAAACCGTCACCGTGCTGCCTGGAGCGAGCTTCTTCGACTCCGCCACCTCGTTCGCCATGATCCGCGGCGGACACATCGACCTCGCCATCCTCGGCGCCTTCCAGGTCTCCGCGCACGGTGACCTGGCCAACTGGGCGGTCCCGGGGCAGATGATCAAAGGCATGGGTGGGGCGATGGACCTTGTCGCCGGTGCGCGCCGCGTCATCGTGCTCATGGACCACGTCGCCCGCGACGGTTCCGCCAAAGTGGTGGAGCACTGCACTCTGCCCGTAACCGGCCGCGGCGTCGTCGACCGCATCATCACCGACCGGGCCATCTTCGACGTCACCTCCGCCGGGCTCGAGCTCGCGCAGACAGCCGCCGGAGTGACCGTCGATGACCTACGCTCGTCCACCACCGCTTCCTTCGACCTGTCAACGCGATTGCCGCAAACGCCCAATCGTCGGGGGCGCGTCCCAACCCGGCAAACCGCCGGTGGCCGCCCGCGAACAGTCGTTCCGCGCGGATAACGCACGTCGCATTGGAGCGAAACAGCCCGGCCGGAACGACGGATATTTCGCGGTGCGAGCCGCCGTCGTGGCGTTTCTGGCCGAGGAGGAACCCTTGGAGCTCGGCGCCATCAATGAGGACCGAGATCCACGTCGGCTCGGCCGACCAGAGCACCTCCAGCACGGTGGAAGGGCGTCGACTCCTCATGGCAGAGGCGTGGGCTTGGCTGTCGTCGTGGCCGGAGGGTCGGCGCATTGCTCGCGAACTGGCTCGGGCCACATGGGGGCCACACCGCAATCGAAAAGAACCGTCGCCAGTGGCGTCAACCAACGTCGGAGGTTCAGCAAATCTGGGGTATCCAACGTCAGTGAGCGCAACCAACGTTCCGGTGAAAGCGTTGACACGGTAGGGGTCACTGGTTCAATCCCAGTATCGCCCACCATGAAGGCCCGGAAATCCGGGGCCTTCAGCGCTTCCTAGACCGACTTCGCTGCTCATTGTTGCTCGTTTGTTGGCATGACAGTAGCGCCGAGAATGTTCAATCGGCGGTGTTTGCGGTGCCAGGAACGCATATGTCGTAGCGCGCGGCCGGTTCAATCGCGCGGTCGACCCGGTCGGGGGTCAGGAAAGCCCAATTTGCGGTAGCCCGGTGCGCGCTTGGCGAGTGAGGACGCGAGTACGCGGGTGAGGACGTCGTGGTAGTCGTGGACCTCGGCCGTCGTCTTGCCCGGGTGTGGACGAAGAATGCGTCCGACGTACTGCTCGAGCGGCCCCTTGAACGCGACTGGTGCGGTCAGGAACAGTGTGTCGAGTGGCGGGCAGTCGAAGCCCTCCCCGACATACGAAGCTATCGCGAGAACGAGTAGCGGCCGTGGGCCATCAAGGCGTGCCAGGGCGGCCGCTCTGTCCTTGGCGCCCATTCCACCGCGCAGGATGACCGGATGGTGGCCCAGTCGAGCGAAGCGCCTCGTCGAGGCGTTCGAGGTGCCTGGTCCAGCGGGTCAGAACCAGGCAGTTGCGTTCGCGGCGCAGCGCGTCCAGCACATCGTCGACAACCTGGCGGTTGCGGGCCTCGTCGTCACCGAGATCGCGGTAGATCGCCGGCATGCCGCCCGGCGCGGACGGTTCGAGCGAACCGGTGTAGACGAACTCGGTCGGATGAACGTGAAGCACGGGCTCGGGCGGCGTGGGTCTGCCTTCACGTGTCGATAGCGTGCCGGGCGGCGCGATCTGGATCGTGTGCCGGATCGGTCCGAGGTACAGCCCCATGAGGTCGTCGAGCTGGTCACGGCGGTACGGCGTGGAGGTGAGTCCAATCCAGCGACGGGCTTGGATCTGCTTGACTGCCTGTTCGAACGCGGCGGCGGGAATGTGGTGGCATTCGTCGGCGACGATCAGGCCGTAGCCAGCTGTGACGGCGTCGATGTCGTCGTGGCGAGCGAGGGTCTGCAGCATGGCCACGTCGATCGTTCCACGGATCTTCTTGCGCCCGCCGCCGAGCTGACCGGGCTTGACGCCGAGGTGCTCGACGATCCGGGCACGCCACTGGTCGGCGAGAGCCTTGCGGTCGACGAGGATCAAGGTGCTGGTCGCGTGTCGCGCGATGATTGAGCAGGCGATGACGGTCTTGCCTGCACCCGGCGGCGCGACGAGCACCCCCAGGTCGTGATCGAGCAGGCTGTCCGCCGCAGCCTGTTGTTCCGCTTCGAGCACGGCGGAGTACTCGAACGCCACCTCACGGCCTGTGGTTCGTTCGTCGGTCACCTCGAGTCGGCTGCCCGCCTGTTCGACGATCAGTTTCAGCCGGTCGAGCAGTCCACGCGGCAGAACTAGGCTGCCGTCGAGGGTCTCGTCGTAGCTGCGCAGGAACCGTGCCACGTCCCAGGTGGATGCCCGCATGCGTTGGCGTTCGAAGAAGATTGGGTTCGGCATGGATGCCGCGTGCTTGAGCGTCGCTGCCAGCGACGGGGCCAGGTCGGATCCGTCGACGGTGATGCCGGCACCGAGCCGAATGTGGATGACCGGCGGCGCCTGCGGAACGGTCTTCGTTGCCGTCGGGGTTTTGAGGCTCGTGACCTGGGCGCCGACCGTGACCGTGCCGAGGCGCCGGGCGAGCCGATCGGCTTCCTTCCCGCTGATGCGCGGAACACTGGACAGGAATGCCCATTGGTCCTCGAACGGCTCCATGGAGGTGGTGTCCGAGAAACACCGTCGCGCCGTTGTCGCGATGGCGGCGGTGCAGCGGAGCGGCGATCAGGTTGCCGACGCTGCCGGTCGCGGGGAGCACGTCCTGGGACGGGAACAGCCGGTCGTAACTGCCCAGACTCATGTACCCGCGGATCGAGATGGCCTCGCGAAGCAGCCCGCTGCCGATCGCTCGCGCCGTGGCAGCGGGAATGGTCGAGGCGAAGAAGATCCATGCGTGGGCGCCGACTCCGGACCGGGACACCTCCAGTCCCATCGCGATCCCGGCGGCACGGCCGGCCTTGACGTAGGCGAGGGCGTCGAGCATCGCGGTGCGGCCGTCGAAGTCCGCGGCGAGCCACCAGCATCGATCGCCGTCCAGCAGCGGGTACAGCCCGATCTCCACCTTGCCACTCAGATGACTGTGGACGACATCGTCGGTCAGCGGCAGGTAGTCGCGACGGTCGGCGGCCTTGTGCCACCGGCCGCGGGCTGCCGGCATCCAGCCGGACTTGCCAGTGCGCGCGTTCGACCAGCGAATTGCGTAGACGTCGGTGCGCGCCGCGAACAGGGCCCGGAAGAACGCGACCTTGTCCTCCACCGAGGACTTGTTGTGCACGGCGCCCGGCGCCGACTCGAAGATCCCCGTCTGCATCGCTCCCGGTGGGCGCGACTCGCCTGGACTCAGATCCAGTAGCCGCTGCAGCCGAGCGTTCTCCGCACGCAACTTGTCGATCGTCGCGCGCAGGTCGGCGACATCGCGATCATCCGCGGAATCGCCGGCCCCGTCGGTACGCACGTCGTGACGGTAGCCGCGTAGCGGACGAGAGCGGTGCATTCTCCCGCGTGAGAGAGGCGAGAATTGCGGGTGGGGTCGCGCGGACAGGACCTTGCGCGAGCTGCGATCTGAGTCGGGACCGCAAGGCACCGGGACTGCGGCTCGGCCCGGAAAGGCGAAACCCCGGTGATGTAGCTTTCGCCAGGGATCGTTCCGGGGTCTTCGCAACCTACCCTACGTGGGAGCAGCCATAGTGTCGAGTTCAGGCGGTCCGCCGGGCAGGGCGGTTGAGCCTGATCCCATCGCGGTCGCAGGGCTGATCACCCGTGACCGCCTCAGCTCGTACCTGACGGCCGCGAGCGGTGATCTTGGGCGGGCGCTCAAGTTGTACGACTGGAATACGCGGGCGTCGGCGGCGGTACTCGCGACGTCGGCGATGGTCGAGGTGATCGTTCGCAACGCCATTGATGCCAGCTTGCAGCAGTGGGCCGACCAGCGTCGAGCTGGCAACGACTGGCTCGATGCGGCGCCGCTAGATGCGCAGGGTGTAGCCGATGTCGTGAAAGCGCGAGAACGCGCGACCCGCCGTGGCCGCGATCCGGAGGTGCACGGCAAGGTCGTGGCCGAGTTGTCGTTCGGCTTCTGGCGCTACCTCGTGGCCTCGCGATATCTGACCGCGTTGTGGATCCCGGGCGCGCACGCCGCGTTCCCGAACGGGCCGGCCGATCTGCGCGTGCGACGTGAGCAGGTGGAGCGACGACTGCACAACCTGATGATCGTGCGTAACCGGGCTGCGCATCACGAACCGATCCATCGCCGCGATCTTGCCCGCGACTTCCGCGACGCCGTCACGGTGACGGGTTGGGTGCATCCACAGGGTGCGGTCTGGCTGCGCGCGCGGTCGGACCTCCTACGAGTAGCCGCTGAGCGCCACACCCTGTAGCGCGCATCAACGAGTCGTCCGCGCCCTCGTTCGGCGTAGTGCGTCGAGGGCGGTGTCGTCAGCGTCCGGGAGGGTGTGCAGGTATTTCTCGGTGGTTCGCAGGCTGCCGTGGCCGAGGCGTTCTTTGACGGTTTGGATGTCGGCGCCGCCGGCCAGCAGCCAGGATGCGTGGGCGTGGCGGAGGTCGTGCACGCGGACGCGGAACCCGAGCCCGGCAAGCTGTAGGGCGGGGTTCCAGACGTTGACGGCGAACCAGCGGCGGGGGATGTGCCCGTCGCTGTCGATCGTTCGCCCGAGCCGCGGGTCGTCTTTGCCGGCGGCGCGGCGTGCGGCGCGGTAGCGGGCGGCTGCGGTGCGGCAGTGTGCGCAGCGGCAGGCACCGAGGTTGTAGGCGGTGAGGGTGCCGTGCGGGTAGCTGCGGCGGTCCGCGTTCGGCTCGGTCATGCCGAGATCTGTTTGCTCGGCATCAGGTCCGGCTGGCCCGCCGAGGTCGGCTGATTTTGATCGAGTTCTGTTGCACCTGTTGGGAGGGTGAAGAGCAGGTCGTTGCGGTGAAGCTGCTCGCGGGTGATGTGCTCGGTGAGCGCGGCGGCGGTCTCGGGGGAGAGTCTGATGCGCCGGTATTCCTTATCTTTCGGGTACTGATTCACTGCGAAGCGGGGTTGGCCGGGTTGCCGGAAGCGGGTGTTGATCTCGGCGACGGCGCGGGCCACGGTCAGCATCCGGGTGGCGGGGTTGAAGTCGTGCACGCGTACTTCGGTGAGTTCGCCCCAGCGCAGCCCGGTCTCGATGTCGAGTTCGACGAGCAGCTGCCAGCGCGGATCGCCGATGGCGGCGTGGATGGCGTCGAACTGATCGGGGGTGACGACGGTGCGCGGCCGCCGCGCGACCGTGGGGGTCTTCACCCCGCGGCACGGGTGCACGCCGATGAGCTGGTCGTTGAGCGCGGTGGTGAAGATCGCGGACCGGATGGTCTTCACGTCCGCGATCGTCGACGCCGACACGCCCTGGTCTTTGAGCCGGGTGACCCATTCCCGCACGTGTGCGGGGGCGATGTTGGCGATGCGCATGGGCCCGAACTCGGGGAGCAGGTACTTCTCGATCTGGTAGCCGTAGCGCTGGCGGGTGGAGGCCTCGAGCTGGTGGTGGGGCAGCCAGGTGCCGGTGACGTAGGCGGCGAAGCTGATCTTGCCGCGTTGCCGGTCCCGGCCGAGGCCGCGCAGGGCGTCGGACTCTGCGGCGGCCCAGGCCCGGTCGGCCTCCCGCTTGGTCGCGAAGGTGCCGGCGGAGCGGCGCCGGCCGCGCTGATCCGCGTAGATCGCGGCGTAGCGGGGCCTGCCTTTCACCCCGACCCGGCGGTACGAGTAACCCATGGCGTCAACTCCGCGATCTGTTGCGGGGCGTTGGTCCGGCGGTGCGGCAGTGCGCGTCGACAACGGACGGCACGTTGTTCGAATGCGCCGGGCCAGACGGGGCGACACGGGCCGGCACGGCCCGGTACGCGACGTCATCAAAGATCGTCAGTTCGCGGGACGCCAGCTGGGCATGTCGTCGATGATGCCACGGTTTCTGTTGCTCATTTGTTGCTGGCCGAGGTCGCACGAGCCGACACGAGGAGGCACGAGACGACACGGTCCAACGCTGAAGCGCCTGCAATTGCTGTCATCCCGTGCCGTGCGGTGCCACGGCGTGTCGGCTCGTGCCGCCGGATCGTGACCTTGACACGGTAGGGGTCACTGGTTCAATCCCAGTATCGCCCACCATGAAGGCCCGGAATCACGGGCATCCAGTGGCTCCGGGCCTCGTTTTGTGCCCTAGTGAGCACCAGCGTGAGCGCGGCGGCTGTCCGGGATGCCGACGAGCCCGTGATTGCGGCGGGAGCTGTCGTGGGACGACTCGCTGAGCACGACCGGAAGTGTGCGGTAGTCGACGGCGTCGCTCGACGACGATCGGATCGAGGGCATCGGGTGGGGGATCGATCTTGGCGCCTGTTACGAACGGGTGAGCATGGTCTGCTCGGTGAGCCGGTGGAGCTTGTCGGGGTTGCGTACCGCGAAGACTCGGCTGATGCGCCCGTCTAGGAATGCGAAGCCGATCACGGTGTCGACGGTGCCGTCGAGCACGATGCGGGCGCCCGGGGCACCGTTGAGCGAGACCGGTTCGATCACGGCGGTCGGGACGACCTCTGGGAACCTGCCGAGCAGGTTGACGATCTTCTTCGCGCCCAGGACTGGCTGTCGCACTGCGGCCACGACGCCGCCGCCGTCCGCGATGAGCACCGCGTCAGGGGCGAGAGTGTCCATCAATCCCTGCAGGTCGCCGGTGCGCAGGGCGGTGAGGAAGCGGTCGACCGCTTGCCGCTGCTCGGCGCGGTCGACCTGCATCCGCGGCCGGTGTGCGGCAACATGCGACCGGGCCCTGTGCGCGATCTGGCGCACGGCTGCCGCCGACTTACCCGTCGCGGCGGCGATGTCGTCGTATGGCAGGTCGAAGACCTCGCGCAGCACGAACACCGCGCGCTCGGTCGGGGTCAGGGTCTCGAGCACGGTCAGCATCGCAAAGGACACGCTCTCGGCCAGCTCGACGTCCTCGGCCACGTCCGGGGTGGTCAGCAGCGGTTCGGGCAGCCACTGGCCGACGTAGTCCTCCTTGCGGCGCGCCAGGGTCCGCAGCCGGTTGAGTGCCTGCCGGCTGACGATGCGCACCAGGTAGGCACGCGGGTCGAGCACCGCTGCACGGCCGTCCGCGCCGATCGCGTCCCACCGCAGCCAGGTGTCCTGGACGGTGTCTTCGGCGTCGGTTGCCGAGCCGAGCAGCTCGTAGGCGACGGTGAACAGCAGGCTGCGATGGGTGACGAACGGGTCGTCCCTCATGCCGTCGAGCGTAGGGCGGGCCGGGTGGCCAGCGGCTTGAGGTCGCACGAGTCGGCGTAGCCCTCGGACTCGATCCCGAGTGCGACGTTGCCCCGAGCGTTCATGTTGGCCAGCGCGATGTAGGTCGTCAGCTCGACCACGGCGGGCGCTCCGAGCTGCTCGAACAGCTCGGCGACCATCTCGTCGGTCACGGTCGGCGGGGTTTGGGTCATCGCCTCGGCGTAGCCCAGCACCGTGCGCTCCAGCGGCGTGAACACCGCCGAGTCGCGCCAGCGCGGCACCTCGCGGGCCTTGTCGATGTCAAGGTGCTCGTTGAATGCCTGGAAGTAGCCGTAGTCCAGGCACCAGCCGCAGCCGATCTGCGCCGCGACAGCCATGTGCGCGAACGACTTCAGACTCAGATCGCAGGCGTCCCACTTCTCGGCGTTGGCGCCCAGGCCCATCGTCGCCTTCAGCACCGCGCGGTGGTGCCAGTACACGCCCAGGGGCTCCGGCACGCGGCCGAGCAGCTTCTTGCTGAACCGCTTTGCCAGGGCGCCATAGATGCCGGTGATCTCTGCTGCGGGGATTCGGGTGGTCATCTCTGCTCCTCGTGGGTCGGTGTCGACATCAAGACACCAACGGCCCGCCAGGTGTGACACCGGCAAGCTCGCTCGCCCACCCCCTTCCCGCTGCCGCCCCGAGTAGGCGCACCGTGTCCGCGCACCTTGGCGACAGCCCGACGAACTCAGCTGTGTGGTTCCAACGGTCCCGCCCGTCCGCACGCATCCACGGGCCGGGGCTCCTTACGGACAGCGAGTATCGCCGGAGCACGTCTCACGCCACCCAAGCGCGAGTGCGCTGGAACGCCGATTACAGCGCGCAGCGTTGGCTGCGTTCCGAGGCAGGTCTCCGCGTCGTTCTGCGCGGCGCCCTTTCAGGTGTCGAAAGTTTCCGGGAGAGCCCGGGCGAGGCCGGCTTCTCGGCGTCACGGGGCTTCTGCTGGCGCCTCCGCGTTTGTCGGTGGGTTGAGGGTCTCGGCGAGCTCTTTGCTTAGACCGCTGAGCGAGGCGAGGACTTCGTCGCGTTGGTGGGTCAGGTTGGCCAGCTGCTGCTCGGTTTCGTGCCGCCGCGCGGCCGCGGCGGCATCGGCGTGCGCGCGCCTTTCGCCGGCTTGCCGGTCGGCCAGCTGCTGGCGGACGGTGGCCTGCTGCTGCTCGAGGTCGACGGTGGCCTGCTGCTGCTGGGCGCGCGCCTGGTTGACGATCGCGGCCGCGGCGTCGCGGGCCCGCTTCAGTACCGCCTCGGCGTCCGCGCGGATCTCGTCGGCTTCGGTCTGCGCGGCGGCCCGGGTCTGGTCGGCGTCCTGCCCGGCGAGCTGCAGGATCTCGCGTAGCCGCTCGGACAGCGCACTGGGGCTGTCGCTGAGCTGGCTACGCGGCCGGGCCAGGTCAGCCTCCCTGGCCCGGACCCGCTCGCTGAGCGGTCGCGGGGCTGGGCGCAACACCCCGCGACGGCCTCCGGACTCCGCGTCTGACGTTCGCGGGACGGCTCTGCGAGGACAAAGGCCCGGACGTGCTGGTCGAGGCGATCTGCCTGCTCGACCGCCGCGGTCTGTCCGTTTATCTGCTCGGCGACGGCCCGCTGCGCACCGGCCTCACTGCCAGGATCCGTCAACGGGGACTGTGCGCTCGCGTCTTCATGCCCGGCTGGGTGGCCAGGCCCTGGACTTATGTTGCCGGCAGCGCCGTGCACGTCGTCCCCTCCCGTGAAGAGGCCTGGTCGCAAAGTGCCGTGCTCGGTCTCGGCCTCGGGGTCCCGGTCGTCGGTGCCCACGTCGACCCCTGGCAGCCCGAATCGGCGGCGCGCCGTACGCGATATGCGCGGACCTGGCGTGGATGGAAAGCGATCAGCGCTCGCCCGCGGTTTTTGCGCCGAGGCGGGTGAGGGTGCAGTCAGTCGTGGGGTTTCAATTCAGCGAGTCGAGCTTGCAGGAAGCGCCGCTCGGGATCGGTCTGCGCGAGGTCGAGCGCGCGTTGGTAGGCGCCGCGAGCATCGCTGTGGCGGCCGGCGCGGCGAAGCAGGTCGGCGTGGGTCGAGTGGAAATAGCGGTAGTGGTCGAGCTCGAGGTTCTCGAGGATCGCCAGTCCGGCCTGGGGCCCGTGGATTTCCGCGATGGCGATGGCTCGGTTCATCTCGACGATCGGTGATTCGGTTTGCCGGGCGAGAGTCTCGTAGAGCGCGGCGATCTGTGGCCAGTCGCGGGGCTGGCGCAGGTGCAGCTCGGCGATGGCTGCCTGCACGACGTACGGCCCGGCACGTCCGTGCTGCATTGCCGCTTGCACAAGCTGCCGCCCTTCAGCGATCTGCGGTTCGTTCCACAGGGTGCGGTCCTGCTGGTCGAGTGGGACGACCTGCCCGTCGCGGATGCGTGCGGGGCGACGCGCGTCGTGCAGGAGCATGAGCGCGAGCAGGGCGAGGGCCTCTGCTTCGTCGGGCATCAGGTGGGCCAGGGCCCTTCCCAGCTGGATTGCTTCGGCGGCGAGGTCGATCCGGCCGCCGCCCCAGCCTTCGTTGAAGATCAGGTACACGACGGCGAGGACGGCCGCGAGCCGGTCGGGGAGCTGGTGATCGGGCGGCACGGCGAACGGGATGCCTGCGTCCCGGATCTTCCGCTTGGCTCGGGTCAGCCGCTTGCTCATCGTGTTGAACGGGACGAGGAAGGCGAGCGCGATCTCGTCCGTCGACAACCCTCCGAGGGCGCGCAGGGTGAGCGCCACCTGCGCGTCGAGGGCGAGCGCCGGGTGGCAACACATGAAGACGAGCTCGAGCCGCTCGTCGGGAACGACGGTTGCCTGCTCGTGCATGACTGCCTCCGGGACGGCGTCGAGATCGCGGGCGAGCAGCCTGGTCTTCGCGGCCAGCACCTGCTGCCGGCGGATCTGGTCGATGGCACGGTTACGGGCGGTGGTGACAAGCCAGCCGATCGGGTTCGCCGGCTCGCCGTCGCGCGGCCAGCGTTCGGCCGCGATCGCGAACGCCTCCGCAGCGGTCTCCTCGGCCAGTTCGATGTCGCCGAGCACTCCGACCAGCGTCGCAAGCACGCGGCCCCAGTGATCTCGGAAGACGGCGTCAAGGGCCACGGAACACCCCTTCGATCGCGGGTCGCACCTCGATCGCACCGCCGCCGACAGTCCGCGCATCCTGGAGCGTCTGCGCGATGTCGAGCGCCGCGTCGAGGTTCTCGACATCGATCAGGATCAGGCCGGCCAGGTATTCCTTGCTGTCGATGAACGGCCCGTCGGTCAGCAGCGTCTTGCCCTCGTCGACTCGCAGCGTCGTCGCCGACTCATCCGATCGCAGGCGCACCCAACCGGTGACATAAGGCCGGGCAAGCACTGCAGCGATGCCCTCGTCGATCGGTCCGGACGGTGTTGCGGGACGGCCGTAGATCAGCAGTGCGTACTCCATCGAGTCCTCCAGGTGCAGCGGTTTCATCGCCGGTTCGAGTATCAGACGAACGCAGGCACCGTTGACGGACACGGCGTTGAGACGTTTCTCCGGTCCGGGTGTCCGTCCGGCCTCCGGGCGTTCGTCATGACTGCAGAACCGCCCAGACGAGGGCGGCACGCGGTGAAGGAGCAGATCTGATGACGAAAGTCCGAACACCGTCCGTGGCGGACCACACGACCCAGCTGCGCTGGGTCCTGGGCCTCACCTCAACTGCCTACTTCATGGTCGTCCTCGACTCGCTGGTCGTCATCACCGCACTGCCGCAGATGCAGCGTGACCTGCACGCCGACCTCGCCGCCCTGCAGTGGACGGTCAACTCCTACGGCATCGCCTTCGCTGCGGGGATCATCACCGCGGCGGCGCTCGGGGATCGTTTTGGGCGACGGCGTGTCTTCAATCTCGGCCTGGCGCTGTTCACCCTGTCCTCGGCCGCGTGTGCGGTGGCGCCCAACACTGCCGAGCTGATCCTGGCCCGTTCCGTGCAAGGACTCGGTGCGGCTGTGGTCATGCCGTTGAGCCTGACCATCCTCACCACCGCATTCCCCCCGGCCCGCCGCGGCTTGATCGTCGGCATCTACGGCGGCTTGGCCGGGTTGGCTGTCGCGGCCGGCCCGATCGTCGGCGGCGTGATAGCCGAACGCCTCGACTGGCACTGGATCTTCTGGCTCAACGTGCCGCTCGGCGTCACCGCCCTCGCGCTCGGGACTCGGCTGCTCCCAGAGAGCCGTGGCGCGGCAGAGCGGCTCGACATCATCGGAGTCACCCTCGTGAGCGCAGGCGTCGTCGGAGTGGTGTGGGGGTTGGTCCGTGCGAACGACATCGGCTGGTCGAGCCCGGAGATCCTCGGCACTCTGATCGGTGGCGGCGCGCTCCTGCTGGCCTTCGTCGGCTGGGAGCACAAGGCACTCGAGCCGATGGTGCCGATGCGGCTGTTCGGCAATCAGTGCTTCGCGATCGGCAACCTGACCACGTTCCTGATGTCGGGCGCCACCTTCGCCGCTGCGTTTCTGATCACCCAGGAATTCCAGTTCGCCCGCGGGTATTCACCGATCTCGACCGGCGTTCGGCTTCTTCCGTTCTTCGCCACGCCCATGGTGGTCTCACCGCTGGCCGGCGCGCTGTCCGACCGGCTCGGGCGGCGCCCGATCATGCTGACCGGTCTCGCGCTGCAGGCGATCGGCTACGCCTGGGTCGCTGCGCGTGGATCGCTGGCCACCAGCTGGGTGGAGCTCGTGTTCGCGCTACTGGTCGCGGGCATCGGCATCTCGATGGCGCTGCCCACCGTGCCGACCGCCGTCCTGAACTCGGTCGCCGAGCGCGAGATGGGCAAGGCGGCGGGGGTCAACTACATGGCGCAGCGCTTCGGTGCGGTCTTCTCGATCGCGGTTGCCAGTGCCGTGTTCGCCGCCCACGGCCAGCTCGGCAATCCGGCCGCGGTGACCGCGGGCTTTCGTCCGGCGCTGTGGGCCTGCGTGATCTTCGCCGTCCTCGCCGCCGTGACCGCGATGGCGATCCCCTCCCACCCGTCCACGACAACCACCGAAATCACCGCGGCTGACGCCCTCGTCGCCGCCTGACAAAGAAGGACACGACAATGCCTGACATCCTGCACCGAATCAGCATCGACGCCAGCACCGAGCGTGTGCACGAGCTCATCGCCAGCGCCGACGGCATCAGCCGCTGGTGGACCGGGCGGCCACTAGACGGCAACGCCGGGAGCGACGGCCGCTTCAGCCTCTACTTCGGCGCCGCCGACGAGCCGGCTGCCGTGATGCAGGTCGTCACCCAGACCCCCGAGGAAATCACCTGGCGAGTCGAGGAAGGCCCCGAGCCGTGGGTCGGTACGCACATCACCTTCGCGCTCCACGCGAACGGCGACGGTCGCACGACCCTGCTGTTCACTCACGCCGGCTGGCAGGAGGCGAGTGAGTTCATGAGCGGCTGCAGCACCAACTGGGGCGCCTACCTCACCAGCCTCAAGTCCGGCGTCGAGACCGGCCAGTTCGGGGCGTATCCGCACGGCGAGATCAGCCGCTGGAGCTAGACGCAGTATCCGTGCCTGTCTCCCGCGAGCCCTCGCCGGAGACAGGAACGACAAATCGTTGCCGGCCCGTGTCCGTTCCGGGCACCGCCGTTCGTGATACCGCTGACGGGCGTGCAGGGCGCGCGGCCGGTTCTCGAAAGGACGATCGACATGGCGAAGTTCATCTACCTCTACCGTGGCCCGGCCACTCCCGTGTTCGACGTCACGCCTGAGCAGGCCGCCGAGCGAATGGCCGCGTTCACCGCCTGGATGCAGAAACTCGGCACGGCGCTCATCGACGCCGGCAGCCCGTTCGGTTCGAACGCGTCGGTTCGCGACGACGGCACCGAAGGAACAGCCGGCGACCTGATCGGCTACAGCATCGTTGAGGCCAACGATCTGGCCGCGGCGAAGGCGATGACCGACGGCCTACCGTTCCTATCCAACAGCGACGGCAAGTGCGCGGTAGAAATCTTCGAACTGCTGTCGATGTAGCAGCAACGGTCCGCCGCCGCTGAGTGACGCCCCCGCGATCCAATCCGCTCAGGCGATATCGCGCAACGCTCGGCACCCGCGACTGCGGCGCCGGCGCGCTCGCACGAGGCGGGCCTCGACAAACCACGGACGAGCCGCAGCCCCGCCGTCGTTTGGGGGTCTTGTGTGGTGACGACTCGGGCGGTCAACCTAGCGGGGATTCGGCGCCGTCATCCGGTCTCGGCGGGCAGGCGGTGCTCTCCGAGATGGGGGAACCGTCCCGTGACGGCGTGGCAGCACTGAGTGCCGGGACGGTAACGACCTGCGAGGAAGCAGCTGAGCGCGTTTGGGGCTGTGAGGAGGGTGTCGTGGCCGGAGGCGAGGTCGATGGGGCGGGGGGCGGGCAGGTGTCACCGGTGATCGTGGGCGTCGGTGTAGCCGGCACCGACAGTTGTGGGTGCTCGATTGGCTGCGGTTTGGACTGCCCAGTGACGCCGCAGCCGGCAATGAGCAGGGCGCACATTGCGAACGCGAGAGTTGCGGAGGCTTTCATGGCTTGTTGCTTTGGGGCAGTTCGACGATGAACCGGGAGCCGCCGCCGGGCCGGTCCTCGACCCACACGTGTCCGTGGTGGCGTCGAACGTGCTCCTCGACGAGGGCGAGTCCGAGTCCGACGCCAGCGTCGCGGGCGTCACGGGCGGCCGGTGATCCGCGGGCGAATCGGTTGAAGATGCGGGTGCGATCGGGTTCCGGCACTCCTGGTCCGTGGTCGTCGACCTCGATCCGGGCGTGCCCGTCGTGTGCGCGGACGGCGAGCCGGACGGCTCCTCTGCCGTGGGTCAGCGCGTTGGTGACCAGATTCGCGACGACCCGCTCCAGCCGGCGGCGATCAGCTTTGATGCGCGGCGTGGCGGGGTCGATCTCGATCGAGTCGACCGCGAGGTCGATGTCTGCGGCGGCGTGGGTGACGAGTTCGGCCAGGTCGAGGTCTTCCATGCGGTCGGTGTCAGGGTCCTGGGCCGCGACGGAGATCTCGAGCAGGTCCTCGACCATGGACTTGAAGCGGCGCAGGTCGGCAGACAACAGTTCAACGGCTTGCTGTGCGGGTTCGGTGAAGCCGGCCTTGCGTCGTTCCAGTACCGCCATGGCGTTGACCATCGTGGTCAGGGGCGAGCGCAGTTCGTGGCTGACGTCACCGGCGAAGCGGGCGTCGCGTTCGACCCTCTGCTGCAGCAGCGTTGCGGTTTCGTTGAAGGCAGTGGCGATCGGCGCCAGGTCGGGATCGGTGGTTTCGGGCATGCGGTAGGCCAGATCGCCTGCCGCGGTCGCGGCCGCGGCGGCGGTAAGCCGGGTGAGCGGCCGCAATGCTCGCGCGGCCGCCCAGCGACCGAGTACCGCCCCGACGACTCCGGCGGCTGCGACGGCGACGGCGAGCATGAGACTGAGGAAGCGCAGCGTGCGGTCAAGCTCTCGTAGCGGATACACCTCGATGTAGGTGGCGTCGGCACCGTGTACCGGAAGGCCGACCGCGAGAACGGGTGAGCCGGTCAGGGAGGTCCGTTGCGAGGCCGCTTGGCCCGAGGTGACGGCGGAGAGGAACACTTGCGGCAGCCGCTGCGGGTCGACGGTCCCGCTGCTGATCCAGCGACGATCATCCACCAGCAGCACTGCGGACTCGACCTGCGCGCCGAGTCCGGCCAGCAGTTCCGGCAAGCCGTCCGAGCCGTGCCGCAGCGCCGCCTCGATCAGCCGGTTGTTCACGACAGCCTGCCGGATCGCGCTCTGCTCGCGTTGCTGGGTCATGTAGCTGCTCGACAACCGCCAGGTCACGATCGCCAGAGTCCCGGTCACCAGCATCGACAACAGCGCGAACGCAGCCATGACGCGGTGCCGTAGCGACAACCGCGCCGTCCGTACCGTCCGGGTCCGTGTCACGGCACGACGCGGTACCCGCTGCCGCGCACGGTGAGCAGGTGCCGCGGCTGGTTCGGGTCCGGCTCCACCTTGCGACGGAGTCGGCTGATGTGCACGTCCAGGAGCCGGGTGTCGCCGAAGTAGCCGTACTGCCACACCCGGGCGAGCAACTCCTCCCGGGTGACGACATGCCCGTCGGCCGCGACGAGCTCGGTCAGCAACCGGGCCTCGGTCTTGGTCAGGTGCAGCGGCCGGCCCCCACGACTCGCGATGCCCCGGTCGAGATCGACCTCGACGTCTCCGAGGCGCACCGGGTGTCGTGCTGGTCCGGCCGGGCGGGTGCGGCGCAGCAGCGCGCGTATCCGCGCCGCCAGCTCGGCGGCGTCCAACGGCTTGGTCACGTAGTCGTCGGCGCCGGCCTCCAGACCAGCGATCACGTCACGGGTGTCGCTTCGCGCAGTCACCACGATGATAGGAAGATCACTGCGCTCCCGAATCCGTTCACACACCGCCAGACCGTCCATGCCAGGCAACATCAGGTCCAGCAACACGATGTCCGGGACAGTGGCGTCCATTCGGCGGAGCGCATCCTCGCCGTCGCCCACGCCGTCAACGACGTAGCCCTCGTCCGAGAGCGACAGTGCCAGAGCACGACGGATTCGCGGGTCATCCTCGACCAACAGCACCGTGATCGGCGCCTCAGCCGACTGGGGCGCCAAGGAGCCGGCCTCGATGCTCAGCACGTCCTCCTCTTGGTGGGCCAGCGGCGCGGTCACACCGACGCTGCGCGCAAGGGTTCGACCTAGGTCCGCCCGTGCGCGCCCCCCATTCGTCGGTGCGGCTGATGGTCGCAAACGCGCTGTCCGCGGTCATCAGTACGCCACGCAATCCTGGTCGCGAGCGGCTACCCGGCACAACCCGCCCCGCTGGCCCAGCCCGTTCCTACCCCTGAGCCCAGACCGCTGGCAGCCCATGCCCGGCGATCGTTAGGTAACCGACAGCTACGCGGCCGACCCCTCATCCATCATGGAAGTGTGCGCAACTGAAGGGAGCCCGGCGTATGACCTCATGTCACGACACCACCGCGGACTGCCTGGCCGATATCACCGAATCGCTCATGCCGGAGTTCCAGGACGACCTGCCGCTCACGGTGATCAGCGACGTGGTCCTGGCCGCGCGACGCGACCTCACCGGCCAGGTCATCGACCAGGCTTTCCCCGAGATGCTGGAGCGCCTTGCGCACATCCGGCTCGTCGAACTGCGCGGCAAGCGCACCGCATAGCCGTCGCGGGCGATCAACGCAGCGCGGCGTTGCTGAGACGCCCGCCGCCCTGGTGCACCAAACGAATGGTGACGATCCTGCCGTCGCGGAGGGTATTCGTTTCCGGCCCGACACCGATCGAGACCATCGATCTCACTGTGGAGGAGGAGACGACCGCGTGCCGGCGATCGTGGAACTGACGGATATTCGTATCGAGCCGCAGCCACGATCAGCAGCGGACCACGTCGAACTGTGCGGCGCGTGTCGAAACCACGGCGACGCTCCGACGGGTCGGTTCGTTGTGCGGTTCGACCTCGACGGACGTGAGAAGTTCGATGCGCCGATCGCGGGCGTGCCGCCGCACGAGACGGTCTGGGCGCGGTGGTCCCACCTGCCGCTGTCAGAGGGTCCTCACGTCGTGCACGGCGTGCTGGACCTGCATGGCGCTGCGGCGGATCTGGACCCGCCCGGACACGGCACGATCACCCGGTACTTCGCGGTCAGCCCCGCACCGGTTGCGCCACAGGATGTCCGCGGCGACCAGTACCTCGATCACACGGCGCTAATCAACGCATTTGTTGCGCTCATCGACGACCGAATCACCGGATGGGTCGACGTCGCCGCCCGATCGGTTCGGGAGTTCGCCATCGCCGCGCGGGGCCGGATCAGGGACGCAGACCTCACCGGCGACACCCAGTTCGATTTCGACCAGGTGCTCTGGGCCTTCGTATCGACCGTGATGTTCTCCGAATCCAGCGTCAACACCGCGCTGGGCATCCTCGGCGAACGTGTCGACCTGATGAGCACCCTGCAGCAGCACTTCGGGTCTGGCTATCTCACCGAGTTCGGCGCAAAGAACAAGCTCTACAGGGCGATCGATGACCTTGAGCGGGCCGTCGGCCGCTCTCTGCGCGAGTCGGTCGCCGGCGTTGCCGCACGGCTCGGCGCACGACTCGAACCGAATAGCACGGACGAGCCGCTCACCGGAATCGAGTGGGGATCGACCGACCCGTTGTACCTAACCGCGCTGTGTGACCGGCTCGGCGTCGAGGAACCAAGTGAGGCCAACGCCGTCGGCCCGATCCGGCAGGCTCTCGAGGCGCAGTTTGAGATCGCGTTCCGCGATGTCGAGCGCCTATTAGAGCGGTAGGGCGGGGGACGCGCTGGCCAAGCTGGCTGAGGTCCGGGTCGCGCAAGGTCGGCTCGAAGAGGCTGCGCAGCTCCTGAACGGAGTCGAGGATCACGTCGCCGCGGCCTATCCCTGTGCGCAGATCCACCTGCGCCGTGGCGAACCCGAGCTTGCCGCCGCAGTCCTCGACCGGCGGCTCGAAGCATTCGGCGAGGAGTGCGTCGAGGCGGCACCGTTGTGCGAGCTGCGCGCCGAGGCGGAACTCGCGTGCGGCGATGCCGACACGGCGGCGGCCCGCACCGCACGACTGGCCCAGCTCGGTGGCGACACTGGGTGCCGTGTGATGGCCGCGCGACCTGTTCACCGAGATTGAGCAGCCGTACGAAGCAGCGCGGACGCATCTGCTGCTGGCCCGCGCGTTCGGCGAGGGCCAGCGAACGAACGCAGTCGCCGAGGCACGCATCGCCTTGAACTCATTCGAAGGGCTCGGCGCGGCCAGCGACGCCGACGAAGTCCGGCTCGGACTCATCAGGGACTGGGTGGAGGCAGGCGCGCCGCGCGAGGTGCCGTCGAACCGCCCGAAAGGCCGGTAGGAGCCTCCATGACCGACCATGACAAGACTGCGACGATGACCAGATTTGCACCGTCCGCCGATGCGACACCGACCACCGCATCCGCGAGGCGATCATCTTCGGGCGCCGCGAACATGTCGCCCCGGACACGCCGTCAGCTGTTCGCCGACGCGTTTGCCTGCACCAGGGCGCGGAGTTCGCGCACCTCCATGGCGAGTGTGGCGATGTCGGCTCGGGTAGCCGACTGCACCGACTCCTCCGCCTGTTTGACTCGCGAAATCAGCCAGCTCGCGAGGGACGCGGTGACCGTACCCAGCAGGGCGACGCCGCCGATCATCAGCATCACCGCGACAAGCCGACCGTCATTCGTCACGGGATAGCGATCGCCGTAGCCGACCGTCGAGACAGTGGTCACTGACCACCACAGCGCCCCGCCGAAGGTCTCGATATTGGAGTTCGGGCGGCCTCGCTCCGCGTCGAGCACCGCCAGTGATGCGCAGAAGACCAGCAGCACGGTTGCGCCGCTCACGTAGACAGCGATCCGGCCGTGCAGCGAATCGGCGGCGCGCCGGTTGAGCACTTTGAGCAGCACGACAAGTCGCAGCACTCGCAGCGGCCGCAGGAACGGCAGCACCAGGATCGCCAGGTCGGGCAGGTGGCGCAAGAAGTAGCGCGCGCGCTGCGTGGCCAGGCCGAGGCGGAAGAGGTACTCGGCGATGAACACTCCCCAGATCACCGCTTCGAACACGGCGCACGTGTGACGCCAACCCGGGCTCAGGCCGGTGTCCAGGATCGGCCATGCGAAAGCGACGAGGAACAAGACAGCCGCACCTGCCAGCGGCCAGTCGGTCCGCGCTTCCCACGACATCAGCCGTCCTTGAGCATCCGCTGCGCGCATCCCCGCCTCCTACCGACAACGAACAATGTCCAGACGGATCATCCTGGCGGTATGGCCGCAGTACGAACAGCGGTTCGCCGCGTGAACATCGGTCCGGAACGCGTAACAGGAAGATGCTGTACACCTACTCGCCGGTAAAGGGCTTCCTGCCGTCGCGTCAAGGATTGCAGCAGCCCGCTGCCAACCGCCGCCAGCGCCCCCAACCTCGACGATGGTCAGCATCGTCGATAAGTCGGGACTTGTTCGGCGAGTGGGCGCCGGAACGGTTGATCGGCTCTGATAACGCACACTTGCGCGTGTCTGCGTGAACGCTCGCGATAACGACGGGTAGCGAGCGCGCTGCAGTCTGTGCTGATCAGATGATGCCTGCGAGTGCCTGGTCGAGGCGCTGGTAGCCGCGTCCAAGTCCATCGGTCATGCCGGAGGCGACCCAGCCGTCGCGCATTTCTCGGTCGACGTAGCGCACGGTAAGCAGCATTGCGGTGTGGCCGATCCACCTCGTGGTAGCTGCCGCGGACGCCCATCGCGGCGGGGCCATCTGGCTGGGTGAACACCCAGCGGTAGCTTCCGCCGACGCGAACGTCCATTTCGCAGGTGGTCAGCGGGAAACTCGGGTCGCCGAGCCAGCGACGCAGATGCTCCGGCTCGGTCAGAGCACGCCAGACCTTGTCGGGTGGTGCGTCGAAATCACGGCGTATGACGACCGAGGTGTCGTCTGGGGTGGTCACGTCGAAGGTGTCTGCCCAGATCCTCATTCGCGGTCCTTGGGGTCGTCGGACATCGTGCGCAGGTAGTCATCGAGGCGGTTGTAGCGCTGGTCCCAGAACTCGCGAAACTCCTCCACCCACTCCGCGACCTGCTTGATCGGCTCAGCCGTCAAGGTGGCTGGTCGGGACTGTGCGACGCGGCCGCGGGTGACCAGCCCGGCACGTTCGAGCACGCGGAGGTGCTTGGACACGGCGGGGCCGGTCATCTCGAACGGCTCTCCGATCTCGGTCACCGTCGCCGGGCCGCGCCGTAGCCGGGTGAGCATCGCGCGGCGGGTCGGGTCGGCCAACGCGGCGAACACCAGGCTCAACGGATCGCGGGCACTCGCGGGGTTGGCGCCGAGGGCGACCGTGCTCACGCGCTGGCCAGGTCCTCGTGCGGGAATCCGCCCTCGGGCCACTGCTGCAGCAGCCAAGAGTTGCCGTCGGGGTCCTCGAAGCGACAGAACAGGCAACCGCCCAGGTCCTGGACCTCGCCGAGCTTGACGCCGCGCTCGGCCAGCTCCTTTGTCGTCTGCTCCATGTCGGCGACTACCAGGTGCAATCCCTTTTGCGCGCCAACCGGCATGTCGCTGATCTCAGCGATGTTGCGTCCCAGCAGGATCGCGCAGCCAGAACCGGGCGGGCAGATCTGCACGATCCGCATGTCGTTGGGCTGGATGTGATCGGTGAGCAGCCGCCAGCCGCACTTGTCCACGTAGAAGTCGCGGGCGCGGTCGACGTCGCTGACCGGCAGGTGGATGAGCTCGATTCTCATCTCGGTGGTGGTCATGATGATCAACCTCCTTTGAGAACCGAATGGTTTAGGAACTAGTTGGTTTTCTACAGAGTGGCGATGCATATGTCAAGGGCAGCATCCGCGCGGCAGCGGAACGGCAACTCCTCGGTGTTTCCCACTCGCACCAGCGTGGACTGACGGCAGTTCACGTCCGGTTGTGAGCCGGGAGATCGGACGGGAATCGCCGCGCCGGAGGTGACGCGGCGATTCCCGATCGTGGATCAGTGGATGGTGAACGGTGCCGACGCAGCGACGTCGTACGGTGTGGTGCTGTTCGTGTCCAACTGGACGATGTAGGCACCTGGTTCGACGGTCGGCGGTGCGGACGCGTCGATGTCCCCGTGCGTCTCGGCCAGGGTGGAGACCCGGAATCGAACCTGCACGGTCTTGGACGTGCCGGCGCCGAGGGTGACCCGGGTGAACCCGACCAACCTTTGCGGAGGCACGACCACACTGCTGACGGGCTGGGCCACGTAGACGGGAACGATGTCGGTCCCGCTGCTGGATCCGGTGTTGCTGACCGTGAAGGTCGCCGTCGCGGTGCCATTGCGGGAGACGTTCGGCGTCACCGAGAGACCGCTCGTCGTGAAGGTGGTGTACGACAGGCCGAACCCGAACGGGTAGAGCGGGTTGTAGCCGTGTCCCTGCCCGGATCCGGTGCCCGGTAGCTGGTCGAAGAACTTCGGCTGGTCGCCGAGCGGTGACGGCGCGGTGCCGTCGAAGTCTCCGCCCGGCGCGGCGGCGTCGGACGGCCAGCTGATCGGCAGCTTGCCGCTCGGGTCGACGTTGCCGAAGATCACGTCAGCGACGGCCTGACCGGCCTCGGTGCTGCCCTGGTAGGCCATGAGAATCGCGTTCGCGTTCTCGGCATCTGATCCCAGGCCGACCGGACGTCCGGCAATGACGACGACGATCACCGGCTTGCCGGTGTCCTCGAGCGTCTTGATCAGCGCCTTCTGGTCAGGCGGCAGCTGGGGCGCAGGGTTGTCGCCGAGCCCTTCCGCGTACGCCTTCTCGCCGACCGCGACGACGTAGGCGTCGGCGGGCGTGTTGGCGGCGGTGTTGCCGTCCGGCACGAAGACCGCGTTGGAGTCGTCGTTCCGGATCCCCTCCTGCACGGTGGTGCCGGGCGGAATCTGGTCCGCCGGGCCCATGCAGCAGACGTGCCCGGCACCGAACACACCTTGCCAGCTGACGCTCCACCCGCCGAGCTGGTTCGTCATCGAGTCGGCGCTCGGACCGGTGACGACCACGTTGGCGGACGAGGACAGCGGCAACGTGTTGCCCTGGTTGCGTAGCAGCGTCATCGACTCCTGTGCGGCGCTGAGCGTGGCAGCACGGCCCGCGGTGACCGCTGCGCTGGCTACGCTGGCGTCGACGCACGGCGTGGTCGGGTCTCTGACGCACGCCTGGTCGAACAGGCCGAGCTGGAACTTCAGCGTGAGAATCCGCCGCACTGCCTCATTGATCCGCGCCATCGAAATCGCGCCGGACTGCACATCCTGGAGGATGGCGGACTGCCACTGATCGGGGCTGGTCACGTACATGGCCATGTCGACCCCGGCGTTCACGGCCTTGGCAATCGCTTCGGCAGGGTCGGCGGCGACGTGGTAGGCCGTCTGCAGCGCCTGCACGTCCTGGTAGTCGCTGATGACGACGCCCCGGAAGTGCAGCTGCTTGCGGAGGATGTCGGTCAGCAGGTAGTGCGACCCCGTGGCCGGCACACCGTTGATGGACCCGGAGTCGACCATGACCGTGCGGGCTCCGGCGTTGATGGCGCCTGCGTAGGACGGCAGGATGACGCTCTGCAGGTAGCTCAGCGGCAGGAGCGCCTCGTTGCGGTCGTGGCCGTTGATCGACTGCGAGTAGCCGGCGAAGTGCTTGACGGTTGCCGACACGTCCAGCGAGTGCGCCGAACCTGGGGTCTGCATTCCTCGCACATTGGCCGCTCCCATGGCCTCGGACAGCACCGGTTCCTCGGCCCAGGTCTCGTACGTCCGGCCCCACCTGTTGTCGCGGGCAAGATCCTGGACCGGGGCAAAGTCCCACACCCACCCGGTGGCGCGCAGCGCGTTCGCCGTCGCGACGCCGCCGGTTTCGGCTGACGACGGGTCCCACGTGGCGCCCATGCCGATCGACTGCGGATACAGCGGCGCCTGCCACGGATGGCCGAAGCCGTGCACCGCGTCCACCCCGAAGATCAACGGGATGTGCAGGCGGGACTTCTCGATCGCGTACTTCTGGATCATGTTGTACTCGTTGGCCCAGTCGTAGCCGGTGTTACCGGTGCCGCCTTGACCGGTTGTATCCGGCGGGTTGTCCGTGCCGCCCGCGAGCACGGAGCCGGTGTGATTGTCGACCAGCACCGTCTTCATGCAGGTCGGGTTCGGCTGGGCGAAGCCCTGGCTGCCGCACGCATCGGACGAGCCCGTCACGTTGTCGACGAGTTGCTGGTCCATCTGGCCGACCTTCTCAGGCAAGGTCATCGCGCCCAGCAGGGCATTCACCCGGGCGTGGATCGGCTGGTGCGAATCGAGCCATGCAGCCCGGGTGGACTTCGCCGCTGCGGCGCCCTGGCCGATGAAGGCCGTCAGGGCGCCCGCCGTCAACACGCCGACCGCGGCGGCAATCACCACCTCTTTTCTTCGGCGCGCAGGGCCCGTGGAACGCGAATTGGACATGACTCGACCTCCTTGGTCTGGACTAACAGTCCGTGTCCTCCGTCGCCGTCGCGTTGCGGCCGCGCACCGTTGGCGTCGGGGCATTACCGACCGGCTGCGGAACCCCCATGACGATCTGCACATTGGAGTCATCTCTCGCAAAGGCGACGAAGCTGAGCGTATGAACGCCGGGCCGTCCCGTCAATGTCCACCACTCGAACAAATTGCCGCGGCTCGCTGCTCGTCCGGCTGTCACTTCCGGGCCGGCCATGTGGCGCGTGCCGATGTGTAATACAGCCGTATCACAATCCGGACAACCGCCCAGCGCCTCCGCATCGCGTTGTATCGCTGGTCGGCGCTCCAGCGGTACAACGACGGCTACTGGGCCTACAACACGATGAGCAAACGACCGCAAACGCCGCGAAGATGTGTGCGACGTGACGAGTGGCAGGTTCCCCTACAGCTGAAGGTGAAGGCGCACAGCGTCGTCGAGTTCGGTCATGAGGTCCGGGGGAACCCGTCCCAAGACCGGACCGATGCGTTCGATGCTGACCGATCGGATCTGCTCGGCCTGCGCCTTTGAATCGACTCGTAGTCCTGTCGCGTCCGCGGGAAGAAGCGTTTGGAACGGGAAGACTCGCGCGACGTTGCTCGTGACCGGAACAACCGTGACGACACCACGGGCGAGGCGTTCGGCGGTTGCGTTCGCCCGATCATTGCTCACGACGACGGCGGGTCGGCGCTTGTTCGTTTCATGACCGCGGGCCGGTTCAAGATCGATCAGGCAAGTCTCACCGCGCCGCATCGGCGTGCCCGTCGGCGACGCTCGCTTCCCATGCGGCGGACCTGAAATCGGGTCACCCGGCCGGCCGGGCTTTCGCGGCGGTCGGTAGAGCTACGGCATCGTCGAGTGGAAGCGGTATGTCCCGGAGCCGACGTGCAGTTGCAGGCAGGAACCCTGCATGCCGATCACGGTCACCCCGCGGGCAGTGCCGATCGGGTCTCCGCTCTCGGTCACCGACTTGGCGCTGTTGGCCGGCACGCATATCGATGCCTGCGAGCCGACGGGGACCTGTGCCGTGAGCGCAAAGCTGGTCCCGGAGCGGGTCCAGTCCGAGCTCACGCGCCCCAGCGGCGTCGTCTCGTGGCCCGACGCGTGCGTGAGGTCGCCGACCGGGTGCGGGTTGATCGCGACCGTGCGGAAGCCGGGGGAGGTGGGCTGTATCCCGGCGACGCCGTCGAAGAACCAGTCGTCCACGGTCCCCATGAAGGCATGGTCGCGGGAGCGGGCCGACGTGCACGAGTCGTTCTCCCACGCCTCCCACATGGTGGTGGCGCCGCACTGCAGGAACCACTGCCCCCAGCCGGGAGCGGTCGGGTTGGTGGCGACCTTGTAGGCGAGGTCGGCCTGTCCGTACTCGGTCAGCATCGGCAGGATGTACTTCGATCCGTTGGCGCCGGTGGCCAGATGGTTGCCCTTGGCTTTGACATCTGCGGTCAGGCCGTCCGCGATCGCCTGCTGGTCGCCGTCCGGCGCCAGCCCGAACGCCAGGCCGAACACGTTGGCAGTCTGGTCGTAGGCGGTCGAGGTGATCGGTCCGCTCGGTCCGCCCGTCGCGTGCGAGACCAGGCCGAGCGGGTCGCGGTACCGATGGTCGGCGGCGTCGTAGAACTCGTCGTTGACCGCCGTGCGGATGGTCGCGGCGAGGTCGTCGTACTTGCTCGCCCCGGCGGTGTTGCCGATGGCGGCGGCCATGATCGCGAGGTCCTTGGCCTCGCGGTAGAGGAACATGCTGCCGAGCATCTCGCTGGACGGCGGATTGGCGTTGGGGGGCACCACCCAATCGCCCCACGTCTGCCCCTGGTAGATGTAGCCGTGCGGCGCGATCTGGCCGGCCAGGTCATCCACGTAGGCGGCCATGTTGCCGTAGTCACGGCTGATCACGGCGAGATCGTCGTACTGCTGGAACATGTCGTATTCGATCAGCAGGAACGAGCCGCCCCACAGCGGGTCGACGTTGTCGCTGCCCGGGGACGCCGGCACGAGCCAGCCGATATTGCCGGCCGGATCCTGCATGTCGTCGAAGTTCTGCATCATGTGGTCGAAGTAGGCCGCCGCGTCGAAGTTGTCCATCTCCGAGGTGGCGAAGTCGCCGTTGTCGTTGGTCCAGCCACCCTTCTCGTACACCGGCGTGTCGCTGCCGTAGGAGTACTGGTTGTTGAGGATCGTGTTCTTCATCGCGACGTGCATGCGGTTCAGCAGGTTGCTCGAACTGGTGAAGCCGCCCGCTGTGGGCAGTGCGGTGTGCACCACCACGCCGGTGGTCGACAGGATTCTCGGAAGCGTGGTGCCGGGTGCGGTCGAGACCTGCGACGTAGCGGTAGCCCTTCCACCCGTACTTCGGCTCGTAGGTCTCCCGGTCACCTCCCTCGAGGATGTAGGTGTCGGTCTGATTTCCGGCGCCCTCGTTCTGGACCGTTCCGTCCGGGTTGAGCTGCTCGGAGTACTTGATCTGAACCTGATGGCCGGCCGCGCCCTGCATCGTGATCCGCGCCCATCCGGAGGTGATGCGCCCGAAGTCGTAGACCTTCGAGGGGCCGGGCGGGGTCTGGACGTTGGTGCCCCACGGCCCACTGCCGTACGGGGCCTGCACGATCGCCGCGGGCCACGACGAGTCGTCGAAGCCGGCGGTGTTCCAGCCGTCGGGCGGCGAGGCGGGTGTCCCGGCAAGTGCCTTCCAGGTCCCGTCGGTCACGACCCGCGTCGCGTCGAGTTGCGCGGCGGCGATGACGCTGGCCGGGCTGGTGTCGAGCGCGATGCCCTCGATCGCGATCACGTTCGTGCCCGGGACGAGCAGCGACTTGATGTCGCTGACCTGCGACGTCTGCCACTCGTTCGTCACGGTGCCCGGCGCGCTCGAGACAAGCGTTCCGTTCACGTACGTGTTGTGGCCGTCATCGGCGTTGACCCGGAGCACCGCGCTCGAGACCGACGACGGATCCGCAACCGTGAATGTCTTGCGCATGAAGATGTTCCCTTGCGGTGCGCCGTTGCTCGCACCCGCCGTGTTCCAGATCCAGTTCGCGGTCGGCGTTGCGGCATAGGACGGGACGGGTCCGGCGACGCCGGGCAGGTCAGTGACCTTGACCGGAGCGAGGGTCGCGGTCCGCTCGATCGGGGGGATCAACTGCGCGCGCAGCACTCCGGCAGGCGCTGTCACGGCGTGCAGGTTGGTGCCCCACGGCGCGATGCCGAACGGGCCCTGCACGATCGCCGCGGGCCACGACGAGTCGTCGAAGCCGGCGGTGTTCCAGCCGTCGGGCGGCGCAGCGGGTGTCCCGGCAAGAGCCTTCCACGACCCGTCGGTGACGATCCGCGTCGTGTCGAGTTGGGCGGCGGCTATGAGACCCGTCGCGTTGGGCGCAGCCGCGATGCCCGCGATCGCGATCACGTTCGTGCCCGGCACGAGCAGGGGCAAGATGTCGCTGACCTGCGACGTCTGCCAACCGTTGACAGCGTCGACCGGCGAACTCGAGACCAACGTTCCGTTCACGTAGGTCCGGTGACCGTCATCTGCGTTGACGCGCAGCACTGCGCTCGAGATGGACGACGGATCCGCGACGGTGAACGTCTTCCGCGTGTAGATCGTCCCCACCGGTGCGCTGTTGGTTGCGCCCGTCGTGTTCCAGATCCAGTTCGCGGTCGGCGCGCCGGTGTATGAGGGAATCGGCGCGTCCGCCCCGGGCAGTACCGCAGCCTCGGCCCAGCCGCCGTCGTTGTAGCCTGCCCGCGTCCAGCCCGGCTTCTCCAGGCGCGCGTCATACGTTTCGACCGCTGGCGAGTTGGCCGTCGTAGGTCCCGTCGAGACCTTCCAGGAAGCGTCGCTCACCACCCGCCTTGACGTGCCGTTCGCGTACCAGACATCGAATTCGAGCTTGAGCGTCGGCTGGCCCGGCTGCCACGGCTCGCCACTGGCCGGATAGTCGGCCGCCCCGCCGCCGTAGAAGCCGTTGCCGAGACTCACCGCGATGGCATCGCTGCCGGCGTGCACCAGCCGGGTGGCGTCGTAGGTGGTGTAGTCGACGGTCCTGTTGAAGGTCGTGAAGGCCGTGTCGAGCACGTGGTCGCTCACGGGATGCCCGTTGACGAACAGATAGGGGTAGCTGAGCCCCGCGACGTACAACCGCGCCCTGGTGATCGTGTCGCTGCCGAGCGCGAAGTCCTTGCGCAGCAACAACTCGGACCCACTCGACGGACTCGGACCTGCGATCCAGCTGCCCTGGAACTGGTTCGGCTCGAGGAACGCGGTCTCGAAGGACGCCGCGGGCCGGCTCCACGGGGAGACCTTGCCGTTGTTGTCCCACACCCGGACGTTCCAGTAGTACTTGGTTCGGGGCGCAAGTGCCGGCCCGGCGTAGCGGACGTCGAACGACTGCCCGGAGTTCACCGGACCGGAGTCCCACACCAGATCCTGGCCACTCGCCAGGCTGGACCTGTCCTTCGCGACACGGATCTCGTACTTGCTCTGGGAGACCCCGCGCGCCGCGGAGGTGATGACCCAGCCCAGCAGCGGACGTCCGGTGTCGATGCCGAGTGGGTTGGTCATGTGCTCGGTGGTCAGCGAGCCGACGAGCGGTGGCGCGGGCTGCGCCGAACTCGCTGCTGGCGCGGCTATGGCCACGACGAACCAGCCGAGCAGTACCGCTACGCCAGTAAGTGCCAGAGCCGACCGTCGGATGATGGGACGTCGACTCGTCCGAAGCAGAGCCATCGCGGGCCTCCTGGGCGCTCAGCAGCTGAATCGTTTCAGACCATTGCAGGCCCGGCCTGCCATGCGCAACAAACCCGACAAAGGTGTCCGAATGCGGCCACCTGCGCCCTCAATGCCGCTAACCCTGCCGTCGAAGGCTGGTTCTTGATTGATTCAAGAATATGCGCCAAGCTGGGACGGTGCCCACGGGGTTGGAAGTCGAGCAGCTGTTGCGCGCGGCAGCCCTGCGGGTGACGCGTCCCAGGGTGGCCGTGCTGACTGCGGTGTACGAGCATCCGCACGCCGACACGGACCAGATCATCGGCGTCGCGCGTGCGGAGCTCGGCGAGGTGTCCCACCAGGCCGTCTACGACGTGCTGCGTGCGCTCACCGCCGCAGGCCTCGTCCGCCGCATCCAGCCGTCGGGCTCGGTGGCCCGCTACGAGTCGCGGGTGGGGGACAACCACCACCATGTCGTGTGCCGGTCGTGCGGTGCGATAGCCGACGTCGATTGCGCCGTCGACGAGACGCCCTGCCTGACCGCGTCGGACGACCACGGCTACGCGATCGACGAGGCCGAGGTCGTCTACTGGGGCCGGTGCCCCGCCTGTTCCGCCACAACTCCTGACCGAATCAGCGTCCCGGAAGGAAGCACATGACCCAGAGCGAGAACCCCGCGATCGCGTCCCCGACTCCCACGACGACCCACCCGCGGACGAACAAGGACTGGTGGCCCAATCAGCTCGATCTGCAGGTTCTGCACCAGCATTCGCCGCTGTCGAACCCTATGGGCGCGGACTTCGACTACGCGGCGGCGTTCAGCAGCCTCGACGTCGAGGCGCTGAAGCGCGACCTCACCGAGGTGCTGACCACCTCGCAGGACTGGTGGCCCGCCGACTTCGGCCACTACGGCGGGCTGTTCATCCGGCTGAGCTGGCACGCCGCGGGCACCTACCGCATCGCCGACGGCCGAGGGGGCGCCGGCGACGGCTCGCAGCGCTTCGCTCCGCTCAACAGCTGGCCCGACAACGTGAGCCTCGACAAGGCCCGTCGCCTGCTGTGGCCGCTGAAGAAGAAGTACGGCAAGGCGATCTCGTGGGCCGACCTCCTGGTCCTCGCCGGCAACGTCGCCCTGGAGTCGATGGGCTTCAAGACGTTCGGCTTCGCCTTCGGGCGCGAGGACATCTGGGAGCCTGAGGAGATCATCTGGGGACCGGAGGACACCTGGCTCGGCGATGAGCGCTACCGCGGCGACCGGGAGCTCACCGGCCCGCTCGGCGCCGTGCAGATGGGCCTGATCTACGTCAACCCCGAGGGCCCGAACGGCACCCCCGACCCGCTCGCCGCAGCCCGCGACATCCGCGAGACGTTCCGCCGGATGGCGATGAACGACGAGGAGACCGTCGCCCTGATCGCCGGAGGGCACTCGTTCGGCAAGACCCACGGCGCGGGCCCCGCCGACCACGTGGGCCCCGAGCCCGAGGCCGCTCCGCTGGAGCAGCAGGGTCTCGGCTGGCGCAGCACCTACGGCACCGGCAAGGGTGCGGACGCGATCACCAGCGGCATCGAGGTCATCTGGACCACCACGCCGACCAGGTGGAGCAGCAACTTCTTCGAGAACCTGTTCGGCTACGAATGGGAACTGTCGAAGAGTCCCGCGGGTGCGCACCAGTGGGTCGCCAAGGATGCCGAAGCGATCGTGCCGGACGCGTACGACGCGTCGAAGAAGCATCTGCCGACGATGCTGACCACCGACCTCTCGCTGCGGGTGGACCCCAGCTACGAGCCGATCTCCCGGCGCTTCCTGGAGAACCCCGACCAGTTCGCCGAGGCGTTCGCGAAGGCCTGGTACAAGCTGTTGCACCGCGACATGGGTCCGGTCTCGCGTTACCTCGGACCGTGGGTTCCGGAGCCACAGCTGTGGCAGGACCCGGTCCCTGCCGTCGATCACGAGCTGATCGGGGACGAGGACGTCGCCGCCCTCAAGGCCACGATTCTTGCGGCGGGCCCGACCGTCTCCCAGCTCGTCTCCACCGCGTGGGGGGCCGCGGCGAGCTTCCGCGGCACCGACATGCGCGGCGGCGCGAACGGGGCGCGGATCCGGCTGGCACCGCAGAAGGATTGGGAGGTGAACGAGCCCGCGCGGCTCGCAACCGTGCTGCAGGCGCTCGAGCAGGTTCAGCAGGACTTCAACGCCGGGCAGTCCGGAGCGAAGCGGGTCTCGCTCGCCGACCTGGTCGTGCTCGGTGGCTGCGCCGCCGTCGAACGGGCGGCGAAGGACGCCGGCGTCGACGTCATTGTTCCGTTCACCCCGGGTCGTACCGATGCCGCCCAGGAGCAGACCGACGTGGAGTCGTTCGCCGTGCTCGAGCCGAGGGCAGACGGGTTCCGCAACTACGTCCGCGCCGGCGAGAAGCTGCCGCCGGAGACCCTCCTCCTCGACCGGGCCAACCTGCTGGGGCTGACGGCTCCGGAGATGACGGTCCTCATCGGCGGCATGCGGGTGCTGGGGACCAACTTCGGAGGTTCTGAGCACGGCGTCTTCACCGACCGTCCTGGGACGTTGACCAACGACTACTTCGCGAACCTGCTCGACATGGGCACGGAATGGAAGGCATCGGCCTCGACCGAGAACGTGTTCGACGGTCGGGATCGTGCCACCGCAGCGGTCACCAGGACGGCTACCGCCGTTGACCTCGTCTTCGGGTCGAACTCGCAGCTCCGCGCGCTCGCGGAGGTCTATGCGAGCGACGACGCGCAGGAGAAGTTCGTGCGCGACTTCGTTGCCGCGTGGGACAAGGTCATGAATCTCGATCGGTTCGACCTCGCCTGATTCCGACGTTCAGGTCGGCCGATCTCGGTCGACCTGAACGTCGCGGTCAGCGTGCTATCGCGGCTGGCCGCGCAGGGGCGCGCCCGGCAGTGCGTCGGTCTGCAGGATCCCGTCCCGGATCACGAACGTCGCGCCGACGAGCAGGTGCCGCACGCCCTGCGACGGGCGCACCGGATCGACGTACGTGGCGCGATCGGTCACCGTCGCCGGGTCGAGCACGACCAGGTCGGCGTCACTGCCCGCCGCGAGATGCCCCTTCGGCCGGGCGCCCGGAGCGACGTCGTCCAGTACTCGCGCCGGCAGGAAGGAGCACCGCCGGAAGGCTTCCAGCCACGACCACGCCGCGGTCTCGCGCACCATCAGTCGCAGCGTCTTGGCGAACGTGCCCGCCGTGCGCGGGTGCGTCGCCCCGCCGGGCGGCAGCGGCCAGTCGAGGCTCTCACGCAGTCCACCGGGCCACCGGATCGGCATCGCGTCGCTGGCGACGATCGAGTCGGGGAAGGCCAGCGCCCGGTGCAGCCGGGCGAGGTCGTCCGGGTCGTGCTCGTCGAGGAACTCGACGATGCACTCGGCGCCAGGATCGTCGCGCCGCACCTCGCGCAGCCGGCCGGCGTCGGCGAGACGCTCGCCCGTCGCGACCATGACGATGTCGGACGGACGCAGGTCCCACGCGCCGAGCCGGTCCGGCTCCAGGAAGTACGCGCCGACACTCGTGCTGCCGGCGCCGTACGGGTAGGCCTCCACGGTCACCCGCGAGCCCGCCGCGCGTGACCTGTCCAGCAGGGCCAGCACCCGATCGATGTGCCGGCGCGAGGTGCTGTTCACGTGGCAGTGGTGCATGGCGGCGCCGGTCTCGGCCGCGGCTGTCACGATCTCCTGCGACCCGTCGATCGGCGTGGTCGGGTCGGCCTCGATGAGTTCGCGCACGTGCGTGAACGTCGGTGCGCCGGCGGCCGCCGCGAGCCGGGCCACTGCGCGGAACTCCGCCGGGTCGGAGCGCGGCGCGTAGCCCATCAGCACGCCGATCCCGAGCGCGCCGTTGGCAAGTTCGGTGTCGAGCAGGTCGAGCCACCGGGCGAGCTCGCCCGGCGACGACGAGCGCTGCCACTCCGGATCGCCGAGCACGGCCAGCCCGGTCTCTAGCGATGCGTCCGGGTCCTGGCCGAGCAGCACCTGCGCGCGCGCGGCCCCCCACGAAGCGGAGAACCCGTAGTTCAACGGCCGCCCGGTCGCGGCCGCCTCGGCGTACGCGCGCCCGATGGGCATCAGCCCGGCCTCGAGGTCGAGCGCCGTGGTGACGCCGTCCATGGCTTGCAGCCGCTGACCGGCGATCGTGTGCACGTGACTGTGCAGGTCGACGAAGCCGGGGCCGACCACGAGCCCGGACACGTCGACGACCGTGGCACCGTCGGCGTCCAGCGCAGTTCCGACCGCGGTGACCGATCCGCCGTCCACGAGCACGTCCGCCACCCCGTCGAAGCCGGATCCCGGATCGACCACCCGACCGCCGCGTAGCAGGAGCACCGCGCCAGTCAAGCACGCACCGGTCGCCAGTCGTCGTCGGTGTGGACGACTCGCTCCCCACCAGGTTGTGCGCTCCGACGAACATCGCGATGCCGCAAGGGAGCAACCTTTTCCTGTCCGACCCCACGAACAGGAGACGCGATGAGGCTGATCGGGACCGTCGTCGGAGCCTGCGTGATCGCAACTGCGATATCGGGCTGCACCAGTAGCAAGAATGCCCCCGCCTCGAACAGCTCGGGCGGCAAGGTGGTCGACGGCGCCACGTTCACGCTGGCGATGAGCGCCGACCCCGGCAATCTCGATCCGCAGGGGTCGGCGGCGAGTAACACCTTCCAGATCACTCAGTTTGCGTACGACAACCTGCTGAGCGAAGACGCCCAAGGCAAGATCAAGTCCGCGCTCGCGACGAAGTGGCAGGTCATCGGTCCCAAAGTCTTGCTGACCCTGCACAAGGCCGTCACCTGCTCGGACGGCGCGCCGTTCACCGCCGCCGACGCCGCGGCGAACATCAACTATGTGGCGGATCCGAAGAACAAGAGCCCGTTCCTCGGGGTGTTCCTGCCTGCCGGTGCCAAGGCGAGCGCCGACGCGGCCGCGGGGACGGTGACGATCACCCTGGCCCAGTCCGCGCCTTTCGTGCTCAACGGATTGGCCAGCCTGCCGATGGTCTGCGCCAAGGGGATGCAGGACCGTAAGAGCTTGGCCCGGCACACCGACGGGACGGGGTCCTACCAGCTCACCGAGGCGGTCTCGGGCGACCACTACACCTACGCGAAGCGCTCGGGTTACACGTGGGGGCCGGACGGCGCCACCACCGCGACGACCGGACTGCCGAGCAAGATCGTCGTCAAGATCGTCCCGAACGAGACGACCGCCGCGAACCTCCTGCTCTCCGGCGGCCTCAGCGCTGCCACCGTTCTCGGCGCCGACGCCCAGCGGCTGGAAGCGCAACACCTGTTCTCGGCCGACGTGAACGCGGTGACCGGCGAGATGTGGTTCAACCAGGCCGCGGGACGACCAGCCGCCGACGAGGCGGTTCGGCAGGCCATGACCAAGGCGGTGGACCTGGGCCAGCTGGCGAAGGTGCTGACCTCCGGGCGCGGCACGCCGGGCACCGAGTTCGCTGCGTTCCCACCTCCCGCCTGCCCCGGCAACTCGGTTACCGATGCGCTCCCTACCCACGACCTCGACCAGGCCAAGGCGATGCTGGACTCGGCCGGCTGGAAGGTCGGCTCCGGGGGAGTCCGGACGAAGGACGGCAAAAGCCTGTCGGCGACCTTCGTCTACAACACCGCGCAGGGCTCGGCCGGATCTGCCGCCGCCGAACTGGCGGCGTCGGCCTGGAAACAACTGGGCGTCGACGTCACGATGAAGTCCCAGGACGAGACCACGATCAACACGACGATCTTCAGTACGGGCAACTGGGACGTCGTCTGGGAGCCGCTCAACGTCAGTAGCCCGGATCAGATCGTCCCGTTCATGTCCGGCCCGGCCCCGACGGACGGCACGAACTTTGCGCACATCGACAACAGCGGGTACAGCCAGCTGGTCGGCAAGGCGGCGAAACTCAGCGGCAGTGCCGGCTGCGCCGACTGGTTGCAGGCGGAATCGGAATTGGTGAAGGCCGCCGACGTGATTCCGTTCGCGAACCAGGTCAACAAGATGTTCGGCAATCACGCCCGGTTCGCCATCGCCGGCGAACTCCTACCCACGAGCATCCGGATGCTGGCGAGCTGACCGGCGGCCGCGAGGAGCGAGGACCGGCAGCGCGGATGAGAGGACGCTCGTGACGACCCTGGTGGCGGCGCCTCGGCTGTTCGCGGGCCTGACCGACAACGCCTGGGTTCGATTCGCCGTCCGCCGGATGACCCGATTCGTGATCTCCGTGTGGGTGCTGATCACCGCGTCGTTTCTGATGATCCACCTCATTCCCGGCGACCCGGTGCGAGCCGCGCTCGGGCTAACCGCTCCGGCAGGTCTGGTGAAGGCGCGCCGACAGGCGCTGGGTCTCGACGACCCGCTCTGGCTGCAGTATGCGCACTACCTGCGCGGCCTGTTCACCGGCGATCTCGGGACGTCGATGACCACCCAGCTGCCGGTCTCGGACGTGATCCGCACGCGGCTGCCCGCCACTGTCGAGCTGGCGGTGCTCTCCTTCGCCCTGGCGGTTGCGATCGCCATCCCGCTCGGTGTGCTGATGGGGGTCGTTACCCGTAACGGCCGTGGTCGCCGTCGCGAGCTGGTGTTCACGTCGTCCAGCGTGGTGCTGGGCACCATCCCGGACTTCCTGCTCGGCGTCGTGCTGGTCTACGTCTTCGGCGTACACCTGGGCTGGTTTCCCGTTGCCGAACGGTCCGGCCCGGAGTCGTACGTGCTGCCGGTGGTGTCACTCGCAGTCGGGCCGGCGGTTGTCCTCGCCCGGATCGTGCGTGTGGAGATGGTGGCGGTGCTGCGGGCCGACTACGTGCGTACCGCTCGGGCGAAGCGGCTGCGCGCGCCGGCGATCTACCTGCGACACGCGTTGCCCAACGCGTTGACCAGCTCGATCACGCTCGGCGGGCTGCTGCTCAGCGGGCTGGTCGCCGGCACGGTGCTCGTCGAGAACGTCTTCGCCTGGCCCGGCGCTCGGCAGCACGATCGTGCAGTCGATCCTGGCCAAGGACTACCCGGTCGTCCAGGCGATCGTCCTCGTCTACGGCGTCGGCGTGCTGCTCGTGAACCTCGCGGTCGACGTCGTGCTCGCGCTGCTCGACCCTCGCTCGACGATCCGGGAGAGCTGACCGATGGCCACGACCACGACAGTCAGCAGTCCCGCGCCGGTCGCCGGAGCGCGGCGGCGGGGGGCGGCGGCGCTCGCTGGCTCGCTGTGCTGCGTACTCCGGTCGGGGCGAGCGCCGGTCTGCTGCTGGCCGCAGTGCTCGGCCTCGCGATCGTCGCGCCGCTGCTCTGGACGGATCGCGCGAACGCGATCGACACCGACCACATCCTGCAGGGTGCATCGTCGGCGCACTGGGTGGGCACCGACAACCTCGGGCCGCGACATCTTCTACCGCGTGCTGGTCGCCACTCGCCTCTCGGTCGAGCTCGCGCTGCTGGCCACGGCCATCGGCGTCGTGCTCGGCCTGCTGCTGGGCGCGACGCCCGCGCTCGTCGGGCGCCGCGCCGGACGGCTGGTCGGCGCGGCGGTGAACATCGCGGTCGCCTTTCCGGGGCTCCTGCTCGCGCTGTTCTTCGCGGTGATCTTCGGGGTCGGCGCGAAGGGCGCGGTGCTGGCCATCGGGCTGGCCGGTGCGCCGACTTTCGCCCGGCTCACCCACACGCTGGTCGCCGGGATCGTCGAGCGCGACTTCGTCGCGGCGGCCCGGATCGCCGGCGTCGGCCGGTTGCGGCTGCTGGTGCGGCACGTCCTGCCCAACATCGGCGAGCCGCTCATCGTGAACGCGACCATCGGCGCCGGCGCCGCGCTGCTCGCCTTCGCCGGCCTGTCGTTCCTCGGGCTCGGCGTGCAGGCCCCGAGCTACGACTGGGGACGGCTGCTCGGCGACGGCCTGAACGGCATCTACGTCCATCCCGGCCGCCGCGCTCGCCCCGGGGATCGCGGTGATCGTCGCCGGGCTGGCCTTCAACCTGTTCGGCGAGGCGGTCGCCAAGGGGATCGGGTTGACCACGACGCTCGGCCGGGTGCCGCTGGCGCGCTTCGCGATGCCGTCGGCGCCTGCCGCAGCCGACGGGATGCGCGAGGACGCCGACACCGAAACCGGTGCTCGACGTGCGCGACCTGTCGGTGACCTTCCCTGGGCCGAGCGGGCTGGTCACGCCCGGTGCGCGGGGTCAGCTTCATGGTGCGACGTGGCGAGGCCGTCGGAGTAGTCGGCGAGTCCGGCTCGGGCAAGTCGTCTGACGGCGCTGGCGATCGCCCGGCTGGTCGAAGAGCCCGGCCGGGTCGACGCCGAACGCCTGGAGTTCCTGGGCACCGACCTGATCGACCGGGACGGCACGGACGTACGCGGCATCTGCTCGGCACCTCGTTCGCGATGGTGTTCCAGGACCCGATGACGTCGTTCAACCCGACGCAGCGCGTCGGGTCGCAGCTGGCCGAGGTCGCCCGGGAGCACCAGGGCATGACCCGCAGCCAAGCGCTCGCCCGGGCGGTCGACCGGCTGCGCGCGGTGCGGGTGCCCGCCGCGGAGCGCCGCGTGCGGCAGTACCCGCACGAGTTCTCCGGCGGCATGCGGCAGCGGGCGATGATCGGGATGGGGCTGATGGGCAGCCCGGCGCTGATCGTCGCCGACGAGCCGACCACCGCGCTCGACGTCACGGTGCAGCGCCAGGTGCTCGATCTGCTCGGCTCGATCCGCGCCGTGGACGGCGTCGCCATCGTGCTGATCAGCCACGACGTCGCGGTGGTCAGCCAGGTCTGCGACCGCGTCCTGGTCATGTACGCCGGCCGGATCGTCGAGGACCTGCCCGCCGCCGAGCTGAGGACGGCTGCCCGCCACCCGTACACGCGGGCGCTCGTCGCAGCCGTCCCGGACATGCACACCGACCTCGACGCAACCGCTGGCGGTGATCCCGGGCCGGCCGATCGATCCCGCGCACCAGCCGCTCGGCTGCGCCTACGCGCCGCGCTGCCCGCTGGCCGATGTGCGCTGCCGCAGCGAGGATCCCGCCCTCGTCTCCGACCGGGCCCTGCGCCGGGTCGCGTGCTGGCACGCCGCCGACGCGCCGGTCGCCGTCCGGCTGGGCAAGCGGCCATGAGTGTCCTGCGCTTCGAGGACGTGACCGTGCGCTACGGAAACCGGCGGCGTGGCCTGACCGCCGTGGATCGGGTCAGCCTGACCGTTCCTGAGGGCAAGGTCGTCGGGCCTCGTCGGCGAGTCCGGATCGGGCAAGTCGACCCTGGCTCGCGCTGCGGTCGGGCTCGACCATGCCGACGAGCGGGCGGATCCTGCTCGACGGCGAGCCGCTCGCGCGCCGCAGCCGCGGTCCGCGACCGCTGCAGATGGTCTTCCAGGATCCGTACTCCTCCCTCGACCCGCGCATGACGGTCGGCGAACACCATCGCCGAGGCCGTCCGCACGGACCAGCGGAGCGGCCGGTCGCAGGCGCGAGGTCGGCCGGCTGCTCGAACTCGTCGGCCTGGACCCCGAACACGCCCGCGAGTACCCAGGGCAGCTGTCCGGCGGGCAGCGGCAGCGGGTCGCCGCTGGCGCGGGCGCTCGCCGGGCGCCCCGAGGTGATCATCGCCGACGAGATCACCTCGGCGCTGGACGTCTCGATCCAGGGCACCGTGCTCAACCTGGTGCGTGACCTGCAGCGTCAGCTGGGGATGTCGATGCTGTTCATCTCACACAACCTCGCCGTGGTCCGCTACGTCGCCAGCAGCATCGCGGTCATGTACCTGGGCCGGATCGTCGAGTACGGGCCGGCGGCCCAGGTGCTCAGCGATCCGCAGCATCCCTACACCCGCGACCTGCTCGCCGCCGTGCCGGACTCGGGGCACGCCCTGGCCATCGGTACCGAGCTGGACCCCGCCGTCCGGGCCGTCGCCGAAGCCGAGCCCGCCGACCCGCACCACCCGCCGGCCGGGTGCAGCTTCCATCCCCGCTGCCCGGTCGGTCCGCTCGTCCTCGCCGATCGCGACAGCTGCCGGACCGCCGAGCCGTCGGCGCACCACCGACACCACGCCGCCTGCCATTTCGCCGCCCCACCCGACCCCGAACCCGACCCCGGCGAAGCCACCGGACCCCGCCCGCGCATGATGACCAGGAGCCAGTCGTGACCCGACGGATGACCATCGACCAGCTGACCGAGATCGCGCTGCCGGAGCAGCCCGACCTGTCGCCGGACGGCACGCACATCGTGTACGTCCTCCGCACGAGCGACCCGGACGCCGATCGGGCCGTCCGCAACCTGTGGCAGATTCGGGTAGCCGAGGGCGGGGCCCGCCAGCTCACCCGCGGCAGGGGCCGACTCGTCGCCGAGTTGGTCGCCGGACGGGACGACGGTGGCCTTCCTCCGGGCCCAGGACGGACCCGCGCAGCTGTGGCAGCTGCCCATCGGGGGCGGCGAGCCCGAACAGCTGACGACGCTGCCGCTCGGCGCCGGCACCCCGGTGTGGAGCCCGGACGGGACGAAGATCGCGTTCAGCGCTCCGGTCGACCTCGCCGCCGTGCCAGGTGAGGACGACACGGCGCGCGGGAAACGGTCGAGTGCCCCGGTCGTCTCGGACCGGCTGGACTTTCAGGCGGACGGCGCCGGCCTGCTGCGGACGATGCGCAGGCACGTGCACGTCCTCGATCTGGACACGAAAGAGTGCCGCCAGGTGACCGAGGGGGACTGGCACGCCGGCGAGCCGGCCTGGTCGCCGGACGGCGCGAAGCTCGCCTTCGCCGCAGCCACCGACACCCAGGCCGACCTGACATTCCGGGCCCCGGCGTACGTGCTCGACGTGCAGGACGTCAAGGCGACGCCGGTACTGGCAGGTCTGGCGGACGGCGTCGCCGGTCCGATCCTGTGGACGGCGGACGGTGCTGCCCTGCTCGTCGTCGGCTACCGGGGCGAGCCGGTCGGCCACGCGGGCCTGCTGCGCCTCGCGATCGACACCGGCGCGGTCACCGTCGACCTGGCCGCGCCGCTCGACCGCAACGTGATGCCGGGTGGCCCCGGCTACCCGGGCGCGCTGCCCGTGCTGGTCGACGGCGGCCGCACCGTGCTGTTCTGCGCGCGCGACCGCGGCTGCTCACACCTCTACGCGGTGGCCGTCGACGGCGGCGAGCCACGCCTGGTACTCGGCGGCAGCGGGCGAAACGTGGCGGGCCTGTCGGTCGCACGGCGCGACGGCTGCGATCGTGCTCGAGCACGCCGACCTCGTTCGGCGAGGTCGGCACCGTCGATCTCGAGTCCGGCGCCGAGACCGTCCGATCCGCGCACGGTGCGGACCACGCCGACCTCGAGCTGTACCCGCGGCTCGAGCGGGAGTTCACCGTCTCCGACGGCACCGTCGTGCATGGCTGGCTGATCCGCGACCCCGACGCTGCTGCCGGCGCAGCCGCTGCTGCTCGACATCCACGGCGGCCCGCACAACGCTTGGAACGGCGCGGCCGACGACGTCCACCTGTACCACCAGGAGCTCGCGGCGCGCGGCTGGTCGGTGCTGCTGCTCAACCCGCGCGGCAGCGACGGTTACGGCGAGCGGTTCTTCACCGCCGCGCTGGGCGGCTGGGGCGCTGGCCGACGCGAAGGACTTCCTCGAACCGCTCGACGAACTCGTCGCCGAGGGAACCGCTGATCCGTCGCGGCTCGCCGTCGCCGGCTACAGCTACGGCGGGTACATGACCTGCTACCTGACCAGCCGCGACAGCCGGTTCGCGGCGGCCGTCGCCGGCGGCGTGGTCAGCGACGTCACCAGCATCGCGCGGGACGTCGGACTCCGGACACTTCCTGGCAGCGTACGAGCTGGGCGGCCTGCCATTCGCCGACCGGGCGCGCTACGACTCGATGTCGCCGCTGGCGCAGGTCGAACAGGTGCGCACGCCGACTCTGATCCTGCACGGCGCCGACGACGTGCGGTGCCCGGTCGGCCAGGCCGAGCAGTGGCACACGGCGCTGCGCGAGCAGGGCGTGCCGTCCCGGCTGGTGCTCTACCCCGGTGCCTCGCACCTGTTCATCCTCGACGGCGCACCCTCGCATCGGCGCGACTTCAACCGGCGGATCGTCGACTGGGTCGAGCAGTACGCCGGCGATGCGTCCGGCCCGCGCCGGCCGCGGATCGACGCCGCGCACTGGCAGCGCCGGCTGGCGGTGCTCGCCGCCCGGCACCGGCGTGCCCGGTGCCGCGCTGGGCATCCTGCGGGTGCGTCCCGGCGGCGCGGACGAGCTGGTCGAGGCCGCGCTACGGCGTGCTCAACAAGGACACCGGCGTCGAGACGACCGACCGATTCGCTGTTCCAGATCGGCTCGATCGGCAAGGTCTGGACGGCCACCGTCGTCATGCAGCTCGTCGACGAGGGACTGCTCGACCTCGACGCGCCGATCGTCGAGGCGCTGCCCGAGCTGCGGCTCGCCGATCCGGACGTCACCAAGCAGGTCACGATGCGGCACCTGCTCACTCACACGAGCGGCATCGACGGCGACGTCTTCACCGACACCGGCCGTGGAGACGACTGCCTCGAGAAGTACGTGGCGGCGCTGGACGACGTGGCGCAGAACCATCCGCTGGGTGCCACCTGGTCGTACTGCAACTCCGGCTTCTCGCTGATGGGCCGGGTGATCGAGAAGGTCACCGAAGGGACGTGGGACCAGGCGATGCGAGAGCGGGTCTTCGCCCCGCTCGGCCTGGAGCACACCGCGACGCTGCCCGAGGAGGCGTTGCTGCACCGCGCCGCCGTCGGGCACGTCGCCGAAGGAACCGACGAGCCGGCCCGGGCCCCCGCATGGGGGCTGCCCCGGTCGCTGGGCCCGGCCGGCCTGATCACGTCCACCGTCGCCGACGTGCTGGCCTTCGCCCGGATGCACCTGACCGGCGGACGCAGCGCGGACGGCACCCGGGTGCTCGGCGAAGCGAGCGCCGCGACGATGACCGAGCAAGCACGCCGACCTGCCCGACAAGTACTCGCTCGGTGACTCCTGGGGTCTCGGCTGGATCCGATTCGGCTGGGACGGGCACCGGCTGATCGGGCACGACGGCAACACCATCGGCCAGTCCGCGTTCCTGCGGCTGCTGCCCGAGCAGGGGCTCGCCGTCACGTTGCTGACCAACGGCGGCAACACCCGCGACCTCTACGAGGACCTCTACCGCGAGATCTTCGCCGAGCTCGCCGGCGTCACGATGCCGGCACCGCTGGCCCCTCTCGCGCGAGCCACCGAAGGTCGATGTCCAGCGGCATCTCGGCAGCTACGAGCGGGCCAGCGCGCGCATCGACGTGCTCGAGCGCGACGGCGCCGCGGTGCTGCGGATGACCGTCACCGGCCCGCTGGCCGAACTCGTGCCCGACCCGGTGGAGGAGTACGACTTGACGCCGGTCGACGCGTCCGGCGAGCTGTTCGTGATCCGCGAGCCGAGCGCGCAGACGTGGACGCCGGTCACCTTCTACGCGCTTGCCGACCGGCGAGAAGTACCTCCACTTCGGCGCGCGGGCCACGCCGAAGGTCGACTGAGATGGCGACGGCCACGCTCGTCGACCGGATGGCGGCGGGGCTGCCGCTCATGCTCGCCGATCTCGAGGCCCTCGTCGCCTGCGAGTCGCCGTCCGCCGACCTCGAGGCCGTGCGCAACTGCGCCGAGATCGTCGCCCGGATCGGCGCGGCCCGCCTGGGCGTCGAGCCGGAACGGATCGTGATCGACGGGCGCACCCACCTGCGGTGGCGACTCGGCGCCGGGCCGTGCCGGGTCCTGGTACTCGGGCACCACGACACGGTCTGGCCGATCGGGTCGCTGCTCACCCACCCGTTCACGATCACGAACGGAGTGCTGCGCGGGCCGGGCTGCTTCGACATGAAGGCCGGCCTCGTGATGGCCTTCCACGCGGTCGCGGCACTGGCCGACCCGTCCGGTGTCACGCTCCTCGTCACCGGTGACGAGGAGCTGGGCTCGCCGACGTCACGGAGTCTCATCGAGGACGAGGCGCGTGGCTGTGTCGCCGCGCTCGTGCTCGAGGCGTCCGCCGACGGCGGGGCGCTCAAGATCGAGCGCAAGGGCGTTTCGCTCTACCAGGTGCAGGTGCTCGGGCGCGCCGCGCACGCCGGGCTCGAGCCCGAGCGCGGGGTCAACGCGACGATCGAGCTGGCGCACCAGATCCTCGCCGTCAGCGCGCTCGGCCGACGCCCGGCAGGGCACGACGGTCACCCCGACCGTGGTGTCGGCCGGCACGACCACCAACACGGTTCCGGCCGCGGGGCGACTTCACCGTCGACGTCCGGGTGCGCACGATCGCCGAGCAGGACCGGGTCGACGCGGCGATGCGCGCGCTGCGGCCGGTGCTCGGTGGCGCGCGCCTCGAGGTCAGCGGCGGGCCCAACCGTCCGCCGCTGGAGCAGGCAGCGTCTGCGGACCTGTTCGCTCGCACGGCGGGGCTCGCCACCCGGCTCGGCCTGCCGACGCTGCACGGCGCTTCGGTCGGCGGCGCGTCCGACGGCAACTTCACCGCCGGAGTCGGCACGCCGACGCTCGACGGGCTGGGCGCCGTCGGTGGCGGCGCGCACGCCGACGACGAGCACGTCCTCGTGGACGAGCTGCCCGGACGCACCGCCCTGCTCGCCGCGCTGGTCGACGAGCTGCTCAGCGACGCCCGCACGTCGCGGATCACCATCGCCGACGTCACCTCTGGTGCGAGCCGACCATGACCCAACCGCGTAGGGCGGCCAGCATTGAGCCCGTGACCGATCTGCATCGCGACGCCGCCGGCGCGGGGTTTCCGGCCGACGCGGCTGTCCAGGCCGCCGACGCCGCGGCACGGGCGGCCGGGGTGCTGGTTCGCGAGCTCAGCCTGCTCGCCGAGCTCGACGCGGTGTACCGCCTGTACGACGACGATCTGGCGCCCCGACCCGAAGAACCCGCCGGTGACCATCGAACTGCTGCGCGCGTTCAGCAAGGCCGGCAACTACGTCGCCGGCGCGTTCGACGGCGACGAGCTGGTCGGGGCCTGCGTCGGATTCTTCGGCGCGCCCGCGGACGAGGCGCTGCACAGCCACATCGCCGGGGTCTCGGCAGGGGCCCGTGGCCGCAGCGTCGGCTTCGCGCTCAAGCTGCACCAGCGCGCCTGGGCGCTGCTGCGTGGCGTGTCTGCGGTGACGTGGACCTTCGACCCGCTGGTGCGCCGCAACGCGTACTTCAACCTCGCCAAGCTCGGCGCCCCACCGGAGGAGTACCTCGCCAACTTCTACGGCGGCATGCACGACGCCATCAACGGCGACGACGACAGCGACCGGCTGCTCGTGCACTGGCGCCTCGACGCGCCGACGGTCGTCGCGGCGTGCGTCGGCACTACGGTCCCGGTCGACGCCGAAGCCGAGCGGACGTCCGGTGCCGCCGTCGCGCTCGGCATCTCCGCGCTGGGCGCTCCGGAGCTCGGCACGCTCGACGGCCCGGCGTTGCTCGTCGCCGCGCCGGCCGACATCGAGATTCTGCGGGTTCGCGATCCCGGCTGCGCCAAAGACTGGCGCATTGCGCTGCGTGAGGTGCTCGGCACGCTGATCGCCGACGGCGCGCGGGTCGCGGGATTCGATCGCGCCGGGTGGTACGTCCTGCACCGGCCCGGCGCTGGACGAGCACAGTCGATGAAGCTGACCGGCGTCGAGCTGCGGCGCATCTCGATGCCGCTGGTGGCACCGTTCCGCACCTCGTTCGGAACCGAGACGACGCGCGACCGCCTGCTGCTGCGCGTCGTCACCGGCGACGCCGAGGGCTGGGGCGAGTGCGTGGCGATGGCCGACCCGCTCTACTCCTCGGAGTACGTCGACGCGGCCGCCGATGTCCTGCGCCGATTCCTCATCCCGGCGCTCGCCGCCGTCGACCGGCTCGACGCCTACGCCGTCGCGCCGGCGCTGGCGAGGCTTCAAGGGGCCACCGGATGGCCAAGGCGGCGCTGGAGATGGCCGTGCTCGACGCCGAGCTGCGCGCCCAGGGCCGTCCGCTCGCGCGCGAGCTCGGTGCGGTGCGCGACCGCGTTCCGTGCGGCGTCTCGGTCGGCATCATGAACTCGATCCGCGAGCTGCTCGACGCGGTCGGCGGGTACCTCGGCGCGGGCTACGTCCGGATCAAGCTGAAGATCGAGCCCGGCTGGGACGTCGCGCCGGTGCGCGCGGTACGCGAACGCTTCGGCGACGACATCCTGCTGCAGGTCGACGCAAACACGGCGTATACGGTCGCCGACGCCCGGCACCTGGCCCGTCTCGACCCGTTCGACCTGCTGCTCATCGAGCAGCCGCTGGACGAGGAAGACCTGCTCGGCCACGCCGAGCTGGCCCGCCAACTTCGCACCCCGGTCTGCCTGGACGAGTCGATCACGTCGGCACGGGCGGCGGCCGACGCGATCGCGCTCGGCGCCTGCTCGATCGTCAACATCAAGCCCGGACGGGTCGGCGGCTACCTGGAGGCCCGGCGGATCCACGACGTCTGCGTCGCGCACGGCGTGCCGGTGTGGTGCGGCGGAATGCTCGAGACCGGTCTCGGCCGGGCCGCGAACGTGGCGCTCGCCGCCCTGCCCGGCTTCACCCTGCCCGGCGACACTTCGGGATCAGACCGGTACTACCACACCGACATCACCGCGCCGTTCGTCTTGCGGGACGGTCACCTCGACGTGCCCTGCGCGCCGGGTATCGGCGTGCAGCCACTGCCGGCGGAACTCGACGCCGTCACCACTGCCACGGAGTGGCTGCCACTCTGACGTAGGACCTGACCACGCCCGCGGGTGAAAGCGCACCGCGCACAGCCGGTGGACCCTGTGCTGTCATTCGCGCTGGACCGCGGCATGGTGCACAAGATCTCGCCGCACAGTTCGCAGATCGGGCAGACCCGACACTCCGCCGCACTGGATCCGTCGGAACGGACGAAGCGCGGACCCGATCTCGTCGCACGTCACGAACTAGGCTGGCCTCCTGGCTCCTAGGTTCGGGAGGTGCTTGTCTCGGTGAACGTGCGCCCGCGCGCCAGCCTCGGCCGGGTCGTCGACGATCTCGGCGCCACTCTGCTGGACCTGGTGCACGGCGACCCGGACCGGCCCGAGGACATCGGCGGCATCGTCATCCACGACCCGGTAGACGAGCCCGTGTTGCCGCGGCACGCACTGGTCCTCGGCGTCGGGCTGCATGATCCGGACGAGATCGCCCGGCTGCTGAAGGAACTCGGCACGCACCAGACCGTTGCGTTGGTTCTGCGCGCCCCGGTGCCGGTCGACGGTGTCGTGGCTGCCGCCGCCGACAGTTCCGGAGTTGCGGTGCTCGGGCTGACCCGCGGCGCGTCGTGGGCGCAGCTCGCCGCGATGCTGCGCTCGCTGCTGGCCGAGGGCGACGTCGGAGTGGACGCAGCGGAGACGCTCGGCGGGATACCGTCAGGTGATCTTTTCGCGCTCGCCAACGCGGTCGCTGCGCTGATCGACGCCCCGGTCACGATCGAGGACCGTAGCTCGCGGGTGCTCGCGTTCTCCGGGCGGCAGGACGAAGCCGACCCCTCGCGGGTCGAGACGGTCCTCGGCAGGCAGGTTCCCGAGCGCTTCTCGCGGATGCTCACCGAGCGCGGCGTGTTCCGCGACCTGTACCGCAACGACGAGCCGCTCTACATCGCACCGATCCAGGGCGACTCGGAGGACTTCATCCTCCCGCGCGTAGCCGTCGCGGTCCGGGCCGGCGACGAGGTGCTGGGCTCGATCTGGGTCGCCGTGCACGAGCCGCTGAGCGAAGAGCGCTCGCAGGCCCTGCGCGACGCGGGCAAGCTCGTCGCGCTGCACATGCTCAGCATCCGGGCAGGTGCGGACGTCGAGCGCAGGTTGCGGATGGATCTGGTGAGCACCGCGCTCGAAGGAGAGGGCGGCGCGCGCGAGGCATTGAATCGCCTCGGGCTGGCCGGCCAGCCGGTTGTCGTGCTGGCGCTGGCGATCCGGGATCCCCCTGACGACGAGCCGTCGATCGACGGCGACACGATCGCGGCCGCCGAGCGGCAGCGGCTGGCCGACGCGCTGGCCATGCATCTGAGTGCGGTTCATCCACGCTGCGCCGCCGCGCTGGTCGGCGACGTCGCCTACGGGTTGGTCCCCGTGCAGCGCGACCAGGTCAACGGCGCGGAACGGGCCGTCCGGATCGCCACCGAGTTCATCGAACGCATCGGCGACCGGGTCAGCGCAGTGGTCGGCGTCGGCCCGGTCGTCTCCGACATTGCGCAGCTTGCCCACGGGCGATCGAGCGCCGACCGCGCGTTGCGGGTGTTGCGAACCGGGCAACGAGCCCAACGCGTCGCCAGGTTGGACGACGTGCACGTCGAATCGCTCGTCCTCGAACTGCGCGACCTCGTCATGTCGCGCGGTGACGAGCCGACCGGCCCCATCTCCCGGCTGTTCTCCTACGACGACCAGCACCACACGAACCTCGTGCAAACACTGCGTGCCTGGCTGGACGCGTTCGGCGACGTCGCGGTCGCGGCGGCTTCGGTGTACGTCCACCCCAACACTTTTCGATACCGGCTTCGTCGGCTCGCGGAGGTGGGTCGGATCGATCTCGACGATCCGGACGCCCGGTTCGCGGCCATGCTGCAACTCAAGGTGATCTCGCTGACGGGCTGACCGGGCTTTGGTAGCCGCGAACCAACTCCGTCGGACCGCTTGTCTGTGACGCACATAGCCCGGGTGCCGGAACCGCTCCACGATTGACGCAACACGGCCGCGACGTCGAGGAGAAGAAGTGACACCACCAGTCAAGGAGGATGCGCTCGGCGAACAGGTGCGAGCGATGGCCACCGAACTCGAGGTACCGGGCGTCTCGGCGGGCGTGATCTTCGACGGCGTCGAGCAGTACGCCTACCACGGCGTGACGAGCACGACGAACCCGTTGCCGGTCGACGAGGGCACGCTGTTCCAGTTCGGGTCGACGGCCAAGACGTTCACGGCGACGGCGGTCATGCGGCTGATGGAGCGCGGCGATCTGGATCTCGATGCACCGGTGCGCCGGTACCTGCCGGAGTTCGCGCTGCGGGACGAGGACGTCGCGCGCGAGGTCACCGTGCTGCACCTGCTCAACCACACCGCCGGGTGGGAGGGCGACCTGTCCGACGACACCGGCGACGGCGACGACGCGCTGGCCCGCTACGTCGCGCTGATGAAGGACATCAAGCAGGTGACACCGCTGGGCGCGACCGTGTCGTACAACAACGCGTCGCTGTCGGTCGCCGGCCGCATCATCGAGAAGATCACCGGCAAGACCTACGAAGCCGCGATGCGCGACTTGGTGCTCGCGCCACTGGCGATGGACGACACGCTGTTCCGGATGACCGAGATCATGATGCGTCGGTTCGCGGTCGGGCATAACCAGGACGAGGACGGCACGATCACCCAGCCGCGTATGTGGGCGATCCCGCGCGGCAACGCCCCGGCTGGTGGCATGTCGGCCAATGCTGCGGATCAGATCGGCTGGGCCAGGTTCCATCTCGGCGACGGGACGGCACCGGACGGCACCCGGCTGCTCAGTACCGAGTCGCTCGCGCGGATGCAGCAGCCGACCGTGTCGATGCCGGGCAGCGCGCTCGGTGATCACGTCGGCATCAGCTGGCTGTTGCGCGATGTCGGAGGAGTGCGGCTCGTCGCCCACGGCGGCACGACGGTCGGCCAGCACTCCGAGTTCGTCATGGTGCCGGAGCGTGACTTCGCGCTGATCTCGATGACGAACTGCGGTCCCAACGGCCCGAAGCTCAACGAGCAACTCCTCGCCTGGGCGCTCGAGCACTACCTCGGCGTCATGGAGGAGGAACCGGTGCCCGTCCGGCTCGGCGAGGACGCGCTCGCCCGATACGTCGGCACCTACGAGACGATCATCGTCCTGTGCGAGATCACGGCGAAGGACGGTCAGCTGGTCGCGAACATCCGGGTCAAGCCGGAGATGGCGGAGACGCTGCGCGAGGCGGGACAGGATCCCGACGAGCCGCAGCCGGAGTTGCCACTCGGCATGCTGTCTGAGGACGGCGACCGCTACGTCATCACCGACGGCCCGGCGAAGGGGATGAAGGGCTACTTCGTCCGCGATGGTTCCGGCACGGTGAGCGGAGTCCACCTGGGCGGTCGGCTGGCAACCAAGGCGACAACGCTCGCCACCTGACCAAGCCCGCGACGGCGGTTGCGGCGTGCGGCCGCTCCAGAGCACGCGCGCGGGCGGCAACCGCGGGCGTCGCGCGGGTGAAAGACTTGGGATAAACACAGGCGAGGGGAAGCCGGTGCAGGATCCAAGGAGTCTGTTCACGACGAGCGGCCGGCCGGAGCTGGTGCGGCCGGTGCTGGTTCAGGCGCTCGACGGTTTCGTCGACGCCGGTAACGGTCGCCGGCTGGCGCGCGAACACCTGCTCAACGCCCTCGACTCCGAACCGCTGGTCGCCTTCGATGTCGATCAGTTGCTCGACTACCGATCACGGCGGCCCGAGATGACCTTCACCAGAGATCACTGGGACGGCTACGCCGCACCGGAGCTGGGAGTGCACCTGGTCCGCGATCTCGACGACACGCCGTTCTTGTTGCTGCACGGCCCCGAGCCGGATGTCCAATGGGAGCGATTCATCGCGGCGGTCGCAATCCTCGTTGCCGAACTTGACGTGCGGATCGTGATCGGCCTGAACTCGATCCCGATGGCCGTGCCGCACACCCGGCCGCCGACGGTGATCGCCCACGGCAGCCCACCGGACCTTGTCGCGGACTACCCGAAGTGGCTACCGACGATCCAGGTCCCGGCCGGTGTCGGGAACCTGCTCGAATATCGTCTCGGTGCGGCTGGGACGCCGGCGTGCGGCTTCGCCGTCGCGGTGCCGTATTACCTGGCCCAGCTCGAGTATCCGCGCGCGGCGCACACGTTGCTCGACTGTCTCGCGCGCGCCGGCGAGTTGTCGTTGCCGACCGAAGCGCTCGAGCACGCCGCGGACGCGATTCGGGGCGACATCGACAAGCAGGTGGCGGGATCCGAGGAGATCGCCGGCCTTGTTCACGGGCTCGAGCGGCAGTACGACGACATGACGGAGGGGCGGGGCGGCGGATTGCTGACCGACGGTGCTCGGTTGCCGACGGCCGACGAGCTCGGCGCCGAGTTCGAGCGGTATCTGTCCGACCGGACCGGGACGGACGACGGCCCTTCGGAGTAGTCAGGTCGCGCGTCAGTCGTTGCGGGCGACCTCTGGTCCGGTGATCCGGTTGAGCAGTGGGAGGGTGGATGCGATGACGGCCAGGGACGCGACGAGTCCGGCACCGATGACGACGTAGTACTCCAGGCCCGGGGCTTGGAGCGTCTCACTGAGCTGGGCGCGCAAGAAGAGATGGGCGGCGAGCAGTCCGGCTCCCATCGACGCTGCGGCGGTGATCAGGAGCGGAGCGGCCGCTTCCAGGCCGATGACGCGGCGCAGCATGCTGATCGGTGCACCGGTCAGCCGCAGCAGGCTGAAGGGACGCTTCCGATCGGCCAGCCCGCCGGCGATGCTGACGGCCAGGCTGCACCCGGCGATCGGCAGGCTGGCGAAGATGATGACGTTGGCCAGCTGCTTGTAGCTGTTCAGCTTTTGGGAGTTGTTCGTCTGGTACTCGCTCAGGGTCTGCGCTGCGAATGTCTGGACATAGGTGTTGTCCAGGATGGTTCGGGTCTGTTCGACTGCCGCCGCCGATCCGTCGGTGCCGACCACGATGCTGTCGAGAGGCAGGCGCTGCACCTGTGCGCTGGAAAGCTGTGCGACCGGCCAGGTGGTATTGGCCATCGTCGTGCTGGATCTGTCGACGATGGCGCCCCCGTAGTCCGGATTGATCGTCACCGCGTGCGCCCCCTGTGGGCAATGCCCCAGCGCGGGGGCGCCGGCGAGCGCTGCGCAGGACACGACGTCCGGCGGCGGACCGATGAGCTGGCCGTTGCGGCGGTAGGTGACGCCGTCGGATGCGATGTGGATCGTCGCGACGCCGGTGACGCCCGGGACGCTGCTCACCCGGTCCAACGTGGCGGTGTCGGCCGGCGTGAGCAGGGTGCTGTGGTCGGGGCCTTCTCGGAACGTGTCGACCAGGGTGCCCCTGGCGATAGCAGGGTCTCCGGCGGCCCCACCGTCGTAGGCGACGATGGTGGTGATCACGCCGAGCGCGCAGGAGCCGACGAACACGGCGAGGACGAGCCCGCTGACTGCCCGGAAGCCCGCTTTCGGATTGTCGGCCAGGCGACGTCCGGCGATGAGCGTCGCGGGACGGGTAGCGCGCCGGGCCATCAGTCGGGAGCCGAGCATCGTGAGCCACGGTCCGGCGATGACCAGCCCGGTCATTGTCAGGAGGATGCCGGACAAGAACGCGCCAACCTCAGTGCTGACCGGGGCGTCGCTGTTCGCGCCGATGTCGCGCAGGTAGGCGAAGTAGCCGAGTTCGCCGAGGCCGGCCAGCAGCGGGATGACCCGCAACGCGCGCGGTGGGCGGGGGGTGACGCGCCGGCTCACGCCGAGCGGCGAGATGTTCACCCGGCGCAGGGCGAGGCGGGCTGCGAGCGCGGCTGCGATCGGGATGCCGAGGACTATGAACAGCACGTCCGGCAGGGATAGGGACAGGTCGCTGGGGAAGAACGGGTCGCCGGTGAACGGGATCGCGGCCAGGGCCGGGCGCAGGGCGAAGAACAGGCCGAAGCCGACGGCGACTCCGACGACGGCGGCGACGCTGGACTCGACGGTCGAGATCACCGAGATCTGACGGGGGGTGGCGCCGACCAGCCGCATCGCGGCGAAGCGCTGCTCGCGGCGGGCGGCCGACAATCGAGTCGCGCCGCCGATGAAGACCAGCACCGGGAATAGCAGCCCGGCGATGACCACGGACAAGATCAGCGTGATGCCGTTGCCGTTGATGCCGACGCCGATCACGCAGCCGTTGCAGTTGCTCGGCACCGTGGTGCTGATGCTGTTGACCGGCTGCGCATGCGGGTCCGAGGACAGGTCGGTGACGTTACGGCCGACAACGATGATCAGCGAGTTGGGCGCGGGCAGGGCGGCGTCGCCGATCGTGCCGACCTGGCGTCCGGGGAAGCGGTCGTCGAGTTGGGCGGCCGGCGTGGATTTCAGCAGCCTGGTCATCGCCGGCGACGCGTAGTACTGCCCCGGCCCGGGCAGCTTGGTGATGCCCGGCGGGATCGGCGAGTTCGGGCCGGTGGCGGCGACGTCGATCCGTCCGATCTGCTTGCCCTGGTAGTAGTCCGCGCGCAGTCGCCACCACAGTGGATCGTTCGTGGTGGCGACCCCCGTGCTGGCCGGGGCATTCGATCCGGTGTAGCCGGTCTCCAGCCACGCGTAGCGGGCGTTCTGGGTGTTGACCGCGTTCAGGCCGGCCAAGGTCGACAGGAGCAGCCCCACGCCGATCGCCACCGCGATCGCGATCAGCGCCAGCCGAGTGATCGCTTCCCGTCCACCACTGAAGGTGAGCCGCAGGCCGAGCCGGATCACACGACGATCCGATCGGCGGACAGCGAGTTGACCTTGCCGTCGCGGACGATGACCTCGCGGTCGGCGTAGGCGGCTACCCGCGCCTCGTGAGTGACCAGGATGACTGTGGTGCCCTGCTCCCGAGCGGCGGCGGAGAGCAACTCCATCACACGCTCGCCGGTGAGCGAGTCCAGTGACCCGGTCGGCTCGTCGGCGAACAGCACTTCCGGACGAGCTACCAGCGCCCGGCCCAAGGCGACCCGCTGGGCCTGCCCGCCGGACAGTTCGCCGGACCTGCGTTGCTCGGTCCCGTCCAGGTCGAGCCGCTCGAACCATCCGCGGGCCTGGGTCAGCGCCTCGGCCCGGCGGACACCGTTCAGCAGCAGCGGCAGCGCGATGTTCTCCTGTGCCGTCAACTCCGGAACGAGCTGACCGAACTGGAACACGAACCCGAACCGGTCACGGCGCAATGCGCTGCGTTCACCCTCCGGCAGCGCGTCGAGCCGGCGGCCGCCGAAGTGGATCTCACCGGAATCGGGTACCAGGATGCCGGCCAGGCAGTGCAGCAGCGTCGACTTCCCCGAACCGGACGGGCCCATCACGGCCAGGATCTCGCCGGCGCGCACCGAGACGGCGGCGCCGCGCAGCGCTGGTGTCGGCCCGAACGACAGCTGCACGTCGCGCGCCTCGACGAGCGGCCCGTCAAAGCCTGACTTCGCCGGCAGCCCACTGACGCCGGTCACGACCGCACCGCCTTCGCGAGCGAGTCCAGTCGGGCCGCCGTCAGGTCGATCCAGCGCAGGTCGGCCTCCAGGTGGAACAGGCCGTGATCGGCCAGCAGCGCGTCGACAACACTGCCGTTGCGCTTGAGCGCGGTCAGCTCGCGCATCCGCTGCAGGTGCGCGGCCCGCTGGGTATCCAGGTAGGTCTCGGCCGGACGCCCGGTCATCAGCGCCAGCACGACCTTCGCGAACAACACCGTCTGCAGGTGCGGCTCGGGCTCGACCGGCTCGGCCAGCCACGCCTGGACCTCGGTGACGCCCTGCTCGGTGATCAGGTAGCGCTTTCGCTCCGGCCCCGAACCGGGCTCCGGCTCACCGGCCGCGACCTTGCCGTCGCGGGCCAGCCGGCCCAGCGTCGCGTAGACCTGCCCGAACGGCAGCGGCTTGCCCCGGCCGAAGTACGCGTCGTAATCGCGTTTGAGGTCATAGCCGTGGCTCGGCTCCCGCTCGAGCAGGCCCAGCAGCGTGATCGGCACCGTCATACCTGGATGTCTACACTGCGTGTATACGCTTCGTCAATATCCTCCTGGAGCCCGGCCGCGGGGCGACGACGCCATGCCCGGCGCCGCCGAGGGGACGCGCTCGACGACCACGAGCCTGTCCGCGCCGCAGCGACTCCGATCGTCTAACATCCGGCCAGTGACGCTGATCGACACCACCCTCCGCATCCCGGACACGCTCAAACCAGCCGACGGCCGGTTCGGGTGCGGCCCGTCCAAGGTTCGCCCGGAGGCGCTCGCGCGGCTCGCCCGGGCGCACGAGCTGATGGGCACTTCGCACCGCCAAGCGCCCGTCCGAGCGGTAGTGCGGCGGGTGCGCGAGGGCCTGGGCGAGCTGTTCGCGCTACCCGACGGCTACGAGGTGATCCTCGGCAACGGCGGCGCGACCGCGTTCTGGGACGCCGCCGCCTGCGGGCTGGTGCGGCGCCGGGCGCTGCATCTGGTGTGTGGGGAGTTCTCGCAGAAGTTCGCGCGCCGTCACCGCCGGGCGCACCGTTCCTCGCCGACCCGATCGTGGTGTCGGCCGACCCGGGCGAAGCGCCCGCGCCGGTCGGCGACCCGGACGCCGACGTCATCGCCTGGGCCGCACAACGAGACCTCCACCGGCGTGATGATCGACGTGCGGCGGCCGGCCGGCGATCCGGAGCACGCGCTCGTGCTGGTCGACGCCACCTCGGGCGCAGGCGGCCTGCCGGTCGACGTCGAGCCAGGCCGACGCGTATTACTTCGCCCCGCAGAAGTCGTTCGGCTCGGACGGCGGGCTCTGGCTCGCGCTCGTCAGCCCGGCGGCGATCGAGCGGATCGGCGACGCTCGACCGGGCGACCGACCGCTGGACGCCGGCCTCGCTGTCGCTCGCCACTGCGCTGGACAACTCGCGGCTGGACCAGACGTACAACACGCCTGCGTTGGCGACCCTGCTGCTGCTCGCCGACCAGATCGACTGGATGCTCGCCGGCGGCGGGCTGGAGTTCTGCGTCGGCCGCACCCGGGCCTCGTCCGATCATCTGTACGGCTGGGCGGAGAAGGCGCGAGTTCGCAACCCCGTTCGTGTCCGACCCGGCTGAGCGCTCTCTGGTCGTCGGCACGGTCGACTTCTCCGACGATGTCGACGCCGCCGCCATCGCGAAGACGCTGCGCGCCAACGGGATCGTCGACGTCGAGCCGTATCGCAAGCTCGGGCCGCAATCAGTTGCGGGTCGGGATGTTCCCGGCCGTCGAGCCGTCCGACGTCGAGGCGCTGACGGCGTGCATCGACTGGATCGTGGCGGCCGCAGCATGAAAGTCCTGGTGGCCGAGAAGATCGGCGAGTCCGGAGTCGAACTGCTCGAGGCGGCGGGCTTCGACGTCGAGCTGGGGACGGGCTGGGATCGCGCCGAGCTCGAAGACGCGCATCGCCGACTTCGACGGCATCCTGATCCGCTCGGCCACCCAGGTCGATGCGGATCTGCTGGCGAAGGCCGATCGGCTGCGGGCGGTGGCGCGCGCGGGGTGGGCGTCGACAACGTCGATGTCGACGCCGCCACGCGCCGTGGCGTGGTCGTCGCCAACGCGCCGCAGTCCAACGTCATCACCGCGGCCGAACACACGATGGCGCTGCTGCTCGCGCTGGCCCGCAACGTCCCGCAGGCGCACGCGTCGCTGGTGGGCGGGGCCTGGGAGCGGGCCAGGTTCAGCGGTGTCGAGCTGCACGAGAAGGTGCTCGGCATCATCGGCTTCGGCCGGATCGGGCAGCTCGTCGCGCACCGTGCACGCGGCTTCGGGATGCGGGTCATCGCCTACGACGCGTACCTCGCCGAGGAGCGGTTCCGCGAGCTCGGCGTCGAACGCGCCGGCACTCCCGACGAGGTCTACGCGGTGGCCGACTTCATCACGCTGCACCTGCCGAAGAACAGCGAGACGGAAGGCTGGCTCAACGCCGCGGCGATCGCGAAGATGAAGGACGGCGTGCGGATCCTCAACGTCGCGCGCGGTCCGCTCGTCGTCGACGCCGACCTCGAGGCCGCGCTCGACTCCGGCAAGGTCGCCGGCGCCGCGCTCGACGTGTTCCACACCGAGCCGGTCACCGACCACCCGCTGTTCGGCTACCCGAACGTGGTCGTCACCCCGCACCTGGGCGCGTCGACGGCCGAGGCCACCGACCGAGCCGGGTACCAGGCGGCGGAGCAGCTCGTCGCCGCGCTCACCGGTGGTGCGGTGACGAGCGCCGTGAACGTGCCGGCCATCGCCGCCGACGACCTCGAGGCGGTCGGCCCGTTCCTGGGGCTGTGCGTCAGCCTCGGCCGGATCGCCGGCGCCCTCGCACCGGGCACGTCCGTCGACGCCCTGGAGGTGGAGTACCTCGGCCGCATCGCCGAGCGGGACAGCCGGCTGCTGACGATCCAGGTGGTCAAGGGACTGCTCGCCGGCCACACCGAGCAGCCGGTCAACGACGTCAACGCCGCCACCGTCGCCCACGAGCGGGGCATCGCGATCGCGGAGCGGAACAGCCCCGAGGCTCGCGACTTCACCGACCTCGTCCGGGTCCGGCTGCGCAGCGGCAGCGAGCTCACCCGGGTCGTGGGCACGGTGCTCGGACGCCGCAACCGCCCGCATCTGCTCGAGGCGTGGGGCTCGCGCTTCAACGTGCAGCTCGAGCAGCACCTTGCCGTGTTCCGCTACCGCGATCAGCCCGGGATGCTCGGCCGGGTCGGGACGGCGCTCGGTGCGGCCGGCGTGAACATCGTCTCCGCCGCTGTCGGTCACCGTCCGGACGACGGACGACGGCGAGGCGGTCATGATCGTCACCACCGACACGCCGGTCCCGGCCTCGGTGCTCGCCGAGCTGGTGGCCGAGGACGATTTCTTCGCCGCGCGCGCCGTCAGTTTGTAGGCGTTCGGCCCTGGCGGTCGGTTTCAGCCCGTCCAGACCGGCCGGATCTCGAGGACGCCCTGAGTGGCCATCGGGTGTGCCGCCGCAACCTGGATCGCCTCGGCCATGTCGCGGCACTCCAACAGGTCGAAGCCGGCGAGCACTTCCTTCGTCTCCAGGAACGGACCATCGGTCACCAGCACCTCGCCGTTGCGGACCCGCACCACGGACGCCTCCTTCTCCGGGGCGATCCGGTCACCGGCGACCCGCAGCCCCCGTCCGTCCATCGTCGAGACCCAGTCGTCGACGTCTCCTACGGGCGTGGTCGGTGGTTCGACCGGCACCGTGTCAACGCACACGAACATCAGGAATTGCATGGTTTCGGCTCCTTCTGCCTCTTGGTTTATACAGTCCCGACGAACGGGAGCCGGCTCAATCGACCGCGGACCGGGCGCTTCGCGCGGCCTTCCCGACGGATCGAGTCAGATGTCCTCGGGCCATGGACAATCGATCCGCGCACGAAACCCCGGGTTGCCGTGCTCGATCGCACCGTGCACCCACAACTCGGCACCGGTGGACTCGATTCGTTGCACGGCCGCCGCGTACCGGCCAGCGATCTTGGCCGAGACATAGCCGATGTGCTGGGAGTTAGCGAACACCGCCACCGCGTTCGGATCGTGGGGATTCGTCGGTTCGCGCACCAGCCGGAAGAGGTGCGCGCGGACGCCGGCGCGCCGTAGAGCGTCCTGTCGGAAGGTCACTCCCGACACGAGGAAGGTGTCTCCCGTTGACGGCGCGACGTGGCGCGTCGGGGATGCTGCACGAGTCGCGCTCCCGTGTCCGAACCACGCCATGCCGGAAACGTATGCAGAGATCGGCTGCCAACACAGAGGCGAAGTACCTCGGCGATCGGGTGCACCCGAAACTGTCGTACGTCCTCGCTAGCCTCCGATCCATGAGTGTTGCTGAGTTGCTTTACGGGGCAGGGGATTCCGGGTCCGCCCGTCCGATTCTGTCGGTCGTGGGCGACGGGGTGCCCGATGCCGAGTTGAGCGTCGAGGAGCTGGGGTCGCGGATCGTGGGGTTGTCCGGGCGGCTCGCGTCGGCGATGTGTCGCTGGCTGCTGCTGGTCGCGGCCTTCGATGCGCGGGAGGGCTACGCCCGGTTCGGGCTCTGGTCGACGCCGCGCTGGGTGTCGCATTATTGCGGGTTGTCGCGGCGTACCGCGATCGAGCACGTGCGGGTGGCCCGGGCGTTGGCGGCGTATCCGGTGCTGGTCGAGGCGATGAGCGCGGGGCGGATCTCGTTCTCGCATGCCCGGGCCATCTCGCGGCTGGCCGAGGTGGGCAGCCCGCGGTTGGTCGCGGAGCTGGTGATGGTGGCCGAGCACGGCACGGTCGGGCAGTTGGAGGACGTGGTGCGCGGGTTGCGCAGCGTGGATGACAACAATCGCGGCCGTGGCGATGAGCTGGATCCGGATCCGGAGGTGGTATCGCACCGCTGGCGCTCCGATTCCCGCTTCGGGTTCTCGGCCAAGCTCGATCCCGAGCACGGGGCGTTGCTGCACTCCGCGCTGGACACGATCGCCGCCCGGGAGAACATCACCCGGGCCCAAGCGTTGACCCGGATCGCGGAGATCGCCCTCGCGACCGTGGCTGCGGCCGGTGAGCGGCCGGCCCCGTCGCTGCGCGGCGACGAGCACGCCGCGCTGGTCATCCATCTGCACGCCACCGCTGCCCCCACCGAACCCGAACTCGAACTGAACCCACCGGCGCCCAGCCCGCGGGCACCGAACCGGAGCTGGCCGAGCCCGAGCGCGAGCCCACCGAGGCGGAGCCGGTCGAGCCGGTCGAGGCGGCCGGTGCGGCGGGTGCGGCGGGGTGTTCAGCTGAACACCCCGCCGCCGCCACCTCCGCCGAGGACGAGGACGAGGACGCCGGGGACGTGGAGTGGGAGCGGCTGGCGCGGCTGGTGCGGGCGTTGGCCGAGGGTGCCGGGCGCGGCCGGGCGCAGCAGCGGCGAGCCCGGCAGCAGCTGATGAAGCAGGTCGGCAAGCAGGTGCACAGCTGGGCCGGGCGCATCGACGAATCGGGGTGTTCAGCTGAACACCCCCGCCCGGCCGGGCGGCTCGCCGGCGGGCCCGGGCTGCCGCGGCCGGTGCTGGAACGGCTGGCCTGCTCCGGGCGGATCCGCACCATCGTGTTCGACCCGCGCACCCCACCCGGGCACGCCCCCAACGTGCTCGACATCGGCGACTCGCACCGGGTGGTCACCGACAAGCAGTTCCGCGCGCTGCTCGCCCGCGACGGCGGCTGCACGCACCCCGGCTGCGGCAACCGCATCGGGCTCGAAGCCCACCACGTGCTGCACTGGCTGCACGGCGGCAAAACCATCCTCGCCAACCTCGTCCTACTCTGCCGAGCCCATCACCACGCCCATCACGACGGCGAATTCCTCATCGTCGCGCTCGGCCGCCAACAGTTCCGCTTCCTGCGCACCGACGGTCTCCAACTACCCAACCGAATCGACCCAGCCCGGCTCGCCACCACCGACACCCCGGTCGAGGCCGAACACGACCACGTCTTCGACGACGCCGCCACCACCAGCTGGGACGGCACCCCACTCGACCACCACTACGCCATCGCCGCACTCGCCCAAGGACTGCACTGCGTCATGCGGAAGACCGCCTGACCCGGGCTCCGCGGTCACCGTCACTCGGAGCGGTCGCCTCTGCCCGGCGTCGAGTGCTCATGATGTGCGTCGGCAGCATGGTCGTGGTGCTCGTCCGCACTGGGGTGGTCGTGCCCTGCCATGTCGTCCGGACCGCCGCCCATCATCGCGAGCATCTGCCGGCCGCCCGTCCTGAAGAACCGCGCCACCAGGACGGCGGCGAGGATCAAGAAGACGATGTTGAGCCAGGTCGTGTAGTTCCAGCTGACCCCATCGGCACCGACCGACGCGTTCCGCCGTCCGCCGGGAACAAGATGCAGCGGAGTGAACAGCACCTCGATGACGTAGCCCGCCGTCACCATCGTCAGGTAGAACGTGCCGGTCAGGAACAGCGCCATCCGGGTGCCGTAGTACTTCCGGTAGATCGCGATGATCGGCAGGATGATCAGGTCGGCGAAGATGAAGCTGACAACCCCGCCGAAGCTGATGCCGCCGTTCCACAAAACCGCGGCCAGCGGCACGTTGCCGATCGAGCAGACGAACGCGGCCATCGCGACGAGCGGGCCGATCAACGGCCCCCAGATCTTGGCGGCGAGCGGGTGATCGGCGAAGAACAGGTGCTGCCAGAACGAGTCCGGGATCCACGCTGCCGCGGCACCGGCGATCAGCAACCCGATCACGATGTCGCGCAGCACGGCCGCCCACTCCATGACGAAGTTGTGGCTGACGGACGTGAAGCCCTTCGGACTGCCGAGCCGTCGCCAGAACGAGCCCTCGCCACCGACGGACATGTCCATCGCCGCGTGGCCCTCCATCGACCCGGCGACTGCTCGCTCGGCCTGCTCCTTCGCCTGGCTGCGCAGCCGGTCGGAGAGGAACCGTCGAAAGATCAACGCCAGCACGACGATCATGACCGGCCCGCCGACGAACTCGGCGGCGGTGAACTGCCAACCCAGCAGCAGCGCCAGGATCAGGCCGAGCTCGATCACCAGGTTGGTGGACGCGAACTCGAACGCCATCGCGGAGGTGAAGTCCGCACCCTTGCGGAACAGCGACCGGGCGAGGGCGACGGCGGCATAGGAGCAGGACGAGGACGCTGCACCCAGGCCGGTGGCGGTGGCGAGGCTGCGGGGCCGATCGTCGGGGAGCAGGCCGGCGATCGTCGACTTGCGCACCAGAGACTCGACGATCGCAGAGAGGGTGAAGCCGAGCATGAGCGACCAGGTGACCTGCCACGTCATCGAGCCGGCGATGCGCAGTGCGTGCAGCAGTCCGTCCCACGCGGAGGCCATCCGACGATCGTACCCCATGGGGGTATGTGTGTATGCTTCGGACAGCGGTTCCGAGGAGGCCTCAGGTGCACGGCTACACGGCGAACAAGGACGACTATCTCAAGCGGTTGCGCCGTATCGAGGGCCAGGTACGCGGCATCGCCAAGATGATCGACGACGACAAGTACTGCATCGACGTCCTCACCCAGGTCAGCGCGGCGACGAAGGCGCTGCAGTCGGTGGCGCTGGGCCTGCTCGAGGAGCACCTGGGCAGCTGTGTCGTCGACGCCGCACGCGCCGGTGGCCCGGAGGCGGATGCCAAGGTCAAGGAGGCCGCCGAGGCGATCACCCGCCTCGTCCGCTCCTGAGCGGTGCCGTCCCGGGTCTTGCCGGGGCTGGATACCGTGTGCCTAACCGAGGCGAGGAGACGACGTGCCGACCTTGACCGTCGACGGTGCATCCGTCGCGTACTCCGACACCGGTGCGCCGAACGACCGCCCGGACGCCCCGACGATCGTGTTCGGGCACGGGCTGCTCTTCAGCGGCTGGATGTTCACCGCGCAGATCGAGGCACTGCGCGCGGACTACCGCTGCGTCGCCATCGACTGGCGGGGCCAGGGTGCGTCGCCGCCGACCGAGGCCGGCTACGACATGGACACCCTGGCCGGGGACGCGATCGCGGTCGTCGAGGAGGTGGCGGGCGGCGATTCGGTGCACTACGTCGGCCTGTCGATGGGTGGCTTCGTCGGTCAGCGGGTCGCCGCGCGCCGGCCGGAGTTGGTGCGTTCGCTCGTCCTGTTGGACACCAGCGCGGAGCCGGAGGACCGGTACCCGGCGACCAAGTACCGGCTTCTCGCGACGGCCTATCGCTTCCTCGGGTTCGGTCCGCTGCGTGGCTCGATCATGAAGGAGATGTTCGGGCCGGCGTACCGCGCGGATGCGCGGAACAAGCCGACCATCGACGAGTGGATTGGCATGCTTTCGGAGTGTGATCGCAACGGCATCCGAAAGGCTGTCATCGGGGTGGCGGATCGCGCCGGCGTCACCGACGAGATCCGCGCGATCAAGGCACCGACACTGGTCGCGGTCGGTGAGCACGATCACCCCACGCCACCGAAGCAGTCGCGCAAGATCGCTGAACTCATCCCGGGGGCGCGGCTGGAGGTCGTCGCGAACAGCGGGCACTCCAGCACGATCGAGCAGCCCGAGGCGGTGACCGCACTCCTCAGGTCCTTCCTCGCGGATGTCGACGCGGGTTTCGCCGATCGCGCTCGGACCGACTGAAACGGCTTCGATGATGGCACGCGCGGACGTCCCGGCGAAGTCGCGCACCTCGCGGCTACGTGCGGTGCGCGCGCGGGTCCGCGCGCTGCCCGGTGGGCGGCTCGTGTGGCGGCTGGCCGTCACGGTCGTCGGCGTCGCCGTCGTTGCCATCGGCATCGTCCTGCTGCCGTTGCCGGGACCGGGCTGGCTGATCATCTTCGGCGGGCTCGGCATCCTCGCCAGCGAGTACGCGTGGGCGGCGCGGTTGCTGGCCTGGGTGCGCAGGCGCTTCGCGCAATGGACCCGCTGGCTCGCGGCCCAGCCGCTGTGGATCCGGCTCACCGGCGCGCTGCTGTCGCTCGCATTGCTCGCCGGGATCGTCCTGGCCGGATGGTTCGTGACGCGCCGATCGGGCCTGTAGTCTTGGTGCGCCGTGCTGGGGTTCGCGCCCGCGCCGGCCGTCCCGGGCGATTAGCTCAGCGGGAGAGCACTGCCTTCACACGGCAGGGGTCACTGGTTCGATCCCAGTATCGCCCACCAATTCGGATAGTCCCAGATTCTTGCCGAATGTGGCTACGTGAGGCGAAGCCGTTCGGTTGGCTGCTGGGTGACTCCTGCGATCAGTTCGAAGTCCTTGTCGACATGAAGCACGGCCAGTCCAGCCAGTTCAGCGATCGCGGCGATCATTAAGTCTGGAACCGATGGTGCCCGGTGATGGCCGAACCCTGCGAGCAGGTCTTGAACTTCGACGGCGCGCGCCTCGACTCGGGGAGTCGCGTTCTCGACAGGCATCGCCGAGACGGGAGGCCTGCGCAACTTGGCGCGAAGATCATCTACTGATCTCGCAGAGAATCCGACCTCCAAGATCGTGACCGTGGCGATGCGCACGAGTCCTCGATCGATACGTGAGATCCACTCCGATGCGTCCAGGCTCTCGCTTAGGCGGACAAGTGCTGACTTGTCGATGAGCCAGCGCCGTGTTTCGGTAGCGGAGGTCACTTCCACGCCTGCTGCATGACCTCCGGATCGGCAAGATCGCTGAATGTGTCGGTGAACCACCGCAGGTCGTCCATTGTGACAGGGGTGGTCGACCGCATTGCGTCTTGGGCGAGTTGGCGCCGCAGGTATTCGTTGCGGGACAGACCGAGCTTCGCCGCGTGTGACTCGACCGCGGCGAGGACATCATCGGGAACATCTCGGATCAGGACATCTGACATCTAGCCACCTCCGGTCGATATCCTACGCTATCACTGGGTCGAAGGAGCCCCGTGAGCCTTACCGCCGGGCCGAATGCCTGGTCCAGCGACCTGCATCGCGATCGCCGGCGGCAACGCGATCCTCGGAACCTGGCCGTAGCACTGACCGCTCATGTCGGCGGCGATAGCGTGCGCATTCCCGAACTACTGCGTCGTGCATAAACATGCACCGGCACGGTCCCCACGGCGCGAGGAACGAACCGTCGATCCCGAGCGGAATGCGCAGCGCGTGTTCGTGCGAGAGGAGAATCGTTCCGGGTAGGTCGGCTCGTGCCGCGGAGGAGGCCAGGCCGGGGCAACAGACAGGTTGGCCGTTGCCGCGTTTCAGGATCTCCTGGTCACTGGTACGCCGTTGCCGTGACTCGATGCCCGGTCGCCTAGGGAGTCAGTTGATGTCCTGCCGAGCGGACAGGGCGATACCGAGCATCCCCAGCGCGCCTACCCAGGCGATCAACGTGATCGCGCCGACGCCTGGCGAGACCAGGTGATGGACTCGGAGACCCATGAGTGCGTCCGAGGCACGGCCTGGCGTGAACCGCCCGACCGAGGGGACGAGGCCGAACAGGAGGTTGTCGACGACGAGCCCCCAGGCGAGCAGGGTGATGACTGCGCCGACTTGGTTGTGGATGATCGCGCCGAGGCCGGCGCCGATCGCGCCCCACAGGGCCGTGCCGGCGAGCCCGCCGAGGGTGAGCAGCAGGATGTCGCCGCTGCTGAGCACGATCGTGATGCCACGCCCCTCGAGCACCGCGCAGCCGACCGACCAGTTGATTGCCTCGCCGACAACCCCGAACGCGACGCCGGCCAGCGCGCCGGCGACGAGCTTGGCGGTGAGCACGTGCGAGCGCACGGGGTTGAACAGGGTCGTCGGACGGATCGTGCCGAAGCGGTACTCGCTGGTCACGAGCAAGACCCCGGCCAGGGCGGAGAACACGCCTGCGAAGCTGCTTATGTTCAGCAGCGTGCGCTGGTTTTCCTCGCCCATAAGGCCGCTCGGGTGGCTGAGCAGCCCGGTGAGCAGCGTGATGAGCAGGATCAGCGCGATCATCGCGAGGATCAGGGCGATCGCGGTCCGGGTGGAGCGAAGTTTGAGCAGCTCTGCCTTGATCTGGGCGGTCATGCCGGTGCCTCCGAGGTCAGTTCGAGGAAGATGTCCTCCAGCAACTCTCGATCGTTGACCAGCTCGTGCACCGGGACGCCGGCTGCGAAGGCGATCTCGCCGACCTGTTCGCTCGATGCTCCCTGGACGAGCAGCGCGTGGTCGGCGCCCGTGGTCACCTGTAGCGCCTCCTCACGTAGTGCCTTGGTGAGCCGTTGCGGGTCGCTGCTGCGGACGCGGACCGCGCCGCCGGCCCGGGCGGTCAGTTCTGCCAGTGGGGAGGAGAGCACGAGCCGCCCGCGACTGATGATCAGCACCCGGTCGACGGTCTGGGCGACCTCGGCGAGCACGTGGCTGGAGATGAGGACCGTGCGGCCCTCTGCGGCCAGGCTGTGCAGGAAGTCGCGCAGCCAGCGCACGCCCTCGGGGTCGAGCCCGTTGGCCGGCTCGTCGAGGACCAGGAGCTCCGGGTCGCCGAGTAGTGCCGCCGCCAGCCCGAGCCGCTGGCGCATCCCCAGTGAGTATCCCTTCACCCGTCGGCGGGCGGCATGATCGAGCTCCACCAGGCGCAACACCTCGTCTGCTCGAGAGTCAGGAATATCGACGGCTTGGCCGAGCATCCGCAGGTGGTCGCGGCCCGTTCGGCCGGGATGGAAATCGGTCGCTTCGAGCACGGCACCGATTCGCATTGCTGCGTGCGGCAACTCGGCGTAGGGATGGTCGAACACCAGCGCCCGTCCGCTCGTCGGCGCTACCAGGCCCAGGATCATCCGCAGCGTCGTCGTCTTGCCAGCGCCGTTCGGGCCGAGAAAGCCCGTGATCGTCCCAGCCTCCAACGCAAATGACAGATCCGTGACCGCTCGCGACCTCACCGAAGCGCTTGGTCAACGACTCGGCTCTAACGACCGCCGTCACCCGCGTACCTGACCGGTAAACGGGAGCGCGAAGTCTTGGTAGGTGTCCTGGCCGAATTCGCTGGGGTGATAGGTGATCCGCAAACCCAGGCTGGCCACGCGTACGTCGATGTTGTGCTGCTGCTGGTCGCTCCAAGTCTCCAGCGATCGTGAGCCCACTTGCCAGTCGGCGTCGTCGATCTGCCCGTCGCCGATCTTCACGAACGCCTCCCCGTGGGCGGGCTCGGTCCGCAGGGTCAGCTCGGGGCAGCGCGCCGCGAGCGCTTCCGCCTGGTCTTCAGGGACGGGACGGCACCACTCCATCGGACCGTCACTGTCCTCGCTGACCTCACCCCAGAAGATGCAGAAGAATGCGCCGGCGCGTCCCTCGATCTCCGGCAGCTTGTAGTGGCGAAGCAGGGCGATGAACTCCTTGCCGAACGCCCATGCCGCCCGCTCGCCGGTGACGTTGCGTTTCACGCACAGCAGGCTCCGCTCGGGAATCTCTCTCGTCTTGACTTCATACACAACAGACCTCGCTCCGCTCAGCTCGTCGATCAGGTAGGTAGCGAGCGCACGGAGGGACGAGTGCTTGGTCTCGGTCGCGGCCCAGAACTGGCGGACACGTTCTGCCGCCTGGATCGGCTCGAGTGGCAGGATCGCCTTGATCTCTGCCAGCGGGAAATGCAGTTGGCGCAGCGCCGCGATCAGACGGGCCTTCCCCAGCTGGCCGGGCTCGTAGAAGCGGTAGCCAGAGTCCTCATCCACCCGTGCCGGCGGCAGCAGACCCAGCTCGTCATAGAGCCGGAGCGCCTTCGCGGATAGCCGCGAGCGTCTGGCGAACTCTCCGATGCCCATCTGATCCACGCGCTCGCTCCTCATCGACATGACAGTTGCCGGACAAAGCCTGCGGCTTCCCCCATGGTCAAGGTCAAACCGCCGCGTCGAGGAAGCGCCGATCGATATTCCCCGGAGCTAGCCTGTGGTGCCGGTCGCCCGCTCCTTGCCGATCACCAGCGCCTGCGCCGCCGATGGAGAGATACGCCGCTGGCCGTCGTCGACCTACGCCTCGGTCATGACCGGGCGGGTCTTCGAACCGTATGCGCGCCCGCATCTTCGCCGACCATGCCGTGTCACTCCATCGCCCGTGCGGGCGAATCGAAAAGGCCCCGAAGCTTTGCGTCACGGAGCGCCGCGCAACACGAGCGCTGCAACCAGGCCCGCACCCGCAACCGGCGGCCGTCTGCGATCCACTCCCTGTTCGGATACGCCGCGCTGCTGCACCCCGAACACGCGGCGTCATCCGGCGCGTCCTGGCGATCCCGCCCAGGCGCTACCAGCACACCTTCGTCAGCTGGCTGAACGAGCCCGAAGCCGACGCGCTGCCCGCCGCACCCGATCGCGTCACCTGGACCGGGCGACGCGACCATGATCGCGGTCAGTTGCTGTGGCTAACGTCTTGGTTCCAGCGACCGCGGCTCATCGCCGCATCGACCACGAGATCCGCGCCGCCGTCGCCCGGAAGTAGCGACCTCGATGTGTCGTCCGTTGTCTCGGCTTATGGCGCGCAGCTCGCGGCCGGTCAGATGAAGGGACCCTTCATCTGGCGGGCGTCGCCCGGTCCCAGGTTCGCTCGGTCGCGGAGCGTGGACTCGAACGCGTCGGGCTCGTCGGGGGTGACGACGGGACTGACCCTGCGTCCGAGATCGACGACGAAGCCGATCTTCTTCTTCGGTCGCTGTCTATCGAGGTTTGCCCAGTACCGCGGGTTGCCCGTGCCCCACAGGCGCCACTTGCCCGACCAAATGCCCTTGATCTCGATGCGCTGGAGCCCCTGGATCTGCGTGTACGGCACGCTCTTCGAACCGAATGGGAAGTAGTAGGAGTGGATTTCGAGCCGATCGGGGCCGCACACGATCGTGCCGTCGTCGTACCTCTCGGTCACGTTCGAAGAGCCTACCGACCCAATGCCAGATCGCTCCTCCGATCGCGCGAGCAGCGCCTTTGCTTCCAACTTGGCGTGCGGCCGGCTTGGTCTATCACCTCGTGCAGCTCTGCTTGCTGCCCCACCCGAGCGTGGTGACTTTTACGTATCGGGTCCGGTCAGGGATCAGCATTGACTTTGTGTCGCAAACTGCCCTATGGTTTGCGGTACAAAGTTTCCGCCTGGAGGCCGCCGTGAACGAACAGCCCGATGCCAACGAGACCGCACCGGCGGACGAGGACGGCTGGCTGGATCCGCATGAGGCGGCGAGCGTGCTGGAGCGAACTCAGCGCGAGACCCATCGCAGGCTCACGAGCGACAAGCCGGCGCTCTCGGTGTTCTCCGCGCTGGTGGTGCTGGCAATCTACGGCGCGATCTGGTCCTCCTCGCGTGGCCACGACCCGTACACAGGCCCGAGTCTCGACGCCATCGGCGTCGTGTACATCCTGGTCGCGGTCGCGGCTCTTGTGAGCGTCGCGGTATACCTCCGCGCAACCGCCGGGGTCAGCGGACGGTCTCGACAGGAAGCCCGCACCATGGCGATCCCGTTTGTCTTCGCAGTCGTCGGCGTCTACGTCTTCGATGGCGCGTTGAAGTACGACGGCTTCAGTGCCGCCATCGTCTACGGCGTCTTCGACGCCGCTGCACCATGGCTTGTCGTCGGCGCGGTCCTGGCCGGGCATGCAGCAGCGAAAGAAGATTGGTGGAAGCTGGCGGGTGGGATCGCGATGATCGTCGTCGCGGCGGGCGGTGCGTTTGCCGGTCCGGCCGACGTGTGGGGAGTGCTTGCCGTCGCTGGATGCCTACTGCTCCTGGTCCAGGGCGTGCTCCGTTTCCGGTGGGAGCGAACCGGCTCGATCGCACGGTCCACGGCCGGCGCCTAGCGGTTCCCTCCAGTGACAACCGACGACCCGCTCGACCCGCTGATCCACGCGCCCGCACGGCTACGGATCGTGGTGACGTTGGCCGCGCTGCGCCACGGTGACGCCCTGTCGTTCACCCGCCTGCAGAGTCTGCTCGACCTAACTCCCGGCAACCTGATCACGCACCTGCGCAAGCTCGAGGACGCCGGCTACCTCAGCAGCGACAAGACCGGCAACGGGACAGCTTCGCGCACCTCGATAGCGCTGACCCAGCAAGGCCGCCTGGCGCTCGATGCCTACACCGCTGCCCTCCGCGGGCTTCTCGACGGGGTCTAGGCCGCTTGGCCTGTCGGTGTCGACGAGCTGGGCGTGCTGACCACTGGCCCGCCACCCGGAACTTCACACCAGCACCGGCACCATCCAGCGCAATGAAAACGGCCGGTCGAGTCGAGGTCTGGGATTCGCACCCATCAATGGGGACCGTTGCCCGGTCGTGGTTCGGCTTGCAGGACGCAGCCTCACGGTTGTTCCTTGTCTCGTTCCAGCAGCACGACAGCGATCTGGCGGCTTGTGTGCCGCTGGTAGACGTCGTATCGGCCCCGCGCGCCGGGGTGCAGGATCGGAGCGAGGCCCATGTTGTGCCGGTTGACGCGCGGCCAGAGCTGTTCGCGCTCCTCGGCGGGGGCGACCGAGGCTCGCGCTGCGAACTTCTTTCGGCCTATCTTGACGCCGACGTCGGGGTCGGCTTGGAGGTTCAGCAGCCACGCCGGCGGATGATCACTGCCTCCGTTGGAGGCCACCACGACCAGCCGGTCACCGTCTTTGAGGTAGATCAGGGCGCAGGTACGCGGTTTCCCGCTTCGTCGACCGGTGGTCGTCAGGAGCAGCGCCTGGGCACCAGCGAGGATCCGCGAACCGATGACCCCGCCGGAGTGCTGGTAGAGGAACTGGTGGAGCCTGAGGTAGGGACGCTGCAGCGTGGCGGCGATCGTGTAGCGCATGAGTTCTCGTCTCCTTCTGGTCAATGTCTATGGGCACTGCGGAACGAGTTGCTGCGGGTCGCTACTTGCTGCCGGTGATGAGTCGTTCGCGGTCGAAGTTCGCCGAGGCGACCCGCCAGCCGATGCGGACCAGAATCAACAGCCCGGCGCCGAAGGCGAGGGCCACGGGCAGGGTCGCGGGGATCACGTTGAACGCGATGAGCGTGGTCACCGCGACCGACGGGAGGCTGACCAGGATGGATAGCTGGCCTGCGGTGCGGGGGTCGCTGGAGCGGGCCGAGACGGCGATGCCGACCCAGATGGACAAGGCGGCCAGTAGCGGGGTGAACAGCAGCTGGGCGAGCAGGGTCGAGGCTTGGATGAGCGCGGGCGCCACGCCGGGGTGGGCGAACAGTTCGACGATGCCGACGAACAGCGCGTAGACGGCGTAGGAGACCGCCAGCGACGGCACGAACGCGGCCAGCGCCTTGCCCAGCAGCAGTTCCTCGCGGCGGATGGGGGTGGCCAGGATCGGTTCGAGGGTGCCCTGCAGGCGCTCGCCGACGATCGAGTAGGAGGCGAGCGCGGCGGGCACGAGGGCGGGGATGGCCAGCATGTAGACCAGGGAGTGTTCGTGGTGCAGCGTCGTCGATGCCGAGCTGGGCAGGGTGAAGATCTGGATGAGCGGCTGGATCAGGAACACGACGGGGAAGATCACCATCGCGTAGACGATGTTGCCGTTGTGCCGGTACTCCCGCAGCTCCTTGCCGAAGATGGCCCGCACCCGCCGGCCGCTCACGGTCATGTTCGCCCCGCCTCGTCGTGCTCGTCGATGAGTTCGAGGTAGACGTCTTCCAGCGAGTGATGCGACTCGCTGATCGACAGCACGTCGGCGCCGGCCGCCACCAGGGCGCGGGTCAGCGGTGGCGCGGTCGCCGCCGGGTCGGACACGGCCAGCACGTAGCCGCCCGGTCCGTCGCGGCGCCAGCTGTCCAGCGCGGGAAGGCCGGCGAACACGCGGCCCGGCTCGGCAAGCTCGGCGACGGTGCGCACGGTCAGCGTCCGGGCGAACAGCCGGTCGCGCAGCTCCGCCGGACGCCCGATGGTGCGCAGTGTGGTGTTGAGGATGGCGACGCGGTCACACAGCCGCTCGGCCTCCTCCAGGCGGTGGGTGGTGAGGAAGATCGTGACGCCGCGGTGGCGCAGCTCGCCGATCAGCTCGTGCACATCGCGCGCCGCGACCGGGTCCAGGCCGGAGGTCGGCTCGTCGAGGAACAACACCTCGGGTTCGTTCAGCAGCGCCCTGGCCAGCGCCACCCGCTGCCGAAGCCCCTTGGATAGCGTGCCGCAGGCGTCACCGGCCCGGTCGGCCAACTTGACCGCCCGCAGCGCCTGGTCGATGCGCTGCCTCGGGTCCGCCACCTCGTACAGCTCGGCAAAACACGCCAAGTTCTCCGCCACGCTCAGGCGCAGATACAGCCCCGGCGACTCGGGCATGATCGAGATCCGGCGCCGGATCTCGACACCGTTGCCGGGCGTGAGCGCGAAACCCGCCACCGTCGCCGTCCCCGATGTCGGCGCGATCAGCGTGCCCAGCGTCCGCACGGTCGTCGTCTTACCGGCGCCGTTCGGGCCGAGGAACCCGAACACCTCGCCGTAGCCGATCTCGAACGAAACATCCTCGAAAGCAACCCGCTCACCGAACCGCTTGCCCAGACCCTCGACACGCAGCGCAGCAGTCTCGTTCACGTCGCTCGGTGTGAATCGGCAGAACTCATCCAGCGATCATCCCGCAACCGCAGCCAACGGGTCGAAGAAACGTTGTCGGGCAGCCCGCATGGAGCGCGGGGCCGCAGACGGAGCGGACCAGGTTGGTCCAGCGTTCGGGAGTCACGACCGTGCGGATTGAGGCGCTGCGTCTGCTGGCAAGCAACCGCGTTCGCACTGTTGCGCGCGGACGATGTCGAATTCGGCGGCCTGGCTTCGACGTAGAGGTAGAGCCGTCCGCGGCTGAGCCACACGATGGAGGTGAGTGTCCGTGTTGAAGACGGTGGAGATAGAGATGACCCTCAGCGGTTTCGAGGTCACGATCGGTGGCCGAAGTGACAAGTTCGCCCTCCTCGATGAGGCGCTCGTCGTCGCGCAGGAGTGGCTGCGTCGCGCGCAGGAGTTGCGCGAGCTGTCCGCCCGAATCGACTGACCCGATTCGATCTACGGTTGCGCCGTACGGCCAGCATGATGGCGTCCGATGGCGAGCCGCGGCTGAAACACGCAAGCTCATGCAACTGGCCCCGAGCTCCCGCCCCGTTGCCGCAGCGCGGCCGCGCGCGCGTGCAGATAGCGCTGCTCGGGAATGCTGAGGGTGCGGCGCGCGGCTAGCTGGTATTGCTCGCGGGCGGCGTCGACGTCGCCTGCCTGCTCGTGCAGGTGGGCGCGAACAGCGTGTGCGCGGTGGTGGCCGGTGAGGGCCGGGTCGGCTTCGGCGGCGGCGAGTTCCTGCAGACCGGCGGCGGGGCCGTGGACCATGGCGTGGGCGATCACTCTGTTGAGGGTGATCATCGGCCCGGGGGTGAGGCTTTCGAGTAGCTGGTACAGGGTGAGGATCTGCGGCCAGTCGGTGTCGTGGTAGCTGGCCGCTTCGTCGTGCAGGGCGCCGATCGCGGCCTGCAGCTGGTAGGGACCGACGGGGGCGGACGCGAGCGCGCCGCGGATCAGTGCGGTGCCTTCGGTGATGGCGCGGGTGTCCCAGCGGCCGCGGTCTTGCTCGGCGAGCGGGATCAGGGCGCCATCCGGTCCGGCGCGGGCGGGTCGACGCGCGTCGGTGAGCAGTTGCAGGGCGAGCAGGCCGGTGACTTCGCCGTTGTCGGGCAGGGCGTCGTGCAGTTGGCGGGTCAGCCGAATCGCCTCTGCGCAGAGGTCCGCGCGGACCAGTGCGTCGCCGGCTGTTGCGGTGTAGCCCTCGTTGAAGATCAGGTACAGCACGTGCAGCACCGCGGCCAGCCGGGTCGGCAGCTCCTCGGGCGGTGGTGTGCTGAACTGGGCTCCGCTGGTTTTGATGGTTTGTTTGGCGCGGCTGATCCGCTGCGCCATGGTGGCCTCGGGCACCAGGAAGGCTCGCGCGATCTCGCCGGTGTTCAGTCCGCCGACGGCCCGCAGGGTGAGCGCGATTTGCGAGGCCGGGGTGAGCGTCGGGTGGCAGCACAGCACCAGCAGGGTGAGTGTGTCGTCGGTGTCCGGGGCCGGGTCGGGGGGTGGTGGCTGTTGGCTCGCGGCGATCTCTTCTCGGCGGCGCCGCGCGGTGTCGCTGCGCCATTGCTCGACCCAGCGGCGCGCGGCGACGGTGACCAGCCAGCCGGTCGGGTTGGCCGGCACCCCGGCGGTTGGCCACTGCTGGGCGGCGGCGAGCAGCGCCTCCTGGACCGCGTCCTCGCAGCCGGCGAAGTCGCCGTAGCGGCGCATCAGCACGGCCAGTACTCGCGGCGCCTGCTCGCGTAGCACGTCTTCGACCGCGCGCCCGGTCATCACATCTCGTATCCGCTGAGGTTCATCACCGGCCGCACCTCGATCAGGTCGAGGCCGGCTGCGGCCTCGTGCACTTGGGCGGCGTAGCCGATCGCGGTGTCCAGGTCGTCGCAGTCGATGAGGTAGAAGCCGGCCAGAAGCTCTTTGGCCTCGGGGAACGGGCCGTCGCTGGTCACTATCCGGCCGTCGCTGACGTGCACCTGCTTGCCTAATGACGGGTCGGCCAGCGCTTCGGTGGCGACCATCTCGCCGGACGCGGTCAGCTGCTCGTTCAGGGCCCGGAAGGCGGCCATGCCCGCCTCACGCCGGGCGCGGGGCAGGGCGTCGAAGGTCTGTTCGGTCGCCGGGTTGCTGTAGATCAGGATCACGTAGCGCATCGCCACCTCCGCGGATCGGATTCTTTCACCCGCTGTGTCGAGACCGCAGCGCCAGCATCGACACCCCTCCGACGAACAGTTCGACGAAGGAGGTGCGTGATGAGCGTGGCGATGGCGGCCGGCACGGTGTCCTCGGTGATCTTTGCGACGGGCAACCTGCCGATGCTGGTCAAGGCCCGCCGCACCCGTGACCTGTCCTCCTACAGCCTGACCTACCTGGTGCTGAACAACGCCGGCAACCTGCTGTACTGCCTATACGTGTACGAGCTGCCGCCCGGCCCGATCTGGGCGATGCAGTCCTTCTACCTGCTGAGCATGGGGCTGCTGCTGCGCTGGTACCTGCGCTTCACGCACCGCCCCCGGCCTCGGCGCGCTCAGCCCCGCTACCGCGGCGCCGACGCGCACGCCGCCCAAGTCAGTCGGTCCGTGCTCGTGGTCGCCGCGCGCCGGCAGACCGGGCACGGCCACTGGTCGATGAGCTCGGGCTCCGCTGCTGCGGTCCATCGCCGGTAACCGGGCTTCACGCGCTATGTCGAATTCCCGGTCTTGGCATCGACACCCATCTGATCCCCACCTCAAGGAGACAGCCATGAACCAGCTCAACCGTTGGCGGGCGTTCAGCTTGCTCGCCGTCTCGTTCTTCATGACGGTCGTCGACCTGACCATCGTCAACGTCGCCCTGCCGACCATCGGTCGGTCACTGCATTTTTCCGAGTCGAACCTGCAGTGGGTCGTGACGGCCTACGGCATCGCGTTCGGCGGGCTGCTGCTGCTGGGCGGGCGGGCCGCCGATCTGCTCGGTCGCCGCCGGGTGTTCATGCTCGGGCTCGCAACGTTCACGGCCGCCTCGCTGGCTGCCGCGCTCGCGAGGACGGACTCGTTCCTGATCGCGATGCGCGCCGCGCAAGGGGTCGGGGCGGCGATCGTGCTGCCGGCGGCGTTGTCGATCGTGATGAACATGTTCGACGAGGGCGCCGAACGCAACAAGGCACTCGGCGTTTGGGGCGCGCTCGGCGCGGGCGGGGCGACGTTCGGCTCGATCGCCGGTGGCCTGCTCACCCGCTTCGCCGGCTGGGAGTACATCTTCTTCCTCAACGTGCCGATCGGCGTGGTGGTCCTGATCCTGGTGCCGCGCGTCGTACCGGAGAGCCGCATCGAGGCAGCGCGGCGGCGTTACGACCCGTTCGGCGCCAGCTCGGTGACCGGCGGCCTCGTCCTGTTCGTCTACGCGATCTCGAATGCGCCGCAGGTCGGCTGGGGCTCGACCCGGACGGTCGCCCTGTTGGCCGCCGCGGCGGCGCTGCTGGTCGCGTTCCTGGTCATCGAGTCGCGGGTGCAAGCCCCTCTGGTCCCCCTGCGCATCTTCCGGCTCAGGACGCTGGCCGGGGCGAACGCGGTCAGCTTCCTGCTCGGTGCCAGCTTCTTCGCCTACATCTTCATCGGCACGCTGTACATGCAGCAGGTGCTCGGCTACTCGGCGCTGCGCACCGGCCTCACCTGGCTCACCGCATCGCTCGCCTCCGTCGCCTTCGCCGGGCTCTCGCAAGCACTGGTCACCCGGGGCTCGGCCAAGCTCGTGATGGCCGTCGGCATGACCCTCATCGGCGGCGGCGTGCTCTGGACCATGCAGGTGCCGGTGCACGGCAGCTACTTCGCCGATCTGGCCGGACCGTTCCTGATCACCGGCATCGGCACCGCGTTCGCGTTCATCCCGGTCTCGATCGCCGCGCTCGCCGGTGTCGGTGAGCGCGATGCCGGGCTCGCCTCCGGCCTGCTGAACACCACCCAGCAGCTGGGCGGCGCGATCGGCGTGGCCGTCGCATCCACCGTCGCCGCAGCCCACACCAGCACGCTGACGCGCCACGGCCACTCGGCCCCGGCCGCGCTGACCGGCGGCTTCCACTGGGCCTTCGTCGTGCTCGGCGTGATCGCCTTGGCCGCCGTCCCGATCACCGCCGTGCTCGTTCGCCAACGCGAACTGGACGACGCAGCCGCCGCCACCGCTGCGGCACCGACATCGACGCCCGAACACCTCGGGCTGGCCACCGTCTGAGCCCGCAGGAGGGCCCCACCCCAGGAGGTTTCCGATGAAGTACGCGATGTTGATCCACTACCCGCCCGGCTACTACGACGCGCTGTCCGAGGACGAGCAAACCGCCGTGGTCGCCGAATACCGAGCGCTGGCACAGGATCCCCGGGCCCGAGACAGCGTGCAGCTCCAGCCGATCGAGACCGCCACGACGGTGCGCGTGACCGACGGCCAGACCCAGGTCGCCGACGGCCCCTACGCCACCACCCCGGAGGTGTTCGGCGCCTACTACGTGTTCGAGGTCGACCACCTCGACGAGGCGATCGAGCTGGCCGCCCAGTTCCCGGCAGCCCGACTCGGCGGCGCGATCGAGGTTCGGCCGTTGGTGCAGCGCTAGCGCTGGCGACAGTGGACGAGCGCGTGTTGCGCGCCACATCACAACATCAACCGTTCAAGAAGGAGGACGACAATGCGCAGACTCATCGAATCGACCCTCGTCTCACTCGACGGCATCACCGAAGCACCCGAACGGTGGGCCGACTTCGACGCCGAGGACGCCGCCCTGTCCCTCACCGAGCTCGGCAACTACGACGCGTTCGTGATGGGCCGCGCGACCTACGAGAACTTCTACGCGAACTGGGGCCACACCAGTGGCGACCCCTACAGCGACCTGATGAACGCCATGCCCAAATACGTCGCATCCCGGTCCCTGACCGAGACGGCATGGAATGCCACTCTGCTCGGGCCCGACCCCTCCGCGGCGATCGCCCGGCTGAAAGACCAGACCGGCAGGGACCTCATCAAATACGGCACCAGCCGCTTGGACGACACGCTACTGCGCAACCGGCTTGTCGACGAGTACCGGTTCTGGATCCGGCCCGTCGTCGCCGGCGCAGGCCGACGACTGTTCGAGGACGTGGACACCTCTGGACTCCACCTCACGCTCATCGACGAGCGGAGGCTGGGCAACGGGTCGGTGATCCTCACCTATGCACCCGGCTGACCGCTCGCGCGCTGTGCCTTGGCCGCACGAGATGCGCGGCCGAGCCCAACCCGAGCGCAACCAGACATGAAGTGCTCACGCGGGTGTTCATACGGCCGTCTCTCGGCTGCCGGCCAAGCGTAGCCACGCTGGCCACAGCGTGACTCGTGGACGACAATCGTGTCCGTGCGCAGGGTCGTTGCGAAGCTGGCCCACCAGGTCCCCGACCGGTCACCGCTGCGACTGGCGGTCGGCGAGTCGGTCGCGGTCGGTGAGCGGGACACGGAATGGCCCGAGTTCGTGTTCGTGACCACCTCGCGCGGCTGCGGGTGGGTGCCGGGGCGTCATCTGTCGGCGTCCTTCGGCAATGCGGTCGTGCAGACGCCCTATGACACCACCGAATTGCCGACCCAGGACGGGGAGGTGCTGGAGGTCCTCGCCGACGACCTCGCCAGCGGCTGGCTGTGGTGTCGCTCGTCGGCCGGGCGCGAAGGTTGGGTTCCTACCAAGACGGTCGAAGACACCGGCTGAGCATGTGGTGACACCGCAGCGCATCGATCGCGCGATCGCCTGACGGCGAACAGGTGACGGTGTCGAGCGTGCGCGCACCACCCTCGTCATGCGGTTCAAGTCTGGTTCGGCGGTAGCGTCACCCGCGATCTCGGGTGACCCCGTCGCCTGGCTGCGATAGTGGCGGGTCCTCGTTGAGAGGAAGCATCCATGGCCGGGGTGTCACCGATCTTCCGGTGGACTGTGGTGGTGACGGCGGCCATCTGGGTGCTGTTCGAGCTGCGCCAGAGCCTCGCTCGCCGACCCGAGGCAGTGAAAGCCAGCTGGAGCAGTGAACTTCTGTTTCGGCTCATCGTGGGAGTCAGTGCGCTCGTGGCAGGACTGCTCGCGGAGATGGCACGGTCGGCGAAGATCTTGCCCGCCGCTGATGCGGTCTGGATCGGGCTCGCTCTGCTGTGGGCCGGCATCGGCTTGCGGCTGTGGAGCTTCCATACGCTGGGCCGGTACTTCACCCCCACCTTGCAGGCCAGCGGTGATCAGCAAGTGATTACCCACGGGCCCTACCGGGTGATCCGGCACCCAAGCTACGCAGGGCTGCTGCTCGTCATCATCGCTGTCGCTCTGTTCATCGGGAACTGGTGGTCGCTGCTGTGCCTGACCGTGGGCACGGCGGTCGGCATCGTCTTCCGCATCCGAGTCGAGGAGCGGGCGCTAATGCACAACCTCGGCACCGACTACCGCTCCTACGCTGCCAGCCACAAACGGCTGGTCCCCTTCCTCTGGTGACGTAAGCCAGAGCCAGGTCCGGCCCGGATCAGGCCGACGGGGTGAATACGACAACACGAATCGCCCGGCCGGTGTGACGCTGGTACACGTCATAGCGGCCGCTCATGCCACGATCGACGAACAGCCGAGCCCGCGATTGCTGCGATTCGCCAACACCCCCAGGATCGCGTTCATCACCACAACAGCGATCCGGGCCGTCGCCGGTGTTCGCAAAGGGACGTTGACTAACCGTGCGCGCGCGCCGCAGAGGTTCGCCCGGACGACCCCAAATCCCACCACGCCACGGGACGCTCACTTCACCCTCACCCGATCTTGGACGCGCTGCCGGCACGCGCGCCCTCGGACCTGTAATGGTTTTACTGTGGTTTGCGCTTCGGCGATAAACCGGATAACACGCCTTCGAAGCGTGACAGCTCATCGGGTCCGCGCGCAGAACGACAGCCGTGACTGGGCCGCGCCAACCTGGACGTGTGCCGCGTAATCGGCGAAACCGCCCACTATCTGGGCGACGGCCGGTTGATTGACCATGCAGCTCGGTGCATCAGGATCCATCACCGGCACGTACCTGACATCGGCAATAGCGTGCGGTTCGGCCGGCAAGATAGTGCGTTGGCCGCATCGCCGCCCGACCTGCGTGTTTCGTCGCGCGGAGACGTCAGGACTTTCGCCGGTGTCCACGCGGTCGGGGAGTGGCGGTACGTGGGCACCGATCGGGGAACTGAGGTCAGCCGGCGACTGATTGGGCATACCGCAGTTGATCTTGGTTAGTTACCAGGCGACATCGGCCGGCACGAGGCAACACGACGGAGGCCAACAATCCTGGCTGTAGCGGCACGGACACCGCCGACTCGACAGCCCGAAAACCGTCCGAAATGCCGTCACGCGGCAGGGGTCACTGGTTCGATCCCAGTATCGCCCACCACTATGGATGCCGGTTTTGGACTCAGGAGCTCGTGAGGATGACGAGTTGCTGCGTCGCTCGGGTCATCGCGACGTAGCGGTCGACGGCTCCGGCGATGCCCGTGCCGAACGCGTCCGGGTCGATGAGGACGACCAGATCGAACTCGAGCCCCTTCGCCAGTTCCGGGGTCAGCGACCGGACGCGGGGCGTCGCCCGGAACGTGGGATCGCCTATGACGCAGGCGATCCCCTCCGCATGCGCTGCGAGCCACGTGTCGAGGATCGAGTGCAGCTCCGAAACGGATCCGTGGACGACGGGCACGCCGGTGCCGCGGATGGAGGTCGGCACGTTGGCGTCCGGGAGCACAGTCCGGATGACCGGCTCGGCTTCGGCCATGACCTCTTGCGGCGTGCGGTAGTTGATGCGGAGGGTTGCCAGCCTGATCCGGTCGAGCCCGACTCGCTCGAGGCGTTCCTGCCAGGACTCCGGGAACCCGTGTCTGGCCTGCGCGCGGTCCCCGACGATGGTGAAGCTCCGGGACGGGCAGCGCAGCAGCAGCATCTGCCACTCTGCGTCGATCAGTTCCTGCGCCTCGTCCACGACGACGTGCGCGAACGGGCCGGCGAGCAGGTCGGGATCGGTGCCGGGCAGCGCGGTCTCGTCGACCAGCGCATCCCGTAGATCCTGCTGGCGCAGGCTCGTCACCAGGCCTTCGCCGTCGTCATCGGCCGCGATCAGGTTGTCGATGACGTCGGCCATGCGCTCGCGTTCGGCCGCGACGGTGGCCTCGCGACGGTGCCTGCGTCGTGACGCCTCCGGGTCTCCGAGCCGCTGTCGCGCTGCGTCCAGCAGTGGCAGGTCGGACACCGTCCAGGCCTCGGCGTCTGCGCGCTGCAGCGCCTGAAGGTCATCGCGGCCGAGCCAGGGAGCGCACATCTGCAGGTAGGCGGGTACCGACCACAAGTCTCCGACGACGTCGGCGGCTTCGAGCAACGGCCACGCGCGGTTGAGGGTGGTGCGCAGCTCGCTGTTCTGCAGCAGCGCCGTGCGGAGCAGATCGGCCGAGGCGTCCCCGTCATCCCTGTCCATCAGGATCGCGACCAGCTCCTCCAAGATCTGGTCGCGCGCCTCGTTGTGCGGGGTACCGGCTGCCGCTTCGAACGCCTCGCCCCAATCCTCGGCGCGGAGCCTGATGTCGGACCACGGGGTCGAGACCGTCATCCCCTTGGAAGGCGGCTCCTCGTAGATCCGGACGGCCGCCTCGATGGCCTTCACGAGGTTCGCGGACGACTTCAGGCGGGCCACCTCCGGATCCGTCTCGATCGTCGCTGCCGCTCCCTCGGCGACGAGGTCGCGCGGGGTGCAGGTCTGCACGCCCTCCTCGCCGAGGCTGGGAAGGACGTCGGCGACGTAGTCGAGATACGGCTGGTGCGGACCGACGAACAGCACGCCGCCCCGGCGATGACCGAGCCGCGGGTCGGAGTAGAGGAGGTAGGCAGCGCGGTGCAGAGCGACGACGGTCTTGCCGGTGCCCGGACCGCCCTCGACGACGAGAGCGCCGCCGGATCCCGCGCGGATGACGGCGTCCTGGTCGGCCTGGATCGTGCCGAGCACGTCTCGCATCCGGGCCGACCGGTTGCTGCCCAGGCTGGCGATGAAGGCGGACTGGTCATCGAGCGCCGGCGCGTGCCCTTCGAATCCCTCAGTGGTGAACACCTCGTCCCAGTAGTCGCTGACCCGGCCACGGGTCCAGCGATACCTGCGGCGGCTTGCCAGCCCCATCGGGTTTGCGTGGGTCGCGCCGAAGAACGGCTCGGCGGCCGGCGAGCGCCAGTCGAGCAGCAGCCGACGACCCGCGCTGTCCGTGAGGCCGAGCCGTCCGACGTATCCGGGCTCGGGGTCGTCCGCACAGACCAGGTGTCCGAGGCACAGGTCCAGACCGAAGCGCCGCAGGGCGCGCAGGCGGGCCGCCAGCCGGTGAATCTGCAGGTCGCGGTCCAGCGCCGCCTGGCCCTTGCCGCCGGGCGCCCTGCGCTCGGCGGCGAGGCGGTCGGACAGGTCGGCGATGGACTGCTCGAGGCACTCCGCGATGGCCGCGAAGTGCTGCTCGTCGCCGGCGATCAGCCTCGGATCGGCCTTCGCGCTGAGGTGGTCGGGAAGGTCGAACGCGCTGGTAGTCAGGGGGTTCACGTCATCAGCTCCGATCTGAGGGTCGCCACCTTAGATCGATATTTCGACGCTCATGAGCGCGGCCGAACCCTGCTATAAATGAAAGTGGCGGGAGGTCTGCTCCGCAGACTCGAGCCGGACGGCCCTACCCGGGCAGGTGGTGGACGCCCAGCCTGATGGTGTGAGCATGCAGTGGTTGGCGCGCGGCGAGGAGCACCTGCCCGACGACGCATCATGGCTGTCCGAGACCGAGGCGGCGTACGCAGCGTCGAAGCGTTTCACCAAGCGGCGCACCGAGTTTCTCTTCGCGCGATGGACCGCCAAGCAGGCACTGTGCAGCGTCCTGTCATTGCCGTCGACGCCCGACGTCCTGCGGCGGCTCGAGGTGCGGCACCGGCCCACCGGCGCTCCGTTCGCTTGCCTGGACGGTGCGCCCGCGGGGCTGCAGATCTCGCTCACCGACCGGGCCGGCTGGGCGGTGTGCGTGCTCAGCGAGGATCCAGGTCGGGTGGGCTGTGACCTCGAACTCGTCGAGGAGCGCAGCGCCGCCTTCGTCCGCGACTACCTCACCGCCGCCGAGCAACGGTACGTGAACTCCGCCGCAGACGCCGACGCACGGAACCTCGCCGCGAACCTGATCTGGTCCGCGACCGAGAGCGCCTTGAAGGTGCTCGAGACCGGCTTGCGCCGCGACACCCGATCGGTGGAGATCACCGTCGCCCCGGCAACGGACGGGTGGGCCGAACTGTCCGCCCGCTCCGTGCAGGGCGAGGTCTTTTCCGGTTGGTGGCGCAGGTTCGGCGACTTCGTCCTGACGGTCGCCGGGGAGACGGCACTGCCGGCGCCGCGCAGCCTGGACGCCCTGCCGCTGCTGCTGGGCGCGCGGCCAACGCACAGCTGGCTGCGGCAGCCGACCTGACCCTCAGGCCATCCGCGCCAGCGCTCGTTCGAGTGCGTCGACGACGTACGGGCGCAGCTCGCTCGCGGGGATGATCACGTCCACCGATCCCATCGCGACCGCACGCTGGATGTCGTGGATCGCGTCGAACTCCGCGGCGACCTCGCCGAGCTTCTCCGCGCGGACCGCCGCCCGGGTCGCGAGCAGCTTCGCCCGCAGCCCGTCACCTCGTCCGGCGGCCGACTCGTCCCGAAGGCTCGCCACCCGCGGGTCGCGCTCCGTACGGGCGTCGACCTCGCGGGTGAACACGACCCCGGCCGCCGGGGCGCCGCCGATCACCGAAGCGTAGGAGCCCTCGATCGCAGCGATCTCCAGATTCTCGTTGAGTCGTTTCGAGAAGACGACGAACGCCCCGCCGTGATAGCGGGAGACGACGACGAACACGATCGGGCCCGCGAAGTTCGTCACCGCGCGGCCGATCTCCGCGCCGTACTCGAGCTGCCAGTGCCGCATCGACTCCGGCGAACCGTCGAAGCCGGACAGGTTGGCCAGCACGACGACCGGGCGGTTCCCGCTCGCCGCGTTGACCGCCCGGGCGATCTTGCGGGAGGACTGCGGGAACAGCGTTCCCGACGTCCAGGCTGGGTGGCCCGTCCGCCGGCCGGAACCCGCGCCTGGCCAATGCGCGCGACTCGAAGCCGAGCAGGCACACCGGGAGGCCGCCGATGTGCGCGTCCCAGACGACCGCGGACTCCGCACCGCGCCAGCGGGCCCAGCGTTCCAGCGGTTGCGCGTCGGCGTCGGCGACGGCGCGCATGACCGAGCGGATGTCGAACGGCTTCTTGCGCTCCGGGTTGTGCACGGCGGAGAACACGTCGCCCACGACGGTGAAGTCGCTGCCGACCACCGGCCGGTGCGGCGCCGAGCACACGTCGCGGTCGATCGGGTCGGACGTCGGCCGTCTGCGCGGGAACCTCTCGCCCGGCACGACGTAGGTGTGTTCGTAGTGGCGCATCAGCATGCGGCAGGCGTCCTCGACGGTCGGCGCCCAGTACTGACCCTGACCGTTCGGGCCCATGACGCGTTCGAAGCCTCCGATGCCGAAGTTGTCCTCGGCGGAGACGCCGCCGGAGTAGCCGAGCGCCTGCTTGCCGGTCAGCACCATCGCGCTGGCCGGGGTCATGATCAGGATCCCTCTTGTGTGCATGAGCATCGTGGCCTCGGCGTTCCAGTACGGCTGGGCGCCGACGTTGATGCCCGTCACCACGACGTTGATCTCGCCGCCACGCTGCGTGAACTCGATGATCTTGCGCAGCACGGCGCCGATCCAGTCCATGTTCTCGGTGCCGCTGTCCATGGCGATGCGGGCGCCGGAGGACAACGCGAACCACTCGACCGGCACGCCGAGTCGCTCGGCGAGGTCGAGGGCGCCGATGATCCGCAGGCATTCAGGTTCGGCCAGCGCGCCCAGCCGCTGGGTCGGGTCGCCCAAGATCGCGACCCGCGTCATGCCTTCGGGCACCTTGTCCGGGTAGCTCGTGATCAGCCCGACGACCAGGTTGGCGAGGTTGCCGCCGTAGGGGCGATCGACCGGCACGAGCTCGCCCGCCGGCCCGAGGTCGTACTCGACGAAATGGCCGGGCGGGAAGTCCGAGTCCACCCCGCTCGGGGGCGTGAGGGTGCGGACGATCTCGTAGGGGTACGGGGCACCGAGCCGGCCGGCCCGATTCACCTTCTGCTGGTAGGCGGTGAGCGATCGGATCGGCTCCTCGGCCACTCCGCGCTCGCGCATCCGCAGCCCGCTCTGCCCGAATCCGGTGAGTTCGTAGACCGCGTCCCTGAAGTGGTCACCGTCCGGGATGTGCACCCGGAGTTGGAGCTTGACGACGCCGGACGCCGCCGCGAGGGCGTGGTAGCGGCGCCCCAACTCGCGCATCTCCGGCAGCGGCAGGGTCCATGGCGGCCGGACGTAGAGGACGATGCGATTGCCCTGCGGGCGCCGGCCCGGCGGCAGCTCGGCCATCGCTTCGCGCATCGCGGCAAGCGCCTGCAGGCCCATCCTCTCGAGCAGCGGACGCCCGACGACCCGTCCCGCTTCGTCGAGCGCGGGGGTGAGGTCGCGCACTTCGGCCACCGCGAAGAACCGCACGTCCTTCGGGTTGTCGCGGGCGACGCCGCGGAAGGCGTAGACGTCCTCGACCGAGCGCAGCCGATCCAGTTGGAAGTTCCACAGTCGCCAGATGTCGAGTCGTTCGGCGATCATCGGGTGCAGGTTGCGGAACAGCAGCTCTTCGACGAACGCGGTGCCGGACTGCCGGAACGTGAAGTGGTGCGTGCGCTTGTACTCGGCGACAGTGCCCGCGCTCGTCAAGGTGACGTCGAGGCGGTGCAGCGCTCGACCGAAGGCGCAGCCGCTCAGTAGCCGGCCCAGTTCGGTCGCGAGCTCGTCGGCGGTCTGCGCGTCGCCCGATCGCCACAGGGTGAGGTCCACGACGGCCAGCGTCGCGGGGTCGGTCGCGGCGAGATGCGCGGCCACGGCTGCGGCTATCTGCGTCAGCTCCTCGAGTGGCGCGTACATGGCGACGACGTGTTCCTCGTGGCCCTCGTGGACGTAGTCCGCGGCGGCCAGCGGGCTGTTCTGCGATGCTTCGAATCGGACGTCGCGCAGTTGCCGGATCCGGTAGAAGCGGTGCAGGTGCACATCGAGCAGGACCTCGCGGAACGCGGGGGACGCGGCGGGCCAGCGGGCCAGCAGCATGGCGCGCATCGGCTGCGGGCAATGCACCAGGCGCTCGATCAGCGCCGCCCGGTCCGCGCGGCGCGGGTCGGCCTCGAGCGCGTCGAGATGACTGGCCATCTCAGCTTGATGGCCGGCGATGGCCCGCTCGAGCAGCGGCTCGTCGAAGTAGTGGAACAGGAGGTCGCGGGCCAGGTCGGCGACGTCCGGGTAGCGGGCCTGGCTGGCTTGCGCCAGCAGCCCGAGCAGCGTGCGCTGAGCAGTGGGGGGTGGCTCGCTGAGCAGATCGGCGTCCCGAAGGCGGCGCTCGAGCAGCGTGGTGACCGCCGGAACCACCTCGTCGGCCCGGCCCAAGGACCGCCACATCCACACGACCGCCTGCTCGAGCGCCGGCGTTCGGTCCAGGCCGTCCACGCCGTACCGAGCGAGCATCTTCCTCAGCTGCGCGCGGAACCGTTCGGGCAGGCCGGCCCGCTCGGCGTCGAGCCATTGGAGGTAGGCGAGGACGTGCTCGTGGGGGGAGGTGTCGTAGTCCACCGAGGTTTCGTCGGGCAGCGGGCGGTAGAGCGCGCAGATGTCGGCGAACAGTTCGAGAAGCCCGTCCTCGGCATCGATCCTCGGGCGGTCGTCCGGGTCGGTCGCGTCACAAGGACCTGGTCGTGTCGAGGTCAGCGCGGCAAGGGTGGCCGGGTCGAGCTCGAAGCCGAGTAGGTAGGCGTGCAGTGCCTCGCACCTGCTCGGACCTCGGCTCGTGGCCTCCGGAGGGACGTAGGCGAGCGGCGCGAAGTCGAGCCGGTCGTTGATCGGCTGCTCGGCGTCCGAAGCCACCTCGCGGATCTGGACCAGCGGGGCGCCCTGATCGATCTGGGTATTGGGGGACACGCAGACTTCGGCGACCTCGCCCGCGAACGGCGCGAGCACCGTTGTCTCCATCTTCATGCTCTCGAGCACCGCCAGCGGGTCGCCGATCGCGACCGGGTCGCCGACCTCGACGAGCACGGAGATCACGAATGCCGGCCAGCCGGCGCGGACCACGCCGCCGTCGTCGCGGTACACGCGGTGCGTCCGGCCGTCGACATCGACCAGGAACGACGACCGCTGCGCGACGGTAACGATCGCGTGCGGCTCGTCGGCGACGACGGCGCGCCGCTCGTAGCGGCCGATCCGCTCCACGCGCAGGGCGACGGCCACGTCGGGCATGTCGACCAGATACTGGTCGGCTCCGGTGCGGAACACCGTCATGTCGTAGCCGCGGCCGCGGTAGCGCAACCGCACCCGGTGGCCGGCGGTTTCGGGCGCGTCGGGACGTCCGATGCGCGCCCCGGCGTGGAACGCCTCTCGAGCCGCGGCCTCGTCGCTGTCGTAGGCCTCGACCGCCGCGATCAGGACGGCGATCGGATCGGCGTGCGGGACGTGTCCGCCCACCGCCACGAGCCGGTCCAGCCATTGGCTGTCGACGTCGCCGCGGCGCAGCTCGGGGTTAGCGAGCAGGCCGACGAGGAACGATTGATTCGTCGTGCCGTTCTCGATGACGACGACGGCACGGGACATGGCCCGGCGCAAGCGGGCGAGCGCCTCGGACCGGTCGCGGCCCCACGCGATGATCTTCGCGATGAGCGAGTCGAACTCCGGCGCGATCGTCTCGCCTTCGCTGATCCCCGCATCGACGCGGATGCCCGGCCCGGCGGGCGGGCGCCATAACGCGATCCGGCCGGGCGCCGGAGCGAACCCCTGCTGCGGGTCCTCGGCGCACAGCCGGGCCTCGAACGCGTAGCCGCGCGTCGCCGGCGGTGTCGGGTCCAGTCGTCCGCCACCCGCGATGTGCAGTTGCAGCTTGACCAGATCGACACCGGACGTCTCCTCGGTGACCGGGTGCTCGACCTGCAAGCGAGTATTGACTTCCATGAACCGGAACGCGCCGGTCTCCGGCTCGACTAGGAACTCGACGGTGCCGGCGTTGCGGTAGCCCGCCGCCACCGCGATCCGCACTGCCGCCTCGCGGATCGCCTGCTCGCCGGCGGCGTCGAGGATCGTTGAACCCGACTCCTCGATCACCTTCTGGTGCCGGCGCTGAACCGAGCAGTCGCGCACGCCGAGCGCCCAGGTGGTGCCGAAGTGATCCGCGATGATCTGCACCTCGACGTGCCGCGCCCGCTCGACGTACTGCTCCAGGAACACCCGCGAATCACCGAACGCGAGCATCGCCTCGGCCTGCGCCGCGACGAAAGCGGCGGCCAGCTCGGCCGGTTTGCGAACGAGCCGGATACCTCGGCCACCACCGCCGGCGGCGGCCTTCAGAAGCACGGGGTAGCCGAGGCGTTCGGCCGGCTCGTGCGCGTCGGCGGCCGTTGCGAGGGCGTCGCCGCTCCACGCCACGACCGGCACGTCCACCTTCTCCGCCAGCCGCTTGGCGGCGACCTTGTCACCGAGCATCCGGATCGTCTCGCTGGCGGGACCGACGAACACGATGCCGGCCTTCTCGCAGCGCTGCGCGAAGGAGGCGTGCTCGGCGGCGAATCCCCAGCCAACCCAGACCGTGTCCGCGTGCGCGGCCAGCAGGGCAGCGATGACGCGCTCCTCGTCGAGGTAGGAGGAGGTGCGGCTGCCGGTGATGGGGTCGACGTAGGTCGCCGGGCCGAGCGCGATCACTTCGTCCGCCGACCGTACGAACCAGGCCTGCGCGTCCGGATCGGTGTAGACGGCGATCGTGGTGATCGGCAGGCACGAGCCGTCCGCGTTCAGTTCCGCGACAGCGTCGAGCGCTCGCATCGCCGGCCCGCCGCGATTGAGGATTGCTAGGCGACGGGTCTGCATCACGCTCGGCTTAGCTGGGGCGGTCCCGCCGGGAGGCCAGCGCGCACGTCCTCGGCCACAAGCCCGGGGAGCGCGATCGTGCGGTAGCCCTCGACGCGCAGCACGACACCGCCGTCGGCGTCGAGCACCGAGCAGTCGAAGTGGTCACCGGATTCCCGGGCGACGGCATTCAGCGCACCGCCGGGCGGGCGAGCATCGCGCAGGAGGAGCACCCGGTCGACGTGTCGTGGCAGCGCCAGCCGGCCGTAGCGGCCCGCCTCCCACAGTCCAGCGGTCTGGAAGCACAGCTCCACCAGCCGCGGCTCGAAGATCGTCAGCGATGCCATCGGGACGTGATCGTCGGGAAGCGCGTCGGAGAGCAGCGACGCGGTGCCGCCGTCGTGCTGCCACGCGGTGCCGATCACCTGGTACGCGGGGCCGTGGAAGTACAGGCGATACACCTGGTCGCTCGGCACGGTGCGCTCCGGCTCCGCGATCGCGGTCCCGCGCTCCACCGCGGGCGGGGTCGCACTGAGCCGCACCGATGCCGTGAAGTGCGTCGTGAGCTGCGGTTCCGGTTGACCGGCCAGCGTCCGCTCGGCCTCGAGCACGCACCCGGCGAGCAGGTCGCGGCCGTCGCGGCGGACCGTCGCGCGGATTGTGAGGGTGCGCGGCTCGTCCCGGTAGAACTTCAGCGGGACGAGGAAGTCGATGTCCTCGACGGCCGCCACATGCCAGTCCGGGACGAGCAGGCGCGCCACCTCGGCGAACGCCTCTATCCCCATGACCCCGGGGAGCACAGCCGTCCCGTCGATACGGTGATCGTCCAGGAACGGCTGCCGGGTCGGGTCGAGCGTCGTGCGCACGACGAGCCCGCGGTAGATGCCTGCCGTCTCGACGGTGCCCACCATCGGGCCCGCGTCCGCGCCGGGCAGCGCACCCGGTTCGAGGCCGCCGGTCTCGTCGAACTCCGCGCTCATCATGCCCAGGGCGCCTGCGACCACGACCTCGCCGCGGCCGGGACCGCTCGTGAGCTCGCGGCGGATCCACGGCGTGCCGGCCGCGGGGTCGAGCGTTTCGATGCCTGCGGCTTGCATGATCTTGGGGATCGAGCCGCGGCTCGCCATGCCGATCCCGCCCCACGCCGTCCAGTCGAGCGCGATGGCGCGAGTGCTCGGCCGGGTCCGCCGCCAGCTGCTTGCGATCTTGCAGAGCAGATCGTTCGCGGCGCTGTAGTCCGTCTGGCCGTTGTTGCCGAATCTGCCGGCCACCGAGCTGAATGCCACCGTGGCGCCGAGCGGCATGTCGCCGATCGCCTGCACGACGTTGAACCAGCCGTCGCTCTTCACGTCGAACACGAGGTCGTATTCGCTCGCCAGCTTCGCCTCGAGGGACCTGCTGATGTCCAGACCCGCGGCGTGCAGCAGGACGTCGACGCGACCGCTCGTCTTGCGGACCTCGTCCAGCACGCGGCCTACCGCGTCCGCGTCGGTGAGGTCGACCTGGTGGTAGTGGGCGGTGCCGCCCGTGGCACGGACCGCCTGCACCGCGGCTTGCGCTGAGGCGAGCCGTTCGAGCTGCGCGAGCTGCTTCTCGATCAGCACCGGGGTCGGACGCACACCCTGCTCCTTGAGCCGGGCGGCGATGTCGGATTTCAAGCCGTCCTTGTCGGTCAGGAACCGTTGCAGGTCGGCGTTGTCGGGATCGGGTGCGGGCGTCAGATCGAGCAGGTGGAACGTCCCTCCGGAGGCCGCGGCGAGATCCGCGGTGATCGCGGAGACGATGCTGCCCGCGGCCCCGGTGACCACGAACACGGTGTCCGGGCTCAGCGCCAGACCGTGCGATCCGGCTGGGAACGCCGATCCGTCCGCGAACGGCGCGTCGGACAGGCCTACCGTCCACCGGAGTGCGTCCTGCGAGTGGCCGGCTTCGACGCAGCCCGGGTCGCGCAGCGTCTCCTCGATCAGCAGGTCGGCGATCGTCCCGCTCTCCTGGCCGGCCGGGAAGTCGACGACCTTCGCCAGTGATTCGGGCTGCTCGCGCCGGTAGGCCTTGACGAAGCCACTCACCGCGCCGCCGAGCGGCGCGGTCGCGCCGGCTTCGTCGTAGCCGTGGTACCCACCGAGGCGGGTTGCGGCGACGAGGAACGGCGGATGGTCGACGACGAGACGGTGCATCGCCGCGTAGAGGTTCTTCACCCGGCGGCGCAGGGCCTCGCGCCATTCGGCGAGGTTCAGCTGCTCGAGCGGTCCCTCGTCGTCGGCCGCGGCCAGCCAGTAGACGCCGTCCACCGGTCCTGCGGCGAGCCAGGCCTCCAGCGCAGCGGACAGTTCATCGGTAGCGATGTCCGGCTTCAGCGTTAGGGTCGCGACGCCGCGGGCGTCGAGTCGCTCGACGAGCGCGCGGCCCACCCCGCCCTCGTCCAGCAGCACGACGACCCGGCTTCCGGCGTCGAGCGCGACGCCGGTCCTCTTGCACAATGCGAGGCCAGGGCGCAGGACGGGCGTCGGGACGCGCCGCGGGTAGCGGTCGGTCGCGAGCAGATCCGCGGCGACCGGCCGCGGCTCGACGGGCTCCGGCGACTCGGCCTCGGCGGTGGTCGCGACTGGAGCCGCACCGGCCCGCTCGCGCACCCAGGCGATGACGTGGGCGAGGGTGGGGAAGTCGCGCAGTTTGAGGTCGGGGTCGCGTTCGACGTGGAAGCGTTCCCGGACGGCGGCGAACACCTCGGCTTGTTTGACGGTGTCCACGCCGAGGTCGGCTTCCAGGTCGAGGTCGACGTCGAGCAGTTCGGGTGGGTAGCCGGTGGTCTGCGCCACGATCGATACGACGGCTTGGGCGATATCCGCATCTGAGACCGCGGCCGGTGTCTCGGTCGGGGTGGGCGTCTCGATCGGTGGCGCTGCCGGTGTCTCGACGGGGGTGGCGGTCGCGGGGGTGGCGCCGGTCTTGTCGCGGACCCAGGCGATGACGTGGGCGAGGGTGGGGAAGTCGCGCAGTTTGAGGTCGGGGTCGCGTTCGACGTGGAAGCGTTCCCGGACGGCGGCGAACACCTCGGCTTGTTTGACGGTGTCCACGCCGAGGTCGGCTTCCAGGTCGAGGTCGACGTCGAGCAGTTCGGGTGGGTAGCCGGTGGTCTGCGCCACGATCGATACGACGGCTTGGGCGATATCCGCATCTGAGACCGCGGCCGGTGTCCCGGTCGGGGTGGGCGTCTCGATCGGTGGCGCTGCCGGTGTCTCGACGGGGGTGGCGGTCGCGGGGGTGGCGCCGGTCTTGTCGCGGACCCAGGCGATGACGTGGGCGAGGGTGGGGAAGTCGCGCAGTTTGAGGTCGGGGTCGCGTTCGACGTGGAAGCGTTCCCGGACGGCGGCGAACACCTCGGCTTGTTTGACGGTGTCCACGCCGAGGTCGGCTTCCAGGTCGAGGTCGACGTCGAGCAGTTCGGGTGGGTAGCCGGTGGTCTGCGCCACGATCGCCACGACGGCTTGGGAGATGTCCGCGTCGGCGACCGCAGTCGGTGTCTCGGCCGGTGCTGCGACGGGTTCGGCGGCGGCCGCGGGGGTGGCGGTCGCGGGGGTGGCGCCGGTCTTGTCGCGGACCCAGGCGATGACGTGGGCGAGGGTGGGGAAGTCGCGCAGTTTGAGGTCGGGGTCGCGTTCGACGTGGAAGCGTTCCCGGACGGCGGCGAACACCTCGGCTTGTTTGACGGTGTCCACGCCGAGGTCGGCTTCCAGGTCGAGGTCGACGTCGAGCAGTTCGGGTGGGTAGCCGGTGGTCTGCGCCACGATCGACACGACGGCTTGGGCGATATCCGCGTCGGTGATCACCACGGCGACCGGTGCATCGACGACGGCCGGAGCCTCGACGACGGCCGGTGCCTCGACAATGGCCGGTACCTCGGCCGCCACTGGCGTCGGCTGCGGAACAACCGCCGGAAGCGGCGCGTCCACGACGCGCAGCCGTCGCTGCACGACCTCGAGCGACGCGTCTGGCCGGCCAGCTATCCGGGCCAGCCAGCTGTGCCACGCGGTCTCGTCGACGATGCGATATGCGAAGCCGAGCTGGTCCGGAGCACGGCGCTTGCCGTCGGGCATCGGTGTCCAGCGCAGCACCGACATCGCGATCTGCGAACCGAAGCCTGCGGCGAGCCGCAGCGCGTACTCGACGGGATAGTCGCCGCCGGTCGAGAGATTCAGGTCGCCCAGGTCGGCGTCGGGCTCCTTGTAGTTCGGTACCGGCGGGACGATCCCGGTCTCGAGACCCTTGATGGCCACGATGTCCTCGATGCCGGCGCCCATGGCGTGCCCGGTGAAGCCCTTCGTGTTGGTTACGACGATCTTGTCCGCGGACGGGCCGAACGTCGAGCGCAGCGCGTTGATCTCAGCGGCAGCGCTGCCGCCGCGGGCCGGCGTGTAGGTCTCGTGCGAGACGAACATCGTGGCTGGGGCCATGGTGTGCCGGTCGACTCCGTGCGACTCGGCCAGCCGCAACACCTGCTCCATCACCTGGCCGACGTGGTTCACGTCCAGCCGGGTGCCGTGGATACGCACTATTCGCGACGACGGTGCCGAGCACCTCGCAGATCGGCTGGATGCCCCGCTCGCGCGCCGCTTCCGCCGACTCGACGACGAACGCCGCAGCCCCCATCCCGACGATCAGCCCGTGCCGTCGCCGGTCGAACGGGGTGGCCGCGTCCTCGACGTGCTCGTCCGTGGCTGCGGCGCCGCTGGCGAGGAAGCCACTGCCGATCCACGGCAGCATTTCGTCGCTGGTGACGTCGTCCGCTGCGATGACCACGACGCGCCGCGCGCGCCCGGTGCGGATCCAGTCCTCGGCGACGGACAGCGCCAGCGTCGTGCTCGCGCAGGCAGAGTTCACCTGCGTGTTCGGTCCGCGGGCACCGATCAGCTCGGCGAACTGCGAGTGGCCCATCGACAGCACCCGGAACAGGAACCGCCGGTTGAACTCGAACGGCTCGGCCGCGAGCAGGTCTTGCAGCGCCGCGATGCGCCTGTCCAGGTCGGTCGCCGCCGCTTCGGTGCCGGTCAGCTGCGAGCGCACTGCCTGCAGAGCGGACAGCTGGTCCCGGCGCGCGTGGTCCTCGGTGCCGCGCCGCACGTCGTGTGTGAGCGACGCAAACCCGGGGAAAGCGGAGGCGAAGACGACACCCGTGTCGTCGCGCAGCTCTGCGGGCAGTCCCCAGCGATCGGGCAGCCGGGTACCGATCGTCGTCGTGCGGTAGCCCATGACGAGCGGGATGCCGGCGTCGCGCAGGGCATCGACGCCGGCGCCGATCGCCAGCCTCGTGGTCGGATCCAGTGCGGCGTCGCGCGCCTCCTCGACCCCGAACTCGGCCACGAGGTCGAGTTCGCCCCGCCGGCCGGCAAGCTTCATGACGTCGGCTTCGTCGTCGATCGTGACGAACGTCGGTTCGCCGGCTTCCGGCTTGACGAGCCGGGTGATGTGCTTGTCGACCATCTCGCGGCGCAGGTCATGCGGAATGCTGCCGATGAACTGCTGTCCGGCGAGGATGCGGCCGATGTTTTCGTCGTCGAAGACCCGCTCGGTCCCGGGCAGCCCGAGCGCTGCGCCGGTGACGACGACCGGCTCCTGGCCGACGGGCTCGTGGTCGTGCGACGAGGGTCGCGCGGCCGAAGCGGTCAGCCCGAGACCTGCGGCGTAGAGGCCGCACAGCGCCTGGTTGAAAGAAGTCTCGTCGCCGAGCTTCGGGTGGTTGGTGAACAGCGCAGACACGTCGTCGTGCGTCGAGCTCAGCACGTCCTCGACGAAGCCGTGCAGCGCCTTCTTCGGCCCGACCTCGACGAACACCCGCGCGCCTGCGGCGTAGAGCGTCTGCAGGCCCTTCACGAACTGCACCGGCTCGGCCACCTGGCGGCCGAGGATGTCGATCATCGCTTCCGCGTCGGCGTCGGCCGGATAGAACTCGCCCGTGACGTTCGCGCAGATCGGCAGCTGCGGGGTGTGCACGTCGAGCCTGCGCAGCACGTCCTGAAGGGGGCTGCTCACCGGCGCGACGATCGAGGTGTGGAAGGCGTGGCTCACCGGGATCCGCTGCGCCGTCAGGCCCGCCGCCCGCAGCGTCTCGACCACGTGCTCGACCGCGGCGGTTGCGCCGCCGATGACGGCCTGCGCAAAGCTGTTCACGTTCGCGATGACGACGTAGCCGTCCTCCTCCGCGACGATCCGCTCGATCTCCGGCAGCGGTCCGAACACCGCGGCCATCGCTCCGTTGTCAGCGATCTGCAGGGTGGCCATCTCGTGGCCCCGGGCGCTGACCGCCTCGAGGGCGGCGGGGAAATCCAGCGCTCCGGCGGCGACGAGTGCGCCGTACTCGCCCAGGCTGTGGCCCATGACCATGTCCGGACGCACGCCGTGGGCCGCGAGCAGCCTGGTCAGTGCGAGGTCGCTGGTGAGTACGGCAGGCTGGGTGATCTCGGTCTGCAACAGCTGCTGCTCGAGCTGCGCGACCGCCTCCGCGTCGTCGCCGTCGACGAAGATGTAGGACGAGAGCGACCGGCCGAGCAGCGGCGTCATGACCGCGTCCGCCTCGTCGAAGGTGGCCGCGACGATCGGTTCGGACGCGCGCAGGGACTGCAGCATGTTGACGTACTGCGAGCCCTGGCCGGTGTACAGGAACGCGACCTTGGGCGCCGGTCCGCGACCGACGAACGCGCCCTGCGCCCGCAGCATGCGCCACATCGCCGGGTTGCCCGCGGCGAACGCCTTGAGGACTTTCGCGACCTTCGCGGCGAGCTCGTCCGCATCGCCGTAGTCGATGGCCACCCGCACCGCGGTCGACCGCTTCGGCAGGCTCCGGCGCGGAAACCCGCCCCTGTTCGGCTTCGGCCTGGACGTGGCGCAGCTTCTCGACCACCTCGGCGTCCGAGCCGCCGCCGACGACGAGCGCGCCGCGTGCGGCAGCCTTCGCCGCCAGCACCTGCGCCGGCTTGGGCACGTCCTCGCCCGCGAAGCTGCGCGGCTCGTCCGTGCGGTGTCGGCCCGGGACGTGCTCCTCCAGGACAGCGTGGAAGTTGGTGCCGCCGAAGCCGAACGCGCTGACGGCGCCGCGCCGGACGCCGCCGGACGGGGGTCGCCAGTCGCGCAATTCGGTGTTGACCCGGAACGGTGACCGCGCCCAGTCGACGTTCGGGTTCGGGTCGACGAAGTTGAGGCTGGGGACGATGACCTTCTCGTGCAGGCTCATCGCCAGCTTGAACAGGCCGGCCGTCCCTGCGGCTGCCTTGAGGTGCCCGATGTTCGACTTGACCGAGCCGAGCGCGATCGCCCCGGGAGCCGACGCCGGCCTGGCCGAACACGCTGTTCAGGCTCTCCAGCTCGGCGGCGTCCCCCACTCGGGTGGACGTTCCGTGTGCCTCGATCAGCGATGCGCTCGCCGGGTCGATGCCGGCCTGGCTGCCAGGCGCGTTCGATCGCGAGCCGTTGCCCGACCGGGTTGGGCGCGGTGATGCCCTTGCCCTTGCCGTCGCTCGATCCGGCGATGCCGAGCAGCACGGCGTAGATCCGGTCGCCGGCCCGCTCGCGCGTCCGACAGCCGCTTCAGCACGAAGACCGCACGCGCCCTCGCCCATGACGAAGCCGTCGGCGCCGGCGTCGAACGGCCGCGTGCCGGTCGCCGACAGCGCGCCGATCTTGCAGAACTTCACGAACGCCGCGACGCCCATGTTGCGGTCGATGCCACCGGTGATGGCGACGTCGTACTGCCGGGTCGCCAGGCCGAGAGTCGCCGCCCAGATGGCCGCGAGGCCGGAGGCGCACGCCGCGTCCGTGGTGAAGTTCGGTCCGCGGAAGTTGAACAGGTTCGCGATCCGGCCGGCCGAGCACGTTCGCCAGCTCGCCGGGCATCGTGTCCTCGTTGATCTCGCCGTAGTTCGGCGAGGAAGCCCTTGCGGGTCTCCTCGAGGATCGTGCGCCGCACGTGGTCGGACAGCGTGCCGAAGGTCGGCGCGGCCTCGAGTTCGCGCAGCACCTCGGGGAGCTGGATGCGCAGGTTGGTGGCGTACTGCTTCTCGCCGCCGATCGCGTTGCCGAAGATGACGGCGACCTGCTCGGGGTCGACGTCCCAGTCCGGCCAGCCGGCGTCGGTCATCGCCGCCCGGGCCGCACTGACCGCCCACCGCTGCCCGTCGTCCATCTGGTCGGCGACCTTCGGCGGAATCGGCAGCTGCCAGGCGCGCGGATCCCACGGGAACTCGCGCACCCAGCCGCCGATGCGCGAGTAGGTCTTGTCGGGGACCTGCGGATCGGGGTCGTAGTACAGCTCGGGATCCCACCGCTCCGGCGGCACGTCGCTGATGCTGTACCGGCCGGACCTCAGGTTCGTCCAGAACGCCGACGCATCGGGCGCGTCCGGCATGATCGCGGCGAGTCCGACGATCGCGATGGGTTCGGGCGTGGTGCTCGGTCATGGTTGCCCCTCGACGGGTGTGACGGTTCAGGCAGACGTCCGTAGAGGGCGTCGGCGACGTGGTCCATGTCGGCGATCAAGTCCGGCCTGCGCGGCCGCGGATCACGTCGAGTCGCAGTTGCTCGTCGAAGCCGGTCAGGTCGCGTGCCCGGTGCTGCGGCGCCGCGCACCCAGCGCGAGCCCTGCTCGGCGACCTTGGTGTGCAGCCTCGCGCGCGAACACCCGACTGATCGCGGCGAGGACGGCCGGGCTCGAATCGGCGTGTCCGCCTTCGTCGGCAGACGTGCCGTCGGCGGCCGCGGCCGCTCGGCGCGCCAGGCTGCGCCGCGCACTCCGCCCAGGCGATCAGTTCGCCGAGCCGGAGCAGCACGTGCTGGTTACGGGTGAGCCGGCCGACGCGGCAGGCTTCGAGCACCGCGGCCATGCGCCGACGCCGCGAGTGCCGCGGCCGCTGCGCCGACGTCCGGGAGCCGCGCGCGCAGCGCCGTCCAGCTCGCGGGCCCGCTCGCGGTAGAACTCGCCGCTGGTCTTCAGGTGCTGCTGCCAGCGGTCCCGCGCGATCGTCATCTCCATGATCTCCGAGGTGCCCTCGTAGATCGTGGTGATCCGGACGTCGCGCTTGATCTTCTCGACGAGGTACTCGCGGGTGTAGCCGTAGCCGCCGTGCGCCTGGATGGCCGCCTCGGCGGCAGCGTTGCCGGACTCGGTCGCGAAGTACTTCGCGATCGCGCCCTCGGTGTTCAGCGCACCGTCGGCGCCCTTCGCCGGCGTCGATGCGGGTCGCCGTCTCCTCGATGGAGGCGCGTGCCGCCTCGAGCCGCACGACGTGCGGCACGATCAGCTTGTGGGTGTAGCCCTGCTTCTCCGACAGCGGTGCGCCGGCCTGGATGCGCTCCGTGGAGTAGGTGATCGCCCGGTCGAGCGCTGACCAGCCGCCGCCCAGGCCGAAGGCCGCGACCATGAGCCGGGTGTAGCCGAAGACCTGCTGCGCCTGGATCAGCCCCTGCCCCTCGACGCCGCCGACGAGGTTCTCGACGGGCACGAACACGTCGTCGAGGAACAGCGCGGCGGTGTTGGACAGCCGGATGCCGTGCTTGTCCTCCGGCTTGTTCTGCGGTGAAGCCGTCCGCGCCGCGCTCGAGCACGAACCACGACGGCCCGCCCGGTGCGCAGCGCGAGGATCGTGTACGCGTCGGCGATGCCGCCGTTGCTGATCCACTGCTTGCGGCCGGTGATCCGGTAGCCCGGCGACCCGGCCGTCCTCGACCACCGGGCGCGGCGGTCGTGCGCAGCGCGCCGAGGTCGCTGCCCGCCTCGGGCTCGGTGGCGCCGTAGGCGAACAGGATGCCCGTCCTGCGCGATCCGGGTCAGCCAGTCCTTCTTCTGCTCGGCGTGTCGCGCCGACGAACAGCGGGTCGCTGCCGAGGAAGGTCGCGAGCACGCTGGTCGCCAGCCCGATGTCGAGGCGGGCCATCTGCTCGCACACCCGGTACACGTCGAAACTGCCGCCGCCCATCCCCCCGTACTCCTCGGGGATGAACAGCAGTTGGACGCCCAGTTCGTCCCCGCACATGGCGCGGACCAGGTCCTCGGGGCACACGTCCTCGTGGTCGAGCTCCAGCGCCCTGCTGGGCGGAAGCGCATGTCCGATGAAGTCGTGCACGGCATCCAACATCATCGTGAGGGTGTCGGCGTCGAGCCCCGTCTGGGCCCCCGCCGCGGAGCTGATCATGACCATGGTCGACCGACCTTCCAACACACGTTGTCCAGAGCCACGTTCGTTCGTTTTGGCCGGATCCGGTTGAGGCCTTGGTCCTGACTTGAGCCCTGCTTACGGCTCTGGTTTGTCGGCCCGGCGCACGCCACGGTTGACGGTGGAGGCGTGTGCGATGGCAAAGCGCTGGCTGATGATGGAAGGTCCGGACGCCGCCCGGTCGCCGTACCGGGCGCGATTGGCGAGCGTCGGGCCGGCACCTGCCGACCACCCACCTCACGACCGACGAGCTGATGGCGTCCACGCGTCATCACACCCGCATCGATCTGGAGCGGCTCACCGGGATCCACGAGCGGCGGGTGTCGGTCGGCGAGGACGACTCCTACACCCTCGCCGGTCGCCGCGGCGCGGGACTGCCTGGGCCGCTCGCACGCGTCCGGCGTCGTCGCTCGACGTGGTGATCAACTGCAGCATCACGAAGTATCGCGACGGCCTCACCCAGTGGCTCGAGCCCACGATGAGCGCAGCCGTCGCCCAGGCCATCGGCGCCACCAATGCAATGACCTTCGACGTCTCGAACGCCTGCGCCGGGATGCTGTCCGGCGTCATGGTGCTCAACAACTGGATCCGGCAGGGCATCGTCGAGCGCGGGCTGGTCGTCAGCGGCGAGTACATCTCCCAGCTCGGCCAGAACGCCGCACGCCACGTACGCACCGTCATGAGCCGCGAGCTCGCCTCGCTGACGCTCGGCGACGCGGGAGCCGCGCTGCTGCTGGAACGCGCCGGCTGACGGCGTCGCCGGGATCAGCCGTCGCCGGGCTTCACCACGGTCGCCGACCACAGCCGGCTGTGCCTCGCCTACGGCGTCGGCGGCGAGCCCGGCGCGCGGATGTTCACCCAGTCGCGGGCGATCCAGCAAGACGGCGATCGCCGACACTGCCGCTCCTGCTGCAGGAGGTGCTCGACGCGGTCGGCATCGCCATCGAGCGACATCGACCAGGTGATCACCCACCAGACATCGGCCCGGGCCATCAGCAAGGGCATGGCCGAGGTCGACCACCGCCCTCGGCGACGCACCCCGCCACGACGCCGTGATCACCGTCGACCGCTACGGCAACACCGCGTCGACCACGCACACGGTGGCGCTGATCGAGGAGATCGAGGCCGGCCGGATCCACCCCGGCGAAACCGTCGCGCTGATCGCGCTGGCCTCCGGCCTGGAGATCGGCATCGTCCTGCTCACTATCGACGAGGAGTTGCTGGCCAGCTATGGGCACGATCATTGACCGATGCGACCGTCGCCGCAGGCGCGGCGTGGCGCGTCCGGCACAGCGCACTGCGCGCTCGCGGTGCGCGCGGCGAAGGCCTGCCTCGACGAGGCGGCTGCGCGCCGAACGACGTCGACCTGCTGATCAATACCGGGACTCTACCGCGACCGCAACCTCGGCGAGCCCGCGCTCGCGGCGCTCATCCAGGAAGACATCGGCGCCAATCCCGAAGATCCGCACCTCGGCGCGCACGGCACGTTCTCCTTCGACATCGCCAACGGCGCCTGCGGACCGCTCACCGCCCTGCAGGTGGCCGACGGATTCCTGCGGTCGGGCACGATCCGCCGTGCGCTGGTCGTGGCCAGTGACGCCGACCCGGCCACGGCATGACCGACGGAGTTCCCGTTCGCCGCGGTCGGGGGCGCGCTGCTGTGCAGCTGGACCGACGACGAGTCCGGCTTCGGCCCGTTCAGCTGGGCGAACTTCCCCGGACGGCGGCGAGTCCTTCCGCGCGTCGTGACCATACGAGGCGGAGCAAGAACCGGCTGCGGATCGCGGCGTCAGACGCGGTCGACGAGGTGTTCGCTGCCGCGGCGCGAAGGTCGCGCCGAGTGCCTCGACCAGCGCGTCGACCGATCTCGCGCGACGTCGACCTCGTCGTGGCCGCGCCGGCGCGAGCCGGCTTTGCCGCCGCACCTGGCGGCGCACCTCGGCGTTGTCGAGCGAGCGCATCGCCATCGCCCACGACAGCAGACGCATACGGCGGCCCTCATCGCCGCCGTGCACGAGGCGACACCGGCGGGCGCCTGCGGCCGGGCAGCACCGTCCTTCTCGTCGCGGTCGGCGCCGGCGTGACCGCCGGAGCCGCCCTTTACCGCGTCCCTTGACGCCGCCGCCGCAACCGGCCGCAAGTGATCAGGACAAGGGCGCGTTGGTGGCGACCAGGACGAACCAGGCTCCGCCGGGGGCGAGCGAGATCGCCGTGCCGTCGGTCGCGGTCAAGGTCGTCCCGTCGCCGACCGCTGCTCTGCTCCACGTGCCCTCGATGCGGCGCCCGTCGCGGAACACGACGGCCCGGCCCTGGCCGATCGTGTGGGTGTACTGCGCCGGGTTGCCGAGCACGTCGCGGTCTTTCGCGTAGACGTTGACGCGGCAGAACTGGACGATGACGTTCGGTGTGGCGATGACCTTGCCGTCGGCGGCGTGCTGGATCTCGCCGTCGATGATGCGCAGGTAGCGGTGCAGCCTCGCGTTCCATCGGAAGGTCGTCGGTGTCCCGCCGACGCGGGTCCGCACCGCTTCGCCGGGTTGCGTGCGCGTCGCGGGCAGCTGTGTCGACCAGCTCAGCCCGATGCTCTGCGCCTTCGGACCCTTGGTCTTCGCGGCGATGCGGGCAAGGTTGGCCCGCAAGTTCTCCGGCGCGGACCGGTTGGGGTCGCGGTCGAAGCCCAGCCCGCCTCGGTCGTTGATGACCGCGCGCAACGGTGACTTGTCCAGCGGGGCGATCCCGGCGTGCGAGCCGCCCGAGGCGACGAAGATGATGTGCCCGAACTGCAGCGCCAGCTCCGGATCGCTCGGGCGGGTGCTGCGGACCGGTTCGACGGTGGGTAGCTTGCTGTTGAAGACGGCCAGCAGCCGGGTCAGGCCGCCTTCGACCTGCTCGACGTAGACGATGTCGGCCTTGTCGACGCCCGCCTGGGGGCGGCCCAGGGCGGTGTCCTCGATCTTGACGGCCACCACCGGGTTGTCCGAGGGCGCCTCGCCGGTCAGCGGACTCACCGCCGGCTGCGGCGGTGGCGGCGGTGAGCTCGACTCCGGCGGGCTGCTCGATCCATGGGAGCAGCCGGCGAGGGCGATGACAGACGACAAGACGAGGGCCGCGATTGTGAGCCGGCGCTGTTTCATCGTCGCTACCCTTCGCCGCTCTCGTGGTCGATCCCAGTATCGCCAGTCGTGCGTCAATGCAACGTCTCCGGCGTCGGCGGGTCACCAAACGGACCGCGCCCGGAAGGGTGTCAGTGGGGGGCGGGATACTCCGCGCCATGGCCTACGACGTGGATCTCGCATACCGCATCCGCGGGCTCGTGCACGATGAGCAGGGGCTGACCGAGAAGGCCATGTTCGGCGGACTTGCCTTCCTCATCAACGGCAACATGGCAGTCAGCGCAAGCGGCAAAGGCGGCCTGTTGCTACGGGTCGACCCCGCACAGACGGCAGCCTTGGTCCGTGAGCCGCACGCACGGCGCTTCGAGATGCGCGGCCGCGAGATGGACGGCTGGCTGCGCGTCGACACAGAGGCGATCGAGGCCGACGACGAGTTCGAGCGCTGGGTGCGCCTGGGCCTCACCTACGCCCGGTCACTCCCCGCCAAGTAACAGCGCGAACGTGATGGTGCTGGGATCCCGCGACGGCGTAGGTGTGGAAGCCCGTGCCCCAGTCGGGCACGGTGCAGCACGAGTCCAGCATCAGCGCGGACAGGGTGCTGCTCTGCGCTGCCGGGGTCGATGAGCCCAGCGCAGGTACTCGACGTTGCCGAGCAGCTCGAGCCGACGCCACAACACGCTCGACGGGACTGCCTGGGAGGAGTGGCAGTGGACGGCCGCGCGCTGCAGCTCCCGGTCGACGGGAAGCGCGATGTCGATCGAGCATGCCTCATGCCCGAGGAACCCCGCGTGGAACTCCTCGTTCAACGCCGCGGCGACCTCCGTGGGGATCGTCCAGGCAAGCACCGGGATGCCGAGCGTCCGCGCGGCGGTGCACGCCCCAGCAGTCGCGGCCCGATGATCCGGATGCCCCGTCACGCCGTCGCCGTCGAAGACCACGAGCCCGTCCGCGTCCGCACGCCGAGCCGTCGCGACGACCTCGGTGGCGAGCGTCTCGCCCGGAACGGTCGACAGCTTCGTGTCCGGGTGATCGAGCAGGGTCACTGCGTCGAGCCGCAGTATGCGGGCCGCGGCGCGGAGCTCGGCCTCCCGGATCCTCCGCAGGTCGCCGTGGACGCCGTGCACGGTCGACGCCTCACCGTGCGTGAAGCACAGGACCGACACGCGGGCGTGCTCGGCGAACGCGGACAGCACGGCGCCCAGGCCGAACGACTCGTCGTCCGGATGCGCAACGACAGCGAGCACCGATCGCCACGGCGGCAGCGCGGGTGTCTCAGGCATGCTCAGCAGTGCAGTCGGCGTGCGCCGCGGGACTTCGTCCCTCCCATGCGCACAGCGTTCCGCGCGCCCGTTCGGCCGGATAGTGGCCTTCGTCCTGTCCGGACGCGGTCGACGCGCCGTCGGCTGCCCGGCGATACTCGGCGTTGACCAGGAGGTGCCGGCATGGCCAAGAACGCGAAGCACGCGCACAACGGCTCGAGGCTGGGCCGCTCCCTGTACGAGCGCGAGCTGTACCGGCTGCAGGCCGAGCTGGTGACGATGCAGGAGTGGGTCCGCACCGAAGGCGCCCGGGTCCTCGTGCTGTTCGAGGGGCGCGACGCAGCGGGTAAGGGCAGCACCATCAAGCGGGTCACGCAGTACCTGAACCCGCGCGTCGCGCGCATCGTGGCGCTGCCCGCGCCCAGCGAGCGCGAGCGCGGTGAGTGGTACTTCCAGCGCTACGTCGAGCAGCTCCCGTCCGCGGGCGAGATCGTGCTGATGGACCGATCCTGGTACAACCGCGCCGGCGTCGAGCGGGTGATGAAGTTCTGCACGCAGGAGGAATACCGTCGCTTCCTCGCGCAGTGCCCGGTGTTCGAGCGGCTGCTCGTCGAGGACGGCATCCTGCTGCGCAAGTACTGGTTCTCGGTCAGCGACGAGGAGCAGGAGCGCCGCTTCAGATCACGCCTGGACGACCCGATGCGGCGCTGGAAGCTGTCCCCGATGGACGTCGAGTCGATCCTGCGGTGGGAGGAGTACTCGCGCGCCAAGGACGAGATGTTCGTCTTCACCGACATCAGCGAGGCGCCCTGGTGGACGGTCGAGGGTGACGACAAGCGGCGCGCGCGCATCAACATGATCGCCCACCTGCTCTCGACGATCCCTTACTACGAGGTGCAGCGCCCGCCGATCGAGCTGCCGCCGCGGCCGGCGGCGCCGCACTACGACCGTCCGCCACGCGAGTTGTTCAAGTCGGTCCCGGACCACGCGGCGTCCCTGCTCGAGTGACGTAATCGGCCGACGCCCTCCGCAACGGAACTATCCGGCCCGGACGTCATACTGGTGACTCGTCGAGGCAGCGGAAAGGGGCGACGCGTGGTCGACGACAGCGAACCGGACGCCGAATCCGATCTGCGCCGCCGGGCCGCGTGGCTGTTGGTCATGCTCGCGGTCGTCGCCGTCCTGCTCGTAATCGTTATCAGCGCAGTGGCCCGCACGGGCGGCGACAGCGGCAACGCCGGCGACGGCAAGCGGCCCCTCGACAACGCGGTCAGCACGCCGAACCCGAACCCGGACCCGTCGACGACGCAGCCCCGCCGCCACCACCACACCAAGCCCGGCGACACGTCGACGCCTCCGGAGTCGTCCAGCTCCTCCCCGCAGGCCGGCCAGACGACCTGCCCGACGCCCCAGACCTGCGTCCTCGACGGCGACATCGGCAACGGCGTCCAGGCCGTCAACGACTACCGGACGCGGCACGGCAAGCCCGCGGTTCCGGGCGCAGTTTCCGAGCAGGCGCAGACCTGTGCGGTGCACAACGGCAACGGTTGCTCCGGCGGCTGGGCGGAGACCGAACTCGCCACCGCGAACGGTGCCGAGGCCGTGCAGAAGATCCTTCAGTTCGGCAAGCTCCTCGACCCCAACCTGAAGACCTTCGAGGTCGGCTGGGCCTACGACCCGGGCGCCAAGCTCTACTACTTCGCCATCATCCGCAACGACTGAGGTGCCTCCGCGCGGTCCGGACTAGGGTTGAGGCGTCAGTTTCGTCGTCATCCCCGGAGGACTCCGTGAGCGTAAATCTCACCAAGGGCGGCAATGTGTCGCTCACCAAGCAGGCACCCGGCCTCACCGCCGTCGTCGTGGGCCTCGGCTGGGATGCGCGCACCACTGACGGCGCCGCCTTCGATCTCGACGCGAGCGCCATCGTGTGCAACGCCGACGGCAAGGCGCTGTCCGACTCGCACTTCGTCTTCTTCAACAACCTGACCACCCCGGACGGCGCCGTGCAGCACACCGGTGACAACATCACCGGCGAGGGCGCCGGCGACGACGAGCAGGTGAAGGTCAACCTCGCCGGCCTGCCCCCGGAGGCGGCGCGCGTCGTGTTCCCGGTGTCGATCTACGCCGGCGACACGTCCGGTCAGACGTTCGGCCAGGTGCGCAACGCGTTCATCCGGGTCGTCAATCAGGCCGACAACGTCGAGCTCGCCCGTTACGACCTGTCCGAGGACGCGTCCACCGAGACCGCGATGGTCTTCGGCGAGCTGTACCGCGGCGACAACGAGTGGAAGTTCCGCGCCGTCGGGCAGGGCTACAGTGCCGGCCTGGCGGGCATCGCGCGCGACTTCGGCGTCAACGCCTGAGCGGTCGGGCCCGGAACGCCCGTCGAGCCAGGCACGTTCCCACTACAGTCGAACGATCCGTGACGATCGGGAGGATTCCCAATGAGTGTCAGTCTGAGCAAGGGCGGCAACGTCTCGCTGTCGAAGGAGGCACCGGGGCTGCAGGCGGTGCTCGTGGGCCTGGGCTGGGACGTGCGAACGACCAGCGGGGCCGACTTCGACCTGGACGCCTCGGCGCTGATGGTAGGCCCGAGCGGCAAGATCCTGTCCGACTCGCATTTCATCTTCTTCAACAACCTGAAGAGCCCGGACGGCTCGGTCGAGCACACCGGAGACAACCTCACCGGGGAGGGCGAGGGCGACGACGAGGCCATCAAGGTGAACCTCGTCGGCGTGCCGCAGGACGTCGACAAGATCGTCGTCACGGTCTCGATCTACGACGCCGAAGGCCGCCAGCAGTCGTTCGGGCAGGTGCGCAACGCGTTCATCCGGGTGGTGAACCAGGCCGACAACAAGGAGATCACCCGCTACGACCTGTCCGAGGACGCGTCCACCGAGACGGCGATGGTCTTCGGCGAGCTGTACCGCAACGGCCCGGAGTGGAAGTTCCGCGCGGTCGGCCAGGGCTACACCAGCGGCCTGCGCGGCATCGCGCAGGACTACGGCGTCAACGTCGGCTGAGCGCGGGTCTGGAGTGTTTCTTCGCACGTTCGGCGGCTCCTTCGCGGTCGCCATCGTCGGGCTGGTCGCTGGATTCATCTACGGCGGCGGCAAGGGCCTGGCGCTAGCGGCGATCCTCGCGGTCCTCGAGGTGTCGCTGTCGTTCGACAACGCGGTCGTCAACGCGACCGTGCTGGTGCGGATGAGCCCGTTCTGGCAGAAGATCTTCCTGACCGTCGGCGTGGCGATCGCGGTGTTCGGCATGCGGCTGCTGTTCCCGTTGCTGATCGTCGGGATCACCGCGAAGCTGGGCCCGATCGAGGCAGTGCGCCTGGCGCTGGAGAAGGGCGACCCGAATAAGCACGGCACGTACGGGTACCTGCTGAACCAGGCGCACCCGGCGATCGCCGCGTTCGGCGGGATGTTCCTGTTCATGATCTTCCTCGACTTCATGTTCGAGGAGCGCGAGATCACCTGGCTGGGCTGGCTCGAACGCCCGCTGGCGCGGATCGGCAAGCTCGATCAGCTCTCGGTGGTCATCGCGCTGGGTGCGCTGGCCACTGCGGCCTACACGCTGGGCAAGCACGCCGACACTGCGCAGGCCAACCGGATCTCGACGGTGCTCATCTCCGGGCTGCTCGGGCTGGGCACCTATCTGCTGGTCAGCGGCCTGGACGCCTTCTTCGAAGAGGACGAGGAGGAAGAGGACCTCACGGCCACCCTGGAGAAGAAGAAGGCGCTGCACGTCATCGGCAAGCAGGCGTTCTTCCTGTTCCTCTACCTCGAGGTCCTGGACGCCTCGTTCAGCTTCGACGGGGTGGTGGGCGCCTTCGCGATCACCTCCGACCCGATCATCATCGCGATCGGCCTCGGCATCGGCGCGATGTTCATCCGCTCGTTGACCGTGTTCCTGGTCCGCAGAGGCACCCTGAGCGAGTACGTCTACCTCGAGCACGGCGCCCTGTGGGCGATCGGTGCGCTGGCGGTCATCCTGATGATGACCATCAAGTACAAGGTGCCCGAGCTCGTCACCGGCCTGATCGGCGTCGGGTTCATCGGCGCTGCGCTCGTCTCGTCCATCGTGCGCAACCGCCGGGAGGCGTCGGACGATCCGGCGTCCGAGCGCGCGGCTGCGGCGGTCTGAGAGGTCAACATGGGTATCGACTACACCAAGCGGCCGGCGGCGCAGCCCGCGTCCGCGCAGCCCACATCGGCACAGCCCACGTCGGCACAGGTGTCGCTGTCGAAGGTGCGGCTCACCAAGGCGGCGCCGTCGGTCTCGCTCACCAAGCACGGCGGGGTGCGCGGGATGCTCCAGGTCAACCTCAACTGGGACGCCCGCCCGCCCGCGCGCGGGCTGTTCAAGAAGAACACCGCGCTCGACCTCGACCTCGGTTGCCTGTACGAGTTCAGCGACGGAAGCAAGGGTGTCGTGCAGGCGCTCGGCAACGCGTTCACCGCGGGCGACCGTCGCGGCAAGCAGCTGCTGCGCCTCGACGGCGACGACCGATCCGGAAGCGTGAGCACCGGCGAGAACCTGTTCGTCGATCTCAGCGACCCGTCCCGGATCAAGCGGATCCTCATCTTCGCGCTCATCTACCAAGGTGCGGCCAACTGGGCCGCCGCGAACGGCGTCGCCACGCTCACCCCCGCGGGTGCGGCTCCGATCGAGGTGCTGCTCGACGACCCGCGCGACGGTGCGCGCATCTGCGCGATAGCGCTGATCTCCAACCAGAACGGCGAGATCGTCATCCGGCGCGAGGTCAACTACCTCAACGGTGCCCAGCGGGCCTTGGACGAGGCGTACGGGTGGGGCATGAACTGGACGGCCGGCCGCAAGTGACGGCCGTGGTGACACGATAGATACGACGCACGCATCGCTCTAGGAGTCGACGACAATGTCCGACCTTGATCTCGGTTCGACCGCCACCCCGGCCGCCACCCCCAATGTGTCGACCGGGCCGGCCGCGGGTGGCCTCGTGCTCACCCCGCCCGCCCCCGTCCCGATGGTGAAGGAGGAGGAAGCGGCCGGCGCCGTCCCGGTCCCCGACGCGAAGAAGACCGAGCTCGCCCAGCGCGCCGAGGCGTTCGCCAACGAGCTGGCGGCCATGGACCACCGGGCACCGGAGTTCACCAAGAAGGTCGAGTCGATCACCTCCATGGGCGACAAGGACCTGCGCGCCTCGGCCAACGTCTCGAATCGGATGCTCGACCGCCCGGCGGCCATGGTGAAGGCCGGCAAGGGCGGTGGCGGCGGCGATGCGCAGACGCGGGTCGCCGGCACCTTGAACGAGTTGCGCACCACGATCACCGACCTCGACCCCAACCGCGCCGACCTCACCGGGATGAAGAAGGTCCTCAAGTGGCTGCCCGGCGGCGACCGGCTCCAGAAGTACTTCCAGAAGTACGAGTCGGCGCAGACCCAGCTCAACGCGATCATCAAGTCCCTCGAATCCGGGCAGGACGACCTGCGCAAGGACAACGCGGCCATCGAGACCGAGAAGTCCAACATGTGGACGACGATGGGCAAGCTGAGCGAGTACAACGCGCTCGCCGGCGCCCTCGACGGCGCCGTCACCAACAAGGTCGCCGAGCTCGAGGCGGCAGGGAACACCGAGGCGGCCACCACGCTGAAGTCCGATGCGCTGTTCGCGATCCGGCAGCGCCGGCAGGACATCATGACGCAGATGGCGGTGTCGGTGCAGGGCTACATGGCCCTCGATCTCGTCCGCAAGAACAACCTCGAGCTGATCAAGGGTGTCGACCGCGCGCAGACCACGACGATCTCCGCGTTGCGCACCGCGGTGATCGTGTCCCAGGCCCTGGCCCGGCAGAAGCTCGTCCTCGACCAGATCACCGCGCTGAACACGACGACGTCGAACCTCATCGAGTCCACGTCGCAGCAGTTGCGGGTGCAGGGCGGGGCGATCAACGAGCAGGCGGCGAGCAGCACGATCGACATCCAGAAGCTGCAGGCCGCCTTCGACAACGTGTTCCAGACGATGGACGCGCTCGACAGCTTCCGCGCGCAGGCCGTCGACTCGATGGCCCAGACGGTGACCGCGCTGGAGGGCCAGATCGAGCGGGCCAAGCCGTACCTCGAGCGAACCCGCCGCGGCGAGGGCGCCACCGACGCCCTGCCGAGCGGCGGCACGCCACCGGCCCTCGGCTCCTGACGTCCGGATGACGCCGAGACGCCCATGACGTGGTTCCGGCGCGGGCACGAGTCCCCGCCGGTCCAGCCGGAGCCGGAGGAGAACCACGATTCACCGGATGCGCTGCGGCTGCGGCTGTGGGAGCTCGTCCAGTTCATCAACCAGAGCGCGGGCAAGCTGCCGGTCGAGGCGGTTGTGGTGTCGCGGCAGATCACCGACACGGTCCGCGAGGTGATCGAGACGTCGCACGACCGTGATCTCGATGTCTATGCGGTCGTGCAGATCAACGGGATCGTGGGCGACTACCTGCCCACAACGCTGCGGGCCTACCTGAACCTCGATCCTGCGCTGACCGAGCGGGTCGGGCCGTCCGGGCGCACGCCGCGCGCCGCGTTGGGCGAGCAGATCGAGGCGCTGCGATCGGCGGCCGAAGAGCTGCTGAACGCCACGCAGGCGCACGACGTCGACGCGCTGTTCACGCAGGGCAACTTCCTGCAGACGAAGTTCACCGGCTCCGATCTCGACCTCTGAGCCACCCTCTAAAGTCGAGGACGAGATGGCGGAGATGAAGCGGGGCGCCAACGTCGCCCTCACCCGGGAGATCCCAGGCCTCACCGGGCTGGTCCTCGGCATGAGCTGGACGGCCGGTGGCGAGCGCGCGCTCGAGGACAACCTGGTCTTCGCGGCGATCCTGTGCGGCGCGGACGGCCGGGTCCGTGACGACCGGGACTTCGTGTTCTTCAACCAGCTGACCTCGCCGGAGCAGTCGGTGCAGCAGCTCGAGAAGGCACTGGGCGGTGACCACGAGCAGATCGAGGTCGACCTCACCGCCGTTCCGCCGGAGGTCGACCGGATCGTGGTCGTGCTCTACGTGAACGAGGGCCCGGCGCAGCGGCGCACGCTCGGCCAGTTGCGCTCGTGCGTCGTCCGGGTGCTCGACGCGGCCGACAACCGTGAACTGGTGCGCTCCGAGGAGCTGGCGACGGCGTTCTCCACCGAGACGGCGGTCGCGCTCGGCGAGATCTACCGGCTCGGCCGCGACTGGAAGTTCAAGGTGCTCGGCCAGGGCTACGCGAAGGGCGTGGCCGGCATCGCCGCCGACTACGGGATTCCGCTCTGATGCCCGATCCCGCGTCGGCGCCGCCGCGTCCCGACCTGACGTTCCTGCGCCACCGATCGAAGCCGAAACCATCGCCGGCCGACTCGGCAGTGTCGGACTTCGTCACCGGCCGGACTCCCCATCCGCCCCGCAGCGACGCCGCGCCGAAGCCGCCGGCCGCCCCCAACCCGGTCCCGTCGGGTTCGCTCGACCTCTCCGCTGCGTCGCCGCCGCCCGCGCCCCGCCCGCCGCAGCCGCCGGGTCGCGACGCGTTGGACCTGTCCGACATCCCGGCCCCGAGCCCGCGGCCGGCTCCCGCGCCGGTCGCCGCGCGGGCCCGGGTGTATCGGGACGTGCGGATCGTGGCCGGCGAGCACCACTTGCTGAACGTCAAGGAACCGACGGTCACGCTGACCCGCGTCCAGTCCGGGATCGGGCAACTGCAGCTCGAAGCGGTCTGCTCTGCCGAGATCGGCGACCTGCGGCTGGGTGCGGCCTATCAGCTGCGCGGCGGCGTCGCATCGACCGTGCAGTACGTAGGGGGCAATCGGTACGCGCCGTCCTCCCGGCGCCCGGTGATCGTGGCCGGGCGCGACGACTATGAATACCTGCGGATCGATCTGCGGCAGTCCCGAGAACTCGAACGGCTGGCGGTGTACGCGTTCTCGGAGTCCCGGACGGAACTCGCCTGGGGTGGCACGCTGGTCGTCACGACCTTCGGCGGCGCGCGCGTCGAGGTACCGCTCGAGGTCCTGTACCCCGGCCGGGTGGCCGTCCTCGTCTCGGTCTACAACCTCGACGGCGAGTTCGTGATCCGTGCCGAGATGGAGACGATCCACGACGGCGACGTCCGCGAAGCGGCGCGGGCGTACGGCTACGACCGCATCACCTGGCGCGACGACCGCTCACCCGTCGAGTGACAGGCCGCCGGCCGGGCTGCTGACAAGGCGGGTCACCGGCTCGACCAGGTCCTTGACGGTGCGGCCGTCGTGGAACTCGCCGATCGCGCGCATCTCCCAGGGCCCGGCTGCGGTGCGGCGCAGCATCGCCATGATCACGCCCGTGGCGGGCTGCGCCTCGGACAGGTTGTAGCGCACCAACTCCTGGCCGCTGTCGGAGTCGACGAGCCGGCAGAACGCGTTCTTGACCTCGGTGAACTTCTGCCTCTTGTACGAGGTGATCGTGAAGACCAGCGTGCCGATCTCGGCCGGCAACCGGTCGAGATCGACGTAGATCTGCTCGTCGTCGCCCTCGCCCTCGCCGGTCAGGTTGTCGCCGCCGTGCCGCAGGGCGCCGTTCCACTCGCCGCGATTCATGAACCACACCATGGCAAGCGAGGCGCCGGTGCGGTCGAATGCGATCGCCGAAGCGTCGAGGTCGATGTTTGCGCGCCGCCGGGCCGGATCCCAGCCGAGCCCCAACATGACGTGGACGAGCGCGCCGCCGGACTTGACCAAGCTGACCCGGCCACCCTTGACCAGGCTGACCCGGCCGGCGTCGAGCGTCGCGGGTGGCGGCTGGGCGGCCGGTGGCGGCTGGGCACCCGACTGGGCGCCCGACTGGGCGCCCAGCGGAGGCGGGCCCGGGAACGGCGGCGGGACGAAGCCCGGGGGCGGAGGCGGCGGGGCGGCCGCGGCCGACGGAGCGGGCGGCTCCTCCTCGACCGAGATCCCGAAGTCGGTGGCGAGTCCGGCGAGCCCGCTCGCGTACCCCTGCCCGACCGCGCGGAACTTCCACTGCCCACTTCGCCGGTACAGCTCGCCGCTGACCATCGCGGTCTCGTCCGTCGCGGTGATCACGAACTCGGCGAGGGGCACGCCGCTCCCGAGGTCGGACACGACGAGCCGCAGCCCGGGTACCCGGCCGAACGTCCCGCCGTCGGCCGACGCGGCGAGCACGACCCGCTCGACGTCGGCAGGGAGCCTGGTGAGCTCGACCTCGATGGTGTCTTTCGTGCCGGCCTTGCCCACGTGCCGGACCGCGCCGCTCGGGTGCCGGGGCTGGTTGAAGAACACGAAGTCGTCGTCGGATGCCACGCGCCCGTCGGCGCGCAGCAGCAGGGCAGACCCGTCGACATCCGGGACGCCGGAACCTCCTGTCCAGGAGAGTTCGACGCGTACCGCGGCGGCGTCGATCGGCAGGTTGGCGCCCTTCGAGATCGTCGTCATGGGTCCATCGTCGTCCATGCCCGCAGACTGGACCGATGGACCTCGTCGCGGAGTTCGCGAACCGGGTCGTCGTGGCCCACGGAGCGACGCATTCCGAGCGGCCTGCGACACGCGCATCGCACCGCTCCGTGACGGCCGGCACACGGCCCGCGATATCGGGGCCGTCGATGCCGCGCCTTATGCCGTGGCGGGGGAGCGGCGAGGACGAGAGGTCGGGTGCCGTCCGTCATGGGCGGCTGAACCGCTGCGCACTATCGGCGATGCGAGTACCGGACGGCCGTCGCCGGCAGTCTTCGACAGATACATCGCTGTGTCGGCGCGGGCCACCATCGCGTCAGCATCCTCACCGCAGCCAGTCCAGGCGACTCCGACACTGGCCCGGGGGGTGATCTGCACGCCCCCGAGGGTGATGTCCCCGTCGAGTGAGTCGGCGAAGCGTCCAGCGATCTGAAGGGCGTCGTCCCCGCTCGAGACGGCCTGGCAGACGACGAGGAATTCGTCACCGCCGAGGCGGCCGACGAGGTCACCGTCTCGGGCCGCGTCGAGCAGTCGCGTGGCGACATGCTCGAGCAGCGCGTCACCGGCGGCGTGCCCGAAGTGGTCGTTGACCTCCTTGAACTGATCGAGGTCGAAGAACACGACCGCGACGCCGCCGTCGCGCTTGCGTCGGCGGGTAAGCGTCTTCTCCAGTGCGTGGATCGTCGCCGCGCGATTGTGACAGCGGGTCAGCGCGTCGAAGGTGGCGCGCTGCTCGAGCTCCTGGCGAAGCCGCGCGTCCTCGGTGACGTCCAAGACCGAGAGGATGGCGCCCGTGACCACGCCGGACTCGCCGGCCAGCGCCCGGATGCTCACCGAGCAGGCACGGACGTCGCCGTCAGGACGCTGGATGGTCAGTTGCACGTCAGCGTCGCGGCCGTGCCCGAGGGCGGCGCGAAGGGCCGCGTCGAGGACGGGGCGGTCGTTTGCCGTGGTGCCGGCGAACTGCTCATCAACGCTCGCAGCCGCGCCCGCGCCGAGGATGGCAGCAAGGCGGTCATTGCGGTAGACGATCCGCCGGTCGACGCAGACCTGCAGCACCCCTTGCGGTAGTGCCTCGGTGAGCCGGCGTAGCAACTGCTCGTTGGCGCGCAGCGCCTCCTGGGCGGCCATCTCGTCGGAGATGTCGATCATCTCGGCGACGACGCAGCGCTGGTCCGGATCATCGGTCAGATTGTGGTTGGTGACCTCGAACCAGACCCAGGAGCCGTCCCGGTGGCGGTGCCGCAGCCGCACCCGCTGTTGCGCCGTAGGCCGCGCCAGCATGTCCATCCAATTCCCGATCGCCCGCGCGTGATCGTCGGGGTGGATGAACTCCACCGACCGGTGGCCGATCAACTCCGCTGCGCTCCAGCCCAGGATCCGGGTGGCGGCCTCGTCGACTGCCACGATCACCGCCCGCTCGTCCTTGTGCCACAGCGACAGGCGCGGGCGGATGCCGGTGTGCACCGGGCCATCGACACGTTCGGCGGCCTGCGCACCGACTATGAACCGCAAGAACACGCCATGGCGGTGCCGCACGTCCGCGAAATGCACCATCACCGGGTGATCCGGGTTGGCGAGCAGGCGCACCCGCGCGTGACTCGCGCCGGTCTTGACAGCCCGCTCCCACGCCTCGATGACAAGCAGCACATCGTCGACGACAACAAGCTCTACCAACGACGAGTAGACGACCCGATGGGTGGTCACCGGCACGGACGCCGGCACCGGCACCACCAAGCCGTCAGTCCCGAGCGCCGTGACACGCAGGTCGGGATGCTGGGCGAACAGCGCGTCCACCAGAGCGTCGACGACCGCAGGCTCCAGCGCCATCTCGTCGTCCACACAGTGCCAATCGGCACCAGCCCACGCCAGATGAGCTTGCGCCGGCACTTTGTCTCGTCTGTCGAGAGCGCTCGGTTGCCATCTCATTCAGCCAAATAGGCCGTGGATGACCCGATACGGTTTGATCGAGGAACGAATCCGGATGGCTTATCGGTAGTCGGCCCAGATGACCGCCTCGGGGTTGTACCGGCAGATCACGTCGATGGCCTGCACCGGGTTGTGGCGGTGACGATCACTGCTGGGTGGGGGCGGCATGCGGCGTGATCGAGAACCGTGGTCCCCTTTGTTTCACCAGCTTTGGCGCCCCTGTGATGGTCATTCCAAGGGGACTGCGCGGCCTAACCGATGCGTACCTGACGCGCAGCGGCCGGGACGAGCTTCTTCACCGTGCGGTAGTCGTGGAACTCGCCGATGGCACGTACCCGCCACATCCCAGGCTGCTCGCTGCGCCGCAGCTCAGCCATCAGGACGGCCGTGCTCGGCTGGGTTTCGGACAGGTCGAAGCGGACGAGCGGCTCACCGGTCTCGAAGTCCTGCACGGCGCAGTAGGCGTTCGCGATGTCGGTGAACGTCTGCTTGCGGAACGAATTGATCGTGAAGACCAGTGACGTGACGTTGGCCGGCAGCCTGGACAAGTCGATGAGGATCTGCTCCGCAACGCCGACGACGCCGCCTTGACGATTGTCGCCGGTGTGCTGCAACGCGCCGTAGAACTCGTTCTTGTGCATGTACCAGACGATCGCGAGCTTCTCGGCGTTCGCGTCGAACGCGATCACGGACGCGTCGAGGTCGACGTCGCCGTGTCCGTCGGCCGGCGTCCAGCCGAGGTTGAAGACGACCCGGGTGAGCGGCCCGGCACCGCTGTGCCCGAGATCGACGCGCTCGTTCTTGACCAGGCTCACCCCGGCCGGCACTGCTTGGGGCGGTGGTGCGGGGGCCTGGACGGGTGGTGGTGCGGGGGCCTGGACGGGCTGCAGCGGCACCGCAGCCGGGACCGGGGCAGCGGCGCCTCGACCGGTGGCGGTGGTGGTGCGACCGGCGCCGGCGCCGCAGGCAGCGGCGGCGCAACGTTCTGCGGCATCGGCCCCGGCCCCGGGAGCAACTCCGGCCCGAGGTCGTTCGAGACCGGAAGGAACAACCCGGCCCCGGGGTCGCCACCGGAGAGGTCGAGGCCCAGGGACACCGGCTGATCCAGCGAGATCTGCTGATCCAGCGGAATGCCCGCCGGCTCCGGCGCGGCCGGCTGCGCCGGTGGTGCCGGCGCGACGGGGGGCGTGGGAGGTGCGGGTGCGGGTGCAGCGGGGGGCGTCGGCGGGGTGACAGGAACGGCGGCGGGTGGTGGCGGGGTGACAGGAACGGCGGCGGGCGGCGGCGGGGTGGGCGCCGGCTCGGCAGCGGGTGCGGGGCCAGGCTCGGCCTCGCCGACGTCGATCCCGAAGTCGCCGGCCAGGCCGGCGAGCCCGGACGAGTACCCCTGCCCGACGGCCCGGAACTTCCAGGCGCCGTCACGGCGGTAGATCTCCGCGCACACGAACGCCGTCTCGGCGCTGGCCTGCATAGGGAACGTCGCGATGGGCTGACCGCTCGCGAGGTCGCTCAGCAGCACCTGCAGATTGGGCACCTGGCCGAACGTGCCACCGTCCGCCGACGCGGCGAGCACGATGCGCGGGTAGTCGGCCGGGACCCTGCCGAGGTCCACCTCGATCCACTCCGACGCCTGCGGGGCGGGCGTCTTTCCGGCCAGTTGCACTGCCCCGCTGTAGTGCGCGGGCTGGTTGTAGAAGACGAAGTCCGAGTCCGAGCCCACCTCGCCGCTGTCCTCGAGCAGCAGCGCGGAGACGTCCACATCCGGGATTCCGGGGCCGGCGGTCCAGCTCAGGGTGGCCCGCACGGAAGGGACGGGGATCGTGATGTTGCTGCCCATGCTCATCTGAGTCATGACCGGATCGTGCCAGACCTGCCTCCGACGGCACAGACCGGAAACCTTGGCGTGGCACCATTCGCGAATGCGGCACTTCGACTTCCTCGGGCGTGACGACCGGGATCGACTGTTCGACCGCGCGCCGGAGGCGTTCACGGTCGACGACGAACCCGAGCGGCTCGGCGTCGGGCTCGGCGCGACGCTGTACTGCCCGGCCACCCGCCCACAACTCGCGCGCGACATCGTCCGGCGCGCCGCGCAGGGCGTCGTCACGGTGGTGGTGTGCCTCGAGGACTCGGTCCCGGACGCCAGACTTGCGGACGCGGAGCGCAACACCGTGGCTCAGCTGCGCGCGGCCGGCGAGTCCGGAGCGGCGCTGCCGATGATCTTCGTGCGGGTCCGCAGCGTCGAGCAGATCCCGATGTTGGTCACCGGCCTGGGCGCGCACGCCGGCGTGTTGACCGGCTTCGTCGTCCCGAAGTTCGGCGAAGAGACCGGCGGCGCCTACTTCGACGAGGTGCTGGCCGCCGGCGAGGCGACCGGCCGCCGGCTGCTCGTGATGCCGGTCCTCGAGTCGGCCGACATCAGCTACGTCGAGTCGCGGGTCAGCAGCCTGCTCGCCGCCCGCCGGCTCATCGACAAGTACCGCGAGTACGTCCCCGCCGTCCGCATCGGCGCGACCGATCTCTCCGGCGCCTACGGGTTGCGCCGCGCGCGCGACTTCACGGTGTGGGACGTCCGTGTCGTCGCCGACGTGATCTCGGCGGTGGTCAACGTGTTCGGCCGCGTCGAGGGCAACGGGTACGTCGTCGCCGGTCCGGTGTGGGAGTACTACTCGGCGCAGGAGCGGATGTTCAAACCGCAGCTGCGCGAATCCCCGTTCGTCGCGCACGAGGAGCGCGCGCTGCGCGCCCGGCTGATCGCGGCCGACCTGGACGGCCTGATCCGTGAGGTATTCCTCGATCGGGCGAACGGGCTGACCGGCAAGACGGTCATCCATCCGAGTCACGTCGCCGCGGTGCACGCGCTGTCGGTCGTGGCGCCCGAGGAGTACGCCGACGCGTGCGACGTCGTCGCGACCAACGCGACGGGCGGCGCGGTCGCATCGAGTTTCGGCAACAAGATGAACGAGAGCAAGCCGCACACCGCCTGGGCCCGGCGCACGCTGCTGCGCGCGCAGGCTTTCGGCGTCGCCCGCGAAGGCGTCACCTTCGTCGACCTGCTCGGCGCCGGACTTCAGCAATGACCGACAGTTGGGTCACCGATCGGTTCGGCGTCCGGCTTTCCGGCGACGCTGCCCTGCCTGAACTCGTCCACCTCGCGCTGCGCCGCAACCCGCGGCGCGCGCACCTGCTCGTGTCCAACGTCCTCGGCAAGCACGTCCCGGCCGATCCGCGCGTCGTACATGGGACCGGCCTGGAGCTGGGTCGGCTGGTCGGCAAGGCGCTCGACGGACGCACGGCGCTCGTGCTCGGCTTCGCCGAGACGGCCACCGGCCTCGGGCACTGCGTGGCCGAGGCGCTCGGCGCCGAGTACCTGCACTCCACCCGCCGCGCGGTGCCCGGTGTCGCGCAGCACGCGGCCTTCGAGGAGGAGCACAGCCACGCGACGACCCACCAGCTGCTGCCCGAGGATCCGGGGCTGCTCGCCGGCGGCGAGGTGCTCGTGCTCGTCGACGACGAGATCTCGACGGGGCGCACCGCGCTGAACACCATCGCCGCGCTGCACGCCGGGACGCCGCGCGGCCGGTACGTCGTCGCCGCGCTGGTGGACCTGCGGACCGAGCGGGACGCCGTGGCGATGGCCGAGTTCGCCGCGGCGCGCGGGCTGCGCATCGAGGTCGTCACTCTCGCGGCCGGCGCAGTCTCGTGGCCGGCGGAGTTCCCGCAGCGCGCCGCAGCCGCGGTGGCCGCGCCCGTCGACCGGCCGACCGGCGGGCCGACCGGCGAGCTGATCACGCACGCCGGCGGGTGGCCGACTCAGGTGCGGGAGAGCGCCCGCCACGGGTTCGGGCCTGCCGACGTCCGCGCCGCTCACGAGGCGGCGGCCGGCGTCGCGGCCTCCGTCGCGCCGCGCTGCGCCGAGCGGGTGCTCGTCCTCGGCACCGAGGAGTTGATGTACGCGCCGATCCTCATCGCGCAGGAGCTCGCCGAGCGCCTGCCGAACGTCCGGGTCGCGTCCACGACCCGCTCACCGGTGTTCGCCCTCGACGAGCCCGGCTATCCGATCCGCACCGCGCTGGCGTTCCCCAGTCACGACCCGGCGGCGGACGGGCCGGGTCCGCGCTTCGCGTACAACGTCGGCGACGGAGTTCACCGACATCGTCCTCGTCGTCGATGCCGACGCGGACACCCCGGCGCTGCACGCCGGGCTCGTCGCGCAGCTGCGTGCCCGCGCGGCGCGCGTCCACCTCGTCGTGCTGCCCTGCCATCGGCCCCTGCCGAAGCCGCTGCGCGGGCCGGAGTTCGGCAGCTACCCGGCCGAGGACATCGCGTGGTTGCTGACCGACCTGTCGGCCGTCGCGCTCGAGGCGCCGGTCGAGGAACGCGAGGAGGCGATCCAGTCCGGCGGCGCGCACTACGCCGAGTCGCTGCCCGTCGAATACCAGCCCGACGCGGAGTACCAGCGGTTGTTCGAGCAGGCGCTGGACGAGACGGCGGCTCGCATCGCGCACGCCGTCGGCGTCGTGACCGAGATCGTGCTGGCCGAGCGCGGTCCGGCGCCGGTGCTCGCCTCGCTGGCGCGGGCCGGCACGCCGGTCGGGGTCCTGATGCGTCGCTGGGCGCGGTTCGCGCACGGTGTCGACCTGCCGCACTACGCGGTCAGCATCGTGCGGGGGCGGGGGATCGACACCGTCGCGCTGCGCTACCTGGCTGCGCGCCACGAGTCGTCCGACGTAGTGTTCGTCGACGGCTGGACGGGCAAGGGCGCGATCACCCGCGAGCTCGCCGCGGCCGTCGAGTCCGCCAACGCGCTGCTGGGCACCAGCTTCTCGCCCGACCTCGCGGTGCTCGCCGATCCGGGTCACTGCGCGACGACGTTCGGCACCCGCGACGACTTCCTCGTGCCCTCGGCCTGCCTGAACTCCACCGTCTCCGGCCTGGTGTCCCGGACGGTGCTCAACCCGACGATCCTCGCGCCCGGCCAGTTCCACGGAGCGAAGTTCTACCGCGGGCTCGCCGCGGCCGACGTCTCCGGCCGTTTCCTGACGGCGATCACGGACCGCTTCACCGACGTCGCGGCGGACGTCGCGCGCGACTGGCCGGTCGCGCAGGCCGCGGACCGGCGCCCGAGCTGGATCGGGTGGGCCGTCGTCGAGGCGCTCAGCGAGCAGTACGGGATCGGCGACGTCACGCTCGTGAAGCCGGGCGTCGGGGAGACGACGCGCGTGTTGCTGCGCCGGGTGCCGTGGGCCGTGCTGGCCCGCCCGGACGCCGGCCCGGAACTGGACCACGTGCGGCTGCTGGCCGCGCGGCGCGGTGTGCCGGTGCGCGAGGTCGAGGGCCTGACCTTCAACTGCGTCGGGCTGATCCACCCGCGGTACACGCGCGGCGCGACGGGCGCCGACGGGCAGGCGGTGCGGGCGTGACAGTGCTCGTCGCTTCGGATCTCGACCGGACGTTGATCTACTCGCGCGGCGCGCTCGAGGCACACGGTGACAGGTTGCGCGCCCTGCTGGCCGTCGAGCGGCACGAGCACAAGGACGCGTCCTGGATGACCGCCGCGGCCGCGGAGTCGTTCGCCGAGCTAGACCGGCACGCCGTCGTCGTACCTGTCACGACCCGCACCCCGGAGCAGTGGCACCGGGTGCGACTGCCCGGGCCACCGTCCCCGTACGTCATCACCGCGAACGGCGGGGTGCTGCTCGTCAACGACGGCGTCGACCACACCTGGGACGCGACGGTGACGGCCGAACTCGCGCAGGTGGCGCCGCTCGCCGAGATCTGGGCACACGCCTCGCGGGTGTGCCGCCCGGAGTGGACGGTCAAGCTGCGCAACGCGCGCGGCATGTTCTGCTACGCCGTGCTGCACCGCAAACGCGTCCCGCCCGGGTTCCTCGCCGAGGCGGCGGGGTGGGCCGCACAGCGTGGCTGGCGGCTGTCGCTGCAGGGCCGCAAGCTCTACTGGGTGCCGCGCTCGCTCACCAAGAGCGCGGCCGTGGCGGAGGTCGCGCGGCGCACCGCGGCGGACGTCATCGTCGCGGCCGGCGACTCGCTGCTCGACGCCGATCTGCTCGAGGCCGCCGACCGCGGCATCGTGGCCCGGCACGGCGAGCTCGTGGCGAGCGGATGGCAGGCGCCGCACGTGGCGATCACCGAGCACAGCGGCGTCCTGGCCGGCCAGGAGATCGTCGCCTGGTTCGCCGCCCAGGTGGCCCGCTCGTCCTGAGCGGTTCGGTCAGGCGTGGTGGTGCTTGCGGCGGCGCACGGCGATGAGGATGACCAGGGCGGCGACCGCCACCGGGGCGAGCCGCTTGCCGACGGCCGGGCCCGCGTGCTTGATCAGGTCGATGGGCTCGACCTCATGGTGCTGCTTGCGCCACGGGCTCACGTGGTGCCCGTTCGCAGAGGTCAACGTCTGCGGGCCCGCGTCCGGCACCGAATCGGACGGCGTGCTCGCCGCAGGCCGGTCGGCCGTCTCGGGCGCGTCGGCCGCGTCGGGCACGCCGGCCGCGGCGGCAGGCGCGTCGGGCGCGCCGGCGGCGTCGGGCGCGGCGGCAGGTGGGTCGGCAGCCGCCGGCTCGTCCACCGCTGCGCGGGCCGCGCCGCCCGAGTCACCCGCCTGGAGCGTGCCGGCCAAGGCGTCGGCGAACTGCCCGAGGAGTTTGTTGCCGACGTCCACCATCACGCCCCGGCCGAACTGGGCAGGCTTGCCGGTGATGTCGAGATCGGTGTTGACCTGCACGGTCGTGGACCCGCCGGCATCCTCGAGCGTGGCCGTGACCTTCGCCGCGGCGGTGCCGTTGCCGCGGGCGTCGCGTCCGCGCGCGTCGATCACCGCCCTGCGCGCCACTTCGTCCTTCTCGACGAAGCTGGCCTTGCCCTTGTAGGTGAGGTTGATCGGGCCGAGCTTGACCTTGACCGTGCCGGTGAAGTCGTCGCCGTCGACCGAGTCGATGATCGCGCCGGGCATGCAGTGCCCGACCCGCTCGATGTCGAGCAGGATCTTCCACGCCTCGTCGATGCCCACCGGAACGCTGAAGGAATGCTCAAGTTGCACGACTCTCCACCCTCGGTCCTCGGGCGAGCGCTTCCGCCCGCCCCTAACTGCCCGCAGCCGCCAGCACGGCCCGCCTGGTCAGCACCCTAGCGAGGTGTTCGCGGTAGTCGGCCTGACCGGACAGGTCCGACGGCGGGCTGGTGCCGTCGGCCGCGTGCTCGGCAGCGGCCCCGACGGCGTGCGCGCTCGCGTCGACGCCCGCGAGCGCCGCCTCGGCCGCGCTCGCGCGCACCGGGGTGCTGCCCATGTTCGTCAGGCCGATGCGCGCCTCGGCGATCGAGCCGTTGTCACGCCGGACGAGCGCCGCCACGCCGACGATGGCCCACGCCTGCGCCACCCGGTTGAACTTCTCGTAGTGCGACGACCAACCCGCGCCCAGCTTCGGCACCCGGATCGAGGTCAGCACCTCGTCGGCAGCCAGCGACGTCGTCAGGTAGTCGAGGAAGAAATCCCCGGCCGGGATGCGCCGCTCGCCACCTGGGCCGGCGGCCACGAACTCGCAGCCGAGCGCGACCGCCACCGCGCCGAGGTCACCTGCGGGGTCGGCGTGCGCGAGCGCGCCGCCGAACGTGCCGCGGTGCCGCACCTGCGGATCGGCGACGGTCTCGGTCGCCTGGGCGATCAGCGGCGCGTGCTCGCACACCAGCGCGTCGTGCATGACGTCGTGGTGCGTCGTCATCGCCCCGATGACGATCGCGTCGCCGTCGTCGCGCACGCCCAGTAGCTCGGCCACCCGACCGACGTCGACGACCGTCGACGGGTAGGCCAGGCGCAGCCGCAGCACCGGGATCAGCGACTGCCCGCCAGCGAGGATCTTGCCGTCCTCACCGGCCTCGGCGAGCGCCGAGACGGCCTCGGCAACCGACGACGGCCGTACGTACTCGAACGCGGCGGGGATCATGAGAGACCTCCTTCCGGGGCGCGGTGGGCGCCGCCGGCCGACTCGTGGATGGCCCGCCACACCCGTTCGGGGGTGGCCGGCATCCGGATGTCGTTGATCCCGAACGGTCGCAGCGCGTCGACCACCGCGTTGATCACCGCCGGCGTCGACGCGATCGTCCCGGCCTCGCCCACACCCTTGACCCCGAGCGGGTTGGAGGTGGACGGCGTCTCGGTTCGGTCGGTCGTGAACGACGGCAGATCGGCCGCAGACGGCAGCGTGTAGTCGACGAACGTGCCGGTCGTCAGGTTGCCCGACTCGTCGTAGACCGCCTCCTCGAACAGCGCCTGGGCGATGCCCTGCGCCAGCCCGCCGTGCACCTGCCCTTCGACGATGAGCGGGTTGATCGGCACCCCGACGTCGTCGACGCAGACGTACTTGCGGATCTTCACCGCCCCGGTCTCGGTGTCGACGTCGACCGCGCAGAGATGCGTGCCGTGCGGGAACGAGAAGTTCTCCGGGTCGTAGACCGCGTCGGAGTCCAGGCTCGGCTCGACGCCGTCGGGCAGGTTGTGGGCCATGAAGGCCGCGAACGCCACCTCACCGATCGACACCGCCGAGCCGGGGGAGCCCTTGACCGTGAAGCTGCCCGAGCTGAACTCCAGGTCGTCCTCGTTGGCCTCGAGCAGGTGGGCGGCGATCGTCTTCGCTTTGGCGACCACCTTCTCGGCGGCCTTGACGATCGCGATGCCACCGACAGTGAGCGAGCGGGAGCCGTAGGTGTCGAGTCCCTTCGGCGACGACTGGGTGTCGCCGTGGATGATCGACACGTCCTCCCAGGCCACGCCGAGCTGGTCGGCGACGATCTGCGCGAATGCGGTCTCGTGCCCCTGGCCGTGCGCGCTCGACCCGGTGACGACCTCGACCTTGCCGGTCGCCAGCATCCGCACCGACGCGGACTCCCAGCCGCCCGCACCGTAGGCGAGCGAGCCGAGCACCCGGGACGGCGCGAGGCCGCACATCTCGGTGAAGGTGGAGATGCCGAGCCCGAGCTGGACCGGATCGTTCGATTCGCGTCGTTTGACCTGCTCGGCGCGCAGTTCGTCCCAATGCATCAGGTCGAGCGCCTTCTCGGTGGCCGCCTCGTAGTTGCCGCTGTCGTAGGTCAGGCCGCACACCGTGGTGAACGGGAACTCCTCGTGGGTGATCCAGTTCTTGCGGCGCAGCTCCATCGGATCCATGCCGAGCTCGACGGCGAGCTCGTCCATGATCCGCTCGATCGCGAACGTCGCCTCGGGGCGGCCGGCGCCCCGGTAGGCGTCGGTCGCGGTCTTCGTGGTGAAGACGCCGTCGCAGACGAAGCGGTAGGCCGGGAACTTGTAGATCGCGTTGAACATGAACGCGCCGAGGATCGGCACGCCCGGCCCGACGAGGCGCAGGTAGGCGCCCATGTCGGCCATCAGGTGCACGTCCAGGCCGGTGACCGTGCCGTCCCGCTTGGCGGTGATCGTGATGTCCTGGATCTGGTCGCGGCCGTGGTGGGCCGACATCAACGACTCCGAGCGCGACTCGGTGTACTTGGCCGGCTTGCCCAACCTGCGGGCGACCAGCGTGGTGATCACCTCTTCGGGCGTCACCGGGATCTTGCCGCCGAAGCCACCGCCGACGTCCGGCGCGATGACCCGGACGTTCTGCTCGTCGATGCCCAGCGTCAGCGCCAGCATGGTGCGCAGGATGTGCGGGATCTGGGTGGTCGAGTGGACGACCACGCCGTCGCCGACCGGCTGGACCATCGTCGAGCGGGGCTCCATGAAGGCCGGGATCAACCGCTGCTGGATGAACCGGCGCTGGACCGTTACCTCGGCGTTGGCCAGGGCCTCGTCGATCGGCGTGCCGGTCCCGGCCGCGCCGGCCTCGAACTCCCAGGTGTAGGACTTGTTCGAGGTCGTGTTCGGGTGGACGAGCGGCGAGCCGGGAGCCAGCGCGGCCTCCATGTCGAGGATCGCCGGCAGCGGCTCGTACTCCACCTCGATGCCCTCGAGCGCGTCCTGCGCCGCGGCCTTCGTGCGGGCCGCGACGACCGCGACCGCCTCGCCGACGTGGTTGACCTGGCTGATCGCGAGCGACGGCGCGCCCGGATTCACCATGTCGGGCGTGACCGGCCACGCGCACGGCAGGTTGCCCTGGGTGTCGGCGAAGTCCTCGCCGGTGAAGACCGCCACCACGGCAGGCCGGCCCTTCGCCTCGGTGGTGTCGATCGAGGTGATCGTCGCGTGGGCCATCGGGCTGCGCAGGATCGCGAGGTGCAGCATCCCCGGCAGCGTCATGTTGTCGGTCCAGGTCGTGCGCCCGGTGATGAGGTGCTGATCCTCCTTGCGGCGGCGCGACTGACCGATCTCGGCGGCGCGCTCCTCGACCGCCGTCATGACGACGCCCCGGCCGCGGCCTGGGCCGCCCTGACGATGTTCTGGTACCCGGTACAGCGACAGAGGTTGCCCTCGATACCTTCGCGTATGTCCGCTTCGGACGGGTTCGGGTTGTCGCGCAGCAGATCGCGGACGGCCATGATCATCCCCGGTGTGCAGAACCCGCACTGTAGGGCGTGCGTCTCGTGGAAGGCCTGCTGCACCGCGTCGAGGGACCCGTCGGCCCCGGCCAGCCCTTCGATCGTGGTGACTTCGCCGCCATCGGCCTGGACGGCGAGGACGCTGCAACTCTTCACGCTGCGCCCGTTCAGATCGACGGTGCATGCACCGCAGTTGCTCGTGTCGCAGCCGACCACCGTGCCGACCTTGCCGAGCTGTTCGCGCAGATAGTGGACGAGCAGAGTCCGGGGTTCGACCTCGTCGGCATAGGCGACGCCGTCGACAGTGACGTTGATCTTGGTCATCGTGCCTCCACAAGTCGCGACCGATTCTTCGAAGCTAGCGTTGTGTGACCTGGATTACGAGACCCAAAATGCGCTCAGGAAGGCTCGGCACATTAACGGTGGATCGGCCCCGAGACGTGACGCAGCTGCGCGCCCGTACCGCCCCACCTGGCGGCGATGATCTCCGCGGCGACCGACACCGCGGTCTCCTCCGGCGTGCGGCCGCCCACGTCCAGCCCGATCGGGGCGTGCAGCCGGGCGAGGTCGTCCGCATCGTAAGCCGAGTTCCTCGAGCCGATGGGCGCGGTCCTCGTTGCGTGCGCCGCGAGCCCATCGCGCCCGAGGTAGGCCAGCGGCAGCTGCAGCGCGACCTCGAGCAGCGGCACGTCGAACTTCGGGTCGTGGGTGAGCACGCAGACGACGGTCCGCTCGTCGACCGCCGGTCTGCGGCGAGGTAGCGGTGCGGCCAGTCGACCACGACCTCGTCGGCCTCGGGGAAGCGCTTCGTCGTGGCGAACATCGGCCGGGCGTCGCACACCGTCACGCGGTAGCCGAGGAACGCGCCGACCCGCGCGACCGCCGCGGCGAAGTCGATCGCGCCGAAGACGAGCATCCGCGGCTTGGGCGCGTAGGACGCGACGAACACCGCGATGTCGTCGCCGCGCCGCTCGCCGTCCGGGCCGTAGTGCAGCGATGCCGGTAGTGCCCTGCTGCAGCAGGCCGCGGACGTCGTCGCCGACCGCGTCGTCGAGGCGCGCACTGCCCAAGCGTGCCGCCGGCTGATTCCGGACGGACGATCAGCCGGCGCGCCGAGCCGGTCGGCGTCGGCCCCGCCGATGAGGTCGCGACGGCGACCGGCCGGCCGGCCTCGATGTCGTCGACGATCGCGCCGAGCTCGGGAAAGGTCTGCTGGTTCACCGGCTCGACGAACATGTCGATGATCCCGCCGCAGGTGAGCCCGACGGAGAACGCGTCGTCGTCGCTCACGCCGTACCGCTGCAGCACCGGGGCGAGCGTCTGACGGACGTCCTCGGCGAGTTCGTAGACCGCGCCCTCGACGCAGCCGCCCGAGACGCTGCCGACCGCGTGCCGTCCGGGCCCGACCAGCATCGCCGCGCCGGGCTGGCGGGGCGCGGACTTCCAGGTCGCGACGACGGTGCCCAGGCCGACCGTCTCGCCGGCCCGCCACCAGGACTCGAGGTCGGTCAAGCACGTCACGCATCGCGCGATCACCTCCAGCCAGCGTCGGCAGCGCGGCCAGGCTGTGCCCGGCGAGCAGCTCGTCGACGTAGCGGCAGCGCGGCGCGCATCCCGGCCGTGACCGGCGCGAACCCGTCCTTGCCGCGGTGCGGGTTGACCCAGATGACGCGGTGCGCCAGCCGGGCCAGCCGCGCCATCTGCTCGCCGAGCAGCGTCGGCGTCACCGCGCTCCCAGCCGTCGCGAGGCGATGACGACGACTGCGCGCCGCGCGCGTGCCGCGCTGCCCCCAGCGGTCGAGGAACGCCTGCAGCTCCTCGCCGAGCCGGGTGCCGCCGCTCCAGTCGGGGATGGCGCTGCCGGCCGCGGCCAGCGCCTGCTCGCGGTCGCGCAGCCGCAGCTGCCGGGTGACCCGGGTCAGCCGGGTGCCGACGGTGAACACCTCGGTGCTCGCGCGGCGCGACGCGCACCGCGGCGTGCGCGAAGCGCAGCAGCACGTCGGCGTACGGGCTCATCGAGCCGCTGACGTCGACCAGCAGCACGACCCGGCGCGGCTTGACCCGGTGCCGCAGCGCGGGCGCAGCCTGGCCGGCTCGCCGCCGTCGCGCAGCATCGCCGCGCACCGTGCGGCGAGCGTCGATGCGGTCCCGGCCGCGGGGCCGCGGCGCCGGGTCCGGCGCAGCCGCGACGCGGGGCGCGAGCAGCGCGATCAGCGCGGTGCATCTCGTCCCGCTCGGCGTCGCTCAGCTCGGCGACGTCCCGGTGGCGCAGCACCTCGGCGTCGCTCGCCGCGTAGGCAGCTGCTCGTCCGGCTGGTCGCGTCCGGCCGCGCGGCCTCGCTGCTGCCGAGCGGGCGCAGCTGCAGCACCTGGCCGCGGCGGAGCCGGCGGCTGCGGGCCTGGCAGTGCCGGCAGCCGGCCGCGGAACCAGGCACGAACACCGCGTCGTAGCGGGGCAGGTCGTCCGGCTCGCCGCACAGCGTGACCCGGCCCGCCCAGTACACTGCTCGGCGTCGAGCGGGTCGACGTGCCCGAGCGCCTCGAGGGCGCGTCGCCAGCCGCGTCGGGTCGGCGGCGACGCCGGCGGCGCGCAGCGCCCGCGCGAACCCGGTCATCGTCACGACCGGCGTCCGGGACTGTCGGGCACCGTCAACCTGCCGATCAGGGTCGGCCAGCTCGCGCTGGACGCGGACGGGGTCCTCGCGGTACTTCAGCACCGCGCCCAGGGTGGCCGCCGCGCTGGCCGGGTCCAGCCGGGTCGCGCCGAGCACGTGCAGCGCCTGCGTCCAGTCGATCGTCTCGGCGATGCCGGGCGGCTTGAGCAGGTCGGCAGCGCGGAGCCGGGCTACCGCGCCGGCGACGTCCTGGACGAGCTGGGCCGCGGCCTCCGGGCATGCGGCGGCGCACGATCGCGACCTCGCGGGCGAAGTCGGGATGCGGCACCCAGTGGTAGAGGCAGCGCCGCTTCAGCGCGTCGTGCACCTCGCGGGTCCGGTTGGAGGTGATCACCACGAGCGGCGGCGTGGCGGCAGTGATCGTGCCGAGCTCCGGGATCGTCACCGCGTTGTCGGCGAGCACCTCGAGCAGGAACGCCTCGAACTCGTCGTCGGCGCGGTCGATCTCGTCGATGAGCAGCACGGACGGACTGTGCTGGACGGCCTGCAGGATCGGGCGCGCGACGAGGAATCGGCGGTCGTAGAGCGAGGCTTCCAGCTCCGTCGCGGTCCGTCGGTGTCGGCCGGCCGCCCGCAGGTGCAGGATCTGGCGCGGGAAGTCCCAGTCGTAGAGCGCCTGGCTGGCGTCGATGCCCTCGTAGCACTGCAGCCGGACCAGGGTGGATCCGGTGATCGTCGGCGAGGGCATGCGCCAGTGCGGTCTTGCCGACGCCCGGGTCGCCCTCGAGGAACAGCGGCCGGCGCATCCGCAACGCGAGGAACGCGGCAGTCGCCAGACCGGTGTCGGGCAGGTAGCCGGCGCCGTCGAGCGCGTCCGAGACGGCGGCGGGGTCGGCGAACTCGACGGGGTGCATACGTACGAGCATGGTCCGTTTCCCCGGAGCGCGCATAGTGTTCGTGCGGTGATGCGCGTGGCGGCGGCGGTTCTCGCGGCGGGCGCCGGCGTCCGGATGGGTACGCCGAAGGCGGAGCTCGTGGTCGACGGCGTCCGGCTCCTGGATCGGGCGGTGACGGCGGCCGCCTCGGCGGGCTGTGCCCCGCTGTACGCCGTCGTCCGGGCGGGTACCGAGGTCTCCGGCGCACAGGCCGTCGTGAACGCCGACCCCGACCGCGGGATGTGCAGCTCGCTTGCGCTCGCGGTGGACGCCGCGGGCGAGGTCGACGCGCTCGCGGTGCTGCTCGTCGACGCGCCGGGGATCACTGCCGACGCGGTGCGCGGCGTGGTCGCGGCCTGGCGTCCCGGCCGGATCGCCGTCGGGTCCTACGCCGGCCGGCGTGGCCACCCGACCGTGATGTCGCCCGACCTGTGGCGCGCCGCGCTCGACCTCGCCCGCCCGGACGAGGGCGCGCGGGCGCTGCTCACCGCCCGTCCGGAGCTCATCGACGAGGTGGACGTCCCTGGCGACCCGGCCGACCTCGACGTCCCCGACGACCTGGCCCGCTGGCGCTCCCGCTGAGGTGTGAATACCCCCTCGAGCCCACCCTGGTGTAGTGGAGGGGGTATCCACAATTAGCCGAAGCCGCGGGAGTCCTGCTTGAGCGCGGTGTCGACGCTGAGGGCAGCGGCGACGACGAGGGCTGTGCAGCGGCTCCGGCAGCGGCGCGGTGGATCTGCACGACGTAGTTGTCGGCGGTCGTGAACATCGTCTTCGCGAGACCCTCCCACGTCTTCGTGATCCGGGCGACCTCGGTGCCGGTGTGGTCCTTGATGTTGAAGTTCCAGGCCCGCCAGTTCTCGCCGTTGATCGAGCCGAGCTGCTGCCCGCCCGACTCGAGCGCGAAGCGGATCTTGCCGATCATGTTCTGCTGGACGATCTGCGCCGATCTCGTTGCCGGCCGGGTCCTGGACGATGATCCGCGACTTGATGAACTTCGCCGGGCGGGTGAGCGTCAGCATGGACGCTGCCCTGCATGTCGACGACCTGCAGCTTGTGGGTCATGTACTGGTCGAGCGAAGTGAGGAACCGGGCGGCCTTCTTCAGCTTGCTCTGGCCGACCTCGCGGACCGCCGCCGATCTGCCGGGCCGTTCTGGTCGAAGACCGCGTACTCGTTGTTGATCTCGATCAGCTTGGCCTTCTGGTTCACCACCAGCACCGGACTCGCGTGAACAGCGACCCGCCGCCGGTCGGCGGCCACCCCTGGCGCGCCGGCCCGCTGCGACGTCGCCCTGCATCTTCTCCGGCGCGCGCTTGGACGGTCGGGACGTGGCTGCCGCCGCCGGGCGGGTCGATCGCCGGCCTGGCCGTGCGAGGACACGTGCTCGGTCCACGCCGAGCCACCGTAGTAGCGCGCCTCGTGCCGGCCGAACGGGTCGGCGTACCAGCCGGCAGGCGGGGGTGTTCCAGTCATGCCGAGAGCGTACGTGACCAAGGTCGTCATCGGATGAGTGATCCGGCGAGCGTTCGCCGGCGAAGAGTGGGCAAACCGCTTCACCTATGGGGAGGTAGTAGCCATGAGCGTGCTGGTCACCATCAAGGTCAACGGCAACACCGAAGTGTTCGTCAAGGCCGTGGCAGAGCGTGCCGACGAATTTGCCGCGATCGGCAAGCGGTCGCAGACCGTCGGCGCGATTCACCACCGGTTCGGCGTCGGCGACGGGTTCGTTCTTGTCGTGGACGAGTGGGAGACGCCGAGCAGTTCGAGACGTTCTTCTCCGACCCCGCGCTGCAGGCGTTGATCGCCGAGGTCGGTGGGGACACGAGCACCCCTCCTGACATCACCGTCACCCGAGCGGTCGTGTCCGCCGACCAGTTCTGAGCCTGACCGGCGGCAGATCTAAGACTGCTTCCGCCGGCGCCACCCACGACCTGCCGGTGGATCTGCTGGGTCAGCCTCGGGATCGTCCTGGTCAGGTCGGTGTTGGCGTGCAGCTCCTGCTCGGAGACGTCGAAGTCGTGATCCGCCTTGGCCTGTTGCGTACGCCGCCTGACGGTTCTGCCCGATCATCACGAATGTCGACAGGAAGATCGCCTCGAGCGACACGATGAGCGTGAGCGTGGGCCACGGGCTCTTCTCGAAGACGAGCATCCAGACCGCGAACACCGCAATGTGGACGTACACGAACGGCATCGACCCCGCGAACCGGGTGATCACATCGGCCACGCGCAGCTGGGCGTCCGCTGCGCGGCGCTCGGCAACGGTCCGGTAGCTGGGGTGGTGTGGGGAACGCGGGTCGGTCGAGGTCATCTGCCCTCCGGGTAGTCAGTGCGGGGCGGACGCCGACAGGTCGGTGCACTGCCGGTCGCCGTTCCACTCCGCGAGGATGCGACGGTGCTCGGCACCGGTGGCGGGCACCGGCACCCCGCGGCCGTCCAGGTGCGACGGCGCGAACCGGTCCGCGACGACGTGCGAGCGGCGAAACGTCAGAGTGAGCACGCCGTTGTCGTCCTGGTTGTTGCCGAACGACATCCACCACAGGTAGTTGCCGAGCCCGTACGCGACGTAGGTTCCCCGCCCGCGCCGCCCGCCGCCCACCATCCAGCCCGCGCCCTGCAGCACGTGTGCATGGGTGCCGACCACCGCGCTGGCGCCGGCCCGGGCGAGTTGCCCGGCGAGCTGCGTCTGATCGGCGGACGGGCAGGTCTGGTACTCGATGCCCCAGTGCAGGTAGACGATCACGACATAGCCGGCCGCCTTCGCGTGCCGCACCGCGGTGATCAGTCGCGGCGAGTAGGCGTTGGCGACGCCCGGCTTGCCGGGCCCGGCGCTGAACAGCGGCAGCGTCGTCTCGTCCTGCACCTGGTCGGCGGCGAAGATCGCGACCTTTACCCCGTTGAGCGTGGTCGTGAACGGCGCGAAGGCATGCGCGGCGTCCTTGCCGATGCCGATCACCGGGTAGCCCGACGACCTGATCGCCGCGAACGTGTCATGCAGCCCGGACGTCCCGTAGTCGGCACCGTGATTGTTGGCCATCGTCGCGACGTCGATGCCCGCGTCCCGCAGCGCGGTGAGTGCGGCCGGCGGTGTGCGGAAGGTGAACAGCTTGTTCTGCTGCACGCCGCCGGTGGTTATCGCGGTCTCCAGGTTCACCATCGTCAGGTCCGCCTTGCGCAGGCCTGGGCGGCCTGGGCGAACGCCGTCGCCGGGTTGCGGTTCAGCCGGGCACGGACCCGTCCTGAGAAGTGGACGTCGCCGGCGAAGGAGACCGTGAACTCGCCGGTCCGACGGACCGCGGCGGTGGAGCGCGGCGCGACCCCCGAGCCGCCCGGGCCGGTCTGCGCGCGTCGTGGTGCCGGCCTGCCGCACGCGGGCTCGTCGGCGGTGCGGAGCTGTCCGGCGCACTCCCCGAGCTGGTGCAGGCGGCCAGCAACGTCACGCCGGCGAGCAGCGCGGCGATATGCGGTCGGGGGCCCGAGATCACGGCACTAGCATTCCAAGCGAGCAGATCGATCGTCGCGCCGACCCGCCGAGGAGCCCCCGTTGTCCGCCAGCGCCAGCCCGTCTCAGCCCGTCGGAGGGCCCGTCCAGACCGTCCGGGTCGCGGCCGGGACGGCGGCGTTCGACGCGCTGCGCGACGGCGGGGTCGAGCTCACCGGCCGCACGGGGCGGTCGTCGTGCGCGACGCCGACGGGGTGCTGCGCGACCTCGCCTGGGTCCCGACGCGGACGCCGAGGTCGAGCCGGTCGCCGCCGCAGTCGCCGGACGGCCTAGCATCCTGCGGCACTCCACCGCGCACGTCATGGCGCAGGCCGTGCAGGAGCTGTTCCCCGAGGCCAAGCTCGGCATCGGCCCGCCGGTCAAGGACGGCTTCTACTACGACTTCGACGTCGAGAAGCCCGTTCACGCCGGAGGATCTCAAGGCCATCGAGAAGAAGATGCAGGAGATCCAGAAGCGCGGCCAGCGGTTCTCCCGCCGCGTCGTCGACCGACGAGGCCGCCCGCGAGGAGCTGGCCGACGAGCCGTACAAGCTGGAGCTGATCGGCCTCAAGGGCTCGGCCGACCGGCGACGACGGCGCGACGTCGAGGTCGGCGGCGGCGAGCTGACCATCTACGACAACCTCGACGCCAAGACCGGCGAGCTGTGCTGGAAGGACCTCTGCCGCGGTCCGCACCTGCCGACCACCCGGTACATCCCGGCGTTCAAGCTGATGCGCAACGCCGCCGCGTACTGGCGCGGCAGCGAGAAGAACCCGCAGCTCCAGCGCATCTACGGCACCGCCTGGCCCACCAAGGACGAGCTGAAGGCGCACCTGGAGCTCCTCGACGAGGCCGAGCCAAGCGCGACCACCGCAAGCTCGGCACCGAGCTGGACCTGTTCTCCTTCCCGGACGAGATCGGCTCCGGCCTGCCGGTCTTCCACCCCAAGGGCGGCATCATCCGCCGGGTCATGGAGGACTACTCGCGCGCAGCGGCACGAGGAGGAGGGCTACGAGTTCGTCTACACCCCGCACGCCACCAAGGGCCGACCTCTTCGAGATGTCCGGCCACCTGGACTGGTACGCCGACGGCATGTACCCGCCCATGCAGCTCGAGCGGAGTCGGCGGACGGCACGTCCGCAAGCCGGCCTGGACTACTACCTCAAGCCGATGAACTGCCCGATGCACAACCTGATCTTCGACGCGCGCGGCCGCTCCTACCGTGAACTGCCGCTGCGCCTCTTCGAGTTCGGCACGGTCTACCGCTACGAGAAGTCGGGCGTCGTGCACGGCCTGACCCGCGCGCGCGGCTTCACCCAGGACGACGCGCACATCTACTGCACCAAGGAGCAGATGGCGGACGAGCTCGACAAGCCGCTCACCTTCGTGCTCGACCTGCTGCGCGACTACGGCCTGACGACTTCTACCTGGAGCTGTCCACCAAGGACCCGGAGAAGTTCGTCGGCTCCGACGAGATCTGGGAGGAGGCCACCGAGACGCTGCGCCAGGTGGCCGCGAAGCAGCGGCCTCGAGCTGGTCCCGGACCCGGGCGGCGCCGCGTTCTACGGCCCGAAGATCTCCGTCCAGGCCAAGGACGCCATCGGCCGCACCTGGCAGATGTCGACCATCCAGCTCGACTTCAACCTGCCGGAGCGCTTCGACCTGGAGTACACCGGCCGCCGACGGCTCCAAGCAGCGCCCGGTCATGATCCACCGCGCGCTGTTCGGCTCGATCGAGCGGTTCTTCGCCGTGCTCCTCGAGCACTACGCGGGCGCCTTCCCGGCCTGGCTGGCCCCGGTGCAGGCGGTCGGCATCCCGATCGGCGACGCGCACGTCGCGTACCTGCAGGAGTTCGCCGCGCAGGCGAGGAGCGGGGCTGCGGGTCGAGGTGGACGCCTCCGCCGACCGGATGCAGAAGAAGATCCGCAACGCGCAGAAGCAGAAGGTGCCGTTCATGATCATCGCGGGCGACGAGGACATGGAGGCGGGCGCCGTCTCCTTCCGCTACCGCGACGGCTCGCAGAAGAACGGCATCCCGGTCGCGAGGCGATCGCCGAGATCGCCGACACGGTGTCGCGGCGCGTCAACACCTCGCCGACCGCCGAGCTGTACGAGTGAGCTCGCAGGGCCACCCGGCCGCCCGAGGACCGGGGCGAGCGGGCGATGAGGCTGACGAGGAGCGATATGAACGGGCTGAGGACGCCGAGCCGGCCGGCAGTTTCGCCGGGGTGCCGGACGGCTTCCAGCGGCTGTGGACGCCGCACCGGATGGCCTACATCCAGGGCGAGAACAAGCCGACCGACGCGAGGCCGGGGAGGGCTGCCCGTTCTGCTCGGCTCCCGAGCTGGCCGGACGAGGACGGGCTGATCGTCGCCCGCGGCGAGCACGGCGTACGCGGTGCTCAACCTGTATCCGTACAACCCGGGCCACCTGATGGTCGTGCCGTACCGGCACGTGGCGGACTACACCGACTGACGACGCCGAGACCGCCGAGCTCGCCGCGCTTCACCCAGCGGGCGATGCAGGTGCTGCGCGCGGTGTCGGCCCCGCACGGCTTCAACATCGGCATCAACCAGGGCCACGTCGCCGGCGCCGGCATCGCCGCGCACCTGCACCAGCACGTCGTGCCGCGCTGGGGCGGCGACAGCAACTTCATGCCGATCGTCGGCCAGACGCAGGTGCTGCCGCAGTTGCTCGCCGACACCCGCGACCAGCTCGCCGCCGCCTGGGCCGACAAGTTCGCGTGAATACCCCCTCAACCACCCTGGAGTGTGGCGCAGGGGGAATTCACCGCTTCGGTAACGTCCGGACCGTGGCGCTTCACCTGCGCGGGGTCTTCCTGCCGGACGAAACCGAGCGTGATGCCTGGGTCGTCGACGGCCGGCTGACGTTCACCCGCCCGGCCGGCGATGCCGAGACGATCGCCTCGGGCGGCTGGATCACCCCGGGGTTCGTGGACGCGCACTGCCACATCGGACTCGCGCCGAGTGGGCACGTCCCGGACCCCGACGCGCAGGCGCAGCAGGCGCTGCTCGACCGCGGGGCGGGCGCGCTGCTCCTGCGCGACGCCGGCTCGCCGGTCGACAACCGCGGCATCCAGGCCCGCGCGGACCTGCCCCGGCTGATCCGCGCCGGCCGGCACATCGCACGTCCGAAGCGCTACCTGCGCGGGCTGGGCGTCGAGGTCGAGCCGCACGAGCTCGTCGCGGAGGTCGAGCGGCAGGCCGCGGCCGGCGACGGCTGGGTGAAGCTCGTCGGCGACTGGATCGACCGCGACGCCGGCGATCTCGCCCCGGTCTGGGCCGACGACGCGCTCGAGGCCGCCGTCGGACGCGCGCACGAGCTCGGCGTGCGGGTGGCCGCGCACGTCTTCGGCGAGGACGCGCTGCCCGGTCTGATCGCCGCAGGCATCGACTCGATCGAGCACGGCACGGGGCTGACCGACGACCTCATCGCCGCGGCCAGAGCGTCCGGCTGCGCCGTCGTCCCCACGCTCATCAACATCGACAACTTCCCGCAGATCGCGGTTGCCGGAGCCGAGCGGTACCCGACCTACGCGGCCCACATGCGCGCGCTCTACGCCACGTCGCGGGACCGGATCCGGTCCGCCCACGAGGCCGGCGTCCCGATCTACACCGGGACCGACGCCGGCGGCTCGCTGCCGCACGGGCTGGTCCGCGACGAGATCCGGGCGCTCGTCGGAGCGGGGATCCCGCAGCCCGAGGTCATTGCGCAGGCGTCCTGGCGGGCGCGGGAGTGGCTCGGCCTGCCGGGACTCGTCGAGGGCGCGCCCGCCGACCTCGTCGGCTACGACGCCGATCCACGGGTCGAACTCGCGGCGGTGCTCAGCCCGCGCCGGATGGTGCTCCGCGGCAAGGTGGTCATGTGAGCCAGCCGAACTGACGACGCGCCGACGATCGAGGAGGAAAGCCGTGGCAACCCAGCTCAATCCCTATCTCAGCTTCCGCGACTCAGCCAAGGAGGCGATGGAGTTCTATCAATGCGTGTTCGGCGGGGAGCTGGTCAGCAACACGTACGCCGAGTTCCACGCCAGCGAGGACCCGACCGAGCAGGACAAGATCATGCACTCCCAGCTCGTCACCGACGGCGGGCTCGTGCTCATGGCAGCCGACACGCCGAACAGCATGGAGTACACGCCGGGGACGAACTACTCCGTTTCGCTGAGCGGTGACGACGAGCCTGAGCTGCGCGGCTACTGGGACAAGCTGTCGGCCGGCGGGACGGTCGCCATGCCGCTCGATCCGGCCCCGTGGGGCGACACGTTCGGAATGTGTGTCGACAAGTTCGGGGTCAGCTGGCTCGTGAACATCGCGGGTCAGGCTCGTAATGCTGGAACGCCACAATGAGCGCAACCACGGACGCGGTGCGCGCTCGCGGGGATCATCGGGCCAGGCCGTTGGCGGCGACGACGCTGCGGTACCACCGCGCCGAGTCCTTCGTGCGGCGCTCGAGCGTGGCGAAGTCGACGTGGACCAGGCCGAACCGCTTCGACAGCCCCCACGCCCACTCGAAGTTGTCCATCAGCGACCAGCAGAAGTAGCCGCGCACGTCGACGCCCTGAGCGATGGCCTCGCCCACGGCGACCAGGTGTCCACGCAGGTAGTCGATGCGGTCGGCGTCGTGGACGACACCGTCGGCGCCGGGCTCGTCGGCGAACGCCGCGCCGTTCTCGGTGATCATCAGCGGCAGGCCGGGGTGGTCACGGTGGACCCGCAGCAGGAGTTCGGTGAGGCCGCTCGGCTCGATCCGCCAGTTCATCGCGGTGTGCGGCCCGTCCTGGGGGAGCGAGAACGCCAGGTCGGTTCCCGGGTACGGCGTCGGACCATCGGCGGCCTGCGGGTCGTTCACCCAGCGGCCGTTCGCCCGGTCGCGCAGCTCCGGTGTCGTCGCCGTCACCAACGTGGGGGAGTAGTAGTTCACGCCGAGGATGTCGATCGGCCCATTGATCACGGTGGTGTCGCCGTCGTGGATGAACGACCAGTCGGTGATGTGCCGCAGGTCGTCGAGGACGTCTTCGGGGTAGCTCCCACGCAGCACCGGGTCGAGGAAGACCCGGTTGGTCAGGCCGTCGATGTGCCGGGCGGCCTCCCGGTCGGCCCCGCTGTCGGTCGCGGCGCGCACGAGCGCGAGGTTGAGCGTCAACGACACGCGGCCGGATGGTGGCAGTGCGGAGCGCAGCGCCGCGACGCCCAGCCCGTGCGCCAGGTTGAGATGGTGCACAGCGCTGAGCGCGCTCGGCGTTGTCCGCGATGCCGGGCGCGTGCACCCCTGACCCGTAGCCGAGGAAGGCCGAGCACCACGGCTCGTTGAAGGTCGTCACCGTCCGGACGCGGTCGCCGAGCGCGGCGCCGACCACCTGGGCGTATTCGGCGAAGCGCTGCGCGGTGTCCCGGTTCGTCCACCCGCCGGCGTCTTGCAGCGGCTGCGGGAGGTCCCAGTGATAGAGCGTGGCCAGCGGCTCGATGTCGTGCTCGAGCAGCGCGTCGACGAGCCGCGAGTAGAAGTCGAGGCCGGCCTGGTTCACCGCGCCGGAACCGGTCGGGACGACCCGCGGCCAGGCGAGCGAGAAGCGGTAGGAGTTGAGGCCGAGATCGGCCATCAACGCGACGTCCTCGGCGTAGCGGTGGTAGTGGTCGCAGGCGACATCGGCGTCGGAACCGTCGACGATGCGCCCGGGCTCGTGGCTGAAGGTGTCCCAGATCGACCGGCCGCCGCCGTCCTCGGCCACCGCGCCCTCGATCTGGAAGGCAGCGGTGGCCGCCCCCCAGATGAAGCCGTCGGGGAAGCGCACCCAGGCTTCGGGGGCGGGCCGGGTGGACGCAGCGGCGCTCGGTGAGGTCACCCCGGCAGTCTAAGGACGGGACTGCTCCCGGCGTCTGGCAGAATGGCGTGCTGAGTACCGGCCGGCGTGCGGACCCTCTCCCCGCGCATCGGCCCGTCCACCCGGACGTCCGGACCCGGTGTCCCCCACCCGAGTCGCGGCGCGTCCACCGAATGACTGAAGTCTGGAGCACCCACCCTCGTGGCAACCAAGATCAAGCTGATGCGTCTGGGCAAGATGCGTGAGCCGCACTACCGCATCGTCGTGGCCGACGCCCGCACCAAGCGGGACGGCCGGTCCATCGAGACGATCGGCGAGTACCACCCGAAGAGCGATCCGTCGGTGATCCGCGTCGACGGCGACCGCGCGGCCTACTGGCTCGGTGTCGGCGCCCAGCCCACCGAGGCTGTCACTGCCATCCTCAAGGTCACCGGCGACTGGCAGAAGTTCAAGGGCCTGCCGGCCCCCGAGCCGATGAAGCTGGCTGCCGAGAAGCCCAACAAGCAGGCGGTCTTCAACGCCGCTCTTGCCGAGGTGTCGGGCGAGCCGGGCGCCGAATCGGCCGCCACCACACCGAAGAAGCGCGCCGCGAAGAAGGCCGCACCCGCCGCGGAGCCGGCGGCCAAGGCCAAGGCGGAGGCAAACGCGGAGCCGGCGGCCAAGGCGGAGCCGGAGGCCAAGGCGGAGCCGGAGGCCAAGGCGGAGCCGGCGGCCAAGGCGGAGCCGGAGGCCAAGGCGGAGCCGGAGGCCAAGGCGGAGCCGGAGGCGCCGGTCGCCGCGGACGAGCCGTCCGGCGAGCCGCAAGCGGAGGCCTGACGTGCTCGAGGAAGCCCTCGAGCACCTGGTGCGCGGCATCGTGGACCACCCGGACGAGGTCCGGGTGGACATGATCGACAACCGGCGAGGACAGCGGCTGGAGATCCGGGTGCATCCCGACGACCTCGGCCGGGTGATCGGCCGCAACGGCCGCACCGCGAAGGCGCTGCGCCAGGTCATCAACGGCGTCGGCGGCAAGGGCATCCGCGTCGACGTGGTCGACGTCGATCGCCGCTGAGCGACGCATGTCCGAGCCCGGCGATTTCATCGTCGTCGGCCGGATCGGCCCGCCCCGAGGCGTCCGCGGCGAGGTGTTCGTTGCGCCGTGGACCGACGTCCCGGACGAGCGGTTCGCGCCGGGCGAAGTCCTGCGCACCGACCCGGCCTCTGCCGGGCCGCTGACGGTCGACGAGTCGTCCATGGCGGGCGGCAAGCTCGTGGTCCACTTCGCGGGCGTGGCAGACCGGCCCGCCGCGCAGGCGCTGCGCGGCATCCAGCTCGTCATCCCGGCCGCCGATCGTCCCCCGCTCGAGGACCCGGACGAGTTCTATGACACCGAGCTCATCGGCCTTGCGGCGGGCACGCTCGACGGCGCCGACCTCGGCCCGGTCACCGACGTGATCCACGCGGGCGGGGCCAGCTACCTCGTGCTGCGCGTGGACGGGCGCGAGCGGCTCGTCCCCTTCGCCGCCGCGATCGTCCCCACCGTCGACCTGCGGGCCGGGCGGGTCGTCGTCGACCCGCCCGAGGGGCTGTTCGACCTATGAGGCGTCATCGAGTGGCCACTTGCGACCCGAGTGGGCCGCTGTGCCGGCCCACCCGGGTCCCAACGGCCCACTCAACGCTCCGGGTCATCCGATGAGCGCCGGGCTGACGATCGACGTCGTCACGATCTTCCCGGACTACCTGGCAGCGCTGCGTCAGTCGCTGCTCGGCAAGGCGATCGAGCGCGGACAGGTCGCGGTGCGCGTGCACGACCTGCGCCGCTGGACAGACGACGTCCACCGGACCGTCGACGACACTCCGTACGGCGGCGGCCCCGGGATGGTGATGCTGCCCGAGCCGTGGGGCCGCGCCCTGGACGAGCTCGCGCCGCAGGAGGGGCCGCAGCCGAGGCTCATCGTGCCCACCCCGACCGGCGCACCGTTCACCCAGGCCACCGCGGCGCGGCTGGCCACCGAGCCGTGGCTGCTGTTCGCCTGCGGGCGCTACGAGGGCATCGACGCGCGGGTCATCGAGTACGCCGCGCGGCGTATGCCGGTCGAGGAGATCTCGCTCGGCGACTACGTGCTGGCCGGCGGCGAGGTCGCCGTCCTCGTCATCGCCGAGGCCGTCTCACGGCTGCTGCCCGGCGTGCTGGGCAACGACCAGTCCGCGCTCGACGACTCGTTCGCGGCCGGGGCCGGGGGCCTGCTCGAGGGGCCGGTCTACACCAAGCCGGCGTCCTGGCGGGGTCTCGACGTCCCCGACGTGCTGCTGTCCGGCAACCACGGTGCGATCGCGCGCTGGCGAGCCGGGCGCAGCCACGAACGCACCGCGCAGCGTCGCCCCGACCTGCTCTGAGGACGGATTCGGCCGACCAAGCGCGGTGTGGCATCATCGTGTGGTTGCCCGCAGTGCGGGCACGCCGAATTGGAAATTGACCACCACGCGATTGAGCGCTCGCGCGAAGAGCCCGCCAGCCCTTCCTGTGAGCGCCGAAGGCGCGGCATGGATCGACGGATCGGCCCGAGCGTGTGGTCGAAACGGGGATCCATGCCGGCGGACCAGAACAGAGAGCGAAGCCGCGACATGAACACCCTCGACACCCTCGATGCCGCGTCCCAGCGCAGCGACGTCCCGGACTTCCGGCCCGGCGACACCCTGAAGGTGCACGTGCGGGTCGTCGAGGGCACCCGCTCCCGCATCCAGGTCTTCCAGGGCGTGGTCATCCGCCGCCAGGGCGGGGGCGTGCGCGAGACGTTCACCGTGCGCAAGGTCAGCTTCGGCGTCGGGGTCGAGCGCACCTTCCCGGTGCACACCCCGGTCATCGAGAAGATCGAGGTCGTCGTCCGCGGCGACGTCCGACGCGCCAAGCTCTACTACCTGCGCGATCTTCGCGGCAAGGCTGCCAAGATCAAGGAGAAGCGCGAGACCATCTCGCGCTGACCCACTGCGGGCGGGCGAATGACAGATGACAGCGGGCCTGCGGGTCCGACCCCGCCCGAAGCCGCGCAGAAACCGCCAGCTCCCGTGCCTCCGCCGCCAGCCTCCGAGCCGCCCGTAGCCCCTCCGCCGGCCGAGACGGCGCGTGCGGCTGCGCCAGACGCGGCACTCGAGGCGTCCCCCGAGACGGCGCCGGAGAACGGCGATCGTGGCGGCGCGCACCGGGCCACGTCGATTTGGGCTCGGTACCTCGTCCGCCGCAAGCAGAAGAAGCAGGCGAAGGCGCAAAAGCCACATCGGAAAGCCCCGTGGTGGGAGCTGCCGGTGCTGGTCGTCCTCGCGATCATGATCGCGATCCTGGTCAAGACCTTCGTGGTCCAGCCGTTCTACATCCCGTCCGAGTCGATGGAGCACACGCTGTACGGCTGCACGGGATGCCACGGCGACCGGATCCTGGTCAACAAGCTCATCTACGACTTCCGCGACCCGCACCCCGGCGACATCGTGGTCTTCCACGCACCGCCCGGTTGGGACGACGAGCCGAGCACGAAACCGCCGAGCAACCCCGTCGTCCGGGTCATCCGGGGCTTCGGGCAACTCGTCGGCGTCGTCCCGCCCGACGGCCAGGTGCTCGTCAAGCGGGTCATCGCCACTGGCGGGCAGTCCGTCAAGGGCGACGCGCAAGGCAACGTGTTCGTGCACGATCCGGGCAAGCGGTGGCGCGAGCTCAACGAGCCGTACGTATTCCGCTCGTCACCCAACGACGGGGACAACGGGCACGGCGCGTTCGGGCCGCTAGTCGTCCCGAAGGGCCGGCTCTGGGTGATGGGCGACCACCGCGACAACTCCCAGGACTCCCGGTTCCACTGCAGCGCGAGCGGCGTGGACGGGCCTATCTCGAACTGCGCCCAGTACGCGAAGGAAGCCACCGTGCCGAACGGCGACGTCATCGGCAAGGCGTTTCTCATCGCGTGGCCGCCGTCGCACTGGCGCACGCTCGGCACCCCGTCCACCTTCGAGGCCGCCGCGCTGGCCGGAGCTTCGCAGCTGCCGGGCCTGGCGTCGGCCACCATCGTGCTGCCGGTGTTCGTCGTGCGCCGCCGCCGCCGCCGCTGAACCGCACCGCACCGGGTAGCCTCGGCGAAGTCATGGCGACGTCGGTCAGCTCCTCGGGGTCCGCGCTTCGATTGCCCCGGTTCGTCGTGCGCCGCGACGGACCGCACGGCGGTTACGAGTCAGCGCTGGGCCGGGCCGGCTTCGAGTTCGTCGCCGGTGCCGACGAAGCGGGCCGCGGCGCCTGCGCGGGGCCGCTCGTGGTCGCAGCCTGCATCCTGCCGCCGGGCAGGCGGGGCCGGATCGAGGGCCTGGACGACTCCAAGTTGCTCACCGCCCCCACCCGCGAACGGCTGTACCGGCAGGTCACCAGGCGCGCGCTCGGCTACTCGATCGTGATCATCGCGGCCGACGAGATCGATGCCTGGGGCCTGCACGTCGCCAACCTGGCCGGGATGCGCCGCGCCATCGGCACCCTCGAACCCGCCGCGCAGTACGCGCTCACGGACGGTTTCCCGGTGCCGGGTCTCGGCGTCCCGTCGACCGCCGTGTGGAAGGGCGACGCCACGATTGCGTGCATCGCGGCCGCGTCCATCCTCGCCAAGGTGACCCGAGACGCGATCATGACCGGCATGGACGAGCAGTGGCCCGAGTACGGCTTCGCGAGCCACAAGGGCTACATCACGACATCGCACTCCGCGGCGCTGGCGAGCTGGGGACCCTGCCCGCAGCACCGCCGCCGCTACGTGAACGTCCGCCGCGCCATGCGCGAGCTCGACCTGGTGGGCGAGAATGGCTTCGTCGACTTCAGTGAGGGCGTGGGATGAGCGAGCTGCGAGCGAATCATGAGCGCTGAGGATCTCGAGAACTACGAAACCGAGATGGAGCTGCAGCTCTACCGCGAGTACAAGGACATCGCGGCGCAGTTCAGCTACGTCGTCGAGACCGAGCGGCGCTTCTACCTCGCGAACGAAGTCGAGCTGCGCCCGCTCAACACCGAGGGAGAGATCTACTTCGAACTCACCATGCGCGACGCGTGGGTATGGGACATGTACCGCCCGGCGCGGTTCGTGAAGACGGTGCGCGTGGTGACGTTCAAGGACGTCAACATCGAGGAACTCGACAAGCCCGATCTCGCGCTGCCGGACAAGGGCGGCTTCGGCAGCTGACCGTGCCGCCGAGCGTTCCGTCCACCGAGGCCGAGGCGTACGAGCTGCTGGAGCGGCTGCGGTGGGCCGGCGGGCCACCGTCGTGTCCGCTGTGTGGGGTGTCCGGCCGCTGTTACTTCCTGCGTCCGGTGCACGGTCGGCCGCGGACGACCCGCACCGGCGCGGCGACGGACCGGCGGGTGTGGAAATGCGGAGCCTGCCGCCGACAGTTCTCGGTGCTGGTGGGCACCGTCCTGCAGGGCACCCGGATCAGCCTGCGCGCCTGGATCGCGGTGGCGGCCGACTGGGCGGCGCCGGGTCCGCCGCCGCGCGTCACCGACATCGCCGAGAGGCATCGGATGTCCCGCGCGGCGGCGCGGCACGTCAACCGTCGACTCGAAGCGGCGGTGCCTCGCGAGCGGGATGACGCCGCCGAACCGCTGCTGATGGCCCTGCTGAACCTCCCACCTGCGCAGGCGTCGCGCATCCGCGACCGGACGCCGAGCCGGGTGCGGCCGCGCCGACAAGGGGGGCCGACCGCCGACTACGGCGAAGGTTAGCCACGCTGGGTTTGTCAGGCCAGCGCTGAGCGCTTGTCCACAGCCGGCCGCCCGCGGGGTCGAACCGACGGTGCGGTCGGGCACGGTGGGCGCATGCGAGTGAAGGACGCCGTCGGGCGCTATGGCGAGCAGTGCGCGGCGGACCACCTGGCGGCTGCGGGGCTGGAGATCCTGGCCCGGAACTGGCGCTGCCGTGCCGGCGAGCTCGACATCGTCGCGCGGGACGGTTCCCAGCTGGTGTTCGTCGAGGTCAAGACCCGCTCGTCGCTCGCCTTCGGCACGCCGGCCGAGGCCGTGGACCGGACGAAGTCGGCGCGTATCAGGCAGCTCGCGCTGCGGTGGATCATGGCTCAGCGCGAGCTCGGCGAACCGGTCTTCTGGTCAGCGCTGCGCTTCGATGTGGTCTCGGTTGTACGCGGCCGCGCCGGACTAGAGATCGCCCATCTCGAAGGCGTGTTCTGATGGGCCTCGCCCGCACTCTCGCCGTCGCCCTCATCGGTACGGAGGGGCAACTCGTCGAGGTCGAATGCGACATCTCCACCGGGCTGCCGGGGCTGTCCTTCACCGGCCTGCCCGACACATCGGTGATGGAGTCGCGTGACCGGCTCCGGTCCGCCCTGCTGAACTCCGACGCCGAGTGGCCGAGCCACAAGGTCACCGTCGCACTGTTACCGGCCGATCTGCGCAAGGTGGGCTCACGCTTCGATCTCGCGGTCGGCATGGCAGTACTGGCCGCGGACGGGCAGGTTCCCGCGGAGTCGGTCGCGGGCGCGGTCTGGATCGCCGAGTTAGGCCTGGACGGTCGGCTGCGGCCGGTCCGTGGCGTGCTGCCGTCCGTGCTCGCCGCGCGCCGGCTCGGCGCACGGCACGTCGTGGTCGCGGCGGCGAACGCGGCCGAGGCCGCACTCGTGTCCGGCGTCGACGTGCGCTGCGCGGAGCAGCTTCGAGACATCGTCGGGTGGCTGACGGGCGACGGCCCTGCGCTGGCGGCCGTCGCCGCAGGCCCCCCTGCGCCGGCCGAGCCCGAGTCGACCGATCTCGCCGACGTCGCCGGACAGGTAGCCGCCAAGCGTGCCCTCGAGATCGCTGCGGCCGGCGGTCACCACCTGTACCTTGTGGGGGCACCGGGTGCCGGCAAGACGATGCTGGCCCAGCGGTTGCCCGGGCTGCTGCCCCGGCTGGGTGACCGGGCCTCGATGGAGGTCACCGCCGTGCACTCCATCGCCGGGCTGCTCGCCGGCCGCCCGCAGCTGGTCCGCCGACCCCCGCTGCAGGCGCCACACCACACGACCTCGGTGGCGGCGCTGGTCGGCGGCGGCTCGCACCTTGCCCGGCCGGGCGCGATCAGCCTGGCACACCACGGCGTGCTGTTCCTCGACGAGGCGCCGCTCTTCTCGCCGAGGGCACTTGACGCGCTGCGCGAGCCGCTCGAGTCCGGGCACGTCGTGCTGCACCGCGGCGGAGGAGCGGTGCGCTACCCCGCGCGGTTCCAGCTCGTCCTCGCCGCCAACCCGTGCCCGTGCGGCCAGCCCGCGGTGCGCTGCACCTGCGCCCCGGTGACCCGGCGCCGGCACGACCAGCGGCTGTCCGGCCCGCTGATGGACCGGCTCGACCTGCGCGTCCAGGTCGAACCGGTCGCGCACGGCGACCTGTTCGACCTCGCCGCGGAGCGGGAGACCACGGCGACGGTCGCCGCACGAGCGGCCGCCGCGCGGGCCGCAGCGGCACAGCGATGGCGCGACACGCCCTGGGAGATCAACGGGGCGGTGCCCGGCTCGACACTGCGGAAATCGCGCTGGTTGCTGCCCAACGCGGTGCTGCGCCCGGCGCAGGCACACCTGGAGCAAGGCTCGCTGAGCGCGCGTGGTTTCGATCGGGTGCTGCGGATCTCGTGGACGATCGCCGACCTTGCCGGTCACGCGACGCCCGATGCGGAGGACGTCGCCGAAGCGCTGTACTTCCGGACCGGGCGGGCGAGCGCATGGGCGGCGTGAGCGACGACATCGTCATCGCCCGAGCGCTCATCAGCCGGATCGCCGAGCCTGCCTCGATCCCCGTTTGGAAGATCGTCCGCCGCGACGGACCGGTGGAAGCCGCGCAGGCGCTGCGCGCCGGACGATCCGGCAAGGACCTGTTCGCCGCCGAGGCGGCACGCGCGGCCCGGGCAGACCCCTATGCCGATCTCGACATCGCGCAACGGCACGGCATTCGACTGGTCGCGCCGGAGTCCGACGAATGGCCGCACTTCGCGTTCGCCGCACTCGAAGCGGCCGGGTTGCGCCGACTGGAGGGTTACGAGCAGGGTGCGCGAACGCACAGCGACAGCGGCGAGCTGATCCCGCCCATCGCGTTATGGGTGCGTGGCTCAGTCGATCTCACCGCCGTCGGTGTTCGTTCCGTCTCGATCGTCGGAGCCCGGGCTGCGAGCGAGTACGGCGAGTGGGTCGCGAGAGATCTCGCCGGGCGCCTCGCTGCGCGTGGCTTCCTCGTCGTGTCGGGTGGGGCGCACGGCATCGACGCGGCGGCGCACCGCGGCGCGTTGGCGGCCGGCGAGGAAACCGTGCTCGTGTCGGCAGGAGGCCTCGACCGCCCGTATCCACCGGGGAACGCCACGCTGTTCGAGCGGATCGCCGACTCCGGCTTGTTGATATCGGAAAGCCCGCCCGGGTCCGATCCCCGGCGCCGCCGGTTCCTCACCCGCAATCGGCTCATTGCGGCACTCGGCACCGGGACGCTCGTTGTCGAGGCGGCCGAGCGTTCCGGCGCGATGAACACCGCCGGGCACTGCACCGGGCTGGGCCGGCCGCTCATGGCCGTTCCGGGTCCGGTCACCTCCGACCGGTCAGCGGGCTGTCACAAGCTGATCGCGCGCGAGCACGACCCCGCCAGGCTGGTCGCTCGCGTCGAAGACGTGCTCCTGGCGATCGGGACGGCCGGCGAGCTCCCAGACCCGAACTCGTCCGAACGGCCTGGGGAGCCGGCCCTGCGGGCGCAACTCGACGCCCTCGACCCGACGGCGCGGCGGGTGTTCGACGGGTTCCCGAGCCGGCGCGCGATCGCGGCGGGAGAGCTTGCCGTCGCGACGGGCGTGTCGCCGCTCGACGTGCTTCGATCGCTGCCCGTCCTCGAGCTCGCCGGACTCGTCGAGGAGACCGCGGGCGGGTTCCGGATCAGGCGGTGATCGGGCGGGGTCGGCACGCGCCCTTTGACGCATCGCTGCGCAAGATTCGCAATCGAAGAAACAGTTAAGCAATTGCGCGTTTATCAATACGTTCAGTGACTAACCGTTACGCAGCGTAGTCGTCGGACCGGCGCATTTCCAATTTGGCCCATTTCTCCGTTCCGCTCTCGCTCGAATTCGGGACCAGAGTCCCTTGTAATGTTGGAGTAAAGTGAGCAGAGTGAATACCGGAAGGAGCGGGGGCCGGTCCCTGACTCGCCAAATGTTTGCGACGTTAGAGTGACCGATTAATTCGGACCTGCCGCACCTCTTCGTAAGGCGCGAAAAGGCGGCGTATCCATGAGCAGTAGCCGATCGGAGCAGCGATTGGCCAGTTCTGTGTGCCCAAAGAAGTGCGGCGCATGACAGCGCGGGGGTAGTAGGCAATGTTTAGTGGCAATGAAATCGGTAATCGGACTTCCAGGACGTCCAGGTGGCACGCCATCGCGCGCGCGTTGATCGGCGAGCGCGGCGGACGGCGCAGAAAGCTGCGCAGGAGCTGGGTCGCCGTCGCAACGGTGGCACTTGCCGCCTCGGTGGGGGTAGTTGGCTTCGCGACGCCGGCCGGCGCCCACAGCGGCTCGATCAGCGGAGTGGCCACGTGCGGCTCGGACGGTACGTACACGATCGTCTGGTCGGGAGCGACCACCAACGTTCCGACGTCCGGCAATGGTCACACGGCGAGCCTGACCGTCGAGACTTCGACGTCGAACCCGAACACCTTCCCCTACCAGCCGGCGTCGAGCACAGTGACGCCGCTGACGCAGACGGTGGTCGGCAACACGACCTATTCCTTCACCCAGACCAACATCCCCGGCAGCACGACGCACGCCGAGGTGACGCCTTACCTGCACTGGGGTGACGGGGCCACGTCTGACCCGCTCGGCTCGCTCACGCTCGCCGGGAACTGCACCCAGCAGGTGGCAGTGCCGGCCGGGCCGACCGCCTCGACTCCGACCTGCGACACGGCTGGAAGCCTGACGGTCACGCCCCCGGGCGAGCACGTCACGGTCACCGGCGGCAAGACCGGCGACGGTCCGGGCACCTACACGATCACCTACACGACGAAGAGCGGCTACACCTTCCCGAACGGTGACACCACCAAGATCTACCACATCACAGTGCAGCCGAAGGTGACCGGCGACAGTTGCAAGACCGAGGTGTCGCCCGTGGGCCCGACGCATGTCACCCAGCCCACCTGCGACGGCATCACCCCGGTTCCGGGATCCTTCGTGCCGCCGTCCGACGGTGGCGGCATCACGTACTCGGTCTCGGGGAACGTCATCACCGCCACCATCACCGACGGGTCGGCGCACAAGTGGGGCAACCTGAACGGCTACACGAAGACGAGTGAGACCACGGCCACCTACACGGTCGCGCTCGGCACGCCTCCGACCTGCCCGTCGGGCGCGAGTCCGGCAGCGCCGACGGTGACCCAGTCGACCTGTGCTGGTCCTGGTTCCCACTCCCAGGCGGTACTGCACATCACCGCTGCAACGGGTGTCGTCTACAAGATCGACGGCAACGTGGTGAGCGGCGACGTCAACGTGAACCCGGGTGACGTCGTCACTGTCGTGGCCACGCCGGCCGCCGGCTACCTGTTCGACGGCGACCAGTCGGTGTCCTACAAGATCACGTTCACCGACCCGGGCGACTGCCTGGTCTTGACGACTCCGGTCGCGCCGACCTCGACCGACGCGGCGTGCACGACGCCGGGTCAGCACTCGGACGCCACGCTGGTGGTCCCGAGCACGCCGCACGTCGTGTACAAGATCAATGGTGTTGGTCCCGACGTGTCCGGCCAGACTCTGAACGAGACGGTCGGTACTTCGCTGAACGTGGTTGCCACTCCGGTGGCCGGTTACAAGTTCGACGGTGCCCAGTCGGTGTCCTATCCGGTCAGCTTCACCGACCCGGGCGACTGCCTGGTCTTGACGACTCCGGTCGCGCCGACCTCGACCGACGCGGCGTGCACGACGCCGGGTCAGCACTCGGACGCCACGCTGGTGGTCCCGAGCACGCCGCACGTCGTGTACAAGATCAATGGTGTTGGTCCCGACGTGTCCGGCCAGACCCTGAACGAGACGGTCGGTACTTCGCTGAACGTGGTTGCCACTCCGGCGGCCGGCTACAAGTTCGACGGTGCCCAGTCGCTGTCCTATCCGGTCAGCTTCACCGACCCGGGCGACTGCCTGGTCGCGGTCAGCCCGATCACCCCCACGCTCACCCAGGCGGTGTGTGACGGCCCGGGCACGAGCACCCAGGCGTCGATCGACATCCCGACGGTGACCGGCGTGATCTACCAGATCGGCGGGGCGGACGTCTCGGGCTCGGTTCCGGTGACGGGACCGGCGATCGTCATCGTCACGGCGATCGCGGCTCCGGGGTACCAGCTCGCAACGGACGCCGTCAGCAGCTGGACGCTGGAGTTCACCGACGCCGGTGGCTGCCTCGTCGGGGTCCTGGTGGCCGCGCCGAGCTTCACCGACGACGTGTGCAGCGCCGGCCACCCGGCTGACGCCGCGAGCTACGTCATCCCGGCCACGCCGCACGTGACGTACACCGTCGACGGCACGACCGTGCCTGCCGGGACCTACCCGGCCACGGACGGCTCCACGGTGACGATCGTGGCGGTGGCCGACAGCGGATACTCGCTGACGGGCACGGCAACGTTCACGCACACCTTCCCGGTGCCGACCTGTCTCACCTCGGTCATCGCGACCGAACCGTCGTTCGTGAGCGACGTCTGCACCGCGGCCGGCCAACTCACCGGTGCCAGTTACACGATTCCCGAGACCACCGGGGTCGGGTACGCGGTCGACGGCGAGACCGCCGCTTCGGGTACGTACCAGGCAAAGGACGGGTCGACGATCACCATCGTGGCCACTGCTACGGACGGCTACACGCTGACGGGAACCACGCAATGGACCCACACGTTCGCCGCGAAGCCGGAGTGCCTCGGTACGGCTGGTGAGTCGAGTTCGAACCCCGGAACTCCCACACCGGCGGCTAGCCATGGCACGGCAGGCGTGACAGCCACGACCGGTGTTGAGGTCGCCTGGATGCTGACCGCCGGCATCGCATTCCTCCTCGTGGGTGGTGCGGCGCTGGTCCTCGCAGCGACTCGGCGGCGTGGTCACCACGTGAGCTGAACCAACCCGCGGCCGGGTCCGGTCGAGTCACTCCTCGACCGGGCCCGGCCTCGGCCTGCGCGGACCGGCCTGCAGAAAGCCGGCCCGCTCGGAGCGTGGCGGCTTGACCGGGTGGCTGGGGCGCGCCACGGTCGGGCCGTGACGGTGCACGGCGAGGACGGCGAGCGGGTGGACGTTGCCCGCATGCGGGCCGGGCTGCCTGCCGCGCTGTCCGATGCGGTGGACCGGTTCGAGCGGCACCTGCGTCTCGAGCGCAACCGGTCGGCGCACACGGTCCGCGCCTACCTCGGCGACGTCGTCGGGTTCCTCGATCACCTCACGCGGCTCGGCGGCCGCAGTGTGTCCGATGTCGACCTGCAGGCGTTGCGGGGCTGGCTGGGCATCCTGCGCGGGCGCGGCGCGTCGCGGGCGACGATGGCACGGCGATCCGCGGCACTGCGCACCTTCTGCGCATGGGCGTACTCGGCCGGGCTCGTCGAGCGCGATCCTGGCCAGTTGCTCGCGAGCCCCAGGACCGGCCGGACGCTGCCCGCGGTGCTGCGGGCCGACGAGGCCGAGCAGCTGATGACGGTGCCGGACGACCCCGACGTGCCGGAACCCGTCGCGCTGCGCGACCGAATCGTCGTCGAGCTGCTCTATGCCAGCGGAATCCGGGTCTCCGAACTGGTCGGGCTCGACATCGACGACATCGACCGGCGGCGCCGGGTGCTGCGCGTCCTCGGCAAGGGCGCGAAGGAGCGCACCGTTCCGTACGGGCTGCCTGCCGACCAGGCGCTCGAGGCGTGGCTCGACCGCGGGCGCCCGGCACTCGCCGAACGGCGCTCCGGCGCCGCCCTGATCCTCGGCGTCCGCGGCGGACGGATCGACCAGCGCGCCGTCCGCACGATCGTGCACCGGCGCGCCGCTGCCGTGCCGGGCGCGCCGGACGTCGGCCCGCACGGGCTGCGGCACACCGCCGCGACGCACCTGCTCGAGGGCGGCGCCGACCTGCGCGCCGTGCAGGAGGTGCTCGGGCACGCGAGCCTGTCGACAACCCAGATCTACACGCACGTGTCGGTCGAGCGGCTGCGCCACACCTATCAACGCGCCCATCCCCGCGCCTGAGCGACGCCGCTAACCGCCGCGCGACTCATCTTGCGACCAGGGCAGCAGGACGACCGGCCCGAGCGGCCGGAGCAGCGCCAGCGGGTCGAGGTACGCGGCGCCGTGGCGGGCGCCCCAGTGCACACAGCTCCCCGGGCATCCCGCGTGCCGGCCACGCACCGTCCCGATCGGCTCGCCCGCGCGTACCCGCGCCCCGGCCCCGACCGACGGCCGCAGCGGCTCGTACTCGGTGCTGATGCCGCCGGCGTGCGCCACGACGACCACGCCCCTGCCCGCCACCGACCCGGCAAAGCGGACCACCCCGCCGCCTGCCGAGCGCACCACCTCGCCCGGTACCGCGCGCAGGTCGACCCCGAGGTGCCCCGGACCGTAGGGCGTCGGCGGCGGCGCGAACGGACGGAGCACGCGAAGCGGTTCGGGCAGCGGCGGCAGGTACTCGCCGACCGCCGCCGGGACAGCGGTGCGGCCTGCAGGCCGCTGTGGCGCGGGTCCCGTGCCGGAGGCGACGACACCCGTCACGACGAGAAGCGACACCCCGACCGCCATCCTGCCCACCATCCGGCCAGCCTGGCCCCGCCCCAGCGAGCGTGCGATGGGCTGTGGACAGCCGAACCGGGCCGTCCACAGCCCCCTTAAGTCACCGCCCGGATACCGAGGAGCCGACGGTCACCCCGAATAGGGCCTTCTTCCGATGTGGCGGGACTCCTCAGACGAGCAGTCTCGGTGCTGTCACCGAGAGAGGAACCGTCATGAACCAGTTCTCCGGACTGAGTTTCGAGGCCGTCACGGCCGAGATCGAGTACCGCCGCGGCATGCTCGCGGTCGCCACCCCGCGGCGGCTGCGCCGAGCGCGGCGGGCCGTGCGCTGACCGCGCTCATATCTGTCGGTGCACAGGGCCAAGATAGGAGTGTGCCCCGTTCCACAGTCCCGCTCGTCGGCCGCGTCGCCGAACTGACGAGCCTCGTCGACGCGCTCGCCGGCGCCCGCGAGGGCACCTCGTCGGTCATGGTCGTCGGCGGCGACGCGGGCGTGGGCAAGACCCGGCTGCTGAGCGAGCTGATCGCGTCCGCCTCGAGCGAGGGCGTGCTGTGCCTGGTCGGCCACTGCGTCGACCTCGGCGACACTCCGCCGCCGTACCTTCCGTTCACCGAGGCCTTCACCCGGCTCAGCGCCGAACGCCCCGAACTCGGCGAGCAGCTGTTCGCGAGCCACCCGGCGCTGGCGCGGCTGCTGCCCGGGCGGGTCGCGCCGGCGCAGGGCCCGGTCGATCGCGGCGACCTGTTCGACTCCGTCCTCGCCGCGCTGTCCGAGCTCGCGGCCGAGCAGCCGGTCGCGCTGGTGGTCGAGGACGTCCATTGGGCCGACCAGGCCACCCGCGACCTCCTCGGCTTCCTCTTCACCAAGCTGTTCACCGAGCGGGTCGCCGTGGTGGCCACCTACCGCAGCGACGATCTGCATCGCCGGCACCCGTTGCGCCGTACCCTCGCCGAGTGGTCCCGGCTGCCTGCGGTCACCCGGCTCTACCTCGACCCACTCGCCGCCGACGACGTCCGCACGCTGGTCCGATCGCTGAACGCCACCTCGATCGACGAGCGGGAGGTCGACAACATCGTGCGCCGCGCCGACGGCAATGCGTTCTTCGCCGAGGAGCTCGTCGCGGCCGCCGAGCAGTGCGCGGCCCCCCAGCAGCTGCCGTGGCAGCTCGCCGATCTTCTGCTCGTCCGCCTCGATCGGCTCTCCGACGACGCTCGCCAGGTCGTCCGGGTGGCCGCGGTCGGCGGCCGGCGGGTCACCCACGACATGCTCGAGGCGGTCGCCGAGTTGCCCGGCCCGCGCCTTGACGACGCGCTTCGCGACGCGATCGACGCCCACGTCCTGCAGCTGACCTCCAGTGGCCGCGGCTACGTGTTCCGGCACGCGTTGCTCGCCGAGGCCGTCTACGACGACCTGCTGCCCGGCGAGCGGGTGCGCACGCACGCGGCCTACGCCGCTGTCCTGGCCGCCCGCAGCGATGGCCGTGCGGCCGAGCTCGCCCGCCACGCGCGAGCCTCCGCACGATCTCCCCACCGCCTACTGGTCGAGCATCGCGGCCGGCGACGAGGCGATGGCGCTCGCGGCACCGCAAGAAGCCCTCCAGCACTATGAGACCGCGCTCGAGCTCGCCCCCCAGGTGCCGGACGCACCCGAGGACCGCTCCGCGCTCGATCCTGTCCGCCGTCGAGGCCGCCGACGCGGCCGGGCACACGCTGCGCGGCCTCAAGCTGGCCCGTCGCGCGCTGGCCGAACTTCCCGACGACGCCGAACCGGTCCGCCGCGCCACCCTGCTGCTTGCCGTCGTCGTCGCCGCGCTCGGCAACGAGATCGACGGGGAGGCCCTAGCGCTGACCTCCGAAGCCCTGCACCTGGTTCCCGAGCAGCCTCCGACGGCGTTCCGGCCCGGCTGCTGGCCGTGCACGCCCGGGTCGCGCTGATCATGGGGCAGGAGGTCGACGCCGAGCGGACGGCTCACGAGGCCGTCGAGGTCAGCGAGGCGGTCGGTTGCCGCAACTCGGCCACCGACGCACGCACCACGCTCGCCCAGCTCGCCCGGCGAACCGTCGACCCGCTCGAGGCCGCCCGGCCTCATCGAAGAGGTCATCGAGCAGGCCGCGCCGCCAACGACGCTGCGTCCGAGCTGCGCAGCAGGTTCAGCCTGGCCAGTCTCTGGTACGAGCAGTGCGAGCTCGACAAGGCGCAGGCGGCATTCGCGCTCGAACACCGAGCGCGCCATCGAGACTCGGCCGGCGCTGGGATCCGTTCGGCCTGCACTCGCGCGCGATGACGGCGACGGTGCAGTATCTGCGCGGCGATTGGGACGGCGCACTGCAGCACGCTCGATACCACCGGCGAGCGACCCACCATGATGGCCGACGCCGTGTTCGCGCTCGACCGCCACAGCAGTGCGAGCCGGTCGCGGCGAGGGCGATGCCCTCGACTTGCTCGAGGAGTTGCGCCCCTATTGGCATCGCGAGGGCCGAGTCGGCCTGTACTCGGGGCTCGGCGCCCTCGAAATCTACGAGCAGTGCGGCGACGCGGTCGCCGCGCTGGCACTGATCGACGACCTCGTCGAGGCGCTGGGCACCTTGTGGCTCGACCCGTGGTTCCTCGCCCGAATCCAACTTTCGACGCTCGGCATCTCGGCGCTGTCGGCGGTCGCTGCCCAGGCCCCGGAAGCGCAGCATGTGCAGCTGGCCGCCGACGGCGAACGCCTGCTGGCCGACGGCCGCACCAGCGCCGACAAGGGTCTTCCGCGCAGCCGGACACTCGGCCGTGAAGGTCAGGCCTGGCAGGCGCGCCTCGAGGCCGAGGGTGCGCGGCTGCGCTGGCTCACCGGCCAGGACCCGCCGGCCGCCGACGAGCTGGTCGGCGCGTGGCGTCGCTCGGTCGAGGCGTTCGACTACGGGCAGGTCGTCCAGCTGACCCGATCACGCATCCGGCTGGCCGAGGCGCTGCGGGCCACGGGACGCGCCGACGAAGCTGCCGAGCACGCCGATCTCGCGCGCGCCGCCGCCCGGACGATGGGCGCGACGCCGATGCTCGACGAGATCCGGGCGCTCGGCACGACCGGCCGCCGCCCAGCCGACGACGAGCGCTCGGGGCTGGTCGCGCTGACCGATCGGGAGCGCGACGTCCTCGCTCATCTCCTCGAAGGCCGCACCAACCGCCAGATTGCCGGCACCCTCTACATCAGCGAGAAGACGGTCAGCGTGCACGTCTCGAACATCCTTGCGAAGTTGGGTGTCCGCAGCCGAGCCGAAGCTGCCGCCCTGGCCCGGCGAGCGCCCGCGTGATTCAATCCGCCACCGCGGATCTCGGTCTCGACTTAACCCGCCGCCACGGATCTCGGTCTCGACCCGCTCGCTGCGCTCGGGGTCGATCTCGAGTTCCGTACCTCGCTTCGCTCGGACCGCAAGCTCGCTGCGCTCGCGCGGGCGGCGGACTCTTCGCGCGAGCGCTCATCGCGTGGTGGTCCGGTTCGGGGTGGTCACCTTCCAGCCAGGGCACCTTCCAGCCAGGGCACCGGTCGGCGGGGGACCCTGAACCGGGTACCATCGCTGGTGCAGCCCGATCGATTGGGCTGACTTCGCGTGCCCGCCTCCGGACAGCAAGACGGGGGTAGGCGACCAGCCTCGGTCCGCGCCGGCTCACTGCCGGTTCGGCCTCCTGGTCGCGACAACGGGCACCAGGGCGTGCCGGTCACCCGACCGGCCCGCGACAACCGAGGCCAGCGCGTGGCACGGCTGAGAATGGCCCGGCAACGGGTCTTCGTGGTCGGCGCGCGCATGTAACAGCAAGGAGGACGACCGGCATGGCCGTCGTCACCATGAAGGAAATGCTCGAGTCGGGCGTCCACTTCGGTCATCAGACCCGTCGCTGGAACCCCAAGATGAAGCGCTTCATCCTGACCGAGCGCAACGGGCTCTACATCATCGACCTGCACCAGACGCTGAGCTACGTCGACAAGGCGTACGAGTTCATCAAGGAGACCGTCGCCCACGGCGGCACCGTGCTCTTCGTCGGGACCAAGAAGCAGGCCCAGGAATCGGTCGCCGAGCAGGCCACCCGCGTCGGGATGCCCTACGTCAACCAGCGCTGGCTGGGCGGCATGCTCACCAACTTCCAGACCGTGTTCCAGCGCCTGCAGCGGCTCAAGGAACTCGAGGCACGCCAGCAGGCCGGCTGGGAGGGCGTCGCCACCAAGAAGGAACAGCTCATGCTCACGCGTGAGATGACCAAGCTCGAGCGGTCACTCGGCGGCATTCGCGAGATGACCAGGGTGCCCAGCGCGGTGTGGATCGTCGACACCAAGAAGGAGCACATCGCCGTCGGCGAGGCCCGCAAGCTGGGCATCCCCGTTGTCGCGATCCTCGACACGAACTGCGACCCGGACGAGGTCGACTACAAGATCCCGGGCAACGACGACGCGATCCGCAGCGCCGCGCTGCTCACCCGGGTGATCGCCGACGCCGTCGCGGACGGGCTGGTGGCGCGGGCCGCCGCGGCCGCCAACGCGGGACGCGACGAGAAGCCCGAGCCGGCCGCGGGCGCGCCCATCGGGGCCGACGAGCCGATGCCGGAGTGGGAGCGCGACCTGCTCCAGCCGAGCACCGGTGCCGAGGCTGCCCCGTCCGCCTGATTCGAACCGCCCCATTTCGAGACCTACGAGAACGGAAACACGAGACTGAGATGGCTACCGAGCGACACTTGTGGAGCGAGTAGATGGCTGAGTTTTCCGCGGCAGATGTGAAGAAGCTCCGCGACGCCACCGGCGCCGGAATGATGGAGTGCAAGAAGGCCCTCGAGGAGGCCGACGGCGACCTCGAGCGCGCCGTCGAGGTCCTGCGGGTCAGGAGCAAGAGCAAGATCGACAAGCGGGAGGACCGCGTCGCGGCCAACGGGCTCGTCGTGGCGGCCGAGGGCGCGATGATCGAGCTCGCGTCCGAGACCGACTTCGTCGCGAAGAACGAGCAGTTCCAGACGCTCGCCGGCGACATCGTCACCCACTTCGCCGGCTCGGGCGCGGCCGACGCCGAATCGCTCAAGGGCGAGATGCTCAAGGACGGCAAGACCGTCGCGGACAGCATCGATGCGCTGGCCGCGACGATCGGCGAGAAGCTCGAGCTGCGCCGTGCGGTGAAGCTGGATGGTCAGGTCGCGACGTACCTGCACCGCAAGGCCTCCGACCTGCCGCCGCAGGTGGGCGTCCTCGTCCAGTTCACCGGGGACAACCTCGAGGCCGCCCGCGGTGCCGCGATGCAGATCGCGGCCCTGCGCGCGCCGTACCTCACGCGCGAGGACGTCCCGGGCGAGGTGGTCGAGGCCGAGAAGCGCGTCCTCGAAGAGAAGACCCGCGCCGAAGGCAAGCCCGAGGCCGCGCTTGCCAGGATCGTCGAAGGCCGCCTCAACGCGTTCTTCGCAGACCGGGTGCTACTCGAGCAGAAGTCGGTGCGCGAGGACGCCAAGACGGTCAAGCAGGTGCTCGACGAGGCCGGCGTGGCGGTCACGAAGTTCGCGCATTTCGAAGTCGGGCAGGCCTGACAGTAGGGTTCGACGTACTTCTTCCGGTCGACGAAAGGGGCTGCCCGTGAGTGACAACGAGGTGGCCCCTCTTCCGGTCGGCGCGGTACCCGGCGGGCGGCCGCTCACCTGGTACCGCCGGGTGTTGCTGAAGCTGTCCGGCGAGGTGTTCGGCGGCGGCGGCATCGGTGTCGACCCGGACGTCGCGCACTCGATCGCAGAGCAGATCGCGGAAGTGGTCGCGGGCGGCACCCAGGTAGCGATCGTCGTCGGCGGCGGCAACTTCTTCCGCGGCGCCGAGCTCAGCCAGCGCGGCATGGACCGCGACCGCGCCGACTACATGGGCATGCTCGGGACCGTCATGAACTGCCTCGCGCTGCAGGACTTCCTCGAGAAGGCCGGCGTGCCGACCCGCGTGCAGACCGCCATCACGATGGGCCAGGTCGCCGAACCGTACATCCCGCGCCGCGCGGAGCGGCACCTCGAAAAGGGCCGGGTGGTCATCTTCGGCGCCGGTGCCGGGCTGCCTTACTTCTCGACGGACACGGTGGCCGCGCAGCGGGCCCTGGAGATTGGTTGCGAGGTCCTGCTGCTCGGCAAGAACGGAGTGGACGGCGTGTACGACTCCGACCCGCGGCTGAACCCGGATGCGAAGCGCTACGACGAGATCACCTACGACCAGGTGCTGCAGCGCGGTCTCGAGGTCGCCGATTCGACCGCGATCAGCCTCTGCCGCGACAACGCCATGCCGATCATCGTGTTCGGCCTGACGGACGGGAACATCGCGCGGGTGGTGCGCGGGGACAAGATCGGCACGCTCGTCCACGCGGCGAGTTGACGTGCGAAAGGACGAACGGTGATTGACGAGACCCTCTTCGAGGCCGAGGAGAAGATGGAAAAGGCGGTCCATGTGGCCCGCGAGGATCTCGCGGGCCTGCGCACCGGACGTGCCAACGCCAGTGCGTTCGCGCGACTCGTGGTCGACTACTACGGCGCGCCGACACCGATCCCGCAGATGGCCACCGTCAACATCCCGGAAGCCCGGATGGCGATCATCAAGCCCTACGACGCGAACCAGCTGAACGCGATCGAGAAGGCCATCCGCGACAGTGACCTCGGGGTCAACCCGACCAACGACGGCCTGATCATCCGCGTCGTGTTCCCGCAGCTCACCGAGGAGCGGCGCCGCGATCTCGTGCGGGTCGCGAAGCACAAGGGCGAGGACGCGAAGGTGGCGATCCGCTCGATCCGCCGGCACGCCAAGGACGCCCTGGACAAGCTCATCAAGGACGGCGAGACCGGCGAGGACGACGTGCATCGCGCCGAGCAGGAGCTCGAGAAGCTCACCGGCACCTACACCGGGCGCGTCGACGAGGCCGTGAGGGCCAAGGAATCCGAACTACTCGAGGTCTGACGCCCGCGATGTCCTCCGACGAGCCGGGCAAGCGGACCGCACCCTCGGCGGTCGCGCGTGCCCGGCGCGTCGCCGGGTCCGCGAGCACCGAGCGGCCGAAGCCACCCCCGGGGCGCCGCCATGGCGCGCAACCGGGCGTCACGTTCCACGATCCGGCGCCGCCCGAACCAGCCGTTGGACCCGGCGAGCCGACCGAGCAGGCGACGAAGTCCCGCGCCGGCCGCAACCTGCCGGCGGCGATCGGGGTCGGGCTCGGCCTCGCCGCGATCATCGTCCCCAGCCTGTTCCTGTACCGGCCGAGCTTCGCGGTTATCGTAGGTGTCGCGGTGCTCTACGGCTGCTACGAGCTGTCCCGGGCGCTCGGGGTCGCAGGGATTCGGGTGTCGCTGGTCCCGTTGATGGCCGGCAGCGTCGCCCTGATCATCGCGGCCTGGGAGCGCGGGCCGAGCGGGCTCGTGCTCGGCGTCCTCGTGACGCTCGTCGGCGTGCTCGTGTGGCGGGTCGTCGACGGCGCCTACGGCTACACCCGCGACGTCACCGCCTCCGCGCTGATCCTGCTCTATCTGCCGACGCTCGCGGGCTTCGCCGTCCTGTTGGTGCACCCGAGCGACGGCGCCGCGCGGGTGCTCGCCTTCGCCGCCACCGTGGTATGCAGTGACACCGGCGGTTACGCGTCCGGCGTGCTGTTCGGCAAGCGTCCGATGGCGCCGATCGTGTCGCGCGCCAAGACGTGGGAAGGGTTTGCCGGGTCGGTGCTCGCCTGCTCCGCGGCGGGGATCCTGTTCATGACCCTCACCTTCCACGAAGCGTGGTGGAAGGGCCTGCTGTTCGGCTTCGCGATCGCCGTGACGGCGACGTTGGGCGACCTCGGCGAGTCGATGATCAAGCGCGATCTCGACATCAAGGACATGGGCAACCTGCTGCCGGGACACGGCGGGATCATGGACCGGCTCGACTCGATGCTGCCGTGTGCGGCGGTGGCCTACCTCGTGCTGTCGGCCGTCGCGCCGGTCTGATGCCGCGGCCGGCGAGCCGCGTGGAGGCGATCGACGAGGTCGCGCGGGTGGCGGCCTGCCACCCGGAGCGGACCGTGCTCGTCGGCATCGACGGGTTCGGCGGCGCCGGCAAGTCCGCCCTGGCCGAAGCGGTTGCCGCGGCGCTGCCGCGCGCAAGGGTGGTGTGCGTCGACGACTTCTGGGGACCCGGCATCCAGGAGTGGGACTGGGCGCGGTTCGGGGAACAGCTGCTCGTCCCGTTGCTCGCCGGCCGCCCCGGGCGATACCAGGTCTGGGACTGGTCTCGCGACGCCGGCGGCGAGTGGGTCGACGTGCCGGCCGGGAGCGTTGTCGTGGTCGAGGGCGTCTCGTCGACCCGCGCCGAGGCCGGCGTGGCGTGGGACCTCACGATCTGGGTCGAGGCGCCGCGCGAGGTCCGGCTGGCACGCGCGCTGGCGCGTGACGGTGCGGCGATGCTGGGCCGCTGGCTCGACGACTGGATGCCGTCGGAAGAGGCGTACGCGCGGCGCGAGAACCCCCGCGACCGCGTCGACCTCATCGTCAGCGGCGTCGACGACTGACCGCGCCGGTCGGGAGGTTTGTCAGTGGCGGGTGGCAGTGTGGCCCTGTGCTCGAGACAGCGCAAGAACTCGCCGCCCTGCAGGATCTCCTCGACCGCAGTTTCGCCCAGGCATCGGAGCATCTGAAATCGATCATGGAGCCGGCCCGCCGGCTCACCGCACAGCGGCTGGTCGAGGAGTTGCCGAGTCCAGCAGTGCTGAACATCGCGACAGTCACGGCTCGCGGCGAGCCCCGGATCTCGGCCGTCGACGGGCACTTCATGCACGGCCACTGGTACTTCACGACTGCCGACACCTCACCCAAGGCTCGCCAGCTGCGTGCCCGGCCGGCGATCAGCGCCGCGTTCACGCCGCGCGACGGGTACGGCGTGTTCTGTCACGGGCGAGTGACAGCGCTCGAACCGGGTCCGGAGTGGCAGATGGTTGCCGACCACTTCGTCGAGGTGTACGGGCAATCGCCCGAGGAGTTCGGCGTCGGCATCTTCTACGGACGCATCGACGCGTCGTGGCTGGTCGGGTTCGCCATGACGCCCGAGGAGGAGGTGGCGATCGAGCAACAGCGCCGCGAGCGGGAGGCTCGTCGCGCGGCTCGGTAGGGCCCAGCCGTCTGGGACAATTGATGGCGACATGACATCCCTCCCGCTCGTCTTCGACGCGCCGCGGCGCGGGCTGCCGCCGACCCATCTCGCCGACCTCGACCCGGCAGAAGCGCGCGAAGCGGTCGTCGGTCTGGGCCTGCCCACCTACCGCGCCGATCAACTCGCCCGGCACTACTTCGCGCGCTTCGAGAACGATCCCGCCACGATGACCGACCTGCCGGGCGCGGTCCGCGACCGGGTCGGGGCCGTCCTGCTGCCGACCTTGCTCACCGAGGTGCGCTCGCTCGAGACGGACGCGGGCACCACCCGCAAGACTCTCTGGCGGCTGCACGACGGCGCGCTCGTCGAGAGCGTCCTCATGCGCTATCCCGCGCGCAACGGATCGCGGGAGCGGATCACCGTCTGCATCTCCAGCCAGGCCGGGTGCGGCATGGCCTGCCCGTTCTGTGCCACCGGGCAGGGCGGGCTGACCCGCAATCTCTCCGCCGCCGAGATCGTGGAGCAGGTCCGGGCAGCCGCGCGGGTCGCCGCGGACGGCGGGCTCGGCGGCGGTCCGGGCCGGCTGTCCAACGTGGTGTTCATGGGCATGGGCGAGCCGCTGGCCAACTTCCGGCGGGTGCTCGCGACGCTGCGCCGGCTGATCGCGCCGACCCCTGCCGGGTTCGGGCTGTCCCGGCGATCGATCACCGTCTCGACGGTCGGTCTCGTCCCGGCGATCGACCGGCTCGCCGCCGAGAACCTGGACGTCACGCTCGCGGTGTCGCTGCACGCCCCCGACGACGGGCTGCGGGACACGCTCGTCCCGGTCAACACCAGGTGGAAAGTGGGCGAGGTGCTGGCTGCTGCGGACCGATACGCCGCGCGCACCGGCCGGCGCTACTCGATCGAGTACGCGATGATCCGCGACGTCAACGACCACGGGTGGCGCGCCGACCTGCTCGGCGAGCTGCTCGCCCCGCGTCTCGCCCACGTCAACCTGATCCCGCTCAATCCGACGCCGGGCTCGCAGTGGGACGCCTCGCCCAAGCCGGTCGAGCGCGAGTTCGCCCGGCGCCTCGAGGTCCTTGGGGTGCCGGTGACGGTGCGCGACACGCGCGGCCGCGACATCGACGGCGCGTGCGGGCAGCTGGCGGCGGGCTCCCCAACGGAGCCGCCTGCCCCGGCGCCGCACTGAACAACCGCGGAGAGATTTCTGCAAAGAACATTTGCGGTTATTCGGGCCGGATGACCGACCTTGCGCAGTGGTTCGACCCGGCGCAGGGCGCGATGTTGACGCCCAAGGCGTTGTGTGGCCTGGTGCACCCGATCCGGCTGCGGCTGCTGGACCTGCTCCAGCTGGTCGCGTGCGGGTCGGTCATGTCCGTCGCCACGCTCGCGCCGTTCGTCTTCCCGGCCTGGCGCGGGTGCAACGCCGAGAGACCGCGCTCGCCTGAACGCGGTCTCTCGGCGGTGCGAGGTGGCTACTCGGCCGTGGCCGCGGCGGGCACGACGATCATGTCCTCGTCGGGCGCGCGTTGGTCGGGCCGGATCGCGAACGTCACCAACAGGAGCGTGGCGACCAGGAAGATCGCAGCGGTCCAGAACGACCGGTCGGCCGCGGTGACGAACACGTGGCGAGCTGCCTCGGCCTTCGACAGGCCAGGCGGCAGGTCGGCCGCGGCGGATTTGCTGGCGCTGCCGAAGACCGTCACGAGGACCGCGAGGCCCAGCGAGCCGCCGACCTGCTGCATCACGTTCACCAGCCCGGAGGCGGCGCCCGCGTCCTGCGGGTTGACACCGTCGAGTGCGGTGGTGGTCAGCGGCACGAACGCCAGGCCGTTGCCGGTGCCGAACACGACCAACGGGCCGACCAGCGAGAGGTAGCCGCTGTGCTCGCCGAGCTGGGTGAGCCACAGCATGCCGGTGGTCGAGAAGGTGATCCCCACGATCATCAGCCGGTGCGCACCGAACCGCTCCACGAGCACCCGGGCAGACAGCTGCGACGCCGTGAACACCGCCACCGTCAACGGGACGAAGGCGAAGCCGGTGACCAGGTCGCTGTAGCCGAGCACGCCGCGCAGGAACTGGGTCAGGAAGAAGAACATCCCCATCATGCCGGCGACCAGGAAAAGCCTGGCGACGTAGGAGGCGCTCCGGTTCCGGTCGGCGAACAACCGCAGGGGCGTGATCGGCGCCTCGGCGCGCAGCTCGGTGGAAATGAACGCGGCGAGCAGCACGGCACCGAGGGCGAACGAGCCGATCGTGCGTGCGTCCGACCAGCCGTCCGAGGCGGCGTTGACAAAGCCGTAGACGAGCGCGGTCATGCCGATCGTCGACGTGAGCGCACCGGCGAGGTCGAACCGGCCGGGCTGGCGCGGTGTTTCGGGCAGCACCGGACGGGCGAGCGCGAGCAGCACCAGGCCGATCGGGACGTTGACGAAGAGCACCCACCGCCAGGACGCCCACTCGGAGAGCATGCCGCCCGCGATGAGCCCGACAGCGGCACCACCGATGGACACCGCCGTGTAGAGCCCGATCGCGCGGGTGCGTTGCCGTGCCTCCGGGAACATCGTCATGAGCAGGGCCAGCGCGGACGGCGAGGCGAGCGCTCCACCGATGCCCTGGACGGCACGCGCGGCGAGCAGCTCACCGGGGTTGGCGGCGAAGCCACCGACGAGCGAGGCGACGGTGAACAGTGCGATCCCGGCGAGGAAGACGCGCCGCCGGCCCAGGATGTCGCCGGCGCGGGCGCCCAGCAGCAGCAAGCCGCCGAAGGTCAAGGTGTAGGCGTTGACCACCCAGGAGAGTCCGGCGGACGAGAAGCCCAGCGAGCCCTTGATGTCGTGCAGGGCGATGTTCACGATGGTCGCGTCGAGCACGACCATCAGTTGCGAGGTGAGGATCAAGGTCAGGACGAGGCCGGGATGGCCGTGCGGGAGCCGGATGCGGCGGCGCGGCATTGTCCCGGCGGACGCGGCGCGCGTGGGTGTGCGCTGCGCCGAGTCGAGGCTGGGGGACTGGACTGTCACGGGCGTTTCCTCGGATCAGGTAGTAGTATCGGTGCTAAGCGGAAGGGCCCTCCGGTAATTCCACCATACGGAGGCCGCCTCCGGTTATCAAGTGAATTCCTGGAGGTTCTCAGTGGGCCGCTCGCCCAACACGGCCGGCGCCGAGCGCGTCGCGGGCGTCGACCGCCCCGAGACCGACTGCTCGCGCCCGCTGCGTGCCGACGCCAAGCGCAACCACGAGCAGCTGATCGCGGCGGCCCGCGCTGCCTTCACCGAGCGCGGCTCGGAGGCCTCACTCGAAGACATCGCGCGCCGCGCCTGCGTCGGCGTCGGCACCCTCTACCGGCACTTCCCGAACCGGCAGTCGCTGGTCGAGGCGGTGTACGTCGAGGAGGTCGAGGCGCTGTGCCGCTCGGCGGCCGACGAGATCGACGGCTCATCGTGGGACGCGCTCGTCCGGTGGTTCGATCGCTTTGTCGACTACGTCGCGACGAAGCGGGCTCTCATCGACGAGATGGTGGCCACCATCGGTCAGGACGCCGAGGTGTTCCGCGCCTGCCACGACGCGATCTTCGGCGCCGGTGAGCCGCTGCTCGAGCGTGCGAAGAAGGACGGCTTCGTGCGGGCCGACGCCGAGTTCATGGACGTCATCCGAATGGTCAGCGGCATCACGATGGTCAGGCATGCGAGCGCCGACGACATTCGGCGCGTGCTGGCGATGGCGCTCGACGGGCTGCGCTACCGCGACCCCGACTCGAACTGAGCCAGCCGCCGCACTGACGTCGGAGCCTCGATGCCGTCGCGCAGGTCGGGCGCGGGCAGCGGCGCGGCGTAGCCGGTGACGATCGGCAGCACGCCGGCCCACGCGTCGCCCGCGACGTCCTCGGGTGGATCATCCGGCCAGCCGGCGGAGACCTTGAGCGACCACTCGCGGATGGGCAGCGCCAGGACCAGTGTTGCGGCGAGTTCTTGGTCGGTCGGTCGACGGATCTCGGCGGCGCGGCCGGGCAACAGCGCTTCGGTGATCAGGTCGAGCGCCGTCGACTTCTCACCGGGCGACACGGTGGCGCACGTGCCGAAGAGCACGGCGCTGCGGTAGTGCAAGGACGACTCGAACGCCGACCGGGCGACGACCAGGCCGTCCAGCGCGGTGACGGCGAGGCAGGTCTGCGCGCCATCGGCAAGTGCGCGCATCCAGCGGGACCCGGTCGAGCCGTGGGCGAGCACCCGATCCCCGTCGCGCACGATCGCAGTAGGTATGACGACCGGGAGGCCGTCCGCGTCGACGAGCGCGAAGTGGCCCACCCGGGTCAGAGTCGAGCAGCGCGTCGAGGTCGGCGCGTTCGGTGCTCGCCTTCTCGCGCAACCGGGTGATTTGCGTCCGCGGGGAAGTCACCGACCCATCATGGCGGTCACCACCGACGCCATTCGCGACGGCCGGCCGTGGCGCCGCTCGGCGGCGTCCGCCCACGTCATCGCGCGCAGGCCTGCGTTGGCGCCGAGCCAGCGCAGCGGTTCGGGCTCCCACTTGCGGCTGTGGTGGCCGACCCACGGCAACGGCGTCAGCGTCGCTGTCCCGGTCGAGGATCAGGTCGGCCAACGTCCGGCCGGCCAGGTTCGCCGTGGCGACACCGTCTCCGACGTAGCCGCCGGCCCACCCGATGCCGGTTGCCGGGTCGAGCCCCACCGAGGCGTGCCAGTCGCGCGCGATGCCGAGCGGACCGCCCCACTGGTGCGTGATGCGCACGTCGCGCAGCATCGGGAACAGCTCGACGAGCGTGGCCCGCAGCGCGGCGAACACGCCGGGAACCAGGTCGTAGGACGGCCGGATCCGTGAGGCGAAGTGATACGGAGCGCCGCGCCCACCGAACACCAGCCGCCCGTCGGCGGTGCGCTGGCCGTAGATGATGAGGTGCCGGTGGTCGCTGAAGGTCTCCCGGTCGCGCAGCCCGATCTCGTCCCACGTCGCGTCCGGCAGCGGCTCGGTCGCGATGATCAGCGAGTAGACGGGCGCGATCGCACGACGCATACCGGGCAGCCGTGCGGTGTAGCCCTCTGTCGCGCGCACGACGTGCCCCGCCCGCACCCGGCCGCGCTCGGTGTACACGACATGCGGCGCAACGGCGGTCACCGCCGTCCGCTCATAGATTCGCGCGCCGCGCCGCTCGACGACCTCGGCCAGGCCGCGGACGAGCTTCGCCGGCTGGATCGCGGCGCAGTGCGGGGTGTAGGTCGCGCCGAGAACGCTCGTCGCGTCGAGCCGCGCGGCCGCCGCCTCCTGGCCGAGCAGCGTCGTGCCCAGGCCGTACTCTTCGGCCTCGGCCACCTCGTCCGCCGCGCGGCGAAGCTGCGGCTCGGAGCGGGCCAGCACGACGGTGCCGCCGGCCGCGACGCCCGCGTCGATCTCCTCGCCGCGGGCGACGCGCACCACCTCACGCACGGTGTCCCGCATGGCGGCGTACTGCGCGATAGCCGCGTCCCGGCCTGCCTCCCTCGCGAGGGTCGCCGCGCTGACCGGGAACAGTGCCGAGCACCAGCCGCCGTTGCGGCCGGACGCGCCGAAGCCGGCGATCTCCTTCTCGAGCACCGCGATGCGCGCCGACGCGTCGGCGGCCTGCAGGTAGTAGGCCGTCCACAGCCCGGTGAACCCGGCTCCGACGATTGCGACGTCCACGTCGATGTCGCCGCCGAGTGCGGCGCGCGGCGTGCGCGGCCCGCCGAGCTGCTCGAACCACAGCGACAGCTGCCGGTAGTCGGTCATTGTGTGGTGACCCCTAACGCGATGAGCGCTTGCGCGAAGAGTCCCGCCGTCGCGCGAGCGAAGCGAGCGGGCCAGACGGAGATCCGAGTCGGCGGATCAGGCTAGGACGTCGTCCAGCGCGACAGCGGGGTACCCGTGCGCCTCCGCTACCGGAGCGTTCGTCAGCTGACCCTCGTGGGTGTTGAGGCCGAGCGCGAGGGGCCGGTCGCGGCGCAGTGCCGCACGCCAGCCGCGGTTGGCGAGCTCGACCGCGTACGGCAGCGTGACGTTCGTCAGCGCGTAGGTGGAGGTGTGCGGAACCGCGCCAGGCATGTTCGCCACGCAGTAGAACACCGACTGATGGACCGGGTAGGTCGGCTCCGCGTGGGTGGTCGGCCGGGAGTCCGCGAAGCAGCCGCCCTGATCGATCGAGATGTCGACCAGCACCGAGCCCGGCTTCATCCGCGACACGAGTTCGTTGCTGATCAGGGTGGGCGCCTTCGCGCCTGGGACGAGCACCGCGCCGATCACGAGGTCGGCGTCGAGGACGGCCCGCTCGATCTCGTACGCGTTGGACGCAACCGTCTGGCAATGCCCCTGGTAGATCGCGTCCATCTGCCGCAGCCGCGCCACGTTCTTGTCGAGCAGCAGCACCTCGGCCTGCATGCCGAGCGCGATCGCCGCGGCGTTCTGGCCGGAGACGCCGGCGCCGATGACGACGACCTTCGCCGCGTACACGCCGGGCACGCCGCCCATGAGGGTGCCGTTCCCGCCGCCCTGACGCATGAGGTGGTACGCGCCGACCTGCGGGGCGAGCCGGCCGGCGACCTCGGACATCGGCGCGAGCAACGGCAGCGAGCCGTCCGGCAGCTGCACCGTCTCGTAGGCGATGCCGGTGGTGCCGGCGGCGAGCAGCGCGTCGGTGCAGGCCTTGTCAGCTGCCAGGTGCAGGTAGGTGAACAGCACCTGGTCCTTGCGCATCCGGTGGTACTCCTCGGCGACCGGCTCCTTCACCTTGAGCACCATGTCGGCCGTGCCCCAGACGTCGTCGGCGGTCGGCAGGATCCGGGCACCGGCGGCGAGGTAGTCCTCGTCCAGGATGGCGGATCCGGCGCCGGCCGCACGTTCGACGACCACCTCGTGGTCGTGCCGGACGAGCTCGTGGACGCCCGCCGGAGTGATCGCGACCCGGTACTCGTTGTTCTTGACCTCGCGGGGGACGCCGACCTTCATCACCGTGCTCCTTCGCCCTTCGGTAAGTGCCCAGAATGAACGAACCGGTGCCGAACGGCTACGGACCTGAACAAGATTCTGTAGATTGCCGCCATGTCACGCAGATCGGCAAGGCCCGCCCCGTTTCCCGCGTCCCGCTCGAACATCGTTCGGCCCGCTCTGGACGACACAGACCGGCGGTTGCTGCGCGAACTCGTCGCCGACGCCCGCATCCCCAACAACGCCCTGGCCCAGCGCGCCGGCATCGCGCCGTCGACCTGCTTGGGACGGGTCCGCGCCCTGCGGCACAGCGGCGTGATCCGCGGCTACCACGCCGACGTCGACCCGGCCGCCCTCGGCCGCCCGATCCAGGCGATGATCTCCGTCCGCCTGCAGTCCCACGCCCGCGGGCACATCCCCGACTTCATGGCCAAGATCGCCACGCTGCCCGAGGTGCTCAACGTCTTCTTCCTCGGCGGGGCGGACGACTTCCATGTGCACATCGCCGCCACCAGCACCGACAACCTGCGCGACTTCGTCGTCGTCAATCTCAGCGGCGACCCGGACGTCGCGCTGACCGAGACGAATCTGATCTTCGACCACATCCGCGCCGGCGTCGTGCGCTGAACTGAATCCGCCGCCGCGTCGCTCCGGCAGCACCCCCTCGCTCCGCTCGGGGTGCGTACCTCGCGCCGCACCTCGCTCTGCTCGGTCCGCGTAGCGGGCGGCGGGCTCTTCGCGCGAGCGCTCATCGCCGGGCGAAGATCTCGCTGGAGAAGGCGCCCGCGTTCAGGAGTTGTCGGCTCAGCGCCCGGCCTAGCTCGATCAGCCGCTCGGTGCGCTCGACGCCGAGCTCCAGCCACGGCGCCACGGCGAGGTCGTCGGTTGCCACCTCGATCGACTCGCGCAGTTGCATGCCGTCTTCGGTCAGGCCGTCGTCGTTCAGCAGTCGCTGCTCGCGCAACCGTCGAACGCCGGTCGTCCACTCGTCGTCGGACCATCCGCGCGTCGCCTTGGCCGCCGCCTCGGTGAAGCCACGCCCGGTGGCGGTGTGCGTGATCAGCGCGTCGAGGCCGGACACCCCGGCCCCGAGCAGCACCGCGACGTGCCCGTCGCCGCGGAACTCACGCAGCAGTGTGACGGCGTGCCAGAGTACGAGGTGCGGCGCGTCCGGCCAGTCGAGTCCGGCGTGCCCCGCATAGAGCGGCCGGCCGTGCGGCGGCAGTCCCACCGCCGCGGCGCGCGCCAGTTCGGCGGCCTCGATGACCGCCGGCGTCCGCGGCGCCTCGTCGCCGAGCAGCCGGCGCAGCGCACGGTCGGCGACCCGCAGCCGCGCCTCGAGGATGTGCTCGATCGAGGCGAGGCCCCATGCCCGCGGGATGTGCCGCGCGACGAGAGTCGGGTTGAAGTTGTAGAACGTCGCCGTCGTGACGCCGGCTGTCACCCGGCCCATCGGTGCGGATCGGCTTGCGAAGTAGCCCATCCGACCCGGCCGGAGCCCGACCTCGGTGAACTCCTCGTCGGCCTCCGGTACGAAATACATGAACGCGTGCAGCGAATCGAGCGCGCGATGGGCCCGCGCGGCAAGGCCTGCGGGCAGCACGGTCGGCATCGGGCCACGCTAGCGGGAACCCGGAGCGGGACGAGTTGCGACTCCCGGATGCGGCGATTTCAGGTGACCCGGCTGCCGGCCTCGGTGAGCCACGGGCGGGACCCGCACAGGCGGGACACCTCGGCCACGCTGAACCCCGCGCCGTCCGGATCCGTTAGTTCTCGGTAGCTCCGGCCCGCCACAAGGAGACGAGGTCCTCGGTGCCAGTCAAGCTCAACGGCCTGCCCGCGCACATCTTGCTGATCCACGTCGTGATCGTGCTCGTACCGCTTGCCGCGGCGATGTTGGTGGCCACCGCGATCTGGCCGGCGGCCCGGGCGAGGCTCGGCGTCCTCACCCCGGCTGTCGCGCTGATCGCCCTCATCTGCGTGCCGATCGCAACGAATGCGGGCAAGTGGCTGCGCGACCACCTGCCGAACAACTTCGGCCATACCGATCCGCTCGTCCAGCGGCACACGCATCTCGGCGGCCACCTCTGGCCGTGGGCGCTCGCCCTGTTCGTGGTTTCGGCGGCGGTCTGGTTGCTCGGTCGGCGCTACGAGTTGGGCTGGCGACCGACGGAGGCGGTGGCGGCCCGGAAGGCGCTCCCGATCTGGATCACCGCCCTCGTCGCCGTCGTCGCGGTCGTGGTAGCAGCGGGCGCGGTCGTCGAGCTGTACCGGATCGGCGAGTCGGGCTCGAAGTCGATATGGCGGACAGGTTCGACGACGGGCTGATTCGCTACGGTCCACCTGTGGGTGGGACGCGGTGCTCGGTTGTCATCGTCGCCGACGCTGCCCACGTGCGCCGCCTCGTGCGGACGGCGCTGCGGTTGCGCGGCGTATTCGCCGTGGTCGGCGAGGCGGCGAACGGCACCGAAGCCATCGCGCTCACCTCCGAACTGCGTCCCGACATCGTCGTACTCGACATCGCACTGCCCGATCTGGCCGGCGAGGAGGTCCTGACCCGGATCCGCGACCTGGTGCCGACGACGAAGGTCGTCGTGCTCACCGGGACCGAGCCGCGCGACAGCGCAGCCATCGCGGCGCGCGTCGAGGGCTACGTGACGAAGGGCAGCCAGCTGGACTATCTCGTCGAGCTGCTGGAGATGATCGGCCGGCAGCGCATCGGGCAGCGCGCGTTGCGACTCGACGGCAGCCTCGTGAGCGCGCGGGACGCCCGTGCCTTCACGGCGGCAACGCTCGCCGAGTGGGGGGTCACCGACAGCGTCGACGACATGCTGTTGGTCGTGACAGAGCTGGTGAACAACGCGGTCACGCACGCGCGGAGCGAGTGCGAGCTGCGGATCTCGATCAACCCGCTGTCGGTGCGCATCGAGGTCGTCGACGAAGGTGCGGGTACGCCGGACCCGCTGCCCTCCAGTCCGGCCAGCGACCATGGCCGCGGCCTGCACCTCGTCGACGCGCTCAGCGCAGCGTGGGGATTCCAACCAGTGCCCACCGGCGGCAAGCTGGTCTGGGCCGAGCTGCTGCGCAGCGGCTGATGGCGCGGTCGGGGCACCCGCTAGAGACGCTTCCAGGCCTCGGTGAGCACGGCGCGCAGGATCTGCTCGATCTCGTCGAACTCCGGCTGCCCGACGATCAGCGGCGGGGCGAGCTGCACGACCGGGTCGCCGCGGTCATCGGCTCGGCAGTAGAGCCCGGCCTCGAACAGCGCCCGGGACAGGAAGCCGCGCAGCAGCCGCTCCGACTCGTCCTCGTCGAAGGTCTCCCTGGTCGCCTTGTCCTTGACGAGCTCGATCCCGTAGAAGTAGCCGTCGCCGCGCACGTCGCCGACGATCGGCAGGTCGAGCAGCTTCTCGAGGGTGGCGCGGAACGCGCCCTCGTTCTGCAGTACGTGTTCGGGCAGCCCCTCGCGTTCGAAGATGTCGAGGTTGGCCATCGCCACGGCCGCCGACACCGGGTGCCCACCGAAGGTGTAGCCGTGCGGGAAGTAATCGGCACCGGAGTAGAACGGCTCGGCGAGCCGGTCGCTGATCACCGCGGCGCCGATCGGGGAGTACCCGCTGGTCAACCCTTTGGCGCACGTGATGATGTCCGGGACGTAGCCGAACTTGTCGCACGCGAACATCTTGCCGAGCCGGCCGAACGCGCAGATCACCTCGTCCGAGACGAGCAGGACGTCGTGCTTGTCGCAGATCTCTCGCACCCGCTGGAAGTAGCCGGGCGGCGGCGGGAAGCAGCCGCCGGAGTTCTGCACCGGCTCGAGGAACACCGCGGCCACAGTGTCCGGGCCCTCCATCTCGATCGCGAAGTCGATCTGGTCGGCGGCCCAGCGGCCGAACGCCTCGAGGTCGTCGCCATGCTCCGGCGCGCGGTAGAAGTTGGTGTTCGCTACCTTGTGGGCGCCGGGGACGAGCGGCTCGAACCACTTCTTGGCATCCGGGATGCCGGTGATCGACAGCGCGCCCTGCGGCGTGCCGTGGTAGGCGACGTTGCGGCTGATCACCTTGTGCTTCATCGGCTTGCCGACGAGCTTGTAGTACTGCTTGGCCAGCTTCCACGCGGTCTCGACCGCCTCGCCGCCACCGGTGGTGAAGAAGACCTTGTTCAGGTCTCCCGGCGCGTAGGAGGCGAGCCGGTCGGCGAGCGCGATCGCCGGCGGATGCGCGTAGGACCACAGCGGGAAGAAGGCCAGCTCGGACGCCTGCTTGTAGGCGGCCTCGGCCAGCTCCTGCCGCCCGTGCCCGGCCTGCACGACGAACAGCCCGGCGAGGCCGTCGAGGTAGCTGCGCCCGCGGGCGTCGAAGATCCGGGCACCCTGACCACGCACGATCGTCGGCACGTGCGCGTTCGCGTAGGACGACATGCGAGTGAAGTGCATCCAGAGGTGCTCGCGCGCGCTGGCCGACAGTTCGTCGTGGTCCCAGGCAGCCGTCGCGGTATCGAGCGGGGTGACGGTCACAATCTCTCCAATGCATCAGGGCGCGCTGAGGGCGCCCCAGTTGTAGGTCTGCTTGACGAGTTTGAGGTACAGGAACGTCTCGGTGCGCGTGACACCGGGGATCGAGCGGATGCGGTCGCTGACCAGGCTCAGCAGGTGCGCGTCGTCCTGGACGACCACCTCCGCCATCAGGTCGAACGAGCCGGCCGTCACGACGATGTAGTCGACCTCGTCGATCTCGGCGAGCGTTTCGGCGACCGTTTCCACGGCGCCGCTGACCGAGATCGCGATCATCGCCTGGCGGGCGAAACCGATCTGCATGGGGTCGGTGACGGCCACGATCTGCATGACGCCGCTCTCGACGAGCTTCTGGACCCGCTGCCGCACCGCGGCCTCGGACAGCCCCACCGCCGCCCCGATCGAGGCGTAGGAACGGCGCCCGTCGGCCTGCAACTGCTCGATGATGGCCCGGCTGACGTCGTCGATGGCGACGTGCGACGACGAGCGGGCCATGGCAACGAGTTTTGCCCATCCAGTACTAGCTTGGCAACCGATTCCGTAGTAGAAAAGCCCTCTGACGACGTAATTCGCTGGAAACAGTTGCCTGAGAGGGTCCTCTGCAGGTGTCACCCGGCGCCTGGCCTATCCACCCAACGGAGGCGATAGCACGGTTATGGACGTCACCAAGTCGCCCGAGGCGCCGGCCGCTTCTGGAGCGCCGCAGCCCGACTCGTCCACCTCCACCGATCCGGCGCAAGCTATCGAGCTCGTCCAGATCTCCAAGGCGTTCCACTCCCGACGCGGCGTGGTCAACGCGGTGGACCACGTCGACCTGGTGATCGGGGAGGGCGAGTTCTTCTCGCTGCTCGGGCCCTCCGGCTGCGGCAAGACCACCACGCTGCGCATGATCGGCGGCTTCGAGGATCCGACCGGCGGCCAGATCCTGCTGCACGGCAAGGACGTGGTCGGGGTGCCGCCCAACCATCGCGACGTCAACGTCGTGTTCCAGTCCTACGCGCTGTTCCCGCACATGTCGGTGCACGACAACGTCGCGTTCGGCCTCGAGCGCAAGCGCGTCGACCGGCGCTCGATCAAGCAACGCGTCGGCGAGATGCTCGAGCTCGTCCAGCTCGAGGGCAAGTCCGACCGCCGCCCGCGCGAGCTGTCCGGCGGCCAGCAGCAGCGGGTCGCGCTCGCCCGCGCGCTGGTCAACCGGCCGCGGGCGCTGCTGCTCGACGAGCCGCTGGCCGCCCTCGACCTCAAGCTGCGGCAGGCCATGCAGATCGAGCTCAAGCGCATCCAGCGGGAGGTCGGCATCACCTTCGTGTTCGTCACCCACGACCAGAACGAGGCGCTGACGATGTCCGACCGGCTCGTCGTGATGAACGCCGGGCACATCGAGCAACTCGGCGAACCGCGCGACGTCTACGAGCGGCCGCGCACCCGCTTCGTCGCCGGCTTCATCGGCACGTCGAACCTCATCAGCGGCACGGTCCGCTCGATGGACGGCGGCACCGCGGTGATCGCCACCGGCCCGGACGAGTTACTGGTCGTGCCCGGGGCCGCCGACGCCGGCGCGGCCGTGGGCCAGCCCCTGGACATCACGGTCCGTCCGGAGAAGATCGTGATAGCCAAGCAACGGCCGGATACGGGCAGGTGCGCGGTCCGTGGCCGAGTGACCGAGGTCGTCTACCTCGGCACCTCCACTCAGTACGCGGTGCGTGCGCTCGACGACAGCGAGTTGCTCGTGTTCCTGCAGAACGCGGCGGACTCCAGCGACGTCGCGAACCGCGACGAGGACGTGTGGCTCTCGTGGCGCCCGGAGCACTCGATGGGCCTCGCGGCGAATCCGGCCGACGTCGTCGCGCCGACCGACGAGGAAGCCAGCTCATGAATCACGAACTGCCCCCCGACCTGTTGCGCGGCTTGACGAGCCCTCGCCTGACGCGCCGCCGGATGCTGCAACTCGGCGGGCTGTCCGCACTCGGCCTCGGCCTCACCGCTTGCAGCATCCCGGGTTCGAAGGGCAGTGGCAGCAGCCTCGGCGGCCAGGCGTGGCGCGATCAGATCGCCAAGTTCTGGAGCACCCAGAAGCAGCAGGGACAGCTCGACTTCGAGAACTGGCCGCTGTACATGGACATCGGCAAGACGAACAGCGACCACCCGTCGCTGGACCTGTTCAAGAAGCAGACCGGGATCAACGTCACGTACAAGGAAGACATCTCCGATAACGCGACCTTCTACGGGACCAACGTGGCGCCGGAGCTGCGCGCGGGGAAGGGCACCAAGTTCGACCTGATGGTGATCACCAACGGCACCTTCCTCACCGACCTGTTCGTACGCGACTGGCTGATCCCGCTCGACCAGAGCCGGATGACGAACTTCTACACCTACGCCTCCGATCTGGTGAAAGACCCGAGCTACGACCGCGGCAACGTCTACACGATGGCGTGGCAGTCCGGCATCACCGGCATCGGCTACGACCCGACCAAGGTCGGCCACGAGATCACAAGCTGGAACGATCTGCTCGATTCGAAGCTGTCCGGCAAGATCGGCATGTTCGGCGACACCCAGGATCTGCCCAACTCGGCGCTGTGCGCGATCGGCGTGAACCCGGAGACTTCGACGCCGGCCGACTGGCACAAGGCCGCCGACTGGCTCCACCGGCAGGCGCCGCTGGTGCGCAAGTACTACGACCAGGGCTACATCGACAAGCTGGTGAAGGGCGACCTCTGGGCCACCATGGCGTGGTCCGGCGACGTGTTCTCCCGGCAGTCGGACAACCCGAATCTGCGCTTCGTGGTGCCGAAGGAGGGTGCGCCGATCTGGACGGACAACATGTGCATCCCGATCCACGCCGCGCACCCGCTCGACGCGATGATTTACATGGACTTCGTCTACAAGCCGCAGATCGCCGCGATGCTCGCCGACTACATCAACTACATCACGCCGGTGCCGGCCACCCAGGCGATCTTCAAGACGTACGCCGCGGACGCGACGAGCAAGAGCGACAAGGAGTACTACACGACGCTGTCGACCAGCCCACTGATCTTCCCCGAGCAGTCGGACTTCTCGAAGCTGCACCGGTACCGCGTGCTCACCCAGGCAGAGCAGGTGGCCTGGAACGCGCTGTTCGAGCCCATCTTCCAGTCATGAGCGCGCGTGCGTGGCGGGCGCGGCTGTCGCCCTATGCGATGATCCTGCCCGGCTGGCTGTGGCTGGTGATCTTCTTCGTGGTGCCGACGGTGGCGATGCTGTCCGTGTCGACCATGACCGGCAGCGACCTGGCCGGGTTCAAGCAGACGTTCCATTTCAGCACGTACAGCGACGCGTGGAGCCAGTACCACAGCACGATCGTGCGTTCGCTGTTGTACGGGCTGATCGCCACCGTCATCTGCCTGGTGATCGGCTACCCGGTTGCCTACTGGATCGCGTTCCGCGGCGGGCGGTACAAGTCGGCCCTGCTCTTCCTGCTGCTGCTGCCCTTCTTCGTCTCGTTCGTGATCCGCACCCAGTCGTGGGAGTTCATGCTCGACGACCACGGCATGGTCCTGGGGCTGGCACGCACGCTGCATCTGGCCGGCGACAAGACGCACATCCTGCAGACGCCGGTAGCCGTCGTCGGCGGGCTCGTGTACAACTTCCTGCCTTTCACCGTGCTGCCCATCTACGTCGCCCTCGAACGGATCGACATGTCGCTGCTCGAAGCGTCCGCGGACCTGTACGCGAACAAGGCGGTCGCGCTCCGCAAGATCGTGGTGCCGCTGTCGCTCCCTGGCGTGTTCGCTGCGGTGCTGCTCACGTTCGTGCCGGTGTCCTCCGACTTCGTCAACGCGACGATCCTCGGTGGCAAGGGGACGACGATGGTCGGCAACATCATCCAGACGCAGTACTTCAACGACCTCAACTTCCCGACGGCGGCGGCTCTGTCGTTCATCCTGATGGGGGTGCTGTTGATCGGCATCTTCATCTACGCCCGGGTGCTCGGCACTGATGACGTCCTGGAAATGGCGGCAGCATGACGAGGGTGGTCGGACCGACCCTCGAGGAGGCGTTCGAGGAGGATCGCAGGACCGGCGGCGCGCCGCGCCGGCGGTTCGGTCGGGGCTGGCTGCTGCCGATCTGGGGCTGGCTGGTCATCCTGTGGCTGTGCGCGCCGATCATCGTCATGATCGTCTTCGGCTTCAACAACGTCCCGAACCCCAAGACGAACAGCGTGAAGTGGAAGGGCTTCACCTTCAAGTGGTACGCCCACCTGTTCGACTTCAACGACCTGACTACGGCGATCACGAACTCCGTCACTATCGCGCTGCTCACGACGCTGATCGCCGTCGTGCTCGGCACGATGATGGGTGTCGCGATGGGCAAGTACCGCTTCCGCGGGTCGGGCTCGGTCAACCTGCTGTTGTTCGCGAACATCGCCGCGCCCGAGGTTGTGCTCGGTGCTGCGCTGCTGAGCATGTTCCTCGCCCTGAACATCGCGCGCGGCTACCCGACGATCCTGGTCGCCCACGTCATGTTCAGCATCGCGTACGTCGTGGTGACCGTCCGGGCCCGGATGTCGGGCATCGACCCGTCCCTGGAGGAGGCGGCGCGCGACCTCGGCGCCGGACCGTTCGTGACGTTCTTCAAGGTCACGCTGCCCGGCATCATGCCTGGCGTGCTCTCCGGTGGCCTGCTCGCATTCGCGCTCTCGATCGACGACTACATAATCACGATCTTCAACCACGGCTCGACCCAGACGTTCCCGCTCTGGGTCTTTGCCGCCGCGCAACGCACCGGCGGTAGCGTGCCTCCGCAGGTGAACGTCATGGGCACGCTCATCTTCCTGTTCGGCGTCCTGGTGGCGCTCGCTATCGGCCTGTCGGGCCGGAAAAAGGCATGACGGTCGCGGCTTGCGCGCTGGCCGACGCGAAGGCCGCACCGTTCTGGCTCGACTCTGCAGACCGTCCCGAGCCCACACCGCCGCTTGCCGGGAGCACCCGCGCCGATCTGGTCGTCGTGGGCGGCGGCTACACCGGGCTGTGGACGGCGTTGCTCGCGAAGGAGGCCGATCCGTCCCGCGATGTGCTGCTGCTCGAGGCGCGCACGGTTGGCTGGTCGGCGTCCGGGCGCAACGGGGGCTTCTGCGCGGCGAGCCTGACCCACGGGCTCGAGAACGGCCTGGCCCGCTTCCCCGACGAGGTGCGAGCGCTCGAGCGCCTCGGTGCCGAGAACCTCGATGCGATCGAGAAAACCGTCCACGACCATGGCATCGACTGCAGCTTCGAGCGGACCGGGGAGCTGGTGGTCGCGACGCAGCAGCACCAGATCGACTGGGTCCGCGACGGCGTCGAGCAGGCACGCCGGTTCGGGCACGACGCGATCTTCCTCGACGGTGACGCGGTGCGCGCCGAGGTCGACTCGCCGACCTACTTCGCCGCCGGCTGGCACCGCGACAGGGTCGCGCTCGTCGACCCCGCGCGGCTGGCGTGGGGGCTGCGGGCGGCCTGCCTGCGGCTCGGCGTGCGGATGGCCGAGAACAGCCCGGCCCGCGGGCTCGAGCGGGACGGCGCCGGGGTACGGGTGCGGACCGCGGACGGCGCGGTGCGGGCGGTGCGGGCCGCGCTGGCCACGAACGCCTTCCCCGGCCTGGTGCGCACCATGCGTCGGTACGTGGTGCCGGTCTACGACTACGCGCTCGTCACCGAACCGCTGTCGGCCGCCCAGCTCGCGGCGATCGGCTGGCGCAACCGGCAAGGCATCGCCGACCTCGGCAACCAGTTCCACTACTACCGGCTGACGAGCGACAACCGGATCCTGTGGGGCGGCTACGACGCGATCTATCACTGGCGCAACGGGCTGCGCGACGACCTCGACCAGCGCCCGGAGACGTTCGCGAAGCTGGCCCGGCAGTTCTTCGGGACGTTCCCGCAGCTCGAAGGACTGCGCTTCACGCATCGGTGGGGCGGAGCGATCGACACCTCGACCCGCTTCTTCGCGTTTCAGCGCGCGGCGTTCGGCGGGCGGGTGGCGTACAGCATCGGCTACACCGGCCTCGGCGTGGGTGCGTCCCGGTTCGGTGCGCAGGTGATGCTCGACCTGCTGGACGGTCGGGACTCCGAAGCGCTGCGGTTGCGCGCGGTGCGCTCGCGCCCGCTGCCGTTCCCGCCCGAGCCGGCGCGCTGGGCCGGAATCCAGCTCACCAGGCGAGCCATGGCCCGCGCCGACCGGCGCGGGGGGCGTCGCGGGCCATGGCTGCGGCTGCTCGACAGACTCGGATTGGGGTTCGACACGTGAGAGTGCTTGTTCTCGGGGCCGGCGGCGTCGGCTCGGCGGCCGCCCGGATCGCCGCGCGGCGCACGTTCGCCGAGCGAGTCGTCGTCGCCGACTACGACCTCGCGCGGGCCGAGTCGGCCGTCGCGGCAGTGGCCGATGAGCGGTTCGCCGCTGCGCGGGTCGACGCGTCGGATCAGGCGGCGATCGAATCGCTCGTCGCGGCCGAAGGCATCGACGCGGTGCTCGGCGCAACCGACCCGCGGTTCACGATGCCGATCTTCCGTGCCGCGCTCGCGGCCAGGATCCACTACCTCGACATGGCGATGTCGCTGTCGGTGCCGCACCCCACCGAGCCGTACGCGCAGACCGGCGTGAAGCTCGGCGACGAGCAGTTCGCGCTGGCCGCCGAGTGGGAGCGGTCCGGGCGGCTGGCGTTGTGCGGCATCGGCGTCGAGCCGGGGCTCTCGGACGTGTTCGCCCGCTACGCCGCCGACCACCTGTTCAGCGAGATCGACGAGCTGGGGGTGCGCGACGGCGCCAACCTCGAGGTGGCCGGTTACGAGTTCGCGCCCTCGTTCTCCATCTGGACGACGATCGAGGAGTGCCTCAACCCGCCGGTGATCTACGAGAAGGCGCGCGGCTGGTTCACCACCGAACCGTTCAGCGAGCCGGAGGTCTTCGACTTCCCCGAGGGCATCGGCCCGGTCGAGTGCGTGAACGTCGAGCATGAGGAAGTGCTGCTCATGCCGCGCTGGGTCGACGCAAAGCGGGTGACGTTCAAGTACGGGCTCGGCGCGGAGTTCATCGAGGTGCTCACGACGTTGCACAAGCTGGGCCTGGACCGCACCGCGAAGGTGCGGGTGGGGGACGCGGACGTGTCGCCGCGCGACGTCGTCGCGGCCTGCCTGCCCGACCCCGCCACGCTCGGCGACCGGATGTCGGGCAAGACCTGCGCCGGATTGTGGGTGCGTGGCACCGGCAAGGACGGCGCGCCGCGCTCGACCTACCTGTATCACGTGGTCGACAACGCGTGGACGATGCGCGAATACGGCTCGCAGGCTGTCGTGTGGCAGACGGCGGTCAACCCGATCGTCGCGCTCGAACTGATCGCCACCGGCGTCTGGAGCGGCACCGGCGTCCTCGGCCCGGAGGCACTTCCCGCCGATCCGTTCCTCCAGTTGCTGGCTGTGGATTACGGCTCACCGTGGGGGCAACAGGAACTACCCTGCTGAACGGTGAACGGATACCAGGTGAGCCTGTACATGCCGCACGAGTTGGTCGAAGCACTCGACGCGGAAGCGATCCGCCGCGACATCTCGCGCGCGGCGCTCATCCGCGAGGCCTGCGCCGAGAAGCTGGCCTCGCTGCCGAACGAGAAGTGACGCTTCATTGCCGACACGGTCGGATTGAAGGTGGCCGGGTGCGTCGACGTGTCGATGAGGCATGACGATCACAACGCGCCGCGCCGACGTAACGGCCGGGCGAGGCCCAGACCCAGCAGGGCCGGCAGCCAGAAAGTCACGAGTCGGAAGGCGATGACGATCGGGACCGCGTGCGCCAGCGACGACCCGAAAGCGGCGAGCACGCCGACCAGCGCGGCGTCTGCGGTGCCGATGCCGCTGGGGGTCGGCACGACGCTGCCAGCCGCCGATGCGGCCATGTAGCCGATCATGAGCGCGCAGAAACTGCCGAGCGCGATACCGGTGTGTGACAGCGTCGCCGCCGCGGCGAAGCCAGCGGCGAGCGTCAGGGTCGTCGCGGCCGAGTAGCTCATCAGCGCGGTGACCCGCGCCGGCGAGCGCAGCAGCGACACGAGCGTCGTTCCGTAGCCGCGCAACGTCCGAGTCCGGCGCGTATGGATCGCGCGCCGCAAGGACGGCACGCACGCGAGGGCGGCGATCGGCAGGGCGATTGTGGGCACGATCCACCAGGCACCGGTCGGGATGGGTAGCAGGCCGCTGATCTTGTGCGCCAGCAGCGGAATCTCGCCCCTGACTCCGGGCAGCCCGGCAGCGGTCCCGAAGGCCACGACAGCGGCGAAGCCGATCAGGTCGGCCACCGCGCCGAGCGCGCTCAACGTGGACACCGCGGCCGCGGCGCCGCCGGCCGAGAGCAACCCTCGGCGGTGGAAGAAGCGCCCGTTGACCGTGGCGCCGCCGAGTCCGGCAGGGGTGAGGCGATTGGCCGCCGCGGCGACGAACTGGGTCGCGACCAACTCGCCGACCGGCAGGCGCACACCGGCTGCGGCCCGTGCTGCCCCGGCCGCCGCGACGTAGTGCAGCGCGCCGGCGACGAACAAGAAGGGCACGACCGGCCACGCGATGGCGGAGAAGGGCCGGGCCGCCCAGATGAGTAGTGCCGCCGTGTCGCGGGGCAGATCGTGATTGACGCCCCACGCCGGCCCGGTCAAACTCGCGGCGACGAGCAGCACAAGCAGCGCGTAGACGAGCCCTCGGCCGTGGTACGGACGAGTTGCCGGACCGTCCCCGACGAGGCGCGGACGGGGTTCTGCCTCGGCGATCAGGAGGGTCACGCGTGCAGTGTTCCCGCCGAACCTCCGACTCGGCTCTCGACGCGCTGAGCTTTGCCTGTGCGCCGCGCAATGGTCATCCCGGCGTTGTCCGGCAATGTCCGATCGCGGCAGGAACCCGGGTCGGCCCGCGCGCGGCCCGGTCAGTGTCGGGCGGAGCCGCTCAGCCGCGCGCCGAGTAGCGCTGGGACGGGTGCGGCCGGCAGGTGACGGGCTGGGACGAAGCAACCGCGCCGGACGGGACTGGCACTGCCGTCGTCGCGTACTGCCCGGTACGGAGCAGCTGCTCCGCGTCGGCCTTGGAAACCTTCTGGGCCACTCCGCAGAAGGCGCAGACGGTGTGGCGGCTGATCCCCAAGGGAACGAGCGGGATGAAGAACAACGTGAACCAGCGGCTGCGCTGGACGAGTCGATGCGCGGCCGCGCTGTGGCAGTGTCGGCAGCCAAGCGTGAGCATCGCGAGCGTCTTCGCGAAGCTACGGACCCCAAAGATGATCAGCATTTCCGTACCCTTCTGGCTCGGCTGGTCGGTCAAGAGGCGCGGCCGGCCGTTGTGCGGAGCGTCCGTCGGTTCATGGCCCTGACGATCGCCGGGAACGGGTCAGCGCCACCTCACAAGTTCGTCAAGGCTTTCTCAAGGCTGGCCAGGAGCCGGCTGCGGCGTGCCGTTGGTGTTCGCCGATCGGTCGCCGGAAACGGCGCGGATCAGCCCGTCCAGCGACGACGTGGGCCGGGGCTCCGTACGAAGCGGTGAAGTCGGCTACTGCCGCCACGCGTTCTTGCGCCGCTGGTGATCCCAGATCAGCGCCGCGATGAGTCCGGCTGCCGTCAGCCCGAGGAACAGCGTGCCCTGCCCGTTGTAGTGCGTGGCGGTGATCATCAGCAGCACGACGATCGCCACCAGCCAGCCGCCGACCCGCGCCGCGCGGCCCCACTCACCGTGCCATCCCCAGTCGGTGGGGTGCTCGTCCGGGTGATCGTGCTGGTAGTCCTCGGGCAGGCTCAGGTCGGGCTGCTCGCTGTTAGCGTTGAGGGCCACGTACGCGCTCCTGTTGGACGTCTCGTCAGGGGATCCTGCTTCATTCTGGCACCCCGGCCTGCCGATAGCGTGAGCGGATGCGTATCACCGGCCTTGGCCACGCCAGCGTGCTGATCGAGACCGCGCACGGCTCCGTCCTCACCGACCCGTGGGTGAGCCCGGCGTACTTCGGTTCCTGGTTCCCGTTCCCTGACAACTCGCGCCTCGACTGGGACGCCCTCGGGCAGGCCGACTACCTGTTCGTGTCGCACCTGCACCGTGATCACTTCGACCCGGAGCACCTGCGCAAGCACGTGTCGAAGAAGGCGACCGTGCTGTTGCCGGAGTTCCCGACCACCGAGCTCGAGGACGCGCTGCGCGAGATCGGATTCACCTCGTTCGTGAAGCCGGTGTCCGGCGAGCCGGTGTCGCTCGACGGGCTGCGAGATCATGATCCAGGCGCTCACGTCGCCGACCGACGGCCCGATCGGCGACTCGTCGCTGTGGCTGTCGGACGGCGCGGTACCGGGTGCTCAACCAGAACGACGCGAAGCCGTCGGAGCTGTCGGCGTTCCGCGAGCTCGGACCGGTGCGACGCCCACCTCGTCCAGTTCTCCGGCGCGATCTGGTACCCGATGGTGTACGAACTGCCGGCCAGGGCCAAGCAGGCGCTCGGGCTCGCCAAGCGCGACCGACAGTTCGACCGCACGCTGCGCTACATCGAGGAGTCGGCGTGCGCGCTTCGTCTTCCCGATCGCCGGCCCGCCGTGCTTCCTCGACGAGGAGCTGTGGCGCTTCAACGACCTGTTCGGCGACGAGTCGAACATCTTCCCCGACCAGCTCGTCTACCTGGACTACCTCGAGTCGAAGGGGCACGACGAGGGGCGGCTGCTGCTGCCCGGGCACGGTGGCGAGCCTGGCCGAGCCGGGCTGCCCGGTCGAGCACCCGTACGACCCGGCGACGATCTACGCCTCGGCCGAGACGAAGACCGCCTACCTGCGCGACATGCAGGCCCGGCGGATGCCGGAGGTCGAGGCGGCGCGGGCGACGTGGGCGCACCCCGAGGTCGACATCCTGGCCGCGCTGGCGGAGTGGTTCGCCCCGCTGCTCGTCGAGGCCGAACACATCGCCGCGGGCATCGACGGCGGTGTGCGGCTGACCTGCGAGGACTCTGGATATGACGGGGCGCGCGGTGACGTCGATATCTTGATCGACTTCGTGGGACGCGAGGTGCGCGCCTACGCCGGCGAGAAGGTGCGCTACCGGTTCCGCACCCGGCGGGCGTACGTCGAGGCGCTCGTCGCCGAGCACGAGATCGACTGGGTGAACTCGCTGTTCCTGTCCTGCCGGTTCACCGCGCACCGGATCGGCCCGTACAACGAGTTCGTCTACGTCTTCTTCAAGTGCCTGTCGCGAGGAACGGCTCGACTACGCCGAGGGGTGGTTCGCCGAGCAGAACGCCACCGAGGCCGCCGAGACGATCGTGCTCGACGGCTGGGAGCTGCAGCGCCGCTGCCCGCACCTCAAGGCCGACCTCACGCGGTTCGGCGAGATCGAGGACGGCGTATTGACGTGCCAGATGCACGGTTGGAAGTGGCGGCTCTCCGACGGCAAGTGCCTCACCTCGGTCGGGCACGACCTGCACTGCGCGCCCGCCGGTGAGCCGGTGCCGGGCGAGCCGCTCCCGCCTGTCGTGCACGACGACCACCGCGGCCAGCACGAGATGACCGAGTCAGAGGACTTCTGAGAACGTCGTGTTCGGGGGTAGCCGGCCGCGCATGATTTCGATCGCGGCCGGATTGCTGTCGACCAGGATGAAGTGGCGGCCGAGTTCGGCGGCGACCGCGCCCGTCGTGCCGCTGCCGGCGAAGAAGTCCAGCACCCGGTCGCCGGCTTAGATGACGCCTGGACGATCCGGCGCAGGATCGCCTTCCGGCTTCTGATTCGGATACCCCGTCTTCTCCTCGCCCGGCCGTCGGCACGATCGTGTGCCACCACACGTCGGTCGGCAGCTTGCCGCGCGCCGCCTTCTCCGGGCCGACCAGCCCAGGCGCGAGGTAGGGGATCCGCTCGACCGCGTCCTGGTCGAAGAAGTGCCCGCCCGGCGTGCGGACGTAGACCAGGATCGTGTCGTGCTTGGCCGGCCAGCGATCGCGCGCCCGCCCGCCGAAGTCGTAGGCCCAGATCAGCTCGTTGAGGAACGCCTCCCGCCCGAAGATCTCGTCCAGGAGGAGCTTGACGTAGTGCGCCTCGCGGTAGTCGATGTGCAGGTAGAGCGTGCCGCTCGGCGCGAGCAGCCGCGCGCGTCGCTGCAGCAGTGGTTGGAGCATGCCGAGGTAGTCGTCGTGCACGTCGCGGTACGCATGCCGGGTCAGCTCGGTGGTCGCGTACCGGCGCCCCTGGAACCCGGTGCGGTCGCCGGCCTCGTCGCGGACGGTCGCGATCGTGCGGCGCTGCTGGGCCTTGCCGGTGTTGAACGGCGGGTCGATGTAGATGAGCTGGAACGCCGCGTCGGGCAGCGTCGGAAGAACTCTCGCCGAGTCGCCGAGCACGACGTAGTCGGTGCCGCGGTCGACGTCGATCAAGTCGGCCTCCTCGCGCATCCGGGTTGAGGCACGCGCAGCTGCCGTCTCCCGCCGGGCACGTTACCGCTGCTCATCAACCTCCGTATTCTGTGCCCGAGCTGCCACGCACTCGCGAAGACGTGATGTGGACGCAAGAACGGGTCGGCGTACTCCAACAGGTAGAGAGACCAGGCTTAGACCCTGGACAGTGCGGGTTCGAATCCCGCCGCCGGCACTCGGCAGCGCTGCGCACTCGCTCGCGGGGTGGCTAGGGTTGGAGATATGGCCGAGACACTCTCGATGAACAAGGTCATCCATGGTGCCGTGCGGCGTGACCTCGCCCGGTTCCTCGAAGCGCTCGCCGCCTTCCCGGCCGGCAACATGCAGCGCGCCAAGCAGCTCGAAACTGCGTGGGAATTCTTCTTCGGCGAGCTCGACTACCACCACCACAGCGAGCATGCGATCGCGTGGCCGGCGTTGCGCACGATCGGCGTCGACGACGCGCTGCTCGCGCAGATGGACGCCGAACACGACAAACTGGCCGAGGCGTTGGCAGCGGCGGGGGAGAAGATGCGCGCACTGCAGCAGACTCCGACCAAGGCGGCTGCGAGCGAGACACAGGCGGCGTTCGAGACGCTCAAGGAGGTGGCCGAGGAGCATCTCGACCACGAGGAACGCGACGTAGACCCGGCCTACGTCGCCAAGCGCGGCACGCCGGAGATGAAGGCGATGGGCCGCCGATTCAGCAAAGACCGCAGTCTGCTGCGCGCCGCCGACTTCTTCGCCTGGCTGGAGAACGGCGCGTCGGCCGAGGAGCGCGCCGGGCTGCGCGCCGAGGTGCCGGCGCCGGTCGTCGCCATCGTCGGCCGCGTCCTGGGCTGGCGCTACCGCAGCCGGGTTGCCCCGGTCTGGCGGTAGCGCCGACCTCGCCGTCGGATTCCCGGTCCAGACGACGACGTCTTCCTGGTTTCGCGCTCGCGGATCGTGCGCGTCAGTCGATGCCGAGGTCGCGGCGCAGCTTGGCGACGTGACCGGTCGCCTTCACGTTGTACTGCGCACGCTCGATGCGGCCGTCCTCGTCGACGACGAACGTCGAGCGCAGCACGCCGGTGACGGTCTTGCCGTACATGGTCTTTTCGCCGTAGGCGCCGTACGCCTCGAGAGTGGCCTTGGACGTGTCGGAGAGCAGCGGGAAGTTCACCGCGTCTCGTTCGCGGAACTTCGCAAGCTTCTCCGGCTTGTCCGGCGAGATGCCCACGACGGCGTAACCCGCCGCGGCCAGGGAGGCGAGGTTGTCGCGGAAGTCGCAGGCCTGCTTGGTGCAGCCGGGCGTCATGGCCGCCGGATAGAAGTAGACGACGACCTTGCGACCGCGCAGCTCGCGCAGCGAGACGTCCTTGCCGTCGGCGTCGGGGAGCGTGAAGTCCGGCGCGGGATCGCCGGGGGAGAGACGTGGCATGGGCCGAGGCTACCGAGCGGCGCGTCGTCTAGGCTCGCAAGCCAGGCGATCGAGAGGGGCGAGCGTGGCCAGCGGCGAGCGCAGCGCGGACGACATCCAGCGCGACATCGAACGATCCCGCGCGGCTCTGGCGGAGGCCGTCGACGATCTCGCCTGCCGCACGAACCCCAAGCGGGTGAGCGAGAGCGTCAAACAGTCGCTGCGTGAGAAGGCGCAGACGACGCAGGGCCGGATCGTCATCGGCGTCGCCGGTGGTGTCGTCGCGCTACTGATCATCAAGCGGTTCCGCAAGCGCTGATCATCGAGGGCCACCGCCACCTGCTGACCTCGTGCACCCCCTGGGCCGGCGGAACGCGCAGTGCGGCCTGCCGGTGTCGACGACGCACGTGACCTCGACGTCGATCATGGGCGTGGGCGCCACACCCGCCGGTTCTCGGCGGTGCGCTGGGGCGTGGCCGGCAACATCGTGTTCGCGTGGATCCGCACCATTCCGGCGGCGGCCGGGGTGGCTGCCCTCGTCTGGACCGTGCTTGACCCGCTGCTCAGCTGAACCAGGGACGGGGCGGCGTCATGGACGTGCCGGACCCCAACCGCCGCCACCTGGCGTCACGACGGTCACGACCTGACCCGCGTCGAGGAGCCGGGTCACCTTCGCGGGCATTTCCTCCGCATCCGAGCCGTCGCCGAGCACGTTCCGGCCGACCGTGCCCGGCCCACCGCCGTGGGTGCCCTTCGGCCGATGCCGCCGACGGTCGGTCAGCAGCGACACGGTGGCCGGCTCGAGGACGCGGATCGAGCGGATCACGCCATCTCCGCCGCGGTGTCTGCCCTCGCCACCGGTTCCCTCGGCCAACTCGTAGCGCTCGACCCGCATCGGGTACTCCATCTCCAGCGCCTCGATCGGAGTGTTCAGCGTGTTGGTCATGCCGACGTGGACGCCGCTCGCGCCCGGGCCGCGGCTCGAGGCGCCCTGGCCGCCGCCGATCGTTTCGTAGTAGGTCCAGCCGCGGCCACCGATGACGAAGTTGTTCATCGTGCCCTGCCCCGCGGCGGGCAGATCGGCCACCTCGGACAGCGCGGACAGCACTGTGTCGGCGACCCGCTGGCTGGTCTCGACGTTGCCGGCCACCACCGCGTGCGGAGACCTCGCGTTCACGAGGGACCCCTCCGGCGCGGCGATCTCCAGCGGCGCGTAGGTCCCTGCGTTGGCCGGCACGTCGTCCGGAAGCAGGACCCGCAACGCGAAATAGCACGCCGACCTCGTCACGGCGAGCGGGCAGTTCACGTTCCCCTCCACCGCGTCCGCCGTGCCCGCGAAATCGATTCGGATCCGATCGCCCCGCACGGTGACGGCGACCCGGATGGGGATGTCGTCCGTGCTCACCCCGTCGCCCTCGAGCTCGCTCGCGGCATGGTAGGTGCCGTCCTGCAGCGCCAGCAGCGCCTCCCGACAGCGGCGTTCCCCGTACGCGAGAAGCTCGTCGTACGCCGCAAGCACGACGTCGAGCCCGCGCAGCTCCGCGAGGTCGCGCAGCCGGTTCGCGCCGAGCTGGTTCGCGGCTAGCTGCGCCCGGAAGTCGCCGCGCCGCAACCGCGGGGTGCGGGAGTTGGCGAGCAGCAACGCGAGTATGTCGTCGTCGACTGCGCCGTCACGTACGAGACGGATCGGCGGGATGACGAGCCCTTCCTGCCATAGGTCCCGGCTGGCGCTCGGCATCGAGCCCGGCACCATGCCACCGACGTCCGAGTGATGGGCGCGGGTAACCGCATAGCCGACGGTTCGGTCATCGACGCCGATGGGCGAGACCAGCGTGATGTCGGGAAGGTGCGTGCCACCGGTATACGGGTCGTTCAGGGCGAACACGTCGCCCGGTCGCGCGCCGCGGGCCAGCACGGCAGCGACCGACTCCGGCATCGCGCCGAGGTGGACGGGGATGTGCTCTGCCTGCGCCACCATCCTCCCCTGCGCATCGAAGAGCGCGGCGGAGCAGTCCCGTCGCTCCTTGATGTTCGAGGAGTACGCGCTGCGCACGAGCGCCGTCCCCATCTCCGTCGCCACGCCTTCGAGCGCGCTGCGCATGACCGACAGAGTTACCGGATCAAGACTCATCGCCGCCTCCTCGGGTGAGCAGCAGCGAACCGACCTGGTCGACCACACCGTGCCAGCCCGGCCGCACCAGCGTCGTGGACGCCTCGTCCTCCACTACTGCAGGACCGCGCACTGTGCTGCCGCGCCCCAGCTGTGCCCGGTCGAGGATGTCTGCCGGTGTCCACTCCCCGTCCAGCAAGACCGCCCGACGACCGGCGCGCGGCGAGGGCGCCGCCGGCTCCGGTTCGACGATGTCCGGGTGCTCGGCAGGCACGGTGGCCACCAGGCGAACGTTGACGATCTCGACGGTCTCGTCGTCGTCGCGGTGGCCGTACCGCTGTTGATGAGCCGTGTGGAACGCCTCGGCCAGGGCGCTCGGCGCGTGGCCGGCAACCGTCAACTCGTGTGACTGGCCCCGGTAACGCAGATCGGCGAGCCGCTGCAGCACCGGCTCCGCGGCGAACTCGGCGAAGTCGGCATCGGCTTGCTCGGCAAGGGCGGCCAAGGCGCTCGAGAGGCGGGCCGGCTCCAGCTCGTCGATTCGCGCGGGCAGCGGTGCCACGTAGTCGCGCCGCATCTCGGAGATGGCGAGGCCCAGCGCACTGAGTACCCCACTTGCCCGGGGAACCAGCACGGTCGGCGTACCCAACTCTTCGGCGATGGCGCAGGCGTGCATGCCGCCCGCTCCGCCGAAGGCGACCAGCGCGAAGTCGCGCGGATCCAGGCCGCGCTCGACGCTGATCACCCGCAGCGCGCGAACCATCTCAGCGTCAGCCACCCGGACGACACCGGCCGCCGCCTGCTCGGCCGTCAGGCCCAGCCGTTCGCCCAATCGCCCGAGCGCCTGCTCGGCGAGTTCCGCGCGCAAGGTGAGCTCGCCGCCGAGCCGCGCGCCGTCCGGAAGGATGCCGAGCACGAGGTCGGCGTCGGTCACCGTCGCCTCGACGCCGCCGAGCCCGTACGCTGCCGGCCCGGGCTCGGCACCGGCAGATTGCGGCCCGACTCGCAGCGCGCCGCCGTCGTCCACCCACGCGAGCGAACCGCCACCCGCGCTCACCGAGTGGACGTCCACCGCCGGCAGCTTCAGGGGCACGCCCGCCAGCTCGGATTCGGTGGTCGTCTGCACCACTGCGTCCACGACCGGCGCCACGTCGGTGCTGGTGCCGCCCATGTCGAATGTCAACAGGTCGCGGTACCCGGACCGGGCGGCGACGTAGGACGCGCCGACCACCCCACCGGCGGGGCCGGACAGCACCACCCGGGCCGGCTGCGCGGCGGCTGCGGCGATCTTCGCGACGCCGCCGGTCGACTGCATGATCACCGGCTCGGGCAGGCCGCGCTCGAGCGAGCGCGCGGCGACCCGGCCGAAGTAGGCGGTCACCCGCGGCGCGAGGTAGGCGTCCGCCGTGACCGTCGCGGTCCGCTCGTACTCCCGGAACTCGGGCAGCAACTCGCTCGACAAGGAGACCGGCACGCTCGGGATCGCGCGCCGGATGGCCGCACCGACTCGTTGTTCGTGGTCCGGGCGCAGGAACGCGAACAGCAGGCAGACGGCGACGGCCTCCACGCCCGCCTTCTCGAGCGAGGCCACCACGCGCGCCAGGTCGTCCTCGTCCAGGGGGACCACGACCCCGGCCGGCCCCATGCGCTCACGCACAGTGAACCGCAGCTCTCGCGGGACGAGCGGTTCCGGCCGGGCCCGGGTGAGGTCGTACAGCGACGGCCGATCCTGCCTGCCTATCTCGAGGACGTCGCGGAACCCCTCCGTCGTGACCAAGGCGGTGCGTCCGCCGCTTCGCTCGAGCAACGCATTGGTGGCGACCGTTGTCCCGTGGGCGAACACGGCGACCTGTTCGACCCGCACCCCGGACGCCTCGACCGCGCCGAGCACGCCACGAGATTGGTCGCGCGGGGTGGACGGCACCTTGGCGGTGCTGATCCGGCCGTCCTGGACCGCGACGAGATCGGTGAACGTGCCGCCGACATCTACCCCCAGCCGGATCATCCCGCTAACCCTGCCAGCGGCCCCGTGCTCCCCGCACCGGGGGCGGCACATCGCAAACACTTTAGGTTAGCCTTGCCTAACCCGTTGTCGATCGGGAGGACCCGCGGAGCTGACGCTGGCCGCCGTGGCGCGGCTCAACAACGGGCGGCTGCCGATCGGCTTGCCGGCATCGTCCCCGACGGTGCCGGTCAGGTACCGCGACGCCCGCACGCTGAGCGTGTGGCAGGACACCCGCACCGAGCGCATCGTCGATCTCGCCTGGACCGAGCGCGTGACGGCGAGCGCACGCAGTGGCGACCGGACCTACCCGCTCGCGGTGCCGGTCGCGGCCGAACGGACGGTGCTGCCGAGCACCGCGCTGGCGTCGTCCGCGGCGGCCGTGCGCCACTCACACGCGGTGCTCGACCGCCGCGCGCGCCTCGACGAGCTGGCGCTGTGGTGCGCCGTGCTCGCGGCCCTCGCAGTCCGGTGCCGACCCGCACGCCGGCGCCCAGCCGTCCGATCCCCGCGTCGCCTCCGTGGTGGTCACCGCCGCGAAGGGGTGCACCACCGACCGGCGCGAGTTCGCGGCCGGCGCGCTCACCTTCAAGATCAAGAACGAGGACGCGACGGCGGTGAGCGAGGTCGAGTTGCTCAGCGGCCAGCGCATCGTCGGCGAGAAGGAGAACGTCCCGCCGGGCTTCACCGGCGAGTTCGCGGTCACCGTCGCCGCCGGGACGTACACGCTGTACTGCCCCGGCGCGCAGCCCGAGCGCACTACCCTCACCGTCACCGGCAGGTCGGCGGCCCCCGGTGACGCGAGCGTTGCCGCACTGCTGAAGACCGCGACCGCGGGGTACGCGACGTACGTGAGTACCCAGGTCAGCGCGCTGCTCACCGCCACGCGCGAACTCGCCGCGGCGCTGCACGGCAGCGATCTCGCCGCCGCGCAGCGGGCGTACCAGCTGGCTCGCCCGTTCTACGAGAAGATCGAACCGGTCGCCGAGTCGTTCGTCATCGGCAAGGACTCGATCGACGCCGACATCGACAGCCGCGCGGGCGACGTGCCAGCCGGGCAGTGGCGCGGTTTCCACCGCATCGAGCAGGCGCTGTTCCAGCAGAAGTCACTCGTCGGGATCGCCGGCTACGGCGACAAGCTCGTCGCCGATGTTCGCCGGCTGCAGAAGCTGACCACCGGGCTGCGCTACCAGCCCACCGAGCTCGCGAACGGCGCGCAGGAGCTGCTGGACGAGGTGGCGAGCAGCAAGATCACCGGCGAGGAGGAGCGGTACTCGCACATCGATCTGCTCGACGTCGCGAACAACGACGAGGGCGCCGAGCAGGCCTTCGCGCAGCTGCAGCCGACCCTGCGCAAGATCGATCCGGCGCTGACCGCGACGATCCAGGACGCATTCGCCGCGCTCGACAAGCTGGTGGACGGCTACCGCACCGGCGCGAACGCCTCCGGGTTCGTCCTCTACGGCGAGCTGACGAAGGCCGACAAGGGCGCGCTCGCCGCCGCCGTGAAGGCGGTGCAGGAACCGCTGTCCAGGGTCGCGAGCAAGGTCGCGAACGCATGAGCGTCTCGCCGGCAGTTCCTGGGCGGGGCGCTCGGGGCCGCCGGCGCGGTTGCCGCGGCCGGCACCGGTTTTGGGGTAGCGAAGGCGACAGAGCCCGCCGCTACCGCAAGATCGGCCGCAGACACCGTCGCGTTCTACGGCGTGCACCAGGCCGGCATCGCCACGCCGGCGCAGGACCGCCTCGCGTTCACCGCCTTCGACGTCACGACCTCCGACCGCGACTCGCTCGCCCGGCTGCTCGGCACCTGGGCCGCCGCGGCGGCACAGCTGACGCGCGGGCTGCCGATCGGCGCCGTCGAGACCACGCCGCAGGCGCCGCCGATCGACACCGGCGAGGCGATGGGGCTCGCCGCGGCGCGCCTCACGGTCACGGTCGGGTTCGGCCCGTCGCTGTTCGACGACCGGTTCGGCCTCGCCGCCCGGCGGCCGGCGGCGCTGGCCGACCTCCCGGCGTTGCCCGGTGACACCCTCGACCCGCGCCGTACCGGCGGCGATCTGGGCGTCCAGGCCTGTGCCGACGACCCCACCGTGGCGTTCCACGCGATCCGCAACTTCGCACGGCTGGCGCGCGGCACCGCGGTCCTGCGGTGGTCGCAACTGGGCTTCGGCCGGACGTCCTCCACGTCGACGTCCCAGGAGACCGAACGCAACCTGATGGGGTTCAAGGACGGCACGAACAACATCAAGGCCGAGGACGGCGCCGACCTCGACGACTACGTCTGGGTCGGCGAGGAGACCGATCAGCCGTGGATGACCGGCGGCAGCTACCTCGTCGCGCGGCGGATCCGGATGCTCATCGAGTCCTGGGACACCGACTACCTCGCCGACCAGGAGCGGGTGTTCGGCCGGTCCAAGACATCCGGGGCGCCGCTGACCGGAGCGCACGAGTTCGACGCCGTCGACCTGCACGCGACCAAGGACGGCAGGACGGTGATCCCCGCCGACGCGCATATCCGGCTCGCGGCGCCGGCGACGAACGGCGGGCAGAAGATCCTGCGCCGCGGCTACTCCTACACCGACGGCATCGACCCGGACACCGCGCTGCTCGACGCCGGGCTGTTCTTCATCTGCTTCCAGACGGATCCGCGCAAGCACTTCGTCCCGATCCAGCGCCGGCTCGGCAGCCACGATGCGCTCAACGAGTACATCCGGCACACCGGCAGCGCGCTGTTCGCGGTGCCGCCCGGGCTGAGTGCGGCCGGGGACTGGTGGGGCAAGTCGCTGTTCGCCTGAGCCCGTATCGCCATCCCTCCCGAGTTGTCCCGGCTAGGACCGGCTATAGCGCGACGAAGCCGCGACAACTCGCGGGGTTGCGAGGTGGGGTTGGCAAGATGCACCCATGAGCACGCCGCCGCTGTCGAGCTACTCCAGCGAGATCTACCTGCACGGCATGGCCGGCAAGCGTCCGGACTTGACCACCGACCTGAGCACGCTCGAGGCCTACGCCAAAGAGCGGATGGCTCCCGAGCCGTTCTGGTACGCCGCCGGCGCCGCCGGGTCCGGCGCGACCTACCGCGCGAACCTCGAGGCGTTCGACCAGTGGCGCATCGTGCCGCGGATGCTCACCGGCGCGGCCGGCCGCAACCCGCAGGCGACCGTCCTCGGCACCACGATCCCCGCGCCGGTGCTGACCGCGCCGGTCGGCGTCCAAGGGATCATGCATCCGGACGGCGAGCTCGCAGTGGCCCGTGCCACCGCCGAGCTCGGCGTCCCGATGATCCTCTCGACCGTCTCGTCCTACTCGCTCGAGGAGGTCGCGAAGGCGAACGGCGACGGCGAGCGCTGGTTCCAGCTGTACTGGCCGAACGACGAGGACGTCTGCGCGAGCTTCCTGTCCCGTGCCAAGGCGGCCGGCTATTCGGCGCTCGTCGTCACCCTCGACACCTGGCTGCTCGGCTGGCGCCCGCACGACCTCGACCACGCGTACCTGCCGTTCCTTACCGGCAAGGGGCTCGCGACCTACTTCACCGACCCGGTGTTCCTGGCCGGCCTCGACAAGGCGCCGGAGGACGACCTGCAAGCCGCGGTGCTGCGCTGGCTGCCGATGTTCACCGGCTCCGACCACACCTGGGAGAACCTGTCGTTCATCCGCGAGCACTGGGACGGCCCGATGCTGCTCAAGGGCATCCAGCACCCTGACGACGCGCGTCGCGCGGCCGATGCCGGCCTGGACGGGATCATCGTGTCCAACCACGGTGGACGGCAGGTCGACGGCGCGATCGCCTCGCTGGACGCGCTGCCCGGCATCGTCGCCGCGGTAGGCGAAACCCTCGAGGTGCTGTTCGACTCCGGGGTGCGCACCGGTGCCGACGTGCTCAAGGCCGTCGCGCTCGGCGCCAAGGCCACCCTCGTCGGCCGCCCCTGGGTGTACGGCCTCGCGCTCGGCGGCTACGACGGCGTGCGGCACGTCCTGCGCTGCCTGCTCGCCGACGTCGATCTCGCCCTCGCGTTGTCCGGCAACTCGAGCCTGGCCGAACTCGGGCCGCACACCTTGCAGCACCGATGAGAGAGGTCGTACTCCTCGGGTCGACGGGCTCGATCGGGACGCAGGCGATCGACGTCGTCACGCGCGCCCCAGACCGGTTCCGGGTCACCGCCGTGGCGGCGGGCGGCGGAGACGTCGCCCTGCTCGCCGAGCAGGCCGCCCGGCTGCGGGTGCGCGCGGTGGGGGTGAGCCGGGCCGACGCTGCGGACCAGCTGCGCGGCCTGCTCGCGACGGGCTGGCCCGCCGACGCGCCGACGCCCGCGATCCACGTCGGCCCACAGGCCACCACCGAGCTCGCGGCCCTCGGCTGCGACGTCGTGCTCAACGCGGTCGCCGGGTCCCAGGGCCTGCGCGCCACGCTGGCCGCGCTCGACGCAGGGCGGGTCGTCGCGCTCGCGAACAAGGAGTCGCTGATCGCCGGTGGACCGCTCGTGACGGCGCGGGCGGCGCCCGGCCAGCTGGTGCCGGTGGACTCCGAGCACTCGGCGCTCGCGCAGTGCCTGCGCGCCGGGACGGCCGCCGAGGTCCGGCGGCTGCTGCTGACGGCCAGTGGCGGACCGTTCCGCGGCCGCGAGCGCGCCGAGCTCACCGACGTGACCCCGAAGGAGGCCCTCGCCCACCCGACCTGGGACATGGGTCCGCTCGTCACCACCAACTCGGCGACCCTCGTGAACAAGGGGCTCGAGCTCATCGAGGCGCACCTGCTGTTCGGCGTGGCCTACGACCGGATCGACGTCGTCGTCCACCCGCAGTCGGTCATCCACTCGATGGTGGAGTTCCGCGACGGCTCGACGATCGCCCAGGCGTCGCCGCCGGACATGCGGCTGCCGATCGCGCTCGCCCTCGGCTGGCCCGAGCGGGTGCCCGGAGCGGCGGCGGCGGTGGACTGGACGACCGCCCGCACCTGGACGTTCGAGCCGCTCGACGCCGACGCGTTTCCCGCAGTCGAGCTGGCCAGGCGGGCCGGGCAGGCCGCCGGATGCGCGCCGGCGGTATATAACGCCGCAAACGAGGCACTCGTGGCCGAATTCCACGCCGGCTCGATCGCATTCCTTCAGATCGTCGACACGGTTGCCGACGTGCTGAGCGAATGGCTGAGCGTTCGGCATTCCTCTGCCGGGAACCCAGGTACCGTCGAGGACGTCGAACAAGCGGAGGAGTGGGCCCGCGGGCGCGCTCGACAGCTGGCGACCGGTCGCTAACCGGGCGAGAGGAAGGGTGCGGACGTGCCGTCGTGGCTGCTCTACACCCTCGGCGTTCTGATCTTCGCCGTCGGGCTGCTCGCCTCGATCGCGCTGCACGAGATCGGGCACATGGTGCCCGCCAAGAAGTTCGGCGTGCGGGTCTCCCAGTACATGGTCGGATTCGGCCCGACGCTGTGGTCGCGCAAGCGCGGCGACACCGAGTACGGCTTCAAGGCGATCCCGCTCGGTGGCTACATCCGGATGATCGGCATGGTGCCGCCCCGCGACGACGGCAAGAAGTCGCGGTGGCCGCGACGCATGGCCACCGCCGTCGAGGAGTTCCGGCAGGTCAGCCGGGCCGAGGTCGAGCCCACCGACGAGGAGCGCCAGTTCTACCGGCTCACCCCGGGCAAGAAGATGATCGTCATGCTCGGCGGGCCGACCATGAACCTGATCATCTTCGTCATCCTGTTCACGATCCTGCTGCTCACCTTGGGCAAGCCGCACACCAGCCAGACGACGCAGATCCAGAGCGTCGAGAAGCAGGTCGTGTGCGCCGACCCGGCGCGCGCGAACACGGATCTCTGCCCGTCGAAACCGATCACCGCGCCCGCCTTCGGCAAACTCAAGCCCGGCGACAAGATCGTCTCGGTCGACGGCACGCAGATCACCAGCTGGGACCAGCTCGTGGCGATGATCGAGCCGGCCGCGGGTCAGCAGTTGACGATCGTCGTCAGCAGGGACGGCAAGGACGTGCCGGTCGAGGTCACGCCGGTCAAGAACGTCAAGTACGCCAACGCCGCTGGCACCGAGACCAAGGTGGCGGGGTTCCTCGGCATCGGGGCGGTCGAGCGGCGCCACTACGAGGCGTTGTCGATCACCGCGATACCCGGCGCGATCGGCAGCGACATCAAGATCGGGGTCGACGCCCTAGGCAAGTACCCCGAGAAGATCCAAAGCCTGTGGCGGACGGTCTTCGAGAACAAGCCCCGCGACATCAACGGCGCGGTCGGCGTGGTCGGCATCGGCCGCATCTCCGGCGACTTCGCGAGCAGTAACCAGCTCAGCGTGCAGGACAAGGTGTACCTGCTGATCAACCTGCTGGCCAGCGTCAACCTGCTGCTGTTCTTCTTCAACCTGCTGCCGCTGCTGCCGCTCGACGGCGGGCACGTCGCGGGCGCGATCGCCGAGGCGGTCAAGCGCGGCCGGGCCCGGCTGCGGGCGCGCCGGGAGCCGGTCGTGATCGGCGAGGACGGCCTGCCGGTCAAGCAGTCGCGCCGACCGATCTTCGTCGACACCGCGTCGATGCTGCCCGTGATGTACGCGGTTGCGTCCGTGCTGGTGCTGCTGACCCTGCTCACGCTGTACGCCGATATCGTCAAACCCATCAACGTCAACGGCGGATAGCGGATAATCAGTGCTGTGACAGTCAACCTGGGCCTTCCCACCGCGCCACCACCTGTCCTGGCTCCCCGCCGCAAATCCCGTCAGATCAAGGTCGGCTCGGTCGCCGTCGGTGGCGATGCGCCGGTCTCCGTCCAGTCGATGACGACGACGCTGACCGCGGACGTCAACGCCACCCTGCAGCAGATCGCCGAGCTGACCGCTACCGGCTGCGACATCGTGCGGGTAGCCGTCCCGTCCCAGGACGACGCCGAAGCGCTGCCCGAGATCGCCAAGCACAGCCAGATCCCGGTGATCGCCGACATCCACTTCCAGCCCAAGTACGTATTCGCCGCCATCGACGCCGGCTGTGCCGCGGTGCGGGTCAACCCCGGCAACATCAAGAAGTTCGACGACCAGGTCGGCGCCATCGCAAAGGCGGCCGCCGACGCTGGGGTCTCGATCCGCATCGGCGTCAACGCCGGCTCGCTCGACAAGCGGCTGCTGGAGAAGTACGGCAAGGCCACCCCCGAGGCGCTCGTCGAGTCCGCGCTGTGGGAGGCATCGCTGTTCGAGGAGCACGACTTCCGCGACTTCAAGATCTCGGTCAAGCACAACGACCCGGTCGTGATGGTCCGCGCGTACGAGCTGCTCGCCGAGCAGTGCGACTACCCGCTGCACCTCGGCGTCACCGAGGCCGGCCCGGCCTTCCAGGGCACGATCAAGTCGGCGGTCGCGTTCGGCGCCCTGCTGTCGAAGGGCATCGGCGACACGATCCGCGTCTCGCTGTCCGCGCCGCCGGTCGAGGAGGTCAAGGTCGGCCTGCAGATCCTCGAGTCGCTCAACCTCCGCCAGCGCCGGCTCGAGATCGTCTCCTGCCCCTCATGCGGACGCGCGCAGGTCGACGTCTACACGCTCGCCGACCGGGTCACCGCCGGCCTGGAAGGGCTCGAGGTGCCGCTGCGCGTCGCAGTGATGGGCTGCGTGGTGAACGGCCCCGGCGAGGCGCGCGAGGCCGATCTCGGCGTCGCGTCCGGCAACGGCAAGGGCCAGATCTTCGTCCGCGGCGAGGTGATCAAGACCGTCCCGGAATCACAGATCGTCGAGACGCTGATCGAAGAGGCGATGCGGCTGGCCGAGCAGATGGGCGAGTCCGGCTCGCCCACCGTCTCGGTCAGCTGACGTACCCGGCACATGGCTAGCCGAAGTCTTCGCGGACTTCGGTGAGCCGGAAGCTGTTGCCGGACGGGTCCCGGAAACCCGAGTCGACGCCGTACGGACGCTCCTCGGGCGTCTCGGTGAACTCGACGCCGCGCGCGGTCAGCTCCTCGTAGGACTTCTGGCAGTTGTCCGTCACGAGGAAGACCGTGCCCGCGAAGCCCTTGCCCATCAGCTCGCGGACCTGCTCGGCCGTGGCGGCATCCATGACCGGCGGCCCGGGGATCGCCATCAGCACGATCGCGACGTCCTCCTGCCCGGGTGGCGAGACCGTCAGCCAGCGGAAGTTGCCCAGCTCCGGCACGGTGACGTCCGAGCGGACCTCCATGCCGAGCTTGTTCGTGTAGAACTCGAGGGCCACGTCCTGGTCGTGTACCCAGACCTGCGCCGTACCGATCCTGATCATCGCCATCCTCCTGTGCTGTCGTTGCTGAACGTCGATCACGCTATTGACGGCCGGGAGGCACCGTCTTCTCGAAACGTGCGGTGTTGTGGACGGGCGTACGCGCGCACGACGCATGCCGGGACGAGCGCGAACGTGGCCGCCGGCGGATAGGACGCGCGGTACGCGGTCGGCGACTTCCCGTAGAGCCGGGTGAACGACGTGGTGAACGAACCGATGCTCGACAAGCCCACCGAAACGCAGATGTCGGCCACCGAGCGGTCGGTGTTGCGCAGCAGCGCTGCCGCGCGCTCGAGTCGGCGGGTGAGTAGATACGCATGCGGCGATTCGCCGAACGCCTTGCGGAACGCACGGCTGAAGTGCGCCGGCGAGAGCCCGGCGGCGCGGGCCAGGTCGGCCACGCCGAGCGGCTCGGCGTAGCGCGCGTCGGCGAGGTCCTTGGCGCGCAGCAGGTGGCGGGTCGGCGGAACAGACGGCATCGCGTCGAGTATGGCGCGCCGGTCCGACCTGGATTTGAGTGGGCCGTTCGGACCCGAGTGGGCCGCCATAACCGGCCACTCGGGTCCCAAGTGGCCACTCACTCCAGCACACTCCGGGCGCGGTTCGCCCGCCGGTGCCGGCGTCATGGTTAGCTCGCGTCGTGACGAGTCGCCGAACCTTGCCACCACAGGTGGCCGAGCGCCGAAAGGAGGCCGGGTGACCGTCGGCCGTCGACTCGTCAGCGCGAGCGCGTTGATGCTGTTCCTGGAACTCGCGCTCATCCGCTGGCTGGGCGCGAACATCGTCCACCTCGCCTACTTCTCGAACTTCGTGCTACTCGGCTCGTTCCTCGGCATCGGGCTCGGCTTTTTGCGCGCGGCAGCCCCGGGCCACCCTGACCAGCCCCGCCCGATCTACTCGCTCGTGCTGCTGCTCGGGCTCGTGGGGTTCGTCAGCGCGTACCCGGTGACCGTCGATCGGTCAGGCGGCCAGTTGATCTTCTTCACCAGCCTCAGCACGTCCGGGCCGCCGATCTGGCTGACCCTGCCTGCGGTGTTCGCCTCGGTCGCTGCCGTGCTTGCCGGACCGGGCGAGATCGTCGGTGCCTGCTTTCGCAACCTGCCACGCCTCGCGGCCTACCGGCTGGACCTGATCGGCAGCCTGATCGGCATCACCACGTTCACCGGGCTGGCCTTCCTCGACGCCCCGCCATTGGTCTGGTTCACCATCGTCGCGCTGCTCTACGCGATGCTCCTCGGCCGGCCCGCGGCTGCGACGAGCATCGCCCTGCTGCTCGCGATGGCCGCGATGTTCGCCTATCCGCTCGGGCACGACAAGGGGGTGTTCTGGTCGCCGTACTACGAGGTGTCGACGCAGGCCGAGGACGACGGCAACGGCGGGACCGCCTGGACGGTGTCGGTAAACGGCATCCCGCACCAGCGCCTGACGTCCGCGGCGACCCGCGAGAGGGTCGAGCCCTACTACACCGAGCCGTACAACGACGTGCCGCGCCCGCCGCGCAGCGTGCTGATCGTCGGCGCCGGTACGGGCACCGACGTCGCGATAGCACTCAGCAAGGGCGCGCAGCACGTCGACGCCGTCGAGATCGATCCGACGCTGCTGCGCTTCGGCCGCCAGCACAACCCCGACCACGCCTACCAGGACCCACGTGTCAGCGCGCACGTCGACGACGGGCGCGCGTTCTTGCAGGGCACGACGCGCAAGTACGACCTCATCCTGTTCGCGCTGCCCGACTCGCTGACGCTGGTTTCCGGGGCGAGCTCGCTGCGGCTGGAGAGTTACCTGTTCACCCTCCAGGGGATCCGCTCAGCGCGTGCTCACCTGGCGCCCGGCGGGGCGTTCGCGATGTACAACTTCTACCGCGAGCAGTGGCTGATCGACCGCTTCGCCGCAACGCTCGACGACGCCTTCGGGCACCCACCGTGTGTCTTCCAGAACGGCAGCGAGTTCGCGGTGCTGACCGCCGGCCTGACGCCGACCGACCAGGTGTGCACGACCGCCTGGGTACGTCCGCTCTCGGCGCCCGCGCCGGTGACCGATGACCGGCCGTTCCCGTATCTCGAACACCCCGGCATCCCGAGCCTGTACCGCAAGACCCTCGCACTGATCCTGCTCGCAAGCGTCGTCGGCATCGCGTTCGTGCTCGCCCTCAATGCCCGGGCCGGCGGGGAGGGGGCGCTGCGGCGCTGGGGCCAGTCGTTCGCTGCGATGTGGTCGTACCGCGACCTGCTGCTGCTCGGCGCGGCGTTCCTGCTGATCGAGACGAAGAGCATCACCGGCTTCGCGCTGCTGTTCGGCACAACGTGGATCGTCAACTCGCTCGTGTTCGCAGGTGTGCTCGTCGTGGTGCTCGCTGCCGTCGAAGTGACCGCACATCGACGAACGCCCCCGCTGCCGATCATGTACGGGCTGCTGGCCCTGAGCCTTGTTCTGAACTGGCTAGTCCCGGCCAGCTGGCTGCTTTCCCTCGGCATCGCGCCGCGCGCGATCACCGCGATCGCGATCAGCTTCCTGCCGATCTTCGCGGCGAACGTGATCTTCGCGAAGCGATTCACAGCAACCGCCGACGCGCCGCTCGCGTTCGCCACGAACCTGCTCGGCGCGATCATCGGCGGCTGCCTGGAGTACCTGTCCCTTGTCTTCGGCTATCACGCGCTCCTGATCGTCGCCGGCATCCTGTACGCGGCCGCGTTCCTGCTCACTCCCAGCTCGTCGACCGCGCGGCCCGCGAGCGAGTTGGCCACGTTCTGACGAGACATCACCTCCGACGTCAGTCAGACCGGACGTCGAGGCCGAGGTTGCGGGCGATCAGCACGGCCTGCGGCCAGTCGACGATCGCCTTGTGAAGCGCGACCCCACCCGGATCGAGGCTGCTGATGTCCGAGCCGCGCAGGTCGCACGATCGCAGGTCGGCGCGCGACCACAGCGCGCCGGACAGGTCGCAGTTCGTGAGGACGGCGTCGCGCAGCCGCGCGCCGGTGAGATCGGTCTCCCGCATCCGCACCCCGTCGAAGCTCGCCCGGCGCAGGTCGGCGCCCGCCAGCCCGACGAACGACCAGTCCCCGCCCACAACGGTGAGCCGCTCGACCGAGCCGCCGTCGAACAGCGACCCGATGAACTTGCAGCCGGTGAACACGGCCTCCGGCAGCGTGCACCGGACGAAGGTGCAGTTCTCGAAGGACGATGCCTCGAGCGCGCACCGGTCGAGCTGCGCACCGCGGAACGTACAGTCCACGAACCGGGCGCCTCTGCCGGTGCTGTCGGTCATGTCGAGGTCCTGGAACAGGACGCGCTCGTGGACGACATCGGTGAGGTCGGCCTCGTACCAGTCGAGCCGGTCCATCCGGGTGTCCGTCGGCGCGGCCGGCCGACCGCCGACTCGCTCAGCCATCCGTCGCATCCTCGGGCACAGGAGGATGGTCGCAGGCCGGGCGGGCACCCGGTTCAGCTACCGTCACCTCTCGTGAGTTCGGTGCTGCGGCGTGGTGCGCTACGCGTCGAGCCGCTTGCCGACCGCGCCAGGCACGAGTTGATCCGCTTCGTCGACACCGACCCGATCGTCAACGTGGTCGTCGCTGCACGCCTTCGGCAGGTCGGCGCGCTCGAGGAGCGGACGTTCGGCGGTGCCGTCCTGGGCGTGCGGGACGGGGACGGCCGCCTGACCGCGGCCGGCTTCAACGCCGGCAATCTGCTGGCGATCGGCGGCGGCCCGGAGGAGTGGCAGGCGCTGGCCGCCCACCTGACCAGCCGGCCCCGGATCTGCACCTCGATCGTCGGCCGGGCCGACGCGGTTACCGAGCTGTGGCGTGGCCTGGCGCCCGCGTGGGGTCCGGCCAGGGCGGTCCGCGAGGCCCAACCGCTGCTGGTGCTCGACCGCCGCGCCGCCCCGGGCCGGCCCGATCCGCGGGTGCGCCCGATCCGGCTCGCGGAGCTCGACCGGTACCTGCCGGCCGCCGAGGCGATGTTCACCGAGGAGTTGGGCGTCTCGCCGTACGAGTCGGTCGGCGGCGGCGAGTACCGGCGCAGGGTGGCCGGCCTGCTCAACGAGGGACGAGCGTTCGGCATCGTCGCGCGGGACGGCGGCGTGATCTTCAAGGCGGACGTGGGCGCCGTGTCGCCGCGGACCTGCCAGGTGTACGGCGTGTGGGTGCGCCCGGACCACCGCGGGCAGGGCGTCGGCGGCCCGGCACTGGCCGCCGTGCTGCGGCACGCGCTCACCCTCGCGCCGACGGTGAGCCTCTACGTCAACGCCTTCAACACCGCGGCCCGCCGGATGTACGCCCGGCTCGGCTTCCGCGAAGTCGCAACCCTTTCGACGGTGTTGTTCTGACAGCGGCGTGCCAGTCCGCTGTCAGTGCTCATTTGCATCGTTCTGCTGGACTCGTAGGAGATACCCCCGAGGAGGGCCATGCTGGTTCGACTGCTGCGCGATCACCTGCGCCCGTACCGCCGCGCCCTCGCGGCGGTCGTGGTGCTGCAACTGCGTCGGCACGATGGCCTCGCTCTACCTGCCCAGCCTCAACGCCGACATCATCGACAACGGGCGTCGCCACGGGCGACACCGGCTACATCCTGCGCACCGGCGGCTGGATGCTGCTCGGTCACCCTCGTGCAGATCGCCTGCTCGATCGCGGCGGTCTACTTCGGCGCGCCGCACCGCGATGGGCTTCGGCCGCGACGTGCGGTCGGCGCATCTTCCACCGGGTCGGCCAGTTCTCCGGCCCGCGAGGTCGCCCAGTTCGGCGCGCCGTCGCTGATCACCCGCACCACCAACGACGTGCAGCAGGTGCAGATGCTGGTGCTGATGACCTGCACGATGCTGGTCGCCGCGCCGATCATGATGCGTCGGCGGCGTGATCATGGCGCTGCGCGAGGACGTCGGCCTGTCCTGGCTGATGCTGGTCTGCGTGCCGGTGCTGGCGGTCGCGATCGGCCTGATCATCCGGCGGATGGTGCCGCAGTTCCGGCTGATGCAGACCCGGATCGACACGGTCAACCGGGTGCTGCGCGAGCAGATCACCGGCATCCGGGTGGTCCGCGCGTTCGTCCGCGAGCCGTACGAGACGGAGCGGTTCGGCGAGGCCAACGCCGACCTGACCGCGACCGCCCTGCGGGTCGGCCGGCTGCATGGCGCTGATCTTCCCGATCGTGATGCTGGTGCTCAACGCCTCCAGCGTCGCGGTGCTGTGGTTCGGCGCGGCGCCGGATCGACGCCGGCCAGATCCAGATCGGCGCGCTGACCGCGTTCCTCAGCTACCTGATGCAGATCCTGATGTCGGTCATGATGGCCACCTTCATGCTGATCATGGTGCCGCGCGCCGCGGTCTGCGCCGAGCGGATCGTCGAGGTGCTCGACACCGACGTCGTCGGTCGTGCCGCCGGCCGAGCCGGTCACCGAGCTGACCGACGCACGGCGAGCTGGAGCTGCGCGGCGTCGACGTTCCAGTACCCGGGCGCCGCCGCGCCGGTGCTGCGCGACATCTCGTTCCGCGCCGAGCCCGGCCAGACCACCGCGATCATCGGCAGCACCGGGGCCGGCAAGACCACGCTGCTGTCGCTGGTCGCCGCGGCTGTTCGACGCGACCGCCGGCGCGGTGCTGGTCGACGGGGTCGACGTCCGCGAGCTCGACCCCGACCTGCTGTGGAGCCGGATCGGGCTGGTGCCGCAGCGGCCGTACCTGTTCTCCGGCACGGTCGCCAGCAACCTGCGGTACGGCAACCCGGACGCCACCGACGAGGAGCTGTGGGCGGCGCTGGAGATCGCCCAGGCCCGCGACTTCGTCGAGGCGATGCCGGACGGGCTCGACGCGCCGATCGCGCAGGGCGGCACCAACGTCTCCGGCGGCCAGCGCCAGCGGCTGGCGATCGCCCGGGCGCTGGTCCGCCGGCCGGAGATCTACCTGTTCGACGACTCGTTCTCCGCGCTCGACCTGGGCACCGACGCCCGGCTGCGGGCGGCGCTGCGCGCCGGTCACCGCGGACGCGGCGGTGGTCATCGTCGCGCAGCGGGTGTCCACGATCGTCGACGCCGACCAGATCATCGTGCTCGAGGACGGCGCGATCGTCGGCATCGGCACGCACGACGAGCTGCTGGACGACCTGCCCGACCTACGCCGAGATCGTCGGAGTCCCAGCTGACCGCGGAGGCGGCGGCATGAGCGAGCAGCCAGCACGAAGCCGGCAGCGCGCGACGGCCGGACAGGCCGGCGGCCAGCCGGCGCGCCGCAGCGCCAGCCGCCGGCGGCCGCCGGCGCGGCGGCGGACCGCCGTGGATGGGCGCCGGCATGCCGGCGGAGAAGTCGATGAACTTCGGCCCGTCGGCGAAGCGGCTGCTGCGGCCGGCTGCGCCCGCACCGCGGCTCAGCTGCTCGGCGTGCATCGCGCTGGCCGTGGTCAGCGTGACGCTCAGCGTGATCGGGCCGCAGGATCCTCGGGCACGCCACCGACCTCATCTTCGCCGGCGTGCATCGGCAAGCAGCTCCCGGCGGGCGGCCACGCTCGACGCAGGTCGTCGCGCGGCTGCGCGGCCAGGGGCGACGACCGGCTTCGCCGACCTGCTGGCGCGCATGGACGTCGTCCCCGGCGCGGGCATCGACTTCACCGCGCTCGGGCAGCATCCTGCTGCTGGCCCTGCGCCGTCTACGTCGGCGCCAGCGCTGCTGTCCTGGCTGCAGGGCTACCTGCTCAACGGCGTCGTGCAGCGCACCGTCCTGCGGCTGCGCGCCGACGTCGAGGACAAGCTCAACCGGCTGCCGCTGCCCTACTTCGACCGGCAGCCGCGCGGCGAGCTGCTCAGCCGGGTCACCAACGACATCGACAACATCTCGCAGAGCCTGCAGCAGACGCTCAGCCAGCTGCTCACCTCGCTGCTGACCGTGGTCGGCGTGCTGACGATGATGTTCGTCGATCTCGCCGCTGCTGGCGGTGATCGCGCTGGTCACCGTGCCGCTGTCGGTGGTCGCTGACCAAGCAGATCGCCAAGCGGTCGCAGAAGCAGTTCGTCGCCCAGTGGACGCACACCGGCGCGCTGAACGGCCAGATCGAGGAGGCGTTCACCGGCCACGAGCTGGTCAAGGTGTTCGGCCGGCAGCGCGAGGTCGAGGCGGCGTTCGCCGAGCAAGAACGAGGAGCTGTTCAAGGCCAGCTTCGGCGCCCAGTTCGTCTCCGGCATCGATCATGCCGGCGATGATGTTCATCGGGAACCTGAACTACGTCGCGATCGCGGTGGTCGGCGGGCTGCGGGTGGCCTCCGGCACGATGAGCCTCGGCGACGTGCAGGCGTTCATCCAGTACTCGCGGCAGTTCACCCAGCCGCTGACCCAGGTGGCGTCGATGGCCAACCTGCTGCAGTCCGGGGTGGCCTCGGCCGAGCGGGTCTTCGAGCTGCTCGACGCGGACGAGCAGAGCCCGGACCCGGCCGGCGCCGGTCCGGGTCCGGCGACCCGCACGGCCGGGTGGAGTTCGAGCACGTGTCGTTCCGCTACGACCCGGACAAGCCGCTGATCGACGACCTGTCGCTGGTCGCCGAGCCCGGGCACACGGTGGCGATCGTCGGGCCGACCGGCGCCGGCAAGACCACGCTGGTCAACCTGATCATGCGGTTCTACGAGCTGGACGCCGGCCGGATCACCCTCGACGGCGTCGACATCGCCACGATGCGCCGGGACGACCTGCGCGGCGAGATCGGCATGGTGCTGCAGGACACCTGGCTGTTCGGCGGCACGATCCGCGACAACATCGCCTACGGCAACCCGGACGCGACCGAGGAGGAGATCCTCGCGGCGGCGCGAGGCGACCTTCGTCGACCGGTTCGTGCGCAGCCTGCCCGACGGCTACGACACGGTGATCGACGAGGAGGGCAGCAACGTCAGCGCCGGCGAGAAGCAGCTGATCACCATCGCCCGGGCGTTCCTGGCCGACCCGTCGCTGCTGATCCTCGACGAGGCGACCAGCTCGGTGGACACCCGCACCGAGGTGCTCGTGCAGCGGGCGATGGCCGCGCTGCGCTCCGACCGGACCAGCTTCGTCATCGCGCACCGGCTGTCCACCATCCGCGACGCCGACCTGATCCTGGTGATGGAGAACGGCGCGGATCGTCGAGCAGGGCACCCACGACGAACTGCTCGCGGCGCGACGGCGCCTACCACCGCCTCTACCACGCCCAGTTCAGCCAGGCCCCCGAACCCACGCCGGCGTAAACGACAACACTCTTGGCGTCCCGGGTGGCTATCTGACCCTGGGGCGGAAACCGGCTGGTCAGATGCCGGGGAAGGCGATCGTCGCGCCCCGCCACTGCGTGCCGCGTACGGCGCTGGCCGTGAGCGCGTCCTGAGCCGCGCCGCGGATCGCGCGCGCCGGTGCCACGGCGCTCGAGGCCGCCTGCAGATACAGGTAGCGCCAAGCCGCGGCGCACTCGTCCTCGAGCCGGATCGCCAGCTTGCGGGCTGCGGCTGCGCCGTCGACCGGGTACAGCGCCGGGTAGTCGGCCTCGGACGGGACGGGACGCAGCCCGGCACCTGCCAGGGCGGCAGTCGTCGCATCGCGCCGCGACTCGTGGGCGTCCGAGCAGGCGACCGCGAGCTGTTGGTCCGTCCCGGAGAGGTACGGGCCCAGCACGGCGTAGCCGAACACCGCCTGATGCTCGGCCGCCAGCGCGTCCTGCCACGCCGCATCGACACGCTGTCATCGCAGCAGCTCCGCGTGGGTGGCCTCGCAGGCCGCGATGCTGCCAGCAGCGTCGCGGCGGCGCCGTCAGGACCGACGCGCGGCGCGCCGCCGCCGCGGACGCGTGCAGCTCCGCGGCGTGCAGCTGGTTCAGCGTCAGCGGCGGTGCCGCGCACGGGTGGACGGGCGGCCGGAGTGGCCGCCGGTGGCGACCGGAACCTCGCGAGCAGCGCGGTGAGCGCGGCCAGATGGGCGGCGTGATCGGCGCGTACCTGGCGATCACCTGCCGCACCGGCGGGTGCCCGCCCGTGGTGGCATCCAGGTCGGCGATCAGCGCTCGCTCGTCGGCCGCCGCGGCGACCAGGGCGTGCGGGCGCGAGTGCCGCATGCGTGGACGACGGCGACGCGAGCAGTTCGGCGACCGCACCGCCGGCACCGCCGAGCACGACCGCCGCGCCACCGGCGAGGAACCAGCGTCGGGACGTGCCACGGGGAGCCGGAACTGGCGCCGGCTCTGGAGCCGGAACTGGCGGCGGTAGTGGCGGGTCGGCCTGGGACATGGCGGGTGCAAGTTTGGCAGAGCGGTTAGGCTTTCAGGTCACAACTGCACGAGACACGACAGGAGCCGATCATGCCGCCCGCGAAAGCTGGTGCGTCCGCGGCTCAGGCCAGAGAGCACCTGCTCGACCTGCTCGGCCCGCTCGTCACCGAGCGCCGGTTACGACCTCGAGGACGTCACGGTGCGCGTCGGCCGGTCGGCGCAGCCTCGTCCGGGTCACCGTCGACGCCGACGGCGGCATCGACCTCGACGCGGTCGCCGATCGTCAGCCGGCTGGTCTCGCGACGCCCTCGACGCCGACGCCACGAAGCCGGGCAGTCCGCGGGCGCTCAGCCGGCGCCTACGTGCTCGAGGTCAGCTCGCCCGGCGTCGACCGGCCGCTCACCGAGCCGCGGCACTGGCGGCGGGCCGTCGGGCGGCTCGGTCAGCTCGACGTCGACGCGTCGCAGCTCGACGCGGACGGGTCAGCGCGGTGCGACGACGACCGGCGTCACCCTCGACGTCGACGGCAGCCGCTCGGCCGGTCGGCGTGGGACGACCTCGGGCACGGCAAGGTGCAGGTCGAGTTCAGCCGGCCGCGCGGCGGACGGAACGAGAGCGGAAGAGGGCTAGCGATGGTGCCCGTCGACCTCGCCGCACTGCGCAGCATCGAGCGCGAGAAGGAGATCTCGTTCGAGACCCTGCATCAATGCGCTCGAGACCGCGCTGCTCACGGCCTACAAGCACACGCCGCACTCGATGCCGCATGCGCGCGTCGCGATCGACCGCAAGACCGGCGAGGTGGTCGTCTGGGCGCAGGAGATCGGCGCCGGACGGCGACATCGATGAGGAGTACGACGACACCCCCGACGACTTCGGCCGGGTCGCGGCGATGACGGCGCGGCAGGTGATCCTGCAGCGGCTGCGCGACGCCGAGCACGACCAGACCTTCGGCGAGTACTCCGGCCGCGAGGGCGACATCGTCACCGGCGTCGATCCAGGCCGACGCCCAGGCCGCGCAGCGCGGGCTCGTCCTGGTCGACATCGGCAAGGTCGAGGCGATCCTGCCGCAGGCGGAGCAGGTGCCGGGCGAGGAGTACACGCACGGCACCCGGATCAAGGCCTACGTCGTGGGCGTCGACCCGCGGCATGCGCGGCCCGCAGGTCACGGTCAGCCGCACCCATCCCAACCTGGTCAAGCAAGCTCTTCGCGCTCGAGGTCCCGGAGATCGCCGACGGCAGCGTCGAGATCGTCGCCGTGGCGCGCGAGGCCGGCCACCGCACCAAGATCGCCGTGCGCACCTCGGTCGACCGGGGCTCAACGCCAAGGGCGCCTGCATCGGGCCGATGGGCCAGCGGGTGCGCAACGTCGTCGCCGAACTGCACGGCGAGAAGATCGACATCATCGACTGGGCCGACGGACCCGGCGACCTACGTCGGCAACGCCCTGTCGCCGGCGCACGTCGTCGCCAGTCGAGGTGGTCGATCCGGCCGCGCAGCAGGTGCGCGTCGTCGTCCCGGACTTCCAGCTGTCGCTGGCGATCGGCCGGGAGGGCCAGAACGCGCGGCTCGCCGCCCGGCTGACCGGCTGGCGCATCGACATCCACAGCGACGCCGAGGACGCCGGCCGCCGCGGCACCGGGCGCAGTCCGGCCGCCGCGCGCGCCCGAGGGGTAGACTCGACGGTGGCCGTCGCTCCGTCGACGGCAGCCGATACGAGACAGGACGGGCCACCGGTGCACGCACAGCGCCCGGTTCGCACCTGCATCGGCTGCCGCCAGCGGGCTGCGGCCGCCGAGTTGCTCCGCGTCGTCGTGGCGCCGGATGCGACCGGCAGGCAGCGACCGCACAGTGCTCCCGAGGCCCGGACGCCGAGTGCACTCGGCAGCGGGTCCGTCGCTTGCCCCGACCCGCGTCGCGTCGCACTCGCCGGACGGGGTGCGTGGTTGCATCCCGACCAGCGATGCGTCGCACTCGCAGAGCGGCGCCGGGCCTTCGGCCGGGCACTGCGGCGTGCCCGGCGCCGCTCGACCCGACGCCGGTGAGCGAGTACGTTGCACACCGGCCGGCACTCGGCACCACACGTATCGCAGCGGAAACCCGCAGGAGATGAAGAGCTGATGGGCACTCGATGAAGCACCAGCGATGAGTAAGTCCACCGTCTAGATCGGGCCGAGCGGATGCCGCCCGGTCCTCAGAAGGAGACACGTGGCAGGCAAGGCCCGCGTATCACGCAGCTCGCCAAAGAGCTCGGCGTCACCAGCAAGGATGCGCTCGCGAAGCTCAACGAGATGGGCGAGTTCGTGAAGACCGCGTCGTCGACCGTCGAGGCCCCGGTCGCCCGCAAGCTGCGCGAGGCGTTCCCGGACGCGCCGCGAGGCGCCGGCGAAGAAGGCGCCGGCGAAGAAGGCGGCCGCAGCGCGCCCGCGCGCCCCCGGCGCCGGTGCCGGGCCCCGGTCGCCGAGCCCCGGCGCGCGCCGAGCCGCGCCGCCCCGCAGCGCGCCGGCCGAGCCGGCCCGCGGCCCCGCTCCGAGCGCCGGCGCCCGGCCGCGTCCGACGGCGGCCCCGGCCGGCCGCCCGCGTCCGGCCGCGCCGCGGCCCGCGGCCCGCGCCCGGGCCCGCGGGTCGGCAACAACCCGTTCGGCGTCGGCGGCAGGCACCCGCGCCCCGTCGGCCGGCGCCGCGTCCGGCCCGGCCGGCGCCCGGCGGCATGCCGCCGCGGCCGCGGCGGCCCGCGCCCCAACCCCGGCATGATGCCGCCCCGGCCCAGCCCGGGCATGGTGCCCGGCGTCCCGGCCGTGCGCGGCCCGGCGGCGCCCGCGGCGCGCGGCGGCCCCGGCGGCCGTCCGGGCGGCGCCGGGCCGCCCCGGCGGCGCCCGGCGGCGCGTCCCGGCGGCGGCGGCGGCTCCGCGGCGGCCCGGCGGCGGCCCGGGCGGTGGCGGTCCGCGGCGGCCCGGGTGGCCCCGGCGGCTCCGGCGGCGGCCCGTACCGCGGCGGTCCCGGCGGTGGCCGTCCCGGTGGCGGCGGCCGCGGCCGCGGCGCCAGCACGCCGGGCGCGTTCGGCCGCCAGGGCGGCGGCCCGGCCGGGGCCGCAAGAGCAAGAAGCAGCGGCGCGCCAGGAGTTCGACAACATGCCGCGCCGTCGATCGGCGGCGTGCAGGTTCCCGCGCGGCAACGGCGAGCGTCCTCCGGCTGCCCCGCGGCGCGTCGCTGTCCGACTTCGCCGAGAAGATCGACGCCAACCCGGCGTCGCTCGTCAAGGTGCTGTTCCACCTCGGCGAGATGGTCACCGCGACCCAGTCGGTCAACGAGGACACCCTGCAGCTGCTCGGCGCGGAGCTGGGCTACACAGTCCAGGTCGTCAGCCCCGAGGACGAGGACCGCGAGCTGCTCGAGTCCTTCGACCTCACCTTCGGCGACGACGAGGGCGAGGACGACGACCTCGTGGCCCGCCCGCCGGTCGTCACCGTCATGGGCCACGTCGACCACGGCAAGACCAGGCTGCTCGACGCGATCCGCAAGACCAACGTCATGGAGGACGAGGCGGGCGGCATCACCCAGCACATCGGCGCCTACCAGGTGCACGTCGAGCACGAGGGCGTCGACCGGCGCGATCACCTTCATCGACACCCCGGGTCACGAGGCGTTCACCGCCATGCGTGCCCGCGGCGCGCAGATCACCGACATCGTCGTGCTGGTCGTCGCCGCCGACGACGGCGTGATGCCGCAGACGATCGAGGCGCTCAACCACGCCCAGGCCGCCGACGTGCCGATCGTCGTCGCGGTCAACAAGATCGACAAGGAGGGCGCCAACCCGGCGAAGGTGCGCCAGCAGCTCACCGAGTACGGCCTGGTGGCCGAGGAGTACGGCGGCGACACGCTGTTCGTCGACGTGTCGGCGCGCAGCGAACATCAACATCGACGGCCTGCTCGAGGGCATCCTGCTCACCGCCGACGCCGCGCTCGACCTGCGGGCCAACCCCGACCAGGACGCGCAGGGCATCGTCATCGAGGCCCGCCTCGACCGCGGCCGCGGCCCGGTCGCCACGCTGCTCGTGCAGCGCGGCACGCTGCACGTCGGCGACTCGGTCGTCGCCAGCGACGCGTACGGCCGGGTACGGGCGATGCTCGACGAGAACGGCGACCACGTCGACGTGGCCGGCCCGGCCCGTCCGGTGCAGGTGCTCGGTCTGACGTCCGTGCCCGGCGCCGGCGACTCCTTCCTGGTGGTCGACGAGGACCGCATCGCCCGGCAGATCGCCGACCGCCGGCAGGCCCGCGAGCGCAACGCGCAGCTGGCCGCCGGCCGGCGCCGGATCTCGCTCGACGACCTCGACAAGGCGCTCGCCGCCGGTGAGGTCGCAGCAGCTCAACCTCATCATCAAGGGCGACGTCTCCGGTTCGGTCGAGGCGCTCGAGGACGCGCTGGTCAAGATCGACGTCGGCGAGGCCAAGCGACGAGGTGTCGCTGCGGGTCATCGGCCGCGGCGTCGGCGCGATCACCGAGAACGACGTCAACCTGGCCATCGCCTCGGACGCGGTCGTCATCGGCTTCAACGTCCGGCCCGAGGGCAAGGCGCGCGAGGCGGCCGAGCGCGAGGGCGTCGACGTCCGCTACTACACGGTCATCTACCAGGCGATCGACGAGATCGAGGCTGCGCTCAAGGGCATGCTCAAGCCCGAGTTCGAGGAGGTGCAGCTCGGCACGGCCGAGGTCCGCGAGGTGTTCCGGGTGCCGCGGGTCGGCAACGTCGCCGGCTCGCTCGTGCGCACCGGCATCATCCGGCGCAACAGCAAGGCGCGGCTCGTCCGCGACGGCATCGTCGTCGCCGACAACCTCACCGTCGACTCGCTCAAGCGGTTCAAGGACGACGCGACGGAGGTCCGCGACGGGCTACGAGTGCGGCATCGGGCTCGGCTCGTTCAACGACATCAAGATCGATGACGTGATCGAGACGTTCGAGCAGCGCGAGAAGCCGCGCGTCTAGTGCTTCGCCCGGCATGGGGCGATTCGAGAGACAGGTGAAGCGCTTTTTAGCTCTCGAATCGCCCCACACCGGGCTTCGCTGGGCTGACCCGGTCTCGCGAGCTCGACTAGGAGGCTGGCTTTGGTGGTCGGGACCTTGGTTGCGGACCTGCTGTTGGGGGACGTGCACTCGCTGAAGGAGAAGCGCGCGGTGGTGCGACCGATCGTCGCCGAGTTGCGGCGCCGCTTCGACGTCTCGGCCGCCGAGACGGGCGATCACGACCTGCTACCGGCGCTGCGGAGATCGCGGTGGCACTGGTCGCCGCGGACCACGCGCACGCCGTCGAGGTGCTCGACGGCTGCGAGCGATTGCTCGCCGGGCGGCCCGAGGTCGAACTGCTGTCGACGCGGCACCGGGTGCTCGACGACGACGACCTGGGATTGAAACGGAGGGAGAACGTCGATGGCCGACGCAGGACGCGCGCGCGCGGCTCGCGGGGCGGATCAAGCAGATCGTCGCCACCATCGATCGAGATGCAGATCAAGGACCCGCGGCTGGGCATGGTGACGATCACCGACGTCCGGTCACCGGCGACCTGCACGACGCGACCATCTTCTACACGGTGCTCGGCGACGAGGACGAGCGCATCGCCTCCGCCGCCGCCCTGGAGTCGGCGCAAGGGCGTGCTGCGCAGCGAGGTCGGCCGGCAGACCGGCGTGCGGTTCACGCCGACGCTGACCTTCACGCTCGACGCGCTGCCCGAGAACGCGCGACACATCGACGACCTGCTCGCCGTCGCCGCCGCGGCCGATGCCGAGGTGGAGGCCGCCCGGCGCGGAGCGAAGCCGGCCGGCGAGGCCGACCCGTACCGCAAACCGCGCGACATCGACGACGAAGCCGACTGACCGAAGCCACTTCCATCGTGCGAGGCTCTTGGGCACCATGAGCGACGCCCGCCGCCCGGTGCCTCATCCGCGGCCGGAGCCGATCGAGGCACGGCCACAGCCGGTTGTGCCCCCGCCGGTCCCCGATGCGGCCGCGCCGCACCCGCCTGCTCGCTCCGCCAGCGCCGCCCGTCGTCGGCCCGAGCGTTGAGCCGGGCCGCGCGGCGGCGACCCGCGACGGACGCCGGGCGCCGGCACCGCATGCGGAGACGGTGCAGGTCGGCGCAGCGGTGGTGGCCGTCGGTGTCGTCGCCACCCTCGCCGTCGTGCTGAGCGGCGGCGACTCGAATCCGAAGCGCAGCGCGCCCCCGAGCCCGTCACCGACTGCAAGCGGGGCGAACCTCCTCGACCCGAATCTCGTAGCAACCTTCCTCGGCGCGGCGGCCTCGGACATCGCCGCGGTCACCACGTACGACTACCGAAACCTCGACGACGCGCTCAACGTCGGGGCTGGCCGTCACGACCGGGGCGTACCGCGGCGCGTACCGCACGGCGCTGACCGGCGATCTCGCGCGGACGGCCACCGCGGAACACGTCGTCCACTCCTTCGAATTGCTCGCCGTCGGCATCGGCGAGATCGACGCGGCCGGCGACGCAAGCGAAGGTGCTCGTCTTCGGGCCGCCAGACCCGAATCACCGACGACACCAGACCGGACCGGACGCCGCACGTCTCGCCGATCACGCTGTGCGCCACCATCCGGCGCGACGGCAACCGCTACCGCATCAGCGACCTGGTCGAGGGCGCCAACGCCGGCCTGCCGCCCGGCAGCCCGGACCTGCCGGCGGCCGCCGAGGCCGCCCGCGCCGAGGTGACGAACATGCTCAGCTACCCGCGGGCCGACTTCGACGCCGACCTGCAGCGCGCGCTCGACGGCGCCACCGACCCGCTCCGCGAGCAGCTCCAGCAGAACCGCGGCGGACACCGAAGCCAGCCCTGAAGGACGGCAAGTACGACCCGATCGGGACGGTCACGGCGGCGGCGGTCGTGCGTGCCGACGCCGAAACCGTCGACCTGCTCGTCGCGGCCGACGCGAGTCGGCTCGCCGACGGCGCCAGGACGCCGAGCGTCACCGACGGAGCGCTACGAGGTGACGGTGACGCGGACGCTCGACGGATGGGCAGCGAGCCGGGTCACTTCGGTGGACGGCGCCGCTGAACGCGATGGATCCGGGGGGCACGCACGCCACCCGCAGCCTGCTCGCCCTGGCCGCATCGGCGTTCGTCGTGCTCGCCGCCGAACCGCTGTACCTGCTCGTCGACACCGCGGTCGTGGGCCACCTCGGTTCGCGGCCGCTGGCCGGCCTCGGCGTCGGGGCTGCGCTGATGGGCGCTGCTCACGATCGTCGGGCACCTTCGTCGAGTACGGCACGACCTCGCGCGCGGCGCGCTGGTTCGGCGCGGGCAGGCCGGACGCCGCGGTCAGCGAGGGCGTGCAGGCGTCCTGGCTTGCCGGCGGTCATCGGCGCTCGTCATAGTCGGCGGCCGGCGAGGCGCTCGCCGGCCCGCTGACCGGCTGGCTCGCCGGCGGCCGGCCACGCAGCACGCGGCCGAGTCCTGGTTCCGGATCGCCGTGCTCGGCATGCCCGGCGTGCTGCTCGTGCTGGCCGGCAACGGCTGGATGCGCGGCGTGCAGCGCACCCGCGAGCCGGTGTGGATCGTGCTCGCCGCCAACGCGCTGTCCGCGATGGCCTCGCCGCTGCTCGTCTACCCGGCCGGCCTCGGGCTCGAGGGCTCGGCGATCGCGAACGTCGCGGCGCAGGCCGTCGGGGCCGGTCTGTTCCTGCGCGCGCTGCGCCGGGCGCCACGAGCGGGGTCGTGAACTCGATCCGGGCGGCACCGCGTCCGCGCGGCCGGTTCAGCCTGCGCCCGGACCGGACGGTCATGCGCGCCCAGATGCTGGTCGGACGGGACCTGATCCTGCGCTCCGCCGCGTTCCAGGTCGCGTTCCTGACAGCTGCGGCGGTGGCCTCGCGGATGGGCACCGCGCAGATCGCGGCACACCAGATCGGCCTGCAGTTGTGGGAGTTCACCGCCCTGCTGCTCGACTCGTTCGCGATCGCCGCGCAGTCCCTGGTCGGCGCCGCGCTCGGCGCGTCCGACGCTCGCGCCGCCCGTTCGATGGCCTGGCAGGTCTCGCGCTGGGGCCTCTACGCCGGGGTCGCGTTTCGCTGCTCTGTACGCGGCCGGCTGGTTCGCTAATCCCGCAGCTGTTCACGCTCGTCACCTGCCGTCGTGACCCAGGCGCACATCCTGTGGCCGTGGTTCGTCGGCATGCTGCCCGCCGCCGGCGTCGTCTTCGCCCTGGATGGTGTGCTCATCGGGGCCGGCGACGTGAAGTTCCTTCGCACGATCACGATCGTCGCCGCGGTCGGTGCCTTCGCGCCGCTGAACCTGGCCGCGCTGCACTGGGGCTGGGGGCTCGGCGGTGTCTGGGCCGGGCTGACGGCGTTCATCGGCGTACGGCTGGTCGGCATGCTCGCGCGGACCCGCGGCCAGGCGTGGGTGGTGACCGGCGTCGGCGACTGAGCCTCCTACGCTGAGCCGGTGCCCAGCGACCCGGTGACCGCCGGTCTCGTCATCGTCGACAAGCCCGCCGGCTTGACCTCGCACGACGTCGTGGCCCGCGTGCGCCGGCTCGCGGGCACCCGCCGGGTCGGGCATGCCGGCACCCTGGACCCGATGGCCACCGGCGTCCTCGTCGTCGGCGTCGGCGCCGCCACCCGGCTGCTGCACCACCTCGTCCTCACCGACAAGGCGTACACGGCCACGTCCGCCTCGGGCAGGCCACCGTGACCGACGACGCCGAGGGCGAGGTCGTCTCCTCGGCGTCGGCGGCGCACCTGAACGAGGTGGCGGTGCGCGCGGCGACGGCAACCCTGACAGGCGAGATCGCCCAGGTGCCGAGCGCGGTGTCCGCGATCAAGGTCGACGGGCAGCGGGCCTACCACCGCGTCCGAACCGGCGAGACGGTCGAGCTGGCTGCCCGGCCCGGTCACGGTGCACCGCTTCGACGCGACCCAGTTCCGCAGGCCGAGCGCCGACCTGCTCGACGTCGACGTCGACGTCGAGTGCTCGTCCGGGACGTATGTCCGCGCGCTGGCCCGCGACCTGGGCGCGGCGCTCGGCGTCGGCGGGCACCTCACGGCGCTGCGCCGCACCCGGGTCGGCCCGTTCACGCCTGGAGCTGGCGCGCACGCTCGACGATCTCGCCGGGCTCGACGATCCGGTCGCCGTCCCACTCGCGGCGGCGGTGCGCGCGGCGTTCCCGGTGCGTGAGATCGACACCGCCGAGGCGCGTGAGCTCTCGTTCGGACGGTCGTTGCCGGCGCGCGGGATCGTGGGCGTGCACGGCGCCTTCCTGCCGGACGGCTCGGCAGTGGCGCTGCTGCGCGAGAGCGACGGCGCGGCGCGCCCCGTGCTCGTCTTCGTCGCCGCGGGGTAGGACAACGGGATGGGCGGCGACGGCCTGGACGCGGCGCGGGCGTTGCTGCCCGGCGTCCGGCTCGCATCGGTGGCCCAGCTGGGCCGCAACGAGCGAACGCTCGTCGACCGGGTCCGCACGCGGCACCCCAGTGGCGCCGAGTCGACGCTCGTCGTCAAGCGCTACCAATCCGCCGGTGACGGTTGGGTGCGGGAGTCGGCGGCGCTGTCGGTGATCCCGCCAAACGTGCGCGCGCCGCGCGTGGTTGCCGCGGGCGCCGAGCCACCTGTGTTGATCCTCGACGATCTCGGCGCGGGCGCCAGCGTCGCCGACGCCTTGCTGGGCGACGATCCGCATGCTGCCGAAGACGCCCTGTGCGCGTGGGCCGAAGCGATCGCCGGCGTCCACTCGGCGACTCGCGGATCGCGTGCGGCCTTTCGCGCCGCGCTGGCCGAACGGCAGGGCGAGCTGCCGGTCGGTGAGTCGCGGGTGGCCGTCGAGCTGGAGGATGCCGTACGCGTCCTCGACCGCGAGTGCGCCATGCTGGACGTCCGGATCCCGGCCGGCGCGTTCGACGAGCTGCGCGGCCTCGCCAAGCGGCTGGGCGGGTCGGCGCTCGCGGCCCTGACCCCGGCGGACGCGTGCCCGGACAACAATGTCCTGACCGCGGACCGGCTCGTCTTGGTCGACTACGAGGGCGCCCAGTGGCGACACCTGGCGTGGGACGTCGCGTATCTGAAGGTGCCGTGGCCGAGCTGCTGGTGCTCGTGGCGCATGCCGGACGCGGCGTCCGACCGCGCGGTCGCGGCCTACATCCGGGCCGCCGCGCCCCGGATTCCCGAGGTCGAGGACAGCGCCTTCGGCCACGACGTCGAGGCCGCGGTCGTCGGCTGGGCATTGATCACGACGACCTGGTTCATCGACAACGCGCTCGGCGTCGATCCGCCCCTGTACCCCGCCCGGCCGACACCGACCCGCCGCGCGATGATCCTGCACAGGCTGGACTGCGCCGCGCGGACGACCGAACTCGCCGCCGCCGCGGAGCTGGCTGCCGGCCTCGCCGGCGAGCTCCGTGATCGATGGGGTGACGTGCCGCTCGCGCTTGCGCCGGCGTTCAAGGACGCTCAGTAGTGTTCAACCCATGCAACGCTGGCATGGGCTGGAGTCGGTCCCCACGGGCTGGGGGCACTGCGTCGTCACGATCGGCGTGTTCGACGGAATCCACCGCGGCCATCAGTCGATCATCGCGGAGGCGGTGCGGTTGGCTGCCGAGCGACGCGTCCCCAGCGTGCTGATCACGTTCGTGCCGCACCCGTCCGAAGTCGTCCGTCCCGGCTCGCATCCGCCGGTGCTGACGAGCATCGTCCGACGCGCCGAACTCGTCGAACAGCTTGGCGTCGACGTCTTCTGCGCCCTGCCGTTCACCCTGGAGTTCTCCAGGATGCGGCCCGGCGAGTTCGTCCACCAGGCGCTCATCGACCGGCTGCACGCGTCTGCGGTCGTGGTCGGCGAGAACTTCCGGTTCGGGCACAAGGCGGCCGGCGACGTGCAGCTGCTCGAGCGGCTGGGCCAAACGTTCGGGTTCACCACCGACGGCGTTCCGCTGCTCACCGAGGGCGAGACGGTGCTGAGCGCCACCTACGTGCGCTCCTGCGTCACCGCGGGCGACATGCGAACCGCCGCCCAGGTCCTCGGCCGCCCGCACCGCGTCGACGGGGTCGTCGAGCGGGGTGACGAGCGCGGCCGCGTCCTCGGCTTCCCGACCGCGAACCTGCGCACCGACGAGTGGAGCGCGGTACCCGCCGACGGCGTCTACGCCGGGCGGGTCGTGCGCCTTGACGAGTGGGGTCGCACCCTGCCGGGCGGCGAACTCGGCCTGGCGGCCATCTCGGTCGGCACCAACCCGACGTTCGAGGTCCGGCAGCGCCGGGTCGAGGCCTACGTCCTCGACTTCGAGGGCGATCTGTACGGCGCGGCGCTCGGCGTCGAGTTCGTCGAGCGGCTGCGCGGCATGGAGAAGTTCGATGGCGCGGACGCCCTCGTCCAGCAGATGCACGCCGACGTCGCGCCGCACCCGCGAGCTGCTCGCCGACGGCTGAGCCCAGGCCAGCTGGCATGGCATGCCGGGCTTGCCTGGTAACCTAGGACCCAGGTGCGTGCCCTAGCCCGCGCCGAGCTGTTCCACAGCCCGCAGTGCGTGTCAAGTCATCCGCCGTGATCAAGACCGGTGGAGCGCGCCTGCACCGAACACGAAGGAGTCGTCCGTGGCGCTGGCCCAGGACGTCAAGAAACAGATCATTGCCGAGTACGGCTCCGCCGACGGCGACACCGGCTCGGCCGAGGTGCAGGTTGCGCTGCTGTCCAAGCGCATCAGCGACCTGACCGAGCACCTCAAGCTGCACAAGCACGACCACCACAGCCGCCGTGGGCTGCTGCTGCTGGTCGGCCAGCGCCGCCGGCTGCTGAACTACCTCGCGAAGACCGACATCAACCGCTACCGGTCGATCGTCGAACGCCTCGGCCTGCGCCGTTAGATGGGCAAGGGGAGTGATCCCGTCAGGGTCGCTCCCCTTCTTCGTGAGCACTTGACAACCGAATATCCACGCGGGACGCACCTACGCGCTGCGACTACTCGACTTTGCCAGCGACGCCGGTCCTCGGTAGTGGCGGCCGGACGCAAACTCCGTCCGCTTCGATCGAAGACCGGCACCCAGCAGAGGTGTCAGCTCGTACGTCGCAGGTGCGGCCGGCAACAACGTACGAGAGGGGTTTCCCTAAAATGACGGGAACCATCAACGCCGAAACCGGCGTCTACGAGACCGAAGCCATTATCGACAACGGCAGCTTCGGCAAGCGCACCATCCGGTTCGAGACCGGCCGGCTCGCCCAGCAGGCCGCCGGCGCGGTCGTCGCCTACCTGGACGACGACACCATGCTCCTGTCGGCCACCACGGCCGGCAAGAAGCCCCGCGAGGGGTTCGACTTCTTCCCGCTGACGGTCGACGTCGAGGAGCGCATGTACGCCGCGGGCCGCATCCCGGGCTCGTTCTTCCGCCGTGAGGGCCGCCCCAGCGAGGACGCGATCCTCACCTGCCGGCTCATCGACCGGCCGCTGCGCCCGACGTTCATCAAGGGCCTGCGCAACGAGGTCCAGGTCGTCATCACCGTGCTGGCGCTCAACCCGGACCACGCCTACGACGTCCTGGCGATCAACGCCGCGTCGGCCTCCACGCAGATCTCCGGCCTGCCGTTCTCCGGCCCGGTCGGCGGCACGCGGGTCGCGCTCATCGACGGGCAGTGGGTCGGCTTCCCGACGCACACCGAGCTCGAGCGCGCCACCTTCGACATGGTCGTGGCGGGCCGGGTGCTCGACTCCGGCGACGTCGCGATCATGATGGTCGAGGCCGAAGCCACCGAGGGCTCCATCGCGCTCATCGACGGCGGCGCCACGAAGCCGACCGAGGAGGTCGTGGCGGAGGGCCTCGAGGCCGCCAAGCCGTTCATCGCCGAGCTGTGTCGCGCGCAGGCCGACCTCGCGAAGTCGGCCGCCAAGCCGACCGCAGGAGTTCCCGGTCTTCCTCGACTACCAGGACGACGTCTACGACGCCGTCGCAGCCGAGGTCAGCGAGTCGCTCGCGCAGGCGCTCTCCATCGCCGACAAGCACGACCGCGAGGCCCGGCTCGACGAGCTCAAGGACCAGGCGAAGCAGGCCGTCGGACCCCGGTTCGAAGGCCGCGAGAACGAGATCAGCCCGGCCTACCGGTCGCTGACGAAGAAGTTCGTGCGGCAGCGGATCCTGCGCGACAAGGTGCGCATCGACGGCCGTGGGCTCGCCGACATCCGCACCCTCTCGGCCGAGGTCGAGGTCGTCCCGCGGGTGCACGGCTCGGCGCTGTTCCAGCGCGGCGAGACGCAGATCCTCGGGGTCACCACGCTGAACATGCTCGGCCTCGAGCAGAGGCTCGACACGCTGAGTCCCAACCGCACCAAGCGGTACATGCACAACTACAACTTCCCGCCGTACTCGACCGGTGAGACCGGTCGGGTCGGCTCGCCGAAGCGCCGCGAGATCGGGCACGGCGCGCTGGCCGAGCGGGCGCTCATCCCGGTGCTGCCGTCGCGCGACGAGTTCCCCTACGCGATCCGCCAGGTCTCCGAGGCGCTGAGCTCCAACGGGTCGACGTCCATGGGATCGGTCTGCGCGTCCACTCTCGCGCTGCTGAACGCCGGCGTGCCGCTCAAGGCGCCGGTCGCCGGCATCGCGATGGGCCTCGTCTCGGACACCGTCGACGGCAAGACCGAGTACGTCGCGCTCACCGACATCCTCGGCGCCGAGGACGCGTTCGGCGACATGGACTTCAAGGTCGCCGGCACGAAGGAGTTCGTCACCGCGCTGCAGCTCGACACCAAGCTCGACGGCATCCCGTCCGAGGTGCTCGCCGCCGCGCTCACGCAGGCGCGCGACGCCAGGCTGCACATCCTCGACGTCATGGCCGAGGCCATCGACGGCCCGGACGAGATGAGCCCGTACGCACCGCGGGTCACCGTGGTGAAGATCCCGGTCGACAAGATCGGCGCGGTCATCGGCCCGAAGGGTCAGATGATCAACTCGATCCAGGACGAGACCGGCGCGGACATCACGATCGAGGACGACGGCACGATCTACGTCGGTGCCGCCGACGGCGCGTCCGCGGCAGGCCGCGGTCGACCGCATCAACGCGATCGCCAACCCGCAGATGCCGAAGGTCGGTGAGCGGTTCCTGGGCACCGTCGTGAAGACGGCGGCCTTCGGCGCGTTCGTGTCACTGCTGCCCGGTAAGGACGGCCTCGTGCACATCAGCAAGCTGGGCCGCGGCAAGCGGGTCGGCAAGGTCGAGGACGTCGTCAACGTCGGCGACAAGCTGCAGGTCGAGATCCTCGAGATCGACCAGCGCGGCAAGATCAGCCTCGGCCTGGTTGACGAGGACAGCCCCGCCCCGAAGGCCGACGCCGAGGCTCCGGCCGAGGCCTGATCCTGCGCACCAACTCATGGAGTTGTCCGCGCTTGCCCGGCTCATAGCCCGGGCAGGCGCGGACAACTTGGTTTGCGAGCTGCCCACCCCGAGTTGTCCCGGCTTCGTCGGGTCATAGCCTGGCGAAGCCCGGACAACTTTGCGGAAAGCACGCCCGGACAACCTGCGGAGCTGCGCGAGAGAGTCAGCGGGAAGAGCCCGACGGAGGACCCGCTTAAGCTGACGGAGCCCAACCCTGAGCCTCAGGAGGTCCGCGTGCAGCTGCTCCGCGGACTGCCTTCCGAGGTGCGTGCCCTCTCCGGCGTGGCGTTCATGGTCGCACTCGGTTTCGGTCTCGTGGCTCCGGCGCTGCCGCTGTTCGCGCGGGAGTTCGGGGTCGGCAAGGCGGCGGCCGGCGCGGTCGTCAGCGCGTTCGCGCTGATGCGACTCGCGATGGCCCCCTTCGTGGGACGGCTGGTCAACGCCTTCGGCGAGCGGGTCATGCTTGCCACCGGCATCGGCGTCGTCGCGGTGTCCAGCGCGCTGGCCGGTCTGTCCCAGAGCTACTGGCAACTGCTCGTGCTGCGCGGCATCGGCGGCATCGGTTCGATCATGTTCAGCGTCAGCGCGGCGAGCCTGCTCGTCCGGGTGACCCCCGACCACCTGCGCGGCCGCGCCCAGGGCGTGTGGGCCGGCTCGTTCCTGCTCGGGATGATCGCCGGGCCGGCGGTCGGCACCGTCGCGTCGCTGTCGCTGCGCGCCCCATTCTTCGTGTACGCCGGAACGCTCGTTGTCGCCGGTCTTCTCGGGCTGGGCGCGCTCCGGCACAGCGAGCTGGCGGCGCCGAACTCGGTGCGGACGGCTCCGCTGGCGCTCGCCACGGCGCTGCGCAACCGGGCCTACCTCGCCGTGCTGGCGGCGTCGTTCGCCGGCGACTTCGCACTAGTGGGCGCCCGGTCGGCAATCCTCCCGCAGTTCGTCACCGACCGCCTCGGACTCGGCTCGGGCTGGGTGTACGCGGCGTTTCTCGTCGTCAGCATCGTGAGCGGCGCCCTGCTGCTCCCGATCGGGCGCGTCGCGGACACGCGAGGCCGCCGGCCGGTCATCGTCGTCGGGCTGCTGGTCGGGGCGCTCGGCTTCGTGTTGCTGCCGAGCGTGCCCGTCGCCGGCGGGCTGCTGTTGGCCGCGATTCTGCTCGGGGTCGCGGGTGCGGCTGACTCGGTCGCCCCGGGTGCCGTCATGGGCGACGTCGTGGCCGGACGTGGCGGGACGGTCGTCGCGGTGTTCCAGATGTCGGGTGATCTGGGCGCCGTACTCGGTCCAGTTGTCGCGGGCTGGATCGCCGACGGTGCGGGGTATTCGGTGAGCTTCGCGGTGTGTGCCGCGGTATGTGCCGCTCCGGTGCTGGCCGTGCTGGCCGCTCCGGAGACGCTGCGACTGGCGGCGCCCGAGCCGCTGTCCGCCGCCGCGTCCGATGTCACCTGACAGACCGATTCCGACGCGCGGGGACCTCCCCGTCCTGCGGTCGCCACGGTACGCTGATATTGTCTAGTGAACCGATCGGAATACGGTAAATACTCTGAATACTGGGAAAGAAGGTTGGCATGACGACATCCGGCTCGCGCAAGCGCAGGCTCCGTGCGGTGGCTGCCGCGACGATCGCCGTTGCGTTGGGGGCGACTGCCTGCTCCTCAAGCGGCTCTGGCGCCTCGGATGCCAAGACGGTGAATCTTGTGGCCTTCTCGACGCCGAAGCCGGCCTACGACGCGCTGACCGCTGCTTTCGAGAAGACCGCAGCCGGCAAGGGCGTGACGTTCAACTCGTCCTACGGGCCGAGCGGTACGCAGAGCAAGAACGTGCTCGGCGGACAGGTCAACGCCGACTACGTGAACTTCTCGACCGGATCCGACCTCAGCAAGTTGGTCCCGTCCAAGGTTGCCGACGGCTGGGACGGCGGGGCGACGAAGGGCGACGTGGCCAACTCCGTCGTGGTGCTGGTCGTCCGCAAGGGCAATCCCAAGGGCATCACGGGTTGGGATGACCTGACGAAGTCGGGCGTCAAGATCGTCACGCCGGACCCGGCATCGTCCGGCTCGGCGAAGTGGAACATCCTGGCCGCGTACCAGCACGTGATCGACCAGGGCGGCACCCCGGCCGAGGCCGCGGTGTACCTGACGGCGTTCTTCAAGAACGTGATCAGCCGAGCCGCGAGCGGCTCGGACGCCGCGCAGCAGTTCCTGAATGGCACCGGCGACGTCCTGCTGTCGTACGAGTCGGAGGCCATCACGGCACGCGCGTCGGGCGAGGACGTGGACTACGTCGTGCCCGACCAGTCGATGCTGATCGAGACCGCGGCTGCGGTGACGAAGAATGCGTCGCAGGCGGCGAAGGACTTCCTGACCTACGCCGAGAGCGCCGCGGGCCAGCAGGTCATTGCGAGCAAGGGGTGGAGGCCGGCCCTGTCGGGCGTGAGCTCGGGCAGTGTGCAGGGTGCTACCGACCCGAGCAACCCCTTCCCGCAGCCCAAGGACCTGACGACGATCGCCGACCTCGGTGGGTGGACCGTCGTCAACGACAAGTTCTTCGGTGACGAGGGCATCGTGACCAAGATCGAGTCCGCGGGTTGACGATGACCACCGTGGAACTCGCTCCGGCGCCGCTCGACGGCGCCGGAGCCCGGGCGCCCGCCGCAGGTAAACGGCGGGGCAATGGCGAGTCGGTCGCGCGACTCGGCTTCGGCTCGGGCCTGAGTCTGGGCGTCGCCGTCATGTGGCTCAGCCTCGTCGTGCTGATACCGCTCGCGGCCGTCGTCAGCAAGGCGTTCGGCAACGGCTGGCACGACTTCTACGCGACGATCACCAACCGCGAGACCATGGCCGCCATCCGGCTGACCGTGGGGCTCGCGCTGTCGATCGCCGTCGTGAATGCAGTGCTGGGCACGATCGTCGCGTGGGTGCTTGTCCGCGAGCGCTTCCCCGGTGCGGGCGTGCTGGAGATGGTGATTGACCTGCCGTTCGCGCTGCCCACGATTGTGGCCGGTCTCGTGATGCTCGGCCTGTACGGCAGTGACAGCCCGATCGGCATCAATCTGTTCGGCGCCCGTGCCGGGCTGTTCGTCGCGCTGCTGTTCGTCACGTTGCCGTTCACGGTGCGGACGGTCCAGCCGGTGCTGCTCGACCTGGATCGCGATGCCGAGCAGGCGGCCGCCTCGCTCGGCGCCGGTGCGGTGACGGCCTTCCGGCGCATCGTCCTCCCGCCCCTCGTCCCGGCAATCCTCTCCGGCTCGGCCCTGTCGTTCGCGCGGGCACTCGGTGAGTACGGCTCGCTCGTGCTGATCTCGAGCAACCTGCCGTTCAAGACCGAGGTCGCGTCGCGGCTCATCTACAACAGGCTGCAGAACGCCGACAGCCCCGTCGTCGCGGTGCGCCAGGCCGCGGCCATCGCGACCGTGCTGCTTGTCGCGAGCGCCCTTGTGCTGGTCGTGCTCGCGCTCCTGCAACGTCGGCTGGTGCGCCATGGCTGAGCTGTCCGCCCCGCACACCATCGCGCTGCCGCGGGGTGTCGGCCGGTTCGCGCTCCGCGGCCTGGTGCTGGCCTACGTCGGGATCATCGTGCTCGTCCCGGTCAGCGTGCTCGTCTGGCGCACGTTCCAGCCGGGGCTCGGCGCGTTCTTCGACGCGATCACCGATCCGGCCGCCGTGGCCGCGTTCCGTCGCACGGCGATCGTGGCCGGCTGTCGCGGTCGTCCTGGACGCGGTCTTCGGCATCGCGGTGTCGCTGCTGCTGGCGCGGTACCGGTTCTTCGGCCGCCGCTTGCTGGACGCGCTGATCGACCTGCCGATCGCGATCTCGCCGATCGTCGTCGGCCTCGCCCTCGTGCTGGTGTACGGCACCGCAGGGCTGGTTCGGGCTCGGGCCGAACCAGCTGATCGGTTCGACTCCGGGTCTCGTCCTGGCTACGGTCTTCGTGTCGCTGCCGCTCGTCGTGCGCGCTTGCTGCCGGTGCTGCAGGAAGTGGGCATCGAGCAGGAGCAGGCCGCCGCCTCCCTCGGCGCAGGGTGGCTGGCCGCGCTTCCGGCGCATCACCCTGCCCACGATTCGCACCGCGCTCGGCTATGGCGTCGTGCTCAGCCTGGCGCGCTGCATCGGCGAGTTCGGCGCGGTGCTCGTCGTCTCGGGCGGCTTCCCAGTCCTCCGAGACGGCGCCGCTGCGGATCTCCAACCTGTTGCAGATCGACTTCAAGCCCGACCAGGCGTACGCGATCGCGTTCGTGCTGATGCTCGTGTCCGTCCTCGCCATCGTCACGAGCGCGCTGCTCCAGCGCAGGAGAAAGGCCGTCTCATGAGTATCGAGGTACGCGGTATCGGCAAGCGGTTCGGCGACTTCGTCGCGCTCGACGACGTCGACCTGACGGTCCGCTCCGGCGCGCTCACCGCGCTGCTCGGGCCGAGCGGCGGCGGCAAGTCGACCCTGCTGCGGATCATCGCCGGGCTGGAGAAGGCGGACACCGGCACGGTCGAGATCGACGGAACGGACGCGACTGCGCTGCCGCCCCAGAAGCGCAACGTCGGATTCGTGTTCCAGCACTACGCGGCCTTCAAGCACCTGTCCGTCTACCGCAACGTCGCGTTCGGCCTGGAGATCCGCAAGCGACCCAAGGACGAGATCCGCCGTCGGGTGCGTGAGTTGCTCGAACTCGTCCACCTCGAGCAGTTCGCCGACCGGCTGCCGTCCCAGCTGTCCGGGGGGCAGCGGCAGCGGATGGCACTGGCCCGGGCGCTCGCCGTCGAGCCCAAGGTGCTGTTGCTGGACGAGCCGTTCGGTGCGCTCGACGCCAAGGTGCGCAAGGAGCTGCGCGATTGGCTGCGCCGCCTGCACGACGAGGTGCACGTGACGACGCTGTTCGTCACGCACGACCAGGAGGAGGCCCTCGAGGTCTCCGACGAGATCGTGGTGATCAACGACGGGCGCGTCGAACAGGTCGGCACCCCCGACGAGCTGTACGACAAGCCGGTCAACCCGTTCGTGATGTCGTTCCTCGGCCCCGTCACGACGCTCGACGGGCGGCTCGTCCGTCCGCACGACATCGAGGTCCTCAGCTCGCCGGTCGCGAACGCGGTGCCCGCGCAGATCAGCCGCGTCCACAGGATCGGTTTCGAGGTCCGGGCGGAGATGGCCACGGCCCGCGACACGACGACGCTGGTCCAGCTGACTCGAGGGCAGAGCGAGTCGATGAACCTCGCCGAGGGCGCGTCCGTGTGGCTGCAGCCGGTCCCGAACAGCACCAACCTCGCCTCCTGAGCCGCGTCCTGCGCGCCGAACCCGCCGGACTTTGCGAAGATTCCCTCGTGCAGATATCGGCAAAGACTGATTACGCGGTGCGGGCGTTGCTGAGCCTTGCCGCGCGGGAGCCCGAACTCGTGAAGATCGATGTGATCGTCAACGAGCAGGGGATGCCGCGCAAGTTCGTCGAGGCGATCCTCGGCGAGCTGCGCCGGGCGGGCCTGGTCCGCAGCCAGCGCGGCGCGGACGGCGGCTACGCGCTGGCCCGGTCGGCGCGCGACATCACCGTCGGGGCGGTGATGCGGGCGGTCGACGGCCCGCTGGCCGAGGTGCGGGGGCTGCGACCGCACGAGACCACCTACGCCGGTGTCGCCGAACACCTGCCGCAGGTATGGGTGGCGGTGCGCGCCAGCCTGCGCCGCGTGCTGGACGAGACGACCCTCGCCCAGGTGCTCACCGGAGCGCTGCCCGCGCACGTGCGGCGCCTCAACGACGCGCCGGACGCCTGGCTGCCCCGGTGACCTGCAGGTCCGCTGTCGTGCGGGTCCGAGCGGGCGTACGGTGGCACGAAGGGCGCCACTGAGAATCGGCTGTATGAAATCGAGGACCAGACATGGGGGACATCGGGCCGGCTCGACAACGCTATGACGTCCTACCCGGACACCGCTTCGGGATCGAGGACGCCGACGCGTGGACTGTCCCGGCCCGGCTGACCGTGCCGCCGCCGCCCTCCCCGATCCCCGATCCGATCCCCGGTCCAGGCCCCAACCCGGCGCCCAAGCCCGGCCCGTTCCCCAGGCCCATGCCGGGGCCGATCCCAGGCCCGGAGCCGGTTCCGAACCCGGAGCCGCCGCCCGGTCCCGGTCCCGATCCGATGCCATTGCCGTCCAGCCGGGCCCCGTCCATTCAGGCCGCGAACGGTAGCGAAATCTAGGCTGCAGGGTGGGGGAGTTCTCCGGCACCGAGCCGCTGGTCGGCGAGGTCGTCGGGCTGCGTACCTTCCGCATCGACGACTCGGGGTTGTTGCTGCCGCTGTACTCCGGCGGTGCCTGGTACGACGGCGCGAACACCGCAGTGTGTTCGCCGCCGACCGGCCATCATCCGCGCGGGCCGCATGCCGTTCCGGCCGACGTGTGCGAGTGCGGCTTCTACGCTTACGGCAGCGAGGCGGCAGCCGCGCAGAACCGCAACACCCGCTACGTCCGGGCAGTCGTGTCGTGCTGGGGCGGGGTGGTGGCCGGCACGAAGGGGCTGCGTGCCGAGCGTGCGCGTATCGACGCGCTGTGGATCAGCCCCGATGCGCCCACGTGGCTGCGCAAGCGAGTCGCCGGCCGGTACCCGTCCGCCCGCATGTATGCGGACTCGTCGGCCATGCTCGCCGAACACCCGCTCACGCAGCTGAGCTGCTACGGCCGCCCGGCCGGCCGTCGGCCGGGCGCTTCGGTGGCCGCCGCGGCCGCCGGCGCGGCGCTGCTCGCGCTGGGGGTCCTGCCGTACGCGACGCTGCGCGGCAGCGCGGCACTCTGGGATCTGTGGCTGGTGGTCGTCAGCCTCACCGCGGTGCTGACGGGCTGGTTGCTTGTCGGGACGCACGGCGCCGGCCACTTCGCCGCCGCCTTCGTCGTCGCCGGCCTGCTCGCCTGGCTACTCGCGCCCGCGCTCGGCCTGTCCGGCTGGCTGCTGCGCGTGCCGCTGCTGCGCGGGGTCGCGGTAGGCGCCGGCAGTTACCTCCTGGGCCTGCGTCCGCACCACTTCCCGGTGGTGAAGACGCCACGGGAGCGAGCATTCTGCGGTGTGCGCACCTGAGCGATGCGCGCGGGTCCGTAGGATCGCGGGATGGGTTCGTCGCGCGCGCTCCGCCGGGCCACCACGCGGCGACTCGATCAGGCCGCCGGCGGTGGCGTCATCACCCGCACCGTCCTGCCCGGCGGGCTGCGGATCATCACCGAGGCCATGCCCGGCGTGCGCAGCGCCAGCGTCGGCATCTGGGTGCCGGTCGGCTCCCGCGACGAGACGCCTGCTCTCGCCGGCACCAGCCACTTTCTCGAGCACCTGCTGTTCAAGGGCACTACCGGCCGCTCGGCGCTCGACATCGCCAACGCGATGGACGCGGTCGGCGGCGAGTTCAACGCGTTCACCGAGAAGGAACACACCTGCTACTACGCGACGGTCCTCGATCGTGATCTCCCGCTCGCGGTCGACATCGTGGCCGATGTCGTTCTCGACGCCACGATGACGGCCGAGGACGTCGATGTCGAGCGCGGCGTGGTGCTCGAAGAGATCTCGATGCGCGACGACGACCCGGCAGATCTCGTCCACGACGAGTTCGCCACCGCACTGTTCGGCGACGTCCCGCTGGGCAGGCCGATCCTGGGCACCGAGGCGTCGATCCACGCGCTCACCCGCCGCCGGATCCACGGGTACTACCGACGCAGGTACACGGCCGACTCGATGGTCGTGTCGGTGGCCGGCAACGTCGCGCATGCCGACGTCGTGCGGCTCGTGCGCCGGGCGTTCGGGGGCCGCCTCGACCCGTCGCTGGGGTCATGCCCGCCGCGCCCGTCCGCCAACGGCGCACCGCCCGACCCGACCCTTGGCACTGCCGTCCGGCCCGACGACACCGAGCAGGCCAACCTGGTGCTCGGCTGCCATGGGCTGTCCCGCCACGATCCGCGCCGGTTCACCGTCGGCGTCCTGTCGGCGGCATTGGGCGGCGGGATGAGTTCCCGGCTGTTCCAGCGGGTGCGGGAGGAGCGCGGCCTCGCCTACTCGGTGTACTCGTTCTCCAGCGGATACTCCGACGCCGGCATGTTCGGCGTCTACGCCGGCTGCCAGCCGGGCAAGGCCGACGAGGTGCTCGCGCTCGTCGTCTCCGAGTTGGACGCCGTGGCCCGCGGTGATCTCACCGACGCCGAGATCGAGCGCGGCAAGGGCCAGATGCGCGGTGTGACCGTCCTCGGGCTCGAGGACGCCGGGTCGCGGATGACCCGGATCGGCAAGAGCGAGATCATCTACGGTGAGGTGCTCGGCGTGGACGAACTGCTCGCCCGGATCGACGCCGTCACGCCGGCCGATGTGGCGCAGCTGGCGGATGAGCTGCTCGGCCGGCCGCGCTGCCTGGCAGTCGTCGGACCCTTCGGCGAGCACGACTTCATCGGGGCCGTGTGACACGGGAGTGAGCGCATGAACGAGCCGTTACGGGTGGGTGTCCTCGGGGCGCGCGGACGGATGGGCCAGCAGGTGTGCAAGGCCGTCGACGCCGCATCCGACCTCGAGCTCGTCGCGATGGTGGACGCCGGTGACTGGCTGTTCAGCGTCGCCGACGCCGGCTCACAGGTGCTGGTCGACTTCACGCACCCGGACGTCGTCATGGACAACATCCGGTTCGCTATCGACCAGGGCATCCACGCGGTGGTCGGCACCACCGGCTTCACACCGGAACGCCTCGATACGGTCCGCGAGTGGCTCGCCGCCGAGCCGACGATCGGCGTGCTCATCGCGCCGAACTTCGGGATCGGGGCGGTGCTGTCGATGAAATTCGGCCAGCTCGCGGCGCGCTACTACGACTCGGCTGAGGTCGTCGAGCTGCATCACCCGAACAAGGCCGACGCCCCGAGTGGCACCGCGGTGCGCACCGCCGAGCTGATCGCCGCGGCGCGCAAGGCAGCCGGCCTCGGCGCGCCGCCGGATGCCACGACGCAGGCCCGCGAAGGTGCTCGCGGGGCGGATATCGACGGCGTGCATGTGCACGCGCTGCGGATCGCCGGCATGGTCGCGCACCAGGAGATCGTCTTCGGCGCCCGGGCGAGACGCTGACCATCCGACACGACTCGCTCGACCGGGTTTCGTTCATGCCCGGCGTGCTGCTCGCGGTGCGCAACGTGGCGTCACGTCCGGGCCTCACCGTCGGTCTGGAGTCCCTGCTCGAGCTGTGACGGGCGGCGGATCTTGTGCCGCCAACCGCGCCCCGGCACGCGCCCAGGCGCGGGAGACCGCACAAGATCGCGGGTCAGTCACGGCCGACGTGCGTGTCGAGCCACGCGACCAGGGGGGTGAGCGCGCGGAATGCCTTGACGATCTCCGGCTGCGCCCGCTTCGTACTCAGCCACGCCGGGCAGCCGAGCTCGCGGTGCGCTGTCAGGCTCTTGTAGCGCAGCAGGTCGGCGCGTGGGTGGTCCTTGTCGTACCCGGACGGCACGCGGGTCAGCTGGTGCCCGCCGAGCTCGAACTTCGCCTTCGTGACGGCGGCGACGGCTCGCTCGAGCGCAACGCCGGACACGTCGTCCGCCACCGCTCGCCGGAGCCGGTCGACCTGCGGCGAGGACGTGTCCCAGTACCCGGCCGCCACGAACAGCCCGGCGGCAGAGACGTGCAGGTAGCGAGCGGTTTCGCCGAACCACACACCCTGGTGGGTCTTGTACGGCGTCTTGTCCTTCGCGAACCGGATGTCGCGGTACGGGCGGAAGAACTTCGGCGCGCCGAACTCGGGCTCGAGCGCGTGGGTCAGCGCGTCCAGCGGCGCCTTCACCTGCTCGTCGTAGATCGCCTTGTGCGCCGTCCAGAAGGCCTTCGTGTTGTCCGCCTCGAGGTCGGTTTTCGAGGCGCATAGGGCGCAGCTATGCGGCGAAGGTAGGCCTGCCGCCTCCGACTCGATCGCGAGACAGAGGTCGTCGTAGAACTCGACCGCGGCGAGCGGGATGCCTGTGAACTCCACGGGGCAACGATATGCGAGCGGGTCGAGCTCCTAGACCACTTCGTCCGGCTGGCCCGTAATGCGCGCACGCAACACATCCGAACGACGCAACCCCGGTGGCTGTTGACCCGAGGCGCATTCGCCCCTATGCGTCGGCGCAACACGTCGCGCGTTACGGGCCGATCCTGTCCCCTGCTCGGCTTAGACTAGGCGGTAGAGCGGCGAGATGATACGCCGCATCTTCGGCAGATTGTCAACTCAACAGCGGAATGCAATTACCGCCGCGCCCGCTCGGGCGCGGCGTTCTCTGACACATCGCTAGATCAAAGCAAGAGGGAAGGAGGGTGCGCGGAATGGATCGACTCGTCGCATTACGAGCGGCACTAGCAAGAGCGACGCTGCGCGTAAAGAACAACCCCGGCGACCCTGGCGCCGCCGCAGACCTGACCCGGGCACGCGAGGCGTACGCCGTCGCGAAGGTGCTCGAAGCAATCCGCGCCCGGCTCGACGGCGTCGAGCTCAGCGACACGTCCCGGCGACTGCTCGCCGACGCTCTGATCTGAACGGAGTAACCCCGGTGAACACCACAACGGAACGGCGCACGACCCGCGTCGAGTTCCTCGCGTATCGCCGCGCCGCGTGGCGGGAATGGATCAACATGACAAGCGCGCTCAGCGGCGCCGAGCTCACGATCCTTGTCAACGTGTACGAGCGCGCCTTACGTGGCGCCTTCGACGTCGACGAGCTGCCGACGGCCGGCTCCCGCGCGACGGCTCGCGCCGCGTCGATCTACTGACGACCGCGGCTCGTCTCACTCACCACAGCTCGCGCGGCTCTGCATCAACTACCGGCGCTGGGCCGTACGAGAGTCGGCGCGTGTCCGCCGGACGGGCGCGGCGGGCGCGCCCGCGACCGGCCAGCGTCGACGTCAACCCGGCCGCGGCGCTGTGCGCGACGGAGCGCGGCGCCCGCGGTCTCGACGCCGCAGAATCATCGCCGCGCGCAACGTGACTCGTGCCGGGCCCACCCGCGCGCGCGCACGGCACCTCGACACGGCGCCACGCCGCACCAGCCTGACGGCTTCGTTATCGCGGCCACGCCCGCGCAACACCTCGACCCGCCCGGGACGACCCAGACCACCACACCGAGACCACTGACCCGCCCGCGTCGACTCAGGTCGGCGCGCGCGCCTGCGCATCGCGATCACCCGTCGAACAGAGCCGCGGACGACCGCTAGCCTCGTCACGCCGACCACGTCCACCGAAGGGGCCGGATCAAGCAGCGGCCGTCGCAGCGACGCTCGCCGAGCTGAACCGCGACTCAGGCGCGACGGCCGCGCGTGTCCGGAGCCGTGGACGCCGGTGCGCGCGTCGGTCGTCGGTGCCCCGCCGGCCGCCCGCTACGAGCTGACTACCCGGGACGACCGACCACCCGGGAACGACCGACCACCCGGTGACGACCGACCACCCGGGAACGACCGGACTACCCGGGAACGACCGGGCTACCCGGGTGACGCCCCCCCGAAGTCTGAGGAAGCCGGAGCGATAGCGGAGGACTGTCCGAAGAACGACTGAGGCGACGCGTATCGACGACGCAGGGCTGACCCGGCCCGCCTGCGGCCGCCGGTCACCCCGCGCCGACCACGGCAAGACGCGAGTGTGATCGTCGACCGACTCGCGCGAGTACTCGCGAGAGAGGTGTCGCTAGACGTCGCCGCTCACACGCCTCACGGTTCAGCGTCTCACGACCAGACGTCGACGGCCGTCACGTCGGCTGTCGCTGCAACCCGAAGTCACGACGTCCGCGACGCACACGGCGACCGCCGTCCCCGGCTCACCTACGACGACCAGCAGGCAGCGTTCGGACAGCGCGTCGCTGTGCTGGCACGCTCGCGCGGACGCTGTCGACGTCGCTCCCGACGTAACCTCTGCGCCCAGCACACAGCGCGACTGCGCCGTACCTGCGGCCGCAACGTGACTCGCGACAGCGAGATGCGGCGCCTCAGACAGCGACAGCTGCGGTCTAAGCTGTCGGCGACCTCGACCGTGTCGCTCGAGACAGCGAAAGCCAACCTGCTCGTCAGCTCCGCGCAACCGAGAGCGCGCGTGCGGCGCGTCTCACAACCGGCACGCAGCGCTGCAACGGAGCACGCCGAGCACCTCGAACCCATCGACGAACGGAACCCTTCGTGACAGCTATGCAACCCGTCAGCGCCCAGCGCCCGGTCAGTTCACAGCCAGAGCGTCGACGTGATCCCGCGCGCGTTCATGACCGAAGACGTAGCGCGTTTACACGCAACCGTGAAGCCGCTCTAAAAAAAAAAAAAAAAAAAAAAAAAAAAAAAAAAAAAAAAAAAAAAAAAAAAAAAAAAAAAAAAAAAAAAAAAAAAAAAAAAAAAAAAAAAAAAAAAAAAAAAAAAAAAAAAAAAAAAAAAAAAAAAAAAAAAAAAAAAAAAAAAAAAAAAAAAAAAAAAAAAAAAAAAAAAAAAAAAAAAAAAAAAAAAAAAAAAAAAAAAAAAAAAAAAAAAAAAAAAAAAAAAAAAAAAAAAAAAAAAAAAAAAAAAAAAAAAAAAAAAAAAAAAAAAAAAAAAAAAAAAAAAAAAAAAAAAAAAAAAAAAAAAAAAAAAAAAAAAAAAAAAAAAAAAAAAAAAAAAAAAAAAAAAAAAAAAAAAAAAAAAAAAAAAAAAAAAAAAAAAAAAAAAAAAAAAAAAAAAAAAAAAAAAAAAAAAAAAAAAAAAAAAAAAAAAAAAAAAAAAAAAAAAAAAAAAAAAAAAAAAAAAAAAAAAAAAAAAAAAAAAAAAAAAAAAAAAAAAAAAAAAAAAAAAAAAAAAAAAAAAAAAAAAAAAAAAAAAAAAAAAAAAAAAAAAAAAAAAAAAAAAAAAAAAAAAAAAAAAAAAAAAAAAAAAAAAAAAAAAAAAAAAAAAAAAAAAAAAAAAAAAAAAAAAAAAAAAAAAAAAAAAAAAAAAAAAAAAAAAAAAAAAAAAAAAAAAAAAAAAAAAAAAAAAAAAAAAAAAAAAAAAAAAAAAAAAAAAAAAAAAAAAAAAAAAAAAAAAAAAAAAAAAAAAAAAAAAAAAAAAAAAAAAAAAAAAAAAAAAAAAAAAAAAAAAAAAAAAAAAAAAAAAAAAAAAAAAAAAAAAAAAAAAAAAAAAAAAAAAAAAAAAAAAAAAAAAAAAAAAAAAAAAAAAAAAAAAAAAAAAAAAAAAAAAAAAAAAAAAAAAAAAAAAAAAAAAAAAAAAAAAAAAAAAAAAAAAAAAAAAAAAAAAAAAAAAAAAAAAAAAAAAAAAAAAAAAAAAAAAAAAAAAAAAAAAAAAAAAAAAAAAAAAAAAAAAAAAAAAAAAAAAAAAAAAAAAAAAAAAAAAAAAAAAAAAAAAAAAAAAAAAAAAAAAAAAAAAAAAAAAAAAACTGACGCGCTCGACGCTGACCGCGACCCGAACGCGCTGCTCGCCCGCTGAGCGCTAGCGACCAGCCGCGACGCTTACCGCTCCGCGTCGTGAAGGTGCTCGCCGACCCGATCCGCGGACATCTGCTGTGGACGAATCGGAGCGCGCCGCGTTTCAGGACGTCGAGCTCGTTCCTCCGTGCGATGGGCACCGGCTCCGGTGCTGCTGGCGCGTTCATGATGCCGTTCTTCCTCGACCCGGCGATCATGCTCACGAACAGCGGCGTAGCCGCAAGCATCCGCGGCAAGGTCCGCAACGTCGCCACCCGGGCAACACTTGGAACGGTGTCAGCTCCGCTGGCGCGTCGTTCGAGTGGAAGGCCGAAGCCGCTGAGGCGGCCGACGGCGCGCCGACGCTCTCTCAGCCTGACGTGCCGCTGCGCACCGCGTCCTGTACGTGCCGTTCATGTCGCGCTCGAAGCGGCATCGAACGTCGGCGAGCTTCAGCGCGTCATGATCAACAAGTACGACGTGAACGTCGCGCAGGCGATCGTCAACGGCACCGGCACCGGCCAGCCGAACGGCATCGTTACCGCGCTGTCCGCGTCGATCATCGCGTCGGCACGCTGAACACGCTCGCCGCATCCGACGTGTACGGGCTTCCAACGCACTAGCGCCGCGGTTCCAGAAGGGCGCGTCCTTCGCGGCCAACCTGTCGACGATCAACACAATTCGCAGATGGAAAACGCCAACGGTGCGAAGCAGTTCCCCGAGGTGAGTAACTCGGAGCTGCTGCGCCGCGCGCTCGTCGAAGACAGCACACTCGGCGACGTCGCACGCCGCCGAATCGTCGATCGCATACGGCGACTTCGAACGCGGCTACGTGTTCGCTACCGGCATCAGCACCCGGATCGAGCTCGTTCAGCACTGCTCGGCGCCAACGGCCAACCAACCGGCGAACGCGGCTACTGGCTGTGGCGCGCGTCGGCGGCGACGTCGTCAACGCGTCCGCGATCGAGCTGCTCAGCGTCGCCTGATTCGTCGGCGGGAGCTCGTTGGGTGTAGAGACGTGACGAGCTCCCCGCCGCGGGGTTGCGCCCCGGCGCGCCGCCCCTCAACGAACGCCCCGGCTCAACACGTCCACTCCCATGCGCGCGTTGAGCCGGGGCGTTTCACTACCCGGAGGGGCGCGGCCGCTGGCACGCTCAGCGCCAGCGAGAGCACCGCTCACCGCCCCCACCCGCACCGACACTGCAAAGCGAGACGAACGACGCCCAGCGTCGCACTCGACACCGCGGCGACCCGGCACGGCCACGGTAGGGGGCGGGTCAACGCCTAGCGCGCGGCGACACCGCTGACCCATCACTCAGTCAAGATTTTTCTCCCCGGGCGTTTTGAATGTCACGTACCCGATGGGGGTATGCCTCCGGCCGCGCTAGGCCAATACCCCTGGGGGTATGGCCGATTGCGACGCGGACACGTCCTGACGTCACAGTGTCCTGGACAGTGTCCGGGAACGCGGATCTATGCGCGAGGATCATCGCCATGTCGGTACTACCTGCGGTCGTTAACGTCATCGGCATTTCGGCCGCGCTATGCGGTTCCTACGTCACAGCCGGGCAGGCGTTCCGACTCTACCTTCAAACGTGGAAGACCGACCTACAACACCTCATCCGAGCCCTGCTCACGCTCTTGCCTGGCGCGCCCGAGCTCTAACGGTCTTCCCCGCTGGATCGCATCAGGTGAAGCGCATGACAGTTACGGTCAACGGGACGGCAACCGGCTCAGTGTGGTCCGCGGATATCGCGGAGCAGGTCGAGATTCTGCGGCAACGGACGGAACGGCTCGGCACCGAGCTACGCGAGGCACGCGCCGATTACCGCGGGCAGATCAGCGCGTTGCGCGCCCACGTCGACGCCGAACAATCAGCGCGTGCCAGCGAGATTGCGGCGATTCGGAAGGCGCACACCGCGGCGCAGAGGGAGGCCACCGAGATTGACGCACGCGGCGTCCCTCTGCTCGCATACGGGATCCTGCTAACCAGTTGGCCGGATCGGTTCATGCCCGTGTGGTTCGCATGGACCCTGTTGGGGTCCGCGGCCGTCGTTGTCGCGCAAGCGGTGCCGTACGTTCGCCGCACAAGGCGGCATGTTCATCGCCCCAGCTCGTCCGCAACGTGAAGCGCCCCGCCACAAGCCGACGAAAGTCGGGGAGCGGCGGGGCGCTTCACGTTTCTTGCGGCGCTCGCGTGTCAGGTGGCCGGGCACGCCTCGACGTCGTCGAGCTCGACACACGCCGAGCACGCGGCCGGGTCGCCGGGCACGTCGGCGCAGTAGCCGCGCTCACGGCAGACGCACAGCGCGATGACGTAGTCGACGACGATGTTCCCGTCGTCCTGGCGCTCGATGACGTAGTCGACGACGAGGTCGCCGTCGGTCACACGGTTCGCGATCCGGTCCGTCGTGGTGGTCATTTCGGCGATTTCCCTTCGTCGGTTATACTTCCGTGCCTATTCAATATGTCGCATCGGGTAATTGTCAATATTTGCGCTAACGCATTGAATTGGCGCAGAGAATTGCGTTCACGCAATACGTTTACGCTAATTCTTCCGCGTCGTCTTCGTGCCATATCGGCGTGACACGCTCGGCGACGGGCTGCTGAGGCCACTTCGCGGCCGACACGACGACGTGATCGAGATTGATCGACTCGCCGAGCATGTCGCGGCGCGCGGGGACGTCGCGGCGCTCGAATTCTTCGCCGACCGTGCGACCCGTGCGGCGTGTGATCCACTTCGACGAGACCGGCCGCGCGTCGAGCTCGGCTCGGCGCGCCTGTAGCGCCTGAAGGCGTGTAAACGTCTCCGCCGTGGCGGCCGTCGCGAGCTCGGCGAGCGCGCCCGTTATCGCCTCGTCGAGCCGGGCGCTCTCGACCGTCGCCGCGTCCGTGGCCGGTACGCGTTCCGTGAACATCGCGCCGCGCGTCAGATCGTCCAGTAGCTCGGTCTCTGCCCACTGCTCGACCTTCGCGGCGTTGATCGTTGCTCGCGCCGTGCACGCCTGCTCAGGCGCCGGGCAGGCGTACCGCGCGACACCCTGCGAGCTCGACGCCCGCAACGTCCGGCCGCACGTCGCGCAGCGCAGCAGACCGGACAAGAGCCGGGCGTCCGCGCGCGCTCCGGGGCGCCGACCGCGGCCGGGCTGAGGCACGAGCGCGGCCCGTACCTGCTCGGCGAGTCCCGGGCTCAGGATCGGCGGCCAGAGCTCGCGAGCGGTCCCGTCAGTGTCGCGCAGGACGGCGCCGTGACGTGTCGCGTGCCCGCGGACGGTCGGGCCGGTCAGCACGCGGAGCAGGCTCGTCGACGTCCACGTCTTCGCGCGCCGTGGCGGGACACCGTCGCGGTTCCATTCGCGGACGATCCGCGCCAACGGTTCACCGGCCGTGACTCGCTGCGCGGCCGCGACGATCGCCGACGCTTCGGCGGGTTCGATCGCGAGCGTCGGGCGGCCGTCGACGCGGACGATCCGGTAGCCGTACGGCGCGGCACCGGCCGACCATTGTCCGGTGACTGCGGCGCGTTCGGCGCGGGCGCGGGCGCGGGTTCGCATGGATTCGAGCTCGGCGCGCGCTAGCTCGGCTTTGATGACGAACACGAGCCGGAACGCTGAGCGTTCCCCGGCCGAATCGATGCCTTGCGTATCAATGAGCCGGACGCCGGTCGTTTCGAGCACGTCGAGAATCTCCGCGGCGACCGGCAGACCTTCGCGGGTCATGCGGTCTACTGACCATGCGGCGAGCACGTCGGCGCGGTGTTCGCGGGCGTCGTCGAGCCATGCGCGGAACGCTGGCCGGTTGCGTACGGCGCCGCTGATCCCGTCGTCGACGTGGACGGCTGCGACGTCGGCGCCGAGTCGCTCGGCGAGCGCGCGAAGGTCGCGCTCCATCCCGTCGAGTGACAGGTTCGTTTCGTCTGCGGCGCGGCTGAGGCGGACGTAGAGGGACGCTCTCGGGCGTCGTTTAGCGGCCATGCGCGCGAGACTACACCGACAGGTCCTCGTAGAAGTCCAGCGCAGCTACCGGAATCCCTGCGAAGCTCACCCCGGCACTCTATCCGCGGGTCATCCGTCCGCGAGGACGGTGTAGAGGCGGACCTCGCGCAGCTCGCCGGCCCCGGTCTCGAGCGCGCGCGCCAGCCCGTCAGGTCTCCAGCCGGCCGAGACGAGGAAATCGCGAGACACCGCGTCGCCCTCCGGGAGCCAGGCGATCGCCCGGGTCATACCGTCCGCGCGGGCGTGGTCCATCGCGGCGGCGAGCAGCCGTGAGCCGTGCCCACGCCGGCCCCACCGCGGCTCGACGAGGATCAGCGCGAGGCCGACGGTGCTCGCCGGCTCCGGGTCCTCGGGCTCGAGGTCGTCCGCCGGTCCGAGCGCGACGAAGCCGACCCGCCACTCCTGTTCGAGGGCGACGAGCACGTGATGCTCGGACGAGGGCGGCGAGGTGATCGCGGCGGCCCAGCGGTCGGCGGCGGCCTCGACGGACAGCTGGTCGAGCACGCCCGGCGGCACGATGTCGCTATACGCCGTCCGCCAGGTGTCGACCTGGATCCGGCCGAGTTCCGCAGCATCCCCCGGCACCGCCGGGCGCACGCTCACGTCGGCCATACGCCCCAGACTAGGTTCCGCTCAGCGCGAGCTGACGATCGCCTCCGGGTCCATGTCGTCGCGCTCGCCCGATGCGGTCGCGACCAGCGAGGCGACGGCCACCACCGCGAGGCCGACGAGGGTGAACGTGACGCCCGCGGCGGTGCCGTTGTCGGGTGACGCGTCGAAGACCAGCAGCGCGACGCCGAACGCGACCGCTGCGGCCGCGGCGAAGCAGGTCAGGCGGCGGCCGAACGTGCCGCCGTACCAGCACACCAGTGCGCCGACGAGGATCGTGACGATGCCGCTGCCGAGCTGGTGCAGATCAGGGCTCCAGGCGATGATGCCGCTCGCGGTGGCCCCGAACGCCGGATACACCAGCCCGGTCGCCGGGCCGTGGCGGCCGGTCCGATCGAAAAGGAACGCCACGAGGTAGTAGCCGAGTCCGAAGATCATCCCGAGCGCCGCGATCGTTCCCAGCCCGTGTACGCCGGAGCCACCGCCGGTGAAGGGGTCCGTCGCGACATCCGACGAACTCTTGCTCAGGACGTAGCTGAAGAAGCCACTGGCGATCAGGAAGACGAAGAACGTGTGGCCGCGCGCGCCGGGCACGAACAGGTACGACACGACCCACACCACGACCGAGACCCAGAAGATCGCGTCGTAGTTGAACGGGAGGCCGCCGGAGTAGTTGCTGATATCGAGCGTGAGGAAGCCGATCGTCAGCGGCACCCCGATGCCGGCCGCGATCACGCCCGCGGTCGCCAACGGGCCGCGGCGTTGTGCGATGACGAGCACGTATCCGAGCACGGTGGCGATCGCGCCGAGCGCAGCGCCGAGGAGGTTGCGATCGGTGGATCCGGACAACGCCTGGCTCGCGGTCGCGTCGCCGAAGTAGGTCCCACCCCAGATGAGGACGCCGAACAGCGTCAATGCGGCACCGGCCGCTGCGAGTGCGACCGTGAACCGCGGCTCGGGTCGCCGGGTGAGCCGCTCGCCGAACTTGCCGGACAGCCCGCTGAACATGGATGGTCCGGGCGGCGGCGGCTGCGGCGGCGGCGGGTACTGCCCACCGGTATAGGGCTGGCCCGGGTACTGCGAGCCCGGCCCGTAGGGCGGGCCCGGGTACTGCGAGCCCGGCCCGTAGGGCTGGCCCGGGTAGGGCCCGCCCGGGTCATGGGGCTCGCCGGGGTCCTGCGGCGGCGGGGGAGGTCCGTAGTCGCTCATGGGCGCAGAGCCTAGATCCACTGCCGACCGATTTGCGGAAGGCTGTGGACGACGCCGCCCGGGCGCGCCGCTAGTTCGTCGGCTCGGCGTGCGCCTCGGCGAAGGCTTCGGCCTCGGCCCGCTCACGCCGGCGCTTGCGCACGTGCAACGCCAGATAGCCGGCCACCACGGCCGCCAGCACGATCAACGGCGCCCAGGTGAGGGTCTTGCCCACCGTGTTCAGCGAGGAGGAGAACGCGTAACCGAGCAGCACGCAACCCGGCGCCCAGATCAGCCCGCCCGCGGCGTTCCACACGAAGAAGGTCCGGTAGCGCATACCGCTCATCCCGGCCATCGACGGGACGAGGGCGCGGAACAGCGCCGTCAGCCGGCCGAGCAACACCGCCTTGCCGCCATGCCTGAGGAGGAACCCGTCGACCACCGCCCAGCGGTGCTCACCGACCCACACGCCGAGCCGAGAGCGCCGAAGGCCGGGCCCGAACCGCTTGCCGAACTGATACCCGACGGAGTCGCCGGCGACCGCCGCGACCACGGCCACGACGATCATCAACCAGAGGTTGAGGGTGCCGTGCTGCGCGAACACCCCGGCCACGAGCAGCGCCGTCTCGCCCGGCAAGACCATCCCCAAGAGAATCGCCGCTTCCCCGAAGCACAACGCGGCGGCGATGACGTACAGCCAGGCGCCGACCGCGTCGCCGACCCGCACGACGAGATGTTCGAACATGAAATTCATGCTCCCACGTCCGGTGTCGGAGGCGGCCCGTACTGTCACGCCATGAGTCGGTTGGCACGGCTGACGGCGGCGCAGGCCCGTCGCATCGCGTTGGCCGCGCAGGGGCTGGCCGATCCACGGCCGACGGGGCGGGTCACTGCCCGGCACATCCGCGGCGTCCTCGACAAGATCGCCATCCTGCAGATCGACTCGGTGAACGTCTTCTCCCGTGCCCATTACCTGCCGGTGTTCGCCCGCATCGGCCCCTATCCACGGGACGTGCTCGACCGACTGACCGGCTACCTCGCGAAGCCGAACGGGTCCGAGCTGTTCGAGTACTGGGCGCACGCCGCCTCGCTGGTCCCCAACGAGATGCATCCACTGCTGCGCTGGCGGATGCAGCGCGCGCACCACGAGCCGTGGCCGGCGATCCGGCGGATCGCGAACGACAACCCGGCGCTGCTCGAGGACGTCATCGCGCTGATCACCGCGCAGGGCCCGATCACGGCCGGCGACACCGGCATCCCGCGGCCGGCACCGCGCCCGGGTCACATGTGGAACTGGCACGACGGCAAGATCGCGCTCGAGTTCCTCTTCTACGAGGGACGGGTGACCACGGCGAAGCGGGTCAACTTCGAGCGCTACTACGACCTCACCGAGCGGGTGCTCCCGCCCGACGTCCTGGCCGCGCCGACGCCCACGGAGGCCGAGGCAAAGTGCGAGCTGATCCGGGTCAGCGCGCGGGCTCTCGGGGTGGCCACCGAGCCCGACCTGCGCGACTACTTCCGCATCTCGCACGCCACGTCCAAGGCGGCGGTGGCCGAGCTCGTCGCGGCGGGCGAGCTGCTTCCGGTCGAGGTCGTCGGCTGGCCCGCGCCGGCATATCTGTGGCACGGTGCCCGCCGCCCGCGCGGCGTCGCGGCCCGCGCGCTGCTCGCACCGTTCGACTCGCTCGTCTGGTTCCGCGAGCGCACCGAGCGGTTGTTCGGGTTCCGCTACCGCATCGAGATCTACACGCCCGAGCCCAAGCGGCAGTTCGGTTACTACGTGCTGCCGTTCCTGCTCGGCGACACGCTCGTCGGCCGCGTCGATCTCAAGGCCGACCGGCAGGCCGGCGTGCTGCGCGTGCAGAGTGCGTGGGTCGAGCTCGGCCACGATCCGCACTATGTCGCCGCGGAACTCGCCGACGAGCTTGCCGGCACGGCGTCCTGGCTCGGCCTCGACGACATCGAGGTGATGCCGCGCGGCGATCTTTCGAAGGAGCTTGCGGCCTCGCTCTGACTTAGTAAGTGGACGCTGACGATATCGTAAGTTCATGCGTACTACTTCGGAACAGCTGAGGGATGCCGCGTTCGTGCGGCGCGCGGCCACGGCACTCGCCGCCCGCGCGCGAGCTGAGCGGAGGGGCGAGCTCAGCCTCAACCAGGTCGCCGTCCTCGGCCGGATCGCCACGCATGGCCCGATGACGCCCGGCGAGGTCGCCGCGCAACTGCGCATGATGCCGCAGTCGCTGACCCGGACGTTCGCGGCGCTGGAGTCGGCGGGCTACCTCGAGCGAATGCCCGATCCCGGCGACGGCAGGCAGTCGCTGCTGGCTGCGACCCCGGCGGGCCGGGCCGCCCTGCGCGCCGAGATGGCGCCGCGCGATCGGTGGCTCGGACGCTCGATGGCGGCGGTGCTCGCGCCGGACGAGCGCGCGACGCTGCTCGCCGCCGCGGAGTTGATGGACCGCCTCGTCGAGTTCGGCGGCGGCGTTGCGGTGGTCGAGCGGTGAGCGCGACAGCCACGCTTGACGCGCCGAAACAGGACGCAGCGGACGACGTTGCGCTGCGACGCATCGCCGGTCTGTTCGCGCCCTACCGGTGGCAGGTGCTGGCCCTGGTAGCCGTTGCCGCCGCGCAGGCCGTCGCCAACGTCGCGTCCCCGTTCCTGCTGCGCGCGATCATCGACCGCGCGCTGCCCGAGCGCAGCGCCTCGCTGGTGAGCTGGCTGGCCGCCGGGATGCTCGTCGCGTCCATCGTGGCGGCGGGCCTCGGCGTGGTGTCCACGTGGCTGTCCAATCTGGTCGGGCAGCGCGTTATGCATGACCTGCGGATGGCCGTCTACGCGCACCTGCAGCGCATGTCATTGCGGTTCTTCACCCGGACCCGCGCTGGGGAGCTGCAGTCGCGGATCGCCAACGACATCGGCGGCGTCGACAACGTCGTCACCAACACCGCGAGCTCCACCGTGCAGAACGGATTCGCCGCGCTCGCGGTCGCGATCGCTGCCCTGGTCATGCAGTGGCAGCTCGCACTCGTCTGCCTGCTGGTCGTGCCGGTCTTCCTCGTGTTCTCGCTGCGTCTCGGCAGGCAGCGGCGCGGCATCGCGCGCGGCAGGCAGCGGCGCCTGGCCGGCATGACCGGCGCTGGTCGAGGAGTCGCTCTCCGTCGCCGGCGTGCTGCTGACCAAGACGCTCGGCCGCCAGCAGGACGCTCGTCCGGACGATTCAGCCGACGAGTCGCAGCAGCTCTCCGACACCGAGATGCAGTCGCGATGAGCGGCAAGTGGATGCTGTCGACCCGCCGCGCGACGCTGACGATGGTGCCTGCGATCGTCTACTGGATAGCCGGCCTCGCCCTTGCCCATGGCGCCGCACCCATCTCGATCGGCACCGCGGTCGCGTTCACGAGCATGCTCAACCGGCTCGTCGCGCCGGCCACTGCGTTGCAGGGCATCGGCGTACAGGTCTCGACGTCGATGGCACTGTTCGGCGGATCTTCGAGGTGCTCGACCTGCCGGTGGACGTCCCGGAGGCCGACGGCGCGCGGACGCTACCGGCGGTGCGCGGCGAGGTGCGCCTGGCCGGCGTGTCGTTCCGGTACGACGGCGATGCCGACTGGGCGCTGCGCGACATCGACCTGTTCGTGCCGGCGGGCACACCACCGCGATCGTGGGCGAGACCGGCTCGGGCAAGACGACCCTCGCGTACCTGGTCGCCCGGCTGTACGACCCGGATGAGGGCGCGGTGTGCCTCGACGGCGTGGACATGCGCGAGCTGACGCTCGGCACCGTCGCGTGCGCGGTCGGGTTCGTCACCCAGGACACCTACCTGTTCCACGACACGGTGCCGCCAACCTGCGCTTCGCCGCGCCGGACGCCGCCGACGCCGCGCTGGTGGCCGCGGCGCGGGCCGCGCAGCATCCACGACCTGATCGCGCGGCTGCCGGAGGGCTACGACACGGTGGTCGGCGCCCGCGGCTACCGGTTCTCCGGCGGCGAACGGCAGCGGCTGGCGATCGCGCGGATGCTGCTGCGCAACCCGCCGCGTGCTGATTCTCGACGAGGCGACCAGCGCGCTGGACAACAAGACCGAGCGGGCGGTGCAGGCGGCATCGACGAGCTCGCGCGCGGGCGCACCACGATCGCGATCGCCCATCGGCTGTCGACGGTGCGGCATGCCGACCAGATCGTCGTGCTCGACCGCGGCCGGATCGTCGAGCGCGGCACGCATCGCGCGCTGCTCGAGCGCGGCGGCCACTACGCCGCGATCGCCGGTGCGCTACGCAGCTGAGCGCGGCTCGGCCGCGCGGAACAGCCGCACGTCGCCGCTGCCGGTGCGGGCGCGCAGGCGGATGGCACTGCCCTCGGACTTCGGCGCGTCCTCGATCGGCAGTTCGGAACGCACCTGTCCCGACCCGGTGTGGACGTCGAGGCGGGCGGTCACACCCTCCGGCAGGCCGACCTCGAGCCCTCCTGAGCCGCTCGCGACGTCGACGTCCCCGTGGACTTCGCCCAGGCGCGCGTTACCCGAGCCGCACCGGGAGCGAACCGATCCGTGCGTCACGCGGGCCTGGAGGTTTCCGCTCCCGCAGCCGGCCACGAGGTCTCCGCCGATCTCGCCGAACTGCGCGTCGCCGGAGCCCGATCGCAGCTGCACCGACCCGCTGACCCGCACCATCTTCGCGGTGCCGCTGCCGAATCGCAGCCGCAGCTCGCCGTCGACGTGCCGCGCGGCTGCCTCGCCGGAGCCGAACGCCAGATCGGCGTCACCCACCCGGCCGAGGATGCGAATCGGCGCTGTGAAGGTGCTGATCTTGACCGCGGTGCCGCTCGGGACGACGACGTGGACCTGGAGCCCGCGACCGGCCCGCCAGCTGCCGAACAGCGGGAGGTCGAAAATTCCGCCCTGGCGCGGCGCGACCACGACAATGGTGCCGCCGCGCATCTCGACCACGGTCTGCTCGAGCAACTCCGCGGCGTGCTTGTCGGCCTCGATGTGCACGCGAGCCTCGGTCACGTCGTCCTCCGGTTCGACGACGACCGAGCCGTGCGCGATTCGGATGTTGAGGTTGACCGGCCCGCTCAGCGGAAAGGTCTTGTCGATGATGTTGTCAGTCATTGCCTTGTCTCCTAGCCGTTGATCCAGCCGGTGATGTGGTGTTGGTCGGCCCTCCCACGGCCCCGCCCGCGACCGGCTGGTCCGAAGCCGGGCGGGAACCCTGGGCCGAATCCGCCGAACGGGCCGGGGCGCAACGCCGCGGACGCGGCACGCACGAGCCAGGTGTTGACCGAGATGCCGTCCTGCTCCGCGGCGGCGTCGATGTCCGCCTTCAGCGCCTCGGTGAGCCGCAGCGAGATGCGGGCAGTCGCCTCGCCGTCGTCGCGCCGCGCGTCTTCGGCATCGGCGGCCGGCTGCGTGAGGTGCACGTCGATGGCGAGCTCGCCGCCGTCGAGTCGGACGCTGACCGCCGGTGCGCCGGGGAAGTCGAGCAGCGCGGCGGTGATCTCGTCCGCCGCCTCGGTGAGTGCGTTGAGCACCGCGAGCCGGACGGACGGCGTCGCCGCGGTGGCGAGCGCTGTGGCGATCTCGCGGGTGCGGTCGTCGCCGAGCGCGGCGGCGGCCCGAAGTTGCTCGTGGACTTGTGCGATGTGGGGTTCGAGCTGCATGCTGTCAGTATGACATCACTAATGCCGTCATGGCAATGGCATCGGTTCATGACGATGGGGGACGCGGCTTTGCGCGACGCACCCTCGCGCGCCGCGCCGCCGTCGTCGGCCGCGGCGGTTAGGCTCGGGGCCTACACCCCACGGAGTCCGACGACCGCCCGCCGGGCGGTCGAGAGCAGGGAGCACGGCGTGCCCGAGATCGTTCCGCTGCAGGTTCAGGCCATTGCCTGGACGCACTTCGAGCCACCGGCGGACGTGCCGTGGGAAACCGATACCGGCGGCGGCGAGGCGCTGGCCGAGTTTGCCGGCCGCGCCTGCTACCAGTCGTGGAAGAAGCCCAACCCCAGTACCGCCACCAACGCGGGGTACCTGCGGCACATCCTCGAGGTCGGGCACCTCTCGGTGCTCGAGCACGGCTCGGTCACGTTCTACTTCACCGGCGTATCGCGCTCGCTCACCCACGAGCTGATCCGGCACCGGCACTTCAGCTACTCGCAGCTGTCCCAGCGCTACGTCCCCGAGAAGGACGCCGCGATGGTCGAGCCCGACGTCATCGCCGACGACCCGGACCTGCACGCGAAGTTCGTCGCGGCGTCCGAGGCGGCGGTCCAGGCCTACACCGAACTCCTCGAAGGTCTGGAGAAGAAGTTCGCCGACGTCGAGCACGCGACGCTGCGCCGCAAGCAGGCCCGGCAGGCTGCGCGCGCGATGCTGCCCAACGCCACCGAGACGCGCATCGTCGTGACAGGCAACTACCGCGCCTGGCGGCACTTCGTGGCCATGCGCGCCTCCGAGCACGCCGACGTCGAGATCCGCGAGCTCGCCATCGCCTGCCTGCGCGAACTCAACCGCATCGCGCCCAATGCTTTCGCCGATTTCGAGATCAGCGCGCTACCCGACGGCACCGAGATCGCGTCCAGCCCATTCGTCAGTGAGGGCTAGCGGTACTTTTGACCCATGGTCGCAGCCTCGGATCCACGCCGACCGTTCGGCCGGTTGCTCACCGCGATGGTTACCCCATTCGACGTGTCAGGTGCACTCGACATCGACAAGGCGGTGCAGCTCGCCACCTATCTCGTCGACTGAGCAGCGCAACGACGGTCTGGTCATCAGCGGCACCACCGGCGAGTCGCCGACGACGACTGACGTCGAGAAGTCCGATCTGTTGACGGCGGTGGTCGACGCGGTCGGCAACCGCGCCCACGTGCTTGCCGGGGTCGGCACGTTCGACACCGTGCACACCATCCACCTGACGCAGGAAGCGGCGAAGGCCGGCGCGGACGGGCTGCTCGTCGTGACTCCCTACTATTCGCGTCCGCCGCAGGCCGGCGTCCTCGCACATTTCCGTGCCGTCGCGGACGCCAGTGACCTGCCGATGCTGCTCTACGACATCCCGGGCCGCACCGGCACGCCCATCGCGCCCGAGACGCTCATCGCGCTGGCCGAGCACGAGCGGATCGTCGGGGTGAAGGACGCGAAGGGCGATGTGGTCTCGTCGAGCCGGGTGATCGCGGAGACGGGACTCGCCTACTACTCCGGTGACGACGGCAACACGCTGCCGCTGCTGTCGGTGGGTGGGGTCGGCGTCATCGGGACGTCCACCCATTTCTCGGGTGTCGGCACGTCGGCGATGATCGAAGCCTTCGAGCGCGGCGACGTGCACGAGGCGCTGCGCCTGCACCGGCAGCTGCTGCCGATCTACACCGGGATCTTCCGCACCCAGGGGACGATCCTGGTGAAGGCCGGCCTGCGGCTGCGCGGCATGGATGTCGGGCCGGTGCGGCTACCGCTCGTCGATGCCACCGACCATGAGATCAGCCACCTCCGCGAAGATCTCGCCGCCGCGGGCCTCTGACCCGCCCTCCCTCATCGAGTGGCCAGTTAGGACCCGAGTGGCCGGTTATAACCGGCCACTCGGTGCCAAACTGGCCACTCGATGGACAGCTGTCGGCTCACCCGCCGCGCCTACCGCGTAAGCCTCGTGTTCAGGGTTAGCGTTGCCCGAGTGAGTACTGGAACGCGCACCCGTCCGCCTGCCCGTCGAGCGCCGAGCAGAAAGTCGGCCAAGCGGCGCCGCTCGCCGATTGCGGCACCGTTCGTGGGGCTGGGCCGCGCGATCGTCGCGATGTGGCGCGGCCTCGCCGCCGTCATCGGAGGCACCGCTCGCGCCGCCGGCCGCAACGCCGCCACCGCGCGCGACCTCCCGCCCGAGCATCGCCGCGACGGCGCGGCGCTGGGCGTGCTCGCGTTCGGGCTGATCAGCGTCATGGCGGTCTGGTTCCACGCCGCCGGACCGATCGGCCGCGCGATCGACGCCGCCGCGCGGTCGCTCGTCGGGAACGGCGCCATCCTGGTCCCGCTGGTGCTGCTCGCCGGCGGCGCGCACATGCTGCGCCAGGCACCCGAACCAGAAGCGCGCGGCCGTCTCGTCGTTGGCTCCGCCGCACTCGTCGTCGCGGTACTCGGACTGTTCGACATCTGGGCGGCCAGCCCCCCGACCGCGGACGGCCGGGCGCACGGCGGTGGCCTGATCGGCGCGGTGATCGGCCATCCGCTGTCCAACGGGCTGTCGGCCGTGCTCGCGGTGCCGGTGCTCACCGTTGTCGGCGCCTTCGGAATCCTGGTCGTCACCGCGACCCCGATCAGCGTGCTGGTCGGCTACCTCGGTTCGCTGCTCGGCTTGCGCCGCGCCGGGCACGCGGACGACGTGGTCGAGGAGGTAGTGCCCAAGGCGCGGCGGCGCCGCGTGCCGCGCGACGCCGACCCGGAGTCGTCCACGTCCGAGATCCCATTGGCCGACGACGCCGCGGACGCAGCCAAGCTGCCCAAGCCCCGCAAACCGCGCACGCCGAAGACGGCCGAGCCCGACCTACCGCCCATCGACCGCCCGATTCAGCTCGAGCTGTCCGGCGGGGCAGGGTTGTACACGCTGCCGAGCCTCGCCGCACTGGCGCAGGGCGCGCCGCACATGGCCCATACCAAGGCGAACGACGAGGTCATCGCGGCCCTCCAACAGGTGTTCGCCGAGTTCGACGTCGACTGCTCGGTCACCGGGTTCAACCGGGGCCCGACGGTCACCCGGTACGAGGTGTCGCTGGGGCCGGGCGTGAAGGTCGAGCGGATCACCAACCTGACCCGCAACATCGCCTACGCGGTCAAGAGCGCCGAGGTCCGCATCCTCAGCCCGATCCCCGGCAAGAGCGCGGTCGGCGTCGAGATCCCCAACGCCGACCCAGAGATCGTCATGCTCGGCGACGCGCTGCGCTCTCCTGTGGCGCAACGCGATCACCACCCGATGCTCGTCGCGCTCGGCAAGGACGTCGAGGGCGGGTTCATCGTCGCCAACCTCAACCGCATGCCGCACCTGCTCGTCGCCGGCGCCACCGGTGCGGGCAAGTCGAGCTGCATCAACACGCTGATCCTGTCGATCCTCACCCGTGCCACCCCCGACCAGGTGCGCATGGTGCTCATCGATCCGAAGCGGGTCGAGTTCGCGGCCTACCAGGGGATCCCGCACCTCGTCACCCCGGTCATCACCAGCCCGAAGAAGGCGGCCGACGCGCTGCAGTGGGTGGTGCGCGAGATGGAGATGCGCTACGAGGACATGGAGACCTCGGGCGTGCGGCACATCGACGACTTCAACAAGAAGGTGCACAGCGGCGAGCTGAAGGCGCCGCCCGGCTCGGAGCGCGTCTACGCCGCCTACCCCTACCTGCTCGTCATCGTCGACGAGTTGGCCGACCTGATGATGGTGGCGCCGCGCGACGTCGAGGACGCCATCGTGCGTATCACCCAGCTCGCGCGCGCGGCCGGCATCCATCTCGTCATCGCGACGCAGCGGCCGTCCGTCGACGTCGTCACCGGTCTGATCAAGGCCAACGTCCCGTCCCGGCTCGCATTCAAGACGGCCTCGCTCGCCGACTCGCGGGTCATCCTCGACCAGCCGGGCGCGGAGAAGCTGCTCGGCAAGGGCGACGCGCTGTTCCTGCCGATGGGGGCGGCCAAGGCGGCCCGCATGCAGGGGGCGTTCGTCACCGACACCGAGATCCACACCATCGTCGAGCATTGCAAGAAGCAGTTGCAGCCCACCTACCGCGACGACGTCACGGCGCCGCAGGCCGCCAAGAAGGAGATCGACGCGGACATCGGCGACGATCTCGACGTGTTCCTGTCCGCCGTCGAGCTGGTGGTGTCCACGCAGTTCGGTTCGACCTCGATGCTGCAGCGCAAGCTGCGGGTCGGCTTCGCCAAGGCGGGCAGGCTGATGGATCTCATGGAGTCGCGGGGGATCGTCGGCCCGTCAGAAGGCTCGAAGGCGCGTGACGTGCTTGTCGTCCCGGACGAGCTGTCCGGCCTGCTCTACACGCTGCGGCACGGCGGAACGGCGGACGATCTGATCAGCGCGGACGACGACGAGCCGGTGTCGACGGGATCTGACCCCGGCTGAGCGACGATCAGGGGGCGCGGTGGCGGGGCGCGTAGAACATCCGGAGCAGCGACAGGCCACGCCCACCGGGCTTACGGTGCCGGCCGACGTAGTCCGTGTCCTCGTCGACGAGGCCGGCCGCGGACGGCGTCCACGGTCTGTACGCGGGTTCGATGCGGTCGAGCGTCGCCATACGATCACCTCCGTGCGGACGACGTTATCCGCTGAAACGCCTGTGACCGCTGAGACACGCGGGGTCAGCCCAGATTGAGCAACATGCGGGTATTGCCCAGGGTGTTGGGCTTGACGTACTCCAGGTTCAGGAACTCGGCGACGCCCGGGTCATAGGAGCGGCGCAACGCGTCGTAGGTGTCCTGGTCGACCGGGGCGCCGTCGATCGGGACGAAACCTGCGCGCGCGAAGAAGTCGGTGTGGAAGGTCAGCGCGAACAACCGCGACAGGCCGAGCCGGCGGGCCGTTGCAATCAGTTCGTCGAGCACCAGCCGACCGACCCGCGCCTTGACGTGGTCGGGGTGTACCGCCAGGGTGCGGACCTCGCCGAGGTCGGCCCACAGCACGTGCAGCGCGCCGCAGCCGACGATCGCAGCGTCGAGTTCGGCGACGAGGAAGTCCTGGACGTCCTCGTAGAGGGTGACGAGCTCCTTGGCGAGCAGCTTGCGCCCGGACCCGGCGTAGATGTCGACGATCGACTTGATGGCAGGAACGTCCGCAGTGCGGGCGCGGCGAACGACGACAGACACGAGCCGAACGGTAGCGAGCGCCGTATCAGCAGTGCAGCGCGGGCAGTTCTGCGGTGTCGAGGAACGCCAGCCGGGAGGCGCCCAGTCTGAGCACGGCGTGCTGGCCGCTGACCAGAACACCGAGTCCGTCTGCTTGGCTCGTCGGCATATCGAGGTAGGCCGCGGCACCGGAGCGCACGTCGAGGACGGCGTTGCCGCCCCACCACAGGAAGCGTCCCGTCACCCCGTCGAGCTGGTCACCATGGCGACGTTGCGGGACGACGACGATCGGCGCTGCCACGCCGGGTTGCCACCCCATGATCTGCGTCAAAGTCATGGGATCACGCCAGGCGTAGGTCCGCCCGTCAGTCATCAGCGACGATTGCGAGCCCATCGCCGTGGCGACGTCGAAGCCGGGTGGCAGGGGTAGGCCATGCCCGGAACTCGCGATCTTGCCGACCGCCTTCGCGCCGCGATCCCAGTAGACGGCTCCACCCGCGACGAACGGCTGCGACGTCACGTGGCGATCGAGGACGCTGCGCTGGCCCGTTGCGATGTCGTACCGATAGAGGGCGCCGTACCCCAAGCCCTGCCCGGCAAGGATGTCGGTCCAGTACACGGAGCCGTGCAACAACGCCGGGCCCAGCACGATCGTGGCGTCCAGCGGGCCGGGGCGAGCGATGCGGACCGCGCCGGTAGCGATATTGAGGACATTCAGCTGAACCGGGCCCTGACCGCCTGACGCCGCGCCGACGTTCAGGGCGAAAGCGACCCAGTCACCCTCGACGCTCACGCCACCGATTCGCATCCCGCCCCACTCGGGTGGCGGCGGGGTGTCGTACAGCATCCGAACCGACCCGTCAGGCGTGATCAGCACCAGCCGGTACGAGTACGGCACCATCGAGTTGATGTATTTGACGCGCTCGGCGCTGGGCTCGCGCCCGATCACGTCACCGGCGCTGTCCACTGCCAGCGGCGTGATGTCCTGCCCGTTGACGGTGACGGTTCCCGCTGAGATCGCGCTCTGCCACGCGTCGGGAAGGGGCACGATGCACCGCACCGCGCGCAGCGCGGTCGGGGTCGGAGTTGGTGTCGGGCTCGGACGTGCCGGACGGTCGGACCGGTTCAGATGAACCCCGATGGCGACGCCGGCGGCGACGAGCACCACCGCGGCGGCGGCAGCGAGCACCGGAAGCCAGCGGCGGCGTGGGCCCGGTGCCTGGGCAGGCGCGACCCAGGGCGGGGTGTCGTGAACGGTTTCCGCGCGTCCGGCGAAGGTCGTGCGCAGCAGCGCTTCGAGTTCGGTGTCGGTCTTCATCGTTCGTCCTCGTCGGAGCTCGTCTCGAGCGCCGGCTGCTCGCGGAGGCGGGCAAAGGCGCGGGCGGCGAGGCTGCGGATGGTGCCCTCGGTGGTGCCCAGCAGCCTCGCGATCTCGTGGTCGTCGAGGTCGAGGTAGTAGCGCAGGACGAGCACCGCGCGCTGCCGCTCGGGTAGCCCGGCGAGTACCTGCCACATCGCGTCGTGCTCCTCCGGGAGCGGACCGTCCACGGCGACGTCGGGCAGCTCGCCAAGCGGTGTCTCGGTGGACGAGCGGCGCCTGGCGCGCGAGATGTGGGCGTGCACGATCGCGCGCCGGGCATAGGCCACCGGGGCGGCGATGGTCAGCTCGTCGCCGAAGCGCCGGTACATCGACAGGTAGGTGTCCTGGACGAGGTCCTCGGCCCGGCCCCGATCCCCGCACAGGACATACGCGAAGCGCGTCAGTGACAGCCCGTGTTCGGCGGCGAATCCCGCCAGGCTCGTCACGGACGTCTCCTGACTGAGCGTCGTCCCGCGGCGTCCCTCCACATCGGGTAGAACGCTATGGCGGCCGTGATCCGCTGCGTCAGGGGCCAAGGTCATCCCGTCGCGCGGGTAACCTGCTGTGCGTGCCCCAGCCCGCCCGCAGTGTCGCAGTGGTCACGCTGGGCTGTGCCCGCAACGAGGTCGACTCCGAAGAGCTCGCCGGCCGCCTCGGCGCTGGTGGCTGGGGGGTTATCGACGACGCCGAGTCCGCCGACGTCGTCCTGGTCAACACCTGCGGCTTCATCGCGTCGGCGAAAAAGGACTCGATCGACACCTTGCTCGCGGCAGCCGACACCGACGCGTTGGTCGTGGCGGTCGGCTGCCTGGCCGAGCGGTACGGCGCCGAGCTCGCGTCCTCACTGCCCGAGGCGGACGCGGTGCTCGGCTTCGACTCCTACGCGGACATCGCGGCACGGCTGGACGACATCGCGGCCGGCCGCCCGGTTGCCGCGCACACCCCACGCGATCGGCGCACCCTGCTCCCCGTCGCGCCGGCGCAGCGCCCGGCCGCCGCCGCCGAGGTCGCGCTGCCCGGGCACGCTTGGCTGCCGTCCGCGGCCGTCCGCACTCGCCTCGACGACGCACCGGTCGCCTACCTGAAGCTGGCGTCCGGCTGCGATCGCCGGTGCAGTTTCTGCGCGATCCCGTCCTTCCGCGGCTCGTTCGTGTCCCGGCCGCCCGCGGATGTGCTCGCCGAGGCGCAATGGTTGGCGTCGACGGGCGCGCGCGAGGTGGTGCTCGTCAGCGAGAACTCGACGTCGTACGGCAAGGACCTCGGCGACCTGCGCGCGCTCGAGGCCCTGCTGCCGCGACTCGCCGCCGTCGACGGCATCGACCGGATCCGGGTGTCCTATCTCCAGCCCGCCGAGCTGCGTCCCGAACTGCTGGCCGCCATCGCGACGACGCCCGGGGTTGCGCCCTACTTCGACCTGTCGTTCCAGCACGCGAGCGCGCCGGTGTTGCGGCGCATGAAGCGCTTCGGTGACACCGACGCGTTCCTCGACCTGCTCGCGCGGGCCCGCGATCTTGCGCCGGATCTCGGCGCGCGGAGCAACGTCATCGTCGGCTTCCCGGGCGAGACGGAGGCCGACGTCGCCGAGCTCGAACGGTTCCTCTGCACGGCGCGGCTCGACGCGATCGGCGTCTTCGGGTACTCGGACGAGGACGGCACCGAGGCCGTGCGCTTCGACGGAAAGCTCGCTGCCGAGGTGATCGCCGAGCGGGTCGAACGGATCAGCGCGCTGGCCGACGAACTGGTCACGCAGCGGGCCGAGGACCGGATCGGCGCGAGGCTGGACGTCCTCGTCGAGGAGTTCGACGGCGACGAGGGGATCGGCCGCGCCGCCCACCAGGGTCCGGACGTCGACGGCGCGGTGCGGTTGATCGGCGCGGACGGGGCGCGCCGGGGCCTGTTCGTGCCCGCGTTCGTCGTGGACACCGACGGCGCCGACCTGGTCGCCAAAGTGACGGGCGAGCCCTGGTGAGCGCGCGAACAATTGGGTGCCGGCTTTGCCGGTCAACCGAGCGAAGCGAGGCTTGACCGTGACCGGTCCGATCGGTGAGAAGCCGACGGTGAAGCCTGTGCTGCCGAAGCTCACCGACGACCCGATGGGCGACCCGCCGAGCCCCGCCTCGGCGTGGAACATCGCGAACGGGTTGACCGTGTTCCGGCTCGCCCTCGTGCCGGTGTTTGTCGTCGCGCTGTTCGCCGGGGGCGGGCATGACGAGGGGTGGCGGGTGCTGGCCTGGGCGATCTTTGCCGTCGCGTCGGTCACCGACCGGATCGACGGCGACATCGCGCGCAAACGCGGCCTGGTGACGGAGTTCGGCAAGCTCGCCGATCCGATCGCCGACAAGGCGCTCATCGGCGCGGCGCTGATCGGGCTGTCGCTGCTGCACGACCTCCCGTGGTGGATAACGGTCGTCATGCTCGTCCGCGAGATCGGCGTGACGTTGTTGCGCTTCTGGGTCATCCGGCACGGCGTGATCCCGGCGAGCCGGGGCGGCAAGGTCAAGACGCTGCTGCAGTCGGTCGCGACCGGGTTGTTCGTCCTCATCCCGGTCGGGTCGTGGCTGAAACCGATCGCGTGGACGTTCATGGTGCCCGCGATCCTGGTCGCGCTGGCGACCGGGGCCGACTACGTCGTGCGTGCGGTCCGGCTGCGCCGGACGCCGATCGCCAGCGCGCCGGCGACGCCCTAGCGCTCGGCGGAATGCCGGTGCCGGCGACGCGTTCCTGTTGTGCGGCGTGTTCGCCGTGAGCGGACGGCCCTGCGCGGACGAGCGGTGCCGAGCCAGCGCCAGGTACCGTGGGATGACTGCCGATGCCGCCACTGAAGGGGGTCCCGATGCCCATTCTCCGCCAGGTCGTGGGTGAGACCCTCCGTGGGCTGCGGATGCGCCAGCGGCGCACGCTGCGCGAAGTGTCAGCCACCGCGCGAGTCAGCCTCGGTTACCTCTCCGAGGTCGAACGCGGCCAGAAGGAGCCGTCCTCGGAGTTGCTCGCTGCGATTTGCAGCGCGCTCGACGTAGAACTGTCCGAGCTGTTCGCCGATGTCAGCCAGACGCTGCGCCGCGAGGAGAAGCTCGCCCTGACCAGCCGGGTCGCGCTCGTCGGTGCCGGCTCCGCACGGATCACGACGGCGCCGGTCTCGGATTCGCCGGGCGGCGCACAGCTGCGTACGGTGCCGGTCGCCGCCGCCTGACCGCTGCCCTACGTCACACCAGCAACATCAGTCACAGGTTCGCCGACCCGCCGCGCGACCTCCCGGAATCGCGGGGTCCCGCGAGTTAGCTTCCTCGAGCATCGAGGAGGCGTCGATGAGTGATCCGCTGTTCGACACGCTGTTCCGCCAAACCACGCTCTCGCCGCTCGTCGCGTCCGCGGCGCCGGTGCGCGTGAAGGGCATGCACACCCGCGCCGGCAACGCGATGAATCGCACCCGCGCCGCCCTGCTTTCCGGCGCCGCCCGGGCCGTCGAGGCCAGCGGGACGAAGATCACCATGGCGCAGGTCGCGGCTGCAGCGGGGGTCGCAAAGGCGACGCTGTACAACCATTTCCGCACCCGCGAGGCGGTGCTTGCGGCGCTCGTCGTCGATCAGGTCGACGCGATCGTCGATGCGCAGTTCGGCAAGCCGGTGGGCGCCGCGCTCGTCGACGCCGCCACCGCGATCTCCACGCATCCCGTCCGGCGCGGACTCGCCGGGGTCGAGCCGGCCGTCCTGGCCGCGGTGGGGCGCGTCGACGACTCCGCCCCCGGTTGGCAGCACGCCCGGGTGGCCGTCGCGGCGGCGCTGGCCGCCGAGTCCCGCGACGGCGCGGACACCGTGCTGCGCTGGCTCGCGTCCTTCCTGCTCACCGAGGCCGAGCCCGAGTCCATCGCCCGCGATGTCGCGGTGCTGCTCGCCGGCTTGCCGGTTCTGGACGTGCCGGTAGCCCAGCCCGCCTGACCTCGGTCTCGGCGTCCCGGCGGACTGTCCGGCTGTCTGGCGCTGGGACGCCAACAGCGGATCTGCCAGGATGGAGACATGGCCAAGCCGAACCCGTTTGTGCGGGCCTGGAAGTACGCGACCGCGTGGTTCGGCGTGCAGGTCGACGAGCGGGCCGATCCCAAGGTCCAGATCGAGCAGGCGATCCAGGAGGCGCAGCGCCAGCATCAGGCGTTGACCCAGCAGGCGGCCGCGGTGATCGGCAACCAGCGCCAGCTGGAGATGCAGCTCAATCGGCAGCTCAACTCCGTCGAGAATCTGCAGGCCCAGGCGCGGCAGGCGCTTGTGCTCGCCGACAAGGCGCGCTCCGAGGGCAACGAGGCCAAGGCGGCCCAGCTCGAGCAGACGGCCCAGGCGTTGGCCAATCAGCTGGTGAGCGCCGAATCGGCCACCGAGGACCTCAAGCACCTGCACGATCAGGCGCTGCAGGCCGCCGGCCAGGCGCGGGAAGCCGTCCAGACCAACTCGCAGATCCTCCAGCAGCGTCTCGCCGAGCGGTCGAAGCTGCTGTCCCAGCTCGAGCAGGCGAAGATGCAGGAGACGGTGTCCGCGTCGCTGCAGCAGATGAGCGATCTCGCTGCCCCCAGCAACGTCCCCACGCTCGACGAGGTGCGCGACAAGATCGAGAAGCGTTACGCGATCGCCCTCGGCCAGGCCGAACTGGCCCGCGACGCGACGGGCTCGCGCATCCTCGAGGTGCAGCGGGCGACGCTCGACATGAAGGGCGCCGCGCGCCTGGACGAGATCCGTGCGGCGCTGGATGCGGAGCCGAAGCCCGCGCTGGGCGCCAAGGGCAAGCCGGCGGTCGAGCCGGCGAGCGAAACCGCGGCCATCGAGAACCCGCCGCCCGCGGTCGACACGACCAAGAAGGCGTCCGAGACGGCACCACCCGACCTGGCCTGAACGTCACGTCGAGACCTCCGGCTGGCAGCGCGGACACCAATAGCTGCTCCGGGCCCGCGGCGGCGCGCCCTGGTCGGCGCGCTCGACCGACGTCCCGCAGCGCAGGCACGGCTGGCCGGCGCGCTCGTAGACCCAATGGTCGCGACCGCGCCCGGCGTAGCCGGTCGTCGACTGCTCCGGGTGATCGCGGTTGGCGCGCATCAGCCGATGGGCGGTGGTGACGACCCGGCCGAGATCCGGGATGTCGCGGACCGGCGTCCAGGGATGGACGCGCTCGACGAACAGCACCTCGGACTTGTAGAGGTTGCCGATCCCGGCGAGGTTGCGCTGGTCGAGCAACGCCTCGCCGATGGCGACGTCCGGGTCGCGGGCGAGGTTGGCGACGGCGCGCTCGACGTCCCAGTCCGGGCCGAGCAGGTCGGGTCCCAGATGCCCGACGAGGTCGCGCTCGGCGGCCCGCGAGACGACCCGCAGGTCGTGGACGCGGTATCCGGTCGCCAGCCATTCGGCGTTGCCGAGCCGTGCGCGGACCATGTGCTGCGGGTGCCGGCGGGGCGGCGGGCCGTCCGCGTGGGACAGGTACCACACGCCGTCCATCCGCAGATGGCTGTGCACGGTCAGGTCGTCGGCCAGGCGCGCCAGGATGTGCTTACCGCGGGCGAGGACCTCGGTGATGGTGCTGCCACGCAGATCTACCGTGGCGAGGGCCGGAACCCGGAAGTCGCACGTCGTAAGTGGCCGGCCGGCCAGCGCCTGGTCCAGCCGGTGCGCCGTCAGCCAGACGGTGTCGCCCTCCGGCATCCGCGGTTCAGCCTCGCAGCCGCAGCCCGCGTGGCGTGGGCCGGAAGCCGGCGGCCTCGAGCGCGTCACCGAGCGCCGACAGCATGACCGGTACCCCGTCGGCACGCTCGACCTGCAGCTTGCCCAACGCGCCGTCGCGCACCGCCAGCGCGAGGGCGTCCGCGGCCGGTTGCAGCACTGGGGGGTCGTCGCTGAACGAGAGCAGCGTCCGCCCGCCCCGCTCGACGTAGAGGACGCATGCGCCGTCGATGAGGACCACCAGCGCGCCCGCCTTGCGGGCCGGCTGGTGCCCGCGCCCACCCTCGGCCGGCCGCGGTGCTGCGGGCCATGGCAGCGCCGCACCGTACGGATTCGCGGGATCGGTGGCGGCCAGCACCAGCGCCGCGGAGCCGTCCGGCCGGCGGGTCTCGAACGGACGCGCCTCGGAGCGCAGCCGGTCGACCGCGCCGGGCAGTGCGAACTGCGCCGCGCCGAGGCCCTCGACGAAGTAGCCGCGCCGGGCGCGCCCGGACTCCTCGGCCGCCTTGAGGACGGGATAGACCGCCGCGAAGCCGCCGGTGATCCGCTCGCCCGCGACCGACCCGCGGGTGACGACGCCGTACCGGTCGAGCAGGACGTCCGCGGCGGCCAGGGCGCGCCGGGTGACGTCCGGATCGCGGGCCGGCACTGCGGACCACCTGCCCGCCATTCCGGCCGGCGCCGACCGCGCCGCGGGCGTCGCGCCGGGTGCGGCGAGTCCGGCGTAGCGGCCGTACCGGCCACGCGGCGGACGCGGCTTGCGGGCGTGTGCGGTGCGCCCCCCTGACCCGAGCAGCGCGCGGACCGGGGCGAGCGTGTCGTTGGTCAGCAGCCCCGCCCACACGAGCTCCCAGACCGCCGCGGCCACCGCGGCGTCGGCCTCGCCGGTGCCGAGCCGATCGACCAGCGAACGGAAGAACAGCGCCTCGTCGGCCGCGAGCGAGTCCCGGACGGCCAGGGCGAGCGGGGTCGTCGACCTCGTCCGGGGGCGGCAGGACGAGCGGCGGCGAGCTCGGCCGGCGCGAGCGCGAGCCAGCCGTCGTTGCCGCGCGACTCGACCCGCTCCAGCCCAGACGACCTCGCCGGCGAGGGTCAGCTCGTCGAGCAGGGCCGGCGCGTAGTCGGCGACCCGGCTCGGCAGCACGAGCGACTCGAGGGCGCTGGCCGGCAGCGGCACGCCGGCCAGCTGCTCGACCGCGCGCAGCAGCGCCTCCACGCCGCGCGACGACCGGGCGCCGAGACCCTGCCACTGGCGGGATGAACCGGCCGAGCGCCTCGGCCGGCACCGGCTCGACCTCCTTGCGCAGCGCGGCGAGCGACCGTCGCCGGATCGCGCGCAGCACCTCGGCGTCGCACCACTCGATCGCCACTGCCGCCGGGGCGGAACTCGCCCTGGACGACCCGGCCCGCGGCGCCCAGCCGGGCCAGCGCGGTGGCCACCACAGCCACGCCCGAGCCCGAGCCGTGTCGCGACGTCGTGCGCCGACGAACGGGCCGTGCGTGCGGGCGTAGCGCGAGACGAGGTCACCGAGCGGATCGCGCACCGGCTCGGTGAAGGCCTCCGGCACGCCGACGGGCAGCGCGGCACCCAGCGCGTCGCGCACCCGCCCGGCGTCCTCGATCGCCAGCCAGCGCTGCTCGCCGGCGATGCGCACCCGGATCGCCCGCCGGCGCCTCCTCGAGCGCGGCGAGATCCATGCGGCGTCGCCCCGCGGGCGAGCGCCTCGTCGCGTGGTCAGATCGCCGACGGCGCGCAGCAGGTCGTGGACGCCGTCGGACCGCGCGCGTGCCGGTCCGGGGTCAGCCGGGCGATCTCCGCCTCGACCTGCGGCGATCGCGTCCGGCGTCGAGCAGCTCGCGCAGCTCGGTGGCGCCGAGCAGCTCGGCGAGCAGCGCCGAGTCGAGGGACAGCGCCTGCGCCCGCCGCTCGGCCAGCGGGGCGTCGCCCTCGTACAGGAACGACGCCGACGTAGCCGAACAGCAGCGAGCGGGCGAACGGCGATGCGGCTCGGCGTCTCGACCTCGACGAGCCGCACCCGTCGCGGCAGCGAGATCGCGCATCAGCCCGGCGAGGCCGGGGACGTCGAAGACGTCCTGCAGGCACTCGCGCATCGCCTCGAGGACGACCGGGAAGTCGCCGTACTCGCTCGCGACCTGCAGCAGTTGGTTGGCCCGCTGGCGCTGCTGCCACAGCGGCGTGCGGCGGCGCGGGTCGCGGCGCGGCAGCAGCAGCGAGCGCGCCGCGCACTCGCGGAACCGCGACGCGAACAGCGCGGAACCGCCGACCTCGGCGGTGACCAGCGCTCGATCTCCTCGGGCTCGAAGACCGCGATGTCAGCGCCCGGCGGCTCGGCGTCGGTGTCGGGCAGCCGCAGCACGATGCCGTCGTCGGAGTGCATGGACGAGACCTCGAGGCCGTAGCGCTCGCGCAGCCGGGCGCCGATCGCCAGCGCCCACGGCGCGTTGACCGGCGCGCCGAACGGGGAGTGCACGACCAGCCGCCAGTCGCCGAGCTCGTCGCGGAACCGCTCGACGAGGATCGTCCGGTCGTCGGGCACTGGCTCGGTCGCCGCGCGCTGCTCGGCGAGGTAGGCGAGCAGGTTGTCGGTGCCCCACGCGTCCAGCCCGGCCGCCTGCGCCCGGGCGACCGCGTCGGCCGGCTCGGGCATTGGCCACCTCGCGCAGGAACGCGCCGAGCGCCCGGCCCAGCTCGACCGGACGGCCCGGGGCGTCGCCCTTCCAGAACGGCATCCGGCCGACCTCGCCCGGGCGCCGGCGTGACCAGCACCCGGTCGTGGGTGATGTCCTCGATGCGCCAGCGACGACGAGCCGAGCAGGAACACGTCCCCGACCCGTGACTCGTAGACCATCTCCTCGTCGAGCTCGCCGACCCGCCGGCCCGGCCCGTCCGCGCCGGCCAGGAACACGCCGAACAGCCCGCGGTCGGGGATCGTGCCGCCGCTCGTGACCGCGAGCCGCTGGGCGCCGCGGCCGGGCGGTGAGCTCGCCGGTCACGCGGTCCCACACCAGGCGCGGCCGCAGCTCGGCGAAGGCGTCGGACGGGTAGCGGCCGGCCAGCATGTCGAGCACGGCCTCGAGCGCCGAGCGGGGCAGCGCCGGCGAACGGGCGCCGCCCGGCGGACCAGCTGCTCAGACCTCGTCGACCGTCACCGTGTCGAGCGCGACCATCGCGACGATCTGCTGGGCGAGCACGTCCAGCGGGTTGCGCGGGTAGCGCATCGACTCGATCGCGCCGTCGCGCATGCGCTCGGCGACCACGGCGCACTGGACGAGGTCGCCGCGGTACTTCGGGAAGATCACGCCCGCGGACACCGCGCCGACCTGGTGCCCGGCGCGGCCGACGCGCTGCAGGCCCGGCGGCGACCGACGGCGGCGACTCGACCTGGACGACGAGGTCGACCGCGCCCATGTCGATGCCGAGCTCGAGCTGCGAGGTGGCGACCACGGCGGGCAGCCGCCCGGCCTTGAGGTCCTCCTCGACGAGCGCCCGCTGCTCCTTGCGACACCGAGCCGTGGTGGGCGCGGGCGACGACGACGTCGCCGCTCGGCTGCGCCGGACCCGGACTGGCCCATCAGCTGCGGCCGGCGGCGGGCCGTCCTCGGGCAGCAGCCGCCCGCGCGTTCGGATGCCAGCTCGTTCAGCCGGGCGGTCAGCCGCTCGGCGAGCCGGCGGGAGTTGGCGAACACGATCGTGGAGCGGTGGGCCTGGACGAGGTCGAGCATGCGCTCCTCGACGTGCGGCCAGATCGACGCGCGGCGCTCCGCGCCGGCGGCCGGCCCGCTCGAGGTCGTCGGTCGGCTCGCCGATCGCGGACATGTCCTCGACCGGGCACGACGACCTGAGAGTCGATCGTCTTGCGCGGACGGCGGCTGGACGACCTCGACCGGCCGCCCGCCGGCGAGGAAGCGTGGCGACCTCGTCGACCGGGCGGACGGTGGCCGACAGCCCGATGCGCTGCGCCGGCGTCGTCGAGCAGCTCGTCCAGGCGTTCCAGCGAGAGGGCGAGGTGGGCGCCGCGCTTGGTCGCCGCACACCGCGTGCACCTCGTCGACGATCACGGTGTCGATCGCCGCGCAGCGCCTCGCGCGCTGCCGAGGTCAGCATCAGGAACAGCGACTCCGGCGTCGTGATCAGGATGTCCGGCGGGCCGGCGGGCGAACTGCCGGCGCTCGTCGGCGGGAGTGTCGCCGGAGCGCATGCCGACCGTGATGTCGGGCACGCGGCAGCCCGAGCCGCGCCGCGGCCTGCCGGATGCCGGCCAGCGGGGTGCGCAGGTTGCGCTCGACGTCGACGGCCAGCGCCTTGAGCGGGCTGACGTAGAGCACCCGGCAGCGCCGGAGCGGGTCGGCCGGGAGGGCTTGCGTGGCGAGCCGGTCGAGCGCGGACAGGAACGCCGCCAGCGTCTTGCCGGAGCCGGTCGGCGCGACGACGAGGGTGTGCTCGCCCCGGGCGATGGCGCCCCAGGCGCCGAGCTGCGCGGGGGTGGGCGCGTCGAACGCGCCGTCCAGCCAGGCCTGGGTGGCGGGGGAGAAGACCGGCACTCGCCCTCCTTCGTCGGGCGCAGAGACGTTCGATGCCTATGGTGAGCTCGCAAGCTCGCTCACGCAGACCAGTCTGCGCCCGGGCTACGACAGAAGTTTCTCGCCGGGGCCCTCGCCGGGTGCGTCCGGGTATACCGAGGCCTCGCGGAACGCGTTCTGCAAGGTGCGCAGCCCGTCACGCAGCGGCTCCCAATGCCCGCCGAGGTCGTTCTGCGCCGCGGCCAACAGCCCGGCCAGCGCGGTGACGAGACGCCGTGCCTCGTCCAGGTCGAGATCGGGTTCCTCCCCGGGCGCGAGGCCGAGCTTTTCCGCGGACGCGCTGATCAGCAGGACCGCCGCCTGGCTGATGACCTCCGCGGCCGGAATTGTGGCGAGCTCGCGCACCGGCAGGTCGAGGGTGTCGAAGCCGTGGGCGGGAAGCGGGATGCCGTCCATCGGGTGGGCGGGCACCGCGCTGCCCGGAATTCCGGACCGCACTGCGGTGTCCGTGCCGGTCGCGGGGTTTGGGGTGTCCTGAGCCACGCTGTTACCCTGTCATTGCGACCAGCCTCCGCTCACGGCGGGGGTGTGCAAGCGGAAGCCAAAAGCCTCCCACCCGAGCCGTCGACGTCGGACGCGCCGGGTCCGGTCCCACGACGCCCGGCCGCGGCCGGGGCGTCGGCGCCGCCCCCGTGGGCGGCGGGGACCGGTCGGATCACGGCCCCGCGCGCACTAGCGCAGTGGGGCCGTTGCCATGTCGGGACGGGCCGACCTCGCAAGGACAGAAATTAACGACCGAGGAGGCCCCATCAGCGCCGAGCCCCGCATCAACGACCGGATTCGCGTCCCCGAGGTGCGACTCGTCGGTCCCAGTGGCGAGCAGGTCGGCATCGTGCCGCTTGCCAAGGCCCTGGAACTTGCGCAGGAGTACGACCTCGACCTCGTCGAGGTCGCGGCGAACGCCCGTCCGCCCGTCTGCAAGCTCATGGACTACGGGAAGTTCAAGTACGAGTCGGCCATGAAGGCCCGTGAGGCGCGCAAGAACCAGGCGCACACGGTCATCAAGGAGATGAAGCTCCGGCCGAAGATCGACCCGCACGACTACGACACCAAGAAGGGTCACGTCGTCCGGTTCCTCAAGCAGGGCGACAAGGTCAAGATCACGATCATGTTCCGTGGTCGCGAGCAGTCCCGCCCCGAGCTGGGCTTCCGGCTGCTGCAGCGGCTCGCGGAGGACGTCGGGACCTCGGCTTCGTCGAGTCCAACCCGAAGCAGGACGGCCGCAACATGATCATGGTCGTCGCACAAGAAGAAGACCGAGGCGATGGCCGAAGCCCGCGAGGCGCAGGCCGCTCGCAAGGCGGAGCGTCAGCAGGAGAGCAGCCCTGCGAGGAGCCCGCCGAGGAGCCCGCCGAGACGCGAGCAAGCTCGAGAGGCAACGCCCCGGATGCCCGACCAGCAACAACGACGCCACGTCCGCACCGCCGGCGGCAGCGACGAGGAGATGCGGCGCCATGCCGAAGAACAAGACGCACAGCGGTGCCAGCAAGCGCTTCAAGGTCACCGGCTCCGGCAAGTCTGCGCCAGCGCGCCGGCCGCCACCTTCGAGCACAAGTCCGTCCAGCTGACGCGCCGCCTCGCCGGCACGCACCGAGTTCGGCCCCGGCCGACGCCAAGAAGATCAAGAAGCTTCTCGGCAAGTGAGCCGCGCTCGACCGGGACCCAAGACTTCGCGCCGCCTGGCCGTCCTCCGGACCGGCCCCGCCCAAGGAGTTAACAAGTGGCACGCGTCAAGCGGGCAGTCAACGCCCACAAGAAGCGCCGGGCATCCTCGAGCGGCCAGCGGCTACCGCGGCCAGCGCTCGCGCCTGTACCGCAAGGCCAAGGAGCAGGTCACCCACTCCCTGGCCTACAACTACAACGACCGCAAGAAGCGCAAGGGCGACTTCCGCCAGCTGTGGATCCAGCGCATCAACGCCGCTGCCCGCGCCAACGACATGACGTACAACCGCTTCATCCAGGGTCTGAGCCGGCCGCCGTCATCGTGGACCGCAAGATCCTCGCCGACCTCGCGGTCAACGACGCGACCGCCTTCGCCGCGCTCGTCGAGGTTGCCCGTGCCGCAGTGGCCGCCGAGGGCATCGGCGGCGCGGCGGCATCCAGTCTCCGGCCGCCTGACCTGCTGTCGACAATAACGCCCGGCTCGCGGCGGCCCGTCGGCTCACTCGCCGGCAGGCCCGCCGCGCCGCCGGGCTCTTTCTTGCCGAGGGCGCCGCAGGCCGTCCGCGAGGCGCAGCGCGCGCCGGACGTCGTCATCGAGGTCTTCGCGACCGCTGACGCGCTGCGCCGAGCCGTACGGCCATCGAGCTGGCCGGGGTCCGAGTCGACGAGATCAGCGAGGCCTCCGCGGCCGACGCTTTCCGAGACCGTCACCCCGCAGGGGCTCGTCGCGGTCTGCCGTCGGGTCGACGTGCCGCTGGCGACCGGCGCTCGCCCGGCGGCCGAAGCTCGTGGCTGTCCTGGTCGAGCCCGCTGACCCCGGCAACGCCGGCACGATCCTGCGCACGGCCGACGCCGCCGGCGCCGATGCGGTCGTCACTCGCCGGGGGAGTCGACATCTACAACGGAAAGGCAGTGCGGGCCAGCGCCGGGAGCCTGTTCCACCTCGACGTCGTCGTCGGACGCCGACGCGGCCGACGTCGTGGCGGCCGGACATCGTGCCGGACTGAGCGTGCTCGCCACCACCGGCGCGGGCGCCCACGATCTTGACGACCTGGTCGACCGCGGTGCGCTCACGCGTCCCACCATGTGGCTGTTCGGCAGCGAGGCGCACGGCCTGCCCGAGCCGATCATCGAAGCTGCCGAAGCCGACGTCCGGGTCCCGGTCTACGGCCGCGCCGAGAGCCTGAACGTGGCCGCCGCGGCGGCGGTGTGTCTCTACGCGAGCGCCCGCGCACAGCGTCGCTGATCCGCTGGCACACTCGTCCACAGCCGATCGGACGAGCCTGGCAGGCGATCACCGGCACCGTGACGGCCGCGGACGCCGACACCGCGAGCCACGTCAAGGAAGCCCGCGGCGTCCTCGTCCCCAACCCGTAGCCTGACGGCATGTCTGCCGTCTTGTCGGTGAATCTCGCTTCGGCAACGACCGCCGTCCCGTCCGTCGCCCTGCCGACCGGTATCGGGAAGGTCGCGACGGACTCGCCTGTCGAGATCCGCGAGCCGGGACCGAAGGTGGACGGTCTGGGCAGCGGACTCGTCGGCGACATGATCGGTGATCTGCGACATCACGGCGGCACTGATCAAGCGGTGTACGCCTACGCCCGCGAGTGTCTCGACGTCTGGCAATCCCGGCTCGGCACGGCGCTGCCGAACGGCCGATTCGGCGAGAACCTCAGCACGATCGGCGTCGACGTCGATGGCGCACGCCTCGGCGAGCGATGGAAGATCGGCGAATCGGTGATCCTGCAGGTGACGTGCCCGCGGGTTCCGTGCGCGACCTTTCGCGCGTGGATCGGCGAGCGTGGCTGGCTCAGGCAATTCACCGAGGCCGAGCTGCCGGGCGCCTACCTGCGCGTCGTGGCCGGTGGGGTCGTGCGGGCCGGCGACGCCATCGAGGTCGTGCTCCGCCCGGCGCATGACGTCACCGTCGCACTTGCCTTCCGCGCACTCGTACGAGACGCCGCACTGCTGCCCGGCCTGCTCGCCGCAGGCGACGACCTCACCCGCGAGTTGCGGGACGTGATCAGCAGCGGGAAGACCTACGCACTCGATCCCTAGCCGGCGGCGTCGAAGTTGCCGTCCGAGCCACTCACCGAATCGAGAACCGCCTCGGCGAGCTGCAGGTCGCCGGTGAGGTCGCGGTCGGCCACGCTCGTCCCGAACGCGGCGCACACCGTCAGCAACCCGCGCAGCGGATCGGGCACCAGCTCCTTCATCCGCAGGCAGCGCACCGCGGCAACCAGCTCACCCGCGAGCACCGACCGGAACGCATCGACGGCGGTGAGCGCCTGCCGCGCGGCGAGCGAGGCGAAGCTCGCGTCCTCCTCGACCCCGTTGGAGAGCGAGACGGTCTGCAGCGCCGCCGGAGTCGCCGAGGCCCGAAGCTCGGCCAGGGCCGACGCGACGACGTACTCGACGACCATCACCCCGGACGCCCCTGGGACGCCGCCCCCGAGGAACGCAGGCAGCCCGGTGTTCTCCGGCGCGCACAGCAGGGAAAGCCGAGCCAGCGAGAGCTGGGCGGCCTCGGCGAGTGCTAGCCGGACGGAGTCCAGCGACTGCGCGAGGTAGGCGACGTGGAACCCACCGTGGTGCACGACGTCGAAGCCCGGCAGGTACACCGGATTCTCGGCGGGCGCGTTCGCCAACCGGGTCACCACGTCGGCCAGGCTGGTCAGCGCGTCGAGCAGCGGGCCATGCACCTGGGGCAGTGCCCGCAGCGCGAACGGGTCCTGGATCCGCGCGGCCGGCGGGGCGCCCGCGATCAACCTGCGCATGGTCCGGCAGACCGCCTGCGCACCTTCGAACGGGGTGATGTCCTCGACGGCGCGGGAGAACGCCTCGGCGTTGCCCGACGAACCCACGAACGTCGCCGCCGCGATCGGCAGCGCCGCCCGGGCCAGGCCGCGCAGCCGACCCAGCGCGATCGCCGCGTCTGCGATCGTCGCCGCGTTGCTCGACAGCAGCGGCGGCGCGTCGCTGATGCCGAGCGGGACGACGCGGCTCAGCGGCGGCGACGTCGCGACCTCGCCGAGCAAGGCCAGCGCAGTGGTCGCCAGCGCCGGCAGGTCCCCGGTTCCCACGCCGCCGTACTCGCGGACCGGCGGGAGCGCGTCCTCGCGGATCATGTCGAGCAGGCCGTCGAGCACGGGCGGATTCATTCCGCTGCCGCCCGACGCGAGCTGGTTGAGCCGGATCGCCAGCATCGCGCGCACGCGTTCCCGTGAACGCAGCGGCCCACTCGACGACGCGTGACTGCGCAGCAGGGCCAGCGCCGGATCGAGGACGCCGCCGTCAGTGGCGACGTGTTCGATCGAGACGAGCCGATTCCCGCCGACGCCGGTCGTGCGGCCGTACACCGGCCTGGTGACCCCGAGTGATTGAGCGTGCGCGCGGGCCGCGGCGGTGCGCGCATCTTCGGCGAGGACGACGTCCGAACGTCCCGCTGCCAGCTCGGCGATGTCCGCCGCGGTGAGCGACGATCCGTCCAGCACGATCACGGCTCGATGGGGCACAGCAATGCACGTTACGGGCGGAGTGGGCCGCGCGCTCGCGCCCGCCCGATAAACTCGATACATGACCGCGCTGCTGCTCCCGTCGCGTCACTGGACGTTTGCCGCGCGGCTGGCGGCCGCCGAACCCACGCGCCCCTGATTCGAGAGCGGCGCGCGCCCCGCATAGGCTCGGGCGGCTGTCCGCCCCGACGAAAGACCTTCGACGCATGCCTTCCGAATCCTTCGACCCGGTCGAAGTCGCCGCCTTGCAGCCCGACGCGATCCAGGCAAACGTCGCCGCCGCCCTCGCGGCCTTCGAAGCGGCCCGCGATCTCGACGGGCTCAAGGCCGCCCGGCTCGCCCACGCCGGCGACCGCTCGCCGCTCGCGCTCGCCAACCGCGAGATCGGCGCGCTGCCCCCGGCCGCCAAGGCCGCGGCCGGCAAGCGCGTCGGCGAGGCCCGCGCGACCGGTGCAAGGCGCCGTCGCCGCACGGCGAGGCCGAGCTCGAGGCCGAGCGCGACGCGCGGGTGCTCGTCGAGGAGGCCGTCGACGTCACGCTGCCCACGACCGCGAGCGCCGATCGGCGCGCCGGCACCCGCTGACCACGGTGCAGGAGCTGATCTGCGACGTCTTCCTGGCGATGGGCTAGGAGGTCGCCGAGGGGCCCGAGGTCGAGTCCGAGTGGTTCAACTTCGACGCCCTCAACACGCCGACCGACCACCCGTCCCGCGAGCTGACCGACACCTTCTTCGTCGGCTCGCGCGGACTCCGGGGTGGTGCTCCGTACGCAGACCTCGCCGGTGCAGATCCGGACGATGCTCGACCGCACGAGCCGCCGATCTACATCGTCTGCCCGGGCAAGGTGTACCGCACCGACGAGCTGGACGCCACCCACACGCCGGTGTTCCACCAGATCGAGGGGCTCGCGGTCGACGAGGGCCTCACGATGGCCCACCTCAAGGGCACCCTCGACCACATGGCCGAGTCGCTGTTCGGCCCCGGGCATCACCACCCGGCTGCGCCCGCACTACTTCCCGTTCACCGAGCCGAGCGCCGAGATGGACCTGCGTCTGCTTCGTCTGCCGCGGCGCATCGGTCGGCAACCCGGAGCGCGCCTGCCGCACCTGCGGCAGCGAGGGCTGGATCGAATGGGGCGGCTGCGGCATGGTCAACCCGCGGGTGCTCATCGCCTGCGGCATCGACCCTGAGCGCTACAGCGGATTCGCGTTCGGCATGGGCATCGAGCGGACGCTGATGTTCCGCAACGGAGTCGTCGGACATGCGCGACATCGTCGAGGGTGACGTCCGGTTCACCGCCGCGTTCGGGATGGAGGCCTGATGCGCGCCCCGATCAGCTGGCTCGCCGAGTACGTCGACCTGCCGGACGGACTCACAGCTCGCGACGTTCGCCGACGCGTTGATCCGCACCGGCCTGGAGGTCGAGTCGGTCGAGACCGGCGCCGAGCGGGCTGTCCGGCCCGATCGTCGTCGGCCGGGTGCTGTCCTTCGACGACGAGCCGCAGAAGAACGGCAAGACGATCCGCTGGTGCCAGGTGGACGTCGGCACGCAACACCGAGGGGCAGGACCGCGCGGCATCGTCTGCGGCGCGCACAACTTCGCGGCCGGCGACCTCGTCGTCGTGGCCCTGCCCGGCGCGATGCTGCCCGGCGGGTTCGCGATCGCCGCGCGCAAGACCTACGGCCACGTCTCGGACGGGATGATCTGCTCGACCCGCGAACTCGGCATCGGCGACGACCACACCGGCATCCTGGTGCTGCCCACCGACTCGGCCAAGCCGGGCGACGATCCGCTCGAGCTGCTGGGCATGAACGACGCGATCCTCGACGTCGCAGTCACCACCGACCGCGGCTACTGCCTGTCGATTCGCGGTCTGGCCCGCGAGGCCGCCGCCGCGCTCGACGTGCCGTTCCGCGACGTGCGCCGCCCGACGTGCCCGCGCCGACGGCCGCGCGTACAAGGTGCACATCGACGACCCGTCCGGTTGCGACCGCTTCTCGGTCCGCGCCGTCACCGGCTTGAACCCGGCCGCTCCGACGCCGGACTGGATGGCGCGCCGGCTGCGGCAGTGCGGCATGCGGCTCGATCTCGCTACCGGTCGACGTCACGAACTACGTGATGCTCGAGACCGGCCAGCCACTGCACGCATTCGACCGCGCCAAGCTCCGCGGCGCGATCGGTGTGCGGCGCGCGACGCCCGGCGAGCGGCTGACCACGCTGGACGACGTCGTCGCGCACGCTCGACCCCGACGACCTGGTGGTCACCGACGACTCGGGCGCCGATCGCGCTCGCCGGAGTGATGGGCGGTGCGTCCACCGAGATCGGACCGGACACCGGCGACGTCGTCCTCGAGGCGGCTCATTGGGAACCGGATTCCGTCGCGCGCACCGTGCGCCGGCACAGGCTGCCGAGCGAGGCGGCACGTCGCTTCGAGCGCGGCGTCGACCCGGAGATCGCCGGTGTCGCGCTGGCGCGATGCGTCGAGCTCCTCGTGGCCCACGGCGGGCGCGACCGCGGTCGACGGCTACACCGTCGTCGGGACGCCGTATGTGCCGATCGCGATCGAACTCGCCGTGGAGCTCCCGGCGGCGGTTGCGGGCATGCCGATCCCGCGTGACCGATGTCGTCGCCCATCTCGAGGCCGTCGGGTGCCGCGTGACCGGCGGTGAGGTCCTGCACGTCGATCCGCCCAGCTGGCGTCCGGACCTCGTCTCGCCCGCGGACCTCGTCGAGGAGGTCGTCCGCCTCGCCGGCTACGACCGGCTGCCGTCCGCGCTCCCGAGCGCACCGGCCGGCACGCGGGTTGACGGCCCGCCAGCAGCTGCTGCGGACGGTGTCGCGGGCGATCGCGGCCGCCGGATACCTCGAGGTGCTGTCCTACCCGTTCGGGTCCGCGACGGTGCACGATTCGTTCGGGCTCGCCGCCGACGACCCGCGGCGAAACGCGGTGCGGTTGGTGAACCCGATCTCGGAGGACGAGCCCGAGCTGCGTACCTCGTTGCTGCCGGGGCTGTTGGGCACGGCGCTGCGCAATATCGGGCGCGGCAATCGCGATCTCGCGATCTTCGAGACCGGCTCGGTCTTCCTGCCCAGCGCGGGCACCGGCACAGCCCCGCCGCTGCCCGGAGTAGCGGGCCGGCCCACCGACGCCGAGCTAGCCGCGTTGGACGCCGTGTTGCCGCTCCAGCCACGTCATCTTGCGGTCGTGCTGTGCGGCGAGTTCGCGCCCAACGGCTGGTGGGGTCCGGGCCGTCCCGCGACCTGGGCCGATGCAGTCGATGCGGCCCAGGTCGTCGCCCGGGCCGCGCGCGCCGAGTTGACGACACGCTCGGCCGACCTCGCGCCGTGGCACCCCGGCCGGTGCGCTGCCCTGCTGCTCGGCGATCGGGTGATCGGGCACGCCGGCGAGCTGCACCCACGCGTCATTACGGCCCTCGGGCTGCCCGATCGCACCTGCGCGATGGAGCTCGACCTCGACGCGTTGCCTCTCCCCGAGCCGGCGCCGGCCCCGGCCATCTCGACCTATCCGCCGGTGCTGCTCGACGTCGCACTCGTGGTCGGGGCGGACGTCACGGCGGCCGACCTCCAACGCACGCTTCGCGAGTCGGCCGGGCCGCTGCTCGAGTCGGTGCGGCTCTTCGACCTGTACACCGACACCGAACGGCTCGGCGCCGGCGTGCGGTCGCTGGCGTTCGCGCTCCGCTTCCGCGCGCCGGACCGCACCCTCACGGTGGAGGAGGCGGCGGCCGCGCGCGACGCCGCGATCGCGGCCGCGGTCGAGCGGCACGGCGCCCGGCTCCGCTCCTAGAGATGTTTGGTCGCCTCTCGGACCGACAGCGGGCTGAGTTCGTGCGCGCCGACGAACGCGCGCACCCATTCCGGATCGGTATACGCGTACGAGCGCAACGCCCAGCCGATCGCCTTGCGGAGGAAGAAATCCGGGTCGTCCGCGTTGGCGACGATCGCGTCGGTGAGCAACGCCAGATCCGTCCGCTCGCGGACGCTTCGTTGGCAGATGATCGATGCCCGCCGTAGCCACCTGTCCGGCGATCGTCGCCAACCGTGCACGATCGGACCGATCTCTGCCGGGAACAGCAACAGCAGGTCGCCCACCCGGCTCGACACCTCGTCCACGTGGTCCCACCAGGCGCCCGTCACGATGAGCTCTTCGTACAGCGTGATCAGCCCGGGTGCTCGCAGCGGCCGCGCCGCAGGCACGTTGGTGAGCTCGGTGGCGGCGTAGCGCTCCTCGCGGTACGGCGCGTTCCGCCACAGGGCCAGCACGCTGGCACGCAGCGCCGCCCCCGACTGTGGCGGTCGGCGCCGCGACTCGGCCCGAACGAGCGTCCGCACCTGCGGCAGCCGGACGCCGAGGCACGGCATGGCGGACTTCATGTACGCCTGCATCCCGGTAGCGCGAACCGGGTCGGCGAGCTGTCGCAGGCCGTCGCGGATCGCCGCGATGAGTTGCGGATCGGCCTCGGACGACGGCATGCCGCGCACCCTAACGAGGGCGCGCGGTTCCGATCAGCCAATCGCGCGATCGCCGCACGCCGTCTGACATATCCACAGCCTCTCGCGCCACCGTGCCGGAATTGTCGGAGTGCCGCCCTACCTTTGCGGTCCATCTCGAAGGAGGCACCCAATGTGCGACACGTGCGACTACCTCGCTGCCAATGCGGGGCGCGCGAGTGAGGACGAGCTGTTGGCGGAGTACGAGCGTCTCTGGCGTCGGCGCGTCCGCGCATTCATCGACAAGGGCGAGTGGCTGGTCGTGTCCGTCGAGGAGTGGCCATGGCTCACCTACACGGTCGGGCTGTGGAGCCAGGGCCATCCGGAACTATGCATATTCGGTCTCGAGCCGGTCCAGGGACAGCGTCTGCTCAACGCAGTCGGTGAGCAGGTGGTCGCTGGACACCGGATCGACGACGAGGACCAGGTCCTCCTGTGCGAGTACCCACTTGTCGCATTTCGAATCCCGAATCCGGGTCAGGTGGTGCTGCAGGCCAACCGGTTCTACCGGCGCAACGAGCGCAACTCCGTCCCAGCCCTGCAGCTCGTCTATCCGGACCTGCACGGTGTTTGGCCGTGGGAGCCCGACTGTCACCTGTTCCCAGGTAGTCAGCCCATGCCAGGCGAGTTCGACGCGGCGGCCGACCCCGAATCTGCATGAAGTTGCGCCATGGTGCATAATTGTGCAGATGGGAGCTCGAGTCGCGATCGCCGGCGCCAGCGGGTACGCCGGCGGCGAGCTGCTGCGCCTCGTCGCGGGCCACCCGGATCTCGACGCTGCCGTGGTCACCGCACAGTCGAACGCCGGTCAGTCGGTCGGCGACGTCCACCCGAACATCCGGTCCCTCGCTGAGCTGATCTTCGCCGAGACCACCGCAGCGACCCTCGCCGGTGCGGACATCGTCTTCCTCGCGCTGCCGCACGGTGCCTCGGCCGCGCTCGCCGCCGACCTGCCTGCGTCGGCGAAGGTCGTCGACCTCGGCTCCGACCACCGGCTCGCGGACCCGGCTGCGCACGCGCGCTACTACGGCGGCGCCCACCACAAGGCATGGACGTACGGGCTGCCGGAGCTGCCCGGCCAGCGTGAGCTCATCGCCGCCTCGAGCCGGGTCGCCAACACCGGCTGCCACGCTGTCGCGGCGATCCTGGCGATCGCACCGCTCCTCGCCTCCGGGATCGCCGAGGCGGACGACGTGATCGTCACATCGGCCAGTGGTACGTCAGGCGCGGGCAAGGCCGCCGAGGCGCATCTGCTCGGCAGCGAGGTCATGGGCGACCTCGGCGGCTACAAGGTCGGCGCGCACCGGCACGTCCCGGAGATCAAGCAGGCGAGCGGCGCGCGCTCACTCACGATGACGCCCGTCCTGGCGCCGCTGCCGCGCGGCATCCTCGCCAGCGTGGCCCTTCGCCCGTCCGGTGCGGCCACCGACGAGAGCGTTCGCGACGTCCTCGCCGCCGCCTACGCGCACGAGCCGTTCGTCCACGTACTCCCGCCCGGCCAACAGCCACGCACGGCCATGACCGCCGGCTCGAACAGCGCCCACCTGCAAGCCGTCGTCGACGCAGACTCCGGCCGGATCATCGTCACGACCGCGCTCGACAACCTCGGCAAGGGGGCGGCCGGTCAGGCGCTGCAGATCGCGAACATCATGCTGGGCCTGCCGGAGACCGCCGGCCTCAGCATGGATGGGGTCGCGCCGTGAGCGTGACGGCTGCCAAGGGCTTTCGGGCCGCGGGCGTCGCCGCCGGCCTCAAGACGTCCGGCGCGCCGGACGTCGCCCTCGTGGTCAACGACGGACCGTCCGATGTCGCTGCGGCGGTGTTCACCACCAATCGGGTCAAGGCCGCGCCGGTGCTGTGGACCCAGCAGGCCGTCAAGGACGGCCGCCTCGCCGCCGTCGTCCTCAACTCCGGCGGCGCGAACGCCTGCACCGGGCCTGACGGGTTCGCCGACACCCACCGGACAGCCGAGCACGTCGCCGCGGTGTTGCCGATCGGCCCCGGCGACGTCGCCGTCTGCTCCACCGGCTTGATCGGCGAGCGGCTGCCGATGGCGAAGCTGCTCGCCGGTGTCGACGCCGCGGTGGCCGCGCTGGACGCGGACGGTGGGCCGCACGCCGCGGAGGCGATCCGCACCACGGACACCCGCGCCAAGCAGGCTGTCTTCCACGGCGAGGGTTGGACGCTCGGTGGCATGGCGAAGGGTGCCGGGATGCTCGCGCCCGGCTTGGCAACGATGCTGTGCGTCATCACCACCGACGCCGTCACCGATGCGTCCACGCTCGATCGCGCTCTGCGCGGCGCCACCCGGGTGACACTCGAGCGGGTCGATGCCGACGGCTGCATGTCGACGAACGACACGGTGCTCGCGATGGCCTCCGGGGCGTCCGGTGTGACGCTGGCCGGCCAAGAACTCGGCGACGCGCTGCGGGCCGTTTGCACCGACCTGGCCGCACAGCTGATCGCGGACGCCGAGGGCGCCACCAAGGAGGTCGCGATCGAGGTCGTCGGCGCGGCCACCGAGGACGACGCCGTCGATGTCGGCCGGTCGATCGCCCGCAACAACCTGCTCAAATGCGCACTGTTCGGCAACGACCCCAACTGGGGCCGCGTCCTGGCCGCCGTCGGCACGACCGATGCGGCGTTCGAAGCGGATAGGTTGGACGTCGCCATCAACGGCGTTCAGGTCTGCCGGAACGGAGCGGCCGGTGACCCTCGCGAGGGTGTGGATCTCACCGGCCGCCACGTGCGCATCCTCGTCGACCTGAACGCCGGCACCGACACCGCGACCATCTGGACCAACGACCTCTCGCACGACTACGTCGAAGAGAACTCGGCCTACTCGACATGAGCGCCGAGCGCAGCTTGCGGAGCGAGCATGAGTAGACACCGAGAGCAGGCGCTCGCCAAGGCGGGCACGCTCGTCGACGCGCTGCCGTGGCTCGCGCGCTTCCACGGCAAGATCATCGTCGTCAAGTACGGCGGCAACGCCATGACGAGCCCGGAGCTGCAGGCCGCGTTCGCCGAGGACGTCATGTTCCTGCGCTACGCCGGCCTCAAGCCGGTCATCGTGCATGGCGGTGGACCGCAGATCACCCGGCACCTGACGCGACTCGGCATCGAGTCGCAGTTCCGCGGCGGCCTGCGCGTCACCACCGCCGAGACCGTCGAGATCGTCCGCATGGTGCTCACCGGCCAGGTCAACGCCGACATCGTCAACATGCTCAACGACCACGGCTCGTTCGCCATCGGGCTCTCCGGTGAGGACGCCAGCCTGCTCACCGCCGAGCGGCGGCCGGCGATCGTCGACGGCGAGGAGATCGACATCGGCCAGGTGGGCGACGTCGTCGCGGTCGAGCCGTCCGCCATGCACGCCCTCATCGACGCAGGCCGCATTCCAGTGCTCGCCACGGTCGCGCGCGGACGCGACGGGCTGACCTACAACGTGAACGCCGACACCGCGGCCGCCGCCGTGGCAGTCGGGCTGGGCGCCGAGAAGCTGATCGTGCTGACCGACGTCGAAGGCCTCTACGCCGACTGGCCGGCCACCAGCGAGATCGTCAGCCAGATCACGACGGACGACCTCGCCACCCTGCTGCCCAGCCTCGCCAGCGGCATGGTGCCCAAGATGGAGGCGTGCCTGCGGGCGGTGGAGGGCGGCGTCCCGCGCGCCCACATCCTCGACGGCCGCGTGCCGCACGCGCTGCTGCTGGAGATCTTCACGAGCGAGGGCATCGGGACGATGGTCGTCCCCAGCAAGGAGCGCGTCATGACGATCCAAGACAGGTGGGACGCCGTCATGATGCGCAACTACGGCACGCCGCCGATCGCGCTCGACCACGGCAAGGGCGTCCGTGTCTGGGACGTCGAGGCCGGGACTACCTCGACTTCGTCGGCGGCATCGCGGTGTCCTCGCTCGGCCATGCGCACCCGGCGATCATCGACGCCGTCACGAGGCAGGTCGGCCGGCTCGCGCACACGTCCAACCTGGCCATGCACGAACCAGGCGTGCAGTTGGCCGAGCGGCTGATCGACCTTCTGGCCGTCCCGGCCCGGGTCTTCTTCGCCAACAGCGGCGCCGAGGCCAACGAGTGCGCGCTCAAACTCGCCCGCCTGCACGGCAACCCGACCGGCCGCACCGAGATCGTCTCGTGCCACAACAGCTTCCACGGCCGCACGCTCGGCGCGCTTTCGGTCACCGGCAACGCGGCCAAGCGCGAGCCGTTTGCGCCGTTGCCGGGCCCGGTGACCTTCGTCGACTACGGCGACGTCGATGCCCTGCGCGCGGCAGTCGGCCCGCAGACCGCCGCCGTCATCGTCGAGCCGACGCTCGGCGAGGGCGGCGTCATCCCGCCGCCGGCGGGCTTCCTCGCCGCCGTCCGCAGCATCTGCGACGCCACCGGCGCCCTGCTGATCGTCGACGAGGTGCAGAGCGGCATCGGCCGCACCGGGCACTGGTTCGCCAGCCAGGCCGAAGGCGTCCGGCCGGACGTCATCACCCTCGCCAAGGGCCTCGGCGGCGGCCTTCCGATCGGCGCCTGCATCGGCGTCGGCGCAGCCGGCGAGCTGTTCGCGCCAAGCGATCACGGCAGCACCTTCGGCGGCAACCCGGTCGCCTGCGCCGCAGCCCTCGCGGTGCTCACGACGATCGCCGACGACCACCTGCTCGACAACGTCAAGCGGGTCGGCGAGCACCTCACTCACCGCCTCGAGGCGATCGACAGCCCGCTCGTCACCGGCGTCCGCGGCAGCGGGCTGTGGCGGGCCGTCGCGCTCGACGGCGACCACGCGTCGGCGGTCGAGGCCGTGGCTCGCGGCCGCGGGCTGCTCGTCAACGCCGTCAAGCCCGACAGCGTCCGGTTGACCCCGCCGCTCATCCTCACCGAGGCAGAGGTGGACGAGGCCGTCCCGCTACTGGCCGCAGCACTCGACGAGGTAGCCCCATGACACGGCACTTCCTGCGCGACGACGACCTCAGCCCGGACGAGCTGCTCCAGGTCCTCGACCTCGCCGACCAGATGAAGGCCGACCGGCATCGGCACCGGCCGCTCACCGGACCCAAGGCGGTCGCGCTGATCTTCGACAAGCAGACGCTGCGCACCCAGCTCTCGTTCGCCGTCGGCGTCGCCGAGCTCGGCGGGCACCCACTCACCGTCGACGGACGGCTGGCCGGCATCGGCGAGCGCGAGTCGATCGCCGACACCACCCGGGTGATCTCGCGGCAGGTCGCCGCCATCGTCTGGCGCACCTACGGCCAGCAGCGCATCGAGGAGATGGCGACGCTCAGTTCCGTCCCAGTCGTCAACGCGCTCACCGATCAATTCCACCCGTGCCAGGTTCTCGCCGACCTGCAGACGATGCGCGAGCACAAGGGCAACCTCGCCGGGCTCACCTTCGCCTACCTCGGCGACGCGTCGAACAACATGGCGCACTCCTACCTGCTCGGCGGCGCGAACGCCGGCCTGCACGTGCGGATCGCCGGACCGGCTCGCTACCAGCCCGATCCCGAGATCGTCGCTGACGCGACCGCGCTGGCGGCCCGAACGGGGGGTTCGATCATGGTCACCGACGATCCGACGACCGCACTCGACGGCGCGGACGTCCTCGCCACCGACACCTGGGTGTCGATGGGGCAAGAGGACGAGAAGGCAGATCGCAACGCGCCCTTCAGGCCGTTCGCGCTGACGCCGGAGGCCCTGAGCAAGGCCGCCTCCGACGCGATCGTGCTGCACTGCCTGCCCGCCTATCGTGGCAACGAGATCGCCGCCGAGGTCATCGACGGCCCGCAGAGTGCCGTGTGGGACGAGGCGGAGAACCGGCTGCATGCACAGAAGGCGCTGCTCACCTTCCTGCTGGAGCACGCGTCGTCATGAGAGCGGCCAAGCTGGAGCCGACGGGCAAGGCGGCGCGGCACGCCCGCATCGTCGCCGTCCTCGGCGAACATCCGGTGCGCTCGCAGGCCGAGCTCGCGGTACGGCTCGACGAAGCCGGCGTGCACGTCACCCAGGCCACCCTGTCCCGCGATCTCGACGAGCTCGGGGCCGTCAAGCTGCGCAGCCCCGACGGCGGCCTGCCCGTGTACGTCGTGCCCGAGGACGGCTCGCCCTTGACCGCGCGCGGGGCGGCCGACGCGCCGCCGCAGCGGCTGGCCCGGTTGATCGGTGAGCTGCTCACCTCCGCCGACGCCAGCGCGAATCTCGTCGTCCTGCGCACCCCGCCGGGCGCCGCCCACTTCCTCGCGTCCGCCCTCGACCGCGCTGGCCTTCCCGAGATTCTCGGGACGATTGCCGGCGACGACACGATCCTGGTCGTGGCTCGCGACCCGGCCGGTGGGCGCGCGCTCGCCGACCACCTGTTGACCTTGCCGCACACCGTCTGAATCGGAGGTAGCCAGATCATGAGCAAGGTCCTGACCTCGCTCCCCATCGGCGAGCGCGTCGGCATCGCATTCTCCGGAGGGCTCGACACGTCCGTGGCGGTCGCCTGGATGCGCGCCAAGGGCGCGATCCCGTGCTCCTACACCGCCGACATCGGGCAGTACGACGAGCCGGACATCGCCGGCGTGCCGGACCGGGCGATGCAGTACGGCGCCGAGCTCGCCCGAACGGTGGACTGCCGACGCGAGCTGGTCGAAGAGGGATTCGCCGCGCTGGCGTGCGGCGCGTTCCACGTCCGGTCCGCCGGCCGGACGTACTTCAACACCACACCGCTCGGCCGCGCCGTCACCGGCACGATGCTCGTCCGCGCGATGCAGTCCGACGACGTCCACATCTGGGGCGACGGGTCGACCTTCAAGGGCAACGACATCGAACGGTTCTACCGCTACGGCTTGCTCACCAACCCTGGACTGCGGGTCTACAAGCCGTGGCTGGACGCCCATTTCGTCACCGAGCTGGGTGGGCGCGCGGAGATGAGCCAGTGGCTCATCGAGCACGACCTGCCCTACCGGGACAGCACGGAGAAGGCGTACTCGACCGACGCCAACATCTGGGGCGCCACTCACGAGGCGAAGACGCTCGAGCATCTCGACATCTCCATCGAGACCGTCGAGCCGATCATGGGCGTCCGCTTCTGGGATCCTGCGATTCCGATCGAAGCGGAGGACGTCACGATCCGGTTCGCGGCCGGCCGCCCGGTCGATATGAACGGTGTCTCGTACGGCGACCCGGTCGCGCTGGTGCACGAGGCGAACGCGATCGGCGGACGGCACGGCCTCGGCATGTCCGACCAGATCGAGAACCGCATCATCGAGGCCAAGTCGCGTGGCATCTATGAGGCCCCCGGCATGGCGCTGCTCTGGATCGCGTACGAGCGCCTGCTGAACGCCATCCACAACGAGGACACGATCGCGACCTACCACTCCGAGGGTCGGCGGCTCGGTCGGCTGTTGTACGAGGGCCGGTGGCTCGACCCGCAGTCATTCATGCTGCGTGAGTCGATCCAGCGCTGGGTCGCGTCGCTGGTCACCGGCGAGGTGACGCTGCGACTGCGCCGCGGCGAGGACTACTCAGTGCTCGACACGCGCGGCCCGGTCCTGTCGTATCACCCTGACAAGCTCTCGATGGAGCGGACCGAGAACGCAGCGTTCGGGCCGATCGACCGCATCGGGCAGCTGACCATGCGCAACCTCGACATCGCCGACTCGCGGGCGAAGCTCGAGCTGTACGCCGCGCAGCCGATGGACCAGGGCCAGGTGGTCGTCGAGCACGGCATCCTGTACGGCGAGCTGCCGGCGGGAGGCGCGGAGATCATCGCTGCCAACCCGGAGCTCACCGGCGACGAGGAAGTCGTGCTGGAGGAGGCCGCGATGGAGTCCGGCGTTGACTGACGAAACCAGGCTCTGGGGCGGACGGTTCGCCGGCGGCCCGTCGGACGCGCTCGCGAAACTCTCGGTGTCGGTGCACTTCGACTGGCGGCTCGCGCGGTATGACCTGCGCGCGTCCAAGGCCCACGCGCGCGTGCTGCACACGGCCGGGCTGCTGACCGACGACGAGGCCACCCGGATTCTGCTCGCCCTCGACGAGATCGCCGAGGCCGTACACACCGGCGAGTTCCGGCCGACCGTCGCCGACGAGGACGTCCACACCGCGCTCGAACGGGCCCTGCTGGAGCGGCTCGGCGCGCTCGGCGGCAAGCTGCGCGCCGGCCGTAGCCGCAACGACCAGGTCGCCACCGACCTGCGGCTGTATCTGCGCGATCACCTCCGCAGGATCGTGCACGCCGTCGCCGACCTCGAGACCGCGCTGATCGGGCAGGCCGAGCGACATGCCGACGTCGCCATGCCCGGCATGACCCACCTCCAACACGCGCAGCCGGTGCTGCTGGCACATCACCTGCTCGCCCACGTGCACGCGCTGGCGCGCGACGTCGAGCGGCTGCAGGACTGCGACAAGCGCACCGCTGTCTCGCCGCTCGGGTCCGGTGCCCTGGCCGGCTCGTCACTGCCGCTCGACCCCGAGGCCGTCGCCCGCGAACTCGGCTTCGCCCGCCCGGCGGCCAACTCGATCGACGCGGTCTCGGACCGCGACTTCGCCGCCGAGTTCCTGTTCGCCACCGCGCTGCTCGGCGTGCACCTCAGCCGGATCGGCGAGGAGATCATCCTGTGGGCCACGCCCGAGTTCGGATGGGTGCGCCTCGACGACGCCTGGTCGACCGGGTCGTCGATCATGCCGCAGAAGAAGAACCCGGACATCGCCGAGCTCGCACGCGGAAAGTCGGGGCGCTTCATCGGCAACCTCACCGGCCTGCTCACCACGCTGAAGGGCCTGCCGCTGGCCTACGACCGGGACCTGCAAGAGGACAAGGAGCCCGTCTTCGACACCGTCGACCAACTCCTCACCCTGCTGCCCGCGCTCGCCGGTCTCGTCGCGACGCTCACCTTCGACGCGGTACGGCTGACCGCCGCCGCGCCCGCTGGGTTCGCGCTCGCGACCGACGTCGCGGAGTGGCTCGTCCGCCGAGGTGTCGCGTTCCGCGAGGCGCATGAGATCAGTGGCGCGTTCGTGTCGTACTGCGAACAACGCGGCGTCGACCTGCCCGATCTCACTGACGCCGAACTGGCCGAGCTCGATGCCCGCCTGACTCCCGAGGTCCGCAAGGTGCTGTCCGTCCCCGGCGCGTTGCGCGCCCGGTCGGCGGTCGGCGGCACCTCGCCTGATCGGGTGGCCGAGCAGCTGACGACGTTGACGGGGCTGGTGCACGCGCAGGCCGACTGGGCGGGGGCGTGACCGAGCCGCGTGAGTGTCGAACGAGAGCGGTTGGCGCAGCCGGCACTGGTGATCGCCCCGCTGCTGCTCGGCGCGGTCCTCGCGTCCGACGTCGGAAGCGCGCGCGTCGCGGTGCGCCTCACCGAGGTGGAGGCCTACGAGGGCCTGGACGACCCCGCTTCCCACGCGTTTCGCGGACGCACGGCACGCACCGCCGTGATGTTCGGCCCGCCCGGTCATCTCTACTGCTACTTCACCTACGGCATGCACTGGTGCGCCAACATTGTCTGCGGCGTCGACGGGGTGGCGGCGGCCGTGCTGCTGCGCGCCGGCGAGATCACCGAAGGCATCGAGACGGCCCGGGCGCGACGACCGGCCGCCCGCCGCGACGTCGACCTCGCCCGCGGCCCCGCGCGGCTCGCGTCCTGCCTCGGGCTCGGCGCCGAGACCAACGGCGTCGACCTGTGCGACCCGGCCTCGACGGTCCGACTCGACGCCATCCCGTCGCGTCAGCGGCCAGGCATCACGGCCGGTCCGCGCGTTGGCATCACGGCTGCGGCCGACCGCGCCTGGCGCTTCTGGCTGCCCACCGAGCCGACGGTCTCCTCCTTCAAGGCGGGTGGCCGTAAACGCGCAACGCCGAGCCCGGCAGACTGAGCACGTGAACGACGCGAGTGGAGCAGCAGAACTTCCGCAGGACCTGCGGGAGGCGCACGAGATCCTCTCCTCCGGTGCCGCGCAGATCCTGCCCGCCGGCGGCCTGGCCGAACGGCTGCTCGTCGCTCGCACTGAACGGCGGCCACTCCGCGTCAAGCTGGGCATCGACCCCTCGGGCAGCGATCTGACCCTCGGTCACGCGGTCGTCCTCCGCAAACTCCGGCAGTTCCAGGACCTCGGGCACACTGCGGTTCTCGTCGTCGGCGGCTTCACCGGCCAGGTCGGCGACCCGTCCGACCGCACCACCACGCGGGTCGCGCGGAGTGCCGAGGAGGTGATCGCCAACGCCAAGGGCTACTTCGACCAGCTCATGCGCATCCTCGACCCGGACCGGACCGAGGTCGTCAACAACGCCGACTGGCTCGGCACCATGAGGCTCGCGGACATCCTCGCCTACACGCGCCTGATGACCGTCGCGCAGCTCCTCGAACGCGACGACTTCGCGCGGCGATTCGCGGCCCAGCAGCCGATCAGCCTGTCCGAGTTCGTCTACCCGCTCCTGCAGGGCATCGACTCGGTCGAGATCCACGCCGACATCGAGCTGGGCGGCACCGACCAGACGTTCAACAACCTGGTCGGACGCGAGTTGCAACGCTCCCGCGGGCAGGCGCCGCAGGCCGTGCTGACCGTCCCGCTGCTGGTCGGGACCGACGGCGTAGAGAAGATGGGCAAGTCGCTCGGCAACTACGTCGCCATCACCGAGCCACCCGCCGAGCAGTTCGGGAAGCTGATGAGCATCCCGGACGTCGTGGTCGGCAGCTACGCCCGCCTCTGCACGGACCTGCATCCGCGCGACGTCGACGAACTCGAGGCGCAGGTCGTGCTGGGCGGAGTCGCGGCGAACTCCGCGAAGCGAGCGGTCGCCCGCAACGTGGTTGCGCTGTACCACGGAGCCGAGGCGGCGGACGCTGCCGAGGCTCGCTTCGACGCCATCCACAAGCGCGGCGAGGTCCCTGACGACGTGCCCGAGCACTCGCTGCCCGAGGGCGATCCGATCCATCTGCCTGCCGTCCTGGTGGCGGCTGGTCTCGCCGCGAGCACCAGCGCCGCCCGCCGCGACATCGATGCCGGCGCGGTCCGCATCGATGGTTCCCCGGTGC
>CAWCPK010000001.1:0-1941046 GCA_963797455.1 uncultured Actinomycetota bacterium | reverse complement strand
AGCCTGGTCTGCGGCTTCTGCATGGAACGTGGGAAGGCCGGTGCCGATACTGCTGCCCGTGCTGGTGGGCGGGGGGTGAGAGGGAGCGCGTCAACGGCGGAATCCGGAGACGCTGAGTACCGTTGCGGCGCTGGCTGGCGGACCGGCTCGTAGTAGTGGTGAAGCCCTTGTAATGGGGGTGGAGCGAAGGGGCCGGCTCATCGAGTGGCGTTGTTTGCGCGAGCAACCGGGTGGCGAGGAGCCGTCTGGGAGGAGTCGAGTGGGCGAGTCAGCTTCGTTGGAGAAGTCGTTTGTCATTCCGAAACAGTTGGTGTGGGAGGCGTACCAGCGGGTCAAGGCCAACAAGGGTGCACCGGGGGTCGACGAGGTGTCGATCGCGGCGTTCGAGTCCGATCTGAAGGGCAATCTCTACAAGATCTGGAACCGGATGTCGTCGGGGACGTATTTCCCGCCGCCGGTGCGCGCGGTGGAGATACCCAAGCCGCAAGGCGGGGTGCGGGTGTTGGGGGTGCCCACGGTCGGCGACAGGATCGCGCAGACCGTGGTGGCGCTGACGTTGGAGCCGCGGACGGAAGCGATCTTCCATCCGGACTCCTACGGCTACCGGCCGGGCAAGTCGGCGCATGAGGCGCTGGCCGCGTGCCGGGAACGGTGCTGGCAGAAGGACTGGGTGCTCGATCTGGACATCCGTGCGTTCTTCGACTCCCTGGACCACGACCTCGTCGTCAAGGCGGTGCGGGCGAACATCACCACCGAGCAGCGGTGGGTGCTGCTGTATGTGCAGCGGTGGCTGCAAGCGCCGCTGCACCTACCGGACGGCACCTTGCAGCAGCGAGGCCGGGGAACCCCACAAGGGTCGGCGGTCTCGCCAGTGTTGGCGAACCTGGTGCTGCACTACGCGTTCGACCAGTTCCTGGCGCGGGAGTTCCCGACCGTGAGCTTCGAACGCTACGCAGACGATGCGGTGATCCATTGTGTGAGTGAGCGGCAAGCCCGCGAGGTGTGGGCGGCGCTGGAGGTGCGGCTGTCGAGTCTGGGCCTGCAGTTGCACCCGGACAAGACACGGATCGTGTACTGCAAGGACAACCGGCGCCGCGGCTCGTATGAGCACGTGGCGTTCACGTTCCTCGGCTACACCTTCCAGCCGCGCAAGGCCAAGAACCGGCGCGGGGAGTTCTACTACGGCTTCCTGCCCGCGGTCAGCCTCGCGGCGTTGACCCGCATGAACCGGCAGGTTCGCCGCTGGAAGATGCACCACTGGGTCACCAGCACGCTGGAACAAATCGCCGCCGAGATCAACCCGGTCGTGCGAGGGTGGATGAACTACTACGGCCGGTTCTATCGGACCCGGCTGCACCCCTTCCTCGCCCGCATCAACACCTACCTGATGCGCTGGGCAGGGCGGAAATACAAGCGACTGCGGTCCTACAAACGCTTCATGGCGTGGTGGACCGGGATCCTCGATCGAGAACCCGGCCTATTCGCGCACTGGCGCTGGGTCCGCGGCTTCAACGGAGTCCGATGAGAAGAGCGGAGTGATGGGAGACTGTCACGCTCCGTTCTGTGGGAGCCCGGAGGTGCAATCCCTCCGGGCCACCCGACTTTATCCATTAATCAAATATAAAAAATCAATATAACACAATATAACAATAAATAATTAAAAAATATTAAAATTATAAAACAAAAAAAATATGAAAAAAGAAAATAGAGATGAGAAGAAGGTTGAAAAGAAAGAAGTAATAATAGAGATAGAAATATAGATGTTAAAAAAAAAAAACGAGATGAATGAATAGAAGAAAGATATTGAGATTGAAGATAAAAAGATGAACGAGAGAAAGAATATCGTAAATGTAAGAAAAAAAGACGCGAGAGAAAAGTTGAATGTGAGAGCGATGATGGTAACTGTGGATGAAAAGAGATCGGTAGACGAGGAAGACGTAAATGTGAACGATCGCGACAGCGGTGATGTTGACGCGAACGAAAACGGTAAGAGTGGAGACGGAGACGTAGAGAAAGACAAAAAGACGAAAACGAACGATAGAGATGAAAAGAAAATATAAAAAAAACGAAAAAAGATTTGTCGAATGTTGACGTACGACGCGAAGAAAGAATTAGAAAACGACGATGTAGAAATCGTCGAATTCGAAATCGACGCTCAGCGAATCGCGTTCGAAGTTGAAAATCGAAAGACGAAGATTGTGAAGAATCATAAAGATCGTATCATAGAGAATAAAAACGAGATGACGTTGAAGATGAAGCGACGAAAAAACGACGTTGAAGTGATCATAAGATAGAACGAAAAGAAAAAAGATGAAGAGACGTGCGCGTCTTGTGAAGAAACGTGAACGCGATAAGAGACGTATAACGATGAAAGAACGCGAAATAAAAAAAAAACGACGATTGGTCAAAGAAAAAGCATGATCATGTACGAAACGCGAAAAGAGGAAGACGTAAGAAAAAAGCGAATCGAAAAGGTAATGCGTGAAGAAATCGTCGTCGAGAAAAAAGCGATGGAAATAAAAAAACATACGGAGGAAGTAAGAGAGGATTTGAAGTATGATAAAAAATACAACCGCAGCGGTGGACATGCCCGCGGGAGCGAGGATCAAGCGACCTGTAGCCGCTGACGCGTGCGCGCGGCTACGCCGCCAGGAGCGGCGCGCGTTGCCGAGTACCGACTTGGCTGAGGTGCCGCAGCGTGGTGGCGATGCACGCGACCTGCAGACAGGTCGTCACTGATGTGGTGGTGTTCTCGAACGACTTCGCGAGTCGACGGCAGCGGCCGAACGACTCGGGCAGGTAGCGCCACTGGCAGCCCGTCTGGGCGATGTACAGCATCGCGTCCACCACCGAGCGGAGGTCCTCAGCGTGCTTGCGACCCCGGTTGCCGGGCGCGTTGAACACCGGCTCCGGCAGCGCCCACTGCTCATCGGTAGGGACACACCCAGTAAGACCGGGGTGGGTCAGTCCTGGGCGAGCAGGTAGCGGCCGAAGTGCGGGACGGTGAACGCGATCCGGCCACGCTGGCCGGAGTACACGAGGCCCTTCTTGAGCAGCCCGTCGCGCGCCGGCGACAGCGACTGCGGCGGCCGGCCCAGCGATTTCGCGACGTCGGCCGTCGACACCGCGTCCGTGCCCGGGTCCGTGACGTCGGCCATCGCGCGCAGGTACTCGCGCTCGGCCGGCGTCGCCCGCTCGTAGCGCGCGCCGAAGAACCCGACGGCCAGCTCGGCCTCGGCCTCCGGCGCGGCCACCCCCACGTCGGCGGGCGTGATCGGCGAGCGCGGTGCGACGTCCCACGCCACCTTCCCGTATGCCTGGACGAAGTACGGGTACCCGCCGGTGGCGGCGTACATCGCCGCGAGCGCGTCGTCGCTGAAGTCGGCGTCCTCGTCGCGGGCCGGTGCGCGCAGCGCGAGGTCGTGCGCGGCGCGGTCGAGCCGGTCGATGCGCGCGTAGCGGAACAGCCGCTCGGAGTAGGACTTGGCCGCGGACAGGACGGTCGGCAGGTGCGGCAGGCCCGCGCCGACGAGCACGAGCGGCAGCGACAGCTGGGACAGCTCGTGGCACGCGGCGCACAGCGCGGACACGTCGTCCGGGCCGAGGTCCTGCAGCTCGTCGATGAAGATCGCCACGCCGTGCCCGGTGTCTCCGGCGAGCCCGGCGACGTCGCTGAACAGCTCGACGACGTCGATCTCGATGTCGCCGGAGTCGGCCCGGCCCGGCACGGCGGGCACGTCGATGCCGGGCTGCCACTGCCGTCCCTTCGCCGTGGCGTCGCGCTGGGCGAAGGACTTCACGACGCCGAGGACGTGCGCGGCCTCGTCCGGGTTGCGGCCGGCGAGTTCGCGCACCGCGAGGTGCAGGGCGCCGGCGAGGGGACGCCGCACGGACTGGTCGGGCCGCGCCTCCAGCTTGCCGGTGCCCCACCCGCGCCGGACCGCGGACGAGCGCAGCGCGTTGAGCAGCACCGTCTTCCCGACGCCGCGCAGCCCGGTGAGCACGACCGAGCGCTCCGGCCGGCCGCGGGACACCCGTTCGAGCAGCACCTCGAACGCGGCCAGCTCGGCGTCGCGGCCGGCGAGTTCCGGCGGGCGCTGCCCGGCGCCCGGCGCGTACGGGTTGCGCACCGGATCCATGGATAGCACGGTATCGGGCTCTCTAGCGAAATCCGCAGATTGCCGAATACAGCGCGATCGTGTCGCGCACGGCCCCTGCGTCGTTGTGCCACGGGAAGTTTCTTCGTCATGCTGGTCGCGTTGGTCAACCCACGCCGGACAGGGGTCTCCACGAACATGAAGTTGTCCATCATCGGCACCGGTTATCTCGGCGCCACGCACGCCGCCGCGATGGCCGAACTCGGCCACGAGGTGCTCGGCGTGGACGTCGACGAGACCAAGGTCGACCGCCTCTCGGCCGGGCAGATCCCGTTCTTCGAGCCGGGCCTGCCGGAACTGCTGAGCAAGCACGTCGCGTCCGGCCGGCTGCGGTTCACGACGTCGATCGCGCAGGCAGCCGAGTTCGCGGACCTGCACTTCGTCTGCGTCGGCACCCCCCAGAAGGCGGGCGAGTTCGCGGCCGATCTCACCTACGTCGACACGGCGTTCCAGTCGCTGGCCGAGCACCTGCGGCCGGGCGCGGTGGTCGTCGGGAAGTCGACGGTTCCGGTCGGCACAGCGGCCCGGCTCGCCGTCCTGGTCCGCGGCGCCGGCGCCGAGCTGGTGTGGAACCCCGAGTTCCTGCGCGAGGGGTTCGCAGTGGAGGACACGCTGCACCCGGACCGGATCGTCATCGGCACCGAGGACGACGCCGCGCGCGCGGTGCTCGAGCGGGCCTACCTGCCGATCCTCGAGCTCGGCGTCCCGGTCATCGTCACCGACTTCGCCACCGCCGAACTCGTCAAGGTCGCGGCAAACTCGTTCCTCGCCACCAAGATCTCCTTCATCAACGCAATGGCCGAGGTGTGCGAGGTCACCGGCGCCGACGTCACGCAGCTGGCCAACGCGATCGGGCACGACCCGCGCATCGGGCACAAGTTCCTGCGTGCCGGGCTGGGGTTCGGCGGCGGCTGCCTGCCGAAGGACATCCGCGCGTTCATGGCCCGCGCCGGCGAGCTCGGCGTCGACCAGGCGGTGTCCTTCCTCAAGAGCGTCGACGAGATCAACCTGCGCCGCCGGGCCCGGACGGTCGACCTGGCCCGCGAGATGTGCAACGGCTCGCTCGCCGGTCGCCGGGTCGGCGTCCTGGGAGCGGCGTTCAAGCCGGACAGCGACGACATCCGCGACTCTCCGGCGCTCGACGTCGCGCTCGCCATCCAGCGCTCCGGCGCCGCCGTCCGGGTGTACGACCCGCAGGCGATGAACAACGCGAAGGACACCTACCCGACGCTGGCCTACTCACCCACCGCCCTCGATGCCTGCGCCGACGCGGACGTCGTCCTGCACCTCACCGAGTGGGCCGAGTTCCGGGTACTCGGCCCGGACGACCTGGCGGAGGTCGTTCGCGAGCGCAACATCGTGGACGGCCGCAGCGTGCTCGACCCGGCCGTGTGGCGGTCGGCCGGCTGGCAGTTCCGCGCGCTCGGCCGACCTTGATCCGCCGACTCGGATCGCCTCCTGGCCCACTCGCTGCGCTCATCGCGTTGTTGGCAGCGTCAGGATCTCCGCGTCGTCGTCGGTGACGACGATGGTGTGCTCCCACTGGGCGGCCCACGAGCCGTCCTTCGTCAGGATGGTCCAGGCGTCGTCCCACATGTACCAGTCGTAACTGCCGAGCGTGAGCATCGGCTCGATGGTGAAGGTCATGCCCGGCTCGAGCACCGTGGTGGCGCGCGGGTTGTCGTAGTGCAGGATCGTCGGCTTGGTGTGGAAGGACCAGCCGACGCCGTGGCCGGTGTAGTCGCGCACCACGCCGTACCCGAACCGCTTCGCATATGACTCGATGACCCGGCCGATCACGCTGATCGGACGTCCCGGCCGGACGGCGTCGATGCCGCGCACCATGGCCTGCCGGGTGCGCTCGCCGAGCTCGCGCACCTCGTCGCGCGGGGTGCCGGCGAAGAACGTCGCGCAGGTGTCGCCGTGCACGCCGCCGACGAAGGCGGTGATGTCGACCTTGACGACGTCGCCGTCCTCGAGCGGGCGCGAATCGGGGATGCCGTGGCAGATGACCTCGTTGACGCTGGTGCACAGCGACTTGGGAAAGTCCTTGTAGCCGAGCGTGGAGGGGTACGCACCGCGGGCGATCACGAACTCGTGCCCGATGCGATCCAGTTCGTCGGTGGTGACGCCCGGCGCGACGTGCCTGCCGACCTCGACGAGCGCGTCCGCGGCGATGCGCCCCGCGACGCGCATGCGAGCGATCGTGTCCGCGTCCTTGACCATCGGGTCGTCGTAGTCGGCCTTCGTGCCCGGCCAGGTGCCGACGTAGTGCGGGACGGCGATCCCGCCCGGCACCGCGCGGCGCGGCGAGATCGTGCCGCGCTCGAGCGGCGTGCTGACGGTCATGCGTCCATTCTGCCCGCCCGCACGACTTTGACCTCCCAATCGTTGCTAGACGATCTTGGCAGCAACGCTTGGGAGGTCAAAGTGCGGATTGGAGGACGGCGGCGACCGCCTCGGCCGGTGTCGCGGCGCTCGCCGGGGTCACGGCGGCGCCGGTCCCGTCCGCCACGGCCCACCCGCCGAGGCACACGACGGGCACGCCGGTGCGGCGGGCGAGCGAGATCTCGCTGAGCGTGCCCCAGCTGCCGCCGACCGCGATCACCGCGTCCGCGGCGCGCACCAGCAGGCCGTTGCGCAGCTCGCCGAGCCCCGTCGGGATCGCGATCGTCGCGGACGACGCCGACCGGTCCGTGCCCGGCAGCAGGGCGACGGTCAGTCCACCGGCGGCCGCCGCACCTTCCGTGGCCGCGGCCATCACGCCGCCGAGCCCGCCGGTCAGCACGACCGCGCCCGCCTCGGCGAGCAACCGCCCGACCTCGCGCGCGGCCACGACATCGGACGGCGTCGCCGCCTCACCCGGCCCGACGACCGCGACGTACACCACGTCGCGGTCCTACACCTCGACGACCATGGGGACGAGCATCGGCCGGCGGCGGTACTCGCGATCGACCCAGCGCCCGACCGTGCGGCGCACCAGATGCTGCAGCGCGTCCACGTCGCGCGTCCCGTCCGACAGCGCCTTCTCGACCACCTCGACGAGCTCGGCGGTGATCGGGTCGAGCGCGGCCGGATCGTCGCTGAACCCGCGCGAGGTGAGCTCCGGACCGAACACCACCTTGCCGAGTTCCAGATCCACCGCGACGAGGATCGACAGGAAGCCGTCCTCACCGAGGATGCGCCGGTCCTTGAGCGTTGTGTCGCTGACGTCGCCGACCTCGAGGCCGTCGACGTAGACGTAGCCGACCGGGATGCGGCCGACGATGGACGCGAGACCGTCGACGAGGTCGACCACCGTGCCGTCCTCGGCCAGCATGATCCGCTCGTCGGGCAGCCCCATCGAGCGCCCGATCGCGGCGTGCGCCCGGATATGCCGCCACTCGCCGTGCACCGGCATGAGGTTCCTCGGGCGGACCGCGTTGAGCAGGTAGCGCAGCTCGCCGGCCGGCGCGTGCCCGGACACGTGCACCAGCGCCGTCGACTTGTCGATCACGGTGGCGCCGAGCCGGGCCAGCCCGTTGATCACCTGGCCCACCGACGTCTCGTTGCCGGGGATCAGCGAGGACGCGAGCAGGATCATGTCGTCCGGCACGATCCGGACCGTCTGGTGATCGCGGTTGGCCATCCGGGACAGCGCGGACAGCGGCTCGCCCTGCGAGCCCGTGGAGATGAGCAGTACCCGGCGGGACGGCAGTTGCTCGGCGGTCGCAAGGTCGATCATCAGGTTGTCCGGGACGCGCAGCAGCCCGAGCTCGCGGGCGATCTGCATGTTGCGCACCATCGACCGGCCGACGAGCGCGACCTGGCGCTGCGCCGCGACCGCGGCGTCGAGGACCTGCTGCACTCGATGGACGTGCGAGGCGAAGCACGCGACGATGACGCGGCCCTGGGCCTTGTGAATGACGTCGGCGACCACCTGCCCGACGTCGCGCTCGGAGGCCTGGAAGCCGCCTACCTCCGCGTTCGTCGAATCGGCCAGCAGCAGGTCGACGCCCTCGTCGCCCAGCCGGGAGAACCCGGGCAGGTCGGTGAGCCGCCCGTCGAGCGGCGTCTGATCCATCTTGAAGTCGCCGGTGTGCAGCACCGTGTGCCCGCCGGCCCGGATCGCGACCGCGAGCGCGTCGGGGATCGAGTGGTTGACCGCGAAGAACTCGAGACCCCACGGGCCGACGTCGACCCGCTCACCCTCGGTGACGGTGCGCAGCTCGGCCTTGCTGCGATGTTGTTCGAGCTTCGACGCGACGAGCGCGAGCGTGAGCCGCGAGCCGATGACCGGGATGTCGCGGCGTTCGCGCAGCAGGTAGGGCAGGGCGCCGATGTGGTCCTCGTGGCCGTGGGTGAGCACGACGGCGTCGATCTGGTCGAGCCGATCGGCGAACGCCGACCAGTCGGGCAGGGTGAGGTCGACGCCTGGGGAGTTGGTCTTGCCGAGCAGCATGCCGCAGTCGACGACGAGCAGCCGGCCGGCCAGCTCGAACATCGTCATGTTGCGGCCGACCTCCTTGATGCCGCCGAGCGCGACGATGCGCAGGGCACCTCTCGGGAGATTGGGCGGAGCGCCGCGGCCCACCTTGGCGTCCGAAGTCATCCACCGAGGCTATCGTCACCGGCATGTCTTCGGTCGAGGCGCTCAACTCCAACGACATCACCAAGGTCGGCCTGATCGTGATCATCGCGCTGGTGGTGATCGGGATGCTGCTCTCCTTCGTCATCACGGCGCTGGTCGGCCGGCTGATCATCCTGGTCGTCGTGGTCGCCCTCGGTGTGTTCGTGTGGCAGCAGCGCACGCACATCAAGGATCAGGTCGACAAGTGCAAGCTGGACGCGACGTTCTTCGGCGTGCACATCAAGGCGCCGCAGTCCGTCATCGATCAGTGCAACAAGCACCACTGAGTCAGTCCTCGGCGGTCGCGCTCACCTGCACCGTCGCGCCCGCAGGGGCGAGCGGCAGCAGCGTCCCGTCGACCGGGGTGCCGTCCACCACGAGCCGGCGCACCCGGCCGCGCGCCCCGGCCGGCTTGGTCACGGTGATCTCGTACGTCGCGCCCCGGAAGCGCCGGATCGCGCGGAAGCCGGGCCACGCGGCGGGCAGCACCGGGTCGATGCGCAGCCCGTCGTAAGTCCGGCCGGATGCCGAGGATCCACTGGGTGATCGCCGACGTAGTTCCAGGCGGCGGTGCCGGTCAGCCAGGAGTTCTTCGCCTCGCCGTGGTACGGCGGCGTCCGGCCCGGCGATCATCTGGGCGTAGACGTACGGCTCGCAGCGGTGCAGGTCGCTGATCGGCTCGCGCGCCGACGGGTTGATGCGGCGTGTAGTAGTCGAAGGCGCTGGTCGCCGTTGCCGACCATCGCCTCGGCGATCATGATCCACGGGTTGGTGTGGCAGAAGATGCCGCGCGTTCTCCTTGTACCCGGGCGGGTAGGAGGAGATCTCGCCGAGCTCGAGGTAATAGTGCGAGATACGCCGGCTGCTGCAGGATGCGATGCCGTGCGCGGTGGCCAGCCGCTCGCGCGACGCTGCGCAGCGCCTGCTCGGCGAGGCCGTCTGCCAGGCCGATCCCGCCGAGCACGCACATGCCCTGCGGCTCGATGAAGATCTGGCCCTCGGCGTTCGCTGCGGAGCCGACCTGGTTGCCGAAATCGTCGTAGGCGCGGCGGAACCATTCGCCGTCCCAGCCGTGCTCGCGACCGTGGCCGTCCATCGTCTCTGCGCGGCGCCCGCGTACGTCTTCGCCTCGTCGGCCATGCCGCGCTGCTCGGCGATCGCCGGCCATTTCGTCGGCGGCGAGGACGAACAGCCCGGCGATGAAGACCGACTCGGCGCGCCTTGCCGTGCTGGTTCTCGGTGGTCTGGAACGATCTCGCCCGGCGTGTCGGAGAAGCAGTTGAGGTTCAGGCAGTCGTTCCAGTCGGCGCGGCCGATCAGCGGCAGGCCGTGCGGGCCCAGCCGGTCGAGCGTGTACCGCAGGCTGCGCTGCAGGTGCTCGTAGAGCGGCGTGGCGCGTGGCCGGGTCGTTGTCGTAGGGGACCGGCTCGTCGAGGATGCGACAAGTCGCCGGTCTCCTTGAGGTAGGCGGCGACGCCGAGGATCAGCCAGAGCGGGTCGTCGTTGAAGCCGGACGCCGACGTCGTTGTTGCCGCGCTTGGTCAGCGGCTGGTACTGGTGGTACGCGCCGCCGGTCGGCAGCTGCGTCGCGGCGATGTCGAGGATGCGCTCGCGGGCGCGCGCCGGGCACCATGTGGACGAAGCCGAGCAGGTCCTGGTTGGAGTCGCGGAAGCCCATGCCCGCGGCCGATGCCGGACTCGAAGAAGGACGCCGAGCGCGACATATTGAAGGTCACCATGCACTGGTAGGCGTTCCAGATGTTGACCATGCGGTTGGTGTGGGCGTCGGGGGTCGCCACCTGAAGATGCCCAGCAGCCCGTCCCAGTAGTCCGCGCAGCGCGGCGAACGCCGCCGTCCACGGTGGCCGGCTGCAGCTAGCGGTCGATGACCGGGCGCACGGTCGCCTTGTTGATCGTCTGCGAGCCCGGCGGATCGAACTTCTCGTCGCGCGGGTTCTCCTGAGTAGCCGAGCACGAAGATCACCTCGCGGGTCTCGCCGGGCTCCAGCGTCAGCTGCACGTGGTGCGCTGCCGATCGGCGCCCAGCCGTGCGCGACGCGAGTTGGCCGACTCGCCGCGCTCGACCACGGCCGGCCGGTCCCAGCCGCGGTACGCGCCGAGGAACGTCCTCGCGCTGGGTGTCGAAGCCGGCCAGCGGCTCGGAGCAGGCGAAGTAGGCGAAGTGATCGCGCCGCTCGCGGTACTCGGTCTTGTGGTAGATCACGCCGTCCTCGACCTCGACCTGCGCCGGTGCTGAGAGTTGCGCTGGAAGTTGGTGGCGTCGTCCTGCGCGTCCCAGAGGCAGAACTCGATCGCAGGAGAAGACGGACAGGTCGAGCGGCGGTGTCGCGCGTGATTGGTCACGCGCAGCCGCCAGATCTCCAGGGTCTCGCCGAGCGGGACGAAGTAGCAGCGTCTCGGCGCGCATGCCCGGATCAGGCCGAGCCGATGATCGGGTGTAGCCCATGCCGTGCCGGCAGCTGTACTCGTCGAGCTCGGTCGCGCGTCGGCTGCCAGGACGGCGACCAGTACTCGCCCGATGGCGTTGTCGCGCAGGTAGATGTAGCGGCCGCCGAAGTCCGAGCGGCGCGTTGTTGTAGCGATAGCGGGTCAGCCGGCGCAGCCGCGCGTCCCGGTAGAAGGAATAGCCGCCGGCCGTGTTGGAGATGATGCCGAAGTACGCCTCGGTGCCCAGGTAGTTGATCCAGGGCAGCGGGGTGTCCGGTCGGGTGATGACGTACTCGCGCTGCGCGTCGTCGAAGTGGCCGAACAGCATCGACACTGCCCTCGTCTTCCTCGTCGGGGCGGACACCCGAGGTATACCAGCACGGGGGAGCGGGAAGGCTAACGCCGCCGGCTGCGGCGTCCCTGCCAGTAGTGCGCCACGGCCGGGACGAGGGCGAGCACGATGACGACGAGCACCAGCGCGTCGACCCAGCCCTTGTGGTCGCGGACGAACTTGACCTTGCCGAGCTGGTGGCCGAGCAGCAGCACGCCGTCGGCCCAGAGGACGCCGCCGATCGCCGAGTAGAGCGCATACAGCGAGAAGCGCATCCGGCCGACGCCGGCCATCACGGTGGCGACGGTGCGCACGATCGGCACGAACCGGCCGATGATGATCGTCCAGGTCCCGTAGCGCTCGAAGAACTGGTGCGAGCGGGTGACGTACTCGGGCCGGAACAGCCGCGAGTCGGGCCGGTCGAACACCACCGGGCCGGCACGGTAGCCGATCGCGTACCCGACCAGGTTCCCGGCCACGGCCGCCAGAGGAGCGATGACGAGGAACCACCCGAGCGAGGTCGTGATGGTGCCCGTGGCGATGCTGATGCCGGCGGCGAACAGCAGCGTGTCGCCGGGCAGGAAGAAGCCGATCAGCAGCCCGCACTCGGAGAACAGCACGATGGCCAGCACGAGCAGGGCACCTGACCCGGAGAGCAGGGTGTCGGGACTGATCGGGTTCGCAAGGAGCACGGGGCCGGAGTCTACGGAGCGCAGCTCTCAGAAGTTGTCCGCCCTGGGTGCGTCATCACGTGTCGACGCGCGGACAACCCGGACCGATCAGCGCGCATGCCAGGCGGCGAGCAGGTCGCGCTCCCTGTCCGGCGCGAGGCCGAGGGTGCGCTCGGCCGGCTGCCAGCCGCCGGGGACCGCCCGCTGCCAGGCCCAGGTGTCGGCAACCGTCTCGGTGAGCGGGCGCCAGCGCAGTCCCGCCGCTTCGGCCTCGGCGCTGTGGTGCGTGAACACGCTCGGGCCCTCGGACGCGGGGATCCACAGCGGCAGCTCCGTCCAGAACTGCACGCCCTGCGCGACGAGCCAGTCCTCGTCGTCGACGTAGGTGAACGTCGCGTCCGAGCCGGTCGCGGCAAGGCATGCCGACATCAGGTCGGCGCGGGTGTCACGCCCGGACGGCCCCGGCGTCTCGAACACCCCGGCCGCCCCGCCGAGGGCGAACCGCGCGAGATCGCGAGCGTCGATCAGCGCGACCGGCGCGGTGGCGGTGCCCGGCACCAGCACCTCGCCGCCGCGCGACACGCGATCGAGCCACCACGGCAGCCGCCCGACCTCGCTGTCGTGCGGCCCGACGATCGACCCCGCACGCAGGATCGAGCACCGGTCCGGGCCGAACGCCCGCTGGACGGCAAGCTCGCAGCCGACCTTGAGCCAGCCGTAGCTCTGCGCCTCGGACATCCCGTCCGGGACGTCGGCGCGGGTGGCGTCCGGGTCGCCCTCGTGCGGTCCGCGGATCCGGTAGTCCGGCTCGGTCGGCCAGCCCGGATAGGCGTTGATGCTCGAGACGAACGCGTAGTGCGTGCCGTTCGACGCCAGCAGCTTCGCACTCGCTGTCACCTCGGCGGGCACGTACCCGCAGATGTCGACGACGACATCGAAGCCTCTACCGGCGAGCTGTGCGAGGTCGCCCGGGTTCGTCCGGTCGCCGACGAGCTGCGTGGCGCCGTCCGGCGGCGGGCCCGACTTGCCGCGATTGAAGACGGTGACGGACGCGCCAAGCGCAGCCGCTTCGGCCACCACCGCGCGTCCGAGGAACACCGAACCACCGATCACCAGAACGTCCATGCGTCCAGTCGATCACTCGCGCGTACCGGGCGGTAGCCGCGTTCGCGGAGCGCGAAGAAAGCGGTAGGCCATACTGCAAGGAGGCCATTCGCAACGCCATTCGCAACGCCATTCGCAATACAGGGGAGCACCGATGCCCATCGCAACGCCCGAGATCTATGCCGACATGCTCGACCGCGCGAAGGCCGGCGGTTTCGCATATCCGGCGATCAACGTGACCTCCTCCGAGACGGTGAACGCCGCACTCCGCGGGTTCGCCGACGCCGACAGCGACGGGATCATGCAGGTCTCGACCGGCGGTGCGGAGTTCGCGTCGGGGACCTCGGTCAAGGACATGGTCACGGGCGCGGTCGCGCTCGCCGAGTTCGCGCACATCGTCGCGGCGAAGTACGACGTCCACGTCGCGCTGCACACCGACCACTGCCAGAAGGAGAAGCTGGACAGCTACGTCCGGCCGCTGATCGCGCTGTCGGCTGAAAGAGTGGACGCGGGTCGTGCGCCGTTGTTCCAGTCGCACATGTGGGACGGCTCGGCGATCGAGCTGGAGGAGAACCTGAAGATCGCGGCCGAGCTGCTCGAGAAGGCGGCCAAGGCGCGGATCATCCTCGAGCTCGAGATCGGCGTCGTCGGCGGCGAGGAGGACGGCGTCGTCGGCGACATGAACGAGAAGCTCTACACCACGCCCGGCGACGCGTCAGCGCATGGCCGACGTGCTGGGCACCGGCGAGAAGGGCCGCTACATGCTGGCCGCGACGTTCGGCAACGTCCACGGCGTCTACAAGCCGGGCAACGTCAAGCTGCGTCCGGCGATCCTGAAGGACCTGCAGGACGCGGTGGGCGCGAAGCTGCGGCGAAGGACAAGCCGTTCGACCTCGTCTTCCACGGCGGCTCGGGTTCGACGCTGGACGAGATCCGCGAGGCCGTCTCGCTACGGCGTCGTGAAGATGAACGTCGACACCGACACGCAGTACGCGTTCACCCGCGCGATCGCCGAGCACATGTTCACGAACTACGACGGCGTGCTGAAGGTCGACGGCGAGGTCGGCAACAAGAAGGCGTACGACCCGCGCTCCTACCTCAAGCTCGCCGAGCAGGGCATGGCGCACCGGGTGGTCGAGGCCTGCGAGGCGCTGCAGTCCGCCGGCACCTCCGGCTGACCTCGCCTGAATACCCCCTCGTCCACACCTGGGTGTGGCTGAGGGGGACTCACGCGCCGACGCGGGCTGAAGCAGAATGACAGCGTGACGTCTCACTCGCACGACAACCTGCTCGCCCCGCCGACCCGGCTGCCGGAGGACCCTGCCGTTGCGCTCCTGGCGGGGGGTGACGATCCGGCCCTGGTCGCCGCGGCGCATCCGACGTCGTGCGCGGCATGGGCAGCGCTCGCCGAAGCCGCGCTCGCCGCCGGCCGGTCGGTCGAGGCGTATGCGTATGCGCGGACCGGCTATCACCGCGGACTGGACGCGCTGCGCCGCGCCGGCTGGAAGGGGCAGGGCCCGATTCCGTGGGCGCACGAGCCGAACCGCGGCTTCCTGCGCGCGCTGCACGCGCTGGGCGTGGCGGCGACCGCGATCGGCGAGGCGGACGAGGCGGCCCGGTGCGCGACGTTCCTGGCCGACAGCGACCCGGCCGCCGCCGCCGCCCTCGCGCACTGACGTCCTATCCGCGAGTCCGGCTATCCGCGAGTCCGGTCCCGTTCTCCCGCGACTCTTCCCGCCACTTTGACCTCCCAAGCGCTGCTGTAGCAGCCTCCCAGCAACGATTGGGAGGTCAAAGTCGGGATTTTTGGATCTTGCCCATTTCGTTTCGGGGTAGCGCGGCGACGAACCGGAGTTCGCGCGGACGCTTGTGCCTCGCCAGCTGCGCCCCGACGAACTCGGTCAGCTCCGGCCCGCTCACACCGACCGCCACGACGTAGGCGACGATCCGCTGCCCGAGGTCGTCATCGGCCACGCCGACCACCGCCGCCTCGCCACGCCGGGGTGCTCCAATAGCACCGCCTCGATCTCACCCGCGCCCACCCGGTGGCCACCAGTCTTGATCAAGTCGTCGACGCACCCGGCCGAGGATGCGGTGGCTGCCGGTCGCATCGACGACCGCGGCGTCGCCGGTGTCGAACCAGCCGTCCGCGGTGACCGGCGCGACGGCGTGCAGGTAGCCGTCGAACAGCGTCGCGCCACGCACCTGCAGCCGCCCGACCGCGTCGACCGCGACCGGCGCGCCCGCCTCGTCCACGATCCGCGCCTCGACGCCGGCGATCGGCCCGCCGACGGAGCCCGCACGCCGCGGCGCATCGGCACGGGCGGCAAGGGTGATCAGCGTTTCGGTCATGCCGTAGCGCTCGACGGGTCCATGGCCGGCCAACGTCTCGAGCGCGCGGAACACCGGACCCGGCAGCCCTGCGCTGCCGGACACCAGCAGCCGCGCCCGACCCAGCGCGCGTGCGCATGACGGATCCGCCGCGACCCGTCCCCACACCGTCGGCACGCCGAAGAGCAGCGTCCCGCCGGCGTCGGCGGCGGCCGCGTACGCCGACGGGGTCGGCCGGCCGGTGTGCACGAGCGGGCTGCCGGACCGCAGCGCGCCGAGGACGCCGAGCACCAGGCCGTGAACGTGGAACAGCGGCAGCCCGTGCACGAGCACGTCGTCCGGCGACCAGGCCCAGGCAGCACGCAGCCCGTCCAGGCAGGCGTTGATCGCCCGGTGCGACAGGACGACGCCCTTCGGCGCCCCCGTCGTCCCCGACGTGTACATGATCAACGCCGGACCGTCGCCAGGCATCGTCCAGGACGCGGCCGAGCGCGCCGCGACGTCGACCGGCGGGCACGCCACCGCGCCCGAGTCGTGCAGGATGTGCGTCCGCTCGCGCGGGCCGGCACCAGCCGCGATAGGCACCGCGGGCACGCCGGCCAGCAGGCAGCCGAGCACCGCCACCACCGTCTCGAGCGTCGCGGTCGCGTCGATCGCCACGGACGGCATCTCGCGCACCCGGTCCGCGACGGCGCCGGCCGCGGCGTACAGCTCGTCCTTCGCAAGCGACCGGCCGGCGACCGTGGCCGCCGCCGCGCCGCTCAGGCCGGCACCGCGGGCAACGAGGTCGATCGCGGCCGCGATCGCCGCGTCGTCCGGCACCTTGTCCACCATCGCGCCGGACAGGTAGGCGTCGTAGGCGGCGAGGTCGAGGTGGCCGTGCCCGCACAGCGCGGTGAGGATCACCTTCGGCTCGCCGGTCTCCTTGCAGCGCAAGGCCTCCTCGATGGCGGCCGCCAGCGCGTGGGTCGGTTCGGGCGCCGGCACGATGCCCTCCGTGCGCGGCGAACTGCACGCCGGCGGCGAAGCACTCGTGTCTGCGGCTTGGCGACCGCCTCGATCAGCTTCTCCTCGTAGCAGGTGGCTGATCAGCGGGCTCATCCCGTGGTAGCGCAGGCCGCCGGCGTGGATCGGGTCGGGGATGAAGTCGTGGCCGAGGGTGTGCATCTTCATCAGCGGCGTCATGCCGGCGGTGTCGCCGAAGTCGTAGGCGTACTTGCCGCGCGTCAGCGACGGGCAGGCCGCCGGCTCGACGGCCCGGAGCACCGGCGCCATCTTGCCGGCCAGCTTCTCGCGCAGGAACGGGAACATCAGCCCGCCGAAGTTCGACCCGCCGCCGGTGCAGCCGACGATGAGGTCGGGCGTCTCGCCGACCTTCGCCAGCTGCAGCAGCGCTTCCTCGCCGATGACGGTCTGGTGCAGCAGGACGTGGTTGAGCACGCTGCCCAGCGCGTAGTTGGTGTCCGCGTTCTGCGCCGCGACCTCGACCGCCTCGCTGATCGCGATGCCGAGCGAGCCGGTCGAGTCCGGGTGTGCCGGCGAGGATCGCGCGGCCGGCCTCGGTCAGCGTCGACGGCGACGGGTGGATCGACGCCGCCGAACGTCTCGATCATGATCCGGCGGTACGGCTTCTGGTCGTAGCGACGCCCGCACCTGCCACACCTCGCAGTCCAGCCCGAACTGCGCGCAGGCGAACGCCAGCGCGGTGCCCCACTGGCCCGCGCCGGTCTCGGTGGTCAGCCGCCGGACGCCGGCCTGCGTGTTGTAGTACGCCTGCGGCACCGCGGTGTTCGGCTTGTGCGAGCCGGCCGGCGAGACGCCCTCGTACTTGTAGTAGATGCGGGCCGGCGTACCGAGCGCCTTCTCCAGCCGGTGCGCGCGGATACAGCGGCGACGGTCGCCACAGCCGGTACACGTCGAGCACCGCGCCGGGGATGTCGATGTAGCGCTCGGTCGTCACCTCCTGGCGCGATGAGCTCCATCGGGAACAGCGGCGCGAGGTCGTCCGGGCCGACCGGTTCGAGCGTGCCCGGGTGCAGGACGGGCGGCGGCGGCGACGGGCAGGTCGGCGAGCAGGTTGTACCACTGGGTCGGCAGCTCGGATTCGTCCAGCAGGATCTTCGTCTGCGTGTCGGTCGCTGCATGGACGCAACTATCTCGTCGCTGAATACCCCCAGGGCCACACTGGGTTGTGGCGCCGGGGGTTTCAGGGGAATTGCTAGCCTGGCCCCGGCCGAGACCGCGACCCAGGAGGGGCCGCATGCCCGCGATCGTTCTGGTCGGCGCCCAATGGGGCGACGAGGGCAAGGGCAAGGCGACCGACCTGCTCGGCAGCCGGGTCGACGCGGTCGTCAAGTTCAACGGCGGTAACAACGCGGGGCACACGATCGTCATCGGCACCGAGAAGTACGCGCTGCACCTGCTGCCCTCCGGCATCCTGACGCCGGGCTGCGCGCCGGTGATCGGCAACGGCGTGGTCATCGACCTCGGCGTGTTGTTCGAGGAGATCGACGCCCTCGACGCGCGCGGTGTCGACACGTCGCGGTTGGTCGTTTCGAGCGCCGCGCCACGTCATCACGCCGTACAACCGCACGCTCGACAAGGTGACCGAGCGGTTCCTCGGCAACGCGAAGATCGGGACGACCGGACGCGGCATCGGCCCCACCTACGCCGACAAGATGAGCCGCATCGGCATCCGGGTGCAGGACCTCTTCGACGAGGACGTCCTGCGCGCGAAGGTCAGCCGGCGCGCTCGATCTCAAGAACCAGATCCTGGTCAAGATCTACAACCGCAAGGCGTTCGAGGTCGACGCGGTGGTCGACGAGCTCGCGGGCTACGCGGACCGGCTGCGGCCGATGGTCACCGACACGCCGCTGCTGCTCGAGCAGATGCTCGATCGTGGCGAGACGGTCGTGCTCGAGGCCGGCCAGGCAACGCTGCTCGACGTCGACCACGGCACCTACCCGTTCGTCACCTCCTCCAGTGCGACGGCCGGCGGCGCGTGCACCGGCAGCGGCATCCCGCCGACCCGGATCAGCCGGGTGATCGCGGTGATCAAGGCCTACACGACGCGGGTCGGCGAGGGCCCGTTCCCGACCGAGCTGCACGACGCCAAGGGCGAGATGCTGCGCGACAACGGCGCCGAGTTCGGCACCACGACCGGCCGGCCCAGACGCTGCGGCTGGTTCGACGTGGTGATCGGCCGGTACGCCACGCGCATCAACGGCGTGACCGACTTCGTCCTCACCAAGCTCGACGTGCTCACCGGGATGGACGAGGTGCCGGTCTGCGTCGCCTACGAGATCGACGGCAAGCGGTATGACGAGCTGCCGATGAACCAGGCCGAGTTCGCCCGAGCGGTGCCGGTCTACGAGACGTTCCCGGGCTGGCACGAGGACATCTCGAAGGCCCGCGCCCTCGACGACCTGCCGCGCAACGCGCGCGACTACGTCGACGCGCTGGAAAAGATGATCAGAGCACCGATCTCGGCGATCGGCGTCGGCCCGGGACGTGACCAGACGATCACCGTCCGCGACCTGATCGACTGACTCTTCGCACGGGCGGTTATCGCGTGCAGACTGAGGGCATGCGCCCACGGCTCGCATTGTCGGTCCCGGTTCTGGCACTCCTCGCGTGCACCGGCGCGAGCAACAGCGGCGCGACGCCCACGACGTCGCCGGGCACCCACGTCACGCAGGGCAGCAGCGTTCGGCCGCAGGCGGGCGGCCGGTTCGCGAACTGGCCGGCCTACCACGGCAACCGGCTGCGCACCGGCTATGCCGCGACGATGCCGGCGGCCAACGGGACGCCCAAGGTGGCCAAGCGGTACCGGCTCGACGGGGCCGTGTACGCGTCGCCGCTCGTGATCGGCGGGCGCGCGGTCGTGGCAACCGAGAACGACAGCGTCTACGCGATACAGGGCGGGCGCGTCGTGTGGCGGCGGCATCTCGGCACGCCTGCCACGGATGCGCAACTGCCGTGCGGAAACATCATCCCGCTCGGCATCACCGGCACCCCGGTCTATCGCAGCGGGATCGTGTACGTCGCAGCCGAGCTCAGCGGCTTCCCGCCTCGGCACACGTTGTTCGCGCTCCGGCTCCGGACCGGACGCGTGCTCTGGCACCACAGCCTCGACCTGCCAGGCGTCGAGCAGCAGGCGATGCAGGAGCGCGGTGCGCTCACCTACGCCGACGGACGGGTGTGGGTGCCGTTCGGCGGGCTCGCCGGCGACTGTGGCAACTACAAGGGGCGGGTCGTCGGCGTCCGGATCGGCGCGGCGCACGGCGCTGTCAAGTACACCGTCCCGACCGCGCGGGAGGCGGGCATCTGGGCGACACCGGGGCCGGTCTTCGGCGGCAAGTACCTGTTCGTGGCGGTCGGCAACGGCGCGGCCACCAGCCCGCCCTACGACAAGAGCGACTCGATCCTGTCGATCGGCACCCGGGCGCACCTGCACCAGTACTTCGCGCCGGGAACCTGGGCGAGCGACAACGCGTCCGACGCTGACCTCGGCTCGCAGGGTCCGGCACTCGTCGGCAAATGGGTGTTCGCCGACGGCAAGCGCGGCCGCGCGTACGTGCTGCGCCGCTCGCACCTCGGTGGCATCGGCGGCGCGGTGAGCGGCATGGATCTGTGCACGTCCTTCGGCGGGACGGCGGTCGTCGGGTCACGCGTCTACGTGCCCTGCACGGACGGCGTGCGCAAGGTGCGGATCGACTCGACGGGGCACCTGCACCGCATGTGGCACACCTCGTCGTCGATCACCGGCTCGCCCGTCGTCGGCGGTGGACGGGTGTGGTCCCTCGATCCGGGTGCCGGCGTCCTGTACGCGCTCGACCCCTCGACCGGGCGCGTGGTCAACCACGTCGGGGTCGGCGAGACCAGCCGGTTCGCGACGCCGGCGCTCTACGGCCGCCGCGCGTTCATCCCCACGCTCAGCGGCCTGACCATCGTCACCACCTCCTGAGCCGTCGTAACCCTGCAAGTTGTGCCGCCCGCCTAACCCTCGCAAGTTGTCCCGGCCACGTCGGGCTATAGGGCGACGTAGCCGGGACAACTTCGCTGGATAGGGTCCAGGCGTGCGGGTACTCGTCGTCGGCTCCGGGGCTCGGGAGCACGCGCTGTGCCTGGCGCTCGCGGCCGACCCGGCGCGTCGCGTCGCTGGTCGTGCGCGCCGGGAAACGCGGGTACCGCGGCCGTCGCCGAGCAGCGCGGCGTCGAGGCCGCCGACCCGGCACGCGGTCGCCGCGCTGGCCGAGCGAGACTCGGCGCTGATCTGGTCGTCATCGGGCCCGAGGCGCCGCTGGTCGCCGGGGTCGCCGACGCGGTGCGCGCGGCGCGGCATCGCCTGCTTCGGCCCGTCCGCCGCGGCCGCCCGGCTCGAGGGCAGCAAGGCGTTCGCCAAGGAGATCATGGCCGCGGCCGGCGTGCCGACCGCGCGCGGCCCGGGTCTGCACCACGCCCGAGCGAGACGGCGGCCGCGCTGGACGAGTTCGGCGCCGCCCTACGTCGTGAAGGACGACGGGCTGGCCGCCGGCAAGGGCGTGGTGGTCACCTCCGACCGGGCCGCGGCGCTCGCGCACGCCGCCGTCTGCGGCGCGGGTCGTCGTCGAGGAGTACCTGGACGGCCCGGAGGTCTCGCTGTTCTGCGTCACCGACGGCGCGACGGTCGTGCCGCTGCGTCCCGGCGCAGGACTTCAAGCGGATCGGCGACGGCGACACCGGGCCGAACACCGGCGGCATGGGCGCCTACGCGCCGCTGCCGTGGCTGCCCGCCGGCCTGGTCGACGACGTGTCTGATGCGGTGGTCGCGCGCCGACGCTCGCCGAGCTGCGCGCGCCGCGGGACGCCGTTCGCCGGCCTGCTCTACGTCGGCCTGGCGATCACCGCCGACGGGCCGCGGGTGTCGAGTTCAACGCCCGGTTCGGCGACCCGGAGACGCAGGTCGTGCTGCGCGCTGCTGGAGACGCCGCTGGCGGGCTTGCTGCACGCGGCCGCGACCGGCACGCTGGCCGCGCATCCGCCGCTGCGCTGGCGCGACGGCTGCGGCGGTGACCGTCGTGCTCGCCGCGGCCGGCTACCCGGACACGCCGCGCACCGGCGACGTCATCACCGGCGCCGACCAGCCGGGCGTCATCCACGCCGGCACGCGGCGCCGCGCCGACGGCGCGCTCGTCTCCGCCGGTGGCCGGGTCGTCTCCGCGACGGCCGTCGGTGCCAGCCTCGGCGAGGCGCGGGACAACGCCTACGCACTCATCGCTGCGGTGGACCTACCCGGTGGCCAGCACCGCAGCGACATCGCGCTGCGCGCGGTCCGCGGCGAGATCTCGACCTGATCGGCTGCGCCTACCCTGGCTGCATGTTGCGTCCTGAAAGCTGCGTCGAGCTTGCAGGTGTGAGTCCTGTCTGGGTAGGTATCGGAGCGCCTGGTAGCAGGCCCCGGTTCGTTGGAGAGATCTGGCGGGCTGAGCGGGGTGTCGAGAGCCTCTTTGGAGGGAGCAAGATCGCGGGCCGTACTACCGAAAGGTGGGAGTCCTGCAGCCTCGTCAAAGGAACAATGGGGGAGCCGAGCCGCTCATGTCACGGTGAAGGCCATGTCCACCTTGCCTCGTTCCGGGGTCAGCTTGGTGGGTCCCTCCGGGGTACGGGGAGCGGCACGTGATCACAGTTCGGCGCGGAACAGGAGAGACCCGTCTGGTTGGCCGGCGTCCGGCAAAGACCCGAGGTATAAGCCGATGGTGAAGTCCGAGGGAGGCCAGCGGGAGTCCGACGGGGTCGTAGTACCACGGGCCGTGCGGGTTGAAGCGGTGAGTGGGAAGGGCCCCGACTTCGGTCACGCAAGCGGCGGGGGTAAGCGCAAGGGCATGGCCGGGACCGCCCGGTCCAACTACCCCGATGGGACTGCTCCCATCGACAATGTGCGAAAACTCCAACGCAAGTTATGGGCTGCGGCCAAGCAGTCTGAGGATCGGCGTTTCCACGCCCTGTTCGACCGTGTCTGCAGAGCTGACGTGCTGCAGGAGGCGTGGAAGCGGGTGCTGACTGAATCGGGGCGCTGCCGGTGTTGACCGGCAGCGCCTGCAGGACGTGCAGGACTTCGGGGTGGACCGCATGCTGCGTGAGTTGTCCCGTGACCTGCGCGAGGGCCGGTATCGCCCCGTGCCAGCCAGGCGCGTGGAGATCCCGAAACCAGATGGTGGCAGGCGGCCGCTCGGGATTCCGACGGTCCGCGACCGGGTGGTGCAGCAGGCCGTGAAGCTGGTGCTGGAACCGATCTTCGAGGCCGACTTCGTCGATGCCTCCCATGGGTTCCGGCCACGGCGGTCGGCCACGGCGGCGATGGAGAAGCTCCGTACGGGCTTCATCGGCGGCGGGCACTGGGTCGTGGAGGCCGACATTCGCGATTTTTTCGGCAGCATCGACCATGACCTGTTGCTGGGCATGGTCGGCCAGCGGGTGTCGGACCGGCGGGTGCTCAAGCTGGTCCGCCAGTGGCTGCAGGCAGGAGGTGATGGCCGACGGGCAGTTCCAGGCGACGGTCGCCGGAACGCCGCAGGGTGGGGTCATCTCCCCGCTGCTGGCCAATATCTACCTGCACGGCTTCGACCAGGCGATGCAGGCGGCTGGGGTGGGGGAGTTGGTCCGCTACGCGGACGACTTCGTGGTCATCTGCCGCACGCGCGAGCAGGCCGAAGCCGCCCTTGGACTGGCCGGACAGATCCTGGCCGGGCTGGGGCTGCAACTGCACCCGGGCAAGACGAAGATCGTTGACCTGCGCGAGGGCCGGGAAGGGTTCGACTTTCTGGGCTGTCACTTCCGCGCTCGATTGTCCGGCCGGTTGTGGGAGCGCGGCATCCGCCGCTACTACCTGCAGCGCTGGCCGAGTCAGAAGGCGATGAAGCGGCTCCGGGAGAAGATTCATGACCGGACCGACCGCCGCTATGCCGGGACCGATATCAGGGACGTCATCAAGGCCCTGAACCCGATCCTGCGTGGCTGGGGCAACTACTTCCGCACTGGGAACGCCGCCGTCAAGTTCCGCCAGATCGACTGGTACGTCGTGCACCGGCTCCACCGCTTGATGCGGCTCAAGAGCGGGGTCGGAACCTGCGCGCCGGACAAGCCGCAGATCTGGACCGAGGACTGGTTCAACGGGCACGGCCTGCACCGACTCCGTGGCACCATCCGATACCCGAAGGCGGCGTAACCATGTCCAGAAGACCGTCGGTAAGCCGTATGCGGGAAAACCGCACGTACGGATTGAAAGGGGGATGGGGAAACCGGGCTGACCAACAGCACCGGCGCCCCTGACTACCAATGGACGACGCGGGCCCGGAGCATGCAGGCCTCGACGAGGAGCTGCCGCATCCGCATCGGGAACGCACCCGCGCTCAGCGCCTCCGCCGTGACCTCGGCCTCGCGACCGCGATCCTGGCGGTCATCGCGCTGGTCGCCAACGCGATGACGCACAAGGGCGGGACGCGCGACACGCTGAGCCGCTCATCGGCGTCGAGCGCGCCCAGCATCGCGGTGCCGACCGGCGTTGTCGCGCTCACCCCGACCGGGGCGGCGTACCTGCCGCCGACCGCGGCCGACGCGCTGAAGTGCCCAGACCAGGTGGAGTGCATCACGGCGCACGACGTCTCGACCCCGATCCGGGAGGCGATCGCGGCGGCGTTTCCCGGTGCGACGATCACCTCGGCCGAGTCCGTCCGGCAGTACGTGCGCAACTACGGGCAGGCGAACCAGTCGCTGCGGATAGCGGCGCGCGACGCCGACATCGAGATCACGGTGTCGCTGCGCGGTCTCGCGCAGTCCGACCGCACCCGCGGCTACAGCCGGATGTTGTACGGCGGGCGGGCCATCACCCGCTACGAAGACGCGCTCGGGCACTACCACGTCCTGATCGAGGTCGTCACTGCGGCCGACCAATATCAACCGGCCGACCCACTTGCGCGCCTCGCGAGTGACATTCGGCTCTTCGAGCCCTGGTGACGTTGCCCGGAGCGAGCCGCCGCCGCGCTTGTTTTCCAGGGCGTAGCGGACGGGGCCTGCGCCGCAGTTCGGACGGCGTTCCCGACGTCCGGCTGCTCAACCGCTGGTGAACCGCGGGACAATGGCGCGGTGCACCCCGTGATCCCGAACGTCCTCGCCGGCCGCTACGCCTCCACCGAGCTGGCCGCGCTCTGGTCCCCCGAGCAGAAGGTCGTGCTGGAGCGCCGGCTGTGGCTCGCCGTGCTGCGGGCCCAGAAGGACCTCGGCATCGAGGTGCCCGGACGGCGCGTCGCCGACTACGAGCGGGTGCTCGACCAGGTCGACCTGGCCTCTCATCGCCGAGCGCGAGAAGGTCACCCGGCACGACGTGAAGGCCCGGATCGAGGAGTTCAACGCACTCGCCGGGCACGAGCACGATCCACAAGGGCATGACGTCGCCGCGACCTCACCGAGAACGTCGAGCAGCTGCAGATCCGGCCTCGCTGGAGCTGGTCCGCGACCGCACGGTGGCCGTCCTGGCCCGGCTCGGCCGAGCTGGCGGCCGAGTACGCCGAGCTGGTCATGGCCGGCCGCTCGCACAACGTCGCCGCGCAGGCCACCACGCTCGGCAAGCGCTTCGCGACCGCGGCCGACGAGCTGCTCGTCGCGCTACGGCCGGCTCGAGGAGCTGCTGCGCGCGCTACCCGCTGCGCGGCATCAAGGGCCCGGTCGGCACCGCGCAGGACATGCTCGACCTGCTCGGCGGCGACGCCGCCAAGCTCGCCGAGCTGGAGCAGCGGATCGCCGGGCACCTCGGCTTCGAGCGCGTGCTCACCTCCGTCGGCCAGGTCTACCCGCGCTCGCTCGACTACGACGTCGTGACCGCGCTGGTGCAGCTGGCCGCCGCGCCGTCCTCGCTCGCCAAGACGATCCGGCTGATGGCCGGGCACGAGCTGGTCACCGAGGGCTTCAAGCCCGGCCAGGTCGGCTCGTCCGCGATGCCGCACAAGATGAACACCCGCTCCTGCGAGCGCGTCAACGGCCTGACGGTCATCCTGCGCGGCTACGCCTCGATGACCGGCGAGCTGGCCGGCGACCAGTGGAACGAGGGCGACGTGTCCTGCTCGGTGGTGCGCCGGGTCGCGCTGCCGGACGCGTTCTTCGCCGCTCGACGGGCTGCTGGAGACGTTCCTGACGGTGCTCGACGAGTTCGGCGCGTTCCCGGCGGTCGTCGCAGCGCGAGCTCGACCGCTACCTGCCGTTCCTCGCCACGACCAAGGTGCTGATGGCCGCGGTGCGCGCGGGCGTCGGCCGCGAGGTCGCGCACGAGGCGATCAAGGAGAACGCGGTCGCCGTCGCGCTGGCGATGCGCGAGCAGGGCGCCGGAGCGCAACGAGCTGCTCGACCGGCTCGCCGCCGACGAGCGCCTCCGCCTGACCGCGCCGAGCTCGACGCGCTGATGGCCGACCAGCTGTCCTTCACCGGGGCGGCGCGCGACCAGGTCGCCGCCGTCGTGCGCGCCGTGGACGCAGTGCTGGCGTCCGATCCGGAAGCGGCGCAGTATCAGGCAGAGCCCATACTCTGACCCAGGAGCGTGCCGTCACCTTCCCCATCGACGCACCCGACGCTGCCGAGGACGAGGTACTGGCCGGTGGCGGGCTCCCGTCGTGGCTTCGCTGGCTCGCCGCCGGCATCGCCGCGGGTGCGGTCGTCGCCCTGATCGTCACCCACCTGCCCGGCCGTCCTGCGTCACCCACGGCGGCCGGCCCTACCGCAACGCGCCAAGGGGCGCCGCCGCTCAGCCGCAACACCGCCGCGCTGGACCTCGCCGTCGACTCCGCGCAGCGCTGGGTGCTCAAGTCGGGCTCGCTCGCCAGCGTCCGCGGTACCCGCGTCGTGCGGCGCGTGTCGCTGGCCGGGCTGCAGGCGCCGCTCGACAGCGCGCCGCACCTTGCGGTCGACGCCACGGTGCATCACATCTGGGTCGTGCTGGAGAATGCCTCACCGAGCCGGGTGATCGAGTTCGACGAGCGGACCCTGCGCCCGTTGCGCGAAATCACCTGGATCCACCTGATCCAGAGCGCGGTGGCATACGCCGGCCACCTGTACCTGACGACCGACCTCGGCATCGCCGACGTCGCCCCCGGGAGGTTGTCGCCGCGGTTCGTCCCCGGCCTGGCAGGGGCCGTCGGGCCGGTCGCCGTCGATCCGCAGCGGCACCGGCTGATCGCGATCGATCTCGGCTACCCGGCCAACATCTGGACGTTCCGTCCGGGCGGCCGCCCGGTCGAGGGCAGGGTGCTGTTGGACATCAACAAGGGGTCGCTCACGGTTGTCAACGGCGCGATCTGGATCGGGGGGTTCACGGCCTCCGGCGCGGTCCTCGACCGGATCGACCCGAGAACGTTTCGCCCCGTCCTGCGCACCCGGCCGCGGCTGTTCGACCCGGGAGCAGTCGTGATCGCCGGCGGCTCGCGGGTGCTGTGGGTCCGGCCCGGAAGTGACTCCACGCTGTTGGGCTGCTTGAGCGCGACCTCCGGGCGGCTGGAGCAGAAGTGGGATCTGCCCGGCGTGAACGCGGTCGTCTCGGATGGCAACGGCGCGCTGCTGGCGACGACGCGCGGCGTGCTCGGCCTGATCCAGGACGGCTGCGAGGGTTAGCCCTGCTCCGACGGCGCGCGGCCGGCGAGGCGGTCCGGGCGGCCGAGGTTCCAGTAGCCCTTGACGAAGATCGCGTCGTGCTCGACACCGCGGCCCTCGAGCACCGCGCGGAGCGCGACCATCGCGCGGGTCTCGCCCATCAGGTACGCGCGAGTGCCCGCGGGGACGGCGAGGTCGTCGAGCGCGGAACCGAGCAGCTGCGCCGTCCCCGGCGGCGTGCTCCCGCGGTGCACCCATCGCGCGTCGGCGTGGACGGGCAACTCGTCCGACGCGTCCTGCACCTCGATGACGGCGAGCGCGCGCTCGGCCACGGGCAGGGCTTCGCAGATCGCCGCGATCGCCGGCAGCGCCGACTCGTCGCCGACGAGCAGGTGCCACGGTGCGGGGCGGAGCTCGAGCTTGCCGCGTGGACCCTGGAACTCGACCTCGTCGCCGGGCGCGGCCGTGGCGCCCCATCTCGCACCCGGTCCGTCGCCGTGCAGAAGGACGTCCAGATCGAGCTCGCCGGCGTCGGGCCGGGCGTGGCGGATCGTGTAACGACGCTTCACCCGCCGTCCGGAATCCTCGCGCAGCAGCAGCTCCACATCCTGTGCCGGCCGGACCGCCACGCCCGTCATCGTCTCGGCCTGCACGCTGACGCGCCGCATCCGCGGGGTGAGCTCGGCGGCGGCGACGACGGCAGCGCGATGCGCCGCCGAGCGGCGGACGAGGGGGGTACGCACAGTGGGACGACCCTAGCGATGGCCGACACCGACACCGGCTACGGGCCGGTAGCGCGCATGATGGGTGCGTGGCAATTTCGGTGTTCGAGCTGTTCTCGATCGGTATCGGCCCGTCGTCGTCGCACACCGTCGGCCCGATGCGGGCCGCACGCACCTTCGCCGAAGGGCTGGCCGACGACGGGCTGCTCGACGGGGTGACCCGCGTGCGGGCGGAGCTGTTCGGCTCGCTCGGCGCCACCGGCCACGGGCACGGCAGCGACCGCGCGGTGACCCTCGGGCTGCTCGGTGAGCTGCCGGAGACGGTTGACATCGCCTCGGCGGCGCAGCGCGTGGCGGAGGTCCGGGAGAGCGGCCATCTCGAGTTGCTCGGCAAGCACCGCGTCGAATTCAGCGACGACGATCTCGTGCTGCACCGCCGCACCAGCCTGCCGTACCACCCGAACGGCATGCGCTTCTACGCCTACGCCGGCGACGAACTGCGCCGCGAGCGCAGCTACTACTCGGTGGGGGGCGGCTTCGTGGTGGACGAGGCGGCGGCCGGCGCCGATCGCATCAAGGCCGACGACACGGTGCTGTCCCACCCGTTCACGACCGGCGCCGAACTCCTGGCGCGCTGCGAGGAGACCGGGCTGCCGGTCAGCGGGGTCATGCTCGCCAACGAGCAGGCCTGGCGCGGCGAGGCCGAGATTCGCGCCGACCTGCTGCACATCTGGTCGGTCATGCAGGAATGCGTGCAGAACGGCTGGACGACGACGGAGACCGTCCTGCCCGGCGGGCTGAAGGTGCGGCGACGCGCGCCGGAGCTGTACGAGCGGCTGTGCAGCGACCCTTTCGCTACCGATCCGCTGCGCGTCATGGACTGGGTCGACCTGTTCGCGCTCGCCGTGAACGAGGAGAACGCCGCCGGCGGCCGGGTCGTCACCGCGCCGACCAACGGCGCGGCGGGAGTGCTGCCCGCGGTGCTGCACTACTACATGCGCTTCGTGCCCGGCGCATCCGAGCACGACGTCGTGCGCTTCCTGCTCTGCGCCGCAGCGATCGGCGTCCTCTACAAGGAGAACGCATCCATCTCCGGCGCCGAGGTCGGCTGCCAGGGCGAGGTCGGCTCGGCGTGCTCGATGGCGGCCGGCGCGCTGTGCGAGGTGCTCGGCGGCACGCCCGCCCAGGTCGAGAACGCCGCCGAGATCGGTATGGAGCACAACCTCGGCCTCACCTGCGACCCGGTCGGCGGACTCGTTCAAGTCCCGTGCATCGAACGCAACGCGATGGCCGCGGTGAAGGCGATCAACGCGGCGCGGATCGCCCTGCGCGGCGACGGCCAGCACATCGTCAGCCTCGACAAGGTGATCAAGACGATGCGCGAGACCGGCGCGGACATGAAGGTCAAGTACAAGGAGACCGCGCGCGGCGGGCTCGCCGTCAACGTCATCGAGTGCTGACAGCGAGCCGATCCGCGGCGTGCTAAGCGGCCGCGACCTCCCGCATCGGCTCGCTCGGCAGCTCCGACTTCTTCACGTTGATCAGCAGCGCCGCTGCGATGATCGCGGCGAGGCCGAAGATCGCACCCATCAGGAATCCCTGACCGGACGCGTGCGCGAGCAGGTCATGGCTGAACGACTTGTACGGCCCGTAGAAGAAGTCGTGCGCGGCCTGCTGCTGACCCTGTGGCAGCGAGTTCACGAACTTGTCGATGTCCGGTTTCTGGATCGTCGTGCCTTGGGCCTGCTGCAACCGTTGACCGACTGCCTGCTGGAGTGGTCCGGGCAGCCTGCCGACGGCGTCGGTGAGCGTGCCCCCGTGGGCGTTTCCGTAGTTGCGCGCGGCGGTGCCGAACACCGTCGTCATCACGGAGAGCCCGAGGGCACCGCCGACCTGCTGCCCGACGTTCAGCAATGCCGACGCCAGGCCGGCATCGGTGTTGGCCACCTTGGAAACCGCGGTGACGGTCAGCGGCACGAACAGGTTGCCCATGGCGACCGCGAGCAAGATCATGCCCGGGAGCAGTGTCGTCAGGTAGCCAGTGCCCGCATCCACCGTGGACAGCCACAGCAGGGACAGCGTCAACAGACCGGTGCCGATCAGCATGTGCACCTTCGGGCCGACCTTGGGCAGGGTCTTGGCCACGACCTGCGATACGACGCCGATCGTGAACGCCACTGGCAGGAACGAGACGCCGGTCTTGAGCGGGCCGTAGTCACGCACCAGCTGTACGAAGAAGGTGATGAAGTAGAACATCCCGAACATCGCCGCACCGACAACAAGCATCACGACGTAGGTGCCGGCGCGGTTGCGCTCCTCGAAGATGCGCAGGGGCATCATCGGCTCGGGCGCGACGAACGCTTCGAAGAGGACGAAGCCGACCAGCAGCACGATCGCGCCGCCGAACACGACAAAGGTTTCCGTGTTCCCCCAGCCGCTGTGCGCGACATGGATGAATCCGTAGACGAGCGAGACCATGCCGCCGACGGACAGCAGCGCGCCCAGGAAGTCGAACCTGCCCCGCAGCCGCTCGGACTGGTGGAGGTACATGAATGCGCCGATCATCAGCGCGACGCCGATCGGGACGTTGACGAACAGCACCCAGCGCCAGCTGAAGTAGTTGGTCAGAACCCCGCCGAGGAGCAGGCCGATCGCGGCGCCCGCGCCGGAGACGGCCGCGTAAACCGCGATTGCCCGCGTGCGCGCCTGTCCCTCTTCGAACTCGGTGGTGATCAGCGACAGTGCGGTGGGCGACGCGATCGCGCCGCCGATGCCCTGGACCGCGCGGCCGGCGAGCAGCAGCGGGAAGCTGGCGGCAACACCGGCGAGGAAGCTGCCAAGGGTGAACAGGCCGAGGCCGATGATGAACATCCGCCGCCGGCCCAGGATGTCGCCCATCCGTCCGCCGAGGAGCAGCAGACCGCCGAACGCGAGGGTGTAGGCGTTGAGCGCCCACGTCATGTCGGTCTGGCTCTTGTCGAAGTACCGGCCCATCGAGGGGAGCGCGATGTTCACGATCGTCCCGTCGAGCACGACCATCATCTGGGCGCCGACGATGACAAGCAGGATCAGCGTGGGGTGTGCGGCGCGCCGCGCGCCGCGTTCGCCGGCGGTGGCCACCTTCTTCCCCGACTGGGTCTCGGTCACGAAAAGCTCCGTTTCGGGTGGTGCTCCGGTGCGGGATCCTCCGCTTAGAGCACGCTTGCGTTCACTAAATGGGTACAGTAGAACGAGGCGCGTAGAGAACGCAACCGGGCTCTAACTGCCATCTCGACACCATCATCAGTGAGGGGTACGACAACCAGGTGTCCGCCATCGAAAGCCCCGGAGCGCCGCTGGTCGCGTCCCGCAGACGCGGGTCCGTGCTCGAGGACGCGATCCTCGAGGCGGCGTTCGCAGAGATCACCGAGGTCGGCTACACCGCCTTCACGGTAGAGGGCGTCGCCGCCCGAGCGCGAACGGGTAAGGCGAGCATCTACCGGCGCTGGCCCACCAAGCAGGAGCTCGTGATGGACGCGCTCACCGAACGGCTGCCGACCGCGGAGCAGTGCGGGCTCGTGCCGGACATCGATGACTCGACGACGACCGCCGAGGCGCTGCACGGCGTGGCGCGGGCGATCGCCGCCGTCATCACCAGCCCGGCCGGCGATGCGATGCGCGCGATCAAGTGCGAGGCGCTGGGCGACCCGCAGCTTGCGCAGCTCATCGACGACCGGTTCCAGGCACCGCGCCGGGCCGCGCTCATCGGCCTGTTGCAGCGCGGGGTCGCCCGCGGCGAAGTCCGTCCCGAGGCGGCCAACCAGCTCGTTGCCGATGTCATGCCGGCCGTCCTGACCCATCGCGTGATCATGCAGCGCGAGCTGCTGACCGAGCGCGACATCGCGGCCATCATGGAGCAGGTCTTCATCCCGCTCGTAGAGGCCCGCTGACCGCCACAACGGTTTTGGAGTGGCTCGCGGCCGCCTTGTAGGCTTTTCGCTCGGTGGCTGCGCATCGCTGTTGGCCGCTTGGAGGCTTCGCCTAGTCTGGTCTATGGCGCCGCACTGCTAATGCGGTTTGGGTTAATCGCCCATCCCGGGTTCGAATCCCGGAGCCTCCGCGGCGACGATCCGGATCGGGTCGTCGCTGGGTCGGTCGCTAGACTGTCCCGTCGGCACGACGAGCGCCCGTAGCTCAACGGATAGAGCACTTGACTACGGATCAAGAGGTTGGGGGTTCGAATCCCTTCGGGCGCACTCTCTCCGAGGTCATTCGGCTGAATACCCCCAGGACCACATTTGCATGTGGCTCGGGGGGTACTCAGATCTCTGCCTCTCGGCAGAGTCGAGGCATATGAAGATCGTTCAAGACGTCACCGCGCTCAGCTCGACAGCGAAGTCGGGGCGGGTCCCCGAAATCCGCGGGCTGGATCGGCTCACAGCGGTGGCCGAGCACGTACAACGGATGCCCGGTGCGGTCATTCGCCCCTTAGGCGACTGACATCGCCAGCTCGTGCACAACGCACAGGTCGGAGCCGGGACCGTGCCGTCGCGACTCAGCGACCGCAGCGGTCAACACGCTCCCACGGCCAGTCGGTGGCGAGCCAGCGTGCGACGGCATCGGCGAGTGGTACGTCGAGGCCCGATTTGTCCGCCCGCACCCAGGACTGCAGCGTGACGTCCCACTCCTCGGAGGCAGAGGGATACAGGTAGACGCAACCGATGACGTCGTTGTCGCCTGGGTCGAGGACGGTGAACGTGAAACCGGCGCCCCGCGAGAAGTCGTCGGCGTGGCGGCGAAGATCGGCGAGGTTCTCCTCGAGTGTCATGCCGCTGGGTGGCGGCCACTTTCCGTCGGGATAGCCGGGCGTGGAGCGGATGTGCTCGATGCTCGACATCCAGGCGGCATGATCGGCCAGATTGTGCTGCGGCCCCAGCGGTTCGAGGCGGAACTGGTCGGTGGCGAGGGAGGTCGGCGGATCGAAGCCGACTGGCACGAACCCATCCGAGGGCATGAGCGGACCGTACTGGGCTGGCCAGATCCTCCGCACGCGAGTTCTTCTCGCCGGCTTGCGGGACCGACGCCGCGATTCGGCAGAACCGCAGAGGTCCGCGGCGTAGTGATCGGTCGGTTCGGCAACGTTGCAGCCGTGTCGATACGTCTACCAAGCAGAGCGCGCAGGAGGGTGACGTGTGGAGGCATGTGCGTCTAGGAAGACTCGCAACGACAATGAGCGGCGTAGTGATTCTCGCGGGCTGCACCGGTGGCGGCGCTGATTTCGGCGTCGCTTCGGGCCACGACCTGGGGCCGGCCACCCTCACCGTTCACATCGGGTTGTACGGCGGCCCGCTGCGCCCGGACGGACGGATGGCGCTCTCGAACAGCCCCGCCGCAAACGAGAACGTCACTGCCGTCGATGCCGAGGGACGCAGGTCCACTGCTCCAACCGACGCCGACGGCGTTGTGACGATGAGGCTGGCGCCCGGCCGATACACCGTCTTCTCAACCTATTGCGGAACCGGCCCCCACCATGTCGTGCTGACCGCCGACCGAAGCGCCCGTGTTCAGATCGACTGCCCGATTCCCTGACGGCGGCTCGGGTGGCCCGGGCGTCACCGCTGGCGACGACCCCTACGCGGTCGGACCGCACACATCAGCGGCTACCTGTTCATTGACCCGCGGCCGGTGCCTGGCCAGGCTCGGTCGCGGTAATCGGTGGGAGCGCGCTCGGTACCTAGCCGCTCAGTACACCATTCGCGTGCGCCGTCACGCCCGCATCCCAGACGGTCGGGTCGCACCCTGGGCCGTTGGGTTGGAACTCCCACTCAGCGCACGCCCCTGCTCCGACCCTCGTCTCGGCGTTTAGAGATTGCTGGCGGGAGCCTCCCGAGCGGGCGGGCGCGCACGCTGGAGGCCAGCAAATACGGTAGGTTCGAGCGCCTGGAGGGCTCGCATAGTGGCCTAGTGCGGCGGTCTTGAAAACCGCTATGGGGTGACACCCATCGAGGGTTCGAATCCCTCGCCCTCCGCATAGTCGTTGTACGCGCAATAAAGATTGTGGCCCGCGGCCGCGTAGGTAAGCCGGGTCTCGATCGGCCATCGTAGGAAACTCGTCGCGTGGAGAGTGAGTGATGACAGCCCTGACGCACCCCCCCGGCCGCTTGCTCACGATCGCTGACTACGCCGCCCTGGGCGAGGACGACCGCAATCGATGGGAGCTCCAGGAAGGCAACCTGGTCATGTCGCCGAGTTCGACGCCGCGCCACATGGTTGCTGCCGCAGAGCTGTATGCACAGTTGCGCACCCAACTTCCAGGAGATCTGCGCGCGATTCCGGACGTCGACCTCGACGTCCAGTTAGCAGCTGAGGGCGAGCCGGGTACGGCTCGCCGCCCCGATCTCCTGGTCGTTCGTCGTTCCGAGTTCGACCGCGTCGATCGCGACGGCGGCCTTCTTCGCGCGGCGAGCGCACTCCTAGTCGTCGAGGTAGTGTCGCCGGGTTCCCGGCGAACCGACACCCTGGTGAAACGAGGCGAGTACGCAGACGCGGGGATCCCGCACTACTGGATCATCGATGTCGACGCGCCGGTATCGCTGGTCGCGTGTCACCTCGCCGGGGAGTTCGGCTACCAGGACGCCGGTGCGGTGTCGGGCGTCTTCGAGACTGAAGAACCGTTCCGCGCACGAGTAGATCTCGATGCGCTCATCTGATCACGGGGTGTGAAAGCCATCCCATAAGGTCCGCCGCGGCAGCCGATATAACCCAAACCCCCATGTAACCGCCAAGTCGGGCGGCGTTCGCCGAAGGGACTACTGACAGCCCTGCCGCCGCAATCCGCGATCTATAGGTTCCTCTTGGCTCCACAAGACAAAGGGGACTTACATGGACAGGACCCCGGCGGTCCGGGCTCGCGGGATCACGAAGTCCTTCGGCGACGTGGTCGCACTGGACGGCGTCGATCTCGACGTGACGACCGGTCAGGTCCACGGCCTGGTCGGCCCGAACGGCGCCGGAAAGACCACCCTGCTCGGTCTGCTGCTGGGGCTGGCGGTCGCAGACACCGGCCGCCTCGAGATCCTGGGTCGACCGGTCGGTCGGACGCTCGCCGTACCCGACGGCGTCGCGGGGTTCGTGGACGGGCCGGGGCTCTATCCCTCGCTCACCGCGCGGCAGAACCTCTCCGCGCTGGCCTCCCTGCGCGGGTACGACGGCGGACGCACCGCCGGCGTCGACGACGCGCTGGAGCAGGTCGGGCTCACCGACGTCGCCGACGACCGCGTCCGCGGGCTTCTCACTGGGGATGCGGCAGCGGCTCGGGCTGGCCGCGGCGCTGCTCACCAGGCCGCGGCTGCTCGTCCTCGACGAGCCGTCCAACGGCCTGGACCCGGCCGGTAAGCGCCACGTGCATCGCGTCCTCACCGGGCTCGCCGAGGACGGGACCGCGGTGGTCCTCTCCAGCCACCGGATGGACGACCTCGCCGCGCTGTGCTCCGGAGGTCACCATCCTCGCCACCGGCCGGGTCGTCTTCTCCGGCCCGGTGGCCAAGCTCGCCGCCGAGAGCGGCGAGCTCGACTACCGGCTCCTCACCTCCGACCCGGCGGCCGCCCACCGGGTGGCGGCGGAGACGCCCGGGCTCCGGGTCGTCCCCGGGCCGGAGGCCGGCGCGCTGCCGGACGCCGATGCACTTGTCGTCCGCGGGCCGGTCCCGGCGCTCGACGAGCTGGTCATCCGGCTGGTCCGCGCCGGCGTGGCCGTGCGGCAGCTCGCGCCAGTGGTGCCGCCGCTCGAGGCGGCGTTCCTGGCGCTGACCGAGACCGGGACCCAGGAGGGCGCGTGACCGCCACCGTCGCCCTGCCCCGGGCCGCCGCCCGGCCGGCGCCGGTGCTGCCGCGGCTACCGCTTCGAGCTGGTCAAGCTGTTCGCCCAGTGGCGGATCCGCCTCCTGCTGGTGGCCTGCTGGATCGCCCCCGCCGTCTTCGTGGCCGCAGTCAGCCGGCAGAGCTCGCTGCCCGCCGACACCGTCTTCGGCCGCTGGATGCACGCCACCGGCTGGGCCGGGTCGCTGGTCGTGCTCGCCTTCTCGTGCTCATGGGCGCTCCCGCTACTGACGTCGCTGGTCGCGGGCGACGTGTTCGCGGTCGAGGACCGGCTGGGCACCTGGCGGCACCTGCTGGTGGCGGTCCGCTCGCCGCGCCGGATCTTCGTGTCGAAGGCACTCGCCAGCCTCACCGTGATCCTGCTGCTGGTGGCCGGTCTCGCCACGTCGAGCATCGTCGGCGGCCTGGCCGCGGTCGGCCACCGACCACTCGTCGGCCTCGACGGCCATCTCCTCGCCCCGGCGGACGCGGCTACGACCGTGCTGCTCGCCTGGGTCTGCGTGCTGGCACCGACGCTCGCGTTCGCGGCGGTCGGGCTGCTCGGTTCGGTCGCCCTCGGCCGCTCCCCGATGGGCTTGGTGATGCCCGCGCTCCTCGCCATCCTGCTGCAGCTCGCGCAACTGCTGCCGCTGCCCGTGGCCGTGCGGCTGGCCCTGCCGAGCAACGCCTTCCTCGCCTGGCGCGGGCTGTTCACCGACCCGGCACAGACCGGCCCGCTGCTCGTCGGCCTCGCGGTCAGCCTGGCCTGGGCGCTCACCGCCACTGCGCTGGCCTACCGGCTGTTCCTGCGCCGCGACTTCACCGACCTGGCGTACGACAGAGCCGGCCGCCGCGTCACTGGTGGCCGGGGTGCTGCCGCTGGCCGGTCTGGTCGCGCTCACCGTCGGCGTCGTCGCCGCCGCGTCCCCGGCCACCGGCTCCGGGATCGAGCGGGCGAAGCTGCAGGACTCGCTCGCCACGTCGTTCGGACATCTCTACCGGTTGCAGACCCAGGAGCTCCACCGGCCGGCCGTCACCGAGGCGCAGCTGCGGGCGAGCGCGTCCTGCGACAAGGGCGGCGAGCTCGTCGTCGACGAGGGGCCCGGCAACGACTGGCGGTGCGTCGTCTCCTGGCACCTGCCCGGCGCCACCGCCGTGGGCAGCGCGATCTACCAGCTCGACGTCACTGCCGACGGGCGCTACGTCGCCGACGGCGACGGGCCGAAGGAGGTAAACGGCTATTTCCAGTGCTGCGCACCCCGACGGGGGACGCGGCCAACCCGCTGTGGCAGTTCGACGGCCTTGTCGACCTGCTGAGCACCACTGGAAAGGGATGATTCATGCACGTCACCCGCAATCGCCGACCCGTCCCGCGGGCCGGTCTCGGGATCTTCGGTCAGCGCACCGGCCGCCGCTTCCGTATCGTCGCGGCCGGCACGGCGGCGCTCGTCGTGGCCGGCGGAGGCCTCGCCTACGCCTCCACCAGAGTGTTCGGCCACAACCAGGTCGGCACGGAATACCGCAACGGGATCCAGGTCTCCAGCGACCAGCTCATCAAGCCGATCGGTGATCGCCTCCTCACCAAGTTCGGCAAGTTCATGGGCTCCACGATCAGCCCGGACGGGCGATTCCTCGCGGCGAGCAGCGCCGACAAGTCGGTGGTACTGCAGATCTTCGACCTGCCGAGTTACCGGCTCATCTGGACGGTCGGCTCCGCCGCCGCGGTCAACCAGCATCTGAGCGACGGCAGCGTCGGCCAGGAGGGTCCGACGTACTCACCCGACGGCAAGTTCCTCTGGCTTCCGGAGAAGAACGGCCTGACCCGGTTCGCGGTCAACGCGGACGGCACCCTCGGTACGCCGACCGCGGTCTCGCTCCCGACGGTGGGCAGCCACCCTTCGGGTAACGACTCGAGTCTGGTGGCCAACTCCGCGCTGGTGGGTCAGACTGCGTACTCGCCCGACGGGTCCACTCTGTACGCCGCGCTCAACGGGCAGAACACCGTCGTGGCGCTCGACCCCGACACAGGTGTGGTCGAGCAGACCTGGAACGTCGGCATCGCGCCCCGCGAGCTCAAGTTCGTGGGCGACAAGCTCTACGTCAGCGACGAGGGTGGCCGCCAGGCCCAGGCCGGCGACACGACCATGGGCTCCTACGGCGCCGACGTGCCGGCCGACGGGTACCTGGGCACGTCGACGACCGGAACCGTCAGCGTCATCGATACCGCGAACCCGTCGGCGGCGGTCGGATCGATCGCTGTCGGACTGCACCCGACCGCGCTCTACCTTGACCACCACGCGCTGTTCGTCGCCAACACGAACAGTGACACCGTCTCGGTCATCGACACGACGACCGATCACGTCGTGCAGACGATCTCCACCCGGCCGTGGCCGTCGTCGAAGGTCGGCTACGAGCCCACCGGCATCGCGCTCACCGAGGACGGCCACCTGCTCGTCACCCTGGGCCGGGCGAACGCCGTCGCCGTCTATCGCTACTACGGGGCGCCGCAGGAGCCGGTGAGCTATCTGGGCCTGCTGCCGACCGACTACTACCCGGCGGACGTGGCGACCGTCGGCGACCAGATCGTCGTGACGAACACCCGCGGCATCGACGCCCGCGGCCCCGAACTCACGACCTACAAGGGACAAGGCACCGTCCCGGTGACCGGCCACGACACGCACAGCACCACCGCGTCGTTGACCCGCTTCACGCTGCCGAGCGACCGGGCCATCGCCAGGTACACCGGCACGGTCTTCGCCCAGAACGGCTGGGGCAGGCACGACGTCGAGCAGGCCAGGGGACGCAGGGCGAAGCCGGTCCCGGTCCCGACGCGGATCGGTGACCCGTCGACCATCAAGCATGTCTTCCTGCTGGTCAAGGAGAACCGCACCTACGACCAGGTGTACGGCGACATGGCTGAGGGCAACGGCGACCGGACGCTCACCCAGTTCGGCGCGAAGACCACACCGAACCAGCACGCGCTGGCCAGGCAGTTCGGCCTCTACGACAACGTGTACGACATCGGGACGAACTCCGCCGAGGGCCACAACTGGCTGATGCAGGGCGACAACCCGGAGTACACCGAGTCGTCCGCGGGTGAGTATCAGCGCAGCTACGACACGGAGGAGGACGTCCTCGGCCACCAGCGCTCGGGCTTCCTCTGGACCGCCGTCGAGTCCGCCGGCGCAACGGCCAAGAACTACGGCGAGTTCGAGTACCTGGAGGGCAAGCCGTCCGGTACTTGGCAGCAGTACTACTGCGCGACCAAGAGCGTCGACGACGGCGGTGACCCGGCTCAGCTGACCGCCCCCGACCTGAAGGGCGACTACGGCTCGGTGATCCCGTCGCTGAACGCCATCGCCGACCCGCTGTCCCCGCCGTTCGACCTCTCGATCCCGGACATCTACCGCTACCAGATCTGGAAGCAGGACTTCGAGCAGAACGGCCCTGCCAACTTCAACATGGTGTGGCTGTCCAGCGACCACACCGGTGGGCCGGCGGATGCGGAGGCCGGGGTGGCCGACGGCGACGTTGCCGTGGGCAAGATCGTCGACGAGATCTCGCACAGCAAGTACTGGAAGGACTCCGCGGTCTTCGTCCTCGAGGACGACAGCCAGGACGGCGCCGACCACGTCGACGGCCACCGCGCGCCGGTCCAGATCATCAGCCCCTGGGCTGCGCACGGCAAGGTGATCAGCACGTACTACTCGCAGCTCTCGGCGGTCCGGACCATCGAGCAGATCCTCGGTGGCCAGCCGCTCAACGAGAAGGTCGCCGCGGCCACGCCGATGTACGACGCCTTCACCAAGAGGCCCGACTACACGCCCTTCACGGCGGTGCCGAACCAGGTCCCGCTGACCGAGGGCATCTCCACCGCGCCGTCCTGCGGTCTCGACACCCTGGGCCGCACCGGCGCCGCCGCGACCGCATTGAACAAGGCCGAGGCGCAGAAGACCGCGGTGCCCGCGGGCATGACGGCCACCGCCGCCGCCTGGCAGACCTGGCTCGCCGGCCAGCACACCACGGGCAACGGTGCGGTCCCGGACTACGCCAACCCGGAGCAGATGAACCGGTTCACGTGGTACCAGGCACACGGCTGGAAGGTGCCCTACCCGGGTGACCCGAAGATCTTCACGCCCGCCCAGGTGCCGGGCGCGTACCTGCCGGCACCGGAGTCCGACGGCTGATCTTCGCCCCTCGGCACAACATGAGACGGCCCGCCGGGATCCCGGCGGGCCGTCTTGCGCCTGCGCAATCGTGGAGATGGTGCCGGTGTCGCTACCCAGTCCGGATTCCCGGTGCCGGGCGGCGCGCCCGCTTTCCGTCGGTGCCTGCGATTGCGGGCGCGCCGGACTCCATGCCGATGATGGCCGTGAGCAGCTCGTCGGCCAATGCTGCGTAGTCGGCGGCGAGACCGGCGGCGTCGCGGCTGAGCAGACCGTCGGCGTCCCCGCCGCGGATCCCGTCGTGCAACCGGGCCAGGCGTGCCGACTTCGCCGCCGCGTGCCGCTGCTCGAGCTCGTAGGGCAGCAGCCCGTGCCGGCGCATGTCCACCGCTGCACTCTCGTGATACCTGATCGTCGTCCGGAACACCGGTGCTGCGCCTTCCAGCGCCTCTTCCAGCGTTGCCCGGACGCCTTCGCGCAGTCGGGTGCTTCCGTGCCGAACGCCGAACAACAGCACGCCGAGCAGCCGCAGCGTCGGGTTGTTGTGCCGGGTCGCGGCGAATCGATGCGCGACGGTGACGAGGCCGTCGAGGGAGGCTTCGTCCGACCTGGTCGGGATGATCACGAAATCGGACGCGCGGAACACGAGTTCCTGAAGCACCGGCTCGCCCGGCGGGGTGTCGACCAGGATGAGGTCGTACTCGGCGTCCGCGTCCTCCGGAGTCACCAGGTCGAGAGCGGCACGCAGCCCCGTCATCGTCTGGCCGCGCGCCATCCTGGAGACGTAGGTCGCCGGGATGTCGAACAGCGCGGAACCGCCGGGGACGCAGTCCAGGTTCGGCCGCACGCCACGCAGCGGACTCAGCTCATGGCCGCTCTGGATCGCCAGGGCGAGGCCCTGCCCGTCGTTGATCGGATAGCCGAGGTCGAGGCTGAGGTTGCCCTGCGGGTCGGCGTCGACGGCCAGGACCCGGCGGCCCGCCTGCGCTGCGAGCCCGGCCAGCCCCGCGGTCAGACTGGTCTTGCCGACTCCACCCTTCGCGTTCGCGATGGCAACGACACGACGCATCCGACTCTCAGCCTCCGGTGAACGCACAGGCGAAAGGTCATGGAACCACACGGGACACCAACGAGCCATGCGAGGCCGGGATCAGCGCGGCTGCGGACGCCCTGCTTGCGCGCGCGGACGTTGCGTATCGCGAGGTCCGGGGCGCGGCCGCGGCTGCGGTGCCGGCCGTGCGGGCTCGGACTCGGCGGTCTCCGGCCTCGGCACCCCGGGGAAGTGGTTGGGGTATGCCGGTGCCGGTTGGCCGTCATTCTCCGACTTTCCGGCCGCGAAGAACTGGCCGAGCCGGCGCCGTGCGTTTGAATCCGGGTCCCGCGCGGTGCGCGTCGGCTTCGGACGGGGGCGGGGCTGCGCGTCGGCCAGGACGTTCTCGACCCGCCCGTGGCGTTCGGCGTCGTCCGGCACGATCCGAGGTTAGCGCGGCGAGATCACCGGACGGCACCCGTGTTGCAACGGAATGCGTGGGTATGTTCGAGCTACGGCTGATGCCCGCTCACGACGACACGAGGAGATGCTGGTGCCTGATGCCGATGCCGGTATCGGCGGGCGGTACCGGCTGGATCGCAAACTCGCGTCCGGCGGCATGGGCACCGTCTGGCAGGGCTGGGACGAGCGCTTGCACCGCTCCGGTCGCTGTCAAGCGATTGCACCTGCAGACGTGGTTCACGAAGGCCGAGCGCGACGTCGCAGTCCAGCGGGCGATGCGCGAGGCGCGCATCACGGCGCGCTTGCAGCACCCCAACGCCGTTCGAGTGTTCGACGTCGTCGACGACCGCGGCAGCCCCTGTCTGATCATGGAGTACGTCCCCTCGCGCAGCCTGCAGCAAGTCGTGGACGCGAACGGCCCCCTCCCGCCGGCCGAGGTTGCCCGGATCGGCACGCAGGTGGCCGCCGCGCTGGCCGCGGCCCACCGGGCCGGCATCGTGCACCGCGACGTCAAGCCGGGCAACGTCCTGATGGCCGACGACGGTTCCGCGAAGATCACCGACTTCGGCATCTCGCACGCGTTCGACGACAGCACCCTGACCTCGACCGGCATGGTCACCGGCACGCCCGCCTACCTCGCCCCGGAAGTTGCCCGCGGCGCCGCGTCGGACTTCGCCAGCGACGTCTACTCGCTGGGCGCCACCCTCTACATGGCGGTCGAGGGCCGGCCTCCGGTCGGTGCTGGCGAGACGAACCCGATCGCGGTTCTGCACCGGGTCGCTTCGGGTGAGTGGGAGCCGCCGACCCGCAGCGGCCCGCTCACCCCGATGTTGCACGAGGATGATGTCCCCCGACGGGTATCGGCGGCCCGCGATGGTCGAGGTCGCGAACACCCTCCCGGCCCTGCACGCGCTGACCGGTGATTCGCCGAGCAGCGCGACGACCCAGGTCATCAATACCCAGCGGCCGGCGTGGCCCGCTCCGGTCGCGGCCGGCGGCACCCAGGTGTTCGCGGCCGCGCCGCAGCCGATCGGCTACCCCGCTTCGCCCGGTGAAGGTCGGCGGCGGCGCTCGTGGTGGCCGATCGTCGCCGCGTTGCTCGTCGTCGCACTCGGCACGGTGCTCGGGATCGTCCTGCTCGGCGGATCCGGCGGCGACGAGAGGAGGACGAGCGGCCAGGCCACCACCACGGTGCCGTCGAACACGCCGTCGACGACCGTGACATCCTCCTCCCCGTCGCTCCGCGTGGCAACGGTGCACCCGCCGCTGCGGATCTCGCGAACGCGGTCGTCGACTACTTCAACGTCGTCCCTGGCGACCTCGACGCCGGCTGGGCGCTGCTGACGCAGCATTTCCAGAACATCAAGGCCCAGAACCGCCCGGCGTACGACGACTACTGGAACAGCGTCGAGCGGGTGGATGTCAGCAACGCGCGTGGCGAGCCGCCGCACGGCGCGTCGGCCACGCTCACGTACCACTACAAGGACGGCCGGGTCGTCACCCAGCACACGCAGTTCCGCTTCGTCCGCCAGGGCGGGGTGCTCAAGATCGACGCGGAGAGCTAGTGCCGATCGGACGGGTAAGCGTCATGCGAAACTCTCGGGCATGAGGAGTGGGCGATGACGGCCGACTACGCCGTCACCGGGCGGTACGAGGCGGTCGAGCCGTTCCCGCTACGGATCGACCTCGATGCACCTGATCTCGTGTGAAGCCGGACGCCCCACCGTTGCCGGCAGCGGGTCCAGGTGGTCGGCAGCGTCCGTTGCGCTACGGCTCCGCATTGGTGTGGATCGTCGCGCTGACGGTCGTCGGCGGCTCTTTGGCGATCAGGATCAAGACGGGTGCCATACCCGAAAATGATGACTGGTCCTACGTGCGGTCGGCGCTCGAGCAGCACGACAGCCATCGGATCGTGCTGCACGGCTTCGGGCAGATGTTCCTGATAGGCCAGCTGACGGCTGCGCAGCCGTTCCTCTGGATGCTCGGAGCGAACGTCCGCACTCTCGACGTATTCAGCGCGGTCGCGGGCGTTGCCTGGATCTGGCTGGTCTTCCTCGTGGCACGGCGGCTGATCGGCGAGCGGCGCGCGCTGCTCCTCGTCTGCGTTGTCGCTGCCTGGCCCGCCCTCGGCCTGTTGTCCACGTCGTTCATGACGGACCTGCCCTCGACTGCGGCGGCCTGGGCGGCGCTGTACTTCGGCATCAAGGCGTTCGAGACCGAACGGGAACTGGCGATGCTGGCGAGCTTCGTGTTCGCGGTGCTCGCCTTCACGGTTCGCGAGCAGACGATCGTGGTTCCGATCGCGGTGGCGCTCTTCGCGCTGATCGACGGATCGGCTCCGCGGCGCCTTCGCTACGAAGCGATCGGCGGCGGGGCCGCCACGATCGCCGTCTGTTATGTGCTCGAACGCGCCCGCCACGGCCTCCCGCATGCCGACGCGCCGCCCTTCGGCCTCTCGTCCTTCGATCTGCTCGCCGGGGTGAACAACTCGATCCGCGGGCTCTTCACGCTCGCGTTCGCCCTGTCGCCCCTCGTCCTTCGGTTCGTGATCTTGTCGAGAAGGCGCAAGGACGTATCGCGGGGCACGGTGCTGGGCTGGGTAGCGGGACTTGGCGCATCGGGTGTGCTGCTCGCCGTCGCGCCACATTCGGTGCTGCTGACCAATTACGTCGAGCGGGCGGGCGCATATCGCACCGCCGTCGTCGGCACTGCGCCACCGGTGTTCGACGTGCTCGTGTGGAGCCTGGTGCAAATCGTCGCGATAGCGTCGACGGTGGTTGTCGCAGGGGAGATCGGCGCCTACGTACAGCGCCGCGGGAGACCGCTGAGGGCTCTCCGGGGCCAGGATGCGCGTCGGTTCATCCTCTTCAGCTACGCCGCGTTGGCAGCGCTGCTGGGCGTCGTGCTCGCATTTCTGGATGAGCACCAGTACGACCGATATCTGCTGCCGATCCTCCCGGTCGTCGCAGTCGTGCTCCTGAGCCGGCGCGAACCACGGCTCGGCATCGAGGAGCGGCCGTCCCGGACGCGACGTCGGATCTCTACCGTCGGCGTGACAGTGATCGTCGCGTTCCTCTGCCTCATGTCGGCGAGCCTGACGCTGTCGACCTACGTTCGCGACCACGCCGTGTGGGACGCGGCCGTCCGGTTGACTCAGGACGGTGTGCCGCCGACCGCGATCAACGCCGGCTCGGCCTGGAACGGAACGCACGCCGGCACGGCGCTCGATCGAAACGCGGTCAAGAACGGCAACGACCAGTACCCGGGTGACATGTGGGCGCAGTTCTTCCCGCGGTCGAGCGACTGCTACGTGGTGAGCGTTTCTCCCATGACCGGTCCGGCCTGGCAGGAAGTTCGCACGACGTCTGCGAGCCCGTACGGACTCGGCCTGGGCGCCATCACGGTGTACGTGTACCGGCGCACCGATCACCGTCCGTTCGGCCCGGCGCGCTGCTGAGTCGGCGATGTCGGCGCGAAGTTGTCGCAAGCTCGAGCCCTGTATCGTCGCCCGGTGACACGGGAGTGGGTCCAGCAACTGCGTGGTGACACGTCGCTGCGGTGGCGGATCGCGGTTCTCGTCGTCTCGGTGGTTATGTACGGAGTCTTTCGGCTGTTCATTTCCCACGCGACGCTGAGCGACTTCAAGATCTACCGTATCGAAGGTATGGCCATCCGGCACGGCTGGGGGTTGTACGGGCATTTGCCGGGGGTCGAGGGTTACGCGACCTATCCGCCGTTCGCGGCCATCGTGTTCGTGCCGGCGTCCTTGCTGCCGTTGCAGCTGTCGTCGATTCTGATGGTTCTCTCCATCATCATCATGCTTATCTGGGTCGCCGTCATTTCGTGTCGAATGGCCGGGGCTTCTCCCGAGCAGGCACTGAAGGTCGGCCTGTTGATTTCCGCGATCGGACTGTGGAGCGAGCCGGTATTCAAGACGCTGGGCTACGGCCAGATCAATATGCTGCTCATCGCCCTGGTTCTCTGGGACTTCACCCGCCCGGCGCAGTCACGGGCACGGGGCATCGGAGTCGGCCTGGCCGCGGGAATCAAAGTAACGCCGGGCATCTTCATCTGCTACCTGTTGCTGACCCGACGGTGGCGCTTCGCGGCCACGGCCGTCGGCACGTTCGCGGCCACCCTCGGGCTCTCGTCGCTGATTGCGCCGCGAGACACCTGGCGGTATTGGACGGACTATCTCTTCGATCCGCACCGCGTCGGCAGGCTCGAGAACGCGGTGAATCAAACGGTGCGCGGGATGCTCGTCCGAATGGATCACACTCGCGACACCCGGCCGACGGAATTGATATTGGTTCTCGTGGTCCTGGTTGCCGGGTTGACGTGCGCGACGCTCGCTTATCGGGTGCTGGGCGATCGCTGGGGGTTACCCGCCGCCGCTGTCACCGGCCTGCTCACGTCGCCAATTGCATGGAGTCACCATTGGGTCTGGTACCTACCGCTGGTGGCATTGATCTGGTTCCAGGCCCGGCGCTGGATCATCCCGACCGTGCTCATCTTTCAGTCCTTCGCGGTGTGGGCGATTCCGCACGAGAACTCCGAAGAGCTGCACCTCACTCGGTTCCAAATTGCCATCTCAAACTGGTACATCCTTTTCGGCTTGGGTTTCCTGGTGCTGACCGCGGTGCAGATCCGGCGCCGCTCACGAGGTGCCGCCCACGGTCCGGACCCGCTCGACGAGATCGGCGAACACGAACGGCTTCGTCACGTAGTCCGCGGCGCCCAGCGACAGCCCGAACTCCCGATCTGAATCCGAGGCGCTCGCCGTCAGCATGATGACGCGCGTGATGGGATCGGCTGCCGCAACCGTGCGGCAGATCTCGTCGCCGCTGACCCCTGGCAGGTCCCGGTCGAGCACCACCACGTCGTAGCCCAGCGACGTGGCCTTGCCGAACCCGTCATCGCCGTCGTAGGCGACGTCCACACTCATCCCGTAGCGCCGCAGCCCGCGCGCGACGGCATCAGCCAGCGGAACCTCGTCCTCCACTACCAGTACCCGCACGCCGTCCCGCTTCCCGCTCGCCTCGCCTCGGCCGCCGCGCGAGCCAAGATCCTCATCGCACACGTTCCCACGATCAAGCCCCGCGTGCGGGGAGAAACGTCGACCCGCGCCACTGCCGCGCCTGATCGACACCCCCACAGCCACACGCCAGTGTGGTTCCACGGGTATTGATCAACGGTCGTGTCGGCGACCAGCTCGGCGGGCCATCCGTCGGTGTAGCGCGACGTCGGCTTTCTGTGCTCAGGCCGGGCGGCCGAGCAGGGCGGCGATGTCGTCCTGGAACGGGAAGCTGCCGGGCAGGTAAGCGCACCAGGGCTCCTCGGCGAACGCGTCGCCGGTGACCCCGTACGCCCGCGACCGCGAGCCGCCGCACACCGGCGCGAACTCGCAGGCTCCGCACCGGCCGGTGAGCCGGGAACGATCGCGCAGGCTGGTGAACAGCTCGGAGTGCCGGTAGATCTCCGGCAGCGGGGTGTCCCGGACGTTGCCGGCGCCGACCGGCAGGAAGCCGCTCGGGTGCACCGTCCCCAGATGCGAGACGAACACGAAGCCGCGGCCGGCGTTGATGTCCATGGGCGAGCGCCGTGGCCGCGCGGCGCCGTCGAGCAGCCCGAGCTCGGCAGTCTTCTCGCCGAGCGACCGGTAGAGGTCCCCCAGCCCGAGCGCGGCGACCGGGTCGATGCCGCGTGCGGCGAGCACCTGACGTTGCAAGACGACGCGCCGGAAATGGTGCGCCTCGGTTGTCTTCGTCGGCAGCGCGGCGCCGACGTCGTACATCCAGTTGAGGACGTCCTCGACCTCGGCCGGCGTGAGGGAGCCCAGCGCGGCGCCGCGCCCGGTCGGCACCAGCAGGAAGCCGCTCCAGGTCATCGCACCGAGGTCGCGTACCAGGCGGGCGACGTTCGGCAGGTCGTGCAGGTTGTGCCGGGTCACGGTGGTGTTGATCTGCACCCGCAGCCCGATCTCGCGAGCGGCCAGCCAGCCGTCGCGGGTGAGGTCGAAGACGCCCGGGACGCGCCGGAACGCGTCGTGGATGGCAGCGGTGGAGCCGTCGACGGACAGCGAGATCGCGCGCGCCCCGGCGTCGTGCAACGCCGTCAGCGCCGCGCGGGTGAGTGTCGGGGTGCCGGACGGGGAGACGGCGACGGGGAGCCCCAGCGCGGTGCCGCGGCCGACGAGTTCCAGGAGGTCCGGGCGCTGGAACGGGTCGCCGCCGGTGATCACGAACAGCGGCGGCGGGGTGCCGAACGAGGCCACCTGCGTCATCAGGTCGATGGCCTCGTCGGTGGTCAGCTCGCCGGGGTTGCGGTTCGGCTGCGCCGAGGCGCGGCAGTGCCGGCAGGCGAGCGGGCACGCCTGGGTGGCCTCCCAGATCACCAGGAACGGGCGGTCGCCCGCGTCGCTGTGCTGGTGCCGTACGCCTGGAGCCCGCGACATCGCCCACCTCCTCCACCAAGGGAACGTGACCGGGCCACGGTGAAGTAGGGCCGAACGACCCGGCTAGCGTGCTGGGGGTGAACGAGCGAAGCGGGGCATGACGCGTGTCACGTCCGGCGTGGTTGAGTCGCAACCTGCTCGTCCTGTCCGGCGTCTCGCTGCTGCAGGACGCGGCGAGCGAACTGCTGTACCCGATCCTGCCGATCTTCCTGACCAGCGTGCTCGGCGCGCCGACCGCGGTCGTGGGCGCCGTCGAGGGTGCCGCCGAGGGTGCCGCCTCCATCACCAAGCTCGCGTCCGGCAAGCTCTCGGACCGGTTTCGGCGCCGTCCGCTGATCGGCGTGGGGTACGGACTCGCCGCGGTCGGCAAGCTGCTCATCGCCGTCGCGTTCGTGTGGCCGGTCGTCCTGCTCGGCCGGGTCGTCGACCGGCTCGGCAAGGGCATCCGCGGCGCGCCGCGCGACGCGTTGCTCGTCGTCGGCGTGCCGCTGGAAGCGCGCGGGCGTGCGTTCGGCCTGCACCGCACGGCCGACACCGCCGGCGCCGTCATCGGACCGCTCATCGGCCTGGCGGGTTACGAGCTGCTGCACCACCACATCCGTCCGCTGCTGGTCATCGCGGTGGTCCCGGCGGCCGCGAGCGTCCTGCTCGTGGGGGCGGTCCGCGAGCCGCGGGCGCCCGTCGCGGTGACGAAGACGGCGCGACAGGAATCCGGCGAGCCGCTATCCAACGCGTACTGGCGGGTCGTCGCGGCGCTGACGGTGTTCTCCCTGATCAACTTCCCGGACGCGCTGTTGCTGCTGAAGGTGCACCAGCTGGGCTACGGCGTCGCGGCCGTCATCGGGGCGTACGTCCTCTACAACGCGGTGTACGCGGCGCTGTCCTACCCGTTCGGCGCGCTGTCGGATCGGGTGCCGCGCCCGCTGGTGTTCGCCATCGGCCTGGCCTGTTTTGCGACGTGCTACCTCGGCCTCGGGCTGGCGCACGGCACGGCGGCGATCCTGCCGCTGCTCGTGGTCTACGGCGGGTTCACGGCGGCGACGGACGGCGTCGGCAAGGCGTGGATCTCCTCGCTCGCGCCGACCGGTCGGCAGGGCTCGGCGCAGGGGATCTTCCAGGGTTTGTCCGGTGGCGGCATCCTCGTCGCCGGGCTGTGGGCCGGCTTCGCGTGGGGCGACGGCGGCCGGGTGCCGTTGCTCGTCTCGGGCGGCGCGGCGGCGGCGCTGGCCGGGTGCTTCGTGATCGCTAGCGCGCTGTCGCGACAGCCCGTCCGGCCGTGAAGAACGCGACGATCGCGTCGACGGACGGCTGCGCCGCTAGCCGCAGGACGGCGCCGAACGGGGCGGTCCAGAACGGGTCGTCGGTGACCTTGGCCGGCCCGACGTAGGCGTACGGCTCGGGCACCTGGTCGTCGCCGGGCGAGACACCGTAGTTGACCTCGTCGACCCTGATGGCGACGTCGAAGTGCTCCGGCCACAGCGTCCGCTCCGCCTCTGGGGCGAACCGCGTGAGCGCGTCCTCCCCCGCGACGAAGCACGTCGCGAGGAAGCCGGCATGGTCCGGCGAGGCAGCGAGCACGTCGTCGAGTCCCGCGCCGCAGCCACCGGAGTAGACGTCATCGAGACCGCTCGCGTGCAGGCCGAGTTCGTTCGCGATCGCGGCGGGGGTCTGGCCGTCGATGGGGACGACGACGTCGTCGCGGACGACGGACGCCTCCGCCACCCGGACGTCCGGACCGACCACGGTGCTGAACCCGCCGGCCCGCACCCGCAACCGGATGTCGCCGTTCCCGCGGAACTGCGGCCCGGCGAGGACGAGCTCGGCAACGGCGTGCAACGACCGGCGGGTGGTGATGAGGTCGGTAGCCACGGCGGGATCCTCTCGTGTCACGCGCGGCGGCGCGCACCGCCATTCTGCGGTCTCGACGAGCAGCGGACGCGTTACATGACTGAGAACGGTCGTGACCGCGAAGTCGGCCATCGAGTCGTTCTGAGGTACGCGCACCTATCGAAGAGCAAGAGCGCATCGACGGGCGGTTGATCCGTGCACACTTCTGCGTTGCCGGCGAGCGGTTCAGCGGGGTCGCGTAGCACGGTCGTCTGACAAATTCGGCTCGTCTCCAACCGATTGTGGATAGCCGCGCAAGACGCTGGATTCCCTTGTGGATAAGGCAATGCGGGCCTTGACCAGGCCGTAAAATCGTATGCATGTGCGAGGTAGCGGTGCTGGGGTCGATCGCCGACTTCGCGCTGCTCACCCACGCCGAGCGGGTCGAGCAACTGACCGTGCTGCAGGCTCAACGCGCCGCACTGGACGCTCGGGAGCAGCGACTGCTGCACGCGATGCACAGAGACCCGGTGCCGGGCCTGGACGGCGACCCGGCGCGGGACAAGTACTGGGTCCGTGAGGACGTGGCCTGCGTGCTGCGCATCGCCCCGCAGACCGCGGCAGCCAAGCTGCACGCCGCCACCGACCTGGTCACCCGGCTCCCGGCGACGTTGGCGATGCTGGAGCGCGCCCAGCTCACGCTGCGGCACGCCAGCCGCCTGGTCGAGGCCACCATCGCGCTGCCCGAGCCGGTCGTGGCCAAGGTGGAGAAACGGGTGCTGGCCCGCGCCGGGCAGCAGTCGGTGGCCCAGTTCACCGCCGCCGTGCGCCGCGCAGTCGCCGCGGCCGACCCGCGCGACGCCGAGGAGCGGCACAAGAACGCCCTCGACGACCGGCGGGTGGTGTTCACGCCGCAACCCGACGGCGTCACCGAACAATGGGCACTACTCCCCGCCGCCGGCGCCGCCGCCCTGCACGCCCGCCTGAATGCCGACGCGGACGCGATGAAACACCGCGACGCAGCTGCAGGAGTGTCCCGCACCGCCGACCAGCGCCGCGCCGACGCGCTGATCGCGCTCGCCGTCGGCACCGACGTCGGCAGCCCGGAGACCGGCGGCGGGCTGAAGCCGGCGGTCAACGTGACCGTCGCGCTGTCGACCCTGCTCGGCACCGATGAGCAGCCCGGCGAACTCGACGGCTACGGCCCGATCCCCGCCGTCCTGGCCCGCGCGATCGCCTTCGACCCCACCGGCACCTGGCGCCGCCTGGTCACCGACCACGCCGGCCGCCTGGTCGACGTCGCAAGCCGCACCTATCGACCCCCCAACCGGATCGCCCGCCTCGTACGGCTCCAACAGCAGACCTGCTGCTTTCCCGGTTGCCGGCGCGCCGCCGTCCGTTGCGAGCTCGACCACATCGAACCCTGGCCCGGCGGCACCACCTGCTCCGCCAACCTGCAACCCCTCTGCTCGCGACACCACCACCTCAAGCACGAAACCACCTGGCAGGTCCACCGCGACCCCGACGGCACGACCCGCTGGACCTCACCGTCCGGGCACACCTACGCCCGACCACCCGACCAACTACCCATCGACACCACCAGCGAGCCGGGCGCCGCAGACACGGCCGAGGCCGACCATCCCGACCACGATCCAGTCGAGGACGACCCACTCCCGTTCTGACCAATCTCGACGCCGTCAGTGGCGTGGCTTCACGGCCTGCAGGGTGTAGCTCGGCGGCATCCGGTCGCACCCGCTCGCCAGCACGTACTCGCCGGGATATTCCGGACTGGCGATCATGGCGTCACCCAGCGGGTTCCACGGGACCCCGCGGTGTTCGTCGAAGTCCGTCAGTTGCAGCCCGGCGCCGGACAAGGCGTGGAAGGTCTCGCCGAGTCCGTGGTTGAACCCGACGCTGACCGGACTGGCGAGGGCACCCGTGCCGGCGTAGCGACGGGCCGGGGTTACGGTCGATCGCATGTGCACCGTGGTTACCCGCTGGCAACCCGGCGGGCGGGTGCACATCCTCGCGATCCGCGACGAGTTCGTGTCCCGCGACTTCGACCCACCCGGCACCTGGTGGCCGGAGCAGCCGTCGGTGATCGGCGGGCGGGACCGGCTGGCCGGGGGCAGCTGGTGCGTCTCCGACCTCGACACCGGCGTCACCGCGCTGGTCCTCAATCGGATCGAGCGGCACACCGGCACCCCGTCGCGCGGGGTGCTACCTCTGGCCGCGGTGGCTGCCGGCGTGGCGTGGCCGCAGCGGGTCGAGCACCGCGAGATGGCGAGCTTCACGCTCGTCCTCGCCGGCCCGGTCGGGGTGACGGCGTGGACGTGGGACGCAGCCGAGCTGTGCCGCCACGACATCGAGCCGGGTACCCACGTCTTCACGTCACGCGGTCTGGACGGTAGCGACGAGAAGGCGATCCGCCTGGCGCCGCAGTTCGCGTCCCGGCGGTGGCTCGAGGTCGTCACCGAACGCCCGCCGACCGACGACCGGACCGCGCTGATCGTCCGCCATCCGTTCGAGACCGACACGTACGCGACCGTCTTCGGCCAGCTGATCACCGCGTCGCCCGGCGAACTTCAGATCTCGCACTCGCGCACCCCGTGGGATGCTGCGACCTGGACGGACGAGCGCTGGCCGTGAGCTAGGTGCAGGCGGCGCCCAGCGAGTCGGCGGCGAGGAGCCGCGGCGCGTGCGGCTCGTAGAACACGTCGAGGTCGGTGATCGTGAAGCCGGCAGTGGTGATCAGCTCGACGATCGGTCGGGTGAGGTGGCAGCCGCCGGCGATCCGCTTCTGGATCGGCTCCAGGCGGCGCTGCCAGCGCTGCACCTCGGCGTCCGGCGCGAGTCCGTGCTCGACGAAATGCAGCCGGCCGCCCGGCTTGAGGACGCGCCGGACCTCGCGCAGGGCCGCGAGCACATCCGGGATCGTGCACAAGGTCCAGGTCGAGAGCGCCGCGTCGAAGGTGCCGTCCGGAAACGGCAGTGACTGCCCGTCCAGCCCAGACCGCTCGACCGGGACAGCGCTGTCCTGCAGCCGCCTCGCGGCAAGTTTCCACGACACGTCCGCCGGCTCGATGGCGGTCACGTGCGTGACGTCGCCCGGGTAGAACGCGACGTTCGAGCCGGAGCCGAAGCCGATCTCGACGACCGAGCCGGCGAGCCCCGCGCAGACCCGCTCTCGCAGCGGGTAGAGGTGTTTCACCCCGCACGTCCGGTCGACGAGGTGCGGGAGGACGCGGTCGGCGTAGAGGCCCACGTCGTTCAGGATCGATCGCGGCGCGGGCGGTGCGTGCCCTCGCGACCGTTCGGGACGAGGGAGCCCACCTCGGCTCCGAGCGCGGCCACCGCGCCCTCGCCGGGCGAGGCGGCCCCCTCGTTCGCGCGCTGCAGCTCGAGCCAGACTTCCTGGCGGTGCACGCTCACCGAGCGGGGTGCCTGGATGCCGATCCGCACGGCGTCACCGCGCACCTCGACGACGGAGACGACGATGTCGTCCCCGATGACCACGTTCTCGCCGGCGCGCCGCGTCAGTATCAGCACGATCAAGCCTCGCTTCGCTCGTTTGACCGGCGGAGCCTGTGCTAGCGGTTCGCTCCGCAAGCGTCGCTCGACGCGAGCTTAGTGATTGGGTAGGCGCTCGCACATCGGCAGCACGGCGTTGCTCATGAGCGTCGTTGCGTGCGCGCTCACCTCAGGAAGTCCAGAAGGGACAGCTGCCGCACGCTCGCCGTCGTCTCGAGCGCCGCCTGGTAGGTGACGTTCGCGGTCGTCACCTGCACCGCGAGCTCGGCGGGGTCGATGTCCGGCAGCTCGCAGAGCTGGCCCGCGAGGCGGGATTCGGCGTAGGACGAGACCGCCTGGGCGTTCTGTACCCGGCGATAGGCCGCGCGTTCACCTGTTTGCGCGGAGCTGATCGTCGACAACGCGCCGTCCAATGCGATGAGGTCGGCCGGCAGTGCGGTGCGGTCCGTCCGAAGGTGGGTCGAGATGTCGCTGAGCACGGCGAACAGATCCGAGGTACCGCTGCCGAAAGCCTGCGGCCCGTTCTGATTGATCTGCACGGTCACGTTCTCGCCGACGGTACGTGCGACGGCACCCGAGTCGCCGACGTAGTTGCCGCTGCTGTCGTAGGCCGCGGCACCCGGGGTCGTGCCGCCAAAGACCGGCCGGCCGTTGTAGGTCGTGTTCGCGACCTTGATGAGCGACGCGCGGATCGCGTCGATCTGGTCGGCGATCGCCGCGGAAGCGGTGCAGCTGTGCACGCTCGTGCTGAGGCGCTGGACCGTCAGCGTGCGCGCGTCCTGCACGAGCGAGACGGCGCGGGTGTAGGCGGCGTCGCCGGCCGACAGCCAGCCGATGGCGTCGCTCGCGCTGGCGTCGTACTGCGCGTATCGCTTGCTCGCGGCGCGCAGTTGAATCGCGCGCACCGACCCCGACGGGTCGTCGGGCGGAGTGCTGAGCTGATCGCTGGACGAGACCTCGGCCGGCAGCGAGCTCAACCGCGACGCGGCGGACTGCAGTCCCGCCATCGATCCGGATGCCGTCGACCGATCGGTGCCCGGCAGCGCCGAGCCGGCCCAGGTGATGCCGCGGTAGGTGTTGCTCATCCTCAGACCTGCTCGTCGAGCAGCATCGACCTCGGGTGGGTGCGCACCGCCCGACCCGTCTCGTCGTAGCGCGTCACCACGCGGCTGATTTCGGCCAGGGTGTCGTGCACGGCCCGGGAACCGGACTCCAGCAGATGCCGGTTCTCCTCGGCGACGTCCTGAATCTCGAAGGCGAGCGTTCGCAGCGCGGTGCGGTGATCGGCGAGCAGGGTGTCCCATGGCTCGGGGGAGGCGGCGGCCAGCTCGCCCAGGCTCGCGGCGGCGTCCAGGCCGAGCAGCTGGATGAGCTCGTCGACCTCGGCGGCGCGCAGTAGCTCGCCGTTGCGCAGCCGTTCGACGGCGGCGCGGACCTCGTCGTCGGCGCGCGCGAGCCAGCGGTCGGAGCCGGAGGTGAGCACCAGGTTCTCGCAGACGAGCCGGAACAGCAGCGTCTGGAGCGTCTCGCGTTGCAGCCATAGCGCATTGGATACGGCGTTGTAGACAACCGTCTCTCGTGTCATCGGCGCCCCACGCTCCATTTGCAGCATGCAGTGAACATCGGCAGGACCCGCCGCGACCTGAGCCTGGCCCGGCAAACACGCGGTACCTCCCGATTCACCCCTTTTGGCCCCCCCCTTTTGGCCGGGACCTTCGGCCCTATTTGCCTGATGTGAGCCTCCAGTTAGAAATTCCTGCGTGAAGGTCTTGTGAAGCTTAATGAGTCTGTGTCACGATCACTTTACTTCGATCTAACGTACGAGCGGCGCCGCAAGGAGCCGGTAACGATCCGCGGGGGATCACCAAGGCCTGGTCGTCGGGACCGACCCGGCCAGGAGGCCCACAGGAGGTCCGCCGTGACGGCCGCAGCCACCAGCACCGAACACCTGCGGGTCAGCGCATATGTACCGACGCGCGACGAACTCATCACCGAGCACCTGCCCCTGGTCGGGCACCTGGTGCGCGAGTTGATGCACCGCCTTCCCGCACACGTGAACCGCGACGACCTCGTGTCGGCCGGAACCGTCGCGCTCGTCCTGAGTGCTCGCGGCTTCGACCCCACGCGCGGCGTGCCGTTCGCCCGCTTCGCCGCCATCCGGATCCGCGGCGCCCTCACCGACGAGCTGCGCACTATGGACTGGGCAAGCCGCGCCGTCCGGTCCCGGGCCCGCGAGGTGGAGTCGGTCCGCGCCATGCTGGCCGCTCGCCTGTCCCGCAGCCCGCACCGGCACGAGATCGCGGCGGCCATGGGCCTGCCGCTCGAGGACCTGGACGCGCTGGACGTCGACGTGCATCGCGCCTCCGTCCTCAGCCTGCAGAGCCTCACCCCGGACGAAACCGCCGACCTGTTGCCGACCGCAGCCGACGGCCCGGAGAACCTGCTGGTGCGCCGCGAGCAGCTCGGCATGCTGAAAGACGCCATCGCCGAACTGCCCGAGCGGCTACGCACCGTGGTCGAGGAGTACTTCTTCGCCCAGCGCAAGATGGCCGACATCGCGGCCGAGCTGGGCGTCACCGAATCGCGCGTCTCGCAGCTGCGTTCCGAGGCCCTCGCGATGCTGCGTGCCGGGATGAAGACCGGTTCCGACGAGGAAGCGACGGCACCGGTTGCCGCTTCCCGTGGCCAGACCGTGGTGCGCGAGGCCTACTGCGCCGCCGTCGCGTCGCGGTCGACGCTGGCCGAGCGGCTCTGTGCGACGAACGCGTTCGCTGAGATGCGCGCCGTGCCGATCGCGGGCTGACGCAGCTGCGCGCGGATGCCTGACGATTCGCTCAACTCCCGTCCGTAGCTGCCGATTTGGTGGGCATCGGAGGAGAACGCCATGAAGATCCTCGTAGCCGACCACAGTCGGGACATGCGGCAGGCGGTTGTCCGGACCCTGCGTGAGGCCGGCTACGAGGACTGCCAAGTGGTCGAGGCCGTCGACGGCCGGGACGCGCTGACGAAGGTGTTCGAGGAGAACCCGGATCTCGTCCTCTCGGACTGGAACCTGCCTCAGCTGACCGGCATCGACCTGCTCTCCGCGCTGCGCTCGTCCGGCGACCGCCGGCCCTTCGGGTTCGTGACCGCCCGCGGCTCCCGGCCGATGCAGGAGATCGCAGCGTGTGCCGGTGCGCTGTTCCTGATCGCGATGCCGCTCACCGCGGCGGTGCTGCGCGCCGCGCTCGAGCCGGTCCTCGGCTGAGGACGGTCCTCACGCCACCCCGGCGTCGTGCACCACGATCGCGATCTGCACGCGGTTGGCGGCGTCCAACTTGCTCAGCAGCCGCGACACGTGTGACTTCACCGTCGCCTCGCTCATGTACAGCCGGGCGGCCACCTCGGCGTTCGATGCGCCGGCGCCGACCTCGAGGGCCACGTCGCGTTCCCGCTCGGTGAGGCGGGCGAGCTTCTCGAGGGCGGCCGAGCGTCGCTCGTCGGCGCGCCCGTCGGCGAGCGTGCCGAGCAGCGTCCGGGTCACGGACGGGGACAGCATCGCATCGCCGGCGTGCACGAGCCGGACGGCCTGGATGATGTCCGCCGGAGCGGTGTCCTTCAGGAGGAAGCCGCTCGCGCCGGCGCGCAGCGCCCGCAACACGTAGTCGTCGGCGTGGAACGTGGTCAGGACGATGACCTGCGGCGGGTCGGCCAGCGCGCGCACCTGCTTGGTGGCGCTGATGCCGTCCGTCCCCGGCATGCGGATGTCCATGAGCACGACGTCCGGGAAGTGTGCCCGCACCGCCTGGACGGCGGCGGCACCGTCGTCGGCCTCGCCCACCACGTCCACGTCGTCGGCCGAGGACAGGATCATCCGCAGCCCGGCTCGTACCAGCGGGTCGTCGTCGACGAGCAGCACCCTCACGCCCATGCGAGCCTCGCGTCGACGACGAACTCGTCGTCGTGTGGGCCGCAGGTGAGCGTGCCGCCGGCCAGGGTCACTCGCTCCTGCAGGCCGAGCAGCCCGCGGCCGGCGCCGGGCAGCGGCACGGCGGGCAGCCCGACCGGCAGCTTGTTGCGGACCGCGACGTGCAGCCCCGAACCGGGTGCGCCGCTGACCTGCACCGAGGTGGCGGTGCCCTGCGCGTGCTTCGCCACGTTCGTCAGCGCCTCCTGGACGATCCGGTAGGCGTCGCGGCCGAGCGCGTCTGGCGGGTGGGCACCGTCCGGCAGGGTCATCCGGAAGTCGATCTTCACACCGGTGCGCTGGGTGTCCTGGACGAGTCGCGCAATGTCGCGCAGCCGCGGCTGTGGTTGCGCGGGCGCGTCCTCACCGTCGTCGCGCAGGACGCCGATCACGCCGCGCAGTTCCTCGAGCGCGCGGTGCGCGGTCGAGCGCAGCAGCGCCGCGGTTTCGCGGACCTGATCGCCCGGCAGGTCGGGCCGCAGCTCCAACCCGCCGGCGTGCAACGCGAGCAGCGAGATCCGATGGGCGAGCACGTCGTGCATCTCGCGGGCGATCCGGGTCCGCTCCGCGCGGCGGGCCTGCTCGGCATGCTGCTGCTGATCGGCCTCGGCCCGCTCGGCGCGCGCCCGGAGCGTCCACACCAGCTGCCTGCGGGCGCGGACGAACATGCCGATCGCCGTGACCACGGCAACCGCGGCGACCCCGAGGACGGCATTGACCCAGAACCCGGAGTCCTGCGGGCGGTACAGGGCGAACGCCGCCGCGGCCGCCAGATTCAGCGCGCCGACGGCCACCGCGACCGTCGTCCGCCGGTGCACGGCGACGCTGAACAGGCCGATGAGCGCTGCCCCGCCGGCCGACCCGGACGCCGCGGAGGCCACGGCGGCTAACCCGGCGACCGCCGCCGGGCGGGTGCGCCGCCACGACAACGCGGCGCAGGCCGCCCCGCCCAGCGCCCAGTCGAGCAGCACCGATCCGTCCGGCACGTGCGTGGCGGGCGTGGTCGTAGGAATCGCCGAAGGCGAGCAGTCCGATGCCGATGGCGAGCACGATGGCCGTGAGGTCCACGAACCAGTCCCGAGTCGTCCGGCGCCGGGCGGCAGGCCGCGCCGGATCCTCGGGCGGCAGCAGCGACGACGGCACCAGCCGGGAGTACGAGGTCCCCGGCCGCGGCGCAGGCGCGTCGGTCACGACCCGAGCGTAGGTGCCCGGGCCGGGCCGCCGCGTCCACCGAAGGTCGTGGGTGCACCTCGACGAAAGTAGCCCCGCCGCACACCCGATCGGCCGATGCGCGAGACGCGGCCCGGCCGCGATCGTGAACGCATGATCACCGCCGAGAACCTCACCAAGCGCTACGGCGACACGAGTGTCGTCCGCGACGTCAGCTTCACCTGCCGGCCTGGAACGATCACCGGCTTCCTCGGGCCCAACGGGGCGGGCAAGTCGACGACGCTGCGGATGATCACCGGGCTGACCAACCCCGATCGCGGTCGCGCGACGGTGGCCGGCCGTCCGTTCGTGGCGCTGCCCAATCCGAGCCGGGTGGCGGGGGTGCTGCTCGACGCCGGTGCCATGCACCCGGGCCGCTCCGGCCGGCACACGCTGGAGATCGCCGCCCGGATCGCCGGGTTGCCGACCGGGCGGGCCGACGAGGCGCTGCACGCCGTCGGGCTCGGCGGAGCCGCCGGTGGCCGACGGGTGGGCAACTACTCGCTGGGCATGCGGCAGCGGCTCGGCATCGCGCAGGCGCTGCTGGGCGAGCCGCAGGTGCTGATCCTGGACGAACCGGCGAACGGGCTGGATCCGGAAGGCATCGCGTGGCTGCGCCGCCTGCTGCGCGACTTCGCCGACCGCGGCGGCACGGTGCTGCTGTCGAGCCACCTGCTCTCCGAGGTGCAGGCCACGGTCGATCACCTCGTCGTCATCGCCGACGGTGTGGTGGCTGCGGCCGGCCCGCTCGGCGAACTGCTGGCAACTGCGTGCGCCGTCGTCCGCTCGCCGCAGCCCGACGCGCTGCTGCGCGCGCTCGCCGCCGCCGGCGCGTCGGCAGGCAGGAACCGCGACGGGTCATTGACCGTCGACACCTCCGTCGCCGGCTTCGACCTCGAGCGGATCGGGCGGGTCGCGCTCGAGAACGGGATCGTGCTCAGTGAGCTGCGCCGCGGCGACGCGACCGGGCTCGAGGAACTGTTCTTCTCGCTGACTGCCCCGAAAGAGGAGGCCGCGGCATGACCGAGCTGACCGCGACCGGCATCCCGTTCGGCCGGCTGGTCCGCGCCGAGTGGGGCAAGGCCACCGACACCCGCGCCGCGCGCTGGCTGATGGTCCTGACGGGCGTCGCGACGATCGCCATCATGGCGGCGCCGGCGCTGGCCGCGGGCTCCATCGACCAGACCTACCTCGACTACCTGTCGTTCGCGGCAATCTTCCTGACCTCGTTGCTGCCGATCGTCGGCATCCTCGCGCTGACCAGCGAGTGGACGCAGCGGACCGCGCTCACCACGTTCGTGCAGGAACCCCGCCGCGCGCGAGTGGTCTGGGCGAAGGTGGTCGCCACCGTCCTGGTGTCGCTGGCCGCGGCCGCGTTCGGCGCTGTGGTGGTGGCGGCGACGGTCGGCACCGTCGCGGCGTTCGGCCGGCACCTCGATGCGAACCTCGGCATTGCGCAGCTGCTCGGCTTCCCGCTGTTCGTCGTGGTGAACATGCTGATCGGTTCAGCCTTCGGCGCCGTGCTCCAGAACACGGCGGCGGCGATCGTGCTGATGTTCGTGCTGCCGATCGGCTTCGGCGTCCTCGGCGCCGTGCTGCACGCGGTGGGCGACTGGCTCGACCCCGGCACCACCTTCAACTGGCTCCTGCTGGGTCAGTGGGACGGCCACGCGGCCCAACTCGCGACGGCGACCGTGCTGTGGATCGTCCTCCCACTGGTCGCCGGCGTGTGGCGAACCGTGCACCGGGAGATCAAGTGAGCGGCCAGGCGAGGACGGTCTCGTAGGCGAGCCGGCGATCCCAGCCGGTGAGCGCCGCCAGCGCCCGGGCGGCCGCCTTCGTCGGGACGCCGTCGGCGAGCAGCCCGTCCACGGCCAGCCGCACCCGCGGGTCGAGAGCGGTGCTCTCCGGTGCCGGGTCGAGGCAGAGGTGCACCCGTTCCCTGCTCCAGAGCTCGACCGGCGCGTCGGTCTGCACGTGCACCGGCGGCGCGCTGCCCTGGACGACCACCGCGCCGCTGGTGCCGCGCAAGCGGGCCGCCCGGCGCAACGTCGGTCCCGCGTCCTGCGCGGCGACGTCGAGGACGAGCCGGACGTTCGCCGGCGCGTCGCGCATCAGGTCGTCCGGGTCGCCGCCCTCCGGCGCGAGCAGCAGCGGCGCCCGGGACGGCGACGCGGCGGCCGCGGCCAGCGCGGCGGGCAGGCCCACCGTCTCGACGTCCACGGCACGCAGCGCGCCGACGACCGTCTGACCGGGCAGCTCGCGGGTGGCCAGCACGAGTACCCGGCCGGCCACCTCGACCGGGCCGGTCGCGACCCGGGCGCCGATCAGGCTGGCCGCCTCGCCGTCCTCTGCCACGACGAGGTCGGCGGCGGCGAGCTCGGCGCGCAGCCGGGCGTCCTCGTGTCGGCTCGGGTCGAGCGCGAACAGCACGGCGCACGGCCGCCCGCGCACCGGCTCGACGTCGACCTCGACCCGGCAGCCGGGGTCGCGCAGCCGCTCGACCAGTGCGCGCGGCAGGTCGCTCGCCGCGGCCGTGGCGTGCGTGGCGAAGGTGGCCGGCGTGCGCAGCTGGCCACGCCGCACCACCGCCGAGCCGGCCGGATCCCAGGACGAGTTGGCCCGCGCGTCGAGGCCGAACGACTCGTCCCCGACGCGCAGGGTGAGGTGGACGTCGCCGGCCAGCGGGCCGGGCAGCTGCCCCAGGCCGACGGCGACGACGCAGGTCGCCCGCTCGGTGATCTCGAGATCGCGGGTCAGCTCGAGGGTCTTGTGGTGCGTGGCGCGGATCGCCGGGTGTCCATGGCCGCCGAGTCGCACCCGCCTAGGCTAGGCGCCGTGCGGCGGGTGGTCGGCAAGACGACGGTCGACCTCGACGCGACGGCGCTGGCCGAGCTGCGCGCGCCCTACGACGGCGGGCTGCTCGTCGACCTCGGCACCGGCGACGGCAAGCATGTCCTTGCCGAGGCACGCCGGCGCCCGTCCGTTCTCGTGGTCGGCGTGGACGCGGGGCCGGACGCGATGCGCCGGACAGCTGCGCGCGCCGCCGTCAAGCCGGCGAAGGGCGGCGTGCCCAACGTGCTGTTCGTCTGGGCGGCGGTCGAGGCGCTGCCGCCGGAGCTCACCGCGATCACCGAGGTGCACTGCCTGATGCCGTGGGGCAGCCTGCTGCGCGCGCTGGCGGCGCCCGACGAGGCGGTGCTGCGCGCCGTGGCCGCGCGCTGCTCGCCCGGCGCGCGGTTCCTGATCACGCTGAACCTGCATGCCTGGCGGCCGCCGGTGCCCGAGGTCGGGGACACCGCCGAGCCCACGCCGGAGACCGCGGCTGCCAGGCTGGCACCGGCGTACGCGCGGGCCGGCTGGCAGCTCACCGCCGCGGACTACCTCGACGCGGCGCAGGTGGCCGAGCTGGGCACGTCCTGGACGAAGCGGCTCGGCTCGTCGCGCGCGTCCCTGGACGTGTTGGCCCTGCGGGGCGCCATCTCTCCCCCACTTTGACCCTGCTATGTGTGCTGGGCGCACCCTTCAGCACACATGGGAAGGGCGAAGTCGCGGATCAGGAGGGGTACTGCCGGCAGTACTCGTACAGCGCCATCGCCGTCGCGGTCGCCACGTTGTAGCTGTACGGCAGGCCCCAGACCGGGATCTCGACGCAGTCGTCCATGAGCGCGAGCTCCGCCTCGGACAACCCGGCGCGTTCGTTTCCGATCACGAGCGCGGTGCGCCGCGGGAACGCGTAGCTGTGCAGGTCGTGCGAGTTCGTCGTCTGCTCGAGCCCGACGAGCCGGTAGCCGTCAGCGCGCAGCTTGCCGAGCGCCGGTGGCAACGAGTTGCGCACCTCCAGGCGGACGGACTCGGCGCCGTCGCGCGCGATCGTGCGGTCGACGCGTGCGTTGCCGCACACGATCATCCGCTGGACCCCGCAGCAGCCGGCGGTGCGCAGGATCGTCGAAAGGTTCACATTGCTGCGCAGGGGAGCGCACGCCACCACGAGCTCCCGAGGCTGCGTCAGCGGCGTCGGCGGCCGGTGTCGCACCTGCTCGAACCTCGTCATGAGTTGAGCACCTGCCACTCGGCGCGCGCCGCCGCCGACCAGTGGGCGTGCTGTCGCGCGAAGAGCTTCGCTGCGGCGGCGCCCGACCACGGCCTCGGCAGCAGCTCGCCGGGCAGCGCCGGATCGATCCACGGGAAGCGCCGCCACGCGTGGACGAGCTCGACGGTGGAGGTGAGGACGTCGGCGGGCCGGGCGCGGCCGCCGAACCGGTCGAGGAACTGCTCGTAGCGCGCCTCGATCGCGTCGAGATCCCATGCCTGGCGCGCCATCGTCCGGAGATCGCCGTACCCGGCGTGCCGGCCGATGAACACCTGTGCGTCCTGCGGCGCGCCCGCGTCGGCCAGTGCGCGCTCGACCTCGCCGAGCCGATCGGCGTGCGGGCTCAGCCAGACGCCGGGCGCCGGGCTGCCGAGCCCGGCCCAGGACAGCCGGGAGCGCAGCAGGTGCCGGGTCGGCCGCTCGCTCTCCGGGGCCCGGGCCAGCACGATCAGCCACTTCCGGTCCCATTCGCCGGCCGACCCGGTGAAGCTGTAGATCCGTTCCGTGCCGTCGATCAGCAGCCGCTCCGCGGCCGGCGTGAGCCGCCACATCGTCCGGCGCCCGACCCGCTCGGAGCCCAGCCAGCCGTCGGCAGCGGTGCGCATCAGTGCCTGCCGGGACGCCTTCTCCTCGACGCCGAGCCGGGCGAGGACGTCGATGAACACCGACGTCCAGGCGGTCTCGCCGGCCGCCAGGACGAACTCGCCGAGCACCGTGAACAGCAGCGCGCGCGCGCTCGCCGAGCCGGCCGCGTGTCGGCGCGAGAGTGTCGGGGCGGTCGCGGCCATCGTGCAATTGTGGCCGAAACACAACACGCTACGCACCATTGACGAATCGCCATTTCAACGTAGAGTGATTCTGCATGAGTCAGCACGTCGAGTTCCGGGTCGACCCCAGCGCTTACCAGCAGTGGCGGGTCAGCTACGACGGCCCGGTCGCCACGTTGACGATGGACGTCGACGAGCAGGGCGGGCTCGTCCCCGGCTATGAGCTCAAGCTGAACTCCTACGACCTCGGTGTCGACATCGAGCTCTACGACGCCGTGCAGCGGCTGCGCTTCGAGCACCCCGAGGTGCGCACCGTCGTCGTTGCGAGCGGTAAGGACAAGATCTTCTGTGCCGGCGCGAACATCCGGATGCTCGCCGCGTCGTCGCACCCGTGGAAGGTCAACTTCTGCAAGTTCACCAACGAGACGCGCAACGGCATCGAGGACGCCACCGCGCACTCCGGGCAGACCTACCTCGCGGCGCTGAGCGGTACCGCGTCCGGCGGCGGGTACGAGCTCGCGCTGGCGTGCGAGCACCTCATGCTGATCGACGACCGATCGTCGACCGTCTCGCTGCCGGAGCTGCCGCTGCTCGGCGTGCTGCCGGGCACCGGCGGGCTGACCCGAGTCGTCGACAAGCGATTCGTCCGCCGCGACCGCGCCGACTACTTCGCCACCAGGGCGGAGGGCATCGGCGGCCGCAAGGCCGTGCAGTGGCGGCTGGTCGACGAGCTCGTGCCGCGCGCGAAGTGGGACGAGGCGGTGCGCGAGCGGGCCGCCGAACTCACCACCCGCTCGACGCGCCCCACGGACGCCACTGGCATCGAGCTGACCCCGCTCGCCAAGGAGCGCACGTCCGACGCGATCGACTACCGGCACGTCCATGCCCGGCTGGACCGCGCGGCGCGCACCGTGACGATTACCGTCGACGGGCCGGACGCGGCACCGCCCGGCGATGTGGCCGGCGTCCACGAGCGGGGCGACGCCTTCTGGACACTCGCCGTCACCCGCGAGCTCGACGACGTGATCCTCGACCTGCGCACCAACGAGCTGGAGCTCGGCACCTGGATCTTGCGCACCACTGGCGACGCCCGGCGCGTTCTCGCCTACGACGCGCTGCTGCTCGCCAACCGCGACGACTGGCTCGTCAACGAGATCGTCCACTACCTCAAGCGCACGCTGAAGCGCCTCGACGTGACGAGCCGCAGCCTGCTCGCGCTGGTCGAGCCCGGGTCGTGCTTCGCGGGTTCGCTGCTCGAGCTCGCGTTCGCCGCCGACCGGTCCTTCCAGCTCGCCGGCGTCTTCGAGGATGTCGCCCCGGACGCCGCGCCCGCTGCGATCACCGTCGGCGAGCTGAATCTCGGCGCGCTGCCGATGGGCAACGGCCTGACCCGGCTGCAGTCCCGCTACCTGGGCGACGAGGACGGACTGAAGGCCGTCGAGGAGCGAAGTGGTGAAGCCCTGCTGGCCGCGGACGCCGAGGCGCTCGGGCTGGTCACCTTCGCGCCGGACGACATCGACTGGGCCGACGAGGTCCGGATCTGCGTCGAGGAGCGCGCCAGCTTCAGCCCGGACGCGCTGACCGGCATGGAGGCGAACTACCGCTTCGCCGGGCCGGAGACCGTCGAGACGAAGATCTTCGGGCGGCTCACCGCCTGGCAGAACTGGATCTTCAACCGACCGAACGCGTCCGGCCCGGACGGCGCGCTGCGCAGCTTCGGCACCGGCCGCCGTCCCGACTTCGACAGGCGACGTGTCTAGCCACCGAGTCGTCCCGGCTTCGTCCGGCTATGCACCGACGAAGCCGGGACAACTCGCGAGGATGGGAGAGCAGACCGCATGACGACCACCGCCGACTACACCGACAAGATCCCGAACAACGTCGACCTGCGCGAGGACCGGCGGCTGCAACGCGCGCTCGAGTCGTGGCAGCCCAACTTCCTCAACTGGTGGGAGTCGATGGGCCCGACGCTGCCGATCGAGGACGTCTACCTGCGCACCGCGGTCAACGTCGGGCGCGACGGCTGGGCGCGGTTCGGGCACGTTGTCATGAAGGACTACCGGTGGGGCATCTTCCTCGCCGAGCGCGACCCCGACCGGCTGGTCGGCTTCGGCCAGCACCGCGGCGAGCCCGCGTGGCAGCAGGTGCCGGGCGAGTACCGCGCCGACCTGCAGCGGCTGATCGTCGTCCAGGGCGACACCGAGCCGGCCAGCGTCGAGCAGCAACGCAACCTCGGCGCCACCGCACCGTCCCTCTACGACCTGCGCAACCTCTTCCAGGTCAACGTCGAGGAGGGCCGGCACCTCTGGGCCATGGTCTACCTGCTGCACGCCTACTTCGGCCGCGAGGGGCGCGAGGAGGCCGAGGAACTGCTGCACCGCAACTCGGGCAGCGCGGACAGCCCGCGCATCCTCGGCGCATTCAACGAGGAGACGCCGGACTGGCTGAGCTTCTTCATGTTCACCTACTTCACCGACCGGGACGGCAAGTACCAGCTGGGCACGTTGAAGGAGTCGGCGTTCGACCCGTTGAGCAGGACCTGCGAGTTCATGCTCAAGGAAGAGGCCCACCACATGATGGTCGGCACGACCGGCATCGACCGCGTCGTGGAGCGCACCGCACGGGTAATGGTCGAGCACGACAGCGACGACGTCGCGGGCGCCGGCGTGATCCCGCTCGACGTGATCCAGAAGTACCTGAACTTCCACTACTCGGTGTCGCTCGACCTGTTCGGCGGGGAGACGTCCACGAACGTCGCGAACTACTACACCGCCGGGCTGAAGGGCCGCTGGATGGAGGACCGGCGCCGCGACGACCACAAGCTCACCGACGACGCGATCATGGTCGACGCGCTGGACGAGGGTGCGATCGCGCAGGCCGAGGTCGCAGCGCTCGTCGGCCTCAACGCCGACCTGCGCCGCGAGTACGTCGCCGACTGCCGGGGCGGTGTCAAGCGGTGGAACAAGATCCTCGCCGACGCGGGGCTCGCGCGGCGGCTCGAACTGCCGCACGTCGCGTTCAACCGCAAGGTCGGGGCGTTCGCCGGCATCGAGGCTGCGCCGGACGGCCAGCTGCTCAGCCCCGACGAGTGGCAACAGCGCAAGGGCAGGTACCTGCCCACCGACGTCGACAAGACGCACGTCAGGTCCTTGATGCATCCGGTCCATGAGCGGGGCAAGATTGCCTCGTGGATAGCGCCGCCGCGCAACGGGATCAACGGCAAGCCGTTCGACTACGACTACGTCCACCTTCGGTAGGCCGATGAACGCGTTCAATGCGAGCGAGTACCTGCTCGACCGCAACCTCGCAGCCGGGCACGGCGCGCGGGTGGCGCTCACCGGCGCGGCCGGCGAGCTCACCTATGCCGCGCTGCACGAGCGCGTTGTGCGAGCCACCGCCGGCCTGCGCGCCCTCGGCCTGCAGCCCGAACAGCGGGTGCTGATGTGCATGGCCGACTCGCCCGAGTTCGTCGTCACCTACCTGGCCGCGATGCGGATGGGCGCAGTGCCGGTCCCCGTGTCGACGATGACGCACGCCGACAGCCTCGCCGACCTGCTGCGCGACTCGCGCGCCCGGCTGCTCGCCGTCACGTGCCAGTTCGCCGAGCTGGCCGGCGTGGCGCTCAAGGACGCGCCCGAGGTCACGGGTGTCGTTGCCGGCCCGGATGCACGCGTCGAGACCGAGCTGCCCGTCCGGGTGTTGGACGAGCTCGCGGGCGAGGACGGCGGCGCCTACCCGACGACGGCAGACTCGCCCGCGTTCTGGCTCTACACCTCGGGCACCACCGGGTTGCCCAAGGCGGCGATGCACCGGCACGGCTCGATCCCGTACGTCTGCGAGACGTACGGCACCCAGGTGCTCGGCATCGGGCCCGAAGACCGGTGCCTGTCGGCGGCGAAGGCGTTCTTCGCCTACGGGCTCGGCAACTCGCTGCTCTTCCCGCTCTCCGTCGGTGCCGCCGCCGTCCTCGAACCGGGCCCTTCCCGCCCCGAGCTGCTGGCCGAGCGGGCCCGGCAGCACGGCGCCACCCTCTTCTTCGCCGGCCCCACCTTCTTCGCGAACATGCTGCGTGCCGGGCTGCCCGCGGACGCAATGCCGGGCGTGCGGCTGGCCACCTCCGCCGGCGAGTCGCTACCGGCCGCGCTGTACGAGCGGTGGACGAGCCATTTCGGCGTGGACATCATCGACGGCATCGGCATGACCGAGATGCTGCACATCTTCCTGTCCAACCGGCCGGGTTCGGTGCGTCCCGGCAGCACCGGCGTCGCTGTCCCGGGCTACGACCTGAAGATCGTCGGCGACGACGGGAACGACGTCGAGGCGGGCGCGCCGGGCACGTTGTTCGTGCGCGGCGCCTCGACGGCCACCGGCTACTGGTCTCGTTACGACGCATCCCGGCAGGTGTTCCAGGGCGAGTGGCTGCGCACCGGCGACACCTACGTCCGGGACGCGGACGGCTACTACTCGTGCCTCGGCCGCACCGGCGACATGCTCAAGGCGAGCGGCATCTGGGTCAGCCCGGCCGAGGTCGAGGACCGGCTGCTCGCCCACGACGCGGTCGCGCAGGCGGTCGTGGTCGCGGCGCACGACGCCGACGGGCTGGAGAAGCCGGTGGCGTACGTGATCTTGAAGGCCGGCGCTGACGTGAAAGAGGACGAGCTCGTCGCGTTCTGCCGCGCCGCGCTGCCGTCGTTCAAACGTCCGCGGCGGGTCGTGTTCGTCGACTCCTACCCGACGACCGCCACCGGCAAGGTCCGCCGCGTCGAGCTGCGCGCGATGGCCGCGACCGCCCTCACGCACAGCTGATGCTGGACGGCCGCCCGCTCGTCGACGTCCACCTGCACCCGGCCCGGCTCGACACCCTCAAGCTGCCCTGGGCCGTCTGGGTCCAGGATCATGACTCAGCCGCGCTGCGCGCGCTCTACGACGGCCCGGCCGTCGACCCGGCGCGGCTCGACGCGCTGCTCGAGGCCGAGGGCGTCGACCTCGCCGTCGTGCTCGCCGAGTACAGCCCGAAGGTCACCGGCCTGCAGGCCGTCGAGGACATGGCGGCGCTCGCCGGGCCACGGGTTCGGTTTGCCGGGAACGTCAACCCCCATCTGCACCACCCGGTGGAGGAGGAGCTGGTGCGCCAGCTCGATCTCGGCGCGGTCGCGCTCAAGGTGCACCCGGTGCACGGCGGATTCCAGGCCAACGACCGCGCGCTCTACCCGGCGTACGCGATCTGCCAAGAACGCGGTGTCCCGGTCGTGGTCCACTGCGGCACGTCGACGTTTCCCGGCGCGCTGAACCAGTTCGGCGACCCGGTGTTCCTCGACGATGTGCTGCGCGACTTCCGGCGCATCGACGTCGTCCTTGCACACGGCGGCCGCGGCTGGTGGTACGACGCGGCCGCGTTCCTCGCCCTGTCGAACGAGCGGGTCTGGATCGAGCTGTCCGGGCTGCCCCCGTCGCGCCTGCAGACCTATTACGCGCGGCACAACTGGGCGCGCCTCACCCGCCGGATGATCTTCGGGACGGACTGGCCCGGCATCCCGGGGATCGCGAAGAACGCGAACGCCGTCGCGGCGCTGTGCCCGGACGAGGAGACGGCCGGACTCGTCCTCGCCGGAAACGCCGCCCGGGTCTACGGGCTCGAGCTCTGAGCTGCCCCGAGGGGCACCCGCGGCGTCCCGTTGGGTCACCCCGCCGCAGCCGCGTCGGCGGCACGCCGTCGGCACAGTGGACGCATGGACGAAGAACAGCGCGAGACCGAGACCGAGGAGCAGGCGGGCGAGAACTGGCTGGCCGGCGCCACTCTCGAGGCGGGCGCCGAGGGGGTCACCGGTGACAACGTACTGCTCGCCCTCAACGACATCGGGCTGAGCGAGAGCGACCTGCCCGATGACGAGTCCGGCACGGCGCTGGCCTGAGGAGCCGACGATGGGCGACCCGAAGATCCACTTCGACGGCGAGCACCTGCGGCTGGACATCACCGGGCTGAGCGATGGCTGGACCCTCGGCCAGCTCGGCCAGCTCAAGCTGATGGACCACGCGCAGGTGCAGTTCCCCTCGGACTGGGACCACATCAAGATCGGTGCCGCGACGCACCTGCTCGACTACTCGTGGTCGCTGCACGGCCAGTTGGTCATCGACACCGCGGTCACCGCCGGCTTCACGTACGCGACCGCGGCCGGGCTCACCGGCACCTTCGGGGTCGAGTCGGACGCCCACCTCTACGTGCTGCACACCCCGCCGGCGACCATCGATCTCAGCGCGACCGCGGCCCTCAACGGCACGCTGTCGGCGTCCGGCGCCGAGGTGACACCCACGTGGGGCGTGAAACTCAGCGTGAAGTTCTGACGTAGCGTCGTCCGTGTAAGCGACGCTTGCGGAGCGAACCATGAGCACAGGCTTCGCCGATCAACCGAGCGAAGCGAGGCTTGACGTGAGCGAGCGCAGCGAGCGAACAATCGGGTGCAGGCTTCGCCGATCAACCGAGCGAAGCGAGGCTTGACGTGAGCGAGCGCAGCGAGCGAACAATCGGGTGCAGGCTTCGCCGATCAACCGAGCGAAGCGAGGTTTGATCGTGGCGGTCGCCGAGCGTACCGATCTCGTCCTGCGGTCGGGGCAGGGCCGTGGCGTGCTGGCGGCGACGATCCTCGGCAGCGGAATGGCGTCCTTGGACGGGACGGTGGTCAACGTCGCGCTGCCGCGCATCGGCACCGACCTGAACGCCGGGCTGACCGCGCTGCAGTGGACGATCAACGCCTACACGCTCACCCTCGCCGGGCTGTTGCTGCTCGGCGGCTCGCTGGGCGACCGGCTCGGCCGGCGGCGGATCTTCGTCCTCGGCGTCATCTGGTTCACCGTCGCGTCCGCAGGCTGCACGATCGCGCCGGAGGCCGGTGTGCTGATCGCGATGCGCGCGCTGCAGGGCGTCGGTGCGGCGCTCATGACGCCTGGTTCGTTGGCGATCCTCGAGGCGGTGTTCCGGCGCGAGGACCGCGCGCCGGCAGTGGGCGCCTGGTCCGGGCTCGGTGGCGTGGCGACCGCGATCGGTCCGGTGCTCGGCGGCGTCCTCGTCGGTGCAGCGCCCTGGGGTTGGCGGCTGGTGTTCCTGATCAACATTCCGGTCGCCGTCGCCGTCGTGTGGCTGGCCGAGCGGTACGTGCCCGAGACGCGCGACGAAGCTGCGGACGGGCGCCTCGACGTCACCGGCGTGGTGCTCGCCGCGCTCGGCCTCGCCGGCGTCGTCTACGCGCTTACCGAGGGCCCGCGCCAGGGCTGGTCCGCCGCGCTCGTCGGCTGCCTCGTGCTCGGCGTGCTGATCCTCACGGCGTTCGTCGTGGTCGAGGCGCGCGGCAGCAATCCGCTCATGCCGCTCTCGCTGTTCCGGTCGCGCAATTTCGCGGGCGCCAACCTCGTCACGCTCGTCGTGTACGCGGCGCTGTCCGGCGCGTTGTTCCTGGTCCCGGTGCAGCTGCAGCGGGTGTCCGGCTTCTCCCCCGTGGCCGCCGGCTCCGCGCTGCTGCCGATCACTGTGATCATGCTGCTGTTGTCCGCCCGGATGGGCCGGCTGGCCGAGCGGATCGGGCCGCGCTGGCCGATGACCGTCGGACCGATCATCGCCGGTGCCGGGCTCGCACTGCTCGTACGGGTGGGCGCGCACGCGTCCTACCTGGCCGACCTGCTGCCCGGCCTCTTGGTGTTCGCGCTGGGCCTGTCGGTGACAGTCGCGCCCCTGACCGCCACGGTGCTGGCTGCCGCGCCGGCGCACCAGGTCGGCGTCGCGTCCGCGATCAACAACGACGTAGCCCGGGCCGCCGGGCTGCTTGCCGTCGCGGTCATGCCGAGCCTCGCCGGGATATCGCAGCACGCCTATGACCACCCTGAGCTGCTGTCGACGGGCTTCCATCATGCGGTGCTCATCGCCGCGGGACTTTGTGTCTTCGGCGGGGTGCTCTCCGCGCTGCTGATCGGGCGCGAGCTCGCGTCCACCGAGCAGGCGTGCGAGCAGGACCCCGCGGCGATGTGCGTGCACTGCCCGATCAGCGCCCCGCATGCGCGTCCCTGAGAACTCCTATTCAGGACACCCGGACGTCGGCGTGCGCCGCCGCTTCACGCTCTGCGGCCTGCTCGAGGGTCGGTGCGGCACCACCCAGTGCCCGCGGCACCCACCATTCGTCGGCGGTGTTCCGTGGCCGGTCCGGATACTCGCGCCAGGCCTGGTCGAGCAGGTCCTGCATCCGCCGGCGGAGCTCCTTGTCGACGTCGGCGGGCTCGTCGTCGGGCGCGGCGACGATCGGCTCCCCGACCAGCACCATGATCGTCTTGCCACGCCGCACGCTGAACCGCAGATCGACGGTGACCGTGCGTTGCGGTGCCCACAGCACGACGGGCAGCAACGGCGCCTGCTCACGCACGGCTAGGGCGTGTCTCATGGATCATGATCGCCGGGGTCGCGTAGCCAGATCCTGACCGAAGCGACGTCGATGGTTCCTCGGTAGACGTAGTCACGTTTGTCGGTGCGCATCGCGACGGCTCGGTAGCTGCGCAGTTTGTTGATGGTCCGTTCGACGGTGTTTCGGTCGCGGTAGGCAACCGAGTCGAACCCAGGCGGTCGCCCGCCGCTGCTGCCGCGTCGGGCGCGACCGGCGATCTGGTCCGCCGGTTCGGGGATGGTCGCGGTGATGCCGCGTCGGCGTAGATGAGCGCGGATCTTCCGGTTCGAGTAGGCCTTGTCGGCCAACAGCCGACCTGGCCGGGTGCGCGCCCGGCCAGGCCCGGGGCGCGCGATGTGCAGTCGGTTCATCAACGGTTCGAAGGCCAGCGAGTCGTGTCGCTGGCCGGCGGTAGTGACCCGCGTCAACGGCCGGCACCGGCGGTCGGCGAGCAGATGGATCTTCGTGGTCAGCCCGCCGCGGGAACGGCCCAACGCCTCCCGATCGGGCCGCTTGCCCGGCGGGGCCGACGAATTGTTGTCATTCGACCCCGCCCCCTGTGTGCTCCGGCGCCGTCTCCTGATCCTCCAACGCGACGGCCAACCGCTGCACCGGGATGTCCTTGGGCGGCTCACGACGCGCCCCCGCGGCGTGGTGATGGGCACGGATGACAGCCGAGTCCATCCCGACCGTCCACTGCGCGGCCTCCCCGCCGTCGCAGCCAGCACGCAACCCATCCAGGATCGCCTCCCACGTGCCATCGCCAGACCAGCGGCGATGCCGACCGTAGACGGTCTTCCAGTTCCCGTAACAGAGCGGCAGATCACGCCAGGGAGCGCCGGTCCGGGTCCGCCACAACACCCCGTTGATCACCATCCGGTGGTCTTCCCAGCGGCCACCGCGGCGCGGCCTCCTATCAGGCAGCAGCGGCTCCAGCCGCGCCCACTCCGCATCGGTCAGATCATGACGAGCAAGCACACTCCGCGTTCTACCGACCCAGCGCGCCAAGATCCGTTAGACACGCCCTAGTGTCGCCGCGCCCAGTTTGAACGTCTTCAACGTGAACGATCGGCTGATCGTCGCCTCCGGGAACACCCCGACGAGCTCGCCCGCCACCAGCTCGCGCGCCGCCTTGCGATAGGCCGCGGCACCGGATGCGCGGTCGACCGGGATGTGCCGCATCGCGCGCATCGGACGTCCGGTCACCCGGCTGTCGAACGTCGACCGCTTGGCCATGAACCGGACGAAGCGGTGCCGCGGCACCGCGGCGAGCCCCACGAAGGCGAAGTCGAGATAGCTCAGGTGGTTGCTCGCCAGCACCGCAGGCCCGCGCGTCGGGATGTGCTCCGCGCCGCGGATGTCGAAGCGCAGGCCGAGCACCCGGAAGACCAGGCGAAACAACCGGATCACGATCCGGTAGGTGTTGTTGCGGCGCACTGCTACATCTTGGCGGTTGCCTGCCCGGGCACGGATAGGGAGAGGGCGAAGTCGCCCGCCGGGTCCGTCCACCACTCGGTCAACCCCAGGCCCACCGCAGCGAGTTCGCGCTCGACGGCCGGCCGCCGGAACTTCGCCGAGATCTCGGTGCGCAGCTCCTCGCCGCGGCCGAAGTGCACCGCGAGGTCGAGGGTGGCCAACCGGACCGTCTGGTCCTGCCGGGACCGCAACCGCATCTCGATCCACTCCCGCTCGGCGTCCCAGCTCGCGACGTGGTCGAACTCGTCAGGATCGAAGTCCGCGCCGAGGTCGCGGTTGAGCACCGCGAGCAGGTTCTTGTTGAACGCCGCGGTGACGCCCGCCGCGTCGTCGTATGCCGCGACGAGTCGCTCCGGCGACTTCACCAGGTCGGTGCCCAGCAGGAATGCGTCACCCGGGACGAGGCTCGCGCGCACCGCACGCAGGAACTCCGCGCGCTGCGCGGGATCGAGGTTGCCGACGGTCGAACCCAGGAACGCGACCAGCCGGCGCGGGTGGCTGGGCAGCTCGCCCAGGTGCCGCTCGAAATCGCCGACGACCGGCTCGACGGACAGGCCCGGGAATTCGCTGGACACCGCTGCGCTCGCGTCCTTGAGTACCGCGGGGTCGACATCGAACGGGATGAAGCGGTGCAGCGTGCCGGCGTCGCGCAGGGCGTGCAGCAGCAGCCGGGTCTTCTCCGACGTCCCGCTGCCCAGCTCGATCAACGTCTCGGCGCGAGTGACCGCGGCGATCTCGGTAGCCCGCGCGACGAGGATCGCGCGCTCGGCGCGGGTCGGGTAGTACTCCGGCAGCCGGGTGATCTCGTCGAACAACTCGCTGCCGCGCGCGTCGTAGAAGTACTTCGGCGGCAGCGTCTTGGGCGTGCCGGTGAGGCCGGCGCGCACGTCCGCGGCCATCAGCTCGGCCAGCGCGCCTGGGTCGAGATACCTGTCCATGCTCAGTCGATCTCCAAATCACTCACGGCGACGCCGGCCGGCGTCACCTCGATCAGGCGGCGGTCGGGGACGTCCACCCAGCGTGGGTCGTCGTCCCACGGCTCGCTCGCGACGACGACGCCGTCCGGCTCGACGAGGTAGCTGAGCTCGTCGCCCCAGGTGACGCCGACGATGCGCGAGCCGTCGGTCATGAGGACGGACAGGAACGCGTCCGGGTCGGCCGCCGCGACCGCGCGCAGCGTGCCGGCGACGTTCGCAGCACCGGCCGCGAAGACGTGCGCGGCGAGCATCGCCGAGTCGCCGGTCGACTCGGCGTCGAGCGAGAGCGGCAGCGCGGCGCGCGACACCCGTCCGTTGTGCGAGAGCAGCCACCGCCCGTCGGTGAACGGCGCGGCCGCCGTTTCGTCCGGGGGCATCCCGACGGTGGCCGAGCGCACCGCGGCGAGCACGGCGCCAGAGGTCAGCAGCGGTGCGATCGACGCGAAGGACGCATCGCCCCACAGCGGCCGCGCCGAGCGCCAGCGGTGCACCGCGCCGTCCGGCCCGTACAGCCCGACGCCCCAGCCGTCGGCGTTGAGCAGGCCACGCTTCTGCCGGCGCGGCGCGTACGACTGGCGCAGCAACCCGGCCGGCGGCTCGAGCACCAGCGCCGCCACCGTCCGCGGCGCGCCGAGCCAGGCAAGGTGCCTACACATGCTGCCTACACATCCCAGGCTAGCCGCAAGCCGGAGAAGATCTGCCGGCGGATGGGCAGATCCCAGTTGCGGAAGGACGGCCGGACGGCCGCGCCGCCGGCCGCCCACGAGCCGCCGCGCAGCACGCGGTAGTCGCCGCCGAAGAACGGCGCGCTGTACTGCGCGTAGAGCATCGGCTCGAACCCCGGCCAGGGTTCGAAGCCGGAGGACGTCCACTCCCACACGTCGCCGATCGACTGCTCGACTCCGTACGCCGGACGCGCCGGCGGGGTACGCCCCGACCTGGGCCGGGCGCAGCGCCTCGCCACCCAGGTTGGCAAGCGATGGGGACGGGTCGGCCGATCCCCACGGCCAGCGCCGCCGGCCGGCCGTCGCGGGATCCCAGGCGCAGGCCTTCTCCCACTCCTGCTCGGTGGGCAGCCGGGCGCCGGCCCACGCGGCGTACGCCTCGGCCTCGAAGAAGCAGACGTGCTGGACGGGCTCGTCGGGCGGGATCTCCTCGACAACCCCGAACCGGCGCCGCGACCCGTCGGCCGACCAGAACAGTGGGCGCTCCAGCTCGGCCGCGACGCGGTGCGCCCAGCCGCGCGCCGACCAGCAGCCCGGCTCGGCGTAGCCGCCCGAGTCGATGAACGCCAGCCACTCGGCGTTGGTGACCGGGAAGCGCGCGATCCGGAACGCCGGCAGGTCCACTACGTGCGCCGGGCGTTCGTTGTCGAGCGACCAGGGTTCTTCGGTGCCGTCGACGCCGAGCACGAACGGCCCGCCCGGGACGAGGACGGAGTCGTGCGCAGTCGGGCGGCCCGGCGGCAGCGGCGCCCCCCGACCGAGCAGCGCCTCGCCGGAACGCAGCTGGTGCGTGGCGAGCATCGTCTCGACATGCTGCTGTTCGTGCTGCTCGACCATGGCGTACGCGAACAGCTGGTCCTCGTCGCCCGTCCCCCGGATGTCGAAGCTCTGCAGCCTCTCGAAGACCCGGTCGCGGACGTCGGCGATGAACGACCGCGCCTCGCGCGGGGTCAGCAACGGCAGCTCGACCCGCCGTGCGCGGGGGTGCTCGAACGCGTCGTACAACTTCTCGATCTGCGCCGGCAGCAGGCCCTGCGCGGCCGCGTTGCCGCCGCGCAGCAGCCACAGATCCTCCTGCTGGCCGATGTGCGCGAGGTCCCACACCAGCGGGCTCATCAGCGGGCTGTGCTGGCGCGTCAGCTCGGCGTCGTCGAAGTCGGTCAGGCCGAGCGTCCGCAGCCGCGCCCGCACCAGGCCCCGCGCGGCGGCGTCAACCGGCATGGGCTTCCTCCTCCAACACCGCGAGCGGGCCGTCGGCCGCTGCGCGGGCACGTAGCTCGTCACCCGGCGTGCGGCCGCGCTCGACGAGGTCGGCGAAGCGCTCGACGTCCGCGCGCAGCTCGGGCGCGCAGCGCCGGGCCGCGACGTCCGCGCAGCCGCGCGCCGCGTGCCGGATGGCCGGGTCGCCGAGCCCGGCGCGCGCCGCGTCCGTCCACGAATCGCGCAGCGGCTCGCACAGTTCGGCCGCTCGATCGGCCGCCACCTCGTCCTCGATGAGCGTGACGGTGAGCCCGGCGAGTGCCGGCCACCACCGGTCGGGCAGCGCGTCGACGCACCGGATCTCGATGTAGCCGCGCGGCCGGATCGGAGGGAACAGCGTCGTCAGGTGGTAGTCGAGGTCGGCCGTCGTGGGTGGCCGGCCCAGCGGAGCGGCACCGTGCAGCCATGCGCGGAACGGCACCCGCTCGGTGACGGGCGTGACGTGGTCGCCGTCGCGGACGAGCATCACCGGGGCGTTGAGGGCGTACGACGCCCACGCGGCGGTCGGCTCGGAGGCCGGTACGGGGTCGCTGCGGCTGTGATCGATGCCGTGCCACGCCTGCTGGCGCATCGAGTGCCAGCCCGACGTCCGGCCGCCCAGGTAGGGCGAGCAGGCGGACGCGGCGACCAGCATCGGGCCGAGGTTGCGGATGTGACCGAGCCGCTGGGACCAGCGCGCGGCGGGCCCGGCGTCGAGGTTGATCTGCAGCGCGGCGGTGGCCGACATCATCGCCTTGCCCGGGGCCGCGCAGCCGAGGGCGGCGAAGTGCCGTTCCATCGCGACGTAGCGGGCGTTCGGGTTGATGCGCCGGACCGGACGGGCCGGATCGGTCCCGAGCGGCGCCGCGCCGAACCCGACCGCTGCCAGCGCGTCCCGCAGCACCGCGCGGTCGGCGCCCAGAGCGGCGACGGCCGACGCGACGTCCGGGCGCGGCGGCGTGGAGAGCTCGAGCTGGCCGCCCGGCTCGAGCGTCACCGAGCTGCCCGCGGGCATCGGCGGCAGCTGCGCGGCGATGGCCTGCACCTCTGCCCAGGTAGGCCGGCGTCCCGGATTGCGCAGGTCGACCAGATGGAACTCGAGCTCGAGCCCGACCTGCCCGTCGGGTGCGTCGCGCAGCGCGGCGTCGACGATGTGCTGGCGCGCGGCCTCGACGGGGTCCGGCGCGTGGACAAGCGGGTCTTCCGGCGGCGCAGCCGCCGGAGTGAACTGAGCGGTCATCCGCCCCCTCCAGGTCCGGACCGGTCGCCAGGCGACCGCGGGTCGGTGCGGGGGCGGCCTCTGAACGCTTCGCAGGCCGTCCTCGTGGTCCTAAATCCGTGCTGCCTCCAGTCTTGCCCACCCCTCTGACAACGCAAACCGCCCCCAGCGGAGTTCAGCGCATCGTCATATGTCCGTCAGGATCGCGGCATGCGACTGGGCACAGCCCCGGCTCTGGGCGCTGGCTGTGCCGCGCTCGATCGCCTACTACGTTCACGCCAGGGGCAGCTGATCGGGCACGGCAAGGGATAGTCTCGCGGGGGATGACCCAGACCGCCGCCGAGATCGCGGCCGCCGTCCGGTCCGGCAAGCTCACCGCACGCAGGGCGGTCGAAGACGCGCTGGCCCGCGTCGAGGCGGCCGACTCGCGGCTGAACGCCTACCAGGAGGTTCGGGCGTTCGCGGCGCTGCGCGAAGCGGACGCCGTCGACGCGCGCGCGGACAAGGACGAGCTTGCGCTCGCCGGCGTCCCGATCGCGATCAAGGACAACGTCGCCGTCACCGGCGAGCCGATGCGCGTCGGCTCGGCGGGCACCGACCCGACGCCGTCCGACCACGATCACGAGGTGGTCCGCCGGGTTCGAGCCGCGGGCGCGGTGGTTGTCGGCCTCACCCGGGTGCCGGAACTGTGCGTCTTCGGCGCCACCGACTCGACGTTCGGCATCACGCACAACCCGTGGGACATCTCGCGCACGCCGGGCGGCTCGTCCGGCGGCTCGGCGGCGGCAGTGGCCGCAGGCACGGTTCCCGTTGCGCACGGCAACGACGGGCTCGGCTCGGTACGGATCCCTGGGGCATGCTGCGGGCTCGTCGGCATCAAGCCCGGCTTCGGGATCGTCCCGTCCGAACTCGGCAACGGCTCGTGGTTCGGGATGTCCGAGAACGGCGCCCTCGCCACCACGGTCGAGGACGCGGCGCTGCTGCTGAGCGTGCTGGCCGGTCGGACCGATCTCGCCGCGGTCGCGCACCCCGGCGCGATGCGGATCGCTATCTCCACCCGAGTGCCGATGCTCTTCACGCCGCTGGACAAGCACTGGGCGGCCGCGACCCGCGAGACAGCCGACCTGCTACGCGGCGCCGGGCACACCGTCCTCGACGCGCACCCGCCGTACGGGCAGACGCTTGCGCTGTCCGAGATCGTGCGGTGGACGGCCGGCACCGAGCTCGACGCGCAACTGGTCCAGGACCGCAGCAGGTTCGCAGTCCGGACCCGGCGGCACGCACGGGCCGGGCGGGTTGCCATGGCGTTCGGGCTGCCGCGGGAGGGCGGGCGGCACAAGTGGCAGCAGCGCGCCAGCATGTTCTTCGCGGACTACGACGTCCTGATCACGCCTGCCCTTGCTCAGCCGCCGATCGCCGCCAAGGCGTGGTCGCGGCGCGGGTGGCTCGCCAACCTGTTGGTCAATGCGCGGTACGCGCCGTTCGCCGCGCCATGGAACCTCGCCGGCTGGCCGGCGATGACGGTGCCCGCCGGATTGGATCCGCGCGGGCTGCCGCTGGCCGTCCAGCTCGTCGCGCAGCCGGGCGGCGAAGGGCAGCTGCTGTCCCTGGCCGCCCAGCTGGAGCAGCTGCGGCCCTGGCCCCGAGTGGCGCCGGGCTACTCGGGCTGATCGTCCTCGCGGTCGGCGAGGGCCACTCGCGGGGGCGGGTCGGCAACGGGAATCTCGGCTGCCTCGAACCGCTCCCAGTCGTCCTCCCGCACGACGTGCAGCCGGACGTCGGCGGCCACGTTGTGGTGCGCGAGCTGGCGGCGGACGAGCTTGATCGCCTGGTCGTACACCACCCGGTGGGTGATGCCGGGCACGAGCGAACCGGCGATGCCGGCCAGCCGGCCGCGGGTACCGGCAAGCTCGATGGCGTTGAGGATCTCGATCGTGATCACCCGGCGGGTGCTGGTGGTCGACACGGCCGGGCGGCGGTGCCTCGACAGCGAGCGCGCCAGCGCCTCGTCAGGGCCGGGATGATCGACCGGGCGCAGCAGGTACCAGGCGAGCGCGCCGAGCGCGACGAGGTTCGTCACGATCAGGACGATCACCAACACGACCACGGGACGTCAGCGGGCCCAGGGGGTGTCCGTGTGGCCCGCACGCGCGGCGATCACGCCGGCCTGGAACCGGCTCGTAGCGCCCACCTGCGCCATGTAGTCGGCGATGTGCCGCCGGCAGGTGCGCACCGAGATCGACAGCCGCCGCGAGATCGCCTCGTCCTTCTCACCTTCGGCCATCAACCGCAAGATCGCCGCCCTGGTCTGGTCGAGCTCGGTGTCGTCGTGGTGCGGGTTGTCGATCACGTCTTCCAGCGGCTCGGCGTCGGCCCACAGTTGTTCGAAGGTGGCTACCACCCACGCGATGACGTTGGGCTCCCGGACGATCGCGAGTCCTTGCCGCCCCGGATCCCCGGTGGGGACGGGGAGCAGCGCAGTGCTGCGGTCGAAGACGAGACTGCGCCCGGGCAATGACGCGGCGAACCGGATCCGCGCGCCGGTGCCGGCCAGTTCCTTGAGGTACGCGCGGGTGGCGCGGTCGCGCAGCGCGGTGTGCTGGTAGAGCGCGCGCGTCTTGACGCCCCGGCGCGCGGCGTAGACGTTGGCGACCCGGGTGCGGCCGTCGATGCGCGACGAGGGCAGCCGCCCAGGCGCCACCGAGAGCAGGTCCCGCTCGCAGCTGTTCGCGTAGTGCATCAGGACGTTGGCGATCGCGCCCGGATCGGAGACCACGTCGACCACGACGGTGCTCGCCTCGGCGCTGAGTGCGCCGTTCCAGTCGGGGACGAGCCGGCGGATTGCGTCGCGGCGCTGCTCGAGGGCGGCCCGCCGCGCACCCAGCTCGAGATCCTCCGCGCCCAGCACGGTTGCCTCGGCGAGCATCGGGCTCACCGCGGTGAGGGTGTCGCGCTCGCCTTGCCGCAGCAACCCCATTTCGGACAATCGGGCCACGCTCTTGTCCAGCTCGTCGGAGGTTGTCGCCATCGCGTCCGCAATCTCGGCCAACGTCTTTCCGGGGGCACTGAGCACGGCGCGATACATGGCGACGTCGATGTCGACCAGTTCGCCGAATTCGCCCATGTTTCGCCGTCCGCGAGTTGGTGCCAGGCAGCTAGCTGCCAGTTGACTGGGTTTGTATAACCCGAACGTGCGGGTCGATCCTATTCGTGGAACGCCAGATTCCGTGGGCGCCGTCGGACCATGCCACGTAGGATTGGTCCATCCGGTGCCCGAATGCGACGAAAGGTATGTAATGCGTTGGACCAGCTGGCGGCGAGCGATCGCCGTGGTCGCGCTTCTCGTAGGGGTCGGCGTTGGTGCGAGTACGGTCCCCGCGTCGGCGGCCCCGGTCGCAGCCAGCGCGAGCAGCACCGTCACGCCAAGCGAGGATTTCTGGTGGTAGGCCCGCAAGCTTCGTTGCGGCTGTAGTCCTGGCAGCCGCAGCAACCCAGGGCGGTCCCGCTCCCCGCTCTCCGCACCGGAGTCACCAGTGCGGCGAGCCTTGGGGGGCGGGATCGTCGCTTAATATCTGACGGATCGCGGTGCGCTGATCGTCTTTGCCGGGCGCCGTTCCGGATTCAGTGCGGCGCGTCGATACAGGTGAGGGTCACGCGCGGGCGGCGCTGAGCTTCTCATCCCTTGGAGGACGCGTCGGCGGGCAGTAGCCGAAACGTCGGCGCGCCACGCAGCGGGCGCACGGCTCTGAAGTGCCGGTGGTCGAAGGTCGCGACGCTCGCAGTTCCGATGTGGTCGGCCAGGGCGACGAGCGATGCGTCGGCCAGACCGAGCCCGATGTCGGCGTAGCGGTTGGCGAGGTCGACAGTCGTGGTGACGGCCCCCGACCCCACCTACCACCCGTCGGTGATGTGGACGGGCGCTCTGCGAGGATCGCTCCCGTGGAAACGCCCGACGGCCTCACCCATGTGCACAGCGGCAAGGTCCGCGACCTGTACCGCACCGACGACGGCCGGCTGATCATGGTGGCCAGCGACCGGATCTCGGCGTTCGACCACGTCCTCGCCAGCACGATCCCCGACAAGGGCCGGATCCTCACCGCGATGACGATCTGGTGGTTCGGCCACCTGGACGGCATCGTCGCGAACCACCTCATCGGCATCGACGACCCGCTACTGCCCGCAGCGTGGCGCGGCCGAGCAATGGTCTGCACGCTGCTGGACATGGTGCCGGTCGAGGCCGTCGCGCGCGGCTACCTCACCGGCTCCGGGCTGCTCGACTACCAGGCCGCCGGCGAGGTGTGCGGTGTCGCGCTGCCGGCCGGCCTCGTCGACGGCGACCGGCTGCCCGAGCCGATCTTCACCCCGGCGACGAAGGCGGCGCTCGGCGAGCACGACGAGAACGTCTCCTACGACGCCGTGGTCGCGACGGTCGGTGCGGAGACGGCGGCCGAGCTCAAGGACCTGACGCTGCGCAGCTACGCACATGCCGCAGAGCTGGCGCGCGGCCGCGGCATCATCCTGGCCGACACCAAGTTCGAGTTCGGCCACGACCCGGCGACCGGCAATCTCGTCCTCGGCGACGAGGTGCTCACCCCTGACTCGTCGCGGTTCTGGCCGGCCGACGACTGGCGGCCGGGCCGTCCGCAGCCGAGTTTCGACAAGCAGTACGTGCGCAACTGGCTGCTCTCGGCGGAGTCCGGCTGGGACCGCGCGTCCGGCGCAGCGCCGCCTGCGCTGCCCGCCGACGTCGTCGCCGCGACCCGGGCCCGGTATGTCGAGGCCTATGAACGGCTCACCGGCCTGCGGTTCGCCGACTGGATAGGCTGACGACCTCACCGCCGCATCGAGGAGTTGCCGTGGCCCGCGTGGTCGTCGACGTCGTGCTCAAACCGGAGATCCTCGACCCCCAGGGTCAGGCGATCGTCGGTGCGCTGGGCCGGATGGGCATCGACGGGGTCCACGACGTGCGCCAGGGCAAGCACTTCGAACTCGAGGTGGACGACGCGGTCGACGACGCGACGGTGGCCCGGCTCGCCGACACGCTGCTCGCGAATCCGGTGATCGAGAACTTCTCGATCCGCCGCGGCTGATCGCCGACCGCCCGCGTGAATACCCCCACAACCACACCCCTGTGTGGTGACGGGGGTATTCACGGTTGACGTGCCGCGCCGTTTGCGGCGCGGAGTCCCCGGTAGCCTTGGACCGTGCCAGTCCGCGTCGGTGTTGTGACGTTTCCCGGGAGTCTCGACGACCGGGACGCGGCGCGCGCGGTCCGGGTGGCCGGCGCTGAGGCCGTCCCCCTCTGGCACGCCGATCCGGCGCTGTACGACGTCGACGCGGTGATCCTGCCCGGCGGGTTCTCCTACGGCGACTACCTGCGCTGCGGGGCGATCGCCCGGTTCGCGCCGGTCGTGGAAACCGTTGTCGCGTTCGCCCGGGACGGGCTGCCCGTCCTCGGCATCTGCAACGGCTTCCAGGTGCTCTGCGAGGCACATCTGCTGCCCGGCGCGCTGATCCGCAACGATCACCGCAAGTTCGTGTGCCGCGACCAGGTGCTGCGGGTGCTGAACACCGCCACACCGTGGACCTCGCACTACCGGGTCGAGCAGGAGATCGTGATTCCGATCAAGAACGGGGAGGGCGGCTATGTCGCTGACAAGCGCACCCTCGACGAGTTGGACGCGACCGGGCGGGTCGTCGTCCGCTACACCGGCGGGAACCCGAACGGCAGCTACCGCGACATCGCCGGCATCTGCAACGAGGCGGGCAACGTCGTCGGCCTGATGCCGCACCCCGAGCACGCCGTCGAGGCGCTGACGGGTCCCGGCACCGACGGCCTCGGCTTCTTCCTGTCTCTCCTGGGAGTGTCCGCATGAGGCTGGACACCGTCCAGATTGCGCAGCAGACGCCGGAGCACCCCCAGCCGTACAAGGAGCTCGGCCTCGCCGACGTCGAGTACGCGCGCGTCCGCGAGATCCTCGGCCGCCGGCCGACCAGCTCCGAGCTCGCCATCTACTCGGTGATGTGGAGCGAGCACTGCTCGTACAAGTCGTCGAGGGTGCACCTGCGCCAGTTCGCCGAGAAGGCACCGCAGACCGACGCGCTGCTGGTCGGTATGGGCGAGAACGCCGGCGTCGTCGACGTGGGCGACGGCTGGGCGGTCACCTTCAAGATCGAGTCGCACAACCACCCGTCCTACGTCGAGCCGCATCAGGGTGCCGCGACGGGCGTCGGCGGGATCGTCCGCGACATCCTCACGATGGGCGCGCGGCCGGTCGCGGTGCTGGACAGCCTGCGGTTCGGCCCGATGAACGCCGCGGACACCGCGCGGGTGCTGCCCGGCGTCGTCTCCGGGATCGGCGGCTACGGCAACTGCCTCGGTCTGCCCAACATCGGCGGCGAGGTCTACTTCGACGACACCTATCTCGGCAACCCGCTCGTCAACGCGCTGTGCGTGGGCGTCCTGCGCGCCGACAGCATCAAGCTCGCCAAGGCCGATGGGCCCGGCAACTTGGTCGTGCTGTTCGGCGCGCGCACCGGCGGCGACGGCATCGGCGGCGCGTCCGTCCTCGCCTCCGCCACCTTCGAGGCCGAGGGCGAGACGAAGCGGCCGAGCGTGCAGGTGGGCGACCCGTTCACCGAGAAGGTGCTCATCGAGTGCTGCCTCGAGATCTTCGCTGCCGACCTCGTCGTCGGGATCCAGGACCTCGGCGCGGCCGGGCTGTCCTGTGCCACCACCGAACTCGCCGCCGCCGGCACCGGCGGCATGGACGTCGAGCTCGACCTCGTCCCGCTGCGCGACCCCACGCTCACGCCCGAAGAGATCCTGATGAGCGAGTCGCAGGAACGCATGATGGCCGTGGTCACGCCGGAGCACCTCGACGCGTTCCTCGCCGTCTGCGCCAAGTGGGACGTCACCGCAACGGTGATCGGCACCGTCACTGCCGTCTCGGCGGAGGAAGAAGAGCGGGGCGGGCGGCTGCGGATGACCTGGCACGGCGAGAAGATCGTCGACCTGCCGCCGCGCAGCGCCGCGGACGAGGGGCCGGTCTACCAGCGGCCGATCGAGCGCCCGCTCGACCAGGACGCCGTCGTCGAGATCGACGGCGCCGGCCTGCCGCGCCCGCGCAACGGCGACGAGCTGCGCAGCCTCCTGCTGCGGCTCGTCGCGGCGCCGAACCTTGCCGACAAGTCGTGGGTCACCGACCAGTACGACCGCTACGTCATGGGCAACACCGTCCTGGCCCAGCCGTCGGACGCCGGCATGGTCCGACTGGACGAGTCGACCACCCGCGGCGTCGCGATCTCGGTCGACGGCAACGGCCGCTACACCCGGCTCGATCCGTACGCCGGCGCGCAGCTCGCGCTGGCCGAGGCCTACCGCAACGTCGCGACCACCGGCGCCCGGCCGCTCGCGGTCACCAACTGCCTCAACTTCGGCTCGCCCGAGGATCCTGGCGTCATGTGGCAGTTCGCCGAGGCGGTGCGCGGCCTCGCGGACGGCTGCCGCGTCCTCGGCACGCCCGTCACCGGTGGCAACGTCAGCTTCTACAACCAGACCGGCAGCACTGCCATCCTGCCGACCGCGGTGATCGGCGTGCTGGGCGTCATCGACGACGTCACCCGCCGCACCCGCAACGGCTTCCACAGCGATCGTTCGCCGATCTACCTGCTCGGCGACACCCGCGACGAGTTCGGCGGCTCCGAGTGGCATGCGATCCACGGCTTTCTCGGCGGCCGGCCGCCGGCGGTCGACCTCGGACGCGAGCAGGCGCTCGCCGGCGTGCTGATCGACGCGGCGCGCGACGGGTTGATCGACTCCGCCCACGACCTCGCCGAGGGCGGCCTGGCGCAGGCGCTCGTCGAGTCCTGCCTGCACGGGGACGTCGGCGCCCGGATCACCGTGCCCAGGGGCCTCGACCCGTTCGTCGCGCTGTTCAGCGAGTCGACCGGGCGCGCGATCGTGACCGTCGCGCGCGGCGAGGACGCGCGCTTCACCGCGCTGTGCGCAGCGCGCGGGCTGCCCGTTCAGCGCATCGGAGCCGTCGACCTGCTGCTCCCCGATTTCGAGGTGGACGGGGCCTTCCGCGTCCCGCTGCGCGAGCTGCGCGCCGCGTGGACGTCGACCCTGCCGCGCCGCTTCGAGCGATAGCCTGAAACTGTCGTAGCCGTCGGGAAGGGTGGGTGCCGTGACGATCAGTCCGCTCCCGCCCACTCACCTGTTGACAGCGGCCGACTACGCCGCGCTGGACGAGGACGAGCACGGGCGCACCGAGTTGATGGAAGGCAACCTCGTGATGTCGCCGAGCCCTACACCGGCCCATAACCTCGCGGCGTTCCGGCTGGCGATGCAGATTGCTGGCCAGCTACCGGATGACTCCGAGCTCATTCCTGATGTCGATATCGACCTTCAACTGGTACCACCGGACCAGCCGGGCTCGTCCCGCCGGCCAGATCTCGTGGTAGTCGACCGCGCCGCGCCTCAGCGAGTCGAAGCCGAAGGCGGCCTGCTGCGCGCGTCTGAAGCACTCGTCGTCATCGAGATCGTCTCGCCCGGCTCGCGGCGCACGGACCGCTTCGTCAAGCGTGCCGAGTACGCCGACGCGGGCATCCCGCACTACTGGATCGTCGACATCGAGGCGCCGGTGTCACTCGTCGCGTGCCATCTGACCGAGTCGGGCTACCGTGACGAGCCCCCCGTGACGGGCAGCTTCGTCCCCAGTGAGCCGTTTGCGGTGCGGCTCGATCTCGACGCCCTCCGCTGACGTGCAGCTCGACGCCGAGCTGAAGTCCTACGCCGCGCAGTGCGACGCGTTGGCCGACCGGCTGGACGGGCTCGCGCCGGACGTGTTTGCGCTCCCGTCCATCCTGTCCGGCTGGGACCTGCGGACGCTGCTCGGCCACGTGGTCGGCAGCTTGGAGGGCATCGAGGTGTGGTTCGGCACCCGGTCCGCCGAGTCCGCGCTGCCCGCCGCGGCCTATGTGCAGGCCTACGCCCCGGCGGCCGGCGACATCTCCGCACAGAGTGTCGCGGTCACCGGGGACAACACGCCGGACGAGCTCCTCGCCCGGTTGCGGGCGCCGCTCAGCGACCGAGACGGCGTCGCTGACGGCACCGTGCTCGACGGGCCGCGCGGGCCGATCACCGCACTCGACTTCGTCCGCACCCGGGTGCTCGATCTCGTCGTGCACTGCGACGACTTCACCCGCTCGCTGCCCGATCGGGAGCCGGTGCCGCTGCTGCGTTCGGCGCTGGCGACGACTACCCGCACGCTGGCCGAGATGCTTGCGGCGCGGGCGCCGGGGCGGTCGGTCGAGGTGCGCGTACCGCCGTTCGTCGCGGTGCAGGCGATCGAAGGACCGCGGCATACCCGCGGCACGCCGCCGAACGTCGTCGAGACCGATCCCGTCACCTGGCTGCGACTGGCCACCGGGCGCGCGGAGTTCGCCGCCGCGGTCGCGACCGGCGCCGCCCGGGCCAGCGGCACCCGCGCCGACCTCACCCCCTACCTGCCGCTCTTGCGCTGACCCCTCACGAGTCGTCTGCCCGGCATATTCACCGGCGACGCGCGGAGAACTTGGGGAGTGGGCGGGGCGCGCCCGCCACCGCGCCGCTCACCCGTACACTCGGAGGCGTGGCGCAAGGCGACGGCAAGCTGTCCCACGACCTCTCCTACGACGACAAGCGACCGCAGGACGCCTGCGGCGTCTTCGGCGTCTGGGCCCCCGGCGAGCAGGTCGCCAAGCTCACGTACTTCGGCCTGTACGCGCTGCAGCACCGGGGCCAGGAAGCCGCCGGTATCGCGGTCAGCGACGGCAGCTCGCTGCTCGTCTACAAGGACCTCGGTCTCGTCAGCCAGGTCTTCGACGAGTCCACGCTGAACACCCTGCAGGGCCACATCGCCGTCGGCCACACCCGCTATTCGACGACCGGCTCGACCACGTGGGAGAACGCGCAGCCGAGCTTTCGCACCACGCCGACCGGGACCGGTATCGCGCTCGGCCACAACGGCAACCTCGTGAACACCGCCGAGCTCGCCGACGAGGCGCGCGCGGCCGGGCTGCGCAGCGACATGGGAGCGACGACCGACTCGGAACTGCTCACCGCGATGCTCGCGGCCCGCCCGGACGTCAGCGTCGAACAGGCCGCCATGGAAGTGTTGCCCAAGCTGCGCGGCGCCTACTGCCTGGTGTTCATAGACGAGCACACCCTGTATGCGGCCCGTGATCCGCAGGGCGTGCATCCGCTCGTCCTCGGTCGCCTCGAGCGCGGTTGGGTGGTGACGTCGGAGACCGCGGCCCTCGACATCGTGGGCGCGAGCTTCGTCCGCGAGATCGAGCCGGGCGAGTTGATCGCGATCGACGAGGACGGCCTGCGGTCGCAGCCGCTTCGCGCCTGCGTCGCCGAAGGGCTGCGTCTTCGAGTACGTCTACCTCGCGCGGCCGGATACCACGATCGCCGGCCGCAGCGTCCACTCCACGCGGGTGGAGCTCGGCCGCCGGCTCGCCCGTGAGCACCCGGTCGAGGCCGACCTCGTCATCCCGGTGCCCGAGTCCGGAACGCCCGCCGCGATCGGCTACGCCGAGGCCTCCGGCATTCCGTATGGCGTGGGGCTGGTCAAGAACTCCTACGTCGGACGCACCTTCATCCAGCCGTCGCAGACCATCCGCCAGCTCGGCATCCGGCTCAAGCTGAACCCGCTGCGCGACGTCATCCGCGGCAAGCGGCTCGTCGTCGTCGACGACACGATCGTGCGCGGCAACACCCAGCGTGCGCTCGTCCGGATGCTGCGCGAGGCGGGCGCGCTCGAGGTCCATGTCCGGATCTCGGCCCCGCCGGTCAAGTGGCCGTGCTTCTACGGCATCGACTTCGCCTCCAAGGCCGAGCTGGTCGCCAACGGACTCGAAGACGAGGGCATCCGTGCCTCGATCGGCGCCGACTCGCTGGGCTATGTCTCGCTCGAGAGCATGATCGCGGCTACCGAGCAGCCGAAGACCCGGCTGTGCCGGGCCTGCTTCGACGGCGAGTATCCGATCCCGCTGCCCGAGGTGGTCGGCAAGCACGTCCTCGAAGGCATCGAGAAGTCCGTCCAGCTCAGTGGCCGCGAGCCCGAGCACGCTGAGTCCTACGCAGCCGAAGACGCCCTCACCCGCCCGTGACCGAATCCTCGTACGCCGCGGCAGGTGTCGACATCGCGGCCGGCGAGCGGGCTGTCGAGCTGATGAAGGCGGCCGTCAAACGCACGGATCGGCCCGAGACGCTCGGCGGGCTGGGCGGCTTCGCCGGGCTGTTCCAGCTCGATCTTGCGAAGTACCCGCAGCCGGTGCTCGCCAGCTCCACCGACGGCGTCGGCACCAAGCTCGCGATCGCGCAGGCGCTCGACCGGCACGACACGATCGGCATCGACCTGGTCGCGATGGTCGTCGACGACCTCGTGGTCGTCGGCGCCGAGCCGCTGTTCCTGACCGACTACATCGCCACCGGCAAGGTCGTCCCCGAGAAGATCGCCACATCGTCAGTCGGGGTGGCCGAGGGCTGCGTGCAGGCCGGCTGCGCGCTGGTCGGCGGCGAGACCGCCGAGCACCCCGGCATGCATGCGGCCCGGACGAGTACGACATCTCCGGCACCGGGGTCGGCGTCGTCAACGCCGACGCCGTGCTCGGCCCGGACCGGGTTCGGCCGGGCGACGTCCTGATCGCGATGGGCTCGTCCGGGCCTGCACTCGAACGGCTACTCGCTCGTCCGGCATGTGCTGCTCGAGCGCGGCGGGCTCGCGCTCGAGGCCGCCCCGAGGTGCTCGGCGGCCGCACGCTCGGCGACGAGCTGCTCACCCCGACCCGCATCTACGCCCTGGACTGCCTCGCACTGGCCGCCGAGTGCGAGCGCCCGCGCGTTCGCGCACATCACCGGCGGGCGGGCTGGCCGGCAACCTGGCGCAGGGTACTGCCCGCGGGCGTTCGGCGGCGGTCGTCGACCGGGCGAGCTGGGCGCCGCAGCCGATCTTCGACCTGATCGCGGGCACCGGCGACGTCGCGCGCGCCGAACTCGAGCTGACGTTCAACCTCGGCGTCGGCATGGTCGCGGTGATGCCCGGCCGAGCGAACGGCCGACGCGCTGCGCTGCTGGCCGACCGCGCCGTGCCGGCGTGGGAGCTCGGCACGTGCAGGCCCGCAGCCGATCCGGGGAGCGCCGGGTCAGTTGGTCTCCCGAATACGCGGGAAGCGGCGGTAACCTGGCGTTAACGTGCCGGCTCGTGTTGCGAGCACGACTGGCGCATTGTGTACGGATCACGCCAAAGTAGCGAGTTGATCACGCAGCGTGCCGGATGTTCGAAGCACGACACAGCCGGCCAGGATGTCCAGGGTCTAGCGGTCCGGTCCGGTCCAGCCTTCGTACTCGTCCTCGGCGGCGGTCCGGATCGTCGGGCGGCGGGCGCTGCCAGCGGACTTCGCCGGTCGCCGAGTTCGCGCTGCAACGCGTCGAAGTCAGTGAAATGCGTGTTGTACTTCAGTTCTCGGGCCACTTTTTGCTGCTTGGCCTTCGCACGGCCGCGCCCCATGGCTCGACCCCCTCGCTCGCGCGCTCATCCGGCGGGGACTGTGTGACACGTCAGGGTCCGCTACCGCGCCAGGAAAGTTGTCATGTCGTGAGACAAGGGTACTCCGCGCGGAACTGCGCCCGCACCTCGGTGGCGCGTGTCCTGAAGTGTCCAGAAAAATACGAAATAACCCCCAGGAATATCGGACAGGGAGTACTGGCCTGGCACAGAGTGGACAGTTGCGCCCGCAGCTATGGGCCGCAGACTTCACGATATGCATACTTAGCATCGTTCATGTGGAACAGGACTCCACGTGACGATTCCGTAGAAGGGCGGCACCACAATGACGACGGTTCGCCATCGTCCGGAGACCGAGTCTCTCCTCACGCCATCTGAGGTCGCGACGCTGTTCCGCGTCGACCCGAAGACCGTCACCCGCTGGGCCAAGGCCGGCAAGCTCACCTCCATCCGCACGCTCGGCGGTCACCGCCGTTACCGTGAGTCGGAGGTTCGCTCCCTGCTCGACGGCAACACTGCAACGGTTGAGAGCTGAAGCGAGCTATCACGCTCTGATCGACGCGGCCCGCGATCCCGGCAAAGGGATTCGCGGGCCGCGTCGTTTCTAGACGACTATCCGGGGTGTGATCCGCGCCACCTAGGCTGGGCCGGTGGGCGCTTATTCGTATGCCAGCGGGACGTCGGCCAAGCCGTTGCTCGGACAGACGATCGATGCAAACCTGCGAACAGCAGTGGCGCGGTTCGGTACGCGGGAGGCACTCGTCGACGTACCCGTCGGCCGTCGACTCACCTATGCGGAGCTGGACGCCGCGGTCGACCAGCTGGCCCGGGCGCTGTTAGCGCGGGGGATCGCGAAGGGCGACCGAGTCGGCATCTGGGCGCCGAACTGCACCGAGTGGTTCCTCGTCCAGTACGCCACGGCGCGCATCGGTGCCGATCCTGGTCAACATCAACCCCGCGTACCGCACGCACGAGCTCGAGTACGTGCTGCGCCAGGCGAGGATCGGCACGCTGATCTCGGCCGTCTCGTTCAAGACGAGCGACTACCGCGCGATGATCGACGAGGTCGCGGCCGAAGATCGACGCACTGCACGACGTCGTGTTCATCGGCGACGAGACCTGGGACGCGCTGCTCGCCGACGCCGCGGGGGTGAGTTCCGCGGACGTCGCCGAGCGGTCCGCCCAGCTGTCCTTCGACGACCCGATCAACATCCAGTACACGTCCGGCACGACCGGCTTCCCCAAGGGCGCCACGCTCAGCCACCACAACATCCTCAACAACGGCTACTTCGTCGGCGAGGGCATGAGCTACACGGAGGCCGACCGCATCTGCGTGCCGGTGCCCTTCTACCACTGCTTCGGCATGGTCATGGGCAATCTCGCGGCCACCTCGCACGGCGCGTGCGTAGTCATCCCGGCGCCCGGCTTCGACCCGGCGGCGACCTTGCGGGCGGTCCAGGACGAGCGGTGCACCTCGCTGTACGGCGTCCCGACCATGTTCATCGCCGAGCTGGCGCTGCCGGACTTCGCCTCCTACGACCTGTGCTCGCTGCGCACCGGCTGCATGGCCGGCTCGCCGTGCCCGGTCGAGGTGATGAAGCGGGTCATCACCGAGATGCACATGGCGGAGGTGACGATCTGCTACGGCATGACCGAGACCTCGCCGGTGTCGACCCAGACCCGCAAGGACGACTCGCTCGACCGCCGCACCTCGACGGTCGGCCGCGTGCATCCGCACGTCGAGGTGATGGTCATCGACCCCGAGACCCAGCTGCCGGTGCCGTGCGGCGAGCCGGGCGAGCTGTGCACCCGCGGCTACTCGGTGATGATCGGCTACTGGGACGAGCCGGAGAAGACGGCCGAGGTGCTGCGCAACGGCTGGATGCACACCGGCGATCTCGCGACGATGGATGCCGACGGGTACCTCAACATCGTCGGGCGGATCAAGGACATGGTGATCCGCGGCGGCGAGAACGTGTACCCGCGCGAGATCGAGGAGTTCCTCTACACGCACCCGGACGTCGTCGACGCACAGGTGATCGGCGATTCCGGACGAGAAGTACGGCGAGGAGCTGATGGCCTGGGTTCGGCTGCGCGCGGGCGCGACGCTCGACGCCGACGCGCTGCGCGAGTTCTGCACCGGCAGGCTCGCGCACTACAAGATCCCGCGCTACGTCCACGTCGTCGACGATTTCCCGATGACGGTGACGGGGAAGATACGCAAGGTCGAGATGCGCGAGCGTTCGGTGGAGCTGCTCGGGTTGGGCGAGGCTGCCGCGACCGAACACGCCTAGTTGCGGGTCGCGTTTGCGTCGCGGCCGGTCGACGTGATAGTTGTATTGCGCAACTAGTTGTACTCATCAAGTAATGTGGCGGACGATGACAGGTCTGGACAAGAAGCAGGTTGCGCCGCGCGCCGACGTCGCGGCGGTCGCCGACCGGTTCATCGGGCTGATGCGGACGTTCAACAGGGCACGGGCGCGGATGCTCGCTGCCGCCGCGCACGACGTCGAGTGGTCCTCGCACGTGCTGCTCAAGTGCATCGCCAACGAGGGTCAGATGCGGGCCAGCGCGGTCGCGGAGTGCCTGCAGTCCGACCCGTCCACGGTGAGCCGGCAGGTGGCCTCGCTCGTGAAGGACGGGCTGCTCGAGCGGCGCGCCGACCCGGACGACGGACGCGCCAGCCTGCTCGTGCTGACGACGAAGGCCGACGCGGTACTTGCCGAGCATGATCGAATACGGCTGGAGTACTTCGCGCAGATGCTCGACGGGTGGACCGACGCCGACCTGCGTCGCTTCGCCTCGCTGCTCAGCCGCTTCACCGAGGCCTACGAGGCCGCCAACGCCAATTGGATCAACGATCGGACGCAAGCCGGGTCCGGTCGGGCAGGGAGTAGGAACTGATGTCCACGTCGATGGCCAAACAGGCCGACGTGCCGGTACAACCGGGCGAGTTCAGCCACAAGCAGATCATGACCATCCTGTCGGGCTTGATGCTCGGCATGTTCCTCGCCGCGCTCGATCAGACGATCGTCTCGACCGCGATCCGGACCATCGGCGATGATCTGAACGGCTTGTCGATCCAGGCGTGGGTGACCACGGCGTTCTTGATCACGTCGACGATCTCGACGCCGTTGTTCGGCAAGCTGTCCGACATCTACGGGCGCAAGCCGTTCTACATGCTGGCGATCACGATCTTCATCGTCGGGTCGGCGCTGTGCGGCCTTGCCCAGAACATGTACATGCTCGCCGCGTTCCGCGCGTTCCAGGGCATCGGCGCAGGCGGCATCATGCCGTTGGCGCTGGCGATCATCGGCGACATCATCCCGCCGCGCGAGCGCGCGAAGTACCAGGGCTACTTCATGGCGGTGTTCGCGACATCGTCGGTCCTCGGACCGGTCATCGGCGGGTTCTTCGCCGGCCAGAGCAGCATCTTCGGCGCACCGGGCTGGCGCTGGATCTTCTACATCAACGTCCCGATCGGCATCTTCGCGCTGTTCGTAGTCACACGGGTGCTGCGTCTCGACCACACGCGCCGCGACCACCGCATCGACTGGACGGGCGCCGGGATGCTCGTCGTCGGCCTCGTCCCGCTGTTGATCATTGCGGAGCAGGGTCGCACCTGGGGTTGGGGTTCGGCCGGCGCCTACGCCTGCTATCTGCTCGGCGCGGCCGGGCTCGTCGGGTTCGTCGCCGTCGAGAACCGGATGGGCGACGAGGCACTGCTGCCACTTCGGCTGTTCAAGCGCAGCGTGTTCGCGCAGGGCTCGGCGCAGGCGCTGATCGTCGGCATGGGCATGTTCGGCGGCATCGCGGCCATTCCGCTCTACCTGCAGATCGTCAAGGGGGCGTCGCCGACCAAGGCCGGCCTGCTCTTGCTGCCGCTGATCGCGGGCATGATGGCGGCCTCGCTGGCGTCCGGCCAGTTCACCTCGCGCACCGGACGGTACAAAATCTTCCCGGTCGTCGGCTCGATCCTGATGGTGATCGGGTTGCTCGTCATGACCCGGATCGGCGCCGATACCCCGCTGTGGCAAGCCGACATCTACATGGCGATCTTCGGCATGGGGCTCGGCATGAACATGCAGAGCATCGTGCTCGCGATGCAGAACGCGGTGGAGCCGCAGGACATGGGCGTCGCGACGTCGGCGGTCACGTTCTTCCGGCAGGTTGGGGGCTCGCTGGGCACCGCGGTGTTCCTGTCGATCCTGTTCACGCGGGCCGCGACGAACATCCCGCGCGAGCTGGCGAACAACGGCGTCCAGATCCCCGCTGGTCAGTCGTTCAGCCTGAACGACACGAGCGGGCTGGCTCACCTGCCGGCGCAGGTGAGGCACCCGATCCTCGTCGGCTTCTCAGACGCGATGGACACCGTGTTCCTGGTGGGCGCGATCGTTCTGATCGCCGGCGTTGTGCTGGCCGCCATGATGAAGGAGATCCCGCTGCGAACGATGTCCGGCCAACAGGCGCGTGCTACCGCCGACGCGAACGCCGCGCGTGCTACCGCCGAGGACGACGCGGCCCAGCAGCCCACCGCTGACCCCACCGCGGGTGGCCCAGCGGGTGCCGCCGCGAGCGCCGCCCCGGTGGACGTCATGCCCCTCGCGCCTGGCCGGGACGGACCCGCCGGCGCGTCGAGCGGCGTCGGCGGCTAGCGGCGCATAGCGCTCACCCGGGCCGTTTCGGGGGGCGAGCGGCGAACGGTTGCCCTACGCTTCGCCGGTATCGGCGGCGCGGGCGCCGCCGGCCGAGACCGAGGAGATGACGGTGCCGGGTGGCGAGAAGCGCGAGATGGTCACGCAGCTCTTGGAGTATCCGACGTTCGCCAAGTGCGATCGCGACGACGTCGCTGCACTGGTCGACGCCGGCGGGCCGTTCACCCTGCCGGCCGGCTGGCCGCTCGTCGAGCAGGGCATTCCGGCCGACGCCGTATACGTCTTGACCGACGGCGAGGCGCGGGTCTTCTACGTCCGCGAGCAGGTGGCCACGCTCGGCCCTGGTGACATCGTCGGCGAGATGGCGCTGCTCGGCGGCGGGCAACGGCGCGCGACCGTCACGACCGCGACCCGGGTGGGCGGCCTGCGCATCGAGAACGCCGCGATGCTCGATCTGTTCGGGCGGCGTCCCGCGCTGCGCGATGCGTTCCGCGCCGCCTACGAGGCCCACCAAGCGTCGACCTGAACGCCCGGCGACGGGGCGCTTGCATGGTCGCCGTCGCCGCCGACCTTGTGCAGTATCCGACGTTCTAGCGCAGTACACCGCACAAGATCGTGTGGCTCCAGCCGATCTTGTGCGGCCGGCAACGTCCCACCACAAACGTCCCACCACAGACCCGCGCACAAGATTGCCCGCCGCGGTCGATCTTGTGCCCAAACGAGTGTCGGGCGATTGCGGCCGATTCGGACCGTTCGGCTTCCACCCAGGTGGAGTACATGAGCACGCGAATCAGGGTCTAGAGGGTGGCCAGGGACAGGATCGAACTGTCGACCTTCCGCTTTTCAGGCGGACGCTCGTACCAACTGAGCTACCTGGCCGGGAACCCGGCGAAGTCTACCGGACCAGGGTGTCGCGACCGGCCGGCCGCTGACGGTCTGCAGCCGCTGTCATCTCTCGATTCGGTGCTCGACATCTGATCGCCGGGTCGGTGCCGCGAGCCGGTTCAAGCCGGCTACGCGGTTCTGCGGCGCAGCGTCGCCGCCGCCGCGACGACGGCGCCCGCGACGAACCCTGCGAGCACGAGGAGATCACGCGCGAATGCGCCGTCCACCCGGGCATCAGCGATGTGCTGGAGCGCCTCGACCGCGTAGGACAGTGGCAGCACGTCTGCTGCCCAGCGCAGCACGGTCGCCATCGCGGACCGCGGCACGAACAGCCCGCACAGCAGGATCTGCGGCAGGACGACCACCGGCATCATCTGGATCGCCTGGAACTCGGTCCGGGCGAAGGCGCTGGCGAGCAGGCCGAGCGCGACGCCGAGCAGCGCGTCGATGCCGGTGACCGCGAACAGCCAGACGAGCGAGCCGGATACCTCCATGCCGAGCCACAAAGACACGCTCGTCGTGATCGCGACCTGCACGGCGGCTACGACGCTGAACGCGAGCTCGTAGCCGGCGAGAAGAGACAGCTTGGGCAGCGGCGTGGTCATCAGCCGTTCGAGCGTTCCGGACGTCCGCTCGCGCAGGGTGGCGATCGAGGTCACCAGGAACATGAGCAGGAACGGGAAGATGCCGAGCAGGTCCGGCGCGACATGCGAGAAGACCGGCTTCGAATTGAGGACGAAGCGCAGCAGGATCATCAGAATGGTCGGCACCATGATCATCAGCACCACGGTGCGCGGGTCGTGGCGCAGCTGGCGAAGGACGCGGGACGCGGTGGCGATCATGCGGCGCTCGTCTCGGTCTCGCGGATGAGCGCGAGGAACGCCCTGCCGAGATCGTCCTCGCCGGTGCGAGCGCGGAGCGCGTCCGGCGTCTCCTGGGCGAGCAGCCGCCCGCCGCGCATCAGCAGCAGGGCGTCGCAGCGCGCCGCCTCGTCCATGACGTGGCTCGAGACCAACAGCGTTATCCCGTCCCGCGCGAGGCCGCCGAACAGCGCCCAGAGTTGCTCGCGCAGCACCGGGTCGAGGCCGACGGTCGGCTCGTCGAGCAGCAGCAACTGCGGAGCGCCGAGCAGCGCGACCGCGAGGCTGACCCTCGACAGCTCGCCGCCGGACAGCACGCCCACGAGGCGGTTGCGCTGCGGGCCCAGCTCGACCGCATCGATGACCCGGCCCACGTCCTCCGCCGAGGCTCGCAGGACCTTCACGAAGTAGCGGACGTTCTCCTCGACGGTCAGGTCCCGGTACACCGCGGCGTCCTGCGCCGCGTAGGAAACAGAGGTGCGGAGCCGGGCGTCGCCGGCCGGCCGGCCGAGGACCGACGCCGCGCCGCCCGCAATGCGCTGGGTGCCCGCGATCGCGCGGATCAGCGTGGTCTTACCGCAACCCGACGGGCCGAGCAGGCCGGTTACCTGGCCGGGTGGTACCTCGAAGCTGAGGTCGTGGAGGATCTCGCTCCCGCCTCGTCTCACGGTCAGCCCGGACACGCGCACTACGGCATCGGTCACCGGCCCATTGTCTACGAGCCGGCCCCGCCGCGGCACTGCGATGAATTAGCCGGCCGCCGCGTCGTCATAGCGCAGCCAGACGAGTCGCACGAGCGCCGGATGGACGCCGATCGGAGCGGCCACCGGCCCGAGACCTGCGGCCGCCTGTTGCAACGTGACGACGAACTGCCCCGCCGCGAGCAGGTAGCTGCCAACCCGCACCGGTTGGGGCAGCGCCTCGAGGCCCGCGCGGACGTCGTCCCCCAGCGTGAGCACGCGTACCGGTCGGCCGAGCCGGGCGCCGAGCAGCCGCCCCGCCTCGGCGAGCTCGTCCGCCGCTTCCGGACGGCTCGAGCCGGCTCCGACGAGCGCGATGGACTCGTCGGGAGCAACCGGACCGAGCCGATCGACGAGCGCGTCCACAAGCAACGGATGTGGGCCGAGGTGTCGCGCGAGGCGGACCTTCGGGTATTGCGCCACCGCGGCGGGGATGTCGGACTGGACGTGGTAGCCGGTCGAGAGCAGCAACGGCACGAGGACGGTCGGGCGCTCGTCCAGGACGTCGGGAAGCAGCGGCGTCGCGACGTCGAGGAAGCAGAGCTCGACCGTCGTGCCCGGACGGGCCGCGCGGATCGCCGCGACGAGATGATCGGTGGTCGTCGAGCCGGCGGCTGACGCGGTGCCGTGCGCGACGACGAGCAGGCGCGGCAGGGCTTGGTGCATGGTGGCGACCCCGACCGGACTTGAACCGGCGACCTCCGCCGTGACAGGGCGGCGCTCTAACCAGCTGAGCTACGGGGCCTTGGATGTTCTGAACAGCGTGCCCCCAACGGGATTCGAACCCGTGCTACCGCCTTGAAAGGGCGGCGTCCTGGGCCTCTAGACGATGAGGGCGGCGAACCGCATCATGCTAGCCCCGCTGGAGACCAGCCCAGCATAGGGGACGGACCGAACCGCTTCCAAAATTCAGGCCCGGTCACCGCTAGTGGCGAGCGCGGGCGATCAACCGCCACACCGCGAGCACGATGATGGTACCGACGATCGCGCCGAGGAACGTCGATGCCTTGCGCAGGTCGAACTTGTCGTCGAAGAGGACGGAGTAGAGCGACCCGCCGGCGTAGGAGCCGACGATGCCGAGCACCGCCGTGCCCAGGCAGCCCAGCCGTTCCGGACTGCTCACGAACAGCCGCGCGATCGCACCGGCCAGCAAGCCGATGAACAGCAGCCCGAGGATGTACCACATGACGTCTAGGTTATGGGCCGCATGCCCAGGAGGCGCAAGCCGTCGTCGTCGTGCAGGACGGCGGTGACCCAGCCGCCGATCCGGCCATGATCGCGCAGGCCGTCTCGCACCGGGGCGAGCTCGACAGGCTCGAAGCGGCGGTGCTCCCAGTTGATGCGCGCCGCGTGCCCGGCCTTTGCGAGCGGGAAGACGGTCTCGTCGGCCGCCAGCGCGTCGCGGGCCGATTGAAGGTGCGTGATCGCGTCGTCGAGGGCGCCGACGAGCCCGGCGTTGCCGTCGCACCACGTCGCAACGAGCTCCGGGCGGGTGCGCGCCACGCGCGAGCCGGACATGTACGAGCCGGCGGCCAGCGACAACCCGAGCGAGCCGCCGGCGAGGCCGGCCAGCGCGAGCGCCTCGGCCAGGACGTGCGGCAGTCCGATGACCCGCGCGATCGCGACGTCCTGCTCCTCGGAGGTGGTCGGCACCGGCCGGGCGCCGAGGTCGCAGACGAGCTCGGCGAGGCGCAGCCATGCGTCGAGAGACGTGTCGTCCTCGATGGTCAGTGCCCAGGGCGCGTCGCGGAACAGCAGCGGGTCGGCGGAGCTCCAACCCGTCTCTTCGACGCCGGCGAGGGGATGGCCGCCCACGAACGTGACGCCGGGGAGCAGTTCGCGGACCGCCTCCAGCACCGGCGTCTTGAGGGTGCCGACGTCGGTGAGCACGGCGTCCGCGGCGAGGTGCGGGGCCAAGGAGCGCAGCGCGTCGACCACTTCGGGGAGGGGCATCGCGAGGACGACCAGGTCGGCGCCGTGCACGGCGGCGGCGTCGGTCGGTGCGACCGGGAAGCCGGATGCGCTCACGGCGGCAGCCGTCGATGCGTCGACATCGAAGCCCACGACCTCGAGGCCGGCGTGCCGGATCGCGTGCAGGAGCGAGCCGCCGATCAGCCCCAGGCCGAGCACGGCAACCCGGTGGAAGCCGGCCGGACGGGACTGGGCGTGCACGCGCCGACCGTATCGCCCTGGTGGCAGTGACTTTCGGTGGCTGCCGTGTCCGTGCCAGGATCGAGATCCGTCGCACGGACCTCCGTCGACGAGAGGCGGTGACACATGGCAGAGCAGGGCTTCGCGGTCGTGGCTTTCCGGGACGGCTCGCAGTGGCGTGCCGAGCCGCTGCCGCCTGCCGTCCTGGGCGACCTTGGCGTGCTGCTGTCCGCCCTTCGCTCGCAACCGGCCGAGGGTGGCCCGTTCGTCATCGCCTGTGTCGAGGACGAGTTCTTCGTGATCGCCAGGCAGGAAGGCATGCGCATCTCGCTGCTGCTGTCCGACCTCACCGCGGCCGTCGAGTTCCCGCTCGCCGAGCAGGCGATCAACCGGCTCGGCGAGGAGCCGCCGGCCGACGATGAGCTCGACGAGGTGTGGCCGGTCGGCGACCTCGAGCTGTTCAGCGACCTCGGTCTGCCCGAGGACGAGATGGAGGACATCCTCGACGACCTCGACGCCCTGCCCGACGAGATGCTCGACACGATCGTCGAGCGGATCGACATCGCCGAGCAGTACGGCGCGGCGACCGCGGCCGCCTGGGCGCGACGCTGATGTCGTACTTCGCGGCCGTGCTGATCCGCACCGGCGACCAGTGGCTGGCCGAGGATGCCGAGATCGACGACTGCGAGTCGCTTGCCGACCTCGGCGACGCGCTGCGCGACCGCGCCGGTGACGTGCGGCTGCTCGTCATCGAGCAGGACGACGAGTACGCCGCGCTCGTCCGGCTCGACGACGACGCCGACGAGCCGCGCGCCTTCCTGTCCGACGGGCACGCCGCGGACGCCTACCCGATGGCCGCCGTCGTCGCCGAGGATCTCGTCGAGATCGGCAAGGACGACGAGGACGACCACGAGGACGACCTGCTCGACGAAGACATCCCGCCGACCCACGACGGCGCGCCGTTCGGTGACCCGGATCTCGTGGAGGACCTCGGCACGTCGGCCGCGGACCTGCTCGCGATGTGCGCGCACCCGGGCACGCTGCCCGTCGACCTGCTCGTGGCAGTCTGCGAGAAGGCCGGCTGCGGGTCGGCGTTCGAAGACCTGCGCGGGTGAGTTCTGCCGACTCGTCCGCTTCGGACGCCGTCGGGCTCGCCCTCGACGTGGCGCGCGGAGCTCTCGGCTACGACGAGGTGCCGGTCGGCGCGGTCGTCCTGAACGCCTCCGGGCGGGTAATCGCGTCCGCGCACAACGCCCGCGAAGCGACCCACGACCCGACGGCACACGCCGAGGTGGTGGCGTTACGGGCCGCGGGCGCCGCGCTCGGCTCGTGGCAGCTCGCGGGGTGCACGATCGCCGTGACGCTCGAGCCGTGCACGATGTGCGCGGGCGCGATCGTCCTCGCGCGAGTGGCGCGGGTCGTGTTCGGCGCGTGGGACCCGAAGGCCGGCGCCGCCGGATCGCTGTGGGACGTGCTGCGCGATCGCCGGCTCAATCACCGCCCGGAAGTCGTCGGTGGAGTACGCGAGGCCGAGTGCGCGGCGCTGCTGGAGCAGTTCTTCGCGGCGAAACGCGGACCGGACGTCCGGTAACCTATCCGGCGGTGGCGTGTCCGAGCGGCCAAAGGAGCACGCCTCGAAAGCGTGTGTGGGTAACACCACCGTGGGTTCGAATCCCACCGCCACCGCCAAGTTTCCCCGGATTTGCTGGGCTCTAGCGAGTGTCGTCCCGATGGATGGGATGGCAATCTCGCAGAGCGAGCGTCGGGCGGGTGCGACCAAAGTCCAAATTGGCTACCACCGAGCCTGTCGCCGGTCCAAAACCCGCCAAATCCGGGGGCTTCAGCGCCGAAGGTGCACGTTTCAAAGGCGTGCGACCTTGTTTATCGTCGAACCGTAAACAGGAGTAAAGCCAGTACAGGTCCGAGGGCGCGCGTGCCGGAGGCGGAGCGTCGGTCAGCGCGTTAGCGCCGACTGCTCACGGACGGGTCAGTCCCTGACGTGAACACCTCACACCAAAACGATCAAGTGGCGCCGAATACGGGACCAGGTCGCGCGAGCGGTCGACGGACGCCGTGACAATCAATTGCGAGTGGATAGGTGCAGGCACGGAGTGAGGGGTCGTTGCGGTGGCGACGACCGAGTGGCGCCAGGCGTCGACCTTGTTAGTAGGCGCCCTCACTCCGCTCGCGCGACGCAGGTACAGTCGCGTTGCCGTTCATTCATGGTTGTCCACAGGACTGCCCTCAGCCTGGCCGGTGTCCGATGTCGAGCGGGGTTCCCATCAGCGGGCTGCGGGGACGGAGCAGCGAATGCGTCGTCCTGGATCGCCTGCTATCCGAAGCGCGCGCGAGTCGAAGCCAAGTGTTGATCTTGCGCGGCGAGGCCGGGGCCGGCAAGACCGCACTGTTGGACTACGTTGCCCGGCGGGCAACCGGGAATCGGATCGTCCGGGTCGGCGGGGTTGAGTCTGAGGTCGAGCTCGCCTTCGCGGGGCTGTACCAGGTGTGCGCGCCCATGCTTGATGGGCTGCACGCGCTGCCCGGTCCGCAACGCGCAGCTCTGCGTGTCGCGTTCGGGTTGCAGGATGGCGCTGCGCCGGATCGCTTCCTGGTGGCCCTCGCAGTCCTGAACTTACTGGCCGAGGCTGGCGAAGCTGAGCCGCTCGTGTGCCTGGTCGATGATGCGCAATGGCTCGATCGGGCCTCGGCACAGGTACTTGCCTTCGTGGCGCGGCGCTTGCTGGCAGAGCGGATCGCCATGGTATTCGCGGTCCGCGATCCCATTGACGTCGAAGAGCTCAGCGGGATGCCGGAACTGGTCGTCGGCGGGCTCGCCGTCGACGACGCACGCTGGTTGCTGGCATCGGCTGTGCCGGGACGACTGGACGAACACGTGCGCGACCAGATTGTCGCCGAGACGAGGGGAAATCCACTCGCGTTGCTGGAGCTGCCACGCGGATTGACGCCGGCCGAGCTGGCGGGCGGGTTTGGATTTCCGGACGCGCGGCCGCTGGCCAGCCGGGTCGAGGAAACTTTCGTGCAACGGATCCGGGCACTTCCAGGCGAGACTCAGCTGCTCCTGCTGGTGGCGGCGGCCGAACCGGTGGGCGACGTCGGTCTGTTGTGGCGTGCCGCCGAGCAGCTTGGGATCGGGGGCGGCGCAAGCAAACTGGCCGACGAGGCCGCGTTGATCGAATTCGGGATTCGGGTGCGGTTCCGGCATCCGCTCGTCCGGTCGGCGACGTACAAGGCGGCTTCCGCCGAGGATCGTCAACGGGCGCACCGAGCGCTCGCCGAAGCGACCGATCCCAAAGGGGATCCCGATCGGCGTGCATGGCACCGTGCGAACGCTTCCGTGAGTCCCGACGAGGCCGTAGCGGTCGAGCTCGAGCGCTCGGCCGATCGCGCTCGACGCCGGGGCGGCGTCGCGGCCGCGGCTGCGTTTCTGCAGCGAGCAGCCGAGCTCACTCCGGAGCCGGCGCGACGAGGAGCGCGCGCGCTGGCCGCCGCGCAGGCGAAGCTGGAGGCGGGAAGTCGCGGGTCGGTGGAAGAACTGCTGGCAATCGCGGAGCTCGCCCCCCTGGACGAGCGTCAGCGTGCCGGAGTGCAGCGACTACGCGCACAGATCGCCTTCGTCTTCACGCGCGACAGTGGTGGTCCACGTCTCCTCGTCGAGGCCGCAAGAGCGCTCGAACGGCTTGATCCCGCATTGGCACGCGAGACCTACCTTGAAGCACTCGGGGCGGCTATGTATGCCGGACGCGTCGATGCAGACTCTGGTGTGCTGGAGGTGGCTGAGGCCGCCCGAGCCGCTCCGGCGGCGCCGCAGCCCTCGCGATCGATCGACCTCGTCCTGGACGGCATGTCGCGCCAGTGCACGGAGGGATCCGGCGCTGGCGTGCCTGCGCTCAGGCTCGCACTCGACGCGTACCGGAACGAGACTCTCGATAATCACCCGGAAATCATGCGCTGGCTCATGCTGACGCCGATCATCCAATCGATGACGGTGTTCGAGTTGTGGGACGACGAAGCCTTCCACGCGATCGCGACCCGCGCTGTGTCGCTCGCCCGGACTACCGGCGCACTCGCACTGCTCCCCGTCGCACTGGTCTACCGATCCGGCGTGCACGTGTTCGGCGGGGAGTTCGCCGCGGCGGAGATCGCTATCCGGGAGTCGGACGCCATCGCCGAGGCGACCGGCGACGCGGGCCTGTTGTACGCGTGGCTTCTACTCGAGGCCTGGAGGGGCGTCGAGCCGGAAGCCATGAAGTTCATCAATGCAGGCCTGGATGACGAAGCCGAGCGCTCCGAAGGAAGGGTCGTAGCGCTGGCCGGCTATGCCACGGCCGTTCTCAACAACGGCTTGGGTCGCTACGAATTGGCCCTGAACGGTGCCAAGCACGCGAGCGACGGCGGCGACTTCGGATATTCGAGTGCGGCGCTGCCAGAACTGGTCGAGGCGGCAGTTCGTTCCGGCAACCGGGAGGACGCGGCCGCTGCGCTGCGCCGGCTGACACAGCGGACACAGGCGGCCGGTACGGACTGGGCGCTCGGAGTGCTCGCACGCTGCCGCGCGCTGATGAGCGACGGTGAGGCCGCTGACGGCTTCTACCGTGAAGCAATCGAACGGCTCGAACGCACGCGGATCCGGGTGGAGCTTGCCCGGGCGCAGCTGCTCTACGGCGAATGGCTGCGACGCGAAGGTCGTCGCAGCCAGGCGCGTGAGCAGCTGCGCACCGCACACGAGCTGTTCGGTCACTTCGAAGCTGAAGGGTTCGCTGAGCGGGCTCGCCGTGAGCTGGAGGCCACCGGTGAGACGGTCCGCAAACGCACCCTCGAGATGCGCATCGAGCTCACTACCCAGGAGGAGCTGATTGCTCGACTCGCCGGCGGCGGACTGACGAACCCGGAGATCGGTGCCCAGCTGTTCCTCAGCCCGCACACCGTCGAGTGGCACTTGCGCAAAGTGTTCGCGAAGCTCGACATCAGATCGCGGAAACAGCTGCCCGCGAAGCTGTCCGGACTCGCGAGTTCCGCGAGATCGACGTGATCGGTGCTCGGCCTGAATGTCGGCGAAGGCGGCGCCGCCCGTGACTGGTTCGAAGCTTCAACTGCCTAGCCGACGTAACGGCGACCGGTGGCGATGCCGCGGTCTCTCCGCGTCGCAGCAAGCGACCGATGCGTAGCCGAGACATCGCGACGGACGGCGGCGACAAGAAGCTCCTCGAGCTCGGCAAAGTTCCCGTCATGCGCTGCCGCGCGGAACGCGTCGACGAGGCACTTGTGCGCCGTCAGGCTGACCGGCCGGCGACGCTCGGACTCGATACGTTGTCCAGCCCGACGTACAAGTTGTCGACAGTTCGCGCTGTTCAATTGAAAGAGTTCGGCGATGGCGTCGTAGGGATAGTCGAAGGCGTGCCGCAGCAGGTACGCGGCGCGCTCCCCAGGCGTCAACTTTGCGAGCAGCAACAGCATGGTGTCCTCAATTGCCTCGCCGCGTTCGAGATCCTCTTCCGGGCTGAACGCCGATTCCGGATGGTCGGGCAGCCATGAACCGGCGGGGGTTTCGCGTCGGTGCCACGCGGACTGAGCATTGTTGAGGGCCAGCCGAGTCGTCGTGGTGACCAGGAACGCCTCGGCATTGAGGACTGGCGTGCGATCGGTGGCCTGCCAGCGAAGCCATGCGTCCTGGACGACGTCCTCGGCCTCGTAAGGGTTCTGCAGGATCCGGTACGCGATCCCGAACAACCGTCGGCGAGCGCTCAGGAAAACGGCTTGGGCCCGGTCAAGCGGATCGGTGTCGGCTGGATCTTGCACAAATGTCATGGCGATCACGATCGCGGTACTACGCTGCCAATTGCGCCCTTGAACACCGTAGTCGACTGCGTGGTCGACCCCCTGGCCCAGATTCCGCGCCCGCCTCAGCGTGATGTTCGCGTTGATCAGCGTGACGCCGGCTTCACTTCGCGAACATGTCCTTTGGGCGATCTCGGGCACGGACGTGCCAGGTAGGCGTCACATCGCCGCGCGCTGTCCGGTCGATATGAGTGCGAAGTCAGCCGCAACCGCATCGACGCCGTCGCCTGGTGTGTGGACCTCGGCCGATGCGCACCTTGACGCGAGGAGGAGCCGTCGTGAGCGACGAGTCAGTGTTCGACAGCCTTGTCGCGCGGGCGTATCCGATGGAACCGCCAAATGTCGGTAGTTGGGCCACGCCCCCGAGAATCGGGGCGGACCTCACCCGCCAGGTCCGGGCCTGCCTCGCCGATCTTCCCTGGTACGTCATTACGCCGTTTCTGCGGCCTTGGCACCGGACATGGGGCGCAACAAGCACAGAGGCGGCGGCGGAGATGCCTGGCGATGACCTCTTGCCGCAGGCCCAGTACAGGTGCACCCGCGCGATCAATATCGATGCTTCGCCGGCCGAGGTATGGCCGTGGCTGGTCCAGGTTGGGTACCGCCGCGGTGGCTGGTACGCGGGCGACCTGCTCGACAACTTCGCTCGCCCGAGCGTTCGGCGCATCGTTCCCGAGCTGCAGGACCAGCGAGTCGGTCAATGGCTGTCGATGGTGCCCAATCCGTCCGAGCGGACCGCGTTCATGGTGGACAGCTACGAAGAGTCGTCGTGGTTGTTGTGGCGCACACCGAATCGCAGCTGGGCCTGGCGTCTGATCCCGCTGCCCGGCGGGCGGACCCGGTTGGTCAACAGGCTGAAGACGCTCTACGAGTGGCAGCGGCCGTTGGTCCCGATCACGGTGCTGATGATGGAGTGCGCCGACTATCCGATGATGCGCCGGATGCTGCGCGGAATCCGGGACCGGGCTGAGGCGGAACGACGCTCTGATCGATCACATCCCTAGGTCGGAAAGGACGTACCCATCGTGAGCAAGGTGCTTTTCCTCGAGCCGGCCGCCAGAGCGTTTGCAGAAGCCGGCTTCCAGCGGCCGTTTCTCTGCGAGCTCGGGCACGACGCGGCTCGCAAGGTTCTTCACGACCTGCAGGCAGCGCCGATCGCGATGCCCGCCGTCACCGAAAAGTGGATCACTGTCCCCACCGTGGCAAGAAACGTGCCGGTGCGGGTCGTCAAGCCAGTGGATGCGACAGGTTTGCTCCCCGCCATCTTGTATATGCACGGTGGTGGATGGGTCCTCGGGGACGCGCGAACGCATGACAGGCTCGTTCGCGAGCTGGCTGTCGGTGCCCATGCGGCCGTGGTGTTCGTCGAATACGACCGGTCGCCGGAGATCGAGTACCCGGTCGCGCTCGAGCAGGGTTATGCGACCGCACGGTGGATAACCGAGCATGGTCGATCCGAAGGTCTCGATGCGACGCGCCTGGCCGTGGCCGGCGACTCGGTCGGCGGCAACATGACGGCGGCTTTGACGATTCTCGCCAAGCGGCGCGCAGACGTCACGTTCGTCCATCAGTCGATGTACTACCCGGTCACCGATGCCGGACAGGACACCGACAGCTATCGAGAGTTCGCAGAAGGCCCCTTCCTCACCGCGAAGTGCATGGCGTGGTTTTGGGGCTCTACCAGCCAAGCGTGGTAGCCGGCCTCGGATTCGTGCTGGTTGGGGAGTCTGCCAGTCGACGCCGCAGTGCAGCAGTAGCCGGAGCCGATAGTTGTCGAAGTTGCGGAAGCCGTGCCCGACTCGCTTGACCTTCTTGATCAGCGAGTTCATCGCTTCGGTCGGGCCGTTGGACGCGCCGCCGGTGTCGAAGTAGGCGAGCAGTTCTTCGCGCCAGGCGTCTATGGTGCGGGCCAGCCGGCGCAGCTCGGGCACGTCGGTGTCGGCGCAGTGGGTGAGCCAGCGGTGCAGGTGTTGTTCGGCGCGGTAGCGGCTGGTGCACTCGAAGATCAGCCGCAGGTCTTGGGCGGCGATCCAGGTCTGGCCGATCTGCTGGTCGACGTCGCCGGCGGCGAGCGCTGCCAGTATCCGGTCCCAGCCTCGCTCGGTGAGCCGGTCGGCGCGGCGGCGCAGTAGGCGGCGGATCTTGAACAGCGGGTCGTCGCGACGGCCGCGATGCCCGAGCGAGTCTTGCTGCACGCGGCGGCGCACGTCATCGACGGCGGCGAAGCCGAGGCGGGTGACGTGGAAAGCGTCGAGCACCCGCACCGCGCCGGGCAGCGAAGTCGACAGTGCTGTCGCGTAGCCGCGGAACGGGTCCAGCGCGGCGACCTGCACCCGCTCACGCCACGGCTGGTCACGGGCCGATACCCAGTCACACAAGGCCTTCCCGCTGCGGCCGAGCACCACATCGAGCAGCCGGGCGACCGGCCCGGACAGGTCCACGACGCCGGTGGCGAAGATCGTCGAGTGCCACCCGTTCGCGGACAGAAACGCCGTCTCGTCCACTCCGAGACGCGTCACGTTCTCGAGCCGCTGCGGCTCGTCGACCAGCGGGATGCCGTACTCGATCACCGCAGCCATGATGGTGGCCCAGCTGGTGCCGTACTGTGCAGCGACCCGAGCGACCGTGTCGCCGTCCTCACCGACACGCCGGCACGCCTCGCGCCGGGCCCGCTCACTGAGCGAGGCCCGCGGGCGGATGTGCTCGCTGATCTCGGTCCAGGTCCGCCGCGCGCAGTCGCGCTCCATGCACCGCCAGACCCGCTTGATCCAGACCAGCGTGACAGCACGACCGGCGGCGGGCAGATCCCGCACGTCGCTGCGCCGTCGATCATGAAGGCGCGCGAGCACGCCACACGTCGGACAGCCGGTCACCGTCTCGCTCGTCTCGATCGCGTACTCGATCTCGTCGCCGAGATCCGACACAGCGAGCAGCACGAAGCCAGGAAGCCCCAGCATCACCGTCGCCGCGTTACCGTTTCCATGCACCTGGGGCCTCCTCGACTCGTGTCCTCAACACCACGAATCTTGAGGCCCCAGGGCCTTCTTCAGCCGCAGGCGAACGGCCGCGTCAACCCCGAGCTACCACGCTTGATCGAGAAGAGCCGGTTTTGGGATTGCTACCTACCCGATCACGACATCCGCGCTGAGATCACTGTTTCGCCGTTGCGGGCCACGACCGAACAGCTTGTCGGGTTGCCCGAAGCGTTCGTCGTCGTCAACGAGAACGACGTTCTCCGTGATGAAGGCGATGCGTACGCGCGAAGGCTCAGCGAGGCTGGTGTGCGCACGACGTGCGTCCGTTACAACGGCGTCATGCATGACTTCATGATGCTCAACGCGCTGCGAGACACGGCAGCCGCGACAGGCGCAATCGAGCAGGCGATCCGCGTCTTGCGCAACGCGCTCGGCACCTGAAGCAGGTCGCGGCGGATGCGCCGGGAGAGCCCGAGCGGGCGACGGACGGCGCTCAGCGCCCAGGGACCGACGAGGTGGGCGCCGACGAGGTTCTGAGTGCCGGCAGCGAATCGGTGCAGCCGGACCGAGATGGCCGGCGAAAAGTGCTGATCACCAGCGATATCGACACCGTCGCTATCGCCGCGACGACAATCGGCAAACCAGCCTGGTTTGCAACGAGTGGCGCCGCCAGCGTCGCACCGACGCCGACCTGGGTCCGGCAGAGCCCGAGTACCGGCTTGTCCACGATCGGCCGATGCGCGGCCCACAGCAGCAGTATGAACACGGCGGTCGGTACAGCGACGACGTAGCCCGTGGTTACTGGCGAAAGACCTCGCGGACGCGCCGTCTCTTCGACCGCGATCCGCAGCCCACTGCCCAGTGCGGCGAGCGCCGCGAAAACGCCATAGTGGCTGTATCCCCACAGGTAGGAGCGGTGCCGACGCGCCGCCAGTCCGTCGCCGGATGGTTGGAGGAAGTACAGCCACCATAGAGCGCAGAGCAAGGCGAAGCCCGCTGCCGCGACGCCGATGAGGGGCACGCTCACCCGCCCTTTCCCCAGGGCGTTGCGGAGTCCGGTGCTCGCCGCAAAGACGTCGTCTCCGAGCAGGATGATGGTGAAGAGCCCGTAGCGCTCCGCGATGTGGTGCGGGTGCCAGGTGGTGGGTCCGGTCCGTTCGGCCCATCTCGGCACCGAGAGTTCGAGGGCCGCTAGGCCGGCGAAGATGACAAGGTCGACGCCTGAGGGCAGATGAGTCTGCGCAAAGACGACGTACCGCGTCGACCATGCCAGCTGAAGGGCGCCGATCGCGCCGGCGTAGCGCAGCGCGGTCCGGCGTCCGTGCGTGTTTTCGATACCCACTCGGAGCCACAGGGCAGCGAGGCCAATCCGCATGACGAGATAGCCCAGTGACACGACGCGGTAGTCAGACGCATCGATCGCCGCAGGAATGCCCGCCGCGAGGACGAGCACGCCGCCCATCTGGACCATCGTGAGCAGCCGGTAGGTGACATCGTCGATGCCGTATGAGGACGCGAACCAGGTGAAGTTCATCCAGGCCCACCAGATCGCGAAGAACACCTGGAGGAACGGAAGCACAGCGCCTCCTGCATTCCCGCGGGCGACGCTGTGTTCGAACTGGCCAGTGAGCGCGCTGACTGCGACGACGAAGGTGAGATCGAAGAGCAGCTCGAGCTCGCTGGAGGCCCGGTGTGGCTCGTCGATCGAGCGCGCCTCCATCCGAAGCCACAGCCGCGGTGCGGAAGGCATGAATGGCTCCAGTCGCAGGGCGGACACCTGCAGATAGGACCGGACAGCGGTTCGATCCGTGACGACTCACCTGCGGCGCCCAAGTCCCTGCTGTCACAGGAGACGGGTCTGCCCGGTCTGAGCTGGTGCACCGGACAGCATCCGTGGCTCCGGCGGGCAGAGAGGAATGCTCATGAAGATCGTCGTTATCGGCGGTACCGGTCTGATCGGTTCCAAAGTGGTGAGAATGCTCGGTTCGCGGGGGGATGAGGTCCGAGCGGCCTCGCCGAACACCGGGGTCAACTCGCTGACCGGCGAAGGACTCCACGACGCCATGGCCGCAGCATCGGTGCTGATCGACGTGACCAACTCGCCGTCATGGGAGGACGCCGCAGTGCTCGAATTCTTCGAGACCTCAACGCGGAATCTGCTGGCCGCAGCAATGGCGGCCGGCGTCGGTCACTACGTCGCCCTGTCGATCGTGGGAGCCGAACGATCGCCGGACAGCGGCTACCTGCGCGCGAAGGTTGCGCAAGAGAAGCTGATCGAGAAGTCCTCGATTCCGTACTCGATCGTGCGCGCCACACAGTTCTACGAGTTCGTCGCCGGCATTGCCGACGGAGCTACTGAGGACGGCAAGGTCCACATGCCTCCCGTGCTCTTCCAGCCCATCGCCGCCGATGACGTGGCACAGGCGGTCTGCCGCACGGCACTCGGCGCCCCGTTGGAGGGGTGGGTCGAAGTTGCTGGTCCGGAGCCGTACCGGATGGACGAGTTCTTCCGCGCGGCCCTCACTGCACTCAACGATCCGCGCGAGGTGGTCACGGACAAGCACGCCCGCTACTTCGGTGCCGAGCTGACTGAGCGGTCCCTGGTTTCGCTCGGCGACGCGGTCCTCGGTGAGACGAAGTACGCCGACTGGCAGGGCGAAGCACGGGTGTACCCGGTCGCCCGTTCGGCCACCTGATCGGGAGATCACCATGGATGAAGGTGAGTTCCTCCACGAACTCGAGAGTGAGGTCACGCTCGAGCTGGGCATTGCTCGCTCGAGCCGCGCGCCGGACGTTCCCGGCGAATCGCCGGCCGAATGGCTCTTCGATCCCAGCGAGGTCGAGCGCGAGGAAGTCGGGCTGTTCAACCTTGAGGGCGCGCTCAAGGCACTTGAGGGTGAGTCGCCGCACTGAGCCGAGCGGTGGCGCACCACGGGCCGCGCGCGGTCTGACAGGAAGTCGCTTGTACCGCTGGCCCGAGGAGGCCCGCATGTCCCGAGCAAGGTCATCCGTCCTGTTCCTTCACGGCCTGTGGCTGCATCCCGGTTCGTGGGCGCCGTGGCAGCAGCTCTTCGGCGAACGCGGCTACGAGCCCAGCGCGCCAGGCTGGCCAGGCGTCGCAAGCACCGTCGAGGACACCCGAGCCAACCCTGACGACGTCGCGGACCGCGGCATCGAGGAGGTCGCCGACTACTACACCCAGATCATCGACCGGATGCCGCGCCGACCGGTCGTGATCGGGCACTCCTTCGGAGGGCTCATCGCCGAGATGCTGCTTGCTCACGGACGTGCGGCCGCTGCGATCACGATCGGCGCGGCGCACATGGACGGGGTGCCGTGGCTGCCGTTTGCGCCGCTGCGCGACAGATTGCCGCTCTTCAGGGATCCAACGAACCGAAACCGGGCGATCTCCCTGACGGCCGAGCAGTTCCGCGACAGCTTCGGCAACGCAGTGGACGAGCAGGAGTCGGACGAGCTGTATGAGCGATGGTCCATTCCGGCGCCGAGCCGCCCCCTGTTCGAGGCGGCGGAGGAAAAGCTCGCGCTGTACTTGCCGTACTCGCACGCGCGCGAGGAAGCCGACCGATCGCCCTCGTTCGTGGTGCTGGCGGGGAAGGATCAGACCGTCCCGCCGGACCTCGCCGGGTGGGCACTGGCACGAGGCACGCCCTCCGCGGCAACTGACGTGATCGAGTTCGCCGACCGTGGGCACTCGCTGACGATCGACGGCGGCTGGCGTGAGATCGCCGATACCTGCATCGACTGGTTGTGGAACGAACACAACTTATGACGCCGCGCGGGCAGCTGTGAGTTGCACCAAGCGTTGCCGACCGACCCCATCCTGCTCGGGAGATCACCATGGTTGAAGCGACCACCACGCGACCGTCGATCGACTCCGTTGACGATCTGCGAAAGCACCTGCAGTGGGCGATTGAGCTCGAACACGCGACTCTGCCGTCCTATCTCTGCGCGCTCTACTCGCTGGACCCGCAACAAAACTCGGATGCGTTCGCCCTGATAGGCGGTGTCTTCGTGGAGGAGATGCTGCACCTCGGGCTGGCTGCCAACGTGATGAACGCCGTCGGCGGCCATCCACGCCTCGACAGTCCGGCGGTGCTGCGGCCCTACCCGCGGCCGCTGCCGCACGGTGACCGGTCATTCGAACTGTCTCTTGCGCCGTTCGACGTTGAGGCGCTGGAGAGCTTCTTACGGCTGGAGCGTCCAGCTGGCTCCGGTGCTCCGGCAGAGGCCGAGCACTACGAGACGATCGGCCAGTTCTACACCGCGATCGAGGACGGCCTGAGCAAGCTCTGTGCAGAGCTCGGCGAACACGCCGTCTTCAGCGGGGACCCGGCCCGCCAGGTCCACGCCGGCGCGTTTCGCCACACCACCGGCCGGCTGAGCGCGGTGGACAGCCTGTCGACCGCTCTAGCGGCTTTGGCCGAGATCGTGGATGAGGGCGAGGGCAACGGGCGCGACCAGGTGTGGGACGACGACCCGGACGTGGTGCATCCCGAGCGCTCGGCAGTCGCCCACTACTACCGTTTCGAGGAACTGAAACGGGGCCGCCGGTACCAAGCGGGCGACACCCCGAAAACGGGCCCAACCGGCGAAGTCGTCTCACTGGACTTCGACGCGGTGCTGCCGATGCGGCGAAACCCAAGGCTCGCCGACCATCCTGTCGACCACCCGATCCGGGTGGCGCAGCACAGGTTCAATGTCGCGTATTCCAGCGTGCTCAATCAACTCGAGCAGGCGTACAACGGCAGCCCGACGACACTGCCGGAAGCAGTCCGGACGATGTACGCGCTGAAAATTCAGGCTGCGGCCCTGATGCAGATGCCCGATGGAGATGACTACGTCGCCGGGCCGACGTTCGACTACGTCCCTGTCGAGATGCGGACCTGAGGATGTCCAGGCCACTGCTCGCTGGGCATCCGCCGTGGCGGCAGATGCTGATCGTGTCGACGACCCTTCCGACCGTGATCGTCGCGGCCGTATTGGCTTTCGCCTGGCCGGCTTCGCGGATTCAGCCGCGCGACCTGCCCGTCGCGATTGTCGGTTCGACATCGGAAAGTCGAACGGTGATCGAGCATCTCGAGACAGCCCGACCGGGCGGTTTCGAGTTTCACCAATATGCCGACGCTGCCCACGCCCGCGAAGCGATCGCCCATCGGCAGGTCTACGGTGCCTTCGAACAAACGCCGGGGCACGTCGTGGTGTTCGATGCGGAGGCCGCGAGTACTGCGGTAGCGCAGCTGCTCACAGCCGTCGGGAGGGACCTGGCTGATGCCGCGAACGTTGAGGCGGCTTCGCACGGTCAGGCTCCGGTGCGACTTACGGTTCAAGATGTCGTGCCGTTGTCCGCGGCCGATCCGAACGGGCTCGTCTTCAGCGCGACGCTGCTGCCCCTGACGATTTGTAGCGTCATCATCGCGGCCGCGGTCGGTGTGCTGGTCAAGTTCCGGCCGGCCTGGCGTCAACTTGTCGCGCTCACAGTGGTGTCCACCGTTGCAGGCGCCGGCACGTACCTGATCAGCCAGGCCTTCCTGGGGGCGCTTCCGGAACACGGCGCGGTCGACTGGGCGAGCCTCACCCTCACGATCCTCGCCATGAGCGCGGCGACGGCAGGGCTGATCGCACTGATCGGCGCAGCCGGCCTGGGCATCTCCGCGGTGCTGATGGTATTCATCGGCAACCCTTTTTCGGGCGCCAACTCCGCCCCACAACTCCTGCCGGTGCCGGTGAATCACATCGGCCAATTGCTACCGCCGGGAGCCGGCGCCAACCTGCTCCGGAGCGCTGCGTACTTCAACGGCAGCGGGGCGACCGCGCATGTTGCCGTACTGCTCACATGGATTGCGTTGGGCTTCGCGGGCGTTGTCGTGGGCCACCACACTTCGATCCGATTTGCCGCTCACCCCAGCCACGGACTGTCTCCGTTGAGGACCGCGCCGGCGAAACCGCCCACCCGAACGCCCTCGGCGACGCCGGGCTGAACTGGTAGCTGGCGCCCGATATCACCGCCAGCTGCGACCGGCAAGGTCCTCCTTCAGGCTGACCTGCGACTCGGCTAGGAGGGAGCGGAGAGCGTCGCGCCGCGCGCAGATCGCCGCTTACCGCGCGGTCGCGGCGGCTCGTCGCTCGGCACGTGTTGATCGTCATGCGGCAGTCGCCGAGTGCGACGTCGCAGCTGGGTGTCGTGCGGCCGGTTACAGTGCGGCGTTACTAGTGGAATTGGCCGTCTCTACGCTCAGGCGAGGCGGGTTTGGGCGGTGTAGGTGTCGAGTCGTGAGCGCGGATCTGGGCTGCACGGTCGTCGCGATGAATGCGACCTATTGGACCGTTTGGTAGCCGCCGCGCGGGAAGGGGAGAGTCAGATCCTGGTCTTGCGTGGCGAGGCGGGGATCGGCAAGACAGCCCTGCTGGACTACCTGGCGGGACGCGCCTCGGGATGTCGCATCCTTCGGGCGGCAGGCACCGGGTCAGAGATGGAACTCGCGTTCGCCGGGCTGCACCAGCTCTGCGCACCGATGCTGGACCGTCTTGATCACCTTCCCCCTCCGCAGCGCGACGCCCTGGCCACGGCCTTCGGCTTGAATTCGGGCGATGCGCCGGACCGATTCTTCGTCGGCCTGGCGGTGCTCAGCCTCCTGTCCGATGTCGCCGAAAGTCAGCCGCTGATCTGCCTCGTCGATGACGCACAGTGGCTTGACCGAGTGTCCGCTCAGGTGCTCGCGTTCGTCGCCCGCCGGCTGCTGGCGGAGCGAGTTGGAATGGTGTTCGCGGTGCGCGAGGAGGCAGGTAACGACCTGGAACTGGCGGCGCTACCTGATCTGGCGCTCGGCGGTCTGAGCGACCGCGATGCCCGTGCGCTGCTGGACGCGGCGGTCCCCGGGCGACTCGACGAGCGGGTGCGGGACCGAATCGTCGCCGAGACGCGCGGCAACCCGCTCGCCTTGCTGGAGCTGCCCCGAGGGTTGACGGCTGCGGAGCTGTCAGGCGGGTTCGCGCGTCCCGATACCCGGCCCCTGGAGAGTCGGATAGAGCAAGGCTTCGTGCGGCGCGCCCAGTCGCTTCCGGCTCCGACGCAACAGTTGCTGCTCACGGCGGCAGCCGAACCAGTCGGCGATGCGAGGTTGCTGCTGCGCGCAGCCGAGAGACTCCAGATCGGAAGGGAGGCTGTCGCCCCGGCTGTGCAGGCAGGGCTCATCGAGGTCGGCGCCCACGTGCGATTCCGCCATCCCCTGGTCCGCTCGGCGATCTACCGGGCGGCGTCACCGCGTGACCGACAGTCTGTGCACCGCGCGCTGGCCGAGGCGACTGACCCGGAGCTCGATCCTGATCGCCGTGCATGGCACCGTGCCCACGCGGCCGCGGGTCTCGATGAGACCGTCGCCGCGGAGCTGGAGCGTTCGGCCGGCCGCGCAGAGGCTCGCGGCGGCGTCGCCGCGGCAGCCGCGTTTCTCGAGCGATCCGCCGAGCTGACCCCGGATCCGGCCCGTCGGGGGGCACGGGCGCTGGCCGCCGCGCAAGCGAAGTTCGAATCGGCAGCCCCCGAGGCTGCGCTTGGGCTCTTGGACGTGGCGGAGATGTGCCCGCTCGATGACCTGCACCGCGCTCGGCTCGCGCGGCTGCGCGCCGAGATTGCGTTCGCGCTTACGCGCGGGAGAGAAGCCCCACCACTCCTACTCGAGGCAGCCGCGCAGCTCGCGACGCTCGATCCAGCGGCGGCGCGTGAGACCTTTGTCGAGGCGATCGGGGCGGCGATGTTTGCCAGTCGCCTCTACGCAGATTCCGCTGTTCGGATGGCCGCCGAAGCGGCGCGCAGCGCGCCGCAGCCGCCGCAGCCGCCGCGATCGATCGACCTCATCCTCGACGGGATGGCGACATGGTTCACGGAGCGACCCGGCCTCGGCGCGTCAGCCTTGCGTCGCGCACTTCAGGCCTTCCGGAACGAGACGCTCGATGGTCACGAAGCGACGATGCGCTGGCTCCTGCTGTATCCGATTGTCCAGCCCGTCACGTTGTTCGCGCTGTGGGACGACGAGGCCTTCCACGCCCTCGCAACCCGCGCCGTCCGACTGGCGCGAGAGACCGGCGCACTCAGCATGCTCCCGGTCGCGCTCGTCCAACTGTCCGGGGTGCATATCTACGCTGGGGAACTCGCCGCCGCGTCGGCAGCCATCCAGGAGGCGGACGCAGTTGCGCTCGCAACCGGTAACCCAGGCAGTGTCAACGGCGCACTCGTCCTCGGAGCCTGGCGCGGTCTTGAAGCCGAAGGCTTGGCGGTGATTAGCGCGGCCGTCGAAAGCGCAACCGCGCGAGGCGAGGGGTTCGTGCTGGCGATGGCTGGTTATGCGCGCAGCGTGCTGTATAACGGTCTGGCCCGATATGAGGCGGCGGCCGAGGCGGCCGAGCGAGGCCTAGAGCACGACCCTCACATCGGCTGGTCGCTTGCTGAGCTTGTCGAAGCGGCGACACGTTCTGGCAAGCCAGAGGTCGCCGCCGCCGCGCTGCTGCGGCTGGAAGAGCGCGCCCGCGCCGCGGACACGGACTGGTCCCTCGGCGTCCTGGCCCGCTCACGCGCGCTGATGAGCGAGGGCGAGGTCGCGAACGCTATGTACCACGAGGCAATCGAGCGCCTCACCCGCACCCGCATCCGCGTCGAGCTCGCCCGCGCCCACCTGCTCTACGGCGAATGGCTGCGCAGGTTCGGCCAGCGGGTCGATGCCCGCGACCAGCTGCGCGTCGCCCACGACATGCTCAGCGCGATCGGTGCCGACGCCTTCGCCGAGCGCGCCGGTCGCGAGCTGCAAGCAACCGGCGAAACGGTCCGCAAACGCACCGTCCAGACGCGGAACAACCTCACCGCCCAAGAGGCGCAGATCGCCCGGCTCGCCCGGGACGGGCTGACCAATCCGGAAATCGGCGCCCAGTTGTTCCTCAGCCCACACACCGTCGAATGGCACCTGCGCAAGGTATTCGCGAAGCTCGACATCAGTTCTCGGCGCCAGCTACACACGAAACTGCCCAACGTGGCGATCCTCGCCGAGTTGTCGTGACGGTGCTGCGTCGGCTGTTCTACTGACTCTCGAGGCCCTTGATCGTAAGTGCAGTGCGGGCGAGAGTCGCCAGCCACGCTACGTACTGCGCTCGTCGTTCTGCGTTCGCCGTGCCCCAGGCGCCGATCGACCGCCGAACGGTTGATCGGCGCGGGTATCGCCCATCTCGATAGACGGTCTCCAGTGGTCCATAACAGCGGCTACTTCCGCATCGATCCGCGCCGGTCGGTTGGGCAGGCATACGACGATCCGGTTGCGCCGTAGCCGACGCGTGGGTTGTGCCGCTTGAGCAGGTTGCCGCTGTGATTTGGCTGCGTGTGATGGTGTTCGCATGGATAACCTCCGAGCTCATCCGGTCGATCGTGTGCTGCTCGTCGAGGGGCCGCATCCGCCTCGAGCTGCTTCCGATTGGTCTCACTGCCCTTGACGCGGTCCGTGTTGCGGTGCCGTCGGATCGGGTCGTCGACCGGCTAGGGGAGCGGAGGATTGAGCGTCGCGGCCCGGCTGAATCGCCCATCTACTCGAACGACTGTCGGCGACGGTGCGGTAGCCAACGTGGTAGCCACCGAGGTGGTGCAGAGCGCGTCAGGGGCGCGGTACGCTCGCCAGCAAGCGAGCAAATACACGGCTTCACACGGCCTTGGCCATTCGATCGCACGACTCGAAAGCGTGTGAAGGTAACACTTCCGTGGGTTCGAATCCCACCGCCACCGCCGACGAATCCCTTGTTCCATAAGGGATTCCGGCCGTGCGCCACGAGTCTTCGGTCAGATGCCGAATCTTGTGGCCATCGGTCCTCCAGGTGAAGACATAGCCCCTCGAGGATCGTCCGGCATGCAGCCGCACAGACCAGCAAACTGGACGAATTGGTCCAGAGAATCTATGCTGGTGCGGTGAGCGGTGACGCGTCCCAGCTCCCGGCTCGAGGCACTGCCTCGGGTCCAAAGACCCGCCGCGGCCAAGCGAGCCGGGAACGGCTGGTCGAGGCCGCCGTGGCGTCCGTCGTCGAACACGGTGTGAAGCAGTTGCGCGTCGACGAGGTGTTGGCGGCGGCCGCTTCGAGCAAGAGTCAGCTCTACCACTACTTCGCTGACCGTGACGCCCTTATTGATGCTGCCGTTGCGCACCGATGCGAGGAGGTCCTCGGCGACCTCGGACAGGCGTTCGCAAGTGTCTCGTCCCTCGACGGGTTGGCAGGACTGCTCGACCGGTTCGCGTCCGACTACGCCAAGCGGTTAAGCGGTTGTCCGATCGGGACCCTGGCCAGCGAGCTGACCGAGGGCCCCGAACCTGCGCGCAGGACGGTGGTCGAGGCGTTCGGCGCATGGGAGGGCTACCTGGCCTCGGCACTGCAGCGCATCCAGGCCAACGGTGACCTCGGCTTCGAGCACGACGCCATGGAGCTGGCGCTCGGGCTGCTTGCGAGCCTGGAGGGCGGCATGTTCCTCAGCCAGGTGCGAGGCAGCGACCGACCCTTGCGGGTCGCGCTCGACGCCGCGCTGGCCTATCTGCTGTTGACCGCCGCTGATCTTGCCGATGACGCCGTCGTTCCCGGTGCCGACGAAGCGGGTGTGAAATGGCCCCGTCCGCTGGCTGCGGACGGGGCCTTGGTCGGTCGGGTGCCGTTGTCGTCGGCTTGGTGATGGTGCCGAGGTTCAGTCGGCGCCGATCTCGGAGATCGCGATGCGGGCAGCTTTCTCGTCGACGATCGTGCTCTTGCGCGCGAACGCGGAGGTGAGTGCGTTGACGGCGAGGTTGTTGATCGCCCGTGGGTAGCCGCGCGAGGCGTTGTGGATCAGCGTGACGGCGTCGTCGCTGAACAGGGTGTCGGAGCGGCCGGCGATCTTCACGTGGTGCGTGATGTATTCGCCGGTCTCTTTCGGGGTCATCCCGGCCAAGGCGTAGCGGACGGAGATCCGCTGGTCCAGCGCGGCGAGCACGCCGAGGCGCAGCCGGTGCCGCAGCGTCGGCTGCCCGACCAGCAGCGCCGCGAACGGCGCCCCTGAATCCATGTCGTGATTGGTCAACATGCGCACGGCCTCGAGCTGGGCGTTGTCGAGCAGGTGCGCCTCATCGAAGATCACGATCGGTGTCCGGCCCCGTTCCGCATGTTCGGCCGCGAGGGCTGCGGCGGCCTGCGGGACGAGCGTTGCCGTGTAGAAGCTCGGCGTCTGCCCGAGCGCGGACACGACGTGGTGCAGCATGCCGCGGACGCCGACTGATGGGTTGGGCAGGTAGATCACCACATGCCTGGAGCCGTCGAGGTTGGCGGTGGCGGCGCGGACGGCGACGGTCTTGCCGGCACCTACTTCGCCGGTGATCACGCCGAGGGCGTGTTGCTCGATGCACCAGCCGATCCGGGCGACCGCTTCGGCGTGCCCGTCGTGGCGGTGCAGCATCGACGGGGCGAGGCTGCGTCCGAACGGCATCCTCGTGAATCCCCAATGTGACTGCAGGCGCGTGACGCTCATGCTCCGGCCTCCTCACGCCGACCGGCGGCACTCGCGGTCTCGTTGAGGGCGTCGTCGATGGACAGCTGCCCCGGCAGCTGACCGGTGTCTGTGTCGTTGTCCTTGCCGGCGCTGGAGTAGAGGGCGTGGAAGCCGATCCGCTCGTCGGCGGCGACCTGCTCGTGGTGGGTGTCGGCGACGAGTTGCAGGTAGGCGATCCCGGTCGCCGGCGCCGGTGGCGGCTCGACCGTTTCGGGGCGGGCTTTCGGATGGGCGTGGCGGGTTATGCGGTGCGGCACCGCCCGGCCATAGACCGCGCCGCCGTAGTGCACCTCGATCGTGGCGAGGTCGAACGGGGAGAACACCAGCTCGACCTTGCGGCCGACCAGCACCGGCTCGACCTCGTAGCTGTTGCCGTGCATCGTGACCGTCGCGGTCTTCGTCACGACCCGCCACTCCGACCAGAGGAACGCCTGCGTCAACGCGTCCGCGCTTGCCATGGCGGGGCTGTGGCCCGCGGTCTGCCAGCCGTCGTCCCACCGCTGCAAGGGTGTCTGCTCGGTCTCGGAGTGGACCCGGTGGTGATAGACCGACTCGACCCACGCGGTGAACAGGGCGTTCAGCTGGAGCAGCGCCGCCGCCTGCGTGATCCCTTGGTCGGCGAGCTGCTCGGCGGTGGTGTCGGCGACCTCGACGAGGAACTGGTCCCGCACCCCGCGGAACCACCGCTCGATCTTCCCGCGGCCCTGCGGCCGGTGCGGTGTCGAGTGGATCAGCCGGATGCCGAGCTTGCCGCAGGCGCGCAGCAGCCACGCATCGACGTAGGCCGATCCGTTGTCGACATAGACGCTTGCCGGGACGCCACGCGCCGCGAGGGCCGGATGCAGCGCGGCGGCCAGGCGGACAGAGTCCTCGGCGAACCCGAACCGGTAGCCCACTGCCAAGCGACTGTGATCATCGAGGAACGCGAACAAATACGTCTTGCGGCCGCCCACCTTCGGGCCGTGCAGCGCGTCACCGACCCAGCGTTCGTTCGGAGCAGCGGCCTCGAACCGGCCGAACACCACCGGCCCCGCACCGGCCGGCGGGCCCATCAGCTCGTGGCGGTGGAACAGGCGCAGCAGCGTCGTCTCCGACGGCGCCCACCCACGCGCGGTCTTCAGGATGCGGGCGACCTGGGCGGCGGTGCGTTCCGGGTTCTCCTTCTTCAACGCCACCGCCAACTCCAACACCGGCGCGTCGATCCGGGTTCCCGGCTGCCGCACCGACGGGGCCAGCGCGTCGAACCCGCCGCGGCGGTAACGGCGGATCCACCGGTCCAACGTGTCGCGGGAGTAGCGGTGCTGCCCACCGAACGGCCCAGCGTGCATGTTCGCCGCGATCGACCGGACCACCCGGCCACGCGCCTTCGTCGACAGTGCCGGGTCGAGGGCAGGGCAGATCAACTGGTAGCGGAACAACGCCACCTGCTGCGCCCGGGACCGCCGTGCGGCGTCGTCATCGTGCTGCTCAGAACTCACGAAACCTCAATTCCGAAAGGGGAAACCCGCGCCAGCACGGCGCGGGTGAACGACCCTCCGAGGTTTCCGATCAACAGCCGCCAGCGTCAGGGGCAACTCGTGTTGCCGGCGTCGGCGGTCACCGTCCTGGCCAGCCCGGTGCGAGGAGCCGACCACCGGAGCAGCCGGCCGCGACCTGCCACGCCGTCACCGGGCCGAGGACACCAACCGGCCCAAACCGCCCGGTCACCGCCTCCGTGGCCGTCGCCAGTGCGGACAGCAGGTCACGCCACCGGCACCCCGACCCAGCGGGCACCGTCACGTCGACACCGGCCCGGACCGCGACCTGCAACAGCAACACCCGGACCGGCTCGAGCCGACCGGCCAGCCGCCGCAGCCAGCCCCGCGCCGTCGCCGCCGGCACCTCGAGTTGCCCACTGGCACGGCGATGACCGGCACCAGCGGCCCGGGCCTCGATCACAGCGCCGATCACCTCGGCGGCATACGCCCGACGCAGCAACACCGTCACCGGCAACAGGACATGCGTGACCAGGCACGAACCGCACCGCGCCCGCCGCGGACGCAGCGGCCCGGCGATCCCACGCACGCAACGCGGCCGGGCCCATCCCCACGGTCGCAACGACTCGTCACACTCGGCCGCCGGGCAGGCGAGCTGGCCGCCGGCCAACCTCTTCTCGACCAGGACAGGGTCAGCCTCTACCGTCACCAACGGTGCCTCCGTGCATCAGCACGGCCCTCCCGCCTTCGGGTCCTCCACGACTTCTCCGGCGGGAGGGCCGTCGTCGTCTTCGTCGGCGTGATTGTTCACGTCCTCGGCACAGTGGCGACGCCGACCAACACACGCGCGCTCGACACAAAGATCAGAAGAACATCGGCAACCCGAACGACGTCAAGCCACCCGGCCATCGGCATCAGGAACGGCGGTCAACAATCTGCAGAGCCTGCGATCCTGACCAACCTTCGACCAGAACTGGACTAGTTCGTCCAATTTTGCTAGCCTCAAAGCACTGTACCGATTGGTCCAATTCTTCTGAGGCTACGTGGGCCGCACGCCCGTGGCGTTCGGAGGAGAGATGAGGGGCGATGGCGTATGAGGCAGCTCGATAAGCATGTGTATGGCCCGTGGGCGCTTGTTACCGGGGCCTCTTCTGGGATCGGGCAGGAGTTCGCGCGCCAGGCGGCGGCCAACGGCATCAACGTTGTCCTCCTTGCGCGGCGTGAAGAACGGCTGAACGAGGTCGCCGCCGAGATCAGGGCGCGATACGACGTTGAGACGCGCGTCGTCGCGGTGGATCTCAGCCGCGACGGAATCCTCGAGCCGGTCACCGAGGTAACCGACGACCTCGACATCGGCCTCGTCGTCTCGAACGCCGGGGCCGGCAACCCCGGCCCGTTCATCTCGCTCTCACACGAACGGCTGCGCGAGATCGTCCAGCTCAACGTGATCAGCCACCTCGACCTCGCACACCACTTCGGCCGGCGGCTCGCCGAACGCGGGCGCGGCGGAATCGTGCTCGTCTCGGCGGTCGCGGCCGCCGCAGGGCTGCCCTACATGGCAAACGACAGCGCGACCAAGGCGTACCCGCTCAACCTCGGCGAGGCACTCCACGTCGAACTGCGCCAGGCAGGCGTCAACGTGACCGTCCTCGTACCAGTACTCGTGAACACGCCAGTCGTCGCCCGCATCGGTCTCGACCGAATGGGTCTGCCGGCCGAACTCATCTCAACCGAGCAGGCCGTCGACGAAGCGTTCACCGCGCTTGTGGCGAACCAGATGACCACGCTCACCCGCGCCGACATGACCACAGCATTCGACGGCATGAAGGGAGCCGTAGTCAAGATGATCCAAGCGCGACTCGCGGCGTCCCGGCCGGCGCACTAGACGGCTCAGGCACACCAGCGCACAGTCGCGAACCTTCTCGCCGAAGCCCGCTAACCAAGACACGTAAGGAGACCTGATGAAGTTCTTGCTCCAGGTGCGCTTCAACGGCGCGGACAAGGTGATCGGTGAACTCTCCGTAGGAGAGCAGGAGAAGGTGACTGCCGAGTTCCAGGAGATTCGCCGGTCTGCGGGGGTGCTCGATGGCAATCAGCTCCAGGCCGTTGGCACGGCGGTGACGGTTCGGGTGGATGCTGGACAGCCGCGTGTCGGCGACGGCCCGGCCGTGCCCGCTGGAAATGAGTTGGACGGGTACTACCTGTACGACGCGCCGGATCGGGATGCGGCGGTCGCGTTCGCGGCGCGGATTCCGGTCACCCGGTTCGGCGGGACGGTCGAAGTCCGTCCGGTGTTCGAGCGCTAGCCATGGCCACGTTCCCAGCCCCCACAGAGGGGATCGCCCTCACACATTTCGTTGTCACCTCCGACGTTGACCGGTCGCGGCACTTCTACGCCGACGTGCTGGGTGGCGAAGTGCTCAAGGAAGGCGAGCCGACGATCATCGCGCTCGCGAACGGCTGGATCGTCATCAACATCGGCGGAGGGCCCACCGATGACAAGCCGACGGTGACGCTCGAACCACCGCCTGACCCCGATCGCGTCAGCAGCTTCCTCAACATTCGAGTCGCCGACATTCACTCCGTCTACGAACAATGGCGTGCACGTGGAGCCCAGTTCCTGACACCACCCAGCGACCGGGGTCAAGAAGTGCGCTGCTACATGCGTGACCCAGACGGCCACCTCATCGAAGTCGGCCAGCGGACCACCGGTTAGCAGCAAAGACCCTGCCGGCGAGCTGACCGAGGGCCCCGAACCTGCGCGCAGGACGGTGCTGTTTGCGAGCCTGGCGGGCGGCATGTTTCTCAGCCAGGTGCGAGGCAGCGACCGACCCTTGCCGGTCGCCCTCGGCGCCGCGCTGGCAGATCCGCAGAGCCTGCGACCACTACTGGACTAGTTCGTCCAGATGGTGTTAGCCTGCCAGAAATGGACCGTCTGGTCCAATTCTTGTAGGAGCGGACATGCCCGAATCCGACTTGGCCACACGTCGTGGCGTGCAGATCCTGCTGTTGGTCTGCGTCGTGCAGTTCATGGATGTCGTCGACACGGCGATCCTCAACGTCGCCCTGCCCAGCATCGAGAAGGACCTCGACTTCAGTCAGCAGAGCTTGCAGTGGGTCATCAGCGGCTACCTGGTGACCTACGGCGGCTTCCTGCTGCTAGGTGGCCGCGCCAGTGACCTACTCGGTCGGCGGCGCATGCTCATCACCGGAACCGTGCTGTTCGCGCTCTTCTCCCTGTGCGGGGCGCTGGCGCCCACCAGTGAGACCTTGATCGCCGCACGCGTCGCCCAGGGTCTGGGGGCCGCGATCATGGCGCCGGCGGGACTGTCGATCCTGATGACGACCTTCCACGGAGCCGCACGCAACAAGGCCCTTGGCGCGTGGGGCGCCATGAGCGCTCTGGGCGCTGCGGCCGGGATCTTCTTCGGTGGGGTGCTCTCCGAGGGCCCTGGCTGGCGCTGGGTGCTGCTGGTGAACGTGCCGATCTGCGTCGCCTTGCTCGCGGCAGCATTGCGGCTGTTGGCCCGCGATCACTTCGAAGCTCGCACGCGAAGGTTCGACCTGGTCGGTGCTGTCCTGGTCACCGCCGCGATGCTGCTCGCACTGCACGCCCTGATCGACGCACCGAATCGTGGCTGGGGCACCCCGCGGACCGTCGGGGAGCTGATCAGTGCGGGCCTGCTTCTGGCTGTATTCGTCGTCAACGAGACGCGAGTAGCCGAGCCCCTGTTCCCGCTCAGTCTGCTGCGCATCCGCGGCGTCGCGGCCGCCGATCTGATCCAGCTCGCCGCGTTCGGGGGTTTCACCGGGTCGTTCTTCTTCCTGACCCTCTACATGCAGAACGTGCTCGGGTTCTCGCCGATCCAGGGCGGCTCGGCGTACCTGCCGGTCACGGCCGTCATCATGATCACGGCCGGGATCTGCTCGATACTGATCGGCCGGACCGGGACCCGCCCGCTCATCGTGATCAGCGCTCTGGTCGCATCCGGTGGCATGTATCTGCTGTCCAAGATCGCCGTTGACGGCGCCTACACCTCCGACCTGCTGCCCGGCCTGCTCGTCATGGGTGTCGGACTCGGGGCATTGCTGGTCACCGTCACCAGCGCCGCCAACGCGGGCGTCCCGCAGGAGCAGGCCGGACTCGCGGCCGGGCTGCTCAACACCTCACAGCAAATCGGGACCGCCGTCGCCATCGCGGTGTTCTCGGCCCTCGCCACCAGCCGCACCAACCACCTGCTTGCGTCCGGTACTCCAGCACCCGAGGCGCTGACGGGCGGCTTCTCCCGCGCCGTGCTCGCGGGCGCGATCTTCGTGGCGGTAGCCGCCCTGATTGGCTTGTTCGTACCCAACACCCGCACGGTCACCACCACGCCCGGCGTCGCGGCTGACGCGCTCGAACCTCAGCCCGTCAACTGATCAGCCGACCAACACCGCACATCGGCGCGCAGTCGTCTGTCGACCCGACAGCCCGGTGGCCAGCGTGGTAGTCACTGTGGTGGTGTAGTCGCGAGACGAGCGCGGTACGTTCGCAGGCAAGCGAGCAAATACGCGGGTTCCGGCGGCCTGGCCATTCGATCGCACGACTCGAAAGCGCGTGTCGGTAACACGACCGTGGGTTCGAATCCCACCGCCACCGCGGATGAATCCCTTGGCACGGATCACGTCATCTGAGCGGCGCGGCAATATAGATCGATCAGTGCTGGGTCGTTCGCCCCTGTGGCGCTGCGCAGTTCGGAGGCAGTCTGGGGTGGTGAGCGAGCTGCTTGCCTATATCGCTGCCGTGCTGGTCGTGGTGTGGGGGTTGCGCACGTGTTGCCGACGGGTCGGGTGGTGGCCGGCTACGCCGACACATCGCACGATAACCGGCTCGTCGTCGTCCAGGAGTGGGTCGCGGAGTCGGTTGCCATGTGGTTCGCCGGCGCGGTGGTGATCGCGGTGACCGCGCAGGGCGGCAACGACGCGGTGATCGACTGGGTCTATCGAGTCGTGGCCGGCATGCTCGTCGTCCTGGGCGTGCTGACGGCAGCCACCGGGGCCCGTACCCGGGTGGTGTTCTTCAAGATCTGCCCGGCCGTGATGGCGATCTGCGCGGCGTTGCTGATGGTCGCGAGCTGGAGCGGATGATGACCGAGAAGCTGGTGGGTGGCGCGGCGAGCGGGCAGGCGACGGATTCCACCGCGCACGCGGTGCGCTGGTTGCGGCGCAGCTACCGGGTCGGGGCGCTCGTCGACGCGGTTGCCGCGGTCGGGATGGCCGCGCCGGCACTGTACGGGCCGACGTTGCGTTTCACGGACGGCTTCGATCGCAACCGGGCCGAGTTCCGATACGCGCTGCGGGTAGGAGCGCCGCTGATGGCGGGCTGGACGGTGCTGCTGCTCTGGGCCGACCGGCGCCCGTTGGAACGGCGCGGGGTCTTGCCCATCACCGTTGCCCCGGTGGTGATCGGACTGATGGCCAACGACGCGAACGCGGTGCGGGCTGGGCAGCTTTCCGGCTCGAGCCTCGCGCCGGTTCGGGCGCTGCAACTCGCGTTGCTCGCAGTGTTCGGCTACAGCGCAGCCCGGGCACGCCACGCTGTGCGCGCGGCGGCACCGAGGCGGAGCTGGCTGGGCTGCCTGCGACGGTGCAGCGGTACCTGCGGGTGATGGGGGTGCTGAACCGGCCGCGCGACTGGTCGTTTCAGGCCCACTTCACCGGCCGCTTCCGGCTGCGGGGTGGTCCGCCGGAGACGTCCGCTACAACCTCGCGCCCACCGACATTGCGTCCGCATCCGCCTACTCGCCCCGCCCATTGATCCTGGTTAGAGTAAGTGCTCTAATTAGAGTGTGAGCTCTAAAGAGATGGTATCCCGGGGCCGGACGGCGAAGTCGGAGCAGACTCGTGACCGGATCCTGCAGGCGGCGTTGCGGCTGTTCAACGAGAGCGGGACGGCCGCGGTGAGCACCAACCATGTGGCCGCCGAGGCAGGGTTGAGCCCGGGCAATCTCTACTACCACTTCGCCGACAGGCAGGAGATCATCCGGGCGTTGCATGATCGCTATGCGACTGCCCAGGAGAGTGTGTGGGACTCCGGGCCGGCGAGCCTGGCGCTGCTGCGCAGCAAGCTGACCGAGTCGATCCAGCTGGCCTGGCAGTACCGGTTCTTCGAGCGGGAACTGCTCGCGCTGCTGCGTGCCGACTCGGTCCTTCAAGACAGCTATCGGCGGGTGTATGACCGCAGGCTCGGGCAGTGGTTGGCGTTCGCGGACCAACTCGTCGCGCTCGGTGCGATCCGGGCGCCGGCACCTCCGGCCACGCTGCGCGACCTGGCCATCGCGGTCTGGTTGATCGGCGCCAACTGGTTGCCGTTGCTGGAGATCACCGGAGACCCGCAAGATCGCGACCAGGTCGCCAAGGGCGCCGACGTCGTGCTTGCTGTCCTCGGGCCGCACCTGACCGGCGACCAGGAAACAAGGGGAGAGTTATGAGCCTGCACGTAATCGTCGGCGCCGGACCGGTCGGGTCGGCCACCGCGGCCCGCCTGGCCGCCCGTGGCGAGCGGGTGCGGGTGATCACCCGCACCGGCACCGGCCCGAGGGCCGACGGCTGGGAGCACGTCGCCGCCGACGCCACGGACACCGATCGGCTGACCGAGCTGGCCACCGGCGCCACCGTTCTCTACAACTGCGCCAGCCCGCCCTACCACCGGTGGCCACAGCAGTGGCCGCCGCTGGCCAGTTCGCTGCTCGAGGCGGCCGAGCGCGCTGGCGCGGTGCTGGTCACGATGAGCAACCTCTACTGCTACGGGCCGCCGAACCACCCGATGACCGAACAGGACCCGCCGGCGTCGACCGGGCCGAAGGGAACGGTCCGGGCCGCCGTCTGGGCCCAGGCGCTGGCCGCACACCAGGCCGGGCGGGTACGGGCCACCGAGGCCAGAGCCTCGGACTTCTTCGGGCCCGGCGTGCGCAGTCAGAGCCCGATCGGCCAACGCTCGATCCCGCGCCTGCTGGCCGGGCGCGCCGTCTCGGTCCTCGGTAACCCGGACCAGCCGCACAGCTGGACTTATGTGCCCGATATCGCCGCCGCGCTGGAGACGATCGGCGCCGACGAACGTGCCTGGGGACGTCCCTGGCACGTGCCGACCAACCCGCCGATGTCCCAGCGGGAGATCTTCACCGCGCTCGCCGAGATCGGCGCTGCCCCGGAACCCCGGCTGCGGCCGATCTCTTCGGCGCTGCTGCGGATTGTCGGCCTGTTCGCCCCGCTCCTGCGTGAGCTGCCGGAGGTGGCCTACCAGTTCACCCGGCCCTTCGTCCTCGACAGCTCCGCTTACCAAGACATGTTCCACACGGACCCCACCCCGATGGACGAGGCGCTGTCCGCCACCGTCACCTGGTGGCACGAGCAACAGCGAGCAACCGCTGCCAAGGAGTGAATAGCGATGCAGACGACCACCACCCAACCGGCACCTGCCACGCCCGACCTGTCCCCGTCGGCAGCGCGAACGGCTTGGCGCCGGCGGGTCGCGCGGGTCGGTTCGCTGATCCAGCTCGCCTTCGCCGCGCTGTGGGTGGTCCGGGGCGCCCTCGCCACCGGCTGGCCGGGGCGGCTGCCGATCGCGGCCACCCTGTTCGCCGCGTTGGCCGTCCTTGCCGTGCGGGGCACCATCGCCAGCCGCGGCCTCGCGCCCCACCCGCACGGGCCTGCCGCACACCGACTGGAACGGGCCATCACGACCGCCACCGTCCTCCAACTCGCCGCCAGCTGCCTCCTGCCCATCCTTATGTCGGCCTACCGCCGGCCCGACCTGACCGGCACCGCGATTGCCGTCACCATCGGCCTGCTGCTGCTGTGGCTGCGCGCCCGGCTCGCCACCCCGGGCCACCTCGCGGCCGGCATCCTGCTCATCGCCATCCCGGTTGCCCTCGCCGTCCCCCTCACCGGCGATACACTCACCGCCGCCGCAGGACTCGCAACCGGCGCGATCCTCACCGCCAGCGCCTACGTCGGTCTCCACGCGCTCACCAGCGGCAGGCTCGGCGCGCCGACCACCGCGACCGGTGTGGACACGGTGAACCGCACGGGGAATCGGTAGCGGGTCGTCCTGGACGAAGCAGGCGTCTCTCGGCTCGAGCCCGGCCGGACTCTAGCCCGCAGGATCTGCACGCCTGCTTGGGGGGCATCCGGCGACGTGCCGGTTCGCACGGTTGCGTCAGAGTGGCGTAGGACGTTCGACTCTGCCCACCGCCGCGCCCTGAGGAGACGATGCGGGCGTGAACGGTCCCCTGCAGGCCACGTTTCGTCGGCTCACGCGAGTGACCCGGCCGATTGCGCTGAGGTCAGCGGGCAAGAGCGGGTCCAACACCGCGCTCGTCCGGCATGTGGGACGTCGATCGGGGCGAAGCTATGACACGCCGGTGGTCGTGGTCGCGCACGACGACGAGTTTCTGATCGCCTTGCCCTACGACCGGCGCACGGATTGGCTGAAGAACGTCCTTGCCAGCGGCTACGCGACCCTGGTGGTTGACGGGCGGACCTATCAAGTCGACAAGCCCGAGGTGATCCCGATGGCCGAGGCCACCGGTTACTTCCGAGCGAGTGAGCAGCGCCTACACCGGCGTTTCCGAGTCGAATCCGCCCTGAATCTTCATCGCGCTGAAACAGGCCCGAGCCTGGCCATCGGCAGGGACCGTTAGACCGGCGTCAGGCAAGCCGACGCGTCACCACCCCCGGTGACCCGCAGACCCGCGGGATCGCCGAATCGCGGACGCTCATCGAGCGTTCGGCGGGGGGCGGCGGACTGGTGTTATGCGCGGCCGGCGGCGCGATCAGACGCGCGCCGCCAGCGGCATGTTCAGACGTGCGAACGAACCCTTGGACGCGGCACGTCTGAACGGCGTCGCTGTCCGACGGCTTCGTGGATCAACTGCGCCGAGCGAACGACGATCGGCGCCCCGTGCCGTTGCCCAACCCTAAGATACCTGGTATATATACCGGGTATATCGCGCGGTGACCGGAAGGGATGAGGCGGATGAGCGTTCGGCACGCGTTGTTGGCGTTGTTGACCGAGGGGCCGAAGTACGGCTTGCAGTTGCGGCACGAGTTCGAGGAGCGCACCGGCGAGGTGTGGCCGCTGAATGTCGGTCAGGTCTACACCACGCTGCAGCGGCTCGAGCGGGACGGCCTGATCGAGTCGGACGGTGAAGGACAGGTCGGGCCGCAGAAGTCGTTCCGCCTGACCGCTGACGGCGGCGCGGAGCTCGACGCTTGGTTGCGGACCCCGCCCGATCTCAGCTCCCCGCCCCGCGACGAGCTTGTCATCAAGGTTCTGGTCGCGAGCCGGGTCCCCGGTGTGGACGTTCATGACGTGATCCAGACGCACCGGCGTCACGTCGTGGAGCTGATGCAGGAGTGGACCCGGGTCAAACGCGACGCCGGCCCGGACGAGCTGAACCTGGCCCTGGTCGTGGACGCCGAGCTGTTCCGCCTCGACTCGGTGATCCGCTGGCTCGATGCGGCTGACGCCCGGCTGCGCCGTGCCGGCAGCGCTCAGCCACCCGCGGCCCCCTCGCTGATGCCCGACCCGGACCCGGCTCCGGCCCGGCCGCGAAAGGTGGAGGTGCCCCGGTGAGCGCGCTGCAACTGGCTGGGGTCAGCAAGGTGTACGGCCGTGGCGCCAGCGAGATCCAGGCGCTGCGTGAGGTGGATCTGACCGTCGAGGCCGGTGAGCTGGTCGCGGTCATGGGGCCGAGCGGCTCGGGTAAGAGCACGCTGCTCACCATTGCCGGCAGCCTGGAAGAGCCCTCTTCCGGCGAGGTGAGCGTGGGTGGTGTGCCGCTGTCGCGGCTCTCGCGTAGCGAGCAGGCCGCACTGCGTCGCCGCGCGATCGGCTATGTCTTCCAGGATTTCAACCTGCTCGCCGGGCTGAGTGCGGCGGAGAACGTGTCGCTGCCGCTGGAGCTGGACGGCACGAGCACCAAGGCGGCGCGGGTTGCCGCGCTGGCCGTCCTGGACCGACTCGGCCTCGCCGAACGCGCGGATCGGTTCCCCGATGAGCTTTCCGGTGGCGAACGGCAACGGGTCGCCATCGCCCGTGCGGTCGTCGGCGAGCGGCATTTGCTGTTGGCCGACGAACCGTCGGGGGCGCTGGACTCGGTCAACGGCGAAGCGGTGATGCGACTGGTCCGCGAGACCTGTCAGGGCGGTGTCGCGGGCGTTGTGGTCACCCACGACGCGCAGCTGGCGTCCTGGGCCGACCGGGTGATCTTCCTGCGTGATGGGCGGATCATCGATCACACCGCCGCGGCGAAGGGACCGGAGTCGCTGCTGGACGCGGACCCGGTGCGATGAGCACAACGCTTGCCCCGCCTCCGTCACACCCCCGATGGCCCGGCCACGCCCAGCCCGGGGCGGGGCGCCGGCCCGCCGCGCGATCCGCCGCTGGGCATGGCGGTTGCTGCGCCGTGAATGGCGCCAACAGGTGCTCGTGGTGGCGCTGCTCACGGTTGCGGTCGCGGCCACCGTCGTCGGGCTCGGGCTCGTCGTCAACGTGCAAGCCACCGATGAGGGCGTGTTCGGCACCGCGAACACGCGCATCGACATCGGCAATCCCGGGCCGAACGGCGTCGCCGCGGACGTAGCCGCCGCCCGGCAGCGCTTCGGCACCGTCGAGTCGATCACGCACGAGAGCGTGCCAGTGCCGGGATCGATTACTCCGGTGGATCTGCGCGCCCAGGATCCGCACGGGGTGTTCGGCAGGCCGATGCTGCGTCTGGTCTCCGGCGCATTCCCGGCCGGACCCGGCCAGGCGGCCGTGACCAGGGCTGTCGCCACCACGTTCAACCTGAAGCTCGGATCGAGCTGGCCGGTCAACGGGCGGGCACTGCGAGTGGTCGGAATCGTCGAGAACCCGAAGGACTTGCAGGACGCGTTCGGGTTGACGGCGCCTGGCGAGATCAGCTCCCCGTCGAGTGTCACGCTGCTCTTCGAAGCAAGCGGCTCGCAGGTGATGCAGTTCCATCCACCGGCCGGGGCGGTCCAGGGGATCATGTCCTCCGGCGCTGACTCGGCCAAGCAGCAGCGCAACCAGGCGCTCGCGGTCCTGCTGCTGGCCACGATCGGTCTTACCTTCATCGGGCTGCTGTCCGTGGCCGGATTCACCGTGATGGCGCAGCGGAGGTTGCGCGCGCTCGGCATGATCGCCGCGATCGGCGCCACCGACCGGCAGGTGCGGCGAGTCATGTTGGCCAACGGGGCCGCGGTCGGTTGCATCGGCGCGATCTGCGGCGCGGTGCTCGGGCTCGGGGTGTGGTTCGCCCTGACGCCGGCCTTCCAAAAGGTCGTCGGGCACCGCTACGACCCGTTCGCCCTGCCCTGGTGGGCCGTGCTCACCGGCGCGCTGCTGGCGATCTTGACCGCGATCGCTGCGTCGTGGTGGCCGGCCCGTGCGGCAGCGAGGCTGCCGATCGTCGCGGCGCTGTCCGGTCGCCCCGCCCCGCCGCAGCCCGCCCACCGCTTCGCGCTGCTCGGCACCCTCCTCGCGGTGGCGGGGTTCGTCGCGCTGATCCTGGCCCACGCCGTGCACACGGTGCTGATCGTGTCCGGCATCCTCGCCACCACGGCGGGCATGCTGCTATTGGCCCCCCTCGGGATCAGGGCATTGGCCGCCCTCGCCGGGCGCGCGCCCGTCGCGGTCCGCCTGGCGCTGCGCGACCTGGCGCGCTACCAGGCGCGCTCCGGCGCAGCGCTCGCCGCGGCCAGCCTCGCTGTCGGCATCGCCGCCACGATCGCCGTGACGGCCGCCGCGGAGCAGGCCCACGACCACACCCTCACGGGCGGAAACCTGCCGACCAACCAACTCATCGTCTGGCTCGACAACCCCAACCAGCAAGGCGGTCCGGGTCTCGAGGTCGCGCCGGCCGGAGGGGCCACCACAACGCCGGGCGCGCCCAACGCGGCGGTCGTCGCCAGCGCCCGGTCGACGGCCGACGCCATCGCGCAGGCCCTCGGGAGCAACACCGTCGTCGAACTGGACAGCGCCGAAGACCTGACGACGCCCGTGCCGGCCGGGGCGCCGCGCGACGCCAGCCAAGCGGACCTGGTCCACCAGATCGGCGCGCCCGGGCACGGTCGGGGCTGGACCCAGGTCGCGACCCCTTACGTGGCCACCCCGGCCGTGCTCGATCTCTACCGGATCCCGACCGCCGACATCGCCCCGGGCAGTGACATCCTCAGCTCACGCCGCAACCTGAGCGGGACCGAACTCGGCGCCGGCTTCAAGGCAGACTTCCGCCCCGTCACGGTGCAGGTGACCGCACTGTTGCCGAACTACACCTCAGCCCCGAATACGCTGATCACCTCGAAGGCAATGACCGCCAACGGCTACACCGCCGTACCGGTCGGCTGGCTCGTCCAGGCCCCGCACGCGATCACCTCGGCGGAGATCACCGACGCACGGCACCGCGCCGCTGCCGCCGGCATCACCATCGAAACCCGGACCGGACCGGACCAGACCCTGCAGCACCTGCGCGACTACTCGACACTGGTCGGCCTGCTCGTGGCCCTGGGCGTACTGGCCATGACCGTCGGACTGATCCGCAGCGAGACCGCGAGCGACCTACGTACGCTCATCGCGACCGGCGCGAGCGGCGCCACCGGTCGCACGCTGAACGCCGCATCGGCTGCGGCGTTGGCGCTACTGGGCGGAATTCTCGGCACCGCCACGGCCTACCTGGCACTGATCGCCTGGCACTGGCACCACATCAGCTACCTCAACCAACCTCCCTACCCGGACTTGGCAGCCCTGATCGTCGGCCTTCCGGTTGTGGCCGCGGCCGGCGCCTGGCTACTCGGCCGCACTCCAAGAACGCTTGCCCGTCGCCCACTCGAATAGCTCAACAGAATCGACCACGAACGTCGATCGGGCACGATCGAGCTTGAAACGCGCGGCAGGTCAGCGCAGGCGGCCCGCTGTCTTGTCAGACCCGTCCGAAAGACATCCAGGAACGCGCACCCTCCCGGCCCGCCGAGCCCGTTTCGGAACGACGGCTCGTCCACGGCGGTCGGTGCATGGCGGCGGCGTGCCGGTCCACGCACGGCCCGTCCTTGCGCCGGAAGGTCGGTCCGTCGACTCGTTCGCCGACGGTCAGGTCGATCGCCCGGGCGGTGCGTGTGGCGCGAGCGCGATGGCGACGATCTTGCCGCCTTTGCGCAGCACGGTCAGCGTGCGGTGCCCGCGTTCGGTGCTGAGTCCGGCGGCGACCAGCAGCCCTCCGATCTCGTTGCGGTCCAGCGCGGTGGCGTGCGACTCGTAGTCCAACCGCGGCCGCCGGACATGCACGGCGGGGGAGTGCTCCAGCAGGTCTTCCTCGACTGCGTAGCGGTAGAACCCGGCGACGGTGCACGGCCGCCGCGCGATGGCGGCCCGGGCTCGGCCCGCTGCTCGAGGTCGCGGGCATAACACTCGGTGTCGGCCCGCTTCGCGGCGAACAACTGCAGGCCGTGCGTTGCACACCAGGACGTGTAGTGGCGCAGGTCGAGGGTGTAGGCGGCGCGGGTCTGGCCGGAGTAGCCGGCCAGGTGCCCGACCAACGCGGACCGCTCGTCGTGGGTGAACAGGTCCTCGATCGGCACTGCCATGGTGGTCGTCGATCTTTCGACGGTTGGCTCAGTCATGTTGCACCTCCGCGGTCGGGCCAGCGCCCGGAACTCACAGAGGCGGCCGGCGCCCCAGCAACAGAAATGAATTGAGACGACCGTAGAACTGGGTCAGTTGGCGAGGCCGAGGAAGACAACCAGCGCACGGTTGAGGCGGATGAGATCGTCTTCGGGCAGCCGGCCAAGTCGGTCACGGAGGCTGTCTCGCGGCATGGTCGTGATCTTGTCGACCATCAGCCTGCTGGGGTTCTCGATGCCGGTGAGGTCGGATGGCTCGATCGGGATGCGGGTCAGCGGTGCCTCGATCGGGTTGGTCGTGAGTGGGCAGACGGTCACCGAGGCGGTGGCGTCGAACCTGTCATCTTGGATGATCACGACCGGGCGCGGTTTCCCGGTGTAGGGGCCGCGGGTGGCGGCGGTGTAGATGTCGCCGCGGCTCACTCAGGCTGCTCCCTGTCCATATCCCATTCCCAGGAGATGGCGTCGACGAAGGCCTGGTCGTCGGCTTCCATCTCGCTTGCTGCGATGGCCGCGGACTGACGGTGTGCCTCGGCGGCGAACTCCGGGGCGCGCACGTCCGGCACCCAGATCTGGATCGGGCGCAGTCCGAGCCGGCGCAGCTTGGCGCGGTGCTGGCGCACCCGCTCGCGAGTAGAAGCCATAACCCCAACATTGTTACATGTAACAATGCGAGGATTCAACCGCCGCGAAGGCCACACAAGTGGAACTACCGACGGTCAACGCGGACCCGACGAACCGCACCGGATGTGCAGGCCGAACTCGTTGCCATCCGGGTCGGCCAGCTCGACGCCGTCAGACAGGTCGGAAAGACGAATCGCACCGAGCGAGACCAGTCGTTCGGTCTCGCTGGAGGGGTCGGCGGTGACCAGGTCGAAGCACTGCCGGTTCCGTCCGCTGCTGCGTTCGACCGGCGGTCCGGCGCCCCACAGGTCCCACGAGATCTTGGTGCCGCCGAGCGGCGACTGGACGGCGGTCTGCTCGTTCTTGTCCCACACCAGCGGCCAGCCCAACGCGTCGCGCCAGAACATGCCGACGTTCCGGCTTCCGTCACAGGTGACCTCACCGAGATAGCCGGTGCCGGCCAGGTAGTTGTTGCCCGGCTCGATCACACACAGCTCGTTGCCGCCAGGGTCGGCCAGCACTACGTGGGTGGCGTCGGGCGCTTGGCCCACGTCAATATGGCGCCCGCCCAGGCGGAGCGCCGTCTCGACCGTTCGCCGCTGATGCTCGAGGCTGCTGCTCGTCAGGTGTAGATGCAGCCTTGGCCGGCCGACCTGCTCGGTCCGGGAAGTGACGAAGCGAAGCCCGACCTGCGTCTTGTCACCCGGCACCAATGCGCCGCCGGACTCCGTGCGGACCTCCCGGCCGAGCAGCCCGGCCCAGAAGGCCGCCACCGCGAGCGCGTCGGCCACGTCGAAGCGCACCGCTTCCAGTCGCAGAGCCATCTCGGTCACCCTAGGACAGACTCGTGGCCTCGGCGACGCCCATTCGGCCGGATCGAATACGTTGCCTCGGAGTAACGCACACGGTGGCTTGGTTGCGTTCATGCGCCTGCCCTTCGAAGCCGTTCGCTGTCCTCGACCGCAGCGCGGCGGCCGGGCTCCCGCGGCGCACCGCCACACCGACAGGGGCGACCCGCTCCGTAGGTCTTGCGGCAGTGTCCCCGGCTGGTGTCGGGGAGGTTCCGGTGACCGGGGGCGTGGTGGGCGCTTGGCACGCGTCGATCCGGCGAGCCAGGTGAACGTATGTTTATAATAGCGAACGTGAGTTTACCTGACGATAGGACGGCGCGGGCGCGCATCCGCGATGAGGCATTGCGGCTGTTCGCGGCGCACGGCGCTGCTGCCGTCACGATCCGCGAGGTCGCGACTGCAGCGGGTGTGTCGCCTGCCCTCGTCATTCGGCACTTCGGGTCCAAGGACGGGCTTCAGGAGGCGGCCGACGGGCATGTGATCGCCGTCTTCGAGGCGATGCTGGCGCAGGTGACCGAGCCGGCCGCGCGGCTGTCCGGGCCAGCTGCCCTGCCGACGCTCGCTGAGATGGTCGCGCGGTTGTTGCCGGCCGGCTCGTCGGTGCCTGCCTACCTCGGCAGGATGCTCATCGACGCCGGCCCGGCGGGCGCGGCGCTGTTCCGGCGGCTGTATGCGGTCGCCACCGAAGCGCTGGAGCTGATGATCGGTGCCGGGGCGGCCGATGGCGGCGAGGACCCGGCGGTGCGCGCAGCGTTCCTGCTGGTGAACGACCTCGCCGTGTTGATCTTCCGCACGCACCTTGCCCACGTCCTCGGGGTGGATCCGCTGTCGGCCGCCGGCATGCAGCGCTGGGGCGCCGAGGTGCTTGCCGTCTACGGCGCGGGCCTCGGCGGGAACCAGCAACCGCGGGACGCATCGCGGGTCCACGCCCGCGGCGCGGTGCCGTGAGCACACTTGACGGCTGCCCGATCGGGCCATGGTGTCCGGGCGGCCGACCAACGTTCGTCCATCCCGTCGTTGACATGGAGGTCAGCACAGTGAGCAACGTCCCGTCACCGCCGTCGAGTTCGCGCCTTGCCTCCGCGGGGGGCCGTGTGCTGCGGACCCGGTGGCTGATGCGTGCCCCGATCCGCATCTACAAAGCCCGGCTCGGGTTCCTGTTCGGGTCCCGGCTGCTGATGCTCGAGCACATCGGCCGGACCTCGGGCGCGCGCCGGTACGTGGTCCTGGAGGTGTTCGGGCACCCAGTACCTGACGTCTACCTGGTCGTGTCCGGCTTCGGCGCCCAGGCCCAGTGGTACCGCAACCTTCAGGCCAACCCGTCCGCGCGGGTCTGGGTGCGTGGTCGGCGGGCGCTGCCTGCGAAGGCGCAGCGGCTCAGCGACCCTGACGCCGACGCCGCGCTCGACGTCTACGTCGCGCGGCACCCCAAGGCGTGGGAGAGGCTCAAGTCGGTCATCGAGAACACCCTCGGTCGCACGATCGAGCGAGGCTCCGACATCCCGGTGATCGAGCTGCGACTCGAGCCACGGCGCGACCCGTAGCGGTACACCCACGGGGCATGACGCGTCGCGTGACGCCGCCCAGACCGAGCGGCGCGGAGAGGGCGTATCCGCTGGGCCGATGACGCGGCCGTACAGATCGAGATGGTCGCGCCCGGTTGCTGACCGCGAGCGGCGCCGGAACGGTATTTCACGCAGCGCAGGCCTCGTGAGTGCGCTGGTGCGCCGATTAGCGCGTGCACGCGCCGCATCAAAAGGTCGGCCGTTCTGTGCGATCGGCGTGGCTGGCGGTGGCTGGTGTGAGCGACCGCGCGGTGCGCCTCTGTCGCTGCCTCCGGTGCGGTCGGAAGGTGAACTGTCATCGAGCCCGGTGTCGTTCGCCCGCCTAGACTTCAGCCGTGACGGCCAGGGCGGCGCTCGCGGGGTGGCTCGCGAACGTGTCGTCCCGGTCGCGCACATTGGTGGTTGAGGGGCCGGCCGGAATCGGTAAGAGTCACATCTGGCGCGAGATGGTGCAGAACGCCCGCGCGGACGGCGCGCGCACGCTGTGTGCGCAGCCCGCTCAGGCAGAGGTCCGGCTGGTGGGCTCGGCACTCATCGACCTGTGTGAAGAAGTGACGGATGGCGAGGTGGGCTCGCTGCCCGGTCCTCAGGCGAGCGCTTTGTCGGTGGCGCTGTTGCGACAGAGCGGTGAGACGGCTCATCCGCAGGCTGTGGCGTTGGCGTTCACGTCCTTGGTGCGCCGGCTTGCCGAGCAGTGCCCGTTGCTGATCTGTGTCGATGATCTTCAGTGGCTGGATGCCCAGACGGCGGAAGTGCTGGCGTTCACCGCGCGGCGGCTTCCGCCTTCCGGCGTCGGGTTGGTGCTGGCGGTCCGAATGGAGCCGGGTGGGTCGGCGCCGGGGCTGGTCGCGGACCTTGGCGATGCGGTGGAGGTGACGCGGTGGCCGGTGCCGCCCATGTCGGATGTCGACCTGGAGCGGTTGCTGCGCGAGCGGCTGAGCGGCACCGCGCCGCCGGGCGTGCTGCGTGCCGCGGCGCGCGCAGCGGGCGGCAACCCGCTGTACGGGTTGGAGGTGGCCCGCGCCATGGTCGCCCGCGGGACCGAGAGTCCGCTGGATGCGGTGCCGGTGCCGGAGTCGCTGTCCGAGCTGATCGGCCGCCATCTTCGCGGGCTGCCTAAGCCGACCCGGGTCGGGCTGGCCGCGGCGGCGGCGATGCGCCGGGCGACGCTGCGTCGGCTTCGGGAGCTCGGTCTGGCCGATGCCCTGGACGAGGCCGAGCGAGCCGGCCTGATCCGCATCGACGGGCGCACGGTGACCTTCACCCATCCGCTGTACGCGGCTGCTGCCTACGACGCGCTCGCTGCCGGGGAGCGGATGCGGCTGCACGCCCGGCTGGCTTCGGTTGTGCAGGGGGAGGAAGAGCGGGCCCGGCACCTCGCGCTCGCTTCCGACGCGCCGGACGAGATGGTCGCGGCGGCCTTGGACGTCGCCCGCGAACGGGCGCTGCGTCGTGGGGCGTTGCACGCGGCACTGGACGCGGGCGCGCTCGCGCTACGCGCCACACCAAGCGGCAGCCACGCAGCCACGGGGCGGCGGATCCACCTGGGCAACTTGCTGTTTCGCGTCGGCGAGACAGAGCGGGCCCGACACGAGCTGAGCTTGGCCGCCGAGAACGCCGACGATGGGCCAGATCGTGCCCGCGCGCTGCACGCACTGGCGCGAGTGGTCAACGACTCCGAGGGCCCGGTGCCGGCGACGCCGCTCGAACTCGAGGCGCTCGCGCTGGTGAGCGGCGACGATGAGCTTGCCGCCGAAATCCACATGGGCATCGCGGTCTCCAATGCCGAGGACTGGAGCGCCGGGCTCGAGCACGCGCGCACCGCGCGCGAGCTGCTCGAGAGATCACCGAAGCCTGACCCGCTGCGCATCGCGGCGGCGCTCACTGCCGAGGTCGGCGCGCGGTTCTACTCCGGGGGCGGTGCCGACCTGGATGGCTGCCGGCTCGCGATCGAGTTGCAGAGCGACGACCTGTCCGTGCCCGTGGCGGATCGTGCACTGTCCGTCCTGTTCTACCTGCAGATGTGGATCGACGACTATCCCGCCGCGCGGGCGCAGATGGGGCGGGCCTACCAACTCGCGGTCGACGAGGGCGACGAGCCGTCCCGCTGTTACATCCTGTCCTGCCAGGCGATGCTCGAGCTGCGCGCCGGGTGTTGGGCGGATGCCGAGCGGCTCTTCGGCGCCTGCGTCGAGGCTGCCGAGGCATCGCACAATGCCTACTACGTGCGGTGGATGGGAACTCAGCGTGCCTGGTTATCGGCCTACCGCGGAGATCTCGACACTGCGCAGCAGGTGGCCGACGGGGACATCCAGCGTGCGGTCGCGGCCGGCAACGAGCTGGCCGAGCTGCACGGACGCGCCCTGCGCGGCTGGTGCCTGCTGGCGCGCGGTGACGCCGTGCGGGCGGCAGCCGAACTGGATCGCTATCAGCAGCTGCTCGACATCAGCAACACCCGGGAGCCGGCGCTCGCGCTGTTCGCCGGCGACCACGTTGAAGCGCTCGCCGCCGCCGGGCGAGGGGCCGACGCCGAGCAGGCATTGACCCGGCTGGTCGAGCCGGCGGCGCGGCTCGGCCGCACCGCGGTGCTCGCGGCAGCCGCTCGGGTCGAGTCGCTGCTGCGCGCGGAGGAGGGCGACCAGAACGCTGCGATCGCTGCCGCCGAGCGGGCGCTGGCCCTCTACGAGACGATCGAACGCCGCTTCGAACACGCGCGCGCCTTGCTGACCGCTGGGCAGGTGCGGCGGCGGTTCAAGCAGAAGGGGCTGGCCAGGCGCGACCTGACCGCCGCCCGCGAGCGGTTCGTCCAACTCGGCGCCCTCGGCATGGTCGTGCGGGCAGAGGCGGAGCTGGCCCGCATCGGGTTGCGGCCACCGGCAGCGCAGGACCTGACCGAGACCGAGCGGCGCATCGCCGAGCTGGCCGCGCGGGGCATGACCTCGGCGGAGATCGGCCAGATGGTCTTCCTCACCACCAAAACGGTCTCGGCAAACCTCACCCGCGTCTATCGGAAGCTGAATGTCCGCAATCGCGCCGAATTGAGCACTTTGCTCGCCGCCCGCGGCAACATCTGACCGGGTCCTAGATCGAACTTCTCCAGATTCGTCCAGAACCGCTCGGACCTAGCGTCTGCGGTACGCGGATACGACACGAGGAGTCCGACATGAGCAAGACCTGCACCGCTCAATCGAAGATCAGCACGCAGCAGCGTGCCAAGGCGCCGGGATCTGGGTTGCTCCTCGCGGTTGCTCTACTCGGCCTCGGCCTCGGCCTCGCGGCGGGCCCGGCGTGGGGCGCCCCGGCGGCGTGGCGGGTGCAGACCAGCCCAGATCCGAGCCCGAGCTACGACACGTTCAACGCGGTGGCGAGCTCGTCGGGCGGGCCGTGGGCAGTCGGCTACAACGGGGCGTCGAGTAATGCACTGCACACGCTCATCGCCCGGCACACCAGGAGCGGCTGGGTGAAGGTCGCGAGCCCGAACCGGGCCGGGATCGATCGGAACTACCTGGACGGTGTTGCCGCGACCTCGAGCACGAACGCGTGGGCGGTCGGGTATTGGCTGCAACCACCGGCCCTGGCGCTCGACCACGAGCAGGGCGTGCTGGTGCTGCACTGGGACGGCACGGCGTGGGTAAAGCAGTCGGCACCGAGGTCGAAGACCAACGGTGTGGAGATCGTCGACCAACTGTCCGGCGTCGCCGCGCTTTCGGCGAAGAACGCGTGGACGGTTGGCGCCTATGGAAACGAGCAGTGCAGCGGCATGGACGGGTGTGCGGTCCGCCCGCTCGTCGAGCACTGGAACGGTTCGGCCTGGACGCTGCAAGCCACGCCCAACACCGGCGCCGGCTGGCTGTTCGGGGTCGCCGCGGTGACCAACACGCACGTATGGGCGGTCGGCGACGCTCTCGGTCGGCCTCTGGTGCTGCGCTGGACCGGCAGCAAGTGGACCAGCATGAGCGTGCCGCACCCCGGCTCGCACGGAAAGCTGCTCGGCGTCAGCGCCGTTTCGGCCGGCAACGCGTGGGCAGTGGGCAGCTACGTCAGCAGCAACCATCGGCTCCGTACGCTCGTGCTGCACTACGACGGAACCAGCTGGAAGCGGGTCGCCTGCCCGAACGTCGGCACCGCGGCGAACGTCCTCACCGCCGTGCACGCCACATCGGCGAACAACATCTGGGCGGTCGGGCACCACGGCGGCAAGCCCTTGCTCGAGCACTACAACGGCACCAGCTGGAGCGTGCAGACCCTGCCCAAGGTCGGCAAGGCCGCCCTCGCCGGCGTCGCTGGCAGCTACGCCGTCGGCAATACGTCATCAACCAGTGGCACGCACACCCTCGTCCTGCACCACAGCTGACACGGTCCGCCCCGACGTTTCCAGGCACGCAGACCCCGTGTCCGGTACGAGTCTGGCTCGAGAGGATAGCCATGCACATCAGACGGTTGATCATCGCGGCCGTGGCAGCAGCAGTCGGCGTGGTCGGCGCCGTCGGTGCAGGACGCGCAGCCGGGTTCTCCGGCGCGGCGCCGCAACCTGCGGTGAAGAACATCTTCCCTGCCATGGCCCCGCCCGACCCGCTGGTCGCCGCGGGCCCGACGGACGTGCTGACCACCGACACGAGTTCGCTCGAGTTCTTCACCAAGTCGACGGCGACCGCGGCGGGCACCCCCATCACACTCCCCGGCCAGACCGGCCCGGTCGTGGGCCTCACGCACTTCTTCGCCAAACAGCTGCAGGCCGCCAACACCAGCGGCAAGCTGCCCGCGGCCGCCTGCGGGCCGAGCAGCACGCTGCCGAGCCTGCCGCCCGAGACCAACCCGGAAGGCCTCGACCCCAGCAACGTCGGCTGCCTGGTCGCGGTCTACGACACCCGCATCGCCTATGACCCGGTCCGCCAGAGGTTCTGGATCGTGGCCGCGGTCCGCAACCTGCTGTGGAGCTGCGCCGGCTACAACCTGCCCGGCCTGCACACCGACCCGACCGTGATCCGGGGTCAGGGCACCAAGAAGCACCCGACGTGCCACCTCGAGTGGAACACGAACTGGGCCCGGCGCTACCTGGCAGTGGCCGTCTCCAAGACCTCGGATCCCATCCAGGGCTTCCACAAGTTCATCCTGAACGCCAACGACTACGAGGACTGGCCGCAGTTCGCGCTGCACGACCACTACCTGGTCATCAACCACAAGGACACCCCAACCGATCTCGGCTGCGCCTGCGTGTTCGTCTTCAACGCCGACGCACTGGTCAATCCGTCCGCAGGCCTGAACGGGTCCGCGCTCAAGATCAGACCCCTCGAGAAGATCGACTACACCGTGTTCAAGGTGTTTAGCGGGACCTCCGAGCCGCTGATCCCGGTCACCCAGCACAACGGACGCTCCGATCTGACCTACCTGTGGACACCGGTCGGGAAGTCCTGGGCGCTGTTCGCGCTGTGGTCGCGGCACCCGAAGAGCGCGGCCGACGTGCCGCTGCTTCTCTACGCCGGCAGCGTCGCCACGAAGCACACCATCAACTCGCCGCAAGACAACGCCGTGCTGCGCGACCGTGCGCTGTGGTTCGGCACCAACCGGTGCGCGACGCGCCTTCCCGGCGGACCCTGCTTGAAGTACACGATGGAGATCTATGACTTCAAGGTCAACGCAGGCACCGCCAAAGCGCCGTCCTTCGCGCTGGCCCGGATCCACGACCGGGTGGTGAGCGCCGACGCGGCGACCACCCTCGCCAAGGACGCCTCGTACCAAAAGCCGGCACTCGAGGTCACCTCCCGCGACGACGTGGTCATCGGCTACGAGCGCACCGGGCTGGCTGCCACACAGCTCACCAAGAGCACCAACCCGCCGACCGAGGTCCGCTACCTCATCTGGTACCACGGCGCAGCCGACATCACCCACGGCCGTTCGCTGAAGAACGGCACCGGCACCGCCTCCGGGCTCGACCCGAGCTGCGGCGGCTGCGTCGACCTCGGCGGCGCCGCACTCGACCCGAACGGGCGGACGGTGTGGATGTCACACGCCTACGCCGACCCCGGGGCCGCAGACGCCAACTCCGGCGGCTACGCACAAGTCGTCGGCGCCGTGCGGCCGTAACGCGCCGCACCGTCCAGGCCTAGGGGCAGCACATTTGCGATTCACGCCTACAAGGAGGTTTGGGATGGCGGCCCTCAGCGCACGTGAGTTCGATCAGGACGTCAGCGCCGCCAAGCGCGCCGCCGCGTCCGCACCGGTGATCGTCACCGAGCGGGGCCGCCCCTCGCACGTGCTGCTGTCCATCGAGCAATACGAGCGCCTCGTCGGCAACCGGCCGACCATCGTCGGCCGGTTGTCCATCGACGACGAGATCGACTTCGAACCTGAGACATTGGACCTCGCCGCCGCGCCATTCGAGCTGTGAGGTACCTGCTTGACACCAACCTGGGCGGCGAACGGTGCTGATCACGCTCGCGTACAGCGGCGCGACGTGGCACCCGTATCTCGTGACCTGACGGCCGTTGATATGCGCGCTTGCCTGTCATCGTCAGTCCGATATGTGGGAGTCACTTCGTGTGTCCCTACAGCCGCGTCGCGCCCCTCATCGTTGTGATTGATGTGCGTCGTTCGGTGCTGGCATGTGGTCGATTCTGGCCAGGCACATGACATACGTTCATGCAGCTCGATACAGCAGACGCGCGTACCGGTGCCATCGGTCCCGCAGCGCGGCGGACGCGAGCACTGCTGCGCCGCCGCCGATGGCGTACCAGCTCGCCGTCGCCTCGTGGGCGTCGGCCGGCGGAGTGACCAGCAGGTGGTTGAGGGCCGGCGTGTACAAAGCGATGCCGATGATCGCGAGGCTGAGGGGCGCGGCAGCGGCGCCGGCGAGCTCGGCGAACCGGGAGCGGTCGATGCTGGCGGCGATCGCGATCGTGATCGCGCTCCAGCCGGTGAGCTGGGCCAGCAACGGGTACTCCGGCGGCGGCCGACTCGCCCGGGCCGGGACGGTGTGCGCCATGATGCGCAGCTGTGCCCAGCAGGTGAGCGCGAGCACCGGCACGGCCAGCAGCAGCTGCCCGGTGGCGCTCACCCAGGCGGGCACCGGGGTGGTGAGCGTCAGCGGCCGGAAGGCGCCGCGCGCGACGAAGGCCAGCCCGGCCAGCACCGGTAGGAAGGCGAGTCGCACGCTGTCCTGGCCGAGCGGCTGGTGCGAGCCGTCCGCAGCTGCGGCGATGACGGCGAGCAGTGCGGTGCCGGCCAGGCAGCCGCTGAGTAGCGTCGCCCAGGGCATCGTCCACATCGCGTAGCGAGCCACGCCGGGCAGCGCGCGGAGCCTCATGACCCGCACACCGGGTTCTCCGGCGGCCGGTTCCCGGCGGGCACTGGCGGCAGCGTCGGCGGCTTCGGCACCGGTACGCCGAGTGCGGCGGCGAGCTGCGCCTGGGTGGTGTGCGGGTCGAGCCAGGTGTTCCACCTGGCGGCCAGCATCCCTCTGACACCCGCAACGGGCAGCGCGGCCATCTCCTTGGCGAGCAGGTAGCCAGCCGCGGTGATCGTCGGGCTGGGCGTGGTTGTGTAGCTCGAGACCTTGCCTGGTTGGTCCCACGTCGGCACCGCCGTGTCGCCGATGAGCGCGGCGGGGACGCGCCGGCGATCGAGGTCCGGCGTCGCGGCGTGCGTGGCGGTGATCGCCAGCCAGGCGGCGATCGCCTCGCGCGCCTGATCCAGCGCGACGCACGGCAACCTGCTCGGGCCCGGGCTGGCCGGGAGGCCGACGGCCCACTCGGCAGTGCCGAAGGCGACCTCGAACTGGGCGGTGGCCACCTTCGCACCGCTCGGCCAGCTGCCGACGGCAAGGTAGATCGTCGAACTCGCGGCGCGGCTGCTCAGCGCGGCACGCAGTCGGGCGTTCCAGCGGGCGAGCTGCTGCGTGCTGTGGCCCTGCCCGAGCGCCGTCCCGCTGAGCGTGATGGTCGTCATCTGCCGGACGGTCAGCGGGTGCGCGGGTCGCTGCGGCACCAGCGTGAGCACCCCGCCGACGGCTTGTTGCCATGCGCGTACTTCGCCGCCGAAGTGCGGGTAGGCGCAGTACCGGACGCTGTCGACCGTGTTGCATTGCTGGACGGAGTCAGGGTCGGCGATCGAGCGCACGAGGCGGTTGAGCGCGCCGGTGCCGACCGGCTGCAGCTGCACGACGCCGGCCACGCAGACGGCTGCCACGGCCAGCGCGCCGACGACGGCCGTCCCGATCCGGTGCGCGCGTTGCCGGGCTGTCGCCGCGAGGGCTACCACGCCGGCGAGCGCTGCGATGGCCGCCAGCCACGCCGCATGCCATGCGGCGGGCGGGAACCCGGCAACCGGGGCCGGCAGGTCGCCGAGCTGGTCGGGGTTCACCCACGGGAACAGCCAGGTCTCCGCTCCGGAGTAGCGGTTCGACTGCGAGAACGGTACGACCCAGACGAAGGCGGCGAGCAGCCCGGCCAGTGGGTGCGCGAACCGCGTGCCGAGCGCCACCCCGATCGCGCCTGCGGCGATGACCAGCGCCACACCGGCGACCAGCGGTGCCACTGCGGGCGAGCCGATCGCGTCACGTAGCCGCAGCGCAACAACAGCGGCGACGAGCACCACGCTGGCCGGGACGACGCCGGCCAGCGAGACGAGATGGCCCAGGGTGCGGGTGCCGGCCGACGCGGGGAAGCTCGCGTACAGCTCATGCAGACCGTCGCGCCGCGCTCGCGTGACGGCCAGGTGTGCCGCGATCAGGACGACCGCCGACAGCAGCATCTGGAAGTAGCCGAGCTGCCACGCCGCGTTCCACCACAGCGGCTGCGCGTGTGGCAGCAGTTGCCACGCCAGCACGACCGCGGCGGCCAGCCCGGCCAGCACGAGCAGGTTGCGGACGAGCAGCGTCGCCTCGATGCGGGCGACGCCGAGCACCGTCCGCACGGCAATCACGTCACACCCGCCGCGTGGCACAGCGAGAGGTAGCCGTCCTCAACGGTCGGTGCCACGACCTGCGCGCCGGTCGGCGGCTGCGTGCCGACGTGGCGCCACCGCTCGTCGCCGCCGCGCCAGGACAGGTAGGCCGACGGATCGCGCCGGTCGGCGGTCCAAACCTGCCCGGCGGCGACGCCGGCGAGCTGGGCGGGCGTGCCGGTGAACCGGATCTGCCCGTCCAGCAGGACGGCGACGTTCGGGCAGATCGCGGCGATGTCGTCGACCTGGTGCGTCGACAGGACGATCACCGGATCGCCGGGCAGGTTCGACAGCAGCTCGCGGAAGCGCAGCCGCTGTTCGGTGTCCAGCCCGGCCGTCGGCTCGTCGAGGATCAGCACCTGAGGCCGGCCGAGCAGCGCCTGTGCGATCCCGAGACGTTTCCGGAACCCACCGGAGAGCGTGCGGATCCGCCGACGCGCCGAGCGCTCGAGGCCGGTCGCGGCCAGCACCCGCGCGACCTCCGCGGCCCGGGTGCGCCGATCCAGGATCTCCTTCAGGATCGCCACGTAGTCCAGGAACCCGGCGACGGTGAAGTGCCGGTGGTAACCGAGCTCCTGCGGCAGGTAGCCCAGCCGGCGGCGGATCTCCACCCGCTCCGCCCGCTCCCGCGGATCGAGCCCGAACACCGTCACCCCCCCGGCGTCCGGCTCGCCGACCGTCGCGAGGATCGACAACAGCGTGGTCTTGCCGGCGCCGTTCGGGCCGAGCAGCCCGGTGATGCCGCGCTCGAAGGCCAGGTCCACCCCGTCGAGCGCGCGCACCGAGCCGTAGCGCCGGCTCAGCCCGGCGACCCGGACCGCCGCCGTCTCCGGATTCACGCCCACGCCGGACACCCCCACTCGAAACGATCACGGCGGATCAACACCACCGCCGCGGCGGCCAGCAGCACCGCGGCCGACACCGCCTGGCCGTGCCATTGCACGATCAGCAGCGGCGGATGCCGTACGCCGAGCAGAAGCAGCGCCAGCCCCCAGGCCGCGCCGGCTCCCACCGCGGCGATCATCGGACCGACTACCGTGACCGCCGCGAGCGCGGCGCCGCACACCGCGAGCGACGGCAGCAGCAACGCCGCCGGCAGCCATCCCGGTCCCGGCAGCAAGAACGCGCAGCACACCACCGGGACCAGCGCCGCCAGCAACGCGGACGCCGCTCGGATCAGCACCAGCCTGAAGCCGGACGTCGGTGCCGCCGCGGCAAGCTCGCGCGCTGGGTCGAACACCGGCAGGAACGCGGCGGCGACGCCGGCGAGCACGAGCAGCGGCCCCACGAACAGAAACGGCAGCAGCTCGGCGCGGCCGGGCGGCGCGCCGGGCGGCCCATCGCCGATATGGCGCAGCAGCAGCGCCTCGCCGAGGACTACGGCAAGAACTCCGACGACCGACAGCAGCCACGACCAGCGCAACGACGGCGTTGCCGCGAGCAGCCGGCCCGACCGGCCACCGGCCGGCAACGCTGTGCTGACGAGGACGATCGAGCGGTTGCGCGCCAGCCGCTCCTCGTTCGCGTACGCCGCGATCGACGTCCGGCACCGGGCGCAGCCCGCCAGGTGCGCCTCGACCGACCAGGCGACCAGCTCGTCGACCGTCCCCGCGGCGTAGCCAGCCAGCACCTCCGCCGAGAGATGATCCATGGATGTCGTCATGGTGTCCCCCATGCCTGTCGAGGCGGGCCGCCGCCGGGCGGCTCGGCGAGCGTGGCGCGCAACGCCTGGCGGGCGCGGTGGCAGCGTGACTTGACCGTGCCCTCGGCGACGCCGAGAAGGGTGGCCGCCTCCGCGGTGCTCAGCCCGTCGAGGACGGTGGCCGCCAGTGCGGCGCGCAACTCGGGCGCCAGCTGCGCCAACGCCTGCCCCAGCCGGCCGTGCTCGACGCCCAGCAGCACCTGGTCCTCGGCCGAGACCACCACCTGCGGCTCCGCCGACTGCCACGGCAGCCACCGCCGGCTGGTACGGTCCCGGCGGATCGCGTCGATCAACCGCCTGATGCCGATGCCCCAGATGAACGCGCCGACATCGCCGCTGCCGCGGTACCGACCCGCCGCCCGCCAGACGGCAACAAAGGTGTCCTGAACCGCCTGATCGACCAGATCCGGCGAGGAGCAACGGCGGGCCAGGCGGACGGTCAGCCAGCCAGCGTGCCGGTCGTAGAGGGCGGCGAGGGCGTCCTCATCACCGCGCGCCACGGCGCGGAGCAGGCTCGCGTCATCGCGGGCGTCGACCGTGGGGCTCACATACTCACTGTCGCAGCCGGGTAGCGGTCCGGTTCGCTGCAGCGCCAGCATGGCCATGCGGACCTCGGATGGTGACATCGCCGTAGAGCCGCAACGACCCGGCCCCGCCACCGCGTTACCGGCAGTGGTCAAACCAGCGAGCTGTAGCGCGCCGATTCGCGAGCGGGTGTCTGTGCTCGGGATGTTGCCGGTTGTTCGTCGACATGCGCGGCTGCCGGGCTTGTTGGATTGCTGAAGTCAGGGGTCGAGCTGGGCGGGTGCAATTCGGCATCCGGCGGCTTGGGCGCCGGCGTGCAAACGTCGATCCCAGACCGCGAGGATCAGCTCGGGATCGCTTATGGCGAGGGCGCTGGCGAGATGGACCGCGTCGGCGCCGCGCAGGGCGTGCGTTCCCGCGAGTTGGCCGGCGTGCTGTTCGACCGCTGCGGTGAGCTCGACCGGGCGGACGGCGGCCCAGAATTCGTCCCAGTCGCGTTCGGCGGTGTCCAGCTCGGCTTGGGTGAGGTCGTGGTTGCGGGCGGTGGCGGCGAGCGCCGCTCGGACCTCGGGGTGGGCGAGACGGCTGGAGATGGCCGCGTCGCAGCCGTCCCAGAGCGCGACTGCCAACTCGGTTCCAGGTTCGCTGGTCAGCAGTTTGACGAATGCGCTGGCGTCGAAGTAGACGATCGGCACCGAGTGTCAGCGCCGTTGGTCGCTTACAACATCGGAGACGGGTCGCCGCGGTCGGGGGCGGGGGCGTCCGGAGGCGACCGGACGTCGCGGTACGGCTGCCCGACCGATGACTCCTTCGGCGGTGCGACGCTCGAGCCCGGTCGCTGTCGGTGAGCGTCACGGAAGGACACCTCACGGCGTTGCAGCACGCCCCTCACGAAGTACCGCCGATTTCCGCGCGGATTCGGAGACATCGGGCCGTGGACGACATGTGCGCCCGGGTCAGGTGGTGACCTTGATGCTGGTCCGAGCCGCGGTGTAGCCGGCGCGTGAGGTGGTGACGGCGTGCTTGCCGAGCGACATGCCGTTGGGCACGGTGAAGCTCACCTTGCCGTACTTGTTGGTGGTCTTGGTGAGGCCGTTGAAATGCACCGCAGCACCCTTGACCGCGTCGCCCGCGTCGGTCACCTTCGCGATGAAGGTGTGCCCGCGCCGCGCGCTGGTCGGCGATACGCCGATGGACAGGCGGGGCAGGATCCGCACCGCCATGATCTTGTTGGCGCCGGACTTGGTGACGACCGAGGCGACGGCTTCGAGCGGGCCGGCGCTGCCGTCACCGGCGATCGCGGCGCTGTTGGTAACCCCGGTCGGGAACCCGATCCGGGTGACCGGGCCGAACCTGGTCGCCGCCTTGTTGCTACGAGTGGCCCGCCAGCCACCGCGGAAGTCGCGCCAGTACAGCCACAACCGCCCCTGGGGTGCCCGGACCAGCACGACGTTGCTCGGTCCGCGAGTGTCTGTGATGGTGGCCAGCGGCTTGGCCGCGCCGACGCGCCAGACGTCCACCGACTTGTCGAACGGCGTCACGTAGGCGGTGTAGAGACCACCACCGACCCGGGACGCCGCGCTGAGGTTCTGCTGGACGCCGTATGCCGTCCTACCGTTGTTCGCCGACGATCCCGGGGCGCGGATCAAGCTGGTCGGAGTGTTCGGTTTGATCAGCTGTGCCCAGACGCCGTCGTGGTGGCTGGAGCCGCTGTTGGAGAACCACAGTGCCCACACCTTCTGGTTCGCGGCGTTGACGCCCACGCCCGGGAAGTAGGAGAAGTTGCCGGTCGTGCGGGTCAGCGGGTCGGTGCCCGGTGCCGGGTTCAGCGCGGACGTACCGACGTGGTAGCGCACTCCGTCGCTCTCGGCGAACCCACTGATGATCGTCCCGGCGTCGTTGACGACCGCGGTGCCGGTGTCGCCACCGGTGAGATCGGCCGCAGACAGGCTGCCGCTGCTCAGCGTCCAGCTCGCGCCGTTGCCGCTGGTGAGGTAGTACTCCGCGCCGGAGTTGTACGGGTCGTTGGTGCCGCCGCGGTAGCCACCGAAGCCGATCAACCGCGTCTTGCCCTTGGCGAGGATGGTCGGGTCGTTCTGGAGCTGATCCCACCCGCTGAGCACTGTGATGACGTTGCCCAGTGGCTTGCCTGCCGCGTTCAGCAGCCGCGCCTGGATCGACTTCGTCGCGCCGTTGTTGGCGACCCAGACGACCTCGTACCCGTTGCCGAACCGCGCGATCGACGGCGTCGTTCCCGCGTTGCGCGTGTTGCCCGACAGCGTCTGCCACGTTGTCGCCGCACCGGCCGGCGCGGCGTCGAGGAGTGAGACCGTCGCGATCACGACGGCCGCCACCGCGGCGAACGAGCAGGTGAATCTGGTTACCGGGCTGCGTGCCATCGAGACCCCCGTTTACGGCCCTCGCGGGACCGGCCGGAACCCGAACCCGCAGACGCCAACCAAGCTAGACCTCCAGAACCGGCGCGGAAAGGACCCAACCATGCCGGCACAGTCCGCTCTCACCCCACTCGCACCGACCGAGAGCGAGTCGCCGCCGCCCGCGGCCCCCGCCGAGCGATCGCAGCACCGCGATCCGCAACATCGTGCGCGGTCTGCGCTTGCCGGCCTGAGCTAGCGAGGTAGCTCGCTGGGACAGCGGCACTGACGTGTACTCGGCATAGCCGCCGTCGTAGGTGCGCCCCATGCCCCCCATCATCGCGGCGACCTGCTGCCCGCGAACCAGCCCGCTGCCGGCGGGCGCCGCGTCGACGGTGCCTGCGGCCTCGATACCTGGCACTCGCGGAAAGCTGACGCCAACGCTCAGACCCAGCCGTAGCTCCAGCTCCGAGCGGTTCAGGCCGAACGCCTCGACGCGGATGCGCACCCAGCTGCCCTCCTCGGGCGGGAGTGGGAGCGAAGTCAGCCGCAGGTTCTCGATGGGACCGGGGCGGACAGCCGAACTGCGCGCATAGTGGTCAGCGAGGACATCAGGTCTGCTTTCTTCCCGGCGGTACGAGAGTCGGTCGGCGGTGGACAACGTGCGGCCGCTGCTGCTTCATTCCCAACTCTCCCCAGTCTTGCGCCATGTGCGCGGAGGTTTCCGCTGTCCGCGCGCGTTCGACCTGACCGCCGGTGGATGACTCACCGTTCGACCACGCGGCCCGGAGCACGGCGGAGGGTCCGGGTGCTGCCGGGCGAGGGACGGGCCCGGGACGGCGGCGCGCAGCCCAAAGCCGAAATAGGAAGCGAACCTGCCTAACTATTCGATGGACTTGTGGTGTCACTCCGACAGCAGTTCAACGGAAGGAAGCACCGACATGATCAACCCCGCCATCGCCACCGTCGTCTTCCCGGCACGCGACTTCCAGGCGAGTGTCGACGCGTGGTCCACCGTCTTCGGCGTCGGCCCGGCGTTCTCGAGCAACGGCATGGAACGCGCCCCAGGCGAGGCCGATTTCGCCGTGTTCAAGTCGCTTGATTTTGGCAGGCGAAACCAGCCTGTCGGGGCTACAGCTCGAGGACGATCCGCAAGGTCGCAGCAATGTGTCGAAGCTCGTCGAAGGCGAGCTGTCCGACCTGCTCGCCGAGACGGGTGGGGTCAACGGCGGCAGTCTGCTCAACCAACACGCGGGTGGTGATCCCGTCGACAAGGATCTCCGGGCGGAAGCTGGCGGCTCGCGCCGAGGTCGAGGTGGGCGCGACGAGCAGCGTCGACAGCGGTAGGGAGCCGGACTGCACGACGACTGCGAAGCGCGGTCCGCGCTGCTCGTGGCCCCGAGTCCCGCGCGCCTTCAAATGGTGAATGTCACCACGCACGCAGCGTCTCCATGTCGCGCAACACCTGGGCGGCTTCGGCCCGGTCGGCGGCGTCGGCGGCAAGGGCTTCTGCTTCGGCGCGCAGACGTTGTTGTGCGCGCGCACGTGCGGCGTCGATGAGCGCGGCTCGGACAGCGGCCGACACGGCGGTGCCGTCCGCGGTGAGTACGGCGAGGGCACGTTCGGCGTCTTCGTCGGGTCGGAAGGTGATCGTCTGCGCCATACCTCGAACGTAACACAATGTGTAAGACAACAGGTCTCTGTGCTCTCCGCTGGGCGATGAGAAGGCCGAACGCCTTACGCCGGAGATGGTCGCCTCCGCACAGCAGACGGTCGCGGGTCTGGTGCGCGACGCTGCTCTTCCTGCCAGGGACAGCAACATCGAGTACAGGAGAACGCATCTGTACTGACTGGACCGCGGGTTACGTCGCCAGCGCGTACTGCAGGTCTCTACGTGTCCCGTCCGGCGAAGATCGCCAGCACCGCGCCACCAAGGCGGCGCACAGATCTGCGGCGTGACCGTGCAACGGTATGCACCATGTCCGCGGCTAACGCGCGGTTCAGCTGAACCGCACGGCTCGCACCCGATCTTGTGCGGATATCTGCGCTTGAGCGCGGGATGCTGCACAAGATCGTGAAGGCGGCGGCTCGCGGCGCGAATCTTGTGCACTCACCAACGCCCAGGCGCGGGATGCTGCACAAGATCGCACTCGGTTGCGCATCACCCTCAAGCAGCCAGCCTGAGCGAATGTGTCAGCTCGCCAGCGCCGGTTGCTCACGATCGGCCAGCCCCAGAGGGCAGCGAAGGCATCGCCGACGCCGTCATCGTGGCTGTCCACGGTTCGAGGTGAGGCTGCCGAAACGTGCTGCCTGTGCAGCGCACGCGGTCCCCGGGGCCGGGGCCGGCAGTGCGCGCCGGCACTCGCACTGGCCGGGGATCGAGGGCGCTGGTGCCGACGCTATGTGCGCATGGAGCCACGAGAGTTCAGGTGGCGGCCGATGCTGGGGATGTGGCGGGATCGCGTCGGGGGAGGCGGACGATGATGTCCAGCCCGCCGGTGGGCGGGGCGGTGGCGTCGACGGTGCCGCCGTGCACCGCGGCGATCGATGAGACCAGGGTGAGGCCAAGCCCGAAGCCGTCGTGGCGGGTCCGGTCGGCGAGCCGGGTGAACGGCCGGAACAGGCGGTCGACCAAGTCTGGGGGGACCACCGGACCCGTGTTGACCACGCGCAGCACGGAGATGCCGTCGAGAGTTGTGGTTGAGATCGTGAGGGCGCCGCCTGCGATGTTGTAGCGCTCGGCGTTGTCCAGCAGGTTGGTGACGAGTCGTTCGAGCAGCACCGGGTCGCCGGTCACCGGGGCTTGGTAGAGGGTGGCGGTCGTGGCGATGCCGTCGGCGCTGCGTCCTTCGAGCGCGTCTTCGGCGACGACGGCCAGATCCAGCGGCTCGGTGAGGGCACGAGGCTGATCGTTGCGGGCCAGTACGAGCAGCGCCCCGATCAGCCGCTCTGCTTGATCGACTGCCTGGCGGACCTCCGTGCTCATCGAGATCAACTCTGCGGATGTGGGGTCTGGCTTGGCGAGCACGACGTCGATGGCGGTGCGCATGACGGTCAGCGGGGTGCGAAGTTCATGGCTGGCGTTGGCGATGAACTGTCGTTGGCTGGTGAACGCGCGTTCGAGCCGTTCGAGCATGGTGTCGAAGGTGTCGGCGAGTTCGCGCAGCTCGTCGCGTGGGCCGGACAGAGCGATGCGCTGGGACAGGTTCTGTTCGCTTGCTGCGCGAGCCGCGGCGGTCAGCCGGTGCACTGGGCGCAGGATCCGGCCGGCCACCATCCAGCCGGCGAGCGCGGCGAGCAGCGTGATTCCGGCGAGGGTGAGAAGCGAGTAGGTCAGCAGGTGAGCGAGGGTCGTGGCCCGCTGTGCGGTGGCGCCTGCCTGCACGCCGTTGGCGTACAGCTTGTCACTGCACAAAGCCTTGGCGTCGCTCGGCGAGGTGCCGCTTGTCTCTGCCGCTTGGATGCACTGGTTGACCGCTCGCTGGACGGACGGCGAGGTTGCGGTGGTCGTCGTGGTACGCAACGTGTGCGCGACCAGGAGGTAGGTGATCAAGACGAGCGTGGCCCCGCCGAGCGCGAACAGCGATGTGTAAAGCAGCGTCAGTCGCGAGCGCGCGCTGAGGTGGCTTCTCACAGCCGGTAGCCGACGCCGACCACGGTCTCGATCAGCGGCGGGTCACCGAGCTTGCGGCGCAACCGGCGGATGGTGACCGCGACGGTGTTGCTGAACGGGTCGGCGTGCGCGTCCCACACGTGTTCGAGCAGTTCCTCGGCGCTGACTGGGGCACTGTCCGCGCCGGCCAGGCGTTCTAGCACGCCGAACTCCTTGCGGGTCAGCGTGAGCGGGATGCCGGCACGGCTGGCCCGGTGCCGCGCCCGATCGATGACGAGGTCGCCGCGCTGCACCAGGGCGGGTGAGCCCGGTCCGCGTCGCCCGAGGGCGCGGATGCGCGCGATCAGCTCGTGGAAGGCGAACGGCTTGCCGAGGTAGTCGTCCGCGCCCAGCTCCAGCCCGTCTACCCGATCATCGACGTCGGAGGCGGCGGTGAGCATGAGTATGCGGACGGGCGAGCCGGCGCGTACCAGCCGGCGACAGACCTGGTCTCCGTGCACGCTCGGCAGGTCGCGGTCGAGCACCACGACGTCGTAGTCGGCGCTCGTCGTGCTGCCCAGGGCGGCGGCGCCGTCGTAGACCACGTCGACGGCGAAACCGGCATCGCGCAGACCTTCGCCGATCCGGTTGGCCAGCGCGACGTGGTCCTCCACGACCAGCACTCGCACCTGCACATCGTGCACCTGCGCCGATGACATCCGCCTAACAATCGCTGTTCGGCTCGTGTCATCGGCTGCTTGCTAGACCGAGATGGCCGCGGCGCCGCGGACCACCGGAACGGAGCAGCCCATGAATCGGACAGTCGGCGGTCCCGATCCGCATCGGCCTTGCACGGCGTGGACCGCGGCCGGCGTCCTCGCGAGCATCGGCGTGATTCTGCTGGCGACTGCCTGCAGTGGAGGCGGATCACCGGCCGGCTCCGGCGACTCCAGTGCGGGCGGGTCAACGCGTTCCCCTTCGGCGGTTGCCTACTCGACATGCATGCGCTCGCACGGCGTGCCGAATTTCCCCGACCCCAGCAGCAGCAACGCGGTCGTCAAGGCTGACGCTCAGCAACTGGGCGTCAGCAGCGCTGAGCTCGAAGGTGCCCAGCGCGACTGCCAGCGGCTGATCCCGAGCACCGGATCCACCGGCGAGCAACAGCAGGAGACACAGTGCGCGATGACCGGCGACTGCCCGCAGGCTGTGGTGCAGCATTGGATGAGCGGCCTGCGGACGTTGGCTGAGTGTCTGCGCACGCATGGGGAGCCGAACTGGCCCGACCCGATCATCACGTCCCTGGGCGGTCATCCAGCGGCGCCGCACTTCCCCTACGAAGCCGCAGGCATCGACCACCATTCGTCGCACGTGCTGGCCGAGGTTGACGAGTGCGTCCGGCTGACCGGGTTCGAAGGGCTTCCGCTTCCGTAGCTCGAGGCAGGGACAGGAGGCGGGGACAATGACCGACAGCACTCGCGTCGTGCGCCGACTACTACTGGCCCGGCCGCCGACGGCGCGACCGATCGCTGTCATCATCGGTGCCGCCGTGCTGGCCCTACTGGTCGCGGCGTGCAGCGGCAGCCCATCATCGGCGAGCGGCTCGCCGAGCGCACGAGGGTCAGCGTCCTCTCCGTCAGCGGTTGGTTTCTCCCGGTGCATGCGCTCCCACGGCGTGCCGAACTTCCCCGATCCTGACAGCGACGACACGATCCCCAAGATCACTCCACAACAACTCGGGGTAAGCAGCTCCCAGTACCAGGTGGCCCAGAGCGCGTGTGCATACCTGCTCCAGCCGGCCGAGGCTCAGGTGCAGCTGACCCTGGCCGGCATGCGGGACTTCGCGCGATGCATGCGCTCGCATGGGGTGCACGACTGGCCCGACCCCACCACAGACCCTGACGGCAACGCTGTCTTCGATCTGCGCGGCCGGATCAACCCGGACACCCCGCAGGTCGCCACCACGTCCGACCAATGCGCACCCCTTCTGCGGCCCGCTCCGGGTCAGAACGGAACCGTTCTGTGCAATGGCATCGGCGAAGACGGCTGCCACCACTACGGATGATCAGGACCGATCCCTCGGGCTTCGGGGGAGTTGGGCTACGCGGCTCGACTCGGCCGCGGCGTGCAGGAGGGTCCTCGGCGGATGACATCCGTCTGACAACCGCTGTTCGACTGGTGTCATGCGCCGCTTGCTAGACCGGGCAGGGAGCGCAGCCGCCGACCACCCGGAACGAATCAGCCTATGGATCGCAAGGCAGCCAGTTCCGATTGCGTGTCGCCGAGCCGGCGAGCCACGACTTCGCCGCAGGGGAGGGCATGTTGAGCTACAGCACGTACGTCACGCGCCGACTAGGGCGGACGAGGCCCTGCACGGCAGCTGCCGTGATCGCCTGGGCCAGCGTGGTTCTGCTTGCCGCCTGCAGCGGCGATGCCGGTGGCGGCCCGTCGGCCACCGGCTCCGCCGGCTCCGCGAATGCCGAGAGTTCGCCGACCTCTCCGTCCGCAGTCGGATTCGCCCGCTGCATGCGCAATTACGGCGTTCCGAACTACCCTGATCCCGACAGCAGCGGGCAGCTGCCCAAGACCAGCGCGCAGCAACTCGGGGTCAGCAATTCCCGATTCGCGTCGGCGCAGCAAGCCTGCCAGCGCCTGCTCCCGAACGCCGGCAGCTCGCTGCAGCAGCAACTGGAGTGCATCAGAGCCGGCGACTGTCCGCCGGCCCTGGTGCAGCAGATCCTGAGCGCCCAGCGGAACTACGCCCGCTGCATGCGCTCGCACGGAGTGCCGAACTTCCCCGACCCCACCCTGGATTCCCAGGGGCAACCTGTTTTCGACACCACCCGCGCAGGCATCAGCCACGAGCTCATCCATTCGCCGCAGTACCGGTCCGCCGAGCTGGAATGCAACCGCCTGGCCCCCGCCCCCGAGTCGCGCGAGTAGCCGCCATGACAGCTGCAGCCGCACCGCCTGCACTGCGCCGACCCGGCCTGCCGGTGTCCGCCACCATCGCCACCATCGTCCTGATCCTGGCGGGGTGCGGCGGGAGCCGCTCGTCAGTGGGGTCGTCCGCTCAACGCGTGCGGCAGCGTCGTCGACATCCCCGTCTGCGGTCACCTACTCGGCCTGTATGCGCTCCCACGGCGTGGCACAGTTCCCCGATCCGGACAGCAGTGGCAACCTCCCCAAGGTCGACGCGCAGCAGCTCGGAGTCAGCAGCTCCCAGCTCCGCACGGCACAGCAGGCCTGTCAGCCACTGCTTCCGAACAGCGGCGGATCGCTGAACGCGAGCTCGTTCCGACAATGCATCCTGGCGGGCGACTGCCCGGCTGCCCTGGTGCAGCAAGCGCTGACAGAGATGCGGAACTTCGCCCAGTGCATGCGCTCGCACGGCGTGCCGAATTGGCCCGACCCCGCCGTCGGACCCAACGGCGGACCGTTCTTCGACCTCAGTGGCCACGGCTTCTCCAGGCAGCAGGCGCGATCTGCGCAGGTCAGTAGAACGCAGCACGAATGCGGGCAGGAGATGCCAGACGTGGGCGGGGTGCCGGTGGGATGACAGCGTGCATGGCGCGGCCGCACCGAATCCGCTACGCCGACACGGCCCGCGCGTCGCTGCAAGCGGCGGCCGGCGCTCCGGCCGGCGGCGACGGTGGTAGCGACACCGGAAGGCCCTGGCAGGGCGGACGTCGCATCATCATCGGCGACCACGTCGTTTTGACCGAGCAGCTCGGCGTCACACCCGCTTGCCTTTCCCGGTGCACATCGTGCACCGGCGCGGATGACATCGGTCTGACAATCGCTGTTCGGCTGGTGTCATGGGCTGCTTGCTAAACCGGACTCGCCACTGCGCTGTCCGTCTTCGGGTCGGTAGGCCGGCGGCCTCGAATCTGTGAAGGAGCGCATGATGCAAATGCGTACTCGTCTCGCCCTCGTCGGGGTGCTCATTGCTGCCGCGATCGCCGTTCCGGCCGTCGCTTTGGCCTCGAGTTCGCCGTCGGGCAAGCCCGTGCCATCGCCCAGCGCGGCGTTCGACTCTGCGGCCGGCGCGAGCAAGGCCGCCGCCGTGGCGTCCCAGTGTGTGGCAGCGGCGTGCGAAACCTCCGTCGACGCGTCCGCCGCCGCCGCAAGCAAGTCCGCGGCCGCGGCGTCTGAACCCAGCGTCAACCGCAGCTTGACCGGACCGGCGGCGGTCGACGCGCTCGTTCGCCGGCTCGGTGTCAGCTCTGCGGCGGCGCGGCGCGGCCTGCAGCAGATCAGTGCGCTCAGCGGCACGGACGGCGTCGATCCGACCGACCCCGAGTTCGCCGCGATCGCGCGCGGTCTCGGGGTCGGCCCGGACGCGCTGGCCGCCGGGTTGGATGCGGTCAAGCAGGCCGTAGCTGGCGCATAGGGGCGGGGCTGGCGGGAGAGCCCGCACACCGTCGGCCGCGTGCGGGTGCTGATGGGTTAGGGCCGGTCTGGGCTTGTTGTCCGGTAGCGGAGGGCGAAGATCGCGGCTTGGACACGGTCTTGCAGGTTGAGCTTGGCGAGGATGCTGCTGACATGGGTCTTGACTGTCTGCTCGCCGATGGCGAGTTCGTGGGCGATCTCGCGGTTGCTGCGACCGCGTGCGATGAGGTTCAGCACTTCGCGCTCGCGGGGGGAGAGCGGATCCAGCGGATCGGCCGGCGCCGGCTTGCGGAGCGCCGCGGTGAAGCGGGTGAGCAGGTCGGGCGTAAGGGTGGCGGCGCCGGCAGCGGCGGCGCGCACGGCGGCGACGACCTGCTCGCCGGCCGCAGTCTTGACCAGGTAGGAGATCGCGCCGGCCTGCATTGCGCGCACCAGGTCGGTGTCGTCGGTGGCTGAGGTGAGCACGACGACGGCTGGCTGGTACGGCGCGTCGCGGAGGGTGGCGAGCACGCGGTGCCCGTCCGGGTCGGGCATGTACAGGTCGAGCAGCAGCACGTCCGGGCGGGTCGCGGCGACGACGTGCAGCGCCTGCTGTCCGTCGCCGGCTTCGCCGACGACCTCGACGTCGGGTTCTTGTCCGAGCAGGTAGCGCAGCCCGTCGCGCACAACGCGGTGGTCGTCTGCGATCACGACGCGGACGGTCACGGCACCGGGACCTGCACGGTGAGTGCCGCGCCGTGCCCGGGCGCGCTGTAGATGTCGACCGTGCCGCCGAGTTCGGCAACGCGGTCGCGAATGTGGGCCAGCCCGGAGCCGCTGTGCGGCGCGGCCGGGTCGAAGCCGGTGCCGGTGTCGCGCACGGCAAGCTCGACGTTGCCGGCCCGGCGGGTCATGGTCACGGCCAGTGAGCGGGCGTTGCCGTGTCGGATGGCGTTGGCGCACGCCTCCTGGGTGACGCGCAATAGGGCGAGCTCGACCGGAGCGGGCACGATGACGTCCTCGAGTTCGGCGTCGACGGCGACGCCGAGCCGGTCGTGGTAGGCCGCGCACATCTGCCGCAGTGCCGGGGTCAGCCCGGCGCCGTCCAAACTGGGTGGCCGCAGCTCGTGCAGCAGTGCCCGCATGTCGCGTAGTGCGTCCTCGCTGATGCGCTCGATCGCTCGTAGCTGCTCGTTGTCCGGGCTGGCCCGGCGCATCCCGGCGGCGATCATCCGCAGCCCGAACAGGTGCTGCGAGATCGCGTCGTGGATCTCTCGCGCGAGCCGGGCCCGCTCCGCGTCGCGTGCGTCGATGCTCGCCCGCTGCCGGGCCGCGGCCAGCGCGGAGTCGAGGTGGCCGGTCATCGTGGTGAAGTTGGCTTCCAGCCGGCCGATCTCGTCGCGCCCGGAGGTGGGCACGGTGATGGTGTAGTCCCCGTCCGCGACCGCCAGGGTCGCGTGTTCGAGGCGGCGCACGCGGTGGACGAGGCGGCGGGTGGCGAGCAGCCCGAACAGCACGCCGACCGGGACGATCGCGATCAGCAGCGCGTACGAGGCAGAGAGCAGCGGGCCGGTGTCCGACCGCTCGCGCAGCTGGTTCCAGGCGCTGATTGGGTTGCTGAACCCGGCCGCCGTCGCCTCAGGCGCCTGGACGTAGGCGTAGACGTAGTCAGCGGATTTGCGCGTATCCCCCAGCGTTGTGCCGGAACTGTCCGGCGGGGCCAGAGCCCAGCGCACCTGCCCGTACGGGGTGGAGCTGCTGCCGTCGCGAGCGTTGGCCCCCGGCCGGTCCTTGGCGATCCCGGCCACCGCGGCAGCAGGGAGCTCGTCCGCGGCCAGCTGACCGGGCGGGTATCGCGTTGGTGCGGAGGAGGCGGCGATCGTGCCGTCGGCGGCGATCGCGACGACTGCGGTCACCGCCTCGTGGCTTCGGATCGGGCCGGTGATGGCCGGAACGACCAGCGTTCCGTCCGGTGCCAGCTGGGCCTGGCCCGGACGTGCTGGCTGGCTGGGGTCGCCGATCAGACTTCCGGCCCCGACGTCGCTGTGGTTGAACTTCTGGGCGAGGTTCTTCGCGGTGGCAACCAGCTGAGCGCGCACCTGGGTGTCGCCGACCAATCGAGGTGCCTCGTAGCCCAGGACGAGAGCCTCCACGAGCACCACGACAACGAGTGTGACCAGCACGTAGGAGGCGATCAGTCGACCCGATATGCCCCACGCCTTGGGTCGTACGCGGTCCCACACGCGTTGCACGCTACCTCCGCCTTACCGAAGGCAGATCCCTCCAATGGGGGAGTGACACTCCCCGCGGCGCGGGATGCAACCAACGCGGGCGGCAGCGACGCTGACCGTCATGAGGGCAGAACGAGAACGACGGCCGCGGCACGGCGGCGCACTGGTGACCGCGCTGGTGGCGATCATGCTGCTCGCTGCGGCCTGCGGTGGCTCTGGCGGGCCGGGTGTGGCCAGCATCGGCTCGTCGGGAAGTGGTTCGACCTCGGCCACCAGTTCGTCCTCCTCGAGCCCGGTCGGGGGCGACGCCAAACTCGCCTTCGCGCGGTGCATGCGCGCGCACGGGGTCCAGGACTTCCCCGATCCCGGCAGCAAGCCCGGCTCGGGCAGCGACCTGGACCCCTACGACCCGACCTTCGAGTCCGCTTACCAGGCCTGCCAGTCGATACTGCCCCCCGGCGAGCAGAGCCTGCAGCAGATGCAGCACGAACTCGCGACGGAGGGTTTGAACTTCGCCAGGTGCATGCGTGCCCACGGCATCCCGGGGTTCCCCGATCCGGGCGCGGACGGCCAATTCCCGGAATCGCAGATGCGCGGCCTCGGCAAGGGCAGTCCGCAGTTCACGGCGGCGCAGAACGCTTGCCAGCAGTACCTCAATCCCGCCGACGGCGGCGCGAGCAGCCCGTGATCGCGCGAGCGTGCTGCCTGCATCTCATGCGCATGACCGGATGACATCGGTCTGACAATCGCTGTTCGGCTCGTGTCATGGGCGACGCGATAGACCGGGGATACCGCAGCAACCGCGCAGCAGATCGAACCGAGCGCCCATGAGAGGAGAGCCTGATGAGTGACAGCTGGCCGCGGCGGGGCGACCACCGCAGCGCGAACCGCGGCCGCTGTCATCGTCACGGCCCTGTTGCCATGACACGCGCCTGCCGTCCCCCGAATCCTGTCCGGGTGGTGTCCTCGTGTCGTGGGCCGCTTGCGAGACCGGACCGCGCCTGGCGCGGGCCGACCCCCAGGAATGAGATGCGATGAGTGGCAGGACGATCCCGCAGGCGCCACCCGGGACCAGCGGGCGCGACGGGCGTGTCGACTTCGGCGGCGGTTTGCCGCGTCGTCGTCGGCGTCGGTGGGTGGTCCTCGCAACCGTCGTCGTGTTGATCCTGGCCGGCGTGCTCGTAGCGGTCAGTGGTGCCTTGGACAGCGGCTCCAAAGGCGGGTCGGCCGGAACCGAAGAGGCGACGTCGTTGGCGACGGTGCAGCGCCGCACGCTGTCGACCCAGACGCAGTTCACCGGCACGTTGGGGTACGCGGGCTCCTACACGGTCCTCGGCCAGGCTCATGGCACGGTGACGTGGTTGCCGGGTCCCGGGCAAATCATCGACAACGGTCAGGTGCTGTATCGGGTGGACACCTATCCGGTGGTGCTGCTGTATGGCCCGGTACCCGCGTACCGCACGCTGGCCGCAGGCGCGACCGCCGCGGATGTGACCGGGCCGGACGTGGCGCAGGTCAACCACGACCTGGTCGCGCTCGGGTACGTGCCCAAATCTGATGTGGACCGGGCGTGGGATGAGTTCAGCTGGGCCACCAAGGTCGGGGTCGAGAAGCTGCAGAAACACCTCGGTGTGGAGCAGACCGGCAAACTCGAGCTGGGTGACGTGGTGTTCCTGCCGACCGCCGCACGGGTGACGACGCTCGCCGCCACCCTCGGGGCACCCGTCGGTGGGCCGGTGCTGTCCGCGACATCGCGCGCCCGGACGGTGAGCGTCGCCCTGGACGCGAGCCTGCAGGCCGAGGTGAAGGCCGGTGACCTGGTCATGATCACGCTGCCCGATGGCAGCGCCACGCCGGGCAGGGTCACCTCGGTGGGCACGGTCGCCAGTGTCGCGTCGAACAACTCCGCTGGGTCGGGCGGAGCGGAGAGCTCCGGCAGCGGGGCGACGGTGCCGGTGACGATCCAGCCCACCCACCCGGCGGGCACGGGCAGACTGGATCAGGCCCTGGTGGAGGTTGCGATCACCGATCAGACGGTGCCCGACGTACTCGCGGCGCCGGTGAACGCGCTGCTCGCGCTCTCTGGTGGCGGGTATGCGGTGGAGACGGTCGCCGGCGACGGCACTCACCATCTGGTGCCGGTCCGGGCCGGGTTGTTCGACGGCGCCTCGGGCATGGTGCAGGTATCCGGGCCCGGGCTAGCGGCCGGGCAGCGCGTCGTGGTACCCGGCAATGCGTAGCCGGCAGAGTAGCCCCGAACCGGTCACGTTCACCGATCCCAGCCCGGTCGGAAGCGACGGGCCGCCGGTGGTGCTGCAGGTCGATCGGGTGAGCAAGACCTACCCGAGCGTGCCACCGGTGACCGCGCTGCGGGAGGTGAGCCTGAGCGTGCGCGCCGGCGAGTTCGTTGGGGTGGTAGGCCCGTCCGGATCGGGCAAGACCACGTTGCTGCACGTGATGGGCAGCCTTGACCGGCCCACTGCCGGCACCGTGTCGATCACTGGCCTCGACCTGGCGAGCCTGTCCGATCGGCAGCTGGCGGCGCTGCGCGCAGGCCGGGTGGGGTTCGTGTTCCAGCAGTTCTTCCTCGCCGAACACGCCACGGTGCTGGCCAACGTCGCCGACGGGCTCCTCTACGCCGGTGTGCCGGTCAAGCAGCGGCGCCGACACGCGGGCGAGGCGCTGGTTGCGGTGGGCCTTGGCGACCGGCTGCACGCGCGCCCGACTCAGCTCTCGGGCGGGCAACGGCAACGGGTGGCGATCGCGCGTGCCCTGGTCGGCTCGCCGGCGATCGTCTTGGCGGACGAGCCGACCGGCAATCTCGATCAGGCCACCGGGCAGACCATCCTCGACCTGCTCGACGAGCTGCACGAGGCCGGCACCACGATCATGGTGATCACCCACGACGAGCGCGTCGCAGCACGCATGCCACGGCGGGTCGAGATGCTCGACGGGCGCATCGTCACCGACACCTCGCGTCCCATGCTCGGCGCGGGAGCCGGCTCATGACCAGCACGATGTTGGGCACACACCGGATGCGCTCGGCGGACCTGGCTCGCCTGTCCGGGGTGGGCATCCGCACCCGCAAGTTGCGCGCCGCCTTGTCGGCGCTGGGCATCGCGATCGGTGTGGCCGCGATCGTCGCTGTGCTGGGGCTCTCGTCGTCCTCGCAGGCCGGGCTGCTCGCCGAGATCGACCGACTGGGCACCAACCTGCTCACGGTCGCCAACGGTCAAACGCTCAGTGGCGCGCCCGCCGAACTCCCTACCGCGGCGCCCGGCATGATCTCCCGGATCGGGCCGGTGACCGCCGTGGACGACACCGGCAGGGTCGACAACGTCAACGCGTACCGCAGTCCGCTGATCCCGTCGATCAACAGCAACGCGCTGTCCGTGCAGGCCACCAGCCTGACCTTGCCCCAAACCGTCGGCACGTCGGTGGCCGAGGGCCGGTTCCTGAACGAGGCCACCGCTCGCGAACCGGTCGCGGTGCTCGGCTCCGCCGCCGCGTCGCGCTTGGGAATCGCCCGTGTCTACCCGGGCGAGCGGATCTGGCTGGTCGGGCAGAGCGGCGGGCAATGGTTCTACCTGGTCGGCGTCCTGAACCCCGCCGTGCTCGCCCCAGAAATCGACAGCGCAGTGCTGATCGGGTACCCAGCCGCGCAGCAGTACCTCGGCCTTGACGGCCACCCGTCGCAAATCTACTTACGCGCGCGCACCGACCAGGTCAACGCCGTACACGACGTGCTCGCAGCCACCGCAAACCCGCCGAACCCCAACGAGGTCACCGTCGGTCGACCCTCTGATGCGCTGGTCGCGCGGGCCGAGGCCAAAGGCGCACTCAACAGCCTGTTCCTCGGCCTCGGTGCGGTCTCCCTGCTCGTCGGCGCCATCGGCGTCGGCAACGTCATGCTCATCGGCGTGCTCGAGCGCCGCTCCGAGATCGGGTTGCGCCGGGCGCTGGGCGCCACCAAGGGACACATCCGCATCCAGTTCCTGTCCGAAGCCATGCTGCTCGCGCTCTTGGGCGGCGCCGTCGGCGTCGGACTCGGCGCGGCGGCCACCGCCGCCTACGCCCACACCCAAGACTGGGCCACCGTCATCCCTGGTCTCGCGTGGGCCGGCGGGCTGGCCGCCGCCCTATTCATCGGCGCCATCGCCGGCCTGCTGCCCGCCATCCGCGCCGCCCGAATGTCCCCGACCCAAGCCCTGTGGAGCATGTGAACCCAACAGGCACAGACAAACGCGACCGGGGCGTTTGATCCTGCACGCTACGACGCTGCCCTGGCCGTCTCGGCACGGTCGATCCTGTCCGGCGGTGCGGAGAAGCGGATAACCCGAGCGGATAAGCCGGCCGGCGATGCCGAAGTCCGGCGGCCGGTTGGTCAGCCTGCACGATGTCGACGTGCACCCGATCAGCAACGGTCGCCCTGGTAAGCCGGTCGACTTCGGCTACAAAGCCCAGATCGTCGACAACGCCGACGGCGTGGTGCTGGACCACACCGTCGAGGTGGGTAACCCCGCCGACGCGCCGCAGTTGGCTCCGGCGATCCAGCGGCCGCCGCTGAGGCCTGCCGTTCTGCAGGTCGACCTCCACCCGGCGACCCCGTCGGCGCCCGCGTTGATCAGCCCGCCAGTTTGTTGCAGAAACGCCAGCTGGATCGTCAGCCGAGCTGGTACGGCTGCCGCAGCTGACCGAGTCCGCGCCGGCCTGAGCCGGGCCGCGTGAGCTCTACCTCGCCTGGCTCGTCACGCGCATTCGTATGACTCGCTCAGGCGGCGATGTCGAGCAGGCTGAGCTCGCAGAGCTCGGCCCAGTAGTCCCTCGCATCGCTGCCGTCGGCATGCCGGGCAAGCCAGTCGGTCGCCCACGCGGCGCGCGTCGTGCCGATCAGGTGCAAGACGTCCAGGACGCCCTCGCCCCGGGTGCGCAGTGCCGGATAGGGCAGCGCGTTGAGGAAGCGCAGGATGCGGTCGACGGCCGGGCCCACCTGCGAGCCGTGTCCGGCCAGCGCCACGCCCTCGGCGAGGGCTCGCGCGCCGTCCATGCTCCTGACCGGCGTAGCCGGCGGGACGGTAGCGGGCATGCGAATACACCCTTCGGGGCTCGTATCTCGACTGGTTGGCCGACCTGCGATCCGGTGATCGCGACGTGCCGTCTTCTGCCCGGTCCAACGCGAAGTTCACGCGGAGGTCACGCGCAAGACTCGCCGCGGCGAGCCGCCAGGCCGGCGATCAGGCAGTCGAGCGCGAACTCGAACTGGCTCCGGGCGTCCGGTCGGGCGTCCGGGTCGGCGAGCGGCGCGAGATTGGCCAGCTCGCCGCGGCGCTCGGCGACGGCCCGCTCGAACTCGACGAGCTGCGGCTCGCCTCCCTCGCGGTCGGCCAGCGCACGTTCCCACGCCTCGCCACAGACCAGCAGGTTGACCAGCTGGACGGCGTGCGAGACCTCGCGCAGCGAGAAACTTGCGGCGCGCAGCGTCGCGACGAGCCGGTCGACCTGTTCCAGCCGTCCCGCGGTGGCCGTGGTGGTGAGCCGGACGTAGCGCAACGCGCCGGGGTTGGCGAGGATCGCCGCCCGGAACGCCAGCGCGTAGGCCCGGACGAACTCCTGCCAGGGTGCGCCGTCGGCCGGTGCCCAGTCGTCGAACGCAGTCTCCTCGAGTACCTGCGCGGCGACGAGTTCGAGCAGCTCGTCCCGGCCGCGGACGTGGTGATAGAGCGCGCCCGGCGCGACGTCGAGGGCTCGGGCGACATCGGTCATCCGTGGCTGGCCACCGGCGTCACGGGCGGCGCGGACGATCTGCTCGCGCGTGATCCGGGCCGGCCGGCCGCGCCGCCTCGTCCCCCCGTCCAATCCGGAACTCCCTCGTTGACAATTTTCGAATCGCTTCAATAATAGCGGCCATGACCGAACCGGTGCCCATCGAGATGCAGCGCTCGAGCCATCTGCCCGACGACTTGCGCGCGCGGTTGCAGGACTGGCTGCGCGGCCGCCACCCCGACGCGGTGATCACCGACCTGCAGGGCACCTCCACCACGGGGCTGTCGAGCGACACCCTGCTCTTCGCTGCGACGTGGTCCGGCGAGGAACATCGGCTGGTCGCGCGACTTGCCCCGGACGCCGCCGACATGCCGGTCTTCCCGGCCTACGATCTGACCCGGCAGTTCGACCTGATCCGCGCCGTGGGTGAGCAGACCGGCACCCCGGTGCCGGCCACGCTATGGAACGAACCGTCGCCGGAAGCGCTGGGCACCCCGTTCTTCGTCATGGCGCGCGTCGACGGCGAGGTGCCTCCGGATCTGATGCCGTACAACTTCGGCGACAGCTGGCTGTTCCACGCGGCGCCCGAGCAGCAGCGGGCCTTGCAGGACGCCACCGTGGACCTGCTCGCCGGCCTGCACGAGATGCCGCCGCCGGCGTCGCTCGAGTTCGACTGCCCGGGCGACACGGCGCTGCGCCGGCACGTCGCGCATACCCGGGCCTGGTACGAGTACGCCGCCGCCGACGCCGAGCGCTCGCCACTCGTCGAGCAGGGCTTCGAGTGGCTCGACGCGCACTGGCCGGACGAGTCGCCGCCGGTCGTGAGCTGGGGCGACGCGCGGATCGGCAACATCCTCTACCGCGACTTCGCGCCGGCGGCCGTCCTTGACTGGGAGATGGCCGGTATCGGCCCGCGCGAGCTGGACGTCTCGTGGCTCGTCTACGCGCACCGCGGCTTCGAGGACCTCGCGCGCATGATGAGCCTGCCCGGCATGCCGGACTTCATGCGCCGCGAGGACGTCGTCGCCCGCTACGCCGAGGCCTCCGGATACGTGCCGCGCGATCTCGACTTCTACGAGACCTACGCCGCGGTGCAGTGGGGGATCGTGTACCTGCGCACCGGCACCCGCTCCGTCCGGTTCGGCGAGCGGGAGATGCCGTCGGATCCGGACGAGCTGCTCTACAACCGGGAGCCGCTGCAGCGGATGCTCGCAGGGACGTACTTCTGATGCCCGTTCCGCTCGACGAGTTCCCGATCCATCAGACGGCGCTGTCGCTGGCGCACGTCGCGAGCACCGACCGGAACTTCTACGACCGCTGCTACCTCAACGCGCACCCGCGCTCGGCCGAGCTGTTCTTCGTCACCGGCCTGGGCGTCTACCCGAACCTCGGGGTCATCGACGCGTATGCGACGGTGCGCAAGGGCGATCGGCAGTGGGCGGTGCGCTTCTCCGACGCGCTCGGCGACGACCGGCTCGACCAGCGGGTCGGCCCATACCGCATCGAGGTGCTCGACCCGCTGTCGCGACTGCGGCTCGTCTGCGACGGGGACGAGCACGGCATCGGCTTCGACCTGACCTGGACGGGCTCGTTCGAGGCGGTGCAGGAGGCGCAGCACCTGCTGCGCCTCGGCGCGCGCACGATCCTCGACACCACTCGGTTCGCGCAGGTCGGCACCTGGGAGGGCGAGCTGCGGGTCGCCGGCGAGCCGCATGCGGTGGACGGCTGGGTCGGCACCCGGGACCGCTCGTGGGGGATCCGTCCGGTCGGCGAGCCGGAGCCGGCCGGCCGCCCGCCGGCGGATGCGAACGCGGGCTTCTGGTGGCTGTACGTGCCGCTGCGCTTCGACGAGTTCGCCGTCGTGATCATCGCCCAGGAGCGGGTGGACGGGTTCCGCACGCTCAACGACGCGGTGCGGGTGTGGGCGGACGGGCGGGTCGAGCAGCTCGGCTGGCCGGCCGTGTCGATCGAGTACCGGTCCGGCACCCGCTACCCGGAGGCGGCGACGCTGCGCTGCACGGCGCAGGACGGCTCGCCGGTGCTGATCGAGATCGAGCCGCTGACGTCGGTGGCGCTCAACGTGGGCGCCGGCTACTCGGGTGACCCCGACTGGGGACACGGGCAGTGGCGGGGAGCGGGTTTCGCCGAGGGTGCGGTGTACGACCTCGCCGATCCCGCGGTGGCCGGCCGGGCGCCGTACTCGGTCGTCGACCACGCGGCGCGCGCGACGTGCGACGGGGCGGTCGGCTGGGGGTTGTTCGAGCACGCGACGTTCGGCCGGCACGACCCCTCCGGCTTCGCCGACTGGTCCTCTGTCGCCCCTTAAAGCCAGAGTTGTCCGGGCTACGTCGTGCAATAACACGACGTAGCCCGGACAACTTGCGGAGTCAGGCCGGGGAGGGGGTCAGCTCTTGATGGCGCTGATCTCGAACTCGAGGGTGATCTTGTCGCTGACCAGCACGCCGCCGGTCTCGAGCACCGCGTTGTAGCTCACGCCGAAGTCGCTGCGCTGGATGTGGGTGCTGCCCTCGAAGCCGATCCGGTCGTTGCCGAACGGGTCCTTCGCGGCGCCCTGGAACTCGAGCGGGATGCTGACGGACTTGGTCACGTCCTTGATGGTCAGGTCGCCGATGACCTCGAACTCGTTGCCGGCGACGTGGCTGATCGCCGTGGACGTGAAGGTGATCGCCGGGTAGGTCTCGGCGTCCAGGAAGTCGTTGGTGCGCAGGTGGCCGTCGCGCTGCTCGTTGCGGGTGTCGATGCTCGCGACGGCGAGCGTCACGGTCGCGGACGAGTTGGCCGGGTTCTCGCCGTCCATGACGGCCGTGCCCTCGAACTCGTTGAAGGCGCCGCGCACCTTGGTGACCATCGCGTGTCGGGCGACGAAGCCGAAGCGGCTGTGCGCGGGGTCAAGGGTGTAAGTGCCGGTCAGGGTGCGGAAGTCGGTCGTGGTGGCAGTCATGCAGGTCTCCTCAGACGTATTGGTTGAGCTATCAACAGTTACGGTAGGCAGAAGACAGATGATGAGTCAACTATTCCCGTATGATGGTGCCGTGAACGGTGTCGCGACAGCCGAGCCGCGCTGGCTGGACCCGCGCGAGCAGGAGTCGTGGCGCGCCTACCTCGACATGACGGCCAAGCTGACCGCGCGGCTGAACCGCGACATGCAGCAGCGGTGCGGCATCTCGATCGCCGACTACTCCGTCCTGGTCCAGCTCAGCGAGCACGTCGACGCCCGGATGCGGGTGCTCGAGCTGGCCCGTGCCCTCGGCTGGGAGAAGAGCCGGTTGTCGCACCAGCTCACCCGGATGCAGCAGCGCGGCATCATCGAGCGGTCCTACTGCAGCGAGGACCGCCGCGGCGCGTTCGTCGTGCTCACCCAAAAGGGTCACGACACCGTCGAAGCGGCCGCCCCGCAACACGTGGAAGCCGTCCGGCGCTACCTCTTCGACGAGCTGAGCGCCGACCAGGTCGACGCCCTCGGCCGCATCGCGCGCAGTGTCGCCGACGGGCTCGACGCCGCGTGCGCCGGCCGGGACGACGCCTGCGACGAGGTCTGCGACTGAACCGATTCGCGGTGTCCGCGCGGATGAGTCCCCGATGAGTAGATTCGACTTCCCGACGGTGAGCCAGGACGCGTAGGAGGGCTGACGCCCGTGGTCCAACCCGGCTTCGGCGCGCGAGCCATCTCGGCCACGCCGATCCTGCTCGTCGAGGACGATGACGGCGACGCGGTGCTGGTGCAGGCCTGCCTGGCGGAGGCCGGGGTTCCCGAGGACGCCGTCATCCGGGAGCGCACCCTCGGCGACTCCCTGTCGACGCTCGCCCGCGGACCCCGGTGCGTCCTGCTCGATCTCGGGCTGCCCGACGCCGACGGCTATGCGGCAGTGCACAAGATGGTCGAGGCGGCCCCGCACACCGCGGTGATCGTGCTGACCGGCCGCCGGCAGCGCGACGGTGTGGAGGCACTCGCCGCCGGCGCGCAGGACTACCTCATCAAGGACAGCCTCAGCGGCGAGCTGCTCGAGCGCTCGATCCGCTATGCCATCGAGCGCAAGCGCACCCAGCGGGCGCAGGAGCAGCTGCGCGAGGTGCGCATGAGCGCCACCGAGCAGGCCCGCCTCGAGCGGGGGCTGCTGCCGACCCCGTTGCTGCGCAGCCCGAACGTGACCTGCTCGACCTACTACCAGCCCGGCCGCGACCACGCCGTCCTGGGCGGTGACTTCTTCGACGTCATCGAGACGCCGGACGGCCGGGTGCGCGCGGTCATCGGCGACGTGATGGGACACGGGCCGGCCGAAGCCGCGCTCGGCGTGCACTTGCGCGTCGCCTGGCGCACCCTGCTGCTCGCCGGCACCCCGGACGCGCAGATCCTGCCGACCCTCGCCCGGCTGCTCGAGGCCGAGCAGGACGACCATCGCCGGTACGTGACGGTGTGCGATCTGACGCTCGACTCGACCGGCGCGACTGTCCGGCTGGCGGGCCACCCGGCTCCGATCCTGGCCGCCGACGGGGCGTGCACGTACCCGGACCTGGCGGTCGGTGCGCCGCTCGGCGTCCAGCTGCCGGCCGGGCTCGCCGACGGCTGGCCGGACAACCGGGTCGCCACCGCGCCGGGCACCTCCGTCCTGCTCTACACGGACGGCCTGCTGGACGCGTACTCGGTCGACGCCAAGTCCGACAGCCTCGGCATCACCGAACTCGTGGCCGCGGTGCAGACCTGCATGCGCGCCGGCGACGCGGCACCGACCTGGATCTCACGGCTGGTCGGCAACGCACCGCGCGAGTCGGTCGACGACACCGCCGTCGTCGTGCTGACCGTCGAGGGTCCGTGAACTCACCGACGCCGCGACGACCCTGGACCCTGCGGCGCCGCATCGGGCAGTCGTTCGCGGTCGTCAGCGTCGTCTTCGCGGTGCTCGTCGCCGCGGTCGTCGTGTCCACCGTCGAGTACGTGCGGGCCGGCAACCGGGTCGTCTCGCGATGGCAGCCCGCGGTGGCGAGGGCAGATCGACTGCTCACCGACCTCGTCGACCAGGAGACGAGCCTGCGCGGCTTCGCGTTGAACCGGGACCAGGCGCTCGCGGCCCAGTACGGCCGGTACGTGGTGGCCCAACGGGCGGACGCCGCACGGCTGGCGTCGCTGCTCGACGGCGACGCCGAGCTGCGCGGTCGGCTGGCCGACTTCGAATCGGCGGCGAAGCGCTGGCACGACACGGTCGCCCGGCCGGGCCTCGCGGGCGTCGCGCACGACGATCCGGACGCGGTGCGCCTCGTCGAGGGCTCGGCCGCGACGCGGCTCTTCGACGCCGTGCGGGTGCGCGCCGAGGCACTCGCCGCGGGCGTGCAGTCGCGCGCCGACGCGGCGCGGGCCGACCGACAGACCTTCGGTGCGATGTTCATCGTCGCGATCTCGCTCACCGCGCTCGTGCTCGCCGCCCTCGCCATGGCCATCTGGCGAGGCCTGCATCGGTGGGTGCTGGGACCCGTCGACGAACTCGGCACGCAGACCCGCGAGGTTGCGCGTGGGGACACCTACCGGCAGATCCTCCCGGCGGGTCCCGTCGAGTTCGCCAGCCTGAGCCGCGACGTCGAGGCCATGCGCCTGCAGATCGCCGGCCAGCTGGCCAGGGCCGAGGAGATCCAGGAGGAGCTGCGGCTGCGCACCGAGGAACTGACCCGGTCGAACGACGACCTGCAGCAGTTCGCCTACGTCGCCTCGCACGACCTGTCCGAGCCGCTGCGCAAGGTCGCGAACTTCTGCCAGCTGCTCGAGCGCCAGTATCGCGACGAGCTGGACGACCGCGCCAAGCAGTACATCGACTTCGCCGTGGACGGCGCCAAGCGCATGCAGGCGCTCATCTCGGACCTGCTGTCGCTGTCGCGGGTCGGCACCGCGACGGACGAGTTCGTCCCCGTCGCGCTGGACGTCGCGCTGGACGCCGCGCTGGCCAATCTCGCGGACCGGATCGCCGAGGCCGGGGCGCGGATCGAGCGCGAGACGACGCTGCCCACGGTCGCCGGTGACCAAGCGCTGCTCATCTCGCTTTTCGAGAACCTCGTCGGCAATGCGGTGAAGTACCACCGATCCGAGGTGCCTCCGGTCGTCCGGATCTCGGCCGAGCACGAGGCCGTCGACCGGGCCTGGACGATGACGGTGGCCGACAACGGCATCGGCATCGACCCGCAGTACGCCGAGCGGATCTTCGCGGTCTTCCAGCGGCTGCATCTGCGGGACAGCTATGGCGGGACGGGCATCGGGTTGGCGCTGTGCCGCAGGATCGTCGACTTCCACGGCGGACGCATCTGGCTGGACCCCGTACAGTCGTCGCACGGGGCGATGTTCAGGTTCGCTCTTCCGGAAGGCGGCGTCCTTGCCGAATCACGTCACTGACCCACCCCGCGGCGGGCTCGGAGTCCTGCTCGTGGAGGACGACCCCGGTGATGTGGTGATTGCCCGCGAGGCGTTGCGCGCGGGCCGGCTCACCTCGCGACTGAGCGTGGTTCCCGACGGCGTCGAGGCGCTGAAGTACCTGCGCCGGGAGAACGGCTACGCCGACGCGGAGCGTCCGGACCTGATCCTGCTCGACCTCAACCTGCCGCGGAAGAGCGGGCACGAAGTGCTGGCCGAGGTGAAGTCGGACCCCCTGCTGCGCAGGATCCCGGTCGTCGTGCTGACCACCTCGGCCGCGGCGGAGGACGTCCAGTTGAGCTACGACCTGCACGCCAATGTCTTCGTCACCAAACCCGTCGACTTCGATCACTTCACCGCCGTCGTCGAGCAGATCGACGACTTCTTCCTGACCGTCGCGTCCCTGCCGTCTTGACTGCTGATCTTGTGCGCGGTCCCACGCTCCGACGCAGCCTGCGCCACAAGATCCATAATCTGGGCTGATCTTGTGCGCGGGTCCACGCTCCAACCCAGCCTGCGGCACAAGATCCACAATCTGGGCTGATCTTGTGCGCGGTGCCGCACAAGATCAACTGAAGGCCCGGAGTTACCTGATGTTCGTTAGAACGTCAGATGCGCAGGGAATGGTGCAGCCATGACAGTGCGCATCGGGACGATGTCGGTCGACGGCACGCCCATTTCCGAGGCAGATCTGGCCCGCATCGAGGCAGAGGAGAAACTGCACACCGAGCAGCAGCGCAACGCCGCCCGAGTCGTCGCCGGCAGCGCACTGGACGTCGACGATTGCCGCACGCTGCTGTCGATTCTCGGGCTGGACGGCGAGATCGTGGCCGCGGCCCGCGCGCAGGGAACACGGCGCAACGGCAGGCGCCCGCGCCGCCGCCCTGCCGCGTAGCACTCGGCTTCGTCACAGGCCGCAACGGCGGTCCGGCTGCACCTCGACCGCTCACGTAGCGTGTGCGCCGTGAGCGACGCATGCGGAGCGCGGAGCGAGGCTTGATCGTGGAGGAGGGGGTCGCGCGGAAGACCGTGCTTGCCGGCGATCACGTGCTCGCATACCAGGAGGCCGGGCCGTCGGACGGTCCGGTCGTCGTGTTGCTGCACGGGCTCGCGTCGGACGCCGACACGTGGGATCGGGCGATCGGGCCGCTCGCCGCGCGCAGGCTGCGGGTGCTGGCCGTCGACCTGATCGGTCACGGGCACTCGGACAAGCCCGATGGCAGCTACCTGCTCGCCGACTTCGCCGAGTCGCTCGGGCACTTCATGGATGCAGTCGAGGTGCCCTCCGCGACGCTGTGCGGCCATTCCTTCGGCGGCGCAATCGCGATGTACTTCGGCACGCGGCACCCGGAGCGGGTCGAGCGCGTGGTCCTCGTCTCGGCGGGCGGGCTCGGCCGTGAGGTGCACCCGGTGCTGCGCGCCGCGGCGCTGCCGGTTGCGCCGGTGGTGCTGCGTGCCGCGCTGCGGCCTCGGCTGCGGCGGCTGTACCGGCGTCCCGGCCTGCACCGCGCGCTGCGGCTGACTCCGGACAACGTGACGAACCTGCGGCGGGCCGCGCGCGCCCTCGGGTCCGAGGCCGGGCAGGCGTCCTTCTTCGCCTCGCTGCGCGGCGTGATCGCGCCGTCCGGGCAGCGCGCCGCGTCCAAGGAGATGCGGGCCTTCGCGGAACGCGTCCCGATGCTGTTGATCTGGAACGAGGGCGATCCGGTCATCCCGCTCGCGCACGCCGAGGCGCACACGGCGCGGGCGACGCCGTCCAGCCGGCTCGTAGTGTTCCCGAGCCGTGGGCACGAGCCGCACCGGCGCAGCGCCGAGCGGTTCGCCGACGAGGTCGCGGCGTTCGTCCACGGCACGTCTTGATATGTGGGACGTACGTCTCTGACTCTGGGATACGCTCTACAGTCTTGCCATGGACGACCGGCGCCGCTGGACCATTCTTGCCGTCGGCACGTTCGCACAGGCGGCGACGTGCTGCTTCCTGTACGGCATCCCGATGTTGCTGCCGGCCCTGCGCTCGCACGGCGTCAGCCTGTTCGCGGCCAGCCTGCTCGTGTCCGCGCCGATGGTGGGGCTGCTGCTCACCCTGATCGCATGGGGGGCCGCGGCGGATCGGATCGGTGAGCGGCTGGTCATCGTGACCGGCGTCGGGATCGCCGCGCTGTTGCTCTGCGTCGCCGCGGCGGTGCCTGGGGTCACGGCCCTCGGCGTGCTGTTCGTGCTCGCCGGGGCGTTCGCCGGGTCGGTGAACGCGGCGAGCGGGCGGGTCGTGATGGGCTGGTTCCCGCCGGCGGAGCGGGGGCTCGCGATGGGGACGCGGCAGACCGCGCAGCCGATCGGCGTCGCGCTCGCCGCGCTCGGCCTGCCGCCGCTCGGGCACGCGCACGGCGTGCATCTGGCGCTGCTGTTCCCCGCCCTGCTCTGTGCCGTGGCGGCTGCGCTCGTGTTCGCCCTGGTCGTCGACCCGGTGCGGTCGCCGCGGCCGGCCGGCGCGCTGCCGGTGCGCTCGCCCTACCGCGGCTCGCGCGAGCTGGCCCGCGTGCACCTCGCGAGCGCGATGCTGGTCGTGCCGCAGTTCGCGGTCGCCACGTTCACGCTGGTCTACCTGGTCGGGCAGCGGCACTGGGATCCGGCCGTCGCCGGGCGGGTCATCTTCGGCTTTCTCGTGGCGGGCGCGCTCGGCCGGGTGGTGACCGGCGTGTGGTCGGACCGGGTGCGGTCCCGGCTCGTGCCGATGCGCGAGCTCGCCGGCGCCAGCGCACTGCTCATGGTGCTGATCGCGGTCGGCGCGGCGACCGGGCTGTGGTTCGTCGTCCTCGGCTTCGGGCTCGGCGCCGTTGTGACCGTTGCCGACAACGGGCTCGCCTACACGTCCGTCGCCGAGCTTGCCGGCCCCGAGTGGTCGGGCCGGGCCCTGGGCGTGCAGAACACCGGCCAGAACCTGGCCGCCGTGGCCACGGCGCCCCTGTTGGCCGCGGTGATCGGCGACTCGCGCTACGCGCTCGGGTTCGCGCTGGTGACGGTCTTCCCGCTGCTCGCGATACCGCTCACGCCGGTGCGCGCCGAGCGGCGATCAGCCGGACCGGACGTCGCCGCGGCCGACGTCAGAACAGCTCGATGCCGGTGACGGTCAGGTCGCGGACCGTCCCGTCCGGGCGCGTTTGCCGGAGGATGCTGCCCTCGTTGATCGCGCCGGCCGCGACCTGCCCGGTGATGACGGTGCCGCGTCCGGTGATCGCGAAGACGGTGAGCCGAAAGCCCGTGGCCGGCCCGCCCGCCCGGGGCTGCTGGGCCGGCGGCTGGGCGTGGGTTTGCGCCTGAGTTTGCGCCGCGGCCTGGGCGAGCAGGTACTGCGGATCGCGGCCGTCTTCATTCTTTCGTCCGAACCACGCCATGCGCTGAATGCAGGCGAATCGGCCGGCGAGCGAACCGGGCGGCCCAGTGTTCCCGGGCCGGCCCGGATTTCGCGTGGCGGAGGATATGACAGAGCTGACTCGCGGCTTACTCCAACCCCTTCGGTACACCCGGTTCACGGCGGTCCAGGGCGGTACAGAGTCCGTTGGGTCGACCCTCACCGACCAGTCCTCGGGCGTCTCCAGGCCGCTGCGAGCCTCGGATCCGGAGCCGGCCACCGGGCCGTGGCGCTCGACACTGCTGCTCGAGGAGGAAGCGGTGGAGAGTTCTACCGTGCGGTATACCCCTTGTCAGCCATCGAGAAGAAGTTCGGCATATCGTGGGATTCAGTGGCACTGTGCTCGACCGGGCGGGCGTTCGGCGACGAAATCGTCGTTCGCCACTGGCATGATGTGCGCATGGGTACAGTGATCAACCTTCTCGATCGCCGTGTGTACGGCATCGCCCAGGTTGACCGCATCCTCGGCCTCACCTCAGGCACCGCGCGGCGCTGGATCGACGGCTACAAGCGTGGGGGACGTGAATTCGCGCCGGTTGTCAGGCCGAGTGCGACACGCGACGAAACCGTCACCTGGGGCGAATTCATCGAGACCCGGTTGCTGGCGGAATATCGTGATGCCGGCGTGCCCCTGATTCGCATGCGTCCCGCGATCGTGCGGTTGCGCGAGGAACTTGGGACTCTCTACCCATTGGCCTCGGCGAAGGCGTGGCTCCGACCCGAGGGCCGAGAGTTGATCGGTCAGATCCAGGACGAGGTTGGCCTCGAGCGACGGCTGCGAATCGTCATCCGTAATGGCCAGGGCTTGTTTGACTGGTCGGAGCAGGCGCTGGATTTTCAACGTTCCGCCCAGTGGACCGGTTCTGGCGTCGATGCCGAACTACGCGCGATCCGTCCGGTATCGGCGATCCAGGACGTGCTGATCGACCCATTGCGCAGCTTCGGGGAGCCGGTCGTGCGAGGTGTTCGCACCGACGTCATCGCCGAGCTTGTCCGGGCGGGAGACACTCCCGACATGATCGCGGAGTTGTATGAGCTTCCTCGTGCCCTCATCGATGCGGCAGTGAGGTACGAGTTGCAGCGCGCGGCGTCGGCCAACTAGGCCAGATGCTGCGGTGACAGCGAATCCGGCCAATCTGCGGTACTACGTCGACGAAAGCGCCCTTGGCTTGGGAAAGGCCTTGGCCGCGGCGCGCACCGACACGATTCACGTCGGTCACCGATTGATCCCAGAGTGTCCGCTCGGCGTACTCGATCCTGAGTGGATTCCAGCGGTTGCAGCACGAAACCTCGTCGCCATCGGGCGCGACAAGCGGATTCGAACGAAGCATGAGGAGATACGGCAGTTGATGGCGGCCAACTTGCGCGTCCTGAGCATCGGCGGCAAGCGTGATCTTCCGACCTGGGAGTGGCTGGTCCGTATCGTCAAGAACTGGGGCGGCATCGAGCATGTGGTTCGAAGTCGGCCAGCTGGTCCGTGGTTCTACGTGATCAACGAGGGTGGCCTCAGTGAGATCCCGCTGGACCGATAGCGCGTGAAGCTTCGGTCCAGCGGGTTGGCGGAGGATAGGGGATTTGAACCCCTGAGGGTGTTAACCCAACCCGCGTTCCAGGCGAGCGCCATAGGCCACTAGGCGAATCCTCCGCCGACGAGGATACGGGCCGCGGCCAGCCGATCTGAACCGCCCCGCGGCTCCGGCCCGTCGTCGCGACCGTGGGCGGGGACTTCGGGAGGGGTCCGTAGACTGGGTGGCCGACCCCCCGCGTGGCGCTCATCCTGTGAACCTCCCCAGGGCCGGAAGGCAGCAAGGATAAGCGGGCTCTGGCGGGTGCGCGGGGGGTCCTTTCCTCTCGACTCCGCGCGACTTCGACCCCGCCATGTGCGCTGCGGCGGCCGTCCAGCGCACATGAGGGGGTCAAAGTCGGGGGCGGTCGGCGGGTGTCGGGGCCGCTGGTTAGGGTCGACAAGTGAGCGAGCGCAGCGAGCGAACAATTGGGCACATGCTCCGCCGATCAAACGAGCGAAGCGAGGCTTGATCGTGGCAATCGGGGACGCGAGCGCGACGGGGGATCCGGTCGCCGCAGACGCCGGCAACCTCGCGCTGTACCGCAAGTACCGGTCGGCGACCTTCGCCGAGGTCATCGGCCAGGATCACGTCACCGTCCCGCTGCGCCACGCACTGGCCGCCGGCCGCATCAACCACGCGTACCTGTTCAGCGGTCCCCGCGGCTGCGGCAAGACCTCCAGCGCCCGCATCCTCGCGCGCAGCCTGAACTGCGCGCAGGGCCCGACCCCCGACCCGTGCGGCGTCTGCGACTCCTGCCGGGAACTGGCCCCGAACGGCCCTGGCTCGATCGACGTCATCGAGATCGACGCGGCCAGCCACGGCGGCGTCGACGACGCCCGTGACCTTCGCGAGCGCGCGTTCTTCGCACCCGTCCGCGACCGGTACAAGGTGTACATCGTCGACGAGGCGCACATGGTCAGCAACCAGGGCTTCAACGCGCTGCTGAAGCTGGTCGAGGAGCCGCCCGGCTTCCTCGTCTTCGTGTTCGCCACCACCGAACCGGACAAGGTGCTCACCACCATCCGGTCACGCACCCACCACTACCCGTTCCGGCTGATCGCGCCGGGCGCCATGCGAGCGCACCTCGAATCGGTCTGCGCGGCGGAGGGGATGGTCGTCGAGCCGGCCGTGCTGCCGCTGGTGGTCCGTGCCGGTGGCGGGTCGGCGCGCGACTCGCTGTCGATCCTCGACCAGCTGCTCGCCGGCGCGGGCCCCGACGGCGTTACCTACGCGAACGCCGTCGCGCTGCTCGGCGTCACGGACGGCGCCCTGCTCGACGACATGGTCGACGCGCTCGCCGCGGGCGACGCCGCTGCGGTGTACGGGACCGTCGATCGGGTCGTCGAGGCGGGTCACGACCCGCGCCGCTTCTCGATCGACCTGCTCGACCGGTTCCGCGACCTCATCCTGCTCGACGCGGTCCCCGATGCCGGCGAGCGCGGACTGATCGACGTCCCGCAGGACCAGCTCGCGCACATGGCCGACCAGGCGGTGCGGATCCGCGGCGCGACGCTGACCCGCTACGCCGAGATCGTGCACACCGCATTGATCGAGATGCGCGGGACGACCGCACCACGGCTCGTCCTCGAGCTGCTGTGTGCCCGGATGATGCTCCCGGACGCCTCGGTGGACGCCGCCGCGGTACTGCAGCGCCTCGAGCGCCTCGAACGGCGGATCAGCGCTGCCGGCGATGCGCCGAAGGCCGCGGGGGAGGCGCCCCGACCGCCGGCCACCGTGCAGCCGGCGGAGCAGCCTCCGGCCGTGCAGATCGCCGCCGCGCAGCCGACCGCGACGGTGCGTCCGAAGGCGACCGAACGACCGGCGATCGAGACTCCCGCCGAGCTGCCACCCGCCGCCACGGCCGAGCCTGCCGCCGCATCCCCGGCACTCGCCCGCGAGCCCGGCGCGCTGGATGCGGTCGCCCTCCGCAGCCTGTGGCCCGAGGTCCTGAACGTCATCGAGTCGGGCAGCAAGACGATCCGCGCACTGCTCGAGAAGTCCCAGGTCATCGAGGCGAGCGGCAACATCGTGACCCTTGCCGTTGCCGCGAGCCTGGCCAACCGACTGGCCGAGGAGCGCAACGTCGCCGCGATCTCCGAGGGGCTGGCGAAGGTCGTCGGTGGCTCCTGGCAGATCGTGGTCACCGCCGGCGCGGCGACCCAGGCGCCGGCCGGCCCGGACAGCGGCGTCGCCGCGCCCACCCGCGGCCCATCCGACTCGGCGTCCGAGTTCGACCCGCGCGACGACGCCGACTACGAGCCGGCCGCGCCGACCACGGCGTCGCCTGCGGACCCCGAGGCGGAGGCGATGAAACTGCTGCACGAGCAGCTCGGCGCCCGGCCCCTCGACGGCTGACCGGGTTAGCCGGCGAGGTAGGCGAGGATGCCCGCGGCGACCGCCCGCGCGATACGTGCCCGGCCCGCCGCCGACGACTGCTTCGCCGCGTCCCCGGCGTTGCGCATGTTCCCGAGCTCGAGGAACGTCGCCGGTTTCGTCGCGAGGTTCAGTCCGGCGAGGTCGGAGCGGTAGTAGTAGCCGTCGTTGCCGATGTAGGTCGACGGCACCAGCCCGGACGACTCCTCGAGTGCCGCGTGCAGCGCCCGCCCGAGCATGATCGACTTGTGCGCCGTTGCCGCGCTGGCACCGTCCGGCCGCCGGCTGTCCTGACTCACGTGGAAGCCGTGCCCGCTCGCGTCCGCGCCGTCGGCGTGGATGGAGACGACCGCGTCGACGCCGTCCCGGTTGCCGATCGCGGCGCGTTCGTCGACGCACGGCCCGACGCCCGAGTCGTTGGGCCGCGTCATGATCACCTGGATGCCGTGCCCGCGCAGGATCGTCCGGACCCGGACCGCGACGTCCCAGTTGAACGCGTGCTCCGGGTAGCCGGCGTTGGTGTTCGTGCCGGTCGTGTCGCAGTCCTTGTAGTTGCCGTACCCGGCCGGGACCTGGCGGCCGATCTCGGCCGGGTGTGACCAGTCCGCGCCGTTGTGGCCCGGGTTGAGGACGACCGTCAGCCCGGCGTGCACGGTCGGCAGCGCAGCCGGGGGAAGGGGCGGAGGAGGCGCGGGTGACGACGCCGTCCTGGTGACCGGCGTGCGGTGCTGCGTCGGCGTGGGTCCGGTGATCGTTCGGGTCGGTACGTGCACGACGGGTGGGGTGGACGACGACGCGACGTGCGGCGTGGAGTACGTGACGACCGGGTTGTCGGCGGCGCCGTCGACCGCACTCGACGTGCACGCGGCAAGGGCCAGCGCTACGGCGGGGACGGTGATGACCCGGGCCGGACGCATTGCAACACCCTCGCACGCGCCGTTGCCGCGCTTGCGTCGCCCGCGCCGATTAGAGTCTCAGGCGTAGCGATGACCAACAGCGAGGGAATCCCAGTGGCGCAGCGTGGCGGGCAGTTCGGGGGCGGTGGTCAGCCGAACATGCAACAGCTGATGAAGCAGGCCCAGATGATGCAGCAGCAGCTCGAGGCCGCGCAGGCCGAGCTCGCGGCGGCCGAGGTCACCGGCACCGCGGGCGGCGGGCTGGTCACCGCCACGCTCACCGGCGGCGGCGAACTCACCGCCCTCACGATCGACCCCAAGGTGGTCGACCCGGACGACGTCGAGACGCTGCAGGACCTCGTCGTCGCCGCCGTCCGCGACGCGCACCGCGCCGTCGGCGAGCTGGCGAACGAGAAGATGGGACCGGTGACCGGCGGCCTGGGCGGTCTCGGCCTCCCCGGTCTCTGAGTACATGTACGAAGGCGCCGTCCAGGACCTCATCGACGAACTCGGCCGGCTGCCGGGCATCGGGCCGAAGAGCGCCCAGCGCATCGCGTTCCACCTGCTCGCCGCGGAAGGTACGGACGTCGAGCGGTTCGCCGCGACGCTGCTGCGGGTCAAGAACGAGGTCAAGTTCTGCGCGATCTGCGGCAACGTCGCGGAGGCGGAGGTCTGCCGGATCTGCAACGACGCGCGCCGCGACCTGTCGGTCATCTGCGTCGTCGAGGAGCCGAAGGACGTCGTCGCGATCGAGCGCACCCGCGAGTTCCGTGGCCGCTACCACGTGCTCGGCGGTGCGATCAGCCCGATCGACGGCATCGGCCCGGACGACCTGCGGATCCGCGAGCTGCTCGGCCGGCTGCGCGACGGCGAGGTCACCGAGCTGATCCTCGCCACCGACCCGAACCTCGAGGGCGAGGCCACCGCCACCTATCTGGCCCGATTGCTGAAGCCGATGGACCTCACCATCACGCGGCTCGCCAGCGGGTTGCCGGTCGGCGGCGACCTCGAGTACGCCGACGAGGTGACGCTCGGCAGGGCGTTCTCCGGCCGGCGACGGGTCGAGTGAAATCGTGCGGCGCGTTCTGTACTGGGCCGGCGTGCTGGTCGCAGTGCTGCTGCTGGCGGCCGGCGTGGTCGTCGGCGCCCTAGGGTTCACCGCCACCGCAACCCCCGCCGGCGTCGTCCGCGGCTACTTCGCGGCGCTCGCCCGCTCGGACGCCGCCGGGGCGCTTGCCTACGGCGAGGTCCCGGCCGGCCGGCACACGCTGCTCACCGAGCCCGTGCTGCATGAGCAGCAGCGCATCGCCGCGCTGCGCGACGTTTCGGTCGTGTCGACGGCCGAGCACGACTCGACGGCCACCGTGGACGTCAAGTACACGCTCGCCTTCCCGGGGGTTGACGTGCCGGTCTCCGCCCACGTCCCCATGCACAAGAGCTCCGGCGACTGGCGCCTGGACAAGGTGGCCGTCCCGATCAAGCTGCTGCCCAGCGGCGCGCAGCAGCGCGAATCGATCCTGGGCGTCCGCCTGCCGTCCCGGACGACTCTGATGTTCCCCGGCGCGCTCCCGGTCCGGCTCGACACCCCGTACCTGAAGCTGGACCCGTTCAAGGACAACCTCAGCTTCGACGCACCGTCCAGCGCCGGCGTCTACCTACAGGTCACCGACGAGGGCCGTTCGGCGATGCTGCGCGCGGTGCGCACCGGGCTGCGCCGCTGCGTGACCCGGGCGCGCGACCTCGCCTGCCCGCTGCCGACGGAGCGGTATGTGCCCGGCTCCATCCACGGCGCGATCAAGGGCGACCTGCGCGCCACCAACGTGACCGTGGAGACGAGCGATCCGGTCGGGACCCTGCGTTTCTCGGGCGCGGCGACGATCGCCGGCCGCTGGCAGCGGCTGAACTTCCACAACCGGCAGGTGACGGGCCACGGGCGGATCGAGCTGGATCTCCACGCGGTCGCCTACGCCCAGCAACCCCTGCGGGTGCGTTGGGGCGGCACGTGAAGCGCGGGATGGCGGCGCTGGCCGTGCTGGCCGTGCTGACGGGCCTTGCGCCGCCGGCCGCCGCGACGCCGGGGCCCTCTGATGCGCCCGAGTACTGGTTCGACAGCTGGCGCATCGACTCGCTGTGGATGGGCGGCGCCCGGGGGCAGGGCGTCACGATCGCCGAGATCGACACCGGCGTGAACGCCGCGCTGCCGGAGCTGCACGGCCGGATCCTGCAAGGGGTCGACTTCGGCGCGAAGGGCAACGGCCACATCGACCGGGACCGCGACGCGTTCGGGCACGGCACCGCGATGGCGTCGATCATGGTCGGCCGTCCCGGCCTGTTCGACATCACCGGGCTCGCACCCGGGGCGAAGATCCTGCCGATCGCGGTGCCCCTCGACGACACGACGACCGAGGGGATGCCGGACCGGGTTCCGCAGGCCATCCGGTACGCGGCCAACCACCACGCGAAGATCATCAGCATGTCCCTCGGCGGCACTCGCAGCGCGGGGGCGGACAGCGAGCCGTGCGGCGACGACGAGCAAGCGGCGATCTACTACGCGCTGCGCAAGGGCGCGCTCGTCGTCGCGTCGGTCGGCAACACCGGCCCGACGAAGAACACGATCGAGGACCCCGGCGTCTGCCTCGGCGTCGTGTCGGTCGGCGCGATCGACTCCGTCGGCACGGTGGCGAGTTTCTCGGGGCGCCAGTCGTACCTGTCCCTTGTCGCTCCGGGCGTCAACATCCCCTCGCTCGGCCGAATCGTGGGCGAGGCGTACAGCGGGGACGGGACCAGCCAGGCCACTGCGTTGACGTCGGCCGCCGCGGCGCTCGTGTGGTCGGCGCACCCCGACCTGGACGCGCGCGGCGTGGCCACCCGGATCCTGGCCACCCTCGACGCGCACCGGCGCACGCCGAGCCCGTCGTACGGGTACGGGCGGCTCGACGCCTACCGGGCGGTCACCGCGCACATCCCGGCCGGTACGCCCAACCCGGTGTTCGACGCGGTCGTGCCGTTCATGTCCCGGCAGGATGCGCTCGCCAAGCCTGCGCGGAAACCGCCGAAGGCGGTCGCCGAACCGCTCGACTCGTTGGGTCCCTACGAGGTCGGGACGCTGCCGTGGCTGACGGCGCAGCTCGAGCTCGGCATCGCGCTGGCCGGCGCCGGGCTGCTCCTCCTCGCGGTACTGCTCGTCGCGGGCGTCCGGGGCAGGCGCCGCCGCGCCACCGCCGTGGCGGCACCCGCCGTCCTCGCGAGTGGCCAGTTAGGCACCGAGTGGCCGGTCATGACGGACCACTCGGGTCCAAGCTGGCCACTCGGCGAGCCTCCGAGCCGCCCGCTACCGTCCCCGCATCCGCCGATCGAGCCGGGCTAACGCGGGTTAACGCCGGCTGGCCCGGTTGACCGCGCTGACCACCGCGCGCAGCGAGGCCTGCGTCGTCGACTCGCTGATCCCGACGCCCCAGAACACCCGGTCGCCGATCTCGATCTCGAGGTAGGCGGCCGCCTCGGCGTCCCGCCCGGCGGTGAGCGCGTGCTCGTGATAGTCGAGGACGCGCACCCGGATGCCGCCGGTGTCGAGATCGACGGCGGACAGCGCCTCGCAGAACGCCGCGATGGGCCCGTTGCCCAAGCCGGTGATCACGTGCTCGACGCCGTCGACGGTGACTGTCGCGGTGATCCGCTCGGTGCCCTCGTCACTGGTCGACGACGTCCTCACGACCTCGACCCGGCCCGGCGCGAGGTACTCGCCGTGGAAGATCTCCCACATCAGCGCGGCGTCGACCTCGCCGCCCTCACCGTCGGTGTAGCGCTGGATCACGTGGCTGAACTCGATCTGCAGCCGGCGCGGCAGGTCGAGCTTGTGATCGGCCTTCATGATGAACGCGACGCCGCCCTTTCCGGACTGCGAGTTCACCCGGATGACCGCCTCGTAGGAGCGGCCGACGTCCTTCGGGTCGATCGGCAGGTAGGGCAGCTGCCACGGCAGATCGCTGACCGGCACACCGGACTGCCGGGCCGTCCTCTCCAGGTCCTCGAACCCCTTCTTGATCGCGTCCTGGTGCGAACCCGAGAACGACGTGTAGACGAGGTCGCCGGCGTAGGGGTGCCGCTCGTGGACGTCGATGCGGTTGCAGTACTCGGCGGTGCGCCGGATCTCGTCGATGTTCGAGAAGTCGATCATCGGGTCGATGCCCTGGCTGTACAGGTTCAGCCCGAGCGTCACGAGGTCGACGTTGCCGCTTCGCTCGCCGTTGCCGAACAGGCACCCCTCGATGCGCTGCGCGCCGGCCAGCACGGCCAGCTCGGCGTCGGCGGTGGAGGTGCCGCGGTCGTTGTGCGTGTGGACGGATAGACAGATGTACTCGCGCCGCGAGAAATGCCGCGACATCCACTCGATCTGGTCGGCGTACACGTTGGGCGTCGACCGCTCGACGGTGCACGGCAGGTTGAGCACGATCTCGCGGTCCGGGCCGGGCTGCCAGACGTCCATGACGCCCTCGCAGATCTCCAGCGAGAAGTCGAGCTCGGTGTCCATGAAGATCTCGGGCGAGTACTCGAGCCCGAACTCGGTGTTCGGCAGGTGGATGTCGGCGTACTTCATGATCGCCTGGATGCCGTCGACGGCAACCGCGCGGCACTCGGCGCGGCCGTCCCCCTCGAAGCCGAACACCACGCGGCGGAACACCGGGGCGGCGGCGTTGTACATGTGGACGGTGCCCTGCTTCGCGCCGATCAGTGACTGGACGGTGCGCTCGATCAGCTCCTCACGCGCCTGGGTGAGGACGGAGATGCGGACGTCGTCCGGGACGCGGTCGTTCTCGATGAGGCTGCGGACGAAGTCGAAATCGGTCTGGCTCGCCGCCGGGAAGCCGACCTCGATCTCCTTGTAGCCCATCCGGACGAGCAGGTCGAACATCGCGTTCTTGCGCGCGGCGTTCATCGGGTCGATCAGCGCCTGGTTGCCGTCGCGCAGGTCGGTGGACAGCCAGCGGGGGGCGGCGGTGATGGTCTTGGCCGGCCAGCTGCGATCAGGCAGCTCGACGGCCGGGAAGGGCTTGTAGCGGTGGCACGGCATGCCGGACGGGCGTTGTACGAACGAGGGCCTCGGCGACAGCCGAGCTTCGGAATGAGTCATGACGGGGATCTGCTCCTGAGATCGGGTTGGATCGGTCGGCGCAGATCAGCGGCCCGCGACGAGGGGCCGACCGGATGCGTTACCGGGCCTCGCCGCGGCCGCGAAGGAGCAGCACGCGCGTCATGGTTGCTCCAGGCTAACCGATGCGCGCCGCGCGCGTGAATACCCCCGGCGCCACACCCGGGGGTGGTCACGCGGGTATTCACGCGTGTCACGGAATCCGTCGCCACGCCGTCGATCTGATCCGGAATCCGTTGTTGATGCGGCCACGCAGTGTCGGTAGCGTTGGCCCGGCCGGCCGATCCAGTGCCGGAAAACTACTCTGGGATGCCAGCGGGGTGCCAGCGTGAGCGACAAGCGGACGGTCCAGAACTTCATCGACGGCAAGGCGGTGGACGCCGCGGATGGCCGCCGCACCGACCTCATCGACCCGTCCACCGGCGAAGTGTTCGGCTCGGCGCCGCTGTCCGGGCAGGCGGACGTCGACGCCGCGTACGCCGCGGCCGCGGCGGCATTCGAGACGTGGCGCGACTCGACGCCCAGCGAGCGGCAGCGCGCGCTGCTCAAGTTCGCCGACGCGATGGAGGAGCGGGCCGAGGACATCATCGCCGCCGAGTGCGAGAACACCGGCAAGCCGATCGAGCTGACGCGCAGCGAGGAGATCCCGCCGGCGCTCGACCAGATCCGGTTCTTCGCCGGCGCCGCGCGGCTGCTCGAGGGTCGCAGCGCGGGTGAGTACCTGGCCGGCCACACGTCCTACGTCCGACGCGAGCCGATCGGCGTCGTCGGCCAGGTGACGCCCTGGAACTACCCGATGATGATGGCGGTCTGGAAGATCTCCCCGGCGCTGGCGGCCGGCAACTGCGTCGTCCTCAAGCCCAGCGACACCACCCCGGTCAGCACCGCGCTGATGGCCGAGATCGCCGCGGAGTTCCTGCCGCCCGGCGTCTTCAACGTCGTGTGCGGCGACCGCGAGACCGGCCGGGCGATCGTCTCGCACCCGACTCCGTCGATGGTGTCGATCACCGGATCGACCCGCGCCGGTTACGAGGTGGCCGAGGCCGCGGCCAAGGACCTCAAGCGCACCCACCTCGAACTCGGCGGCAAGGCGCCGGTAGTCGTCTTCGACGACGCCGACCTCGCTCACGCAGCCGAGAACATCGCGATCGCCGGTTACTTCAACGCCGGCCAGGACTGCACCGCCGCCACCCGCGTCCTCGCCGGCCCCAGGATCGCCGACGACTTCGCCGAGGCGCTTGCCGAGCAGGCCCGCAACACCAAGACCGGGGTCCCGAGCGATGCGGACGTCCTGTACGGCCCGCTCAACAACGTCAACCAGCTGGCGCGGGTCGGGGGCATCCTCGAGCGGCTGCCCGACCATGCGCAGCTGCGCGCGGGGGGCGCCCGGCAGGGCGAGCGCGGCTACTTCTGGCAGCCTACGGTCGTCAGCGACCTGCGCCAGGACGACGAGGCGATCCAGTCGGAGATCTTCGGTCCGGTGATCACCGTGCAGCGCTTCACCGACGAGGACGAGGCGCTGCGCTGGGCCAACGGCGTCGAGTACGGGCTGGCCGCGTCGGTCTGGACGAAGGACCACGGCCGGGCGATGCGGATGAGCCGCGCGCTGGACTTCGGCTGCGTGTGGGTCAACGCGCACATCCCGATCGTCGCCGAGATGCCGCACGGCGGGTTCAAGCACTCCGGCTACGGCAAGGACCTGTCGGTGTACGGCCTGGAGGACTACACCCGCATCAAGCACGTCATGCACAACATCGATGTGTAATTGCATCACAATGCGATGATGTATTCATGCGAACGACGATCGATCTGCCCGAACACATCTACCGCCATGCGCGCAACCTGGCACATGACCGGCACAGCACACTCAGCCTGGCCGTCGTGGAGTTGATCGAGCGAGGCATGACTCGACTTCCCGAGGCACAACTGCGGAAGGATCCGATCACCGGGCTGACCGTCCTGCACTTCGGCGGAGCCAAGATCACGACCGAGGATGTCCGTTCGCTCGAGGACGATGAGTGACTGTGCTACTGGATAGCAGCGTGGTCGTCGCGCTGTTAGCGGACGAGCACGAGCACCACGATGCCGCGAGCCGATGGCTCGAAGGCTTGGACGACACATACTCGACATGCCCGATCACGCAGGGCGCGCTCGTGCGTTACACACTTCGCCGGGGTCGGTCGGCCGTCAGCGCGATGCACTCACTTCACTCCCTGATCCGCAACGCGCGCCATGAGTTTTGGCCCGACGACGTGGAGTACTTGCAGGTGAACTTCGACGGCGTGGTGGGGCACCGGCAAGTTACCGACGCTTACCTGGCGCAGCTTGCGCGCCGGCACGAAGGACGTCTTGCGACGTTCGATCGTGCGCTTGCCGAACTCCACGCCGATGTCGTCGACTTGGTGCCGACGTCATGAGCCACCAGATAGTCGCGGAGATCGTCGGCAACGTCCTCACCGTCGTCGTGACCGAAGGCGCCGCGGTCGTCGCCGGCGACACGATCGTGATCCTCGAGTCGATGAAGATGGAGATCCCGGTGCTCACCGAGTACGCCGGTGTCGTGCGCGACGTCGCGGTGCAGGAGGGCGACGTCGTCCAAGAGGGCGACGTGCTCGCCGTCGTCGAGTAGGGAGACTCATGTCGGTACCGCAGCAGCGTTTGATCAAGACGGCGATCCCCGGCCCCCGGTCGGTGGAGTTGCAGGCTCGCAAGACGGCCGCGGTGTCCTCGGGTGTCGGGACGATGCTGCCGCTGTACGTGGAGCGGGCCGGTGGCGGGATCGTGGTGGACGTCGACGGCAACCAGCTGATCGATTTCGGCTCGGGCATCGCGGTGGTGTCGGTGGGCAACGCCGCGCCGCGGGTGGTCGAGGCGGTGCAGGCGCAGGTCGCGCAGTTCACGCACACCTGTTTCATGGTGACGCCGTACGAGGGGTACGTCGCGGTCGCCGAGCAGCTCAACGAGTTGACGCCGGGTGGGCACGAGAAGCGGTCGGCGCTGTTCAACTCGGGGGCCGAGGCCGTCGAGAACGCGGTGAAGATCGCCCGCTCCGCCACCGGCAGGCAGGCCGTCGTAGTGTTCGAGCACGCCTACCACGGGCGGACGAACCTGACGATGGCGCTGACCGCGAAGAACATGCCCTACAAGCACCGGTTCGGGCCGTTCGCCGGCGAGATCTACCGGGTGCCGATGGCCTACCCGTACCGGTGGCCGACCGGCGCGGAGCGCTGCACCGACGAGGCCTTTGCGCAGTTCGTGTCGCTGGTGCACACCCAGGTCGGCGAGGACAACTGCGCCGCGGTGCTGATCGAGCCGATCCAGGGCGAGGGCGGGTTCATCGTCCCGCCGCCGGGCTACCTGGCCCGGGTGGCGGAGTGGTGCGCGGCGCACGGCGTGGTGTTCATCGCCGACGAGATCCAGACCGGGTTCTGCCGCACCGGCGACTGGTTCGCCAGCGAGCATGAGGGTGTCGTCCCGGACCTGATCACCACCGCGAAAGGGATCGCCGGCGGGCTGCCGCTCGCGGCGGTGACCGGGCGCGCCGAGCTCATGGACGCGGTGCACGGTGGCGGGCTGGGCGGCACCTACGGCGGCAACCCGGTCGCCTGCGCGGCCGCGCTGGCGGCCATCGAGGCGATGCGTGCCGATGACCTGTGCGCTGCCGCGCGGCACATCGAATCGATCATGCTTCCCCGGCTCGCCGCGCTCGCCGACAAGTACGACGTGGTAGGTGACCTCCGCGGCCGGGGGGCGATGCTGGCCCTCGAACTGGTTGAGCCCGGCAGCGCCGAACCGAACCCGGCCCGCACCGCGTCGATCGCCGGCGCCTGCCACCGCGAGGGCCTGATAGCCCTCACCGCCGGCACCTACGGCAACGTGCTGCGCTTCCTGCCACCGCTGGTCATCGGCGACGACCTGCTGCACGAAGGCCTCGACATCCTCGACGCCGCGTTCGCGGCCAGCGCCTGACCGAGCTCACGCTCCAGGCGGAAATGAACCGAATTCACGCGGTACCGACGATATTCGTGCGCTTCTCTATGATGATGATGCCCGTATCGTCCCACGCAACAAAGGCCGGCCGGGGGCGGTGTCGCGCGGAGGCTGGACGATCAGTGAGGTGTGACTGCTGCGGCGCGCACCGGTGGGTCGAGCTGTTCACGGAGAACGGCATCTCGCTCGGGCAGTGCCCGGAGTGCGACCTGCTGTCGATCGCCGACATCCCGACGTCCGGCTGCCGCATGACGGAGCTGGAGGAGGGGCACTACGCCGGCGCGAAGCGCGTGCTCGGCGCACAGCAGCAGATCGCCGCGGAGCGCGTTCTCGAGAACCAGTTCCAGGAGTACGTCGACCTGGCGAGTCGGCATGTACCGGCCGGCCGGTGGCTGGACGTCGGCTGCGGGGGCGGGTTGCTGCTGACGTTGGCGCGGCGCGCCGGCTACGCCGGCGAGGGCATTCGAACTCACCGCCGCGCGCCGCCAGGTGGCCGGTGAGGTCACCGGGATGACCATCCACGGCGAGCCGGTCGAGGCGCTCGGGTTGCCCGACAAGTCCTTCGACGTCATCAGCCTGATCAACGTGTTCTCGCATCTCACCAGCCCGCCCCGCACGCTCGAGGAGCTGCACCGCATCCTCAAGCCGGGCGGCGTCCTCATCCTCGCGACCGGCGAGATGACGGCCGGCATAAAGCGTTGCGACATGCACAACTGGAACCTCGGCGACCACCTCTACTTCCTCGGTGATCGGACGATCGCCCACTACAGCGACAAGCCCGGGTTCGACGTCGCGTACCACGCCCGCCGCTGGCTCCCGGATCGCCTCTACACCAAGGACTGGCTGCGGGCACGGGGCCGCTCGCCAGTCAAGAACGCCGCAAAGAGCACGATCCTGCACACGCCCGGGGCGTTTCCGGTGTTTCGCGCGGCCATGCTGCGCCGGTAACGCGACAGCGCCGCGCACACCAGCGTCCTCGCCCTGATCCCGAGTGGTTCGGGGGACCGCGAGCAGCGCTAGCTCCGAAGCCCGCCCGCACTTGGCCGCGCCGAGTCCGATCACGACTCAGGAAGGTTCAGCCTTGCGCGTCGCCGTTCTCATGACCGGGCTCACCGCCTACCAGGACAGCTGCTTTCGCGAGCTCAGCGCGCTCGGGGACGAGATCCTCCTGGTGCACCCGGATCATGTGGTCCTGGGACGGGTCCGGATACCGCGCGGTGATGAAGGCGCAGCGCGGCCGGGCGCTGCGGGTCATGTTCACGAGCAACTTCTGGCACAACAAGCCGAAACAGTACGCCGGCATCGTGGCATCGCAGTTCCACGTGTTGCCGCTGTTCGACTGCGCGTGGGTGCCCGGCGAGCGGTCCGAGGCGTTCGCCAGGCTGATCGGCTTCAAGCGCAAGGACATCATCCGCGGTGCCAACTCCGCCGACACCCCGGTCTTCGACCGCGGGCCGCGCGATGGCGACGAGCTGGGGAAGAACGGGCGGTTCCTGATCACCGGGCGACTCGTCGAGCACAAGGCGCCGAACCTGCTCGCCGAGTCGTACCGCCGCTACCGGGACCGCACCGCGACGCCGTGGGAGTTCGACGTCGTGGGGGACGGCCCGCTCGCCGAGCGGTTCGTCGACCTGCCGGGCGTGAGCATGCACGGCTTCCGGCAGCCCCGTGAACTCAGCGACCTCATGCACCAGTCGTCCTGCCTGGTGCTGCCGTCCTACATCGAGTGGTACGGCGTCGTCGTCCACGAGGCGGCCGCGTCCGGACTCCCGCTCATCGTATCCGACGGGGTGGGCGCGCTCACCCAGCTGCTGCAGGACAACTACAACGGCTGGACGGTGCCCAAGGGCGACGGCGAGGCGCTGACGCAGGCGATGCTGCGGATGAGCGCGGCGGGCCCAGGCCGGTTGGCGGCGATGTCCGAGGGCAGCCGGGCGCTCGGCAGCCGGCTGAGCCCCACGATCTGGGCGCGGAACCTGCACGAAGAGCTGGAGCGCCGGCTCGTCAAGTAAGCGCGTGCGCGGCGGCCGGTATCCTGGAGGTTCCGCCGCAGCTAATCGGGAAGGCAGTCGCGTGGGCCTCGTCGTGCAGAAGTACGGCGGCTCCTCCGTCGCCGACGCCGAGCGCATAAAGCGGGTCGCCGAGCGGATCGTCAACACGAAGAAGTCCGGCAACGACGTGGTCGTGGTCGTGTCCGCGATGGGCGACACCACCGATGAGCTCATCGACCTCGCCAAGCAGATCGTGCCCGTCCCCGAGGGCCGCGAGTTCGACATGCTGCTCACCGCGGGCGAGCGGATCTCGATGGCGCTGCTGGCAATGGCGATCAACTCCCTGGGTTATCAGGCCGAGTCGTTCACCGGATCGCAGGCGGGGGTGCTGACGACGTCCGTCCACGGCAAGGCGCGGATCGTGAACATCACGCCCGGTCGGGTCGAGACCTCCCTCGCCGGGGGCAACGTCGCGATCGTCGCGGGCTTCCAGGGCTTCTCGAAAGAGACCATGAACATCACCACGCTAGGCCGCGGCGGCTCGGACACTACGGCCGTCGCGCTCGCCGCGGCGTTGCACGCGGACGTCTGCGAGATCTACACCGACGTCGACGGCGTCTTCACCGCCGACCCGCGCATCGTGCCCAACGCGCGTCGGCTCGACTCCGTTACCTACGAGGAGATGCTCGAGCTCGCGGCGTGCGGGGCGAAGATCCTGCATTTGCGCAGCGTCGAGTACGGCCGCCGCTACGACGTGCCGATCCACGTCCGCTCGTCGTTCTCAGGCCTTGCCGGCACGACCGTCACCGGATCGATCGAGGAGCTATCGGTGGAAGACGCGATCATCAGCGGCGTCGCGCACGACCGCAGCGAGGTCAAGGTGACCGTCGTGGACGTGCCGGACAAGCCGGGCGAGGCGGCCGCGATCTTTCGCGAGCTCGCCGACGCCGAGATCAACATCGACATGATCGTGCAGAACATCTCGACCGGCGGCACGGGCCGGACGGACGTGTCGTTCACGCTCCCGGCCACCGACGGCCCGACGGCGCTCGCCGCGCTCAAGCGGATCCAGGGCGCGGTCGGCTACACCGAGCTGCTCTACGACGACCACGTCGGCAAGCTCTCGCTCATCGGCGCGGGTATGCGCTCGCACCCGGGCGTCTCGGCGCGCTTCTTTACGGCGCTCGCAGACGCCGGCGTGAACGTCGAGATGATCTCGACCTCCGAGATCCGCATCTCGGTCGTCTGCCGCGACACCGACCTCGACGTGGCCGTGCGTGCCGTCCACGACGCCTTCGAACTCGGCTCGGACGACGACCCAGCCGTCGTCTACGGAGGCACGGGACGGTGAGCGCACCGAAACCTCCCCGAGTTGTCCCGGCTGTACGCGGATATAGCGGGAGGAAGCCGGGACAACTTGTGGGGGTAGGAGCATGAGGGTCGGGGTCGTCGGGGCCACCGGGCAGGTCGGGGCGGTCATGCGCCGGCTGCTCGCGGAACGGTCCTTCCCGGTGGACGAGATCCGGTTCTTCGCGTCGGCCCGCTCAGCCGGAAGCACGCTGGGCTGGGAGGGTGTCGACGTCCGCGTCGAGGACGCCGCCACCGCCGACCCGTCCGGTCTCGACATCGCGCTGTTCTCGGCAGGCGGCGCGACGTCCAGGGAGCTCGCTCCGAGGTTCGCCACGGCGGGCGTCACCGTGATCGACAATTCGTCGGCCTGGCGGATGGACCCGGGCGTCCCGCTCGTCGTCGCCGAGGTCAACGGCGCCGAGGTCCACAACGCCGGCAAGGGCATCATCGCGAACCCGAACTGCACCACGATGGCCGCGATGCCGGTGCTGAAGCCGCTGCACGACGCGGCCGGGCTCACCCGGCTCGTCATCTCCACTTACCAGGCGGTCTCCGGCGCGGGACTGGCCGGCGTGGAGGAGCTGGAGACCCAGGTCCGCAAGGTCGCCGATCTCGCCGCGGGCCTTACGCACGACGGCGGCGCGGTGGCGTTCCCGGAGCCGGTGAAGTTCGCCCGGCCGATCGCGTTCAACGTGCTGCCGCTTGCCGGCTCGATCGTCGACGACGGCGAGTTCGAGACCGACGAGGAGAAGAAGCTGCGCAACGAGTCGCGCAAGATCCTCGCGATCCCAGAGCTGCTCGTGTCCGGCACCTGCGTGCGGGTGCCGGTGTTCACCGGCCACTCGCTGTCGATCAACGCCGAGTTCGCGCGGCCGCTGTCGGTGGCGCGGGCCCTCGACCTGCTGCGCGCCGCGCCCGGCGTCGAGCTCAGCGACATCCCGACACCGCTACAGGCGGCCGGCCGCGATCCGTCCTACGTCGGCCGGGTCCGACACGACCCGGGCGTCGACGGCGGCCGCGGGCTCGCGCTGTTCGTCAGCAACGACAACCTGCGCAAGGGGGCCGCGCTGAACGCTGTGCAGATCGCCGAGCTACTCCTCGGCCGCTGACGGCTCGGCCGCCGTCTGTCGCACGACGCGGGCCGGAACGCCGGCGACGACGGTTCCGGGCGCGACGTCCGCGGTGACGACCGAGTTCGCCCCGACGACAGCGCCGTCGCCGATGGTCACTGCGCCAAGGACGACGGCGTGCGCGCCGATCACCACGTCGTCGCCGATGCGTGGCGCCGCCCACTCCCCGGCGCCGAGGTGCACCGGCTCGCCGAGCGTCACGCCTTGGTGGACGCGTGCGCGCGACCCGATCACGACGTCGGGGCCGATCACCACGCCCGTCGAATGGGGCAGGAACAGCCCCGGACCGATCTGCGCCCGCGGATGGATGTCCGCACCCGCCTTGCTGACCGCGCGCCCACGCAGCCACATCGCCACGGGCAGCAGCCCGCGACCGGCGAGCTGATGCGCGAGCCGGAACGCGATGACCGCCCGGACACTCGGGCTGAGCAGTGCCTTGCCGAGCGCGCGCGTCCAGAACTGCGCGTTCGAGTACAGCCGGAAGTTGGCATGTGTCGAGGCTTCGATGTCGGCGCGCACGGTCGCGAGCAGCGTGGGCGTCATGGCTGCATGGCGTTCCACTCGAACGGCTCCATCTCGCGCAGGATCCGGCGGCGACGATTGCGGGGCAGATGATCGATGTACAGGATGCCGCTGAGGTGCTCGGTCTCGTGCTGCAGGCAGCGCGCGAAGAATCCGGTGCCGGACACCTCGATGGTGGCGCCGTTCTTGTCGACGCCGCGCGCGGTGGCGTGCGAGGGGCGCGCCAGCTCGTAGTACGGCCCGGGAACCGACAGGCAGCCCTCGTCGGCCGACTCCTCCTCGCCGGACGTGGTGAGCACCGGGTTCACCAGGTGTCCCACCTGGTTGGTGCCCGAACCGTCCGGGCAGTCGTAGACGAACACCGCGAGGTCCACGCCGATCTGCGGTGCGGCGAGCCCGACGCCGCCGGCCACGGCGAGCGACGCGAACATGTCGTCGATCAGCTTTGCGAGCGCGCCGTCGAACTGCGTCACCTGACGGGTGGGCGTGTGCAGGACGGGGTCGCCGACGACTCTGATCTTCGGGACGTCGGGCATGCGTGCCAGCTTAGGTGGTGGATAGGCTGCCGCGATGACTGGACGTCGGCGGCTGCCCGCCGCCCTCGACGACGTGCGCAGCCGGCCGCGCGAATACGCGAAGCTCGCGCTACGCAACATCCTGCACCGACGCCACCTCGACCTGGTCTCCGACCCCTTCCCGGCGCGGATCGTCGCCACCGCCGGCCATCTCGGCGTCACCACGGTGTTGGACGTCGGCGCGAACATCGGCCAGTACGCGAGCGCGCTGCGGGCCAGTGGCTATCACGAGTCGATCGTGTCCTGCGAGCCGCTCTCGGATGCGTTCGCGCACCTGAAGCGCCGCGCGTCGCACGACCCGCGTTGGGAGGCGGTGCGCACCGCGGTCGGCGCGGCGCCCGGTTCGGCCGACATCAACGTCTCGGCGAACTCGTACTCGTCCTCGCTGCTCACCATGACCGAGGCGCACACCACCGCTGCGCCCGGCTCGCAGACAGTTGCGACCGAGACGGTGCCGGTGACGACGGTGGCCGAGCTGGCCGCCTCGCGCGAGCTGGATCCGGACCGGACCCTGCTGAAGATCGACACACAGGGGTACGAGGCGTCCGTGCTCGACGGCGCCGGGCCGCTGGCGGGCCGGCTCGCCGCGATCTCGCTGGAGCTGTCGTTGGTGCCGCTCTACGAAGGGCAGCAGCTCTTCGACGACCTCGTCGCCCGACTGCGTGCCGCCGGGTATCTGCTCTACGCCTTGGAGGCCGGGTTCGGCGACCGGCGCACCGGCCGGATGCTGCAGTGCGACGGACTGTTCGTCCGCGCCGACCTCGCCCACTGATCGACATGGACAGAACCGCACGCTAACGGCGCCGTCATGACCCCCATCACGGGGCGGGGAGAGCTGACGGCGGCGACCTGTCATACGGGCGTATGACAGGTCCGGACAACCACCTCTGGCCCAGCCGAAGCGCCAGGAGCAGGACCGGTCATCCGCTGGCCGACGGCCAGAGGTCAGCGCCGGTAGGGCATCGGCCGCCGGGCAGACCGGGCAGGCGCGGCCGCCGGCGAGAGCCCGAGTGCGTCCAGGATCGTCCGGACGGCGGCGGTCAGCTCGGCTGCGGTCGAAAGGTTGACGCTCAGCGACTGCTGGTGGGGGTCGGCGACATCGTCGGCCGCCGGGTCCGCCGGGCGCCGAACCAGCCCGCGCAGGGCAGCCGCCTGGTCGACCACGTCGCTGGGCTCACCCGCGCGCAGATGCGGAGCGATCCGGGCGAACTCCTTGATCGTGAACACCCGGCGCAGTGCGCTCGGCACCTGCTCGAGGACGGTCTCGAGATGGTGCCGCTCCGCGGTCAGCACGAGATCGGCCTCGGCCGCCATCGCGGGCTCGAACTGGCGCGCCCGGTGTCGCGCCGGATCGAGGCCGAGCCGGCCCATCGCGGACGCCGCGCCGCGATCCATCGGCTGCCCGACCAGCGCATGAACACCGGCGCTCGAGACGACGAAATCCGCGCGCGGGTCGCTGTATGCCTGCAGCAGCAGCTGGGACATCGGGGAGCGGCTGATGTTGCCGGTGCAGACAATCAGGACGGAAAACGGCACTAGCGCAGTATGGCTGGTCGGTCCGGGTGCGCGGGCCGGCGGAGCTATCCGGACAGACCGGGCCGGACCAGATTAAACTTGACACTGACGCAACCTGTGCGCGATCACGTCGTTGGTCCTGTCATGCGGATCACGGTCCACGACTACAGCGGGCATCCGTTTCAGGTGCAGCTGTCGCGCGAGCTCGCCCGCCGTGGGCACGCCGTCCTGCACGAGTACAGCACCCAGTACGTCACCGGCCACGGAAAGCTGACGGTGACCGACGCCGACCCGCACTCGCTGCGCATCGAGGGCGTTCGGGCGCGGCGGCCGATCCGGAAGTACGACCCGCTCGCCCGGGTGCGCTTCGAGCTCAGCTACGCAAGCGCCTGGAAGCAGCGGCTCGAACAGGACCCGGCCGATGTCGTAGTGGCCTGCAACGTGCCGCTGTTCGCGCTCGCCGCGGTCCGCCGGCACCTCGCGCGCAGTGCGCGCCCGTGGGTCTTCTGGCACCAGGACATCTACAGCCTCGGTGTCGCCGCCGAGATCGACCGCAAGCTGCCGCACGCGATCGCCGCGCCGCTGCGCCGCTGGGTGGACGGCCTCGAGCGCACCCAGGTCCGCAGCGCCGACCGCGTCGTCGCAATCGGTGACGCGTTCGTCGGCCAGTATCGGACGTGGGGCCTGCCGGTCGACCACGTTCATGTCATCCCCAACTGGGCACCGCTCGACGAGCTCGTCCCCGGCCCCCGCGACAATGCCTGGACGCGCGACCAGAACCTCTCGAAGGAACCCGTCCGGCTGCTCTATGCCGGCACCCTCGGCCGCAAGCACAACCCGTTGCTGCTGCTCGCACTGCTCGACGCGGCACGTGCTCGGGGCGTCGACGCGACGCTGGTGGTCTGCTCCGAAGGGGTGGGCGCGGACGAGCTCGCCACCGCGGCCGGCGGCCGTCCCGACGTGCGCGTCCTCGGCTACCAGCCGGCCGAGCGGTTCGCCGAGGTGCTCGCCGGTGCGGACGCGATGGTGGCGCTGCTCGAGCCGGACGCTGCCGCGTTCTCGGTCCCGAGCAAGGTGCTGAGCTACCTGTCCGCCGGGCGGCCGACGCTCGCGCTCGTGCCGGACGGCAATCCCGCCGCGCACGACGTCCGGACGGCGGGTGGATTCGTCGCCGCGCCGACCCACGACGGCGCCCGCGCGGCGGCCGACTGGCTGGCCGGCACCGTGGCCTCGGGTCCCGACGCGCTGGCCCACCTGGGTCGGCTGGCCCGCCAGCTGGCCGAACGACGCTTCGACATCGGCACGATCACCGATCAGTTCGAGGACGTCCTGCGGGCAGCGGCACGCCGCGGCGAAGGCGTTCCCGCGATCGAACGGCAGACCGCCGAGGAGGCCGCGGCGTGACGCAACTTGCGCCTCGCGTCGACGAGGGCTCCGGCCCGATGACGCTGTCCCCCGCCGTCGACGCACCGCGCGCCGTGTTGCACGCCCTGCCGAGCCGGGACGCGGCACCCGCCATCCCGATCCCCGCGGACTGGTCACGGACCGTCGTCAACCGCCTCGTGACGGCCGACGCCATCTGCGCCCTGGTCGCGGTCGCCGCCGGATTCGAGGCGCGCGTCGGGCTCGCCGACGTGCGGATGTACCTCGCCAACAGCGTGCTTCTCGCGCTGGGCTGGCTGGCCAGCCTTGCCGTCCAGGGCAGTTACGAGATCCGGCGCATTGCCACCGGCACCCGCGAGTACCAGGGCGTGGTGCGGGCCGGCGCCGCACTCGCCGGCAGCGTCGCCATCGTCTGCTACTTGGCGAACTCGCTGGTGGGCCGCACCTTCGTCGCAATCGTCATTCCCATCGGGATCGGGTTGATGGTGGCCACCCGGTTCTTCCTGCGCCTGTCGGTGTACCGGCACCGCCGCCGCGGTTTGTGGTCGAGTGCGATTCTCGCGGTCGGCACCTCGGAGTCGGTCCAGCACCTGGCCGACATCGCGCGGCGGACTCCGGAAGCCGGGCTGATCGTCGTCGGGGCGTGCGTCGAGGACGCCGTCAAGGGCGAGGAGATCGCCCCTGGCGTGCCCGTCGTGGGCGGCGTCTCGTCGGCCGCCGAGATGGCGGAGGCGCTCGACGTCGATGTGGTCGCGGTCGCCGGCAGCGGGCTCGGCCCGCGGCGCATCAGGGAACTCGGCTGGGCGCTGGAAGGGACGCGCCGCAACATGGTGATGGCCCCCGGCCTCACCGAGGTTGCAGGTCCTCGGGTGCACGTCAGCCCGGTGGACGGCCTGCCGCTCATGTGGGTCGACCAGCCGCAGTTCACCGGCACCCGCCGGATCGTCAAGCGGGTCGTCGACGTACTGGCGTCCGGCGGTGCGCTGATCGTGGCGGCGCCGCTGCTCGCGCTGATCGCGCTGGCCGTCCGGCTCACCAGCCGCGGCCCGGTGATCTACCGCAGCACCCGGCTCGGTCAGGGCAGCAAGGAGATCACCGTCCTGAAGTTCCGGACGATGGTGCGTAACGCCGACAAGATCCGTTCCGACCTTCTGACCCTCAACGAGTGCGAGGGTGGGCCGCTGTTCAAGATGCGCCGCGACCCGCGGGTCACCCGCGTCGGGCGGTTGCTGCGCCAGTTCTCCCTCGACGAGCTGCCCCAACTGGTGAATGTCCTGATCGGATCGATGTCGCTCGTCGGCCCCCGTCCGCCGCTGCCCGAGGAGGTCGAGCGCTACCAAGGCGATGTCCGCCGGCGGCTGCTCGTCAAGCCCGGCCTGACCGGGCTGTGGCAGGTGAGCGGACGCTCGGATCTGCCCTGGGACGAGTCTGTGCGCCTCGATCTGTACTACGTCGAGAACTGGTCGCTCGGCTTCGACTTCGCGATCATCGCGCGCACTGTGTCGGCGGTGCTCCGTCGACGCGGTGCCTACTGAGACAGGGACGTACCACGCGTGGCTGAGCATCGAGTGGACCAGTTGGCCGCGCGGCAGCGGCCGACCCCCGGCCCGCTCCCGACGACGCCGCTGGAGCTTCTCGAGGTCCGCCCGCGTCCCGGCCCTGGGGTCCGCGGTCGGCGCCGTTGGTCGCGCCGGATCTCGCACGCACTGCGCTCGAAGCGCGGTCGCCGCGTCCTGATCGGGCTCGCGAGCGTCACCGTGCTGCTCGTCGGGCTGCTCGTCGAGGGCTTCCTGTTCTCACCGGCGCCGTCAATCGGGGCGCCGGACTCCGCGCTCGACGGGGGAGGCTCGGCGCCGAGCGAGTCACCGACCCCGTTGCACGCCAAATCGAAGGCGGACAAGCACACCGGTGCGCCGGGGCCGGTGAGCAACCCGGTCGCCGCCCTGCGCCAGCAGTTTCCGGACAACCCACTCAACCACCTGCGCGCCGACGGCCTGCACCACGTCACGATCACCGCGACCTCCCGGCAGCCGATCGCGCTCGTCGGCTTTCTCGTGCCGACCGGCTTCGGCCCGTCCTACGGGACCGTCAAGCCGCACTCGACTCGCTGGTCGGTCTCCGAGCAAGCGATCGGCCCCGGTTACCTTGCGGCGATCTTCGTCCAGGCCGGCAGGGATGGCACTCCGATCACCTGCCAGGTCTCGGTCGACGGCACGGTGACCGACACCGAGACGACGGCCGGTGGCTACGGCCGCGCCATCTGCCTCGGTTGACCCGCTCGTCGTCGCTAGGCTTCCGTCGATGAAATCGCCGCGCCCGATCCTGCACCGCGCCGTGCACGAGGCGAAGCTGCTCGCCCACCGCGCCGGATTCGACATCGCGCGGGAGAGCTTCAAGCGCCGGTTCGTCCACGCCCTGCACCTGCGCGGCGTGGACGCCGTGCTCGACATCGGCGCGAACTCCGGACAGTTTGCGGTGGCCCTGCGCCGGGCCGGCTTCACGGGCCGGATCATCTCCGTGGAGCCGTTGCAGGACGCCTATCGGGCACTCGAGCGGGCCTGCGACCGGGACCCGGCATGGCGGGCACATCGCGCCGCGGTCGGCGCCGAGCCGGGCACGCTGACGATGAACGTGTCGGGCAACTCCGTCTCTTCGTCGGCGCTGCCGATGCTGGCCCGGCACGCCGATGCGGCACCGGTGTCGCAGTACGTAGGGACGGAGGAGGTCACCGCGACGACGGTCGACGAACTCGTCGACGAGTACGACCTGAAGCCGGAGTCAGCGCTGCTCAAGATCGACGTCCAGGGTTACGAACGCCCCGTGCTCGACGGTGCAGCCGCGACCCTCGAACGATTCGCCGCGATTCGCACCGAAATGTCCCTCGCGCCCCTGTACGAGGGGCAGGTCCTGCTGACGGACCTGCTCGTCGAACTCCGTGACCGAGGCTTCGAACTGTGGCTGCTCGAACCGGGCTTCGTCGAACCGGCCACCGGGCGGCTCCTGCAGGCCGACGGCGTCTTCTTCCGGCGCGCCGAATCATGACCGAGGGGAGCTGAGATGGCCACGGACGTCCGGCCTGCCGAACCGCCCGCAACCGGCGAGCACGTGGCCCCGCGCAGCGCCAAGGAGCGCGCGCAGCGCGTGCTGCCCAGCTCGCTCGTGCAGCTGCTCGACAAGCTGGTGTTCGTGCTGCGCCGCGCCCGCATTCGGGCCGTGCATCGGCTGTTCGCGCTGTTCGGGCTGAACATCGTCAAGCGCGCCGACTACTACTCGACGCTGCCGGTGATCGACGAGCTCCGGAGCAGCCGCGCGCGGTGGGACCGGCCGACCGAGCTGCCCGGCCTCGCGCTCGACGTGGCCGCGATGAAGGCGCGGCTCGCCGCGCTCGCCGACCGGTGGGAGGCGGACTTCGCCAGCGGTGCCGGCGACTACCGGGCCAACCAGCAGGCCGGTTTCGGACCGGGCTACCCGCAGTTCGACGCCCGCACGCTTTACTACATGCTGCGCGAGCACACGCCGGCCCGCTATCTCGAGATCGGCTCCGGCCTCTCGACGTACTACGCCACGCTCGCCGGCCGGCAGAACGCGGCCGAGGGTGCACCGCTGCAGATCACCTGCGTGGAGCCGTACCCGTTCCCGGCGCTCACCGAACTGCCGGGCTTCGACCTCGTCAAGGGCTTCGTCCAGGACGTGCCGGTCTCCCGGTTCGAGGAGCTGACGGACGGCGACGTGCTGTTCATCGACTCCTCGCACGCCCTCAAGATCGACAGCGACGTCGCCTACCTGTTCCTCGAGGTGCTGCCCCGCGTGCGGCCGGGCGTCCTCGTGCACATCCACGACGTGCCGTTCCCGTACAACGTGCCGTACCCGGCGGACACCTGGCTGTTCGGCGAGCGCTGGCCGGTGTACTGGAACGAGGCGATGGTCGTGCAGGCCTTCCTCGCGTTCAACTCCGCGTTCGAGACGCTGCTGTCCACGCCGATGATCCGGCACGCGGACGAACGGTTCCTCACCGACCGGTTCGCCGACTACGTGCCGGTGCGCCAGGACCCCAACCCGCCGTCCTCGCTGTGGCTGCGTCGCCTGCCCGCCTAGTGCTCCGGCCGCGAGTGACCTGGCGGCGTAGCCGAGGCAGCGTCAGCGCAGCGCCTCGAGGGCCATCTGCGCGCCGCCCTCGTCGGTGCGCTGGTCCAGCCCGTTGAGCTCGGCGTGCTCGCTCTGGCCGAGCTCGTGCTCGGTGACGGTGTGGAAGCCGGCTCGCTTGAGCTCATTGGCCAGCGTCTCGAAGTCGTAGACGTAGCCGGTGTGGTGGCCGAACGAGCCGATCGGGATACGCAGGATGTCGACGGGGTGCTCGACGACCAGGCCGAGGTCGCGGTACGAGCGACCGACCGGGTCATCGATGGACTCCGCGCCGCGCAGGTAGAGCTCGACGTGCTTGCGGACGTCGGGCGTCACGAGCCGGATGGCTCCGCCGGGCTGCAGGCAGCGGTGTGCCTCGGCGAGCATCGCCCGCCCGGCGTCGAGGGTCAGGTGCTCGATCACGTTGTCGGCGTACACGTACGACACGGCACCGTCCTCGATCGGCCACCTGCTCGTGGCATCGAGGTAGTTGCGCGTCACGGCGTTGACGTTGGTGATCACCCATCCGGGGCGCTCGGTCAAGCCGCCGATCTCGAGCTTGAACGGACGCTGCGTGCCGGCAAGCGTGCTGCGCAGCCGCCGCCTGGCGATCGGCGTGTTGACGGCGAGGACCGCTGTGCGAACGGCGGAGCGAAGGCGCGGATTCACAGTGTGCAGGCTACCGGGCACGGCTGGGCTCATCCGCGTCACTCGGCTATCTGCGGCAGCGCGAGGGCGAACTCCGCCTGCTCGGCGCTCACCGCAGCGGCGGGCCTGGCCGGTTCGCGGCGACGCCGGTGCCGACCGGGTGGGCGACGGTCGGAGCTGTAGATGATGCCGGGCACGCACTGCACCAGCAGGCCGACCGCGACGGTCGCCAGCAACGGGCCTGGGGCGCCGATCACCTTGGCCAGGCCGACGGACAACGCGAGGTTGAGCGGCAGCGCCAGCACGGTCAGCAGCCCGACGACACGCACGCCGTCCTCGTCCATGAGGCTCATCGCCACCGGGTAGGACAGCGCGGCGGTGATCACGGTCAAGCCGCCGGCGAGGGGCAGCAGCCAGCCGAGCTGGATCTGGCTGCCGCCGACCAGCCGTCCGATCGGGTTGGCGATGACCATGACGAATGCGGCAGCCGCAGTGCCCGCGCCGCCGAACAACAGCAGCACCTTGGCCAGGGGTGGGCCAAGACGGTGCTGTGCGCGGGCGGCGGCGTACATCGGCCACAACGGCTGCGCGGACGCCGCGATCAGCGCGATCATCGGCGCGATGATCTGGAACAGCACCGAGTAGTTGGCCACCGCCTGCGCCGTGGACACGTGGCTGAGCACGATGCGGTCGCTCTGGAGCGCGATCGGCGTCGCGAGCGTGACGATCAGCACCGGCCAGGACATGGCCCAGATCGAGCGGCCGGGGAACTCCCGGCGCCGCGGGATCGCGTGGACGAGCCAGCGCCACGACATGCCGGCGCCGCGCGTCGCGATGACGCTGGTGACGACGTTGTTCAGCACCAGTGCGGCGGGCGGGACGATGAGGACGAGGGCGCCGTTGTCGCTCAGCGCGAGAACCAGCCCGACGCCGAGCAGGATCGTCGGTGTGAAGAACGCCTGCACGACGACCGTGACGTGATTGCGATGCAGCCCGAGCAGCATGCTCTGCCCGAGCCCGGGCAGGAAGCTCACGGCGTAGACGGTCATCGCGATGCCGTAATACACGTTCGGCCCGGAGGCGGCGCCGAGCAGTCGCGGCCACGCACCCACGCCGGCGAGCAGGAGGGCGATTGCCGCCGTGCCGAGCATCGACACCAACAGCGTGCGGGCCGCGGTGAGCGTCACCTGCTCGGACCGCTCGGACCGCGGGCCCTCCTCGGCGTATGCGGACGTGACCGCGGCGCCCACGCCGAGGTTGTTCAGCGGGACGAGGCTGATCAGCGTCAGGATGAGCATGAACGCGTCGAAGGCGACGACGCCGTACTGCGAGATGATCAACCGGCTCGTCAGCAGCGTGGCGATCGCGGTCGGTATGAACGAGAGCAACCGCGCCGCCGCGCTGCGCAGGACCGGGTTCATCGTCGGCCGATCATCTCACCGCGCGTCGCGAAGTCCGGCCGCTGCGGACGGTGCCGTCGGCACCCACGCCGAGCAGCGTCTCGGCGAAGCTCTCGGCGGTCGCCTGCGCGACGGTGTTGCGGCGCGGGGCGTCCGGGTCGGCGCTGAACACCCGGTGCAGCGCGGCGCCGATGCTCTCGGCAGTCAGCTCGGCGAGTTCGCCGCCGTCCGTCGCGCGCAGTTCTCGGGCCCGCACCTCGGAACCGGCGGAGATCACCGGAACCTCGGCGGCCAGCGCCTTGCCCATGATCCCGCTCGGGCCGTTGTTGGTGAGCGCGATCGGCACGACGTCCACGGCCGCGACGAGCTTGTCGAGCAGCGCGTTGTCGAGGAAGCCGTTGAACACGATCACCCGCGCGCGGTCGTCGTCGGGCAGCGCATCGATCCACGCGGTGACTTCGGGCTGGACGGTGCCGGCGAGCAGCAGATCGGCGTCGACGCGCGCGTCCTGCATCGCCTCGAAGATCAGCCGGGCGTTCTTCCGCTCGCTGATGACGCCGTAGACGCCGACGAGCCGCCGGTCGGGAGGCAGCCCGAGCTCGGCGCGCAGCGCGGCGCGGTCCCGCGAGTGGTAGTCGCAGATCGCCGGGTCGCGGGCCCGCTTGACCAGCCACCCCGGTGTCATGTCCTCGCGGCCGGCGAATCCGGCGACGTGGTGCAGGCTGCCGGTCGCCATCGCGGCGAGCGAGAGGATGCCCTTGGAGATCCGCAGCATCCAGCCGAACCGGTCGGTGAGCCGCAGCTTCGCCGGGTAGCGGGTCAGGAAGAACACCACGCGGGGCCGCCGGGCCAGGTCGCGGAACGCGCGCGGCGCCCGGTACCACCACCGCTTGAGCGACTGGTCGGCGTCCATGACCGCGACCGTGCCGACATCCTGCGCGGCACACTGCGCGGTGATCGCTGCCAGCAGCTGCTCGGTCGTCGGGTAGATCGAGTCGAACACCTCGTAGGCCCGCACCGGGACGCCGGAGAGGTAGACCTTGAACTCGTCGCTGGTCGTCGCGCCGGCCGAGGTGAGCAGCACGACGTCACCGGTGCGCGCCGCGAGCAGCGCGACGTGCGCGACGGCCTGGAAGCGGTGGCCGCCGAGATCGGGTTCGACGATCAGCGTGACGGGCATGGCCGGCGCTCTCTCCCACGACGGCGCGCCGAGCTGCCGGCGCAGGTCAGCACGTCAGCCCTCCGTCCACGACGAGGACCTGGCCGGTGAGGTAGCTGTTCGCCGGGTCGGTCAGGAACTGCACGGCGCGTGCCACATCGGCCGGTTCACCCAGCCGCCCGGCCGGCGTACGGCGCACGATCTGGTTGAGCTGCTCCTCGTCGAGGCCGTGGCTCAGCTCGGTGCGCAGGTAACCCGGCGCCACGCCGTTCACGGTGATCCCGCGCGAACCGAGTTCGCGCGCAAGGGCGCGGGTGAACCCGTCGAGGGCCGCCTTCGTCGCGCTGTACACCGCCAGCCCGCGATAGCCGGAGCGGCCGACGATCGAGGAGATGTTGACGATGCTGCCGCTGCCGCGGGCGAGCATGCGGCGGCTGACGAGCCGCGTGACGTAGATCGTGCCCTTGAGGTTCAGGTCGATGACCGTGTCGATGTCGTCGTCGCCGACCATCGCGAGGATGCCGTCGCGCGCCACGCCGGCGTTGTTGACCAGGACGTCGACGCGGCCCCATCGCTCGATCACTGCCGCGACGAACGTCTGCGCGTCCGCCGACGACGAGAGGTCGGCCTTGGTGAACAGGAACCGGTCCGCGGACGCCGGATCGGCCGCCCACGCCTCGGTCTGCTCGGTGGCCGAGCGCGCGCACGTCGCGACCAGATCACCGGAGTCGAGAAACGACTGGACGATCCCGGCGCCGAGACCCCGGCTCCCGCCGGTCACGACGACGACACGTGGTTCGACCGCGGTCACGACTGTCTCCTGACGATCTTGTCACCGGCCGTGGCGACCGACTCGACGAACTTGATGCTGCGCGGCCGGTTCGGGGCCGGCAGGTCGGAACAGGCCGCGCGGATCTCCGTCTCGACGGCGTCGCGATCCGCACCCGGCGACGCGACGACCTCGAGCGCGACGATGGCACCGGTCAACGCGTTGGGCCGGCCGTACACGCGTGCGAGGTCGACACCGCGCACCGCCCCGACCCGCTCCTCGATCGGCAGCGGGTGCACCTTCACCCCGCCGACGTTGATGATCTCCGATGTGCGGCCCCGGAACGTGATGCGGTCGCCGACGATCTCGACGAGGTCGCCGGTGGGCCGCCACGCGTCCGGGTCGACCGGCGGTTCGCCGTAGTAGCCGAGCATGCCGGTGCGCGAACGCACCCACAGCTCGCCGTCGACGATCTTCATGGCCACGTCGGCGTCGTCGCCGCGCGACAGCACGTCGAGCGACAAGCCGCTGCGCCCGTCCCGGACGGAGCCGCTCGAGCCGAACTCGCTCGCTGCGTAGACGTGCGAGAGCTTGGCGTCCGGAAAGGTGGCCGCCAGTTCGGTGAGCACCGGAGCCGGCACCGCCTCGCCGCCGAGCGTGATCTGCCTGAGTTGCGGCACCTGCCCGCCGTCGGCCCGCAACTCGGCGAGCAGGAAGCGCCAGTACGTCGGGGTGGCGCTGGCGTGGTCGACGCGGTGCGCGCGCATCGCGGCGAGCCCTTCGCGCGGCCGGCGGGGTGCCGGCGCGACCAGCGTCGCGCCCGCGGCGAAGACGTGCAGCAGGATCTGCAGCCCGGCGAACTGGTGCAGACCGTAGGCGAGCAGCCAGCGCTGGCCTGCGCCGGGCGCGATGAGCCTGGTCGAGCGCAGCAGCCGGTTCCAGTCGTGGCGCACGCCGCGCGGGGTGCCGGTGGTGCCCGTCGTCAGGACGAGATGCGGTCGCTCGGTCGCCGCTACGGTGCCGTCCGGGTCGCCGCCCGTCAATACGTCGGGGCGCAAGCACTCGATGCCGGCGGGTAGGTCCTCGCGCGTCGTGACGACGACGTCGTGGGCGAAGCGCGCGGCGAGTGCCTCGAGCTCGACGAGATCGTCACTGGGCGGGTACTGGCAGGCCTCGGCACCCGCCAGTGAGGCGCCGGCGAGCAGTGCGACCACGGTCGCCGGGTCGTGGTCGAGGATCGCGAAGCGGCTGATCCGGCGCAGCCGCAATCCCGCCGCGACCGACTCGGCTCGGCGCTGCAGGTCGCCGTAGCTGACGGTCGCGTCGTCGGTGATGATCGCGGCGCAGCCGGGGTCATCCGAGGCCGCGCGGCTCAGCAGTTCGATCAAGCGTCGGCGACCGCGGCACCGTAGAACTGCAGGATGTCGCCGACGGTCCGGGGCATCTCGCCGCCGGAGAACGGGTCGACACCGTGCTCGTCCTCGATGATCGCCGACAGCTCGGCGGTCTCGAGCGAGTCGAGGCCGATCCCGTCGGCGAAGAGCGGTGTCTCCGGACTGAGATCGTCGACCGGCTTCTTCGCCCGCACGAGGAACGCGCGGATCGTCTGCTCGACGTCGGTCTGCGAGGTGGTCATGGCGTGGAGAACTCCGTTCGTTCGGCAACCGGCAGCGGGGCGCACGGCGAGCGCCTCCTCGAGAACTAACGAGCCAGCGGCGATTTGAATGCGCTGATCAGGCCGTAGCCGAACGTGCCGTCGCGCCAGAAAGCCTCGAGAATGTCGCAAGACCGGACGAATGCCTCGAATCCGTCGACGCCGAGCGTGCGTTCCACCTCTGCGCGATGCGTGTTCGCGTTGGCGCGCCAGCGGTCGAAGGTCGGCAGCGTCGCGCTCGTGAGGTCGTCGGCCCGCTCGACGACGAGCCCGTGGCGGCGGGCCGTCTCCGCGTAGAAGTCGAGCGGCTCGAAGTGGGCGTCGCCGAAGGCGGCGCGCAAGGTGACGAAGTCCGCCCGCCGCCCGCGCACCTCGTCGAACGGGATCTCCCGGTGTCGGATCAGGTCGCAGAGCACGAGCCGCCCGCCCGGTCGCAGCGCCCGGGCACACTCGCTGACGAGCCGCTCGCGCTCGCGCATCAGGTGCGATGACTCGAGCACCCAGACGCGGTCGAAGGACTCGTCCGGCAGGCCGGTGTCGGTGCCGTCGCGCTGCTCGAAGCGAGCGTCCGGCAACCCTGCTGCGGCGGCCCGCGCGGTTGCCTCGGCGACGCCGACGGCGCTCGTCGTGATGCCCAGGACCCGGACGCCGAACTCGGCGGCCAGCCGGCAGGCCGGCGCGCCCGAGCCGCATCCGACATCAAGGACGTCGAGGCCCGGCGCGAGTTGCGCTGCGTGGATCATCCGGCGAGTCAGCTCGGCGGTCGCCACGGGCAATGGCTCGTCGCCGTTGGCGAACACGCCGTAGTGCAGCTCATCACCGAGCAGCAACCGCCACGTCGCGGTTACGTGGTCGTAGTGCTCGGCCGGTTCGTATCCGGAGTTCACGATTCGGTCTCCCGAGTGCCGACCTGCCGCGCAGGGTTGCCCATCACCACGGCGTTGTCCGCCACGTCGGAGAGCACGACGGAGTTCGCGCCGATCATGGCATTCGTCCCGATTCGGACCCCGCCGACGAGCACCGCGTGGGCTCCGATAACCGCGCCGTCGCAGATCGTGGCGAACTCCTGCTCGGCCCGCGCGTCGTAGTAACGCGCCGCGGCCGTTACCCCGCCCGCAATAGAGACGTTGTTACCGATTGTGAGGCCGTATCCGATGGCGACGCCTACCGGGTGCACGATCATGAACCCAGTGCCGATCCGCATGCCGGGTCCGAAGTCGGCACCGATCACGACGTTGCCGACTGTGCGCATGATGTTGGCCAGCCGGACGTGGCCACTGCGGAACAAGCACTGCTGCGCGCGGAGGACCAATGAGGCGATCAGCCCCGGGGTCGTCAGGGAGCGAGCGAGCACGTTGACCCAGCTGGGGGTGAGATCTGCTCGATATCGGGCGAGATCGGAGAACACCAATTCGCTGAACGTGTGCTCGTTCAACGTGCTGGACGACGACATCTGGCAGACACTAATACAGACCTCGAGCCGCAGCGCGCCGATGCGGACGGGTTGCCGAGCCTGACTGAGGAGAAGAGCGAACCGCTATGCCAGAGCCGCTGCAGCTGCCCATCCGGGTGCTCTTCAAGGGGCCGTCCAACATCTCGTGGATGTCGCCCGCGGGTGGCCCGCGCACCGATTTCAACTTCGCCCGCGCTACCGAGGCGGAGCTGCTCGCTGCCGGCCGGGCTACCTCGGTGCAGACGATCTCCGTGCCGTCCGAGCTCGCCAAGACCGCGCTGCGCGACTGGGAGTCGCAGGTCCTCGGCTTCTCGCCTGACGTCATCGTCCTCACCTACGGCCAGTACGAGTCGGTCCACCTGTTCCTGCCGCACTGGTTGGAGCGGCACGCAAATAGCTTGCGGAATCGGCCCGGGTTTGTTCGCGACCGCTACCGCAAGCACGTGCTCCGACCTGTGTGGATGTTCCTCGCACGCCTGCAGGCCCGCGCCGACAAGTCGTGGATCGGCACGGTGACCAAGCGCATCCGGCCGCGGCGCTGCGTACGTGACATCAAGCAGTTGATCAAGCAGCTGCTAACCGTCGGTAGTCCACTCGTGATCGTCTTCGAGGTCCTGCCGCCGGCGAAGCGGTACGAATCCTGGTTCCCGGGGATGGCGGCGCGGATCGACGAGTTCAACCGTGGCGCTGCGGAGATGATCGAGCGGTTCGGCAAACCGAACGTCCGGTTCTTCGGGGTTACTGAGCTCGTCGACCAGTACGCCGAGGGCAATCTCGAGGTCGCCATCCCGGACGGTTTCCACTGGACCCCGTACATGCATCACGTGATCGGCAAGCACTTGGCCCGCGACGTCATGGAATGGGCGGACACCCAGCCACACCTCCAGCGGCCCGAGGTCAAGCGGCCGCACCGCATCGCTGCGTCCGAACGCGCTGGCTAGCCGGGGCGCCGGTCGAGCCGCGCACTCTAGTGCGGGGTTCTGTTGCCCAGCTCGTCCAACAATGCCGCGAGCTCGCGGAGATCGACCTCGATGTCGCGCACGATTGCGGTCGCACGGCCGCGGCGCGGTGCCCGCCCCGGCGCAGACAAGTAGCGGTAGCGCAACCCGGGAACGCCGCAGGCCAGCCGCCAGTAGTCGGGGAGCAGGCAGCCGGCCGGGAACAGCTCGACGACCGCGGCGCCCGCGCTCGCGAACACCAGGTTCGCCAGCGCGGCGCCGTGCGGCCCCACGATCAACTCGGCGCCGGCGAACGCCTCGATCTGCTCCACGACCGACATCGCGCCCGGGTCAATCGCGACGAAACCGCGCTCGGCCAGCAGCGCCAGCACCGCCGCCTCGTTGACGACGGTCCGGTTGTTCGCCGACGGGCCGCGGGTGACGAAGATCCGGCGCCGCGGCCGCGGTAGCCGCGCGCGCGGCAACAACCGCTCGCGCAGCCACTGCACCACCCACGGCGGGTTCTTCTCGGTCATGGCCGGCGGTGCGGGAACGACGAGGACGTCGGCCCGGACGTGCGGATGCTCGGCGGCGTCGAGCCGCAGCTCCGTGCCGATGCCGACGAGGTCGAGCAGCTCGCGCTGGAACCGGGTCCGGACCGGCACGAACCAGCGGTCCGGAGCGGCGACGTCGGACGCGTGCTCGGCGACCGCGAGTCGCCCGAGCACGTCCATCAGGAAGTGGTAGTAGTTGTCGTCGCCGCGGCACGCGAGCACCCCGAGACGTCCGTCGACGTGCAGCGGTTCGCCCGCGAACGGCTTGAGGAAAAGCGGGTGCTCGCGCGGCCGCCGGGTGCCGAAGTACCAGCTCACGTCCTGCACGAGGTCGCCGCGGCCGGTGATCACCGCACGGTACGGGCCGAGCACCCGGCCGCCGGGCAGCTCGGCGGCCCCGACCTCGGCCAGCGTCTCGCCGTCGCTGCTATCGGCGAGTGGCAGACCGGCCGGCCAACCGGCCATCACGGCCGGACGGTCGATCACCTCGGCGGAGCGCGCGCGCGCGTAGCGGCCGCCCGACGACGTGGCCGCCTGGTGCAGCGTGTTGACCACCCCGGTGGGCAGGCTGCCACCACGGGTGCGGGACAGCCACTGCGCCGCGGGCGCGGCCAGCCGCGTCGCGTGCACATACGCCGGCTTCAGATAGGGGAACAGGGGCCGCAGCCGCGGCGGCAGGCGAACCACTGGTCAGGCTGGCAGCGGCTCGCGCGAGAGCCAGGCGCACCCGTAACCGTTGCTCGTCTTCTCGTCCTGCACGTGCAGCCCGCCGGCGGCGAAGTAGTCGCGCACGTCGTCCCATGACTTGCCGGCTACCGGGTGGTACTCGATCACCACGCGCTGGACGTTCGCCCAGCTCTGCGGAGCAGAGCCGAGCACGAGGTCGTACTCGCCGCCTTCGCAGTCGATCTTCACGACGTCGACGGGCGCGGTGTCGAGCGCGATGGCGTCGTCGAAGGCGAGCGTCTCGACCTTGGTGGCCGTGCCCGTCGTATGCCCGAGCGCCTGCAGCCCGTTGAGGCCGCTGCCCGCGCCGTTGTCGTCGAACACCGCATAGCCGGTCGTCGCGGCCAGCGCCTTCTCGTAGACGGTGACCCGGTCGGCCACACCGTTGGCCGCGACGTTGCGGCGCAGGAACCCGGCCGTCGTCGGGGACGGCTCGAAAGCCTGCACGGTCGCGCGCGGATGCAGCTGGGTGAGCCGGCACGAGAACGTGCCGACGTGCCCGCCGATGTCGATGACGCGGATCGGCCGGTCCAGCAGCGGGCCGAGCAGCCAGCTGAGCCGGTAGCAGTCCTCGGCGAAGATCTCGTACAGCGGCACCCGCGCGCCGGGGCGGTTCGGGGTGTCGATGCGCAACCCGGACCGGGTACGGAAGGTGAGCGCCTCGGGCCCGGTTCCGAACCGTCCGCGCACCATGTCGCGCATGATCTGCGGCCAGTTCGAGAACGTGCTCGGGGTCTGTGCAAGGCGCCGCGTCCAGTAGAGCTGGGAACGCATCACGTCGAAGATCACCTTCCGGGTAGTGCGCGCCGACCGCCGCTGCGTGCGGCACTCGGCGCGAGCTGTTTGAGGCTAACTCAGCCGGCCGCCGCCTGCCGCGCGGCGCCGCTCGATCTCTTCTTGCACGTTGAGCGCCCAGATGGCCGGACTCAGCCGGGTCGACAACGCCCGGCTGACGTCGGACATCGCCGCGAGCCGCTCGGCGTCGAGGGCACTCATCCGGGCCATGGCCTGCGCCCACTGCCGGGCGTCGCCGGCGGGCACGATCCAGCCGTTGGCGCCGTCCTGGACGAACGCCGGGGCAGCGCCGGCGAAGTCGGAGCAGAGGATCGGCAGCCCGGCGGCCGCGGCCTCGTGCACCGCGACGCCGTACGGCTCGATGTGCGACGGGAGCACGAAGCTCGACGACGCGCGCATGAGCCGGGCGACCTCCGCCGGCTGCACGAAGCCGTGCATCGTCACGCCGGGGAGCGGGCGCAGCAGCCCGTCCATCGGACCCATGCCGGCGACCGACAGCTCCCACGGATCGTCGACGAGGTCGCGATAGATGCGGTACGCCTCGGCGAGCACGTCGGCGCCCTTGTGCCAGACCAGCCGGCCGACGTACAGGAAGCTACGGCGCGCCGCGAAGTCGGCCGGGCCGCGCGGCAGGGACCCGAACAGGTCGACGTCACTAGACAGCGAGCCGCGGATCACGTCTGCCGGGCCGAAGCCGAGCCGGCGGGCGTAGAACTCAGTGCGGTCGCTCGGCACCAGCGCGGCGTCGGCCACCGTGTCGACGTAGAGCCGGTGGGTGAGCCGTCCCAGCCACTGCTTCGGGGCGGCGCGCCAGAGGTTGTCCATGATGAGGATCCGGACGACCTCGCTCGGCAGCGCCCGCATGACCGCGCGGTACGCCGGCGTGTAATTCCACGACGTCATCAGGACCGCGTCCGGCGCGAAGGCGGTGACCCCCGCGACCAGCGCCGCGGGCTTCGGCGGGCTCGCCCAGCCGATCACCTGCGCGTACTCCTCGGTGCCCAACCCGGCGAACGCGGTGTCGGCCATCGCCTCGCCGGACGCCTCGGGCGATGCCGGCGTGACGACGAGCAACTCGTGACCCAGCTTGTGCAGCTGCCGGTACTGACCGTCCAGGTACCCGGTCATTCCGTTGACCAGAAAAGCGATGCGCATGGCCCCGTGTCCCTGACTGCTAAGCGGACGAGCCGCTGGAACGCGTGAGCCAGGCGGTGCCGAGCCCGGCACGCTCGGACTTGTGCCGCACGACCTGCAGCCCGACGTCGGCGAACCAGGCGCGCAGGGCGTCCCACGACTCGCCGGCGACCGGGTGGTACTCCATCACGACGGCCTGCACGGTCGCCCAGCTCTCCGGCGCGGACGCGTACACCAGCGCGTATTCGCCGCCCTCGCAGTCCATCTTCACCACGTTCGGCGGTGCCGGGGCCGCCGCGACCGCGGTGTCGAACGTCGTCGTGGGCACCTCGACGGCGTGCCTCGACGTCATGGCGTCGACGCCCTCGACCAGGCGCTCGTCGGATCGCATCAGGCCGTTGTGCACGCTGCCGCCGTCGTTGTCGTCGAACAGCGCGGTGCCGTCCTTGTCCGCGAGTGCCACCTCGTGCACGGTGATCCGGTCGGCCAGCCCGTTCTGCTCGGCGTTGCGGCGCAGGTATCGTGCGCTCTGCGCCGACGGCTCGTAACACTCGATGAGCGCCTGCGGATGCAGCATGGCGACGTTGGTGGCGAACGATCCGATGTGCGCACCGACGTCGAACACCTGCAGCGCCTTGCCCTGGAGCGGGGCCAGCAGCTCGCCCAGCCGGTAGCAGTCGTCGGCGAACTGCTCGTACAGCGGCAGCCGCGCACCGGGGACGTTCGGCGTCGTGATCCGTACGCTGCTGCGGGTGACGAACTCGAGCTCCGCGGTGCCACGGCCGGCCTTCTCGGCCACCATCTGGCGCAACAGCGTCGGCCAGTTGACGAAGGTGCGTCGCGTCTGCGCCACCCGTCGCAGCTCATACCTGACCAGCGCCAAGCCCGTTGTCTCGCCACTCATGGCGCCCCCCTCAGTTGCGTCGCATGGCGATGCCACGGCGCGAGACCGTCGGTTGTACGTCGTACGAGATGTTCCCCGCGGTCGGTCTGGCCTTGCTCGTCTTCGATCGTGTTCGCGTGCACCATCGCGAGGAGGATGGCCGCCGGAACGTAGTAGAACCGGTCGGTCAGATCGGCTTCGAACCAGTTCAACGCCAAGACGGCCGCGAGTGAGCCGACGACCGCGACAGCCATGTCATTGCGCTTGAGATAACCCCAGGCGGTGAAGATCGCGCCGCCCATGTAGACCTGCATCGCGACGAACAGAATGAGTCCTCCGGACGCGAGTTCTTGCAGGTACACCTGCGACGCGTCGAACGACGCCTGCAACCCGATGCCGTGGATCGGTGAGTGCCGGAAGTCCAGCACACCTTGGTGCCCGACGAGCGACCGGACCGTGTCGCTGCCGGACGTCGTCGCTCCGCCGGCCAGCCGGGTGGCCTTCAAGATCGCGTGCCCGAGCGAGGGGAACAACCCGCCGGCGAACAGCAGCAGCACCGCGGCGCCGAGCGCGATGGTCGCGGAATGGATCCGGGTGCGCGAGTGCAGCAGGACGCAGGCACCGAGTACGAGCACCGCGCAGACGGCTCCGCCGCGCGAGCCGCTCGCATAGACGCCGCCGAGCAGGCCGGGCAGGCAGGCCATACCGAGCAGCCGTTCCCTGCGGTTCGTGGAGAACAACAGCCAGAAGGCGAACGGCACGGCCAGCACCGTGCCGGCGGCGAGGAAGTTGGGGTGGTTCGCGAAACCGAGCTGGCGCGAGCCGCCGTCCGGGATTCGCGTGATGATGCGGCCGAAGTCGGTTCCGAGGTGGTCGAGAGTGGCGGCCCAGCCGGACAGCGCGGCGCCGGCGGCGAAGGCGACGCCGAGGCGGCGGGCCGCTCGCGGATCGATCCGGGAGGCGCCCACAAACGCGACTGGAGTGGCGAAGACGGCGACGATGAACTTGAAAGCGGTGCCGAGATTGGCGGCTGCGATCGACGTCTTGGTGTCGACGATCGGCTGGCCGACCGCGTCGAGCACGATCCGGTGCGACAGGTAGACCGGATTCGGCGGGAAGAAGATCGTGATGAGCGCGAGGGCGGCGATCACCAGCGCGAGCTGCTTCACCCACCACGGAGGCATCCGGAACGCGCTGTTCGGGTTCGCCACCGCCAGCAGCATCAGCGTTATCAGGATGAGGACGTCGCCGGGCCGCAACGGGCCGACGAACCACCCGTTCCAGGTCAGAGTGAACGCACAGGCGTAGGCGGCCGCGAGCGCGATGTTCTCGATGCTGGCCTGAAGGACGAGAACGACGATCGCGGCCCCGGACACGAACGCGATCATCAGGACCCCGAGCGTATGGGCGCGCAGCGCGATGGCCTCGACGGAAATCGTCGCGAGCAGGACAGCCGGCACCGCGACGCGACCGCGCAGTCGGTCCGGCATCCGGCTCTCCTGAAATAGGCACCCGTGCGATCGGCACACACACGTTCGTCCGGTACAACGACGCCGGTGCGGTCAGAGGATACGCACGTATTTCGGTCAGCTAGGGAACGTCACCAAGTACCCAGCCGCCTCGTTTCGTAACAGAGGTGGTTCTGCGCACCGCGAATACCGCCTGCAAACCGGCATCCGGGTCGTGGCGCGGCGCAGGCCGCAACGCATCCAAAGGGGGTTCGACAGTGGCCTTACGCGCATATCTTCGCGTGCTGCGCGAGCGATGGCTGCTCGTGGTCGTGTTCATCCTGGTTTCGACCGGGATGGCCCTCCTCATCACGAACCTCACGCCGAACTCGTACCAGGCAAGCGCACAGGTCTTCGTCACCACCTCCACAACGGCGGATCCGTCGGTCCAAGCCCAATCGACCGCCTACCTCGCTGGTCAGGTACCGAGCTTCGCGAAGACGTACTGCGCTCCGGAAGTCCTCAAGTACATCCAGCAGGACCTGCATCTGGGCCTCACCGACAGCCAGCTGTGCGGCAAGCTCAGCACGAGCGTCGCAACCGGGTCCCTGCTCATCGACGTCACCGCGACCGACGGCTCTGCGTCGCGCGCCGCGAATCTCGCCAACTCGGCCGCCCGCGGGATGGTCCAGAACATCGAGCATTACACCGACGCGGTGAAGCTTTTCGTCTCGCTGCCCGCGGTCCAGCCGGGGAGCCCGGCGAGCCCGAAGCCCATCCTGAACATCTCGCTCGGCATCCTGCTCGGCCTGCTCGTCGGTGCCGTTGTGGCCGTCGTCCGTGACATCCTCGACAACCGGATCAAGGAGCCCGAGGTGCTCGGCAAGGTCGCCGACGCGCCGGTCATGGGCGTCATCGTCGAGGACCCGTGGACAGAGCGGCACCCGATTGCCACGCGCGCCGGAAACCGCAACATCCGCGCCGAGAACTTCCGGCAGCTGCGCGCGAATCTGCAGTTCGCGAACGTGGACGAGCACCCGCGGGTGATCGCGGTGACGAGCTCGCTACCTGAGGAGGGCAAGACGACCGTCGCCATCAACCTGGCGTCGACGCTCGCCGAAGCCGGCTTCAGCGTTTGCCTCGTCGACGCCGACCTGCGCCGCCCGACGGTTGCGAAGGTGCTCGGCCTGGTGAGCCCGGTCGGTCTGACCAGTGTGCTCATTCAGCAGATCGCGCTCAACGACGCGCTGCAGCACGCCGGTTCCACTCTGTACGTGCTTGCGTCCGGCCCGACGCCGCCGAACCCCAGCGAGGTCCTGGCGTCGTCCTACGTCCGGGACGTCATCCGGTCGCTGCTCGAGAGCGTCGACTACGTCGTGATCGACACCGCGCCGCTGCTGCCGGTCGCGGACGGTTCCGAGGTCGCAGCGCTCGCCGACGGCACCCTGCTCGTCGCCCGGCACGGTCAGACGACCGACACCAACGTCGAGCGCGCGGTGCGGGCGCTGGAGCGCGTCGACGCCAAGCTGATCGGCGTCGTGCTGAACCGGACGCCGGTCCGGCGCAACAACCGCGAATACGGCTACACCTACTACCGCACCTCGGACAACGCTCACTCGTTGCAAGACGGTAGAGGCGACACGAGCCGGCGCGCCAGGAGGGCTGCCGGCGCCGTGCGTGAAGCCAGTCGGGAAGGAAGCCAGAAGTGAGTTCAACGGTTGACGCGGTCGTCACGGGAGCCGGCGGCTTCATCGGGGGGCACCTCGTGGGAGCGCTGCTGGCCGACGGCCATTCGGTGCGTGGTGTCGACGTCAAGCCGCTCGACGAATGGTACCAGGTGCACCCGGATGCGCAGAGCGTGCAGGGTGACGTCTCGCTCCTCGAGACGGCGCGGTCAGCGGTCGACGGCGCTTCGGTCGTCTACAACCTGGCCGCCGACATGGGCGGCATGGGGTTCATCGAGAACAACAAGGCCGCCTGCATGCTGTCCGTGCTGACCAGCACACACGTGCTGATGGCCGCCCGCGAGTTCGGCGTCGACCGATACTTCTACTCGTCGTCCGCGTGCGTCTACGCCGCCGAGCACCAGACCTCGCCGGACGTCATCGCGCTGCGCGAGGCGGACGCCTATCCGGCGATGCCGGAGGACGGCTACGGCTGGGAGAAGCTGTTCAGCGAGCGGATGTGCCGGCACTTCCTGGAGGACTACGGCGTGACCACCCGGGTGGCGCGCTTCCACAACGTCTATGGCGAGTTCGGCACCTACGACGGTGGCCGCGAGAAGGCGCCGGCCGCGATCTGCCGCAAGGTCGCCCGAGCCTCGATCACCGGCGACACCGCGATCGAGATCTGGGGCGACGGCAAGCAGACCCGCACCTTCACCTACATCGCCGACTGCGTGCGCGGCACCCGCACCATCACCGACGGAGACTTCGCCGAGCCGGTGAACCTCGGCAGCGACCAACTCGTGACCATCAACGAGATGGTCAGCATCGTCGAGCAGATCGCCGGCGTTACGCTCGACCGTCGCCACAACCTGAGCGCGCCGCAGGGCGTCCGCGGACGCAGCAGCGACAACACCGAGATGCTGCGTCGCTACGGCTGGGCGCCCTCGACCTCGCTCGCCGACGGCCTCGAGCGCACCTACCGGTGGGTCTACGACGAGGTCAAGCGGAGCATGGCCTAGGCCGGCGCGTCGGCGCCGATATCCTGCTGCTGTGCGCGGCCGAATGAGTTCAGCTGATCGTGGCTGACCGGCCGTCGTTTCGCCGCCGGCTGCGCGCGAGGTGGCGTCGCTCGGCGCTCGGCCGCTACACGCGGCGCGGGTTTCGCTACCTGCGTCATCACCGGCGTCCGGTGCGGATCACCCTGCTCGTCACCGGTGCGCTAGTCGGGCTGGGGCTGGTCTGGATCATGATCACCGCGCTGCTCGCCCGCCAGCAATCGCTGAGTCTGGACAACCGGCTGCAGCAGGTACGGCAGCTGCTGGCCGAGGGCCGGCTCGACGACGCCCAGGAGGTGGCGAAGGGCATCCCGGCGATCGCGAACCGCGCGCACGATCTCACCAGCGGGCCGGCATGGTGGGTCGCCGCGCACGTGCCACTGCTCGGTGACCCGCTCGAGGTGGCGCGGGGGACGACGGCGGCGAGCGCCCGGGTGGGGAGTGCGATGCCCGACCTGATGCACATCGTCGCCGCGCTGGACCCCGCCAAGCTGAGGGTCTCCGGCGACACGCTGCGTCTCGAGCCGCTCATGCGTGCGGTTCCGGAGCTGGAGCGCGCGGTGCGCACCATCGCCGCGGGGGCCGACGCGCTAGACAAGCTGCCCAGGAGCACCTGGATAGGCGCTGTCGACGACGGCCGGGATCGCGTCGCCTCGGACATCGAGTTGATCCGCGGCTACGTCGACGCCGCGGCTCGGGTCGCCGAGGCGCTGCCGACGATGCTCGGCCAGGACCGTCCGCAGACCTACTTCATTGGGCTGCAGAACGAGGCCGAGCTGCGTGGAACCGGTGGGCTGCCGGGCGCGTTCGCGATCGCGCGTGCGTATCACGGCAAGCTGCACTTCACCCGCTTCGAGAGCGATGCGGCATTGCTGCCACCGGGCAAGGACCATCTCATCCCCACCGGTTTGTCGTTCGGCGCGGGGTACGCCTCCGCCTACGGCCCGTCGCTGCCGACCTCGACGTTCGTCGACTCGAACGTCAGCCCCAACTTCCCGTACGCGGCGCGCATCTGGCAGGCGATGTGGGAGAAGATGAGCGGGCAGCGCGTCGACGGCGTCCTCGCGCTCGATCCGACGGTGCTCAGCTACTTCCTCGACGTCACCGGCCCCGCCACGTTGCCCAACGGCGCCACGATCAACGCGGGCAACGTCGTGACACTGACGCAGCGTGACGAGTACACGATCTTCTCGGACAACTTCGCGCGCAAGGCGTTCCTCGTGTCCGTCCTGCGCGCCGCCTCACGCAAACTGACCAGCGGCGCAGGCACCGGGCTCGGGATCCTGCAGGCAGCGAGCAGAGCAGGCAGCGAGCAGCGGTTGCTCGCGTGGTCGGAGAACCCCAACATCGAACAGCTGCTGAAGGACAGCCAGTTCGCCGGCGCGATACCGCAGGACAACAGGCCCTTCTCGGCGCTCATCCTCAACAATGCCGCCGCGGGTAAGCTCGACTTCTACCTGACGCGGTCGCTTACGTATGAACGCACTGGGTGCAGCGCGTACCGGGACGTCCTGGTGACGATCAAGCTCACGAACAACGCCCCGGCGTCCGGCCTGCCGGCCTACGTCGTGTCCCGCCTCGACGACCCGCCGCCGTCGGCACGGCCCGGTGACAACCATGCCCTGGTCGATCTGTACGCGACGCCCGGCGCCCAGTTGGAGAGCGTGACGTTGGACGGTCGGGCAAGCACCGCGTCGGTCGAGCGAGACGTCGGGCACCCGATCTTCCGTTTCGATCTCGAGTTGCCACGCGGCCGGACGCGCACGATCGCGGTGCATCTGCGCGAGCCCGCTGGCGCGGGCACTCCGGAAGTCTGGCGGCAGCCGGGTGTCACGCCGCTCGACGTGCAGGTCCTCGACCAGACCTGCGGCTGATCGGAGCTCAGCCCTGCACCGGTGCGGTGAACTCCGCGGGGTGCTGCCTGGTCGACGAGATAGCTACGTGCGCGCCGGCCGGGTTGAGCGACTGGTACCGCTCGTCGACGGTGTCGATGACGATCGTCAGACGGTCGTTGGATGGCACCTGCCACGAGATCGGTCGCAACGCGATCGTGACGGGCCGCGCCTTGCCGGGCTGCAGCCCGGCGGCGGTATACGGCTGCATGTCGACCAGGGTTCCGATGTCGTCCGCCGTCACGTCGTAGAGATAGACGTAGATCGTGGCAGCATGCGCGGTTGAGGCGAGGTTCAGGTTCAGCTGCGGCGTGCCGACCAGGTCGACGCCGGCCGTCACCGCCGGTCCGTCCCAGAAGAACGTCTGGGCTGTCTTGATGGCGGTCATGGTGATCTTCGGCGCCTTGTAGGCGGACGAGGGGACGTACTGCGGGGGTCCGCTCGTCGCGCCGCTGTCCACGCCGGTGCGCAGGCTCGCCGTCCAGGTGGCCCGGGCCACCTGGGCGGACAACGTCGCACCGGGTGCCGGCAGCCAGATCCGCTCGGACCTCTTCGGCTCCGGCCAACTGCGGTAGGTGTGCAGCTCGCCGGAGTTTGAGTCGCGCAGGATGATCGGGTCCTCGGTGTCGATCCCGTTCTGCACACCGCGCAGGAAGTGGTCCAGCCAGGCGCGCGCGTCGTTGATCGTGTCGTTGGGCGAGCCGGCCAACGCGCTGGCCTCCGGCCCGCCGTGGTCGCCTGAGGCGAGCTCGAGACGCTTGGGTGTAGTGAGCTTGGCGGAGAAGTCGACGAGCTGCCCTGGATCGAACAGCGAGTCCTGGAAGGCGTTGGCGAGCATGATCGCCGGCTTGTTCTTGTTGAGCTCGGCGACGAGCGAGTCCGGTGAGCGGCTCGCGGACATGGCGCGCAGCTGGGCGCCGAGGGAAGCCGGACGCACCGCGAGTGTGCTCTGCAGCCGCTGAACGGTGGGGTCGAAGCTCGAGCGCATCTTCGGGTCGCCGATGAGCATCCGCAGCACCGAAGTACTGGGTGTGTCGTTCTCGTCGTAGCTCTTGGCGATGTTCGCCCAGGTGCTCATGGCCGCGACCGCCCTGACCCGCGGGTCGTGTGCGGCGGTCAGAAGCGAGACCCCGGCTCCGTAGGATATTCCGAGCATGCCGATGTGACCGGGGTCCGCGCGGGTGTGCTGCAGCGCCCAGCTGATGACAGTGCTGGCATCCTGCTGGGTCTCCCGCCCGGCGAAGTCGACCTTGCCGGTCGATCCACCGAAACCACGCTGGGCATACGCGACGACCTGATAGCCCGAGCGCGCGAACAACGTGGCGATATGCCGATACTCGGAAGCCCCGACGCCCCAGGACGCGGGCATCACGAGAAGCGGCGCGCCGGCGGCGCGCTTCGGGGTGAAGACCTCGGCGGCCAGGCTGGCGCCCTGCAACGGAATTGTCCTCAGGGCGTCCGACGCGATACCAGGGGGTTGTTCGTCACTGGACGTGCTGTTCGTGACGATGACGGTGACCACCGTCGCGACCACGGCGAGTGCGGCGCCGATGCCGGCGATGAGGCGTCGGCGATCGCGTCGATACATGTAGGCCAGGGTATTGGGACCGGACCGGACCGTCCTGCTGAGTTGACGGCGCCTTCTAAGGTTCATAGCCCGTGGCGGATTTCACCGCCGGTCCCGTCGCTGATAGGTCTTGCGGCTCTGGCCGACCGGGGCCGCGCGGGACGAGCATCGAATGGTGATCCCGCCCCGGTGGCGTCCATCGGGCAGAGCGAAGCTTGCCGCAACGGCGCTCGCGCTGGCCGCGTTGACCGGCGGGACTTTGGTCGGCGATTCGCGGCAGGTGGCGGGTGCGTCGCTGACCGCCGACGAGATCCTCGTCGCATGCGCGACCAACCCGGTGGTCGTCGACATCACGACGCGGCTCGCCTACCCGCCGTTCGGCCACCTCACGGCGACCGGCGTGGTCATCGACGCCGCCGGCGACGTCCTCACCAACAACCACGTGGTCGCGAACTCCGCGAGCATCCGGCTGCGCAACCCGAGTGACGGGCGCGCGTACGACGGGACCGTCGTGGCCACCGACCTCGCCGACGACTTGGCACTCGTCCGGATGGCCGGCGCGACCAACCTTTCCGGCGTGCAGATCGGTGACTCCACGCACCTCGCCGCCGGTCAGACGGTGTACGCCGTCGGCAACGGCGAGGGCAGCTGCGGTCTGCCTCGCGTCACGCGCGGGACGATCACCGCACTGGGCCGCTCGACGTCGATCTCGAACGAGGTCAACGGCGACTCGCTCGTCCTGACCGGGCTGATCCTGAGCAAGGTGGACGTCGAACCCGGATACTCCGGTGGCGCGTTGGTCAACGATCGCGGTGAGCTGATCGGCATCCTCACCGCCGGCCACGTTGCGGTGTCGTGCAACTGCTTCAGCAGCGCGTTTGCGATCCCGATCGACAAGGCGCTGCCGATCGTCGCGCAGATGCGCGCCGGGGTTGCGTCCGCCGCGGTGCACGTCGGGGCCGCCGCGTCGCTGGGCGTCGCGGCGGCCGCTTCCCTCGCGGCCGCCGTCGCTCCGTACCTCACCGGCGCGCTCATCACCTACCTCGTCCCGGGATCGCCGGCCGACCGGCTGGGTCTGGAACTCGGCAACCAGATCGTGCGCATCGACGATTGCCGGGTGCACTCGGCGCTCGATCTCGTGCGGGAGCTGCAGAACCATCGTCCGGGCGACACCGTGCGGATCCGATGGACGGACGGCTACTGGCACGAGCACGCTGCGACGACCGTGCTCGCCGCCGGCCCCCCGCAGTGAGTGGTCGGTCCGCGCCGTCGCGCGGGTCGGCGGGCAGACGTCAGGTGAGGGGGCGGGTCGCGCCCATCGTGCCGGGTTCGACCGCATAGATCGGCGTCACCCGGATCACGTCGCCGCTGTGCGGCGCCTGGACGACGCTGCCGTTTCCGACGTACACGGCGACATGGCCGATGCCGGCCACCGTGCCGTCCTTGCTCCAAAACACGAGGTCACCCGGTTGCAGCGACTCGATGGTCGGGTGGAACGACCCGACCTCGGCGTACTGCGACGCCGCGTCGTGGTCGAGATGCAGCCACGGCGCGAGGGCGTACATGGTCAGGCCGGAGCAGTCGAATCCGTACACCGTGTCGTCGTTGCGCGAGTCGCTGTCGACAGGATGGCCGTAGGACGGGCCGGTCTCGCTGCCCGCCCCGAAGCTGTACGGCCAGTTGAGCCACCGCACCGCGCGGCGCGCGATCTGCGCTCCGCGCTGCGCCGTCCAGTCGCCCATCGGCAGCGGCACGGTCCGGGCCACCGGCGCGGCCTGGCCGACCGGCTCATAGCCGGCGGGCACAGCGCGGACCATTTCGGCCGGCGCACGGTCAGCGGCGCGGTCGATCGCCCCGACGGCTGCGATCCCCAGCCCCACCGCAACGCACACGACGGCGACAACCACCGCGGCGAGGACCGCGGCGGTACGCCGCGAGACCGTGTTCGCGGGCACCGACGCGGCCACCCGGACACCTCCGATTTCTGGAACAGGTTCTCCTTGCCTACCATGCCGGGCAGGTTGGCACGAGTCGGGCGGGTTGGATCGGCTGGGCCGGTGGCGGCACCGGCATCACGTTGCCCGAACTCGGCGACCTCGCCGCCGCGCTGCTCGTGATCAAGAGCCGACCGTGACGATCGCGGCGGCGAACCGCGCGAGGTAGAGCGGCCAACCCTCGTTGCCGGCGACGCCTTCGCGCAAGCCCTGCCAACCGTCGAGGTGCCGGTCGAGATGGCGATGCTCGAGCTCGACGCGCGTGCGCCCTGCGGTCTCTGCGATGAACCGCACCTCGACCTCACTCGTCATTGAGAGGTCGCTTTCGATCTGCCAGGACGGGTTGATGTCCCAGCTGAAGACGAGGCGATTGGGCGGCTCGTAGGCGAGCACCCGCGCCCACTGGCACTCGGTGCCGTCGACGCCGCGGTCGTAGACGCGCCCGCCGGAGCGTGGCTCGAACACCGACTCGGCGATGTCGACCTCGAGCAGGTTGTGGTCGCGCGGCTTGATCACGTCGAACTGCTCGGTGAAGACCCGGAAGGCGCGCTCGATCGGCGCCTCGACGACGACGTCGGTCCGGATCGAGGTCTGCTCTGCCTGAGCGGTCATTTGTCCTCCTCTGTCGGTTGCTCGACGATCTGCTTGTAAGTCGCCAAGGCCTGCATCCAGAAGCGCTCGAGGTCGGCTCGAAGCGCGCTGAGGCCGGTCGGGTCCAGCTGGTAGATACGGCGGGTTCCGACGGCCCGGTCGGTGACCAGCCCGGCGAGCTTGAGCACCTTGAGGTGCTGTGAGACGGCGGGGCGGCTGACCGGAATCTCCAGGGCCAGCTCGCCGACGGCTTGCGGGCGCGCCGCCAGCCGCTCGAAGATCGCCCGCCTGGTCGGATCGCCGAGTGCGGTCCACTGGTCTACTTCGTAAGTGAGCACTAACGGTAAGGTATCACTTACGATCAGCCCGCGCCACCTGTGCCGCACGTTTATGCTTGCGCGCATGCGAGCTCTGCCGGTCTTTGACGGCAGCGCGCTCATCAGCGCCCTCGACGCCCAACGCGTTGACCGCGGGTTGGGCTGGACGGCGCTTGCCGACGAACTGTGGCAGCAGTCCGCAGAACTCAACGCACGGCTGTCGGATCATTCGTTGTGCCCAGGAGCGCTCGTGAGAACCGCGAAGCGAGGAGCGATGTCCTGTCAGTACGCGCTGATCATCTTGCGATGGATTCGCCGCGCGCCGGAGGAGTTCTTGGCAGGTCCGGTCGTGGATGTAGGCGATGTTCGACTGCCGGAGGCAGCGACGGACAGCCGACTTCGCTGGGACCTGAGTCAAGTACACGCAGCACTCGATGCGCAACGCCGTGCACGCCAACTCACGTGGGCAGAGCTAGCCGAGCAACTCAACTGCACGCCAAGCCGGTTGACCAACCTGCGAACTGCTCGCTTGGCGGACATGGATCTCGCGATGCGCATCACACAATGGCTCGGCCGGCCGGCCGCTGTGTTCGTTCACCCCGCCCAGTGGTGATCCGTTAGCGGCCGTCGGATCCTGCCTCCGCGCAGGCACATAGTGCCTCTCCGGTTCTGTACTACCCGCGTCATGCTTATCCGGTTAGATCAGGTGAGCTGGGAAGGGCTCGGGTCTGGCGACGATCTGCCGGTAGGTGGTTGGCGGCTGTTGGGCTTGTAAGCCGAGCAGGGTCTGGAAGGCGGCCATCGGGGTGCGGCGGCGGTTGAACCGGAAGGCGTACTCGTCGAGGTAGACCTGTAGGTGTTCACCGGACACGCCGCGGTGGGTGCCTCGCAGCCAGCTCTTGAGGTTGGAGATCACCCGGTGCACGCGGGGCAGGATCTCGTCAATGTCCGCACCGGCGGCGCGAGCGGCAAGTTGGCTGTGCGGGCGATGCTGGTAACCGTGGCTGGGCAGCGGTCGGTAGCCGCGGAAGCCGTCAGTGTGCACGATCGCGCCGGCGGTGATGTTGGCGCGGACGAAGCCGGTCAGGGTGGGGCCGGAGGCGTCGGGAACGACGGCCAGCCGCACCCGGCCGCTGGCGGTGCCCCGGACCTCTACGGCCACCACGACCAGGGCTTTGTCGCCATGTTGGCGTCCGCCGCGCAGGCCGGCTTCGGGCCCGCCGATGTAGCACTCGTCGACTTCGACCTCGCCGCTCAGCGGATCGCGTTCGGGGTTGACCATCGCCCGGCGCAGCTTGTGCAGCATCATCCAGGTCGTCTCATAGCGACTCAGCCCGAGCTGGCGTTGCAGCTGCAGCGCCGACACCCCCGGCGTTGGGGTGCTCATCAGGTAGGCCGCCCAGAACCACAGATGCAGCGGCGTGCGCGTCTTGTGCAGCACCGTGCCCGCGGTCAGCGACGTCTGCCGATGACAGGCCGCGCACTCCCACAACACCCGGCGCTTGGTCACCGGCCAAGCGTGCTCATGTCCGCACCGCGGACAGCGGAAGCCGTCCGGCCAACGCGACTCGAACAGGTACTGCGTGCAGGCCTCGTCGTCGGGAAACCAGCGCTGGAACTCAACGATCGTCCGGGGGAAGTCAGGACGCGGCATTTGCCCAAGCTACCTGACCTAACCGGATAAGCATGACCCGCGTAATACAGATCGTGACGCAGCACCCTCCCACCGCCGGGGTGGTTCAGCTGAACCGCCGACGGGACGTGACCTTCCCCCGCTCGTGCCGGGCCGCCGATGAACCGAGCGCCTGCCGGAAAGGTGATCGCACGCGCCGGTCACGGCACACTACGGGATATGCCACTAGCACTGCACCACATAGTTGTGGACGCCCACGACCTGCCCGGGCTGGCACGTTTCTGGGCCGAGGTACTGAACTGGCGGATCCTCTCCGAGCGGGAACGTGAGGTCGTCATCGGCACCGACGTCACCGCGTCGACGGGCATCTGCTTCATGCCGGTGACCGACAAGAAGTCGGTCAAGAACCGCCTGCACCTCGACCTTGCGCCGGGGCCCGACGACCGCGAGTCCGAGATCGAACGGGTCATTGCACTGGGTGCCCGTCACGTCGATGTCGGACAGACCGGCAGCGAGTCGTGGACCGTGCTTGCCGATCCGGAGGGCAACGAATTCTGGGTGCTGCGTCCGAAGCGGACGCTCGTCGGCTGAGGGCGTTGTCCGCACCGAGGAGGCGGCCGAGCGCCGACGCGAGAGCACGTCGGCGTCCGGCACGTGTGCAGTGACGCAGCCCCGATGGGTCCTCAGCGCGCCGGCTCCATCGCCAGGCTGTGGTCATCGACGGCCTCGACCTCGACCAGTCGCGGCGTCGACTCGACGAGCAACGCGGCGACCAGTGCGCCGATCAGGGCCAGCCCGGCGAGGACGTAGAAGGCGATCTGGAAGCCGTGCGTGAGGGCGGCGCCGCCGACGGCGGAGCTTCCCGGGTGCGCGGTGACGAACCGGTTGGTGTAGGTCGTGGCGATGGTGGTGGCCAGGGCGACGCCGATCGCTCCGCCGATCTGCTGGGTGGTGTTGATGAGCCCGGAGGCGATGCCGGCATCGGCCTGGCGCACGCCGGTCAGGCCACCGATGGACATCGGCACGAAGGCCAGTGCCAACCCGACCCCGCTGATCAGGAAGGCGGGAAGCAGATCGGTGAAGTAGTGCCCGTGCACCGGCAGTCGCGCGAACAGCAACAGGGCCGCCGCGGACAGCGTCAGCCCGGCGGACAGGATCGGGCGGATGCCGACGCGCGTCACGAGGGCCTGGGAGACGGCCGAGAAGGCGACGATCGTGACGGTCAGAGCGATGTACGCGACGCCGGTCTTGAGCGCCGAGTAGTGCAGCACCTGCTGCATGTAGAGGGTGAGCAGGAAGAACATCGAGAAGATCGCCGCGCCCATGAGCAGGCCGCTCGCGTTCGAGGCGGCCAGGGTGCGAAGCCGGAAGATCCGCATCGGCAACAGCGGGGCCTTGGACCGGGTCTCGATCACCAGGAACGCGACGATCAACGCCGCAGACGCGGCGAGCAGGCCGACTGTGCTCGTCGTGACCCAGCCATGCTGGGTCGCGCGCGTCATCGCGTAGACGAGCAGCATCAGGCCGCCGGTGATCGATGCGGCGCCGGCGAAATCGAAGTGCCGATGATCGAGTTCGGCGCGGCTCTCGCGAAGCAGCCACGGGCTCAGGGCGAGTACCAACGCACCGGCCGGCACGTTGATGAAGAAGATCCACGACCAGCTCAGCGCGCTGGTGAGCGCGCCGCCGAGCAGCACGCCGGCCGCCCCGCCGCTGCCCGACGCCGCGCCCCAGATGCCGAGGGCGACGTTGCGCTCGCGGCCCTCGCGGAACATGGTCGTCAGGATCGACAGCGCCGCCGGGGACAGCAGCGCGGCGCCGAGCCCTTGCAGCGACCGGAACGCGATCAGCGAGCCCGCAGACCAGGACAGTCCGTCCAGCAGCGAACTGGCGGTGAACAGCAGCAGCCCGGCCATGAACAGCCGGCGACGGCCGAGCAGGTCGGCCAACCGGCCGCCGAGCAGCAGCACGCCGCCGAAGAAGATGGCGTAGGCGGTGATCACCCACTGCAGGCTCTCTTGGGAGAAATTGAGGTCATTCTTGATGGAGGGCAGGGCGACGTTCACGATGGCGACGTCGAGGACCACCATGAACTGCGCGGCGACGATTACCGCCAGGGCCCACCACCGCCTCCGGTCGACTCCTGCGGTGTCCGCACGCTCGGTGACTTCAGTACTCATTCGTTGCTCCAATAAATCGTTGACTGACTCCACGATCTACGGTTTCAACGTTCGACTGCTAGTCTTATTCCGTGCCTGCCGGCCAGGTTGCTCCGGAACGCAGCGAGCCGCTGCCGTTGCCCGACGAGCTGCTTGCCAAGAGCGGCTTCCTGATGGTGCGTCTGGGCATGGCGTTCAAGACGCGCGCGATCCAGGAACTCGAGGCGGCCGGCTTCAGCCAGTACCACTACGGCGTTCTCGCCATGCTTGGCGAGCAGCCGCGTAAGGCCCAGGCCTCCATCGCCGATGCACTCGCCGTCGATCCCAGCCAACTCGTCGGGATTCTCGACGGACTGGAGGAACGCGGGCTGATCGCGCGTCAGCGGGACCCGACCGACCGCCGCCGGCACGTCGTCACGCTGAGCGCCGCCGGCCGCCGCCAACTGGTTCGGCTGCGAACGATGATCGACCGGCTCGAGGACGAGCTGCTGACCCCGCTGGACGCCGATGGCCGCAAGGTCCTCCACGCGCTGCTGCTGCGCCTCGCCGGCTACCACGATCCGCTCTGTAGCCACGGCGCGTCCGAGTAGTCCGGCACACCTCTGGTGGGGCTAGGCGAGCGCCGTAGCGTATGAGGCGTGGACGCGCCGTCCCGGTATCACCTAGCGCCGAGCCGGACGCCGCGACGCTGCTCGCCGACGCGTTCTACGACGACCCGTTCGTGATGTGGATGTACCCGGACGAGCACCGCCGGCGCGCCAGGTTCCGCCGCTTGCACCGGGCGAACCCTCGGTACCGTCGGCATGAGAGTCGACAGTCACCGAGCGAAAGGCGCGCCGTGAGCGAGAACGGCAGCTACCCCACGTCACTAGGCGTATCGACGCCCGACACGATCAGCGTTCTCGGGCGTGATCTCGCGACCGAACTCATGGGCAAGGTCAGCTTCGGGCAGCTGGCCTACGAACTCATCACGTTGCGCGAACCCGACCCGGGACAGGCGCGGGTATTCGAAACCGTGCTGGTTGCCCTCGCCGACCACGGTTTCACGCCGACGGCCATCTCGGCCCGGCTCACCTACCTCAGCGCACCGGACTCGATTCAGGGCGCGCTCGCCGCCGGCCTGCTGGGCGGCGGCGCGCGGTTCCTCGGGGTCAGCGAGGACACCGGGGCGTTCCTGGCCGCGGCGCTCAGCACGGTCGACGAACTGCCTACGACCGAGGTCGGCTGGGACGCGCTGGCGGTCGCCGCGATCGATCGGCAGCGTCGTTCGGGGCGTTTCGTACCCGGGTTGGGCCATCACCTGCACAAGCACGGAGATCCGCGCACGCCGGTCGTCATCGCCATCGCGCGCGAGGAGGGCGTGTACGGCCCCCACCTTGCGCTGTTCGAAGCGGTCGGCCGCGTCGCGCCGTCGGCTCTCGGCAAGGCGCTGCCGTTGAACGGAGCAGGTGTGTGCGGCGCCGCGCTGGCCGACATCGGCATCCCGATCGAGCTGCTGCGCGGCGTCGTACTGCTCGCCCGGTGCGCGGGGCTGCTCGGCCACATCGCCGAAGAGATTCGCCGGCCGATCGCCGGCGCGGTGTTCGCCCACGTCGAGCACGGTGCCGTGTACGTTCCGCCGCAGTGACGCCTGCAGTTCCCCGCTGAATACTCCTCACGCCACATGCCAATGTGGTCCCGGGGGTATTCAGCCGAAATTACTGCCTAGCCAGCGCGTGGAAGAACAGCGCCATTGGCCGATAGATCACATGCGCGAACTTGGTGAACGGCAGCAGGATGATCAGCTCCATCGCCACGGCGACGTGGAACAGGAACACCCAGTAGCCCCAGGGCGGGGTGGGCGGCAGGTACAGCGCGACCTCGATGAGGAATCCGCTGGCGCCGGTGATCCAGAGCAGGACCAGCAGTAGCCAATCCGACGCGGTGGACCGGGCCGCGGCGCGGTTGACGCGGCGCACCCGGTTGACGGCGAACAACGTCACGCCGTAGAGCATGGCGAGGCCGGCGACGGTGCCGATGAGCCGTGACGGGTACCAGATCGGGATGTCCGTGCCCGTCTTCTTGACGCCGATCACCGCTAGCCCGTAGTCGAGCAGGGTGGCGGTGAGCAGGCCGAGGAAGCCCCAGACCGTCATCGCGTGCAGGAACCAGCGGCGCCGGTAGAACGGCTCGGCCGGCGCGTCGTCCTTGCAGTCCTCGCGGTAGCGACGCTGTCCGACCGACTCGACCGCCACCGTGTCCCAGGCCGCGGCCAGCGTGTGGCGCAGCTCGGCGCGGCCCGCGAACAGGCTGCGCAGCGTGACGCCCTCGTGCCGCGCGGTTCGCCGGGCCATCCGGGCGACGCCGACGAGGCCGGCCAGCGCGAGCAGCATCATCACCGTGATGCCGGTCCAGTGGATCAGCCCCTCGGGGATGAAGCTGAACAGGTCGAGCCGCGCGCCCTCCTGCGGTCCGTGCGAGGCGTACATGAACACCGCGAAGAACGCCGCAACCAGCACTGCCAGCAGCGAGCCGACGATCGGCCGGGTGTAGAGGATCCGGGCCAGCCCGGTGGGGTCGTAGCTCGCGACGGCGTACTTGCGGGCGCTGGCCATGAACTCGGCCGGGTCGGCCTCGGTCGGGCAGCTGTCCGAGCACAGCCCGCAGTGGTAGCAGGTCCACAGTTCCTTGCTCGAGAGCAGCTCGTCCTTCAGGCCCACCTGGGCGTAGCGGATCATCCGGCGGGGGAAGGTGCCGTCGTTGTCGGTCAGCGGGCAGGTCGCCGTGCAGGTGCCGCAGGTGAAGCATGCGGTCACGTCGGCCGCGCCGAAGCGCTGCAGGTCGGCCAACAGGTCGATGTCGACGGTGGTCATCGCCGGCCTCCCTTTGCGGTGGCCGCGTAGTGGAAGTACCCGTCGTCGTCGGCGTCGCCGACCTCGGCCACGTGCCCGTACCGGCGCATGCCCATGATCCAATAGACGACCTCGTGCGTGGGGTGCCCGATCTTCTCGGCGATCTCGGGCACGGTCAGCGCGTCGGAGCCCAGCGCCGCCAGGATCGGCCGGTGCATGAGCGGTTCCTCGCGGATGACCTCCCGTGGATCGCGCAATGTCGCACTCATGAGACGAGCTCCTCCCGGAGGCTGTCGATGACTGCCAGCATCTGCTCGTCGGTGTGCCCGAGCAGGTCGATCGCGTCGTGCTGGCACAGCGGGACGCAGCCGCCGCAGCCCTTGCACGTTGCCGCACTGATCTCGGCGACCGACCTGTCGTCGCACGTGATCAGGCTGATCGCGTCGTACGGGCAGCTCGACACGCAGTCCGCGCAGCCGGTGCACTCGGCCTGGCTCACCACGGCCACGAGCGGGTCGAGCTCGGCAACACCCTTCTTCAGGATGCCGCCGCTCTGCGTCACCGCCGCCAGCCCGGACGCCACGCTCTCGGCGGCCGTCTTCGGCCCCTGGCAGCCGCCCGCGATCATGACGCCGTCGACGACCGTCTCGACCGGCCGCAGCTTGGGGTGGATCTCGTTGTAGAAGCCGTCCGGGCCCACCGGCAGCTTGAGCGCGCGCGTGAGCTCCAGGTTCTGGCGCGGCACCATGCCGGTGACGAGCACGACAAGATCGACCGGGAGCGTGATCTGCTCGCTGCTGGTCGACCGGTCGAGCACGGTCACTTCCAGCCGGCCGTCCGCGGAGCGTCCGACCGCCGGCGGCGTGTCGTCCGGGAAACGCATGTACACCGAGCCGCGCTCGCGCGATTCCGTGTACATCAGCTCGAACCTGCCGTAGGTACGAACGTCGCGGTGCAGGTGGTACTGCTTCACCGACGCGTCGAGCGCAGCGACCTTGAGCGACGCGTGCACGGTGGCGGCGCAGCAGTACTTCGAGCAGTACTCGTTGCCTCCCGGCTGCCGGTTGCCGACGCAGTAGACGTACGCGATCGAGCGCACTTGGCGGCCGTCGTGGCGCAGCTCGGCGCCGCTCGCCTGATCCACCAGCGTGGAGAACTCGGCGAGGGTGAGGACGCCGTCGATGCCGTAGCCGAACTCGCCGGCCTCGGGTTGGTAGGTGTCGACCCCAGTGGCGACGATGAAGGTGCCCACCTGCAGCGAGAGCACCTCGTCCTGCTCGCCCCCTACGCGCACCTCGGCGGCGTAGTTGCCGAACGTGCCGCTCTTACCGATGAGCTCGGCATCGGTGAACACGGTGATGGTCGGGCGCTTCGCCACCTCGGCAACCAGTTCCGCGACCTGCTCGCCGCCGCGGCGGTCGTTGGGGAACATCGGCCCGAGCTGGGCGAGCCAGCCACCCAGCTGCGGCTGCTTCTCGACGAGGTAGACGTGCAGGCCGATGTCGGCCAGCCCGATCGCGGCGCGCAGCCCCGCCACGCCGCCGCCGATCACCATCGTCGCCGGCGTGGTCTCGACCTCGAGCGGCACGAGCGGCACCGACAGCCTGGTCTGTGCGATCCCGGCTTTCACCAGGCTGATCGCCTTCGCCGTGGCACCCTCCGGATCGTCGGTGTGCGCCCAGGAGCACTGCTCGCGAACGTTGACCTGCGAGTACGCGTAGGGGTTCAGCCCGGCTCGCTTGGCCACGCCGCGGAAGGTGATCTGATGCAGCTTCGGCGAGCAGGAGGCCACGACCAGCCCGTCGAGGTGCTGCTCCTGGATAGCCGCGACCATTTCCTTCTGCGTGCCGTCCGCGCACGCGAACAGCTTGGTCTCGGCAACGACGACGTCGGCGTCGCTCGCCGACCGCCTCGCGTACCTTCGCCACGTCGACGTAGTCGGAGATGTTGCCGCCGCAGTGGCAGATGTAGACGCCGATCCGCCGTGGTTCGTCGTTCATGCCAGCACCTCCTCGGCGGTCTTGACCTGCTCCAGGTGGGCGGCGACCTGCGCCACCGCGGCACCCGCGTGCAGGATCGAGTCGACGATGTCCTTCGCGCCGGCTGCCGTGCCGGCGACGAACACGCCGGGGACGTCGGTGCGTCCGGGGTTCAGGTCCGCGCTCGGCTCGGCGACGTAGTGGAACTCGTCGAGGCCGAGTTGCACGTCGGTGAACAGCCGTTCCACGTCGCGGTTGGGTTGGATCCCCACGGCGAGCACGACCAGGTCGTACTCGGCTTCGACGATCTGCCCGCCGTTCTCGATGTCCTCGTAGCGCAGGACGAGGTTGCCGTCGGGCAGCTCGGTGATCTTGGCGACCCGGCCGCGGATGTAGGCGGCGCCCATGTCCTTGGCCTGCTCGTAGAACTCGTTGTAGCGCTTGCCGGCCGCGCGGATGTCCATGTAATGCATCGTCACGTCGGCCAGGGGCAACGCGCCCATGATCAGCTGGTTCTGCTTGACGGAGTACATGCAGCAGACCTTGGAACACAGCGGGTTGCCGACGGTCTTGTCGCGCGAACCGGTGCAGGAGACGTAGGCGATGCGGTCGGGAACCTTGCCGTCGCCCGGGCGCAGCACCGTGTTGAAGGGCCGCGTCGGCGCGAGCAGCCGGTCCATCTGCATGCCGGTGATGACGTTCGGGTAGGCGCCGTAGCCGTACTCCGGCTTCAGGTCGGCGGCGAACAGCTTGTAGCCGGTGGAGACGACGACCGCGCCGACATCGAGCGTCTCGACCGTGGCGCGCTGGTTGAAGTCGATGGCGTCGGCGGGGCAGGCGGACACGCACTCCTGGCACTGCGAGCAGACGCCGCAGTCCAGGCAGGCGCCCGCCGATGCCAGCGCCTCAGCCTCGGTGAGCGGCTGCTCGAGCTCGGTGAAGCCGTCCGGCGCCTCGTGCAACACCAGGTCCGGAGGCTGCGGTCCCGAGCGGGTGTAGGCGTTCTGCCGGTTCAGCACGTCGGTCTTGTCGACGACGTCGAACAGCCCGTCCAGCGCGGTGAACCCCTCCAGTGGCAGCTCGTGCAGCCACCGGTCGATCATGTGTGCGGCGCGCCGACCGGCGCCCACGGCACGCGCGATGTCGGTGGGGCCGGCTTCGACGTCGCCGGCGGCGAACAGGTACGGGACGTCGGTCTGCAACGTGACCCGGTCGACGGCGATCCGGTCGCCCTTGGCTGTGCCGACCAGGGACTCGAACGGCGCGGGGTCCGGCGCCATGCCGATGGCCGAGACGACGGCGTCGCAAGCGATCACGAACTCGCTGCCGGCCACCGGCTCGGGACGCCGGCGCCCGCTGGCGTCCGGGTCGCCGAGGCGCATGCGTGTGCAGCGCAACCCGGTCACGTCCCCGTGCTCGTCGGTGACGACCGCGACGGGCGCGACGAGGAGCTCGAAGCGTGCGCCCTCCTTCTCGGCGTCGTCCACCTCGGCGGCGTGTGCGGGCATCTCCTCGCGGCCGCGACGGTAGGCGATCACGGTGTCGGCGGCGCCGAGGCGGCGCACGGTGCGGGCCGCGTCCATCGCGACGTTGCCGCCGCCGACGACCACGACGCGCTTGCCGGTCAGGTCCGGTGCCTGGCCGAGGCGCACCCCGCGCAGGAACCCCAGCCCGGACAGCACGCCGGGCGCGTCTTCGCCGGGCACGCCGAGCGCCGTCACGTCGCGGCGTGCCGGTGGCCAGCAGCACGGCGTCCCATCCCTCGTCCTTCAGTGCCGGGGATGTCGCTGACGGGTGCGGACGTCTGGATCTCCACGCCCAGCGCGGTGACGTTGGCGATGTCCTGGTCGACGACCTCGCCGGGCAGCCGGTAGGCAGGCAGCGCGTGCCGCAGGAACCCACCCGGCCTGCGCCTCGGCCTCGAAGATCTTCACGAGGTAGCCCTGCCGGGCCAGCTGCCAGGCAGCGGTGAGCCCGGCGGGCCCGGATCCGACGACGGCGACCCGCAGGCCGTTCGGCTCGGCGACCGTGATGCCGGGGCCGTCGTCGGTCGGCGTAGTGCCGGTCGGCGATGAACCGCTTGAGCCGGCGGATCATGATTGGCGACTCGAGCTCGCCGCGGGTGCACTCGCTCTTCGCACGGCGCGTAGCAGGCCCGCCCGAGGGTGCCGACGAGCGGGGTGGCGTCGAGGACGAGCTGGAAGGCCTCCTCGTACTTGCCGCTACGGATCAGCGACACGTAACCGTGCGCCTTGATCCCGGCCGGGCAGGTGTCGATGCAGGGCGACGATCCGGTGCGAGTGATCACGGCCTTCTTCGGCACGGCCTGCGGGAAGGCGATGTAGGCCGCGCGCCGCGCGACCAGACCGGAGTTGAACTCGTCCGGCACCGCGACCGTGCAGGCCATCTGGCACTCGTCGCAGCCGGTGCAGGCAGCCCAGTCGACGAAGGTCGGGTTCTCCTGCACCGTCGCGGCGAAGCTGCCGTCCGGGTTGCGCCGGATGCCCTTGACCTCGCTGTAGGTCTTCGTGGTGATGTTCGGGTGGTTGATCGTCGAGGACATCTTCGGGCCGGAGATGCAGCTCGCGCAGTCGAGCGTCGGGAAGACCTTGCTCAGCAGGATCATCCGCCCGCCGACACTCGCCTCCTTCTCGACGAGCAGGACCTTGTAGCCCATGTCGCCGAGCTTGATCGACGACTCCATCCCGCCGATGCCGCTGCCGACCACCAGGACGTCGTAGTCCATTGCTGCTCCTGTAGAACCGCTCGGGATGTCTCCCGGGTACGCCTAGATGAAGAGGTTGACGTTCGACTCGTCGGCGTCGCCCAGGTAGGTGGCGACGCCGGCGTACTCGAGGTCGTCGATGAGGTCTTCCTTCGTGAGCCCCATGACGTCCATCGACATCGTGCAGGCGATCATCTTGACGCCCTGCTCGCGCGCCGAGTCGATCAGCTCCGGCAGGCTCATGACGTGCTGGTCGCGCATGGCCTTCTTCATCAGCTTCGGGCCCGACCCCGGCGAAGTTCATGTGCGAGAGCGCCAGGCGCTCCGGCCCGCGCGGCATCATCCAGCCGAATGCCTTCTGCAGTGGCTTCTTGCCCTTGGCCGAGACCCGCTCCGTCCGGCGAATCGCGTTGAGTCCCCAGAACGTGAAGAACATCGTCACTTCGTCGTCCATCGCCGCGGCGCCGTTGGCGATGACGAACGCGGCCATCACCTTGTCGAACTCACCGCTGAACACGATGATCGTTTTCTTGGACATCTTCGCCGTCCTTCTCCGCCGTCGAATCAGGCGGGCTTCGGGTCAGGCGGCCGTGGCCCGGACGGGGCCGAGGTTCGTCAGCGACTGCGAGAACTCCCGCATGTAGTTGACGAACGGCTCGGCGCACACCGAACACAGCGCCGCCATCTTCATTCGTTGGGGTTCGAACCCCTTGGCTTTCATCAGTTCCTGCGCCTGCGCGGCGATGCGCGCCGTGCGTTGCGCGCAGTCGGGCAACAACGCGCACTCCTCGCCGTCCGAGGCGATGAACACCCCGTCGATGCCCCGTTCCAGGGCATGCACGATCCAGCCGGGTTTGATCCCGCTGCTGCACGGCATGCTGATCACCGAGACCGACGCCGGGTAGTGCAGGTGCCGACTGCCGGCCAGGTCGATGCCCGGGTCGGAGATGTTGTTGGTCGAGAACACGAGGATCCGCGGAACGAACCCGCCCTCGTTCACGCTCGACATGGCCAGCTCACTTCGTCTTGCGCAGGAACAGCCTCAGATACCCGCCGTCCTCGAAATATCCGAGGAAGTCGTGTCCCATCTTCTTCGACCACGCCGGAAGATCCTTCAGCGTGCCGGAGTCGGTGGCCTGCACCTCCATGACACCGCCGACCGGCACCGCGCCGATGCCCTTCTTGGCGGCCAGGATCGGTCCCGGGCACGACGTGCCGCGCGCGTCCACGACCTTGTCCACGGTCAGCGTCCTGAGTTCCTCGACTGCAACGGTCATCTCGATACCTCCATTGGCATACGCGCGCCCTCGCGCGTGTGTGTTGATGTCGTGACGAAGCACGGCATGCTCCACGTCGAGTGAGTGCGCCGCGCTCGGGCGGCCGAGAGATGCGCGCGACAGCGTGGCCGCGATCTTCGGCAAGGCCGCCAGCACGGCTCTGCGCTGGGTCTCGTCGAGGTGGTGCAGTTCCTCCGACGATTCGCCTTGCGGCGCCACTCCGCCGGCCACCACCATCGCGACGAGTTCGGTTCCGGACCGGACGAACGCCCGTGCGCACTCGAAGCCCAGCGACCCACGGTGGAAGTGCGGCTCGAGATCGACATCGTCGGCGAGCTGCTTCCACTCGGCCAGGCAGCGGGCCACGAACTCCTCGTCGCCCGCCGCTGCGGACACGCGCGGGCAGGCGTTGGCGGCGCCGGTGATCGGCCGCCCCTGCATGTCAGTGACCACCATCGTCACGCCGAGCAGGTCGGCCGACACTGCGGCGATCGCGTCGGCGACCGCAGCCAACACTCCGCTCGTGTGCGATCGCCCCGCTTCTCCGAAACTGTCGCGCTGGCTGATCGCGTCGTCGTCACGAGTGAGGTGTTCGATCTTGTCCGCGGGGAAACGCCACTGTCGGCCGATCTTCACCGCAGGCAGCAGCCCATGCGCGGCCATGCGGTACACCGTTGACCGGTCCACGCGGAACATGCCCTGCACCTGCCGCGCAGTAAGCAGTCGGTCTTGGTCGTCCTGCATACCATGCACGTTATGCAGCTGCGTGCCTGGGCACGTAGGCCGGAAGTCCCAGATCGCCTGTGATCCGCAGCGCAGCGCAGCCGACGCCGCCGCCAACCGCTCCGAGCAGCACTTTTCGGCCGCGACGGCGCGTCGCCGCCAGGAGTTCTTACGCGTGGGGCACGGATCAGGCCAAGCTCAGGAACAGCTTCTCCATCTGTTCGACAGCGATCGACGTCGAGGCGTTCTCCGAGACCGGCGTGACGCATTGCCGCATGCCGCTCGACAGGAGTTTGAATCCGGCCCGATGGAGGGCGTGGCTTGCCGCCGAGAGCTGGTTGACGATCTCGGTACAGTCGCGGCCTTGCTCGAGCATCCGAATCACTCCGCCGATCTGGCCCTCGACGCGTCGCAGACGCTTGATGACGTCCTCAGACGCAGCACCCTCGATCTTCATGACTCCATGCTATACCCCGTGGGGTATATCACGCCAGGCCGCCGCGATGTTCGCGACCGGCCGGAGCGCAGACCGCATTGCCGAACAATACCGTACGGGGTATCGTTTATTTGCGGTCGCGTCAGGATGGCCGATCCGATCATCTAGGAGCACACATGGCTCGAGTCGTCGTCCTCGGCGCCGGGATCTCCGGCCATACCGCGGCCCTTCATCTGCGCAAGCGGCTGAAGAAGCCGCACGAGGTCGTCGTGGTCTCGCCGAATGCGGACTACAACTGGATCCCCTCGAACATCTGGGTCGGGGTCGGCAGGATGACGACCGAGCAGGTCACCTTCCCGCTGGCGCCGGTCTACCGGAAGAAGAAGATCGACTTCCGGCAGGCGCGCGCCGTGGAACTCTGGCCGGAGGGCGAAGACGACGGCGGCAGCGGCGCGGTGGAGATCGAGTACACGCTCGCGGAGCGCCGCGGCCAGCGGGAGCGGCTCGAGTACGACTACCTCATCAACGCCACCGGCCCGAAGCTGAACTTCGCGGCGACCCCGGGGCTCGGTCCGGACGGCGGTCACTCCGTGTCGGTCTGCACCGCGGACCATGCCACGCACGCCGCCGCGCGCTTCGAGGAGGTCATCAAGGAGCTCGAGCAGGGCAGGCCGCAGCGCCTGGTGATCGGCGTCGGTCACGGCACCTGCACCTGTGAGGGCGCGGCGTTCGAGTACGCGTTCAACGTCGAGCACGAGCTGCGCACCCGCGGCGTGCGCGATCTCGCCGAGGTCGTCTACCTCACCAATGAGTACGAGCTGGGTGACTTCGGCGTCGGCGGGATGACCTTCGAGCAGCACGGCTTCCTCACCACGAGCCAGCTGTGGACGGAGTCGCTGTTCCAGGAACGCGGTGTCAAGGCGATCCTGCGCGCCCATGTGCAACGCGTCGAGGACGGCAAGATCTTCTACGAGACCCTCGACGGCGACGAGGGCGTGCTGGCGTTCGACTTCGCCATGCTGCTGCCACCGTTCCGCGGCCAGGACCTCAAGGCCTTCGACCGGGTCGGCAACGACATCAGCACCACGTTGTTCGCCTCCAACGGCTTCCTCAAGGTGGACGCAGACTACGGACCGAAGACCTACGACGAGTGGCGCGCGTCCGACTGGCCGAACACCTACGCCAACCCGACCTACCCGAACGTGTTCGGCGTGGGCATCGCGTTCGCGCCGCCACACCCGATCTCCCGGCCGCGCACCGCGCCGAGCGGCGCGGTGATCTCGCCGGCCCCGCCACGTACCGGCATGCCGTCCGGGATGATGGGTCGTACGGTCGCGCTGAGCATCGTCGACATGATCAAGAACGGTGCGGCGGTGCCGACCCACACCGCGTCGATGGCCAAGATGGGTGCCGGCTGCGTCGCCTCGGCGGGCTCCGGGATGCTGCACGGCACGGCAGCGTCGATGACGATGTACCCGATCGTCCCGGACCGCGATCAGTTCCCCGAGTACGGGCGCAGCCTGACCGAGACCACCGGTGAGATCGGGCTGGCCGGGCACTGGGTGAAGCGGCTGCTGCACCACATGTTCATCTACAAGGCGAAGGGCCGCCGCGGCTGGTCCTTCATCCCGGAGTGAGGAAGCCGATGGCCGACAAGACCCTGCAGGCCGTGCCCGCGCCCGGCGGTGCGCACCTCATCGGCGAGCTCAGCCACTCGATCGCGCCGATGCCGACGAAGCGGACGGTCCGGATGCGCACATCCGTCCCCTACCAGATCTGGCGCTTCGTCCGAGTGAACTCGAGGATGATCAAGATGATCCGCCGGTCCCACTCGCGCTGATTTCGCTAGCTGTCCGGTCAGGCTGCGAACACGATCGCGACCAGACCGCCGATCGACACCAGACAACTGGCCAGCGACACGGCCGCGACCAGCCGTGGAGAGGCAGGCCAGTTACCTCGCTCGACGCTGGCCACCGTCGCCTGGTAGCGCCAATGCGATCGCGCGAGGATGAACGCTGCCCCGAAGGCCCCTGGAGCTGCGAACGCCGTCAACCACAGGTGACCCCGGACTGCCTGCCGCATCAGCAGCAGCGCGATGGCCGCGAACGCGAGACCGGTGCGCGTCCACGCCAGGTAGGTCCGCTCCGTTTGCAGACCCACGTCGACCGGCCCGGCCTGCGACGTCTCGTCGGTCACGCTGATCCGCCGTGCGAAAAGACGATGAGCACGAGAGCGAGCACGGTGATCGCAACAAGTCCGACGGCGATCAGCCATGGCAGCCGGGACGGCGGCAGCGACTGGTTGAGCCGAAGTGCTCGTTCGTTGCGCTCCCACCTCACGTAGCTAGCCACTGACACGACGAGGGCCAGCACGATCAGGAGGATGCCGAGCACGTGGCGGCCGCCGCTGAACAGGGAGAACTCGGGAACGAGTTGCACCACCGCGATCCCACCGGCGACGAAGGCCAGCGCCGTGCGGATCCAGGCCAGGAATGTCCGTTCGTTTGCGAGTGTGAACCGGAAGTCGGGATGCTCTCCGACGTGCTCGAGCCGTGGCCGCCGCTTACGCCGACGCCACCAAGGAGGCGGCCTCGATGGGGAGCCGGCCGCGTCCTTCGCCTCGGCTGACATGTTGCCGTTCGGCTCCTTTGCGCTTCCTCGGTCGACGTCACCACACATCGCTGAGCTTCAGACACTAGGCGTGCCGGGTGCGCGGCCACACGAGCGGCAGGCCAGACACGAGGTAGGGACCTCGCATCGCCGAATCCGACGACGCGTCGGCAACACGATCGGCGGCGCGCCTGACCGCCGGCAGAGCTCGCTATCGGAGGTCGACTTCGCAGGCACCGGGCGTGCAGATCTCGTGCGACTCCTCCGTGGATGCTGGGCATTCACCACGCGGTGTTCGCCGGCTGGCGCGTCGAGGGCATCGAAGTGGGAGTAGCGGCGGACTTCATTGACGAAGTCCTGTCAGTGCGCGGTCAGTTGGCGCATCATTCCGGTGGCGTCCATTACACCCCAGTGTTCGACGAGTGTGCCGTTGTCGATGCGGAAGTAGTCGCAGACGTTGACGTCGATGGTGTTGCCGGTGGCGGCGATGCCCATGAATTCGCCGCGCTGAGTTCCGGTCATCCGAGCCAGGACGAAGACCTTGTCGCCTTCGGCGATCATGTCCTTGACCTCTACGGTGGCCTGGTCGAAGGCTGAGTGGAACATCTCGAACAACTGTCGGGTGCCCGCCTTGCCCGAGGCCAGGCCGGGTATCTGCTCGTGTTCGACGTAGTCGTCGGAGACGAGTTCGTCGACCACGCTGAGATCGCCCGCACTGATTCGCTGGAAGAATTGACGGGTCAGGGCTTTGTTGGCATCGGACATGGTCGACAGCCTCCTCGGTTGCGTCGGTATCTGACGGCGACCGTAACACGAAATCGCTAGAAGTCTAGCAATCAGGATCCGAGCTAAACTGCCGCGATGTCCGACATCTCGACCATTCGGGTGCCCGCTGACTTCGAGTCTGAGTTCCCGGGCGCCAGCCGATCAGCGAGCGAAGTCGCGGTGAACCTGGCGCAAGCTCAGCTGGTGGTTCTCGCTCAGATCGAGCGACCGCTACGCGAGGCGCACGGCCTGTCCGCCAGCGCGTTCCAGACCCTCGCGATCCTGGACGGCGCCGGCGAGCCACTGCCCGGGCATGTCATCGCGGAACGGCTGATCGTCAGTAGCGCCAGCATGACCTCGCTGGTCGACACCCTCGAGCGCCGTGGCTTGGTCGAGCGTCGCCCCCACCCCACGGACCGACGCAAGGTGCTGATCGCGCTCACTCCCGATGGGCAGCAGATAGTCGATCAGCAGTTACCGCTCATCCACGCGGTCATCAACCGGGCGATCAGCACCCTGAGTGAGTCCGACCGTGCACACCTGCTTGTGTCGCTGACGACGATCCGGGCCCAGGTGAGCCAAATAGCGGGCCAGCCACTGCCGCCCGCCAAACCCCGGCGCAAGCGCCGCGGAAAGAATATTGATCGGCCCGCGCGATGAAGGTCTGCTCCTCAGATTGATCCATCTGCGACGGCCGATCTGCCCACGCGACGTGCGCCTATCGACGGCTACCGCTCATTCGGGCTGCATGAGACGCTCCAGTCCTGTTGGGCCGCGGTCGACGCCGCCGGGTGGGCTGGACATGATTGGCCACATGCCGACTCCGCCCGAGCGTCTCGCTGTCCTGATCGATGCCGACAACACCTCGCCCAGGTACGTTCGTGCGCTGCTCGACGAGCTGGCCTCGTTCGGCACTGCGTCTGTCAGGCGTGCCTACGGGGACTGGACGACGCCGCAGCTTGGCGGGTGGAAGCGCGAACTGAACCAGTACGCGATCGTGCCTGTGCAGCAGTTCGCGTACACGACCGGGAAGAACTCCACCGACTCGATGCTGATCATCGATGCGATGGACCTGCTCTACTCCGGCAACGTCGATGCGTTTGCGCTGGTGTCCAGCGACAGCGATTTCACCCGGCTGGCCACTCGGTTGCGCGAGTCCGGCAAGCGGGTCTACGGCCTAGGTCTGCGCAAGACCCCGGCGTCTCTGGTGGCGGCCTGCGACCGGTTCATCTATCTCGAGGTGCTGCCCGACGAACCTGCGTCACCGTCGGGTGACCCCGAGTCGGGGGAAGCGCAGCTGCCCAATCTGCAGAGCCTCATCATCCGCGCGGTGAACGCCATCTCACAAGATGATGCGGCGGTCCCGCTGAGCGCGCTCGGCAGTTACCTGCGCTCGTCCCACCCGGCGTTCGACCCTCGCCTGTACGGCTTCGCCAAGCTGTCTGACCTGGTCCGTGCCCAGCGCTACCTGACGGTCACGGGCACGGGCAGCGCCGTTCAGGTGCGCGCGAAGTCGAAGGCGCCGACGAAGAAGGCCGCGGCGAAGAAGGCCCAAGCAAAGAAGGTCGCGGCCAAGGGCAGCGCTACCTGAGCTGTGCGCACCACGCCGGCTGAGCAAGGGTGACCGACGACGGCATCGTCACCAGCGAGACCTACCTCAAATGCGGCACGCCGACGAACTCGAGAGGGGCTGCTGCACGGTGTCTCAGCCCGTCTCGTTTGCAGGTGGGTTTGCAGTCTCGGCGGCCTGATCAGGCTGGTCGGTCGTCCGGTCGGGCAGTCCATAGCGCGGAAATCGGGAGCGCACGCAGACGGTCGCCGAACGAGAGGGGCTCGGGGCCGGTGGAGAGAACGATCCCGGCGATGAGGTGGTCTCCGACACGTCGGGCCAGACGCTCAATTCCGCGGAAGTCGTCGCGGCGCACGGTCTCGGCGGCCTTCACCTCGATCGCTACGAGTTCGCCCGAGGCCCGTTCGAGGAGTGCGTCGACCTCGTACCCGTCGCGGTCTCGGTAGTGGTAGAGCCGGACCGGCTCGTGCGACCAGGAAAGTTGTCGTCCGAGTTCGCCGAGCACGAAGTTCTCCAGCAGCGGGCCGACCGGGGCGCTCGGGTGTCGCGCCCGCTTCAGGCTCATGCCGACCAGGTGCCCCGCCAAGCCTGAGTCGACGAGCGTGATCTTCGGCGTCGCCACCGCGCGCGTGGTCAGATTGCTCGACCAGCCCGGCACGCGTCGGGTCACGAACAACAACTCGAGAAGGTCGAGATAGCGCCGGACCGTGCTCGCCGGCAGACCAGTGCGGTTGCTGATGCCATCCACCACCGTGAGCCCGGCCATCGACGCTGCGGCCACGTTGAGCAGCCTGCGCATGTCGGCGGGTCGCTCGATCGCCGAGACCTGCCGGACGTCCCGATTGATCAGATCCGCGATGTAGGACTCGAAGAACCGAGACCGCCGACCGGGGTCTGCGCGGCGGACCGCCTCCGGGTAGCCGCCACACAGCGCGCGGGCGACGTAGTCATCGCGTCGAAGGTCCGAGCTCGGCACGATCAAATCGGGGCCCTGGTCGAACACCGCATCGACCAACAGGTCCGCGGCTCGGCCGATCTCGCCTTGCGAGAGCGGCCAGAGTTCGACGGTCTCGGACCTGCCGGGAAGCAGGTCGGGAATCGTGTGCAGCGCGAACAACCGAGCCGACCCCGTTAGCAGGAACCGACCGGGCCGTGGATCCCGATCCACGGTGTTCTTGATCGAAAGGAGCAGCTCCGGGACGCGCTGCACCTCGTCGATGACGAGTAGCCCGTCGTGACGCACGAACCGCGTCGGATCGGACTCGGCGGCCGCTCGCGTAGCGGCGTCGTCGAGATAGCGCATGTCGGCGCCAGGATGGTCGCTGGCGACCAGGCTCGCCAGCGTGCTCTTGCCCGTCTGCCGTGCCCCGTTCAAGACAACGACCCGCGTGTCGGCCAGTGCCGCCTGCACGCTCCGGCCGGCCGAGCGTGGGTACAGCTCGCCTGCGGGCGTCATGGCGCAACCGTAGCAGCCTGACGTGGTGGATTTGCCGTAACAAGCGTGGTGGTTCTGCCGAACAATAGATGGTGGATCTGCCGCTCCATAGCGTCGACCCGCCGAGGTAGTGACGCGAGCATCCGCTGTTCGGCAAGAACCGCTAATGTCGGCGGCGTGACCGTGCGTCGAGCCGAGCAAACCCCGTTCATGATTCACCGTGCTGAAACGTTGTTAGACGAGGGTTGAGGCCGGCCGTTGATCAACGAAAGGGCTGCCGAAGCGTGCTGGAGATCGCCCACGGTAGGTTACGTTGATCTTGGGCGCCGAGCGTGCGAGAAGGATCAACGTGCGCTAATGCCCAGAAGGATCTCGGCCACGCACACTGCATCGGACGGTTCCGACCGGCGTCAGCGGATCCTGACTCCCCACCGATGCCGGTGATTGTGGATGCCCCGGCTGTGGCACCGGGGCATCCACCCATCGCATTCCGCGGTGCCGTAAGGCGCGCGCCGTCAGCCGCAACCGATCTGGACGACGAGCTGGTTGGCGGTGGATCTGCCGCCGGCGTTGGTTGTGGAGTGCTGGGACACGTGGATGGTGAGGCGTCCGCCCGGGCCGGTTCCAGTGAAGGTGAGGGTGAGTCCTCCTTCGGTCTGTGCCTTGGCGTTGTTGCCGCCGCCGCCCCAGATGGTGAGGTGACCTTCGTATAGCGCTACGTCGCCTTCCATGAAGGACGCGGTGCCCTCGATTGTTTCGCCGCCCCAGTCGCCGTTGTTGTTCGACGTGTCGTGGCCGACTGCATTTCCGTCCAGGTAGACGAAGTTGGCATCGCCGTTGCTGAAGGAGCAGTCGGCGGGCAACCCGATGGGCGAGGGGCCGAGGTCGAAGGTGATGCCGGCCGCGTCGGCCGTCTGCGCGGCCGCGGCCGCGTCTGTTGCGGGAAGCATGAGCGCTGCCCCGGCCGCCACGATCGCGGCCGTCGTTGCCAATGTCCGAGGCATGGATCTTCTCCTTGTATCCAAGACTGTGGGTTCGGCTGACCGGTTTCAGTGGCTCGCGCGGCGTGACCGGGCCGCGCGGACTAGCGCCGTCACGGTCAGCGCGATGAGCGCGACCGCGCCGATGAGGAACGTGACGAACAGCGTCTGGCCGAGGACGGCGACGAACTTGTTGTGCTGCCCGATCCCGTGGTGCGAGTCGCCGAGTGGCGCGGCGAGGACGAACAGGGCAGCAACCACGACGGCCGTGGTGACCAGGGTCTTGCGGCTGGTGATCATCAGGATCTCCTCAGTGTGCGGTGCGACGGGTGCGTCGCTGCGCCTTCGGTGGCGCGTGTTCCCACACTCTCGGTCGGGCGGGCGCGTGTCGTCCGTCCCGGGAGCGAGATCGCGCGGCCGGGTCCGCCGCGCGGGGGAGTGGCGTGATCGGCCGGAAGGATGACGTGGAAACGCGGCAATGCCCGTAGCGTTTCGCAGGTGCGCACGGTGAACGCGCTGGCGGCACGGCTGCGGAGGATCAGCCCGCGAGCCGTGGACGCGGCCGGTGCGGGAGCGCTGGCCGTGATAGCTCTACTGCAGGACGCGTCGTTCGACCGTCCGGTGCCCGCGGTGCTGGTCGACGTGGCGATGTGCGCGACGGTGGCGTGGCGCCGCCGGATGCCGGCGGCGATGACGCTGCTGGCGCTCGTGGGTACGGCGGCGGTGGATCGCGTCGCCGGCGGTCAACCTGCGGTGCTGCCCGTGGTGCTGGCGTTGAACTACTACATCGTGGGGCGCCACAGCGGGCAGCGTGGTTGGGCATTGATCGACTACGTGCTCCTGCTGGTGCCGCTTCCGGGTATTGCGACGTCACCGAGCACGCCGTCGCCGGGCGATCCGTTGCTCATCGACATCCTGTCGGTGTGGGGGTTCTTCATGGTGGCCCCGTTCCTGGCCGGTCGCGTGGTCGGCACCCGCAGTCGGATGAACGAGCAGCTACGCCGCAACGTCCAGGTACTCGAGCATGAGCAGCGCGAGCGGGCGCGCCACGCGATCGCGCAGGAGCGCAGCCGCATCGCCCGGGAACTGCACGACGTAGTGGCGCACAGCGTGAGCGTCATGGTCATCCAGACTGCGGCCGCACGCCGGGTCGCGCCCACCAACCCGGCGGCAGCACGAGCGGCTCTGCACGCGGTGGAGAACTGCGGCCGCGACGCCTTGGTGGATCTGCGGCGGATGGTCGGCGTTCTGCAGCGCACCGACCTCGACGTCCTCGGTGCAACGGCGCCGGGGTTGTCGCAACTGAGCAAGCTGGCTGATCATGCCCGGGCTTCGGGGCTCGACGTCGAAATCCGGATCGACGGCAAAGCGTGCCAGGTGCCTGCGGCACTGGATCTCGTGCTGTTCCGCATCGTGCAGGAGGCGCTGACCAACGCCGTCAAGCACGTCGGCCCGGCGCACGCGTGCGTGCATGTCAGTTATGGAGCCGGATGCCTGGAACTGGACATCACCGACTCCGGCGCCGCAGTCGGTCGCTCCACGGCGCCGGTGGACGGATCCGGGCAGGGGCTGGTCGGCATGCGTGAGCGGGTCGCGCTGTACGGGGGGCAGCTGCAGACCGGACCACGGCCCGAGGGCGGGTTCCGGGTCCATGCCCGGCTGCCGCTGCCCGAGCAGGTGCCGGCATGAAGTTGCTGCCGAGTGGGCCGCGCGCCGCCCGCTGGTTCGACCCGGCGCTCGCCACGGTGTTGTTCCTCGGCTGCGAACTCGAGGTCGTCCACGACCTGGCCCACGATCACGGGCACCAGCACTGGTCGCTGGCTGCGAACATGCTCGTCGTCGTCGGCCTCACCGTCCCGGTCGGATGGCGGCGGCGTACGCCGCTGCTGTCCGCGTCGTTCGTGGTGGCCTGCGTTCTGGTGCTGCTCACGGTCACCGCCGCCGATGTGCACAACGGCGAGCCCGCCACCCAGTTCGTGCTGTTCATCCCGCCCTACTCGGTCGCCGCGTACTGCCCGCGCCGCCCGGCGCTGCTCTGGTTGGTCGCCTTCCTGGCCGCGCTCGGCGGCACGGTGCCGATCACCGGGGGAGGCCCCTCGTCGTTGGTGTTCCTGTTTGCCGCAGGCACCGGCTCCTGGGTTGTGGGTCGGATGCTGCGGTCGCGACGCCACCTGGCTGCCGAACTGACCCGGACGTCGGAGCAGATCGCCGCCGAACGCGATGCCCGCGCGCAGCTGGCGGTCGCCGATCAACGCTCCCGGATCGCCACCGAACTGCAGGCGCTGGTCGCAGCAGGCGTGAGCGAGATGATCCTGCACACCCAGAGCGCACAGTGGATGCTCCAGGAGCACCCCGCCGAGGCGGACGCGGCGATGGCCAACGTGGAAGAGACCGGCCGGCACGCGCTCACCGAGATGCGCCGCATCCTCGGCGTGCTACGTCACCCGGATCAGGACGTAGACCTGGCGCCGCAACCGGGCGTCGGACAGATCCCCGCGCTCATCGAGCGGGCGCGCCAGTCGCGGCACGCGGTGGCGCTGACCGTGGCAGGAGAGCCCGGCCCCGTCCCGGCCAGCGTCGACCTCTCCCTCTACCGCATCGCCGAAGAGGCGCTCGCGGGTGTGCTCCGCGACGACGCCAACCCGGTGGACGTCACGCTGACCTACCACGCGGCCGACGTCGAACTGTGCATCACCGCACGCGTGCCCGACGAGCCGGCGTGGCCCACATCCGCCATGCGTGAACGCGTCACCCTGTGCGAGGGCGGGATCGTCGTCGACGCGCTCACCGGCGATCGACGGAGACTGCTCGTCACCCTGCCCCGGGTATTCGACGGAGCACTCACATGAGCATCCGGGTGCTCATCGCCGACGACCAGGAGCTGGTGCGAAGCGGGTTCGCGATGATCCTCAACGCCGAACCCGACATCGAGGTCGTCGGAGAGGCCGGCAACGGCCTTGAGGCAGTGGCTGCCGCGCGCGAGTTGCGTCCCGACGTCGTCCTCATGGACATTCGCATGCCTGAGCTCGACGGTATCGAGGCCACTCGGCAGGTCACCGCCATCGCCGCGACACCGCCCGTCCGTGTACTCATCCTGACCACCTTCGACCTCGATGAGTATGTCTTCGACGCGCTGCGCGCCGGCGCCAGCGGTTTCTTGTTGAAGGACACCCCCGTCGGGCAGCTGGTCGCCGGGGTGCGCACGGTCTCGGCTGGGGATGCCCTGCTGGCCCCGACTGTCACCCGCCGTCTCATCGCAGAATTCGCCAACGCCACGACGGCCACCGTCTCGGCCACGGAGCTCGCGACGCGGCCGCGAGCGTCCGGCTTGGACGAGCTGACACCGCGCGAACTGGACGTGTTGCTGCTCATCGCGAAGGGCATGTCCAACTCGGAGATCGCCAGACACCTCGTACTCGGCGAGAGCACCGTGAAGACGCACGTCGCCCGCATCCTCATGAAGCTCAACGTGCGTGACCGTGTCCAAGCGGTGGTGTTCGCCTACGACTGCGGGCTCGCAATTGCGGACCGGTAGGACAGCAGATCGATCCGATCGGTGGCTGTTCATCGTGCAGGCGCTCATGGTGAGGACGGCGCTCAGCGTCACCGCTGCCGCGACTGGCCAGCGTGCCTTACACCGGTCAGACGCTGCAACGCCGTTGCGACGTTTCAGCACCTCCCGACGGCAAGAGACGAGCCGCGCATCATCGGCACGACCGCACCATGTCAGCGGCTACTTGTTTCATTGACCCACGATCGGTGCCTGGCCAGGCTCGGTCGAGGTGATCCGCGGGCGCTCAAGGCGCTTGCTAGGCGGTCGGGCTGTATCGACGTGCGGGTGTCGATGCCGCCGCCGGGAAGGGACCTTCCTCAGCGCAACGGGTCGGACGGCCTATGCGTCTCGCCGATCGGTCAGGGGACACTTCGATCACGGCGGCATCGCTGGCGACTCCCGGACCGCGTTCAACCGAACCGAAACATCGGCGGCTCGCGGTAGTCGCTGTTGCCGTCGTCGTGATATTGATCGGCGCCACAATCGCGGTGATCCTGGCTGTCAGAGGAAACGACAGCGACGACGGCAGTGGACATACGGTGCGGCTGTCTGGCGAATGGTCGGTGACCGGCATCGAGGCGGCATCGCAGCACATCGCCGTGCCATCGCGCCTGCGCGCGAAGTTCCTGTTCGACACTGCAGCCAGACACGTCAGCGGGTTCGACGGTGAATCCACGTATGACTGCCGCTACGTGCGTTCGGGCGACGCGCTGTCCCTGTCGCATTTTGTGGTCTGGCCTAACGTCCCGGGCGGGCGCGACCAAGCGCGAGACGCGGTGATTCATGCTTTCGAGCAGGCATTCACATCCACCAGTCCCGGCCCTTTGGTGATGTCGGTGTCTTCAGACGCGACCGGCGGCATCTCGATACGACTTGGCGACACGACGTTCGCCGCCGCCGAACCCCGCTGAGCGACCGGGACAGGCGCCTGTATTCGGCTATATAGTGCCGTTCGCCCGGCATGACAGTGCGGTTGATCATGGTCTACACGGTTGCGCGGACGACCAGTCGAGCGGTGTAACGCGCATCGACGTCCAGGCTTCGTCTGGAGCAATTGTCAATACCTGTGGATCGGAAGTTTCAGGCTGCGGTTTCGACGGGCGGCGTGATGGCTTGTTGATCTTCTGATCGTTCGGCGAGTTTGCCGTCGACGAAGGTTGCGCCGGCGCGGACGAGCGCGACGAGGTGGGGTGCGTTGACGGCGCGCCAGCGGTCTTGGGCGGCGAGGATGAGCTTGAAGGCCATGGCCAGCCCGGCGGCCTTGGAGCCGGGCCCGCGGGTGATCTTGGTGCGGTGTCGGACGGTGGCGAAGGTGGATTCGATCGGGTTCGTGGTGCGCAGGTGCACCCAGTGTTCGGCGGGGTAGTCGTAGAACGCGAGCAGCTGTTCGACGTCGTTGGTGATCTTCGCTGTGGCCTTGCCGAACTTCGCACCGAACAGCTCGACGAAGGCCTTGACCGCGTTGAGGGCGTGCGTCTTGTCCTCGGCGTTCCAGATCTCGGCGAGGGCCTTCTTCGCCGCCGGGTGCGCGGACTTGGGCATCGCGCCGAGCACGTTGCCGATCTTGTGGAACCAGCAGCGCTGCTCGCGGGTCTCGGGGAACACTTCCCGCAGCGCCGACCAGAACCCGAGTGCTCCGTCGCCGGCCGCGAGTACCGGGGCGCGCATGCCGCGGCGTTTCGCATCCCGCATCAGGTCCGCCCAGCTCTCGCTCGACTCGCGGTAGCCGTCGGCGAGTGTGATCAACTCCTTGCGGCCGTCCGCACGGACCCCGATCAGCACCAGCAGGCACAGCTTGTCTTCACCCAGGCGGATGTTGACGTGGATGCCGTCGGCCCAGCAGTACACGTAATCGACTCGCGACAGGTCGCGGCCGGCGAAGGCTCGCTGCTCGTCTTGCCACTGCTCGGTCAACCGGGTGACCGTCGACGCGGACAGCCCCGCACCGGTACCGAGGAACTGCTCCAGTGCCGGCACGAAATCCCCGCCCGAGAGCCCGTGCAGATACAGCAGCGGCAGCACCTCGCTCACCTTCGGCGAGCGGCGACACCACGCCGGCAAGATCGCCGAGGCGAACCGCTGGCGCTCACCGCTGGCCTCGTCGATGCGCTTGTCGTTGACCCGCGGCGCCCGCACCTCGATCGCGCCGGCCGCTGTCGTCACCGTGCGCGGGTCATGGTGACCGTTGCGGACCACCAGCCGGTGCCCGTCCTCGTCGAGTTGGTCGACCAACGCGTCGACGTAAGCGTCGGCCTCAGCCTTCAGCGCCGCCGCGAGCATCCGCCGCGCGCCCTCGCGGGCAATCTCATCCAACAACGAACCCGACGGCACCGACGTCGGCGACTGCGATTCTTCCTTCGACTGCACTACCTTCAGCATGGGCGTACCTTCCCGAGCCGGCGCGCCAACGCCGACCTGATCAGAACTTGTATGGGCTTCAGATCTTGCTCGGGACGGTGCGCCCTTTCACGTCACCCCGCCGAGCGCCATCCACAGGTTCTGATCATTGCTCTTCGTCTGGCGTCGTCCACTGTTGGAGTCTTCGGCCCAATGGGCCGCTTCGCGCGGGCCGAAGAGTGCGTTTGATCCGGATCAGCGGCTGAGACGCGTTGCGAAGGGTGAGACGCACTCGGACGGCTGTCCTGATACAGGTGAGACGCGCTGCGACGCTTCATGCCCGCGCGTGTTTGCAACCGTGTTGGCAGTGGAGCTGGATTGGTCTAGATCAACCGCGCGGAATACCCGGAATCTCGGGCCTCCGATGAGTCGGGGTGGCGGGATTCGAACCCACGGCCTCTTCGTCCCGAACTTCGCGCAAGCGCGGTGTTGAGCCCGCGGAGGCCAGCAAACTCCAGTGCTGAGGCGCGATGAGCAGCGTCGAATGAGGCTGCCGTTGCTGTACTTCCGTGCTGTATCGCAGCTCGTTACGCCTGCTCCGGGATCAGAGTGAACGCCTCGACGTGAGTTGGTCGGACCGCGTTGAAGTGGCGTGTGTCGAGCGTGGCGATGGTCGTGATCTCGAGCCGCTCGGCCAGGGCGATGATCGTCGCATCGGTCGTGCCAAGCGGGAAGTTCGCGTACTGCTCGACCAACTCGGCCGCCCGATTGAGGTCGTCGCCCGTAAGATCGGCCAACTTGAGGTAACCGGAGGAGAAGAGCCGCAGGAACTCCGCCTCCACGGCCGGCCCGGCTGCTCGCTCGAGGAGGTAGCCCGTCTCCGCGACAACGGTCGCAGGCACCAACCGTGGCGTTTCGGCGGTGGCGAGTGCACGGACGCACTTGGCGTGGTACTCGTCGGCACGGTTACCCGCGGCAACCAGTGGGCCGGTATCGACCAGGATCACTTGCCAGCCGAGGGGAACTCAGCGCGCAGGATCTCCTCGGAGTGCTGGCCCAGATCCGCCGGTCCGGTGAAGCTGCCGAAGTAGGCCGGCACTTCCTCCTGAGTGGCGGCAGACTGATCGCTGACGATTACATGCAGTCGAGCGCCCGGACGCACGCCGTGCCGGCGGAACTCGGCGAGGAGCTCCGCGTCGTCGGCCGGGACGGTCATGTCCCACTCGGCACTGGTCACGGACCCATGCTAGACGGACTGCCTAAAGTGGCTCTACGCAGCCAAGCGTGGTAGCCGGCCTCGGATTCGTGCTGGTTGGGGAGTCTGCCAGTCGACGCCGCAGTGCAGCAGTAGCCGGAGCCGATAGTTGTCGAAGTTGCGGAAGCCGTGCCCGACTCGCTTGACCTTCTTGATCAGCGAGTTCATCGCTTCGGTCGGGCCGTTGGACGCGCCGCCGGTGTCGAAGTAGGCGAGCAGTTCTTCGCGCCAGGCGTCTATGGTGCGGGCCAGCCGGCGCAGCTCGGGCACGTCGGTGTCGGCGCAGTGGGTGAGCCAGCGGTGCAGGTGTTGTTCGGCGCGGTAGCGGCTGGTGCACTCGAAGATCAGCCGCAGGTCTTGGGCGGCGATCCAGGTCTGGCCGATCTGCTGGTCGACGTCGCCGGCGGCGAGCGCTGCCAGTATCCGGTCCCAGCCTCGCTCGGTGAGCCGGTCGGCGCGGCGGCGCAGTAGGCGGCGGATCTTGAACAGCGGGTCGTCGCGACGGCCGCGATGCCCGAGCGAGTCTTGCTGCACGCGGCGGCGCACGTCATCGACGGCGGCGAAGCCGAGGCGGGTGACGTGGAAAGCGTCGAGCACCCGCACCGCGCCGGGCAGCGAAGTCGACAGTGCTGTCGCGTAGCCGCGGAACGGGTCCAGCGCGGCGACCTGCACCCGCTCACGCCACGGCTGGTCACGGGCCGATACCCAGTCACACAAGGCCTTCCCGCTGCGGCCGAGCACCACATCGAGCAGCCGGGCGACCGGCCCGGACAGGTCCACGACGCCGGTGGCGAAGATCGTCGAGTGCCACCCGTTCGCGGACAGAAACGCCGTCTCGTCCACTCCGAGACGCGTCACGTTCTCGAGCCGCTGCGGCTCGTCGACCAGCGGGATGCCGTACTCGATCACCGCAGCCATGATGGTGGCCCAGCTGGTGCCGTACTGTGCAGCGACCCGAGCGACCGTGTCGCCGTCCTCACCGACACGCCGGCACGCCTCGCGCCGGGCCCGCTCACTGAGCGAGGCCCGCGGGCGGATGTGCTCGCTGATCTCGGTCCAGGTCCGCCGCGCGCAGTCGCGCTCCATGCACCGCCAGACCCGCTTGATCCAGACCAGCGTGACAGCACGACCGGCGGCGGGCAGATCCCGCACGTCGCTGCGCCGTCGATCATGAAGGCGCGCGAGCACGCCACACGTCGGACAGCCGGTCACCGTCTCGCTCGTCTCGATCGCGTACTCGATCTCGTCGCCGAGATCCGACACAGCGAGCAGCACGAAGCCAGGAAGCCCCAGCATCACCGTCGCCGCGTTACCGTTTCCATGCACCTGGGGCCTCCTCGACTCGTGTCCTCAACACCACGAATCTTGAGGCCCCAGGGCCTTCTTCAGCCGCAGGCGAACGGCCGCGTCAACCCCGAGCTACCACGCTTGATCGAGAAGAGCCCCTAAAGTCGCGGCGCAGCGAGCGCGAGCGCCTGGCACTGCGCCCAGGAAGCGACGAATCTGCCGGGCGTCGCCAGAGGAGCGTCTCGATCAATCTGTTCGCACCAACGCTGCCAAGCGTCAAGCGCACTGAAGCCGCGGCTGAAACGAACTGTATTGCCGATGTGAGTGCGCCTGCACTCGAACGATCCGTGAGGGGCATCGATCAACGAAGTTGCGATTGCGCCTTCGGCCTGGCACACACTGCTCGCGTCCGGTTGGCTTACTGCACGGCGATGGCTGCCGCCTCAGAAGTAGTTCCGCCCGGGATCCAGGGGGCCCTTGTCCTCCCGGACTAGCAGGGCATCACTCATCGACTCTGTCGGACCCGACGCAAACTGGCTTCGGTCGAGGTCAGGCGTGCGATGAGTCAGTGCTCGAGTGATCCGTCGTACTAGTCGCCGCATCGCAGCCTCCGAGTGGCCTAGTTCCCGTATGAGGCAATCATCCATAGCCATTCGGTGATTACAACCTTCTGCGCATAAGTTGCATCGGCACCACCTGCCGAGGGGTCCTGACCATGCCGCGACCCGAGCGATCATGCCGATGTCCGTGCTGGCCACCTCAGGTCGTGCGGGGACCCGCCGAAATCGATAGTGAACGACATCGCGAACCGCGCCGAAGGTTTCCGGCGCGTTCGCGCGACACCACTCCACGATCCTTGTCCAAGACTCTGGAAGAACCATCTTCTGCAGGACCATCCCCCTCGTTGCGCAGCGACTCAGCTGATAGATCGAAGACCGAACCGCCGCCCGTCGTTTTCGACCCTGACAGGACAACGTACCTACAACGGCGCGGCGGTCGCTTCATGGAACAACCGCACGCTAACGCCGCCGACGTGAGCGGCTTCCAGATCCGCGGGCGACCTCATACCGAACTGGTATGCTAACGGTATGAGTGTGCAGCTGACCGTCCGCATCCCAGACGAGCTCGCCGGTTTCGTCGACCAAGACGTCGCCGACGGCCGCGCTGTCAGCCGCGCCGACGCGATTGCCAAGGCCTTGGCACGCGAGCAGCGTCGCCGAGCCGCCGAGCGCGACGCCGAGCTCCTGATCGCACACCGCGGTGAGCTCAACGACCTCGACGGACTCGCTGAGCACGCAGCCAACACGCCGCTCGAGATCGACTGATGCGGCCCATCCACCTCGCCCAGTTGGACAAGACCCGCCCCGTCCTGGTGCTAACGCGCGAGACCGTGCGGCCACAGCTGACCAACGTCACGGTCGCACCGATCACCAGCACGATCCGCGGACTGTCGACCGAGGTGTCGGTGGGAACCGCCAACGGGCTCGATCACGACAGCGTGGTCAGCCTCGACAACATCCAGACAATCCCCGCCGGCCAACTCGGCCGCCAGGTCGGCCTGCTGCTCATCGCTCAAGAGGACGAGCTATCCCGGGCCATCCACGCCGCCTTCGACCTCGAGGACTTCTGACAGCTCCCGCTGAACCGACAGACGCACCCGGTTCGGGCTGCACCGGAACCGCACGGTCACGCCGCTGTCATTGCGTACCGTTGCACGGTCACGCCGCCGACATGGTCTGCTCCTGGCGAGGGCAGAAAGCCATCTCATCTCGTACCCGGAGTCAGCCTCGTCCCCTTACCTCTACGACGCGACCCTCGGTGATCACGACGGTCACGCGCCGACGGCGTAGATCGAAGGTCCCCCCGGTCGGTAGCCCTTGATGCTCGTCAGAGCCGAATGCCCGCAAGTCCCCGCCGGCGGGTTCGACCTCCACGCGGGCCGCATCGATCGTCAGCCCAACAAGGCGATCCAAGTTCATGGCGCGCAACTCGGCAGGAACGGAGTCGTCGAGGTCGTCTCTGGGCACAGGTGGATTATCCGCGCACGCGAGGTCATGCGCACGATCACGCCGCTGTCATGTACGCGGACGCCCGCCTCGCTGTAGGCAGCCCGTATAGCGACAGCAACGCTGCTCATGACCGGCTGATGCGGCTCCGCGCGCCCACCACCGGCTCGTCACCGCCCAATACGGAAACCGCGCAGAGACTTCAGCGAAGAGACACGCTGCTGTACTTCTACTGCTGTACTCCGCCACTTCGGCGCATCAAAGTCGGCCCTCGACCTCTCGGAGGGCCCGGATTTGTTGGTCGGGGTGGCGGGATTCGAACCCACGGCCTCTTCGTCCCGAACGAAGCGCGCTACCAAGCTGCGCCACACCCCGCGGAGCAACCGGCCCAGCATACCCGTCCGCAGCGATTGATCAGGACCGGGGGACGAGCGTCAGCAGCGTCGCCTCGGGCCGGCAGCAGAACCGAATCGGTGCGTACGGATTCGTGCCGAGACCGGCGCAGACATGGAAGTACATCCGGTCGTCCCAGCGGTGCAGCCAGCGGGCCCGGCCGCGGTCGATGCCACAGTTCGTGACGATCGCCGGCCCGAACGGCAGACGAACCTGGCCGCCGTGCGTATGCCCCGCCACGACCAGGTCGTAGCCGTCGTTGGCGAAGCGCTGCAGCAGGAACGGCTCGGGAGAGTGGGTGACTCCGATGCGGACGGCGGCGTCGGCCACGGCAGCGCCGGCGATGAGTTCGTAGCGCGCACGGCGCAGGTGCGGATCGTCCGTCCCGGCGAGCGCGACGCGGTGCCCGTCGACGCACAGGGTCCTGCGCTCGTGCGTGAGGTCGACCCAACCGGCGTGGGTCAGCGCACTGGCCAGCTGTGGCCAGGGCAGCGGCGGGCCGTGCACCTCGGGGCGTACCTGTGGCTGGAAGTACATGGCCGGGTTGCGCAGGCGCGGCGCGTAGTAGTCGTTGTTGCCGGGGACGAACACCGCCGGAAAGGCGCTCAGCGGCTCGAGCGCGGACACGACGGCCGGAATGGCATCCGCCGCCGAGAGGGTGTCGCCGGTGTTGATGACGAGATCGGGACGCAGGTCGGCGAGGCCGCGGATCCACGCGAGCTTGCGGTGCTGCCCGGACGTGATGTGCAGGTCCGTGACGTGCAGCACGCGGAGCGGCGACGCGTCCGGCGCGAGCACCGGCACGTCGAAATACCGCAGGGTGAACGCATTGCGCTCGACGAGCGAGCCGTACGCCAGTGCCCCGGCCCCGGCGACACCGAGGGCGGTCACGGCACGTCGCATGCGGTCAGCCTACGGACAATCGAAGTGCCGTCCGCCGGTACCGTGGCGGCATGCCTCAGGAGCTCAAGGTGCGGCTGCGCGACGATCTCAACATCGCCATGAAGGCGCGCGACGAACTCACCACCTCGACGCTGCGCATGGCGCTGACCGCGATCACCACCGAAGAGGTCGCCGGCACGACGGCTCGCGAACTCAGCGACGACGAGGTGCTGCGGGTGCTCGTCCGCGAGGCCAAGAAGCGCCGCGAGGCCGCCGAGGCGTTCGACGCCGCCGGGCGTGCCGAACTCGCCGCCCGTGAGCGCAAAGAGGGCACCGTCCTGGACCGCTACCTGCCGGCCCAACTGGGTGCCGACGAGCTCGGCGACCTGATCGCCGCCGCGATCGCGGAGTCCGGCGCAAGCGGCCCGCGTGACATGGGCGCGGTCATGAAGATCGTCGCGCCGAAGGTGGCAGGACGTGCGGACGGCAAGCGGGTCAGCGACGAGGTGCGCCGCCGGCTCAGTTGACCAGGTAACCGGCCATCAGCCGGGGCCGGGTCCGCCGCCGCCACCGCCACCGTGCCCGTTGCCCGGGCCGCCACCGCCGCCGCCACCGCCACCGCCGCCACCGCCGCCGCCACCGCCGCCACCACCACCGCCGCTGCTGCCGCTACCGCGGCCGTGGCCGGGGGGGGTGGGACTATGGGTCACCGGGATGACGACGGTCTGTGGGGCTTCGCTGCTCAAGCAAACGGTGATCGTCGCGCCCGGGTCGGCGCGCTGCGGGCCGTAGTAGGCGACCGTGTCGTACGGCTCCGAGCTCGGGCACAGCAGGCTGAGCTGATTCGACGACGCGCCGAGTTGGACCGTCTTGAAGTGGTAGTCGGACAGCGAGCGCCGGGCATCGGACAGGCTCATTCCCGTGACATTCGGCACTTCCTGGCTGCCGACGGATTGCGGGTCGGGCCATTGCCACGTGGTGTGCTGCAGGGTCGGCCTCAGCGCGTCGAGCCACACCTTCGCAGCGAAGTCGCCGTACGCCGTTCCCACCCCTTGCCCGACCAGACCACGGGACGGCTTGCTCGTGTTGTCGAAGTTGATGACCGCGCTTGCGGCGACGAGATTCGGCGTCATGCCGACGAACCACACTGCGGCGTTCTTGCTGTCCGGGTTGGCCTGCATGGTGCCCGTCTTGCCCGCGACGCGGCTCGGGTGCGTGGCATTCCAGTCGTTGAACACCGCGGCCGAGGTGCCCGGGTACTCCGTGTCGCCAGTGAGAATCTCGGCCGCCTGCGCGGCGACCTGCGGGGCGACGACCTGGACGCCGGGCGTCCGCTTGACCCGAATCGCGTTGCCCTGGCTGTTCTTGATCGAGAGTACCGGCGCCGGTGCGTTGTACTTGCCGCCGTTGGCAATCGCTGCGTAGGCACTGGCCATTTCCAGCGGGCTCACGTAGATCGAACCGAGCACCAGTTGCTGCGCGCGCTGCTGCTGGACGATGGCCTGCCCGACGGTCAAGTTGGCGGTCTCGGGGTCCTGCAGGCTGCGGATGCCGAGCTTGCTCGCCATGTCGACGATGGGTTGCAGGTTGCAGTTGAGCAGCTCGTCGGCCAGGGCGACGAAGTAGGTGTTTGACGACTTCGCGGTGGCCGACGCCAGCCACTCGGTGGCGTTGTAGGAGACGTTCTCGTCACCGTTCGGCACGGGCTTGGCGACCGCACAGTTCTTGGGCGTCCAGGTTCCGGTGCTGCCCACTGTGGTGAGCTTCCAGCCACTCGGCACGCCGGTCGACAGCGCGACGAGCAGCGGGAACAACTTGAAGGTGGACGCGCCCTGAGCCGTCTCCTTCGTGAACACCGGCTGCTCGGTTTCGCCGGCTCGGGTGCCGTACTTCTTGCTGGTGGCCATCGCGCGGACGTCGCCGGTGTTCGGGTCGACAACCGGCAGCACCGCTGTCATCGGTGAGCGGGCCCGGACGTAGTCAGCGATGTGCTTCTGGGCGCTGGCCTGCAGCTTTGGATCGAGCGTCGTGACGATCTTCAGGCCTCCGGTTTGCAGCTCCGTCTGCGGGAGCTTCTGCACGTTCTCGAGCCAGTCGACGACGTACTCGCAGAAGAAGGCCGAGTTCGCAACCTTACTGTCGGCGTTCGCGCAGCCCTGCCGCACCAGCGGTGGCGCCTGGGTGGCGAGGGCGACCGGCGTGGCCTCGACCTTGTCGGCCGCGGCCTGGCTGAGGTTGCCCACGGCGACGAGATTCTGCAGCACCTCGTCGCGGCGCTCCTTGGCCGCGGCCCGGTTGACGAACGGGTCGTACGCCGACGGCGCGCGCAGCAGACCCACGAGCAGCGCGGACTCGGGGAGCGTCAGCTTGGACGCCGGCTTGTTGAAGTACGTCTCCGCCGCCGTCTGGATGCCGTACGAGTGCTCACCGAAGAACGCGATGTTGAGGTAGTCCGCGAGGATCTGCTGCTTCGACTTGTGCAGCGTCCCCTCGATGTACAGGGCGCACTTGGCGTCCTCCATCTTGCGTTGCAGGTTGATGGCGATGGCCGCCTCCTGCTTCTTCTTGTCGTCGCCGGCCTGGTAGTACCGAACCTGCTTGACGTACTGCATGGTGAGTGTCGAGCCGCCCTGCGTGTCACCGTTACTCGTGCTGATCGCCGACCGGAACAGGCCGCGCAGGTCGACGCCGTGGTGGTCGTAGAAGCGTCGGTCCTCGGTGGCGATCAGCGCGTCCTGCAGGTACTTCGGTACGTCCTTGAGAGGGATCGGCACCCGGTCCTGGCTGAACAGGGTGGCGATCACGGTCTTGCCGTCGCGCGCGACCACGGTCGTCTTCTGCGGCGGGGTGCTGTCCTGGTAGTGGCACGTGGTGTCGAGGAACCTGCCGGCCGCCTTGCCCGCGAACAGGCCGAGACCGCCCACATAGGGAAGCAGCACCCCGGCGGCGAGCACACCGGCCACCACGAGGACGCCGATCAGCTTGGCGATCGTCTCTGCTGTGTTGGGACGGGTCGGGTCGGCTGCCACGAGGTATCAGGGTACGTGGGTGGGCGATGAGCCCAGCCCGCAGCTTTGGCCGGGCTCAGGCTCCGAGCAGGTTCCCGATGGCGCGCAGGCCCTCGAGGTCGTGGACATCGGAGGGCAGCGCGGTCACCGAGACGACCGGTACCTCCGGGTGCGCGGAGCAGAACCGCCTCGTCATCCGGACGTCGTGCTCGGCAGCGGTGGCGATCTCGGCGTGCACGAGCAGCGCGGCGCGGGCCAGAACGGATGCCGCGTCCTCGCCGGACAGCGCGTCGGCGGCGACCTCGGCGCGCGCGGCACTGAGCGGCTCGGCGCCGTCGACCGCGGCCGCCCGCCGGGTGCGGTTCACGACGATTCCGGCGAGTGGCATCCGTTCCTCGGACAGCCGCTCGACGAAGTAGGACGCCTCGCGCAGCGCGTCCGGCTCCGGCGCGGCGACGACCAAGAAGGCGGTGCCTGGCTCCTTCAGCAGCTCGTAGGTCTGCTGGGCGCGTTCCCGGAAGCCGCCGAACATCGACTCGAGCGCGGTGACGAACGACGAGAGGTCGTTGAGCAACTCGCCGCCGATGACCTTCGTGAACACCCGCGCGACCATGCCGACCGAGACGGTGACGACCTTCAGGTAGGCCCGGCCGCCGGCCTTCGCGGGCGCGCTCAGCAGCCGGATCATTCGCCCGTCCAGGAACCGGCCGAGCCGGTTGGGTGCGTCGAGGAAGTCCAGCGCGGAACGGGACGGGGGAGTGTCTACGACGATGAGGTCCCACTCGTTGGTCGCGACGAGCTGGCCGAGCTTCTCCATCGCCATGTACTCCTGCGTCCCGGCGAACGAGGACGACAGCGACTGGTAGAACGGGTTGGCGAAGATCTGCTCGGCGCGCTCGGGTGTGGAGTGTTCGAGGACGACGTCGTCGAACGTCCGCTTCATGTCGAGCATCATCGCGAACAGCTGGCCGTTCTCGACCCCTTTGACCTCACGAGGGGTGTTGTCCAGCTCGGTGAGGCCCATCGACTGGGCGAGCCGGCGGGCCGGGTCGATCGTGAGGACGACGGTGCGCCGGCCGGCCTCGGCGCCGATGAGCGCGAGTGCGGCGGCGGTCGTCGTCTTGCCGACCCCGCCGCTGCCGCAGGTCACGACGACGCGTGTCTTCGGATCCCGGACGAGGGCCGCGGCATCGAGAGAGGCACTCATGCAGAATCGCCGGCCACGAAGCATGCGGCGAGATCCATGAGCTCGCCGAGCTCGACCGGCGGGTTCAGATCGGGCAGCTCGATCCGCGGCAGCGCGAGCGCGTCGAGCCGGACGGCGTTCTCGTCCTGCACCTGCTGGCGCTCGGCATAGGCGGCCATCTCGGTCGCGAGCGCGGGGGCCTGGGCCACCCTGACACCCGCCTTCTTCAGCCCAGCGGTGAGCAGCTTGACGTCCACCGAGCCGTCCTCGCCCACCTGGCCGCCGGTGATGAGCGTCGGGCGGGCCCGGTTGACGATCACCGCACCGAGCTGGAAGTCGAGCGAGCGCAGCTCGGTCGCCGCGTCGATCGTCTCCTGGACGGGCATCTCCTCGAGCAGGGTGACGATGTGCACCGCGGTGCGCGGGCCGTGCAGCAGCTTGATGACGCCGTCACTCTGATTGCTGATCGGGCCGAACTTCGTCAGCTTCGCGACCTCGCGCGTGGCGTCGAGGAACCGGGCGATCCGGCCGGTAGGCGGTGCGTCGAGGACGACGGCATCGTAGGTGGGTTGGCCGTCCGGAGCGCGCCGGACGACCGACTCCTTCACCTTCCCGGTTAGCAGGACGTCGCGCAGCCCGGGTGCGAGGGTCGTGACGAAGTCGACCGCACCCAGCTTCTTGAGGCCTTTGCCGGCGCGCTTGAGACCGTAGAACATCTCGAGATACTCGAGCATCGCCTGCTCGGGGTCGATGGCGAGGCCGAAGACCTGGCCGCCGTTGCCGACCATGGTGAGGCGCTGCTCGCGGTAGGCCATCGGCGCGATGTCGAACAGCTGGGCGAGCGACTGCCGCGACTCGACCTCGATGAGCAGGACCTTGCGCCCGGACTCTGCGATCGCCAGTGCCAGTGCCGCGGCCGCGGTCGTCTTGCCGGTGCCGCCCTTGCCGGTGACGACGTGCAGCCGCGCCCTGGCCGGGATGCCGTCCGCAAGGGCAGCGGGCGCCGGCCGGGTGGCTGCGCGGGTGGCGACCATCGGGCCAGCGTAGGAGATGGGCCTGAGTGGCGGCGCCGCAGAGTCGTCGCACGTGACGCGCTCCGAGCAGATACCGTCCAAGGCGTGGATGCTCTGGAGCGATTGAAGGAACTCGGCATAGGGCTGCCGCCGGTCGCCGCGCCGCTCGCGGCCTACGTCCCGGCCCGGCGCAGCGGCTCGCTCGTCTACACGTCGGGCCAGCTGCCGATGGTCGACGGCGCGCTGCCGAGCACCGGGAAGGTGGGCGCGGCGGTCTCGCAGGAGGACGCGGCGGCGCTCGCCCGGACCGCCGCGCTGAACGGGCTGGCGGCGGTGCACGACCTCGTCGGCCTCGGCGCGGTTGTCGCGGTGGTGAAGGTCGTCGGGTACGTGGCATCGGCCCCGGACTTCACCGGCCAGCCCGCCGTCGTCGACGGGGCAAGCGCGCTGCTCGGCGAGGTGTTCGGCGCGGCCGGTGCGCACGCGCGATCCGCGGTCGGCGTGGCGAGCCTGCCGCTCGATTCGCCCGTCGAGATCGAGCTGATCGTCGAGGTCGCGTGAACGAGGACATCCCGGTGCGCGACGCCGCCACCGTGGTGCTGCTGCGCGACCGTGGCGACGGGGTCGAGACGTGGCTGCTGACCCGCGTCGCGCAGATGGTGTTCGCGGCGGGCATGTCGGTCTTTCCCGGTGGGCGGGTCGACGACGCCGATGCGTCGCTGCCGCTGACCGGCGGTGACCTCGCGCAGCTGGCGGCCCGCTCCGGCTGCGACGAGGCGACCGCGCGGGCGTTGCTCGGCGCCGCCGTGCGCGAGACGTTCGAGGAGACGGGTGTGCTGCTCACCGTCCCCACCGCCGACCTCAGCGGGGCGCGCGCGGACGTCGAGCACGGGCGGGTGTCGTTCGGCGACCTGCTGCGGGCGAACCGGCTGGCCATCGACGCCGGCGCGCTGCGCCCGTGGTCGAGGTGGGTCACCCCGGCGGGTGAGGTGCGCCGCTACGACACCCGGTTCTTCGTCGCCGCGATGCCGGAGTCGGCCGAGGCGCAGGACGTGACGCACGAGTCGAGCGAGGCGTCGTGGGTGCCGGTCGCCGCGGCGTTCGAGCAGGCCCGGCGCGGCGAACGCAAGCTGTTGCCGCCGACGATCATCACGCTCGCGTCGCTGCTGCCGTTCGGGTCGGTGGCTGAGGTGCTGGCGGCGTCCGAGGGCCGCCGCCTCGACCCCGTCCGTCCGGAGATCCGGATCGGCGAGGACGGGTCGGTGGCGGTCGAACTGCCGGACGGCACGGTGCTACCCATACCTCCGGGCATGTTCCAGTGACTCATCCTGCGTACGAGCGCGCGCGCGAGGTGACCCCGTTCGCGTCCGTCCTGCTGCAGAACAACCCAGGGCCGATGACGCTCGAGGGCACCAACACCTGGCTGCTCCGGGAGCCGGGGGCGGACGCGACCGTCGTCGTCGATCCGGGTCAGTCCGACCCCAAGCACCTCGCGCGGTTGCTCGCGGCGGCGCCGGACATCGCGCTCGTCCTGATCACGCACGGCCACTTCGACCACAGCCAGGCCGGTGCCGAGGTACATGCCCGGACGGGCGCGCCGGTGCGGGCGGGGGATCCGGAGTTCTGTCACGGCGCGGCGCCGCTGGCCGACGGCGAGGTGCTCGAGGCCGCGGGCGTCTCGCTACGGGTGCTCCCTACGCCGGGGCACACGGCGGACTCGCTGTCGTTCGTCGTGAACGAGGGTGCGGCGGTGCTGACCGGCGACACGATCCTGGGCCGCGGGACGACGGTCGTCGCGCATCCGGACGGCGTCCTCGGCCCGTACCTCGAGTCGCTGGCGACGCTGCGCGAGCTCGGGGACGCGACGGTGCTCACCGGTCACGGCCCGGAGCTGCCCTCGCTGGCCGACGTCGCCGCGTTCTATCTCGCGCATCGGCAAGAGCGCCTCGACCAGGTCCGCGCGGCCCTGACGGAACTCGGCCCGGAGGCGACGGCCCGGCAGATCGTGGAGGTCGTCTACGCCGACGTCGACCGATCAGTATGGTTCGCCGCCGAACTGTCGGTCGGGGCCCAGCTCGCGTACTTGCGAGGCGCGGCTGACGCGGGGTGATCTTGTGCGCGCTGCGACGTCGGGGCGCGGCATGCGGCACAAGATCCACTACCTCGCGCGGCGGGCCAGCCTCTCGCGGTCGAGGATCACGACGCTCTTGCCCTCGAGGCGCAGCCAGCCGCGCGAGGCGAAGTCGGCCAGCGCCTTGTTGACCGTCTCGCGGGACGCCCCGACGAGCTGGGCGAGCTCTTCCTGCGTGAGGTCGTGCGTGACCCGCAGCTGGCCACCGTCGATCGAGCCGAACCGCTGCGCCAGCTGCAGCAGCTGCTTGGCGACGCGCCCCGGCACGTCGACGAAGATCAGGTCGGCGAGCATCGTGTTCGTGCGCCGCAGCCGGCGGGCGACGACGCGCAGCAGCTGCATGGCGATCTGTGGACGCTCGGTGGCCCACTTCTGCAGCGCCGGCTTCGGCAGCTTCGCCAGCCTGGCGTCGGTGACGATGGTGGCGGTGGCGGTGCGCGGGCCCGGGTCGAACAACGACAGCTCGCCGAACTGGTCGGACGCGCCGTAGATCGCGACGAGGTTCTCGCGGCCGTCGGGGGAGCGCCGGCCGAGCTTCACCTTGCCGGACAGCACGATGTACAGGCTGTCGCCGGGCTCGCCTTCGTGGAAGAGGATCGCGCCGCGGGGCGCGTCGAAGATCTCGAACTCACCCGCGAGCGCCTCGACGTCTTCCGGGTCAACGCCCTGGAAAAGTCCGGCCCTGCGCAGAATCTCGTCCACGTGTGCTCCTCGGTCGCCCGTCGCAATGCGAGCCTCGTCACAGTCTCGCGCGGAGTCTAGTGCCTCACAGGAACCAGAGCGCTGGCGCAACGGGCGGGGGTAGTCGGTCAGCCGGCCGCCTTGCGCCAGCCACGGCGCAGCCGACCCAAGCCGAGCCGGGTGCGGAACCGGCGCAGTGCGGTGTCGGTGCCCTCGCGGACGAAGACGTCGAGCTCTTCGGGGTTCGCGTCGTCGAGGAACTGCTCGATGTCTCGCTCGTCGGCGTTCTCGGACAACGGCTCCTCGACGCGTCCCATGAGCATGACGAAGCCCAGCAGTACGAACGGGAACAGCAACAGCGCGAAGCCGATCATGATGCTGGCCATTCTGCCGTACCGCGACCGAGCGAGGCGAAGCGCCGCAGGCGTTTCGGCCGAGCGATCGAGCGGTCGGAGGCGGCGAAGCCGCCGAATACGCCGCGTCGTCCGGCGTCGGTCCTAGGCTGACCGGCGTGCCTTCCACCGAGGAGAGCCCGCTCGCGCTGACCCGTCGAGCCCGGCGAATCAACCGCGAGCTGGGGGAGCTCTACCCCACCGCGCACTGCGAACTCGACTTCCGCAACCCGCTCGAGCTGTCGGTGGCGACCATCCTGTCGGCGCAGTGCACCGACAAGCGCGTCAACGAGGTGACGCCGGCGCTGTTCGCGAAGTACCCCTCCGCGGCCGACTACGCGGGCGCCGATCGCGACGACGTCGAACGGCTGATCAAGTCCACCGGATTCTTCCGCAACAAGACCACGTCGATCATCAAGCTGGGCCAGGCGCTGGTCGAGCGCTTCGACGGGGAGGTGCCGAACCGGCTCGACGAGCTGGTCACGCTGCCGGGCTTCGGGCGTAAGACCGCGAACGTCGTCCTCGGCAACGCGTTCGACGTCCCCGGCCTGACGGTCGACACACACTTCGGGCGGCTCGTCCGCCGATGGAAGTGGACGGCCGAGACCGATCCGGTGAAGGTCGAGTCCGTGGTGTCCGGATTGATCCCGAAGAAGGAGTGGACGGTGTTCTCGCACCGGGCGATCTGGCACGGTCGCCGGGTGTGCCACTCGCGCAAGCCGGCCTGCGGTGCCTGCGCGATCGCCCGGCTGTGCCCGTCCTTCGGCGAGGGACCGACCGACGCAGTCGCGGCCGGCAAGCTCGTGAAGTCCGAAACCCAGATGGTCGAGACCTCGTGAGCGACGCTTGCGGAGCGAACCGTGGGGACCGGCTTTGCCGATCAAACGAGCGAAGCGAGGCTTGATCGTGATCGAGGAGCTGCCGGCGTGGTTGCGGCCGCTGGCGGCTGCCGCCCGAGACTTCGACGACAGCGACCTGTCGCGCTTCCCGGTGCCCGACGACGGCAGCGGGCGGCCGTCCGCCGTCCTGATCGCGCTCGCCGACTCCGCCGACGGCCCGGCGGTCCTGCTGATCGAGCGCGCCGCCGACATGCGCAAGCACGCCGGACAGGTCGCCTTCCCGGGGGGCTCACTCGACCCCACCGACGAGTCGCTCGACGCCGCCGCCCTGCGCGAGGCGCAGGAAGAGGTCGGTATAGACCCGTCGACCGTCCGCATCGTGGCGGACCTGCCGGCGATCTTCATCCCGGTGTCCGGCTTCGTGGTCACGCCGGTGCTGGCGTGGTGGCACGCCCCACACGAGGTGCGCCCGATGGACATCGCCGAGGTCGCGGACGTCGCGCTCGTGCCGATCGCCGAACTGGTGGAGCCGGCGAATCGGTTCATGGTGACGCACCCGTCGGGCTGGATGGCGCCGGGCTTCGACGCGCGCGGCATGTTCGTGTGGGGGTTCACTGCGGCATTGCTCGACCGATTGCTCGAGTTCGGCGGCTGGGCGCGACCCTGGGACACCGCACAACGCCGGCCGCTGCCCACCTTGCCCCGAGGTGGCTGAGGTTCCGGACAGTCGTTTCCTCCGGCGCCGGTACGGTTTTCGCATGTGCTTCCGCCGGGCGTTCGCGATGTTGGCGGCGCTGGCGATGGTCGCGGCGTGTAGCCGCGAGTCGGAGGTCAACGCGCGCCCGCACTCCGGCACCGGAGTCGCCTCGGAGGTCGACGGCGTCCAGCAGATAGTGGTCCGCGCCGGGAGCGACTTCCGGTTCCACCCGTCCACGATCATCGTGCACGCGGGGAAGGTGCGCATCGTCCTGGTGAACACGGCCGAGCCCGGGGCCGGCGCGCCGCACAACATCCAGATGACGGGGCTGCCGGCCGCCGATGTTCCGGACGTCCAGGCCGGGCGGTCCGCCTCGGTGACGTTCACCGCCCCGGCGCCGGGCACCTACAACTTCGAGTGCAGCATCCATGCCACGCAGGGCCAGACCGGGAAACTGATCGTCCGGTGAATCTTCTCGATCTGATCATCATCCTGGCCGCCGTCGCCTACGGGATCGGCGGCTTCCGCAGCGGCGCCGTCGTCGGCGTCTTCTCGCTCATCGGGTTCTTCGGCGGCGCCGCGCTCGGAGCGCAACTCGCCAAGCCGCTCGGCTCACGACTCGTCGAAGGACGGGCGCAGGTGCCGGTGGCGATCTTCTGCGTCCTGGTACTGGCGACCCTGGGCCAACTGCTCGGCGTGTACGCCGCCGGGCATGTGAAGTCGCGCATCGTCATGCATGAACACACCAAGACGCTGGACTCCAGCATCGGGTCGGTGCTCGGGGTGCTGTCCGTCCTGCTGGTCTCGTGGATGGTCGCCGTGCCGCTCGCGCGCTCGCCGTACCCCGGCCTCGCGAACGAGGCCAGTCACTCCAAGATCGTCCGCGCCGTGAACGGAGCCGTGCCCGAGGGCTTCCGGAACCTGTACTCGTCGCTGCGCTCGTTCCTCGACCGCAGCGGCTTCCCGCCGGTCTTCGGCGACTTCGGGCCGTCGGGGTCGATCGTCTCCGTCCCCCCTCCGCCGAACCTCAGTCGAGCGGTCCGCAAGCAGGTCGAGCGCGCGTCCTCGTCGGTGTTCAAGATCTACGGGCAGGCGCCGCAATGCGGGCGCAGCATCGAGGGCTCGGGTTTCGCGTACGCGCCGCATCGCATCCTGACCAACGCCCACGTGGTCGCCGGCACAAATCAGGTCACCGTGCAGGTGACCGACACCGAGAGTCTTTCCGCCACCGTCGTCCTGTTCGATCCGGAGCGCGACGTCGCGGTCCTCGACGTGCCGGACCTGTCCGCGCGCCGGCTGAAGTTCAGCCCGACCGACGCCGCGACTGGCGACCCGGCGCTCGTGCTGGGCTATCCGGAGAACGGCGGGTTCGACGTCCGCTCGGCCCGGGTACGGGCGAAGGACACGGTCGGCGGCACCGACATCTACGGGCACAACAGCGTGCATCGCTCGATCTACTCGATCCGCGCGGTCGTGCGCAGCGGCAACTCCGGTGGCCCGCTGCTGGCCGACGACGGCACTGTGCTCGGCATGGTGTTCGCGACGGCGATCGACTCGCCGGACACCGGATTCGCGCTCAGCGACGACGAGATCGCGTCAGACGCCGCGACAGGCCGGACGGCGAGCGCCGAGGTCGGCACCGGCGCCTGCACCCCCGACTGACCCGCCATCTGCGACTTTGACCTCCCAGGCGTCGCTGGCGGGGCCTTCCAGCAGCGCTTGGGAGGTCAAAGTCGCGGGGATCAGTGGGTCTTCGCCCAGCGGATGAGCTCGCCGCTGACGAACTCCGGCACCTCGTTGTGCGGGAAGTGCCCGACGCCGTCGAGGACCCGCCACTCGTACTGACCCGTGACGTGCTGCCCGGACCCCTGCGCCGTGCGCGGCAGGACGCAGTTGTCGAAGTCGCCGTGCAGGTGCAGGACGGGCGCGGTGATCGCATTGCGCAGGGCGGCGGCGTAGCGGCGGCCATCGGTGCGCACGAGTGAGCGGACCATCCAGCGGTAGTGCTCGGCGGCGCAGAACGACACCTGGTGGATGCGCATCGCCTGCGCATAGCGCTCGACGTCCGCCACGTAGCCGGGCGTGCCCCGCCAGCGCGGGCCCGTCCATCGATCGAAGAGCTCGCGCACCCAGGCCGAGTCGCGCGACAGCAGGGTCTCCGGCCGGCGCGGCACCTGGAAGGTGCGCAGGATGTAGCCGGACGCGCGCCGCTGGGCGGGACCGGCGCCGGGGCGCAGCTCGGAACGCATGCGCAGCGGGTGGGCGGCGCCGAGTACCACGGCCGAGCGCACCACCCGCGGATGGCAGGCGGCCATCGTCCAGGCCAGCGTGCCGCCGAGATCGCTGCCGACCACCATCGCGTCCGACTCGCCGAGCGACGTGACGACCGCGGCCATGTCGGCGGCGAGGGTCGGCGAGTCGTAGCCGCGCGGCGGCTTGTCGCTCGCGCCGTAGCCGCGCAGGTCGACTGCCACCGCGCGGTAGCCGGCGTCCGCGAGATCGAGGAGCTGCTGGTGCCAGGCCCACCAGAACTGCGGAAAGCCGTGCAGCAGCAGGACGAGCGGACCGGTGCCCAGCTCAGCGACGTGCAGCGCAATCCCGTTCGCGCGCACCGTCCGGTGCGTCCACGGCCCTTCGACCAGGACGACCGAGCTGTCGGGCGTCCCTCGCAGCGGTCCGAACCCCATTTACCCCCGCGATTTCTTCAAGTAGTCGACGGTCTCCTTGGTGGTCTTGATCGTCTGTTGCGGCGCCTTGACCCGCTTGACCTTCCGGACGCCGATGAAGACGAACAAAGCGACAGTGCAGAGCTGCAGTCCGAAGACGATCAGGAACGCGAGCCAGCGGGACAGGCCCAGCGCGGCGAGGCCCTCGGCGAGGGCGAAGAACCCGAAGGTCAGGGAGAAGATGAGGACGGCGGCCGCCGCGGCGAACAGCCCGATGCCGGTGCCGGCGTTCTTCACCGTCGAGCGGAGTTCCAGCTTGGCGAGCTCTAGCTCGCTGTGCACGAGATTCGACAGGTGGGTGGACGCGTCGGAGACCAGTTGCCCGATGCTCGGCTCGGCCGCGTGCCGTCCGCCGGAAGCTCGCTGCTCGTCCGGGGTCGCGTCCGCCGAGCTCGCAGCCGGTTCGGGCGACCCGGGACTCGGTTCCGGGGCCGGGCTCGGGCTCGCCGTCACAGATCGGCTCCTTCGTCGATAGACAGGTGTTCGGTCCGCATCATTCCAGTCCGGCCAAGCGGGCGCACCCGCCCTGGGTGCACTAGGTCGCGGCCGGGGCCCTGGCTAACGTGTGGCGGTGCCCTCCGATCCGCTCGCGCCGTTGCTCGAACTGCCCGGCGTGCCCGCCGCGGTCGCCCGCACCCGCGCCGCGGTCGACGCACTGCTCGGCAACCGGGTGCTGCGCCGGCGCTCGGCCGACGTGTCCGCCGAGTCTGTGCTGCGCGGCGCATGGGCGTCTGCGGGGCTGTCCGGGCACGAGCTGGCGCTCGACGACGTCCGGTCCGGAGGGGCCGCCGACGACCCCGTCGTGCAGGGCGCGCTGCGCGTCCAGTCCGCGATCGGCGCGCTCGCTGACACGTGGACGCGTGCCCCCCGGCAGGCGTTGGCGCGACTGCACGCGCTGGCCGCCGCGGATCTCGTCCCGTCCGAGGAACTCGGCCGACCCCGCCCCGGTGCGGCCGAGCGGCTGGACACCCTCGCCGGGGTGCTGGCCGCGACGTCCGCGCCGGCCGTTGTCGTCGCTGGCATCGTCCACGGCGAACTGCTCGGGTTGGACGCATTCGCACCGGCGTCCGGTGTGGTGGCGCGCGCGGCGGCGCGGCTGACGCTCATCGAGCGCGGCCTCGACCCGAAGTCCCTCGTCGTCGTCGAGGCCGGGCACCGCGAGTTGCGGGCGGCCTACGACGAGGCCATCGAGGGATACCGCAGCGGTACCCCCGAGGGCGTCGCTGCGTGGCTGGTGCACTGCGCGGACGCGGTCGTCGCCGGCGCCCAGGAGGCGACTGCCATCTGTGAGGCGCTGGCCCGCGGCTGACGCCGCAGGCATCCAAAAACAGGGCGACGGCGCCGCGATCGATTCGCGGCGCCGTCGTCGTGGCACGGACTGCGGGTTACCAAGCGTGCCCTGCGTGGTGTCGTACGCGGTCCGCGACGTGAACCTGGGTGCCGCAGTGCCGCGTCGACTCACCTATTGCGTGGTGGGTTCGCCGCGTGGGTGCCCGTTCGTCCATGCGGGACGCCGTCCGCTGGGGGCTGGACCGCCATAGACGTTCGTCGTCCGTACTGCCCATTGGACGCCTCTCACGACGCGCACGCAAGACCCTGCGGGCGTGTCCGATGCTGCTGGTCGACGCGCCGCGTTCAGGTCCTTGTGGCGCGCCGTTTCGAGGCGTACCAGACCAGCCCGGCTGCGGCCACGCCCGCGCCGACCACGGTGGCCGAGACGACCGGATGCTCGGGACGCATCCCCGCCAGCCGCTCCCGCAGGGGCACCGCGTTCGAGAACGTCAGCAGCGGCCAGCCATGCTCGTTGGCGATCTTGCGCAGCGCGCGGTCGGCGTTCACTGCGTACGGGTGACCGACCTCCTCGAGCATCGGGACGTCGGTGACCGAGTCGGAGTACGCGTAGCTGCCGGCGAGGTCGTAGCCGCGGCGCTCGGCAAGCTGCTGCACGGCGACGGCCTTCTCCGGTCCGTACGCGTACAGGTCGATCTCGCCGGTGTACTTGCCGTCCGCGACGACCATCCGCGTCGCGATGACCTCGTCGGCACCGAGCATCGCGCCGATCGGCCCGACGACCTCCTCGCCCGACGTGCTGACGATGACCACGTCGCGGCCGGCCGCCTTGTGCATCGCGATCAGCTCGACGGCCTCGTCGTAGACGATCGGGTCGATGATGTCGTGCAGCGTCTCGGAGACGATCTCGCGCACCTGGGCGACGTCCCAGCCGCTGCACATGCTCGTCAGGTAGGCCCGCATGCGCTCGATCTGGTCGTGGTCGGCGCCGGCGAGGGCGAACACGAACTGGGCGTACGCGCTGCGCAGCACAGCACGCCGGTTGATCAGCCCGCCCTGATAGAACGGCTTGCCGAAGGCGAGGACGCTGGACTTGGCGATGATCGTCTTGTCCAGGTCGAAGAACGCCGCGGTGCGTGCGGGGGCCACGATCAAGCCTCGCTTCGCTCGTTCGATCGGCAAAGCCTGTTCCTACGGTTCGCTTCGCAAGCGTCGCCCACGACTCTGAGAATACGGATCGCCTTGTGCCGCAGGCAGTTCGGCGCTGGCGTGTCAAATCCGCCGTCCACAGCCAGGGCCGTCGTCCACAGCTCGGCCCGACCGGCTCGCAACCGCCCGCCGCTCCGGTTCGCTGGACGAATGGGCAGCGTGGTTGCGGTCATGGGTGGCAGTGGCGGCGTCGGCGCGTCGTCGTTCGCGGCGATCGTCGCAGCGGTGGCGGGCGACGCCGTGCTCGTCGACCTGGACGTCACGGGCGGTGGCATCGACGTGACGCTGGGCATCGAGGCGGCGCCGGGCGCGCGGTGGTCGGGTCTGCAGGTGGCCGGTGGCCGGCTCGACCCGACGGCGTTGGTCGACGGCTTGCCGCGATGGGGTCCGGTCGCCGTGCTTGCGGCTGACGTGCCGGAGCTCGACCCGAGCGCGGTGCTGCAAGTGCTCAAGGTCGCGAGCGGCGCCGGGCTGGTGGTCGTCGATCTGCCGCGCGCGGCATGTCCGCAGCGGGCCGCGGCGCTGCTGCACTGCGACCTCGTCGTCGTACTCGCGCGCGCCGACGTCGACGGTCTGGTCGCGGCGCATGCCGTTGCCAGCGCGCTGCCCGAGCTTCCGGTCGGCCTGGTGGCGCGGCGCGGCGAGGTCGCGGCTCCGTACGCCGCCGCCCTGGTGGGCTGTCCGCTGCTCGGTGGGCTTCCGGCGCTCGGCGGGTCGCGCTGGGTGCTGCACCCGCACCGGTTGCCACGCGTGGCGGCGCGCGTCGCGGCAGGTGTCCTCGGCGGCCTCGGCCAGGAGGCGGTTGGCCGGCACGCGATGACGGCGGCGTGAGTGGCGGCGCCTGTTGCCGGCGACGGCCGGCCCGAGCTGGTCGAACGGGTGCGCCGGCGCCTCGCCGTCGAGCCCGCAGGACTCGACGAGCTGCTGCGTGCCGAGTCCGGCGGCATCGTCGACGACGTCGTGTTCGCGGCCATGCGCCGTGACGTCGAGGCAGAACTGCACGGCGCCGGACCGCTCGAGCCGCTGCTCGCGACGCCCGGCGTCACCGACGTCCTGGTGAACGGTCCCGGCGAGGTGTGGCTCGACCGGGGCCGCGGCCTGGAGCGCGTCCCCGTCGCATTCCAGGACGACGTCGCGGTGCGGAGGCTCGCGCAGCGGCTCGCGACCGGTGCCGGCGCGCGCCTCGACGACGCGATGCCCTATGCCGACGCGGTGCTCGCCGACGGCACCCGAGTGCACGCGGTGCTTCCGCCGATCGTCGAGCATCCGACGATCTCGCTGCGCGTCCTGGCACGCCGCCCGCACGACCTCGACGGCCTCGTCGCGCGCGATGCGGTGCCGCGCCCGATTGCCGACGTGCTGCGCGCCGTCGTGGCGGCTCGGCTGGCGTTCGTGATCAGCGGGGGCACCGGCACCGGGAAGACGACGCTGCTCGGCGCGCTGCTCGGCACGGTCCCGGTCACCGAGCGCATCCTGCTCATCGAGGATGCCCCGGAGCTCGTCGTCGCCCATCCGCACGTGGTGCGGCTCGTGCCGCGCGCGGCGAACGTCGAAGGTGCCGGCGTGGTGGGGCAGCGCGAGCTCGTGCGGCAGGCGCTACGGATGCGCCCCGACCGGCTCGTGGTGGGCGAGTTCCGCGGCGCCGAGATGATCGAGCTGATCGTCGCGCTGAACACCGGCCACGACGGCAGCGCGGCGACGTTGCATGCGAACTCCGCCGCGGACGTCCCGGCCCGGTTCACCGCGCTCGGTGCGTTGGCCGGGCTGCCCGCGGCGGCGGTGACCAGCCTCGTCGCGAGCGCGATCGACGTGGTCGTCCACCTGCGGCGCGGCCGCGACGCGCGCCGGGTGGTGTCCGAGATCGGCGTGGTGGCCCGCTCGGGGGACGAGCTCGCCGTCGAGCCGGCGTGGTCGGCGCTGCACGGCGAGCAGGCGGCGGGCGCACGGCTGCGGGAGCTACTACGCCGTCGGGGCGCAGCGCCGTGACGGCGCAGGGCTGGCTGGCGGTGGCCGGGGCGCTCGTCCTGCTGTCCGGGCCGGCGCCGGCGGCGAAGCGGGTCGGGGCGCTGGCCGGCCAGGGACGGCTGGGTGCGGCTCGGGCCGGCCCCGCTGCGCGGCGGGTTCGACGGCTGCCCGGGCCGGCGCTGGCCGGCGCCGGGGTCGTCGGCGCGCTCGCCGGCGTGGTGATCGCCGGTGGCGTGCCGCTCGCTGTCGCCGCAGCGGCGGTGTGTGGCGCCGGCTGGCGCGTGTCGCGCGACGTCGTCCGGCGCCGGGCCGCGGCGTCGCGGCATGCCCAGCTGCTCACCTCGTTGCGGGTGCTGATCGGCGAGCTGGAGGTCGGCGCCCGCCCGTCCGCGGCGCTCACCGCGGCGGCGCAAGCAGCGCCGGCGCACGAGACGGTGTTCGGGACAGCCGCCACCGCGGCCGCCGACACCGGCGAGGCGGGAACCGTGCTCACCGCCGATCCAGACACCCGGGCGATAGGACTGGCCTGGCGGCTCGGCGAGGACACCGGGGTGGAACTCGCCGCGGTGTTGAGCCGGGTCGCGCTCGACCTCGCCGCACAGGACGAGCAGCGCCGCAGCGTCGCGATCGCGCTCGCCGGCCCCCGCGCCTCGGCCGCCTTGCTGACCGGGCTGCCGCTGCTGGGCATCGCCCTGGGCGCGGCGATGGGTGCCCGGCCGTGGGCCTTCCTCTTCGGGTCCGGCGCGGGCCGAATCGTGTGCTGCGTCGGCGTCCTGCTCGACGTCGCCGGGGTGTTGTGGATGCGTCGGATCCTGCGGCGGGCCGAGCGGGCATGACCGGTGCGCTCGGGTGGTCGCTGCTCGGCGCCGCGGTGCTCGTCGCGCCCGGGTTACGACCGGCAGGGGTGGACGTGGCGGGTCCGTCCGGTGCCGATCCGGCGGGTCGCGGCGCGCGCGCGGTGTTCGCGGCGCGCTGGCTGCCGCGTCGTGCCACGCGTCTCGAACCGGATCGGACGCTGCCCCTCGTCCTCGACCTCGTCGCCGCGGCGTTGCGCAGCGGGCGGCCGCTCGCCGACGCCCTCGCGCTGGCCGCGCCGGCCGGTGCGCCGCGGGTGTCCGAGCTCCTCGATCGGGTTGCGACGCTGTCGCGGCTGGGCGCCGACGCGGAGCAGGCCTGGTCGTGCGTGCCGCGCGACGGCCCGCTCGGCGAGGTGGCGCGGGTCGCGGTGCGCAGCGCGGCGAGCGGTCGCAAGCTCGCGTCCGGATTCGAGCGGCTGGCCGGTGAGACGCGTGCCGCGCGGGCCGCGGCCGCCGCGGTCCGCGCGCATCGGGCGGCCGTTACCGCAATGGCTCCGTTGGCGGCCTGCTTCCTGCCGTCGTTCGTGTGTCTGGGCGTCGTACCGGTCATCGTGGGCGTGGCGCGCAGCGCATTCGCGGTGCTGCCCTGAGTCCCTAGTACCTGCCCCGGGCGCTCCGGCCACCCTTAGGCCCTCTTCGGGCCGACGATAGGGCGCCGGTCTGGGCAAAGTCCCGATGCAGGGGGTGGGGCCTTACGACGAAAGTCAACGGTGTCGAAAACAAGAAGACAAGCGGTGGAGGACACCATGAACGCATACGTCGCCGACCAGATCGCCCGCGAGCACGCCGACCGGCTCATGGCCGACGGCGCAGCCGCTCGCCGCGCCCGGCGGGCCAGCAAGTCGCGGCGCGCCGCCACCCGCCGCACCCGGACAGCCGACCGTTCCCGTGCTGCCGCCGCCCGGCCGGGAACGGCCGCGGCCGCGCACCTCGTGACGCGCCCATTCGCCGCGGTCCGCTCCTGGATCATCGCCGGCCAGCTGTAACCGGTTCGCGTTCGGTGCTGCTCCACCGGGCAGCACCGTCCGGGACAGCGATTATCGGTCGTTTCGGTTTTGGAACTGCGGGGAGCCGGCGCCGAGGACCGGCGGACCCATTGACGAATCAACCCTTCCTACCCGGTCAGGAGCTGCTGACCACGTGCTCGGCCACGAGCACGAAGAGGTCGGTCGAACGCTCGATCAGCTCGTCGCGGGTGATCGGCAGGTCGCCGCGTAACCACGCCGTCATCGTCTCGGCGAGCCCGCCGAGCAGATGTGCAGCTGCGAAGTCGCCCCATGAACCGATCCGCAGCGCGGTCGCCGGCCCGTAGAAGTCCTGCGCTTGACCGACGATCAGCGCGACGAGGGTTCGCGCCACATCCGCGCGGCGGGAGTTGAGCACCGGCGCCGCGAGCGGCTCGACGAACACCACCCGCGTCTTTCGCGGATCGTCGGTCAACAACTCGACCGCGGCCGCAATTGCCGCCCGGGCCTTGGCCCGCGTGTCGTCCGGCGCGGCGGCGATCGCTGCCACGATCGCCGCGGTCAGCTCGGCGATGACCTCGTCGAACACCGCGGCCAGGACGTCCTCCGGACTAGCGAAGCTCTCGTAGAAGTACCGCTCGTTGAGCGCGGCGCGCGAGCAGAGCCCGGCCACGGTCAGCCGACCGTGACCTTGCGTGCCGATGATGTCCAACCCGGCGGCGAGCAGTGCCGCGTGCCGCAGCGCCTGCCGCCGCTCGGCGGGCACCCCGCCGTACGCCCGCCGAGTTGCCACGCGCTAATTCTGGCAGGCGGTCTTGCCAGATCCAAGGAATCGTTGGATGCTCGCCGGGACCCAATGCGGCGGATCGCCTTGCCAGAAGGCGGGCGAGTCCAGAAGCGAGGCAGACGAAATGCCCGGCTACTTCCCGGCCGACTCGATGGCCGTGCAGGTGATGAGCAATCGCGCCGTCGGACTCACCTACGGCCAGCGGGCGCTGGTGATCGGCGCGGTGCACCCCCAGCTGGCGGTCGGCACGATCGAGCAGACCGCGCACCGGCAGACGCCGTACAACCGGCTGATGCTCACCGCGCGGCTTTTCGAGACCGTCTTCCTCGGCACGACCGCCGAGGCCGACCGGGCGCTCGAGTACACCCGTCGCAAGCACGCGACGGTGAACGGCGCCCTGCCCGAGCCCGCCGGGCCGCACTACCCGGCGGGCACGCGGTATAGCGCGTCCGACCCGCACCTGATGTACATGACGATGGCGTTCACGTTCGACTCCGTGCACCACATGCAGAACCTGCTCGTCCGCCGGCTGTCACCCGACGAGAGCGAGCGGCTGTGGCAGGACTTCCTCCGGTGGGGCGAGCTGTTCGGCATGCCGCGAGCCGCAGCACCGGCCAGCTACCCGGAGTTCCGGGCGAGCTTCGACACCTATCTCGGGTCGGATCGGTTGTTCCTGACGGACGAGGCGCGCATCGTGGGCAGCTACCTCGCCGGGGCCAAGCGCGGCGACTACGACGTGCCCGCGCCGGTGCGCCCGCTGTTCCGCACGCTCGACCTCGTCGTCAAGGGCAGCCTGCCGCCGCACGTCCGCACGATGTACGGCTTCCGGTGGACGCCCGCCCACCAGGCCGCGTTCCGCGCCGCCGTCCAGGGCGCGCGCACGCTCTACCTGCAACCGCCTCGGTTCGTGCCGCGGCCGCTCGACGCCGTCCTGCGTGGCTCGAACAAGGGGCCGTTCAAGGTCGTCGCGCACACCGAGCGGCGCCAGCTCCAGCACGGCCGATACAGCATGCCCGAGGCGATCGCCGCCCGCGAGGCACGCGCCGCCCGTTAGGACGACTGACCGCCTATCCCCCACAAGCTATCCCCCACAAGTTGTCCGGGCCTCGTCGGGCTATGTCCGGAGCAAGCCGGGACAACTTTCGGGGCGCGGCGACGTGTCCGGGCCTCGTCGGGCTATGTACGGAGCAAGCCGGGACAACTCGGGGAGTCAGCGGGTCGTGCGATGGACGTTCTCCTTCGCGGACGGGCCGGGGTCGGCCGCCGAGATCCACGGGCCGGGAAGCGACGGGTCGAGTACGCCGTCCTCCAGCCACGGCAGCTCGCCGCCCAGGACGCTGCGCGCCAAGGTGCGGTCTACGTCGTCGCTGTTCGACCACAGCCGGTCGAACAGCGCCTCGGTGCGCAGCCGCGCCTGCTCGCAGAACGCGTCGGCGAGCTCGGCGGCCCCGGCGGCGCGCTCGGGATCGTCGGCGCGGATCATCTCCGCCCGCACGCACGTCGCGCTGACGGCGTACAGCTCGGCGCCGATGTCGACCAGCCGCGCGAGGTAGCGCTGGTGGTACTCGAGCCTGCCCTGCCAGCGCGCCATCCCGTAGAACGTCTGCCGGGCGAGGCGGCGCGCGGCCCGCTCGACGAAGCGCAGGTGGGTGGCCAGCGATCCGAACTCGGCGTAGCCGTTCGGCAGCTGTCCGCGCCCGGCGACGAGCGTCGGCAGCCACCCCGCATAGAACGCGCCCGCCTTCGCGCCGGCCCTCGCCTTGGCCCTGCGGTCGGCCTTCGGGTCGATGATGTCGCCGGCGACGGACAGGTGCGCGTCCACCGCCTCGCGGGCGATCATCAGGTGCATGATCTCGGTGGATCCCTCGAAGATCCGGTTGATGCGCAGATCGCGCAGCACCTGCTCGACCGGCACACCGCGCTCACCGCGCGCGGCGAGCGACGCGGCGGTCTCGTAGCCGCGGCCACCGCGGACCTGGACGAGTTCGTCGGCGACGAGCCAGCCCATCTCCGACGCGTACAGCTTCGCCAGCGCCGCCTCGATGCGGATGTCATGCCCGCCGGCGTCGGCGAGATCGCTGGACAGATCGAGGACGGCCTCGAGTGCGAAGGCCGTGGCGGCCATGAACGCGATCTTCCCGGACACCGCTTCGTGCTCGCCGACCGGCTTGCCCCACTGCACCCGCTCACCGGACCATTCGCGGGCCACCCGGACGCACCACTTGCTGGTGCCCGCGCAGATGGCCGGCAGCGACAGCCGTCCGGTGTTCAGCGTGGTCAGCGCGATCTTCAGGCCCTGGCCCTCGTCGCCGATCCGGTTGGCGGCCGGTACCCGCACCTGGTGGAAGCGCGTGACGCCGTTCTCGATGCCGCGCAGCCCCATGAACGCGTTGCGGCTCTCGACGGTGACGCCGGGGGAGTTGCCCTCGACGACGAACGCGGTGATGCCGCCGCGGTGTCCCTCGCTGCGCGGGACGGTCGCCATCACCACGAGCAGGTCGGCGATGACGCCGTTGGTCGTCCAGAGCTTGACGCCGTCGAGCAGATAGTCGTCGTCCTCCGGCGTGGCCGTGCAGTGCAGGCGGGCCGGATCGCTGCCGACGTCCGGCTCGGTGAGCAGGAACGCGCTGACCTCGCCGCGCGCGCAGCGTGGGAGGAACTCGTGCTTCTGCGCGTCGGTGCCGAAAAGCTTCAGCGGCTGCGGCACGCCGATCGACTGGTGCGCCGAGAGCAGCGCGGCGACTGCCGCGTTGACGGAGCCGACGAGCATCAGCGCCTTGTTGTAGTAGCGCTGCGACAGGCCCAGCCCGCCGTACTCACGGTCGATCTTCATCCCGAAGGCGCCGAGGTCGGCCAGCCCGCGGACGACGTCGTCCGGGATCTTCGCGTCCCGTTCGATCGCGGCCGCGTCGATGTGCTCCGTGCAGAACCGCTCGAGCGCGGCGAGGAACTCCTCGCCGGCCGCGCGCGCCGCATCGTCCGGGCGCGGGTGCGGATGGATCAGGTCGAGCCGGAACCGACCGAGGAACAACTCCTTGCCGAAGCTGGGCTGCTGCCACGTCGTCTCGCGGGCCTGCTCGGCGACTCGGCGGGCGTGTTCCTCGCTGACCTCGCCGGTCGGGGCAGGTGCTGCGGTGTCGTGCTCGGTCGCCGTCATCGTGATCGCCTCCGCGAGGGTCGGTGCTGCGACACGTACGAGGCGCGGAGCGGATCCGTCCCGGCCCGCACCGTTCCAATCTGGCCCGCGACCCGGTTACGGGTCAACGGTTCGGCGCAACCTGTCCGGCGATGACCGTCGCTGAGGCATGGGCGGCGACGTCCGGCCCGGCGAGGGACCAGAAGATGTCAATCGTGCCGCCCGGCGTGCCGTCCGGGAGCCGCAGGTGCATCTCGAAGCGGACCGTGCCGTGGGCGGCGATCGCGCCGACCGGTGCGCAGTTGAGCGCCTCGAGATCCTTGACGGACGCCGGCGCTGCGGCCGACTGGAGGTACGCGGGGCAGGGGCTCAGGCTGATGGGCCGGTCGGTCGGGTTGGTGAGGTCGACGACGTAGACGAATACCGCGCCGGCTTCGCCAGTGCCCGGTGTCTCGAGCGACGCGGTCAGTGCGGCCTGCGGGCTGCGCGGCTCGGTCTGCTCGGGGCGGGGGACGGAGAACTGCGTTAGATGCAGCCCGCAGGTGATGTCGAATCCGTCCGGCCGCTCGAGCGCGACGGTGCCGCCGCCAGGCAGGACGATGGCGACGTGGTGGTAGAGCGGTTCGCCGCCGCCACCTCCCGGGCGGGCGGTGCAGTACGTGTCGGTCTCCAACCCGAGCAGGGTGTAGGCGCCGGGCGCCATGTTGGCGGGGCCGTCGGTCGGGAGAAGCTGCCGTTGCTCCCGGCGACGTCCGGCTGGCCGGGTTCGGTGGCGGTCACCTGGGCGTAGCCGGACAGCACGCAGGTCGAGTCGCTCACGTTGCGGAACCGGACGTCGATGATCTTGCGCCCGCCGGCGCCGTTGCCACCATCGAAGCGCGCAACGACGTCGTCGGCCGTGCAGGGGCGGGCGTCTGCGGCGCGCGGCGAAGGTTGCGCGGGCGTTGTGGCTGCAGCAGGCTCGGTAGGCGCGTGGATCCAGGGCACCGCGCCGGCGAGATCGACCGACGGGCTTGTCGAGCCGGCCGGCGCGGGCTGTGCGGCTCGGCTTGCGCAGCCGGCGACTGCCAACGCGAGCGCGAATCCGCAGAGCACCCGCATCGACCAACGCGTCGCCAACCCGGCCGTGCCCCGGACGCCGATGCGCATGACAGCCTCCCACTGGGATGACACCGCGCGGCGCCGCCGCGTTGCAGTTCAATGGCGTCAGCATGTGTTGACGACGATAGCCATGTCAACATATGCTGACGACGTGAAGATGACCGCGGAGATCGCTGAGGGGGCCACCAGCAAGGATCCGGATATCGGGCTGCGCGCGGTGGCGGCATTGCGGGTCCTGACCGAGCAGCTGGAGCACCTGCAGGTGGACAATGCCCGGGCGCTGGGTTGGTCGTGGCAGGAGATCGCCGTGCGGTTGGGCGTCACCAAGCAGACGGTGCATCGCAAGCACGGCCGCCGGTTCGGGGGTCGCTGATGTTCGAACGGTTCAGCGACCAGGCGCGCGAGGTGGTCGTGCAGGCCCAGGCGCAGGCGCGCCGGCTGGGCCACGGCTACATCGGATGCGAGCACCTGCTGCTGGCGGTGGCGGCGAGCAACACCGATGCGGGCCACGCGCTGCGCGGTCTGGGCCTGACCCCGGACGCCGTCGAGTCCAGCGCACTGAGCCTGGTTGCCCCGGCCTTCGATCGCGATGCGCTGGCGGTGATCGGGATCGATCTGGACGTGGTGCGGGAACGGGTCGAGGCGGCGTTCGGGCCCGGCGCGCTGACCCGTCGGTCGCGGCGCCGCGGGCCGCGGTCTCGGCGGCGGCGCTGTACCACCGGCGTGCCGACCGGGCATATCCCGTTCAGCCCGCGCGCGAAGAAGTGCCTGGAGGCGGCGTTGCGGGAAGCCGTCGACCGGCACGACCACCACATCGGCGTCGAGCACGTCGCGCTGGCGCTGACCTCGATGCCCGACGGCCTCGCTCCGCGCATCTTTTCCCGGCTCGGCGTGTCCGCGGCGCAGGCACGCACCGAGATTCTCAACCGCTACCGGCAAGCCAGTTGACGCGTGAGGTGCGCGCCCGCGGCGGCCGTTGCGACAGGCCGGCGACGGGCCAGCAGGCCTACCCGACGCGGTACTTGACGTGCGTGACGCTCGGCGAGCCGATCACCTGTACCGGCTCGAGCCGCAGGTCGGGTGAAACGCCGGCGAAGAGCCGTTCACCCGCACCGAGCACGGTCGGCGAGATATGCAGGTACAACTCTTCGATCGCACCGGCCGCCAGGTAGGCGTTCACGGTGGCGGCTCCGCCGGCGATCTCCACACGCTTGCCGTCCGCGGCTGCCCTGGCCTGGTCGAGCGCGGCCCCGATGCCGTCGGTGACGAAGTGGAACGTGGTCCCACCGCCCATCGGCAGCGGATCGCGCGCGTGATGTGTGAGGACGAAGACCGGGGCGTGGTACGGCGGGTCGTCGCCCCACCAGCCCCGCCAGTCGAGGTCCCACTCACCGCGGCCGGGGGCGAACATGTTGCGTCCCATCACGTACGCACCCGGCGAGTTCTGCCACTCGTCGACCACCGCCGCGTCCTCGCCCTGCGGGTTGAAATGCCATTCGTGCAGGCGGATGCCACCCTCGCCGATCGGCTCGTCGCGGCTCTGGTTCGGTCCTGCCACGAACCCGTCCACGGACACGGAGATGTTGCAGACGACGCCGGTCATCGAGGCTCCAATCACTCGGTTCCCACACCGTGCCCGACGCCGCGCTCGACGTCCAGGTCATTCCCCAGCGCTGCTTTGCGGGCCGCGACGCTTTCGGTTGCTTTACTATTCCGCTATCCGGAGTAGTGTCCTGAACATGGACGCGTCTCAACTGCTCAAGGGCGTCCTACCTGCCGCCACCCTTGCGGTGGTTGCCGACGGCGAGACCTACGGCTACCAGGTGGTGAGCACGCTGCGGTCCAGCGGGCTCACGAGTGTTGGCGACGCGTCGGTCTATGGCACGTTGCAACGGCTCTACGACGACGGTGCGTTGTCGTCGTTCATCGTCCCCTCCGACTCGGGTCCCAGCCGCAAGTACTACTCGATCACGGCGCAGGGCCGGGCCACGCTCAAGGCCGACCGGGAGCAGTGGGACGGCTTCCAGCAGGCGGTCGGTCGGCTGTTGGGCGCACCGCGGGAGGCGAGCAAATGACCACACCGCCGCAGACATCGATCACGGTGGACGAGTACGTCCGGCAGGTCGAACAGGCATTCGCCGATCTGCCGCCTCAGACTCGCCACCACCTGCTCGCCGATCTCGACACCCATCTGCGTGACCAGGCGAGCGTCGCCGATCTCGTTGACGCGCTTGGCACGCCGGTCCAGTACGCCCACGAGCTTCGAACGGCACTGGACCTGCCGACCTCGTCCGCACCGGTCCAGATCGACCAGCGGCGCTGGCTGGTGCCGGCGCTGATCGCCGGACTGGTCGCCGCGGCCGTGCTCGCCACGGTCGCGCTGATCGTGGCCGTCAGCTCTGCTTCGCCGAATCGAGCGAATGACGCGGCACTGACGCCGGTCGCAACGGCTGCGGCCCCCTCGTCGGTGGCGCCGACGGTCACCCCCTCGTCGTTGGCGTCGACCGTGACGCTGCCCTCCGTGGTCGGCAGGACTCAGGTCTCGGCAACGGTCAAGCTGCTGGCTGCCGGGCTCGCGGTTAGCGTCCAGCGCGTCCACAACGCGGCTGTTCCGATCGGACGCGTCGTCGCCCAGCTGCCGGCGGCCTCGAGCGTCGTGGTTGTCGGAACGCGGGTCACGCTGAAGATCTCGACCGGTTGACGTCCTCCGCACGTTGCGCTGGCCAGCGACGGCGGGTAGCAGCCTGGCCACGGTGTCGGCCGGCAGAATTCGGCTACCCCATTGCCTCTGACCAAGTGACGCGCGCAGACCTGTCCGCGGCATCGGGGGAGACCATGCGTCGTCCCGCCGCGGCGGATGCGAAGGTAACGTCGAGTCATGCCGACGCTTTTCGATCACGCTGGTGGTGAGCAGGCGCTGCACCACCTCGAGGACGTGTTCTATGCCAGCCTTCTCGTCGACCCACTCCTGCAGCCGTTGTTCGGCGCGGGACGCCCCGACCATGTCGACCACCTGACCGCGTTCACCGCAGAGTCCTTCGGCGGTCCGGACCGCTTCTCCCGCGACCTGGGCTTCGCCCACCTGATCAACGTGCATCGTGGACTCAAGATCACCGAGCAGCAGCGCCGGCGGTTCGTCCAGTTCTACCTGGCCGCGCTCGACAGGGCCGGCATGCCCGCCGACCGCGCGTTCCGCGACGCCGTGCGCGAACACGTCGAGTTCGGTTCCCGCGTCGCGATGCAGAACTCGAACGCCGACACCGATGAGGAACTGCACCCTCTGCGCGAAGTGCCGCGCTGGACCTGGCCCGGCGACGACGACCCGGTGTCGACGGATGCCTGAGCAGCTCAGCTGGATCTTGTGCGCGAGACTGCGGCTGAGCGCAGGTGGCCGCACAAGATCGGCAAGTTGTGGTCAGTCCTCGGCGGCCGCGGCGGCAAGGAGCCGGGCGAGTTCGAGCGGCTTGGTGACCATGGGCCAGTGGCCCGAGTCGATGTCGACGAGGTCGAGATGCTTGGCCTTGGCGAGTTCGGGCACGTCGCCTGCGCGGATCCACTCCTGAGCCTGGGCGGGGCTGAATTCGGGGCACACGAGGACCACCGGCACGTCGAAGCGTCGCCCGTCCGTCAGGCGCACCACGCCCTTGGTCACCCCTTCGGGGACGGGGATGGCAGCAGCTGCGAATCTGCGCCTGGCCTCCTCGTCGAGGTCGGCAGAGTCCGGTCCCTCGAACGGGCCCCAGCCGGGGAAGGGCATGACGCCGTCCTTCGGCTCGAAGAAGTCGGCGTAGGTCTGCCCGTCGGCGCACGGGAAGCCGCCGATCAGGGCGACTTTGGCCACCTTCTCCGGTCGCGCGTCGGCGGCCAGCCAAGCCAGGGTGCAGGCGGCGGAATGCGCCACCACCAAAGGCTTCTCGGACGCCGAGTCCACGGCGGCGAGCACCGCTGCCAGCTGGTCGTCGAGCGTCGCGGACGCAGCTCCGTCACCCTGCCCCGGGAGGGTGAGCGGCACGGGGCGGTGGCCGAGTGCCTCGAGCGCGGGCACGACGTCGTCCCAGACGGATCCGTCCAGCCACAGGCCGGCAATGAGGACGATGTCCATGATCACTTCCCTTTCTTCCAGCGCGGTGGGTTGCTCGCGGAACTCGGTCACGGCCCATCACGCTAGGACGAGATCCGGACGATCTACTTCCGGTTCAGTGTCGAGATATCTAGGCTTTTCGGGTGCCGACCGACATCAGCCCCACCGCACGAGCGCTGCGGGCCCTCGAGATCCTCCAGACCCGCCCAGGCTGCACCGCCGACGAACTCGCCGCGAGATTGGGCGTGACGGAGCGGGCGGCGCGCCGCTACGTCGGGATCCTCCGGGAGGCCGGCATCCCGGTCGAGTCAGCCCGGGGGCCGCACGGCGGGTACCGGCTCGGGCGCGGGACGCGGCTGCCGCCGGTCGTGTTCACCGAGGCCGAGGCGCTCGGTCTCGTCATGGCGGTACTCGACGGCCAGTCGGCGGCCGCCGACGTCGACGACCTCGTCGGCGCTGCCCTGGGCAAGGTCATCCGGGCACTGCCGGAAAGCGTCGGCCGGCAGGCGGCGGGGCTGCGGGAGCACGCGTCAGCCGCGCCCGCCCGGTACCTGGCCCGTCCAGATCCCGCCACCACCAGCGCACTCGTCACAGCGGTCGCTGCCCGACGTCGCGTGCTGGTCACGTATCGCAGCGAGTCCGGCAACGAGTCGGAGGCCGAGGTGGACCCCTGGGCGGTCGTCGTCCGCTACGGGCGCTGGTACCTCCTATGTCACTCCCATCGCGCGGACGCGATCCGCACCTACCGGGTCGACCGGGTCAGCGCGGTCCAGCAGACCGCGCACGGGTTCGAGCCGCCCGACGGCCTCGACCCGGTGGCGGCAGTGGAAGAGAACCTGGGCACCGGTTGGGAGTTCCCCACCCGCGTCGTATTCGGCGCTCCACTGGCCGAGGTGGCGCCGTGGATCCGCCCTCCCATGGGACGGCTCGAACCATCGGGCGACGGGTGCGTGCTCGTCGGCAGCACGAGCAATCCGGCGATGTATGCGCAGGAGTGGTTGCCGAGCGTGCCGTTCGCCTTCCGCGTCGACTGGCGGACAAGAACTGCGTGCCGCGGTCGCAACGGTCGCGTCCCGGTTCGCTGCCGCGATCGCCGACCAACCCTGACAGCTCGGTCGAGCAACCGCTCACGATGGTCCCGCGGAGTGCAGACCGATCACTCGGATGTCAGTGCTGGGTCGATGTTGAAGACGGTGTCGAGGGAGACGATCTTCAGGACTGATGCGACGCGCTCGGAGGGCTCGCGGAGGGTGAGTTGCTTGCCGAGTTCGAGCGCCCGGTTGCGCGTGCGGACGAGCACGGACAGGCCGGCCGAGTCGAGAAAGGTCACCGCAGAGAGGTCAATGACGAGCGCCGTGATGTGCGGGTCGTCCAGGCACCCGAGGGCGCTCTGCCCGAGTTCTTCGGCGCTGTGCAGGTCGACCTCGCCGGTAGCGGTGATCTCGGCGGTCTGGTTCGCCGTACGTACGTCGAGAGAGAACGAGTCCACGACTGGTCCTTTCCGAACTCATGCGCGTGCCGGCATTCGGTGCCGGACGGAGCAGGCAAGCCTATTGCCCTCGCTGGGCCGGCTGGCGGCGCATGACCAGAATGGCGAGATCGTCGGCCGGCGGTTCGTCGGCCACGAGTGCGCCGATCGCGGCGGTGCACGCGTGATTTGCGTCGCCGGGGGTGAGCGCCTCCGCCAGCCGGTCGAGCCCCCGTTGCAGCTGGCTGGTCGAGCCGGAATCGGGCGTGCGGCGCTCGACGAGTCCGTCGGTGAACAGGCACAGCGAGTGGCCGGGCTCGAACTGCAGGACCGTCCGGTGCCGCGGATACCCGACGTCCACTCCGAGCGGGAGGTCGACTGCCAGGTCGGCGGCTGTGACCCGCCCGGCCGGGTCGACTCGCATCGGGGGCAGGTGTCCGGCGCAGGACAGGACGACCTGGTCGAACGGGGGCTGGGTCGTGGCGTAGAGCGCGGTGGCCATCGCCCCCGCCTCGAAGTGGTGAATCTTGACGTCGAGGAGATGCAGCACTTGGGCGGGGTCGCTGTGTTCGATGGCGTAGGCGCGTAAAGCGCTGCGAAGCCGACCCATGATGACCGCGGCGCGCAGTCCGTGCCCGGCCACGTCGCCGATGACGATCCCGACCACGCCGCCGGGCAGCACGAGCACGTCGTACCAGTCGCCGCTGACCATTCCCTCGCCGGGGATGTAGCGTGCCGCGAGATCCAGCCCGGAGATGCGGGGCAACTGCGTCGGAAGGAGGCTGCGCTGCAGCGCCGTCGCCGCTGCGCGCTCCTCTGCCGATAGCCGAGCCTGGGTTGCCAGCGACACTCTTTGCGCCACCGCCTGGAGCAGCACGATGTCCGCGCCGCTGAACGGCGTGGCCGAGCGGCGGCCCACATGCAGGACGCCGAGCAGGTCGCCGGAAGCTTCGATGGGAACGCCGAGCAGCGCCTGCAGGTTGGCGTTGCGCAATTCCGGGATGGCAAGCTCGTCGCTGTTGAGGTCCTCGAGGACGACCGCGGCGCGCTCGGCCGCGACCCGTCCTGCGAACCCGACACCGACCGCGATGCGGCGCCGTTCCCGTTCCGGAACCTGCAGCCCACTCGTTGCGGCGGTGACCAGGAGGCCCGACGAGCGCTCGAGCAGCAACACCGCCGCCGTATCCACCTCGAGGACATCGCGAACCCGGTCGAGCAACTCTCGCAGCAGGTCCTCGATACCGAGCCGGTCGTACGTCATGTCACCGAGCGACTCGATCAGCCGCATCCGGTCCGCGTCGAATTCGGGCCCTGCCATGCCCTCATCCAACGGCATGAGCACACCGTGTCAGGGAGGGCCGCATCGCGCTACCCCTGCCTTGGCGCTGGCCAGCATCCCCTCGACGGGCGCGCGGCGCCCGCTATCAGAGCCAGGGCGCCGCCCTGCGATGGCGGCCCAGCTGGGGGCGATGGCTGCGCACCGCGCCGGGTATGCCCGGGGGGCGGCGTGACGTGGATGTGGGCCGTGTCGAGGACGGGCACCGCCGCGCTGGAGGCCGATACCACGGTGAGTGGTCGGGCCGGGTCGCCCGTCCGCTCCGCCAGGGCCGCAGCGGCATCGCCGGACAGCGCCGTGATCCCGGACGCGTCGACGTGGATAGGGACAGGCAGGCCGGCGACGCGGGCGAGCGCGCCGCGCAGCACGGCCGAGCCGGCGCCGGAGAAGTCACCAATTGCGACTATCCGGACCTGGTACGGCAACTCGATAGTCGCGGCGATCTGGAAGTTCGCCGACGCCCAGTACAGGTCTCCGGTCATGACATCGCCTCACGACGGACGCAGGTCGGGTGCTGCTCACCCGGGCAACGCTGACGAACGTCTACCCAGCACCGGCCCTTGCCCAACCACTCGCTTATTGCCGGCTTCCGGCTGGCATCCGCAGCGGCTGCTGGCATCGACACCGAGTACCCGGATTCGGCCGTTTCGTTTCCGGCACGGTGGGTAGAACCGCAACATGATTACTCGGAGATTGCAGAGTGGTCAGGCGACGCTGAGCATTCTTGCGGTCGCGCTGGTCGTTTGGCTCATCATTGGCGCGGTCGCCGGCGCACAGCGTCACTATTACAGCGGTCGTCAGGAGAGCTGCGCGAAAGCGGGGACGATCGCGGTAACGGTTCTTGCCGGGCCGCTCAACTACATCGGGGCTAATCCGAAGATCAACTGCCACCATCTCCCGCAGCCGAGCAAATAGCCGGATGGCGGACTGCCGCGTTCAGACAGGCGCGGTGACATTGCGATAAAGAAGGGATCAGAAATGATCACACTGGGCGTCATTCTGTTGATCGTCGGCCTCATTCTCAAGATCGCAATTGCGTGGTCACTCGGTATCGTTGCTCTCGTTATCGGCCTGGTTCTCGCACTTGCCGGCGGTGTTGGTCACGCGGTCGGCGGGCGCCGACATTATTACTGACCGCGAGCGCTTTACTGGCCCGCCAGATCGATACATAACGCGTCGGTCAGGCGGGCCATCGCGACCCCGAGGGCGTGGGTAGGTGTTGGATATGTCCTCCGACAGCGCGGTCGGACTGCGTCGCTGGCTTACCGGCGGCCATCTCGTGCATCACAGCGCCGCGGGGTTGGCCGGCGCGCTGTCGATCGCCGTCGCGTTAGAAGTGGCCGCCGCCGCCGCGATCGCCGTCCTCGTAGCGGGCCTGTCGGAACCGCCACCTGACTTCTCCGTCCCGTGGGCGGTGCTCCCGGTCCCATGTTTTGTGATCGCTTTTTGGGCAGGGGAGCGTTACCGCAGCCGGATTCGCGGTGCGCAGGGCTGGCGCGGCACGCTGCGCCCCTTCCTCGACGCGATCCATCTCAACCGCGAGCTGTTCCTCCGTCCTCAGGAGCACGGCCCCGCGGCCTTCGGGATGGCGCTGTTCTGGCTCGCCGACGCGTTCGCCGTGGGAGCGGCGCTGGCCGCCTTCGGCGTCGTCATGAACCCGGCGGCGTTGTTCGTCGGGTTCGCCACCGGGATGATCTTCACGCGCCGTTCCGGCCCGCTCGGCGGCGCCGGCGTGCTGGCCCTGATCCTGCCTGTGACGATCTGGCACAGCGGCGCACCGCTGGCGACGGCGGTGCGGTCTCGGCGAAGGCGAGTTGCGAGGCAAGGACGGCATCGTCGCCCGGCTGCGCGTACATGTGCAAGGTCGGGCACGGTTCGTCGAGCGCGGCCAGGGCGGCGGTCGGTGCGGACTGCGCGGCGAACGCCGCCGCGATCTCGCGCGCGGCCCGACACCAGTGCGCGAACCCGTACTCGCCCATCGACGCGACGTAATCGTGCACCGCTGGAACGTCGACATCCGGCGTCCACATGCCGAACAGTCCTGCGCGCACCTGTTGCCAGGTCCGTTCGTCCTGCAGACCGGTCAGCGCGTCGAGGAAGCCCGGTGGCGGGCCGAGCACCATCCAGTCGACCAGGACGACGCCCGGAACGCGGTGGGCGCCGAGCCGGCGGCGCAGTTCGATCGCCAGCCAACCGGCGTGGGCGAGCGTCACAGGCACGACGCGCTGGAGGGCGGCCTCCTCGATTACGGCCAGGGTGTGTCCGCGACGACATCGGCTGCTGTGAAGTCGGAACCGTCATTGCCCGACTCGCCGTGCGCGCGCAGGTCGAGCACCAGCGAGCGGCGATGCAGTCCGGTTCGCTCGATCAACGCGTCGAAGACGGTGCGGCCGCCACGCCATCCAGGTAGGCAGAGCAGGGCGGGTTCGCCGGTGCCGGCGTCGTCGCGGGCGATACGAACCGAGGTTGTGGCGGTCATCGTGCGTCTCCTGTTCTTTACTGCCCTGTGCAGTATGAGCGAAGTGTAGATACTGCACGGGGCACTATGTCAAGATGTGGCGTGGCTCCGAAGCTGACGACCTCGTCGTATGCGATCCTCGGCCTGCTCGCCGTCCGTCCATGGACGACGTACGAGCTCGCGAAACAGGTGCAGCGCAGCCTGAACTGGTTCTGGCCCCGGGCCGAACGCAAGCTCTACGACGAGCCGAAGCGACTCGTCGAGAGCGGCCTGGCAACGGCGTCGCGGGAGCTGACCGGGCAGCGGCCGCGCACCGTCTACACGATCACCCGAGCGGGACGTGCCGAACTGCGGCGATGGCTCGGTGATCCGCCCGCCCCGCGCACCGTGGAGTTCGAGGCGATGGTCAAGGTGTTCTTCGCGTCGGCGGGGTCCTTGGGACAGCTGCGGACGACGCTGGGACGGATCGAGGGCGAGGCGCGGGCGCGAGCAGCGGACCTCGCGGCGATGGCAGGCCAGCCGGCGCGCTTTCCCGAACGGGTGCACCTGAACGCACTGGCAATGCAACTGCAGTTCGAGCAGGAACGAGCGATACTCCGGTGGTCGCAGTGGGCGCAGGAACAGACCGAGGCATGGAGATCGGCGACCGACGCGGGCCCATGGGAACCCCACCGGGTGCTCGACGAGATCGCCGGAGCCGGTTCGGCGTGACCGTCCGCAGGAGCCGGCATCGTCGTCCCCGGCGTCAGTAGCGCGTGCGATTACGGTGGCATGTCCACCGCCGAGTCCGCGCTCGGTTGCTGTGTCCCGGCGAGCGAGTGGTGTCGCTGGCTCAACCGGCTGCGTGGTCGGGTACGAATGGACTATGTCCGCTGCCGACATCGTCGCCCCGTTGGTCACTGCGGCTCTCGGCGGGCAGGCCCCGGTGCGTGTCACGTGTTGGGACGGCAGCACGATCGGGCCGGCTTCGGCGCCGCTGCATCTGGTCATCCGTACTCGCCGGGCGCTGCGGCGCGTCGTATGGGCTCCGAACGAGTTGGGCTTCGCCCGTGCCTACGTCTCGGGCGATCTCGATGTCGAGGGTGACCTGGTGTCCGGGCTGGAGGAACTGGACCGGCTTGCCGATCCCGCGCGCGGGCCGGGGGTGACGATCGACGCGGCCACCAAGAAGGAGGTCGTCAGGGCGGCGCTGCGGTTGCGCCTGGTGGGGCTGCCGCCCGCACCGCCGGCGGAGGAGGCGAAGCTCCGCGGGCCTCGGCACAGCAGGCGCCGCGACGCTTCGGCGATCTGGCACCACTACGACGTCGGTAACGACTTCTACCGTCTGGTACTCGGTGAGTCGATGACCTATTCCTGCGCGTATTGGGTGCAGCAGCCGTCTGCGGCGTTCGGGCTCGCCGAGGCGCAGTTCGCCAAGTGCGATCTCGTGGCGGGCAAGCTCGGCCTGGCCGAGGGGATGCGGGTGCTCGACGTCGGCTGCGGCTGGGGGACCTTCGCGCTGCATGCCGCGCGCACCTACGGCGTGCGGGTGGTCGGCGTGACGCTGTCCCGCGAGCAGGCCGGCTTCGCGCGCAAGCGGGTCTCCGAGCACGGCATGGCCGATCGGGTGGAGATCCGCGTGCAGGACTACCGAGAGGTCGACGACGGACCCTACGACGCGATCGCCAGCATCGGCATGGCCGAACACGTCGGCGCGGCGATGCTGCCCGGGTACGCGGCCGACCTGTTCGCGCTGTTGCGTCCCGGCGGCAGGCTGCTGAACCACGCCATCGCCCGCCGACCCGGGCAGCGGCCACAGTTCTCCCCCACCTCCTTCATCGACCGCTACGTATTTCCCGACGGCGAGCTCGTACCGCTGGCGACGACCGTCGACGCGCTCGAGGGCGCCGGCTTCGAAGTCCGCGACGTCGAATCGCTGCGCGAGCACTACGCGCTGACCCTGCGCGCATGGGTCGCGAACCTGGAACGTCACCGGGACGAGGCAGCACGCTTGACCAGCCCGGCGCGGGCGCGGATCTGGCGGCTGTACATGGCCGGTTCGGCGCTCGCGTTCGAGGCCAACCGGATCGGCGTCAACCAAGTCCTGGGCGTCAAGACCGGCCCACGCGGCACCAGTGGCATGCCCCGTACCCGCAACTACATCTGATCCTGCCGATCCAGCACTCGCGCAGCCCGCAGTCGACCGATCGCCAAACCGATCACCTCGCCGTGTCGCGCATGCGTTCTCCGGCCCGGTCACAGGAGCTGCCCGCTCACTGGCATAACCGTGCGTGTCAGCGGCCGATCCAGTGCGATTCACCTGAACCACCGTCGTGCGCCGGCCGGCACGGACAGTGCCGGTCCGCATCTGTATTACGGCCGTGTGTGCGCCACGAACGTTGAGGAGGAGGCCGATGTAGGAGGACCTCGTCTGATGCGATGTCGTGCAGGAGATGAAGGTTTGTGGCCCTTCGGCGTCGCCCTTCGGGGGGAGGCGTCAAACCACCGCATGCTGCGTTGGCTGAAGACCGTCGTGGTGAGCGATGCGGAAAAGGCATCCGTTGAGGTGTCAGGTGGGGACCAGGAAGGCGAGCGCGAGCGAACCGCTGTTGACGTGTCGAAATGTAATAGGTGGCATCGAAACCGGGGTGGTTACGGGACTCCGGGATGAGCCTGGCGGGTGCCCGAGTATTGGCCAGGTGGTGTCCGGCATGAAGGCGGCGCGAGCCTGGTCTGCGGCTTCTGCATGGAACGTGGGAAGGCCGGTGCCGATACTGCTGCCCGTGCTGGTGGGCGGGGGGTGAGAGGGAGCGCGTCAACGGCGGAATCCGGAGACGCTGAGTACCGTTGCGGCGCTGGCTGGCGGACCGGCTCGTAGTAGTGGTGAAGCCCTTGTAATGGGGGTGGAGCGAAGGGGCCGGCTCATCGAGTGGCGTTGTTTGCGCGAGCAACCGGGTGGCGAGGAGCCGTCTGGGAGGAGTCGAGTGGGCGAGTCAGCTTCGTTGGAGAAGTCGTTTGTCATTCCGAAACAGTTGGTGTGGGAGGCGTACCAGCGGGTCAAGGCCAACAAGGGTGCACCGGGGGTCGACGAGGTGTCGATCGCGGCGTTCGAGTCCGATCTGAAGGGCAATCTCTACAAGATCTGGAACCGGATGTCGTCGGGGACGTATTTCCCGCCGCCGGTGCGCGCGGTGGAGATACCCAAGCCGCAAGGCGGGGTGCGGGTGTTGGGGGTGCCCACGGTCGGCGACAGGATCGCGCAGACCGTGGTGGCGCTGACGTTGGAGCCGCGGACGGAAGCGATCTTCCATCCGGACTCCTACGGCTACCGGCCGGGCAAGTCGGCGCATGAGGCGCTGGCCGCGTGCCGGGAACGGTGCTGGCAGAAGGACTGGGTGCTCGATCTGGACATCCGTGCGTTCTTCGACTCCCTGGACCACGACCTCGTCGTCAAGGCGGTGCGGGCGAACATCACCACCGAGCAGCGGTGGGTGCTGCTGTATGTGCAGCGGTGGCTGCAAGCGCCGCTGCACCTACCGGATGGCACCTTGCAGCAGCGAGGCCGGGGAACCCCACAAGGGTCGGCGGTCTCGCCAGTGTTGGCGAACCTGGTGCTGCACTACGCGTTCGACCAGTTCCTGGCGCGGGAGTTCCCGACCGTGAGCTTCGAACGCTACGCAGACGATGCGGTGATCCATTGTGTGAGTGAGCGGCAAGCCCGCGAGGTGTGGGCGGCGCTGGAGGTGCGGCTGTCGAGTCTGGGCCTGCAGTTGCACCCGGACAAGACACGGATCGTGTACTGCAAGGACAACCGGCGCCGCGGCTCGTCTGAGCACGTGGCGTTCACGTTCCTCGGCTACACCTTCCAGCCGCGCAAGGCCAAGAACCGGCGCGGGGAGTTCTACTACGGCTTCCTGCCCGCGGTCAGCCTCGCGGCGTTGACCCGCATGAACCGGCAGGTTCGCCGCTGGAAGATGCACCACTGGGTCACCAGCACGCTGGAACAAATCGCCGCCGAGATCAACCCGGTCGTGCGAGGGTGGATGAACTACTACGGCCGGTTCTATCGGACCCGGCTGCACCCCTTCCTCGCCCGCATCAACACCTACCTGATGCGCTGGGCAGGGCGGAAATACAAGCGACTGCGGTCCTACAAACGCTTCATGGCGTGGTGGACCGGGATCCTCGATCGAGAACCCGGCCTATTCGCGCACTGGCGCTGGGTCCGCGGCTTCAACGGAGTCCGATGAGAAGAGCGGAGTGACGGGAGACTGTCACGCTCCGTTCTGTGGGAGCCCGGAGGTGCAATCCCTCCGGGCCACCCGACTACCGGTCCCGAACTGCGCACCCGCCGCGCCGGTGCTGCAACCCGCATCGTCGAACGGTCCATCGAAGCCCTCGACGCCGTTCTGTACTTCGACAAGAAGCAGATCGTTGAATCCGGCGGCGCGCGGCTGCACCCCTCGGAGACTCACCTGCTGATGTGCTCGCTCGACGGCGCGAGCTTCACCGCGATGGCCCGACGATTCGGCATCTCGAAGAGCGCGGTCTCGCAGGTCTTCAGCCGGCTCAGCGCGAAAGGCGTGGTCGTTGTGAGCAAGGATCCGTCACGCAGGAATGCCGCCCGGGTGGCACTCACGCCACTCGGTGAAGCACTCCGAGCGCAGATCATGAACCTCCGCGAGGAACTGAGTCGGGAACTGGAAGGCCGCCTGAGCAGCTACACCGATGCCGAGCTCCAGCTGGTTTCGCGTTTCGTTGCCGACCTGCACGCCTTCGTCGTCGAGTCTCTATCGAGCTTGTCAACGGCAGGAGGCCGATGATGAACAACCCCTACCGGATCCTGGTTGTGGCCTACTGGTTCGGAGCGATCTTCGACGCGCTCATGGTCGTTCCGCTGCTGGTGCCGCGAGTCGCCGCCGCGCTGCTCGGGTTGGCGGCCTTCGCGCCCGGTTCGGACTACCGCTACGCCGCAGCAATCGGCGCCGCGCTCATGGCGGGATGGGCCGGCCTGCTGGTTTGGGGTGTGCGTAGTCCCGTGGAACGCCGAGGTGTCTTGCTGCTGACGTCGTGTCCGGTCGTAGTCGGGCTGATCGCCGCGGGGATCTACGCCGTAGGCAGCGGCCTGGTCAGCGCTCCTTACATGGTGCCGGTGTTCGCCGCCCAGATCTTCGGGTGCGGACTGTTCGTCACCGCGTACATCCGCGCGGCGTCGTTGCCTCGATCTGCGAGAACCAACCCGGCCGGTTGAGTCGACCACGGTCGAACCCGGGTCGCGTGGGCGGCAGCGGTGGGTATGCGTGCGGGTGGCTGCCTCGCTGGGCGCCGGCGGGGACACGGCCGCGATCATCGCGTCGGTAGCCGCGCCAGCCAACGACGCGCACCTCGGCTGACAGCGCGGTTGATCAGCGAACAACCCGTCGGGCCGCGCATTGTGCATGGCTTTCCGACACTTCCAGAGCGTGTATCCACACCGCTGCGCATCGTCCACAGATCGCGCTCGACGGCTCCGCGATGTGTGTCTGAGCGCGACCCTTGTGGGCATGAATTTCGTCAAGCGAATCGCCCAGCGGGTGAAGACAACCAAGGCTGCCGCCGAGCGTGGCATGTCCACGGCCGAGTACGCGGTCGGCACGGTGGCGGCCGTCGCGTTCGCGGTGGTGCTTTACAAGGTGGTCCGCAGCGACGCGGTGTCAGCCGCGCTGACGTCGATCGTGAACAAGGCGCTGCATGCCATCTGACCGGCGCGCGCGTGTCCGCGGCGATCGCGGCATGGTCACCGCGGAGCTGGCCGCGTGCCTGCCGGTCCTCGTCCTGATACTCGCCGTGGCCTTGACGGCGGTGTCCGCGGTGTCCGCCCGGGTCCGCCTGCAGGACGCCGCCCGCGAGGCGGCCCGGGCCGCGGCGCGCGGTGATCCGACGACGGCGCAGCGGCTCGCGACGAGCGCCGCGCCCGGTTCGCACCTCACGCTGACCGCTGATGCGGGTGACGTCGTCGCGGTCGTGCGTGCGACGGTGCGTCCGCTCGGCGGCGTCCTGCCGGCGATGTCGATCACCGAACGAGCCGTGGCTGCCGTCGAGCCGACGGGGGCTTCCCCGTGAGGCACGGCCGGGGGGACCTGGGCTCGGCCTCGGTCTGGGTGGTGTCGTGCTGTGCACTCCTCATGGTGGTCGCCGGCATCGCGACGATCCGCACGCTCGCGGTGCTGGCCAGACATCGTGCCGAGGCGAGCGCTGATCTGGCTGTGCTGGCGGCCGCCGGTCAGATCGGCGTGACCGACGACCAATGCGCTGCTGCGGCCCGGATCGCACACCGCAACGGTGCTCGGGTCCGGGCGTGCACGGTACGACTTGCGCCCGACGGCCGCAGTGGCACGGTGTCGGTGAGCATCGGGCTGACGGCCCGGCTGCCGGTGGTGGGCGCCGAGGAAATCGTCGCGACCGCGCGTGCCGCCCGCGAGCCGGCCATCGCCGAGTCGGCCGGGCCGCGACGGCAGCTCGGTCACGTGGACGTACCACTCCCGCTCCCAGGCCTCCCGTAGTCGGTTACCGGCCGAAAGCGCTTCCCGTCGTGAACCGCGCTACACGCTTGCCCTGAAGGGGTAAATAGACGACGAGATCACATGTTCGCCTTCGATGCCGCGCACCCACAATCGCCGCGGTAGCATCACTGAAATCGCCAAAGGACTTTACGAATTTATCAGATAGTGAGGTAGCTGATGCCCTCCTCCAACACCGACCTGACGGCCTGGGTCGACGAGATCGCCGCACTCACCCAGCCGGACCGTGTCGTCTGGTGCGACGGCTCCGAGGCGGAGTACGAGCGCTGTGCGGGAACTCGTCGCCAACGGCACCGTTCACCAGGCTCGACCCGATCAAGCGCCCGAACTCCTTACTACGCCGCCTCCGACCCGACCGACGTCGCGCGTGTCGAGGACCGCACGTTCATCTGCTCCGAGAAGGAGGAGGACGCCGGCCCGACCAACCACTGGAAGGCCCCCGCCGAGATGCGGGAGATCTTCGCCGGTGAGAAGGGCGTCTTCCGCGGCTCGCATGCGCGGCCGCACGATGTACGTCGTCCCGTTCTGCATGGGCCCGCTCGGCTCGCCGCTCTCCGCGATCGGCGTCGAGATCACCGACTCCGCCTACGTCGCCGTCTCCATGCGCACCATGACCCGCATGGGCCAGCCCGTCCTCGACGAGCTCGGCACCGACGGCTTCTTCGTCAAGGCCGTGCACACGCTCGGCGCCCCGCTGGCCGAGGGCCAGGCAGGACGTTGCCGTGGCCGTGCAACTCCACCAAGTACATCTCGCACTTCCCCGAGACCCGCGAGATCTGGTCCTACGGCTCCGGCTACGGCGGCAACGCGCTGCTCGGCAAGAAGTGCTACGCGCTGCGCATCGCCTCCGTCATGGCCCGCGACGAGGGCTGGCTCGCCGAGCACATGCTGATCCTCAAGCTCACCCCGCCGCAGGGCGAGTCCAAGTACGTCGCCGCCGCCTTCCCGTGCGCCTGCGGCAAGACCAACCTCGCCATGCTGGAGCCCACGATCCCCGGCTGGACCGTCGAGACCATCGGCGACGACATCGCCTGGATGCGCTTCGGCGAGGACGGCCGCCTCTACGCGATCAACCCCGAGGCCGGCTTCTTCGGCGTCGCGCCCGGCACCGGCGAGCACACCAACGCCAACGCCATGAAGACGCTGTGGGGCAACTCCGTCTTCACCAACGTCGCGCTCACCGACGACGGCGACGTGTGGTGGGAGGGCATGACCGAGGAGCCCCCGGCCCACCTCACCGACTGGAAGGGCAACGACTGGACGCCGGAGTCCGGGACGCCCGGCCGCCCACCCCAACGCCCGCTTCACCGTGCCCGCCGGCGCAGTGCCCGATCATCGCGCCCGAGTGGGAGGACCCGAAGGGCGTGCCGATCTCGGCGATCCTCTTCGGCGGCCGCCGCGCCACGCGCCGTGCCGCTGGTCACCGAGTCCTTCGACTGGCAGCACGGCGTCTTCCTCGGCGCCAACGTCGCCTCCGAGAAGACCGCCGCCGCCGAGGGCAAGGTCGGCGAGCTGCGCCGCGACCCGTTCGCCATGCTGCCGTTCTGCGGCTACAACATGGGCGACTACTTGGGCCACTGGGTCGAGGTCGGCGAGGACAAGGCAGCCCAGGCGAAGCTGCCGAAGATCTACTACGTCAACTGGTTCCGCAAGAACGACGAGGGCAAGTTCGTCTGGCCGGGCTTCGGCGAGAACAGCCGCGTCCTGAAGTGGATCGTCGAGCGGCTCGACGGCAAGGCCGAGGGCGTCGAGACCCCCATCGGCATCCTGCCGGCCAGCGGCGCGCTGGACACCGAGGGCCTCGACCTCGACGAGGCGACCTGGACCTCCTGCTCACCGTCGACAAGGACGTCTGGGCGGAGGAGGCCGCGCTCATCCCCGAGCACCTCAACACCTTCGGCGACCACACGCCGAAGGAACTGTGGGACGAGTACCGCGCGCTGCTGGACCGTCTGGGGTAGTTCTCGGCGCCAGTCGCCTCGAGTAGTCCTGCGCAGGTCGCGCGTCGTGTGGACGACGCCGGGTGGATCTTGTGCGCTCTGTTGCGCTGGAGCGCGTGCGCTGGAGCGCGGTCGCGCGCACAAGATCACCAGAATGCGTAGCGCCCCCGCGATCTTGTGCCGGATCCTGCGCTGGAGCGCGGTCTCGCGCACAAGATCGATTAGGGCATCGGCGCTATATGATAAGTTCGTCAAGTTGTGAAAATGCGAAAGACGGGACGAGGATGTCGACGCCGCTCCACCAACTGAAGGCAGAGTTCTTCAAGACCCTCGGACACCCGGCGCGCATCCGGATCCTCGAGCTGCTCACCAAGCGCGAGCACTCAGTGGGCGAGCTGCAACCCGAGGTCGGGCTCGAGCCGTCGCACCTGTCGCAGCAGCTCGGCGTCCTGCGCCGCGCCGGAGTCGTGGTGGCCCGTAAGCAGGGCAACTCGGTCCTCTACTCGATCGCGTCGCCGGACATCGCGGAGCTGATGGACGTGGCCCGCAAGGTGCTGACCGGCCTGCTCAACGATCAGGTCGGCCTGCTCAAGGACCTCAAGGCGAGCGGCCGCGCCGCGGCTCGCAACGCCGGCTGATCAAGACGTCGAGTACGCGCGATGGGATGGTTCGGCCGCATCAGGCGCGCCGGTCGGATGGCCGAGCCCGCGCCGCCACGTACGGCCGAGCCCGCGCCGCAGCGCACCGGTGAGACCGCGCCGCAGCGCACCGGTGAGACCGCGTCGCACGCGGCCCTTGCCGGGTCGGTGCAGGTGCGGCACGTCGACGCCGGCTCCTGCAACGGCTGCGAGGTGGAGATCTCCGGGGCGTTCTCGCCGGTATACGACGCGGAGCGGTACGGGGCGCGTCTCGTCGCGTCCCCACGCCACGCCGACGCGCTGCTCGTCACGGGCGTGGTCACCCGAAACATGGCCGAGCCGCTGCGCAACACGCTCGCGGCGGTACCTGAGCCACGCGTGGTGATCGCGGTCGGCGACTGCGCGCGCAACTGCGGGATGTTCGCCGGCGGCTACGGGGTCGTAGGCGCGGTGTCGGACGTGATCCCGGTCGACATCGAGGTGCCGGGCTGCCCGCCACGGCCGGCACAGATCATCGAAGCCCTGCGCTCGGTGACCGGCCGATGACAGCCGTCACCCTCGCCCCCTCACCTGCGGCCGTCGCGGGGCACGACCGAGGCAGCGACCGCCGCGCCGCGGCTGCGCTCTCCGGGATCGGCACCGTCGTCGTCGGCGTCGCCGGCGTCGTCGTCGGCGGCGCCGCGCTGTTCCACCGGTTCGCCGCGATCCGCATCGGCTGGCTGCTGCCGCTGATCGGCGTCGACCTGCAACCAGACCCGCTCGGCGGGCTGTTCGCAGCCGTCGTCGGGGCGGTCGCGGTGCCCGTCGGGGTGTACGCGATCGGCTACGCGCGCCGCGAGCAGCTACCGACGACTGCGCTCACGGTGCTTCCGCTCTTCGTCGCGGCGATGATCCTGGTACCGCTCGCCGGATCGGTCACGACGTTCCTGTTCGCGTGGGAGCTGATGGCGATCGCGTCGCTGCTGCTCGTCCTCGCCGAACATCACCGTGACGCGGCCCGAACCGCGGGTCTGTACTACGCGGTACTCACCCAACTCGGTTTCGTCAGCCTGCTTGTCGGGCTGCTCGTGCTGTCGTCGGCCGCGCACGCCGACTCGATCGCCGGCCTGGTCGCGAACGCCGACCGCATCGGACCCGGTGCCCGCACGGCGACGTTCGTGCTCACCGTCATCGGGTTCGGCTCGAAGGCGGGCCTCGTGCCACTGCACGCCTGGCTGCCGCGCGCGCACCCGGAGGCGCCCAGCCCGGTCTCCGCGCTGATGAGCGCGGCGATGGTGAGCCTCGGTGTCTACGGCATCGTCCGCTTCGACCTTCAGTTGCTCGGCCCGGGCCCGCGCTGGTGGGGGCTGGTGCTGCTGCTCGTCGGCGCGGTGTCCGCGGTCTACGGCGTGCTGCAGGCGAGCACGGCCACCGACCTCAAGCGGCTGCTCGCCCACTCCACCACCGAACACCTGGGCCTGATCACGCTGGCGCTCGGCGCGGCCACCCTGCTCTCGGCCGTCGGCGCCCGCGGCGCGGCCGGCATCGCGCTCGCCGCGGCGCTGCTGCACGTCGTCGGGCACGCCGCGTTCAAGACGCTGGCGTTTCTTGCGGCCGGTTCCGTGCTCTCCGGGACCGGGTTGCGCGATCTCGACAGGATGGGCGGGCTCGCCCGCCGGATGCCGGCGACGACGGTCCTGTTCGGCATCGCCTCGCTCGGCGCCTGCGGGTTGCCGCTCGGTGCCGGGTTCGTCAGCGAGTGGCTGCTCGTGCAGGCGCTGATCCACGCGCCGCGGCACGCGGACCGAGTGACGGCCACGGTGATCCCGCTCGGCGTGGGTGCGGTCGCGCTGACCACCGGACTCGGCGTCGCCGCGATGGTGAAGGCGTTCGGCATCGGCTTCCTCGCCCGGGCCCGCTCGAGTGGCGCAGCGCAGGCGCGCGAGGCGTCGCGCAGCATGCTGGTCGGGATGGGGCTCGCGGCGGCCGGGTGCGCCGTGCTGGCCGTGGCGCCGCTCGTCCTCGCCGGCCCGCTGGGCCGAGTGCTGGACACGCTGCCCGCGCGCGCCGGCGCCGGAACGCCTCGCCTGGGCGTGCTGCTGCGGCTGCCCGGAACGGGAGCATCGATCTCGCCGATGTGGTTGGCCGTCGCGCTGCTCGCCGCCACCGGCCTCGCCGCGGCCTTGACGATGTGGGGGGCGCGGCGCCGCCCGCGGCCGGCCACTGTCCGGCTGTGGGCCTGCGGTGCCGACGAGCTCAGCGAGCGGATGCAGTACACCGCGACGTCCTTCGCCGAACCGCTGCAGCGCGTCTTCGACGACGTGCTGCGCCCGGACATCGACGTCGAGGTCACCCACCACAGCGAGTCCCGCTACCTCGTCGAGAAGGTCACCTACCGCAGCCAGGTGACCGATGCGTTCGAGGCGCGGCTGTACGACCCCGTCGTGCGGGCGGTGCGCGTCTTCGCCGGCTGGGTGCGCTGGGCCCATCCCGGCAGCGTCCACGTCTACCTGGCCTACGGCGCGCTCGGTCTGCTCATCGTCCTGGCGGTGACGTGGTGACCGGCACCGGGATCGCGACGAGCGTGCTCCAGGTCGTCGGCGTCCTCGCCGGTGCGCCGCTGCTCGTCGGCGTGATGCGTCAGGTGCGCGCCAGGCTCGAGGGACGGGCCGGCGCCGGCGTCCTGCAGCCGTGGCGGGACCTGCGAAAGCAACTGCGCAAACGTCAGGTCCGGCCCGCCGGGACGACGCTGGTGTTCGTCCTCGCGCCGGCGGTCGTCGCGGGCTCCGCACTGCTGATCGCGGCCGCGGCACCACTCGTCTCGACCGGCTCGCCGCTGGACTCCAGCATCGACCTGTTCGCCGTCGTCGGGCTGCTGTTCATCGGCACGGTCGCGCTCGGGCTGGCCGGCCTGGACACCGGGACGGCCTTCGGCGGCATGGGCGCGAGCCGGGAACTCACCGTTGCGGCGCTGGTCGAGCCGACGATCCTGCTCGCGGTGTTCGCCCTGTCGGTGCCGGCCGGATCGGCCAACCTCGCCGCGATCGTGACGGCGACCGAGCAGCACCCCGGCCACGTCCTTTCGCCGGCCGGGCTGCTCGCGTTCACCGCGCTGGCAGTGGTGATCGTCGCCGAGACCGGGCGGCTGCCGGTCGACAACCCGAGCACGCATCTCGAGCTGACGATGATTCACGAGGCGATGGTGCTCGAGTACGCCGGCCCGCGGCTGGCGCTCGTCGAGTGGGGCAGCGGGATCCGGCTCACCGTCCTGCTGGCACTGCTTGCCAACCTGTTCGTGCCCTGGGGCATCGCGGGCGCGCACGCGGGCGCGGCCGGGCTCGCCATCGGCGCGGCGGCGCTCGCCGCGAAGGTCGTCGTTCTCGCGACGGCGCTGGCCACGGGCGAGGTCTTCATGGCCAAGCTGCGGTTGTTCCGGGTGCCGGAACTGTTGGCCGGCTCCTTCCTCCTCGCGCTGCTGGCCGTGACCACGTCCTACTTCTTGGCTGCATGATGACGACGTCCGCGTACACGACGCTGCTCGATCTCGCCGTCGGCGGGCTGCTGCTCGCGGCCGTCCTCGTCGTCTGGCGGCACGAACTCACCGCGATGGCGCGGCTGCTCGTCATCCAGGGTGTGGCGCTCGCGGCCATCCCGCTCGTCGGCGGCATCCACACCCACGACGCGGCGGAGTACGGCGCGGCTGCCGGCGTCTTCGTGCTGCGTGCCGTGCTGCTGCCGCGGCTGCTCGCCCGCGCGGTCGGCGCGCAGTCCGCGGACCGCCGGGAGAGCACCCCGCTGATCAACACCACCGCGTCCCTGCTCGTCGCCGGCGGCCTGACGCTCACCGCCTTCGCGGTGGGCAAGCCGCTCGCCGCGCTGGACCCGTCCCCGGGAACCCGCGCCGCGCCGGCCGCACTCGCCGTCGTGCTGCTCGGCCTGTTCGTCATCGTCAGCCGGCGGCGCGCGATGTCGCAGGCGGTCGGGTTTCTCATGCTCGACAACGGCATCACCGCCACGGCGTTCCTCACCACCGCCGGGGTGCCGTCCATCGTCGAGCTCGGCGCCTCGTTGGACGTGCTGTTCGCGGTGCTCATCCTCGGCGTCCTGACCGGTCGGCTGCAGCGCACCTTCGGCGACACCGATCTCGATCAGCTCCGGGAGCTGCACGACTGATGATCACCGCCTATCTGCTCCTCCCGCTGATCGCGCCGCTCGGCGCCGCGGCCGCGATCGCCTTGCTCGGGTGGCGGCGGCCGACGGCGTCGGCGATGGCGCTGGCCGGCGCGGTGATCCTCGCCTGTGGGATCGCGCTCGCCGCGCGGCTCGACGACCGTCCGCACCTCGCGGTCGGTCACCTGCTGCGTGCCGATCACCTGACGGCGACGATGCTGATCGTCATCGGCGCGGTCGGCACGTTGAGCTGTCTCGCCAGCGTCGGCTACATCGACGGCGAGCTCGCGCACGGCCACACCACATTGCGCGGCGCGCGCCACTACGGCCTGCTCCTCGGGATCTTCCTCTCCGCCATGTCGCTCGCCGTGGTCGCCAACAACCTCGGCGTGGTGTGGGTGGCGATCGAGGCCACCACGGTGGCGACGGCGTTCCTCGTGGGGCACCGCGGCACCCGCACCGCGCTCGAGGCGACCTGGAAGTACGTGATCATCTGCTCGGTCGGCATCGCGTTCGCGTTCCTCGGGACGGTGCTGCTGTACTTCGCGGGGCAGCACGCCGGTGGCGGCTCGTCCGCGCTGAACCTCGACGTCCTGCTCAGCCACGCCACGCAGCTCGACTCGTCCGTCACCCACCTCGCCGCCGGCCTGCTGCTCATCGGGTACGGCACGAAGGTGGGCCTCGTCCCGTTCCACACCTGGCTCGCCGACGCGCACAGCCAGGCGCCCGCGCCGGTTTCTGCGCTGATGAGCGGCGTGCTGCTGGCCGTGGCGTTCTCCGCACTGCTGCGCGTGAAGTCCGTCATCGACGTCGCGCTCGGCACCGGCTTCCTGCGCGCCGGGCTGCTCGTCACCGGTCTGCTCACCCTGCTCGTCGCTGCGGCCCTGCTCGTCGGCCAGCGCGACTACAAGCGGATGCTCGCGTACTCCTCGATGGAGAACATGGGGCTCATCGCGGTCGCGGCGGCGGGCGGCACCGAGCTCGCGATCGCCGCGCTGCTCCTGCACGTCGTCGCGCACGGCCTCGGCAAGACGGTCCTGTTCCTCTCCGCCGGGCAGCTCCAGGCGGCGCACGATTCGACCTCGATCGCCGACGTCACAGGCCTGCTCGGCCGCTCCCGCGTGGTCGGCATGGCGTTCGCGGTCGGCACCCTGGTGCTGCTGGGCCTGCCGCCGTTCGCGATGTTCGCCAGTGAGCTGTCCATCGCGCGCGGCCTAACCGCCAACCACCTCGCCTGGGCGCTCGGGGTCGCGCTGCTGTTCGTGCTGATCTCCTTCGCCGCGATCGCCGCGAACACCGCACGGATGCTGCTCGGCCGCGCCGACGCCGCGGCCCCTGCCATCCTCACGCCCGTCAGCGTCACCGTCGCGCTCACCCTGGGCGTCGTCGCGTGTGTCGCGATCGGCGTGACAGCCGGACCGCTCACCTCGCTGCTGCACCACGCGGCCGCCGCCCTCGGGGCGACCTCGTGAATACCCCCTGCACCACACCCGCGCGTGACTCGGGGGGTATTCACGCGGGGACGGAGGTCGGACGGCACCGGGTGGCGCGCCGCGTTGAGCCGAGCGCGCTGGACGAGGCGGCCGGTGCGCTGCTCGCCGGCGGCTACCGGCTGGCGCTGGCCGCCGCGCACGACGACGGGCCGGCGCTGCGCATCGTCTACCTGTTCCTCGCCGGCGCGCCCGACCGGCGCGTCGAGCTCGAGGTCGAGGTCCCGGCCGACGACCCACGGGTGCCGTCGCTCGCGCAGCACTCCTTCCCGGCCAGCCGGTTCGAACGCGAGCTGGCCGACTTGTTCGGTGTCGTCCCGGTCGGCCACCCGGCTCCCAACCGGCTGGCGCGGCACGCGCACTGGCCCGAGGAGTGGCACCCGATGCGCCACGACGCCGGCGAGCCGCCGGCGTTCGACCAGGCCGGCCACTACCCGTTCGTGACCGTCGAGGGGCCGGGCGTCTACGAGATCCCGGTCGGGCCTGTCCACGCAGGACTCATCGAACCCGGTCACTTCCGGTTCTCCGTAGTCGGCGAGACGATCCTCAAGCTCAAGGCTCGGCTCTGGTTCGTGCACCGCGGCATCGAGAAACTGTTCGAGGGACGGCTGCCGGCCGAGGCGGTCGGGCTGGCCGAACGCATCAGCGGCGACAGCGCCGCCGCGCACAGCACCGCGTTCAGCCTGGCGGTCGAGGATGCGCTCGGCCGCCCGGTGCCGGACTCGGCGCACCGGCTGCGCGCGTTGCTCGTCGAGCTCGAGCGGCTCTACAACCACGCCGCCGACCTCGGCGCGCTCGCCAACGACGTCGGGTTCGGGCTGGCCAACGCGCACGCGCAGCGGGTGCGCGAGCAGCTGCTGCGCCTCAACGACGACGTCACCGGCCACCGGCTGCTGCGCGATGCGATCCGGCCCGGCGGCGTCGCGCTGCGCGCCCTGCCGGATCCCGCCGCGCTGCGCACAATCGGGGCCGATCTCGACGACATCGCCGCGCTGACCCTCGCCAACAGCGTCGTCCACGACCGGTTCGCCGGGACCGCGGTGCTGGACCGACAGCATGCTGTCGAGCTCGGCTGCCTCGGCTACGTCGCGCGGGCGAGCGGGCTGGCAGTGGACGCCCGGCTGGACCATCCCACCGTGGAGCTGCCCGTCGACCCGCAACTGGCGACCGGGGGCGACGTCCTGGCCCGCTACACCGTGCGGCGCGCGGAGTTCGCAGCGTCGATCGAGCTGGCGTGCCGGCTGATCGAGGAGGCGGGCGGCGAGCTCGGCGGCTCGCACCGGCCGCGCCCGGCTGAACCGGCCCCGCCCGCCGGCGCGCGCAGCGGGGTCGGCATCGTCGAGGGCTGGCGGGGCACGATCGTCCACCGGGTGGAGCTGGCTCCGGACGGCCGGATCAGCCGATTGAAGATCGTCGACCCGTCCTGGTTCAACTGGCCGGCGCTCCCGGTCGCACTGACCGACACCATCGTCCCCGACTTTCCGCTGGTCAATAAGAGTTTCAACCTCTCCTACGCAGGGAACGACCTCTGAGTCCGCTGTGGCATGCTGGCCGAGCGGAGCACACAACCAGATCGCGACGTAGGTGAGAGCGTGGAGATCTCGATCTCGCGGACGACTGCCGGCAACGTCCCGATCGTCGCCGTCAGCGGCGAGGTGGACGTCTACTCCGCCCCTGCCCTCCAGGACAAGATCGCCGAGCTGATCCAGGCCGGGCAGAGCACCCTGATCGTCGACCTCGGGAACGTCTCGTTCCTCGACTCGACGGGGCTGGGCGTGCTGGTCGAGGCACGGGCTGCCACCTCCGGGGCCGGCGGATCGCTGCTTGTGGTGTGCAGCCAGGAGCGCATCCTGAAGCTGTTCACGATCACCGGCCTGGACGGCGTGTTCACCATCCACCCCGGCGTCGGCGACGCCGTCGCGGATTTGCGCGGCGCGAAATAACCCCGGCCGTCACCTGGGGCATACCCGGCGGTTTGGCGGGCGGCCGAGCGGGCTAAACTCCGCCAGTCAGCGCCCGGGCGGTTCGACGCCTGGCGCACCCTCACGCCGCCGAACCGTCGTGTCCGGCGGCGAGATCAGCAGACGCATAGGGGAGTTGCATGGCCTCGCACCACCTTCTCGCCGACAATCCGCTGGCGATCACCAGCGGCCAGCGCGGGTTCCTGTTCGTGATCCTGGCCCTGGCCGTCCTCGCCCTGGTCTACGCGTACGTGCTCGTGCGCGAGGTCCTCAAGGCCGACCAGGGCACTCCCAAGATGCAGGAGATCTCGAAGGCGGTCCAGGAAGGCGCCGCGGCCTACCTGAACCGGCAGTTCCGGACGCTGGCCGTGTTCTCGGTGATCGTCTTCGTCCTGCTCCTCCTCCTGCCGGTGAACGAGGGCGGCACGAGTGTTCGGGTCGGACGCGCGATCTTCTTCCTGATCGGTGCGTCCTTCTCCGCGAGCGTCGGCTACATCGGCATGACGATGGCCACGCGCGCGAACGTCCGGGTCGCGGCGGCCGCGCGGGAAGGCGGCGGCAAGTACGGCTTCCACATCGCGTTCCGCACCGGCGGGATCGTCGGGATGCTCACCGTGGGCCTCGGCCTGCTCGGTGCGTCGATCGTGCTGCTCTCCTACAACGACCACGCACCGACCGTGCTCGAGGGCTTCGGTTTCGGCGGCGCCCTGCTCGCCATGTTCATGCGTGTCGGCGGCGGCATCTTCACCAAGGCCGCAGACGTCGGCGCGGACCTGGTCGGCAAGGTCGAGGCCGGTATCCCCGAGGACGATCCGCGCAACGCCGCGACCATCGCCGACAACGTGGGCGACAACGTCGGCGACTGCGCCGGCATGGCCGCCGACCTGTTCGAGTCGTACGCGGTGACGCTCGTGGCGGCGCTGATCCTCGGCCAGGCGGTGTTCGGCGCGAAGGGCCTGATGCTCCCGCTGATCATCGGCGGCATCGGCATCATCAGCTCGGTGGTCGGCATCCTCACCACGAGGCTGCGCGACAGCGACCGCAACGGTCTCGTCCCGATCAACCGCGGCTTCGTCATCTCCGCGCTTGTCTCGCTGGCGCTGGTGGCGGTTGCGGCGTTCACCTTCCTGCCGTCGAAGTTCTCGAAGTTCGACGGCTACCGGGCGTTCTCCGGACTGGACGCCGCCCACCTGCCCGACGCCAACCCGCGGGTCATCGCGTTCCTCGCGGTGCTCATCGGCATCGTGCTGGCGGTGCTCATCCAGCAGCTCACCGGCTACTTCACCGACACGATCCGGCGGCCGGTCAAGGACGTCGCCAAGACCTCGCTCACCGGTCCGGCGACCGTCATCCTCGCCGGCGTCTCGCTCGGCCTCGAGTCGGCCGTCTACGCCGCCGTCCTCATCGCAGTGGCGGTGTTCGGCGCGTTCCTGCTGGGCAGCGGCACGGTCGGTGTCTCGCTGTTCGCCGTGGCGCTCGCCGGATGTGGCCTGCTCACCACCGCGGGCGTCATCGTCTCGATGGACACCTTCGGCCCGGTCAGCGACAACGCCCAGGGCGTGGCCGAGATGAGCGGCGACATCGATGAGAAGGGCGCCCGCGTCCTGACCGACCTCGACGCCGTCGGCAACACGACGAAGGCGATCACCAAGGGCATCGCGATCGCGACGGCAGTGCTGGCCGCGACCGCGCTGTTCGGCTCGTACACAGACTCGATCATCAAGGCGTACAAGAAGTACCACGCCAGCGGCCTGCTCGACTTCCAGATCATCTCGCCGAACGTCCTGATCGGCGCGATCATCGGCGCCGCGGCGGTGTTCCTGTTCAGCGGCCTGGCGATCAGCGCGGTCGGTCGCGCCGCGGGCCGGGTCGTGTTCGAGGTGCGCGAGCAGTTCCGCGTCCACCCCGGGATCATGGACTTCAGCGAGAAGCCCGACTACGCGCGCGTCGTCGACATCTGCACCAAGGACTCGCTGCGCGAGCTCGCCACCCCCGGCCTGCTGGCGATCTTCGCGCCGATCACCGTCGGCTTCGCGTTCGGCGCCGGTCCGCTGGCCGGCTACCTCGGTGGTGCCATCGCTGCCGGCGTGCTGATGGCGGTGTTCCTCGCGAACTCCGGTGGCGCCTGGGACAACGCGAAGAAGATGGTCGAGGACGGTGCGTACGGCGGGAAGGGCAGCGAGTCGCACGCGGCCACCGTCATCGGCGACACCGTGGGTGACCCGTTCAAGGACACTGCCGGTCCGGCGATCAACCCGCTGATCAAGGTGATGAACCTCGTGTCGCTGCTGATCGCGCCGGCCGTCATCAAGTACACGATCGGCGCGGACAAGAGCCTCGTAGTGCGTGCGGTCGTCGCGATCGTGGCGTTCTCGATCATCGCCGCGGCGGTCCTGGTGGCGAAGCGTCGTCAGATCTCGATGGGCGACGACGCCCCGACCCAGGCGGCGACCCCGGCGGCGCCGGCGAAGGTCGCCTGACGCTTCAGTACGCACGCACATCAAGTTGTCCCGGCTAGCTCGTGCTATGCCACGACGAGGCCGGGACAACTTCGGCCACATATGCGAGTTGTCCCGGCTAGCTCGTGCTATGCCACGACGAGGCCGGGACAACTCGCCAATTCGTGGCCAAGGTCGGGCACCATAGCCAGGTGACCCAGTTCTCGCTGTTCGGCGCCGAGGCCGCGTCCCCCGAGCTGGCCGACCTGGACGGCGTGCTGCTCGCCGGGGGGCACTGGGTGCGCTCGCCGGCCGGCGCCCGGCTCTCGGTCGTGGTCGCCGACCGCTGGCGGGCCGAGGCGCTCGCCGCCGCGTTCGGGGAGCGCGATGCCGGCGGCCCGGACGCGATCGTCGCGGCGGCGTCCGGTTTCGGTGTCCGGACGGCGTTCAGCCCACAACTCACCGACTACGCGGCCCGCTGGACCCGCGGCGCCAACGAGGGGCTGCCCGCCGGGTTCCGGCTCGGCGCCGGCGGACTGCGGCTGTGGGCGATCGCGGCCGGGCGGCGCGACGACGTCGGCTACCTGCTGGCCACCGCCGAGCCCGACGACCCGATCCACCGCGCCGCAGGCGCCCAGCTGTCCCGGCTCGGGGTCGCCGCGGTGTCCCTCGCCCAGCGCGGCGGGCCGGGGTGGCGGGTCACCTCGGCGAAGCGGCTCCGGCGGCTGGTGGAGCTGCTCGGCCCGCCGCCGCCCGGGGGCGAACCGGACTGGCCGGACACCCTCACCCCGCGACTTTGACCTCCCAAGCGTCGCTATCCGGCTCGTCCAGCGACGCTTGGGAGGTCAAAGTCGGAGTGTGACGTGGGCTGGCAAACGGGTAGCACGGCAACAACCCCGGTTGCGGGCGTCCTGTACCGTCCGCGACTGGCGGATCCGAGATGACGGCTGGGAGTAACACGTGGCGGCAAGAGCCGGGAAGACGGGCACCAAACTGGTGATCGTCGAGTCACCGGCCAAGGCGAAGACGATCGGCGGGTACCTGGGCACCGGGTACGTCGTCGAGGCGTCGATCGGCCACATCCGCGAACTGCCCCGCAACGCCGCCGCCGTCCCCGCCAAGTACAAGGGCGTGCCCTGGGCGAGCCTCGGCGTCGACGTCGACAACGGCTTCGAGACGCTCTACGTCGTCAGCCCCGATCGCAAGGACCAGGTCAGCAAGCTCAAATCGCTCATCAAGGACGCCGACGAGCTGTACCTCGCGACGGACGAGGACCGCGAGGGCGAGGCGATCGCCTGGCACCTCGTCGAGACGCTGCAACCCGAAGGTGCCGGTGCGCCGGATGGTGTTCCACGAGATCACCCCGACGGCGATCGCCGCGGCCGTCGCCGACCCGCGCCCCATCGACGACCAGCTGGTCGACGCGCAGCGCACCCGGCAGATCCTCGACCGGCTCGTCGGCTACGGCGTCAGCCCCGTCCTGTGGAAGAAGGTGCTGCCCGGGCTGTCTGCCGGCCGCGTCCAGTCGGTGGCCACCCGGATGGTCGTCGAGCGCGAGCGGGAACGGATGGCCTTCCACAGCGCCACGTATTGGGACGTCCTGGGCACCTTCGCCCCGACGCAGCCCAAGCAGGGCGATCCGGAGAGCTTTACCGCGACGCTCGTCTCCGTCGACGACCGGCGGCTGGCCACCGGGCGCGATTTCGACGCCGCGACCGGCCGCGCGCCGTCGAACGTCCTGCACCTCGACGAGGCCGGTGCCCGTGGGCTCGCCGCCCGCCTCGACGGCCGCGAGTTCAGCGTCCGGGGCGTCGAGGAGAAGCCGTACCGCCGCCGCCCCTACGCGCCGTTCATGACGAGCACGCTGCAGCAGGAGGCCGGCCGCAAGTTCCGCTGGTCCGCGCAGCAGGTGATGCGCACCGCCCAGCGGCTGTACGAGAACGGCTACATCACCTATATGCGGACGGACTCGACGACGCTTTCCGAGACCGCGCTGTCCGCCGCCCGCGCCCAGGCCCGCGAGCTGTACGGCGACGCGTACGTCCCGGCCGAGCCGCGCATCTACACCCGCAAGGTGAAGAACGCGCAGGAGGCGCACGAGGCGATCCGCCCGGCCGGCGACACGTTCCGCACGCCCGGCCAGGTCGCGTCGCAGCTCTCGTCGGAGGAGTTCCGGCTCTACGAGCTCATCTGGCAGCGGACGCTCGCGTCGCAGATGGCCGACGCCGTGGGCACGACGGTGTCGATCCGGGTGGGCGGCACGTCGGTCACCGACGAGGCGGTCGTGTTCACCACGAGCGGCCGGACGATCACCTTCCCCGGCTTCCTGCGCGCCTACGTCGAGGACACCGACGAGACCGCGGCCGAGAAGGACGACGAGGAGAAGCGGCTGCCGCACCTCGCGCGCGGCGACGCCCTCGACCCGCGGGCGTTCGAGCCGGCCGGGCACAGCACGTCGCCGCCCGCGCGCTATACCGAGCCGTCCCTGGTGAAGGCGATGGAGGAGCTCGGCGTCGGCCGGCCGTCCACCTACGCGTCGATCATGCAGACGATCCAGGACCGCGGCTACGTCTGGAAGAAGGGTCCGGCCCTCGTCCCGACCTGGACGGCGTTCGCGGTCGTCAACCTGCTCGAGCTGTACTTCGGCCGCCTGGTCGATTACAGCTTCACCGCGAATGTCGAAGACGACCTCGACCTCATCGCGAACGGCGAGCGTTCACGTGTCGACTGGTTGACCCGGTTCTACTTCGGCGCGACGGATGCCCCGGCCGACTCGCAGCGCATCTCCGCGCAGGGCGGGCTGAAGAAGCTGATCGCGGCACGCCTCGAGGAGATCGACGCCCGCGGGGTCAGCTCGATCCCGATCGGGGAGGGCGTCGTCGTCCGGGTGGGGCGGTACGGGCCGTACCTGCAGCGCGCCGAGGACGAGCGGGCCTCCCTGCCTGATGACCTCGCGCCGGACGAGCTGACGCCCGAGAAGGTGGCGGAGCTGCTGTCCGCGCCGTCCGGTGACCGCCCGCTGGGGACGACGGCGGACGGCCGGGAGATCACCGCGAAGACCGGCCGGTACGGGCCGTACGTCACCGACGGCGAGAAGTCGGCCTCGCTGTTCAAGTCGATGTCGCTGGACACCGTGACCGTCGAGGACGCCGCGCGGCTGCTCACCCTGCCGCGGGTCCTGGGCGAGCTGGACGGCGTCGAGGTGACCGCGCAGAACGGCCGGTACGGGCCGTACATCAAGAAGGGCTCGGACTCACGCTCCATCGCGACCGAGGAGCAGCTGTTCACGATCACCCTCGACGAGGCGGCGGCGATCCTCGCGCAGCCCAAGCAGCGCGGCCGCAACTCGGCCGCCGCGCCGCCGCTGCGCGAGCTCGGCAACGACGCGGTGTCCGGCAAGCCGATGGTGATCAAGGACGGCCGGTTCGGCCCGTACGTCACCGACGGCGAGACGAACGCCTCGCTGCGCAAGGGTGACTCGATCGAGGAGCTGACGGACGAGCGCGCGGCCGAGCTGCTGGCCGACCGGCGGGCACGTGGTCCGGCGAAGAAGGCGCCGCGCAAGGCGGCTGCGAGGAAGGCACCGGCGAAGAAGGCCGCGGCGAAGAAGGCCGCGGCGAAGAAGGCGCCCGCAAAGAAGTAGCCGCCCGCTAAGAAGTAGCCGCGCTCGCGGCGCTCGCGGCGATCTTGTGCTGTCGCCTGTGCCGGGCCGCGGTGTGGCGCACAAGATCAGCGCCGGTATTGGATCTTGTGCTGTCGCCTGCGCCGGGCCGAGTGCTGGGCCGTGGTGTGGCGCACAAGATCAGCGGGTCTCCGCCAGGAAGAGCGCCTTCTTAGGGCAGGCCGTCACCGCCGCGCGGGCCTGGCGGGCCGTCTCCCGGGTCAGCGGCCCGTCCTCGATGATCGGGTAGCCCCACGAGTCGACGCGGACGACGTCGGCGGCCAGGTGACCGCAGATGCCGACGCCCTCACACGCCACGATGTCGACGCGCAACCGCTCGGTCATGTCCGCCTCCCGGTCGCAAGGCAGCGGCCGCGGCGGTGCGCGGCCACGTCGTCGGCAAACACCTCGAGGGCGCTCGCGACCATCCGCACCGCGCCGTCCGGATGGTGGCAGGCGCCGCGACCGCGGATCTCCTCGGCCCACTGCGCGATGCGCGCGGCGTCGCCCCGGGTCCGTCGTCCGCCGCGCGCCAGGTCGGTCATCGTCTCGGCCACCGCCGCGAGGCCGAACAGGCATGGCCCGCACTGCCGCGCGCCCTGCTCGGCGAGGTACCGGGCGATCTCGGCCGCTCGGCCGAGCCCGCAGGCCCCGCGCGGCAGCACCCGAAGGACCCCGGCGCCGAGCGACAGCCGGTGCGCCCGCAGGTTAGGTTCGGCGAGGGTGAGTCCGGCGAGTTCCGGCCACGCGCGCCAGCTGCCGCCGTATCCGCCGATGAGGACGGCTGCCGGCTCGGCCACCCCGACCGCCCGCGCGACGACCGTCTGCAGATCGGCGCTGGTCGGGACCTCGAGGACGATGCGCGTCTCGTCGACGCAGACGGTGACGAGCTCGGACTCGCAGCGTTCGTCACGGGCGACCTGGGCGACCCGGGCGAGTGTCTCCACGTTGTGCACCAGGGTGGGGAGCCCGTCCACTCCTCGGACGGCGCTCGGGACGGTGCGGAAGGCGGGCAGCGCCGGCCCGCCGGACAGCGCGCGCACCACCGCGCCCGACTCGCCGCTGAGGTAGCGGTCCGGTCCGAACGCGATCCGGATCGGCGGCTCGCCCGGGTTCGCGCCGCGCTCGGTCAGCGCCCGGGACAGCGCGGCCCGCGCCACGTGCGCGTTGTCGTGCAGCCAGACGATCGCCTCACGCGCGCCGAGTGCCTCCGCGGCACAGACGAGGCCGTCGAGCACCAGGTGCGGGCGCAGCTCGAGCAGGGCCGCGTCCTTGCGGCTGTCCGGCTCGCCCTCGGCACCGTTCGCGACCACCACGCAGCCGCGCGTGCCGGCTGCGGCGCGGACGGCCCGCCACTTGATCGCCGACGGCAGGTGGGCGCCGCCGCGGCCGGTCAGGCGGGCCCGCTCGATGCGCTCGATCAGCTCACCGCCGGACGCGCCGTGGTAGGACGGCCGGGGGCCGAAGCGCCGGAGGTGCTCGCGCAGCGTTTCCTGTGACAACTCGGTGATCGCCGTTCCGCTGCCGAAGTAGTGCACCGGCCGGGCGAGCATCGGCGGGTCGAACTCCTCGCCCGGCGCGACGCCGAGACGCACCGCAGCGCTCATCGCAGCGTCCCGACCTCGTCGGGCACCCGCGGGCGACGCGCGGCGTAGCGACCGAGCGCCATGACCACCACGAGCGCCCCGGTTCCGGCGTACAGCCCGAGCAGCGCGGGCGTGTCGCTGCCGGCGAAGACGCCGTGCAACCAGATGAGGACCAGCGACACCGCGGCCACCTTGTGCAGTGGCCACCACGCCCGGCGCGGCAGTCGCCCTGCCGCAGCGGCGCTCAATCCGGCGAGCAGGCCGACCCAGGCGCCGATGACGCCGAGCGTGACCGGCACCGGCCGGTACTGCGCACCCATCGGCAGCGCCGCGCCCCACCAGCCGACACCGGCGTAGCGGTCGGTCGCGAGCACGACTATGTGCAGCGCGGTGAGCGCCAGTGTGAGGAGGGACAAGACGATGTGCGCCCGCATCCGCACCATGGCGGTGCGGCCGCGTTCGGCCCGGCGCGGATGCGACAGCGACAGGCCGAGCAGCACGAGCGCGACGAGCAGCAGGTACGAGCTGATGCCGGTCGCGCGGCCGAGGATCCACGGGGCCATCCGGTTTCCGGACATCTGCGCCACGACGAGCCCGGCGATGATGCCGGTCACGGCGGCACTGGCCACCACGAGCACCTCGCGGCCGAACGCCCGGCCGGTCGTCGCGGCGGCCGTCATGACCGCTGCCAGATCACGCTGGGGGCCATCGCCGTCGTCATGTCGACCGTGCCGTTCTCGTGTACCCACAGCGCCGCGAGACCGCGCGCCTTGGCCGCGGCCGCGATGTGGTCGGGGCCGTGCAGGAAGAGCACCTTGCTCCACACCTCCGCGCTCGCCGGGTCGGCGCCGCGGACGGTGACCGAGAGCAGGCCTTCGCCGCCCGGCCGTCCGGTCCGTGGATCGATCAGGTGGTGGACGGTCCGGTCGCCGGCCTGCCAGGTGAGCAACCGGACGGACGAGGTCGTGCAGGCGCCCTCGTCCACGTCGAGGACGGCGACCGGGTCCGCGCCGCCGGCCGGGTCCTCGACGCCGATGCGCCAACCCATCCCGTCCGGTCCGGCGCCGGAGTAGACGCAGTCACCACCGGCATCGATGAGAAACGTGGTGCAACCGCGTAACCGCAGCTGGTCGGCCGCCCAGCGCAGCGCGAGTCCCTTGCCGATACCGCCGAGGTCGACCGGTTCCGATCCGATCCGCACCCGCTGCTCGGCCGCGTCGAACTCCGGTTCCCACGCCTCGTGCGCCACCCGGACCACGTCCTGCCGCCCGCCGACGTCGACCAGTCCGTCCGCGAACGACAGTGTCGTGTCGTAGCCGAGGTCGACGAGCGTGCGGAGCACCCGCGGGTCGAACCGGCCGTCGGTTGCTAGGTAGGCATGCCGAGCGGCACGCAACGCGTCGAAGCAGTACCGGCCGACCCGCTGCCACTTGTGGCCGGCGGCGTTGGCCCGCATCAGGTCGCTGTCCGGGTCGAAGCGGGTGCACTGCCGGTCGACGTCACCGAACAGCGTACGAACGCGCCGGTGCCAGCGCTCCGGCTCGGCGGTGTCCGGCCCGAGCTGGACGCGCACCGGCGAGGCCATCGAACGGAACGAGGAGTGCCACAGCCCGTCGGCGCTCAGGCCGGCGTCGGCGAAGGCGGCCGTGGGGACCGCCGTCGGGGAGCTCATCAGGGGTGTCCCGACGCACCGGTGTTGGCGTTGACCGGCGGCGGAGCCGGCGCGGGTGCCGGCGGCGCTACGTACACCGGCTTCGGGGCCGGGGCCTGCGCGGCCTGCCCCCGCCGGACGACCCGCCGCCCGAGTACCCGCCCGACCCGCCGGCCGGGGCGGCCACCAGCGTCCCGGAGTTGCTCGTTTGGAGCTGGGCGGTCTTGACGCGCAGCGCCTTGAGCCGGTGTTCGAGGCGTGCGGTGTGCTTGCGATGTGCGCCGAGTTGCTGCTCGAGCTGGCGGCGCACCGCTGCCTGTTGCGCGCTGACGGTCGCGTCGGCCACCGGGGACGCGACGGCGGGCTGCTGCGGGGTGCTCGATCCGCCGAAGGTCGGCGTCGTGTTCGCCGCCCAGGCGACCGCGCCACCGACCATCGCCGCCGCACCGGGAACCAGCAGCAACGCCGTGTTCCATTTGGCCGAGCGCCCGCGTGCCTCAGTCATCGCTGGGTTCGTGTTCGCCGCTGCCGTCGTCCTCACCGGTGCCGGACCCCGACCCGGACGCGCCGGTGCTGGTGTGCGTCTGCGGCTGGCTCGGGGCGGCCGCTGCCTGCTGCTGCGCGGCCTGCTGCCCGACCGAAGCCTGCTGAGCCGCCTGCTGCGCTGCGGGCTGCTGTGCCGCTGCGGCCTGTGCGGCGGCCTGCTCGGCAACGCGCAGGGCCGCTTGGCGGGCGGCGAGCCTCGCCTGGGCCTGCGCTACTGCCCGGCGCAGCGCCGCCTCGTGGCGCGCGGCGGCCTGGTCTGCGGCGCGCAGCCGGAGGGCGGCGGCATCGACGGCCGGGCCGGCCGAGGGCTGGGCGGCGGTGTCGGCCGCCGGTGTGCTGCCGTGCGAGTGCGGTGCGGCGGCGATCGCGGCCGCGGTGCCGGCGGCGACCACGGCCACGCCGGCCGCCGACACGAGGTGGATGGGGCGTCGGGTCATCTGCACTCCTTCGGGTCGATGTCCTTGCGATGGGATGCGGCCCGCGGCGCACATCCCACGTTTCTCACATCGGTAGGTGGCGGATTGGGGTTACGCGCACCGCACCTCTCAGCGGAAGTTGAGAGCATCGCTGCGGAGGATTGAGTGGCAGGGGAGGTGCGCGTGGCTCGTCCGGAGCTGACCGACGCGATCGCCGCCGCTGCGGCGACGGGCGATTCGGATGCTCTTGGCACGATTTATGCCGCGCTCGCGCCGGCCGTCCTCGGCTATCTTCGGGCCCGCTCGGTCGATGATCCGGAGGCCGTGACCAACGACGTGTTCGTCAAATTGCTGCCGCAAATCCGAAATGTCCACGGCGGCGCGGAGGGCGTGCGGAAGCTCACGTTCACCATCGCGCGGGCCCGGATGATCGATCAGCTACGTGCGCGTGGGCGGGTCGGGCCGACCGCGGTCTACGACGCCGCGACCGATCGCCGTTCGGTCCCGTCCGCGGAGGAGGACGCGGACGCGGCGATCTCGCTCGCGCGTGTCCGGGCGGTGCTCGAGGTGCTGCCCGAGGATCAGCGCGAGGTTCTCACCCTGCGCGTCGTTGCCGACCTGTCGATCGAGCAGGTGGCCGCTGTCATCGGACGGTCACAGGGCGCTGTCAAGCAGTTGCAGCGACGTGGCATGGTCGCGCTGCGCGCGGCGCTCGACGAGCGGCGGGTAACCCTGTGAGCCGGGACAGCGATGAACACGACGAGATGACTATTCATGTTGGGGGCCTGGGCACATCGCTGACCGGCGACCAGGACGACGTCGCCCGGTTCCTCGGCGAACTGCGCGCGCTCGGGGAGGGCGAGCCGCCGGCGCCGTCCCCGGAACTCGCAGCGTTGCTGGGTGGCGCCAGCCTGCTGCGGGCGCGACGGCCCTCGTACCGGATCGCGGCGCGCGGCGGGCTCGTCGCCGCAGCGGTCGTCGCGGCCCTCGTGATCGCCGCAGCCAACCACGACCTCCCGCAGCCGGCCCAGCGCGTGGTGTCCAATGTCGTCAACGACCTGACTCCGTTCGAGATCGCGCCGCGCAAGCACGTTGCGCCGACCCCGACCCCGTCCCCGACCCCGACGCTGCGGCGTCCGAGGCCGGCAGTCGCGCCATCGGAGGACGGGTCGTCCGCCCCGGGTGGCGAGGACCGGTCCCGATCGGAGGACGGTTCGGGTGGCGCCGGTTCCGACGACGGCGCCGGCGCGGGCGGCGGTGGTTCGGACGGCGGCCCGAGCTCCGCGCCGCGCAGCTCGAGCGAGGACGACGGTGGCGCCAGCTCCGCGCCCAGCGGTGGCGGTGGCGGTGGCGGTGGCGGTGGCGAGCGCGAGCCCGGCGACGGCTGATTCCTCGACTTCCCGCCACCTTCCTCGACGGAGGTCAGCGGAGGGCGGCGGACACGATCTCCTCGACGGCGGGGCGCGACTCGTCGGCATCGGCGCGGACGAGCCCGATGCGGGTTCGCCGGTCGAGCACGTCCGACACGTCCAGCGCGCCCTCGTGCGTCACCGCGTACTCGATCTCCGCACGCGTCACGTCGATGCCGTCCGCGATGCGGCGCAGCGGGTCGCGCACGGTCGCCGACGCGATGACCGCCGGCGCCAGCCCGCCGTGCCTGGCGACGAGCGACGTCGGCAACCCCGGCACCCCGGTGCTGTCCGGCCGCGCCGGCGCGCCGATCAGCGGGATCGTCCTCGTCCGGCACTCCGCCGCTGACAGCCCGGCCAGCGCGACGGCCCGATCGACGACGTCCTCGGCCATCTGCCGGTAGGTCGTGAGCTTGCCGCCGATGATGCTGACGACGCCGCTCGGCCCGACGGTTACCGCGTGCTTGCGCGAGACGTCGGACGTCGCGCCGTCGCCGACGTCGACCAGGGGCCGCAGCCCCGAGTACGTGGCGAGCACGTCGGCGCGGGTCAGCGGCTTCGCCAGCGCGGTGTTGATCGTGTCGAGCAGGAAGTCGATCTCGTGGTCGGTGGCCGCCGGCTCGTCCGGGATCGGCCCAGGCGCGTCCTCGTCGGTGAGCCCGAGGTAGACGCGGCCGAGCTGCTCGGGCATCGCGAAGACGAACCGGGTGTGCGACCCGGGGACGGCCACCGTGATGGACGCCGTCGGGTTGCCGAGCGCCTCGGCCGCGAAGACGAGGTGCGAGCCGCGGCTCGGGCGGACCTTGACCGACGGATCGACGTCGCCGGCCCAGACGCCGGTCGCGTTGACGACGGCGCGTGCGGTGAGCGTCGTCGATTCGCCGGTGCGAGTGTCGACGAGCCGGGCGGAGCTGCCGGTGGCGTCCTCGGCGCGGACGTGGGTCAGCACGGTGGCGCCGAGCTCGGCGGCCGTGCGCGCCACCGCGACGACCAGCCGGGCGTCGTCGATCAACTGCCCGTCCCAGGCGACGTAGCCGCCGCGCAGCCCGTCCGGATTCACGGCCGGGAACAGCCGGCCGGCTTCCTGCGCCGACACCCGGTGCGCCCGCGGCAGCAGCTCGGCAGACGTGTGGGCGCTGGCCCGCAGCACATCGGCGGCGAGGAATCCGGCCCGCACCATGCCCCGCTCGTACCAGCGCATCGCCGGGAGCGCCGGCACCACCGTGGCCAGCGGACGGACGAGGTGCGGGGCGACGGTCGTCATCAGCACGCCGCGCTCGACGGCGCTCTCCCGCGCGATGCCCACACGTCCGGACGCGAGGTAGCGCAGCCCGCCGTGCACGAGCTTCGAGCTCCAGCGGCTGGTGCCGAAGGCGAGGTCGTGCGCCTCGACGAGGACGACCCGCAGCCCGCGGGCCGCCGCGTCGAGCGCGGCGCCGGCGCCGGTGATCCCGCCGCCGATGACCAGTAGATCGATCGGGCCACCGCCGGCGAGCGCGTCGAGATCGCGGGCGCGGCGCGCCGCGGACAGGACGGAGCTGCTCACGGCCTGAGGTATCCGTCCAGGGCGTGGGCGAGCTCGCGCCGCCAGGACGTCGCCGGCAGGAACTCGGCGATCATCCGCCGCGACTGGATGGCTGACTGTGCGATGAGCAGCGTCATCGCAGCGAGCTCGTTGGGATCGCCGGCCCGCACGGTGCCGCCGGCCTGTGCGACGGCGATCGCGTCGTGCAGGACGTGCAGCAATGCGCGCTGCCCCGCCCCGAGCCGGTCGACGATGTACTGGGCGATGAGGCGCTGATCGGTGGTGAAGGTCGGCGCGAGCGTCGCGTGCGTGCTGATCCGGTCGGCCAGCTCGACGGCCTGTGCCACGAGCGAGGCGCGGTCGTCGACGCGGCGCGGCGTGTCGGCCAGCAGTCGGCCGATCTCGCGGTCCCACAGGGCGCGGATCACCGCGTCGCTGTCCGCGAACCGGCGGTAGACGGTCGGCCTGCTGACGCCGGCCTGCCGGGCCAACTCGGCGATCGGCGGCCGGCGGGTGCCGGAGAGCTGGAGCACCCGGGCGGCGGCGTCGAGGATGCGGTCCTCGACGTCGCCGTCGAGCGTTGCGTTACTACTTGACATGATGTGTAAAACTGTAGCATATGAGCGAGCTTGCGAGCGGCCCGAACGACGAGCGTGACGACCGAGCCGGCCTGCCCGTTCCGCCGATGAAGTGGGACGCGTGGGGCGACCCCGCGCAGGCCACCGAGCTGTCCGCGAGCCAGCTCGCGATGGTCAACGACCTGCTCGAGGTGTCGGCGGCCGACGTCGACGCGGTGCCGCTGGCCGAGGTGCGGCTGCGTCCGTCCCAACTCTCGGCGGGCGACTGCGAGGCGCTCGCCGCGATCGTCGGCGCGGCCGACGTCAGCACCGCCGACGCCGACCGGCTGCCGCGCGCCGGCGGAAAGTCGACGCTCGACCTGCTGCGCCGCAAGAGCCGAGCCGAGCAGGACGCGCCGGACGCCGTCGTCGTGCCGGGCTCCGAGGACGAGATCGTGGCGCTCCTCGCCGTCTGCGCCGAGCGGGCATTGCGATCGTCCCCTTCGGCGGCGGCACGAGCGTCGTCGGCGGCCTCGACCCGATCCGCGGCCGGTTCCGCGCGGTGCTCTCCCTCGACCTGCACCGCTTCGACACCCTCGATCGCTGGACGAGGTCGGCCACGAGGCCGTCCTCGGCGCCGGGCTGACCGGGCCGCAGGCGGAGCGGCTGCTGGCGGCCCGCGGCTTCGAGCTGGGCCATTACCCGCAGAGCTTCGGGTACGCGACGATCGGCGGCTACGCGGCGACGCGCTCGTCCGGGCAGGACTCGGCCGGCTTCGGCCGCTTCGACGAGATGGTGCGTGGGCTGCGCGTCGTCACCCCGGTCGGCGTGCTCGACGTCGGCGGGCGGGCACCGAAGAGCGCCGCCGGACCGGACCTGCGGGAGCTGTTCCTCGGCTCGGAGGGCGCGTTCGGCGTCATCACCGCGGTGCGGGTCCGGGTGCATCCGCTGCCGGAGAGCAAGGCGTACGAGGCGTGGACGTTCCCCGATTTCGCGAGCGGGACGGCCGCGTTTCGCGAGGTGACCCAGCTCGGCACCGGCCCGACCGTCCTGCGGCTGTCCGACGAGGTAGAGACCGCGCTCAACCTCGCGACGGTCGACGACGCGGGCGGGGACGCGCCGGCACCGGGCGGCTGCTTCGCGGTGACCGTGTTCGAGGGCACGCCGGCGCTCGTCGCGGCCCGGCACGAGGCGACTCGGGCGGTGCTGATTTCGCACGGCGCCGCGGCGCTGGGCGCCGAGCCGGCCCGGCTTTGGGAGCAGCGGCGCTTCGACGGCCCGTACCTGCGCGACCCGCTGCTGGCCAACGGCGCACTCGTCGAGACGCTCGAGACGGCGACGAGCTGGTCGAACCTGGCCGCCCTCAAGCAGGCCGTCACCGAGACGGTCCAGGCCAAGTTCGCCGAGTTCGGCTCGGTGTCGCTCGTGCTCTGCCACCTGTCTCATGTCTACGAGACCGGGGCGTCGCTGTACTTCACGGTCGTGGGGGCGCAGCGCGGCGACGCCGTCGCGGAGTGGACGGCGATCAAGGCGGCGGTGTGTGACGTCATCGTCGCCTCGCGCGGCACCATCACGCATCACCACGGCGTGGGCGCCGACCACCGGGCGTGGCTGCCGGCCGAAGTCGGTCCGGTCGGCGTCGAGATCCTGCGCGCGGTGAAGGCGACGCTGGACCCCGCGGGGATCCTCAACCCTGGCAAGCTCATCCCGTGAGCGACGCCCGGCCGGTCAAGCACGTCGGGCTGCTGATCAATCCGGTCGCCGGACACGGCAAGGGACTCCAGGCTGCGCGCCGGGCACGGGCGCGCTTCGCCGAGCTCGGGATCACGGTGCGCGAGCTCGCCGGCCCGGACGTCGAGGCGTCCGGGAACCTGGCGCGGGAGGCCGTCGCCGATGGCGTCGACGCCCTCGTCGTGGTCGGCGGCGACGGCATGGTGCACATCGCGCTGCCCGCCGTGGTCGGCGCGGACACGCCGCTCGGCGTCATCCCGGCCGGCACCGGCAACGACGAGGCGCGCGAGTACGGCTGGCCGCGCAAGTCGCCGGAGCAGGCCGCCGACGTCGTGGCCGGGGGACGGGTGCGCGTCGTCGACGTCGGCCGGGCGGTGACGGCGGATGGTCGGGTCAGCTACTTCGGCTCGGTGCTCGCGGCCGGCTTCGACTCGCTCGTGTCCGACCGCACGAACCGGATGCGCTGGCCGCACGGCCGGGCCCGGTACAACGTCGCGATGCTGGCCGAGTTCGTCAACCTGCGCCCGCTGCCGTTCGTCCTCACCTTCGCGGACGGAACGGTCATCGAGCGGGAACTGCTGCTCGCCGCGGTGGGCAACACGCGCAGCTACGGCGGCGGGATGCTGATCTGCCCCGGCGCCGATCCGGGCGACGGGCTGCTCGACGTGACGATCGGCGGCGCATTGCCGCGGCGCAAGGTGCTTCGGATGATGCCGACCGTGTACCGCGGCACGCACGTCGAACGGCCGGAGGTGCAGGTGCTGCGGACGACGGGCGTGCGCATCGAGTCGCCGGCGATCAACGCGTACGCGGACGGCGAGTACCTCGGCCCGCTGCCTGTGGACGTGAGCATCGTCCCCGGAGCGCTCAGCGTGCTGGTTCCGTAGGTCCCGCGGCGGCGTGCGGATCTTGTGCGCCGTTCGACGTCCGGGCGCAGGATGCCGCACAAGATCAGTGGGGGAGATGGATCTTGTGCGCCGTTCGACGTCCGGGCGCAGGATGCCGCACAAGATCAGCCGACCTGGATGATCACAGCAGCATGCCGCGGCGGAGCTGGTCGACGACGATCAACTCCTCATGCCGGACGATGGCGCTCGGAAAGCGCAGCACAAGGTTCCCACCGAGCACGATCTCGTTCTGTCGCAGCTGGTCTTCCCACCAGCGGCGGGCCGCGAGGTGGAGTGCGCCGTCGATCTCTGCGACCAGCCGTCGTCCGCTTCGCGTGACCCACTCGGCGTCCAGGTAGCGCCGGCGGCCTGTCGGTTCCACCCGTACCGCCTGCCGCACCGGCTCCGGCAACCCGTACCGCCGGCACAGCCGCGCGAAGTCGATCTCACTGAGCGCCTCGGCACCCTGAGCGATGTCGTCGACAGCGAGCAGCATCGCGTGCCGGTGACGCGTCCGCGGGTTGGCGAGGACTGCACTGCGCAGCTGGCCGGGCCTCACCAGCTGTTGCTGCACACCGGCTGCCAGCAGACCGCACGCTGGGCGCGGCCCCGCAAACGTGCTGGCCGCGAGGACGAGCGCCGGTGCGGCACGATGCAGGTCCCGGACAGCGAGCAGCTCGGCCGGACTCCAGGCGCCGACGTAGTGCACCCGCATCGGCAGGCCGGGCACCCGTGTGATGTGCGCGCCGCCGGGCACGAGGACGTGGACGTCGTCGCGCTCCCAGGATCGCAGGCCGAACTGCTCTGCGGCAGTAAATGCCGTGAGCGCCGCGCGCCGGCCACAGTTCAGTAGCGCGACACGGCGCAGCTCCGCGGTCGATGCCGCACCGTTGTGCAGCACGACAGCGTGGCCCGCGCGCTGCCAGCGCCGGGCACGGAACTGCGCACGGACCGCGCTGTCCGTCCAGCCTGATCCGAGCAGGGACGGCAGATCGGTGACGGTGGCACGGGCATCGCCGGAGGTCGAGGGGAGGGAACGCGCAGCCGCCGAGGTGTACATGCCACACACGTTGCTGAACGAAGCGCTCCGTCTGCTACCGCCGCCGCGGATCTGTGGATGACGACGGTGGGTGTGTGGACGGCCACCTTGACAGCGCGCGACCGCGTCCTAGCCGATCTTGTGCAAGGAGCTGCGTTGGGGCGTTGGTCGGCGCACAAGATCAGCTGGGGACGTGGATCTTGTGCAGGGAGCTGCGTTGGGGCGTTGGTCGGCGCACAAGATCAGCTGGGGACAGCGGCGATCACGCGTCACGTCGCGCGGTGGCCGACGGCGAAGATGCGGCGGAACGGGAACAGCGTGCCGTACTCGGTCGCCGGATACGCGTCGCGCAGCTGCCGCCCGAGCTCGTCCTCGAACCGCGCGTAATCCGCCGCCGGGAGCGCCGCCATGATCGGCCGCAGCGCCGTCCCCCGCAGCCACTGCAGCACCGGGTCCGGCCCGGGCAGCAAGTGGACGTAGGTCGTCTCCCACGCGTCCGCGACGAGCCCGGCCGCCAGCAGCAGCTCCGCGTACTCGGCCGGGGTGCCGACGGGGTCGTGCCGCGACACGCCGCGCAACGACGCCGCCCACCGCGGCGCCGCGGCCAGCGAGCGCAGCAGCGTGTGCGAAGGAGCCGCGAAGTTGCCCGGCACCTGGAACGCGAGCCAGCCGTCGGCCGGCAGCGCCGCCGCCCACCCGGCGAGCAGCGTCCGATGCGTCGGAACCCAGTGCAGCGCCGCGTTGCTCACCACGACGTCCGCATCGCGCGGCGGCACCCATGACGAAACGTCACCGACGCGGAACGTCAGCCGCGCGCCCGAGCCCGGGGCTGCGGCCGCGATCATCTCCGGGGACGAGTCGAGGCCCTCGACGAGCGCGCCGGGCCAGCGCGCGGCCAGCAGCGCGGTGAGCGTGCCCGGTCCACAGCCCAGATCCACGACCCGGCGCGGCGCCGTCGCGCCGATCCGGCCCACCAGATCGAGGAACGGACGGGCGCGATCGTCGGTGAACCTGCCGTACTGCCCAGGATCCCAGCGCACCGAAGCACCCTCGCACAGCGGCCACCCATAGACTCTGCCAGTGCCGGTCGGACGCGTTGTCGCGCGCACGCTCGCCGGTGCAGCGGGCACGTCCTCCAGGCTTCGGACATGAGTGCGGAACTGGAGGCGGCGCCGCGCCCGCCGCGCCGCGAGAACGCCCTGCTCGCGCTCGCCCGGATCAAGGTCGTGCGCCGCATGTGGGCCGCGATCACCTTCTCCAGCTTCGGCGACTGGCTCGGGCTGCTCGCGAACACCGCGCTCGCCCAGCACCTGACGCAGCACCAGGCGGTGTCGACGCAGGGCGCCGCGATCTCCGGCGTCATCCTGGTCCGGCTGGCGCCCGACGTGTTCTTCGGCCCGTTCGCGGCCGCGCTCGCCGACAAGCTGGATCGGCGCAAGACGGTGATCATCGGCGATGTCACCGCCGGCGTCCTCTACGCGACCATCGCGATCGGCTACAACCTCGTCTGGCTCTACGTCGCGCAGTTCGTCATCGAGGCCGTCGGGTTGTTCACCCAGCCGGCCAAGCAGGTCATCCAGGTGACGATCGTCCCCAAGCCGCTGCTGGCCACCGCCAACCAGATCTCGCTGTTCTCGGTGTACGGCACGGTGCCGATCGCCAGTGGCATCTTCGCGCTGCTGTCGGCCGCGAACCGGCTCATCGACGGGAAGAGCGTCCAGTCGTCCACCCGCGTCGACATGGCCATCGTCATAGCGCTGCTGCTGAACACGGTGACGTTCCTGGTGAGCGCGGCGACGGTGTTCGCGAGCCGGCGCGACATCCCCGTCGCGCCCGCCGCGCACGAGCGCAACCAGGGCATCTTCAGCCTGCTGCGCGAGGGAGTGGCGTTCGTCCGTGGCCAGCCGCTGATCCGCGGGCTGTACGTCGGGATCATCGGCGCGTTCGCCGCGGGCGGCCTCACCGTCGGCGTCGCACAGCTGTGGGTGGCCACGCTGTCCGCCGGCACCGCCGGCTACTCGATCATGTTCGGCACCGTGTTCAGCGGGCTCGCCATCGGCATGCTCATCGGCCCGCGGATCCTGCCCGGCTACACCCGCAGCCGGGTGTTCGGGCTGGCGATCGGCAGCGCCGGGATCGCGCTGCTGATCATGTCCGTCGTCCGTGACTTCACCCTTGCCGCCGGCCTCGCGGCGGTCGTGGGCATGTGCGCGGGGATGGCGTGGATCATCGGCTACACGCTCATCGGCCACGAGGTCGAGGACCGGATGCGCGGCCGCATCTTCTCCTTCGTCCTCTCGTCGGTGCGCATCATGCTGCTCCTGACGATCGCCGTCGGGCCCGTCATCGCCGGCGCGCTGGGCTCGCACTCGATCAAGGTCGGGGAGGACTCCCGGCTGCGGTTCTCCGGACCCGGGCTCACGCTGCTCATCGGCGGGTTGCTCGCGCTCGCGGTCAGCTACTACGCGGCGTCGCGGGCCACCCGGTCGCGGCTGCGGCTGCGCGACATCCTGCGCCGTCGGGTCATGCGGTCGGGCCTGCGGCGCCGCGGCGAGCACGCCGGGCTGTTCGTGAGCGTGGACGGCGTCGACCCCGCCGCTACGGCCGGCTACACGGCGCTGGTCGTCGCCGCGTTGCACGAGCGGGGGCTGGCCGTCACTGTGACTGCCGAGCCCACGGACTCGGCGGTGGGGCGCCGGGTCGCCGAGCTGCTGCGCGACGGGCCGTCCTCGGACGTCGAACCCGAGACCGCGGCGCTGCTGTCGGCGGCCGACCGCGCCGAGCACGTCGCTGCCACGATCCGTCCGGCGCTCGAGCGCGGCGAGGTCGTGGTGTGCGACGGGTACGTCCTCACCTCGCTCGCGGTGCACGGCGGCGCGCAGGGCGCGGACGTCGCCCGGATCCGCAGCATCAACGCGTGGAGCACCGGGGAGCTGCTGCCGGACATCTCACTCGTCGCGGCGGGCCCCGGCGCGGCGCGGCCGCCCGGCGCTGTGGTCGACGCGGTGCGCGTCACGCTGATCGAGGCCGCCGACGAGGATCTCGACCGCTGCGTGGTGTGCCCGGCCGAGGTCCCCGACGTGCTGCCCGCGGCGGTGCTCGAGCGGTTGCAGCGCCTGCTGGACATGCGCGCCTCGGTGCTCGCGGCCGCGCGCCAGGCCAACGGCACGATCGGCGCGCGCTAGGAATGTTCATCGCGTTCGAGGGAGGCGAGGGCGGCGGCAAGTCGACGCAGCTCGTCCGGGCCGCGGCTTGGCTGCGCTCCCTCGGCCACGACGTCCTCGAGACCCGAGAGCCGGGCGGCACCCCGCTCGGTCAGGAGCTGCGCCGGCTGCTCCTCGACCCGGACAGCCACATCACGCCGGGCGCCGAGGCACTGCTCTACGCAGCCGACCGCGCGCAGCACGTGGACACCGTGGTCCGTCCCGCGCTCGAGGCCGGCCGGATCGTGCTCACCGACCGCTACGTCGACTCGACGCTCGCCTACCAGGGCGCCGGCCGCGGGCTGGACGCCACGCGCGTCATCACGACCTGGGCCACCGGCGGGCTGCTGCCCGACCTCACCGTGCTGCTCGACATCGACCCGCGACGCGGGCTCGAACGGGCCGGCGCACGCGCATCGCCGGATCGGCTCGAGGCGGCCTCGCTCGCGTTCCACGAGGCGGTTCGCGCGGGCTTCCTGGCGCTGGCCGCGCAGCAGCCGCAGCGGTATGCGGTGCTCGACGCCGCCCTGGACCCGGACGCCGTCGGGGGTCTCGTCCGGGACGCAATCGCGGCCCGGCTGGGCTGATCCGCCGGACCTCTCGACGTCGAGAGATGTGGCAGCATGGCGGTATGACGGGCGCGGACGAGGTCGACGGGATCGTCGCCGCGTGGCAGCGCGAGCGCCTCGACCTCGACGTCGAGCCGCTGCAGGTGTTCTCCCGCCTCGACCGGCTGGCCGGCGTGCTCGGCGAGCGGCGTGCCGCGATCTTCGCGCGGCACCACCTCCGCCGGCACGAGTTCGACGTCCTGGCGGTGCTGCGCCGCACCGGCGAGCCGTTCGAGCTGACCGCCGGCGAGCTCGCGGCGCGCACCTACGTCACGTCCGGCACGATGACGAGCCGGTTGGACGGGCTCACCGTGCGCGGCCTCGTCACCCGCTCGCCGGACCGCGAGGACGGCAGGCTCGTCCGGGTCGCGCTGACCGCGGCGGGTCGCGCGATCGTCGACGCCGCGTTCGAGGAGCTGATCGAGGCCGAGCGCGAGCTGCTCGCGCCGCTGGGCGAGGCCGCGCGCGGCACGCTCGCCGGCAGCCTGCGCGCGCTGCTCGCCACGGCGACGTCCGAGCCTGCGGGCAGGATCGCACCATGAGCGTCTGGGAGCAGCTGATCGGGCAGGACGCCGCGGTCGCGACGCTGCGCACCGCCGCGCACGCCGCCGCCGACATCGCCGACGGCCGGCCGGTCGCGCCCGGGGCGATGACGCACCCGTGGCTGTTCACCGGGCCGCCCGGCTCCGGACGGTCGGTGGCGGCCCGAGCGTTCACGGCCGCGCTGCAGTGCGAACGCGCCGACGACCTCGGGTGCGGCGAGTGCTCGGCCTGCCACACGGTGGCCACCCGCACGCATCCCGACGTCCACTCCGTCGTGCCGGAAGGGCTGTCGATCGGCGTCACCGAGATGCGCGCGGTGGTCGCCCGCTCCGCGCGCCGCCCCTCGCTCGGACGCTGGCAGGTCGTGGTCGTCGAGGACGCCGACCGGCTCACCGAGCAGGCGTCCAACGCGCTGCTGAAGGCCGTCGAGGAGCCACCGGCGCGCACCGTGTTCCTGCTCTGCGCGCCGTCGCTGCACCCCGACGACGTGTCGCTGACGGTCCGCTCCCGCTGCCGGCTGGTGCCGTTGCGCACTCCGCCGGCCGAGGCCGTCGCGCGGGTGCTCGAGCAGGACGGGCTCGACGCCGCGACCGCGGCCTGGGCTGCCGCGGCCGGGCAGGGGCACATCGGCCGGTCGCGCAGGCTGGCCGCGGACGCCGACGCGCGCGGCCGGCGCGCCGCGGTGCTGGCCGTCCCCGCCTCGCTCACCTCGCTGCAGGCCTGCCTCGAGGCGGCCGAGCACCTCGTGGGTGCCGCCGAGACCGAGGCGGCGGTGCTGTCCGCCGAACTCGACGCGGGCGAGACGGAGTCGCTGCAGGTCGCGCTCGGCGCCGGTGGCACCGGCAAGGGCGTGGCGGCCTCGGTCCGCGGCTCCGCGGGATTGCTGAAGGAGTTGGAGCGGCGGCAGAAGTCGCGCGCCACCCGGGCCCAGCGCGACGCTCTCGACCGCGCATTGGTCGACCTCGCGGCCTTCTACCGGGACGTGCTGCTGCGCCAGTCGGGAGCGGCCATCGCGCCGGCGCATCCCGATCTCGCCGACGACGTCGCGACCGTCGCGTCGCGGGTTACCCCGGCGGGCGCGCTGCATCGACTCGACGCCGTCCTCGCCTGCCGGGAGGCGCTGGAGCTGAACGTCAAGCCGCGCATCGCGGTCGAGGCGATGACCGCCATGCTCCGCATCCCGTCGTCGCCGCGTTGATCTCGCGTCGAGTGGCCACTTAGGACCCGAGTGGGCCGGTAGGACGGCCCACTCGGGTCCGAACAGCCCACTCGGTGAGGCGGGCGGCGGCGGTTAAGGCGGTTAAGGTGGGCGGATGGGCATGATCTGCGCGGTGGTGTTCCAGCCGCAGGGGCGCCTGTACTACGCCGACCCCGGCGAGCTGGCGCCGCAGGTCGGTGACCGCGTCCTGTACCCGACCGACGACGGCCCCGAGGTCGCGCAGGTCATGTGGGCGCCGCAATGGGTCAGCGAGGACGTCGGCGGGCTGCCCGTCCTCACCGGCATGGCGAGCCCGACCGACGAGCAGGCCGCCGAGATCAGCCGCAAGAAGCGGGCCGCCGCGCGGGCAGCCGCGCGCAAGCTGATCCGCGAGCACGACGTGCCGATGAAGATCGCCGGCGTCGATCACATCGTCGCCACCAATCACACGACGCTGTACTTCACCGCGCCGCACCGCGTCGACTTCCGCGCGCTCGTCCGCGATCTCGGCGCCACGCTCAAGGGACGGGTGGAACTGCGCCAGCTCTCCGCCCGCGACGAGGCGCGGCTGACCGGCGGCATCGGCAGCTGCGGGCGCGAGCTGTGCTGCTCGACCTTCCTCGTCGACTTCGAGCCGGTGAGCGTCCGGATGGCGAAGGACCAGGACCTGCCACTCAACCCGCTGCGGATATCCGGCGCGTGCGGCCGGCTGATGTGCTGCCTGAAGTACGAGCACCCGCTGTACGAGGAGTTCGCGGCGGCGGCCCCGGGTGTCGGCTGTGCCGTCGACACCCCCGAGGGCGCGGGCCAGGTCGTCGGGCACGACGTCCCCGGCGAGAAGGTCGTGGTGCGGATGGCCGCGGACGGACGCCGGCACGCGTGCGCGCTCGCGTCCGTCTGCGCGAGCCGCAAGGCCTACGACTCGCGCGACGCGGTCGTGACCGACGTGCCATAGCCCGGCCCGCCGGGGGTCGCCCGTCGCTCGTTGTTCAGGCTTTCGACGCCAGCCACCCGTCGCGGCTTGGACTGCGCGTCGGTCGAGACCCCGACGATCCGGGCTATGCGTCGTGTCGCCCCAGCGCTCGTGCTCGCCGGATCGATCGCGGCGTTCCTCGTCGTGCGCCAGCTCGCGCAGCACAGCTCGCTCGACCTGATCATCTATCGCGGCGAGGGGCTGGCCGTGCGCTCCGGACAGGACCTGTTCGCCATTCGCTACGGCCCGCCGGGTGCCGCGCCGAGCTACCAGGCGACCTACCCCCCGTTCGCGGCCGTCCTCTTCGTCCCGCTCGGCTTCCTGGCCGTGCACGCCGCGATTGCGGTCGGCTTCGTCGCCAACGTCGCTCTGCTGGCCGCGGCCGTCCACCTCTCCTGCCGGCTCACCGGCCTGGCCGGCCGGATGCAGCTCGGGTGTCTCGCGGTCGCCGCACTGCTGTGGGCGGAACCCGTCTACACCACGCTGCAGAACGGGCAGATCAACCTGCTGCTCCTCGTCCTCGTCCTCTGGGACTTCACCCGTCCGCCCTCGTCTCGGCGCAAAGGCGTCGGCATCGGGCTGGCCGCGGGCATGAAGCTGACTCCGGCGATCTTCATCGGCTACCTGCTGCTCACCCGGCGCTTCCGCGCGGCCGCGACAGCAATGGCGACCCTCGCCGGCACCGTCGCGCTCTCGCTGCTCGTCGTGCCCGGCGCGACGCGGCAGTTCTGGACGGGGCTGGTCTTCGACGCCGATCGCGTCGGCCGAATCGAGAAGGTCGCCAACCAGTCGATCCGCGGGCTGCTGGCCCGGATGGATCACAGCCGGCACATCTCGGACGGCGAACTGCTGCTGGTCGCCCTCGTCGCGGCCACCGGTCTGGCCTGCGCGCTGATGGCCTACCGTCGGCTGGGCGACGCGTGGGGTGTTCCGGCCTGCGCGGTCACCGGCCTGCTCGTCTCCCCGGTCTCCTGGACGCACCACTGGGTCTGGTGCGTCCCGATCGCGCTCCTGCTGTGGCAGCAGGAGCGCCGGGCGCTCGTCGGCCTGCTCGTCTTCTGGACGTTCATCGTCTGGGGCGTGCCGGACAAGGACGGCACCGAGCTGCACTTCGATGCCCTTCAGACCTCGCTGTCGGCCTGGTACGTGCTGTTCGGGCTGGCGTTTCTGGTCGGGACCGCGGCGCGCGTGTCACGCAGCCCGGCGCGGGCGACCGCGGCGCCGCTTCTCGGCCACCACGACGCCTCCGATGAAGATCTCGCCGCCCCACACGCCCCAGGACTCGCGGCGCTCGAGCGCGCCGGCGAGGCAGGCGTGCCGCGCCGGGCACAGCTGGCACAGCGCCTTCGCCTGCTCGAGGTCGGCCGGGCTCTCCGCGAACCACAGGTCCCCGGCCGAGGTCTGGCAGGGCAGCGGGGGCGCCGTCGTGGAAAGCGGGTCGACCCAGCCGTCCAGGTCAAGTTCTTCGCGCACGTGCGCCAGCCTGACCCTAAGGTCTGACGACGCACATCGGGAATTCTCCTGAGATCGCCCCTGAGTCGCCGGCTAGGAGACGAGGTCGGGGACCGTCGACGAGGCGTCGTGGCTGTCCGGCGTGTGCCACTGCCCGCGGGCGACGAGCACCTCGCGCAGCAGGTCCGGACGGTCGGTGATGATCCCGTCCACGCCGTGGTCGAGCAGCCGGTTCATGGTGTCCGGATCGTTCACCGTCCAGACGATGGCCCGCACGCCCGCGTCGTGCGCACGGGCCACGAGGTCGTCCCGGAACACCGGCACCCGGCCGAGTCGCAGCGGGATGTGCGCGAAACCGGCGTCGCCGTAGCAGCCGCGCGGCCGGGACGCGAGGTGGGCGAGGTCGCGCCAGGACAGCGCGGTGCACAGCTCGGGACCGACGCGGTCGCGCAACTCGCGCAGCCAGCGGCCCCGAGCGGCCGCCACGCAGACCCGCGCCGCGAGGCCACTCGAGCGAAGCAGCTCCGCCAACGGCTCGATCACCGCGCGGTGCTTGACGTCGAGGGTGAAGCACGCGCGTGGGAACGTGTCGACGAGGGACGGCAGCGCGAGCACCGGCCCGCCACCCAGCACCGGCAGGCTGGTCAGCTCGGCCAGCGTCCTGGTGCGCACCCGGCCGGACGCGGCGGTGACGCGGTTCAGCCGCGCGTCGTGGAACGCGACGAGCTGGCCATCGGCCGTCTGCCGGACGTCGGTCTCGAGATAGCGGAAGCCGAGGTGGTACGAGCGACGGAACGCCTCGAGGGTGTTCTCGGCCGCGAGCCCACCGCCACCGCGGTGCGCGATGGCGATCGGCCCCGGCCGGTCCCGATAGCTCATGAGCACGACTGTCCCGGACGCGACATCCGGAAATCGGCGTTCAGCGCCCAGTTCCGCGAGGGTTCACCCAACCTTCGCCGGCAGGCGCGCCGCGGACGCCTGTGCGTTGTCGGGGGTTCGTCCTAGCGTCGGCGGCTACCCGATCGAGCGGAGGACACCATGACCGTGCGCGACACCCCCTGGGCTCCAGGCACCCCGTGCTGGATCGACCTCATGACGACCGACCAGGCCGCCGCCCGGGAGTTCTACGGCCGGCTGTTCGGCTGGCACATCGAAGTCGGGGGCGAGGAGACCGGCGAGTACGGCATGGCCTCGGTGGACGGCCGGGACGTCGCGGGCATCGGCGGCATGATGGGTATGGACCACCCTCCGGTCTGGAACACCTACCTCGCCACCGGCGACGCCGACGCCACCAGCAAGGTCGCAGAGGGGGCCGGCGGCACGGTGCTGAGCCCCGCGATGGACGTCGGGGAGTTCGGCCGGATGGCGTTCGCCCAGGTGCCGAGCGGCGGCGTGTTCGGCTACTGGCAGACCGGGACGCACATCGGCGTCCAGCGGGCGAACGAGCCGGGCGCGCTGACCTGGAACGAGTTCCTGACCCGCGACTACGCCGGCGCGAAGGAGTTCTTCGCCGAGGTGTTCGGCTACACGTACACCGAGATCGGGGACCCATCGGATCCCAGCGGCTTCAAGTACTCGACGATCGAGGTCGACGGCAAGACCGTCGGTGGCCTCGGTGAGCTGCCCGCCGACGTGCCGGCCGCGGTCCCACCGCACTGGGGCAGCTATTTCGAGGTGGCCGACTGCGACGCCACCGTGGCCAAGGCGCTCGAGCTGGGTGGGTCCGTGACCCGGCCGGCCGCGGACATGCCGTTCGGCCGGCATGCTGGTCTGGCCGACCCGCAGGGCGCGCTGTTCTCGGTGATCAAGTCGGCGCCGCCGGCGGTGTGAAGAATGGGCTCGCCGACCGGTTAGACTGGCGAGCCGCGCCGGGTCGCACGCCCGGACCCGGCGCACGCCGCCTTAGCTCAGTCGGCAGAGCACCTCACTCGTAATGAGGTTGTCCGGGGTTCGATTCCCCGAGGCGGCTCCAAAAAAACCCCAGAAAGCGGGGCTACGAAGCCTAGCTGCGTCTCAGATCACGACCGAGCAGCAGGCCGGGCCCGCCCGCCCCAGCACAGGTCCAGAACGTCCGGTCAGGGCCCGTCGCCCGGCGCCGGATGCTGTCCGTACGCGGTCAGGAAGCGGTCGCGGAAGCTGCTCATCGGCCAGACCGGCGCCTGCGGATCGGGCAGCATGCCGTCCTGCCAGCCCCAGGAGGAGATCCGATCCAGGACGTGCGGGTCGCGGGCGATGATCGTGATCGGCACGTCGTGGCTCGGGCTCGAGCCGCTGACGATCGTCGCAGGCTGGTGGTCGCCGTACATGACGAGCACGAGGTTCTTGTCGTGGAAGGTCCGCACGAAAGAGATGAGGGCGCGGAGGGAGTACTGGATCGACTGGCCGTAGGCCGCCTGGACCTGGGCGGCGTCGGTCCACACGGCGCTCGGCGACTGGCCTTCGGCGGGCATGCTGTCGAAGACCGAGCCGTCACCGACCTGATCCCAGCCGACCATGTGCGGCAGTGGCGCCCACGGTGTGTGGGAGGACACGAGATCGATCTCCGCCATGACGGGCTTGCGCGGGGTCGGCTGCAACTCGCGTCGATAGAACGCCCCGAGGGTGTACTGGTCCGGCATCGTGGCGTAGCTGAAGGTCGGACCCTGGTAGCCGACGTCGTTGCTGCCGTACATGGCGTCGAAGTGGTACAGGTGCTGTCCCGCGGGCCACGGGCTCGGGCTGGACGGGATGTCCACGACCGTGCGCCAGCCGGCCCGCTTGAATGCGTCGCTCAGCGTAAATCGGTTGCTGGCGACGAGCTGGTCGTAACGCTGCTGGCTGTCGATCCACAGTCCGGACTGCAGCGTGGAGTGGGCCAGCCAGCTGATGCCGCCGAACGTGGGCGAGGTGAGGAACGCGCTGCGTGCGCCGTATCCGGCGGCGCCCAGTTGGCGGGTACCGGCGTTGAGGACGGCGTCCACCTGAGGCGAGAACGCGGTGCCTTGGACCGCTACCTGGCCGTAGCTTTCGACGACCGCGATGATCACGTCCTTGCCGCGCAGGCCGGTGAGCAGGTCGCTGCCCGGCAGGTTGCTGACCGGGTCGTCGCCGGTGAGCTGGGCGGCGAATACGTGCTGATCCTGCAGGGTCGCGCGGACGGCGTGGAGCTGGTCGTAGGCGAGTCCAGCGGCGCTGGTCGACGCGACCGCCTCGCCGCCACCGACCTGGACGCCGAGCCCCGCGCAGGCGAGCCAGACGAGGCCCAACACTGCCAGGGTGCGAGCCGATGCGGTCCGGTGCCGCGCGGCGATCCCCATCAGCCGAACCGCTGAGAGCGGCAGCAGGACGAGGACCAGCAGGCCGCCGACGGCGGCGGCGACGATCGCGACCGTGGCCCACCCGTGACCGACCGAATCGCTCAACACGCCCAGCGCCGGGCCGAAGGTGCTCCAGTCGGTCACCGGATTGAATGGTCGGTCCAGCACGTCGTAGAAGCCCATGTCGAGGAACTTCACGATCGTCAGCAGCCCGAGCGCGATGCCGGCCACCACGCCCAGCGCGCGTCTGCCCCGCGTCGGCAGGACAAGGGCCAGGCAGCCGAGTGCCAAACCTTCGATCGGGATGCGGACGAACGCGGCGGGACTGAGGCGGCCGAGCCGGTCCGGAGCGACCAGCGCGAACCAGACCAAGGAGCATGTCAGCACGGTGAACGCCACGCCGATGACCTGCCGCAGCCGACGGCGACCGATCCCGTCCGGATCCGCTGCGGACAAGCGGCGGTTGCGCTGCGCGAGCCAGCGGGCGTCATGGCCGAACGACTCGACAAGCAGGACGAGCGCAGCCGCGACCGCCGCGGTAGCGGCCGGAGTGGGGAGCACGCCGGCGACGGCGACGGTCAGTGTGACGCCCTGAATGGCCGCGACGGTGCGGCGCCAGTAGCGCGGCGGCACCGGCGCGCGTAGCCACGGCAGCAACCAGCCCGCCGCGCCGAACAGGTAGCGCGCTGCGCCGACGGCCAGCACCCAGGCGCCGAGGGAACGGGCGGTGTCGATGCTGAGTACGAGGATGAGGAAGGCGTCGACCTCGCCGTCGAAACGCGCGCCCACCGGCGAGGCGGTCGCGGTGCGGCGGGCGACCCAGCCGTCGACCGCGTCGAGCGCGAGCGCGACACTCGCGAGCGCCACTACGGCCGTGCGGCTCGTGGTGGCGAAGACCGCGTCGGCGACCAGGGCGGCCACGCCTCCGACCAGCGTGGCACGCAGCAGCGTGACCAGGTTGGCCGGTCCCAGGGCGGTCGCGCCGGCCCGCCCGAGTCCGCGCGCCAGCGCGGCGTTCGTCGCGACGCCGAACAAGGCGCCGACGACCCAGCCGGCCGGCCCGAGACCGGTCGTCCCGGCGAGCACCGCGAGCAGCGCCAACTGGCCGCTGACGCCGGCCGCTGTGCCAATTCGAACCATCGGAGGCCCCGTTTCCGTGTCACGGGTGTACAGAAGGAAGACGCAAGCCGCAGCCATCCAGTTCAAGTGGAGTCGGGAGAGCGATGCCAGGGGGATCGGAGGAAGCGCTCGCGTTCTGGATCCGGGAGCCCGGTTTGGGCGAGATCCGGCCGGTGTCGCTGCCGCCGCGCGGCGCCGACGACGTGCTCGTCCGCACCCTGCGCTCCGGGATCAGCCGGGGGACGGAGACGCTGGTGTTTCGCGGCGGCGTTCCGGCGCGCCAGCAAACCGCGATGCGTGCCCCGTTCCAGGACGGCGACTTCCCGGGCCCGGTGAAGTACGGCTACCTCAACGTCGGCGTCGTCGAACACGGCCCGCCGTCGCTGACCGGACGCACGGTGTTCTGCCTGTACCCGCACCAGACCTCCTACGTGGTGCCGGCCCGATCAGTGGTCATCGTGCCGGACGACGTGCCAGCTGATCGGGCCGTGCTGGCGGGCACCGTGGAGACGGCCGTCAACGCGCTGTGGGACGCAGCTCCGCTCGTCGGGGACCGCGTCACGGTCGTCGGGGCGGGCATGGTCGGCTGCTGCGTCGCGCGGCTACTCGCCCGGTTCCCTGGCACCCGGGTGACGCTCGTCGACGTGGACGCCGGTCGCGCCGAAGTCGCCGCCGCACTCGGGGTCGACTTCGCGGTGCCCGCGGACGCCGTCGGCGGCCGGGACCTGGTCGTGCACACCAGCGCCACCTCGGCCGGGCTGCAGCAGTCGCTCGAGCTGCTGGCACCCGAGGGCACGGTCATCGACCTCAGCTGGTACGGCGACGCGGACGTGACGCTGTCGCTGGGCGGTGCCTTCCACGCGCTGCGACTCGGCATCCGGGCCAGCCAGGTCGGCACCGTCGCGCCGGCGCGCAGGGCGAGCCGCACCGGGTCGGACCGGCTCGCACTCGCGCTCGACCTGCTTCGCGATCCCCGCTTCGACGCACTCCTGACCGGGTCGTCGCCGTTCGCGGAGCTCCCCGCCGTGCTACCGCGGCTCGCTGCCGGGACGCTTCCCGCGGTGTGCCACACGGTGACCTACGAAGAAGGGTGAGCGCGACGTGTTCAGTGTGACGGTCCGCGATCACATGATGATCGCCCACAGCCTGCGCGGCGAGGTGTTCGGCCCTGCCCAGCGGCTGCACGGCGCCACGTACGTCGTGGACGCCACGTTCCGCCGCGAGTCGCTCGACGAGAACGGCATCGTCGTGGACATCGGACGCGCCGGCGAACAGCTGCGCGCCGTCGTCGGCGAACTGTCCTACCGCAACCTCGACGAGGATGCCGCGTTCACCGGCGCGAACACCACGACCGAGGCACTCGCCCGGGTGGTCGCGGACCGGCTCGCCGAGGGCATCCACGCGGGTGCACTCGGCGACGGTGCGCGCGAGATCGCCGGCATCACGGTCACGCTGCACGAGTCGCACATCGCGTGGGCGTCCTACGAGCGGGCCCTGTGAACCACCCCACGAGACCACCCCACGAAACCGTTCCGCACAGAGCGCTCCACGCTTTCGCGGGGACCCCGGTGAGCACCGTCCACGTCGTACTCCCCGACGGCGTCCACGACCCGACCAGACCGAGTGGCGGGAACACCTACGGCCGCCGGGTCTGTGCCGGGCTCACCGCACTCGGCTGGCAGGTGCGCGAGCACGTGATCGCGGGCGCGTGGCCGCTGCCTGGATCGGCTGGACGGGACGCGCTGGCGGAGGTGATCAGCGGCCTCCCGGACGGCTCCCTGCTCATGGTCGACGGCCTGGTCGGTTGCTGCGTGCCGGACGTGCTCGTGCCCGCGTCGGGCCGGTTGCGGCTCGTTGTCCTGGTGCACATGCCCCTCGGCGACGCGCCACTCGGAGCGGAGGTCATCGGTGCCCGGGATCGCGAGCGGGCCGTGCTCACCGCTGCCGCCGCGATCATCACCACCAGCAGGTGGACCCGCGATTGGCTGGTACGGGAGTACGAGCTGGATCCCCGCCGGGCGCACGTGGCCGAGCCGGGCACCGACGAGGCCGGCGTGGCGAGCGGGACGCAGACCGGCGGCCGGCTGCTGTGCGTAGCTGCGGTGGCGCCGCACAAGGGCCACGACGCGCTGCTCCTCGCGTTGAGCCGGGTAGCCGACCTCCGATGGCACTGCACCTGCGTGGGCTCCCTCGATCGCGAGCCGCGCTTCGTCGCCCGGCTCCGGCGCGCTGCCGAGGCGCAGGGACTCAGTGACCGGCTGTGCTTGACCGGGCCGCGCACCGGCGTGGACCTCGATCGCGCGTACGACGCGGCCGACCTCCTGGTGCTGGCGTCGCGCGCCGAGTCGTACGGCATGGTGGTCACCGAGGCACTGGCGCACGGGTTGCCGGTGGTGGCGACCGCGGTCGGCGGGGTCCCCGAGGCGCTCGGCCGCACGGCCGACGGGGGGCTACCAGGGCTGCTGGTGGCCCCTGGCGACCACCGCGCGCTCGCCGCCGCGCTGCGGCGCTGGCTGCAGGAGGCCGACCTGCGCGACCGGCTCCGGCAGGCCGCTCTCGAGCGGCGCGGCGCGCTGGCCCGCTGGACTGCGACCAGCGCGGCGGTTGGGCGCGTGCTGGGCGGTGCGCGACGGTGACGATTCGGTGCGTTCTCCGCGATCAGGGCGAGCCGGACAGCGGCCTCGCCGACCGATCGCCGGTCAGCGTCGAAACCAGGCGCCGCGCGGTGGCCGGTCAGTGAACGCGGGCGGCGCCGCGCTCGTATGTCGGGGTAACGAGCGGCGACCGGGCGGGAGCGTGGTGGAACCAGGAACTGCGGTGTCCCGACCCCTGGTGCGTTCGGGCCGGCTCGTCGTTGGCGCTGTGATCATCGCGGTCCTCGTCTGGCGGTTGGGCACCGGCCCGTTCTTGAGCGGCCTGCGGGCCGTCGACGGACGGTCACTGGTGGCAGCAGTCGGCATCGCGGTCGTGACGACCACCTGCTCGGCCTGGCGGTGGACGCTCGTCGCGCGCGGTCTCGGCGTGGGCTTGCCGCTGCGGACGGCGATCACGGCGTATTACCGCTCGCAGTTCCTCAACACGGTGCTGCCCGGCGGCGTGGTCGGTGATGTCCACCGCGCGGTACGCCATGGCCGCGACGTGGGCGAGGTGGGTCGGTGCGTGCGTGCCGTTGCCTACGAGCGGGTGGCCGGCCAGGCGGTCCAGCTGGCACTGGCTGCGGTCCTGCTCGCCGCCCTGCCGTCGCCCGTTCGCGGCAGCGTGCCACTCGTCGGCGCGGCGGTACTGGTCGTCGTGATCGCCGCCGCGATCGCAGCACGGATCGCACCGCACCGGCCCGCGTCGCGGATCGCCGGACTCGCGCGTGCCGCCGTGACCGACGTCCGCCGCGGCGTGCTGGCCCGCGGCGCGTGGCCCGGGATTACGCTGGCGTCCGTCGTGGTCGTGGCGGGCCATACGGCGACGTTCCTGATCGCGGCGCGGACGGCGGGTTCAGCGGCACCATTGGCAAGCCTGTTGCCCGTGGCGGTTCTGGTCATGCTCGCGATGGCGATACCGGCCAACGTCGGCGGCTGGGGTCCGCGCGAGGGCGTCGCCGCCTGGTCGTTCGCCGCAGCGGGACTCGGTGCCGACCAGGGGGTCGCGACCGCCACCCTCTACGGCGTATTGGTGTTGGCAGCAAGCCTGCCCGGCGCCGTGGTGCTGGCCGCGTCCCGCCGGCGGGTTGGGAAGGACGGGTCGCCTGGTCGGGCGGCTCGACCGGCCGCTGTGGAGGTGAGTGCATGTGGGTGAGCGCCCCTACACGTTGCTGAGCTGCGGTATGTCGATCGACGGCTACCTCGACAGCGTCGACATCAAACGTCTGCGGCTGTCCAACGAAGCCGACCTCGACCGTGTCGATGAGGTCCGGGCGTCCTGCGACGCGATCATGGTCGGCGCGGCGACCATCCGCAACGACAACCCGCGGCTACTGGTCCGCTCGTCGGCGCGGCGCGACCGCCGGGTCGCGCGGGGGCTGTCCCCGTCACCGGTCAAGGTGACGGTGACCGGCCGTGGGCGGCTCAGTGCGCGGTCGGACTTCTTCGTCACCGGCGACACCGAGAAACTCGTGTACTGCGCGAGCGTGGCTGTCGACCGGCTGCGGGATCGGCTGGGCGCGGCGGCAACCGTCGTCGACGGCGGCCAGCCGGTGGGCATTCGCTGCGTTGCCGAGGACCTGCACCGCCGTGGCGTGCGACGGCTGATGGTGGAAGGCGGCGGCACGGTGCACACCCAGTTCCTCACCGCCGACATGGCCGACGAACTGCATCTGGTGGTCGCACCGTTCTTCGTCGGCGACTCACGCGCGCGGCGCTTCGTCGATGACGGATGCTTCCCCTGGAATTCGCAACGGCGCGCAACGCTCGCCGAGGTCCGACAGATCGGCGACGTCGTGCTGCTGCGCTACGCGCTCTCACCGCGGTTCGCCGAGAACTGACTCGGCGTCCGTCCTCCCTGACCAGACACCGGCGCCCCCAGGGGTCGGCGGCCTGGCCGCGAGCGGGCGCGATCGTCCGCCGGCCGATCCCGGATCGGGGCGTCAGTGGTGGACGGTCACCCGCGTCCCGACGCCTGCCCAGCCGAACAGCCACGCCATCATCCGCCTGGGCACGTGGATGCAGCCGTGCGAGCCGCGCGTCGTGTACACCCTCGAGCCGTACGGGAACTTCTGCCACGGCGAGTCGTGCGCGCCGTACGGGCCCGAGTACGGCATCCAGTACTTCACCGGGTAGGCGCCGCCCGCGGCCGGGTAGAGCGTCGTGTCCCGCACCCGCGCGTACACGTGCCACGTGCCGGTCGGCGTGCCGTACCCGAGCGCGCTCGCGCCGGTCGTGACAAGCGTCGTCCGGATCTGCTGGCCCCCCTGGCACAGCCGGGCACGCTGCGTGCCGAGGTCGACGACGAACGTCTTGCCGGCCACGGCCGGACAGCGGTCGGGCGCGCGGCTCGACCAGACCGGCAGCTGCCCGGAGTTGAGCGTCAGGATGCCGCGGTTGCGCATCCTCAGCACGTCCTGATCGCCAGAGCCACGGGTGCCGCCGCTCCACCGCACCTGGCCGCCGACGGTCAGGACGAGCTGCCCGTTCATGCGCAGGACGAGGCTGGCGTTCGGGCCGGTCTTCGGAGTCGCCCACACCTGCCGGCCGCCTGCGGCTCGCACGACCAGCCGGCCGTCTCGCTCGACGGACGCGTGGAACCGGCCGTCGGGGGACACCAGCCGCTCGCCGGCGCGCAGGTGCGCGCCGGCGTGCAGCGAGCTCGGCCAGGTGGCTGCCGCGGCAGGCCCGGCCGCGACGGCCGCGACGGCGGCGGCGAGCAGGCCGCCGGCGAGCAGCCCGCCGGCGAGCAGCCCGCCGGCGAGCAGCAGCGCGGTCCAGCGGCGCATCTCCGTGCCCTTCCGTCGAATGAGCCGAGTCTAGGGCGGAACAATCGATCAATCGGTGCGACGATCCGTCGGCGCAAAGCGTCTGTACGGCGGGAGGACAGCCATGACAGACGACGAGGCCTTCGAGCGATTCGTCCGTGACCGTACCGCGACGCTGTTCCAGACGGCGTTCCTGCTCACGGGCAACCGCTACGAGGCCGAAGAACTGCTGCAGGACACGCTGGTCAGGCTCTACCCGAAATGGGCCAAGGTCAGGGCCGCCGCCGAGCCGGTCGCCTACGTGCGCCGCAGTGTCGCCAATCGCTACGTCAGCACCCGGCGCTCGCCCGCGGCCCGGACCGCGTCGCGGTGGGAGCTGCCTGACGGGTGGGACGGCGCAGACCTCGCCGAGACAGTGGCCGTCTCGGCCACCGTCTGGCAACTGCTCGCTCTGCTGCCCGACCGGCAGCGCGCAGCACTCGTCCTGCGCTACTTCCACGACCTGCCGGAAGCCGACGTCGCCGACGCCCTCGGCTGTCGCCCGTCGTCCGTCCGCAGCCTCGTGAGCCGAGGGATCGCTGCCATGCGCACTTCCTACTCCGCCAGACCCTCGACCGCGGAAGGGAGCCGATGATGACCGGGCGCCCCGACCTCAACGACTTCGACGCCACCATGCGCCGCACGCTCGACCAGGTGTCGGCAGCGAGCCAGCCGGCACCGGACCTGGCCGACCGCCTCGTCGCGAACGCACGAGCCGGGAAGCGCTCGGTGGTCAACCTCGGCGCCCGTCGCCACACGGCTCGATGGACGCTGCCGCTGCTGGCCGCTGCCGCGGTCATCGTCCTTGCCGTAGGTGGCGCCGTGGCGACGAACCTCGTCACCGATCGGCATCACGCGCCGCCACAGCAGTCGAACTCGGTGTCGCCGCCGACCCCGACCCCGCGTCCGCCCGCGCTGGCGCACTTCCACGCGTACCAGGAGAGCTTCACCGACCCGCAGCACGGCTGGGCGCTCGGCGAGGCACAGTGCGCGAGTGGCGCCCGCACCGACTGCGCGGCACTGCTCGCCACTACGGACGGCGGGCAGAGCTGGCAGCCGATCGGTTTGCCGCACGGCATCACCTCGCCCTTCGACTCGGCGTCGTGCGGAAACAACGGCACGATCGCCGGACCCTGCGTGGACAGCGTGCTGTTCGCCGACGAGTCGGACGGCTACCTGTGGAGCCTGCACGAGCTGTACATGACGACCGACGGCGGCAAGAACTGGTCGCTGGCGGAGACACCGAGTCGAAGCCGGCCGTGGCCGGGCGCGGCAAGCGTCGTCATCGCGGGCGACTCCGTCGTCCGGCTCGCACCGGTCGAGCAGTGCTCGTCGCCCTGTCAGGGCGCGCTGGAGACGGCGCCGTTGGGCAGCGGCCACTGGCGCACGACGACGCCCGCCGGCGCCGGTATCGGGTACAACAACAGCGCCCTCGCCGTCCACGACGGGGACGTGTACGTCTTCGCAGGGAGCACCGTCGAAAAGCCGAGCGCCGGCATCCTGCGCTCGACCGACGGCGGACGCACCTGGCAACGCATCGCGCACGACGTGTGCGGCATCGCCGCGCACAATGCCGACGACGATCCGTTCCGCGCGGACGAGGGTGTCGTGGCTGGCGACGGCGCGCTCGCCGTGACGTGCGTCGTGAACGGCCCCCGCGAGTTCCTGCGGGTGGCCGCGCCCGGCTCGTCAGCGTTCTCCGCCGAGCGTCGGTACCCGAACTCGGACCCGAGCACGAGAGGGACGTCCGTCGTCGGCGCCGAGTCCGGCCAGGTGATGACCGCCGCCAGTACGCACGTCAGCGACTTGGGCGACGACGGCCCGACGACGTTCTACCGGACGACCGACGGCGGGCTCACGTGGCAGCAGACCGGCACGTTGCCGGCCGGCACAACCGACGTCCACTTCAGCTCGGGTTCGGTCGGCTACGCGCTGGCGAGCGGCGGCAATTCGTCCTACGTCACGCGCGACAGCGGCGCCACGTGGCAGCAGATGTTCTTCGGGTCCTAGGGCTGGCCGGGGAGGAGCTGGAGGAACAGGCCCTCGGCATCGGAGAGCAGGAGGCCCTCCGCGTCGAACAGCCGCGCCGAGCCCCACCGCTTGCGGCCGTCCACCCGATCGCGGGACGCCTCGAAGCGCAGCTCGACGTCCAGCGGCGTCACGCGCCGGTAGTTGACCTTGAGGTACGCGGTGCGCGAGACACCCGGCTGCTCGTGGTTCATCACCCGGCCGAGGACGTCGTCGAACAGCAGCGGGTGCGAGCCGCCGTGCGCCGCGCCGTTGCCGCCGAGGTAGAACCGGGTGAAGGTGACGTGGCCGGACAGCGTCGAGTCCGTCTCGTCGTCGATGAAGTACGGCGGCAGCAGCGGGTGCCCGCGGCCGGGCAGGTCCGGACGCCAGCCGTCGACGCGGTCCGGCTCGGGCATCTGGTGATCGGCGAGCAGCTCGCAGCTGTCGATGAGCCGCTCGGTGAGGTCCTTGGCGAGCGCGGGCGGCAAGGCGGCCCCGGCGAGCCGGTCCTGCAGCAGCCGCTGCGCGGTGTGCAGCGCGGCGAACTCGGCGCCGCCGCGCGGGCTCGCGGCGCGTTCGGCACGTTCGAACTCGGCTGGGACGTCGACGTCCGGCCAGGGGATCAGCGCATCGTCGAAGTCGCTCACCGAAGAAAGGTAACCCGCGCTACCCGCTCGGCTCGGCGAGGGTGAAGTCGGCGAACTCGAAGCCGGGCGAGACGACGCAGGCCATGAGCGACGCCTCGCCGGACGCGGGCTGCGCCGACTGCCATTCGCCGGCCCGGACGAGGTACTGCCCGCCCTCGCGCAGCTCGCAGCTGAAGCCGGGCACCGGCGACTCGTCGAACCCGCCGACGCTGACCAGCATCGGGCCGCCCCCTTGCCAGAGCCACAGCTCGTCGGACGCCACCCGGTGCCACGCCGACTTCTCGCCCGGCTGCAGCAGGAACGCGACGCAGGTCGCGAGCCGGCGGGTCCCGCGCGGCGTCTCGACGGTGCCCTCGTGCCGCCACGTCTCGCGGTACCAGCCACCCTCGGGGTGCGGTTGCAGATCCATCGCGACCGGATCGAGAGGCATCGCGTCAGCGTATGCGGGCCAGGCGCATCGGCAGATGCGGGATGCCGTCCTCGTCATAGTCGGCGCCGTCCCGGACGAACCCGAACTGCGCGTACCACTGTTCGAGGTAGGACTGCGCACCCAGCACGACGTCGCCGTCCGGAACGAGCGCGAGTGCGTGCCGCATCAGTTGCGCGGCGAGCCCGGCACCGCGGGCCGACGCCGCCGTGGCCACCCGGCCGATCCGCGCGCAGCCGTCCGGGTCGCGCAGCAGGCGCAGCGTCGCGACGATCGCGCCGTCGCGCTCGGTCCACAGCTGGCGCGCGTCCGGCTCGAGGTCGCGCCCGTCCGGGTCGAGGTAGACGCAGTCCTGCTCGACGACGAAGACCGCGCAGCGCAGCGCGAGGATGCCGTACAGCGTGCGTGGGTCGAGCTCGGCAATGGTCGCATCGCGGACGTCCACGAATGGCGACGCTAACCGACCCGGCCGCCTCCCCGTCGAGTGACCCGGCCGCCTCCCCGTCGAGTGGGCCGGTCGGACCCGAGTGGGCCGGCAGGACGGCCCACTCGGGTCCTAACCGGCCACTCGGCGGAGGAACCGGCTCGTGTTGGATGGACGCATGTCACTCACCAAGCCAGTCATCGAGTACCCGGGCGGCGAGCCGCCGCAGGACCTCGTCATCGAGGAGATCGTCGTCGGGGAGGGCGCCGAGGCGAAGCCGGGCGACACGGTCGACGTGCACTACGTCGGCGTCGAGTTCCACTCCGGCGAGGAGTTCGACGCGTCCTGGAACCGTGGCGAGTCGATCGAGTTCCCGCTGCGCGGCCTGATCCAGGGCTGGCAGGACGGCATCCCTGGGATGAAGGTCGGCGGGCGCCGGCAACTGACGATCCCACCCGAGAAGGCGTACGGCCCGGCCGGCGGCGGCCACCGGCTGTCCGGCAAGACGCTCGTCTTCGTCATCGACCTGCTCGGCGTCAAGTAGCTCAAGTAACGACGAGCCGGCCCTCGTCGACGAACGTGCCGGCCTGCTTCAAGCGCCGCAGCACCGGTGACACCTCGATCGACTGGACGCCCTCGATCGGCCCGACCCGCTCGGTCACGTAGCGGTACAGGTCGTCGAGGCTGCGGCAGGTCACCGACACGACGACGTTGGTGCGCCCGCTGATCGCCGCGACGAACGGCGCCTCGCCGTGCCCGGCGATTATGCGGCACGCGGCGTCCAGTCGCGCCGGCGCGACCGAGATCCAGAGATAGGCGTAGGTCGGGAAGCCGAGCGCGGCGCCGGCGAGGTCGATGTCGAGGTAGACGACGCCGGCCCGCATGAGCGCGGTGAGCCGGCGCGTGGCGCGCGCCTCGGTCGTGCCGGCGGCCCGCGCCAGCGCGCTGAACGGCGCCCGGCCGTCGCGGGCGAGCACCTCGAGCATGTCGTAGTCGCTGCGCTCGAGAGTGTGGATGCCCTGCGGCCGGCTCCGGCGCGGGATCTCCTGCCGGAGCAGCCCCTCCTGCTCGGCGGTGAGGACCTCGCGCACGCCCAGCCAGTCCGACGCACTGCCGCCGACGAAGTGCCGCAGGATCACCGACGCGGTCAGGTCCAGCACGGCCGAACTGCGCGGCAGCCGGTCGATGAGCAGCCGCTCGCGCTCCTCCTGCGAGTGCGAGCGCACCGCGCAGACCAGCTCCGAGCCGCCCGCGTTCACGCTCACCCACGCAATGTCGGGCCGCTGGCGCAGCGCGCGGCCGAGGTCGAGCGTCGCCTCCGGCCGCGACCGGATGCGCAGGATCCAGTCGCTCTCGCCGAGCGCGGTGGGCGACACCGTGGCGATCACGTGCAGCACGCCGGCGCGATGCAGCGCGCGGTAGCGGCGCGCCACGGTCTGCTCCGAGACGCCGAGCGCGTCCCCGATGCGTCGGTACGCAGCCCGTGGATTGAGCTGGAGCGACCGCACGATCTGCTTGTCCAGCAGATCCAGGCTGGTGGATTCCGACACTGAATCCGAACTCATGGAGGAAATCTACGTCAGGGCGTCGATCTGCGGATCCCTTGTCCGTCGGGTTCAGGAGACTCAGGACGAGAAGAGAAGGAGGCCCGACATGCGCAAGTGGTTGCCGCTGATCACCGTCTGTCTCGGCACGTTCATGCTGCTGATCGACGTCACGATCGTGAACGTCGCGCTGCCGGACATGGCGAAGGATCTCGAGACGTCCTTCGGCTCGCTGCAATGGGTGGTGGACGCCTACGCGCTGACCCTCGCGGCGCTGGTCCTGGGCACCGGGTCTATCGCCGACCTCGTCGGGCACCGGCGTGCTTACATCGCCGGCCTGGCGCTGTTCGCGGTGGCGTCGTTCGTGTGTGGCATCGCGCCCAACTCGGGCGCGCTCGTGGCCGCCCGCGCGGTGCAGGGCGTCGGTGCTGCTGCCATGTTCGCGACGACGTTCGCGCTGCTGAACAGCAACTACAGCGGACGCGACCGCGGCGTCGCATACGGGATGTGGGGTGCGGTCGCCGGGGCGTCCGCGGCGGTCGGGCCGATCTTCGGCGGGCTGCTGACGGAGGGCGTGTCCTGGCGGTGGATCTTCTTCGTCAACCTGCCGGTGAGTGTGCTGGCGATCGTGTTGTGCGTGCGGGTGCTCGAGGACGCGCACGCACCGGTCCGCGGGCGTGTCGACGTCGCCGGCATGGCGACCTTCACCGGCGCGGCGGCCAGCCTGACGTACGGGCTGATCCGCGCCAACGAGCACGGCTGGTCGCAGCCGCTCACGTGGCTCTGGCTGGTCGCCGCGCCGGTGCTGCTCGTGGCGTTCGTAGTCGTCGAGACCCGGACCGAGCAGTCGATGCTCGACCTGGCGCTGCTGCGCAACCGGGCGTTCGTCGGGGTGCTGATCGCCGCCATGGTGCTCACCTTCGCCGCGTTCGCGTCCTTCACCTACACCTCCATCTGGCTGCAGTCGGTGCTCGGGCTGAGCCCGATCGAGGCGGGACTCACGGGGCTGCCGTTGTCGCTGTCCGCGTTCGTCGTCTCGGCCTCGATCGGGCGGTTCCTGCACGGGACGAAGCCCGGGCCGATCATCGGCGGCGGGCTCCTGCTGGTCGGGCTCGGGGGCCTGGTCGGCGCGCTGCGTCGTCCACGGCGCGGCGAGCTGGCCGCAACTGATCCCCGGCTTCCTGCTCATCGGCGTCGGCGTCGGGCTGGCAACGCCGACGTTGAGTTCGGCGGGCATGGCGCTGGTGCCCGTGCAGCGCGGCGGGATGGCTGCGGGCGCGGTCAACACGGCCCGCCAGCTCGGCTTCGCGTTCGGCATCGCCGCGCTCGGGTCGGTCTTCGCCGCGCGTGCCGCCCACGTCCTCGACGGGCGGGGCGTGCCGGGCGCTACAGGCGTTTCTCGCGCACTGGCCGGCGGCCAGGCGCCGACGCTGCTGCACAGGGCGCCGGCGGGGGTGCGGGCCGCCCTCGACTCCGGCCTGCACGCGGCGTCGGTCGACGGCGTGCAGTGGACGTTCCTGGTGTCCGGCATCGCGGGCGTGCTCGCCGGGCTCGCGGTGCTCGCGCTCGTGCGGCCGGCCCGCGAGCAGGCAGTCGTCGAGGTGCCCGGCACCGATGCGCGGGAGCCGGCCGGCGAGCAGGTGGCTCCCGTCGCGCGCTAGCCGTCTCGCCGCAAGCCGTCTGGAACAGCAGGTCGAGTTGATCTTGTGCTGGGTCCTGCGGCGGGGCGCAGCCACGCGCACAAGATCCACGGCCCGAGCTGATCTTGTGCTGGGTCCTGCGGCGGGGCGCAGCCACCCGCACAAGATCGCGAAGCTGGTAACCAGGCCGGCAAGATCGCCGCTGCCAACCGGGGTTAGGGCTGCCTTCCCGCGAGGAATAGACTCCCTCGGGAACGGCTCGTGAAGGCGTTCACAAAGTCCATTGCTCGCCCCCGAGGAGCCCGCGATGTCGGCACCGGCCGCCGAAACACGGCCCGAGACGGCACCCGCTGCGACACCTGCAGACGCCGCGAACGACGCCGACGTCATCGTCGTCGGCGCGGGACCGGCCGGCAGCAGCGCCGCCTACTGGCTCGCCTGCGCCGGCCTCGACGTCGCCGTCCTGGAGAAGACGACCTTCCCGCGCGAGAAGGTGTGCGGCGACGGCCTCACCCCGCGCGGCACCCGGGCGCTCGTCGACATGGGCATCGACGTCAGCGAGACCAACGGCTGGCTGCACAACCGCGGGTTGCGCGTCATCGGCGGCGGCCAGCGGCTGCACCTCGACTGGCCCGAGCTCACCAGCTTCCCGCCGTTCGGCCTCGTCCGGCCGCGCGCCGACCTCGACGCGATACTCGCCAACCAGGCGGTCAAGGCGGGTGCCCGACTGTACGAGCAGACGAGCGCCACCGAACCGCTGCTCGACGCCGCGGGCCGCGTCGTGGGCGTCTCCGGCAAGACGGCAGACAAGAAGCCGGTCAGCTTCCGCGCGCCGCTCGTCCTCACCTGCGAGGGCGTGTCCGGCAAACTCGCCCAACACCTCGGCGTGCACCGCAACGACAAGCGGCCGCTGGGCGTCGCCGTCCGCCGCTACTACACCAGCCCGAAGACGCACGACGACTATCTCGAGTCCTGGCTCGAGCTGTGGGACGGCAAGCCCAACGAGTCCGCGCTGCTGCCCGGCTACGGCTGGATCTTCGGGATGGGCGACGGCACCGTCAACGCCGGGCTCGGGGTGCTCAGCACCAGCGCCGGATTCCAGAAGACCGACTACCGCGCAATGCTCACCCGCTGGCTCGACAACACCCCCGAGGAGTGGGGGCTGCGCGAGCCGAACGCCACCTGCCCCACGCGCGGGGCGGCGCTGCCGATGGGCTTCAACCGCACGCCGCACTACACCCGCGGGCTGCTGCTCGTCGGCGACGCAGGCGGCTCGGTGAACCCGTTCAACGGCGAGGGCATCCCGTACGCGATGGAGTCCGGCAAGTTCGCCGCCGAGGCCGCGGTCCAGGCCCTCGCCCGGCCCGCCGGCGCCGGCCGGGAACGGGCGCTGGAGGCCTACCCCGAGCGGATGCGCGACGAGTGGGGCGCCTACTACCGGCTCGGCGCGGCGTTCGTGAAGCTCATCGGCAACCCCAAGGTGATGCAGGCGTGCACGCGGCACGGGCTGCCGCACCCGGCCCTCATGCGCTTCGTGCTCAAACTGCTCGCCAACCTGACCGATCCGCACGACGGCGACGTGTCCGATCGCGTGATCGGCGTGCTCACCCGGCTCACCCCGGCGGTCCGCTAGGTAAGGGCCGCGGGATAGCCTCTGTGCAGCCTGTGGAACGCCCCTTGGAGACCCGGCCACGAAGGGAGAACAGCACTAAATGCTCGCGCCGTACCTGCCGATCGTGCTGCTCTTCGCACTCGCCCTGGCCTTCGCGACCTTCTCCGTGGGGATCGCGCCGTTCACCGGGCCGAAGCGGTACAACAAGGCCAAACTCGACTTCTACGAGTGCGGCATCGAGCCCACCCCGCAGCCGCTCGGACCGCACCGCTTCCCGATCAAGTACTTCCTGACGGCGATGCTGTTCATCGTCTTCGACATCGAGATCATCTTCCTGTACCCGTACGCCGTCGCGAACAAGGCGCTCGGCCTGTTCGGGCTCGTCGAGATCATCCTGTTCATCGTCACCGTGTTCGTCGCGTACGCCTACGTCTGGCGGCGCGGCGGGCTGGACTGGGACTGAGGTGCAATGGGCATAGAAGTGGAAGCTGCCCGGACGGGGCGAGGTGCTCCGCTCGCGTCCGTCGAGAAGCTCGTCAACTGGACGCGCAAGTCGTCGCTGTGGCCGGCGACGTTCGGGCTCGCGTGTTGCGCCATCGAGATGATGACCTTCGGCGCGCCGCGCTTCGACTCGGCGCGCTTCGGCATGGAGGTGTTCCGCGCCGAGCCCGCGGCAGGCCGACCTGATGATCGTCGCCGGCCGGGTGAGCCAGAAGATGGCGCCGGTCCTGCGCCAGATCTACGACCAGATGCCCGAGCCGAAGTGGGTGCTCGCGATGGGCGTCTGCGCGAGCTCGGGCGGCATGTTCAACAACTACGCGATCGTGCAGGGCGTCGACCACGTCGTGCCCGTCGACATGTACCTGCCCGGCTGCCCGCCGCGTCCGGAGATGCTCATCGACGCGATCCTCAAGCTGCACCACAAGATCATGAACGAGCCGCTGGGCCCGAAGCGCGCGGCGCGTCTCGAGGGCCAGGAGGTCGAGCTCGTCCCGTCCAGCTACAAGTACGGCCGCTGATGGGCGGGCCAGTGGAGCGTCCGGTACCCGAAGGCAGCGGTCCCGAGCAGGCAGCCAGGGACATCGTCGGCGCGACCACCACACCCGACTCGACGATCGCCCGGCAGGTCGACTCGCCGTACGGCCGCGAGCAACGCGGCAGTTTCGGCGTGGAGGGCACCGGCGACACCTCCGGCTTCGGCGGGCTGCTGCGCGAACCGTGGACCCCGCCGACGGCCGAGCGTCCGTACGGCGGCTACTTCGACGAGCTCGTCGATTCGCTGTACGAGGCCTACCCGCAGGCCGGCGCGGCCATCACCAAGGTCGTCGTCGACCGCGACGAGCTCACCCTGCACATCGCGCGCGAGCACCTGATCGGCGTCGCCGCCGCGCTGCGCGACGACCCGACCTGCGCTTCGAGCTGTGCTCGAGCGTCTCGGGCGTCGACTATCTCGGCTCGACGCATCGACTGCACTCGGTCGCCCACCTGACGTCGATGACCTACCGCCGGCGGGTGCGGCTCGAGACCGCGGTCAGCGTCGAGGACCCGCACGTCCCGTCCCTGACCGGCCTCTACCCGGGCGCCGACTGGCAGGAGCGCGAGACCTACGACATGTTCGGCATCGTCTACGACGGGCACCCCGCGCTGACCCGCGTCCTCATGCCCGACGACTGGGACGGTCACCCGCAGCGCAAGGACTACCCGCTGGGCGGCATCCCGGTGCAGTACAAGGGCGCCACCATTCCACCTCCTGACGAGCGGAGGGCCTACAAGTGAGCGAAACCCGGCACCCAATCGAGTTGTCCCGGCCTGCTCGGCGTATGCGCGGACGAAGCCGGGACAACTCAGCGGAGGAGGTCGGCGAATGACAGACGCATATGCGCCGTTCCGGACGACCACCGAGGGCCGCGTCTACAACCTCACCGGCGGCGACTGGGACGCCGCGGTGGCCGAGCTGGGCGAGGCGCCGCGCGACCGGCTCGTCATGAACATGGGCCCGCAGCACCCGTCCACGCACGGCGTGCTCCGCCTCGTCCTCGAACTCGAGGGCGAGACCGTCACCGACGCCCGGGTCGTCGTCGGCTACCTGCACACCGGCATCGAGAAGAACACCGAGTTCCGCAACTGGACGCAGGGCGTCACGTTCCTGACCCGCGCCGACTACCTGTCGCCGTTCTTCAACGAGACGGCCTACTGCCTCGGGGTCGAGAAGCTGCTCGGCGTCGAGGCGCCGTCGCGCGCGCAGCTCATCCGGGTGCTGATGATGGAGATCAACCGGCTGTCCTCGCACTGGGTGTGGCTCGCCACCGGCGGCATGGAGCTCGGCGCGCTGACCGCGATGACGAACGGCTTCCGGGCCCGCGAGCGGTGCCTCGACATCTTCGAGCTGATCACCGGCCTGCGGATGAACCACGCCTACGTCCGGCCCGGCGGTGTCGCGCAGGACCTGCCGGAGGGCTACGACGAGGCGATCCGTGGCTGGCTCGAAGGTCAGCGCGAGGAGCTGCGCGGCGTCGACAAGCTGCTGACCGGCCAGCCGATCTGGGTCAACCGGCTCAAGGACGTCGGCTGGATCGGCGTCGAGGGCTGCATCGCGCTCGGCGTCACCGGCCCGCTGCTGCGCGCGGCCGGCCTGCCGTGGGACATGCGCAAGACCGAGCCGTACCTCGGCTACGAGACGTTCGACTTCGAAGTGCCCACCGACGACCGCGGCGACTGCTACTCGCGCTTCCTCGTCCGGGTGGCCGAGATGCACGAGTCGCTCAAGATCGTCGAGCAGGTGCTCGACCGGCTCGAGCCGGGGCCGACGATGATCGACGATCCGAAGATCGCCTGGCCGGCGAAGCTGTCGCTCGGCCCGGACGGCATGGGCAACTCGCTCGAGCACGTCCAGAAGATCATGGCCGGCTCGATGGAGTCGCTGATCCATCACTTCAAGCTGGTGACCGAGGGGTTCCGGGTGCCGCCCGGGCAGGTCTACACGAAGGTCGAGTCGCCGCGCGGCGAGCTGGGCGCGCACGTCGTCAGCGACGGCGGCACCCGTCCGTACCGCGTGCACTTCCGCGAGCCCTCCTTCATCAATCTGCAAGCCGTCGCGGCGCTGTCGATCGGCGGCATGGTCGCCGACGTCATCGCGTCCGTCGCGTCGATCGACCCGGTGATGGGAGGCTGCGACCGGTGACCGCGAAGACGGCAGCGAGCGCAGCGAGCGCGGAGTCGAGCCGATGACACAGTTCCGGACATCGGTCATCAACCTCGACCGGCCTGGGGACCCGAGCGTCTTCGGCGAGCAGACCCGCGCCGAGGCCGCCGAACTCATCGCGCGCTACCCCGAAGGACGCGAGCGCTCGGCGCTGCTGCCGCTGCTGCACCTCGTGCAGTCCGAGCAGGGCCACGTGACGCCGGACGGTATCGCGTTCTGCGCGGACGTCCTGGGCATCACCAAGGCGCAGGTGGCCGCGGTTGTCACGTTCTACACGATGTACAAGCGCTCGCCCACCGGCGAGTACCTCGTCAGCGTCTGCACCAACACGCTGTGCGGGATGCTCGGCGGCGACGAGATCTTCGCGGCGCTCAGGGAGCAGCTCGGCGTCGGCAACACTGGGTCGACTCAGGACATGACGACGCCGGACGGTTCGATCACCCTCGAGCACGCCGAGTGCCTCGCTGCGTGCGACTACGCGCCGGTCGTCACCGTCAACTACGAGTTCTTCGACAACCAGACGGTCGGCAGCGCGCGCAACATCGTCAGCCAGCTGCAGTCCGGCGAGCGGCCGGAGCCGACGCGCGGCGCGCCGCTGTGCACGTTCCGCGAGATCGAGCGGCAGATCGCCGGGTTCCACGACGCCGATGCGCTCGCCCCCGACGCCAACAGCACCGGCGTGCCCACCGAGATCGGCGTCAAGCGCGCGATCGAACGCGGCGACACCGCGCCGTCGTACTCCCTCGACCACCAGCCCGCCGGCGAGCCGGTGGCGAAGAGCACGCGTGCGAGGAAGAAGCCGGCGACATGAGCCTGACGCCCGTCCTCACCAAGCGGTTCGGCACCGACCAGCCGTGGAAGATCGACAACTACGAGCGACTCGACGGCTACACCGGCCTGCGCAAGGCGCTGACGATGCAACGCGGCGAGATCGTCGCGCTGGTCAAGGACTCCAACCTGCGCGGCCGGGGCGGGGCGGGGTTCCCGACCGGCATGAAGTGGCAGTTCATCCCGCAGGACAACCCGAAGCCCAAGTACGTCGTCGTCAACGCCGATGAGGGCGAGCCGGGCACCTGCCGCGACCTGCCGCTGATGATGAACGATCCGCACTCGATGATCGAGGGCATCATCATCGCCTGCTACGCGGTGGGCGCCGAGCGGGCCTTCGTCTACATCCGCGGCGAGGCGGTGCACGCCATCCGGCGGGTGGTGGCCGCCGTCAACGAGGCGCGCGCCAAGGGCTACCTCGGCAAGAACATCCTCGGCGCGGGCTTCGACTGCGACATCGTCGTGCACGCCGGCGCCGGCGCGTACATCTGCGGCGAGGAGACCGCGCTGCTCGACTCGCTCGAGGGGCTGCGCGGGCAGCCGCGCCTCAAGCCGCCGTTCCCGGCGACCAACGGGCTGTACGACGCGCCGACGGTCGTGAACAACGTGGGCACGCTCGCGAGCGTGCCGTACATCGTCCTGGGCGGCGCCGACTGGTACAAGGCGCTCGGGCCCGAGGCTTCGCCCGGCACGTCGATCTTCTCGCTGTCCGGCCGGGTGGCGAACCCGGGGCAGTACGAGGCGCCGATGGGCACCACGCTGCGCGAGCTGCTCGAGCTCGCGGGTGGCATGAGTCGCGGCAAGCAGCTCAAGTTCTGGACGCCGGGCGGCGCGTCCTGCCCGCTGCTCACCACCGAGCACCTCGACCTGCCGCTCGACTTCGACTCGGTGGTGGAGGCCGGGTCGATGAACGGCACGTCGGCCGTCCAGATCTTCGACGAGGACGACTGCATCGTGCGCGCGGTCAAGAAGTGGTCGGAGTTCTTCAAGCACGAGTCGTGCGGCAAGTGCACGCCGTGCCGGGAGGGGACGTACTGGTACGTCGGCATCTACGCGCGGCTCGAGGCCGGCCAGGGCACCGAGGAGGACCTCGAGACGCTGCTCGACCTGTCCGACAACATCCTGGGGCGCGCGTTCTGCGCGCTCGGCGACGGCGCGACGAGCTCGGTGTCGTCCTCGATCAAGTACTTCCGCGACGAGTACCTCGCGCATGTCGAAGGACACGGCTGCCCCTTCGCGGGCGCGAAAGCACTGGCAGGAGCCCACTAGTGACTGCCGTAGAGAAGAAGGAAGACCTCGTCACCGTCACTATCGACGGGATCGAGATCTCCGTCCCCAAGGGCACGTTGCTGATCCGGGCCGCCGAGCAGCTCGGCATCTCGATCCCGCGCTTCTGCGACCACCCGCTGCTCGACCCCGCGGGCGCGTGCCGGCAGTGCCTGGTCGAGGTCACCGACATGGGCAACGGCCGCGGCATGCCCAAGCCCGCCGCGTCCTGCACCACGACCGTCATGCCGGGCATGGTCGTCAAGACTCAGCTGACGTCGCGCGGTGGCTGACAAGGCCCAACAGGGCGTCATGGAGATGCTGCTCATCAACCACCCGCTCGACTGCCCGATCTGCGACAAGGGCGGCGAGTGCCCGCTGCAGAACCAGGCGATGAGCAACGGACGGGCCGACTCGCGCTTTCGCGATGCGAAGCGCACCTTCCCCAAGCCGGTCGCGATCTCGTCGAACGTGCTGCTCGACCGCGAGCGGTGCGTGCTGTGCCAGCGGTGCACGCGGTTCTCCGAGCAGATCGCCGGCGACCCGTTCATCGACCTGCTCGAGCGCGGCGCGGACCAGCAGATCGGGACGTCCGAGGAGCAGCCGTTCCAGTCCTACTTCTCCGGCAACACCGTGCAGATCTGCCCGGTCGGCGCGCTGACCGGCGCGTCCTACCGGTTCCGCGCGCGGCCCTTCGACCTGCAGTCGACGGAGTCGGTGTGCGAGCACTGCTCGTCCGGGTGCGCACAACGCAGCGACTGGCGCCGCTCGAAGGTCACCCGCCGGCTGGCCGGACGTCGACCCCGAGGTCAACGAGGAGTGGAACTGCGACAAGGGCCGCTGGGCGTTCCACTACGCCGAGCAGGCCGACCGGCTGGTCACCCCGCTCGCGCGTGACGAGAACGGCGAGCTCGTCGAGGTCAGCTGGCCGGAGGCGCTCGCCCGCGCCGCCACCGGCCTGCGCGAGGCCGTCGACCGCGGCGGCGTCGGCGTGCTGCCCGGCGGGCGGCTGACCGAAGAGGACGCCTACGCCTACGCCAAGTTCGCCCGCGTCGCGCTCGGCACCAACGACGTCGATGCCCGGGTCCGTCCGGTGTCGGCCGAGGAGAGCGACTTCCTCGCCTCGCACGTCGCCGGCGGCACGCCCGAGCACGTCTCCTACGCCGACCTCGAGAGCGCGCCGGCCGTGCTGCTCGTCGGGTTCGAGCCGGAAGAAGAGTCGCCGATCGTGTTCCTGCGGCTGCACAAGTCGACGCGGCTGGGCGCGACGGAGGTCTGGTCGGTCGCGGCGCGCGCGTCCGACGGCGTCCGCAAGCTGGGCGGGACGCTCGTGCCCTGCCTGCCGGGCGGCCGAGGCGGCCGCCCTGGACGCGCTGCCCGGCCCGGTGCTGGGCGCGCTCGGTGCCGACGGCGCGTTGATCCTCGTGGGTGAGCGGCTCGCGCCCTCGCCCGGTGCACTGACCGCGGCTGCCGCGCTGGCCGCCACCACGGGTGCCAGGCTGGCCTGGGTGCCGCGGCGGGCCGGCGAGCGTGGCGCCATCGACGCCGGGGCGCTGCCGAACCTGCTGCCCGGCGGCCGTGTCGTCACTGACGCGGTCGGCCGCGCCGCGGTCGAACAGATGTGGGGCGGCGCGGTGCCCGCGCAGCCCGGCCGCGACGTGGCGGCCATCCTGCGCGCCACCGCGGACGGCTCGCTGGCCGCGCTGGTGGTCGGCGGCGTCGATCCCGACGACACGCCCGACCCGGCGTGTGCCGCCGAGGCGCTCGAGCGGGCGGGCTTCATCGTCAGCCTCGAGATCCGGCGCAGCGCCGTCACCGAGCACGCCGACGTCGTCCTGCCAGTGGCGCCGGCCGCCGAGAAGTCCGGTCGCTACGTCACCTGGGAAGGCCGGCGCCGCCCGTTCGATCTCACCATCGCGGGCACCGGTTCGATGTCGGACGGCCGGGTGCTCAACGCGCTCGCCGAGGAGCTCGACGTCGACCTCGGCCTGCCGACGGTCGAGGCTGCGCGCGACGAGCTGCTGCGCCTGGGCACCGTCGCCGAGCGGGCGTCCGCCCCGGCGGTGAAGTCGGTGCCGGTGCAGGTGCCGGGCGCGGGTCAAGCGTTGCTCGCCACCTGGCACGAGCTGATCGATGCCGGTCGCATGCAGGACGGCGACGAGCACCTCGCCGGCACCGCGAAGCCGGTGCGCGCCCGGCTCAGCGCCGCGACCGCGCAGCAGGTCGGCGTGGCGGACGGCGAGCTGCTCTCGATCAGCACCGACAAGGGCGCGCTCGTCGTCCCGGTCGCGATCGACGAGATGGCCGACGGCGTCGTCTGGTTGCCGACCAACGCGCGCGGCTGTGCGGTGCGCGCGACGCTCGGCGCGGCGGCCGGGTCGACGGTCACTCTCGTTCGGACGGACGCCCCGCCCGTGATAGGTGAGGACGCCTGATGCTCTTACCGGACGCCGCGCACTCCACCGACGTGCTGGTCGCAAGCTCCCACTCCGCCCATGTTCTGGTCGCAAGCTCCCAGAATCTGCCCGGGTTCGGCGACCAGCCCGTCTGGATCTCGCTCATCAAGGTCGTCGGCGTGTTCGCGTTCCTCGTCGTCATGACGCTGTTCGCGATCGTGTTCGAGCGCAAGGTCGTCGGCCGGATGCAGAACCGGATCGGCCCCAACCGGGTCGGGCCGTGGGGCACCCTGCAGTCGCTCGCCGACGGGCTCAAGCTCGCGTTCAAGGAAGAGATCATCCCGGTGCTGGCGGACAAGCCGGTCTACATCCTGGCGCCGATCCTGTCCGCGACGCCGGCGTTCGTCGCCTTCTCGGTGATCCCGTTCGGGCCACACGTGTCGATGTTCGGCCATCACACCGCGCTGCAGCTCACCGACCTGCCGGTCGGCGTCCTCGTCATCTTCGCGACCTCCTCGCTCGGTATCTACGGCATCGTGCTGTCCGGCTGGGCGTCCGGCTCCACCTACCCGCTGCTCGGCGGGCTGCGCTCGGCGGCGCAGATGATCTCCTACGAGGTCGCGATGGGCCTGTCGATGGTCGCGGTGTTCGTGTTCGCGAACACCATGTCGACGTCCGGGATCGTCTTCGAGCAGCGGCACTACTGGAACGTCATGGGGCTGTGCGTCTCGTTCGCGATCTACGCGATCGCGGTCGTCGGCGAGACCAACCGCGCGCCGTTCGACCTGCCCGAGGCGGAGTCCGAACTCGTCGGTGGCTTCCACACCGAGTACACGTCGTTCAAGTTCGCGATGTTCTTCCTCGCCGAGTACATCAACATGGTCACCGTCTCGGCGCTGTCCGCGACGCTGTTCCTCGGCGGTTGGCGGGCGCCGTGGCCGCTGTCGCTGTGGCACGGCGCGAACGAGGGCTGGTGGCCGATCCTCTGGCTCACCGGCAAGATCGTCCTCGGCATCTTCATCTTCGTCTGGCTGCGCGGCACGCTGCCTCGGCTGCGCTACGACCAGTTCATGGCGTTCGGGTGGAAGGTGCTCATCCCGATCAACCTGGTCTGGATCCTCGACATCACCGCGGTGCACGTGCTGCACGACCGCGGCTGGGAGTGGTGGCGCTCGATCGCGGTGCCTGCCTCGCTCACGTTGCTGGTCGTCGTCGTGCCCGGCCTGATGATCTGGGAGGGCAACCGCGCGAGACGGCTGGCCGAACGCGCCGACGACGAGGAAGACGCGGCCGAGGCGCCGCTCACCTTCCCGGTGCCGCCGATGGATCTCGTCGTCCCGACCCCGCCTCGCATGCAGACGTTGGTGACCGCAGGTCGGGCGCCTGTCGAGCTGCCCGGCGACGGCGCAGAAGGAGACTCCGATGGCTGACCTGCCCATCCCGGGCGACTCGAGTCGGGGCGGTGTGGTTCCGGGCGGTGCGGGCCCGACCGGCTCGGCACCGCCGCCGGCCGCCTCGCCGGAACCGAGTGGCACCGCCCTCGGGTTCGCCAAGGGCTTCGGACTCACCTTCTCGACGATGTTCAAGAAGGTCTACACGCAGCAGTACCCGTTCGACTTCTACCCGACCCAGCCGCGCTACCACGGCCGGCACGTGCTGAACCGGCACCCGGACGGGCTGGAGAAGTGCGTCGGCTGCGAGCTGTGCGCGTGGGCCTGCCCGGCCGACGCGATCTACGTCGAGGGCGGCGACAACACCGACGAGGAGCGCTACTCGCCCGGTGAGCGGTACGGCGCGGTGTACCAGATCAACTACCTGCGCTGCATCTTCTGCGGGCTGTGCATCGAGGCGTGCCCGACGCGGTCGCTGACGATGTCGAACGAGTACGAGCTCGCGCTCGACAACCGGCAGGAGCTGATCTACACCAAGGAGCAGCTGATGGCCCCGCTGCTGCCCGGCATGGAGGCGCCGCCGCACCCGATGCGGCTCGGCGACGACGAGAAGGACTACTACACCGTGCAGTCGCAGGCGCCGCTGTCGCAGGGTGCGCCGCAGAGCGACCGCGAACGTCGCCGGCAAGCCGATCACCGGGCACGCCATCGAGGTCGGCCGGCACGGAGGTCGCGGATGACCGGCGCCGCTCGCAAGTTGTCCCGGCCTCGTCCGTATATGACCGGACCTAGCCGGGACAACTCGGCCATCCCTCGAAAGTTGTCCCGGCCTCGTCCGTATATGGCCGGACCTAGCCGGGACAACTCGGGGGAGGGGGACGCATCGTGAGCGCCACGCTGAGCGGTGTGCACGCCGCCGCCTCCCTCGCCTCCCTCGCATCCGGCGAGCTGCGCAACGGGCAGGTGCCGCTCGGCGAGGCGGTCGCGTTCTGGATCCTCGGCCCGATCTCGCTGGCCGGCGGCATCGGGATGGTGCTGGCCCGCAACGCGATCCACTCGGCGCTCTCGCTCGTCGCCACGATGATGAGCCTCGGCGCGTTCTACGTCATCGAGCAGGGACCGTTCCTCGGGCTGGTGCAGATCATCGTCTACACCGGCGCGATCATGATCTTGTTCCTGTTCGTGCTGATGCTCGTCGGACGCGACTCGTCCGACTCGCTGATCGAGACGCTGCGCGGCCAGCGCCTCGCGGCGGCGGCCCGTTCGGCCTCGGTTTCGCGCTGCTGGTCGCGATCTCGGTCGGCCGCGCGTTCAAGGGCCAGACGCCGAAGAACCTCGACGCGCCGAACGCCGGCGGCGGCAACGTCAACAGCGTGGCGCACCTACTGTTCACGAAGTACCTGTTCGCGTTCGAGCTGACGTCCGCGTTGCTGATCATCGCTGCCGTCGGGGCGATGGTGCTCGCGCACATCGAGCGCGAGGGTCCGCGGCGCACCCAGAAGTCCTACGCGCGCGAACGGATCCGCTCCGGCCGGCCGCAGCCGCTGCCCGGCCCGGGCGTGCTGTCCACCGGCAACTCCATCGGCACGCCGGCGCTGCTGCCGGACGGCTCGATCTCGCACGAGTCGGTGATGGTCGGCGAGGAGGAGTTCCCGCCGCACGTCGCTGCGCAGCGCGCGCTGGAGCCGTCCGACTACGACCAGAGCGAGGTGCGACAGTGACCCCGACGTACTACCTCGTGCTGTCCGCCGCGCTGTTCACGATCGGGGCGGTCGGCGTCCTGGTGCGCCGCAACGCCATCGTCGTCTTCATGTCCGTCGAGCTCATGCTCAACGCGGTCAACCTGTCGCTGGTGACCTTCTCGCGCATCAACGGCGATCTCGAGGGCCAGGTGATGGCGTTCTTCGTCATGACCGTCGCGGCTGCCGAGGTCGTCGTCGGGCTCGCGATCATCATGGCCATCTTCCGCACGCGACGGTCCGCGTCGATCGACGACTCGAACCTCCTGAAGTACTAGAAGGGCGCGCTCGGTGAACACAGCAAGCGGCATCCAGTCAGGCGTCTGGCTGCTCGTCGCGATCCCGGCGCTGTCGGCCGCCGTCCTGCTCATCGGCGGCAAGCGGCTCAACCGTGTCGGGCCGGCGATCGGTGCCCTCGTCCCGGTCGCGCTGTTCGCCTACGCGCTCGCGCTGTTCTTCTCGGTCAAGGGCGAGGACAACCGCGAGATCGACAAGCACCTGTTCAGCTGGATACCGGTCGCGAGTTTCCACGTCGACGCGGGCATGCTGCTCGACCCGCTCTCCATGGTGTTCGTCCTGCTCATCACCGGCGTCGGCGGACTGATCCACATCTACGCCGTCGGCTACATGGCCCACGACGACGGCGCCGCGCCGGTTCTTCGGCTACTTCAACCTGTTCCTCGCGGCGATGCTGCTGCTCGTGCTGGCCGACAGCTACCTGCTGCTCTACGTCGGCTGGGAGGGCGTGGGCCTCACGTCGTACCTGCTCATCGCCTACTACTTCAACCGCAACGTCGCGGCGACCGCGGGCAACAAGGCGTTCTTCGCCAACCGGGTCGGGGACGTCGGCCTCTCGATCGCGATCATGATCATGTTCGCCTACTTCGGCAGCACGTCGTTCGCGGGCGTGTTCGCGCACTTCGGCGCGGACGGCGGTGCGTCGAAGGGCGTGGCGGCCGCCATCGCGCTGATGCTGCTGCTCGGCGCGTGCGGCAAGTCCGGCCAGTTCCCGCTGCAGACCTGGCTGCCGGACGCCATGGAGGGCCCGACCCCGGTCTCCGCGCTCATCCACGCGGCAACGATGGTCACCGCCGGCGTCTACCTGATCGCCCGTTCCAACCCGATCTTCGACGCGAGCCGAGGCCGCCCGCACGGTCGTCACGATCATCGGCGCGATCACGCTGCTCTACGGCTGCATCGCCGGCTGCGCGCAGGACGACCTCAAGCGGGTGCTCGCCAACTCGACCATCAGCCAGATCGGCTACATGTTCCTCGCCGTCGGCCTCGGGCCTGGCGTCTACGCGATCGGCATCATCCACCTGCTCGGGCACGGCTTCTTCAAGGCCGCGCTGTTCCTGTCGGCCGGCTCGGTCATGCACGCGATGAACGACCGCATCGACATGCGCCGCTTCGGCGGGCTCTGGCGGGTCATGCCGATCACCTTCGGCGGCCTTCCTCGCGCGGCTACCTCGCGATCATCGGCTTCCCGCTGGCGACCGGCTTCTTCACCAAGGACAAGATCATCGAGGCCGGCGTTCGACAAGGGCGGGACGTCCGGCTACCTCCTCGGCATCTGCGCGCTGCTCGGCGCCGGCCTCACCGCCTTCTACATGACCCGTGCGCTGGTGATGACGTTCCACGGCAAGAGGCGCTGGGAGGACGACGTCCACCCGCACGAGGCGCCGAAGGTCATGACCGTGCCGATGATGGTGCTCGGCGCGCTGTCGCTCGTCGGCGGCTACCTGCTGATCCTCGGCGGCGGCGTGCAGCACTGGCTCGAGCCGTCGGTCGGCACGTGCGGTCGAGGTCGGCGTGCACACCGTCTCGCCGGTGGTGCTGATCGCTGATCACCCTGCTCGTCGTCGCGCTGGGCGTCGCTCGGCGGCTGGGTCGCCTTCGGGACGAAGCCGGTGCCGGCCAGCGCACCGGTCGGCGTCTCGCCGGTCACCACCTTCGCGCGGCGCAACCTGTACGCCGACGCGTTCAACGAGACGGTGCTCATGCGCCCCGGCCAGTGGCTGACGCCGGGCGCTCGTGTTCTTCGACAACCGCGGCGTCGACGGCGCGGTCAACGGCCTGGCCGCCGGATTCGGCGGCGGATCGGCGCGATTGCGCAGGATGCAGACCGGCTTCGTCCGCAGCTACGCACTGTCGATGCTCGGCGGCACGATCGCCGTCGTCGCGGTGCTCCTGGCGGTGCGGTTCCAGTGAGTGCGCCCACACGACGCCGGAGCTCGCTGATCCTGCGTCCTGATCCCGCTGGTCGGGTCGCTCGTCGTCTTCTCGCTGCGCGAGGCGCAGGCCAAGCTCGCCAAGCAGCTCAGCCTCGGCATCTCGCTGGTCGTCGCTCGTCTACACGCTCGTCGTGCTGTTCAGCTTCAAGACCGGCAACGGCGCCCACCGGTTCCAGTTCAACGGCAGCTGGACGTGGATCAAGGCGTTCGGCGTGCACCTCGCGTTCGGCGTCGACGGCATCGCGCTCGTGCTCGTCACGATGGCCGTGCTGCTGGTGCCCGCGGTCATCCTCGCGAGCTGGAACGCGCTCGACAGCAAGAGCGGCGCTGAGGAGGCCGAGCGATCGGCAGCCCCGCAAGCGCAGCGTGCAAGAACTACTTCGCGCTGATCCTGCTGCTCGAGTTCTTCATGGTCGGCGTCTTCACCGCGATGGACGTCTTCCTGTTCTACGTCTTCTTCGAAGCGATGCTCGTGCCGATGTACTTCATCATCGGCAGCTTCGGCGGCCCGCGCCGGCAGTACGCGGCGATGAAGTTCTTCCTGTACTCGCTGATCGGTGGGCTGCTGATGCTCGCGTCCGTCATCGGCCTGTACGTGACGAGCAGCGTCAAGACGTTCTCGATCACGACGCTGATCGCGCACCCGCTGCCCGACGACGCAACGCAGAAGTGGCTCTTCCTCGGCTTCTTCATCGCGTTCGCGATCAAGGCGCCGCTCGTGCCCTTCCACACCTGGCTGCCCGACGCCGGTGCCGAAGCACCGGCCGGCGGCGCGGCGCTGCTCGTCGGCGTGCTCGACAAGGTGGGGACGTTCGGCTTCCTGCGCTACTGCCTGCCGCTGTTCCCGGCCGCGTCGCGCTGGTTCGCGACGCCCATCCTCATCCTGTCGGTGATCGGCATCCTGTACGCCGCGTTCCTCGCGATCGGGCAGCGCGACATGAAGCGGCTCGTCGCGTACACCTCCGTCGCCCACTTCGGGTTCATCGGGCTCGGCATCTTCGCGTTCACCACGCAGGGCGGCACCGGCGCCGTCCTCTACATGGTCAACCACGGGTTCTCGACGGGCGCGCTGTTCATCGTCGTCGGGCTGCTGATCGCGCGCGGCAAGAGCCGCAACGTCGACGACTACGGCGGGGCGGCGAAGGTGACGCCGATCCTGGCCGGGCTGTTCCTGATCACCGGGCTGTCCGCGCTCGCGCTGCCGGGGATGAGCACGTTCATCAGCGAGTTCCTCGTGCTGGTCGGGACGTTCACCCGGCACAAGGGGCTCGCCGTGCTCGCCACCACTGGCATCGTGCTCGCCGCGATCTACGTGCTGTACCTCTATCAGCGCACCTTCCAGGGGACGGTGAGCGAGAAGGTCACCAAGTTCCGCGACGTCAACGCGCGTGAGGTGCTCGCCGTCGCGCCGCTGCTCGCGCTGATCGTCTTCCTCGGCGTCTACCCGAAGCCGATACTCGACGTCATCAACCCGGCCGTGCAGGCCACGTTGCACGACGTGCACAAAACCGATCCGGTACCGCAGTACGGCACGGCCGTCGGAGGAGGAAAGTGAACGGGTCGTTGCTGGCGCAGAAGATCCCCACGATCACCGCGCCGTCGGTCAGCTACGTCGCACTGCTGCCGATCCTCATCGTCCTCGGCGCCGCGCTGGTCGGCGTGCTGGCCGAGGCAGTGGTGCCGCGCAACGAGCGCTTCAACGTGCAGGTCGCCATCACGCTGCTCGGCCTGGTCGGCGGCATCGGGGCCGTCTGGGGCCTTGCGCAGTCCGGCCGCAATGCGCTCACCACGCCCTCGCCCGGCGGGTCGGACACCTTCTTCCGCGGCTCGCTCGCCGTCGACAAGGCCGGGCTGTTCATCCAGGGGACGATCCTCATCCTCGCCATCATGGCGGCGCTGCTGCTGGCCGAGCGCAGCGTGGACATCGGCAGCCCGATCGTCGCGTCGTCGGCCGTGGTCGTGGGCTCCGCCGACGACCGCAGGCTGGCCGTGAGCGACCGCGTCCAGACCGAGATCTTCCCGCTCATGCTGTTCGCGGTCGCCGGCATGCTGATCTTCCCGATCTCGAACAACCTGCTGCTGATGTTCGTCGCGCTCGAGGTACTGTCGCTGCCGCTGTACCTGATGGCCGGCATGTCGCGCCGCCGCCGCCTGCTCTCGCAGGAGGCCGCGGTGAAGTACTTCCTGCTCGGCGCGTTCGCATCGGCGTTCTTCCTCTACGGCCTCGCGCTGCTCTACGGCTACGCGGGCTCGGTGGATCTTGCCAACATCCGCGAGGCGACGAACACGTCGACGAAGTCCGACGTGCTGCTCTACGCCGGGCTGGCGCTGCTGCTCGTCGGGCTGCTGTTCAAGGCCGGCATCGCCCCGTTCCACAGCTGGACGCCGGACGTCTACCAGGGCGCGCCGACGCCGGTCACCGCGTTCATGGCGGCCTGCACGAAGGTCGCCGCGTTCGGTGCGATCCTGCGCATCCTGTACGTCTCGTTCGACACGATCCACAACGACTGGCGGCCGATCATCTGGGCGGTGGCCATCGCCTCGATGGTGGTCGGTGCGGTGTTCGGCCTCACCCAGACCGACGTCAAGCGCATCCTCGCCTACTCGTCGATCGCGCACGCCGGGTTCATCCTCGTCGGCCTCCTGGCAGTGACGAACAAGGACAAGATGAGCCAGGACGGCATCTCGAGCGTGCTGTTCTACCTGCTCACCTACGGGTTCGCGACGCTGGCCGCGTTCGGCCTGCTCATCCTCGTCCGGGACTCGGACGGCGAGGCGACGCACCTGTCGCAGTGGTCCGGGCTGGCGCGCAAGAGCCCGATCGTCGCCGCGGTGATGACGGTCCTGCTGCTGTCGATGGCCGGCATCCCGCTGACGTCCGGCTTCACGGGCAAGTTCTTCGTGTTCCGCGCCGCGTTCCACAGCGCGGGTCCGCTCGTCGTCATCGCGCTCGTCTGCTCGGCGATCGCGGCGTTCTTCTACCTGCGCATCGTTGTGCTCATGTACTTCGCCGAACCGCCGGAGAACGCGCCCACCATCGCGATCCCCGGGTGGTCGACGACCATCGCGCTGACCTTCGGCGTCATCGTGACGATCGCGCTCGGCGTCTTCCCGCAGCCCATTATCGACTTGGCCGGCAAGGCCGCACACTTCACGACATGAGTTGCCTTCCTTGAGTCCCGTGGCGCTCGGCGTCGAGTTCGCGGACCCCGTCCTCGAGCAGTCGGTGCTGGCCGGCCTCGACGCGATCGAGGCCGACGCTGCACACCGCGGTCGAGTCCGACGACGAGTTCGTGTCCGGCGCCGCCCGGCACCTCGTGGACGCAGGTGGCAAGCGGTTCCGTCCGATGGTGAGCATGCTGGCCGCGCATTTCGGCGATCCGAGACGGCCGGAGATCGTGCCGGCCGCGGTGGTCTGCGAGCTCACCCACCTGGCCACCCTGTACCACGACGACGTGATGGACGAGGCGAGCGTGCGGCGGGGTGCTGCGTCGGCGAACGCGCGCTGGGACAACACCGTCGCGATCCTGACCGGCGACTTCCTGTTCTCGCGTGCGTCGAACATCCTCGCCGACCTCGGGCCGTTCGCGGTGCGCCTGCAGGCCGAGACGTTCGAGCGGCTGGTCATCGGCCAGATCCACGAGACGGTGGGGCCGCGCGACGGCGTCGACCCAGTCGATCACTACCTGGGCGTGCTGGCCGACAAGACGGGCTCGCTGATCGCGACGGCGGCCGAGTTCGGCGCGCACTACGCGGGTACCGGGCCGGAGGTCGTCGATCTGCTGCGCACCTTCGGCGAGCAGATCGGCGTCGCGTTCCAGCTCAGCGACGACATCCTCGACATCGCCTCGGACTCGGCCCAGTCGGGCAAGACCCCGGGCACCGACCTGCGCGAGGGCGTCGCGACGCTGCCGGTGCTCTACGCGCTGCGCTCGACGGGGGACGCCGGAGCCCGGCTGCGCTCGCTCGTTTCCCGGCCGCTGCCCGACGATGCCGAGCACGCCGATGCGCTGCGGCTGCTGCGCGCATCCGGTGCGATGTCCGAGGCGCGCGGCACGCTGCGCAGCTACGCCGACATGGCGCGCGCGACCCTGCGTGGGCTGCCCGCCGTCCCGGCGCGTGCCGCGCTCGAGGCGCTCGCCGAGATCGTCATCGCCCGCACCGGCTGAGAGCACAGCGCGCTGGAGCCCGCAACCCTGGCACGATGGCCGGGTGAAGCTCAAGCTCGACCTGCACGACATCTACAACCGCGGCGACGAGATCGAGCGCGCGCTGCGCGCCGTCATCGACGAGGCGGTCGCCAAGAAGGCGCCACTCGTGGAGATTATTCCCGGCAAGGGCTCGGGACAGTTGAAGAAGCGGGTGCTGCGCTTCCTCGATCGCAAGGACATCAAGGCGCTGTACCACCGTGTCGAGAAGGACTCCGACAACTTCGGCCGGGTCTTCGTCCACTTCCGCTGGAAGTGAGCGCGCGTATCGCACCGTCGGGTCAACAGCGTCTCGTTCACCTCACCGCCGACGCGGTCCGGGCAGCGGTCTCCGCGCGATGTGCGCGCGGAGCAGATCGACCGCCGTCGCCATCGGACTGCCGTCAACCCAGCAGGCGGCGGCGCAGCTGCGCCGCTCCGCCCCGAAGTCTGCCGCCGTTCCGCGCGAACGGCACGAACGTCGGTTCCGTCCAGGGCGGTGCGGGGACGACGGCAAGCCCCTCGGCGAGTTCGTTGATGAGGACCGGGACGTCAGCGCGGTCGAGCTGACACGTCGAGACACAACTGCCGTGCCGCCAGATGCTGAGCACGACGATGCCGCTCTCGGGGTGCCAGCCGATGCGCAGCGCCCGCCCGTCGTCACGGACATCGAAGAGGACGTCGCCGTACGCGGGGAAAGGGGTCAGCACGGTCATGGCTCATGATGACGCCGATTCGGGCGTAGCGGAACTCCGCAGCGGTCGCGGTCTTGGTCCTTCGTCGCTCAGGCTGCGACGCCGAAGTCGAAGTCGATCAGGTGGTGCGCGCTGTTGCGCATGGGTCTTCGTTCGAGGTCGAGCCAAGCCGGCGGCCGCCAGTGCGGGACGCCGTCGATCATCTCGATGGTCCAGTCGCGTTTGGCGAACTCGCGGTGGTGGTAGCGACAGAGCAGGCACAGCTCGTCGATGTCCGTGCAGCCGCCCTCGACCCAGTCGCGGACGTGGTGGACCTCGGTCCAGGCCGCCGGGCGGTTGCACCCCGGGAAACAACATCCGCCGTCTCGAGCAGCGAGGGCCAGTCGCTGGCCGCGCGTGGCCAGCCGACGGCCGCGTCCGTAGGCCAGGACGCCGCCGGCCGCGTTGCACACCACCGGGATGATGTGGGCGTCGGCCGACATTTCGAGCAGCTTGCTGATGGAGAACTGCTCGCCGTGCCCGCCGGCCGCGACGCCGCTGCCGGCGACCAGCTCCGACATCGTCGTGCGGGCGAGCACGGTGACCGGGCTTCCTCCCGCCGGCGGCAGGGAGTCCGAGCGCAGGAGCCGGCCGGCGGCTTCGGCCATGGCGTCGTGGCGGCGTTCCGCCGCGGAACGGTCGTCGGGCATCCCGTCCTCGGCCGGGACGGGGGCGGCGAGGGAGTCGAGGATCGCCTCCCACATCGCGGTCAGCTCGGCGGTCCACAGCCCGCGCGGCACCGACGAGCCGTCGGTGCGCTTGACCAGCGAGAACTCGCGCCGGCGCTCGATCTCCTGCTCGCGCGGCTCGGCGCCGTCAGGGTCGAGGCGGGCCAGCAGCAGGGCCGCCGTCTTCGCCAGCTGACGTGGATGCTCGTGCCGGGCGGCCTCGACCAGTAGCTGCTCGGCGACCTGCGCCGCTTCGTGCGCGATCGCGGCAGGAATGTGGTCGAGGCACTCGCTGATGACCGTGGCGTGCCCGCAGGAGATCTCGCCGCGTCGCACAGCCGCGGCGGCAGCAGGCAGCAGCGGCTCGAGCCGCTCGCCGGACAGTGCGCGCCGCGGACCGAGGTCCTCCGCCCGGCGCACCCGCGCCCGCGCCTCGCCCGGCGAGACCCGCAGCACCGTGACGAGCAGGTCCTGCGTGCTGGTGCGCGCGTACTCACCGGCGATCCCGCGCTCGGCGGCCTCGGCCACCACGCGGTGATCGACGGCCTCCAGCCGGCGCCGCTCGACCTCCAACGCGGACATCAGCGCCGTGACCTCGACCGCCGAGAGCGTGGACAGCTCGGTGGACAGCAGCGCGTCGACGCCGGCACGCAGCGTGCTGAGCACCTCGGGCGTCGCCTGTCCTGCCATGCACAAGACAGTACAAAGGGGGTCTGACAATTTTGGACGGCCGGGGCCGTTCCCCGCTCTCTGATCGCGGAGTGATACCCCAGCCTCGTAGCCACGCGATCAGTGCGGCGCTCCGGTGGGCCGGCGCCGTCCTCGCAGGACGGACGGGACGAAAGACCAGGCCGTTTCCGGTCGTGGGCGATGTCAGCGGCGGGCGACTGTCGCACAGAGGTGACCTAAACCCCACGATGAGTGGCGCACCGATCGCGGGACAGCTGATCACGGTCGGGCACGGCATCGCCGAGGCCGATCTGGTGAGCGCCCCGGGCTTCGGCGAGGTGGCGGCGCAGCCGGACACGACGAGTGCACCTTCCGGTGCGCCGGTCCCGGCTCGGACGGGCGCCTGAGTGACGGCCCCAATGCGGTGACTCACCGAGGCAGCACAGTGGTGCACATGTTTCGCGGGACCAACGACAGGCCCGTTCGCCGGTCGTCGAGCCGCACCCGCGGCGCGAGAATGGGCGGCGTGAAGCCGAGCGTCCGCGAGCACTGGTTCTGGCTCGGAGTCGTTGGCTATCTCGCCGTCGTGGCCGTCACCGCCGTCATCACCGGGCCGACGGTGATCCGTGGCGTGGATGGCCTCGAGATCATGCCGCTCGGCCTGCTCGGAATCCCGTGTTCGGTGCTCCTGATGTTTGTCGGTGGGTGGGGCATGCTGCCCTTCGGAGACTCCGCCTCGGACTGGGGCGGGCTCATCGGCCTGGTCGCCGGCAGCGTCGTCAACGTCGTCGTCATCGCCCACGCCCGCATGAGTCGACGCGCGCACCACGCACGCACTACCTGAGCGGCTGCCGCGCCCGGCGAGCGGATGCTGGGAAACCCGATCGGCTCGGTAATCCAGCGGGGGCGGTGGCTGGGCCGGCCGTGGCGGGCGGCCAGCTCGTCGCGGATGACCTTGGGAGGGTGGCCGGTCCGCCACGCACTACGCCCGAACGGCCGCACCTCGCGGTGCCGGCGCTGTCGGCTATCACACTCAAATCAAAGAGCGGGGCCCGGCAAGCACTGATCAGGCCAGAGACGTGGCCCGGCCGACGTCCTCCCAGGCCGCCAGTTCGTCCGCCACCGAATGCAGGTGCCCGCGGATCGCCTCGATGGAGTCCTCGCCCAGCGCCAGTCGCAGCGGCGCGTTCTCGGCGGCCAGCGCGGAGCGGATCGCCGCCGCGGCCTTCGCGGGATCGCCGGGCTGGTTGCCGTGGACCTTCCGGTTCGACTCCCGCGTGGGGCCGACCGTCTCGGCGTAGTCCGCGATCTCGGCGCTCTCGACGACTCCGAAGCCGGCCAGCTCGGTGCGGAACGCGCCTGGCTCGACGATGAGGACGTCGATCCCCAACGGCCGCACCTCGGACGCCAGCGCCTCGGACCAGCCCTCGAGCGCGAACTTCGTCGCGACGTAGGCCGAGAAGCCCGGGTAGGTCATCTGGCCACCCATCGACGACATCTGGACGATGGCCCCGGCGCGTCGCTCGCGCATGCTGGGCAGCACGGCACGGGTGAGCTCGACGGCGGCGAAGAAGTGCAGCTCGAACAGCGAGCGCAACTCGTCCTCGGTCGTCTCCTCGGCGGCGCCGACCTGCCCGTGGCCGGCGTTGTTCACCAGCACGTCGATCCTGCCGTAGCGCGCGATGACATCGGCGATGGCGGCCCGCGCTGCCGGCAGGTCGGTGACGTCGAGACGGCGCGCCTCGACACGGTCCGGATGCGCGGCCGCGAGATCGTCGAGTTGTTCGGCCCGTCGCCCGACTCCGACGACGATGTCGCCGTCGGCGAGCGCTGCCTCGGTGATCGCTCGACCGAAGCCGCTCGTCGCGCCGGTCACGAACCAGACCCGCTCGGCTGCCATGGCCCTGCTCCTCTCGTTGCGTGTTCCTCTACACCGCCAGCCTCGGACGTAAAGCCGTCGCCCGTCCAAGACCTCCTGTGATAACCAAGAGCAATGGACGTGCACCTGCGCGACCTGCGGTACTTCGTTGCGGTTGCCGAGCAGCTGCACTTCGGCCGCGCCGCCGAGGCGCTGTATCTGAGCCAACCCGCGCTGTCGAAGCAGATCCGGGCACTCGAGAACCAGCTGCGCGTGCGGCTGTTCGATCGTGATCGCCGGGCGGTCCGGCTGACGACGGCCGGTGCGGCGCTGCTGCCATCGGCCCGCGCCGTCCTGGCCGCGTGGGAGCTGGCCGAGGGCGAGCTCGCCGGTGCGGCCGCGAGCGCCGAGGCGACGCTGGTCATCGGCATCAGCACCGGTCTCGGCCGCGGCCTGCTTCCGGCGGTCCGTGCGCGCTTCGCCACCGCCGCCCCCGGTGCGCAGCTGCGGATCCGCCAGGTTGCGTGGGACGATCCGACCGGCGGGCTCGGCGCCACGGACGGCAGCGCGACCGATGCGGCGTTCGTCTGGCTGCCGCTGCCGAGACCCGAGCGGTTCCGCTGGCTCGAGGTCGCGACCGAGCCACGCCAGGTGCTGCTTCCTGCCGGCCATCGCCTGGCCGCCAGGGAGGTGATCGATTTCGCCGAGCTGCTCGACGACCCGTTCCTCGCCCTGCCCGAGTCGTCGGGCGCGTTACGGGACTACTGGCTGGCCGTGGAGGCCCGCGGGGGCCGTCCCGCACGGATCGGTGCGGAGATCGCGACGACGGACGAGACGATCGAGGCGCTCACCGCCGGCCTCGGGGTGTGTCTCATCGCGGCCGGGAACGCGCACCTGTTCCGCGATGACGCGATCGCGGTGCGCGACGTCCGCGGGGTCACGTCCAGCGAGCTCGTCCTCGCCTGGCGGCGCGACGATCGGCGGCCGCTGCTCTCGCACTTCATCGAAGCGACCGGCGCGACCCGCTCGTGAACAAGCCCGACCCTCGTCAGCGCCAGTCGGCCAGCGGCGGCGCGACGGTCAAGGCATCTCCCGCCGCGGCGGCCCGGCCGACGAGCCAGGCGAGCACCGCCCAGTCCGGCCCGCGAACCTCGAGGGGCGACCCCGAACCAGCCGTCCACTCCGAGCCGACGAGCTCCGGCGACAGCGAGCCCTCCGCGGTGACGGTCACCCGCACCGCGCCGTCCACGCGTGACTCGAGCGTCCGGGCGACGTCGGTCAAACCCTCGGCGACGAACATCGGCGGCCACCTGTCCGGCGGGTAGTCCGCGGCGAGGTCGACGCGGTGGATCTCCACCTCGCGCCACCGCCGGTACACCCACGCCTGCGCGATGTCGTCGTCGGTCGGCAGCCCCCAGCCGTCCGCGTCGCCGATCGCGCCGAGGACGCGGTCCAAACGCTGGGCCGACTCGCGGACGTCGGCAACCAACGCGGCGTAGGGCCGGCCCGCACCGGCGGAGATCGCCGCGTCGCGGGCCGCCCGCCCGCCCGGGTAGCGCTCGACGATCTCGCCGCGCAACGCTCCGGCGAGCGTGTCGGCGATGCCGTCGGCGTTGCGCGCGATGTGGGTGAGGACGTGGCCGCGCGTCCAACCAGCACACAGCGACGGGGCGGCGACGTCGGCGTCGGACCAGTGCAGCCCGGTGAGGGACTTGATCAGGTCGGCCGTCGATGCGCGCAGCGCGAGCAGGAGACCGGTCGGCTCGGACATCCCCCGATCGTCGCAGGTCAGTCGCGGCCCAGGAGGTGCAGGTAGGCCTGCGCGACGGGATGCGCGACGAAGATCGCCAGCAGGGCGCCGGCGATCATGTAGGGCCCGAACGGGATCTGGGACTTCCGGCTGCCGCGCCGGGTGGCCAGCAGCACGATGCCGCCGAGCGAGCCGAGCAGGAACCCGCCGAACGCCCCGACCGCGAACGTCGACCACGACAGGTAGCCCAGCACGGCGCCGAGGATGAAGGCGAGCTTGACGTCGCCCATCCCCATCCCGGCCGGGTAGCTGAACGCGAGGGTGAAGTAGAGGGTGAACAGGCCGGCCGCTCCGATGCCGGCCCGGGCCAGCGCGCCCCAGTCGCCGGACGCGATCGTGGCGATGGTCAGCAGCCCGGCCACGACGACCCACGACGGCAGCACGATCTTGTCCGGCAGCCGCTTGTGGTCGATGTCGATCATCGTCAGCGCTACGCCGATCGCGGCGAAGTACAGGTAGGCAGGCAACGCCGACGCGAGGTCGAGATCGAGGATGCGCCATGTCACCGCCACGAAAAGCAGGCCGGTGATCAGCTCGACGATCGGGTACCGCGGGCTGATCGGCGCCTTGCAGTCGTAGCACCTGCCGCGCAGCACCAGCCAGCCGAGCACCGGGACGTTGTGCCGGTTGCGGATGGCGGCGCCGCACGCGGGGCAGCGCGACGGCGGGCGCACGACCGATTCGCCGGCCGGCACCCGGTAGATGACGACGTTGAGGAACGATCCGGTCGCCAGGCCGAGCAGTCCGGCAAGGACGGCCCACGCCGCGTCAGGGATCACCCGGCAGATTCTGCCGTGCCGACCTGCGACGTCGACGGCGGCGGTGGCCAGTGCCCGCACCGGCCAGGTTTGCGCATGGATCGGACTATTCGTCCACCCGGAACTCATCCTTCGACCTCAAGTTCGGGTCCAGGTATCCGATGAATCTGGTGAGAGCCACGGAGGGCCGATCGGGACGGACGCGACAGTGGAGGCATTGCTGGACAGGCGCGCGAAGGCGTTACGGAATGCGGTGCAGCCACTCGGTGTCCTCAGCTGGGTCCTGATCGCGGCCGGCCCGTTGACGGCACGCGCCCTCGACGGATCCGACAAACACGTCCAACGCAGCGTCTTCGCGGTCCTCGTCGGCGCCTTCTTCCTCGTGCAGGTCGCCCGGCTGGTCCTGACAGTCATGGTCGATCGATCCCGGCGCGGCCCGCTCGCGCTGCTGCTCGGTGCCGTCGCGCTCTGGGGCGGCGGCGCGGTGGTCGTGACGACGCGGGCCATCAGCCGGCTCGCCGGCATCCCGACTGCCGACGAGGTGTTGTTCCTCGCCGCGTATGTCGTGCTGACCGGCTTCCTCGTCTTCGACGGAGGAGTGCGGATCCGCAGTTCGCTGGCGGTCTGGCTCGACGTCATCGTGATCACCGGCGGCACCACTTGTCTGGCCAGCGGCGTCCTGTTGCTACCCATCGAGGCACACCACCGCGGCGACGGCGGGGCCGTCCTGATCGCCCTGCTCTATCCGATCTTTGACGTCATGCTCGCGATGCTCGTCCTCGCGCAAGTGGCGTTGCGGCTGCGCGTCAGCCTGCGACGCGCGCTTCCGCTCAGCGTCGCCTTCCTGTTCCTCGGCTTCGCCGACACGCACTTCATCGACGACCTCACGTCGGGGACGCCGTCGTCCTTGTCGCTGCTGCACGGCGCGGCCTGGGCCGCCGGCCTCACACTCCTCGTCGGCAGCGCGTGTCGCCCGGCAGAACTGGCCTCCCGCACCCTGTCGACACGCTCCGGCGGCCCGGTCATCGGCGCCGCCTCCGGGTTGGCGGTGCTGGTGCTGGCGCTGCGGCCGTCCGGCAGTCTGGGTACCTACATCGCGATACCGGCGGTGATCACGCTGCTCGGCGCCGGCGGTCGGCTGGTGCTGGCGCTGCACGAGGCGCGCCGCGCCGTGGAGGCGCTGGCCCGCTCGCACACCGACGAACTCACCCGGCTGCCCAACCGCCGCGCGCTGCGTTCGCGGATCGACGTCGTCCTCGGGGACGGCGCCGAGGTCGCGCTGATCGTGCTCGACCTCGACGGCTTCAAGGACATCAACGACACCCTCGGGCACACCGCCGGCGACCACGTCCTGGAACGGGTCGGCGCCCGGATCCAGGACGCCGTCCCGCCGCACGCGCTGGTCACCCGGCTCGGTGGCGACGAGTTCGGCATCCTCGCCATCGACGGCGACAGCCTGGCGATGATGGACATTGCCCACCAGGTGCTGGACACGCTCAGTCAACCGCTGCGGGTGGACGGCATCGATGTCGCGCTCAGCGCCTCGGTGGGTATCGTCAGCTGCTGCGCGGACGAGACGTGCGACAGCAACGAGCTGGTGCGCCGCGCCGAGGTCGCGATGTATCGCGCCAAGCACGCCCGCTCCGGCATCGCGCTCTACGACTCGTTCCACGACGACTTCTCGAAGGCGAAGCTGCGCATCTCCGAGCAGCTGCGCCGCGGCATCCAGAACGGCGAGCTCGAGGTCTGGTACCAGCCGCAGATCGACGCGTCCACGCTGCGTCCGTGTGCCCTGGAGGCGCTCGTCCGCTGGCGGCACCCGGTCGACGGCCTCCTGACGCCCGTCGCGTTCCTGCCCGCCGCTCGCCGCGCGGGCCTGATGCCGCTGCTCTCCCAGGAGGTGGTGCGGCTGGCCGTCGCCGACATCGCACGGTGGCAGGCCGCCGGGCTGCGGCTGCGGGTGGCGATCAACTGCGCGCCACCCGAACTGCTCAGCGGCGTCTTCGTCCCCCGCCTGAACGAGGCGATGGCCGAGGCCGGCGTGCCGCCCGACAAGATCGTCCTCGAGGTCACCGAGGAGTCGTTCATCGCCGAGCCGGAACGGGCCCGCGAGATCCTGCAGGACGTCCGCCAGCACGGCATCCAGATCTCGATCGACGACTACGGCACGGGCTTCTCGTCGCTGGCCTATCTGCGCGACCTGCCTGTCGACGAGCTCAAGCTGGACCGCACCTTCGTCTCACCGATCGGGTCGGACGAGCGCAGCCGAATGATCGTCGCCTCGACCGTGCAGATGGCCCGCGCGCTCGGGATGCGCACGGTCGCCGAAGGTGTCGAAGACGCTGCGACCGCGGCCGATCTCATCGCGATGGGGGTCGGCGCGTTGCAGGGCTACCACATCTCGCGGCCGATGCCGGCCAGCGAGGTGGTGGACTGGATCGTGCAGTGGCCGACCTTCGCCGACGTCCGGCTCACCGCGTCGACCGACATCGACGATCGGATGTTCGACGATCGGACGGCTGACTGAGCCGGCTAGGCAGTCGGGGCGAGTTCCCGTATCGCGGCCGAGGCCAGCGCCAGGCGCAGCCCAGACGTGACGAGCAGGTCCGCGCGCGGCGGGAGGCGGACGCCCTCCAAGCCGATCCCCAGCGACACCAGCCGATAGCCGTCCCGGTTCGCCGTCCGCTGCAGATCGAGCAGTTCGCTGACCGGCGCCCACATCGGCGCGCTCGCCGGGCCTGGAGTACCGGTGCCCGGAAGCGATCCGGGCAGCAGTCCGACGGTCGAAAGCATCCGCCGGCTGTCTGCGTCCAGCGTCGCCACGACCGCGCGGACCCGGTTGGCCCGCAACATCTGGACGAGCCCGTGGCACAGCGCCGCGGCGACGAGCGCACGTGACCCCTCGCGCACCGTGAACGACGCGACGTCCCAGGTCCGGTCCGGGTCGATGCCCGCGGTCCGCACCGCGCGCGCGGCCTCCGGTAGGTCGTTGATCGTCTTCAGGCCGGCCGGTCCGGGCAGGATCACCCGTGCCGCGCCGACGACCTCGCCGGCCGCGTCAACGACCGCGAGGAACAGCGACGAATATTCGTAGCGGCCGAACGTCTGGCCGTCCTTGCCGTCCGCCTCGAGGGCGCGCGCTGCGTCGAGCAGCCCGTCCCGTGCCGCGAACACCAGCCGGTACGGCATGGCAGTCCCCATCGTTCCCCCGTCTCGCCATGAACAGGCTTGCGGACACACCCCGCGGACGCAAGCTCACACGGAGCTTACTCCGTCCGGCGAGGAATACACCGTGCGTTGTCCGGATTCACCGCCCCTACGCCGGAGGCTGAGCCTCAGCCGACCGCTTCGGCCGGGATCGCGTGCAGGTTGCGCGCAGGTGCGAACGCGTGGCCCTGGGCCGCACCCGCGCTGACGATACGCAGGAACTCCTCGGACGGGGCTGGGCGGGCGAGCAGGAATCCTTGCAGCGCGTCGCAGCCCGCGGCGATCGCGGCGTTGAGCTGCCCCTCGGTCTCGATGCCTTCCGCGACGACGTGCGCGCCGATCTGGCGAGCCAACGCGGCGGCACCGTCGAGCAGGATCATCGAGGCATCGTCGAGCGCGCTGCCGGCGACGAGACTGCGGTCGATCTTGAGGACGTCCGGCTGCAGGGCCCGCAGCCTGGCCAGCGTGGCGTAGCCGGCCCCGAAGTCGTCCACTGCGATCCGCACGCCGGTCGCGCGCAGGTCCTTCAGCGTCTGCAGGGCGGTGGGGTTGTACTCGATCAGGCTCAGCTCGAGGACCTCGACGACCAGCCGCGTCGCCGGCAGGCCCGTCGCGCGCAGTACCTCCGCGACCAGCGCCGCGTACTGGCCGCCCACGAGCGTGCGGCTGTCGACGTTCACCGACAGCGTGATCCGGTCCGTCGTCGCAACCTCCGCCGCGGCGTTGCGCAGCACGATCTCGTCCAGGGCCGCGATGCAGCCGAGCTCGCGCGCGATCGGCAGGAAGGTCTCTGGGTCGACCAACTCGCCGCCGTGCGACCATCTCGCCAGTGCCTCGACCGCGTACAGGTCGCCGTCCGCGAGGTAGATCGGCTGGAACGCCAGGCTGATGCGCCCGTTCGTGACGTCGGACAGCAGTGCGGTGCGCAGGTCGAGGTGCCCGTCGCTGAGCTCGGCCATCTCGTCGGAATAGGTGCGGGCGACGCCCTTCCCGCTGCGCTTCGCCGTGTACATGGCGATGTCGGCGTGCTTGAGCATCTCGGTCGCGGAGAGCTGCGGGCTGGACGGGCCGAGGGTCGCGATCCCGACGCTGCCGGTGGTGATCACCGCGCGCTCACCGAGCCGGACGGGTTCGGAGAGCTGGGCGAGGGTGCGGCGCACCACCTCGGCCGGGTCGCCGCCGTCCTCCATCAGGATGGCGAACTCGTCCCCGCCCAGCCGGGCGACGGTGTCCCCGGCACGGGCCGCGGTGCGCAGCCGCTCGCCGACCTGGACGAGCAGCTCGTCCCCGGCCGGGTGGCCGAGCGAGTCGTTGATGATCTTGAAGTCGTCCAGGTCGATCAGCAGAACGGTGAGCGGGCGAGGGTCGCGCCGACGCAGGTCGAGAGCGTGGGCGAGCCGGTCGTTGAACAGCGCGCGGTTCGCGAGGCCGGTGAGCACGTCGTGGAACGCCTGGTGCTTCATCCGGTCGGCCAGGTCGGCGTTCTCGAGCACGGCCACGATCTGCCGGATGAGCAGGACGACCACCATCACGGCGGCCGACGCCGGCAGCAGCTTGTCGCCGTCGGCCGGGGCGAGATGCCACACCGCGAACGTCAGGCCGACGATGGACGGGACGTACGGCAGGAGCAGCGTCGTGTACGGCGTCCGGGCGCGGCGCGCGTGCCACTCCTCGGCGTGGTCGACGATGGCCGCCCAACCGAGGATGGCGAACCCGGCGACCCAGCACACGTCGATGAGGTTGCCGGTGTGGTAGCTCCCGACGGCGACGAAGTAGGCGAAGCCGCTGTCGGCGACGGCGAGGGCGGCCAGGCCGGTGCCGATGCAGACCAGCCCGAACCGCCCGCCGGCGTGTGCGTACGCGAGGACGGTGACCACGATCGTCAGCAGGGCGAGGTCGCCGGCCGGGTAGGCGAGGCTGACGGTGCGGGCCAGCATCGAGCCCGAGCCGCCCCGATAGACCTCGCCGAGCGTGGTGGCCCAGCTGGCGGTGAACAGCGAGACGATGACGAGCAGCACGTCGAGCCCGATGCGCACCCGGCCGCGGCCGGCGAACGCCTGGGACGGTCGGGCGAGCAGCCCGGCCATGGCGAGCAACGGGAGCGCGAGGTAGCCGACGTCGGCAAGGGACGGGAACGGCGCAGGCTCGCCGACGATGACCTCGTAGTAGGACCAGACGGACTGCCCGGCGGCCCAGCAGGCGACGCCGGCCGCGATCAGTTGCCAGGACAACCGCGCCCGGCCGCTCTCCCGGCGGGCGCGCAGCGCGGCGCTGAGCGCGGTCGCGCTCGCGGCGAGGAACTGGGTGATGTCGTCGATGTCGCGGGTGACCTTCTCGCCGCCTGGCTGTAGGCGGAGATCGATGATGAAGCCGATGAGCAGCAGCAGGCTGACGCTGCCGAGGGCCACCCGACCTTTCATGAGGTCTCTGCTCGAGAAACCGCGTGCCCCCAGTTGCGATGGCCGAAGCGGAAGCAGGCGCGATGGACGACCGGGCGAGGCGTGTCCTCCGGCCGCACGGCGTCTACGGCGCGGAACACGAGCGCATTCATGCACCTCTCATCGGCCGCATGGCGCACCGGGTGAGGGTCTTAAGTCCCCGCTGGCGCCTCACAAACTGCGCGAAAGGCTCAGACCGAGGCTGCCTCGGCGCAATCGGCGAGCTGCCGGGACGCCCGCTGGCTGCGCAGCCCGTCGACCGTCAGGACGATGAGCGCGAGCCACACCAGGCAGAAGCCGACGAGCTCGGCGGCGGGCAGCGACTCGTGCCGGATCCCGACGCCGACCGAGAACTGCAATACGGGCGCGAGGTACTGCAGCAGGCCCACGACGCTGAGCGGCAGCCGGCGGGTGCCGGCGGCGAAGAACAGCAACGGAATGACGGTGACGACCCCGAGCCCCACCAGGAGGACGGACGTCGCCGGCCGCGTGCCGAAGACGAGATCGCCCTGGGCGCCGATGACGGCGATCGCGATCAGCGCGGGGACGAACTGGACGCCGGTCTCCACGGTGAGCGAGTCGACGGCGCCGACGTCGGCCTGCTTCTTGCAGAACCCGTACATGCCGAACGAGACGGCGAGCACGAGCGCGATCCACGGCGGGCGCCCGTAGTCGATCGCGATCACCAGCACCGCGACCGTGCCGATGCCGACCGCCACCCACTGGGCCGGGCGCAGGCGCTCCTTGAGCACCACGACGCCGAGCAGGATGGTCAGCAGCGGGTTGATGAAGTAGCCCAGGCTCGTCTCGACGACGTGACCGGTGTTGACGCCGAAGATGTAGGTGCCCCAGTTGAACGAGATGAACACCGCGGCGATGGCGAGCAGCCGCAGCTGTCGCCGGTTCGCGACGACCCTACGCACGCCGGCGAAGCCGGACCCGAGGCGCAGGACGATCAGCATGACGATGAGCGACCACGCCATTCGCTCGGCGAGGATCTCGACGGTGCCGGCCGGCTCGAGCAGCGGGAAGTAGAGCGGGAAGGCGCCCCAGAGGAAGTAGGCGGCGGTGCCGTACAGCAGGCCCTTGCGCCGCTCGTCCTGCGAGTTGTCCCGGCTACGTCCGGCTATAGCACGACGAGGCCCGGACAACTCGGATCGCTCGGGCACGCGTCCAGGCTACGGACCGTGGGCGTGCGAATACCCAGCCGCCCAACACCACCGAGTTGTCCCGGCTTCGTCCGGCTATAGCACGACGAAGCCGGGACAACTATGGATGGTGCGCAGGCAGATGGTGCGCAGGCTGATGGTTAGCAGGGTGACGGTTAGCAGGGTGTCGGGCCGGGGCAGAACACCCCGCCGCCGCCGGACGAGGAGCCGAACGCGGTCGCGCCTGCGAGCTCCTTGAACAGGCTGATGAGCTCCAGCAGGTCGTTGCCCTGGAAGCGTTGCAGCAGGCTCGTCGTCGCGCCGAAGATCGTCTGGATCGGGTTCACGTACCACTTGCCGTCGACCTGTGTGGTGACGATGCCGCCGTCGAGGTTCGTGGCGTCGGACAGGTCCTGCAGCGCTTGCCGCTGCGCCGGGGTGAGCGACTTGCCGGCGAGCTGCTTGAACAGCTGCTCGAGCTGGTGCTCCTCCTGGGCGGCACACAACCGCTGCGTGCGACCACTGACAGTCACGCGCACGCAGTCGCCGTCGATCTCCATGCCCAGCTGCCCCAGGCCCTTGATCCGAGCGGCGAAGCCGTCCAGCACGACCAGCTGGGTGCCGTTCGGCCCGGGCTTGCTGTGCAGTTCGAGGCGGTCCAACGTGACCGGCGCGGCCGGGTAGGAGGGGCCGACCTGGTCGATGATCACGCCCCCGTAGTCGTGCAGCGCCGCGAGTTCGGACGGCGAGAGCACCTTGATCGCGCCGGCGATGTCGCCGTCGAGCAGGGTGTTGACGAGCGTCTTGACGGCGTCCTCGGACGATGCCGCGCCCACAGCGGGGATCACGTCCCTCGCCGTCGGTGTCGGGAGGCCCGAGCCGGCCGTGGCGTTGTCGGCGATCGTGTACAGCAGGCTCGGGTACCAGCGGCCACCCACCTTCTCGGTGGCGATCCGGATCGGGCCGTTCCGGCGAACCGCGTCGGCGATGTTTACCGTCTGCGACTGGGTCCCCGACAACCCGTGGTCCGGGGATATCTCGTTGATGAACTCGGAGCTGAACGGCAGCTTGCTGAGGTCGGCGTCGATGTGCACCGTTCCCCCCGTCAGCTGGACGATCTGCACATGATCATTGACGGTGATCGTCGGCCCGTAGGTCAGGCCGCTGAAGGTGGCCGTCGCGCCCGACAGGTGGCTCAGATCGGCGGTGCCGCTCAGGATGTGCGTGCGCTTGAGCTCGTCGAAGTCCTTGATCAGCGGATCGGCGATGGCGGTGCGCTCGGGCGGGGCGAGGGCGTCCAGCATGCCGACGAGGTCGGAGTTGTTGATGTCGCCGATGACGTTCTCGACCGCTGCGCGAGGCGAGCCGGCGCCATGCTCGGAGCTGGTGTCCGACAGCGCGACGTAGGTGGCCACGCCGCCACCGCCGAGGACCACGACCGCGGTCAGAGCGCTGAGCAGCTTTCCGCGCCGGTGCGGTTGCGCGGGCGCCGGCGGCATGAGCGGGTAGGCGGGAGGTGCCTCGTGCGGCGGCGAGGCGTACTGCGGTTGCGGCGGTCCGTACTGCGGGGGTGGCCCGTACTGCGGGGGCGGCCCGTACTGCGGGGGTGGCCCGTACTGCGGGGGTGGCCCGTACTGCGGGGGTGGCGGTGGCCCGTCCTGCGCGGGTGGCCCGTACTCCGACGGGCTCGAACCGGGTTCGCCCGGTTGCGACGGATCGGTCACCATCGTCTCCTGTTCGATCGCATCGAGATCAACAGGTGGATGGTAATCGCCGCGGGGACCGCCAGCGAACCGACCAAGGTCACCATTGGTCCCAGGTTCGCGGGCCGAATTGCCCCGCTGTCATCCGCGGCAAGCATCGCGACGGCGCCAGCGGCCGCGCCGAGCGCCGCAACCATTCCCACGAGTGCCGCTAGGCGCAGGAGACCGACCAGCAACGCCGCGATCGCCACCGCGCACGCCATCGCGACGAACGGCCACGCGGCCAGCGCCGCGCCGCCGAGCCCGTCAACGCCCAGCAGCCGCCGCACCGCGCCGTCGGTCGCGTAACTGTTGCGCGACCGGCTGCCCGAGTACAGCCACGGCAGGAACGTCCCGACTACTACGCACACCAGCCCGGCGCTGCCGAGCACCGCCGGCACCGGCCGGGCCGCGGCGCCGGGCACCGTCAGGCGACGGACCAGGTGTCGTTGCCGAGCAGCAGCGACTGCAGCGCGCTCTCGTCGCCGGGCTGCTTCGCGGCGGCCTTATCGAGTTGCTCGCTCATCAACGTGTCGTACACCGGCCGCTGCACGTCGCGGAAGACACCCATCGGCGCGTACCGGCTGTCGATGTTCGAGAGCCGGGACAGGGCGAACGCGTAGGACGGGTGCTCGTGGTGCGCGTCGTGGATCACCAGCCGCGGGTCGTCCTCGGCGACGTTCTCCTCGATCGCGAGCGATCCGTCGTCGGCGGTACGCACGACGGCCTTGACGCCGTCCGCACCGAAGCGCAGCGGCTGGCCGTGCTCGAGCCGGATGGTGAAGTCGTCGCGGGTGTCGGGTTCCTTCAGGACGTCGAACGCGCCGTCGTTGAAGATGTTGCAGTTCTGGTAGATCTCGACGAGCGCGGTGCCCTCGTGCGCGGCCGCGGCACGCAGCACCGACGTCAGGTGTTGCCGATCCGAGTCCAGCGTCCTCGCGACGAAGGTCGCCTCGGCGCCCAGCGCAATGGACACCGGGTTGAACGGAGCGTCGATCGATCCCATCGGCGACGACTTGGTGATCTTGCCGAGCTCGGACGTGGGGGAGTACTGCCCCTTCGTCAGCCCGTAGATCCGGTTGTTGAACAGCAGGATCTTCAGGTTGACGTTGCGGCGCAGCGCGTGGATGAGGTGGTTGCCGCCGATCGAGAGCGCGTCGCCGTCGCCGGTGACGACCCATACCGACAGATCGCGACGCGTGGTCGACAGCCCGGTGGCGATCGCCGGCGCCCGGCCGTGGATGGAGTGCATGCCGTAGGTGTTCATGTAGTACGGGAAACGCGACGAGCAGCCGATGCCCGATACGAAGACGATGTCCTCGCGCGGGATGCCCAGCTCGGGCATGAAGCCCTGCACGGCGGCGAGGATCGCGTAGTCACCGCAGCCCGGGCACCAGCGGACCTCCTGGTCGGTCTTGAAGTCCTTCGGCTTGAGGCCGAGTTCAGTGCTCATTTTGCGCTCCGCAAGCGTGGCTCAGTCATGCGTGATAACTCCCTGAAGCATTTCCGCGAGCTCGTCGGCCTTGAACGGCAGGCCACGGACCTGGGTGACGCTGATCGCGTCCACCAGGTAGCGAGCGCGGATGAGCATCGCCAGCTGCCCGAGGTTCATCTCGGGGATGACGACCTTGGCGTAGCTCGCGAGGATGTCCCCGAGGTCGCTCGGGAACGGGTTGAGGTGCCGCAGGTGCAGCTGCGCGACGGACGCGCCCGCCATGCGCACCTGCTGGCACGCGGCGCCGATCGGCCCGTACGTCGAACCCCAGCCGAGGACGAGGACGCGCGCGTCCCCGTCCGGATCGTCCACCTGCAGCGGGGGCAGCGACCGAGCGATGCCGTCGACCTTCGCCTGCCGGGTGCGGACCATGAAGTCGTGGTTGTCGGGGTCGTAGCTGATGTTGCCGGTGCGGTCGGCCTTCTCGATGCCGCCGATCCGGTGCTCGAGCCCCGCCGTGCCGGGCACCGCCCACGGCCGGGCGAGCGTCTCCGGGTCGCGCAGGTAGGGCAGGAAGACGCCTTCCTCGGCGCCCGTCCCGTTCGGGGAGGTGGCGAACTCGACGGTCAGGTCGGGCAGGCCGTCGACGGACGGGACGCGCCACGGCTCGGAGCCGTTGGCGAGGTAGCCGTCGGAGAGCAGGAACACCGGCGTGCGGTAGGTGATCGCGATCCGCGCCGCCTCGAGGGCCGCATCGAAGCAGTCGTGCGGTGACTGGGCGGCCACGATCGGCACCGGCGCCTCGCCGTTGCGTCCGAACATCGCCTGCAGCAGATCGGACTGCTCGGTCTTGGTGGGCAGGCCGGTGGACGGGCCGCCGCGCTGGATGTCGCAGATGATCAGCGGCAGCTCGAGCGACACGGCGAGCCCGATCGTCTCGCCCTTGAGCGCGATGCCCGGGCCGGATGACGTGGTGACGCCCAGTGCCCCGCCGAACGCGGCCCCGAGCGCGGCGCCGATGCCGGCGATCTCGTCCTCGGCCTGGAAGGTGCGCACGCCGAACCGCTTGTGCTTGGACAGCTCGTGCAGGATGTCGGACGCCGGCGTGATGGGGTACGCGCCGAGGAACAGCGGCAGCCCGGAGCGCTTCGAGGCCGCGATCAGCCCGTACGCCAGCGCCAGGTTGCCGCTGATGTTGCGGTAGGTGCCGGCAGGGACCGTCGCCGGCTTGACCTCGTACGAGACGGCGAACGCCTCGGTGGTCTCGCCGAAGTTCCAGCCCGCCTTGAACGCGATGATGTTGGCCTCGGCGACGTCCGGGCGGTGGACGAACTTCTGCCGGACGAACTCCAGCGTGCCCTCCGTGGGCCGCGAGTACATCCACGACAGCAACCCCAGCGCGAACATGTTCTTGCTGCGGCCGGCGTCCTTGCGGGACAGCTCGCTGCCCGCGAGCGCATCGAGGGTGAGCTGGGTGAGGTCGACCTGGTGGACGGTGAAGCCCTCGAGGGTGCCGTCCTCGAGCGGGTTGGTGTGCCAGCCGACCCGGGCGAGGGCGCGCGTGGTGAAGTCGTGCGTGTCGATGATCAGCGTGCCGCCCTTGGGCACGTCGCCGAGATTCGCCTTGAGGGCGGCCGGATTCATCGCGACGAGGACGTCCGGCCGGTCGCCCGGGGTCAGGATGTCGTGGTCGGCGAAGTGCACCTGGAACGACGACACGCCGGCGAGCGTGCCCTGCGGCGCCCGGATCTCGGCAGGAAAGTTCGGGAAGGTGGCGAGGTCGTTGCCGAAGATCGCGGTTTCCTGGGTGAAGCGATCACCCGTCAGCTGCATGCCGTCGCCGGAGTCGCCGGCGATACGAATCACGACCTGATCGAGTTGTTCGACGTTCTTGGCCATGCGGGTTGGTGCCTCCCGGCATCGGATCGGCGATAGCGCCCGGAAAATAAGGCGCGCCGCAGCGCATTCATATTACGTTTACAGCCCGCTTTCTGCTCGTGGGCTGGCTCACTTTGGTCCGCCGGACCCGATCCGGCCCGATGCGTGGGCCGCGTGAGGCGATCTTGCCAGGCGGGTAGGAGGCCTATAGACAGGACGGGCAACGGTAGGCGACAAGGGAGATGCGAGGCTCATGTCCGACTTGGTCCTACCGGCGTTCGAGATGGACTGTCGCGAGTGGATCGTGCTGAGTCCGGGGGACGCCGGGGTGCCCGAGGAGGTTGCCGGGTCGCCGCTGCTCGCGGTGCTGAGCACCGTGGTCGTCGAGGACGATCTGCGCGAGGCGACCGGTGCGCTCACGATCGGCCTGCTGGACAGCGCGGACGAGCTCGACACCCGTGAGGTGGCCCCTGGTGCCCCGGCGCACGAGCTGGTCGACATCGATGCGGCGCCCGACACCCGCCGCTACGTGATGCCCTCGCCGAACGGCCAACCGCTTGCGCTGCTCGCCGAGTTCGTCCTGGCTGGTGACCAGTTCGACGAACTGCAGCAGCGGGTGCACCAGCTGATGCGCTCCTTCCGCTGGCAGTCCGGTTAGGTCACCTCGGTGATCGCGGCCGTCGCCACGTCGAAGACGAAGCCGCGGACGTCGTCGCGGTAGGGGATCCACCGGCAGTCACGGACGATCTGTACCGAACGCCGGGTGTCTTCGTGCAGATCGGTGAAGCCGCGCACGCGCCACGGCGGGGCCTCGCCGGTCTCCGCCGCGAGTTCGGCGCGGAACGCCTCGTCGTCGAACCCGTCCATCCCGCACTCGGTGTGATGGATGATCACGACCTCGCGGGTGCCGAGGGAGCGCTGGCTCAGCGCCAGCGACCGCAGCACGTCGTCGGTGGGGATCCCACCGGCGTTGCGGATCAGGTGCGCGTCGCCGATCTCCAGGCCGAGCGCTCCGAACAGGTCCAGCCGGGAGTCCATGCAGGCGAGGACCGCGAGTCGCAGCTTCGGACGCAGCGGGCGCGGCCCCGGAAACGTCGCCGTGTACTTGCCGTTCGCATGCACCAGGTGATCGATGGCCGACATGGTGGGCAGTCAACCAGAGGACGCGGTGCGGCCCGCCGCACACCGCGGGAACGCCGGGCGCGGTGCCGTACGTTCACCTGACGTGCATGGCGTGCAGAACGGCTTCAAGACGGCGGTCCTGTTCGGCGCGCTCGGAGCGCTGTTCGTCGTCGTCGGCGGCGCGATCGCCGGGCGCCAGGGGCTGATCATCGGGCTCGTCCTCGCGGTCGCGATGAACGGCTACAGCTACTTCAACTCCGATCGGATCGCGCTGCGCACGATGCGCGCGCGGCCGGTCAGCGAGGCCGAGCAGCCGGCGATGTACCGCATCGTGCGAGAGCTCGCGACCAGCGCCCGGCAGCCGATGCCGCGCCTGTACGTCTCGCCGACTGCGGCGCCCAACGCTTTCGCCACGGGGCGCAGTCCCCGGCACGCGGCGGTCTGCGCCACCGAGGGGATCCTCGGGATGCTGACCGAACGCGAGCTGCGCGCCGTCCTCGCCCACGAGCTCAGCCACGTCTACAACCGCGACATCCTGATCTCGTCGGTCGCCGGGACGATCGCCGCCGGCATCACGATGCTCGCCAACTTCGCGCTGTTCTTCGGTGGCGGCGGCGACCGTGACCGCAACCCGTTCGCCGAGCTGCTGATGATCTTCCTCGGCCCGCTCGCGGCCGGGCTCATCCAGCTTTCGATCAGCCGCTCGCGGGAGTACCAGGCCGACGAGTCCGGCGCGCAGCTGTCCGCCGACCCGCTCGCGTTGGCCTCCGCGTTGCGCAAGCTCGAGGCCGGCACCGCCGCCGTCCCGCTGATGAAGACGCCGCGGCTGCAGACCACGAGCCACCTGATGATCGCGAACCCGTTCGGTGGCGGGGTGAAGAGCCTGTTCTCGACGCACCCGCCGATGGAGGCGCGCATCGCCCGGCTGGTGCAGATGGCGAACGCCGACCCCCGCTACCCGCACAACTGAGTCCGCTCCCCTCTCGTCCCCTCTCGAAGTTGTCCCGGCTAGGTCGCGCTATGCGCGGGCGAAGCCGGGACAACTTTGCGGGGAACCGGACGGTGGAACCTGACCGGTGATCAGCGGTAGTTGGTGAACTGCAGGGGGACGTCCAGGTCGGCGGCCTTGAGCATGGCCATGACCTCCTGCAGGTTGTCCTTCTTCTTGCTGGACACCCGCAATTGGTCGCCCTGGATCGCGGCCTGGACGCCCTTCGGGCCGTCGTCGCGGATCAGCTTGGCGATCTTGCGGGCGTGGTCCTGGTCGATGCCCTGGCGGAGCGTGGACGTTATGACGTACTGCTTCCCGGACGCCTTCGGCTCGTCGGCGTCCAGCGCCTTCATCGAGATCGAACGCTTGACCAGCTTCTCCTTGAACACGTCCAAGGCGGCCTTCGCGCGCTCCTCGGTATCGGCCTTGATCGACACGCCCAGCTCGCCGGACCACTCGATCGACGCGTTCGTCCCGCGGAAGTCGAAGCGCTGCGAGATCTCCTTCGCCGCCTGGTTCAGCGCGTTGTCGACCTCCTGCCGGTCGACCTTGCTCACGATGTCGAAGGACGCGTCGGCCATGGCGTGACTACCTCCTGCGGTGCGGCGGTGCTCGGGTGACCTCGAAGGTATCCGATGCGTGGGTCCGGTAAGCTTCCGTCCCGGTGCCGGAGCGATCCGGCGCGCGGCGGGTTGCCCGAGTGGCCAAAGGGAGCGGTCTGTAAAACCGCCGGCTCAGCCTACGTTGGTTCGAACCCAACACCCGCCACAGTTGCCTACAGCCCCCGGATTCCGGGGGCTGTAGTCGTTAGCCGGCGGGGCGCCATGCCGACACTTCGGGGCCCGGGCCGCATCTCATCCCGCGGATATCCCGCAGGATCCGACACTGGGCTGCAACTAGCGGCGTCCAGCGGCATTCTGTTGCACTGCGCTGCACCGCGGCGCGACGGTCCGCTAGCCATCGTGTCCGTCGCACGGGCGAGGTGTCGCTCGCTTCGCTCGGCACCTCTTGCAATTCATTTCATCATGATGAATGCTGGCACCGGTCAGCCCTCGAGACAGGGAAGCGGGTGTGGCGCGATGACGGAAACCGCGAGCGAGACCACCGGTGTGATCGACCGTGATCTGGGCGGCTGTCCGGTCGTCCACGTCGAGGTCTCCGCGCCGATGGAGGCAGGCAGCTACTGGCGCAAGGCCGACGAACTGCGGGAGACGAACTCGAGGTTCTTCAACACGCTCGCGCAGGGCTTCTGGATGTTCACCCGCCACGAGCAGGTGCGCGAGATCTACCAGAACCCGGACCTGTTCTCCAGTGAGTCGTTCACGCCCTGGGAGCCCGAGCCGGTCTATCGGTTCGTCCCGACGCAGATCGACCCGCCGCAGCACCAGAAGTACCGGCAGGTGCTGTCCCGCTGGTTCTCGCCGGGCGCGGTGAACCAGATCGAGCCCATGGCGCGCGAGCTGTGCCGGCGTCTCATCGCCGACCTCACCGCGCGCGGCGAGTGCGACTTCGTCAGCGAGTTCGCGATCCGCTACCCCACCGAGGTGTTCCTGACCGTGCTCGGGCTGCCGGCGCAGGAAGCCGATCTGTTCGTCCCGTGGGTGGAGGCGTTCTTCGACGGATTCGGCGGCGACCCCGACCCGGCCAAGCAGCAGGGCATGATCGAGGCTCTGACGAGCATTCGCGAGTACTGGGTCGCCGCGCTGGACGAGCGTCGCGGCGAGCCCGAGCCGCGCGACGGCGATCTGGCCTCCCACCTGCTGCACGCCAAGATCGACGACCGGCCACTCACCGACGCGGAACTGCTCGACATGCTCACCGTGCTCGTGCTGGCCGGGCTCGACACGACGCGCGGACAGCTCGGCTACCTGTTCCGTCACCTGGCTACGAACCCCGGCGACCGGCAGCGCCTCGCCGACGAACCCGCGCTCATCCCGGGGGCCGTCGAGGAGTCACTGCGGCTGTACACGATCATCTTCGGCGACGGCCGCAAGGTCACCCGCGACACCGAGTTCCACGGCTGCCCGCTGCGCAAGGGCGACATGGTCTACGGCTTGGTGGCAGCCGCCAACCGCGATCCGTTGGTGTACGACCGGCCCGGCGAGTTCGTCGTCGACCGCAAGGGCAACCCGCATCTCGGTTTCGCCGGCGGCCCGCACCGCTGCCTCGGTGCGCACCTCGCGCGCAAGGAGATGCAGATCGCCACGGAGGAGTGGCTGGCCGCGATTCCGAACTTCCGGCTGAACACGGACGAGCCGCTGCGCGAGCGCGGTGCCGGCTCGATGTTGACGCTGCTGAGCTTGCCTCTCGCCTGGGACGTGTCCTGATGAAGCTGGCTGTCGACGCCGGGCGCTGCATGGGGCACGGCCGCTGCTACGCGGCCGCTCCGGAACTGCTCACCTTTGACGACGACGGGTTCGTGACGGCGCGCGGCGAAGTGATCGACGTACCGGATGCACAGCAGGCCGCGGCGCGCGAGGCGGCGGGCAACTGCCCGGAACAGGCGATCGAGCTGCTCGAGGACTAGCGAGTCGGAAGTAGCGTGTGCCGGTGGACTCATCAGCGCGCAGCTGGTTCCTCGAGCGCACATCCAGTGAGCGCTGACGACTGGCCACTGCCGCAGCTGCTCGCCGCCAAGCGACGGCGGGGTAGTCGGGTCAGCGTCGTCATCCCGGCGCGCAACGACGCCTGACTCTGGCGGAAGCGCTGGTCGCTCCGCTATTTTATCATGATGAATAGGATCAGCCGGGAGTGGCGGCTGCGGCGCCGCCCGTCCGGCACGCCTGAGGAGTCCGACGTCGAGCTCGTCGAGACCCGGGTGCCGGCGCCACGGACCGGTGAAGTGCTAGTCGTCAACACCGTCATGTCGGTCGAGCCGTACATGTGGGGACGCATGACGGGCGAGGCGGACTACGCCGAGCCGTACGCGCTGGGCGCGGCCATGACCGGCCACGCGGTCGGCACGGTGCTGGAGTCCGCGGCGCCGGACCTGCCGGAGGGGACCGTGGTGCTGCACGAGGCCGGCTGGCGCGAGGCGGCGGTTCTCACGGCGGCGCAGGTGCGTCGGCTCGACCAGCCCGACCTGGCGCCGAGCGCGTGGCTCGGCGCCATGGGGCTCACCGGCCTGACCGCCTACGTCGGGCTGCTCGAGATCGGGCGCTGCCGCCCCGCCGACACGGTCTTCGTGTCGGCGGCCGCCGGCGCGGTCGGTTCCACGGCGGCGCAGATCGCCAAGGCCATGGGCTGCCGGGTCATCGGCAGTGCGGGCAGTCCCGCGAAGGTCGCCTTCCTGACCGACAAGCTGGGCCTGGACGCCGCGCTCAACTACCGGGACGGGTCGGTGCGGTCCGGGCTCTCCGATGCTCTGGAGGCGATCGGGGAGGCCGGCCTCGACCTCTACTTCGACAACGTCGGCGGCGAGCACCTCGAGGCAGCGATCCGGCGGATGCGCGACTTCGGGCGCATCGCGTTGTGCGGAGCGATCTCGACCTACGGCAACCGGGTGCCCGGACCCGGCAACCTGCTGCTCGCCATCTGGCGACGCCTGCGCATCGAGGGGTTCATCGCGACCGATCACCTGGCCCGCCGGCCGGAGTTCGAGCGGGTGATGGCGGGCTGGCTGCGCCAGGGTCGCGTGCAGAGCGTCGAAACCGTGCGCGGCGGGGGGATCGCGGAGGCGTTCCCCGCGCTGCTCGGCATGCTGCGCGGTCAGGACGTCGGCAAGACCGTCGTCACGCTGGTGCCGTGAAGGCCGATGTCAGCGCCACTGCACGTACTCGTCGACCTTGTCGGGGAAGTGCTTGCGGTAGTAGCCGACCAGATGCTCGATGTGCTCGGTCATGAGCCGCTGCGCCCGGGTCGCTCGTCCGTCGATCATCGCCTGCGCGATCGCGACGTGGTCGTCGGAGATCTCCTGGCGCTCGGCGAGCGGGTCGAGGTCGCGGACGATGTGCTCGACGACGATATGGCTGAGCGCCTGGAGGATCATCGTCAGCACGCGGTTGTCGCTCATAGTGGAGATCACGGCGTGGAAGCCGTTCGAGCGGCTCATGAAGCGCTCGCGCTGGATGTCCGGGTCGTAGTCTGGCAGGAACGGGGCCAGCGCGAGCTTCTTCTCGGCGCGGTCGACGCTCTCGGTGACCTTGCGGACCACGGCCGGCTCGAACAGCAGCCAGGTGTCGAACAACTCGTTGTAGTTCGCGCCGGCGAGGTGGAAGTACAGCGTCGAGGTGCGCGCGAGGTTTCGCGGGTCGACGCTCGTCACGACGGGCCCGCCACCCGGTCCGCGGCGCAGCGTGATGAGCCCCTGCACCTCGAGCAGCCGCAGCCCCTCGCGCACCGACTCCCGGCTCACGCCGTACTCCTGCACCATCGCGCTCTCGGGTGGCAGCCGGTCGCCGATCTGCATGTTGTCGTCGACGATGTCGGCGACGATCCGCTGGGCGACGATCTCGGACGTCTTCAGCGTCCGCGGCCCGTCCCGGGCCGCCGACGGTTCGAGCAGCGCGCCGTCCTCGTCCGAGACCAGGCTGAACCGGATGGGCAGGCCGGAGCGGGCGCGCCTGCGGGAGTCACTCGCGCGGCGCACCGCCATCGCACCCTCCGCCCTTGTGCTTTCGCCGATTTGTCCGCACTCTAACGCGTGCTCGCTCGAAAGGACGCCAATGCCGTATCGCACGATTCGTTATGAGGTAACCGACGCGATCCTCACGATCACCCTCGATCGCCCGGACCGGCTGAACGCGTTCACCACCGTCATGGCCGACGAACTCGAGGACGCGTTCCGCCGAGCGTCGCGGGACGACGCGGTGGCGGCGGTGGTGGTGACCGGTGCGGGCAGCGCGTTCTGCGCCGGTATGGATCTCTCGGTGGGCGGCAACGTCTTCGGCCTCGACGAGAGCCGCTCGCCCTCGATCGCCGAGTTGGAGCAGCGATTCGACGACCCGGACATCAGGACGGGCATCCGGGACACCGGCGGCCGGGTCACGCTTGCGATCTTCGACTGCCGCAAGCCGGTGATCGCGGCCATCAACGGCGCGGCCGTCGGGATCGGCGCGACCATGACGCTCGCGATGGACGTCCGGCTCGCCTCGGACCAGGCCCGCATCGGATTCGTCTTCGGCCGGCTCGGCATCACACCCGAGGCGTGCTCGACGTGGTTCCTGCCGCGGATCGTCGGCATGTCGCGTGCGCTGGAATGGTGTTTGGCCGCGGACGTGTTCTCCGCCGACGAGGCGCAACGGGGTGGGCTCGTCCGCTCCGTCCATCCGCGGGAGCAGTTGCTCGGCGCCGCATACGACCTCGCCCGACGGTTCGCGCGCGGTCGTTCGGCCGTGGGCGTTGCGCTCACCCGGCAGATGCTCTACCGCAACAGCGCCCAGCCGCACCCGCGGGCGGCGCACCTCGTCGAGTCGCTCGCCGTCCTGGAGACGAGCCGGGCCGACGGACGGGAGGGCGTGCAGGCCTTCCTGGACAAGCGCGAACCGCGGTTCAGCTCAAGCGCGGCGACGGACATGCCGGCCTTCGCGGACTGGGACTGACCACTCACCCCGTGGCGAGCAGCATGGCGTGCACGTTGGCCGAGTAGAACGCGTCGAGATCGGCGAGCGCGTACTTCCCGGACGGGCGGTACCAAGCCCACACGCTCTGCAACAGACCGATGATCGAATGCGCGAGCAGTCGAGGGTCGCGGGCCGGCAGCTTCCGCGCAGCCATCGCGTCGGTGAGGTAGCTGATCCACAGGGCTTCGATGCGACGCGACACGCGTAGCGCCTCGGTACGCACTTTCTCCTCCCGGCCGGCCGTCTTGAGCGTGGAGAGCTTGCCCTGCTCGTTGATGAGCAGCCGGGCCTTCACGGCCTCCGCCTCACTGAACTGGAACGACGCGGACACCGCCGACAGGATCGAGGCGACGGGATCGTCGTCGGAAGCCAGGCACTCGCTCCACCGCGTGTACCAACCCTCGTAGGACTCGAGCATCAGCGTGAACAGGCAATGCGTCTTCGATTCGAAGTAGTGGTACAGCGCGGTGCCGCCGATGCCGGCCGACTCGGCGATCGTCGCCCACTTGGTCGCGTCGAAGCCCCTGCGGCCGAACTCTTCGGCGGCGATCCGCAGGATGAGCTCGCGCTTCGAGCGCGTGCTCGGCGCAGCGATACGGGTCATGGCCACCCCCATCCGCCTCGTATGCCCACTCATCGAACCACATCGAACCGAGTTCAGGTCAGGGCCGAGAGGCCGTCGACATCCGCACCAAACCAAAGTAAACTCAGTTCAGTTTGAGTTGCTCGACAGATGACCACGGAGGCTGCGAACGTGTCCGATCTGCGCGGCCTGCTGACCGGGAAGGTCGCACTCGTGACGGGCGGCAGCCGAGGACTCGGCCGCGCCATTGCCACCGCTTACGCATGCGCCGGCGCCGATGTCGTCATCGCCAGCCGCAAACGCGAGTCGGTCGAGCGCAGCGCTGCCGAGATCAGCGAGCAGACCGGCCGCGCCGTGGTCGGGCTGCCCGTGCACGTCGGGGACTGGGCCCAGTGCGAGGCCCTCGTGGCGCAGACCCTCGCCGTGGCGGGCCGGTTGGACGTCCTCGTCAACAACGCCGGCATCGCGCCCTTGTACGGGCATCTGCACGAAGCGAGCGAGGAGCTTTTCGACAAGACGATCGCCGTGAACCTCAAAGGCCCCTTCCGGCTCTGCGCCCTGGCGGCTCGGCACATGGCCGAGGCCGGCGACGGGTCGGTCATCAACATCTCCAGCGTCGCGGCGATGCGACCGACCCAGCACGAGGTGCCCTACGCCGCGGCGAAGGCCGGCCTGCACGTCGTCACGGCGGGGATCGCACTCGAGTACGGCCCTGCGGTGCGCGCCAACACGATCATGGCAGGCCCGTTCCTGACCGACATCTCGGCAGCGTGGGACATGGACGCTTTCGAGGAGTTCGCGGCGACGATGCCCATGCGCAGAGCCGGCCGGCCGGAGGAGATCACCGGCGCGGCCCTGTACTTCGCGAGCGACCTCTCGCGCTTCACGACCGGCGCTCTGCTCCGCGTCGACGGCGGGCAGGCGCTGGTGCGCCGATGAGCGAGCGCAGCGAGCGAATCAGATCGGCTCAGCAGCCGGCGAAGCCACGCCCCGAGCGAAGCGAGGGCAAGCGATGACCCGCTTCGGGGAGGCCGTCGCGGTGCGGCCCGGCGAGGAACTGGACTGGCAGCGCGTCCAGGACTACCTGACCGGCTGCCTGGGCCCGGCGGGCGAGCTCGAGGTCCGGCAGTTCCCGAACGGTTCGGCGAACCTGACGTACCTGCTCCACCTCGACGGCCGTCCGCTCGTGTTCCGGCGGCCGCCGTTCGGTGCCGTGGCGCCGGGAGCGCACGACATGTCCCGGGAGTACCGGGTGCTGTCACGACTGTGGCAGGCCTACCCGCGCGCACCTCGGGCCTTGCTGTTCTGCGACGACACGAGCATCGCCGGTTCGGCCTTCCTGGTGTCGGAGTACCGCGCCGGCCAGATGGTGTGGTCGGAGTTGCCGGAGTCGTGGACGAGCATCCCGGATGCCGGCCGGCTGCTCGGGCTGGCGGCCGTCGACGCGCTCGCCGAACTCTCCCTCGTGGATCCGGCGTCGTGCGGACTCGCGGACCTGGGCCGCCCGGACGGGTTCCTGCGTCGCCAGGTGGACGGCTGGTCGTCGCGGTGGCGGCGGGTGGCGGCCGAGGACGCGGACGGCCCGATGACCGCCGCCGGTGAGCTGCTCGCGCGACGGCTGCCGGAGCCCCAGCGGGTGTCGATCCTGCACAACGACTTCAAGATCGACAACTGCCAGTTCCCGCACGCCGGCCCCGCGGCCGTGAGCGCCGTCTTCGACTGGGACATGGCGACGCTGGGCGACCCGTTGGTCGACCTGGGCATCCTGCTCAACTACTGGCCCGATCCCGGCGACACCGCGGAGGATCACGCGCTCTCCTACCCCGGACTCGAACTGCTCGGCCTGCCGACCCGTGCCGAGATCGCACAGCGGTACGCGGCGCGCACCGGCCTGTCGATCGAGGCGATCGGGTGGTACGAGGCGTTCGCGAGCTGGAAGACGGCGACCGTCCGCGAGCAACTGCACCATCGCTATCTGCGCGGCGAGACCACGGACCCACGAATGGCGCGCCTGCACGAGCACGTCGTCATGCTCGCGACCCGTGCGCTGCGCATCCTCGAAGGGGACGGCGTGCCGCAGGGCTTGTCCGCGAGTTCATCATGAGGAATAGTCTCATGCATGGCTCGTGAGGCGTCGCATCGCGACCGGTGCGCGATTGCGGGCATCGGAGCGACGGACTACTCGCGCAACTCCGGGCGCAGTGACCTCACCCTCGCAACCCAGGCTGCACTGGCCGCGCTCGCCGATGCCGGGCTGGCGCCCGCGGACATCGACGGCATCGTGCGCTGCGACATGGACACCGTCCGCCCGAACGACCTTGCGCACGCGCTGGGCATCCCGCAGCTGACGTTCTGGGCCGAGACCGGGCCGGGCGGCACCGCGCCTCCGGCGATGATCGGCCTCGCCATCGGGGCGATCATGTCCGGGCAGGCGAGCACCGTCCTGTGCTTCCGCGAGCTCAACGGCCGCTCCGGGCGGCGCTACGGGTTGGCGCGAAACGCGGACGAGGTCGCCGGGGGAGCGGGCAGCTACGACGAGTTCTTCACGCCCTACGGGTTGGTCACGCCCGGGCAGATCTTCGCGCTGATGGCGCAGCGGCACATGCACGAGTTCGGCACCCGGCCCGAACATCTCGGCCGGATCGCGCTGACCTGCCGTGCGCGCGCCCAGACGAACCCGGCGGCGCAGATGTACGGCCGCCCGCTGACGATGGAGGACTACCTTGTGGCCCGGACCATCGCCGAGCCCCTGCGGCTGTTCGACTTCTGTCTCGAGACGGACGGCGCCGCAGCCGTGCTCGTCACGTCGACCGAGCGGGCCCGCGATCTGCGGCAGGAACCGGTCGCGATCCGCGCCGTCGCGCAGTCGAGCATTCCCGATCCGCAACCCGGCGTGCAGTTCCCGGTGCTGATGCGCGAGTCGATCACCTCGCTGCCGGCGCAGGCGGTGGCCCGCACGCTTTACAGCCGGGCCGGACTCGCCCCGGAGGACATCGACGTCGCCCAGCTCTACGACTGCTTCACGATCACCGTCCTCATGCAGCTCGAGGACTGGGGATTCTGCAAGAAGGGCGAGGGCGGGCCGTTCGCCGCGAGCGGCGCCATCGACCTCGGCGGCAGCCTGCCGATCAACACCGGGGGAGGGCACCTGTCGGAAGGCTACATCCACGGCATGAACCACATCCTGGAAGGAGTCCGGCAGATCCGCGGGCAGTCGAGCTCGCAGGTATCCGGCGCGGCGCATTGCCTCGTCACGGCCACGCCGCTCCCGCCGGGCAGCGCCCTGATCCTCGGCAAGGCGTGACCGTGCCCGTCATTCCCGCAGTCGACGAGATCGACACGACCGGCTTCTTCCGCGCCGCGGCAGACGGCCGGCTCGTCGTCCGCCGGTGCGGCAGCTGCGACGCCGTGCTGCACATGCCGCTCGCGCACTGCCGACACTGTGGTGGCTTCGAGGGCCGGTGGGCCGATGTCGACCCGACCGGCCGGATCTACTCGTTCACGGTCGTCACCCATCAGGTGCACCCTGACTTCCTGGTGCCCTACGTCGTCATCCTGGTCGAGCTCGACGCGCTGCCCGAGGTCCGGTTGGTGGGTCGCATCGGGGGCCGGCCGGACGTCTACATCGGCCAGCCCGTCGTCGCGACAATGCAGACGCTCGCGGACGGCGTCGCCCTGCCGCGGTGGGAGGTCGCATGAGCAGCCCCGAGCTGGACGGCCAGTGGGCTGTCGTCACCGGCGCGAGCAAGGGCATCGGGCTCGGCATCGCGCAGGCGCTGTTCGGCGCCGGCGCGAGCGTGGTGCTGGTCGCCCGCGGTGTCGAGGAACTCGAACTCAGGAAGAAGGAGCTGGAAGCGGTCGCCGCTGCGGGCCAGCAGGTGCTGACCGTGTCGGCCGACGTAGGCGATCCTGCCGGCCTGGCGGCGCTGTTCGACGAACTGGACCGGCAGCTGCCGCGCCTGAACATCTACGTCGCCAACGCCGGGTTCGGCATCATCACGCCGCTGCTCGACATCACGCTCGAGGAGTGGAACAGCCAGCTCGCGGTGAACTTGACCGGAACCTTCCTCGGCGTGCAGTGGGCCGCGCGCCGGATGACGAAGCCGGACGCGCAGGACAACCGCGCGATTCTCGTCGTGTCGTCGATCCGCGCAATCGGTGCACGCGCCGGCCGGCTCACCTACTCGGCGACCAAGAGCGCGCTGAACCAGCTGGTCCGCGTCGCCGCTCTCGAACTGGCCGAGTACGGCGTCCGGGTGAACGCGCTGTCGCCGGGGATCACGGCGACGCCGATGGCGTTGGAGGGCAACCCGGAGATCTACGCGGAGATGACGGCGGGCGTTCCGCTGGGCCGCTCCGGAGCACCACAGGACATGGGCGCCGCGGCGCTGTACCTGTGCGCCCCGGCGGCGCGGTTCGTCACCGGCACGAACCTGGTGGTCGACGGTGGCGAATCCCTCCATTGAGCCGGACGGCCGGGCGGCCCGCCCGGCGGTAGCCGGCGTGCAGCTCAAGGCCTCGGAGACGATTGCCCGCAGGGTGGTCGAGACGATCGCGGATCGCGGTCTGAAGCCCGGCGACATGCTGCCGCGCGAGGCCGACATGCTGCGCGAGTACGCGGTGAGCCGCGAGACCCTCCGCGAGGCGCTGCGGCTGCTCGAGGTGCAGGGTCTGATCACGCTGCGCCGCGGGCCCGGCGGGGGTCCGGTGGTGGGCGCCGCGTTGTCCGTCAACCTCGGCCGGGTCGCCACGCTCTACTTCCAGATGGCGGGAGCCACCTACAACGAGCTGTTCGAGGCGTGGGTGCTCGGCGAGGGCACGCTGGCCTGGCGCGCGGCGCGCAACCCCGACGCGGCGTTGCGTGCCGCGACGATGGCGCCCTACATCGAGCCGGTCGACCACCACGACGACGAGAGCGTCGCCGCCTTCATGCTCACGCACACCGAGTTCCACGACGCCGTCGGTGCGCTGGGCTCGAACCGCGTGCTGGATCTGACCCTCGCCTCGTTCGGCAAGATCGTCAGCTACCAGGCCGGCGTGATCGACGATCCGCGCATCCTGCGGACCCAGCTCTACGAAGACCACCAACGCGTCGCGCGCGCGATCTCGGCAGGGCACAACCGTGCTGCCCGCCAGCTGATGGAGGAGCACATCTCGGCCGTCCTCGAGCACTTCCGCGGTCACTTCCACGGCCGCCTCGACGACGCCGTCGAATGGCTGTGAGGCGCGCTGCCGGCAGCCGGCGCCGAGCTGCGGCGAAACACTTGCGCAGCCATGCTTCCACGAAGTAAACTGAAGTCACTTCAGGTTGTGAGCACCGTGATGACCCGCCGACTCGGGATGTCCGGCTCGCCGCCGAAGCGATTCGCCATATGTGATCTTCGAATGCACGGCAGCGCGCGACCATTTCCCGCCGCGCCGTGCGGGCGAATTGCTTTGCGCCTAATTGCGCGGCAATTAGTTGATGTGCTGCTCGGCAATTCCGGAATGCGGATCGCCGCTCGGGCGCGCCCCGGCCCGCGACGCCTGTTGGGTTGCGATGTCCCACAGGCTGGGGGTTCGGGCGGCGGGCTTCCAGAAATCATCCTGATGAATTTGCTCCAGAGCCTTGACACCCCATGGTCCGGCGGGTGTAATCGGAGTCACTTTTCACCCGGCCTCGCGCGCAATGGGCGAGTGGGGTCCGCACAGAGCTTGATCGCTTTTGCGCGACACGTGAATATCGCTTCGAAAATGCGCCGGTCGTCGATCCGGCCGAGGAAGGACGGGTAGCACATGACCACCACCCAGGTGAGCCCGCAGCTCGCTGCGGATGCCGAGAAGTTCCTGGGCCGCGGCCTTGTCGGGCACGTGATCGACGGCCGGACGGTCGATTCCGCGAACGGTGCGACGTTCGAGGTCGTCGACCCGTCCACCGGCGCGACGATCACCCACGCGGCGCGCGCCGAGCGGGTCGACGTCGACCGCGCGGTCACGGCGGCGCGGCGGGCGTTCGAGGACGGCCGCTGGTCCGACCTCGCACCGATGGAGCGCGAGCGGCGCATGCGCAAGATGGCGACCCTGCTCGAGGAACATACGGACGTGCTGGGCGATCTCGACTCGCTCGACGCCGGTGTGCTGAAGAAGTGGTCCAGCTTCGTGGTGGAGTTCGCGATCAACGCCTTCCACTACTACGCGGGCTGGCCGACGAAACTGCAGGGCTCGATCCCGCCGGTCGGCGTTGACATGGCCGTGTACCAGCACCGCGCACCCGCCGGGGTGGTCGCGCTGGTCATGCCGTGGAACGGTCCGTCGGCGGTGTGGGCGGCGGTGGCGCCGGCGCTGGCAGCCGGCTGCACCGTCGTGCTGAAGCCGGCCGAGCAGACCCCGGTGACTGCGACCTACATCGCCGAGCTGTGCCTCGAGGCCGGCATCCCGGAGGGCGTGGTCAACGTCGTGCACGGCGACGGCGCGGTCGGCGCCGCGCTCGTCGAGCACCCGGGCGTCGACAAGATCTCCTTCACCGGCTCCGCGGAGACCGGCCGCAAGATCGCCGCCGCCGGCGCCGCGACGCTCAAGACCGTCACCCTCGAACTCGGCGGCAAGAGCCCGTTCATCGTGTTCGACGACGCCGACCTCGGCCTGGCCAGCGCCGGCGCGATGTCCAGCGTGTGGAGCAACTCGGGCCAGGTCTGCACGGCGGGCACCCGGACGCTCGTGCAGCGCGGCATCTACGACGACTTCGTCGCGGCCGTGGTTCAGGGTTCGTCGCAGCTGCGTGTCGGGTCGGCGTTCGACGACGCGAGCGACCTAGGCCCGCTGATCACCCGCGAGCAGTGGGCGAAGGTGCAGCGCTACGTCGGCCTCGGCGTCGAGCAGGGTGCGAACCTCGCGCTCGGCGGCGCTACGCCACAGGCCGACGGGTACTTCCAGCAGCCGACGATCTTCACCGACGTCCGCAATGACATGACCATCGCCCAGGAGGAGATCTTCGGGCCGGTGATGTCGGTGATCCCCTTCGACACCGAGGAGGAGGCGTACCGCATCGCGAACGACACGCAGTACGGCCTCGCCGCGGGGGTCTGGACCAACGACCTCTCGCGTGCGCACCGTGCCTCGAACGCGCTGCGGGCCGGGACGGTCTGGGTGAACACCTACCAGGCAGTGAACCCGGCGGTGTCCTACGGCGGGTGGAAGCAGTCCGGCTACGGACGCGCACTCGGCGAGGCCTGCCTGCTCGAGTTCACCCACATCAAGAGCGTCTGGATGGGGGTCACGTCATGACCGCGACACAAGTCGACGTCGCCGAACTGCTCGGCCGCGTCCAGGCCCTCGAAGACCGCGCGGCGCTCGAGGACCTCGTCAAGCGGTACGCCGTCGGTTGCGACACGCGGGACGCCGCCGTGCTGCACTCGGTGTTCACGCCCGACGCGCGAGGCAAGTACGCGAACGACGAGCCGCTGCTCGGCGCCGACACCATCGTCACCTGGATCGGCGCGATGACTGCGCCCACCCTGTGGCAGCAGCACATGATCAGTCCGTACTCGTACGAGATCGACGGCGACCGCGCCCGGGTGATGGCCTACCTGATCTCGCACCAGAACTACCAGGACAACCCGAACGTCGCGACGATGATGACCAGTCGCTACACCCTCGAGTGCGTCCGCGGCGACGACGGCTGGCGCATCAACGATCTCGTGCTCGTCGTCGGTTGGATCGAAAGCCGTTACGGCGACCAGTCGAAGCTGCAGTAGCGCCGGGCCGGCGAGAAGGTCCATCGCCGGCTGGTGTCCGACGAGGTGCGGTGCCTGACAGGCTCGCCGTTCGCGTAGACGCCGGGCAGCCGAACGCGGCAAGCCGCCACCGCGGCCGACGCGATCGATGCCAAAAACACCATCCACGTCTCATGAGAGCGCTCGTTTGTTTCGCTAAATCTCATGATGAATACCGAGTCAGCGCCGCACCACCCCACACCTCCTAGGAGTTCCCGATGAAGCACCGAGCACTAGCGGTCGCGGTCGCGGTCGCGACCTGCGCCATCACACTGGCGGCCTGCAAGTCGAGCGGCAACGGCTCGCCCGCGGGCGCCGGGTCGGTCTCGAACGCCGGCGCGACCGGCACGACGGTGAACGACGCGACGACCGGTCTGGCGAACGCGAAGGCGATCGTCCAGGCCGCAGCACAGGAGCCGACGGACATCCCGATCAAGACGCCCCTGCCGCACGCGCCCGACAAGGGCATCAAGGTCGCGTTCCTGTCCTGCTCCGCGGCGGCGTGCTCGCTGCTCAACCCCGGCTTCGAAGCCGCGGCCAAGGCGCTCGGCTGGAGCCCGAAGGTCATCACCTACGACAGCGCCCAGCCCGGTCAAGCGCTGCAGCAGGCGATCGACGCCGGTTACAAGTACATCGCCACGACAAGCATCACGCTGAGCACCATCACGCCGCAGGTGCAGGAGGCGAAGTCCAAGGGCATCGCGCTGTTCGGCGCCTACACGGGCGACAAGCCGGAAGGCAAGACCAACGGCCTCTATGGCGTCGCGCAGAACTTCGACGCCTCCGTGAAGTCCGGAAAGCTCATCGCCGCGTGGACGATCGTCGACTCGAACAGCAACGCGCACGCGCTCTACGTCGACCTGCCGATCTACCCGACTTTGGAGGCGCAGGGCAAGGCGGCGCAGGCGGAGTACAAGACCGACTGCACGACGCTGCAGTCTCGACACCCTCGGCCTGTAGCGTGACCCAGCTGGGTGCCGGCCAGGGTCCCTCGGCCATCGTGACCTACCTGAAGTCGCACCCGAGCATCAACTATGTCTACCTGTCCTTCCAGGACCTCGACACCGGAGTCGCGGCCGCGCTGAAGAGCGCCGGGCTGGCCGGCAAGGTGAAGATCATCGGCACCGAGGGCGCAGACCGCGCAGCTGAAGGCGATGATCGCCGGCTCCGAGACTGCGTGGTCGATCCTGCCGGAGCCCTACGTCATGTGGGCGGTCGTCGACTGGATGGCGCGGCAGTCCGAGGGCGTGCTCGACCAGGCCGCCCTGGACGCCACCTCGAGCGGCGTGCAGTTCATGGTGGACACGCACGTCAGCGGCCACCCAGCAGCTGCAGGAGAACGGCGGCGAGTGGCCCGGCCCGAAGAACTACGAGTCGCAGTTCAAGACGCTCTGGCACGTCGGTTCCTGAGACCGGCCGCCACGAGGTCCGGACGGGTTGGTGATCGCGTGACGCTCAGCATGCGCGCGGTGAACAAGACGTTCGCCGGGCAGATGGCGCTGCGCGATGTCCACCTGGACCATCGAGTACGGGGAGGTCCGCGCACTGGTCGGCCAGAACGGCTCGGGGAAATCCACTCTGATCAAGCTTCTGGCCGGCTATCACCAGCCCGACCCGGGCAGCGTTGCCGAGACTCGACGGCCGCCCGTTCGATCTCGGCAACGCCGCCGCGGCCCGCGCCCAGCGGGCTGCGCTTCGTCCACCAGGATCTCGCGCTCGTCCTGGGGATGAGCGTGCTCGACAACATGATGCTCGGCCGCGACTACCCGCGCGGCTTCGGCGGCCGCATCGCTTGGCGGCGCGCTCGGCCGCAGGCGCGCGCACAGCTGCACGACACTGGGCGTGGACGCCGACCCCGGCGCTCCCGGTCGGTGCGCTCAGCATGGCCGAGCGCACCGCGGTCGCGATCGGCCGAGCGCTCGCCGGACACCGCGCCGGCGGGCGGCTGTTCATCGTGCTGGACGAGCCGACCGCCGCGCTGCCGCAGGACGAGGTCGGCCGGCTGCTCGAGCGCGATCGGCAGCCTGCGCGCGCAGGGCCACGGCGTGCTGCTCGTCTCGCACCACCTGAACGAGGTGCTCGACGTTGCGGACACTGTGACGGTGCTGCGCGACGGGCGCGTCGGTCGCGTCCGTCCGCGCGCCAGGCCGTCGACAAGGCTCGGCTGACCGAACTGATCGTCGGCCACCCGATCGACCCGCGCGACACCCGCCGAGCGCGCGGCCGCCGAGCAGCGGGACCGGGCGCGCCGCGCTCACGGTGCGCGAGCTGAGCGGCGCGCGGATCGCGGCGCTCGAGCTGGACGTGCACCCCGGCGAGATCGTCGGCGTCGCCGGTATTACCGGCTCGGGACGCGAGTCGCTTGCGCCGCTGCTCATCGGGCGGCTGCCGCGCGGCGGCGAGGTGCGGATCGGCGGCCGGCTCATCCGTCCCGACCGACCAAAGGACGCGATCGACGCCGGCGTCGCGTCGATCCCCGGCGAGCGGGCGCGTTACGGCGTGTTCGCGAACATGAACGTACGCAGCAACCTGACGATCTCCGGCCTCGCCCGGCACCGGAGGTGGAGCCGCATACAGGCGCGCCGCGAGCGCCGCGAGGTCGACGAGTGGATCGAACGGCTGCGGATCGTCACACGCGGGGCGGACGCGCCGATCACCAGCCTGTCCGGCGGCAACCAGCAGAAGGTGCTCGTGGGCAGAGCACTGCGGTCGCGGCCGACGCGTGCTCGTCCTCGACGACCCTACGCAGGGCATCGACATCGGAGCCCGCGCGCAGATCCACGACGTCATCGAGAAGTGCGCGGCCGATGGCGTGGCGATCCTGCTCATCTCGACCGACAGCGACGAACTCGCCCGGCTGGCCGACCGGGTCATCGTGCTGTCCGCCGGGCGGCAGACCAGATCGCTGCTGCGCGGGCCCGATCTGACCGACAACGCCATCGACAGAGCCCAGCTCGAGAGCGGCTCGGCGGCTGCGGCCGCGGTGTGAAAGGGAAACGCTCATGACCGTCGTGCACTCGCGCAAGCAGCGCCGCACGCACGCCGTGCCGGCTGCGGGTACCCGGGTTGGCCAACTTCAGCGCCAGTCTACCTGTGGGCGCTGTTCATGGTGCTGTTCGGCTACCTCCAGAGCCACCTGTTCCTGACCGTCAGCACGGCGCAGCTGGTCTTCTCGCAGGGGGCGGTCACGGCCGTGCTCGCCCTGGCGTTCCTGGTTCCGCTGACGACCGACACCTTCGACCTCGCGATCGGCGAGACGATGTCGCTGACGATCGTGCTGCTGAACTACCTGCCGCAGAAGCTCGCGCTGCCGATCGGCGTGATCGCGGTGGGCGTGGTGATCTTCTCCGGGCTCATCGGGGCGATCTCCGGGTTCATCGTCGTCAAGCTCAAGGTCAACTCGCTCATCGCGACGCTCGGCATGAGCGAGGTGCTCAGCGCCTTCCAGCTCTACATCTCGCAGAACCATCAGGTCGCCGTACACGTTCAGCCCGACGTTCGTCGCAGGTCGGTAACGGCAAGATCTTCGGCGTCCCGTACCTGGACATCTACCTGCTGGTCATCGCGGTCGTGATCTGGTTCGTGCTCGAGCAGACGCCACTGGGCCGCCGGATGTTCGCAGTGGGCGGCAATCGGGATGCCGCGCGGCTCGCCGGCATCTCCTCCGACCGCATCGTCTGGGGCTCGCTGATCGCGTCGGGTGCGATCGCCTCGCTCGCCGGCGTGATGTACACGGCCCAGGTCGGCGCGTACACCTCCGACATCGGGCAGGGCTATCTCTTCCCGGCGCTCGCGGCGGTGTTCTTCGGCGCCTCGCAGCTTTCCCAGCGTCCCAACGTGCTGGGGCACGCTGATCGCCTTCTTCGCGCTGGCGTTCGGGATCCAGGGCCTCACGCTGCAGTTCGGCGCGGGCACCTTCTGGGTCAGCCCGCTGTTCCAGGGCAGCGCGCTCATCGTCGCCGTCGCCGTGGCGAGCACGCGCGGCGCGGTCGGCAAGGGCGGTGACGGCCGGGCGGTGCGACGGATGCTGCGGGCGCGCCGCCAGGACGGCGCGTCAGGCTTTGTGGAAACACCGCCGGAGTCGGCAGCCTCGAACCCGACCCCGAACCGGAATCAGCGTCGGCCCGATGACCCGGCCGGGGCGGAGCTGACCGCCCGTGCACTCCAGCGCGCCGCGTCCAGCCTCACTTCGGGATGTCGCGCCATGGCAGCCCGCGGTCCACGCGCGGCTCGCCGGGCAGGCCGAGCAGTCGCTCGGCGATGATGTTGCGCTGGATCTCGTCCGACCCGCCGGCGATGCGATAGCCCGGTGCGCCCAGGACGTGCTCGGTCCACGCGAACGTGCCCCATTCGCCGGTGTCCGCGGCGAGCCGCGGGCCGAGCTCGGCGGTGACGACGTCGGAGATGAGCATCATCTTGTTCACCCACTGCAGCTTGCGCACCGAACCGATCGGCCCCGGCGGCCGCCCGTCCCGCGACGCCAGCCGGTCGCGCAGGTTCGCCACGGCGGCGAGCCGTTCGTGGGTGTAGACGGCCGCGAGCCGCTCGCGCGTGAGTGGGTCGCCGACACTGCCGAGGTGCCGGGCAAGCGCAACCAGACCGGCAAACGAACCGCCGACCTCGGCGTTGCTCGCGGAGTGGCCGCGCTCGAAGCCGAGTGTTGTGAGCGCGACCTGCCACCCGCTGCCGACCTCGCCGAGACGAAGCGTGTCGGGGATGTGGACGTCGTCGAAGAACACCTCGCAGAAGCTGCTGCCCCCCGACATCTGGCGAAGCGGCCGGACGCTCACCCCTGGGGTGCTCATCGGCAGCATGAACGCGGTGAGGCCGTCGTGCTTGGCGACGTCCGGATCGGTGCGCGCGATCAACTCACCCCAGTCTGCGAACTGGGCTCCCGAGCTCCACACTTTCTGGCCGTTGACCACCCAGTGGCCACCGTCGTCGCCGGCCACATGCACGGCCCGGGTACCGAGGCCGGCAAGGTCAGAGCCGGCCGAGGGTTCCGAGAAGAGCTGGCACGCGGTCTGCTCGCCGCGCAGCAGCTGGCCGATCAGCCGCTTCTTCAGGTACGGCGTGCCGAGCAACCGGATGGTCGGGGCGATCAGGTGCAGCGTCACGGACACGAGCTCGTGCCGCGGCGGCACCTCGAACGCGAGCTCCTCCTCGCTGAACGCCTCCTCGTGCGAGGGGTCCAGGCCGCTGCCGCCGAACTCCGCCGGCCAGCTGATCGCGCCGAAGCCGCCCGCGAACTTGCGGCCCTGCCACTCGGTGCGGCGCCGGATCAACTCCCGTTCGGCGTCCGCGTCGAGGTCGTGGAAGACAGCGACGCTGTCCGACCCGTCGCCCCATGCCCGCTCGGATGTGCGGCGCGGCGCGGCGTTCGCCGCCAGCCACTCGCGAGCGCACTGCCGGAAGTCGTCGGCCGTCATCGGTTCGCACCGATCAGGCCGAGGGCCGCCCCGGCCTTCGCGAGGCCTTCCGAGCGCTCGTCGAGCGTGTCGCCGGCCCAGACGTCGTACTGCATCACGAGCAGCTCCTCGAATCCCTCGCGGGCGTATGCGTCGACGATCTCCGCATCCGGCGAGGCGATGCGCCACGTGGTCGGCAGCGGGTCGGTCCGGCCCAGCTCGGCGCAGAGCTCGGCAAGCCGGTCGCGCAGCCGCCGCGCCTCGTCGAACGTCGGGATGCCCGAGCTGAACCAGCCGTCGCCGAGGGTCACCGCACGCCGCAGCGCCGGGTCGGAGTTGCCGCCGAGCACGATCGCGACCGGAACGTGGTGCGTGCTGATCTGCACGGGGGCGAAGCCGTAGTGGCTGCCGTGGAACTCGACCGGCCCGCCCTGCCAGGCTCGGCGCAGCACGTCAATGGCCTCCTCCATGCGTGCGGTCCGGCCGGTGAACGGCACGTCGAGCGCGGCGAATTCCTCGCGCAGCCAGCCGGCGCCGACACCGAGACGCAGCCGGCCGCCACTGACGTCGCTGAGCGTCGCCGCTGCGCGAGCGGTCATCAGCGGATGGCGCAGCGGGACGAGGTAGATGCCGGTGGCGAGCCCGATCGTGGTGGTGCGAGCGGCGACGGCGGCCAGCGCGACCAGCGGGTCGAGCAACTCGACACTCGGGTCGACGATCGGCTTGCCGTTGTGATTCGACGAGCCGTGCTCCGTGTCGCTGCCCGGTTGCGTGGGGTGGTGACTGCCGTACTGCAGCGGGGCGAGGACGTGCTCGCCAAGCCAGACGCTGTCGAAGCCGGCTCGTTCGGCCGCGACGGCGAGTTCGACGAGCTCGCCTGGGGGCCGGTCGTAACAGCTGATCCCGATACGCATCTCCGCCTCCGGACGTGTCGCGGTGCGCCGATGCTAGCAGTCGTCCACAGAATTCATCATAAAGAATTCGAGCCGAATCTCTTGCCTCCTTTTCATCATGATGAATAGACTCCGCTGAGTCGCCCGTCACATCTCGCGAAGGGGTGCCCACGAGTGGAAGAGCAGCTCGAAGCCCGGCGTCCGAGGCCGCGAACCGGCCCGCTCGCCGGCCTGCGTGTCGCCGACTTCTGCTGGATGGGCGTCGGCTCGGTCGCCACCCGGCTGCTCGCCGACTTCGGCGCGGAAGTCATCAAGATCGAGAACCGGAAACGCCTCGATACGCCGCGCAAGCTGCCGATCTATCGCGGCGAGGTCGCGCTCGTACGGCGACGAGGACCCGAACCCCGACCCGAATAGGGGCGGGCTGTTCAACAACTACTGCCGCAACAAGCTCGGCGTCACCATCGACATGAGCAGGCGCGAGGGGCACGAGCTCGCCGTCGAGCTGATCCGGCACAGCAGCATCGTGACCGAGAACTTCGCCCCCGGCGTGATGGAGCGCTGGGGGCTGACCTACGACTACCTGCGCGACCCTCGTGCCCGACGTGATCTTCGCCCGGATGAGCGGTTACGGGCACTCCGGCCCGCACCACCACTTCCGCAGCTACGGCCCGATCATCCAGGCGGTGTGCGGGTTGACGTTCGTCAGCGGGCTGCCGGACCGCGAGCCGTCCGGCTGGGGGCTGTCCTACATGGACAACCAGGCCGCGTACTACAACTCGGCCGCCCTGCTCATGGCGATCCTGCACCGCGCGGCCACTGGCGAGGGCTGCGAGATCGACGTCTCGGCGGTCGAGGCCGGCGTGACGCTGCTCGGCCCCGACCTGTTCGACGTCACCGTGAACGGGCGGGCCACTCGGCGAGCCGACTTCCCGCGCGGCAACCGGCTGGAGCATCCGCAAGCCGCACCGCACGGCGTGTACCCGTGCCGCGACACCGATCGGTGGGTCGCGATCGCCGTGTTCGGCGACGACGAGTGGGCGCGCTTGGTGGCCGCGATCGGCGAACCGGCCTGGACGGCCGACCCACGGTTCGCGACGCAGTCCGATCGCTTCGCGAACCACGACGCGCTGGACGAGCTGATCGGCGCGTGGACGCGGGAACGGACACCGCACGAGGCGATGCAGATCCTGCAGGCGGCCGGCGTGGCTGCCGCCGCCGTCCAGAACCCGCGCGACCTGACCGACGAAGATCCGCAGATCGCGTACCGCGGCACGTTCTTCGAGCTCGACCACCCGGTGATCGGCCCGGCGCTGTTCGAGGGGTCGCCGATGCGGCTGTCGCGCACCGACGCCGACCTCTGGCGCTCCGCGCCGCTGCTCGGCGAAGACAACGACTACGTCTTCGGCGAGATCCTCGGGCTCGACGAGCAACGGCGTCTGCGATCTCGCCGAAGCGGGGGTGATCTAGATGAGCACGCCGTCGCCGGCGTTCGCGACCCTGCGGGTCGTCGAGCTCGCCGACGACCCGGCGGGCGAGTTCGCCGGCAAGCTGCTGGCCGACCTCGGCGCGGACGTCGTCAAGATCGAGCCACCGGGCGGTGTCGCCGGGCGCGGCGTCGGCCCGTACGCGGACGCCCGGGACGGCGACCCGGACGCGAGCCTGAACTTCTGGACCTACAACACGAGCAAGCGCAGCGTCGTGCTCGACGATTCGCCCGAGCAGCTGCGCGCACGCGACGAGCTGATCGGCACCGCCGACGTCCTGCTGACGACGTGGACACCGTCGCGGCTTGCGGCCCGCGGCATCGACCTCGACGCGTTGCTCGCCGACCGGCCCGAGTTGATCGTGCTGTCCGTGACGCCGTTCGGGCTGACCGGGCCGTGGGCGGAGTACCACTCGTCCGACCTCGTTGCGCTGGCCGCCGGCGGCCTGCTCAACCTCTGCGGCTACGACGACCACTCGATCCCGCCGATCCGCCCGGGCGGCAACCAGGGGTACATGGTCGCGGCAAGCTTCGCGCACTGCGGCGTGCTGCTCGCGCTGATCGAGCGGCACCGCACCGGACGCGGACAGCTCGTGGACGTCTCGATGCACGAGGCCATCGCCGTCAGCGGCGAGCTCGCGAATCCGTACTGGTTCTATCCGAAAGCCTTGGTGCAGCGGCAGACCGCGCGCCATGCGCAGCCGGTGCCGACCCAGCCTGCGATCTTCCGGTGCGCGGACGGCGTGTGGATCTATCTGCGCGCTCATGCTCTCCGACGCCAAGGCATGGTCGGTGCTCGTCGCCTGGATGAGCGACTGCGGACTGGCCGCGGACCTCGTCGAGCCGAAGTTCGGCGAGCTCGAGTACCGGCAGCACGAGTTCGCGCACATCCAGGACCTGATCGAGGTGTTCTTCCTGATGCAGGACTCCGCCACGGCCTACCGCGAAGGGCAGCGGCGCGGGCTGCCGATCGGGCCGCTGCTCGCGCCTGAGGATCTGCTCGACGACGAGCACCTCAGCGCGCGGGAGTTCTTCGTGCCCGTCGAGCTGCCGACCGACGCCCGGCGCAGCGCACCGTTTCCCGGCAGTCCGTACCGGTTCAGTGCCTTCGCCTCCGGGCCGGGCAGGCCGCCGCGCCTCGGCGAACACACCGGCGAGGTACTCGCCGAGCTCGACTCGAGCAAGGCGGTGCAGGGTGTCTGAGAGCGCCGCGGTGTCCCGGCTGGTCGACGAGTCCTTGTTCGTCGCCGAGGCGCCGCAGCCGACATTGCGCGGGGGCGAGTGCGGTGCGTGCGCCACGACGACCTTCCCGCACCAGGACTCGTGCCCGCGGTGTGGCGGCGTGCGGGTGTCCCCGGTGTCGCTGCCACGTTCGGGGCGTCTTTGGTCGTTCACCGTCCAGGCCTTCGAGCCCAAGCCGCCGTACCGCGGCGCAGAGCCGTTCGAGCCGTACGGCGTCGGCTATGTCGACCTCGGACCGGTCATCGTCGAGGCCCGCCTGACCGAGAGCGACTCGAGCCGGCTGGCGATCGGTGCGAGCGTCGAGCTCACCCTGGTTCCCGCGTTCGCGGACGAGGACGGGACGTCGGTGCTGACGTACGCCTTCGCGGCTTCGGGGCAGACGTCATGAAGGTGGCCGTCGTCGGAATCGGCATCCACCCGTTCGGGCGTACGCCGGGGGTGAGTGGCCGGGCGCAGGGCGCGCACGCCGTCCGTGCCGCGCTCGCCGACGCGGGCGTCTCGTGGCCGGACATGCAGTTCGCCTTCGGCGGCAGTCACTCCGCCGGCGACGCCGACTCCCTGGTGTCCGACCTCGGACTGACCGGCGTCCCGTTCATCAACGTGTGGAACGGGTGCGGGACGGGCGGCAGCGCGCTCATCGCGGGCCGCAGCGCGATCCTGTCCGGTGAGCACGACCTCGGGCTGGTCGTCGGTTTCGACAAGCACCCGCCCGGTGCGTTCAGCACGGACCCTGCCGCGCTGGGCCTCGGGGACTGGTACGCCCAGACCGGGCTGATGATCACGACGCAGTTCTTCGCCATGAAGATCCAGCGCTACATGCACCTGCACGGAATCACGACGGACGCGCTGGCGGCGGTGGCGTCGAAGGCGTTTCGCAACGGCTCCCTGAACCCGAACGCATGGCGTCGGGAGCCGCACACGCCGGCCGCCGTCGCCGCGTCCAAGATGGTGAACCACCCGCTGACCCAGTACATGTTCTGCTCGCCGGGCGAGGGCGCGGTGGCGCTCGTGCTCAGCCGCGCAGATCACGCACACCGTTTCACCGACATGCCGGTGTTCATCGAGGCTGCCGAGTTCCGCTCCCGCCGGTTCGGTTCGTTCGAGGTGTTCAGCCCGTGGCTGGCCGGCGAGGCGGCGCCCGGCCCGACGGTCGAGGCGGCACGCGCCACGTTCGAGGCTGCGGGCATCGCGCCGGGTGAGGTCGACGTGGCGCAGATCCAGGACACCGAGTCGGGTGCGGAGATCATGCACATGGCCGAGACCGGGCTGTGCAAGGACGGCGAGCAGGAGGGGCTGATCCGGGCCGGGGCGACCGAGATCGACGGTGCCATGCCGATCAACACCGACGGCGGCTGCCTCGCCAACGGCGAGCCCATCGGGGCGTCCGGGCTGCGGCAGGTCTACGAGAACGTCCTGCAGCTGCGCGGTGCTGCCGGGCCGCGGCAGGTGCCGGGGAACCCGCGCACCGCCTTCAGTCACGTGTACGGCGCGCCGGGCATCAGCGCCTGCACGCTGCTGACCCGTTGACCTCGGAGAGGAAGTCGCCATGACGTGGGGATTCGAGACCGACCCGGAGTACCAGGCCGAGCTGGACTGGGTGGACGAGTTCGTCCGCACCGAGGTCGATCCGGTCGACATGGTCGTCGAGCACGCGTGGGACGTCACCGACCCGCTGCGCAACAAGCTCATCGTCCCGCTGCAGGAGGTCGTCAAGCAGCGTCGGCTGTGGGGCTGCCACCTCGGCCCGGAACTCGGCGGGCCAGGCTACGGGCAGGTGAAGCTCGCCCTGCTCAATGAGGTCATCGGCCGCACGCACAGCGGACCGGTCGTGTTCGGCTGCCAGGCGCCGGACTCCGGCAACGCCGAGATCCTCGCGCACTACGGCAGCGACTACCTCAAGCAGCGCTACCTGCGCCCGCTGCTCGACGGGCAGATCATGTCGGCGTATTCGATGACCGAGCCGCGCGGCGGCAGCGACCCGACCGGCTTCGTCACCCGCGCGACGCGCGACGGGGACGAGTGGGTGATCGACGGCGAGAAGTGGTTCTCCTCGCACGCGCGGTTCGCGTCCTTCCTGGTCGTGCTGGCGGTGACCGACCCGGACGCGCCGCCGCACGAGCGGTCGTCGATGTTCGTCGTCCCGACCGACACCACCGGCGCGGAGATCGTCCGCAACGTCGGCGTCTGGGCGCACCCAGAGGCGGAGGGGACGCACGCCTACGTGCGCTACAACGCGGTGCGGATCCCCGCCGACCACCTGCTCGGCGAGCGCGGGCAGGGCTTCGCCGTAGCGCAGACCCGGCTCGGCGGCGGCCGCATCCATCACGCGATGCGCACCGTCGGCCTGGTGCGCGCAGCGCTCGAGATGATGATCGAGCGCGCGATTTCGCGGGAGACCAGGGGCTCCCGGCTGGCCGACCTGCAACTCGTCCAGGAGATGCTCGCCGACTCGTGGATCCAACTCGAGCAGTTCCGGCTGCTGGTCATGCAGACCGCCTGGAAGATCGACAAGTACAACGACTACCGCAAGGTCATTCTCGACATCGCCGCGGTCAAGGCCGCCATGCCGAAGGTGCTGCTGGACGTGGCCGGCCGGGCGATCCAGATCCACGGATCGCTCGGCATCTCCACCGAGATGCCGTTCGGGCAGTGGGTGCTGGAGAGCTTCCACATGGGGCTGGCCGACGGCGCCACCGAGTTGCACAAGATCCAGGTGGCCAAGCAGTTGCTGCGCGGGCGCCGCGCGAACCCCGACCTGTTCCCGTCCGGGCACCTGCTCGGGCGGGCCGAGGGCGCCCGAGCCAGGTACGCGGACGTGCTGGCCGCCCGCGACGAGCCCGAGGCGGTGATCGGGCGTGGCTGACCTCAACGTCGGCGCGCGGCTGGCGAGCGCGGTCTGCACCACCGAGGTCGTCGTCGTCCGGGTCGCCGACCCGGCGGCCGTCGTGGAGTGCGGCGGGGTGCCGATGCTGCCCGGCGCCGCGGCTTCGCCGCCGGCCGGCGCCCCTCGTCCCGGCCTGGACGGCGGGTCGCTGATCGGCAAGCGCTACGGCGGCGCGGACGCCCCGGTCGAACTGCTGTGCGTGAAGGCGGGCGCCGGAACGCTGTCCGCCGGCGGCGTCGTCCTCGAACAGCGCAGCCCCAAGCCACTGCCGGCATCGGACTGACCGTGCACACGACGATGCTGCTGGAGATGCTCGCCGACGCGGACGGCGAGCGGGTGGCGGTCGGGCCGCGGTCGGGCGGCCTCGCCTACCGCGAGCTGCTCGCGACGGCGCGCCGGGGCGCGGCCGGTATCCAGCGGCGCGGGATCGGGCGGGTGGCCTACCTCGGCCTGAACGGCCCGCAGCTGCCCGCCGTGCTGTTCGCCGCGGGCTGCGCGGGCGCCGCGTTCGCACCGCTGAACTACCGGCTGACCGACGTGCAGCTGCAGGACGCGCTTGCCGCGCTGGCGCCGGTCACGGTCCTGGTCACCGAGGACGCCGCCGGCCGGGTCGCTGCCGCCGACGGCGTCACCCTGCTCGGGACCGACGCGCTGTTCGCCGCCGACGAGGCGGCGCCCGGGTTCGTCGCACCGGACGCGGTTGCGGTGCTGCTGCTGACCAGTGGCACCAGCGGCGCGCCGAAGGTCGCCGTGCTGCGCCACGAACACCTCGTGCCGTACGTGATCTCGACCGTCGAGTTCGCGGCCGCCGGACCGGACGAGGCGATCCTCATATCCGTCCCGCCGTACCACATCGCCGGCATCAGCTCGGTGCTCACCTCGGTGTTCGCCGGGCGGCGGATGGTGCAGCTGCCGGCCTTCACGCCGGCCGGCTGGGTGGACGTCGCCGCCCGCGAGGACGTCACGCACGCAATGGTGGTGCCGACGATGCTCGGCCGCATCCTCGATGAGCTGGCGCGGCGCGGCGCGACGCTTCCGGCGCTGCGGCACCTTTCCTACGGCGGCGGCCGGATGCCGCTGCCGATCGTCGAGCGCGCCATGCACCTGCTGCCGGGCGTCGACTTCGTCAACGCCTACGGCCTCACCGAGACCAGCTCGACGATCGCCCTGCTTGGCCCGGACGAGCACCGCGCGGCCATCGCGAGCGACGACCCCGCGATGCGTGCTCGGCTCGGGTCGGTGGGCCGGCCGCTGCCGTCGATCGAACTGGAGATCCGCGACCCGGACTGCACACCGCTGCCCGCCGGAGTGGCGGGGGAGATCTGGGTGCGCGGCGAGCAGGTGTCCGGCGAGTACGTCACGCACCGTGCCATCGCCACCGACGGCTGGTACCCGACCCGCGACCGCGGCCACCTCGACGCCGATGGCTTCCTCTTCCTCGACGGCCGCGCGGACGACGTGATCGTGCGGGGTGGCGAGAACATCTCGCCCGGCGAGATCGAGGACGTTCTGATGGAGCACCCGGCGGTCGCCGAGGCGGCGGTGCTCGGCGTGCCCGACACGGAATGGGGCGAGCGGGTCGAGGCTGTCGTCGTGCCGTCCGGTGCGGCACCGGACGAAGCGGATCTGCGCGAGTGGGTCCGCGCTCGGCTGCGCTCGACCCGGGTGCCCGCGCGCGTGCACCTGCGCGCAGCGCTGCCCGCGACCGACACCGGCAAGCTGCTGCGCCGCGTGCTGCGCGACGAGCTGACAGGAGCAGGGGAGGCACGGCCGTGATCGTCGTCGACCGCACCGAGCACACCGAACTGCGCTCGGCCGTGCGCAAGCTGCTCGAGCATGAATCGCCGATCGCCCGGGTCGTCGCGGACGCCGCGACCGAGGACGGCTTCGACCGGCGGCTGTGGCGGCGGATGGCGGAGGAGATCGGGGTCGCCGGCCTGTCGATCCCCGAACGGTTCGGCGGCAGTGGCGCCACCATGCACGAGCAAACGGTCGTGGCCGAGGAGCTCGGCCGCTCGCTCGCCTGCACGCCGTACCTCGCGTCGGTGGCGCTGGCCGCGAACCTGCTGCTCGCGAGCGGCGACGAGCCCGCTTGCGCCGAGCAGCTACCGGCGATCGCCGCTGGGCAGCGCACCGCCGCGGTGGTGTACCGCGGGGCGGACGGCGGTGTCGATGCGGCGCGCGTCCCGGTCGCCGCACGCGAGGTGGGCGGCGAGTGGCGGCTGGCCGGCCACGCGTGGTTCGTGATCGATGGACACAGCGCCGACCTGCTGCTCGTCCTCGCACGAACCGACGACGGGGACGTCGCGCTGTTCAGCGTCGCGGGCACCGCGCCGGGACTTGACCGGCAGCGGATGGCGACGCTCGATCACACCCGCGCGCAGGCGAAGCTGGCTTTCGACGACGTGCCCGCGACCCGGGTAGGCGGTGCAGTTTCGGCCTGGCCGTGGTTCGAGCACGCACTGTTGCTTGCCACCGTCGCGCTCGCGGCCGAGCAGGTCGGTGGCGCCGACCGGGCGCTGGAGTCGGCGGTGGAGTACGCGCAGCTGCGCGTGCAGTTCGGCCGCCGGATCGGCAGCTTCCAGGCGATCAAGCACCGCTGCGCGGATCTTGCCGTGGACAACGACCGGGCGCGCTCGGCGATGGTGCACGCGACCTGGGCGGCGGTCGAGGGCACGGCGCAGCAGCTGCGCGAGGCGGCCTCGATGGCTGCGATTGTCTGCGGTCCGGCATTCGTCACCGCGGCGCAGGAGAGCATTCAGATCCACGGTGGCATCGGCTTCACGTGGGAGCACCCAGCCCACCGCTACTTCCGCCGCGCCAAGGCAGACGTCGTCGTGCTCGACGACGTGCGCCGCTACCGCGAGTGCCTGCTCACCGCACTGGGCGTGTAGCACGCCGTCCCCGTACCCACCTGCACCATCGCCGAAAGGAAGGAATGTCGTGAGGGCAACGCTGCTGGATGAGGTCAAGATCATCGACACGGACACCCACGTCGTCGAGCCGCCCGACCTTTGGATCTCGCGGGTCTCGACGCAGCGCTGGGGCGACCTGGTGCCGCACGTCGACGCGGACGAGAACGGCGACCCGGCGTGGTACGTGTCCAACCGGAAGGTGATGGGCGTCGCCGCTGCGGCGATGGCCGGCTGGAAGGATCACCCGCCGTCGCACCCGCCGACGCTGGCCGAGGCCGAGCGGGCCTCGTGGGACCCGGTCGAGCGGCTGAAGCGGATGGATCAGGACGGCATCTGGGCGCAGGTGCTCTACCCGAACGTCGCCGGCTTCGGTGGCGGCAACTTCACCGACGTCAAAGAGCCGGAGCTGATGCTCGCCTGCGTGGAGGCGTACAACGACTTCCTCACCGACTACGCGAGCATCGCGCCGGACCGGTTCCTGCCGGTGATGTCGCTGCCGTTCTGGGATCTCGGCCTGACGCTCAAGGAGATGGAGCGCGCCGCCGGCAACGGGCACAAGGGCATCATCTTCTCCGGCGTGCCGGAGGCATGGGGCCAGCCGCACCTCACCGACCGGTACTGGGACCCGATGTGGGCGCAGGCGCAGGAAATGGGGTTGCCGGTCAACTTCCACATCGCATCGGGCAATATCGCCGACCTGGGCAAGGACGCCAACCCGCAGAACGGTGACCACGCCAACTACGCGATGATGGGTGTCTCGTTCTTCATGGGCAACGCGACGATCATCGCCAGGCTCACGTGCGGCGGCATCTGCCACCGCTTCCCCGATCTCGAGTTCGTCTCGGTCGAGAGCGGCATCGGCTGGATCCCGTTCGCGCTCGCCTCGCTCGACTGGCAGTGGCTCAACTGCGGCGTGTTCAAGGAGCACCCGGAGTACGAGCTGCTGCCCAGCGAGTACTTCCGCCGCCAGATCTACGGCTGCTTCTGGTTCGAGCAGGCGAGTGCCCTGTCGGCGATCGAGCAGCTCGGCGCGGACAACGTCCTGTACGAGACCGACTTCCCGCACCCCACGAGCATGTCACCGGGGCCGGCGTCGGCCGCGACCACGCCGCGCGAGTACCTGCAGGCAACCTTCGCCGAGGTCGACGACGAGTCGATGACGAAGATCCTCTACGGCAACGCCGCCAGGCTTTACGGGCTCTGATGCCGGCAGTGGAGTGCCGGGCCGCGGTGCACTGGGGCGACTTCGATCGCTGGTCGATCGAGATGATCCAGCTCGACCCGCCGCGGCCCGGCGAGGTCCTGGTGCGCATGCTCGCCGCGGGGCTGTGCGCCACGGACCGGGCCCTCGTCGAGGGCGGCTACGCCGGCATCAGCCGGCCGGTCATCGGCGGGCACGAAGGGGTCGGGGTGGTCGAGGAGGTCGGCGCGGACGTCACCGGCCTCGCCGCGGGTGACCACGTCCTGTTTCTCATCCCCGTCCCGCCGTGCGGACGCTGCCCCGCCTGCCGCAAGGGGCTCACCCACCTGTGCGAGTCGAGCGCGAAGGCCGCGGGCGCCCGGCAGATCTCCGACGGCACCGCACGGCACCACGCCCGCGGCCAGGACCTCGGCATCTTCGTGTTCCTGGGGCTGTTCGCCGAGTACACCGTCGTGCACGAGAGCTCGCTGCTGACGATCCCGTCCGACCTTCCGGCGCGCGACATCTGCGCGCTCGCCTGCGCGGGCGTGACCGGATGGGGCGCGGTGCAGAACACCGCCGAACTGCGGGCCGGCGAGATCGCGGTGATCGTCGGTGTCGGTGGCGTGGGCGCCAACGCGGTGCAGGCCGCCCGCGGCCTAGGCGCGCAGGCGGTGCTGGCCGTCGACCCGCTGGCGGTGCGGCGGCAACTCGCGTGCGAACTCGGCGCGGACGACGCGGTCGCCGATCTCGATGCCGCCCGCGAGCGGGTGGCGGAGTGGACGCGCGGGCGCATGGCCGACGCCGTCGTGCTGACCAGCGGGGCGGGTGGCGGCGCGCTGCTGGCACCCGCGATGACGCTGCTCGGCAAGCGTGGCCGGCTGGTGGTCGTCGACGCCCACCCGGGCGAGAACGGCGGCGTCGCTCTCTCGCTGCGCGATCTGCAGGAGAGCGAGAAGCAGATCCGCGGCTGCATGGCCGGGTCGTGGCATGCCCGGCACGGCGCGCGCGTGCTGCTCGATCTTGCCGAGCGCGGGCGCTACGACCCGTCGGCGATCGTCAGCCGCACCTATCGGCTGGACGACATCGATCGCGGTTACGCGGAGCAGGCGAGGGGCGAGGTCGTGCGGGCCGTCCTCGACCTCGGGCGATGAGGAGGCGAACGATGTCCGGACGATCAGACAGCACGCACGACCGCGGCGGCCCGGCCCGGCTGATCCTGCGGGCCATGCTCGGCGCGACGATGATCGCGCACGGCGTCCGGCACGGCCGCACCCTGGCCGGAACGGCGCGCTGGTTCGACTCGATCGGGTTCCGGCGTGCCCGGGAGCAGGCGGCGATCAGTTCCGCGCTCGAGGTTGCCTCGGGAGCGGCGCTGATGGCCGGGATGGCGACGCCGCTGGCAGCCGCCTCGGTCGTCGGCACGATGGCGGTCGCCGGCCAGACGGTGCACCGCCCGAACGGCTTCTTCGTCGTGGACGAGGGATGGGAGTACGTCGCCGTGGTCGCCGCTGGCTCGGTGGCGCTCGCCGGTCTCGGCAGCGGACGGTTCAGCGTGGACGCCGCCATCGGCCTCGATCGCCTGGGCTCGCCGTCCGGGCGTGCGCTGCTCGCGCTCGGGCTCGGCCTCGGTGGTGCCGCCGCTCACCTGCGCGCATTCTGGACCGCACCCGCACGCCCAGCGGGCCGGTCCTGAAAGGCCGACGCCGATGCCGTCGCTGACCCTCCGCAACGCCGATCTCGGACTCGCCCGGCCGGTCGACGTCCGAGTCGTGGACGGGGTGATCGCTTTACCAGGGCCGGTCGGGGACGCGTGGATCGACTGCGCCGGCGGCGCGGTGCTGCCCGGGCTGCACGACCACCACGTGCACCTGCTTGCCGCAGCAGCGGCACTCGACTCGGTCGACTGCGCCGTGCCCTCGACGACCCAGTTCGCCGCCGCGTTGCGCGCGGCGCGGCCGCGTGGGGGATGGCTGCGCGGCGTCGGCTACGACGACGGGCGGCTCGGCGCGCTGGAGCGCGACGCGCTGGACGCGATCCGTGCGGACGTTCCGCTCCGCATCCAGCACCGCGGCGGCTCGCTGTGGGTGCTGAACAGCGCCGGCCTCGCCGCCGTCGGCGTCGACGAGGACGCGCCGGACGGCGTGGAGCGAGACGCGGCCGGGCGGCCCACCGGACGCCTCTGGCGCCTCGACGGCTGGCTGGCGGAACGGCTGGGCCGCACCGACGCACCCGACCTCGCTGGACTGAGCGCGCGGCTGGCCTCGTTCGGGATCACGGGCGTCACCGACGCCACGCCGGACCTCTCGCCGGAGACCGCGCGCGTGCTGCGCGGCGGGGCCATCGCGCAGCGGGTCACGCTGCTCGGCGATCGTGCCGGGACGGCGCCGTGGAAGATCGTCATCGCCGACCACGACGCGGCGGAACTCGGCGAGCTCCGCGCACGGATCGCCGCTGTGCGCCCCCGACCCGTGGCGTTGCACTGCGTCTCGCGGGTCGCGCTCGTACTGGCGCTTGTCGCGCTGCGCGAGGTGGGCGTCGAGCGCGGCGACCGGATCGAGCACGCGGCAGTGTGCCCGCCCGACCTGGCCGGGCAGCTGGCCGCGCTGCGCGTCGCCGTCGTGACCCAACCGTCCCTGGTGGCGCTGCGCGGCGACGACTACCTCGACCGCGTCGAGCCGGTGGACGTGAACGCCTTGTGGCCGTTCGGCACGCTGCTGCGCGCCGGCGTCCGGGTGGGGTGCTCGAGCGATGCACCCTACGGCGACCTCGACCCCTGGCGGAGCATCGCCGCGGCCACCCGCCGGAGTGCGCCGTCCGGGCGCGTCGTCGGCGCCGCGGAGCGGGTGAGCGCGGGTGTGGCGCTCGCCGGCTTCCTGACCTCGCCGGACGATCCCGGTGGCCCGCCGCGGCGCGTGCACCCCGGTGCGGTGGCCGACCTCGTCGTTCTGGACCGGCCGCTGCGCGACGCGTTGCGCGCGCCGGATGCCGTCCGCGTGACGCACTCCGTCGTCGCCGGGCGGGTCGTCCACGCCGCCGAGGCGGTGCCCGCATGACCGCGCTGCCCGACGCGGCAGAAGTCCTGCGGCCGGCCGAGGTCGCCGGGCGGCTCGGAGCGGGGCCGCGACTCGAGGACGATGGGACACCCGTGCCGCAAGTCGTGCTGGTCGACCTCGACTCGGCCGCCGGCGAACGGGTCGAGCCGCCGCTCGCCGCGGTCGCCGTCGGCGTAGCCCGGCGTCCGCTCTCCGCGGCCGGCCGGCTGCTGGCCGCGGAACTCGCCTGCTCGCTGGTGCCGGCCGGGCTGGATGCCTCTCCTGCCGCCGTGCCGGTCGACGACCCGATGGCCGAGGCGCTCGCCGTGGCCGAGGCCGTGCGCGCCGCGCCGCGGGCGGCCGTCTCGCTCGTCAGTCTCTTGCGCCTGACCGCGCAGCTGCCGGTGGCCGACGGGCTGGTCGCCGAGTCCGCGGTCTACTCGATGCTGCTGGGCGCGAGCGAGTTCGCCCGCTGGCTGGCGAACCGTCCGGCACTGCACTACCGTCCGGCGGACACCCGACCGGCCGTCGTGCTCGAGCGGGCGGGCGCAACGCTGCACGTGGTGCTCGACCGGCCGGATCGCCGCAACGCCTTCAACGCGGTCATGCGCGACGGGCTCGTCGACGCGTTCGACCTCGCGCTCGCCGACCCGTTGATCGAACAGGTCGTGCTGCGCGGATCCGGGCCGGCGTTCTGCGCCGGCGGCGACCTCGCCGAGTTCGGGACGAGCGCCGACGTCGGTACCGCACACCTGATCCGCCTCGACCGCAACGTGGCCGCGCGCGTAGACCGCTGCCACGACCGCGTTGTCGCGCGCGTGCACGGCGCGTGCATCGGCGCGGGCATCGAGATACCGTCCTTCGCCGGCCGGGTCGTCGCGAGTCCGGACAGCTGGTTCCAGCTGCCCGAACTCACGATGGGGCTCGTCCCGGGCGCTGGGGGCACGGTCGGGATCACCCGCCGGATCGGCCGGTGGCGCACCGCCTACCTGGCGCTGACCGGGCGCCGGCTGGACGTCGGCCTGGCGCTTGACTGGGGACTGGTCGATGCGGTCGATGAGGACTGACGCGGTTGCCCAGGCCGCGGCCGTGCTCGCAGTCGAACTGGCCGAGGTCACAGGCAGTGCACGCCCGCGGGTGTTCCCGGGGGCGTCGTCCGCCGCCGCCGACTGGGCCGCGTCCGGCGCGATGTGGCTCACCGGGCAGCCGGAGGGCCGCCGCGACTGGCGCCCGGCGCGCCGACCAGCTGGCTGCGCGCGGCCGCGAGCTACTTCGACCTGACGCCACCCGATGTGACGGTGCTGCTCGGCGAGCGCGCCGCCTACGCCGGCCTGCGTCGGCGGGCACCGCGTTCGGTCGGCGGCACCTTCCGCAGCGTGCCGGCCGCCGACGGCTGGTTCGGTCTGAACCTCGCCCGGGACGGCGACCTCGACCTCGTGCCGGCACTCGTCGAGGGGCAACTGTTCGCGGCTCCCTGGGATGCGGTCGCCCACTGGGTCGCGGGACGGACGGTCGCCGAGGCAGAGGCTCGAACGCGGTTGCTCGGGCTGGCCTGGGGCCGGATCCGCCGGCGACCACCCCCGCGAGGTCGGCCAACGGTCCGGACACAGCCGGGCGCGGCACGGCCGGGAGTCGGGAACCGTCGCCGGCCGTTGGTCGTCGACCTCAGCGCGTTGTGGGCCGGTCCCTTGTGCGCGCACCTGCTCGGTGACGCGGGCGCGCGGGTGATCAAGGTGGAGTCCTGGTCCCGCCCGGACGGGACACGGCGCGGGCCGCGCGGCTTCTTCGATGCGCTGCACGCCCGCAAGGAGTCGGTGGCACTCGACCTGGACCGCCCTGATGGGCTGCGGGTGCTCACCGAGTTGGTCCGTCGCGCGGATGTCGTCATCGAGTCCTCCCGTCCGCGCGCGCTGCGCCAGTTCGGGCTGCCCGCGGAGGACTACGTCGCCCGCGGGACGGTCTGGGTGGCGATCTCCGCATACGGGCGGGGCGAGGCGGACCGGGTCGGTTTCGGCGACGACATTGCTGCCTCGGCCGGGCTCGTCCTCGACGACGGGGACGGACCGTACCCGGTCGGGGACGCGATCGCCGACCCGCTGGCCGGCGTGACCGCGGCCGCGCCGGCGAGCGCCGCACTGCGGAGTGGTCGCGGATGGCTGCTTGACGTCTCGATGCATGACGTCGCCGCGGCGGCGGCGCGCCTGGTGCCCGACGAGGCGGTTGTGCTGCGCCGCGGCGCCGACTGGTACGTAGCGGGTGCCGGTCGACCAGGTGCTCTCGCCCGGGTGCGTGCCCCACGAGTGCGCTCTGCCGCGGCGCCCGCAGCGGACCTCGGCGCGCACACCGCTCGGTGCTTGCCGAACTCGGCCTCGCCGCTCTGGCCGCGCGGTGATCGCGGACGGCCGGCGGCGCCTCGCCGCGGTCCTCTGCGACCTGGGCGGGGTTCTCGTGGCTGCGCCGTTCGACGCGTTCACGTCACTCGAACACGCATCCGGATGGTCCGCCCGGAGAAATGCCCGAAGGGGGCGCCAATCGCAAACCGTCACGCGACGCCAGAACGTCCGGTCTGCGCCGCCATCGACTCGCCCACAGGGATCCTGGCCGGATCGCCGCCAACCTTCGTCGGCCGCAGCGACGGATGAGCATCGAACGCCGCACCGACGGCCACCGCTCGGGGGTGCGAGAAATCGGCAAACGAATACACATGCACGTACAGATCCGCCGCGCGCGGATGCTACGCGATCAAAGAACAGCCGGCGGGTGGATGAGGACTGCCCACCCCGTGGCTTCGCGAGCGCGCGGACATCGGCAGGACTGCGCATGACTGCGTGACCGTGCGGTTCAGCTGAACCGCACGGCTCGCACCCGACCTTGTGCGGATATCTGCGCTCGAGCGCGGGATGCTGCACAAGATCGCGAAGGCGGCGGCTCGCGGCGCGGATCTTGTGCACTCACCAACGCCCAGGCGCGGGATGCTGCACAAGATCGCAAAGGCGGCGGCTGGCCCGGCCGGACGAGATGGTCAGAACTGCAACAGTTCGCGGACCTCGACGTAGCCGTAGGTCGGCAACCTGTTCGCCCACTCGAGGGCGGCGTCCATGCTGGGAAGATCCATGACGTAGAACGCCTGAATCTGTCGCTCGCCTTCGGCGAACGGGCGGCGCTGGACCGCCCCGTCGAGCGGATGCCCAGCGATCGCCGTCTGAACCAAACGAGCGTCACTCGCGGCCGGCGCGAGCGCACCGTTGAGGACGAATGCTGCGCTGGCCTTCACCTGCTCGTCGAAATCGACCCACGCCTGGAAGTCCGACTCGTCGCCGCTCGCAGCATCGGCGTCGGCCCACATCAGCATCAGATAGCGCATGCTCCGACGGTAGTTCGAACGTCGGACACCGGTCCGTGGCTCCGCTGGCGCTACAGCCGAACCGCCTCCTGACCGATTGGTCCGGTCTCTGCGGATCGGCCTCGCTCCCGCGCGTGTTGACAGGCGATTCATCCATTCATACATTCATGCAACAAATGTATGAATGACACGGTGAGTAGGGGTCGGCGTGGGCCTGGGCAAGACGGCGGTGGTGCTCGGCGGAAGCGTGGCGGGGCTGTGTGCCGCCGGTGCGCTCGCCACCCATTTCGACGAGGTGATCGTTCTCGAGCGGGACGAACTACCGCTCGGGGCCGAGCACCGGCGCGGCGTGCCGCAGAGCAAGCATCCGCACTTCCTGCTCAACTCGGGGCGCGAAGCGATCAGTGCGCTCTTCCCCGGTTTCGACGAGGACCTCATCGCGGCCGGCGGTTTGCACCTGACCGCGTCGATGGACGCGGCCTACTGCGAAGAGGCCGGCTGGGCACCACGCAAGCAAAGCTCGATGACCATGGTCTACAGCTCGCGGATCCTGATCGAGCGGGTGTTGCGCGACAAGGTAAGGCAGCTCGGCAACGTGAGTATCCGTGAGGGCGTTTCGGTGCAGGGACTCGTCACCGCCGATGCCCGCGTCACCGGCGTCACTGTCGCCACCGCGGCCGGTGGCGACACCCTGGACGCAGACCTCGTTGTCGATGCATTGGGCCGAGGTTCCTCCGTCTCCGACTGGCTCGTCGCCGCCGGCTGGCCGGCTCCACCCGTCCAAACCCTCGATGCCAAGGTGACCTACACCTCGCGCTGGTACGACCTGCCGAGTCCGCAGGATCGTCCGGATTCGTGGTGGTGGCGGCACATCGTCGTGATGCCGACTCAGCACAAGGGCGATCACCCGGCTGAGCACGACTTCTTGGTCAACTTCTTCCCGATGGAGGGCAACCGGGCCATCGCCTGCATGGGGTCGTGGGGCATGGCCATGCCACGCACCACGGCGGAGTTCGTCGCCTCGGCCGAGCGTGTCCGGGCGCCCTTGTTCGCCAAGGCGATGGCTGCCTGCGAGCCGATCTCGGACGTCCACCTCACCCGCTCGACCGGCAACAAGTGGCGCCGCTACGACCAGCTCCCGGCCCCGGCAAACGTCGTGTACATCGGCGATGCGATCTGTGCGTTCAACCCGTTCTACGGTCAGGGCATGAGCTCGGCTGCGCTGTCGGCTCGCCTGCTGCGCGACCATCTCCGGTCGGCGACGGTGTTGGACCAGAGTTTCTTCGAAGCGGTTCCTGGCCGCCCAACGCAAAGAACTGCTCGTGGCCTGGCGACTGGCGATGGCGCGGGACCAGGGCTACGAATGCGCCACCGGTACCGAGACCGTCGCGCCGTGGCGGCGCAAGCTCGTCGCGGCAATGACCTGGCCGGTCTTCAATCTGATCACCGGCGCAGCACGCGAGGACCCCGTGATCGATGAGCACTTCGCGAAGGTCTTCAATCTGGACCAGTCGTTGGGCGATATGATGAGCAGCCCGCGCGTCCTCTTCGGGTTGCTGCGCTACAAGATCAACGCGATGCTGGGACGCCTCCGACTGCCCTTCGGCTTCGACTTGCAGCAAGATCCTCCGGGTAAGGACTGGACTCCTGGCGGGTTTCCACATACCGCACAAGGGCACGTCTCCGGAGCCGCCTGATGAGCGGAACGTGCGATTCCGCCGCCGAACGAGTAACCCGGTACCTGGGTTTCAACTGTCACCGCGTGAGCCCGATCGTGTCGGTGCACAACCCGTTCGACCTGGCCAGCGCGACGATGCCGATCCTCGAGCTGACCATTGTCGCTGGAGCGATCTTCGGTTTCGTGCATGCGCGTCGGCGGCTGCGCGCCGGTGATCCGACCAACATCGCGATCTGGTTCGCGTCGCTGGTCTACCTCTTCGTGACCGAGCCGCCGCTCTACTTCCCCGAGTGGTTCGGCTTGGACAAGCAGTTCGGCTTCATCTTCGCGCACAACATCTTCACCGTGCAGTTCATGTGGGACCGCCTGCCGCTCTACATCATCGCGATCTATCCGGCGCTGAGTCAGCTGGCCTACGAGCTCGTGCGGGTGCTGGGCATCTTCCGTCGTGGTGCCGCAGTGGGATCGGTCGCGGTGGCCTTCGTCTGCCAGGTCTTTTACGAGATCTTCGATCAGCTCGGTCCGCAGCTGAAGTGGTGGGCGTGGAACGACGCCAACGTCAAGGTCAACCACCCTGCTCTCGCCTCCGTGCCGATGTCGAGCATGCTGCTGTTTGCCTCGGTGTCGTTCGGCGTCATGACCTATCTCGTCGTGCGGTTGGTCGGCTCTCGCGGCGCCGCCGGCGAACCGCGGCGGGGATGGTCTCTGACGTGGCGAATCGTCGTGGCTGGCGTGTTGAGCCCGCCGGCGATGGCCGTGGCCGGGATCCCGGCGGGCTTGTTCGGTGGAGATCATCCGAACATTCACGCGCAGGCATGGATCATCGGGGTCGAGCTCGGCCTGCTCTGGCTGGCTGGCGCCTGGGTGCTGATCACGCAGATCCAGCGTGGCGTCGTGCCCGAGCCGATCACTGCGTTCGCCCGCGTCTACCCCGCGGCCTATCTGGCGGTGCTGGCGGTGCTCTGGCTCGGCGCATTGCCGGCGTTTCTCGACGCCAAGGACGGCATCACGAAGGACGGCACCCCGATCGGCAGCGGGCCATACGCGATTACCTGCTTCGTCGCGGCCGCAGCCGTCCTGACACTGCTCTACGCGGGGCGACGTCGTGTCCCGGCCATGGCGAGCTGAGGCGGGCATGGGCCACCACGGCTGGAATGGCAACCCTCCGCCGACCGAGGACGAAGCGCGTCGGCGGATCGTCGCCGCGGCGGCCGGCTGCGTCGAACAGTTCGGGCCCGCCAAGACGACCCTTTCCGACGTTGCGAGCGTGCTCGGCGTCACGCGGCAAACGGTCTATCGGTACTACGCCAACCTCGGCGAGTTGCTCGGTGCCGTAGCCCAGAACGGCATCGACGACTTCGTCGAACGGATGGCAGCGCACCTCGGGCACTTCACCACGCCGGCCGATGTCGCGATCGAGTCCATCGTCTGGTCCGTAGAGACGATCCCGCACGAGCGGTTCATCGGTGCGCTCCTGCAGGCCGGCGAGACCGACGCCTTCAGCCGCGCCGTCACCTCGTCGCTGGCGCTGTCGGTGGGTGGAAGGATTCTGCGGCGCGTCCCGGTCGATTGGTCAGAGATCGGTGTCTCGGATTCCGAGCTGGAGAGCCTCGCCGAAATGTTGATGCGCCTGTTCGTGTCCTTCCTGCAATACCCGGCGGGGCCGCCGCGCTCTGCCGACGAACTGCGCGCTCTCGTGCGTCGGTGGCTCGGCCCGGCGCTCACCGCTCCCTGACCCGCCGGTCTCCCGCGGAACCACCAGCACACGATTGGGATGCCGGCTCACCCGCTGGCTGGGCGTGCTGTCGAGCTGGTGTTTACGGCTTGCGGGCGAGGACGTACAGGCGCTGGGTGGTTTCGCCGCGGGAGATGATCGGGCCGCGCTGGTACCACTCGATGTCGAGCAGGCCGGCTCGTTCGACGGTGGTGACGATCTCGGCGGGGTCGTGCAGTACGAAGTCGAGGTCGATCTCGTGTCCGAACCAGTCTGTGACGGTGCGTATCTCGGCGCCGGCGTGCAGGGCGAGCACGAGCCAGCCGTTCGTGCGCAGGGGCCGCGCGAGCGCTGCGATCGCGGCCGGCAGTTCGGACGCAGCGAGGTGGATGAGTGAGTACCAAGCGAGGACGGCGCCCCACCCGTCGTGGCTGGTGGGACGCATCAGCTGGCGCAGGTCGCCGACCTGGTAGCTGACGCCGGGATAGCGGCGGCGGGCCTGCTCGACCATCTCCGGCGAGAGGTCGAGGCCCGTTGCGTCCGCCCCCGCCTCGGCCAGGAACGCGGCGACGTGACCTGGGCCGGTGCCGGCCTCGATCACCGGCGCACCGTCGGACAGCTCGACCACCCGGCGCAGCAACCACGATTCGAACGGCAGGCCGGTGAGCTCGTTGAACAGTTGCTCGGCATAGGAAGCCGCGACCGCGGCGTAGGCCGCGCGAACCTTGTCATCGCGCGCCTCGGGCCCGGCGCCGAGCACCGACTCGCGGTCGACCGGCGTCGTGCCCGCGGCAGTCTCGGACGGCTCGACCGGGCCGAGCAGGTGGATCCAACGGCTGTCATGCTGACCCGGTTGCCGCGCGAGCTCGCGCACCAGCGGCGTCTCGCCATCGGCCATCCGAGCCAGGCACGACTCCACCTCGGTGCGGTCGGCGAAGCGGTGCAGCCGCTCGGTGCGGGTCTTGAGCGCTCCGGCCGGCTGGGGTCCGCGCAGCAACAGCACGGTGAGCAGCGCCCGCTCGTCGGGCGCGAGCCCGCGGCGCTGCGCGAATGTCTGGACGTACTTCACCACGCGGCTGCCCGTGCCCTGCCACGTGAGCGCCACAAGGTCCTTGTCCTTGAGCGCCCGCAGCGTCCGATGTACCAGCTCCTCGTCGTAGTCGACGACGGGCTCTCGGCTGCTGGTCTGATTGCAGGCGGCGCGCACCGAGTTGATGGTCATCGGGTAGGACGCCGCGACGGTGATCTCCTTTTCCAGCAGGCTGCCGAGCACGCGTTGTTCGGCGGCGTCGAGCACCGGCACGTCGACCACGACGCCGAGGCTAGCGGGGCGGGCCGGTCGATGGGGTGGCGGCGGCTTCCAACGAAAGCCTCCCTTCAACATGGCGTTGAGCGTGCTGCCGGCTCGGAGGGTTCTCCCAGCTTTCTTGCAGACGCGTTGGAGGCTGGCCGTCCACGATCGTCCGGAAGGCAACCACGAACAGAGGTGGATAGTGCGACGTCGGACGATCGTGATCAACGGCAGTCTCGCGGTGGCCGCAGTCGCTGCAGCCACTGGCGCAGCGTTGGCCGTGGGTGATCCCAGTTCCGCGTCGGCGAGCACGTCGAGCACCGCGACGGCGACGAAGATGACGGTGAGCTCAACCGTCACGGCGAGCGGCAACGCGGCTGCCGCGGCGAGCGTAGGCGCCAACTTCGAAGGTTCCGGCGGCACGGTGGTCGGGATCTATGTGAAGGTTGGGGACACGGTGCGGGCCGGTGACGCCTTGGCGAAGGTGGATGACACCTCTGCCCGGCAGTCGTTGGCCAGCGCCGAGACCTCTCTTGCCTCCGCGCGGGCCCAATACACGACGACCACCGAGGGTCAGACTCCCCAGGAACAGGCGCGAGATCAGGCACAGGTCGCGTCCGCGCAGGCATCGGTGGACAGCGCCCAGCGCACGCTGGACCAGGCGCGAGCCACCCGCGCGCTGGACCAGACCCAGCAGGATCAGAACGTCGCGCAGGCGCAGCGGACGCTGGACTCGGCCACGACGAGTGTGGCCAGGCAAAGCGCCCGGCAGGCTTTGACCGAGGCCAAGCAGCAGCGCGCGAGCACCCTGCTCAAGGACGACCAGCAGATCGGCAGCGCGCAGGGTCAGCTGGAGTCCGCGCAGCGTTCGCTCGAGGCTCAGAAGGCGTCGGCGGCCGTCGACGCGCAGCCGCCGAGGGCCGGAGCGCTGCAGTCGGCCCGCGCGCAGATCGCCAGCGCCAAGGTGCAGGTGCGGCAGGCACGAACGACGCTGGCCCAGACGATCCTGCGCGCGCCAAGCGCCGGCACCGTCGTCGCGGTCAACGGATCGGTCGGCGAGTCCTCATCGGGGTCGTCGTCTTCGGCCTCGTCCAGCTCGACCAGCTCGTCAAGCTCCACGGCTTCGAGCAGTAGCAGCGGTTTCATCACGCTGGCGAATCTTCACACGTACACGGTGACTTCCGACGTGGCCGAGGCGGACGCGGCCGACGTCAAAGTGGGTCAGTCTGCTCGAGTGTCGTTCTCCGCGACCGGGGCGTCGGTGAACGCAACTGTCACCGCGATCGATCTGGTGCAGACGGTGTCCAACAACGTCGTCGAGTACGGGGTCACCGTCACGTTGTCCGACCCACCGGCCGATCTTCGAATCGGGCAGACCGCCTCGGTCACGATCACGACAGGAAGCAAGGCCGATGTCGTGGCGGTGCCCAGCAACGCCGTTACCACCGCGGGGCCGGCGAAGACGGTGACGGTCCGTGCGGACGGCAAGGACCGCACGGTCACCGTGCAGACGGGCCTGGTGGGCGACTCGTATACCGAGATCACCAGTGGGCTGTCCGACGGCGACGTGGTGGTGCTCCCCGCCTCGACCTCCACCGGCGGTGGCGGGTTCTCCTTTCCCGGTGGCGGCCTCGGCGGCCTCGGCGGCCCGGTAGGCGGCCGGTGACCAGGCCGGTCCTGTCGCTCGCCGGCGTACGCAAGATCTACGGCGAGGCGGAGGCGGAGGTGCACGCGCTCGACGGCGTCGATCTCGAGGTCGAGCGGGGTGACTACGTGGCGATCATGGGCGCGTCCGGGTCGGGCAAGTCCACGCTGATGAACATCATCGGCTGCCTGGACGCCCCGACCCGCGGGAAGTACGTGCTGGACGGGCTCGACGTCCGCCGATTGAACGATCACCAGCTGACGGTGATCCGGAACCGAAAGATCGGTTTCATCTTCCAGAGCTTCAACTTGATCCCGCGCACAGCTGCGTTGGAGAACGTGGAGCTGCCGCTGGCGTATGCGAACTTCCGGCCGAAGGAACGCCGGCGGCGCGCGCTCGCGGCGCTTGATCGGGTGGGCCTGGGTGACCGGCTGAGCCACCTGCCGTCGCAGCTGTCCGGTGGGCAGCAGCAGCGGGTCGCGATCGCTCGGGCGATTGTCACCGATCCGGTGCTGCTGCTCGCTGACGAACCGACCGGCGCGCTGGACTCGGTCAGCACGACCGAGGTCCTGGAGCTGTTCGACGAGCTGTCGGTGAGCGGCCGAACGGTCGTGGTCATCACGCACGAGGCCGATGTGGCCGAACACGCCAAACGCGTGGTCCGCATGCGTGACGGTCGGATCATCTCCGACGCTCGGCACGTCGCGGTGCACGAACCGCCACCGCGCTGGCAACCCAGGGCGGTCCCGGCGTGATCACGATGCTGCGGGAGAGTTCCCGGTTCGCCATTCGCGGCGTCGCGGCGAACAAGCTGCGCTCGGCGCTGACGACGCTCGGCATCCTGATCGGCGTGGCAGCGGTGATCATCCTGGTCGCCGTCGGCACCGGATCGGCAAAGAGCGTGCAGGACTCCATCAGCCAGCTCGGTAGCAACACGCTCACGGTCAGCCCATCCTCAGGCGGCACCGGCGGGCGGGCCGGTGGCTTTCCCGGCCTCGCCGGCACCGACACCGGCACCAACACCGGCACCCAGACCCGCGCCGCCGAACTAACCATGGACGACGCCCGCGCACTGACCGACAAGAAGCAGGCGCCCGACGTGCTCGGCGTCGCGCCGGTGGTGTCTGCCCAGTCGGTCACCGCGACCTACCGCGGCGCTTCGCACTCGGTAGGCACGTTCACCGGCACCACGAGCGCCTACCTGGCGATCAACAACGACTCGGTACAGACCGGGGCGGCGTTTACCGACGCCGACTACACCGCCCATCGCCGGGTCGCGCTACTGGGCACTACGGTCGCGAAGGACCTGGCCGGCGGGGACGGCACGTCGATCGTCGGCAAGACCGTCGCGTTCAACGGCAGCGCCTTCACGGTGGTCGGCATCCTCGAGGCCAAGGGCAGCACCGGACCGCAGGATCAGGACGACCGGGTCATCGCACCAGCCAGCGCCGTGGAGGACACGCTCTCCGGCTACGGCAGCCTGGGGTCGATCTCGGTCAAGGCCAGCTCGTCGAGCACCGTCTCGGCGGCACAGAGCGAGGTCGAGGCAATCCTCGACGGCCGGCACCATGTGACGTCCAGCGACCGCGACTACTCGGTCTTCAGCTCGGCCTCGATCCTGTCCGCAGCAACATCGTCGAACAAGACGTTCACCGTGCTGCTCGGTGCGGTCGCCGCGATCAGCCTGCTCGTCGGCGGCATCGGCGTCATGAACATCATGCTGGTCACGGTCACCGAACGGACGCGCGAGATCGGCATCCGCAAGGCGATCGGCGCGGCCAAGACCGCGATCGTCACCCAGTTCCTGGTCGAGGCCGTCCTGCTCTCCGTCCTGGGTGGGCTCGCCGGTGTTGCGGCGGGCCTGATCGGTTCGCAGTTCCGCATCGTCGGGGTGACACCGGTCGTCGCGCCCTATTCCGTTGGGCTCGCCTTCGGCGTCGCCGTCGCGGTCGGGTTGTTCTTCGGCCTGTATCCAGCCAACCGCGCGGCGTCGTTGCGCCCGATCGACGCGTTGCGCTACGAGTAAGGATCCGGAATGGACGACAAGCTCACCGATCTGCTGGACGACGCGCAGTTCGAGGCTGCCGAAGAGGGCAAACCGTCCCGCGGACGCCGGCGTGCCCGTCGCCGCGCCGCGCGATCCGCGGTTGTCGCGCCGGCAGACGCGGACGACGACTTCGTCGAAGACCTGTTGGCCGCACCTCGCGGCAGGCCGTCACTGGTGACGCTCGGCCTCTGTCTGCTGCTCATCGTCGCCGTGTCGTTCGGGGCCGGGGTGCTCATGCAGAAGCATCACGATCGCGGGTTGAGCAGCGCGTCCGGCCTGCCTAGCGGTCTGGCCGGCCTCGGATCGGGCAACCTGCCCGACTTCAGCGCGCAGGGCGGCGGGACGGGTTCGAACAGCGGCACCGGCTCCGGTTCGGACTCCACGGCACCGGCCGTGGTCGGCACCATCGTGTCGATCAAGGGCTCGGACATCACGGTGCGAGATCTCGGCGGTAAGACCCACGTCGTGCACACGACCGGCACGACGTCGGTGACCGCGTCCGCCAAGCTCGCCGATCTCAAGCCCGGCACGACCGTCTCGGTGGCCGGGACGACAGGTAGCAACGGAACCGTGACGGCGACATCGGTCACCGCACGATGACAGATTGGAACCTTGCATGAGCATCACCCGGCACTCGCTGTTCGTCGCAGGCGCCAGCACGGCGGCCGTGCTGCTGCTGGCCGGCTGCGGCGGCTCCTCCGGATCAGGCGATACCGGGTCGAGCGCGCCGGCCGGCGGCAACAGCTCATCGACGCCAGCCGTCAACGCCGGGCAGCTTCAGCAGATCCAACAATGTCTGCAGGCGGCAGGCATCAATGTCGGCGCAGGCTCGTCCGGTCGCCCCTCCAACTTTCCGAGCGGCCTGTCCGGGCTCCCGTCCGGCATTCCGACCGGCATCCCGACCGGCATCCCGACCGACCTCCCGACCGGGGCGCAGCAGCCGGGCGGTTTCGGTGGTGGCAACCTCAATAGCCCCAAGGTCAAGAAGGCGCTGAAGGCGTGTGGGCTCAGCATCCCCGGTCTGGGCGGCGCTTCCTCGGTCAGTCCGTGACCCGACCGTAGGCTCGCGGCGTCACAACCCGAGCGGAGGTGGTCGCGTGGCGGGCAGGACGCGGCGCAGACCGCGGATGCTTTCCGTCGGGACCTGGTCACTGCGCGCCCGATTGCTTGCCGGCGTCGTCGGACTGGTGACGATCGGGCTCGCGGTGACCGGTGTCTCGGCCACCACTCTGTTGCGCAGCTATCTGCTGCAGCAAGTGGATCAGCAGCTGAATATCGCAGCGACCGCAGTTTCGCGGATCCCGCCGTCGACCGGAGGACCGCCGCCGCAGGTGAACCAGTCGCAGGTCCCCACCCCGTTCATCGTCACCGACCTGGACGACAGCGGCCACATAGAGCGGCAGTCCGGCGGGTCACTGGACGCCGCCGCAAAGCCGGACCTCAGCGGCGTCACCCGCGAAAAGGTCCGCGCCGAGGGCACCAGCGTGTTCACGGTGTCCTCGGTCGGCGGCGGCTCGGCGTTTCGAGTGCGGGCGATCGCGGACCCGGACGGTCACGGCTCCACGACTGTTGCGGTGTCGCTGCACAGCGTCGACTCGACCGTGCACCGGCTCGAAAAGGTCATCGGCTTGGTTGCCGTGCTCGTGCTGATGGGTCTGGTCGCGCTGGGCACGCTGGCCGTCTATCTCGGACTGCGTCCGCTGACCCGAGTCGAGGAGACGGCGGAGCAGATCGCCGACGGCGACTTATCCCGACGGGTGCCCGAGGCGGCCCCCGGAACCGAGATCGGCCGGCTAACGCGCGCGTTGAACGGCATGCTGAGCCAAATCGAGCAGGCCTTCACGGCGCGCGAGAACAGCGAGGCGACACTGCGACAGTTCATTGCAGATGCCAGCCACGAGTTGCGCACGCCGCTCACCACCATCCGCGGTTATGCCGAATTGGCCCGCAAGGGGGCCCTTGCCGACGAGTCGGCGCAGCGGCAGGCCAACGACCGGATCGAATCCGAGGCCACTCGCCTGGGGCGCCTCGTCGATGACCTGCTGCTGCTTGCCCACCTCGACCAGCAGCGGCCACTGCACATCACCCCGGTCGAGCTGGGCAAGCTTGTGCGCGACGTCGTGGCCGATGCCCGCGTGCGCAACCCAGACCGGACTATCGATTGCGCCGTGCCCAGCGAACCGATCTACGCGAGTGTGGACACCGACCTGATGCATCAGGCACTCGGCAACCTGGTGACGAACGCGCTCGTGCACACACCGGCGGGGACCCCGGTGCACGTCTCGCTGACCGCTGCCGACCGACAGGTGAGCCTCGTCGTCTCCGACGAAGGCCCCGGCATGTCCGACGAGCACATGGCGCGCGTCTTCGAGCGGTTCTACCGCGCTGACACCGGCCGTTCCCGAGGGCAGGGCGGCAGCGGGCTGGGACTCGCGATCGTGCAGGCCGTCGTCCATGCCTGCGGCGGCACAGTCGGCTGTGCGCGAGGCTCGGCCGGTGGAACGCAGTTCACCATCAGCGTGCCGCTAGTGCGAGTTCCCAGCTGACATTCAGGCCGGACGCAGCCACTCTTCAGGGGGATGCGTTGTGCTTGGGCTGTGCACACCGCGACGCCCGGGCCGACCGAGGATCGAATCCCGGCGGATACCGCACTCGCGGCAAGTGGGCTGACCAAGCTATATGGCAGCCGCCCCGCCGTCGACGGGCTGAGCTTCGCGATCCCGATCGGCAGCGTGTGCGGGTTCGTAGGCCCCAACGGCGCGGGCAAGACGACCACTATCCGCATGCTGCTCGGCCTGGCCCGGCCGTCGCACGGCACTGCGACGGTGCTCGGTCACTCGATCGACGAGCCCAGCGCCTACCTCCCGCGAGTAGGGGCGATGATCGAGGGCCCCGCGTTCCACCCGGGACTGTCCGGGAGCCGCAACCTTGCGATGCTCGCCGCCGCCGGATCGCTGCCGTCCTCGCGGGTGGCCGAGGTGCTGGCGGTCGTGGGGTTGGCCAACCGGGCAAGTAGCCCCGTCCGCTCCTACTCGCTCGGCATGAAGCAGCGGCTCGGCATCGCTGCGGCGCTGCTGCCGGACCCCGATCTGCTCATCCTCGACGAACCGACCAACGGCCTCGACCCGGCCGGCATCGCAGAGCTGCGCGACCTCTTGCGCCGGCTGGCCGAGGGCGGCCGCACGGTGTTCGTTTCCAGCCACATCTTGGCCGAGATCGAGCAGATCGCCGGGCACCTGCTTCTGCTCCAGCAGGGCAAGCTGCTGTTCTCCGGCCCGATCGCCGAGCTGCTCGCCGCGCAACAGCCACACACGATCGCCGTCCCGCATTCGGCCGACGACATGCCGCGGTTGCGTCACCTCATCCAGGATCTCGGCCTGCCCGCCGCGCCGCAACCGGATGGTGCGTTGCGCATTCGATCGGATCGCTCCGCGCTGATCAACCGCACGGCATACGAGGCCGGCGTGTGCCTGGCCGGCATCTACGTAGTGCGCCCCAGCCTCGAAGACGCCTTCTTCGCCCTCACCGACGAGGACCGGTCACCGGTCGAGGCGATGGCGTGATGCTCGCCGCAGCCCGCGCCGAGTGGATCCGGATCGGACGGGTCTCCTACCTGATGACGGCCGTTGGAGCGTCGGGCGTCGTGGCGGTGCTGTTCACCGCCCTCACGGTGTTCAACAGCCGCACGAGTGGGTCATCGTCGCGCAGCGGCCCAATCTCGAACGTCACGGTCGCTGATCTCTCCGGTGCCGGCGGCTCCACGCTCGGCGTGCTCAGCGCGGTCAACCTGCTCGGCGTCGTGGCGCTGTGCATCTTCGCGTCGGCGTTCGCCGCTGACTACTCGAGCGGCATGCTGCGCAACCTGCTGGTGCGACATCCCAGGCGCGCATCGTTGCTGGCCGGAAAATTCGCAGCCTTGTCCGTCCTCAGCGCACTCATCGTGCTGGTCGCCGTTCTCGCCGGGATCGTCACCGCCTATCTCACCGCACCGGCCGACGTCTCCACGGCACAGTGGCTCACTGCCGCAGGACTGGCCGAGATCGCCAAGGCCACCGGCAACCTGCTGCTGGCAACGCTGGGCTTCGGCCTCGTCGGCGCAGCGCTCGGCAGCGTTACGCGCCGCGGCACGGTGGCGATCGCGGTCGGAGTGGCGTGGACGCTGCCCGCCGAACAGATCCTGGCGGGCGCGGTCAGCGCGACCAAGCAGTGGTTGCCCGGACAGCTGCTCTCGGCCCTGGCACACGGCGGAGCGGGCTCGGTCGGGTACCCGGCCGCGGCCGGCGTCCTCGGCCTCTATGCTGTCGTCGGCATCACGCTTGCCCTTCGGCTGTTCGCCACGCGCGACGTCACGGCCTGAGACGACATGACGCCGGAGGAGACCGCCGAGACCATGACCTCGCCCGGCGAACGGCTACTCGTCGTTGACGACGAGACCTACATCGCCGACCTGCTCGCGACTGGACTGCGCTTCGTCGGCTTTGACGTCAGAACGGCCCATACCGGCACCGATGCGCTGGCCGTGGCCGCGGAGTTCCGGCCGCATCTGCTCGTACTCGACGTCATGCTCCCCGACATCGACGGCTTCGAACTGTGTCGGCAACTCCGCGGCATCAACCCACACGTCGGAGTCGTGTTCCTGACTGCCCGCAATCGCACCGAGGACGCCGTCGCGGGCCTGACAGTCGGCGGCGACGACTACATCAACAAGCCGTTCAGCCTCGACGAGGTGGTCGCTCGCATTCGTGCCGTGTTACGCCGTGCCACCGCACCCCCGATCGATGTCGGCAGGCCGGACATCGCGCCCGGCGTGCTGCGCTATGCCGACCTCGAACTCGACGAAGATCGGCACGAGGTGCGCCGCGCCGGCGCCGTCATCGACCTCAGCCCGACCGAGTTCGCCCTGCTCCGCTATTTGCTGACCAACACCGAGCGGGTGGTCTCGAAGCCGCAGATCCTCGACCACGTCTGGAATTACGACTTCCGCGGCGACGCCGGCATCGTCGAGTCCTACATCTCCTACCTGCGCAAGAAGATCGATCGAATCGCTCCGCCGCTGATCCAGACCGTCCGCGGAGTCGGCTACAGCCTCCGCCTGCCGCGCAGTGGGCCTGCCGGCTGAGACCGTGGGCGATCGCGCACGTTTTGGTTCCCGGCCCCGTCCGCTCAGCCGTGCGCCTTCACCGTGGCGCGAGCGCAGCCGGGAGCGTTGGGAGGCCACGCCAGTAGCTGGCGTTCCGGTCGAAGTGGTTGGCTTCGTTCATGAACACTCCACGCAACATGCCGGGGGCAGGCCTGAGGCTCGAGTACCCGATGTCGCTCGGCGTGTATGACGGGTACCCGCAGGCACAGCACGTCGTCGACTATCTCGCCGATCATGACTTCCCGGTTCAGAACGTCGAGATCGTCGGTACCGAGCTGCGGTCCATCGAGCGGATCACCGGGCGGCTCACGCGCGGCAAGGTTGCCCTCGCGGGCGCTGTCTCCGGACTATGGATCGGGCTGTTCGTCGGAGTTGCCTTCGCCCTGTTCAGCAAGCAGGGCCAGCTCGGTTTCCTGATCACCACACCCATCCTGGGCGCGGTCTTCATGCTGGTGTGGAGCCAGCTCGGATTCACCGCCGCGACGCGCGGCGGAACCCGCGACTTCGCCTCGGTCAGTCAGATCGTCGCGACCAAGTACGAGGTCCTCGTCGCGCACAATCTCATCGGCCAGGCCCGCGAACTCGTCGCCGCAATGCCCCCGATCTGATCGCTTGCCCTCTCGACCGGCCCTGGCTGCGAGCGCACGCAGGTCCAGCACCGCCACGCTCACCTTGCCGATGGGCACCGCGTAATCACATGTAGACGACCGGGTTCTCGTCTCGGATCGCCGCGATCATCAGCCCTTTGGCGTCGTACGGGTTGCTCGGCACCACGATCTTCATCCCGGGCAGGTGCGCGAACGTCCCCCACAGGGCGACGCAACAGCCGTCGAGGTGCGAGACCGTGGGTCACGGTCGGTCGCAGCGTCGCCGCTTCGACGCACGAGTACCCCCTCTGCCACAGCCTTTCGTGGCAGAGGGGGCATCGATCGTGCTTGGCTCACCGGCCGAACTGGTTGCCGGTGCCGTCCAGGGGCCGGTCGGCGAGCGGGCCGGAACCGTCCAGCGGGCCGGCCTGGTAGCTGTGCCCGTTCCCGGTGACCACGGCGCCCGAGACGGTCGCCTCGTGCTGCGGCCCGGTGCCGTCGCGCAACTGCAGTCGGTCGCGGTCCTGGTCGTAGGTGCAGGTGGCCGAGCCGTTGCCCGCGGGCCCCGGCTGCGCCGCGGCGTATGCCACGCCTGCCGGAACCGTGAGCGCCAGCGCGATTCCACCGACCACCGCTGTCCGCTTGAGGATCTTCTTCATCGTTTCCACCTCCTCTCGACACCTTCGAGTCAAGGCGCCGGTCATGAAGCTCGTGCGGCAGCCGCGATGAATCCTGCGTGAAGGCCACGCCGGACGGCCTTCATCGAAGCTTCATGGCCGCGGCGGCAGCCGCTTCACACCTCGTCGACACCCTCGAAGGTGAGCACGCCAGTGCCCACAGGACAGGACGAAGGAGAACGCGATGAACCGCAAGAAGATCACCGTCGGGGTGCTGGGGCTGGGGGTCGCCGGGGCGCTGGTCGGCGGGTTCGGCGTCGCATCGGCAGCGGGTAACCAGGCCAAGGCCGCCCCGGGTTCGGCGCGCCTGACGGCTTCGGGCGCGTCGATGCCGTGCTGGGACGACGAGAACTTCCCCGGCCGGCACGGCGCCGCGTACGGCGGCGGCACCGCCATCGATGCGGCCGCGAAGTATCTCGGCCGCACCGAGGCGCAGTTGCGCGGCCGGCTGCAGGACGGCGCGTCGCTGGCCGCCATCGCCCGTGCGCAGGGCAAGAGCGTCACCGGGCTCGAGAACGCGATCGTCGCCGCCGTGCGCGAGCGGCTGCAGGCCAACACCCGGCTGACCACCGAGCAGCGCACCGCTTTGCTCGAGCGGCTGCCCAGCCGCCTCGATGTGATGGTGCGCGCGAAGCACGAGCCGGGCGCCGGCCTGGGCCTGCACATGGGCCGCGCACACGACACCGGCCGCACCGGCATGGGTGCCGGCATGGGTGCCGGCATGGGCGGCGGTATGGGACGAATGGGCGGGTAACTGCCGCCGTAGTCTCGTGCGTGGGAGCGGGAGGTAGGGATGCAACGGGTGTTGGTGGTCGACGACGAGCCGCCGATCCGGACGGTGTTGCGCGGCTACCTGGAAGCCGAGGGGTTCAAGGTCGGCGGAGGCGGCCGACGGCGAGGCCGCGCTCGCCGCGCTGCGCGCCCGACCCGCCTGATCTGGTGCTGCTCGACGTGATGCTGCCGGGCATCGACGGGCTCGAGGTGCTGCGCCGGCTGCGCGCGTTCAGCGACGCCTACGTCATCCTCGTCACCGCCCGCACCGAGGAGGTCGACAAGCTCGTCGGGCTCGGCGTCGGCGCCGACGACTACGTCACCAAGCCGTTCAGCCCGCGGGAGGTCACCGCCCGGGTCAAGGCGGTGCTGCGCCGCGACCGCGCGACGCGAGCCCGCCGCCGGCAGGAGCCGCTGCGCTTCGACGGACTGACCGTCGACCGCGCCGGCCGCGAGGTCGCACGTGGACGGCGCGCCGGTGGCGCTGTCGAGCCTCGAGTTCGACCTGCTCGCCGCGCTCGCCGGCGCCCCGGGGCGGGTGTTCTCCCGCGCGCCAGCTGCTCGAGCGGGTGTGGGGCTACGACTTCTACGGCGACGAGCGGGTCGTCGACGTCCACATCCGCAGCCTGCGCGCCCGGCTCGGCGACGACGCCAGCGACCCGCGCCTGATCGCCACCGTCCGCGGCGTCGGCTACAAGTTCATCGGACGGCCGCTATGAAGGTCTCGCTGCCCGTGCGGCTGTTCGCCTCCTACGCCGTGGTCGTCGCGGTCGGCGCGGCCGCGCGTCTACCTGACCGGTCCGGCTGCTCGCCCCGCGCCTGTTCGACGACCAGATGGGCATGAACGGCGACGGGCGGCGCATGGGGATGGACTCGGCGCACGTCGGGCGAGCGTGCACGCCGCGTTCGCGTCGGCGCTGAACACCGCGCTGATCGTCGGCCTGCTGGCCAGCGTCGTGGCCGCAGGGGCTCGTCGCGGCGTTCGTGACCCGCCGGCTGCTGCGCCCGCTCGAGGCGGTGCGCGCCGCCACCCGGCAGATCGCCGCCGGCAACTACGGCGACGCGGGTCCCGCTGCCGGCCGAACCCGAACTGGCCGCGCTCGCCGCCGACGTCAACAGCCTTGCCGTGGCACCTGGCCGACACCGAGGCCCGGCGCACCCGGCTGCTCGGCGACGTCGCGCACGAGATGCGCACCCCGCTGACCGCGCTCGATGGCTACGTCGAGGGACTGCATCGACGGCGTGTTCGAACCCGACACCGAGACGCTGGCCTCGCTCAGCGACGAGCTGCGCCGGCTGCACCGGCTCGCCGACGACCTGTCCAGCCTGTCCCGCACCGAGGAGCAGCGGCCTCGAGCTGCACCTGGTCGACGCCGACCTGGCCGACCTCGCGCGCCGGGCCGCCGCCCGGCTCGCGCCCGCAGTTCGACGACGCCGGCGTCGCTCTCGACGTCGACGCCGCCGCGCCGCTGCCGGTGCGCGCCGACGCCGACCGGATCACCCAGGTGCTGACCAACCTGCTCGGCAACGCCCTGCTGGCCACCCCCGCCGGCGGCGCGGTCACCGTGACCGCGCGGCCGGCCCGGCCACCGCGGCGGGGTCATCGGTCGCCGACACCGGCGTCGGGCTCGCCGTCGACGACCTCGAGCGGGTCTTCGAGCGGTTCTACCGCGCCCCCGGCTCAACCCGCCGCTCGGGCGGTTCGGGCATCGGCCTGACGATCGCCCGCGGCATCGCCCGCGCCCACGGCGGCGACGTCACGGCGGCATCGCCTGGTCCGGGTCAAGGCGCGACGTTCACCGTCACCCTGCCCTTGCGGGGATAGCCGGCACGCCGACCTGTCGATGCCGCCGTCCGGGTGGCTGATCACTGCGGCGACCGTCGTCGTCGGCGGTCTGCTGCTCAGGATGTCGGACCGCTAATCACCGTAGGGCGTCCGCACTGGACTGGGTCTGGAAGTAGTGCCCATGGTCGAGGTCCGCGATGAGGCCGTGCTGCGTCGGCTCCCAGCCCAGCAGTTCACGCGTCAGCGCGTTCGAGGTGGGGCAGTCGACCGCGAAGAACCGGCCGAGGAAGCCGAAGTGGTCGCCCGCCTGCTCGGCGGGGACCGAGACCACCGGCACGTCGAGGCCGCGACCGATCGCCTCGGCGATGGCACGGGTCGGCACGCCCTCCTCGGCGATCGCGTGCAGCACCGAGCCGGCGGGTGCGTCGTCCACGGCGAGCCGGACCAGTTCGGCCGCGTCGAGCCGGTGCACCGCGGGCCACCGGTTGGCGCCGTCGCCGATGTAGCCGGAGACACCCCTGTCGCGGGCGATGCCGACCAGGATGGCGACGAAACCATGATCGCCGGCGCCGTGGACGGTCGGGGCGAACCGTACGATCGAGGACCGCACCCCTCGGGTGGCGAACGACAGTGCCGCCTGGGCGTTGGCGATCCGCGGGTGGGTGCTCGGGTCGGGCATGTCCCGTTCGGTGCCCGTGCGTCCGGACGCGAGCCCGAGCGCGCCCGAGGCGATGACCAGCGGCCCGTCGGTGCCCTCGATGGTCGCGCCGATCGCCTCGATCGCCCGCAGATCGGTCTGCGCCGCCTGCTCCATGCGCGAGAAATCGTGGTTGTACCCGAGGTGGACGACTCCGTCGGACGCGGCCGCGCCGGCGCGCAGGCTGTCGGGGTCGTCGAGGCTGCCGCGGTGCACCTCGGCGCCGAGCGCGGCGACCGCTGCCGCCGCGGTGTCCGAGCGGGCGAGGCCCACGACCTGGTGTCCGGCGGTGAGTAGTTCGGGGATGACGGCCGAGCCGATCCACCCTGATGCTCCGGTGACGAAAACGCGCATGAAGACCTCCAGCTGATCGGACCGCCTGTCAGCGACCTGATGTCACTTGATGACATCACTCTAGCAAGTGATGTCACTGCGTGCCATGACTTAGACTCGTGGGATGGGGCGATGGGAGCCGAACGCGAGCAGTCGGCTCCGCGAGGCGGCGATGGAGCTCTACGTCGAGCGCGGATTCGAGCAGACGACGGTGGCCGAGATCGCCCGGCGCGCAGGACTCACCGCGCGGACGTTCTTCCGCTACTTCGCCGACAAGCGCGAGGTGCTGTTCGCCGGTTCGGCCGCGCTGCAGGACAGCCTGGTGAGCGCCCTCGAGGCCGCCCCGCACGCGGCTGCCCCGATGGAGGCCGTCGCCGCCGCCCTCGACGCCGCCGCCACCGTGCTCGGGGAGCGGCGCGACTGGGCCCGGCAGCGGCAGTCCGTCATCGCCGCCAACGCCGAGCTGCGCGAGCGCGAGCTGATCAAGATGGCGTCCCTGTCCGCCGCCCTCGCCGAAGGTCTCCGCCGGCGCGGCGTCACCGACCCGCAGGCGAGCCTGGCCGCCGAGGCGGGCATCGCCGTGTTCCGCGTGGCGTTCGAGCGCTGGGTCAGCGAGCCGGGCGACCGGGACCTGTCGCAGGTCATGCGCGAGTCGCTCGACCAGCTCAAGGCCCTCACCGCGGGCCGCTAGGCCAGGCGGTCACTGGTCGTTGCCGACCGAGTCAGGGCCTGCCGACCTGCCCGCAAGCCCGCGCACCTGCCCACGAGATGGCCTCGATCCGAGCGCGAGATGGTCGCTCGCTGTGGCGGTTGACGCGTGTCTCCGGCTCGCCTCTGTCTCGTTCCACTGCTGGTCACCTTGCGTCCGCTTGTTGGTACTTGATTGCCCCTAAGCTCCCCGACTGCGGCCATCGGTCGTGACAAGTGACGGACGACGGGGGAACAGCGGTGGCTTCAGCGCGGGTCAGGCGTAGCGGGACGGTCGTGGCGCTGGTGGCGCTGGCCGCGTCGATCACCGTGGCGATTCCGACACAGGCGGGCGCCGACACGTCCATCACCGGCGTCGACCTTTCGCAGTACGTCGCGCGTCGGGCCGCTACGACCTGCCCGAGCCCACGCGCACCGCCGCCCCGGCCGACAGCCTGCTGGCGCAGGAAGCCTCCTCGGTCACCTATGACTGGGACACCGACACGCTGTTCGTGGTCGGTGACGGCGGCACGTCCGTCGTCCAGGTCTCCAAGACCGGCGCGCTGATCGACTCGATGACGCTCGCGCCCGGCAGCAGCCCGCAGGGCACCGAGTTCTACGACACCGAGGGCCTCACCTACGTCGGCGGCGGCAAGTTCGTCCTGGCCGAGGAGCGCTACCGCCAGGTCAATCTGTTCACCTACGTGCGCCGGCGCGTCCTGCAACGTTCGCGACGTGCAGACCGTCAAGCTCGGCACGACGATCGGCAACATCGGGCATCGAGGGCATCACCTACGACCCGCATCGACCGACGCGCGGCTTCATCGTCGTGAAGGAGATCGACCCGAAGGCATCTTCCAGACCGACATCGACTTCGCCGCCGGCACCGCGACCAACGGCTCGCCGACCACGGACGAGGTCGACCAACCTCTTCGACCCGTCGCTGGTGGCCTCGACGACTTCTCCGACGTGTTCGCGCTGTCGAACCTCCCGAAGCTCACCGGTCCCGACGTCGGGCAACCTGCTGATCGTCAGCCAGCAGTCGGGCAAGATCGTCAACGTCGACCGCTCCGGCCACGTCGCGAGCTCGCTGACGATCGACCGACGCCGGGCGACCCGCTGTCCGTCCCCGACGTGACGCACGAGGGCGTCACGATGGACCGCGACGGCATCATCTACACCGTCAACGAGGACGGCGGCGGCGACCTCGAACCACCCGCAGCTGTGGGTCTACGCGCCGTCCGCCGCGCCGGTGCCGAGGGTGGCGGTCACCGAGGTGGCGCCGTGGGGCAGCAGCGCGTCCTACGCCACCGACTGGTTCGAGCTGACCAACACCGGCTCCACCGACATCGACCTGACCGGCTGGAAGATGGACGACAGCTCGAAGTCGTTCTCGACCGCGGTCGCCCTGCACGGCCTCACGACGCTGCCGGCGGGCAAGTCGGCAGTCTTCCTCGAGGACACCGGCGGTTTGGACGACGCCACGCTCATCGCGAACTTCGCGCAGGCCTGGTTCGGCTCGCCCACCCCGCCCGCGGGCATGCTCGTCGGCTTCTACGGCGGCTCCGGCGTGGGGCTGTCCGGCAACGGGGACGGCGTGAACATCTTCGACGTCGTCCGGTGGCTACCGCACCGGCGTCTCGTTCGGCGCTAGCCACCGCCAACGTCACCTTCGACAACAGCGCCCGCCTGGGCAGCACGACCGGGCCGGTGCCGATCGCCGCGCTCGCCGCCGATGCCGTCAACGGGGCGTTCGTGGCGGCCGACGGCGAGATCGGCTCACCCGACGGGCTGTCCGCGGCCGGCCCCGCCGCCGCCCACCACCTCGGTCGTCGTCACCGAGGTCGCTCCGTGGGGAAGTGGCAACAGCCCGTACGCGGCCGACTGGTTCGAGCTGACCAACACGGGTACGTCCGCGGTCAACCTGTCCGGCTGGACGATGGACGACAACTCCAACTCGGTCGGCAGCTCCGTGCCGCTGCTCGGCGTGACCCTCCCCGGCCGGCAAGTCGGCTGTCTTCTTCGAGGACACCAGCGGGAGTGACGCCACGATCCAGGCTGCCTTCGCGCAGGCCTGGTTCAGCCTGAACGCGCTCCCGGCCGGGTTCCTGATCGGGCACTACGGCGGCTCGGGGGTCGGGCTGTCGACCGGCGGCGATGCGGTGAACGTCTTCGACGGGGCGGGAAACCGGGTCACCGGGGTGGCCTTCGGCGCCTCGCCGGCCACCGCGCCGTTCGCGACGTTCGACAACACAGCCGGTGCGGGCAGCAGTTCACTGCCTCTGCCAGTGATCTCGACGCTCAGTGTCCTCGGTACGAACGGCGCGATCCTGGCCGCCGACGGCCAGGAGATCGGCTCGCCGGGCACCGCGACGACCACCCCGCCGGCGCCGCCGGTCGTGATCTCCGAGGTGGCGCCGTGGGCGAGCGGTAACAGCCCGTACGCGGCCGACTGGTTCGAGCTCACCAACACCGCTACGTCCGCGGTGGACCTGACCGGCTGGAAGCTGGACGACAACTCCAACTCGTTCGCCAACGCAGTCACGCTGGCGGGGGTCACCTCACTGCCGGCGGGCAAGTCGGCGGTGTTCTTCGAAGACACCGGCGGAACTGACGCCACCATCGAGGCCGCTTTCGCGCACGCCTGGTTCGGCACCGCCGCGCTGCCCGGCCGGATTCCGGATCGGGCACTACGGCGGCTCCGGGGTCGGGCTGTCGGCACCGGCGGCGACGCGGTGAACGTCTTCGACGCCGCCGGCAACCGGGTCACCGGTGTCGCCTTCGGCGCCTCGCCGGCCACCGCGCCGTTCGCAACCTTCGACAACACCGCCGGAACCGGCTCGACGGCACTGCCGCTGCCGACCATCTCGACGCTCAGCGCAGCCGGCGTCAACGGCGCGTTCCTGGCCAAGGACGACGCGGAGGTCGGCTCGCCCGCCGGCGCCGCCGCGCCGGACCGCACCGCGCCGACCATCGTGGCGACGGCGGCCCCGGCGGCAAACGCGAACGGCTGGAACAACAGCAGCGTCACCGTGTCATACACCTGCACCGACGCCGGCGTCGGAGTCGACACCGCGGCCAGCTCGCTGGACGACGACGCGCTGACCGCCAGCGGAACCGCCACCGGGGAGTGCGTCGACCTCGCGGGCAACACCGCGAGCGCTAGCTACATCGCGCAGCTCGACGCCGTCGCGCCGTCCGTCGTATTCGCGGGCAACGCCGGCTCCTACGGAATCCTCGCCACCGTCTCGATCACCTGCACCGCCGGCGACGCGCTCTCCGGGTTGGCTTCCTCCACTTGCCCGACCGCGTCCGGACCGGGGTGGTCCTTCGGCGCCGGAGCGCACACCCTTTCGGCGCAGGCCACCGACAAGGCCGACAACCTCACTACGGCGTCGACGACCTTCACCGTCACCGTCGCACCGAACGACCTGAGCAAGCTGACGACGCAGTTCGTGCGGAGTTCGGAGAAGTATCGTGGCGCCAAGCCGATCACGAAGCTGCTCGTCGCCGCGGTGATCAGTGTCGCGTCCAGCGCCCTGCTGAACCTGGCGGCGGCCTCGACCAAGCCAACCACCAAGATGGCCTTGCTCAACGCCTACAAGTCGGCGGTGCAGTCGCTGGTCACCTCCGGCTGGCTGACCGCGAGCCAGGCCGCGACGCTGATCACACTGTCGGCCGCGATGTAGCTCCAACCCGACGGACACGGGTGATTACCCGTCGCAGCAGCTTCCTGCGGCGTCCGTGGGTAGCCGGCCAGGTCCACCTGTTGGGGCTAAGCCTCGATCCACGTGCGTCCAGAGTCCGGGCGCCATGACTGGAAAGGAAGTGGTCATGACGTAACCGGACGCCAAGTTCGCGGCAGCCAGCCGGTGTAAGTCCGGCCTTGGGAGATGCCAGGGTCCCCGGTAGTGAAGCCCCCGGTTCCGGTCGAGAGGCCTGGGTCGAAGCGGGGTGGAGCAACTGACCGGTCCGCAGCATGAAGCGAAGTCTGCAGCGTCGTCAAGGCTCCCGCGGTTGCGGGAGGTAGAGGGTGCCGAGCCTGTGTGGATTTGGCGAAGGCCATGGAAGACGTCTGGGAACCTGGAGCGGGCGTCGAAGAACCCTCCGGCGTAGGGGACGTGGAACGGCCAGAAGGGTGTCGCGGGAACTGGAGAGGCCCTCCTCGGCCTGGACCCTGTGGGGGTTCAGAGCGTGGCCCGTCTATAACCGGTGCTCCCGGGAAGTGGCGGGTTGCCGAGAGGGAGTCGGAGGGGGTCGTAGTAGCGCTTGAGCCTGTGGGACAACATAACCCCGGGTGAGCGAAGGGCCCCTACTTCACCGATGCAGGTCGTTGTCGGAGGGACGCTGATGAGTGCCGCGATGTCGGCTAGGTCCGTCAGACAGGCCGATGGCCTGGATCCCGTTCGTGCTCTGCAACGGGTGCTTTACCGCAGTGCCAAGCAAGATCCGGAACGCCGCTTCCATGCGCTGTTGGACAAGGTCGCCCGCAGCGACGTGATGCTCCGGGCATGGAACGACGTAGCCGCCAACCGAGGTGCTCCCGGCGTCGATGGTGTCAGCATCGCCGACGTCAAGGACGGGGGCATCGAGTCGGTACGGGTCTTCCTCGACGAGCTTGCCGCGAAGGTGCGGTCGGGAACCTACCGGCCGCAACCGCTTCGGCGGGTGCGTATCCCCAAGCCGGGCCGGCCTGGCGAGTCCAGGCCGCTCGGTATCCCCACGGTGGCCGACCGGGTGGTGATGGCGGCGGCGAAGATCGTGCTTGAACCGATTTTCGAGGCCGATTTCTCACCGGTCAGCTTCGGGTTCCGCCCGAAACGTTCGGCCCAGCAGGCTCTGGAGGTCGTGCGTGTCGCGGCGAACCAGGGCCGGGTGTGGGTGCTCGATGCCGACATCAAGGCATGCTTTGATCGGATCGACCACGACGCGCTGATCGCCCAAGTGCAACGGCGCGTGGTGGATCGGCGGATGATCAAGCTGCTGAGCGGTTGGCTTCGGGCCGGGGTGTTCGAGGGCGGGATCGTCTCGCAGGTCGAGGCGGGAACCCCGCAGGGCTCACCGATCTCGCCGCTGATGGCCAACATTGCCCTGCACGTGCTCGACGTGGCGTGGCAGGCAGAGGGCCGGCAGCTGGGGCAGTTGGTGCGCTACTGCGACGACTTCGTCGTGCTGTGTCCCACCAGCGAACGAGCCGAACGGGCCCGGACGCTGGCCGAACACGCATTGGGCCCGCTCGGGTTGCAGCTGCACCCGGACAAGACCCGGATCGTGTGCGTCAAGGACGGGGCGCAGGGCTTCGAGTTCCTCGGCTTCCATCACCGGATGGTGGAGTCGCGGAAACGTCGTGGCCGCTATTGGATGCACAAGTGGCCCTCGCCTCGCGCGATGGCCTCCATCCGGGGCAAGGTCCGAGACCTGACCGCACCGCGGCAGATCGGACTGCCGTTGGCCGCAGTGGTCGAGCAACTCAACCCCGTGCTGCGGGGCTGGGGCGCTTACTTCCGTCAAGGCAACTCCTCGGCGAAGTTCAGCGTGATCGATCACTACGTCCACGAACGGATGGCCATCCTGGCCAGCAGGAAGCACCGCCGCTCCGGGTTCAACTGGGCAGACCGATATACGTGGTCCTGGCTGGGCGAACTTGGGATCTATCGACTCGAAGGAACGGTGCGCTACCCGGCTGCGCATGCCTGACGGTGAACGGTGTCGGAGAGCCGTGTGCGGGAGAACCGCATGCACGGTTCGACGGGCGGGAGCTGGACACGGAGCAACCTGGTCACGGCCACCGAAGTGGGACAGCCTCGCGGGAAACCGCAGGAACACCAAGGCTTCGGGACCTACCACCAGGCGACGCCACCGACCCAGTTCCCGACCCTACCGATGATCTTGGAGGGTGGGCGCGTCGGAGTATGAGAAAGCCCTTGCGTAGCAGCAAGATCGGGTTGTCTAGGACCAGATCCAACGCTACGGAAGGGCCATCTCGCAGATGCGACTCTCTCATACTCTGCCGGTCGCGGCTGTCGGCGGTGTTCGACGAGCCGAATCTCGTGTCGGCCGCGGGGCTGGTGCCGGTGATGGCGTCTGGCGGCAGTCGGCCGGGCTTGCGGGAGCTGGCGGCATCTGCATCTGAGGGTGCCGACGGATAAGGGTGCGAACGCGGGGTGAAGGTGGCGTCGCTGGTCGCGGGATGGTCGCCGGTGCGGACTCGATCGATGACATGGCGCTGCTGCGGCACGGTGGGATGGGCCGGGCGTTCGACCGCAGCTACGCGCCCTCGACCTTGGGGTCGTTCCTGCGGGCGTTCACTTTCGGCCACGTCCGCCAGCTCGACGCGGTCGCGTCCCGGTTGCTCGCCGGCCTTGGCCGGCCGGCAGCCGGCTGCTCGCCGGCTGAGGGGTCAGGAGGTAGTGCTCGGTCGATATCGACGACTCGATCATCGAGGTGCACGGCCACGCCAAGCAGGGGGCCGGGTTCGGCTACTCCCGGGTGCGTGGGCTGAACATGCTCCTGGCCACCGCCGGCACCGCAGACCGCGGCGCCGGTGATCGTGGCGCAGCGGCTGCGCAAGGGCTCCGCGGGTCACCGCGCGGAGCGAAGCGGCTGGTCGCCGACGCGCTGAAGACCGTCAAGGCCGTGCGTCGGCAAGGCACCGGTGTTGGTGCGGGCGGACTCGGCCTTCTACGGCCGCCCCACCATCGGCGCGGCGCGTCCGCGCCGGCGCGCAGGTCTCGGTCACGGTCCGGATGGACCCCGAACATCAAGACCGCCATCGCCAACATCGCCGACGATGCCTGGACCACGATCGAGTACACCGACGCGATCGTTCGATGAGCAGAGCGGCTCAGCTGGATCTCCCGCGCTGAGGTTGCCGAGGTGCCGTTCACCGCGTTCGCGTCCGGCAAGAAAGCCGAGCAGGTCCCGGGCCGGCTCGTGGTGCGGCGCATCCCGGACTTCAACGCCCCCGCCGACCGGAACCAGGCGTCACTGTTCGAGCGTGTGGCGCTTCCACGCGTTCTTCACCACCACCGATCGCTGAGGTCCTGAACACCGTCGCAGCCGACAAGATCCACCGCGGCCACGCGATCATCGAGCAGGTCCACGCCGACCTGAAGAACAGCGCCCTGGCGCACCTGCCCTCCGGGAAGTTCACCGCAAACAGCGCCTGGCTGGCCTTGGCGGTGATCGCGTTCAACCTCACCCGCGCGGCCGGCACGCTGGCCGGCGGCCGGTCTCACCCGCGCGACCACCAGCACCATCCGTCGCAACGCTGATCAGCGTTCCGGCCCGTATCGCGTCCTCGGCCCGCACGGCTCACCCTGCACCTGCCCAGGGACTGGCCGTGGGAGAAACAGCTGGACAGACCTGTTCACCCGCACCAGCGGCCCACCGGCAGCCGCTACTCCCTGACCACCCGGCCACAACGGCCACCACCGAGGACCTGGACAACACCGACACCCGAGGCCGGTAGGCGAACGACGCCCTCAACCAGCACAAGCCTCACCACGCCACGACGCACTCAGACCCAAGGCCGGTCGGTGGATCGAGGCTAAGTGCGCCTGGACCTGACCCCGGACGAACTTACCGGCGAGACCACTACCCGCGGGCAGGTGCGCGGTCGCGAACTGTATGACGGTCGTAATACACGTCCTTGGCCAATGGCGGGACCGGCATCATCAGCCAATGTCCTCGGGCGGCCTCGATGGCTGACGCCGACGACGCGCGCTGGCCCGCGCGCTGCCGCTGGTGATGTTGCGGCTGGCGGAGGTGGACGTCGAGCGTCTCGAGGAGCTCGTGACCGACGTGTGGCTGATGCGTGCCCCGGACCTCGCCGATCAGGACTGAGCGACAGCGACGCGGCCGACGCCCGCGTCGACGATGTGGTCGGCGATCCCGAGCGCGACCGCCATGATCGACAGCTGCGGATTCACTTCCGGGCAGCTCGGCAGCACCGAGGCGTCGGCCACGTACACGCCGGCGACGCCGCGCAGCCGACCATCGACGTCGACGGGGCAGGTCTGCGCGTCGCCGCCCATCCGCGCCGATCCGGTGGGGTGGAACGCGGCTAGGTGCAGCTCGCGCGCGGGGACGGCACTGACGACCGCATCGAGCTCGTCCGGATGCGACACGACCGGTCGGCGGCGCAGCCCGGTGAGCACCTCGCGGGCACCGGCGGCGAACAGCACCTGGCCCATCGCGACGATCGAGCGGCGCAGCTTCGCCGCGTCCTCTGGAGCAAGGTCGTAACGCAGCAGCGGCCGGCGCGCCCCCAGCACGCGCCCGCTCGGCCGGTCGGCGACCATCGCGCCGAGGTACGCGAGCCGGTCGGCGCCGTCCAGCTCGGCGCGCAGCGCACGCCCGGCGCCGGGCAGCATGAAGCTGCCCATCCCGGGCGGCGTCGACGTCGCCTCGATGAGGACGCCGGCGTCGTGGAACTGCTCGATGCCGACGCTCTGCAGGACCCCGTGCCAGGACATCACGGGTTCGTCGAAGCGCCCGGCGACGGCGGTGGCGGGGTGGACGGCCAGGCCACGGCCGAGCCCGGGGTGCCGGCCCAGCCCGGACCGGCGCAGCAGCGACGGGGTCTGCGGCGCGCCGGCCGCCACGACGACGAGCGGGGCGAGGATCTCGAGGGTCGATCCGTCCGGGCGGCGGGCCAGGATGCCGGTGGCGCGGCCGCGCTCCACCACCAGCCGCAGCACCCGGGCTCGGGTGACGATGCGCGCACCGGCGGCGCACGCGTCGGGCAGCGCGTTGCGGTGGACGCCGTTCTTGGCGCCGCTCGGGCAGCCGGCGGCGCACTGCCCGCAGCCCCCGCAGCCCGGCGCGTTGCGGCGCAGCGGTGCGGCCTGCCAGCCGAGCCGCTCGGCGCCGCGCAGCGCGATCAGTCCGTTGTTGCCGAGGACGTCGACTGGCTGCGGCGCGACCGACAGCAAGGCCTCGACCTCGTCGAGCAGCTCCGGGAGCCGATCGGCGAGCGGTAGGCCCCAGGCGCTGCGCCACAGGTCCCGGACCCGGTCCGGGGTGCGGTAGCAGGTGCCGGAGTTGACGAGCGTGGTGCCGCCGACGGCCCGGCCGATGGGGAGCAGGAGCGGCGGTGAGCCGAGCAGGACGGTCGCACCCCCGTCGCGGTACAGCGCGGGGAACCGGTCGGCGGGCTGCTGCGCGCGGAACTCCGCCGTCGGATGCTGGCGCCCCTCTTCGATGACGACGACCGCGAGCCCGGCGCGGGCCAGCCGGCGCGCCGCCAGCGCGCCTCCGGCGCCGGAGCCGACCACGACCGCATCGGCGGTGGTGCAGGACGGCCAGTCGGGTGAGGGGGTGCAGTCGAGCGGCGGATCTGTCACCGCGGCGCTTTCGGCGAGCGGGAGCCGGACCCGCTGCGCGCCGGCGGCCATCAGCACCGGGACCTTGACCGCCTCGAGCACCAGCGCGCCGACCTTGGTCGCGGCGAATGACTGCATGGCGTTCTCGCGGCGCTGCGCGTCGAGGTGGGCGAGCCGGTGACCGGTGTGCAGGACGGCGTGCGCGTCGATCGCCACCGCGGCGGCCCCGACCCCCGCGCGAACCGGCGCCGGCAGCTGCCGCAGCGCCCGGCCGACCCGGGTCGCCACGTCGAGCGCCTCGTCGTCGCCGGCAGCGAGCAGGGCGGCCACCGTGCCGGTGACGCTGCGGGTTGGTTGGTCAGCCACCCGCGCCGACCTCCGCGAGCGCCGTCCGCCGCGCACGGCGGTACCGGAAGGTCGCGACGAACTTCGGCAGGTCGCGCAGGGCAAACCGCAACTGTGCCTCGCCGAGCACGCTGCCGTTCTCGGCGTAGAGCGTCGCGGGCAACCGCGTCATCGAGCGCAGCGGGCGCAGGAGGCTCACCGACTTCCAGCCGTCCAGCCGTATCAGCTGGCCGTCGATCGCGCGGAACGCGAGCTGGTAGCGCAGCCGGCGCCGGCGCAGCGGCGCGATCTGGAGCGTGCCGCTTGCGTGCGCGTCGTCCGCGATGCCGGGCATCGACACTCGGCCGCTCAGCGTCGCCTCGGTGTCGGCCCAGAGCAGCAGCAGGCCGGGGCAGGTGACGTCCAGCTCGAGGCGAAGCGCACGCTGGCCGGCCACGCCGCGCAGTTGCGCCGGGCCGGACATGACCTCGCTGAACGTCGTCTCGCGCGTAGCCACCTGTCAGTCTCCGATCATGAGGCGCTCGGTCGCGCCGAGGTACGCGAGCGCCTGGGAATGTGCGGCATCGACGTCGCCGGCGGTCACTGCGTCCACCATCGGGCGGAGCCGGTCGGCGGCCGCGACGGGATCGCGGAACGGCTCCTGCAGGAACTGGCGGACCTGCAGGTAGCCGGCGAGGACGGCGTTGATGGCGAGGCCGTACACCCGGTTGCCGGTCGCCGCGGCGATCAGCCGGTGGACCTCGCACTCCGCGAGCTGCGCTGCGTCGGCGTCGCGCGCGCTGCGGACGGCGTCACAGGCGGCCGCGATCTTCCGGCGCTGTGCGGGGGTCCCGTTGCGGGCGGCCTTCGCCGCGACGAACGCGCCAAGCTCGCGCCGCACCTCGAAGATCTCCTTCGCCCAGCCGGACGCGTTGGCGGTGATCAGGGCGGGCAGCAGCTCGAGACCCCCGAAGCGCTCGTAGTCGCGCACCCGGGTGCCGACGCCGTGCTTGGTCTCCACGAGGCCGAGCTCCCGCAATCGTGCGAACGCGTGGGTGAGCGAGGTGCGGGTGACCGCGAGCTCGTCGGCGAGCTCGCGTTCGGGCGGCAGGTAGGAGCCAGGCGGGAAGCGGCCGCCGAGGATGTCGCTCTGCAGCCGGTGGACGAGGGCGTCGACGAGTGACGGCGGCCGAACTCCGACGCCGGAATCGAGGGCGGGTGGCTGAGCCACTGTGCCACTATACGAGCCGCTGAGTCAGAATCAAGCCTCCGACCGACGCAACGGCGCGGGCATCAGGTCTCGGGCGACGGCCGGACCCGGGTGTCCGGGAAGAACTCGACCGCGCCCAGGCTCGCGGAGCCCTTGTCGGGCGGGTCGCCCGGCTTGTCCAGGACGGCGTCCGCCAGGCCGCGAAGTAGTGAGCGCATGGTCGCCCGGGCGGCTCGATGCAGGATCATCCGGTCCAGCCCCGCGCCGGCCGCCCCGAGCGGCGGCGTGTATGAGGCGTTGATCGACACCGCGCAGCGCTGCTCACCGACCTCCGTCACGTCCAGATCGGCATCCAGCGCGGGAAACAGATGTCCGGTACGGCCGGTCGCGACCCACCGGAACGGAATGCGCACGCCGCCGGCGGTCGTCCGCGGCTCGAGGGTCTCCACCCGCACGGCCTTCGACAGGCCGCGTGCCTCGCCGAACGGCCCGACCCGGGCCAGGGTCAGCATCCCTGCCTCGTAGGCATCGCCGGACAGCTTGTCGAGAGCGCGTGGTAGCAGAAGGGGGTACAGCCGTTCGGCTGCGGTCGCCGCAGGGATCGGCAGCTCCAAGGTGGCACGCAGCAACATCGTGCCGACAACGACACCCTGTGCCGCCGCCCGCTGCCAGAGTCGAAGGACCTACCCTCGCCCGCGTCCGCCTCCGGTGTGCAGCGATTGCGGCGCCGGCTCAGCGCGGCTCGGCATGCGCGGCGCCGAGGGCAGCGGCGTGTTCGAGATCGGCTCCGGTGACCAAGCCGAAGGCTCCGCCGGCGTCCTGCACCAGCGCGGCGCCGCGGGCGAACGCAGCGCCGCGCATGGCGTCGATTGCGCTGCTGTCCGCAGCGAGCACCGGCAGCCGCCTGCACAGCGCACCGAGCGTCGTTTCGTCGTGCTGGCCGGCTGCCCGCCCGGAGATGTCGCGCCAGGAGATGACGCCGAGGGCCCGGCCGTCGAAGTCGGTGACCGGCAGGACGTCGTGGATCAGCTCGCTCACTTCGCGCATCTCGCGCAGGTGGGCTGCCGTCCACCATGCGGGGACGGGTGCGGGGAGCGGCCGCATCAACTCCCCGACGGTGAGCCCGGGCGGGACGGCGCGCATCGCGGCTCCGGCGGATTCTGCGCGCGACGCAGACACGAGGAACCAGCCGATCAGCGCCAGCCAGAGACCGCTCACGACCTGGACGAACGCCGCCTCGAGGATGCCGAGAGCGACAAGCGCGAGCCCGAGCTGGCGCCCGACCCGGGTGGCGACCAGTGTCGCGCGATACGAGTCCCGGTAACGGCTCCACAGCGCCGCCTGCAGCAGCCGCCCGCCGTCGAGGGGAGCGCCGGGCAGCAGGTTGAAGACGCCGAGGATCCCGTTCGTCACGGCGAGCCAGAGCAGCGTGGCGGTGACCAGCGTGGGGAGTCCGAGAGTCGCGCTGCCCCACGCGCCGAGCGCGAACGCCGCGCCGGCGGCGAGGCTGGCCGCCGGCCCGGCCCCGGCGATCATCGCCGCCGCCCTAGGGGTGGGCGGGTCGCCCTTGATCTCGGCCATCCCGCCGAGCAGCCACAGCGTGATGCGCTCGACGCGCACTGCGTAATGCCGCGCCACCACGGCGTGCATCAGCTCATGGGCGAGGATGGAGGCGAGGAACGCGAGGGCGCCGACCACGCCGGCCGTCCAGTACGCAGCGGTTGAGCGGTGCGGCACCGAGTTGGGGAGCACGCTGTTGGCGAGGATATCGGCGACGAGCAGCGCGGTGAGCAGTAACGACCAGTGCGCGCGAACCGGCACGCCGCGGTACGTGCCGAGCGGGATCGTGGACGTTCGATTGCTGGACCGCTGCGCGGGTTCGGCCATCTGGCTCACCCCTTGCCGTCCACTGTACGAGCGATCAGGTGAGTGCGGGCTCCCGCAGGGCTTCGAGGCGGAAGATGGCGAGCCGTGCGGACATCTCCGGTAGAGCCTCTGCATTGACCGATCCGTCGAGATCGTGTTGCGCACGCTCGAGACAGCCGACGATCTGCCCGAGCCCCACCTCACCGAAGTGCTGGGCAATCTCGGCCACCAACGCTTTCACCGCCGGGTCGGAAAGCGTCGTCACGCGTGTGATTGTTCGGCGCCGACCGGTTCGTCGAAAGCGACTTGCGGCCTGAACGACCCGGGCCAGAGGTCCTCAACCGGGCATCGTGGGCATTCGCCTAACGGTGCGCGCCGCTGGGGCTGACGTGAATCGTCGCCGCCGTGAGTCGGCGGACGTGCGCGAGCAGGTGAGACTCGGCGCGGTGGGCGATGTCGTGCGCCTCGCCGACGCTCAGCGTTGCGCTCACGGCGACGTCCGCCTCGGCGCGCAGCGTGTGGCCGATCCAGCGGATGCGCAGCTCGCGCACGCCCGCGACCTCGTCGATCGCCTCCAGCGCGGCGATCGCCTGGTCGACCAACCCGGGGTCGACGGCGTCCATCAGCCGGGACCCGACCTGGCTGAGCGCGGAACGAAGGACGCTCAGGATGGCGATGGTGATGACGAGCCCGACGACCGGATCGGCCCAGCGCCAGCCGAGCGCAAGGCCGCCGGCGCCGAGCAGCACCGCGAGGCTCGTGAAGCCGTCGGTCCGCGCGTGCAGCCCGTCCGCCACGAGGGCCGCCGAGCCGATCTGCCGGCCGACCCGGATGCGGTACCGCGCGACGAGTTCGTTGCCGGCGAAACCGACGACCGCGGCGAGCGCGACCGCCCAGAGATGCCGCACGTCGTGCGGGTGCATCAGCCGCCTGATCGCCTCGTACGCCGCAAGCCCCGACGACGCCGCGATGAGGACGACGACGAACAGCCCGGCGAGGTCTTCGGCACGCCCGTAGCCGTACGTGTATCGCTTGTTGGCGGGGCGCTTGGCCAGCGTGAACGCCACGAGCAATGGCACCGCCGTCAGGGCGTCCGCGAAGTTGTGCAGCGTGTCGCCGAGCAGAGCTACCGAGCCGGACGCGACGAAGACGACGCCCTGCACGGTGGCGGTGCCGGCCAACGCGAGCAGGCTGACGACCAGTGCCCGCCGACCGGCGCGATCGGCTTCGAGCGCGTCGTCGAGCTGATCCGCCGCATCGTGCGAGTGGCCGCCCACCAGTCCGGAAAGGCCGTGTCCGAACCGGTGCAGCCGCGACGGGCTCGGCTCGTGCGAGTGCTCGTGGCCGTGCTCGCCGTCCGTCATGACGCCCAGTGTTCCTTGGACCCGTGGCGGGCGGGTCTTTCGCCCATGCACCGGTGTCTGGTTCGCGCGGATCGTCGAAGGCATGATGTGGAACTTCGGAGATCACATGAGCGGCTGGGCCTGGGTCTTCATGGGGATCGCCGGCGTCCTGTTCTGGACGGCGTTGATCGTCGGGATCGTCATGGTCCTACGTCACGTCGGCTCGAACGGCACCGGCTACCGCAATCCGGCCGGCCCCGAAGAGGTGCTGGCCCAGCGGTTCGCCCGCGGCGAGATCGACGAGCAGGAGTATCGACACCGGCTGGACGTGCTGCACTCGCCCGCTGCAGGCCCGAGGCTCACCAAGACGTGAGAATGTGCAGCATGACCGACGGGGGGCAGCCCAGGACCGGCGTCTTCGGTCGTTTGAGCTGCCTCCGCGCGGGCACGGCGTGCCTGGCTGGTTCTGTACTACGCGCGTCATGCTTATCCGGTTAGGTCAGGTGAGCTGGGAAGGGCTCGGGTCTGGCGACGTCCCCCGGTAGATCGTTGAGTTCCAGCGCTGGGCTTTAAGCCGAGCGGGTCTGGAAGGCAGCATCGGGTGCGGTCGCGTTGAACCGGAAGGCGTACTCGTCGAGGTACGACCTGTAGGTGTTCACCGGACACGCCGCGGTGGGTGCCTCGCGCCAGCTCTTGAGTTGGAGATCACCGGTGCACCGCGGGCAGGTGCTCGTCAAGTCCGCACGCCGCGGCGCGAGTTCTGGGCAAGTTGGCTGTGCGGGCCCGACGCCGGTACCGGGCTGGGCAGCGCAGCTCGGTAGCCGCGTGAGACGCCTGTCAGATGTGCACGATCGCGCCGGCGGCGATGTTAGCCCGGACGCAGCCGGTCAGGGTGGGGCCGGAGGCGACGGGACACGACGGCCGGCCGCACCCGGCCGCTGGCGGTGCCCCGGACCTCTACGGCCACCACGCCCTGGTCGTGGTCGGCCATGTTGGCGTCCGCCGCGCAGCGGCCGGCTTCGGGCCCGCCGTCGTTCACTCGTCGACTTCGACCCCGCCGCTGACCGGCTCCGTTCGGGGCTAACTCATCGCCCGGCGCAGCTCGTGCAGCATCATCCAGGCTTCCGCGACTAGCCCGACCGCGTTGCAGCTGCAGCGCCGACACCCCGGTTATCCATCAGTCGCCCGCACAGCCAACTTGCCGCTGCGCCGGCGTGCGCGACATTGTGAGATCCTGCCCGCGGTCACCGGGTGATCTCCGACTGACTGGCCGCGAGGCACCCACCGCCGGCGTGTCCCGGCGAACATGCTACATGTCCCACCTCGGACGCGTACGCCTTCCGGCTCAACCGCCGCCGCACCCCGATGGTCCGCCTTCAGGCCTCTGCTCGGCTAACAAGCGCCAACAGCCGCCAACGACCTCCGGCAGATCGTCGCCAGACCCGAGCCCTTCCCAGCTCACCTGACCTAACCGGATAAGCATGACGCGCGTAATACAAACCGCGACCACCACCCTCCCGCCACCGCGGGCGGTTCAGCTGAACCGCTGACGCGACGCGACCTTTCCCCGCACGTCGTGCTCCTTGTGTTCGGACCCGCTCGGGGCTACCGTGAACACATATTCATGAACAATCGTTCACACGAAGGAGCTCCGATGGTCGACGTGCAGTTGCGCGCCCTGACGAAGTGGTACGGCGAAGTGCATGCGGTGGACGACCTCACCGTCGACTTCCGGGGCGGCGAGGTGACCGGCTTCCTCGGCCCGAACGGCGCGGGGAAGACCACGACGATGCGGCTGCTGCTCGGGCTCGCCGAGCCGACGTCGGGCTCGGCGCTGATCGGCGAGCGGCGCTACCGGGATCTGGAGACGCCACGCCGGGTAGTGGGCGCGGCGCTCGAGACCGGCGGCGCCCATCCCGGCCGGACGGGCCGTGACCACCTGCGCATCGTGGCGCTCGGCGCCGGGGTCGAGGACGGGCGGGTGGCCGAGGTCCTCGACATGGTCGAGCTCAGTGGCGCCGCGGACCGACGGGCCGGCGGCTACTCGCTGGGCATGCGGCAACGGCTCAGCCTCGCCGCTGCGCTGCTCGGCGATCCGGAGGTGCTCCTGCTGGACGAGCCCGCGAACGGGCTCGACCCGGAGGGCATCGCGTGGTTGCGGGACCTGCTCCGCAGGCTGGCCGGGCAGGGCCGCACGATCGTGGTCTCCAGCCATGTGTTGAGCGAGGTCGCGCAGATCGCCGACGCGGTGGCGATCGTGAGCCACGGCCGGCTGCGCTTCGCCGGCCCGATGTCCGACCTCACCCGCGCCGGCGGCTCGCTGGAGTCGGAGTTCCTGCGCTTGACCGCTCGGCCCGTGGGTTCCGTAGGGCCCGTGGGTTCCGTAGGGCCCGCAGGGGGTGCGCTGTGACGACGCTGCTCAGGATCGAGATTCGCAAGCTCCGGACGACGCGCCTCTGGTGGGTGCTGCTCGCCGTGGCGCAGCTGATCGTCATCGCCGGCGTCAGCGGCCTCGTGCTCTCGGACGCGGACCTGTCCAAGACCGACACCGCGGGCAAGGCGGTCGCGCACGTCGGGCTCGTGTCGCTGTGCGCGCTCATCCTCGGGATCTTCGCCATCGCCGGCGAGTATCGGCACCAGACGATCACCGACACCTATCTGTCGACGCCACGCCGCGGCGATGTCATGGCGGCCAAGCTGGCGGTCTACGCGGTCGCCGGGCTGCTCATGGGCCTCGCGAGCGGCGTCACGGCCGTGGTCACCGCGAAGATCTGGTGGGCTGCGAAGGGCTACTCGTTGTCGCTGACGGCGACCGACGTGTGGCACACCCTCGTCGGCGGCGTGGTGTGGAACGCGGCGTTCGCGGCCATCGGTGTCGGCGTCGGTGCGATCGTGCGCAATCTGGCGGCGGCCATCGCGGCCGCGCTTGCGTGGATCGCGCTCGTCGAGGGCATCGTCGGCCAACTGGTCGGTGACCAGCTCCGGCGCTGGCTGCCGTTCTCGGCCGGGCAGGCGCTCGGCCGGGCCGCCGTCGACGGCACCGACCATCTGCCGCAGTGGGGCGCCGGCGTGCTGCTCGCCGGTTACGCGACGGTACTTGCCGTCCTCGCCGTCTCGATTACGCTGCGCCGTGATGTCACCTAGACGAGCGGCCGCACTGCGTCAGGCGGGTAACGACACCAGCCTGCACGACCACCTGATCGCGACCGCCGCCCGGCTCATCGACGCGCAGGGCGGCGCCGCGCTCACGGTCCGCGACATCGCCCGCGAGGCCAACGTCGCGGACGGGGTGCTCTACAACCACTTCGCCGACAAGGACGAACTGCTCGGCCACGCGCTCGCGGCGCACGTCCACACCGTGCTGGCCACGCTCGGCGACCTGCCGAGCGCCGGGCAGAACACCGTGGAGGAGAACCTGCGCACGTACATCACGCGCGGCCTGGGTGTGCTCATCCGGATCCTCCCGGCGTTCAACCGGTTCCTCACGCAGCCCGGCGTCATGGTCCACGTCCGCCAACACGTGCAGGACGGCGGGCGGGAGGGCCTGCCGGCGTTGCTCTCCGACTACCTGCACGCCGAGCAGGAGCTCGGCCGGCTGGACCCGAGCGCGAATCCCGATGCGGTCGCCACCCTCGTCATCGGCGCCTGCCACGAGCTGACCCTGCCGCGCCTGCTCATGGACCCCGGCGCGCCGGCGCCGGAGGTGCCGCCGGATTTCGTCACCAACCTCGTCGACACCGTGCTGCACGGCATCGCCCCGCGCCCGGCGAGGACCCGTCACCCGCGGGCCGGACCGCGGTCATGAACCGGGCGTGAAACCCGGCGCTAGGGTCTCCGGCATGCAGGGGGCGATCGCGCGCATCAGGTTGGTGCTCGCGGGGTTCTTCTCGCGACTGATGCGGACGGCCTTTGCGCACCGCATCTTCACCCCCTACATCGCGCCGGCGCAGCTGTGGCTGTACCGGGCGACGGGCGGCCGGTTCCAGCTCAGCGCGCTGCTGGTGCCCTCGCTCGTCCTCGTGACCACCGGCGCGAAGAGCGGACTGCGCAGGGAGACGCCGCTCATGTGCTGGCCGCGTCCGGACGGCGCCTACCTGGTCTGCGGCAGCAACTGGGGTCAGCCGCAGCACCCGTCATGGACTGCCAACCTGCTCGCGCATCCCGACGCCGAGATCGTCGTCAGCCGGCAGACCGCCCCGGTCCGGGCCCGGCTGCTCGCCGGCGCCGAGCGGGACGCCTGCTGGCCGGTCCTGGACAAGCAGTGGCCGGACTACCGGGAATACGAGCGGCAGGCGGGGCACCCGATCCGGATCTTCCGGCTCGACCCGCGCTGATGCGGCGTACAGCCCGTGCTGGGATCATCGAGTGATGCCCGCGCGACTGATCAGCGACGCCTGGCGCCGGCCGTTGGCGTGGGCGTCCGCCGTGGCCGGCCTGCTCTTTGCCGCGCTCGCGCTCGTGGTGTTCCGCAGCGCTTCGACCTCGCTCGACACCTGGATGTTCCGCGAGCTGTACCTGCACGTCGGCGACGGCTCGGCCAACGTGTTGCTGGAGTTCGCCACTCCGGCGATGTCGCTCGTGCTGTTGGCGGTCGTCGCCGGGACCGCCGCGCTGCTGCGCCGCTGGGACCTCGCCGCGCTCGCCGTGCTCGGGCCAGGCGTCACGGTGTTTCTCGCCGAGGTCGTGTTGAAGCCGTTGATCGGGCGGTACTCCGTGCTGTTCTACTTCGGCATCACCGAGCGCGGGTCGTTCCCGAGCGGGCACGAGGCGGTGGTCGCCTCGACCGCCTGCGTGCTGCTCATCGCAACCAGCCAGCTGCCGATCCGCCGGCGGGCACGCGGCGTGATCGTGGCCGTCCTGGCCACCTGGACGCTGGTTGCGGCGATCGCTCTCGTGCGCGCCTTCTACCACTATGCGACGGACACGGTCGGCGCGATCTGCCTGGCGATCGGCGTGGTCTCGTGCGCGGCCTTGCTGATCGACCGGTACGCCGGCGCCGTGCTGCGCCGCCCGCGTCGCGAAAGCCTCAGCTCGCTCAGTTGACAGAGCGCTCGTAGCCCTGCCAGAACGACTCGCGCAGTTTGAACTTCTGCAGCTTGCCCGTCGCGGTGCGCGGCAGCTGGTCGACGAAGTCGACGCGCTTGGGGCACTTGTAGCCGGCCAGTGACTGCCGGCAGTGCGCGATCAGCTCCTCCGTGCTGACCTCGCTGCCGTCGGTCACCACGAGCGCGGTGACCTGCTCGCCCCATTTCTGGTCGGGGATGCCGATGACCGCGACCTCCTTCACCGCCGGGTGCGACATCAGGGCGTCCTCGACCTCGATCGAGGAGACGTTCTCGCCGCCGGAGATGATCACGTCCTTCTTGCGGTCGGAGATGACGAGGTAGCCGTCCGCGTCGAGGTGCCCGCCGTCGCCGGTGTGGAACCAGTCGCCCTGCTGCGCCTGTGCGGTGGCGTCCGGCTGCTGCCAGTAGCCGTCGAGGTTGTGGTTGGACGCGGTGAGCACCTCGCCGTCGCCGTCGATGGTGACCCGGACGCCGAGCCCGCCGACGCCGGTGATGCCGAACGGCATGCCCCAGCCGTTGGCGTGGAACATCGGCAGCGTGTGCAGGTAGACGTCGCGATCGCTGATCGTGGTGTGCAGGCCGAAGACGGCGGCGTTGAGCCAGTTGTTGCGATGGGTGAGCTGGACACCCTTCGGACGCGCGGTGGTGCCGGACGTGTAGTTGATCGTGGCGGTGGCGGCCTCGTCCGGCTCGTCCCACGGCGCGGGTTCGGCGTCGCGCAGGTAGAGGTCGTCGTCGTCGCCGAGCAGGAACTTGTGCTCGACGTCGAGCGCGGCGAGCACGTCCTTCTGCTCAGGGTCGCAGTAGACGACCTGGCTGCCGGAGTGCTCGACGATGTAGCCGATCTCCGCCGCGCTGAGCCGGAAGTTGATCGGTACGAGGATGCGCCCGTATCCCGAGACGCCGAAGAACGCGGTGAGCAGCCGCGCGGAGTTCTGCGAGATGAACGCGACCCGTCCGCCCACCGGGACGCCGAGCGCGTCGAGCCTGGCGGCCTGCGCCCTGGCGTTGGCGTCGAGGCGGCGATAGGTCACCTCGCCGAGGCTCGGCGCCGGCTGCACGGGTTCGTCCACCACCGCGACCCGATCCGGGTAGACGTGCACGGCACGGTCGAGGAAGTCCCGGACGGTGAGGGGGTAGTACACGCCTGCCTCCCAGGCTCGAACGGGTGTCCCGCGATTACGTTGACATCATGCCGCCCGCCGCCGTCCCCGCGTGCGCCGCAAGTCAAGCCGGCGTCACCAGCACGGCGAGTACCCGACCGAGCACGTCCGGGTCCGGATCCTCACCGGTGATCGCCGGCAGGTACACGTACGACTCGCAGATCCGCACGACGGTGTAGGCCAGCTCGTCCACCGTCAACGGCGTGGCCACCCGGCCGTCGGCGACGTCCTCGCCGATCAGCTCACGGATCAGCGCGAACAGCCGGGGCTGGAAGCCGCCCGAGCGCAGGGTGAGCAGCCGCATGGCGAATTCGCTCTCGCCGTGCAGGAAGCGGCGCACGCCGGGCTGGTCGAGCGTCGCCCGCACCCAGCGCTCCAACGCCGGTGGAACGCGCGGGCCGGCCGTCGATGACAGGTCGGCCCACAGGTCCATGATCGTGCGCTCGGTCAGCGACCACAGGATCTCTACGAGCAACCGCTCGCGCGAGCCGACCCATCGGTAGAGCGTCACCCGGTTGACACCCAACTCGGCCGAGAGCGCCCGCATGTCCAGGCGCCGCCCGTCGAGCAACCAGCGCCGGGCCAGCCGGAACGCGTCTGCCGGCCTCGGGCGCGGGGAATCGCTGCGCACGCTCATGAGCCACGCCGCCGTGTGGGGGCCGACCACCGACCCCCACACCGGGACGCTCCTACTACGGCAGGCCGTTGCTGGGCGCTGTGGGCTGCGAGGCCGAGTAGGTCTGCAGCGCACCCGTCCCGTCATCGGTCGTATAGATCGGCCCGGTCGGGGTGGCGACGCCGCCCTTGATCGTGACGATCTGCGTGCCGGCATAGCCCGAGTGATCGGAGGCCGAGAAGCGGAACGGCACGAGGCCCGGACCGCTGAAGCCGCCCTTCTGAACCGCGTCGATGACGGCACCTCGGTTGAGGTTCTTGCCCGCGGCCTTGAGCGCCTGCAGGGTGGTGTACGCCAGCGCCATGCCGTAGAGGACGTTGCCGTCGAAAGGCGCATTGTTGTCGTACTGCTCGTCGACCTTCTGGAACAGCTGGATCCAGCTGTTGGACGTGTCGGTCGGGACCGGCAGGTAGGTGTCCGAGACCATGCCCTCGATCAGCGGCTTGGTGTTGTCCTTGAGGAAGCCGGTCAGCGTGACGATGTCCGAGCCGACGTTCGAGACGACCCACTGCGCCTGGTACTTCAGCTGCGCCGCGGTGCCGAGTGCCAGCGCGGTGAAGCCCGGAACGGTGAACGCGACGACGACCTGGCAGCCCGCCGCCTTCAGCGCGCCGATCTGCGGCGCGACGTTGGTGTTGGTCGGGGTGTAGGTCTGCTTCGTCTTCAGCTGCTGCGAACCGAGGGAGATCTGGACGCCCTGGGCGCCGTCGGTGCCGAAGTCGTCACCCTGACCGAACGAGCACACGGTCTTGCCGGCGAAGTTCTTCTTGACGTAGTCGCCGAGGATCTTGCCCTCGATCGTGTAGTCGGGTTGCCAGCCGAATGTCGTCGGGTCCTTCGCGACGTTGTTCCAGCTGCGGCTGCCGGACGAGACGAACAGGTCGGGCACCTTGTTCTGCGCGAGGAAGTCGAGCACGGCGGTGTGCGTCGGGGTACCAAGCGCGCCGACCATCGCGAAGACCTTGTCCTGCAGGACGAGTTCGCGGGTGTCGGTCGCGGTCTTGGTCGGGTCGTACCCGTCGTCGAGCACCTTGAGGGTGATCTTGCGCCCGTTCACCCCGCCGCTGGCGTTGGCGAAGTTGAAGAAGGCTGTCATGGCCGCGCTGATCTTCGAGTAACCCGGTGCCGCCGGCCCGGTCAGCGGTTGGGTGGTACCCAGCAGGATCGACGACGACGTCACGCCCGGGGCGCTGGTGTCGCCGGAGCCGCCGCTGTTCTTGCTGCTGCTACACGCCGAGAGTGCGAGTGTCGCGACGGCCACGATCGCACCGGCGGCAGTGCGTCGCCGCCTGGTCGAGATTGTCATGTCGTACCTCCATTGGGTTGGTTGGTGCGTCGGCGGACCAGAGCAACAAGACGGTCGAACAGTCCTTGGATCCCCCCCGGCAGGGCGAGCATGACGACGATCAACAGCAGTCCGTACACGGCGCTGGGCAGGTTGTCGTGCAGCTTCGCGGCCGACGTCGGCGACAGGCCGAGGTCGTTGACGCGGTCCTGGATGAACGTGCCCAGGTAGACGACGACGATCGAGCCCCACACCGCCCCCGCGAGGCTGCCCAGCCCGCCGATCACCGCGGCCGACAGCAACGTCAGCGACAGGACGAGGCTGAACGAGCCGGGCGATGCGGTCTGCAGCACGACCGCGAGCACGCCGCCGCCGAGCCCGGCCGCCGCCGAGCTGACGGCGAAGGCCATCACCTGCACGCGGGCCACCGAGAGGCCGCTCAGCGCCGACGCGACCTCGTCGTCACGCACGGCCCGCATGTGCCGGCCGATCGACGAACCGTTCAGGTTGGCGAGGAAGAACAGCGCGACCAGACCGGCGAACAGGCTGATCCAGGACTGCCAGTGCTCCAGGCTGAAGTCCGCGCCCAGGTTCGCCGGCGGGCCGTCGAACGGGACGAACAAGCCCTGGTCACCCTTGAACAAGCTCGTGTAGTGCGACGTGATCGACGGCAGGGCGACGCCGAACGCGAGCGTCGCGCCGGCCAGGTACGGGCCACGCAGTCGTGCGGCGGCCACGCCGAAGATCGCACCGGCAAGTGCCGTCACGACAGTGCCGATGAGCAGCGAGGCCGGCAGCACCCAGACGCCGGTCACCGACTGATCGGCGAAGTCCTTCTGGGCGAACGCGACGGTGTATCCGCCGATCGCCATCAGCGCGGCGTGGCCCAGCGACACCTGACCGTTCTGCCCGGTCAGCACGGTGAGCCCGCCGACCGCGCAGATGTAGGCGCCCAACCTCGCCAGCTCGTAGTCGTGGAAGTCGGAGAACGCGCCGGTCAGGACCACCACGAGCAGCACGCCGGCGGCGAGCAGCAGCAGGTGCCGCGCAAGAGTCGACTCGCGCAGCCGGCCCATCAGACGCGCCTCGCCTCGGCCGCGCTGAACAACCCGCTCGGGCGCACGAGCAGGACGACGATCAACAGCACCAGCGCCCCGAGCTGCGTGAGGTCACTGCCGAGGTAGCCGCTCGTGTACGAAAGCGCGAGCCCGGTTGCGACGCCCCCGACCACCGCACCGACCGGGCTCTCCAGCCCGCCGACGACGGCGCCGGTGAAACCGAGGACGAACACGCCGTCCATCGCCTGCGGGAACAAGCCGAAGCCGAACGGGATGACGAGCATCCCCGCCAGCGCCCCGACCAGCCCGGCCAGCGCCCAGCCGAGCGTGAGCATCCGACCCACTCGCACACCGAGCAGCCGAGCGACCTCCGGCGCGAACGCCGAGGCACGCATGCGCAGCCCGGCCGGCGTCCAGGTGATGAGAGCGGCCAAGGTGAGCATCAGCACGAGCACCGACGCCCCGATGAAGATGTCCTCGTTCGAGAACAACGCGGTGTGCCCTAGTGCGTAGGTCTGGGTGCTGAACGACGGCGGGAACTCCCGATTCCCGATGCCGTAGATCATCCCGACTACCGCCTCGATGAGCGTCAACAGACCCACCCCGACGACGATCGAGTTCAGCGGCGGCATGCGCTCGGCGGTGCGGAACACCGTCAGTTGGACGAGCGCTCCCAACCCGAAGCCCGCCACGAGCGCCGCGGCGAAACCGAGCCAGTACGAGCCGGTGGCCTGCGTGACCGAGAGCGCGACGTAGGCCGTCGCCATGGCCATCGCGCCCTGGGCGAAGTTCAGGACCCGGGTCGTGCGCCAGATCAGTACGAGCGCGAGCCCGACGGTCGCGTAGATCGCTCCGAACGACAGCCCGTTGAAGGTCAGAAACACGAAACGGCTCATCGCTCAGAACCCCAGGTAGCTGTGCCGGAGGGTCTCGTCGGCCTGCAGGTCGAGCGCGTGCCCGCGGGCGACGACGCGGCCCAGCGCGAGGACGACGCCCTCGTCGGCAATCGCCAATGCGCTGTGCACGTTCTGCTCGACAAGCAGCACGGTCAACCCGGTCGTCTCCCGCAGCGTGCGCAGCAATGCCATGATGCGCGCGGTGAGGGCGGGGGCCAGGCCCAGCGACGGCTCGTCCAGGAACAACAGGGACGGGCGCGCGACGAGGGCCCGGCCGAGCGCGAGCATCTGCCGTTCGCCACCGGAGAGTTGATGACCATGGTGCGTGCGGCGCCGGGCCAACGGCTCGAACAGCTCGTAGACCTCGGCCACCGCGGTCGCGGTCTCGTGCTTGGCGTTGGGACCGCGCCGCCACAGCCCGCCGAGGCGCAGGTTGTCCTCGACCGTCAGCTCGGCGATGACGCCGCGGCCCTCCGGGACGAGTGCGATCCCGTGCGTGACCAGCTCCTCGACCGGCACGTTCGTCAGGTCGCGGCCGTTGACCCGCACCGAGCCGCGGGTCAGGCGCAGCAGCCCCATGAGTGAACGCAGCAGCGTCGTCTTGCCCGCCCCGTTCGCGCCGAGCACGACCGTGATCGTCGAGGACTCGAGCGTCAGGTCGACGTCGCGCAACACCGGGACGCGCCCGTAGCCCGAACAGAGTCCCTCGATCTCCAGCACGGCGCTCATGGCATGCCTCCCGTCGGCGGCGCTGCGCCGAGACCGGCCGGCAGGCTGGGGTCGAGCTCGTGCGGGACGTCGGCGCCGAGATAGGCGGTCGCGACGGCCGGATCGGCACGTATCTCGTCCGGCGTTCCCGACGCCGCTCGGCGACCGAAGTCGAGCACGACGACCTGATCGCACACGGCCATGACGATGTCCATGTGGTGCTCGACGAGCAGCACCGAGCACGGTGATTCGCCGTTGGGCAACGAGCGGATCAACTCGGCGAGGGTGCCGAGGTCCTCCGCGCCGAGGCCACCGGCCGGCTCGTCGAGCAGCAGCAGCCGCGGCCGGCTCACCAGCGCGCGGGCCAGCGCGATCCGCTTCTGCACGGGATAGGGAAGAGTGGTCGGCAGCCGATCGGCGACGTCGGCGACGTCGAGGCGCTGCAACCACCCGCGCGCGTCGGCTCGCAGCCGGCGCTCGTCGCGATCACTTCGAGGCAGGGCGAACAGCGCACTGACGAACCCGGCGCGGCGCGAGCACGCGGCCCCGACCATGACGTTCTCCAGCGCGGTCAGCCGAGGGAACAGCCCGACGGCCTGCAGCGTGCGCGCAATGCCCGCGTCGACGAGACGATGCGGCGTCGGCTCCAGCCGCTTGTCCTCCCAGGTCAGCGTCCCCGCGTTGGGCCGGACGAAACCGCAGATGACGTTGAAGAGCGTGGTCTTGCCGGCTCCGTTCGGGCCGATGATGCCGACGACGGATTGCGGAGCGACGTCGAAAGAGACGTCCTCGAGCGCGGACAGACCGCCGAACTGCACGCTCACACCGCGAACCGCAAGACCCGGCATGGAACCCTCCGAAATCCTCGAAGAGCAACGTTCTGCAGGAGTGTTGCAGAGGCTAGGTCGTCCGACTACCGGCGAGCAAGACTTTGGCCGGCGTAGCTATGAGATCGAGACGTAGCGGAATGCAATTCTGGCGGTCTGTGCCGGCGCGACGCTCTCAGTGCAACGCGTGCTGGGCCCGCTCGGCAGCCTGTTGTGCGGCGTGCCGGGTGGCGGCTCGGGCGGTGCGGGCCTTGTCGACGGCGACCGGGCCGTACTCCTCGGCGACGTGCCGTGCGGCGTCTCGGGCGGCGTAGGCCTTGTCGACGGCGACCGGGCCGTACTCCTCGGCGGCGTGCCGTGCGGCGTCTCGGGCGGCGTGGGCCTTGTCGATCGCGATCGGCGCGTATTCCGCGCGTACGTCGGCGAGCCGTGCCGCCGTCGCCTCGGCGGTCTTCTCGGCGCGCGTGCGGGCCTGCGCGAGGTACGCCGCACCGCCGATCCTGGCTCGGCGCGCCGCCTTCCTCGCCTTGCGGCGCGCGCGCCGGCTGCGCTCCGCGCGCGTCTGGGAGACCGACGCCTCGAGCTCCGCGACGCGGTCGTGCGCCGACTCGAGCGTGGCGTCGGTGAGCAGTCCGAGGCCGATGCCGAGCAGCCAGACGTCCTTGGAGACCGGGGTGCCCTGCGGGGTCGGGCGGAGGCTGCCCTCGTGGTGCATGCCGGGCGTGTTCCAGTACATGTTCAGCAACGCGCCCGAGAAGCCGACGAGCGCCGCGCCGGCGACGGCCGGCGGCACGACTGGCAGCAGCACCACGGTGCCGACGGCCAGCTCGCCGACCGCCACACCTTTCGCGAGCAACTTGGGATCGATCCTGCCGAGGAACGGGTAGGTACCGGTGGCCATGCCGTGCAGAGACTTGGCGGTGTCGTCGTCGGCACCGAGCTTGGTGACGCCGGTGTTCAAGATGTAGGCGCCCGTGGCTATGCGTAGCGGGGCGCGGCGAAGCTTCGCCGACAGACTCATGACCTCTCCTCGGGTTCGGGATGCGTCCGCAGGAGGGCCCGGAACGTCCTCCTACCAAGGAGCAGTCATACCCAGGAGGGCAGCCACATATGCGCGTGCCACTCGTCGTAGGTCAACAGCCCGCCGGTGAAGATCGGCCACATCCAGGCGAAGTCGACGATCACGAGCGCGAGGAAGGTCGACACCCCGGCGATGCCCCAGTAGCGCCGCCGCAGCCCGCGTTCGTACTGCTCGTCGATGTCCTGTGCCGCGTCGTGCACCCGCGGATCGGCGGCCTCGGCCTCGAAGTCACGCGTGGGACGGCGCTGCAGCGCGGGGCCGAGCATCGTCCCGAGGGCCAGCGTCAGACCGATGATCAGGAACGGGACGAGCGGCGCCATGTAGAACAGGAACATCGTCCGGTTGAGATGCTGGAACCAGACGAGCCAGCCCGCCGCGAAAGCTACCCACACCGCCGCGGCGCGCCAGTCGCGGCTGGTCAGCCAATGCCAGGCGAGCCACAACAGCATCGGGACGAACGCCCACCACATCAGCGGCGTGCCGAGCAGCAGCACCTCGCGAGAACAGTCGCTCGCACCGCACTTGCCGTGGCCGCCCTGGTAGTAGAAGTCGACCGGGCGACCCAGCACCAGCCAGCTCCACGGGTTGGACTGGTACGCGTGGCCGCTGTCGAGGTTCTCGTGGAACCGGAAGGCCTCCTGCGTGTACGCGCCCAGCGAGCGGATCGGGCTGGGCACCCAGCCCCAGTTGACCGGGACGCGGAGCCCCCACAAGTTGATGTGCGCGGACGTGCCGTGGTCGTCGGCCCAGTGCCGGTTCCAGCTGTTCTCGCCGGTGAACCAGCCGAGGTAGCTGAGCAGGTAGGCGGCGATCGGCGCGACGATCAGCGAGCCGAGGCCGGGCAGCACGGCCCGCCGTCCCCAATTGCGCGTCGGCCGCCGGACGCCGGCCGACTTGAGGGCGGCGCGGTCCCAGATGAGGGACATGAGGACGAACGCGAGGAAGAAGTACGCGCCCGTCCACTTGACCGCGCACGCCAGTCCGAGCATGACGCCGCCGACGACCCGCCACGGCCGCGGGCCGAGCGTGGGAGCGCCCGCGCTGAGATCCGCGCCGTCGGCGATCAGCCGCCCGAGCCGCGCGCGCATCTTGTCCCGGTCGATGACGAGCGCGCCGAACGCGGCGATCACGAATGTCTGCAGGAAGATGTCGAGGATCGCGGTGCGGGCGAGCACCAGCGACATGCCCTCCATCGCCATCAGCAGCCCGGCGATGAAGCCGAACAGGTTCGAGCGCATCATCCGCCGCACGATGCGCGTCATCATGATCACGCCGAAGCAGCCGAACAGCGCCGGCGCGACCCGCCAGCCGGTCGAGTTGGTCAGATACGCCTCGGCGGTGTGCTGGTGGGTGAAGACCCCCTGCAGCCACTCGGTCGATGCGATCAGCCACTTCCCGAGCGGCGGATGCACGATGAACATGTAGCCGCGGTTGTCCTCGTAGCCGTACCGCAGCAGCTCCTGCGCCTCGGTGGCGTAGTAGACCTCGTCGAAGCTCATCCCGTGGTGCCGGCTGTTCAGCACGGCCGCGGTGCCGCCCGGCGGGAAGCCCAGCGCCCAGAACCTGGTGAAGCCGGCCAGGATCGCGATCACCAGCGTGTTCAGCCACCCCACCCACGGGTGCGGGTCGCGCCACGGCGCGAGGGCGGCTGGGACCGGGCGTGCGGTCTGCGGTGGCTCGGCGGGGACGTCGTCGAGCGGCTCGGCGTCTACCCGTGCCTCGAGCGTCGCCGTCACGGGACCGATACTAGGGCGTGTCGGATGGATCCCGCCCGTAGCGAGCGGCGGTCAGGTGCACGAGATGCAAGGCGGACGAGGAGGCCATAGCGGAGCTATGGACGACGAGGACGACGCAGCAGATCGTGTGCGTGAGCGACGCGCAGCAGGGCAGCGGATTCATCCGACACGCCCTGGGGCTGTGACTGTCCACGGGCGGGTAGTGCTGGCCGGTACGCCGCTCGGCCGTCCGGACGACGCTTCCGCGCGGCTGGTCGACGCGCTCGCCAGCGCGCCAGTGATCGCGGCCGAGGACACCCGCCGGCTGCGCCGGCTGTGCGCCGATCTCGGCGTCGCCCCCGCCGGCCGGGTCGTGTCCTTCTACGACGCCAACGAGCTCAGCCGGGTGCCGCAGCTGCTCGAGGCGCTGCGCGACGGGCAGGACGTCCTGGTGGTCACCGACGCCGGGATGCCGTCGGTGTCCGACCCCGGGTACCGGCTGGTGGTCGCCGCCGCGGAAGCCGGCTTCGGCGTCACGTCGCTGCCCGGGCCGTCCGCGGTGACGACCGCGCTCGCGGTGTCCGGGCTGCCGGTCGACCGGTTCTGCTTCGAGGGGTTCCTGCCGCGCAGGGCCGGCGAGCGCCGCCGAGCACTGGCCGCCCTCGCCACCGAGCGCCGCACCTTGGTCTTCTTCGAAGCGCCACACCGGCTGGCCGCCGCGCTCGCCGACCTCGCCGATGCCTTCGGCACCGGGCCGCCCCGCAGCCGTCTGCCGCGAGCTGACCAAGACGCACGAAGAGATCCGTCGCGCACCCCTGGGCGAGCTGGCGGTCTGGGCCGCCGGCGAGGTCCGCGGCGAGATCACCCTCGTCGTCGCGGGTGCGCCGGACGCCGCCGTGCCGTCCGCTGGCGAGCTCGTCGCGGACGTCGCTGCCAGAGAGGCGGCCGGCCAGCCACGCAAGGACGCGATCGCCGGCGTCGCAAAGGCGCGGGGTGTGCCAAAGCGCACCGTGTTCAACGCCGTCGTGGCTGCCAAGGCGCACTAGGTACGGTTCCGATCATGCGCGCGGTGGTGGTGGGCGGCGGGATCGGCGGGTTGGCGTCCGGGATCGCGCTGGCCGGCTCCGGGTGGGACGTCTCGGTGCTCGAGCGTGCCGAGGGATCGACGGCCATCGGCGCCGGCATCTCGCTGTGGGCCAACGCGCTTCGGGTCCTCGACGCGCTCGAGGTGTGGCCGGACGTGCGGGACGCGGCGACGATGCAGGCCGGCGGCGCGCGACTGCCCAACGGGCGCTGGCTGTCCCGGATGGCCGATGTGACGCAGCCCTTCGACGTCCTGCTCGTCCATCGTGTCGAGCTGCACGATCATCTGCAGGCCGCCCTTCCGACCGGCTCGCTGGTGAGCGGAGTGACCGTCGAGTCGGTGTCCGAGGACGGGACGGTCGTGCACTCCGGCGGGCGTGAGCGAGCGGACCTCGTCGTCGCGGCCGACGGGCTGCGCAGCCCGATCCGGACGCGCCTGTGGCCTGAGCACCCGGGCGCGCGGTACGCCGGCTTCACCGCGTGGCGGGGCGTGACCGGCGCGCCGTTCGAGCTGCCCGAGGCCGGCGAGACGTGGGGCCGCGGCTGCGAGTTCGGCCTCCTGCCGCTGCGCGACGGGCGGGTGTACTGGTTCGCGACGGCCAACCTGCCCGAGGGCGCACGCGCCGGCGACGAGCACGCGGAGGTGCTGCGCCGCTTCGGCGGGTGGCACGACCCGATCCGGCGGGTGGTCGAGGCCACCCCAGCGGGCGCAGTGCTGCGCCACGACATCTACCACCTGGCGACCCCGTTGCCGCGCTTCGCCCGTGGCCGGGTGGCGTTGCTCGGCGACGCCGCACATGCGCAGACCCCGAACCTGGGGCAGGGCGCCTGCCAGGCGCTGGAGGACGCGCTCACCCTCGCCGCGCTCGTCCGCGACGGTGACGTGGGCGCCGGGCTCGCCGCATACGACGCGCAGCGCCGGCCGCGCACCGAGAAGTTCGTCAAGACCGCGCTGCGGGCGGCGCGCGTGACGCAGGCGGAGAACCGCGCGGCCGTCGCACTGCGCAACTCGGCTGCGCGGCTGGTGCCGCCCCGGCTCGCCGCACGCCCCATCCAGCGGATGGTCGACTGGACGCCCCCACGTTGAGAAGAACGGCGCAGCGGCGGCTCACTAGGCTTGCTGCGTGAGTAGCGAGCACATCCTGACCGCCGTCGCGTGGCCGTACGCGAACGGCCCGCGGCACATCGGGCACGTCGCCGGGTTCGGCGTCCCGTCCGACATCTTCAGCCGCTACCAGCGGATGGCCGGCAAGAACGTGCTCATGGTCAGCGGGACGGACGAGCACGGCACGCCGATCCAGGTGCAGGCCGACAAGGAGGGCGTCAGCGCGCGCGAGCTTGCCGACCGCAACGCGCTGGTCATCGCGAAGGACCTGCAGAATCTCGGGCTCTCCTACGACCTGTTCACCCGCACCACCACCAAGAACCACTACGAGATCGCGCAGGAGCTGTTCCTCGGCCTGCTCGCGAACGGCTACGTGTTCCCGCAGACCCAGCTCGGCGCGATCAGCCCGTCCACCGGACGCACCCTGCCGGACCGCTACATCGAGGGCACCTGCCCGATCTGCGGCTACCCGCATGCGCGTGGCGACCAGTGCGACAACTGCGGCAACCAGCTCGACCCGATCGACCTGATCAACCCGGTGTCGCAAGATCAACGGCGAGACGCCGAAGTTCGTCGAGATCGAGCAGCTGATGCTCGACCTGCCGGCGTTCGCCGAGGTCCTCGCCGAGTGGCTGCGCAAGCAGGATCACTGGCGCACGAACGTCCAGAAGTTCAGCCTCAACCTGCTCGACGACCTCAAGCCGCGCTCCTACACCCGCGACCTCGAGTGGGGCATCCCGGTGCCGCTCGACGGCTGGCGCGACCGTCCGGACAAGTCGATCTACGTGTGGTTCGACGCGGTCGTGGGTTACCTGTCCGCGTCGATCGAGTGGGCGCACCGCAGCGGCGACCCGGACGCCTGGCGGCCGTGGTGGCAGGACCCGGACTCGCGTGCGTACTACTTCATGGGCAAGGACAACATCGTCTTCCACGCCGAGATCTGGCCGGCGATGCTGTTCGGCTACTCCGGCATCGGGGCGAAGGGCGGGAGGCCGGGCCGGCTCGGCGCGCTGAACCGCCCGTACGAGGTCGTGTCGAGCGAGTTCCTGACGATGGAGGGACGCAAGTTCTCGTCCTCGCGCAGCGTGGTGATCTACGTCGGCGACCTGCTGTCGCGCTACGACCCCGACGCACTGCGGTACTACCTCGCCGTCGCCGGGCCGGAGAACCAGGACACCGACTTCACCTGGGCGGAGTTCGTCCGGCGCAACAACGACGAGCTCGTCGCGGGCTGGGGCAACCTCGTCAACAGGACGATCTCGATGACCGCGAAGAACCTCGGCGCGATCCCGGCGCGCGGCGCGACGACCGACGCCGACCAGGCGCTGCTCGCCGCGTCCAAGGCGGCGTTCGGGACGGTCGGTGACCTGCTGGCCCGGTCCCGGCAGAAGGCCGCGATCAACGAGGCGATGGCTCTGGTCGGCGCCGCGAACAAGTACCTGTCCGACATGGAGCCGTGGAAATTGCGCACGTCCGATCCCGACCGGATGGCCTCCGTCCTGCACGTCGCGCTGCAGGTCGTCGACGATGCGAAGACGCTGTTGACGCCGTTCCTGCCGTCGTCGGCGACGCGGGTGCACGCGATGCTGCGCGGCTCGGGCCGGTGGGCCGCGATGCCCGACCTCGTCGAGGTGGCCGAGCAGACCGCGGTCGGCTCGCCGTCGTACTCGGTGCTGACCGGCGACTACGACACCGGCGCGCGGTGGGAGTCGACGCCGCTCGAGGTGGGCCGGCCGCTGGCCGCGCCCACGCCGGTGTTCACCAAGCTCGATCCGTCCGTGGTGGACGAGGAGCTCGACCGGCTGGCCGGCCCCGCCACGTGACTGATCCCCCCGCCTCCCGCGACTTTGACCTCCCAATCGTCGCTGGAGGGCCTGCGCAGCGACGATTGGGAGGTCAAAGTCGCGGGGCGCGGGGGGATGCCGTTGACCCGCTCGCCTCGCCGGTGTTCGACGCGCACGCGCACTTGGACGCCATGGCCACCCGTGCCGGGCTCGAGCCGTCGGCGGAGTTCGTCGCGGACGTCATGCGTGAAGCGCGCGACGTCGGCGTCCTTGCCGCGATCACGGTCGGGGACACCGTGGCGTCGTCGCGCTGGTGCGTGGGCGCCGCGCGCGAACATCCGGACGTGTACGCCGCCGTCGCCGTCCACCCCACCGAGATCGCCGGCCTCGACGACGACGGCTACCGCGCCCTCGAACAGCTCGCCGCGGACCCGCGGGTCGTCGGCGATCGGCGAGACCGGACTCGACTACTACTGGGACCGCACCGAGCCGGCGGCCCAGCAGGAGCACTTCCGGCGGCACATCGAGCTCGCCAAGCGGGTCGGCAAACCGCTGATGATCCACGACCGCGATGCGCACGACGACGTGCTGCGGATCCTGCGCGAGGAGGGCGCGCCGGACCAGGTCGTCTTCCACGCGTTCTCCGGGGACGCGGAGATGGCGCGCGAGTGCGTCGCCGCCGGGTACGTCCTCTCCTTCCCCGGCGTCGTGACCTTCCGCAACGCTCCGGCGTTGCGCGAGGCGGCCGCCGGCACGCCGGTCGAGCACCTGCTCGTCGAGACCGACGCGCCGTTCCTCACCCCGCACCCGTACCGCGGCAGGCCGAACGCCCCGCGCCTGTTGCCGCTGACCGTGCGCGGGCTGGCCGCGGCCGGCGGCCACGACCTCGACGCGATGTGCGCTGCGATCGCCGCAACCGGCGAGCGACTGTTCGGCATCCGGCTGAGCTGAACCTGCTCTCAGGCGGCGTGCCGCCGACCGTTTCGCGAGGTTCGGCCGCGCGGGGTGTCAGCTGTCACAACACTGCTTGCAATTGCACGCAGTCGGCCCGGAACGCCGCCCTCGGCCGGGTTGCCGAACGGTGAACTCGAGGTGCCGGCGAGGGCACTCCAGCGCCCGCGATCGCTGGCGCGCGGACGGTTGGCCGGAACGCCGAATTCCTTGATCATCCGGTGTTTGCGGTAGGAAGCAGTGTCGCCGACCGGTTGTGGAGGAGCGCACGGTCAATCTGGCAAAGCGGGCAAAGTGGATGCGCTCGGTTTGAGTCGCGGCGCTTGCTCTGGCTAGCGTCCAGTGAAACCAATGAGTGCGCGAAGCGTGCGACTGACGTTAGGAGTTCTTGTGCGTCGCAGCGTCAAATACGGCCTCTACGGTGCGGTACTGGCCGGTGTCGTGAGCGGTTCGGCCGCCTTCGCGACAACCGCCAACGGAACGCCGGTCACCCTGGTGGTGGACGGTCACACCACCCAGGTCGACACCACGGCAAGCGATGTCCAGGGCGTCCTGGCGGACGCCGGTTACTCGGTCGGCCCGCACGACATCGTCGCGCCGTCCCTCGATTCCCATGTCTCGAACGGCACCAAGATCGTCTTCAAGCAGGGCAGGCTGCTCCACCTCGAGGTGGACGGTCAGGAACGCGACGTCTGGACGACTGCGCCGACGGTGTCCGACGCGCTGGCCGCGCTGGGCTACCCGGCCGCCGACTTCGTCTCGGTGTCGCGGTCGAAGCGGCTCCCGCTGACCGCGACCAGCATCGAGCTGCGGACGCCGAAGCGCGTGACCGTCAGCCACGACGGCAAGACCCAGCACGTGATCACGACGGCCCCGACGGTCGCGCAGCTGCTGCGTGATCTGCAGGTGGTCGTCGGGCCGATCGACCGGGTGCGGCCGGCTCCTTCGAAGGACGTCGGGGCGCGCATGAAGGTTCGGGTCGTGCGCGTGCACGTCAAGCACGTCACGCGGCGCGAGGCGCTCTCCTACCCGGTGATCAAGCGGTACGACTCGTCGATGTACACCGACCAGACCCGGGTGATCGCGCCCGGCAAGCAGGGTTCGGCGGACATCACGTACCGGGTCGTCTACGTAGACGGCAAGATCGCCGGCCGGACGGTCCTCAACCGCGACGTCCTCGTCGCGCCGAAGGCTCGGGTCGAGAAGGTCGGGACGAAGCACCGTCCGGTGCCGACCTACTCCAGCAGCGGCCTGAACTGGGACGCGGTCGCCAACTGCGAGTCCGGTGGCAACTGGCACATCAACACCGGCAACGGCTTCTACGGCGGCCTGCAGTTCGACTCTCGACGTGGCTGTCCTACGGCGGTGGGAACTACGCGTCCCGCGCCGACCTGGCCAGCCGGGAGGAGCAGATCGCGGTCGCTACCCGGCTCTACAACGCGCGCGGGTCCAGCCCGTGGCCCGTCTGCGGTGCGAATCTCTGAAGCACGGCTGATCGATACTGAAACCCCCTGGGCCACACGAGAGTGTGGCCCAGGGGTTTCAGTTGGCCGGTTCAGGACGCGACGATCGCCCCGGGTGTTGCGCAACCCAACCGATCCGTTACAGTTCCGTGACCAATAACCAGCGAACAAGCCGCCCCGCCGGTGACCCCGAGGAGCTCGCTCAGTGCTGCGCAGCGTTAGGTACGGCCTGCACGGAGCCGTGTTGGCCGGGCTCGTGGCACTGCCGGCTCTCTGGAACTCCGTCGACAAGACCGTCGACCTGGTGGTGGACGGCCAGGGGCACGCGCTGCACACCACCGCGCAGAGCGTCGGCCAGGTCCTCGATAGCCAGGGCTACCGGGTCACCGCACACGACCTGCTCGCCCCGTCCGCCTCGTCCAAGATCAACGACGGCACGCGCATCGTGCTGCGCCGCGGCCGCTTGTTGCACCTCGACGTCGACGGCGCACGGACCGATGTGTGGACCACCGCTCCGACGGTCGCCGCGGCGTTGGCCGAGCTCGGCTACTCGTCCAGCGACTTCGTCTCCGTCTCACGCGCGCGGCGGCTGCCGCTCGGGGTGACCGATCTCGCGATCCGCACACCACGGCTGCTCACCGTCGTCCACGACGGCACGCGCGAACAGGTCACGACGACCGACGCCACGGTCGGCGAGGTGGTCGACGACCTCGATCTCGCGCTGAGCCCGAAGGACCGGGTCTCCGTGCCGCTCACGTCGCCGGTGCGGACCGGAGAGACCGTGCGGATCCAGCGGGTGAGCAGGAAGGTGGTCGCCCGCATCAAAGCCTTGCCGTACCGGATCACCAAGCGGCCGGACCCGACGATGAACTCCGGGACGACCAAGATCGTCAGAACCGGCGAGAAGGGCCGTGAGCGCACCACCTACGTGTTGGTCTACGTCGACGGCAAGCTGGCCGGCAAGACGCTGCTGCGCTCCGTCGTCCTCAGCGCGCCGACGCCACAGATCGAGCGGATCGGGACCAAGCAGGTCCAGCCGGTCGCCAGCGCGCCCAACGCTCCGGCGCCGAGCCCAGGCACCGCCAAGGCGATCGCGCGTGACCTGGTCGCGAAGCGCGGCTGGAACGACGCCCAGTACGACTGCCTCGTCGTGCTCTGGAACAACGAGAGCGGCTGGAACGCGCACGCGTCGAACTCGTCCACAGGCGCGTACGGCATCCCGCAGGCGCTGCCCGGCTGGAAGATGAGCTCGGCCGGTCCCGACTGGCAGAACGACGCCACGACGCAGATCAAGTGGGGGCTCGGCTACATCGCCAACCGCTACAGCACCCCGTGCGGAGCGTGGTCGTACTGGCAGGGAGCCGGCTGGTACTGAACCAAGGTCGCGCCCGCGACGGCTAGGGTCGGCCAATGGATCTGCTTGAAGATGCCCGTGCCATGCAGGACGACCTGGTGCAGTTGCGCCGCACGCTGCACCGCGAGCCGGAGATCGGGCTGGAGCTGCCACGCACCCAGGAGCGCGTCCTCGCGGCACTGGACGGGCTGCCGCTGACGATCACCACTGGCGCGCCGGGGCTGTCGTCCGTGGTCGGTGTGCTGCGCGGCGGTGCGTCGACGGGCCGCTCGGTGCTGCTGCGCAGCGATATGGACGGCCTGCCCGTCACCGAGGAGACCGGCCTCGAGTTCGCGGCGACCAACGGCGCGATGCACGCGTGCGGGCACGACCTGCACACCGCGATCCTCGTCGGCGCGGCCCGGCTGCTGAGCGCACACCGCGAGGCGCTGGCCGGCGACGTGATCTTCATGTTCCAGCCCGGGGAGGAGGGCTATGACGGTGCCCGGCACATGGTCGAGGCCGGGGTCCTCGACGCCGCCGGGGGGCGTCCCGTGGCGGCGTACTTCGCGCACGTCGCCTCGTCGACGTTCCCGAGCGGCGTCGTGGCCGTCCGGCCCGGTCCGATGATGTCGGCGGCGGACACCCTGCACGTGAGCGTCGTCGGCGCCGGCGGCCACGCGTCGATGCCGTTCCGCGCGCAGGACCCCATCGCGGTTGCCGCCGAGATCGTCACCGCGTTACAGACGCTGGTCACCCGGCAGTTCGACGTCTTCGACCCCGTGGTCGTCACTGTCGGCAGCTTCCACGGCGGGTCGCAGCACAACATCATCCCGGAGCGGGCGACGTTCGAGGCCACCGTCCGCACGTTCTCCGCCGAGCACCAGCAGGCGGTCACCGAGCGCGCGGTGCGGCTGTGTCACGGCATCGCGGAGGCGCACGGGCTGCGCGCCGAGGTCGAGTGGCAAACGCTGTACCCGGTCACCACGAACGACCCGGCTGAGGCCGCGTTCCTCGCCGACACCGTCACATCGCTGTTCGGCGAGCCGGCGGGCGTCACGCTGCCGCATCCGCACACCGGGTCGGAGGACTTCTCACGGGTGCTGGACGAGGTGCCGGGCGCGATGGCGTTCCTCGGCGCCACGGTGCCGGGCGTCGACCCCGACACCGCCCCGTTCAACCACTCGCCGTTGGCCATGTTCGACGAGGCGGTGTTGTCGTCGGGAGCGGCGCTCTACGCGAAGCTGGCCTTCGACCGCCTCTCATGAGCGTGCTGCTCGGGCCGGCGGAGATCCGCACGCTGGCCGGGCGGCTCGGAGTGCGTCCGACGAAGGCGCTCGGACAGAACTTCCTGCACGACGCCAACACGATCCGGCGCATCGTCCGCACCGCGCAGCTATCGCCCGGCGAGACGGTTCTCGAGATCGGTCCCGGGCTCGGCTCGCTGACGCTCGGGTTGCTGACCGCCGGCCACCCGGTCGTCGCGGTGGAGGTCGATCCGGTGCTCGCCGCGGCGCTGCCCACCACGGTCGCCGAGCGGCTGCCGGACGCGCCGCTCACCGTCGTGACGGCCGACGCGCTGCGCATGACCGATGTCCCCGGCGCGCCCACGGCCCTCGTTGCGAACCTGCCGTACAACGTGGCGGTGCCCGTCGTGCTGCACCTGCTCGAGGTGGTGCCGTCCTTGCAACGCGGGCTTGTGCTCGTGCAGGCCGAGGTCGCCGAGCGGCTGGCGGCCCCGCCCGGCTCGAAGGTCTATGGCATTCCGAGCGTCAAGGCCGCGTGGTACGCCGCGACGACCCGGGCCGGCACCGTCCCGGCGAGCGTGTTCTGGCCGGTGCCGAACGTCGAGTCCGGTCTGGTGCGTCTTATCAGACGGGAAGCACCGCAGACGCGGGCAAGCCGTGAGGAGGTCTTCGCGGTCGTGGACAGCGCATTCGCGCAGCGGCGCAAGACGCTGCGTGCCGCGTTGGCGGGCTGGGCCGGCTCGGCAGCGGCAGCCGAGGAGGCGCTGCGCGCGTCGGGTATCGACCCGCGGGCCCGGGGCGAGACGCTCGACGTCGTCCAGTTCGCCCGGCTCGCCGCGCAGCGGCCATGAAGATCGTCGCCGCGCTCGCCGCTGTGCTCCTCGCGGTGCCGGCGTGCGGGTCCAGCGCCGTGCAGCCCGAGGTGCGGGAATCCGTCGTCGTCGGCCGTGTCCTGTCCGCGCCGAGCTGCCCGGTGGAGCGGGAGAACTCGCCGTGCCCGCCGCGGCCGGTCGATGGCGCCTCCGTCGTCGCACTTCGCGGGCAGCACGTCGTGGCCTCTACACACACGGCCGCGGGTGGCCGGTTCCGGCTGGCGTTGCAGCCCGGGCGCTACCGCATCCGCGCCACCAACATCGGCGGCCTCGCCACGACCGCGGCGAGGTCCGTCCTGCTCAGGTCCGGCCACACCACGCAGCTGACCCTCACGGTCGACAGCGGCATCCGCTGATTCTCGCGAGTTGTCCGGGCTTCGTCGCGCTATGACGCGTCCTAGCCAGGACAACTTGCGGAGGGGGTCAGCTTCGGCCGGCGAACAGGCTCGTCACCGAGCCGTCCTCGAAGACCTCCTTGATCGCCTTGCCCAGCAGGGGAGCGATCGAGAGGACGGTGAGCTTGTCGAACTCCTGCTCGGGACGGATCGGCAGCGTGTTCGTGACGATGACCTCGCTGATCCGGCTGTTCTTCAAGCGATCGGTGGCCGATGCGGAGAAGATCCCGTGCGTGGCCGCGATGAGCACATCGGTGGCGCCCTCGGCGAACAGCAGGTCCGCCGCCTTGGTGATCGAGCCTGCAGTGTCGATCATGTCGTCGATCAGCAGGCCGCAGCGTCCGGCGACATCGCCCACCACCCGGTTGGCGACGACCTCGTTCGCCTCGTCGATGTTGTGGGTCTTGTGCACGAACGCGATGTCGAGCCCGCCGAGCGCGTCGGCCCACTGTTCCGCGGTGCGCACCCGGCCGGTGTCGGGCGAGACGACGACCATGTCCTCGTGCCCGTACTTGCTGCGGACGTAGCCGGCCAGGATCGGCAGCGCGAACAGGTGGTCGACCGGCCCGTCGAAGAAGCCCTGGATCTGCGCGGTGTGCAGGTCGACGGCCATCAGCCGGTCGGCGCCGGCCGTCTTGAACAGGTCGGCGACCAGCCGGGCCGAGATCGGCTCCCGGCCGCGGTGCTTCTTGTCCTGCCGCGCATAGGGGTAGAACGGGGCGACGACGGTGATCCGCTTCGCCGAGGCGCGCTTGAGCGCGTCCACGAGGATCAGGCTCTCCATCAGCCACTCGTTGATCGGCGTCGTGTACGACTGGATGACGAAGGCATCGGTGCCGCGCACCGACTCGTTCGGGCGGATGAACAGCTCACCGTTCGCGAACTCGTGACGTGTCGTCGGCGTGACGGCGGTGCCGATGTGCGAGGCGATCTCGTCGGCGAGCTCCGGGTAGGCGCCGCCGGACAGCAACACGAGGCTCTTGCGCCCCGCCATCTCGAGATTCGACATCAGGCTCGATCCTTATCGTTCTCCGGTCCTTCGAGCGCTCCCGCCGCGGCTTCGGCGGCCGGTGTGCCGGGCCGCTTCCGTGCCACCCAGCCTGCCACGTTTCGCTGCTCGGCGCGGGCCATGCCCAGCGCGCCGGGCGGGACGTCCTCGGTGATCACGGACCCCGCCGCCGTGTACGCGCCGTCGCCGACCTCGACGGGCGCGACGAACATGTTGTCCGCGCCGGTGCGCACGTGGCTGCCGATCACGGTGTGATGCTTCTCGACGCCGTCGTAGTTGACGAACACCGTCGCCGCGCCGATGTTGGTGTGCTCACCGATCGTCGCGTCCCCGACGTAGGTCAGGTGCGGGATCTTCGTCCCCTCGCCGACGTCGGCATTCTTCAACTCGACGTACGTGCCGATGTGGACGCCGGCCGCGAGGACGGTGCCGGGGCGCAGGTACGCGAACGGCCCGACCGTGACGTCCGCGCCGACGGTGGCCCGCATCGCGACGGCGCGCGAGATGCGCGCGTTCGCGCCGATTGTCGTGTCCGCGAGCGTGACCTGCGGGCCGACCGACGCGCCGGCGCCGATGCGCGTGGCGCCGTGCAGGTCGACGGATGGCCAGAGCGTGGCGTCCGGCTCGATGACGACACCGGCGTCCACCCAGGTCGTGAGCGGGTCGACGATCGTGACGCCCGCGCGCATGTGCGTCTCGAGCAGCCGGGTGTTGTAGGCGCGGTGCGCCGCGGCGAGCTGGACGCGGTCGTTGACGCCGGCGGTGGTTTCCGCGGCCGCGACGACCGCGCCGATCCGGTGCCCGGCCGCGGCCAGGATGCCGATCACGTCGGGCAGGTACTCCTCGCCCTGCGCGTTGTCGGCCGACAGCCTGCCGAGCGCGTCGCGCAGCAGCGCGTGGTCGAAGGCGTACACGCTCGTGGCGACCTCCGCGATCGCCAGCTCGTCCGCGGCCGCGTCCTTGTGCTCGACGACCTTCGCCACGCCGCCGCCCGCGCCGCGGATCACCCGTCCGTAGCCCGTCGGGTCGTCGAGGACGCTCGTCAGCAGGGTCGCCGCGGCGCCGGACGAGTCGTGCGTCGCCACCAGCTTCGCGAGGACGTCGCCGGTGAGCAACGGCGTGTCGCCCGGGACGATCACCACCGTGCCGCCGGCCGAGGCCGGCACGGCATCCAGCGCGACGCGGGTGGCGTGCCCCGTCCCGTCCTGCCTGTCCTGGACGACGGCGGTGGCGTCCGGCACGATCTCGCTCAGGTGCTCGGTCACCTCGTCGCGCCGGTGCCCGACGACGACGACGGTGTGCCGGGCGGCAAGCGGTTCGGTGGCCATGAGGACGTGGCCGAGCATCGTCCGGCCGGCGAAGGCGTGCAGCACCTTCGGCCGGGTCGGGGACTTCATCCGGGTTCCCTCGCCGGCGGCGAGAACGATGACCGCGGTGGGCGGGTCAGGCACGGTTGGGCGACATCCCTTCGTCGACGCTAGGGGCCCGATGGCTGGGGGACTCGGACTCGAACCGAGACTGCACGGCTCCAAAGGCCGGCGGGCTGCCGATTACCCCATCCCCCAATATCTGATGGCTCTTCGCGCGAGCGCTCATCGCTTGCTCGCTCCGCTCCTCCTCGCTTCGCTCGTCGATGCTCACTCGCCTAGCCGAGCCCGCCCAGCCTATTTCATGCGCAAGGTCCGCCGTCGGCACATTGTTGGCTACGCTTACGTAAGTTACGCTGCCGTAAGTAACGGCGGCGATCTGCCCGGCCACCCGATCTCGTGAGCACGCCGCTCCAAAAGAGGAAGACGCACTCACCTATGACGCTTGTCGACGAACGTCGCGCAACCGACGGCCCCAAGCCGGTCTTCGAAGGCACCAAGCGCCGTGGTGAGCAGTTCATGCTCTACACCTTCGTCATCGTCCCGTTCGTTGCGTTCCTCGCCGCGGTGCCAGTGGCGTGGGGCTGGGGGATGGGGTGGACGGACGTCGCGCTCTTCGTCGTCTTCTACTACGTCTCCGGGCTCGGCATCACGATCGGCTACCACCGGTTGTTCACGCACGGCTCGTTCAAGGCCAACCGGCCGCTGCGCATCGGGCTCGCCATCGCCGGGTCGATGGCGATCGAGGGGCCGGTGATCCGCTGGGTCGCCGACCACCGGCGCCACCATGCCTACAGCGACCGGGAGGGTGACCCGCACTCGCCGTGGCGCTACGGCGAGACGCTGCCCGCACTGCTCAGGGGGTTGTTCTGGGCGCACCTCGGCTGGATGTTCGACGAGCTGCACACGAACCGCGACAAGTACACGCCCGATCTGCTGCGCGACAAGGACATCCGCGCCGTCGACAAGCTCTTCCCGGTGTGGCTGCTGCTCTCGGTGTTCCTGCCGCCGGCCATCGCCGGACTCATCCACATGTCGTGGGGGGCCGCGGTCTCGGCCTTCTTCTGGGCGTCGTTGGTGCGGATCTTCCTGCTCCATCACGTCACCTGGTCGATCAACTCGATCTGCCACACGATCGGCGAGCGGCCCTTCCAGGCGCGGGACAAGAGCACCAACTTCTGGCCACTCGCGATCCTGAGCTTCGGCGAGAGCTGGCACAACATGCATCACGCCGACCCGACCGCGGCGCGGCACGGCGTGCTGCGCGGCCAGCTCGACACGTCCGCGCGCATCATCTGGTTCTTCGAGAAGTTCGGCTGGGCGACCGGCGTCCGCTGGCCGAACGCCGACCGCATCGCGAAGCTGCGCACCGAGGCCTGATTCATTCACCACTTTGACCTCCCAATCGTCGCTGGGCGGCCTGCGCAGCGACGATTGGGAGGTCAAAGTCGCGGCCTACCGGCGCGGTGGCGTGGCAGGCTGGCTACATGGCCCGAATGATCCGCAACTTCGTCGACGGGGAGTTCGTCGAGGGCGAAGGGCGCTGCTGGGACAAGCTCAGCCCGGTCGACGGGGCGGTTGCTGCCCGGGTCAACGAGGCCGATGCGCCGCTGGTCGACCGCGCCGTGCAGGCCGCGCGGGCTGCGCTCGACGGCCGCTGGGGCACGACGCCGGTCGCGGCCCGCACGGCGTTGCTGCGCCGCGCCGCCGATCGCATCGAGGAGCGCTTCGAGGAGTTCGTGCGCGCGGAGAGCGCCGACACCGGCAAGCCGCTTCAGCAGGTGCGCGAGCTGGACGTCGCCCGCGCGGTCGCCAACTTCCGCTCGTTCGCCGACACGGTTGCCTCCGCAGGGCAGGACTCGTTCATGACCGACCTGCCCGACGGCCGGCAGGCGCTGAACTACGCGGTGCGCAAGCCGCTCGGCGTGGTCGCGGTGATCGTGCCGTGGAACCTGCCGCTGCTGCTGCTCACCTGGAAGGTGGCGCCGGCGCTGGCGTGCGGCAACGCCGTCGTCGTCAAGCCCAGCGAACAGACGCCGTCGACGGCGACCCTGCTGGCCGAGGTGCTGGACGAGGCGGGCCTGCCGCGCGGCGCGTACAACGTCGTGCACGGCTTCGGGCCGGACTCGGCCGGCGAGCTCCTCGTCGCGAACCCGGGGATCGACGGTGTCACCTTCACCGGCTCGTCGGCCACCGGTGCGGCGATCATGCGGGCAGTCGCGCCGCGGGTCCGGCCGGTGTCCTTCGAGCTCGGCGGCAAGAACGCCGCGCTCGTGTTCGCCGACGCCGACCTGGACGCAACGCTCGCCGGGCTGACCCGCTCGGTGTTCGCCAACACCGGCCAGGTGTGCCTGTGCACCGAGCGGGTATACGTCCAGCGGGCGATCTTCGACGACGTCGCCGACGGGCTCGTCGAGCGGGCCCGCTCGCTGCGCCTGGGCCGGCCGGACGACGACGGCCACGACGACCGGCCCGCTCATCTCGCGCGAGCACCGGCGCAAGGTGCAGTCGTACTACCAGCTGGCCGAGGAGTGCGGGGCAAGACTCTGGTCGGCGGAGGGGTGCCCGCGCTGGGCGACGACCTCGACGGCGGCGCGTGGATCGAGCCGACGCTCTGGACCGGCCTGCAGCAACGCCGATCGGCCGATGCGCGAGGAGATCTTCGGGCCGGTCGCGGCGCTCGTCCCGTTCGACACCGAGGACGAGGCGATCGCGCTGGCCAATGACACCGACTACGGGCTGGCGGCGTCGGTGTGGACGACCGATCTGTCGCGCGGGCACCGCGTGGCGCAGCGGATGGACGTCGGCATGTCCTGGGTGAACACCTGGTTCCTGCGCGACCTGCGCTCGCCGTTCGGCGGCGTCGGGCTGTCCGGCATCGGCCGCGAGGGCGGCGAGCACTCGCTCGACTTCTACACCGAGCCCACCAACGTGTGCATTCAGCTGTGAGCGACGCTTGCGGAGCGAACCGAGGGCGCAGGCTCGGCCAGCCGTAGCCGAGGCCGACAGCGAGCGCCCGCGGCTGGCTGAACCGAGGGCCGAACAGTGATCTGGACGCGGCGCAGCGCAGCGCCACCGCGGTCCCGCAGCTGCCGCCGGGTCTCGCGTCGACGCCGCCTACCGCGTCCAGGCCGCGCTGCTGGCGCGGCGCTTCGAGCGGGGCGAGCGGCTGGTCGGGCTGAAGATGGGGCTGACCAGCGAGGCGAAGATGGCCCAGGTCGGCGTCGACGAGATGATCTGGGGCCGGCTCACCGACGCGATGCGGGTGCGCCGACGGCGGCACGGTCGACCGGCCGCGCTTCATCCATCCCCGGGTCGAGCCGGAGGTGGCGTTCCTGCTGGACCGCCTCGCCCGAGCCCGGTGAGCCGCTCGGCATCGATCACCGGCGTCCGCGCCGTCGCGCCGGCGTTCGAGCTGATCGACTCCCGGTACGCCGACTTCAGCTTCTCGCCTGCCGGACGTCGTCGCCGACAACACCTCGGCCGCCGCGTTCGTGGTCGGGCCGTGGTCCGAGCTGCCGGCCCCGCTCGCCGAGCTGCCGATGTGGGCGTGCTGCTCGAGATCGACGGCGCGGTCGTCGAGCAGGTCAGCTCGACCGCCGCCATCCTGGGCGATCCGCGCCGCGCGCTGCGACGAGGGCATCCCCTGGCCGGCGGCACGGTGTCCGGCTGCCGCCGGTCTAGGTCTTCCTCGCCGGCGCGGCCACTGCGGCGGTGCCGCTGCGCCGCGGCGCACAGTCGAGGCGCGCGTGGTCGGTGCTCGGCACGCGCGTCCGTGAGAGGCGGCCGCATGACGGCCCGGGTGGTGGCCGGGAAGGCCGTGCCGCGCGGCGCGTTCCCGCACGTCAAGGTCGCCGGCGGGTTCGTCTTCGTCTCCGGCACGTCGGCGCGCCGCCCGGACAACACCTTCGCCGGCGCGTCGGTGGACGAGTTCGGCACGACCGCCTCGACATCCGGGCGCAGACCCGGGCCGTCATCGAGAACATCCGGGACCTGCTCGCTCGACGTCGGCGCCGACCTGGCCGACCTCGTCCAGGTCACCACCTACCTGGTCAACATGAACGACTTCGGCGGCTACAACGAGGTCTGGGCGGAGTTCTTCGACGAGTCCGGGCCGACCCGGACGACGGTCGCCGTGCACCAGCTGCCGCACCCGCACCTGCTTATCGAGATCCAAGCCGTCGCCCTACTTCCCAGACGGAGGTCCGTCATGAGTCGACGATCGCCGAGCCGATCAACTTCCCCGGCTGGATCGCGGAGAACCAGCACCTGCTCAAGCCGCCGGTGGGCAACAAGGAGATGTGCCGCGGCGCGACGACTTCATCGTGATGGTGGTGGGCGGCCCGAACCAGCGCACCGACTTCCACGTCGACCCGTACGAGGAGTTCTTCTACCAGCTCAAGGGCAACATGCACGTCAACCTGATGGTCGACGGCAGGCCCGCGTACGGTGCACGTGCGCGAGGGCCAGATGTGGATGCTGCCGCGCAACACCCCGCACTCGCCGCAGCGCCCCGAGGCCGGGCTCGATCGGCTGGTCATCGAGCGGGTCCGCGAGGAGGGCACGCTGGAGAAGTTCCAGTGGTACTGCCCGGAGTGCAGCGCACTAGGTGCACGAGGTCGAGCTCCAGGTGCGCGACATCGTCGCCGACCTGCCGCCGGTCTTCACCGCCGTTCTACGCCGACGAGGCTGCCCGCACCTGCAGGCACTGCGGCGCGCCTGCACCCGGGCAAGGGCTGATGCGCCCCGATGGTCCGCGTCGTCGACGTCCACACGCACTACGTGCCGAAGGGGTGGCCGGACCTCGCCGCGGCGTGCGGCGGGTCCGGCTGGCCCTGGCTGCGGGTCGACTCCGAGCGCGCCGCGATGATCATGGTGGGCGAGCCGGAGTTCCGCCGGTCGGCGCGGAGTGCTGGGACGCCGCGAGCGGCTCGCCGACATGGACGCCGACGGCGTCGACGTGCAGGTCGTCTCGCCGACCCCGGTCTTCTTCTCCTACGACCGGCCGCGCCGACCAGGCGGCGAAGGTCGCCGCGGATCTTCAACGACCTCGCGCTGGAGATCTCCGCGGCCGGCCGGCGACCGGCTGCGTGCCGTTCTGCCAGGTGCCGCTGCAGGACCCGGACGCCGCCTGCGCGCGAGCTGGACCGCTGCCTCGCCGCCGGGCACGTCGGCGTCGAGATCGGCAACCACGTCGGCGACCGCGACCTCGACGACGCCGGGCATCGTGACCGTTCCTGCCAGCACTGCGCCGAGCGTGGGCGCGCCGGTGTTCGTGCACCCGTGGGACATGCCGGACTCGCCGCGGCTGGACCGCTGGATGGCGCCGTGGCTCACCGGGATGCCGGCCGAGACGCACCTGTCGATCCTGGCGATGATCCTCGGCGGCGTGTTCGACCGGGTCGGCCCGGACGCTGCGGATCTGCTTCGCCCACGGCGGCGGCTCGTTCGCGTTCTGGCTCGGCCGCGCTGGACAACGCCTGGCACGCGCCGCGACGACTGTCCGTCGGCACCTCGGCGCACCCGCCGCCGCACTACGTCGACCGGTTCAGCGTCGACTCGGTGGTCTTCGACGCGGCGCGCGCTGCGGCTGCTGGTCGACACCCTGGGCGCGGACCGCGTGCTGCGTCGGCAGCGACTACCCGTACCCGCTGGGCGAGCGGCCGGCGGGCGCGTCTGTCCGCACGTCGCCGCTCCTTCCCGGACGAGACCGCGCGGGCGCAGATCCTGGCGGGCAACGCGGCGGCGTTCCTCGGCGCTCGCGGTGCGCACGATGAGCAGCCGTGGCCCCGCTCCGGCGCAGCACCCCGCAGACGACGCCGCATGGCCGCCAAGCGTCGAGGAGGCGCGCGCGCGCGACCTCGACGCCGCCGACCCGCTGCCCACGCTGCGGCGCCCGAGTTCCACGTGCCGCCGCGCCCGGCGGCCGGTACCCCGAGGCGGCGTACTTCGCGGGCAACTCGCTCGGCCTGCAGCCGCGGCGCTGCGGTCGCGGCCTCGACGAGCGAGCTGGACGCCTGGGCCGGCTCGGCGTGGAGGGGCACCTCGACGGCGCACCGGCCGTGGCTGCCGTACCACGAGCTGCTGCGCGAGCCGGCCGCCCGGCTGGTCGGCGCGCGGCCGGCCGAGGCCGTCGTGATGAACTCGCTGACGGTCAACCTGCACCTGCTGATGGTCAGCTTCTACCGGCCGACCGCCGAGCGGCACCGCGATCGTCATCGAGGACAGCGCGTTCCCCTCGGACAGCTACGCCGTGCGCAGCCAGGCCGCGTTCCACGGCCACGACCCGGACGAGGCGGTGATCCGGCTGCGGCCGCGCGCCGGCGAGGACAGCGCTGCGCACCGAGGACGTCGTCGCCGTTCCTGACCGCGCAGGGCGACCGCGTCGCGCTGCGTCCTGCTCGGCGGCGGTGAACTACCTGACCGGCGAGCTGATGGACATCCCGGCGATCACCGCGGCCGGGCACGCGCGCCGGCGCGGTCGTCGGCTGGGACCTCGCGCACGCCGCGGGCAACGTGCCGCTGCCGCTGCACGACTGGGGCGTCGACTTGGCCGCGTGGTGCTCGTACAAGTACCTCAACTCCGGGCCCGGGCGCGCTGGCCGGCGCGTTCGTGCACGAGCGGCACCTGGCCGACCGCGCGCTGCCCAAGCTGCGAGGGCTGGTGGAGCACCGACGCGGCGACCCGGTTCGCGATGGGCCCGACGGTCGACCCCGGTCGACACCGCCGACTCGTGGCAGCTGTCCAACCCGCCGATCCTCGCGATGGCGCCGGTGCTGGTCTCGCTGGAGATGTTCGACGCGGTCGGCATGGCGGCCCTGCGCGAACGCAGCCTCCGGCTCACCGGCTACCTGGAGTCGCTGCTGGACGTGGTTGCCGAGCAGCGGCCGCTCGAGGTGCATCACGCCGCGCGACCCGGCCCGGCGCGGTGCGCAGCTCTCGGTGCGGATCGCGCGGCTCGGACGCCGGCGAGCGTCAGCGCGCGGCTGCGGCGCGAGCACGGCGTGATCGCGGACGCGCGGCGAGCCCGACGTCGTCCGGCTCGCCCCGGCGCCGCTGTACTCCACGTACCACGACTGCTGGCGGGCGGCGACCGCGCTGGCGGCGGTGGTCGATGGCTGACGAGCCGGGTCGCGGTCGTCGGCGCCGGGCTGGCCGGCTGCCTGCTGGCGACGCTTGCTGGCCCGCCGCGGGCTGGCCGTCGACCGTGTACGAGCGGCGCCCCGACCCGCGGCTGGCCGGCGCCGAGCGCGGCCGCTCGATCAACCTCGCGATCTCCGCCCGCGGGCTGGACGCGCTCGAGCCGGGTCGGGCTGCGACGAGCAGTCGCTCGGCCGAGCGCTGCCGATGCACGGCCGGATGGTCCACCCGCGCGACGGCGGCGCAGAGCTTCCAGCCGTACAGCGCCGACGGCGACCCGGGCGATCAACTCGATCAGCCGGGCCGAGCTGAACCACGCGCTGCTCGACGCCGCCGAGGCCAGCCCGGGCGTCACGGTGCGCTTCGAGCACCGGCTGACCGGAGCTGGACGCTCGACCGGGGGCAGCTGCCGGTTCGAGACGCCGGCCGGGCGTGTCGACGAGCGCGCCGGTGTCGTGCTGGGCGCGCGACGGGGCCGTACAGCGCGGCGCGGCGGGCGGTCACCTTCCGGCCGGGCTTCGACTTGCAGCCAGGACTTCCTCGACCACGGCTACAAGGAGCTGACGATCCCGGCGCGCGACGGCGACTTCGCGCTCGACCCGGACGCGCTGCACATCTGGCCGCGCGGCACGTCGATGATGATCGCGCTGCCCAACCCCGACCGCTCGTTCACCTGCACGCTGTTCTGGCCGCAGGACGGAGCTTCGCCGCGCTGCGACACGCCCGACGAGGTGCTCGCGGCACTTCCGGCGAGCACTACCCCGACGTCGTCGCCGCTGATGCCCGACGCTGGCCGACGACTACCTGCACAACCCGGTCGGGCTCGCTGGTCACGGTCCGCTGCAGGCCGTGGGTGCATCACGGGACGCGGCGGCGCTCGCGCTCGTCGGCGACGCCGCGCACGCGATCGTGCCGTTCTTCGGGCAGGGCGCGAACTGCGCGTTCGAGGACTGCGTCGAGCTCGACCGCTGCCTGACCGAGACCGGCGGCGACTGGGCACCGCGCGCTGGCCGCGTTACGAGCGACCGCCGCAAGGCCAACGCCGACGCGATCGCCGACCTGGCGCTGGACAACTTCGTCGAGATGCGCGACAAGGTGCGTCTCCCGGTCTTCCGGGCCAAGACGCGCCGCCGAGCACGCCCTGGAGCGGCGGCTGCCCGGCCGCTACGTCTCCCGCTACGAGCTGGTGTCGTTCACGACCATGCCGTACGCCGAGATCCCGGGCCGGATGCGCCGCCAGAACCGGGCGACCGTCGCTGTGGCGGCGGGCGCGGCGGCTGCGGCGATCGGTCTCGCCCGCGCAGTGCGGCGCCGCTGAGCACCGCCGCAACCGGCCGCCCTCGACGACGACCACCCTGCCCAGGGCCGGGCGCAGGACGTGCTGGAGCGAGCGGGCACGGTGGTGATCTCCCCGGTGCTGCTCGGCGAACTGGACCATGTGACCCGGCGGGTCCTCGGTCCTGCTGCGGCCAGTGCCGCGATAGACGACATCCGCCGGTGCGCGCGCAGTATGCCGACCTGGAGCTCGACCTCGCGGACGCGCTCAACGTCGCGGTCGCGGCCGACTACCGGACCAACGCCGTCCTGACTCTCGATCACCGCGATTTTCGCGCTGTCCGGCCGCTCACCTCGCACGACGCGTTCCTGCTGCTCCCCGACGACCTGCAGTGACGCCTCAACTCAGCGAACGGACCTCCCACAGGTCCGGGAACGCCGGCCGGAACAGCGTCGAGCGTAGGTACTCCGCGCCGGACGAGCCGCCCGTGCCGACGTGGGCGCCGATGATCCGCTCGACCATCTTCACGTGCCGGTAGCGCCACTCCTGGATGCCCTCGTCGATGTCGACCAGCGCCTCGCAGACTTCGGCCGCCGCGCTCTCCTCGTCCGCGTAGACGGCGGTCAGCACGGCGAGGATCGACGGGTCGCCCCCGCGCCACGGCGAAGCAGGGTCGCGCTCGAGGGCCGGCGGCGGCACGTCGTACCCCGAGACCGCCAGGTAGCGCAGCAGCGAGTCGAAGACCGACGGGCGCGCCATCGCGGCCGCGGTCCGCGGGTCGTCGGTGGGCAGGTCGCGGCGTCCGAGGACCGCCTCGAGCTCGCGGAACTGGTCGGACTGGAAGCCGCTGGACGAGCCGAGCTGCGGACGGAACGCGGCGAACTGCCTGGGCGTCATCGTCTCGAGGACGTCCAGCTGCCCGACGATCGTCTTGAGGATCTTCGCGATGCGCCGCGCGGTGTGCAGCGCCCCGGTGCCGTGCCCGGCGGCGAGCCGGGTCTGCAGCAGCGCGGCCTCGTGCAGGATCTGCTTGAACCACAGCTCGTAGACCTGGTGGATGATCACGAACAGCAGCTCGTCGTGCTCTTCAGTCGCCGGTGACTGGCAGGAGAGCAGCTCGGGCAGTCGCAGGTAGCTGCCGTAGGTGACCGGTTCGGACGCGGTACTCATGGGACCATGATGGGCGATGAGCGAGCAGCCCAGCGAGGTCGCAGGACAGGTCCGGGTCCGGATGACCGGGCGCGAGCGTCGCGAGCAGCTGGTCCAGGTAGGTCGGGCGCTGTTCGCCGAGAAGGGCTTCGACGGCACGTCGATCGAGGAGATCGCGGCCCGCGCGAAGGTCAGCAAGCCGGTGGTCTACGAGCACTTCGGTGGCAAGGAAGGGCTCTACGCGGTCGTCGTCGACCGCGAGATGAGCGACCTGCTCAATCGCCTCACCCAGGTGCTCTCGGCCGGCCAGCACCCGCGCGAGCTGGTCGAGCAGGCGGCGCTGGTGCTGCTCACCTACATCGAGGAGGAGGCAGACGGCTTCCGCATCCTGTCCCGTGACTCGTCCTCGGGAGCGTTCTCGTCGCTGCTCAACGACATCGCGACGCAGGTGGAGTACGTCCTCGCCCGGGAGTTCGGGCAGCGCGGGATCAGCACGAAGCACGCGGCGATGTACGCCCAGATGCTCGTCGGGATGGTGGCGGTGACCGGCATGTGGTGGCTGGAGGAGCGCAAGCCGAAGCGTGAGGAGGTCGCCGCGCACCTGGTCAACCTCGGCTGGAACGGGCTCGCGCACCTCGAGGCCAAACCCCGTTCGATCCCGAGGGCGAAGGGCTGAGGACGCCCGGACGATGGGCTGACGCCGGTCACGGGTGCCCTCCGCGACCCGGGAAGCTCGCATCCGTCGGCCGAGCCTGAGACGATGAGTGCCATGCAGGGCGAGTTCGCAAACGGCGACGACCGGTCGGTGGGGGCCGACGAGTCGCGGCGCACCCGTCCCGCGCCGAACCGCTCGTCGGCGCCGCCGTTCGGCGCGGCCGGCTATCAGCCGCTCGACGCGATGGCGTCGGCCGGGGATGACCCGCTCGACCTCGACGCGTCGGGCGGGCGGCACGCCGCGCCCAGTCTGATGCGGAGCGGGGCCAGCCCGGCCGAACTCGCCGCCGCCCACGAGGAAGCGCAGGCCATCGTCAACGACGCCCTCGAGCAGGCGTCGCTGGTCATCGCCAACGCCGAGCGCAGCGCCGAGTCGTTGCTCGCCCAGGCCCGCGACGACGCCGAACGCGAGGTCGCGAACGGCAAGGCCGCCGCGGGCGTGCAGCGCGAACAGTCCGAGGCGATCGTGGCGTCCGCCCGGCGCCGCGGCGAGGAGATCGAGGCCCAGCACGCCGAGCGGCAGGGCGAGATGCAGGCCGAACTCGACGCGACCAGGGCGGCGCAGAACGAAGAGCTGGCCCTGACGAAGGCAGCGCACGAGCGGCAGCTCGCCGCCGAGGCCGAGGTCGCCCAGGTCCGCGCGGCGGGCATCGTCGAGGAGGCGCGCGAACAGGCCGAGTCCGTCCGCGACGCTGCGCAGCGCGACGTCGCAGGCGCCCAGGACGACGCCGACCGGATCCGGGCCGAGGCGCGCGACCACAGCGCGGCCATGCTGGAGGAGACCCGCGAGACCATCGCCCTCGAACTCGCCGAGGCGCGTGAGCAGACCGCCTGGACCCAGCAGACGATCTCCGACCTGCTCGCCGCCGCCGAGGCGGACGCCGGCAGCGTCCGGCAGGCCGCGAGCACCGAGGCCACCGAGACGCTCGACCAGGCGCGCGCGGAGGCGGAGGCGCTCGTCGCGGCCGCCCGTGCCGAGGCGGACGAACTCGCCGCAAGCGCCCTGCGCGAACGTGCGGACCTCGCCAAGCGGGCGAACGCCGCCCTCGACGAAGCAGAGACCGACGCCGGGCTGATCCGGCAGCGGGCCGGCGACGACGCGGAGCTGATCCTCGCCCAGGCCGACGAGCAGGTGCGGGCGGCCGACGAGCGCGCCCAGCGGCGCATCGCCGAGGCGGAGACCGGTGCGCGGGCGGTGCGCGAACGCGCGGCCGAGCACCTCGCCAGCGCCCAGGACGACGCCCGCGGGCTCCGCCGCACCGCGAAGGAGGAAGCAGCAAATTTGATTGCCACCGCACGGAGCGAGGCGGACGAACTACGCTCTAAGGCACGTTCGATCCTCGCCGAGGCGCGGGCGGAGGTCGCGGTCCTCACCGCACACCGCGACGAGATCAGCAAGCAGTTGGGAGACCTGTCCGGCGTTATCGAAGCACTTGCGGTCTCCGAACGTTCCCCGAGCTCGAGACAATTGCCATCCGACATCCGCTCCCACACCCTCGCGACATCCACGACACCCCTCGCGACATCCACCGACACCCCTCGCGACATCCACCGACACCCATGAGGTACCGAGACAGTCATGACTGCGCCTAACTCGCTTCCGTTCAAGAGCGTCCGACACGGCTACGACCAGGCCGAGGTCGAGGCGACCATGGCCGAGCTGACCAAGGCGGCGTCCGAAGCGCAGCAACGCGCCGACGAGCTCGCCGACCAGCTCAGCCGGGTCGCGTCCGACAGGGTCTCGATCGCCAAGCCCATGCCACCGGCCGAGCCGACGTTCCACGACTTCGGCAAGCGGATCGGACGCATCCTGGCGATGGCCGAGGAAGAAGCGGAGGAGATGCGCTCCGCCGCGGTAGCCGAGGTCGACAGCCGGCTCAGCGGGGCCGACGAGACCGCCGAGCGCGTCCGCCGGGAAGCCGATGCCTACGCCGCCGAGACGCGCGCCGCGGCAGACGAGCACGCCACGAAGCTGGTCGAGGACGCCAAACGGGGCGCCGATCAGATGGCCGACGAGGCCGAGCGGATGGCGATCGCGCGCAGCGGCGAGGCCGAGGCGCTCTACGAGGAACAGCGCGCCCGGTCCGCCAAGGCCGCCGCCGACTTCGAGCAGACCCTCGCCGACCGGCGCGACAAGGCCGAGAAGGAGTTCCAGGAGCGGTCCGAGATGGCTGACAAGGAGCTCGACGCAGCCCGCAACCGGGTCGCCAAGCTGCGCGCCGAGGGTGACCAGCTGCAGGCCGAGGCGGCCCGTCGTGCCCAGCAGCTGCAGGCCGACGCCGAGCGCAATGCCGAGCAGATCGTCGCCGACGCCATGGAGCGCGCTGAGCGGATCCGAACCGAGACCGACCGCGAGGTGGCCGCCGCCACCCAGCGCCGCAACGCCATCAACGCGCAGCTGACCAACGTCCGGCAGATGCTCGCCACGCTGCAGGGCACCGCGGGTGGTGCCGCGGTGCCCGACGAGTCCGAGCCCGAGGAGTCGCGCAGCTGATTCCGCAAGTTGTCCCGGCTTCGTCCGCCTATAGGCCGACGAAGCCGGGACAACTTGGTTAGGTGAGCACGTCGGCCAGCTGCAGCCAGGCCTCCTCGGCGACCTCTCGCTCGGCGACCACCGACCGCAGCTCGGCGTCGAGGGCGGCGACCCGCGCGTAGTCGGTGGCGTGCGCGGCGAGCTGGTCGTGCAGCGCGGCTTCCCGCTTCTGCAGCGTGTCGACCCGCCGCTCGAGCCGGCTGAGCTCCTTGCGTGCCGCCCGGGTGTCGCCGCGCCGCTCGCGCCGCTCGTCGGCGACGTTCGTGGCTGCGGCGGCCCGTCGCGCGAGGTACTCGTCGACGCCGCCCGGCAACGCCGCGAGCGACCCGTCGCCGAGCAGCGCGACCGTCGTGTCGCACACCCGCTCGAGCAGATACCGGTCGTGGCTGACGACGACGAGCGTGCCCGCCCAGCCGTCCAGCAGGTCCTCCAGCTCGGCCAGCGTGTCGGTGTCGAGGTCGTTGGTCGGCTCGTCCAGCAACAGCAGGTTGGGCTGGGTCAGCAGCAGCCTGAGTAGCTGCAGCCGGCGCCGCTCACCGCCGGACAGGTCGCCGACCGGCGTCCACTGCCGCTCGTTCGCGAACCCGAACCGCTCGGCGAGCTGTCCCGCGGACAGCTCGACGCCGCCGAGCTCGGCCATGCCCCGGACCTCGGTGACCGCCTCGATGACGCGCAGCGCGTCGGGCAGCTCGCGGATCTCCTGGGTCAGGTGGGCGACCTGCACGGTCTTGCCCACCTTCACCGTGCCCGACGTCGGGGCGATCTCCTGGGCGAGCAGCCGCAGCAGATGCGTCTTGCCGGAGCCGTTCACCCCGATGATGCCGACCCGGTCGCCTGGCCCGACGTGCCACGTGGCGTGGTCGAGCAGCGTCCGGCTGCCGAGCGTCAGGCTCACGTCCTCGATGTCGACCACGGTGCGGCCGAGGCGCCGCTGGGCTAGTGCGCGCAGCTCGACCGACCGCCGCGGGGCGGGGACGTCGGCGATCAGCGCCTCGGCGGCGTCGATGCGAAAGCGCGGCTTCGACGTGCGGGCCGGCGGGCCGCGGCGCAGCCAGGCGAGTTCCTTGCGCAGCAGGTTCTGCCGGCGCGCCTCGGTGGCGTCGGCCTGCCTGGCGCGCTCGGCCCGGGCCAGGACGTACGCGGCGTACCCGCCGTCGAACTGCCGCACGGTTCGGTCGCCGACCTCCCAGGTCCGCTCGCACACCGCGTCGAGGAACCACCGGTCGTGGGTGACGACGAGCAGCGCGCCCCGACGGGTTCGCAAGTGCTCGGCCAGCCAGGTGATGCCCTCGACGTCGAGGTGGTTGGTCGGCTCGTCGAGGACCAGCAGCTCGGCCTGCCGCACGAGCGCGGCGGCGAGCGAGACCCGCCGCCGCTCGCCGCCGGACAGCCGCCCGAGGTCGGTGTCCAGGCCGACGACGGCGAGCCCGAGGCCGGCGAGCACCTCGCGCACCGCCGCGTCGCCGGCCCACTCGTGCTCGGCGGCGTCACCCACGACGTGGTTGCGCACGCTCGACCCGGCCGGCAGCTCGCCGCGCTGGTCGACCTGTGCGACGTGCAGCCCGCCGGTGCGGGTGACCCGGCCGGAGTCCGGCTGCTCGGCGCCGACGATCAACTGCAGCAGCGTCGTCTTGCCGCCGCCGTTGCGCCCGATCACGCCGATCCGCTCGCCGTCGCCGACGCCGAGCGAGACCCCGTCCAGGACGAGCGTCGTCCCGTACGCCTTGCCGACGTTCTCGAGGTTGACGAGGTTCGCCACCTACGGCACCACCTGCGCGCCGGGTGCCGGGCCCGTCGCGACGAGCGCGGCGCGGCAGACGCCGGCCGCGCGCAGCCGGCCGGCGAGCTCCGCCGCGGCCGCGGCGTCGGCGCAGAGGAACGCGCACGTCGGGCCGGAGCCGGACACCAGACCGGCCAGGGCGCCCGCCTGCCGGCCGGCGTCGAGGGTCGCGCGCAACTCCGGCCGCAGTGCCAGGGCGGCCGGCTCGAGGTCGCTCACCAGCTCGGCCGCGATCGCATGCGGATCGCCGCCCGCGAGCGCGGCGAGCAGGACGTCGGGCGAGCCGACCGGGTCGGGCGCGTCGCCGCTGTCGCGCTGCCAGTCCAGCTCGCCGTACGCCTCGCCGGCCCCGATGCCGCGGTCGGCCAGCGCGAACGCCCAGTGCAGCCGCCCGCTGTGCGCAACGGGGGTCAGCACCTCGCCGCGCCCGGTGCCGATCGCGGTGCCGCCGAGCAGCGGGAACGCGACGTCGGCGCCCAGTTGCGCCGCGAGGTCGGGCAGGTCGGCGGAGACGCCCCACAACCGCGCGCACGCCAGCAGCGCGCCCGCGGCATCGGCCGAGCCGCCGGCCATCCCGCCGGCGACCGGGATCGCCTTGTGGAGCTGGAGGTGGACGTTCGGCGCGACGCCGGTGGCCGCGGCGAGCAGCTCGGCGGCCCGCCACGCCAGGTTGCCGGCATCCGCCGGCACATCGGCCGCGCCCGTCCCCGACACGGCGACGGACAGCCGGTCCGCGGCACTCGCGGTCACCTCGTCGCACAGGTCGACCGCGTGAAACACCGTCACCAGCTCGTGGTAGCCGTCCGGACGCAGCTGGCCGACCGACAGATGCAGATTGACCTTCGCCGGCACCCGGACGCGGACTGACGACACTCCACGGATCGTACGGAGCCGCGTGCGTGCGGTTCGCCGACCTGCGTGCAGCGGGTCGCTGCGGAGCCGGTAGGCTGAGCGCGTTGCCCCGGCGAGGGACCGCCCACCAGCGGAATCCGTGATCGACGCGGTGTCGATCGTCGACGCGCGTTCCGCGTCCGAGGCACCGCGACGACAGAAGACGATATTCCGGTAAGGAGCACAGCTGTGTCCGAGGTTCGACTGACCGCCGAGACGCGTACCGAGTTCGGCAAGGGCGGCGCCCGGCGAACCCGGCGGGCCGGCAAGGTTCCGGCCGTCATCTACGGGCACGGTGCCGACGTGCGGCACGTGGCGCTGCCCGCCCGAGAGTTCGCGAACGCCATCCGGCACGGCGGCGTGAACGTGCTGCTCACCCTCGACGTCGACGGCGGCGAGCAGCTCGCGATCCCGAAGTCGATCCAGCGGCACCCGATCAAGGGCCATTACGAGCACGTCGACCTGCTCGCCGTGCGGCGCGGTGAGAAGGTGACGATCGAGGTCCCGATCGTCGTCGTCGGTGGCCTCGCCGCGGGCGGCCTGCTCAACCAGGAGAGCACCACCGTGCGGGTCGAAGCCGAGGCGACCCACTTGCCGACCAGCTTCGAGGTCAGCATCGACGGGCTCGCGATCGGCAGCCAGGTCACCGCGGGCGACGTCACGCTGCCGGAGGGTTCGGTACTCGTCACGGACGCCGAGATCCTGCTGCTGACCATCTCCGAGGCGCCGACCGAGGCGCAGCTCGAAGCCGAGATGGCCGAGGCTGCCGAGGAACTCGGCATCGTCGAGGAGGCGCCGACCGCCCCCGCGGAAGGGGCCGCCGCGACCGGCGAGGGTGCGCCCGCCGAGGCCGCCTCGTCCGAGTAGTCCCGACACCGACATCCCACCGTGGCCGACGACAGAGTTCGCAGGATGCGTCCCTCGGATTCATGCCCTGCTGCGCGTCGCCCACGCGGCGATCTGCTTCGTTGTCCTCGTCGTCCATAGCTCCGCTATGGCCTCCTCGTCCGCCTCGCATCTCATCCGCGTGGATCGCCGCTCGCGACGGGCGGAATCCGAGGGACGCACCCTAGTCGTCGGCCTCGGCAATCCCGGGCCGCCGTATGCGGCCACCCGGCACAACATCGGGTTCGTCGTCGTCGACCTGCTCGCCGAGCGGCTGGGTGGGCGGTTCAAGGCGCACAAAGGGCGCGCGGACGTCGTCGAGGCTCGCCTGGCCGGGCTGCCGGTCGTGCTCGCCAAGCCGCGGTCGTTCATGAACGAGTCCGGCGGGCCGGTCGTCTCGGTGGCGCGGTTCTACAAGGTGCCCGTCGAGCGGATCGTCGTCGTGCACGACGACCTCGACCTCCCGTTCGGCGCGCTGCGGCTCAAGTGCGGCGGCGGCGACGGCGGGCACAACGGGTTGCGCTCGATCACCGCAGCACTCGGCTCCAAGGAGTACCTGCGGGTGCGGTTCGGGATCGGCCGCCCGCCGGGCCGGCAGGATCCCGCGGAGTTCGTCCTGCGCGAGTTCTCGGGTGCGGAGCGCAAGGACCTCGGCTTTCACGTCGACCGTGCCGCGGACGCAGTGGAGGCGCTGGTGACGCAGGGCCTCGAGCCCGCGCAGAACCTGTACAACGACTAGCGCTCCCGGCTGAGCCGCCCGGCTGTCGCTACGGCGTGGGGACCCGCCAGTCGACGACGGTGCCGGACGGTTCGTTCGGCCGCCACGTGCACGTACCTCCGAGCCGCCCGGCCCGCGCAGCCATGTCCGCCATCCCTTTGCCCTGCGGTTCGGCGCCGATGCCACAGCCGTCGTCGACGACGCGCAGCCACACGCTTGCCCCGTCAGCGGCAATGGTCACGACGACGTTGTTCGCGCCCGAATGAATCGCGACGTTCGACAGCGCCGCCTCGGCGACGGCAAGTAGCTCGGCGCCGACGGCCGGCGCGACGTACTCGACCGAGCCGACGTTCTCGATCGCGGCCGCGATGCCGTGTGGCTGCGCGGCGTCGTGCACCAGGTGCGCGAGATCGGGCAGCAGGTCGAGCAGCCCGACGCTCTCGTGCAGCGTGCTCATCGCGGATTCGAGATCCTCGAGGGCGCCTACGATGCCGTCCTCCACGGAACGCACCTGCGCGTCGGTCACTCCCGGCGTCGCCAGCGTCGCGGCGAGGCCGGCGGCGAACAACCGCTGGATGACGAGGTTGTGCAGGTGATCGGCGATGCGCTCGCGTTCGCGCGCGCCGGCCAGTTCCTCGCGGGCGTCCTGCAGTGCGAGTTCGGCCTCGACCCGCTGGGTGACGTCCACGACGAGGCTGTAGATCCCGTCCACCGCGCCGTTGCGCATCCGCGGTGCGTAGTACACCTGGAGGTGCCGCAGGCCCGTCGGGTACGCGACCGTGCGGTCGAACTGCTGCGGTTCACCGAGCAGGGCCGCCTCGGAGTACGCGACGTTGGCGGCCTCGAACAGCTCGGCGCCGAGCAGGTCGCGCGCGTGCTTGCCCAGCACGGCCGCTCGATCAGCGCCGCCGAACCACCGCAGTGCCGCGCGATTGGCGAAGACGTTGCGCAAGGACAGGTCCCAGATCGCGATCTCCGCTGGCAGCAGGTCCAGCAGTGCGCACGCGGCATCGGCCGACCAGCCCCGTCCGGTGATGTCCGGCGGCCACGGCACGCCGAGCTGCGCGCCCGCGGAGGAGTCGGGCGAGCCGGCCTCGAACCGCCCGGACAAGCCGGGAAAGGCGACCGGCGGGCCGTCCGTGTCCGGCGCCCCGAGCATCTCGGCCGGCACCAACGCCCGCAGCTCCTCGATGGTCCGGTCGATCGCGTCAGCCGCGGTGTTCAGGCTGGGCAGCGTGTCCGCGGCAACCTCGAGGGCCGTGTCGAGCCGCTCGAGCGCGACGCTCAGGTCGTCGACCAGGTGCTGCTTGTCGATGTCGCCGGCGATGCGGTCGCGCACCGCGCGCAGCGCGGCCTTCTCCCGCGCGTGCCGGGCCTGCTCGTACCCCTCGATGGACGCCGTGATGTCGACCGCCAGCGCACAGTAGCCCGCAACGGACCCGCCCACGACATTCGGGATATGGGTGACCTGGTGGGCGTTGTAGCGCTGCCCGTCCGGGTCGACCATCGCGCGCTCGACCTGCTGCGGTTGCCCGGCCAGCGCGCCGTCGATGTACTGCGCGCTCAGCTCCACGGCGTGGGCCAGCACGACCTCGGACAGGTGGGCGCCGCGTAGCCGGTCGGGCGGCAGGCCGAAGCGGGTCAGAGCCCGACGGTTGCCGTACCGCAGCCGGACGTCGTTGTCCCACAGAGCGACGGACGCGGGCAGCCAGTCGAGCAGCGCGAGCAGCTCGTCGCCGAGCTTCGTCGCCTTGCCGCGCATCTGCCATGCCCCCGTACCCGCGTGCACTCGCGACTGTTTCGCGTACGCGCCCGACAATCTTAACGGTGTCTTGACAAGAACGGGGGGATTCGCCAACATCTGATTTCGCCGGTTCCTAACGCCAAACACATGCTGCGTCCTGTCCGCCGGCGCACGTCGGGGGTCCTTGTGAAAGCTCATCGGCTGCTCGGGTCGCTCATCGCCGTTGCGACGTCGCTGGTCGCCTTTGCGACGCCGTCCGTCGCGGACACGACGCTCTACACGCCGTGGTCATCGTTGCTGCCGGGCTGGAACGACCAGTTCGCGCCGGGGTCCGACAACGACTGCGCGGCGGGTCGGCCGTGGTGCCTGACCGTCACCCTCAACGAACAGACGCACATCCTCAACCAGGTCGGGCCGGCCTGCTCGCACCTCGCGATCTTCCCGCTGGCCTACGTCCGGATGACGCAGACCTACGGGTGGACGCGGGATCAGGCCGGCTACTACCACGACGTGCCGTACATGAACCACATGGACGCGGTCTTCGCGAAGTACTACACCGACGCGTACTACAACTGGTCGGGCGGGAACCGCGCGGCCGTCCCGAAGGCGTGGCTCTACGCGTTCGACGCCGCGAAGAACAAGACGGTGTCCGGCGCCGGTGACCTGTTCCTCGGGATGAATGCGCACATCAACCGCGACCTGCCGTTCGTCCTCTACGCATCCGGGCTCGTCGGGTCGGACGGAACCTCGGGCAAGTCCGACTTCGACGCCGTCGAGAGATGGCTCAACGACGACACCGCACCGCTGCTCGCCGAGGCGGCGCAGCGTTTCGACCCGACGATCGACGACACCAACAACGTCCTGGTCGACTACCTGTCGTTCCAGATGGTGTCCGCGTGGCGGGAGAACGCGTGGCGCAATGCCGAGCTCCTGGCTGCGGCGCCGACCGCCGACCGCACGCGCGCTGGTCGCCGCGAACATCGAGAACAACGCCAACCTGATCGCCCAGGGGATGCTGCAGTCCTTCGGGTACAACCTGCTCACCGGGACAACCGCGACCCGCGACGCCTACTGCGCGGCCCACAACGGCGACACCGCCCCGTCGGGCTACCCGATGGGGACGCCGAGCCCGTACGGAAACAAGATCAACTAGAACGCGCAATCGCACTGTTGTCCGGGCTTGGCCGCGCTGGCGCGCCGGGCAGCCCGGACGACTGCTAGACCGCGAACAGCCCGGCCTGCGCGGCTTCGTGCGTCAGCAGCCACCGCTTGGTGGGCAGTCCGCCGCCGTAGCCGGTGAGCGAACCGTCCGCGCCGATCACCCGATGACACGGGACGATCACCGCGATCGGGTTCTGCCCGTTCGCGAGCCCGACCGCACGCGCGGCGCCCGGCGCACCGATAGACGTGGCCAGTGCGCCGTAGCTGGTCGTCTCGCCGCACGGGATCGCGAGCAGCGCGGCCCAGACGCGGCGCTGGAACGCGCTGCCGATCAGGTGCAGCGGCAGATCGAACACCGTCCGCGCGCCTGCGAAGTACTCGGCGAGCTGGGCCCGGACGTCGCCGAACGCGGCATCGTCGCGCACCCACTCGGGCGCGGGCGACGCCGGTCGCCGGCCGTGCGGCAGCAGCAGCGCCGTGACGCCCTCGTCGTCACGCGCCACGAGCAGCGCGCCGATGGGGGAGTCGATGGTGGTGTATTGGTTCGTTTCGCGCGATGAACTCATGCCGTGACCTTCCAGGTGTCCGCGTACAGGTGTGCCCACAAGTGGTAGGTGGCGTAGCTGCGCCACGGCGCCCAGCCGGGGCGTCCGTCCCGGAGATCGACGCCGAGGTCCTCGGCCGACCGGCGCACCACGAGATCCGAACCGAGCAGGACGTCGGGATGGCCGACGGCGCGCATCAGCAGGTAGTCGGCCGACCACGGGCCGATGCCGGGCAGCGCGAGCAGCGTGGCGCGGATCTCGTCGCGATCGGCGCCCGGGTCGAGCGCGAGCGCCCCGCCCGCGAACGCCGCGGCGACCCCCACCACCGACCGGCCGCGCGCTCGCGGCATCGGCAGCGAGGTGGGGTCGAGCGCGGCGAACTCGTCGGCCGTCGGGAACAGCAGCCACGGGTCACCGGCGAAGGCGGGTCGGCCGTGCGCGGCGACGACCCGGCCGAGGACGGTGCGGGCCCCGCCGACCGAGATCTGCTGGCCGACGATCGTGCGCACCGTCGTCTCGAAGCCGTCGACTGCGCCCGGCGAGCGCAGCCCGGGACGCTTGCGCACCGATAACGCGAGCGCGGGGTCCGCACCCAGCACGGCGTCCACCGCGACCGGGTCGGCGTCGAGGTCGAGCAGCCGGCGTACCCGCGCGACGACGGCGACGAGATCGCGGGTGTCCTGCAGGCGCGCTCGGCACAGCACCGCGGCGTCCCCGAGGGAGAGGGTGACCAGTGCCGGGCCGCTCGGTGCGTGCAGCACCCGGGTGAACACGCCTTCGACGTAGGACTCGACGCCGGGGACGGCGTGTGCGCCGAGGAAGTCGAGCACCGCGGAAAGATCCATCGGCTCGCGGTACGGCAGCCGCAGCGTGATGACGCCGGCCTCCGGCGCGCGGTCGGCCCGACGCCGTGCCCGCAGCCCGCTCGGCGTGCCGGCGAACACAGCGCGGACGGTGTCGTTGAACTGCCGCACGCTGGAGAAGCCGGCCGCGAACGCCACGTCGGTGACGGGCAGGTCGGTGGTCTCGAGCAGGACGCGCGCGGTCTGCGCGCGCTGCGCCCGGGCGAGCGCGAGTGGTCCGGCGCCCACCTCGGCGACGAGCGTCCGGTGGATCTGCCGCTCGGAGTACCCGAGCCGCGTGGCCAGCCCGGGGACCCCGTCACGGTCGATCACGCCGTCGGCGATCAGCCGCAGCGCCCGCCCCGCGAGGTCACCGCGGACGTTCCATTCCGGCGAACCGGGCGACGCGTCCGGGCGGCACCGCTTGCACGCCCGGTAGCCGGCCCGTTGGGCGGCCGCCGCGCTGGGATAGAAGGTGACGTTGCGCCGCTGCGGGGTGATCGCCGGGCAGGACGACCGGCAGTAGACGCCCGTGCTGCGGACCGCGGTGAAGAACCAGCCGTCGAAGCGCGGATCGCGGGACTGGAGCGCGCGGTAGCAGGTGTCGGCGTCGGGCAGCAGCATGCGTCCAGTCTGCCTGCGGGTCCGGACAACGACTGGCGGTTTTCGGACCGCGACCATCCGGGCCGCGTGGATACCCCCTCCGCCGCATCCAGGTGTGGCGGAGGGGGTATTCACGGCGGGATCAACCGGTGTTTCGCAGGCCGGCGGCGACGCCGTTGATCGTCAGCAGCAACGCACGGCGCAGCTCGGGGGAGACCTCGCCCGGGCCGGCCGCGCGCGCTCGCGCCAGCAGGTCGACCTGCAGGTAGGAGATCGGATCGAGGTAGGCGTCGCGCACGTCGAAGGTCCGCTTCAGCACCGGCGAGTTGTCGAGCAGTTCCGCCTCGCCCGTCACGTGCAGGACCTCGGTGACGGTCCGGTCGTGCTCGGTGCGCACGACGTCGAACAGGTGGCGCAGGCGCTCGGGGACGAGCGTGCCGACGTAGTGCGCGGCGACGTCGAGATCGGTCTTGGCGAGCGTCATCTCGACGTTGGAGACGAACGTCCGGAAGAAGTGCCACTGCTCGTGCATCTCGGCGAGCACCTCGTCGAGGCCGGCCGCGCGCGCCGCGGCCAGCCCCGAGCCCACGCCGAACCAGCCCGGGACGATCTGCCGGGACTGCGTCCAGCCGAACACCCACGGGATCGCGCGCAGCCCCTCGATGCCGCTGCCCGAGTCCGGCCGGCGCGCCGGGCGCGAGCCGATGTTCAGCTGCCCGAGCTGCTCGACCGGGGTGGACGCGAGGAAGTAGTCGGGCAGGTCGGGGTCGTCGACGAACGCGCGGTAGGCGGCGTACGCGGCGTCGCTGATGACGTCCATGCACTCGTCCCACCGGGCGAGCTGCGCGGCCGACTGGCGCGGCGCGCGGTGCAACACCGACGCGCGCAGCGTCGCGGCAAGGGTCAGCTCCAGGTTCTCGTGGGCGAGCTCGGGCAGCGCGTACTTGTCGGAGATCACCTCGCCCTGCTCGGTGAACTTGAGTTCGCCGTCGAGCACGCCGTACGGCTGGGCGAGGATCGAGTCGTAGGTGGGCCCGCCGCCGCGGCCGACCGTCCCGCCCCGGCCGTGGAAGAGCCGCAGCCGCACGCCTCGTCGCGCTGCCACGTCGCGCAGCGTGCGCTGGGCGCGGTGGATCTCCCATTGCGAGGTGGCGATGCCGGCCTGCTTGTTCGAGTCGGAGTAGCCGAGCATGACCTCCTGCACGTCCCCGCGCAGCCGCACGATCAGCCGGTAGGTCGGGTCGGCGAGCAGCTCGTCGAGCACCTCGCCCGCCTTGCGCAGCTCGTCGACCGTCTCCAGCAGCGGGACGAAGCCGATCGACGCGTTCGGCTCGCGGCTGCCTGCGACGCCGGACCCGTGCACGTCGATCAGCCCGGCCTCGCGAGCGAGCACGACGGCCGCCAGGATGTCGTCGGCGCCGCGCGTCATCGACACGATGTAGCTCTCGATCACCTCAGGGCCGTACGTGTCGAGCGCCGCGCGGATCGCGGCGAAGACCGCGAAGGTCGCGGCGCCCGCGTCGTCGAGCGGCGGCGGCGAGCCGGCCAGTGGCCGGCGGGAGCGCAGCTCGCTGGACAGCAGTCGCATCCGGTAGTCGCGCGGTACGGAGGCGTAGAGCGGAGCGGGCGCAGTCTCCTCGACGAGCCGGTCGACGAGCTGGGCGACCGCGTGGTGGTGCGCGTCGGCGTGCTCGCGGACGTCCATCGTGGCCAGGTGCAGCCCGAAGACGGCCACCGTGCGCTGGACCCGGGCGAGCAGCCCCTCGGCGATCAGCGCGCCGGCGTTCGCGCGCAGCGACGCGGCGAGCAGCTCGAGCTCGGCGAGCAGCTGCGCAGTGCCGCGGTAGTCGCGGCCCGGGTGATGCGGCAGCTCTTCGTCGATGCGCCGTCGGGTGTTGGCCACCTTCGCCTTGATGCAGGTGAGCTTGAGGCGGTACGGCTCGGTGGCGTTGAGGGTGCGCAGCCGCGCGTCGATGGCGAGCACCGACAGGTCCGCCTCGATCGAGGCGGCGAGCTCGGCGGACGCGGCGACCACCGCGGTCGAGGAGGACAGCTCGGCGATCAGGCCGTCCAGTGCCCGGTCGAGGGCGCGCGCCGCGACGTGGTGCTGCATGCGCAGGACGTCCGCGGTGACCGCCGCCGTGACGTTCGGGTTCCCGTCGCGGTCGCCACCGATCCAGGTGCCGAAGGTGAGCGGGTGGGCGTCGCAGGCCAGCTCGACGCCGTGCCGCGCCACCTCGTCGGCCAGCTCGGTGGCCAGCTCCGGCAGCGTCTCGTCCACGAGATCCTGCAGGTAGTAGACGACGTTGCGCGCCTCGTCGAGCGGGGTCGGCCGGTGTTGGCGCAGCTCGTCGGTCTGCCAGATGAGGTCGACGAGCTCGGCAAGATCGCGATCCTGCCGAGTGCGCGCGGTGCTGTCCGGCTCGGTAGGCGTGCCGAGGACGTCGGCGATGCGGCGCAGCTTGGTGAGGATCGAGCGCCGGCTCGCCTCTGTCGGGTGCGCGGTGAAGACGGGCCGGACGGCCAGCTCGTCGAGTGCCGAGCGCAGCGCAGCCGGCCCCTTCTCTTCGGCCACTGCGGCGACCGCCTGTGCCAACCAGCCTCCGTCGGCCGCGCGGGACCGCAGCGCGCGGACTCGGTGGACCTGCTCGGCCACGTTCGCCAGATGGAAGTACGCCGAGAACGCGCGGACGAGCACTGCCGCGGTCTCGATCGGCTGCTCGGCCAGCAGGGCGCGCACCTCGTCGCGGGCGGGCTCGTCGCCGGTCTTGCTCTGCTTCGTCAGACCGCGAACCTGCTCGACGAGGTCGAGGGCGTGCTGGCCCTGCTGGCGCACGAGCGACTCGCCGAGCAGCGCGGCAACCCGGCGCACGTCGGCGCGCAGCTGCGCGTCGCCGTTCACGTCGCGCAGGGCATCCGCTGCATGGAGTTCGACCGTCACGCCTGCCATTGTCCCGGGTAGCGTCGGGACGAAACCGGCGACACGGAAAGAGGCGGGCATGCGGGTACTGGTGACAGGTGGCGCGGGCTATATCGGCAGCGTCGTCACTGCTCAGCTCCTCGCCGAGGGTCACGAGGTGGTCGTCGTGGACGACCTGTCCACCGGGCACGCCGACGCAGTCCCGCCAGGAGCCGAGTTCCACCAGCTGTCGATCGTCGCGCTCGATCCGGTGCTGCGCGACTGGCGCGTCGAGGCGGCCATCCACTTCGCGGCGCGCTCGCTCGTCGGTGAGTCGAGTGCGAACCCGTCGCTCTACTGGCGCGGCAACGTCATCGGCACCATCGCGCTGCTCGACTCGCTGCGCGCCGCAGGTGTCGAGCGGTTCGTCTTCTCCTCGACGGCGGCGACGTACGGCCAGCCGGAGGAGCAGCCCATCACCGAGGACGCCCCGACCCGGCCGACCAGCCCGTACGGCTCGACGAAGCTCGCCGTCGATCTGGCGCTGACCGACTACGCCCGCTCCTATGGCATGGCCCCGGTCAGCCTGCGCTACTTCAACGTGGCCGGCGCCCTGCACACCGCGGGACGCAGCTACGGCGAGCGGCACGTCCACGAGACCCACCTCATCCCGAACGCGCTGCGCGCCGCGGCCGGCTCCGGGCCGGCGATGTCGTTGTTCGGCACCGACTACCCCACCTCCGACGGCACCTGCGTGCGCGACTACATCCACGTCGTCGACCTGGCCGAGGCCCATCTGCGTGCCGTGTCGGCCGCGACGCCCGGTGTGCACCACATCGTCAACCTCGGCTCCGGGCGCGGGCACACCGTCCGCGAGGTGCTGGACACCGTCAAGGAGGTCACCGGCGTCCCGGTTCCGGTGGTGGAGGCCGAGCGACGCGCCGGCGACGTCGCGGTACTGATCGCCTCGAACGCCAAGGCGGCCGACCTGCTCGGCTGGCAGCCGACCCGCGACCTCGCGACGATGGTGGACGACGCCTGGCGCTTCGAGCAGGGGACATCGGTGTAAATACAATGTGAAATCGATCACTGCGTGCCATGGTCGGGGCAGGCGCCTCGAGGTGGGGATCGGGTCCATGACGCGTCATCCAGGCGATCACGCTCCGTAACGGCAGCGATCAGCGCTGGACCCGGTGGCGGTGACGCGCGGGTGCCCAGCCGGGCTGCAGCCGCCCGGATCGAATTGCACGTTGCCATTTCCGGAGAATGGCCCGCGCTGCCCGCCGCGGCAAAGCTGCACCTGCCACCTGCAGTTCTGCGCGCATCAGGGCCGAGCGACGGGCAAACGACAGCCGAAGGACAAAAAACGAACGCCATGGCGACCGATCGGGGGAACGACCGCCATGGCACGCCTACTGTAGGCCGCTACGGGGCAGGCCTCAAATTGAAACGCCGGCCGCCCGAATGTCCGATGCGGAGTCCCGTCGGGATGGTCCGCCCGCCGCAGGTTCGCGCGCTGCGGCGCAGCACGGCGAACGCCGAGGGAGAGGACTGCCGGCTGTCCGCGCGTGCTGCGGGATCGCCCGCGCGTCGCCGAGTCTGCGTGCCCGACATCGAAAGTCACGCGTGGCTAATCGGCAAAGTCGCGCGTGCCTAATCGGCTCTGCAGTGCGGCATCCCCGACGCCGGATACCCAGCGAACATCGACGAGGCGACATCGTTTCCACGCGAATAGGTGGACGGGCGTTCGAGCGAGACATCCGCAGGCGTCAATCACATTGTGCATTCTCGCGGCCGCCGTGCCACGGGCAGTCGCTGCACCTTCATGTTCGAGTAAACAACTCGGTGCGTTTCGCAATACGGTCTGGTAACTGCGTGTAGTTACGCGCCAGTTGGCCGTACGCTCGCGTGGGTGACGGCCCGAGCCCGACGGGCGCCGTAGCGCGCTGACGTTCCGACCTCTGCGGGCCACCCCCTGGATAGTTGACTAGACAGATGCTGAATCAGCAGGCATATTGTTCACATCGGGTTCAGGCGCTGGCCGGCGCCGACCTCAGTTCAATAGTCGGTCCCGAACGGGGAGCCGCCAGACCCACCGGCGGTAAAGGGATCGGGCATCGAAATGGGGCCGGCGTTCCAGGTCTCTGGTAACGCCCAGCGACCCTGTGGTTGCCGAACTCGGCAGCTGCGTGCCTCATCGGGGGGAGCACGAGCGGCCGGGTCGTTCGAGGCCGGGCGGTGTTACCGCCCGGCCTCGAACGTCCTGATCACGGGGCGGGAGTGAATGGTTCGTGCGGTCATCTGGCAATTGCATGCACGTCGCGCCCGGACGCCTATGCGAATCGCCGTCGTGGCTGTATAAAGGCTCCAGCCGGATGCGCTGAACAGTCTCGACGGCACATCCGGCAATATCGGGGGAGTCGCAGTCGTCCCATTTGGGCGGTGCGACGCAATATCGGGGGTTTTGATGTATGGCGGTGGTCTAAGGGCCGCCGACGGGGGAGTCTCGGCCGAGACCGGTTTGTTGCCGGATCTGACGAACGCCACTTCCTCGCTCGGCATACCGGTCACACAGTCGGCGATTGCCGCCGATGCCTCGGAACGGACGCGGCACCGGCGTCCCGCGCCGCCGCGCGGGCCTGCCAGCAGTGCCCGGTGGATAGGGCGGTATCAGGTCGGGCTCATCGCAATCGATCTGGTGGCGGCCACGATCGCAGCCCTGACCGCCTACCTGCTGCGGTTCGGCAACCTGGTTTGGGCGTCACGTCCGTCGGAGATCGCCGTCGCACTGGCGCCGTTCGCGTGGGTGTTGGTGGTGGCGCTCAATCGAGGTTTCGAGGGTCGTTACATCGGCGCCGGCCCGACCGAGTTCGCGCGGATCTTCAAGTCGTCCGTCCACCTCACGGTGCTCGTCGCCTTCGTGTCGTACACGCTGCACGATGCGCCGGCACCCGGGTTCGTCTTCGTCGCCGTCCCGCTGACCTTGCTGCTGGACCTCGCCGGACGCTATGCGGCGCGCAAGTGGCTGCACCGCCGCCGTTCCCGCGGCCACGCAACCCACGCGGTGCTCGCGGTCGGTGACCCGGTAGCCGTCGTGGCGTTCACCAAGGCCCTCCTGCGCGATCGCTATGCCGGCATGGTGGTACGAGGGGCATGCCTGACCGGTGGGGCCGGCGAGTCCGCGGCGGAACTCGCCGACGCCGGGGTGCCGGCGCTCGGCGATGTCGACGCGGTTCTCGAATCGGCGCAGTCGATCGGTGCGGGCACGGTTGCCGTCGTGTCGTCCAGCAACATCGGGAGCGACCGGCTGCGGTGGATTTCCTGGCAGCTCGAAGACAGTGACATCGACCTGGTCGTCTCACCCGGGCTCGCCGAGATCGCCGGCCGGCGGTTGCACATCTGTCCGGTCGCCGGGCTGCCGCTTCTGCACGTCGACCAGCCGGAGTTCCGTGGCTTCCGCCGGTTGTTCAAGGGTGCACTCGACCGGGCACTTGCGTTGGTCGCGATCGTCATGCTCGCGCCTGTGTTCGTGGCGGTCTACATCGCGGTCCGCGCCTCGAGTCGTGGGCCGGCGGTCTTCCGTCAGGCGCGCGTGGGCCGGGACGGCCGCACCTTCACGATTCTGAAGTTCCGCTCGATGTACGTGAACGCCGAGGCGAGGGTCGCGGAGCTGCAGCGCGAGAACGTGCATCACGAAGGGCCGCTCTTCAAGATCCACGACGACCCGCGTGTCACGCGGATCGGTCACACGCTGCGCCGGTACTCCCTCGACGAACTGCCCCAACTGTTCAACGTGCTTGCCGGCCAGATGTCCCTCGTCGGTCCCCGGCCGCCGCTACCGTCCGAGGTGCTGCGATACGAGGCCGCCCATCGGCGGCGGCTGCTCGTCAAGCCCGGGCTCACCGGGTTGTGGCAGATCAGCGGACGCAGCGATCTCAGCTGGGAGGAGTCGGTGCGACTCGATCTGCGGTATGTCGAGAACTGGTCGCCCGTTCTCGATCTGATGATCTTGTGGAAAACGGCGTCTGCCGTGGTACACGGCGCGGGCGCGTACTGATGGTGGCGGTTCGGCCGCTGAGGCGATACGCCGGGGGAATCGTCTCGGCGGGCCGGCCGTCTGATCGCTCGCTGTCCGGAAGGCACGTCGCGCGCGGCGTTCACGGTTGCCACGTCCGGCCGAAAGCCGGCGGCGCGGGGTAGGTCTGGGAATTGCCCCCGCCAACCACCCCGCGCCGCCCTGAAGGTCCTCACGATCGACGGGGCCGCGCGTGAGGGTGACTGACGCTACGGCGGGGGACGCGACAGGCGGGTAGACAAGGGGGACGCGATGAGGATATCGGTCATCGGCACCGGCTACCTCGGCGCGACGCATGCGGCGGCGATGGCCGAGCTAGGACACGAGGTAGTTGGCGTCGACATCGACCCGGTCAAGATCGACCGGCTGGCCGCGGGGCGGGTGCCGTTCTACGAGCCCGGCCTGCCCGAGCTGATCAGCAAGCACGTTTCCTCGGGCGCGTTGCGTTTCACGACCGCGATCGAGACCGCGACCGCTTTCGCCGATCTGCACTTCGTCTGCGTCGGCACTCCGCAGAAGCAAGGCGAGTATGCGGCCGATCTGACCTACGTCGACGCCGCGTTCGAGGCCCTGCGCGGGTGTTCCCGGCCGGGCGCCGTCCTCGTGGGAAAGTCGACTGTGCCCGTCGGCACTGCAGCGCGGCACGCCGCCCTGCTCCGCGACATCGGCGCCGAGCTCGTCTGGAATCCGGAGTTCCTACGGGAGGGCTTCGCCGTCGAGGACACGTTGCGCCCGGACCGCATCGTGCTCGGCGCCACGGACAGCGCCGCCCGAGAGCGCGTCGAGACTGCCTACGCGCAGATCCTCGCGAGCGGTGTGCCTGTCGTGCGCACCGACTTCGCGACCGCCGAACTCGTGAAGGTGGCGGCGAACGCGTTCCTTGCCACCAAGATCTCGTTCATCAACGCGATGGCCGAGGTCTGCGAAGTCGCCGGCGCCGACGTCACGCAGCTCGCCGAGGCGATCGGATACGACGACCGCATCGGCAGGAAGTTCCTGCGCGCCGGCCTGGGCTTCGGTGGGGGCTGCCTGCCGAAGGACATCCGGGCGTTCATCGCCCGCGCCGGCGAGCTGGGCGTCGACCAGGCCGTCTCGTTCCTCAAAGGCATCGACGAGATCAACCTGCGGCGCCGGGCACGGATGGTCGATCTGGCGCGGGAGATATGCGACGGCTGTTTGCCGGCCGGCGGGTTGGCGTCCTGGGTGCGGCGTTCAAGCCGGAAAGCGACGACATCCGCGACTCGCCCGCGCTCGACGTCGCGCTCGCCATTCAACGTGCGGGTGCCGCGGTGCGAGTCTATGACCCAGAGGCGATGGCTAACGCGAAGGACGCGTTCCCTACGCTTGCATACGCGCCGTCCGCGCTGGAAGCGTGCCACGACGCGGACGTCGTTCTGCACCTGACGGAGTGGGCGGAGTTCCGAGCCTTGCAGCCCGCCGACCTGGCGCCCGTGGTGCGGGAGCGCAACATGCTCGATGGGCGCAGTGCGCTCGACCCGGAGCGATGGCGTGCGGCCGGGTGGCAGTTTCGCGCCCTCGGACGGCCGTAGCCATGCCCGGCGCATCCCCGAACATTACGCTCCGCAACATTTCGGCCGCAATGAATGCGCAGCGTAATCAAGGCGACTTAAGGCGTCCGGTATGCGGAACGGGTCGCACCGGAGTTCACGTGCCACACCCGTTTCGCTCGTCGGAAATTCACGCTATAAATTGCAGTAAGTCGGTTCCTCGTAGGCTTGGAGTGCCTCAGAGCGAATCGACGAATCGGGGGAAGTCGGGGGAAGCCAGTGCCCTTCGGGGCGTTGGCAAATCGGGGGATGTTCATGGATGCCGGAGGGGTTTCGGGCCGCGTCTGCGCTGTCCTGTCGTCGTTCGGCGACCGCGCGGTCTTGGCACGCCGCGGCCGCGTGCAGCCCCCGATCACACATCTGTGTCGATCAGGCCGCGCCTGTCGCGGCCTCCCCCATCGTCCGCACGGAATGCGCACGCCTTCACTGGGCCAAGTGCCGACCACCTTCCAGCCACGAGGGCGTCCGGCCATCGCGACACGGGTGGGGGGTGAAGCGGCCGGGAGCTAGCCGCTAGCACAGCACGGCTCGTCGCGTCCGGCATACGCGCGGGCACTAATCGGGGGAATTCGGGGGAAAGCGATATGCGCATTGCTCTTGTCGGCACACGGGGTGTACCGGCCCGTTACGGCGGATTCGAGACCTGCGTCGAGCAGGTCGGCCTGCGGCTGGTCAAGGCCGGGCACGAGGTGGTGGTCTACTGCCGTGCCGACCGCTGACGTGCCGAAGATCGCCGAGCACGAAGGCATGCGGCTCGTCCACCTGCCGGCGCTGAAGAAGAAGTCGCTCGAGACGCTGAGCCACACGGCGCTGTCCGTCGCTGCACCTGACGCGGCACCGGCACCGACGCGGCGATCGTCTTCAACGCCGCGAACGCGCCGTTCCTGCCGCTGCTGCGGGCGCGCGGCATTCCGGTGGCCACCCACGTCGACGGGCTGGAGTGGAAGCGCACCAAGTGGCAGGGCGCCGGCCGGCGCTACTACCGGCTCGCCGAGTCGCTGGCGGTGCGCTGGTCGGATGCGCTGATCGCCGACGCGCAGGGCATCGCCGACTACTACGACGCGGAGTTCGGCGCCGCCGACCGAGCTCATCGCCGTACGGCGCGCCGATCCTCGCCGACCGCAGCGATCGGCTCGGCGAGCTCGGCTTGCCAGCCGCGCGGCTACCACCTCGTCGTCGCTCGCTTCGAGCCGGAGAACCACGTCGATGTGATCGTCGACGGTTACCGGCGCAGCTCGGCCCGCCTGCCGCTGGTCGTCGTCGGCTCGGCGCCCTACGCCGACGAGTACACCGCGCGGATCCACGCGCTCGCCGACGACCGGGTCAGCTTCCTCGGCGGCGTCTGGGACCAGGACCTGCTCGACCAGCTCTACGCGAACTCGCACGACCTACCTGCACGGCCACTCGGTCGGCGGCACGAACCCGTCGCTGCTGCGGGCGATCGGTGCCGGCGCGGCAACGATCGCCTACGACGTCGACTTCAACCGCGAGGTCATCGCCCACTCGGGCAGGTACTTCTCGTCGGCGGACGATGTCGCTCGCGAGGTCGAGGCGGCCGAGGCCGCGCCCGAGATGACCCGTGCACGCGGCCGGCAGGCGCGACGAATCGCGTCGCGATACGACTGGGACGACGTCGCGAGTCGCTACGAGCGGCTGTGCTCGAACCTGGCCGAGCAGGGTCAGTCGCGTCGCAGCGAGCGCCCGTCCGGTCGCCGCGCCGGCATCGACACCGACTTCGCGCCGCTGATCCTCCCCGCTTCCGGTGACGCGCCGAGCGACGACTCGCAGGGATCGACCCTCAACCACATGGCGCAGGCTGGTTGAGCGCTCTCGCGCTTCCGGGACGAGCCGCGCTCCGCGCGTGGGACCGACCGCGGCAACGCCTGTGGGAACGTATGGTTGCGAGGAAACAGGCATGCCGCGTGTAGGAGGAAGCGCGTGTCTCGCGTCCTGATCGCCCACGCGTCGTCGGACTTATACGGTTCGGATCTGCAGCTCGTCGAGTCGATAGATGGGCTGGCCGAGCGCGGGTGGGACGTCAGCCTGGCGCTGCCGGACTCCGGCCCGCTCGTCGACCTTGCTGAACGTGCGCAAATCCAGATAGAGCGCTTCCCGGTGCTGCGGAAGTCGCTGCTTCGGCCGCTGCCGTTCTTGCTGCTCGTGCTCCGCACGCCGGTGGACCTGCTTCGGCTGGTCCGTCGCGTGCGGGCCGTTAATCCAGACGTTGTCTACGTCAACACGGTGACGATTCCGTTGTGGATCATCGCGGCGCGGCTGACCCGCACGGCGGTACTCGTCCATGTACACGAGGCAGAGGCAGACGCGCCGAAGCTGCTTCGTATGGGCCTCGCCGCGCCGCTGCTGTTCGCAACCGCCATCGTCGCCAACAGCAGCGCGTCCGCCCGGGCGGTCGCCGACGCCGTCCCGCGGCTGGAACGCAAGATCCGCGTCGTGCCCAACGGCGTGCCCGACCATGGCGCGGCGCCGCTAGAAGCGATGCTGCCCGGCCAACTCGCGCTCGTCGCGCGCCTTTCGCCGCGCAAGGGGATCGATGTCGCGCTCGAGGCGGTTGCCCTCCTCCGCGCGCAACATCGAGACGTCCACCTCGAGGTGTGCGGCACGGTCTTCGACGGATACGAGTGGTACGAAGAGCAATTGCGCCGCAGGGCCGCCGAGCCTGACCTCGCGGGTGCGGTGCGCTTCGCCGGCTATGTGAGTCCGACCGCCCCGGTGCTCGCGCGCGCAAGCGTGGTGCTCGTGCCGTCGCGGGTCGAGCCGTTCGGCAACACGGCGGTCGAGGCAATGTTCGCGCAGCGGCCCGTTGTGGCGTCCGCCGTGCAGGGGCTCTGCGAGATCATCGAGGACGGCCGCTCGGGGCTGCTCGTGCCGCCGGGCGACCCGGCTTCGCTCGCGCGTGCTATCGAGCGGCTGCTTGCCGATCCTGAACTCGCGCGTAGCCTGGCCAGTCGAGGTCGTGCCGAAGCCGAAGAGCGGTTCACCGTCGAGCGCTATCGCGTGGATATCACAGACCTCGTTTCGTCCACAGCACAGAGGGGCCGTCGGTGAATTACGCTTCTTCGTTCGCACACGTCACCGTACGGAGCAGCCGTCGCCTGCGCGGCTTGCTGAAGCTTCCGTCTGTACGGGTTGATGGCACGGCGCCAGCCGCAGTCATCGATGCGATCAAGCGTGCCGCCTGGGGCCGGCCGAGCCGCGACGAGCGCTCGTGGATCAGGCGCATCGAGCTGATGCGATCGCTGCTGCTCACTTCGGCGTCGCCGCTGGAGATTGAGGACTTCGGCGCGGGCGGCGGTCCGAGATTCGACAACGGCGGCGCTGCGCTGCCTCAGGTCGCACGCAAGACGCTCGGGCAGATGACCCTTTCGAGCAAGCCGCCTCGGTGGGCGTACCTGCTCTTTCGGCTCGTGCGAGAACTGAAGCCGGGGAACGCGCTGGAGATGGGGTCGTGCGTTGGGATCTCCGCGTCGTATCAGGCGGCCGCCCTGGAACTGAACGGCCGCGGCCGATTGATCACCCTTGAAGGCGCCGGGCAACTCGCGGCCTGCTCGGCGCACACCCTGGCCGACCTCGATCTTGATCATCGCACTGAGGTCAGGCAGGGCCGCTTCTCCGACACACTCCGGTCAGCGATCGCCGACCTGGAGCCCATCGAGTTCGCGTTCGTCGACGGGAACCATCTCGAGGATGCAACCATCGAATATATGCAGGCGGTGACGTCGGCTGCGGCTGACGAGTCGGTCCTCGTGTTCGACGACATCAACTGGTCCGACGGGATGCGGCGGGCATGGTCGCGCATCGTCGGTGACGACCGGTTCGCACTCACCCTGGACCTGCGCTCGGTCGGCATCGCCGTCGTGAGTAAGTCTGCGACCACTCGGACGACGGCATCTATCCCGTACTACTGACTACATTTGTCCAAACTTTGGAGTAGCGGGAAACCGGGCGGCGTGTCACGGTTGTCCTTCTGGATGATCGCGCACTGAGGTCACCGTTGGGCTTCAGGTGTGCGGCACGGCGTTTGACGGGTATCAGTGGTCGTGGGAGTCGAAGTCGGCGGGCTCATGCCGCGCCGAAGGCCGATCCTGCAAGGGTCGGCGTGCCGCCGCGACCGCGCGCATTCGCCGAACTGTGGACTTTCGCTGTCGGGACCTTTGGGCGGTAGTAGTTCTTCCCGGTCTCGCGTACGCTTCGCGTAAGCGCCGGTGAGTGGTTGGCGTATTTATCGGGGGATGAATCGGGGGGACGCTTCATGTGGGCACATGTTGCCCGCGTGCTGACTCGCGACCGAGCCTGCCTGCGTGGGTCGGTGGCCATGGTCTTGGCGGCGGTGGCGGTAGTGCCGTTGGCCGCGTGCGCGTCAGCTGGCGGAACGCACACCTCGGCTCGGTCGTCGCCATCTCCCTCGGACAGCAACCCGGCTGTGACTGCGACCAGCGGCGTCGGCGCCAGTGGGCCGAGCGTCACTCGGCAGTCGGGTAGCCGCAGTGGGGCGGCGCCGACCGGGAACATTCATCAGACGGTGCACGCCAGAACCGTTATCACCAAGCCACCAGTCCCACTGCACGCAGTAGCGGATTTCGGTACCGGCGTAACTGCCCGCATCACCTCGATCGCGGCCCTCAGCGTCCAGGCGGTGGGGCCGGGTGAGGTCTCCGGCCCTGGCCTGCGCCTGGTCATCACGGTCCGCAACGGCACAGCCAAGGCGATCACGCTTGACAACGCCGTCGTCACGGTCACCGACGCCCAGGGGACACCGGGCGTGCCAATGGAGTGGACCCCGCAAACAAGCGATGACGATGCGAACCACCCCGACCCGATCAATTTCTCACACCCCATGCAAGGGTCCCTTGCAGGGCATCACGAGGTGAGCGGCACCTACGTCTTCACACTTCCGGCCGGGCACCGCAACTCGGTCATCGTCAACGTCAGCTACGCCGGCGATGCGCCGGTCGTGCTCTTTCGGGGGAATGCAGGATGAATCGGCGCGTTGTCTCACTCATTGCCACATCGGTCGTAGCGGCCAGCTTCAGCGTGCCACTCGTTCTTGCTGGAGCCGATCAGGCGGCAGCGGCGACCCCGACCGGGATCCCGCCCGTGGTGCAGCGCGCGGCGAACCAGGTCACCGCCGACGCCCTGCCGACCGTGCAGATCGACGGCGTGGTGTGGTCCCAAGCCATCGTCGGGAACACCGTCTACGTCGGCGGCAGCTTCGCAAACGCACGTCCCGCGGGCGCCGCGCCAGGCACGAATCAGACGACGCGTAACAACCTGCTGTCCTTCAACCTGACGACCGGGAACCTGATCACCTCCTTCGCGCCGTCGCTCAATGCGCAGGCCAAGGTCGTGACGGCGTCGCCCGACGGGTCGCGCATATACGTCGGTGGTTCATTCACACAGGCAAACGGGGTCACGCGCAACCGGATCGCCGCCTACAGCACAGCGACCGGCCAGCTGATCAGCGACTGGACGTCGTCGGTGGACGCGACGGTCGACGCTATCGCGGTCACGAACGATGCGGTCTACGTCGGTGGGGCGTTCAGCAAAGCGAACGGGGTGGCACGCTCGCACCTCGCGGCGTTCAGCCCGACGACCGGCGCGCTGCTCGGCTGGGCTCCGACAGCGGACATCGGCGTCCAGGCGTTGGTCGTCACCCCCGATGGCAGCCGGGTGATCGTCGGCGGGCCGTTCGGCAACATCAACGGCTCGACCGCTTTGGGTCTGGCCGCGCTCGACGCGACCACAGGCGCGCTTCTGCCGTGGGCCGCGACCGATCTGATCCACGAGGGTGGCGATAATACCGCCTCCACGATTGCCGATCTCTCCACGGACGGAACGGCGATCTACGGCGTGGGATGGGCCTACGGTTCGAACGTCTCCACCCTCGAAGGCGGGTTCTCTGCCGACCCGGACACGGGAACGATCAACTGGATCTCGAACTGCTGGGGCGACGTGTACAGCATCTTCAGTGTCAACGGCGCGGTTTACAACGCCGGACACAACCACGGGTGCTCAGCCGTCGGCGGGTTCCCGGACACCAACCCGCGCAACTTTCACCGCTCGATGGCGGTGACCGCGCAGGCCAACGGCACGCTGGGGCACGACATCGGCAACCCGGACTCACACAGCACCGACTTCTACGGCGAGCCAGCGCCTTCGATCATCGACTGGTGGCCGGACCTCGACATCGGCACGTACACCGGTTCGAACCAAGGCCCGTGGTCAGTTCGCGGCAACTCGCAGTACGTCGTCGACGGCGGCGAGTTCATGCACGTCAACGGCACCGCCCAGCAGGGTTTGGTGCGCTTCGCCGTGCCGTCGATCGCGCCGAACAAGCAGGGACCGCGACTGTCGGGAGCGAACCTCCCCACAAATCTCTTAGCGCGCTCGAGTACGTCGGTTCGCGTCTCGTGGGGCACGGACTGGGATCGCGATGACAAGACGCTGACCTACATCGTGCAGCGCGACGGCTCGACGGTGTACACCACAAATGCCGATGGCCAGTTCTGGAACCTGCCAACGATCGGCTTCGTCGACACCGGGCTGAGTCCGGGAACCACCTACACCTATCGCGTAAAGGTCAGCGATCCCGACGGCAACGTTGCGTTCGGGAACAGCTATTCGATCACCACGCCGACGACGTCCGGCCCGCCGGACGGTGCGTATGTGCAGGACGTCCTCGGCGCCGGCGCCGCGCACTTCTGGCGGCTCGATCAGGCCTCGGGGAACATCAACTACGACTACGCCGGCTTCGACGACCTCACGCTCAACTCCGGCGTCAGTGGAGGCGCGACGGGAGCGCTCCTGAATGACACCGACACCGCGTCGAACTTCGACGGCTCGACCGGATTGGGTGCGACCAGCGCTGCAGTGCCGGGGCCGGACACCTTCACCGAGTCCGCCTGGTTCTCGACCACGAGCGGGGGCGGCGGAAAGATCGTCGGCTTCGGCAATCTGAACAGCGGGAACAGCACCAGCTACGACCGCCATATTTACATGGACAGCAGCGGTCGTATCCACTTCGGCGTGTACAACAACAACACATTCACGGTCGATTCGCCGAACAGCTACCGCGACGGCAGCTACCACTTCGCCGTCGGCACCTTGTCTAGCGCAGGTATGGCGCTCTACATCGACGGGAAGCTGATCGGCACCAACACCGGCACCACGGTCGGGCAGCAGTTCGGCGGCTACTGGCGCGTCGGCGGCGATTCGACATGGAGCGGCAACCGGTACTTCAACGGCAGGATCGACGACGTCGCGATCTACCCGACCGCACTGACGGCTGCGCAGATCCGCCAGCAGTACATCGACAGCGGTCGCACGATCGTGGGTGGCACGCCCCCCTCGGACACCTACGGCAGCACGGTCTGGAACGACTCGCCGGGCTTGTACTACCGGCTGGACGAGGCGTCGGGTACCACGGCGACCGACCTCTCGGGCAACGTGAACAACGGCACCTACGCCGGCGGTGTCACCTTCGGGGTGGCGAGCCCGGTCACCGGAACGGCCGACACGGCGGTGCGGTTCAACGGCTCCAACGGCACGCTCGCCTCCGGTGCGCTAATGGCCGGTCCGAGCGTCTACTCCGAAGAGCTGTGGTTCAACACGACATCGACCACGGGCGGCAAGCTCATCGGCTTCGGCAGTTCGCGCACCGGTAACAGCTCCAGCTACGACCGGCACGTCTACATGCTCGCGTCCGGTCAGCTCGTGTTCGGCACGTACACCGGACAGATCAACCTGGCCACGTCGAGCGGCAGCTACAACGACGGCACGTGGCACCATCTCGTCGCGACGCAGGGCCCGGACGGGATGACCCTGTACGTCGACGGCCAGGTGGTGGGGACGAACCCGCAGACGCAGGCGCAGAGTTACAACGGCTACTGGCGAATCGGTGGTGACAACCTCAACAGCTGGAACGCCAACAACGCCTACTTCGCCGGCACCATCGACGAGGCTGCGGTCTACCCGGTCGAACTGAGCGCAGCTCAGGTCACGGCGCACTACTTCGCGTCGCCGGCCGCCGTGAACGCGCCGCCGGTTGCGTCGTTCACGTACACGACCGACGGTGCGAAGGTGACCTTCGATGCGACCGCATCGTCGGATCCGGACGGCACGGTGTCCGCCTACGCGTGGGACTTCGGCGACGGCTCGACGGGTACCGGAGCGACGCCCGCCCACACATATACGGCTAGCGGTACGTACTCGGCCAAGCTCACGGTGACCGACAACCGCGGTGCGACGGACTCGGCCACGCAGAACGTGTCGGTCACGGTGCCGGCAAACCAGCCGCCGGTGGCTTCGTTCACGAAGTCGTGCTCGAACCTGGATTGCTCGTTCGATGCGTCGGCGTCGTCGGATCCGGATGGGACGGTCGCGGGGTACGCGTGGGACTTCGGTGACGGCACTAGCGGCAGCGGAGCGACGCCCACACACACGTACACCTCCAACGGTTCGTACGACGTGACGTTGACCGTGACCGACGACCAGGGCGCGACGGACGCGGTGACTGAGACCGTCAACGTGGCGGTGCCGAATCAGCCGCCGGTTGCGTCTTTCACGAAGTCGTGTGCGGACCTGGATTGCTCGTTCGATGCGTCGGGGTCGTCTGATCCGGATGGGACGGTCGCGGGTTACGCGTGGGACTTCGGCGATGGCGCGGTCGGTAGTGGTGTGACTGCATCGCATACGTTTGCCGCTGACGGCACGTATTCGGTGAAGCTCACGGTGACCGATGACGGCGGATCGACCGATAGCGTGACGCAGTCGGTGACTGTGGCGGCTGCGGGTTCGACGGTTGCCTCGGATGCGTTCGGTAGGACTGTGACGAGCGGGTGGGGCGACGCCGACATCGGTGGTTCCTGGCGGCTGCAGGGCAGCAGCGGGAACTTCTCGGTGGCCGGTGGCCAGGGGTCGATAGTGCTGCCGTCGGCGGGAGTGACCCGGGGTGCGTTCCTCGATTCGGTGTCGGCTACTGATGTGAACATGCTGGTTGACGTGAGCGTGGACAAGGTGCCGACCGGCAACTGGGCGTTGGCGATCTTGTCCGCGCGGCGCGCCGACAACTCCGACTACCGGCTGAAGTTGAAGTTGCTGCCCAACGGCACGGTGCATCTGGCGTGGTCGAAGGTGGTGTCCGGCAGTGAGACGGTGGGTTCGGAGGTCGCGGTCAGTGGTCTGACCTATGCGGCCGGTGATGTGCTGCGGCTGCGATTCCAGGTCACGAGTGCGGGCGGGTCGACGAATCTGGCCGGGCGGGTGTGGAAGGCCAGCGGTAGCGAACCGGCCGACCCGCAGGTGGCCGGCACCGACAGCGAAGTGACGCTGCAAGACGCCGGCGGAGTCGGGATCCTGTCCACCCTCGCCTCATCCGTGTCCAACACTCCTGTCACCATCAGCTACGACAACCTCGTAGTCGACTCCGGCTCAGGCCCGGCGCCGAATCAGCCGCCGGTTGCGTCTTTCACGAAGTCGTGTGCGGACCTGGATTGCTCGTTCGATGCGTCGGGGTCGTCTGATCCGGATGGGACGGTCGCGGGTTACGCGTGGGACTTCGGCGATGGCGCGGTCGGTAGTGGTGTGACTGCATCGCATACGTTTGCCGCTGACGGCACGTATTCGGTGAAGCTCACGGTGACCGATGACGGCGGATCGACCGATAGCGTGACGCAGTCGGTGACTGTGGCGGCTGCGGGTTCGACGGTTGCCTCGGATGCGTTCGGTAGGACTGTGACGAGCGGGTGGGGCGACGCCGACATCGGTGGTTCCTGGCGGCTGCAGGGCAGCAGCGGGAACTTCTCGGTGGCCGGTGGCCAGGGGTCGATAGTGCTGCCGTCGGCGGGAGTGACCCGGGGTGCGTTCCTCGATTCGGTGTCGGCTACTGATGTGAACATGCTGGTTGACGTGAGCGTGGACAAGGTGCCGACCGGCAACTGGGCGTTGGCGATCTTGTCCGCGCGGCGCGCCGACAAGTCCGACTACCGGCTGAAGTTGAAGTTGCTGCCCAACGGCACGGTGCATCTGGCGTGGTCGAAGGTGGTGTCCGGCAGTGAGACGGTGGGTTCGGAGGTCGCGGTCAGTGGTCTGACCTATGCGGCCGGTGATGTGCTGCGGCTGCGATTCCAGGTCACGAGTGCGGGCGGGTCGACGAATCTGGCCGGGCGGGTGTGGAAGGCCAGCGGTAGCGAACCGGCCGACCCGCAGGTGGCCGGCACCGACAGCGAAGTGACGCTGCAAGACGCCGGCGGAGTCGGGATCCTGTCCACCCTCGCCTCATCCGTGTCCAACACTCCTTTCACCATCAGCTACGACAACTTTGTGGTCAAGCCCGGCTGACCGTCACCGAAAGGGGACCGCATGAGTACGGCGCCGGTCGGCACGTCTCCCGCCGGCACCGCGGTTTACCACGACACTGCCACGGATCTGCGGCCTGCGGCGAAGTCGGGACAGGCCGACCGCATGGGCATCGTGGTCGTCAACTACGGTTCAAGTGATCTGGTCGCGCGAAATCTGGGAGCTCTCGACCTGGATTCGGACACGGTGGACGTGGTGCTCGTCGACAACTTCTCGACTCGAGAAGAGTCCGAGCGGGCCCGCGCGCTCGCCCGCGCCCAGGACTGGCACTTCGTGGCCAAGGCGTCCAATGAGGGCTTCGGTGCGGGAGTCAACGCGGGCATCCGCGAGGCTGACCGACTCGGCTGCGTGTGCTTCTTGCTGCTGAATCCGGATGCTCTCGTGCCCGCGGAGGTAATCGCCGAGTTGCGCACGCATTGCGTTCGGGAACCGCTTGCACTCGTCAGCCCGGTGCTCGAGTCGAGTCGCCGCGAGACCCTGTTCGCCGGTTCGCGGCTGGACCTGCGCACCGGTGACATTCGCGGAGCCGGTTCCTCTCGTCCCGCGCGGCGCGCGGGCGGGCGTCGGCAGGGTGGCTCCCGCGAACCCGCGCCGGACTCATCCGTGGACTGGTTGCCGGCCACCTGCCTTGCCGTCCACCGCGATCTGATCACGCGGGCCGGCGGGTTCGACGTGGAATATTTCCTCTACTGGGAGGACGTCGACTTCAGCCGGCGATGCGTGCGAGCCGGAGGGACACTTCGGATCCGCGACGATCTCCGGGCCGTGCACGACGCCGGAGGTACGCAGGGGCCGCAGCGAGGCCGCGCCAAGTCATCGATCTACTACCGGTACAACTGCCGAAACCGGCTGCTGTTCGCAACTCGCCACCTCAGTCGCCGAGAGCTGCTCACCTGGATGCTGTATACGCCGGTCGAGAGCTGGCAGATCCTGCTCCGCGGCGGACGCCGGCAACTGCTGCACTCCCCGAAGCCCTTGATCGCCGCCGTCCGCGGCAGCATTGAAGGCCTCGCGCTGGCTGTCGCCGCGTTGTTGCAGCGGCGTGGTCGGCCGGCAAACCGGCAGCCGTCCGTCCTCGCCGAACATTACGCGTCTGCAGCTACCGACCCTGCCACCGATGCGGGACGGCTGCGGTGACCGGCGCAGGAAGATCCGCATCGTCGGCCACGATCGCGATGGCGACCTTTCGACGTCCGGGTGACGTCGCAGCCGTGTTGCCGATGCTCGTCGAGCAGGCGCGCTCGGCGATGGAGCAATCCGAAATCCATGTCGACGTCCTCGTGGTCGACAACGACCCCGCCGAGACTGCCCGTGGTGTGGTCGCCGAACACGCAGCCGTGCGCTACGTCGCGGAACCTATGCCGGGCATCGCCGCCGCACGCAACCGCGCATTGGCGGAGTGCGCCGGTATCGATCTGCTGGCGTTCATTGACGACGACGAGCGTCCGCTCGAGGGGTGGCTCTCCGCGCTGATTCGGACGCACTCCGCAACCGGGGCCGGTGCCGTTGCCGGTCCCGTCGTCACCATGCTGACCGGCGAGCACGACCCGTGGCTCGATGCTGGAGGTTTCTTCGCCCGCCAGCACCGTGCCAGCGTCATGACCGGCACCGAGATCGACGTCGCTGCGACGAACAATCTGCTCCTAGACCTGCGTCAGGTGCGGGCGATGGGCATCCGTTTCGACGTCGACTTCGGGCTGAGCGGCGGCTCCGACACGCTGTTCACTCGCTCATTCGTGGCGCACGGCGCGAAGATCGTGTGGTGCCGGGAGGCGAAAGTCACCGAGGAGGTCCGCGCGTCGCGACTGAGCCGGTCCTGGATGCTCAAGAGGGCGCTGAGCTTTGGCACCACAGACGTCCGGGTCGCGCTCAAGCTGGCAGCGACGCGTCGAGCCCGCGCGCTCGCTCGGGCTCGGTCATGCCTCCGGGGACTTCCGCGCGTAGGGCTGGGAGCGAACCGGTACCTGCTGGGTCTGCTCTGGCGCTCGTACCGGCATCAGGCTCTCGGCATGGCCACGGCGACACGCGGCTGCGGCCTGATCGCCGGAGCCTTCGGCTACTCGTACCAGCGCTACAAGCGATCCGGCGGCGATCTCGTAAGCGCGGTGCAGGCCGACCCGACTTCGCAGAACGTGCACGGTGGCGTTCAGGCGCCACCGTGATCGCTGGTCACGCAGGTACCAGGTCCGACTCGGCGGCCTATCGGCCAGCTCAAAGCGGAGGGACCGTGCCGCGCCGCCGAGTGTTGATCTCGGCGTACGCGTGCGGCCCGATTGACGAGTCCGAGGCGGGCGCCGGCTGGGCCTTCGCCGTTGGCGCCGCGGCCCACCACGACGTCTGGGTCGTGACCCGGACCCGCTTTCGCGAGGCGATCAGCGCGGCGCTCGCCGCCGACCCCGTCCTCTCGTCCCGGATGAACCTGGTGTACGTCGATCTCTCCCCCGCCGTGCTGCGGTGGAAGCGCCGCGGCGCCGACGTGTATTGGTACTACGCGCTGTGGCAGCGCCGCCTCGCCCGTACCGCGCAGCAGCTGCACGCCGAGGTCGGCTTCGATGTGGCGCACCACGTCACCTTCGCCAACGACTGGTTGCCGTGTGGTCTCCAGCGCCTGCGTGGTGTTCCGCTCGTCTGGGGGCCGGTCGGTGGCGCGACCTACCTACCCTTGCGTATGGCTCGTTGGGTAGGGCTGCGTGGCTTCGTCGGCGAAATGGGGCGCTCGATACTAACGCGCTTCGCACGGCGCGTGTGGGGTGATCCGATGGCCCGGCGCGCTGCGCTCGTAGTTGCGCAGAACGCCGAGGTAGCACACCGGTTCCGGTACGCCCGCCGCGTCCTTGTCGAGCCGAACGCAGCCCTTGAACCGACGCTGGAGGCACCATCTCCTCCTCGGCAGGACGGGAAGAGAGCGGTGTTCGTCGGTCGCCTGGTTCCGTGGAAGGGCGGCCGACTCGCGATCAGGGCGATGACCGAGCCGGCGCTTGCCGGCTGGACCCTGGAGGTGTATGGGACGGGTCGTGATGCGCAACATCTTGCCGCACTAGCGTCACGAATCGGCGTGGGCGAGCGGGTGATCTTCAAGGGTCATCAGCCGCGGTCGGCCGTCCTGGCGGCCTACCGGGGAGCCGACGCCCTGCTCTTTCCCTCCCTGCATGACTCGGCCGGCTGGGCTGTCGGCGAGGCGAGTGCGGCAGGGTGCCCGGTCGTATGCCTGGACAAGGGCGGACCACCATTGCTGGCTGGGCCGAACGGCTACGTGGTGTCGATCGGACAGAACGTCGTCGCCGATCTGGCCGCGGCGCTCGTTCGCGCCGGACGGGCGGGTGGCACGCCCTATCCGCGTTGGTCGAGTCAGCGGCTCGCCACGCTCGTGCGCGATTGGTATACGGATGCGACAGCGACCCCGCGGCCGGGCTGACCGGCCCGCGCGGGAGATTGGTGGGTCTATGTCTGAGCCGCTCGTGACGCGCGAGGCGCGCCCGGAAACTATCGAGATCGTCAAGGACCCGCCGCCGCCACCGTTGGCCAAGTTGCGCAGTCTCACTCGGCCAAGCGCGACGGTGCTCGATGTCGGCTGCGGAAACGGCAAGGTCGGAGTATTTCTGCAAGCGGCGGGCGCGGTAGTCGATGGTATCGAGCCCGCCCAGTCGCGGCTCGAGGTCGCCCGGACCCGTCTGCGCTACGTGTCGGACGGCTGGGTGTCGGCCGGTTTCGATGACCCCGGGCTTCGGGATCAGTACGACGTGGTCGCCTTTCTGGATGTGTTGGAGCACATGCCCGATCCGGTGGAGACGCTGGACTGGGCGGTCGGGAGGCTCGCACCCGGTGGCGCGATCTTCGCGATGATCCCGAACTCGGCGCACTGGTCGTTCCGGTGGAAGATGCTGCGCGGGGACTGGACGTATACGGCGCACGGGGGGTTGTTCGATCGGACGCATCTGCGGTTCTTCAGCCCGGAAACGGCTGCCTTGCTGCGGCCGTCCGGCCTGGTGGAGGAATCGCGTCTGTACAGTTCGTTCGGTCGTCTATCACATCCGCGGCTGGTGGCGACGCGGCCGCGTTTGTTTGCCATGCACACGTCGTTCGTGTGGCGGGCGGCCTCCTAGCTAGGCGGGGCGCCGGCGCGTGATCGCCAGCGCCCTGCGGTAGGCGCGCAGATGCGCAGCGCCGACCTCCGCCCAGCCGCGCGCGCTCAGGTCCGGCAACTCCTGTGGCGGTTGGGTGCGCACTTGCTTGAGCGCGCCCGTCAACAGGTCTGCGCTGATCGTTCCGGGGAACAGATGAACCCAGCCATGCCCGACCTCCAGAGCGAGATCCCGGTTGACGGCGTTGTCCGGGACGAGGACCGGCCGATCGAGGGACAGGGTGGCCAGCGCGGCCCCGGAGTTGTGCATATCCCGATACGGCAGCACAATGAGCTCCGCGCTGCTGATCTCTTCTACGAACTGCGCCTCGTTGAGAAACTCGAGGTGCAGCGAGATTCGCGGATCCGACCGAGTGGCCCGCTCGAGTTGAGACCGGATGTCGGCGCTCGAGGGCCGACCGGCGATCCGGAGCTGGAGATTGGCAGCGTCGGTTTGGATCTCCCGGAAAGCATCGACGAGGAGATCGACACCCTTGTACGGGCGGACGAGGCCGACGAACGCCAGACGACCGGGCACCGGCTCGGCGCGCGGATAGCGGGCGAACCAGTCGCGGTAGTGGCCGTGCACGACGGTCTCCTGCTCGTGTCCTGTATCGAGAGAGTGGGCGTTGAGTGTTATGCGCAATGTGGTCATCCGGTCGGCCAGCATCAGCAGCGCGCGCTCTCGGGAGGAGATCCCGCTGGGCGGGGCCAGGTTGTGCTGCGTCCGCACGAGAGCGATTCGCATCAGGCGCGCTCTGAACAGGGTGAGGAGGAAAAGAAGCTGCCGGATCGGCCTCGTCCAAGGGCGTCGGCCCGAGACGAGGATCTCGGGCCAATGGAGGTGGAAGACGTCGTAGCGGCCGACGAGCGCGGTGCGCCAGCTGAAGTCGATCACTTCCAGATGATCCTGCTGTCGCAGGCTCTTGCTGAGCATGTGGATGTACGGGTTCGTCGTCTCGCGTGGCGTCTTGAACGACTGAAGCACCCGCACGGGCCTGTCCATCGTTCCCCCAGCCGTCAGCCGCGATCTTCGTGGCAAGCCTAGACGCGCGTCGCCGATTAGAATTCTGGTGACCCGCGGTGATGTCGGGGGTCGGTGCGCGCGTAGGCAACACTCGGAGGGGCGGATGGTTATGCGGGTACCGTCGCCCGGCAGCCGGCCGCCGGGCTCTGGTGATGTTGGATCTGCCCGCCACCCTGTGGACGTCCTGCGCATCTATGACTCCATCCGCACGGCGCACCTCGAACGCTTCCGGACCATGACGCCCGCCGTGGTTCTCTACCGGCACGAGCGCTACGACTTCGACCGCTCAGTGGCGCCGGCCGGGATCGTCTTGTCGAAGCGAGGCCGGGTAGGCACACTGGCGGAACTTCTCCGATCGGAGTATCGGGCGGTAGAGATCAACGAACCGCTCATGACCGGGCGCTGGGCGGATGTACTGTGCCAGATCGCCGCGATCCGGCTCCGTGATCGATTGCACCGACGCCGAACCAGGATTTCCGCGTACTGCCTTGGTTTGACTGATCCGGCCGAGAAGCTCTATTTGCGGCGACGGCTGCCGACCCGCGTCGGACGCCCGTGGAGCAAGTTCGTCATCAGGCTTGCGGTTCGGTCGATTGACCGACTGGCATTCGGTACCGAAGCGTCAATGCGACTGCTGGCCGGTTACGCGGGAGAGCGGCTCGTGGCCAGCAGAGGACGGCACTTCCCCGCACTTCCCAGCCCATGCGGCTGCCCGGCCGAGCCTGCGAGTGACTCGAGGGCGGTGTTGTTCCTCGGCGCCTTCAACGAGCGCAAGGGCATCCGCCTGCTCATGCGTGCGTGGGACGTCCTGTCGACCGAGAGCGGCCTTCGCCTCACCGTCGTCGGCACCGGGGCCCTCGCGGACGAGGTCGCAGCCTGGGCCTCGGGCAGGCCCTTGGTCCGCGTCATTGTCGATCCCCCTCGCAGCGAGATCCACAGGTGCCTGCGCCGCGCCGGCGTGCTGGTCCTTCCGTCGCAGCGCGTCGGCGCGTGGCGCGAGCAAGTCGGCCTGCCCATCCTCGAAGCGCTGGCGCACGGGTGCGAGGTCGTGACGACGGACGAGACCGGCCTGGCCGCCTGGCTCAGCGCCCAGGGGCACCGTGTGCTGCCTTCCGCGTGCGGCGCCGCCGAATTGGCGGGCGCAGTGGCGTCAGCAGCCTCGACCGCCCGCCCCGCCGCCGAGATCATGGCTGCCCTTCCCGACGAGGACTCGCGAGTGGCGGCGGACGCGTGGATGCTCGGTCCCGACCCTGCCCTCGCCGAGACAGCAACGGCTCGCCGGCCCAGGCCAACCGGGCGCGCTCAGCTGTCGCACTATTACGTGAGCGTCCGGCGCAGCGTTGCCCGATACGGGGTGCACCCTGCCCGTCTGCTCGCCTCCGTCGACCCGTGCCCTGTCTTCATCGTCGGCAGTCCGCGCAGCGGTACCACGTTCACCGCTGTTACGACAGGTCGCGTGCGCGGATTCGCCGACCTGGGCGAGTTACGTCCGTTGAAGGCCGTGATCGGCGAGCTGTGGGCGCTTCCGCGCGAGGAAGCGGCTGCCCGGATCCGCAGAACCCTCATCTTCGCACAGCGACTCGGCTTCACCGCCGGGCTGCGTGCCATCGAGCAGACGCCCGAATCGACATTCCTCATACCCGCAATCGTCAGCGCGTTCCCGAACGCCCGTTTCGTCCACCTCGTGCGCGATGGGCGCGACGTCGCGGCGTCGCTGATCCGGCTCGGCTGGCTGCGCGACGACCGCGGCGGACGGGTCGACGAGGTCGGCGCCGCCTTCGGCGGCCATCCCCGCTTCTGGGTGGAGACGGGGCGGGCGGGTGAGTTCGCGGCGGCGAGCGAGGCGACACGCGCGGCGTGGGTCTGGCGCCGCTACGAGTCGACGGCTCGAAGGGAACTGGCCGAAACCCGCGCCCACAGCCTCGAGATCCGCTACGAGAGCCTGGTGCGCGCTCCGGCCGCGGTCGCCCGCGATCTCGCGCGCTTCCTCGACGCGGACGATCGGACCGACGACTTCGTCGCCGCGTTCGGCTCCACCAACGCCTCGGCAATTGGGCGCTGGCGTCACGATCTCGACGAAGCCCAGCTCGCCGACGTCACGCGGGAATGCAGCGCGCTGCTCGCCGAGCTTGGGTATCGCGGCTGACTACCGATCCTGCAGCGAGGATGTGACCGGTCCCCGGGCCCGTTCGCGGCGGACGTAGAGCCAGTTCGCCAGTCCCTGGCACAGGAGGACGCCGGTGGCCGAGCCGATCACTGGTCCGGCCGCGCCGTAGGGACCGGCGAGGACTATCGACAGGCTCAGGTTGACCGGCAGGAATGTCGCGACCATGAGCGCTTGGAAACGCAAGCCGCGGGCGTCTGTCATGTACATACCGAGCGGATATTTCGCGGCCTGGAACACCATGAACAACGCGAAGGTGACGAGCAGCAGCGTGTCGAGGTGGACGCGGCCGCCGGAGGCACGAGCGGCGAGCCAGGGCGCGACGGCGGTGATGAGAACACACACCGCCGCCGCGACAGCTGCGAACGTGAGGGCGAGCCGCTGCGGTGACGCGGCGCTGAGCTCTCGGCGGCTTCTGGCACGCGCGAAGATCGGCCACAAGGCGATACCGGCGGCACTCGTTACCTGCCAAACGGGGGAGTACATCTGTGACGCAAGGTTGTACTGTGCGAGCGCATCGGGTGACGACCGGTGACTCAGGACAATGCGGTCGGTCTGCATCGCGATCGGTAGCGCGATCATCTGCACGAGGGTGGGCCAGGCGACGTGCAGCACCCGGCCGCCGCGCACGGTGCGCACCTTGCGGACGTCGTACGCGGCCGTGCGGAAGTTGGGTTGCACCTGGCGTGCCGCGAACCATGTGCAGGCGATCGACAATGCGAAAGTCGCGAGGTAGGGAATCACCGCGACTGCTGTGCTGCTCCCGGTACCGGTCGTGATCATTACTACCAGCGATGCAAGCACGAGTGGGGTTTGCAGGCCGACCACGGCGATCGCAATGTGGTTGCGGCCGAGACCGGTGAGCAGGCGCTGGCCGACTCCTGCCGGCAGAGTGATCGCGATCGCGACCGCGCACAGCCCGGCGGCCACCGGGCCGGAGTGAGGTAGCAGGCCGGCGCCGAGCAGCGTCGTCCATCCGTCGCGCCACGTCACCAGGCCGGTGATCAGTAACAACACACCCGCAGACGCGACCAGTACGCGCATCGCAGTGATGAGAACGCGACGCACGTCAGGGTCGTTCGACGGGTCCTCCGACTCAGCGACCGCGTTCATCAGCGCGGCCGACATGCCAAGATCGGCGAACGGGATCAGTGAGCCGATGTTCACGAGCAGGCCGTATTGTGCGTATGCGGCCGAGCCGTAATGATCGATGATGAGCCGGGTGTTGACGATGCCCAACACGGCGCTGACCGGAAGCACGAGCAGCCGGATTCCCGCGCTGCGGCCCAGCACCCGCCAGACACTGCGCGGAGTGTTCGGCTCGGCTCCATCTGCAGTCGCCCGAGTAGCCACCTCGCTCATGTGGTGGGTTCGCCGGGTCCGGAGCGATATGGCGGTCGGAGTGCAAAGGCCAGCCCCACTCCGATCACGAGCGTGGGCGTCGAGCTGTAGATAGGGCTGAAGAAGAGGTTCCAGATGTCCCATACGAACAGGAAGACGCCGAGCGGGTTGAGAACGTTGTGGGCAACGGTCACGGCGATCCCGCGCAGCAGGACGAGCGCGATAAGCGCGAGCAGCAGCAATCCGGCGAAGCCCCAACCGGCCCACAGGTCGCCGAACAGCGAATGCAACTCGATGTGGCCGCCGAGCATGTACTTCTCGACGTAGCCGTTGTTCGGGTTGTAATTGATGCTCGACAGGCCGCCCTTGGCGACCAGGATGTCGTGCCCGCCGGGCACGACACCGACGCCGAAACCCGTCGGCCGGTCGTGCATGAGGGAGAGCGTCGCCTCCAACTCGGGGCGGCCGCCGAGGATCAGCGAGCCGGACTGGTCGATCTGCGCGATGCTGCGCTCCTGTGCCTGCGCGCCGAGATAGCCTGCGACCAGCAACTTGCTCGCGAGCCAGTACGTCGCGGCACTGACCGCGCCCATCATGGCCACGGCGAGCCAGGTCGAGGAGCTGCGGGAGATCGTGCGAGGACGGACCTGCCACAGCAAGAGCAATGCGCCGATCAGGAACGTGGCGGCGTACGAGCGGGAATCGGAAAAGGCAGAGATCGCCGCCAGGGCCAGCAGCGTGGCCACTGCCGCCGGCCATCGTCGCGTCGCCTGCCCGCCGCCGATCATTACCAGGGAGAGGGCGACCATCGCGACCGGCACCGCCCAGTGGTTTTTCCACGCGTTCGAGCCACCAGACCTGATGAGGACGTTGTCGACCAACTGCCCGCCGCCGTAACAGAGCCCAATCGTGGCAATCGACAGGACCGTCCGCGCCCAGAGGACCACCCCGATGCCGGCGGTGATGCCCAACAGCAGCACCGTCGAGCCCAGCCGCTGAGTGGAGTCGATGCGATGGTCGGTCGCGGCCATGTCTGAGAGCAGGATTCCCCAACACGCGGTTAGCAGGCCCAGCACCGCGAAGGACCGCGCCAGGCCGTACCGGCGCAGTGCACCCAGCCACACCGGCATCGTGACGACCGAGGCAAGATCACCGATCGTCACGCCCGAGTGTATGAACATCCGAAGACCGATGCTGAAGAGCGTGACTCCCGCCGCCAACCGCTCCAGAACGGCCAGTGCTGGCAGTGCGGGACGTGAGTGGGACCGGGCACGGCTTGGCGCCATGGTCGTCGCAGTCACGCCGCTCCCCCCGAACCACAGGTGCCCGGCACCGGGCTGGCCAGCACCCTGACCAGCTCTGGCAAAGTCAAAGGCCAGTAGCTCTCGGCTATCATACGGGCCGGTTGGTGCGAGCGCCCTGGCGGCGCCGCAACGCCATGACCGAGCGAGGGCTCACCGGGGTGAGTCGAAGGGTGACCAGGCCGGTGGATTTTCAGCGCTATGTCCGTGCAGTTCGCAAGAGCTGGTGGGCGTTGGCGCTGCTCCTGCTCGCCGGCGGCGCGGCGGGATACGGATACAGCGCGCAGCAGACGCCCATCTACGCAAGCCACATCACCTTCTATGTCGGCAGCCCGGCGCTCAGTTCTCAGAACGCCAACTCGACAAACCAGTTCGCCCAGGATCGCGCGGCTTCCTACGCCTCGCTGCTGTCCAGTGATCGACTTGCGCAGTCAGTGATCGACGCATCCGGGCTGTCGATCAAGCCGCACCAGCTTGCAAAGAAGATCAGCGCATCGGCACAGCTGAACACGGTGCTGATCGACGCAACCGTGCGTGACCCCTCTCAGGCACGCGCGACTCGGATCGCGGGTTACGTCGGTCAGGCCTTCCCGAAGCTGGTGAATGAGCTGGACGACACCGGCCAGGGCGGCTCGACGGTCAAGCTCTCGGTGGTGTCGGGGCCGACCAATTCCGGGGCACCGGTCTCGCCGAGGATGCGGCTCAACATCCTCCTCGGCGTCGGCGTTGGCTTCGTGCTCGGCCTGGCCGTGGCCGTGCTGCGTGAGGTGGTCGACGTCGCGGTGCGCTCGCCCGCCGACGTGTGCGAGTTGACCGACTACCCGGTGCTGGGCGAGATCGGTTTGGATGCGGCTGCCAAGAAGACTCCGCTTATCGTCGACGAGCCCACGGCGCAGCAGCGATCGGAGAACTTCCGCCAGCTACGCACGAACTTGCAGTTCCTCGATGCCGCGGAGCCGATTCGAGCCGTCGTGGTGACTTCGTCGGTGGCGGGTGAGGGCAAGTCGACCACGGCCGCCAACCTCGGCATCGTCTTCGCCGAGTCGGGTCAACGTGTCGCACTGGTCGAAACCGACCTGCGCCGCCCGAAGCTGAGTGACTACCTGGGTCTGGAACGGGCCAGCGGGCTCACCAGCGTGTTGACCGGGGCCGCCTCGCTCGACGACGTGCTCCAGAGCTGGGGGGCGAACGGTCTCCAGGTACTGGCCAGCGGGCCGCTACCCCCGAACCCGTCCGAGTTGCTCGGCGGGAGCCGGATGAGGCAGGTTCTCGATGAGCTGCGGTCGCGGTTCGACGTGGTGATCATGGACGCGCCGCCGCTGTTGCCGGTCACGGACGCCGCCCTGTTGAGCACCCACGGTGCGGGGGTCGTCGTGTTGGCTCGGCACGGCAAGGTCAAACGCCCACAACTGCGAGCGTCGCTGCAGAGTCTGGAAACCGTGAATGCCCGCGTACTAGGCGTGGTCCTGACTATGCGGCCGACCAGGGGCCTCGATGCGGCCTACCGATCCGATTACTATCGCAGCGCGCAGGGTGCGGATATGCCCGGTGGCACGGGCGTTCTGGCGGCCGCGCGCGCCAAATACGGCTTGCGCACCCGAAACCTATGGGCCCGGGTCCCTCGACGCCGTCCGCGCGCCGCGCCGAGGCGGCCCTCCCCCGGGCCATCCGCGCCGGAGGACAACATCGACGATCATCTGCGCGAGTCGCTCGAACCGGTGCGCGATTCCGGAGATACGCCTTAACCGACGGTCGATCTGCTCAGCGCCAAGGTGATCTCGTCGATGGCCCCGAGGATGATCTGCGAGGTCTCGCGCATCGCGCCGATGCCCCGGTCGATGGGATCCGGGATGTCGAGAAGCCGGTGCTCGCGGCGTTGAGGTTGGCCCCGTGCCGTCCACGCGGCGCTCAGCAGTGCGCGCACTCCGTCGTCAGATCCTTCGGCGTTCGGTTCCATGTCTGCCAACCGAAGCAGCGCTGCGAACTCGAGCAGCGTGAACGTGCGGTTGATACACGCAGGCGCTAGGGCCACCACGGCCCGCCGATGCGCCGCCTCGGCGGTCAGGACGAGGTCGGCGCGGTTGGCTTCATCCCTGCGCAACCGGGTGGTGCGCCAAGTTTGTGCTGGTACGACCCCCATCTCACGGAGCACCGACGCCGTGGCCTCGAGTAACTCCTGCCCGCCACGCGCGGCCGCGCCCGCCGACGCGACGTCCCAGGCCGGTCCGCCTCGCCCCAGGCGGGCGCGCATGAGGTGTTCGGCGAGTGGAGAGCGGCAGAGGTTCGCCGTGCACACGAACAGAACCAGCGGCCTGAGATCTTGCACCGGCACGTCAAACTCCCCCGTCACCGTGTCTTCTTTGAGGTTAGATCACCAGGAGTGTGCAACGCGTTACTTCTCGACTACGAAGAGTAGTCAGACGCCGGAGAATCATGTAAAGTCCGTGTATAGAAATATGACGGGGGTCTAGGCGGGGATCAGACGGCTCCGCTGGCTGGGGAGCGAGCCCCGAGCCCTAGAGGACGCCCCGTGCCCTCCCGCCCACCGATAGTTGTCAGGCGCGTCACGTGCGCATTCCTGACCGCCGCAGCCCTCATTGCAGGTGCCTTGGTTGCGACAGCCGCACTCTCTGCCGAGGCTTCGGCGAGCCCCCAGCAACGACACATTGCCTCCGACTCGCGGCCGACAAGTCGGAACTGGGGGGTGCTGCTCGCCGGCGCTACCCAGCGCGCAACCGCCACGTCGTCTGCCGCACGCCGTCCCTATACGTCGATCCGCGCGCTACTTCCGGGCCGTAGGATAGAGCAGCTGTTGCCGAAGACTCCCACCGCGGACGTACGCGCTCAACTCGTGCTGAATGCGCCGCGGGTCCGGCCGGTCCGAGGGTGGGGATTCGCGGCCGGCATTGTGCTGCGCACGAAATCGAACGGAGCCGGCTACCTCGTGCTCGTGCGGGTGTCCGGACGCGGTGCGCGCGCTCTCGAGATCGCCCGCCGCGACGGAAACGGGCTGACCCGCACCCTCACGTGGCACCGGGTGCCGGCAGTAGGGCGCCAGGTGATACGGCTCGAGGCGGTCGCGCGCGCCGACGTGGTCAAGGCGCGCGTCGTGCTGCCCGGCGGGCGCCACACTCGTTGGTTCGTTGCGCTCGACCGCGCCCGCGGCGCGATCACAGCGGCGGGCGATGTCGGCGTGTACGCCGCTAACCAGTCCGGCACCAAGCACCGGATGTGGGTGCGCTTCTACAATCTCAAGTCCTGGCGGCTCGCTAAGCAGCGCAAGGCGTCGAGTCCAGCGCCGACGCCCACGCCGACGCCCACGCCGACGCCGACGCCGACGCCCACGTCGTCGCCCACGTCGTCGCCCACGTCGTCGCCCACGTCGTCGCCCACGTCGTCGCCGTCGCCGTCGCCTTCCCTGACGCCGACGCCGACGCCCACGCCGTCGCCCTCCCTGACGCCGACGCCCACGCCGTCGCCCTCCCTGACGCCGACGCCGACGCCCACGCCGACGCCCTCCCTGACGCCGACGCCGACGCCCACGCCGACGCCCACGCCGACGCCCTCCCTGACGCCCACGCCGACGCCGACGCCGACGCCGACGCCCACGCCGACGCCCACGCCGACGCCCACGCCGGTGCCGACGAGTCCCGGATCGCTCCCGGTGGGTTCTGCGGTCTACCCGGTGCCGAGCAACGCGCTCTATGTCTCCTCCAGCACTGGCAACGACAGCGCCACCGGGACCGCCTCGAGCCCGCTGCGCACGGTGAAGACCGCTGTCTCAAAGGCAGCGAGCGGACAGGTGATCGTCCTGCGTGCCGGCAGCTACCACGAAGGCTTGTTTGTCTCGAAGACGGTGACGATCGAGAACTACCCGGGCGAGGCTGCGTGGTTCGACGGATCGGTGCCGGTTACCGGCTGGGTCCAGCAGGGCACGACCTGGGTCCACGCTGGCTGGACCTACCAGTTCGACCACTCGGCCAGCTTTACCAGAGGCTCGAACTCCGGCGGCTTCGTCAACTCGCAGTACCCGATGGCCGCTTGGCCGGACCAGTTGTTCGTCGACGGCGTCCAGTTCGATCAGGTGTCGTCGAACCCTGGCGCGGGCCAGTTTGCGGTCGACTACCCGGCGGCGACGATCACGATGGGTAGCAATCCCGCCGGACACGAGGTACGGGCAAGCGACCTGCAGCAGGCCTTCGTGGTGAGTGGACAGCTCACGCTCCGTGGCGTCGGCGTTCGCCGGTACGCGACCTCACTCCCGCAGATAGGGACCGTCTACTTCGGCGGCAGCACCGGTGGCGACGTGGTGGAGAACGTCGTGATCAGGGACAATGCCACGCAGGGCATCTCGGCGGGCACCCACGACTGCCGTCTCGTGCACGTCACCGCCGAAGACAACGGGATGACCGGTATCCACTCGAATCATGGCAGTGGACTACTCGTGGCCGACTCGCTCATGCAGGGAAACAACACTCAGCACTTCAACGCCGCGCCCGCGGCCGCCGGGATCAAGGTGACCAACGCCGACGGCGTGACGATCCGGGACAGTGTCAGCCAAAACAACCTAGGCGTGAACGGCATCTGGACCGACGTGACGGTCAGCCACTTCACCATCGTCGGCAACGTGGTGGCCGGGAACGACGGCAAGTACGGCATCATTACCGAACTCTCGGATACCGGGATCGTCGCCAATAACACCGTGTCCGGCGCGAACTACGGCTACACGGCATTCGATACCGGAAATGTCAAGGTCTACAACAACGCATTCAGCGGCAACTCGGTGTGGGACATCGGCCTTACCCAGGACGCTCGCCGCAACACCGATCCCGCGACCTCGACTGCCGACCCGTGGATCGTGCGCAACATCATCGTCGCTGACAACATTTCCGACAGCACGGCGATGTTCCAGTTCTACGCTCTCGACAAGGCGACCAACACCGCGGTCCGCGACATGAACGTGACCATCGACGGAAACGAGTTCTACGCAACCTCGACGTCCACGGTCATGGTCGGGTGGGGCGGGGACGACAATGTGACCGTTACGAAGTACCGGACGCCGCAGGCCCTGGACCTCGGGCTCAACAAGACCTGGACGAATCTGCAGGACTCCACTACAACGCTCGCCTCACCCGGTGACGCAGCGGCAGTCCCCCTGACGAGCGATGTCGCCGCCGCGATCGGCGTGCCCACGGGCACACGCCACATCGGCACATTCACAAACTGACCAGGAGATACTCGATGCCGTGGCCCACGTGCAGTACCCGCCAGGGCAGGGACATGTCCTCGTGCCGGAGGCGCCGGCTTCGGCAGCGGCGCTCGGACTGACCCTCTATACCGCGTCGCGCCCCGTCCCGCTGATGCTGCAGCGCGCGACGTGGGTTCTCGCTCGGGCCGGCGCGATGCGGCTCGTCCCGGGAGTCCGCGAACAGTGGAATCCCCCCTTGGACGCCGACGTGTTCGCCGAGCTGTCTCGGCAATGGCGTGCGGCGATCGGCGGCGCTCGCACGGAGTTCGCCGTCTACCGCCGGCCGCAAGGCTTTCGCACCGGGATAGTTCTTCTGCTGTGCACCCCACGGCGACCGATGCTGATCCGGGTTCGGCGCGATGCCGCTGAGCTGGCTGCCGAGAAGGCAATCAGCCAGGCGGCTGCCGAGCAGCAGCCCGCCCGGTTCCGCGTGCCGCAGCTCGTCGGCGAGGGCAGTGCGGGCGGCTGGTCGTGGACCGGCTACGAGGTTATGGCGCGCCGTCCACACGGACCCGTTTTGCACTGCGCCGACGAATTGACCAACGAGATCACCGAGTTGGTCGAACGAGTCGTTCCGAGGCCGCGGGATGCGGCTGCGCACTGGCGTGGCGCGCACGGTGACCTCACGCCGTGGAACCTACGCCGCGCACAGGGCCAGCTGTGGCTGATCGACTGGGAGGACGTGCGGTGGGCGCCTCCACACGCGGATACCACGTACTTCCTCGCGTCCGCTGCTGCGCTGCGCGGCAGGCGCCGCGACGCGCGACTGCGCGCGCCTGGCGCAGCCGAGGCGCGCCTGTACTGGGCCGATATCGTCCAGGGCCGACGCATCGCCGACCGGGAGCAGCGGCTGACGACCGCCATGCTGGAGGCCCTCCGTGCCTGATCCGCTCCGCCCGTTCGTCGGCGCCGGCCGCGCCACGATCTACGGCTACGCGCGGATCACCGCCAGCTGGCGACCCGATCCCGACTTCCTGATCATCGGCGCGAAGCGAGGTGGCAGCACGTCGTTCTACTTCGATCTACTGCGGCACAGTCACGTTGCTCCGCTCTTTCCGCGACCGAACCTCCTGCCGAAGGCCGCGGCCACAAAAGGGATCCACTACTTCGACCAGAACTACTGGCGCGGTGAACGTTGGTACCGCGGCCACTTGCCGTCGACGTTCGTTCGCAGGCGGCAGGAGCGTCGCGTCGGCGCGCCTATCGTCACCGGCGAGGCGTCGCCGTACTACCTCTTCCACCCGGCCGCGGCTGAGCGTGCCGCCAGGATGTTTCCCAACGCGAAGATCATCGCCGTGCTTCGCGACCCCGTAATGCGCACCCACAGCCATTGGAAAGAGCGCCGGCGCAACGACATGGAAGAGCTTGACTTTGCCACTGCACTGGCCGCCGAAGACGCCCGCATCGGAGATGTCGAGATGCGGCTGACTCAGGACCCGTCATTCCAAAGCTATGCGCACGAGCAGCAGTCCTATGCCCGGCAAAGCGAGTACGACACCGCCCTCACTCGCTGGTACGCGCACTACCCTCGCGAGCAGATTCTGGTCCTGTCGAGCGAGGAGTACTACGCCGACCCGTTGCTCCAGCTCACTGTGGCGACGACCTTCCTGGGGCTGCCCGCTGAGGCAATCGCATCCGGCGACGTCCGCAACGCCGCGGCAGGCGACGAGCTGGATCCGGAGATCCGCGAGCGGCTCGCCGCGCGGTTCGCGCCGCACAACGAGCGGCTCGAGCAGCTCACGGGACGCAGCTTCCCGTGGTTGTGATGGTCAGTCACAGGCCGGGGCATCGACTGTGACGACCAGTGGTCGCACGAGGGGCTGGCGCAGCACGGACGGCGCGGCGGCGGTGTCCGCCGGCTCGACGAGCCGAATCCTGATCGTGGTCGTCGTGGCGCGCGGCAGCTCGACGTCGAGTGTCACCACGGTCAGCCCGTTCTGCACCAACGTCGCCGACTGCTGCGGCCGGCCGTCGACGGTGACCGATCGAATGCGGGCACCGGGGCTCGCGTAGTACGCGACGAGCAGGCGATTGTCGCCGGCACGCGTCGCGTGGTCGCGTGTGTCAGCGCGGATGGTCACGTACGGCGGCAGGCCGGCCGGTGCCGCGTTGGTGAGCCGGATCGTCGCCGTCGCGTTCCCGGTCGTGCAACTGGCACGACGGTAGGTCAGCGACCGGTCCAGGTAGTAGTCGAGCTTGTTCCCGGCGGCGTTGTTGACGACGAGACCGGCATAGGGCGTGCCGGCCGGCGCCTCCACGGCCCCGGCCCACCCCGCCGTGCGCAGGTCTCGCTCGGCTGGGGCGTCGGCGCTCCACACGACGAAGCGCCGCTCGGTCGCCGCCCTCGACACCGCCTGCACGAGCCGATGCGGGCTGCCGCCATCGGCCAGCTTCCTCGACACGGCGCGGGAGAGGCCGACCACGTATCGCTTGCGGGCGGCATCGTCGGCCTTCGAGCCACCACCGAAGCGGCGGTACAGGTCGCGCTGGGTGAGCGCGACGACGTTGCCACTGCTCACCTCGCTGCCGTCGGCGAGCTGCGCCGGGCCGGTGACGGCCAGTAGGTAGCTCAGTGCCGTCGGGTCGATCGCGATCGCACCGTCGATGCGCTGGCCGGTCTTGGCCTGCCACATGCCGGCCCAGATCTGCGCGGCGTCGCGGAAGTCCGGACTGATGTCGGAGTTGGGAAACGTCCCGGTCGGGTCGTCCTGACCGTAGAGCGCCTGGTAGTCGGCGCCGAGATCGACGTCGGCGCGCACGTCCTTCATCTCGGTGTCCGAGCCGAAGTGATCGAACGTGAGGTGCCCGCGGTCGGCCGTCGCAATCGCAAACGCTCCGGGGATGCCACCCAGGCCGCGGGACTCGGCTTCGTTCATGAAGCCGACGAAATAGCGCTGGGGTCCGTTCGCGCCCAGCATAGGGATGGCAATACTCAGCGCGCGTTGCGCGCCGGTCAGCTCGCTGTCGACCGTCTGCAGTTGGTTGAGCAGCGACTCGCGCGCCGAGGACACCGCCGGCAACCACGACGAGCTGGTGGCCGCAGTCTTGGCGTTGACGTCATGCGCCACGCGTGCAGCGTCGTCGACGCTGGGTTCGAGGCGCTGCAGTTCGGCAAGGTCGACGGAGGCCTTGCCGAGATGCAAACCGTCGACCTCCTGGGCCAGCGCCAGAACCTGAGGAAGCACGTGCACGCTGAGCCGGTCGCCTTGCGCGGCAATCACCCGGCTCGTGTCGAGCGGTGAGCCCAGTAACGGAAGCGAACTGGCGACCCACCACGCCGGACCGGTCGTGAGCTCATGAGCCCGGCGCGCGCTCTGCTGGATGTCGGCAGCCAGCGAACGCGCCTTGTCCAGGTCACCGCTCACCAGCGCTTGCCGCAGCCGCGGCAGTTCGTCTCGGACGTGGGTCAGCTGGCTGCGGGCGAGCAGCCCGGTGACGACAATCCACACCAAGCCGACGGCAAGTACGGCGAGGGCCGACACGCCGGTAGCGACCATCAATCTCTGGCGTCGACTGCGCGGCGGGAGGGGAGATCGAGCAGGGGCCTCGGTCGGCTCGTTCCCTTCGGAATGATCAGGCACGGGCGGGCCGGGGGACTCCTCGTCGGCGTCCTCGTACGGGGAGCGCATCAATGTCGACCTCGAACATGTGGTGCAGCCGACTCTACTGAGGCATGGGCGAGGAAGAACACCCCGATGATCAAACTTCGGGGACGGTCTTCACCAGGGGCTCAGGCCCGCCGACGCCTGCGGCCGGCGAGAACGAGGACGATGCCACCACCGAGCAGCGCAACGGCGATACCGGTGGCGGTCAGCGCCGCGAAGCCGGTGCTTGCCGTCTCGCCGGAATGGGTGTTCGTGACCGGCGTGCGCGCGGCGGAGGTCGCGCCGACGCTCGACGACGGCGTGGACGGCGGGTACGGACTGGGCGCGGCGTTGGCCAGCGCGGGAAATGCAAGTAGCAACGTTGCGATCAACGCCAGCAGAGCCAGCGTCGAAGCCATCCGGCGACGAATGACAGAGATGATGGACATTACGCACACTCCCCCGATTTCTGCGCGATCCTTCCGCGCAGAACCCCCGATAGATATCCCGCAGCCTACGCCACTCGGCGCGCCGACGATAGGGCGGCCGGTCACGACGATCTCCTGGTCAGCAGCCATACGGCGGCGAAGCCCAGGATCAACAGCCCGATTGCGATTCCGATCGACATTGCGACCGGTGTGCCCAGAGTCGTGTCGCTGTTGGATTGTTCGGTCTTTCCGCCCCGGTCCGGCGGGGTCGATGAGCTGCCGTGGCTCGGCGGGGCGGCGGTTTCGCTGCGCGACGGGGTTCCCGATCGACCGGCCGTCGGCGGCGCAACCGAGCAGGAAGAGCTCGACCCGGTGGTCACCGTCGGCAGGCAGGGCGCAACCGGCGGATACGGTGCCGACGCTGCGCCGGCGATGCCCGGCGATCCGACGAGTATCACGGCAATCGCGCAAAGGCATGCGAAAACGGCCCGAGCGACGTGCGCTCGTGACCGGTACTGCAGCCGCGCCTGCTGCGGCACGCTAATCCCCCGATTTGCGCGTAATCCCCCGATGCCGGGAATTGTGAAACTCCCGTTTGCGACCACCGTACGCCACCTGACTGCGTCGCGCGATACGAGCACGGGTGCGGTTGGCGGCGGCAAAGACGCGGCGGCCGGCAATCGCATTCCGTACGCAGATGAATACTCTGTGTAATCAACGGATCAATGCGACTGCCGTAGATCGGTCGCAATTCGGCCACAATTCCGGGTCAGTCGGGATTGCGCCCGCCCCGCACTGCGGCTCGCACAGCGGCTCACACAGCGGCCAACTTTGGTGTCGGCAGCCGCGCGTAAGATCGAACCATCCCCCTACCTCTCGTGGTGTGGGGATCTTCGTGCTGTGCCCAGAAAGGCCCCCGTCGTGTCCGCACCCCACGAAACCGCTCCGCAGACAACGCTCCACGCTTTCGCGCGGACCCCGCATTCGCTGTCCGGCCTGCTTCCCGCTGCATCGGCCGATCCGGCGCTCGCCGCCGTCCTCGAATCGCTCGACTCGGCGAGCCTGACGATCAGCGGGCCGAGCGGTCTGCAGCCGTTCGCCATCGCCGCCGCGGCGCGCGCCGGGCGCCTCGTCCTCGCCGTCACCAGCACCGGGCGGGAGGCCGAGGATCTCGTGGCCGCCCTGCGCTGCCTGCTGCCGCCGGACGAGGTCGCGCTCTACCCGGGCTGGGAGACGCTGCCCCACGAGCGGCTCTCGCCGCGCGCCGACACGGTGGGCCAGCGGCTGGCCGTGCTGCGCCGGCTCGCCCACCCCTCGCCCGACGACCCGGCCGCCGGCACGCTGTCGGTGGTGGTCGCACCGGTGCGCGCGGTCCTCCAGCCGCAGGTGCCGCACCTCGGCGAGCTGGTCCCGGTCGAGCTGCACGCCGGCGACGACGGCCGGGAGCTCAGCGACATCGTCGCCGACCTCGTCGGCGCGGGATATGCCCGCGCCGAGCTCGTCGAGAAGCGCGGCGACTTCGCGGTGCGCGGCGGCATCCTCGACGTCTTCCCTCCGACGGAGGAGCACCCGTTGCGGGTGGAGTTCTGGGGCGACGAGGTCGAGGAGATCCGCTACTTCAAGGTCGCCGACCAGCGCTCGCTCGAGGTTGCGGAGCACGGCCTGTGGGCCTCGCCCTGTCGTGAACTGCTGCTCACCGGCGAGGTTCAGGCGCGCGCCGGCGAAGCTGCTCGCCGAGTACCCGGAGCTCGCCGAGCTGCTCGACCCGATCAGCCGCGGCGAGGCCGTGGAGGGCATGGAGGCGCTGGGGCCCGTTCTCGTCGACGACCTCGCGCTCGTGCTGCACGAGCTGCCCGCCGGTGCGCACGTCGTCGTCTGCGACCCCGAGCGGGTGCGCACCCGCTCGGCCGACCTCGTCCGCACCTCGCAGGAGTTCCTCGACGCGTCCTGGGCGGTCGCGGCCGGCGGCGGGCAGGCACCGGTCGACCTCGGCGCTGCGTCACTGCGCGAGCTCGACACGGTGCAGGCCGAGGCCCGCGCGCTGGGCCTGCCGTGGTGGGGTATCACGGCGCTCACCGAACCGGACGCCACCGCGAGCGTGTTCGGCTCGGCACCGTCCTACCGGGGCGACACCGACGCGGCGCTGGCCGACCTGAAGACGTGGGCGCGCGAGGGCTGGCGCGATCGCGCTCGTCTTCGACGGGCACGGCTCGGCGCAGCGCGCGGTCGAGCGGCTGGCCGCGGCGGAGATGCCCGGCTCGGCTGGTCGCCGAGGCGGCGGTCGAGCCGGGCATGGTCGACGTGACCACCGGGCGGCTGGCCGCGGGCCTCGTCGCCCCCGAGCTGAAGCTGGCGTTCCTCACCGAGGCCGACCTCACCGGCCAGCGCGGCTCGATCGACGCTCGACAAGAGCCGGCTGCCGTCCCGGCGGCGCAACGCCATCGACCCGATCCAGCTCAAGTCCGGCGACTTCGTCGTGCACGAGCAGCACGGCGTCGGCAAGTACGTCGAGATGGTCCGGCGCACCGTCAACGGCGGCGAGCGCGAGTACCTGATCATCGAGTACGCCCCGTCCAAGCGTGGCCAGCCGGGCGACCGGCTGTTCGTCCCCACCGACGCGCTGGACCAGGTCACCAAGTACGTCGGAGGCGAGTCGCCGTCGCTGTCGCGGCTCGGCGGTGCCGACTGGGCGCGGACGAAGGGCCGGGCGCGCAAGGCGGTCAAGGAGATCGCCGCAGAGCTGATCCGGCTCTACAGCGCGCGGATGGCCACGCACGGGCACGCGTTCGCGCCGGACACCCCGTGGCAGCGCGAGCTCGAGGACGCCTTCGCCTATGTCGAGACGCCCGACCAGCTCGCCGCGATCGACGAGGTCAAGGCGGACATGGAGAAGGCGCTGCCGATGGACCGCGTCATCTGCGGCGACGTCGGCTACGGCAAGACCGAGGTGGCGGTGCGGGCCGCGTTCAAGGCCGTGCAGGACGGCAAGCAGGTCGCCGTCCTCGTCCCGACGACGCTGCTTGCGCACCAGCACATCCAGACGTTCTCCGACCGGTTGGCGCAGTTCCCCGTGAAGATCAAGGAGCTGTCCAGGTTCACGCCGAACTCCGAGGTCGACGCCGTCGGGAACGGCATCGTCGACGGGTCCATCGACATCGTCATCGGCACGCACCGGCTGCTCCAGCAGACCGTCCGGTTCAAGGACCTCGGCCTGGTGATCGTCGACGAGGAGCAGCGCTTCGGCGTCGAGCACAAGGAGTACCTCAAGGGGCTGCGCACGGCCGTCGACGTCCTGACCATGTCGGCGACGCCGATCCCGCGCACGCTCGAGATGTCGCTGACCGGCATCCGCGAGATGACGACGATTCTCACCCCGCCCGAGGAACGGCACCCGATCCTCACCTTCGTCGGCGCCTACGACCCGCGCCAGGTCGGCGCCGCGATCCGCCGTGAGCTGCTGCGCGACGGGCAGGTGTTCTACATCCACAACCGCGTCGAGTCGATCAACCGAGCGGCGGCCAAGCTGGCCGAGATCGTGCCCGAGGCGCGGATCGCGGTGGCGCACGGCCAGATGCCGGAGCACGCGCTCGAACAGATCATGATCGGCTTCTGGGAGAAGACCTACGACGTCCTCGTCGCGACGACGATCGTCGAGTCCGGCCTCGACATCCCGAACGCCAACACGCTGATCGTCGACCGCGCCGACATGTTCGGGCTCTCCCAGCTCCACCAGCTGCGCGGCCGCGTCGGGCGCGGCCGTGAGCGCGGGTATGCGTACTTCACCTACCCGCCGGAGCGACCGCTCACCGAGACGGCGTACGACCGGCTCGCGACGATCGCGCAGCACACCGAGATGGGCGCCGGGATGGCCGTCGCGCTGAAGGACCTCGAGATCCGCGGATCCGGGAACCTGCTGGGCGGCGAGCAGTCCGGGCACATCGCCGGCGTGGGCTTCGACCTGTACGTGCGGCTGGTCGGCGAGGCGGTGGCGGACTTCAGAACTGCCGGTGGCGGACCCGCGCCCGAGGACTCCGCCGAGGTGAAGGTCGACCTGCCGATCGACGCGAACCTGCCGGTCGAGTACCTGCCCGGTGAGCGGCTGCGGCTCGAGGCGTACCGGACGCTCGCCTCGGCCACGACGGACGAGGCCGTGGACGCGGTGCGGGCGGAGCTGCTCGACCGGTACGGCGCGATCCCGTCGCAGGTCGAGAACCTATTGGCAGTGGCGCGGTTCAAGGTGCTGTGCCGGCGCTTCGGCGTCACCGAGGTGTCGCTGCAGGGCAACCTCGTCCGGTTCACGCCCGTCGAGCTGCCCGAGTCGGCGCAGCTGCGGCTGGAACGGATCTACGACCGGTCCCACTACAAGGCGGCCGTGAAGACGATGTCGGTGCCCCGTCCGAAGGACCTGCGCGACATCGCGCTGCTCGCGTGGTGCGGCGAGGTGCTGGAGTCCGTGGTCGCCCGGCCCGCGCCGCATCAGTGATGCGCATTTGGCGCATCACTGATGCTAGATTCGGCCCATGCGGACGACGGTGCGTCTCGATGACGACGTCGCCGCCGCGGCTGAGCAGCTGCGCCGTGAGCGGCACATCAGCCTGTCGCAGGCGGTGAACGAACTCGCGCGGGCGGGCACGCAGGCGCGCCCGGCGCCGCGGCCGTTTCGGCAACGCACAGCCGATCTCGGTAAGCCGCTGATCGACCTGTCGAACGTCGCGGAGGCGCTGGAGCAGCTCGAAGGGCCGGACTGGCGTTGATCGTCGACGCCAACATTCTGATCTACGCGGTCGTGCCCACGATGCCGCATCACGATCGCGCGCATGCCTGGCTCGAGGACGCACTCAACGGACCGCGGCGCATCGGCCTGCCATGGGCATCGGTGCTGGGCTTCCAGCGCGTGGTGACGAATCCACGGGCCTTCGAACGTCCACTCGACCCATCTCGAGCGTGGTCATACGTCACCGACTGGCTGGCAGCACCGAACTGCTGGATGCCACAGCCCGGGGCTCGACATGCGGAGATCCTCGGACGGCTTGTCGCCGACGGCGATCTCCGGGGCAACCTCGTCACCGACGCGCACCTCGCGGCGCTGGCCGTCGAGAACGGCGTCGGTGTCTGCTCGGCCGATACCGACTTCGCTCGGTTTCCCGAAGTGCCGTGGATCAATCCGACGGTCGGGTGATGCGCAGCATGTCGAGACAGAGGGCGATGGGATCGGCGCGGTCGGTGCATGAGATTCTGTCGCGGTGAGACTTCGCACGCTCGGCGCCGTCCTCGCCGCGGTGGTCGCCATGGCGGGACTCGCCGGCTGCCGCACCAACGTCGGCACGGCTGCGACGGTCGACGGCCAGCGCATCACCGAGTCCGACGTCAATGACTTCGTCAACCCGGCCGGAGTCGCCCCCTCCGTCGTCGCCAACGCTCAGCAAAACAAACAGACGGTTACGTCGCCCCGGTCCGTGGTGCTCCAGTACCTCATCGACGAGCAAGTCTTCGAGCGCACGCTGGCGTACCTCGGAAAGGTCCCGAGCGAAGGGGAGCTGGCCGCCTTGCACGACCAGGCCGCCAGCGTCCTGCTGCAGACCAGCCTGAAGGGTCGCGAACTCGACAAGCGCATCAGGCAAGGGCTGCCGCCATCCGGCATCTCCGCGAAGCTCGCCCCGGTCTTCATGCGTGTCCAGGAACTGGAATACGCGATCATCGGGGCGAAGCAGCTCACCCAGATATCCGAACTCGTGGCGCTCGTGAAGAAGGCCGGCGTGCAAGTGTCGGTGAGTGCGCGCTATGGCCAGTGGGATGCGTCCAAGCTGAGGTTGGACGCCGGGGTCGCAACCCCGGGTTACCTCACCGTGCAGCCGGGGTCGAAGGGCGGGCTGGCGACCCTGCCGGCCGGCTGACGAAGATGGCGTCCCCGCTCGAGCGCGCGGTCGAGGTGATGGATCGGCTGCGCTCGCCGGGCGGCTGTCCGTGGGACGCCGCGCAGACCCACGAGTCGCTCACGCCCTACCTACTGGAAGAGGCGTACGAGGTCATCGAGGCCATCGAGACCGACGACGTCGCGCTGCTGCGCGAAGAGCTGGGCGACCTGCTCCTGCAAGTGCTGTTCCACTCGCGCATCACCACCGAGCTCCCGCCCGGCGAGGCGTTCGGCATCGACGACGTCGCGGACGATCTCGTCGAGAAGCTCGTCCGCCGCCACCCGCACGTCTTCGCCGGCGCCGACGCGGGCAGCGCCGAACAGCTCAACGAGACGTGGGAACAGCTGAAGGTCGACGAGAAGGGCCGGACGTCGGCCGTCGACGGCGTCCCGCTCAACCAGCCGGCCCTGGCACTCGCGGCCAAGCTGGTGGCCCGGTCCCGGCGGGCCGGTTTGGACGTGCGCCCCGCCTCGGTCGACGACGTCGGCGAGCGGCTGATGGCGATCGTCGCGCAAGCCGTGGAGGCCGGGGTCGACCCCGAGGCGGCGCTGCGCCGAACGGCGCGGTCCTACCGCGACGAGATGCTCGCGCGCGAGGCCGCTGCGTCCGGGCAATGAAAGGTCCCAGCTGGTAGCACGGGGGGAGCTACCACCTGGGACTGCAACCATCATAACGTTGCGTAGCCAAATCGCAACAAGGGGTGGCGTGACTCATCAAAAGGCTCCGCGTTGTTGGCTGCGTTGCCTCTGAGAATCCCCGGGTTGCGGCGCGTCGCCGCTGCTGGGCCGTGTGGCTGAGATGCGCCCGGCGGATGGATCTGACGGCGAGCCAGCGGCAAGCGGTGGGCGAGGCAGCGGCGAGTTCTGCTTCACCATGACCGAAGGACGGCGCCCACGTGGAGCAGAAGAACCGGGCGCGGCTCGGCGAGCTGGCGGCTACTTACCGCTACGACACGCCTGCCCGAAGCCGGCGACGTCGAGGCGCTGATGGTTGCCGAGCGGCTGCGCGCCCGGATCGGCGGGTTGCGCGAGGATGGCCGGATGATCGATGGCAGCGACCGCCCATCCACCCCCAAGACCGGCGGCGAACGCGAGACGCTCACCGCCTTTCTGGACCGCTACCGCGCCACCCTGGCGTGGAAGTGCGAAGGCCTCGACCCTGAGCAGCTGGCCGCCCGGTCTACGCCGCCGTCCACCCTGTCGCTGCTCGGCCTCGTGCGGCACATGGGCGAGGTGGAAGCGGGTTGGTTCCGCCGCTTCCACGGCGAGGAGTTCACCTATCGGTACGCGACTCCGGACAACTGGGACCTCGACTTCGACGGCGCGATCGGCGAGCAGGCACTCGTCACCGAGGCGCTGGCGTACTGGAACGGCGCGATCGAGCACGCCCGGGAGATCGTCGCCGCGCACGACCTGGACGACACCTTCACCCGGCCGCGCGACGGAGTGGACCGCGCGTACTCGCTGCGCTGGATCCTCGTGCACATGATCGAGGAGTACGCGCGGCACTGCGGGCACGCCGACCTGATCCGCGAGGCGATCGACGGCAGCACCGGTTCCTAGGTGGCGCTCGGCGGGGCGGCGGCGGCCCGCCGTCCGGCGCCGTTAGGGTTGGACCGAACCCGGTGAAAGGAAGACCTGTGGCGAGCATCGACGCCGTTGGCGCGCGCGAGATCCTCGATTCCCGCGGCAATCCGACCGTCGAGGTCGAGGTCGCGCTGGACGACGGCACGCTGTCGCGCGCCGCGGTACCCAGCGGCGCGTCGACCGGGGCCTTCGAGGCCGTCGAGCTGCGCGACGGCGGCCACCGCTACGGCGGCAAGGGCGTCGAGAAGGCCGTCGCCGCGGTGCATGGACGACATCGCGCCGGAGATCATCGGACTGGACGCCAGCGAGCAGCGCATCCTCGACCAGACGCTGCGCGATCTGGACGGCACGCCGGATAAGAGCAAGTTCGGTGCCAACGCGATCCTCGGCGTCTCGCTCGCGGTGGCGAAGGCGGCGGCGAGCTCGGCCGACCTGCCGCTGTTTCGCTACCTCGGCGGGCCGAACGCGTACCTGCTGCCCGTGCCGATGATGAACATCCTCAACGGCGGGGCGCACGCCGACTCCAACGTCGACATCCAGGAGTTCATGATCGCGCCGATCGGTGCGCCGACGTGCGCCGAGGCGATTCGCTACGGCGCGGAGGTCTACCACGCTCTCAAGGCGGTGCTGAAGGGCAAGGGGCTGGCGACCGGCCTGGGCGACGAGGGCGGTTTCGCGCCGAGCCTCGACTCCACGCGCGCCGCGCTCGACCTCATCCTCGAGGCGATCGGCACGACCGGCCTGACGGCGGGTGTCGACATCGCGCTGGCGCTCGACGCGGCTGCCTCCGAGTTCTTCCGGGACGGCGCCTACCAGTTCGAGGGTGGCGCCAAGACCTCCGACGAGATGATCGAGTTCTACGCCGGCCTGGTCGACAGCTACCCGATCGTCTCGCTGGAGGACCCGCTCGACGAGGAGGACTGGACCGGCTGGGAGGCGCTCACCACCCGCCTCGACGACGTCGTGCAGATCGTCGGCGACGACATCTTCGTCACCAACCCGGAGCGGCTCGGGCGCGGCATCGAGTCCGGTGCCGCCAACGCACTGCTGGTGAAGCTCAACCAGATCGGCACCGTCACCGAAACCTTCGACGCCGTCGACCTCGCGCACCGGCACGGCTACCGCTGCATGATCAGCCATCGCTCCGGCGAGACAGAGGACACCGCGATCGCCGACCTCACCGTCGCGGTGAACTGCGGGCAGCTCAAGTCCGGCGCGCCGGCGCGCGGCGAGCGCGTCGCGAAGTACAACCAGCTGATGCGCATCGAGGACGAGCTCGACGAGGCGGCCCGCTACGCCGGCGCGGCTGCCTTCCCGCGCTACACCCCGGCGCCCTTCGCCGCGGCGGAGTGAGGCGCGCGATGGCCGGCGGCAGCGGCGGCGGGACACGTCCCGTCCTCACCGGACGCGCACTCGCGCTCGGTGGCGTCGTGGTGCTGCTCGTCGTGCTGCTCGCGGCGCCGGTCAATCGCTATCTGGGCAGCCGCCACGAGATCAACAAGGCCGCGCAGCAGCTGCGTGACCATCGCCAGCAGCTCGCCGACCTGACGAAGCAGAAGCAACGCTGGTCCGACCCCGGATACATCCAGCAGCAGGCCCGTACCCGCCTGCAGTACGCGATGCCCGGCGACACCGTGTACGTCGTCGTCGACAAGGGGCAGACGTCGGACATCGAGCGGACCTCCGGCTCGGCAGTGACCCAGCCCGCCGGCCCAGGCTGGAACACCCGGCTCATGGACAGCCTGCGCGCCGCCGCCAAGTGAGTGCGGGGACGCCCGACGGCGCGGTAGTTGCGGCACAACTCGGCCGCACCCCGCGGGCCATCCGCGCCGTCGCGCACCGCTGCCCGTGCGGCAACCCGGACGTCATCGAGACCTCGCCGCGGCTGGCTGACGGCACACCCTTCCCGACGCTGTACTACCTCACCTGCCCGAAGGCGGCGGCCGCGGTGGGCACGCTCGAGGCGAGCGGGCTGATGCGCGAGATGACCGCGCGGCTGCGCGCCGATGCTGCGCTCGCCGCCGCGTACCGCGCGGCCCACGAGAGCTATCTGGCCCGCCGCGAGGAGATCGGGCACGTCCCCGAGATCGCCGGGGTGAGCGCGGGCGGCATGCCGAACCGGGTGAAGTGCCTGCACGTGCTCGTCGGGCACGCGCTCGCTGCCGGGCCCGGCGTCAACCCGCTCGGTGACGAGGCGCTCGCCGCCCTGCCCGACTGGTGGGCGAGCGGCCCATGCGTGTAACTCCCGTCCGTTTCGTCCGTTTCCCCGCGACTTTGACCTCCCAATCGCTGCTGGAAGGCGTCGAAAGCGACGATTGGGAGGTCAAAGTGGGGGAGGGAGCGGCATGACGCGCGTTGCCGGCATTGATTGCGGGACGAACTCGATCCGGCTGCTGATCGCGGACGCGGACGGCGCCCGGCTCACCGACGTGGTGCGCGAGATGCGCATCGTGCGGCTCGGCCAGGGTGTCGATCGCACCGGGCGTCTTGCACCTGACGCGATCGAGCGGACGCGTATGGCGCTGTCGGATTACGCAGCGACGATCCGTGAGCACGGTGCCGAGCGGGTGCGGATGGTGGCGACCAGCGCCACGCGGGACGCCGTCAACCGCGCCGATTTCGTCGCGATGGTGCGCGCCGAACTCGGCGCGGAACCCGACGTGATCACGGGCGACCAGGAGGCCGCGCTGACGTTCGCCGGCGCTGCGAACGTGCTGCCCGATGCGCCCGCGCCGATGCTGGTCGTGGACATCGGCGGCGGCTCGACCGAACTCGTCCTCGGCGCACCCAACGGCGATGGCGGGTTGCGCGCACGGAGCATGGACGTCGGCTGCGTCCGGATGACCGAACGGCACCTGCGCGCCGACCCGCCGACGCCGGGGCAGATCGACGCGACGGTCGCCGACGTGCGCGCCGCGGTCGCGCGTGCCCGCCACGACGTCCCGCTGCACGAGACGGCGACGTTCGTCGGAGTGGCCGGCACGGTGACGACAATCGCGGCCATCGCGCACGGCCTCGACCACTACGACGCGGACGTCATCCACGGCTTGCCGATCAGCGCTCGCCGGGTCGACGAGGTCACCGATCGGCTGCTGCGCATGACGCACGCCGAGCGCGCCGCGCTGCCGGCGATGCACCCGGGTCGGGTGGACGTCATCGGCGGGGGAGCGCTCGTGCTGCGCACCCTGGTCGAGGAGGCCGGCGTCGACACCGTGATCGCGAGCGAGCACGACATCCTCGACGGCATCGCGCTCAGCCTCGCCTAGTTCGGCAGCCGGGTCACACAGCCCGCGCCCACTGATCTCGTGCCGGTCATCCCGGTGCCCGGTCTCGTCGAGGTTCCCACGAGCCACACCGGCATGGGCACCGACCCGCGCGTGCTGCGAGTCGTGGCCGAGCGGCTCGCACCTCTCGGCGTCTCGGATCGTGACCGAGCTGACGATCTTGTGCGTGAGGCTGCTCCTGGGCGCAGCGGGCCGCACAAGATCACGCGCTCAGATTGATCTTGTGCGCCATCCACCGTTCAGGCGCAGCGGGCCGCACAAGATCGCCGGCGGTTCGCTGGTCAGGCGCCGGCGGACGCCTTCGCGAGCTTCTTGGCGTCCTTGCTGGGCTTCGGCGGTGGCGGCTGGCTGCCGGTGATCGCGTGGTACGCCGCCTCGGCGCTGCGCCGGGTCACGAGCTCGGCGATGACGATGCCGACCGCGGATAGTGCCGCCCAGCCGAGCGCATCCGCCCAGCGGACCTCTGGCTCGGACGGCTTGCGCGGCGGGTCCTCGGGCCGCGCTGCGCGCCACGTCCGCTCCACCGCCTTCTTGGTCACGATGCCGACGGGGATCCCGATGACGACGCTCATCATCTTCAAGCCGATCTTCGCACCCACAGCCATCGCCACTCCCGTTCGTCGCGGTCGAGTCGACCCTACCCAGGTCCGCAGTCGCGTTCCCTGCGAAGCTGTCGGGCGTGACAGCGCGTCCTGGCTCCGGCTGGCCCGGTGACCGCGCGACGGCCCGGACACCGGTCGCCGGCTCGGCCACCGACGTCGCCGAGCTCGCGCAGGTCGCCACGATGGACGAGCTCGCCGCACGGGTGAGCGTGTGTCGCGCCTGCCCGCGGCTCGTCGACTGGCGCGAGCAGGTGGCGCTCGACAAGCGGCGCGCCTTCGCCGACGAGCCGTACTGGGGCCGGCCGATCCCGGGCTTCGGGGTGCCCGCGCCGCGCATCCTCGTCCTGGGCCTCGCGCCCGCCGCCCACGGTGCCAACCGCACGGGCCGGATGTTCACCGGCGATCGCAGCGGCGACTGGCTCTACGCGTCGCTGCACCGTGTCGGGCTCGCGAACCAGCCGACCTCGGTGTCGGCCGGCGACGGGCTGCAGCTCACCGGGGTCCGCGTCACCGCACCGGTGCACTGCGCGCCGCCGGCGAACAAGCCGGCTCCGGACGAGCGCGACGCATGCCGGCCATGGCTCGTGCGCGAACTGCAGCTGGTCTGGCCGGGGCTGCGCGTGGTCGTCGTCCTCGGCGGGTTCGGCTGGGCGGCGCTGTGGCCGACCCTGCGGCTCGCCGATGTCCCGGTGCCGGTGCGCCCGCCGCAGTTCGCGCACGGGGTGGAAGCCGAGGTCGACGGCCGGACCGTCCTCGGCTGCTATCACGTGAGCCAGCAGAACACCTTCACCGGCCGGCTCACCGAGCCGATGCTCGACGCGGTGCTCAGTCGCGCCGCAGCGCTGGCCGGTCTGCGGTAAGCCGCCCGCGGACGTCGTCGGGGATCGGCACCGGCGCGCCGGCCTCGTCGGCGTAGACGTAGGTGGTCTCGACGGTGCAGCACGGCCGGCCGCCGGCGCGCAGGTCGAAGGCCAGGGCCGCACCGGTCCGCCCGACCTTCGCGCACCGGACGTCCACCTCGATGACGTCGCCCCAGCGGGCCGGGCCGGCCCACGTCAAGGTCGACGAGACGAGCCGGACGAGCGCCACGAACTCGCGCATGCCGCGCTGCTCGCAGAATGCGCCCATCGCCTCGTCGCAGTAGAGCAGGTAGTGCGAGTTGAACACGACGCCCTGCTGATCGACTTCGCCATAACGGACCGGCGCGGACCACGTTGCCATGGCTAGGAGTCTTGCAGCGGCACAATGGAGTCGCCCAGCCGCCCAACCCAGCGCCCCCGTAGCCCAATGGCAGAGGCAGACCCCTTAAAAGGGTCCCAGTGTCGGTTCGAATCCGACCGGGGGTACGCGGAAGACCCTCGCTCGAACCGACGCGGTTCGAATCCGGCCGGCTACCGGGGGTACGCGGAAGACCTCGCTCGAACCGACGCGGTTCGAATCCGGCCGGCTACCGGGGGTACGCGGAAGACCTCGCTCGAACCGACGCGGTTCGAATCCGGCCGGCTACCGGGGGTACGCAGCAGACCTCGCTCGCGCTCGAAGGAGGGGCCCGGTTGTAGCGTGCCGACATGGCAATTGCGCGATTTCCAGGCTTCGTCATCGACTGCCCCGACCCCGGGGCGCTCGCGACCTTCTACGGCGCGCTGCTCGACTGGCAGGTGAAGATCGACGGCGACTGGGCCGAGATCCGCCCCGAGGACGGCGGCGATTGCATCTCGTTCCAGGAGGTGGCGGGCTACCAGGCACCGGAGTGGCCGGGCCAGAAGGTGCCCCAGCAGATGCATCTCGACGTGATCGTCGGCGACCTCGACGAGGGCGAGGCAGCGGTGATCGGGCTGGGCGCCACCAAGGCGGACTCCCAGCCGGGCAGCACCTTCCGGGTCTTCCTCGACCCGGCCGGCCATCCGTTCTGTCTCTGCGTGGACTGACCTGATCGGCCAGCCCGGGCGTCGAAGATCACCATGCTGACCTGCGACCGTTCGGCGAGGTTGCGTGAGTGACGCGCGCCGGGGTCGGAGACCCAGTAGAAGTCGACGTAATCGGACTTCGGGTCAACCGAGCACCTGGAGACCCAGCTCGCTCCCGGCCGCGCGCAGCTCGGCGCGGACTCGGGGATGCGCGACGTGGTCGATGATCTGCTGCGCCTGGGCGGTGGAGTCCTGCCCCCAGATCGCCGCCACGCCGTTCTCACTGACGATGAAGCTGTGCTGGAACGAGGTGACCGGGCCGGCGAGGCACGGCACCACCGTCGACGTATCCGTCTTCGCGTGCCAGGACGGCAGCGCGATGATCGCCTTGCCGTCGACCGAGTGTAGGGCGCCGACGACGAAGTCGGTCTGCCCGCCGAAGCCGGAGTAGATCATGCCGTGCGCCCGGCTGGCGTTCGCCTGCCCGTACAGGTCGACCTGGAGCGCGCTGTTGATCGACGTCAGCCGGGTCTGCTTGGCGATCAGCCCCGGGTCGTTGGTCTTCTCGGTACGCAGCAGCCGCACCGAGGGGTTGTCGTCGACCCAGTCGTAGAGCTCGGAACTGCCGAACACGAAGGACGCCATGATCGGCGCGTCCGGATCCAGCGCGCCGGCACGCCGCAGGCCCAGCACGCCGTCGCTGAACATCTCCGACCAGACCCGCAGACAGCGCCGGCCGGTCAGTGCCGAGAGCGCGGCGTCCGGCACCGCGCCGATGCCGAGCTGCAGCGTGGCGCCGTCGTCGACGAGCCGCGCCACCTGCCCGCCGATCTGTTCGGCGATCTCGTCTCGCGCACGCGGCTGCGGCGTCGGCAGCGGCTCGTCCACCTCGATCGCGTAGTCGATCTCGTCCAGGTGGAACACGCCGTCGCCGTAGGTGTAGGGCATCTGCGGGTTGAGCTGCGCCATGACCAGACCACCCCGGCTGCGGACCGCCTCGATCGCCGCTGGCAGGACGTTCACCTCGGCGCCGAGCGACACCGTGCCGTCGCGGGGTGCGGACGTGTGCACGAGGACGACGTCCGGCGGCAGCGTCTCCTTCAGCAGGCTAGGCACCAGTGACAGCCGGCAGGGGAAGTAGCGCAGTCCCGGCTTGCCGCGCATGCCGGGGCCGACGAACGGACTCTCCAGGCTCACCCCGTCCCGGTCGGGGATGCCGGGCTGGGCGTTCATCATGAACAGCCGGTACTCGGCCACCGCCGCGTCGAGCACCGCAAGTGCGCGGGCCGGCGTGGCGAAATTGCCGCTCGCCACGACGCGTGGAACGCCGGGCAGCCGGCTCAGGACCGCGGCCAGTCGGGACTCGGAGATCACGCGCATGAGGATCATCATCCTCGCCGATACGCTTAATCCTGTGGATGGACAGTTCGACCTGGTCGTGCTGAGTTCGCGGATCTGGGTCGGGGACGGGACGACCTCCGACGCGCTGGCGGTCCGCGGCGGGCGGGTGGTCGCACTGGGCGCCCGAGCCCGGGAGCTGATCGGTCCGCGCACGCGGGTCCTCGACCGGGCCGGCGCGCTCGTCGTGCCCGGCTTCCAGGACTCCCACGTGCACGCCCCGCAGGCGGGCCGGAACCTGAACACCGTCGACCTGCGCGACCTCACGAGCCGGACGGCCTACCTCGACCGCATCGCGCGCTACGTCGCCGACCACCCCGCTACGCAATGGGTGGTGGGCGGCGGCTGGTCGATGGAGCACTTCCCGGGCGGCACGCCGCACCGCGCCGATCTCGACGCTGTCACCGTCGGCAAGCCGGCGTTCCTGTTCAACCGCGACGTGCACGGGGCCTGGGTGAACAGCGCCGCGCTGGCCCTAGCCGGCATCGACGCGCGCGCGCCCGACCCGCCGGACGGCAGGCTCGAGCGCGACGCCGACGGCGTACCTGTCGGGATGCTGCACGAAGGCGCCGCATACTCCTTCGAGGCGGACTGGGTGCCGGCGCCGTCCCGGGCCGAATGGGAAGACGCGATCCTGACCGGGCAACGGCACCTGCACTCGCTGGGCATCACGAGCTGGCAGGACGCCTGGGTCACGCCGGCGACGCTGGCCGCGTATCGGTCGCTCGCCGGCGACGGCCGGCTCACCGCGCGAGTCGTGGGCGCCCTGTGGTGGGACCGGCACGGCGACCTCGGCCAGATCGACGGGTTCCGGGAGCAGCGCGAGCAGGCGCTCGGCAACCTCCACCCCACGACCGTCAAGATCATGGTCGACGGGATCATCGAGAACCAGACGGCCGGGATGCTCGAGCCGTTCTGCGACGGCTGCGGCGGGCACACGGCCAACCGCGGGCTGATGTACGTCGATCGCGAGCTGCTGCTGCCGGCCGTCACCGAGCTCGACCGGCTCGGTTTCCAGGTGCACATGCACGCGATCGGCGACCGGGCGATCCGCGCCGCGCTCGATGCCGTGGCGGCGGCGCGCGCGGCGAACGGGCCTGCAACAAGCTCGGGTCGCAAGCTCCCCTCGGCGGACAACCGGCACCACATCGCGCACGTCCAGGTCGTGCAGCCCGAGGACGTCGCGCGGTTCGCCGAACTGGGCGTCGTCGCGAACTGCCAGACCTACTGGGCGCAGCACGAGCCGCAGATGGAGGAGCACACCCTGCCGTGGATCGGCCGGGAGCGCGGCGACCTGCAGTACCCGTTCGGGTCGTTCCTCCGGGCCGGAGCGCGGCTGGCAATGGGCAGCGACTGGCCGGTGACGACCGCCGATCCGCTACGCCAGATGGAGGTCGCGGTGCGGCGCGTCGACCCCGACGGGCGCGACGGTGCCCCGTTCCTGCCCGAGGAGCGGCTGTCCCTCGACGCCGCCCTCGCCGGGTTCACGTCCGGCACGGCGTACGTCAATCACGACGCGGACGGCGGGCGGCTGACGCTCGGCGCACGGGCCGACCTCGCCGTCCTCGACCAGGACATCTTCGAGCTGGACGGTCGGATCGCCGATGCGCGCGTGCAGTGCACCGTCGCGTCCGGCGAGGTCGTGTTCGGCGATCATTGAGTCGCCGAGGGTGCTCGGGTCGCGGGTCAACCGCCGTGGACGAGGGGCGTCTCGCGAAGCTTTCCGCCACACGCCCGCTCGCCGCGCCGCGTGATGACCGGGAGCGCCGTACCCGGCGCCCGGATGGTGAGCATCGCGGCAGGCTCGGGAGTGCAGTTGAGGATGCCCGGGTCGGTGAATCGCAGGGCGAAGCTGGCGTGCTGGCCGGGCGCGAGCAGCACCGTGTGCGGCGTACCCAAATGGGTGACCGAGGTGGGCAGCGGCCGACCGTCCGCGCGGTAGTTGTGCACGACGGGGTACCCGCTCAGGTGGCAGCTCGAGCTCGCGACGTTGCGCAGCCGCCAGGTGTCCTGCAACGTGCCGGCGGCACCCTGCCGACCGCCGAAGACCGGCACCAGCCGCGCGGGGGCGCAGGTCGGTGTGGTCGCGGTGGTCGTGGCGTCAGCCGCGCTCAGCCCGACGACCACCGCGCCACTCGCGGCCAATGCTGCGCACACAACAATCTTGATCATGATTCCCCCAACCTGAACGGGACGGTCAGAGCAGACTTCTCCCGGCTGGGCGTTCCGGCTAGGGCCGGAGGTCCTTCCACCGGCGATCGCGAAGAGTGTGCCGCGCGCTCACTCGCCGCGCATGAGCTCGGCGAGCGCTGCCGCTCGCTCGCTGGTGAAGATGTCCTCGAGGTAGACGGGCTGCCCGTCCGGGCCGCCGAGCGGCACTCGCCAGTTCGGATACTGGTCGACGGTGCCGGGTTGGTTCTGCGCCCGCCGCTCGCCGACGGCGTCGGTGAGCGCGAGAAGGCGCAGCCGGGACGGCGTCGCGGCGAGCGCGCGGTGCAGCGCGCTGGTCGTCGCATCCTCGTCGGCGCCCGGCGCGAGCAGGCCGCGAGAACGCAGCAGGTCCAACCACGCCGACTGCTCCTCGTGGTCGGCGGCGAGTTCCTCGTCCAGCGTCCGGGTGAGCAGTCCTAGCCGGTGCCGGAGCCGGACGTGGTCCCCGGCGAGGTAGCCAGCGGTCGGCGGCAGGTCGTGGGTTGTCACCGAGGCCAGGCAGTACTCGCGCCAGCACTCCGGCGGCAGCGGGCCGCCGCCGGCGTCCCAGTCGAACTCGAACCACAGGACGGAGGTGCCCAGGATGCCGCGCTCGCGCAGGTAGTCGCGCACCCACGGCTCGACGGTGCCGAGGTCCTCGCCGATGACGACCGCGCCGGCTCGCTGGGCCTCGAGCAGCAGGATGCCGATGAGCGCCTCGTGGTCGTAGTAGACGTAGGTGCCCTCGGTCGGGGCCGCACCGTCGGGTATCCACCACAGCCGGAACAGCCCCATGACGTGATCGACGCGCAGCCCGCCGGAGTGCCGCAGGGCGCTGCGGATCACGTCTCGGAACGGCGCGTAGGCCTGCTGCGCGAGCCGGTCGGGCCGCCACGGCGGCTGGTTCCAGTCCTGGCCGGTCTGCGCGTACGGGTCCGGGGGAGCGCCGACCGTGATGCCGCGGGCCAGGTCGTCCTGCCAGGTCCAGGAGTCCGCGCCGGCCGGGCTCACGCCGACGGCAAGATCGTGCACGATGCCCAGCTGCATCCCGGCCCGCACGGCCGAGCCCTGCGTCTCGGCCAGCTGCTCGTCGAGCACCCATTGCAGCCACCGGTAGAAGTCGACGCGCGCGGCGTGGTCGGTCGCGAACGCCGCCACCGCCGGGTTGTGCGGATGCCGCACCGGCTCCGGCCAGCCGTGCCAGTCGGCGCCGTGCGCCTCGCTCAGCGCGCACCAGATCGCGAAGTCGTCCAGCGTGGCGCCTTCCCGGCGGCAGAATGACCGGTACGCGATCGCCCGGCCCGGCTCGAGGCCCGCGGCGTGGATCAGCCGCAGCGCCGCGAGCTTGGCCGTCCACGCCGAGTCCCGGTCGATGACGGCCGGCTTCGATCTGGCCTCGGACGCGAGCCGGTCGATCTCCGCGCGGGGCGCGGCGTCGAGGTAGGCGTACTCGGGGATACGCTCCACGCGCAGGTACAGCGGGTTGGCGAAGCGGCGCGTGGTCGGAAGGTACGGCGACGGCTCGAGCGGCGGCACCGGCTCGGCGGCGTGCAGCGGGTTGACCAGCACGAACGCCGCGTCGTGTTCGGCGCCCGCCCAGGCCGCCAGCTCGCTGAGATCCGTCAGGTCGCCGACGCCCCACGAGCGGCGGGACCGGACGCTGTAGAGCTGGGTGGCGAGCCCCCACACCTTGCGGTTGCCCAGCCGCGCCGGCATCCCCAGCCACGCGGGGGTCACGATCAGCTCGCAGCGGTACTCGTCCCCGCCGGTGCGCGCGTGCAGGCTGTGATACCCGGGCGGCACGTCGGCGGGCAGGACGAAACTGGCCTCGCCGACCAACCGTCCGTCGATGTCGCGCGGCGGCTGCCAGTTCTCGGCCTGGACCAGGTCGGCGTGGAACGTGCCGTCCTCGCGCATGAGCCGGACGTCGACGCCCGCGCCGTGCTCCACGTGGACCTCGACGGTGCGCGGCCGGCCCTGCTGGGCAACGAGGTACGGCGGGAGGACGGCGCGCCATCCCTCGGCTCGGCGGCGATCGAGCGCGGCCCGCCGCGACTGCTCGGTCGCGGCGTCGACGCCGAGTCCGGCCAGGACCGACGTCAGGGTGTGGGTGCCGACCGCGACGTGCGCGCCCCGCCAGTCCCAGTACTCGCTCGCCACCCGGTAGGCGGCAGCAAGCTCGACCAGGAGGCCGTCGACGTCGGACACGCTCCCATCAAAGCGCACGCCGGCGCGGCGGCTACGTGATGGCCAGCGCGCGGACCGGAGACCAGCCCGACTCCTTGCCGTTCGCGCGGTTGTCGGTACGGGCGCGGAACGCGTATTGCCCGGTCTTGGCGGGGTCGAAGAATGCGGTGCGGGTTTTCGTGTCCGTGCGGAACGCGGCCCAGCTCGTCGATCCGGGGCGTCTGAGCTGCACGTCGAAGGATCGATTGGCCGGCGTCGAGGCCAGGCTCGACCAGCGCACCCGCCAGCCGTTGGCCGACGATCCGTGTGCGTTCAGCGGCACCCGAACCCTGCCGGTCATGTCTGGGTGGACCGCGCAGTGATACGGGTAGCCGCCGGCGTTCTGGAAGGCGGCCGTCTGGCTGTAGGTCCGGTTCGTCGACAGCCGGACCGAGTGCCAGAAGCCCTGATTCGAGGTGGAGGTGTGCCGGACGCCGGCGTCCAGTTGGGTCCACCTCACGGTGTCGCCCTGCGCCACCTTCACGATCTGCGGGCTGAATCCGAAGCCCTGGATCGCGACCGATGCCGTGGCCGCTCGGGCCGGCGCGGAGATCAGCAGCACGCTCGAGAGCACACCGACGGCCAGCAGCGCGCGACGCTTCATGCCCGGTGTACGTGCGTGGGGCGGAGCCGGTTCAATAGCGGGCATGGAGAAGCTGGACCTGCTCGCCTGGACGGACGGCGCGGTCGACGCAGCGAAGGGCCTGGAGGTCCCTGGCCTGCGGTCGGTCGTGGTGTCGCGGGCCGCGCGGCTCGCCGACGCCACGTTGCTGATGGGGCGTGGCGCCGAACTGGCCGGCCTGGTGCAGTTGTGGGTCGACAGCGTCGACGTGTGGCCGGCGATCGTGGAGCAGGTTCCCTCGGACGCATACCTCGTCACCGAGTCGGTGCCGCAGCCGGTCGCGGACCTGCCCGGCCTGTTGACGCACCTGACCTGGTTCCCGAAGCCGGTCCGGCTCTCGGACGAGGAGTTCTTCCACGGCTGGCACGTCGTGCACACGCCGTCGTCCGCGGCGCTGCACCCGCGTCGGCAGGGCTACGTGCGGGACGCGGTTGCGCGGACGCTGAGCGCGGGCTCGCCGGCGGTGCGGGCGATCGTCAGCGAGTCCTTCGTCCTCGAGGACTACCTCGACCCGACCCGGCTGTTCGGCGGGCCGGCGGCGCTGCAGCGGACGGTCGACGAGTTGCCGCTCTACGCCGACGCCGCCGACATCTCCAGCTGCCCAGTCTGGCGGGAGTAACCGCGCCGGACGATGCTCCGGTTACCGCCCTACAGACGGCCTACCCCGTGCAGACTGGGGCCATGGAGCGGACGACGCGAGACGAGCGCAGCCGCGAGCGGGCCCGTGAGTACGACGCGCGGCTGTCCGCCGCGCGGGAGGCGGCCGCCGTGCTGGCGCTGCTCGCGCAGGCCCGCGAGGCATCCGGCGCCGGCGGCGCGCTCGAGGTGGGGTTCGCGGCGGCGCCCGTCGACACGGACGTGCCCGCGCTGCCCGCCTCGGTTTGGGTGGCGCTGCGGCAGGGCGATCTCGACTCGGTGGTCGACACGCTGGTCGAGCACGCCACCGAACAGTTCGTCCTTGCCGAGCACGAGCAACTCGACGCCGGATACCGGCTCACCACCGTCGAGGAGTGCCGCGGTGTGCCGGACGTCGACCGGCTCATCAGCCAGCTCGCCGCGTTCGTCGACGTGCCGCGCGACGTTGTCGCGATGGTTTGCGGGTGGGGAGCGGGCGATCCGCGCACGCTCGCCGAGATCGAGCGGTTGACGGCGCAACGGCAAGAGACCAGCCGTGCCCCGGCCGCGCTGAGCGTGGCAGGGCTGACGATGTCCAGCAGCGAATTCGCCGCGGTGCTGTCGCTGACGCCGGAGCAGCAGGCCGTCCTGTCCACGCTCGTGCGCCAGGCCGACATCGTCGTCGCGGCCGACGCCGCACCGCCCGAGGACTGATGTGGCCCGGCTCGCTCGCTCAGCGCAGCGAGTCGAGCAGGTGGAGCAGCGCGAGCCCGTACGCCTGTTCGGCGTCGGCGTCCTCGCTGGTATGTGCCGCGCCGTTCACGTCGGTGCGTACCCGCCAGCCGTCGGCCGTCCGATCCAAGGCGCGGAACGTGCCGGCAAGCAGCTCGCGCAGCTGTGACTCGCGAGGTAGCCAGAGGGCCTTCTCGCTGTCGACGGAGTCCAGTGCCCACTCGACGGTGCCGTTGAACCCGAGCACCGTCCCGTGCGGCAGGTCGTGCACCTCGATCGTCATGTCGCTCAGCACGAACACGTCGGAGTCCATGTCGCGGTCGGGTATGACGAACCGGTCCCCGGACGCCGGGGACCAGCCAAGGCCGGCGTCGCGCAGGTCGCGGGCGAGCTGCAGAGAGATCACACACCCAGTGTGTTACGTATGCCCGGTCGCGCACGTCAGATGGTGTGCGGGCCAACTCCGAAGGGAACGGTGCGGTGGGCGAACGGGACTGGCCGGCGGAGCGGTTCGAGACGGACCGCGGCCGGCTGCGCGCCGTCGCCTACCGGATGCTCGGCTCGCTGTCCGAGGCCGACGACGCGGTCCAGGAGGCCTGGCTGCCGCTCGCCCGGACGGACGCGAGCACGATCGAGAACCTCAGCGGCTGGCTGACGACCGTCGTCGGTCGGGTGAGCCTGGACATGTTGCGCTCGCGCAAGTCCCGGCGCGAGGACTCGCTCGACGTGCATGTCCCCGATCCGATCGTCACGCCGGCCGGCTGGCCGCCCTGGAGCTGCCGCTCACCGCCGGTTGAGCTCGGCGTGACCCGGTCGTTGATCTCACCTGCGGGCACCGCGCCTTCCTCGCGGCACGGTCAAATATGTGTTCCGCTGTCGCTGCGCTACGAGCGTTAGCTGCCCGGGACGGGGCCTGCCGTGAGCGGTGTCGAGTGCCGCTTCCAGACCCGCCACTGCCCGTCCCGCTGTCGCCAGACATCCGTCACGATGAAGACGCCGCTGCGGTCCGCCCCGCCGACCGTCGCGTGCATCTGCGCTCGGTGCAGCACCGCAGCGACGCTGCCATCCACATCGATCAACTGCTCTTGAATGTCATAGGAGTGCACCACGTAATCGGGCAACGTGGCCAGCCAGCGTTCTCTTGGCACTACGGCCGCGACCGGCTGGACGAGCACGAGGGCGAACTCCGCGTCGAGCACGTCGGCGGCAGCCGCGCCGTCACGTTCTGCGATGCATCGTTGGAACTCGGTCATGGCCAGTTCCAAGTCAGCGCTCATGGCGTGATCGTCCCACAGTGCCGCGGTGCCGGCCGCTGTCAGCCAAACTGCCGATGATCTTGCTTCAAGACCCTCGGCGCACGACCCCTAAGGGATCTGTCAAGCCCAGGATCGGGAAACATGCGGAGATCTCCCAATGCAGCACAGCACCTCAGATCCATACCGTCAGTGCTCGACGCAGTCCTGCGTCCGACGAAGGAGAGCACTGATGATGATGCAGCCGCTGATCATGGGGGTGCTGGTCAGCCAGCACCGCGCCGACCTCACGCGGCAGGCAGAGCAAGCGCGCGCCGTGCAAGCCGGCCGCCGCACGCGTACGCGCGGTGACTCCTCTCGCTGGTTGCGCCACCGCCCGCGGGTCGTCCCCGCGGTCGTCTTGCGCCGCCGCACCGCAGCGCGCCCGGATCCCGCCACGGCCACCTGATGGCGCCGGGCATTCGCCTCGGCCCTCGGTCGGTTCCCTGCGCTGGCGAGGCGGTGAAGCGGTAGTAACATCCCGCCCGTGAAGATCAGCGGCGGGCCTTCGCAGTCAGCCCGCGGATGACGCCCGGCAGTTCCCCGATCGGCCTGGCCGGGCGAATCACGACAGCGACCCGCGGCGAGGCGGGCCCCGGCGAGGTCGAAGTGCGCATCCGCGGTGGGACCGAGACGTTCATCGCCCGCTCTGCGGAGCCGCTCGCCAAGGGCCAGGCGGTGATCATCGTGCAGACCCTGGGTCCGCGCACCGTGATCGTGTTGCCGTGGTCGGACCCGATCGATTCGCTGCTCGAACTGTGACCCGTTTCTTACCCTGAGGAGAACCAGCCGCCATGCTCGGTTACCACGTTCCAGCTCCCGACGAAGCGATGCTGATCTCCGGAGGCAAGGCGCGGGGCTCGGAGGCGCCGTTCCGGGTGGTCACCGGTCGCGGCGCCTTCGTCGCGCCGATGTTTCGCAACGTGCGGTTCATCACCTTGTCGATGTCGGAAGCCGAGGTCGAGGAGAACTGCGTGACGAAGCAGGGCATCGCCCTCAAGGTCAAGGCGGTGATCGCGTTCAAGGTGGGTAACGACACCGAGTCGATCGTCAACGCGTCACAGCGGTTTCTGTCCGACCAGACCCAGATGTCGGTGCTCACCGGACGGATCTTCTCCGGGCACCTTCGCTCGATCATCGGGTCGATGACCGTCGAGGAGATCGTCACCGAGCGACAGAAGCTTGCCTCCGAAGTGCTGGACGGCTCGAAGGAGGAGATGGCCAAGATCGGCCTGACCGTCGATGCCTTGCAGATCCAGTCGATCGACGACATGGGACTGGGCTACATCGCGGCGATGGCCGCACCGCACAACGCGGCCATCCAGCGCGCGGCGAAAGTCGCCGAGTCGCAGGCCGACCAGGCCGCCGCAGAGGCCCAGCAGGCATCGCTGCGCGCGCAGGCCGAGTACGGCCGGCAGACCGAGGTGGTCCAAGCCCAGTACGCCGCCGACGTGGAGGCTGCGAAGTCCGCCGCGGCAGCGACAGCGGCCGCGGCGGCGCAGGAGTCGGCTCGCAACCAGGCCAACTACGAGGCCGAGACCGCAGTGACCCGGTCCAAGGCCGCCCAGGTCGCGGCCGAGGCGCAGCAGGAGTCCGACCGCAACCAGGCCGATTTCGCCCGCCAGACGGCCGTCGCCAAGGCCGCGTTCGCCGCCGAGACCCAGGCGGCGCAAGCCAAGGCCGACCAGTCCGGCCCACTCGCCCACGCCCTGGCGCAGCAGCAGGTCATCGACGCGCAGACCGCGCTCGCCCAGCAGCAGGCCGAGCTGGCCCGCCAGACGCTCGTGTCCACCGTCGTCCGGCCGGCGGAAGCCGACGCGGAGAAGGTCAAGATTCTCGCCGCGGCCGACGCGGAGCGGACCAAGATCCTCGCCGAGGCGGCCCAGTCCCACAACCGGGTCGCACTTGATCAACAGCTCATCGCCCAACTGCCGCTCATCGTGGAGAAGGCCGCCCAGGGCCTGGCCGGCTCACACCTGACGGTGCTCAACGGATCGGAAGGCGTCACGGAGGTCGTCTCCTCGCTCGTCGGTCAGGGACTGGCCATCCTGGAGTCGATCAAGCAAGGCGTATCGGGGTCGAGTGAATCCACCGATCTCGGACCGGCGTCCCCCGCGCTCAACGCCTGAATACCCCCTCAGCCACATCGGCGTGTGGCTGAGGGGGTGTTGATCACCGACCGCTCAGCCCCAGCGCGGTCGGGGTCGGTAGTGTCGCGCAGGGTGGACCGGGACGACGTTGGCGACGTGACGCCCGACCTCATGCGCGCGGTGCTCGGCACGTTCACGACCGGGGTCGTCGTGGTCACCGCTCTGGCACGCTCGGGTCGCAAGTTCCCCTCGGAAGGCGAGCGTCCGCTCGGCTTCACCTGCCAGTCCTTCGCGTCGCTGTCCCTCGACCCGCCGCTGGTCAGCTTCAACCCGGCCCGCACGTCGACGACCTGGCCGCACATCCGTGAGGTGGGCAGCTTCTGCGTCAACGTGCTGGCCCACGACCAGCACGAACTCAGCGAGCAGTTCGCCCGGCCGGGAGTCGACCGGTTCGCGGCCGTGGCGTGGACGCCGAGCCCGCTCGGCGCGCCGATCCTCGCGGGCGTCTCGGCGTGGATCGACTGCGAGCTCGCCACCGAGTACGACGGCGGTGATCACACCATCGTGATCGGCGCGGTGCGTGCGCTGCGCTCGGACCCGCTCCGGCATCCGCTGATCTTCTACCGCGGCCGCTACGCCCCGAGCGAGCACTGGGAGGCGTGGCCGGTCATCTGAGCGCCACGCGCTCCTACGAAGAACCGCTCTTGCGGCGGAAGGTGCGCTTGCCCCCTTCGGCACCGTGCGTGTCGTGCACCTTCGAATCGTTCTGGGACGCGGCCTCGTGCAGGTGCTGCTTCGCGCGCTTGCGTTCTAGCGCTTCGCGAAACTTGTCCTTCGCCGCGTCGGGCGCCCCGTCCTTTTCTGCCATGGAGCTAGCTTGTCACGCCCGTTCGAGGACGACGACCGGTATCTCGCGATCAGTGCGCTTCTGGTAGTTCTCGTAGTCGGGCCAGACCTCGACCATGCGCTGCCACATCGCCGGCTTCTCCTCCGGCGTGGCGGTGTGGGCCCTGGCCGTGAACTTGTCGCCCTTGATCTGGACGGTGACGGCCGCGTCGGCCTCGAGGTTGCGATACCAGTCCGGGGGCTCGGGCGCACCGCCCTTGGACGCGACGATCAGGTACTTGCCGTCGTAGTCGCTGTAGATCAGCGGGCTGGTGTACTCGTTGCCGGACTTGCGCCCCTTGGTGTGCAGCAACAGGATCGTCGTCCCGTTCTGCCAGTTGTAGCCCTCCGCCCCGTCAGTGGCCTCGTAGCGCTCCACATGCTCCTTGCCGAACAGCATCCGTCCCTCACTTCGTGTCGGTGTCCTTGACTGGAATAGCCTTCCGCGGAGTGCTGTTCCCCAAGCAGTTGCGTATGCAACCATCTTGAGGAGAGTGAGACAGAATGGCTGCCGTCACCGCAGACACGCTGGTGCTGCCGCGGGTGAAGAGCGCGGCTCTCGGCGACACCGAGCGCCCGGTCCTGACCGTCTCGACGGGTCCGACCGGGTTCGAGGGCGAGGGCTTCCCAGTGCGCCGGACGATGGCCGGCCTCCCGTACCGCTACCTCGACCCGTTCATCATGATGGACCAGATGGGGGAGGTGGACTACGCCGCCGGCGAGCCGCGTGGGACCGATTGGCACCCGCACCGCGGCTTCGAGACCGTGACGTACCTGATCGACGGCGAGTTCATCCACCAGGACACGCACGGTGGCGGTGGGGTGATCCGGGACGGCGCGACCCAGTGGATGACCGCAGGCGCCGGCCTGCTGCACATCGAGACGCCGCCCGAGCGGCTCGTCGAGGCGGGCGGGCTGTTCAACGGCTTCCAGCTGTGGGTGAACCTGCCCGCCAAGGACAAGTTCGTGACGCCGGCCTACCAGCCGGTCGAGGCGTCGGATCTGCTGCTGCTCGCCAGCGCGGACGGCGGCGCGCTGCTGCGGGTGATCGCCGGCGAGGTCGACGGCTACGTTGGGCCGGGCTCGACGCACACGCCGATCACCTTGCTGCACGCGTCGGTGGCGCCTGGTGCGCAGCTCTCGCTCCCGTGGCAGCCGACTTACAACGCGCTCGCCTACGTGTTCGCCGGATCGGGCACCGTCGGGCCGAAGGGCGAGCCGATCCAGGCCGGCCAGCTCGCGGTGTTCGGCGCCGGCGACCGGCTGACGATCGCTGCGGACAGCAGGCAGGACAGCCGGACGAGCTCACTCGAGGTGCTGCTGCTCGGCGGCGAGCCGATCGGTGAGCCGATGGTGCACTACGGCCCGTTCGTCATGAACACCCGCGACGAGCTCGTCCAGGCCCTCGAGGACTACCAGGCCGGCCGGCTGGGCGTGATCCCGCCGAACGCGATCATGCCGCACGTCTACAGCGGTACCACCGACTGATCTTCCCAAGTTGTCCCGGCTTCGTCCGGGCAGGTGCCGACGAAGCCGGGACAACTCGCGTCAACGTGTTCGCTGGCAGCGGACGGAGGGCGCCTCCGGATGCGGGAACATCTCTCGTTCGGCCGGACTTGAGTCGGTAACGCTCAAGAATCGAGGAACTTCGTGTCCGACGTGTTGACCCTCCCGATCCTGTCCCTGCCCGACGTCGTCGTGCTGCCCGGCATGGTCGTGCCGATCGAGCTGGACGGTGATGCCCGCGCCGTGATCGACGCCGCCCGGGCCGGCTCGAGTGGGCAGCTGCTGCTTGCGCCCCGCCTCGCCGACCGCTACCCGGTCTACGGCGTCATCGCCGAGATCGAGCAGGTCGGCCGGCTGCCCGGCGGCGCCCCCGCGGCGGTGCTCCGGGCCGGTCGGCGCGCCAGGATCGGCTCCGGCGTCCCCGGGCCCGGCGCCGCGCTCTGGGTCGAGGCCGAGCCGGTCGAGGACGCGCCGGTCACCGACGCGCGTGCGCGAGCTCGCCGACGAGTACAAGCAGGTCGTCGTCGCCATCCTGCAGCGCCGCAACGCCTGGCAGGTGATCGACTCCGTCCAGCAGATCACCGACCCGTCCGAGCTCGCCGACATGGCCGGCTACGCGCCGTACCTGTCCGACGAGCAGAAGCGCGAGCTGCTCGAGACGCCCGACGTCGAGGCCCGGCTTACGCTCGTCCTCGGCTGGGGGCGCGAGCACCTCGCCGAGCTCGAGGTCACCGAGAAGATCCGCGACGACGTCCGCGAGGGCATGGACAAGCGGCAGCGCGAGTTCCTGCTGCGCGAGCAGCTCGCCGCGATCCGCAAGGAACTGGGCGAGGACGAGCCGGACGGCGCCGACGACTACCGCACCCGCGTCGAGGCGGCCGACCTGCCCGACAAGGTCCGCGAGGCGGCGCTGCGCGAGGTCGGCAAGCTGGAGCGCTCGAGTGACCAGAGCCCGGAGGCCGGCTGGATCCGCACCTGGCTGGACACCGTCCTCGAGCTGCCGTGGTCGACCCGGACAGACCGACTCCACCGACATCCTGGGTGCGCGGGAGGTCCTCGACGCCGACCACACGGGCTGGACGACGTCAAGGACCGCATCGTCGAGTACCTCGCCGTGCGTTCCCGGCGCGCCGAGCGCGGCCTGGAGGTCGTCGGCGGACGTGGCTCGGGCGCGGTGCTCGCGCTCGTCGGCCCGCCCGGCGTCGGCAAGACGTCCCTCGGCGAGTCCGTCGCGCGTGCGCTCGGCCGCAAGTTCGTCCGCGTCGCCCTCGGCGGCGTGCGGGACGAGGCCGAGATCCGTGGCCACCGGCGCACCTACGTCGGCGCGCTGCCCGGGCCGCATCGTCCGCGCCATCACGGAGGCCGGTTCGATGAACCCGGTCGTCCTGCTCGACGAGATCGACAAGGTCGGCTCGGACTTCCGCGGCGACCCGGCCGCGGCGCTGCTCGAGGTGCTCGACCCGGCGCAGAACCACACGTTCCGCGACCACTACCTGGAGGTCGACCTCGACCTGTCCGACGTGCTGTTCCTGGCGACCGCCAACGTCGCCGACACCATCCCGGCGGCGCTGCTCGACCGGATGGAGGTCGTCACGCTCGACGGCTACACCGAGGACGACAAGGTCGCGATCGCGCGCACCCACCTGCTGCCGCGGCAGCTGACGCGGGCGGCGCTGACCGAGGACGAGGTGACCATCAGCGACGGGGCGCTGCGCCAGGCTCGCGGGCGAGTACACCCGCGAGGCGGGGGTGCGGCAGCTGGAGCGGGCGCTCGCCCGGGTGCTGCGCAAGGTCGCGACCCGGCTCGCGACCGAGCGACGCTTGCGGAGCGAGCTGACACCGAGCGACGCTTGCGGAGCGAGCATGACACCGAGCGACGCTCGCGGAGCGAGCATGACACCGAGTCCGGGCCGATAGCGGTGGACGAGCACAACCTGCGCGACTTCCTCGGCCGTCCGCGGTTCCTGCCGGAGTCGGCGGAGCGGACGGCCGTGCCGGGCGTCGCGACCGGGCTCGCGGTGACCGGCGCCGGCGGCGACGTGCTGTTCATCGAGGCGACCGCCATGGCGGGGGAGCCGCGATTGACCCTCACCGGACAGCTCGGCGACGTCATGAAGGAGTCGGCGCAGATCGCGCTGAGCTACCTGCGCTCGCACGGCGCGGCGCACGGCATCGACGGTGCCGCGTTCGATCGGGCCGTCCACCTGCACGTGCCGGCCGGCGCGGTGCCGAAGGACGGGCCGTCGGCCGGCGTCACGATGGTGACTGCGCTGGCCTCGCTCGCCGCCGGCCGTCCGGTCCGCTCCGATGTCGGCATGACCGGTGAGGTGACCCTGAACGGGCGGGTGCTGCCGATCGGCGGGGTGAAGCAGAAGCTGCTGGCCGCCCAGCGCGCCGGGCTGAAGACCGTGTTCATCCCGCAGCGCAACGAGCCGGATCTCGACGACGTCCCGGCCGAGGTGCTCGAGGTCCTGGACGTCCGGCCGGTCGGCGACGTGGCCGAGATCCTGGCCTACGCGCTGTCGCCGGCTGCCGACCTGACGAAGCACGCCTCGGCCGCCTCCGCCGCATAACCCGATTCAGCGGACGGCGCCGCCGGGCGCTACGCCCGGCGATGCACCTTGGACGTCACTTCGTACTCGCGTTCGGTGAGGACGGACTTGAGGTAGTCGTCGTTGAGCAGGTTGAGGATCCGGAACCGCTTCGCCGGGGACGGGTCGAAGACGAGCGCTTGCCCGGCTGCGCTGCTGGTGACCTCGATACCGAGATCCGGATGAGCGTGCACGAAGCGCACCAGCCGGCGCATCGTCATCGCGTCCGCGTAGCCCGGATCGTCGTCCATGTTGCGTTTGATCGAGGCCATCTTCGCCATCATCTGCGGGTTGCTCGTCGCCGCGGCCCGCAGCGCTGCCATCCCCTCGATGCGCAGCGCGGACGTGACCACGTCGAAGGTCTCCGCGCTCGTCCGCTGCAGTTCGTCGAGGAAACCGAAGGCGCGCTCGAACGTCGCCTTCGACGTGAAGAACGCGAACCCGCCCACCACGGTCACGTCGAAACTCGACTTCATCAGCAGCACGTCGGCGGGTTCGAGCCGGTGGTACTGGCCGTCCCGGAAGACCAACCCGAGCAGCTTCTTCTTGCTGAACTGCAATAGCGACTCGCCGACGCGGTAGAACGCGGCGGATAGGCCCGCCTGCGTCGAGAACCGGGCGACCGCCGTGCTGGCCGTCCGCGCGTACTCGACGCTCGCGTCGAACGCGTCGGCGTCGCCGGAATCGATGACGGCCTGGGTGGGCGTAAGAGTCGCTGCGCCGGCGGCAGGCACGTACATGGCGTGCGAGGACGGGATCGTGCCGACGGCGTCGTAGGCAAGCAGGGTGGCCTGCCGGAGGCTCGCCCGGGTGCGCTCGGCGATCTCGGCAAGATCCTGCTTCCCGCCGTCGCTCAGCGTGACCCGGTACGCGTGCGGCTCACCGCTGGCATCCGGTGCGACGACGCTGAACGCAAGGCCCAGCTCGGCTAGCGGGCCCAACGCCTCGAGGGTTGCGAGTGCCTGCTCGGCAGTCATGCGGGATTCCGCTCGACGAAGACCGACGGGCCGACGGGCGAGGCCCACAGCACCTCGTGCTGCGGCATGAACCGCCGTCGGGTGACGACCGTGACCGGAACCTCGGACTCGGTCACGGCGTCGTAGACGTGATACCCGGCCATGAGCAGCAGCGGGTGGATGTAGAAGATCGACGCACGCAGGTACAAGGCGGCCAGGATGACGGCGAACACCCCGAGCGCGATCTTCGTCTTCGTTGTGGCGTCGACCGCGGCGAACGGAACGACGTAGCTGACGAAGTACGCCATGACATCAGCGTCGCGGGACCTGCTGCTCGAAAGGCGCAGGTGGTCGGGTGCGACGGTGCCGATCAATCGCCAGACGGCGAACAGGGCGACGACGCTCGCCCCGGCCACTGAGGCGCAGACGACGCTCGGCCAGCCGCGCCCGAACGAGTCGAGCACGGCGAACAGGGCCAGCAGCGGCGCGTACGACGACGCGAACAGCACTAACCGCGCCGTCGTGCCGAGCATCGCTCACCCTTTCCGCCGAGGACGGGGCGAGCCTATTGCGCGGCACCGACGATTTGTGCCGCTGCTGCTGCTGCGAACCGGACGTCAGACCTTCGTGCGCTTGCGCGTCGCCGGCTTGCCGACGACGGGCTTGTGGGCCGCCTTCGCCGCCGGCTTGGTCACCGCGGGCTTCTTCACCGTCGGCTTGGCAGCACGCACCACAGCCTTCTTGCCCTTCGGCAGTGCCCGGCGAACCGGTGTCGTCAGGTTGCGCACCTGCTCGCCGGCCCGGTCGACCGTCGCCGTCAAGGCGGACCGGACGGCCGTCGCTAGCGCGTTCAGGTCGCTGCGCAGCACGGGGTCGCGCACGACCTTGCTGGCCGAGCCGAACGCCTCTTCCAGTGCGGACAGCGCGTGCCGCAGCGACTCCTCGAACGCCTCCCGTTCAGTACCAACGTCCGCGCCGGCCTCCTCGAACCGGCTGTGCAGGTGCTCTCCGAGCGCCTCGAACCGCGCGTTGACCTCTTTCCACGCCTTTGTCTGGGCGACCATCATCATCACTCCTTCTGTGACACCTCCAGCCTCCATCTCGGTAGCGCGCGGCGGCAGAGGAGAACGGCCCAGTCGGACGGGTTACTTCAGCTCGGCGGAGTTCTTGTCGAGCAGTCGCCGCGCGACGATCAGCTGCTGGATCTGCTGGGTGCCCTCGAAGATGTCGAGGATCTTCGAGTCCCGCGCCCACTTCTCGAGCAACGAGTTCTCGCTGTAGCCCAGCGCCCCGGCGAGCTCGACGCAGCGCAGCGTGATGTCGACGCCGACCCGGCCCGCCTTCGCCTTCGCCATCGAGGCCTGCAAGGAGTTGGGTTTGTTGTTGTCGGCCATCCAGGTGGCCTCCATCGTCAGCAGGTAGGCGGCTTCCCAGTCGGCCTCCATCTGCAGCATGCGCCGCCGCCGCGGCGTGCTGGGTGTGCGCGGGGCGGTCGTAGTCGACCTCGACGCCGGCCCTTTCGAGCACATCCTCGATCTCGTCCAGCGCGGCGCGGGCGCAGCCGAGCGCCATGCCGGCGACGAGCGGGCGGGTGTTGTCGAAAGTCTGCATGACGCCGGCGAAGCCCTGCTCCAACTCGATGTCCGGTGCGCCGAGCAGGTTCTCCTTCGGCACCCGGCAGTCGGTGAACCGGATCGTGGCGGTGTCCGACGCGCGGATCCCGAGCTTGTGCTCGAGCCGCTCGACCGCCATCCCGGGCGTGCCCTTCTCGACGACGAAGGACTTGATCGCGGCGCGTCCGAGCGAACGGTCGAGCGAGGCCCACACGACGACGGCGTCGCAGCGGCCGCCGGCCGTGACGAAGATCTTCTCGCCGTTGATGATGTAGTGCTCGCCGTCCAGGACGGCCGTCGTGGTGACCGCCGCCGAGTCGGAGCCGAAGCCCGGCTCGGTGATCGCCATCGACGCCCACAGCTTGTCGAAGCGCTCCAGCTGCTCGTCGTTGGCGACCGATGCGATCGCAGCGTTGCCCAGGCCCTGCCGCGGCATCGAGAGCACCATCGCGACGTCGCCCCAGCAGGCCTCCATCACGGACAGGACGCCGGACATGTTGGTGCCGTTGACGTTGCCCTTGTCGCCGTCCTTGCGCCGGACGCCGCGCGCGCCGGTGCTGACTTCGCCCGAGGCGTTCATGCCGTCTATCAGCGACGCGAGCATGTCGAGTTCCTTGGGGTACTCGTGCTCGGCTCTGTCGTACTTGCGCGAGATCGGCCGGAAGATCTCCGTCGACACCTGATGCGCCTGGTTGATCAGCATGTCGAACTTCTTCGGGGTCTCGAGATTGATGGTCATACGAGGACGACCCCTTCCATGACCGCGGTGGCGCGCAGATCTCGATACCAGCGCTCGACCGGGTGCTCCTTGACGTAGCCGTGCCCGCCGAGCAACTGCACGCCGTTGCTGCCGATCTGCATGCCGTACTCGCTCGTCAGCCGGCGCGCGAGGCCGGCCTCGCGCGCGAACGACTTGCCCTGCTCGGCGCGCGCGGCGGCGCGCAGCGTCACCAGCCGGGCACCCTCCAGCTCGATGCCGATGTTGGCGACCATGAACGCCACCGCCTGCCGGTTACTGATCGGCTCGCCGAACGCCTTGCGCTCGTTGACATAGGGGATGACGTAGTCGAGGACGGCCTTGCCGGTGCCGCACGCCAGCGCCGCCCAGCCGATGCGGGAGAGCCGGATGCAGTCGGCATAGACGTCTTCCGAGGGGAGCTTGCGACCCGAGCGTGTCTCAGCACCGCCGCCCAGCAGTGCGCCGCCCGGCACGGCGGCGTCCTCGAGCGTGAGACGTGCGGTCGACGCGGCGCGCAGGCCCATCGCCGGCTCGCTCTCGATCAGCACGCCCTTCGTCCCGGACTCGACGATGAACAGCGCCGGCACGCCGTCGAGGGCGGCGGCGACGATGAACAGCTCGGCGGTGGCGGCGCGCGGGACGAGCGACTTGACGCCGGACAGCGTGTAGCCACCGGCCGTCCGCCGTGCCGTGGTCTTCAGTTCGAACGGGTCGAACAGCGGCCGCGGTTCGAGGACGGCCAGCGCCGCGGCGGGGACGTCGTCCCCGACGAACGCCGGCAGGTACGTGGCCTGCTGGGTCTCGTCGCCCCAGAGTACGAGCGCGTTGCTCACCGCGGCGGGAGCGAGGCACGCGACCGCGAGGCCCATGTCGCCGTGCGCCAGGGCTTCGGCGACGAGTGCGCCGGTGGTCGCCGACCGCTCGGCGCCCATGCCGCCCAGCGCCTCGGGGACCCCGACGAGGGTGACGCCGAGTTCGGCGTTGACCCGCTTGAGGACCTCGGGCGGAGCCGCGCAGTCGGCGTCGGCCTGCCCCGCGAGCGGCCGCAGTTGCTCGGCGGCGAACTCGCGGGTGGCGTCGACGATCATCTGCTGCTCGTCGGTCGGGGTGAGATCGAACAGGTCGCGGCCGGTTGGCGTTCCGGGACGCTCTGGCTTGCCGCGCTGCTGCACCGCTGCGAACCTCCGGTTCGCGACGCCGACGCCTCGAAACCCCGCCTTGCTCCCCTCGTATACCGCCCGCTCGATCGGCTTGCGCAGCTTGAGCTTGTCGATGGCGGCGACACCCGCTAGTCGGTTCAACGCCGCGAGACCGACGCCCATCGCGTCACGTCCGCGCCGGTTGCGGCCTGCCATTTCGCGCTCCTCGGGTGCTCGGAAAGTCAGTGGTACACGTAGTTCCAGATAAATCTACTCGCGGCTAGACTGGCGGCAAGCAAGAGTGACAGACACCCCAGGGAACTGCGGTTGTCTATGGTTCGTTTTACCGACGAGCCGCTCGAACCATGAGCGGTCATCAGCTACGCAGGAGGTAGAGCCGCCGTGCCCAACCCGGTGATCAACCAGTTCGGCCGAGCCGCAGGTGGCGGCAACAACGCGCCGTCGCCGGCCGCGTTGCAGGACATGTTCGACAAGCCGGCCTACGCCGGCCCGCGGGCACCGGCCCGCTACATGACGCTCGACGACGTCGTCCAGCGCACCGCAGCGATGCTCGGCACGATCCTGCTCGCCGGCGCAATCACCTGGGTCGCGCTTCCGGAGCGGCTCTACACGCCGGTGCTGCTCATCTCGATGATGGCCGGCCTCGGGCTCGGGCTGTTCATGGCGTTCACGATGCGGGTGAACGCGGTCACCGCGCTGATCTACTCCGCGGCCGAGGGCGTGCTGCTCGGCGCGATCAGTCACGCGTTCGAGAGCCGCTGGCCGGGCATCGTCATCCAGGCGATCACCGGAACGGTCATGGTCGCGGCGGGCATGCTGTTCGTCTACAAGATCGGCGCCATCCGGGTCACGCCGCGGTTCACCCGCATCCTCGTCGGGGCCACGATCGGGGTCTTCGGCCTGATGGTCGTGAACCTGGTCGCCTACCTGTTCACGTCGGACGGTCTGGGGCTGCGCTCCGGCGGTCCGCTCGCGGTGGTCTTCAGCCTGGTGTGCATCGTGATCGCGTCGCTCAACCTCGTCTACGACTTCGACATGGTCGAGCGCGGCATCCGGCAGGGGGCCCCGCAGAAGTTCGCGTGGTACGCCTCGTTCGGCATCACCGTGACGCTGATCTGGCTCTACATCGAGATCCTGCGCCTGTTGGGTTACACGCGAAGCTAACTCAGCCGCTCGATGATCATCGCCATGCCCTGGCCGCCGCCCACGCACATGGTCTCGAGGCCGAACTGTTTGTCGTGGAAGCGCAGCGAGTTGATCAGCGTGGTGGTGATCCGGGCGCCCGTCATGCCGAACGGGTGACCGACCGCGATCGCGCCGCCGTTGACGTTGAGCCGGTCGAGGTCGATGCCGAGATCCTGGTAGGACGGGATGACCTGCGCGGCGAACGCCTCGTTGATCTCGACGAGGTCGATGTCGCCGATCGACATGCCGGCCAGCGCCAGTGCCTTGCGGGTCGCCTCGACCGGGCCGAGCCCATGATCTCCGGCGAGAGCCCGCTCACCCCGGTGGCCACGATCCGCGCCAGCGGCGTCAGCCCGAGCTCGGCGGCCTTCGCGTCGCTCATGATCACGACCGCCGCCGCGCCGTCGTTGAGCGGGCAGCAGTTGCCGGCCGTCACCCGGCCGTCCGGCCGGAACACCGGCTTCAGGCCCGCGACCGCCTCGTAGGTGACGCCGGCGCGCGGGCCGTCGTCCTTCGACACGACGCTGCCGTCCGGCAGCGTGATCGGGGTGATGTCGCCGGCCCAGAAGCCGTTGGCCTGGGCCGCCTCGGCGAGGTTCTGCGAGCGGACCCCGAAGTGGTCCATCTCCTCGCGGCTGACGTTCTTGTGCAGCGCGAGGTTCTCCGCCGTCTGGCCCATGGCGATGTAGAGGTCGGGCACCAGCCCGTCCGCGCGCGGATCGTGCCACTCGGACGCGCCCGACTCGGCCGCCTTCGCGGTGCGCGCCTCGGCCTCGGCGTACTTGTCGTTGTGGGTGTTCGGCCAACCGTCCGCGCTGCCGTTGACGTAGCGCGACACGGTCTCGACGCCCGCCGAGACGAACGCCGATCCCTCGCCTGCCTTGATGGCGTGGAAGGCCATCCGGGAGGTCTGCAGCGACGAGGAGCAGTAGCGGTTGACGGTGGTGCCGGGCAGGAAGTCGTAGCCGAGCTCCATGGCGACGACCCGCCCGATGTTGTTGCCCGACTCGCCGGCCGGCTGCCCGCAGCCCATCATCAGGTCGTCGATGTCGTGCGGATCGAGCTCGGGCACCTTGTCGAGCGCCGCGCGCACGATCTGGCCCGCGAGGTCGTCGGGGCGGATGCTGACCATCGATCCCTTGCCGGCCCGGCCGATCGGCGAGCGGGCGGTGGCGACGATGACGGCTTCGGGCATGGACGGCTCCTTCGGTCTTCCAGAACTATAGGGACGGCGCGGCGCTGACCGGGATGGCGTCCTCCGGCGAGCGGGCCTGTGGCCGGCGCGGCAGCCGGCGGCGCAGCTGCGCGAACGGGCCGCGGCGCCCCTCGCTGCGCCCGAACCGCTCGGCGCCCGCGACCTCGGCACCCGGGTGCGCCACGGCCTGCGCGGCCGCCCGCTTCGCCGTCTTGACGCGCCGCGTGGTGAACGCGCTGACCGAGCGGGCGCGGGTGCGCAGCCCCAGCTCGTCCAGGCAGGACGGCAGGACGGCGCGCGCCGCCTCGGCGTAGCCGGCCGCGGACGGATGGAACTGGTCCTCGGAGAACAGCTCGAGGCGGGTCATGAACAGTGGGCCGAGCAGGTCGCCGAGCGACACCGTGCGCCCGCCGGCGCCCACCACCGCGACCGTCTGCGCGCGGGCCATCTCCCGCGACAGGCGCCGGGCGTAGGCGCGCAGCGGCTGCGCCAGCGGCCGGATCGTGCCGAGGTCCGGGCAGGTGCCGACGACCACCTCGGCGCCGATCGCCCGCAGCCGGCGCACGGTCTCCTCGAGGAAGGGGACCGCGACGGAGGGCTTCGTCCGCTCGGTGACGTCGTTCGCGCCGATCATGATGATCGCGAGATCCAGCCGCTTGCGGCCGAGCGCGTCGACCTGGACGAACAGATCCGGGGACTCGGCGCCGACGACGGCCACGTTGGTGAGGTGGACGGGACGCCGGGCGGCCTCCGAGATGCCGATCGCGAGCTGCGCACCGGGGGTGTCGCGGTCGCGGTAGACGCCGTAGCCGGCGGCCAGCGAGTCGCCGACCATCGCGAGCCGGATCGGCGGCCGGGTGCGGCTCACGCCGGCCGCGGCCCACACCGTGTCGTTGTGCTCCGGCGGGGCGTCCGTGGCGACCGGGATGCGGCGCTCGGCGAGCTTGACCTCGCCCCAGATCACCCCGACGAGCGCGGCGAGGCCCGTGACGGTGAGGCCGCCGAGGCTGCCGCCCGTGAACAGGGCGATGCGGTGGGCCCGGCGCAGTGTCACGAGCCGAGGTTAGTGGCAATGTGTCGGGCATGCGTTTCAGCGATTCCGTCGTACAGCTGATCGGCAACACCCCGCTGGTCCGGTTGAACCGCGTCAGCGCGGGCCTCGCCCCGACCGTCCTGGCGAAGGTCGAGTACCTCAACCCCGGCGGGTCGGTGAAGGATCGCATCGCGGTCCGGATGATCGACGCCGCGGAGGCGTCCGGCGAGCTGCTGCCGGGCGCGACGATCGTCGAGCCGACGTCGGGCAACACCGGCATCGGGCTGGCCATCGTCGCCCAGCAACGTGGCTACCACTGCGTCTTCGTCTGCCCGGACAAGGTCAGCCGGGACAAGATCGACACATTGCGCGCGTACGGCGCCGAGGTCGTCGTCTGCCCGACCGCCGTCGCGCCCGAGGACCCGCGGTCGTACTACTCCGTCTCGGACCGGCTGGCCGGCGAGCGGCCGGGCGGCTGGAAGCCGGACCAATACGCGAACGAGAACAACCCGATCTCCCATTACGAGACCACCGGCCCCGAACTGTGGGAGCAGACCGACGGGCGCATCACGCACTTCGTCGCCGGGGTCGGTACCGGCGGCACGATCAGCGGCACCGGCCGCTACCTCAAGGAGCAGGGCACGGTGCGGATCGTCGGCGCCGACCCGGAGGGCTCGGTGTATTCGGGCGGGACGGGCCGTCCGTATCTCGTCGAGGGCGTCGGCGAGGATTTCTGGCCGGCGACCTACGACCCGACGATCTGTGACGAGATCATCGCGGTCTCCGACGCTGCCTCCTTCGCGATGACCCGCCGCCTCGCGCGCGAGGAGGGGCTGCTCGTCGGCGGCTCGTGCGGGATGGCGGTCGTCGCAGCGCTCGAGGTCGCGGGGCGCTGCGGGCCGGACGACGTCGTCGTCGTGCTGCTGCCCGACGGCGGGCGCGGCTACCTGTCGAAGATCTTCAACGACGCGTGGATGGCCGACTACGGCTTCCTGAGCGAGTCGGCCGAGGCCACGGTCGCGGACGTGCTGCGCTCGAAGTCCGGCGAGACCCCGTCGCTCGTGCACGGCCACCCGAACGAGACGGTGCGCGAGGCGATCGACATCCTGCGCGAGTACGGGGTGTCGCAGATGCCGGTCGTGAAGGCCGAGCCACCCGTCACGGCCGGCGAGGTCGTCGGCTCGGTGTCCGAGCGGGCGCTGCTCGACGCGCTGTTCACCGGCACCGCGGCGCTTGCCGACGCGGTGGAACGGCACATGTCCGAGCCGCTGCCGATCATCGGGTCGGGCGAGCCGGTGTCGGCCGCGGTCTCCGCGCTGAGCAAGGGGGACGCGCTGCTGGTGCACGTGGACGGCAAGCCGGCCGGCGTGCTCACCCGGCAGGACCTGCTCGGCCATCTCGCCGCCGGCTGACCTCGGCAGGAAGTGTTGATGTCGGCGCCTAGACGTCGTGCCTGCCGGTGAAGGTGAACCGGACTGTATTGGCCGATGACCGTGCTGGTCCCGGTTGCGGCATCGAGTGGGCCATCTGGACCCGAGTGGGCCGTCATACCCGGCCACTCGGGTCCTAACTGGCCACTCGCTGAGCGGACGACGCAGGACGATCCGCGATGGTGCAGCACGCCGCGCTCGAGCGCAGCTATCCGCACAAGATCGCGTGCGAGCCGTGCGGTTCAGCTGAACCGCACGGTCACGCCGCAGTCATGTGCAGGTTCATTGCCCACGTCGGCGCACGATTTATGCGCCAACGGCCAACACATCCTGACGAGGTCACCGCCGGCTGACCGCGGCACGATGACTCGGCCCCGCTCGCCGCCGGCGGTCAGCGGTCCAGGGCCAGGCGAACCACCGGGCGGGCAGGCGCGACCCGGGGGCCCACCTCGCGGAAGCCCGCGCCGAGGAACACCGACAGCGGGCCGTGGAACAGCTCGGCCGACGACGCGGCCCGCACCATCGTGTCGAGTGGGTAGGCCTCGACGATGCGCGCCCCGTGCCGGCGCGCGAGGTCGACCGCGCCGTCGAGCAGCACATCGGTGAGGCCCTTCCTGCGGGCGCCCACGCGCACGACGAAGCAGGTCACCGACCACAAGCCGTCCTCGTCCTCGGTCGGTGCGGCGACCGGGTACGTCGTCAACCGCGGGTAGTCCGCCCGCGGCGCCACCGCACACCACCCTGACGGCACGCCCGCCGCGTCGTAGGCCAGCAACCCCGGCGGCGGCGCCGTGCCGGTCTGGGCCTGCAGTGCGGCCCGCCGCTGCTCGAGCGACGTGGCGTAGAAGCCCGGACGGTTGTGCCGGAACCACTGACACCAGCAGCGCGCCGCCTCCCCGCGCGTGCCCATGACGGAGACGACGTCGTCCCAGCGCTCGGCCGTCGCATCCGCGATCGTCACCACCGCGCCATCTTCCGCGCGGGCACCGACAACGGCCACGCCGCGAAAGTGCCGCCCCGGCAGGTCCGAATTCGCGACCAGCACGACACGCTGCACGGTCGCTACGGTCCCGCGGCACCGAGACTCGCGCGACGGCGCGTGCGCATCGCGCCGATGATGGGCTCTCGTGTGCGCTCACCTTTGCCCGGGGGTGCTCGGTCCATCGGGGTGCAGGCGGGCAGGAGCGGGGAACGGTCAAGTTGCATCGGCGGTTCAGCTGAACCACCCGCGGTGGCAGGAGGGTGGTGGTCGCGGTTTGTATTACGCGCGTCATGCTTATCCGGTTAGATCAGGTGAGCTGGGAAGGGCTCGGGTCTGGCGACGATCTGCCGGTAGGTGGTTGGCGGCTGTTGGGCTTGTAAGCCGAGCAGGGTCTGGAAGGCGGCCATCGGGGTGCGGCGGCGGTTGAACCGGAAGGCGTACTCGTCGAGGTAGACCTGTAGGTGTTCACCGGACACGCCGCGGTGGGTGCCTCGCAGCCAGCTCTTGAGGTTGGAGATCACCCGGTGCACGCGGGGCAGGATCTCGTCAATGTCCGCACCGGCGGCGCGAGCGGCAAGTTGGCTGTGCGGGCGATGCTGGTAACCGTGGCTGGGCAGCGGTCGGTAGCCGCGGAAGCCGTCAGTGTGCACGATCGCGCCGGCGGTGATGTTGGCGCGGACGAAGCCGGTCAGGGTGGGGCCGGAGGCGTCGGGAACGACGGCCAGCCGCACCCGGCCGCTGGCGGTGCCCCGGACCTCTACGGCCACCACGACCAGGGCTTTGTCGCCATGTTGGCGTCCGCCGCGCAGGCCGGCTTCGGGCCCGCCGATGTAGCACTCGTCGACTTCGACCTCGCCGCTCAGCGGATCGCGTTCGGGGTTGACCATCGCCCGGCGCAGCTTGTGCAGCATCATCCAGGTCGTCTCATAGCGACTCAGCCCGAGCTGGCGTTGCAGCTGCAGCGCCGACACCCCCGGCGTTGGGGTGCTCATCAGGTAGGCCGCCCAGAACCACAGATGCAGCGGCGTGCGCGTCTTGTGCAGCACCGTGCCCGCGGTCAGCGACGTCTGCCGATGACAGGCCGCGCACTCCCACAACACCCGGCGCTTGGTCACCGGCCAAGCGTGCTCATGTCCGCACCGCGGACAGCGGAAGCCGTCCGGCCAACGCGACTCGAACAGGTACTGCGTGCAGGCCTCGTCGTCGGGAAACCAGCGCTGGAACTCAACGATCGTCCGGGGGAAGTCAGGACGCGGCATTTGCCCAAGCTACCTGACCTAACCGGATAAGCATGACGCGCGTAGTACAGAACCAGACAGGCACGCTGTACCTCCGCGGCGGCAAGATCAAATCACCCGAACCGCCGCCGACAGGGGCGGTTGGCGAGACTTTCAGGACGCGCGGAATGCGCCTGCCTGGACGAGCCAGATCGGCACCAGGCCCCATTCCGCGACATGCGGCCGGACAAGCGCACGGACGCCGCCGCCGACGCGAGCGGCTTGCAGGCCGGCCGGCCGGTGTCCGGCTCAGCTCGACGTCACCACCACGGGGGTGATCGTCCGGGCGAGCCTCTGCACCAGGTCGATACCCGTGTAGCAGTCCGGGTTGTGCTCGGTGAAGATCGAGATCAGCAGCCGCTGGCCGCCGACCCGGACTACACCGAGGCTGTTGACGAGCCAGTGACCGTTGTCGTCCGCACCGGGGCCGTTGGTGTTGCCGACCCGCATCCACCCGTTCTTGTTCGCGAAGGCCGTGCCCCGGTCGGCGACGACCCCCGCGCCCCAGCGCTGGTCGGCCTGGACGTCGCGCATGAGGCCGAGGACAAAGGCCTTCGACTCGGCGTTGAGCGGGCCGCCGACGACGAGATGCTGCAGCAGGATGAGGCCGTCGCCTGCACTCGTGACGGTCAGCGCCGGATCGGCGTGGCCGATCCGGGTGTGCCGCAGACCGAGGCGCCTGGCCGCCGCCGAAAGTGCCGCGCTGCCGCCCGCGTCGAGATACATGGCGTAGCCGGCCTTGTTCTTGCTCCGCTCGATCATCTCGGTGATGTCGTCGAGCTCGTAGTCGCTCAACCAGCCGCCACTGCGCTGGCGTTCGAGAAGCAGTGTCTCGAGAACGAGCAGCTTGTAGGTGCTGCCCATCCACATGCCGTGCGTCTCGCCCCACCGGTAGGTCGCTCCGGTCCGCAGGTTCCGGACGGCGACCGACACGGCGCCGCTCGGCAGCCGGTTCGCGATGGTGGCCAGCCTGCGGGTGACGACGGTGCGCACGCTCGGCGGCTCCGGGGCGGGCGCGGGCGTGCTCGACGTCAGTGCGACGACCGGCAGGTGTGTCGGAATCGGAGTCGGAGTCGGAGCGGCTAGCGGGCGGGCGCCCGTGTGACATCCGGCCAGCAGAGTCGCCGCGGCCAGCACGGCCGCCGCCCGGCGCCCGGCCTGCCGCGTCCCCGTCTTCATAACTGTCAGACGCCTTTCGAGGCGGTCCTGTTGCCGCTCTGCCGCGAGCGTAGCTGTGGTCGGCCGGGAATCCGGGTAGGTACGGTTCGCTGCATGAGTGAGCGCGGCTACGGCTTCGAGACCCTCGCGATCCACGCGGGGCAGGAGCCCGACCCGACCACCGGCGCGGTCGTGTCCCCGATCTACCAGGTGTCCACGTACAAGCAGGACGGCGTCGGCGGGCTGCGCGGCGGCTACGAGTACAGCCGCAGCGCCAACCCGACCCGGACCGCGCTGGAGGAGAACCTCGCCGCCCTCGAGGGCGGCCGCCGCGGCCTCGCGTTCGCCTCCGGGCTCGCCGCCGAGGACTCCCTGCTGCGCACGCTGCTGCAGGCCCGGCGACCACGTCGTCATGCCCGACGACGCGTACGGCGGCACGTTCCGGCTCTTCGCGAAGGTCGTCGCCCGATGGGGGCTGGAGTGCACCCCGGTGGCGTTAGCCGACCCGGCCGCGGTGCGCGCCGCCGTCCGTCCGAACACGAAGGTGATCTGGTGCGAGACGCCCGACCAACCCGCTGCTGGGCATCGCCGACATCGCCGGCGCTCGCGACGATATCGCGCGGCGGCGGGCGCGCGGCTCGTCGTCGACAACACCTTCGCCACGCCCTACCTGCAGCAGCCGCTCGCGCTCGGCGCGGACGTCGTCGTGCACTCGACGACCAAGTACATGGGCGGCCACTCGGACGTCGTCGGCGGCGCGCTGGTCGTCGCGACGACGCCGAACTCGGCGAGGAGCTCGCGTACCACCAGAACGCGATGGGCGCGGTCGCCGGCCCGTTCGACGCCTGGCTGGTGCTGCGCGGCATCAAGACGCTCGGGCGTGCGGATGGACCGGCACAGCGCGAACGCCGAGCGGATCGCCGAGTTGCTGACCGCGCATCCCGCCGTGACGCAGGTCCTCTACCCCGGGCTGCCGGAGCACCCGGGCCACGAGATCGCCGCCAAGCAGATGCGGGGCTTCGGCGGCATGGTGTCGTTCCGGCTGCGGGCGGCGAGGAGGCGGCCGTCGAGGTCTGCAACCGGGCCGGCTGTTCACGCTCGGCGAGTCCCTCGGCGGCGTCGAGTCGCTGATCGAGCACCCGGCGCGGATGACGCACGCGTCGTCGCCGGCTCGCCGCTGGAGGTGCCCGCCGACCTGGTCCGGCTGTCGGTCGGCATCGAGTCCGTCGACGACCTGCTCGCCGACCTCGCGTCAGCGCTCGCGTGAGCGCCCCTGGTCAGCGAGTGCGCCACTCGGCGGCGAGGATCGCGAAGTCGATCTCGTTCGTCCACTCGCCCTTGAACCACTCGTTCTCGAGCAGGACAGCCTCCTGGCGCATGCCGACCCGACGCAGGACGGCGGCCGACGCGGCGTTGCGTTCGTCCACCCTGGCGATGACGCGGTGCAGGTCGAGGTCGTCGAAGGCGAGCGCGAGCAACGCCTGACACGCCTCGGCGGCGTAGCCGTTGCCCTGGTGGACGGGATTGAGGACATAACCGATCTCACCGCTGCGGTGCTCGGCACTGGACCACACCAGGATCACGTCCCCGACGAGATCTCCGGTTTCACGTACGACGACGGCGAGGCTGACGAGCTGGCCTTCCTTCTCGATCGTGGATCGGGTCCGCTCGGGATCGGCGAGCCGTTCGACGACCTGCTCGCGGGTGCGCGGGAAGTAGGGGATGTAGCGGCAGACGTCCTCGCGGGACTGGTAGGCGTGCACCGCATCGACATCGGTGGCCGGGTCGAGTGGGCGCAGCAACAGCCGCTTCGTGACGATCGGGTACTCCGGGTGCAGCACCAGCCCACGCTATGCCCGCAGGCCAGTGCAAATCCGTCGCAAGTACCGTTCGCTGCATGGAGTGCCGAACGGGTGCGATCTGGGACGAGCGCTATCTCGCGTACGACTTCGGCGAGCACCCGCTCAACCCCGTCCGGCTGGACCTGACGATCCGGCTCGCCCGCGAGCTCGGGGTGCTGGAGCCGCTCGACATCACCGCACCGATACCGGCCGACGAGCGGCAGCTACTGACGATCCACGACGCGGCGTATCTCGACGCCGTCCGCAGTGCCAGCGAGGACCCGTCCTTCAACGGCTTCGGGCTCGGCACGAGCGACGACCCGGTGTTCCCGGGCATGTACGACGCCTCCGCCCTGGTCGCCGGCGGGTCGGTGCAGGCGGCTCTGCGGATGTGGAACGGCGAGGTCGAGCACGCCGTCAACATCGCCGGCGGCCTGCACCACGCGATGCGTGGCTACGCCTCCGGGTTCTGCATCTTCAACGACGTCGTGCTCGCGATCCGCACCCTGCTCGCGGCAGGGGCGAAGCGGGTCGCCTACGTGGACATCGACGTCCACCACGGCGACGGCGTGCAGACCGCGTTCTACGACGACCCGCGCGTGCTGACGGTCAGCCTGCACCAGGATCCACGCACGCTGTTCCCCGGCACCGGGATGCCGACCGAGATCGGCACCGGCGACGCGGAGGGGACGGCGGTGAACGTCGCCCTGCCACCGGGTACGGGGGACGTCGGGTGGCTGCGCGCGTTCCGCGCCGTCGTGCCCGGTGCCGTGCGCGCCTTCGCCCCGGACGTGCTCGTCACGCAGTGCGGCTGCGACACCCACCACGAGGACCCACTCGCCAACCTCGAGCTGACGATCGACGGCCAGCGCAGCGCGATCGCCGAGCTGCACCGGCTCGCGCATGACGTGACCGGCGGCAAGTGGGTCGCGTTCGGGGGCGGCGGTTACGGGCTGATCCGCTGCGTCCCGCGGACCTGGACGCACCTGCTCGCCGAGGCGTCCGGGCGCCCGATCGACGCCGACACCCCGATCCCGTCCGGCTGGGTCGAGCATCTGCGCAGCCGGGGCGTGCGCGGCGAGCTGCCCTCGACGATGGGGGAGCGGCCGGTCCCCGAAGTGCGGCCCTGGGAGCCGGGCGGCGAGGGCTGGCTGGACGGCGCCATCGGCGCGACCCGCCGGGCGGTGTTCCCGCTGCTCGGCCTCGATCCGGACGATCCGCGTGACTGACGAGTTGCCGGCGGCGCCCGAGCAAGCCGAGCCCGAGCCCGTCCCACCCGCACATTGGGAGGCCGACGTCGTCGCGGCCGACGGCGGCACCGTGCACCTGCGCCCGATCCGGCCGAGCGACGCGGAAGCGCTGGTGGCGTTCCACGCCGGCCTGTCGCAGCGCACCCGCTACCTGCGCTACTTCTCCGCGTACCCCCGAATGTCCGAACGGGACCTGTACCGCTTCACGAACGTCGACCACCACGACCGGGTCGCATTCGTCGCGGAGCTCGCCGGCGAGATCATCGCCGTGGGCCGCTACGAGCGGCACCCAGGGACGGACGACGCGGAGGTCGCATTCGTCGTCGCGGACCGGCACCAGGGCCGCGGCATCGGGTCCGTGTTGCTCGAGCATCTCGCGGCCGCCGCGCGCGAGGTGGGTGTCCGGCGTTTCGTCGCCATCGTCCTCGCCGAGAACACCGGGATGATCCGGGTGTTCCGCGACGCCGGGTACGAGACCACCCGGCACATGGAGTACGGCGAGGTGACCCTCGAGTTCGACGTCGACGAGACCGCGGTCACCGAAGCGGTGATGCGCGAGCGCGAGCAGCACGCCGAGGCTCGCTCGATCGCCCGGTTGCTTCGACCCAAGTCCGTCGCCGTGGTCGGCGCGAGCAACGACGAGGGCAAGTTGGGCAACGCGGTGTTCGTGAACCTGCTGCGGATGGGGTTCGACGGCCCGCTGTACCCGGTCAACCCGGACGCTCGGCACGTCGGTGGGGTGCGCGCCTACCCGACCGTCCTGGACGTGCCAGATGACATCGATCTCGTGGTGATCGCGGTGCCCGCCGCTTCCGTCCCCGGTGTCGTGGAGAACTGCGCGAAGCGTGGCGTGCGCGGGCTGGTCGTGATCTCCGGCGGGTTCGGCGAGCGCGGCGGCGTGGCGGAGCGCAAGGACGGCCGGGAGGCGCAGCGCGACCTCGTCGCGTCGGCACGCAAGTACGGCATGCGGGTGGTCGGCCCGAACTGCCTCGGCATCGTCAACACCGAGGCCGACATCCGGCTCAACGCGTCGCTGGCGCCGCTGTCCCCGCTGCCCGGTCGCGTCGGGTTCTTCTCGCAGTCCGGTGCACTCGGCGTGACCATCCTCGGCGAGGCCGCGCGGCGCGGGCTCGGTGTGTCGACGTTCGTCTCGGCGGGCAACCGCGCGGACGTCTCGGGCAACGACCTGCTGCAGTTCTGGGAGACCGACGAGAGCACCGACGTCGTCCTCATGTATCTGGAGAGTTTCGGCAACCCGCGCAAGTTCGCCCGGCTGAGCCGACGGCTCGGCCGCCACAAGCCGATCATCGCCGTCAAGAGCGGTACGGCCGCACTCGTGCACGGCCTCGAGCAGACCTCCGTCGAGCTGCCGGAGGTGAGTGCGCGCGCGCTGTTCGAGGCGTCCGGCGTGATCCGGGTCGAGACGGTCAGCGGCATGTTCGACGTGGCGCTGCTGCTGTCGACGCAACCGCTGCCGGCGGGCGACCGGGTCGCAGTGGTGGGCAACTCCACGGCGATCGGGGTGCTCGTCGCAAACGCCTGCGCGGCCGAGGGGCTGCAGCTCACCCGGCTGGACGACATCGGCGTCGAGGCCGGCGGCGCGGCGTTCGAGGCGGCGCTGCGCGGTGCGGTCGAGGACCCGGACGTGGACGCCGTCACCGTCGTGTTCGTGCCGCCACTGCAGCGCGGTGCCGGCGACGAGGTGGCGCGCGCCGTGCGGGCAGTGACGGCGACGAGCCCGAAGCCGGTGCTCTCGACGTTCCTCGGGTTCGAGGGCGTGCCCGAGGCGCTGTCCGCCGGTGGCTCGCACGCTCCCGCACGTGGCTCGGTGCCGTCCTACCCCTCACCGGAGCGGGCGGTGCGGGCGCTTGCCCGGGCGGTGCGCTACGCGATCTGGCGCTCCACCCCGCCGGGCACCGTCCCTGAGCTACCCGATGTCCAGCTCACCGCGGCGCGCGACATCGTCCACGAGGTGCTGGCGTCGACGCCGTCCGGTCGGGAGCTGACCGCGGAGGAGGGCGGGCGGCTGCTCGGCAGCCTCGGTGTCGTGCTGTCCTTCGAGCGCCCGGCGCAGACGGTGCTGGTCGAGCTGTCGGTGTTCGACGACCGCTCGTTCGGCGCCCTCGTCTCGTTCGGCGTCGGCGGGGTGGCCACGGAACTGCTCGGCGACACCGCCTACGCCGCGGCACCGCTCACCACCCAGGACGCCGAGGAGCTGATCCTCACGCCGCGCGCGTCGCCGCTGCTGACCGGCTACCAGGGCAGCGAGCCGTGCGACCTGGACGCGCTGGCCGATCTTGCGTTGCGGCTGTCCGCGCTCGGCGACGCGCTGCCCGAAATCGCCGAGTGCCGGCTGACCGCCCTGGCCACCCCGATCGGCGCGCACGTCATCGCGGTGTCCGGGCGGGTGGCGCCGCCGACTGCGCGCGCCGACACCGGCCCGCGCCGGCTGCGCGGGTTGTAGCGCGACGCGTCCGTCCATCCTCGTCCCCGGCGCAGTCAGGGGTGGGCGACGATTTTGACGGCGCAGGAAGGATGTCGCCCGGTGCCGCCACGGCACAACCGTTCGTTGCCTCAGGCCGGCAGCTTGCGGATCGGGTCGCCGGTACGGACGCTGCCGGCGCTGACGACCCGCGCGTTGAGACCGCGCAGCCGTAGTTCCCGGCCGACCCGGGAGTTGACGAATCGCAAGGCAGCCTCGCCGAAGCGAGCAGCGAACTTCTCGCAGCCCAGGTGCTGTGGCTCGGTCACCTCGATCACCGCCGAGCCCACCGCGAGCCGGGTGCCAGGCGGGAGGTTCGCGGGGCTGATGTCCAGATCGACGTAGAGCTGATCGCCGGCCAGCTTCCGCCGATCTGCATCGCCCGCGACAAGCCGGGCCGCCCGCTCGTTCATGACGGTCAGCTGCTTGTCCGGGTGCGCTGCGCCACCTGACGTGCTCTTGCTGCCGCGCATCCGCCAGTTGTCGCCGGCCAGACCTACGTGGAGGTCGAGGGTCGCTTCGGCGATCTCCTCGCGCTCGTCGATCGCGGGGCGGCGCACGATCAACTCGACGGTGCCGTTGTCTGGTGGCGACGCGCGCACCTGGTCCAGGCCGCGCTCCAGCTCGTCCTGGCTCAGGTGCACGCCGCCATCATGCCGTTCCCGGAGCCCGCCGCCGAGTCATTTCGGCGACGAGGTCGCCGCGAAGGCGTTCGGCTCACCCTGTGGGACGCGCCGCGGTGCTCTTCGGTTGCCCGCCCGGAGTGAGCGCCAGCAGCCGCGCCCGGAGGTCCTGCGGCGGCGACCAGCCATAGCGGACCGCAGTGCCGTTCGTGACTGCACCCGGATCGCACCCTGACTCGGCGATCGCGGCAGTGACCGTGCCGGCGCGAGCCTCGGTCTCAGTCACCCCGATGATCGCGAACTCGTACTCTCCGCCCGCGCCACCGCAGGCGTCGGTGGGCGGCGCCTTGGCCGCGTTCTCGAGGCTGGCCGCGAGGCGGGTTGCCGCGCCGTCCCGAAGTTCGAGCCGAACCGGGTGGGAATGCGGCCCACTCGCCTTCTGCAGCGCGCTCCCGTATGCGCAGACGACGACCGTCGAGACGGCCTTGCGGAACAGCGGCTGGTTCGCGCCGAACTGGCCCGGGCTGCCCCCACCCGGCAGCAGGTACTGCGGTCGTGTTGTGGGGCAGGCCACCCCACTGGGAAGCGCCGGGCCATTGACCCGCGGGGGAGCGGACCTTGCGCTTCCCGCTGCGCCGTACGCGCTGTCCGCGTTGGGGTTGTTAGCAGGGCTGCTGGCGCCGGCTGCGTTCGAGCCGGCCTGCTCGCTGTCGTTGCCGGCGAGCTGCGCGATACCGACGCTCGCGCCGGCGACGACCGCCACGACGGCCGCGGTGGACAGCAGGCGCACCCGGCGCTGCGCGGCACGTGCCCGGGCGCCGAGGACCAGTTGGTCGACGTTCAGGTCATCGCCCTCGCCGTGGTGCAGCGCGGCTCGAAGATCGAATTCGCTGGGACTCATCAGCTTGCTCCGCTCGTTGCTTGCACCCGCAACCGCGCCAGCGCGCGGGAGCAGGTGCTCTTGACGGTGCCGACCGGCATGCCGAGCGTCGCGGCGGTGTCCTGCTCGGACAGGTCGCAGTAGTAGCGCAGCACGATCACCGCGCGCTCCTTCGCCGCCAGCCCGGCCAGCATGCGGCGCAGCTCGTCACGCGAGTCGGACGCGGCCGTCTCACCGAGGGCGTCGGCGTCGGCGTGTTCGGGCAGCGTTTCGGTCGGCCGCTCGCCCCACCACCGCCGCCGGGTCTGGTCGATGTGGGCGTTGACGAGCGCCCGCCGCGCGTACGGCAGCGGTGTGTCGATGCGTCCCCATTTCAGGTAGACCTTGATCAATGCGGTCTGCACAAGATCCTCGCCGCGGTGGTGGTCTCCGGTCAGTAGCCGGGCAGCGTGCAGCAGCGTGGCGCCGTTCGCTTCAACGAACGAACGGAACCCCTCCTCGTCGCGCAACGCCGCTCCAGTCGTCCGGCCCTTACCCCGTGTGACGAGGTGAGCGCGTCAGTAGGTTCCGTTAGAGGATGCGCCACATCCGGTAATGCGGTATCCCCGACTCCGCGTGTCGGAACTCCGCGCCCTCGGCCGCGAAGCCGTTGCGCTGGTAGAACCCGACTGCGTCGGTGCGAGCATCGCACCAGACGAGCCCGCCGCCGCGGTGCCGGATCTCCTCGAGCGCGGCGGCGACGAGCCGGCTGCCGATACCTTGCCCCTGCAGCTCGGGAGCGGTCGCCATACCGCGCAGTTGCCAGCCGCCCGGCTCGTCCGGACGCAGCGTGCAGGCGCGCGGTAGCACGACGCACGAGCCGACCACGGCGCCGTCCTCGTCGAGGGCCGCGAGATGGACGGCGTCCGGGTTGTCGTCGCCGTGCATCGGCGAGCCGACCGGCCAGCCCGGTCGCAGGACGGCCCTGCGCAGTTCGCGGGTCGCGGCCCCGTCGACGACGGCGACTTCGATGCTCACCTGCCGGGTTTGTAGGCCATCAGCACGATGATCACCAGGAAGATCAGCGCGACGACTCCGCCGGACGCAGCTACCCGCGCGGTAAGCGTGACGACCGAGTCCTGCGCCGCGATCAGCTTGGTGGCCTTGTTCAGCGTCGGGACGATGAGGCCGAGCACGATGCCCATCGCGACCACCCAGAGGACGAGCGAGAGCCAGATCCAGGTCTGTCCGATCTCGCCCTCCTTGACGCCGTCCTCCTTCTGCGACATGAGGGCCATGCCCGCGACGATCACCAGCACCGAGACGTAGGCGTAGACGCGCAGCACCCGGGAGGACGAGGCGGTGGCGGCGCCGTCGCCGCGCCTGACGCCGCGCCCGGCGGTGGTCGCCGCGTGCACGAGCGGGCCGATCGCGAACACGACGAAGACGAGATGGGCGGCCATCCAGAACTTGAGCATGACGGGGACACTAGCGGCCCGCGTCGTGATCTTGTGCGCGATGCCGCGTCCGGGCGCAGGATGCCGCACAAGATCCGGACTGCGTCGTGAGCTACGGTGCCGCGTCGTCGATCAGGCGCCGGACCACCGGTGCCCAGGATCCGGCGTAGCGCTTCTGCAGCTGCGGGATCTGCCAGTCGCTTCCCTCGATCATCTGCCGGCACCGGTACGTCTCGCAGTGACAGACCATCGCGAACTCCGGGTCGGTGATCCGGGTCGCGTAGTCGACGGTGAGCTCAGTGCCCTCGGCGATGTCGCGAACGGCGACGAGCGTGCCGTCATCGGCCCAGCCGAGGTTCGGGTCGCAGCTGTGGTTGACCCGGTGGCGCACGTCCTCGTCGGCCGGCCGGAGCACGACCCGCCCAGCGGCGATTGGTGCCGTCGCGAACAGCCCCTTTCCCGCGATGGGGGACGGCGCGATTGCGGTCCGTGGCAGGTCGTCAGCTGGCGGCACGGCGCCGGCCCCGGCGGCTGGACAGGTAGTCGGCCACCACGAACTCGCCCAGCGCGCCGCGCTTGGGCTGGAACACCCGCCCGCCGTTGCGCCGGCCGACCTCCTGCATGAACGCCACCAGCCGCGGGTCGTCGTCGAGCATGAAGACATTGATCGTGGCGCCGCGCCGGGTGCAGCGCTCGACCTCGGCGAGGGTGGCGGCGATCGTCTCGCGGGTGGGCGGCCAGGCGAAGTCGGCGAAGCCGTCCGGGGCGAGGTGCGCGGTGGGCTCGCCGTCGGTGATCACCATGATCACCGGCTCCGCGCCGCGGTGCTTGTCGAGGTGCCGGCGGGCGAGCATCAGCCCGTGCTGCAGGTTGGTGCCCTGCACGCGGTCCCAGTCGTGGTCGACGAGCGCGCCGGGTGACAGCACGCGCGCGTAGTCGCTGAACCCGATGATCTCGATCGCGTCCTGCGGGTACTTGGTGGAGACCAGCGAGTGGAGTGCCAGCGCGGTCGTCTTGGCCTCGCCCCACGTGCCACGCAGCTCCATCGAGTAGGACATGTCGACGAGCAGCGCGACGGCGGCCGACGCGCGGCGCTCGGTCTCCACGACCTCGAAGTCCTCGGCCGCCAGCGTGAGGTCGCGACCGTGCGTCCGGAGCACGGCGTTGCGGACGGTGCGGACGACGTCGAGCGGCTGCTCGTCCCCGAAGCGCCATTCGCGGCTCGCGCCGGTGACCTCGCCGGCCGCGCCCGCGTCGCGGACGTCGTGCCCGCCGCGTCCGCGTGACTCGACGAGGTCGAACACCCGGCGCAGCGCAGTGCTGCCGAGCCGGCGCAGCGCGCGCGGGGTCAGCTTCAGCCCGTCCCCGCCGCGCTGGACGTAGCCCTGGTCGCGCAGCTCCCGCTCGATGCGGCGCAGCTGCGTCATGTCGTCGACGGCGGTGCGGCCGAGCGCGCGCTCGATGAGCTCCTCGTCGATGTCGTCGAGGCTGGCGCCCGGGTAGTCCTGGCCGAGCAGCTCGTCGAGCTGGTCGAGATCGGCGAGCTCGGCGAGGGCACCCGTGGCGTCCGAGAAGCCCATGCCCTCGGCACCGTCCATCCGGGTGCGGCCGCCCCAGCGCAGATCGGGACGCGCCGAGCGCAGGCCCTGCTGGAGGCGGGCCATCTCGTCGGCGAGCCCGGCCTGCCCGAGCGCGTTGGCCATCAGGTTGCCGAGCTCGTCGCGTTGCTCGGGGGTGAGCGAGTCCATCAGCTGCTGGGCGGCCGCGGCGCGCCGGGCGAGCGAGTCGATCAGCTCGGCGAGGTCGGCCGGGTTCTCCGGGAAGAAGTCGCCGTACCGTTCCATGAACTGCGCAAAATCTTCGGCGGTGTGTTCGCCGCGAGCGTCGGCGTCGAGCATGTCGTTGAGCGCGCTCATCATCTGCCGGACGCGCTCGAGATCCTGCGGGGACGCGTTCTGCAGCGCCTCGCGCATGCCCTGGAACTGGGCGTCGAGGACCTCGCTGCGCAGCAGGTCCTGGATCTTGTCGTAGGCCTGCCGTGCCTCGGGCGAGCGCCACTGGTAGTCGGCGAGCTGCCGCACGGCGCGAGAGGTGTCGGACGGCAGCGCGTCCAGCTCCGCCTCGGCCATCCGGGCGGCGTCGTCCGGGTCGGGGAACAGCGCACGCCGTTCCTCTTCGACGGCCTGCTCGAGCAGCTGTTTGACCTGCTCGAGCGTGCCGTCGAGGCGCCCGCCGTGGCGCAGCTCGCGGGCGCGTTCGCGGGCCCGCCGGCGGAGTGCGTCGAGGCCGTCGCGGTCGCTGGCGCCGCGGCGCAACAGCCGGTTCAGGGCGGCGCGCGGCGACATGCCGGCGAGCACTTCGTCGCCGATCTCGTCCAGCGCCGCACGGATGTCGTACGGCGGCTCGAGCGGGTCGGGCCCGCCGTGCCAAGGCCCGTACTGGAACTGGGGCACCGAGATCCTCCGAACGCGATCGACGTCTCGTTTCGAGAGTAGCCAGGAGGACGAGGCCCGACGAGGGTGGGCGATCGAGGCTCGGCTGGACGGCGTCGCCGGCCGGTTCGAGGGCATCTCCGGACGCTTGGACGGGGTGGACGACCGGCTGCAGCATCTGCACGGCCGCCTCGACGAGGTCGACGGTGCCACCAACCGGGCGCACGCGGCGATCGAGGCGCTGCCCGGCACGCTGGACATGCCGGCCCTGCACGCCCGGCTCGACGAGCTCATGGGCGCGATGCACGGCCGCTTCGACGAGGAGATGGGCCGACTGCACGGCCGCCTCGACGAGGTGCTCGCCCGTCCGGCGGTCGACCCGACCGGGCACCTGGACGGGCTGGGTACGCGAATCGACCAGCTCGGTGAGCGGGTCGAGGGTGTCGATAATCGGATCCGCACTGTCGACGAGAGCGTGCGCAACAACGCCGGCACGCTGGCCGGCTCGATCGAGCAGGGCGTGGACAAGCTGCACGGCGCGCTGCACGACCGGCCGGACCGCGGCGAGCTGGATCGTCAGCTACGGGTGGTGCAGCAGGAGTCCGAGCGCCGCATCGTCCAGCAGCTGGACAGCGTCCTTGCCGCGTTCGCCGAGGTCGTCATCAGCCGCCCCAAGGAGGCGCCCGCCGGTCGGCCGCACGCAAGCAGACGAAGAAGGCGGTCGAGCCCGCGGAGACCGACGCGGAGTAAGCGTCTGGCGGCTTTTCGGCGCGAAGCACGCTGTGCGCGCGTCGGCATGACGTTCCCCGAGGATCATGCGGCGTCGTCGCTGTAACTCTCATCGCGCGCGCTGGTTCGTGCGGGTTCAGTTCAATTCTGGGTGGCCAACCAGCGACGGTGAGCGCCGACGACGCTGGCCCATAGGTGGTCACGTGCCTCCGGGGTGCTGGTGTGGAATCGGAGATCGAACAGGTCGGCGAGCAGGTCGAACCACTCGGCCCGACGGGTCACAGGCTCCGCGCTGTGCGCACGGTCGCCGATACGGCTCAGGATCAGTCCGCGGATGACGTCCACCCCAGTGGCATCGCGGCTTTCGGCCATCGCGACCTGGACGAACCCTGAGTCCGGTGATGTCGACAACCAGTGATGCTCGTTTTCGAAGTCGGCCATGCGCGCGGGACCTGACGTCCAGGTCATGCCTTTGAACCCTCCGGCGGGGTCGTGGGTCAGATGCCACGTCGATCCGTCGTCGACTCGCTCGAGAGCGAGGCGGAAGGGCGGCTGGTCGTGCCCGCCCGCGGCCAGCGGCAGCGGGTCGTGGAGGGCATCGCCCAACCCGGTGTCGACATACCAGACGCCGGCCGGGTTGGCCTCCGTCGGTAGCTGATCCACTGTGAGCACCAGGTGGTTGCCCATGGCGGCTGCGGTGGGTCCTTCCGGGCCGTGTACTCCGCCGATATGGCCGCGCACCGAGTAGCCGAGCGAGCTCAGCAGCAAGCCCAACGCCCCGTTCATGTGATAGCAGTAGCCGCCGCGACCGTGCAGGGCGATGCGGGTCGCCGACTCGTTCGGGTCGATGTTCCAGGCCTCGCCGGCGTGGATCCACAGGGTCTCGTACGGCACCCGCTCGACCTGGCGTCGCGTCAGTAACCGCAGGGCAGCCACCGACGGCGGTTCGGCGTCCAACCCTAAGCGGGCCAGATACGCCTCCCGCACCACCGGATCCAACGGGGCCGACGACGCGAACACCGCCCCATTATCGTGTCGAGCCGCAGACCGGCGGTCCCGACAACGCGGCGGTGCACCGCGGCACGAAGTTGCCGATACATGTAGGCGGTACTCAGGTATAGCGTTGCGCGCGTGGGGCTCGGCACCGCCGCCGGCCCAGGGCAACGAGGGGGAGCCATGCCGACTGTAATCGGTCATCACGACGTGAAGGACAAAGATCATTGGCTCGCCTCGCCTAAGCGCGAAGAGTTGTTCGGGCCCCTCGGTGTCACCAATATCCGGACGTTCGTCGACCCGCAGAACTCGACGCGAGTTGCTGTGCTGATGGACGTTGCCGACATGGACGCCTTCACGGCAGCGATGCAGACCGAGGCGGCCGGCGAGGCGATGGCGTACGACGGTGTGCTGCCCGAAACCCTCGTGATCCTCGTCGAGGCACGTCCCGGCGAAGGTTCCGACTAGCCGAGCACGCCGAGGCCGGGGACGCGCCCGACGGAAGGTGCCCGAGGCCGCGTTCACGTGAACGCGGCCTCGGTCAGCGCGGTTCTTGTTGCAGGTTGGCTGCCCCGGCACTCCTCCGGCAACAAGATCACGAAGCGGCAGCGGGATCCGGCGCTTAGCCGCGGACCTCGTTGACGATCTCGAACACGGTCTCTTCCGGCGGCGCGGTGAATCCGCCGTCGATGCCTTGCTGCATGCGCGGCATCAGGATCGAATCCCGGAAGGTCTCCCAGCTGGCCTGCGAGTCATGGACGGCGATGATGGTCCAACCATCCTGGGACGCCCCCGCGGCGTGATACAGCTGGCCGGCAGGCAAGCTTCCGTCGGCCGGATGCACGGCAGCGACCGACGCCTCGTACTGCTCCTTGGTCCCACCGCTGAAGTGGTGGACAACGCCGTAGGCCATGTCTTCCCCCGATCTTCGAATCAGCCCCGCGCCCGCGAGCGCTGTCCGAGGTTCCTCGGCGGGGCTTCGAGCGGACCGTACGCCGATGGGTCCTGCAGCGTCTACGGACAAACGCCGCGCTCGTCACTCGCCGTCGTACTCGTCGTGGCGGCGCCACCACAGGCCGGCCTCGTTGCGGCCGAGTGGCGCGCGGTCGAGCCACTGGTACATGCCCCAGAGGCCGTCGATCCCGCGCTCGTACGCCGAGTAGGTGTGGTAGACGAGGCCGTCCTCGAGCGCGAACGCGCTCACGCCGGGCCCTTGTTGCCGGTAGGTCGCCCAGTCCGTTCCGACGCTCGACGTGATGTCGGCGACGAAGGGGTTCTCCTCGCCGGTGTCCGGCAGCCGGAGGTCCACCGTGCGGAAGTTGTACTCGACGGTTCCCGAGTCCCACTCCTGCTTGGTGTGCGCCGCCTGGAAGTCGTGGTTGAAGTCGCTGCCGAACGACGACGCCCACGGGAAGCTCCACCCCATCCGCTCCTTGTAGGCCTGCAGTTTCGGCAGCGGAGCCTGCGACACGGCGCAGAGCGTCACGTCGTGGTTGGCGAGGTGGACGACGCGAGCCGTCGAAGCCGTCCGCGATCGCCGAGCAGGACGGACACCCTGCGGTGTAGTCCGGCCCGAACATGAAGTGATAGATGAGCAGCTGCGAGCGGCCGCCGAACAGCTCCGCCAGCGAGGCCGGGCCCTGGTCGGTGTCGAAGACGTACGGCTTGTCGATGCGGACCCAGGGCAGCTCGTGCCGCTGCCGGGCAAGTTCGTCGCCGCGCCGCGTCAGCGCCTTCTCCGCCTCGAGTAGCTCGAGGCGCGCGGCAAGCCACTCTTCGCGTGTTCCGGTCTTGTGATCGAGCATTGTTTCTCTCCTTCGTGTCGTTACGTGGGTGGGGTGAGCCCGGGAACCGTCGCGGGCGCGATCAGAATCAGAACGCCGAGTCCGACGATCGCCAGCGCCACCGGCACATCGATGCCACGTTTCGCGGGCAGCAGCTTCTGGGCGAGGCAGAGGACGGCGACGACCGCCATCCAGGTGAGGCTCATGACGCCCAGTGCCAGGAGCATCAGCATCAGTCCGATACTCGAGCCGACGCAGCACAGCCCGAACTCGAATCCGGAGCGGACCTTCGCGCGGCAGCGCCGGCGGAAGCGGTGCTTGAGCGGCGTGAACTCGTAGCCCCCTGCCGCGATCACAACCGCGCCGGCCGCAGCAGCCCCGTGCGGCCGGTACGCCGCGTACACCGCGACGCCCACGAGTGCCCAGACGGCAAGGTAGGACCCGACGAACAGCGGCGCGGCGCCCGCTCGGGCGCCGCGCCGAACGCGGCTCAGCACGGCCGGGGCCGCGCCGGGCAGCATCATCGCCGCCATCATCGACGCCCACATGGCGGCGAAGAACGCGAACGAACCGAGCCGGGTCGCGACGCCCATGTCCATGCCGTCCATCTGCCGGACCGTGACGGCCCACGATGCGGCGGCCAGCCCGAGCAGCGCCGCCAGCGTGGTCGTCGTGGCGGCCGTGCTGGGTCTCGTCGACACGTGCGTCGGGCTCCGGTCGACGTCGAAGACGGTGGCGAATCGGTGATCGGCCATGGTGCCCTCGGGATTCCTCGAGTCGTCGTGGTGGGCTGGCGAGCGGCCCGGTCGAGGTGCTGCGTCAACGCCTCGAGCGGGCGGTCCCAGTCGCGGGCCAGCGCGGCCAGGAACTGCTGCGCCACCTGCATGGGCGCCGAGCGGAGCCGGTACCGCACCCGGCGCCGCTCCCCCGGTTCGGCCGTCACCAGGCCGGCCTCGGCCAGCAGGGCCAGGTGCTTGGCGATCGCCTGCCGGGTGATAGGCAGCCGATCGGCCAGGTCCGTCGCCGTCGCCGGTCCCGCTGAGGCCAGCACGGCCAGGATGGCGCGGCGGGTCGGGTCGGCCAGGGCGGTGAAGACCTGCTCGGCGACCGCCTCGACTGTCAGGCGGCATCGAGGTAGTCGACCAGCTCGCCGAGCTCGCTTGCCCAACCCTTGACGTTGCCGTCGTACGCCGTGCGGTAGGCGTCCCCTGGCAACTGCGCGAAACCGGTTTCGACCACCGTCAGCCGGGTGCCCGTCCCGGTCGGCTCGAGGGTGAACTCGACATAGGTCCGGCGCGGGTCGTCCTCGGGCAGCCCGTAGATGTGCCAGGTGAACCCGAACACGGTCGGCTCCTCCACCCGCTCCACCCGCATGTCGGCCGTGGGCCCGTCGGTCCAGCTCATCCGCGCCGACCCGCCGGGACGCAGGTCGATCGTCGCCTCGTTGCCGAACCAGGCGCCGAGCCCTTCGGCCGTGGTGATCGCCGCCCACACCTTGGCCGGCGGGTGAGCGACCTCGACGGTCCGCTCGATGCGATCAGGAAAACCCATGACGACCTCCAAGAAAGATAGCAACTGTGCGGTTGCTACACTATTGCAACTCTTGAGTTGCGTCAATAGGAAGGACGAGCGAGTTCCGCTGGCGGTACTCCACCGGCACCGTCGGGTCCAGGCTGGCGCGGTGCCGATCGAGCTGCTGCCACACCCGCGTTGGTGGGTACCTCCTACTGGTGGTCGGGCTGGGCTTCCTCGCCGCCGCTGACGCGCTCGCGCTGAACCGACGATCGAATCCGCGCAGCGTCACGCCTCTTCAGCAGGCGAGCGCTGGCCGGGGGGCTGCGATGACGCCGCTTGGTTCGGGCTGGGTGGCGTGCATGTCGCGGCGCCCCGGCAGAGCCAGCGCGCGGCGGCGCCGAGCGCAGCACACGCCGGCCGCGACGAGGCAGGCGACGTGCAGGCCGCTCATGAACGACGTGTTGACGTCGGTGATGAGCTGATGGGCGCAGCGATGGCGCGGCGTTGGTCGGCCGCCGCGACCGCCGCGATCCGACGGAGTCGCGGGCGGCGTCGGCGACCTGCTGCGGCAGCGCGGCCACGGAGGTTCCGGCGATGTGGTGGGCGTAGATCGAGGTGAAGACGCTGCCGATGACAGCGACGCCGAGCGTGCCGCCGGCCTCGCGGGTGGCGTCGTTGACCGCGGAGCCGACGCCGGCCTTCGCCGGCCGGCAGCACGCTCAGGATCGACTCGGTCGCCGGGGCGGTGGTCAGGCCCAGCCCGGTGCCCATGAGGACCATCTGAGCGGCGATCTGCAGTACGGACTGGCGTAGGTTGCCGACACCGAGATCCAAGCGAACGCCGTGCCGAACAGCGCCAGCCCGGTGACGACGACGGCGCGGGTGCCGAGCCGGCCGGCCAGCCGCGCGCCGGCCACCGACCCGACGGCGATCGTGACGGCCACCGGCAGGATCCGCACGCCGGTCGAGACCGTGCCGTAGCCGCGGATGAACTGGAAGTACTGGGTGATCAGGAAGATGAACCCGAAGAGCGCGAAGAACGCGACGGTCACCGCGCCGCTCGCGGCCGAGAACGCCGGCGTGCGGAACAGGCTCACGTCTAGCATCGGGGTGGCGCGGCGCCGCTCGGCCGCGACGAACACGGCGGCGACGGCCGCGGCGGCGGCGAAGCCGGCGATCGTCCAGGCCGACGTCCAGCCGCGGCTCGGCGCCTCGATGATCGTGTAGACGAGCAGGCCGATGCCGGCTGACGAGGAGACCAGGCCGGGCAGGTCGAGCCGGGCGGCGCCGGGGTCGGAGACTCGGGCACGAGCACGGCGGCGAAGCCGGCGGCGACCAGAGCGACCGGGACGAGGGCGAAGAACACCGCGCCCCACCAGAAGTGGGCCAGCAGCAGGCCGCCGGTGACCGGGCCGACGGCGACCCCGAGGCCGGTGACCGCGCCCCACACCCCGATCGCCGCGGCGCGCTCGCGGCGCTCCGGGTAGGCGTTGGTGATGATCGACAGTGTCGTCGGGTAGATCAGTGCGGCGAACGCGCCCATGACGAGGCGAACGCCACCAGGCTCGCCGGCGCTCGGCGAACAGCGCCCAGTCCGCTGGCGATCGCGAAGCCGACGAGCCCGCCCAGCAGCACCGGCCGGCGACCGAACCGATCGCCGATCGACCCGGCGGTGAGCACGAGTGCGGCGAAGGCCAGGTTGTACCCGTCGACGATCCATTGCAGATCACGGGTGGTCGCGCCGAGCTGGCGGGCAAGGTCGGGCAGCGCGACGTTGACGATCGTGGTGTCCAGATTGATGGCAAACACCGCAAGGCAGACGGTTGCAAGGACCGCCCGCGCAGGCGCCGCGGACGGGCGGCTCGTGGGACGGGGCTTATGGGGGGAGACATCGAGACTCACTTACTTTCGATGTTGACAGTGACAACTTTGACAGGATGACACGGGAAGTGGACACTGTCAACATGCCTGTCGACGCCTGCCGCCACCACCACCTCCGCCCGTACCACTCGGCGCGAAGCCGCTGGTCGACGCTGGGCTCGCCCTCGCCCGCGCGCAAGGACCCGAGGCGGTCGTGCTCCGCGGGCGGCCCGGCGCCGCCGGGGTGTCGCACAACGCGGCGTACCGGCACTTCGCCGATCGGGATGCGCTGCTACGGGCGGTGTGCGAGCGGTGCATGAGCCGGCTGGCGCTGCTCATGGAGGAGCGCGTCGACGCCGTCGCTGCCGGCCCGACCCGGTAGCCACCGCATGGGCGCGCCTGGACGCAACCGGCCGCGGTTACGTGGAGTTCGCGACGACCGAGCCGGGCTGGTTCCGGACGGCGTTCGCGGTGCCCCGAAGCGTGCACACGTTCGAGCCCGGCGAGGGCGTCGGGCGAAGCGGGCGCGCCCCGTACGAACTGCTCAGCGCCCGGCTCGACGAACTGGTCACCGTCGGCGCCGTTCCGGCCGAGCGCCGGCCGGGGCTGGAATACGCCGCCTGGTCCGCCGTGCACGGCCTGTCGACGCTGCTCAACGACGGCCCGCTTCGCGAGCTCCCGGACGAGGAGCGCGCGACTGCGCAAGGCATCGTTCTCGAAGCCGTCGCCCGCGGACTCTGAGCCTGCCTGCGGCACTCAGACGATCGCCCTCTGCCGGGTCAGGTGGGCGTCGTCCGCGCGTCGAGCAGGTCCTCGCCCAGCCGGTCGAGGTCGATTCCGTGCTCGGCCATGAGCAACCGAACCGGATGCGGTGCACCGGAGCGCAGTCCGAGGCGGGCCAGCTCGCGGCGGCCGCGGCGGCCCAGCCCACAGCCGAGCGGGTCACGCGCGACCTGCAGTACGCCGTAGAGCAGGTGCTCGGGACGAGTCTCGACAGCGCCGCGTTTGCCGGCGGTAGTGCAGGCGATGAACTGTGCCCGCTTGATCAGATAGGGCGGCCCGTACAGCGGGCTGTGCTGCGCGGCGCCGCGCCACCAGGGGCGCCGGCGCACCTGTCGCGCGGCCTCGTGCACAGCGAGCGCGCCGAACGTCGATTCCAACCGCCGCCGCAGCTGCGCGAGATCGACACCGAAGTCCTGTAGCAGTACCGCGGCGTCCGTGGCCACCGGTCCGGACGCGGTCACGATGCGCGCGATCTCGCTGCGCGCGGTGTCCAGGTCCAGCCCGCGATCGTGCAGCATTGCCGCGGCGGGGCTCGCGGCGTGCGCGAGCACGCCGAGCAGCAGATGCTCGTCGCCGAGATAGGGGTGGCCGAGGCGGCGCCGCTCGTCCTCGGCCAGCCGCGTGATCGTCTGGTTGGCCGGTGATGGTCGTTGCGCCATCCTGGTCATCACCGCCGCCCGCTCAGCCGGCCGGCGTGCTTGTAATGCACGGCCTGCTTGCTGACGCCGAGCACCAGGGCGATGTCCCGCCACGACCAGCCCTTCGCCCGGGCGTTGTCGACCTGTAGCTCCTCCAAGACCTCCACCAGACCTCGCAATGCCGCCACCGCAGCCAGACCGGTGGCCGGATCCGAGTCGCCGGCGGCCTCGACGATCCGGCTGCCCTGTGACACTGCCTCACCCATTCCGTCAAAGTAGATTGACGATCCGGAATCGTCAATACTCTTTGACGATGGGGAGCTCGATGTGGCCAGGTCGCGCACGAACGTCAGGCGTCGGCGCGGATGATCTGCTCGACGACGTCGTGCATATCGCAGCCGACGATGTCCGGTTGCGCACCGATCGGACTGAGCACCATGCCGGGACGCGCGACGAACGCGGCCTTGCATCCGGCGGCGAGCGCGCCGCTCACGTCCCAGGAGTGCGCGGCGACCAATCGCAGCTGCGAAATCGGCGTCCGGTAGGCGTCGGCGACGGCCCGATACGGCTGGGGGGTGGGTTTGAGGTGCGCGACCGCGTCGGCCGAGAACACCCGATCGAAGTGCTGGCGGATGCCGGCGTTGGACAGCTGTGCCTCGGCGACCGACTGCACGGAATTGGTCAACGCCACGGCGGTGAGGCCGGTCGCCGCGAGCGCTGCGAGCGCGTCGGCAACTTCGGGATGCGGCGGCAAGTGACTCATCCGATCAACCAGCTCGTCGACCTGCACGTCCGCGAGCGTGCGACCGCGCCGTGCCGCGATCATCCGCAGCGCGGCGCGCTGTGCTGTGCTGAAGTCGACGTACTGGTCGGTGAGTCCGCCGACGAATGACAGCTGCAGCATCTGGGCGAACCACTGTGGCCGCAGGGCCGCGTCGCCGAACAGCTCCTCGAACGGCGCGTCGAGAGCGCGCAGGTCGAGCAGCGTCTCGTTCACGTCGAAGGCGATGATCTGCACCATCGGGCTGCCCTCCTGACGGGACGGCTACCGGTCGACGGTCCGAAGGTACTCGTGGGCCTCGGTCAGGGAGACGAACCGGGCGAGCACTGCGTCGCCGCGACGGACTTCGAACCGTTGCAAGTACTCGTCGATAGCGCGGAGCGTGCTGCACAAGGTCACGTGGTTCGGCAGTCGCCGCAGGACGAGCACGTCGTCGTGGGTCTGGCCGAGGCGGTCCTGCCATGCCTCGATGTCGCTCTTGCGGTACCTCAACTCGGCACCTTCGCCCTCGGCAGCGGCGGGACCGCGACCGCGGGAGTGCCAGTGCAGGAGGGTGTCGACGTCGATGCCGAGCTTCGCCGCGGCCTGCGTCGCCGCGATCATCGGCTCCGTTGTGACTTCCGCACGGCGGCCGGACAGGACCGCAGGCTCCCTGACCACGCCGGCGTGCGGCGTCGGGAAGCCCTCGGTTGCGCATTCAATGATAGAGATCGGATGACCCTAGAACGGGGCGAGCGCGCGCTCGGTCCGCCGATGTCCTTGATTTGCGCGCCGAAAGTCCCGATCGCCTCGTATGCGCGGAGCGCGGGACCGGTGCGGGTTGCTCAGCGGGTACCCGGGCGTCGCCGACCCGGCGTCGAAGACCGCGGTCAACATGATCACCGTGCAGTACGCGAAGGCCTTCCCGAACATGCGGATCAACGCCGTGGAGCCTGGCTTCACCAGGACCGACCTGAACGCGAACACCGGGCACCCGGCCGTCGAGCAGGGCGCCGAGATCATCGTGCGTATCCGCGCTGCTCGGTCCTGACGGCCCCACCGGACGCTACTTCGACGCCGAAGGCGCCCTTCCCTGGTGATCCGACCGGCGCGACCCGGGCCGACGTCCGGTCAAGCGCCGTAGACGGTGCGGGCGCCGTCGGTGTCCTTGGCCAGCCGCCGGTTGAGGTACAGCCCCTCGAGCGCGAACTCGAGCACCGACGCCGCGACCCCGATCGCCGTCGGCCCCTCGCCGACGCCGTCCGGCTCGAGCCGGTCGAGCAGCCCGGACAGCACCGGAACGGGACCGAGCTGGCTGAGCAGGTCCTGCGCGGCGACGGTGTCGCCGGTGGCGACGGTGAGCCCGCTGTCGAAGCGCTCCTGGAGCGGACGCAGGTCCATGCCGGCCAGCCGGGAGCGGTACGTCTCGACGATCGCGCGACGCAGCAGGTGTTCGAGGACCTCGAACTCGCGGCCCTCGTCCGCGTCGTCGAACTCGACCTTGCCGCGCGAGGCCGGAATGACCGCCGGGAGGTCGCAGACCCGCGCGACCGCGGCGTCCTCGTGGACGAGCGCCGCCCGGCGCACGGCCGACGCGGCGATCGTCTCCACGCCTGCGATGGCGAAGCGGGCGGAGACCCCCGAGCGCTGGTCGACCTGCGGCGCGTCCCGCACCGCCCGGGCGAACCGGCCGAGGACCTCGAGCAGGTGGGACGGGACGAGCGGCGCCGCGTGGTCGCTGTCGGACCAGAGCACCGCGGACTCCTGCGCGATTAGCGCGAGCTCGTCGCTCAGCTCGAGCGGGTAGTGCGTGCGCACCTCGGCACCGAAGCGGTCCTTGAGCGGCGTGATGATCCGGCCGCGGTTGGTGTAGTCCTCGGGGTTCGCGCTCGCGACGACGAGCAGGTCGAGCGGCAGCCGCAGCTGGTAGCCGCGCACCTGGATGTCGCGTTCCTCGAGCACGTTGAGCAGCGCGACCTGGATCCGCTCGGCGAGGTCGGGCAGTTCGTTGATCGCGAAGATGCCGCGGTTCGTGCGCGGCACGAGGCCGTAGTGCACGGTCTCCGGGTCGCCGAGGGTGCGGCCCTGCGCCACCTTGATCGGGTCGATGTCGCCGATGAGGTCGCCCACGCTGGTGTCCGGCGTGGCCAGCTTCTCCCCGTAGCGATCGGTGCGGTGCTTCCACGCGATCGGCGTGAGCTCGCCGTCCTCGGCGATCAGCGCCTGGCAGCGGACGCACAGCGGGGCGTACGGGTGGTCGTTGATCTCGCAGCCGGCGATGACCGGCGTCCATTCGTCGAGCAGGCCGAGCAGCGTGCGGATCACCCTGGTCTTGCCCTGCCCGCGTTCGCCCAGCAGCACCAGGTCGTGGCCGGCCAGCAGTGCGCGTTCGACCTCGGGCACTACGGTGTCCTGGAAGCCCACGATGCCGGGTAGCGACGGTTCACCCGCGGCCAGCCGGTTGATCAGGTTCTGCCGGATCTCGGTCTTCACCGATCGGTGGACGTGCCCGGATGCGCGCAGTTCTCCGAGCGTGGCGATGGCGGGGGAGCTCACTCTCACGACGCTACGTCCCCCGGGCAAGTGCCCGCCACCGGTGCAGCCGGCTCAGTACTGCAGGAACACGTCTTCAGTCATCTTCATGAGCGCCGGGTCGTTGTACGGCGTCGGCCCGTCGAGGTACCACACGTCCCACACGGTCACGCCCTCGTCCTGGCCGATCACGTTGAACGCGTCGGGGGACGGCACGGAAGTGGGCCCGCTGGGCAGCCGGTAGCCCTCCCGCAACAGGTCGTTCAGGCTGCCGGTGCCGTCCTGCCTCTCGAGCGCGGCGAACCTGCTCGCGTACCGGTACGGATCCCGCGGGGTGCCGCGGAAGCCGGTCGCCGACTCGGCGAACCCCACCGGCCGGCCGTGCACCGTCGTCGTCGCGAGGTAGCGCTCGAGCCCTCCGCACGGATGCCTGGTCAGGAAGGTGATGATCGGCGTGCCGTACGCGTGGTCGAAGCACGTCGGGTCCGTGACGTCCACCCAGATCTTGACGACGTAGGTGGTGCTGCCGTCGCCGGAATGCACCGTCACCGTCTTCAACGGCACGGACGGCGCGGGGATGGTGGTCGGCCCGCTCGTTTCGGACGACGTGATCGGGGCCGGCGTGGTTTCGGCGTGTGTCGTCGGGGGCGTGCTCGGGAAGCCGGGCGTCGAGCTGGGCGTGGTGACCGGCGTGCTGGCCCGGCCCGTTCCGCTGGTGGTGCTCGAGCAGGCGGCGAGCAACACCGACGCCGACACCGACACCGACGCCAGGCCCACCAAGGTCAGGGCACCCCGTATTGATCTCACCGCGACAGCATGCCGGGTGCGGTCGCGGCGCGAAAGCGACCTAAGGCCCGCATCATCTGCCGCTAGCGTCGCTCGTCGATGTGCCAGGCTGAGCCGGTGACCGGCCCGGACCGCGATCGCCGCGTCGACGAGCTCGACGCGCAGTTGCTGCGCGAGCTCGACGCATCGCCACGGGTCGGCGTGCTGGAGCTGTCGCGCCGGCTCGGCGTGGCGCGCGGGACCGTGCAGGCCAGGCTCGATCGGCTCGTCGAGCGCGGCGTGATCGCCTCGTTCGCGCCGACGCTCGACCCCGTCGCGCTCGGCTTCGCGGTCACCGCCTTCGCCACGCTCGAGATCAGCCAGGGGCAGGGTCGGGCGGTGCTGGCGCACCTGCACGAGATCCCGGAGGTGCTCGAGGTGCACACCATCACCGGACCGGGCGACATGCTGTGCCGGGTGGTCGCCCGCTCGAACGCCGACCTCCAGCGCGTCCTCGACCGGGTGACGCAGTATCCCGAGATCGTCCGTACGTCGACGGTGATCGCGCTGTCCAACCCGGTGCGGCACCGGGTGCTCCCGCTGGTCTGACGACGCCGGCCCGCTGACGGAGTGCATCTTCCGAACGGCAGCACCCGCACGCGTACCTGAACTTCCTCGCGTCACTTAGTCGTCGGCTGGCAGCAACGTGAATGCGGCCGCTCCCCACAGCGGCGCGAGCGTCCTGAAGTGGCGATGATCGAATGTGAGGAGCCGGATCGTCTGGAAGCGCGCGGCGATGATGACCAGCGATGCGTCGGCCAGGCCGACCTCGAGATCGGCGTAACGATCCATGACGCCGCCAGCAGCGGCGACGTCACCGGCGTCGAAGTCGACAAGTTCGTACGTTCCCTCGGCAACCTCGCCGAGGAACTCTCTGGCCGCGCCGGCGCCGAGACGCGTGGCGAGCATGTAGTCACACTCGGCGAACGCGAACGGGGACAGCAGCAGATCTTCGGTGGTGTCTGTTAGCAGCTGCGCGACGGCCGCGTGTTCGGGGTGGTCCTCGTCCTTCGCGGCCAGGACGCCGCTGGTGTCAACGACGATCACTATCGCCGAAGCCCTGGGCAAGTTCGGCGTCGATTTCTTCAGCGACGAGCGGGTGGCCACTGCGGTACCCGCCGATCCGTGGGCGCGGTCTGTTGGTGGCCCCCTCCGCAATGGCGGGGGTGAGTGTTGCGATCGGCCGACCGTGCTCGGTGATTGTGATCGCCCTGCCGGCCTTGACCTGCGCCAGATACCGGCTGGTGTGATGGCTCAGCTCGCGAACGCCGATCGTCGTCATTTCACAAGGTTATCACATTTGTTACTACATCACGGCTGGGGCTACGGCTCTGAGGAGGACGCCGCCGCAAGTCGCTGCAATGCCCGCAGCAACGCCGCTCGCTCCGCCGGCGGGATCGGCGCGAGTAGCCGGTCCTCCTCGCGCCGGATGGCGCGCCGCACCTGATCGCGCAGCCGGCGTCCCTTGGCGGTCGTCGCAAGCAGTCGGGCCCGCCGGTCGGCGGGGTCGGGCTCGCGACTGATCAGTCCGCGCGCCTGGAGATCGTCCAACACCTCGATGATGCGGGTCTTGTCGGCGCCGATGGCCTCGGCCAGCACCGCCTGTCCCCGGACCGGCTCGTCACCGAGCCGGGACAGCACGATGTAGGCCCACATGCTCAGCCCGTGAGCCCGCAGGATCGGCGCCTCCATCTCGAGCAGCGCCCGGCCCAGCGGCACCACCATCGCGGCGAGATCCGGACGTCCGTCCACGCCTGACGACGATACCGGTTGACATATCGTCAGTAGATGCAGATAGTAAGCATATGCAGATCAATGAATGGAACGCACTTCTCGACCTCGACCGGCGCGCGGTGCAGGCCACGCTCGAAGCCGTCCGAGCCACAGCTGACCTCACGAGGCCGACGCCATGCGCCGCCTGGAGCCTGGCGGATCTCCTGGCGCACCTGACCGCGCAACAACTCGGCTTCGCGCGGGCCGCGGCCGGCGAGCGGACGACCGTCGACGACTGGACGCCCGTGCGCCGCGGCGCCGCGGTCGGTGCCTACGCCGACGCGTGTGCCGCCGCGCTCGACGCCTTCGCGGCGGTCCCCGATCCGGCCGCAGCGGTGCTGCTGCCCGAGATCCGCGATGCGCCGGTCCCCGCCCGGATCGCCGTCGGCTTCCACCTCGTCGACAACGTCGTGCACGCCTGGGACGTGGCGGTGTCGACCGACGGCGAAGCGGCGCTGGACGCCGACGTCGTCGCCGCCGCACTGCTCGTCGCGCGCCAGGTGCCGGACGGCGCCGAGCGTGACAAGCCGGAGGCCGCCTTTGCGCACGCGCTTCCCGTCGCCCAGGGCACGCCGGTGCTGGAGGAGATCCTGCTGCTGCTCGGGCGCGACCCGGCGTGGTCGCCGGCCTGAGTCGGTCAGGCTCCGCCGGCCGCCGAGTCCGGCTCGGGTTCGCGTTCGCGGGTACCGCGGGCGGCTTCGGTGCGGGACAGCTCGGCGCGCAAGAAGTCGCGAGTGGCCACCTCGCCGAGCGCCATCCGGACGGACGCGATCTCACGGGCGAGGTACTCGAGGTCGGCCTTCGACTCGCGGGCCTCCAACCGGTCGGCCTCGAGGTTGACGCGGTCCCGGTCGTCCTGCCGGTTCTGCGCGAGCAGGATCAGCGGCGCCGCGTAGGACGCCTGCAGCGACAGCGCCAGCGTCAGGAACAGGAACGGGTAGTTGTCCGGGTGCGGGAATCCCGGGACGGCGTTGCCGATCACCCAGATGACGATGATCCCGGTCTGCAGGACCAGGAAGCGCCCGGTGCCGAGCAACCGCGCGACCTTCTCCGTCCACTGCCCGAACGCCTCCGGGTCGACACGCAGCCGGGGGCCGCGGCGCTCGACGCGCGGCTGGTCGAGCCGGGGCCGGTTCTCAGCCATGGGCCTCGGACCGATCCGCGTCGCGCCAGCCCTCGGGCAGCAGGTGATCGAGGACGTCGTCCACCGACACCGCGCCGAGCAGCCGGTCGTGGTCGTCCACCACCGGCGCCGAAACGAGGTTGTAGGTCGCGAGGTGGCGGGTGACGCGGTCGAGCGGGGTCGCCGGACGCAGCATGCCGGTGTCCTTCTCGCACACCCCGCTGACCAGCGCGGACGGCGGCTCGCGCAACAGGCGCTGGAAGTGCGCGGTGCCGAGGAAGCGGCCCGTCGGGGTGGCCTGCGGCGGCCGCACGACGTACACCTGCGCGGCGAGTGCGGGGGAGAGCTCCGGGTTGCGCAGCCGGGCGAGCGCCTCGGCCACCGTCGCGTCCGGCAGCATGATCACCGGCTCGGACGTCATGAGCCCGCCGGCCGTGTAGTCGGCGTAGGTCATGAGCCGCCGGACCGGCTCGGCCTCCTCGGGCTCCATCAGCTCGAGCAGCCGCTCCTGGTCGGCGGCCGGCATCTCGCCGAGCAGGTCGGCGGCGTCGTCGTCGTCCATCGCCTCCAGGACGTCCGCGGCGCGCTCGTCGGCGAGCGAGCGCAACAGGCTGACCTGGTCGTCCTCCTCCATCTCCTGCAAGACGTCGGCGAGCCGCTCGTCGTCGAGCCCGGCAGCCACCTCGAGCCGGCGCTTGTCGGTCATGTCCTGCAGTGCGGCCGCGACATCCGCGGCGCGCAGGTCGGCGAGCATCGCGAGCAGTGCGTCGGTGGCCTGGTGCGGCTCGGTCAGCGCGAGCCCGTCGACCTCGCCCCACTCGACCTGGGACAGCTGGCCGCGGCGCCGGATGCGCCCGGTCGTCGCCCGGACGGCGAGCCGGGTGATCACCCAGTCGCGCGCCCGGTTCTGCTCGATGGCAGCGTCGACGATGGTGGCGTGCTGGCCGCTCTCGCGCATGGTGACGGCGCGGTCGAGCAGCTCGGCGAGGACCAGCACCTCGTTCGCGCGCCGCTCGAAGCGCTTCATGTTCACGGTGCCGGAGGACAGCACGACCTGATCGGGCTCGATGCGGGTGACCCGCCCCATCGGGACGAAGATGCGGTGCCGATGGACGAGTTCGACGACGAGCCCGAGGACGCGCGGCGGCTGCCGGTCGACGCGCAGCATCGTGACTGCGTCACGGACCTTGCCGAGCTGGTCGCCGCCCGGGTCGAACACGGCGATACCGGCGAGCCGCGCCAGGAAGATCCGCGTCGCGCTGGTCATGTGAACGCAGCCAATGGTGTCGTCACCACTCCGCGCTCCGGGTGAACGTCACGATTGCAGGTTAGTCGTCAGGACGCTGCGAACCGGCGAGGCGCGATGGTCTCGACAGCAATGGATGACGCCGACCGAGCGCTGACCGGCCGAGCGCGTACCCGTGTTGCGTCGAGAACAACACGACAGCACCGTATCCGCCCTACGGGACGTCGGTCTTGGCGCCGGACGAGTCCCCGCTCGACGTGCAGCCGGCGAGCAACGCGCCGGAGAGGCGGGCGCGCACCCTTCCAGCGAAGGGCCGCAGCGCCCGGCGCGCTGTGTGAGACCTCCAACAGCAGTTGGCTTCGCGCGGGATGAGTCGGCATGCTGCCAATCATGACCGAGACCCTCCGTCCCCGCCGTTCGTGTCTCGCCGTCCCCGGCAGCAACCCGCGCTTCCTCGAGAAGGCGAAGAGTTTGCCCGCCGACCAGGTGTTCCTCGATCTCGAGGACGCCTGCGCGCCATTGGCCAAGCCCGGCGCGCGCAAGAACATCGTCGCGGCGCTCAACGAGGGCGGGTGGGGCGACAAGATCCGGGTCGTCCGGGTCAACGACTGGACGACGCACTGGACCTACCGCGACGTCGTCGAGGTGGTCGAGGGCGCCGGGCCGAACCTGGACTGCATCATGCTGCCGAAGGTGCAGAACGCCGAGCAGGTCGTCACGCTCGACACGCTGCTCACCCAGATCGAGAAGACGATGGGGTTCGAGGTCGGCGGGATCGGCATCGAGGCACAGATCGAGAACGCCCAGGGCCTGATCGCCGTCGACGCGATCGCCAAGGCGTCGCCCCGAGTTCGAGACGATCATCTTCGGCCCGGCGGACTTCATGGCCTCGATCAACATGAAGTCGCTCGTCGTCGGCGAGCAGCCGCCCGGCTACGACGTCGGCGACGCCTACCACCACATCCTGATGTCGATCCTGATGGCGGCGCGCGCCAACGACAAGCAGGCCATCGACGGGCCGTACCTGCAGATCCGCGATCCCGAGGGCTTCCGGCGCGTCGCGTCGCGCAGCGCCGCGCTCGGCTTCGACGGCAAGTGGGTGCTGCACCCCGACCAGATCGGCATCGCGAACGAGGTCTACGCGCCGTCGCAGGAGGACTACGACCACGCCGAGCTGATCCTCGACGCCTACGAGTGGTGCACGTCCGAGGCCGGCGGCATGAAGGGCTCGGCGATGCTCGGCGACGAGATGATCGACGAGGCCTCGCGCAAGATGGCGCTGGTGGTCGCGGCGAAGGGCCGGGCCGCAGGCCTGCAGCGCACCTCGAAGTTCGAAGCTCCCGAAGCCTGACCCCCACGCGAGTTGTCCGGGCTTCGTCCGGACATAGCCCGACGAAGCCGGGACAACTTCGGTTACGCGGCTTGCGCGAGTGGCTCGGACGGTGCCGTGTCCTCGTGCCCCACGATGAAGTGGTAGGACGCCCCTGCGATGATCGCGCCGGCGATCGGTGCCAGCCAGAACACCCAGAGCTGTCCGAGCGCCCAGCCGTGCTGCATGATCGCCGGGCCGGTCGACCGCGCCGGATTGACCGACGTGTTCGAGACCGGGATCGAGACCAGGTGGATGATCACGAGCGTGAAGCCGATCGCGATTCCCGCGAAGCCGGCCGGCGCCCGGACGTCGGTGGCGCCGATGATCACGTACAGGAAGATCGCGGTCAGCACGATCTCGATCAGGATCACCGCGCCGAGGTTGTAGTTCGCCGGCGAGTGGTCGCCGTAGCCGTTCGACGCGAAGCCGGAGTCCTTCGCGGAGAAGCCGTCCTGACCGCTCGCGACGCCGAGCAGCACCAGCGCGGCGACCGTGGCCGCCACGACCTGCGTGACGACGTAGGCGATGACGTCCGACCACGGGAAACGGCGCGCGACGGCGAGCCCGATCGTCACCGCCGGGTTGAAGTGCCCACCGGAATCGCTCCGACCGCGTACACCATCACCATGACGGCGACGCCGAAGGCCATGGCGACGCCGAGGAAGTCGATGCCCTTGTTCCCGGCGTCCAGGATCGCAGCCCCGCAACCGACGAATACGAGGACGAAGGTGCCGAGGAACTCGGCCCCCAGCCGCTTCACCAATGGCTCGGTCATTTCTCCTCCTGACGCCCGCAAGAACCCATGCTCATCGTCCTGAGCCGGACACCGATATCCAGCAGGCGCGCCAGCTACGAAGATGAATGGCACGTATCGTCCTGGTCGTCGGATTGGTCGGCCGGATCCCGAACTGGAGCGTGCTCATGCGTCAGGCAGTCGTCAGAGGCGTCGCGGCGGCCGGCGCGCTCATCCTCGCCGCCTGCTCCGCGACGGTGTCGGGACATGGTGCGCACGGCAGCGGCGCGCCGTCCACCCGCTCGACGAGCCCGTCCGGCTCCCGTCCGGCGTCCCGTCCGGCTTCCCGTCCGGCAGCGCCTCGGCGGGCTCGAACGCGGCGCTGTCCCCCGATCAGCTCGAGCGGGCCGCGAAGGCGGCCCTTACCTCCGCGACGGCGTTCCACATGAAGGGCGCCGGCACCGACAGCGGCAGCCCGATCCGGTTCGACATTCACTACGGCGAGAAGAGCAGTGACGGGTCGATGACCTTCGGCGGGTTCACCATCCAGCTGCGCTACCTGGCGCCGGACATCTACATGAAGGCCGGGGAAGCCTTCTGGCGCGCGGCGGGCGGCATCGACTCGTCGTCGGCCCGCGGCCGGGCGGCCCTGGCGCTGCTGCGTGACAAGTGGGTGCACCTGCCGCCGCACACGCCCGGGCTAAGCCAGATCGGCAGCATCGCGATTCGGACGAAGTTCCTCGCTGAGGCCGCGTCCTCGCCCGACAACTCGACGTTCTCCCGCGGCCCGTCGAAGAACATCAACGGCGTCGCGGCCATCAGCGTCGTCGCCAGCGATGACGGCTCGGTGCTATATGTGCCGGCGACGGGCACGCCGTATCCGATCCGCATCGAGAACAACAGCAGCAACAACGGCGGATCGTTCGACCTGACGGACTGGAACGTGCCGTTCACCGCTCCGGCTCCGCCCGCCGACCAGATCGTCGACCTGCCGCACTGATCGGCTGAGAGTCATCTCACCGCCGGTTGCTTGGGCGTCCGAGCAGTCCGCTGGGCATACTTTCTGCCATGGCCCGCCTTGCCCAGACTGCCGGACTGACCGACGTCCAGACCGAGATCCTGTCGGCGGTGAAGACGTTCGTCGACAAGGAGATCATCCCGTACGCCACCGAACTCGAGCACAAGGACGAGTTCCCCGAGGCGATCGTCGAAGGCATGAAGGAGATGGGCCTGTTCGGCCTGACGATCGCCGAGGAGTACGGCGGCCTCGGCGAGTCGCTGCTGACCTACGCGCTGGTCGTCGAGCAGATCGCGCGCGGCTGGATGTCGATCTCCGGCGTGATCAACACGCACTTCATCGTGGCCTACATGATCGCCCAGCACGGCACCGACGAGCAGAAGCAGCGGCTGTTGCCCAAGATGGCGACCGGCGAGGTCCGCGGGGCGTTCTCGATGTCCGAGCCGGAGTGCGGATCCGACGTCGCGGCCATCAAGACGCGCGCGACGGCCGACGGCGATGAGTTCGTCCTCAACGGCCAGAAGATGTGGCTCACCAACGGCGCCCGCGCCGGCGTCGTCGCCACCCTCGTCAAGGACGATCTGGGCGCCGATTCGGTCTACAAGAACATGACCACCTTCCTCGTCGAGAAGGAGCCCGGCTTCGGCGAGACGCGTCCCGGGCTGACTATCCCCGGCAAGATCGAGAAGATGGGCTACAAGGGCGTCGAGACCACCGAGATGGTGCTCGACGGCGTGCGCGTGCCCGCTTCGTCGGTGCTCGGCGGCGAGGCAGGACGGGGCCGCGGCTTCTACCAGATGATGGACGGCGTCGAGGTCGGCCGCGTCAACGTCGCCGCGCGCGCGTGCGGGATCTCGATCCGGGCGTTCGAACTGGCCGTGCGGTACGCGCAGCAGCGCAAGACCTTCGGCAAGCAGATCGCCGACCACCAGGCGATCGCGTTCAAGCTCGCCGAGATGGCCACCAAGGTCGAGGCCGCGCATCTGCTGATGGTCAACGCGGCACGGCTCAAGGATGCCGGTGAGCGCAACGACGTCGAGGCCGGCATGGCGAAGCTGCTCGCGTCGGAGTACTGCGCCGAAGTGACGCAGGAGTCCTTCCGCATCCACGGCGGTTACGGGTACTCGAAGGAGTACGAGATCGAGCGGCTCATGCGCGAGGCGCCGTTCCTGCTCATCGGCGAGGGCACGTCCGAGATCCAGAAGACGATCATCAGCCGCGGCCTGCTGCGCGAGTACAAACTCACCCAGTAGAAAGACTGCCCGAAAGATCCCTCCCCAAGGTCGGCCGTTTGGCACTACGGTGTGCGCGGATGCAGTCTCGCCGGGCGTCGTCCCGGCTGCCACACGGGGGTAATGATGTTCGGTCATCGTTCACGCACGTCCGTCCTCGCGCTGGCGACGTTCGCCGCCGCGCTCATCTCCGTCGCGTTCGTCGCGCCCGGCCAGGCCGGGGCGATCGGCGGGGCGACGACGACCCTGTTGGTTCCGAAATCGCTGTGCGCGGCGCCGTCGCCCGGCCACGCGTCCTGTTTCGGGATGAAGCTGGTCAAGGAACGCGTGTCGACCGGCGGTGCAACGCCTGCGACGGCGCACGCGCTGCCGGCGCTGGCCAACGGCCCCGCGGGCGGTTACACGCCGGCCCAACTCGCCAAGGCGTACGGGCTCAACGTCGGGGCGGCCACCACCCAGACGGTCGCGATCGTGGACGCCTTCGACGACCCGACGGCGCTGAACGACCTCAATACCTTCGACGCGCAGTACGGCCTGCCCGCCGAGACGGCCACCTCCTTCAAGAAGGTCGACCAGACCGGGGGAACCGCCTTCCCGGCGCCGAATACCGGCTGGGCGGGCGAGATCACCCTCGACGTGCAGGCGGTGCGCGGCCTCTGCCACAAGTGCAAGATCCTGCTCGTCGAGGCGACCACGAACTCCTTCGTCAATCTCGGTACCGCAGTCAGCTACGCCGCCGCCCACGCGAAGATCGTCAGCAACTCCTACGGCGGCCCGGAGAGCGGCGCGGCCGACCCGCACTACAACCACCCTGGTGTCGCGATCCTCGCGTCCACCGGCGACGACGGCTGGTACGGCTGGGACGTGGTCAACGACAACGTCGCGACGGACAACGTCCCGTCCTCACCGGCTGCGTACAACTCGGTGATCGCCGTCGGTGGCACGTCGCTGTACCTCAACGCGGACGGCACGCGGGCCGCCGAGCAGGTGTGGAACAGCAACGGCCCGAGCGACTTCTACGGCAGCCAGGCCGGCTTCTCGATGGGCGCGGCCGGCAGCGGATGCAGCACGATCTACGGGCCCCAGCTATGGCAGCAGAAGGTGGCCGGCTACAGCTCCCTCGGCTGCGGCACGAGCAAGCGCAGCGGCGTCGATATCGCCGCTATCGCGGACCCGTTCACCGGCTACGACATCTGCCAGAACTACGGCAATACGAACGCCGTCGACTGCGGTTGGGAGACCTTCGGCGGCACCTCGCTGGCCTCGCCGGTCGTGGCGGCGATGTGGGGGTTGGCGGGCGGCCCGAGTGCCGTCAAGTACCCGGCGCTGTCGCTGTACGGCCACTTCAAGTCCGACGCGACGCACCCGCTGTACGACGTGACGGTGGGTGGCACGGGGTTTTGCGACACGTCGTCGCCGACGTTCTGCAAGCAGTTCTGGAACAACAACCCGAACGACCTGGCGGACCCCGACCTGCTCGACTGCGGCTTCCCGGCGAGCGGGGCAGGGATCCTCACCAACCGGTACCAGTGCTACGCCAAGCCCGGCTACGACGGCGTGGCCGGCGTGGGCACCCCGAAGGGCGTCAACCCGTTCAAGCCGATGGCGCCGAAGGCGGCGATCAAGTCGCCGGGCACCGTCAAGCACGGCGTCTCGCACACGTTCTCGGCGGCGGGCAGCAGCAGCCCGTTCCCGGGCGGCTCGATCACGTCCTACACCTGGAACTGGGGCGACGGGCACTCGACGACGACGACGAGGGTCACGGTCAGCCACAAGTACGCGAGCAAGGGCAAGCGGATCATCACGCTGACCGTGAAGGACAACTTCACCGCGCAGAACAACGGCCGGACCGGCAAGAAGACGCTCCGCATCACCGTCCGCTAGCCCCATCGGGTAGAACACCGGGATGAGTTCGCTCGTCCCGGTGCTCGACGTTGGCGGTACGCACGTCAGCGCGGCGCTCGTCGACCCGTCCGACTGGCACGTCGCGCAGACCACCCGCTACCACCTGGACGCGGACGCGCCGGCGAACGTCCTGATCGATCGCTTCTGGCGGGCCGGCAATGCGTTACGCGCGCCGGCCGGCTCGGTATGGGGCGTGGCGATGCCCGACCCGTTCGACTACCAGCGGGGGATAGGGCAGTTCGAGGGCGTCGGCAAGTTCACCGGGCTGCGCGGCGTGGATGTCCGCGATGCGCTGCAGGGCCGGCTGCGCGGCACGATGGCGTTCGTCAACGACGCGGACGCGTTCCTGCTCGGCGAGTGGGCGGCCGGGGCGGCACAGGGCGCCCGCCGGTGCGCCGGCATCACGCTCGGCACCGGGATCGGCTCGGCCTGGCTCGTGAATGGCTTGGTCGTCGACCCGGGCGTGCCGCCGGGTGGTCGCATCCACCGGCTCACGGTCGGCGGGACCCCGCTCGAGGACGTCGTCTCGCGCCGGGCGATCCGGCGGGCGTACGTGCTGGCGGGCGGCGATCCGGACGCGGATGTGCGGGAGATCGCGGCTGCCGCTCGGTCCGGTTCGACGGTGGCGCGGCGGGTGCTGGATGTGGCGATGACAGCGCTGGGTCGGGCCGTCGGCCGCTGTTGTGCCGGCTTTCGGGCAGACGTGCTCGTCATCGGCGGGTCGATGTCCGCGTCGTGGGACCTGTTCGAACCGGCGTTCCGGGCCGGCGCACTCGGCAACGCTCTGCCGCGGGTGCGGCTCGCGGCCGACTCCGAGAACGCTCCGCTGATCGGGGCCGCAGTGCACGCCACGCGGCAGGGACCGCGGCTCTGACTGGCGGCCTCGGGCTGGGATGCGTCAGGCGACGCTCGGCCGTCGGTTCAGCGGTAGCGCCCACGGGTCGTGGGCCGGTGTCTGGTTGCGGCGTGCGCGATTTGCTGCTCGCCAGTGCTCGGTGCTGGGCAGTCGTTGGGCGAGGGCGGCGACGGCGTAGCGCCGGTCCAGTTTGGTCCCGTCCCAGCGGGTGGTGGCGGCGTCGGAGGCGACGTGGTCGTACTCGTCTTCGAGCGGGGTGTGTGTGGCCGCGAGGGTCGACGGGGCGACCCGGTCTGGGAGCTCATGCCCGTCGGCGGTCTGGAACTGGAAGCGGCCGCGGCCGAGTGGGAGGAGGCCGAACTCGCCGTCGTAGTGGGCGTGGTGATGGCGCCTGCAGAGCAGGACCAGGTTTGCGAGGATGGTCTTGCCGCCGTGCAGCCAGTGCTGTACGTGATGCGCTTCGAGCCCGATCATGTTGCCACAGCCGGGGTGCGCGCAGCCGCCGTCGCGGGCCAACAGGGCGCGGAACTGCTTGTCGGTGACCACCCGGTGCGAGCCGCCGATGTCCAGGACGTTTGGGTGCCTGGCCGGGTGGGATGCGCGAGTCGAACACGATGGTGCGGATCCGCCCGGAGCAGGCCAGTCGTTCCAGCACTGGTCGGGGTAGTCCGGGGCCGCCGACGAGCCTCGCCTGCGGGCGGGGGTGTTCGAGCTGAACGCCCCTCACCCGCCGCCAGGAGCGCCTTCTGGACGGCTTTGCTGCTGGCCTTCGTGGTGGCGGCGTCCTCGGCCAGCGCCGCCAGCGCCCCGGCCAGCCGCTCCAACTCCGTCGCCGCGGCGTCCGCGCCGCCGGCGTCCGTGGCGGCGGAGTGTTCAGCTGAACGCACCTCCGCACCGTCGGACTCGGTGGACTCGGCCACGTCGGGCTCGGCCCGGGTGGGTTCGAGTTCGGGTTCGGTGTGCTCGGGTTCGGGGGTGGCGTGCAGGTGGTTGACCAGCGCAGCGTGCTCGTCGCCGCGCAGGCTCGGTGCCGGCCGCTCGCCGGCCGCAGCCACGGTGGCCAGCGCGATCTCCGCGATCCGGGTCAGCGCGTGCGCCTGCGTGAGGTTCTCGCGGCGGGCTATCGTCTCGATCGCGCACTGCAGCAACGCGCCGTGCTCGGGATCGAGCTTCGCCGAGAACCCGAACCGCGAATCGGAGCGCCAGCGGTGCGATACCACCTCCGGATCCCGCGCGGCCGGCTCGCGCTGGTTGTCGTCCACGCTGCGCAGCCCGCGCACCATGTCCTCCAGCTGCCCGACCGTGCCGTGCTCGGCCACCGTCACCAGCTCCGCGACCAGCCGCGGGCAGCCGCATTCGGCGAGGCGGCTGATCGCTCGGGCATGCGAGTACGAGATCCGCCCCGCGCCCATCGCACGTGCTCGATCGCGGTACGCCGCGACAACCCGCAGAAGTGCGACACCCAGCGCGCGGTCGACGAGAGCCCGAACCGGGCGTAGCCCTCCCGCGCATCGAAGGCCGCGACCAGCAGCAGCCAGCGACACATCGCCGACGCGAGCCGCCCGGACAACCCCACGATCCGCGACCCCAGCTCCTCGACGCTCAACTCGGCATCGGGCACCCCGTCGCCCACGACCGACAGAATCGGGCGGGCGGACCCGGAATCCCCTGCCCCGTAAGGCAATTCAGCAACTGTCATGACCCGCACGGTAGCCACGGGGTCCGACAATTCGGGCGCGTGGGCGCTCGATCGGCAGGCGCGCTGGCTACTGTCATGGGATGGCTGGTACCGGGCCGGCGGTCCTGCATGGCTACGACCCCGGCTGGCCGGTCGCCGCACAGCAGCTGATCGACGAGCTGTCGGCGGTCGCGCCGAACCCGAGTTGGCTCATCGAGCACATCGGCTCGACGGCGGTGCCTGGGCTCGCGGCGAAGAACATCCTGGACCTGCAGATCCGCGTGCCGACCTTGCCGCCCGCCAACGAACTCGACGCCATCGTCGGCCCACTGGGTTACGTTCCGGCGACGGGCAGCAGGCCGGATTCGCCCGGCGTGCATCGCGACGGGCGCCGAGGCGGCGAGCAGGTGCCGGACGAGGTCTGGCAGAAGCGCTTGTTCGTCCGCAGCCAGGCAGGGCGGGTATCGGCCATCCTGCACGTCCGTCGGATGGATTCTCCGTTCGGTCGCTACACGGTGTGGTTCCGGGACTGGCTGCGTGCCCACGACGACGAGCGGGCCCGGTACGAGACGATCAAGCGACGGCTCGCCCGGGCGCACGCCGGTGAACCCGACTACGACGACTACACGCGGGACAAGACCGGATACTTCGACGAGGTGCAGCCCGCGTTCGAGGCATGGGCGCGGGGAGAGCCGAACGAAATCCGGGCATAAGGGCAATAGCCGTTACCCCCCGGAGGTGGAGAATGGGCATTCGTCCCGAGAACGTGTGCCTCGTGCACGCCGACGGCACCAGCGTGGTGCTCGAGCTGGCCGAGGCCGGCGTCGACGAGGACGGGTACGCCCGCTGGGCAGTCCTCACGCCCGTCGACTTCCAGGCCGGCGACCATGTCGAGATCGGCGCGATGCCGCAGATGTGCTGCATCGAGTTTCCCCTCGAGAGCTGGCGCGAGATCGCGTAGCCGTTTCAGACCGAGGAGCGCGCGCGGCGCGCATCGCAGCTGAGGCAGTACTGCACCAGCGCGTCGTTGCCGCAGCCGAGCGTCGCGCAGGGCCGCCCAGTGCGGCCCAGCACCCGGTCGTCCAGCGCGCGCCCGACGGAGAGGGCGTCGAGCAGGCGGCGTCCGAAGCGAAGTTCCCGGGACAGCAGCGCGTCGGTGGGCAGGTCGATGTCCGATCCTGCCGACCCGAGCACGCCGGCGTGCTCGTCGTGCAGCTTGCGCAGCGCCGCGTCCGGGGGGCATTCCGCATCCTCGACCGCACCCTCGATGGCGGTGAGGAGCAGGTAGAGGCGAACCCAGTCGGTTCCGTCGACGGAACGCGGATCGGTCATCTGTTCCTCCGGAACGGTGCGAAACGGACAGCGCCCATAGTGCAGCGGCAAGTTGGCACATTTGTGCCGAGTGCGCAAGAAAGTCAGATTTACGGGATTGCGGCGGTTTGGTGTCATGCGGTTTGATATTGCGACTTGATCGATGCCTGGGGGGGCTGAGCCATGCTGGAAGCGGTAGGTCTCACTCCGCTCGAGGAGCGGACCTACCGAGCGCTCGTCCGGGCCCGCTCGATGTCTCCGGCGGACCTTCGGCGACAACTCGACCTCTCGGCCGAGGAAGCGGACGCGGTGTTCGGCGGGCTGGCCGCGCGAGGTCTCGTCACATCCACGACCGGCCCGGCGAAGCGGCTCGTCGCCACTCCGGTCGACGTCGCGGCTGAGGCGCTGCTGCTCGGACGGCTGCAAGAGCTCCAGGTCGCGCGGCTCGAGTTCGTCCGGCTCGCGGAGGAGTACCGCGCGGCCGCGGGGCGCCAGTCGATCGACGAGATGATCGAGATCGCACCGGCCGACGCGGTGCCGACGTTGTTCGAGCAGTTGCAGCGGCAGGCCGGCTCCGAGGTCTGGATGATCACCACGCCGCCGTACGCGGTGCCCTCGGACAAGAACTCCGTCGAGATCGAACGGCTCGCCGGCGGCGTGGCCTACCTCGGCCTGTACACCCAGGCCGCGCTCGAGGAGCCGGGTGCCGTCGAGACGATCCGGCACTACGTCCAGGCCGGCGAGCAGGCCCGGATGCTGCCGAAGCTCTCGCTGAAGATGGCGATCTTCGACCGGAAGGTCGCCCTCGTGCCGATGGGCCCAGGGCCGCAGAACGCCGGGCTGTCCGACAGCCTGATCGTCCACTCGTGTGCGCTCCTCGACGCGCTCATCGAGCTGTTCGAGCGGCTCTGGCTGTCCGCGATGCCGCTCGATCCGCTGCTGCCCGGCGAGCCTCGGGCAGCCGGGCCGGCGTCGTCGCGAGGCCACGCCGTCTCGGCGCAGGAGGCGCGGCTCATCGCGCTGCTGCTCGCCGGCATGACCGACGACGCAATCGGCCGCCAGCTCGGTCTGGCCCGCCGGACGGTCGTGCGCCGCGTCCATCACCTCATGACGCGCGCGAAAGCGACGAACCGACTGCAACTCATCCTGCGGGCCGCGCAGCTCGGCTGGATCGACGTGTCCAGCGCGACGCCGGTGCCTGCGATCGCGCGCAGTGATACACCGGGACGGCGCGAGCACCGGGTGCCGATCGCGCATCGCGACGTGCCCCTCGCGGTCGTCGACGGCTGATCACCAGATTTCTCGGCGCATCTGCGCCAACGGCGCAATTGCCATCTTGCGGATGATCTTTCCTAACCCGGACGCTTCGGACATTGATCGTGGCGAGCAGGCCACGAGCGTCCGCTCCATCGGAAGGAACCCCATGCACGCATCCACGAATTGGCGACGACGGGCACTGACGCTGCTCGTGGTCGCCGCGACGATGCTGTTCACCGCGGCGGTGGCGCAGAGTCCCGCGAGGGCCGCACCGGCCCCCTCCGGATCTTCCGGGGCGTCATCGACCCCGAAACAGGCAGCGGCGCACATGACGCCGGCGCCGTGCAACACCGCCGAGAAGAACTACCTCGGCACGGACTTCGCACGCTGCTTCGCGATGGTGCGCACCGCGCTCGATCACAACATCACGGCCGACCCGAACCAGCCGCCGCCCACCGCGCTCGGCCCGGCGCAGATCCAGGACGCGTACAACCTGCCGGCTACCGGTCAGGGCCAGACGGTGGGCATCGTCGACGCGTTCGGTGACTCGCACGCCGAGGCAGACCTCGCGGCGTTCCGATCGGAGTTCGGGCTCACCCCGTGCACGACGGCCAACGGCTGCTTCACCAAGGTCGACCAGACAGGGCGGCACGAGCTACCCGACCGACGATCCGGGCTGGGGGCTGGAGACCTCGCTCGACCTCGACGCGGTGTCGGCCGCGTGCCCGAACTGCAACATCCTGCTCGTCGAGGGCACCGACAACAGCCTGGACAGCCTCGGCATCTCGGTGGACACCGCGGTGACCCTCGGCGCGAAGTACGTGTCGAACTCGTACGGCGTCGCCCGGCGAGGACCCGTCCGAGATGGACTTCGACGCGTACTACAACCACGCCGGCGTCGCGGTCACCGCGTCCACCGGCGACACCGGGGACGTGACGAACTGGCCCGCCGCGAACCCCAACGTGGTGGCGGTCGGCGGCACGGCGCTCACCCAGGACACCACCAACCCGCGCGGCTGGAACGAGACCGCGTGGGTCGACGGCGGCTCCGGATGCTCGCCGTACGAGCCGCATCCGGACTACCAGAACGGCATCGACACGAACTGCGCCAGCAACCGCGCGATGGCCGACATCTCGGCCGACGCCGACCCGAACACCGGCCTGGCCGTGTACGACACGCTCGGCTACAGCGGCTGGCTGCAGGTCGGTGGCACGAGCCTGTCCTCGCCGCTCGTCGCGTCGATGTACGCGCTCGCCGGCACGCCGGTGCCCGGCACGTACCCCGTCAGCTACCCGTACCAGGCGCTCGGGCAGCCAGCTCTTCGACGTCACCGCGGGCAGCAACGGCGGCTGCGGCAACGTGCTGTGCAACGCCGGCCCGGGTTGGGACGGCCCGACGGGTCTCGGCACGCCGAACGGGGTGGGCGCACTGACCACGGGCCCGCACGGCGACATCGCCGGGCAGGTCACGGACCGGGCGACCGGTGACCCGATCGCCGGCGCCACCGTGTCGACGCCCGACGGATACAGCGCCACCACCGAGACGGACGGGGCCTATGACCTCGCCGTGCCGATCGGCACGTACGACGTCACCGGGCAGGCGTTCGGGTACCGCTCGAAGACCGTCTCGGGCGTGCAGGTGAGCGAGAACCAGACCACCACGCTCAACTTCGCGCTGACCGCTGTGGCCGCGCACAACCTGTCCGGCACCATCACCGACGGCTCGGGTCACGCGCTGGCCGCTCTACGCCAAGATCACCATCGACGGGTACCCGGGCGGGGCGGTCTACACCGATCCGTACACCGGGCACTACAGCGTCGACCTGCCACAGGGCTTCACCGCGAACCTGCACGTGTCGCCGGTGCTGCAGGGCTACACGACGCTCGACAGGTCGGTCCGGATCGGCAGGGCCGACAAGGTCCTCAACCTGCGGTCCCTGGTCGACCAGTCCACCTGCGTCGCGCCGGGGTACGCGTACACCTTCAACGGCACCGGTGAGCAGTTCGCCGGCTGGTCCGGCAGCACCTCCCAGGACGGCTGGACGAACGTCGACAACCTGGGCAACGGGCAGGTCTGGCAGTTCGACAACCCGGGCAGCCGGGCCGTCCCGCCCGGCGGGGACGCCGACTTCGCGATCCTGGACTCCGATCACTACGGGAGCGGCAACACCCAGGACGCCTCGCTCGTGTCGCCGGTCGTCGACCTGACCGGTCAGACGACGCCGGAGATCGGCTTCGACACCTACTACAACGAGTTCTTCAACTCGGTCGCGGATGTCGATCTCAGCACCGACGGCGGGCAGACGTGGTCGAACGTCTGGCACCAGACCACGACGACGGTGTCCGGGCACGTGGACGTCGAGATCCCGCAGGCCGCCGGCCAGGCGGCTGTGCAGGTCCGGTTCCACTACACCGGCGGGTTCGCCTGGTGGTGGGCGATCGACAACGTGTTCATCGGCAACCGCGCCTGCACCGCCACGCACGGTGGCCTGCTCGCGGGCGTCGTCCGCGACAACAACACCGGTGACCCGATCAACGGTGCGAAGGTCGTCAACGCCAACGGCGAGTTCGGCGTGTCGGCCGCGACGCCGGACGACCCGAACCTGTCGGACGGCTTCTACTGGCTGTTCAGCTCGTTGACCGGTTCCCGCCAGTTCACCGCCAGCGACGGCAAGTACGTCCCGGCGAGCGCCGCGGTGAACGTGGCACCGAACTACGTCACGCACCAGGACTGGACCCTCAAGGCCGGGCACCTGAGCGTGACGCCGGGCAGCCTCTCGGTGACCGAACGGCTGGGCGTTGCGAAGAGCAAGACGTTCACCGTCACCGACGACGGCACCGAGCCGGTGCACGTCAAGCTCGGCGAGCAGAGCGGCGGGTTCAGCCCGATGGCCGGCCACGCGGCGACGCGCGGCGGCGCGCCGCTCGCGCTGGTCAAGGGGCACTTCACGCCCGCCGCGGCGGTGCTGCAGGCCCACCCGGGAGCGACGGTTTCCGGCGGCACGCAGTTGCGCTCCGCCGCGCCGTACGCGCCACCGTGGACCGACGTCGCCAACTTCCCGACGCCGATCATGGACAACGCGGTCGCATACAACGACGGACGCGTGTACTCCGTGGCCGGGTACGACGGGACGGCCAACGTGGCCACCGGCTACGTCTACGACCCGGCGGCCGCGCAGTGGAGCGCGATCGCCAGCCTGCCCGAGGAGCTCGAGGCTCCCGCCGCGGCGTTCCTCGACGGCAAGATGTACGTCGTCGGGGGCTGGAACGCGGCGGGCAACGCGAGTACCAAGGTCTACGCGTACGACCCGTCCGGCGACAGCTGGACCCAGGTCGCCGACCTGCCCAAGGCGCTCAGCGCGCCGGCGGTGGCCACGCTCGATGGTCAGCTCTACGTCGTGGGCGGGTGCACGACCGGCAACTGCGCGCCGACCTCGCAGTCGGTGTTCAGCTACGACCCGGGCGCCAACAGCTGGACCACGCTCGCCGACTACCCGGCACCGGCGGCGTTCGCCGCATGCGCCGGCATCGCGGGTGAACTGGTCTGCGCCGGCGGGATCAACGCCGACACGAACCAGGGGCTCACGGCGACCAACCTCTACGACCCGGGCTCGGACAGCTGGTCGCAGGGCGCGCCGATGCCGTACGACGACTGGGCGATGGCCTACAGCGGCGCGAACGACAAGCTGCAGATCGCCGGCGGCGCCATCAACAACGGTGCGGTGCTGACCAACCAGGTGGCCGAGTACGACCCGGCCGGCAACGCCTGGACAGCCCTGGCCAACGCCAACAACACCGAGTACCGAGGCGGCGGCAGCTGCGGCATGTACAAGATCGGCGGCTCGACCGGCGGTTTCGCGCCGGCCCCGTTCGCCGAGGTGCTGCCGGGCTACGACCAGTGCGGTGGCGCGACCGACGTGCCGTGGCTGTCGGAGGACACCACCGAGTTCGACCTGGCCCCTGGTCAGTCGACCGTCGTGACGGTGACGATGGACTCCGCCGTCGTGCCGCAGCCCGGTGGCTACACCGCCAAGCTGGCGATCGGCACTGATACGCCGTACTCGTTCGCGCCGGTCCCCGTGAGCATGCAGGTGAATCCGCCTGCGTCGTGGGGCAAGGTCCGGGGCACCGTCACGGACGCGAGCAACGGCAATCCGATGGCCGGTGTGACCGTCCAGATCGGCACGCTCGGCGGCACGGGCGTGGTCACCTACACGCTGAAGACCGACGCCGACGGCTACTACCAGCTCTGGTTGGCCGCTGCGTACAGCCCGCTGCAGATCATCGTGGCGAAGGACGGTTACCAGCCGCAGGTGAAGAACGTGAAGATCACCAAGCGCGCCACGACCACGGCGAACTTCGCGCTCAAGAAGGCCTGACGAGAGGAGAACGCGCTACGACGCCGACCGGGTGCCGGGATGCCTCCCGGCACCCGGTCGGCTGCTGTCACATCGGGCGGCGCTGATCCGTCAGTGGTCAGGAACCCGGTACAGCGACGAGGATGTGGACAATGGACGCAAGCTGGCAGGCGGCGCAGTTCGAGCAGCACCGCGATCACCTGCGGGCGGTGGCCTATCGCATGCTCGGTTCGGTCAGCGAGGCCGAGGACGCCGTCCAGGAAGCGTGGCTGCGGCTGAACCGGTCGGACGAGGCGGCCATCAACAACCTCGGCGGCTGGCTGACCACCGTCGTCGGCCGCGTGTGCATCGACATGCTCCGGGCCCGGAAGTCGCGCCGCGAGACCTACGTCGGCACCTGGCTGCCCGAGCCGGTCGTCAGCCACGGCGACGCCGTCAGCCCCGAACAGGAGTCGCTGCTGGCCGACTCGGTCGGCATGGCGCTGCTCGTCGTGCTCGAGACGCTCACCCCCGCCGAGCGGCTCGCCTTCGTCCTGCACGACATGTTCGCGGTCCCGTTCGACGAGATCGCGCCGATGCTGGACCGGACGCCGGACGCGACACGCCAGCTCGCGAGCCGGGCCCGGCGCCGGGTGCGCGGCGCCCCGACGGTGCCCGACTCGGATCTGCGCACCCAGCGCAAAGTTGTCGCGGCGTTCCTCGCCGCTGCCCGCGAGGGAGACTTCGACGCGCTGATCGACGTCCTCCACCCGGACGTGGTCTTCCGTGTCGACAGCGGGAAGCGCGCGGTGCTCGCTCCGCCGCTGCTCACCGGTGCGGAGGCGGTGGCCGGGCAGGCCGCCACGCAGGGCCATCGGTTCGCGCGGTTCTGCGAACCCGCGTTGGTCAACGGCGCGGCCGGGATGATCGTGCGGACGCCGCACGCCGTCATCGGTGTCGTCGGGATGACCGTCATCGACGGCAAGATCTCCGAGATCGATCTCATCCTCGACTCGGACAAGCTGACGGCGTTGCAGGTCACTTCGTAGCGGGTCACGTTCGCCGGCCGGGCTCCGTCAGAGGGATGAACGCAAGATTCATCTCTCGGAGGTCCTCCCCATGGCGGCTACCGCCCTGCACCCCTCTTTCCTGGCGACGCGGCGCGGCAAGCTGACGCTCGCCCTGCTGGCCGCGGTCGGCTTCCTCGACTTCGTGGACGCGTCGATCGTCAACATCGCGCTGCCGCACATCCGCGACGACCTGCACTTCTCGGTGCCGGATCTGCAATGGGTCCTGAGCGGCTACCTGCTCACCTACGGCGGGTTCATGCTGCTGGGCGGGCGGGTCGCCGACCTGCTCGGCCGCCGCCGCGTCCTGGTCGCGGGCACCGTGCTGTTCGCGATCGCGTCGCTCGTCGGCGGGTTCGCCGGCAGCCCCGGCGTGCTGATCGGCGCCCGGCTGGCGCAGGGCCTGGGCGCCGCCATCATGATGCCCGCCGCGCTCTCGCTGGTGACGACGTCGTTCACCGGCCCGGATCGTGCCAAGGCGTTCGGCATCTGGGGCGGCGTCGCCGGGCTCGCGTCGGCGGCCGGGGTGTTCCTCGGCGGCGTGCTGTCGGAGGGACCCGGCTGGCGCTGGGTGCTGTTCGTCAACCCGCCGATCAGCGTGTTCCTGCTCGCGGCGATGTTCTGGCTGCTGCCGGGCGAACGCCGCGCGGCGCCGCTCGCCAACTTCGACATCGTCGGGACGGTCCTCGTCACGGGCGGCATGCTGTTGCTCGTCTTCGCGCTGGTCAAGGCGCCCGAGCAGGGTTGGGGATCGGGCGCCACGATCGGCGAGCTCGCCGGCGCCGGCGTCGCGCTCGCCGCGTTCGTCGTCAACGAGCAGCGCACCAAGAATGCGCTCGTCCCGCTGTCGATCTTCCGGATCCGCGGGATCGCCGCCGCGGACGTCACCCAGCTCATCGGGGTCGGCGGCTTCGTGACGATGTTCTTCTTCCTCACGCTGTACATGCAGAACGTCCTCGGCTACTCGCCGCTGCAGACCGGTTCCGCCTACCTGCCGCTCACCGTCGGGGTCGGCGTCTCGGCCGGCATCTCCACCCAGCTGATCGCCCGGTTCGGGACGCGGCCCGTCATCGTCGCCGGTGCACTCATCACGGCCGGCGGGCTGTACTACCTGTCGCGCATCCCCGTCGACGGCTCGTACCTCGCCGACCTGTTCCCCGGACTGATGATCGTCTCGTTCGGAATCGGCGGCGTCTTCGTCGCGACGACGACGGCCGCGAACGCCGGCGTGCCCGCCGAACAGGCCGGCCTCGCGGCGGCGCTCGTGAACGCGTCGCAGCAGGTCGGCGGCGCGCTCGGGCTGGCGATCTTCTCCGCGATCGCGACGTCGCGGACGAACGACCTCGTCGGCTCCGGAACGCCGATGCCGCACGCGCTCACCTCGGGCTTCCACCGCGCGCTGTTCGCGGCCGGCGTGTTCCTGGTCGCCGCCGCCGTCATCGCGCTGCGCACCACGAACAGCCGCGGCGACGAGTTCCACGTGGTGGAGCCGGAGCCCGCTCTGGAGCCGGTCGCCGAGCTGCTCTGACCCAACCCACCGACTACGCAGGAGGAGAACACCGATGACCCACACCGATGCCTGGCGGGAACGGACCCCGCTCGACGGCGAGGTCGACTTCACGATGATGTACGTCGCGCACGACGCCTTCGCCCGCGATCTGGGCCGGCTCGCGGCGGCGAGCGAGCGCGGTCAGGCCCAGACGCCGCAGGCCTTCGCGACCTGGGGGATGTTCAAGAAGCAACTGCACGTGCACCACACCGCCGAGGACACCTCGCTGTGGCCGCGGCTGCGCGCCGCCGTCTTCGCGCCGGAGGACGTCGCCGTCCTCGACGCGATGGACGCCGAGCATGCCGCGATCGACCCGCAGCTCGAGCGCGTCGACGCTGCGATGGCCGACTACGACGCGGCCGGTCTCACCGCCGGCCTCGCCGCGCTGGCCGCGGGGCTGACCGCGCACATGCGCCATGAGGAGGACGCTGCCCTGCCGCTGGTCGACACCCACCTCGGCCGCAGCGGCTGGGCGGCGTTCGGGCGCGACGTGCGCAAGGCGGGCGGCGGCATCCGGGGCGGGGCGCAGTACCTGCCGTGGGTGCTCGACGGCGCGTCCGACGAGATGACGGCCAAGGTGCTGGCGGTGCTGCCGCCGCCGGCCCGGGTCCTCTACCGCCGGGTGTGGGCCCCGCGGTACCAGCGGGAGAGGACGCTCCCATGACGGATGTCGACGCGGGTAGGACGGTCAAGCCAACTGGACGATGCAAAGCGGGACAACGTGCATGCGGATCGGTCGCGAGCTACTCTGCGCCCAATCACGACCCGCACGCCGGCTGGGTGGCCGGCCGCGGCTGAAGTCCACATTCGAGCGGAGGCCGTCATGCCAGCAAGATTTGCTCACCCCTCGCCGGCGTTGATCGTCGCAAGCCTTGCCCTCGTCGTCGCAATCGGCGGCACCGCGTACGCGACCACGACAATCAGCGGGCGCACGATCACCGACCATACGATCGCCGGGCGCAAGCTGATCGACAACACCCTGACCGGGACGCAGATCAAGGAGTCGGCCCTCGCGACGGTGCCCAAAGCGAGCCAGGCGGCCAACGCGAGCAAGGTCGGCGGCTTCACCGTGCGCAAGGTGTTCTACGCGCCGACGACCAACTCCACAACGCCGAAGACGATCCTGAACCTCGGCGGTCTGGTGCTCAAAGCAACGTGTGCCAACGGCGACCTCGAGGTCGTGATGACCAGCACGGTCAACCATGCGCACCTGGCCTCGGAGATGTGGAACTCCGGGAGCGGCGGCCAGGCCGATGGCCTGCACTGGTCGGACTTCGGCCCGACCAGTGCACAGCACCTCGAAAGTCTCGGCGACGGCAACGCATACGGCGAGACTTCGTTCACCTACACCCGCGCGAACGGAACCATCGTGAACGGCCAGGTGTCCTTCGACAGCAGCGACCTAAGCCCGCTCCATCCCGGCGACGGCGACATCTTCAATAACACCGCCAAGTGCCTGGTCAGCGGATTCGTAACATCCACCGCAGCCAGCTAGCTCCCGCCCCGCTTCGCGGCCCCGGTATCCCTTCGGCTCAAGAGCACCCCGCGGCGGGTCGCCGAAACGAAGCGGTCCGGGAAGGAGTCATGCGATGCCGCAGTACGTGCTGGTTCTGGACGCCACGCGATGGACCACATCCCCGACGAGGACATGCCGTACGTTGACAAGGCCGCGCACGCGGTCAGTCAGCAGCGTCACGCGGAGGTCACCCGTGCGGGCGTCCTGGCGGGCCGTGACCCCGGCGCCGGGTGTCGTGCTGCCGGCGAAGGCTCGGTACAGACCGTTCGGTCGTGGACGGCGAAGTCGTAGCGTCCGGCGACGGCCCAGTCGTAGCCGAGCGACGTGCCGCCGCGCGCGGTGAACGTCCACGGCCCGCCGGCAACGCTCGGCGACGTCACGAGGAAGCCCGCGCCGGCGGCGCCGATGCTGGCGAAGTCGATGTGGAACGCGTCGCCCGCCGCGAGCCCGCCGTCCCCGGCCACGTTGTAGGGCAGCGCGGCGGCTCGGACGCCTGGTCTGCCAGGTCTCGACGACCCCGGTCGTCCACAGATCTGTCGGACCCATGGCGTTTGCCGGGTTTGCCGCATACGCTCTGTGCTACTTCGTCCGGTCTGTCCTACGGGGAGTGAGCGGTGGCGTCCTCGGCGCAGGCCATTCTCGAGGCGGAGGTCCGCGAGCTCGTCCGGCGCCGCGGCATCGATCCGATCGCCGAGCCGGACGTCGTCGCCCGGCTGGTCGACGAGGTCGTCGGCGAGTATCGCGACCGGGCCATCACCTCGGCGTTGCCGCCGCTGGCCGACGTCGTCGGCACCACGCGCACCGTGCTCGACGCGGTCGCCGGGTTCGGGCCGTTGCAGCCGCTGCTCGACGATCCGACGGTCGAGGAGATCTGGATCAACGAACCGGGCCGGGTGTTCGTGGCGCGCCGCGGCCGCTCCGAGCTCACCACGCTGATCCTCAGCGCCGACCAGGTGGCCGAGCTCGTGGAGCGGATGCTGCGCCCCACCGGCCGGCGCATCGACCTGTCGACGCCGTTCGTCGACGCGATGCTGCCGGACGGCTCGCGGCTGCACGTCGGTGATCCCGAACATCACCCGCCGGCACATGGCGGTGAACATCCGCAAGTTCGCCGTCGGGCTGCGCTCGCTCGACGAGCTCGTCTCGGTCGGGACGCTCACCGAGCAGGCGGCGCGCTTCCTCGAAGTATCCGTGGTCGCCGGGCTCAACGTCCTCGTCGCTGGTGGGACGCAGGCCGGCAAGACGACGCTGCTCAACGCGCTGTGCGGCGGCCATCCCGGCGCGCGAGCGGGTGGTCACCGTCGAGGAGGTGTTCGAGCTCTCGCTGCGCGCGCCGGACGTCGTCGCCATGCAGACCCGGCAGGCCAACCTGGAGGGCACGGGCGAGATCCGGCTGCGCCGGCTGGTCAAGGAGGCGCTGCGGATGCGCCCGTCGCGGCTGATCGTCGGCGAGGTCCGCCAGGAGGAGTGCCTCGACCTGCTCATCGCGCTCAACAGCGGCTTGCCCGGCATGTGCACGCTGCACGCCAACTCCGCCTGAGTTGGGTCACCTGCAGCGGTCTCGGCTCGGCGAGGCCCGTGTTTGCGGGGGTCCAGGCCGCTGTTAGTGCGTGGTTCAGGCACTAATTCTGGTTCCTAGACTCGGCTGGTGGCGTGGATTCGGCGGGTGCGGACGGCCTCGGGGTCGACTGCCGTGCAGATCGCCGAGTGGGATGGTGGTCGGCGTCGGATCGTGCGGCATGTGGGTTCGGCCCGGGACGAGGTCGAGCTCGGGCTGTTGATGGAGCAGGCGCGCCGGCTGCTCGAGGACGACCGGCAGGGCGTTCTTGATCTCGGGCTCGCCCCGGTGGCCCGTCAGGCGACGATGGTCTCCGCGTCGAGCGAGCTGTCGCTGTTCGGTCTGGACTCGACGCCGACGCGTGCGCAGCCGGTTGCCCGCCCGCGGGTGTTGAAGACGGTCTCGACGGTGTTGTTCGACGCGCTGGCCGGCGTGTACTCGAGCCTGGGGTTCGACGCTGTGGGCGATGAGGTGTTCCGGGATCTGGTGATCGCCCGGGTGGTCGAGCCGACCAGCCTGTCCGACGTCGACCGGGTGCTGGCCGAGCTGGGCCGCCGTTCGGTGAGCCTGTCCACCCGCAAACGCACGCTGCGCCGCTGCGCTGATCGTCAGTACCGCGACCGGCTGGCCGGGCTGTGCTTCACCCACGCCGCTACCCACGGCGACATCTCGCTGGTGCTCTATGACGTGACGACGCTGTATTTCGAAGCCGACAACGAAGATCAGCTGCGCAAGGTCGGCTACTCCAAGGAACGCCGCGTCGACCCGCAGATCGTCATCGGGGTGCGCCATGAGGCGCTGTGTGTTCGGAGGGAGGTGCAAGACCTCCCTCGCCTGCCTGTCGCAGGAGGCGGGCGGAAGCTGAGGGCAGCCTGACTCGCGTGGGAGTGCTGCGGGTTGGGTGGCAAGCGGCCCTGACAAAGTCGGGACGTGCCAGCACTGCCAGATGGTGCGGGTCCGGCGAGCAAGTCGAGAAGGTATACGCGAGGAACCAGTGCCTGATTCCCCGTTAGGATCACCCGGCTCCAAACCTGGCGGACATGGGCCGGTATTGCGGTGCGGGCGGTGCTCATCCGATAGGCGCCGTCCCCGCCCGGGCGAGAGCCGCTCGTCCGGGCTGCCTTTCCCGCGAGTCTGCGTGCGGGACGGGGGCCGTCGGGGCTGAGCTGGGTGCCTAACTCGACGACCGAGACACAGTGAACATGGGAACCGTGCCGGCTCGGCCCAGGCCGCACCAGCCAGGTGTTGCGTGGGCAAGGCGCACTGCCCGCTGAGCGGGTCGGGACGGGGCGGAGTGGCCGTAGTACTCCGAGGGCGGGAGAGCCGCCTGCATGGGGAAGGGCCACAGCGAGGAGCGCAGTACGGCATGGTCATGCCACAAGTCGCGCCGGTGAACATCGGCGCCTGGATCGGATCGCCTGCTGAGGCGGCCGACCGGGTAGTGGGGATTCAAACCAAACTGCACAGATGGGCGGCGGCCGAGCCGGGCCGACGCTTCGATGATCTGTTCAATCTGGTCGCGGATCCGGCGTTCATGCTGACGGCGTGGACCCGGGTCCGGAGCAACACCGGGGCACGGAGCGCGGGGATCGACGGGCGCGTGGCGTCCCAGATCGAAGCGCTGCCGGGCGGGGTGGATGGCTTCTTGGCTGATCTGCGTGAGCAGGTGCGGTCCGGTGTCTTCGTCCCGCTCCCGGTGCGGCGGGCGATGATTCCGAAGCCGGGCGGGAAGTTGCGGGCTCTGGGTATCCCCACGGTCGCTGACCGGGTGGTCCAAGCCGCACTGAAGCTCGTGCTGGAGCCGATATTCGAGGCGGGGTTCTCCTCGTCAAGTTACGGCTTCAGGCCTGGGCGCCGTGCTCACGACGCCATCGAGGACATCCGCATGCATGCCCACAACGGCTATGTGCGCGTGTTCGAGGGCGATATCCACGCTTGCTTTGACGAGATCTCCCACGCCGCCCTGTTGGGCAGGGTGCGGGACCGGATCAAGGACAAGCGTGTCGTGGCACTCGTGCGGGCGTTCCTGAAATCCGGGGTGCTCGGGGAGGACGGGTTCGTCCGCGACACCCCGGCTGGGACGCCGCAGGGCGGGATCTTGTCGCCGTTGTTGGCCAACATCGCCTTGGGCGTGCTCGATGAGCATTTCGATGCGAAGTGGGCAGCGCAAGGCAGCACGGCCTCGGCACGGTCGTGGCACCGCAAGAAGGGCGGCGCGTCGTATCGCCTCGTCCGGTATGCGGATGACTTCGTCGTGCTGGTCCACGGCACCGATTCCCACCTGCACGCCTTGCGCGAGGAGGTCGGGTCGGTGCTCGCGGCCGTGGGGCTGCGGCTGTCGTTGGCCAAGACGCACGCCGTGCACATCGACCAAGGATTCGACTTCCTCGGGTTCCGCATCCAGCGGCACACCCAATGGGGAAGCAGCCGGCGATACGTCTACAGCTACCCATCATCGAGGGCGATGCTCTCGGTGAGAAGGAAGATCAAGGCGATCACCGACCGGCAGATCACCGAACGCGACCCCATGGTCGTGATCATGGAACTCAACCGGATCACACGCGGTTGGGCGAACTACTTCCGAACCGGCGCATCGAAGCGGGCCTTCCGCGACCTCGACCGCTACCTGTGGTGGCGGGCGTGGCGGTGGCTGCGCGCGAAACACCCGCAACGAAGTGCTCGATGGGTGCAACGGACCTACTACCACGCTGACCCGTGGTGGCCGTCCGCATCGGGATACCTCCTGGACCACCCGGCCCGCGTCCGCATCCAGCGGCACGTCTACCGGGGCAACCAGATCCCGACGCCCTGGGCCGCCTGACCCGCGAAGTCGATCAACCCGTCTTCCTCGGGGAAAGCCTGGTGCCGGGAAACTGGCACGCCAGGTTTGGAGGAGCGGCCAAGGGAAACGGACCCGTCGCGAGGCGGGCACCGCGCCCTTGGTCGACTCCTACCTGCTGGTCGACCGGGCCGGATTCCCTTTAGAAATAGGATGTTTCGAAGGGAACAAGGCCGAGAAGCACACCCTGCTGCCAATCATCGACGCGTTCAAGGCCCGGCACCAGATCGAGCACCTGGTCGTGGTCGCGGACGCCGGGATGCTCTCTGCCGCGAACCTGACCGCGCTGGATGCGGCGAGCTACCGGTTCATCGTCGGCTCACGCGTGTCGAAGGCGCCGATCGATCTGGAATCGCACTTCCGCTGGCACGGTGACGCGTTCACCGACGGGCAGGTCATCGACACCCTGACCCCGATGCTCGGCGCGAACCTCGACAACGACCCGCTCAAGCGGGCCGAACCGATCTGGGACGCCGAGGCGCACCCGACCTCGTGGCGGGCGGTCTGGGCCTACTCCAGCAAGCGGGCCGTGCGCGACAGCAAGACGCTCACTGCGCAGGAGAACCGCGCTCGCGCCGTCGTCGCCGGCGAGAAAGCCGCGCGCAAACCCCGGTTCGTGAAGACCGCCCGGACCGGGTTCGCACTCGATGAGACCGCGCTCGCGCGGGCAAGATCGCTGACCGGCCTGAAGGGCTACGTCACCAACATCGACGCCACCGTGATGCCCGCCGGCGAGGTGATCGGCAGCTATCACGACCTCTGGCGGGTCGAGCAGTCCTTCCGGATGTCCAAGTCCGACCTTGCCGCCCGACCGATGTTCGCCCGCACCCGCGACGCGATCGAAGCCCACCTGACCATCGTGTTCACCGCGCTCGCCGTCTCCCGCGCCGTGCAGGACCGCACCGGACTCTCGATCCGCCGAGTCCTGCGAACGCTCAAGCCGCTGCGCTCAGCCGTGATCGACATCAACGGCGTCACCCAGACGATCTCGCCCTCCCTCCGACCATCCGAGACAGCGATCCTCGACGCCCTGCCCGGCCCCCAACTCAGGCACTAGGGCGTGTCTAACGGATCTTGGCGCGCTGGGTCGGTAGAACGCGGAGTGTGCTTGCTCGTCATGATCTGACCGATGCGGAGTGGGCGCGGCTGGAGCCGCTGCTGCCTGATAGGAGGCCGCGCCGCGGTGGCCGCTGGGAAGACCACCGGATGGTGATCAACGGGGTGTTGTGGCGGACCCGGACCGGCGCTCCCTGGCGTGATCTGCCGCTCTGTTACGGGAACTGGAAGACCGTCTACGGTCGGCATCGCCGCTGGTCTGGCGATGGCACGTGGGAGGCGATCCTGGATGGGTTGCGTGCTGGCTGCGACGGCGGGGAGGCCGCGCAGTGGACGGTCGGGATGGACTCGGCTGTCATCCGTGCCCATCACCACGCCGCGGGGGCGCGTCGTGAGCCGCCCAAGGACATCCCGGTGCAGCGGTTGGCCGTCGCGTTGGAGGATCAGGAGACGGCGCCGGAGCACACAGGGGGCGGGGTCGAATGACAACAATTCGTCGGCCCCGCCGGGCAAGCGGCCCGATCGGGAGGCGTTGGGCCGTTCCCGCGGCGGGCTGACCACGAAGATCCATCTGCTCGCCGACCGCCGGTGCCGGCCGTTGACGCGGGTCACTACCGCCGGCCAGCGACACGACTCGCTGGCCTTCGAACCGTTGATGAACCGACTGCACATCGCGCGCCCCGGGCCTGGCCGGGCGCGCACCCGGCCAGGTCGGCTGTTGGCCGACAAGGCCTACTCGAACCGGAAGATCCGCGCTCATCTACGCCGACGCGGCATCACCGCGACCATCCCCGAACCGGCGGACCAGATCGCCGGTCGCGCCCGACGCGGCAGCAGCGGCGGGCGACCGCCTGGGTTCGACTCGGTTGCCTACCGCGACCGAAACACCGTCGAACGGACCATCAACAAACTGCGCAGCTACCGAGCCGTCGCGATGCGCACCGACAAACGTGACTACGTCTACCGAGGAACCATCGACGTCGCTTCGGTCAGGATCTGGCTACGCGACCCCGGCGATCATGATCCATGAGACACGCCCTAAGCCGAATGACCCAACTCAGGTCAACAGCGGCTTGCCCGGCATGTGCACGCTGCACGCCAACTCCGCGCGCGAGGCGCTGGTCAAGATGTGCACGCTGCCGCTGCTCGCCGGCGAGAACGTGTCGGCTTCGTTCGTGGTGCCGACGGTCGCGACGAGCGTCGACCTCGTCGTGCATCTCGGGCTGGATGCGTCCGGCGCGCGGCGGGTCCGCGAGGTCCTCGGCGTCACCGGGCGGATCGAGGGCGACGTCATCGAGACGGCCGAGATCTTCACCTCGCGCCGCGGCCGGCTCGAGCGGGCCGCGGGGTTCCCGCCGCATCCCGAGCGCTACGAAGCGGCGGGTATCGACCTCATCAACGCACTCGAACATCGCGCCGACCGGCTGGCCAAGGCCCCGGTGCACGCCGCTGCGGAGCGCTGAGGTGGGCGCGCTGCTCGGACTCGTCGCGGGTGTCGGCCTGCTGCTGATCTGGCGCAGCGGCCCGCGGGCACCGGTCCGCGGAGACTCGCGCGGCGACCGGTGGACGGATCGCCGGCGTGACCTGCTGCGCCAAGCGGGCATCGACGGCGTCGGCCCGGCGCAGCTGATCGGCGCGCAGCTGCTCTGTGCGGCGCTCGCGTTCGTCGTCGTCGTCGCGATCACCGAGACGGTCGCCGTCGCCGGGTGCTTCGCGGTCTTCGGGGGCTGCCTGCCGACGCTGGTGGTGCGGCGGCTGCGGCGGCGCCGGCAGGGTGTGATGCGCGAGCTGTGGCCGGAGGCGATCGACAACCTCGCGTCGGCGGTGCGGGCCGGCATGTCGCTGCCGGAGGGGCTGTCCGCCCTTGCGGTCCGCGGCCCGGTCGAGCTGCGCGCGCCGTTCGCGCGCTTCGCCGCTGCGTACCGGGCGACCGGACGCTTCGGTGACTGCCTCGACGCGCTGAAGGACGACCTCGCAGACCCGGTCGGCGACCGCGTCTGCGAGACGATGCGCGTCGCGCGCGAGGTCGGCGGCAGCGACCTCGGGACCGTGCTGCGGACGCTGTCCGAACTCCTGCGCGCCGACGCCCGCATCCGCTCGGAACTCGAGACCCGGCAGGGCTGGGTGATCAACGCGGCGCGCCTCGCGGTGGCCGCGCCGTGGGCGGTCCTCCTGCTGCTCGGAACGCAGTCGGAGACGCTGCGGGCCTACGACTCGGCCGGCGGCACGCTGCTGCTCGGCATCGGCGCGGCAGTCTGCGTGCTCGCCTACCGGCTGATGCTGCACATCGGCCGGCTGCCCGAAGAGCAGCGAGTGTTGCGATGAGCACCGACGGGTGGGTTGGCGGCGCGCTCGGGCTCGGTGTCGCGGCGGGTGTCATCGTCGCCGTCCGGGCCGCGCCGTCGATGCGGCCGATCCGGCTCGTCGACCGCGTCGCGCCCTACCTCGGCGACACTCCGCTGCCGTCCCGGTTGCTGGCCCGCCCGTCCGCGACGTCCGCTCCGTTCACGGTGGCGCGCAGGCTGTTCGGCCCGGTGCTGTCCGAGGCGGTCGCATTGCTCGACCGGGTCGTGGGCGGGTCCGCGTCGGTGCGCCGCAGGCTCAACGGTCTCGGCGCCCGGACGACGCTCGAGGAGTTCCGGATCGAGCAGGTCGTATGGGGTGCCGCGGGCATGGTGCTGGCCGCGCTGCTGACGCTGGCCGGTGGCGCGGTGCGCGGCGAGATCGACCCGGTGCTGGTGGTGCTGGTCGCGCTCGGTGGGCTCGCCGCCGGGGTGCTCGGTCGCGACTGGTGGCTCAGCCGCGAGCTCGAGCGACGCGAGCAGGCGATGCTGTCCGAGTTCCCCGTCGTCGCTGACCTGCTCGCGCTCTCGGTGGTTGCCGGGGAGTCGCCGGTGGGTGCGCTGGAGCGCGTCTGCCGACTCACCGGTGGCGAACTGGCCCGCGATCTCGCGCGGGCACTCGCCCGCGCCCGCGCCGGGACGCCGGTGACGAAGGCGCTGGCCGAACTGGCCGAGCAGACGACGTTGGAGGCGTTCGGGCGGTTCCTGCAGGGCCTGGTCGTGGCGATCGAGCGCGGGACGCCGCTCGCGGACGTGCTGCGTGCGCAGGCGGTCGACGTCCGGGAGGTCGGCAAGCGGGCCCTGCTCGAGGCCGGTGGCCGCAAGGAGATCTCGATGATGGTGCCGGTCGTCTTCCTGATCTTGCCGGTCACCGTGCTGTTCGCGTTGTTCCCAGGGCTCGTGACGCTGACGTCGCTGGCCAGCTGAGGTGAAGGAGGCTCGGATGAAGGTGTTCGCCTATCTCGCCGCGTGGCTGGCGGCCGCTCGCGCGCGGGGCCGGGAGGACCGCGGCGACGTGCCCGGCTGGGTCATGGTCACGGTCATGACGGCGATCCTCGTGGTCGCGATCCTCGGGGTCTTCGAGCCGCAGATCAAGGACGCGATCTCCAGCGCCATCGACTCGGTCAGCGGCAGCAAGTAGCCATGCGCCCGCGGTTGCGCGGCGACGGTGGTGGTGCCGATGCGGGTGCCGCGGTGGTCGACTTCGTGCTGCTGTCGATCCTGCTCGTCATCCTGTTGCTGGGCGTGCTGCAGACCGCGGTCTACTTCTACGCGCGCAACGTGGCGGCAGCGTCGGCGGCGGACGCGGCGCGCTACGCGGCGGCCGAGGGCGTCGCCGCGAGCGACGGCGGCCCGCGCGCCGAGCAGTTGATCCGCGCCGGTCTGGACGACGCCGATGCGTCGTCCATCCACTGCACCGGCGCGCCGGGGCTCGACCGGGCGTCCGGGCTCGCGACCACGACCGTGCACTGCACCGGACACCTGCGGCTGCTGTTCCTGCCGCTCGAAATACCGCTGACGGTGGACGTCACCTCGTCGGTGCTCAGGGAGGGCCGGCCGTGACGCCGCGGCTGCGCGACGACCGCGGCAGCGCGATCGTCGAGTTCGTCTTCGTGGCGATCGTCGTGATGGTGCCGCTCGTCTATCTCGTCGCCGCGGTGGCGACCGTGCAGCGCAACACGCTCGCGGTGACGCAGGCCGCGCGCGACGCCGGCCGGGCGTTCGCGACGAGCGAGTCGGGCCCCGATGCGCGGCGCCGGGTGGCCGCGGCCGTCCGCCTGGCGCTCGCCGACCAGGGACTGCCCGACGACGCGGACGTGCGCTTCGTCGCCTCCGGAAGCAAGTGCACGGCCGCCGCGATCATCCCACGACTGACGCCGGGCGCGGAGTTCACCGTCTGCGTCACCCGCCGCGTGCAACTACCGGCCGTGCCGACGCTGCTGACCGGGCGCGGCATCCGCACCGTCGGCGTCTACACCGTCCACGTGGACGACTTCCGGGCCCAGCGGTGAGGGACGACCGGGGGTCGACGATCCCGCTCATCCTCGGCTTCTTCCTGATCGCGCTGCTGGTGGTCGCCGGCTCGGTCGCGCTCGGCGACGCGTTCGTCCAGCAGCGCAACCTGCAGGACGTCTGCGACGGTGCCGCCGCGGCGGCTGCGGCGAGCGCCGCGGACCTCGACCGCGAGCGCGGCGTGGTCTCGGGCAGTTCGCTGCGGTTCGCCGACGTGCAGCAGGTGGTCGCCGGCTACCTCGCCCGCGACCCGGCACGGCGCAGCGTGCACGCGAGCGCCACCCTGTCGCCGGACGGCGAGCGGATCACCCTCGCGTGCGAGCAGCGGACGTCGCTCGCCCTCGGCGCACTCTTCGGGCGCGCGCACGTCCGGCACACGGCGACCTCCTCGGCGCGCGCCGCCGTCCTCGGGTAGACCCACGTCGTGGACGATGGTGGCTATGTCGCAGCTGGCTGATCGGGTGGACGAGGTCGCGCAGGACGTGTTCGCCGTGCGCGGAACCGAGGTGAACTGGTACCTCGTGCGCGACGGCGCCGACCTCACGCTCATCGACGCCGGCTACCCCGGCGACCTGGCGCGCGTCGAGGCGTCGCTGCGCGCGATCGGCCGCCGGCCCGAGGACGTCCGTGCGGTGCTGCTCACGCACGCGCACGTCGACCACCTGGGTGCGGTCAACCACTTCCACGAGCGCTACCGGACGCCGGCGTACCTTGACCCGGTCGAGGTCGCGCACGCCCGGCGCGACTACCTCGAACAGGCCGGACCGCTCGACGTCGCGAAGAACATCCTGCGGCCGGGCGTGCTGCCGTGGTCACTGCGGATCATGCGGGTCGGTGCGATGAAGAAGGTCTCGGTGCCGCACGCCCGGCCGTTCCCGAACGACGGCGCGCTCGACCTGCCGGGGCGCCCGGTGCCGGTGGCGACGCACGGGCACACGTCCGGGCACAGCGCCTACTACCTGCCCGATATCGGCGCCGTCGTCACCGGCGACGCGCTCGTCACCGGCCATGGGACGTCGCGGGTCAGCGGGCCGCAGGTGTTCGGGCCGATGTTCAGCCATTCGCCCGCCGGCGCGGTGACGGCGCTCGACCCGCTCGAGGCCCTCGACGCCGATCTGATCCTGCCCGGGCACGGCGACCCGCTGCGCCGCCCGATCGGCGACGCCGTCCGCGAAGCCCGCGAGCGCGCTTAAGCGGCGAACTCGGCCGCGAACCCCTCGCGCCACGTCGGGTACCTCGGCGTCCAGCCCAGCTCGCGCTTCGCCTTCGCGTTGGATGCCCCGCGCTGCTCGGTGACCGACGTCGCCGCGACCGAGCCGGCCACCAGCCGGACCACCCAGCGCGGCACGTGCCGCGGCGGCTTCGCGCCGAGCAACGTCGCGAACGCGGGCAGCTGGTCCGCGAAGCTGACCGGCTCGTCGTCGACCACGTTGTAGACACCGGGTGTGCCGTGGTCGAGGGCGAGCACGGTCGCGGCCGCCGCGTCGTCGACGTGCACGAACGAGGTCAGCCCCCCGCCGCTGCCGACGACCGGCAGCCGGCGCTTGCGCACCTGTGCCGTCATGTCGCCGTCCGGCGCGTACCACGTGCCGGGGCCGTACAGCGCGCCGTAGCGCAGCACCACGCCCTCGATTCGGTCCGTCCCGAGCACGGTGCTCTCCAGGTCGCCGAGCGCGCCGAGCATCGAGCCGAACGGCTCGGGCGCGGTCTGCCACACCGGCGCGTCCTCGGCCAGTACCACCGGGCCGCTGGGCGCGTAAAGGAACGCGATGCTCTCGGCGATCACCCGCCGCGCCCCGGCCGCCACCGCCGCGTCGACCAGGTGCCGGGTGCCCTCGCGGCGCAACCGGTTCGTGGCCGCGCTGCCCTTGCGCAGCTCCAGCGCGCGGGCCGGCAGGGACGTCAGCTGGTGGATCACCACCTCCGGCGCGGACGCCTCGACCGCCCGCAGCACGGCGTCCCGCTCGAGCGCGTCGCACACGATCCCCGTCGCACCGATCGCCGACATCGCTGCCGCGCGCGCGGCACTCCGCGAGGTCCCGGTCACCTCGTGACCGGCCGCGACCAAGGCGCGGACGAGGGGCGCGCCCAGCACGCCGGTGGCCCCGGCGACGAAGACCTTCACGGCAGCTCCAAGTCGACGACGACGGGCGCGTGATCGGACGGCAGCTTGCCCTTCCGGGCATCGCGATCGACGTAGGCGTCGGTCACGGCCGCGGCCACCGCCTCTGACGCGTAGACGAGGTCGATGCGCATGCCCTGGTTCTTGTGGAACATCCCGGCGCGGTAGTCCCAGTAGGTGTACGGGGTGTCGTACTTCATCGCCCGCGGCAGCACGTCGCGCAGCCCCAGCGCGCGCAGCGCCGCGAGCGCGCTCGCGCTCCGGCGGCGTCACATGCGTCAGCCCGACGAACGCCGCGGGGTCCCAGACATCCGCGTCGCTCGGCGCGATGTTGAAGTCGCCGAGCACCGCGAACCGCGGGTGCGCGGGCAGCTCGGCCTCGACCGTCGCGCGCAGCGCGGCCAGCCACGCCAGCTTGTACTTGTAGTGCGGGTGGCCGGGCTCGCGGCCGTTCGGCACGTACACCGACCAGACGCGCACGCCGCCGCACGTGGCGCCCAACGAGCGCGGCTCGGTGGCCTCGAGCATCGCGTCCTCGGGCAGGTAGCCGGGCTCGTCGAGCAGCCCGGGACGCGCGTCCGCGATGCCGACGCGGGACAGGATCGCCACGCCGTTCCACCGGCCCGTCGAGTGGGTGGCCACCTCGTAACCGAGGTCGGCGACCGCGTCCAGAGGGAAGTCGGCGGTCTTGAGCTCCTGCAGGCAAAGGACGTCCGGCGCCACGACGCCGAGCCACTCGACGAGCCGTGGCAGCCGGGCGAGCACCGAGTTGACGTTCCAGGTCGCGATCCGCACCGCCCCAGCCTTGCAGAGCGTCCGCCCTAGCCACAGAACCACCTCATCGTGTATCAACCGGCTGATGGGGACAAATGTCGACGGCGAGCAGCGGCTCGGTCCCGTCGTGCTGGGGATGGGCGCGAGCCAGGGCTACTCCGGGGACGACCTGACCAACGCGCACAACGCGACGCTCGCCGGCGAGGTGCCCTACCTCGCGCTGGACGGCAGCACGCCGGACGCCGACCCGGTCCTCGAACTGCGCATCCACGGCGTCGGCGGTGCCCCGTCCAGCGACAACCTGGAGACCCCCGCCACGCTGCAGGTCTCCGGCGACGGCACCGCAGGCTTCTACCGTCCCTGGTACCCCGGTGGCAGCGCCGCGGGCCGGCCCCGGCGCGAGGCCTACAGCTGGGGCGGGCTCAACACCCGCGCCACGTCCCGCGCCTTCTACCTGCTGCTGATCGCGTTCATGCTCGTCAACGTGGCGCACTGGGCGTTGCCCGGCCGACCCGGCGCGGGCGAGGCGATCACGAGCAAGTTCGCGCGGGCCGTCCTGCGACTCATCGGGCTCGCAGTCACGGTGGCGTTCTTCGCCACCACGGTCACCCTGCTCGGCGACCTCGTCGCGTGGCAGGCTCCCGGCCGCGGCGGGCTGCCCAGCTGGCTCGGCTGGTACGCGCGGCGCGACACCGGGCCGCGGCTGGCGATCTCGCTGCTGCTGGTGCTGGCCATCCTCGGCGGGCTGATGTGGCTGAGCTTCCGGACGGTGCGCAGCTACGAGCGCTGGGGAAGCGAGGCCTTCTCCGCAAACGACCCCGCGTGGCCGCTGACCAGGCCGGCGCTGTGGCGCGGCGAGCGCTCGGTCAACCGGCAGCGCAACATCCACGTGATCGCGGTGGCGGCGGTCGTGCTGTTCTTCGCGGCGTTGCCGCACTCTTCGGCGCACGGGCTGCGCGTCGCGCTGCTCGCGGCCTCGGGCGTGCTCGGCGCCGTCGCGGCGGTGCTCATCGCCTTGCCGTGGACGGACCGGCTGCGGATGACCGAACTGGACGAGCAGTGGGCCGACGTCGTGTGCATGTGGTTCACCCGGTTCGCCGTCGCGCTGGCCGCGGGCGCCAGCGTCGCCCGCTTCTGGTGGCGGGTGCAGGACGATCACCACGCACTGCCCGGAGACCAGCTGCTGCTCGTCTGCGTGGTGTTCGCCGAGTTCGCACTCGTCCTCGTACTCACCGTGCTGGTGATCGCGCAGGTCCCGTGGCGGGCCGGGCGTGAGGTGATGGGGTTCGGGCTCGCCGGCCCGCTGCTGGCGGTGCTCGCCGTGACGATCGGGACGATCTTCGGCTCGTCACTGACCCTGGCCGCGGCGAACGTCATCGGGACCCCGAAGGTCACGACCGCCGACCCGAAGGTGACCGGCCAGACGCTGCTGCTGCCGTCGACGGTGTACTCCGGCGGCGTCGGGATGATCGTCGCGATGGCGGCGCTGCTGCTCGTCGGCGGCTACCTGCTGTGGTGGTCCAACTGGGAGGGTCGCCGGCTCGCGCGGTTCGTGGACAACCCGGATCCGCACTCCGACACGGTGCAGGCGGCCTACGCGACCCAGCAGCCGCGCGACGCCGGAGCTGCCGCGCAGGTCGGCCGCACCTGGGCACGGTCGTCGCTGACCGAGCACGCCGCGACCGCGCTCGCCGCGCTCGCCGCACCGACCGCCGCGGTGTTCGTGGCCGACCTGATCTGCCGGCAGTCGGGTGTCGACTCGAAGTTCCTGCAGAAGGTCGCGGCGATCGGCGGGACGGTCGGCGTGCTCGTCACCCTGTACTTCCTCGGCGCGCTGCGCTCGGCGCTGGTCAATGCGTCCAAGCGCCGCAGCTTCGGCTTCCTCTGGGACGTCGGAACGTTCTGGCCGCGCGCCTGTCACCCGTTCGGCCCGCCGTCCTACGCCGAACGGTCGGTGCCGGAGGTGGTCACCCGGGTGCGCCGGCTGGTCGGCGACCGGGTGCGCGGCGGCGAGGACGATCCGGCGCTGGCGCAGGAGGAGGCCGAGCTGCGCCGCCAGCCGTCCCGACGGGCTGCCCGACCAGGACAGCCGCCCCGCTCGAGCAGCACAGCCCCGTCCTGCTGACCGGGTACAGCCAGGGGACGCCGATCTCGATCGCGGTGCTGGCGCAGCTGCCGGCCGACGTCCGCGGGCAGGTGGCGCTGCTGACCCTCGCAGCGCCGATCCGCCGGCTGTACGGCCGCGCGTTCCCGGCGTACTTCGCGCCCGACCAGCTCGCCAGCGTGCACGAGTACCTCACCGACGGCGGGGTGGTGCGCTGGTGCAACCTCGTGCGGCGCAGCGACTACATCGGCGGCTACGCGTTCGACCCGGCCGCGCGGCCGGACGACCACGCGCTGGTGGACCGCTACATCTACGACCCGCCGGCGTTGTGGGACAGCGCCAACGACCCCAGCCCGCCTGCGATGCACCTGCACTCGGACTGGTTCCCCGACCCGCAGACCCGTCCGTACGCGGTGGAGCTGGCGAAACGACTGGTGGCCGAGCGCTCGCGTACCCTCGACTGACGTGGACGTCCCCGCTGAGCTGAAGGAACTGTCCGCGACCCTGGCGAGCATCGAAGCGGTCGTGGACGTCGCTGCGCTGGGCCGCGAAGCCGCCGACCTCGAGGCCGCGGCGTCCATCCCCAATCTGTGGGACGACCCGGAGAACGCGCAGAAGGTGACGTCGCGGCTGTCGTTCGTCCAGGGCGAGATCCGCCGGGTCGCCGACCTGCGCCGCCGCGTCGACGACGCCCAGACGCTATGGGACCTCGCCGAGGAGCTGGACGACGCCGACTCGCGCGTCGAGGCCGAGGGCGAGCCTCGCCGGGCTCCGCAAGGCGATCGACGAGCTCGAGGTGCGCACCCTGCTCTCCGGCAGAGTACGACGCGCGCGAGGCGCTGGTGACGATCCGCTCCGAGGCCGGTGGCGTCGACGCCGCCGACTTCGCCGAGATGCTGCTGCGCATGTACACGCGCTGGGCGGAGCGGCACAACTACCCGGTCGACGTCCTCGACACGTCCTACGCCGAAGAGGCGGGCATCAAGTCGGCGACCTTCCAGGTGAAGGTGCCCTACGCGTACGGCACGCTGTCCGTCGAGCAGGGCACCCACCGGCTCGTGCGGATCAGCCCGTTCGACAACCAGGGCCGCCGGCAGACGTCGTTCGTCGGCGTCGAGGTGCTGCCGGTGGTCGAGTCGTCCGACCACGTCGAGATCCCCGATGACGACATCCGGGTGGACGTGTACCGGTCCAGCGGCCCCGGCGGGCAGGGCGTCAACACCACCGACTCGGCGGTGCGGATCACCCACCTGCCGACCGGCATCGTCGTCTCGTGCCAGAACGAGCGCAGCCAGATCCAGAACCGCGCCTCGGCCATGGCGGTGCTGCAGGCCAAGCTGCTCGAGCGGCGCCGCGAGCAGGAGCAGAGCGCGATGAACGCGCTGAAGGACGCCGGCAACTCGTGGGGCAACCAGATGCGCTCCTACGTCCTGCATCCGTACCAGATGGTCAAGGACCTGCGCACCGACTTCGAGGTCGGCAACCCACAGGGCGTGCTGGACGGCGACATCGACGGCTTCATCGAGGCCGGCATCCGCTGGCGCCGCTCGCAGCAGCCCGCAGCCGCGTCCTGAGCGGGCCGCGTCGATGGGCGTGTTCGACCGGGTCGACGTGGACCCGCACCTGTTCTAGTGCCCCGGCACGGGACTAGCTGCCCGGCACGGTCGAGCCGGCTTGCCGTCGGGCGGCGACCGAGCCGGCGACGGAGGCAGCGAGGACGGTCAGCATCGCGCCGAGCAGCAGCGCCGCCGGCTCGCCGGGGTGCAGCAGGTGCAGTTGCGTCCCCAACGTCGCGGCGGCCACCGGCACCCCGAGCTGGCCGGCCGCCAGCACGCCGAGCGGCACGGACTGGCCGGCCACCCGCATCACGAGGTGCGTGAGCACGGCGCCGGCCCCGAGCGCGACGCCGAGCAGGATGTACGAGCGGTGCGAGCCGAGCGCCCGCACGTCCAGCGACGCGCCGAGCCACACGAAGAACAGCGGGCCGAGGAACCCGTCGGCGATCGCGAACAGCTGGCGCGCGAGCCGGCGTGGCTCACCGATCGCCGCCATGACCAGGCCGAACGAGAAGCCGGCGAGCATGATCGATACGTGCGTCTTGACGGCCAGCGCCGCCAGCGCGAAGACGATCAGTAGGTTGACGCGCAGCTCCAGCGCGAAGCGCCGCTCCTCGGAGAGCTTGTGCAGCCGCTTGCGGTAGCCCGTCACCTCCAGGTGGTGCAGGACGACGAACAGCACCAGCGCGCCGGCGATCACCGCGCCCGACCCGAGTGCGGCGCGGGCGACGTGCTTCGGGTCGATCACCAGCGGCAGCGCGACGATGCACGCGGCGTCGGCGACCGCCACCTGGGCCAGCAGCGCGAGCACCGGCTCGCCGGTCAGCCGCAGCGAGTCGACGATCGGCAGCACGAGCGCCGCGGACGAGGACGCCAGCAGCACCGCGTAGATCGCCGGGTGCCCCGTCCCGAACATCGCCGACACCGCGTAGCCGACCGCCACGGAGAGCACGCCGACGGCCAGCGCGCGCAGGATCCCGACCCGCAGCGCCGGGCGCAGGGCGCCGTCGCGGACCGGTACGTGCGAGCCGGCGACGAACATGACCAGCGCGAACCCGACCTGGGCAAGGAAGGTGAACGTCGCGTTGCCCGGATGCAGGGTGTCGAAGCCGGTGTGACCGAACACGGCGCCGGCGATCAGCTCGCCGAGGACGACCGGCAGGGTCCACCGCGCGGGGATGGACAGCAGCGGTCCGGCGATGCCGATGAGCGCGATCAGTGCCAGCTCCGCAAAATCCACGCTCGACAGTCTGACGTGGTTGGCGGCGATTCCGCTTGCCGATCTTGTGCGTGCTGGCGCGTTGGGCGGTGGTATGGCGCACAAGATCCACGTGATGTGGCGATCTTGTGCGCGCTGGCGCGTTGGGCGGTGGTATGGCGCACAAGATCCACGTCAGTGCAGCAGCAGGACGTCCAGCCGGCGGGCGGTCACCACAAGGCCGATCGCCGCCATCGCCACGAAGTAGGACGCGTGGCCGAGCAGCGACCAGTCGATCGCGCCGGCGTTCAGCGCCCGCAACAGCGCGATGCCGTGCTGCAGCGGCAGGCACTCGACGACCACCCGCAACCACGCCGGGTAGACGGACAGGCTGTAGAAGGTCCCGCTGAACAGGAACAGCGGCAGGATCGCCACCTCGACCAGGTCGAGGTCCTGGATGCTCTTCATATAGGACGTCAGCGCCATCCCGACCGACGCGAACCCCAGCGCGATGAGCAGCGCGGCCGGCAGCAGCAGCGCCGCCCACCAGGACGCCGTCAGCCCCATCGCGACCATCACTACCAGGAAGCCGGCCGAGTACAGGCCACCCCTGATCAGCGCCCAGCTGATCTCGCCGATCGCCACGTCGAGCGGGCCGAGCGAGGTGGCGAGCATCGCGTCGTAGAGCTTGGCGTACTTGAGCTTGAAGAACACGTTGATCGTCGAGTCGAAGATAGCGCCGTTCATCGCGGATGAGGCGAGCAGCGCCGGTGCGATGAACGCGGTGTAGCTGATCACGTGCCCACCTGGCCCGACGACGGTGCCGACGAGATTGTGCAAGCCGGTGCCCAGTGCGAACAGGTAGAACAGCGGCTCGAAGAAGCCGGAGAAGATGACCAGCCAGCTGCGCCGGTACACCCGGAACGCGCGCTCGAGGATGATGTGCCCGCGCCCGCTGTAGAGACCGGGCGGCAGGATGCGCAGCGCGCTGCTCGCCCGCGGCTGATCGCGACTCAGGAGCGTCATTCCGTCAACCTCACCCGGAAGCGCCACCTGGCCAGCCCGATGCCGACGACCAACCACAGCAGCAGATAGCAGGTGTGGCCGAGCGCGGCGAGAGCCGACAGATGCCCGAGCGCCGCGCCGCGCGCCAGCTCGGTGCCGTGCCACAGCGGTGAGATGTACGCGATCACCTCGCCCCAGCGCGGCAGCTCGCCGATCGGATAGAACGTCCCGGAGAACAGGAACATCGGCGTCACCACGAACCGGAACAGGATGTTGAACGCCTGCCCCTCGGCCGACACGAACGCCGACAGTGCCAGGACGGGGGCGGCGAACGCGAGCCCGGTGAGGGTTGCCGCCAGGATGCCGAACAACCCCTGCCAGCGATGCAGGGCGCCGAAGCAGGACATGATCGCCAAGTACAGCGTGGAGCTCGCGAGCGCACGCAGCGCGATCCACAGGATCTTCCCGTCGCAGATCTGGCGCGGCGTCAGCGGCGTGGCCGCCATGCCGTGGTAGTAGCGGATCCACTTGAAGCCGGCCATCACCGGGAACGTCGCGCTCGCCGCCGCGGTCTGCAGCGCCGCCGCCGCCAGGAACGCCGGTGCCACGAACTGGACGTACGGCACGCCGAGCGAATTGTTGTGGTTGTTGACTACGGTGCCGAGCCCGACGCCCAGCGCGAGGACGTACAACAGCGGTGTCAAGAGCCCCGCGACCACGACGCTGCGCCAGTACCGCCGCGCGTCCAACAGTTCGTGCTCGACGATCTGCCAGATCGACACCCGAGCCGGCGCGGCAGGCGCCTCGACGGCCATCAGTCGATCAGGCTTCGGCCGGTGAGGCGCAGGAAGACGTCCTCGAGCGTGCTGCGCCGCACCAGCGACGAGACGGGTGACAGCCCGAGCTCGTGGGCCTGGCCCAGCGCGGCCTCGCCGTCGGCGACGTAGAGCAGGACGCGGTCGGGCAGCGCCTCGACGCGCTCGCGTTCGCCGGTGAGGACGGTCGCCAGCCGGGTGGCCGCGTCGGCGTTCCTGCCTGGCGCGAAGCGCAGCTCGGCGACCTCGCGGGTGGAGTGCTCGGCGATCAGCGACCGCGGCGAGCCGTGCGCGACGATCCGGCCGTTGTCCATGACGACGAGCCGGTCGCACAGCTGTTCCGCCTCGTCCATGTAGTGGGTCGTCAGCACGAGGGTGACGCCCTCCTGCTTGAGCCGGTAGAGGCGGTCCCAGAGGACGTGCCGGGCCTGCGGGTCTAGGCCGGTGGTCGGCTCGTCGAGCAGCAGGATGTCCGGATCGTTGATCAACGAGCGGGCGATGGTCAGCCGCCGCTTCATGCCGCCGGACAGCGGCTCGACCTTCGACTTGGCGCGGTCGGTCAGCTGCGCGAAGTCCAGCAGCTCGTCGACCTTCGTCCGCAGGGCCGCACGCGACATGCCGAAGTAGCGGCCGTAGATGTAGAGGTTCTCGCGCACCGTCATCTCGATGTCGAGCGTGTCCAGCTGCGGGACGACGCCCAGCCGGGCCCGGATGCGCGGGCCTTCGGCGACGGGGTCGAGGTCCAGAATGCGCAAGGTGCCCGCCGTGATCGGCGCGACGCAGCCGATCATCCGCATCGTCGAGCTCTTGCCCGCGCCGTTGGGGCCGAGGAACCCGAACGCCTCGCCGCGCTCGACCTCGAAGTCGACGCCGTCGACGGCGGTGAAGTCGCCGAAGCGCTTGGTCAGGCCTTTCGCGACGATCATCGGCCCAGCGGCGAGCGAGCTCGCTACGTCCGTCGCGTCCTTCGCCACCGTCGCCCCCACGTCGTCCGACGCTAGCAACAGGGACGGACCCAGTTTTCCGATTTGTCACGATTAGAAGCTGAGACGCCCGGCTCGCCTGTCCGGAGGGAAGATAACCGTTGGGTAATGTCGAGACCCGTGATCCGGCTCGAGAACGTGTCCAAGGTCTACCCGGCCGGAGCCCGTCCCGCCCTCGACAGCGTCTCGGTCGAGATCGACAAGGGCGAGTTCGTCTTCCTCATCGGCCAGTCCGGTTCCGGGAAATCGACGGTGCTCCGGCTGCTGTTGCGTGAGGAGCTGCCCACCAAGGGCATCGTGATGGTCGACAGCCGCAACGTCGGCCGGATGCCGAACCGCAAGGTCCCGGATCTGCGTCGCAAGATCGGCTGTGTGTTCCAGGACTTCCGGCTGCTCGCGAAGAAGAACGTCTTCGAGAACGTCGCGTTCGCGCTCGAGGTGATCAACAAGTCGCCCAAGTCGATCCGCCGGACGGTGCCGGAGGTGCTCGACCTCGTCGGGCTCACCGGCAAGGCGCAGCGGATGCCGAGCGAGCTGTCCGGTGGCGAGCAGCAGCGCGTCGCCATCGCGCGGGCATTCGTCAACCGGCCGCTCGTGCTGCTCGCCGACGAGCCCACCGGGAACCTCGACCCGGACACCAGCCAGGGCATCATGAGCCTGCTCGAGCGGATCAACCGCACCGGGACGACTGTCGTCATGGCCACCCACGACAACAACATTGTGGACGCGATGCGCCGCCGGGTCATCGAGCTGGAGGCCGGCCGCGTCATCCGCGATCAGAACCGCGGCGTCTACGGAGTCGGCCACTGAGCGTGCGTCGGCCCCGGCCGGCGAAGCTCGGATCGCCACGATCAGTGAGGACTTGATGCGCGCCAACTTCGTGTTGTCCGGCGTCGCGACGGGTATCCGCCGCAACGCGACCATGACGATCGCGCTCGTGTTGAGCACCTCGATCGCGCTCGCCTTCGTCGGTGCCGCCATCCTGGCCAACGCCGAGATCTCGCAGTTCCGCACCACCTACGAGGACAAGCTCAACGTTTCGGTCTACCTCTGCACGAAGACGGCCTTCGACCAGCAGCAGACGAACAACGACCTGGCGACACGCGAGAAGCGCACCCCGCGGACCATCACCTGCGACAAGGGCAGGGCGACGACCGTTGCGCAGACCGCGACGCTGCGCGAAATGCTGACCAAGGATCCGGCCGTCAAGTCGGTCACCTACATCTCGCAGAAGAAGGCGCTGGGCCTCAGCAAGAAGCAGCAGCCGACGCTCGCGAACTTCGTCCACCTCGGGGACCTCCCGGCGTCGTTCACCGTCAAGCTCGAGAACATCAAGCAGGACTACCCGGGCTTCGCGGCCAAGTACGACGTGGTCCCCGGCGTCGACCAGGTCAGCAACCAGATCGCGACTATCAACACGCTGCTGAAGATGATCGACGGCGCCCGGTTGTTCTCGATCATGATCGCCCTCGTCGTGCTCATCGCGTCGATCCTGCTGATCGCGAACACGATTCAAGTGGCTGCCGCACAGCGCAAGGACGAGACGAGCATCATGCGGTTGGTCGGGGCTTCGCGCTGGATGACCGAACTGCCGTTCATGCTCGAGACGATCGCCGCGGCCGCGGTGGGCGGCCTCATCGCGCTCGGTCTCATCGCGGTCGGCAAGCAGTTCGTCCTCAACAGCATCTTCGCGGGCCCGGTCAAGACGGGTGTCATCCCGGACCTCTCGACGAACATGGTGCTCATCGCCGGCGGCATCGGCATCATCGCGGGCATCGTGCTGGCCGCACTGACCGCGTTTGCGACCTTGCGCCTGTACGTCAGGCTGTAGCTGTGAAGGCCCAGCCCGCATCCAGCAATCGCCAGGCGGGGCGCAAGGTCATCGCGCAGAACCGCAAGGCGCGCCACGACTACTCGGTGCTCGACGTGTACGAGGCCGGCGTGATGCTCACCGGCACCGAGGTGAAGTCGCTGCGCCTGGGCCGCGCCTCGCTCGTCGACGGGTTCGCCACGATCGACGACGGCGAGGTGTTCCTGCGCAACGTGCACATTCCGGAGTACGAGCAGGGCAGCTGGACGAACCACGAGCCGCGGCGGGTGCGCAAGCTGCTGCTGCACCGCGACGAGATCGAGCGGCTGATCGGCAAGACGAAGGAGAGCGGGCTGACCCTCGTCCCGTTGTCCCTTTACTTCGCGCAGGGCAAGGTGAAGGTCGAGCTCGCACTGGCGCGCGGCAAGCGGACCTACGACAAGCGGCAGGACCTCGCCCGCCGCGACGCCGACCGCGAGGTGCAACGCGCGCTCGGCCGGCGCACCAAGGGCATGGATTGAACGATCAGGACGTCCCAGGCTGGTGGCAGTCGCTGGGCCTGCCCGGCCTCGTCGACGTCCACACCCATTTCATGCCGACCCGGCTCATGGACGCGGTCTGGCGGTACTTCGACGAGGCCGAGGAGCACTACGGACGCGCCTGGCCGGTGCACTACCGGCTGCCGGCGTCCGAGCGGCTGGCGATCCTCGCCGGCCTGGGCGTGCGAACCTTCGCCGCGCTGGTGTACCCGCACAAGCCGGGCATGGCGCAGGGCCTGTCCGAATGGGCGCGCGAGTTCGCCACGGCGACGCCCGGCTGCGTCCCGACGGGCACGTTCTTCCCCGAGGCGTCGGCGGTCGACTACGTCCGGACCGCGCTCGATGCGGGGACGGTGGTCTTCAAGGCACACCTGCAGGTGGGCGGCTACGACCCGCGCGACGAGCTGCTCGACCCGGTCTGGGGGCTGCTCGCCGAGGCCGGCTCGCCGGTAGTGGTGCACTGCGGCAGCGGGCCGGGGGCGAAGGGGGCGTTCACCGGGCCTGGCCCGTTCGGCGAGGTGCTCGCCCGGCACCCGCGGCTGACCGCGGTCATCGCGCACGCCGGCGCGCCGGAGTACGAGGAGCACTTTCGGCTGGCGCGGACGTTCGACAACGTTCATATTGACACCACGATGGTCGGGACGCCGTTCATGGACGACCTCGCGCCACTCGGGCGCGACGTGGTCCGGCAGCTCGGCGATCTGCAGAACAAGGTGGTTCTGGGGTCTGATTTCCCGAACATCCCATATGCGTACGCGGCTCAGCTCGCCGCACTCGAAGCGTTCGATCTCGGAGCGGAGTGGTTGCGGGACGTGTGCTGGTACAACGGAGTGCGCCTGCTTCGCGTCTAGAGAGGGGAACCGTTGCAGTCGGCTGGCATCGATGCGGCACGCGTCGTCGAGGGCGCCATCGGCGGTGTCGTCGCCGCCACCGTGCTCGCGATCCTGACCATGCAGCTGATCCGGTGGTGGCAGCGCCGCCGGCGGGCGCACGTGGAGCCGGGCACGCCCGCGCTGGCCCGGTTCACCGACACCGAGAACACCGACGCGACCACCTTCGGCGGCGGCGCGTGGTCGGCGCGCGTGAAGCGGCGCCGCGACACGGTCACGTACGGCTATCTGGCGGTCGCCGAGGAGTACGTGAGCGCCGACACCGGCGGCCGGTGGTGCACGCTGACCGTGACCCTTCCGGGGCGGGTGCCGTTCCTGGTCGCCGACAACCGTGCCGCGGTCGGCCGGGTGGACGTGCCGATGGAGACGCCGCACCGTGCCACCCTCGACGACCCGCCGTTCGACGCCACCTACCTCGTCGGTGCTGCCGATGCGGAGTCGATCGGGCGGGTGCTGAGCCCCGCGGCGCGCGATGTGCTGCTGCGCGCGCCCGTCCAGCGATTGATGCTGAACGACTCGCAACTCATGATCCGGACCTTCGACGGCGTGCTGCTCGACGACCAGGTGATCGAGGCGCTGGACGGCGCCGCCGCGCGGTTCCTCGCCTCCACGCCGTCGTTCGTCACGGCGGCCCGCGCCCCGGCCCGCTCGTCCGGAGGTCCGCCGGACTCCACCGATCCGCTGCCGGAGGGTTTTTACGGCCCGGCGCCGAGTAGCCCGCTGTAGGTAAGGTGGAGGGGTACCCACAGAGGTCGCCTAGGGGGTGAATGGTCTCGACTCCGGCCGTGGAGTCAGGGGAAGCGGGCCGAGGTCCGCGTTGCTGCCCTCGTTAAACAAGCGACGCAAACAAAATAAGCGCCGACAACAGTCGCGCCGATTTCGCTCTCGCTGCCTAGTCAGCCAGAGCGGGTCTGTCAGCCCGGGTTCGTCACCGGCCCGGTCGCTGGCATCAGCTAGGTGACTTACCGCCCGCCGCGGCCGCGGCGATGGGCGGGACAACTCACAGCGGCTGGGCCTGTCACTGACGACTTGTGTGCACGATCGTCGGGGCCGAGTAGAGACGCCGCACACTGCGCCCGGAGAAGCCCTGGTGAAGCGACGGAGGACGCGGGTTCGATTCCCGCCACCTCCACTTGGCTCTACCCCAGCAATTTCAGGGGGTAGAGCCAGTATTTGGCATGTGACGCGGGAACGGCGGGGAACTAGCGCGGGACCCTTTTCGGTCAGGTGTGGCCGGGAAATGCTGGGCTGTAGTCGCGGAATCCAGGGCTGGGGCGGCCCGTGCGGGAGGATTGCCCGCCACCTCCACATGCCTCTGTCTCAGCAAATACCGGGGCTAAGCGGGTGTTGGGGTGTGGCGCAAGAGCACGGTCAGGTCCGTTGTTCGATAACGCAAAGGCAATTCGGCATCCGTGTGAGACCACCGAGGCTTACTTGCGCGGCGAGTGCGGGCTCGCCTGCTTCGGTGCGGTTGCTCGGCTGCCCGTGCCGGCTGTTGCCGCGTCGTCATGCTCGTGCACGGCGCATGGTTTGCAGCGTCACATGCGCCGGAAGGTGGTGTACATTGGGGTGCATGAGCAAGCGGGTGAGCCTGATCCTCGGCCACGCGGACGAGCGCGCGATCGCCCCGTTCATCCAGTCCGGCACCGATCAGTACGAGGTACTGCGCCAGTGGGCGGCTCGCCATGGTGACCTGTCGGTGAAGTCGGAGGCCGGCGCGCTGCGGGCGTTGCTGCAGGTCGCCGTGGAGGCGCTGCGCGACGAGGTGCTCGATGCGGGCTACGCGGAGTTGGCGACGGTCTTTCATGGTGAGGCCGAGCGAGCCGAGCGCCACGCCGCACGGGACCGCTACGCCGCACGCACAGACGCCTCGGTATGAGTGCGGCCTCGCCGCTGCGCGGGCAGGTGTTCCGCGTCGATTTGGGCCATGGCCCCAAGCCGTGGGTGGTGCTGAGCAACAACGCCCGCAACCGCAACCTGGAGTCCGTGCTCGCCGCGCGGATCACGACCACCAGTCGGCACGCGAACGTGCCCACCATGGTGCCGCTGGCCAGCGCTGATCCGCTGGTCGGATTCGTCGTGGTCGACGACATCGTGCAGCTCTATCGCGACGAACTCGCCGCCCCGCTCGGAGCCCTGACTCCGTCGACCATGCAGCAGGTCAGCGACGCGCTGCGCATCGCCTTGCCCTGACTCATTACAGCCGCGTCGAGGCATCGGCACAGGCTGTCGGTATCGAGATCCGGCCCGGGTCCGCTGCGCGTCGGCATGAGTGCGGACAGCTCGCCGGATGGCGCGCTAGTCGAGAGTGGCTATGCGGCTGGTCGGGCACCTCGGGTCGTCGAGTCTCAGCAGCCGCTGCCTACTTCTCCTGGCTGTACACGTCGACGGGGATCGTCTGACTCACGGTGCTGCCGCTCGCCGAAATTCCCCAGAGTTGCTAGATCATCTTCCTCAGGTGGCGGTTCGAGGTTAGCGGGTTGACGAGTCAGTGGCAGTACCTCCGGTGGGTTGATGACGGCGGCGTCGGCGGGGATGACGACGCTGATGATCGCCAGGGGTTGTCGGCAGTGCGGGCAGCGGTGTTGCCCGCCGCGGGTGGGGACGTCGTCCGGGAACGCAGTCGGGACGGCGAGAACGCCGGTCACGGCGAGCGGGACGGCGGGGATGATGTCGTGTCGGTGCCGTTCACGCCAGGCGGCTTTGCGGCAGTCCACGCCGCAGAACCGTTTGCGTGAGGCCCGCCCGGTCGGGGTGGGCATGGCGGTGCCGCACTGGGCGCATGCGATCACGACGACGTGCCGGCGTTGACGGCCTTGCGGAGTTGTTCGGTGCGCTGCTGGTGGGCCCGCATCCGGTAGGACGGTCCGTCGATCGCGACGACGATCCCTTTGTGCAGCAGGCGATCCAGCAAGCTGGCGGCGAGCATCGGATCGCCCAGCCGCTCACCCCAGGACGCGATGCCGGCATGGCTGGTGACGATGGTCGAGGACTTCAGGTAGCGGCGGCTGATCACTTCGAACAGCGCGGTGTTGGCTTCCGGGTCGGGGTTGTGCCGGGCGTAGGCGAATTCGTCGATGACGAGTAGGCGGGGGCCGCAGAAGAACCGCATCGCGGTGGCCCAGCGGCCTTCGAGGGCGGCGCGTCGGCAGCGTTTGGCGAGATCGGCGGCGGTGGTGAAGTAGACCCGATGCCCTGCCTCGAGTGTGGCGCGGGCCAGGCCGATGGCGATCATCGTCTTGCCGGTGCCGGGTTGGCCGACCAGCAGGACGTTGCCGGCGTCGTCGAGGAAGCGCAGTGAGGCCAGTTCGCGGATGAGTTTCTCGTCGACGCCGGGCTGGGCGGCGAAGTCGAAGTCCTCGATCGCATAGGGCGCCGGGAGCGAGGCGAAGCGCAGCAGCCCGGCGTGGCGGCGGGCTTGGACCGCGGTGACCTCGGTCGCGAGCAGTCGTTCCATGGTGGCGATCAGCGACAGATCGTTGTCCCGGGCGGTGTCCAGCACGGTGGTGAGCGCGTCGGCCGCGGCGTCGAGTTTGAGGGTGTCCAGATGCGCGCGCAGCCGCTGGTAGGTCTCGGCCTCGCGTCCGGTCATCGGCGCGGGCGGTTCGGCCGCTCTGGTGGTCTTCGCGGTCATGGTCTGCTCCACTCGTCGGCGACGACGTCGGCGTCGGTCGGGGCGAGGTGGGCTGCGTGCTGGTGCGCGGTGTCGAGGACCGATCCGGCCTGCCGCAGGCACTCGGCCGCGTGGGTGAGCGCGGCGGCGGTGGCCTGCACCGCCTGGCCGACATCGGGCTGCGGCGCGAGGGTGTCGGTGCGCAGTCGCCGCTCGTGGTGTTCAGTGAGCAGCCAGCTGGTGAGCTGGCCGAGCAGTTGCGGCAACATCCCGCTCAGCGAGGCGAGCGTCGCGATCATCTCGGCCGCGTCGGCCGGATCGGTCAGCGCGGCGGTGGCCGGGCGGGTGTGGTGGTTGAGCGCCCGTATCGCCTGCTCGGCCTGCTCGGCCCACTGCCCGAGCGTGCGCGTCGCGGTGGGCCCGGCCGGCGCGGTCATCGGTGCCCCGCCCGGTCGGTGTCGGTGGAGTCGTCATTGCCGCGCAGGGGGCGGGTCTGGTCGACATAGCCGGCGAAGTCGATGACGACGTGCTCACCGTCGCCGAGACCGCCGGACTGCTCACGCCTCAGCCGTTCGGCTTCGGCCAGCGCCTGCGGGCTGGGTGGGCGCCGGGTCTTGCGGCGACACGGTTCGCGGTCGCTGAAGTTGCCCAGCACCACCTTCGTCAACGCGGTCACGTGTTCGTCCAGGCGGATCACCGCACCGGCGCCGTCGGCGTGGCGGACGTGGTGGGCCAGCAGGACACCGTGCCGGTCGGTCACATCCAGGGTGGTGGTGCCGAGCTTGTGCCGCACCGTCACCAGTTCGCCGGAGTGTCCGGGCAGCAGCGAGTAGGTGTTGCCGCGGAACGCGATCTGCGCCTGATTCGTGACCCTCCGCTCGAGTTCGAGCACCGCCGGGAACGGCGCCGGCACCGCCCGCAACGGTTCGGCGTCGGCGAGCTCACCGACCGTGCTCCGCACCCCGTCACGGACCCGCTTGCGGGCATCGAACCGGACACAGATCCGGTCCAGGCTGGCCTGCGCCGCCGCGACGGTGACATCGTCGCCCAGGGTGCGCCACCAGCGTTGCGCGATGGTGTGCGCGCTCTTCTCCACCGCCCCCTTGCGCCACGCATGCCGCGACGGGCAGATCGAGATACCGACCTGGTAGTGCAACGCGACCGGCCCGAAGCTGGCCGTGATCCGACCCGACCCGGGATGACACACCGTCGCCATCCGATCAAAGCGCCACCGCTGCGGAAGACCGCCCAGACGGACGGCGACCTGGTGCAGCCCCTCGATCAGATGCGGCTGGTCCTCGGCCTCGGCCAGCCAGCCCCGCCACCGGCTCGAATGCGGCAACACCCCCAGCAGCAGATGCGCCGTGTCGCCGAACCCCCACCGCGCAGGCGCGTCGGGCAGCTCCAACCAGTCCCACTGAACCTCCTGACCGGCCGGGTGCTCGATCATCGACCGGTCCTTGTGCCTGTTCGCCGCGCACGCCGCGCATCGCGGCCGCAGTTCGTGGCGACGCACCGATGCGGTGAACGCCTGATACGACCCGGCGAAACCCAGGTCGACGACCTCGTCGAACAACGTCGTCGACCACAGATGCGGATCATCGGCCAGCCGCTGCCGGCAGTAGGCCAGGAAGTCCTCCATCGCCTCCGGCCGGGCCGGCCTGCGCTCACCCGGACGGCGTTCGCCGTTCAGATACGCACGGATCGTCTTGCGGTCATGACCCAGATGAGTGGCGATCGCGCTGATCGACCACCCCTTCATTCGCAGCGCTTGCGCTTCCACGCAGTTCTCCCATGTCAACATCGGTGACAGGCCCCTTCGACGGCTTGCAGCTCTGGACAAGCCGCAGCCTCGAAGGGGCTCCATCACCTCTCCCGGAACTCAGACGGTGTGTCGCCGAGTGGGGAAGTTGATCTAGCAGGAGCGGGGAGTTTCAAACGAGCGGGGGCAACGGTGGCGGTGGCGGTCGTTCGGCGTTGCACAGATAACGGCGGACTACCGCTGCTCTACGCTTGTGCATGTCCGCAGCAGTAGCTACGGGAAGTGAGCCCGAGACCCGGCCGGACGACCGTGGCGCTCGGGCTTCGCGTTTGTCTGGGCCGGTTCAAACCGCCGGACGTTGGTGGCCGGAACGTGTTTCAGCCGGGTCGCTACCCCGCTCCGGGTTCGGTTTGCGGGACGACCGCACGCGCGCCGAAGACCACGTGCCAGCGCGCCGGTGTGCATCTTCATGCACGTGTGTGGAAGCCTGCTCATCTGGCGACACGCCAGACCAGCGATGGCCGGCCGGGCCCGATCGCCGACTAGGTGCGACTCGGCGGGCGGATGTTCGCCGGCGATCTGCGCGCTGGCCGCGGCATGAACGGACGGTGTGCCGCCATGCCGATCAGCGGCATGACCGGACGGTGTGCCGCCATGCCGATCAGCGGCATGTGCGGATGGCCGCGTAGGCCCGCTACGAGCGCAAGGACGAGAGGTTGACGACGATCGCCTCCTGAGTGCTACGTGCGAGGACGACCACTGCTTCGTTCTCAGGGTCGTTGTTCTCCTCGCGGTGAGGCGTGTAGGCAGGAACGAAGATGTAGTCGCCCGGGGAGGCCGCGATTCGGGTCTCTTCGCCTGTCTCGGGATGTAGAAAGACGAACTCCGGGTTGCCGCTCAGCACGTAGATCGCGGTCTCTGCCTCGCCGTGGTGGTGATCCGACGAACGTGCGCCGGGCTGGACGTGCGTCTGACCCATCCAGAGCTTGTCTGAGCCAACAGTCGTGCCGCTGATCGCAGCGAACCTCTGCATGTCACCGGACTGAGCGGTGTCCGCGCTCAACTCTCCCGCGCGTACGTGGCGAAGCGGTGGGTGGAAGCCATCGGTCACTCGGTGATTCTGTCATCCTGGCCGCGACCGGTCGGCGGCATGAGCGGACGCTAGCCGCTGTGCCCGATGAGCGGCATGAGCGATCAGTGTTTGTGCTGGTCCATCGTCGCCTCGACTGCGATGAAGCCGCCGAGCCGAGTCGTTCGCGGCCACGGCGGTGTGTCGGGTTTACCCGTCCATGTGAGGTCGACGATTGCGAACGTCTCATCGGAGATGCGGAAGACCACGGCGTCGCATCCCTGGCACTTCGCGATCGGCGTAAGCCCCACCCCGTCCAATTCGTGTCCCCGGCCGATCTCGATCGACGCCTCGCGTTCGAAAGAGCGCGCAGGGTCCCCTTCGAGGCGAAACCAGGGTTCTCCGAAGTCCATGCGATCCACGTCATCACCGTCTCATGCACCGCACTCATCTCGGCATGTGAGTGCGCATCCGAGCGCGTCCTATTGATCGATCTGCGCGCGAACGCTACGCGTGCGAGGCGCGCGATATCGGCGGCTCGAACGCGATCTCGGGTGGCCACGTGAGATGACCGGCGGCGGCCTACGGCTCACACTCGCTCATCACCCAGATCGCGCCGAGCGCCGATTCGCGAGTGATAACGCGCCGGGTGAGGTACCGACGTTCTGCGCGGCATCTGGTGTTCCTGCGGAGGCGACGCCGGGTGGTGAAGGCCGGTAGCGTGGCGGCCGCGCCTGTTGCGTATGCGAACCGGCGTGAGCCTCGACAAGAGGGAGTTCTGCGACGGTGGGCAGTAGCGCACGGGAAGTTGATCAGCGCCCTTGTCAGCCGCGTGTCGTGTGCCGTGGGGTTCCGTACCGGGAAGTCGTGCTTCCTCGGCTGCCGGACGTGCACAGGGCCTTCGCGAGTTCGGCGGTCTGCGGTATCTGCTGGACCGCCGCACAAGGGGGCGACGTGGGGTTGCTGACTGACCGGGCCGGACGCGGCTGGCCCGATGATCTCGACGTGGTGCCGGACGTGGTGCGGCTGGTGTCGGCCGCTGCTGGGCAGCCGGCGCCACCCAAGCCCTTCCCGCCGCCGGAGCTGCGTGACCCGGCACCACGGCCACTGTCTGCTGTTGATGCGGAACTGTGGACGCAGCTCGAGCCGTTGATCTATGACGGGCCGGGGATCGAGCCGGTGATACGCGGCAGCATCGAGCATGTCTATGACGGCGAGCGATCGATAACCGTGGTACAGCTGGCCGGAGCACGCGCCCGCCTCAGCAACGAGCACGACCAGCCATGGTTGATCACCGATGGGATCACCATGTGGCGGCGCGGCGAGGCGGGAATGATCGCCAGCGATTACCGCGGGCCGGAGTGGGCCGGGGGAGGTAGCGAACTGGCGCATCACCGCAGCCGCGAGGGGGTGGAGGTGTTCGGCTTCGGCCGACCGATCGGACCGCTCCAACGCATCGGGTACCTGGGCCGGCCGGCTTGGAGGTTTGCCTTCGCCGCCCCCGCGCACAAGCCCTACGACATGCACGCCGTGATCGACGCGGCCACCGGCCTGAGCCTCGAGCAGCGCTTCGGTGAGATCTCCCGCGCACGCTGGACGCGGTTCGTCACTGACGAACCGGTCGACCCGGCGATCTTCGTCTGGGACGGACCGGTGCAGACAGCAGCCGAGGTGCGGGCGGCCCGCGACCGGGAGCACGAGGCAGATATGGCCCTTCGCCAGGCCTGGTTTGCCGAACACGTCACCAACCGGCCGCTGGTGCACGCGGGCAAACCGGTTGAGGTACTGCTGCATGAGTGGGACACCGACGGCAGTTTCCAGGCTTCCCTCGACGGCGGCCTAGACGGAGCGCTGGCCGGGCGACCGCGCTCCGCCGATTGGTGGGAGCTTGGCTGGTCCCACGTCACGCACCGCTGGTCCGACCAGCGATGGGACTGGGCGCTGTCGATCTGGCTCGATGACGATGAATCGCCGCGCTTCGACGCGACCGCCTTCGCCGCGCTCATGCGAGCGCTGGGCAGCACCCCACCGGCCGGGTAGCGAGCCGGCCCAGTGTCTCCGCCGGCCCTCTCCCGCCAACTTCGTTCAATCGACTGCTCGGTGTGAACAGCGCCGCGGCGGTCTTCACGCGGACTCCAACAACAAGAACGCGCCGACCGCCGACTATGCGTGATCAGGTGAAGGATCGACGGCGTCGTTCTGCGCGTCCCGGGGTTGACAACGCCGTCCCGGGGCTTCACGCTTTATCTATGGCGATAGATAAAGCAGTAAGCGGTGTGGGTGAGGCATCGCCCATCGAGTTCCGTCTCGATCCGAACTCGGGTGTGCCGACGTATCTGCAGATCGTCCAGCAGGTGGAGCACGCGCTTCGTCTCGGCTATCTCGTCAAGGGGGATCAGCTCCCGCGGGTCCGGGAGGTGGTCGCCTCGCTCGCCATCAACCCGAACACGGTGCTCAAGGCCTATCGCGAGCTGGAGCACAAGGGTCTGGCCGCCGGACGCCCTGGGCAGGGCACGTTCATCGAGGGCAGCCTCGGCGTCGTACCGGCACAGGATCAACAGGCGCTGAAACGCAGGCTGACGCGGTGGCTCGAGGAGGCAGGCGCTGCCGGTTTGGACGAGGAGGGGATCGCCGCGCTGGTTGCTAGCGCACTTCACGATCTTCGTCGACAAGGAGAGGGGGTGATCGCCTCGTGAACGCCGTTGAGACATGTGGCCTCGGCAAGCGGTACGGACGCGCGTGGGCGCTGCGTGATTGCACGCTGAGTATTCCGGCCGGACGGGTCGTTGCCCTGGTCGGCCCGAACGGGGCCGGCAAGACCACCCTGTTGCAGCTCGCGGTCGGGCTCATCGGGCAGACCACGGGCGAGATCGCGGTGCTCGACGGCCTCGCGCCCGGCTCGTCGGAGGCACTGGACGGCATCGCGTTCGTCGCGCAAGACACCCCGCTCTACAAGTACCTGAGTGTCGCCGACACGCTGCGGCTGGTTGCCAGCCTGGCCAACACGTGGGACGAGGCGGGCGCCCGGGCACGGCTCGACGCGCTGGGCATCCCGCTGAGCCGCAAGGTCGGCAAACTCTCTGGCGGCCAGCAGTCACAGGTCGCCCTGGCCGTAGCGCTGGCACGCCACCCCAGGTTGCTCATTCTGGACGAGCCGGTCGCCGAGCTTGACCCGCTGGCCCGCCACGACTTCATGTCCGCCCTCATGGAGGCGGTCGCCGCCGAGGGCGTCTCTGTTGTGCTCTCCTCGCACGTTCTGTCGGAGTTGGAACGGGTCTGCGACTATCTGGTGCTGCTGTCGCGCGGCAGCGTGCAGATCGCCGGCGGCGTCGACGACCTGCTGGCGAGCCACCGCGTATTCACCGGACCGGTCGAGCAGGCCGATGCCGTGGCCGCGGGCCTGCCGGTGGTGCACGAGCGCCGTGCCGGGCGGCAGGCGAGCCTGCTGGTGCGCACGACCCTTCGCCCGACGGTTCCGGTCGGCTGGGAGGACGATCCGAGCAACCTCGAGGAGATCGTGCTGAGTTATTTGCGTTCGCCCGACGCATCCTCACTGCCCGGACCGGATTCGTCCAGCCGCGTCATCTCGAAGGCGGTGTCGGCGTGAGTACTGCAACGCTGCACCGGAGATCAGCGCGACCACCCGTCCCACCCGTGGGGGGGCTGGCCTGGGTGACGTGGCGCCAACACCGTTCCGCACTCGCCGGTGTGCTCGTCGTGCTCGGCGGCGTGGGCATCTGGATGTTGTTCAACGGGCTTGCCATGCACCACGCCTACACCCGGCTCGGTCTTGACTCCTGCGGCAAGCTCAGTGACCCGAGCTGTCAGAACCAGCTCACGATCTTCCAACAGCAGTACATGGGTTGGACCGATCACTTGCCGCAACTGGTGATGTTGGTGCCGGGGCTGATCGGCATCTTCGTCGGGGCGCCGCTGGTCGCTCGGGAGTTGGAGTCCGGCACGTTCCGGTTCGCGTGGACGCTGGCTCGCAGTCGGGTGCAGTGGGTCGTCACCAAACTCCTCCTCCTCGCGGCCGTCCTCGCCGTGGGCACGCTCGCGTTCTCGGCGCTGGCCACCTGGTGGTACGGGCCCTTCGACGCGATCAACGGCCGACTGTCCTCCTACGGCGCCTACGAGATAACCGGTGTCATCTTCGCTGCGCGCACACTGTTCGGCTTCGCTCTGGGCGCGCTGCTGGGTGTACTGATCCGGCGCACGGTGCCTGCCATGGCCGCCACCGCGGCCATCTGGATCGGCGTCGTGCTGTCGTCGGTGATCTGGCTGCGACCCTTGATCGCGAAACCGATCAGCGTCATCGGCCAGGTCGCGAAGGGGCCTATCCCTGGTCACGACGTGCCGTTGAACGCCACCGTAGTCAGCCACTGGTTCCAGGACGCGGCTGGGCACCGCGTCGACTCCGACCAACTCTTCCAGCAGGTGCTCCTTGCCCATCGCGGTAACCCGATCTCACCCGATCAGTTCAACGCGTATCTGGCGCAGCACCACATCAGCGGATGGGTCTCCTACCGGCCGAACGGTTGGTTCTGGCACTTCCAACTCATCGAGTCAGCCGGGTACCTCGGGCTCGCCGTCCTGCTCGCCGTCGCCGCCGTGTTGTTGCTACGACGCCGCGCGTTCTGAGCAGCCACAGACGCCGGTGACGCGCGGCGCCGACCGAGTGCGCGCAAATGCGCCGCAGCTGTCGATCTTCGCTTGCTAGTCGGGGACTCCGTCCGAAGGGTCATCTCTGAGCGCTACGCGGGACCTGGCCACTTGGCCGAGGTCGAAGACGTGGTCGCCGAGGTAGAACAGGCCGAACGCGGCGATCGGGCCGACAACGCCGAGCACGGTGGAGATGTGGATAGGTCGTGCGCGCTGGCCCCGTAGAGGGTGGCGTTGATGGCCGACGCGGTCGACAGCATCGCGGCGATGCCGATCATGGTGTATCCCGCGGCCCCGAGCGCAGGACGGGCGGCCTTGGCCAGCGCGTCGTCGCGGGCATGGACCAGGCTCTCGCCACCGGCAGCGATCCCACCGGCACGACCGCGACGAGCACGCACCGCCCGAGGGTTCGCCGATGAGTGCGCACCCCGCTTGTCATCGCGGTGGATTGGTGTCGCCGATGTCGAGTGGATGCAGCGGGATTACCTCGGTCGTGATCAGTCCGGCGCGTCGCATCGGTAGTCGCTCGAGGCTGTCGTGGAGGTGCGCGGCGTGTGCTGCCTCGAAGACCAGGACCGCGCCGGGGTGTCCGGGGCTGTACCACTCGACGAGCTCGCCGCTGTTACGGAGCGCGCGCAACGCCTGCAGCTCGGCCTCGCCGTGCGGGGCCATCTGGGCCGCGGTGACGGCTTCGGCTGGGCGGCACACGACGAGGAATCTCATGACATCGCTCGCTGTCGCGTGGCTAGCGCGGCTAGGGCCGCTTCGGCGATCTTGCGGTCCTCGAGGCCTGTCATTGCGCCGGCGATGCCGATGCCGCCGATGAGGTGGCCGTCGACGATGATGGGTAGTCCGCCGGCGATCAGCGCGAGCCCGGGTCTTGCACCGAAGGACAGGACCGCTGCCTGGTCGTCCTTGATGGCTGCGAAGAAGTCGTCTGGTGCCATGCCGATCATGACTGCGGCCCGTGCCTTGGCCATCGCGGTGTCGATTGAGACCAGTGGCGCGTCGTCCATCCGGACGATGTGTTTCACGTCGGCCGACTGGTCCAGGCACGCCACGGTGATCGCGATGCCTCGGTGCCGGGCGTCGGCGAGTGCGGCGGCGACGATCTGGGTTGCTGCGGCGTCGGTGATCAATCGCTGCGTCGCGGTCGAGGATGGTTTCGGGGATTGCGACATGCGTACTCCTTGGGTTGGTCGGGAACGGTTGGGGGAGATCATGGGGCGGTGCCCTGCTGGAGCCATCGAGCGAAGACGGCTACCCGCTCGGGTGGCCAGGCGCCGTCACAGGGCATCGAACCGGCCTGCAGACGTTCGAGGATCGGCTCGGCGTTGGCGCTGACGTCCTGGTAGGACCACAGGTCGAACGCGAACGACATCGAGCGACGATCGCGGTCGCGGAACAGGGCCTTGATGTGCTGGGTGTAGCTGACGGGTTCGTCCTCGCCGGGCAGCACGACGGGCTCGTCCGGCTCCGGTTGCGTGCTGTGGTCGAGGGCAGACACGCGGCTGCCCGGTGGACCGGCTGCGGTGTGCCAGTCCCACGACGGCATCGGCATGTGCGGTGGGGGAGTCGCGTCGGGGGTGGAGTTCTCCACGGCCAGGCGTGAACCCCACTCGATGTAGGAGCCGAATACCGAGCGGAACTCCGGGTCGTTGGGCAGACCGGCCTCGTTGGCCGATGCGGTGAGCAGTTGGACCCAGCGGCTGCGGCGTGCTTCGTCGATGCCCTTGCCGATGTGTTGGGACAGCATGCGTTCGTAGCCGCCGTAGGTGCCGCTGTACGCCTTGGGTCCGCCGAAGACCTCGCCGAGCCACGCGGCGACGCGCTGCGGGTGGTCGGCGGCCATCGTCGCGAACAGCGGCGCGAGCAGGTCGTCGTTGGGGATGTATTTCTCGTAGAAGATGCGGGTCAGTCGCAGCAGTGCCGGGAATCCCCCGGCCCATGCGAACACCGTCGGTACCGCGTCGGGGTCAGGCACGGGGTCGTGGAAGTCGACGTACCAGTGCATGCCGGAGCAGAACGGCTTGTTCTGCGAGTGTCCGCAGCGACACAGCGCGGCATGCTCGCGTGAGGAGCCATGCGCGCGGTCGACGGGTTCGACGCTGGCGTCAAGGACCTCGATCGCACCGCTGAGCCGGTACGGACCGTCTTTGCTGATGAGGATCGTGGGCGGTCGGGTTCCGCCCCAGTCGGTCTGAGCGCGTTGCTCCTCCCCGTCGATCGCGTAGGCCAGTGCACCGGATGGGCAGTCGCGTGCTGCCCGGATAATCTCATCCATGCGACCCCCGCCGGGCGTGACGAACGGGTCGGAGGTTTCGTGGAAGACGGATGGCAGGCGTGTTGTGCAGTAACCGGAGTGCTGGCAGATCCCGCGGTTGTCGAACACGGTGACCTGCTCGCCGACGTAGGCGTCGCGCCGGTCGGGGACCCGGTCGGGACTTTTCGCGTCATCGAAGCCGATCCGGATGCATGCCGCGTCGCAGTTCGGCTTCGACGCCGACTCGCCGCACCGGCATAGGACTGTCATCGCGCCGTGCTCGACCGCGCAGCCGAGGTGGTCGGTGATCGCCACCGGACCGGTCACGAGGTAGGGGCCATCCGGGACCAAGATCACCCGCGCCGGTCCCGGCGATTCGGATCGACCCCGTAGCGTCGACACGACGAGCGCGGGCCAGCGCGCGGCCTCGGCCTGCTCGGCAAGGGCGTGAACGCCTTCAGTCATGGATGTGCTCCCTTCTGTTGCCGCCGGCGTGACCTGGGTCGTCGCGGCGAGGAGATTTTCGGCCTCGACCTGCTGGGAAAGGTCTCAACTTCGTAGCGTCTGGGTGGGTGATTGTTGTGCGGCTCGAACGGCCGGCAGCAGGCCGGCGATCGCGCCCGTCAAGATGGCGAGAGCGATCCCGAGAAGAACGGTGTGGACCGGGATGACGAGTGGCCAGGCGTGAGTCTTCGCCACGGTGGTGGTGACGGCTGTGCCGATGAGCGCTCCGCTGGTGGCGCCCGCGGCGGAGAGCAGTACTGCTTCGGTGAGGAATTGGCGTCGGATGTGGGCGCGTCGGGCGCCGAGGGCGCGGCGGATGCCGATTTCGTGGCGGCGTTCGAGAACGGCGATGATCATGACGTTGGCGATTCCGATGCCGGCGACGGTGAGCGTGATCGCGACGAGGCCGATCAGCAGTGTGGTGGAGGTTCCGACGGCGGCGGCGCGGGCCGCGAGGGCGGCGGTGGGTTGTCGAGTCAGGACATTGCTTGGTTCTTGGGGGTCGGCGGTCCGGGGGATCAAGGTAGCGATTTGGCTGGTGCGGGAGACGTCGGTTCGGATGTAGATGGTGCTGGCGTGGTGGGCGTAGCCGAACAGTTCCGCGGCGGGGCTCTCGCCGACGAGTGCGGCGCGGTCGAGGGCGGGCGCGAGCGGGATGGGTTGGTCGATGCCGATCACGCTGAACCATCGGCCGCCGATCCAGATCCGGGTATCGGCGGACAGTGTGGTGATGCCGAGGGTGGCGGCCGCGGTGGAGCCGAGGACGGCGACGGGGTAGCCGGTGGTGGCGGCGTTCAGGAACGCGCCCGTCGCGGTGGCGGCGCCGAGTGTGTCGAGCAGGGTCGGGGTGACGACCAGCGCACTGAGTCCTGCGGTGTGTGTGGCGGGGATCTTGTCGCTGCGGTAGACGCCGATGTTCGGCAGGATCGCCGTAGGGCTGACAGCCTCTGTTCCGGGTAGGCGGGCGATCATGGCTGCGGCCGGACTCGGCAGGCTAGCGGCCTGTCCTTGCGCGGAGCCGGCGTCGGTGGCGGTCAGGATGTTGGTGCCGAGCCGGTCGATCTGGGCGAGCAGGGCGGCGCGGTTGGAGCCAGTGATGCCAACGATCGCGACGAGCGCGCTGATACCCACGGCGATACCCAGCGCGGACAGGGCCGCGCGCACCCGTCGGGTCCGGAACGCGATGGTGCTGGTGGCGACCAGGTCCGTGGCCCGCAGCCGGGAGCGGCGTGGCGGCGCGATCGCAGTCATGAGATGGCGCTGACGGTGTCGGCGATGATGCGCCCGTCGGACAGGCGGATGCGCCGCGGCGCGTGGGTGGCGAGCTGCTCGTCGTGAGTAACCAGGATGAGGGTGGTCCCATCATGGTTGAGGTCGGTGAGCAGGCCGACGATCTCGCTGCCGGTGCCGCTGTCGAGATTGCCGGTGGGTTCGTCGGCGATGAGTAAGGCCGGTTGCGCGATGAGGGCGCGGGCGATCGCGACTCGCTGCTGTTCTCCGCCGGACAGCTGCCGGGGCCGGTGGGTCAGCCGGTGGGCCAGACCTACCCGTTCCAGCACAGCGGCCGCGCGGGTTCGGCGCGCGGCGGGCGGCACGCCTTGATAGAGCAGCCCGAGCGCGACGTTGTCCAGTGCGGTGAGTCCGTCGAGGAGGAAGAATCGCTGAAACACCACGCCGATGCGTTGGGCCCGCAGCCCGGCCAGGGCGTTGTCAGTGAGCTCGGCTGTGTCCTGGCCGGCGATCAGTACTCGACCCGACGTCGGGCGTTCCAGGGCCGCGAGCAGATGCACGAGGGTGGTCTTGCCCGAGCCGGACGCACCGGTGATCGCGACCAGCTCTCCGGCGTGCAGACGCAGGCTGACCTGGTCGAGGGCGCTCACAGCAGTGGCACCGGGGTAGACGCAGCTGACGCGGTCCAACTCGGCGATGGGTTGAGCTGCGGTTGGACGATCCCGCAGGTCGACGGCGAGCGGGTGGCAGCTCATGAGGCGGCAACTATGACGGTCTGTCCGGCGTGCAGCGCACCGCGGACTTGCACGAGGCCGGAGATGTCGTCGAACAGACCTGGGGTCACGGGCACGAGCGGGTGGGGTGTGCCAGTGTCGAGTTCCACTGAGTAGCCTCCGCCGGTCGCGGCGAGCAGCGCGGTGACGGGCACCGCGAGCACGTCGCTCACTTGACGCACGGTGATGGCGATCGCGACGGGTGCCTGATCGATGGCTGTGGGTGGGGGCGTCCAGGCGGGCGAAAAGGTGATGGTGATGGGGACCGTCACGGTGGGTGCGGTGCCGGTGGAGGACGGGGTGCTGGTGGCGACGGTGGCGATCGAGGTGATGATCGCCTGACGACGGTGCCCGTCCGGCGTGCTTACCGACACATGGTTGCCGGTGCGCAGTGAGGCTGCGGCGTCCGGGTCGAGCGCGGTGCTCACCCCGAGCGCGGTCGAGGTCGCGGTGATCAGCGCGGTGCCGGCGGTGACGGTTGTTCCGATGGCTGCGCTGAGGGTGGTCACCCGGATCGGTTGAGGGACGAACAGGATCTGGCCGAAAGTCAGCTCCCCGGTCGCTGGCAGGTGGAGGTGACGTTGCCACCGTTGCACCGCGTCGGTGATCGCCCATCCGGCATGATCGCTGCGCGCGGAGGCGGGGAGGTAACCCATCGCGGCCAGGTTGGCGCTCAGCTGCGCGATGTCAGGTCCGGGGGTAGACCAGGTGGTGTAGTCACGCCACGCCGGGATCGGTCCGTAGAGGGCGTAGCTGGTGGTGTTGTTCACCGAGAAGATCGGCTGTCCGCGGGTGATCACCGTCCCGACCGACGGTGCGGTGGTGAGCACGCCGCCGGTGGCTGGGGCAAGGGTGTAGCTGCCTAGGTAGCCGAGCGTGCCGGTCACGGAGCTGCGGGAGGTCAGCGTGGTTCGTTGGACCGTCGCGGTCTCGACCGGCGCCGTGGAACGGGTGCTTGCGGGCGTCGAGCCGCCGTGTCGCGTTTCGAGAAATCCGGCGCCGGCGCCGGCTGCCACCGCAAGCGTGAGAGCCGATCCGACAACCCACCGACGACGATGCCTCCGGGCTGTCATGGTCATGACCCGGCGTTGCTGACGGTGTATTTGCCGTCCGGGTTCGGGTCCAGGCTTCGGCACGCTTCGAAGGCCGGGGCGATGCTGGCGTTTGGCGCGCTGCGCAGGCTGTCCGGGAGCGGGAAGCTGCCGTCGGGCTTCGGGTCGGGCCATGCCGGCAATCCGTGAACGCGCATGCACGCCGCGAAGTGCAGCCACTGCTGGTAGACCGCGGGGTCGATCGGTGTCGGGGCGCCGTTGCCCGGATTCGGCAGCTGGTCGATGATCGGCTGGCAGGCCTGCTGTGCGGCGGAGGGCAGGTCGGGAGCGTCCGCGGGGAATGCGACGTTGCCGTTCGCGTCGACGTAGGGGTCGGGGAAGTTGGGCGAGCCGTGGTCATGAATGCAGGAGTCGAGTTGACGGACCAGTGCGCTGACATCGGTCGCCGCGGCGTGCGACGTTCGAGACGATCCGGTCGTGGTCGCGCCGTGTGTCGGTCCGGACCGGCATCCGGCCAGCACGACCAGCGCGGCGGCGAGAGTCACGGTGCTCCAAGCGGTCCGCCGGCGCGCGGTGTGATGGGTCGTTGCAGCCATCGGATCTCCTCGTTCTTGGGTGATGGCCGAACGGTAGGAGTCGGCGGGGGTGCGGCGCGTCTGGCTGCAGAGGTGATTGCGTCCTAATCCTTCGATGTACGCGCGGAACCGTGGCGGGCTGGGCTATATCGAAGGTCGTAGGCCAGACCCCGCCTGCGGACCGACGCGCGAGGGCATCCGATCGATCTACGATCCTGCAAATGAGCCCGTCACGCCGATCCCTATGGTCCGCGCTGACGGTGGACACGGCGCTGGTGCTGGTGCTGCTCGTGCTGAGCCTGTGGCTGGGCGAGCGGGTCGTCGGTGCGGTGTACCAGGGCAATCCGAAGATCGACCATGTCAGTCCGCAGGCCCGGCCGCTCATCGTGTGGGCGTGGGTCGCCACCGCGGTGCAGCTGGCCAGCATCATGCTGTGTCGACGGCGGCCGCTGCTTGCCTGGCTGGTGTCGGCGGCGATGACGATCGTGCACGTCATCGTCATCGCGCGGCTGGCCCGCCTGGCTCCCCATCCGGTCGGCTTCGCTCCGCTGGTGCCCTCGGATGTTGTCGTGCTCCTCGCCCTGTTCGCGCTCACCGCCCGGCGCCGGCTCCGCGTCGCCGTACCGGTCTTGGCCGCCACGATGGCGTTGGCGATCTACGCCACTCATTCGCCGCTGTTCGGACCGCGCACGATTGCGGCCCTGCTGCTCGTCGCTCTCGCTGCTGCCACGTTCATCGGCGGCCTCGCGGCCCGCAGTCGAGCCGCCTACCTCACGTCGCTGCTGCAACGCACTGTCGATCTCGACCTCGCCAGAATCAGGGAATCGGAGCTGGCCGTCGCCAACGAACGCAGCCGACTCGCTCGAGAGATCCACGACACCGTCGCCCACGCGCTGGGCATCATCGTCGTGCAGGCCCAAGGGGCCGCCGCCGCGCAAGCCCGACGACCCGAGCTCACCCGCACCGCCCTAGCCGCGATCGTCGACGTCGGACGCGAAGCCCTCGCAGAAATGCGCACGCTGCTGTCCACCGACGCCGACGCCAGCAGCGGCGAGCGGGCGCCGCTACGAGGAATCCGCGACGTGCCGGCCCTGGTCGAACAACTCCGCGCCACCGGCGCCGTGGTGGACCTCGACATGCCGGCGGTCAACGACCCTGTCCCTCAGCCGGTGGATCACAGCCTGTACCGGATCGTGCAGGAATCGCTGACAAACGCCGTCAAACACACCCGCGCAGACCTACGAATCGCCGTCCGCATTCAGTACAGAAGGCGAGCGCATCGCCGTCCGCGTCCACAATTCCGGAACGCCACGAACACCCCGCAACTCGGGCCACACCGTCACCGGAAGAGGGCTCGACGGCATGCGCGAACGTGTCGCGGTTCTCGGTGGCACGATCGAAACCGGGTTTGACTCCGAAGGCGGCTTCACCGTCCACGCCCAGCTGCCCACCGCGGACCGCACATGATCACAGTCCTGCTCGTCGACGACCAGGCGCTCGTGCGAACCGGCTTCCGGCTCATTCTCGACGAAGCCGAGGACATCGACGTGGTGGGCGAGGCCACAGATGGACGGCATGCCGTCCAGTGCGCCGAAGAGCTACAACCGGACATCATCCTGATGGATGTACGCATGCCCGTCATGGACGGCATCCAGGCCACGGCCGAGATCCGAACGCAGCAGCGACCCCACGCGACGGCTCCCAAAGTCATCATCCTGACCACATTCGACCTCGACGAGTACGTCGACGCCGCCCTGCGCGCCGGGGCAAGCGGATTCCTCCTCAAAGACGCACTCGCCCACGACGTCCTTGCCGCCATCCGCACCATCGCCAGCGGAGACGCGGTCCTCGCCCCCTCGGCAACCAAGCGACTGATCGAACGCTACGTCGCCACCCCAGGCAAGCCCAGCCGACCCGTCAGCGCGACGATCGACGCCCTGACACCACGCGAGCAGGAGGTCTTCCGTCTGGTCGCGGCCGGCCTGTCCAACGCCGAGATCGCGACCCGACTGTTTCTCAGCGAAGGCACCGTGAAAGCCCACGTCAGCCGGATCCTGGCGAAACTCCACCTCCGCGACCGCGTACAAGCCGTCATCCTGGCCTACGACGCCCGCCTGATCGAACCAGGAACCTAGCTCCACCCAACACGAGAAGAATCGGACCATTTTCAACAACGGAGGTCGGCATGACTAATGAAGTGAACTACTTCGAGATCGGGTCACCGGACCCGGAGGCGTCCAAGGCGTTCTACGGCCGCTTGTTCGGCTGGACGGTCGGCGAGCCTTCGATGCCGGCCAGATACAGCATGATCGACGAGGATCGCGGCGGCCTCTGGGACACCTCGGAACTGGGCTCGACGAGCTGGGCGATCTTCTATGTCCAAGTTGACGACGTGGCCGCGGCGCTCCAACGGGCCGAGGGGCTTGGCGCGACCGTGACGGTCCCACTCATCGACAACGGTGCGATCGAGTTCGCCCACCTCACCGACCCGCTCGGGAACCGATTCGGGATCTGGCGTCCCAAGACGGCCCAGTGACCTCCTCCAGTAACGCCGGCACCCCAACCCGTCGCGGGCGTACGTTGCCCATCCGCCGTCGAACGAGCCGGGCTCCGATGATCTTGTCCGTCCGGCAAGCCGTCACTTCACTGCGCGCCCCCGTGCCGGCTCGCGACGCCGGAGCGGGCCGCGTTGGCCCGGTCCTGGCCCACCGCGGGTTATGAAGCCGACGGCTTGCCTCGCGCGGGACTGAGGGTCGGGCCGGCTCGAGCGCGCATGGTTGATCTGGGTACATAACGCGCGCTTGCTCAACGCCGAGAGGCTGGGCCGGAACGACGGCTCCAACGCGATCTTGCACTGGCTACGCGGCGTGAACGGGGGAGCGAGGCGCCTCACGAGGTCCCGATCAACGCGACGAGCGCGACCGCCGATTGTGCCGACCTGGCGGTTGTGCCGACCTTGCACGCGAATCGGCGGTGCAGTAAGGGGATCCGGGTCGGACAGGTCGGCACAATTGCGGCTCGTCGAGGAAGACCGTCCGGTGGTGGTGCGCATGTCACCGAAGGCATAGGGATCGACGCGCTCGACGGCGCACACGCCATGTTCGACTCCGAATCGCTTGTGTACGTGGCCATCCAGCCGTCGCTGGATTCATCGCCAACTGCCGTAAGCGGTCCGGCCGCCGGCACCGCATCCGGGCCGCGGCGACGAGACTCATTAGCCGGAGGAACGAGATTGTGCCGACCTTCTCGTGCCAGAGCCCTTACTCCGCAGGCGATCCAGGCTCGACGTCGGCACAACGCCGAATCTGCGCGCCGCCATGTCGCTCGGTGACGTCCTGGGGGCGGTGATATGTGCGATCACCGTGATCGCTGCGGTGCCCGTGTCCGAGTCGGTCCAAAGCCCAAATCCGACGGCGAGCTCAGCACTGCACCGATGCGCGGCCGCCGAGTTCTGAGATCACCTTCGAAGCCCGCATCGTCGCCTTACATCAACTAGAACCCGGGATATGCGGGGCCCACCCACCCCGCACGCAGTGCAACCAATCCTGTGCCGCACTGGTCAGGTGAAGTAGTGGCCCTGGTTGATGTCGCTGATGAGCCCGGGATGGGTGGGTCTCCAGCCGAGAAGCTCTTGCGTGAGGGCGCTGGAGGCGGGCATGTCGATGGCGAGCAAGGGGAACAGCGGCGGGCTGAACTCTTGCGGGGGCAGGGACTTGGCCGGCACGTTGAGGTGGCGGCCGATGGCTTCGGCGATGTCGCGGACGGCTACGCCCTCGTCGCCGACTGCGTTAAGCACCGCGCCGGCAGGCGCTTGTTCGACGGCGAGTCGGTAGAGGGCCGCAGCGTCCTTGACGTGTACGGCGGGCCAGCGGTTGGTGCCGTCGCCGAGGTAGCCCGATACGCCTTGGTTCCGGGCGCGGGTGATGAGCTGGGGGATGAAGCCGTGACGTTCTCCCTGGCCGTGTACCGAGCGTGGCAGCATCACCAAGGACACCTGCACGTCGCGCTTCGCGGCCGCGAGGGCGGTCTGCATGTTGGTGATGCGGGCGGCGATGGGGCCTTGGGCGATGAGTTCGTCTTGTTCGGTCGAGGGACGTCCTGGCGTGGTGAGGGTTGCCCCGGAGATCACCAAGCGTTTGCCGGTCCTGGCAAGCGCGTCAAGGAATGTGTCGATGGCAGTCGCGTCGGTCTGGGCGCCGCCCGACTGGCCGAGGGCGTGCTCATAGGCAAGGTGGATGACGCTGTCACTGTCGCGGGCTCCGCTGCGCAATATTTCGATGTCGTTCAGGTCGCCGCGGAGCACTTCGGCTCCCATGTCGGCGACGGTCTTCGCGGTGGCTTCTGACCGGGCCAACCCGAGGACTTGGTGGCCGACGCCGATGAGTTCGGGGACGACGGCCGATCCGATCCAACCCGAAGCTCCGGTAACGAAAACGCGCATGGCTTCTCCTGAGACTGTGATGCGACTTGGTCGCATGAACCTAGCACATCATGCGACGCAGTCGCATCATGATGCGATCGTGTCGCGTCACCTACGATGCTGATGTGGGCAGATGGGCACCGGACGCGCGAGAGCGCTTGGAGAGCGCCGCGTTGGAGCTCTTCGTGGAGAACGGGTACGAGGAGACGACCGTCGCGCAGATCGCCGATCGTGCCGGGTTGAACCGCGCGACATTCTTCCGCCATTTCGCCGACAAGCGCGAGGTCATCCTGGCTGGCGAAGACGTCCTCGCAGACCTGTTCGCCGAGGCGATCGGGGATGCACGTGTAGGTGCTTCGGTCACCGAATGCCTCCAGGCCGCGCTTGCAGCTGCCGGCGATGCCATGACCCCACAGAGACGGGCCGCCGCCACTCGCCGCATCCAGGTCGTCGCAGCGAACAGCGAGTTGCAGGAACGCGGCGAGCTCAAGCTCGCCCGCATCGCCACGTCGATCGCCGAGGCCCTCCGCGTGCGCGGAATCGACGAGCTGACCGCACGGCTCGCAGCAGAGGTAGGCGTGCTCGCGTTCCGCGTCGCTTTCGAAGGCTGGCTGAGGACAGAAGACGGCGATCCATTTCTGACCTTCGCCGTCCGAGCGCTCAGCGACCTGCAACAAAGTGCGGGGCAGCTTCACACCGGCTAGCAACCGGTACTCGCTCATCGGCATGAGCGGTAAAACCGCCGGAGGGGGCCATACGGTCCGATCTACGCGCTCGGCCGGCGACGAATCTGTGCGCCAGATCAGACGGGTATCGAGCGGCCTGAGTCCGTGCTCTAAGCCCGCGACGCCGTATAGATATGCGCTGCTCACGGTGCCCACGTGAGCTGTGGGCCGCCGGCGTCACGCACCCGGACCGGGTGTTCACGCTCGAGCAGATCCCGCCAGCGCTGAGCCGGGATGAGTCGCTGTATGCGGTGATCGAGCCGGCCTCGGACGACGTCGAGGTCGCTGCTGATGCCGCGGGTACGCGGGTACAAATCCGTGGCCCACGCTGGTCCACGGTGACCCCGCCCGGTCACGCGTGGCCCGAAAATGCTGGACTGTAGCGACGGAGCCCTGTGAACACGGCGCGTTCAGCGGGTTCGATTCCCGCCACCTCCACCATCATGATGCGTTTGTTCCAACCCTTGACCGCGAAAACGTCGGCGAGGGTGGGCGCGACGGATTCCCGCGTTTCGGACGTCTCGGGGCGACTCACAGAGCCCCAGCAGGATCATCGCCGCAACCACCGGCCGGGTTAGTTGTCGGTGGTGTGGAAGGTGATGGTGGTGTCGCCGATGCCGATGTGGTCGCCGTCGCGGAGCACGTGTCCGCCGGTGAGCGTGTCGCCGTTGACACGGGTGCCGTTGGTGGAGCCGAGGTCGGTGAGGATGAATCGGTCGCCGGTGTAGGTGATCGCGGCGTGGGCGCGGCTGGCGCGGGGGTCGGACAGCGGAAGGGTGGTGTCGGTGCCGCGGCCGATCCGCATGCGAGCTTGGTCGATGTCGAGGCGGCGTCCGTCGTCGAGGTCGAGCCAGGCGTGCACTGACGGGGTCTCGGCGACGGTCTCGGTGCCCGCCGGTGGGGGTGTGCCGTCGAGCAGGGCCGGGTCTTGGCGCAGGATCGCATCGTGCAGGGCGCGTAACGGTGGTGCGGGTTCGAGGCCGAGCTCGTCGGCGAGGGTGCGACGCAGGCTCTGGTAGGCGGCCAGGGCGTGGGCTTGCTGCCCGTTGCGGTACAGGGCGGTCAGGTAGAGCGCCCAGAGGTTCTCGCGCAGCGGGTTGGCCGCGGTCAGCTCGACCAGTTCGCCGAGGACATGCTGGTGGGCGCCGGTGCGCAGGTCGGCGTCGAGGCGGGCTTCGAGGCATTGCAGTCGTTCTTCTTCGAGGCCGGTGGCGAGGTCGTCGGCATACCGTGCGCCACGCAGGTCGGCCAGCGCCGCGCCACGCCATTCGCTCAGAGCCGCACGCAAGGCGGCCGCAGCGTCGCGAGGTGTGGGTGCGGTACGCGCGGCGTCGCGGGCTGCGCGGAAGCGGTCGAGATCGGTGCTGCCGGGCGGGAGCGCGAGTCGGTAGCCGGGGCCGAGGGTCTCGATAGCCTCGCCGAGGATCCGGCGCAGACCGGAGATGAGGACGTGCAGCGAGTTGGCCGCGTCGGTGGTGGACCGGTCAGCCCAGATCGCGTCGATGAAGGCCGGCACCGGCACGGTGGCGCCTCGGGCGGTAACCAGTAGCGCGAGGACGCCTTTCGGGTTGGCGCCGCCGATCTGCACCGGCATGCTGTCGCGCAGCACCTGCACCGGGCCGAGGACGCGCAGGTCGATGTTCACCGCCGCGCCGCGACGAGGAGCACCGCGGCGGCGAGCGCAACACCCACGCACAGGCCGACCAGCCAGGCCGGCACGCGGCGGCGGGACGGTCCGGGCAGCGGGACGCGGGACGGTTCGACCCAGCCCGGGTCTTCGGTATCCCCCGCGAGTAAAGGCGGTGGTGCCGTGCTCGGCGCTGCGTTCGCCTCGCGTGGCGGTGCGGAGGCAGCCGTGGTGGCGGCAGCCGCGGGCTCAGTGGCAGCGCGGGTGGCGGGCTGTCCAGCGGGCAGGGAGGTCGGCCGACCGCGCAGCAAGGCGGCGTCGGTAGCGGCCCAGGCGGAGGCCGGCAGCGCGCGCAGCCGCGCGACCAGCGCGCCGGGTGTCGGACGCTGGTGCGGGGACTTCGCCAGACCCGTGGCCAACGCGTCCGAGGCAGCTACGGGGAACCCGGGCACGACATCGCACGCGGCAGGCGGGGAGAGCGCGCGGTGAGCGGCGGCGAGCTGCTCGGCGGTGCCGCTGAACGGGGTCACGCCGGTGAGCAGCTGGTAGGCCATCACCGTGAAGCTGTAGACGTCGGCGGCCGGGGATGCGGTCGCGGGATTTGTGAGCGTCTCCGGTGCCAGGTACGGCGCGGTGCCTCGCGCGGTGCCGTCAGTGGTGCGGAAGGCAGCCGCGCTGGCCGTGAGCCGCGCGATGCCGAAGTCGGCCAGTTTCGCCGCGCCGCCGTGTGGGACGAGAACGTTGCTTGGCTTCACGTCGCGGTGCACGATGCCCACGGACGCGGCGTGCTCGAGCGCGTCGGCGACGGAAACGAGGATGGCCAGCCGTGTCGCGACGCTCGGGTGCGCGGCGCGCAGGAGCGTGGCGAGGTCGGGGCCGTCCACGTATTCGAGCACGAGCGCGAGGTCGTCACCGACCGGAACGAGCTCGTAGACACGGGCGATCGACGGATGCTGCAGCCGCGCCAACGCCTGCCCCTCCCGCGCGAGACGCAGCCGCTCGGCCGGGTCCGCGTTGCCGGCCAGGACGAGCTTGACCGCGACCGGCCGGCCGACACCGGCCTGCCGGGCAAGGCACACCACGCCGTTCCCGCCCTGCCCCAGCACTCGCACGAACTCGAGCCCCGCGGGGAGCCGGATCGCCGCTCGGCCCGCCCTTTCCGGCATGGGCGAATGATAGTGCCGCTGCGTCCCGAATTGTGTCTGGAATCCCTTACCCATCAGGCAATCGCGGGACTTTCACGACATTCGTCGTGCATTCGGCGCGTATTCGAATCGCGGGATTGATCCACCCGGCATGAGGCGCTACCGTGCCTGGCAGTCACGGGGGATGGGAATGGCCGAACACCGATTCGAGCTCATCGGGCGGGTGGCCCTCACCGCCACGTCCACCGTGTGGAAGGCCCGGGACGTTGGCCTGGACCGGGTCGTCGCCCTGAAACAGTTGCACTCTGCAGATCCGGTGCTGCGGCAGCGCTGGCGCGACGAAGCCCATGCGCTCGGCAGCCTCGACGAGCGGCACGTCGTGAGCGTGTACGGCCTGTACGAAGACCCGGACAGCGCCTGGCTCATCGAGCAGTGGATCGACGGCGCAACCCTGGCCACCGTCGTCCGCAGCGCTGGACCACTGTCGCCGGAGCAAGGAGTCGGTGTCGTGCGCGGCGCGCTGCTCGGGCTGGCCCACGCCCACGGCCGCGGCATTATCCACCGCGACCTGTCGCTGTCGAACATCATGCTCGACCAGTGGGGCGAGTCGGTCCTGATCGACTTTGGCCTGGCCGCGCCGCCCGGCGAGCACGGCAGCTCGGGTACTGCGGCGTTCCAGAGCCCGGAGGCGCGCGCGGGACAGCCGATCACCGAGCGCAGCGACATCTACTCGATGGGCGCGATCCTCGGCCACCTGCTCGCTGGGTCCTCCGAGACGCCACGCGGCCTGGAGCGTCCGATGCGCGAGGTCATCGAGCGCGCGATGACCACCGACCCCGCGGGAAGGTTCGCCTCGGCACAGGAGCTGTTGTCCGCGCTGGAACAGGCCGCGAAGCAGACCTACGGCCCGGCCTGGCTGCTGCAAGCCAGCGTGGTCGGCCTGGTATCCGGCGTGAGCGCGGCCGAGCTGCTCGCACCGGCCACCGGCGGCGCAGCGGTGCCGGGCGTCGGCGTGAGCCTCACGGACGCGCCCGGAGCGGCCGAACCCGAAGCGCCACCGCCCGGCGACGCTTGGCCGGGAGCGGTCGAGTCCGGTCCGCTGGTGTCCGCTCCGGTCACCGAGGCACGCCGCGAGCGACCTCGACTGCCGCGCCGTCGCCTGCTCGCCGGCGGCGGTGCGGCGGCCGTGATCGCCGTGATCGTCGTAGCCGTCGTCCTCAGCAGCGGCAGCAGCGACCACAAGCCGAGGTCGGTCGCGCAGCCCACCGTCGTGCCCACGACGCGGCCCCCGTCGCCGACACCGACGACGTCGAGCAGTTCCGCCTCGGCGGGGGACCGGCTCAGCGGCACCTACAGCGTGCGCGAGCAGCTGGTCACCTCCAACAACTACGGCGGCGGCTCGCGGACCGACACCTGGACGATCCGGGCGCGGTGCGACACGTCCGGCTGTATCGCGCTTTCCAGCGCCCAACAGGGAGACGACCTGACGTTCAGCTTCGACGGAGCGCGGTGGATCAGCACTACGGCCGGCGCCTTCAGCTGCCAAGACGCCAGCAAACCCATCGGCCTCGTCAGCGAGCGCACCGTCCTTGTCCCGGACGCGCCGACCGGGGACGCTCCGATCGTCACGCTCACCGGCACGCAGACGATCACCATCACCGGCGGTGACTGCCCCGGCAGCAACACCTTCCGGGTCAGGCTGACCCGTGCCGCGACGACACCGGCCATGTCGTCGCCGACCGTGCCGCCGACCGCTCCGGTAGCAGTGCTCTCTACGTCTTAATCGGGCTATCACCGAGCCTGAATCGCCGCCGGTCACCGTCGTTCCCAGCCCAGTCCCGGGCACCTGAACACCTCAGGAGGGAACCATGTCCGTCTCACTCGCACTCCCGCGCTGCGTCCACGTCGTGCTTGGCGCGCTCGTCTGCGTCGGCGCCGCAACCTGCGCGGCCTGCGCGAGCACACCCAGTCACCACGGCGCGACCGCAGCCGCCCGCCACCAGCCAATCGTTTCGGCCTCGGGCGCGCACAACCAAGGCCTGATCGATATCGGCGCGCACCCTGAGGACGCCACCGATCCGGGCACGACCGAGCAGCCCGGCCCGATCGGCGGCACCGGGCCAGGAGCCGACCCGTACCCCGACACCTCGGACCCGAGCGACCCCGAATCGAGCACGCCGTACCCGTCCGATACGGACACGACCAGCCCGTCGGACACCGACACCACTGATCCGTCAGATACGGACACGACGAGCCCTTCCGATGGCGATCCCGGCGCTGCGGACGCGTCCGTCGAGTACGGGGACTTTCAGGGCAGCTGGACCGTCTCGATCACCCGATATGACTACTGCGCCACCGGCACCGCCCAGGCCTCCGGGACGCAGAGCGTGACCCTTGCCGCAGACCTGCTGATCGAGGCGTCGAAAGACACCGGTGAGGTCACCGAGACCAACCCGTTCAGCTTCATCCTGCAGGCCGGCAACCTGACCGAGAACGGCAGCGCGACCCTCGCCTCCGCCCTCGTCGCAGGCGGGCTCACCCCAGACTCCGAAGGCAACGACGAGGCGCTGATCCAGTACTGGTCGTTCCAGCAGTCTGGCGATGAGGTCACCGGCACGCTCAACGACGCCGACGGCGGCGTGGACGGCTACTACAACGACCTGAACCTGGACAAGCAACTCGTGCCCTGCCGCCCCGACCTCGGCACCCTCGATGCGTTCCCGCTGGCGATGGCCGACGGCACGACCATGACCGGCACCATCAGCGACGGGCACGTCGACCTCGTCATCCAGGGCGAGACCACCGACGGCTCCGCCGCCTTCACCGCGGAATTCACCTCATGAACCGCCAGAGCCGCCGCCTGCTCAACGCCGGCGGCGGCCTGACCGCGGCCGCGCTGGCCACGGCGGCGATGGTGGCCTGCAGCTCAGCCTCGGCCGGTCACGGCAGTACCCGGGCAGGCGGCGCGTCCGGTACCCGGTCGACCCCTGTCCCGGCGCCGTCGCTGAGCATCAGCCTGCCTCGGCCCGTGCCGGAACCGATCACCACCACCCCGGCGTCGAGGGCGCTAACGAACTGCGATCTGCTCAGCGCGAGCGAAGTCGAGCACGCCTTCGGCGTCACCATCGGCGCACCGCACATCGACAGCAGCATCGGCTGGTGCGTGTACCAGGCGAAAGACGCCGCCACCGGCGGGTTCAGCTTCCGGGTGAGCTACAAGCCGACCGGCGGCCTGGCCTACTACCGCCAGCTCCGGTCGAACTTCATGCCGACCAACACCGATCCGAAGCCCGGCCAGTCCGTCCTGATCAGCGACATCGGTGACATGTGCTACTACGCCGTCGAACTCGGCGGCGCCTGGGACACCGCCGCCGCCAAGGGCGACGTCGAGGTCGACTTCCAGATCGGCGGCAGCACCTTCCAGGACACCGTCGACCAGGAAAAGGCGGGCGAGGGGCTGCGCACCCTCATGACCACCGCCCTGCACCGTGCCGCAACCGGCACACCCGCCAACTAAACACCGGCACGCGATCCCGGTCCACACACCCGGCCGGGCTCGGTACCGCCACGCCAACGAGCAAGAAGGGAACCACCATGCCATCCGCACGATTCTCGATGCATCGAGAGACGCCACCCGACGACGCCAGACCGGACCCCATGCCGTACCTCGCACGTCGGTCGGTGCTGCGCTGGTTCGCCGCACCCGTCCTGCTCCTCTTGCCGGTTGCCTGCAGCTCAGCAGCCAGTCAGGGCACGCACTCGGCCACGCCCTTGCCCACGTCGAGCGGCACGTCAGCCTCCGGTGGCCCGCCCGCACCCACCGCCAGCACGTCCGGCACGGTGGCGGCCCCGGCCGCGACGGTTGTGCTCGCCGCCATCAACGGCAGCACCACGCTGGTCGGAGCCGGCCCGGCGAACGGCACGATCAAGCAGGTCTTCAGCACCGACAACAGCGACATCAGCGCGCAGCTGATCGGCAAGTGGATGTGGCTCGGCCTGTTCAGCAGCGTCGATCGCATCGACCCTGCCACCGGGCAGGCCACGAAGATCAAGGTCCCCGGCGCGTCGGCCGGCGTGCAACTGTTCGGCGACCCGAGCGCCGTCTGGGCCTCCGGGTTCGGCCCGCTGCTGCGCATCAATCCCGCGACCGGGCGAGTCACCGGCAGCTGGAACACGACCAAGCCGCCATTCCCGACCGATACGAAGCCGGTCGCGGCAGGGAGTGGAAAGCTGTACCTCGTCGACCACGCGCGCCGGGAACTGTCCAGCTTCGACGGCAAGACCCTCAAACGAATCGCCCGGCTGCCGTTCCGCCTCGCCGACGGGCTGCCCGTCAAGATCGCCGGCAACCTGCTCTACATCGCCGATATGTACTCCGGCCGGGTCGCCGTCATCAACCCGGCAACCGGCTCGGTACGCACGGTACGGGTCATCCGACCGCTGGCGTTCACCGCGGCGCACAAGGAACTCGACCGGACCACCGCCCTGCAGGCCACCGCCGACGGCATGGTGTGGGCCTACTTCGGCGAAGCCGACACCCAGAACACCGGAACCCAGCCGCTCGACCACGCCACCGCCTTCGTCTCGATCTCGCCCACCGGCAAGATCCTCAGCAAGGGCAGCGGACTCAAAGACGACTACGACGTTCTCGGCAGCGCTGGACGCCTGTTGATCGTCAACGAGTTCGGCCACCTGCTCACCGTCGACCCGACCACCGGTGCAACGCAAACGCCGAACGTCGCCGTCAGCGCGGCTGAGATCGTCGCCGCAGGGTCACTGCCCGACTGAGACAACCCCCGCCAGCGGCGTCTTGTCCATCGGCCCCGGCCAGCGACGGGCACCCAGTATGAAACGATCTGCGCACAGTGCCATGAGCGGCAGACCACGCTTACCAATAGCCATGGAACGGCGCGCAGCCGCGATATCGCGTGAACGGTTCTTGCGATTAACTGACGGTGCTGGCCCACCGCGTGTGGCTGACCCGCATCGTCACACCGTGCTCTCGCAAGAGCTTCAACACGGCGCCCTTGCCGAGCCCGTATCGGGTCGTGAGCTGGGTGGTTGGACTACCGTCCCCGCAGTCCTTCACGAGCTGCTGGATGATCGACTCATCGAGTCGCTGGACGGTGCGACGCGCCTTGGCCGGTGGCGTCGAGCTCGAGCCCGACTTGTTTGCTTCGCCGGATCTTCTCTGCGGTAGTTCGCGCCTGTTCAAGATGATTGTCTAGGTTGGAATAGAGTCGCGTAGCGCCCACCGAGACACCACGACCAGGCCCCCGCGTTCACCCGAACGCGGGGGCCTTCGTCGTGTGCGCATTCCGGCCTTCGGGTGGGTGTCCTCCATAATCGGCAGGTGACGATCACCTCGAACACGATGCCCAGGGCAGCGCAGCGATGAAGGTCTTCCTCCTTCTTGCCGACGCTGCGCAGGTGACGCCGGACGGTGCGAAGGTGCACGCGCTCGGGCTGGGCTGGGACCTTACGGGCAGCCCCACGGCACCGATGGCGCTCGTCGCGCTGATCCAGGTGCCGTGGAACGAGACCAACCAGCAGCACCACTTCGTCCTGCGCCTGCGCGACGCCGACGGGCATCCGGTCGTCGTGCCCTGCCCGACAGGGGAACAGGGCGTTCAGGTCGAGGGGGATTTCGAGGTCGGGCGGGCCGCCGGCATCCCGGGCGGCACGACGCAGACGATCAAACTCGCCGTGCAGGTGGGGCCGATCCCGCTGGCGCCCGGCCGCTACGAGTGGCACGCGTCGATCGACGGGGAGACCGGCGAGGGATGGTCCGTCGCGTTCACCGTGCGGGCCGGCCTGGGCCAGGGCCAGCAGGGCTCGTAGCCTCAGCGGACCCCGCGAGGGCGGAACTGGACGCTGACCCGCGGCCCGACCGGACGTGCGGTCTTCGGCACCGCGTGCTCCCAGGTGCGCTGGCAGCTTCCGCCCATCACGAGCAGGTCGCCGTGCCCGAGATCGTGCCGGATGGTTCGCCCGCCGCCGCCGCGCGGGCGCAGCAGCAACGCGCGCGGCGCGCCCAGCACGATGATCGCGACCATCGTGTCCTGCGTGTTGCCGCGGCCGATGCGATCGCCGTGCCACGCCACACTGTCGCGGCCGTCGCGGTAGAGGCACAGCCCGGCGGTGGCGAACCGCTCGCCGAGCTCGGGTTCGTAGTGGGCGTCGAGTGCTCGCTTGGCATCCACAAGAGCCGGGTCGGGCAGCGCCTCGTCCTCGTCGAAGAAGCTGAGCAGCCGGGGGACGTCGACGACCTTGTCGTACATCGGCCGCCGCTCGGCGTGCCACGGGACGTGCGTGCGCAGCCGCTCGAACAGGGTGTCGGCGCCGGCGATCCAGCGCGGCCGGACGTCGACCCATGCGCCCTCGGTGAGCTCGCGCCGCCGGACGGAGCCGCCCAGCGGGCCGACCTGCACCGTAGGAGCGCAGTCGAGCAGCGAGGCCTGGAACGCGACGGCCGTCATGGCTGTCATGGCCCCGACAGTATCAAACGGGCGTTCGAATGGGCGGCAATTTTGCTGCGAGCTCGGCAGGCAGGTTGAGCGTCCAGACGGGCGTGCTCGAGAGCCGGCTGATCCGCCAGTCGTCGGCACCGCGCCGGAGCTCGAAGCGGTACACCTCACCGAGCAGGAACGGGGCCGGGTCGGCCGGTCCGGCGTGCGCGAAGCTGACCAGCAGGTTGGCCCGGACGCTCGCTCGGCCGCCGTCGAGGTCGAGGTCGACGAGCAGGTTGGTGATGACGTGCTGGATACCGTCGTCGTTCGAGTGCCGGCGGCGCGCCTGATCGACGAGCGCGTCGTGTCCGGTGGCGGTACCGCCGGGTGTGGCCACGGCCGCGTCATCGGTGAACAGGTCGCGCAGCCCCTCGAAGTCGCGCTCGTCGAGGCAGCGTCCGAGGCTGAAGATCGTCCGCTCGATGTCGAGCCGGTCCGTCCGGGTCGCGATGGTGGTCATGGCATCCTCCAATAATGGGTGTCTCAATCGTGGGTACAACAATAGTGGGGGCTACCCATAATCCATGCAACCCACCATCGCGCTAGGTTGTTCCGGTGGACGTGGAGAACGCGCCGGACCGCTTGCGGCGGCTGCCGAGCTGGCTGCTCGGCCAGCTGACGATCGAGGCGCGCCAGTTCGTCGGCGAGGTGTTCGCCAAGCACGACATGCAGCGCAGCCAGTACGCGCTGCTCGCCGCGCTGGATCAATTCGGGCCGCAGAGCCAGACCGAACTCAGTGACCGGAGCGGGCTGGACCGCAGCGACGTCGTGCGCTGGGTCGACGACCTGGCAGCGCGCAAACTGCTCGTCCGAAAGCGGGACCGGAGTGACCGCCGGCGAAACGTCGTCTCGATCAGCGCGGCCGGCCGCCGGCTGCTCACCAGCCTCGACGGCGACATCGCCCAGGCGCAGCTACGGCTGCTCGTCACGCTGACCCGGCAGGAGCGCGATCAGCTGATCGCGCTGCTTGGCAAGGCGCTCGGCGACGTCTGATCAGACCGGGCAGCTCCAGTCGTCGCGGATCTGCGGCAGCTCCGACGAGCCCGGCGGCGGGAACGGCCGCTTGATGGTGAACGCCTCCTGGGTGGGCCCGAGCCGGCGCAGCAGGCCGAGCCGCCCGACCGCGTCGGCCGGCGTCGGCCGCGTTCCGGCCGGGATCCACCACGCCGCGGTGTAGACCTGCATCGGCACGAACCACCGGCGGCGCCGGCGCATCACCGCGCTGTGCTCGGGGCTGAACACGAACGCGGCGTAGGCCTCGACTGATTCCCACACGCTCATGTTCATGATCAGCCGCTCGTCGTCGAACGCGCGGATCGCGGTCGCGTCGCCGTCCTCGGTCTGCAGTCGCCAGACGAAGCCGGGCGCGACGTCGGCGAGCGCGTTGATCGGCTCGAGCAGCTCTACGAACCCCCGCAGCCGCTCCGACTCGACCGGCTCGATCGGCAGGCCGATGTTCACCTGTGCCAGGTGGAAAGCGCTCATGGGCTGCACGCTACGCAGCGGGGGGCGCTCCACACCAGCAGGTACACCGCACGTCCGGCACCCCGTCATCGTGCCCAGCCGCACGACGTACCGTTAGCTGATGCTGCGCAGGTACGGATTCGCCCTGAGACCGGGCTGGATCCTGTTCCACCTGTTCACCGCGGCGTGCGCGATCACGATGGTCCTGCTCGGCCGGTGGCAGTTGCGGGTGTCCGAGTCGAAGCACTTCAGCATCCAGAACTTCGGCTACACCATCCAGTGGTGGCTGTTCGCCGCCTTCGCCGTCTTCCTGTGGTGGCGTGTCCTGCGCGACGCCACCCGCCGCCGTGGCGAGGCGACCGACCCCACACCTGCGCGGCCCGCACCGCAGCCCACCGAGCCCGTCGCTTACCGTCGCTACGTCATGCCCAGCGCACCGCAGCCGAGCAACGACCCGGTGCGCGCGGCCTACAACGACTACCTGGCGAACCTGGCCGCCAAGGACGCGGAGGACGCAGTGAGCGAGCCCGCGAGCGAACCGATGAGCACAGCAGCGTCTCCGCGACCGACGAAGGAGGCCGAGTGAGCGAGCAGGGCTTCAACCTCGGCAAGGGCGTGCTCGACTACCGCCAGCCGCCCGTCCCCGCCGCCAAGATCGCCGGCGCGACCGGCACGTTGCGCGCCTACCGCTTCATGGCGCTCCTCACCGGCGTGGTGCTGCTGTCCGGCTGTATCGCGCTGGTCCTCAAGTACGGGACGTCCCTCGACATGGAGCCCGGCACCGGCTACCTCTGGGTCGCCCACGGCTACCTCTACCTCACGTACGTCATCGTCACCGGCGTCCTCGGCTTCAAGCTGCGCTGGCCGCTCGCCCGCTACGCGCTCGTGATGCTGGCCGGGACGATCCCGACCGCGTCCTTCGTCGCCGAGCACTTCGTCACGCGCGCGACCCGCGCCGCGGCCAGCGACCCGCCCGTCCCGGTCCGCGACTGAGGGACGCGAGTGATCCGTCGGCTCGGCGCGCTCGTCGGAGGGCTCCTGGCGCTCGGGTTGCTGCTCGCCGCGCCGGCGCTCGCGCACGCCGAGGTCGTCGCGTCCGACCCCGCCGACGGTGCGCGGCTGCCGACTGCCCCGCACTCGGTGACGGTCACCTTCGACGAGGGCGTCCGGATCGGTGGCGTCGGCTACCTGCACGTCACCGACGAGGGCGGCAGCCGGGTCGACGCGCGCGCCGCGTGGCACCCGGCCGGCGACGCTGCGAAGATCACCGTCGAGCTCGTGGACGGGCTCGGCGACGGCACCTACACGGCGAGCTTCCGTGTCGTGTCCGACGACGCCCACCCGGTGACCGGGACGATCTGGTTCGTCGTCGGCGCCGGGCCGCTGCGGGGCGGCGTCGGTGGTGCTACATCGAGCGTCGACCCGGTGACCGGAGACGCCTTCGTCATCGTCCGGTGGATCTCGTTCGCCGGGCTGGCCTGCCTGGGCGGCGGTTGGCTGCTGCTCATCGGCTGGCCGGCCGGACGCGACGACCGCCGCGCGCGCCGGATCGTGTGGGGCGGCTGGTCCGCGCTGGCGCTCGGCGCGTTGCTCGAGCTGTTGCTGCAGGGTCCGTACACCGCGGGCGCCGGGCTGGCGAAGGTCACCTCGGGCTCGCTGCTCGACGACACGCTGCATTCCCGCTACGGGCAGCTGCACCTCGTCCGGGTCGCCCTGCTCGCCGCGGTCGGCGCGCTGCTCGCCGGTTGCCTTCGGGCGCGCGCCCGGCCGGCGTGGTGGACGGGGGTCGCGGGCGCGCTGGGGGCCGCCGTGGCGTGGACGTTCTCCGGCGCCGGCCACCCGGTCACCACGTCGCCGGCCTGGCTGTCCGTGTCGATCGACGCGCTGCACCTGCTCTCCATGGCGATCTGGGTCGGCGGGCTCGTCATGGTCGCGGGTGCCGTGCTGCCCCGGCGCGACCCGGACGAACTGCGCGCCGTGCTGCGGGTCTTCTCGCCGGTCGCGTTCGCGGCGGTCACCGTCCTCGTCGCCAGCGGGACGTACTCGGCATTTCGCGGCGTCGGGAGCGTGGCCGCGGTGTTCACGACGAACTACGGCTGGCTGGTCATCGGCAAGGTGGTGCTGCTGGCCGGCATCCTCGCGGTCGCCAACCTGGCGCGCCGGCTCGTCCGAGCCCGCACCCTTGCCTACGCCCTGACCGACGCTGCGATGGGTGCGGACGTCGCCGTGGTCGACGAGGCGATCGTGGCGGAACGGCTGCGCCGGTCGATCGTGGTCGAGGCCGTGGCCGGGCTCGCCGTCCTCGTCTTCAGCGCCATGCTGGTGGCGCAGCCCCGCGGCGAGGAGGCGCTGCACGCGGCGGCTGGTGCCCGGATTCCCGCACCCGGCAACCCGGTGGCGCCCGGCGCGCACCGGCCCGCAATGATCGACGCTGTGCCCGGTACGCCGGGCCCGGTGATCGTCTCGTCCAGATCAGGAGCTGATTGGTGAACCGGCGCCTCGCGGTCGTGGTGACCGCGCTCGTCCTGCTGACAGCCGGCTGCAGCAGTAGTGGCGGTGGGCAGCCGAAGCCCTCCGACCTCGTCGGGCACGACCAGGGCGGCGCCTACCTCGGCGCCGGGCTCGACCCCGCGCAGCCGCGGCCGTCGTTCACGCTGCTCGACACGTCCGACAAGCAGTTCCGGTTCGGGACGGTGACCGCGCAGCACCCGACACTGCTGTTCTTCGGCTACACGAACTGCCCGGACGAGTGCCCCGCGACGATGGCCGACGTCCGCCTCGCACTCGAGGACGTGCCTGCCGCGGTGGCCGAGCGGACCTACGTCGTGTTCGTGTCGACGGACGTCAAGCGCGATACCGGTCCGGTCATGAGGCGGTGGCTGGGCGGTTTCTCGGCCGGGTCGAAGGCGAGGTGGATCGGGCTGCACGGGACGCAGCCGCAGATCGCCGCCGCGCAGGCGGCCGCGCACGTCACGATCGCCGAGGACGGTGGCGAGACGCACTCGACGGAGGTACTGCTGTACGGTCCGGACGATTACGCGCATGTGGCGTTCCTGCTGAGCTCGAACGAGCAGCACCAGATGACGCACGACCTGTCGGTCGTGGCTGGGGAGGGATCCTGACGTGCCCGAGGCAGAGACCTGGCTCGTGAGGTGGCTGACGCTGCGTCCGTGGCTCGGGACCGTCGTCCGCGTGTTCCTCGGCGTCATCTGGATCTGGGCGTCGTGGGCCAAGCTCGCGTCGCCGCGCGAGTTCGTGCAAGCGGTGCGCGCCTATGACGCGACGCCGGAGTGGATGTCCGAGGCGATCGGTTACGGGCTGCCGACCGTGGAGTTCTGCCTAGGCGTTCTGCTCATCATCGGCATCGTGGTGCGGCTGTCCGCGATCGTGTCGGTGGCCCTCTTCGTGGTCTTCCTGATCGGCGTCAGCCAGGCGTCGGCGCGCGGGCTCAAGCTCGACTGCGGCTGCTTCGGCGGCGGCGGCGAGACGGTGCAGACGCACTACACGCTCGAGATCCTGCGCGACATCGGCCTGCTCGCGCTCGCCGGGTATCTCGTGGTGTGGAGCTTCAGCCGGCTCTCCCTCGAGGGGTTCCTGGCGCGCAACGACTACGTCGAGCCGCCGTCGGCGAAGCGGATGCGGTCGGAGGAGGGGCGGCGCAAGTACAACGCCTTGCTCGAGCAGCGCCGCAAGGACGCGCGCGAGCGGGCGCTGTGGGTGAACGGCTCGCTCGCGGTGGTCGTCGCGCTGGTGGCGCTGATCGGCATCGGCGTGCAGGCCAACCGCGCCAAGATCGCGGGCACGCTGTTCGCGAAGCATGCGTCGGTGGCGAAGGGCGTGACGTTCGGCAAGGCGGCCGCGGCGACCGTCGATCTGTACGAGGACTTCCAGTGCCCGAACTGCCTCGACCTGGAGAAGGCGATCGGCACGACGTTGGATGCCGATGTCCGGGCCAACCGCGCACAGGTGCACTTCCACACCATCGCCATCCTCGATGCTTCGTCCAACAACGACTACTCGACGCGCGCTGCCAACGCCGCGCTGTGCGCGTCGGACGTATCTGTCGAATCGTTCGTCGCCTACCACAACACGCTGTACGGGTCGATCGACGGCAAACAGGTGCAGCCTGCGGAGGGCGCCGGTGGCCGGTCGAACACCCAGCTGGCGTCCTACGCCCAGCACATCGGGATCAAGGGCGGCAAGCTGACGACGTTCGACAGATGCGTCCAGGAGCAGACGCACAAGGCGCTGGTCGAGGCGCTGACCGAGGACGCCTCGAAGGACGGGATCAACTCGACGCCGACGCTGAAGGTCAACGGCAAGAAGATCGACAACACGCTGGCCGCCTACCAGGCGGCGGTGACGGCGGCGCTGAAGAACGGGCCGGCGCCGAACCCGTCGAAGACGCCGACGCCGTCACCCACGCCGACGACGTCCGCGACAACGTCCGCGACAACGTCGTCGTCCCGGACGCCGTCGCCGACAGCGACCTCGTCACCGTAGGCGTTGCCCGGATACGACGAGGCCCGGCGCCCTCTTCCGTGAGGGACCGGGCCTTCGTCGTCGTACTTGGGTTTACTACTTGCCGTTCGCGGCGTCCTTGAGCGCGCTGCCGGCGGTGAACTTGACGGTCTTCGCGGCGGGGATCTGGATGGTCTGCCCAGTGGCCGGGTTGCGGCCCTCGCGGGCGGCGCGCTGGCCGACCGAGAGCGCGAAGAAACCAGGCACGCTGACCTTCTCGCCCTTGGCAGCGGCACCCTCGAGGGTGGACTGGAGGGAGCGCAGGACGGCGTCGACCGTCTTCTGCTCCAGGTCGGCTCCGTCAGCGACGGCGGCCACCAGTTCCTTGCGGTTCACGGGATCTCCTCTGATCGGTGGTGTCCTTCTTCCGCACAGTATGGCCGCCGTGGCTGAAATCCCCGTAATCAGGGGCCTGGGACGCTTCGGCGTGTCGTTCTGGGGACGAACCCGGCGGTCTGGTTGCTGGTGTGCTGCGTGTACGCTTGCGTCTCGGTCGCGCGGCGGATGCGCGGCCCGCAAGGGGCTGTGGCGCAGCTGGTAGCGCACCACACTGGCAGTGTGGGGGTCAGGGGTTCGAGTCCCCTCAGCTCCACCCTAAGATCAACTGCTGTGGGGGCCGTGGTTGCTGGCCGCCGCGCAGCTCGGCAGATTGCAACAAGATCATCTAGGGTGACCCTACCTGGAGGAATCCTGGGGGAGTAGCGGCGCCGTGCCTGGTTTTGCTGTGCGCGAGGAGCCGGATTTACGGACACTCGGCGGTGAGGTGGCCGTGACCCCCACCCCGTTGGCAGTGGGGGTCACGATCACTGCGGCCTGCTACGCGACGAGTTCGGGCTGCCCGTCTGCGGCCATGTCGGCGACGGCCTGACGCCAGCGCTGCTCCAAGCTGTCCAGTAGCCGTCGTTCAACCTCGGGCGCGACGTGCGAGTAGGTCTCCACTACCCGGTTGTTCAAGTGGTGGCCGAGTCGTCGCGCCTGGGCGATCTCCGGAGCGCCGTCGGCGATCAGCCAGGTCTTGTGGCTGTGCCGCAGCCCGTGGAACGTCAGCCCGGGCGCGACCGGTCGGATGCGGACCTGTGGGTTGCTCACGGTCAGGTTCCCGTCCGCGGCCGGTCGCATGACGCGGCGGGTGAAGTTGCTGCGCCGCAACCAGTCGCCGTCGACGCTGGGGAACACGCGTGGACCATCGATCTGGTCCAGGTGCTCACGCAGCAGATCGATCAGGAACGGCGGCAGGCTGACGGTGCGGACCGAGGCGGCCGTCTTGGGCGAGGCCAACCACAGCTGGCTGCCGCTCTCGTGCAGCGCGCCGATGCACGGGTCGATCACCAGGTGGCCGTGGTCGAGATGCAGGTTGTCGCGTTGCAGCCCCGCCAGCTCACCCCACCGCGCACCGGTCCAGGCCGCGGTGATGATCAGCAACCGTGCCGTGGGCCCGCCGAGTGCGCCGGCCTGCGTGGCGACATCCACGATCTGCGCGGGTGTGGCCCAGATGCGTTCGACGGTGACCGCGTGCACCCGGCGGCCGCGGTTGCGCCGCAGCCGGACCGGGTTGGCGACGATCAACCGCGCGTCGACTGCGTCGGTCAACACCATCGACAGCAGCTTGAGCTGGCTGGCCACCGTCGAGCGGGCGTAGCCGGCCGCCGAGAGCTCGCGCGCCCACGCGGTGACCTGGGCCGGGGTGATGTCGCACAACCGAGCAGCACCCCAGCGCGGCAGCACGTGGCGACGAATCCGCCGCTGGTAGTTCTCCGCGGTGCGCTCGGCGACGCTGATCGTCGGCCACCAGCGTTCCACCCATGCCGCGACCGTGATCCGCCCGCCCGCGGGATCGACCCACGCGCCGCGGCGCCGGTCGATCTCGATCAGCACCGCGCGGTCTCGCGCGGCCTGCGCCGACCGGAACCCGCTCAACGTGCCGACATGGCCGTCCTCGCTCGGGTACCGCACCCGCCACGACTGCTTACCCACCTGCTCAACCCATGCCATGACTACCTCCTCCTCGGTAATGAACAGAGACGGAGGCAGCCTTCGCTGTCCGCGGCGCAGGTGGGAGACGGATAGGCCGGGCTCACCCCCGGCCCAGCGAGTCGCCTGCTAGGCCGTCGGCGCGGCGTCGTACTCGGCGACCGGAAACGGGATCGTGTAGGTCGTCTGCGCCCGCTTCTTGGCGATCAGGCGCGCGAGCCGTTCACCGCCGAGCAACCGGAGTCCGAACTGCGCCGGGTCACCCTGGCGCACGTTGTCAACGACGTAGAGCCAGAAGCGCGGGTTCGACTCCGCCTCGGCGACCTGGCGAGCCTCGAGCCACAGGTCTTGACCACGTGCCGTTCCACCGGCCGCCTTGACCTCGATGACCCGACCGTCGCTTTCGACGTCGGCGGGAGCACCCTTGCCGCGAGTGTCCACCGCCGCGCGGCCATGTGACACCTCGAAGGTGATCACGAACGCGATCGCCGCGTTCTCGATCTCCCGGTTGGTCATCGGCGCGGTCACCGAGCGACTATCGCACGCCGATCAGGTCGTCGGGTGCGCGTCGGTGCGGCCGTAGTCCTCGCGGAGCGTGTGCCCGGGTGCGCGCAGATGCTCGGCCGCCCACCCGGCGCCGATGCTGAGCAGTCGGGCGCGCCATGACTGCCGCATCTGGCCGCGACGCACGTCGTCCGCGAACGCCACCTCAATGCTGTCCCGCGGGTTGAACGGCCACATGGGTTGGTCACCGCTGGCCAAACAGAGACGGGCGAGAATCGCGCGGCGCACGAGGTCGCGCATCCGGTCGACGGCCTCGGCTGCCGCGATCCCGAACATGTCTTTCTCGGTTACCGTGGCAATGCCGAGGATCCTGTTCCGCAGCGTCTTCTCGCTCAGGTTGCCGCCGTGCACCAGCGTTGAGCGAAGACTGTAGAAGGCGCCGACGTCCTTGAAGATATTCGCGGCAGGGTCGGCCGGCGTCGCGAGGAGGGCCGCGGCACGGGTACGTAGGCGTCCGATGATGCCGCCGGTGCCGTCGGGTTCGTCGACGAAGATCGCCTCGAGGGCGGTGGCAAGATCGACCACGGCCGTCAGACCATCAGTAGCGAACGAACTCGTGAATCGGCCGATCGCGACATCGAAAGACGCGGCGACCATGTCAGCGCGCTTGACCTCCGCGCTGTCGTACATCGCGCCGAGCGCCTGGATGGGAGGTTCGTACGACGCGTCGACGACTGCTGTCCGACGGACCGAGGGCGGAAGCTCAGCGGCGCTGTAATACAGGATGTGCGGATGGACCGGGCCGATGAGCGTGGTGGGTCCCTGCACCTCGAAGTGGCGTCGCGCCGTGGTGCCGGTCAAGAGGCGAAGGAGCAATGTGAAGCGACCCAGCCGGTGGCTGGCCAATTCCATCGCACCGAACGCGTCCGCGTCGTCGCCGGTATCTGCCGTTGCGGCGAGTACCGCGTGCGGGTGTGCGAAGACGTGCGGTGGCTCCCGGTTGAAGGCTCCGCCGCTGCCCGGGATGCGAGCGCGGCACTGAGACAGGAAGAAGTCGTAGTCGGTCCGCGAGAGTTCTGGCACGACCTCGACGCCGTCGACCGTGATCGGCTGCCCGTCCGTTGTCGCGATGTGGGACATCGCCCGCACCGCGGCGAGGGTGTGGTGCGGCGCGTCGAGCACGGCGATCAGTTCGCCGATCGACGCTGCGACGGCATCGGCTTGGGCGTGGTATTCGCTCGTGTCCGCGCAGCGGCGGACGCACGCTTCGATGAAGTGGAGCAGGTAGTGGTTGGCGAATTCGGCGTGCCGCCGCGTCAGCGGCTCACTGAACCGTGCCGGGTAGGCGGCGTCGAGCATCGTTTCGAGCGTCTTGAACTCGAGCAGCCCCATGAGTGTCGGGCCGGCGTAGTCGCGGCCTGCTCGGATCCACGGGTGGTAACGCGAGGTCGGGATGACCCGCTCGTGCGCTAGCTCCTGGAATGCGGCGGTCACGAGCATCCGTGCAGCGCCCTCGAGTTCGGCCGCGTTCGGAATCTCCTCACCTCCAGTCACGGGGTCGGCTCCGGGATCGAGATCGTCTGGAGGCCCTCGGCGCGAGCGGCGAACTCCATGGAGCGGTCGCCCGTCACAACGGATACGGGTTTCCCCAGCAGCGACTGCACGGTCGCGAGCCGTTCAACGATCTCCGAGTCGGGGTCGTCAATTGCTCGATGCTTGACCGAGTCAAGGACGAGTTCGATCTCGACGCCGGGCGCAAGCTCGACCGGTGCCGCCGGATCGCCCGGGAACAGCTCGCGGAGCTTCCGCAGCGTGATTCGAGCCCGAGTCCGGACCAGTTCGCTGTTGGTCTCGCTGACCGTCACGTTCTTCCCGGTTCGCTTGTGCCGGTCGAGTTCGCGAACGACTGTCCACGGGACCAAGAGGCACAACTGTTCCGCGTCGGCCAACGCCCGCCAGTCCACCTCGTCGAAGCGCTGCTCGTGGTGGAGGAAGAAGTTCGTGTCGGGTGCAAGCAGCGGGCTCTGTATGGCTGCGGCGCGCTCCTCGATGGCCTGCAGGTCACGAAGGAGTTGCTCGACTAGGCGGAGGCGGTCGACGGCCTCGGTCTCCACCAAGTTGACGGGGTCACCGGTGTTCGGCGCGAACGTCCATCGCTGGAGCAGCCAGTGCCGCTGGGTAAGAATCAGGCGCTCGACCGATTCGCTCGTCACAGCGAAACCGAGCGATTGTGCCGCCTGGTTCGACCACTGCTGGTACTGGACAACCCGCTGCTTGTAGTCCCCGCCGGCTCCGCGCAGGTTGATCAGATCCGTCTGCGTCTGCCGCAGCACCCGCACCACCTGCTCGGCCGGAGCACCCGGCAACGGCTCGAGATCGACCGGCAGTTTCATGATGCAGAGCATCCCAGGGAGCACTGACTACTTCAGGCACGCGCGAACAGCGCGAGATGGCGGCGATGTGTGTCAACGGGGAACTCGTCGAGTGCTGCCGCGTGCCGGCGGGGCGCCTGCTACTTGCGAGGGGTGACCGCACGGTCGCCCGCGTGTGCGGGGCGGTCCGACAGGATGAGGTTGTTCGTGAGCTTGCGGCTGTAGGTGGTTACCCCGTCGACGAGCCGGTCGACGACCGGGAAGTCGCCCACCAGTTCGCGCACTTCGGCGGCGGCATCGGCGAACGCGTCGGGGGTCCGCTCCGCCAACTCGATCACCCAGCCGAGCACCTTGTCGCGCTCGAGGCGCAGCTTGTCGGCGAGTGCGGCCCAGTCGTCGCCGAGGATGAGGTTGTTCTGGTACTTGCCGTTGACTGACATGGCCATCGCCATCGTCCGCAAGTCGAACTCGCCGTCGCGGTTGGCGGTGCCCGGGTAGGGCAGCACCGAGGAGATGTCATACAGCGGTGCTGAGTGGGCGCGCGGACCGTCGAGCAGGATCGAGTAGTTCTTGCCGTGTGCATCCGGTGCGTAGATCAGCCAGTTGTAGGCCAAAGCTGTGATGTAGTGCTGAGCGGAGCTCAGCGCGGCGTCGACGGACTGCACCTCGCGCATCAGCTCGACCATCCGCACGACCCCGGGGCCCTTGCCGGGCCGAATGCCGTCGCCGCGCTCGTACTTGTCGCCCGGCGCGATGCCCAGTGCCTGGCACATGTCCTCCTGGTGGATGCGCACGACCTCGCCGTCGCGGTATTGGCGGTCGTAGCGGCCGAGCACGATGGCGCGTTCGTCGCCGAAGGGCAGGATGAGGGACTCGGCGACGTCCAGGCCGAGGTTGCGCGCGGCTAGCAGGCACAGGTGCTCGTTGACGTCTTGGTCGGCCAGGTTCGGCAGCGCGGGCTTGAGGATGTGCGTGGTGGCGTACCGGCCACTGGGCACGCTCCACTGTTCGGTGCTCGGGTCGAAGTGCAGGGCGAACTTGGACTGGGCTCCGGCGAGGGAGAACTGGCCGGGGTAGTTGCTGTCGTTCCAGGCCGCACGGTCGAGCATCAGGCCGTGCAGACGATCGGCGATGTAGCCCTCGTCGACCGGTACGAGCTCGCCACCGCTGGTGGCCTGCTCGACCCGTTCGGGGAGCACGAACTGGACCGCTCCGGCGACATCCTCGCCGACGTGGGCGAGCAGCGCGAACGGACTCTGCGCCGAGACGCGAAACTGCGCCGCCCACCGATCGAGCACATACGGGTTCTCCGGCAGCAACCCCCGCAGGAACGAGTCGAGGACCCGGTGCGGGTGCTCGCGCCGGGTCAGCGTCATCGACAGCGACAGCGGGGTCGCGTCCGGGTCCGCGCGGTAGTCCTCGTCGTAAGTGAAGGACAATCGCCCGTACCGGTCCTGCACGAGGTGCCCGGCGATCCGGCCGTCGAGGATCACCTCCAGCTGCTTGGGCCGTGCGGCCGGCGGCATGTCAGCGGCCCTTCTTGCCGACCGGCCGCGGCTCTGGCATCGCCATCTTCGTCGCCGTCCCCGTGCGCACTGCGCTCGTCCGGGCGGCGGCGCGCATCGGAACGCCGCGCGAGGCATAGTGCTGCACCACGACGGAAGGTCTGTCTGCGTCGACGTTCACACTGAAATCGAGTGCGGACAGCAATCGCAGAACCTTCGACAACGCCGCCCCGCCGTGGCCGGCCTCGACCTGGTTGACCCACAGGCGGCTGACTCCGACGCGGGCGGCCAGCTCAGCCTGGGTCATACCCAGCGCCTTGCGTCGATCGTGGACCACGTTGCCGAGGTCTTTGGCGGTCTTGACCCGCATAGTGACCTCCTCTCACCGTTCGCCACACCAACGACATGCACGCTATCGCTTACATTCCAAAATATCTAGAATTCCATACATCCAGCAATGTCAGCGATAGCTTACTTGGCAGAATGTCGAGGATTCCTTACATCACTCAGTGAGCCCTCAAATCTCGGGCCGAGTCACAACCCACACGACATCTGCCGGAGCGTTCTGTCCAAGACTGGAACCAGCCCGCTGTCGCCAGCCAGGGTCGGCCGCGTATTCCTGATCGGGGAGGTTGGGGACACAAAGCGAGCCGCGGGAGCCCGGCGGTGCCGTGTCTGACTCCTGCTGCGGTGTCGGCGGCGCTCATGCGCTGTGCCAGGCGAGACCGAGCGCACCCTAGAACGGACGACTGGTACGTAGCTCTGTGTCGATACTGTGTCCGAGCAGCGGAGGGGTCCACTCGCGAAACGCATCGATGGGCGAGGCATAGCCGACGTGTGGCGGCGGCTCGCTTCGACGCTCGCCCACATAGACGCCCGCGAGTCGCCATGCGGAGTGGCGTCGCTTCTCGAAGACGGGACTTCCCGAGCAACCGCCACCAGCGATCTGGTTCAGTTCCAGGAACACCGTTCCCTTGACGGATGGGACCGGTACGTTTCGCAGACGGCGCCGGACGTGTCCTTTGCTGCAAACGAGGTCGGGTCGAGCTGGCACCGGTTCGCCGGGAGGCTGGGTGGCCAGTTCGTAGTAGACGTCGTCGGGGTAGCCCCACAGCGTGTAGTCCGTAGATCCCAGAGGCTGATCTTCGGCAGGGCCTTCCACGATCGAGTTCCAGCCCTCGCTGGTTGTCAGCGGTGGCTCGATGCTTAGTAGCGCGACGTCTTCGGTCTCGTGTTCGGCGACATCGAGAATTTCGTAGGCGAGCCAGCCGTCCGTGATGGGGAACAAGATCGCGCGCCGGTGCGACGGACTGGCGAGTGAGCCGTTCGTGACATGCGCGGCTGTCATCGCACGGCTCGCGCCACCGATGAAGAATCCGGTGCCGAGGAATTTGTGTATGCCTGCGTGGGCGAGATATCCGCAATAGGGAAGACGTAATCGCGGATGGCTGTTGACCGCCGTTCCTGATGCCGATGGCCGGGTGGCTTGACGTCGTTCGGGTTGCCGATGTTCTTCTGATCTTTGTGTCGAGCGCGCGTGTGTTGGTCGGCGTCGCCACTGTGCCGAGGACGTGAACAATCACGCCGACGAAGACGACGACGGCCCTCCCGCCGGAGAAGTCGTGGAGGACCCGAAGGCGGGAGGGCCGTGCTGATGCACGGAGGCACCGTTGGTGACGGTAGAGGCTGACCCTGTCCTGGTCGAGAAGAGGTTGGCCGGCGGCCAGCTCGCCTGCCCGGCGGCCGAGTGTGACGAGTCGTTGCGACCGTGGGGATGGGCCCGGCCGCGTTGCGTGCGTGGGATCGCCGGGCCGCTGCGTCCGCGGCGGGCGCGGTGCGGTTCGTGCCTGGTCACGCATGTCCTGTTGCCGGTGACGGTGTTGCTGCGTCGGGCGTATGCCGCCGAGGTGATCGGCGCTGTGATCGAGGCCCGGGCCGCTGGTGCCGGTCATCGCCGTGCCAGTGGGCAACTCGAGGTGCCGGCGGCGACGGCGCGGGGCTGGCTGCGGCGGCTGGCCGGTCGGCTCGAGCCGGTCCGGGTGTTGCTGTTGCAGGTCGCGGTCCGGGCCGGTGTCGACGTGACGGTGCCCGCTGGGTCGGGGTGCCGGTGGCGTGACCTGCTGTCCGCACTGGCGACGGCCACGGAGGCGGTGACCGGGCGGTTTGGGCCGGTTGGTGTCCTCGGCCCGGTGACGGCGTGGCAGGTCGCGGCCGGCTGCTCCGGTGGTCGGCTCCTCGCACCGGGCTGGCCAGGACGGTGACCGCCGACGCCGGCAACACGAGTTGCCCCTGACGCTGGCGGCTGTTGATCGGAAACCTCGGAGGGTCGTTCACCCGCGCCGTGCTGGCGCGGGTTTCCCCTTTCGGAATTGAGGTTTCGTGAGTTCTGAGCAGCACGATGACGACGCCGCACGGCGGTCCCGGGCGCAGCAGGTGGCGTTGTTCCGCTACCAGTTGATCTGCCCTGCCCTCGACCCGGCACTGTCGACGAAGGCGCGTGGCCGGGTGGTCCGGTCGATCGCGGCGAACATGCACGCTGGGCCGTTCGGTGGGCAGCACCGCTACTCCCGCGACACGTTGGACCGGTGGATCCGCCGTTACCGCCGCGGCGGGTTCGACGCGCTGGCCCCGTCGGTGCGGCAGCCGGGAACCCGGATCGACGCGCCGGTGTTGGAGTTGGCGGTGGCGTTGAAGAAGGAGAACCCGGAACGCACCGCCGCCCAGGTCGCCCGCATCCTGAAGACCGCGCGTGGGTGGGCGCCGTCGGAGACGACGCTGCTGCGCCTGTTCCACCGCCACGAGCTGATGGGCCCGCCGGCCGGTGCGGGGCCGGTGGTGTTCGGCCGGTTCGAGGCCGCTGCTCCGAACGAACGCTGGGTCGGTGACGCGCTGCACGGCCCGAAGGTGGGCGGCCGCAAGACGTATTTGTTCGCGTTCCTCGATGATCACAGTCGCTTGGCAGTGGGCTACCGGTTCGGGTTCGCCGAGGACTCTGTCCGCCTGGCCGCCGCGCTGCATCCGGCCCTCGCGGCGCGTGGCGTCCCGGCAAGCGTCTATGTCGACAACGGATCGGCCTACGTCGATGCGTGGCTGCTGCGCGCCTGCGGCAAGCTCGGCATCCGGCTGATCCACTCGACACCGCACCGGCCGCAGGGCCGCGGGAAGATCGAGCGGTGGTTCCGCGGGGTGCGGGACCAGTTCCTCGTCGAGGTCGCCGACACCACCGCCGAGCAGCTCGCCGACCAAGGGATCACGCAGGCGGCGGCGCTGCTCCAGCTGAACGCCCTGTTCACCGCGTGGGTCGAGTCGGTCTATCACCACCGGGTCCACTCCGAGACCGAGCAGACACCCTTGCAGCGGTGGGACGACGGCTGGCAGACCGCGGGCCACAGCCCCGCCATGGCAAGCGCGGACGCGTTGACGCAGGCGTTCCTCTGGTCGGAGTGGCGGGTCGTGACGAAGACCGCGACGGTCACGATGCACGGCAACAGCTACGAGGTCGAGCCGGTGCTGGTCGGCCGCAAGGTCGAGCTGGTGTTCTCCCCGTTCGACCTCGCCACGATCGAGGTGCACTACGGCGGCGCGGTCTATGGCCGGGCGGTGCCGCACCGCATAACCCGCCACGCCCATCCGAAAGCCCGCCCCGAAACGGTCGAGCCGCCACCGGCGCCGGCGACCGGGATCGCCTACCTGCAACTCGTCGCCGACACCCACCACGAGCAGGTCGCCGCCGACGAGCGGATCGGCTTCCACGCCCTCTACTCCAGCGCCGGCAAGGACAACGACACAGACACCGGTCAGCTGCCGGGGCAGCTGTCCATCGACGACGCCCTCAACGAGACCGCGAGTGCCGCCGGTCGGCGTGAGGAGGCCGGAGCATGAGCGTCACGCGCCTGCAGTCACATTGGGGATTCACGAGGATGCCGTTCGGACGCAGCCTCGCCCCGTCGATGCTGCACCGCCACGACGGGCACGCCGAAGCGGTCGCCCGGATCGGCTGGTGCATCGAGCAACACGCCCTCGGCGTGATCACCGGCGAAGTAGGTGCCGGCAAGACCGTCGCCGTCCGCGCCGCCACCGCCAACCTCGACGGCTCCAGGCATGTGGTGATCTACCTGCCCAACCCATCAGTCGGCGTCCGCGGCATGCTGCACCACGTCGTGTCCGCGCTCGGGCAGACGCCGAGCTTCTACACGGCAACGCTCGTCCCGCAGGCCGCCGCAGCCCTCGCGGCCGAACATGCGGAACGGGGCCGGACACCGATCGTGATCTTCGATGAGGCGCACCTGCTCGACAACGCCCAGCTCGAGGCCGTGCGCATGTTGACCAATCACGACATGGATTCAGGGGCGCCGTTCGCGGCGCTGCTGGTCGGGCAGCCGACGCTGCGGCACCGGCTGCGCCTCGGCGTGCTCGCCGCGCTGGACCAGCGGATCTCCGTCCGCTACGCCTTGGCCGGGATGACCCCGAAAGAGACCGGCGAATACATCACGCACCACGTGAAGATCGCCGGCCGCTCCGACACCCTGTTCAGCGACGACGCCGTCACGCTGATCCACAACGCCTCGCGCGGCTACCCACGGGCGATCAACAACCTCGCCGTCAACGCACTCACCTCCGCGTTCGCGCGCAAGAGCACGATCGTCGACGAGAAAGCTGCCCGCATCGCGATCTCCGAGATCGGCGCCGACTGAACCTCGGCACCATCACCAAGCCGACGACAACGGCACCCGACCGACCAAGGCCCCGTCCGCAGCCAGCGGACGGGGCCATTTCACACCCGCTTCGTCGGCACCGGGAACGACGGCGTCATCGGCAAGATCAGCGGCGGTCAACAGATGGCCTGGCCTTGAGCCGCCGTCTTGTGTCCGCCGGTCAGAGCGCACCCCTTCGGTTGGTGGTCGCAGAGTATGCGGGAGGACATGCCCGATGCCAGGAGATCGATGAAGGCGCGGCCGCGGTGTCCGCAGCGCCCCTGTGGGATGCGAGGAGCGTCGATACGGACTGGGTGTCGCGGATGGGCGGCGACCACCGTCGTGGACGCAGGGTCGCCCCTCCGCCCACGACGGCTTACCGCGGTCAGCTGTTCTCGGTGACCGTGGTGTTCGGATGACGCTTCGCAGTCGCCTCGGTCACGAAGTGACCGGTGACGGCGCTGCGGTGGTGCGTTCCCTTGCTCTGGTTGGCACCGCTCTCGATGACGCTGGTGCGCGGATGACGTGCCGCAGCAGCGCGAGAGATGTACCGACCGGTGATGGCACTGCGGGCGTGCCCGCCTCCACCTCTTGCCATAAGAACCACTCCAAGGGTTCTCGGGCGGTAGCTCGTCGAGTAGGCTCGCCAGTTGCTCAGACGTGTCGGCCTTCGATCTGCTACCGCAGGTTGAGGGCCACACTCTTGTCTGGCCCTATCCGGCTCCGCGGTTGGAGCGGATACCTAGGTATATGCAGCTTGCGGCCGGTTACCCCCCAGAACTTGTCTTGCGAGTTTGCGAGGCTCGCCTGACAGCCTCAGATCGGGCAACGATCTTCATGGCCTTCGAGCGTGGGACCGAGCGGCGTGCTGCACGTGCACTCGCCGTGCCCAACGAGCTGCGATTCACCTTCATGGCGATGCGGGAATTAGTCATGCCAGCTTCTTTGCCTCAAGTCGCTCCCTCTCGTTAGCGATCATTCGGTGGACGGCGTGGGGAGTGACCCCCAAGATCTGGGCTACTCGGGCTTGCGTCCACCCCTCGGCGCACTTGCGCATCGCGAAACGCACGCGCGGGTCTTTGATCGAAGCGAGCGCCCGCTCAGCGGTGACAGCGTCGATCGCCCTGCCGGCGGTCGTGTTGTGTCGAGGTCCGAGGTCGGCCAGCAACTCGTCGTCGTCGGTGACCATGTCGGAGAACGGGCGCTCGTTGTTCCACCACGACCGGTAGACGCCGCCGAAGCGGATCAGGCACTGGCCGATGAAGTAGGTCCGAAGCGTGGCGCCCCGCTGGTAGTCCCACTTCTTCTTCATCAGCACGTCGTCGCGGAAGTGCACCAGGGCGAGCGCCACCGTCTCGTTAGCCAGCTCCTCGATCTCGTCGTCATCGAAGCCATAGTCGAGCGGTGGGGGCACGCCCTTCACTTTCTGCTCCTTGCACCGCGCGTAGATGAGTCCACGGCGCATCCATCCGCGGATGACGGCGAACCCGTAGCGAGCCAGCTCGGTTGTGAAGTAGTCCCAGTCCTTGCCCCTGAAGTCGGCGAGGGCTAGGTCGTTGACCAGTTCGTAGTCAGCGGCAAGCCGGTCGATTCGATCGGCCTGCTCCTGGTCGATGTCGTCGAGCCACTCGACGGGTACAGAGCCATCGGCATCTTCCTCCCGTTGTACTGGCGTGCCGGAGGAGCCGGCGCGCGCCGGCCTGCGCGGTGGCTCGGAAGCCATAACGTGCCCTCCGTCGGGAAGTGCTACCGACTCCGTCGGTGGCTCTTCCCTTATATGCAGCGCTGGGCGGGTTACCCCCCAAACGATTCCAAGATCTTTTCGAGCGGTCGCGACGAGCACCTTGATTGTCGCCGACGGAAGTGACAGATGCCGGACGTGGACCTGGCTGCATTGACGTAGGGCGCGGCTCGATTGCGGGCTTCCGACTGGAGGATTCTGGAGGATCGAACTGCAGACAACCGCACCCAAGTGCACCCAACGGCAGGCAACGGCACCGCTCCAGCCCCGCAAACACGCGGAAGTCCCGAGAAATGGGGCCTAGGACGGCCTCGATGTCCAACCTGGCAGTGTGGGGTCGGGCCGTAACCGGGGATAGTGACATCGTGCCGCGCGCACGTTGGGTAGCGCAATCGTCGTCCCGGTGGATGCGGTAGCTTCGCCGCAGGTGACCGCTGCCGGACGATTGCGCCTGCAGGGTTGCACTGTCTGTCAGGCGTGTGTGCGTCGTTCTCCGCGCCCACTGCAGGCGGACACGGCAGAGGGTGCGGCGTAGCGGGGCCTGACATCCCCGTTAAGTGCAACCGGGCGTGCCGGTTGAAGCCGATCTCTCGTTGGAATGACCGCAGGCGCTCGGCCTGCTTCCGTGCGCGGATGCCGGAAACGCCGTGGTCTTCAGCGGGAGGTTAGTCGCTCGGGGGAGATTCGTACCGAAGATCATCTGGCTGTAGGTACTGCGCGTCGATGTCGGATCGGCCGGTGAGGGCGTCGATGGTTCGCAGCGCATCACGTGCGGCGGCTACGTCGTGCGCCCGAACGATGTTGCCGGGAGCGGCGGCGGTCAGGTAGGCGATGGCAGCGACGGGTGCCGGCGTCTCGTGCGCGTGGCGGTTTCTGCAGGATCGCGCCGAGGAAGTCCTTACGCGACAGCGCCAGCAACACCGGCCGGCCCAGTGCCCGCACTTCGTCGAGGTTGCGCAGGATCGCCAGCGTTTGGTGCGGAGTCTTGGCGAAGTCCGGGCCCGGGTCGACAATGATCGATTCCAGCGGCAGCCCCGCGTCGAGAGCAACGGCCATCTTCTGAGCCAGGAAGTCGATCACCTCGCGCACCACGTCGTGGTAGAGGTCGGGCCGTTGGAGCCGCTGCTTGGGACGCGCCGCGGTGTGCATGACGACCAGGGCGCTGCCGTGCCGCACGCAGGGAGCGAGCAGGTCCGGGTAGGCGAGGCCGCTGACGTCGTTGATGATCCCCGCGCCCGCGGCCAGGCACGCCTCGGCGACGGGGGTCTTGTAGGTGTCGACGCTGATCAGCACGTCGGGGTGACGGTGCGCGAGCCACTCGACGATGGGTAGGACGCGGTCGCGCTCTTCGTCTGCGTCGATCTCGGGCTGGTTGGTGACTGCCGAGTGCCCGCCGACGTCAATGATGTCGGCGCCGGCCGAAATCAATTGATCGGACAGTTCCAGCTGCTGCTCGAGGCTCGACCGGACGCCGCCATCGGAGAACGACTCGGGGCTCGCGTTGACCACGCCCATGATCAACGTGCCGGTGAGCTGCAGTTCCCGTCCTCGAACCCGCAGCACGGGCGCGGCGCCGGCGTCCACTGTCCTACCTCGTGCCTTCGCGCAGCTGCACGGTCATCAGCCGACCTCCAGCGAGCGATACGGCGGCCGTTCGAGCAGCGGGACCGCCCGCGCGCGCCACTGCGGATCGGCGGTGCGGTCGAACTGCCACAGCTGTGCCGCCGCCACCTCCCGCCCGGCGCGGCGCCCGGCCACGGCGATGATCTCAGTGGCCATCAGGCCGAGGTCGTGCACGGATTGGTGGGAGTGTGCCCGCGCGCCGAGGTCGACCTGGGCGATCGCGTCGAGGCCGTCGCGCTCGTACACGTCGATCAGCGCGGCCAGCTCGACGCCGTAGCCGATCGGCACGGACAGCGCCGCGATTGTCTCTCTGCGGATCGCCCACTCGCCCGCGAGCGGCTGGACGACACGGGCGAGCCCCGGCCAACGCAGATTCAGCAACGGGCGGGCGACGAGTTCGGTGACCCGACCGCCCTGCAGAGAGCTCCGCCGCGTGCCGTCGGCCAGGCGCGCGATCGTAGAACCCCTTGACCAGTTGCACCTGCGGGCCGGTGAGCAGCGGGCCGAGCAGACCGACCACGAAATGCGGCCCCCACTCGGTGAGATCGGCGTCGATGAATACAAGCAGCTCACCGCTCGTCACGAACTGTGACTTCCACAGCGCCTCTCCCTTGCCTGGATGGCCGCCGAGATCAGCACGGACCTGGCGCGCAATATGCACCGTCGCGCCCGCCTGAGCCGCAAGGCGTACCGTCTCGTCGGTCGAATCGGAGTCGATGACCACCAACTCGTCAACGAGAGCCGTTCGCTCCATAAGTTCGGTACGGATGCTCGCGACGATGCCGCCGATCGTGGGCGCCTCGTCCCGAGCCGGAATCACGACCGAGACCGCGCCGCCCTTGCGCCCCGCCAGGTCGTCGGCCGACCACGCCGCGCCACTGCTGGTCGCCCGCGCGAACCACTCTGCAGCGTCCGTCCCCACGAGTTCACGCTAGCCAGTTGGACGGATCCCAGGACGGACGCGCTCCCGCTCAGCGGATGGGAAATGCAGCAGGACCAACCGCCCACAGCAGCCGGGACGTCGGACTCTCATGCTGTCGTCGCCGGTTCGCAAGCGTGGAACCAGAACCCAGCTGGAGGTGCTTCGTGACCGAACACCCGCACGACATCGCGGACCTGTACCTGGCGCCGGTCGTCCTGGCGGTTGACGCTCGCATCGACGAACTCGCAGCACTGAGCGACGAGAAGCTCGCGCTGCACATCGCGATCGCGAGTGACAGACCGGATTGGACGGACGACATGCGGAGGGATGCCGTCCTGCGCGCAGCGTGTCACCTGATCGACTTGCACGGGTGGGAGCTGTCGTGGGATGACCGAGGCATCCGGCTCGCCCACGGCAAACACTCGCTCGTGCTCGGGATTCCACCGAACGTCGGCCGCTACCTCGCCCACAATTAGAGTGTACTAAATTGACGCGGCTGACGGTAGACTGCGCTGATGAGCAGCCGTCCGCCCATCGGCTCCGAGTCGTGGCGGCTCAAGGTTCTCGATCTGGGTCGCCTCCTCGCCGGTCCGGTCGTCGCCACCCTGCTCGGCGACCTTGGCGCCGAGGTGATCAAGGTCGAGCATCCGATCGGCGGCGACACACAGCGGCTCGCCGATCCGCAGGTGCCCGGCGACCCGGCGATGTCCTACGCGTGGCAGGTCGAGTCGCGCAACAAGCGAGCGATCACGCTCAAGTTGTCCGACGATCGTGGTCGCGACCTCCTCCTCCAGCTTGCGCAGTGGGCGGACGTGCTCGTGGAGAACTTCCGGCCCGGGGTCATGGATCGCTGGCAACTCGGCTATGAGGACGTCCGGAAGGTCAACCGGCGGATCGTCTACGTCAGCGTCTCCGGGTACGGCCAGAGCGGTCCGTACCGGGAGCGGCCCGGCCTGGACTTCGTCGGCTCCGGCTTCGCCGGGCTGACCTACGTCACCGGCTCCCCGGATACGCCGCCGACCGTGCCCGGCTACCCGCTCAGCGACTATATGGCCGGGGCGTTCGGGGCGATCGGCGCGCTCGAAGCCGTGCGCCGCCGCGACGGCGCGGACGGCACGGGCGAGGGCGAGCACGTCGACGTCGCGCTGTACGAACCGGCGCTGCGCTTCTCGACGCCCTGGCTATCGCTCTACGGGCGCGAGGGTCGGGTCCGTGAGCGCGAGGGCGCCGCGCCCCGCCTCGACGACTCGGCACCATCGGCGATCTGGGGTTATTCGTACCGAGCGCGGGACGGTCGCTGGGTGTCGCTCATTCCGGTCATGCAGGACGTGAAGAAGCAGCACGCGCTGTTCGAGATGGTGGGCCGAGGCGAATGGGCCACCGCCGAGCGCTTCGCGACCCGCGATCGGCGCGCCACGAACTACAAGGAGATCGACGCCGCCATCCGCGAGTGGTGCGCCGCCCACGACGCGCGCGATGTCCTCGACGCCCTCGACCGACTGGGCATCCCGGGCGGCCCGATCAACAGCGTCGCAGACATCGCGGTCGATCCGCACATGCGCGAGCGCAGCATCCGTGAGGTCACCGATCACCGCGGTGACCCGCTGCTGATGCCGGAGGTCGTGCCGCGCCTGATCGGCCAGCCGGGGTCGATCCGCTGGACGGGCGAGGAGCTCGGCGCGTCCAACGAAGAGGTGTATCTCGGTCTGCTCGGGATCGATCGGGGCGAGTACGACGAGCTACGGGCGGCCGGCGTCATCTGAGGCCAAGGCGGGCAGCACCTCGTCGGCGACCAGCCGCAGCTGGTCATGGTCGGCGGTGTCCCACGTGTGCAGGTACACCCGCGCGGCGCCGACGTCGGCGTAGTGGCGCAGCCGTGCGACAAGCTGCGCCGGCCGGCCGACCGCCGCGTGTTCGACGACGGTGCCTGCGTCGGGTCGGCCGGGCACCGAGGGCACGATCGGCGTGTGCTCGAGCCGCTTCTCGACCTCGCCGTCGCTCGCTCCGCACGCGAGCAACTGCGTCGTCGACAGCCGCAACGTCGCGGGGTCGCGGCCGATCGCCCGGCACGCCGCGCGGGCCCGCTCGAACGCCGCTGCCGTGTCCTCGGGCGGCAGGTAGGACACGTTGAGTTCGTCCGCGTACGCCGCGGCGAGCGCGGGCGTGCGCTTCGGGCCGCGGCCGCCGAGCACGATCGGCGGACGCGGGCGCTGGACGGGCTTCGGCAGCCCGGCGTTGTCGACGACCGCGTAATGGTGGCCGCGGTGGGTGAAGCGCTCGCCGACCGGAGTGGTCCACATCCCGGTGATGATCGCGAGTTGCTCCTCCAAGCGTTCATAACGCTCACCGAGGGCCGGGAACGGAATGCCGAATTGGGCGTGCTCGACGGCGTTGTGGCCGCTGCCCAACCCGAGCTCGACCCGTCCACCGCTCATGGCATCCACCTGCGCGACGATCAGCGCCAGCGCCGCCGGGTGCCGGAAGGTGCATGGGGTCACCAGGGTGCCGAGCCGCAGCCTGGACGTCTCGCGGGCGAGGCCGGCGAGTGTGGTCCAGGCGTCGAGCGGTCCGGGCAATCGGCCGGCGCCGGTGCTCGTGCTGTAGTGGTCGGCGCAGGTGAAGCCGTGAAAGCCGAGCTGCTCGGCGACCTGCGCGAGGCGCAGCAGCGACTCGTACGACTCACCGAACTCCGGCTCCGTCGACACGACGACCTGCATCACTAAAGAGTATACTTATCTGCGTGCCGGGCGACAGACTTGCTCTCGAGGGTCTCCGGGTCGTCGACCTCTCCCAGCACGCAACCGGCCCGTTCGCGACGCAGATCATGGCCGCTCTCGGCGCGGCCGTCGTCAAGGTCGAACAGCCGCCCCACGGTGACCGCGAGCGTCATACCGAGTACGAGATGTTCCTCGCCTGCAACCGCGGCAAGTACAGCATCGCGCTCGACCTCAAGGACGACTCCGATCTGGCAACGCTGCAGGCGTTGGTCGTCGAGGCGGACGTGTTCGTCGAAGGCTTCCGCCCGGGCGTCGCAGCACGCCTCGGTCTCGGCTTCGGCGACGTCAGCGGGCTGGCGCCGCAGATCGTCTACGTGTCCATGCCGGGGTTCGGTTCGCAGGGTCCGCTGGCCGGCGCGCCGGGCTACGACGTCGAGTTCCGCGCGCTCGCCGGCGACCTCGCGCTGAACGCCGCGGCGGACGGCACGCCACAGTACGCACGGGCCTCGCCGGCGTTCGACTACGCGGCGGCCATGTACGCGACGATCGGCGTGCTCAGCGCCCGGCTCGATCCGGACCGGACTGCCCGGCACCTCGAGGTGCCGATCCTCGCCGCCGGGCTGGCGTTCAACTTCGCGCGTCTCATCGACCCGCGCTACGGCCCGGGTCAGGCAGAGCACCGGTGGCAGCACGTCTACCGCTGCGCCGACGGCCGGTACGTCAGCGTCACCGTCGGGCAGGACCGGCACTTCCGCGCACTCTGCGAGGCGCTCGGCCTCGCCACACTCGCAGCGCGCGAGGACCTGCGCACCATCGCGGGCCGGCACGCCGCGGCTGCCGAGCTGAACGAGCGCGTCGGTGCGGCCATCAGCACCGCGACGCGGGAGTACTGGTGCGCATGCTTCACCGAAGCGGGCATCGCCCATGCGCCGGTGCTCGAGCCAACCGAGGTGTTCGACCATCCACAGGTGCAGGCGCTGGATCTCATCCATCGGGAGCCGACGCCGTACGCGCAACTTCCGATTCTCGGGCTGCCCAGCCGGGTGCTCGTCCGCCCGCCGGACGTCGACGAGCACGGCGAGATGCTGCGTGCCAAAGGGTGGCAGGGCATCGAATGACGACGGTGCTGGTGACCGGCGCGACCGGGCTGATCGGCTCAAACGTCTGCGCCGCGGGTCTGGACGCAGGGTACGAGGTGCGCGCGCTCGTGCGTGGCGGCATCGGCACCCGCGAGCTCGAGGCGCTCGGTGTCCAGCTCGCCTACGGAGACATCACCGATCGCGCCGCCGTGCTCGCCGCCGGCGCAGGTTGTGAGTTCGCGATTCACTGCGCCGCCCTGGTTGTCGGCGGCGTGCCGCACCCGTATGCCGACTACGAAGCGGTCAACGTGGTCGGCACCGCGAACGTCCTGGACGCCGCCGAGCGACACGGCTTCATCAGGACCGTCTGCCTCAGCACCGCGGCCGCATTCGACCGGACAGACACGCTAACCGAGGACCTCCGGCCACTCGCTGACCGAGGCGGTTCGGATCCGTACGCGGCGACGAAGCTGCTGGCCTTCGAGGACACGATGCGGCGCGTCGCGGACGGGCTGGATGCGGTCACCGTGCTGCCGGGCGGGTACGGGCCGGCGCCGACGCTCGCCCGGGCCGTCGTGCCACCCGGCCTCAACGCGCAGCTCATCGCCGCCCTGCGCAGCGAGCCGGAGCCGATGCCCGCCTACCCGTCCGCGCCGATCCTGGCTGCCGACACCGGCCGCAGCTGCGTGGCCGCGCTGCGGAAAGGCGCGGCCGGCGAGGCCTACATCCTGGTCGGCCGACCGGAGGACCGCACGACGTCGGTGGGCGCCCTCAACCTCGCACTCGAGTTCGCCGGACGTCCGTATCGTGTTCGCCCGCTCACGACCGATGAGCTGATGACGGACCCGGCCTTGACCCGGTGGGGTCCGTCCCAGATCCGGGCGGCCACCCAGTTCGCCGACCCGCCGGTCGACAACGCGCGCACGATCGAACGCCTCGACCATCACCCGACGGCGCTGCCGGAAGCGATGGAGCGGACCGTCGCGTGGCTATTCGCGAACGGTTTCGCCTGAGCGTCAGGACGTCAGTGCGTCGAGCCGCGCATGCTCGTCGCTCGTCAACCCGCGTTCGAGTACGCCGAGCAGCTCGGTGACCTGTCCCGGCGAGTCGGCGCCGACGATCGCGGCGTTGACGCCGGGTCGGCCGAGGACCCAGGCGAGGGCGAGCTGCGCAGGGGAGAGGCCGAGCTCGGCACCCAGCTTCTGCATGCCGTCCACCACGTCGAACGCGGCGTCGTTCCAGTAGCGCGACACGTAGGCGGGACGCTTGTCGAGCCGGGTTCCCGGCGGCGGCGCGTCCGCGCGCGAGTAGAGCCCGCCGAGCACCCCGCCGGCGAACACGCTGAAGCACAGCGCGCCGACCGAGCCGGTCGCGCACGCCTCCAGCACCTCGGCCTCGCACTGCCGAGCGAGCGGGTTGTAGGCGATCTGCATGCTGGCGAATCGGGGCAATCCCAGGACGTCGCTGCGCCCGAGCGCGTAGTGCAGTTGCCAGGCCGCGAGCCGTGAGCAGCCGACGTAGCGCACCTTGCCGCTCTGGACGAGATCGCCGAGCGCCTCCAGGGTCTCGTCGATCGGGGTGTGCGGATCCCACTGGTGGATCTGGTACAGGTCGATCCAGTCCGTCCTGAGCCTGCGCAGGCTCGCCTCGGCAGCGGCAATGACGTACCTGCGTGACAGCCCGCGATCGTTCGGGCCGATGCCGGCACGTACCGCGGCGACATCGGGGCCGTGCCACGCAGCGCCGTGTTCGGCAGCGGTGGCGCCGACGCGCATCCCGACCTTCGTCGAGATCACGACGCGATCGCGCCGCGTCCCGAGGGTCTTGCCGAGCCACTGCTCGGCGAGTCCGCCGTCGTACGCGTCGGCGGTGTCGAAGGCGGCGATCCCGCCGTCGAGAGCTGCGTGGACGACGGCGGTAAACGTCTCCTCGTCGAGCAACTCACTCGCGCCGGACGTGCCCAGGATCGCCTCCGAGACGCGCATGCCGGTCGCACCGAGCCGCGGGTACCGCATGGGTCAGCCGCCGGTCGCCATGACGCCGAGATCGGCGTCGTCGGTGCTGTCCGGGTCGCGCGGTGGGTGCTGCAGCAGTTGGCGGAACTGGGCGTTGTCGTAGTAGTCGCGCCACGCGACGATGCGGCCGTCGCGTAGCTCGAACACGCCCGCCAACGGCAGGTGCGCAGTGACGCCCTCGGTCGTGGTGCAGATGTCCACCCGCTCGATCAGCACGGTGTTGCCGGACGCGGCGATGCTCCGAATGGTGAAGTCGATCTGGGGCGTGACCGTGAAGAACGACCGGAAGACCTGGTGGATCCGCTCGCGGCCGACCCACGGCTCGTCCATCATGTTCTGGAACGTCGCGTCCTCTGCGATGAACTCGATCAGCGCATCGGGGTCGCTCGCCTTCCACGCGGCACAGAACCGCCTCATCACGGCGATCGGATCGTCAGTGTCCATCCCGGCGCCTCGCATTCGCATTGACCGGACAGTACAAATAGAGGATACTCTATCTATGATCGACGTCGATGTGCGTGACTGGGTGCGGACGCTGCACCCGTCCTCGCCGGACCTTCGCGCCGACCCGTACCCCTACTACGCACAGCTGCGCGCCGAGTGCCCGGTCGCGCACAGCGAGGTCGGGGCGGGGTTCTGGGTGCTGTCGAAGTACGACGACATCCAGTACGTGCTGCAGCACCACGAGCTGTTCACCTCGTCCAGGGGCGTGACCGTCGACCCCGCGACGTTCACGTCGCTCGGGCCGGACATCCCGACGCACATCGACCCACCGGAGCACACCCGCTACCGGAAGCTGATGAACCCCTGGTTCCGCCCGGCGCTGGTCGAGACGATGGAACCCGGCATGCGCGAGTCGGCGATCGAGCTGATCAAGCCGGTCGTGGGGCAGCGCTCGTGGGACTTCCTGAACGACTTCGCCGTGCCGTTCCCGTCCGCAATCTTCGTCGCGCTGATGGGCCTGCCGGCGAGTGAGCTGCCGATGTTCCTGGTCTGGAAGGAACAGCTGCTGCGCGCGACGACGCCGGAGGAGCTGGGCGAGGCGTTCACGACGGTGAAGGTCGATCTGCGCGAGTACTTCGAGCAGATCTACGACGAGCGCGTCGCCCAGCCCGAGCCGGGTGACGACCTGATCGGGACGCTGATCGCGGCGCGCCTCGACGGCGAGCGGCCGCTCGATCGCTCGGAGTTCGTCCGGACCGCGTGCCTCATGTGGGGCGCCGGCCTCGACACGGTCACGTCGCAACTGTCGCTCGCGATGACGTACCTGGGCGCCAACCCGCACAAGCGCGACGAGCTGGTCGCCGACCCGGCACGGATCCCGAACGCTGTTGAGGAGCTGATGCGCTACGAGTCACTCGTCTCCGAGTGCCGAGTGGCGACCCAGGATGTCCAGATACGGGATACGACGATCCGGGAAGGGGACGTCGTGTGGCTGCTGTTCGGCTCAGCAGGTCGTGACGAGGACCAGTTCACCGAGGCGGACGAGGTTGACTTCGACCGCAGCCCGATCCGGCACCTCGGCTTCGGCGGCGGTGTGCATCGCTGCCTCGGGTCCCATCTTGCCCGTGCGGAGCTGCGGATCGCGATGGAGGAGATCCACCGGCTCGTCCCGACCTATCGGCTCGACCCGGACGTGCCGCCCGAGGCGCACAGCGGGTACGTGCGCGGCGTCGACCGCCTGCAGCTGCTGATCGACTGATGCCCGATTACGAATCGACGGCCGCGCGGCCGGATGTCGGTGCGCTGCTCCGTGCTCGCAACATCGCGCTGATCGGAGCAAGTGATCGCGTCGCCTGGTCGCGGGGGCTGCACCGCAATCTCCGCGCGTCGCCCGGCCTGCGCCGGCTGTGGCTGGTCAACCCGTCGTCGCCTACCGCGCACGGCGAGCCGACCGTGCCTGCGCTCGACGCGATCGACGACGACGTCGACCTCGCCTGCATCGTCGTGGGCGCGGGTCGAGTGGTCGACGTGCTCGGCGCGGTTGCCGAGCGGCGGATTCCGGCGGCCGTCGTCATCGCGTCCGGCTTCGCCGAGGCGGGGGAGGAGGGTGCTGCACGCTCGGCCGCACTGCGTGACCTGGCGACCAGGGCGGGCATCGCCGTCCTTGGGCCGAACACGGCCGGCATGATCAACGTGGCGGACGGCGTCTGGCCGATGGCGACCGGGATGGTCGCGCCGGACAGCAGCGGGCCGCTGGTCATCGCGGCGCAGAGCGGTGGTGTCGCGAACCAGCTGTACCGCACGTCGCAGGCGCGCGGCATCGGAACGCGCGCGGTGTACGGGGTCGGCAACGAACTGGTGATCGGCGCCGTGGATGTCGTCCGGCAGCACCTGAGCGACGACGACGTGCGCGTGGTGGCGCTGTACCTCGAGGGAATCGGCGACCCGCAGGCGTTCGTCGACGTCGCCGTCGAGGCGGCCGAGGCCGGCAAGGCGCTCGTGGTGATGAAGGTCGGCCGATCCGAGCGCGGCCGGAGCATGATCGCCTCGCACACCGGCGCGATGGTCGGTGACGACCAGGTGATCGACCTCGCCCTGCGCGAGTTGGGCGTCATCCGGGTCAACACGCTGGATGAGCTGGTCGCGACCGCCGGGCTGCTCTCGCACGGTCCGGCAGTTCGTGGTCGGCGGGTCGCCGCGATCTCGGGGTCCGGCGCCACGTGCGCGATGATGGCCGATGAGGCGGCGCGCAACGGGATCGAGCTCGTCGATCTGGCGCCGGCCACCAAGGAAGCCCTCGCTGCCGTACTGCCGGAAGGCGTGGCGGCGAGCAATCCACTCGACGCGACCGGTGCGGTGGTCGGCGACCCGCGCCTGGCGAGCAACGCAGTCGTGGCTGTGGCCGAGGACCCCAACGTCGACGTCGTGCTCTGCCAGTCGCTTATCGCCGAGCGGTTCGACGCGGACCAGGAGTCGTTCATGGCCGAGCGGGCGGTCGGGATGGCCGAAGCCGTCGCCGCGACCGCGAAACCGATCGTGTTCCAGACCGACATCACCACCGACCTGTCCCCGGAGCAGCGCGCCGTGCTTTCCGACGCCGGGTTGTATGTGTCGCGCGGCATCGACCTGACGATGAATGCCATCGCGGCGAGTGCCCGGTGGGCCGCGGCTGCGCTCAACGTCCGCCGCCCGGCGCCGCCGCGGAACGAGCGCGCCGGCGAGCATCCGGTGCTCATGGGCCAGGCCGAGAGCGTCCAGCGGCTCGGCCGGTTCTCCGTACCCGTGCTGCCGAGCGTGCTCGCCACCGATCCTTCGGCCGCGGTCGGCGCGGCGCGCAGGCTCGGCTACCCGGTCGTGGCGAAGCTCGACGCCGACGGCATCGCGCACAAGAGCGACATCGGCGGCGTCGAGCTCGGGCTGCGCGACGACGAGCAGGTGCGCACCGCGTTCGATCGGATCGTGGCGAAGGCATCGGCAGCGCTCGACAGCGACGCGATCAACGGCGTGCTGATCGAGCCGATGCGCGAGGGCGGTGTGGAGCTGGTCGTCTCGGTCGATGACGTCGCACCGTGGGGCACGATGCTCACCGTCGGCCTCGGTGGCATCTGGGTCGAAATGCTCGAGGACGTGGCGAGCCGGCTGCTCCCGGTCGCGCATGCCGAGGTCGTCGAGATGCTCCAGTCGCTCCGCGGCCGGGCGCTGCTCGAGGGCGGGCGAGGCAGCAAGCCGGCCAACCTGCAGCGCGTCGCCGACGCGGTGTTGGCGGTCGTCGCGGCGGCCGACGAACTGGGGTCTCGGCTGTACGGCATCGAGATCAATCCGCTGCTCGTGGACGGCGATGAGGTGTGCGTCCTGGACGCCTTGATCTTCACGCGGGCCGAGGCATGAAGACGGGGACGTCGACGTACGACGTCGTCATCGTCGGCGGTGGATCGGCCGGCTGCGTGCTCGCCCGCCGCCTCTCCGCGGATCCGGCCTGCAGCGTCCTCCTGCTCGAGGCGGGCGGCTGGGACCGCAACCCCTACCTGCGCATTCCGGCCGGCACCATGAAGATCTCCCAGCGCTACGACTGGCGCTACGAGGCCGAGCCGGACGAGACGCGCGGCGGCGTCGTCGATCGGTGGGCCGGTGGCCGGGTGCTCGGCGGCGGAAGCTCGATCAACGGGATGATGTGGGTGCGAGGCCACCAGGCCGACTTCGACGGATGGGCGGCCGACGGTTGTGGCGGGTGGAGCGCCGCGGAGGTGGCGCCGTACTTCGAGCGCTGCGAGACCTTCGAGGACGGTCCGGCACCCGGCCGCGGCAGCGACGGGCCGGTCCATGTGGCGTTCCCGCGCAGCCCGCAGCCGGTCACCGACGTGTTCCTCCGCGCCGCGGAGGAGGCCGGGCATCCGGTCAACGGTGACTACAACGGGCTGCGTCAAGAAGGCGTGTCCCGAGGGCAGGCCGCGCAGCGACGCGGCTGGCGGCACAGCACGGTGCGCGCGTACTTGGCACCGGTTGCGCGTCGGCCCAACCTCACCGTCCGAACGCATGCCCCGGCGCATCGGGTGCTCTTCGACGGGACGCGCGCCGTCGGCGTCGAGTACTCCGGCCGCGGCGAGGTGCACCGCGCCTGGGCGAATCACGAGGTGATCCTGTCGGCTGGGACGTTCGCCTCGCCGAAGCTACTGATGCTGTCCGGCATCGGCCCGGCCGACCACCTGCGCGCACACGGGATCGAGATCGTCTGCGATCGGCCGGGTGTCGGGGCGAACCTGCAGGAGCATCCGTACGCGACGTTGATGTACGGCGTGAACATGCGCACCCTCAACCGCGAGCTCAACCCGGTCGGCATCGCGCGACACGGCCTCGACTTCGTCTTCCGCGGCCGCGGCGCGCTCTCCTCGCCGTTCGGGCACGGCATGGTGTTCGGACATCTGAGCGAGGACACCGACGGCCCCTGCGACCTGCAGATCATCTTCGCCCCGTTCGGGGTGGGTGCGAACAAGGGCCGACTGGCGGAGACGCTGAACGCTCTTGCGCAGGCAAGCGGCGAGGCCGACGACGCGGTGGCGCACCGGCATGATGTCCATGACATGGGGTTGCTGTCCCAGTCCTCGGTGACGGTCATGACCGCGCTGCTGCACCCGACGAGCCGGGGCGAGGTGCGGCTGCGCTCGGCGGATCCCGCTGCGGCACCGGTGATCAGGCACCGGCTGTTCGGCGGGTCGGCCGACGTTCAGGCGCTGGCGGCGGCCTGCCGTGCCGTCCGTTCGATCTTCGACACCCCAGCCTTCAAAGAGGTGGCCACCGGCGAGTTGCTGCCTGGTGACGCGGTGCAGAGCAACGCCGACTGGGAGCGTTTCGTGCGCACGTTCGGCTTCCGCGGCGAGCACGGGGTCGGTACCTGCCGGATGGGTGCGGACTCGGACGCGGTGGTCGACCCGCAGCTGCGCGTCCTCGGCGTGACCGGCCTGCGCGTGGTGGACGCGTCGGTGATGCCGACGGTCACGAGTGGCAACACCAACGCTCCGACGATCATGATCGCCGAACGCGGCGCGGACCTCGTTCGCGACGCGGGCTGACCGTATCGCCGACTGCACTACTCGGGCGTCAGCCGGCGGCGATAGGCGGCACGCGGTAGCCCTCCAGTTCCGAATCGGCCTGCATGGCGAAGCGCAATGCCGAGTTGTCGCGGTGGCGCGCCGCGACCACCTGCATGCCGACCGGCAGCCCGGCGCTCGTCCGGCCGACCGGGACCACTGTCGACGGCAGGTACGCGACGCCCACCATCCCGGTCCATGCTGTGGCGAACACTACGGGGTATGCACGCTCGTTGATCTCGATGAACCGCTCGGCGGGCGGCCCCCACGCGACGTGCGGGAACGCCGGCATGGGCGTCACCGGGCAGAGCAGTATGTCGAACCTCTCGAACCAGTCGTGCCATGCCGCGATGAGCCGCCGGCGCCGATGGTCGAGGTCGAGCCAGCGGTGCTGGCTCATCGCGTTGCCAGCCGGTGGCTCGGCCAGATGGGCGGAGGCGGCCGGGACGACGAGCGAGTGGTACAGCTCGACGGCGGCGAAGAAGTCGATGTCCGGCTTCGCGGGCTCGATCTTGGCGCCGGCGTCGGCGAGGCGGGCGATCGCCTGTCGCATCGCGGCCGCGGCTTCGGCATCGAGTTCGAGCGCGTCCTCGTCGAGCCAGACGCCGACGCGGTAGCCGGGCATTGTCTTGTGCGCGGGTGGCGGCAGCGCCAACCGCCAGCCGTCCGCGTGCTGGGCGTCGGGGCCGGCGATGACCGACAGGACTAGGTGCAGGTCGCGGGGGTGCCGCGCGAGCGGTCCGATGACGTTGAGGTCGGCGTAGGACGTGCCGCCGTCGAGCCGGTCAAGGTAGCCGTCCTGCGGCACGATCCCGTAGCTCGGCTTGTGACTGTAGATCCCGCAGAAGCCGGCCGGGATACGCAACGAGCCGCCGATGTCGGCACCGATGTCGAAAGCGCTGAGCCCCGCTGCGACCGCGACCGCCGAGCCGCCGGACGACCCGCCCGCGGCACGGGACACGTCCCACGGGTTGTTCGTGGTGCCGAACATGTCGTTTCGTGTCTGGACGTCTCGCGACCACGCCGGCAGGTTCGTTTTCCCGAAGACGATGGCACCGGCCCGCTTGATGCTCGCGACGGCGGTGGCGTCAGTGGCGGGGACGTGTTCCTTCAGCTCGGCGGCTCCGCTCGTGGACCGCACGCCGGCGGTGGCCAGCGAGTCCTTGATCGTGACGGGCAGGCCGTGCAGCGGGCCGGCGAACGATCCGGATGCGGCCAGCTCGTCGAGCTCGGCCGCGCGCGCTCGGGCCTGGTCGGTATCCAGCGTCACCACTGCGTTGAGAGCCGGGTTCAAGGCGGCGATCCGGTCCAGGTAGTGGTCCAGCAGTTCGCGGCTGGAGATCTCCCGTCGCCGGATGAGCGCCGCGAGCTCGTGTGCGGGATGCAGACCCAAAGCTGCCGTCATGTGAAGTAGAGTATACTGAATAGCCGCTGTGGTCGATCAGACCGAGTCAGTCGACGGCCGTCAAACATGGTGCTGCGTTTCAAGGTGGGTTGATGATCCGAACTGGAGTGCTCGTCGTCGGGGCGGGCAACGCGGCGATGTGCGCCGCGCTCGCCGCACGCGAAGCAGGCGCCGATGTCGTGGTGCTCGAGCGCGCACCGGAGGCCGAGCGCGGCGGCAACACGGCGTTCACCGCCGGTGCGATGCGCACGGTGTACCGGGGGTTGGACGACCTCAAGACGCTGATGCCCGACCTCACGCAGGAGGAGGTCGACAGCACCGATTTCGGGGTCTACACCACCGAAGCGTTCCACTCCGACATGCAGCGCGTGACCGAGTTCCGGGCCGATCCCGATCTTGTGGACGTGCTGGTGAGCCGTAGCCACGAGACGTTGGCGTGGATGGCCGGCAAGGGTATCCGGTTCGCGCCCGCATACGGCCGGCAGGCGTTCAAGGTCGACGGCCGGTTCCGGTTCTGGGGCGGGTTGACGGTCGAGGCCGTCGGCGGCGGACCGGGACTCGTCGAGGCCGAACACAAGATCGCGTCCGAGGCGGGGATCCGCATCCTGTACAACGCGCCGGCCCGGAGCCTGCTCGCCGACGACCAGGGCATCCACGGTGTCCGTGCCGTCATCGACGGGGTGACCACCGACATCACGGCGGACGCGGTCGTGCTGGGCACCGGCGGCTTCCAGGCCAACGTCGAATGGCGGACCCGCTTCCTCGGCCCCGGCTGGGATCTCGCGAAGGTGCGCGGCACCCGGTTCAACACCGGCGAGGGTCATCGGATGGCGCTCGAGGCGGGCGCGTCCGCCGCCGGTCACTGGTCCGGCTGCCATGCCGTCGGCTGGGATCGCAACGCACCGGAGTACGGCGACCTCGCGGTCGGCGACGGCTTCCAGAAGCACAGCTACCCGTTCGGGATCATGGTGAATGCGCTCGGCCGGCGATTCGTGGACGAAGGCGCGGACTTCCGCAACTACACGTACGCGAAGTACGGCAGCCGCATCCTGGCGCAGCCCAACCAGTTCGCCTGGCAGATCTTCGACCAGCAGGTGGTGCACCTGCTGCGCGATGAATACCGCATACGGGAGGCCACCCGGGTGCAGGCGAACACGCTGGAGGAGTTGGCAGCCCGCCTCGACGGCGTCGACGCCGAAGCCTTCCTCGACGAGGTACGCGGGTTCAACGCCGCGGTGCAGACCGACGTCCCATTCGACCCGACGGTGAAGGACGGGCGCGGCACCGTTGGGTTGTCGCAACCGAAATCGAACTGGGCCAACCAGCTCACCGACGGGCCGTTCCTCGCGTTTCAGGTGACCTGCGGGGTCACCTTCACCTTCGGTGGCGTGCGCATCACCCCGCAAGCACAGGTGGTCAGCGCCGAGGGGACGGTCATGCCCGGGCTGTTCGCCTGTGGCGAGGTCGTGGGCGGGCTGTTCTACCACAACTACCCGGGCGGCACCGGTCTCACGGCTGGCTCCGTGTTCGGTCGTATCGCCGGCACCGGAGCCGCCGCGACCGCTATGGGGTAGCGACGAGGACGACACGCTGGGCGAAGCTTCCTTAGCCTGGCGGGCGTACCTAAAACAGGATACTCTTTCTGTGGAAGGAGGCCGCGGTGCACGAGCTCGGGATGATGATCGGCGGTCGGCAGACGCCCGCTCTCGGCGGCGCGACCTTCGACTCGATCGATCCGTTCACCGGTGAGCCGTGGGTCGCGATTGCGCGCGGCGGCGAGGCCGATGTCGAGCGCGCAGTGCGCGACGCCGACGCAGCATTTCGGTCCGCAGCCTGGACGGAGCTCACCGCGACCGCGCGCGGCGAGCTGTTGGTGCGGCTGGCCGATCTTGTCCTCGCCCGGCTGGACGAGCTCGTCGAGGTCGAGTCGCGCGACAACGGCAAGTCGCACAAGGAGCTGCGCGCCGCGCTGCGCACGATGGCCGGCTGGTATCGCTACTACGGCGGCATGGCCGACAAGGTGCTCGGCTCGGTGATCCCGGTCGACCGCCCGGGAGCACTCAACTACACGGTGCACGAGCCGTACGGCGTCGTGGCGGCGATCCTGCCGTGGAACTCGCCCCTCCGTCTCGCCGCGTGGAAGCTCGCGCCGGCGCTCGCCGCCGGCAATGCGGTGGTGCTGAAGCCGAGCGAGCACGCGAGCGCTTCCAATGTGGTGTTCAACGAACTGTTCGAGGCGGCCGGCTTTCCACCCGGCATCGTCAACGTCGTCACCGGATATGGGCCGGACGTCGTGCCGCCGCTCATCGCGCATCCGCTCGTCAAGAAGATCTCGTTCACCGGTGGTGTCAGCGCCGGGAAGCTGGTCGGCAGCCTGGCGTCCTGCCATCTCAAGCCGTGCACGCTCGAGCTGGGCGGCAAGTCGCCACAGATCGTCTTCGGCGACGCCGACCTCGAACGGGCGGCGGACGGGGTCTCTGCGGGCGTGTTCTCCTCCGGCGGGCAGACCTGCCTGGCCGGCTCACGGCTGCTCGTGCACTCATCCGTCCACGACGAGCTGCTGGGCCTGGTCGTCGACCGGGCGAAGAGGGTGCAGCTCGGCGACCCCACCGATCCCGAGACCGACGTCGGGCCGGTCGCGACGATCAATCAGCGTCGGATGATCGGCGAGCACATCGCCGACGCCGTGCGGTCGGGCGCGGTCCTCGCGTTCGGCGGAGAGGCGGAGGACGGCCAGTTCGTCGGGCCGACCGTGTTCGACGGTGTCTCGAGGGAGAGTCGGCTGTTCCAGGAGGAGGTGTTCGGTCCGGTTCTCGCGGTGACGACCTTCGACACCGACGACGAGGCAGTCGAGCTGGCCAACGCCGTGCCGTTCGGACTTGCCGCCGGTGTGTGGACGCGAGACTTGGCGCGCGCCCATCGTGTCGCCGGCCGGGTCGAGGCGGGCACCGTCTGGATCAACACCTATCGCAACACCGTCCCGCAGTCACCGTTCGGTGGCTACAAGACCTCCGGGCTCGGACGGGAGAGCGGCTTCGAGGGCATCAAGGAGTACCTCCAGGTCAAGAGCGTGTGGGTCGACCTCGGTGGGGACGGCTGAGATGGACTACCGCGTCTTCGCCGTCAAGTATGGCTCGAACGAGCGCCGCACGCGCTTCGAGAACGTCATCTACCGCAGCCCGGACGACGCTCATGACGCGTCCATGCCGATGGACTTCTACGTATGGGCGATCGTCGGTCCCAACGGCGTGATCCTGGTCGACACCGGCTCGGGCGCGGAGACGATGACGGCCCGCGGGCATGATCATCTGCGCGCTCCGACTGCGGCCCTCGCCGACGTGGGTATCGCGCCGTCGGATGTCACCGACGTCATCACGACACACCTGCATTGGGATCACGGCGGGAACATCCTCGACTTCCCCGAGGCACGGCTGCACGTACAGCGCGCGGAACTGGCGCACGCGACCGGTCCAGCGATGTGCAGCGCGTTCCTGCGCCGCCCCTACGACCTCGGGCAGCTGCACGAATGGCTGCGCGAACTCTATCGAGGCCGGGTGACCTTCCACGACGGGGCGGACGAGATCGCCACCGGCGTCTCGATCCACGGCGTGGGCGGGCACACGCCGGGCATGCAGATCGTGCGCGTGCAGACCGAGCGGGGCAACGTCGTCCTGGCATCGGACGCCATGCACTACTACGAGAACCTGGAGACGGAGAACCCGTTCCCGGTCCTGGTCAGCACGATCGACTACATCGAGGCGCTGCACACGGTGGTGCGGTTGGCCGACGGCCCCGATCACGTGATCCCGGGCCACGACCCTCTGGTGCTGCGCCGGTTCCCCGCAGTCGCAGGCGGCGACGGCGGCGCTGTCGCGCTTCATCTTGAGCCGTTGGCGGTGGCGGTATGAAGATGCGCGCTGCCGTGCTGCGCTTCGCCGGCTCGGCCGAGCCGTTCGCCGCGAGCCGGCCGTTCGACGTCACCGAAGTGGAGCTGTCCGGCCCCGGACCGGGTGAGGTGCTCGTCCGCATCGCCGCCGCGGGGATCTGCCACTCCGACCTGTCCGCGGTGACCGGCGACCGGCCACGGAAACTGCCGGCCGTTGCCGGGCACGAGGCGGCCGGCGTCGTGGAAGAGGTCGGCCCAGGGGTGGACGGGCTCGTCGCGGGCGACCACGTTGTGCTCGTCTTCGTGGCGAGCTGCGGCAACTGCGCAGTCTGCCTCGGTGGCCGGCCGAACCTGTGCGAGTCGTCGTGGCAGGCTCGGGCCGACGGCACGCTGCAGACCGGCACCCGGCACCTCAGTGTCGGCGCCGAGCCGTTGAACCACTGGAGCGGCATCTCCGGGTTCGCCGAGTTCGCGGTCGTGACGCCGCAGTCCGTCGTCCGGGTGGAGCCGGACATTCCGCTCGACATCGCGGCGCTTTTCGGGTGCGCGGTCGTGACTGGTGTCGGCGCCGTCATGAACACCGCGCAGGTGCGTGCCGGATCGTCCGTCGCGGTCGTCGGGCTCGGCGGGGTCGGGCTGAGCGCGCTGCTCGGATCGATCGCCGTCGGTGCGGCCAAGATCGCCGCGATCGATCTATCACCGGAGAAGCTCGAGCTCGCCAAGACGCTCGGTGCAACGCATGTATTCGACGCCGCGCAGCCCGACTGTGCCGACCGGATACGCGACGAGTTCGGCACGGCTGAGTACACATTCGAGATGGCCGGGGCGGCGCGGGCAGCCCAGCTTGGCTACGCGATCACATCGCGCGGCGGCACGCTCGTGACTGCAGGCCTGCCCAACCCCAGCCAGCAGCTCCAGATCCCGCTCGCCGATCTCGTCGCAAGCGAACGCACGGTCAAAGGCAGCTACATGGGCAGCGCCGCACCTCGACGTGACATCCCGCGCTACCTCGAGCTCTACCGCGCCGACCGGCTGCCGGTCGATCGGCTGCGTTCGGCGACGCTCTGTCTCGACGAGATCAACGAGGGCTTCGACCGTCTCGCGACCGGCCGAGCGGTGCGTGACGTAGTGGATCCGTGGAAGACCGACCAACCCACCATCGCGAGGAACTGAGGACGGACAGTGGACGACGTGCTGTACCAGAAGGACCCGGCGAGCCACATCGCCCGGGTCACGCTGAACCGCCCCGAGAAACTCAACGCGATGACGCTCGAGATGTACGACAAGATCATCGAGTACTTCGATGACGCGGCCGAGGACGACGCGATCAAGGTCGTGATCCTCCGCGGCGCCGGTGGGAACTTCACCTCCGGGATCGACATGGCGGCGGTGTACGACTGGTACAGCTCACCTGGCGAGGTCACCGGCAACGGCGCCGGGCAGAAGAAGCGCCGCCCCAGCCAGCGTCGCCGGCTCGTCGTGGACCGCCGGACGTCCTACGTCTACACCCGCGTCATGTTCCACCCCAAGGTGGTGATCAGCGAGGTGAGCGGATTCGCGCTGGGCGGCGGCCTGGAGTTCATGATGGGTTCGGATATCAGCGTCGTGGGCGACGATGCGAAGCTGGGCATGCCGGCAACCCGGTATCTCGGCCCGGTTCTCGGTGACCTCCACCTGTTCTTCCATCGGCTGGGTCCAGTGCTCGCGAAGGATCTACTGCTGACCGGACGTATCGCACCGGCGAGCGAACTTGCCGAACGGGGCGTGTTCACCCGCTACGTCCCGGCAGCCGAGGTGCATGCCGTCGCCGAGGAACTGGCGACGCAGATCGCGCGGATGCCGGCCGACGGGATCGTGATCGCCAAGGAGGCCTATCGGCTCGTCGAGCAGAGTATGGGGTTGGCGCTGTCCGAGGTCTCCAGCTACCTGTTGCACGCGTACGGCACGAACCTGCAGTTCGAGAAGGACGAGTTCAACTTCGTCCAGAGCCGCGCGGAGAACGATCTCGCTGCCACCTTCGACGAGGCCGACCAGTTCTACTCGTAGTTGGAGGTCACAGCCCGGACAGCACGGCCTGCTCGAACTCATCATCGGTGACGGAGTGCCGCAGCGGGACGAGGCGTTTCGCGTCGGCGCCGATCGGAATGCGCAGCGGAGGGTCGTCGCTAGCGACGATGTCGGCGATGGCCAGGGCTGCTTCCTCGGACGTGAGTGCGGTGCCGCGCATGCCCTGGATGGCGGCGAACGCGCGCTTCGTGAGCTCGGCATAGCCGTCAGCGGCCGGCTGGACGGGCACCCGATTCTGTCCGAAGGAGGTCACGACCGCGCCGGGGATGGCCAGCACGACGTCCACACCGAACGGCGTGAGCTCCAGCCGCAGCGATTCGCTCCACGCCTCCAGCGCGGCCTTACTGGCGACGTACAGGCCGAGCAGCGGGTAACCCCGAATCGAGGAGGTGCTGACGTTGATGACCCGCCCGCGTCCGTGCTCGCGCATGGCGGGCAGGAACGCCTGGCACATCTGCAGCGTGCCCCAGACGTTCGTCTCGAAGACGCGGTGTGCGACGTCGATGGGCATCGCTTCGATCGGCGCCCAGGCGGTGAGCCCGGCGTTGTTGACGAGCACGTCCACGTGCCCGGCGCTCGCCGCGGCGGCGGCCACGGACGCCGGTTCGGTCACGTCGAGGGCGAGCCGCAGCTGCGCCGGGACGTCGACCAGCGTCGATGCGTCGCGTGCCGTCGCGACGACGTGATGTCCGCGCTCGTGCAATGTCGCGCAGAGCGCGCGGCCGATTCCGGACGAGCATCCGGTGACGAGGACGCGCGCCGGATCGTGCTCGTGCCAACCGACCGACATGGATCGCAGGGTAGCGCGGGTCTGGCGCGCCTCGCCACTTTTAGTATCCTTAATCCATGAATCTCGAAGGCGCAGCGGCCATCGTCACCGGCGGCGCGGGCGGCCTCGGCGCCGCGACCGTCCGGCGGCTCGTCGGGTGCGGTGTCGGGGTCGTCATCGCCGACCTCGCCGAAGCGGCGGGCAAGGAGTTGGCGACCGAACTCGGTGCGCGTACCCGCTTCGTGCCCACCGATGTGACGGACGAGGACTCGGTCGCGGCCGCGCTGGATGCCGCCGGCGAACTCGGGCCGCTGCGCATCGCAGTGACCGCCCACGGGGGCCCGGTGGCGCAGAGCCGGATCCTCGATCGGTCGAACCAGCCGTACAGTCTCGATACCTTCCGGCGCACCCTCGACGTCTACCTGGTGGGCACGTTCAACACCCTGCGGATGAGCGCGGCACGCATGGCGGTCGCGCCGCCGCTCGACTCCGGCCAACGTGGCGTCGTGATCAACACCGCGAGCATCGCGGCGTTCGAGGGTCAGGTCGGACAGTCCGACTACGCCGCGGCGAAGGGTGGCGTCGTGGGCCTCGGCCTGGTGGCGGCACGCGACCTCGCTCCGCTCGGGATTCGGGTCATGACGATCGCACCCGGGACGTTCTTCACGCCGGCCTTCAAAATGAGCGAACAGGACGCGCAGGCCCAGTGGGGCAAGTCGATTCCGAATCCGCAACGGATGGGCCGCCCCGAGGAGTATGCGCAGCTGGTGCAGGCGATCGCCGAGAACGACTACCTCAACGGCGAGGTGATCCGCCTCGACGGCGCGCACCGCTTCGGGCCGCGCTAGGCGGCTCGCTCAGCGCCCCGTCCACACCGGCGCGCGCTTCTCGGCGAACGCGACCGATCCCTCGCGGGCATCCGCGGACGCCACGATCTGCTCGACGAGCGGCCGCTGCACGGCGAACCCGTCGGCGATCGGCTGGTCGGTCGCACCATCGAGGATCTCCTTGGTGATCTGGACGGCCAACGGGCCGTTCGGCGTGATCCGGCCGGCGAGCGCCAGCGCGCCCTCGAGCGCCCTGCCCGGCTCGGCCAGCTCGTTCACCAACCCGTAGCGGTGGGCGTCGACGGCACTCATCGGTTCCCCGGTGAGCGCCAGCTGCATCGCGACGGCCGGTGGCAACCGGCGAGGCAGCCGCAGCAGACCGCCGGCCGCGGCGACCAGTCCGCGCTTCACCTCGGGCACGCCGAACCGGGCGTCCTCGGCCGCGACGATGAGATCGCAGGTGAGCGCGACCTCGCAGCCGCCGGCCAGCGCCCACCCCTCGACGGCCGCGATCATCGGTTTGGCGGGCGGACGTTCGCAGATGCCGGCCAGCCCCCGTCCGGGCAACGTCACGTCCTCGCCGGCGACGAACGCCTTGAGGTCCATCCCGGAGCAGAAAGTGCCACCGGTGCCGGTGATGATGCCGAGCGAGAGGTCGGCCCGCTCGTCGAGCTCGTCGACGGCGGCCGCGATCGCCAGCGTCACCTCGCGGTTGATGGCGTTCCGGGCCTCCGGTCGATTGATCGAGATCACCAGGATGCGGTCGATCTGCTCGACGAGCACGCTGTGGCTCACGTCGCTGTTCCTCTCGGACTGGGAAGGTGCGTCGAATATAGGATACTCTTATCGGATGTCGACTCCCGTCCTTGTTGACGTCGTTCGTACCGGATCCGGCAAGGGCAAGCCCGGTGGCGGCCTGGCGCAGGTCCATCCCGCGACGCTGCTCGCCTCGGCACTGGTCGCCCTGCTCAACCGTAACGAGTTCGACCCCACGCTCGTCGACGACGTGATCGCCGGCTGCGTGACGCAGAGCGGCGAGCAGGCGCACAACGTCGCCCGCACTGCGCTGCTGGCGGCCGGCATGCCCGAATCCGTGCCGGCAACAACCATCGATCGGCAGTGCGGGTCCAGCCAGCAGGCCATCCACTTTGCGGCGCAGGGTGTCCTCGCCGGCGCGTACGACGCGGTCATCGCCTGCGGCGTCGAGTCGATGAGTCGCGTGCCGATGTTCTCGAACGCGCAGGGCAGGGACGCGAACGTGCTTCCGGTGCGGCACCGCTACCCCGACGGTCTCGTGCAACAGGGGATCGCCGCGGAGCTGGTCGCCGCCGAGTACCGGCTGGGCCGGGACGCGATGGACGAGTTCGCGGCGCGCTCGCATCGGCTGGCTGCCGAGGCCGCGGCGACCGGGGCATTCGACAGCGAGATCATCCCGGTGCAGGTCGACGACGACAGCGGTCTCGTCTTCGCCGTCGACGAGACGGTCCGCCCGGACAGCACTGTCGATCGCCTGGCGCAGCTCCCCGCCGCGTTTCACGAGCCGGCGCTCGCCGGCCGCTTCCCGGAGATCGGCTGGCACATCACGGCAGGTAACTCGTCGCCGCTGACGGACGGCGCGTCCGCGGCGCTGATCATGAGCGAGGAACTGGCCCGGCAGCTGGGACTCACCCCGCGTGCCCGGTTCCATTCCTTCGCCGTCGTCGGCAGCGACCCGTTGCTGATGCTCACCGGCCCGATGGCGGCGACCGAGAAGGCCCTCAAGCGCGGCGGCCTCTCGCTTGACGAGATCGACACCTACGAGGTCAACGAGGCGTTCGCCTCCGTGCCGCTGGCGTGGCTGCGCCACACCTCGGCCGATCCGGACCGGCTCAACCCGCGCGGCGGCGCGATCGCGCTCGGTCACCCGCTCGGTGCGTCGGGCACCCGGCTGCTCGCGACACTGGTCAACCAGCTCGACTCCACGGGCGGCCGCTACGGGCTGCAGACCATGTGCGAGGGCGGTGGGATGGCGAACGCGATGATCATCGAGCGGCTCGGATGAACGTCATCGACGGCGTCGCGGTCGTCACCGGCGGCGGATCAGGACTCGGCGAGGCCACCGTGCGCCGGCTGGTAAAGGACGGCTGGACGGTGGTCATCGTCGACCTCCCGTCGTCGCCCGGCGCGGCGCTGGCCGCGGAGTTGGGCGAGCCGGTCGTGTTCGCCGCCGCGGACGTCACCGACGAGGACCTCGTCGGAGCTGCCCTCGACGTCGCCGAGGCGCGCGGCCCGATCCGCATCGTGGTCAACTGCGCAGGCATCGGCACGCCCGGCCGGATCATCGGCAGGAACGGCCTGCTGCCGCTCGAGCAGTTCCGCCGCGTCGTCGAGGTCAACCTGGTCGGCACGTTCAACGTCGTGCGCCTCGCCGCCGACCGGATGATGCGCAACGAACTGCTCGACGACGAGCGCGGCGTGCTGATCATGACCGCGTCGGTGGCGGCGTTCGAGGGGCAGATCGGCCAGATTGCGTACTCGGCCAGCAAGGGCGGCGTGCACGCGATGACGATCGTCGCGGCGCGTGACCTCGCGGACAAGCGGATCCGGATCAACACGATCGCCCCGGGCATCTTCCTGACGCCGATGCTGATGACGCTGCCCGACGAAGCGCGTGCGTCGCTCGGCGCGCAGATCCCGCACCCGGCGCGGCTCGGCGAGCCGAGCGAGTACGCCGAGCTCGTCACCGCGATCGTGCGCAACCCGATGCTCAACGGCGAGACCATCCGGCTGGACGGCGCGATCAGGCTGACACCGCGCTAGCTATCGGTAGATGTCGGGGAGCCCACCCGCCATGGGCAGGATCCTGATCCGGGTCAGCCGGGTCGACGCGATCCGCCAGGCCCCGTCCTCATGGATGTACTCGTCGAAGTAATGGCCGAACCCGGTGAAGCCGACCGGTGGATCGGTGTCGCCGACCTCGAAGTAGTCCGACATGGCCCACACGCCGCGGGCCCGACCGTCACCGAGCAGCTCGATCTCGGGGAGGAAACCCTGGTGCGCGGTCCGCACGCCGGCGCACGCGCCGGCGATGTAGTCCACCATCGCCGACCTGCCGACGATCCGCTGATTGCCGCTGCCCCCGACGACCTCGCGGGCGAAGACCTCGGCGAACTGCGGCCAGTCCTGGGTGTCCATCAACCGGAAGTAGCGGGCCTTCAGCTGCCGGATCGCCTCGATCGCTGCCAGCTCGCAACAGCCCGGGTCGTCGTCGGCTGAGTGCATGACCGCTCCGTCCGTTGTGCCCGTGACACCCAACGAGTAAAAAGGATACTTAATTATTCCTCAAGGGTGAAGCGACGATCGGCAGATGAGGCTCGGCATCTACCTGGACATGCGGAACCCGCCGGCGTGGCCGACCGCGTGGGCCGACCTCTACGCGCAGATGCTCGACGTCGTCGCCGACGTCGAGCATCGGGGTGCCGGCTCGGTCTGGTTGACCGAGCATCACGGGTTCGCCGACGGCTACCTCTCCCAGCCGCTCGCCTTCGCTGCCGCCCTCGCCGTGCGCACATCGCATATCCGGATCGGCACTGCCGTCACGCTCGCGCCGCTTCGCCACCCGATGCACATCGCCGAGGAGGCGGCGCTCGTCGACGTCCTTTCCCGCGGCCGGCTCGAACTCGGGCTGGGCGCCGGGTACGTCCGCACCGAGTTCGACACGTTCGGCGCGGACGAGGCGCAGCGGTACCGCACGACCGAGGACGCCGTCCGGCGGCTGCGGGAGTTGTTCGGCGGAGACGCCCTCAAACCGCCGCCCGTGCAGCGCGACATTCCGCTGTGGCTCGGCTATCAGGGTCCGCGCGGCGCGCGGGCGGCCGGCGCGCTCGGTGTCGGGCTGCTCAGCGTCGACCGTGCGTTGTACCCGCACTACCTGAAGGGCCGGGCAGCTGCCGGCATCGACGGGGACGGCCGGCTCGGCGGCGTCGTCAACATGCTGCTCGCCCGAGACCCCGAGCGGGCCGTCGAGGCGCTGCTCCCGCACCTGGCATATCACCTCAACAGCTACCGCCAGGCGATCGCGGCCGGGCGGGGGACGCCGTCGCCGCGAGTCCTCGACGTCGACGAGCTGCGCCGCGAGCACGCGCGCACCGGCGCGGTGCGCGGTTATCAGGTCCTCGACGCCGCACGCGCGGTCACCGAGCTCCGCGGGATCACCGAGGGATTGCCGGTCGAACACCTCTTCTTCTGGTATCGCATCGGCGGCATGCCCGAATCGCTCGTCGCCGAACATCTGGACGTGCTCTTCGGCGAAGTGGGTCCGGCCCTCGACGGTGCGAGGCTGGCCCGATGAGTGTCGGCGTCGCGATCGTCACCGGCGGCAGCCGCGGGATCGGCGCGGCTACCGCGCAGACGCTGGCGCGCGCCGGCCACACCGTCGTGTTCAGCTACCGATCCGCGGTCGACGCGGCGAGCGCCGTGGTGCGGGCGGTCGAGGAGGCGGGCGGGCGCGCGTACGCGGTACGCGCAGACGCCGCGGACGAGGGTGCCGTCGGCCCGCTGTTCGCCGCTGTGGACGCACTGGGTGAACCGCTGCGCGTACTCGTCAACAACGCCGCGACCACCGGGCCGTTCAGCCGGTTCGCGGACCTCCCGGTCGCCGCGCTGCGCGAGATCGTCGCGACGAACCTCGTCGGCACGATGCTGTGCACCCAGCAGGCCGTGGCCCGGATGTCGACCAGCCGGGGCGGCGCGGGCGGCTCCATCGTGAACGTCTCGTCCGGCGCCGCACGACACGGCGCGCCGGGTACCAGCGTGTGCTACGGCGCCACGAAGGGCGCTCTCGAGACGCTGACCATCGGCCTCGCGCAAGAGCTCGCCGCCGACGGCATCCGGGTCAACGCGGTCGCGCCGGGCCTGATCGACACCGAGATGGCGAACCCGGACGCGCTCGGCCGAGTGCGGGAGCTCGTCCCGCTCGGCCGGCCGGGGAGACCCGACGAGATCGCCGACGCGATCGCCTGGCTGATCGGCGACTCGGCGGGCTACGTCTCCGGCGCGATCTTGCGCATCGCCGGTGGGCTGCCCTGAGCGTCGACCAGCGCGCCGGCCTCGAGGAAGGCGTCGGCACCGGCGACGTCCCAGCTGTCGAAGACGTCGCGGCTGTGCGCGCCCGGTGCCGGCGGGGCGGCACCGATGCTCCCGGGCGTGCGGGAGAAGCGCGGCGCGGGTGCGGGCTGCATGATGCCGTGCTTCTCGACCAGCGTCTCTCGTGCGGCAAGGTGCGGATTCCGTGGCGCCTCGGCGAACGAGAGGATCGGCGCGACGCACGCGTCCGTTCCGGCGAAGACGGCGACCCACTCGTCCCGGGTGCGTTGCCGGAACCGCGCAGCGAGCGCGGCGTGCAGTTCCGGCCAGCGCCCCTCGTCCTGCTGCGGGGGCGCCTCGGGCAGCTCGAGCAGCCGGATCAGCTCGGCGAAGAATGCCGGTTCGATCGCGCCGACCGCCACCCACTGCCCGTCCGCCGTCTCGTACACGTCGTAGTACGGGGCGCCGGTGTCGAGCGGGTTGACGCCGCGCTCGTCGCGCCAGATACCGGCGGCCCGCACGCCGTGTACGAACGCGGTCAGCGATGCCGTGCCGTCGACGATCGCGGCATCGACGACCTGCCCGAGGCCCGAGCGCTCGCGCTCCCACAGCGCGGCCAGCACGCCGGTGAGCAGGAACATGCTCCCGCCGGCGAAGTCACCGAGCAGGTTCAGCGGCGGCTGCGGAGGTCCGCCGGCGCGACCGATCGCGTGCAGCGCACCGGTGACCGCGATGTAGTCGATGTCGTGGCCGGCCATCCGGCTCCACGGGCCGTCCTGCCCCCAACCGGTCATCCGGCCGTAGACGAGTCGCGGGTTGCGCTCGAGGCACGTCTCAGGGCCGATGCCGAGCCGCTCGGCCACGCCGGGCCGGAACGGCTCGAGCAGCACGTCCGCTCGATCGATAAGCGCGAGTAGCGCGTCGGGACCGACGGGGTGCTTGAGATCGACGAGGACCGAGCGTCGGCCGCGACCGAGGACCGGCCACGGCGGATCCTCCGGCTGGCCGGGCCTGTCGACGCGGACGACGTCGGCACCCAGGTCGGCCAGCAGCATGGCGCAGTACGGTGCAGGTCCGAGGCCGGCCAGCTCGACGACCCGGATCCCGGTCAGCGGGCCGTGCGTCGCGGCGGTCACACCGGGTCTCCATCCGACGGCTCGAGCGGGTACGCTGCTTGAATTAAGGATACTCTATGTGAGGTGCGATGCCGACTCAGATCCCGCTGGTGGACTATCTCGCACTCGGCGAGCACCCGCATCTGGTCGCCCATGCGTGCACCGCGTGCGGCGCGCGGTTCTTCGACCGGCGCAACGCGTGCGCGGCGTGCGGTAGCCAGGCCGGATTCGTCGACGTCGTGCTGCCGGACGAGGGCACGTTGCGGACCTGCACCGTCGTTTCGGTGGCGGCACCCGGTGTGCCGGTGCCGTACGTCGCCGGCGTCGTCGACCTGGACGGGACCAGCGTGCGCGCCAACATCGTGAACGTGCCGCCGGATCCCGGCCGGCTGCAGCTGGGGATGAAGGTGCGGCTGACGACGTTCGGCATGGGCCGTGACGGCGACGGCGTGGACGCCGTCGGGTTCGGCTTCGAGCCGGTCGACGGAGGAGTGGGCTGATGGCGGAGACCGTGTGGATCCTCGGGACCCACATGACGAAGTTCGGCAAGCACCCCGACCGGGATCTCGTCGATCTCGCCTCCGAGGCGGCGCTGGGCGCGCTCAGCGACGGTGGCGTCACCATCAACGACATCCAGGTGATCGCGGCCGGCAACGTCACCGGCGGACCGGCCGGCATCGGCCAGCAACTGCAGAAGCAGATCGGGCAGACGGGCGTGCCCGTATACAACGTCACCAACGCCTGCGCGACGGGGGCGACCGCGCTGCGCACCGCGATCATGGCGATCAAGGCGGGCGAGGCAGATCTCGGGCTCGCCGTCGGCGTCGAGAAGCTCTCCGGTGTCGGGCTGCTCGGCGTCACCGGGACGGCACGGCAGGACGGCGAACCGTGGGTCGCGGCCGGCCGGTACGGCGCGGTGGCACCGATGGACGGCTGGGTAGGCACCGAGACGATGCCCGGTGTCTTCGCGCAGATCGGCATGCAGTACCTGCACGCGCACGCCTACGGCGGCGTGCCGCTCGAGCTGTTCGCGCGGATCAGCGAGAAGAACCATGCGCACTCGACGCTCAACCCGCTCGCTGCCTACACGAAACGGATGACGCTCGAGCAGATCATGGGCGACGTCATGGTCGCTTATCCCAACACGCGACCGATGTGCTCTGCCAACTGCGACGGTTCCGCGGCCGCGGTGCTGATCTCGGACAGCGCGCTCAGGAGGTTGTCACTCGAGCAGCGGCGGCGGGCCGTGAAGGTGTCCGCGTCGGTACTGACCAGCGACCCGTGGCAGGAGGCCTGTCAGGTGTTGCCGGACGTGAGCACGCTGACCAGGCAGGCCGCGGCTTCCGCGTACGAGGCCGCCGGCGTCGCGCCGGCCGACCTCGACCTCGTCGAGTTGCACGACTGCTTCGCCACCGCGGAGCTGATCCACTACGACAACCTGCAGCTGTGCGAGCCGGGTGGTGCGGTGGACTTGTTCGAGAGCGGCGCGACGTGGCGCGACGGCCGACTGCCGGTGAACGTGTCCGGCGGCCTCCAGTCCAAAGGCCACCCGATCGGCGCGACCGGGATCGCCAACGTCTGGGAGATCTGCCAACACCTGCGTGGCGAGGCGGGCGACCGGCAGATCGACGGTGCTCGGGTCGGGCTCGCGCACGTCATCGGGCTCGGCTCGGCGTGTGGGGTGCACATCCTGGAAAAGGCGGCGTGACGAGGCGTTGTCGTCAGGCGCGTGCCCGCGGCATCAGCTTCGCGAGTTGACGCGCCGTCAGTGCCGGTGAACTCGTCCGCGGTCCGTCCGTACGCAGACCCGCGAGATGGAGGTCGAGGTAGCGTTCCCAGGCGTCTGGCGCGACCTCGTGAACGACCTGGACGAGCCCGCGCATGGACCAGATCAGCGCCATGACGTCGCCCATCGTGGTGTCGGGATTCACGGCGCCGGCCGCCGCAGCGCGCGCCGTCAACTCCTTGATCGCGGATCGGATGCGCCGCGTCGCCGCGTCGTCGGTGCGTCGCTCGAGCAGCAGAAACGCATAGCGTGCATGGTCGGTGAACGACTTGCCGATCACCCGCAGCAAGTACTCGAGGCCGGATCCGTCCGTGCGTGTGAGTGCTTCGTCAGTTGCGATGAACATCTGCTCGAGCATCATCCGACCGAGTTCGTCGAGCAGCGCATCCTTGCTGGCGAACCGCCGGTAGACGGTGCCGACACCGACGCCCGCGCGGGCGGCGATCTCCTCCATGCTGGCGTCGACACCCGACTCGGCGAGTACCTCCCAGGCCGCGGCGAGAACGCGGTGATAGTTGCGCACAGCGTCGCGGCGCGAGCTCGACAGCTGAGGCACCACCGCGTGTTGATTGGTCACGATGGTCCCGAACGGTACGCCGGCCCGGCGCCAATCTCTGGTGGGACGCCGGCATAGCTGCCGCCCGCGACCATGGCCAGCTCAGCATGCTGCGGTGTCGCGACGTCGAGCCGCGGCCGGCGCGTGGCCGGGATGAGCAATGCGGCAAGCGCGCCGAGTGCCACGCCACCGCCGATCATCGCGAAGCCGTACACGTAGCCCGACTCCACGGGGAGCCCGGACGGCTGCACGTGGGCGGTGACGACCGTTGCCATGGCCGCGGCGCCGATACTCCCGCCGATCGTGCGGATGTTCGCGTTCATCGCGCTCGCCACGCCGGTCTGCGTCTGCGGCACCCCGGAGACGACGAGGGCGGCCATAGCCGCGTACGCGAGCCCGAAGCCGACGCCCTGCACGCTGGTCGCGAGGTAGATCTCCCACCGGTGCTGGTGCGCGAAGCCGATCGTGAGGAGCGTCGCGCAGCTGATCAGGCAGCCGACGCACACGAGTACCTTGCCTTCGACGAACCGCGCCAGTCGACCGGCGTACATCCCGACCGCGAAATTGGTGACGGCCGACGGCAGGAGCATGAGCCCGGAACTCGTGATGTCCGCGCCGAATCCGTAGCCGGCGGTGCGCGGCGTCTGCACGAGCGCGGGGATGAACGCGAAGCTGGCGTACATGCCGAAGCCCATGAGCAGCGCGACCAGGTTGTTCGGCCAGACGGAGCGCCTGCGCATCATCGCCATGTCGACGAGCGGGGTATCCGCGCGGAGCTCGGCCATGACCCAACCGGCGGCGAGCAGGACCGCCATGGCGAGCAGCCCCAGCACGCGGCTGCTCGCCCAACCCCAGTCCGTACCCTCGCTGAGCGCGAGCAGCAGGACGGTCAGCCAGGTGGAGAGCAGTGCAGCGGGCAGCCAACCGATGCGACCCGGCGCGCGCACCGGGGACTCCGGTACCAGAACGACGGCACAGATCGCTGCGGCGCCGGTCAGGATCACCGGCAGCCAGAACAGCCAGTGGTAGTCGAGCAGGTCGACGATCGGGCCGGCCAGCACGATGCCCAACCCGGCCCCGACCGCCGTGAGCGACGCCAGGCTGCCGATCGCGCGGGACACGTTGTCCTCGGGGACTCGTCCCGGATGATGCCGAACGCGAGGGGCAGCGCACCGCCGCCGACGCCCTGGATCGTCCGAGCAGCGATCAGGACGCCGATGGAGGTCGCGGTTGCCGCGAGCGCCGAGCCGAGGCCGAGCGCGCCGAGCGTGATGACGTACATCCGCTTCTTGCCGAACATGTCGCCGAGCCGCCCCATGATCGGCGTCGTGACCGAGGCGGCGAGGAGATAGGCGGTGAGCACCCACGTCGCGGAAGTGGGGGTCGTGTGCAGTTCGTGCTGGATGGTCGTGAGGACAGGGATGACGAGCGACTGCAGCAGTGCGAAGGTGGCGACCCCGAGCGCGAGCACGGCGAACGTCACCTGGTGATGTACGCGCTCGCGCTGCACTGGCATTCGCTTCCCCTTGGCGGAATGAGCCTTCCGGTTCCGATGACTGTAGCCGAACCGGAAGGGCAATTCCGCTTCACTGTGGGGAAGGCCGCACTAAGTTCAGCTGGCGAGTACCAGCCGGGCCAGAGCCTCGCGATGAACCTCGGGACCGCCGAGATACAGTCGTCGAACTTCGCGCGCTTGAACAAGCGGTGGCAGTCGTGCTCCCACGTGTACCCGATGCCGCCGTGCACCTGGATGGCGTCGCCGGTCGACCTTCGAGGCCGCGTCGCGCGCGTAGGACCCGGCCACGGCGACCAGCCGGCTCGCGTCGCGTCCGTCGTCGAGCGCCCGCGCCGCCGCCTCGACGGCGAGCGCGGCGCCCTGCACCAGCAGGTACATGTCGGCCAGCTTGTGCTTGATCGCCTGGAACGAGCCGATCGGCCGGCCGAACTGTTCTCGCTGCTTGGCGTACTCGACCGCCATCGTGAGCGCACGCCGCGCCGCGCCCGTGGCGTCGGCCGCGAGGGCGACCGCGCCTCGCTGCCGCACCGCATCGAGGCCGGCCGCGCTCAACGGCAGGCGCGAGGACCCGGCTACCCGTGCCTCCGAGAACGTCACGGTGAAGATTCGCCGGGTGCGGTCGACACTGAGCTGCTCGTCGATCGCGACGCCCGGGCTGCCGCCCTCGACGACGAACAGCCCCGGCTCGGGGTCGTCGGGACAGCGCGCCGCGACGATGAGCAGATCGGCTCCGTCGGCATCCAGGACGAATCCGGCCGTCGCCGGTCAGTACAGTCCCGCTGCGCTCGGTGGTCGCGCACACGTCGAGCAGGGCGCGGGCCGCGCGCCGCCGTCGGCCCGGTGAGTGCCACCGTCGCGCGTGACTGCCCGGACGCAAGCTGCGGCAGCCAGCGCTCTTGCTGCTCGGCGCTGCCGCCGGACGACAGCGCGGTGGCGAGCGAGCACGGCTGAGGAGAGGAACGGCAGTGGGCTGAGCGCGGCACCGATCTCCTCGGCGACAATGACCGCCTCGGCCATGCCCGGCGCCGGCGCCGCCGTGCAGCTCGTCGACGAGCAGACCGGTCCAGCCGAGCGAGGCAGCCTGCGTGAGCGCGGCAGCATCGAGACGCACCGGCTCCCACACCGGCGCGCGCCCACCTGCCTGCCTCGTCAGCGCGGCGCGCACCGAGCTGGCGGAACTCCGCGCGTGCCTCGTCCGCGGCGAGGTCGACGTCGGTCATGACTGCGGCTCCCGCGGCAGGCCGAGCACCCGCTCGCCGATGATGTTGCGCTGGATCTCGTTGCTGCCGGCGGCGATCGTCCAGTTCCAGGACTTGAGGTGGTCGATCAGCCACTTGCCGGACGTCCAGGTGGTCGCGAACTCGCGGCGCTCGTCGAGCCATCGTCGCCATGCCGCCGATGTGCACGGCGAGCCCGGTCAGCTTCTGCAGCGTCTCGCTGTAGAGCAGCTTGACGATCGATCCCTCCGGTCCGACCTCGCCCGTTCGCTCGACGTCGCGGGCCAGACGTGCGCCGAGCAGGCCGAGCACCTCGACCTCGGCGGCACGGGCGGCGAGGTCCTGCCGGATCGCGTCGTCATCGGCCGCTACTCGATCACCGTCGACCGGTGTCACGAGCGCCTGCGCCGCGATCTCGTCGAGCGCTACCGCGAGCCTGGCCTGCAGCTCGAGAATGTTGAAGCGCGCGCTCCGTCGACAGTGTGGTCTGCGCCATCCGCCAGCCGGCGTTCTCGTCGCCGACCCGATGTGCTCGACCGGGATCTCGACGTCGGTCGAGGAAGATCTCGCAGAACTCCTCGGTGCCGGTTGCCTGCCGCGTCGGGCGCAGCTCGACGCCGGGCGAGTCGCATGTCGAGCATGAACATCGACAGGCCCCGGTGCTTCGGCGCGCGCCGGGTCGGTGCGCGCGAGCAGCAGGCACCACGACGGCCTGGTCGGCGTAGCTCGACCACACCTTCTGCCCGTTCACGACGTAGACGTCGCCGGTCGCGGACGGCGCGCGTCCGCAGCGAAGCGAGGTCCGAGCCGGCGTCCGGCTCGGAGAAGCCCTGGCACCAGATCTCGCCGTCGAGGATCGCGGACAGGTGCTTCTGCTGCTCCGGGTTGCCGTACGTCATTAGCGTCGCGGCGATGTGCGCGAGGGATATCTCCAGCAGCCGCGGCTGCGGGAAGTCGGCGCGCACGAGCTCCTCCTGGATCACCAGCTGCTCCCGGAAGCTGAACCCACCGCCACCGAACTCGACCGGCCAATGTGCGGCGAGCAGTCCGGCTTCGCGCAGCAGCTGCGCCTGGCGCACGTTGAAGTCGCGGAACTGCGCCCGGCTGGCTGTCTTCGAGCTCGTCGTGCCACCCGGCGGGCGTGTTCGCGACTGCCCAGGTGCGGACGTCGGCGCGCAGCGCCTGGAGGTCGGCACCCGGAGCGATGCGCCTGGCGGGTGTCGTCATGTCAGCGCTGCAGCAGTTCGACGAGCGGCGCCTGGGCGATCTTCATCGTCGAGGTTCGGGGCAGCGCGTCGAGCGCGCGGATCGTGACCGGAACCGCGTAGGGCGCGAGGTGCGAACGAACCCAGGCCTGCAGTTCGCCCTGCAGCTCCTCCTGCGGCTGGTGGCGCCGGCCGGCGGCGAGGACAACCGCGGCCGCCGGAACCTGCCCGAGCCGCTCGTCGGGCAAGGCGATGACCGCCGCGTCGACGACGTCCGGGTGCTGGCGCAGTGTCGCCGCCACGGCCTGCGGATCGACCTTGAAGCCGCCGCGGATGATGACGTCGTCGACGCGGCCTTCGATGAACAGGAAGCCGTCGGCGTCGATACGAGCGAGGTCGTTCGTCCGCGTCCACTCGCGGTCTCCGACGCCGGCGATCTGCGGCGCGCGGGCGTGCAGCACGCCCGCCTCGCCGGGTGCGACCTCGTGCCCGTCTGCAGGGTCGACGATGCGCAGTTCGACGCCCGGGTGCGCACGGCCGACGCTGCCGCGCTTCGCGGTTCCCCACTCGCGACGGTCGGCCATGGTGAGACCGGCAAGCGCCCCGGAGAACTCGGTCGCCCCGTAGGACACGATGACCGGGACGCCGTACCTCTCCTCGAACGCCTCGGCAACGCTTGGGTCGAGCGGCGCCGAGCCGGACCGGACAACCCGCAGGCTCGTCAGCCACTCCTTCGGCACGTCGGCGTCGAGCACCATCTTCATCGCGGCCGGCACGAGCAAGGAGACCACGACATTGTGGTCGCGCACCGCCTCGGCCCACGACCACGGCTCGAAGCGACGCATCAGGCAGATCCGCCGACCGGCCGCGGCCGTCATCGCGACGTCGAGGTAGGACGTGATGTTGAACAGTGGCAGATCGATGAGCGACGTGGCGTCGCGCAGCCGGACCGGCGCGTCGGCCCGCCCGCCCTCGTGGTGCTTGGTCGCGCTATGCACCGAGTGTGCCAACGCGTCCAGCGTCACGGACACCCGTTTGGGCGCACCGGTGGTCCCACTCGTCAGCATCGTTGCCGCGGTGCCCTCGGGCGCCGTGTAGTGCGCCAGACCGCGGACGTAACCGCTGGCGGGCACCGCCGTGGCGGCCGGCTCGCCGGCCAGGATGCCGAGCGCGCCCGCCTCGCCGACCGCGTCGCCGAGTCCCGGACGCTCCCAGTCATCGCCGAGTGCGACGAGGACGGCCGGTTGGTTGGTGCGCACGTCATCGGCAAGTGCCGCGTCGGGCAGCAAGGGGCTGAAGGTGAGGAGCGGCCGCTGTGCCCGGAATGCCGCGAGGATGACGGCGACGCAGAGCGGGTCATTGCGCAGGATGACGCCTACGCTCTCGTTCGTCGGGACCTGCGCCTCGTCGACCAGGGCCAGCACCGAATCGCCCAGCCGGTTCACATCGCTCCAGGTGAACCAGCGACCCTCGAACCACAGCGCTCGCGCGTCGATGTCAAGATGCGCGATCTGGTCGATGACCTTGGCCAGTTCCATGAAATGAGTATACTGCATTAGCCGCTCGACGAGGACCGGGAGAACGTGATGTCAGACCGATTCAAGGGCACGCTGCTCGGAGTTGTCGAGGGCTGCACGAACCCGGAGAGCGCCGAGATGCTGGACGACGGCGAGACCTTCGTCTTCGGCAACTGCCGACTTGACGTCGGCTATCCGTGGTTCCGGGAGAGTCAGGGCCTCGTCTACCTGCAGGGCGAATCGTTCGTCACCCGCGCCCGCGTCACCGCGACAGGCGACGTCGTGCTCGACGAGCGGACGCTCGTCGGTGGCCTCACGACCACCCTCGGCTGCGACCTCCTGCGCACCGACACCGAGGTGTTCCCGAGCGGGACGGCGTTCATCGTGGCCGATGGCAAGCCGGTTGCCCGGCCGGACGGCTCCGGGCCGGCCGACGTCCAGCCGCACGTGCTCGCGTTCAACCCGCACACGGGCGACGTGCTCGGCAAGATCCCGCTCTGGGCGGGGTCGGCGATCGGCGACCGCTTCGAGCCGCTCGAGATGCCCAACGGTCTGGCGATCGACAAGGCCGGCAACTTCTACGTCGCCGACTGCCCGCACACCAACCCGTCGATGGATCCGGCCGAACCGCCGCCCGTGTCGCCCGCCGTCTACCGCATTCCCGTGGCTGCCCTCGGTCCGCTCGTCCGCGAGGAGCCGGGCGCCGCAGACGCGGTGACCCGGGTCGTGATGCCGGGCTACGTCAACGGCTGCGCGGTGTCGCCGATCGACAGCGTCTGCTGGGCAGTCAGCTGCTCGCCGGTCGACCCGGTCGGCGGCGGCGTCTACCGCCTGCCGATGAGCGCGTTCGAGTCCGGCCTCCAGCCGCCGCCCGAGTGGCGTGACCTCGGCGAGATGGACGGCGTGTGCGTGAGCCGGCGCGGCACCGTCTTCGTGACCGCGCCGATGAAGAACGAAATCCACGCGTTCACCGCCGACTGCGAGCACGGCATCATCACCGCCGACGGCCTGCCGACGCGCATGCCGGCCGACCTCAACGTCGGGTACCCGCGCTACCTCGACGGCGAGCCGGCACTGATGGTCGCGGACATCATGGTGGGCACGCCGCCGGGCGACTGCACCGTGTCCGTCGTGGCGGTATCCGGTCTCTGACCGGGCGAACATGCGGATCAGCACGGTCATCGGCTACGCCGACGGATTCCGCGAGGCGGTCGCCGCGGTCGTCGACTACGAACGCGCCGGCCTCGATGCCGTGTGGGTTCCCGAGGCCTACGGCTTCGACAGCCCGAGCCGGATGGGTTACCTCGCGGCAGCGACCAGCCGAATCGATATCGGCTCGGACATCCTGCCCACCTACACCCGGACGCCGACGCTGATCGCGATGACCGCAGCCGGTCTTGACGACCTTTCCGACGGACGCTTCCGGCTCGGGCTCGGTGCATCGGGCCCGCAGGTCATCGAAGGATTCCACGGTGTGCCGTACACGGCGCCGCTGGCCCGGACACGCGAGACGATCGCGATCTGCCGGGCCGTTTGGGCGCGGGAGACTCCGCTCGTGCACGAGGGCGACGTGTTCACCTTGCCGCTGCCGCCCGACGCCGGCACCGGGCTCGGCAAGCCGCTGCGCATCATCACGCATCCGCGCCGGCCGCGGATCCCGATCTGGGTGGCTGCGCTCGGTGCCCAGAGCGTGGCGATGACCGCCGAACGGGCCGAGGGCTGGTTGCCGGCGATGTATGTGCCGGACAAGGCGGCAGACGTGTGGGGCACGGCGCTGCAGCGCGGACTGGCCAAGCGCGATCCCGCGCTCGGGCCGTTGCAGATCTCGGCCGGCGGGCTGCTCGCCATCGGCGAGGGTGCTGAGGCGCGGGCCGTCCGCGACCGGGCGCGAGCGTCAACCGCGCTGTACGTCGGCGGTATGGGTGCGAAGACCAAGAACTTCTACAACGACGTCTTCTGCCATTACGGGTACGAACACGCGGCCGCAGAGATCCAGGATCTCTACCTCGACGGCAAGAAGCGCGAGGCCGCCGCGCTCGTGCCGGACGAGTACCTCGAACTGAGCAACCTGTGCGGGCCGGCGAGTTACGTCGCCGAGCGGATCGCCGCGTTTCGCGAGGCGGGGGTCACCGATCTGCAGGTCATGCCCGTACCGCTCGGTGGCCAGCGGGCGGTCGACCTGATCGAACACGTCCGCGCGCTCGCCGGCTGAGTGCCGACAAACAGCTCACTGTTCACCGGCAAGGGGTGCACCTCTCGCAGTCTTGACGGCAAAAGAGTATCCGGAATAGGGTCTCAAGGTCGGCCGCCCGATGCCAATGAATCGAGGAGATCACCCATGCTCGAGTTCGATCGGCTGTTCATCGGCGGCCGCTGGACAGCGCCAGCCGGGCGCGGCGTGCTGGAGGTGATCTCCCCGAGCACCGAGGAGGTCATCGGCCGCCTGCCCGCGGCCGAACCGGGCGATATGGACCGTGCGGTCGCGGCGGCCCGCAACGCGTTCGAGGACGGACCATGGGCGCGGATGTCTGTCGAGGAACGGGCGGAGATCGCGCTTCGGCTCATTGACTCGTTGGAACCGCGGGCGGATGAGCTGGCGTTGCTGCAGACCGACGAGTTGGGTGCGCCCATCGCGTGGACGACGCCGATGACCCGCTACATCACGCGGACGTTGATCGAGCACTACGTCAAGCTCGTGCGGTCGGTCGAGATGCGCGAGCTGAGGCACGGAATCACCGGCCCGTCCCTGGTCGTCCGAGAGTCGTTCGGCGTCGTTGCTGCGGTGATCCCGTGGAACGCGCCGCTCGGCCTCGTGCTGTCGAAGCTGTTGCCCGCGACGCTGACCGGTAACTCGGTGATCGTGAAGCCGGCGCCGGAGACCCCGCTCGACGCGTTCGCGGTGGCCGAGGCGGTCGAGGCCGCGGGCTTCCCCGAGGGCGTCGTCAGCATCATCCCGGGCGGCCCCGAGGCCGGCGAACACCTCATCTCGCACGCCGGCGTCGACAAGGTCACGTTCACCGGCAGCACCGCGGCCGGCCGGCGGATCGGCGCGATCTGCGGCGAACAGGTCAAGAGCGCGACGCTCGAACTGGGCGGCAAGTCCGCCGCGATTGTGCTCGAGGACGCCGACCTCGATCGCGACATCCCGCGCATGGTGTTCGGGGCGATGCAGAACACCGGGCAGATCTGCGCCGCAATCACCCGGGTGCTCGCGCCGGCGGGCCGCTACCAGGAGGTGGCGGATCGGTATTGTGCTGCGGTTGCCGCGCTCAAGGTCGGCGACCCTCACGACGAAACGACCGAGATCGGTCCGCTCGTCGCCGAGCGGCAGCGCACCCGCGTCGAGGGATACATCGCGTCCGGTCGCGAGCAGGGCGCGAAGGTCGCGCTCGGCGGCGGGCGTCCTGCGGAGCAGACACGCGGCTGGTACGTCGAGCCGACCGTCTTCACCGAGGTCGAGAACTCGATGCGCATCGCCCAGGAAGAGATCTTCGGCCCCGTCGTGGCGATCATCCCGTACCGCGACGAGGCAGAGGCGATCCGGATTGCCAACGACTCCCCGTACGGCCTGTGCGGATCGGTGTTCACCGCCGACGTCGAGCACGGGATCGGCGTCGCCGAGCGGATCCGCACGGGCACGATCACGGTCAACGACTTCCGGATCGCGAGCGGCATGCCGTTCGGCGGCTACAAGTCGTCTGGCATCGGACGCGAGGACGGCCCGGAGGGCATCAACGCGTATCTCGAGTGCAAGACGCTCAACGTCCCGGCTGAGGTGGGTGCGTGATGCAGACTAGGGCTGCGGTGCTGTGGGGCGTGGGGCAGGACTGGAAGATCGAGACGATCGACCTAGGCGAACCGGTCGCGCACGAGGTGCGCGTCAAACTCGCGGCGACCGGGTTGTGCCACTCGGAGGAACACATCGTCACCGGCGATGCGGTCTACGAGAACTTCCCGGTGGTCGGCGGCCACGAGGGCGCCGGGGTGGTGGAGGCGGTCGGGCCCGGCGTCGAGACGCTCGCGGTCGGCGATCACGTCGTGCTGAGCTGGATCCCGGCATGCGGACGCTGCCGGCCGTGCGTCCTCGGCATGCAGAACCTGTGCGAGAACGGCGCTCAGCTGCGCGACGGCATTCCGCTCGCCGACAACACGCCGCGCATTCACGTCAACGGTCAACCGGCCAGCACCGTTTGCCTGCTCGGTGCCTTCGCCGAGCACGTCGTAGTCCACGAATACTCCGCCGTGCGCATCGATCCCGACCTGCCCCTCGACAAAGCAGCCCTCGTCGGCTGCGGGGTGGCGACCGGATGGGGGTCGGCGGTGACCGCCGGCGAGGTGCGCAGCGGTGACACGGTCGTCGTGGTCGGCGTCGGCGGCCTCGGCACGGCAGCCGTGCAGGGCGCGCGAACGGCTGGCGCCAGCCAGATCGTGGCCGTCGACCCGATCGGCTGGAAGCGCGATGCCGCGAAGAACTTCGGCGCGACGCATAGCGCTGCGAACGTGGACGAGGCACTGCCGCTCGTCACCGACATCACTCACGGAAACATGGCCGCCGTCGTCGTGTTGACGCCGTCGCTGGCGCTCGGTGAGCTGATAGCTCCCGCGATGCTCCTGGCCGGCAAGCGCGGCCGCATCGTCGTGACGGCGGTGGCCCCGACGGCGCAGACCGAGATCGCGTGCAACCTGACCGATCTCACCTTCATGGAGAAGCAGTTGCGCGGGGCGCTGTACGGGTCGGAGAATCCGCGCACCGCCATCCCGAAGCTGCTCGACCTGTACCGCAAGGGTGATCTCAAGCTCGACGAGATGATCACTAAGACGTACACGTTGGACGAGATCAACGTCGGCTACGAGGACATGCGTGCCGGCCGCACCATCCGCGGTGTGCTGATCTTCGACTAGGAGGGCGGCGCAGTGACTTCCTGGACGGCCGCCGAGGTCAGCAGGGTCTTCGGGCTCCAGCGGGCGAGGCGCTGGCGGCTCAAGACCAGCACCGCCGACGAACGCCGTGCGCGATTGCTGCGCCTGCGGCAGGCGGTGCTCGACCACGCAGACGAGGTCGCCCAGGCACTGCACCAGGACCTGCGCCGCCCGATCGCCGGGCAGATGTCGCCCGAGGTGCACGTCGTGCTGAAGGACATCGACGAGGCGGTGGCGCATCTCGACGAGTGGACGGCGCCGACCGAGGTCGCGCCGTCCTTCCCAGGAACGGCGGCACGTATCCAGTACGAAGCCCGCGGCGTGGTGCTGCTGTTCGGGCCGTGGAACTTCCCGTTCGGCCTCGTCTTCCAGCCGCTGGTCGCCGTCATAGCGGCGGGCAACACGGCGATCGTGAAGCCGAACGAGCTGTCTCCGGCAACCTCTGCCATGGCGGCGGCCGTCATCCGGCAGGCCTTCCCCGACGACGAAGTGGCGGTCTTCGAGGGCGGCGTCGACCTCGCCGAAATCCTGCTCGAGCTGCCGGTGGACCACATCTTCTTCACGGGCAGCCCGTCGGTCGCGCGCACCGTGATGACCGCGGCCGCCAAGCACCTTGCGTCGGTGACACTCGAGCTCGGCGGAAAGTGTCCGGCGATCATCGACGGAACGACCGACCTCGCCGCAGTCGCCGCGCTCGTCTGCGGGGGCAAGATGTCGAACGCCGGTCAGATCTGCCTGTCGCCGGACCACGTGTACGTCCGCTCCGAGGTCCGGGACGAGTTCATCGAGCAATACATGCGGCAGGTCGAGTGCGCGGTGTACACCGACGGCGCGATCAATGTCGACGCCATGCCGCGGATCGTCGACGAACGCAACTTCGACCGGGTCAGCCACTACGTCGACGACGCGCTCGAGCGGGGTGCCAAGCTGATCGGGACGGGCCGGCGCGATCGGCAGACGCTGACGATCGAGCCGGTCGTGCTGCTCGACGTGCCGCCCGATGCAGCGGTGATGCAGGAGGAGATCTTCGGGCCGGTGCTGCCGGTCTTCGGCTACGACGATCTCGACGATGTCCTCGAGGCCGTGCGCAGCCGCCCCAAGCCGCTCGCCGTATGGGCGTACACCGATGACCCGCAGACCGAAGCCGCGATCCTGGCTGGCACGTCATCCGGCGGTATGACCGTCAACGGTTGGGCGACGCACTGCGCCGACCCGCAGCTGCCGTTCGGCGGAGTGGGCAACAGCGGCATGGGGGCTTACCACGGCAGGTACGGCTTCCGCGAGCTCTCGCACGCCCGTGGAGTGGTCCGGCACGAAACCGGCTGAGCGATACGTCGGCACGACCGTCACATATGTATCGGCGGGATGCAGTGGCCCCGGCACTACCGGCCTCTGACGCCCGGCGCCCTGGATCCCATTGCGGTGCGGCCGGTGGAGGAGAAGGCTGTGAGCACCGGTGGCGCTCACCGGGGCGCCGCCCCGTGACGGGCAGGGGGTGGAGGACGTGCACGCACGCTCTACCACAATTCAGGCGCGACCCGATGCGATCGACACCGGCATCGCCCATCTGCGCGACAACGTAATGCCCGAACTCATGAACCTCGACGGCTGCATCGGCCTCTCGCTGATCGTCGATCGCAGCTCCGGGCGGTGTATCGCGACCAGCGCGTGGGAGACCCAGGAGGCGTTGCGGGCAGCGGAGCGGCCGGTTGAGTCGATCCGCCGGGACGCAGCCGACCAGTTCGGCGGGACCGTCGAGAAGGTCGAGCGGTGGGAGATCGCCGTCCTGCACCGCGAACACCGGGCCGTAGAGGGTGCCGGCACGCTCTGCACGTGGCTGCGGTTGCCTGATATCGACCGGGGCATCGACGCGTTCAGGACGCAGGTTCTGCCACGCGTCGAAGAGATGGACGGCTTCTGCAGCGCGAGCCTCTTCGTGGACCGGGACTCTGGCCGCGCGGTGTCGGCGACGGCGTGGGAAAGCCAAGAAGCGCTGGACGGCAGCCGCGACTCAATGATGCAGCTCCGCACGTCGGTGACTGAGCAGCTCGGCGCACAGGTCATCGAGGTCGCCGAGTTCCAGCTCGCCCTCGCGCACCTGCGGGTACCGGAGCTCGCCTAGCGCTGATCAGTCGCGCCGAGGGACGTGCCCGAGTCCGCCCAGCAGAGGTGGCGGTCCCGGAACGCCCCGCGGCGTGCGAGCGCAAACGCAGCTTCTATCGGGTGGTCACCTTGCCGGACGTGAGGCCGCCGTCGACGTACAGCACCTGCCCGGTGACGTACTCGGCGGCGTCCGAGGCGAGGTAGGCGATCGCCTCCGCGACGTCGCCCGGTCGGCCCATCCGGCCGGCCGGGATCGTCCGCTCCCGGTCGGCGCGGTCGCTCTCACTGAGGATCTTCGCCGTCGCCTCGGTGAGGATCGACCCTGGCGCGACAGCGTTCACCCGGATGCCGCGCGGTCCGAGTTCGACCGCGAGCTGGATGGTCAACGCCTCGATGCCGTTCTTCGTCGTGGGGTAGATCCCGGTGCCGGCGGAGTGCATACGGGCGGCACCCGACGACAGGTTGACGACGCATCCGCCGGTCGGCATCTGCGGCACGAATGCCTGGACGCACCACAGCGTCCCGAGCAGGTTCACGTTCACCACGTCGACCACATCCGCGCGATCGAGATCCAGCAGGGGACCGAAGCGCCAGATCCCGGCGTTGTTGACAAGGACGTCGATCGGTCCCACCTGGGCGGCGAGGGCGAGGACGGCGTCGCGGTCGGCGATGTCGCACGCGAACCCCTGCCCACCGCACGCGCCGGCTGCGTCGAGCGCGCTCTCGCCGTCGATGTCCACCGCAACGATCGAGTACCCGAGCTTGGCCAGCGTCTGTGCGGTCTCCCTCCCGAGACCACGCCCGGCGCCGGTGACGACTGCGACCTTCATGACGCGCACCTCTCGATAACCGTCCCCGGAACTGAGTATACTCAATTGATCCTACGGGGATGCGTTCCGCTAGCGATAGAGGGTACTGTTCCAAGTCCGTTCCGTGTCTCGACGCGAAGGTGTGGCCATGGCTGAGTCCGACCAGGATCTGCTGATCGAACGGGACGGCCACGTCGTCGTGCTGACCGTGAACCGTCCGCAACAGCTCAACGCGTTCTCCCGCTCGGTGCGCAACCAACTGACCGAGCTGTGGCCGAAGCTGGATGCCGACCCCGACGTGCGGGCGGTCGTGATCACCTCCGCCGGCGACCGTGCGTTCTCCTCCGGCGGCGACGTCTCCGAGTTGGACGGACCCGAGGACTACCCGCGCTACACCGCTCGCCAGGCGGGCGTCTTTGTCCCGACGATCACGGCGGTGAACGGCCTCTGCGCCTCCGCCGGCCTGCACTTCGTGGCCGACGCGGACATCGTTATCTGCAGCGAAAAGGCCACATTCTTCGACACCCACGTGCACGTCGGGCAGGTCAGTGCGCTCGAACCGATCGGGCTGAGCCGGCGCATCCCGCTGGGCGAGGTGCTGCGCATGGTGACGATGGGCAAGGCCTATCGGATCGATGCGAAGCGCGCGCTCGAGATCGGCCTGGTGAGCGAGGTCGTGCCGCTCGAGCGGTTGCGTGAGCGAGCGATCGAGATCGGCCAGGTGATCGCGACTGCCTCGCCACAGACGGTGAAGACGTCGCTTCGCGCAATCTGGGAGAGTCTCGACCGCGGTCTGGACGACGGGCTCAAGAGCGGTTACGCGCTGCTCCAGGCACACCTCGATCACCCCGACGCAACCGAGGGTCCGACGGCATTCATGGAGAAGCGCGCGCCCAACTGGACCGTCTGATCCAGCTCAGACTTTCCTTGAAGAGTGTAAGGAATAGGGATACAGTCGGGTTCCGTCCCAAGTCGAGGAGAGTCGATGTCTGCCCTAGATTTCACCGGCAAGGTCGCCGTCGTGACCGGGGGTGGGCGCGGCATGGGACGGGCCTACGCGCTGCTGTTGGCCTCGCGCGGCGCGGCCGTCGTCGTCAACGATCCGGGTGTCCAACCGCGAGGTGACGAGCCCGACGCGTCGGTCGCCGCCGAGGTCGTCAAGGAGATCGAGGCGGTCGGCGGCCGTGCCGTGGCAGCGGTGGATTCCGTCGCCACGGTCGAGGGCGGCGCAGCCATCATCGACACCGCTCTCGACACGTTCGGGCAGGTCGACCTGCTCGTCCACAACGCCGGCGTCGTCAACGCCAGCACGTTCGCCGACCAGCCGATGGACGAGGTGCTGGCCACACTGAACGTGCACCTTCTCGGGGCATGGCACGTCGGGCAACCGGCCTGGCGGGACATGGAGAAGCGCGGCTACGGGCGCATCGTCCTCACCACGTCGATGGCGCAGTTCGGGCACTTCCGGCAGCCCGCGTACTCCGCCGCGAAGACCGGGCTCATCGGCCTCACCAAGTCTCTTGCGCACGAGGCGCGCAACAAGGAACTCGACATCAAGGTCAACGCGATCGCGCCGCTCGCCGGCACTCGACTCGCTCGCCCGGAAGCCAAGCAGGCGTGGGGCGACCTCATCGACCCGGACAACGTGGCGGCTGTGGTCGCTTACCTGCTCAGTGACGAGTGCCCCGTCAACGGCGAGGTTGTGCACGCCGGAGGCACGCACTTCGCCCGCGGTTTCCTGGCCCAGACGCGCGGTTGGAAGTCGGGCAGTTCGCCGCTGACGCCGGAGCAGGTCCGTGATCACTTCGACGAGGCGTTCGACCTCGAGGGTTTCGACATCCCCTCCGACGCCAACGACCAGATGCAGATCGTCGAGCGGGCCGTGCTCGGCTCACCCATAGCCATCTCCTAGGAAGTAAGGAGCGCGCGATGCCCCTCACAGATGACATCAAGATGATCTCGATGGACGATCACCTCATCGAGCCGCCGACCCTCTGGACCGATCGGCTCCCGGCGCAGTACCACGACCGTTGCCCGCACGTCGAGGAGATCCAGGAGGATCGCGTCGAGCCCTTCTACGCCAAGGAAGTACACCTGAAGAAGGGCATGCAGGTCTGGCGTTACGAGGAGGTCCTCGAACCGAACGTCGGGCTGACTGCGACCGCTGGACTCGACCTCAAGGACCGCAACTTCAGTCCGGTGCGCTTCGACCAGATGCGTCGCGGCACGTGGGACCCGGTCGCGCGCCTCGCCGACATGGACGAGGACGGCGTGTGGGCGCAGGCGCCGTTCCCAGCTTCCCCGGCTTCTGCGGAAACAAGTTCGTATTCGCGAAGGACAAGGACCTCGCCTATCTGTGCGTCCAGGCCTACAACGACCACTTGCTCGACGAGTGGTGCCCCACAGCGCCCGATCGCTACATCTCGATCATGATGCTGCCGCTGTGGGATCAGGAGCTCAGTGCGAAGGAGGTCGAGCGTTGCGCGGCCAAGGGAGCCCGCTCGATCACCTTCCCTGACAACCCGGCCGGCCTCGGCCTGCCGTCGTTCGGCAGCGGGGCGTGGGACAAGACTTTCGCGGCGGCGGCGGAGGCCGAAATGCCGCTCCTCATGCATTTCGGCGGATCGAAGATCATTCCGTTCGTGGCGCCGGACGCCCCGCAGGCGGCCGTCACCGCCCTGTTCGGCATCACCCTGTTCAACTCGATGGCCGAGATGGTCATGTCGCCGGTGTTCAAGAATCACCCGAAGCTGAAGGTGTGTTACGCCGAGGGCGGCATCGGCTGGGTCCCGTACGCGCTGATGCGGATGGACCAGGTATGGGAGGACTACCGGCAGTACCCGCTCGAGAACAACGTCGACCCCGACCGCCGTCCGTCCGACGTGGTCCGGCAGCACATCTACTCGTGCTTCATCGACGACCCGGTGGGCGTCGGGCTGCGCCATGACATCGGCATCGACCGGCTGCTGTGGGAGTCGGACTACCCGCACTCCGACTCGCTGTGGCCGAACAGTCGCACGAACGCGCAGAAGGTGTTCGCCGACGTGCCGACCGAGGAGGTCCGCAAGATCGTCGAGACCAACGCGCGTGAGCTCTTCCGGCTCCCTGCCTAGCGCGCGGCTCGCCGAGAAGGTCGCCATCGTCACTGGTTCCGGGCGCGGACTCGGTCGTGCGGTGGCGCTCCGGCTGGCCGCCGACGGCGCTCGGTTGCTGCTGGTCGACATCGACCCGGACACCGCGACGGATGCTGCGGACGAGGTGATTCGGCTGGGCGGCGCGGCCCGTGCGGTGGCCGAGGATGTCGCCGACGAGTCTGCCTGTGGGCGCGTGGTCGATGCGGCGCTGGACGCCTTCGGCGCAGTCGACGTTCTGGTCAACGCCGCCAACTACCCGGTGCCTCCGGCCCGGGCGGAGGAGATCGACCTCGGCCACTGGCAGCGCTCGTTCGCGGCGGGGCCGCTGGCGATGTTCATGCTCGCGCGCGCGGTGTTCCCGCACATGACGGCCGCCGGCAGCGGCCGGATCGTCAACTTCGGCTCCGAGCTGAGCGAGAACCCGCGGGCCGAGCGCGCGGTCTACGCCGCGTCGAAGGGCGCGGTGCGCTCGCTGACCAAGGCCCTCGCGAGGGAGTGGGGTGCGTACGGCATCTGCGTCAACACGATCTGGCCGTCCGCGGTGACGCCGTCCTGGCTGAACTGGCAGCGCGACAACCCGAAGCAGGTGCAACACCACCTCGAGGCGGAACTCGCGCTCGCCCGGCCCGGCGACGCGCTGACCGACGTCGCGCCCGTCGTGGCGTTTCTCTGCGGGCCGGATTCGCGCTGGGTCACCGGCCAGACGATCGCGGCCAACGGCGGCTGGACGATGTGGTGAGCACGGCACGAGCGCTCGACTGGACGAGTGCGTGGCAACCGATGGTCGATGCGGTCGGCACCGACTTCGCGCCCGGCGACGGTCGCACCGGCCCGGATCCGGTGGAGCTGGGCGCGATCCGCCGGCTGGTAGAGCCGCTCGAGTTCGGTTGCCCGCTGCACTACGACCGGTCGCTGGCGCAGCAGCTCGGCTTCCGCGACGTGCCGGCACCGGTCAGCAGCGTCATGTCGTTCACCATCGCGCCGGTGTGGCAACCCGGCGAGCCGTCCGTCTTCACCGAGGAGGCGCGCGACGCTCAGCCGCAACGCACCGGGACCACGCCGCGGTTCACCGGTCTCGAGCCACCGATATCGGCGTACTTCGCAGCCGAGTCCGCCGCCGACTACGTGTGCCCGGTGGTTGTGGGTGACCGGCTCCGACGCCGCGGGAACCGGCTGGTGGCGTGCGTGCCGAAGGAGACCCGGGTGGGTCGTGGAGCGTTTCTGACCTGGGAGTCGGAGATCCGCAACCAGCGCGACGAGCTGGCCGTGCGGATGCGGAACACTGCGTATCTGTACGTCCCGCACGACGACGTCGCCGCGCCAGGCCCGGCGGCAACGCAGCCGGATGGCGGCGTCGAGATCGAGCCGACCGCGCTCGACTGGGACAAGCCGCGCTGGTGGGACGATGTCACACCGGGCGAGCCGGTACCCGCCATCCGCTTCCCGCTGTCGGTGTACCGCCTGGTGATGGCGGCCGGCGCCAACCGGGACTTCAACTCGATCCACCACAACACCGAATGGGCACGCTCGACCGGCGCACCGGAGATGTACGCGAACGTCCTCTTCCTCCAGGGCATGTGGGAGCGGTGCGCGCGCGAGTTCATCGGGGTGCGCGGGACGATCCGCCGGCTGACCGGTTTTCGGATGGGCTCGTTCAACACTGTCGGCGACACGGTGACCGTGCAGGGACGGGTCGCCCGGACCTGGCTCGACGGCGCTGACGGCTTCGCCGAGTTGCAGATGTGGTCGACGAGCCGGCACGGCGTCTCCGTCGGGCCGGGGACGATGGTCGTCACGCTGCCCCGCAGGCCGACGCCAACGCGGGACGCATGATGCCCACCGACATCGGACGGCTCCTCACGCCGCGCAGCGTGGTGATCGTCGGTGCCAAGGACACCTCGCCGACCTCGTACGGGGTGGTCGAGGCGTTGAACCGGCTCGCCTTCCGCGGACGGCTGTTCGCGGTGAATCGTCCCGGGGCGTCCGCGCACGGCCTGCGCACCGCCACGTCGTGCGCGCAGTTCGGCGAGCCGATCGACGCGGCGGTGCTGCTCGTGCCGGCGCAGGCGGTCGCGGATGTTCTCGACGACGTCGCAGCGGCGGGCGTCCACACGGCCGTCGTCCTCGCCAGCGGCTGGGCCGAGACCGGGGCCGCCGGCGCGGCGGCCCAGCAGGCACTGGTCGAACGCGCACGATTGGGTGGCGTCACGCTGGTCGGCCCGAACTGCCTCGGCTTCCTGAACGTCACCGCGCACACCGGTGCGTGGACGGCGAGTGTCGCGCCGAACCTCGAGCCGGGGCCGGTCGCGATCGTGTCGCAGAGCGGCGGCATCGGCAACGCGGCTGCCGATCTCGCTGCCGAATACGGCATCGGGCTGAGCTACGTGGTGACCACTGGCAACGAGGCCATGCTCACGACCACCGATGTGCTCGAACACCTCGTGGATGATCCGCACACGCGCAGCATCGCGATGTTCGCCGAGGCCATCGCCGCCCCGGCCGGGTTCCTGACAGCCGCCGCGCGCGCGCGGGAACTCGGCAAGGCTGTCGTGGTCCTGAAGGCCGGCAGCAGCGAGATCGCCGCGCGCAACGCCGTTTCACACACCGGCAGCATCGTCGGGGACGACCGGGTGGTGGACGCGGCGCTGCGCCGGGTCGGCGCGATCCGAGTTCACTCCCTCGAGGAACTGGTCGTCACCGCAGCGGTGACTGCGCACGCCGGGCCGCTGCGCTCGCCGGGCATCGCAGTCGTCTCGATCAGCGGCGGCTCGGTGGACATCGTCGCCGACGAGGCGGCCCGACTGGATCTCGACCTGCCTCGTTTCGACGAGACATCGGCAGCGGACATCCGCGCGGTCGTGCCCGGCTTCGCCACCGTGCAGAACCCGCTCGACCTGACCGGGGGATCGCTCGGCGACGAGTTCGCGCAGGTGCTGAAGGTAGTCGACCGGCAGGACGGCTTCGGGGCGGTCGCGGTGTTGTGCAACGTGCCGGCGTACGAGTCGTGCAAGAACGCCACCATCGACGGCCTATTGGACACCATCGGCCGCGGCCTCGACTCGATCACCATGCCGGGGTTCCTGCTCGCCCAGACGGTGGCGCACCTGAACGCGGTCGGCCGGGCGTCCACGCGGTCGGCCGGCATGACAGGGCTGCCCGGGCTGGCGATCGGGGTCACCGCGCTGGCCAACCTGTCGAAGTGGTCCGCGCCGCTGTCGAGCCGACCACCTCAGACGCCGCCGCAGACCGTCGGGACGCGACGTGCCGAGCCGGTCTCCGAATGGGCGGCGCGCGAACTGCTCGAACCACTCGGCGTGCCGTTCGTTCCCGCGACGCTCGCGCGGACCGCCCAGCAGGCCGTCGAGGCCGCGGCCCGATACGGCGGGCCGGTCGCGATCAAGCTCGTGTCGCCGGATGTCGTGCACAAGACCGACCTCGGGGCAGTGCGCCTCGGCGTTACCGGCGGGCACGAGGTGCGCGAGGCGTTCGCGGCGGTGCAAGCCGCCGCATCGACAGGCGGGAGCCGGCCGCGCGTCGACGGCGTCCAGATCTCGCCGATGCGTCACGGCGGCGTCGAGCTGATCGTCGGGGTGTCCCGCGACCCGCAGTGGGGGCCCGTCCTCGCCGTCGGCCTCGGTGGCGTGCTCGTCGAGGTGCTGCGCGATGTCGCGGTTCGGTTGCTCCCGGTGTCGGCAGCCGAGATCGACGAGATGCTCGGCGACCTGCGTGGCACGGCATTGCTCGACGGGGTGCGCGGCGCGCCGGGTGTCGATCGGGTTGCGCTGGTCACGGCGATCGGCCGGATCGCCGATGCGGCGTGGCAGCTCGGCGATCAGCTCGAGGCCTTGGAGATCAACCCGCTCCGTGCCGACGACACCGAGGTCGAGGCGCTCGACGCCTATCTTGCGTTCCGATCGGCGGTGTAGCCATGAGCTGGCAGACAGAGGTCGACGAGATCCAGCGGCGCCGGCAGATGGCACTCGCGATGGGTGGCGCCGAGCGGGTCGCGCGACAGCACGAGCTGGGCCGGCTCGACGATCCGCGAGCGCATCGACGGGCTCGTCGATCCGGCCTCGTTCGTCGAGATCGGTCAGCTCACCGGAACCGCGGCCTACGACGAGGGCGGCAGGCTCACCTCGTTCGTCCCGTCGCCGTACGTTGCGGGGCTTGCCGCGATCGACGGTCGGGACGTCGTCGTGGCCGGCGAGGACTTCACCGTGCGCGGTGGATCAGGCGGCGGACCAGCGGGGCGCAACAAGCGCGACATGGCCTTCGCGATGGCGAAGGAATACCGCATCCCGCTCGTGCAGTTCCTCGACGGCGCGGGGGCGAGCATCCGCACGATGGAAAGCCTCGGCCGCTCCTACATCCCGAACGGCAAGGACTGGTCCGATCCGCTGGAGCTCCTCGGCCAGGTACCGATGATCGGCGGCATCATGGGCGCCGTCGCCGGCGGCGTCGCGGCATACGCGCTGCTGACCCATTGGACGTGCATGGTGCAGGGCGCCGAGTTGTTCGCGGCCGGGCCGTCGATCGTGAAACGCGCGCTCGGCACCGACGTCACCAAGCAGCAGCTCGGTGGCACCGGAGTGCACGTCCACAGCAGCGGCGTGGCCGACAACGAGGCCGCCGACGAGGCAGACTGCTTCGCGCAGATGGCGCGGTTCCTTTCCTACCTCCCGCAGAGCGTGTGGGAGTTGCCGCCCTACGCCGAGCCGACCGATCGCGCGGACCGTCGCGCGGAGGAACTGCTGACAATCGTCCCGCACGAATCTCGGCGCGGGTACGACATGCGCCGGCTGATCGAACTTGTGGTGGACGAGGGGTCGGTCTTCGAGGTCAAGCCGTTCTTCGGCCGCTGCGTCATCACTGCCTTCGCCCGGCTCAACGGGCACGTGGTGGGCATCGTGGCCAACGATCCGCTCGTTCAGGCAGGCGCGGTCGACGCGGCTGGTGCGGACAAGACGACGCACTTCCTCGAGCTGTGCGACACGTTCCACATCCCGATCGTCCACTTCGTGGACGTGCCCGGGTTCATGATCGGCCCCGAGGCGGAGGCCGCAGGCACGCTGCGGGCCGGGATGCGCACGCTGTGGCTGGCCCACCAGATCACCGTGCCGTCGATCGCGGTGCACGTGCGGCGCTGCTTCGGGATGGCCGGCGTCGCGACCAGCACGCCCGCACACCTCGGCCTGCGTCTCGGCTGGCCGTCCGGCGAGTGGGGCTCGCTGCCGATCGAAGGCGGCGTCGAGACCGCCTATCGCCGGGTCATCGCGGACGCGCCCGACCCGGATGTCGCGCGCCGCGAGCTCGAGGCGCGGCTGAAGCTGATGCGCAGCGTCTTCCCGATCGCGGAGGCGTTTGGCGTCGAGGACCTGATCGACCCGCGGGACACCCGGCCACTGCTCATCCGCTATCTCGAAGCCGCGATCCCGCGCATGGCGCACGATCTCGGTCCCAAACCCCGCTACGGAGTCCGTCCCTAGGAGATCACATGACGATCGACCAGCACCGGTTCTTCATCGGCGGCGACTTCGTGCCGCCGCACGGCGACGAGCGCACCGAGGTGATCAACCCGGCGACGGAGGCGGTGCTCGGCAGTGTGCCGCGCGCCGTCGAGGCGGATATGGACGACGCCGTCGCGGCGGCTCGCCGGGCCTTCGACGGCACCGACTGGGCGCACCGGCCGCCCGCGGAGCGCGCCGAGTTGCTCCTCGCGATCGGCAAGGGCCTCGAGGCGCGCAACGACGAGATCGCGCGCATCATCACCGACGAGAACGGCATTTTGTACTCGCTCGCCACCCAGACGGTCGGGCACGGCTTCTGCAGTTACTACGCGGCGCTCTCGGCCGAGGTCGAATGGGAAGAACTGCGCCAAGGGGCATACGGCCCGGCCGTGCTGCGACGTGAACCGGCGGGCGTCGCCGCCCTCGTCGTCCCGTGGAACGCCCCGATCGGCCTGCTGATGGTGAAGCTCGCACCGGCGCTGCTCGCCGGCTGCACCGTCATCGCCAAACCGGCCCCGGAGACGCCGCTCGACACCTACCCGCTCGCCGAGGTGTTGCGCGACGTGGGTGTCCCGGACGGTGTCGTGAACATCGTTCCGGCCGACGCCGAGGTGGGCGATCATCTCGTGCGCCATCCCGGCGTGGACACCGTCAGCCTCACCGGCAGCGTGCGAGCCGGGAAGCGGATCATGCAGGTGTGCGCGGACCGGCTGGCCCGGGTCCACCTCGAGCTCGGGGGCAAGTCGGCATCCATCCTGCTCGACGACGCACCGCTCGAGGAGGCGGTCGCCGGCACGCTCGGCGGCTTCCTGCTCGTCAACGGTCAGGCATGCGCCGCGCTGACCCGGACACTTGTGCCGCGGCACCGGTACGCCGAGGTCGTCGACGCTCTCGGCGCGGCTGCGGGCGCCGCCGTCGTGGGCGATCCCTACGACGACGCGTCAGATCTCGGCCCGCTGACGAGCCGTCGACAGTACGAGCGGGTGCTCGGCTACCTCGCACTGGGCAAGGCGGAAGGCGCCCGGGTCGTCGCGGGTGGCGGACGGGCCGCCGGTTTCGAGCGTGGCTACTACGTCGAGCCAACCGTGTTCGCGGACGTGTCCAATGACATGCGGATCGCTCGCGAGGAGATCTTCGGACCGGTCAACTGCGTGATCCCCTACGACACCTTGGACGAGGCGATCGCCATCGCCAACGACAGCGAGTACGGCCTGTCCGGTGCCGTGTGGAGCGCGGATCTCGAGCGCGGTATGGAGGTCGCGCGCAGGATCCGCACCGGTACGTTCGCGCTCAACGGGTGGGGGCTCGACCCGCAAATTCCGTTCGGTGGGTACAAGAGTTCCGGGTTCGGACGGCAGAACGGGATGGCGGGGCTGGAGGCGTTCGTCGAGCTCAAGTCGGTGCACATGACAGCGCAAACCGCGTCCGCACTCGGGTACCGCTGACCACCTGGCAACAGTGCGGCACGCCCGGGGAGAGGACACTCTTCCAGGGCATTTCTCCCGTCTCGCGCTGGTAAGCTCGGGCCCACGCGTGAAGATGAGGCACCTATTCGTTGTGGAGGGGGACACGAGATGGCGACGAAGTCGGCGAACGCGAAGCCAGTTCGCGCGCCGGGCGCCTCAACCGCGGTCCTGAACGGCAGCCACACCAAGAAGCTTGCCGAGCTCACCTCCGAGAAGATCGAGATGAGCATCATCGAGATGGGCTGGCCGGTGGGCAGGGTCATCGGTTCGGAAGCGGATCTGCTCGCCGAGTACGGCGTCAGCCGCGCGGCGCTGCGCGAGGCCATCCGGCTGCTCGAGCATCACAACGTCGCCTACATGCGCCGCGGGCCCGGTGGCGGGCTCGTCGTTGCCGAACCCGATCCGGACGCCATGGCGCACGCTGCGGCTGTCTATCTGCGTTTTCGCAAGGTGAACCCGCCCGATCTCTTCGAGGCGCGAATTGCACTGGAGATCGCTGCCGCCCGGGGCGCCGCGGAACACATCGACGAGGCCGGGATCGTCAAGCTGCGTGCCGCGCTCGAACACGAGGCGGAGTTCGTCGGCGGCGAGTCCGACGCAACGATCCACGACTTCCACGTCGTGGTAGCCGAGCTCAGCGGCAACCCGGCACTGCATCTGTTCATCAACGTGCTCACCCAGCTCAGCGCTGCGAGCTTCCTCGGTACGACGGCCATGTTCGACAAGCGCGCCGCGCGCAGCGTGTCGTCATCGAAGGAAGTCGAGGAGGTGCACCGCGTGCACGAGGCGATCGCCGACGCGATCATCGCCGGCGACGCGGCGGTCGCGCAGCACCGCACGCTGCGGCACCTGAACGCGCTCGCCGCCGCGCTCGGGTAGCCGGGATCAGAGGACGCTCTCCAGCTCGTAGACCATGCTCTGCACGCTGGCTCCGGCGGAGAGCAGGACTCCGTCCGCCGTTGCCGCTTCGCCAGCGGGTGACCCGATCGCCGCGTTCAGTGCGGCGCGGTCGTCGAAGTCCAGTTCGGCAATGAGGTAGGAGCCGTCCCGCTCGGCGATCTCACCGGTCGTTCGGCTCAGCGTGTAGGCCCGTAGGCCTGGCAACTGCCGGGCCAGTGGCACGTGCACTTCGCGGTAGTGACGGTCGAACTCCTGGGGGTCCTCCGGAGTGCCCCACAGGACCCGCAGCCGGACCCCGGCCGCCATCAGCCGACCGCGCGGATCTCGTAGAGCGAGCCGTCCGGCTCGTGGTACTCGCCGGTCGAGTAGCTGCGCCGCAGGCACGAGATGTACATGCGGTCGCGGTCGAAGCGCAGCTCGTTCCAGCCACCCTGCAAGCCGTCGGCGAAGACGTGCGTCTGGCCCTCCGGGTCGACGCGCAGGATCTTGGAGTCGTAGGGCAGCGGGCCGGGTTCCGCCTTCGAGACGTGCATGAAGTTGGTCGCGCCGAAGTCGAACAAGAAGGTGTGCCCGCCGTACGGGCCGAACTCCGGTGGGGCCACCTCGGCCATGGCCCAGCCGATGTCGCGCTTGGCCACCGGCTCGGTGTGGATCGTGTCGCCGTCGATGACGTAGTAGTCGAGGATGTTGTGACCGGGGTCGTCCACCTCGAAGCTCGAGTTCGGCATGCCGCCGAGCAGCAGCTTGCCGTCGAGTTCGGGCCCGAAGACGGGCGGTGCGTAGAACACGAAGTAGGGCATCACCGGCTTGCCGAAGATGTCCTCGAGAATGAACTTCGGTCGGCACTCGCGATCGGGGGTGATCTCGTAGATGACGCAGTTCATCATCGTCTGGCCGAGGTAGGTGCCCTCCTCGGGCGTGCCCTTGCGGCCGAAACCGCCGATCATCATCGCGCCAGGGGTGCCACCGCCGGTGGTGCCCGCGTGCGGGATCTCGACGAAGGTCTCCGGCTCCGGCTCACCCTCGGCGAGGCGGTACAGCCGGTGCCCGCTCAACGCACCCTCCCGCCCGCCTTTGGCCTGGCCGGGAAAGAAGATGTCGCCGCCGTAGTCGCCGAACTCGGCCGGGGCGCGGCGGATGAGATAGGGCATGCCTGGCACTGCGCCCGGCTCGAACAGTCGCGAGTGCTGGCCGTCGCGGGTCAGCCGATGGATCGTGCCGTGCCCGGCGTAGGGAACCCAGACCGTCGGGTCCTTCTGCGGGCCGTGGTCGCTGAAGTAGAGCGTGCCGTCGTCCTCGACCCAGCCGAGGATCGGGTCGTACAGGAACTCACCCGCGTCGATGATGACCCGGCCCGCGAAACCGTCGTCGAGCACTTGCATCTTGTACTCGCACTCGGCCATCAACTGCGCGTATGGGACGGTCGTCATGGTCTCCCCGTCGTTCCGATGCGTGGGCGAAATGAGTATACTCTGTCGGTCGTGAGGACGCTATGGACAACGTCACGCTTCGCGACCTGACCGTCTCGGCCCAGGGTCTGGGATGCATGGGCATGAGTGGCGTCTACGGCCCGCCCGACTGGGCCGAGTCGATCGCGACCATCCATCGTGCCCTGGACCTCGGCGTCACGCTCATCGACACCGCCGACATCTACGGCCACGGGCACAACGAGGTGCTGGTAGGTCGCGCGCTCGCCGGTTGCCGAGAGCAGGTGCAGATCGCGACGAAGTTCGGCATCGACCGCTCCGCCGGCGACGCCCGTCGAGTCGTCCGTGGCGAACCGGCGTACGTGTTCCAGGCGTGCACGTCCTCGCTCGTGCGACTCGGCGTGGACGTGATCGATCTGTACTACCTGCACCGGCCGCCGGAGGACGTCCCCCTCGAGGAAACCGTCGCGGCGATGGCCGAACTCGTGCGGCAGGGCAAGGTTCGCCACCTCGGGCTCTCGGAGGTCGACGGCGAGCAGCTGCGCCGGGCACACGCTGTCCATCCGATCACGGCGGTGCAGAGCGAGTACTCGCTGTGGACGCGCGACGTGGAGCACACCGTCCTCCCGGCGCTGCGCGAGCTGGGCGTTGGGCTGGTGGCGTACTCGCCACTCGGGCGCGGCTTCCTCGCCGGCACCGTCACGGCGGATGCGTTGATCGACACCGACGTGCGCGGCCAATACCCGCGCTTCGTCGGCGACGCCGGCCACGCCAACCTTCGAATCGCGGACACGATTCGCGCGGCCGCCGAGGCGAAGGGACACACTGCCGCGCAGATCGCGCTGGCCTGGGTGCACGCGCAGCAGGCGCGGCTCGGCGTGCCGGTTGTGCCCATTCCTGGCACCAAGCAGGTGCGGTGGCTCGAGCAGAACGTCGCGGCGCTGGACGTCCAGCTCACAGCCGAGGAGCTGACGCTTCTCGACCGCATCGAGCAGCAGGTGGTCGGCTCGCGCTACTGACCTGTCCGCGTCAACCAGGTACGTCGCCCGCGTCAGTCGAGGTCGACCGCGCCGATGGGGAAAAGAGCATTGGCACCCGTTGCGGAATTGTCTTCCCCAGCCCACTGACGTACGTGACCGGATCCTCGGGGTCAAGACGGTAGTCGGTGATCACCTTGTGCACCTCCTCGAGAGCTACGCGCAGCTCGAGCGTCGCGAGGGGAGCGCCGATGCAGCGGTGGACTCCTGCACCGAAGGTGAGGTGATGTGACGACGATTCCCGCGAGAAGTCGACGGTGTGTGGATCAGGGAACTGATCCGGGTCGTGATTGGCGCCGCCGGTCGGCAACAGCACGAGGTCGTTCTTGCGCAGTGACGCGCCGGCGAACTCCGCATCCCGGGACACCCGCTTCACGATGTGGTGGAACCCGTGGAACCGGGTCAGCTCATCGGTCGCCTGCGGGATGACGCTGGGGTCGTCGATGATGCGCTGCCGCAGATCAGGGTGCCGAGCCAAGTATGCGAATGCGTAGGAGATCAGTGAACCGGTTGAGTCAGTGCCTGCGAAGAACATGAGCGTCGAGATGTTGAACACCTCGTCGTCTGTCATGGGCCGGTCGCCGATCTTGCTGTTCAAGAGAAAGCTGATCATGTCGTCGCCCGGCTCGGACTTGCGCCGCGCGACCATCGAGAGGATGAAGGCCTCGATCCTCTGGTTTGCCTGGACACGATGCGCGTTGGCGGCTTCATCGCCTTGTGTCAGTCGAATCTGAGCGGGTGCGTATATCAGGTCGAAGGACATCTCGTTGAACTCGGCGAACCGCTCGACCGGCAGTCCCAACAGTCCACAGAACATCGCAGCAGGCAGCACGATTGCGAAGTCGGCGACGAACTCGCAGCGGCCGGTTGGTGCGATCTTCGCCAGCTGCTCGCGAGCAGTCTGGCGCACAACCTGTTCGAGAGCGCGCACGCGACCCGGCGAGAGGAGAGGGAGCAGCAGCTTCCGGTAGGTGTGGTGCTCGGGCGGATCGAGCATCAGAGGAATGTAGGTCCGAGCGAATACGCCCTTGCCCCACTGGGGGAACAGCTCCGCATCCTGAAATGCCGCCCGGATGTCGGCGTACCGAGTCAGCACCCATGCACCACCGTTGACGGTTGTGTAGAAGATGCGGCCCTGATCGCGCAGTGACTCCACTGCACATGGCGGGTGAGCCATCAGCTCCGGTCCGGCGATGTAGTCGTAGTCCCGCACCAACTCGGGCTGCACGTGCGCTGGGATCTGAAATCGGGTGGGGGCTTCGTCGGCCATCTCGCGAGCTCCTCACCTTGCGATCGCGCGAGGGATCGGTGCGCGATGACTTCACTCGCTGACGGACCGTGGAAATTTCAGTATACTCAAATGATGTGGACTCCTGCTCGTCTCGAGCGGCTCTTCACCCCGCGCTCGATCGCCCTCGTCGGTGCGACCGAGCGCTCCAACTGGGCGCGGATGATCGCGGACTCGCTTGAGCGCACCGGTTTCTCCGGACGGATAGAGATGGTCAATGGGCACGGGGGTGAGGTCTTCGGCCGGCCCGCGGTCGCCACACTCGCCGATCTCGCCGAGCCCGTCGATGCGGCGTACGTGATGGTCGCCGCTCACCGCGTGCTCGACGCGCTCCAGGACGGACGCGACGCAGGTGTGCGCAACTACGTCGTTCTCACGTCGGGTTTCGCGGAGTCCGGCGAGGAAGGGCGGATGGCGCAGGAGCAGCTGCGCAGCCTCGCGCTCGCCGACGACCTCGCGATCATCGGGCCGAACACCATGGGTTTCATCAACGCCACCGACGGCATCAGCCTGATGCCGAATTCGTTGTCCGGCCCGCCACGACTCGGTGGCGTCGGGTTCGTGACCCAGAGCGGGGCGCTCGCCGGATCGACGCTGACCTGGTGCCAGTCGCAGCGCATCGGCGTGAGCAAGGTGATCGCGCTGGGCAACGAGGTCGTGATCGGGGTCGCCGACGTCATCGACTACCTGGTCGACGACCCGAACACCAACGCGATCGCCGTGATGATGGAAGCGATCCGCTCGCCCGAGGCGTTCATCCGCGCAGCCGGCCGAGCCCTCGACGCGGGAAAGCCGATCGTCGCGTTGAAGGCCGGCCGCACCGAGGCGGGTGCCCGGGTCGGCGCCGCGCACACCGGTGCCATGGTCGACGACGACCGCGTGATCGACGCGGTCTTCAGGCAGTTCGGGGTTATCCGGGTCGCCTCGCTCGAGGCGCTCATGACGACTGCGTCCATGCTCGCCGAACTCGGCCGCCCGCTCTCCGGCAATCGCCTCGCGGTGCTCGGCATCTCCGGAGGTGCGTGCAACGTCATCGCCGACCGCGCAGAGGACGAGGGGCTGCTGCTCGAGCCGTTCAACCAGCGGACGGTCGAGTCGCTCGGGCAACACGTGTCGGCGTACGGAGCGATGCACAACCCGCTCGACGTGACCGGCGCCGCGGTGAACGACCATGACCTGTTCGCCAACCTCGTCCGGGCAGTCACGCGCGACGCTGACATCGACGTCCTTCTCGTGCAGCACGACGTCCCGGGTCCCAATACGGGCGGCGCCGCCCAGACGTATACCAACGTCCTGCAGGCGGCTGCCGACAGCGACCGGGTGCCGACCCTCATCGTCGGTTCCGCGCCGCACAGCGCGCCGTTTGACGAAACCCGGTTTCCGGCCGGCACCGACCGGATCCTGCTCGGCGGGATGGATCAGGCTGTCGCCGGCATCGGCCGCGCGGCCTGGTGGGCCGAGCGATCCCGCCGTGGACCTCGTCAGTTGCCTCCGGTCGAGCGGCTCCGCGAGCCGGAGCACCACACCGGCGAGATCTGGGGTGAGCAGCGCTCGCGCGAATTGCTCGCCGCGGCCGGCTTCCCGCTCGTTCCCGCAGCCTTTGCGACCGCCCTCGACGACGCCGTGGCCGGCGCCGACGAACTCGGGTACCCGGTCGTGCTCAAGGCAGTCATCCCAGCCGTGGCCCACAAGACCGACATCGGTGCGGTGGAGCTCGGCGTCGGCGATGCCGAGGACCTGCGTGCCGCGAGCAAGCGGATCACCGAACGCCTCGCGGCCGCCGGTCACCAGGCGGAGGGCTTCCTCGTCAGCCCGATGCGAGCGCGCGGCGTGGAGCTGATCGCCGGGGTCGTCCGTAAGCCGCTGTGGGGTCCGGTGCTTGCCGTCGGCTTCGGCGGCACGTGGGCCGAGGTGCTCGGCGACAGCGCGCTGCGCGTCCTGCCGGTCGATGCGCGCGACGTGCGCGAGATGCTCGGCGAGCTGCGCGGCGCGTCGCTGCTGCACGAGCCCCGCGGTCTGCCGCCGGCAGATGTCGACGCCGTGGTCGAGGCGGTGCTCAGCCTCGCCGCGCTCGCCGAATCACTTCCGGACGACCTCGAGTCGATCGAGGTCAACCCGCTCTGGGTGCGCGGCCATCAGGTCGAGGGACTCGACGCACTCGTCACCTGGCGATAGCCGCACGAAGAGAGAGAGAGAGAGAGAGAGAGAGAGACGATGACCGCCGCATCCGAGGGACGCACGGAGAAGTTCGCGTGCATGGTCCGGGCCCGGGCACATCCGGGTCGCGGAGACGATCTGATCAAGGGATACGCCGCCGTGTACGACCAGGTCGTGACGGAGAGCGGCACCGAGCTCTACGTGCTCAACCGCTCGCTCGACGACCCGGACGTGTTCTTCTGCTTCGAGATCTTCAGCTCGCGCGCCGACTTCGACGCGCACCGGGCGACGGCGCTGTCCGGTGACAAGCTCGACGCGCTGAACGAGGCGACCGCGGAGCGCGAGTTCGTCTGGGGTGTGCCGGTCTGGTCAGCGGGGTCGAGGAGCTGATTCGCGCAGCGGCTCCGCGAGACGCTCGACGACCGCGATGTACTCCTCCACCATCTCGAGCACAACCTCCCGAGCCGGCCGGACGGTGTTCAGCGAACCGACGACCTGTCCGACGAAGTAGTTGATCAGCGCATTGGCACCGCTTTCCGGATTGTGGGCGGCGCGCTGGATCCGAGCCCGGGCGTCCGCGGTGAGGATCGTCTGCAGCGGCATGGGCAGTGGGTCGGGATTGGCCGGGTTCTCCCACTCGTCGGTCCACGCCGAGCGGAGCTGCCGAGCCGGTTTGCCGGTCGAGGCACGCGAGCGGATGGTGTCGCTCGAGCTCGCGTGCAGGAACTTGGCCACCACCGCCGGATGGGTCTCGGCTTCGCGCGTCGTCAGCCATACCGAGCCGGTCCACACACCCTGCGCGCCGAGCGCGAGGGCGGCGGCGAGCTGGCGACCGCTGGCGATCCCACCGGCGGCGAGCACCGGCAGCGGTGTCACCGCGTCGACGACCTCAGGAACGAGCACCATCGTCCCGATCTCGCCGACGTGCCCGCCTGCCTCGTGGCCTTGGGCGACGATGATGTCGACGCCGGCGACGCGCTGCCGCTCGGCATGCTCGCGCTTGCCGACCAGCGCCGCCACCGGCACGTCACGCTCATGTGCCAGCGACACCATCTCCGGCGGCGGGGCGCCGAGCGCGCTGGCGACGAGCCGCACCCGTCGATCGAGCGCGGCCTCGATGAGCGTCGCGCCGTGTGCGGCCAGCGCAGCGGACACGGTGCGGACCGATCCGGGGTCGGGCAGCGGGGGTACGCCGTATCGCGCCAGTAGGTCGGTGACGAAGGCCTTGTGCTTCTCCGGGATGAGGTCCTCGACGCGAACGGTGGGATCCGTGGACGGCGCGGGCAGCAGCACGTCGACGCCGTAGGGACGCTCGCCGACCGCGTCCTCGATCCACGCGAGCTCACGGTCGAGGTTCTCGACCGAGGATCCGCTGATCCCGAGCACGCCGAGCCCGCCGACGTTCGACACAGCGGCGACGACATCGCGGCAGTGGCTGAACGCGAAGATGGGGTACTCGATGCCGAGCGTCCGGCACAATTCGGTCTGCACGCGCTGTCTCCTCGGGCTGGCCAGAGTCGTCCGATGTGCTTAATAGAGTATCCTCAGTTCATGGGAGTCGTCACGGATCCGTCGTCGGCACAGTTGGACCCGGAACTCGCCGCGTACTTCGACGCGCTGCCGCCCGGGACGTTCGACTTCGACGAGTGGACGCTCGAGACCGTGACCGCGCGCCGGGCAGCGCGGGCGGCCATGCCCGTCCCGGCGCCGCCACCGACCACCACGCAGTTTCGCGACGAGCAGGTGGACGCGAACGTCAGCGTGCGCGTCTACGCACCCCCGGAGCCGCGCGCCGATCGGCCGTGCCTGTACTGGATCCACGGTGGTGGCTACATCAGCGGCACCGCGCTGACTGTCGACGCGCGGATCAACCGGTGGGTCGAGGAGCTGGACTGCGTCGTCTTGTCGGTCGAGTACCGGCTGGCGCCGGAGCATCCGTACCCGGCGCCGCTCGAGGACTGCTACGCCGGGCTCGAGTGGACGGTCGCCCAGGAGGAGCGTCTCGGCATCGACCCGGCGCGGATCGTTCTCGCCGGCTCGAGCGCGGGCGCCGGCCTCGTCGCAGCGCTGGCGCTGCTCGCCCGGGACCGTGGCGGACCGCAGCCGGCGTATCAATTGTTGTTGTACCCGATGCTCGATGACCGGCAGACCACGCCGTCGAGCCGGCTGGCCGGCACCCCGATCTGGGGCCGGCCGGCGAACGCGCTGGGCTGGCGCGCGTACCTCGGCCCGTATTCGGGTCGCGACGACGTGCCGGCCTACGCCGCGATGGCCCGCGCCGTCGATCTCGCCGACCTGCCGCCGGCGTTCGTGGCGGTCGGCGGGGCAGACCTGTTCCGAGACGAGTCAGTGGCATACGGCGCCAGGCTGCTCGAGGCGGGTGTGCCGACGGAACTGCACGTGTACCCCGGCGCGCCACACGGCTTCGACGTCGTCGTCCCGTCTGCCGGCATGTCCCAACGGTGCAACGCCGCCATCGACGACGCGCTGCAACGTGCCTTCCGTCCGGAGGCCGCGGAGGTCGAGAGGTCGGCGCCGTGAGTGACGAGGCGGCGATCGCGGCACGGTACGCGATCGAGGATCTGATCAGCAACTACGTCGTCGCGATGGATACCTCGGACTGGGGTCGGTTCCGCGCGTGCTTCCTCCCCGACGCGGGTACGACCATGGATCGGGTGGGCGAGTTCGCGACCTGCGAGGCGGTCGTCGAGCTCTACGCCGCACGGTTCCCGATCTTCGCGGCGCTGCAACACTTCGTCACGAACGTCGTGATCGACGTCACCGGCGACCAGGCGAGGGCGCGGACGTACTTCGTTTCGCATCATGTGCCGAAGGACGTCGCGCCGTACACCTACGGCGGGACCTTCGAGTTCGACGTCGTCCGTGCGGACGGTGGCTGGCGATTCAGCTCGCACACGATCCGGATCGGCTGGGAAGCGGGCACGCCCCTCCGCGTTTGACCGCTGCTATCGGGGCAGGCCGAGGGCGCGGGCGACGAGATTGCGCTGGATGTCGATCGTCCCGCCGCCGACGACCTGCATGATCGACAGCCGCAGGTTGTACTCGAATGCGCCGCGGCCTGGCACGTCCGGCGCGTCCTCGCCGAGCGCGGCGGCCGGTCCGAACACGCGCAGCGCCGCCTCGCTGAAGTCCTCAAGCAGTTGGGTGGCGAGGATCTTGGCCATCGGTGCCTCGAGCCGGGCACCGCCCCCGGCCTGCGCCGTGGCCCGCACGCAGGCGTAGACGAGCACCCGGGACGCCTGCAGCCGGGCCGCCAGCTCGCTGATCACGTGCCGCTTCGCCGAGCCCGGCGCGCCGACCGTCCCGTGTGGATCCTTACGGATCTCGGCGAGCATGTCGTCCATCAGCCGCAACACGATCGAGGCGGTGTTGGCCATTGCGACGCGCTCCTCCGCGAGTGCCTCGGCGATGACCCGCCAGCCACCGTTGACCTCGCCGACCCGATCGGCGTCCGGAACGCGGAAGTCGTCGAAGAACGTCGAGCAGGAGATCTCCCCGGACAGCGCGGTGTGCCGCTGCACCTCGAAGCCCGGCCGGTCGAGCCGGGTGAGGAACACGGTGATGCCGGCGTGCGGTGGCGTCGCGTCCGGGTCGGTGCGCGCAGCCAGCCACACCCACTCGGCGGTGTGCGCGCCGGTGCCCCACATCTTGCGGCCGTTGACCACCCACTCGTCGCCGTCGCGGACCGCTCTCGTCCGCAGGTTGGCGAGATCCGACCCGGTCTCCGGCTCCGAGTACCCGAGGTAGAAGGGGAACCTGCCGGACGCGATCAGCGGGAGGTAGCGCGCTTGTTGCTCGGCCGTGCCGTGCCGGATGATCGCCCGGCCCAGCATGTCGGCAGCGCCCTTGCCCATGACGTGGATGCGCTGATAGGCGAGCTCTTCACTCAGGACCATCTGCTCCTCGACCGTCGCGTCCTGCCCGCCTGCGATCACCGGCCAGGACAAGGTGAGGTAACCCTCCTCGACGGCGGCCGCGCGCAGCGCCTCGTCGGTGCGGTCCGCGAAGTGCACGACAGCACCGGCGGGGTGGAACGGTTCGCCGAACGCGCGTACCTTGCGGCGAAACCGTTCCGCCCGGTCGCCGAGCTCGAGCGACGGCAGCCCGTCGGCGGAGTCGATCAGCATGTCGGCGACCTCGCCGGCGCGCAGCGTGATCCCGTCCAGCGCACTCACGTCGGCGTTGACCCGGCGGAACAGCCACGGCGCGTCGTGCTCCTCGAAGTAGCCAGTGGCTGCGAGCGTGTGCTGCGCACCGAACTGAGCCTCGATCGCGGCCGGTGCCGCGAACCGCACCGCGAGCTCGGCGGCCAGCGGCCAGGCGCGCCGGTTCGCGAGGTAGCTGTCGATGGCCTCGCCGATCAGCGCACGCGCCGCGGTCATGTCCGTCGCGCCGTTCACCGTGCGGTGTGCGACGGCCTGGAACGCGCCGATCGGCTTGCCGAACGCGACCCGCTCCTTCGCGTGCGCGATGGCGAACTCGACGGTGCGCGTGGCAGCGCCCACCGCGCGCGCGGCCAGGCCTAGGCGCAGCAGCACCTTCGCCGTCTCGGTAGCCTCCCGGCCGGGGGTCGCGCGCAGTGTGATCGCGTCGGCCAGCGTCACGTCCGACCAGGACGGGCGGGCGAGCCCCGGCGTTTCGGCGACATGCGTGATCGGCCGCAGGACGATCTCGCCGTCGAGCAGCAGTAGCACGTGTGTGGCGGCGCAGGCGGCCTCGACGAACCGCAGAGCTGGCGTGTCCCGCGCGGCGACCGCGACGACCAGGCGGATCTCGCCTTCGGCGATGGCGGCGGCGACATCGGCGTGGTCGGCCGTCAGCGTCGCAGCGACATACGTGTCCATGATCGGCAGCGGGCAGGCCACCCGGCCCAGCCGCATGTCCGCGGTGACTGCGGCGTCGAGCGCTTCGTCTGCTGCCAACGCCGTCCACCCCTGCCGGACCGCGGCGTCCCACAAAAGGCGCAGTGCGGCTCCGCCGTGATCGTCGCCGGCCGCGCGGGCCTGCGGCCATCGCGTCGACAGCACACCATCGACGGCGCTGCTGAAGGTATCCAGATCGGCGGCGGACAGCCCCGACATGGCGACATCCTCTCGGCCTTTACCCGTAGCCGTCGATCATAATAGAGTATCAGGAATAGTTGGCCGCGGAGCACCAAGGGGTTGCGCAACATGATCACTCACGACACTCTGTTCATCGGCGGACAGTGGGTCAAGCCCGATACCGACGCGACGATCGAGGTCATCTCGCCGTCGACGGAGGAGGCCGTCGGTCGCGTCCCGGCACCGTCTGTCGACGACGTCGACCGCGCCGTGCGGGCGGCCCGCGAAGCGTTCGACCACGGGCCGTGGCCACGCACGACGCCGCAAGAGCGGGCCGCCGTGCTGCGCCGCATTGCCGACGGACTCGAGGCGCGCGCCGATGAGCTCGCCGAGATCGTGACGACCGAGAACGGCACGCCGATCTCGATCAGCCGAGCCTCCCAGGTGCTCGGTGCGATCCCGCATCTGCGGGTGCACGCGGACCTCGTCGAGCAGTACCGGTTCGACGAGACGCGCGTCGGCGTCAAGCTGCGCGCCGCTATCCTGCGCGAACCGGTCGGCGTCGTGGCCGGCATCGTGCCGTGGAACGGGCCGATCGTGCTCGCGCTCATGAAGCTCGCGCCGGCGCTGGCCGCGGGCTGCACATTCGTGTGCAAGCCACCGCCGGAGACCCCGCTGGGCTTCGCGGTGCTCGCCGAGATCCTCGAACAGGTCGGTCTGCCGGAGGGCGTCGTCAGCATTCTGCCCGGCGATCGCGAGGTCGGCCGCGCGCTCGTCTCGCACCCAGCCGTCGACAAGATCGCATTCACCGGTAGCACCGGCGCCGGGCAGTGGATCATGGGGGAGTGCGCCCGGCAGATCAAGCGGGTCAGCCTCGAGCTGGGCGGGAAATCCGCGGCGATCATCCTCGACGACGTTGACGTCGACGAGGCCGTCCAGCAACTGCTGCCGATGGCGACGCTGATGTCCGGGCAGATGTGCCTGCTGCAGTCCCGCGTCCTCGTCCCGCGTGGGCGGGAGAAGGAAGTCGTCGACGCGTTCTGCACTGCGGTCAGCAGCCTCAAGGTCGGCGATCCGTTCGAGACCGATACCTATTTCGGTCCGCTCATCGCGGAGCGGCAGCGTGAGCGGGTCGAGGGCTACATCGCCGCCGGCCGCGAAGAAGGGGCCGGCGTCGCGATGGGCGGGGGCCGCCCGTCGGGCCTGCCCAAGGGCTGGTACGTGGAGCCCACCGTCTTCACCGGTGTCGACAACACCATGCGGATCGCCCGCGAGGAGATCTTCGGGCCGGTCACCTCGGTCATCGCGTACGACAGCGTGGACGAGGCGATCGACATCGCCAACGACACCGAGTTCGGGCTGGCCGGCGCGGTCTACAGCGCCGACCCGGCGCGCGGCTTCGAGGTGGCCCGCCGCGTTCGGGCCGGAACCTACGGCGTCAACTGCTACGGCACTGACGCGCTCATTCCGTTCGGCGGATACAAGCAGTCCGGGCTGGGACGCGAGAACGGCCGCGAAGGTCTCGAGACCTATCTCGAGACGAAGGCGGTCGCGCTGCCGGACGGCTTCTCGCCGCTGGCCGCGGTCTGAAAGCGCCCGCGACGATGACGACGAGCCGCCCGGTGGTCGACTTCGACCACCTCTCGGCGCGGTACGCCGCCGACCCGCTCAGCACCTACCGCGAGATGCGCGAAACCTGCCCAGTGGCGTGGACCGAAGCTCATGACGGTTTCTGGGTGGCGGCGACCTACGACGCCGTGTTCGCGGCCAGTCGCGACGACGAGACGTTCTCATCGAAGAAGGGTCGGCACGGCGACCTCGACTACACCGGGATCGTCATCCCGGCCGAGCCGTCGCTGCGCCTGCTGCCGATCGAGGTCGACCCGCCGGAGCTGCGTCCGTACCGCAAGGTCATGAACCCCGCCTTCGGGCCGAAAATGGTCGACCGTCTCGTCCCGGAGTTCGAGCGGCTGACGGCGTGGTGTCTCGACCGGGTGCTCGAATCGGGCGAGATCGACCTCGTGGACGATCTCGCCAGCCCGGTACCGGCGATGGCCACGCTGCTGATCGTCGGGTTGCCGCTCGACGACTGGGAGCGGTACGCGCGGGCGTTCCACGGCCTGGTCGCCCACGCGTCGGGCACGCGGGAGTTCGCCGAGGCGCTCGAGATGGTGCACGCCATCGGCGCAACGGTGGCGGCCGAGATCGCCGACCGCAGGCAGCACCCACGCGAGGATCTGATCACCATGCTGACCCAGGTCGACGTCGACGGCCGCGGGCTGACCGACGAGGAGATCGTGTCGATCCTGATCACGACACTCGGCGGCGGCATCGACACAACCACGGCACTCACCGCGAACGCACTGGTCTACCTCGACGAGCACCCGGAGCACCGCGCCCGGCTCGCGACCGACGAGGCATTCATGAGCTCGTTCTGCGAGGAGATGCTGCGCTACTTCAGCCCGGTGCAGGGCTTCGCCCGCACGGTCACGAAGGACACCGAACTCGGTGGCTGCACGCTGCGCCGCGGTGATCGCGTGTTCCTGAGCTGGGCCGCCGCCAACCACGATCCGGTCGTCTTCGAGCGGCCGGAGGAGATCGTCCCGGACCGCTTCCCGAACCGGCACGCCGCCTTCGGCGTCGGCGCCCACCGGTGCGTCGGCTCAACGCTCGCGCGCGCCGAGTTCGCGGTGATGGTGCGCGCCGTGCTGCGCCGCATGCCGGACTACCGCCTGGTCGACGGCGCGGTGCGATACTCGAGCATCAGCAGCGCCAACGGCTGGCACCGCCTGCCGGCTCGGTTCACACCCGGTGAGGCCGCACCGGCGTGACCGCCCAGCTGCTCGTCGCCGATCTCATCACCGCCGAAGCCACGCCCCCGCTGATGAAGCGGGTCGCTCTCGCCGGCGACGACTGGAGCATGACCTACGGCCAGCTCGCCGAGGACGCCCGCCGCTGGCAGCGGCGCTTGAACGAGTCAGGCGTTCGCGAGAGCGAGCGCGTCGCGATCCTTGCAAGCAACGGCCCGGAGTACCTCGGCCTGGTGTACGGCGCGTCGCTGCTCGGCGCGGTCGTTGTGCTGCTCAATACCCGGCTCAACGCTGAGGCGGTGCGGTACCAGCTGGCGGACTCGGACACCCGGCTGGTGATTGTCGACCCGGACCACATCGGGCTGGCCGAGGACGCCGGTGCGTACGACCTGCCCGCCATCACCCTCGATGCCGACCACCACCGGCACTTCCGGGGGCTGGAGCCGGCGCCGCCGAGCATGCCGCGCCCCGACCCGGGCGGACCGTTGCTCCAGCTCTACACGTCGGGCACGACCGGCCGGTCGAAGGGCTGCGTGCTGTCCCAGGCGGCGTGGGTCGCGTCGGCGACCAACCTGGTGACCGGGCTCGGGCTCACGGGCGCGGACGTGCAGATCGGCGCCGGGCCGTTCTTCCACGTGGCCGGGTTGGGCACCTCGATGTCGGTCCTGTCAGTGGGCGGTCGGGTCGTGTTCGGTGGCACCGACACCCTCGAACAGTCGTGGGAACTGATCGCCAGGCACGGTGTCACGATCGGCACCTTCGTGCGCGGCGGAATCCTCAACGGGGCGCGGCACCCGATGAGCGCCACGCATGCGTCGTCGCTGCGGCTGCTCACCGGTCAGGGCGGCAAGCACACGCCGGACGAGCATGCCGAGCTGGCCGAGCTCGTGCCGCACGCCGGCTACGTGGGCATCTACGGCTCGACCGAGGCCGGCAATTTCAGCGTTTGCTCGAACCGGGCCGAGGAGATCGCCCGGCCCGGCACGGTCGGCCGGCCGCTTATCGGGTTCCGCGCCGTGGTCGTCGATCCGGACGACCGCCCGATCGCGTCGGGCGATGCGGGCGAGCTGGTCCTGCGCGGCACGAGCGTGATGTCCGAGTACTGGCGCATGCCCGAGGCGACGGCCGAGACGCTGCGCGGCGGCTGGCTGCATACCGGCGACATGATGCGGATGGACGACGACGGGTACCTCTACATGCTCGACCGGCTCAAGGACATGGTGAAGACCGGCGGCGAGAACGTGTACAGCATCGAGGTCGAGCAAGTGCTGCGGCTGCACCCAGCGGTGATCGACTGCGCCGTGTTCGGCGTCCCCGACGCGCGCTGGGGGGAAGGCGTCAAGGCGGTCGTCGTGGCTCGCGCCGGCGTCGAGCCGCAGATCCTCGATGCCTGGTGCCTCGACCGGCTGGCCGGGTACAAACGGCCGCGCTGGTACGAGTTCATGGACGAGCTGCCCGCCAACAACTCCAAGGTCGACAAGAAACAGCTGCGCGCCAGGCACGACCCGCGCAGCTCGGTCCGGCTCGCGGAGCGCAGTTGACGATCACCGCGATCAACCGGGAGCTGGTGTCGTTCGACGTGTCCGGCTCGGTTCCGGTTGCCGGTCGGTCGACGATCGCCGGCTGGCTGTTCACGCCCGCGGGGCACCCGCGTGGCGTGCTCATGGCCATTCCGGGCGGGACGTACGCGAAGGACTACTGGCATCTGGAGATCCCCGGGCGGCCGGGCTACAGCTTCGCGGAGTATTGCGCCGCGCAGGGTTACCTCGTGCTGGCCGTCGACAATCTCGGAACCGGGGAGAGCAGCCGGCCCCCCGACGGCGATGCGGTGGGACTCACGGAGATGGGCCGCGCGAACGCGGCCGTGGCCCGCGCGATGCGCGATCGCTTCCCGGCGCTGCCCCTGGTGGGCGTCGGGCACTCGATGGGCGGCTGCCTGGCGGTCATGCAACAGGCCGGCCAGCGCAGCTTCGACGCGCTCGCCGTCCTCGGCTATGGCTATCAGCCGCTCGCCGGACTGTCCGCGGACGGGCCGGAGGCGGCGCTGCTCGCCGAGACGGCCGCGCGCTTCGCCGGGATGCCGGTCGAGTGCCGGGACGGCTACTACCTGATGGATCGGGCCCTGCTCAGATCGAGCTTCTACCTCGATGACGTGCCGCCGGAGGTGGTGGCCGCCGACGAGCAGGTGGCCACGGTGCTGCCGCGTGCGGCGCTTCATCGGGTCGCCGCGACGCCGCTCGGCCGCGAGTCGGCCGCGGCGGTGGACGTGCCGGTGTTCCAGGCCTGGGGCGAGCACGACAACACGCCGGATCCGCACGGTGACGCCCGCTACTTCACGTCTTGCCCCGACTACACGCTCTACCTGCTCACCGGATCGGCGCATTGCCACAACTTCGCGGGCCGGCGACACGAGATGTGGCGCCGGATCTGCTCGTGGCTGCCAACCGTGATGGGCGAGGTGATCAGTCGATGATCAGGTTCAGGTTGTCCAGCCCGCGGACGTAGCCAAAGTGCCGGCTCATCGGTTGCTCCGGATCGAGGCGATAGCGCGGCATGCGCGTGTGGATCTCCTCCATCGCGATCCGCAGCTCCGCACGTGCCAGGTGTGAGCCGGCGCAGCGATGGATGCCACCGCCGAAGCCGAAGTGCGGGTTGGGGTGGCGGCCGAGGTCGATCCGATACGGGTCTGGGAACTGCTCGGGGTCCCGGCCCGCCGCGCCGTACATGACCATGAGCATGTCGCCGGCCTTGATCTGCTGACCGCCCAGGTCGATGTCGGTCGTCGCCTTGCGGCAGTCGTTGACCAGGCTGTCGAAGCGCATGAGCTCCTCGATCGCCGTCGGGATGAGGCTGAGGTTGGCCGTCAGCTGATCCCGCAGCTCAGGGTTGACCGCGAGGTGGTGGACCGCGAGCGCCAACTGCGCGGTCACCGTGTCGAGTCCGGCACCCCAGAGCAGCGTGGCCATCCCGACGAACTCCGCGAGCGTGAGCGGGCGCTCGCCGTCGAAGCGCGCCTTCACCATGTTGCCGATCAGGTCGTCGCCAGGGTCGTCGCGCCGTCGGCGCTCGTGGAACACCGAGGTGAAGTACTCCTGCAGCTCCCTGTTGACCGTCTGGTAGTTCACCGCCTTCTCGTCCGGGTCGAAGGTGTGCAGGATCTTGTTCTTCCACTCGACGAACATTTCGAGATCCGACTCCGGCAGCCCCATGAGTGGCACGAAGATCAGTGACGGGTACGGCACTGCGAAATCGGCGAGGAAGTCGCAGCGTCCCGACTCGACGATGCCGTCGAGCAACTCGCCGACGAGAGCACGCATGCGGGGCTGCAGTGCGGCCACCACCCGTGGCGACAGGAGCGGATTGATGATCTGGCGGTACTTCCCGTGATCGGGCGGATCGATCTGGGTCGGGATGTCCGGCCCCACTGCGGTGGTCTGCGTGTGCGGAACGATGTTCTGGACCGACGAGAACAGCTCCGGGTGCTGCAGCACGTAGCGGCAGTCCTGGTAGCGCGTGATCACCCAGAACCCGCCGTACTGCTCACTGTGCGCCACGGGGCACTGAGCGCGGAGCTTGTCGATCTCCGGGTATGGGTCGTCCTGCAATTCGGCGTTGTAGAGGTGGAATCCGCGCGCGAACGCTTCGGCGTCGAAGGGTGCGACGGTGCGCTCCGGTGACGCTGTGCTCATCAACTGCCTCCCGGCTCAGACGTAATTGAGTATACTCTTATTCCGAGGCTATCGCGCTTCGCAGTTGGTGCGCTAGAGACCGTCGGGTTCGTGCCGCGCGATGGCCTCGAGAATCGGCCCGAGACGCGCTTCCACCCGGGCCCGTGATCCGGGATTCGTGAACACGAAGAACCGGTCCTCCTGCATCGCTCCGACGGCGGCCGTGGCGATCTGGGCCGGCGTCAGAGACAGGCCCCAGCTCTGCTGTCGGCCTTCGCCGCCCGGCGCCTGTGCCCACGACGCGTCGACCCGGGAGAGCCGATCCTGCTCGCGCCCGGCCAGCTCGGTGCTCACCGCGCCGGGACACAGGACCGTCACACCCACCGGTGCGGCCCGCGCGACGAGTTGCGCGCGCAGTGCCTCCGACAGCGCGACCACTGCGTGCTTGCTGACGGTGTACTCGGGGATGAGCGCGCCGGACGTGACGCCCTGCATGGAGGCGGTGTTGAGGACGTGGCCGGCTTCGCCGCTGTCGAGGATCACCGGCAGGAACGCCTGGATGCCGTGCAGCACGCCCCAGAGGTTGACCGCCATGACGCGCTGCCACTCGTCGACGGGCAGCTCCCACAGCGGATCGCCGGCCGGACCCATCACCCCGGCGTTGTTACAGAGCACATCCACGGTGCCGAACCTCGCGACGGCGGAATCGCGCAGGGCGCGTACGTCGTCCGGGCTCGACACGTCGGTTCGCGCCGCCAGCACCTCGGCACCCCGGCCGGACAGTTCGGCAGCGACCGCTTCGAGTTTCGGCTCGTCGACGTCGGCCAGCACCAGCCGGGCACCCGCGGCGGCGAACGCCTCGGCAAGGGCTCGACCGATTCCGTCAGCGGCGCCGGTGACGACGGTGACCTTGCCCGCGAGGTCAGTCATACGCGATCACGGAACGGGTGACGCGGCCCTGCTCCATGTCGTCGAACGCGGTACCGATGTCCTCCAGGCGAATCGTCTTGGAGACCAGTGATTCGAGATCGAAGCGGCCCGCCTCGGCGAGCCGAACGATGAGCGGGATCAGCTTCTGCGCGTCGCCGCCGGCAAAGATCGAGCCTCTGATCTGCTTGCGGCTCAGGACGAGGTCGGCCGCGGCGAAGCGCACGACTTCGTCCGGGGGAGCGGCCCCGACGACCACGACCGTGCCGCCACGGCGGGTGATCTGCCACGCCGAGGTGATCGTCGCGGCCGAGCCCACCGCCTCGATCGCGACGTCTACGCCGCGTCCGTCGGTGCGCTCGGCGACGGCCTCGGGCAGACCGTCGTCCGGCACGAGCGCATCCGTCGCGCCGGCCCGGACGGCCGATTCGCGCTTGCGCTCGACCGGATCGACGGCGATGACGCGCGCCGCGCCGGCCAGAGTCGCTGCCTGGATCGCCGACTGGCCCACGCCTCCGCACCCTAGGACAGCCACTGTCATCCCCGGTTCGACGCGCGCGGTGTTGAACACCGCACCCACGCCGGTCACCACCCCGCAGCCGACCAGGGCGAGTTGCTCGGCCGGCAAGTCCGTGCGGACCGGGATGACGGACGACTCGTGCACCGTCATCGCCTCGGCGAACGTGCCGAGCCCGGCGTATCCCTGCACTCGGGTGCCCGCCCCGTCGAGAAACCGTGGCGTGGTGACGAGGGTAGAGATCTGCTCGCAGGACTGCGGCTCGTTGCGGACGCAGAAGAAGCAGCTGCCACACGCCCCGGCGGCCGACGTGACGATTCGGTCGCCGGGTTGCACGCGCTGCACCGCCGTGCCCACCCGCTCGATGACGCCGGAACCTTCGTGGCCGAGCACGGCCGGAACCGGGAGTGGCATGCTTCCGCGCAGGACGGACAGATCGGTGTGGCACACGCCGCTCGCAGTCATCCGGACGACGACCTCGTGCGGTCCGGGTTCAGCGGTCTGCAGGTCGCGCACGACGAGTGGGCGGGCGAGACCTTCCAGGACTGCTGCACGCATCGGCTCCTCCTCTGTGGAGGCGCACGTTACTCCCCATGTGCACAGTTGAGTATACTCAATCGTAACCGACGTCAGTCTCGGATCACCCTCGTCCAGCACCGTTCGAGCGCATCAGTGGGGCATGCGCGGTGGGTGTCTGATCAATCTGCGGTGGACTTCGGGATTTCCTTGACGGCGGCCAGAATCCGAAATAGAGTGCGCTGAATCAAATAGAGTGTGCTCAATCACACGGACGTTCCGAAGGTGCGAGCAATGCCACGCTCGCCGGACTCAAGGGGAAACATGATGCTTGGAAAGCGGCTCCGCTGGGGTGCAGGCATCGCCGGCCTCGCACTGGCACTCGCAGCGTGCTCGAGTAGCGGCGGCGGTGGGTCATCGAACTCCAGTGCGGGGTCCGCGCCGACCTCGTCCGGGCCGAAGCTGAGCGGTGCACCCGTCGTCATCGGTTCGATGTATCCGATCTCGGCCTCACTCGCCTCGTTCCCGGATCTTCAGTACATGGCCCAGATCGCCGTCGACGTCGTCAACGCCAACGGCGGCATCAAGGGCCGACCGTTGAAGTGGGTGCACTGCGACGACAAGGGTGACCCGAACGTCGCCGCGACGTGTGCCGATCAGCTGATCAACAAGGACAAGGTCTCGGCACTGGTTGAATCCGTCGGCATCGAAGGCAACGTCGCCTGGCCGCTGATCAAGAAGGCGGACATCCTCAACTGGTTCAACGTGCCGATCTGGCCAGACGACGGCACGAGCCCGCTGTCCTACCCGGCCGGGCTCGGCATCTACGCTCACCAGAACGTCGGCGTCCTCGCCCAGCAAGGCGAGTTCAAGAAGGTCGACTGCATCGGTGCCGCTGGTGCCTTCATCGATCCGATCTGTGGGTTCGCCAAGGCCGGCCTGGCCGCGAAGGGCGTGACCAACTTCAAGGTGCTCACCTACCCGGCCACGACCACCGCCTTCCAGCCGTACGCCGCCAAGGTCCTCGCCGACGGCGCCGATGCGGTCGTCATCGTCGCCTCCGATGCGATCACCGCGCCGGTCCTGCAGGCGCTCGCCGACGCCGGCGTGCAGGCGACGATCCTCGAACCGAGCACCTCGATCGGCACCCGCGCGCTCAAGGTCGCGCACGACAACGGCCTCAGCCTGCGGGTGGCCGGCAGCTGGGCTGTCGACCCGAGCAAGTTCCCGGTGCGGCAGGAAATGCTCGACAACATCGACAAGTACGCCTCGGCGGTGGGCGCCCCGAAGGATATGGACACCCTCAGCGACAACGCCTTCAACATGTACGAGGGCGTGCTGAGCCTGGCAGCTGTTATGAACGGAGCGGCGTCGCTGAGTACTGCCGACATGCAGACCTACATCGACGCGCATCCGGTCGAGACCGGTGTGGCCCCGCCGCTCGACTGGTCGAAGCCCGGCCCGCTCAAGGACAGCCCGCGCATCGTCCAGGTGTACGGCACGGCCGAGAGCGTCAACTCCGACGGCAGCTTGACCTCTGCGTCGAACTCGTGGAGCTCCGGCTTCCCGAACATGGCGGAAGTGACCTGCTGCTCGTCATGACCAAGCCCGCTAGCCACACCGGCGCCGCGCGCACCGGTTCCTGGGGTCGGCCCTGGCCGACCCCAGGGCCGGGCGACGGCGCCGGTCGGCTGTAGGCACCAGCACAGACAAGGGAGCGTGCACCGCTGATGCAGCTCTGGACCTTCATCATCGTCGGGCTCACCGCAGGTGGGGCGTACGCGCTGACTGCGATCGGCGTGGTGACCATCTACCGCGGCTCCGGGGTGCTGAACTTCGCGCACGGCGCCATCGGCATGGCCGGCACCTACGTGTTCTGGGAGTTCTACAAGGACGGCGCCGCCACTCACGGCCTGACTCCCGTCGCCAAGTGGGGCGTCGGGCCCGCGATCACGATGGGCATCGTCGCCGGCGCGGTGATCGGCCTGTTCGTCTACCTGCTCGTGATGTACCCGCTGCGAAACGCGTCGGAGTTGGCCCGGGTCATCGCCACCCTGGGCGTGCTGCTGATCATCCAAAATGCGGCGTTGCTGCTCTACTCCTCGGAGACCGTGGTCATACCGCGGTTCCTCGGGCATGACAGCTACGACGTTTTCGGTGCACCGCTTCGACACGACGCCGCGATCGTCCTCATCGTCGTCGCCGCGCTGACGATCCTCCTTCCGCTGCTGTTCCGGTTCACCCGGCTCGGGCTGTCGGCGACCGCCTTGCAGGTTCAGCCCGTCGCAGCCTCCACGCTGGGCATCTCACCGCACCCCGCGGGCATCATCACCTGGACGCTCGGTGGTTCGCTCGCGGCGGCGGCGGGCATCCTCGTCGTCCCATCCATCGGCCTGTCGCCCACCCAGCTGACGCTGCTGATCAACTACGCGCTGGCGGCGAGCCTGCTCGGCAAGTTCCGCAACTACTTCATCACCGTGGCCGCCGCGCTGGCCATGGGCATCGCCGAATCCGTCATGATCCTCTACAACATCACGGACTGGATCCGGCTGATGACGCCGTTCGTCGTCATCACCGTCGCCCTGATAGCTGGCGGGACGGCGGTCCCCGGGCGCGGCTTCGCCGAAAGCCGCTTGCCGAAGGTGGGCACCGGGCGGCTGCGCCCGACACAGGCCGCCCTCTGGCTCGGTATCGCCGTGTTCGTGGCACTCGGCTTCAGCAATGGCTGGTCGATCTCGATGGCCAACGCGGCCATCGCCGCGCTCGTCAGCCTCTCGATCGTCATCGTCACCGGCTACGCGGGCCAGGTCAGTCTCGCCACGTATGCCCTCATGGGTGTCGGTGCCCTGCTCGGCGCGCACGCAGTCGGCAGTTGGGGCCTCGGGTACGGCATGACGATCGTCGTGGGCACGCTCGGTGGCGCAGTCGCCGGGCTGCTACTTGGACTGCCGGCGATCCGGGTCCGTGGCATCGACCTGACCGTCGCGACGCTGGTCTTCAGCATCGTCATCGCCAACACGGTGTTCATCTCGTCGGTGTTCATCGGCAACAACGGCTTCGACGGCATCGTGGTACCGAACCCGACGTTGTTCGGCGCCGACATGGACCCAGGCCTGCATCCGCAACGGTTCACCATTCTGGTCATGATCATTCTGGTCGTCGTCGCGATCGGCACCGTCAACCTGCGCCGGTCCGTCGCCGGCCGGCGCTTCCTCGCGGTGCGGGCCAATGAGCGAGGCGCGGCCGCGCTGGGGATCTCGGTCGGTGGCACGAAGGTGGCGGCGTTCGCCCTGGGTGGCGCGGTTGCCGGACTGGCCGGCTCGCTCACCGTGTTCCGCAGCCGCACGGTGACCTTCACCAACTTCGACGTGTTCAAGTCGATCTACGCGCTCGCCTTCACCATCGTCAGTGGCGTCGGCTATGTCGCCGGAGGGATCTACAGCGGTGTGATCAGCAACGGGGGACCGGTCTCCTTCCTGTTCCGGAACCTCTCCTCGAAGATCGACCAGTTGCTCGCCATCGCGTCGGGGCTGCTCGTCGTGCAGATCATGCTGCAGAACCCGAACGGCATCATCGCGTTGATGAGCGAGCAGAAGGCGTGGCTCGTCGAGCGAGTGCGGCTGCTTCGCGCCATCGCCTCACCGCGGCTGCGGGCGCGGCGACGCGAAGGCGACGAACTGGCCCAGCATGCTCCAGTGGAGGAGCTGGCGGCCCGGCACGGAGACGTCGTCCTCCGCGTCGACGGACTCAGCCTGAGGTACGGACCGGTGACGGCGGTCGACAACGTGACTCTCCAGGTGGCGGCGGGCGAAGTCGTCGGGGTCATCGGGCCTAACGGCGCCGGGAAGACGAGCCTGATCGACACGATCACCGGCTTCGCCCGCAAGACCGGCGGCGCGATCGAGCTCGGTGGCAGCGAAATCTCGAGATGGAGCATTCGCCGGCGCTCCCGAGCTGGCCTCGGCCGGACGTTCCAGAACCTCGAGCTGTTCTCCGACCTGACCGTCCGCGAGAACCTCCTCGCTGCGCACGACTCGCGCAGCATCGCCGCCTACATCACGGGCTGGGTCCGTCCCGGCTCGGACCGGCTGACCGGCGCGGCGGCCCAGGCGGTCCGGGTGCTCGGCCTCGAACTGTGGCTGGACACCGAGATCAACACGCTGCCGCAGGGCACCCGGCAACTCGTCGCGGTCGCCCGGGCACTCGCCGCGAAGCCGCGGGTGATGTGCCTGGACGAGCCGGCGGCCGGCCTCGACCAGACCGAGCGCGACGCCATGAGCCGGGCGATCCGGACGGTCGTGAAGCAGCTGGGCATCGGCGTGCTGCTGATCGAGCACAACGTCGACGTTGTCGCCGGGCTCTGCGACCGTGTGTTCGTGCTCGACTTCGGCGCTGTCGTGGCGGACGGCTTGCCGGCCGACGTCCTTGCATCCGACGTCGTACGCGCTGCGTATCTGGGCACCTCTGCCGAGCCGCGTGAGCTCGAGGCGGTTGCCGTTCCCGAGGAGGTGCACCGATGACGAGCGCGGTAGCTGAAGTGCGCACCGCGGGCCTGAGCGTCCGTGGTCTCACGGCGGGATACGGCGACGCCGTCGTCGTCCGCGAGCTCGACCTGCGCGTCGATGCCGGTGAGGTCGTTGCCATGCTTGGCCGAAACGGCACCGGAAAGACGACGACGTTGATGGCGATCAGCGGCTTCTTGAAGCGCTCGACCGGCGTCATCGCGATCGACGGAAGGCCCGTGGCGGGTCCGCCGCATCGGCGCATGCGCGGGCAGCTCGGCCTGGTCACCGAGGGCCGCAGCGTATTCGGGCCGATGACCACCGCGCAGAACCTCCGGGTCGGCGGTGTCGACATCGCCGACGCAGTGGCCCTGTTCCCCGAACTCCGGGGTCGGCTGAACGTCCGCGCGGGGAGCCTGTCCGGCGGTGAGCAGCAGATGCTCACCCTCGCTCGCGCGATGTGTCGCCGCCCCAGGGTGTTGCTGCTCGATGAGCTCTCCTTCGGCCTCGCGCCGGTCGTGTGCGACCGGCTGTTCTCGGGTGTGCGGCAGTTCGCGGAGGAGCACGCGATCGCAGTCGTCGTCGTGGAACAGCACCTGCACTATGCGGCGATGGTCGCCGACCGCGCGGTCGTGATGAACGAGGGCCGGATAGCGCTCGAACTTCCGACGTCGCAGCTGATCAGCCGCGCCTCCGAGATCGAGCAGCTGTATCTCGGCGGACCCGAGACGACATCCGAGCAGTTGGAGCTCCAGGACTCGTAGCGCGGCCCCTCTCTGCCCCGCACGGAAGGGTGTTGTCGGGTCGGTGACGTATCCGCACACGCGCAGCGAGGTGACGTTCTGCCGGATCTGCCCCGCGTACTGCGGCCTTCTCGTGGACATCGAGGAGTCCGATCGGGGAAGTGTGGTGACCCGCGCGACCGGCGACCGAGAGCATCCGGCCACGGCTGGCTACTCGTGCCGGAAGGGCCGGGGGATCGGGCGCCTGCACTCCGCCGACAGTCGCTTTCGCACCGCGCAACGCGGTGACCGTCACGGACGCTTCACGCCAATGGACACCGACGCGGCCGTCGCCGAGGTGGCAGCCCGATTACGCGCGATACTCGACGCCCACGGCGCTGATGCAATCGGCGTTTATCTGGGGACGCAGGCGTACTTCTCGACGTTGACGGTGCCGTTTGTCGACGCGCTGGTCAGTGGCATCGGCACCCGCAAGTTCTTCAAGACGATGACGATCGACCAGTCGGCGAAATGGATCGCGATGGGTCGACTGGGCCGCTGGGAAGCCGGCCAGCAGCGGTTCGCCGGCTCGGACATCTGGATGCTGTTCGGCACCAATCCGCTTGTCTCGATGCAGGGCGGCGGGCTCACCGGGTTCCCGATCCACGGCGGGCGGCGTGCATTGCGCGCGGCCCGCGCCGCGGGTTTGCGCCTGGTCGTCGTCGACCCGCGGCGCACCGAGACCGCGCGCGAAGCCGATCGGCACATTCAACTGCGTCCGGGGATGGATGCGCTCCTTGCGGCGGCCATGCTGCACGTCATCCTCGACGAAAGACTCCATGACGAGGGGTTCTGCGCCGAGCACGTGAATGGCACGTACGAACTGCGCGAGGCGGTGTCGCGAGCACGCCCCAGCGCTGTGGCTGACCTCGCGGGAGTTACCGCAGCCGAGATCGTCGATGTCGCACACGAGTTCGCGAACGCGCGACGCGGCATGGCTACGACGGGCACCGGACCGGACATGGGACCGTCGTCGAATCTCAACGAGCATCTCGTGCAGGCGTTGAATGTCGTGTGCGGACGATTCCCGAGGGCGGGCGAACCGTTGCGCGCCGTCGGCGTGCTGAAGCCGGCACCACGGGCTCGCGCTCAGGTCGTCGGACCCACCAGGCAATGGGAAACCGGCTACCGGACGAGGTTCGGCTTCGGCCAGTTCTACAACGACGTCCCGACGGCGACGGTGCCGCGCGAGATCCTGGAGCCGGCCGCCGATCGGATCAGGGCGCTGTTGGTGGTCGGCGGTAATCCGGCCGCCGCCATACCCGACCAACTCCGTACTGTGCAGGCGCTGTCGTCACTCGAATTGCTCGTGGCGCTCGAGCCTTTTCCGAGCGAGACCGCACAGCTCGCCGATTTCGTCTTGGCGCCCACGCTGCCGCTCGAGCGCGCGGACACCACGTACACGGTCGACGACTGGTACGACGTGCCGTTTGCTCAGTACACCGCGCCGGTTCTCGACCCACCGAGCGTCCGCGATGACTGGCGGCTCCTCGCCGACATCGCGCGGTCGATGGGCCTGCCACTACGGATCGGTGCCCATGCTCTTTTTCCGGACGAGTCGCCACCGACCGACGACGAGTTGATCGGTGAACTACTGCGAAGCAGTCCTGCCGAAGACGTCGTCGGCCGATTGCGCGATCATCCGCACGGGCTTGCCTTCGAGGAGCTCGCGCAGCCGGTCGCCGAACCGAGCGACGGCAGCGGTGGACACTTCGATCTCCTGCCCGCCGATGTCGCAGGCGAGCTGTCCGCGGTGCTCGGGCGAGACCGGATCGAGGTGTCGGCGGACCGTCCGTACCTGCTGTGCGTTCGCCGGATGGTCGACGCCATGAACTCCGTCGGGCGGCGCCGGCCCGCCTTCGCCGAAGCGCCGCACAATCCGTGTCGGATGCATCCGGACGAGATGTCGCGGAACGGCTTCGTCGCGGGCGACCTCGTGCGCGTAGCCTCCGCGCACGGTTGCATCGACGCCGTGCTCGAGCCTGACGACACGTTGCGCCACGACGTGGTCACGCTCACGCACGCGTTCGGCGATCTTCCCGACGCAGCGTCCGACCCACGGCAGTTCGGTTCGAACGTCGCTCGACTGGTCTCTCTCGTGGACGACGTCCAGAGCATCAATGCCATGCCCAGGATGTCCGCAGTTCGCGTATCGATAACGGCAGACGCGCGGCTCAATCCCAGCGAACCGGCAACGAGCGCGGTGCCCGGAACAAGAAGCCCCGCAGCCCAGGCGTAGGTGCGTCGTCGTCGAGGCGCAGCCTGGGCAGTCGATCGAGGAACTTGTTGAGCGCCACTTTCAGCTCCATGCGGGCGACGTGCTGCCCGAGGCAGATGTGCCGGCCGAAGCCGAACGTGATGTTGGCCTTGCCGCGACGCCGCACGTCGAACCGGTCCGGCTGCTCGAAATGCCGCGGATCGCGGTTGGCCGCGGCGACACACACCGCAACCGGCGACCCGGCCTTGATCTCGACGCCGCCGAGCTCGACGTCGCTGACGCAGAGCCGCCAGGTCATCCCGAGCGGCGGCTCGAGCCGAAGGGACTCGTCGATCGCCGGGCCGATGAGGCCGCGATCGCTGCGGACAAGATCGAGTTGGTCCCGGTTGGTGAGCAGGTGCCAGAAGAGGCTCCCTACTGCACTTGCCGTCGTCTCGCTGCCGGCGTTGATGAACGTCCGGAGGAAGGTCACGATCTCCGTGTCGGTCATGCCCGAGCCGTCCGACAGCCGGGCGTGGCACAGCGTGCTGATCATGTCGTCACGCGGTTGCTCGTGCCGGAGCGCCACGTGCTCGGCGACGAGGTCCTTGATCCGTTCTGCGCATAGCACCGCGATATCGAGCTGCGTTCGGTACAGCAGCAGCCCGACGGCCCACTGGTGCATCTGCGTGAGGTTCTCCCGCGGCAGGCCGAGGATGTGGTGGATGACCGAGATCGGGTAGCCGCGGCAGAAATCGCGGATCAGCTCCGACTCTCCGCGCGCGACGTAGTCGTCGCTCAGCCGTTCGTCGACGAGCGGCCCGGCTATCTCGTGCTCCCAGCGGCTCATCGTGCGCTTGGAGAACGCGGCCTGGACGATCTGCCGGTGGATCTCGTGCTCAGGCGGATCCAGCGAGTTGATCGCGCCGGTGCCCATCGTCTTCACACTGCCGCGGTCGTAGACGCGGCTCGAGAAGTGGTCGGCGTCGAGCAGGGCGCGGCGCGATTCTTCGTAGCCGAGGATCGTGATCGGCGGGCCTTCCGGCCACGCGGTCAGCATCGACGACGCGAACCCGAGGTGCTCGACGAGCACGTCACCTCGATAGACCGGGCCGGCAGCGAGCAGCTCCGCCAGGCGCGGGTACGGATCGGTGACCCAGGCACCGACCTCGCTCTCGAACGCCTCGTACAGGTCGATGCCGTCCAGGGGGTCGGCTAGGGGGTCGGTCTGCAGCATGAGTCCCGTCAAATGAGTGTTCTGTTATCGGGCCGTTCGGACATCAATCCTCGTCGAACTCGATCGCCTGTTCGGGGCACGCGCCCACTGCGCGCCGGGCGGCCGCCTCGAGTTGCGGCGCGATCACTTCGCTCTTCGGGACGCCGAACCCCTCGTCGTCGTAGGCGAACACCTCCGGACTGAGGCTGAAGCAGCGACCGTGTCCGGAGCACACGCTCCGGTCGATGTGGATACGCATGAGTTCCCCTCGGGTGTGGCCGGCAGCGCCCACTGTGGTCGAATTGAGTATACTATAAATGATGCTTCGGGGTCCGGTGAGTCGGAAGGGTTCGGCGATGAGCGACGCTTGCGGAGCGAATAGGGGCGCAGAGCTCGTGAAGCCACACTCCGAGCGAAGCGAGGACACGCGATGAGCCAGCAGGTCGACTACGTCATCATCGGCGCCGGCTCGGCGGGCTGCGTGCTGGCCAACCGGTTGACCGAGGACGGCCGCAGCCGGGTTCTGCTGCTGGAAGCGGGCGGTTCCGACCTCAGCCCGTTCATCCAGATTCCGGCAGGGTTCCCGATGATGGACCCGGAGAAGTACAACTGGCGCTACACCGCCGAGCCGGACCCGAGCCGCAACGGAATCGTCGAGCACTGGGGCGGCGGCCGGGTCCTCGGCGGGTCCAGTTCCATCAACGGGCAGGTGTGGACGCGCGGCAATCCGGCGGACTACGACGAGTGGGCCGCGCTCGGCTGCGAGGGCTGGGAGTCCGCCTCGGTGTTGCCGTACTTCACGCGGGCCGAGCACTTCCGAGGCGGTGGGCCGACGCGTGGCCGGCGCGGTCCGCTACACGTGTCCTACCCGCGCTTCGACCATCCGATCACCGACGCCTTCATCGCAGCAGCGCAGCAGTCCGGGCTGCCGTTCAACGATGACTACAACGACGGCGTCCAGGACGGTGTCGGCTACGGCCAGCTGAGCCAGCGCCGGGGCTTCCGGCACAGCACCGCACGCGCCTACCTCGCGCCGGCCCGGCGCCGGCGCAATCTCACCGTGCACACCGGTGCGCTGGTGAATCGGATCCTGCTCGAAGACGGACGCGCGGTCGGCGTTGAGTACCAGCGAGGCGGCACGACGCAGCAGGTCCGGGCCGGTCGCGAGGTCATCCTCTCGGCGGGTGCGCTCGCGTCTCCGAAGCTGCTCATGCTCTCCGGGATTGGCCCTGGGGAGGTGCTCAGCGAACACGGACTTCCGGTGCAGGTCGACAACTCAGGTGTCGGTGCGAACCTGCAGGAACACATCTACGCGACGATGGTCTATTCGGTGAACATCCCGACCCTGAACATGGAGTTGACGCCGAAGGGTTTCCTGCGGCACGGGCTGGACTTCGTCGTGCGGGGGCGTGGAGCTGTCACCGTCGCAGCCGCGCACTCGATCGCTTTCGGCCGGCTGCCGATCGACCGCGGTCGCCCCAACTACGAGATCATCTTCGCCCCCCTCGGGCTCAGCGGCGCAGTGCCCGGCACCGACGCGGGAGAGGACATCGAATACCGCCACGACGTCAACGAGCTCAAGCCGATGAAGATCTCGACGTGCATGGCGCTGCCCTCGGTGAGTCACCCCAAGGCGCGCGGGCTCGTCACGCTGCACTCCGCCCGGCCGGAGGACAAGCCGAGGATCGAACATCGACTGCTCGCCGAGCCGGAGGACATCGACGCGCTGACGGCGATCTGCCGCAAGACGCGGCAGATCTTCGAGTGCGATGCGCTTCGTCCGTACGTGGTGGGTGAGTTCCTGCCCGGTGACAAGATCCAGTCCGATTCGGACTGGGAGACGTACTTCCGCAGCTACTCCTGGCGCGGTGAGCATCCCGTCGGGACGTGCCGGATGGGCCTCGACGAGACAGCGGTGGTCGATCCGAAGTTGCGGGTGCGGGGTGTCGACGGGCTGCGAGTCGTCGATGCGTCCGTGATGCCGACGCTGATCACCGGTCACACGAACGCGCCGACCGTGATGATCGGCGAGCGGGCCGCCGACCTGATCCGGGCAGCGGCAAACCGCTGAGCGCCTGGTGGCCCGCAAGTTAATAAAGTATCCTGAATCTCGATCACCAAGAACGTGGGAGGCGTGCGTGGAAGAGTTCGACGTCGTGGTCGTCGGCGCGGGGTTCGCCGGTCTCTACCAGCTGTACCGGTTGCGTGCGCTCGGCTTCACGGCACAGGGTTTCGAGGCCGGCAGCGACGTCGGCGGCACGTGGTACTGGAATCGCTATCCCGGTGCTCGCTGCGACGTCGAGAGCATGGACTACTCGTACTCGTTCTCCGCCGAGCTCGAGCAGGAGTGGGAGTGGACCGAGCGCTACCCGACCCAGCCGGAGATCCTGCGCTACATCAACTACGTCGCCGATCGGTTCGACCTGCGCAGCCTGATCAAGTTCGACACCCGCGTCGTCTCGGTCGCGTATGACGAGGACACCAAGCGCTGGACCGTCGAGACCAACGAGGGCGACGTCGTGTCGGCCCGGTTCGTCATCGCCGCGTCCGGCTGCCTGTCGGTCTGGCAGGTGCCGCAGTTCAACGGCCTCGAGTCGTTCCGGGGCGCCACCGTCCATACCGGCAACTGGCCGCGCGAGGGTGTCGATTTCACCGGCCGGCGCGTCGGCGTGATCGGCACCGGCTCGACCGGGATTCAGGCGATCCCGCAGATCGCCAAGCAGGCCGCGCACCTGTACGTCTTCCAACGCACGCCCAACTACAGCGTGCCGGCACGCAACCACCAGCTCACCGCCGAGTACCAAGCGCAACGCAAGCTCACCTACCGCGAGTATCGCGAGCGCGCAAAGGTGTCCGGCGGCGGGCACTCGGCGGTCCTGCCCACGAAGTCGGCGCTCGAGGTGTCCGACCCCGAGCGGATCGGTGAGTACGAACGGCGATGGCAGCTCGGCGGTGCCCCGCTGATGTCGATGTCCTACAACGACCTGATGACCAGCCGCGACGCGAACGAGACCATCGCCGAGTTCGTCCGCGACAAGATCCGCGAGACGGTGCACGACCCCGAGGTCGCCGCGAAGCTGACGCCGGTCGACTACCCGTTCGGCGCCAAGCGGCTGTGCGTCGACATCGAGTACTTCGAGACGTACAACCGGGACAACGTGACGTTGGTCGACGTCCGCGACACACCGATCGACGAGATCACCGAGCACGGCATCGTCACCGCCGGCACGGAGTACGAACTCGACGCGATCGTTTTCGCCACCGGCTACGACGCCATCACCGGGCCACTACTGGGCATGAACATCCGTGGACGCGGCGGGGTCTCGCTGAACGAGGCGTGGTCGGCCGGACCGCGTGCCTACCTGGGCCTTCAGGTCGCCGGCTTCCCGAACCTGTTCACGATCACCGGGCCAGGCAGCCCATCAGTGATCAGCAACATGGTCGTGTCGATCGAGCAGCACGTCGACTGGATCAGTGATTGTCTTGTACACCTGCGCGATACGGGCATCGAGACGATCGAGCCGACGGACGAAGCCCAGGACGCCTGGGTCGAGCACGTGAACGAGACGGCCAACGCGACGCTGTTCCCGCTGGCGAAGTCGTGGTACCTCGGCGACAACATCCCGGGCAAGCCGCGAGTCTTCATGCCCTACGTCGCCGGCGTCGGCGTGTACCGGCAGAAGTGCGACGAGGTCGCGGCCGGAGGCTACGACGGATTCGTCCTGACGTCCGCGCCGGACCTGCAGGCCGCGACCGGTAGGAGGTAGCCGAAGCGGCCGCCGGTTGCTCGCCAGGGCGCATTAGAGTATCCTCATTTACTCATTCAGCTCGATGACCTGAGGCAGCGATGGATCTGACATACGGACCCGCCTACGAGGCGTTCCGTGAGGAGGTGCGCGCATTCCTCAGGGCCAACTGGCAGGCAACGAACGGATCGGTCGACATTGCCGCCTTCCGTAAGGCGGCCATCTTCGCCGGCTATCTCTACCGTTCGATCCCGCGCTGCTATGGCGGCGCGGAGCAGCCTGCCGACATCTTGAAGGCGCGAGTGATCCGCGAGGAGTTCACCGCCGCGCGCGCCCCGTTGGAAGTCAAGTCGCTCGGGACGCAGCTTCTCGTGCCGACACTGCTCGAGGTCGGCGCCGAGTGGCAGAAGGGTCGCTTCATCGAGGCGACGATCACCGGTGAGATCAAGTGGTGCCAGGGCTACAGCGAGCCCGGTGCGGGCAGCGACCTCGCCTCGCTGCGGACGAGGGCCACCCTCGAAGGCGATCGGTGGGTGATCACCGGGCAGAAGGTCTGGACAAGTTTCGCTCACGAAGCCGACTACATGTTCCTGCTCGCACGCACCGATCCGGACGCGCCGAAACGCAGGGGCATCTCCTATCTGCTCGTCCCGATGGACCAACCCGGGATCGAGGTGCGGCCACTGCGCCAGATCACCGGCGAGTCGGAGTTCAACGAGGTGTTCCTGAACGAGGCGACCACCGGGGCCGACTGGGTCGTCGGCAACGTGGGCGAGGGGTGGACAGTCGCCAACACGACGCTCAAGCACGAGCGTGCGTGGGTGGGCGACGTGGCCGAATCCGACCACTTGATGAACAGCCTGATCCGCCTGGCGCGCCGCACGCGCGGTCCGAACGGCCGGCCGTGGATCGAGGACGCCCGGCTGCGGTCGCGGCTGATGGAGGTCCAGGGCTACGTCGAGGCCCATCGGTACTCCGGCTACTACCAGCTGTCCCGCACGCTCAAGGGAGAGTCGTCCGGCACGCTCGGACTGACGAACAAGATCTCGAACACGAACATCGCCGAGCGGATCGCCAGCATCGCGATCGACATCCTGGGCGATGCAAGCCTCTTGCCGCACACCGGTGCCAATGCTGATACGGAGGCGGGCGCCGAGCGCTGGATGTATCAGTACTTCGGTTCGATCGGCAGTGCCATCGCCGGCGGCGCCTCCAACATCCAGCGCAACATCGTCGCGCAGCGCGGTCTCGGACTCCCGCGCGATCTCTCGTTCGAGAACGGGAACTAGGACCGCGCCGTGAACTTCGATCTCAGTGACGAGCAGCGGTTGCTCGAGCAGTCCGTCGACGCGTTCTTCGACCGCAGCTTTCCGCTGTCCCGGGTCCGCGACTGCTACGACAGTGAGCTGGGCACGCTGGACGAACTCGACGCGCTCGGCCTGGCCGAGCTGGTCATCCCTGAGGAGTACGGCGGCGCGGGCGGCGGCGTCCTGGACGTCGCCGTCGCCGCCGAGCGGCTCGGTGCCGCGGCCGCTCCCGGGCCGTTCCTCGGCCGGGTGCTCGCCAACTACGCGCTCACCGTCGCCGGCAGTGACCAGCAGCGCGCGACGTGGCTGCCGAAACTCGTCTCGGGTGAGCGACGGGCCACGGTGGCCGTCGCCGAGCCGGACAACGCCTGGACCAGCGACGCGTTCGCACTGCGCGGCAACCGCCTCGTCGGCGAGAAGCGCAATGTGCTGGTCGGCGATGGCGTCGACCTGACGGTCGTCCTGCTGGCCGACGGCGTCGCGCTCGTCGACCTCGCTGCGGACGGCGTCACCCTCGCCCAGACCGAGGTCCTCGACCGCACCCGGCCGATGGCCACGCTGGTGCTGGACGATCCGCAGCACGAGCGGCTGGCAGCCGGTCCCGACGCCGTGCAGCGCGTGCTCGACCTCGGCGCGGTGCTCGTCGCGGCGGACGCCTACGGCGGGGCCGAACGGTGCCTGGATCTCGCGGTCGAGTACAGCAGGGTGCGCGAGCAGTTCGGCACCACGATCGCGCACTTCCAGGCGATCCAGCACCAGCTCGCCGACATGGCCGTCGACGTGCTCCCGTCGCGCAGCATGTATTGGTACGCGGCGCATGCCATCGACTGCGGCCAGGACGACGCCAGTGGCTTCGCCTCGCTGGCCAAGGCGCACATCAGCGAGCGCTACGTCGCGGCTGCGCGCCGCTCGATCGAGGTGCATGGTGGCATCGGGTACACGTGGGAATGCGACCTGCACTTCTTCCTGCGACGTGCCGTGTTCGACCGGGCCTATCTAGGCTCGCCGGAGATGCATCGGCAGCGCCGCGCCGACAGCCAACTGTCCAGCGCGCGCTGACGGAAGGGCGGACACCGACATGTGGGACTTCTCGACCGACCCGGAGTACCAGGAGAAGCTGGACTGGGCCCGCGCGTTCGTGAAGACCGAGGTGCGCGACCTGGAGGTCCTCGGCGTCGACCGCGACACCCTGCTGCAGCTCGAGGAACCTCTGCAGCGCGAGGTGAAGGACGCCGGGCTCTGGGCCGCGCACCTGCCGCCGGAGCTCGGCGGCGGTGGGATGGGGCAGGTCAAGCTCGCCTTGCTGCACGAGATCCTCGGCCAGGCGTTCTACGCCTCCGAGGTGTTCGGCAACATGGCGCCCGACTCCGGCAACGCCGAGCTGATCGCCATCGGCGCCACCGAGGAGCAGAAGCAGCGATGGCTGTACCCGTTGCTCGAGGGCAAGCTGCGCTCGGCGTTCTCGATGACCGAGCCCGGTGCGGGCGCCGACCCGACCCTGCTGTCCACTCGCGCCGTACGCGACGGCGACGAGTGGGTGATCAACGGCCACAAGTGGTTCACCTCGAACGGACCGAGCGCCGACTTCCTGATCGTCATGGCGGTCACCGACCCGGACGCACCGCCGCACCAGCGTGCATCGATGTTCATCGTCCCCAAGGGCACGCCGGGCGTGAACATGCTCCGCACGATCGGCACGATGGCCGAGCCCTGCGAGCACCACCTGAACTGGTCGACGGGCGATTCCGAGATCAAGTACGAGGACGTCCGGGTGCCCGATGATCACCTGATCGGCGCACCCGGTGAAGGCTTCCTGCTCGCGCAGAAGCGGCTCGGCCCGGGCCGCATCCACCACTGTATGAGGTGGATCGGCATGATGCAGCGCGCCTTCGACATGATGTGCGAGCGCTCGTTGTCGCGCTACGCGCACGGCTCGCTGCTCTCCGAGAAGCAGTCGATCCAGAACTACATCGCCGACTCCGCGGCGCAGATACAGGCTGCCCGGCTGATGACCCTGCATGCGGCCTGGAAGATCGACCAGGTCGGCGCGTCGGCTTCACGCACCGAGATCGCCATGATCAAGTACTTCGGCTCGCGCATCCTGTTCGACGTCGTCGACAAGGCGATCCAGGTGCACGGCTCGCTCGGCTACTCGACCGACCTGCCGCTTGAGCTGATGTTCCGGCAGGCGCGCTCGTTCTCCATCGTCGACGGCCCGGACGAGATCCACCGCGTCACGGTCGCGCGGCGTGTGCTTCGCGGATATGAGGCCCGCGAAGTGCCGAGCGAGCACGTCCCCACCCGGGCGGTCGGCGCCCGGGAGCGGTTCGCCGAAGCGCTCGATGCGCTGAGCCTGAACCGCTGAGTGGCGACGGGCGAGGAGCTCTGATGACGGGCGTCGAGCAGTATCTCGACGAGGAAAACCTCCTCCGCTACCTCGATCGCGAGGTCCCGGCGCTCGGGCCCGTCCACGACATCCGCCGCATCACGTCCGGCAGCTCGAACGAGATCTTCGAGCTGACGACCGACGGCGAGCCGGTGATCCTGCGCCGTCCGCCGCGGCACAAGCTGTCGGCGTCCGCGCACGACGTCTCCCGGGAGTACCGGGTGCTCCCGGCGCTTGCCGGGTCACGGGTTCCGCATCCGGACCGCGATCCACCTCTGCACGGACGAGACGGTCGTCGGCTCGCGGTTCCTCCTCATGTCGAAGGTGGACGGGTTCCATCTCAAAGAGCCCTACCCTGGGCACGCGCTGGTCGATGGCGCGATGCGCGCGATGATGTTCGACTTCATCGAGGTCATCGCCCAGCTCTCCGGCATCGACTGGGAGGCGGCCGGGCTCGCCGGATTCGGTCGGCCGGCCGGTTACCTCGACCGACAGGTCGACCGCTGGCTGGGCCAGCTCGCCAACTACCGCAGCCGTGAGCTGCCGAGACTGGACGACGTCGCCTCGTGGCTGCGCACGAACCAGCCCGAGTCGGGAGCACCCGGCATCATCCACGGCGACTACCAGTTCCTCAACGTGCTGTTCGCGAACGACCTCCCGCCCCGCGTCGCCGGCGTCCTCGACTGGGAGCAGTCGACGGTCGGCGACCCGCTCGTCGATCTCGGCTGGGTGCTCGGCCTGTGGACCGAAGCCGGCGAAGAGTCACCGCTCAATGTGTTCTACGGCAACGCGAGCCAGCGCCCGGGTGCACCCACGCGAGCCGAACTCGCGCAGCGATATGCGGAGGTGTCCGGCCGAGCGGTCGACGAGCGCCGCTACTACGAAGCGCTCGCGCTGTTCAAGCTCGGCTGCATCGCCGAAGGCTCCTACCACCGCTACATCATCGGACAGAGCGACACCGAACTGCACGCGGACTTCGCGTGGATCGTTCCCAAGCTCATCGCGACCGCGTTCGCGATCACGGCGGGGGAGCGCGACTGATGGCTGGCTTGCAGTGGGGCATCACCGTGCCGTTGGACGGCGTCCCGCTGCCCGACCATCCGAAGCTGTATCGCGAGCTCGCGGACCTCGGCTACACCGATGTCTGGTCGGTCGAGGCGAACGGTGCGGACGGGCTCACCCCGCTCGCCCTGGCCGCTGCCGTCGAGCCGCGACTGCGGCTGGGTACAGCGATCCTGTCGTCGTTCACCCGCGGGCCGGCGATCCTCGCGCAGTCCGCGGCGGCGATGGCGGCCGCAGCGCCCGGCCGGTTTGCGCTGGGCGTCGGCGCCTCGTCGGATGTGATCGTCGGCAGGTGGAACGGCATCCCGTTCGACAAGCCGTACTCGCACACCCGAGACGTCGTCCGCTTCCTGCGCGCCGCGTTCACCGGCGACAAGATCACCGAGACGTACGAGACGTTCGCGGTCGACGGTTTCCGGCTCGGCCTCGTTCCGGATCCGCCACCGCGGATTCTCGTCGCGGCCCTGCGCGAGAAGATGCTGCGCCTGGGCGCCGGGGAGGCCGACGGCGTGATCCTGAACTGGGTTTCGGCCGCGGACGTCGCGAAGGTCGCGTCGATCGTGCGCGCGGAGAGCCCGGCTGCCGAGATCGTCACCCGCATCATGGTGTGCCCGTCCGAGGACGCCGACGTGGTGCGCGCCGTGGTCCGCGGCCTGGTCACCGGTTACCTCACCGTTCCCGTCTACCGCGAGTACCAGAAGTGGCTCGGCCACGGTGACGCGCTCGCGCCGATGTGGAACGCGTGGGACGCCGGCGATCGCAAGGCCGCGCTCGCCGCCGTTCCGGACGAGGTGGTCGACGCCGTGTGCGTGCACGGCTCGCCGGATGTCTGCAAGGCGAAGATCGCCGATTTCGTCGCCAGCGGTGTCACCACGCCGGTGCTGGCGCTGCTGCCCGTCGGCCTCGATGTTCGCGACGCCGTTCACAGTCTCGCCCCCTGACCCTCGGAGTATGCCGTGCACATCGTCGACCTCTCCCGCCTGACCGATCGCGTGGTGGGGCGCGTGCTGTCCGAGCAGGCGGAGCACGACGCCGATGCCAGATGGCTGATGTCGGACGACCGCGTGGTCACCTATGGCCAGGCACGCGATCTCACCGCGCGGATCGCCACGTCGCTCGCCGCGCTCGGCGTGCAGCGCGGCGGCGTGGTCGCGATGCACATGGACGCGTCGATCGATCTCGTCCTCACCGGCATCGGCGCGTCCGAGCTCGGCGGGCGGTGGGCGCCGATGAGCACCGACTACAAGGGCGAATTCCTTGAGCGGAACATCGCCGCGTCCACGGCCGAGGTGCTCGTCATCGACGCCTACCTTGCCGAGCGCTATCGCCGAACTGGAGTCGCTCGGGCAGGTGCGGCACCTCGTCGTCACCGGCGAAGCCGACCTCAACGCGCTGCGCCGCCCCGGAGTGGAGGTGCACGCCTGGGACGAACTCATGACGAGCGAACCGATCGCACTGCCGTCGGTCGCCAGGCACGACGACGTGCTGCAGATGTGGTGGTCGTCCGGCACCACGGGCGCGCCGAAGGGCATCATGCAGACCCACGCCGGGCTGCTGCACTCGGCCGTCCGGTGGATCGCCGACCGGGACATCCAGGACGACGAGGTCTGGTACTCCTGCCTGCCGATGTACCTCGGCGGCGCATGGACCACCGCGATGTGGCCGTCGCTGGTCAGTGGCACTGCGGTCGCGATCGACGCGCGGCTCTCGGTGTCGAGGTTCTGGGACCGCATCCGGCACTACCGGGCGACGCAGATCTTCACGCTCGGGGCGATGCACATGTTCCTCATGCAGGCCGATGAGCGACCGGACGACCGCGACAACACGGTGCGCTGCGCGGTGCCGGTGCCGATGCCATGGAGCGAGGTGCCGAAGTTCAAGGAGCGGTTCGGCATCCCCGACGTGCAGCAGGCCTACGGTCAGAGCGAGGTGCCGTGCCGCATCTTCGCCGCGCCCGACGACGGCACGGTGTGGCGGGCCAACGCGATCGGCCGGCCGGTGCCGTGGTTGGAGGTCCGCCTCGTCGACGACAACGACGAGGACGTCCCGGTCGGCGAGGTCGGCGAGATCGTCGTCCGCCCGAAGGAGCCGTTCGTGATGTTCGCCGGCTACTTCAACGCGCCCGACGTCACCGCCGCGGGCTGGCGCAACCTGTGGCACCACACCGGCGACCTCGCACGCGCGGAACCGGACGGTCAGTACTTCTTCGCCGACCGGAAGAAGGACTACATCCGCTACAAGGGCCGCAACGTCTCGATGGTCGAGGTCGAGGCCGTGGTGGCGAAGCACCCGGACGTCGCTGACGTGGCCGCGTTCGGCCGGCAGTCGGCGGAGCTGGAGTCGGAGTCCGAGATCGCCGTCGCGGTGGTGCCCAGGACACCGGGCTCGCTCAAGCCGGAAGATCTCGCCCGCTTCATCAACGACACCGCGCCGTACTACTTCGTCCCGCGCTACATCGAGCTGATGGACGAGCTTCCGCACAACGCGCAGTACAAGACCGACAAGGTTGCGTTGCGCGCCCGGCCGATCCCGCCTGACGTCTGGGACCGCGATCTCGTCGAGTTCGAGGTGACCCGCTGAGCAAGGTCACCGACGCCGAGCGCGCCGTCGCCGACATCGAGCACGGCGCCAGCCTCGCGGTGGGCGGCTTCGGGCTATGCGGCATCCCGATGGATCTGATCAGCGCGCTGGCGGCGCGTGGCGTGGGCGGGTTGCGCATCGTCTCGAACAACTGCGGTGTGGACGGGTGGGGGCTGGGCATTCTGCTCGAGGCCGGGCAGATCGTGCGCATGACGTCGTCCTACATGGGCGAGCATGCGGAGTTCGCGCGCCGCTTCCTGTCCGGCGAGCTGGAGGTGGAGCTGATCCCGCAGGGCACGCTCGCTGAACGGCTGCGCGCCGGCGGGGCGGGCATACCTGCGTTCTACACACCGGTCGGCGGCGGGACGGATCTCGCGAGCGGCGGCATCCCGCTGCGCTACGCCCCCGATGGCTCGGTCGCGCAGTTCAGCGAACCGCGCGAGGTGCGCACGCTCGGCGGGGTCGAAGTGGTATTGGAGCGGGCGATCACCTGCGATTTCGGGCTCGTCCACGCGGCGATCGCCGACACCGACGGCAACCTGGTCTTCCACTCGACCGCGCGCAACTTCAACCCGTTGTGCGCGATGGCCGGACGGGTCACCATCGCCGAGGCCGAGACGATCGTGCCGGCCGGCGAGCTCGATCCCGATCGGATCCACCTGCCGGGCATCTTCGTGCAGCGCGTGGTGCCCGCGTCGCCGGCGACGCCGAAGCGCATCGAGAAGCGGGCGGCGGTGGCCCGGGTATGAGCTCGGACGTCCGGGCACGGATCGCGGCGCGCGGCGCCACGGAGCTGCAGGACGGTATGTATGTCAACCTCGGGATAGGCATTCCGACGTCCGTCCCGCACTATCTCGACCCGGCCGTGCGCGTTGTCCTGCACACGGAGAACGGCCTGCTCGGCGTCGGCGCGTTCCCGTCTCCCGAGGACGAGGACCCGGACACGATCAATGCGGGCAAGGAGCCGGTCACCGTTGCGCCCGGTGCGTCCATCTTCGACTCGGCGTTGTCGTTCGCGATGGTCCGCGGCGGGCACCTCGACATGGCGCTGCTCGGTGGCATGCAGGTCTCGGCGACCGGCGACCTCGCCAACTGGATGGTCACAGGTCAGCTCGTGAAGGGCATGGGTGGCGCGATGGACATCGTCCGGGGCGCGCGCCGCGTTGTGATCCTCATGGAACACACCGCGAAGGACGGCAGCAGCAAGCTCGTTGAGCATTGCACCCTGCCGCTCACCGGACGTGGCGTCGTAAGTCGGGTGATCACCGAGCTCGGCGTGCTCGACGTGACCGACGTCGGCTTTGTACTGCGCGAGCTCGCCGACGGTGTCTCCGCAGACGATGTGCTGCGCGCAACGAGCGCACCGGTCGCCGTCGACGTGGATCTCATCGGTCATCGGTGAGTGCGGCGAGCAGGTCGGCGAGCACGGCTGGTTCGGATGCGTCCCTCCCGGTGTGCGGATAGGCGTAGCCGCAGCTCGACCAAAAGAGTATCCTAAAATCGTTTTGCAGCGTTGCGTGCCCCTGGGGTGCAGGGCTTGGGGAGGTAGTTGATGACCGAGGTGCGCGCGTACGACGCAATTGTCGTCGGTGCCGGATTCGGCGGGCTGTACACGCTGCACAAGTTGCGCAACGCGGGCCTGGAGACTCTCCTTCTGGAGGCCGCGGACGACGTGGGTGGGGCGTGGTACTGGAACCGCTACCCCGGCGCGCGGTGTGACGTGGAGAGCCTGGTCTACTCCTATTCGTTCTCTCCGGAGCTGGATGACGGGTGGCGCTGGACCGAGAAGTACTCTGGTCAGCCCGAGATCCAGGCGTACCTGCGATTCGTGGCCGAGCGACTCGACCTCCTTCGCGACATCAGACTTCAGAGTCGGGTCACCCACGCGGCATTCGACGACGGGTCCGGCGAATGGACGGTGCAGACCCGAGGTGGCGACGCCTACCGTGCCCGGTTTGTCGTCATGGCAACCGGCCCCATCACCGAACCCGTGTTTCCTGACATACCCGGGTTCGCGGACTTTGCCGGCGAGACCTACCACACGGCGCGGTGGCCGCGCGTGGATCCCGACCTGCGCGGCAAGCGCGTCGGCGTCATCGGCACTGGTTCCTCCGGCACTCAGGTGATCCCCATCGTCGCGCAGCAGGCGCAGCGGTTGTACGTGTTCATCCGGACGCCAGGCTTCACCGTGCCCGCCCGGAATATGCTGCTCGGCGAAGCGGAATACGCCCGATGGCGGCAGCATCGCGCCGAAATCCGGGCCGCGATGTGGCGCGGCGAAATCGGCGGCTCCGGCGATGTCCTCATGGACCCCGAGCTACGCAGGACGCGGAGCATGGCGGCGGCGCAGTACACCGCTGAGCAACGTCGCGAGGTGATGGAACGGCGCTGGCAGATCGGCGGCGCGTCGCTGCAGGGCAGTTTTCGCGACGTGATGACCGACGCGGGCGTCAACGCCGAGGTCGCCGACTTCGTCAGGGGGAAGATCCGCTCGCTGGTGACCGATCCGGTCCGGGCCGAGATGCTCGTGCCCACCGGATACGCGTTGGGGACGAAGCGGTTGTGCGTCGGCACGGACTTCTACGAAACCCTTCAACCGGGACGACGTCGAGATCGTCGACGTGAAGCGCGACGAGATCACGTCGATGAGCGCACTCGGTGTTCGGGCCGGCGCGCGGGAGATCGAGCTGGACGTCCTGATCTTCGCGACCGGCTTTGACGCGCTCACCGGAGCGCTGACCAGCATCGACATCCGCGGGAACCGCGGTCAGCCGCTGCGTGAGGTGTGGAGCGGCGGTCCGAAGACATACCTCGGCATCGCGATCGCCGGCTTCCCGAATCTCTTCATGATCGGCGGGCCGGGGAGCCCGTCCGTGCTGTCGAACGTGGTCATGACAAACGAATTCCAGGTCGACTGGGTGGCGGGGCTGATCGAGTACACGCGGCAACGAGGTGCATTCCGCGTGGAGGCACACGTCGACCACGAGCAAAGGTGGACCGAGCACGTGAACGAACTGGTCACCCACTCGCTGCTCGCGACCACGAACAGTTGGTACGTGGGCGCGAACGTGCCCGGCAAGCCGCGGGTCATCTTGCCCTACACGGGCGGCATCGTCGCGTACCGAGCGGAGTGCGAGTCCGCCCAGGGCAAGCAGTACGAGGGGTTCGCGTTCACCCGCAACGGCGCGGGCGATGGCGATGACGCCGGTGACGGCGTTCTCGTTCTCAGCAAGGAAGGGCGTGCGCCGTGACCCTGCCGCATGACATTGCTGACCTGCATCTCGCGCCGGTGGCATTGGCGGTCGACGCGCGCATCGCGGAGCTCGCCGGGCTCACCTTGCCCGCGCTCGCCGCGCGGGTCGGCATGGCCAGCGACCTGCCGGATCGGTCGCGTGCGGTGCGCCAGCGAGCGCTGCTGACGACGGTTGGCCATCTGCTGGACATGCACGGCTGGACGCTTACGTGGGACGGCCGCGGGATCCGCCTCACGCACGGCGGGCACAGTCTCGTGCTCGGCGTGCCGCGAATCTTCGAAGAGTACGTCGCCGGCTAGCTGGCCGAGGGCCGCTATGACTCGCTCTGCCGATCCAGCTGTGCGTGCACGTTCAACGCAATGAAGTCATCGTCCACCGCATCGGCCGTGGTCACGCGATCGGCCGCGAGCCGCTCGACCTCCTCAGCGGAGTAACCGAGTTCGCGCAGCACCGCCTCGGTGTCGGCCCCGTGTTCCGGCGCGGGCGTCGGCGCGACCGTGCCCGCGCCGTCCACCAGCACCGGCTGGCCGACGTAGGTGACCGGCTGCCCGTCCGCGCCGACCCCGTCGACGAGCACGCCGCGGGCCGCGACCTGCGGGTCTGCGACGACCTCCTCGATCGAGCTGTAGGCGGGCCCGATCGGCAGCCGGTGCTCGATCGCCAACTGCATCCAGTCGGCGAGCGTGCGGGTGTGCATGATCGCCTGCACCTCGCGGCGCAGCTCCTCCCCGTAGACGCGATCGACGAGATCGAGACGGTCGACCAGCTTGCAGAACGCCGCCCAGAACTTGTGTTCCTCGGGGCAGAACAACACGAACCGCCGGTCGGCGGTCTCGTACCACTGGTAGCGCGCGACGCCGCGGCGTTGCGCCGGGTCGCCGACCGCGGCCGCAACCTCAGGCTGGTTGAGTAGCGCGGCGACCGCCGTCCACGCGTTGGCCGTCACCGCGGTCGCCGACGCGACGTCCAGATAGCAACCGTGTCCGGTGCGCTCCCGGCGCGCCAAGGCGGCGGCGATGTGGAACGCGGCATAGACGGCCCCGGTCGCGGTTCCCTCGCCGCCGATTGACAGGCTCGGCCACGAGACCGACTCCGCCGCGGGCCGGGTCAGCCCGTCGGCGCCCATGACGACCGGACGTGCGCCGGCCAGCGAGTCCATCATCTGGCCGTGGACCGGCAGATCCGCATAGGGCCCGGTCGCCCCGAATCCGGTGTTCTGGCAGTAGACGAGATCCGGCCGGTGCACCCGCAACTGCTCATAGGCGATGCCCAGCTTGGTCGTCCGGTCGGCGGTCGCGTTCGTGACGAAGACGTCGGCGGTCGCGATGAGTCGTGCCAGCACCTGCTGTCCGCCGGGCGTTGCGAGGTCCAGCGCGATGCTGCGCTTGTTGCGGTTCGCCTGCTCGTTCAGGTACCGGGTTTCGTCGATCCGTAGGTAGTCGCCCAGCCGCGGGCTCTCGATCTTGACGACGTCCGCGCCGAGATCCGCGAGCAGCATCGACGTAGTCGCGCCATTGAGGAGCATCGACACCTCGACGACCCGGTAGCCGTCGAGCAACCCGGTCACCACGGGTCGATGGGCCGGTGGCTCGGCCGGGTGCCCGGCATGACGGCGGCGAGCCAATCGGCGAGCGCACCCCTGGTCTCCGCCGGGTCGATCATGTCGTCGATCGCGAACGATTCGGCCAGCCTCAGCGATGCCCCTTCGCGGCGCAGTGCCGCCGAGTGCTCCCGCTCGTCGTCGACACCGAGCACCTTGGCGGCGCCCTCCGGGCCCATTGCGCCGTACTCGGCTGTGGGCCAGGCGACCACCATGGAGGCACCGAGCGGCCGGCCGCCCATCGCGAAGTGCGCGAGGCCGTACGACTTGCGCAGCGTCACCGTGAAGAACGGCACCTGCGCGTGGGTCAGCGTGTGGATCACCCGGGTGCTGTGCCGCATGAGCGCGGAGCTCTCGGCCGCCGGACCAACGAGGAATCCTGGCGAGTCGACGAGGAACACGATCGGCAGGCCGAATGCGTCGCACAACTTGGCGAACCGGGAGATCTTGTCCGAGGCAGACGCGTCGATCGCGCCGGCGAGCACGAGCGGCTGGCTGGCGATGAATCCCACCGGCCAGCCGTCCACCCGGCCGAGCGCGGTGACGACACTGCGCGCGAAACCGCCCCGCAGCTCGAGAAGCTCGCCGAGGTCGCACAGCCCGGCGATCACCTGTCGGACGTCGTACGGCCGCCGCGGGTCCTCGGGCACCACGTCGCGCAGCGACTCCCGGCACCACCGGCGCACTCGGCTCGAAGCGGCCCTCGAAGTAGGAAAGGTAGGCCGAGATCAACCCGACCATGTCCTGCTCGTCGTCGACGACCGCCTCCGCCGCGCCGGAGGCCGCGTGGATGCTCACTGCGCCGATCTGCTCCGGCGTCAACCGTTCGCCGAGGGCCGCCTCGACCAGCGGCGGACCGGCCATGCCGATCGCCGCGTTCCGCGTCGCGACTACGAAGTCGCACAGCCCGGCCAGGATCGCGTGCCCAGCGAACGCACGTCCCGGCACGCCGCACACCGTCGGCACTCGGCCGGAGAGGCGAGCCAGCGTCGGGAACGTCGCCTCGCCGCCGCCGCGTGAGTGAAGGGCCGCCTCCTGTACCCTGTGGCCAGCGCCCTCGGCGAAGACGACGAACGGGAGTGCGCGCTCCTCGGCCAGTTGCAGCATCCGGCCGATCTTGATGTTGTTGACGTTGCCCTGGCTGCCCGCCGAGCACCGTGTAGTCGTAGGAGGCAATCGCGATCGGCCGGTCGCGGACCCGCGCCAGCCCGGTGACGATGCCGTCGGCGGGTCCGGTCAGGTCGGGCCGGGCGGGCTTGGCCAGCAGGCCGTACTCGCGAAACGATTCGGGATCGACGAGTGCGTCGATTCGCTCGCGCGCCGTCCACGCGTCGCGGGCACGCTGCTTGGCGACCGCCTCGGGGCGTGCGGCGTCCGTCGGGACGCGCCGCAGCTGCTCCAACGCGTCGACGAGTGTCGGGTCGTCCACGGCCGCGTCGCCGTCTGCCATGCGCGGAAGCATAGTCCTGTCCCATCAATCAGTAGCCTGTACTCTCACAAAAGAGTATCCTTAAAGCAAACGCGACTGAGGAGCCCGCGAAAGCATGTCCGACGCCAGCCTCGGCACCGACCCGGTGCTGTTCGAGCGCCGTGGCCACGTCGCCATCATGACCCTCAACCGCCCCGAGGTGCTCAACGCCGTGAACCGCGAGCTGAGCCTGCGCGCGGGCGAGGCGCTCGACGAGATCGACAGTGATCCCGGACCGTGCGTGTCGGCATCATCACCGGCGTCGGCCGCGCGTTCTGCGCGGGCGCCGACCTGAAGGCGGTCGCCGCAGGACAGCGGCACGCCGCCCAATCCGGCGTGGGGATTCGCCGGCATCGTCCACCACTTCATCCGCAAGCCACTGATCGCGGCGGTCAACGGCCTCGCGCTCGGCGGCGGCTTCGAGATCGCGATGATGCTGTGATCTCGTGCGTGGCCTCGACCGAGGCGTCCTTCGGGCTGCCGGAGGTGAAGCGCGGCATCATCGCCGGCGCGGGCGGGCTCGTCCGGCTGCGGCGAGCAGATCCCGCCGAAGCTCGCGCTCGAGATGGCGCTGACCGGCGAGCCGATCAGCGCGTTGCGCGCCGCCGAGCTCGGCTTCGTCAACCGGGTGGTCGAGCCGGCACAGCCTGATGGCCGAAACGCTGGCGCTAGCCGAGCGGATTGCCGCCAACGCCCCGCTCGCGGTGCAGGCGTCCAAGAAGGTACTGCAACGCATCGTCGCCAATGCGCGCCCGGACGAGGCGATCGGGTGGGCGCTGTCGCAGGCCGAAGCCGGCGTCATCCGCGCGTCCGAAGATGCGAAGGAAGGCCCGCGGGCGTTCGCGGAGAAGCGCGCCCCCGTATGGACGGGACGGTAGGCCGCCATGGCACAGGCCGATACGGCCATCGTCGGACTCGGGCTCACCGACCTCGGCAAGGTGTACGGCCCGTCGTCCAGCGAGTTCGCGGCACTGGCAGTCGAGCGCGCCGCGGCGGACGCCGGCCTGCAGCTGTCCGACATCGACGGACTGCTCGTCAGCGGCGGCGCGACGCACGGCGTGACACCGGATCTGCAACGCCTGCTCGGCCTGCGCGACCTGCCGCTGCTTGCGCAGATCGAGGCGTACGGCAGCACGGCGATGGGATGATCCAGTACGCCTCGCTCGCGATCCGCGCCGGCATGGCCACCACCGTCGCGTGCGTGTGGGGCGACGCGCCGCTGCAGAACGGCGGCGGCTCGGCCTATGGCGTGCCGCGCTCGCGAATCGGCTTCGACAGCATCCCTGCGGCCACCGGCGTCATCGGGGCGAACCCGCGCTACGCGCTGGCCGCACGACGGCACATGAACGCGTTCGGCACGACCGTCGACGACTTCGCCGCTGTCGCGGTCGGGCAGCGCGCCTGGGCCGAGCACAACCCGCTCGCCCAGATGCGCAAACCGATCACCGTCGCCGACCACCACGCGTCCCGCATGATTGCTGATCCGCTGCGGCTGCTCGACTGCTGCCTGGTGTCCAACGGCGGTATCGCGGTGATCGTGACTTCGGCGGAGCGCGCGGCCGATCTGCCGCAGCCGCCGGTCCACGTCTGGGGCTGGGGGCAGGGACACCCGGACTACCCGATGCGGCACGGACAGCCCGTTCGGCCTCGAATCGGGCGCCAAGCAGTCCGGCGCGGCGGCGATGGCGATGGCTGGCGTCGCCGTCGCGGACATCGACATCTGCGAGCTCTACGACTGCTACACCTACACGGTCATCATCACGCTCGAGGACTACGGCTTCTGCGCCAAGGGCGAAGGCGGCGCGTTCGCTTCGAGCGGCGCGCTCGCACCCGGCGGGTCGCTGCCCACGAACACCGGCGGCGGGCAGCTGTCCAGCTACTACGCCTGGGGCATGACCCCGCTGTCCGAGGCGGTCATCCAGGCGCGCGGCCAGGTGGCGAACGTCAGGTCGAGAAGAACGACGTCATCCTGGTGAGCGGCAACGGCGGCGTGCTCGATCACCACGCCACCTTGATCGTCAGCCCGCACCAGAGGCACCGATGAGCGACGCCTGCGGAGCGAATCAATCAAGCATGCGCAGCCCTTTGGCGGCCGGACCGAGCGAAGCGAGGGTAGGCCGATGACCGCAGCGATTCGCGACGAGCGGTCGGCGGAGTTCTTCGACGCGCTCGCTGAGGGGCAGGTGGTGATCAGGCGCTGCGTCCCGCACGCGCACCTCAGTGCCCCGGACGTCATGTTCTGTTCCGAGTGCCACACCCGGGATCTGGAGTGGGTGCCCGCCGAGGGCGACGGCACGGTGGTGAGCTGGACGGCAATCCACGGCCGACCGGATGAGACCGGCAGCACCTCGGTAACTGCGTACGTCGGACTCGTCGAGCTGACCGAAGGACCGTGGCTGCTCGCCCGGCTCCTGGTGGAGGACCCGGCCGACCTGCACATCGGTGTCGAGGTGCAGGTGCGGGTGCTTGCCACCGACGGCGAACCGATCTACGCGTTTCAGGTCGCCTAGTGATGCTCAAGAAGGTCCTGATCGCGAACCGCGGCGAGATCGCGGTCCGGGTCATGCGCACCTGTCGCGAGCTCGGCATCGCCACGGTCGCCGTGTACTCCGACCCCGACCGGGACGCGGCCCATGTCCGCTATGCGGACGAGGCCTACGCCTTGGGCGGGCAGACCGCAGCCGAGAGCTACCTGAACGGTGCCGCGCTGCTGGCAGTGCTCGACAGGTGCGAGGCGGACGGCGTGCATCCGGGGTACGGGTTCCTCGCCGAGAACGCCGACTTCGCGCAGGCGGTGGCCGACCAGGGCGCGGTCTTCGTCGGCCCGCCACCTGCGGCCATTGCGGTGATGGGCGACAAGATCAGCGCGCGGCGCGCCGCCGAGGCAGCCGGTGTCCCGTGCGTTCCCGGGACGCGGGAGCCGCTACATTCCGCGGACGAACTGGTCGCGTTCGGCGCGGCGCACGGCTGGCCGGTCGCGGTCAAGGCGGCCTACGGCGGCGGTGGCCGCGGCATGAAGGTGATCAGATCAGCGGACGAAGCGCAGCCGTCGATGGAGTCGGCGCAGCGCGAGGCCGTTGCGGCGTTCGGGCGTCCCGAGCTCTACATCGAGCAGTTCCTCGCCCGCCCGCGCCACATCGAGATGCAGGTGGTCGCCGACGCGCTCGGCAACGTCGTCTGGCTGGGTGAACGCGACTGCTCGGTGCAGCGCCGTCACCAGAAGCTGATCGAGGAGTGCCCAGCGCCCGACTTCCCGGACCACCTGCGTCGTGCGATGGGCGAGGCGAGTGTTCGGCTGGCCGCCAGCTGCGGGTATGTCGGCGCCGGCACCGTCGAGTTCCTGTACGAGGACGAATCCTTCTACTTCCTCGAGATGAACACCCGCCTGCAGGTCGAACACCCGGTCACTGAACTCGTCACCGGACGCGATCTCGTGGAGCTGCAGCTGCGGGTGGCAAGCGGCGAGCCGCTCGGCTTCGGACAGCAGGATGTGGTGGCGGACGGGCACGCGATCGAGGTACGGGTCAACGCCGAGGACCCGTCGCACGGCAGGTTCACACCCTCGCCCGGAACGCTGACGACGTTCGTGCTGCCGTCCGGCCCCGGCGTCCGCGTCGATGCGGGCTACACGGCCAGTGACACGGTGAGTCCCTACTACGACAACCTGATCGCGAAGATCATCGCGTGGGCGCCGGACCGCGACCGAGCCCGCGGCCGCATGCTGCGTGCGCTGGCCGAGACCGAGGTCACCGGCCTCGCGACCACGATCCCCGCGCAGACGGTCATCCTCGACCACCCGGACTTCATCGCGGCCACCCACTCGACGAACTGGGTCGATCACGACCTCGACCTGTCCGGGCTCGACGTTTCCCCGTCCACGCCGGAGACGGGGGCCGCCGGGCACCCGCTGCCGGACGTCACCGCCGAGATCGACGGGCAGCGATTCACGGTGAAGCTGTGGACGTCCGACCCGCAGGGTTTCGGGTCGCTCGGTGTGGCGCCGACACCAACGACGAACACCCCCGAACTACGTTCTCGGCGCGGTGTGCCCTCCGTGTCGACGTGGGCGCCGCAAGGGGCGCAGCGCACCGGACCGAAGCCCAGTGCAACCCCGCCACGTCGTGACGTCGTCCAGGTCCCGGGTCAGGTAGTCGCACCCGTCCAGGGCACCGTCGTCCGGATGCTCGTGTCGGTCGGCGACTCGATTGACACCGGTGCGGACGTATGTGTCATCGAGGCGATGAAGATGGAGAACTTCGTCACCGCCGACGTGTCCGGCCGGGTGACCGAGGTGCTCGTCGCACCGGGTGAGAGCGTCGAAGCCGGGCGGCCGCTCATCGTGATAGCCGAATAGCCGCCGCACCGTCAGATAGGAGTCACAGGACATGACGCCCGACAACACCGACATCGACGTCGTCATCGTCGGCGCCGGGTTCGCCGGCCTGCAGATGCTGTACCGGGTGCGGGAGCTCGGCTTCTCCGTCCGGGTCTACGAGGCCGGCGATGGTGTGGGGGGTACCTGGTACTGGAACCGCTATCCCGGGGCGCGCTGCGACGCGGAGAGCCTGGAGTACTCCTACCAGTTCGACGACGAACTCCAACAGGAGTGGGAGTGGACCGAACGGTTCGCGCCGCAGCCCGAGATCCTGCGCTACGCCAACCACGTTGCCGACCGCTTCGACCTGCGGCGCGACATCCAGTTCAACACACGAGTGTCGGCGATGACCTACGACGAGTCGGCCGACCGATGGACGGTCCGCATCGAGCCGGGCGACGAGGTCCGGACGCAGTTCGTCGTGATGGCGACGGGTTGCCTTTCGGCGGCGAACATTCCGGCGTTCCGCGGACTCGACACGTTCGCGGGCGAGATCTACCACACCGGCAGGTGGCCCGCGGACGGCGTGGATTTCGCCGGCAAGCGCGTCGGCGTCATCGGCACCGGGTCGTCCGGGATTCAGGTGATCCCGGAGGTCGCGAAGGTCGCCGGCGAGCTGTACGTCTTCCAGCGCACTGCGGCGTGGACGCTGCCCGCGCGCAACGAGGCGATCGACCCGGAACTGCAGCGCAACATCAAGGCCGACTACGCCGGCTTCCGCGCACGGAACAGTGCGATGCCCTCCGCCGGACTCTCCCGGTTCCCGGCAAACCCCGCCTCGGTGTTCGGCGTCTCGCCCGAGGAACGGGAACTGACCTTCGAGTTCCGCTGGGCGCGCGGCGGGCCGGTGCTGCTCGGCTCGTTCGGCGACATCATGACGAACAAGGCGGCGAACGACATCGCCGCCGACTTCGTGCGACGCAAAATCCGCGAGATCGTCCACGACCCCGACGTGGCTGCGCTGCTCACGCCGCCGACGGTGCTCGGCTGCAAGCGGATCTGTCTGGATACCGACTACTACTTGAGCTTCAACCGGCCGAACGTGCATCTGGTCGACGTCGCCGCTGCGCCGATCGAGGAGTTCACGGCGGGCGGCATCCGTACCTCGGTCGATGATTACGAGCTGGACGTGGTCGTGTTCGCCACCGGTTTCGACGCGATGACCGGTGCTCTGCTGAGCATCGACATCCGCGGTCGGGACGGGCGCACGCTTCGCGAGAAGTGGTCGGCCGGCCCGCGTACCTTCCTCGGCCTCGGTGTCCCCGGCTTCCCCAACCTGTTCACCGTCACCGGGCCGGGCAGCCCGTCCGTGCTCACGAACATGATGGTGTCGATCCACCAGCACGTGACCTGGATCGGGAACTGCCTCGAGTACCTGCGTCGGCACGGCGTCGCGTCGATCGAGGCGACGGTTGATGCGGAGAATGCGTGGGTCGAGCACGTCAACGAGGTGGCGAGCCACACGCTCTACCCCTCCTGCAACTCCTGGTACCTCGGTGCGAACATCCCTGGCAAGACGCGGGTGTTCATGCCGCTCGTCGGGTTTCCGCCGTATGCCGAGATCTGCGAGCGGGTCGCAGCCAATGACTACGAAGGCTTCGTGCTCGGCCCCGGAACACCACGGCCGGTGCAGCAGTCGGCCGTGGCGGTGGGAGGAGTGGGGTGAACCCTGTCGACGTGGCGAGTCTGGTGCTGCGGGTGATGGTGGGCGCCACGATGATCGCCCACGGCTGGAACCACTGGTTCGGTGGTGGCAAGCTCGCCGGCACGGCGCGCTGGTTCGAATCGATCGGGATCCGCCCGGGCCGCGTCCACGCAGTGCTCGCTTCGGCGGTGGAGCTGGGAGCCGGTGCGCTGTTGGTCGTCGGTCTGCTGGTGCCGTTCGCTGCGGCGGGCGTGATCGGCACGATGCTCGTGGCCCTCATCGCCAACCATCTGCGCAACGGCTTCTTCATCTTCCGACCGGGCGAGGGCTATGAATACGTCCTCAACCTCCTCGTCGCGGCTCTCGCGATCGCTGCCCTCGGCGGCGGCCGGGTGTCGCTCGATCACCTGGCGGGCCTCGACGTGTCGCAGTGGGCCGGCATCGCCGTGGCTGCGGGCGGAGGCGGCGTCGGCGCTGTCTTGCTACTGATGGTTTGCTGGCGCCCGACCCGTACCGGGACCGTCAATGTCTGACCGAGGCGCCGCCGTCGTAGCCCTGGGGCAGTTGCGTGACTTTCCGGAGGGATCGCTCGTCCCGATGACGACCGGCGGCCGATCGCTGATCGTGGCCCGGCTCGGTGATGAGGTGTACGTCGCGCTCAACCGGTGTCCGCATCGCGGCCTGCCACTCGCCGCCGAAGGGCGCCCGATCGACGATCCTGGTGGCGTGATCCGCTGCCCGTGGCACGGCTCGCGATTTGACGTGCGCACCGGCGCGTCGCTGCGCACGTGCACCGCGTACCCGCGGCCGGCCAGCCGTCACTGGACGCGGCGCCCCGTGGTGCGCCGGCTCGGCGGGCTCGAGCAGCTCCAGTCGACAGTGGACAGCGCCGGACAGGTCGTCGTCGAACTGCCTGATGCGCAGGCGCACGCCCGGTCAGGTACGCGGTGATGGCCCGGCGCTGGCGACGTTCGGACACTCGGCACTTCTGGCGCCACGTCGACTCGGTCCAGGCTGACATGTCGTCCCCGCCGAAGCGACAGCAACCGCACACCGCGACGACGGCCGTAACGAGGCTCGTCATCTGGTACGGGCCGATCGGCCACATGTGGGTCGACGTCGTCCCGCTCGTGGAGGAGTAGGCGGTTGCTGTCGCCGGTGCGGGGATTCAGATCTCGGCGCCGGATTGTTGAAGCCGCCGACGCGGGCATTCCGGCCGGCCACGATCGCGTCGAGGACCTCGGGGGAGCGGCGCGCTATGCAAGATCATGTCAGTCAGATGTCAGTGATCACGAAACGGGACGAGGTGACGTGCGCCGAGCGGGCACGGCACGAACCCCAGGAACTGCGGGGACGCGGTGGCACCAGCCGGCATCGGACAGCCTCATAGTTGAACGTAAAACCACTCTGGCAGTGTGGGGGTCAGGGGTTCGAGTCCCCTCAGCTCCACCCATGTCACGAGCAAATTGGGCTGCTTGAACAATGGGAGCCTGGTTTGGTGCTGTGCGAGTAGATGAAGGCTTGGCCCTTCGGAGTCGCCCTGTGGGGGGAGGCTTCAAACCACCGCGTGCTGCATTGGCTGAAGACCGTTGTGGTGAGCGACGCGGAGAAGGCGCTCGTTGGAGGGCGTCAGGTGGGGATCGGAAAGACGGTGCGCAGTCCCGTGCGTTCTTGGGCGGGCTCGCTGGTGAAGTGTCGTTAGAGGGAAAGCTGACATCAGAACCGGGGCGTTTGTGGAGTGCTCCGGGAAGAGCCCAGCGGGTGCCCGCTGATTGGCTGGGCGGTGTCCGGCATGAAGGCGACGTGAGTCCGATCTGCTGCTCTCGCATGGAACGTGAGAAGGCCCGTCCCGGTACTGCCCTGCGGGGCGAGAGGGAGCGCTTCGAGCGGATGAACCGCAAGAGGTTGAGTACCGATCCGGGGTGGGCTGGCGGACTGGTTCGTAGTAGCGGTGAAGCTCCTGCTGGGCGCGGTCGGGGTGGAGCGAAGGGGCCAGGTCGTCGATGGTGTCGTTCGTCGGTCAACCGGCGCCGCCGTAACTGGCGGGGCCCGGGAGGAACTGCATGGGCGAGCTGAAGTTGGCAGACAAGTCGTTCGTGATCTCCAAGACGGAGGTGTGGGAGGCCTATCGACAGGTGAGGGCGAATCGGGGCGCGCCGGGGGTGGACGGGGTGACGCTGGGCGAGTTCGAGACGGATCTGAAGGACAACTTGTATCGGATCTGGAACCGGATGAGTTCGGGCAGCTACTTCCCGCCGCCGGTGCACGCGGTGCAGATCGCCAAGGCGCACGGCACGGGCACCAGGACGCTGGGGGTACCGACCGTCGCGGACAGGGTCGCGCAGACGGTGGTGGCCAACAGGATCGGGCAGAAGGTCGAACCGATCTTCCATGCCGACTCCTACGGCTACCGCCCGGGTCGTTCGGCGCTGGATGCGGTGGCGGTGTGCCAGCAGCGGTGTTGGAAGCACGACTGGGTCATCGACATCGATGTGCGGGCGTTCTTCGACAGTGTGGACTGGGATCTGATGCTCAAGGCGGTTGCGGCGCACTGCACCGAGCCGTGGGTGCTGCTGTATGTGAAGCGGTGGCTGGCTGCCCCGCTGGCAGGACCTGATGGTGGCTTGCAACAGCGGGACCGTGGGACCCCGCAGGGGTCGGCGGTTTCGCCGGTGCTGGCGAACCTGTTCTTGCACTACGCGTTCGACGCGTGGATGGCCCGGACTCATCCGGGTGTCCAGTTCGAGAGGTACGCCGACGACGTGGTGGTGCACTGCGCCACGAAGCAGCAGGCCGAAGGCTTGCTGGTGGCGATCGAGAACAGGCTGGGCGAGGTCGGGTTGCAACTGAACTCGGCCAAGACCCGGATCGTGTACTGCAAGGACGGCCGGCGGCGTGGCGATCATGCGCACGTCGCGTTTACCTTCCTCGGGTTCACCTTCCGCGCCAGGGCGGCGCGCAGCAGGGCCGGTGTCACGTTCACCGGTTTCCTGCCGGCTGTCAGCAAACAGGCTCTGATCGCGATGCGAGCCCGGGTGCGCCGCTGGCGGTTGCACCTGCGCACGCACCTCGCTCTGGATGACCTCGCGCGGCAGGTCAACCCTGTCGTGCGGGGCTGGATGCAGTACTACGGGGCGTTCTACCGTTCCGCACTGGATCCGCTCCTGAAACGCATCAACTCGTATCTGGTGCGATTCCTCCGCCGGAAATTCCGGCGACTGCGGCCGTTCCGGAAAGCATTGGCGTGCTGGACCCGAATCACCACCCAGCAGCCGACGCTATTCGCTCACTGGGCATCCGGCACCGCTCTCTGGTAACTCGACGACAAGAGCCGTATGAATCGAGAGATTCACGTACGGATCTGTGGGAGCCGGGGGCTGAAATGCCCCCGGCTACCCGGCACATAAATGCCCTATATATCAGGGCGATTGAGGTTCCAAGAACCGTATGGCCGTCGTGTGTGTCACTCAAATGTCACCGCACAATTGCCGCCGAAGGGCCGGTCTGGACATCTGGCCCCGGAATCTGAGGGCTGCGCGTACAAGACCACCGCAATGCTGTGGTGTCCGTCGGTTCAAGTTCCACATGGGGGCGTCAGCCATGTCGGCGCGCGGTGCCGCCCGCGGAATTGGCGCTGCCGGGGTGCGTCAGGCTGATTGGTGGTCGCCGGGTGTGCCGAGGCCGATGAACAGGTTCTGCCAGCGTTGCCGGATGCTCGGGTCCGGGGTGAAGGCGACCACGGCCGCCATCGGCAGTTCGGTGCGCCCGCTGAGGTAGACGACCTCGACCCACGCTTGCCCAGTTACCGGGTGCGCACCATGCGGTGTGAACCGCAGAACGCCAGCGGTGGTGACGTCGAGGTCGGGGCCGGGCTGGTGGGTGAGGTGTCCGCTCGCGCCGGCGGTGGAGATCGCCGCGGCCAGGGACTGCTCGGGTCGTTGTTCGTCGGGGACCCAGCTGTCGGGGACCGGGTGGCGGCGGGCGTCGGCGCGGGCCAGGGCGACCTGTTCGCTGATCGGTGCGAAGCCGGTGATCGGCGGCACGGCTGGTGGTAGTCGTGCCGGTTCCGCGAGCGTTTCGTCCTCGCCGACGCTGGACAGGTCGTACAGTTGCGGCTCGCGGATCTCGAGATCGACGGCGTAGGGATGGACGAGGCGGTCGGCGTTGAAGGGCACGAACCAGTCGCGGAACGGGCGGATGTCCAGGCCGGTGGTCTTGCCGGTCAACGGGTCGTCCTCGACGCCGTCCATCTCGTCGCTGAACAGGTGCTCGAAGTCGAGGTCTTCGAAGAGGTACTCGGCCAGGGTGTCGGCCCAGTCGCCGCCGAGGTCGGTGATGTCGAGCAGTAGCTGCCATTCGCGGCAGGACGGCGTAGAGCAGCAGTTCTTCGGCGGTGCAGGCCGGGTAGTCGCCTTGCGGGTTGGTCAGCTCGAAACCGACCTTTGCCGTACTCGCCACCAGCTTGCGGTGGAACCCGCGGTCGTAACGCGGCCGGTACCGAGGCGGGAGGTGGTCCTCGACAAACAAGTCCTCGCCATCGTCACCGCCCGCCAGTTGCTCAAGGTCGCCCAGCAGCCGATCCAGGGCGATGTTGGCAGCAGTGATCAGCGCGCCGCGGCGCACCTGCGCGAGATACCGCTGCGCCGGATCCGCCGCGTCCCACACCTGCTCGTTGTCGACCTCACGCCCCTCCTCGTCCTCGTCGATATCCGGCTCAGACAGGAACACCGCAGGATGCAGCGCCGGATGCCGCACCTGATCGCACAACCGCTCCCACTCGCGGAACAACTCCTCGCGCTCCATATCGGCAACCTTGCCCGTCGCAGCGCCGCTGTCCAGAGCCGACGGCGCCAAGCACCTGTGTGACGTGAGAGCCGGTGACACGAGGTCAAGCGCCAAGGGTGCTCCGCGGTCGGGACGACCGAGAGAGGCCCAATGCGCCACTCGTTTTGTTCTCGACCACGAGGTCCGCGTCGCCAACCTCGCGGAGACGCTCGAGATGGCGGAAGCTCGCCTCCTCGCAGGTCGTAGCATCGGGATGAGGCGACGATGCCGGCTGTCACGCACGGTCGTCGACCAGACCGCGCAGAACGCCGACTATGCGCTCGCGGAAGTCGACGGCATCGATGATCGAATGCGCGTTATGTGGCTGGGCAAGTGTGCGCGTGGTTCGGCCGATCCGTTGCCGGACAGACCGTCGAGACAGTCGAAATCGGCAGGGGAGAGCTGCTGGGTATCTGGTACCTCGTTCGGCAGTCCCCTCGTACATGAGCTTCTTGCCCCCGTGAGCGGACCCGGCGACCTGTGCCCTGCGAGGAGCACCGACTTGGGCTCGCCGCTTCAAGCGGTTGTTGGCGTCTTGCGCAACTCAGCGCCGATCATGATCGGTCGAGGAATTGCCCGCTCGCCGAGGCGATCGCGGTCCGGCTCGCCGAAGGTGACGACATCGAACACCTGCGCGCGACGATCGGCCGATTCGGCCAGGCGCTGTCCGCGTCGGCCAGATCATCGCCCAGGCGCCGCAGGCGAGTGGCGAGGTGCTGGTCATGCTGCCGCCCGGCCTGGCCAACCGGATCGGCCGCTACCTCCAGGCCGCCGCCGCGGTGGCCAACGACGGGGTGTTGCCGACGAGTTCAGCCTGGCCCATGCGCGCCAGCTTGCCGCCACGTTCGCTGACGACGCCGCGAAGCTGCGCTACTACGCCACCGAACCACCCGACAACCTTGTCTAGGGTGGCAACGGCACGGCTGTCGGCAAGAGGATCGAATTAGGCCGCGTGGCCGACGCGGCCCTCAGACCGACGAGGCACAGCCCGGAAACGCCCAGCATGAGTCCAGGTCCCATCGTCCTGAGCCGCGGGTTTCGTAGGGCGCGAGCGATGAACTTGTCAACGCCGGCTTGGGGTGGCGTGCCGATGTTCTCGGCGACGCAGATCAGGATGTCGGCGAGGCCGGTGAGCCCGTGACAGAGACTCAGATCAGCGTCATTCTCCGCGGTTGCCGCAAAGTGCGCGCGCGTTGCGGCCAGCGCTGATGGGAAGGCGTCGCCGCGCAGCTCTCTCGGCAGCAGGACGCGACTGGCGATAATCCCCGGAGCACCGTGGCACCACGCGGTCGTGCACCACAGTGTGGCCGGATCCGCCGTGCTCGACGGGGAGCGCCACCGCAGGTCAGCCCAGTTCAGTTGAGCCGGCAGGTACCAGGACGCTTCGTACTGCAGCGCCGCCTCGATCAAGTCGAGGCAGGCGCGATCAGAGCCGTGCCCGAGCAATGACGCGAGCGCAGCGATGACACCCGATGTGCCGTGCGACATGCCGGTCAGACCCACGCCGCCGGGCTCGGGTATCCAGCACGACCCGCGCGATGATCGATGCACCGAGCGCGCGAGTTGGTCGACCAGCGTCCGCACCATCGGCATCGTCGACCAGTCGCCGATCTCGGCGCCGATGCGAGCTGCCGCCAGAATTCCGCCTGCGTGCCCGGTGAACACGTCGAATGCTGCCGGTGACGGGTCATCGACCCTAAGCACTCGAGCGAGCAGCCGGCGTCCCTCGCTGACGATCGCCCGGTCGCCGCACAAAGTCCCGGTGATCATCGCTGCGTACCCGATTCCCGCAGCCCCGGCGTAGAACCCAGTCGGCGCCGTTTGCGCAAGACCTTCACAGTGCGCGAGCGAGTGCCGAATCGCACCCCGCGCCGTGATCGAGCACTCGGCAGGGCCACCGGCCGCTGCGGTAACGGCGAGTACCAATGCGATACCTGCAGTGCCCGCGTAGAGATCGGGACCGAGCACACGGCAGCAGTACCGCGGTGCGACCTGGTCGCTGCCCGCGAGACGGTCCTGGTCGTTGTCGACGAGCCAGTTGCAGGCGTGGTCGTCCCACACCGCCTGAGTGCATATGGCGTTAGCCGCCTCGTACACCAGTCCGCAAACTTCGTCGTTCGCCATCAGTAGATCCATAACTCGTGATCCAGGTGTGGGTCGGACTCGGGTAGCAGGTGGGTCCGCTCTAGGTCCCACCCCAGAGCTTGCAGGTGATCACGTACCGAGTCCGGGTGCATTGCACCTGCGTGCCGGTAGACACGTCCGGCTGCCATGATCGCCACGGCAAGGTGCCGCGTTCGAAGCTCACCGAAGCTCGTCCCATCGTGCGGACTCGCTGCCACTCCCAGACCGTCAGCCAGCCGTCGCGTCCATAGCGGTACCTCGGGCGCGAGCGCGCCACCAGGCAGTTCGGCGTGCACATCGGCGATGGTGTGACGATGCGCGACGAAGGCGGACACCGGCAAATAGAGGATCGCCGCGTCGCAGCGCGGCCCGGCGAAGGACGCCAGCATAACCTTCAACGAGAACGGCACGAGAGCGTGGTTGAGCCGCTCGGTAACCAGATCGACCAGCGCCGGCAGCGACCCCTCGCGGATATGCCAATACAGACGGATTTCCGGGGCAAAGGCCGCCGGCTCCCTGTCACTGAGGACGACGTACGCGCCGCGCTGGGGGCGTCTCATCTCACTGCCGATGTTGACGCGCGCCCGCCCGGACTTGGCTTCGAGGTCGGCGCGGTCCTGGCCGACCGTCATGCGGATTCCCCGCCAGTCGACGATCATCCTTTGGTCCCGCGACACGGAGAGCACTTGGGCGACTACCTCGCGGCCGCGGCCGCGGGTGCAACCGCGCAGCTTGGCCAAGAGCTCATCCGCTTCGCGACGCGACCGGGGCCGAGCGGCGAGTGGACCCTTCACGATCCGACCGAACGCATATGCATGCAGGTAGAGATGCCGCGCGAAATCTGTCAAGGTCTCATCTGGTGTGATCGCCGACATTGTTTTCGCACCGATGCGGGAGCCGAACCACAGGATGTTTCCGGAGTCGTCGAATTCGATACCGGTGACCAACTCGTCGAGCGTCGTGGTCCATGGTGAAGTCACGGCACGCGAATCCCAAGCAAAGCCGCTGCCGCGCCGCCGGTCGAGGCGAGGTTCTCGGCAAGTTGCACGAGGATCACGGCGCCGCGGGGCAACCGCGGTTCGTATTGGCAAGTCTCGTACGCACTGCTGAGCAGTACGGCAGGCACGTACTCGAGTACGCGGTCCCTCAGCGCGATCCCATCCAAGCCGTATCCGACGAGCACCGATTGGGAGAGCGCTCTCATCGCAGTTAACTCGTCCTCGGCCTTCGTCGCGGCGACGTCGAAGGCCTGCGGGCTGGAGTCGACGGGTCGAACCTGCGCGGTCCAAGAACTGATCAGGCGTCCGAGGAAACAGGCCAGGTCCCATGCCGGGTCGCCAGCTCCGAACGCTTCCCAGTCGACCAAGGCCGGAGGGGCCTGCGACCCGGTATCCACGACGATGTTGTCCGGTCGAAGGTCTCCGTGGATCGTGCTCGACCGTTCCCACGCGGCCGAAGCGTCTTGAATGCACGCCATGAGCGATTGCGACCGCTGGGCGATCCGCGTGAGGTGCAGTCCTGCACCGCTGAGCCCCGTGACGAAGCCCAGTTCTGGACACGGCACATCGAAGACCCAGGGCATAGGTGATCTGTCCTGGCCTTCGGGCGTGCCCTCGTGCAGTTCACGAACGGCGCTCCCGACGCACGTCCCGGTCCGCACGGCCTCGAACTCTGGACGAGTCCACATTGTGGCGAGTGACGTACCGCCGAGGTGTGGCAGGACGAGGAGTGCTTCGTGCTCATCCATTGCGACCGGGCGAACCAGCCACTCACGCGGCGACGTGGCGTGACGTCGTTCGAGCAACGCGTATGCGGCGCATTCCTTGATCAGCGCGTCGCGATGCCCCTGGCTCGAGCACACCTTGACGAAGAAGTGCGGCTTGCCGCGAAGCCAGATCGCGTAGTTGGTGTGCAGCCGCGAGACGTCTTCGACGGCAAGATCGCCGTGTACCAGGTCCGCCGGTCGCAGCAGGCTCCTCTCGAGGAGCCAAGCGACGACATCCGAGGGTGTGCGGGTCATGGCTCTCGTGGCCGCAGCTGCTAACAGCACCAGTTCTGAAAGGAACAGCCCGCCATCGACGTCGACGCGCAGTGATCGAAGCTATGGCCACAGTTCGCGTCGTGGGTTGGCCACGCAGCGTGGGCTGCCGCGCGGCCCTGGTAGGAGGCGGCGTTGTCGAACTGTGTATCGACGATGCGTCCTCGCAATAGCGCACCCGGGGTCGTTGCGGCGTGCGAGGTCGCGTGCAGGAGCGCCGCGTCGCGAACCCAGAAACGCGACGGCGCCGTCGGCGCCGCGTGTTCTTCGTGGCGGACGTCGGCGGGGTCAAGCTCGACCCAGTCCTTCAGGTCGGGCCGCAGGTAGATGCGGATCCTGCCCGGCTCTGAACTCGCTCCTCGGTACCCGGTGAGAATCGTGACCGGCTCAGGACTGGCCGGGTCCGACACGAGTTTCTCGACGATTGGGTGCTGGTCGCTCCCCTGTGCCCGGTCGTGCGGTCCCGTGGTCATGTGCCTCCCGCCCGGTACTGCAAGTGTGCGTGCAGTACCTCGTGGCGAGAGTCTAACTCCGATTCTCGCGGCGACATCGTCCCTAGTCGCACGGACTGGCAACGCCTATGCTTCCCGAAATCGCAGGCGGGAGTCACCATGGGTTGGGATGGTTTACCGGACATCGACGTCGTCGCGCAGTTGGACGACGATGATCACCAGATCTTGGCTGAGATCCGGGCTGTGCTTGCGCGCCACGATGCGCTCGAGCGATTCGGTGTCACGCTGTTGCACTCGCACTTCGACCTCGATCCAGGGGAAATCCTCGTCGAAGAGGTCGACCGCAATTCACGCACGTTGACCACACGGCCGCGGCATCGATCCGAAATTCGCGGCGACAAATTGGTACCGACGGTCTTCCGACTCGATGCGCCCGACACGATCGCCGTTCCCGTCGTGTTCTGCTGGCGGCCCAAAGGCAGCGACATCCATGCTCGCTGACGCCGCCGCTCAGACCTACTGCATCGGGACCATCCGTCGTGACGCCCCTTCCCCAGGCTATTGATCATTGTCCGACGTTCTGAGGAGAGTGTGACCGTGGCCAGTGGTGTAAAGGAACCGAACGATACGTCCCGCCAGGAAGGCGTGCCTGCTCGGTCCGCCGCAGTCGGTGCCATCCGCGCGGCACGTCGGGAACTCGCGGACGCGGTCGCACCCGACGCGTTACCCAGACTCCGGGAGGCATTGGAACAGGCCGAACGTGAATTGACCGTTACCAGCGAGTGTCGCCTTGCCAAGCCGTACGCACCAATCATTCAGATCGGCGACGCCAACGGCCTGCACTACGAATGCACACACTCGCCACCGCACGAATTCTCAGGCTGAGGCGGCGCTAATGGGCTCGGCGTTGCTCGACGCGCTGAAGGGATTGGCCGCACCGTTGCGCGCCCTGTTCGTCGCTCTCATCGGCGCGTGGTGGGCATCACTGTGGTTCACCGGAACACGCTGGACCGTTGTCTTGGTCGCAGCCGGAGCGGTCCTAGTCGGATTGGTCATCGACATGGTGGGCCGTCGCTTGCCCGCGAAGTGGCCGCTGGCCAGGGTCGAGCTGATGGAGTGGTGGGTCATTGTCCCGATGATCTTGGCAGCGGTGGCGGCCGCTGCCGCGATCATTGTGACGGTCACCCTGACCGTGCCCGACGGAACTGCGGCCGCAACCAAGGAGACCGTCGGGGCTATAGCCACCGCGATAACGGCCTTCCTGTCTGCCGGATTTGTCGACCGCGTTGGCGACGAAGATGACTCACGGGTCTCGGACAGGATCCGTGACGACTTCTACGACACATATAGGACGACGTTTCGGCCGGGAACGCCGGCCGAGTTCTACGTGTTCGCTGGTAGTTACGGCACGGCAACCGGATGGAATCGCGCCGCGCGCCGAATCCGCGCGAAAGGCATCGCGGCCCGCTGGTCTCAGGACCTCGCACCATGAACGCGGTGCATGTCGACGGAGCGATCCATATGCGCGGGTACTAATTACCGTTGTCCGCCCATATCGAGGCCTCCGTGCGTGTTACGTCGGTGCCGGGCCGGGCGGCGTGGGTGCGCCGCCCGGCGATGGGCGGCCTACCGTGCGGCGCCGGCGAGGTAGGCGGCGACGATGTAGGTGGCGTGCCGGTCGAGCGACACCCTGGCGCGACGTAACGCATGGTCGTTCGCGGGTCCGCATGCGACGCGGCTTCCTGGACATCGCGCAGCGGCACACCGGCGTCGAGCGCGGCGGTGATGAACGCGTGGCGCAGGGTATGCGGGCCGATGGGCTTGTCGACCCCCGCGCGACGGGCGACCCTGCGCACGATCCGGCTGGCGCAGTGCCGGTCCATCCGCTGCCCGTCTGATCGCAGGAAGATCGGACCGTCGAGGCGTTCACCAATGGCGAGGTCGATCGCGCGGGCGGTGCGCGGTGCGAGCGGGATGGTGACGATCTTGCCGCCCTTGCGCAGCACGGTCAGGGTGCGATGTCCCGGTTCGAGTCCGAGCTGGTCGATGTCCGCACCGAGAGCTTCCGAGATTCGTAGCCCGTTAATCGCCAGCAGCGAGATCAACGCGTGCTCGTTGGGTGCACCGAGCCCGGCGGCGACGAGCAGGGACCCGACCTCGTTGCGGTCCAGTCCGATGGCGTGGGACTCGTAGTCGAGGCGCGGGCGGCGGACGTGGACGGCGGGTGAGTGCTCGAGCAACTCCTCCTCGACTGCGTAACGGTAGAAACCCGAGATCGTGCACAACCTGCGAGCGATGGTCGCGCGCGCCCGCCCCTGGGATCCATGCCGCGGCCGAGACACTCGATATCCGCCCGTCGGGCTTGGAACAGGTGCAGCCCGTGCTGCTGGCACCAGGAGGTGAACATCCGCAAGTCGAGGGCGTACGCGTCACGGGTTAGGCCGCTGTAGCCGGCGAGGAAACCGGCCAACGCGATCCTCTCGCCCTCGCTAAACAGCGGTTCGACCGACACGACAATGTCGGTCGACGGGATGGTGGTGGTCATGGCGACCTCCGGGATTCAGGCCCGAGCCCGGCGTCCACGGAGCGTCGCAGCCCCGGCAGATGGATGAGGCTCCCAGCATGCGCTCGCGTCAGCGCCGTACGGCCTGCGCGGAAGCGCCGAATACGCGCGCCGAGATCGTGCAGGGCGCGGCCGACGACGGCGTCATTATGGTGCGCATGACGGCGGCGAGACGCTCTCGTACCGAAGGAATGGGGTCTGGTTGGGTTTCGCCGCTACGACCGCATCCCGACCGACTGCAGCCATCTTGTGGCAATTGTTGGCGGGCTGTGCCGGTGGCTGCGATGCTGCCGACGTGCCCACAGGGGAAGCACACGCCACTCGCCTCGTCGGCCGCGACGCCGAGCGGGGTGTGCTGAACCGGCTTGTCGAGACGCTCCGGGGAGGCACCAGCCGGGCGCTGGTGGTGCGTGGCGACGCCGGCGTGGGCAAGACGGCGCTGCTGGGGTATCTGGTCGGGCAAGCCTCTGGGTGCCGCGTGGTGAGCGTCGCGGGGGTCCAGTCCGAGATGGAGCTGGCGTTCGCGGCATTGCACCAGGTGTGCGCGCCGGTGTTGGGTCGGTTGGACGCTGTCCCGGCGCGACAGCGTGAGGCGCTGCAAATCACCTTCGGAATCGGTGCAGGGCCGGTGCCGGACCGATTCTTGGTCGGTCTCGGCGTGTTGAGCCTGTTGGCTGAAGTGGCTGCGGAGCGGCCGCTGGTGTGCCTGGTGGATGACGAGCAGTGGCTCGACCGTGCCTCAGCGCAGGTCTTGGCGTTTGTGGCCCGCCGCCTGGGGGAGGAGTCGGTGGGGTTGGTCTTCGGGGCCCGCGTGCCGAGCGATGAGTTGGCGGGGTTGCCGGAGCTGACGATCGTCGGCCTGCCGGACGACGACGCGCGGGTGTTGCTTGACTCGGCGCTGTCCGGGCCGTTGGACGCGCGGGTGCGCGACCGGATCGTCGCCGAGGCCCGGGGCAACCCGCTGGCGTTGCAGGAGCTGCCGCGCGCCTTTACAGCGGCGGAGTTGGCAGGCGGGTTCGGGCTGCCGGCCGAGGTGGCGCTGCCGGACAGCATCGAGGAGAGCTTCCGGCGCCGGGCTGACGGATTGCCGGGCGAGGCTCGGCGTCTGGTGTTACTCGCGGCCGCCGAACCGCTCGGTGACCCGGGGTTGGTTTGGCGCGCGGCCGAGCGTCTCGGAATCGGAGCCGAAGCGGCACGGCCAGCAGCCGAGGCCGGCCTGGTCGAGTTCGGCGTCCGGGTGCGGTTTCGTCACCCCTTGGTGCGCTCGGCCGCGTACCAGTCAGCGTCCGCCCAGGAGCGCCAGGAGGTCCACCGCGCCTTGGCGGAGGTCACCGACCCGGAGACCGACCCGGACCGCCGCGCCTGGCATCTGGCCCAGGCCGCTCCCGGCCCCGACGAAACTGTCGCCGCCGAGCTCGAGCGCTCGGCCGCCCGGGCCGAGGCACGCGGGGGCCTGGCCGCGGCGGCGGCGTTCCTCAAGTGGGCCACGACCCTGACGCCCGACCCAGCGAAACGGGCCGAGCGAGCGCTGGCCGCTGCGCAGGCATTGCACCACGCCGGAGCGCCCGACGGCGCAATCGCCATGCTCGCTCTGGCGGAAGCTGGTCCGCACGACCCGCTTCAACGGGCACACGTCGACTTACTTCGCGCCCAGGTCTCCCTCACGGTGACGCGCGGCGGTGACTCGGCGAGGTTGCTCCTGAACGCGGCGAAGCCGCTGGAGTCTGTCAATCCCGGGCTCGCGCGCGCGACGTACTTGGACGCTCTGATGGCAGCCATGTTCGCTGGCCACCTCGCTGCAGGAGATTGCCTGACGGAAGCGGCACGAGCGGCACGAGCTGCGCCTCGGCCGGTACATGACCCGCTTCCCCGCGACCTTCTCCTCGATGGCCTGGCGGTGCGGTTCACCGAGGGGTACGCGGCGGCGATGCCGTCACTGAGACGGGCTGTGGCCGCGTTCGATCAACGCGACTTGCCCCCTGAGGAGCTGCGCTGGCTTTGGCTTGCTCAAGTGACAGCCGGCAATCTCTGGATGGAGCAAGTGTTGGACGCGGTTCACCACCTCGACATCGCCCGGAGTTCTGGCGCGCTGGCAATGCTCCCTTTGGCGTTGGCAATAAGTCTTGGCGCGCACGTTCTCACGGGAGACCTAGCGGCGGCCGACGTTTCACTTGAAGCGACGAAGGCCGTCGCGGCGGTGACCGGCATCCCTCGCGCGCCGTATGGCGAATTGTTACTGGCTGCGTGGCAAGGCCGGGAGGCTGAGGTGCTCGCGTTGATCCAGGCGACCAACACAGAGGCGCTCCGCCGGGGCGAGGGTTTCGGGCTCATCGTCGCCGGTTTCGCCGAGGCGATGCTCTACAACAGCCTCTGCCGGTACCGAGACGCTGTCGAAGCGGCCGCGCTAGCGCAAGGCTACCCAGCCCTGATGGCCGTGGAACCTTGGGGCGTGCTGGTTGAACTCATAGAAGGCGCGGCTCGTAGTGGGCAATCAGTGCGCGCCGAAGGCGCCTTCGCGGACCTGGTCGCCACGACGCAGGCCGCCGGGTCGGATTGGGCACTGGGCATCGAGGCCAGGAGTCGTGCATTGCTAAGCGATGGGGCCACTGCAGAAGCCGCATACAAGGAGGCTATCGACCGGCTCGAGGGGACCAAGATCCGCGGCGAGCTCGCTCGTGCACATCTCCTGTATGGCGAATGGCTGCGGCGCGACAGGCGACGCTCCGAAGCGCGGAGCCAGCTTCACGCCGCTCATGACATGTTCACCAACATGGGGATGGACGCCTTTGCGGCGCGCGCTGCCCGGGAACTGCGTGCCACCGGCGAGACCGTTCGGAAGCGCAGCCCCGACACCCGCACTGACCTGACGGCGCAGGAGGCCCACGTCGCCATGTTGGCCCGCGACGGGTTGTCGAACCCGGAGATCGGCGTCCGCCTGTTCATCAGCGCCCGTACCGTCCAGTACCACCTGAGCAAGGTCTTCACCAAGCTCGGAATCACCTCGCGCAGCCAGCTCGACCGCGTCCTGCCGTAACAGGAGGGCGAACTCAGACGACTGGCCATGCACGCTGTGCGCTGGCGGATGCGAGACCCCCCTCAGCGGATGACCATGGTGATACGAGTTACAGCTGCCGCCTCGAGGCGCCTTGTCTAGGACATCGAACCACTGCGAAGAGGGGGCTAGAGGGGAAGTTCTTGTGCTGTCCACCAGCCGTTCCACAGCCGTCGAGGCTTTAGTGCCGTCCACGGGGGCGCTTGAATTGACCGTCGAGGACTTCGAAGCGCTCGTTCGGAATTCGGAGGATGTCATCGCAGTCATCAATCGCGACACCCGGTTGATCTACGCGAACCCTGCCGCCGAGCGGTTGCTCGGCCTGTGTGTAGGAGGGGATCTCGGCCAGCTCATGTCTGAACGCGTTCATCCTGACGACGCCGCCCTCGCGTTGTCCCGACTAACCGCCATCACATCCGGCGGGCCGAGCGGCATACCGATCGCCGTACGGGTGCGAGACGCCGTCGGAAATTGGAAGGTTCTCGAGCTTGTCGGATCGGATCGTCTCGACGACCCGACAGTCTCCGGGATCGTGCTCAACGCCAGGGATGTCACCGACCGAGAGCACTTTCGGCAGACCGTTGAGCACAGCCTCGAACAAACGATCCAGACGGTCGCGACGATGTTCGAGGTACGCGATCGGTACACCTCCGGCCACCAGTCCCGCGTCGCTCGACTGGCCGAAGCGCTGGCTCGCAAGTTGAACCTGGACGCCGAGGCGACTCGAGGGATCGCCATAGCGGCGTCGCTGCACGACATCGGCAAGATCGCCGTACCTGCGGAGATACTCACCAAACCGGGGCGTTTGTCCGACCCGGAGATGGCGGTCATAAGAGCGCACCCCCAGGTGGGACACGACATCCTCCGCCACATCGACTTTCCCTGGCCGGTCACCCGGATGATCCTCGAGCACCACGAACGAGACGACGGGTCGGGATACCCCAACCGTCGGACAAGCGACGAACTGTTGCTCGGGTCGCGCATCCTGGCGGTAGCCGATGTCATGGAAGCCATGTCCACCGACCGCCCATATCGAACCCGCCATGGCCACGCCGGCGCCCTCGAAGAGCTCACATCAGGGGCGGGACGGCTGTATGACGCCACCATCGTCCAAGCGTGCGTGGATCTGTTCGGAGAAGACGGTTTCACCTTCGATCCGTCCACGTCCACGACAAGTCGTGAATCCATTGATCTGGTCGACGCGAGTTGACGACCAGGACGCCGTGCTCCGGAGCCCGTGGATCACTGGCGAGCACCTTGTGGAGCACGAAGCAGCCGTCGATTCGATGATGCCCTTAACGACGCCCTCCGCGGCCCGAAGCAGGCGACCGGAAAGCAATGCTGTCACGCTGGTCTGGATCAAGCGGGTCTGGCGGTGCATGGAGCGCGACTGCGCGCGGCGGACCTGGACCGAGATCAGCGAGCACATCCGCCCGCGGGCCTCGCTCAGTGAGCGGGCCCGGCGCGAGGCGTGCCGGCGTGTCGGTGAGGACGGCGACACGGTCGCTCGGGTCGCTGCACAGTACGGCACCAGCTGGGCCACCATCATGGCTGCGGTGATCGAGTACGGCATCCCGCTGGTCGACGAGCCGCAGCGGCTCGAGAACGTGACGCGTCTCGGAGTGGACGAGACGGCGTTTCTGTCCGCGAACGGGTGGCACTCGACGATCTTCGCCACCGGCGTCGTGGACCTGTCCGGGCCGGTCGCCCGGCTGCTCGATGTGGTGCTCGGCCGCAGCGGGAAGGCCTTGTGTGACTGGGTATCGGCCCGTGACCAGCCGTGGCGTGAGCGGGTGCAGGTCGCCGCGCTGGACCCGTTCCGCGGCTACGCGACAGCACTGTCGACTTCGCTGCCCGGCGCGGTGCGGGTGCTCGACGCTTTCCACGTCACCCGCCTCGGCTTCGCCGCCGTCGATGACGTGCGCCGCCGCGTGCCAAACAGCCCGAGCGGCTCAGGAGCTATCTGGCGAACGATGCAGCAGCGCGTCATTATCGCGCGCAGTTCAGCCGTTCCCCGACGTCGATTACTGCCAGATCTGATCGGGTCGCCCGCGTTGTCGTGACTACTCTCCCGCAGCCTGACGTAATGCCCCACGCTCGCTACTAGTACCGCCGGCATTTGGGCGGAGTTCACCGACCAGCGGTTTAGACACCGCCGTAGGTCGTCCGCCCACCGGCAGGACACGTACAGATCAGCGGCGTGTGCGTGCGCTTCGCCTTGGGCTCTTCCACCGGTCTCGGAGACCTGACGGGGACGGAGTGAGAGTAAAAGTGTCCAGTCCATTTCAGTGCCGCCGTGCTGTATCAAAGCATCGAAGTTGTCCTGTACATTTTACCCGACGACTGCTGTATCAACTTTGGCGGAGGTTCGGGGATGGCGGCGCGTGGTCGGCCAAGCCGGGAGACGATCTTCGAACGGTTCGCCGCAGCGCGCGCCGAACTCGACCAGTTCGGCGGGTTGCCGACCCCCGCGGAGGCCAGCAACATCTGGGACGATCTCTGGCACCTGGAAGCGCACAACTCCACCGCGATTGAAGGCAACACGCTCGTGCTGCGCGAGGTCGAGAGGCTGCTCGAGGACGGCAAGGCTGTCGGCGCGAAACCCCTGAAGGACTACCTGGAGGTGCGCGGCTACGGCGACGCCGCCCGATGGGTCTACGCGCAGGCACAAGGCGGCGGGCAGCTGCGCGGCGACCAGCTCGTCACGATCACCGAAGTCCGAGAGATTCATCGGCTTGCGATGAGCCCGGTCTGGGAGGTCGAGCCGCACCCTGACGCAACCCCCGCCGAGGCACCCGGCGGATTCCGGGAGCACGATATCCGCCCGTTCTCCGGCGGCATGACACCCACGCCGTGGACCGATGTTGGCGCGCAACTGACCAGCTGGGTCGACCGGGTCAACGCCCTTGGGGCCGACATTGCCGCCGGCGCGATGGCGCCTCGCGAGCATGGGCTTGCTCTTGCCGAGGTGCACGCGGCGTTCGAGCGGATCCACCCGTTCCTTGACGGCAACGGCCGCACCGGCCGTTTGGTGCTGAATCTGCTGCTGGTGCGGCTGGGTTTTCCGCCCGCGATCATCTTCAAGCGAGACAGGGACCGATATCTGCAGTCCCTCGACCAGGCGGACAAGGGCGATCCGGGGCGTCTTGCCGAACTACTCGCCCGCTCGGTGATCGACAATCTGCACCGCTTCGTCGTACCGAACATCGCAGGTCCGGCTCGACTCGTCCCGCTGCGCTCGCTAGAGGACGACGAGCTCAGTTTCGAGGCATTGCGGCAAGCCGCTCGACGTGGCCGGCTGCAGGCGCACCAAGGCTCGGACGGTATTTGGCGAGCGAGTAGGCACGCGGTCACGAAGTACAAGAAGGCCCGCTACCAGCGCTCCGGCTAAACACACTGACACGACCGCACAAATCCGCGGCTACAGTGCGTGCGCGACGGCGAGGGAGGCGTCAGATGACGGTGTCCGACTACGAGTGGTTGGAATCGGACGAGCGGCCCGGTGCGTGGATGGGCGAGGCCAGCTGCTTTACGTTCTTGCGGGGCATGAGCGTCGCGGAGGTCGTCGACCGGGCCGGCTTCCCGGGCGCCGAGGAGCTCGACCTGTCTGGCGTCGCCGATGCAGCGCAGCGCTTCGGCGGGGAAGGGATTGCCGTCTTCGACACGGACAACGGCTGGACGGTCATCTATCAGGACAACGGATTTCCCGACCAGTTCGCGAGCTCGCTGTTAGCGATGTCCACGGTGGAGCAGGGCGTCGTTGTCTTCTGGAATGTCAACTCGCTGACCGAATTCAGCTACTGGGAACGCGGACAGCTCGTTAGCAGCTTCGACTTCCCCGACCAACGTCACGGCTCCGACCCGGACAGGTTCCTTGATGACATCCTCGATCTCGACCTGGTCCTGGATGAGGCCGAAGGCTTCGTCGACCTTCAGTACGCGAAGATGATGGCCCTCGCCGAACGGATCACAGGCGTCCGTCTCGGCTCTGACTTCCTTCAACGGCGAGTCGTCGCCTCCCGCGTCGAAACCGAGGACGACCCGCGAAAGCGCTCCACCGTCTACGACCCCATCCGGAACGTGACTCTCCGGTATGACCCCCCACCGGGGTACGGTCTTGTTTTTCCGGGGCAGGACTTCGGCGACGGCACAGAAAGCTGACGAGGGCGACATTGCACCCAGCCGCACCTCGCTCGCAGCTCCGAGTGGCCCTGGTGCAAACGCGCATGTCGGCCGTGTCCGTGCGTTTGATGTGGCCGCAGGCTGGCACGTCGTACCGCTGACTACCAATCCGCGACTGGCCCCAGAGGCGCGTGGCGAAGGTCCTGGCGATCGAGCAGCGGCGTGGGGAGCACGACTATGTGGCGGTGGCTTACTGCGGCTGATGTTTCGCATCGGCGGCGGACGCGGCCTTCGCGGCCCGCTTCTGGTGGTGTCGCTGGATGAGGAGCAGGGTCAGGCAGACGAGGAAGCCAGCCTCGGTGGCGATGCCGCTGGCGTCTCGTACCGGAACATGCTCGTTTCGATGTGGGTCAGCAGGTCGAACGCGGACACCAGCACGAAGATGACGATAAACGGCGATGTTGACGCGCATGGTGGCTCTCCCCACTTCTCGAGGTGACTTAGGACGTGTCTCCTAAGTCGGCTGCCCAGATGAGGGCTGCAGCGAGGACGAGGCCGCCGCGATAGACCACGGCGTGCTTGTCGTATCTGGTTGCCAGGCCGCGCCAGTGCTTGAAGCCGTTGAAGGCGCGTTCGATGACGTTGCGGCCACGGTAGGCGCTCTTGTCATAGGTGACTGGCCGGCCGCCGGCCGAGCCTCGGCGTCGACGGTGTGCCTTCTGATCGTCGGGTTCGGGGATCACGCTGGTGATGCCGCGGCTGCGCAGGTGAGCACGGATGGCCCGTGAGGAATACGCCTTGTCGGCCAGAACCCGCTCGGGACGGGTTCGAGGCCTACCCAAGACGCGTCCGACGCGCAGTGCCGCGAGCAGTGGCAGCATCATCGGTGCGTCACCGGCCTGGCCCGGAGTCAGCAGGATGACCAGCGGCCGGCCCCGCCCGTCGACGGCGGCGTGGATCTTCGTGCTCAGCCCGCCGCGAGAGCGGCCCAGGGCGTGATCGCCCGGTTCGTCCTTGCAGCACAAGGGTTTCTTGTCATTCGACCCCGCCCCCTGTGTGCTGCGCGGGTGTCGCGGAGACCTCCCGTTTAGCGGTCGCCGAGTGCTGATGCGCCCGCACGATCGAGGAGTCCACGCTCACCGCCCAATCCAGCTGGCCGACCGCATCGGCATCGGCCTGGATCATGCGCAGCAACTTGTCCCATGTCCCATCGGTCGAGAAGCGATGGTGCCGCTTCCAGACCGTCTGCCACGGACCGAACCGCTCCGGAAGATCACGCCACGCGATACCCGTCCGATACCGGTAGGCGATGCCCTCGACCACCTGCCGATGATCACGCCAAGGACGAGAACGCCCCACCGCCTGCGGCATCAACGGCTCGATCCGGGCCCACACAGCCTCGCTGAGTTCAGCTGAACGCGTCACCCGGCCAGACTGCCGCGATCACCGCCCACGACTGGGGAGACACGCCCTAGGTGAGCGAGACCGTCACCGGCTCGCCGAGGCACGCGAGTGTGCCGTCGGCGGCTCGGGACATGCCGTCAGCATGATCCGGCTGCGCGGCACCCGCCAGGGCCGTTCGGGCCTCCGGGTCCAGAGTCTGTCCTCGGCAGCCGTCAAGGTCAGATGCCCGCCGGGCGCCGGTGCCCAAGGATGGGTTTGGCCCACACTTTCGGCCCTCCCGCGGCGGTGTCGGCGCACAACGCCCGCGCCGGGCGAGGTGGTGCTGCGACGACGCGGCACCCGTGTGCGGTGCGCGAGGTGACCGACGCCGAGGAAGCTGCATGGTGCTCAACCAGTATGTGTCGTTCATCGGACTGCCGCGGCGGTACGTCGTCGCAACCAAGGACGACCCGCGTCAGAGCTTCCGCGGAGGCCACCGGCACCCCGTCTTCCAAAGAGCGGCGTCGACTGAACTGCCGACTGAACGGCTGAGATCGGCGGCGAGATAGGTCGCGCCAGCGAGCCGGCGCCGGCGAAGCCGCGACCATGAAGCCGCCGCAGGGCGACACGCCGGGCAACACCCTGCAACGCCTGCACGATCGGCTCAGCCCAACCTCGACAAGCCAGCGCAAGCCGCGCGCATTCGGCAGGACGGGATCGCTCAGCACAGCGGCGTACCGTGTCACGCACCATGTCCGCGGCGAGACCGGTCGTTTGATCATGGTCAGCCAGCGGTGCTGCGGTGCGCGACAACGCCGACTTGCGCGGCATTCGTGTTGCGCGGTGACAAGTCGAGGAGACGTTGTTTTGGTGCGCGTCCGCGTAGTGCGACCGGCGGTGGGGACGGTCGCGCGGAGACAGCTCACGGGGGCGTCGGCGTCGGTGTAGCGTCCAGTGGCCGTGGTTGCCGTTTCGGTGGCGGCATTGCGCGGGTGTAACCGGATGGCCGGTGCCGGACAGGTCGTAGTCGTGGTGGACGATCGGGCACGTTTCGAGCAGTTGTTCACGAGCCACTACGGGGCGCTCGTTCGATACGCGCTGCGGCGCGTGGGCTCGGACGGTGCGCAGGAGATCGTCGCCGAGACGTTCCTGGTCGCGTGGCGTCGCTTGGATGATGTTCCGGAGAACGCGTTGCCGTGGTTGTACGCGACGGCCCGCCGCCTGGTGGCCAACGAGCTTCGCCGGCACTCGCGCCAGCTGCGGTTGGGCAGGCGTCTGGAGTCGCTGAGCGCTGCTGCCGTGCCCGATCACGCCGACGCAGTAACCGACCAACTGCGGATGCGCGCAGCGCTGGCCGAGCTCGGGGCGCGCGACCAGGAAGTGCTGCGGCTGGCCGAATGGGAGCGGCTGCACACAGCGGAGGCCGCCGCGGTCATGGGCTGCAGCCAGTCCGCTTTCAAGGTGCGGCTGCACCGCGCCCGCCGCCGGCTCGCCAGTGTTCTCGCACAAAGCAACGACGCGCCGCAGCCCGGGTTGATTCGCGAAGGAGAGAAGTCATGAACGATCTGTTGCTGGCCGCCGCCGATCCGGCCCGCGAGGTGCAGCCTGATCCGCAATCGCACGAGGCGCGGCAGATGCTGGCCAGCATCGTCGGCCAGCCGCGTCCGGTCCGCCGGCCCGCCCGTCGAACGCGTCGCGTCATCCTCGGCGTCGCGCTCGCCGGCGCCGCCGCAGTCGCGGCCGTGGTCGCGGTCGCCACCATGCCATGGCAGGCGACAACGCCCACAACCAAGCCGGCCGCCTTCACCGTCACGCTCGGAGCCGACGGGTCGGCGCACTTCACCGTGCACTGGAGCCAGCTGCGAGACCCCGCCCGGCTTCAGGCGGCACTCGACGCGGCCTCCGTGCCGGTCCGAATCCTCGTCGGCAAAGTCAGGCCCGGCGGACCGGCAGGCACGATCCCGGCCTGCGCGAAGCCGTACTTCGGCGGCCCGTACGACCGACGCGCCGTGCAGTGGGACTTCCCAAACCCCACCTCGGAAGTGAACGGCGTGATCGTCCGGCCGCAATACTTCCCCGCACACGGCACGCTCGTCATCGAGGTCCACTACGACGCGGGCTCTACCAACCTCGCCGACATGATGAGCTTCATGGCCGTCGGAACAGTGCCCACGTGCGCTGTCCCGAACGGCGCGCAGCCCGCTACGCCCACACGGTGAACGACGCCCAAGCTGACCGTGCGGAGTAGGGCGTACGTGTCATCGGCTAGGACAGCACATTTCGGCGGCGCGACCGTGCGCTTTCCCGGGACAAGAAGCGCGTAACGCGTTGCGTGGGAACCTCCGGCGCTCGCGCGGTGTAAGCAGGATGCTGAGCGGTTCCGGCGGGGAGAGACATCGACGACGCAGAGGCGGTAGCGCGTTCCCTTGACGGCGACCTGGACGCCTATGCGGTGCTGGTCGCTCGGTACACCGTGCGCGCACATCGGGCCGCGTTCCTGTTCGGGGCGGGTGAGGAGGCCGACGACGTCGTTCAGGAAGCGTTCGTGAAGGCGTTCCGGCACCTGCGCCGGTTCCGCATCGGTGAGCCGTTCGGGCCGTGGCTGCTTCGCATCGTGAGCAACGAGACCAAGAACCTGATCCGCTCGCGCCAGCGCCGCGCCGCGCTCTGGGTGCGGGTCTCTGCCGGGCAGGCTGACCTGGAGGCCGGAGCGGATCCGGTCGATGACGTGCTCGCGGGTGAGCGGCGCGTCGAGCTGCTGGATGCGATCAACGCGCTGCCGGAGCGGGAGCGGCGGGTGTTGACCTGCCGCTACTTCCTCGACCTGTCCGAGGCCGAGACTGCGCGCGTGCTCGGCTGGCCGCGCGGATCGGTGAAGTCGCGCACGTTCCGGGCGCTGCGCCGGCTGCGCGGCCTGCTCGGCGCCGGGCACGGGAGGGAGGTCGGCAGTGGCTGAGCGTACTGACTGGCCGGGTCAGTTGGAGACTGAGCTCCGGGCGCTGGGCCGCGAGCTTGCCGTGCCGCCCGCCCCCGACCTCACCGAGGCCGTGCGGCGCCGTCTCGACCGACCGAACGTCCGGAGCACGCGGCCAGGCGCTGCCGGGATCCGCCGGCCGCGGCTGCGGCGCCCGGCGTGGCAGGTCGCACTCACCATCGCGCTCGTGCTGCTCGGCCTGCTTGCCGCGACGCCGCAGGGCCGCGCCCTGGTCGTCCACGTCTTCCGGTTCTCCGGTATCGAGCTGAGCCAGCAGTCAACTCCCGACGCGTCGCCTCGGCCGAGCGCGCCGCTACCGGGCGAGCGGCGCGTGCCGCTGGAGCAGGCCCGCCGGCTGGTCGCGTTCCCGATCCTGGTGCCCGCCGCGCTCGGCCAACCCGACGACGTTGTGGTCCGCGATCACGGGCGCGTCGCCACGCTGGTCTACCACCACACCGCCTACGGCCAGGTGCGGATGGACGAGTTCGACGGCCACCTCGACAACGTGGTCTTCAAGAAGTTCGTCTACGGCCATGAGGTCAGCCAGGTGCGCCTCGATGGCCGGGACGCGTACTGGGTAAAGGGCCCGCACGAGATCATCTACGTCACCACAGACGGCACGAGCGACACGGCCTCGGCGCGGCTCACCCACGGCAACACGCTGATCTGGGACACCCCGCGGGCCGCGCTGCGGCTCGAGGGCCGATTCGACAAAGCGCACGCGCTCGCCATCGCCAGCTCGGCGCGCTGAGCGGAACCTTTCCCGGCCTTGCGGTGTACCAGAAACGTTGCGAGGAGGTGCCGCGATGCTGCGCAGGCAAGTAGCGGTCGGCGGGCTCACCATAGGCGTCAGCCTGGCCGTCGCGCTGGTGACGGCCGGGCCGGCACTGGCCAAGGGCGCGACCAAGGCGGTGATCACCGGGCCCGGGCTGACGCGCCCGATCGTCGTCGCCGACGCCGGCGAGCCGGGCCAGAGCGGCAAGCTGGCCACGCTCGCCGAGCAGAGCGGACTGTTCACCGTCCTGTTCGGCGCGAGCACGAGCGGACCCGCCACGACGCTCCGCTCGCCGCCGCCGCCGGCCGCGCTCGGGCCGCGGTACACGGTCATCTACACGGTGCCTGGCGTTGATCCGCAGCCGGGCCAGAGGTATGGCCGCATCCGGCAGAACCTCTACCCCTACGCCACCGGCGGGCCGCTCACCTACACCCCGCCGGGGCAGCACGGCTTCACCGAGCAGCTACCGGCGACCGGCTGGCTGCCCGCCGGCCGCGGGATGGTCCACACGCTGACAGAACTCGGCCTCCCAAGGAAGTCGACAACGCAACCGGTACGGCCAATCGCCGGACCGCACCTCGCGGGCACCGGACCCCGGGAATCGGCAGGCCCGGCCATCGCGTGGGCGATCGTCGCGATCGTGGCAGGAGGAGCGCTGATACTCGCCGGCCGCAAACGCCGCGGACAGGCGTGAAGTAGCCGACCCCAGGCGCCAACGATGGGCACGATCTCAACTCCATGAAACCCGGGGCAGGGCACAGTCTCCGGAAATGCCGGGGCGGTTCAGTACGCACCATGTCAGCGGCGAGAGCGGACGCTTTCCCCGTGGCCGGTGCGATGGTCAGCGAACAGCTGTCAATTCAGATCCCGGACGCGCAGCGAGGGTTACGACCCACTCCGCACCGCATCCCGGGCCCGCGGGTTCGGTCTTGGTGATGTGCACGGACGTCTCAGCCGCAAACACGACGTGCGCGCCGTTCAAGACCTTCACTGAGGCATGAGCGTCGGGATCGCTTGGCGGCTCAAGGGCACCTCGAACAGCGCGCTACTAACGCGGTTCCCGCGGAATTCGTCGGTGTATCCGTTCATCGAGACCCCTTGATTCGGAGGCGACCGGTGGACGGCACCAATGCCTCGTCGGTGACCAATTGGCACCAATGACAGCGGGCAGAGTGCCCGAACGGGCGCAGTCTGTTGGTATCAGCGCCACGATCGGAGATGCTCCAGGAGCAGCGACGGAGCGGTTCCGAACGACCGCTGCCCAGCTTTGACCCCTGACACGTGGAGTCGTCCATGATCCGCACCGTCGCCCGCCTCGCCGCCGTGACGACACTGTCCACGGCAGTGCTCACCGCACCCGTCGTCGCTGCCTCGGCCGCGGCGATCCCGTGGACCCACATCAGTCTGCCGTCGAGCACGTTGACCTACCACTACACGTCGGGCGGCGCGAATAGCCTTCACGTGGCTGGCGAGACCTCGGCGAACGTCACACAGGTGAGCCTCGAATGTGTCACCTACGTCCTCGGGCAGCAGCCCGATGTCTCGCATGTGGCGTCGGCAGTTCCGGTGGTTTCCCGTTCGTTCAACGTGATCGGTACGTGGCCGAGTAATGCCCCGACCAACTGCCGACTGCGTGCCATACCGGACGGCGTCAACGTGAGTACCGACTACCTGGGGGCTTACACCGGCCCCATCGTGTACGCGGACGCGTTCGGACTTCTCACCGATGCCGGCAAGACCTACTCCTACGCCGCTCAGTCCGAAGAAGGTGACGGGGCCACAGTCACAACGGATGTCGGGACGTGCGGGACACAGGCGCTTGTCACGATTGAGGCGCCGCAGATGGAGGCCGGACCCATCGTGCTCACCTGCCTGTTCGGTCTGCCGGATCAGGACATCGACCCGTCCGGAATCCCCAAGCACTCGGCGATCAGGGTGGACGGGCACAACGCCTACTTGCCGTCGGGCGTGCACGATTTCCGCGGCACTCCCCAGTCCCTTACCGTCCCGCAGTCAACGCTGTCCGTGAGCCGGTCGATCGCCTCCAACGGGGACGTGACGATCACCGAGTCGGCGGCACTGAAACGCTGCAGCGTGGGTGATCACTACCCGCCGACGACGGCATCGTGCCCGGCCCTCCTGGCGACTGGCGTGACATTCAAGCGGGTCACGAAGTTCTGGCGAGACGGTCATCAGGTCAAGATCCGTGACACGTTCACCTCGACCGACCACCTCGCCCACAGGGTGACGCTGCAGTATCTCGGGGCGGTCGCCAACCAAACCGGCGGCGGCACGGCGGAGACCAACGCCGGCTTTTCGTACCCCGCGCACAGCACTACCTTCCACGCTTCGAGCCTCGGCCAGACAGTTACCGGCTTCGGGAGTAAGGCAGGGTCGCTGCTGCTCCGCTCCGACCTGCACGCCAGTGCGGACGACCCCCAAGCCGACACGACCGCGGCGACGTGGTCGCGCCCGCCGTCGAAGATCACATTCTCGTCGGACCCGACTGAGCCCGACCAGTTCGGGATGGCCTTCAGCGTCGGGGTTCCGGCGAGCGGAAAGGGCTTCCTCGGCTTCGCGACGAGCGAACGGTGGTCGACTACCGACGTGAAGCATCTCGCGGCGATGGCCGTCGCAGAGATGGTCACTCCGCCATCAATCGGTTCGCCTCACCGTGGGGCCATCATCCACGGTCAATCGACAACGGTGAAGGGATCGCTGACCGCCGGCGCGAACGGGCTGCCGACCAAGGTGAGCGTCAACGGCCATCAGGCTCACATCACCAAGACCAGCTCGTCCACGGCGACATACAAGGTGACCTTCACCGAGTCGATCGGGACGCACACGATCACGGTCACAGCCACGGACTCGGTGGGCAACTCGGCGAAGTCCTCAACGTCGGTGAAAAACGTCTGACGCGCGTAAGCGGTGCTAGCTGGGTTCCCTGTGGACGTTGGGCGTGCAAGCCGTCGCGGTTGAAGATCTGGATAATCTCGGCAGGTCCGCCGCCGGGTGACACGGCGTGCGGGGTCATCGTGTTGAATTCGGCGGCATCCGGCAAGCTCGCACCATGTCAGCGGCGTGACCGTGCGGTTCAGCTGAACCGCACGGCTCGCACGCGATCTTGTGCGGATATCTGCGCTCGAGCGCGGCGCGCTGCACCATCGCGGATCGTCCTGCGTCGCCCGCTCAGCGAGTGGCCAGTTAGGACCCGAGTGGCCGGGTATGACGGCCCACTCGGGTCCAGATGGCCCACTCGATGCCGCAACCGGGACCCATCCGCATATCGGCAATAGCGTGCGCTTCGTCGTGGCCAACGGGGCACCGGGGAACGGCCGTCCGAGCGGATGCCGCGCGCGGCGGTGCGCAGGATCGATGGCTCGAACGCGCCTTGGACCGGCTACTGTCCCGGTACGGCGACTCTGGTACGCGTCCGACATGCAAACCGACGCGGTTGCGCGGCGCGATATGTGCGGCCGGGCCGCGTCATTTGATGATCCGCTTGCGGACGCGTTGTCAATAAGCCAACGCGCAACCGCGCGTCATGCCGCGCTTCGCGCTATGGGCCTGCTGACTCGAGGAGGCTGAGGTACACGGTGCGGGAGGTCTCGGCAAGCCGGAGCGTGAGTGACGCGATATCTCGGCCCTCGATGGCAGGGACGAACACCACGCCGCGTCGGTTGACGTTGAAGCCCTCTTTGGCGACGAGTCGTTGAGTCTCGCTCAGCCATCCGTCCGGCTTGCCGGCGCGCTTTACCGCTTCGCCTTCGTCGCCGATGTCGTACCGGTGACCACGTCGGCGGACCCGAATGCGTACCGGCTCGCCCACACGGTAGGTCAGTCCGGTGTCGATGGTCGTGTCGTCATCGAGAATGCCCAGCGCCGGGCCCAGGCCCGATCCGTCGAGGCGAGTGTCCACGCATCGAGTATGGCGCGTCTGACCGAGCCGGCTGGATGAATGCGTGCTCCGTTGGCCGATCGCTCAGCGGGGCAGATCGGGTGGCCCGCTCTTTGGGGGGATCGGACCGGGGCTGCTGCGCGCGTAGATGACGGCCCCGGGGATCTCGTCGTCCGGCCGGATAACCAGAGTGGCCTCGATCGTGAACCCAGCCTCGCGAAGCCAGCCCTCGACTTTGCTCGGCTGACGCCGATGTGTGTCGATGGCGATTGGGCGACCTGTGTAGCCCTGGCATGTGTGTTGCACCTGTTCACCGACATGAAACCCGACAAGCAGCGGACCTCCTGGACGCAACACTCGGTGGAACTCCGCGAACACGCCGGGCACGGCGTGGTCGGGGACGTGGATCACCGACCAGAACGCCAGCACGCCGGCGACCGAGTGGGTGATCAGGTCGAGGTCGGTCATGGTTCCGACCTCGAAGCACAGGCCGGGGTAGTCGCGACGCGCGATGGCGATCATCTCGGGCGAGAGGTCGATGCCGAACGCCTCGACTCCGAGGTCGTGAAGGTGACCGGTGACGTAGCCGGGCCCGCAGCCGACATCGGCAACCGGACCGCCTCCCGCACGCTGCACCAAGTCAGCAAACACCGCCAGACTCCCGCGCAGGTAAGGCTGTTCAGCCAGCAGTCCGCGGACCTTCTCGGTGTATCCCGGGGCATCGGCGTCGCAGGACGCGCGGGTCTCGGACAGCCAGGTGTTGGTCATCGGCACACGGTATCCACGGCGTTGTCAACGCGAAAGCAATACGGTGCGGTTGTGCAGCGCCAGATCGAAGACACCGTCGTCCACTACGTCGAGCACGGCACGGGCAAGCCCGTGCTAGTCCTCCATGGCGCCGGCGTCGATCACCGCGAGGCGGAGGCATGCTTCGAGCCGGTCCTGAGCGCACCTGGCGATCTCCGCCGCATCTATCCCGACCTGCCAGGCATGGGAAACACCACAGCGCCCGCCACGCTTGCCAGTGCTGACGACGTCCTGGAGGTGCTGCTGCACTTCGCCGATGAGGTTGTCGGTCAAGAACCCACCCTGCTGATCGGGCACTCGGCCGGTGCGTACTACTGCCAAGGGATCGCCGCGCGACGGCCTACCCGCGTTACCGCGCTGGCTCTGGTCTGTCCCCTTCTGGCCGGTATCCGCGACGTCCCCGAGCATCGCCCGGTGCTCGCCTGTGACGACGTGGGCGACGAGGCGTTCCGCGGCTACTTCGTCATCCAGACGCCCGCGATGCTCGAGCGCTACCGACGCTTCGTGGCGCCCGCCGTTCCGCTCGTCGACGCGGACGCGATGGAACGAATCGGCGAGCACTGGCAGCTTGTGGCCGCCGAGGGCCCGGCGTACCCAGGGCCGACGCTTGTGGTTGCAGGCCGACAGGACTCGACCGTCGGGTACGCCGCGGCAGTCGACCTGCTCGACCACTACCCGCACACGACTCTTGTCGTCCTGGACGGCGCCGGCCACGCGCTGCCCCACGAGAAGCCAGAGCTGCTGGCGCTGCTCATGCAGGACTGGCTCGACCGCGCAGGCTCAGGTGACCAGACGAGGTGAACAGCGCCGACATGGTTCAGCGTGGCGCGATGTCATTTGAGGAACCGCCTGCGACGCGTGGTCTCGCTCACCGGCGGCGGCACTCGTCGGTCTGTCGCGGACGCTCAGCGTCCCGGTTGAGGCGCCTTGTCCGGGCGTCCTGATCGCGCGCGCGGTCGGCATTGGTTCTGCGGCGGAATGTCGCTCGGGGCGCCGTGCCGCGGCCGGTAGGCGTCGCGCGGGGCGTTGTCTGTGCTGTCGGGGACCGGGCGCGATGTCGGACGCGGCGATGCGGCAGTAGCCCGAGCGGTTCTGGCGGTCTTGCTGCGTACGACGGCTCGGTAGACGGTGGAAGCGGGCCGCGCCGAACAGATCGCCGAGCTCGGCAGTGGTGTACTCGCCGCTGTGCAACAGCTCGACCAGGTGGGCTTCCTGGCGGGGGTTGAGCTTGGGCTGCTTGCCACGCAGATGGCCCTTGGCCTTCGCCACGCGCATGCCTTCGCGAGTGCGGGATCGGATGAGGTCGGCCTCGAACTCGGCCACCATCGCCAGCACGTTGGACAGCAGACGGCCGACGGGGTCGGTGGGGTCGTAGACAGAGGCGCCGAGGCTGAGCCGCACCTTGCGCTTGGTGAGGTCCTCGGCGATGGCCCGAGCGTCGGGCAGCGAGCGGGCCAGCCGATCCAGCTTGGTGACCACGAGCGTGTCGCCGGCGCGGCAGGCAGCAAGAGCCTCCCGCAGTCCGGGCCGCTCCCGGTTGGTGCCGGTCAGCCCGTGATCGACGTAGATGCGGGAGGGTTCGACGTCGAGCGCTGCCAGCCCGTCGCGCTGCGCGGTGAGGTCCTGCTCCTCGGTGGACACTCGGGCGTATCCGATCAACAGTCCAGACATGACGACCCCAATGGGGTGAGGTCGACCCGCTGCCGGCGGCACCGGCATCGACGACGGCTATGAACCGCTACCCACCAGTGTCCAATTATGTACAACATTCGTGTACCGTTTGGCTGTGGAGGTGAGCTGGTCCGATGAAGCCCTGGCACACCTCGGGCGTTCGCAGCGCTACCCGGGTGCGGTGGACATCGAGGTCGGCTGGACGGTCGAGGCGATCAACGACGCTGACGCCGTGCAGGTCGACCCGTACTGGACTTCGCGGGTGAACGCGCTGGCGATCATCGGCTACTCACCTGCAGCTGGCGCCGTGCTCGTGGTTCTCGCCTACCGAGACCTGGATGGTGATCTGCACGGGATGACCGCGTGGCCGGCCACCGGCCGCGCATTACGGCTCTACACCGAGGGGAGAACCTCATGAGCAAGCGACTCGATCCCACGCTGGGCCACGAACTGCAAGAGGAGGCGGCTCGCGCCGAGGCGGCGGTCGAGGCCGACCCGGAAGCCGAGTTTCCGTCGAACGCCTCGATCAGCTGGCCTAACCGATCCCGCATGCTCACCCTGCGGCTGCGCCAGTCCGAATACGACGCCATCCAGCGCGTCGCCGAACAACGCCACATCCCAGCCTCAACGCTGGCCCGGTCGCTCCTGCTCGACAAGCTCGGCGAACAGCACGCGTCGTAACGCAGCGTCGCAAGGGGATACTGAACCGCGCCATGACACCCTCCCAGCACGAACCTCGTCGCGACCCGGGCACGGCATGCTGCCGAGGTGGACGACAAATGAAGCCATGAGTGCCGACTCGTACGCCGACCTTCTGGAACGTCTGTTCGCCGCGTATGAGGATCGGCACAGCCTTGCCACGATAGAGGCCGTCGTCACCCAGTGCCGTACCGAACTCGACGGGCAAACGCCACCCGCCGCCGTCTTTGAACTGCTGGAACGACTCGCCCGACACCGCCTCGACGATCTGCCAGCCTCACACCCGTCCCGCTGACGGGGATCCTGGCACGGGACGCACTGAGCGATCCGCCTGCGGACCGTGCCTGACGGCGCGTCGTCACTGGCAACGAGTCGACGGGATTAGCGCAGGCGCCGCTGTACCGGGTCAGGCGGCGAGGCGGCGCAGCGCCTTGGCGCTCGGACTGCCGGGTGCGGCTGTCACGAAGACCACCTGTTGGTCGTCGTCGGGCACGGTGAGCACGTCGCAGGACAGCACTAACCGGCCGACCTCGGGGTGCTCGGTGGTCTTGGTCCGGTGTCCTGCGCCGCGGACGGGGTTGGCGTCCCACACCTGAGCGAACTCGTTGCTGCCCGCGCGCAGCTCGGCGACGAACGCGGCCAGCTCGGAGTCGCGCGGATACCGGGCGACGGCTGCGCGCAGGCGGGACACCGCGACCTCAGCGAATTCGTCGGACGCGGAACTCCAGTGCTGGCCGTCGAGAAACCGGCGGCGGGCCAGGTTCGGGCGGTGCGTCAGGTCACCGAGCAACCGGCCGGCAAGCGCGTTGTAGGCGACGACGTCGTACGCCGCGTTCGTCACGATCGCCGCGGCGTCGACCCGGTCCACCAGTGCGGCAATGTGCGGGCGGACGGTGCGCGACGGGCCAAGCGGTGGCGGGACAGGCGTGTCGGCGAGGGCGAACAACCGGCGTCGTTGCGGGTCGTCGAGGTCGAGGGCCTTCGCGAGACCAGCGAGCACCCGCGGCGACGGGTGCGGTCCACGGGCCTGCTCGAGCCGCACGTAGTAGTCCACCGACATCGCCGCGCGGGCTGCGACCTCCTCGCGACGCAGCCCTGCGGTGCGCCGGACCGTCGTGTCGTCGACTCCGGCGGCGAGCGGGTCGATCGCCGTACGTCGGTCGCGGAGGAATTGCGCGAGTTCCTGACGGGGCACAGCTGCCTCCTGCCTGGTATCGATGAACCCTGGCTGTCCGGTGCGGCTGCGGGCATCGTCGTTTCCATGACTACTGCACTCGTTACCGGCGCCAACAACGGTATCGGCAAACAGATCGCCCGGCTGCTCGTCGCCCGCGGCGCAACCGTGTGGGTCGGCGCCCGTTCCGCGGCGAAGGGAGCGGAGGCTGTCGCTGAGATCGGCGGCGACGCCCGCCTGTTGATCCTCGACGTCACCGACGCCGCGTCCATCGCCACGGCCGTGGAGCGGGTCACCGAGCTCGACATCCTCGTCAACAACGCCGGGATCGCCGGCGACAGCCGCCCGCCCGGCGAGGCGGACGCCGACGAGTTCCGGCTGGTCTACGAGACCAACGTGTTCGCAGTGGTCGCGGTGACCAACGCCTTCCTGCCGCTGCTGCGCACCTCGCCCCACGCGCGGATCGTCAACATCTCCAGCGGCACCGGATCGCTCGCGTGGAGCAGCGGTCCGAACCCACAGTTCGACCACACTCGCACCAGGGGCGGGTCGATCGCCTATCGGTCCTCGAAGACCGCGCTGAACGCGGTCACGCTGTTCTACGCGCAGGCGCTCACAGGCGACGGCATCAAGGTCAACGCACTCGCACCCGGATTGCGGGCCACCAACCTCAATCCGCGAGCAGCAGCGGCAGCCGGAGATCCGGCCGAGGCGGCCGAGGGCGCAGTCCGGCTCGCTCTGCTCGACGACGACGGCCCGAGCGGCGGTTTCTTCTCATGGGACGGCACGTCCGCCCCGTGGTGACTGAATTTCCTGACTGCGTCGCCGCCCTCATGCGGATCGGCCTGCGGGGCGAAGGACACTATCGCAGCGGGTCCCTGGACGGCATCGACAGCTGGGACGCGTCAGGGTCGGTAGGCGTCTCGTCGATGATCGATGTCGAGCACGTAGACGACGCGTTCGGTTTCGTCGATGCGATACCGGACTCGGTATTCGCCCCTCCGAGCGCGCCACTGACCTGCGAACGGCGGACGTAGCGCGGCACCAACTCGATGCGAGTTCTCGGCGAGTGGACCGAAAAGGAACTCCGCGCAGGCCGCTGCAGCAGCTTCGGGGAGCCGCTCGGCCAGTTGCCGCGCCGCGGTTCGGGTCACGACGACCCGAAAGCTCACTCAGCTGCCGGTTTCGACAGGAGTGCTCTGACTGCACGTTCGTCCAACACGTCGCCCCGCTCGATGTCCTTCTCAGCGCGACTGACTCGCGCCATGGCCTCGGGATCGCTGAGTAATTCGAGGGTTGCTTCGATGGACTCGAGATCCTCGGAGGCAAGCAGGACGACGTAGTCGCGGCCGTTCCGCGTGACCTGGACCCGTTCGTGCGTCGTCGCGACCTCGTCGGCGATCTCGGAGAGTCGCGCCTTGACCTCCGAAAGTGGCAATGTCGTCATAGACCAGAATAATAGTCTTCTAGCGCAAGGTGTGCCAGCTGCCCAGCCGGTTGCGGCCTCGGCCAGCCTCCTCCAGACGGGGGCCGCGTTGTCCTGGAGGCTGCGTGGCCAACAGAGCGGACGAGCGAGGAATCTGGTGGTTAGCGGCTGGCGCCGTCGTCGACTGCCGCGCCAGCCGGGCGCGGGTCGGTCTCACCCCAACGAGGGGGTTGTCATGTCCGGACTGCTCATCGGCTACGCCCGCGTCTCGACCGAAGAACAAGACCTCACTGCGCAGCCCGCAACGGGTTGGCCGAGCTCGGTGTCGACGTCGAACGTGTCTACGTCGCCCCGGCCTGACCGGCACCAACCGCGACCGGCCTGGCCTGCGAAGCTCTGGCCGCTTGCCGGACCGGGGACACGCTGGTGGTGACCTGTTCAACGTGCTGGCGATGGTCGCTGAGTTCGAAGCTGACCTGATCCGCTCCCGTACCCGCGAAGGCATGCGCGTCGCCAAGGCCAAGGGCCACCTGCGGGGCAAGCAGCCCAAGCTGAATCCACGGCAGGAGGCGCACCTGGTCGAGCTGCTCGGCAGCGGGCAATACACCAGACGGGTCGGCTTACGGGACGCGCGCCGAGGTGCTGTCGACAACCCGAACATCCGGACATGTTTGACATGCAGCGCTGCATGCGACTGCACGCTCATGGCAGCGGCCCCGACGGTAATGCCGTGCAGAGGTTTGCCTGACGTTGAATGGCGCCCATATAAGTGGCTTGCGATCCTGTGCCGGTGAGAACGCAGGGATATCAGCTGACGCTCGATGATGCGGTACCAGTCGCGCCGTCCGCATCGCGACTACCGCCCAGCCCGCCAGCGGAAACCACTACGACCGCAGCGCACGCAAGCCCCACGGGTTCGTGAGTGAGGCTGCAGCGGACACGATCTCGACGCTGGCTGCCGAGCTGCCTTCGGCGCGATCTGGTCGCGCCAAGCGGTGGGTGGCGCTGGCCTGCGGGGTGCTGTCCGCGCTGGCCGGCTTGGTCGCGGCCTTCGTGTCCCAGAATGGCTCGATCAACCCGAAGGCAATGATCAATCTGGCCGGGACCGATCCGCTGGCGAAGCTTGCGCGCGCCGGTGACCCGCACTTCCCGTTGGTGACGCCTGCGCAGCACTACGACGGCGTGTATTACTACGCGATTGCGCGCGATCCGTTCGCGCTCGGTCGAGCACACACTCTGATCGACCAGGCCGCCTACCGCTACGGGCATCCGCTGCATGGTTGGTTGGCGGCGCTGTTGTCGGCGGGCGACCCCAATGCGATTCCCGGAGCGCTTTTCGCTCTGAGCCTGTTGGGTCTTGGCGCGGCGGGCTGGCTCGCCAGCAGGCTTGCCGACGATCTGGGAGGTCGTCCCTGGCTCGGCTTGCTGGTCGCGACCTCGCCGGGACTGCTCTACTCAGCGACGGTCTCGACCACCGAGGCGGTCGGCGCAGCTCTTGTGCTCGGTGCGCTGCTGTCCTGGCACCGCCGACGAATTGGACTGGCCGTCGCGCTGCTGATGCTCGCCTGCCTGGACAAGGAGCAGTACGTCGCGCTACCGGTCGGGCTCGTACTGTTCGAGATCATCGAGCTTGCCCGCGCACGACGTTCGACAGCAGGCGCGAGGAAGCGGTTCGCGGCACTTGTGCTGGCCCCGGTGCCCCTCGCGGTCTGGTACCTCTACGTCGCGTCTCGGCTCCATCAGTGGCCGGCGGATTACCAAGACGGCAACCTGGGCTGGCCTATTCACGGCTGGCTCGTGACTTTCAACGACGCGCACACGCTCATGCTCGGTGACTTCAACCAGTCCGAGATCGGCTCGATCACCACCCCGGCTCTCGTGGCGCTTGCCGTCCTGCTGACCGCCGCTGCTGCCCGCGCCGCCTGCCTGCACTCCAACGTTTTGCACCTCCCGTTGGTGCTGTTGGTGTTCATCACGTCGTGCCAGGGCTGGCGCACGTTGCTCTACCCCCACGAACTTGTCCGCACACCAGCAGTCGCCGTGCTAATGGCTCTGCTCGTACTGCTAACTTCCCAACGCAACGGGAATGGTTCACACAACGCCCGGCACCTGGATGATCTCGACGACCACTTCGCAGACGAGCAAACAGGCGTGGCCAGAGGAAACCCGAGCTCCTTCACCACCGTCTGATCGAGAACGCGACCGGTCAGGGATCGGCCAACGGAGCACGCATTCATCCAGCCGGCTCGGTCAGACGCTCCATACTCGATGCGTGGACACTCGCCTCGACGGATCGGGCCTGGGCCCGGCGCTGGGCATTCTCGATGACGACACGACCATCGACACCGGACTGACCTACCGTGTGGGCGAGCCGGTACGCATTCGGGTCCGCCGACGTGGTCACCGGTACGACATCGGCGACGAAGGCGAAGCGGTAAAGCGCGCCGGCAAGCCGGACGGATGGCTGAGCGAGACTCAACGACTCGTCGCCAAAGAGGGCTTCAACGTCAACCGACGCGGCGTGGTGTTCGTCCCTGCCATCGAGGGCCGAGATATCGCGTCACTCACGCTCCGGCTTGCCGACCTACCCGCGGCGAATTCCTTACCCAGCAGGCGATCCAGCCCCATGGTCGGCACAATCGCGAGGTCGGCACAATCGGCGTTGTGCCGACGTCGGCACAACGCCGAATAGGGAGCCGCTTCGACATTCGATCTACGCCCGGCCCGGTGTCGATATGTGCGCGAAGGCGGACGACCCTGAATTGCGACCTTTGCCAATCGAGCGTCGATGACAGGGCTTGTCGCCGGCCGGTACTTGCCGGCGTCAACGAAGTACATCGAGGAGAGCAGGCGGCCATTTCGCATTGCGCCCGCTGCTGACGCCCTACCCGTCGAGCACGCCTTGAACGACGCGGTGCGTCACGGCCCAGCGTGTGGCCGCGGCCCGGTTCGACACTCCGATCTTGGTGTAGATGTTCTGGACGTGGTGCTCCGCGGTCCGGGGTGAGATGAACAGCTCCGCGGCGATCTCGCCGGAGGTGCGTCCGGCGGCGACCAGGCGGAGCACGTCGATCTCCCGCCTGCTCAGGCTGCCCGGCCGGGTGCTGCCGTGCCGCGGCCCGGGATCGCGCCGCGCGACATCGATCTGTCCGCGGGCGTAGCTGGCAGCGGCGTCGAAATCGAAATCGGCGCCAATCTTCGTCAGTTCGGCCATGCGGGACGCTCCCACCCGCGCGGTGAGCCGATCGGCGAGCTCGGCCAGCTCGGGGACGTGGTGAAGGCTGGACGGTTCGCGTGATAGCGCGCTCGTCAGCACGGCGGCGGGCTCGATCCGGTCGAGCCGCTCGAACAGCGCCGGCACGCTCGCCAGCGTGATGATCAGTTGGGGGACGTTGCCGGCACGGTGGAAGGCGTCGATCGCCGACGCGAACAACCCGAGGGCGACGTCGGGCTCGCCGTCGGCCGTGTGTAGCCGCGCGGCGTCCCGGGCCAGGAAGCCCTCGAAGAACTGGACGTGGTGCTCGCGGACGAAGGCCACCCCCTCCTCCCACGCGGCCAGCGCGCGCCGGGTGTTCGTCCGCGAGAACGCCATCCCGGCGATCCACAGGGCGTAGGCAATCCAGTACGGGTTGCCCAGACTTCGTGCGGCGGCCACGGACTCCTCGGTCAGCGCCAACGCCTCCTCGAGGCGGCCGGCCGACTGCAGCCCGTCGACGTACGACGCGAGGCCGTAGCCGCGATCTTCGCGGTAGCGGCGCACCACCTCACCGGTCAGCTCCACGTACCGGTCGAGGTCACCGCAGTAGACCTGGCACAGGGCCTCGACGAACATCGCGTACCCCGGCTCGCACGGGTCGTACCGCGGATCGCCTTCCAGCTCGACCGCGTGATGCGCGTTCACCCGGCCGGCTTCGGCGCGGCCGGCGAAGCAGGCGTAGCCGGCGCCGGTGCACAGCCTCGGCAGTCGTGGGACGTCGGCGGCCGTCGCCGCCGGAATCAGCTCCTCCGCCCACGCGAGCGCCTCGAACAGCTGCACGGAAAATCCCATCAGCGCGGCGTGTGCGGCGATGTCGGTCGCCACGGTCAAGTTGCCTTGTGCGAAGCTCCAGCGGAACGCGGCGCGCAGGTTTCCGAACTCGGTCTCGACCCAGTCGACGGCGCCGCGCCAGCCCGGTCCGTTCCATCGGTCCCACCGGGCGGCGGCCTCGGCCGCGAAGTGTTCGGCGTGCCGGTCACGAGTCACGGCCAGTTCGCCCGCCGCCTCGAGCCGATCCTGCGCGAATTGACGGATCGTCTCGAACAGGGAATAGCGGGTGCTGGCCATCGTGTGGTCGGTGACGACGAGCGACTTACGCACCAGGGAGTCGAGATGTCTCAGTACGTCGACGGCGTCGCCGTCCGGTGCGACGGCGTGGATGCTCGCCAGCTCGAACCCGCCCGCGAACACTGCCGTTGCACGCAGCAGCTGGCGCTCCTCGTCCGCCAAGAGGTCGTACGACCAGGCCACCGCGTGCTGCAATGTGTGCTGGCGATCCGGCCCCGGCGTCGATGCCGAGAGCAGGCGGAAACGGTCGGTGAGCCGATCGCAGATCTCGACGGCGCTCATGGCGGCCATCCGCGCGGCGGCCAGCTCGATGCCGAGCGGAAGGCCGTCGAGCGTCCGGCAGATCGCCGTCACCGCCGCGGCGGTGTCCGGGTCGCCGAGCGCGAACTCGTGCCGGGCGGCGCGCGCCCGGTCGACGAACAGCGTCACGGCGTCCGATGCGGCGCCGCCGGCAATCGCCAGAGGGTGCACGCGCACGACGTCCTCCGCGTCGATGCCCAGCGGCTCCCGGGACGTGACGAGGACCCGCGCGTGGCCAGCGCGGTCGACGATGGCCCCGACCGCCGACGCGGCGGCCGCCAGCAGGTGCTCGCAGTTGTCGACGACGAGTAGCAGCCGCTTGCCGCCCAGGGTGGCCGCGACCGTGATGATGAGTGGTGCGTCGCTCTGCGGCGCGATCCCGAGAGTCGTCGCGAGCGCGGCGGGCACGGCTTCGGGGTCGCCGACCGACGCGAGCTCGACGACCCAGACCCCGTCCGGGAACTCGCCGGCCAGCTCGGCGCCGACCTCCATTGCCATGCGCGTCTTGCCGACTCCGCCGACGCCGGTCAGCGTGACGAGTCGGCGTTCGCGCGCCCTGTCGGCGACCTCGCGCACCAGTTCGTCGCGGCCGACGAGCGAGGTGACCTGCCGGGACAGGTTCCCGGCCAGCTGTTCGGCTCTGCGCAGCACCGGGAACTCGGTCGGGAGCCCCTCGCTCACGAGCTGGAATACCGAGATCCGTCCGCGCAGCCCACGCAGGACGTGTTCGCCGAGCGGTCGCAGTGCCACTCGGTTGCGGAGCAACGCCTCGGCGGTGTCGGAAACGAGCACCTGCCCGCCGTGCGCGAGCGCCAGTAGGCGGAGCACCCGGTCGAGTTCGGGCCCGGAGTAGTCGCCGACCCGGTCGGCCGTCTCAGCAGTGTGCAGTGCCATCCGCACCGGCGGGATCGCGATCCCGTCGGTGCGCAGAGCGCGCTGCGCGGCGACGGCCGCCGCGGCTGCGCTGCCAGCGGTCGAGAAGGCAGCACGAAACCCGTCGGCGTCGCTGGTGAAGAGGTGCCCTCCGTGGCTCTCGATCGCCTCTCGGACGACGCGATCGTGGAGCGGCTGGGCGGCCGCCATCTCGGCCGGCGCCTCGTCCCACCGTCGCAGCGCGTCGTGGATCGCGGTGCACAGGAACGTCACCGTCCCTGACGGCGGAGGTGCGGACACACCCGAACAGTAGGCGCAGCGGACCGGTCTGGACGGCCCTTGCCGTGAGCCGCCCCCGGGTGTGCACTGTCCCGGGTAGCTGGGCGAGCCGGGAGGGCACTTAAATGAGCGCACCGCTGGACCTTTGGCGGCAAACCGCCGACAAGTGGAGCGAGCTGTACGGCCAGGTCGCTGACGAGCAATGGGCGAATCCGACGCCGTGCGCGGAATGGACCGTCCGCAACCTCGTCGACCACACCCTGGCGTGGCAGGCGAAGGGCGGCAGCCTGCTCGGGGCGGACGTCGCGCCGGCGGAGTCGGACTGGGAGCGGATCCGCGCGTCCTACGCCGACCTTCTCGCCGACCCAGCCCAGCTCGCCGGCACCGTCCCCGAGTTCGCCGGCATCCCGAAGGCGAACCTGGCCGCGTTCCTCATCGGCGACCTGCTGATCCACAGCTGGGACCTCGCCCGCGCGATCGGCGCCGACGACATGCTCCCGCTGGACGTCGTGGCGGCCACGACCGACGGCCTTCACCACGTTCCGCCCGACCTGCTTCGCGGCACGAACCCGCTGGGTCAGAAGATGATGGGCCCGGCGGTCGAGGTGTCCGACGACGTCAGCGCGCAGGACAAGATGCTGGCGTTCACCGGCCGCACCCCCTGAGGACGGCGAACGTCGGTCCCGCAACCCCTCGGTGAGCGAAGGACGGCGGGACCGACGTGGCCGTTGAGGTGTCTCAGACCGCGGCCACCTCGCGCTCCTTCGGCTCGATGCGGCCCAGGTTCTTCACGACCGCGAAGTCGCCTTGCTCGGAGCGGGCGATGTACATGTTCATCCGCACGTGGTGCTGGCCGGGGACCATCTCGGCCGGACCCCCCGGGCCCTCCGCGATGCTCGCGTGGTCAAGCGCCGCGATCACGTCGCCCTGGTCAAGCGAGCCGGCCTCGGTCACGGCGGCCTCCCACATCTTGAGCGCCCGGTAGGTGCCCGTGCACGCGGAGCCGGCCGTGAACCGCGCGCTGCCCGGGTACCGCGCGTCGTAGCGGTGCAACAAGTCGAGGCTGAACGGGTCGCGCACCGCGCGGTAGTAGTCGAGGCATCCGTAGAGGCCCTCGACGTGCTCGGCGGGTACGAGGTTCAGGAAGTTCTCGTCGAAGTAGGTGCACACGATCGTTCCGCCGCGCGCCGTGAAGCCGGCCTCGTGGAGCTGGGCGAGGAACGGGGTCAGACCGGGCGGGACGATGGTGTTGAACACGACCTCGGCACCGGAAACCATGATGTCGTCGACGAGGGCGGCGTACTCGGTGTGATCGAGAGGAAAGTACTCCTCGCCGACGACCTCGCCGCCACACGGCGTGATGACGTCCCGGACGGACTGGTTCAGCACGTGCGGCCAGACGTAGTCGGCCGAGGGCAGGTAGAACTTCCGTGCCCCAGTCTGCTCCATCAGCCACGGGATGAACGGGTCGATCTGCTGCGCCGGCACCGGGCCGGTGCAGAAGATGAGCGGGTGGCTCTCCTGGCCCTCGTACTGCTCCGGGTAGAGGTAGAGCCGTTCCGCCTCGTCCACGACGGGGCCTTTGATCGCCTGGCGGGTCGAGCTGTAGATCCCGCCGATCACGACGTCGACGTCGCATTCCCGGACGAGACGGGCCGCTGCGGTCCGGGCGACGTCGTCGTCGGTCGCACTGTCCTCGACGTACAGCTCGACCGGACGCCCGAGTAGGCCCCCGCGCGCGTTGATGTCGTCGATGACCATGGTGGCGAGGTTGACATTGGCAATGCCCATGAAGGACAGCGCTCCGGTCTGATCGGTGATCAGACCGACGCGCGCGGACCGGTCGGTGCGGGTCATCGCGCCGGCCTAGGCCCGGTACTCGCCGAGCACCGAGGCGGGCTGCGGCTTGGACAGGTGGCCGGCGTCCTTGAGCACCGCGGGAACCTCGGGGTCGGACACGAAGTCCGCCCAACCCTGCTCGTCCCAGTCGAAGACGACCCACATGCGGTTGTCCTCGTTCGGGTCGCGGTACACGACGGCGCTCTTCGAGCCGTGCAACGCTCGCTTGTCGGCGCCCGCGGTGCCGAACACCTTCAGGAACTGGTCGATGTCCGCGACGGTGGTCGTGGCCAGAAGCATGATGATCTCCTCGGGTCGGGATCGCTGTGATCTCCGTGGTGGCCGTCCGGTCGGTCGGCGCAAGGGAAGATTGCGCCGACCGACCTGCTCGGAGCATCGGCAGATCTACCCATTCACGGTTGGTAGCTGATCTCGTCAGAACCGCGCCGGAGCACCGCACCGGTTAGCGACCGTGGGCGGTTTTGCGAAACCACAGATGTCCATTTGCCCGGTTCGGGCGGCGAACCATCCAGAGTCGCATCCTCCGATCTGCTCTCCTGCGGGGGCGCCCTCGGCAAACGGGCTCATCCGAATCGAGGGTGTAGCGCCGGTTGGGCGCGTCGGTGCCGGGTGAGGGTCGAGGTCTTCCGATGATGGGGGTTCTCACGCCTTCCATCCGAAAGACCTCGACGTGTCTGACGCTACCTTCGTGCGCCCTGATCTCGGAGCGTTCTGCCGCCTCGACGAGCTTGGTTTGGCGGTGGTCGCGCAGCGGCTCGAGCCCGATCGTGCGGTGGCACCTCACGGTTGCTCGGGTCGCCGAAGCTCTGGCGGTCACGTGGAACACGGCGAACGACGCGGTGCTCACCGAAGGTCGGCGTGTGTTGATCAGCGATCCGCACCGCCTCGACGGCGTGCAGGTCATCGGCGTCGATGAACACGTGTGGCGTCACACGCGGCGCGGCGACAAGTACGACACGGTGATCATCGACCTCACCCCGGTGCGCGTGGGCACCGGCCCGGCACGCCTGCTGGACATGGTCGAGGGCCGTTCCAAGCAGGCGTTCAAGGCCTGGCTCGATGCCCCAGACGGCCTCGTTTCGCGACGGCATCGAGGTGGTGGTGATGGACGGGTTCACCGGCTTCAAGACCGCAGCTGCAGAGACCGTGCCCGACGCGGTCGCCGTGATGGATCCCTTCCACGTGGTGCGCCTGGCCGGCGATGCGCTGGACCGCTGCCGCCGCCGGATCCAGCTGGCGACCTGCGGGCACCGCGGCCACAAGAACGACCCGCTCTACCGGGCAAGACGCATGCTGCACACCGGCGCCGACCTGCTCACCGATAAGCAGAAGACCCGCCTGCAGACGCTGTTCGCGAACGATGATCACGTCCAGGTCGAAGCCACCTGGGGCATCTACCAACGCATGATCACCGCCTACCGCGAACCGAACCGCGTCGACGCTCGCCGCCTGATGAGCGAGCTGATCGCCTCGCTGAGCAGCGGCGTTCCTCGCGCCCTGACCGAGCTCATCACCCTGGGCCGCACGCTCACGAAGCGGGCCCTCGACGTGCTGGCCTACTTCGACCGGCCCGGCACCAGCAACGGGCCGACCGAGGCGATCAACGGCCGGCTCGAACACCTCCGCGGCTCGGCCCTGGGCTTTCGCAACCTCACCAACTACGTCGCAAGGTCCCTGCTCGAGACCGGCGGCTTCAGGCCCCGACTACACCCTCAATCCGGATGAGCCGGCAAACGAGTGCGCTTTCCACGCTCGATAACCATCCATCTGTACGTCGGCGCTCGCGCGAGAACGTGCTCGAGATCGACGGTTCGTTCCGCGCACCGTGCGAGTGTGCCGGTGCATGGTTATGCACGACGCAGTCGTTCGGGAATGCGCACGCTATCGCCGCTGTCACGTCACCGTCCTGCCGATGTCCGGTACGCGGCGGGCATGGATTCTGATGCACGGAGCTGCATAGCCAGTCAACGATGCGTCTCTGGCTTCGCGTTCGCGATCACCGGATCGCGGGCGGGTGCGGCTGGGTCGAGGATCCGGTAGGCGCGTAGTTTCACGCGGTCGCCGAGCAGGAACCAGATCAGCGCGTAGCCCCAGACGAAGGCGGCCCAGCCCCAGCCCAGAGGATGCATGAAGATTCCGTAGACGGCGATCAGGGTGGCGATGGCCTGGGTGCCGAGCACGGCGATCCAGAGGATGCGGGCGGGGCGGATGGACCAGAACGGTCCGCGGGTGCGGGTGAGGAAGATGGTGAGGTGTCCGGCGACGGACAGCAGCAGATACATCATTGTCTGCAGGCGGGGGTGGCCGAGGTCGAAGACGCGGTCGCCGAGGTAGAACAGGCCGAATGCGGCGATCGGGCCGACGACGCCGAGCACGGTGGCGATGCCGAGTACGAGGCGCATGTTCCAGGCTTCGGGCTGGTTCTTGTAATGCACGTTGTCGTAGGCGATGGACAGGATCGCGCCGTCGTTGAGCAGCGCCAGCATCACGATCATGACCGCGGTGACCGGGTAGAAGTTGAAGACCAGGATGGCCAGGGTGACGAACAGCAGCACGCGCAGCGTTTCGGCGATGCGGTAGATGGCGTAGCTGTTCATCCGCTGGAAGATCTTGCGGCTTTCCCTGACCGCGTCGATGATCACCGACAGGCCAGGGGTGAGCAGCGCGATGTCGGCCGCGGCACGGGCGGCGTCGGTGGCGTCGGAGACGGCAATGCCGCAGTCGGCCTTCTTCAGCGCGGGGGCGTCGTTGACGCCGTCGCCGGTCATGCCGACGATGTGCCCGCGCTGTTGCAGCACGTCGACGATGTGGAACTTGTGTTCGGGGAAGACCTGGGCGAACCCGTCGGCGGTTTCGATGGACTGCGCGACCGCATCGGTCTCGCTCTTCTTGACATCGCCCAGCCCGGTGGCGTCGAGGATGTCGCTGCCGAGGCCCACTTTGGTGGCGGTCTCCTTCGCGATGGCCAGCGCGTCGCCGGTCACCATCTTCACCGTCACACCCATCGCTCGTGCGGTGGCGATGGTCGACTTGGCGTCGGTGCGGGGCGGGTCGAACAGCGGCAGCACGCCGAGCAGCCGCCACTGCCCGTCGGGGTCGGCGCGGGCCACGCCGAGGGATCGGAAGCCGCGGGCGGCGAAGTCGTTGACCGCCGTGCCGACGGCCGGTGCGATCTGTGCGGTGTCGCTGGCCAGCGTGAGTATCACTTGGGGTGCGCCCTTGCTGACGGTGAACGTGGTGCCGTCGGGCGCGGTGACGGTGGCCTCGGTGCGTTTGTGGACCGGGTCGAAGGGTTGGAAGTGGGTGACCTGGTAACCGTGCAGGGCGTTCTTGTCGGCCAGGCCGCCGAGCACGGCCAGATCGATCGGGTCGTCGTTGTCGGCCCGGGAAGCCAGCGCGGCGTTGAGGATGACGTCTGCTGCGCTTGCGTCGCCGACGGTGAACGGCTTCCCCAGGGTCAGGCTGTTCTGGGTCAGGGTGCCGGTCTTGTCCGCGCACAGCACGTCGACACCGGCCAGTTCCTCGATGGCGACCAGTCGGGTCACCACCGCTTGTTTGGTGGCCAGCAGGTGCGCGCCGACGGCCATGGTCACCGACAGCACCGTCGGCATCGCCACCGGGATCGCGGCGACGGTCAGCACCAACGCGAACTGCAGCGTGGTCAGCACCGGGTCGCCGCGCAGCAGCGAGGCGGTCGCGATCACCGCCACCAGCGCCACGGCGAGGATGATCAGGTAGTTGCCGATCTTCAGGACGGCCTTCTGGAAATGGCTGACGGTGTGCACGTCCTGCACCAGTTCGGCGGTCTTGCCGAAGTAGGTGCTCGCCCCGGTCGCGTACACCAGGGCACCGATCTCGCCGCGGCGGATGATCGAGCCGGAGTACACCGCCTGGCCGGGGTTGCGGGTGGCCGGCAGCGACTCCCCGGTCAGGGTGGACTGATCGACCTCCACCGGGTCGCCGTCGAGCAGCCGCGCGTCGGCCGGCACGATGTCGCCCAGCCGAAGCCGGATCACGTCACCCGGGACCAGCTCCCGCGCGGCCGGGGTGACCCACCGTCCGTCGCGTTTGACCCGCGCGGTGATCGCCAGCTTGGCTTTCAGCGCCTCGATGGCGTTACCCGCCTGACGCTCCTCGGTGAACCCGACCGCGCCGTTGGAGATCAGCAGCACCAGGATGATGGCGAAGTCCGCCCAGTGCCCCACCGCGCCGGACAAGATGACCGCGATCTCGATCATCCACGGGATCGGCCCCCAGAAATAGGTCAGGAACTTCAGCAGCGCGTTGGTGGTGTGCTCAGCGATCTCATTCGGGCCGTACTGGGCCAGCCGCTTGCTCGCCTCCGCCTGGCTCAGCCCGTCACCCGAGGTGCCCAGCCGCTTCTCCACCTCGGGCATCGGTAGCGAGCTGAGGTCGTCCTCGCGCTCGGACTTCTCCGACGTCGGGTCGGGCGCGGTCGACGGGGTGACCTCAGCGCTCATGGCCGCTACCTCCCACCGCTGACCTGTCACGGGATGCTCGAGACGCTGATCGCCGTGTGCACGACCCAGCCGCGATCTGACCCCGCGGAACGGTCACCAACCGGCTCACCTGCCTCTCCGGGCTCACAACGGGCGCGACACCACCCATGCTGAGCCGCTGCCTGCATCCCGGCGTAGGGTCAAACGAACCAACCGGGAGCCGCAGGACCACTCCCTGCCGCAGCAGTGGCATACAGATCGCCCACCCCCCGTTCGGCTGGAGGAGTGGCAAGCATGGATGACGGTGCGGCGGCGGCTGACGCGTTCGTGTTCTTCGGCGCGTCCGGTGATCTCGCGCATAAGAAGATCTTCCCTGCGCTGTACCGGATGGTGAAACGGCGCAGCCTGGCGGTCCCGGTGATCGGGGTGGCCTACTCGCAGTGGGACTTGCCTCGGTTGCGGGAACACGCACGCGACAGCATCGTCCACGCCGAAGGCGGCGTCGACGACCCGGGTGCGCTGGATCGGCTGCTGTCGCTGCTGAACTACGTCGATGGCGACTACAACGACCCGGCCACGTACGGTGCGCTCGGGAAGGCGCTCGCCGGTGCCCGCCGTCCGGCGCACTACCTGGCCATCCCACCCGCACTGTTCGCGACGGTGATCGGCGGGCTCGGCGCCGCGGGACTTGCCCGTGACGCGAGGGTCATCGTCGAGAAGCCGTTCGGGCGCGATCTCGCCTCGGCGCGCGAGCTGAACCGGATCGTGGGTTCGGTCTTCCCGGCCGACGCGGTCTTCCGCATCGATCACTTCCTCGGCAAGGAAGAGATCATGAACCTGCTCTACTTCCGGTTCGCCAACTCGTTCCTGGAACCGATCTGGAACCGCAACCACATCGCCAGCGTCCAAATCACCCTCGCCGAACAGTTCGGCGTGCAGGGCCGGGGCGCGTTCTACGAGTCGGCCGGCTGTCTGCGTGACGTGATCGAGAACCACCTGTTCCAGGTCGTCGCGCTGCTGGCCATGGAGCCACCGGCCTACCAGGGTTTCGGCGCCGTCCACAGCCAGAAGTTCAACGTGTTCAAGGCGATGCGCCCGCTGGGCCCCGATGATGTGGTCCGTGGCCAGTTCACCGGCTACCGCGACGAGGCGGGCGTGGCCGGCGACTCGGACGTGGAGACCTTCTGCGCCGTGCGGCTGTTCATCGATTCCTGGCGCTGGGCGGGCGTTCCCTGGTATCTGCGCTCGGGTAAGTGTCTGCCAGTGACCGCCGCCGAGGTGGTCGTCGAACTCAAGCCGCCGCCGCAGCCGCTGTTCGACGACGCAATACCCGGTGACGGTCTGGCGAACTACCTGCGTTTCCAGCTCGCGCCGAACCCGGTGATCGCTCTGGCGGCTCGGGTCAAGAGGGCCGGTGAGCAGTTCATCGGTGACCAGCGAGAACTGTCCCTGCTCAACGCGCAGCCGGGTGAGGAGGAACCGTACGAGCGCCTGCTCGGCGACGCACTGGCCGGGGAGGGTGCGCTGTTCACCGGCGAGCAGACCGTCGAGGCCGCCTGGGCGGTCGTCGACCCGGTCCTCGCACACCACCACCACGCCCACCCGTATCAGCCGGGCAGCTGGGGACCGCCGCAGGCCGACGCGCTGATCGCAGCTGATGGCCGCTGGCACAACCCGACCGCCGACCCGACAACAACGCCACCGCCATGAGGGCGGCGACAGCATCGGCAGACGGCAGGTGATGCGCGCACCGCCCGCGCAGGATCCCAAGATGCACTAAGGACTCACCGGCCTGCCGACCTGCCTCGGCGGACTACGAACAAGGGCGCACAGTCGACTGCGGCGCTAAGTGGACAAGGGGGGAATCGTGAAGCTGCACCAGAACGTGATCCACGAGCTCGCCGTGCGCCCCGGCGCCGCTGCCGGGCTCGGTAGCAGAAGCACCACCGCAACGCGAACGGACTGGCTGGGCTCGATCGGCCACGCCAGCCCGAAAGACGTCGCCGAACACGACCTCGAGGTGTTCAAGCACGAGCTGGAATCAGCCCAGGAGCTGCTATACGCCAGTGACACCTGGGCGCTGCTGCTGATCTTCCAAGCACTCGATGCCGCCGGCAAAGACGGCACCATCAAGCACGTCATGTCCGGCGTGAACCCGCAGGGCTGCGAGGTCGTCTCGTTCAAACAGCCCTCGGCCGAGGAACTACGCCACGACTTCCTCTGGCGCTGTGCGAAGGCGCTGCCCGAACGCGGGCGGATCGGGATCTTCAACCGCTCCTACTACGAGGAAGTCCTCGTCGTGCGGGTGCATCCCGAACTGATCGACCAGCAGAATCTGCCCCCTGGCACCGAGCTCGGTGCACCGCTGTGGGGCGAGCGTTACGAGGACATCAACGCCTTCGAACACCACCTCGTGCGCAACGGCGCCCGGGTCGTCAAGTTCTTCCTGCACGTCTCCCAAGACGAGCAACGACGACGATTGCTCGCCCGCCTGGACGACCCGGCCAAACAGTGGAAGTTCTCCTCGAGCGACCTCGCCGAGCGGGCGCACTTCGACGACTACCAGCAAGCCTACGAGCAGGCCCTGACCGCGACGTCGACCTCCTGGGCGCCGTGGTATGTCATACCGGCCGACCACAAGCCGGCCATGCGGGCCCTCGTCGGCGGCATCGTCGTCGATGTCATCGACAAACTCCACCTCCACCTGCCCACGGTCGACCGCGAGCAGGCCACCGCGCTCGATCAGGCACGAAAGACGCTGCTCTCCTAGCAACGCTGGTCGTGCGCCGCCGCCGGGCCTGGGGTCGGGCTAGCATCCGAACATTGCCCCGGCGGCTGCCGACCCGTGCTCACCGCGCTAGGCAACGCCACGACAAGGCTTGGGGCAGCCCGTCGTGAGGGAGGACCGACGGTGCGCTGGGCTGCAGTGTTTCGCTCACCGCATGGGTATCGCCGGTCGTGGGTTGCGCCGGATCTGATAGCTGCGGTGACGTTGCTGGCGATTGCGGTGCCCGAACAGTTGGCCACCTCCCGGTTGGCGGGTATGCCTCCGATCGCCGGCTGGTATGCCTTCCTCGCCGGCACGGTGCTGTTCGTGCTGCTCGGCTCCAGCCCTCAGATGTCGGTGGGTGCGGACTCCACGATCGCGCCGCTGTTCGCGGTGGGCATCGCCCGCCTGGCGCCAGCTGGCTCTGCGCATTACGTGGCTCTGGTGGGGATTCTCGCGGTGGTGGTCGGGGTGCTCGTGGCGCTGGTCGGGCTGCTTCGGGTCGGCTGGATCGCGGAGTTCCTGTCTGCCCCGATCATCACCGGCTTCCTGGCCGGTGTCGCCGTCATCATCGTCGTGCACCAGTTGCCGGATCTACTCGGTCTGCCTGCCCCGAGTGGAACGACCCTGCATCGGGTCGCGACGATCGCCGCCCACCTGGCCGACACCAACGGATGGACGTTCGGGATCGGCGCGGGGGTCTTCGTACTGATGCTCGCGGCGCGGCGGATCGACCGCCGAGTCCCCGGTGCGCTGCTCGGGTTGATCGCCTCGACGCTGGCCGTCGCGGCGATCGGGCTTCGCGAGCACGGCGTGGCAGTGCTCGGCACAGTGCCGCACGGCCTGCCGCGGCTGGGCCTGTCCGGGCTGACGTGGTCAACACTGACCAGTGTCTTTCCGATCGCCGGCGTCGTCGCGCTGGTCGTCGTGAGCCAGTCGGCCGCCACCGCCCGGGCGTTCGCCGATCAGGGCGACTACGAGATCAACGTGGGACGCGACTTCATCGGGGTCGGGGCGGGCAGCGTCGCGGCCGGCCTGCTCGGCTCCTTCCCTGTCAACGCCAGCCCAGCCAGGACCGCCGCGGTCGCCGCAGCCGGTGGCCGAACCCAGCTCGCCGGACTCGGCGCAGCGCTGGCACTGGCGCTGATCATCCCCGCCGCCGGGCTGCTCACCGATGTACCGCTCGCCACCCTCGCCGCCGTGCTCATCTACGTCGCCGTCGAAATGGTGCGGGTACATGACCTGATGGACATCGCCCGGTTCGACCTGTTCGAACTCGCTCTAGCGATCATCACCCTGTGTACCGTCGCCCTCGTCGGCGTCGAGCAGGGCATCGCGGTGGCCGTCGCCTTGGCGATCCTCGACCGGACCCGCCTCACCGCCCGCCCGCAGATGCACGTGCTCGGCCGCATCCCCGGCACGACGAGCTGGGCGCCGCTCAGTAGCACCGAACACACCGCGCAGGTTCCTGGTGTGCTCGTCGCGTTGTTCGCGACGCCGCTCTGGTACGCCAACGCAGTCCACTTCCGCACCCAGCTGAAAGCCGCCATGGCGCGCAGCCTGGGTACCCCTCGGCTAGGGCGTGTCTAACGGATCTTGGCGCGCTGGGTCGGTAGAACGCGGAGTGTGCTTGCTCGTCATGATCTGACCGATGCGGAGTGGGCGCGGCTGGAGCCGCTGCTGCCTGATAGGAGGCCGCGCCGCGGTGGCCGCTGGGAAGACCACCGGATGGTGATCAACGGGGTGTTGTGGCGGACCCGGACCGGCGCTCCCTGGCGTGATCTGCCGCTCTGTTACGGGAACTGGAAGACCGTCTACGGTCGGCATCGCCGCTGGTCTGGCGATGGCACGTGGGAGGCGATCCTGGATGGGTTGCGTGCTGGCTGCGACGGCGGGGAGGCCGCGCAGTGGACGGTCGGGATGGACTCGGCTGTCATCCGTGCCCATCACCACGCCGCGGGGGCGCGTCGTGAGCCGCCCAAGGACATCCCGGTGCAGCGGTTGGCCGTCGCGTTGGAGGATCAGGAGACGGCGCCGGAGCACACAGGGGGCGGGGTCGAATGACAACAATTCGTCGGCCCCGCCGGGCAAGCGGCCCGATCGGGAGGCGTTGGGCCGTTCCCGCGGCGGGCTGACCACGAAGATCCATCTGCTCGCCGACCGCCGGTGCCGGCCGTTGACGCGGGTCACTACCGCCGGCCAGCGACACGACTCGCTGGCCTTCGAACCGTTGATGAACCGACTGCACATCGCGCGCCCCGGGCCTGGCCGGGCGCGCACCCGGCCAGGTCGGCTGTTGGCCGACAAGGCCTACTCGAACCGGAAGATCCGCGCTCATCTACGCCGACGCGGCATCACCGCGACCATCCCCGAACCGGCGGACCAGATCGCCGGTCGCGCCCGACGCGGCAGCAGCGGCGGGCGACCGCCTGGGTTCGACTCGGTTGCCTACCGCGACCGAAACACCGTCGAACGGACCATCAACAAACTGCGCAGCTACCGAGCCGTCGCGATGCGCACCGACAAACGTGACTACGTCTACCGAGGAACCATCGACGTCGCTTCGGTCAGGATCTGGCTACGCGACCCCGGCGATCATGATCCATGAGACACGCCCTAGTCGTGCTCGACACGATCGGAATGACCGACATCGACTTCACCGGCTCACGCGCTCTTGGCCGCGTGCTCGACGAACTCGACCGCGACCACGTCACGCTGGCCGTGGCGCGGGCCGGCCAGCACGTCCGCGAAAGCCTGACCCGTAGCGGTCTGCTAGCACGCATCGGGGAGGACCACCTGTTCGCCTCCGTCGGCGAGGCCGTCACCAGCCTCGGCCCGACAAGCACCGGACCGTGACACAGTCACCGCGACACGTACGACAAGGGACACGCGGCGGTCCCATATCTTCAGCGCCCTGATCGGGCGGGCCATGCATGCCGCGACGCCCGCTGAACCGCTTGAGCTCGTCGGCGTCGAGCAGGATCAGCAGCCTGGGTCCGACGGGGATCGGCCGACGTCGCGCCGTGACCGTCTGCAGGAGCGCACGAACGAATGATCTCGAGCAGTAATGCGCGCTTCGCGGAGTGCGCGGGAACGACGGATAGTAGTTCGCTTGCGTTGAGCGGCCTGTCAGACGGCGAGCTGGTCGATGGAGCACCAGCGCCATGCCCCACCCTGGTTCGAAACGGCGAATGATCGGATGATCGGTGTCGCCGAAATGCTTGCGCGCCTGCTGTTTTGGGAGGAATCGCGAGGGCCCTCGCTCCCTGCGCCGGGACGTGAAAGCCTGGCTCCGAACGTGGTGGCGGGCAAGGGGTGGGAGTCTTGCGCAATCAAGTGCAGTTGATCACCTACGCGGATCGGCTGGCCGGCACTGTCGCGGGTCTGGCGGAGCTGCTCACCGGCCCGCTGGCCGGCCTGTTCGGTGGCGTGCACCTGCTGCCGTTCTTCACCCCGTTCGACGGAGTCGACGCGGGATTCGACCCGGCGGATCACACCGAGGTCGACCCACGGCTGGGTGGTTGGGCGGACGTGCAGCTGTTGGCTCGGACGTGTGAGGTCATGGCCGACGTGATCGTGAACCACGTGTCGACCGATTCGGCGGCGTTTCGTGACGTCCGACGGCTCGGGACGCAATCGGGGTTTGCGTCGATGTTCCTCACCTTCGGTCGGGTGTTCCCGGGCGGGGCGAGCGAGGAGCAGTTGCTGTGCATCTACCGTCCTCGCCCTGGGCTGCCGTTCACCAAGATGCGACTGGGCACCGACGACCATCTTGTCTGGACGACCTTCACCGACCACCAGGTCGACATTGATGTGGACAGCGTCGAGGGTGGCCGGTATCTGCAATCGGTGCTGGAGGCGCTGGCGGGCGCCGACGTCGGTGTCATCCGTCTCGACGCGGTCGGTTACGCGGTCAAGACGGCAGGCACCTCGTGCTTCATGACACCGCAGACTCTCGAGTTCATCGACCGCATCACCGGCCAGGCCCGCGCCTTGGGTTTGGAGGTGCTGGTCGAGGTGCATGGCACCTACGAACATCAGCAGGCTGTCGCGGCACGCGTCGATTTCGTCTACGACTTCGCGTTGCCGCCGCTGGTATTGCACGCGCTGACCACCGCCGATGCTGACCCGTTGTGTCGATGGCTCGACATCCGGCCGTCGAACGCGGTTACCGTTCTGGACACGCACGACGGAATCGGCATCATCGACGTCGCCGACGCTCCGGGACAGCCTGGCCTTCTCGATCCGCGCCAGATCGATGCGCTCGTCGAGCAGGTGCACCAGAACAGCAATGGCAGCAGCCGCAAGGCCACCGGCGTCGCGGCCTCGAACCTCGATCTGTATCAGGTGAACTGCACCTATTACGACGCCCTCGGCGCAGACGACGACCGGTACCTGCTGGCTCGCGCCATTCAGCTGTTCACCCCTGGCGTACCGCAGATCTACTACGTCGGGCTGCTCGCCGGCAGCAACGACATGGACCTGCTGGCCCGCACCGGAACCGGTCGCGACGTCAACCGCCACCACTACACCGCCGCAGAGATCGCCGAGGCATTGCGGCGACCCGTGGTGCGGCAGCTTCTCGCCCTGATCAGATTCCGCAACACGCACCCGGCGTTCGACGGCACGTTCACCTACCGTCACGAGCCCGGCGGACTCACGCTGGAGTGGGCCGACGGACCGGAACGCGCCACACTCCAAGCCGATCTCAGCACTGCCGCGTACATGATTCGGTACACAGCGAACGGCTCAGAACACGTCGTCGAACAAGCGGCCGAGCTGGCCTATCCCGAATCAGCACGGACCACGCAGCCCTGACCAGCCCGGGGGCCCACGAGCAGGCCGCAGCGCCTACTCGCTGTCGTAGCCGACAATCGGTGCCGCCCGCGATCACCGCGAGTTCAGCGTGCGGCGCGTCGGCAGATCAGGGCGCATCTGACGGATCCATCTGCACGCCCGCGCCCGCCGCCGTCGCCCGCGCAGATCGACGGTTACTTCAGGAGTGGTCGACCTCAACCTGGTCACGCACCGCGACTGCCTCCGCCGTTCCCGTCGCCTTTCAGACGTCGGGGTTCCGCGCGGGACGATGACGTAGAGCAGGGTGCACGTCGAGGAGTTGTATTCCGGTGCGCTCTCGTCCGACAAAGATCATGTCAGTCAAATGTCAGTGATCACGGCGCGACACGAGCCGGCACCGGCCTTGACCCCGGTGATCGGCAGCGCTCCGTCGTGCTTGCGCTGCTCGTACAACAACGATTCGTCTTGGATCTTGCCGCGCAGGCAGCCGGTCTCCATCGCCTCAAGCACACCGCCCCGGCTGATGATCCGGTCGAACGTCGAGAGGCGGCGTGCTTCCTCGACCAGATTCGTGCGCTCCACGACTGACGGGTTCGAGCGTCGACGAGGTGCGTATCCGACTGACCGAGGCGGGCGAATGTACCCCTTCGGGGGATGCCTTGTGACGAGGCGTCGGCGCAGAGTTCCTGTACCCGCTGCAGCGGTCAATGCTCCCGTCTCGATCGCGTGCGACTGCCTACAGCGTGTCCCGCGCGCCGTCACCCATGAGAGGTTGAAGTGGACTTGTTCCCCATGTCTCGGAGTGTCGAGCCGCGCATCGCGGCTCGTGCCCTCACCGCAGCAGGTCTAGCTGCCGCTTTGATCACCGCGGCGTGCAGTTCGTCAGGCAGTGGTGGTTCATCGCCCACCACAGGAGGTCCGCAGACCTCGACGGCCAACGAGTCGAGTTCTTCCGTGAGCGGTTCGAGTTCGGCCAACGACCCCGCGTCGTTCATCGGGCACCCGTCACCCGACCTTTGCGGCGGCCACACGTACACCATCGGCTATGACTCGTTCAGCGACACCGCGTCCGGTACCGGCACCTTCCTGGCGACGATCAAGTCGGTTGCCGCCTCGCTCGGTTGCGTCACGATCGTGCACACCATCAACAACGTGGACCCGACGACCGCACTGCAGAATGCTCGGTCGTTCGTGTCGCGTCACGTCGATGCCGCGATCGTCTTCAACGCGGTCACGGCCAATGCGACCGGACAGGTGAAGATCTTCCAGGCCGCCCACATCCCCGTGGTGCAGTTCGGCGCCGTCGATGCCGGAGCGCCGCAGTTGCTGGCTCCGGAATTCGACGCCGGAAAGCTCGCCGGAACCGAGTTGGCGAAGGCGTTCGCCCAACAGACGCCAGGTCAGACGCCGTACATCGTCGCAGGCCGCAACAGCGCATCGGGCCAGCCATACATCGGGTACATGGACAACTTCATCGCCGGCGCGAAGAGCCAGTTCCCGAACTACCCGGCCGATCATGTCGTGTCGCTCGAGACGACATCCGATCCGGTGAAGGCGCAGAGCGTGACGCGTGACGCCCTCGGCAAGATCTCGCCGAGCGCTCCGGTCATCTTCATGGGCAACGACCTCCAGGTGACCGAGGCGATGCTGCAGACGATCACCCAGCAGAGCGGACGCAAGGGTGGCGCGTACACGATCGACGGGCGCGGTCAGGACGCGGACAAGGCCGATGTCTGCAAGTCGCCGCAGTTCCTGGGCATGGTCGACTACGAGTTCGCCACCTGGGCCGACTACCTGGTGCCGCTCGCGATCCTGCAGGCCCAAGGCCAGATGGTTCCGCACACGACCAATACCCAGGTGAAGTGGCGAAGCCGAAGCGAGATCTGCGGTTGATGCCGACGCCGGTGCTGGAACTCCGCGCGATCAGCAAGTCCTTCGGCGGGGTTCAGGCACTGCGCGAGGTCAGCCTCAGGTTCGACGCCGGCTCCGTTGTCGCCCTGATGGGCGAGAACGGTGCCGGCAAGTCGACGCTCAGCAACATCGTCGCCGGTGTGATCCGGCCGGACGAGGGCGCGGTCGTGGTTCGCGGCACAGAGGTGGTCCTGCACCGACCCAGCGATGCCGAACGGGTAGGCATCCGGCTCGTCCCGCAGGAGTTGTCGATCTGCCCGGATCTCACCGTCGCCGAGAACATCTGCATGGGTGGCTACCCGAGCCGTGCCGGGTTCATCACCGACCGCCGCAAGCTGCGCCAGGTCGCGCGGCGTCGGCTCGCGCGGCTGGGAATCGACGACATCGACGTGACCCGGCTCGCGGGATCACTTCGGCTGGCGCAGCAGCAGTTCGTGCAGATCGCGCGTGCGCTCGACGAGCACATCGACCTGCTCGTCGTCGACGAGCCGACCGGCCCGATGAGTGCCGACGAGGTTGCCCGGTTCATGGCGATGATCCGGGACATCGCCGATGCCGGGGTCACCGTGGTGTTCGTCAGCCACCGCCTGGACGAAGTTCTGGCGATCTGTGACCGCTCGGTCGTGCTTCGCGACGGTGCGCTCACGGCAGACCTGTCGCGCGCGGAGATGACGCGCGCGTCGATCGCCACGGCCATGGTCGGCGATCGTGAACTGCTCGAGGTCGACCACGCGGGCGAGGCAGTGGACCGGGAGGCCGTGCCCGCGCTGTCCGTGCGCGACCTGCGTGCTGGGCTGGTCAGCAGCGTGTCCTTCGACGCCTACGCGGGGGAGGTACTCGCGATCTACGGCGCCGCAGGATCGGGTCGCGAGATCGTCGGGCCCGGCGTCGTCGGTGTACTCCCGCTGAAAGGCGCAACGATCGCCGTGTCGGGCCGTGAGGTGGCGATCCGCGGTGCGCGGCACGCGATGGCGCACGGGCTCGGCTACGTCCCTGCCGAGCGGCGCACGCAGGGTCTGGTGCTGACCGGATCGGTACGGATGAACCTCACGCTCGCCGCGCTGCGCGACGTCTCCTGGCACGGCGTCTTCACCTCCCGCCAGGAACGCGCGTTCTGCGCGCCGTGGCTGAAGCGGCTTAGCGTCAGTGCTCCGTCGATGGACGTCCCGGTCGAGGTGCTCAGCGGGGGAACGCAGCAGAAGGTCCTGCTCGCCCGCACGCTGGCGGCGCAGTGCCAGGTGCTGCTCCTGGAGGAGCCGACACGTGGGGTGGACATCGCAACCAAGGCCGAGATCTGGCGAATGCTGAACGACCTTGCGCGCAACGGTGCGGCGATCGTCGTGATCACCTCTGACGTCGAGGAGGCCACCTCGGTCGGCTCCCGTGTCGTGGTGATTCGGCGCGGAACCGTGGCGGGCGAGCTCGTCGCACCGACCGAGCACGACGTTCTCCTGCTCGCAATGGGCGATTCACAGACCATGGAGGCAAGTTGATGTCGGTGACGGTCGCTCCACCGCAAGCGGGATCGGGGCAGACGAGGGCGCCGAGCGCGCGGCGCCGGGTGCGTGTCGGCCGGCTCATCCAGGGTCAGGGCCTGATCCTGATGCTCGTCGTGGTCATCGCTGTATTCGCGGTGCAGAGCAAGTACTTCCTGACCTGGAACAACTTCTTCAACATTGGCGCGAGCTCAGCGGTTCTCGGCATCCTCGCGGTGCCGCAGACCTACCTCATCGTCTCCGGCGGCTTCGACGTATCAGTCGGCAGCGTCGTCGCGCTGACCGGCGTGCTGATCGGATACGTGTCGCAGACCCATCACCAGACGTTCTGGGTGGCGTTGATCGTCGCCCTGCTAGCCAGCGCGCTGGTGGGTGTCGTCAACGGGTTCTTCGTCGTGTTTCTCCGGATCAACCCGCTCATCACGACGCTGGGCACGTCTTCGCTGTTCGCCGGGCTCGCGTTCACCTTGCTACCCGAGGGCATAACGCTCGATGTCCACAGCCGCTTCTTCGACTACGTCGGCAACGGCCAGATCGGCGGCCGCATGCCATTCCCGATGCTGCTGTTCCTGGTGCTCGCCGTGGCCGCGCTCCTGATCGAGCGGTTCACCGTCCTGGGGCGCGCGATCTATGCGATAGGTGGAAACCCACAGGCGGCCCGGCTCGCGGGCCTGCGAGTGAACCTCATCCCGTTTGGGCTGTACGTGGCCTCCGGCCTGTCCGCCGGTGTGGCGGGCGTGATCACCGCGTCCCAGTTGTCGTCGGCCACCCCGTCGATCGGCCAGTCCTATCTGCTCTCGGTGGTGACCGCAGTCGTGCTCGGTGGCGCGAGCCTAGCGGGTGGTCGCGGAAGCATTATTGGGACCTTCATCGCCGTCGTGATCCTGGGCATTCTCGAGGGCGGATTCGCACTCGTGGGGTACTCGTCCTATGCGCAGACGACTGCGCTCGGGGTGGCGCTGCTTGTAGCCGTGGTGCTCCAGCGGGTCTCCGATCGCGCGGAGGGTCACTGAGCGACGTGCAGGATGTCGTCGGCGACCAGCTCGGCAACCCGGCCGGCGTCGAGGTTGAGAAGGTCCTGACAAACGGCGACGGTGTGCTCGCCCAGACGGGGCGCCGGAGTGGTCCGCGTGCCGAGCGTGCCGGCGTCGCTGACGAGCGGTCCGGCGTTCACCGTGACCGGGTCGCCGAAGCCGTGCTGGTCGACGGTGGTGAAGCGGTGCCGCGCGGCGAGGTGTGGATCTCCGGGCAGGTCGGCGTTGCGGCGCATTGGAGCGGCCGCGATCGCGGCCCGTTGCAGCACCTGCGCGACGTCGTCCGGACTGCGTGCCGCCACCCACGCCTCGAACTCGTCCTGAGTGGCTGCGCCGGTGGCTGATAACAACGCATCGCGGTGCGCGAGGTCGACGACGCACCACTCGTCGTCGCCGGCGCACGGCAGGACGACGTCGCGCTGCGATGCGCCTTCGGCGAGATCCCGATGGGCGAGCGCGATCTCGGCCTGCGCAACGTGGACGCTCGCACCCACCGAGCGCCGGCACGAGCGGTAAAGGCCGCCGAGCACGGCGAGCACGGCTGTGCGTGCCGCCAGGTGATCGGGATAGGCGGTCAGCCCGTCGCCGAAGCAGGCGCCATCGTCCGATGAACGGGGCCACCGCCATTCGGCGGTCACGCCGGCCACCGCGCGGACCAGAGGCCCGTAGCCGAGCCGCCTGCTCCAGGGGCCAGTTGCGCCGAACGCGCTGCTCTGCACGGTGACCAGGCGAGGGTTGGCCTGACGCAGGACGTCGTCATCGAGCCTCAGCGATTCGAGTGTGCCGGGCTTGAAGTTGGCCACGAGAACGTCGGCGCGCCGGACGAGATCGAGAAACAGACTGCGACCCCTGTCGTTGCGCAGGTCTATCCCGAGGCTGCGTTTGCCCCGGTTGCCGCGCACGAACGACGCGGTCATGTGCTCGTCGCCGAAGCGTTGGCGCATCCCGTCCGGGTGCTCGCGTGACTCGATCTTGACCACATCGGCACCGAGATCGCCCAGTGTCCGACCAAGCTCGCCGCCGGCGATGATGACCCCGAGATCGAGGACGAGCAGCCCGCCGAGGGGGCCGGCTCCGCCGGCTGAATGCGCCGCGATGGCAGCGTCGTGATCGCGTAGCCGCCACTCGCTGCGCAGCGCCTCCACCGGCATCGCGCGCGGCGGATCGACAGACGCGCGCACGCCGTCGACCTCGAAAAGGTTCGCAGCCGTTCGCCGCCCGTCGGCGGTGTGCACGAATGATTGTCGGGCGCGGAAGTGTGCGACTGCCGCAATGTCGGCGACGACGGGCGCGGCGGGCAAGCCGATGCGCTCCGTCGTGGCCAACAGGCTCGCGGTTGACGCCTCGGCGCACCGCGCCGCGATCAGCGGGTATAGGTGTCGGCGCGCGGCGAACCGGCCGGGAATGGTGGCGTAAACGGGATCGGCGAACTCGGCCGGGCTGCCGAGCCAACGCCAGAGGGCCGCCCACTGCGCCGGGCTGAGGATGCAGATACGCACCCACCCGTCGGCGGTGGCGAACACCGGGTACAAGTGCGCAGCGTCGGGCCGCCCGCGATCAGGTGTGCCGGAAGCGCCCTGCAGCGCCGTGCCGCCCATGCCGAATGGAGGGTCGATGAGCTCGACGACGCAATCTAGTGCCGACACGTCGAACAGCGCGGCCTCGCCGGTCCGGTCGCGACGCAGCAACCCGGCGAGAGCGGCCACAGCTGCCTGGGTACCGGCCGCAGCCGGCACGAGCCACGAAGGTGGCAGCACCGGGGCGCCGCCCGGAGGTCCGTTGCGGGACAGCGCGCCGCCGAGCGCGGCGATCGTCGCATTCGTCGCCCTCCACTGCCGGTACGGCCCGGTGCGGCCGAAGTCGCTCACCGCGACGACGACCGCCTGAGCGGCGTTCGCGCGCAACGCCTCGGGCGCGAAGGCGTCGTTCTCCGTGCCGGAGCGCCCGCCCGTCCCACCGACGACGACAATGTCGGCGAGGTCCAGCAGGCCAGTTGCGTCGGCACGTGGGCAGGATCGTTTGCCCGCGTCGAGCACTGCGTTCGGCGCTGCGTCATCGGGCCGCGCGACGTCCGCGCCGAGTTGGGCGAGCAGCCGAGACGCGAAGCGGCCGCCACCGACCGCGAGGTCCAGCACGCGGACGCCGTCAAGCAGACCGTCCACGCCGCGGCTACTTAGCCGACGGTGCGTGCGTCGAGGTAGCGAGTGATGCCGCTCCAGCTGGCCTCCCGCGCCAGGTGCAGATTGAAGTCGTGCCCGATACCGGGCACCACCTCGACCACCACATCCCCGGTAGACGCCCAGTGCGCCGGTTCCTCGTCGACGGCATCCGCCGGCCCGATCCGGTCGAACTCGCCGAGCTGGACGAACACCGGTCCGGTGACCGAGCCGACCCGCGCGAATTCGTTGTCGCGCGCGGCTGCGAAGGCATCGGCGAGCAGGCCGCGCGCAATCGGTGACGCCAGCTCGGCATTGTCGTACGCGATGACGGCCGGGTCGGCGAGCTCAGCGGCGTAGAAGGCGCCGGATCGCGCGTGGGCCGGCAGCGAGACGTAGTCCAGCTCCATCGCCTGCTCGACGACGCCGTCGGGAAAAGGCGGTGGCCCAGCCGGCGTGTGACCAAGCCCGGTCGTGACAAGAAGATCCGCCGGGTGATGTGTCGCCTGCGCGTGGACGCTGACGATCGTCCCGATCGAGTGCCCGACCAACACAACCGTGCCGACGGCGTGGCCGAGCGGGCCGCTGGCGATACGCGCGGCCGCGATCACCTGGCTCAGCGCGTCGGACGCGACGTCGAGGGTCACCTGGTCACCGGGCGGCCGTGAGCTCGCGCCGACGCCGAGCTGATCGACGGCCAGGACGCTGTACCCGTGCGCCAGCGCGTGCTGCGAGTAGGAGTACGCCCGGCCGTTGACCGGCGCCGCGTTCCAGTACCGGTGGTCGTAGGTGCCGCCGTGGACGAGCACCTGCAGCACGCCGCGGTCATCGCCGGGTGCCGGTCGCGCGACGTGCGTACCGACGACGGCGTCGCGGCCCCCGATCCGCACCGGGACGGCGACGGTGCGAAGGTCAGCCTTCGACAAGCTCCCAGCCGACATGCGTCCAGTGTCGCTGCGATGGGCCCGCCGTCCGGTCACCCGTCGGGGTACAACCGGTGAAAGTACCTGGTTGGGGCATTCGCGCGCGGTGTTTGCCGACCTACGCTCCGTGGGCCGATGTGGCAGCCACTACGCCGAGACCACGAGGACATTCAGCATGGTTGCGATTACCGACGTCCAGTGCCACGTCATCCCGATCGGCGGTGAGAACCGCTTCGGTTTCAAGCGCAAGTTCGAGTGGGAGTGCCTGCTCGTCCGGATCAAGACCGACGAGGACCTCGAAGGCTTCGCGCAGCCGGTGTGCATTCACGGTGAGGGTCGCAGTCTCGCATGGGGCATCGTCGGTGTGATCAAGCCGTTGATCCTCGGTGAGGACCCGCGCTTCCCCGAACTCATCTGGCAGAAGATCCGTGCGAACATGATGAAAGGGCAGGTACCGCGCAACGCTGTGGGCTCGGTCGACATCGCTGTGTGGGACCTCGCGGCCAAGCTTGCCGGCCAGCCGCTCTACCGGATGCTCAGCCCCGCGCGGGACCGGATCCGCGCCTACGCGAGCACGATCACGCTTGCCACGCCGGAGGAGTACGGCCCGTTCTGCCTCGAGCTCAAGGAGCAGGGGTTCACGGCGATCAAGCTGCACATCTGGGGTGACCCGAAGCGCGACGTCGATGCGTACCGGGTTAGCCGCGAGGCGCTGGGCGACGACTACGAGTTGATGTTCGACATCGACGGCGCGTACGGCTACGACCGCCAGGTCGCGCTGTGGGTGGGCCGAGCGGTCCAGGAGATGGGCTGCAACTGGTACGAGACACCGCTCGCGCAGGACGACATGGCCGGCTATCGCGAGCTGCGCGAACAGCTCGACGTCCAGGTCGGCGGACCGGACATGCTTTTCGATCTGGACGACTTTCCGGCGTGGATCGCCACCCGGGCGACGGATTTCGTCCGCCCGAACGCGGAGATGCAGTTCGGGCTGACGGGGCAGCGCAAGGTCGCGGCCTTGGCTGAGCTGAACCACGTTCGCTGCGAACCGCACACGTTCGGGTTCCCGCTGTCCCAGGCGGCCAACCTCGCCGGCGTGCTGGCCATCAACAGCTGCACGTACTGGGAGTGCCCGGCTCCGGTCGGAATGATGGACTACCTCACGCACGACGTGATCCGCATCGACGCCGACGGCAACGTCGCACCCAACGACGTGCCCGGCATAGGGTTGGAGATCGACTTCGACGAGGTCGAACGCCGCACCGCCGTCGTCGTTCAGTAACCCGGCCGGTGGCGCAGGCTCAGTCGCGGCGCGGACCCCGGTCGAACGACCGGGGCCCGGCCTGGCCCGCCGGGGTTGCCCGGAGCTGGACCCATTCGCGGTCGCTGACCCGCCAGTGCAGCTGTTCGGTGACCCGGGCTCCGTTCACCGCCGCGTAGAAGGCGCGCTTGCCGGCCTGCACGGCGTGTGCCGGCTGCCTGGCGATCCGATCGGCCCACGACAGCGCGGTCGGGAGCACGTCCGGGGCCGCCACCACGGTGTTGACCAGTCCGCGCGCGAGCGCGGTCTCGGCGGTGATCGGCCGGCCGAGCATCATCCATTCGAACGCGGTCTTCGTACCGACGTGACCGGCGAGGCGCACTGTCCTGCCCATGCTGGGAAACAACCCGAACTCGACCTCTGTCATGAGGAACCGTGCTCCCGCCGCGGCCACCACGAGGTCACAGCCGAGCAGCATCTCGACGCCGCCGGCGTACGCCGACCCGGCCGCCGAGGCGATGATCGGCTTGTCGATCTGATGCTTGACGAGACCGAGGAACCCCCACTCGGGGTGCTCGACCGAGTTGGGCAGTTCACCGGCCGCCACGCATTTCAGGTCCGCTCCGGAGCAGAAAGAGCCGGGCGCGCCGCCGTGGATCACGACGACCCGGATATCGTCGCTGTGCTGTGCGTGCTCGAGTTCCGCGCCGATCATCGTTGCCATCCGCGCGTTCACCGCGTTGTGCACTTCGGGCCGGTTCAAGGTGAGCAGCAGCGTGCCGCCGCGCTGTTCGACGACGACCGGATCGGGGTGGGTAGTCATGACGCGAGGGTCGCACCGGTGAAGCGACCCGGCGGTCCCCGATCGGGTACAAACCAGCCGTTGCGATGACCCAGACCTACTCGGACGGCGAGGATGGAGCGGTCATGAACGATGTCGAGTCGCACTATGTTCCGATGGGCGTCGTCCGCGGGGTCGTGGCCGACCTGCTGGCCAGCCGCGGTGTCCCGGCCGGACATGCCGGTGCGGCGGCCGACGTTCTGGTCCGTACCTCGGCCCGGGGCTTCACCTCGCACGGTATCGCGCTGCTGCCCATGTATCTGGACTGGCTAGAAGCCGGCGTTGTGCGTGCGGAGGCCGAGCCCCACGTGGCGCACTCGCGCGGGCCGGTGGCGGTGGTCGACGGCGACAATGGCATGGGCCAGGTGGTCGCGAGCTACGCGGCATCGGTCGGCTGCTCCATCGCAGCCGAACACGGCCTTGCGTTGGTCGCGTCCCGGCGTAGCAGCCACGTGGGCGCGCTCGGCCACTACGCGCTCAGCTGCGCCGAGCAGGGCTTCGTGGCGCTGGTCTGGAGTTCCGCGCCGCCCACGATCCACGCTCCGGGTGGTCGCGGTCGGGTCATCGGCAATGGGCCGACGGCCTACGCCGTTGCGGGTGAGCCCCTGATCGTGTTCGACGCGAGCATGAGCGTCGGGGCGGGCGGCAAGATCGCACTGGCCAGGTCCCAAGGCCAGCTGTTGCCGGACGGATGGATCGTCGACGCGCAGGGCCGGCCGAGCAACGATCCTGCGGACGCGCCGGCCGGGGCGCTCGTCCCGATAGCCGCGCACAAGGGTTTCGGCCTGGCACTGCTGGCCGAGTTGCTGTCGAGCGCGCTGCCCGCAGCTGCGCCACCTACAGCCATGCCGCCGATGAACCCGACGCCCTCGCGCCCGTTCGAGCTCGGCCACACGATCCTGCTCGTCGATCCCGGCGCGTTCGGTGACCCAGAGGCCTTTCGCCGCCACGTCACGGAGCTCGTCGGCGGCATCCATCGGTCGACCGCCGATCCCCTACGGCCGGTGCGCGTGCCGGGCGAGCGGGCCGCCGCACGCGAACGCGAATCCGTCGCGCGTGGGCTGTCAGTGGCCGCGCCGCTGTGGTCGCGGCTCGTCGCCCTGCACGCCGAGGCCGGCGCGGTTGCCGAGGAGCACTGAGATGCCGGACGGGGCGCTGCGGTTGGACGGCAGGGTCGTCGTCACCGGCGGCAATCGCGGGCTGGGCGCGGCAATGGTCGCCGAGTGCGTGGGCGCGGACGCCTCGGTGGTCGCCGTCGGCCGAGACCAGGGACGCAACGCCGCACTACGCGACGCCTACGCCGACAACGATCGGGTCTTCGTGTGTGCCACGAGAGGAAACCGATGAAGGCTGATCTGTTCGTCGACGGAGTGTCCGTCGGCCCGGCGAAGGGCCACTACGAGGTCATCGACCCTTCGACCGAGGCAGTGGCAGGCCACGCACCCGAGGCGTCGGTGGACCAGTTGCTCGCAGCGACCGAAGCGGCCGACCGGGCCGCGGCCGGTTGGGCGGACGTGCCGGTCGAGGAACGCGCCGCCATTGTCGCCCGGATGGGCGTCGAGCTCGAAGCACGACGCGCGGAGTTCGTCGACCTGATCCGGTCCGAGACCGGAGCGACGCACGCGGTCGCCGAACCCGAGCAGTTCAACGGGGCGTTGCGCTTCTTCGCCAAGTGGCGGCACGTCGAGTCGGGTGACTTCGTGCGTCCGGTTCCGCCGTTCGTCCGACCCGGCGCGGACGGCGCGCGACTGACCGGTGCCGCCGTGCACCGCGCCCCGATCGGTGTGGTCGCCGGCATCATGCCATTCAACTACCCGCTGATGTGCGCGACCAACGTCATCGGCCCGGCGCTGGTCGCAGGCAACGCGGTGGTGCTGAAACCGGCTCCGGCGAACCCGCTTGCGGTGTTCGCGCTCGGCGAGGTGGCGACCGCCGCCGGGTTGCCACGCGGCGTGCTCAACATCGTCGGCGGACGTGCCGCGGCCATCGGCAGCGCGCTGGTCACGGCGCCCGCCGTCGGGATGATCAGCTTCACCGGCAGCACCGCGGTCGGTCGCGCGATCGCAGCCGCGGCGGGTGATGGCCTCAAACGCGTGCTGCTCGAACTTGGCGGCAAGGGCGCCGCGATCGTCTTCGACGACGCGGATCTCGACGCGGCGGTCGCGGCGATCACCAGTACGTGGACCCGGCACGCGGGGCAGGTGTGCACAGCGCCCACCCGGATCATCGCCCAGCGCGGCATCCACCACGAGCTGATGCAGCGGCTAGTTGCGGCGGCCGAGCTCGTCGTCGGCGATCCACGAGACCCCGGCACCCAGGTCGGGCCCCTGACCACCCGCGAACACCGCGACCGCGTACGCGGCTACATCGACCGCGGCATCGCCCAGGGCGCCGGCCTCGCTGTGGCTACGGGGCCACTGCCCTCCCCGGGGCATTTCGTCGCGCCGACGCTGCTGACCGACTGCACGCCGGACATGGTCGTCGTCCGCGAGGAGATCTTCGGCCCGGTCGTCGTCGCGCTCGCTCCGTTTGACACACCGACAGACGCTCTACGGCTCGCTACCGACTCGGCGTTCGGCCTGCACGACTACATCTATACGGCAGATACGGGGCTCGCGTTCGACCTCGCCAAGCGACTGCGCACCGGCTATGTCGGCATCAACACCGCTGTCCGTTCGCCTGACGCGCCGTTCGGGGGTATCGGGTTGTCCGGTGTCGGCCGCGACGGCGGGATGTTCAGCCTGGACGCCTACACCGAACCGACGAGCATTATCTGGACGGGGTGAGCGATGAGCGACCCGCAACTGCCGACCCTGCTGGTGACCCATCACCTGCGCCCGGCCGCCGTCGAACTGCTCGCCGAGCGAGTGACGATCCGGTTCGCGCTGTCCGATGAGCAGCGGGCGAGCCTCGGCACGCCCGACCTCCGGGGAGGGGTGCAGGCGGCGATCGACGCGGCGCTGCGCGACGAGCTGCCCTCGGTGTGGGCCGTGCATACCGTCGGCCGGCTGACCCGTGAGGTGATGCAGCGCGCTGTGCGGCTGCACGCCGTCGTGGTGCCGAGCTCCGGCTATGACAACATCGATGTCCCGGCGGCGACCGAGCTCGGCCTGCCGGTGATCAACGCGGCGGGCAGCGCGTACGAGCCGGTCGCCGAGCATGCAATCGGGCTGATGCTGTCGGTCGCCAAGTGGATCGCGGTCGCTGATCGGCGCGCGCACGTGCTGCGGCGCGGCGAGTCGAACCGCGCAATGCTACTGACCGAGGCGCCGACACCTAGTGTGTTGTGGGGGAAGCGCCTGGGCGTCATCGGCTTCGGCTTCATCGGCCGCTCGCTGGCGCAGAAGTGCCGAGACGCGTTCGGGATGGACGTCGTCGCCTACGACCCGTTCTTCGACAAGGCCGGGGCGGCACGGCTCGGCGTGCGGCTCACCGACCTTGACGAGGTGCTGGCGACGTGCGATTACCTGTCGGTGCACTCGCCGCTGACGCCGCAGACGCGCGGCCTGATCGGCGCGCGCGAACTCGCCACGATGAAGACGAGCGCCGTCCTCGTCAACACCGCGCGCGGCGCGATCGTCGACACCGATGCGCTGGTGGCCGCGCTGGACGCGGGCACCATCGCCGCGGCCGCGCTCGACGTCACCGAACCCGAACCGCTGCCCGACGGGCACCCACTCTACTCGATGGACAACGTCGTGCTGACGCCGCACATCGCGGGCATCGCGCGCGAGTACCTGGCGATGAACGCAGCGAGCACGGCGCGCGATCTTCTCGCGGTGCTCGACGGCCGGCGACCGGAGCGCCTCGTCGACCCGGACGTGTGGCCCGCCTACTTGCGGCGGCGCGCGGACCTGCTGGGCTAGCGGAGCTGGTCGAGTTCGTGCGTGTCACCGCGGGTAACCGGCGAGCTCGTCCAGATGCGCTGCATCAGCTCGGCCCGGTTACGGACGTCGGTTTTCGCGAAGATCCGCTTCAGGTGCTGTTTGACCGTGTTCTCGCTGACGAACGCGCGCGCGGCGATCTGCTTCGTGCTGAGCCCGGCGCTGACGAACTCGGCGATCTCCTGCTCGCGCGGCGTGAGCACGTCCCACACCGGCAGCGGGCCGTTACCGGTAGGCTGCTCGGTCGCGTAGACGAGCGTCATGGACGCTTCGCTCTTACTGGTCAACCGCACCGACTTCACGATCAGGGTCGCGCCCGAGGCGGCGTCACGGACGTTCGCGGTCAGCAGCCGCCGGTTCTTGTTCCACAGCTCGTCGGCGTTCGCTCGCAGCTGCTCCGCGACCACGTCCGCGTACGGGCGGCGAGTCGCGTTGGAGGTGATCGATGCCGCGCGATTGACGAAGATCGGCGTGCCCTGCGGATCGGTGACGATGACGCCCTGTGGCAGGTGGTTGAGCGCGTCCTCCATGATCGTCGAGCGCCGGTTTGTCGCCTCGAACCGGATGGCCCGCTCGAGCGCGAGTCCGGCTTGCTCGCTGATCCGGCGCGCGACGGTGAGGTCGAACGCGCCGAACTGGGGTGCGCCGCGCCGCCGCGCGAAGGTGACCGTCCCGCAGAACTGGCCGGCGATCTCGATCGGCGCGCGCAGCGAGTGCTCGAGGTTCTCCTCGGCGAGGATGTGATACGTCGCCGATTCCTCCCAGCGCCGGGTGCCGCCGACGCGCGACGAGTCGACGGGGCGGCGCGACTGGTACACCCGGTCCATCACGGGGTCGTCGAAGCGACCGTACTCGGTGTAGTGCTGCATGAAGGCCGTCGTGACGTCGGCCGAGATCGACACCGGATCGAGCGTGTCCGGATCGAGGCGGTACAGGCCATGACCATCGGCGGGGAGCACGCCAGGCACGCCCTCCAGGTAGGCAGACTCCACTTCGGCGACGCTCAACGCGCTCTGCAGCCCGGATGTCAGCCGGTGGAAGCTGCGGGCGAGGCGCGAGTCATGCTGGCCGTACGTGATCACGCAGCCTCCCTGAAGCGGTCGTCCTGGTCGTGGCCATCGCCGACGCGTCGGTGCCCGTTATTGTGCACCGCGCAGGCCGGGTCCGGTTGCGCCCGCAACCCAAAAGTCACCTGGTCGGGTGACAGAGCGGGGCCGTCGCGCCACATAGCGTTCTCAGCGCGGCTGGTACGGCCGCGTCAAGCACCGCAGTGCTGCCCGTCGGCGGTCGAGCGCCGTTCCGGAGGAGGCCACGTGCTCGATCGTGTCGTCGTCGTGGGCGGCTCGCTCGCGGCGCTGAGCGCGACGCGGGCGCTGCGGCAGTTCGGCTTTACCGGGCGCCTGACGATCCTCTGCGAGGAGGCCCACGATCCCTACGATCGGCCGCCGCTGTCGAAGGAGTGTCTCAGCGGCTCGACCGGGTTCGAGGGGCTCGCGTTGGTCGCACCCGACTGGTACGCGCGCAACGGCGTCGAGATGCTGCGTGCCCGGCCGGCGCTCGCTCTGGATGCGGCCGGCCGGCGGGTGTTGCTTTCCGACGGCGCGACGCTCGACTTTGACGCGATGGTCATCGCGACGGGATCGGCGGCGATCCGGCTGGCCGGAGCGGCAGGGGCGCGGGGGCCGATGGTGCTGCGCACGATCGACGACTGCCGAGCGCTCAAGGACGTACTGCCGCAGGCCCGCACGATGCTCGTGGTCGGCGCCGGCTTCATCGGCCTCGAGGTGGCTGCCACTGCCGCCGACCTGGGGCTGGCTGTGACTGTCGTCGAGCAGGCTCCGGTTCCGCTGGCGCGCGACCTCGGCGACGATATCGGCCGGTGGTTCGTCGACCTGCACCGCCAGCATAGTGTCGACGTGCGCTGCGGGATCGCGGCAGAGTCGGTCGCGGGCGACGTGGGCGACTACACGGTGCAGCTCAGCGACGGGAGCGCGGTGCGGGCCGATGTGGTCGTCACAGCGATCGGTGCGCGGCCGCGCACGGACTGGCTCGTCGGCAGCGGTGTCGTGGTCGGCGACGGGGTCGTGTGTGACGAGTACTGCCGCACCTCCGTCGACGGCATTGTGGCCGCCGGCGATGTAGCGCGTTGGTACAACCCGCTGTTCGATCAGCAAATGCGGGTGGAGCATTGGCGCAACGCCGTCGACCAGGGCGCGGCGGCCGCTGCGGCGCTGATCGGCCGGCCGGAGCCCTACCGCGCGGTGCCCTACTTCTGGTCGGACCAGTACGACGCCCGGCTGCGCTTTGTCGGTCAGAGTTTTGCGGCTACGGACGTCGCGCTTCATCGCCGCTCCGACGACTCATTCGTCGCACTCTACGGGCGTGACGGGCGGCTCACCGGCGTGCTCGGGGTGAACGCGACGTCGGCGCTGTCGATGTTCTCTCAGCAGATCCAGGACCGATTGAGTTGGCAGGCGGCGCGGGAATCGCTCTTCGCGCACGAATGAAGACAGCTAGGTGGGAGAAGGATGATGAATCGCCTCGACGGCAAGGTGGCCCTCGTGACCGGAGCCGCACGCGGGCAGGGCCGCGCCCATGCGCTGCGCCAGGCCGAGGAGGGAGCGCGGGTAGTGGCGTTCGACGCCTGTACGACCTTCGAGTCCGTCCCGTACCCGATGCCCACCCTGGACGACCTCGAGGAGACCGAGCGCCTCGTGACCGAGGCCGGGGGCGAGATCGTCGTCCGGCAGGCCGACGTCCGTGACCCGGATCAGGTCGCCGCGATGGTCGATCTCGCGTTCACCGAGTTCGGCCGGCTCGACACTGTGCTCGCCAACGCCGGCATTTGCGCCTTCGGCAAGGCATGGGAGATCACCAAGCAGCAATGGGACGAGATGATCGACATCAACCTCACCGGCGTCTTCAATACGCTGCGCGCGGCCACGCCGCGGCTCATCGAGCAGAGCGAGGGTGGCAGCCTGATCCTCACCGCGTCGGTCGCCGGGTTCCAGGGCATGCGCAATGTGTCGCACTACGTCGCCGCGAAGCACGGTGTCGTCGGCCTGATGCGGGCGTACTCGAACGAGGCGGCCGAACACAACATCCGGGCCAACGCGATCTGCCCCACCACGGTGAGCACCGACATGATCCACAACCCGGCGTTCTACAGCCTGTTCGTCCCTGACGCGGAGGTGCCTACACGCGAGCAGGCCGGCGAGGCGCTGATGCGCAACAAGCCGTTCAACACGCCCTGGGTGGAGCCTCACGACGTCGCGAACGTGGGCGTGTGGCTCGCCTCGGACGAAGCGCGCTACATCACCGGCATCCTCGTCCCGGTGCTGGGCGGACCGGTCTGACGGGTCTGCCCGGCCGATCAGCGCCTGGCCGCCTAAAGCCGGTCGGCGAACCAGTCGGTCATGTCGGCCACCGCGTACGCCTGATGGTCGTAGCTACAGTGCAGCCGGCCGGCCTTGTCGAAGATCCGGACCGTGACGTCGTCGACGGTCAGTGCGTCGATGAAGCGTCGAGCACCGCGGATGTCCATGATGATGTCGTGGGTGCCGTGCATGACGTACACCGGTACGGCTATCTTCTCGGCGACCCCGTCGAGGGTGAACCGGGCCAGCTTGGCGCGCGCCTCGGTGTCGTCTGCGGAACCGGTGAGCCATTGCAGCTGCTTCTGCAGAGGCGGGTACCACTCGTAGAAGTCGGTGAGGATGCTCCAGGTGCCGCACCACGCCGCGACCGCCTTGACGCGCGGCTCGTACGCCGCGACCCGTGGTGCGTAGTATCCACCCAGGCTGACGCCGGCGACGCCGACGCGGTCCATGTCGATGTCCGGGAACGTGGCCAGGTGGTCCAGTACCGCGCCGGCCGGCACCTCGTAGTCGTAGCGGCTGTAGATCTTCTTGAAGCGCAGTGAGCTGCCGCGCCCGGGCGTGTCCACCACGACGAGGTTGATGCCGCGCGCGGGGAACTGGTTGCCGCCGAGGAAGTACAGCTCCTCGGCCCACGAGTCGGCGCCGCCGAGGAACAGCACGGTCGGGCGCTTTGCGCCGGACAGATCCGGGCGCACCAGATAGCCGTCCAGCGTCTCGCCGTTCTCGTACGGGACGTGGATGCGCTCGATCAGCCCGTCCTGCAGTGCGGCGCCCTCCTGGAAGCAGCGGGTGCCTTCGGTGTAGGCCTCGACCCGCCCCTCGTGGTCGGTGGGCAGGAAGAACTCGGAGTGCCGCCAGTAACTGCAGGCACGGAACAGCGAGCTGGCGCCCGTCCGTACGTGCCCCACCGCGACCTGCTCACGCCCGCGGGTCGCGAGGTCGAGCGCGGTCGCGCGCCATTCCCGGTGCCACACCTCGTCGTCGGCCGTGTCACCGATGCGTGCCGCGGTGCGCGCGCACTCGAAGAGGTCGGAACCGCCGACCGCCACCTGCGCCAGCAGTCGCATGGTCTGCAGCGACCAGTCCTCGTGCTGGGGGAACAGCTCGACGAGCTGCAGGTCGTCCTTCATCAGTAGTGCCTTTCTTTCAGAGAGGGGAGAACTCGGGGGGCCACGATCGGCGGGTCCGGCACGAAGCGCGCCGGGGTGAGCAGCTGGTCGGCCCAGGTACGGGCCGCCTTGACGGACGTGGGTTCGACCAGCAGGGCGCGTGCGGCGGCGATCGCGCGCGGGAAGCGGTGCGTGAAGACCCCTCGCAGCACCCCGTCGGCGGCGGCCAGTCCGATGAGCCGGCGCCCCTCGCGATGAATCGAGATGATCGCGTCCGGTGTGCATTCACCCAGGAACTGGATGCGGCCGCCCAGCAGGTCCGACCAGAAGTAGGGCGGCTCCGCCCACGGACCGATCTCGCGACCGAGCATCGCACGACTGACGATGTGAGCGTGGTTGCGCGCGCCGTGCCACTGCTCGATCCGGTCTGCGCGGCCGGACCAGCGGTTGTCCCACTGCGCGACGTCGCCGACCGCCCACACGTGCTCGACCGAGGTGCGCCCCCAGCCGTCGCATCGGATGCCGGAGCCGATCTCGATGGTCTCCGAGTCGAGCCACTCGACGTTCGGGGTGCCGCCGACCGCCACGACGACCGCGTCGGCCGGCAGTGTGGTGGCATCGGCGAGGGCGACCTGCAGCCGGTCGCTGGTGCGGGCCACGGAGGTCACGACGGCGTCAGGGTGCAGCGTCGCGCCGGCCCGGTCGTAGGGTTGCCAGCAGATCGCGCCGAGTGTCGAGGGGAGAACCCGGGAGAGCACGGCTGGCTCGCGCTGGACGACCGTGACCTGCCAACCGCTCTCGATCGCGGCAGCGGCGACTTCCAGGCCGATGAAGCCGCCGCCGATCACGACGAGCCTGCCGGGCCGGCGCAGCCGGTTGCCGAGCCGCACGGCCTGCCCCCACGTGCGGATGGTGAACACATCGGGATCGACCGGTGCGACATCGAGGGGGAGCGCGCGCGAGCCGGTCGCGATCACGATCTCGTGGCCGTGCAGTGCACGGCCCGCGATCGTCAGTCGACGTTCGGCGACGTCCAGCGAGGTCGCCGGGTTGCCGCTCAGCACCGTCACGCCGTTCTCGGCGAACCAGCGTTTCGGGCGCAGCCACACCTCGCTGCTGGGCCGGTCCGGCTCGCGCAGCACCGCCTTGGAGAGCGGCGGCCGGTCGTAGGGGAGTTCACCTTCGGCATTCACCAGCGTGATCGGGCCGCGGTGACCCTCGCGGCGCAGTGCCTCCGCGACTGAGACTCCGCCGAGGGACGCGCCGACGATGACGACGTCGCTCGTCGTGCTCATCGTCCGCGGTTCGTCAGTCGTCGACGGCGGCCGACGCCGTCACCGTGATCGCCCGCGACGGGCAGGCCTGTTCCGCGGCCCGCGCCCGCGCCAGCTGTGCGTCGTCGATCTCTTCAACCAGGACGACGGCCTTGTCGGTGTCGTCGTCGATGTCGAAGAGCTCGGGCGCCTCCATCATGCAGCAGGCGTAGCCCGAGCAGACCCCGAGGTCGACCGAGATCGTCGCTGACATGCGGTCAACGCTATGGCGGCTCAGGGCATCGCTCGACTACCCGATCGGGTAGTTTCGGACGCCCTCCCGACCCCTGGCACGACGCCGATCGCGTCCCGCGCGGGCGGGTGGTCGGGAAAGTACCCGTCCGGGTGTCGTGCCGCGACTGCGCCGTGCTTAGCGTCGCTGACGGATGGCGTCCGCCGGACGCATCGGCGCACGCGTTGCGTTCGGGTCGAGGGGAGGTCGCGTGTTCGGTCTGCACTCCTTGCTGTGGGACCTGCGCCGGCATCCGGACCTCGCCGGCGAGTACGCGGCAAGCGCCGCGACGGTCCTCGACCGCTACGAACTCAGCGCCGAAGAGCGCAGCGCATTCCTCGCGCAGGACTACGGCTGGCTGTACCGGCACGGCGTGAACCCGTACCTCCTGTATTTCTGCGCGTTGCAACTGGGCGTCGAACGGGCGGCGTACTACGCCGCGATCCGCGACGAGACCGCGAAGGGATCCGACCGTGGGTGAGGTCGTCGGCGTCTTCTGCTCGTCCCATTCACCCGGCATGACCGGGTTCCCGGAACGCGCCGACGAATCGCAGCGGGCGAACGTCGAGCGGGCGTTCGCGCAGGTACGTGACCGGATCGCCGACCTCGCGCCCGATGTGATCGTCGCGGTCTCGGTCGAGCACTTCACCAACTTCTTCCTCGCGAACCTGCCTGCTTTCGCCGTCTGCACGGGCGAAGACTTCGTCGGACCGGTGACCGCGCAGATGGCGCAGTTCCTCAACGTCCGGCAACGCCGGTACCCGGGCCACCCGTCGTTCGCGAGCGATCTCTACTCATTCGCGCTGCGCTCGGGTTTCGATCCGTCGCTCGTGGCCGGGGACTTCCAGTTCGACGAGAACTTCTGCGTCCCCCTGAAGTTCATCGACCCGGGCACGTCCCTCCCGGTGGTGCCGATCGTGGTCAACGCCGTGAACCCGCCCTACCCGACGTTGAGCCGCTGCTTCGACTTCGGGCGCATGCTCGCGGAGGCCGTCGCGCAGAGCGACCTGCGCGCAGTCGTGCTCGGCACGGGCGGCCTGTCCCACTTCGTCGGCATGCGCGAGTCGGGAACGATCGACGCCGAATTCGACAGCGACTTCCTGAACCGTCTCGGGTCGGGCGAGCTGGGGAGTCTCACCGGCATACCGGACGAGCGCATCGACCGCGCCGGCAATGGCGCCCACGAGATCCGCACCTGGATCGTGGCGGCCGGCGCGGCCGCCTCACCGTTCGAGGTGCTCGCCTACGAACCGGTCAGCGCGTGGCTGACCGGTACCGCAGTCGCTATGGCCGTTCAGTAGCACCGGGGTCGCACGTCGTTCGAGGAGAGTTGGTCATGGCAATCTTGCCGAAGGTCACCGGTCGCGATCTGCGCGGGGTGATGGCGTACCCGCCGACGCCCGCGCTGGAGGGCGCCGAATTCGTCGAGGCGCGCGACACGGTCGACCTCGCTGAATCCGAACGGATGATCCGGTCGCTGATCGGCGATGGCGTGGACGCCATCGCGCTCAACGGCACGCTTGGTGAGTGCGCCACCCTCACCCTCGACGAATGGAAGGGCTTCGCGGCATGCGTCGCGGAGACCGCCCGCAGCATCGATCCCGACTTCCCGCTGTTCCTGGGGACTACGACGCTCAACACACGCGACACGGTGGATCGGATGCGCTACCTGCGCGACCTCGGCGTCACCGGCACGCTGCTCGGCCGGCCGATGTGGGGCGAGATGGTCGGCGACGTCATGGCGCGCTTCTACCGCGACGTGGCCGAGGCGGTTCCGGACCTCGCGATCGTCGTCTACGACAACACCGCGGCCTTCGGCGGCATCATCCCGCGCTCGGTCTACGGCACGCTGACCCAGCTGCCGCAGGTGGTGGCCGTCAAGTACGCGGGAGGCGCCTCGGTCGGCTTCCGCTATCACAACGACATGGCCGTGACCGGCACCGCGTTTCCGCTCATGCCGATCGAGACCGACTGGTTCGCGGCATGGGACATGTACGGCGAGGAACTCGTCGGCATGGCGTGGAGTTCTACGACCGCGTGTGGCCCGCGCCCGGTGCTGGCGTTGCGCGACGCGCTGCAGGCGGGGCGGCTCGACGACGCGCGGTGGCTGACCCAACGGCTTCGCTGGGCACACGAACCGTTCCTCGTCGGGCAGAACTTCACGGAGTTCGCCAAGTACAACGTCCCGCTCGAGAAGATTCGCGTCAACGAGGCCGGCTACATCAACGTCGGCAAGTGCCGCCCGCCGTACACGGAGGAACTCGTCCCGGCCGAGCACGTGCGGACCACGAAGGAGCACATCGCTCGCTACAAGCAGATTCTCGACGAGGTCGATGCGCGCTTCCCCGTCGCCGAAGCGAAGCCGGCGTAGCGATGAGTGCGGCAACGGCGTCCGGCATCGGTGGGCTGCTGCGCGCGATGCGAGATGGGATACCGAACGGACGGGTGCCCGCGCGCATCTTCAACGACGAGGACGTCTACCAGCTCGAGGTGGAGCGGCTGTTCAGCCGGGCCTGGATGTTCCTCGCCCACGAGTCCGAGGTGCCGAGTCCCGGCGACTACGTCACTCGCTACATCGGGAACAACAGCATCATCGTCGCGCGCACGGAGGGCGGCTCAATTGCGGCCAACCTGAACATGTGCCGGCACCGGGGCAATCAGCTGTGCAAGTCCGAGATGGGCAACGCCTCGCACTTCCGCTGCTCCTACCACGGCTGGGTGTACCGCAACACCGGCGAGCTTGCCGGTGTCCCGTACCTGAACGAGGGGTACGGCGGTCAGCTCAAGCGTCGCGACTGGCCGCTGCTGTCGGTCAAGACCGACACCTACAACGGGCTGATCTTCGGCAACCTCGACCCGGACTGCGAGTCGCTGGCCGACTACCTCGGCGGCTTCCAGTTCTATCTCGACATCTACCTCCGGCAGGGTCCGACCGGCGCCGAGGTGTACGGGCCGCCGGATCACTGGGTCGCCGACACCGACTGGAAGATCTGCGCCGAGAACTTCTCCGGCGACGGCTACCACACCCCGGTCGCGCACCAGTTCGGTTTCCACCTCGGCTACTTCCCGTCCTCCGGCGCGAGCCACAGCCAGGGCTGGGCGGTGAACATCCCCGGCCGCGGGCACGCGATCGGGCTCGGCCACACACCAGGGATGCCGCCGTTCTTCGGCTATCCGGACGACCTCGTCGAGCAGATGCGCCAGGCGCTCTCGCCGGAGCAGCTCGACATCTTCGGCCGCACCCGCACTGCGGTCGGCACTGTGTTCCCCAACCTCTCGTTCCTGATCCAGCCGTTCAGCCGGATCCCCGGCGAGGCCGGCGTGCGCTTCTGCACGATGCGCCTGTGGCATCCGCTCGGCGCCGGCAAGATGCAGATGTACTCCTGGTGTCTCGTCCCGAAGGGTGCCTCGCCGGAGTACAAGGAGGAGGCCTACAAGGCGTACACCCTCGCCTTTGGCCAGGCCGGCACGTTCGAGCAGGACGACTTCGAGAACTGGACGAATGTCACCCGGCAAGCTGGTTCGAGCGCCGTCCGTGACGTGGAGTTCCCCTACCTGATGGGCCTGGGCGGCAAGGCGCTGACCGACTGGCCGGGACCGGGGCACGCGGTCGAGCCGTACGTCACCGATACCGGCTTCCGCAATCTCTGGTCGACGTGGCTGCGCTATCTGGACACGCCGTGAACGCGGTCGTGGGCATCGATCTCGAGACTCGGATGGCCGTCGCGGACTTCCTCGCGCACGAGGCGATGCTGCTCGACGAGCGCCGCTTCCAAGAGTGGGTGGACCTGTTCGACGAGGACGCGACCTACGAGGTCCCGGTACGCGTGACGCGGGAGAAGGACGCCCCCTGGGAACTTGCGCCGAACGCGCGGATCTTCGACGACACGAAGCAGACCTTGCGCATCCGGGTGGCGCGACTCTCTACCGAGTTCGCCTGGGCCGAGCAGCCGCCGTCGCGCACTCGCCACTTTGTCACCAACGTGCTGGTGGAACGCTCCGGAACCGACGCGCTGCTCGCCCTTTCCAACACACTCGTCTACCGCACGCGCGGTGACCAATCGTCCGCCGATCTCGTGTCGGCGCAGCGCCGCGACCTGCTGCGGGTGACGCCGGCCGGCTTCCGGATCGCGCGTCGGTGGGCAGCGCTCGACCAGAGCAACGTCGGCCTTCACAACCTGTCGATCTTTATCTGATGGACCTGCCTGAGGACCAGCTCGAGGAGGCCGGCCCGGACGAGCCGGCGATCCTGGTCGCCAACGAGTTCGCCGACGTCGTGGTGCGCCGGGTCATGACCCGCAACGGGATGCGCCTCGAGATCACCTCACCGCGGCGCGGCACGCGCGTCCAGCTCGACGCAGTCGCACTGGAATGCCTGACCTGGCAGCCGCCCGAAGTGTTCAGTGCGATGCTCAGTGATCGGCCGGCTCCATGAGCGGGCGGCTTGCCGGGCGGACGTCCCTAGTCGTCGGCGGCGCCTCGGGGATCGGCCTCGCGGTCGCGCGCCGCTTCGCCGCCGAGGGGTCGGCGGTCACCGTGCTCGACCGGTCGGTCGGCGCGTGCGAGCAACTCACGGCCTCCGACCCGGCGCTGCGCGTCGTGCGTGGCGACGCGGTGCGTGGCGACGACGTCGCGGCAGCTGTGGCGGTCGCGGTGGCCGACGACGGTGGGCTGCACGATCTGGTGTGCTGCGCGGGCATCCACGACCGGTTCGCGGCGGTGGCCGAGCTGCCGGTCGACTCGATCGAGACGACGTTCGACGAGTTGTTCGCGGCGAACGTGCTGTCAGCGGTGCTCGCCGTTCGGCATGCGGCGCCTGCGCTGCGCGCCGCGCGCGGTGCGGTCACGCTGACTGTGTCGGAGTCGGCGTACGGACCGCGTGGCGGCGGTCCGCTCTACGCGGCGACTAAGTGGGCGTTGCGGGGCCTCGTCGAGCATTTGGCCGCCGAGTTCGCGCCGGACGTCCGCGTTAACGGGGTCTCGCCCGGCGGCACCGAAGGCACCCGGCTCGCCGGGCCGGCGGCGATTCCGGCGCCGCCCCCGGCAAACCCGGGCGAGCGTGCGGCGCGCATCGCGGCCGGCAACCTGCTGCACGTCGTGATCAAGCCGGACGAGCTAGCGGCGTGGTTCGTCCAACTCGCCGATCCGATCGCATCGCGCGCCGTGACCGGCACGGTCGCGCGCGTCGACGGCGGTCACTGAACTGTACTGACTGGTGCCAACGCACTACTGACAGCTAGGAAGGGGCTGGATGACGATGGTGCACACGATCGGCGGCCTGACCGTGCGCAAGCTCCACTACGAGATCGACGAGACCCACCTCGTCGCCGGCGCCGCGGACAGCGGCGGCCCGTTGCGGTCGGTCGCGGCCTGCGCGGTATGTACGAACCCGTACGCGGGCCGCGGCTTCGTCGACGACCTCGGTGAGGTGATCGCAGCCTCCAGCGAGATCGGCACGTTCCTCGGCAGCGAGGCGGCCCGCCTGCTCGGTGCGCCGGTCGAGAGCTACGGCAAGGGCGGCATCGCGGGCACGAACGGCGAGCAGGAACACGTCAATGCGGCGCTGACCTCGGTGTTCGGCGACGCGTTCCGCGCGGCCGTCGGCGGAGGTCTGGCGTGGATCTCCTCGGCGACGAAGACCGCGGTCACCGGCTCGCCCATCGACGTGCCGCTCGCCTACAAGGACGAGATCTGGGTGCGCAGCCACTACGACGCGGTCACGGTGCGGGTGCCCGACGGACCGCTGCCCGACGAAATCGTCGTCATCGCCGTCGTCGCGAACCGCGGGCGCATCAATGCGCGGCTCGGCGGGATGACGGTCGGTCAGGCGCGAGCGGCCTCGACGGGGGCGGCGCAGTGACGAGTGCGCTCGCGATCGTCGGCGTCGGGGAGGTGCTCACCGGCGACCTCGCCCGCCCTTTGCGCGACGACGTCGAGGTGTTGATCTGCGAGGGCGGGCGCATCACGGCTCTCGGCTCGGCCGTCGAACTCGCCGCCGCCGTCGACCGTGCCGACCTCGTCCTCGACGCGGTCGGCTCCACTGTCGCGGCAGGCTTGATCGACAGCCATTGTCACGTCGTGCTGGGCGACTACACGCCTCGGCAGAAGACCGTCGACTTCCTGGATAGTTACGTGCACGGCGGCATCACGAGTGTCGTTTCGCCGGGGGAGATCCACGCGCCTGGGCGCCCGCACTCGGCGGTCGGGGTGAAGGCGCTGGCGATCGCGGCCAAGCACTGCTTCGACAATTTCCGGCCCAACGGGATGACCGTCCACGCCGGCGCGGTCGTCCTCGAGCCGACGTTGACCGACGCCGACTTCGCCGAGCTCCAGGCCGCCGGAGTACGGCTGGCGAAGTTCGGATTCGGCGCCTACGCCGATCCGGCCGACGGGGTTGCGCAGGTACGCACGGCACAGGCCCACGGCATCACCGTCATGTGCCACTCGGGCGGCGCGTCCATCCCGGGCTCGAAGCCGATCACGCCCGAGCACCTCCTGCTGCTCGCACCCAACGTCTGCGGACACGTCAACGGCGGCCCGACCTCGCTTGACCCGGCCGGCGTCGACACGATCATGGACGAGACGGCGATGGCGCTGCAGCTCGTCCAGGCCGGCAACCTGTCGTCCTCGATCCGGATTCTGCGCCGGGCCCGCGAGCGCGAGCAGCTCTCGCGCGTCGTCATCGGTTCGGACACCCCGACCGGCACCGGCGTCATGCCGCTGGGCGTGATCAAGACCGTGGCCGAGCTGGCGTCGCTGGCCGGCGTCCCGGCCCCGGTCGTCTGGGCACTCGCGTCCGGCAACTGCGCACGGGTGTGGGGACTGGACGCCGGTGTCGTCGAGGTCGGACGGGCCGCCGATCTCGTCGTGCTGGACGCGCCGTGGGGTTCAAGCGCCGGCACTGCGGCGAGCGCACTCGACCTGGGCGACATCCCGGGGATCAGCGCCGTGGTCACGAGCGGGATCGTGCGCACGCTGCTCAGTCGCAACACCCCGCGCGCCGCTCGGCTCGCGACCGTGTCGCCCGCACTGCCGCACCTGGCCGGAGGTCACTGAGCGCCGCGCGTCAGCGGAGCCGCATCGGCAGGGTCTCGGGCCCGCTCAGCATCAGGTTCGGTCGCATGTGCACCGGCTCGCTGGTCGCCATCGACCGAAACCGGGTCAGCAGGGTCGTCAGCACCAGTTCGATCTCCATACGAGCCAGCCACGCGCCCAGGCAGGTGTGGATGCCGTGCCCGAAGCCGATGTGCCGGGGATCCTTGGGCCGGCGCACGTCGAGTTCCTCGGCGCGGTCGAAGACCGTTGCGTCGCGGTTCGCCGAGCCGATCATCAGTCGCACGGTTTCACCGGGGGCTACGTCGAGCCCGGCGATGCGTACCGGCGCTGTCGACGTGCGGTGGATGAATTGCACGGAGTTGCAGTAGCGCAGGAACTCCTCGACCGACGCGCCGATCAGCTGTGGGTCCGCGCGCAGCACCGCGGCCTGGTCAGGGTTGCGGCACAGTGCGACGACGCTGTTGCCGATGAGGTTGGTCGTCGTCTCGTGGCCGGCGAAGAACAGCAGCACGAACATCGACTCGAGCTCGGCCTTCGTGAGGCGGGCGTCCTCGGACTCCGCAGCCGTGAGCGCGTGCAGGAGGTCGTCGCGCGGGTTCGCGCGATGATCCTCGATCAACTCGCCCAGGTAGGCGCGGAACGAGTCGAGGGCGTGGTGCGCGGCGTCCACGTTCGAGTAGTCCGTGCCGATCGCGCGCCCGATCTCGGCCGACCACGCGCGGATGTCCTCCTCCCGGTCGGTCGACGCCCCGAGCAGGGTGCAGATGACGCGGTAGGGCAGGGGGTAGGCGAGCGCCTGGACGAGGTCGAAGTCGCCGCCCACCAACGCCGCGTCGAGCAATTGGTCGATGAGTTCCTGCACCTGGGCCCGCAGCGCTTTGACCCGGCGCGGCGTGAAGGCGAAGTTGGCGATCGAGCGCAGCCGCGTGTGGTCGGGCTGGTCGGTCTCGTTCATGTAGAGGGCTTCGTGGGAGATCAGATCCTCGAGCAGCGGGCTCTGCTCGGCCGGGGTCTTCTCGCGCAAGTTGCGCACTCGCGATCCGGACAGCCGCGCCGACGAGTAGGTCTCGGTGTCGCGCAGCGCGGCCACGACGTCGGCGTAGCGAGACACTGCGACGACCGGCCCGACGCGGATGGCCGGCGCCTCTGTGCGCAGCCGCCGGTAGAAGGGGTACGGATCCGCGATCTGCGCGGCGGTGCCCGCGAACAGCTGCGCGAGCGTCGTCGGGATGTCCAGTTCGTCGAGAGTCGCTGTTGTCATCGCTGTCCCTCCGGACGTATTGTCGCGACATTGTTAGAGTCTGACTCTAGGTAATGGAGTACAACTTTGGAACTGGGCGGAGTCAAAAGTTTCGCGGTCACCGTCGCCCCGGAGGTACTCGCTGATCTGCGCGAGCGGCTGTCCCGTACCCGGCTGGCCGACGGCTTCCCCGCAGGCGACTGGGATTACGGCACCGACGCCGGCTATCTCCGGGAACTGCTCGACTACTGGAGTTCGGAGTTCGACTGGGCGGCGCAGGAGCAGCGTCTGCAGGCGGTTCGGCACTACCGTTACGAGATCGACGGTGTCCCGATCCACTTCGTCGCGGAGCCGGGCGTTGGGCCGGCACCGATGCCGCTCGTGCTCACCCATGGCTGGCCCTGGACGTTCTGGGACTACCGCAAGGTCATCGGCCCGCTCGCCGACCCGGCCGCGCACGGCGGAGATCCGGCCGATGCCTTCGACGTCGTCGTCCCGTCACTGCCCGGGTTCGGTTTCTCCACGCCCCTGCGCGTCGCGGGCGTGAACTTCTGGGTGACGGCCGACCTTTGGCACCGCCTGCTGACCGAGGTGCTGCGCGTAGCACGCTTCGGAGTCCACGGCGGCGACTGGGGAGCGTTCGTCAGCGCGCAGCTCGGGCACAAGTACGAAGCCGACGTCATCGGCGTGCACATGCATCTGTTGCCCTGGCTCGAGCCGTGCCCGATGCCGACAGAGGGCTACGCGCCCGACGAGCAGCGGTGGGTCGAGAAGGCCGCCCGCCACCGGGCCATGGGCAGCGGGTACTCGGCGGTGCAGTTCAGCAAGCCGCTCACGATCGGGCACGCGCTCACCGACTCGCCGGCCGCGCTGGCCTCGTGGCTGGTCGAGAAGCGGCGCGACTGGACCGAGGGTGAGCTGGAGTCGGTGTTCACCAAGGACGATCTGTGCACCATGCTCACGATCTACTGGGCCACCGCTAGCGGTGCCAGCGCGGCTCGGTTCTACGGTGAGTACATGCGCAACCCCTGGCAGCCTTCGCACGAACGCATGCCCCGCGTCGGGGCGCCGACGGGCGTCGCGGTCTTTCCCGGCGAACTGTTCAAGCCGCCGCGTGCGTGGGCCGAGCAGTACTACAACCTGCAGCGCTACACAGAGCTGCCGCGCGGCGGGCACTTCGCACCGATGGAGCAGCCGGACGCGTTGGTCGCGGACATCCGGGAGTTCTTCCGTCCGCTGCGCGCGAACGCGACCGCATGACGACCTCGCGTGCACTTCGCGACGAATACCCGGAGCGAACGCGACAGGCGGCCGTTAGCGCGGCGCGCGAACTGTTCGCCCAGCAGGGTTACTTCGCGACCAAGGTCGACGAGGTTGCCAAGCTGAGCCGGGTCTCGCCGGCGACCATCTACGCCCAGTGTGGGGGTAAGCAAGGTCTCTTGCGCTCGCTCATGGATCTCTGGACGCAGTCGCCGGTCGTCGCAAACACGGTCGCGGACGTGCAGCACAGCGACGACCCGCGGCACATCTTGGCGATGATGACCTCGGCGTACCAGGACATCCATGACAGCTGGGGCGACATCACGAAGGTCGTGATCGAGACGGCCCCACACGACGCCGAGGCAGCTGCAGTCCTGGCCACGGCCGCGCAACGACATCATGATGCGCTGCTTGCCATCTGCCGCCGGCTCGCCGAGATGGGCGCCCTCGCAGCCGGCATCGACGACGTCGAGGCGACCAGGATCGTCACGTTCTACTTCGGCTTCGACGGCATCCGTCGTGCCGAGGACTACCTCGGCCTGTCCAGCGGCGACGCGGCACAGTGGCTGTTACAGCAGGTCGCTGCCGTCGTGCTTGCGCCGGAATCCGCCGTCATCGACTGACCGCCCGGCGCTCCGCGGCGGAGGAACTCCGGGCGATCGCCGCGATACCCGTGGGCACGCATTCGGTGACGTCGAACGCGCCCAGCGCTGCAAGGAAGTGCTCGATGTCCGCCATCGATGCTTGGTGCGCGAGCGTCACGGTTGTGCTTGTCTCCTCCACGACCTCGGCGCCGCTCGCCCGCGCTAGGTCCAGCAACGCGCCACGCCGACCGGCTCCGGCCGAGACCCGTACCAGCACGCCGGAGCGGCAGTGCGCGCCGGCGTCGTCGACGTGGACGACCCGTACGACGTCGACGATCCGGTTCAGCCATTTGTGCACGCGTTCATCGCTCGGGTCGCCGTCGAAACGGGCGAACAGCGAGAGCCGGCCCGCGTCGCGATCCCGATGGATCGTGAGTGACGTGATCTCGACGTTGCGGAGCGCGAGCGTAGAGACGATCTCGGTGACCGTCGTGCGCGCATCGACGGCCACGATCTGAATCAGGTCCAACGCCGATCAGTCCTGGTATGCCGCACCGGCCGCGACGGCCCACTCTTGGATCGTGAGGCGGCGCACGATGCCAGCCGCATAGTAAGGGTCGGCTTCGGCGAATTCGCGAGCCGCGGCTTCGTCACGCCAGATCAGCAGGGAGCGATTCGCTGGGCTGTCGAGTGCGCCCGCGAGCAGCAGTGTGCCGTCATCAGCCGCATGCCGGAGCAGTGCTAGGTGCGCCTCGCGATACGGTCCACGCCGAGTGAGGTAGTCGTCGACAAGGTGGCACTCCATCGCGAAGTACGCCATGCCCGAAGCGTAGGCACGGTCGGCCGCGCGATGAACGGCTGAGCGTCAATTGCACCCGAGTGGGTACGTTGCTGGCGCCCGACACCCATCTTGCGCAGCGCGCGCGAAACGCGCCGCAGGCAGCGCCGAATGCGAAGCGTGCGCACAGCACGATCGACGGGGAGCCCAGCGCGGAACCAGCAACCACGACAACGCTGCCGCGGTTATCCGCTCCTGCAGCCGGCGCAACTCAGCGAATTGCGAACCTAGGTTTCGACGCCGGCCGAGGGTTGGTGGATGGCCCTCCTCGCCTGACGCCAGCTGTCGCCGACCGGTTCAGCTGCCACGTTCCAGCTCCAGGAGATGCTCGGGGTGATGCGCATATAGGCGTGAATATCGCGCGCGCGCGCTCAGCGATATCAGCGTGTACCAGACGGCTCCGACGCAGCGGAGAACCGGTCGCGGTCCGTGAGCGCCGACGCGGCTGACCTCGCCGGTGCATGATCACCTGATCGCCGATTCGCGGACGCGATGATGAATGACCATCTGCAGGATCGAGTCGTCGTTATGTCCGCGATCATCGGCGCGCGGAAACGCTCGTGACGGCGGCGTGTCCGGTCGATTCTTCCGCGCTGTCCGGGCCGGGCGTGGTCTACGTGGTTGCCTTCTCGTACGCCGCGTCGGGGACAGTGTCCTGATCCGCGTCGAACGCGGCCTCAGACGAGGATGAGGTATCGGTCATGATGGTTACCTCCCATTTCGCAGCCACGAGGATGAGTGGGGTCGGCTGCGTGATCCGTGCCCGTGGCGGTCGCGCCACGCTGCCAGCGGATTAGGGCCGGTCTGATGGATCACCGCAACCTGAACACGACGATGCCGGCGAGCACGACGGCGGCGCGGTAGTTGCGGGCGTGCAGTCGTTTCGGGTTGCGATGCCACGCCATCCCTTGAGCCGGTTGAAAGGCGCGCGTGACGAGGTTGCGGTCTCGGTAAGGCAGCGGGTCGAACCTGGGTGGTCGGTTGAGCATTGCCTTGTGGTTGGCGATCTGATCGCTGCGTTCGGGGATCACGACCCGAATGGCCTTGCGGCGCAGGGCGTCGCGTGTCCGGGGACGCGAATCGTCTTGTCTGCGATAACCACCTCTGGGGCTCGCGAGCGGGTCTGTCGCCGCCGCGAGCCGACACGGCGATGTCGAAAGTCATACCGGTCTGGGCCGTACTGCTCTACCGGGTCCGCGTGGCGGTGCGGAGCGTGAGTTCTGAAGTCCAGGCTCGAGTGGCCGGCGGCTGCTATGGCGAGCCCTAGGAGAAGCCATGACGACATCGGCAGCAGATCAACGGACACAAGCCGAGGCGGCCGCCGTGGCGTGGTGGCAGCACGAGCCCTTCCCACAAGATGGCCGGGGCGCTCCGTATCTGTGCAGCGTTTGCGGCGCCGTCATTGCGGCGCGTACAGGAACCTCGCTGGTCGGATCTGTGATGCGCTGCGCGACCTGCACGGTCCAGGCGTTTCCCTCGGACCTCGCGGCAGGCGCGGCGACAGGCCGCGTCGGGCCGGCGCAGGAACACCTGCCGTACCCGGTCGAGATCCCCGAAGCGATGCGCATGGACGGCCCGTGGGCCGCTGCGACGTACCGGCCGCCGATCGGGCAGGCACTGCCACTGATCGGGCAGGCATCGCCGGCCATGCCGACTCCGCCGCCGGTGATCGCCGGACCGCCGCCTGCGCGCCACCCTCGACGCGGGTGGGTCATCGCGGCGCTGGCCGTCCTGGCCGTCGCCGCCGTTACGCTGGGGATGTTGGTGTGGACGCCGTGGAAGAGCGAGACTCCTGCAACTCCAGCGGTCCCGACCGGCTTGGCGGCGGTTTCGACGGCTCAGACGGCGACGCTGCATTGGGCCACACCGACGAGCGGTCCGAAGGTCGACCGATACCTGATCATGCGCAACGGCTCCCGAGTGGGTTCGGTCCGCGGCGACCTCACCTCCTACGTCGATCATGGGCTGAGTCCGGGCGTCTCCTATCGCTACACCGTCATCGCCCAGACCGGTTCGAAGCGCTCGCCGGCATCGGTCGTGGTCAGCGCGACGACGGCCACCCCGAGCCCGGTGCACTTCCGGATGGCCACCGCGACCGCTACCTCGGTCACCGTGCGCTGGTCGCCCCCACCGGCTAGCCCGGCGCCGGACAAGTACGTCGTCGTCGTCAGCGGGTCCAACGAGGCCATCGGCACCGTCCCCGGTACCCACACCTCCTACCAGTGGAAGGGGCTGGACCCAGGGACCGGCTACGCCATTCAGGTCGTCGCCTACTGGGGCCACAAACACTCCGCCGCGTCCGCCGAGCTGATCGCGACGACGAACCCCACCGTCGCCGCTGCCCGGCTCAGCGGCTCACTGCCGCTCCGCATCAAGATCCTCACCTCTGGCGGCGGCACCCTCAAGGTCGGCAAGACATGGCCCGACACCTGGACCTTCTCACCGAAGTGCTCGACCGGGCCGTGCAATGTCGCGCTCGCCGGCACCCTTACCCCTCCGGGCATCACCGTCGGCAGCTTCAGGCTCACGCTGCAGCGCGACGGCGCCGTCTACCGAGGAACGACTCCCGCTCACATCACCAGATGCGGCATCGCGCCGAACATCGTCGACGTCCAGAACACCGTGACAGTACGGATCCGGGTGAAATCCGCCGACGCGACCGACGGGGCATGGCTCGTCAGCTCGTGGACCGGTTCGCTGCGGCTGGACTCGCCCTACACATCCGCCGGCCAGTACTACTGCCCTGCGCAGAGCGTCACCACCTCGCTGACCTCGAGCGGCTAGTGCTGCGCGGACTGCGTTCACGTGAACCGCCTGACCCACGAACTGGAAGCCCTCGGCTACAACGTCACCCTCACCGCCGCCTGACCCGGCTCAACTCACCATCTTTTCGAGTGAACGCAGTCCGGCGCAGTCAGGCACTCCAGAGCATCATGATCGCGGAGATACGCGTGTCGTCGGCACGACCGCTCACGTTCGCGGCGTGCCCGTGGGGGCATGTGTCGTTGCGAGTGGCCAGTTTGGGCGCGAGTGGCCAGCTGTAACAGCCCACTCCCGCCCTAACGGCCCACTCGATGCTCGGACGTCGATGCGCTTGCATTCGGCATGATCCTGCATCGCGGTACCTCTTCCCCGCAGGTGCTCGCTGCACGCCCAATACGGCGAGCACGAGCGGGGAAATGTGTGCGCGGACCAGCAACGTGTAGTCGGCAATACAGGACGCTTGCCGCCGGCAATATAGTGCGGTTGATCATGGTCCCGACATGCGGAAGAACGATCAATCTGGAGCGATAACGCGCGACTCGCGCTGCGGCCAGGAACCGCGCAGAACGACAGGTAGCGGGCCCGGCGAAGCATTACAGCGGCGACGCAATCGCCGTCGACGCTGGGGTTGATTCGCCGGACGAAGACCGATCCTGGCCTGGCGTTGCGCCTCGCCGTAGTAGATGTGGATGATGATCGGGCAGCAGAACGCGGGAGGGTGTTGTGGCCCGGTCGGTGTGGTCGACGATGGCGGCGGTTCAACGCGACATGCACCGCGCGCAGGCGCAACGAGCCCGCGCGCAAAGCAGCGCGGTGCGTCAGGCTGAGCGCTCGCATGCGGCCGCAGTTCGAGAGGCTGAGCGGGCGCGGCAAGCGTTTGAACGGGCACAGATTGCTGACGAGCGTGAACGCATGCGTTTGTATGCGGATTCGCGGGCGGCGGACGTTACTGCCGAGAACGAGTGCCTTGAGCAGCGCATCGAGGAGCGGTCGAGCGTGCTGGCTGCCGGGCTGGAGATCGATCCTTACGTGGATCTGGCGGCGCTCAAGCGTCCGGCGGTGATGCCGAGTTGGGGGCACACGGCGCTGGAGTGGCCAGAGCAGCCGCCGGACCCCGCGAGGTTCACCCCAGATGCGCCGACCGGGATGGGTCGCCTGTTCGGGGCGAAAGCGCACAGCGCACGCGTTGCTGAGCTCAACGCTGCATATGCAGCTGCCTGCGAGGAACACGCGCGACGAGAGGCCGCGCGCGTCGCTGCGCTCGAGCACGCCAGGGTCGACTTTGAGCGCGCGAAGGTTGCGTCGCTGGCACGTGCGCGGGTCCAGCACCAGGAGATCGACGAGCTAGCTGAGCAGCTTGATGCCGGCGAGGTGAGCCCGGTCTTGACGCTGTTTGAGCTGGCCCTTCAGGCGTCGGTGTTGCCGGAGGGTTTCCCGTCAGAGTGGCGCCTGGCGTATGTGCCGAGTTCACGTCAGCTGGTCGTGGAGTTCGAGTTCCCATCCGCGGACATCGTCCCGAACGTGAAGGCATTCCGGTACGTCAAGACGAAGGACGAGGTGACCACGACCGCCCGGCCGGCCACGCAGATCCGTGCGCTGTATGCCTCTGTGCTCGCGCAGCTGACGCTGCGGGTGCTGTACGAGGTTTTCTGTGCCGACCGGGGCCGGTTCGTCGACACGGCTGTGTTCAACGGGATGCTGCGTGCAACTGATCTACGGACCGGCAGCCGGCACATCCGTGCCTGGTCAGTGTTCGCACGACCCGGGACCAGTTCGGCGGTCTCGATCTGCGAGCGGTCGACCCGGCCGCGTGTCTGAAGTACCTGTCGGCCTCGGTCTCACGCAGCCCTGCAGAGCTAGAGGCGGTTCGGCCGGTACTCGAGTTCAACATGGTCGATGCGCGGTTCGTAGAGCAGGACGACGTGCTCTCCGGGCTCGACTCGCGACCGAACCTCATGGAGCTCACACCGACCGAGTTCGAGGGACTGATTGCGAACCTGTTCTCGAAGATGGGTCTGGACACGCGGCAGACCCGCCCTTCGCGCGATGGCGGCGTGGACTGTGTCGCGTTCGACCAGCGCGCCATCCTCGGCGGCAAAGTCGTCATCCAGGCCAAGCGGTACCGGAACACCGTGGGCGTTTCGGCAGTGCGTGACCTCTACGGAACCGTCATGAACGAGGGCGCATCGAAGGGCATCCTGGTCACGACCAGCGGCTACGGGCGTGCGTCCATGGAGTTCGCCAACGGCAAACCATTGGAGCTGCTCGATGGGGCGAACTTGTTGGCGTTGCTCGCCGACCACGCCGGCATACAGGCGAAGATCGTGGCGCCCGACAGTTGGGTCGATCCTCGAGCAGACGCCCCTGACACCGGCACCTGGCACGGACCCGACCCCACGCCGACACCAGCAGGACAACCCGTCGCGGCACCAACTCCCCAGACCGCACAGACAGCCGGTAGCGGGTCAGCCGCCGCCGACGAACACCCGCGGTGCACCAACCAGAAGTGCGAGCACTACGGCGACTTGGTCGACGCGCGCCAATGCCCGCACTGCTTCCACTACGTGCGCAGCTAAGGTCGCGGCGGGCACGCTACGGATACATCTGTCGCACCGATTGGCGCTTCGCCGGCCGCGCAGATCGACGGCTATCGCGCCGTTCTTGGTGGCTACGATTCGATGATCCTTCGGGCGCTCGCCTGATTTGGGATTGGGCGGTTGCCCCCGCTGGCGTCGAGTGCCAGCCAATCAGCCGATCGCGACCTCGTCGATCCACGTCGCGGTGATGACCTCTGAGTCGCGGCGTGCGATCACGGTCCAACCTGCCTGGACGTACCGCTTGTCGGGGTAGTCGCGATGAGTGATCCGCCGCGCTTCGACGTGCCAGTTGTGAGACTTGGCGAACGCGGCAAACGCTTCAGCCTTGTAGGGATCGCGGTCGGTCACGCCGCAGATCCTGTCACCTGGGCGGCGCCTGTAATGGACATGAACCGCCGAGGGAACCGTTCGAGCGCGCAGTCGCCGTCAAGACGACCACCGCCGTGCTTCGTCCGCCATCGCCTTGCGCGCCAGCCGAAGCCGCGAATCCGCCTTCCGGATCTTGGAGATGTTCAGCGGCGGGAACCACGTCGCCAATACCATCGTCTCGACGTCGTCGAGATCGAGAGCTGACCGCTTCTCCCAAAAGGCGATAGTCAGCCACTCCTGCATCCATAAGGTCAGCCGCGCATCACCGTCGGACTCGACGGCAAAATTCGCGAAGTGATCGGGCCTCGCCGTGTTGCGCGGGATCGCCTTCAGGGCGAGCTCGTCCCGCAGCAATGCAGCTATCGAGCGTCGCAACGTAGACGATCCAGTCCTCCCCGTTGTGAAATGCGTGCGCAAATCCCGACGCACCAGGCTGTCCTCAGCCTTGCCGACGTACAGCGGCCCGTCGGTCTCCGTTGGTTGCAGTCCCAGTTGGATCCACGCCGGCTCGGTGCCGTACACGGCATACACCCCGGGAGTGTCGGGACACCGGTCATAGGCATCACTGATTGAGTGCCGCGGTCCACGGAGGGCTTGCTTGACTTCCTCGATCGTCGACTCGACCATCGCGCAATTGTTCATCACGTACAGATCCATCTGTGCGACCAGGTTGACATCCCCCTACCGCGCCGATCGACGGATCGCGCGTTGGCGAGGCTGCCGTGATCAGGTCGCCGATCACTCGGGATTCACGACACCTGCGCCAAGCCGAGGGGAGCGGGATTACTGAGCGAGCCCGTGGCGGCATGCGGTTGGTTGTCGCTCGCCACGAGCATGGGACCGGCTTGAGCCGAGTTTTGCCAGGCAACCCGGTGGTCCCATCGCGCTGGCAAGCGACAGTTGGTGTCTGCGCGAGACTGGTCGAGTGACACCGTTGAGCCTTCAGGATTTCTTCCTCGCAAGCGCCGGCGTGGCTGGCGCGCTCATCGGGCTGCTGTTCGTGGCCATTTCGGTGTCCCAGTCGCGGCTGGCCGAGCGGGGTGACTCCCAGATCCATCGGGTTCGAGCTTCGGCGGCGCTGGCGGCGTTTACCAACGCGCTGGTGGTGTCGCTGTTTGCGTTGATCCCCGGGAACAAGATCGGCGTGTCGGCGATGGTGGTCGCGATACTGGGACTCATGTTCGTCACGGCCTCGCTGCTTTCCCTGGTCCGTGTCCGTGGCATTCGCTTGCGTGATGTGCGCGAGGTCTTGTTCCTGCTCGGCCTGGTAGCCATCTTCGTGATCCAGTTGGTCTCGGGGGCTGTGGTCATTGCTGATCCGAAGGACGCGGGCACGGTGCGGACGATCGCGGTGCTGGTCATCGTCTGTTTCCTGGTCGGAATCGCGCGGGCGTGGGAGCTGATCGGCGGACCGTCCATCGGCTTGAGGCAGGAGATCGGCGCCCTGGTACGTAGCGATGATCGCCCGAGCTGTGCCGCCGAGGGCGAGGGATCTGGATCCCCAGGCTAGGCGTCGCGCGCTGCCGGTCGGTGCGAGCGAATTCACGAGTGGTCAGCGCGTCCTTGCTGACGGGCGCACGACCGCGATGGCACGACGAAGGATCCAGAGCATTCCGGGCGACGGACTCGATTCGGCACGAGCGGTAAATCGACGAGCGCCATACAGTCCGATCTGCGTGCCGCAGCGTCGAGGTCACGATGCTCGCTATCGACGGTTATCGAGGTGGTGTTCGTCGCCCCATGTTCACGCTGTGTGACGATCGGCGGTTCGTCGAGCGCGGCCACTAAGCCAGGCTGGCTCCTACCGCGGCTCGGTATTGCTCGGGGCGGAGCACGGTGTTGCGCCAGACGCGGTCTTCGTCGATGTCGGGTAGCCGGCGGTGGGCGAGCCGGTTTCGCTCCCGGTACATCCGCGCCCAGGGCTGATCCCTGTTGGGGTTGAGCCCGGCGGCGTCTGTGTAGGCGAGCGCTTCGTTGCCGACCGCGATCCAGAGCCGGTGGATGGCCCATCGGTACTGGTCGTCGCTGTCGTAGCGAGTTCGGTCGCCTGCGTCGCGGAACTCGATGATCCGGGCGAGTAGGGCGTCGAGTTCGAGTAGCGCGTGCTGGTCCGGACGGATCGGGGGAGTGCGGCTCACAAGGGACGGGCGGCGAGCAGGTCCGGGCTGACGCCCGGCTTGCCGAGCAGTGCGTCGGTGAAGAAGTCGGCGTGCTTGCCGAGCAGCTCTTCGATGGCGAGCTCGAAGTCGGCCATGTCGCCGCTGTCACGCTCCTCAGCCATGTGCCCTAGTAGTCGACCGGGTGAAGCGAACCGGAGATCGCTGACGCCGTACGCCGCGCCTAGTTGGTGCAGCGCGGCGGCGTTGGCCCGCGCGGTCGCCTCATCCAGTGGCGGCAGCGGAGGGGGTTCGACCAGTGCCTGACTCACCTGCTCAGTGTAGGTGGCAGCGCACGTTTGATCGCTGCGGTTCGAGCCATGGCCGAGACCGTGAGCTGTTGCCTGACGACTCGACCGGCTGGCCGATCACGCAGAGCTGTATCGGCCGCATGCTGCGACCATCGTTGGTGAAAGGGTCACGCACGGGTTGACCCTGCGCGAGTTGACCTTGAGCAATGCCGCCTTGATCGCTGCAGCCGCGAGGCCGAGATCGATACGTTCGGATCGCTTGCCGCGCCGGTGTCCATCCGACCATTTCAGCGCCGCCGTCCGCCGTTGCGGATCTTGCTGAGCGCGGTGAGGGCGGTGTCGTCGGTGCTGGTGAGGGCGTGTAGGTAGCCCTCGGTGGTGCTGATGCGGCCGTGCCCGAGCCGTTCTTTGACCGATTGCAGGTCGGCGCCGCCGGCGAGTAGCCAGGAGGCGTGCGCGTGACGCAGGTCGTGGGTGTGGATGCCGGGGTCGAGCTCGGCCGCGGCGAGCGCGGGTTGCCAGATGTGGCGGGGGAACCAGTTGCGGGAAACGTGGCCGGTGGGGTCGGCGCGATGCCTGCGGGAGGCGCGGGGGTGGTCTTTGCCGGCGGCGCGGCGGGCGGCGCGGTAGGTGGCGTAGGCGGTGCGGCAGTAGCCGCAGCGGCAGGGGGCCATGTTGTAGGCGGTGATGGTGCCGTGCCGGTAGATCCGGCCGGCCGGGTTGGGTTCGGTCAGACCGAGCTCACCGTCGCTCGGCAGCGGCGCAGCATCGGTCGCGGGTTGCGGGTCGAGTAGCCCGTGTGGGAACAGCAGGTCGCGGCGCCCGATCTTGTTGCTGGTGATGTGTCGGCGCAGCTTGTCGGCGATGTGCGGGTTGAGGCTGACGTCGCGGTGTTCCTGGTCTTTGGGGTATTCCTTGACCAGGAACCGGCCGCCGTCCGGGTGGTACTCGGACACCAGTTCGATCACGGTGCGGGACACGGTCAGAACCCGGGCGCTGGTGTTGATGTCGACCGGGCGTGGTTCGGTCAGTTCGCCCCAGCGCAGCCCGGTCTCGATGTCCAGTTCGACGAGCAGCCGCGCCGTGTCGTTGGGTAGCTGGGCGTAGAGCGCGTCGAACTGGGCCGGGGTGACGATCGCCCGGCGTTTCTTGGGCACCGGGGGGGTCTTGACCCCGCGGCACGGGTGCAGGTGGGTGAGTTGGTCGTTGAACGCGGTGCTGAAGATCGCGGACAGGATCGCGAAACAGGACTTGATCACGTGCGGGGAGGCGCCGTTGGTTTTGAGTTCGGTGACCCACTCGCGCACGTCGGCGGGCAGGATCTCGATCAGCCGCATCGACCCGAAGGCGGGCAGGATGTAGCGGTGCAGGTAGTAGGTGTAGTTCTCCCGGGTGCGGGCCTCCATCTCATGATGCGGCAGCCACACCTGTTCGACGTAGCGGGCGAAGCTCTCCGGCCGCGGGACACGTCACCGAGCCGGCCTTCGCTGATCTTGTCCTCCGCGCGCCGCCAGGCCCGCTCGGCCTGCGCTGCGGTGTTGAAGGTGCCCGCCGGGCGTTGCCGACCCTTGACGTCGTGATAGAGCGCCAGGTAGCGGACGGCGCCGTGGCCGTCGACGCGGGTGCGGACGAAACCCATCCGTCGAGCGTCGCACCGGGCCCTGACACGCTCGAGATCCGCTGCACGGCCGATGGGCGCTCACGAGATGCGCAATATGCCGCGTGGTACGACGCTCTCGGTGCCCGCGACGGCGCGACCGTCCATCGCCGGCCCGGACCGGGAGATCACCAGTTCGACAGACCACCTGATAGTGATGGAATAGTAGGACGAATAGTGGCATCATTAGCTGTGTCAATGCGATGGACGGGAGACGCATCGTGGCCGCTGATGACGCCGTACCGGCCGTGGTTCTGGTGCCCGCGGAGGAGGCGTGGGAGCGTGCCTACAAAGAGGCGCTGACCACGCCGGCCTGGCAGCACGCGCAGTGGTTGTTGGACGCGATCGGGCCGCGGTTCACCGCGGCGGGCATCGGGGTGCGGGACCCGCGCACCGTGCGCCGCTGGCGTGACGAGCGCCTCGAGCCGCGTGATCAGGGCGAGCTGGCCCGGCTGCAGCTGCTGTTCCGGATCGTGTACGCGATCACGCTGGTGTACGGGCGGGCGAGTGTGGCGGCGGCGTTCCTGCGTTCGGCCAACCCGCAACTGGACGACGAGTCCCCGCTGGTGCTGCTCGCCACTGAACCCGTGGACTCCGTTCAGCGGCGGCTGCTGGCAGCGACCCGCGCCTTCCTCGAAGGCTGAGTGGTGCCGGACTACGCGCCGCGGCCGCTGCCTGAATCCGGCGCCTGGCGGGTACACCCGCAACCCGATCAGCTGCCGCGGTTGACACACGATGGGCCAGGTCTGAACCGCTACGACGACCCGCTGGGCCGGTATGCGGTGCGCTACGTGGCGGAGAATCTCAGCGGCGCGATGCTCGAGACGCTGGCGCGGTTCCGGCCGGCGCCGGCCGCCGAGGCGCTGCTGGCCGCGGTCGAGGGCGTGGCGGCTGACGACGTCGATCACCTGGAGCCGGTCGAGGGCGTGCGTGACTGGCTGGCGGTCCAGCAGCTCGGCAGGGTCAGTCTCGCTGCCTCGGGCGTGCTGCTGGACGTGCATGATGCTGGCCTGCTGCGTGACCTGGACAAACACCCGTTGGTGCGGGCCGCGCTGGAGGGAAGCGGGCTCGGTACGCCGCTCAATCCTGCTCGCCTGGACGAGGGCATCGTCCGGCTCGGCGGCGCGCTCGGCCGACCGGTCACCCAGGCGCTCGGCCGCGCGGTGCGCGACTGGCTGCCCGAGGTGGCCGGCCTGGCGTATCGGTCCCCCCTCGATGACGAGGAGTGGTGCTGGGCGATCTGGGACGACACCCAGGTGGAGATCCGCGTAGAACCTCTCGATGCCGCGCACCGCCATCACCGGCGCGCCGTGCGCCACGCCGCTCAGTTGCTGGAGATCGCGCTGCCGCCCGAATGGCACTAGGGCGTGTCTAACGGATCTTGGCGCGCTGGGTCGGTAGAACGCGGAGTGTGCTTGCTCGTCATGATCTGACCGATGCGGAGTGGGCGCGGCTGGAGCCGCTGCTGCCTGATAGGAGGCCGCGCCGCGGTGGCCGCTGGGAAGACCACCGGATGGTGATCAACGGGGTGTTGTGGCGGACCCGGACCGGCGCTCCCTGGCGTGATCTGCCGCTCTGTTACGGGAACTGGAAGACCGTCTACGGTCGGCATCGCCGCTGGTCTGGCGATGGCACGTGGGAGGCGATCCTGGATGGGTTGCGTGCTGGCTGCGACGGCGGGGAGGCCGCGCAGTGGACGGTCGGGATGGACTCGGCTGTCATCCGTGCCCATCACCACGCCGCGGGGGCGCGTCGTGAGCCGCCCAAGGACATCCCGGTGCAGCGGTTGGCCGTCGCGTTGGAGGATCAGGAGACGGCGCCGGAGCACACAGGGGGCGGGGTCGAATGACAACAATTCGTCGGCCCCGCCGGGCAAGCGGCCCGATCGGGAGGCGTTGGGCCGTTCCCGCGGCGGGCTGACCACGAAGATCCATCTGCTCGCCGACCGCCGGTGCCGGCCGTTGACGCGGGTCACTACCGCCGGCCAGCGACACGACTCGCTGGCCTTCGAACCGTTGATGAACCGACTGCACATCGCGCGCCCCGGGCCTGGCCGGGCGCGCACCCGGCCAGGTCGGCTGTTGGCCGACAAGGCCTACTCGAACCGGAAGATCCGCGCTCATCTACGCCGACGCGGCATCACCGCGACCATCCCCGAACCGGCGGACCAGATCGCCGGTCGCGCCCGACGCGGCAGCAGCGGCGGGCGACCGCCTGGGTTCGACTCGGTTGCCTACCGCGACCGAAACACCGTCGAACGGACCATCAACAAACTGCGCAGCTACCGAGCCGTCGCGATGCGCACCGACAAACGTGACTACGTCTACCGAGGAACCATCGACGTCGCTTCGGTCAGGATCTGGCTACGCGACCCCGGCGATCATGATCCATGAGACACGCCCTAGCGGCTGCGTAACCCGATCACGCGTCGCGGCGTGGTTGCTGGAACACCACTTCCCATCGTTCGCGCACGCTGCGGTCAGGCCGGAAAGAGACCACCGCTGCCAGCGGCAGTTCCGTCCGCCCGCTGAAGTAGAAGACCTCGGCCCATGCGGTCCCGGTAGCGGGGTGCGCGGGATGCGGCGTGAACGACAGCACCGGCACTTCGGTGACCTCGCCATCCGGCCCGGTCTGGTGTCTCAGAATTCCGCTGACCGTCGGGCGCGCGGCGAGCTCCGCGAACGACCGCGCGGGATCCGACTCGTCCGGGATCCACTCCGTGGGGGCCTGTCGGGTTCGCGCCTGGCCACGGGCCGCGGCGACCAGTTCGCTGATCGGCGCCAGCCCATCCACGTCACTCGGGAGCTGGTCGAGCGGTGCCGGGTCGGTGACTGCGCCGTGCCCGTCGGCGCCGACCATGGTCAGGTCATACAGATACGGCTCACGCGCTCTCAAATCAACGGCATACGGGTGGACCCGCGAATCGACATTGAAGGGCACGAACCAGTCGACGACCGGGTTGACCTCGATGCCGCTCGTCTTATGCACCAATGGGTCGTTCTCGACGCCGTCCATCTCCGGCTCGAACAGGTACTCGAAGTCGGTGTCTTCGAACAGGTATTCCGTCAGATCCGTCCAGCTTTGGCCCAGCCCGGTGAGATCGAGCAGCACCTGCCACTGCTGCACGATCATCCACAGCACCAGTTCCTCCGCTGTGCATCCCGGGTAGCCGTACTGCGCGGTGGCCAGATCCTGCGACACCTTGGCCGCCGTGGCCAGCAGCTTCCGCAGAAACGCCGCGTCATAACGCCCGCGGTACCGCGCCGGCAGGTACTCGTCGACGAAACGTTCCTCACCGAGTTCTACGCGTTGCTCGTCAGACACCACGAGATCATCGAGGATCCGATCGAAGACGAGGTTGGCCGCGAACATCAATGCGCCGCGCCGCTGCCGCGCGGCCCGCACCTCCGCCGGATCCATCGCCTCTGCGACGGCCTCGTCATCCGACTCGTCCTCGAACACCTCATCGGAGTCGCCGTGGCCGGGATGGCGGGTGAACAGATCGAGCCGCAGCACCGGATGGCGAACCAAATCCGCCATCTGTCCGAAGGCGGCGAGCCAATCGTCATCGGCCACGATTCGAGTGTGCCGCGCACCGCCCGACAGAAACAGCCTTCCAAGATCATGTCAGTCAAATGTCACCCATGACCTCGACGACACGAACAACACCGGCGCAGGCCGAAATGGCTAGAAACGCCACAATCAAAGGGATGCAACGACAGCACGCGGCAGGAGACGGCACAGCATTCGCGTAACCCCCGGCCTGACAGTGTGGACAGAGGCGGAGTAACTGTGCAGCGGGGCTGGGGCCGCTGCGCTGGCAGACTCACGACGACGGGTCGACGGTAATCATCAAGCACGCCGACGCTCGCCAGGACTGGATCATGCAGGCGACCCGTTGGAAACCCGGAGTGCGACCGGGATCGCGGGGGGCCGTTCATCAGCGCGAAACGATCACGGCGATCCGGCGACATGTGTGGCGCCGACAGTGGAGGTATGGCTCGTACGGGGACGCTGTTCGTCCGGCATCGACCCAGCTCGCGGCTGGCCGCGCTGCGGGCATTGCCGATGTTCGCCAAGTTGAGCGATACGGCCCTTGAGCGCATTGACGGGCAGCTCGCCGAAGTCGACGTGCCCGCCGGCACCGTGCTGATCCGCCAGCACGACATCGGCCGGGAAGCGCTGATCGTGGCCGCAGTGCCGTGATCTGCGTGGACGGCCAGTTCGTCACAAGCGTCGGCGTCGGCGAGCTGATCGGCGAGATCGCGCTGCTCGGCGACGGGCGCCGCACGGCGACGGTCTCGGCGCTGACCGCGATGCGTGTCTATGTGCTCGATCCGCGGCAGTTCCGCGCGCTGTTCGACGAACCCGCGACGGGCACCTGGATCGCCGCCAACCTCGCCAACCGGCTGCGCGAGTCGTGAAGGCCGCACACCACTGACGCAGTGACTTCGCCGAGGGGGAGGCATGCGCAAGCCAGAACCACTCATCACCGACCAACTTCGTAGCTCGCCCACGTTCGCCATCTGCGCCTACGTGTATCGAGACCGCGTCCCGATCGCCGACATCCAGGATCGGACGATGGGTTACGCCTCAAGCTGAACGACGACGGCTTGAATCTTCGCGCCGTTCGCGGAGCTGAGGTGCCGCTGGCACCGTGCTCGCTGTGTGGTCGGCGAACATCCGGTGCGCTTCGTCGAGGTAGGTGTCGGCGACTTGCCGCACCAGGTCGTCGCGATTGAGCGCTACGGCGCGGTTGACCGCGGCGACGTAGCTGCGGTGCAGACGCAGCAGGTCAGCTCTGGCAGAGTTCCGCGGCCAACGGAGGAGGCTCATGCGGCTGAGGTTAGGCGAGCGATTTGACTGTCGTGTTGCCGTTCGGTTGCGTCCACTGTTCGGGCCGACGACTCGCACCGGTGCGTGCACATGAATGCGCGGCGCTCGTCGACGACCTCGCCCTGCATGGGACGCCGGAGTGTGCCGCTCCGTCGAGAAACGCGTCATGAACGCGCGATCTCCGCCCCCGGGTTGCCGCTCGTCGCTCGGGAGTGCGAGCATTTGTACCCGTGGCAAACAAAACCCAGAGCGAGCATCGGGCGCGCACCGAGCAAGCCGCGATCGCCGACTTGGTGGAGCGGCTTACCAAGCAGTTCCCGGAGTTGCCCACGAGCGAGATCGAGCAGACCGTTCGAGGCGAGTACGAGGGCTTCGAGCGCAGCGCGGTACGTGACTTCGTTCCGATCCTTGTGGAGCGGTCGGCAAAGGCCGAACTCGTGCGCCACCGCGCCTAGGCCGGACCGCCGGACTACCGGGCTCGAACCGGCTCATTCCTTATTGAGATGGTCGCGAGATGACCGGCTCGTGGCGGATCGCGTCGGGTAGTCGGTAGTCCGGTGCTACTTCAGCGCGGCCGACCAGTGCATCGATCGTCCGAATCGCGTCCAGCGCGGCTTCGACGTCGTGGACGCGAACGATGTTTCCGGGGACGGCCGCGATGTGCGCGATCGCCGCGACCGTGCCGGCGTCCCGACCGAGCGGTGGCTTGCCGAGGATTGCGCCGAGAAAGTCCTTGCGGGACAGGGCGAGCAGCAACGGCCGGTCGAATCGACGGAACTCGGCTGCCCGCCGCAGCAGCGCGATCGTCTGGTGTGGCGTCTTGGCGAAGTCGGGTCCGGGGTCGACGATTAGCGACTCGCGTGCGACGCCCAGCGAAACGGCCTGCTCGATCTTCGCGTCGAGGAATCGGCCGACCTCTTCGGTGACATCGTCGTATGCCGCGGAGTCCTGCAAGCGGTGTTTGGGGAGGGCCTTGGTGTGCATGATCACGAGTCCGGCGCCGGCGATTGCGCACGCCTCGGCAGTCTCCGGGTAGAGCAGTCCGCTCACATCGTTGATGATGTGAGCGCCAGCGCCCAGCACTTGGCGGGCGACGAGTGGCTTGTACGTGTCGACGCTGACGATCGTGTCGGGATAGGTCTTGCGAACCCACTCGACGAGTGGGACGACCCGCTCGGCCTCCTCATCCGCCGACAGCTCGGGCTGGCCGGTGATCGCGGATTGGCCGCCGATGTCGACGATGTGTGCACCGCGTTCGATCACCTGCGCGGCGCGGGCGAGCTGGTCCGGAACGGTCTGGTAACGGCCGCGGTCGGAGAACGACTCCGGGCTCGCATTGACCACGCCCATGACGAGGGTGCCGTCGACGGAGAACTCGTGTCCCCGCAAGCGCAAAAGCGGGGCAGCCATGCTCCGATCGTATGTCCTGGTGGCTCGCTCGGCTGTCGCGCGCGACGTGCGTGGGAGGATCCCGATTGGCGAGCGCGGCGGCGTTAGCGCGAAGCGGGCTGAGCCCGTAATGCAGTGGTGCTGTTAGCCAGCTCGTTCCAGATCTGGCGCAGCACGAGTGTCGGGGTGATCTCGGCGTCCATATCGCCACCACCGAGCAACGTCGGGATTGCGCCGCGACGGTCGGCGAAGATGTTCAGCATGTAGCAGCCGTCCGGGCCAGCCTCCTCGGGGCCGTAGACCGAGCCCTTCTCCTGGAGCCGGATGTCGCCGGGCCCGTACCACTTGGTACCCACCTTCAGCGAACCGCTGATGATCAGACTCATGTAGTGCGTCTTGTGGTAGTGCACCGGGAAGCGGTACGTCGGCGGCACGTAGTACGGTGCGACGGCCAGCCCGTCTTCTTCGTCACCGAAGAAGAACATCGCGCTCTCGGAGCCGTCCGGATACTGCTCCCAGCCGGCATCCCCGCGCCGCGTTTCGTAACGGCCTCGACCGGTTCGCTCCATGACGCGCCTCCTGATAGCTGCACGATTTCTATCGCAGCAATACACGTACGTTAGCAGCGTGCCTGGCGTCGCAACAGACCTGCGACCGTCATCGCAAACGCACGGTGACGCAGCAGCCCGGCGCAACACCGTCGCCGGTGGCGCGCAACGCCTCGCCAGCACCCAAGCCCTGCAGGAGCCCGTCTACGAATCGCTGATTGACGAGGCACATCGTCTCGGGGCTCTCGGCGACGACCGCACGGAACGGGCAGTTGCGCAGCCGAACGCGGTCGGAGTCCATCGGCTCGGTTTCGTAGCCGAACCGGTCGAGCGCGCTCGCAGCCGCGGTCAGGTACCGCCGGGCGCCGGCCCGCCCCCGCACCGGTCTGGCCGCTCCCATCGCCCGGCCCTCCTCTTCGGCGAGCTCGGCCGCGCGCAGCGTCCCGTCATCGGCGGAGGCTTCGGCGAGCGCCCGTGCGAAAAGACGCGCGGCCAGGTCGTAGCGCCGGGCCGGAATCGCGGCCGACGCCTCGACGTCGGCGGCCGCGTACCGCTTGGCGGGGCGTCCGGCGCCTGGCCCACCGCGGCCGGCCGGCCGCGCATAGCTGACGTCGAGCAGGCCGGCCTCGGCGAGCCGATCGAGGTGGAAGACGGCAAGTGGTCGGCTCACGCCGAGTGCAGCTGCGACAGCGTCGCGGGTCATCGGCTCGCCGGCCGACCGCAGGCACTGGAATACCGCCCGGCGCTGCGGGTCGCTCAGCAGCTGCACGACTGCCCAGTCGGCGTCGTCCGCAGGCTCGCTCTTGCTGGCTGCCACAGTCGCCCAATCTATCGCAGGCGGTCGCTCGTCATACGGATTGCGTAAGCCGCTCGTCGAAGATGTGGCGCGCCTCGGCGAATAGCGCCTTGCCGTTCGGCCCGCGCGGCACGGCTGCGACCACGACCTCCTTGGGTGCCTTGTAGCCAGCAAGCCGCTCGTGCACGAAGCGGATCACCTCCGAGGGCCTGACGGTCCGCCCGGCGACTGGTTGGACGATCGCGACCACGCGTTGCCCGAACCGTTCGTCGGGCAGGCCGAAGACGAGGCAGTCCTCAACGTCCTCGTCGAGCAGCACGACCTTCTCCACCTCTTCCGGGAAGACCTTCTCGCCACCGGTGTTGATCGTCGAGGTGCGCCGTCCGATGAGGGTGATCGTGCCGTCCCCGTTCCAGCGTCCCCAATCGCCGGGGAGCACGTAGCGCTGTCCGTCTACGGTCCGGAACGTCTGCGCGGTCCGCTCGGGGTCGTTGTGGTAGCCGCGAGCGGGCGTCGGAAGGAGGAACTGGCCGACCTCGTTGCTGGTGCTCGGTATGACGCTGCCGTCCGCGCGCAGCAGCATCAGGCCATGCCCGGGGACGAACCGGTCCGTGGTCGCGTGCTCGCCGCGCCTCGTCACCTGGCTACCGATGGTGGCGCCCTCCGTCGACCCACACAGGTCGACGAGCGTGACCTGCGGGATGTGCTCGAGCAACGCCTCCTTGATCGGCCCGCTCCATGCCACGCCGGCCGACGTGATCGTCACGAGGCTGGACGCGTCGTAAGGCTTGCCGGCGGCCGCCTGGCGGTCAAGGGCACGCAGCATAGGCCGGGCGAAGGCGTCCCCGACGATCGACAACGTGGTCGGCCGGTGGGCAGCGACGACCGCGAACAGCTCGTCCGGGTCGAAATGCTGCGAGGCGAGCGAGACGACGGTACCGCCGAGGGTGAGCACCGGCAGCGACGCCATCACGAGGCCGCTGCTGTGCATCATTGGCGAGGCGGGGACGGCGACCGGCGGGGGATACGACGCACGGAGCTGGTGTGCTCGATCGATCGACGGTGCGGTCCAGTCGAGATACTCGATGCCGAGATTGAGCCGACTGAGCGTGGAGGTGTTGTTCACCGAGTTGCCGATCACGTACTCGACACCTTTCGGGAGCCCCGTTGTCCCGCCGGTGAACGACAGGAAGATGTCGCTGCTTGAGCGTGCGATGCGCGGCGCCGGATCGTGCTCGCTGATCAGCGATTCGTAGGGGTGAGTCTTGCCGATCGGCTCGTGTGCACCGCCGAGATCGTCCACCTCGACAACCAGCTGCAGACCCGTCAGCGCGGCCACGGCCGGGGCTACCCGCTCGGCGAAGCTCGCGTGGTGGACGAGCACGCGTGCCTGCGCCTGGTGCAGCAGCTGGCGCATTTCCTCGTCGAGGTAGCGGTAATTGACGTTGGCCGGGACGGCACGGATCTTGACCGCGGCGTAGAACGTCTCGAGATACTCGCTGCAGTTGTAGAGGTCGATGGCGACGGTGTCGCCGGCGCGGACTCCGGCCGCGCTCATCGCGGCGGCAAGGCGGCTCGCGCGGTCGTCGAACTCACGCCACGTCCGAACCCGCGTCCCCTGGACGAGTGCCGGTCCGTCCGGGTACGCGTCGGCGATCGCCTCCCACGTCGTAGCGAAGTGTTCGTTCATGTCAGGCGATCGCCGCGTCGCCGAGATAGCTGGAGGCCAGCAGATCGCGTCGTTGGTCGAGGTCGGCGGCCGCGCCCTCCAGCACAAGATCACCGTGCGACAGGACGTAGGCACGATCGGCGAATTCCAGCGCCAGGTGGACATGCTGTTCCACGACGAGCACCCCGCAGCCGTCGTCGGCGATGCGCCGCAGCACCGGCATCAGCCGTTCGACGATCACAGGGGCGAGCCCGAGGCTCATCTCGTCGACCATGAGCAGTTTGGGGCGTGCGGCAAGGGCTCTACCCAGTGCCAGCATCTGTTGCTCACCACCGGAGAGCAGACCGGCGCGCCGCGAGAGCAGCGGCTTCAGTGCGGGGAAGTAGTCGAGCACGCGGTCCAGCGCAGCCGGTTCCTTGTTACCGAGACGCAGGTTCTGGCGGACCGTCAGGTCGAAGAAGAGCGCGCGGTCTTCGGGGACGTGCGCTAGCCCGGCCTTGGCCAGCCGGTGCGGCCGGCGCCCGGTCACCCGAGTCCCGACCGCGGCGATCTCTCCGCTGATCGCCGGGAGCAGTCCGGAGATGGTGAGCAGTGTTGTCGTCTTGCCGGCTCCGTTGGGCCCGAGCAACGCAACGAACTCGCCGGCGTCGACGTGCATCGTCAGGCCGCGTACCACCGCCGTGCCCGCATACCCGGCGTGCAGGGCGGTGACGGCGAGCACCCGCTGACCTGCCGCTTCCACGTGCGGTGCATCGGTCACGGTGACACCACCTTCTGCGGATTGTGAACCTGCTCGCCCAGATACGCGGTGATGACCCGCTCGTCGTTGCGGATCTGTTCCGGTACACCCTGCGCGATGAGCCGTCCGAACTCCAGGACGTAGATGTAGTCGCAGATTGACAGCACGAGCGACATGTCGTGATCGACGAGCAGGATGCCCACCTGATCGCTGAGCGTGCCGCGCAGCCGACGGCCCAAGTCGGTGCTCTCGGCCGGATCGAGACCTGCGGCCGGTTCGTCCAGGCACAGCAGTTGTGGTCGGCCGGCCAACGCGCGAGCGACGCCCACGAGCTTGCGTTGCCCTTGCGAGAGGTCGTCCGGCATGCGGTCGCCGAGCTCTGTCAGCGCGAGCGTCTGCAGTACCGCGTCGACATGTTCGGCAGCTGCGCCGCGGTCGGGCCGTACCGCGTCCTTGAGGAACGTCCACCACCGATGCCGTTCCGAGGCGGCGAGCAGGTTCTCTCGCACCGTCAGGTCGCCGAACAGTTCCAGCGACTGCCACGTGCGCCCCAGCCCGGCCCGGGCGCGGCGATGCGGCGCGTCGCGGTCGACGCGTCGTCCGGCGAAGTGGATCTCGCCGGCCGACACGGGTACGAAGCCGCTGATCGCGTCGATGAACGTTGTCTTGCCCGCGCCGTTCGGGCCGATGAGGCCGACCAGCTGGCCTGCGTCGACCCGCATGTCGACGGCGTCCAGCGCGACAAGGCCGCCGAAGCGCACCTGCAGACGCCGGGTCGTCAGCAGCGCCATCTCAGCCCACCGCCTCGGGGATCTCGATGCGCTGCCGTTGCCTGCGTCGCCGGCCGACGGCGGAGCTCACTTGGGACACCGTCTCGCGCATCGCTCCCGCGATGCCCTCGGGATTGAGGACGACCGTCACGATGAGGCCGAGCCCGCCGATGAGGAACTCGAACTCCGGTCCGACGCCGACGTAGCGCTGCAGGAAGTAGAACGAGACGCCGCCGGTCGTCAGCAGTCCGCCGACGGCAGCACCGTTGACGCTCGTAATGCCGCCGAGGTAGGCCGCCGCAAGCAAACTGAAGGACGCGAAGACGTCGAAGCTGTCTGCGCTCAGCGCCTGGATGTTGTAGCCGATCATGGCGCCGCCGATGCCGGCCACGAACGCCGCCAGCCCGAACGCGAGCAGCTTGGTGCGTCCCACGTCGATGCCGGCGGCCGCAGCCGCGCGTTCGTTGGATCGCACGGCCAGGAACCGCCGACCCGTCGCGCCGCGCAGGACGTTCGCCACGAGCACGCACATGATCAACACGATCAGCAGGAGCACGAGACCGAATCCGGCGGTGGGGATCTTGTCGTCGCCGAACAGGAACGAGTCGGTCGGCCCGAAACGCACACCGAACACGCTCGGCGACGGCACCAGCGCGCCGGCCGAACCACCCGAGATCGCGCTGTTCTTGAATGCCATCTCCTCCAGCGTCACAGCCGCTGCGAGCGTCACCACCGCGAGGTTCACGCCGCGGACCCGCAGCGCGGGCAGGGCAGCGATCACTCCGACCGCGGCTGCCACCAGCGCGGCGAGCAGCGGCGCGACGGGAAACGGGACTCCGTGCTCTTCGGCCAGCTTCGACACCGTAAAGCCGGCCACCCCGGCAAGGGCCAGTTGCGCGAGTGAGATCTGACCGACCAGCCCGGTGATGAGCACGAAGGACAGCACCAGGAGCGTGCCGTTCAGGCTGTTGATGATCGCGCCGCGCCAGCCGTAGTCCAGGCTGAGCAGCGCGGCCGCTCCGGCGACGGCCCAGATCGCCGCGCCGCGCCCGACTCGCACCGGACGGGGCACAAAGGGCAGGCGACCGCCCTCGACCGCGCCGCGGGTCGGCAGTGACCTGCCACGCAGGACCATGACGAGCGCGATGACGACGAACGGCAGCGCCTCGCGCACGCCCGGGATGGGCGTGCCGTCGGACTTCGGCCACCACGACAGTGTCTGCAGAAAGACGACCAGCGAGCGCAGCATCCCGATCGCGAGGCCGGCGGCAGCGGTGATACCGAACGACGTGAAGCCGCCGGTGAGCGCCGCCGCGAGGGCCGGGACGATCAGCAGCGTCAACAGCGTCGGCTCGAGCGGGATGATGCCGCGCACCAGAATGCCGATCAGCCCGGCGAGCATGCTGCCGATCACCCAGTTCGCACCCGCGAGCAGGTCAGTGGGGAAGCCGAGCAGCACAGCGCCCTTCTCGTTCCCCGCTGCCGCTCTCGTGGCCAAGCCGAATCTGGAGAAGCGGTATACCGCCCACAACGCGATCGAGGCGGCGACGACGATGCCGGCGAGCACGATCCGATCCCAGGGCACGACGGCGCCGAAGATGTGGAACGAGGTCGCGGGGAGGATCTCGTTGACGTCGGGCGCGACGTTGCCGGTGAATCGGCGCACGACGACGGCCTCGAGCGTCAACATCAGGCCGATGGAGGCGACGACCTTGGCCAGCACCGGCGCGTGCCGAAGCGGGCGGAAGATCAACAGGTGGAAGACCACTCCCATGACGGCCGCCACGAACAGCGACAGCAGCAGCGCCGGCCAGAACGACATCGGCCCGCCGAAGTCGATCTTCGTGGGTCCGCCCGGCAGCGGCGGGACGAACAGGTCGCCGTTGATGCGGAGATCCGAGAAGACGTACGACGTGTACATCGCCATCGCGCCGGTGGCGAAATTGACGACGCCCGAGCCTCGATAGGTGAGGACGACCCCCAGCCCGACCGCCGCGATCAGCGCGCCCTCCCCGAGGCCGAGCATGAGGAAGGTGAGAACCTGCTCGAACAATGCTGCCCACCTCTCGACTCGCCACGGCGTGGAGGTGACCGAAGGTGCCGGGCCACTCTCGCGCCGGGTCTGCTAACGGATCAGCCGACGTTCATGTACCCGTGCGATGCGTCGACCAGCTTGGAGCCATCCCATTGGTAGGCACGGATGAAGGCGTTGCACACGGACGGGGCGGCCGCGAAGACGCCGCACTTGATCGAGGGAGCCATCAGCGGAACCGCGCCGGTGTAGGTCTTGATCGCCTGCCGAACGGTGTCCGGGGTGAGCTTCGAGTAGCCGATCTTCTGGATCTGCTTCACGAGCGTCAGCGTGACTGGCCCGATCGCGTACGCGTACTGGCCGTCGTGGCCGTCCCCATATGTCGAGAGGATGTGCTTGAACAGTGCCAGGTCGGCATTGTCGCTCGCCGTTCCCGAACCGATCTGCACCTCGTACCAGTCCTTCTCGAGCGGGCCGACCGCCTTGAGAACCGTCTCGTCCATACAGATCGGCGAGGCGACCACCTTGGCCTTGATGCCCAGCTGGGCAACCGCCTTCGCGATCTGGATGCACTGCGGGGCGCCGGTGATGGGAATGAGGAGGTCCGCGCTCGCCGCGCCGGCTGCCGTGAGCGGGCCGGCCGCGTCGGTGCCAGTGAGCGGCAGCGGCACCAGGGTGGTCTTGATGCCGGCCTTGTCGAGGACGGGCTTGAGCAGCCCGGTGACGGTGGCCTTCAACGACGCGACGTCGAGGTACACGATCGCCGCGGTGTGGATGTCGCTCAGGTTTTGCGCCGCGAAGACGCCGAAGCCCGGGATCACACCGAACGACCCGCTGCCGTACCAGTACCCGTCAGCGGCGGCGAATGCGGCCTGGCTGGCCGGGGTCGCCCCGATGAGCGGCTTCTTTCCGGCCAGCGTCGTGTAGAGCGAGTCGTCGCCGGACTGCAGGGTGCCAACGACGACGGCCACCATGCTGTCGTCATTCAGGAACTGCTGCGCGCACTTCTGCACCGCCTCAGCGCTTCCGTCGCTCGAACACTTCACGAGCTTGACCGGGTGTTTGTCGATGCCGCCGAGTTCGGCGTTGACGTACTTGACCGTGGCAGTCACGCCGTTGGGGCTGTCCAGCTGACCGTTCGGCCCGCTGTCCTCGTTGATGTAGCCGATCGTCACCGGTGTCAGCGAGGAGTCTGCGGCGTTGCCGGCCTGCGCGCCCGCGGCGGGCGACGAGCCGCCACCCGTTCCGCCACCGGCGCCCGATGCGCTGCTGCTGCACGCTGCCAACGCAAGCGCGGCGACGGCGGCAGTCGCCGTCATGCTCAGTCGGACCTTGCGGATCATGGGCATCTCCCTCGGTCAGCCGGCCTACCGCGGCTCTTGCCACGTTGCGGCTTTGAGGGATTACATCGGATTGATATACCGGATTGCAACTATTTAGATTAGTTCGTGCGCCGAACATGCAGCGGCGCACACCAGGAAACCGCAAGCGTCCGAACGCAGACGCGTTAGTCAGGCCGTTAGCTTGCGCAGCTCGTCCATCGAGTCGCGGATCCGGTCGGCGTAGAAGCCCGGATCGGGCACCATCTCGCGACATGCCGTGAACGAGAAGGTGAAGGCCCCGTCGTAGCTGCCGACGAGATGGATGATGCCGAGGCCGTCGATGATCGGTCCGAGGCCGTAGCAGGCCACCATGCGCGATCCGAACGCGTACAGCGGGTTAGGCGGTCCGGGAACGTTCGTCACGATGACGTTGGCGATCGGGCGGCGCGACGAGATCAGCGGCGCCAACCTGCGCATCGCCACGCCGACCACCGCACCGGGGATGATCTGCGCGGCCTCGGCGATCGCCCGTGCCCGGACGGCGTGCAAGCCGTCCTTCTTCTTGCGGGTGTCGGCGGCGATCGCGGCGACTCGTTCCAGGGGATCGGCGATGTGGGTGCCCAGCGGGCACATCATGATGGAGATGCGGTTGCCGTCGTGCCCGTCATCGGGCACCCGGGTGGAGACCGGGACGGCCGCGACGAGGCTTTGTTCGGGCAGCTCGTCGTGGGCCGCCAGGTAGGCCCGCAACGAGCCGCCGACCACGGCTAGGGCGACGTCATTGACCGTCGCGCCGGGTATCGCGTTCTTGATGCGCTTGAGGTCGTCGAGCGGGTAGACGCACGCGTCCATGGTGCGCTGCGCGCTGACCGGGCCGTTGAACCGCGTGTTCGGGACCGGGTTCGCCAGCGAGGGCAGCGACGGCTTGCGCGCGACAGCCTTGACCACACCGCGTGGGGACGGCAGCGCCGGCACGACTGAACGGACCGCACTTACCGGACGCCGCAGGTTGTTGACGGCCGCGCGCGCCAGCAGGCCGAGTCCGGTCGGCGTCTCGCCCGGTCGCCAGGGGCCGCGTTGCGCTGGGATCGTCGCGTCCGGGGACGTGGCGTGCGTGGCCGTCAGCAACTCGGCGCCCGCGACGCCGTCGATCGCAGCGTGGTGGATCTTGAAGAAGATCGCGAAGCAGCCGGGGGGTATCCCCTCGACGTCGTCGACACCCTCGATCACCGTCATCTCCCACAGCGGGCGGCTGCGGTCGAGCATGCGGGAGTGAAGTCGTGCGGCCTGCGCGCACAGCTGCTGCCAGTTCCCCGGACGTGGCAGCGCGATGTGCTGCACGTGGTACTCGAGGGTGAAGTCCGGATCGTCCATCCAGTACGGGAAGTCGACACCGAAGCGGGCCGAGACCACCTTCTCGCGAAACGAGCGGGCGAGATGCAGCCGGCCACCCAGGTCGGCGAGTATCCCGGCGAAGCGGGCGTCGCCGCCGGGCACCCCGGAGGGGTCGTAGATCTGCAGCATGCCGATGTGGTTCGGCGTACGGGGACCTTCGCTGTAGACGAAGTACGCATCGGTGGCGCTGAGCTGACGCACGACGATCTCCTATCGCTCGTCGCCGAGCGCGAGAACCTCGGCGAAGCCTTCCTGCAGACACGTGTCGAACAGGTCCGGCTCGCGCACGGCGTCGAGATCGACGTTGACGCCGATGTAGCAGACCCCGACGTGTGACACGAGCACGGTCATCACGGCCACCCCCGGCACCGGGCCGAACGGGTAGCACCGGAGCACCTCGGTGCCGGCGAAGTAGACCGGCACCGGGTAGCCAGGGATGTTGCTCGCCTGCAGGTCGTGGCGCATCACCCGGCCCCCGAGTGCGTCCAACAGAGCACCAGGCAGCCGGGCGAGCAGCGGAGCAAACACCCGCAGCGCATCAAGGGCCGGCTCGGCGCGCGCTGTCGCGATGAGCTCGCGGAGCCGGCGGATCCGTGCCGCTGGGTCCAGCTCCGCCACCGGTCCCGCGAACCGGATGCCGGCGAACCGGTTCCCGCTCACCGGATCATGATCTCTACGCAGGCTCACCGGCACTGCCATCGGAATCTCTACGACGGGCATGCCCACGCTGTCGTGGTAGCGGCGCACGCCGGCGAGCACGGCCGCCAGGTAGGCCTCGTTGACCGAGCCGCCGGCAGACTTCGCGGCTCGGCGAAGGCGATCGAGCGGAACTTCGAGCGTGGAGAACCGGCGGCGGCTGCCGCGATCGCGCCACGCAGGCGACGCCTCGCCGTGCACCGCCGGCCCGATGGTGCGGCCCAGCGAACGCGCCCAGCGCAACGCGGATCCGGCCGAGCCGGCCAGTGATCGGCCGCTCTCGATCGGTCTGACCAGCGCGTTGCCGTACATCCGAGCGGTCCGCAGCGCTCGGCTGGATGCGTCGTCGATGCGTTTCGCGGACTCCGCCTCAGCCCGCACGCGGAGCAGGCCGGCACGCGTCACCTCGTCCGCCGTCGGGACGGGCGGCATCGGGCTTGGTGCCGGGTCGCGCTCGGTCGTGAACAAAGCCATCGCGATGGCCATCCCGCCGATACCGTCACTCAGTGCGTGCGAGGTCTTGACGACCAGGGCGGCCGGTCCCGAGACATCGGCGGTATCGAGGCCGTCTACAAGCGTCGCCTCCCACAGCGGACGGGCGCGATCCAGCGGTGTACTGCTGTAGACCTGCGCGAAGTCGAGCAGGTCGCGGAAGCTGCCGCGGTCCGCGAGCTTGATCCGGCGGACGTGGTAGCCGAGATCGAAATCTGCATCGACAACCCAGAACGGCCTGCTGACCGGAGCCGCGGGGCAGAGGACCCGTTGCCGGAGCCGCGGAACCGATCGGCTCGCTCGGTCGAAGGCTTCCAGCACCCGCGGCCACTCCGGTGAGCTGTCCATGACGTAGACGGCCACCATGGTGGATCGCGCCGTCGGCTCGTCGTCGGCGCGGAGCAGCAACGCGTCGACGGCGTCCATCTCGTTGTGTTCCAACGCCTGCCGAGCCCGCACGTCTGCCCCTTGCTTTGTAGCGACGCCAGAGCATAATCATCTAACTATTTCGTTTCTGTTTCGAACAAAGGCGAAGCCCAGCGCGGCCCGACGGCGGGCTATTGTCTTACCTGTTGCACCTAGCTGTTGATTTGGAGAACTCGGTGCACGCGGTCTCCCAGTCACTGGACGGTGTCATGTATCCGGGAACATTCGCGCAGTCTGCGCCCGAGCGCGCCGCCGTCATCATGGGGAGCACCGGTGAGGTGATCACCTACCGGCAGCTGGACGAAGGATCGAACCGGTTCGCGCACTTCCTGCGGCAGATCCCGTTCGGGCCCGATGACGTCGTCGCCATCCTGATGGACAACAACCCGCGCTATCACGAGGTCGCGTGGGGTGTGCGCCGGGCCGGTCACTACTTCACTCCGGTCAACTCGCATCTGACGGCAGACGAGGTTGCCTACATCGTCAACGACTCCGGAGCCAGCGTCATCGTCGCGAACGCCGGGCTCGCCGACGTTGCCGCGCGCCTCACGCCCGAGGTGGCGCCGCAGCTGTCTCGTCGCCTGTTCATCGGCGGCGAACTGGCCGGCTGGGAGTCCTTCGACCTCGCAACCGGGCACCTCCCCGTAACGCCGGTGCTCGACGAGCGCGAGGGCGAGATCATCCAGTACTCGTCGGGCACCACCGGCAAGCCGAAGGGCATCCGGCGCGCGCTCACCGGCACGCCGACCAATCTGGAGCAGGATCCGGTCGTCGCCTTCCTGCGAGCCATCCAGTTCGGTGAGGGGGATCGCTATCTTTCTCCGGCACCCCTGTATCACTCGGCACCCATCTATTGGACGATGGGCGTACACCGACTCGGCGGCACGGTCGTCGTGATGGAGAAGTTCGACCCCGAACAGGCACTGGCACACATCGAGGGCTACGGCATCACCCACACCCAGATGGTGCCGACCATGTTCGTCCGGATGCTCAAGATGGACGAGTCGGTGCGGCGCAAGTACGACCTGTCCAGCTTGCGGCATGTCATCCACGCGGCCGCCCCCTGCCCGGTGGACGTCAAGCGCGCGATGATCGACTGGTGGGGGCCGCTCATCTCCGAGTTCTACTCCTCGTCCGAGGGCGCGGGCGCGAGCTTCATCACCGCGGCCGAGTGGCTCGAGCATCCCGGCAGTGTCGGCAAGGCCATGCTGACGCCGATCCACATCCTCGGCGACGACGGCGCAGAACTCGGGCCCAACCAGATCGGCACGATCTGGGCCGACGCACCGCAACGATTCGAGTACGTCAACGACGCAGAGCAGACGGCTCAGCAGCGAAACGAGATGGGCTGGTCGACGGTGGGTGACGTCGGCTATCTGGATGATGACGGCTACTTGTACCTCACTGACCGTAAGGCGTTCATGATCATCTCCGGTGGCGTCAACATCTACCCGCAGGAGGTGGAGGACGTGCTGATCGGGCATCCGGCCGTCTACGACGTCGCCGTGTTCGGCGTCCCGCACGCCGAGTTCGGCGAGGAGGTGAAGGCGGTGGTGCAGCCGGCAGTGACGGCCGACGCCGGGCCGGAACTCGAGGCCGAGCTGATCGCGTTCTGTAAGAGCAAGCTCGCGTCGTACAAGTGCCCGCGCAGCATCGACTTCGACAAAGCGCTGCCCCGCTCGGACTCCGGCAAGCTGTACAAGCGCCGGCTGCGGGACCGCTACTGGGCGGTCCAACCCGGCACCGCAGGCTCATGAGCCTGCCCTACACCCCAAGGAATCGCCGCGTGGCCACCGACGCATCTGGCAAAGGCACCGAGCAGCCCACGATGTACCGGAAGCTCATCAGAGCCAACACCCGCACGACGCAGTTCCTGGCCCGCTCGGCCGGTCGGGGATTGCGGCACGACCATGTGTATCCGGAGATTCCGACGCGTGCCGTGTCGCCATCGCTGGCCATGTCGGTGTGGGTCGACGAGGTCGTGATGGGCCTGCTTCCTCGCATGCCGGACGTTGCGCGCGACGAGGTATCGCGGTTGGGCGCGGAGACCGATCAGGCGTTGAGCGTCTTGGAGCGCAACGGCTGGCTCGCCGACCCGGCCGCCTTCCACATCGAACCGCCGGCTCCCCGTCAGGTCACGTCGGTGGACCGCCGGCTGGGCGCCACCCGATTCACACGCATCAGCTTCGACTCCGACTTCCAGCCACACCGCGATCTTCCGGGGCGCGACCGGTGGTTGACCGGGCTGCGGGACAACCGCGCCTTTGCCTACGTGCTCGAGCACCAGGAACCGGATCGTCCATGGCTGATCAACCTGCATGGCTACAGCTCCGGCCACGCCTTCGATCTCACGCCGTTTCGTTCGGTGCGGCTTCACCGCGAGCTCGGCTACAACGTCATCCATCCCGTCTTGCCGCTGCACGGCCCGCGCACGCCCAAAGGCCGCCGTTCGGGACAAGGCTTCCTGACCTTCGACTACGTGCAGCACCTGCATTCGTTCGCTCACGGGGTGTGGGACGTCCGGCGCACGATCGCGTGGCTGCAGCAACGAGGCGCGACATCCATCGCCTTGCATGGCATCTCGCTCGGCGCGATGCTGACTGCACTGGTGAGCTCCGTCGACGGCCGGGTCGATCGAGCGATTGTTGGTACGCCTCTCGTTGACATGGCCTTCTCGGTCGAGCGCGAGCTCCAGCCCGCCGCGAAGACGGCGTACGAGGAGCTGGACCTACTGGGCGACCGGCTGCACCAGCTGCATCGCGTGGTCACCCCTCTCGCGATGGAGTGCCGGGTCGATCAACCGAACCGATACCTCTACGCCGGCGTCGCCGATCGCATGACGACACCCGGCGAGGCGCACCGACTATGGCTGCACTGGGACCGGCCCACGGTCTGCTGGTACGCAGGTTCGCACTGCGCCTCGTCGTGGTCTCGCGAGGCACATCAGTTCGTGCGCTCGGCGCTGGCCAACTCGGTCGCCACGGCCTAGTCGGGCACGCGTGACCTACCGCCTGGTTTGCGCGGGACGTCCGACTCTGATCACGGTGGCGGCTGTTCGGGAGCGTGGGACCAAGTCCAAGTGGAGGCCCCGCCATGACCGAACTGCCGCACGACATCGCCGACTTGTATCTGGCGCCGGTGGCCTTGGGGGTGGACGCGCGCATCGCGGAGATGGGCATGCTCACCGATAAGAAGCTCCGCGTGCAGGTTGCCATCGAGAGCGATGAGCCAGACTGGTCCGTCGACTTGCGCAAGGACGCGCTGCTGCGCACGGTGGGCCACCTGGTCGACCTGCACGGATGGTCGCTCTCCTTCGATGAGCGCGGCATCCGGCTTTCCCACGGCAAACACTCATTGGTATTGGGCGCGCCGCCGAACTTCGGGCGATATCTGGAGGGCGCTGCGCACGAATAGCCGCTACCCCGCGCGGTGGCCGTGGTGTCGAAGCCGGCGGGCCGCAGGCCCTCGGTGCTCGTGTCGCATGATGTTCGGGTGACTCGACCGGCGCCGCGCTTGCGTCGCAGCTCGGCGACAGTGCGCTCGCTCGTCCTGCAAGCGTCGCGCGAGCTGTTCGCGGAGCGGGGCTACGACCAGGTCAGCACCCGCGACATCGCCGTTCGCGCAGGGGTCACGCACGCGCAGGTCTTTCGCCATTTCGGCACGAAGGCCAATCTCTTCGTCGACGCCGTCTATCAACCGTTCTCCGACTTCGTCGGCGAGTATGTCGCGCGCTGGGCGTCGTACGGGCATGCGAGCGACACGTCCGCGCACGACACCGAGGTGTTCGTCAACGGGCTGTACCAACTCCTGGTCGCCAATCGCAAGCTGCTCGTGATGCTGGCCGATCAGGCGGCCGGCTCGCCGGAGCTGCCGCGCCCCGCTGCATCGTCGCTGCGGGACGTGTTCGACCGGCTCGAGCATGAGGTTGGACTCGAGGTGCAGGCCCGCGGCGACGCAACGATGGACCTCGCCTATGCCGTGCGATTCACGTTCGCGCTCGTCTACGGTGTCGTCGCCATGGGCGAGGCGCTCTTCCCGGCCGATCGCTGGTCGGACCGCGCCGCACTGACCACAGAGCTGTCCGGGTTCGTGCTGCGGGGCAGTCGGCAGGAGCGGCCAACAAGATAGCGTTGGTATCTTGACAGGTACGCCTCGGTGGAGGGACTCTGTTCGGCATCGGCTGAATTCGGTCGATGATCCACCGGTTTGGGCGCGTCGAGCCGATCCGCGCCAGGACGATGTGAGGGCCATGCGCGTAACGGTCGACCCCGAGAAGTGCCAGGGCCACGCTCGCTGCGCCCTGAGTGCTCCACGCATCTTCGACCTCGACGACGTGACCGGTCACGCAATCGTCGATCTCGATGAGCTACCCGTCGACCTCGAGGAGGCGGCGCGGTCGGCCGCCGACGAGTGCCCGGAAGGCGCCATCTCCGTTCTGGAGTGACCCACCAATCTCAGGAGTTCACATGACCGAGCCTGCGAGGTCATCAATGGGCACAGCACCTAGTCTGCGCCCGACGGAGGAGGGCGCATGACCACCGAGGCCGTCACGCCGCCGATCTTCTGCGCGGCGCACGTGCTGGATTCATGGGACGAGCAGGCGCCGCAGGCTGCATTCGTCCACCTCGTCTCGAACGACGGCGTGCCACGCGCTGACGGCATGCTGGTCATCGCCGGCCGGGCCGAGATCGGCGAGTTCCTGCGGCACCCTTCCGTGCACATGACCGACGGCGTGCACAACAACCTGGGCGCTCAACGCCCGCTCATCCCGCTCGACCTCGACGGCGAGCTGCATCGCAAGTACCGGCGGCTGCTCGATCCGCTGTTCACCCCGAAGCGGGTCGCTGCCCTCGAAGCTCCGGTCCGGGCGAGGACGAACGCCCTCATAGACCAGTTCCAGCACGCCGGCGAAGCCGAGCTGATGGCGCAGCTCTGTGCCCCGCTGCCGACGCAGGTCTTCATCGACATGCTCGGCCTGCCCATCGAGGATCTGCCGATCTTCCTCGAGTTCAAGGAAGCGGTCGTCCGGCCAGAGGGCGCCACGGCGGACGAGCAGCAGGCGAACATGCACGCGGCCGGCGAGCGGATATACGAGTACCTGTCCAGGACGCTCGAAACGCGTCGCGCGGGGTCTCCCGGCGACGATCTCATCGGCGGCCTGATCAGCACCCAGTCGGACGGCAGCAAGCTCTCCGACCAGGAGATCCTGGACATCACCTACCTGTTGGTGATTGCCGGGCTCGATACCGTCACGAGCTCCCTGTCCTGCCTGCTCGCCTGGTTCGCCGAGCACCCGGCCGAGCGACGGTCGGTGATCGACGACGCTGCCCTGCTCCCCAAGGCCATCGAGGAGCTGCTGCGCTTCGAGTCGCCCGTGCCCCTGGGTCACCGTTGGGTGACCGAGGACATCGAGATCGCCGGACGCCGGTTCCCCGGCGGTTCGATGGTCGAGGTCGTGTGGGCCGCCGCGAACGTGGATCCGGCGGCCTTCCCGGATCCGCTCACGGTCGACTTCGGTCGGCTGCGCAACGCGCACGTGGCCTTCGCTGCCGGCCCGCACCGCTGTCTCGGCTCGAACCTGGCCCGGCTGGAGCTACGCGTGGCGATCGAGGAGTTCCACAGGAGAATTCCGGAGTACGCCATCACTGCGGGGCAGCCCGTCGTCTACACCAACTACGGTGTGCGGGCGGCCGTCCAGCTGCCGATCAGCTTTCCGCCCGCCTGACGGGACGAGCGCCGGGCGGCGGCCCAGCGCGCGCACCACAGCATCGGTGCTCACCGGAGAGGCTCGTACCCGGCGACGGTGCGCGCCGGGCCTCGTTCGATCAGCGGGATGGGCCGCGCCCGCCAGGGCGGCGTCGCGCTGCGGTCGAGCTGGCGCAGCTCAGCTGATTCCGGCACCCGCTGGCCCACGCGCCGCAAGGCGACCGCGAGTATCTCGCCGGCCATCAGCGCCAGGTCGTGCACCGACTGGTGCGAGTGGCCGCGAGCGCCGAGGTCCACCTGCGCGATCGCCGCCAGCCCGTGATCGCGGTGCACGTCGAGCAGCGTCGACATCTCGACGCCGTAACCGATCGGCACCGGGAGCGCGGCGAAGGTCTTCCGGCGGATCGCCCACTCACCGGCCAACGGTTGCACCACATCGGTGAGCGCCGGCCAGTACAGGCTCAGCAACGGCCTCGCGACCAGCTCTGTGACGCGCCCGCCCTGCAGGCTCGGCCGTCCCGAGCCGTCGTCGAGCAGCCGGTCGTAGAACCCTTTCACCAAGAGCACGTCGGGGGTGGTGAGCAGCGGGCCGAGCAGGCCGGTCACGAAGTGCGGCCCCCACTCGGTGAGGTCGGCGTCGATGAACACCAGCAGGTCGCCCGAGGTGACGAACAGCGACTTCCACAGCGCCTCGCCCTTGCCTGGGTGGTGGCCCAACTCGGGGCGGATGCTTTCGGCGGGTTGGACCACCGCGCCGGCCGCGGCCGCGATCTCGGCCGTGTCGTCGGTCGAATCGGAGTCGATCACCACCACCTCGTCGACCAGCGGCGCGTCGCTGATGAGCGCGCGCCGGATCGCGGCCACGATGCCACCGATCGTCGGCGCCTCGTTGCGGGCCGGGATGACGACGCTGATCCGCTGCCCTGCCTTGGCTGCGACCAGCCGCGCAACGTCCCAGTCCGTGCAGCTGCTCGTCGCGGCACCGAACCAGCCGGCGTCCTGCGACTGGCTCACGCTCTCGACCTGCCTCGGCCGGTGCGGCCCGAACGCCGGCTCGGTACGGCGGCGCCTGCCGGCGTGAAGCCGGACGCCATCGCCCGCAGGGCGGCGTCTAGGTAGACGGTGAGGTCCTCGTCGGCCTGACCGACCCAGCACTCGTAGGCAGCACGGCAGACGGCCAGCGTGGCCCGGCCGATCACCAGCGGGAGCAACGCTTCCGGCGGCTGCCCGAGCCGGGCGGCGGCGTAGTCGATGACCGCGCGCTTCCAGGCGTCGTAGTGGGTCGCCGCGCTCGCCTGCAGGGCGGGGACGCTGCTGATCAGCTTCATCCGGGCGCGCAGCTCGGGCACGTCGGTGGCGGTGTAGTGGTTGACGCTGACGACCGCCGTGCGGATGGCGTCGAGCAACGGTTCCCGGGCGGGCGCGGCGGCGAAGGCGGCCCGCAAGGTGGCGACCTCGGCGTCGAAGGCGTGCCAGAGGACGTCCGCTTTCGTGTCGAAGTAGCGGAAGAAGGTGCGGCGGCTGACGCCGGCTTCGTGGGCGATGTCCTCGACTGTCGTGTCCTCGAAGCCGCGTTCGCTGAACAGCCGCAACGCGATGACCTCGAGCTCGCGAGCACTCGTGCCCGGCGGCCGGCCCCGGCGGATCGCCGCAACGGGGGTTGTTTCTGTCACGCGGTGACGATACCGTTGCCGGGCATTCGGCACACTGTGTCAAATAGGTGAGGAGCGGTCATGGCGTTCGATCCGGTGGAGGCGGCGGAGGCGACTGATTCATCCGCAGAGACCGAAGAGGTCCTCGCCGAGGATGTGCTGGTCGAAGAGGTCTCGATCGACGGCATGTGCGGTGTCTACTGACGCCCGGCTGCCGGCGTTCGACGTCGAGGCCCCCTGGCGTTTGCATCCGCAGGTTGCGATCCGGCCGGAGCGGTTCGGCGCCCTGCTCTATCACTTCGGCACCCGGCGGCTGTCTTTCGTGAAGACGCCCGGCCTGCTGCGCGCACTGCAGTTGTTGGAGTCGCAGCCGAGCGCCACGGCCGCATGCGTCGCGGCGGGAGTCGGCGAAGCGCAGTTACCGGTCTACGCACGCGCGCTCGGCACCCTGGCGTCCTCGTCGATGATCTGCCGGCGGGGCACGTCGTGACGGTGGCGCCCCTGGTCGACGAGTTCGCTTTGGGCCTCGATGCGCCGATCTGCCTGACCTGGGAACTGACCTACGCGTGCAACCTGGCGTGTGTGCACTGCCTGTCCTCGTCGGGGCGAAGGGATCCACGAGAGCTGTCGACGGCAGAGTGCAAAGCGTTGATCGACGAGTTCGAGCGGATGCAGGTCTTCTACGTGAACATCGGCGGGGGAGAGCCGACCGTGCGTCCGGACTTCTGGGAGCTGGTCGACTACGCGACTGCGCACCACGTCGGGGTGAAGTTCTCTACCAACGGCGTAAAGATCGACGCCGCGGTGGCGCAGCGGCTCGCGGCCAGCGACTACGTGGACGTGCAGATCTCGTTGGACGGCGCGACGGCCGAGGTGAACGACGTGGTCCGCGGGCGCGGCTCGTACGACACTGCGCAGCGTGCGATGCAGAACCTGGCGGACGCTGGGTTCCGCGGTTTCAAGATCTCGGTGGTGATGACCCGGCACAACGTCGGGCAGCTGGACGAGTTCAAAGCGCTGGCGGATGGCTTCGGCGCGCAGTTGCGGATCACCCGGCTGCGGCCGTCCGGCCGCGGCGCCGACACGTGGGACGAGCTGCACGTGACCGCCGAGCAGCAGCGACAGCTGTACGACTGGCTGGTCGCGCGCGGCGAGGGCGTGCTGACGGGCGACTCGTTCTTCCACCTGGCGGGCTACGGCGACGCGCTGCCGGGACTCAACCTGTGCGGCGCCGGGCGGGTGGTGTGTCTGGTCGACCCGGTCGGCGATGTGTATGCCTGCCCGTTTGCGATCCACGAGAACTTCCTGGCCGGCAACGTGCGCAGCTCGGGCGGCTTCCACACTGTGTGGCGGGAATCCGAGTTGTTCGCCGACCTGCGCCGGCCGCAGACCGGCGGTGCGTGCAGCTCGTGTTCGGCGTTCGATGCGTGCCGGGGCGGGTGCATGGCCGCGAAGTTCTTCACCGGACTGCCGTTGGACGGTCCCGATCCGGAGTGCGTGAAGGGCCACGGCGCCACCGCGCTGCAGGCGGTCGACCGGGCAGCGGCACCGCGCCCGGCATTGGACCACTCACACCGCACCCGGCTCACACTCACCCCGCGGCAACCACCGGTGCACGCGTGCGACGAGAACCCGCTCGCCGGCCTGGTGGGCCGATGACCAGGCTCGCCGATCTCACCTACGACGACGTCGCCGTGCTGGCCGAGGGTGGCGCCGTCCTGGTTGTCCCGCTCGGCTCCACCGAGCAGCATGGCCCGCACCTGCCGCTGTCGACCGACACCGACCTTGCTGTCGCGCTGTGCGAACAGCTCGCCCTGCGCCGCGACGTCGTCGTCGCGCCAGCCGTCGCCTACGGCTCCAGTGGTGAGCACGCCGGCTTCGCCGGCACGCTGTCGATCGGGCAAGCAGCGCTCGAGTTGCTGCTTGTAGAGCTGTGTCGCTCGGCCAGCGACACGTTCCGGCACGTGCTTCTGGTCAGTGGGCACGGCGGCAATGCCGAGCCGGTCGGGCGCGCGGTTGACACGCTTCGTTCCGAGGGTCGGGACGTGCGCAGCTTCTTTCCGTCCTGGGAGGGCGAGCCCCACGCCGGACGCATCGAGACGGCGATCGAGCTCGTCTTGCGTCCCGACGCCGTGCTGGTCGCACGGGCTGAGCCGGGAGATCGACGGCCGATCGCCGAATTGATGCCTCTGCTGCGCGCCGGCGGTATGCGCGCTGTAGCACCCAACGGTGTTCTCGGCGATCCACGCGGCGCGACTGCCGAGGAGGGACGCCAGTTGCTCAGTGCGATCGCGGTCGACCTCACCCGTGCTGTCGACGCGTGGCTCGACCGCGATGCCGTGCAGCTGCGATGAATCGGGTTGCCATCGTGTCCGGCGCGGCGCGCGGCATCGGCGCCGCGACGACCAAGCTTCTAGCGAACCAGGGTTGGCAGGTGTTCGCGGTCGACATCGCCGCCGACGACCCGGCGGTGCCTTATCAGCTCGGCACGAAGGCCGACCTGGACGCCGTCGTGGCCGCGGCGCCAGATCGCATCCATCCGGTAGTCGCTGACGTCCGTCACCTCGACGCGTTGCACCTGATCGTGGCCGAGGCCGAGCACCGGTGGGGAGGGGTCGACGCGGCGGTCGCCGCGGCCGGTGTCGTTGCCGGGGGTGTCTCGCATCAAGACGTGCCGCTCGACCAGGAACGCGCGGTTCTCGACGTCAATCTCGTGGGCGTGCTGAACCTTGCCCGAGCGGCAATCCCTGCCTTGCTACGTCGACCAGGACCACGGTCCGGCCGTTTCGTCGCCGTCGCCTCCGCAGCGGCCACCCGCGGCCTGCCGAACCTGGCCGCTTACTGCGCGTCCAAGGCCGGCGTTGCGGGACTCGTCCGGGCGTTGGCCGCCGAGTTGGGGGAGTCAGGGGTGACCGTTAACGCGGTCAGCCCGGGCTCTACGGACACTCCCATCCTCGCCGAGAGCGCACGGCTCTACGCGCTCGACGATGTCGCCGAGTTCGCGACACACCATCCGATCGGCCGGCTCGTCGAACCGGGCGAGGTCGCGGCCGCGATCGCGTTCCTGCTCGGTCCCGAGGCGGGGGCGATCACCGGCGCGGTGATTCCGGTCGACGGTGGGATGGCGCTATGAGACTTGCTGTATCTGACGCCGAGGCGGAACCCGGCCTGCTGCCGTCCGGCTTCGCGATCGTGCTCGACCCGGACGCGAAGCCGGTGCGGTCCGGCGGCTGGTTCGGTGGATCGCCGGGCCGGGTGCTGCGCCTGACGGCGGGCGGCCGTGAGGCGTGGGACGAGTTGCGGGCTGGGCCGGTCCGCTCGCGCCGATCGGGTCTGTTGGCCCGGCGGCTGACCGACGCCGGCATTGCCCACCCCGTTCCGCCGCCGTTGCCCGGCCCGCCGGATGTCACGGTGGTGATACCGGTCCGCGACCGGGGGATCGAGTTGGACCGCTGCCTGACCTCGTTGGCCCGCGCCTACCCAGTGATCGTTATCGACGACGCATCCGCTGACGAACGCGCGATTCGACGTGTCGTCACCGCCCATGCCGCGCGCGTCATCCGGCTCGACGTGAACGTCGGCCCGGCGCAGGCGCGCAACATCGGCACCGCGGCAGCGGACACCGAGCTCATCGGCTACGTCGACAGCGACACGGTCCCTGGGCACGGTTGGATCAACGACCTGGCCGCGCACTTCTTCGACCCGGCGCTGGCCGCGGTGGCTCCGCGCATCGTCCCGATGGCGGCGAAGACGTCGGCGGGCAGCTACACCGGTGCCCGGTGCAACCTCGATCTCGGCTCGCGGCCGGCGCGCGTGGTCCCTTACGGGCGGGTGTCCTACCTGCCCACCGCGGCGCTGCTGGTGCGGCGCAAGGCGCTCGACGAGGTCGCCGGACCGGGCGGTCCGTTCGATGCCGCCATGTCGATCGGTGAGGACGTCGACCTCATCTGGCGGTTGCACAACGCAGGCTGGCGCATCCGTTACGACCCGAGCCATCAGGTTCGACACGAGGAACCCTCGACCTGGCGCGGGCTGCTGCGCCGGCGCCGGATCTACGGCACGTCCACGCCGATGCTCGCCGTGCGTCATCCGGATGCCATGGCGCCGTTGGTGCTGTATCCGTGGCCCACCGCGTGTGTTGCCGCGCTCGTGGCGCGGCGTCCGGTGCCGGCGCTGCTGGCTCTCGCCGGCACGGGTATCCGGCTGCGCACAGCGCTGCGCCGGACCGGTATGAGCGACGCCCACCTGTCGCCGACAGCACTGGGCGGGGCGGCCGTGCAGAGCGTGGCTCAGACGTGGCTTGGTGTCGGCCGCTACTTGATCCAGTTCGCGCCGGGGTTGCTTGCCGCGGGAGTGCTGCACCGACGCACGCGGCTTCCCGCGGCCGCACTTGCCCTTGCTCCGCCGCTGACCGACTGGGCCGGCCGCGGACGACCGATCGGCCCGGCCCGGTTCGTCGCCGGCTATCTCGCCGACGAGATCGCCTACGGCCTCGGTGTCATCACGCAATCCATGCGTGAGCGAACGCTCACCCCGCTGCGACCGGTCATGGTGCAAAGGAGTTCTTGATGCGCAACGCGTGGTTCGAATCGGTCGCCGAGGCGCAGCGCCGGGCGCGCAAGGTGCTGCCGAAGTCCGTCTACAGCGCCCTGCTCGCCGGCTCCGAGCGCGGGGTGACCGTCGAAGACAACGTCAACGCGTTCGGCGAACTGGGCTTCGCGCCCTACACCGCGGGGCAGCCGGCGGTGCGCGACCTGAGCACCCGGGTGATGGGGCAAGACCTGGCCCTGCCGGTGCTCGTCTCACCCACCGGAGTGCAGGCCGTGCACCCGGACGGCGAGCTCGCGGTCGCCCGCGCCGCCGCGGCGCGCGACACCGCGATGGGACTGTCCTCATTCGCCAGCAAGCCGGTGGAAGAGGTCGTCGCCGCCAACCCGAAGACGTTCTTCCAGGTGTACTGGTCCGGCAGCCGAGACGTGATCGCCGAGCGAATCGAGCGGGCCCGCGCGGCCGGCTGCGTCGGACTGATCGCCACGCTCGACTGGTCCTTCTCCATGGGCCGCGATTGGGGCAGCCCGTACATCCCCGAACACATCAACCTCAAAGAGGCACTCCGCTTCGCCCCACAAGCCCTCGCCCGGCCGCGCTGGCTCGCCCACGTCGCTCGCACTCGCTGGATTCCGGACCTCACCGTCCCCAACATGCAAATCTCCGGCCAACCCGCGCCCACCTTCTTCGGCGTCTACGGCGAATGGATGCAGACCCCACCACCCACCTGGGACGACGTCGCCTGGCTCCGCAAACAGTGGGAGGGGCGCTTCATGGTCAAGGGCATCATGCGCGTCGATGAGGCGCGCCGCGCCGTCGACGCCGGCGCCACCGCCATCTCGGTGTCCAACCACGGCGGTAACAACCTCGACGGCACGCCCGCCACGATCCGCACCCTGCCGGCGATCGCAGACGCCGTCGGTGACGACATCGAGATCCTCCTCGACGGCGGGATCCGCCGCGGCAGCGACGTCGTGAAGGCCCTCGCCCTCGGCGCCCGCGCGGTGATGATCGGCCGGGCCTACCTCTGGGGACTCGCGGCCAACGGGCAAGCCGGCGTCGAGAACGTCCTGGACGTGCTGCGCTCCGGGATCGACTCGGCGCTCATGGGCCTGGGCCGCAGCTCCGTGCACGAACTCGACCGGGGGGACGTGCTCGTGCCCGACGGGTTCGTCCGCGCGCTGGGTGCTGCGTGATCGACACGGCCAGCATCTGGTTGCGCGGCGCCGAGGTCGCGGGAGCCGGTGTCGTGGACGTGCTGCTGCGCGACGGACGCGTGGAAGCTCTGGGCGCGCCGGTCGATGACGCGCCCGGCGAGGTGGTCGAGTGCGCCGGCGCGGCGCTGCTGCCGGGCCTGCACGATCACCACGTCCACCTCCTCGCAGCGGCGGCGGCGGCCCGCTCGGTTCCGTGCGGCCCGCCGGCAGTGCGCACCCGCGACGAACTCGATGCGGCGATGTCGTCGGCGGCGCAGGGCGCCGACGGTTGGATCCGCGGCGTGGGCTACGACGAGTCGGTGGCGGGTGATCTCGACGCGGCCGCGCTGGACGCCCTGCGCGGCGACGTCCCGGTGCGGGTGCAACACCGCAGCGGCGCGTTATGGACGCTCAACTCCCTCGGCCTCGAGGCGATCGGGGCGGCCGGCGCCGACGTTGCTGGTGTCGAACGTGACGGCGTCGGGTCACCGACCGGCCGGCTGTGGCGGCTGGACGGTTGGCTGCGGGACCGGCTAGGCACTGCGCCCGCCGTGGATCTCACGGCGCTCTCGCAACGGCTGGCGTCCTTCGGCATCACGGGCGTCACCGATGCGACCCCTGACCTCGCGCCGTCGGCGCGGCACGCACTGACCACGGGCGGGCTGAAACAACGTCTCATGCTGCTCGGTGACCCGGACGGCGCCGCACCGTTCAAGATCGTCGTTGCCGACCACGTCCTGCCGTCCTGGGACGAACTCGCCGAACGCGTCCGCTCCGTCCGGCCGCGGCCGGTGGCGCTGCACGCAGTCACCCGCGCCGCGCTGGTGCTCGTCCTCGGCGTGCTCGAGTCCCTCGGCGTTGTCGCGGGCGACCGGATCGAGCACGCAGCGGTCGCGCCACCGCAGCTCGCCGAGTGGATCGCGCGGCTCGGGCCGCCGGTGGTCACACAGCCGTCGTTCGTCCGCCAGCGCGGCGACGAGTACCTCGATCGCGTGGACGACGAGGACCTGCCTCACCTCTGGCCGTACCGGTCGCTACTCGAGGCCGGCGTGCGAGTCGCGTGTTCCAGCGACGCGCCGTACGGCGACCTCGACCCGTGGGCGTCCATCGCCGCGGCGACGGGCCGGACCTCGCTCGGCGGACGTGCGGTCGGCCCGGACCAGGCAGTGCCGGCCGGCGCGGCGCTGTGCGGGTACCTCGGGTCCGCCGGCGACCCTGGCGGGACGGCGCGCAGCGTCGTGCGCGGGGTACCGGCCGACCTCGTGCTGCTCGACCGCCCGCTCGCGGCCGCGCTCGCCGACCCGGGCTCGGTCAGCGTCCGCGGCACGTGGATCAGCGGCCGGCGGGTCTGGGGCAGCTCGTGATCACGGCCGTGGCACCGCGCGATTTGGCGTCCCTCACCGCTACCGAGCGGGTGGCCGCGCGAGCGCCGCTGATCGTCGTCGACCTCGACGCCGGTGACCCGGACGTCGTGCTGCCGCCGATGCCGTACAGCGTCCTGGTCGGCGTCACTCGGCGCGCGGTTGGTGAGCAGGCGGCTCGCCTCGCGAGCAGCCTCGACTGCACCGTGGCGCCGGCGTCCAGCGAGCGGTGGGCAGTGGGTGTTTCCGACGTCGACGCGGCGGTCGCCGCATTGTCCGATGCGGTCTCATCGGCGCCGGACGCCGCGGCCGCGCTGTGCGGTCTGCTCCGCGTCACGGCCGCAGCCGACGTGGCCTCGGGGCTCACCGCCGAGTCGCTCGCCTACTCGATGCTGCTCGCCGGTCCCGAATTCGCCCACTGGCTGGCCGGTCACCCGCGGCGTCCGGTGCCGGCGGCGATCGAACCGGCCGTCCTGCTCGACCGTAGCGGTGAGCGACTCACCGTCACGCTCAACCGCCCGGAGCGTCGCAATGCCTTCGGCCGGGAGATCCGCGACGGCCTGGTCGAGGCCTTCGATCTGGCCGCGGCCGACGCATCGATCGCCGAGATCCACCTGCGCGGAGCCGGGCCGGCATTCTGCAGCGGCGGCGATCTGGACGAGTTCGGCACCACGCCGGACGTCGTCACCGCGCACGCGATCCGCCTCGAGCGCAGCGTCGCCGCCCGCATCCACGCGGTACGGGAGAGGGTGCACGCCCACCTGCACGGGGCATGCATCGGCGCCGGTATCGAGCTGCCGTCCTACGCCGGCACGGTGACGGCGCACCCGGACACGGTGTTCCGCCTGCCTGAGCTGGCGATGGGGTTGGTCCCCGGCGCTGGGGGCACCGTCGGTATCACCCGCCGCGTCGGCCGGTGGCGATGCGCCTACCTCGCACTCAGCGGAGTCGCCCTCGACGTACCCGCTGCCCTGTCGTGGGGACTCGTGGACGACGTGCAGGACACCCGGGAATGAGCGAGACCGAGCTGTGGGCCGCGTCCGGCGCGATGGCGCTGACCGGACGCAGCGCGGGGCCGGCGTTGCTCGGCACCGGCAGCCCGGCGAGCGCCGTCCGGTCCGCGCTCGACACGCTGGTCGCCGCGGGCGTGCCGGGGCTGCCGGACGTCCGGCTGCTCGGCGAGCGAGCGGCGTTCGCCGGCTACCGACGCAACGCGCCGCGCTCGGCCGGCGGCGCCTTCCGCATCCAAGCCGCGCGCGACGGCTGGTTGGGCATCTCCCTCTCCCGGCAGTCGGACCTCGACCTCGTTCCGGCGCTCGTAGGCCGGGAGATCGAGGACCCGTGGGACGCAGTCGCCGAGTGGCTCCAACACACCGCCGTCGCCGACGCGGCCAACCGCACCACGCTGCTCGGCCTGCCGGCCGCGGTCATCCCGGCAGAGCCTCCGCCGCTGACCCGCGACCCCGTGCTGGTCACCGATGGCGGACGGCGGAGGCCGGTCGAGCCCCCGCTCGTCGTCGACCTCAGCGCACTGTGGGCGGGCCCGCTGTGTGCGCACCTGCTCGGGCTCGCGGGCGCGCGCGTCGTGAAGGTCGAGAGCGGCACGCGGCTCGACGGCGCGCGCCGCGGGCCGTCGGCGTTCTTCGACTTGCTGCACGCCGGCCACGACTCCGTCGTTCTCGACTTCACAGCGCAGCGGCCGGTACTGCAGCAGCTCGTCGCGCGCGCTGACGTCGTGATCGAGGCCTCCCGCCCGCGCGCGCTGGCGCAGCTCGGCATCGACGCGGACGCCGAGGTCGATCGCGGCGCGGTCTGGGTCTCGATCACCGCGGGTGGACGGGGCAACGCGATGCGGCTCGGCTTCGGCGACGATGTCGCCGCCGGCGCCGGTCTCGTCGCCTGGGACGACGGTCGGCCCTGCCCGATGGGCGACGCGATCGCCGATCCGCTCGCCGGCGTCACCGCTGCCGCGGCGGCCGTCACCGCGCTCGCGGGATCCCGGGGCGCGCTGATCGACGTCTCGATGCACGAGGTCTGTGCCGCCGCCGCCCGCTCGCCGGCGAGCGGACCGCGCAACGTGGAGCCAGCGCCGCCTTGGCCGCGCCCGCTTCCCGGGGTGGCCTCGCCGGCAGGCGTCGATACCGATCGTGTACTGGCAGAACTCCTAGGCGAAGCAACAGCAAAATGATATAGCTATATACATGCTTCGAGTGGGCGACCGATGACGGCCAGCCGGTCGGGCGGTGCGCTCGCCGGGCTGCGAGTCATCGACACGTCGACCTTGTACGCCGCGCCGTTCATCTCGACGGTGCTCGCCGATCACGGCGCGGACGTCGTCAAGATCGAGCCCCCGGGCGGTGACCCGTACCGGCACGCCGACAGCCGCATCTGGCCGCTGCTGGCCCGCAACAAGAGGTCCGTGATGGCCGACCTGCGCGATCCCGACGGTGCCGCTCTCGTGCGTGCTCTCGCATCCGAGTCGGACGTCCTGGTCGTCAATATGCCGACGCGGCTGCTGCTACGCGTCGGACTCGACTACGACACGGTCGCCGCGCTGAACCCCGACATCGTGTACGTCCACGTCACCGGCTTCGGCGCCGACGGCCCGTACGCCGACCGGCCGGGCAACGGATCGCTTGCCGAGGCGATGGCCGGGTTGACCCACATGACCGGCGCGGCGGACGGGCCGCCGACGCTGGCTTCCATCCCCGTCGGGGACGCGGTGACGGGGTACGTGGGGGCGTTCGGCGTCCTCGCTGCCTGCTACCAGCGCCTCGCGAACGACGCGGGCGGCCAGTACATCGACGTGAACCCCCTCGACGCGATGCTGCAGGTCACCGGACCGGTGCTCACCGCTTACCGGCCCGGGGAGGTGCCGGGCCGGCTCGGCAGCGGCATGGCCGGCAGCCCGCTGCGCGGCGTATTCGCCACTCGGGACGGCGGCTGGGTGGTCATCGGCGCCTCGACCCCGCGGCACGTCCGGGAAATCTTCGCCCTCGCCGGCTACGACGCCGAGGCGCCGGACGCTGATCTCGGCGGGGCCGGGCTGCGCCGGCTCCGCGACTGGCTGGCCACCCAAGAACGCGACGCCGTCGTCGAGCTGTTCGTGGCCAACCGGCTGCCGATCAGCCCCGTCGCCGACGCGACCGACATCTGCGGCAACCCGCAGCTGGTAGCGCGGGGTGCATTGCGCGCGATCGAGACCGGCGAGTTCGGGCCGGTCGTCACGCCGGCGCCGGCGCCGCGCCTTTCGGGCAGCGCGCCCGGGAACCCGGATCGGACTCCGGACGTCGACGAGGACGGTGCCGAGATCCGGAACCGACTGCTGGACAGGACCTGAGAGGCACGCGATGGATATCACCGGTCTGGCCGTGACGGCCGCCGAGCTGCGAGAGACGGTCAACGGCGACGGGGTCGAACTGCGGCTCGTGGGCATCAGCGAGCGTGACCGGCGGGTCGAGCTCGAGCTGGGGCTCGAGAACGCCGGATGCGCCGATTGCGTGCTGCCGCCCGACGCGCTGCTGGCGATGGTCGAGAGCGCGCTACAGCGTCATTACCCCGGCGACTACGACGTCGTCGTTCACGATCCGCGTAGCGGTGTGGTGCCCGACGCCCCCCGCGCGCGCCTGGACACCGCGGTCATCGTGAGCCCAGCCGGTGCTGTCAGGACGGGCAATGACTCACCGGGCCCGGAAGCCGGACCGCTCGCCGGGCTGACCGTCGGCTTCCGGGTCGACCGGCTGTGGCGATCGTGGGACTGGGCCGCCGACCAGTGGGCGCAGTCGCTCCGCGACGCGGGGGCCACCGTGATGACGTGGCGCCGCTTCCAAGGTCTCGACGGGGCCGAGGGCGACGCGCACGAGAAGGCGTTCGCCGCATTCCTGGAGGGCATCGACGTCGCGATCGTCGGGCTCGGCAACTGCGGGTCGTGCACCTCCTGGACGATCAAGGACGCGATCGCGGCGCTCGAAGCCGGCCGGCCGACGATCGCGATCACGACCGAGCACTTCGAGAAGCTGGGGCGCACCCTCGCGGCGCAGTACGGGCGGCCGGCCCTGCGCGTGCACGTGCTGCCGTACCCGCTCGACACCCGGGCCGAGGAGGACGTGCGGCAGATCGCGGACGACGCGTTCGCGCCAATGCTCGCCACGCTCGGTGCGAGCGTCTGAGATGGCACTCGCGCAGCGGCACCGCGTCCCGGCCGACTGGGAGTCGTTCGCGACGCTGGCCGAGCGGGAGGGATGGTCGGACGGGCTGCCCCTCATCCCGCCGACCGAGGAACGCGTCGCTGCCTATCTCGAGGCGGCGGGCGCCGACCCGGCCGGGGTGGTCGTCGACGCGCTGCCGCCGCTCGGCGCCGCGTGCTCGATCGAGCAGCTGGCCGCGAACGCCGTGATGACCGGCGCACCGCCCGCGGCGCTGCCCCTGCTGAGCACGGCACTTCGCGCGATGGCCGAGCCCGCCTTCGACCTGCACGCGCTCAATGCGACCACGGGCTCGGTGGTGCCGGCAGTCATTGTGAACGGGCCGATCCGGCATCGGCTGGACATCCCGTTCGGCGCCGGGTGCCTCGGCGGCGCCGGCGGCGCCGCGCCCGCGATCGGCCGCGCGCTGAGGTTGGTCATGCGCAACGTCGCCGGCCAGCGGATCGGAGAGACGTCCCAGAGCGTGTTCGGCACGCCGGGTCGGGTCGCCGGCATCGTATTCGGTGAGTGGGAGGAACGCTCCCCGTGGGCGCCGCTCGGGCACCGGCGGGGTGTGAGCGGTGACGCGGTCACCGTCTACGGCGCGATGGGCACGATGAACGTCTGCGACCTCGCCTCGACCAACGGGCTCGAACTGCTGGAGATCATCGGGAAGTCAGCCGCAAGTCCCGGTGCGAACGGCTTCCTGACCGGGACGGCGTTCTCCGAGGTGCTGATCGCCGTCAATCCGGTCTGGGCGGAGATCATCGCGCAGACCGTGCCCGACGCGGCGGAGGTGCAGCAGTTGCTGTGGCAGCACGCGAGCCTGCCGCTGCACTGGTTCCCCGCGCCGCACCGGACGGCCATCGAGGCCCTCGACCGCGTCGACCCGGACGGGCGGGTACACCTGACGCCGTCTCCGGAAGACGTGTTGTTCCTGACCGCAGGCGGGCTCGGCAACCTCCACGCCGCCGTCCTGCACAGCTGGGGGGCGACCCGCGCGCAGACCGCGGCCGTCATGACCCCAACGGTCACACGGGTGCGGTGATCATCGCGGCGGCGCGCGAGACGATGTCCTCGGCCTCGGCGACCATGCGCGAGACGAGTTCTGCGCACGTGGGGATGTCATGGATCAGCCCGACCACGAGCCCGGCGGTCCAGATCCCCGCCTCCACGTCGCCGGTCTCGTACACGGTGCGGCCGCGGGCGCCGGCGACGAGCTCCCGCACGTCGTCGAACACGCCACCGCCGTCGAGGATGCGAATGATCTCGGTGCTGACGGAGTTGCGGGCGACCCGTGCCGTGTTGCGCAGCGGACGCATGATCAGGTCGGTGTGCAGCTCGTTCGCCTCGACCATCGCGCGCTTGACGTTCTCGTGCAGTGGGGCCTCCACGGTGCACATGAACCGGGTGCCCATGTTCACCCCCTCGGCGCCGAGCATGAGCGCGGCCGCGAGACCGCGGCCGGTGCCGATCCCGCCGGAGGCGATGATCGGGATGTCGATCGCGTCACGCGCCGCGGGGATGAGGACGAGATTGGGCACGTCGTCCTCACCCGGATGGCCCGCGCACTCGAAGCCGTCGACGCTCACCGCACTCACGCCGACCTGCTGCGCCTTGACGGCGTGCCGGACGCTCGTGCACTTGTGGATCACCTTGACGCCGGCTTCGTTGAACAGCGGCATGAACGGGGCGGGATTCGAGCCCGCCGTCTCCACGATCGTGATGCCCGACTCGACGATCGCCTGCGCGTACTCCAGGTGCGGCATGGGACGGATCGTGGGCAGCACCGTGAGGTTCACCCCGAACGGCTTGTCGGTCATGTCGCGGCAGCGCGCGATCTCGGTGCGCAGGTCGTCCGGCGTCGGCTGGGTGAGCGCCGTCAGCATGCCGAGTGCGCCCGCGTTGGCGACGGCCGAGACCAGCTCCGCCCGGCCGATCCACTGCATCCCGCCCTGCACGATGGGATGTTCGATGCCGAAGATCTCGGTGACGCGGTTGGACAACAAGACAGGTGCTCCGTTCCGAAGTTATGCCGCAGCGAGGAAATCGCTATATTATTTTACTGACAGCCGAATAGTTGGCGAAGAGGCGAGGGTCATGACGACCGGCAGGCGGTACACGTGAGCGACATGCTGTCCGGACGGCGCGCACTGGTCACCGGCGCCGGACAGGGGGTGGGCCGCGGCATCGCGCTGGCCCTGGCCGAGGAGGGCGCAGCGGTTGTGCTGCTCGGCCGCACCGAGGAGACGCTGCGTTCGGTGCAGCGGGAGATCACCGACGGTGGCGGCTTCGCGGCGACCGTCGTGGCCGACGTGCGGCGACCCGGCGACGTCGACCGCGCCGTCCGCGAAACGGTCGAGCATCTCGGCGGCCTCGACATTCTCGTGAACAACGCCCAGATCAGCGCGCTCGGCTCGGTGCTGTCGGCGGACGAGGACGACTACATCGCCTGCTGGGAGTCCGGCCCGCTCGCGACGTTCCGGTTCATGCGGGCGTGCCACCCGCACCTCGGTCGCGGAGCCGTGGTGATCAACCTCGGCAGCGGCACGAGCGTCAATCCCAATCCGGCCGGCCGTGGCGTTTACGCATCGGCGAAGGCCGCGATCGCGACGCTGAGCCGTGCCGCGGGTGTGGAGTGGGGCGCGGAAGGCATTCGCGTCCTCACCGTGCTGCCCGCGGCGACCAGCCCGACCGCCGAGGCATGGGCGGAACGCAACCCGGCCGAGTACGAGCGGAGCCTGCAGAGCATTCCGCTGCACCGGCTCGGCGACCCGATCATGGACATCGGCCGCGCCGTGGCCTTTCTGTGCAGCCCGGCGGCGCAGTTCATCTCGGCGACGACGATCGCGCTCGACGGCGGCCAGGCCTACCTGCGCTGAGTCCGGCGCTACCCCGCCTGCAGCCGGGTCACCTGCCGCAGTCGCTCATCGACGACGCGGCGGCGTTCGTCCCGACCGACCCGCCGGGCGCCGAGAGCGTCCGGGTTCAGCTCGGCGAGGCGCATCACCCGGGTGGTCGGCGCCGGGTAGGCCGTCGGCGTGGCCTCCGGGGGCGGCTGCTCGGTCCAGTGGTTCATCCAGTCGTTGCGGCTCGCCGCGAGGCTGCGCTCGCGTCGTTGCGGCGCGGCCCCCGGATAGGTAAAGCGCTGCAGCAGCACGCCGCGGCGATGGCCCAGCGTGTCGAGCCAGTTGGCGACGCCGGGATCCTCGTGCGCGAGCACGAGCCGGATCGAGCCGTCCGGCTCCCGGTCGAGCTGCGCCAGATTCAGGCTGGTCTGCCGGTTGGCGAAGTCGAGCGTGTTCCACAGGACGTTGCCGAGCTGGATGCCCCAGTACGACGAGGGTGGCGGCGCCGCCGTCACGATCAGGCATTCGTCCGGCGCGAGATCCCAGACCCCCTCGTGGATGGCGGGCAGATCGCTGCTCGGTGGACGGCTGGGCTGCGGCCGGAACGCGTTCGGATTGCTCGCGAGGGCCCGCTCCTGAGCGCCCATGAAGATCTGCAGCGTGGCGACCAGCCAGTCGCCGAGCGCGACCAGCTCCCGCTCGACGCGATCCCCGGACATCGAGGGCCACGCCACAGGCGCCGGTTCGAGGCATTCGATGCGGTAGCGGCCGGGACGGGCGGCGGCCCAGTCGCCGAAGAACTCGCGGGTGAGCATCGAGCTCGTGCCCGGCGCGACCTCCAGCCAGTTCCCGTCCTGCTGATGCGGCCCGAAGGCGATCTCGAAGTTCCCCGCGACGTCCGCGTCGAGATCGGCGGCGCTGATCGAGCCCGCTTGCTCCTTGCCGGCGAACAGCTCGAAGCTCATGAACTCGGCGTTGCCGCGATTGCCGCTGACCCGGTATGTGACATCGTCGCGCACGGCCACTGTGCGGTAGACGGCGTCGGGGTTGGCCACTCCGAAGTCGAAGAGGTGATGCTGCCAGGGCCGCGAGAAGGCCGGCCGCGCGGGATCAGCGCCGCCGAGCCCGCGGTCGAGGCCGAAATGCAGCAGCTGCAGGATTCCGCGCATCGCGCTGGCACGATCCGGGCCGCCGTCGGCCAGTGGGGACGACAGCACCAGGTCGCCGGCTTCCCGAAGCCGATCGAGCAGCGCCGACCAGGCACCCGGGTCCGGCGGCCGCGGGTCGTGGTCGGCCTTGTTCAGATGGTCGATCAGGCTGAAGAACGACCAGTCGACCTCGGAGTTGCCCATGCTGGTCCCCTGTCGCAATGGCGCCGCTGTTGCTTGCCGACGATGACAAGAATAAGTTGAATCGTCTATACACGATAGCTATTGGAGCGCGCATGCGGGACGCAGCCTTTGACGGTGACCTGGACCGGGACGCGCTGCTCGGCCAGGCGATGGCCGAGACCGGGCTCTCCGACTTCGGCGATGAGGCGGACCCCGCGTTCCGCGTCACGTTGGATCGATTCGCCGCGACCATGACCGCGTCGGACCTCGGCCGACCCCACAAGGTCGCCGCCTACGGCCAGCTCGTGAACGTCCTGTCGTGGCGGCTGCGCATGGTCGCCGATCGCACGCGCGATCCGGCGATCGGCGACGAGCGCATCGTCGCGCCGATGTTCGTGGTCGGCTTCCCGCGCTGCGGGACGACGCTGTTGCACGCCCTCCTGTCGGCCGCGCCTGGCAACCGGGCTCCGCTCTGGTGGGAGGTCGCCCGCCCGTCGCCGCCGCCATCGCTTGCCGACACCGGCGACTGGCGAATCGGGCAGGCCAACCGCGACATGGAGCGCTGGCTCGCGGACTACCCGGGCATGCTGGCGCAGCACCCGTACCACGACGAGGGCGCGTTCACGTCCATGGAGTGCGAAGCCCTGCTCACCTACGACCTGCGCAACGGCTACCCGATGCTGCTGCCGCACGTCCCGTTCGCGCCCGCATGGGCCGACACCAGTGACGTCGCGGCGATCTTCCGCGCCCACCATGCGGTGCTCCAACATCTGCAGTTCGGCGGCCTGCGTCGGCGATGGGTGCTTAAGGGCGTCGAGCACCAGTACCGGCTTGGTGCGCTGGTAGGGCAGTACCCCGACGCCATGCTCGTGTGGCCGCACCGCGATCCCGCCGAGGTGTTCGGGTCGCTGCTCGCCGTGACCTTCGAGGTCATGCGCTTCTCCGGGGCGGACATCTCCGATCCGCGCGCGTTCAGCGAGCGCATCCTCGACCAGTACGCCGACCGGGTCGAGGTCGCCATGAAGGACCCCGTCACCGAGAGCGCGCAGGTGTGCCACGTCCGGTATCGCGACTTCGTCCGCGACCAGGCGGGCACGATCCGCGGCATCTACGACCATTTCGGGCTGGAGCCGGCGGGGGTCGGCGAGGCCGTGCGCGGCTGGCTTGCCGATCCCGGCAACCGATCCGACCGGCACGGGAAGTGGACGTACGACCTTGCCGACTTCGGCGTCACCGAGGACGGCGTGCGCGAGCGCTTCCGCAGCTACATCGACCACTTCGACGTGCTGGGCTGACTTCCGGTCCGGTCAGTCGGTCGGCAGCGGTGCCGGCTCGGTCGTAGTGCCCGGATCCCACGGAGCGAACGACGGCTCGCGCTTGTCCAGGAACGACTCGATGCCCTCCTTGAAGTCCGGGTGGTCGCGCAGCAGGTCGTACCACCAGCGGATCGCGAGCGTGCGCGCCTCGTCGTGGCTGCTCTCGGCCGCGGCGTAGACCTGCTGCTTCATGACGCCCATCGCGACGGGGGAGCAGTTGACGGCCAGCTCGCGGGCATAGGCGAGCGTCCGATCCATGAGCTCGTCCGGTTCGAAGACGCGGTCGACGAGGCCCAGCGCGAGCACCTCCTCGCCCTGGACGATCCGGCCGGAGAACAGCAGGTCGAGTGCCCGGGACGGGCCGATCACGCGCTGGAGCGACCAGGCCAGGCCGTGCTCGGCCATGATGCCGCGGCGGCTGAAGGCCGTCGTGATCTTCGCCCTCGACGACGCGAAGCGCAGGTCGCAGTTCATCGCGACCACCAGGCCGATGCCGGCGCACGCGCCGTTGATCGCGGCGATGACCGGCTTGCGGATCGTTCGGGGCAGGGTGACCGGCGGGCGCAGGTGCGGGTGGGTCGTGATGGTCGGGTCGTTGGCCTGGGCCGACAACGTGGCCGAGTCCAATCCCGGGCAGAACGACTTGCCCGCACCGGTCACGACGATGACCCGGACGTCCGGATCCTGCTCGCAGGCGCGCAGCCGTTCGTAGTAAGCGGCTTCGAGAGCCACCGAGTAGGCGTTGTTGCGCTCGGGACGGTTCCAGGTGATCACGCCGACGCGATCGGCGACGTCGAGCAGGACCAGGCTCTCGCTGTCCGGGCTGGTGTCGGTCACGGCGGCTCCTCGTACGCTCCGGCCGGGACGGGCAGATGTGACGAGATCGGGTGTCCCGAGGCGTAATAATAGTTCTATCATTTAGCAGTTACTGAGTCACGTGCGATTCGTCCGCCTTGGGAGTGATCATGTCCGACGTCGTGGTCGTGGAAGCCGCTCGGTCGGCGGTCGGGAAGCGCCGCGGCGGCCTGTCGCACAAGCTGGCGCCCGATCTGCTTGCCGACGTGTTGGCCGCGCTGATCCAGCGGGCGGGCATCGACTCGGGGGTCGTCGGTCAGGTGACCGGCGGCTGTGTCAGCCAGGTCGGCCAGCAGTCCGGCAACATCACCCGGACGGCGTGGCTCGCGGCCGGGCTGGACCAGCGGGTGGGCGCGTCGACGATCCACGCGCAGTGCGGGTCGTCGCAGCAGGCGTTCACCCTTGCCTACGGCCTGGTCGCTGGCGGTGTCATTGATGTGGCGGTGGCGGCCGGCGTCGAGTGCATGAGCCAGGTGCCGATGACGTCGAGCGTCGTCCCCGAACTCGGCCCGGCGAAGACGCCGCGCTACGCCGAGCACTACGAGATCACCAGTCAGTTCGAAGCGGCCGAGCGCATCGCCGCGGCGTGGAACCTGTCGCGCGACGACCTGGAGGAGTTCGCCGTGTTGTCCCAGCGGCGCGCGGCCGACGCCATCGGCGGAGGGCGATTCGCCGGGCAGATCGTGCCGGTCGACGCCCCGGTCGCCGACGACGCAGGCGACATCGTGGGGTCGCGGACGATCAGCGTCGACGAAGGGCCACGGCCGACGACCCGGGAGGGGCTGGCCGGCCTCCGATTGAACATGCCGGAGCGGTCGGGCGCCCTGCACACGGCGGGCACGTCCTCGCAGATCTCCGACGGCGCCTCGGCGCTGCTGCTCGCCTCGGCCGACCGCGCGGCCCAACTGGGCCTGCGCGCCCGCGCACGAGTGGTCGACTCGGTGCTCATCGGCAACGACCCGGTGATGATGCTGACCGGGCCGATTCCGGCGACGCAGCACATCCTCGAGCGCAACGGCCTTGCCCTGGACGACATCGACGTAATCGAGATCAACGAGGCGTTCGCGTCGGTCGTCCTGGCGTGGGCGAACGAGACCAAGGCCGACTTGGAGCGGGTCAACGTCAACGGTGGTGCGATTGCCCTCGGCCACCCGCTCGGGGCGACGGGCGGGGTGCTGCTGACCAAGGCGCTCAACGAGCTCGAGCGCGTGGCCGGCCGGTACGCCCTCGTCACGATGTGCGTCGGGGGCGGCATGGGCACCGGCACGCTGCTCGAGCGGCTGTGACGGCGCCGTCTTGGCCGCGACGGGCCAGACGGTATATAACTAAATTGTCTACCCATTCAGAGCCTTCCCGCGCGCGGTGCCCGTGACGCCGCGGGGAGTTGCGAGAGGAGCCGCGCCGTGACCCAGACGTCCCCGCCGGAGGCGCCGTTGCTGGTGCACGGTCGCACCTGGGAGGACATGCCCGTCGGGTCGGCCTTCCGCACCGCGAAACGCACGATCACCGAGACCGACCTCGTGACCTTTCTGCACGTCAGCGGAATCAACGAACCGCTCTTCTACGACGCCGACCACGCAGCGAGCGCCGGTTACAGCGGGCGGCTCGTACCCGGCGCGCTCGTCTACGTCGTCGCCGAAGGGCTGATCTTGCAGACCAACGTGCTGCACGGCACCGGGCTGGCCTTCATGAGCATGGAGTACTCCATCAACTCGCCGACCTTTGTCGGCGACACGATCCACGTCGTCGTGTCGGTCGAGGAGTCGCGGGTGTCCAGCCGCGGCGGCCGTGGCGTCGTGCGCACCCGGTGCGGCATCGTCAACCAACGGGGCGAAGAGGTCGCCTGCTTCACCCCCGTCCGGCTGATCCGCGGCCGGGACTTCGCCGAGTGAGGTTGTGCTGATGAACGACGCCGTCATCGTCGAGAAGGATGGCCCGGTCCGGATCCTGACCCTGAACCGGCCGGACTCGATGAACGCCTTCGACGACGACCTGCATCACGGGTTGCCGGCCGCGCTCCGTGCCCTCTCGGACGACCGCGATGCCCGCGCCGTCGTGCTCACCGGCGCCGGCCGGGCATTCAGCGCGGGTGGCAACATCGACGACTTCGAGGTGTTCAGCACCGACCTCGAAGCCCGCCGGCGGTCCCTGCGGATCGGCCGGCAACTCTTCGACGACCTCATCAACGTCCACCTCCCGGTCGTCGCGGCGGTCAACGGGCCGGCCGTCGGCCTCGGCTGCACCATCGTCACGGCCTGCGACTACGTGCTGATGTCGGAGAAGGCCTTCCTCGCCGACCCGCACGTCCAGGTCGCGCTGGTCGCCGGCGACGGCGGCGCCGTGACGTGGCCGCTGCACATCGGCCTGCTTCGGGCGAAGCCGTACCTGCTGACCGGCGACCGGGTGCCGGCCGAGGTCGCCGTCCAGCTCGGGCTCGCGACGCGCGTGGTGCCTCACGACGAACTGCTGACGGAGGCCCTCGCCGTCGCCCACCGGATCGCCGCCCTGCCGCCGCAGGCCGTCCAGGACACGAAGATGGTGCTCAACCAGCATCTCCGGCAGTCGGCAGTGTCCGTGCTCGGCTACGGCCTGGCCGCTGAGAGCCAGTCGCATGACACCGCCGACTATCGGGCCGTGCCCGAACAGTTCCGCGCCCGGAGGACGTGACGCCGTGGACTTCGCCCTCGACGACGACCAGGTGACGCTGCAGGCAGTGCTGCGCGAATTCTTCGACGACCGGGTGCCCGAGAGCGCCGTGCGCGCCCAGCTCGACGATCCTGCGGGCTTCGACCAGCAGCTGTGGAAGCGGATGTCGGCCGAGATGGGCCTGCCCGGCCTGGCCGTGCCCGAGCAGTACGGCGGCGCGGGCTTCAGCTTCTTCGAGCTCGGCCTCGTGCTCGAGGAGATGGGCCGGGCACTCGTCGTCTCACCGTTTCTCGCCTCGAGCGTGATGGCGACCCGCCTGCTGCTGGCCATCGACGACGAGGACGCCCGGACCCGGCTGCTTCCCGGCATCGCGAGCGGCGACGTCGTCGCGACCGTCGCGCTCGCCGAGGACACCGGTTCGTGGCTGCCGGCTGACGTCACTGCGACGGCGTCGACGACAGCCGGTGGGTGGCGCATCGACGGGCACAAGGCCTTCGTCCTCGACGGGGCCGTGGCCGGCGTCGTGCTGGTGGTTGCCCGCACGCCGCAGGGGCTCGGCGTCTTCGAGGTGGCCGGCAACGGCGACGGCGTCCGGCGCACCCCGCTCGCGACGATGGACCAGACCCGCAAGCTCGCCCGGCTGGAGTTCGACGGCGCTCCGGCCACCCGGCTGGGCCACGACGCCGACGCCGAGCACGCGATCGAAGAGATGCTCGACTACACGCGCATCGCGCTCGCCGCCGATGCTCTCGGCGGCACCGGACGGGTGCTCGACATGTCGGTGGCATACGCCAAGACGCGTGAGCAGTTCGGGCGCGCCATCGGCTCGTTCCAGGCGATCAAGCACAAGTGCGCCTCGATGCTCGTCGACCTCGAGTCCTCGCGCGCCGCGGTCTACTACGCGCTCTGGGCGGCGGCGACCGGCCAGCCCGACCGGCCCGTGGTGGCACCGCTGGTGAAGGCCCACTGCGCCGACGTCTACCTGGCGGCGACGGGCGAGAACATCCAGATCCACGGTGGGATCGGCTTCACCTGGGAGCACGCGGCCCACCTCTACCTCAAGCGCGCAAAGAGTTCGCAGGCACTTCTCGGCGGCTCGGACTTCCACCGGCAACTGCTGGCCGACCGGATCAACATCTAACGCGAGGGACATTCATGGGATCACTCGACGGACGTGTCGCCATCGTCACCGGGGCCGGGCGCGGGCTGGGCCGGGCGCACGCCCTGCTGCTGGCCGAGGAAGGAGCAGCGGTCGTGGTCAACGACCCCGGCGTCGGCGGCGACGGCAGTGGGTCGGACGCCGCGCCGGCCGAGGAGGTCGTGGCGGAGATCGAGCGGCGCGGTGGGCGCGCGGTCGCGAACCTGGACAGCTGCGCCGACTGGAAGGCTGCGGAGAACCTGGTGGGCCAGGCCGTCGACACGTTCGGCAAGCTCGACATCCTCGTCAACAACGCAGGTGTCTTGCGCGACAAGATGAGCTTCAACATGGACGAGGCCGAGTGGGACGCCGTGATGCACGTCCACCTCAAGGGCCACTTCGCGCCGTCCCGGTTCGCCGCGGCGTACTGGCGGGCGCAGGCCAAGGGCGGGGACGGCACGGTCTACGGCCGCATCATCAACACCAGCAGCGAGTCCGGCTACTTCGGCATGGCCGGCCAGGTGAACTACGCGACCGCGAAGGCCGGCATCGTCGGCATGACGATGACGATGGCGCGCGAGCTCGAGCGCATCGGCGTGACGGTGAACGCGATCGCTCCCCGCGCCCGCACCCGGATGACCACGAGCTCGTTCAGCGGCTACCCGACCGAAGTCAGCGAAGGGTTCGACAACCGGGCGCCGGAGAACATCAGCCCGGTCGTCGCGTGGCTCGCCGGCCCTGAGGCCGGCCACATCTCGGCGAAGGTGTTCGCCTGCTACGGCGGCGAGGTCGATCTGCAGACGCCGATCGAGTGCGACGTCAGCCTGTCGGTGGGTGACCGGCGATGGACGGTCGCCGACCTCGTCGAGCGTTCGGGGGAGTTCTTCGCCAAGGGACGCGTTCCCGGCGTCGTTCCGATGCGTTCGGGCATCGGCGGCCAGTGAGCGCCGAGGCGGCGCGGCCCATGCGGGTCGGCGCCTACTTCGACATGCGCAACCCGAAGCGCTGGCGGCGCGAGCCCGCCGAGTTGTACGGCTCGTTCCTCGAGCTGTGCGAGGAGGCGGAGCACGTGGGCCTCGACTCGATCTGGGTCAGCGAGCACCACGGGTTCGACGACGACTACCTGCCGAGCCCGCTCACCCTGCTCGCCGCGGTCGCCGCCCGGACCACGCACGTGCGCCTGGGCACCGGCATCGTCGTGGCGCCGCTCCACGCGGCGGCCGAGATCGCCGAGCAGGCCGCGGTGGTCGACCTGCTCAGCGGCGGCCGGCTCGACCTCGGTATCGGTGCCGGGTACCGGCCGACGGAGTTCGAGCTGTACGGCGCCGACATGCGCACCCGCTACCGCGTCAACGACGCCCGCGCGCAGCAGATCCGTGAACTGTGGGCCGGCGGCAAGGTCACGCCCGGGCCCGCTCAGCAGCGGCTGCCCATCTGGATGGGCTACCTCGGCCCCAAGGGCGCGCGCCGCGCCGGACTGCTCGGCGAGTACCTGCTCGCCCCGGACGCCCGCCTGTGGCCGCACTACCGCGCCGGCCTCGAGGAGGCCGGGCACGACCCGTCCTTCGCCCGGATGGGGGGCGGCGTACAGGCCTGGGCCACCGACGACCCCGAGCGCGACTGGGCGCTGGTCGGTGAGCGCATCGCCGAACAGCAGAACTCCTACCGGCTGCACGCGCGGATGGGCTACGACGACCTACCGCCCTTCAAGCCGGTCGACCCGGACGCGTTGCGAGCCCGGCGGCCGCGGGGGTTCACCTCGACCGACTACTTCGCCTACGGAACCCCCAACGAGATCGCCGACTTCGTCACCGACTTCACCACCGGCGCGCCGGTGGACAACATGCACTTCTGGGCGGCCCTGCCGGGCATGACCAATGAGCAGATCGCGCGCAACATCCGGCTCATCGGTACCGAACTCGCCCCGCTGGTACGCGAACGCGCCGCGGTCTCCGTCGGCACCTGATGGCCGGGGACGGCGAACCGACCGCAGGGGTCGTGCTGCTGGAGCGGCTCGAGCCGGAGACAGCCCTCGTCATCCTCAACCGGCCGCACCGGCTCAACGCGATCGACGACGCCTTGGTCGAGCGGTTGCACGAGGTGCTCGACACCCTCGAAGGGGACGCCGACGTACGCGCGGTCGTCCTCACCGGCGCCGGCCGCGGCTTCTGTTCGGGTGCCGACCTCGTGTCGAATCGCGACCTCGCCGGGCGCACGTCCGAATCGCTCTACCGGGGCCAGCAGCGGCTGTCCCAGCTCAGCGTGCGCCTTCACGAGCTGCCCGTGCCGGTGATCGCGGCCGTCAACGGGCCGGCTGCGGGCGGGGGTTTCGCTCTCGCCGCCGCGTGCGACCTGCGCGTCGCCGCGCCGAGCGCGCACTTCTCGGTCGCCAACGTCACGATCGGCATCAGTGGCGGTGAGATGGGGCTGAGCTGGTTGTTGCCGCAGTCGCTCGGGCGCGCGCGGGCCACCGAGTTGTTGGTGACCGGGCGTCGGCTTGCCGCCGCCGAGGCCCACGCGTGGGGCTTCGTCAACCGCGTTGCCGACGACGCCCAGGCCGAGGCGTTGCGGCTGGCGCGCGACATCGCCGCGAACCCCGAGTTCGGTGTGCGGCTCACCAAGGAGATGCTCCGCTCCACCGCGACGGCAGCCTCGCTGCGCGAAGCAGTGTTGCTCGAGAACCGCACGCAGGTGATGGCCGTGTTCACCGGCGACATCGACCGGGCGATGGGCGAGTTCCGATCCGAGGGCGCGCCACCCCCGGCCTGACCGCAGGAGGACGACATGAACGACCCGAGCGACATCGCTGCGCGACTGGCCCGGCTCGAAGCGCACCAGTGCATAGGGCAGTTGCCGATCCGGTACGCGATCGCGGTCGACTCGCGCGACCTCGACACCTGGGTGAGCCTGTTCGTGCCCGACGTCGAGATGGGCCGCCACGGCGCCGGACGCGACACGCTCCACGCCTACATCGACCCGCAGGTGCGCCAGTTCTACCGCTCGATCCATCAGATCTGCGGCCACCGGATCGAGCTCGGCCCGGACGACCCGCACGGCACCGGCCCCAGCACTGCGACGGGCAGCGTGTACTGCCGTGCCGAGCACGAGGTCGACGAGCGGTGGGTGGTGATGGCGATCCGCTACGACGACAACTACCGCCGGATCGGCGGCGAGTGGTTCTTCGAGCGGCGGCGCGAGCACCACTGGTACGCAGTCGACGTCGACGAACGTCCGCAGGCGGTCGACTTCGACAGCTGGCACACGGCCGGGCGCCCCCCCGGCCTGCCGGGAGTCGACCCGAGCTGGGCCCAATTCTGGAGCGCGGGTGCGGCGCACACCTCGCACCCCGTCCGGTAGCCGAGAGGACGACCCGATGAGCGAGCGAAGCGAGGCCCTGCGATGAGCACCGAGTACGAGTTCGTGCAGGTCGAGGCGCTCGAGGACGGACGCGTCGTCCGCATCACGCTGAACCGGCCCGAGGCACGCAACGCACAGAACCGCGGCCTGCTCGTCGAGCTCGGCGACGCGTTCGCGGCGGCCGAGGCGGACGACACCGTCCGGGTCGTCATCCTCACCGGCGCCGGCCCGAGCTTCTCGGCTGGGCACGACATGGGCTCCGAGCTCGGGATGCGGGAGATCACGCCGGGTCCGCACGCCCACCCCTCCACCCGCATCCACGGCGGCACGCGACACGGCGTCGAGGCCCAGATGCTGCAGGAGTGGCACTACTTCTTCACCAACACGGTCGCCTGGCGGAACCTGCGCAAGATCACGATCGCGCAGGTGCAGGGCAACGTCCTCGCTGCGGGGCTCATGCTCGCGTGGGCCTGCGACCTGATCGTTGCCGGCACCGACACCGTGTTCGCCGACGTCGTCGGCACCCGGCTGGGCATGTGCGGCGTGGAGTACTTCGCGCATCCGTGGGAGTTCGGTCCGCGAAAGGCGAAGGAGCTGCTGCTCACCGGTGACTGCATCGACGCGGACGAGGCCCACCGGTTGGGCATGGTCAGCAAGGTGTTCCCGCTCGATCGCCTCGCCGACGACACGCTCGCGTTCGCGGCCCGGATCGCCCGGTTGCCGACCGTAACGTCGTTGCTGATCAAGGAGTCGGTGAACCAGGCCGTCGACGCGATGGGGTTCACCACCGCGTTGAGCGGCGCGTTCACGCTGCACCAGCTCAACCACGCCCATTGGCGCGAGCTCAACGACGACGGCTACCCGGTCGCCAAGCCCAGCCACTTCATCGACGACTGGCGCAGTGCAGGGCCGCCGCGTCCCGCGGTCAAGGACGCGCCGTAGCCGACTCGCCGAGGTTCAGCCGGTCCAACACCCGCTCACGGGTACGTGCCGGGCCGCCGAACAACAGCTCGGAGGTCTTGGCGCGCCGGAAGTACAGGTGCGCGGGGTGTTCCCACGTGAACCCGATCCCGCCGTGCGTCTGGATGGTCTCGGCCGCGACCAGCTTGAACGACTCAGCGGCGCAGGCGTGCGCGACCACCGCAGCGACCGCCGCCGCCGGGTCGTCGGAGTCGGCCAGCAGGCAGGCCTGCTCCACCGCGGCCTCGGCGAGTTCCACGCGCACGAGCATGTCGGCGAGCTTGTGCTTCACCGCCTGGAACGAGCCGATCGCGCGGTCGAACTGCTTGCGCAGCAGCGCGTAGTCGACTGCCGTCTGCAGGCATCGCCGCATGGCGCCGGCGTCCTCGGCCGCGACGGCCAGGGCGCCGAGGTCGAGCGCACGGCGCAGTGCGGCGCCCCCGTCGCCCGGCGCGCCCACCAGTCGCGCCGGCGTCGCGTCGAAGGTGATGTCGGCGACCGGACGGGTCGCGTCGAGCGTGGGCAGTGGATCCACGCGGACGCCGTCGGCCCGCGCGTCCACGGCGAAGACCGCCGTACGGCCGCCTGTCTCCGCGGCCGCCAGCAGTAGGTCGGCGCGCGCGCCGAAGGCGACGACCCGTTTGGCGCCGGAGATGCGCCACCCGTCGACGTCGGTTCGCGCGTGGGTGTCGGCGCGTGCGGGAGCCGCCGCCCGGCACCAGTCGTCCCAGCCGGTGCGCCGCTCGGCGACGGCGACAGTGGCGACCACTCGGCCGTCGGCGAGGCCGGGCAGCAGATCGAGGCCGGCCGGCTCGTCCCCCGACAACTGGAGCAGTGCGGTGGACATGACGTTGGAGGTGACGAACGGTGAACAGGCGAGCGCGGCGCCGAGTTCCTCCAGCACGACCTGGAGCACCGGCCAGCCGGCCTGCGCGCCGCCGAAGCGCTCGGCGATGACGAGGCCGGCGATGCCGAGATCGTTGGTCAATGCGCGCCACAACGCGGGAACCGGCTCCCCGGCAGGGGTGGTGTCGAGCAGTCGGCGCGCCTCGTCCGGGCCGGCGTGCCGCGCGCACACTTCACGGACTGCCTCGCGCAGCGCTTGCCGCTCCGCCTCGTCCGGCGCGACGCGCTCGGCTGCGGCGGCACTCATCGGGCCGGTTCCTTGGGCATGCCGAGCACCCGCTCGGCGAGGATGTTCTTCATGATCTCCTCGGTGCCGCCGAGGATGCGCAACGCCGGCGCTGCGAGCAGGAGCTGGTTCCAGCTGAACGTGCCCCAGTCTCCGGAGTCGGCCGTGACCCGGTTGCCGAGCAGGTCGGCTGCGAAGTGCGCGGCGCGGGTCAGGTTCCCGGCAAAGCACAGTTTGGCGATCGAGCCCTCCGGCCCCGGTGCAGCACCGGCCTGCAGCCGGCGCATCGCGCGCGCGGTAAGGGCCTGGGCGGCGAGGACGTCGACCGCGAGGCCGGCGAGCTCCTGCCGGGCGACCGGATCCTCGGCGCAGCCGAGGTGATCCATCAGGGCGTAGAGGCGGGACGGGCTGATCGCATCGACCGCGGCTCCGCCACTGTCGGCGGCGACCGTGCCGCGTTCGTTCATGAGGGTCGTGACCGCGACCCGCCACCCGCCGTGAACCTCGCCGAGGCGGTGTGAGTCGGGGATGCGGACGTCGTCGAGGAAGACCTCGTTGAACTCGGCCCCGCCGGTCATCTGGCGCAGCGGCCGGACGGTGATGCCGGGCAACGACATGTCCAGGAGAAAGGCGGTGATGCCGCGATGCTTGGGCGCATCGGGGTCGGTGCGGCACAGCAGTTCGCCGATCTGCGCGTGCTGCGCGCTCGACGTCCAAACCTTCTGGCCGTTGACGACCCACTCGTCACCGTCGCGCACCGCGCGGGCGGCGACCGCGGCGAGGTCCGAGCCCGCGCCCGGTTCGCTGAACAGCTGGCAGGCGAGCACGTCGCCGCGGTACATCGCGGGCAGGTACCGGTCGCGCAGCTCATCCGAACCGTGCGTGAGGATCGTCGGCCCTACCATTCCGAGACCGATGACGCTGAGCACCTCCGTGTCGGGGACGTCGTACTCCGCCTCGACGAGGTCGTAGGTCAGGTCGTGCAGCGAGCTGAGCTCGCGGCCGGCATAGCGCGTCGGGCCGGTAATCCAGCCGAAGCCGTTGTCGTACCGCGTGCGCTGCCAGGACCGGGCCGCGGCGACATCCGCCTCGTCGTCAGCGTTCGGGTCACCGAAGAACCCGACGTAGTCGCTGCCCTCGCCCCACCGGAAGGTGCTCGCGCCGCCGCGCGGGCGGGCGTGCGCGTCGAGGAACGCGCGAGCCTCCGCCGCGAACGCGTCGAGGTCGACCTGCTGTGCCACCGGGCGAGCTCCCTTCGCGACCACCTCTCTGCTAAACAGTAATATCAGTTAACTGTTCTGATCGCGAGAGTCTGGCGAGCCGATCACACCTGCCGCGGCGAGCGCGGCGATCGCCGCCGCGTCGTAGTCGAGCCAGCTCAGGACATCGCAGGTGTGCTCGCCGAGTTCGGGTACGGCGCCCATGGCCGGGACGGCGGCCCCGAACACCGGCGGCGGCAGCGCGGCCGTGATCGGGCCCGCCGATGTCGAGACGTCCCGCCACCGATCGCGGGCGGCGAGGTGTGGGTGGGCGAGCACCTCGGACGGCAGGTTGGCGCGGGCGTTGCCGATGCCTGCTGCGTCAGCGGCGGCCTGTACCTCGGGCAGGGTCCGTGCCGCGCACCAGGCACCGACGGCGGCGTCGAGTTCGGTGCGGTGCGCGACGCGGTCGGCGTTGCGGGCGTACTGCGCCGCTGCTGCCAGGTCCGGACGCTCGATCAGGACGCACAGCCGTTGCCACTCGGCGTCGTTGGTTGTGCCGAGCACGGCCAGCTGGCCGTCCGCGGTCTGGTACGACCCGTACGGCACGACCGCCGGCGACCCGAGACCCACTGGCGCCTGGTCGATGCCGGCGTATCTGGTGAACGTCAGCGGGTAGCCCATGAACTCGACCATCGTGTCGAACATGCTGATCGAGATCACCGTGCCGTGCCCGGTGTGCTCGCGCTCGCGCAGGGCGGCGAGGGTGGCGAAGGCTGCATAGAGGCCGGTGGCGGCGTCGGCGACGGGCGGCCCGGCCTTGGCCGGATCGTCCGGGCGCCCGGTCGTTGCGCACACCCCGCTCTCGGCCTGGACGAGCAGGTCGTACGCCCGCTTCTGCGACAGTGGGCCTCCGGTCCCGTACCCGGAGATCTCGACGGCAACCAGGCGAGGGTGGCGCCGGCTGAGGTCGGCGGCAGCGAGGCCCAGCCGCTCGAGGGCACCGGGCGCGAGGTTGGCTACGACGACGTCGCTGCGCTCGAGCAGGCGGTGCAACACCTCGCGGCCGGCCTGGGCCTTGAGGTCCAGCGCGACGGACTCCTTGCCGCGGTTCACCCATACGAAGTGCGCGGCGAGACCCCTGACCACCTCGTCGTAGCCGCGGGTGAAGTCCCCGCCGTCAGGATTCTCGATCTTGACGACGCGCGCTCCCAGATCGGCGAGCGAGCGTGTGCAGAACGGCGCCGAGACCGCCTGCTCGAGACCCACGACGGTGAGACCGGCGAGCGGCGCGGCGACGCCTGCGGCTGATTTTGGCTGCCGGTCCATGAGTTGAATATATTAGCTGTTTCCGGTGCGAGACTCCGTGCCGTCCGCGATGTTGAGGAGCCGATCGTGCGCGATGCCGTCATCTGTGAGCCGGTGCGCACCCCGGTCGGAGGGTTCGGCGGCGGGCTGCGCGACGTGCCCGCGCACGAACTCGCCGCCGCGGTGATCAAGGGACTGCTGGAGCGTTGCCGGCTCGCGCCCGAAGCCGTCGATGACGTGCTGCTCGGCAACTGCTACCCGTCGATGGACGCGCCGGCGATCGGCCGGGTCGCGGCCCTCGACGCGGGGCTGCCGGTGACGGTAACGGGCCTGCAGATCGACCGACGGTGCGGCTCGGGGCTGCAGGCGGTGCTCTACGCGGCGATGCAGGTCCGCTCCGGCGCATCGGAGGTCGTGATCGCCGGCGGCGCCGAGTCGATGAGCAACGCGCCCTTCTACTCGACCTCGATGCGGTGGGGGACCGGTGCCGGCCCGGGCGTACTGCTGCACGACTCGCTCGCCCGCGGTCGGGTGACCGCGGGCGGGATGCACCATCCGGTCACTGGCGGCATGCTCGAGACGGCCGAGAACCTGCGCCGCGACTACGGCATCGGCCGCGCGGAGCAGGACGAGTACGCGGTGCGCAGCCACCGGCGCGCGGCAGCCGCGCAGGAGGCCGGGCGGTTCGCCGAGGAGATCGTGCCGGTCACCGTGCGGCACCGCCGCGGCGAGACGGTCGTCGAGTTCGACGAACACATCCGGCCGGACACGACCACCGAGGCCCTCGCCCGGCTGCGCCCGATCCTCGGGCGCGACGACCCCGAGGCCACGGTGACGGCCGGCAACGCCTCGGGTCAGAACGATGGTGCCGCGGTGTGCGTCGTCACGCACCCGGAGCGAGCAGCACAGCTCGGGCTGGAACCGATCGCGCGCATCGTGTCGTGGGGCAGCGGCGGCGTGGGGCCTGAGCGGATGGGCATCGGTCCGGTGCCCGCGGTTGCCGCCGCGCTGGACCGGGCCGGGTTGACGTTCGCCGACCTGGACCTGATCGAACTCAACGAGGCCTTCGCCGCGCAGGTGCTGGCCTGCACCCGCGAGTGGGGCTTCGGCGCCGCGGACTTCGAGCGGCTCAACGTCAACGGCTCCGGCATCTCGCTCGGGCATCCGGTCGGCGCGACCGGCGGGCGGATCCTGGCCACGCTGACCCGTGAGCTGCGCCGCCGCGGTGCCCGCTACGGCCTGGAGACGATGTGCATCGGAGGTGGGCAGGGACTGGCTGCCGTCGTCGAAGCGCTCGGTTGAGTCTTCCCTCGCCGCAGAGATGTTGATAGTCTCTCTCAAATTGAGATTGAACGTCACAGATTTCAACGTTACGAGGAGGCGGCAATGGCCCTGATCGAGAACTCGGTGGGAACGCTGCCGTACAAGCTGGTCGACTTCGACCAGCACTCCTACGAGGCGGATGACTGCTTCACCCGGTTCATGCCGAAGGACAAGATCGAGACGGCGATCTACCCGATCCGCAACGCGGCCGGCCGCAAGGTCCTGCTCGCCGGCAACCGGATCGTCAACGCACTCGAGGGCGACCTCGACCGGGTCAACCTCCCCGGGTCGCTGGTCGAGATGCTCAAGGCGCGCTCGTCAGGTGAGACCGCCGACATGGATCGGCTGTACGGGCCGATCGAGATCGAGTACCGCGACCACGACGCGCGGGTGAAGCAGCTCGCGGAGCAGCAGATCGAGCACTCGATCATGTATCCCGGCGGCTGGGCGCTCATGGCCGAGGCCTACCTCGAGGGCGTCGACCCGCTCTACGACAACCTCACCGCCTTCAACCGCTGGATGGAAGAGGACTGGGGCTTCGCCTACCAGAACAAGATCTTCGCCCCGGCCATGCTCTCGCTGCGCGACCTCGACCGGGCCGCAGCCGAGCTCGATCGCGTGCTGGCCGCCGGAGCGCGCTTCATCCTGCTCGCTCCCGGCCCGGCCTACGGCCGCTCGCCCGGTGACCCCTACTTCGACCCGTTCTGGGCTCGCGTCAACGAGGCCAATGCCGTCATCGCGTACCACATCTGCGAGTTCCACTACCAGAGCGAGGTGGCGTCGCATTGGGGCTGGAGCCTCCGTCCGCCCTTCGAGTTCTCCGCCTGGCAGTGGCAGAACACCTACGGCGAGCGCCCGATCACTGACACCCTCTCGGCGCTGATCTTCGACAACCTGTTCGGCCGGTTCCCGAACATCAAGGTGCTGGTGAGCGAGTTCGGCGCCGAGTGGGTCCCGCACTTCATCCGGCACATGGACAAGAGCCGCGGTATGGCGCGGCGCGGTCCGTGGCTGGGCGGACAGCTCAAGGAGCGACCGAGCCAGGTCTTCAAGAACCACATCCGCGTCGTCCCTTACCCCGAGGACGACACGATCTCGCTTGCCGAGCGGCTCGGCGGCGTCGACTGCCTCGTGATGGGTTCGGACTGGCCGCACGCCGAGGGGCTGCGCGAGCCGGCGGACTTCTACGCGAAGGTCGAGGGTCTGGGCGAGGACGCGCGGCGCAAGTTCCTCCGGGACAACGGCAAGCAGCTGCTCGGGCTGTGACGGCTGCTCGGGCTGTGACGGCTGCTCGGCCTGTGACGGCTGCCCGGCCGCAGCTCGGCTCAGCCGGTAGCGTGTCCGAACGCCTCGCGGACGAGTGTCGCGAGGGCGTCCGCCGAGCTGGTGCTGGGCCAGTGGCGCAGGCCGCTGGTCAGGCACGACACGGCAACCGCCGCCACGACCGTGTGCATCAGTTCGGGCGCGGCGAGCCCCTCCTCCTCGGCCAGTTGACTCGCGAGGTCGCGTTCCCACCGCAGCCTCATGCGGAGGCTGCGCGGCGCCAGGCTGGGCGTGGTCATGACCAGCTTCATCAGTCGCAGGCTGTGCGGCGAGTCGGGGCCGACGGTTGCCTCCGCATAGGCGATGACCGGCTCGGCGAGCGCCACGACCGACGTCGTGCGGCGGTCGCTGCGGGCGGCGACGCGTGCAGTCAGCGCCGCCGCCGACGGTTCCTCGTCGGCGAACAGCACGTCTTCCTTGGTGGCAAAGTATCGGAAGAACGTCGCCGGCGACACCGCGGCTGCGGCCGCGATCTGGTCGACCGTGGTCGCGTCATAGCCCTGGCGCTCGAACAGGTCGAGGGCGGCGTCGGCAATCTCGGCGTAGGTGCGGGCGCGGTTGCGTTCGCGGAGGCCGAGCGTGGGCTTACCCGCCATCAGGGCCTCCTGGCCAGGTCGGGTCGTGAGAGACACTCTCAAAACGAGAGTATCAGTGAGCGGAGGAGGTATCGGCGTGCCCGAGCTCGCTGACCCGGAAGAGCTCGGCGTCGATCCGCGTCGCCTGGCGATCCTGCTCGACCGAGTCGGGCTCGAGGTCGATGGCGGGCGTTGGCCGTCGGCGCAGCTCGCGGTCGGCCGGCACGGCCGGCTGGCCGCATTCCGCTCCTGGGGGGCGGCGGCGCCGCGCTACCTGCTGCAGTCGGTCGGGCGCCCGCTCGTGGCGTCTGCGCTGTGGAAGCTGCTCGGGGAGGGCCGGATCGAGCTCGCAACGCGCGTTGGGGACGTGATTCCCGAGTTCGCCACCAACGGCAAGGAGGTCGTCACCGTCGAGCACGTGCTCACCCACACGGCCGGCTTTCCCTTCGCGCCGCTCGGCTACCCGAAGATGACCGAGCGGGACGCGCGGCTCGCGGCGATGGCGAAGTGGCGGCTCGACTACGAACCCGGTTCGCAGCTGCAGTTCCACCTGACGTCGGCGGCGTGGGTCATCGCCGAGCTCGTCGAGCGCCTCTCCGGCGTGCCGTTGCCCGCTTACCTGCGTAGCGAGATCGCCGAGCCGCTGGGACTTACTTTCGAGCTGGGTGTGCCGGTCGAGCGGCAGGCCGAGACGATGGCGCCGATGGTGTGCATCGACGGCGACGGCGCCGAGGTGGACCCGTGGGGGCCGTGGTTCTTCCAGCGGCCCGAGGTGGTGGCCGCAGGTGAGCCGGCGCACGCCCTGATCGCCTCGGCGGCCGACGTGGCGCTGTTCTATCAGGCGCTGCTCGAGAACCGGCTGTGGCCCGCCGACCTCGTCGAAGACGTCATGCGCGCACACGTGACGGCGATCCCGGCCGGGGACCAGCTCTACGGCGGCAACAGCAAACCGGTGAGCGTAGGGCTGTTCGTCATGGTCGCCGGGGACGCGCCGGACATGTGGCTGCCGTCGGTGGGTTCGCCGCGCATCTTCGGCCACAGCGGCGCGGCGTACCAGATGGCGTGGGCCGACCCGGACAGCGGCGTCTCGTTCTGCCTGCTGACGAATGCGTATCCGGCCACGGGCTACGACTACAGCCCGCGGGCCCGTGCCCTGATCACCAACCTGAACAACCTCGCCGCCGACCTCGTCTGATCGTCAGGACGACGCAGCGGCCATGCGCCGCAGGCGCGCCCGCGTGCGGTCGAGCCATGCCTCGTAGTCCTGTGCCTTGCGCAGGAACGATTCGCCGACGCGCGGGTGCGGCAGGACGAGGAAAGGCTCGGTATCGGCCATCGCGGCGACGGTCATTGCGGCGACGTCCTCGGGCGCGAGCACCTCGCCGAGCGCGCCGCCCGCGGGGACCTCCGACGTGTCCTCCGGCTCGCGGCCGAACATGCCCGTGTAAACGGCGTTCGGGCAGAGACAGGTGACGCGCAGACCGGCGTGCGCGTGGTTGAGCGTCAGCCACTCCGCGAAGCCGAGCGCACCGTGCTTGGTCGCGGTGTAACCCGGCGCGGACGGCCCGGTGATCAAGGCGGCCGATGAGATCGTTTGGAGCAGGTAGCCCGAGCCGCGCTCGAGCATGCCCGGCACCACCCGGCGGGCCGCCCATACGTGCGCGAGCATGTTGACGTCGACGATCTTGCGCCAGGCCTCGATCGTTTGGACGAGATCACCGACCGGATCGGTGTAGCCGGCGTTCGAGCAGAACACATCGACCGGGCCGAAGGCGTACTCTGCCGCGTCGACCAGCCGGTCGATCGCGGCCGGGTCGCCGACGTCGCACGCGATACCGAGCGCTGGTACGCCGGCCTCTTCCACGCGGGTCGCGGCCTGCTCTGCCCACTGCTGGTCGATGTCAGCAATGGTCACGCCGCGCGCACCCACGGCCGCGAACCGCAGCGCGAGCGCGCGCCCGATGCCGTTTCCTCCGCCGGTCACCACGACCGATCTACCCCGCAGGTCCACCCGACAACCCCTCCGCACCGAGAATCAGTGCAAACGACGTAGAGCTGACCGTCAGCCCCGAAGCCTGTCGACGTATCGTACAATCCGCTATATCTTTTACCTAGGTATCGAGCGGCAGGAGGTGCGATGACGGTCGAGCGGTTTCCGGTCGAGGCGGGGCATGTGCTCATGTTCCGCCGCGCAGTCGGCCACGAGGACGCCGAACGCGGCGCCGACACCGCCGGGCAGGTGCTGGCTCCGGCCACCTTCGTGCAGGCATCGGCGCAGTTCGACCCGGAGTACCCCCTGCGGCCGACGCCTGATCGCCGCTGGTGGGGCTCGGGCGGCGACGCCGGCTTCATGCCCGACGGCGGAGGCGGCTTGCACGCCGAGCAGCACTACGTCTACCACCGGCCGGTGCGGGTCGGTGACCTACTTTCCAGTTCGGTGCGCGAGGGTCGCTCGTGGCAGAAGTCGGGTCGCTCCGGCGTCCTGAACTTCGTCGAGTCGATCACCGAGTACGTCGACGAGCACGGCGAGCCGGTCGTCACCGCGACCTCGGTCGGCGTGCGTCGTGAGCCGGCGCCGGGAGATTCGCAGTGACCGCGGTGGCCGAGCTGGCGGTGGGCGCCTCGCGCACGACCGTCCTCGTCGAGAACCTCACCCGCACCCGAATCGTGGAGTACGCAGGCGCCTCCGGCGACTACAACCCGCTGCACACCGACGAGCGCTTCGCCCGGGAGGTCGCCGGATACCCAGGCGTGTTCGCGCACGGCATGCTGACGATGGGCATGACCGCGCGGGCCATCACTGACTGGGTGGGCGAGGAGCGCTTGACCCGTCTCGGCGTCCGGTTCACGGCGCAGGTGTGGCCCGGTGACACGTTGACGGCGGTCGTCACCGTCACCGCGGTCGAGGACGGGGAAGTTGCACTGGAGGTCACGACGACGAACCAGGACGGCAGCGTCGTCCTCGCCGGCACGGCTGCGTGCCGGCTCGGTGGTTGAGGGGATTGGGGCGCGCATGACGCAACAGACACCGGTGGCCGAGGGACTGTTCACCTGGCCGTCGGACGAGCCGGCCTTGATCGCGTCGGAGTCGGAGGGACGGCTGCACTTCCCGGCGCGGCCCGACGGCAACCCGTACCTGCTCAAGCGCCGCGGCCGGCTGTGGAGCTTCACCACGCAGAGCTTCCGGCCACCGTCGCCGCCCTACGACGGCAACGACGACGCCCGGACCTTCGTCCCGTACCTGCTCGGCTACGTCGAGCTCGAGGGTGAGCTCCTCGTCGAGGGGCGGCTCGTCGACTGCGAGGCTGAGACGCTCGAGATCGGCCAGCCGATGGAACTGCGCATCGTTCCGTACACGGTGCGCCCGGACGGCGTCGAGGTGCTGACCTTCGCCTTCGCGCCCGAGTCGAAGCCGGAGGGTGAGCGATGAGCGTTCCCGAGATCGCCGTTGTGGGCGTCGGCCTGCACCCGTTCGGTCGCTACGGCGACAAGCTGTGCCTGCAGATGGGTGCCGAAGCGGCGCAGGCCGCGCTCGCCGATGCGGGCGTCCAGTGGTCCGACGTGCAGGTGGCGGCGGTCGGCAGCCATGAGGTTTCCAACCCGGACGCCGTCGTGTCGTTGCTCGGCCTCACCGGCATTCCGGTCCGCGGCGTGTTCAACGGCTGTGCGACCGGCGGCACGTCGTTGCAGGTGGCCGCGCAGTCGATCCGCCTGGGCGAGGCTGACGTCGCGATGGCGATCGGCATGGACAAGCATCCGCGGGGCGCCTTCGCGGCGGACCCCGCCGTGCTGGGCCTGCCCGCGTGGTACGGGCAGACCGGCATGTTCCTGACGACGCACTTCTTCGGCATGAAGATCAACCGCTACATGCGTCTGCACGGCATCAGCCGCGAGACACTGGCCCGGGTCGCCGCGAAGAACCTCTACAACGGGTCGATCACGCCGGAGGCTTGGCGGCGCAAGCCGATGGCCGTCGAGGAGATCCTCGATGCGGAGATCGTCAACTACCCGCTCACCCGCTACATGTACTGCAATCCGGACGAGGGTGCGGCCGCCGTCGTCCTGTGCCGGGCCGACATCGCCCACCGCTTCACCAGCACGCCGATCTACCTGCGCGCGGCCGAGCTGCGCAGCCGTACCGAGGGTGCCTTCGAGGTGCAGTCACCGTCGCTGCCGACGACGATTACGGCCAGCCCGACGGTCGCCGCCTCGGCCGCCGCCTTCGAAGCTGCCGGCATCGGGCCGGAGGACGTCGACGTGGCGCAGCTGCAGGACACCGATGCCGGCTCCGAGATCATTCACATGGCGGAGAACGGGTTCTGCGAGGATGGCGAACAGGAGAAGTGGATCGCGGAGGGCGCGACCGAGATCGGAGGGCGGCTGCCGGTGAACACCGACGGCGGCCTCATCGCCAACGGCGAGCCGATCGGCGCCTCTGGGCTGCGGCAGATTCGCGAACTCGTCGTTCAGCTGCGCGGGCACGCCGGCGACCGGCAGGTCGCTGGTGGCCCACGGGTCGGCTATGCGCACCTCTACGGGGCTCCGGGAGCGTCGGCGGTGACGATCCTCTCCCGCTAGATGTCGCGACCGCGACCTTTGGGGTCGCGTCACCTTCGAGAAAATTAGTTGTATTATTTCGCTAGGCTTGTGAAATTGCGCGACGACTGCGGGAAGGAGGCGGCATGGACTTCGGGCTCTCCGACGAGCAGGCATTGCTCCAGCAGACCGCCCGGGATTTCGTCGCGCGGGTCTGCCCGCCCGAGGTCGCCAAGGAATGGGACGAGAAGGAAACCTTCCCAGGCGAGCTGTTGCGCGGGATGGCCGACATGGGGTGGTTCTCGCTGCCCTTCCCGGCCGCCGAGGGCGGCGACGGGGGCAGCCCCATCGATCTGGTGGTGATCGCCGAGCAGCTCGGCCGGTCCAGCTTCGACATCTCGATGTGCTACATCGGGGTGTTGATCCCGGCGCTGACGGTGTTCCGGTGGGGGACGCCCGAGCTCAAGCAATGGATCCGGGACGAGGTGATGACCGGGCGGCACCGGCTCGCCGTGGCGATGTCGGAGCCGGACAGCGGATCGGACGCCGCCGCCCTACGCACCTCGGCTGTCGATCACGGCGATCACTTCGTCGTGAACGGGCAGAAGATGTGGTGCACCGGCGGCAGCCAGCCGGACACCACGCTGGCTACCTACGTCCGCTCCGGCTCGCGCGACCACAAGCACGCCGGGCTCAGCCTGCTGCTCATCGATCCGAACGCCCCCGGCGTCCAGGTCACCCGCATGGGCACCCTCGCGCGACACATCCTCGGCACCACCGAGGTCGCCTTCACCGACGTCGAGGTGCCCAGATCGCGGCTCGTCGGCGAGAAGGATGCGGGCTGGCAGGTGATGCTTTCGAACCTCGAGCTCGAAAAGGTGCTGATCTCAGGCGGCTACCTCGGCGCCGCGCAGTCGACGCTCGACGACATGCTGTCCTACGCGAAGACCCGGCATGCATTCGGCCGGCCGATCGGAGAGTTCCAGGCGCTGGCGCACGCGATGGCCGATCTGCAGACCGAGATCGATTCGGCACGGCTGCTCACCTACCGCGCGGCATGGCTGCTCGCGCAGGGCCAGCCGTGCACCCGTGAGGGCTCGATGGCCAAGCTCAAGGGGTCCGAGACCTACGTCGCGGCCGCGCGGCTCGGCATGCAGGTGCTGGCCGGGCATGGGTTCTCGACCGACAGCGTGATGAGCTACCGATATCGCGAGTCGATCGTCGCGACGATCTCGGGCGGCACGAGCCAGATCCAGCGCAACGCGATCGTCCGATCCATGGGGCTGCGGGCGTACTGAACGGGGCGAAGTGACCGACAACGGGTTGACCGGCATCGCGGGCCGGGTTGCCCTCGTCACCGGCGGGGCCGGCGGACTCGGGTCCGCGCACGCGAAGCTGCTCGCCCGCCTAGGCGCGTACGTGATCGTGAACGACATCGGTGGGGACGTCCACGGGGAACACCCCGATCCGTCGCGGGCCGAGGCGGTTGCCGCGCAGCTACGCGATCTCGGGGGGACCGCCGTCGCGGACACCTCGGACATCCGGACGTTCGCAGGCGCGGCGGCCGCGGTGCAGCGCGCTGTCGACGCGTTCGGCCGGATAGACATTCTGATCAACAACGCCGGAACGTTGCACACCGACACACTGATGGCAGTGCGCGAAGCCGACGTGTGGGCCAATCTCCAGGTGCATGCCGTCGGCACCATCGCCACGATGCACGCCGCCTTTCCGCACATGCGGTCACAGCGCTGGGGCCGCATCGTCAACACGCTCTCGGAGGCCGCGTTGCGCAGCGAGATGGCGGGCGGCATCGCGTACTCGACGGCGAAGGCGGCGATCTGGGGCGCGACGATGTCGGCTGCCCTCGAGGGTCGGCCGCACGGCATCACGGTCAATGCGCTGTCGCCGGGTGCGCTGACCCGCATGTCGCAGGCGTACCTCGATGAGCAGGGCATCCCCCCGGGTCTCGACCTCGCGCCGGACCGTGTCGCCGAGGTGGTCGCCGCACTCTGCACCGACGACGCGCACGACATCACGGGCCGCGTCGTGCACGCCGCCGGTGGCCATGTGCGCGAGTTCGTCATGTCACGTCTGGACGACACGGATCTCGTGCGGCGATTGCAAGCCACTGCCGCGAACCTCCGCGCCTGATCGCGCCGCCCGGGTGGAGCCTTGGGGTCGGCGGGCGCGGCGCGGTTCAGTCGGCCAGGCGGAGCAGGTCGATCGCTGCGGCGACGACGACCGCTGGGTCGCGCGAGTCGTCATGAGCGACCCAACGATTCCAGCCAACGGTCGCCGCGGCGGCAACGGCGGCGACGACGACGGCCGGCCGCGGGTCGGTTCGCCGAGCGCGGGATCGGCGAGCGAACTCGGCCTCGATGCGGTCGTCGAGGAGGCTCTCGCCCACGGTGCGGGCGTGCACCGCCGGCGCCGTGGCGAGCAGGCGGCCGAGGGCACGCACGCGCTCGCGTTCGGGCTTGGCAACGTGGGACGTCGCGGCATAGGCCGCGCGCAGCGCGACCGTGGCGGGCGCGACGTCCGGTTGGGCGGCAAAGGCGTCGACCAGCGCGTCGCCGAGCCCACGCCGGTAGCTGCGCAGGATCTCGTCCTTCGTCGCGTAGTAGCGGAAGAACGTGCGCGACGACATGCCCACGGCCTCGGCGATGTCGTCGACGGACACCGCGTCGTAGCCGCGGTCGAGGAACATCCGGATGGCCACGTGCTCGATATCGGCCCGCATCAGCCGGCGTCGCCGCGCCGGCAACGGCTCCACCACCGATTCTTTGCTGCGCACTCGCTTCCTTCCGTCAGGGTCTGGCGTTTACGACAGATACTGACCATACTGACACTCACTGACACGATTGGTGAAGGCCGGATGCAATGACGACGAACAAGGGACTCGACGTCGAACGGCCGACCCTGGACGTCGATGCTCTCTCGGCGTGGCTCGGCGACCGGCTCGGCGATCCGGCGCAGCCGCTCGCCAGCGAGCCGCTCGGTACCGATCTCGGCATGGGCAACGCCTTGTTCGAGCTGCGCCGGGGTGATCAGGTGTGGGTGCTGCGGCGGCCGCCGGCGGTCCTCAACGACAAGAGCGCGTCCAACATGACGCGCGAGTTCCGCATCCTGACCGCACTGGACGGCTCGGCGGTGCCGCACCCGACCGCGCGGGTGCTGTGCGAGGACGCAGAGGTCATCGGTGCGCCGTTCCTGATCATGGACAAGATCGTCGGGTTCACGCCCGGCTTCGTGCTCCCGGAGCCGTTCGCGTCGAACCCCGAGCACCGTCGTGGTATCGCCGAGGCATACGTCGACGCGCTCGTCGACCTCGTCGACCTCGCCGAGGTCGACTGGCGGGCGCGGGGGTTGGCCGACCTCGGCCGGCCGGACGGCTTCCTGGAACGGCAGGTGGCGCGGTGGCTCGCGCAACTCGACCGGTATCGCGTGCGCGACCTGCCCGAGTTGGAGTTCGTCACCGGGTGGCTCGAGCGCAACCGTCCGGCGATGGGCCCGCCCGCGATCATCCACGGCGACTACAGCCCGTTCAACGTCATGGTCGCGCCGGACCTCCCGCCCCGGCTGGCGGCGGTGATCGACTGGGACACCGGCACGATCGGCGACCCGCTTCTGGACATCGGCCACCTGCTCGCCCGCTGGACGGAGCCCGGTGAGGCGCCGGTGCTGCAGGAGCAGGCGGGCGGGGTCGAGGGCTACCCGTCCCGGGCAGAGCTGGCTGCGCGCTACGCCGAGCGTTCGGGGCGGGACGTGTCCGCCCTGCCGTACTACCAATGCCTGGCGCTGTTCAAGCTCGCGGTGATCCTCGAGGGCACCTACGCCCGCAAGCATGCGGCCGGCGTGCCCGACTCGGCGAACATGATGGCCGAGCTCGTCCCGCGGCTCACCCGGAGCGCGGCCGCCTTCGCGCGCGGGGAGCGGGCATGAACGGGGAGTTCGCCGGACGGGTGGTGGTCGTCACCGGCGGCAGCCGCGGGATCGGGCGGGCGATCTCCGCTGGCTTCGCGGCGGCCGGCGCCGATGTCGTGATCGCCAGCCGCAAGCTGGAGAACTGTAGCGCCGTCGCGGACGAACTGGATGCGGCACACGGCGCGCACTGCCTGCCGGTCGCCTATCACGCCGGCCGCTGGGACGACTCGGACCGGCTGGCCGACGAGGTGCTGACGCGCTACGGCCGCTGCGACGTCCTCGTCAACAACGCGGGCATGTCACCGCACCACGACGGCGTCGCCACGATCACCGAGGCCTACTTCGACAAGGTGTCGGCGGTGAACCTCAAGGGACCGTTCCGCCTCTCCGCCCGGCTCGGGGCCCATATGGCCGCGGCCGGCGGCGGGTCGATCGTCAACGTCAGCACCATCGGCTCGCTGCGCCCCGGGCCGAGCGAGATCGTCTACGCCTGCGCGAAGGCCGGGCTGAACGCGCTGACCGTCGCGCTGGCGGCGGAGTTCGCGCCCTCCGTGCGCGTCAACGCGTTGCTGCCCGGCGCAGTGGACACCGACATCGCCGCTGCGTGGACGCCCGAGATGCGCGCCGCGTCGACGAAGGACGTGCCGCTGGGGCGCATCGGGGCGCCCGAGGACTTCGTCGGACCAGCACTATGGCTGGCCTCGGCCAGAAGCTCGTTCGTTACCGGGACGCTCATCCGCGTCGACGGCGGCGCCTACCGGCAGATGTCCTAGAGATCGGCGGATCGCATCGCATGTGGGATTTCAGCACCGACCCGGAGTTCGACGCCCAACTCCAGTGGATTCGGGAGTTCGTTGTCACGGAGGTGGCCCCGCTCGACCTGCTCTGGCCGCACTACCATCACAAGGTGCCGCCGCCCTGGCTCAAGAAGGTCATCGACCCGCTCAAGAACCAGGTGCGTGACCGCGGGTTGTGGGCCTGTCACCTCGGCCCGGAACTCGGCGGCCGCGGGTTCGGGCAGGTGCAGCTCAGCCTGATGAACGAGATCATCTCGCCCTACCAATGGGGCCCGACGATCTTCGGTGTGCAGGGTCCGGACACCGGTAACGCCGAGATCATCGCGCACTACGGCACGCCCGAGCAGAAGCAGCGCTACCTTCAGCCGCTGCTCGACGGCGAGCTGTTCTCGGCCTTCTCGATGACCGAGCCGCACGGGGGCGCCGACCCGCTCGGCTTCCGCTGCACCGCCGTCCAGGACGGAAGCGACTGGCTGATCAACGGCGAGAAGTTCTTCACGTCGAACTCGGAGGAGGCCGCCTTCCTCATCGTCATCGCGGTCACCGACCCCGATGCCGACCCCTACCGCCGGATGTCGATGTTCCTCGTCCCGCGCGACACGCCTGGCGTCGAGATGGTCCGGCGCACGCAGTACATGAACGAGGATCCCGAGGCGATGGACCACGCCTTCCTGCGCTACCGCGACGTCCGGGTACCCGCGGACGGCTTGCTCGGTAAACCCGGCCAGGGCTTCGAGATCGCGCAGACCCGGTTGTCGGGCGGGCGGATTCATCACGCCATGCGCGCCGTGGGGCAGGCGCAGTACGCCTTCGACATGGCGTGCGAGCGGGTGCTGAGCCGCACGCTGCGGGGGCGGCGGCTCGCCGAGCAGCAACTCGTGCAACAGGCGATCACCGAGAGCTATGCGCAGATCGAGCAGTTCCGGCTCTTCGTGCTGCGGACGGCGTGGCGCATCGACCAGGGGCACGGCTACTCGCCGGCCGTCCGGCGTGACATCGCGGTCGCCAAGGTGCTCTCGGCCCAGGTCGCGCACGACGTCACGCGCCGGGCGATGCACCTGCACGGTGCCTTGGGCCTGTCGAACGAGATGCCGTTCGGGGCGATGTGGTCGCTCGCACCGGGATATGCGGTGTGGGACGGCCCGACCGAGTCGCATCTCTCCTCCGCTGCCCGGCTGATCCTGCGCGACCACGCTGCGGTCGCAGACGAACTGCCTTCCCAGTGGCTGCCGCGACGCGTCGAAGAGGCCCGCGCCAAGTACGCGGACGTGCTCGCCGAGCAGGCTGCTCAGGTGTCGGCCTGATCGCACAAGGCTGGCAACCATCCGGATTATCAGTAGAATCATCTATCTATTGATCCTGCGGCGGAGAGAGTGATCGTGAGCGGACTGTGTGACGGCCGGGTGGTCATCGTGACGGGCGCCGGCGGCGGGATCGGGCGCGAGTACGCGCTTGCCTTCGCCCGCGAGGGCGCGAAGGTCGTCGTCAACGACCTGGGCGGATCCCGGGACGGGTCGGGGGCCTCGTCGACGCTGGCCCAGGGCGTCGTCGACGAGATCGTCGCCGCCGGCGGCGAGGCGGTGGCCAACGGTGACAGTGTCGCGTCCTGGGCCGGCGCCAAGAACATGGTCGAGCAGGCCGTCGACTCCTTCGGCCGGCTCGACGTCCTGGTCAACAACGCCGGCATCCTGCGGGACAAGATGCTCGTCAACATGACCGAGGAGGACTGGGACGCGGTCATCAACGTCCACCTCAAGGGCACCTTCGCGCCCACCCGGCACGCGGCCGAGTACTGGCGCGGGGCGGCGAAGGCGGGGCAGGCGGTCGACGGGCGCGTCATCAACACCACCTCGCCGTCCGGGCTCTACGGCAGCGTCGGGCAGGCCAATTACGGCTCGGCGAAGGCCGGCATCGCCGGGTTCACGATCATCGCGGCGCGCGAGCTCGGGCGCTACGGCGTCACTGTGAACGCCATCGCCCCGACGGCCCTGACCCGGCTGACCGAGGACATCGCGTTCATCCAGCAGCTGGCCGGGGCGGACGAGTCCGGCTTCGACGAGACCGCGCCTGCCAACATCGCGCCCGTCGCGGTCTGGCTGGGCAGCGAGCGGTCGAAGGACGTCACCGAGCGCATCTTCGCGGTGTGGGGCGGCCGGATCACCGTCGTCGAGGGCTGGGCCGCCGGGCCGTCGGTCGACCGGCACGGTACGTGGGCGGCTGCCGAGCTGGACGACGTCCTGCCCGACCTCGTGGCGAAGGCGGCGCCGAACGCCGACGGCATGGGAGTGCGCGCACCGTGACTGTGCGGCGGTACGACTTCGAGGTCGATGTCACCGCCTCGATGCCCGACGGGTCGCGCGACGAACCGGTGACGGTTGCCGGCACGGTCATCGCCGATCCGGCGACCCTGCGGGCCGACCCGGTCGTCGTGTTCGCGGTGCCGGGCGGCACCTACAGCCGCCGTTACTGGGACCTGCAACCCCCGGGATGTACCGGCTACAGCCAGGCCGAATGGGTAGCCGAACGGGGGGACGTGCTGGTCGCGGTCGACTACGTCGGCGGCGGCGAGAGCAGCCGTCCGGTCGACGGCGACTTCATGACGCTGGAGGTCTGTGGCGATGGCGCCCACGCCGCGTTCGTGGAAGTGTCCGGCCGGCTGCTGGCGGGCTCCCTCCGGCCCGACCTGCCGGCGCTGGGCACCGCCACGTTCGTGGGGTTCGGCCAGTCGCTCGGCGGCTTCATCACCATGATCCAGCAGGGCAAGTACGCCGACTACGCCGCGATCGCCGTCCTCGGAGCGTCCCCGCTGGTCATCGACAACATCCCCTTCCACCGCGACCTCACCGGCGTGCCCGCCGACGAGCGGCGCCGCCTGATCATGGCCGACAATGCGGCGTCCTCCGGAGTGGACGAGCTGCCGATGTACCACGGCGCCCCGCGCCGGTTCTTCGGCGGCATCTTCCATGTCGAGGGCGTCGCCGACGACCTGGTCGCCTACGACGAGAAGGAGTGCGAGACGCTCATCTCGCGGGTGACCGGCGTCGACGGCATGACGCCCGGCTATGCCGCGCCCTGGGCCGATCGCGTCACGTGCCCGGTGTTCCTCGGCTTCGGTGACTCGGACGTCTCGTCCGACCCGCGGCGCGAACCGACCGGCTACCCGGGATCGCGGCACATCACCGTCGCGACGTTCCCCGACATGGCGCACATGCACAACTTCGCCGATACGAGGGAGCAGCTCTGGCAGGCGCTGGACGACTGGCTGCCGCGGCGCGGCTGATCGCGGCTGTGCCGGTCAGTGCGCGACAGCCGCAGCGGTGCCCTCCGCGGTCCCGACGCGCGGCCGGTCGCCCGACGCGCTGACCGTGACCATGCCCTCGGCGAGCACCGTGCCGTCGAGCCCGAGCACCGTGCCGCGCGCGAAGTTCAGCCGCCGCCCACGGCGCAGGCAGGTTCCCTCGATGACGATCTCGTCGCCCTTCGCGACCGACATGAACGAGACGGTCATCGTCACGGTCGTGAAGCGGCTGCCGAGCGTGAAATCGTGGCCGGCGACGACGGCCCCTGACGCGATGGCGTCGATTGCGCTGCTCAGCACTCCGCCGTGGAAGATCCCGTCGTGTGCCGAGAGCTTCGCCTGGTACGGCACTCGGGCGCGCACGAAGCCCGGCTCCCAGTCGATGATGTCGAGCCCGATCTCGACGTTGAACGGCACGTGCCTGCGCCAGTGCTCCTCGAACCACCGAGCCTTGGCGGCGGCTTCCTCCGGACTCGTCACGCCTGACGCTCCTTTCCACGGGAGGGCACGGATGCACCGCGCCGGAGAACCTGCATTAGTTATATCATCTGCCTGATGCCCATCATGATGGTCCGGTTTTCGCCGGCTGGACCATCTCGGCCGGTTCGCTGAGAGGACTCATCATGCGCGCACTCTCGGCCGTTGCGGCCGCCCATCTGGCGAACTGGGACGGCGTCGTCGTGCCCGCGCGCGACGCGGCGACGGTGCTGGTGACCCGGCCGAGCGCCTCCGGACTCGAGGTGCTGCTCATGCGCCGCCGCACGTCGATGGCGTTCGCGGCGGGCATGCACGTCTTTCCGGGCGGCGCAGTCCATCCGGTTGACCGGGCCCCGGTGCCGTGGATCGGGCCCGGCGCCGACGTGTGGGCCGGGCGGTGGGGATGCGACCCGGAGCTCGCGGCCGCGTTGGTCGTCGCGGCGGTGCGGGAGACCTTCGAGGAGACCGGCATCCTGCTCGCCGGCGCGGACGAGCGGTCGGTGGCCGTGGCCGCCGAGGGGGACGACGGGTTCGCGGCCCGGCGCGACCTGGAGGCCGGCGACCTGTCGCTGGGTGACTACCTGCGCGAGCGCGGCCTCGCCCTGCGGGCCGACCTGCTGGGCGCGTGGGCGCACTGGGTCACGCCGGAATTCGAGCCGCGCCGCTTCGACACACGCTTCTTCATCGCCGCGCTGCCCCCGGGCCGGCCGGACGTCCCGTACGGGACGGAGGCCGACTCGGCCTTCTGGATCGCGCCCGCGGCCGCCGTGCGCGCCGCCGAGACGGGCGATATCGCCATGATGATGCCGACGCTGGTCAACCTGCGCGATCTGAGCCGCAGCGACCCCGCCGCCGTGCTGAGCGGGACGACGGACCGGCCGGTCACGACCGTTCGGCCCCGGCTCGCGGTCGTCGACGGGCAGCCCCTGCTCACCTCCGAGCTCGACGCCGCCGGCGCCTGATCGTGCTCGACCCCGAGCTGCAGGAGCTCGCCCGCAGCATCCGTGTACAGGCGTGGCGGGCGCTGGCCGACGGCGCCGCCGAGCTCGACCGCGCCCAACGCTTCGACCCGCAGGTGTGGGCGTCGATCCAGAGGCTAGGCATCGTCCCGCTGGCCTTCGGCACCGATGAGGGCGGCGCCGGCGGCTCGGCACTCGCGCTTGTGGTCGCGCTCGAGCAGATTGCCTACGCCTGCGCGGTCGCCGCGCTCTACCCCGGCACGACCATCCAGGTCGTCCGGGCGTTGCTCGACCACGCTCAGCCCGGGCCGCGCGATCGATGGGTACCGCGCCTGCTCGCCGGTGACGCGCTCGCGTGCTGGGCGTTCACCGAGCCCCAGACCGGCAGCGACCCGAAGCAGCTGTTGACGCGCGCCCGGCGCGACGGCGGCGGCTGGATCCTGGACGGTGAGAAGGCGTTCATCTCCTACGCCGCCGTGGCTGAGGTCGCTCTCGTCTTCGCGGTCACCGACGACGGCGCGGTGGGTGCGTTCCTCGCCGAAACCGATCAGCCCGGCTGGGCGCCGGGCAGGCCGGTCGAGGTGCTCGCCTATGGCGCTGCCGAGGCCTGTCCGGTGCATCTCGACGCCGTCCGGGTGGCGCCGGACGGCCTCGTCGGGAAGGTCGGCGACGGCTTCCGGGTGATGCTCGCGGGGGAGGCGCTCGGCAAACTGCGGGTCGCCGCGATCAACGTGGGCATCGCGCAACGGGCGCTCGACGAGGCAACGCGCTACGCCGCGCAGCGCACGCATCGGGGCACGGCGATCGGCGCCAAGTTCCCGACCGTGCAGGCTCTGTTGGCCGACATGAGCGCAGCCGTCCTGGGCGCGCGCGCGGCGCTGTACGACACCGCCGAGCGCGTCGAGATCGGCAGCGCCGGCCTCGAGGGCCGCGTCGCCGCGCTGCGGCTGCTCACCGGCCGCACGGCGACCGAGGTCACCAGCGATGCGCTGCAGGTATGTGGCGCGTACGGGCTGACGCGAGAACTCCCGCTCGAGCGGCTCTACCGGGAAGCGAAGTTCTACGAGGTCGCACAGGGCTCGCTCGAGCTGCAGCGGGTGATTGCCGGCAAGGCCGTACTGGCCGGCTTCGCCGAGAACCGATTCGAGCACTGGAGGGACGGCTGATGTCGAATCCCGAACCGGCTGCGACCGACGCCGTCGTGCGCTACGCCGAAGTGGATGGCGTCGCGACGATCACCCTCGACCGTCCGCGTGCCCGCAACGCGCTGAACGCCGCCCTCGTGGCGGAGCTCGACTCCGCGCTGACGCGCGCCGAGAACTCTCCGTCGGTCGCCGCGATCATCCTCACCGGCGCCGACCCTGCCTTCTGCGCGGGGCTCGACATCAAGGAATTCAACGAGCTCGGCCGGCCGCCGGCGGGCGCGTCCGACCTCATCCTGCGCGTCGCCACGCTCGCCAAGCCGACGATCGGCGCGGTGAACGGTCCGGTCATGACCGGTGGACTCGAGCTTGCGCTCGGCCTGGACGTCCTGATCGCCTCGGAGCGCGCGCGGTTCGCCGACACACACGCGCAGGTCGGGATCCTGCCCGGTGGCGGGATGACCGCGCGGCTACCGCGCGCGGTGGGGCAGCGCCTCGCCATGGAGATGTCGTTCACCGGCCGGGTGCTCGACCCGGACGAGGCCCTGCGGCACGGCCTCGTCACGCGCGTGGTCCCGCACGCGGAGCTGTTGCCGGCCGCACAGGCGATCGGAGCGGCGATCGCCGGGCGCGACGCGACGGTCGTGCGCGAGCTCAAGCAGCTCTACCGGTACGGCCTCGACACCACCGCGGCGGACGCCCTCGAACACGAGGTCGCCGAGCGCGAGGCGCGCCGCGAGCGAGGCGGCCAGCTGGTACCCCGCTCCGACGCGGTCCGCCGGCCTGGACCATTCGGCGAGGCGAGGCCGTGACCGATCCCTGGTGGTATCTCCCGCCGGAGGCGCGGATTCGCTACGACCTGGAGTGCCGAAGCATCCCGAATGCGCTGCGGCTGACCGCCCGAGGCATGCCCGCGGCGGAGGCGCTGGTCGCCGAGGACGGCCGGCGCACCTTCGCGGAGCTGGACGCCGACATGCACGCTGCGGTGCGGGCGGTGCTCGCCCTCGGAATCCGGCCGGGGGACCGGGTCGCGCTGTGGGGCCCCAACTCCGGGCGGTGGCTGCTCGCGGCGCTGGGCATCCTCGGTGCGGGCGGGGTACTCGTTCCGCTCAACACCCGCTTCAAGGGTGAGGAGGCCGCGTACGTGCTGCGCAGGAGCGGCGCGCGGCTGCTCTTCGCGACGACCGACTTCCTCGACATCGACTATCCGGGCCTGCTGCGCGGCGCCGACCCCGATCTCGAGGTGCTGCGGCCGAGCGGCACCGTAGTGCTCAGTGGCGCGACCGTTCCCGGAGCACTCGCCTGGACCGACTTCCTGTCCGGCGGGTCCGCCGTTGCGCCGGCGGATGCTGTCGCGGCGATCGACGCGGTCGAGCCGGGTTGGCTCTCGGACATCATGTTCACGTCCGGCACGACGGGCCACCCGAAGGGCGTGCAGCTCACCCACGGACAGTCGCTGCGGGCGCACGGCTTCTACTCCAAGCTGATGGGCTTCCGCCCCGGTGACCGCTATCTGATCGTCCCGCCGTTCTTCCACACCTTCGGCTACAAGGCCGGCTGGATGGCCTGCCTGCTGCACGGCGTGACGATCCTGCCGCAGCGCACCTTCGACGTCGACCAGGTGCTCGACACGATGGAGCACGAACGCGTCAGCATCCTGTTCGGGCCGCCGACCGTGTTCCAGGGATTGCTCGACTCGCCGCGCCGGCGGTCGGCCGACCTTTCGGCGCTGCGCATGACCATGGCCGCCTCGACCGTCGTGTCTCCGCGATTGCTCGAACGCATCCGCGACGAGCTGCGGCCGGAGTCGATGTGGGCGGGCTACGGGCTGACGGAGGCCACTTCGCTGGTGACCACGACCGTGGCCGACGACGACTTCGAGCACCTGGCGACGACGGCGGGCCGCCCGGCCTGGGACGTCGAGGTGCGCATCGTGGACGACGACGGCGTCGAGGTCGCTCGCGGCCGGCCGGGCGAGATCGTCGTCCGCGGGTTCAACGTGATGTCCGGCTACTGGGGCGAACCGGAGCAGACGGCCGCGGCCATCGACACCGAGGGTTGGCTGCACACCGGTGACATCGGCACGCTGGACGAGCAGGGCTACTTGCGGATCACCGACCGGAAGAAGGACATGATCCTGGTCGGCGGCTTCAACGTGTATCCGGCCGAGGTCGAGCGCGTCCTCGGCCGCTACGCCGGCCTGGAGTCGATCTCAGTCGTGTCCGCTCCCGACGAGCGTCTCGGCGAGGTGCCGGTGGCCTTCCTGGTCGCGGCGCCGGGCGCGAACATCGACGAGACGGCGTTCCTCGCCTGGGCGCGCGAGCGCATCGCGAACTTCAAGTGCCCGCGCCGCGCGCACGTCGTCGCGCAGCTCCCGCGCAACGCCAGCATGAAGGTGCTGAAGAACGATCTGCGCGCGCTGGCCCGCTCGCTCAGCTGAGCCGCTGCGCCGCCGCGAGCTGGCGGCGCAGGATCTTGCCGTTCGCGTTGCGGGGCATCTCCGTGAGGAACTCCCACTCGACCGGGACCTTGAATCCGGCGAGTCGCTCGCGGGCGAAACCGCGCAGTGCCTCCGGGTCCGGCGTCGCGCCGGTCGGGACTACGAACGCTTTGATCGTCTCGCCGAGGCGTTGGTCGGGGATGCCGACGACGACGACGTCGCGGACGCCCGGGTGCAGGGCCAGGACCTGTTCGACCTCGAGCGGGTAGACGTTCTCCCCACCGCGGATGATCTTGTCACCGCGCCGGCCGACGAGGTACAGGTAGCCGTCGACGATGCGGCCTATGTCCCCCGTGTGCTGCCAGCCCTGGTCGTCGACGAGGAACGAGTGCGGAGCGCGGGCCCAGACCTCGCCGACGCCGTCCTCGTCCGGGTCGTAGATGACGAGCTCGGTCTCCGGCGCGGGTCGGCCCACCGACTCGAGCAAGTGCTCCTGCCCCGAGACGGCCGCCCGGTGCGCAGCCGGGCCGAGCGTGGCAACGGGGGAGCCCTCCGTCTGCCCGAAGAGGTTGACGAACTCGACTTCAGGCATGACCTCCTGTACCCGGCGCATCGTCTGCGGGTGGATCGGCGCCCCGCCGTAGGCGAGTCGGCGGATCGTGCTCGAGTGCAGCGCGTCCTCCGCCAGCAGCATCTCGAATACCGACGGGATGGTGACAGCCTGCGTCGGGGCGACGTTCTCGAGCATGCGCCAGGCGGCGACAGAGAAGCGCGGGAACAGGACGGCGGCGGCGCCGTTGCCGAGGGCGACAGCGATGTTGCCGAGGCCGCCGACATGGTGGAACAGCGACGTGGTGACGACGCGGTCACCCGGGCGGATGCCGATGAGGTAGCCGTTGACGTCCGAGCGCCGGCCCAGGGCGAACTCCGCGGCGGCGACGCGCTTGGGCCGGCCGGTCGTGCCGGACGTGTGCATCACGAGCGCGATCGCACGCGGGTCGCTGCGCGGCACCAGCGGCGCGGTGCCGGCCAGATCACTGTCGACCAGTACGACCCGCTTTCCCGTGGCGGAGGCCACCTCGCCCGCGAGATCAGCCGACTCGGGCTCGGCCAGCATCACCTGGCCGGGGATGTCGCCGACGCAGCCGATGAGTTCGCTGCGCGTCATGCGCGGCGCGAGCGGCGCCAGTGGCCGGTCGGACAGGGCTCCGGCGATCAGCGCCGCGACCGACGCGGGCCGGGTGGTGAGCAGCGCCGGCACCAGCGCGTGCGCCGGCACGGCCAACTCATCGAACAGTTCCAGGGCACCGGCGACCATGGTGCGCAACTGGCCGCGGGTCCAGGTCTCGGTGCCGGCCGGCGTCGCCGCCACCAGTGCGGGCTCACCGAGGTCGGTGTCGAGGTGCCGCATCACCCGCTGCGTCCACGTCGCCTCGGGGCCTGGGACGTAGTCGTCGTACACGCACTTCCCCTTGGGTGGGTCGGGCTCAAGGCCGGTCGCTGGACACCTCGTCCTCGTCAATATAGCTTGATACCCACAATTGTCTAACTGTTTGGTGGTCAGCGGTGGTGAGCGTGATGGGCCGCGCGGATGTCGCGGCGACTTGGCATGAGGCTGCTCTGCCCGTCGAGCTGAGCGCCTTCGTCGACGGAGAGTTCACTCCCGCCGACTCGGCCGCGCCCACCTTCGATGTCGAAGACCCCGCGACCGGCGTGGTGGTTGCCCGGTTCGCCGAGACGCCCGCCGAGACGGTCGGCGCAGCAGTCGGCAGTGCGCACGAGGCCTTCGGCTCGTGGCGTGCGCTGGATCCGGCCGAGCGGGGGCGGCGCCTCTCCGCGGTCGCCGCGGCGCTGCGGCGCGACGCCGACCTGCTTGCCCGGCTGGAGACCATCGACTGCGGCAAGCCCCTGTCGCAAGCGCGCGCCGACATCGCCGGCAGCGCGCGCTACTTCGAGTACTACGCCGGACTCGCGGACAAGATCCAGGGCGAGACGATCCCGCAGCCGGCCGGCACGTTCGCCTACACGCTGCGTGAGCCGTACGGCGTCATCGCCCACATCACCCCGTGGAACGCGCCGCTCACCCAGCTCACCCGTGGCGTCGCGCCGAGTCTGGCCGCCGGCAACGCAGTCGTGGTCAAGCCCTCGGAGCTGACTCCGCTCACCACGCTCTTCGCCGCGCGGCTCATGGTGCAGGCCGGGCTGCCGGCCGGTCTCTGCAACGTCGTGCTCGGCGCCGGCGATCCGACCGGCGAACATCTGATCTCGAACGAGCTCGTCAGGCACATCACCTTCACCGGGTCGGTTGCCACCGGCCGGAAGGTGGGCACCATCGCCGCCCGCCGCATAGTCGGCGTCAACCTCGAACTCGGCGGGAAGTCGCCCACGATCGTGTGTGCCGACGCAGACCTCGACGCGGCAGCGCACGCGGGTGCGCTCGCGGTCGTCCGGAACTCCGGCCAGTCGTGCTTCGCCACCACACGGCTCATCGTCGACCGCAGGGTGCGCGATCGCTTTGTGGACCTGCTCGCGCAACGGATGGCCGGGCTTTCGCTGGGACACGGCCTGGACGAGCCGGACGTCGGCCCGCTGATCTCGCAGCGGCAGTTCGAGCGGGTGATGTCGTTCGTCGATTCGGCGCGGACGAGCGGCGCGCATGTCGTTACCGGAGGTGAACGCGCTGACGTCGACGGCGGACATTTCGTGGCGCCGACGCTGCTGGCGGGCGTCCGCAACGACATGCCGGTCGCGCGCGAGGAGATCTTCGGCCCGGTCCAGTCGGTGCTCGAGTTCGACGATCTGGACGAGGCCGTGGCGATGGCCAACGACACCGAGTACGGCCTGTCGGCCGGCATCTTCAGTCGGGACGTCGCCACCGCGCACACGGTGGCCGCCCGGCTGGACGCCGGGCAGATCCAGATCAACCGCTACGTGGGCGCGGGGGTGGAGATTCCGTTCGGTGGCTACAAGAACAGCGGGCTGGGCCGGGAGAAGGGCGTCGACGCGATGCGGCACTACACGCAGGTCAAGAGCGTGATCGTGGACATCTCAGCATGAGCGAGGCTAAGACGCTCGGGTTCATCGGGCTGGGCGTGATGGGCTCGCGCATGTGCGCGAACCTGGTACGCCGTTCGCGGCATCCGGTCGTCGTCTTCGATCCGGTCCCCGACGCGGTGGCGCAGGCGGTCGAGATCGGTGCACAGGCCCGTGACAGCGTCGCGGCGGTGGCCGCCGACGCCGACGTCGTGTTCCTCTCGCTGCCGTCGATCGCCCAGGTCGAGTCGGTGTGCCAGGAGATCCTGGCCGCGCCGCGGCGCACAGCGGTGGTGGTCGACATGAGCACCAGCGACGTGACCCGGACGCGCGAGCTCGCTCAGCTCATGGCCAAGGAGGGAGTCCTGCTGGTCGACGCGCCGGTCGCCCGGCAGCGCCAGGCGGCGGAGGCGGGCACGCTGCTCATCACCGTCGGTGCCCCCGAGGAGAGCTTCGGCGAACTCGAGCCGTTGCTGTCGTGCATGGGCAGCGACATCGTGCGCGCGGGGGACGTCGGTGCCGGCCAGGTGCTCAAGATCATGAACAACATGGTGTTGTTCATCAACATGAACGCCCTCGCGGAGGCGCTGGCGATCGGGCGTGCGGCCGGCGTTGCGCCGGAGACCCTGTTCGCGAGCTTGAAGCTGGGCTCGGCCGACAGCTTTGCGCTCCGCAACACGGCCTCGGCGACGATGCTCGTCGACGAATTCCCGACCAAGGCCTTCCCGACCGACTACGCGATCAAGGATCTCGCTCTGGCGCTGCAACTGGCGAAGGACTCCGACGTCCCGACCGGCTCTGCTCAGCAGACGATGGACCTCCTGCAGCGGGCACACGACGCGGGCTTCGGCGACGCGTACTACCCCGTGATGATCAAGGTGATCGAGGGTCGTGCCTGATCAAGAGGCGCCCGCCACGTGGCAGGTATGGGCGGTGCGGGTGGCCTCGGCGCAGCGCCCGGCGCGCGACAACTTCCTGAGCCCGGGCGAGCGCTGCGGCTCGGCGGCCATCGACTTCGTCGTCTTCGTGCTCACCTGCGGGGACGCACTCGACGGCGAGGTGGTCGTCGTCGACACCGGGTTCAGCCGGGAAGCGGGGGAGCGGCGCGGGCGGGTGCTCGACCTCGGCGCCGGCGACGCAGTGCGCGCGGTGGGCGGACGTCCGGAGGATGTGCGGACGGTCGTGCTGAGCCACCTTCACTACGACCACGCCGGCAACGTCGCGGACTTCCCGAACGCGCAGCTCGTGGTACAGCGGGCCGAGCTCGAGTACACGACTGGCCCGGCGATGCGGCACCACCGGCTCAGCCACTTCTTCGAGGTCGACGACGTCGTCGGTGTCGTGCGCCGCCTCTACAACGGAGGCGTGACGGTCGTCGAGGGCGACCGCGAGCTGCGTCCCGGTCTCGAGGTGCGGCTGATCGCCGGGCACACCCGGGGCACCCAAGTGGTACGCGTACGGACCGAGCGCGGGTGGGTGGTGCTCGCCTGCGACGGCATCCACTACTACGACAACCTCGCCGAGCGCAATCCGTTCCCGGCGATGGTGGACGTCGAGCAGGTCCTCGACGGGTACGAGCGCATCGAGTCGATGGCCAGCTCGCCGGAACACATCGTGCCCGGCCACGACCCGCACCTGTTCGAACGATACGAACGGAGACCGGACGCGCACGGCCGCGTGATCGCCGCCCTGCACCGCCCGCCGGTCGCCGACGCAGCCCCGATCGGAGTGAGGGAATGAGCACCCCTACCGACTTGCTGGCCGAGTTCGGCGACTCCGTCGCGAGCTTCGCCGCCGAGCACCTCGCGCCGGGCGCGCTCGCGCGCGCGCATCAGAGCGACTACCCGACTGACGTGGCCCGGCTGCTGGCCAAGCAGGGCCTGCTCGGCCTGAGCATCCCGGAGAACCGCGGTGGCCAGGGTGCCGGGCTGATGGCTGCGGTTACCGCGATCCAGGCGGTCGCCGCGCACTGCCCGCGCAGCGCGGACATCGTCCAGGCCGGCAACTTCGGCCCCATCCGCACCTTCGCCGAATACGCGAGCGACGAGCAGCGCCAGCGATACCTGCCGGGCCTGCTGTCGGGCGACCTGCTCATGTCCCTCGGCATGAGCGAGCCGGGCGCCGGTTCGGCGGCCACGGAGCTGACGACCACCGTCACGCCCGACGGGGACGGGTGGGTCGTCAACGGCACCAAGGTCTTCTCGACCCACAGCGCCGACGCCGACGTCTACCTCGTCTATGCCCGGTTCGGGCCGGGCATCGAGGGCATCGGTTCGGTGCTGGTCGACCGCGGCACGCCCGGGCTGACGATCGGCCCACCGTCGCAGTACATGAACGGCGAGCATTGGTGCCCGCTGTACTTCGACGAGTGCCGCATCGGGCCGGAGCAGGTGCTGCTCGGGGCCGGCGGGTTCAAGCGGCAGATCAGCGGGTTCAACGTCGAGCGGCTCGGCAACAGCGCACGTTCGATCGCGGTCGGTCGCTACGCGTTCGACCGGGCGAAGGAGTACCTCCTCTCCAGGCACCAGTTCGGCCGACCGCTCGCCGAGTTCCAGGGCCTGCAGTGGATGTTCGCCGACGCCGCGGTGAAGCTCGAGTCGGCCCAGCTGCTGCTCGAGCGCGCGGCGTCGACCGGAGACCGGCTCGGCCTGCCGACCGGGCCGGAGACCGCGATGGCGAAACTCGCGGCGAACCAGGCCGGCTTCTTCGCCGCCGACGTCGCGATGCAGGCGATGGGTGCGACCGGCTTCTGCGACGACAGCCTCGTCGAGTACTGCTTCCGCCGCACCCGCGGGTGGATGATCGCGGGCGGCTCGGTCGAGATCCTGAAGAACCGCATCGCCGAGCACGTGTTCGGCCGCCGGTTCCCGTCCCGGGCCGGCTGAGGTGACCGGCCGCCTCTACGAGGCGCTCTTCTCGCCCAGGGCGGTGGCGCTGGTCGGCGCGTCGGACGTTCGCGGCAAACCGGCCGCCCGTCCCCTGGAGTTCCTGCGCGGGCACGGCTGGACTGGGGAGGTCTACCCGGTGAACCCGACGCGCTCGACCGTGCTCGGCGAGCACGCCTGGCCCTCGCTGCGCGACCTGCCGGTCGTGCCCGACCACGCGCTCGTCCTCACGCCGGCCGACGCCGCGGTTGCGGCGGTGCGCGAGTGTGCGGAGCTCGGCGTGCCGGTCGCGACCGTCGTGGCCGACGGTTTCCTCGCCGGTACGGCGGCCGGCGCCCGGCGACGCGACGAGCTCCGCGAGATCATCGCCGGCTCGGCCTTGCGGTTGCTCGGCCCGAGCAGCTTGGGTGTCGCGAATCCGGTCCGGGCAATGGCGCTGACCGGCAACGCCGCGTTCGCCGAGCCGGCCCTGCCGGCTGGCGACGTCTTCGTGGCCTCGCAGTCGGGCAGCGCCCTCGGCGCCCTGCTGTCGCGCGGCGCGGAGATGGGCCTGGGTTTCGCGGCCATGGTTTCCACCGGCAACGAGTTCGACCTGTCGCTCGGCGAGATCTGCCTGGCCGCCGTCGAGGACCCTCAGGTGAGCAGCTTCGCGCTGTTCCTCGAGAACCTGTCCGGTGCCGGCGACCTCGCCGCCTTCGCCCGCGCTGCCGCCGCGCACGGGAAGCCGGTCGTCGCGTACAAGCTGGGCCGGTCCACGGACGGCGCGCGGCTCTCCGTGCTGCACACCGGCGCCCTCGCCGGCGACGACGCCGTCGCGGAGGCCTTCCTCCGCGCGCACGGCATCGCCCGGGTCACCACTTTCGACGCGCTGCTCGAGGCACAGTTGCTGGCGCGGCGCGTGCCGCCGCAGCCGTCGCCGGCTCCCCCGCGGGTCGCGGTCGTGTCGACCACCGGCGGCGGCGGGGCCATGGCGGTCGACTGCCTGTCCGCCGCCGGCGTGGCCGTCACCGAGCCGGAAACCGCCACACGCGACCGGCTGGCCGAGCTCGGCATCCACGCCGCGGGTGCGCTCGTCGACCTCACCCTGGCCGGCACGAAGTACGACACGATCAAGGCCGCCCTCGACGTCCTGCTGACGGCACCGGAGTTCGACGCGGTGGTCGCCGTGCCGGGCAGCTCGGCGCGCTTCACGCCCGAGGTCAGTGTCGCGCCGATCATCGACTGCGCCGATGCGAGCACACCGCTCGGGGTCTTCGTGGTGCCGTCGGCGCCGGACGCATTGCGGCTGCTGCGGCAGAAGGCCGTCCCCGCGTTCCGGACACCGGAGGCCTGCGCCGACGCGGTGGCCGCCGTGTTCGGACGCCGCGGCGTGACGGCCGCCGCGACGGTCGCATCGGTGCCTTCGGGCGCCGTCGTCACCACCCTGGACGAGGACGCGTCCTACGCCGTGTTCGCCCGGGCCGGCATACCGAGCCCGCAGCGCGCTGTCGTCGCCGTCGACGATCTGCCGGTCGACCTGCCGGTGCCGGCCCCGGCAGTGGCGAAGGTGCTCTCCGCGGCGCTGGCGCACAAGAGCGACGTCGGCGGGGTGGTGCTCGGGCTCCACGACGCAGCCGCCTTGCGGGAGGCCGCACAGCGCATCGCGCGCGACGTCTGCGAGGCTCGGCCGGGCTTCACCGTCGACCGCCTGCTGGTGCAGCACCAGGCCCGCGGCGTCGCCGAGGCGCTGATCGGCTTTCGCCGCGACCCGGACGTCGGGCCGGTAGTGGTGCTCGCCGCCGGTGGAGTGCTCGCCGAGGTGTATCAGGATCGCAGCGTGCGCCTCGCCCCGGTGACCCTCGAGCAGGCCCGCGAGATGGTCACCGAGGTGCGCGGCCTGCGCCTGGCCACCGGGTACCGCGGGGCGCCGCGTGGTGACCTGGAGGCGCTCGCCCGGGCCGTCGTCGGCATGTCGGAGCTCGCCCTCGGACGGGATCCGGTCGTCGTCGAGGCAGAGGCGAACCCGGTCCTGGTGCTCCGCGAGGGCGAGGGCGTGGTCGCCGTCGATGCGGTGTGTGCGGTGGTTCAGTGAGCGACGCTTGCGGAGCGAACAATGAGAATCGTCCTCCTTTGGCGACCGAACCGAGCGAAGCGAGGGTAGGCCGATGAACACGGTCGTCGGCGCCCTGGCCGAGCAGGCGGTGAGGCTGCGCGAGCAGGAAGGGGAGCGGATCCGCCCGGCGGCCCGTGACGCGTTCCTGGACTGGCTGGCGGTAACGCTCGGCGGTTCGACCCGGCCGATCACCTCGGCCTTGCTGGACGGTCTCGGCCCGGGCGACGGACCGAGCCGGGTCGTCGGTCGCGGGGTGCGCGTGGCGGCCCCCACGGCAGCGCTCGTCAACGGCGCGGCCGCGCACGTGCTCGAGCTCGACGACATCTACGCGCCCGGCCTGTTCCACCCCGGCGCGCCGGTCGTGGCGGCGGCGCTCGCGGTCGCCGAGCAGCGCGATGCGACGTTCGGGCGGCTGCTGCGCGCCGTGGTGGTCGGCTACGAGGTGGGCTGCCGGCTCGCGGTCGACCTCGGGCCGGCGCATTACGCGCACTGGCACACGACCGGCACCGCCGGCGCCGTCGCGGCGGCCGCTGCAGCCGCCGACCTGCGCGACGCCGACGCCGACACCCTGGCCCACGCGCTTTCGCTCGCCGCCACCACAGCCGGTGGGGTGCAGCAGACCTTCCGCAGCGACGCCGGGGGCAAGCCGCTGCACGCGGGTGCGGCGGCGCAGGCCGGCGTGGTGGCGGCGGCGGCCGCCGCCGGCGGCGTCACCGGAGCGGGCGACGTCATGGAGGGCCCGGCAGGCTTCGCGGCAGCAACCGGAACCACGACGGACTGGGCGGCGTGCCGTGCCGGTACGGACCGCCCGCTCGCGATCGAGCAGGTGACCGTCAAGCCGTTCGCCTGTTGCGGGCACGCGTTCGCGCCGATCGACGCCGCGGCCAGGTTGCGGGCCGACGGCCTTGCCGCGACGGACGTGGACCAGATCGTCGTCGAGACATACGCGACCGCGATCGCCACCGCGGGCATAGCCGCTCCACGCACCGCGGCCGAGCGCAACTTCAGCATCCCGTATCTCGTGGCCGCGGCACTGACGGCCGGCACTGAACGGATGTTCGAGCAGCTGGTGGCCGACGACGGGCTCGTGCAGCACCTGACCGCCCGCGTGCGGCTGGTGCCGGATGCTGCCTTCGACGCCCGCTTCCCCGCCCACCGCGGCGCCCGGCTGACGGCCGTGCTGGCCGACGGTCAGCGGCGCGTCGTGGATGTCCCGGACCGGCCGGGCAGCCCCGAGCGTCCCCTCGGCCCCGATCGGCTCGCCGACAAGTTCGTTGCCGCCGCGGCCCCGGTGCTCGGCGACGGCGCTCGCGCGGCGCACGCCGCCCTGCTCGCACTGGACGCCGCCGTCCCCGTGCGGAGCCTCGACCTCGACGCGCAGCGAGTCCCCAGTTAGTCGTCGATGCCGGCCGGCCGGCCCGCCGCGTCGAGCCGGTCGTGGATCTCGCTCATGCCCGTCCCCGCCCGGCCGTCGCCGAAGCGCCAGCGCGTCGGGGACTTGACGATGCGCAGCAGCGCCGGCTTCCCGTGCTCGTCCTGGGCTCGGTGCCGCAGCGGTAACCACGCCTCCGGGGTGCCAATGGCCGACCATTCACGATCGCCCGAACGGATCGTCAGCTCGGTGCGCAACAGCTCGTACGGCGCACTGTCGCTGTAGGTGTTGCGCATCTCGAAGTCGTCGACCTCGTAGAAGCTGCCGCGCTCCCACACGTGGCCGCTGCGGGTGCGCTTCGTGGGGCCGACCCCGCGCACCAGCATGAATCCGAGCTCACCGTCGTCGCTGAACGCGATGAGCCAGCGCAGATAGATCTTGGCGAGCCAGTTCCGCGGGCCCCAGGAGTGATCCTTGCCGCCCCGACCGTCGACCTCGAAGGCCCGGTCGCCGATCCGCACGGTCCCGGTTACGCGGCACAGGTGCTGGTAATGCCAGTCGGCCTGCCCGGGCAGGAAGATGCGGTCGATGTGCGCCTGGTCGGAACCCATTACCGCGTCGAGGCCATAGGTCTCGACCCGGAGCGCGATCTGCGCCGGCTCGGTCGGCGCCGAGGTGAAGGCGGCCTTCGGATCGGTCAGCACCCAGGGGTCGTCGAAGATCGCGAGCGGCCTGTCGTACGACACCGTGGTCAGGCGGTAGGGGTCGCCGATCGTCCACTCCTGCCCGGCTGCACTGAGCCCGTTGCCGATGATCGGCGCGCGGGTGAAGGAGAAGGCGGCGCGCCCGTCGGGGAACATGATGCACGCCGACATCTCGGCGTGCCCCTCGTTCGGTCGCATGCCGATGCGGAACCAACCGCCGAGGCCCGAGCCCGGGTCGTGGAAGTCGATGTAACGGCTCTCGTTCCAGTTCGGCTCCTCGCCCACCACATGCAGGTACTCGTCGGTGATGTCGAGCCGGCGTGCGGCCACGGTCGTTGTCATCGGCGCCTCTGTCTTAGTAGAATTGTCTAACTATTTGAAAGGACGTTTGCACAGATGACCGCCGTTGACAAGCCCTCGCGCCGCGACGCGGACGACGCAGCCGCCACGTCGTGGTTGAGCCGCACACTGGGGCTCGTCGAGCCGGTCTCGACGACGCCGATCTCCGGCGGATGGTCGAACATCACCTACCTCGTCACGGACGGCGCCGGGCGCCGGGTCGTCGTGCGCCGACCGCCCACCAACGACCCGACGGGCGGAGCCCACGACGTCCTGCGGGAGGCGATTATTGTCTCGGCGCTGCGCGGCACCGCGGTTCCCGTGCCGATCGTGGTCGCGCAGTGCGCGGACACCTCCGTCGCGGGCCATCCCTTCTATGCGACGGAGTTCGTGCCCGGGACGGTGGTGAGCTCGGCCGAGGTGGCCGCCGCAGTGGCGGCCGAGCATCGCCGCGCGCTCGGGTTCGCGCTGGTCGACGTTCTCGCCGATCTGCAGGCGGTGGACATCGACGCGGCCGGGCTGGGGTCGCTGCGGCGTCGAACCCCCTACCTGCAACGGCAGTTGCGCCGGTGGACCGACCAGTGGCGCACGACCGCGACGCGCGAGGTTCCGGCCATCGACCGGGCGGCCGAACGCCTCGGCGTCGCGCTGAACGGCGTCGAACCGCTGCCCGACGTGCTCGTCCACGGCGACTACCGTTTCGGCAACGTGCTGATCGACGAGGAGCCGACGGCCGACGGCGCGGCCGGTGCGCCCCGCATCGCCGCGGTGTTCGACTGGGAACTGGCCACGACCGGTCATCGCCTGGCGGACCTCGGCTTCCTCGGTGCCCGCATGCAGGCGCCGGACGGCGTTCTCGAGGGCGACGTCGACCCCTCTGCCGTGGCCGGGTACCCGTCCTTCGACGAACTCGCGACGCGCTTCGCCGCGCGCACCGGCGTCGCGACGCAGGACCTTCCGGTTTTCGTTGCGCTTAGCGCCTGGCGGTGGGCGATCATCGTCGAGGGGATCGCGCGCCGGATCGCGCAGGGCACGATGTCCGGTGGCATGGGCGGAGGCACCGCGGAGTCCGCGGCGTGGCACCGCCGCCGGGTCGAGTTGCTCGCCGGCTTCGCGGCGGACCTGCTCGGCTGAGCGCGTCCCTATACGAGCCGGCGGGTTCAGTCGAGCCGGCGGGTTCAGTCGAGCCGGCCGGTCCAGTCGAGCCGGCCGGTCCAGTCGAGCCGGCCCGTCCAGACCGGAGCCCGGCCCTCGGCGAACGCGCGCGGGCCCTCGAGTGCGTCGGGACTGCGGCGCACCGCCTGGTAGGCCGCGCTGTTGAGCCGCCATGAGTCGTGCTCGCTCGCGGTCAGCGTGCCGAGCGCGGTCTGCTTGCTGTAGCGCACCGACAGCGGCGCGTTGGCGGCGATCGTCCGGGCGAGGTCGAGCGCCGCGGCCAGCGCGGTGCCGGACGGGACGACCCCGTTGACAAGGCCCCAGGCGAGCGCGGTCGCGGCGTCGATCGGCGTCCCGGTGAGGATGAGCTGCAACGCGCGGCGCGGGCCGACCAGACGCGGCAGGTGGACCAGCCCGCCGCCGCTCGCGAGCACGCCGCGGCGCACCTCGGGCAGCGCGAAGGTCGCGTGCTCCGCACTCACCGCGAGGTCGCACGCGAGGACGAGTTCCAGCCCGCCGCCGAAGGCCAGGCCGTTGACCGCGGCGATCACCGGTTTCGCCGGCCGGTGCCGCAGCGCCCCGGTGATCACTCGGGCCCCGCCGCCCATGTCCGGGCCGTCCGTGCTCGCCATCTCCTTCATGTCACCGCCGGCGCTGAAGGCGAGCTCACCCGCCCCGGTGACGACGAGGCAGCGGATGTCCGGGTCGGCGTCCGCGGCGACGAGCGCCTCGTGCAGTGCCGCGCCGAGCGCCGAGTTGATCGCGTTGCGGGCGTGGGGGCGGTTCAGCGTCAGCACTCGCACCTGGCCGTCGGTCTCGACAAGTAGTTCGTCGCTCATCGCATGCCCTCGCTGCGCTCGCTCATCGCGCCCGATGCTCTTTGGGCAGACCCAGCACCGCCTCGGCCAGGATGTTGCGCTGGACCTCTGACGTACCGGCGTAGATCGTCCCCGAGATCGCGGTGAGCCACGTCCCGACCCAGGACGCGGTCGAGTTCGGTGCGTCGGGGTCGTCGGTGCGGTAGTGCCGGATCGGCCGGCGTCCGGTCGGCGTCAGCGCGTCGGCCCCGAGCAGACTGACCGCGAGATCGGTGGTCTCGCGGTGGTGCTCGCTCCAGTACAGCTTCGACACCGACGCGTCGGCGCCGGCCGTCTCGCCCCTGAGCCAGCCGGTGAGCGTGCGCAGCCCGAGATAGCGCATGATTTCGGCCCGGGTGACGGCACGAGCGAGCCGGTCGCGGACGAACGCGTCGCCGGCGAGACCCCGCTCCTGCGCGAGCGCGATGAGCCGGTCGACCTCGGCCCGGAAGAAGATCGGGTTGGTTGCGGCCTCGTCACCGCGCTCGAGCCCGAGCAATGCCATCGCGGTGTACCAGCCCTTGCCGGGGCCGATGACGACGTTGTCCTCGGCGGTGCGCGCACCGTCGAAGAAGACCTCGTTGAAGTTGTTCCCGCCCGTGATCATGTGGATCGGCCGAACGGTGATGCCCGGTTGTTCCATCGGCACGAGCAGCATGGTGATGCCGGCGTGCTTGCTCGCGTCGGGGTCCGTGCGCGCGAGCAGGAAGATCCAGTTGGCGGTGCGCGCGTCGGACGTCCACACCTTCTGGCCGTCGATGACCCACTCGCCGTCGACGAGCCGCGCCCGCGTGCGCAGCCCGGCCAGGTCGGAACCGGCGTCCGGCTCGGAGAATCCCTGGCACCAGCGGTCGGCTCCGCTGACGATGCGGGGCAGGAAGTACCGCTTCTGCTCCTCGGTGCCGTGCGCGAGCAGCAGGTTGCCGATCATCTTCACGCTGAACACGTCGTTGGCGCCGCGCACCGGCACCCCCGCGCGGGCGAACTCCTCGGCGAGGACGACCTGCTGCAGCCGTGTCAGGCCCGCACCGCCGTACTCGCGCGTCCAGCTCGGCGTGAGCCATCCGACCGACGCCATCCGGGTGCGCCACCAGGCGGTGAACTCTCTGGCGGCGTCCTCGTCCAGGGCGCCGAGTCCGGCCCAGTCGGCCGGCAGCTCGCGGCGAAGGAACGCACGGATCTCCTCGCGGAACGCGACGGTCTCTTCCGGGTAGTCGACGTTCATGGCCGCTCGGCGGAGAATACGGGCGGCCGCTTCCCGACAAACGCGGCGAACCCCTCGCGGCCGTCGGCGCTGTCGAACAGCGCGGTGGCGATCTCGCGTTCGACGACAACTCCGTCTCGGACGGAGAGGCCCGCGGTGTCGCGCAGAAGCTGCTTGGCCAGGTGTGGCACGAGCGGCGCGCCGGCGGCGAGGGCGTGCGCCATCTCGGTCGCGCAGGCGAGCACCTCCGCCGCCGAGTCGCACACGCGGTTGGCAAGCCCGAGTTCGTAGGCGCGGGTGCCGGTGAGCGGCTGCCCGAGCACTAGCAGCTCGAACGCGACGCCGCGCGGCACGAGCCGGGGCAGGCGCTGGGTGCCGCCGGCCCCGGGCAGGACGCCGAGCTTCGCCTCGGGCAGGCCGACCCGGACGTCGCGTCCGACCACACGCAGGTCGCAGGCCATGGCGAGCTCCAGGCCGCCGCCGAAGGCCGGGCCGGCGAGTGCGGCGACGAACGGCACCGGGCTGTGTTCGATGAGCTCGAGCGCGTCGGTGAACCCGTTGACGAACCGTGCGAAGTCGGCGGCCGCGCGGAAGCCGGAGATCTCCTCGATGTCGGCACCGGCGCTGAAGGCGCGCCCGGCGCCCTGGACGACCGCGGCCCGGATGCCTCGGTCGGCCTCGATCTCGCGCACGACGGCGGCGAGGGCCTGGCAAGTGTGCGTGCCGATCGCGTTGAGCCGGTCGGCGCCTTCGAGCCGGACGAAGGCGATCGGACCTTCGCGCTGCAGTCGGACGTCGGTCGCCAACACGCTCACACCATCGTCAGGCCGCCGCTGACCGACAGCGTCTGGCCGGTGATGTAGCCCGCGCCGTCGCCGGCGAAGAACACGACCGCCGGGGCGATGTCCTCGGGCGTGGCGATGCGCTTCATCGGCACTGCCTTCGCCATCGCGTCGAACAGGTTCTGGCTGCGGTCGGCGACCTGCTTGAGCAACGGGGTGTCCGTCGGCCCCGGGCAGACCACGTTCACGGTGATGCCGTTCTTCGCCACCTCGCGGGCGAGGGCCTTGCCGAACGCGATCACCGCCCCCTTGGTGCCGGAGTAGACGACCTCGCCGGACGAGCCGACGCGCCCGGCGTCGGAGCTGATGTTGACGATCCGTCCGTAGCCGGCCTCGATCATCGCGTCGAGCACGGCGCGGGTGACGATCACCGTGCCGAGGTAGTTCACGCCGACCACGGCGCGCCACGTCTCCTCGGTCGACTCGACGAACGGTTCGATCTTGTCAATGCCGGCGTTGTTCACCAGCACGTGGATCGGGCCGAGTTCGCGGCGGACGCCGGCGATGGCGGTGGCGACGCTCGCGCTGTCGGAGACGTCCATCGCGAACGCGCCGGCCGGACCGTCGAGCCCGGCGATCGCCTCGGCGGCGGCGTCCTGCTTCAGGTCACACGCCGCGACCGCATAGCCCGCGGCGGAGAGGTGGCGCACGATCGCGCGGCCGATGCCGCCGCCGGCGCCGGTGACGAGAGCGAGCCGGGTCTCGCTCATGTCAGCTCGTCCCCGTCGGGTCGGTGAACTGCGGCGGGCGCTTCTCGAGGTGAGCGGCGAGTCCTTCGCGAACCTCGGGCCCGCCGAAACCGATGAACTCCATGCCCAGCGAGGCCTCGAACGCGGGTATCGCGCTGCGGTACCAATGGTTGAGGCTGTGCTTCGTCCACTTGATGGCGCTCGGAGCGCCGTTCGCGAGCTGCACCGCGATGCGCTCGGCCTCGGTGACCACGTCCTCGTCGTCGACGACCTTCGACACCAGGCCGATGCGCTCGGCCTCCTCGCCGGAGAGCGGGTCGCAGGTCAGCAGGTAGTACTTAGCCTTCGCCATGCCGACGAGCAGCGGCCAGCAGATGGCGGCGTGATCGCCGGCCGCGACGCCGAGCCGCGTGTGGCCGTCGATGATCTTCGCCTTGCGCCCGGCCACCGAGACATCGGCGAGCATTCCGACCACGAGCCCGGCGCCGACGGCCGGCCCGCGCATCGCGGAGACGACCGGCTTGTCGAAGGCCACCAGGTTGAGCACCAGGTCGCGCGCCTCGCGCATCACCTGTACGCGGGTCTCGTAGCTGTCGATCATGGCCTGGATCGAGTCGAAGCTGCCGCCGGCGGAGAACGCGGTTCCGGCGCCGTACACCAGCACGACCCGGACGTCGGGGTCGCGGTTCAGCTCAGGCCACACGTCTGCGAGGTCGCGATGCATCTGCGGGCTGACCGAGTTGAGCCCCGGCCCGTCGAGCACGAGGTGCATCACGCCGTGCTCGCCCAGCTCGAGTCGCAGGCTCGGGAAGTCGGCGTAGCGGTCGGCCATCACGGCTCCTTCGAGGGGGCGAGAGACCTCGCTGCGGATGTCACTAATAGGTTTATCATCTAACCTTACCGCGCCCCCTGTCCAGGAAGGTCTCGCGCCGTGGATCTCACACTGTCACCCTCCCTCGCGGAGTTCCGCGACGAGGTGCGCACGTGGTTCGCCGAGCACCTGGTCGGTGACTTCGCCCGACACCGCGGTGTCGGCTTCTCCTGGGACGACGAGGCCTGGGACCTGCGGCTCGCATGGGACCGGGAACTCGCCGCCGGTGGCTGGCTGTGCATGGGTTGGCCCGAGGAGTACGGCGGCCGCAACGCGAGCGTCGACGAGCAGCTCGTCTTCCAGCTCGAGTACGCCGCCGCCGACCCGCCGTACCGGGCGACGTCGCAGGGTCAGGACCTCCTCGGCCCGACCCTGCTGGCCTTCGGCAGCCCGGCGCAGAAGGCCCGGTTCCTGCCGCGGATCGCGCGCGTCGAGGAGTTCTGGGGGCAGGGCTTCAGTGAGCCGGGCTCCGGCTCCGACCTCGCCAGCCTGCGTACCCGTGCGTGGCGCGACGGTGACGAATGGGTCGTCGAGGGGCAGAAGGTGTGGACCTCGGCCGGGGCTCGAGCCGACTGGATGTACGTGCTCTGCCGCACCGACCCCGACGCGCCGCGGCACAAGGGCATCTCGATGCTGCTCGTCCCGGCGGACCAGCCCGGTGTCGACGTACGTCCCATCCGCAACGTGCTCGGCGGGACCGATTTCTGCGAGGTCTTCTACAACGAGGCCCGGACGTCGGCGGAGATGGTCGTCGGAACGGTCAACGGCGGCTGGGCGGTGGCGATGGGCGCCCTCGGCACCGAGCGCGGCACCACCCTGCTCGCCGAGCACCTGCGCATCCGGCACGAGGTCGAGAAGATGATCGAGGTCGCCCGCGCGCGTGGCTTCGGTGCCGACTCGGCGCTGCGGCACGACCTCGCCCGAGCCTGGACCGAGGCCCGGATCATGGAGTGGAACGGCCTCCGGTTGATGAGCGCCATCAAGGGCTCCGGCATCGACCCGACCCTGCAGGCGTCCATCAGCAAGGTCTTCGCGAGCTCCGCGCACGTCCGCATGGGCGAACTCGGCATGCGCGCGGCCGGGGCGGCCGCCGAGCTGGTCGCGGACGGCTACGGGCTCGACCGGCTGCAACAGGTCTTCCTCGGCAGCCGGGCGGAGTCGATCTACGGCGGGACGACCCAGATCCAGTACAACGTGCTCGGTGAGCGGACGCTCGGTCTGCCGCGCGAGGCGCGCTGATACCCGCTCGGCGCCGCCTCGGATTCGCGAGCTTGCTGCGTCAGATCACGCCTTCAGCAGCGAGCTTGGCGAGCTCGGCGTCGTCGAGCCCGAGCAGCGAGCTCAGGACGCCGTGCGTGTCGGCGCCGAGCTCGGGCGGCGCCGTGTACCGCTGCACGGGCGTCGCGGACAGGCGGATCGGGTAGCGCAGCGTCGGCAGCTCGCCGTACTGCGGGTGTGGCATCGAGACCTGCAAATCGCGGTGGCGCACCTGCGGGTCGGCGAGGGCCTCGCTGATGTCGTTGACCGGGCTCACCGGGACGTCGGCGGCGTCCAGCACGTCGAGCCAGTGCTGGGCCGGCCGCTCGGCGAAGATCCGCTCGAGCACGTCGAGCAGCTGCAGCCGGTGCTCGATCCGCGCGGCGATCGAGTCGAAGCGGGGGTCCTCGATGAGCTCAAGACGCCCCATCGCCGCGCAGGCGCGTGCGAACTGCGGATTGGTCGTCGCCACGATGAAGATCATCTTGCCGTCGGCGCAGGTGAACGCCTGAGACGGGATACCGCCGAAGCCCCCGTTGCCGCGGCGGACCGGCACGTCGCCGCTGACCAGGTAGTTCTCGGCGTAGTGCGAGAGGCTGGCGATGCCGCAGTCGAGCAGCGACACGTCGAGGTACTGGCCCTCGCCGGTTTGGTCGCGGTGCCGGATCGCGGCCAGCACGGCGGTCGACAGGTAGAGGCCGGTGAGGATGTCGATCAACGACAACCCGGACTTCATCGGTCCCGCGCCGGGCACGCCGTCGGGCAGCCCGGAGGCGCCCATCATGCCGCTCAACGCCTGGAAGATGCCGTCGTAGCCGGGGCGCGCGCGGTAGGGGCCGTCCTGGCCGAAGCCGGTCACCGAGCACATGACGAGGCGCGGGAAGCGCGTGTGCAACTGCTCCCAGCCCAGCGCGTGCCGGTCGAGCACTCCTGGGCGGAAGTTCTCGAGCAAGACGTCGCACTGCGCGACGAGGTCAAGCAGGATCTCGCGGCCGCGTTCGGTGGTGAAGTCGAGTGTCACCGAACGCTTGTTGCGGTTGCAGCTGATGAAGAACGCCGCGAGCCGCGCGCCCGAATCCCCGTGCGCGAAGGGCGGGCCGTACTCACGGGCGTCGTCGCCGCGTCCGGGCTGCTCGACCTTGATGACGTCGGCGCCGAGATCGCCGAGCATCTGGCCGGCCAGCGGCGCGGCGAGGATCCGGCTCAGGTCGAGGACCCGTAGTCCGTCGAGCGCTCCCGGCGTCATGCTCGCCCCGGCGCAGCGGGCGCCAGTACGGCCCCGGAGTCGAATAGCTTGTCGATCCGATCGACGGGGACGTCCCAGTCGGCAAGGATCTCCCGGCTGTGCGCACCGGGTCGGGGCGGTGGCCCGGCGATCGACCCCGGAGTGCGCGACAGCCGCGGGGCCGGCGCCGGCTGGACGACGCCGAACGCCTCGACGAACGTACCGCGGGCGACGTTGTGCGGGTGCTCGCGCGCCTCGCCGAACGACAGGACGGGCGTCACGCAGGCGTCGGTCCCGTCGAAGACCGCGGTCCACTGCTCGCGCGTGCGCGTGCGGAAGACGTCGGCGAACAGCTCCTTGAGGGCCGGCCAGTTCGCCGGATCGTCGCGGTCCGGAAGGTGGTCGGCGACGAGGCCGAGCCGCTCGACGAGGATCGCGTAGAACTGCGCCTCGGTCGCCGCGACCGCGAGGTACCGGCCGTCGGAGGTCTCGTAGGAGTTGTAATAGGGCGAGCCGCCGTCGCAGAAGTTCGAGCCGGGGGCATCCATCGTCCATCGGCCCTGAGCGGCCATCGCATACACGAGCGTCGTGAGCGACGCGACACCGTCGACCATGGACGCGTCGATCACCTGGCCGGCACCGGAGCGCCGCGCCTCGAGGACTGCGCACACCGTGCCGAACGCGAGCATCAGCCCGCCGCCCGCGAAGTCGGCGATCAGCCCGGGCGGTGTCGCCGGCGGCTGTCCCGGCCCGCGCTGCAGGAGCGTGAGAGCACCGGTGAGGCTGAGATAGTTCAGGTCGTGGCCGGCGGTGTGGCTCAGCGGGCCGTACCCGCCCCAACCGGTCATCCGGGCATAGACGAGCGCCGGGTTGCGGGCCAGGCACGGCTCGGGCCCGATGCCGAGCCGTTCGGTGACGCCCGGCCGGAAGCCCTCGATCAGTGCATCGGCCCGCTCGGCCAGCGCCAGGACGGCCTCGACGCCGTCCGGGTTCTTCATGTCGACGACGATCGAGCGCCGCCCGCGCGCCAGGGCGTACTCGGGGCCGTCCTGGGGGCGCTCCACGCCGGGACGGTCGACCCGGACCACGTCCGCACCCATGTCCGAGAGCAGCATGCCGGCGTACGGCGTGGGGCCGAGGCCGGCCAGTTCGACGACCTTCACGCCGCACAGCGGACCTGAGCCGTCCGTCATCCTCGTCCTCCACTCTGGCGACAACTAGCTGAATTGGTTAACCTAATTCATTGGTAGCAGCAACGACCCCGCGAGGACAGGCAAATGCGACGCAGGATATTCACCCCCGAGCACGACCTGTTCCGCGCGACGGCCCGCGCGTTCTTCGACAAGGAGTGTGCGCCGTACGCCGAGGAGTGGGAACGAGCGGGCGTCGCCAACCGCGAGGTGTGGAAGAAGGCGGGGGCGGCCGGCCTGCTCGGCTGGGAGGTGCCGGAGGAGTACGGCGGCAGCGGGATCAAGGACTTCCGGTACAACGCGATCCTGGCCGAGGAGATGGTGGCCGCCGGGGCACTGGGGGTCGGGTTCGCGCTGAACAACGACATCGTGATGCCCTATCTCACCGACCTGGCCACGGACGAGCAGAAGGCGCGCTGGCTGCCCGGCATGGTCGACGGCACGATAATCACCGCGATCGCGATCTCCGAGCCGGGGGCCGGCTCGGACGTCAAGGCCCTGCGCACCTCAGCCACCCTCGAGGGCGACCACTGGGTGCTGAACGGGTCCAAGACGTTCATCAGCAACGGGCAACTGGCGAACCTGGTCATCGTCGTCGCCAAGACCGACCCGAGCGCGGGGCACAAGGGCATCTCGCTGCTGGTGGTCGAGGAGGGCATGCCCGGCTTCATCCGTGGCCGCAAGCTCGACAAGATCGGCTCGCGAGCAGCCGACACCTCCGAACTCTTCTTCGACGACGTCCGCGTACCCGTGACGAACGTGCTCGGCGAGCTCGGCCGGGGCTTCTACAACCTGATGCGCAACCTGCCGACCGAGCGCCTCGGCATTGCCGTCCACGGCGTCGCCCGTGCGCAGCGCGCGTTCGACGTGACGCTCGCTTACGTCAAGACCCGTGAGGCGTTCGGCAAGCCGATCGGCTCGTTGCAGGCGAACCGCTTCTCCGTCGCCGAGATGAAGACGAAGCTCGACATCGCGCAGATCTACCTCGATCGCTGCATCGAGGAGCTCGTCGCGGGCGAGCTCACCGCCGAGGAGGCCGCCGCCGCCAAGATGTGGATCACCGAGACCGAGTGGGAGATACTTGACCGCTGCCTCCAGCTGCACGGCGGGTACGGCTACATCAACGAGTACGAGATCGCGCGGCTGTGGCGCGACGGCCGGGTGCAGCGCCTGTACGGAGGTACGACCGAGATCATGAAGGACATCGTCGGGCGCTCCCTGGGCCTCTAGGCCGCCCGCTCCTCGCGCAGCAGGGCCCGCACCGCGACCGCGCCCGCGAGGGCCTCGGCCGACGACGGCGCGGTCGCGATCAGGTTCACCGAGCGGCAGCCGGCCGCGACGTAGGGACGCAGCGCATCGGTCACGTCTTCCGGCGAACCGTACGGGCAGTACCGCTCGAACCGCTCGAACGGCACCCCGTACAGCGACTGCATCTCGCCGGCGAGGCGATCGCGCGCGGACTCGCGGTCCGTGCCGAAGCCACACCACACGTGCATGCCGTGCGTCCAGGCGGTCACGTCGCGGCCGGCCGCGCGCGCGAGCTCGGCGATCTGTTCGCAGGCGGTGGTGTAACGCTGCGGCGAAACCCACACGCCGAGCCAGCCGTCGCCGAATCGCGCCGTCCGGCGCAGCGCCGCCGCGGAGCGCCCGCCGACAACGATCGGAACCGAGCTCGGAGGCGGGGGAGCGATGGTGACCTGGTCGAGTTCGAAGAGCCCGCTGCTGCGAGTGACCGCCCTGCCGGCAAGCAGCTCACCCAGGATCGACAGCGACTCGTCCAGGCGGCGGCCTCGGGTGGCGGGGTCGATGCCGCACGCGCGCACCTCGCCGGGGTCCTCGCCCCCGACGCCCACGCCGAATACGAACCGGCCCGGCGCGAGCCACGCGAGTGCGGTCACCTGCCGGGCGACCGGCACGGGATGGCGCAGTGGCAGCAGATACACCGCGGTTTGCACGATGAGTCGCTGACTGAGCGCGGCGATCGCCGTGGCGTACTGCAGACCGTCGAAGCCGGTGCCGTCCCGGAAGGTGACGTGGTCACCGACGAACACCCGCTCCAGCGGGGTGCCGTCGACCTGCGCGATGAACTGCCGTAGGCCCATGCCGTCGAGGGCGGCCTCGTGGGGCAGCCGCACGCCCACAGTCACGTCCGGCACGGACGGGTCAGTCCATCAGGTCGAGCACCGTCTTCGGGTTGGCGTCGCTGAGCATGTAGCGCTCCGCCTCGGCGAGGTGCTTGCTCCACAGGGCCTGCGCGGCGTCGGAGTCGCGTGCCTCGACGTACTCGATGAGCAGCTCGTGCGCCCGGAACCCCTTGCGGATGGAACGGATGTTCGCCTCGCTGCCCACGTCGGCGGCGACGTGCCGGAAGCTCGACTGGTCGATGATGTGGCGCACCATGCCGCTGAGTACCGCCATGGTCTGGTTGCCGGCCAGCTCGATCATCACGCGGTGGAACTCGTTGTGCACCCGGACCAGCATGTTGCCGTCGTCAAGGTGCTCGCGCGCCGCGTCGTGCACCGCGCGCAGCTTCTTGAGGTCGGCCTGCGTGCGCTTCGACGCGAGCATCGCCGCACATGGCGGCTCGAGGATGTTCCGAGCGTCGTAGACGTCCTCGAGGGTCGTGCCGCGAAACTCGAGCACCAGGCCGGCGTAGCGCGCGGCGATGTCGCCGTTGGGGATCTGCACCCGCGCGCCGCCGTGCGCGCCGCGCCGGACACTGATGAGCCCTTCGGACTCCAGCACCCGGAAGGCCTCGCGCAGCGTTGGTCGGGAGACGCCGAACTGGGTCATCAGTTCGGCCTCGGACGGCAGGGCGTCACCCTCGCTGAGCTCGCCGCGCACGATCTGGCGGCGCAGGCGCTGCGACACCAATTCGGCCATCTTCGGCACCCGCAGGGTGCTGCCGACGTCGGCCAGGTCCGACTTCGCGGTGGTCATCGCTACCTCTCGGTCAGGCTTGTACCCGCAGAATTTGACGGGAACTCGTTACAGCAAGTCTACGGCGCTACCTACGGCATATGCGGGAGGCTGACCAGATATGCTGCCCATCCTCACTTGAGTAACCATGCTCGGTTGTCTAACTTGGGCAACGAATTCATCGCCGCCGAGTGATGATCGAGGACGCGATGGGCCCGGCGTAACGCCGTGAGACTTGCCACCGTCCCTGGTGGCGGCGCATCTTATGGGGTAAGTGTCTAACTAATTCATCCTATCGTGGGGGCGCTGTGCCGAGCATCTCGCTGGTGGACTACCTGAGCATCGACGACGACGGGACGCCCCGGTTGGTCGCGAACGAGTGCACGTCGTGCGGCGCGCGCTACTTCGACCGGCGCAACGCCTGCGCGGCCTGCTTCGCGGACGAGTTCCGCCCGGCCGAGGTTGCCCGCGACGGCATCCTGCGCGCCTTCACGATCGTCCACTTCGCGGCGGAGGGCGTGCCGGTGCCGTTCGTGGCCGGCGTCGTCGACTGCGACGGCACGTCGGTGCGCGGCAACGTCGTCAACCTCCCGCCCGACCCGGAGCATGTCGCTGTGGGCATGAAGGTCCGGCTGACGACCGTCCTGGTCGGGTCCGACCAGGACGGCGTGGACGCGATCGGATACGCCTTCGAGCCGGTCGATCGAGAGGACGCGTGATGGCAGACAACGTCTGGATCCTCGGGATCCACATGACCGACTTCGGCAAGCACCGCGACAAGGACACCCTTGACCTCGGCTCCGAGGCGGTCGGGGGTGCCTTGCGCGACGCAGGCGTGGGCATGCGCGACATCGGCGTCCTCGCGGCTGGGAACCTGATCGGCAATCCCGGCTACGGCCAGATGTTGCAGAAGCAGATCGGGCAGACCGGCATTCCGGTCTTCAACGTCAGCAATGCCTGCGCCACCGGTGCCACCGCCCTACGGGTCGCGATGATGGCGGTCAAGGCGGGTGAGACCGACATGGGCTTGGCCGTCGGCGTCGAGAAGCTCTCGGGTGCAGGGCTGCTCACCGGCAGCGCCGCCAAGCAGCAGGGCAGCACATGGGAGCGGCACGGCCGCTTCGGCGCGGTGACCGATCTCGACGGACGCGTCGGCACGGAGACGATGCCGGGCGTGTTCGCGCAGATCGGTATGGAGTACAACCACCACTACGGCGGGGCCGACTTCGAGCTGTTCGCCGGCATCGCGGAGAAGAACCACGCGCACTCCACGCTGAACCCCAAGGCGGCCTACCAGAAACGGTTCACGCTCGAGCAGATCATGAACGACGTCATGATCGCGTACCCGAACACGCGCTCGATGTGCTCGGCGAACTGCGACGGCGCGGCCGCGGCGGTCGTGGTCAGCGAGGCGAAGCTGCGTAGCCTCTCGCTGGACCAGCAGCGGCGCGCGGTGAAGATCAGCGCCTCGGTGCTGACGAGCGACCCCTGGCAGGAGGCCTGCCAGGTTCTGCCCGACATCAACACGCTCACCCGGCAGGCAGCGCAGCAGGCGTACGAGCAGGCGGGAGTGGGGCCGGAGGACCTCGACCTGGTCGAGCTGCACGACTGCTTCGCCACCGCAGAGCTCGTCCACTACGACAACCTCGGCTTGTGCGAGCCCGGCAACGCCGTGGACTTCTTCAAGTCCGGCGCGACCTGGCGTGACGGGCGGCTGCCGGTGAACGTGTCTGGCGGGCTCGAATCGAAGGGTCACCCGGTGTCGGCCACCGGCATCGCCAACATCTGGGAGATCGCCACGCACCTGCGCGGCGAGGCGGGCGACCGGCAGATCGAGGGTGCGCGAGTGGGTCTCGCGCACGTCATCGGGCTGGGCTCGGCGTGCGGCGTGCACATCCTGGAAAAGGCTGCCTGATCGGCGTGGACGCGGCCGAGCTCGAGGACGTGCTGGCGACGGTGCGACAGTTCGTGCGCGGGCAGGTCGTGCCGCTCGAGGCGGAGATCGACGACAAGGACGAGGTGCCCGCCGCGATCCGCGACGCCGCGAAGGCGATGGGACTCTTCGGGTTCGCGATCCCCGAAGAACACGGCGGGCTCGGGCTCTCGATGTATGAGGAGAGCCTGCTCGTCGTGGAGCTCGGCTACACCACGCCCGCGCTGCGCTCCATGTTCGGCACGAACAACGGCATCGCCGGGCACGTGCTGCTCGAGGGCGGCACCACGGAGCAGAAGTCGCAGTGGCTGCCCCGCATCGCGTCCGGCGACGTCACCGCGTCCTTCGCGCTGACGGAGGCCGACGCGGGCTCCGATCCGTCCGGGCTCGCCACGAGCGCCGTTCGCCATGGCGATGACTGGGTGCTCAACGGCTCCAAGCGCTACATCACGAACGCGCCACTCGCCGACGTCTTCATGGTTTTCGCGCGCACCGAGCCGGACTCGCCGGCGAGCCGCGGTATCACCGCGTTCCTCGTCCCGCGCGATGCCGACGGTCTCTCGGTCGGCGCGCGCGACCACAAGATGGGCCAGTTCGGTGCGTGGACGGCCGACGTCCACCTGGACGACGTCCGGGTACCGACCTCCGCGGTGATCGGCGGCGAGGCCGGCGTCGGCGTCGGCTACGCCACGGCGCTGCGCTGCCTCGCCCACGGCCGGGTCCACATCGCCGCGCTGTGCGTCGGCATGGCCGAACGGCTCGTCGACGAGTCCGTGGCCTACGCGCGGGAGCGCCGGCAATCGGGCCGGCCGATCGGGTCCTTCCAGCTCGTCCAAGGCCTGCTTGCCGACTCCGTCACCGACCACCGCGCCGGACGCAGTCTCGTGTTCGACGTGGCGCGTGATTTCGACGCGGGCGTCGACCGCAAGCTCGGCCCGGCCGCGGCGAAGTACTTCTGCAGCGAGATGGTGGGGCGGGTGGCCGACCGCGCGGTGCAGATCCACGGGGGCGCCGGCTACATGCGGGGCGTCGCGGTCGAACGCTTCTTCCGGGACGCGCGCCTGTTCCGCATCTATGAGGGAACCAGCCAGATCCAGCAGCTGATCATCGCGCGGCAGGTTCTGGGCGACGCAGCGAGGTGGACCGAATGACCCGTGACTTCGACATCGTGGTGCGGGGCGGCACGCTCGTCGACGGGACGGGTGCGCAACCGGTTCTCGCCGACGTCGCGGTGCGCGGCGGCCGGATCGCGGCTGTAGGGAGGGTGGCCGGCCGCGGCGCTGAGGAGATCGACGCCGCCGGATGCATCGTCACGCCGGGCTTCGTCGACGTGCACACCCACTACGACGGCCAGGTGACCTGGGAGAACACCCTTGCGCCGTCGAGCGGCCACGGCGTCACCACGGTGATCATGGGCAACTGCGGCGTCGGTTTCGCACCCATCCGGGCCGAGCAGCAGCAGCTGGCGATCCAACTCATGGAGGGTGTCGAGGACATCCCCGACGTGGTCATGGCGACCGGCGTGCCGTTCAACTGGGAGAGCTTCCCGGAGTACCTCGACGCGCTGGAGCAGCGGCGGGCCGACGCCGACTTCGCCGCCCAGCTGCCGCACTCGCCCGTGCGCGTGTTCGTCATGGGGGAACGCGGCGCCGGGCTCGAGCCGCCCACGGACGACGACCTTGCCGCCATGCGCCGGCTGACCACCGAGGCGGTGCGCGCGGGCGCGATCGGGGTGACGACCTCGCGGACGTTCGCCCATCGCTTCAAGGACGGTCGTCCGGCCCCGTCGGTGTGCAGTGAGGACGACGAGGTGCTCAACCTCGCGGACGGGTTGCGCGATGCCGGTGCCGGGGTATTCCAGCTCGTCCCGGACTCCAGCCAGGCACCCGAGACGCAGGTCGACCTGCTGCGCCGGATCGCGCAGCGGTCGGGTCGTCCGGTCTCGTTCTCATTCACACAGACGCCGAACCACCCCGGTGGCTGGCGGACGGTCCTCGCCGGTATCGAGGCGGCGAAGGAGGAGGGCCTGTCGATTCGCGGGCAGGTGCTGCCGCGACCGGTCGGAGGCCTGCTCGGCCTGGATCTGTCCCTGCACCCCTTTTCGCTCAACCCGAGCTATCGGGTCATCGCGGGCCTGCCGCTCGCGCAGAAGGTCGCTGCGATGCGCGAGCCGGAGCTGCGCCGCCGGCTGCTCGCCGAGTCGCCGGTCGACCCCCACCCGTTCTTCACTTACGTCGTCTCCGAACATGAACAGCTGTTCGTGCTCGGCGACCCGCCGAACTATCACCCGGCGGCGGAGGACAGCATCGCTGCGCGGGCCCGCGCAGCCGGTGTCGAACCGCTCGAGTTGATCTACGACACGCTGCTCGAACGGGCCGGCCGGGAGATCCTCTACCGGCCGATGGGCAACGCCGAGGGCGAGCGGTTCGAGAGCGCCGGGCGCAATCTGCTGCACAGCGACCGCACCGTCATCGGGCTCGGCGACGGCGGTGCGCACTACTCGATGATCTGCGATGCCGCCTATCCGACCTACTTCCTCACCTACTGGGTACGTGACGGCGCAGGGGAGATGCAGGTGCCGCTCGCGGACGCGATCAAGATGCTGACGAGCGAACCGGCGGAGACGGTCGGCCTGCTCGATCGCGGAGTTGTGCGAACCGGCTACAAGGCCGACCTCAACGTCATCGACCTGGAACGGCTGCACCTCCACGCGCCGCTCCCGAAGCGCGACCTGCCGGCCGGCGGCCGGCGGCTGACCCAGCGCGCCGAGGGATATCGCGCCACCCTCGTGTCCGGCGCCGTGACCTACCGCGACGGCGTCCACACCGGAGCGCTGCCCGGGCGTCTGGTGCGGGGTGCCCAACCGCCGGGTCAGGCGCCCATCGACAGGCCGCCGTCGGCAGTCACGACCGAACCGGTGACGTAGCCCGCGCGGTCGTCGAGCAGGAAGGCAACGGCGTGCGCGAGCTCGTCCGGCTCACCGCGGCGGCCCAGCGGGATCATCGCGCGGATCGCCTCCTGTGCGTCGGGTCGCATCGACCGGGTCATGTCGGTGTCGAACACGCCCGGGACGACGAGGTTGACGGTTATGCCCTTGCGCGCGACGGCGCGAGCGAGCGAGCGAGTCATGCCGAGCAGACCCGCCTTCGCCGCGCCGTAGCCGACCTCGACGGGGCTGCCCATCGCGGCCGTCACCGATCCCACGTTGACGATGCGGCCGAAGCCGCGCTCGCTCATCGTCGGCAGGACGGCCTGGGCCAGATGGAACGGACCGGACAGGTTCACGCGCAGCGCGGCGTCCCACTCCTGCTCGGTCATGCGCGCTGCGGCGTTCTCGACGAGCAGGCCGGCGTTGTTGACGAGATAGTCGACGCCGCCGTGGGCAGCGACGACGTCGTCGACGAGGCGGCGGCAGAACGCCCGGTCGCCGACGTCACCGCGATGCACGCTGACCGAGCCGCCCTGGGCGACCATCTCGTCGCGCAACGCCTCCGCGCCATTGCGTGCGGACTGGAAGACGGCGCACACGTGCGCACCGTCCTGGACCAGTCGACGGGTGATCGCGGCGCCGATGCCACGGGTGCCGCCGGTGACGATCGCGATACGCCTGCCCTCGGTCATCTCAGTCCAGCAGGTCCAGCACCGTTGCCGGCTGCGACTCGGAGAGGTTGTGCCGCCGCGCGGCCGTGAGATGCCGTCGCCATAAGGCATCGGCGGCGGCGGCATTGCGCGCGGCGATCAGTGCCACGACCTTCTCGTGCTCGCGGAAACCAGCCCGCAATGCTGCGGCGTTGAGCGGCGAGTCCGCGAGAGCGTGGACGTGCCGGACGGTGGAGCGGTCGATGATCTGACGGAGCATCCCGCTGAGGACGGTCATGGTCTGGTTGCCCGACCGTCGGACGAGCAGCGCGTGGAATTCGTTGAGCAGGTCGATAGCGACATTCGGGTCGTCGAGGTTCGCGCGGGTGACTTCCAGCTGTGCGTTGAGCTCGTCGAGATCGGCGCGCGTGCGGCGCCGGGCGAGCACGGCCGCGCACGGTGGCTCGATGATGTTGCGCGCGTCGTAGACGTCGGCCAGCGTCGTCGCGCGGTACTCGAGCACGAGACCGGCATAGCGCCCCGCCGCGTCGTCGCTCGGTGCGCACACGCGAGCGCCGCCGTGCGCGCCGCGCCGGACCGTGATCAGCCCCTCGCCCTCGAGCACGCGGAAAGCCTCGCGCAGCGTCGGTCGCGACACGCCGAACTGCGACATGAGCGCTGCCTCTGGAGGAAGGGCGTCGCCGCCGGACAGCTCGCCCGCGACGATCTGGCGTCGCAGCCGATGCGCCACCAGTTCGGCCATCTTGGGCACCCGCACGAGGGCAGCCCCGCCCGCCGACGGCACGACCGTCATCACTGCCTCCCTCGGCTCCCGCTCGGAAACAGCCTAGCCGCAGTAAGGCATTTCTGGTCGACTTCGTTAAACTTTTCTACCTTTGTTGCCATGACGGGTGACGTGCGTCCTGTTGACCTTGACACCGAGAATCAGTTAGCGGATTGTTCGCTAGGTGACCACTGGCCGCGGCGACTGAGCGCCGTGCTCTTCGACATCAGCGTCGAGCGGGCGCTTGACCCCGACACGGTGTGTGCAGCCGAGGCGGACGGCTACGACGCCGCGTGGTTCGGCGAGACGGCCCATGACCCCATGACGTCGATCGCGTTGGCCGCGCAGCGGACTTCGCGAATCCAGCTCGGGACGGGGGTCGCGATCGCGTTGGCCCGCTCGCCGATGACGCTCGCCATGACGGCCAACGACCTCCAGCTCGCCACCGGCGGACGGCTGCTGCTCGGTCTCGGCTCGCAGGTCAAAGCGCACGTCACCCGGCGGTTCTCGATGCCGTGGACCGCGCCGGTGCCACAGATGCGTGAGTTCGTGCTCGCGCTGCGCGCGATCTGGCGGTCGTGGCACGAGCGGGAACCGCTCGACTTCGTGGGTGAGCATTACGCGCACACGCTGATGACGCCGTTCTTCAACCCCGGCCCCAATCCGTACGGGCCGCCTCCCGTACTGCTCGCCGGCGTCGGCATGCACATGAGTGCCTTGGCCGGCGAGGTGGCCGACGGGTTCATGTGCCACGGTTTCGCCACCGAGCGCTACCTGCGCGAGGTGATCGTGCCGAGCCTGGAGCGCGGTCGCGCCCGCGCCGGCAAGGCTCTCGACGGGTTCGAGATCAGCGGGCTGCCGTTCGTGGTGACCGGACGGGACGAGGCGGAGCTGGCCGCGTCGTCGGCCGGCGTGCGTGAGCAGATCGCCTTCTATGCCGCGACTCCGGCCTACCGGGCCGTGCTCGACCTGCACGGCTGGGGCGAGCTGCAGGGTGAGCTCAATGCGATGACCAGGGCCGGCCGCTGGAAGGAGATGGGCGGCCTCATCGACGACGACGTCCTTGACGCCTTCGCCGTCGTCGCCGAGCCGGACAAGGTCGCCGGCGCCGTGCTGTCCCGCTATGGCGATCTGTTCACCCGGTTGCACCTCTACCTGAAGACCGACCTCGACGGCGACGTCCTGCGCTCGATCCGCGAGGAACTCCAGGCGGCGGGATGACTGCTGTCGAGACCCGCAGCGCGGCCGGCATCTGGACCATCACCCTCAACCGGCCGGAGCGGCGCAACGCCCTCGACGCCGAGGTGCAGGCCGCTCTCGTCGCGGCGGTTGCTGCCTTCGACGCCGACCTCGAGGCCCGCGTGGCCGTCCTCACCGGAGCCGACCCGGCCTTCTGTGCCGGGATGGACCTGCGCGAGCTCGGCGCCGGCCGGCTCGACTTCTCGGACGAGCCGTCCTACGCCGATGCCATGCGGTCGTGCAGCAAGCCGGTGATCGGGGCGATCAACGGCGCCGCGGTCGCCGGTGGCCTCGAACTTGCGCTCGCGTGCGATTTCCTCATCGCCTCCGACCGGGCCTGCTTCGCCGACACCCACACCAAGGTCGGCGTGCTGCCGGGCGGCGGTCTCACCGTGCGCCTCGCGCAGGCGGTCGGGGTGCGCCGCGCCCGTCGGCTCAGCCTCACCGGCGAGTTCGTCGACGCCGAGCGGGCGCTGCACGACGGCCTGGTCAGCGAGGTAGTGCCCCACGACGAGCTGCTGCCGCGAGCCCAGACCGTCGCCGCCGCCGTCGCCGGCATCGAGCCGGGCATGGTCGCCGGCCTTCGCGCGGCCTACGAGCGGACACTGAACCTGTCCGCGAACGAGGCGCTCGACGCCGAGGCGGCGGCATCGCGACACGCCGGCATCCCGGCCCGGACGGTGCGCGACGTCGCCGACGCGCTCGTCGCGCGCGGCTCGGCATACGTCGAGGGTGCTGACCGATGAGCGAGACGCTGGTCTGGATCAGCGGCGGCACTGCCGGGTTGGGGTCCGGATTCGTGTCGACCTGCCCATACCCCGACGTGCGCATCGTCAACCTGTCCCGATCACGGCGCCCGGACGTCGAGAACCAGTACCTCGACCTCGCCGATCCGGCCACGTGGCCCGCGGTGGCCGAGCACTTCGAGGCCGAGCTCGCCGAGTTCACCGGTCGCCGGGTGATCTTCGTCCACAATGCCTTCCTTTCCGTGCCGGCCTCCTTCGTCGGCGAGGGGCACGCGGCCGACCATGTGCGCGAGCACACGGCGAACCTGTGCGGCGCGCTCGCCGTCGGCGAGGCGTTCGTCCACGCGGTCGTCACGCACCGCCCCCACATCGAGTCGGGGCTCGTGATGATCTCCTCCGCCGCGGCGCGGGTGCCGTGGGAGGGGCGGGCGGCCTATTGCGCGGCCAAGGCCGGGGTCGAGCACTGGGTCCGCGTCGTCCGGCGCGAGCGGCGCATGCGCGGAACCGGCCCATGGGTCGTCGCCGTCCGGCCCGGGTTCGTCGACACTCCGGGTGCGCGGGCCGACGCGCTGGCATCGCCCGAGCACTACCCGATCGCCCCCGCCATCGCGGCCGCCTTCGAGACGATGACCGGCATCCTCACGCCGGAGCAGGCCGCCGCAGACATCTGGTCGGCGCTCCCCGAAGGCGGCCCGGAAGACTCCGTGCTGCTGTTCGGAGCCCCCCCGGAAGGCGCGCGCGCCTCGAAGCTCTAGGGCGTTGCCGCCTGCCGTGTCGCATCGGCGAAGGCCGGCTCGCGGCCCTCGCGGGCGGCCGCCACGGCCTCGCGCTGGTTCGGGCTGCCGATGTTCGCGAGCATCTCGGTTCGTTCGGCGACCAGTCCGTCCTGCGACAGTCGCGCCGTGCCCATCCGGATCAATCGGACGACGCTGCGCACAGCCTCCGGGTTGCGACCTGCGATGCTTCGCGCCAGCTCGTGGGCCGCGTGGCGCGGATCTTCGGCGAGGCTCGTGACGAGGCGATACTCGAGCGCCTCCACCCCGGTCACCGGTCGGCCGGTCACGCACAGCTCCATCGCGCGATCGGCCCCGACGAGTTGCGGCAGCAGCTGGGTCCCGCCGGAGTCGGGGGCGAGGCCCCACCGGATCTCATAGGCACCGAGCGTCGCGTCGGGTGCGGCGATCCTGATGTCGGCGCCGAGCGCGAGCTGCAGCCCGAGTCCGACCGCCGCACCATGGACGGCCGCGATGACCGGGACGGGCATCGTCCGCCACACGAGTGCCGCGCGCTGACCGCGACCCAGGCGCAGCCCATCGACGTCGACGATCGTGGCCGCCGTCTCGTCGGCGTCGGCCGGTCGCCACGGCGCGTCGCGTCCGTGGTCACGCATGAGATCGAAGGTGGCGGTGTCGGCGCCGGCGCAGAACGCCGCGCCCTCGCCCGCGAGCACAATTGCCCGGACCGCGCCGTCCGTCCGCAACCGAGCTGCCGCGCGGAGCAGGCCGACGTACATCTCGTCGTTGACGGCGTTGCGCTTGCCGGGACGGTTGAGCAGCACCTCGGCGACCCCGTCGACGAGGTTGACCAGTACGGCTGCACGCCCGCTCATGCGTCAGCGGGGGAGTCCGCCGCCCGGGACAAGTGCGCCCAGCGTTCGATCTCCTCGATGCGTGCCGCCAATGCCCGCGTGATCGCCTTGACCGCGGCCGCGCCGAGGACGAGGCGCTGCGGCGGGTCGTCCATCTCGGCCAGGTCGGCGAGCACGCGGGCCGCGAGCGCCGGGTCGCCCGGCTGATGACCGTGCATACGCGCGTAGGTCCGGCTCGCCTGGTCGTTGAACTCGGCGTACTCGGGCAGACCGGTGGTCGTGTGGATCAGGCTGCGGCCGGCCCAGTCTGTGCGGAAGCCGCCGGGCTCGACGATGGTGACATGGATGCCGAACGGCGCGAGTTCGGCGCGCAGCGACTCGGAGAGCCCTTCGAGTGCGAACTTGGAGGCGCTGTAGACGCTCAGCCCGGCATACCCGATGACCGCGCTCTGCGAGCTGATGTTGATGATGCGACCGCCACCTCGCTTTCGGAGGCCGGCGAGCGACGCGCCGATCACCCACGCGGCGCCATGGAAGTTGGTGTCCATCTGGTGGGCGAACTCGGCGTCGGCCACTTCTTCGAACGCGCCGGTCAACGCGTAGCCGGCGTTGTTCACCACGACGTCGACTCCGCCCTGCGCGTCGATCGCCGCCGCTATGAGCGCCCGGACGGCGTCGCGGTCGGTGACGTCGACCTCGACAGCAACCGCCCGGTCAGGCGCTAGCGACTCGAAACGGGCGCGGTCGCCGCCGGTGCGTACGGTGCCGATGACGACGGCGCCGCGGGACAGGACCTCCTCGGCCAGTGCCCGCCCGAGGCCGCTCGACACTCCGGTGATCAGCCACGTGCTCGTGCTCATCCCGGACTCCTCACAGCGGATTCACTCGCCCCTACGATACCGTAAGATTAGTTATAGCATTGGATGGATTCTCTCCGCGCCGCTCGGCACCAGGAGGCCGGCATGGATCTGACCGCCTCGTCGGCGCTGGTCGTCGGAGGCGCCTCGGGGATGGGCGCTGCGACCGCGCGGGCGCTCGCCGCTCGCGGAGTCCATGTGGTCGTGGCCGACATCGATGCCGACTGCGGCCACGCGGTCGCCGGCGAAGTCGGCGGCCGGTTCGTCCGCGTGGACCTCACCAGCGAACACGACGTCATCACCGCAACCGAGGCGGCACTCGCATCTGCTCCGCTACGCGCCCTCGTGGTGACCGCCGCGCTGGGCTCCGGTGAGCTCGTGGTGGGGGACGGCGGCGGGTATGCCGGTGCACATTCCATGGACCTGTTCGACCGGGTTCTCGCCGTGGATCTGGCGGGCACCTTCAACTGCGCCCGGATAGCAGCATCGGCCATGAGCCGGCAGGAGCCGCTGCCGGACGACGGTGGTCGCGGCGCCATCGTGCTCACCGCGTCGCGAGCCGGGTTTGCCGGCGACGCCGGGCAAGCCGCGTACGCGTCGGCGAAGTCCGGTCTGTTCGGTCTCACCCGCGCTCTGGCCAACGAGCTCGGGTACCACGGCATCCGGGTCAACTTGATCGCGCCGGGCGGCTTCGACACGCCGATCCTCGCGAACGTGGCCGGCTCCGACCGCATCACGGCGCGCGAGATCGCGCGCACTGCCTTCCCGAAGCGGCTCGGTCGGCCCGAGGAGTACGCCTCCATGGCGGTAGAGCTGCTGACCAACGGCTACGCCAACGGTGCGCTGGTGCCGCTCGACGCCGGGTCGAACCGCTGATGAGAACCAACCCGGTCGCCTTGTGGACGATGTCCTTCGACGGCGTGCCCTGGACGGACGCGCGCGCCACCCTGCGCGCGGCGGAGGACGCCGGCTGGCGGACCCTGTGGCTGCCGGAGTCCTTCGGGCGCGAGGTGATCTCGCTCGCGACCGCGTGTCTGGCGTCGACGTCGCAGCTCGTGGTCGCCACGGGCATCGCGAATCTGTGGGCGCGCGACGCGCTCGCGCTCGTCGGCGCGCAGCGGTTGCTGTGCGAGGCGTTCCCCGACCGGTTCCTCCTCGGCGTGGGCGTCAGTCATCAGGCCGTCGCGAGCCGACGTGGCGGGAACTTCGGCGACATCCCGCCGGTGCGGCGGATGCGCGACTACCTCGACGCCATGGATGGCGCGCCGTACCGCGGTGTGACGGCCGACGTGGCCCGCCCCCGCGTCATCGCCGCGCTCGGTCCGCGCATGCTCTCGCTGGCTCGCGAACGCGCTGATGGCGCGCACACCTACAACGCACCGCCCGCCCACACGGCGTGGGCGCGCATGGTGCTGGGTCCGGACCGACTGCTGATCCCGGAGCTCAAGGTCGTCCTCGGCCGCTCCACCGAGCAGTCCCGCGCCCTCGCTCGCAAGAACCTGCCCGTCGCGCTGCCGGCCTACGCCGCGAACCTGGCGCGCAGCGGCTTCGCGCCCGAGGATTTCGCCGACGGTCCCAGCGACCGGGTGGTCGACGCACTCGTCGCCTACGGCGACGTCGACGCGGTTCGGGCACGGGTCGAGGAACACCTGCGCGCCGGGGCCGACCAGGTCGCGCTCAACGTCCTCACCGAGCCGGGGCGTACCCCCGGCCCGGAATGGGCCGAGCTCGCGACGCTCGCCCGAGAACCGACGACAGGAGTGTCATGAGCCCCGGTGAGCCTGGCCCGCGACCGCTCGACGGATTGTTCGATCTGACCGGATCGGTCGTGCTCGTGACCGGCGGCAACGGCGGCGTCGGGCTGGCGATGGCGTCCGGGATGGCCGCTGCCGGCGCGACCGTGTGCATCTGGGGGACGAACGAGGCGAAGAACGCGGCTGCTGTCGAGCAGCTCTCGGCGTACGGCGGCGTCGTCGAGGCCCGGGCGGTGGACGTCGCCTCCGAGGAGGCGATTGTCGCCGGGCTCGCCACGATCGTCGAGCACTTCGGGCGTATCGACTCGTGCTTCGCGAACGCAGCGGTGACCACACATCGCGACAACCCCCGCTTCGTCGACAGCACGCTGGAGCAGTGGCGCGCCGTCTGGCGGGTGAACCTGGACGGGACATTCCTCACCCTGCGCGAGGCCGCTCGGCACATGATCCGACAGGGGACCGGCGGCAGCCTCGTGGCGACCTCGAGCATCGCGGCCCACATCGCAGCCCCCCGTGACGAGGCGTACGCCGCCTCGAAGGCGGCTGTGACCGCGACGATGCGTTGCCTCGCGGCCGAACTCGGCCGATACGGGATCCGGTGCAACACCGTCACGCCGGGGTGGACCCGGTCGCCGGCGGCCGACCACTGGATGGCGAACGAACCCGTCGCCGAGGGCATCCTGCGCCGGATGCCCTTGCACCGATGGGGCGAACCCGAGGACTGGGCCGGCGTGGCGGTTTACCTGGCCAGCCGCGCATCGGCGTTCCACACCGCCGACGAGTTCCGCCTCGACGGCGGGTTTGCCGCTACCTGACGACGGCGTACTGTGCAAATATCTATCGGATTGTACCTTTGACGATTGATTGCCTCACGGCACCGAACAGGGAAAGTGACCGGTAGCCATGACTGCAGCCCCGAAGATGTCCCGCTACGCGCGCCGGGTCCTCGACCTGGCAGCCGAGGACCCGCAGCTCCAGGAGCTCATGCCGGACTCGGCGGTCCTGGACGCCGTAACCCGCCCGGGCCGCACGCTGCAGGGCATCGTCGACACGATCCTGCACGGGTATGCGGACCGACCGGCCCTGGGCAGCCGCGACTACGCCGTCGGCGTCGACGGCGCCACCGGCCGGCAAGTCCGGCGGCTGCAGCCGACGTTCGGGACGGTCACCTACGGAGAACTGGGTGCTCGCGTGCGCGGCGTGGCGGCGGCCTGGCAGCGCGAGCAACGATTCCAGGTCGCGGAGGGCGAGTTCGTCTGCATTCTCGGCTTCGCCGGCACCGATTACGTCACCGTCGATCTCGCCTGTGTGTACGCGCACGCGGTTGCCGTACCCCTGCAGAGCACGCTTGCCGCCACGGATCTCGAGCAGATCGTGACGGACACCGAACCGGTCGTCATTGCCGCGGCGATGGGGGATCTGGAACTCGCCGCGCAGCTCGCCGGCCGGCATCGCTCGGTCCGCGGCATCGTCGCGCTCGATCACGACCCGCGCATCGACGACGACGTGGAGCAGTGGAAGGCGGCGGGGGCCGAACTGGCCGGCAACGGTTCCCGAGCCGCGCTGGTCACGCTCACCGAGTTGGTCGAGGTCGGCTCCGGATACCCGTGGGAGCCGCTGCCGGAGCCGGCCGGACGACGACCAGCGGATGGCCCTGCTGATCTCACTCGTCGGGCTCCACCGGCACGCCGAAGGGCGCGATCATCACCGACCGACACGCCCGGTTCCAGTTCACCGTCGATGCCGCCCGCGTCCTCGTGCCGATCGTGCGTCTGTGCTTCGCGCCGCTGAACCACTTCATGGGTCGCGGCGCCGCTGTTCAACACCCTGGCGCGGGGTGGCACCGCGTACTTCACCGCCGAACCCGACATGTCGACGCTGGTCGAGGACTTTCGGCTCAGTGCGGCCGACCGAGGCAGCTCGTGTTCCCGCGCGTCTTCGAGATGGTCCACCGGCACTTCCTGCACGAGGTGGCCCGACGCAGCGCGGATGCCGACCTCAGCCCGGAGCGGTCCGGGCCGAGGTGATGGCGGAGATGCGCTACGACGTACTCTGGGCGACCGGGTCGCCTCGATGCTCTACGGCGGCGTCGGCGCCGCTGACGCCGGAGGTCGAGCGCTTCATCGCCGAGCTGCTTCCCGGTCACCTTTGCCGAGGGGTACGGCGACGACCGAGGCGGGCGGCTCGGTGACGGTCCGCGACCGGGTGCAACCGCGCCGACGGTGCATCGACTACAAGCTCCGCGACGTTCCCGAGCTCGGCTACTTCACACCGACAAGTCCGTATCCCGCGCGGCGAACTGTGCGTGAAGACCCGCCTCGCGATCCCGGGGTACTTCAAGAACCCAGAGGCCACCGCCGAATCTGTTCGACGAGCGACGGCTACATCTGCACGGGCGACATCATGGAGGAGCGCGGCCCGGACCACCTGGTCTACCTCGACCGCCGCAACGACGTGCTGAAGCTCGCGCAGGGCGAGTTCGTGACGCTCGGCGCGGTCGGGCAACACGTTCGAGACGCACAGCGACGTCATCCGGCAGATCTTCGTGTACGGCAACTCGGCGCGCGCGTACCTGCTCGCCGTCGTCGTGCCCGACCACGACGTGGTCGCGCTCCGGCTCGGGCCGGACGCGCCGGAGACGGCGGTGCGCGACCTCGATCCGCGCCGAGTTCGCGCCGTCGCGCAGGCAGCGAACCTGCGATCGTTCGAGGTGCCGCGGCGACTTCCTGGTCGAACGCGAGCCGTTCAGCCAGGCGAACGGGCTGCTGTCGAGCGTCTCCAAGCGGCTGCGCCCGCGGCTGCTGCGCAGAAGCTACGGCAGCCGCGCTCGAACAGCTTTACGACGATCTCGAGCGCAAGCAGAACGACGACCTCGTGGCGCTTCGCGACCCGGCCAGCGAATTGACCGTCCTGCAGAAGGTGCGCAAGGCGCTGGCCGCGTCACTGGCCGTCGACGAGGTCGGCATCGAGTGACTCGCAGAGCTTCGCCGAGCTCGGCGGGGACTCACTGGCCGCGGCGGCGTTCGAGGCGCTGTTGAGCCACATCTTCGACGTCGAGGTCGAGGTCAACATGATCCTCAGCCCGGCCGGCAACGTCACGGCGTGGGCAGCGGCCATCGAGCTGGCGCGGGCCGGAGCGCTGCGGCCCACGTCGCCGTCCGTCCATGGTCCGGGTGCGCGAGAGCTGCACGCGGCAGACGTCGACATCGACCCGACTGTCTCCCGGCCGACGTCTCTCGGCAGCGGCGCGGGAGGTTGCGCCGGCCGACTCCCGAACCGTTCTGGTAACCGGCGCACCGGCTTCCTCGGTCGGTTCCTGTGCCTCGAGTGGCTCGACCGCGTCGCGCCCGTAGGCGGGAAGGTCGTCGTGCCTCGTCCGGGCCCGCGACCTCGACGACGCCTGGGCGCGGCTGCGAGCGGCCTTCGCGGGCGACGAGGAGATGGCGGATCGTTTCGCGCGCCATGAAGGGCGCGTCGAGGTGGTCGTCGGCGACGTCGCCGAGGCACGGCTCGGTCTCGACCGCGAGACCTTCGACCGACTGGCCGGCGAGGTCGACCGCATCGTCCACCCCGCCGCGCTCGTGAACCACGTCCTCGCCTATGACCTCCTCTTCGGCGCGAACGTCCTCGGAACCGCGGAGTTGGTCGGGCTTGCGGTCACTGGTCGCCTCGAAGCGCTACGACTTCATCTCGTCACTCGCGGTGGTGCCGCTATCTCGACCGGAGCGGCGGGGTCGACGAGCACACCCCACTGCTGCCGGACGTGACCGTGAGCGGGCGTTACAGCTCCCACTACGGAGCGAGCAAGTGGGCCGCCGAGCAGGTCCTGCAGAGCGCATCGCGCCGCTTCGGCCTGCCGATCAACGTCTTCCGCGGCGACATGATGCTGCCGCACCGCCGCTACCGCGGCCAGGTCAACGTCCCGGACATCTTCGTGCGGCTCCTCATCAGCCTCGTCACGACGGCATCCGCTCCGACCTCCTTCTACGACACCGACTCGGATCGGCGACGCCCGCGCGCGCACTACGACGGGCTGCCCGTGGACTTCATCGCCGAGGCAGTGGTCGCGGCGGCTGCGGCTGACGACGCGGGATTGCGCACCTACCACGTGATCAACCCGCATGACGACGGCATCTCGCTCGACACGATCGTCGACTGGATCGAGTCCGCCGGGTATCCGATCGATCGCGTGGACGACTACGCGGAGTGGCTGGGTCGGTTCACCCGCCGGCTCGAGGCGTTGCCGGCCGAGCAGCGGCAGCGCTCGTCGCTGTCGGTCATCGAGTCGTTACGGCGACCCGCGCGGCCGATGCCCGACCCGATCGGCAGTGCGGCGTTCGAACGAGGAGTGCAGGAGCTCAGTGCAGAGGGCGCCGTCCCGCACCTGTCGGCCGAGTACGTCGCCAAGTGCCTCGACGATCTTGTGGCCCTCGGCCTGATTGCTCCGGCCGCGTACCCGGCGGCTCAAATTTAAGGCTCGATAACATAAATTAGGTAGACAGTTCATCGAATTGTATCTAAGCTTTTGCCGCGGCGGGGCAACGGTCCCCGCACTGGTGTTCAGACCAGGTTCAAGTCCCAGGCAGAGGATCGGTTGCAGATGTCGCGAAGCAGCGGTGTGAGACGAATCGTCCTAGGTGGGGTGGTAGTCACCGCCGCCGCGCTGGTCGTGGCCGGCTGCTCCAGCAGCGGCAACGGCGGTGTAAGCAACTCGCCGGCCGGGTCCATCTCCAGCGACACCTCGACGGCCCCGGCGCCGACGGGTTCGCCGATCAAGATCGGCGTGATCGCCTCGCTGTCGGGCCCACAGGCGCCCAGCAGCAACCAGGGCGCTACAGTCGCACCGGCCTGGGCCGACTACATCAACAAGGACCTCGGCGGCATCAACGGCCACCCCGTGCAGGTCATCGTCAAGGACGACGCCGGCCAGCCGACCACGGCCGCCTCGGTCGCCAACGAGCTCATCAACGAGAAGGTCGTCGCGATCCTCGCGGGCTCGGACAACCTCGTCCCGGCATTCGACTCGGCCACTGCGAAGGCCGGCATCCCGGTCGTGGGCGGTCCTTCGAACGCCGGTGACTGGTACACCAAGCCGCTCATGTACCCGACCGTCACCGATGTGGCCTCTGGCCTCGTCGGCCAGATGATCGTTGCCAAGCAGTTCGGTAAGGCGACCACGTTCGCCGATCTCTACTGCGCCGAGGTCGCGGCCTGCAAGCAGGCCAACGACCCGCTCAAGGCCACGGCCGAGAAGATGGGCGTCAAGTTCACGTCGCTCGCGGTCAGCGCCACGGCGACGTCCTACACAGCCCAGTGCCTCGCGTTGAAGCAGCAGCAGGTCGACTACGCCCAGCTCAACTTCTCGACCGAAGCCGCCATCAAGTTCGTCAAGGATTGCCAGGCGCAGGGTTACAACCCGACGTGGGGTACCTCCGCCCAGTCGATCGGCAAGGCGTACACCGAGGTCTCCGACTTCACCGCCTACGGCCCGGCGTACGCCTTCCCGTCGGCGGCGACCGGCGGCGAGTTCGACACCTTCACCAATGCGATGACGAAGTACGCGAAGGACGACAACTGGAAGGACGGCACGTCGTCGTTCGACTGGACCGGTCTCGTCGCGATTCAGAAGGCGCTCGCGTCCGTGTCCCCGTCTGCCACGGTGACCGCCACTGACGTCGTGAACGGCCTCGACGCCTTCAAGGACGAGACGCTCGGTGGCATCGCCGCCAACAAGCTGACCTTCACCAAGGGCAAGCCGGTGCCGTTCACCGGACAGCCTTGCTTCTTCGTGATCGGCGTGAAGGACCAGAAGGTCACCGCGCCCAATGGCACGACCCCGATCTGCCCGCCGTCGGGCTGATCCGACCGCTGCACAACCGGGACCGGGTAGGGCGTCACGAAGCCCTACCCGGTCTTCGTGTTCCCAGGCCCGGCTGAAGTACGACCTCCTGCCGAATACCGGGAAATTCCTACGTGATCTTGTGTTGACGTCGTTGCAGATTGGCGGTTCCGGCGGCCATAGCGCAACAAGATCGCTTTGTCCCAGACGGAAACCTCTCGACCGGTCTTGCCGATGTGCGGCGGGTTCTCCGCGATCTTGATGCGGATGTCGAGCCACAGGTCGACGTGAGCATCACAGTCTGCGGAGAGACAATCTCTCGCCGATGTAGGTGCGGCGGGTTTGAGGAATCACAGAAGGCGATGGATTTCGCTACCCTGCTCAGTCTGTCTTTCCTGAACCCGCTCTCGAACCTCGAGGAGCGTCGTGACCGCTGTCTGCACGGAGGCATCATGAAGCTTCTTCTCACCTCCGGGGGCGTGACGAACGCGAGCATCCGCGATGCGCTGGTCGACCTGCTGGGCAAGCCGATCGCCGACTCCGGTGCCCTCTGCATCCCGACCGCGCAGTACGGCCACCCGATGTGCACACCAGCGTCGGCCTGGCGCTTCGTCACCGGGCAGAGCCCGTCACCCATGTGCGACCTGGGATGGAAGTCGATCGGCGTCCTCGAGCTGACCGCGCTGCCCAGTATCGGCGAGGACCGCTGGGTCGCCTGGGTCCGCGAGGCTGACGTCTTGCTTGTGGACCGCGGCGATGCGACCTACCTGTGTCACTGGATGCGGCAGTCTGGGCTGGCCGACCTGCAGCCGTCGCTGACCGACACGGTCTGGGTGGGGGTCAGCGCCGGGAGCATGGTGATGACGCCCCGGATCGGCGCCGACTTCGTCGAGTGGCCCTCTGCGCCAGATGATCGCACCCTCGGCGTCGTCGACTTCGCGATCTTCCCGCACCTGGGCGTCTTCTCGGAGAACACCCTTGCGCACGCCGAGAGATGGGCGGCCGGCATCGCCGGTCCGGCGTACGCCATCGACGACCAGACGGCCATCAAGGTGAGCGACGGCAACGTCGAGGTCGTCTCCGAGGGCCGGTGGAAGCACTTCCCCTGATAGCCGCGGGCAAGTCGCGATCTGGCGTACCGCTGCACGGTCACGCCGCCGATCTGTGCGGTCCTGCCGATGTCCGGAGTGTCTGCCGCAGCCTTCGGTACGGGCACCGCGTTCACGTGAGCGCACTCTCTTGCCGTATCGCCACGTCTTGGCAGCTGAATTGGTTGGGCGAAGCCGGTGCTGGCAACCAATTGGACTGCCAAGACGACATGTTGATCAGGCTCGCTCGAACCGTCCGAATACGCCGCCGTCATGTGTGTTCAGCTCAACACCCATGCCTCCTCGGCGTGCGCGCGAGTCCAAGGCTGACAACTGCGGTGGATGGAGGTTCAACTCTGCGGCGCGATGACGCCAGCGGTCGTTTTTCGTGACGCCGCGGTTGCGCAGGCGCCGGCTACTGCCGTAGACGATCTTGAACTCAGGCGGTTTGGCTTGGCGGCGGGCGGCGCGTAGGCGCGCGCGGATTCACGGCGCCTGCGGAACGCTTACGCTGATCCGCCGTCCACGCCGCCCCGTCCACGCCGCCCCGTCCACGCCGTCCACGCCGCCCCGGCCGCGGCTGCGGCCGAGTCTGCGCTCAGGTGCCGGCGTAGTGGCTGAACAGGTCGCCGTCCAACAGCTCCCGCGCGCTACCGGAGTAGACGATCTCGCCCTGCCGCAACACGTATGCGGTCGACGCCAGCTGCAGGGCGCGGGTGACGAACTGGTCGACGACCAGTAGCGAGGTTCCGCGGGCGGGGAGCTGGCCGAGGAAGTCGAAGATCTCGTCGACGACGAGCGGCGCGAGTCCGAGCGACGCCTCGTCCACAAGGACGAGCTTCGGACTGCGGACGTAGGCCGCGGCCATCGACAGCATCTGCTGCTGGCCGCCGCTCAGCGTCCCGGCGGTCTGGCCCAGGCGTTCCCGCAGGATCGGAAATGCGTCGGTCGCACGCTCGATAGCGGTGCTCTCCTCACCGGCCCCGGACTGCAGGACGAGGTTCTCCCGCACAGTCAGTGACCGAAAGATCCCGCGTCCCTCCGGCACGAGGCACAGGCCGGAGGCGAACCGGCGGTGTGCGGCCGTGCGGGTCACCGTCGTGCCGAACAGCTCGACCGAGCCCTTGGTTGCGGGCAGCAGGCCGGCGACGGTGCGCAGCAGCGTGGACTTCCCTGCGCCGTTCGGGCCGACGAGCGCGGTGACCTCACCGACGGAGACCTGCAGCGAGACGTTGCGCAACACCGTCGTGGTCCCGTAGCCCGCCTCGAGCCCGCTCACCACGAGCGCGGGTTCCTGGTTCGACGTGGGCTCCTGTTGGGTGGCCGCGGTCGCACTCGTCACAGCAACTCCTCCTGTGCCGCAGCGGCATTAATGACCGACTCCGAACCGAGATACGCAGCGCGGACCTCCGGGCTCTGCGCGACCGCGCTCGGGTCGCCCTCGAACAGCAGGCGGCCGAAATCGAGCACGTAGATGTAGTCGCAGAGGCTGAGGACGAGCGACATGTCGTGCTCGACCAGCAGGATGCCGCACCCGCGCTCGCGCACGGCCGTTCGCAGCACCTCGTCGAATTGGGCGGTCTCCTCGCGGTCGAGGCCCGAGGAAGGTTCGTCGAGCAGCAGCACGTCGAAGTCACCGGCCAGGCAGCGCGCGAGCTCGACCAGACGTCGCTGTCCCGTCGAGAGCGCGCCGGCCTGCTTGCCGACCTGATCGGAGATGCCGCACAGGTCGAGGGCGGCCATGGTGGCATCCCGGCGCGCCTGACGCTGAGACGGCGAGGCGAACAGCTGCGACTGGACCCGGCGACCCGCCTGCCCCGCCTCGATGCCGAGCGCCACGTTGTGCCCAACCGTCAGCTCGTCACCCAGCTGCATCCGCTGGAACGTGCGGCCGAGTCCCAGCCGGCCGCGGGCGCCGGGAGACAGCTTCGTGATGCGGTGGCCGTTGAAGGTGATCTCGCCGGAGATGCGGCGGTTCAGGCCGCTGCACGCGTCGAAGGTCGTCGTCTTGCCGGCCCCGTTGGGGCCGATCAGCCCGGTTATCCGCCCGAGCGGCGCCGCGAAGCTGAGGTCGCTGACGGCGATCAGACCGCCGAAGCGCACGCCCAGCCCGTTGACCTCGAGGCCGCTGCGCGTAGCGTCCGGACCTCCACGTTCGGCCGCGGTGGCGGCCTGCGCCACCTCGGGCACCGGCGGGACCGCCCGGATCGGGCGGAAGCGCTCGAACACGAGCTTGAGCCGGGCCGGCATCTCGGGCTGGCCGCCCTGCATGGACACCTGGATGGCGAAGAACCCGAAAATCACGTTCAGCCAGTCGTGGACGTGCCCGCCGGTGATGTAGCCGGGGATGACGGCGGTGACGCCGATGACGACCGCGAACCACGGTTCCCCGAAGGGTGCCAGCGCCAGCACTGCGAGCAGCACAAGTGAGTAGAAGCTCGTGAAGTTGCTGTCGCTCGTGATGGCAAAGTGCGCCGACGAGCCGTAAAGGATGCCGCCGACGCCGGCAAGGAACGCCGAGATGCAGAAGACGATGACCCTGGTGACGTTGGTCGACAGGCCGAGGGTGGCCATCGCGACCGGCGCGTCGGCAAGGCCGCGCAGGATCCGGCCGAGGCGGGACTCGTGGATTGCCACGATCAGCCCGGCGATCAGGACCACCAACCCGAGCACCAGGTAGTAGTACGCCTTGTCGCCCTCGGCGAAGGTCGGCCGTGGCATCACTCGGCCGGTCTCGAGCGGGGTGAACATCCAGCTCTGCGAGTACAGCAACTGCTCGACGAGGATGCCGAATCCGAACGTGGCGAGGGCCAGGAACAGCCCGGAGAGCCGGATCGCCGGGATCGCCACGACGACCCCTACCGGGACCACGATGAGGCCGCCCACGAGCAGGGCGAGCAGCCACGGCCAGTGGTGGTCGACGGCGAGCTGGGAGAACGCGACCGCGCCGATCGCCGCGAACACCGAGTGGCACAGCGACACCTGCCCGGAGGTCCGGACCAGCAGTCCCAGCGACAGCAAGATGATCATCTGCGTCAAGCCGACTGTGAAGAAGGGCAGCTTGACGTTGGACACGGCCAGCGGCACAACGGCGAGGGCGGCCAACGCCAGGACGCCGGTCAGCACCCGCAGCCGCGCTGGAGCCTTGTAGCGCAGGCTTTGGCGGCGCAGGATCGAGCTGGGCGGCACCAGCCTGCGCCGTGGCGTGATGAGCAGGACGATGAAGAGCACGAGGAACGGCAGACTCGACGGCAGGCCGGTCAACCAGCTCACGTCGAGGACGTACTTGGTCGAGACGTCGGCACCGATCGCGATGACGATGCCACCGAGGAACGTCAGCGGGATGTTCGCGAAGTACCCGATCGCGGCGGCGCCGAAGGCCTGGACGACCAGCAGCGTCAGCGTGATCGCGTTCAGCCCCACGAAGGGCAGGAGCAGCACGCCGGAGAGTGCCGCGAATGTCGATCCGATCAACCACGCCACGCGCCGGACCCGTGTGGGGCTGATCGCCTGCATGGAGACGAGTTCGGCGTCGTCGACGACCGCCCGCATCGACAGGCCGCTGCGCGTGAAGCGGAACAGCGCGTACAGGGCGAGCACGCTCACGAGCGCGATGATGGTGATCCACAACTGCGGGTACGACACGTTGACGCCGCCGAGCTTGAAGCTGTCACCGGACTTCGGCAGATACTGCTCGACCGAGATCGTGTCCGCGCCGTACTTGACCGTCGCGAGACCTTGCACCAGCAGCACCACGCCGACCGTGCCGACGATCTTGGTCGACGTGGTCTGGTTGGCGAGCGTCCGTGCGAAGACCTCCATCAGCAGGCCGAGGACCGGCCCGACCGCGAACACGGCGACCGCGAACGACAGCTTCCAGTCCCACCCGTGGTCGACGCGCAGGAAGTAGAAGACGTAGGCAGCGACGGACGCGAGCGCGCCGTAGCCGAAGTTGAAGATGCCGGACGTCTTGTACGTCAGGACAAGGCCGGTACCCGCGAGGCCGTAGACGGACCCGGTCGCGATACCGCTGACAATGAACGGCAGTAACTCGTTCAGCGTGCTGTCCTCTCGCTCTCGCGGGAGCGACCGCCCGGCTGGCCAACAGACTCCTGCTCGGCTCCCGAGCTGGACGGCCCGGACAGGCGCGTCGCGGCGCCTCCAAGCTACGTTCATTAGGTCTATTTGTCTAGCGGTTTGCACGAATAAGTTGTCGAGATTCACGAAGTTCTTCTGCGCCGGCTGTCTCGCCTATATAGTTAGATAGTTCGGAAGTTTGCGAGCGGTCCGACGGCCGTGGTCGCGAGGCGAGAGGGCGTACACGAGCCATGCAGATCAAGATCGGCGCGCGGTACCGCAGCCAGGTGTGCGACACCGAGTTCATCATCGTCCGGGCGCTGCCGGGCGACCTCGCGCTGAGTTGCGGTGGGCACCCGGTCATCGACCTCGGCACCGAGCCGGCGCCGGGCCTCTCGGTCGAGCCGGGCGCCGACGACGGCACCACGATCGGCAAGCGCTACACCGACTCCACCGGAAAGCTCGAGCTGCTCGTCACCAAGCCAGGCAAGGGCACGCTGGCCCTCGACGGCGAGCCGCTGCCCCAGAAGGAGGCGAAGCCCCTCCCGGCGAGCGACTGAGCTGTCGGCCGTCCGTGGGCAGGCACAAGTGACGGGCGCGCACGATCTGCTCGAGGCGCTGGCGATCGAGTGGATCGAGGAGCACCTCTACCGGGCCAACTTCGTCCAGGTCGAGGACCACTCCCTGTTCGGCGGCCAGGTGGCGGCCCAGGCGCTCGCCGCGGCCGGCGCGACCGTCCCGGCCGGACGGGTCCCGCATTCACTGCACGGCTACTTCCTGCGTCGCGGTGCGGCCCACCGGCCCACCCTGCTGCAGGTCGAACGCGACCGTGACGGCGCGTCGTTCTCGGCCCGGCGGGTAATCGCGATCCAGCAGGGCGAGGTGATCTTCAACATGGCCGTGTCCTTCCAGCAGACCATTGGCGAGGATGTCGACCAGCGCCTGCCCGCGCCGCAGTTCGGGTCGCCGGAGGATCTCGGTGAGGCGAGCATGTCTCGCTACCCGGCCATCGAGATCCGCGCCGAGCCGCAACCCCCGGGCCGGCTGCTTCCCTCCCGCTTCTGGGCCCGGGTCCGGCACGCAATGCCACCGGACGAGCTCAGCCACGCCTGCGCCCTGACCTACATCTCGGACATGTCCGCCGGACTGGTGGTACCGGACGTCGTGCCGGCCGCGAGCCTGGACCATGCACTGTGGATCCACCGGATCCCGCGCGCCGACGAGTGGTTGCTCGTCGATCTCACCGGACTCGCCCTAGCGGGGCGACGCGGGCACTACTCGGGCTCGATCTTCAGCCAGGACGGACGACTCGTGGCGAGTCTGGCCCAGGAGATGGTGGTCCGCCGCTGACGCGGCCGACTTGCCGCGGAGGAGAGAGCCGATGTCCGTCCCTGGATGCGCCGGGCGGGTCGCGATCGTCACCGGCGCAAGCCGCGGCATCGGGCGCGCCGTCGCCAGTCGGCTCGCCGCGCGCGGTGCCGCCGTCGCCGTGGCCGCGCGCACCGAGCGGGACGGCGGACCCTTGCCCGGGTCCATCCACGGCGTGGCTGACCAGATTCGCACGCACGGGGGCACGGCGATCGCGGTGCCCTGCGATGTGGCGGACCCGGACTCGCTGCGCAGCCTGGTCGACACGGTGCACAAGGAGTTGGGACGGGTCGACATCCTGGTCAACAACGCCGCACTCACCGTGCCGGACCGGCGGCCGGCAGGTTCGGTCGAATCCCGCGGGCGGTCGCCGCGCGAGGCGCTGTCGATCCTGAACCTGCCGCTGGAGGCGTACCGGCGCGCGTTCGAGGTCAACCTGTTCGGCCCGTACGCGTTGACCCAGCTGGTGTTGCCCGACATGGTCGGACGCGGGAGCGGCAACATAGTCAACGTGTCGTCGGACGCCGCGCACGTCCCCGGGCCGGGGCCCTACCCGAACCCGCACGGCCTGCCGCTGCACGCGTACGGCAACAGCAAGGCGGCGCTGGAGCACCTGACCCGCACCGTCGCCTACGAGCTTGCGCCCCGAGGCATCGCGGTCAACGCGGTGCTGCCCTCGCTGCCGGTGGCGACGCCAGGTGCCGAATTCGCCGCCGGCGGCGACCTCGGGGCCACCCTGGACATGGATCGGTTCGTCGACGCGGTGCAGTTGCTGAGCGAGGTGTCGGCGGCCCGCCTGACCGGCGTGGTGGGGTACAGCGAGGACCTGCTCGACCCGGCGCATGGTCGTCGGGGCTGGCTCGGCGCCGCGTACCTCTAGCGGGTCACCCGGCGTAACGCGAACCGACGGCCGACGCCACCAGCCGCCCGGCGGCGTCGCGGCAGGTCGCCCGGGCGACTGCGAACCGCCGGCCGGCGTGCTCGGCCTGCGCGGTCACCTCGATCGCCGGCCGGTCGTCCGGCTGGTCGGCACCGACTCCCCGCAGGTAGCTCAGGCTGAGCTCCATGGTCTCGGCGCGGACGAGGGCCGGCGAGCTCCGAACCAGACAGGCCGTCAGGGCCTGCTCGGCGAGCAGGCCGAGCACGCCACCCTGCAACACGCCGCGGCTGTTGCGGACGGCCGGGCCGGACTCCGCGGTGATGGTGATCTGCCCGTCCCGCGAGTCGACGAGCCGGGCGCTGACCCGCCGTTCGGCGATGGCGGCCAGCCCACCGCTGCCCCCCGGCGCCGTCCAGTCCTCCTCGGCGATCCGGACCGGGCCCACGGCGATGGCGGGCGGTTCGGCGATCGGCACGTACGCGCACTGGGTGGCCAGACGGGCGATGAGGCGCCCCGCGCCGTCGACGATCTCCCCGGCGGCGAACCCCGACGTGGAACCGAGGTGCTCGGCCTCGGCCCGCACCGTGAAGTCGTCCGCGGCGCCGGGGTCGAGCGTGACGAAGTGCGCGTGGATGCTCAACGACATGACCGTCAGGCCGTCGGCCAGCGCCGTGTTGATCGCGCTGCCCAACGCGGCGTCGGCGGCGATCATGAATGCGCCGGGGCAAAGACGACCGTCGCGATCGAGCAACCACGGCCCCATCCGCTGCCCGAACTGCGTGTACCCCGCCCGAGCCTCCAAGGCGCGAACACCGAAGGTCGCGTGCACGGGCAGCAAGGTGGCCTCTTCGGCCGCGGCCGCACGGATCCGCTCGACGAGCCACTGCTTGGGCATGCGCTCAGCCCTCCAGTTCGTCCGGCTCGATGGACCTCGCTGCCGGCCGGACGGACCTCGTCATCGGGAAGTCACTGGGGGGCGGGGCGCCAGAACAGGGCGAGCAGTGCCGCCGCGCCGAGTCCGCCGGCGATCGCGGCGATGCCGAGGCCGAGCCAGCCACCGGGCTGGAAGACGCCGAGGGCGTTGTCGATAGACCACTCGCCTCCGCCCAGGCCGGCCAGGGCGATCGCCGCCAGGGTCAACGTCATCACGTATTCGTAGCCCTCGCCGGGCCGGAAGATGAAGAACCCGTTGCGCAGGTGGTTGGTGATCCAGGCGACGGCCATCGTGCCCACGACGCCCGCACAGGCGAGCGGCGTGAGCAGGCCGAGAACGAGCAGCCCTCCAGCAGCGAGCTCGGTGACGCTCGCGGTCCACGCGTGCAGCGGGCCGGGGCGCATTCCCAGGCTCTCGAACCAGCGGGCCGTGCCCGCGATCTTGCCGCCACCGAAGACGTGGTTGTAGCCATGGGCGACGAACACCATCCCGAGTGAGACCCGCAGCACGAGCAGCGCCAGGTCGACCGCGTCGAGGTCGCTCACCGCGCCTCCTCTCCCTCAATCGCTGAACTCGCTTTATCATTGCACTAATACGTCTGTTGAGGGAGAGTGGGGCGATGACGTCCACACGATCGCGGCCGTACTGCGCCGGGCAGATCCTGGGTGTCGCCGGCGGACTCTGTGTCGTCGTCATCAGCGGTGGTGACATCGGCGAGGAGGTCACCTGCGCCGGCGAGAGGGTTGTCGTGCAGCAACCGCCTCCGTGCAGCGCCCCGGCGCCGTACCCGGAGCATGACGTGCGCCCAGGCGACGTGCTCTGGGATCCGGCGACCGGGCTCGAGCTGCGGTGCGTCCGAGGCGGTGCCGGCCCGCTCGTTCACGGCGGCAGGGTGATGGTGCCGCGCTCCCGCGCTCGCGTCCGCAGACCACGGCGCCTCGCCGACCCAACTAGATGATCGGACATCGACGATGACGGACCGGCTGGTCGGAAAGCGAGCGATCGTCACGGGGGCCGGCCAGGGGGTGGGCCGCGGAATCGCCCTGGCACTGGCCAGCGAAGGCGCTTCGGTCGTTGTCGCCGGCCGCACCCTGGACAAGGTCGAGCGAACCGCGAAGGAGATCCAGGCCGCTGGGGGCGAATCACTGCCCGTCGGCTGCGACGTCAGCGTCGCAGCCGATGTCGAGGCGCTGTTCGGGGAGACCATGCTCTCCTTCGGTGGCCTCGACATCCTGGTCAACAACGCACAGTCCACACCGCCGAACCGGCGGCTGCAGGACGTTCCGATCGAGGACGTCGAACTCGCATTGGGCACCGGCCCGATCGCAACCTTCCGGTGCATGCAGGCCGCGTTCCCGCACCTGCGCGAGCGCGGTGGGTCGATCGTCAATCTCGGCTCCAACACCGCCATCGAGGGAGCGCCGCTGTTCGGGCCCTACGCCATGGCGAAGGAGGGCATCCGCGGGCTATCGCGGGTCGCGGCGCGGGAGTGGGGCCGGTTCGGCATCCGGGTGAACGTCATCTGCCCGTTCGGCGACTCACCGGCGGCGGTGCGGTTCAACGACGCGCATCCGGACGCCGCGAAGGCGATCCTCCGCTCCACACCATTGGGCAGGATGGGCGACTGTGAGCAGGACATCGGCCGCGCAGTCGCCGCGCTCGTCAGCGACGACATGTCCTACCTGACCGGCGCGACCGTCATGCTCGACGGCGGAATGTGCCTGCGTCCGTGACCGGGCCGAGCGCCGATTCATCCGTTCCTCGCCTTCTCGGCCCTGGCGTCGCGACGCCGCCGCGGCGGCCTGGATCCATCCGCCGCACGTCCTCCATCGACATGTGGTGGCCGGACGGCTGGGGGACCCGGACACACATCCGCGGCCGGGCCCGCGACCTGATCACCGCGCCGGACCGATCGGCGCGGGTTGCCGCCGAGGACGTCCTCGACGCGATCGCGTCCCCGGATCGCACGATCGAGTCGATCCGCAGCTACCCGGAGCGGCCGCAACTGCCCGAGCTGGTCGGCGCGCGCGGCGGGTCGCGGCTGCGCGCGGCGCTCGCCTCCGCCGTGCCGGATGAGCGCCGTCGCGGCACCCCGCTGTACCTCCTGCTCGACGATCTCGCAGGTGCCACGCTCATCGGCGGCTTCGCCTTCACGCAGTGGCCGGGCGAGTGGCCCGCGCACTGGCAACGCCAGCGCGAGCGCGCCTTCAAGGGCCGCCGGATGGAGGGCGTGTGCATCGGCTTCCGTCCCGGTTCGACCGCGCTGACACCCGAGGGCGAGCCGCGCCCGGTCGACAACACGCGCCCGGTCGCGCCGCTCGCCGACCCGACCGACCGGGCCGGCTGGCACGACTTCCACGACATCGCAGACGTCGCCATGCGCCGCGCGCGCCGTATCGACGTATGGCTCGACGGTGACGTGCACGTCGATGCGATGTTCCAGGACAGCACGACCGTGCCGAGTGGCGGGCGGGTCGCCGTCCACGAGTACCAGGTGCACGTACGGGCCGCTGCCGACACGTTCGAACTGCTCGCGATCGAGGCGCTGCCGCGGGTCCTGCCGTTCGGCGAGTGCCCGTCCGCCGTGACGAAGGTCGGCCAGCTGGTCGGCACTCCGCTCGGCGACCTGCGCGACGCGGTGCTTGCGCGCCTGAAGACCACCGAGGGTTGCACGCACCTCAACGACGAGCTGCGGGCACTGGCCGAGGTACCCGCGCTGCTGACGCATCTCCAGGGGAGACGGTGACCGAGGCGAACGACGTGCGCCGCGTTGCGCTCATCACCGGCGCCGCGCGTGGACAGGGCCGCGCCCATGCGGAACTGCTCGCCGCGCGCGGACACGACGTGGTGCTGCTCGACGCATGCGGGCCAGTGGCGCCGACGAGCTACCCGCCGGCAACGCCCGAGCAGCTGAGCGAGACCGCGGGCAAGTGCGAAGCACGGGGCGCGCAGGTCGTCGCAGTGCAGGTCGACCTGCGCGACGGCGCCGCCGTCCGCGCGGCGATCGACGGCGCGGTCGCGCGCCTGGGCGGCCTCGACGTCATCGTGTCGAACGCCGGTGTGTCCTTCTTCCGGCCGTTCCTCGAACTCACCGACGACGACTGGGACGCGATGATCGGCAACAACCTGACCACCGCACAGCGGGTGCTGAGCGCCGCCGTGCCGCACATGGTCCGGGCCGGCGACGGCGGTTCGATCGTGCTCACCGCCTCGGTTGCGGGTTCGAAGGTGATCCCGTTCGAGTCGCACTACGTGGCGGCCAAGCACGGCCTCGTCGGGCTGATGCGCACGCTGGCCGTCGAACTCGCCCCACACGGCATCCGGGTGAACGCGATCGCGCCGGGCGGCGTGGCCACCGCGATGGCCGAGGGGCACGACCTGGAGGCGATCTTCGGCGACACCGAGCGGGCGGCCATGTTCGCGGCGAGCTTCAGCCCGCTGCTCCCGCCCTACATGGCGACCGTCGACGAGGTGGCCGAGGTCGTCGCCTTCCTCTGCTCGGACGCCGCGCGTGCGATCACCGGGCATGTCCTGCCGGTGGACTTCGGCGTTACCGCCCGCTGAGCGCGGCCGTGGTCGGAATGCGGCCAGGAGGAAGCGTCGCTGTCGCCGGCCCGCTCAGAACAGGCTCTTGGTGTAGCCGCCGTCGAGGCGGATGACCTCGCCGGTGAGGAACGCGGCCCGCTCCGAGCAAAGGAACGCGGCGAGCCACCCGAGTTCGATGGGTTCGCCCCACCGGCCGACCGGCAGCATGGCGCGGAACCACGCGTCCGTCTTGACCTCCGGCTTCGTCGCGCGGTACTGGCGGGACAACTCGCTGTCGAACGGACCCGTCGCGATCGTGTTGGCGGTGATGCCGAACGGGCCGCATTCGTGGGCCAAGATCCGCATGAGCGACGGGATGCCGCCGCGACCCGCGTCGGTGGCCGGCATCGGGTCCTCCTGATGCGGCGTCTTGAAGGCGATCGATCCGATGTTCAGCAGCCGCCCCCAACCGCGCTCCTTCATGGTCGGCAGTACCCCTCGGGCCAGCCGCACCTGGCTCAGGACGAAGTTGTCGTAGGAGGCGAGAAAGTCCTCGTCGGCGCAGTTGTCGAAGCCGCGGGTGTGCTCGGGGGTGCGGCGGTCGGGCGCGGGCGAATTGACGACCAGGATGTCCGGATCGCCGAAGACCTCGCGGGTTCGGCTGAGGATGTGCGCGACGCCCGCCTCGGTCGTCATGTCACTGACGACGCCGTCCACCGTGCCGCCTTCGGCGCCTATCTCGTCGACGGCCTTGGCCACGATGTCGGGTTGCCGGCCGACGACGACCACTCGGACGCCCTCGGCGGCGAGCGCCTCGGCGGTGCCACGCCCGCATCCGCGGCTGCCGCCCGCGACGATCGCGACCTTGTCGGCGATCCCGAGATCCATCCGGACTCCTTGGTGTCGATGCCGCGCCGCCGCGTCCCGGTCAGACGCGGCTCGGTACCGGATCGGGCGGGGCGAGCACGCCGGCGGACTCCAGATCGTCCAGTTCGGCGTCGGAGTAGCCCAGCTCGCCGAGGACCGACCGGTTGTGCTCACCGCGACGGCACGGCGCGCCGATGCGCCCGGGCGTTGCAGAGAAGCTGACCGGTACCGCGGCGCGCACGATCTCGCCGAACAGCGGGTGCTCGAACGCAACGGTCAGGCCGGCGTCGCGCAGCCCCTGGTCGAAGCTGGTCGTCACCGCCTGGCCGCCCATGGCGACCTCGACGCAGCCGACGTCCGCAGCGGTGCACATCCGCTCACATTCCCCTGCCGGACGGGCGAGCAGGAGCGAGCCGACCGCCGACGCAAGCTCGCCGTCGTGCTCGCCGCGGGCAGCGGCAGTAGCGAAGCGCTCGTCGTCGGCCAGCTCCGGGGCGCCGAGGACGGACGCGAAGCGCCGGAACTCGGCGTCGCCGTAGATCGCGACGCACGCGTACGTGTCGTCGGCGGCCGGGTACAGGCGATCGAGCGCGCTCACCCCCCAGTAGTCGTCGTCGGTGATCGCCGTTGGGGGCTTGCCGGTGTAGGTGCAGAAGTCGTCGGCGTAGGCCCAGGCGTTGCCCGCGATCATCGACGTGCGCACGAACTGGCCCGCACCCGTCCGGTGCTGGTGGTAGGCGGCGAGCAGGATCGCGGTGAACACCGCAAGAGCGGCGTTGGAGTCGCCGTCGACGACCTGCCCCAACCGCGGCAGCACTACGGCCTGCAGCTCGATCACCGACAGGTCGAGGTTCCGCTCCGGCGCCGACCAATAGCCGACCTGTCGGCCGAAGCTGCCCGCGACGGCCTGCGCGGCCTGCGCGTAGAGCGCGCGGTGCGCATAAGGGCCGTCGCTGCCGTAGCCCGCAGCGTGCAGGCACACCAGCCGCGGGTTCAGCTCGTGCAGTTCGTCCCATCCCAGACCGAGCCGCTCGGCGACGCCCGCGCGGTAGCCGTTGACGAACATGTCCGCCTCGGCGAGCAGCCGGTGCGCGATCTCCCGGCCCTGCGTGGTCCGCAGGTCGACCGAGACGCTCTCCTTGCCGGGCGTGGTCTTGACCGTCGCGACCTCCGCGCCGAACGACATCCGGTGCGGGTCACCCTTCGCGTCCTCGAGCTTGATCACCCGGGCGCCGAGGGCGGCCGCCATCGAGACGCCGTACGGCATTGCGTAGAACGAGCCGAACTCGACGATCGTGAGCCCGGCGAGCGGGTGTTCGGGCAGCGGCCTGGAGCCGGTCGGGTGGGGCGCTTCGGTGGGCAGCGGGTCGTGCTCGTCGAGTGCCGGCGCGGAGCGGGTGAGCACCATCGGCGAGGCCGAGAAGTGCGCAAGCGGGCCGACCTGACGGACAGGTCCCAGGCGCGGGTCTTCGATCGTCACGCTGTCGCCGTTGTGGACGATCTGGGGGTGGTCGAGCCCCTCCTCGCTGGTGCCGGCGAGCTCGAACGCGATGTCGGCGTTCTCCAGCAGCTTCGGCATCCAGTAGTCGAGATCGTGCTCGCGGAACGCCTCGAGGATCATGTCCTCGAACTCCTGCGCCACCTCCGCCGTCGGGAACATCGGCAGGTTCGCGAAGCGCGGCTCGGTCAGCGCGTCGGCGATACCCGCAACCTTCGACAGGGCCCAGCCCTGGTGGGGGAGCAGCGTCGACGTCTGGATGAAGCGGCCGTCCCTGGTCACGGCGAGGAGGCCGTAGCGGCTCGCCGACAGGGCGGAACGGGCGTCCCCGCTCGGCTTCTCACCGCGCTTCTTCATCAACTGCACGACGGCGGCGACGAAGTAGTCCAGCGGCTCGAGGCCGGCCCAGATGGTCGCGCCGACCTGCTGCCCCCGTCCAGTGTCGTCGCGGACCATCAGCGCGGCGAGGATGCCGGCGACCGCCTGCAGGCCCGCGCCGAAACTGCCCCACGGCACCGGGTACATGATCGGCCCGTCCCGGTGCCCGAACGCACCGCGCGCCCAGAGGCCGGCCTTCGCTGCGACGAGCGAGTCGTGGCCCTTGATCCCGACGTACGGACCGTCGTGGCCGAACGCGGTGATGTCGCAGTGCACCAGCGCCGGGTTGTCGGCCATCAGCGTCGACGCGCCCACGCCCCAGTCGCTCGTCCGTCCGGGCGCGAACCCGTCGATGACGACGTCGGCCGCGGCGGCCAGCTCGCGCAGCGTCTGCTGCCCCTCGGCGGTGTGCAGATCGGCGACGACGCTCTCCTTGCCCCGGTTCCACACGAGGAAGCCGCTCGGATTGCGCAGCCGCAAGGCATCGCCGCCCGGCGCCTCGATCTTGATCACTCGGGCACCGGCGTCGGCCAGGATCATCCCGGCGACGGCGGCGGCCGGACTCCCGGAAGCCATCTCGACGACGGTGACTCCCGCGCAGATCTCGCCCATGATTTTGCCTCTCAGCCGCGATGCAATGTGACGCCTTGTGCGTTGAAGAAAAACCCGCCCGCCGTCACGATCGCGCGCTGCGCGTCGGCCACCTGGCGGTCGCCGGCGAGCCCTTGGAGCTGGTGCACGGCCTCGCGGACGTGCCCCGAGCCCTGGGTACCGCCCTCGGACAGCGACCCGCCGTGCGGGTTGATCGGAATGCGGCCGTCGATGAGCACCCGGTTGCTCGCAGCGTCCCAATGCTGCTTGAGAAAGTCGCCCGCCTCGCCGCGCCCGCACCAGCCCGCGTTCTCGATCCAGTTGAGCGTGATGATCGTGAACCCGTCATAGGGGAAGTACACGTCGCAGTCGTCGATCCAGAAGTCGCTCTTCGCCTTGAGCGCCCGGACCGTGACCTGCTGGCCGTGGGACTCGAGACCCGGGGCCTGGTCCTCGTCGTTCTTGTCGGTCATGCCCAGGGCGACGGCATCGACCAGCACCGGCGGATGTGGGAGGTCGCGGGCGCGTTCGGCGGTGGTGATCACGAAGGCGTCGGCGCCATCGACGGCGACGTCCATGTCGTAGAGGCACAGCGGCCAGCGCACCATCCGCGCCGCGAGGTAGTCCTCCATCGTGAGCGGGGTGCGGATCGCGGCGCCGGGGTTGGCGGCGGCGTTCGTGCGGTCGTTCACCGCTACGTAGCCGAGGTGCTCGCGCGGGGTTCGGAACTCGTGGACGTAGCGCGAGGCCCAGGCCGTGTAGCCGACCGATCCGGCCACGCTGTCGGGTGCGCGGTTGAGCGGTTTCGGTCCGCCGCCGGACTCCCGGCGGAACGGGTCCTTCCACGCCGACCCGGTGTTCCAGGGCAGCCGGTACGCCGCGTGGTAGGCGAGCACCGTCTCACACATCCCGGACGCGACGGCGCCGACCGCGGCGGCGATGTGATTGACGAACGGGATCGCCGGGTTCGCGAACCAGGTGACCTCGGGGATGCCGAGCATGGCCTGGACGTGCGGAGCCGACGGTGCCGAACCGCAGATGCCGTCGACGTCCTCGCGACTCAGGCCGCATTCGCGCAGCACCTTGATGCACGCCTCGGCGGCCAGCGAGGCCTGGCTGCGCCCGGTGTTGGCCGCGACGAAGCCGGTGCTCGCGGCGGCGGCGATCGCGACGCGGTCGCGCAGCGGGTTGCGGGAGGTGATCATGCCTGCCCCTCGAGCCGGAAGACGGGTACCGGTACCCCGGCTCGTTCGATCCAATCCAGCCGCACGCGGCGCCCGATCGCGATGTCCTCGTTGGCGGCGCCGACGACGGTCGCCGAGAAGCGCAGGCCCGGCTGCTCGTCGAGCTCGACAGTGACGAGCGGGTAGGGCGTCGAGTAGTCGACGCCGGGCGCAGGTGGGCCCTGGTGCAAGAACACCGCGAGGTGGATCGTGCCCGTGCCCGCGACCGGTCGGGCGGCCACCTCGGCCGACCAGCACTGCGGGCACACCGGCCGCGGCGGGTGGTGCCAATGACCGCAGCCTGCGCACTGGTTGAGCAGCAGTTGCCGGGCGAGGCGGCCGCGCAGGTGGGCCGCCGTGTCGTGGTCGACGCCGTACCCGTCGAAGCGCGTCAGCAGCTCCTCGTCGGACACGACCTGGCCGGACGGTTCGGAATTCACGAGCCGGTACCGCCGACCTGGTCCTGCAGCGACCACGCCTCGGGGATCGGGATCGAGGTGCGGGCGAAGCTCCCGCCGTCGCAGGACGGGATGGTCACGCCGGAGAGATACTGCGAATCGTCGGAGGCGAGGAAGCCGGCCACCGCGGCGTTGTCACGCAGGCCGGGTGGCCGGCCGACCTTGAGCGGCCCGGGGAACATGGTTACCGGATCCCACACGCCACCTGCCTCGGCGAGCGCGGCTTCCTCGTAGGAGACGCCAAGCACGTCCGCGTCGGGGGGTAGCGCGAAGTTCAGCGACATGCCGTGCGTCGGCGCCAGCCCGTTGACGCGGATGCCGTAGCGCCCCCAGTCATAGGCCATGCTCTTGACCAGCCCGATCGCACCGGCCTTGCCGGCGTTGTAGGCCCCGAAACCCGGGTACGCGTTCAACCCTCCGGCCGAAGTGGTGACGACGATGTTGCCGCCGTCGCCCTGCTTCTTCATCTGCCGGCAGGCATGTTTGCCGCTGAAGAAGACTCCCTTGTAGACGACTTCGTTGACCTCGTCCCACTCGGCCTCCGTGACCTCCTCCAGCGGGGTCGCACCGAAGCCGGCCGGGCCGCGCCCGGCGTTCGCGAACATGATGTCGAGGCGGCCCCACTCGTCCACCGCTGCGGCGACAGCGGCCTCGACCTCGGCCTCGACCGCGACGTCGGCCCGGCGCGCGATCGCCCGTCCGCCCTCGGCGGCGATGTTGTCGGCGACTTCCTTGGCCCGAGCCTCGATGAGATCGGTGACGACGATGGAGCCGCCCTCGCCCGCCCAGGTCAGTGCACACTCCCGGCCCAACCCGGCGCCGGCGCCGGTGATGACGATGACCTTGTTCTCGAACCTGTTCACGAGGTCGCCTCCGCGCTCTCGGCCTGCCCAGCCTCGATGGCGTCGATGATCGCCTCGGGGGTGAGCGGCTGGCTGGTGATCCTGGCACCGAACGGGCGCAGTGCGTCGCGGACGGCGTTGATGAGTGCGGCGGGGGAGGCGATCGCGCCGCCCTCACCCATGCCCTTGTAGCCGCCGGGCGTCGGGGACGGTGTGACCACGTGGCCGTACTCGAGTTCGGGCACCTCGGCCGCAGTGGGCAGGTGGTAATCGAGGAACGTCGTGGTCAGCGGGTTTCCACTCTCGTCGTACTCGAAGTGTTCGTAGAACACCCCGCCGATGCCCTGGACGACGCCGCCGGCGATCTGTCCCTCGACCACCATCGGGTTGATCATGTTGCCGCAGTCCTCGCTCACGACGTAGCGCAGGATCTGGACCTCGCCGGTCGTCGTGTCGACCTCGACGGTAGCCGCATGGCACGCGTTGGAGAACATCAGGAACGGCGCCTTGTACCGCGCCGTGACCTCTAGGCCGGGGGCGACCCCGGGCGGCATCGCGTCGGTGTTCAGGTACGCCACCGCAGCGATCGTCGACAGCGGCACCTGCGCGCTGGGCACGCCCTTCACGCTGACCAGGCTGTCGCTCATCTCGAGGTCTTCGGGCGACGCCTCGAGCAGGTGCCCGGCGATCTCGAGAATCTTGCGGCGCGTTTCGGACGCCGCCTCGGTGGCAGCGCCGCTCGCGACGGCGGCCGAGCGGCTGCCCCCGGTACCCGGCCCGTAGGGCGTGGCGGCCGAGTCGCCCTGGTGGAAGCGGACGTCGTCGATCGCGACGCCGAGTTCGTCGGCGACGACCTGCACGATCGTCGTCTCGAGGCTCTGGCCGTGGCTGCCGGTGCCCATGAGCACGTTGACCTTGCCGCTCGGCTCGACGCGGATCGTGGCCGCCTCGGTGCCCAGGATGCCGAACCCCATCTGCGGCTCGATGTAGAGCGACAGGCCGACGCCGATGTAGCGCCCTTCGTCGCGCGCCGCAGCCTGTTCCTTGCGGAAGGCGTCGTAGCCGATGAGCTCGGCGGCCTGCTCGAGCGTCTCAGCCGGGCTCACCGATTCGTAGGCGATGCCCGTCGCGGTGGTGTACGGCAGCTCGGAGAGCTGGATGACGTTGTGCCGCCGCAGGTCGAGCGGGTCGACGCCGAGCCGACCGGCGGCAATGTCCATCATCTGCTCGCGGACGACGGTCTCCATCATCCAGGGCCCCCGGTACGCGCAGTGGCCGCACGTGTTCGTGTAGACGCCCTTTGCGGCGTACTCGACGCGCTGCAAGCGATACGGGCCGGGGAACACCAGCGCCGCCGGTCCCGCCGCCATGCCGTCGCCGAGGTTCGGGTAGGCACCCACGTTCTCGACGTGCAGCACCTTGGCCGCGAGCAGCGTGCCCGTCTCGTCGAAGGCGAGCGAGGCGTCCGCCGACTCCTCGCGGGCGTGTCCACCGGCGATGAGGTTCTCGGCACGGTCCTCGATCCACTTGATCGCCCGGCCGAGCGTCTTCGCCGCGATGACCACCGCGTGCTCCTCGCGGCCGGGGAACATCTTCTGCCCGAAGCTCCCGCCGACGTCGCCCATCACGACCCGGATCGAGCTCTCGGGGACGCCGAGCAGCCGGGACCAGGCGGCCCGGGACTCGTGCGCCGTCTGGGTCGCAGCCACGACCTCGAGGGTCTGTGCCCACGGATCCCACGCCGCGACCAGCCCGCGTGGCTCCATCGGCACACAGATGTAGCGGTGTTGCTCGAAGTGCTCGGTGAGGACGTGTGCGGCCCCGGCGAACAGCTCGTCCAGCTCCGGCTGCGGCACCGGCGGAATCTCCCCGGAGAGATTGCTTCCGCGCTCCGGGTGCACGCGGGCGTCGGGGGCCAGCGCCTGCTCGATCGTCACGATCGGTGCGATCGGGTCGATGTCGAAGACGACGAGATCTGCGGCGTCCTCGGCGACCGCGCGCGAGGATGCCACGATGATCGCGATCGGCTCGCCCACGTAGCGGACGTCGCCGTCGGCGAGCACCCGCGGCGGCGGCCCGCCGCCGTCCGGGCCGAGCATCGAGTTCCACATCGCCTTCGCCTGGTGGTTGACCTCGGCCGCGGTGAGTACGGCCTGGACGCCGGGCAGCTCACGCGCGGCCAGCACGTCGAGGCCGCTGAGCGTGCCGCGCGCGGCCGGGCTGCGGACGAAGTGCGCGTGCAGCATCCGCGGCATGGTGACGTCGTCGACGTAGCGGCCGCGGCCGGTGAGCAGCCGGGGATCCTCGCGCCGCCGGACGGACTGGCCGACGAAGCGGCCGGCGTGGCCCGTCTCGAGCTGCGTCATGCGCCGACCTCCGTGGCGACGTCCTGACCGGCGGCCTGGCGGGCCGCGGCGAGGATGCCCTGATAGCCGGTGCACCGGCACAGGTTCCCGGCCAGCCCATCGCGCAGTTCCTGGTCCGTCGGCGCGGGGTTCTCGGCGAGCAGCGCGGTCACCGACACGACGAACCCCGGGGTGCAGAAGCCGCACTGCAGCCCGTGGCAGTTCCGGAACGCCTCCTGCACGGGACTGAGCGAGCCGTCGGCCGGCGAGAGCCCTTCAATGGTGGTGACCTGCGCGCCGTCCAGCTGCACGGCGAACAGCAGGCACGAACGTATCGCCGCGCCGTCGACCAGCACCGTGCAGGCGCCGCACGCGCCGTGCTCGCACCCGACGTGGGTTCCCGTCAGGCCCAGGTCCTCACGCAGGGCGTCGGCGAGCGTACTGCGCGGCTCGACCGTGATCTCGACCGACTCGCCGTTGACCGTGAACGAAACCGGAAGCTCATTCATCGCTGGCCTCTCCAAGGGCGCGGGCGAACGCCTTCGCGACCAGCGCAGCGCCGACCCGCCGCCGGTACCGGCTGCTCGCGTGGATGTCGGCGGGCGGCGCAAGGTCGGCGGTGGCGAGGCGGCCGATCTCGGCCGGATCCAGGTCGGCCACGGCGGTGCCGACGACGGCTCCTTCCGCGACCTCGGCTCGCAGCGGGACACTGGCCAGCCCGAGCAGGCCGATCGCGCAGCGCGAGACCGCGCCGTCGGTGACCACGACAGCGCAGGCGGCGCCGGCAATGGCGAAGTCGCCGCTGCGGCGCGCGAACTCCTCGACGGCGAAGGCGGCGCCCGATGGCCACACCGGGAAGCGCACCGCCACGGTCAGTTCGTCCGGGTCGCGGGATGTCGTGAACGGTCCCTGGAAGAACTCGCGCGCCGGGACCAGGCGCACACCGCCCGCACTGCGCAGCTCGATCTCCGCGTCGAGCGTGGTGGCGACCAGCGGCCATTCGGCGGCGGCGTCCGCGTGCGTCAGCGAGCCGCAGACCGTTCCACGGTTGCGGATCTGAAAGTGCCCGATGAGTGGTGCGGCAAGCCCGAGCAGGGGAACCGCATCGGCGGCCGAGCCGGGTCGGGTCAGAACCGAGTGGCGGACGAGCGCGCCGACCCGCACGTGTCCGTTCTCCCGCCGCACCTCGTCGATCCCCACGACGCGGTTGATGTCGACGACCATTCCCGGCGTCGCGAGACGAAGTGCGAGCAGCGGCACGAGGCTCTGGCCGCCCGCAAGCACGGCGGCGTCGTCGGCGTGCTCGGCCAGGAGCGTGACGGCTTCGTCCACCGTCCTCGGCGCGGCGTACTCGAACCCGGCGGCCTTCATCCGGAGCGGCCGCCGGGCCGCGGAGAAATCACACAATGCATTGGATAGGTATAACAGTTAGATAGGCTGACGACGAGATGGGATTTCGAGTGAGCGACCAGAACTGGGCCGGGGCGGACTTCTCCAGCGGCTCTCCGGACAGGGGCGTATACCTGTGCCGGGCGTGTGAGCGCCGGGGTGACTGCCGGCTCGGACTCGGTCGCGAGGAGCTGCTCGCGGACGGATCGGTCGAGACCACGCTGATCTGCACCTCCGAACACGAGGGCGGCCCCGGGGTGGCTCACGGCGGCTGGACGGCGGCGATGTTCGACGAGGTCACCGGGCACGTCCCGCTGCTGAACGGCCAGCTCTCGGTGACCGGAACCATGCGTGTCACCTACGTCAAGCCAGTGCCGATCGAGCGCCCGCTGCGCGCCCGCGCCTGGGTGACGAAGAAGGACGAGAAGCGGTGGTTCGTCGAGGGCGAATTGACGCTTGCGGCCACCGGCGCGGTGCTCGGTCGGGCCGAGGCGGTGATGGTGCTGCGCGATCCCGGACATTTCGAACGGCACCGCTCCTGGCTGGCCGAGCAGGACGGCCTCGCCGGTTCGGCGCCGGACGGTGCCCGTTGACCCGCGGATTCTTACAGCGTATAAAACGAAGTCGGAGCGACCGAAGGGGCCGATGATGAAGGACAAGATCTGGGCGAATTCCGGCGACTCGCACTTCCTCGAGCCGACGGACATCTTCACCGACCGGATGCCGGCGGCCCTGGCCGAGCGGATGCCCCGTTCGGTCAAGAGTCCCGACGGGACGAAGGAGACCGTGTACATCGACGGCGAATCCTTCGATCGGCCGCTGCCCAAGCCGATCAAGGACGGCGAGTTCGCCGGCCAGACGATCGAAACGCTGAGTGCGCGCCCGCCGGGTGCGATGAACACCAACGATCGGCTGAAGGACCTCGACCAGGAAGGCATCTGGGGTGAGGTGACCTTCCCGTCGCTCGGCATGTGGGCCAACATGATCAAGGATCCGGTGCTCGTGCGTGAGGGTGCAAGGGCGGTCAATGACTGGGCGATGGAGGAGATCCAGAACGTCGCCCCCAACCGACTGGTCGCAACTGCGACACTGCCGCTGCTCGACATCCAGGACACCGTCGCCGAGGCCTATCGCGCGAAGGAGCGCGGTTACTACGCGGTCTACCTGCCGACGGTTCCGCCGAAGGGCAAGCCGACCTACAACGACGAGTACTGGGCACCCCTGTGGGCGGCGCTCGACGAGACCGGGCTCGTGCTGACGATCCACATCGGCACCGACGGCACCACTGTCCTGTTCCGCGGCCCCGGCGGCGCGGTCATGAACTACGTCGAGACGACCTACGGCGGTCAGCGCGCCACGACCCAGCTCATCGCCGGCGGCGTCCTCGACCGGCACCCCGACCTCAAGGTGCTCATCGCGGAGGGCGGTGCGGCGTGGGCGCCGTTCCTCGGTGACCGGATGAACGAGGGCTACCGCCAGCACGGCATGTTCGTCCGCCCGAAGCTCTCGCTGCTGCCGAAGGAGTACATCTACCGGCAGGTGTACGTGTCGTTCCAGCACGACGAGACAGCGGTCGACGCGATCACGTCGATGGGCTATCAGAACGTGATGTGGGGCAGCGACTACCCGCACCTCGAGGGCACGTACGGGCACACCCAGAAGACGCTGCACGAGCTTTTCGACGGTCTCGACCCGACCGTGCGTCACCGCGTCACGATCGGATCCTTCCTCGACCTGTTCCCCCACATCGGCGAGCCGCCCGGCAACGTCACGGCGGCCGCCTGACTCAGCCCTCCGGCTCCTCGGCCAGGTGGCCGACGGCGCGGGCCTGGGTAAGCGCCGGGTGGTCGCCCACCGGCTGCAGGACGACGTTCACCACGCCCGAGCGCGGAACGTCCTGCGCGTACCAGTCGCTGCCGTCGTCGGCGCGCACCCGCAGGCAGCCCGGGTCGTCCGCGTCCCATTCGGCGCTGACGGCCCGCAGCGGCGGGTGCAGGAAGTAGGAGCCGCTCACGACGGGCTCGCTGTCGCGCACCAGGATCTCGAAGCTCGGCAGGCCGAGTGCCTCTTCTTCCTCGTGCAGCTCGTTGTCAGCCGGTCCGGTCACGGCGTCTCCTTGGAGGGGGTTGGTGCGGCGGCAAGTCGGCTCTGGAGTCCTCTGATCAGCGTGTCGACGCCGAAGTCGTAGTAGTCGCGACCGGACAGACTCGCGCTGAGCGGCCCGACTCGCGACACGATGTCCGCCGGGTCGTCGGCGGGATCCTCGACCGGTGTCGGCGCGCTCAGCGTCACCCGGTACCGGCCGAATAGGTAGGTGTGGATCAGCGCGTACGCCAGCGCGACATCGGAGTCGGCGAAGCCGGCCTCGGAGAGGATCTCCATGACCGCGCGCATGACGTGTTTCTGCGTGCGGTGCATGCGATCGAGCAGTACCTCGCCGACGCCGCGGTAGCTGCGCAGAGCCTCGTCGATCAGGTCGATGAGCGCGCGCAGTCGGACCGGCCACGCAGACCCGGCCGACTCCGGTACCCGGATGTCGGCGAGTGCGCGGGCCGCCACGAGGTCGAGCAACTCGTCCTTGTTGGCCACGTAGTAGTACGCCGCCATCGGCGACATGCCGAGTTCGCGGGAGAGGGCACGCATCGAGAGCGCGTCGACGCCGGAGCGCCGGATGACCTGCAACGCCGCATCGACGATGGCGCTCTCGGTGAGCGACTTGCTCGTCATCGGCCCTCCGCGATCGCGTTCTGTACAGCGTAAGAATAGCCACCAGGAAGCGCTATTGAGCCAACTCGACGACGGCCTTGCCGAGGACCTTCCGGTTCGCGACCGCATCCAACGCCGACCCGACCTCATCCAGGGAGAAGGTGCCGCTGATGTGGGGTCGCATGCCCTCCTGCACGAGGCGGTCGAGGGCGGCGTCGCAGGCATCGATCGCACCGGGGGCGTGTGCCGCGATGCCGCGCATCTCGAACCCCCTGATCTGCGCGCCCTTGAGCAGGACGAGGTTCAGCGGGATGCGCGGGATCGTTCCGGACGCATAGCCGACCGTGACGAACCGGCCGCCCCATGCGATTGCGCGCAGGGCCGCCTCGGCGAACTCGCCGCCGACCGGGTCGACCACGACGTCGACGCCGCGCGGTGCTAGTGACTTGAGCCGCTCCTTCAGTGGCTCGCGGGAGTAGTCGATCGTCTCGTCGGCTCCGTGCGCGCGACAGAGCTCGAGTCGTGCGGGCGACGAGGCGGCCGCGATCACGCGCAGTCCGAGCCGATGCGCGACGTCGACGGTTGCGAGGCCGACGCCACCGGCCGCGCCCAGCACCGCGGCCACCTGCCCGGCCCGCGCGGCGCCGATGGTGACCAACGCGTGGTACGCCGTCGAATGCGTGACGCGGAATGCGGCGCCGGCGACGAAGTCCAGCCCAGCAGGCAGCGGGCGCAGGTCGGTGACATCGACGGCGACGAACTCGGCGAACCCCCCGGCTCGGATCGTCGCGGTGACCGGACTCCCGGGCGACAGCGTGCCCGGCGGGGCCGCCACCACCTCGCCGGCGAGCTCGGTGCCGGGAACGAACGGCGGCTCCGTGCGGACGTGATATCTGCCCGCGATCATGAGCACGTCCGGGAAGTTGACCGCCGCCGCGCGTACCCGGACGAGGGCCTGGCCGGACGCGGGGACGGGCTGGGGGATCTCGCGGACGGTGACCGCGGAGGAGTCGCCGAAGCGCTCACAGCAGGCTGCGCGCATCGCCCCGCCTCACCTTCGCGAGTTCAATGGCCCGCAGACTGGCCAGCAGGCCGTGTTGGACGGTGTCCGGCACGATTCCCTCCCGAGTGCGGTTATAGTTGAATAATATGCCTAGCTGGCGTTGGCGAGGACGGAGGCCCGCGTGGGGATCGAGTTGCTGCTCGACATGGCGGCGGCCAGCTACGCCGAACGGCTGGCCACCGGCATCCACGGTGACGGCCTGACCTACGGCGATCTCGACCGCATCGCCGCCGGTGGCGCGGCGCTGATGCGCGCCGAAGGGGCCGGCAGCGTCGCGTTCCTGGGCGGGAACGGGCCGGTCCTGCCGGCGCTGATGTTCGCAGCCGCGCGCGCGGCGGTGCCGATCTGCCCCCTGAACTACCGGCTGCCCGCCGAGCAGATCGCCGACCTCCTGGCCCAGCTCGACAGCCCCTACGTCGTCGTCGATCGATCGCATCTCGACCTCGTCCCCGGCCGCCAGGTGCTGGTGGCCGAGGAGTGGCTGGCCGAGGCGAGGGCCAGCGAACCAGTCGCGGGCGCACCGTCGGCGGACGACGACCCCGCCGTCATCCTGTTCACGAGCGGCACGACCGCCTCGCCCAAGGCCGCACTCCTGCGGCATGAGAATCTTCTGTCCTACGTGCTCCAGACGGTCGAGTTCGCCTCGGCGGCCGATGAGGACGCGATCCTCGTGAGCGTTCCGCCCTACCACGTCGCAGGGGTGGGGGCCGCGCTTACGAACGTCTACGCCGGGCGGCGGATGGTCTACCTGCCCGACTTCTCGCCGCAGCGATGGCTCGGTCTCGTGCGCGACGAGGCAGTCACCAACGCGATGGTGGTGCCGACCATGCTCGCCCGCGTCGTCGAGCATCTCGCGGGTGCTCCCGCCGGGACGCCGTCGCTGCGGACCCTCGCCTACGGCGGCGCGCGCATGCCGGCGACCGTGCTCGAGTCCGCTCTCGCGGCCTTCCCGGACGTCGATTTCGTCAACGCGTACGGCCTGACCGAGACGAGTTCCACTATCGCCGTGCTCGGGCCCGAGGATCACCGGCGCGCCCAGACCTCGGACGACCCGCTGGTTCGTGCCCGCCTCGGCTCGATCGGTCGCTTCGTCCCGGGGATCGAGGCGCAGGTCCGCGACGAGCTCGGCCGGGAGGTCGCACCCGGCGAGTTCGGCGAGCTCTGGGTGCGGGGTCCGCAGGTGTCCGGCGAGTACCGCGGCCGTGGTTCGGCGGTCGACGCGGAAGGGTGGTTCCCGACGCGCGATCTGGCTCGGGTCGACGCCGAGGGCTACGTGTACCTGAACGGCCGGGTCGACGACACGATCATCCGCGGCGGCGAGAACATCGCTCCGCAGGAGATCGAGGAGGTGCTGTCGACATTCCCGGGCGTCCGTGACGCGGCGGTGATCGGCGTTCCGGACGACGAGTGGGGGCAGCGACTGGTCGCCGTGCTCGTCACCGACGAGGGGTGCGGGGTCGACCCTCGGCAGGTGTCGTCCTTCGTGCGCCAGCGGCTGCGCGGGTCGCGCACACCCGACGACATCGTGCTGCGCCGTGAGCTGCCGTACAGCGCCACCGGCAAGCTGTTGCGCCGCGTGCTGGTCTCCGAGCTCACCGGCGAGCGGGTCTAGCGGTACTCGGCGCGTCTCCGGCAACTGCGTCAGTTCTCGCGGAGGTATCGACATGGGTGCTCGCCTGCCACACCTGCCGTTGGCGCTGTGCAACGTGTCCGTGGCCGACCTGCCGCTGCGGGAGATGATCCCGGCGGCCGCCGAAGCCGGCTTCGAGGCGGTGAGCATCTACGGCGCCGCAGTGCGCCGGTCGGTGCTCCGGGACGGGCTCGGCCCGGACCGGCTCGCCGCCCTCGTGCGCGAGCACGGGCTCACCGTGACCGACGTGGAGGCCGTTGCCGATTGGTTGGCGCCGCTGCCGGACGGCATGCCCCGCTGGCTGGACCCGGGCTACGACGAGACCGGCTTCCTCGACCTTGCGGCGACCTTCGGCGCGCGCACGCTGGTCGCCGTCCACTTCGGGCCGCTCCCCCCGATCGACGAGGCCGCGGAGCAGTTCGCCCGGCTCTGCGACGCGGCGGCCCCGCGCGGCCTGTCGGTGGCGATCGAGTACCCGGCGATGGCGACGCTCGGCGACGTGGGCACGGCATGGGCGATCGTCGAGGCGGCCGCGCGGCCGAACTCCGGCGTCGTGCACGACGTGTGGCACCACGACCGCAGCCCGGCCGGCGACCTTGAACTCGCCCGGGTGCCGCCGGAGCGTTTCCTGTCGATCCAGCTTGCCGACGCGGCCGCCGAGCCGATCGGCCCGCCGCTCGAGGATGTCCGGCTCCGCCGGCTGCTCGGCGTCGGCGAGCTGCGGCCGGCCGACATCCTGCGTGATCTCGTCTCGCGCGGAGTCCGGTGCCCGGTCGGCATCGAGGTGTTCACGCCCTTCGACGAGCGTCCGCCGCGGGAGCGGGTGCGGGAGCTGTACGAGAACCTGCGTGCGACGGTCGAAGCGGCCGGCCTCCACGCGGTGGAGTAGGACTCAGCCGCCCCGGCTCGCCTGCCACGAGGGCCAGTCGTACGGCACCGTGCCCCGACCAACCGGGCTGTGCGGCCAGCGGGCCGGTTCCTGGTCCAACGGTCGTTCGGGGACGTCCAGGCCGTAGAAGAGCAGGTGCGAGCGGCTCACGAAATACCACGTTTGCGCGCGGCGCTCGTAGGTGTCCTCATACGCGATCGACTGGCGGGCCCAGCGACCTGGCGCGCCCATCTCGCAGCGGCTGTAGACCGTGCCGGTTGCGTGGTCGGCGTCGACGAGATCGATCACGTGGGTGGTGACCTCCAGGATGTCGACCTCCGCATCGCCCGCGCGAACGCGGAACAGGTCGGCGAGGGCGGCCCGGCCCGTTCGTCCGGCACCCGCATCCACGTCATCCACGAACAGTTCGACGAGCGCGTCGAGATCGCGCATGTTCACCGCGAGCGCATAGCGGTTGACCAGTTGCCGGATCTCCTCGTAGGCCAGCAGCCGCTCGACGGTCGACACGCCGTCGGGCGGCGGCTGCCGCCTCGCAGAGGAGCGGCCCGGATTTCGTCCGGACGGAGCAGCCCAGCCGTCGTCCATCGAGACCTCCCTTCAAGAGGGGTTGACTTCTAGCTAGATAATCTAGCGAATTACCTCGAGCGCCGATATGGTCGTACCGGTGGACGAACAGGTCGACAAGGAGGCGGGCATGGCCGAAGGAGGACGCCTCGCCGGTCGCGTCGCGGTCGTGACCGGCGGCGGGTCGGGTATCGGCCGCGCGACCGTGCTGACCCTGGCACGCGAGGGTGCGGCCGTGGTGGTCAACGACAAGGTCGACGACCGCGCGCAGGAGACGGTCCTCCTCGTGACCGCGGCCGGCGGGCGCGCATCGGCTCGGCCGGGCGACGTCACCGACTCCGCTTTCGTGGACGCGCTCGTGGCCGCCGCTGTCGACGACTATGGACACCTCGACGTGTTCCACAGCAACGCGGGATTCGCGATGGCGCAGGGGTCGCTGCTCGACATCACCGACGACGGCTGGCAGGCGGACATGCAGCTCAACTTCGCGGCGATGTTCTACTGCATCAGGGCGGCGGCGCGGGTCATGACGACGGGCCGCGGCGGCTCGATCGTGTGCACGTCGTCGGGCGCCGGGATCGGCGCCATCGCGGGCATCGCGCCGTACGGCAGCACCAAGGCCGCGATCCTGCACCTGGTCCGCTATGCCGCCTTGGAGTTCGGCCCGGCCAATGTGCGCGTCAACGCCGTGATCCCCGGCGCGGTGAAGACGCCGGCGTTCATGGGTTACATCGGGTCCGAGGAGCGCCTGCATCAGTACGAGCAGCAGATCCCACTCGGCCACGCGTGCACGCCGGATGACATCGCCAACGCCGTCCTCTTCCTGGCAAGTGACGAGGCGGCCTGTGTCACCGGCACCAGCCTGCTCGTCGACTGCGGCGTCGGTGCTGTCCGCGCCGAACCACACGTCGACTGACCGGTGCGCGCCCCTAAGCGCAGGTTGCGTACGCGACGTCCCGGGCGACGAGCGCGGCGTCGTGTTCGGCGAGCGCCTGGTGCAGCCGGTCGTACGCGGCTGCTACCCAGCGGTCTACGTGCGACTGGCGGGCGATGTGCAACGCCACCTCGGCGTCATACAACCGGACGGCGGCCACAGCGAGGCGCTCGGCCGTCGAGCCCGGGGCAGCTAGCGAGAGTTGGGAGGTCATGGCGTCCTCCTCATTCCGAAGAAGTGGTATCCGCATACCGTACAATCAGTTGACTAATTTAGCAATATCTAGCAGGCGTCGAACTGCAACCGGGTCGGGCGCCGGAACGGGACCGGTGATGGAGTTTCTGCACTTCGGGATGAAGGTCGACGACATCGCCGCCACGTCCGGCCTGCTCGGCCGGCTGCTGGGCGTCTCCTTCGAGGCGATCAAGGAGTACGCGATCGAGCTGGACTTCGCGGGTCGCCCCGAGCAGGGCAGGACTCTGGTCACCCACGGGCTGACCGAGGGCGGCGTGGAGATCGAGCTCGTACAGGCGATCGAGGGACGCGTGCCGGACACCGAGGTGCTCGCCACTCGGGAGGGCGTCTCGCACATCGCCTATCGGGTCGACGACCTCGAGGCCGCCATGACTGACGCCGCGCACGCGGGGCTCAAGCCCGTGTGCTCGTACCACTCCGAGTACGTGGACTTCGCCTTCTACTCCGGCCCGGACCTCGGCGGTCTGCTCCTGCAGTTCGTGCAGTTCCACGGCGAGCGCGCGTAAAAGAATTACGTCCCTGTGCGCCTCACCCGCGGGCGCGACTATCAGGAGCCTTCCCAGGCCTTCGCGCAGCTGCTGTCCCGCGCTCGAGTGCGATTGGCCGAGCCTGTTGTTTCCACCGTCGTCGGGAACTCACCATCCATACAGCGGCTGTAGATCTCGATCCAGCCACTGACGGCAGCGATCCCGTGATCCAGGGAATGCCGCCGTCACACCTGGTCCTGAGCAGGATCGGCGAGCTGTTCCGACCACCTTTGGACGAATTGCTTACAGATGCTAGTCTCATGTAAGCAATTCGTCCGCTACGGAGGTGACTCTGCGGTGACCGCACCTGCGTTGCCTCCCATCATCGCGCGCGCCGACCTGCCGAAGCTGGGACTTTCCAAGCACGGCCTCTATGCAATGGTCAGTGCGGGCGAACTAGAGCAGATCGCCCCCGGTTACTACCTGCGTCCCGGTGAGCTTGACGACACGATCGCCACGTGGGCTTCGATCAGCTTGCGGAAGCCGTCGGCGACGATCTGCCTGCTCAGCGCGCTATCGCTACATGAGCTGACCGATGAGATTCCGCGCGCGACGGACATCGCGCTGCCCCGTGGACAGCGAACCTTGACGACCAGGTTCACACCGATTCGGTGGCACTCGTTCGACCGCGGCACCTTCGAACTGGGCCGCACCGAGCATCGGCTCCCCGGCGCGGAGCTGAGCATCGGGTTGTACTCGGCCGAACGGACGATTGTCGATGCCTTCCGGCTGCGGCACGAGATCGGGGCCGATGTCGCGAATGAAGCTCTCAAGCGGTGGCTCCGCCAGCGCGGCAACGCTCCGGCCACCCTTCTCGATCTCGCGCGGTCTTTCCCGAAGGCGCTCCCAGCGCTTCGAGCGACGATGGAGATCCTGTTGTGAGTCCGGTTCCCCAGCACGGCGAACCGGCCGGTGATGCGTTCCTGGCGATCCAGAAGCTCGCTCGACTCACCGGCGCGGACGTCCAGGAGTTGATGACGCTCTACGCGCTCGAAGGTTTCCTCGCACGGGTTGCCGCGTCCCGCTATCGAGACGACTTCGTGCTCAAGGGTGGCGTGCTGCTTGCGGCGTTCAGCCTCCGTAGACCCACCAAGGACGTCGACCTGCAGGCGACGGGCCTGACCAACGACGTTGACGAGGTGCTCGAGCGACTCCGTGAGCTGGCTGCGCTCGACGTCCGACGTCGGTGACGGGCTGATCTTCGACCCGAACGAAATCCGCGCCCACACGATCCGCGAGGACGACGGATATTCCGGCGTGCGAGTTCGGCTCGTCGCCACCCTCGGCAGGGCGCGTCTGACGATCGGGATCGATGTCAACTTCGGCGATCCGATCTGGCCGGCGCCGACCGAAATCGATCAGCCGTGCTCACGACCTGCCGGCGGGCGAATTGCGTGATGCGCTTGAGGCCGTCGCGACCTTTCGTGGGATCACGCTCCGGCCGCTGCTGTCCGCGCTTCAGGGGATGCCGCGCGCGGCTCAGGCGAAGTGGGCGAACTGGCGCCGTCGGCAGTCCCACGCGAGCGACTTGCCTGAGCGCTTCGAAGACCTGCTGAGTGCCGTCGCCGCGTTTGTCGATCCGGTGCTGGACGCCACACCGCCCGCCCCAGCTCGCTGGATCCCAGCCGAGCAGGCGTGGGTCCGAGGGGAGGGTTGAAAGACGTATGTTGGGTGCGTTGCGCAGGGACTCGCCAGATGGGAGAGCGGTGCTCACGGATGAGAGAGCGATGCTCTCGAATACATGATCATCTGGTAGCCATTTTGGTAGCCACGCGCTTCGTTCGCGGTTGTTCGCGTTGTTCGATATCTGTCCGGAATCCCTTACGCAGCAGGCGATTCGGACGTCCGCGTACGACAGTGAATAATCGAACAGTCGGCTGGCAGTGTGGGGGTCAGGGGTTCGAGTCCCTCAGCTCCACTTGTGTCACGGTTCAATTGGCCGAAGACCGTTGTGGTGAGCGACGCGGAAAGGCGCTCGTTGGAGGGCGTCAGGTAGGGATCGGAACACGGGGGTAGTGGGCGGGTCTGCGGTTTCGCAGAGGTCCTGGTCGGGGTCGAGCGTCCGGGCGAGGTGTGCCTACAGGGCGGCCGGGTTGGTCGACAGGAGCGCGGTCTGGTGCGCCGCCCACTGGGCGGCGGCGGGGCCGACCGGAAGCGTCGGATTCACCAGCCACGCGGCTTCGAGGCCGTAGGTGAACGCGATGATCTCCATGGCCTTGAGTCGCGCGTCGACATCGGCGCGCATCTCGCCACGCTGCTGGGCCGCGTGCAAGGTCGCGGCGACGCGGTCGATCGTCGTTCGGTAGCCGGTGACGAGTCGGGGGTGCAGGTCGGCGTCCTCGCTCACGTTTTCCGCGAGCACCACGGTGTTCATGCCCAAGATGCTGTACACGCTGGCGCCCTGCGGCCGGTCCGGCCAGCTGGCCATGTGGTCGGCGATGATCTGCAGGATCTTCAGGCCCGGATCGGGCCCGCTGCCCCACAGCCACTCCTCGGTGAACGCCTGATGGCGATCCAGCACGGCGTTCAGCAACGCTTCCTTGCTCCCGAAGTGGTACAGCAGCCCGGCCTGCGACACGCCGGCGTCGGTGGCGATGTCGCTCAGACTGGTGCCGCGCGCACCGTTGCGGGCGATGAACCGCACGGCGACGTCGACGATGCGCTCGCGTGTCTCAACGCCCTTAGCCGACATGTTCTTCGGTTTCGGGGCTGGGGGCACGACGGTCTCCCTCGGGACGGGCGAAAAGATACCGGCCCAGCATAGACAACTGACTGAGCACTCGGTAACCTCCCGGAAACAGACTGAGTGCTCAGTAGGTAAGTGACAGTTCTACGGCCTTGCGGCTGCCAATCAGAGAGGTATCGGAATGGGCGCACCTCTGCCGTCGACCAGGCCCCAAGGCCAGGTCGTGGGCCATCCCGAGACGCCTGCGCCGCCGCTGCTGCACGAGGAGGTTCGCGGGTACCTGCGGCGTTCGGTTCCGTCGCCGGACCCGTGGACCGTCGACCTCGAAACGCTGCGCAAGGATGCGCGCGAGCGGGCGCTGACGGTACGCGGCGACCTGGAGTCGGTGGCCGTGGTCGAGGCGGTCGACGCGAACGGCGTGCCGGGTCGGCTCTACCGTCCGCGGGGCGACGAGCGGGAGCTGCTGATCTGGGCGCACGGCGGCGGGTGGATGCACGGCGACCTGGACAGCTGTGAGGGCGTGGCGCGGGCGTTGGCAAACCGAGCCCGGTGCGCGGTGCTGACCGTCGGGTATCGACTTGCGCCCGAGCATCCCTTTCCTGCGGGGCTCGACGATGTCTGGACCGTCACCGAGTGGGCCGAGCGCACGTTCTCCGGTGTCGCCGTCGGCGGCGACAGCTCCGGCGGAAACCTGGCCGCCGCGGTCGCGCTCAAGGCTCGCGACGCGGGGCTTCGGCTCGCGACCCAGCTGTTGGTCTATCCGGTGCTGGACGGCACGGAGGACACCGCGTTCAAAATTCAATTCAGGGAGCGCTACGCCAGCTTCGGCGGCCAGACCGAATTCGGGCCGTCGACGTTCGAGCGGCTCAAATTCATCTGGCAGACGTATGTCCCGGACCCGGCGCGGCGCGAGTCGCCGTTCGCGTCTCCGTTGCGCGCCCCGACTCTCAAAGGGATCGCGCCCGTCGTCCTCATTACCGCGGAGCACGACTTTCTCCGCGGAGAGGCAGAGGACTACGCACGACGCCTGCGCCTGGAAGGCGTGCCCGTGCAGATGCACAACTACCCGGGCCAAATCCACGGCTTCTTCGAGATGCGTGGCGTGCTGAGCGATGCCCACGACGCGATCAGTGTCGCGGCCGACGCCGTGCGCCGGTCGTTCGTCGAGCACAGCTCACCCCGCTAAGGACGCCACGATGCCGCCGACCTCACCGCCACACGTAACGCGCCACGTGCTCGCATCCACCACCCCATCACCGCGTACCGGGTCGGACCCGGTCAGACGCCAACACAAGGGAGTTATCGTGCGGACCATTCGATCGCTCACCGAACGCCGCGGATCGGCCAAGCGAGGCCGTCGCCGCGTCGCGCTCACGACCACGCTCGTCACAGCCGCTGCGCTGCTGGTCGCGGGTTGCACGCCGGGGGCAAAGTCGAGCGCAGACTCGCCGACGAGGTCGGCGAGTACCGGGGTCGGCTCTGCGCCGGTGACGCTCACCCTGCTGGTCACCAGCGGCGTGGACGTGCCGTTCTTCAAGGCGCTCGGGAAGCTGTTCCACGCCAAGTACGGCAACGTCACAGTCAAGGTGACGAGCCAGGACTACAACGCCCTGACCACGAACATCGCCCACCTGCTTGCCGGCACCGACGTGCCCGATCTCGTGCGAGTCCCGCAGTTCGGCAACCTGATCAAGGACCACCTGCTCACGAGCCTGGACGGGTACGCCACGGACTACGGCTGGGACAAGTGGCCGCAGTCGCAGTTCGCCTCGACACGGGTCGCCGCGGACGGCATGCAGCGGGGAACCGGGTCGTTGTACGGCGCCGGACCTGGCTTCGGGCTCACCGGCGTCTACTACAACACGGCTCTTGCGCAGCAGATCGGCATGACACGGCCGCCGGCGACCCTGAGCGAGTTCGAAGGGCTGCTCGCGAAAGCCAAAAGTGCCGGGCTCCTCCCCGTCATGATCAACGGCAAGGACGGCGGAACCGTGTTTCCGCTGCAGAACCTCACGATGGATTCCCCCAGCGCCGCCCAGGTCGTGCTCGACTGGAACTACGCCAAGCCCGGCGCCGACATCGACACGCCCGCTCTGGTGCAGGCCGCGACGACACTGCAACGTTGGGGCCGTGCCGGGTATCTGCCGTCCGACGTTAACAGCATCGATCAGACGCAGGCGCCGACCCAGTTCATCGCTGGCAAGGGCGTCTTCTTCCCGAGCGGCAACTGGCAAGCCCCCGGTCTGGACAAGGCCGGTGCCGGCAAGTTCGGGTTCTTCCTCTTCCCGCCCAACACGGCTGGCGGCCCGTCCTGGGCGATGACCGCGCCGGACACGCTTGGAATCCCGGCCAAGAGCTCGCACGCCGATGTCGCGGCGGCGTTCCTCAACTTCATCCAGACCGATCCGCAGGCCCGCCAGGACACCGTCACCCTCGGTGGCATCGTGCCCGCCGGGCCGACCGACGCCGCAATGCCGACCGCGCCGTCCGGATCAGCAGTAGCCGCCACGGTAAGCGCGTTCCAGGCGCTGTTGAACAGCGACGGCCTGGTCGGGTTCATGGCCGATGCCACGGCGTCGATCAACCAGAACACCCTCATTCCTCAGACCCAACTCCTGCTGGCCGGCAAGACGACGCCGACGGCGTTCGCCGCAAAGATCCAGGCCGACTACCAGAGCGACCTAGGGAGCTGAGGCGGGCGCGTGACGCCACGAACACGGCGCCGCTCCATCGGTGACTGGAGGTCACATGGTGCCAACCACCTCAACGGCGACGGTGATGCGGCAGGCTTCGGGTGTGTCGGCGACGCCCAGCACACCTAGGGTCACGCCCGCCCGACAAGGGGGTCGGCGTTCGCGGGCGGGTGCCCGCCAGTGGGGCGCCTTGCTCTGGGTCGCACCGGCCCTGCTGACCTATGCGGCGTTCGTGCTATTGCCGATGGCGCAGTCCATCCAGTATTCGTTCTACAACTGGGACGGCATCGGCACGGCAACACCGGCCGGGCTCAGCAACTGGAAGGCGGTTTTCACCCAAGCGGAACTGGTGCACTCCGTCGAGCACGCCTTCGTGCTCATCGTCTTCTACACCGTCTTGCCCGTGGGACTAGGGCTCGTTGCCGCCACCCTGATCCGGGAAATGAAACCAGGACCGTTCAACACCGTCGCACGGGTGACACTGTTCGTTCCGCAGGTCCTGCCGCTGGTCGCGGCAGGCATCGCCTGGACCTGGATGTACTCCTCCGACGGGCTCGTGAACCAGGCGCTGCGGGCCGTCGGCCTCGGCTCGCACGCGCGGGCTTGGCTTGGCGACTTCACCTTCGCCCTGCCGGCAGTCGGCGTGATCGGCGTCTGGGTGATGCTCGGCTTCTGCACGGTGCTGACGCTGGCCGGGATCGGCAACATCGACCCGGCGCTGTACGAGGCCGCCCGCCTGGACGGCGCCGGGCGGATCAGCGAGTTCTTCGCCGTCACGCTGCCCGGGCTGCGTCAAGAACTCGTCGTCTGCACCACGTTCACGATGATCGCCGCCCTGGCCAGCTTCGACGTCATCCAGATCTCGACCCAAGGCGGACCGGGATACCAGACGATGGTCCCGGGCGTGGAGATCTACCGATTGACCTTCCTCCAGCAGCACGTCGGACAAGCCTCCGCACTGGCCGTGTTCCTGGCCGCCCTCGTCCTGGTCCTCATCTGGCCGATCCAGCGGCTCGCGCGGCCCCGATGACTGCCGCGATGTCCAGCACGACCCAGCGCCTCAGCCGTGCAGTCATCCTTCTCGCACTCACGCTGTTTGCCATCGTGCCGCTGCTGAGCATGTTCACCACCGCCCTCGCGGCGCCGGGCAGCACACCGCAAGGCCTCAGCTGGCCGACCCACCCGCACTGGCACAACTTCATCGACGCCTGGAACGCCGCGAACCTTCTCGCCCTGTTCCGCTCCAGCATCCTCATCGTGCTCGGCGTCGTGCCCGCAACGGTGGCGATGGCCACCACCGCCGGCTACGCCCTCGCGCAACTGAAGGTGCCCGGCGGCAAGGCCATCTACGCCCTGCTCCTAGCGGGCTTGACCCTGCCGTTCGAGGCACTCATCACCCCGCTCTATTACGACATCCAGAGCATGGGACTGCTCGGCTCACGGCTGGCGATCATCCTGCCGCTGATCGGACTGCTGATGCCCTTCGGCGTCTTCTGGATGCGCGCCCACTTCCTCAACGCCGAGGCCGCACTCACCGAAGCAGCCGAGATCGACGGCGCCAACACCTGGCAGACCTTCCGCCGCATCCACCTTCCCCTCGCCACCCCCGCCTGGTCCGCACTGACCGTCCTGTTCTTCCTCGCCACCTGGAACCAGTACCTGCTGCCCCTCGTCCTGGTCAACGACCCGACCAAGCGAACCGTCGCCGGCGGACTGGGCGCCTTCCAGGGTCAATACGGAACCAACATCGTCCTACTCTGCGCCGGGTCACTGCTGATCATCACCCCAGCGCTCCTGATCTTCCTGATCTTCCAACGCAACTTCGTCAAAGCCCTGCTCCAGGGGGCGGTCAAGTGACCAGGTCCAGGACCGGAGCCTGCCGATCGGTGATCATCGCCAGCGACGCAGGTAGCCGGTGAACGGCCCCGGCCCCGGCCGCGGGGCCGCCGGCCGTCGGAGTCGCCCGGTTAGCGGTTAGGCGGGCTGGAACTTCCTGATGCTCCAGGTGAAGCTGCCGCGGCAGACCAGCGAGCCGCCGGCGTCGATCACGTCCGCCGAGGTCGACACCTTGAGCTGGGCGACGTGCCCGGCGAACAACTTGCGCAAGGCGGCGTGGTCGTCCGCGGGCAGTCGGCATCGCGCGACGGCGCGGCCGCGGGCGGGCGCGAGAAACTCGGCCTGTGCGACGACGCCGAGCGGCAGCACGCCGTCGAACTGATCGGGATCGTCCGCGGCGGAGATGACCGCGGCGAGCCCCGCGGCGTCGATCAGCGCGATCAGCCCGCTGGAGTGCAGCGCGCCGATGACGTTGCCGAACGCCGGTGTCTCGGGGATCGCGACCTCGCCCAGACCGTCCGCAGCGCGGATGACCTGGAGCCCGAACGACGCGTTGGCCGGCACCGGCTCGAGCAGGCCGGCCGCAAAGCGTGTCGCATCCATGAACCTGTCCTACCCGGTGCGCGCAGCGGCAGCGTTACCGGCTGATAAATACGGCATGCTGTTCGGTCTCGAGTTGGCCGGTGATCACCCGAAGTGGTGTGCGTCCGGATACGAGAGCGTCGAACCGGGGGCTCGATCCGTTCAGCGCCGCCCACACCGGACTGTTGCGCCCATCGTCCCCAACCGCGCGTGGCGACGATCCACCGTGCGTGGTGCGGCGATGACATGTGCTGGAATGACTGTCTGAGTCCACAGTCCCGAGTCGAGGAGCGCAGTCCTTCGTGCGTAGCAGGGTGCAGACGATCACGCCGAGCAAGGCCAGCGAGCTGTTGGAGGCGAACACGACCAACCGGCCGTTGTCGCGGGCGGTGGTGCGCTCGTTCGCCGAGGCGATGCGCCGTGGGGACTGGGTGGTGACCCATCAAGGCATCGCGTTCGACATCAACGGTGTGCTGGTCGACGGCCAGCATCGGCTGGCGGCCATCATCGAGGCCGACGTGCCGGTGGAGCTCACGGTGTTCACCGAGGTCAACGAGGACACCTTCGACGTGCTGGACACCGGCAAGCGGCGCAACGCCGCGGACGTGCTCGCGATCGAGGGCGAGAAGTCCTCGACGATGCTGGCCGCCATGGTGCGCACCGTGTGGCTGTATGAGAACCGGCCGGACCTCAACTGGTCCGGCGGCGGAGCCGCGGTCACCAACCATCAGATCGTGCAGACCCTCGAGCAGCACCCGAAGCTGCGTGACTTCGTGAGCGTCGGCGAGCAGATCTCCACTGCCACCGGGATGATCAAGAGTGCGGCCGGCGCGGCGAGCTACCTGGTATCGCGGGTGAGCAAGCGGGCCGAGCTCGAGGAGTGGTACGAGGGCGTCATCGACGGCGCGGGGCTGGCCAAGCAGGACCCGCGGCTGCTGTTTCGCCGGGTGATGTTCAACATGGCGCGCAAACAAGCCGGCCAGGTCATGCGCCGCCGCGACACTCGCGAGCACGTCGCGCTCTACCTGAAGGCCTTCAACGCCTGGCGGACCGACGAACCGATCACGACGCTGCGCTTCACATCCCGCGAGCCCATGCCGCGCCTCGACAGAGCGCGCTGACGCGAGCGGGAGACCACCAAGGCCGGCATATCGTGGTGGGGCCAGACCCAGTTCGTCGGGTCAGCGCGGTGTCAGCCAACAGTGCGGCAGGCAGGAGCCAAGTGAGCGGCCGGCGTTCTACAGACGCGAGGCGCCAAGCCGCAACGCCGCTCATGCGGGTCGCCCGCCTGCACCGAGCGGGCAAGCTTGCGGTGGGCGACGAACCACGTCCTGTGGCAACCGCGGGACAGGAACTCGTCGCCGTAAGAGCGGTCGGAATCTGCGGCTCCGATCTGCATTGGTTCACCGAAGGCTCGATAGGCGATGCGGTGCTCAGGGCACCCCTCGTCCTCGGCCACGAGATGGCGGGAGTGATCGCGTCTGGCCCGCGCGCCGGGCAGCGGGTCGCGATCGATCCATCGATTCCGTGCACGACCTGCCCACCGTGCCGAGAGGGCAATCCCAACCTCTGCGTCACCCTGGCATTCGCCGGACACGGCAATACGGACGGCGGCATGTTGGAGTACCTCGCGTGGCCAGCCGACCGCCTGCATCCCGTGCCGGACTCCATCGACGACGTCGAGGCGGCCATGTTGGAGCCACTCGGCGTGGCCATCCACGCTGTCGACCTGGCTCACCTTCGGCTCGCGGGCACGGTGGCTGTCGTGGGATGTGGACCGATCGGCCAGCTAGCCGTGCGACTTGCCTTCCTTTCCGGTGCCGCCCACGTCATCGCCATCGACCCGCTGGCCCATCGCCGCGAGCTTGCGTCCCGAGCAGGTGCCCGCGCCGCGGAGCCGGCGGCGGGCACCGAGGTGCTGCATTCGGTCGCGGACGGCATCGGCTGTGACGCGGTGATCGAGGTCGCCGGAAGCGACGCCGCCGTCGACCTGTCGGTTGCACTCTGCCGGCCCGGCGGGCGCGTCGTTCTCGCCGGCATACCGGACGACGACCGGACCACGTTCACTGCTGCGCCCGCTCGCCGCAAAGGACTGACCTTCGCGATGTCTCGTCGAATGAAGGACGTGTATCCGCGAGCGATCGAACTGGCGGCCACAAAGCGGATCAACCTCGCTGACCTGGTCAGTCACAGATTCAGCCTCTCCGACGCCCCCGACGCGATGCGCGTCGCCGTCCAGCGCGTCGGGCACAAGGTGGTCATCTGCCCCTGAGCCCGCCTCGCACGCCGCCGACACCCAAGCGAGCGCCGATCTCGGCAGCGAACTCGACGTGCGGGTCGAGCGAGGTGACGGGTGCGCGCCGTTCCAGCTGCCTCGGTGCGGCCGACGTCCCGCAATGTTCTGGCACGTCGCCTGATCACGTGATTACCTTGCTGATATGTCCGACGCGCCGGATGCGCCATCCCTGCATGAGTGGGCCGGCGGTAGCCCGGCCTTCGCCCGCCTCATCGACGCGTTCTACGACCGGGTCGAGTCCGACGAGCTGCTGAGCGGCCTGTTCCCGGGTGGCGTCAGCCGTCAGCACCGTGACCACGTCACGACGTGGTGGATCGAGGTGTTCGGCGGCCCAGCCGAGTACACCGCCACGCTCGGCGGCTACCCGACCATGCTGAGTCACCACCGGGGACTCGCGATAACCAGCGAGCAGCGTCGGCGCTTCGTCGAGCTCATGAGCCGGGCCGCCGACGACGTCGACCTGCCGGCCGACCCGGAGTTTCGAGCCGCGTTGCTCGGTTATCTCGAGTGGGGCACCCGAATCGCGATGCACAACTCCCAACCAGACGCCGAGGTCGTCGAGCAGGCCCCGGTGCCTCGGTGGGGCTGGGGCGTGGCGCCGCCTTACACCCCCTGACGCCGACGCTCAGCAACACGCGCGCCGGAGGATCCCGCAATCCTGTGCGGCGGCTCCGTTTTGACATCGTCGGCCGACGCTGCTTTGCTGCGCTGACCGGTCAGGTGATCAATACGGGGGATCGCATGCGTCGCAAGTTCATAGTCGTAATCCTGACCGCGGCAGCCGCCATGGCAGCCGTGGTCTCCGTGGCGACGCCGAGTTCGGCGAGAACCGCCGCAACCGCGTCCCTCAAACCTGTACACACGAAGATCACGGCTGGGACCAAGCCGTCCTTCAAGTACGGGTTCGCGCACCTGCCTCGGGGCAGTGTCAGGTATCTGCAGCGCCAGTTCGGTAGCGCTCACGTGTGGAAGAACGTCGTCCGCGTCTACGGCCGGTCCGGAACGGCGACGGCGCCGAAGCTGGCGATCGGCCGCTACGTCTACCGGATGCATGTAACGAAGAACAGGATCACGGTCGTCAACAGCAGGACGCACCCCATCTACTCGTACGGCAAGATCTCGCTGACCGCGCTCTGCGGTGGCATGGACTCAGCCGACTGCGAATCCGGCACGGAGCAGGTCGGGTCGACGATCTTCAGCTATGTGATGCTCGTTTCTGGTGACGTGTACCCGAGTTACTACCAGGCAGCCACGACAAGCCGCACATCGTGCCGCTCGGTCAAACTGCGATTTGCGAACGACGCGAGCCCGGATACCGCGACCTCGTACTTGAAGATCGTGCAGTCCCGCACCGACCCGCAGTATGCCCAGACCGGCCCGGGCACGGTCGGCTCGTTCAGTGCGCACCTTGACGGAGGCCCCTTCTACATCGATGCGGCCGGGAGCAACGGGTACGGCTCATATCTTGCGGGGTCGGCATCCTGCTACACGATGGACGGACACCGCTAGCTGCTCGGAACCGCCGACCGGCCGGTTGTGTGACCGCCGCGGAGGGCGTTGAGCTGCGCGACGAGATCACGGACGTCGATCGCTTCCGCGGCCGGCTCGTCGAAGGCGGCCAATGCCCACCTCGCCGCCGCCTGCGCCGCGTCCCCACGCCGGGGTCATGAACGGGATCGCCGCGGCGGTCAAGCCCGGCGGTGAGCACGGGCCGATTCGGCGCAACATAGGTGTGATCATGTCTGGGATGACGTGCCCGGCCGAGCCATGATCCGCTCGGCGGCAGGCTGTGGTGTACATTATGTACATGGCCAGCCAGGTTCAATTCGACAGCGTCGCGGAGGGCCGTGCTCATCTGAAGGAACTGCTCGACGCCGCGTCCCGCGGCATCCCTGCCGGGCTGCGCCGCGACCGCGAAGGATTCGCCGTCGTCGACGTCGCCCGCTTGCGTCACATGCTGTCCAGTCTCTCGCAGGGCGCAGAAGTCGTCGCGGAAGCGGACGGCTGGTCCGTGTTCATCCCTGGCACCCCCGTCGGTGCTGATGGCGCGACCCTCGCCGAGGCAGTCGCCGAGACGGTCGACGCGTTGCGCGAGTACGTCGCCGACTGGATCGACCACCTGTCCACCGCGCCGAACCATGCCGACAACTGGGGACTGGTGCAGCTCGTCGTGCTCTCCAGCGACGACGAACTTGCTGACTGGCTCAGCGCGGGGCAGCTCGCCACCCAAGCATGACCTGGCCGGCCCCAACCCGTGCGGACCACGACAAATTCTGCCGCGTCGAAGCCTGGACGCCGGTGCGCGACGCCACCGGTCGGACCGGCACCCACCATGTCACGTACGAGCTCGCGTTACCGGACGGGCGGATCCTGCGCACCCGGATCTCCCACCCGCCGAACCGGACGACCTACGGCGCCGGCCTGTGGGCGCACATCCTGCGCGACCAGCTCGACATCGACGAGGCCGCGTTCTGGGCTGCGGTCCGCGACGGGGTAAAGCCGCCCCGCGGCGCGCCGGCTGTGCCGGCCGAGACGCTGCCCGCCGAGCTCGCGCTCCTGCTCGTCAACAGAGTTGGGCTGAAGCGCGAGCAGGTCGCCGCCATGACCAAGGCCGAGGCGATCGAGCGCCTCAACCGCTACTGGACCGAAGGCGGCTGACGACCACCACCTCAAGGGCGGTCGTTGCACGACAACGCCTTCAGCTCGGCGCGTCGTTCTTCGGCAAGGTCTGGGCGGAGTGGGCCATGTGCCTCGCCGACGACGTCGTAGCGAGATTCCCGGATGCCGACCGGGGTCGGCAGAAGCGCGGCTGGGCAGGGGCCCGACGAAGGTCACCCTCGTGCGCGCCAGGGTCGACGCGCTGCAGGACTACACCGACCGCACCGACGGTGCCGTCGAGGACGCCACGACCCGGCACGGTCATCTCGAGGAGCAGATCCGGCGCGGCGACGTCCTCGCCTGGCCAGCCGGGCGCAACGCGCCGTGCTGGTGCGGGAGCGCGGTCAAGTACAAGAAGTGCTGCGGACGGCCCGGCACCTGAGAGCGCACTCGAACGGCGGGTTCACTGCGGCACACCAGGCATTCTGTTCACCCAGCTGCCGAAGCCATTGGCGATGCGATTCTTGGCTCGTTCCCGCCCCATCCGGTCACCCAGTCCACCCAGCCGTGCTCGGTGACCAGGAGCAGATCCCCGGCGTAGGCACCCGTCAAGTGGTTGCTGTAGTGCCACGCGGCGAGCCACTCCGCCTCGGCGGGCCCGATTACGGCGATGCCGCGACGTGCGACGATCGTCATGATCGAATGTTGCGGCCCGCCGCGCGTCGACCGGTCGGGGATGGGCAGCGCGTTCGTCGCGTCGTGGAGCAGTTGGGATCGGGCGAACCGATCGAGGCCAGCCCACTCGGTCGTCGCCACCCGACTCACGTGGACGACGTCCTGACGGCCCGGCGGATCGTGCACCAGGGCGAGCAGCGCGTCGCCGTCGACCAGCCGGTGGTGCGCCGCCACATCGGCGACGACTCGTCCGGGATCTCGGTATTCGAAGGAATCGAGCTCCATGCCGAGTGAGGGTGGCACGGACCCGACCGCGCCCAGCACGGTTATCCACAGGCGCAGATGGCCCTGTGGACGACTGGCCCCTTCCCGTGACGCATCCGCCAGAGTCGACGCGTCAAGCCCCGACCGATTGGAACAGCTATGGGCCATACCACCGACTTCATCGGGCACGTCGCCATCCACCCGCCGCTGAACACCGTCGAGCAGCACTACCTGACGGCGTTCGCGTCGAGTCGTCGCTGCGAACGCCCGGGCGGTCCCTATGACGTGCCGCCGAACCCCGCTGCCGAGCGGATGGACGATGCCATCAGCCACGAGGCTTACAACTCGCTCGCTGCTGGGCAGCCGTCACTGTGGTGCGGGTGGGTACCGTGCTGGGACGGGTGCTGTATCGCGCACGACGGCATCGAGAAGTTCTACGGCGCGACGGCGTGGATGTCGTACCTGATCGACCACTTCCTCGCACCGCACGCGCATGCGCGGGAATCGGGTCTCGCCTGGTTCGACGGCTTCACGTTCGACCACACGGCAGACGGGATCATCGCCGGCTGCCGGCGCGACACCCGCGAGCTGTTCCTCATCGAGGTCGAGCGCAACATCGTGCGGGAGGAGACGGTCGTGCCGTCAACTGCGAAGTTCGCCGGCCGCCGGCGGCTGCCCTACGAAAGGCAGAAAGACATCGACGGGCCGAGGCGGCGGGCTCGTCGGCGCTCATCGAAGGCGGGAGAGCCGCGGCAGGTCAGGTGAGGTCGGCGAGCAGGCGGTCGATGATCGCTTCTTCGTGGACTGCGACGTCGGTTGCGATCATGACGGACTGCAGCTGCTCGTCCCACGGGGAGGCTTCGGCTCGTCCGGTGAGCGCCAGCCGGTTGTCGGCCGGCAGCCGCTCGACCGCGTCGAGGTAGTCGTCGTAGCCGAGCCGCCAGGGCGCAGCGCCTCGCTCGATGATGCGCCGCGCAATCGCGATGCCGGGCCAGTCGAAGTCGCCGTGGTACCGGACCGGCAGTCCGACCGAGCAGCAGCGCGCCGGCCGCCGCCGGGTTTCCGGACGGACAGACAACCGGCCGGTCGACGCCGGCCGCGGCCAGCCGCTGCAGCACCTGCGGGTTCTCGCAGGCGTGCACGAGCTCACCCCCCGCCGTCAGTTCGGCGGCGCGGCTGCAGTTCGTGCACGGTCAGGTGCGTGATCGAGCCCGAGGTCGGCGCGCTCGCGCATCATCGCCGACCAGCGGTCGGTGCCGGGCGGGCGCAGCGCCCAGACGATGCACCGTCCCGGAGACCTCATCGGTGCTGACGCCGACCCGCTGCCAGAGCGCGCGGCGTTCGGCCGCCGATGCCGCGGGCGCGACGTCCAGGGCGAACGCCAGGCCGCGCAGTACGAGCGCGGCGGCCGGCGTGCCGTCGTCGAGCCCATGCGCGTTGCCGGTGAACTCGCTGGCGAGTTCGGCCAGGCTGCCCGCCGATCTGTGCCCGGCCAGCACAGCGGCTAGGACCCGTCCGCGATCGCCAGTGCCTGGCTGGTCCCGCGGCGGATTCCGGCAGCCGGGTGAGGACCCCGCCGCGGTGCAGCCAATCGGTCCACGGCGCTACCCAGTCGGTCTCGGCGAGCCGGGCCTCGACCAGCAGTCCGTCCAGGTCGTGCCCAGATCCGCGCGCGGCCGGCCCGCGACTCGGCCCGCTCGGCCGGCCGGTCGCGCAGCGGTCCGCCGGTCAGCTCCGCCACGACCGCCACCAGCCCGCGACCGGCCGGCGCTCGGCGCGCAGCGCGGCGTCGAGGTCGGCCAGCCGCACGCGGGTCGGCGCCGGCGCGCACGGCGCGGCCGAGCAGCCCGCCGAGCCGGTCCGCGCCGTCGTCATCCAGCTCCACCGTGACCGCCCCGCGGATCGGCATGCCCGGTGCGTTCGAGCCGCTCCCGCAGCGCCGGCCACACCGAGGCGCAGCGACGCCGCCGACAGGTAGTCGACAACAGCTCGGCGGAAGGCACGGCTCACGCGGTGCTGCGCAGGTGCCTGGCCGTGCCCGTCCCAGTGCACGTGGGTGGTGACCGCCGAGCTGCCGTCGCTGCGCCGCACCTCGTACACGTCCAGACGCGGCACCTGCGGGAAGCAGCCCCACAACGCGTGACCGGTCATCACGAAGTCGAGGTCGAGTGTCGACCAGCAGACCCATCAGCTCGGCCACCGTGCCCTCGTCGACCTTGGCGAACGCGTCGTCGAACAGGATCAGCCGCAGGGCGCGCCCGTCGTCGCCGAGGCTGGTGAGGTAGCCGTCGGCGGCCGCGAACAGCGTCACGTACGACACGAACCGGGTCTCGCCCTGGGACAGCTTGGCTCGCCGCGACAGCCGGCGCTGCTGCCCCGCCTCCGGGCCCAGGATCGTGACGGTCACCTCGTGCCACTTGCGGTAGTCGAGCGCGGCCGCGAGATGCGCGGCGTAGCCGCTGCTCGGGTCGGCCGTGTAGTGCAGCTCTCGACGCGCTGCCGTAGCAGCTCGGTCAGCTCGGCGTTCTGCGCCTCGGACCGGACGGCGTCGGACGTCGCGACGAGCTCGAGCACCCGGCCCAGCGCGGCGTGCTCCTCGCGCAGCCCCCAGCCCAGCCGCACGCCGATGCCGTTGCTTGTCCGGATGCCGCTGCAGGCTGGCGTTCATCGCCGCGATCAGCTGACCCGCCTGGTTGACGCGATGGCGCAGCTCCTCGGCGACGCCGCCGAGGACGAAGCGAGTGAACACCTCGCGTTCGCGCTCGCTCAGCGCGGCGCGACCCTGCTCGCACCCGAGCGGCGAGCAGCCGAGCCGCGCCGGCGAGGGTGCGCTCGTCACCCACGCCGGCGACCTCGACCAGTTGCACGTCGTCGTCCTGCGAGTGCCGGGCGTCGAGCTGGCCGGACACCTCGCGGTCGAAGTCGCGGAAGGCCTCGAACACGCTTCGTGGCCGAGGCCGGCTGACGCGGCTCGGCGACCACGGCCAGCACGCGCCCCGGCGCCTGCCCGGACTTCGTCCACCTGGTCAGGATGGACGATGCCGGCCAGCCGCTCGGCGGTGGCCGCCACCGCGAGGCCGGGCAGGGCCATCCGCCGGGTGAACCGCTGTGCGGCGGCCACCATCTGCTCGAGCTGCTCGAGGACGTGCGCCGCGGCGTTCTCGCTGGCCGTCCGCGCACTGCCGAGCCGCGGCCCGAGCTCGGCCACCGCCTTCGTCGCGGTGCGGTGCTCGTCGCCGGTCTCGCGTAGCGCGTCCTTGGTGCGCTCCAGCTCCTCGCGCGCCTGCTCGATCGACAGGTCCAGAGCCTGGTGCTGCGCCGCGAGCTCGCTGGCCGCGGCGTGCCATTCGCTCCAGCGGTCGTCGGCCTCGCGCTCGGCGCCGTCGCGCACGCCGGCTGCCGCCTCCACCCGGGCGACGCGCACATCGTGCCGCTGAACCGACTCGGCGAGCCGGCTGAACTCGCGGGTCAGCTGCGCGCTGCGCTCGCCCGCCCGGCGCGCGGCGTCGACGGCGAGCTGCAGCGCTTCGGCTTCGGCCGGCAGCTCGTGGTGCACGCAGACGCCGCGGTGCGCGTCGACCTCGGCGGCGTGGGACGCGCGAACCTCGCGCGCGCGGGCCGCTTCGCGGACGGCGTCGGCGGCGACACGTTCGGCGCGCGCGAGCGCATCGGCGGCGAGTCGGCGAGCCGCGTAGAGCGCGGAGGTCCGCGGTGCGGCGCGCAAGAGGGCGTCGAGCCGGATGTCCGTCTCGGCGAGCTCGAGGTGACGCTGCCGGCGCTGCTCGGCGGCTTCGGCGAGGACGGACAGCTCGTCGTCGATCGCCGCGATCCGCTCCTTGCGGTGCGCGGCGCGGGCCGCCGCCCCGATGTGCCGCGCGCGATCGACGACGTGCCGGCCGTGCAGTGGCCCGTTGCGCCAGCTCCCGTCCGTCGATACGGCAGTCGCAGCGTCACGGTCGTCGACGCCGATGCTGTCGAGGACGGCGGCGATGGTCGCAGCCGGCAGCGCCGCGGCGGGATCCGGGCGCAGCACCGCGCTCGACGGACGGGCCGGGCGCGCCGCGCCTGGAATGATCAACAACTCGCCGTCGGCGGCGCGGACCGAGCCGTCCGCGGTGAGCACCGCGCCGAGCAGCCCGGCGGCGAGCAGCGCGCCTTCGAGGCCCGCTCGTTCGGCGTCCGGCACGTGGTCGGCGAAATCGATGCATCGCCACAGCGGCTCGCCGGGCCGGTCCGAGATCAGCCACGGTGGGTCGGGCGGGTTGGGGTCGCGTGCGGCGGCGAGGTCGGCCCGCTCGGTGCGCAGCGCCCCCTCGCGTTCGCGGTCGGCGCGTTCTGCGGCGTGCAGCCCGGCGCGCGCAGTCTGGAGGGCCGCCCGGGCGGGGCGCGCCGCTGCCTCGGCGGCGTCGTCCAACTCGGCGAGCGGGTCCTCCCGGCGGCCGGCCAGTGCCTCGGCGTCGAGCAGCAGCGCGCCGATCAGCGGATGCCCGGCCCAGTCCGGATCGCCGAGGAGGTCGCTGGTGGCCGGGTCCGCGGTCCAGGTTCGCCAGGCGTGCGCGAGCTCGACGGCTGCAGCGTCGCGCTCGGCTGCGCGATTGTCGGCGGCCTGCGCGTCGGACTCCGCGGTGGCGGCGAGCCGGTCCGCCTCGGCCGCCAATCGCGCCACTGCGTCTTCCTGCATGGCCAGCCGGCGCGCCTCGTCCAGCCGCCGGGCGGCCAGGCTCTGCCGGTCGGCCGCGCCGGACCGGGCCGACTCCGCCGCCTGCCTCGCATCGTCGAAGTCGGGCGGGACGACGTCGACGAGGGAGGCGGCCGGCCGGGTGATCGCCCGCGGCTCGCCGTCCCGGGAGATGCGCAGCACGGCGGACCCGCCCGCCGAGGGCCGATCCAGCGCGCGGACCTCGACGGGTAGCCGACCGACGGGCAGGCCGGCGTCCTGCACCGCCTCGCGGGCGGCGGCGAGCGCGGTCGCGGTGTCGGCGACGGCCCGCCGCACCTCGCGGACGGCCTGCTCGGCGTCGTCGACGGCCTGCGCGTGGTGGGCACGCTCGCGTTCGGCCCCGGCCAGGGCCTGGTCGGCCGAGCCGGCGAGCGCCTCGACCGCGCGGTCACGCTGGACGAGGTCGTCGGCCGTCTTGAAGATGTCCCGCGACTCGATGGCTCGCAGCGCGTGATCGAGCTCGGTGAGCCCTTCGGTCAGCTCCTGCTCCCGTGACTGCAGCCGGCCGTGCTCGCTCTCCAGCGACGCGACCTCGCGCGCACGCTGTGCGGCCGCACGCTCTGCGGCGGTGACGGAGTCCGCCGCGGCGAGGGTGTCGTCCGCCGTGGCGCGCAGGGTCGCGGCGGCGTAGCGCTGGTACACCGAGAGGAAGGACGCCACCTGCTCAGCCGAATGCTCGAGCCGTCCCTGGGCGGCGCGCGTCTCGGTAAGCCCGTCGAGCTGCTCACCGGCGCGGGCCAGCGCGTGCTCGTGCAGCGGCGGCAGCGAGTCGACCAGGATCTGCGGCAGCCGTCCCTCGTCGATGCGGTTGCCGACATCGGGGGCGCGCAGCGTGTGCAGCAGCTGCAGCAGGCCGTCGTACCGGTCGCGGCCGGTGTCGCCGTCGAGGCCGAACACCTCGATGCGGACTCGGTCGCGGTGCGCAGCGGGGGTGTCGGTTATTCGCTCCGCGCCGATCAGCTCCGTCAGCATCTCGCGCGCCAGCGGCTCGCGCGTGTCGGACAGCAGCGCCAGCTCGTCGCCGACCCGCAGTGGAGTGGTGAAGTACCAGACCTTCGTGGTGCTCGCGGATTGGCTGTGCCGCACGAGCGCGCCCACCGTGAGGTACTCGCCGGGCCGGGCGAGCTCGAGCCAGAGGTAGCCGGTGCGGTTGGCCTGCTCGCGCGCGCCGGTGCGCATCAGCTCGTCGAGGTTCACCCGGGCCGCGCCGGTGGCGTCCATCTTGCGGCGGTCGGCGTCGAGCAGGAACGGCAGCAGCATCTCCAGCGCGCGCGACTTGCCCGACCCGTTCGTGCCGCGCAGGATCATCCGTCCGCCGCTGAGGTCGAACTCGTTGTCGAGGTAGTGCCAGACGTTGACGATGCCGGCGCGGGACAGCCGCCACCGCTCGTCGAACCGGCGCGGCGCCGCTGACTGCGTCATGACGAAACCCCTTCGAACAGCGAGCCCTGGACGGCGGGCCGGGTAGTGACGAGCGGCTGGTAGCGGGCGGCGAACGGGAAGATCGCCAGCCCGCCGTCGGTGCCGGCCGCCAGCCGCAGCGAGGTGAGCAGGTCGACGGCGTCGGCGCGCAGGACGGCGACGGATTCGACGTACGCGGCCTTCCACATCGGCGATACCGCTGGGCGAGGTCGGCGAGGACGGCGTCGACCTGCGGCCAGGGAACGAGCACGCCGGGCAGCACCTGCTCGCCGACGGTGACCGTCGACTCCGGGGCAGGCTGCAGCGCGACGACGAGCTCGTCCAGCAGCAGGATCGCGGCCTGCTTGGCGCTGCCGTTGCCGGGAAAGTCGACGTCGGTCAGCCCCGCCGCGACGGGTCGTAGGCGAGCGCGCCCTCGGCCCGGACCTCGAGCACGAGCCCGAAGTTCTCGTCGAGATGGCGGGCGAGGTCGGTGCGCTCGCGAGACAGCACGTCCAGCTCGTCGTCGGGCAGCTCGGCGCGGAAGACGGCGGGGCTGTCGACGAGACGGCGCCGCAGCCGCCGGCGCGGCGTTGTCGAGCTGGTGCTGCGTCCACGTGGCGTCGGCGTCGTCGAAGCGGTGCAGCGGGCCGGCCAGCAGGTGCATGAGCAGGGCGCGGTTGGCGGTGAGCAGCGCCTCGTCCTCGCGGCGCTCGCCCCACGCGGTGAGCGACCCGTCGGTCTCGCTGAGCGCGCCCCACGCGACGAGCAGCCCGAGCGCGGTGACGAGCTGGCGGCGGTCGCTGAGCCCGTCGGTGATCGTGATCGACTGTTCGGCGGCGTCGGCGCGGAGCTGGTCGACCAGTGCGGAGATCAGGATCTGCTCGCCGACGCCGGGCGCGAGCAGCGCGGCGCAGACCAGCGCGAGGTGGACGTAGGTGCTCGGCGTGAAGGCGCGTGCCGTCGCTGACCCGGCGGGCCGGGCGAACCGGCGCGGACTCCGGCAGCGGCGCTTTGACCAGCCGCGCGAAGCTCGACTCGACGACGAGCGCGTACCCGAGCTGGGCTGGCGAACATCGACTTGAGCGCTGCGGCATGTCGCCGGACGAGTTCCAGCTCGGCCGGCTGCCGCAGGGCGGTGAGGATCGGCGACGCGAGCAGGTGCCGGGCTGCGATGCGCCGCTCACCGGCGTCCAGGCCCGCGGTTGACACGACACTCATGGCACCGCCTCCTCCTCGATCGTGGTCCACGCTCCGACGCCATCGATGGTCAGCTCCATGCCGTGGACGGTCGTCGTCCCGTCCGTGCTGGCGATCACGGTGTCCGCGCCCGGCGTGGCGGTCAGTCGCAGGCCGAGGTCGTGGTCGACGGTCTCGGCGTCGGCGCTGGCCAGGAGGTCGCCGAGCAGGTCGAGCAGCAGGTCGCGGGCGGCGGGGGAGACGCTGGCGCCGTGCAGTGCGCCGGCAATCGCCAGCTCGGACGCGGCGGTCTGCCGCTGCTCGGCCTCGCGGTGCGCCTCGGCGATCAGCCGGAACCGGTCGGGGGTCGGGTCGGGGACGCGGGAGGTGCGCCCGCGCAGCGCGCGATCGCCGCGCTCGCGCAGTGACACCGGGACCGGCACCGGATCGGCGTGCCACCACGAGGTCGTCGGCCCGGCCCGCGGGTCGGGCTCCTCCGGGCCGAACAGCAGATGGCGCGACGGGTAGGCGCCCAAGGTCGCGGCGTAAAGCCGGTGCGCGCCGTCGTCCGTGGCGCCGTGGAACCAGCGGGCAAGGCGCAGTAAGTCGGCGCGTCGGGAGAAGCCGGTGCCCGAGGAGTCGAGCAGCCGCTTGGCGTTGGTGATCAGCTGGCTGAGCGCCTGCGCGGCGGCGACGCGCAGCTGCTCCGGCCCCGAGCGGCCGTGCTCGGCGTCGTACCAGGCTGCGAGCTCGGTCCAGTCGGCGCAGGTGCGTCCCCGTGCCCGTTCGACGGGCGTGCCGTCAGGCAGGACGAGCCCCGGCAGGCGCTCGAGAGTTGCCAGCAATGGATCGAGCTGGTCGACGACGTGCCGTACTCGTCCGGCGACGGCGGGCGCGTGCCGGTTGACGTCGGCGGTGATGAGGTCGATGTAGACGAGCAGCAGCTCCTTGAACTGCGCGTACTCCTCGCCGCCGAGGTCGTAGCGGGTGAGGATGCCGGCGAGGTAGGCGTAGAAGTCGCGCACACTGTCGGTGAACAGCCGCTGGTTGCCGAACACCGTGGTGACCTCGCCGGCGAGCGCATCGGCGTCGATGTCGGCGCGCGCCAGTAGCGCAAGGATGCGGTCGAGGGACTGGACGATCTGGCCGAGCAGCTCGCGGGCCACCTCCCGGGCGCCGTCACTCGCGTGCAGGATCTCGACGGCGTCGCGGTGGACGCGTCCGCCGAGCTTGGACACCTGGTAGCGCGATCGGGACCGGATGTACTCCGCGACAGAGCTGACCCGAGCGTCGCGGATGGACGGGACGAGGTTGCCCCAGTCGACGAGCTGCCGGCAGCGCGCCTCGACCGTGTCTCGCTCGAGCGTCCGACCCCGGTCGGCGAGCTGGGCCGCGACCTCGGCGGCGGACAGGTCGGTCAGCAGGGTGCCGGCGAACAGGTCCATGATCGCCAGGTAGTCGCCGGACTCGTCCGCCGTCAGGTAGCGGAACAGGTCACGCCGCCGCCCGTCGCCGGGCGAGGATGCCTGGTCGGACAGTTCCACAGGCGACAGGCTAAGCGACCCCGCCGACAGTTTCCGCGGTTCGCCGGATTCCACGCCGTCTGTTGTCAGGCGCGGGTGACGCACTCGTGACTCAGCCTGCTCGCTCGACGTCCGGAAGCACGTCGCGGACGTCGAACAGCGCGAGGTCGGCGGCGGCACGCCCGGCGCCCCAGCCGGCAAGGTTGGACACGCCGACCCCTTTGCTGTACGTCTCGGGGAACATCGCGGCGGCGGCGTCCTCGACGGCGCGGTCGCGGGTGGCGAGCACCGGCAGCAGCGTGCCGCCCCGCTCGGAATCCGCCGCGGACTCGGTGTCGGACGCGGCTTCGCGCAGCCGCTCACCGATCCGTCCCGCGTAGGCGACGAGGAACGACTGCCGGAACGAGCGGGTGCGCGACACTCCGCGGTGCGTTGTGTGGGCGCCGCTGGCCGTCATTGCCCGGGTCGCCTGCACGAGCAGGGACGTGCTCAGCAACTCGACGACATCGAGATCGCAGTCGTGGCCGACCAGTGTCACGAAGCCCCACTGCTCGGACAGCACGCTGACGCAGTGGTTGTTGGTGGCCACGGCGGAGACGAGCAACGACTTGGCGGCTAGATACGGAGCGTTCAGCCACAGCCGGCGCACGGCGGGTCTCGCCCGATGTGGGGCGGTCGACGAGGCGAGGGCGTGCTCGATCGAGTGTCGCGTCATGAGCTGCTGCGCCTTGGCGGTCAGCGCCTCCGCCTCGTCCTCGAAGTCGGTGGCCTCGGCCTTGGCCAGCAGCGCGCGCACCTTGCGGAGGACCGCCTCGTCCACTCCGGGGACCGCCGGTTCGGCGCGCAACGACCCCGGCGTGGGCAGCACTGCCTCGACGACCGGCAGCGTGCAGAGCAGGACGAGCAGCTCGACCAGCAGGTCCCGCGCGTCGGCCCAGCAGAACCCGGACCGGGCAGCCCAGGCCCGGCTCGGCGAGGCGGCGGCGGGAGCCGGCGGCTCGGCTCCGAGGCGGCTCAGCTGCTCGGCCCAACGCCGGTCGACCCGTGAGGACGGCTGCCGGGCGGTCTCGGCGGCCACGAGGTCGAGCAAATGGGGCACTGCGATGTGGTCGAGTCTGCGGCTCGCCGCCTCGTACAGGTCGAGCGGGGTCCACCCGGAGGCGACTGCGTCCGCGACGCCGTGTGCGAGCTCCGCGTCGATCGCCTGCCGTTGACGCAGCTCCGGGTGCCGCGCGAACGCTTGGGCGAGCGGTGGCACTGCGCCGCCGACGACGCGGTGCCCGACGAGGTGCCGCAGAGCGATGGTCGCTGCTCCCAGGCTGAGCTCCTCGCTCAGCCACTCGGCGCCGGACCAGCCCCCGCCCGGTTGTGCGTTGCGCTGCGCCTTGCGCTGCTTGGCCTTCGCCGCGCGGCGCTGCTTGTTGTTCACGCCCATGGATGCAGTCTGTCCAATCACCCTGACAGAACCCGGCTGCGCCACGCCGTCGAAATCTGACCGTCGAGTCGACGTCGAGCCCTGCGCGGGACGCTGCGCCCACCGCGGGTTCGGCCGGCGCGTGGTCTACCGTCGCGACGACGTCGACCGGTGGATTGCCGGCCAGCGTGAATGCACCGCGACTGGTGAGCCGGGCGCGGCATGACGCCATCAGGTGCTGCGCTGGGCAGTCAGTGGCACGGATCCTGTGCATGGCTCAGCACAGGATCCGTGTATCGTTGGCTTGGTGGCCAACCTGACGATCACGGTCCCCGACGAGCTGCTCGGACGGGCTCGCGCGCGTGCGGCGCGAGAGGGGCGCTCGGTGAACAGCATTCTGCGCGCCGAACTGTCCCGCTACGTGGACGATGACGCGGAGGTCGGCGAGGCATGGGATGAGTTCCTCCGGCGCGCGAGTCGGGCCCGAGGACGTTCGCCTTCGGGCGGTCGCCAGTGGCGCCGGGAGGACCTGCAGCGGCCGGTGCGGGCCGACCGGTGACGAGCTTCGCGGACACGAACGTCGTCGCCTACGCCTTGGACCACGCAGAGCCCGTGAAGCAGCGGGCGGCTCGGGCGGTCCTGCGGCGGCGCCCCAGGCCGCGCACGAGCCCCCAGGTGCTGCGCGAGGTCTACGCCGTCGCGTCCACGAAGCTGGGGATGAGCGTTGACGACGCGGCGGCCGCGGTGCGAGCACTCGTACCGACGGTCGCCGTCGTGGAGGACGCAGGACTCGTCATGGCGGGCATCGCCGCCGCCCAGCGCTGGCGCATCTCGTTGTTCGATGCCCTGATTGTCGAAGCAGCGCGCAAGGCAGGTGCCACGACGCTGCTCACCGAGGACCTTCAGCACGGTATGGACTTCGACGGCGTGGTCGTTGAAAACCCGTTCGCCAACTTGTGACGGCTCTGGGGCCCAGCCGTGCCTGCCATTCGGCGAGTTGCTTTCCGTCGACGAGTCAGTGAGCCCGGCGGAGGAACGTCTCCGCGCCCGCGGCCGGCGTCCGGCCCGCTTCCACAAGGGCCGTCAGCGCACTGACCGCGGCGCCGACCAGCGAGCGGTTCTGGGGGAAGACCCGGTTGGCGATGAGGAGGAGGCCGGCGTGGGTGCGGTCGCTCGACCGCCACTCGGTACCGATCTTCGCGAAGTCGCCGATGTTTGCGGTGACGAGGCAACGTCCTTCGGACGTCGCGTGTGCGAAAAGGTCCTCGTCCGCCATCGAAACGAGTGCTGCGTCCTCGACGACCGCAACCACGTCGAAGCCGCGGGCGCGCAGCTGTGCGGCGATCTCGCCGCTGAGCATCTCGTCGAGCAGCAGCCTTGCCGCATCGGTCACTGGGCGAGCAGACCCTCGTGCCGCTCCCACGCCGCGTAGGCCTCCGCCTCCACGCCCTCGACGTCCTCGATCCATGCGTCGATCTCGTCGGGGAAGGCCGCCCAGTAACGGATCGCGGTGTCGATCAGCCGAGCGGGCACGCCGGTGTTGGTCTCGATCAGGTTGACGATCGCCGCGGGGTCCAGGCTCGGCTCGGCCGCGCGGGCCGATTTCACCGCGCGGATGACCTCGCGCACGTCCGGCCCGCCGATCAGCACCGCCCGGCGCCCAGTCGGGCCATCGCGAAAGACGACGCCCGGGTGGTCCTCCATCCGCAGCGCCTCGTCGACGAAGCGGTTCGCCACTGACGAGCCGGACCATCCCGGGTGCCGCGACACGTACGCGGACAGTCGCACGTTGACCTGCTCGTCGAAGCGGATGGACCGAGGCGTGCTACTACGCATGCCTACAGTGTAGTCAATCCTTGCGCGAGCGAGATCTGTGTCGCTCGCGCTTGGGCAGATACGAGCAGCACGCCGACTAGCGTCTGTCGTATGTGCGAGCTTAGGAGCGTAGGACGATGACCAACTCGGCAACGGCTCGGCCGATCACCTTGGCGCGCCTGCAGCAGCACGCGGCCGAGGTGGAAGCGATCGCTGCGCGGCACGGAGTGTCGAATGTGCGGGTGTTCGGCTCAGTGGCGCGCGGAACTGCTGATGACCGCAGCGATCTCGACCTGCTCGTCGATGCGCAACCCGGAACGGGCCTGCTCGTGCTCAGCGCCTTTGCGGGTGAGGTCGAGGATCTGCTCGGCGTCCCGACGCAGGTCGCGACCGCTGGCGGCTTGAAACCACGCATCCGCGGTCGTGTCGAAGCCGAGGCTGTTCCGGTATGAGAGATGACCGCGAACGGTTGGCCGACATCCTCGAGGCAGCCGAACGCATCGCCGTGCGGGTGGCTCGCGGCCGCAGACACTTTGGCGTAGACGAGGACGCTCAGCTGGCAATGGTGCGTCTCGTGGAGATCATTGGCGAGGCGTGGGGCAACTTCTCCGTCGAACTGCGGCAGCGCTATCCCGCCGTACCGTGGCGCGCTGCCGCGGGAATGCGGAATCGGGTCATCCACGGCTACTTCGATATCGACATCGAGGTCGTGTGGGCCACTGCTGAGCGCGATGTACCAACGCTTGCGAGAAGCGTCCAGACCATCGTGAATGAGTTGGAAGGAGAGAGTGCCGGTGGCGAGGGGCGACCCTGAGTGCGACGCGGCGCGTTCACTCGAAAACCCCTCAGGGGTGCGCCCGCCAGGGCGGCAAGGAGGTTCACGTGAACCTCCTTGCCGCCCTGGCGGGCGCACCCCTGAGGGGTGAAAATCTGTGGGTGGCTGACCGTGGGTGACGTCGCGTTTCGTTGGTGCTGGGAGCCCGGACGCTGAACTTGGCGCTGGGGCCACCATCAGGGATCCCGGATTGTTGCCTTGAGCACGCGAGTGATCGTCTTTGTCCCTGTGGCCCTCCTGCGGTCGGTCAAAGGTTTCCGGGACGGAGGAGCGATGGATGTCTTCATCGAGCGGTGCGCCGGGCTGGACATCGGCAAGGCGGATCTGAAGGCGTGTGTGCGTACGCCTGGCAAGCGGACCGGCGCCCGACAGGTGCAGGTGCGCACGTTTCGCACCACCACGGCCGGGCTGCTGGAGCTTCGCGACTGGCTCAGCGCCGAGGGGGTCGGCCTGGTCGGGATGGAATCGACCGGTGACTACTGGAAGCCGGTCTACTACATGCTCGAGGGCGCGATGGAGTGCTGGCTTCTCAACGCCGCGCACATGAAGCGGGTCCCCGGCCGCAAGACCGACGTCACTGATGCGCAGTGGATCGCGCAGCTGATCGAGCACGGCCTCGTGCGGCCGAGCTTTGTGCCGCCGGAACCGATCCGTCAGCTGCGTGACCTGACCCGCTACCGCACCGCGCTGACCCAGGAAAAGACCCGGGAGATCCAGCGGCTGCACAACGTGCTGGAGGACGCCGGGATCAAGTTGTCCTGCGTGGCCACCGACATCATGGGCCGCTCCGGTCGCACGATGCTGGCCGCGCTGGTCGCCGGCGAGCGCGACGAACTGGTCCTAGCCGACATGGCGCTGGCCAAGCTGCGGGACAAACTACCGGCGCTGCAGGAAGCGCTGGTCGGCCACTTCGGCGATCACCACGCCCGGCTCGTGTCCATGATGCTGGCCCACATCGACACTTTGCAGCGCGACATCGACGAGCTCACCACGCAGATCGATGAGCAGATCCGCCCCTTTCACCAAACCCGGCAACGACTCTGCACGATCCCCGGAGTGAGTGAGCGGATCGCCGAAGTGATCATCGCCGAGACCGGCGCCGACATGACCCGCTTCCCGACCCCCGGTCATCTCACGTCCTGGGCTGGCATGTGTCCAGGCAACAACGAATCCGCCGGACGCCACATGTCCGGACGCACCCGCAAGGGCAACCGCTGGCTGCGCGGCGCCCTCGGTCAAGCCGCCGTAGGCGCCGCCCGAACCAAGAACAGCTACCTGTCCACCCGCTACCGACGCCTGGCCGCCCGACGCGGCAAACAACGAGCCCAGGTCGCCATCGGCGCCCGCATTCTGCAATCCGCCTGGCACATCATCGCCGCCGGCGTCGACTACACCGACCTCGGTGCCGACTACTACCTGACCCGACTCCCCAACCCCAAGCGCAAGATCGACCGACTCACCCACGAACTCGAAGCCCTCGGCTACAAGGTCACCATCACCGCAGCCTGACGACGAACCCTCACCTCATTTTCGAGTGAACGCAGCTGTGAACTCAGTGCTCTCCGGGGTTGGGGACGAGGACGCCGCGGGCTTGCTTGACGTGGATCGGTGCGGTGGCTGTCGGACCGGGCACGGTGCCGGGGATCGTGACGGGCCGACCGGTGCCGACGGTGAAGGTGGCCGTCCAGGTGGCGGTGGCACTGATCTGCACGATGCCGGTGTGCACGTAGAGGTGTCCGTAATAGCTCGGGCAGAGCTTGGCGTCGCACGGATCGCGGCGCTGGTCGTAGGCCTTGCCCGCTGTCGGGGAGGTGTCGCGCTCGCCGTCGCCGAAGTTCCAGCTCACCTGCGCCAACCGAATCGTGATGTGCACGTTGCGGCCCAGGATGGTGATCGTCGGCAGGGTGCGCTGCTTCGGCGCGGCGACCCACATGACCGTCTCGATGTTCACCAGGGTGGTCTGTTCGGGCGCGAGACCGATTGCCGCGTCCGGTATGAGTCGGCTGACGCGCTCGCGGACCAGCGCTGCGGTGACCTGCGGCGGTCCGGTAACCACGCAGGTCCACCCGCCGTAGCGCCACGAACCATCCGGTTGGCGGCGCAGGATCAGCTCGGCCGTGCGCGGCGCGCCGTCGTGCGCGGTGATCGACGCGCACGCCGACGGGGCGAGCCGGCAGTCGGCCGCGCGAGAGGTCGTGTCAGCGACGCTCAGGTTCCCCGGTACGCCGGAGCGACAGGCGACGTAGCGCACCGGGTCCGCCGTCGACGAGTGGGCTTTGTGCACCTCGGACGAAGATCGGTCCGTTCCCGAGACCGTAATCGTTCCGGTACCCGCGCAGCCGTTGAAGGTGTGGGTCTTGCTGCAGTCGAGCTCGACCGGCGAAGTGACGGCCGCTGTGGGCGCGGTGGCCAGAACCGAGGCGACGAAGATAGCCACAAGAGTCATTTGAAGACGACCCGCTTCCAGTCGACGATCGCCCAATGCGCGTGGCTCCACACAAGCCAGCTGCGAAACACCGCTTCTCGCACCGCCGGCTCGCGCTCGATAACCTTTCCTGCGCTGTCGACGAGCGTGCCCTTTTCCTGCGTGACCGTGGTGTCGACAACCTGGCTCGACCCGAAGTGATGGTCGCTGCGCACACTCTCCGCGCCGGTCACGACCGTACGCGAGCCGATGTAGTGGCGGCCCAATTGCACCTCATCATCGAAGAACGTCTTGACGAAGCGGGCACACCCGCGGCACGTGTCGGAGAACAGTGACGTTGCGAGGGTCGCGTCCATCGTGGCGTAGCCCCAGTCCAGGGCCTGGATGTAGAAGACGGCGAAGGCCCGGGCTCCGGCGGCGGTGTTCGTCGTGCCGACTGCGGGGAGTGTGGGCGGCTTCTCGCCGGGGTGCACGTTCGGGCCGGACGTTGCCGGCGTTGCCGACCTGGGTGGCGTCGACGTCGGCGCAACCGAGTTGCTGGGTGGGGTGTACGTCGTGGTGGGCGTGAACGACGGGTCCGCGCCGCTACCGCTGGTACACCCGGCAGCAAGGAGCGCGAACACCGCAAATGACGCGATTCGGCGCACGTCGAAATCATGCCGCACGCCGCGTTCTGGCGGAATGGCCTGTGGACAGGCCCCGACGACAACCCGGCCGGCGATCGGGTTACGCGACGCTGAGCGACGGCCGAGTGGGGAAGCTGTCGGCCGCGTGCATGAACAGGGTCACCGTGTCGCCACCGGTCATCGACGAGTGCCGCAACAACCCGTCGAGCTCCGGCCGGGCGGCGTGCGCGCAGGTGCCGCGGCCACGCCGGCCGGCCAGCGTCAACTCCTCGCCCGCGGCGACGTGGGCGGTTCGCCGGCGAACACCTCTTGCAGCTGCGCGACGGACGGGGCGCCGGACAGCGCGCCGGACTCGTCGGCGTAGAGCCGGCACGACACGCTCGGTGCCAGGCCCGCGCTGCTGAACGGATCGACGCCGTCGATCAGCAGCGTCGGCGAGCCGGTCATCGCGAGCGCTGCGGCCTCGTCCTCGTCGCGCACCGTCCGCTCGTCGATCGCGATGTCGTCGCGGCCGGCGACGACCTGCTCGAGCCGGGACCGCAGCACGGCAGTGTTCGGGCAGTCCGGGACGTGCAGGATCTGCAGCCTCATCGGGTCACCTCGATCATCGGGTCGTCGGCGTCGATCGCCGCGATGAGCGGGCACGAGCGGTCGGCGCGCATCCGCTGCAGGTCGACCTCGTGCTCCGCATGCCCCCAGCATGAACCAGGTACCCCGGTACAGGGTCAACCCCCAGCGCCGTCCTCGCCTGCTCGCGATCCCGAGGGTGTCCGATCCGCCGCGATCACGCGGGACGGCCGGTGGCGAACAGTCAGTTGCGCAGTCCCGCGTGGGCAGTCTCGATGAAGCTGTTGGTGTGCCACGTCCAGAACTTGATCACTCGGTGGTTGCCGCTGCAGTCGGAGATCGGCAGTCTCAACGAGCAGTCGATGGTTTCGAGCCGCCCTCTCGAGAATGCGAAGCCGTCGGACAGGCCGATCCCGCTCTCCTGCACGCCTTGCCCGGACGGCTTGAGGTTGCCGTTCGGCTGGGCTTTGATCGCGCCCCAGCCGACACCGCTGCCCGACGTGTACGCGACCGCATTGCCCGAGCCGTCGCCGGAGAAGACGCCGGTCACGATGAACGTCGCGTGTTTCATGTTCGTCAGGACCGCACCGTGCCCGACCGCGTGCGGCTCGCCGAGGCCGGCCGGGTCGTACGGATAACTGCTCGATCCTGCACGGGTCAGCGCCTGGTTGGCCGCGGTCCAGAATGTGACCGTGCCCTGCTGGCCGACCACCATCTCGTCCGAGCCGGTCGAGGTCAGTACCTCCACGACCTGCTGCGAGCTGTTACCGCGCTGCAGTATCGCCCGGATGGACGCGCCTGACAGGTTGATCACATTCTTGGCCGCGACAGCCCCCGACTGCACGGTCGCCCCCGCTGCGGGGCCGAGGAAGTCCGTGTTGCAGTTCTGCGGTATGACGTCGGGGAAGATCGCCGCGTTCCAGAAGTCGTCATACAACTGTCGCACGGTCACCTTCTGCCGGTTGGGCGCGGCGACCTCGACGAGGTAGTCCGGCAAGCCACAGATGCTCGTGGTGATGTTCGAGATGCCGGTGCCGGTCGGCTGCGAGAGGTAGGCCAGACCCCGGGGCTCGCTGCCCTCGCCCCACTCGGCGACTTGGTAGCCCTCCGAGTCGAGCAGTCCGTCGACGTAGCTCTGCACGTGGTCGGCGCTGTCGAATCGGCCGATCGTCACCCTGACCGGCGAGTTGGGGTACGTGCAGGCCACCGCGTCGACGATCCCGATCGTCTTCTGTTGCGTGGCGGCCGCGTTGAGCGTGCAACTGCCTCGCTTGAACGTGTTCGCAACGGCGTGGTCGCTCGTACCGACGAACTGCGAGAAGGCCCCGAAGTGCGCCCAGCTCACCGCCGGGGTGCTCGGGCCGCCGGTGTTCAGCGTCGGCGACGGCGACGTGCTCGGGAACCGTGGGCCGCTCGAGGCGGTCGAGTGAACCACCGTGGGCGGGGCGGCCTGGTTGTCACCGCCTCCGCCGCCGCGGGTCGCGACGATGGCCACGACGACACCGGCCACCACGACGACCGCGGCCAGGACAACCATCAGGAGCGTGCGCCGCGGCCGGCGGCCGCCGGTCCCTGCCGGCGCGTGCGGCGGCGCGACGTACGGCGGCTGGGGGTATGGCGGCTGCGGGTGCCGGTGCGGCGGGCCATACGGCGGTGCGGCTGGCGGGGGTGGCGGTGTGAACGACGCGGGCGGAGCACCGGGCAAGGGCGTGAACGCGGCCGGCGGGGGTGGCGGCGTCGCTGTCCGCGCAATGAACGGCGGCATGGACCGGGGCATCGGTGGTGGGGTCAGCAGATCGACGGGTGGCCCGGTCGGCGGCAGCTGACGGGGCAGGTCGGCACGGCGCGCTCCCGCCCGCACCGCGCTCCGGGCGGCCGCAGCCAGCTCGCCGGCACTCGCATAGCGCTGCTCCGGATCCTTGGCCATGCCTTTGGCGATGACCTCGTCGAGGGCCATCGGCGCGTCGGGCAGCGCGTCGGTGATCTTCGGCGGCGGAGTGTTCATGTGTGCATAGAGCTGCGCGAACATCTCCCCGGCGTAGGGCTTGCGTCCGGTCATCGTCTCGTACAACACGCAGGCGAGCGCGTACACGTCGGTGCGCCGGTCACCGCTCTGGCCGCCGATCCGCTCCGGCGACATGTAGGCGACGGTCCCGACCGTGGCCGTCGTGGCCGTGAGCGCGGTGCCCTCCTGGGCGACCGACCGGGCGATCCCGAAGTCGACCAGATAGGCGAACGGCACGGCGTCCGGGTCGTCGCGCATCCCGGTCAGCAGCACGTTGGACGGCTTCACGTCGCGATGCACCAGCCCGCTCGCGTGCGCGGCGTCGAGTGCGGAGGCCACCTGGGCGATCACCTCGACCGCGACTACGGCGGGTAGGGGCCCACGCGACTCTAGGCTGGAGCCGAGATCTTGACCCTCGACGAGGCGCATGTCGATGAACAGCCGACCGTCGAACTCGCCGTAGTCGTGGATCGGAATGATGTGTGGCTCGTTGAGCCGGGCAGCCATCAGGGATTCGCGCCGGAAACGGATCTTGAACGACTCGTCGGCGGCCAGGTAGTCGGGCAGCAGCTTGATCGCGACCGTCCGGTCGCGGACGGTGTCGACGGCCCGGTAGACCTCGCCCATGCCGCCGCGGCCGATGAGGGCGAGCAGCTGGTATCGGCCGAACATGTCGGGCACGATGCACCCCCCGCCTGGTCCTGCCGCCGCCGACTGCACGCTCCCAGGGATGATCGCACGCGGGTTGCGGTTCCGGGGCGCGCGTTCGGGCAGAGCTTCGTCGTTATCGGATGGCTCGTCCGGAAATGCTCATCGTGCGTCGCCGCGAATGGCGGGCCGACCCCTTATCGAGATCTGAAGATCTCGATAGTCTCGCTGCCTCTGCGACTGCTCAACGCGGCCGCACTTGGGGGAACCAGGAGTGACATGGCCGCAGAACCGTCGTTGGCCCCGCATTCGTCACCCGCACTCGGTGACCTCACCCCGGAGCTCATCGGCTACGACTGGTGGAACGATCAGCTTGTCGCGCAGGCCGGCATTCCGATCCACGACGTGCCCTTCGTGTCGGTCGGCGGTGGGATCGGCTCATTCGTCACCGTGGACTACCTGCGCATCGCCGGAGTGCCGGCCGAGCAGATCCGGGTGCTGTCCAACATCGACCACCCGTGGCAGACCTACGAGTACCTCACTCGCGTCTCGCAGATCCCCCGCCCGGAACGCATCCGCTCGGACTCGGCCTCGCGGCCGGACAACATCTGGGGCTTCCCGTCCTATGCCCTCGAAGAGGCATGGCGGGACAAATCTATCAAACCGCTGTGGAACGTGTTCGCCGAGCCGATGTGGGCCGACTTCTACACGCCACGGGCCGGGATGGTCTTCCACAACCTGGAACGCGAGATGAAACGGATCCGCTACCTGCAGATGGTCGTGAAGGGTCAGGTACGGATGATCCGGCGCCGCCAGGGCGGTGGCTACTTCACCATCCTGACCCCACCGGAGGGCGCGTCCGCCACCAAACGGGTGGCGTTCCGCTCGCAGTATGTGCACTGCGCCGTCGGCTATCCCGGACTGCGCTACCTGCCCGACCTGCAGGACTTCCGCACCAAGATGCAGGACTACTACCACGTGGTGAGCGCCTACGAGGACCACGAGCACGTCTACACCCAGCTGCGGGCCAAGCCGGGCACCGTGCTGATCCGCGGCGGCGGCATCGTCGCATCGCGGGTACTGCAACGGCTCATGGACGAGCGGGCCAAGTACGGACTGCAGACCCAGATCGTGCACCTGTTCCGGACCTTCATCGGCGGCTCGCACGGCCCGCATGCCTGGATGCGCCGCAAGGGCGGCAACGGCTTCGCCTACCAGGGCTTCAACTACCCGAAGTCGGTCTGGGGTGGGCAGCTCAAGGCCAAGATGCGCCGGCTGGAGGGCGAGGACCGGGCCCGGGAGTACAAGCTGATGGGCGGCACCAACACGCCGTGGCGGCGCAGCTGGCAGGCCCAGATGAACGAGGGCCGGGCCGCCGGCTGGTACCAGGTGCTGTCCGGGACCGTAGAGCACATGTCGGTCCGCGAAGACGCCAAGGTCGTCAGCTCGGTCAAGACATCGGCCGGCATGTTCGAGATCGCGGCCGACTTCATCGTCGACTGCACCGGGCTCGAGGCCGACATCGCCGAGCATCGCGTGCTCAAGGATCTCCTCGAGCACGGCGGCGCCGGCCGCAACCCGCTCGGCCGCCTCGACGTCGAGCGAACGTTCGAGCTGCGCGGCGCCGCCAGCCCACCGGGCGCGGTCTACGCATCCGGGGCGACGACACTCGGCGGCTACTTCCCCGGTGTCGACACGTTCCTAGGCCTGCAGGTCGCTGCGCAGGAGATCGCCGACGACCTCGCCCGGCGCGGCTTCGCCCAGCGCATGGGGCCGGCCCGCTCGACCAGCCAATGGCTCAAATGGGCCCGCAACCAGCAGATCTGAGGTCGCGATGCTGCCCACCCTGATCGGCCGGATCCAGACCCGGATCGCGCTGCTCGCCGTCGTCGGCAGCATCGTCACGCTGATCGTCGCCGCGCTCCTGCCGGCGAATGGCGCCCCGCTCGGCACCAAGTACAAGGCCGCGTTCATCGTGCTGATCACGGTGGCGCTGCTCGGCATCGGCTGGGAGTGGGTCTATCACTTCCTGATGCAGTGGCGGTGGGAGAAGGACTGGCCCACCTTCTTCGGGTTCGCGACGTTCCTGCCCGAGGGCATCGTCGTCTACCTCCTCGCCCGCCACGACGTGCTGCCCGGCATCGTCACCGTCCCGTTCTGGTTCTTCTGGATCGACTTCCTCTGCGTGTGGATAGCCGTGTGGCTGGTCGCCAACGGTCCCATGCGCGTGCCGTTCTTGCACTGGCGATTCTTCGGCGGGCGGCTGATATGAGACTCGGCTTCGCGGGCGGCGACGGCGTCTTGGCCCGCAACGGTGAACTCGTCGTGCTGTGTTCGGCGGACGAGTCGAGCGCGCCCTCGGTCACCGAAATGCTCGCTGCGCTCGAACGAGTGGGCACCGCCGGCGGTGACGCGGACGAGCTGGCCGCCGAGCTCGAGCCTCTGACGGCAGGCCGCGGGATGGACATGGTCGCATTCGGGCCGGCCGGCGAGTCGATCGTCGTGGTCGTGCACGGCCGGGCCTGGGCCGAAGTCCTGACCGAACACGGTCAGCAGCGCCTCGCGCTCACCAACCCCAACGAGGGCGTGCGCAGCCAGGTGCCCGGCCGCGTCCTTCGTGTCCGGGCGGGGTTGGGCGAGGTCGGCAATGACACCGAGCTGTCGGGCTGGAGCAATCTGCAGGCCGGGACGGTGCGCGCCGACGCGCTGGAGCTGACGGCGCAAGCTGAACCGGACGTGCCGGCCGAGGCGCACCCGCCGGCCGAGGCGCAACCGGAAGCGCAGCCCGAGCTGCTGCTACCTGAAGCGTCGCCGGCCGGCGAGCCTGGTCCTCCGACGATGCCGGAGATGCCGGCGCCGAGCGTTTCGGTCGACCCGGCCGGACCGTTCTCGTCGGTGAACCTGCTCGGCGGCGGCCCGGCCGACCTGCAGGCGCAGGCCCGCGACCCGCTGCCGATCGCGACGCGCCCGGCGCCCCCGGCTCCGGACGTCGCGGTTCCAGCCCATCCGGCTGCCGCGGGCGTCCAGGTCATGGGCGTCTACTGCAAGAACGGTCACTTCGATGACCCGACCGCGCGCTACTGCGCCATCTGCGGCATCTCGATGGCCCAGCAGACCCTGCTCCCGCGGCTCGGGCCGCGACCGCCACTCGGCGTGCTGGTGCTGGACGACGGAGCGATCTTCAGCCTGGACAGCGACTACGTGATCGGCCGCGACCCGTACCGCGATCCCGACGTCGCATCCGGCACCGCCCGCCCGCTTCGCATCGATGACCCTGAGGGCCTGCTCTCGCGAGTGCATGCCCGCGTCCACCTCGACGGCTGGCAGGTGCAGGTCGTCGATCTCGGCTCGGCGAACGGAACCGGGCTGTGGGGGCCCTACGACACCGCATGGCAGCGGGGGCCGGGCAACACAGCGGTGACGATCCGGCCGGGCACGCAGGTGGGCATCGGCCGCCGGCAGTTCCGCTACGAGTCGCACCGCAACACCTGACATGGCGCCGACCGCCCCGGTGACGCCGGGGCCTCCCGCGGTGTTCACCAGCACCGATGTCTCGTTGCTGCTCGTCGACCTGGTGCTGATCCTGGTGCTGGCGAGACTGCTCGGCGGGCTGGCCCGCAGGTTCGGTCAGCCGGCCGTCGTCGGCGAGGTGCTGGCCGGCATTCTGCTGGGCAAGACGCTGTTCCACGGCGCGATCCCCAGACACCTGGTGCCCGCGGACCTGTCGTTCCCGCTGACTTCGCTCGCCGACCTGGGTCTCGTCCTGTTCATGTTCATCGTCGGCTACGAGATCGACCTCAACGTGATCCGCGGGCGCGAGCGCACAGCGATGTCGGTGTCGCTCGGCTCGATCGCGGTGCCGATGGTCGGCGGCTCGTTCCTCGGCGTTTGGCTGGCGCACCGCGAGCACGTCACAAGAGTGCTGCCGTTCGCGCTGTTCATCGGTGCCGCCATGTCGATCACGGCCTTCCCGGTGCTCGCCCGGCTGCTCACCGACCGGCAGCTGCACAAGACGCGCATCGGCTCGCTTGCCCTGTCCAGCGGGGCGGTCGACGACGTGATCGCCTGGGCGCTGTTGGCCGTCGTCGTCACGATCGGAGGCACGCCGAAGGGCCGCTCGCACGAGTGGCACATCCTCCTCGCGCCGGTCTATCTCGCGCTTATGTGGTTCGTTATCCGGCCGTTGATGAAGATGGTCTCGCAGCGGTACCGCGACCGGCAGCGGCTCTCGCCCGATCAGCTGGCCGTCGTACTCGCTGCGCTGCTGCTGTCCGCGGCAACCACCGAGTGGCTCAACGTCCATTTCATCTTCGGCGCGTTCATCTGCGGGGCGGTCATGCCGCGCGCGGACGGCGCCGCGGTTCGCGAGGCGATCCTGGAGCGGCTCGAACAGCTCAGCGTGCTGCTCCTGCTGCCGGTGTTCTTCGTCATCGCCGGCCTCTCGGTCGACCTGTCCGCGCTCGACGCACACGATCTCGTCGACATCGTGGCGATCCTCGGCGTGGCGATCGGCGGCAAGTTCCTCGGTGCCTATCTGGGCGCGCGCTCGGCCGGGGTCCGCAAGCGGCAGGCGAGCATGCTGGCGACGCTGATGAACACCCGTGGGTTGACCGAGCTGATCATCCTGACCGTCGGCATGCAGAACCAGATCATCAGCGCCCACGTGTTCACGCTGATGGTGGTGATGGCCGTCGTCACCACCGCGATGACCGGCCCGCTGCTGCGCGTCGTCTACCCACCGCGGCTGGTCGAGCGCGACATCGCCGACGCCGCCCGAGCTGAGCTGCCCGACGCGGCCTACCGGGTCCTGGTCGTGTTGCCGACCGACGACCCGGACCCCGTCCGGGACGCCGCGCTGGTCGACATCGCCATCGACCTGGCGGCAGCCCGCGGTCCGGGCGTGGCCGCGATCGCTCGGCTGCTCCCGCAGCGCCGCGCCGGTCGGCTGGAGGTCGGCTCCGGGCTGAGTGGCGGTTTGACGGCGATGACGAGCGGCATGGCCGAGCTGCACGCCTTGGCTGCGCGTGGTAAGGCGAAGGGGGTTCGGGTGGGAGTTTTCTCCCAGTTCAGCGAGGACATCGAGGCCGACCTGACTCGCTACATCCTCGACGCCGACCCAGACCTGGTCCTGCTGACGCCGTCGGTGCAGCTGGCCGACCACACGCTGATGCCGCGCACGATCTCGCTGACGGCGCTCCCGGCCGCGACGCCGCTGGCCATCGAGGTCGCGCTCGGCAGCGAACCGGACCACGAGGTCGCGCTGCAGGCGGGCACGCAGCTGGCGGCAGTCCGGAACCTGCCGCTCGTGCTCACCGACGGCAGCGGGCGCCGGGAAAGAGCGGTGTTGGCCGAGCTGGCCCGGCACGGCATCAGGGCCGAGCTCGGCGCGCCGCGCGATGACGCGCTGGTCATCGCGACCGAGCCGAGCGAGCGCGCCCACCTGGTCGCGCGGGCCCGGCGCGACGACGAACTACAGGGCATCGACGAGTGGGCCGTACTGGTCTCGGCGGGAAGGCAGTCATGAACGGCATCGCGGACTACGAGTTCATCCGCTCGCTGGGCCAGGGCAACCACGGCGAGTTCTTCCTGGCCACGAAGCCGGCGCGGCTGCCGGTCGAGGCCGAGTACGTGGCCGTGAAGGTACTGTCCGGTCCGACCTCTGAGGACGTGTTCCGGCGGGCAACCCGCGAGCTGTCCGCGTTCGCGGCCGTCCAGTCGCCGTATCTCGTGGCGCTCTACGACGCCGGTCAGCAAGGCGACGCGTTCTACTACGCGATGGAGTACCTGCCCGACGGTTCGCTCGCGGCGGGTCAGCACGATCGCTCGACGGTCATCGCCGCGGTTGCCGACGCCGCCCGAGCCGCGCATGCGCTGCACGAAGCCGGGATCGTCCACCGCGACATCAAGCCGGAGAACGTGCTGCTGGCCGGCGGGCACGGCAAGCTTGCCGACCTCGGGCTCAGCCATATCCTGGCGCCCGGCGTGACAGTGACCGGGATGGGCACGACCCGCTCGCTCGAGTACACCGACCCGGCGCTGATCCAGGGCGCCGCGCCGTCCCGCGCGACCGACGTGTTCTCGCTCGGGGCCACGCTGCACCGGGCGGCCAGCGAGACGGGCCTGTACGGCGAGCTTCCGGACCACGACGCGATGCTGGCCCTGCGCCGGGTGCTGTCCCAGCCACCGGCCGTGTCCCCATCCCTGGATCCGCAGCTGAGCGCGGCGGTCAACTGGGCGATCTCGCCGAACGCGTTCGACCGGCCGGCCACGGCGGCCGCGTTCGCCGACCATCTCGACAGCCTGCGCTGAGTGGCCACGGCCGTGCGCGCTTATGTCGGCGTGACCGACGGGGACTGGCACCGCCACTTGGCCGGCATCGGCGACGACGAGGTCAACTTCTGGCGTCCAAGTGGGGGCGCGACCTTCCGCGCGCTCTCGGTTGGCGAACCGTTCTTCTTCAAGAGTCACTACAGCGACGGCAACCGAATTGTCGGCGGTGGTTTCTACAGCGGCTTCGCCGCTCTTCGGCTGTCCGAAGCCTGGCAGTTCTTCGGCGAGGCGAACGGCGCGGGCAGCTTGATCGAGATGCGCGAACGAATCGGCCGCTACCGGTCCGCGCGGCTGGAGGCGAACGAGGATCCAGTGATCGGCTGCGTCTTCGTCCGAGGTGGACCTGCCATGGCACCGTCATGGCCCGGTGTACGGCGATCCCAGACTTGTGCCGCAGCGGCTCGGACAGCGGGCGTTCCAGGCGGTCGTGCTCGACGCGTACCGCTACCGCTGCGCAGTTACCGGAGACAAGATCCGTCCCGTCCTACAGGCCGCCCACATTCGGCCACTACCCGACGGTGGCGAGCACCGGCTCGATACCGGCCTGCTGCTGCGGTCGGACGTCCACACGTTGTTTGATCGCGGATACCTCGGCGTCGATCAGAAGTACCGACTTCTCGTGAGCCCGCGCCTGCGGGCGGAGTTCGAGAACGGCGAGGAGTTCTATGGGGGAGCGGCATCCAGGGAACCGATCATGGTGCCGCAGCGCGGGGCGGACCGGCCGAACGAGGAGTTCCTGGAGTGGCACCTCGAGGAGGTATTCCTCGCCTCCTGACGGTTCCGCAAGGGTGGCGCGGTGCTAGGGCTCAAGCCGCGCGGAACTGGGCGTAACGCTCCTCGAGCCGGTCCCTGTCGGGCTGGTCCAACCGCCGACGCGGCAGCTGCATCAAAGGTTTGGCATGGTGCTCTTGCAACCCGTGCAGCAGCATCGGGCCGTCCAGCTCGTCGAGCAGCCGGTGGTGGATCTCGATTACGTAGTCGGGACGGATGCCGAGGATGTTCTGGTCGTAGGCCGCGTGGTGGATCTTGCACAGCGCGAGACCGTTCGGCACGACCGGCAGGCCCCGCGGGTCGCTGTCGGGAATTATGTGTGCGGCGTCGAGCAGTTCGCGGTGGCCGATGCGGCACACGGCGCAGCGGGTCTCGTAGGCCAGCATCACCTGGCTGGCGAAGACCGGCTGGTGCAGTCGGCGCTTGGTCTCGGCGATGAGGTAACGGCGGAAGGTCTCCTCGACCAGGCTATTGGGTCGCACGCTGCGCTGACTCTCGGTGAGGGCGAGGACGAACTGATCGTGCTCGGGCTCCTCAGCGGTCAGGTAGACGGGGAAGATCGCGTTGAACACGCCCGGCGCGACGCCGTAGAACCAGATGAGTGGCAGCCGGTCGCGCAATGCAGAGCGCAGGCCCTCGTTCTCGGTGGTGCCCCGCTGGTCGCTGCGCAGCTTGTACCGGCGCAGGCCGTCTGCGCCCTCGTCGTCCGCGTACGGTCGGCCGAGTGCCGTCATGATCGACAGCGCGGCGTGCCAACCGGCCGGCTTGCGGATGCCGCGGCCGCGGTCGACCAGCGGGAACCGCTGCCCGGCAATGTGGAAGTCGTTGGCCAGCTGCTCGCGGGTCACAGGCACTGTCCCGCCGAGTGTCACGTCCTGCACCCAAGCAAGTGCGGCAGCGCGGATCGCTTCCTCGTCCAGCGTCCCCGTCACGGAAGGATCTTGGCGCGTCGGCCGACAATGATCAATCCCCCGAGCCGCTGCACCGCCGCGAGTGCGAGGTGCTCAAGTACTCGGTGCGACGGCTGGGTACCGACAAGTCACCCAATCAAGGCCCCGAGGAGCAAGCTCCGACGCAAACCGGGCCATCTGAGCGAGGACCCCGGTCGACGGCAGATTCAGGGGCTTTGCCGACGGGCGATCGGATCGGGTACCCGATCGATGGCAGCAACAGGCAGTTCGTCGAGCGCGATGTCAAGGCGCGAGTCGCCGGGGGCTCCACAGCGAGTCGGCCTCAATCGGCGAAGACGGGGAGCACCGCAACGAGCTGTGTCGCCATCGCGTGCAGGCGCGGACGACGCTTCCGTCGGCGCGTACGTCGTCTGCGGTGATCGCTGAGATGTCGCCGTATTCGATCTGGTTGCGCGTGCGTCGCAGCCTGCCGAATGGACGAAAGGCGTCGCGTGGCGGCGGTTTGGTGAACTGTGCGGTGATCGCTTCTTGGATGGCGTAGTGGCCGCCACGACTGGTCGCGCGGAGTCCCTGAACTTGCAGGACGGCCGCCAGGCTCTTGCGTGCGGCGTCGTACAGAAGCGTGTAGCCGCCGTCCGGGTCAGCCTCGGCGAGGAGCATGCGCTGTCGAGGTGCTTGCCGGCCGCTTCGAGGAAGGCGCTCGCCGACTCGACGGACGGGGCGACCTTCTGCAGGTTGCCGGCCGCCACGAGCTCTTTGATCGTCTGAATGCCGGTCGGCCAGCTGCTCACCGGGCCTGCCCGAGGTCGAGCTCGACGAGCGGGCCGTTCCTGGCGGTTCGAGTGAAGGCATCGCGCGCGTCGCGCCAGCCGGTCGGGCTCCGAAAGATCACCTGGGCATCGTGCCCGATCGCGCCCAGCGCGCGCACGACGGCGTCTGTAGCGTCATCTCGATCGGGTGTTCCGACGACGATGACGTCGATGTCGTGCGGGAACGCACCCGGTTCACCGTTGTAGCGCGCGGCCCACGAGCCGCCGATAAACGCACGCTCGACGTCAGCGACGTTGCGCAGCGCGCGCTCTGCGGCGATCTTCGGTCCGTAGCCGAGGGCCAGGAGGTCGGCCAAGCGCTTGACCAGCACACTGTCCGCAGCGCGAAGCAGGCGGGTGCGCCCCACCCGGCGATCTATGAGGATGCCGGCCCGAACAAGTCGTTCCACCTCGGCGTGAAGATTGCCCGGATCCGTGCCTGTCTCACGGGCGATCTCGGCCATGCTGGCTTCGCGATCAGGCTGGAGGAGAAGCGCCGCGAGCAAACGCGCCTGCGTCTCACTCCTGAGAACAGGCGCCAGGACCGACGCTTGTCGTGTCATACGGACACGATATCATGTGTGTATGACAAGAAATGGTGCTCGCTGCGGTCGCACGCTTCGAGCGCGCCAAGGATGGCGCGTGCGCCGGCGCTACTGGCGATGTCGAGCGCGACGGGCTGTCGATCGGATTACCTATCCCGATCGCAGCTACGGATCCCTGGACTTCGCAGGAAGAGACGGTCAGGCAAGCCCGGATCGGGGCCTACCCGCCAGGCGGGGGTGTCACCTCGTACGCGTGGGGCCACTGCTTGCGTACCGCATGCTCATCCCAGCCGGTTTGAATCCGGTTGTGTGCCCTGGAGGCGAGGATCTCGAGCGCATGGACGACGGGAACTGGCGGCTCAGCGGCCTGCCCGGCGAGGTATCCGAGCAGGACGTTGACGGCGTTGGCCTCGCCGGGAGTCATTCGCGCCATGACGCAACAGTAGGACCTCGTTCGGCTCATGGAAGTGTTTGTCGGGCAAGCGATCGGACACAGCATCCGATGGGTGTCGTGGTCGACGAGTCGGTGTGGCGCGTGCGGGTTCAGGATTGCCGGAGGGTCTGCGGCAGGGTCTGTGATTGCGGTGCTCGGCGGGACGGTGGGCGAAGCTGCGCCGACGGTGCCGGGTGGCGTCGTTGCTGGGCGTATCAAAGTGCAACGAGCAGGGCGCGGGTGGCCATGGTGACCATGCGGGCCAATGCGCTGGTCAGCAGTTGGGTGGCGAGGTGGTGATCGCGGACCGCCCACAGCCCGAGTGCGGTGTCCCAGGCGGCGTCTCTGGCTTCGTTGAGGCTCCAGTTGCACAGCAGGTTGGTCACCGCCGCAATATGGTGGTCGATCTGGCTCAGGTCGGCGGGTTCGAAGGATTCGCGGACGGACTGTTCGGCGGCGTCGAGCAGTTTGTCGACGCGTTGGTAGTCCTGGTGGTGGCTGCCCTCGGTGGGTGGGGTGTCCAGCTCGGTGCAGGTTGCCACTACTGCCAGCGGGAGGTCGTGGTTGATGTGGATGTTCATCCCGGCCAGCGCGAACTGGATGGGCTCGATGCCGCGATTGGCCCGTGCGGCCAGCAGCGGCCGCCATGCCGCCGGTTGCGCTGCCGGTGGACTGGACATCGCGTCGGTTGCGGCGAAGTAGCGGTTGGCGAACACGACGTCGAGGCGGGAGACCCAGTCCGCGTCGCTGAACATGCCCTGCTGCACCTGGCCGGCGACGCCGAGGGTGACCTCGAGGTACATGCGGTTGAAGCAGGCGACGCCGTCGTCGGCGGGTAACGCGGCCTCGATCGCCTGCATGCGGGCGATCACTTCCTCGATCGTGGTGGCCGGTGGCCCCGGCGACGCGACGGCGCGGTCCATGGCCGAAGAGCATAGGGCGCGCAGGCCTGCCAGCCCGGGCCACCACGATCGGAATGCAGCCAGACCCTGCGCGGGCGTACGACGCGGCGAATCGGGCACCTCGCGGTACGTCCCTGATCGGATGCCGTATCCGATCGCGGAGTGCAGCTGTCCCGGTCAACTGCGCCGACGAGCGCACCGGTTATGCCGCGGACCCTGTCTTGATCTTTCCTGGTAGCAGTGGTGTCACGAGTCCGACTGCGACTGTAAACACCAGTCCGATGAAGCCGCCGAGCGCGGGCGTGTACCAGGAGAAATTGCGGAACGGCGTCGCAGGAAGCATTCCCGCCCACACGACGAAGGCGAGTGAAGCGATGATCATCTCCTGCCACGGCCAAACCCGTAGGTTGAATGGCAGCGGCTTGCCCTGGCTTCGGCAGCTGGTCGCGTAGAGGATCCAAGCAATGATCGGCGTCGCGGTGACGATGCACCAGAAGGCGGTGACCTGACCGGTGCTGACCTTCGTGGCGTTTCCGGTCGTGATCGCTAGTGCCGCGGTGTAGAGAGTGATCACTTCCGTCGGCACGAACGCAGCTACCTGCTTTGCTGTGTCGGCGACGGTCGATGCTTGTGATGTGGTCGGCTGCTGGCCTTCGGCCGCCTCGCGAATCCCTTGGGGTCTATCTTTCGCGGGGGTGTCTTCGCGTCGGTTGACTGCCCTGGTTGCCAAGGCGGCAAGGCTCATAGCGGCACCTTCTTCTCGTTCCCGCATACCGCCACCTGCCCGGCCGCTGCTGCCGCACCGTAGTAGGCGATCAACGCATCTGGGTTCGTCGAGCCTGGGCCGGTCCGGTAGTACTCGGCGACGGCGTCGAGCTCGTCTCTGAGGCGCTCCTTCACCTGTTCGACGCTGGCGCCCGTCCCGAAGATCGCAAGGCTGTCGACAATTGCCGAACCGAATTCACCCAGTCCCCCAGGCGGTGGCGCCAACCACAGGAGCTTGGCGTTCCAGCCGAGAAACACTTCGACGCCCGCAGTGATCGCGTCAGGGCCCAGGTCGCGGCCAGCAAGGCAAGCCACTGCAACCAGGCTTCGACCAGAGGCGATCGCAATGTTGGACTTGTCGACCGCCGAGGCGCCATCCGTACCCACCAGATCGGTGGGACTGCCGTGCCCGAAGAACAGGATCAAGTCGGCAGCCGCGAGTGCTATAGCGGCCCTCGTTCGGTCGCACGGCGACGAGTCGTCGATGACGGCAGCGGTTGCGTGGTCGACCGCGAGTCGGGTCTGAAGCTCTACCGACCAGTTGTGCAGGTCCGAGGCGGCTGGGTCTCCGGGATTGTTAGGTCGGAGGTAACTGACACTGCTCACCCTGTCAGCCCTCCACCGCGCGTGGCTTCATCAAGCGGGCAATTTGCGGTCGAAGCTCGCAACGACGTCTTCAAGCGAGGAGCGTCTGACGCTGTATTCCAGGATCTCGAGTATCGCGAGTCCGGTCTCGGACCGAGCGTCGACTTCCTTGACGACCTGCCGGGGCGACAGCGCACCGTCGCCAGCCAGGCGGTATACCGGCTCATCCGGCGTAGGGTGTCGTAACAGCCAGGCGTTCAAGGCGTGGCTGAGCTGATCTCGCTCTTCCACGTTCAGCATTAGCCAAGCCTAGCGCCGGAGCGGCCGAGATGCCCCGAGGTGAATGAGACGGTGGTCGCGGGCACCAATCGATCGCCGCCAGACGGAGGCGGCTCGCCACCGAGTGCCGGAGCGTTTGCTCACCATCCGCAAGCACCAGGCGGTCATCGCGATGGGTGACGGCCACGACTCGTCGCAGTCCCTCGGGGGCGATCGGTGTACATATCCGATCTCCAAGGTCGCTGATGTTGAGCCGGGTCAAGATCTCCACGACTAGCTGGGGAACGGGGCCACGGGGCGGACTGGTCGGCAGAGCTTCCTGCTCCGGGCGGCGTCCTCGATCAGCGGGAGATCCGTCATCGCGACGATCGGTATCCGACTCTCACTCATCGAATTAGTCCTCGCAACCGACCCTGTCGCCGTCCGCGTCGAGCCCGTACGGGTCGCTGCCTGTCACGTACACCGGGCCCTCCACATAGGCCGGACCGTTGCCTGGGCCGCCGCCACCCGACTTGCGGCCGCGGCACGGGCTGCCGACCGGCGCGCTGCCGCGCTCGAGGCTGCCGCAGCCTGCGCGTCCGGCGTCGTGGTGACCACCGGAGCCGATGACCGGCCAGCATTCGTGCCGGCGCCTGCCGTCGGCGACTCGTCGTTCGAGTTGCCACTGACGGCAGCCGCGATCACGGCCACGACCACGATCACACCGATGACCGAAAGAATCCGGTGGCCGATGATCCACCTCTGCCAGCCCGGACGAGGACGCGACGGTGCCGGGTCTGGCAGCGGGGGATAGGCAGTCATCAAGGCTCTCTTCGTGCCTGATTCGACGCTTCTACGATCGTGGCGTGACGAGGGCGCAGCGGTCGTGCTGCTGATTCACCGGTCCGAGCGGGCGGACGCCTTGGTCGTCGCGCTCGGCCAAGCCCTCACCGCGCCCGCCGGTGATCCGTTGCAGCCGGAGATCGTGGCCGTGCCCAGCAAGGGCGTCGAGCGGTGGCTCGCGCAGCAGTTGAGCCACGTTCTCGGGAGCAAGAGAGCCGACGACGGCGTGTGCGCCAACGTCCTCTTCCCGCCCTACAGCCGGCTGCTCGACGAAGCGGTCGCCGAAGCGGATGACGACTACGCGGCAGCAGTAGCCGGGTGGTCGACCGAGCGGGCCGTCTGGCCGCTCATGCGAGTGATCGACGAGTGCGCGCCGACCGAGCCGTGGTGCCAGCTCCTCGCCACCCACCTCGGCCTCGACGGGAGTGGCGACAAGGGGCGTCGGTTCGCGGTCGCCAGCAAGCTGGCGAGGTTGTTCGACCGCTACGGGCGATCGCGCCCGGACATGATCGAGGCGTGGCGTGCCGGCCGCGACGAAGCCGGCGACGGCTCCGCGCTGCCCGCCGACCTCACCTGGCAGGCGGAACTGTGGCGCCGGCTGCGCGCCGAGATCGGCATCCCGTCACCGGCCGAACTGCTCGCGCCGGCCTGCAAGCGGATCGGCACCGGCCCGGCGTTCTCGATCTTCGGCGCGACCCGGATCTCGCCGGCCCGCGTCCGCATCCTGCACGCCTTGGCCGCGCATCGCGACGTCCACCTTTGGCTGCACCATCCCTCGCCCGCACTGTGGGCCGCCGGCAAAGAGGACGGCGAGCAGCCCGGGCGGCGGCGCGATCAACAACCGGCCGTGCAGAACCCGCTACTGGCGTCGATGTCGCGCGACGTCCGCGAGCTGCAACAGCTCCTGAACGACATCCCGCACCGCGACGAGCACCACCCGATCGCGCAACGTCCTTCGACATTGCTCGGCCGGTTGCAGGACGACCTCGCCCACGACCGGATCCGCACGGACAAGACATCAGTGGTGGCATCGGACAACAGTCTGCAAGTACACGCCGCGCACGGCCCGGCCCGCCAGGTGGAGGTCGTGCGCGAGGTCGTCCTGGGGTTGCTCGACGCAGACGCGACGCTCGAGCCGCGCGACATCCTCATCATGTGCCCGGACGTCGAGACGTTCGCGCCACTCGTCGCCGCCTCGTTCGGCATGACCGACGAGCCGGACGGCCACCCCGCGGCCCGGCTGCGCGTCAAGCTCGCCGACCGGTCGCTGCGCCAGACGAACCCGCTGCTCGACCTGCTCTCCCAACTGCTCGAACTCGCCGCGAGCCGGGTCACCGCCACCGAGCTGCTCGACCTGGCCGGCGCCGCCCCGGTGCGCAGGAGATTCGGCTTCGACGAGGACGACCTCGAGCGGCTGCGCGACTGGACCGTCGCCGCCGGCGCGCGCTGGGGGCTCGACGCCCGGCACCGCGACGGCTACGGGCTGAGCGGCATCGGGCAGAACACCTGGCGCGCCGCGATCGACCGGGTGCTGCTCGGCGTCGCGATGGAGGACGACGCCGCCTGGGTCGGCGACACGCTGCCGCTGGACGACGTCGACAGCGGCGACATCGAGCTCGCCGGCCGGTTCGCCGAACTGTTCGACCGGGCGGAGCGCGCCGTCCGAGCACTGGGCGAGAAGCGCACGGTGCGCGCCTGGGCACGCACCCTCGACGACGTCGTGCGCACCATCGGCGAGGGCGCGGAAGCGTGGCACACCATGCAGCTGCACCGCGAGCTGGACGAGGTCGCCGACAGCGCCGCCGACGTGGACGTCGAGCTCGGGCTGGCCGACGTCACCGCGCTGCTGCGGGCCCGCCTCGCCGGCCGGCCGACCCGGGCGAGCTTTCGCACCGGCACGCTGACCGTCTGCACGCTCGTGCCGATGCGCTCGGTGCCGCACCGCGTCGTGTGCTTGCTCGGCATGGACGACGGGGTGTTTCCCCGGCAGGGGGTCGCCGACGGCGACGACGTCCTCGCCCGCGAACCCCGATCCGGCGAACGGGACGTCCGCAGCGAGGACCGCCAGCTGTTCCTCGACGCCGTCTGCGCCGCGCAGGAACACCTCGTCATCGCCCACACGGGCGCCGACCCGCGCACCGGCGCCGACGTCCCGCCCTGCGTGCCACTGGGCGAGCTGCTCGACGCCGTCGACGCCACCGCCCTCGCGCCGAGTGGTGCGCCGGCCCGCGAACACGTCGTCGTCCGGCACCCGTTGCAGCCGTTCGACCGGCGCAACTTCCTACCCGGCGAGCTCGGCACACGAGGGTCGTTCTCCTATGACCCGTCCGGTCTCGCCGGCGCGCGGGCCGCCGATCGGCCACGGACGGCGGTGCCGCCCCTCGTCTCCGCGCCGCTCCCGCCGGCGCCGAACGACGCGACGGTGCACCTTGACGACCTGGTGCGCTTCTTCCAGCACCCCGCGCGCGGGTTCCTGCGGCAACGGCTCGACATCAGCACCACCTTCGGCGCGGACGAGCCGGACGACGCACTGACCGTCGAGTTGGACGGGTTGCAGAACTGGGCGATCGGCGACCGCGTCCTGCGCCGCTGCCTGGCCGGCACGCCGCAGCGCACCGCAGCGCACCTCGAGTACATGCGCGGCGAACTGCCACCAGGCCCGCTCGGCAGGCAGGCCATGCGCGCCATCGGCGCCCGGGTCGACGCGCTGCTGCGCGCCTGCGAGCTGGAACGGCAGCTCGACGCATCGTCGGTCGACGTCGCCGTCCCGCTCGGCGATGGCCGGGTCCTGTCCGGGACGGTCGCCGGCGTACGCGGGCCGACCATCCTCAGCGTCAACTACTCGACGCTCGCCGCGAAGCACCGGGTCACCGCGTGGGTGCGCTACCTCGCGACGGTCGCCACGACACAGGACTCCGAGTGCCGCGCCGTCACGGTCGGGCGGCACCGCGACGACGCGCGCCGCTCGATCTTGCACGGCGTCGAGCCGGCGCTCGCCAGCCGGCTGCTCGGCCTGCTCGTCCGGATCCGCGACGCCGGGCTGTGCGAGCCGCTGCCGCTCGCCCTGGCGACCTCGGAGGAGTACGCGAATCGGCGCGAGCGCGGCGCCGACATCGGCGACGCGCTGCCGCCCGCGGCCAAGCGGTGGGAGGCCGACACCTTCGCCCCCGAGCGCGACGAACCCGAGCACGTCCTCGTCTTCGGCGCCGACGCACCGTTCACCCAGCTCACCGCCGCAGTTCCGGAGCCCGAAGAACGGTTCCCGGACGAGCCGACCCGCTTCGGCGCGCTCGCCCGCCTCGTGTGGGCACCGCTGATGACGGCCGAGACGGACGTGCGGCCGTGACCCACTTCGACCTGCTCGGCGAGCTGCCGCAGGGGACGACCGTCCTCGAGGCCAGCGCCGGCACCGGCAAGACCTTCACCATCGCCGGCCTCGTCACGCGCTACGTCGCCGAGGGCATTGCCCGGCTCGACGAGTTGCTCGTCGTGACGTTCGGACGGGCGGCCACCCAGGAGCTGCGCGACCGCGTGCGGGAGCGGCTCGTCACCGCCCGCGACGGCCTGCGCGACCCGACCGCCGCGAGGGCGAGCGACGACGCACTGCTACGCCACCTCGCCCACGGCACCGACGGGGAGGTAGCGACCAGGCGGCGTCGGCTGGTCGTCGCGCTCAGCTCGTTCGACGCCGCCACCGTCGTCACCACGCATGGGTTCTGCCAGCAGGTGCTCATCGGGCTGGGCACGGCCGGCGACGTCGACGCCGGCGCGGAGCTCGTCGAGAACCTCGACGATCTCGTCACCGAGGTGGTGCACGATCTCTACCTGCGCAAGTGGGGACACGGCGAGCTGGCCGTCGCGCCGATGACGTTGAACGAGGCGCAGGACCTGGCGCGCACGGTGGTGCAGGACGGCCACGCCATCCTCGTGCCGCAGGCGGACGGCGCCGACGACAGCCTGCCCGCCGTCCGGGTCCGGCTCGCGCAGGCGGTGCGCGACGAGGTCGACCGGCGCAAGCGGCTGCGTCGCATCCTCGGTTACGACGACCTGCTGACCCGGCTGCAGACGACGCTCGCCGACCCGCACACCGGCCCGGCGGCCAAGATGCGGCTGCGCAGCCGCTACCGCATCGTGCTCGTCGACGAGTTCCAGGACACCGACCCGGTGCAGTGGGACATCCTCCGCCTCGCCTTCCACGGCGCCGCCACGCTCGTGCTGATCGGGGACCCGAAGCAGGCGATCTACGCGTTCCGTGGCGCCGACGTGCAGGCCTATCTCGCCGCCGCCGACGTCGCCGATCAGCACGCGACGCTCGCGCAGAACTGGCGCAGCGATCCCGACCTGCTGCGCGGGCTCGACGCGCTGTTCCGCGGTGCCGCCCTCGGCGATCCGCGGATCGTGGTGGGGCCGGTGTCGGCCGCGCACCGCGGCCGGTCGCTCGACAGCACGCAGGCACCCGTCCGGATCCGGCTCGTCCCGAAAGGGGCCCGCCAGAAGCTGCTGGTCAAGCCCGCGCGCGAGCTCGTCGTGCACGACGTCGTGCGCGAAGTCGTCGCGCTGCTCGAGCAACCGCCGCTGCTGCAGCCGCGCGACGGGGCGCCGTCGCGTTCGCTGCGTCCTGGCGACATCGCCGTCATCGTCCGCACCAACGCCCAGCTCGACCTCGTCCACGAGGCGCTGCTCGCCGCGGGCGTGCCGTCCGTGCAGCGCTCGACGCGCAGCGTGTTCCGCACCGCCGCGGCCGGCGACTGGCTCGTCCTGCTCGATGCGCTGGAGCAGCCGCACCGCTCGGGTCGCCTGCGGCGCCTCGCGGTGTCGCCGTTCGTGGGGTGGGACGCCGCCGGGCTGGAGAGCAACGACGTCGACGGCCTCGGCCTGCGGCTGCGCTACTGGCTGCGGGTGTACGAGGAGCGCGGCGTCGCGGCGCTGTTCGAGACGATCAGCCGGGACGAGCGGTTGCCGTCGCGACTGCTCGGGCAGCTCGCCGGCGAGCGCCGGCTCACCGACCTGCGGCACGTCGCCGAGGCCCTGCATGCCGAGACGATGGCCGCGCAGCTCGGGCTGACGGCCGGGCACGAGTGGCTGCGCCGCCGGGTGGCCGAGGCCGGCGAGGACGCCTCGACCGAGCGCAGCAGGCGCCTCGACTCGGATTCCGAAGCGGTGCAGCTCGTCACCGTCTGGGCCAGCAAGGGGCTGGAGTTCCCGGTCGTGCTCGTGCCGTTCGACTGGGACCGCTACGTCAGCGACGCGGCAATCCCGCTGTTCCACGAGGACGGGACGGGCCGGCGGGTGCGCAACGTCGGCGGCCAGGGCAGCCCCGGCTTCGGCGCCGACCAGCTGCGCGACCGCAGCGAGGGCCTCGGCGAGGACCTGCGGCTGCTCTACGTCGCGCTGACCCGCGCGCAGTCCCAGGTGACGGCGTGGTGGGCGCCGGGCACCTACACCACGCCGAACGCCGCGCTGCACCGGCTGCTGTTCACCGCCGCGCCGGCTCTTGACGTGCCGGAGCGGGTGGCGGTGCCGAGCGACGCGACCGCGGCGGCGCGCGCATCGGCGCTGGCGGTCGACGGCTGCCTGTCGGTGTCCGTGGTGCCGGACGGTGCGGACGTGTCGTGGCAGCGACCGGCCGCGACGTCCGCAGCGCTGTCGGCGGCCGTGCTGCACCGCGGGCTCGACACGGCCTGGCGGCGGACGTCCTACAGCGCGCTGACCGCGGGCGTGCACGACGCCTCGCCGGTGATCGGCAGCGAACCGGAGGTGTCGGAGAAGGACGACGAGCCGGTGACGCCGTCGGCACCCGCGGCCACTGCTGCGGTGCACGACGTGGTCTCGCCGATGGACGCGCTGCCCGGCGGCACCGCGTTCGGCACCCTCGTGCATGCCGTCCTCGAACGGATGGATCCGACGGCGGCCGACCTCGCTGCCGAGGTCCGCGCGCAGGTCGAGATCCAGCTGGGTCGTTCCGGCCCCGCCGATCTCGACGCGGCGCAGCTCACCGCGGCGCTGCTGCCCGCGCTGCGGACGCCGCTCGGCCCGCTGGTCGGTGGCCGGTCGCTCGCGGACTTCGCAGCGTCCGACCGGCTGACCGAACTCGACTTCGAGCTGCCGCTGTGCGGTGGTGACCGGCCGCACGGCACGTCCCGGCTGGCCGACCTGGCAGCCGTCCTGCGTGCTCACCTGCCGCCCGACGATCCACTCGCCGGCTATGCCGAGCTGCTGGACGATCCGGTGCTGGGCGACGCGGTGCTGAAGGGCTACCTCGGCGGCAGCATCGACGCCGTCCTGCGCGCCGACGGGCGCTACCTCGTCGTCGACTACAAGACCAATCGGCTGGGCGAGCCCGACCGGCCATTGACCGCCTGGGACTACCGCGGCGCAGCGCTGGCCGACGCGATGCTGCACGCCCACTACCCGTTGCAGGCGCTGCTCTACGAGGTTGCGCTGCACCGGTTCCTGCGTTGGCGGATCGCTTCCTACGATCCGGCGCGGCAGCTGGGCGGGGTGCTGTACCTGTTCCTGCGCGGCATGTGCGGACCGGACGTCGCACTCGAGGGCGGCGCGCAGCCCGGCGTGTTCGCGTGGCGGCCGCGGGCGGCGCTGGTCGTGGCGGCCTCGGACGTGCTGGCGGGTGCGCGATGACCACCTCGTTGGCGGCGCTGCGCGCGCAGGGGCTGCTCAGGGACTTCGACGCGGCCGGCGTGCTCGCCGTTGCCGACGTCCAGGTGGCCACCCGGCTCGGCGCACTGGCCGGTGAGCCGGACGACCGGGTCCTGCTGGCCGTCGCGCTGATCGTGCGCGGCACCCGGCAGGGGTCGGTGGTGCTGGACCTGGCCGACGCGGCCGCCACGGTCACCCCGGACGAGGAGGCGCCCGCGTCCCCCGTCGAACTGCCGTGGCCGGCGGTGCCGGACTGGATCACCGCGTGCGCGGCCAGCCCGCTGGTGGCTCCTGCGCCCGGCGGCTCGCCGGTGCGGATGGTCGGCTCCCGGCTGTGGCTGGAGCGCTACTGGCGGCAGGAGGCGCAGGTCGCGCAGGACCTTCTCGAGCGCAGCGCGAACCGGCCGTCCGATCTCGATCTTTTGATGTTGCAGGCGGATCTGGACGCGCTGTTCGCCGACGACGCCGAGGCCGACCAGCGGCTGGCCGCGTCAGTGGCGGCGCTGTCGAGGGTGAGCGTGATCGCGGGCGGCCCGGGCACCGGGAAGACGACGACGATCGCCCGGCTGGTCGCGGTGCTGCGCCGGCAGCGCCCGGAGCTGCGGGTCGCGCTGGCCGCGCCGACCGGCAAGGCCGCGGCTCGGCTGGAGGAGGCGGTGCGGTCGGCTGCCGGGCAGCTGTCAGAGACCGATCTGGCGTCGCTCGCGACGCTGTCGGCGTCGACGCTGCATCGGCTGCTCGGTTGGCGGCCCGGCGTCGCCAGCCGGTTCCGGCACGATCGCGACAACCGGCTGCCGTTCGACGTGGTGATCGTCGACGAGTGCTCGATGGTGTCGCTGACGTTGATGGCGCGGCTGCTCGAGGCGCTCGGGCCGGCGACCCGCCTCGTGCTCGTCGGCGACCCGGACCAGCTCGCGTCCGTCGAGGCGGGTGCGGTGCTCGGCGACCTCGTCGACCAGGACGACGTCGGCCCGTCCGTCGCTCGTCTTCGCACGGTGTACCGCTTCGACGCAGGCGGCTCGATCGCCCAGCTCGCGGAGCACGTACGGGCCGGACGCGCCGACGATGCGTTGGCGATGCTGTCGGCCCAACCGCCCGGCCTGGTGTTCCATCGCGCGCCCGACGACGAGCCGATCTCCGGCGCCGCGCTCGAGGCGCTGCGGGCGCAGACCGCTCACGAGCGGGCGGTGATCGTGGCGGCTCGCGCCGGCGACGAGGTAGCCGCCCTCGACGCGCTCGATCGGCACCGGCTGCTGTGCGCGCACCGCAGCGGACCACGGGGGGTGAGCCGCTGGAGCGAGGCCGTCGAGCGGTGGCTTGCGGCCGACGACGCGCTGCTCGCGCCTCGGCCGGACGGCCGCTACGCCGGGCAGCCGCTGCTCGTGACGGCGAACGACTACGAGAACGGCTTGTACAACGGCGACAGCGGAGTGGTGATCGAGCAGGGCGGCGAGCTCGTCGCGGCATTCCGGCGAGGCGGTGCGCCGATCGTGCTGCCGCTGGTGCGGTTGTCCGAGGTCCGCCCGCTGCATGCGATGACCGTGCACCGCGCGCAGGGCAGCCAGTTCGAAGAGGTGACGGTGTTGCTGCCGGTTGCGACCTCGCCGCTCGCGACGCGGCAGACGTTCTACACGGCGATCACCCGCGCTTCCGGGCTCGTCAGGTTGATCGGCTCGGAAGAGGCGGTGCTCGCGTGCGTGAACCGCGAGGCTGCCCGAGCCACCGGCCTGCGTGATCGGCTCGCGGGCTCGCTCGGCGAAGGAGTCGCCCGCTAGCCGTGCCGACGCCGACGCGTCGGAGCCCGGGGTGTTGGCCGCACGACCTAGGATTTGCCGGTGGGAGCGGCTGATCTACTCAGTTACCTCCTTGCCGCGATTGCTGCGTTCGGCAACGCCCTGGCCAACGTGATGCAACGCAAGGCCAGCCTGCAGCAGCCCGATGCTCCCTTCGACGGCCGGTTCCTGCTGGGCCTGGTCCGCAACCCGACGTGGATCCTCGGGTTCGGCGGGATGGTCGCCTCGTTCGCGTTCCAGGCCGTCGCGCTCGGCCTGGGTGAGTTGTCGGCCGTGGAACCGATCATCACGCTCGAGGTGCCGTTGACCTTGCTGGTCGCCGCCCGGGTCTTCCACGGCCGACTCACTCGGACGGAATGGACGGCCATCCTCGTGATGACCGGGGGAATGATCGCGCTCGTGACGGCGCTGGACCCGCGCCCCGGCGAGGAGACCCACGTCGAGCACGTGACGTACGTCCTGGCCGGCGGCGCCACTGCGGCCACCATCGCGATTCTCGTCGCGGCGTCTCGACGGGCAACCGCAATCGTGAAGACCGCCTTGCTCGGGGCCGCGGCCGGCACCAGTTTCGGACTCACCGCGACGTTGATCAAGGCGACCGTCGGACGACTCACCCACAGCGGGCTCGTGGCGATGCTGACGACCTGGCAGACCTACGCCGCCATCGGCTTCGGCATCCTCGGCGTGGTACTCGTGCAGTGGGCCCTGCACACCGGCCCGCTGCTCGCCGCCCAGCCCGGCTTCACGCTCATGGACCCGCTGGTGTCGATTCTGTGGGGCGTCCTGGTCTTCGACGAGGCCACCCGAACCGGCGGCTGGTTGGTGCTCGCGACACTGGGTGGCCTCGGCGTCGGCCTCGGGGTGGCCATCCTCGCCCGCTCTCCGCTGTTCGATCCTTCCCGAGCCGTTCCCGAGGTGCCGGCCGGCGCGCCTTGAGGCGCCCCGGAAACGATCAACCGGTCAGCATGTGCAGCAGGCGCGGCACGGCCTGCGCGATCGGGTCGCGGATCACCTGACTCGCGAGCCGGTCGTACGGCGTCGGTTCGGCGTTGACGATCACCACACGTGCGCCGGCGTCCGCGGCGACGTCGACCAATGAGGCGGCCGGCTGAACCTGCAGCGACGTGCCGATCGTGAGGAACACCTCGGCCTGTGCCGCGACGGTGAACGCTCGGTTCAACACCGCCGGGTCGAGCGGCTGCCCGAACATCACGGTGGCCGTCTTGAGGATCCCGCCGCAGCTCGCGCAACGCGGATCCGGATCGCCGGCTTCGACGCGCGCGATCGCCTCGCGCGTCATGCTGTGCTCTGCGCAGTCGATGCAGACGGCGTCGAACATGTTGCCGTGCAGCTCGAGCACCCGCGCTGCGGGCGTGCCTGCGCGCTGGTGCAGTCGGTCGATGTTCTGCGTGATGATCCACGCGTCCGGCATCGCGGCCAATGCGCGATGGGCAGCGTTCGGTTCCGCGGTCCACGCGGGGCTCGCGGCGCGGAACACCCACGACCGCCGGCGGATCTCCGGGTCGGCCACGTAGTAGTCGTATGTCACGAGCTTCTCGTGGTCGGGATCGCGCCGCCACAAGCCGTCCGGCCCGCGGTAGTCGGGGATGCCGGACGCCGTGGAGATGCCTGCGCCGGTGAGTGCTGTCAGCTTCATCGCGTATTCACCGTAACCGCGGCTTGTGGCGAACCTGCACCGCGCGCCCTCCGCACACGTCCCTGCCTCATAATCGGGCATGGCCCGCGCCCAGCCACGCGAACCAGGCTGACGCCATGGTCTTTCCGGTCGGCATCATCGCTGCCCTGGCCCTCGGCCTGGGCTACGTGTTGCAACAGCGGGTGGCCGCGACGATGCCGCTGTCCGATCTGCTCCGCGTCCGGCTCCTGCTCGATCTCATGCGCCGGCGCCTCTGGTGGGTCGGCGTCGGCAGCATGGTCGCCGGGCAACTCATGGCCGGCCTTGCCCTGAACCTCGCCGCGGTTGCCGTCGTCGAGCCGCTCCTGTCGACGAGCCTGCTCTTCGCGCTGGCGTTCTCCGCGGCACTCGCGAGGCAGCGGATCCGGTGGCAGGAGGCCTGTGGCGCGGTGCTGCTCTCGGCCGCCCTCGGTGTCTTCATCGGGGTCGGAGATCCGCGCAGCACCGACTCGAGTCACACGACCGGGCCGCTGATCGGGATCGCCGTCGGCGCGGTGCTCACCGCGGTGGTGCTGCTCGTCGCGGTGGGCAAGCGGCGCGGCCTGGTCGCGGAGTCGGTGCTCCTGGCGACGGCCGCAGGGCTGATGTACGGCCTGCAGGACGTGGCGACGCGCGGCGCCCTGGTCGTGGCGGATGACCACGGGATCACGGCGATGTTCTTCCACGCGTGGGTGTACGTGGTGCTCGGCGCGGCCGTGGTCGGCATCCTGCTGTCGCAGAGCGCGTTCAAGGCGGCTCGATTGGACTACTCGCTGCCGCCGATCGCTGCCGCCGAGCCGATCGCCGGGATCTTTCTCGGCGTGAACCTGCTGGGCGACGCCGTCTCGGTCAGCATTGCGGGCTTGGCGGTCGAGTCGGTGTGCCTCGTCGCAATGGTCGCCGGCGTCGTGCTGATCGGCCGATCGGCCAATCTCGGGGCGAGTGGCGGGCCGGCCGGCGCGGTTCCCGAAATGCCGGCCAGCTCTGGTTGACTCAGCCGGCGGCGCCGGCGGGCCGACGCCAATGGCTGCGACCCTGGGTGCCGGGGGTTACCGCACGTTGCCGTAGATCCATGGGGTGCTGGCTGGAGTGAGCCTGTAGCGCAGGGTGATCGTGTCGTCTTCGCTCCATGCCGACGTAACCGGGTCCTGCCGGACCAGCGCGATGGTGATCGGCACGATCGAGTTGTCGTTGGCCGTTGCGCTGGTCAGGGCGCTGCGTGGGATCACCATCTCGATCCGGCCGGTAGTGGTGTCCCATTGCGGCGCGATCACCGAGGTGATGGACGAATCCGCGGTCCACACGCCGCCGGAGGCTGTGAAATGGGCGTAGTTGGTCGAGTCCGACCACCGGCCGACCAGGTAGGCCGCCGGTCGCGGCAGTGCTGTGCCGTACAGGGCGGTGCTCGAGGTCGGGGTCGACCCGTTGCCCGAGTAGTCGCCGGCGTAGACGTTGATCGCGAACTTCGGGGTGGTGTTGTACCCGGGCAGCGCACCGCTGGCGTTGTCCACCCGCACGTAGATGTTGTTGGCATCGTTGGCGACGGCAACGTTCTTGATGTCCGTGGTGGTTACCCCGCTGGCCTCGTTGCCGAGCGGCGAGACGTAGTAGGGAATCGGATTCCACTGCGGCCAGTCGCCGGTCGTGCCGGCGTTGATGGTCAGTCCGGCTTCAGCGCCGGCGTTGCTGATGGGCGCGTACATGCGGGTATCGGCCTGGCCGGTGTAGGCCAACGCCGCGAGCACGTACCAGGCCCCGGTCACCGGCTCCACCATGGTCGAGATGATCGGCTTCTGGGTCACGTTCGAGACGGCCTCGCCAGGTGGCATGTAGCCGACCGCGGTGCGGCTGGCGTACCAGCTCAGCCGCGGCAGCGCGGCGGCGAGGTTGCCGGTGTAGGTGTCGTCGAGCGCGACGTACATGCTCATCTGCGGCCAGGACGGTTCGGCCGCACCGGCTTCGTTGCCGGCCGGGCTGTACGGCGAGGTGTAGTAGAAGTTGTCGCCCTGGTAGCGGGCAATTCCGTACGTGTCGTGGGTCAGCGTGCTGGTGATCTTGTTGACGTGGCTGGCCGCGCGGCTCGAGCCCGGGTCGATCGCGCCGGAGACGACGGTCATGTCAGAGGACGAGTCGATGGTGGTGCGGCCGGTGTTGTCGGAGTTCACGGCTCGGTTGTAGTAGGCGTCCGGGGCGTTCCACAGGCCGGCCGGCGAGTTGAGCGAGGAGGTCTGCAGTGCGGTCGCGATCGAGGCCACGGCGTTGCTCCAGCCGTCGGCGTCGGTGGTGTCGCCCTTGCTCTGCGCGATGGCCTCGGCCGCCCAGAGCCCGGTGATGTAGAGGGTCTGGGTGAAGGTGTTGTACTCCTGGGTCTCCTCCCAGATCGAGGCATCCTCCGGGCCGAGGCCGTTGCTGGCGAGGTTGTTCTTGACGAAGTTCGCGGCGTTCTGGATCTGCGGCCAGAGCGCGTCACGGAAGGAGTTGTCACCGGTCATCTGCCAGTGCCGGTACGCACCGATCAGGAAGATGCCGACGCTGTCGAGTTCGGGTTCGACGAAGCTGACGTGCTGGCCGGTCCAGCCGTCGTAGGTCGTGCCGAAGGATCCGTTGGCGTACTGCACCGTTGCCAACCATCGGAAGTACTTGTCGGCCTCCGCGTGGTGCCCGGCGGTATCCATTGCCATCGCGGTGACGGCCGAGTCTCGTACCCAGACCTTGTAGCCGTAGGCAATCGGGTTGGTCGCCGCCGGCCACACGCCGAGCACCGGGCTCTGCGACTGCTTCATCGCAACCAGGGCGCGGTCGTAGGCGGTGGACAGACCGGTGTCGGTGAAGTTCGACGTGGTCCGCTTACCGGCGTTGAGCCAATCGGTGTACGCGGTCGTCGTGTTGCTCAGCCAGTAGTCGCCGCTCTGCGCCCGCGCCGTGTCGGCGGCCGACAGTGCGTTGGCCGACGTTGCAGCGATCGCGAGGTAGAACGACTGCGTGACGGTGGAACTGGCCGGAACCGAGACCTGCTCGTTCATCGCCGCATCGACGTTCATCGCGGTGACGCTGTTGTTGTTCGCCAGCGTCCCGTTGTTGTCGAAGGTGTACCAGGGCGCGACAGTCGGCGAGGTCAGCGTGGAGTCGGTGTCGTCACCCACCTGGTGACCGGTCGGCGCACCCCCGAGCGCGCCCAGAACGAGCTGATACTGGCCGCTGGCGGACATGTCGATGACGATCGCGTTGCGGGTCGAGTCCCAGGTGGCGTGCACGTTCTGGCCGGACGTTCCGACGTTGTTCAGGTGCAGGGCGTCCAGCACGTTCATCGTCACGGCGGACGGGCTGGAGTTGCTCAGCCGGTACTGCACCACCATGAAGTGCTGGTTCGGCACGAAGGCGTAGTCGCGGCCGATGGAAACCGTCGTGGCGGTGCCGCTGTAGGCACCGTAGTCGCTGCGTAACACGCCGCCGGAGTCCAGGTAGCCGGTGGCCGAGCCGAAGTTGTGCACCTGGTCGTACTTGATGCCATGCGTCTCGTCCCGGAAGAAGCCGGTGTAGTCGTTGATCTGGTTCACCGCCGACGCCGGACTCGCCCCGGACGGTGAGTAGTGCAGCTCGCCGAGCCGCGGACCGTACTGGGTGTTGGTGTCGGTCTGGGCCAGCTGTGGCGCCATCCAGATGCCGGTGGTGTCGGTCCAGTTGTTCATGTAGAGGCTGCGCGCGGTCTCCGCGCTGGGCAGGGTCGGCGCGGCGCCCCGCGCGGCGGGTGCTGCGCCGAGTGCCACTGCACTGAGCGAGCCGGCGACCAGAGCCAGGAGCGAAACGGTGCGTAGGACGAGCCGGGGACGCAGCACGGTGAGCTCCATTCTCGGACGGATGGCCGCCGTGGAGGGCGCGGCAGCAAGCGCGAGTTTCGACCCAGTTAGATCACAATGTCAAGCAATCGCCTCCGCATGGCTCGATTGCGCCAGAGAATGCGCCGGAATAGGTAGTTTCCTATCCAGAATTGCTTGACGACCGAAATCAATCGTGCCTATGCTCCTCGCCAGCACCGGCTCGCTCGGTGTCCGACCGCACACCAGCAGACAGGACCGCCACGATGATCGAGGCCACCGGGGAACCGGACGTGAGCGGCAGTGACGCGCCCGGCGACGGCCTCGAACCGGTCCGCTCGATCGGCAGCCGCGAGCAGCACCTCGGCGCGCTGTTCGAGGCGGTGCTGACCCGCGGCCCACTCTCGCGCCGCGACGCGGCCAAGGTGACCGGCCTGTCCGCCGCGTCGGTCACCAAGCTGGTGAAACCGATGATCCGGCACGGCTATCTGGTCGAGAACGAGCGGGAAGCCGGCGTGCCCGGTCGGCCCCAGATACCGCTGCAGGTCGACCCGACCCGTCACAACGCGGTCGGCATCAAGTTGATGGACGGCGAGATCGTCGGCGTGGTGGTCGATCTGCACGCCGAGGTGCAGTCGGCGCACCGGATGAAGTACGCCGACACCACCCCGGACGGAGTCGTCGACGCGATCGAGCAGATGACCGCGATCCTTCGAGAGCGGTCATCAGCCGCCCAGGACCGGCTGCTGGGCATCGGCATCGGGGTCGGCGGCCACGTCAACGGGACCACTGGCGAGGTTGTCGCGTCTCCCTTCCTGAACTGGCACAACGTCGCGCTGCGGCAGCTGGTGGCCGACCGTATGTCGCTGCCGGTCGTCATCGAGAACGACGTCAACACGCTCGCGGTGGCCGAGCAGTGGTTCGGCGCGGGCAGCACCTTCCCCAGCTTCGCGCTGGTCACCATCGGCGCCGGGGTCGGCTGTGCGCTGGTACTGGACGGCCAGTTGTGGCGTGGAGTCAGCGGGGTGGCCGGCGAGTTCGGCCACATGATCGTCGATCCGGGCGGTCCGGAATGTCACTGCGGCAAACGCGGCTGCCTGGAGGCGCTGGTCGGTGACACCGCGATCGCCGCCGCCATGTCCGCCGCGGCCGGGCGCCGGATCACCCGGATCTCGCAGGTCATCTCGGCCGCGCACGCCGGCGACCCGGACGCCCGCCGGGTGTTCAGCCAGGCCGGCGTGGCGCTGGGCCGGGCGATCGCGGCACTGCTCAACCTGCTCAACCCGCCACTGTTGATCCTGTCCGGAGAGGGAATCACCGCCTCCGACCTGTTCATGGACGCGCTGCGCGCCGAGCTCGACCGCGACGCGTTCTCCTCCGCGGCAGCCGACTGCACAGTGCTCGTCCGGCCGCTGCCGGACGAGGCCTGGGCGCGCGGTGCCGCAGCCACCATGCTGCGCGACGGCGTGATGCGCTCGCTCAGCAAGCTCACCGATCAGGTGTCGGCGTGAGCCGACGTCAGCAGCGCGAACCAGATCAGCGCCACCCGGCCGATTCCCTTCGCCGGCTCCGAACTCCCCAAGGAGAAACCATGGCACGTCGCATCACCAAGCTGCTCTGTGCCGCGTCCGCCGCGGCGATCGCGTTGACCGGATGCTCGAGTTCGGGCGGCGACAACGGTTCGTCCCAGCAGGTCACCCTCACCTTCTGGGGCACCTACGGCAACGGCGGCAACAAGGTCCAGACCGACGCCCTGCACAACACCATCATCCCCGCCTTCGAGAAGGCCAACCCGACCATCAAGATCAACTACGTCGACATTCCGTACGACTCGCTGCTCCAGAAGCTGACCACCAGCGCCGCGGGCGGCGAGCTGCCCGACCTGGTCCGGTCGGACATCGGGTGGGTGCCGAAGTTCGCGGCGCTGAAGGTGTTCGCCCAGCTCGACGGCACGCTGCCCAACTTCGACAAGCTGTCGGCCGACAACTACCCGGGCAGCCTGGCCACCAACAAGTGGGACGGGCACTACTACGGCCTGCCGCTGGACACCAACACCCGGGTGCTGATCTCCAACCCGACCGCACTCGAGGACGCCGGCATCACCAGCCCGCCGGCCACCTTCGACGATCTCAAGGCCGACGCTCCGAAGCTGGCAGCCAAGAAGATCTCGGTGTTCGCCGACAGCGGCCTGCAGGGCTGGAACGTGTATCCGTGGATCTGGTCCGCAGGCGGCCAGGTGACCAGCCCCGACCTCACCAAGGCCACTGGGTACCTGAACAGCCCACAGAGCGTGGCCGGCGTGCAGCTGCTCGTCGACCTCTACAAGCAGGGAGCCATCCCGAACCTGATCATCGGCAACAAGGGCGCGGTGCAGACCTCCGACGGCCTGCCGAAGGGCAACTACGCGAGCATCCTGGACGGGCCGTGGATGACCGGCATCTGGGCCGGCCAGTATCCGAAGTTCGCGCCGACCTACTCGCAGGTACCGGCCGGGCCCGGCGGTTCGATCTCGGTTGTCGGTGGCGAGGACATCAACATGACCACGTCGTCGAAGCATCAGGACGCGGCGCTGAAGTTCATCGCCTTCACCCAGACCGCCGACTACCAACTGGCGATGGCCAAGACCGGACAGATGTCGGTGGTCAAGTCCCTGGACAGCCAGGAGGCGTCCACCGTCCCGGCGTTCGCGCCGTTCATCAAGCAGCTGCAGACCGCCCGCCCACGGCCGTCCGTGCCGCAGGCCCCGGCCATCGACACGGCACTCCAGGACGCGCTGACCAAGGCATTCCAAGGCAGCGAGTCGGTGCAGGACGCCTTGGACAACGCGGCCAAGGCGATCGACCCGCTGCTGACCCAGAACAGCTGAGCTGCCGACTCGGTCGGTCCACGCGTAGGGAAGACAATGACAGCCGTGTTGGAGACCACCGAGCCGCGGACGAGTTCCGCGGCCGGTGGGCCGGCCCCACGCGGGCGCCGAATGGGCCGACGTGCCAGGGCGAGCCTCACCGCGTACCTGTTCCTGGCGCCGGGGTTTGGGTTGTTCCTGATGCTGATCATCTACCCGATGGTCAGGGCGTTCCAGATGAGCTTCTACGACTGGAACGTGATCGCCGGATCGGCCAGCAAATTCATCGGCTGGCAGAACTACCAGACTGCCTACCACGACCCGGTCTTCTGGCGGGGCCTGCAGAACAGCGCGTTCTACATGGTGGTGACGGTGCCGCCGCAGATCGTCCTCGGCCTCTGGATCGCCACGCTGTTGAACAACAAGGCCCCCGGCCGCGCCCTGTTCCGGGTGCTGTTCTACCTGCCAGTGGTCACCAGCTGGGTGGTCGTGTCCCTGCTGTTCCAGTACCTGTTCGCCGACAGCGGCCTGGTGAACTGGATGCTGCACGACGTCACCCACGCGACCAGCCACAACACCTCGTGGCTGGCCGGTCGCTGGACCGGCATGACGGCGGTGTCCCTGCTCGGCATCTGGAAGGGCATCGGCTGGTCGATGATGATCTTCCTGGCCGCGCTGCAGGCCGTGCCCAAGGAACTGCTGGAGTCGGCCGAGGTGGACGGTGCCGGGCGCTGGCAACGCTTCCGCGCGGTCACCCTGCCCGCGATCCGACCGGCCGTCGGCTTCGTCACCGTGATGCTCGTGATCGGCGGCTTCAACGTGTTCATCTCGGTGCTACTCATGACCGGCGGCGGCCCGGCCGACTCGACCCAGGTACTGCTGAGCTACATGTACCAGCAGGCGTTCACCAACCTGAACTTCGGCTACGGATCGTCCATCGCGGTGTTGCTGACCCTCGGCGTGTTCATCCTGTCGGTCATCCAGTTGCGCGCGTTCCGGACGGACGCCGAGGACCTGGCGTGACCGGCATTGCCGCGGTCCGCCCGGTACGCGACCGGCGGCGCCGTGGCGTCAGCCGGCCCGCGGCCCGCTACCTGGTGCTCATCGTGGGCGCGGCGATCATGGTCACGCCGTTCCTGTACATGATCTCCACCTCGTTCAAGAGCCAGGCCTACGTAATGACGATCCCGCCGCAGTTCATCCCGCACCCGGCGACGACCGCGAACTACACGCAGGCCTGGACGACGGACAGCTTCGGGCACTACTTCCTGAACTCGCTCGTCGTCGCCGCCGTGAGCACCGCACTGTCGCTGCTGCTCAGCTCGATGATGGCCTACTCCTTCGCCCGATTCGCCTTCCCCGGACGGAAGATCCTGTTCAACCTGCTGCTGCTCGGGTTGATGATCCCGGCCATGATGCTGATCATCCCGCAGTTCGTGCTGGTCAAGTACCTCGGGCTGTTCGACTCGCTGGGCGGGCTGGTGCTGTTCTACGTCGGCTCCTCGCTTTCCCTGAACACCTTCCTGCTGCGCGGCTTCTTCCAGGCGATCCCGGTCGAGCTCGAGCAGGCGATGCAGGTGGACGGCGCGGGTGCCTTCGTCCGCTACTGGCGACTGATCCTGCCGCTGGCCAAGCCCGCGCTGGCCACCGCGACGATCTTCACGTTCCTGGCCAGTTGGGACGAGTTCGTGTGGGCCAACACCATCATCAACACACCGGGCAAGCGCACCCTGCCCATCGCGATTGCCTTGTTCCAGGGGCAGAACTCCACGCTGTGGGGCCTGGTCTTCGCGGCCTCGATCATCGCGGTCGTACCGGTGATCGTGGTCTTCCTGCTGTTCCAGCGCTACTTCGTGCAAGGGCTCACCGCCGGGGCGATCAAGGGATGACGTCCGCCGAGCTGCTGCCCACCCACACCTGCTACCGCGTCGGCCAGCCGGTCGGCATCGAGGTCCGCGGCCTCGCCACCTCTGGCACCCTGACCGTCTGGCATTTCGGCGAGCCGGTCGCGTCGATCGAGGCGCCACAGGATGGTGTGTACAGCGTCGGCGTGCTGCCGCCGGGCGGCTACAGCGTCGAGCTCGGCGCGGCCCGCACGGCCGTCGACGTCGTCGCAGACCCGCGGTCGGTGCTGCGTTACGGCTTCGTCGTCGACTACCGCCCGGACCGTGATCTCGCTGCGGTGCAGGACAACCTGCGCCGCCTGCACCTGACGGGCGTGCAGTTCTACGACTGGGCCTACCGGCACGCCGACCTGCTGGGCGGGGGCGAGCAGTACACGGACGCGCTCGGACAGCCGGTCTCCCTGCCAACGGTGCGCTCGCTCATCGAGGCCTGTCACGAGGTGGGCTCGGATGCCCTCGGCTACGCGGCGGTGTACGCGGTCGGCCCGGACGAGTGGCCGAAGTGGGAGCACGACGCGCTGCTCACCGCGACCGGAAACCCGTACGCACTCGGTGACTTCCTGTTCCTGCTCGACCCGGCCGCCGACGACTGGCTGGAGCACCTCATGGCCGACTTGACTGCGGCCACCGAGCAGGTCGGCTTCGACGGCTATCACCTGGACCAGTACGGCTACCCCAAGCAGGCACACCGGCCGGACGGTGCCCGGGTGGATGTCGCGCAGAGCTTCCGCCGGCTGATCGAGCGGACCCGCGAGGCGTTGCCGACGAGCCGCCTGGTGTTCAACAACGTCAATGACTTCCCGACGTGGGCGTCGGCGCACGAGCCGCAGGACGCCGTGTACATCGAGGTGTGGAAACCGCAGCTCGGCCTGGAGCACCTGGCCCAGACCGTCACCAGGGCCCGGCGAGAAGCCGCAGGCAAGCCGGTGGTGATCGCCGCCTACCAGCACGTCTACGACAGCGCCCCGGTCCGACAGGCAGAGCTGGCTACGAGGTTCACGATGGCGACGTTGTTCTCGCACGGTGCCGGCCACCTGCTGTGCGGCGAGGCCGACCGGATACTCGTCGACCCGTACTACGTGCGCAACCACGTCACAGCCGCCACGACCGCCGACCTGCTGCACCGGTACTACGACTTCGCGGTGGCCCACACCGAGCTGCTGTTCGACCCCGCTATCGTCGAGGTCACCTCGAGTTTCGCCGGCGACTACAACGACGATCTGGACGTCAGCTATGCCTCTGCAGACGTGGAGCAGATCGCCCGCGCGGGCACCGTCTGGCGCCGGATCACCCAGCTGGCGGGTGGCCGCTACGTCGTGCACCTGATCAACCTGACCGGGCAGGACGACACCCACTGGGACGCTGCGCGCAACGAGCCGAGCGGCACCGGTACCGGTCGGCTGCGCATCCGGCGGATGGGCACTGAACTGCCGCGGGTGCGCTACGCCTCACCCGATGACCAGCACCGTCTGATCGATCTCGAGATCACCGCAGACGCAGACTTCGCTGTCGGCAGCGTGCCCGACGTCCACGCATGGCAGCTGCTGTTGATCGAACCCTTCCCCTCCACCGCTGCGTGATCAGGAGCCGTCCGATGCGCACCCCTCGCTCGCCCCGCAGGGTCTGGACGCCGGTGCTGCTCGGCTGCCTGGCGACGCTCGCCGCCGCGCTGCTGCAGGCCGCGCCGCCGGCCGCGGCGGCCGGCGGCACGCCGACGATCATCGACGCCTACACCGACGACGCCCGGTACAACCCCGGCTCGGCCGTCACCGTTTCCGCCGTGGTGCACGAGTCCTCCGGCGCCGGATCGTGGTCGGGAAACGTCGCCTTCACCATGTCGCACCTGGGCGGCACCGTCAGCTCCGGTTCGGTGCCCACCACCGTGGCCGCCAACGGCACGAACACCGTTACCTGGACGGTCACCCCGCCGTCCACCGACTTCACCGGCTACCTGGTGTCGATTACGGCGGGCAGCTCCACCGCGGCCACCGCGATCGACGTGTCCAGCACCTGGACGCACTTCCCGCGGTTCGGCGCGCTGACCAGCTACCCGTCCGGCACCTCCTCGGCGACCGCCGACGCCGACATCGCCACGTTGGAACGCAGATACCACATCAACGCCGTGCAGTTCTACGACTGGATGTGGCGGCACGAGAACCCGGTGCAGAAGAACCCGGACGGCACGCTGCCGGCCACCTGGACCGCCTGGAACGGCGACGTGATCTCGCCGGCAACCGTGCAGACCTACATCGCGGCGGCACACGATCACAACGTGGCGGCGATGCCGTACACGATGTCCTACGCGGCCCTGCAGAACTACCAGTCGATCTCAGGCGTCGACCCGTCCTGGGCGCTGGACTACGCCGCCACCGGCCAACCGTGGGCGTTCGAGATGAAGCCCAACCAGCCGAACACGAACCTCTACATCTTCAACCCGGCCGACACCAACTGGCAGAACTACATCACCGCCAAGTACGTCGACGAGGTCAACACGATGGGCTTCGACGGCGTGCACCTGGACCAGCTCGGCAACTGGGGTGCCATGACCGACACCTCGGGCAACCCGGTGGACGTGCCGACCGGCCTGGCCTCGCTCGTGACAGCCAGCCGCAGCGCACTGAACGCGTCGGCCAGCGGCACGGTACTCGGCATCAACGCCGTCGACGGCTTCGGCGGTGACAACGTCGCCTCCGGACAGCACACCGACTACCTGTACAGCGAGCTGTGGAACAACCATGAGACCTACAGTGCGATCAAGACCTATCTGGACACCCAGAAGTCCGAGTCGAACTCGATCCCCGCCGTGATCGCGGCCTACCCGAACACCAAGGACGACGCCGGTCCGTCCTACCAGGCCGAGTCGGCATCGTTGAGCAGCGGGCTCACCGTGATGAGCGATCACCCCGGCTACACCGGCAGCGGCTTCGTCGCCAACTACGGCAACGCCGGCGACACCGTCACCTTCACCATCACCGCTCCCGAAGCGCGCCGCTACAGCCTGGTCTGGCGCTACGCCAACGGCGCGGCCGGCGACGCCACCCGAACAGTCAGCGTGGACGGCACCGCGATCGGGCGCGTCACCATGCCGACCGACGGCAACTGGAACAACTGGCACTTCGACTCCGACATCGTCACCCCAACCCTGAGTGCGGGCAGCCACACCGTGTCCATCTCGGTCGGCACCGGCGACACCGGGTTCGTCAACCTGGACAACCTGGTCCTCGGCACGCTGGACACCGCCTCGGTCGAGCTGGCGGACGCGGCGATCGCTGCCTCCGGCGCCAGCCACATCGAGATGTCGCAGGGTGACTCGATGCTGTCCGCGCCGTACTTCCCCGATCACGACAAGCAGATGTCCAATGCGCTGCGCAGCTGGATGAAGGACTACTACGACTTCATCACCGGCTACGAGAATCTGCTCTACGGCCCGGACGTGCACTCGGTCGACTCGGGAACGCAGTTCCTGCAGATCAGCGGCAAGGCGACGTCCGGCGACGCGTCGGCCAACACGATCTGGACGGACATCAAGAAGACGAGCACCGACGACGTGCTGCAGCTGATCAACCTGCTCGGCAACAGCGGCACCTGGCGCGACGCCGGCAAGGCCAGCCCGGCTGTGCAGACCAACCTGCCGGTGAGGTACTACCTCGGCCCGGACGAGAACCCCACCGCGGTTCACGTCGCCTCGCCGGACAGCGCGCACGGCGCCAGCACCACCCTGTCCTACACCACCGGCACGGACAGCACCGGCCGCTACATCTCCTTCACCGTTCCCTCGCTGACCAACTGGGACATGGTCTACATCGACCGGACGTTCACCAGCCCAGCGTCCAACCAGTACGAGGCCGAGCTTGCCGTCAAGACCGGGGTCACCACGAACACCGATCACGCCGGCTACACCGGTACCGGCTTCGTGGACAACTTCGCCACCACCGACTCCGGCGTCTCCTTCACGGTCGACGCGGCAACGGCAGGCAGCTACCACTTGAACCTGCGCTACGGCAACGGCGGGTCGGACGCGACCCGGATCGTCGCGGTGGACGGCGTTCAGGTCGCGGTGCCGACCTTCCCGGCCCAAGGCACCTGGGACAGTTGGGTGAGCCTCAGCGTGCCGGTGACCCTGAAGGCCGGGCTGCACAGCGTGGTGGTCTGGCGCGCAAGCAGCCAGACCGGCGCGATCAACCTGGACAACCTCACGCTAGGACCGTAATGACCGACTCACCCGTAGCCCGTTCCAGCCCACCCGATCCGACGGCGACCGGCGATGCCGCGTCGCCGTGGTGGCGCTCGTCGGTCATCTACCAGCTGTATCTGAAGTCCTTCGCCGACACCGACGGCGACGGCGTCGGCGACCTGGACGGCGTCACCGCGCACCTGGGTCACATCGCCTCGCTCGGGGTGGACGGACTGTGGCTCAACCCGTGTTACCCGTCGCCAAACCGCGACGGTGGCTACGACGTCGCCGACTACCTGAGCATCGACGCCCGCTACGGCGGCCTGCCGGCGTTTCAGCGGTTGCTCTCGGCGGCGCACGAACGCGGGCTGAAGTTGCTGATGGACCTGGTGCCCAACCACTGCTCGGACCAGCACGAGTGGTTCGTGCAGGCACTTCGAGCTGAACCGGGCTCGCCCGAGCGGGCCCGGTTCATCTTCGCCGACGGCCGCGGCCCAGACGGCACGCGGCCGCCGAACAACTGGCGCTCGACCTTCGGCGGCCCGGCCTGGACCCAGCTCCCGGCCGCGGCCGGGAGCGTCGGCCAGTGGTACCTCCACAGCTTCGATTCGTCCCAGCCCGACTTCAACTGGCAGAACCCGGAAGTCGTTGCGATGTTCGATGACGTGCTACAGACCTGGTTCGACCGGGGCATCGACGGATTCCGGATCGATGTCGCCTACGCGATGATCAAGGCCGATGGGCTGCCAGACCTCGACGATCCGGACGGCGACAATCCCCACCTGTGGAACCAGCCGGGTGTGCACGAAATCTTCAAGCGGTGGCGGGCCATTGCCGATTCCTACGGCCGGGAGCTGACGCTGCTCGGCGAGGTCTGGCTGTCCCCGACCGATGCGGCGGACTACATCCGGGTCGGCGAGCTGATGCAGGTCTTCTACTTCGATCTGCTGCAGCAGCCCTTCGACGCCAGCGCCTTTCAGCTGTCGATCGACGAGACTCTGGCCGGGCTCAAACACGCCGAAGGAGTGCCCACCTGGACCTTGAACAGCCACGATGTCCACCGCTCGGTCAGCCGGTACGGGCTGATCGAGCCCGACCCGTTGTCGGCGTCCAGTTCGGACGCCAACGCTGTCCGGACCCGCGCCCGCGGCCGGGTGGACGTGCCGCTCGGGATCGCTCGCGCGAGCGCGGCGATGATGCTGACGCTGGCCCTGCCCGGATCGGTTTACCTCTACCAGGGCGAGGAACTCGGACTACCGGAAGTGCAGGACCTGCCGGACGAGGCGCGCCAGGACCCGATCTGGGACCGATCCCAGCACACCGAACACGGCAGGGACGGCAGCCGGGTGCCGCTGCCCTGGGCGTCGGCTGAGCCGGCCTTCGGATTCAGTGCCGGTGCGCCGTGGTTGCCGCAGCCGGCCTGGTTCGCCGACTTCGCCGTCGAGCGCCAGGAAAGCGACGCCGAATCCGTCCTGTCCTTGTACCGCACGGCGTTACAGGTCCGGAGGAGCATCGACCAGTCCGCCGCGCTGGAGTGGCTGGCGACCGGCCGGGACGACGTGCTCGCGTTCTGCCGCGGCGACTTCGTCAACGTGACGGTGTTCAGCGGTCAGCCGTTCGAAGTCCCGACGTCCTGGGGCAGTCCGGCTCTGACCAGCAGCGCCGAGTTGGCGGATGCGCTGCCGCCCGCCACGTCGGCGTGGTACCGCGGTCCGACCTCCTCGTAAGGGATCCGCTGCGGGCACCGCACCCGGTCGACGAGCCCCGAGCAGCTTGCCGGCCGGTTGCGCGCGCCGGTCATGCTCACTCCAGCTCGACGCCGGATTCGAGCATCGTCGAGCGGAGCAGGAAACCCGCTTCGGACCCGACGACGCCTTCGACGAGTTGCAGGTAACAGGAGACGAAGGCGGGCCCGTGGTGGCCGTCGGGCACGAGGTGGTGGCCGATCTCGTGCAGTACGACGAGCTCGCGCATGGCCCAGCGCCCGCCGACGCGATGCGGCGGGACGGCGATCGTGCTCGTCGCCAGCTCGTACTCCGCTCTGGTGGCGCCGGCCCGGGCGCGGACGCGCACCGGCAGCCGCGCGCGTTCCGGCGCCGCCCCGCGAACCCAGCGCAAGCCCAGGACGGCGTCGACGTAGCGGCGCACCGACTCGATGTCGCCGAACTTGCGATCGTCGGGCACCACGACCCGCGAGCCAAACGCCAGCGCGATGGGGAACTCGCCGCGCCGGTCGATCATCCGGGACAGCACGCCTTCGGCTTCGTACACGCGGGCGCGCTGCGGGTCGGCACGGGTCACGACGGCAACGCCCGCCGCCCGGCCGGCAGCGCGGTCGCCGATGTGGTCGAGGCCCGGTCTGCGGCGCGGCGCCCGGCCCGCTCGGCCGACGTGGACACCTGGCCGCTCGCCGCCCACCCGCGCCAGGATCCGCGCGCCGTGGATGTGCGGGCATAGAAGTCGGAAATCTCGAGCGCCTTCTCCTTGAGGACCAGCGCCGTCCCAGGTCCGTCCGTCGACGTCTCGGCCCGCAGCACCTCGGTCGTCGTCTGCTCCCGCGCCTTTTCGAGGCGCTCCCCGATCCGGTGGGCGAACGCCGTCTGGAAGCTGATCCGAGCGGTGACCCCGTGCACGGGTTTGACGACGGTGCGCCACCGGCCGTCGGGACCACGCTCGTCGACGAACCGGGCCTCCGCCCGGTGGGCGCCCGATCGCAGATAGCCGTCGGACGCCCGCACCATCTGCACGACCAGGGATGCGTAGAGCGCCTCGCACACGTCGACGTCGGTCTCGAAGCCGTACGCGATGACGTAGGTGGAGTTGCCGGCGAGGTCGCAGGTCAGGTCGTTGGCGCGCGCGATCGCGAGGAAGAGCTGGACGTAGGTGCGCAGCGCCCGCTTGCCTGGCGGGCCGATCTCGATCCGCTTCGCGACCGGGGTTGCGCGCCGCTCCCGCCGCGCCGCGTATGCACGGGCGACCGCGAGGTCGATGGAGGTTGCAGTGGCCAACCGCTGGGCGGCGGCCATGAACGCCTCGGCCTCGTTCTCGTTGTCGGTCCGCTCGGCCTGGCGCAGCAGTGCCGCCAGCTTGGCCAGATACTTGTCCTGAGTCACCCGTCCGGCCTTTCGTCGTGAATGTCGCAGTCATCATCGCGGGGGAGTGGGACAGTCCTCGGCAGCCCTGTGGAAAACCGGTCGCCCCGCGCCCGCTTTGCACCTGGTCCGGCCCGCCGATGTCTGTCACGATGCGCGGCAGACTGCAGTATCTTCTGGCGGCCGTCCGTTCGGGTATCAACCGCAGCCCTGCTCGCTCCTGAACGGTGACTTCCGATCTCCGGAGGCCATAGGGGGACGCCGCCATGCGCCGATCCGTGTTCGCGTCCGTCGCGGCCTTCACCGTGATAGTCACTGTCGCGCCACTGGCCGCCGCCATCGGGCCAGGCGGCTGGGACCACGTCGGGGCCGGCTCCACGGCCACGACGGCGTCGCTCAACGGAACCGTCACCGCCCTCAACACCGACAACCCCGGCGTGCTGTATGCCGGCGGCAACTTCACCAACGCCGGCGGCCACCCGAACGCGGACCGCATCGCGAAATGGGACGGCACCGCGTGGAGCGCGATCGGCGGCGTCCCGCTGACGAACGGGCAGGTCTTCGCAATCGCCTACCACGCGGGCAAGGTCTACGTGGGCGGGACGTTCCAGAACGCCGGCGGACACCCTAAGGCTGACTTCCTCGCCGCCTGGAACGGATCGACCTGGTCGTCGCCCTGCACATCGACGACCGCTGAGCCGGCCTTTGCCGCCCATGTCTCTGCACTGCAGATAATCGGCAACACGCTCTACGTCGGTGGCGCATTTGCTGACGGCGCCCGCATTCCCTCGGCCGATCGGCTCGTGGCCTGCGACCTGACCACCGGCACGGCCAGTTCGACTGTCGACTCGGAGGCCCACCAATTCAGCGGATCCGGCGTGTACGCGCTAACGGCGGACAGCAACGGAACCCTTTACGCGGGCGGCGGGTTCACCGATCTGACGGGCATTCCCGAGGCTGACAACGTGGCGTCTTACAGTGCCGGATCGTGGCACGCCATGGGCAGTGGCCCGGTCTCGGGAGCGGTCCAGGACTTCGTGCGCAGCCTCACCGCCCACGGAACCGACGTCTATGTCGGCACCGACGCGGTCAATGTCGCGGGCATCGCCCGGGCGGACCACGTCGCGAAATGGAACGGCTCGTCGTGGAGCGCGCTGGGTTCGAACACCGCGGGCGACAACGGCTGGTTCTCGAACGGATTCACCATCGACGCGTTGGCCACCACCGGATCCATCCTGGTTGCGGCGGGGTCGTTCCAGAACGCGAACCTGATCGCGACCGCGGACGACCTCGCCTACTTCGACGGCGTGCACTGGCGGCCGATCGGCTCGGACGGCGCGGGGAACGGACCACTCAACGGACACCCGACCGCGCTGGGCATCACCGGCGGGAAGGTCTATGTGGGCGGCGCCTTCACCGCGGCGGGCGGCGACACCCGAGCCAAGTACCTGGCGGCGTACGCCTTGCGCCAGCCGGACGCATCGATCGGCGCCACCAGCACAGGCCACTTCGTCGGCGGGAACGTGTACAGCGCGACCGGCGCGGGCGAGACCCGCAGCGTGACGATCACGAGGGGCAAGAGCGCGACGTCCTACGTGAAGATCCAGAACGACGGCCTCGTGGCAGCGACCTTCAAGATCACGGGGACCGGCGGCGTCAATGGGATCGCCGCCCACTACTTCCGGGGCGCGACGAACATCACGGCGGGCGTGCGGAACGGGACCTACGCCACCGGCAACATCGCTGCCCGGGCCACCGTCCTGATCCGGCTCGTGGTGAGCGTGGCGAAGTCGAGCGCGCGGTCGGCGACGTTCACCACCACGGCCCGTTCCCAGACCGGGACGCCGCACGACGGGGTCCGGCTGATCGTCCGGGCCGGTTAGCCCGGGACTGCAACCTGTTGCAGTCCCGCTCGTTGTCCTCTAGAAGCGAGCGGAGGCTGGAATGCACGGCACGGCAAGTCGCACCATCGTCGTCGCAGTCGTCGCAGTCGTCGCTGCGACGTTCCTGATCCCGTCCGTCGCGCAGGCGCACATCGAGCGGCCGTCCTACTGGCCGCTGCCCGGGCCGGACTGCTCGATCAGTCCGTGTGCCGGCGGCGTCGTGCCCACTGCCCGCTCGTTGTCCTCGGCGACCCGGGCGAGCAGTACCAGCACCACTCGCGTGGTCTGTCAGCGCGATTCACTCACCCGGCTGAAGGCCTCGATCGCCAAGGCGAAGCGGGGCGGCTACTACCTGCGTCCGACCGATCACCGCAGCCTCAGCCAGTTCCAGGCGCAGCAACTCCTGGCGACCAACACGAAGCTGTTCGCGATGTGCCGCTACCACCAGATCCAGCCGGCGGTGACGGCCTCGCACAACAACGACCGCGTGGTGATCATGCCGGGCGTCTACACCGAGCCGACGTCGCGGGCCAAGCCGACCAACGACCCGGCGTGTGCCCAGTACAAAATCACCGACAACAGCGGCGGCGACATCAGTGGCGCGGTCTCCTACGCCTACCAGTACCACTGCCCGAACGACCAGAACCTCATCGCCGTCATCGGTCGGGGCCTCGGATCCGGCCAGGACCCGCATCCGCCGCTCGTCGACCGGCACGGCATCCCCAACCTGGGCGCCTGCATCCGCTGCAACCTGCAGATGGAGGGCTCCGGCGTCAGCGCGGACGACGTCGTGATCGACGCCGGGAACGTCGCCTCCGGCAACGGCCCGCCGATCGACGCGGTGAAGGACGTCGCCATCCGCGCCGACCGGGCCGACGGCTTCGTGCTGCGCAACGTGCTGGTGCGGCACGCGGCCGAGCACGACGTGTACGTCATCGAGACCGACGGCTTCCTGCTCGACCGGTTCAAGACGTATTGGGCCGGCGACTACGGGGTGCTCACCTTCGTCGGCGACTACGGGCTCATGCAGAACTGCGACGCCGCCGGCAGCGGTGACTCCGGCCTCTACCCCGGCGCCGGGGCGAAGACGAGCGCCGGCCGCGACACGCATTTCTACCCGACGTCGCGGTACAGCCAGCAGATCCGCTACTGCGATTCGCACCACAACCTGGCCGGCTACTCGGGCACCGACGGCAGCGCGACGCACGTCGACCACAACAACTTCTACGACAACGCGCTCGGCTTCACCACTGACGTGTTCACCGCCGCCGGGCACCCCGGTTTCCCGCAGCAGGGCGATCTGATCGAGTACAACAACTTCTACTCGAACAACCTCAACCCCTACCTGCCCGGCTCCGCGATCCGGCCTGCGCAGCCCGAGCCCGTCGGCACCGGGCTGTGGATCGCCGGCGGCAATGACAACGTCGTCCGCTACAACCGCTTCTGGGACAACTGGCGACGCGGCGTCATGCTGTTCGCGGTGCCGGACGCGACGGTGTGCGGCCCGGTGGTCGGCGGGAACGTCCCTGTCCCCGGGTGCGACCCGCTGAAGTTCTCGACGTCCTACCGCAACCGCTTCTACGGCAACGTCATGGGCGTCGCGCCCGGCGGCCTGGCAGAACGCAACGGCACGGACTTCTGGTGGGACGACTTCCCGACCAACACCGGCAACTGCTGGTACGGCAACAAAGCGGCGCCGGGCCAGAAGGTGACGATGTCGCCGGGGTTGCTGCCCACCTGCACGGCGCTGCCCAGCATCGGTATCGGCAGCACGAACGAGCTCGAGCTGCTCGCGTGTTTCGGAGCGACGCAGACCATCGGTTACGACCCCACGCTCTGCCCGTGGTTCGCGACGCCGCCGAAGCCGGGTACGACCGTGGCGTCGACGACAGCACCGCTGGACTCCGACCCGGGCTTGCTCGGCCAGGTGTGTGCGTTGTACCGCGCGGCGACGACGAAGCTGTGCGGGTCCTCGCCGTGAGCCGGCAATTCGGCACGCTCGCGCTGGCCGCAGGTGCGGCGCTGGTGCTCGCTGCGTGCGACGGCGGCTCCGGCGAGGGACCGGCGAGGACGGGCGCCGCGGCCGAGCCCGCGACGGTGCGCACCGCCACCTGCGAGGTGTGGAACTCCGCTGCGTCCGCGCAGAGGTGGCGCCTGGTCAGGGGGATGCGCGAGTTCTTCGGCGGGCAGGTCGACTCGCCGGGCATGCGCGGGCAGGTCCTTCCGGACCGGCAGGCGCTCACGCTGTTCGACTCCTACTGCGGCCAGTCGTTCGCCGGGGCGTTCTCGCTCTACCGGATCTACGGCAACGCCGCCGCGTTCACGACACCGATGAAGTGACGCCCGCGGCTGCCCCTCCCGTGGGCGGCGACGGGTGGTTACTCGACGACGACGTCGAGGGTGCGGGGTCCGTGCACGCCTTCGATGCGCTCGAGTTCGATGTCGCTGGTGGCGCTGGGTCCGCTGATCCAGGTGAGTGGCCGGGTGGGGTCGAGCGCGGCGACCGCGTCGGGCACGTTGGCCAGGATCTGTTCGGCCCGGACGACGACGAGGTGGTAGTCCGGTACGAGGGTCAGCGCGCGGGCGCCCATGCCCGGGCCGGCGTCGAGGACGATGGTGCCGGTCTCGGCAACGGCCACGCGGCAGCTGGTGACGACCGCGCTCACGTCGTCGAGAACCGACACGTCGACGGGTTCGCGAACCAGCTCGACGTCCGGCAGCCACTCGTCGGGGAAGCCGTCCGGGACGACGACCCGGGCGACGCCCCGCCCGGCGAGCACCGCGGTGATGGTTGCGGCGACCGAGTCGCCGGCACGGTGCACGTGGGCGCGGTAGTCGGTGACGCGGTCGACGAACCGGTCGACGTCGCCGGGGCCGGCGCCGCGCCGGTAGTCGCGCAGCACCGCCGCCGGGGCCGGGCGGTCGGCCAGCGCGGTGCGGATGCGAGCGAGGATCTCGTCGCGGGCGCTCACTGCGAACCCCACCAGTCGCGCAACGTCTGCTTGGGCGGCTCGGGCAGCTCGCGGGCGCGGGTCCAGGCGGACAGCGGTGGCGGCAGCGCGCGGCGCCGGCTGACCAGTCGACCGATCCGCAGCGCGCGCAGCGCGGCCGTCCAGCGGCGGGGTGAGCGCATGGTCCAGGCGGCGGCGCGCATGGCGGCGCGTTCGGGGGTGCGGCCCTTCGACTCGACCACCCGGGCGCGCAGGTGCACGAGCATCGACGGGATGTCGATCGCGACGGGGCAGACGTCGTAGCACGCGCCGCACAGCGAGGACGCGAACGGCAGCGACGGGTTCGCCGCGACCCCGGTCAGCTGGGGCGAGAGCACCGCGCCGATCGGGCCGGGGTAGGTCGAGCCGTAGGCGTGCCCGCCGGTGCGTTCGTAGACCGGGCAGACGTTCAGGCATGCAGAGCAGCGGATGCAGCGCAGCGCCGATCGGCCCCGCGGGTCGGCCAGTGTGGCGGTGCGGCCGTTGTCGAGCAGCACGAGGTGGAACTGCTGCCCCTCGGTCGCGCCCGTCCACATCGAGGTGTACGGGTTCATCCGCTCACCGGTGGACGAGCGGGGCAGCAGTTGCAGGAACACCTCGAGGTCGGTCCAGGTGGGGACGAGCTTCTCGATGCCCATCACGGTGATCAAGGTGCGCGGCAGGGTCAGGCACATCCGGCCGTTGCCCTCGGACTCGACGACGCCCAGCGTGCCGGTCTCGGCGACCGCGAAGTTCGCGCCGCTGATCGCCACCTGCGCCGTGAGGAACTGCGCGCGCAGGTGCCGGCGCGCGGCCTCGGCCAGCGCGCGCGGCTCGTCGCTCAGCGCGGGGTCGACGCCGGGCATCTCGCGCCGGAAGATCTCGCGGATCTCGCTGCGGTTGCGGTGGATCGCCGGCACCAGGATGTGGCTTGGCTTGTCGTGGCCGAGCTGCACGATCAGCTCGGCGAGGTCGGTCTCGGTGGCGGTGATGCCCGCCGCCTCGAGCGCTTCGTTCAGGCCGATCTCCTGGGTGGCCATCGACTTGACCTTGACTACCTCACGCGCTTCGGCGGCCCGCACCAGGTCGACCACGATGCGATTCGCCTCGTCGGCGTCGCGCGCCCAGTGCACGGTGCCGCCGCGCGCGGTGACCCGCTCCTCGAGCTGGACGAGATAGCGGTCGAGGTGGGCGAGCACGTCGTCCTTGATCGCCGCGCCGGCCGCACGCAGTTGTTGCCAGTCGGGCAGCTCGGACACGACCGCGGCCCGTTTGGCGCGGATCGTCGCGGTGGCCGCGCCGAGGTTGTGCCGCAACTGGCTGTCGTCGAGCGCGTCGTGCGCGGCGGCCGGGAACGACCGCTCGCCGGTCAGGTTGCCGGTGCCGGCCGGCATGCCGAGAAACGTCATGCGAAGGCCTCCTCCGTCGAGGCAAGGATCTCGGCCAGGTGCACCGTGCGGGTGCCGGCGTGCAGCCGCCCCAGCCCGCCGCCGATGTGCATCAGGCACGACGCGTCACCGGCCGAGCACACGCTCGCCCCGGTGCCCAGCACGTTGCGCATCTTGTCGGCGAGCATCGCGGTGGAGACGTCGGCGTTCTTCAGCGCGAACGTGCCGCCGAACCCGCAGCACGACTCCGCGTCCGGCAGCTCGACCAACTCCAGCCCGCGGACCGCGCGCAGCAGCCGGTACGGCCGGTCGCCGACCCGCAGCAGGCGCAGCGAGTGGCACGTCGGGTGGTAGGTCACCCGGTGCGGGTAGTACGCGCCGACATCCGTCACGCCCAGCACATCCACGAGGAACTCGGACAGCTCGTAGGTGCGCGCCGACACCGCCCGCGCCGCGGCCGCCAACCGGGCATCGCCGGCCTGCTCGGCCAGCTCCGCGTGCTGGTGCCGGATCGACCCCGTGCACGACCCGCTCGGCACCACCACCGCGTCAAAGCCGGTGAACGTGTCGACGAAGCCACGCACCAACGGCAGCGCCTCACCCGGATAGCCGGTGTTGACGTGCAGCTGCCCACAGCACGTCTGCTGCAGCGGGAACTCCACGTCGTGCCCCAGTCGGCGCAGCAGCGTGACCGTCGCCTTTCCGACGTCCGGAAACAGACCGTCGACCAGGCACGTGGCGAACAGCGCGATCTTCACGATTTGGTGGACTCGCGGACGACAAGCTCCGGCTCGAACACGATCTGCCGGTGCTGATGGCCCTCGGGGGCGGTCGCCTCCTCGAGCAGCAACTCCATCGCCGCCTGGCCGAGCTGCGCCCGCGGCTGCCGCACCGAGGTCAGCGGCACGGCGGCGGCCGCGGCGAAGTCGATGTCGTCGTAGCCGACGATCGCAAGATCCCCTGGCACCGCCTTCTGCCGTCTGGTGGTGTCCTGCAGCAGTCCGAGCGCGAGCAGGTCGTTCGCGCAGAACGCCGCGGTGGGCCGGCGGCGTGCAGGCAACGCAGCGATCTGGTCACCGGTCGCTCGCCCGGACGCGACGTCGAGGCGTGGCGTCTCGATCACGACGAGCGCGTCTGCGCGCAGCCCGGCGGCCTGCATGGCGGCGCGGGCGCCCGCGAGCCGTTCGCTGACCTGATTGATCGACATCGGACCGCCCACGAAGCCGATGCGCTCGTGTCCCTGGCTGATGAGGTGGGCGACGGCCAGCTCGCCACCGACCCGGTCGTTGACCGACACCGAGCACTGCCGACGGCTGGAGCCGCGGTCGACGAGGACCACCGGCGTGCCGGTGCCGCGCACCGCGTCGATCGCATCGGTGGACTGGCCGACCGGCGTGATCAGGATGCCGAACGCCCGCTGCTCCTGCAGCAGGCTCAGGTAGTGCTGTTCGCGCTCGTCGTCGTCGTTGCTGTTGCACAGGATGACCGAGAGCCCCGACTTGCCGGCCGTCGTCTCGACGCCCTTGGCGAGGTCGGTGAAGAACGGGTTGCCGACGTCGAGCACGACCAGCCCGATCGTGCGGCTGCGACCGGCGCGCAGCTGCCGGGCCGCTTCGTTGCGGATGAAGCCGAGTTCGCGGATGGCCTGCATGACGCGATCCCGGGTGGCCGGGGCGACCCGGTCGGGACGGTTGAGCACGTTGGAGACGGTCCCGAGTGAGACGCCCGCCCGGGCCGCGACGTCGACGACGCTCGCTGACTCACTCACGAGATCTCGCCCTCCCGTCGGCCTCGCAGCACGAGAACGCCGCATTAAAACGTTTCGGAGAATATAGCCCCGATGGGCCGCGCTGGACGCGTGGACGCTGCCGGGGAACTCGATCAAGGGACGTCGCGGCCTCGCGAAACGAGCAGTAACAACCCGGAAACTCGCCCTTGACGTTCATCGTGAGCGAGATTACGGTCTCCGCAACGGAAGTGAAAGGTTTCATTAACCGATCCGGGTCAACCTCGGCCTGCAGGAGGTAGCACGCGGCAATGGCCCCATCTGCCCGGTTGGTCCTCGAGGGGGCCACGAAGAGCTTCGGCGCGGTCGTCGCCCTGGGCGACGGGTCGATCGCCCTCTACCCCGGCGAGGCACACGCGCTGGTGGGCGAGAACGGCGCGGGCAAGTCGACGCTGGTCAAGATTCTCGGTGGCGTCTACCGCCCGGACAGCGGCACGCTCACCATCGAGGACGCGCCGGTCGAGTTCGGCGGCCCCGCCGACGCGCAGGCCGCGGGCGTCGCGATCATCTACCAGGAGCCGTCGCTGTTCCCGGACCTCACGGTCGCGCGAGAACATCTTCTGGGGCGGCAACCGCTCGGTGGCGCGCGGCGCATCGACCGGCGCGCCATGGAACGCAGCGCCGCGCGAGGTCTTCGCCCAGCTGGGCGTGCACCTCGATCCGTCCCGCCCGGCCCGCGGTCTGTCGGTCGCCGACCAGCAGATCGTCGAGATCGCCAAGGCGCTCTCCTTCGACGCGAGGGTCCTCGTCATGGACGAGCCCACCGCCGCGCTCACCACCGTGGAAGTCCTCCGGCTGTTCGCCGTCATCGAGACGCTGCGTTCGCAGGGCGCGGCAGTGCTTTTCATCTCGCATCGCCTCGAAGAGGTCTACGCCTGCTGCCAGCGCGTCACGATCATGCGGGACGGCCGGTTCGTCCGAAGCTCGCCTGTCGACGAGATCACGATCGACGACATCATCCGCTCGATGGTCGGCCGCGATCTGGAAGCACTGTTCCCCAAGACGGAGTCGTCACCAGGCGAAGTCGTCCTCGAGGTCACGGACCTCTCCCGGCACGGAGCGTTCCACGACATCTCCTTCACGGTGCGCTCCGGCGAGGTCGTGGCACTGGCCGGTCTAGTGGGCGCCGGACGTACCGAGGTCGCCCGCGCGGTGTTCGGTATCGACAAGCGCGACGCGGGCACCGTGCGACTCGCCGGCCGGGCACTCCCCAACGGCGACGCGCGCGCGGCGATGGCCGCCGGCATGGCGCTCGTGCCCGAGGACCGCCGGCAGCAGGGCCTGGTCATGGAGCTGGGCATCGACCGCAACGTCGCGCTCGCCTCGCTGTCGCGGCTGCGTCGATTCGGGCTGATCTTCCGGTCGGGCGAACGCGGGCTGGCCGCCACCTGGGCCGGTCGGCTCCAACTCAAGTACGGCCGGCTGCGCAACGCCGTCTCGACGCTGTCTGGCGGCAACCAGCAGAAAGTCGTCCTCGGCAAGTGGCTCGCCCGCGGACCGCGACTGCTCATCATCGACGAGCCGACCCGCGGGATCGACGTGGGCACCAAGGCCGAGGTGCACCGCATCCTCGACGACCTCGTCGCCGACGGCATGGCGGTGCTGATGATCTCCTCGGAGCTCCCCGAGGTGCTCGGCATGGCCGACCGGGTTCTCGTCCTGCGCGAAGGACGGCTCACCGCCGAGCTGAGCCGCGACGAGGCCGACGAGCAGTCGATCATGCGCGCCGCCACCGGCCAGAACGCGAGCCTCGCGGCATGAGCACCCCACGAAATCGTTCCGCAAAGAGCGCTCCACGATTTCGCAGGGACCCCGCATGACGGCGATCGCCCAGGGCAGGGCCGGCAGCGGCGCGGTCATGACGATCCTGCGGGCCCGCGAGGTCGGCATCGCCCTGCTGATCGTGCTCGTGGTGGTCGTCACCACGCTGCACAATCACCACTTCGTCGACTCGAACAGCGTCCAGCAGCTGCTCAGCGGCGCCGCCCTGATCGCACTGCTCGGCGTCGGCGAGACGCTCGTGATCGTCACGCGCAACGTCGATCTCTCGGTCGGCTCGGTGCTCGGCCTGTCGGCCTACGTCGTCGGCGACCTGTTCAAGTACCACCACATCCCGGTGTGGTCGGGCTTCGTCATCGGCACGCTGGTCGGGGTCGCCGCGGGTGCGGTGAACGGCTTGATCGTGACCGCGCTCCGCGTTCCTAGCCTGGTCGTCACCCTCGGCATGCTCTACATCATCCGCGGCATCGACGGCGTGATCGTCAACGGCGACCGGATCGACCCGGAGGCGATTCCGAACGGGTTCACCGAGGTCGGCTACAAGTCGTTCCTGGGCATTCCGTGGCTCGCGATCATCGTGGCCGTCGTGGTGGCCATCGCCGGCTACGGCATGCGGTCGTTCCGCGCCAGCCGCGACCTCTACGCGATCGGCTCCAACCCGGACGCCGCCGCGCTCGCCGGCGTGCCGATCCAGCGCCGCGTCTTCACCGCCTTCGTGATCAGCGGGACGCTCGCCGGCTTCGCCGGGGCGTTGTTCCTCGCGTTGCACACCCAGATCGACAACAGCGGCGGCGTGGGCTACGAGCTCAGCGTGGTCGCGGCGGTGGTCGTCGGCGGCGTTGCGATCTTCGGCGGCAGCGGGACGGTCGTCGGCGCTGCGCTCGGCGCATTGTTGCTCAACACGATCAACCAGGCGCTCGTCGCGTCACGGATCTCCGCGTTCTGGAACCAGGCGATCGCCGGGGCCCTGCTGCTCGCCGCCATCGCGTTCGACCGCTGGCTCTCGCTGCGCGTCACGAAGTCGCTGCAGTCGGCCGAGGCGGCGCACCGTGAGCTCTAACCTCGCGACCCGGGCGTCGGACAACCCGGTGGCACTCACCAAGGGCGCGGACGGCCGGCAGCCGTTGTGGCGCAACGTGGCGCGCTGGGAGACCGGCCTGGTGGTCGTGCTGGTCGGCGTCCTGATCTGGGCCTCAGCCAAGTCGCCGACCTTCACCGACCCCAGCACGGTCTTCTATCTGGGCATCAACACCGGCTACATCGCGATCATGGCGCTGCCCATGACCTTCGTCGTGATGACCGGCGAGATCGATCTGTCGGTCGCATCGATGCTCGGCCTGTCCGGCTCCATGGTGGGCTACTTGTGGCACCACGGCTGGAACCTCTGGGCGGCGTTCGCCGTGGCGCTGCTCGTCGGCGCCGTCGGCGGTGCGCTCAACGGCCTGCTCGTCGCGCGGTTCGGGCTGCCGTCCATCGCCGTCACGATCGGCACGCTCACCCTGTTCCGTGGGCTCGCCGAGGTGCTCCTCGGCTCGCTGACGATCCCGACGATCGGCGACCGGCCGTTCCCGAGCTGGTTCGTCCACGTCAGCGCTAACTCGATCCCGGGAACGCAGCTGTCCTGGTCGATGCTGTTCTTCATCGTCCTCGCGGTGATCTTCGGGGTCGTCCTGCACGTGACGCCGGTCGGCCGGGCGATGGTGGCCATCGGGCTGCAGCCGGAGGCCGCGCAGTTCGCCGGCATCCGGGTCAAGCGCATGAAGTTCTGGCTGTTCGTGCTGAGCGGCGTGCTGAGCGCGTTCGCGGGCATCCTGCTCACGATCCAGAACCAGTCGGTGAGCTACAACGCCGGCGCCGGCCTCGAACTCAACGTCGTCGCCATCGTCCTGTTCGGTGGCGTCTCGATCTTCGGTGGCCGCGGCACGATCTTCGGCGTCGTGCTGTCCGTGGCCATCGTCGGCAGCCTGCAGATGGCGCTCACCCAGCTCAACGTCTCGTCCGACAAGCAGAACATCGTCACCGGCGTCCTGCTCCTGATCAGCGTCATCGTCCCGAACGGTGGCGATGCGCTGCGTCGTGCCCGAGAGCACCTACGACGGCGGGCCAGACCGCAGCCACGTTGAGCGCACCGCTCTACCCACTCCGCCCCATCCACCCAAAGGAAGGCAAGACACCATGACCGGAATCCGGACGACGCGACGCGTCGCCATCGCGGCGCTGTCTGCGGTGCTCGCCGGTGGCGTGCTCGCCGCCTGTGGCTCCACCAACAACACCAAGAACAACGACACCACCCCGGCCGGAACCGGGAGCGGGAGCGGGTCAGGGAGCGCAGGTGGTGGCATCAAGCAGGGGCTGAAGGTGTACTTCATTCCGAAGGACACCCAGAACCCCTACGAGGTGCTCGCGGACAAGGGCGGCGAGAAGGCGCTCAAGGAGCTCGGCGGGTCGGTCACCGTCAGCAGCGGCACCACCGACACCGCGGCCGCGCAGCTGCCGTCCATCCAGGCCGCGATCCAGGCGCACGCCGACGCGATCGTCGTCGCCGCGAACGACCCGTCCGCCCTCTGCCCAACGCTGAACACGGCGGCGCAGCAGGGTATCAAGATCGTCGCCTTCGACTCCGACATCCAGTGCGGTAGCAGCCCGAACCACCTGTTCATCAACCAGGCCGACACCAAGACGATCGGCACGTCCGAGGTCGACCTGCTCGCCAAGCAGATCAACTCCGCGGGCGAGATCGCGATCCTGTCGGCCGCGGCGAGCGCGACGAACCAGAACGCGTGGATCAAGTACATGAAGGACCAGCTCAAGAAGTACCCCAACATGAAGCTGGTCTCGACCGTATACGGCAACGACGACCCGGCAACCTCGCTGAGCGTGCTGCAGGGCCTGCTGTCCGCGTACCCGAACCTCAAGGGCATCATCTCGCCGACGACGGTCGGCATCTCCACCGCGGCGCAGTACCTGTCCACGCACCCGGACGTCGCAAAGAAGGTCACGCTGACCGGCCTCGGCCTCCCCTCGGAGATGCGCAAGTACATCAAGGACGGGACGGTGCAGTCCTTCGAGCTGTGGAACCCCTCGGACCTCGGCTATCTCGCCGGGTACGCGGCCGCCTCGCTTGCCTCGGGGACGGCGTTGCAGGCCGGCTCGACGTTCACGTCCGGCTCGCTGAACAAGACGTACACGATGGCCACCGGTGACGGCGAGCTCTCGGTCGTCCTCGGCCCGCCGACCGTGTTCGACAAGTCCAACATCGACCAGTTCAACTTCTAGCCGGACGCGGCAGCATGGCCCGGTACTGCTTCACGCTGCAGGTCCGTCCGGATCTCTTGGACGAGTACCAGGAGCGGCACCGGGCCGTGTGGCCGGACATGCTGCACGCGCTGCACGACACCGGCTGGCGCAACTACTCGATCTTCGCCCGGCCGGACGGGCTGATCGTCGGCTACGTCGAGGCGGACGACCTCGCGGCGGCGCAGCAGGCGATGGCCCGCACCGAGGTGAACACTCGTTGGCAGGCCGAGATGAGCAAGTACTTCGTCGGCCTCGACGGCCGCGGGCCGGACGAGTCCTTCGCCCTGCTCGAGGAGATCTTCAACCTGGAGGACCAGCTAGGGGGCACAGCATGAGTGTGGTAGCCGAACGCATCGGCCTGCAGCGGATCACGCCGCGGCCCACCAAGGTCGGTCTCGTCGCGGGCGGGCTCGGTGCGTACTGGCCGCAGTTCCCCGACCTGCTGCCCCAGCTCCAGGCGTCCGCCCGGCGGGTGTCCGAGCGGATGCCGCGCACTCGACTGCGACGTCGTCGACGTCGGGTTCATCTCCGACGCCGAGGACGGCGCGCGCGCCGCCGAGCAGCTGCGGGTCGCCGGCTGCGACCTCATCGTCGGCTTCCTCACCACGTACATGACCGCGTCGATGCTCGCGCCGATCGCGCAGCGCAGCGGCGCGCCCGTCCTGCTGATCAACCTGCAGCCGACCGAGGCGATGGACCACGCCACGTTCGACACCGGGCAGTGGCTCGCGTACTGCGGCGCCTGCCCGCTTCCGGAGATGGCGAACACCTTCCTGCGGCTGGGTGTCCCGTTCCGCTCCGTCTCGGGCTACCTCGAGGACGAGCGCGCGTGGGCGAAGATCGCCCGCTGGATCAAGGCTGCCGGCGTCCGTGGCGCGCTGCGGACCGGGCGGCACGGCCTGATGGGCCACCTGTACCCCGGCATGCTCGACGTCTCGACCGACCTCACCCTCGTCCCGGCCAACCTCGGCGGGCACCTGGAGGTGCTCGAGTTCGATGACCTGCGGGTGCGGGTGGACGCGGCCAGCGAGGCGCAGGTCGATCAGCGCATGGCGCTGGCTCGTGACGTCTTCGAGCTGGACGACTCGGTGATCGACGAGGACTTCCGCTGGGCGGCGAAGGTGTCGGTCGGCCTCGACCGGCTCGTCGCGGACTTCAGCCTCGACAGCCTCGCCTACTACCACCGCGGGCTGGAGGGCGAGCAGCATGAGCGGCTCGGCGCCGGGATGATCCTGGGCGCCTCGCTGCTCACCGCGCGCGGCATCCCGGCGGCCGGCGAGTACGAGCTGCGCACCTCGTTGGCCATGCTGATCGTCGACCGGCTCGGTGGCGGCGGCTCGTTCACCGAGTTCCAGGCCCTCAACTTCCGCGACGGGGTCGTCGAGATGGGCCACGACGGTCCGGCACACCTTGCGATCAGCGAGCGGCGCCCGCTGCTGCGCGGGCTCGGCGTCTACCACGGCAAGCGCGGCTGGGGGGTGTCCGTCGAGTTCGACGTCAAGCACGGGCCCGGTCACCACGTTCGGCATCGCCCAGCAGCGCGACGGCACGTTCCGGTTCGTCGCGTCGGCGGGGACGGTCGTGCCGGGGCCGGTGCTGCAGATCGGCAACACCACCTCGCGCGTCGACTTCGGCGTCGACCCCGGCGAGTGGACCGACGCGTGGAGCGCCACCGGCATCTCGCACCACTGGGCGCTCGGCGTGGGAGACCTGCGTCCGGAGCTGCGCGCAACAGCCGAGCTGCTCGGCGTCGAGCTCGTCGAAGTCGCTCCTTGAGAACACGAAAGCAGGTTGGTCATGGTCGACCGTGAGGCGGTCAACGCGGTCCTCGGCAGGCAGCGCATCGAGCTGCCGTCCTGGGCGTTCGGCAACTCCGGGACGCGGTTCAAGGTGTTCGCGCAGCCGGGCGTGCCGCGTGACCCGTACGAGAAGATCGCCGACGCGGCACAGGTGCACCGCTACACCGGCGTCGCGCCGTCCGTGGCGTTGCACATCCCGTGGGACACGGTCGACGACTACGCCGCGCTCTCGGCGGCCGCGAAGGATCTCGGCATCGAGCTCGGGACGATCAACGCAAACGTCTTCCAGGACGACGACTACAAGCTGGGCAGCCTCACCAACCCCGAGCCGCGGATCCGGCGCAAGGCGCTCGAGCACCTCTTCGAGTGCGTGGACGTGATGGACGAGACGGGCTCGCGCGATCTGAAGCTGTGGTTCTCGGACGGCACCAACTACCCCGGCCAGGACAGCATCCGCGAGCGGCAGGACCGGCTCGCCGAGGGGCTGCACGCGGTGTACGAGCGGCTCGGCGAGCACCAGCGGCTGATCCTCGAGTACAAGCTGTTCGAGCCGGCGTTCTACACGATGGACGTGCCGGACTGGGGGACGTCGTTCGCGCACTGCCTGCAGCTGGGCGAGCGGGCCAAGGTGTGCGTCGACACCGGCCACCACGCGCCCGGCACGAACATCGAGTTCATCGTCGCTTTCCTGCTGCGCGCCGGGAAGCTCGGCGCGTTCGACTTCAACTCGCGCTTCTACGCCGACGACGACCTGATGGTCGGCGCTGCCGACCCGTTCCAGCTGTTCCGCATCCTGTTCGAGGTGCGAGTGGGCGACGGGTTCGACGCGGCCGCCGAGATCGCGTTCATGCTCGATCAGTGCCACAACATCGAGCCCAAGATCCCGGGCCAGATCCGCTCGGTGATGAACGTGCAGGAGGCGAGCGCCAAGGCGCTGCTCGTGGACCTGGACGCGCTCGCCGCGGCGCAGCGGGCCGGCGACGTCCTCGGCGCGAACGCCGTGCTGATGGACGCCTACAACACAGACGTCCGGCCCCTGCTCGCCGACCTGCGATCCGAGCGGGGGCTGGACGCCGACCCGATGGCTGCGTACGCGCGCTCGGGCTACGCCGAGCGCATCGTGGCCGAGCGGGTCGGCGGCACCCAGGCCGGCTGGGGTGCCTGACCGCGATGCCCATGACCGCGCCGTACCCGGACCTCGACGAACTGCTCGCCAGCATGGGGGCAGGCGGGCGCCGGATCTGCGAGATCGACGCCAGCGAGGCCGGTGCCGGCAACATCTCGATCTACCTCGGCTGGGAGGTCGAGGTGCGGCGCCACTTCCCGGAGGCGGCGCCGATCGAGCTGCCGCTGCCCGCTCCGTCGCTCGCCGGGCGCACGCTGCTGGTGACCGGATCGGGACGCCGGCTGCGGCAGATCGCCGAGGACCCGCTCGCGAACGTGGCCGCGGTACGGGTCGGCGAGGACGGCCGCACCGGCACCGTGCACACCTCGCCACGGCGGCTGTTCGACCGGGTGACCAGCGAGTTCAACTCCCACCTCGCCGTCCACGAGGACCAGGTCGCGCGCCGCGGCATCCCGTTCCAGGCGGTCGTGCACGCCCAGCCACCGCACCTGACCTACCTCAGCCACGTGCCGGCGTACCGCTCCACGCAGGCGCTGAACGCCGCCATCCTGCGGTGGGAGCCGGAGGCGATCGTGGCGCTTCCCGAGGGTGTGCGGGTGCTGGAGTTCATGGTGCCGGGATCGCCGGAGCTGATGGCCGCCAACGTGGCCGGGCTGCGCGAGTGCCAGATCGTGCTGTGGAGCAAGCACGGCGTGATGGCCCGGTCGGACTTCTCGGTCACCCGCGCCGTCGACCGCATCGAGTACGCGGAGACCGGCGCCCGCTACGAGTACCTGGACCTGGTCGCCGGGCAGCGGGCCGAAGGCCTGTCCCGCGCCGAGCTGAAACGGATCGCCGCCGAGTTCGGCGTCGACTCGCCCTGGATCTGAGCAACCTCGAGGAAGCGCCTGAATGACTGCCGTTGACGAACTGATCGCCCGGTCCAACCGGCTGGGCGCCGACCCGCGCAACACCAACTACGCGGGCGGCAACACGTCGGCGAAGGGGACGGCCGTCGACCCGGTCACCTCCGAGCCGGTGGAGCTGATGTGGGTGAAGGGTTCGGGCGGCGACCTCGGCACCCTCACCCCGGCCGGCCTGGCAGTGCTGCGGCTCGACCGGCTGCGCGCCCTCGTCGACGGCTACCCGGGCGTCGAGCGCGAGGACGAGATGGTGGCCGCGTTCGACTACTGCCTGCACGGTAAGGGTGGTGCGGCGCCGTCGATCGACACCGCGATGCACGGGCTGGTGGAGGCGCCGCACGTCGACCACCTGCATCCCGATTCGGGTATCGCGCTGGCGACCTCGGCGGACGGCGAGCGGCTCACCGCCGAGTGCTTCGGCGACCGCGTGGTGTGGCTGCCGTGGCGGCGTCCCGGCTTCCAACTCGGTCTCGACATCGCGGCGGTCGCGCGCGCGAACCCGCAGGCGATCGGCTGCATCCTCGGCGGCCACGGCAGCACCGCGTGGGGCGCGACGAGCGGGCAGTCGGAGGCCAACTCGCTCGAGATCATCCGCACCGCCGAGGCGTTCATCGCGTCCCGCGGCCGGCCGGAGCCGTTCGGCGCGGTCGTGCACGAGACGTTGCCCGAGGACGAGCGGCGGGCCCGGGCGGCCGCGCTCGCGCCGGTGCTGCGCGGCCTGGCCTCGACCGATCGCCGGCAGGTCGGCCACTTCACCGACGCGCCGGTCGTCCTCGACTTCGTCGCGCGCGCCGAGCACCCGCGGCTCGCGGCCCTGGGCACGTCCTGCCCCGACCACTTCCTGCGGACGAAGGTGCGGCCGATGGTCCTCGACCTGCCGCCCACGGCGCCGCTGCCGGAGGTCATCGACCGGCTCGCCGAGCTGCACGCCGCCTACCGCGCCGACTACGCCGCGTACTACCAGAAGTACGCGTCCGCCGACTCGCCGGCGATGCGCGGCGCCGATCCGGCGATCGTGCTGGTGCCGGGCGTCGGCATGTTCAGCTTCGGGGCGAACAAGCAGACCGCGCGGGTGGCCGCCGAGTTCTACGTCAACGCGATCAACGTGATGCGCGGCGCCGAGGCGATCTCGACGTACGCGCCGATCGACGAGTCGGAGAAGTTCCGCATCGAGTACTGGGCGCTGGAGGAGGCGAAGCTCGCCCGGCAGCCGTTGCCCAAAGCGCTGGCGACCCGGATCGCGCTCGTCACCGGCGGCGGCTCGGGCATCGGGCGCGCGATCGCGCACCGGCTCGCCGCGGAGGGCGCGTGCGTCGTCGTCGCCGACCGGGACGCGTCGTCGGCGGAGGCGGTCGCGCGCGAGATCGGCTCGGCCGACGTCGCCGTCGCGGTGACCGTCGACGTCACAGCCGAGGACGACGTCGCCGCCGCGTTCGCCGCGGCCGCGCTCGCGTTCGGCGGCGTCGACCTGGTGGTGAACAACGCCGGACTGTCGATCTCCAAGCCGCTGCTCGAGACGACGCTGGCCGACTGGGACGTCCAGCACGACGTGATGGCGCGCGGCTCGTTCCTGGTGTCGCGCGAGGCGGCACGGATCATGCGGGCGCAGCATATGGGCGGCGACATCGTGTACATCGCGTCCAAGAACAGCATCTTCGCCGGGCCGAACAACGTCGCGTACGGCGCCGCGAAAGCCGACCAGGCGCACCAGGTACGGCTGCTCGCTGCCGAGCTGGGCGAGCTCGGCATCCGGGTCAACGGGGTGAACCCGGACGGGGTGGTCCGCGGCTCCGGGATCTTCGCCGGTGGCTGGGGCGCGCAGCGCGCCGCGGTGTACGGAGTGCCAGAGGAGGAGCTCGGGGCGTTCTACGCGCAGCGCACGCTGCTCAAGCGCGAGGTGCTGCCCGAGCATGTGGCCGCCGCGGTGTTCGCGCTCGCCGGCGGCGACCTGTCGCAGACCACGGGGTTGCACATACCCGTCGACGCCGGAGTTGCCGCCGCCTTCCTGCGCTGACGCGCGGATCCGTTCGAGAGGAGCACGTGATGGGTGGAGTCGTGACCGAGCCGCGCATGATTCTGGACGCCGAGGAGACCGCGCTCATCCGGCTGCTCGCCGAGGGTCTGGTGCTCGAGGCCGTCGCCCGCCGGCTCGCGCTGAGCGAGCGCACCGTCCGGCGCCGGATCCGCGCGCTGTGCGACCGGTTCGGCGCCGACGCGCCGGTGCAGGTCGTAGTGCTCGCCGCGCACAATGGGGTCCTGTGAGCGACGCTTGCGGAGCGAGCCGAAGGCACAGGCTTGGCCAGCCGTACCGAGCGAAGCGAGGTCGGCTGTGACGTCGCGTTTTGCGGCCGTCGATCTGGGGGCGTCGTCCGGGCGGGTGATGGTCGCCGCGTTCGACCGGGACGCGATCGAACTGCACGAGGTGCACCGGTTCGCGAACCGTCCGGTGCGGGTGCGCGGCACGCTGCACTGGGACGCCCTCGCGCTGTGGGCGGGGGTGCTCGACGGGCTGCGGATCGCCGGGGGGACCGGGCCGCTCGCCGGGGTCGGCGTCGACTCGTGGGCGGTCGACTACGCGCTCTTGGACGAGGACGGCGCCCTGCTCGGCAACCCCGTCCACTATCGGGACGCGCGTACCGACGGCGTCGCCGAGGCGGTGGACAACGTGCTTGCTGCCGAGGAGCTGTACGGCGTCACCGGTGTGCAGCGGCTGCCTTTCAACACGATCTACCAGCTGGTCGCCGCGCGCGACACCGCGGCGCTGCGCAACGCGGCCGCGCTGCTGATGATCCCCGATCTGTTCGGCTACTGGCTGACCGGCGAGCGCGGCGGCGAGGTCACCACCGCATCGACGACCGGGCTGTTCGACGTCCGGTCCCGCTCGTGGTCGACCGTCCTGGCAAAGCGGCTCGGGCTGCGCACCGACCTGCTCCCGGCCGTGCGGGAGCCGGGGGAGCGGATCGGCGCCGTGCTCGCTTCGGTGGCGGCAGACTGCGGGCTCGGCGAGGTCCCGGTGTGGACGGTCGGTTCGCACGACACCGCCTCGGCGGTGCTCGGCGTCCCGGCGCGTGCCGACCGGTTCGCCTACATCTCGTGCGGCACCTGGTCTCTCGTGGGCGTCGAGCTCGACGCGCCGGTGACCACCGACGCCGCGCGCACGGCGAACTTCAGCAACGAACTCGGCGTGGACGGCACGGTGCGCTTCCTGCGCAACGTGATGGGCCTGTGGCTGCTGCAGGAGTCGGTGCGGACGTGGCAGCGGGGCGGCGTCGTGGTCGAGCTGGCGCGGCTGCTCGACGAGGCGGCCACGCTGCCGGCCGGGCGCAGCGTCATCGACCCCGACCGGCCGGAGTTCCTGCCGCCCGGGGACATGCCGGCGCGGTTGCGCGCCGAGTGCCGGCGCGCGGGCGTGCCGGTGCCCGAGTCGCCGGCCGAGGTCACGCGCTGCGTCCTCGACAGCCTGGCGGCCGCGTACCGGCGGACGGTGCGCGAGGCGGCGGCGCTGTCCGGCGCGGAGGTCGAGGTCGTGCACCTCGTGGGCGGCGGCGCCCAGAACGCGCTGCTCTGCCAGCTGACCGCGGACGCGTGCGAGCTGCCGGTGGTGGCCGGGCCGGTCGAGGCCGCCGCGTACGGCAACGTGCTCGTCCAGGCGCGCGGGGCGGGCGTGGTCGCCGGCGATCGCACGCAGCTGCGTGCGCTGCTGGCCGGGACGCGGACCGTCACCTACCTGCCGCGGTCCTGACCACTCGACCCGGTGCGGCGCCGTCCTTTGTCCACGCTCTTGTCCCGTCCCGAACTTGCGTGCGCTCGTGATCTTGTGCGGCCCGCAACGCCCACGAGCCCCGGGAGCGGCCTCGCGCACAAGATCGTCAGCCCGCAGCCGCGGGTGGGGCAGCGCCGTCTAACGCGCGGCGCGGCGGCGGGGCTGAACCGTCGAGTCGCGCTGGTCGGGGCGGGGTCGTCGCCGGGTCGGCCAGCACACGATCTCGTGCCAGAGAACGTCCTCGTCCTCGAGCCAGATGGGCTCGCCCGCCGCATCGATCGCGGGTCGGGCGCGATCCTCCTCGCGCAGCCGGGTGAGCTCGACTCGTTGCGACTCGGCTCTTGCCCGCGCGCGCTTTCGAGGGCGGTGGACCAACGCCCCCACCAGGGTCAGGCAGCAGACCACGCACGCCGCCACTGCGATCACGAGCATGCTCCCGCCGCCTCCTTGAAATTCGACGGTAGGGGCGAGCCGGAACACCCACGTCGCGACACGCCGGGTGCCACGTCGTGAAGCGCCGAACCAGGCACCGGCGTCACCGTGCCGTCGCGAACGCCTTACGGTTCGAGGGTGACGACCACCTGATCGCCCGTAACCTTCGCCGGCATCGTCCTCAGGTCGCGCGGCTTGCGGCCGAGCGCGACGAGTTTGCGCGACCAGCGTGGGACGGTCCGCCCGGCGAAGCCGCTCGCCCAGTCGAGGTTCTCGCCGGTGCAGACGTTGAAGCGCGAGTTGTGCCACGGGCACTGCACGACGCCGTCGGCGTACTTCAGCCCGCCGGGGCCGCGGGTCAGCGAGAAGCCCAGATGCGGGCAGCGGTTCGCGGCGACGTGCACCTGCTCACCGACGCGCGCGACGATGAGTGAGTGGCCGTCGACGTCGACCGGGACGAGCTGTCCGTCCGGAAAGTCCGCCAACTTGCCGACGGTGATTTCGGTGCCCATCAGGACCTCCAGAGCCGCGGATCGATCTCACGCCGACGATAGTGCTGGGCGACAGGCGACGGTCACACGGCGGCGGCGTTCAGCTCGTTCAGCGTGTTCGTGGCGTCGAGGTACTCCTGCACCCAGCGCTCGATCGACCGTCGCGGTCTTCTCCACCCTGGTCAGCTGGCCGACGACCTGGCCGACCGGGTTGAACGCGACGTCGACGGTCTGATCCGGGTAGCGGTGCGTCGCGGCCACCGCCATGCCGGACACCATGTACTGCAGCGGCATGCCCAGCGGCTCGCGGGTTGCTCGGCCGTGCTCCCACGCGTCCGTCCAGTCGTTCTTGAGCATCCGGCAGGGCTTGCCGGTGAACGAGCGGCTGCGCACGGTGTCGCGGCTCGTCGCGTTCGCGTACGCCTGCCTGCTGGACGGCGGTGTTCTCGGCCTCCTCGACCATCAGCCACTGCGAGCCCGTCCAGGCACCCTGGCAGCCCAGCGCCAGCGCTGCGGCGATCTGCTGGCCGCTGCCGATGCCGCCCGCGGCGAGCACCGGTACCGGCGCGACCTCCTTGACCACCTGCGGCCACAGCACGATCGACCCGACCTCGCCGCAGTGCCCGCCGCCCTCGCCGCCCTGGGCGATGATGATGTCGACGCCGGCGTCGGCGTGCTTGCGGGCCTGGTAGGGCGAGCCGCACAGCGCCGCGACCTTGCGGCCCCGGTCGTGGATCCGCTCGATCATGTCCGCGGGCGGCGTGCCGAGCGCGTTGGCGATGAGCGTCATCTTCGGGTGGCGCAGCGCCACGTCGACCTGCGGCGTCGCCGTCGCCTCGGTCCAGCCGAGCAGCTGCAGGGCGTCTCGTCGGTGCCGTCGTCAGCGACCGGGACGCCGTGGTCGGCGAGGATCTTGCGGGCGAAGTCTAGGTGCTCCTGCGGCACCATCGACGGAGCAGCTTCGTCGAGCTCCTCCGCCGACAGGTTCGAGTCCATGCCCTCGTACTTGTTGGGGATCACGATGTCGACGCCGTACGGGTGGTCGCCGATGTGCTCGTCGATCCAGTTCAGCTCGATCTCGAGCTGCTCCGGCGTGAAGCCGACGGCCCCGAGCACGCCGAAGCCTCCGGCCTTGCTCACCGCGACGACGACGTCGCGGCAGTGGGTGAAGGCGAAGATCGGGAACTCGATGCCGAGCTCGTCGCAGATGGCGGTGCGCATGCCTGCTCCTTCATGGGCCGCTGCCGAAACTGGAACACGTTCTAGTCTAGGCCAAGCGCCGGCCGCTGTCGCCAGCACCGTCGCCCGGTCACCGATCCGCCCACCGTGGGGCGACGGCGGCGCGGTGGGCCGCCGCCGAAGGGTCACCCGCGCGGCCTTCGTCCCGGTGCCGGCGCCGCACCGCCTCGTGAATGTTCGTCCCAGGTTCGGCTTTCGCAATGTCAAAATCTGGTTAGAATAGTGGGTCGTTCGGCCCTGTTCCACGCCCCACAGCGGGGACGAGGCTGGAGTCCGTAATGCGGTGCCAAGTTTCACGGGCGGCTCGAACGCGAGCCGGCGTGGGAAAGGGTGCAGCAGCGTTTGGATGCAGATCCACCTAAAACCGGCATTGCGGGGGCAAGCCTGCACAATCCCCTCCCAGCGGCTCAGGTCTTCGGTTCGCCCGCCGATGGAGAGACATGACTACTGCCCTGTCCCAGGGAGGGGAACCGATGTCGGACCACGCTTCGCGCCGCCAATCGCCGGTGCGCGGATCTCTGCTAGCCGGCTTGAGCCTCGCGGCTCTCGTCGTCGCTGCGGCGCCTGTCGCTGCGGCCGCGCAGGCCGCTTCGCCCACTCGCGGCAGCGCTTGCCCTGAGAAGGTCGACACGTCGCTGCTCGGCACGACGTCCGGCCGAGCGGATGTCATAGTCGTCGGCCGCTCCGGTCCGGCAACCGCGGCCGCGGTGTCCCGAGCAGGGGGCCGGGTCGTCTCCGTCGAACCGATGATCAGCGGTGTGCACGCTTCCGTGCCGGCCGCGACGCTCGCCGGCCTCGCCTGCTCGAGCGCGATCGTCTCGATCTCTCCGAACCGCGCCGTCCACTTCCAGAGCACTTCCGACGACTCGATCGCCAGCAGCGCGACGGCCTCCGACTTCGTCAAGACGACGAACGCGCCGACGCTCTGGAAAGCGGGCAACACGGGCAACGTCGGCGTGGCAGTCATCGACACCGGCATCTCGCCGATGAACGATCTTGCCGGACGCGTGGTCTACGGCCCCGACCTCTCGGGTGAGGGGACGATCATCGACTCGTTCGGCCACGGCACCGTGATGGCCGGCATCATCGGCGGCGACGGCCGTGACAGCGCCACCTCGACATCCGGCGGATACACCGGGATGGCGCCGGACACGACGCTCGTCTCGGTCAAGGTCGCCGGTCGCAACGGTGCCACCGACGTGTCCACCGTGCTCGAGGCGATGCACTGGGTGTCGGCATACCAGGACCAGTTCAACATCCGGGTGCTGAACCTGTCGTGGGGCACCCCGTCGAGGCAGTCGCCGACGGTCGACCCGCTCGACTACGCCGTCGAGCGGCTGTGGCGGCAGGGCATCGTCGTGGTCGTGGCGGCGGGAAACGCCGGCCCGACCGCCCGCACGATTCTCAAGCCGGCCGACGACCCGATGGTGCTGACCGTGGGTGCGTTCGACGACGGCGCCGTGGCGGGTCCGGCGGATGACTCGATTCCTGAGTGGACCTCGGTCGGGCCGACGGCCGCCGGGTACGCGAAGCCGGATCTCGTCGCGCCGGGCCGCACGCTGATCGCGCAGCGTTCCTACGGGTCGCTGATCGAGGAGGACAACCCGAATGCGCTGATCTCGCCGAGCTACATCAAGGGCAGTGGCACCTCGCAGGCCGCCGCGGTGACCTCCGGAGCGGTCGCGCTCCTGCTGGACGCCCGGCCGGGTCTGACGCCGGACCAGGTCAAGCACATCCTTATGTCCAACGCGAAGCCGCTCGCCGGCGAGTCGCGCTACGAGCAGGGCTCGGGCCGGCTGGACCTGAAACACACGAACACCGAGGCGGCCGGGTTTGCGATCCAGCAGCTCCCGGTCGCCACCGGCCTCGGATCGCTCGAGGCCAGCCGGGGCGGCCGGCACGTTCAGGTCGACTGCGGTGAGGACGGGACGCCCGACGTGATCGTCGGCGAGATCACCGCCGACTGCCAGAAGTGGGACGGTGCCTCCTGGACCGGTGCGTCGTGGACGGGTGCGTCGTGGACGGGTGCGTCGTGGACGGGTGCGTCGTGGACGGGTGCGTCGTGGACCGGTGGTTCGTGGACGGGTGCGTCGTGGACGGGTGCGTCGTGGACCGGTGGTTCGTGGACGGGTGCGTCGTGGACGGGTGCGTCGTGGACGGGTGCGTCGTGGACGGGTGCGTCGTGGACGGGTGCGTCGTGGACGGGTGCGTCGTGGACGGGTGCGTCGTGGACGGGTGGCTCGTGGACGGGTGGCTCGTGGACCGGTGGCTCGTGGACCAGCGAAGACCTGACAGCCGACGCGGCCTCGAGTGAATTCCTGACGCTCTGGTGGGGCGGCCGGCCAGCGCGCAGCCTGCACGTGCCGGGCGAGCGGTCCGCGCCGTAACGGAGGGCGACACAATGCCGGGGCAGACCGCCGCTGAAGGCGATTCCCCACCGGGACAGCGTCTTGGCCGGTTCAACGCGCGGCGCCTCGACGCGTTCGTGGCGGCAATGGTCATTGTCGGCGGTGCTGCGCTCATCGTGGCCGTAATCAAGGCCGTGACGACGCAGGACCGCCCGACGGTGTGGCGCATCTTGCTCGCGGTCGCGGTATTGGCGATGAGTGAGGTAGCCGTTCTGCATCTGCGGTTCGGACCCGAGAGCTACACGCTCACCTGGTCGGAAGGAGCGATCCTGGTCGGGTTGGTCCTGACGCCCTGGCCGTGGATCTCGATCACCGCACCGGTCGGCGTCGGCATCGCGCAACTGATGGCACAGCGTGATATCCGCAAGATCTTGTTCAACGTGGGATCGATCGCCGCGGGCTCCGCGCTGTGCGCACTGGCGCTCAGCTTCTTCCATGTCCACGACCCCGCAAACCCCGTTCGCACGACGCTCGGCTACGTCGCCCTGACAACCGCGGTGTGCGTGTTCTTCGTGTGGAACAGCCTCACCGTGTCCGGGGTGGTCTCGCTCGCCAGCGGCCGTGCGTTGCGCACCGTTGTACGAGAGGGTGCGCTGCTGAAGATCGGCATGATGGCCGGCAACATCGCCATCGCGTTCCTGCTGGTGAGTGTGACTTGGCGGGGGAGTGTGGCGGTACTCGTCCCGTTCTGCCTCGTGCTGCTGTTCCTCACCTATCGCGCCTACTTTCGCGCCCTCGAGGAAAGCGACGTGTGGCAGCAGTTGGATGCGGCGGCGAAGGAACTCACCCTGCTGGACCGGGCGGAGGTCGCCGAGGCCGCCGTCGCCCGCGCAGTGACGCTGTTCAACGCGGAGTTCGCGGAACTGCGGCTCAGTCCGGAGGAGGGCGGTCCCCCGGTCATCTACCGACACGACGATCCGGCCGGAACGACGACCGTCGATGCTCACGGACAGGTCGGCGAAGTCGGTCTCAAGGCGTTGATCGTGGAAGAACCGCTGGCGGTGGCGGTCGATGCCGACGTGTCCGTGATCGGCATCCTGCGTGTCGGCGTGCGCGAGCCGAGCGGGTTGAGCAGGCGGCAGCAGGTCGTGCTGCGCACCTTCGCGCACAGCGTGGCGACCAGCCTGCAGAACGCCCGCCTGTACGCCGAGATGCGTCATCAGGCCAAGGTCAACGCGTACGAGGCGACCCGCGATCCGCTCACCGGGATCGCCAATCGCCGGGTCCTGCAGTCCGAACTGGCGACCGCCGTCGTGGAGGCCGACAACGCCGGGGCGACAGCCGCGCTGCTGCTCATCGACCTCGACCATTTCAAGGACATCAACGACACGCTGGGCCACCACACCGGGGACGCGATCCTGTGCGCGATCGCCGCCCGCCTCGCCCGGGCGGTCGCCGCGGACGACGTCGTCGCGCGGCTCGGCGGCGACGAGTTCGCGGTTGTCGTCCGTCGCCTCCGGACGCCGGCTGACGCCGAGGTCGTCGCCAACAGGCTGCTGGGGGTGCTCGCCGAGGTCGTCGAGTACGAAGGGCTGCACCTTGCCGTCGGGGGCAGCATCGGCATCGCCTGCTACCCGGAGGACGGGACCAACCCCGACGACCTGCTGCGTCTTGCCGACACCGCGCTGTACCAGGCGAAGGAGCAGCGTGGTGCGGTCTCGCGGTATCGCATCGAGCGCGACGAAAACACCCTCGGCCGGATCACGCTGGCGGCCGAGTTGCGTGACGCGATCAGCTCGGAGCAGTTCGTCCTGCACTATCAGGCGCAGGTGGATCTCGCGACCGGTCGCGTTGTCGGCGCCGAGGCTCTCGCGCGTTGGCGCCATCCGACTCTTGGGCTGCTCGCGCCGGATCAGTTCATCGACCTCGTCGACCGCTCAGGAGTGGTGCACGAGTTCGCGCGCACCATCCTCGACGCGGCGATCGCCGAGGCCGCGGTGTGGCACCGGCGCGGTGTCGGCGTGCCGGTCTCGGTCAACCTCTCGGCTCGCAACCTGCTCGACCCGCGGCTGCCGGGCGACGTGGCGGAGATCCTGATCAGGCATGGCCTGCCCGCCCACCGGCTCGTCCTGGAGATCACCGAGACGACCATGATCAGCGACGCCGCGGAGGTGGAGGCAGTGCTCGCCCGGCTGCGCCGCGTCGGCGTCCAACTGTCTGTCGACGACTTCGGCACCGGGTACTCATCCCTGGTCTTCCTGCAGCGCGTCGCGGTCAACGAGATCAAGATCGACAAGTCGTTCGTGATCGCGATGACCACGTCGGAGAGCGACGCGGCCATCGTGCGTGCCACGATCGAACTCGCCCACGGGCTCGGTCTGCGGGTGGTTGCCGAAGGCGTCGAGACCCTGGACCACGTGGTCGCGCTGCGCGCGCTCGGCTGCGACGTCGCGCAGGGCTGGCACTTCGGCAAGCCCGCACCGGGTCCGCACCTGCGGACAGCCTGGCTGGGCTTCGACGATCCGCGCCGCGGCCACACCCGCGACACGCTGCGCATCGGCCACGTGGCGCCGGCCCGCGAAGGCGCGGGCGTCGACCGGGCCGGGCAGGCCAGCTGATCGCGACCGCGCTTGGCGCTTGCTCGAGCGGCTAGCCTCACATCGTTGTGAGCACCCTCGTCGACGTCGTCGCTCCGAAACGCCTCGGCTCAGGGTTCAGATGGCTGCTCGCGTCCTCGTGGCTCAGCAACACCGGCGACGGCATCGCGATCGCGGCGGGTCCACTGCTGGTGGCGTCGCTCACCCAGAGCGCCTTCCTGATCGCGTCGGCGGCGTTCCTGCAATGGCTGCCACCGCTCGTCTTCGGAATCTGGGCGGGGGCGCTGTCCGATCGGGTCAATCGCAAGCTCATCGTGGTGACCGTCGACCTGCTGCGCGCTGTCCTGCTCGTGATCCTCAGCCTCACGATCGCGACCGGAGCGGTCTCGATCCCGCTCGTCCTCGCGACGCTGTTCGCGATGGGCACGGCGGAGGTCTTCGCCGACAACACGACCAGCACGCTGCTGCCGATGCTCGTCCACCGCGATGACCTTGCGATCGGCAACGCACGCATCCAGGTCGGCTTCATCACCGTCAACCAGTTGGCGGGCCCGCCGATCGGTGCCGTGCTATTCACGGTGGGCATGGCGTGGCCGTTCGCGGCCCAGGCTGCCCTGGTTGCGCTCGGCGCGGTGCTCGTCTCGCGGATCGCCCTTCCGGCGCACGTTCGCGAGCACGGCGCAAAGACGGCCGTCCGGCACGACATCGCGGAGGGATTCCGCTGGGTCCGCCGGCACGCCGCGGTACGCACCCTGGTGTTGACGATCTTCACCTTCAACATCACGTTCGGCGCGGCCTGGTCGGTACTTGTCCTGTACGCGACCCGGCGGCTGGGTCTGGGTTCGGTCGGGTTCGGGCTCGTCACGACGGTGTCTGCGGTGGGCGGCCTGGTGGGCACGCTGTCCTACGGCTGGATCATCCGGCGGGTCAGCCTGGGAAACATCATGCGCGTCGGGCTGATCATCGAGACGCTGACCCACCTCGGTCTCGCTCTCGCCACGACGCCGCTGGTCGCGATGCCGATCTTCTTCGTCTTCGGCGCGCATGCGTTCATCTGGGGTACGACGTCGATCACGGTGCGCCAGCGAGCCGTCCCCGCCGGGCTGCAGGGACGAGTCGGCAGCGTCAATACCGTCGGGGTGTTCGGCGGGCTCGTCATCGGGTCGGGCATCGGCGGCGTGCTCGCGCAGCACGCCGGAGTCGCCGCGCCGTTCTGGTTCGCGTTCGTTGGCTCCGCGGTGTTCGTCGTCCTCATCTGGAGCCAGCTCACCCATATCGCGCACGACGAGCCGCCACCTTCGTAACTTCCCGATCTTGTGCTGCCACCTGTGCTGGACCGCGGGATGACGCACAAGATCATCTCAGGCCGGTTTCGCAGGCTAATCGAGCGCAGCGTCGAGGTGCGGGCGTTCGACGGGGGCTGCCGCGACCAGGACGAGCGCAAGCAGCCAGCGTCTCGACCCGGCCATCGGCTCAGCCTCCCCGACCGGCGGCGAGCCGACAAGTTGCCCCGTTTCGGATCGGCACGTGGGATTGTGCGAACGATGGATCTGCGGCTGCGGCATTCGGGCAACCGCCGTCGGGTCGGCCTGGTGGCGGTCGCCGGGCTCGTCCTGGTCGGCGCGTGCACGCACTCGCCGGAGCAGTCCCCGCCGACCCGGCCGTCGACGAGCTCCCCAGCGGGGACTTCGGGCTTCGCGTGGGTGGTGGTGCCGCCCGCGTCGGTAGGGCTCGACGGTGCGGCGTTGGACAGGATCGCCGGCGTCGCAAGACGCGGCAAGTCGAACTGCCTCGTGGTGGCCCGCCGGGGCAAGCTCGCCGGCGAGTGGTACTTCGGTGACGCGACGGCGGACTCCGGGCAGGACGTGTTCTCGGTGACGAAGTCGATCACCAGCATCCTCGTCGGCATCGCCCAGGACGTCGGCGTCCTCGACATCGACCAGCCGGCGGCCACCTGGGTCACGGAGTGGCGCGGCACGCCGTCGGCCTCGGTCAGCGTCCGCGATCTGCTCGGCAACGACTCGGGTCGGCAGTGGTCACCGGCGATCGACTACGGACGGCTGATCCGCGCCCGGGACCGGACCTCGTTCGCCATCGGGCTCGGCCAGGACGAGCGGCCCGGCCGGGTGTGGGCCTACAACAACTCGGCGATCCAGACGCTGCAGCGGGTGCTCCAGAGCGCCACCCAGCAAGACGTCGTGGATTTCGCTGAGCAGCGGCTGTTCGGGCCGCTCGGGATGGCGCATACGACGATGACCACCGACACCGCCGGCAACGCCCAGACCTTCACCGGCGTGCACTCGACGTGCGAGGACCTGGCCCGGCTCGGCGTCCTCATGCTGAACCGTGGGATGTGGGATGGGAGGCGGATCGTTTCGGCTGCGTGGGTCGATGCAGCGACAGGGCGGCCGTCGACACCGTTGAACGCCGCCTACGGCTACCTGTGGTGGCTCAACCGGCCCGGCGCCATCGCGACCGACCCGCTCGTGGCGGTCAGCCTCGACGGACTCAGCGGTGCCCGACCCCGGCGCGGTCGCCTCGTGCCGACTGCCCCGGCGCGGATGTTCTGGGCGCTGGGTCTCGGCAACCAGCTCATCCAGGTCGACCCGGTTTCGCGAACCGTCGTCGTGCGGCTGGGCACGGCCGAGCTCCGACCGACGCCGCCGACCTTCGGGCCGGCCGAGGCCAGCCAGGTGGTCACCAAGGCCGTCGTCGGCTGACCGATCGCGGGCCGCCTTCCTGGCGGCGGCGGGACCCCGGTGCTTGAATCTGCCTGGTGAGCGAACTGGGCGGGCCTGCGGTGCGCCCTTGGCTCCGGTGGTACGCACCCGGCGTGCCCGATCGGGTGGGCGTGCCCGACGTCGCGCTGACCCAACTGCTCTACGACGCCGCGGACGACTTCCCGCGGCGCATCGCGTTGACCTTCCTCGGCCGGACGATGACCTACAAGGCGCTCGTCGGCGCGGTCAAGCACTTCGCTGCCGCGCTGCACGACCTCGGGGTCCGCAAGGGCGATCGGGTCGCGCTGATCCTGCCGAACTGTCCGCAGAACGTGATCGCGTTCTTCGCGGTCCTGCGGCTGGGGGGCGTCGTCGTCCAGCACAACCCGCTGTACACGCCGCCGGAGTTCGTTCACCAGCTGACGGACAGCGGCGCCACGGTCGCGATCGTGTACGACGGCGCGTACGCCCGGCTGGCCGAGGCTCGGCCGGACACCCCGCTGCAGCACGTCATAGTCACCTCCCTGGCCGACTACCTGCCTTCGGGCAAGCGGCTCGCGCTGCACCTGCCGTTCGCCGGTGTGCGGGAGAAGCGCGAGCAGTTGGTCGCCGAGCTGCCGCCGAACGCGGACGTCGTGCGGTTCGGCAAGCTGCTGCACTCCTCGTCCGGGCCGTTCCCGAAAGCCATGGTCGGCCCGGACGACCTCGCGCTGCTCCAGTACACCGGCGGCACCACCGGCGCACCGAAGGGTGCGATGCTGACCCACCGCAACCTGGTCGCGAACGCCCACCAGGCGAGCGCCTGGGACCCCGACATGCAGCGCGGGAACGAGACGTTCCTGGCCGTCCTCCCGATGTTCCACGTGTACGGGCTGACGATGTGCCTGACGGTGAACATGCTGGTGGCCGGCACGCTGGTGCTGCTGCCGACCTTCGACCTCGGCCTGGTGTTCAAGGCCATCGACAAGTGGAGGCCGACGGTGTTTCCCGGCGTCCCGCCGATGTACGACCAGATCGTGCGGTCGCGCCGGACGTCCAAGCACGACCTGCGTTCGATCCGGACGTGCGTCTCCGGTGCGATGCGCTTGCCGCCCGAGACGGTCACGAAGTTCGAGACGGTGACCGGCGGGCGCCTGGTCGAGGGGTATGGGCTGACCGAGAGCTCGCCGGTCGCCTTGGCCAATCCGCTCAACGACGACGCCCGGCCCGGCACGATCGGCCTGGCGATACCGGGCACGGACGTGCGGATCGCCGAGCTGGACGACCCTGGGCGCGACGTGCCTGCCGGCGTCGCCGGCGAACTGTGCGTGCGTGGGCCGCAGGTCTTCCGCGGCTACTGGAAGCAACCCGCGGACAGCGCGGCGATGCTGCACGACGGCTGGCTGCACACCGGGGACATCGCCGTGATAGACGCCGACGGATTCGTCACGATCGTCGACCGCTTGCGCGACATCATCCTGGCGAGCGGCTTCAGCATCTTTCCCTCCGAGATCGAGGACGTGCTGGCCGAACACCCGGCGGTGGAGGAGTGCGCCGTCGCGGGCATCTCACACTTCTACCGGGGCGAGACGGTCAAGGCCTTCGTGGTCCTGCACGAAGGCAAGACGGTGGACGAGGCACGAGTTGCGCAGCTTCTGCGCCGCCCGGCTGGTGGCCTACAAGGTGCCGACCCAGATCGAAGTCCGCACCGAACTGCCGCACAACATGCTCGGCAAGGTGTTGCGCCGGGTGCTGCGTGCCGAGGACGAGGCCGCGCGCGGCCGGCCGTCGCCGGGCCCCGGATGGGATCGGGAGGCGACCGTCCCCAACCACGCCGCCGCGCCGAAGCACGCCCTGCCGCAGGGCGGCGCCGAGGCCGGCGCGGCGGTTGGCGGCCCGGCCGACAACGCGGACGTCGACGCGGACGTCGCGATGACGTCCGCCGACCTCGTCGACGCGCTGGAACGGCTGACCCGGCTGCGCGACCGCGGCGCGCTCACCGGCGCCGAGTTCGAGGCGGCCAAGGCTCGCCTGCTCCGCTGAGGCAGCGTCGGCTCTGCCACAGTGGTGCCATGCGGATGAGGGCGCGCTGGGTTGTGCTGCACGGGCTGGGCAGGGTGGCCACCCGTCGTTGGGCGAAGCAGGGCGACCTGCAGGCGCGGCTCATCGCCGACCCGTCGGTGCGTGCCGACCCGTATCCGTTGTACGAGCAGCTGCGCGCCGCCGGTGAGCTCAGCCTGACCCGCATCGGGTACGTGACCGCGACGCACTCCGTCGCCCAATCGATCCTGCGCTCGGACGAGTTCCGCACCACGTCGGTGAGTTCGAGCGTGCTGCCCCGGCTGCAACCGATCGAGCGGATGACCCGCACCGGCGCGCTGCACCCGCTGGAGGCGCCGTCGCTGCTGGCGGTCGAGCCGCCGACGCACACCCGCTACCGCACCCTCGTGTCGTCGGTCTTCACGGCTCGGGCGGTCGCGGCGATGCGCGAGGACGTGCAAGCCGTCGCCGATCGGTTGCTCGACGAGCTGGCCGGTGTGGCCGGCCCCGTCGATATCGTCGAGCAGTACTGCGCGCAACTGCCCGTGGCGATCATCAGCGACATCCTCGGTGTCGAGCAGGCCGATCGGCGGCGGGTGTTCGAGCTCGGCGAGCACATGGCGCCGAGCCTGGACTTCGCCCTGACGTACGCGCAGTTCTGCAGCGTCGAACGCGGCCTGCTGGAGTTCGACCGCTGGCTCGGCCAGCACCTGGCGCGGCTGCGCCGCGAACCGGGCGACAACCTGATGAGCAAGCTGATCCAGGCCACCGTCGACGGGCAGCACCTCAACGACGCGGAGCTGCGAGCCACTGCCGGACTCGTGCTCGCGGCCGGGTTCGAGACGACGGTCAACCTGCTCGGCAGCGGCGTGCGGCTGCTCGTCGAGAACCCCGACCAGCTCGACGTGCTCCGCGCCGAGCCCGACCGCTGGCCCAACGCCGTCGACGAGATCCTGCGCCTCGAGTCGCCGGTGCAGATGACGGCGCGGGTGGCCAATCGCGACCTCGAGATCGCCGGGCGGCCGGTGCCTCGGGACTCGTTCGTCGCGATCATCATCGCGGCGGCGAATCGCGACCCGGTCGTGTTCGCCGATCCCACCGCGTTCGACGTTCGGCGCGCGAACGCGAACCGGCACCTCGCCTTCTCCGGCGGCCGGCACTTCTGCCTCGGCGCCGCGCTCGCCCGCCTCGAGGGCGAGGTCGGCCTGCGCACCCTCTTCGACCGGTACCCGGATCTCGCCCTCACCGGGACGGGCACCCGCAGGCCGACGCGGGTGCTACGCGGCTGGTCGTCGCTGGCGGTCAGACTCGGAACGCCCGCGGCCGCTGCGCAGCGCTGAGACGACCCTCGGCCAGGCAGGTGGTCCGCGGCTGCGCGACCGAGTGCGATCTTGTGCAGCATCTCGCCCTCAGTCCACGGTGAGCGGTGACGGGTGCGACGGCTGGTAGACGCCGAGTGTTGCGCCGCTGGGGAGCGTAAGCCGGGTGAGCGACCCCCAGCGCTCGCTACTCAGTTCCGCGCACTCGACGCCGCGTTGGGACATCTGCTCGACAAATGCCTCGACGTCATCGCACATGAGAAACAACTCGTGACCTCCGTTGGACTCTGCCGGGTGAACGGCGAGTTCCGCCGGCGGGAGCGCGAAGATCAACCAGTTGTGCCCTGCATCGATGCACGGGTACTCCAGGACATCGCGAAAGAACGCTCGATCTGCCTCAGCATCCGCACTGTAGAGAACGACGTGTGCTCCGTGGATCATCGTCTGAGCCTACGTAGCGGCTGGCGCAGAACGCATACGCCAACCGGGCCAGCGGTGTTGTTCATCGCTACGAAGTAGTCAGCCTCATGCTCGTCCGAGCAGAGGAAGAGGCCCTGCGCGCATCTGGTCGATGGGTTGGACGGCACTACCGAAGATGCCGGTGTCCCCGCTCGCGCGAGCGGGGAAACGTCCGGGTCGGCGGTCCAGCTGAACCCCCCAACGGCGGCGGGAGGGTGGTGCCTCTCTGGTTCTGTATTACGTGCGTCGTACAGAACCAGAGAGGCACTCTGTACCTCCGCGGCGGCAAGATCAAACGACCGGTAGCCGCGGTCGTGTGCGCCTCTGCAGGTCACGCTTGCCGCTGAATCGGCTGCCGCGGTCAACACATGCTGCCGAGATCACCCCGCGCCGGCCGGCAAAGACGCGGGAGTAGGTTCGCCCGGTGACGGAGTCCAAGTCCATGATCGAGGGGCACGGCGGCGAGCTCGCCCTCGCGGTCGCCCGCGCGCACGGCGTCGAGCGGATGTTCACGCTCAGCGGCGCGCACGTCTTCCCGATGTACGACGCCGCGGTCAAGGCGGATCCGCCGATGCCGATCATCGACGTGCGGCACGAGCAGACCGCGGTGTTCGCGGCGGAGGCGACGGCGAAGCTGACCCGCCGTCCCGGCCTGGCGGTGCTCACCGCGGGACCCGGCGTGACGAACGGCGTCTCGGCCGTCACTAGCGCGTACTTCAACGCCTCGCCGGTGCTCGTCGTCGGCGGGCGGGCACCCGCCTTCCGCTGGGGGAGCGGCGCGCTGCAGGAACTCGACCACCCGCCGCTGCTGGCTCCGGTGACCAAGTACGCCGCAACAGTGCACGAGGTCGCCCAGCTCGCGACGAGCGTGGACGACGCCTTGCGGCTCGCTCAACGGCCGCACCGTGGCCCGGTGTTCCTCGACGTCCCGATGGACCAGCTGTTCTCCCGCGCCGAGATCGCCACGTCCACCATCGCCGGCCCGGACGCCACGCGCACCGAGCCCGATCCGGACGCGCTCGCCGCGGTCGCCGCGCTGCTCGGTGCGGCGCAGCGGCCGGTGCTCGTCCTCGGCTCGGACGTGTGGGCCGACGGTGCCGAGGACGCGGCGCTCCGGCTGGCCGACACCGCCGGGTTGCCGGTCATCGCGAACGGGATGGGACGCGGCATCGTCGCCGCCGGTCACCCGCTGCTCGTCACCCGCGCCCGGTCGCGCGCCTTCAGCCAGGCCGACCTGGTGCTGGTCGCCGGGACGTCTCTGGACTTCCGGCTCGGCTACGGCGTTTTCGGCGGCAAGGACGGTGCCGCACCCGCGCGCGTCGTGCACCTGGTCGACGCGCCGGACCAGGTCGCGACACACTGCCCGCTCGCCGCGTCGGCCGCCGGCAATCTCACCCTCGTCATCGACGGTGTCCGGGAGATGTGGGAGAAGCTGTCGAGCCGCCCGTCCTATAGCGACTGGACGGCCGCCCTGCGCGCCGAGGCCGACGCCGCGGTCGCCCAGGACGCCGGGCTGCTCGCGGCCGCCGCGACCCCGTTGCACCCGGCGCGCATCTACGGCGAGCTGGTGCCGCGGCTGGCCGACGACGCGATCGTGATCGGCGACGGCGGCGACTTCGTCTCCTTCGCCGGCCGGTTCGTCGAGCCGGCGCGCCCCGGCGGCTGGCTGGACCCCGGGCCGTACGGCTGCCTCGGCACCGGGCTCGGCTACGCGATCGCGGCCCGCCTGGCGCGGCCGTCCGCGCAGGTCGTCCTGCTGCTCGGCGACGGCGCCGCGGGGTTCTCCCTCATGGACGTCGACACGCTCGTCCGGCACCGGCTGCCCGTGGTGATGATCGTCGGCAACAACGGCATCTGGGGGCTGGAGAAGCACCCGATGCAGTTCCTGTACGGCTACGACGTCGCCGCCGAGTTGCGGCCGGGCACGCGGTACGACGAGGTCGTGCGCGCACTCGGCGGGGACGGTGAGACGGTGACCGATCCGGCGTCGCTGGGCGCCGCGCTCGACCGCGCGTTCGTCGCCGGCGTGCCGTATCTGGTGAACGTGCTCACCGATCCGGCGATCGCCTACCCGCGCTCGACCACAGGAGTGTGAGCGGCAGATGGCAGGGCCGACCGGACACCGCGTGCACGCGTTCCGCGACGACGCGCTCGGCGCGCACGACGCGGTCGCGCTCGCCGGGCTGATCGCCGCCGGCGAGGTGCGCGCGCCGGATCTCGCCGACGCGGCGATCGCGCGGGCCGAGGCGGTCGAAGCGCAGCTGAACGCCGTCGCGTTCGCGAGCTACGCCGCGCCGCGCACGCCGGAATCGAGCGGCGGCGCGCTGCACGGGGTGCCGACCTACGTCAAGGACAACACCGACGTCCGCGGCATGCCGACCAACCACGGCACGCAGGCCTACGTCGCACGCCCGAAGAAGGCCGACGGCGCCTACACCCGCCAGTACCTGAGCACCGGCATGACTGTGCTCGGCAAGAGCCGGCTGCCGGAGTTCGGGCTCAACGCCAGCACCGAGTTCATGAGCCGAGCCTCCGACGCGCAACCCGTGGCAGACCGGCTACTCGGTGGGCGCCTCGTCGGGCGGCGCGGCCGCGCTGGTCGCCGCGGGGGTCGTCCCGATCGCGCATGCCAACGACGGCGGCGGCTCGATACGGATCCCCGCGGCGGTGGCCGGGCTCGTCGGACTCAAGCCGAGCCGGCACCGCCACGTCGACGGCGAGCAGGCCAGGCACCTGCCGATCAACATGGTCTCCGAGGGGGTGCTTACCCGCACCGTTCGCGACACCGCCGCGTTAACCGCTGCCCTCGAGGACTACTGGCGCAATCCCGCACTGCCGCCGATCGGACTGGTACAGGGGCCGGCCAGCCGCCGGCTGCGCGTCGGCCTGGTGCTGGAGTCGGTGAACGGTGCGGTCGTCGACGCGCAGACGCGGGCAGCCGTCGAGAAGACCGCCGCGCTGCTGGAGAAGGCCGGGCACGTGGTCGAGCCGATCTCCGTGCCGATCACCGAGCAGTTCGCGTCCGATTTCCTGCAGTACTGGGGCTTGCTGGCGACGCTCGCCGCCGCGACCGGCAAGATCACCTTCGACCGGTCGTTCGACGCGCGCAGGCTCGACGGGCTGACGGTCGGGTTGCGCGGGTACCACCGGCGCAACCTGCGGCGCACGCCGGGCGCGATACGCCGGCTGCGTGCCACGAAGCACGCCTACGCCCGGATGTTCGCCCGCCACGAGCTCGTCCTCTCGCCGGTGCTCGCGCACGTCACTCCAGAGCTGGGCTACCTGAGCCCGACCGTGCCGTTCGACGAGCTGATCACCCGCCTGGAGAACTATGTGGCGTTCACCCCGCTGAACAACATCGCCGGCACGCCGGCGATCTCGCTGCCGGCGGCGCTGGCCGAGCAGGGTGTGCCGATCGGCGTGCAGCTGTCGGCCGCCTACGGTGACGAGCGCACGCTGATCGAGACGGCGTTCCTGCTCGAACAGGAACAACCCTTTCCGCGCATTACGGACTGATCGGGCCAGGCGGCGAGCGGCGCGGCGGCGCGCTCGCTACGGTGCACACACGCCCAACAGAGAGGCCGTGCGATGCGTCGCTTGCTCATCCCCGTCGCCGCTGTGGTTCTGCTCGCAACCCTGGTACCGACCCAGGCCGCGACGGCGGAGCCGCGCGTCGGTCCACCGCTGTCGGTGTCGATCTATGAATTCGACGTCGCCGACGATTCGGGCGCCGACGTCGCCACGGACACGCTCATGGTGGCCGGGCGTCAATGCCTCCCGCTCGACGCGCCGGCCTCCGTCCTCGTCACCGTCGACCAGTTCCCGGACAAGGTGTTCACGGCGACCCCGGACGAGAAGGGCCGGTGGTCGGTCGATATCGACATCCCGCACCCCGTCGAGGTGACCTACGTGGTGAACGCCTCGTGCGACAACTACTTCGGGACGACGGTCTATCCGCAGGCCGCGGCCGGACCGGATGACGTCATCTTCGTGTCCGACGCGTCCGCCGCCGCCGCGGGAGGTCCGCCGGTCCCGACGACCAGCCCGGTCGCAAACACCGGTCCGCGCACCACCGCAGAGGTCGAGATCGGGTTGGTGGCAGTCGCGCTCGGGGCGCTTCTCATGTGGGCGGGCCGCCGGCGCTACGCCGGCGCACACTCGCGCTAGCGCGTCCGGGCGGGCAGCTCCGGACCCGAAGCTGCCCGCCCGCCGACTACCGGGGCCCGAACCGCGCGAGGAACCGCTCCCGCTCCACGACCACCCTGACCACCTCGCCAGTAGCCACGGTGTGCTCGTCCTCGTCGTGCGCCGCGACGGAGAAGTGCAGCAGGTTGCCGTCAATGGCGACGAGCTCGGCGGTTACGGTGACGGTCGCCCCGACGGCGCTCGCCTCGCGATGTTCGAACTCGACGCGTGATCCGACGGACGTCGCGCCGGCCACGAGCCGCCCGTTTAGTGCGGCCATCGTCGCCGCCTCCGCCCAGGCCAGCAGCCGGGGCGTTGCCAACACCGGGACGTCGCCGCTGCCGAGCGCCGGAGCGGTGTCCTCGTCGGTGACGATTCGCGCGACGTGTCCCCGCAGGCCGACGTCGAGTCCCATGCCGAGAAGATTACGGCGGTGATCGACCGGCGTCGCCACCGCATGATCGCGATCATGCGGCGTGCGCTGAGAGGGGGAACCTTGGTCGCATTGTGTCCGGTGCCTGATGCAGCGATGATCGGTGCGCGCCGCGCCCGCGGCGTGCGCATCCGCTCGGCGGGGAGGCGGTTCGATGCGTCGGCTATCGGTCTTCGTCGTCAGTTCGTTGCTTCTCGTGGCGATCGGATGCCTGGCAAGGCGTGCACCGCGACCCCGGACGCCGCGGGCGACTGGTCGGTGACCGACGACCTGCCGCGCACCGACCCGCCGCCTGTTGACGCGGGCGGCGCCCGAAGCCGAGCCTGGCGGCGCAGGAAGCAGTGCGTCATCGCGGCGGCCGCGACCATGTGCACGCTCGTGCTCGCCGGCGGCGCCGATGTCGTCGTGCTCGACCACCGGCTGCGGCACGTCGCGGTGCGGTTCCCGGACGGTGGGCCGGGTCGGACCTGGCTGGTCATCGGCTCGGACGCCCGCGACCGCAGATTGTCGAGCGGCGCCGGGCCGCGGTTCGCCGGTCGGCGCGCGGACGTGATCCTGCTCGTGCACGTCGGCGCTCCGAGGTCGTCGGTGATCTCGGTGCCGCGCGACTTACTGCTCACGACGCGACAAGGTGGTGTCGAACGAGCGGCGCTCACCTTCGACAGCGGCCCGCAAGAACTGGTCGACGGGCTGTGCCGCACGCTCGGGGTCAGGGTCAGCCATCTCGCGATCGTGACGATGGACGGCTTCGCCCACATCGTCGACGCGCTCGGCGGAGTGACGGTGGACATCGCGCGGCCGGTCCGCGACCGCAAGGCGCAGCTGGAGATCGATGAGGCAGGAGCGGTCCACCTCGACGGCGCGCAGGCGCTCGCGCTCGTGCGTTCGCGGCACCCGCGGCACCTGATCGACGGGGTGTGGGTGGGCGTGGGGGAGCGGGCCGGCGCCGGGCTGCGCAGCCGGAACGCGGCAGCCGTCTTCACCGCGCTGCGGAACGAGGCTTCGTCCGCGCGGGGCAACCCGATCGCGCTGCAGCGCACGCTGTGGGCGGCGACCGGCGACATCACCCTCGACTCGGGTGCCGACCTGACCGATCTGCTCGATCTCGTCAACAGCCACGGCCTGCTCACCGTGCTGCCGGCGTCCGGGCTGCCGCGCACAATCGCCGTGCTGGCGAACGCCCGCACCCGGCTGGCGCTCAGCGCGGCCGGCTACGGACCCACGTGCCAGCCGCGCGATTAGCGGGCGGTGAGCCGGCGCGCGCCGTCGCGGGCGGGGTGGTAGTCGATGTCGTAGTGCGCGAAAAGCTGTGGTTCGTCGTCGGCAGGGAGCAGGTCTCCGACCCGGACGGAAGGGGCGCTGCGCGCGAGGTCCCGGCCGCATCTGACGGTGACCCCGGCGGGGCCGAGGATCGCATCGGTAAGCGGTACGAGCACCGCGCGGCGCCTGCCGCGTCTGGTGATCTGGACGCCGACGAAGTCCATCGCGTCTGTGTCGACGTCGGCATAAACGCTGACCAGCTGCCCGATGCGGACGCCTCGTCCGTCGAACACTGCACGGCCGACGAGATCAGCGTTCAGGTTCGAGTCGAACAAGGGGAATCCCTTCGAAGGTCGGACGGCGGTCCTGATACCGATCGGCACGAGGACCACCGTCCAGCAGTGGTCAGAGGGCGCGGACGCCCTCGGCCTGCGGGCCTTTCTGGCCCGCGACGATGTCGAACTCGACGCGCTGGTCGTCGTCAAGGCTGCGGTAGCCGCTGCCACTGAGATTCGAGTAGTGGACGAACACGTCAGGTCCGCCGCCGTCGGGTGCGATGAAGCCGAAGCCCTTTTCGCTGTTGAACCACTTCACAGTTCCCTGTGCCATGGAGTTGTCCTCTCGGGAGAGTCTTCCAAGTCGCGCCGTATGCGCGATCTGGGGCCATAGCGTGAGAGGCCGGAACCCGAACCGAAGGACGAGGGACCACGTCGCGCGCTGCAGAAATCCTCGCGTCATGACGTGAAGGAAAAATGCCTAACCGAGATCCACGGTAGCACCGTTGGAGGGGCGGGGTTCGCAGCTCTCAGGCGGAGCGGCCGGGGCGCAGTGGCGCGCCCAATGCATGCAGATGTCGCAGGACGATGACATAGGAGCCGACCAGCGACGTCTCGGTGTAGGTGATCGACTGCTGGGTGCAGTACTCGCGCACCAGCACCTGCGCCTTGCGAAGGCTGGGGCGTGGCATGTTCGGGAAGAGGTGGTGCTCAACCTGGTAGTTCAGCCCGCCCAGGAAGAAATCGGTGAACCAGCCACCGCGCACATTGCGCGACGTCAGCACCTGGCGGCGCAGAAAATCGAGCTTGTTGCCCGGCTCGAGGATCGGCATCCCCTTGTGGTTCGGGGCGAACGAGGCACCCATGTACAGCCCCCACACCGCCTGGTGGATGGCGAAGAACGCCACCGCCTTGACGGGATCGAGCACGAGCAGCAGCCCGCCCAGGTAGGCCACGATGTGGACGGCGAACAGCGCGCGTTCGGTGCGCCCGTAGCGCAAGTTCCGGGCAGTGAGCACGAAGCGCGCACTGGCGACATGCAGGTTGAGCCCCTCGAGCAGCAGCAGCGGGAAGAACAGCGCGGCCTGGTGGCGGGCGATGAACCGGCCGACCCGCGCGTGACGATTGGCGATCTGGTTGGTGGTGAACGCGAGCACGCCGTCGCCGATGTCCGGGTCCTGCCCCTCGTGGTTGGGGTGCGCGTGGTGCCGGTTGTGCTTGTCGACCCACCAGCCGTAGCTCAACCCAGTAAGCAGGTTTCCCGCGAAGACGGTGAGCAGGTCGTTGGCGCGCCGCGACCGCCAGACCTGCTGATGGCCACCGTCGTGGCCGAGGAACGCGACTTGGGTGAACAGCACCCCGAGTGCGACCGCGGTGATCAGCTGGTACCAGGAGTTCCCGAGCCAGACGAACAGCGCCCAGGTGAGGGCGAACGCCGACAGCGTTGCGCCGATCCGGACGAGATAACTGGCGTAGCGGCGATCGAGCAGCTTCGCGTCGCGGACCTGACGACACAGGACGGAGAAGTCACTTCCGCGGCGGAGATCGAGCGAGAGGGTCACGGTTTGGCCCCTGGGTGTGAGTTGGGTGCCGACATGCGACTGCCCGCCGGATCAACGCTTAGCATGCCGGGTCGCGCGTAATCGCGCCATGACCGCTTCCCAACACCACAGGGCGTGTCCGTAAACGTCTGGTGCAAGCCGGCGAGCGTAAAGTCCGCGCCGTGGGTGATGATCGCCGGCACGCAACCCTGCATCTCACCGCGCAGGCGACCGTCGAGTTCGCCCCCGATCAGCTGTGGCCGCTGCACGGCGACTACGCGCGATTCGGGATCGACCTCCCGTCGTTCGCGCACGAGGTCGCCCGCCGGCTGCGTGCCGACGGGTTCATCGGCTACTGCCTGGACGGCGAGCGCATCACGATCATCCCGGTCTCGGCCATCAAGCGGATCGACTTCGTCGAGGATCCGTGACCGCCGGCGAGCGCATCGCCGACCGCCGCACAAGTCCTCCGAATCCGTGCGTCCGGACCCTCGTGGGACGACCGACGCGCCTGATCGGCGAGCGCCGCGACGTGTAGGATGAGAGGCATCAAGGCCCGTACCGCAGGCCGGCCATTCGTTGCCGGCTTCAGGGCCTGGGTGTCGATGACTGGTCCGCATTTCGGCCAGATCGGGCAGGATGTCGGTCACGATCAAGGTCACCAAGGACGCTGCTTCGACCCGGGTCTTCCTCCGGCGAGGAGGCATGAGCTTGTCCCGCAGGAAAGGCGTGAGCATGAAGTACCCGGACACCACGCCGTCGCACAAATACGGGCCGACGCCCGTCTACGGACCCTGCGAGGTCGATAACTGCGAGGCGACCGCACGGACCACCTGCGGGAGCTGCACCGGCGACTTCTGCCTCAAGCACGCCGGGCACGACGCCCATCGCCACACGCACGCCAACGCCTGACCCGTCCCGCTGGCAACCACCTGAGCCGCTCCGGTGTTAGGCTGCGCGCGGTTGTTCGCAATAGTCCTTCACGTCATGGCGCGCGGGATCTTTGCCTGCGCACGCCCGTGCTTCTCGTCGCCGACCTGAGCCAGGCACGTCGCAGTCGACCGGACGTGGCAAAGTGCGGCGTCCAATCGCACCAATCAGGAGCAGCAATGTCGCAGGGCACGGTCAAGTGGTTCAACAGCGAGAAGGGCTTCGGCTTCATCTCGCCCGACGACGGAAGCAAGGACGTCTTCGTCCACTTCTCCGCAATCACTGGCGACGGCTACAAGAGCCTCGAAGACAACCAGCGCGTCGAGTTCGACACCGTTGCCGGCCAGAAGGGCCCGCAAGCGGAGAACGTGCGTCCGGTCTGAGGCGCACCGTCGTCGTTTCCCACTAACCCGAGCGGACCGACCGCACATGTGCCGGCTAGGCATTGACACTTCGCACCCGCGGGGAGTCTGCTAGTTGCGTCAACAACTAGTGCGGTGCGGTCGGCACCCGCTCGGGGCAGGGCCGCCCGTCGCCAGGGACTCGAGGTGACCGGCATGGGGAAATGGGACGCGACCACCTACGAAGGCAAGGACACCATTCTTCGAGTGGTGCGCGACGAGGCCGAGAAGCTCTTCGACCTTGTCGCGGATGTTGATTGCTGGGATCGGCAGACCGCCTGCGCCCGCTGGACGACCAGGGACGTCGTAGGCCACCTCGTCGATACGACCGAGGGGTACTTCACCGCGTTCGACGCGGCCCGCTCGCACACCGACGCGACACCGCCGTTCAGCCTGCCGCAGATGAGCCAGGTGGCCGGCGACCGGGCGATCGAATTCCGCAGCAGCACGCAGGGCGAGATGCTCGAGCGACTGCGCACCGACTTCGACAAGATCATGCAGCTGCTCCACGAGATCGGCCCGGAGGACTGGGGCGGGCTCATCGTCACGCACCCGTACATGGGTCCGGTGCCGGCGTTCTTCTACGCCGCCGGGCAACTCATGGATTACGCCGTGCACTCCTGGGATGTCCGCGAAGGCACCGGTGAGGCGCACGCGATGTCCGGCGAGGCGGCCGACCTGCTCGTCCCGTTCATGCTCGTGCTGTGGCAGTCGACGATCCGCCCGGACGCCGACACCGCGCCCTTCGACATCGGCATCCGGGTGCTCGGCGGGCACAACGCCGGCGAGTTCCGGGTGAGCATCACGCCGGACGGCATGACCTTCGCGCCCGCCGACCCGGACGGCCTGGGCGACCTGCCGTGCGTGCTCGACTTCGACGCCGCCGGCCTGGTGCTGACCACCTTCGGCCGCTGCCGCACCGGGACGGTCCGCGGCGACGAGGCGATCGCCGAGCGATTCCTCAACCTGTTCTTCCGCATCTGAGCGCGGCTGACCGCAGCTAGGCACCGCTGGCGTCCTGCTCGACGTCGTGCTCCCCGTCGGGATGACCGGCCGGCAGCAGATGCTTCGCGACTCGCTGCGTCGGCGTGCGCGGCAGGACGTCGAGGCGCTGCCAGTAGCGCGGCACCTTGAACGCGCTCAACCGGTCCGCCGCCCAGTCGCGCAACGCAGCGAAGTCGGCCGGTCCCGAGGTCACCACGAAGGCCTTGATCTCCTCCTCGGACAGCTCGGAGGCGACCCCGACGACCGCGCACTCCACGACCGACGGGTGCGCGACGATCGCCTCCTCGACCTCGGCAGGCGACAGGTTCTCCCCGCGCCGGCGCAACACCTCCTTCTTGCGCGCGACGAAGGTGTAGACGCCGTCCGGGTCGCCCGTGACGAGGTCGCCGGTGTGCAGCCAGCCGTCCGCGGTGATCGCCGCCGCCGTCTCGTCGGGCAGCTCCCAGTACCCGGGCGTCACCGCCGGATTGCGCAGCAGCAGCTCACCTGTCCCGCCGGGTTCGAGATCACGTCCGTCCTCGTCGACGACGCGTGCCTCGTTGACCACGCCCATCGTCGGATGCTGCCGGACCGTGCCGAGCGTGCCGTACAGCCGCGACCCGTGCGGCCAGATCAGCCCGTACGGGCTCTCCGACATCGCGTAGCCGCAGACGATCCGCAGCCCGAAGCGCCGCTCGATCTCCAGCTGCCGGTCGCTGGTCGGCGCGGGGCCGGTGTAGCACAGTCGCAGCGGGTTGTCGGCGTCGTCGGGACGCTCCGGGCGGCGCATCAGGATCTCGAGCATCGCGCCGATCGCGTTGAACTCGGTGGCGCCGTGCCGGCGGGCGGCGTCGAGGAACCCGCTCGCGGAGAACCGCGGCAGCAGCACCAGCCCCGCGCCGCACGCCAGCGAGCCGAGTACCGAGTACGCCGGCGCGTTGATGTGGAACAGCGGCAGCGAGGTCATCAGCCGGTCCTGCGCGGTGAGCTCCATCCAGAACGGGAACCCCTCGCCGGCCATCGCGTACGCGCGGTGCGTCTGCATCACGAGCTTGGAACGGCCGGTGGTGCCGGACGTGGGGATCAGCACCGCGACGTCGTCGGGCCGGGCGACGTCGACCGGCAGCTCGGCCGGCGGGCCGGCCAGCTCGTCGACGTCGAGGACCACCGCGTGCTCGATCAGCGGACGCAGCTCGGCGTCGGTGACGACGGCGCGGGGGCGTGTCTGGTGGAGCAGGCCGGTGAGCTCGGCGGGCGTCGACGCCGGGTTCGTCGGCACCGCGATCGCGCCGATCGAGGTGATCGCCAGCCACGTCAACAGGTAGGACGATGTGGTGCGCGCCGTGAGCAGGACGAGCTCGCCGGGCTTGATGCCGTGCCCGGTGAGCGCCGCCGCACGGCCACCGACCGCCCCGGCGGCTTCGGCGAAGGTAAGCACGACGTCGTCTGCGCGCAGCCATGCTCCGTCCGGATCGCGTGCCGCAGCGTCGGCCAGCAGCTGCGGGATAGTCCTCACCTCCCCGAGTTTTGGCGCCAGGGGGTCAAATAGCCACCCTGGACGCCGAACTCAGGTGCAGGTCAGTGGGGGTAGTCCGCCGGTGTCGAGCACCAGCAACGGCGAACCGGCAGCATCGTTCGGCGAGAAGGTGACCGTCCCGTTCCGTGAGCGGTTCGCTTCGTACGCGTTCAGCCCGGTGTCGGCCAGGGCGCCGGTCCGGGTGTCCAGGACCTGCACGTCACCGTTGACCTGATCCTTGACATCGCCCTCGCCATAGGTGAGCAGCACGTAGGGACCGGCCACTGCCTCCACCAACACCTGACTCATCAGGTGCTGGCTGACCGCCCGGGTGACCCCCGAACTGTCAGACCAGTACACGGTGGACGGATCGTCGTACAGCGACCAGGCGACCGCCGATCCGTCGTAGGCCACCGTCATGTGATGCTCACCGGTCGCCGGCAGCACCGGGGGCAGGCCGTGCACCGGCACCGAACCGTCGCGCCAGCTGATGCCGAGCGGGTTCCAGTAGACGTCGGCCTCGCCCGTCGGGCGGGCCGCGTAGGTGCGGTGCGCGATGTCGTAGCTCATCAGCATCTGCGGCGCGTTGTCGTAGTCGGGCCCGGCCAGCCAGTAGACCACCCCGTCCTGGATGACGGCCCAACCGCCGGGACCGACGACGTCGCCGACCGGCATCGGTGCCTCGGGCAGGATGTTCTCGGAGCGGCCAGTGGCGAGATCGACAAGCCGGAGTTCGTCGACCGGCGAGGACGGGCTGTCCTTGGGGCGGTTGGGCGCGAGCGCGATCACCGCTGTCTTCGCGTCGGCAGCGATGCGGGTGACAAACCGATTGGCTGCCACTGGCAGCCGGAACAGGTCCTTGATGCGAGCGCCGTCCGACGAAGTGCCGAGGTGCAACGACCCGTCCGCGGCGTACCAATGTGCGACCACCAGTCCGTCCGAGGTGATCGAATCAGCGGAGAGCCACTTCCCGTCGACCGTGAGCTGCCTGGCGTGCAGAGCTGTCCGCCACGCGGTGGGCAGCGGCGTTCGGCAGGCCGGCGTCGCATTACCGGAGCCGGGAGCATTGTCGGTGGTCCCGAGGTTGTGCAGCGCCAGTCCGACGGACACCGACACCACGACGGCCGCGGCGGCCAGCAGCGGCGCGACCCGCGAGCGATGTGCCCGCCGCGTTCTGCTGGGCGGCTCGACCAGATCGGCCGGCCAGGGTGCCGTTGCCGCGCCAGGCGTCGACGGGGCCGAGTCGGCGAGGTACGCGTCGGCCTGCCCTTCGAGCAGCGTGTAGAGCTTCTCCAGGTCAGCTACGGTCCTCACCGTTTCGCCTCCACGGTCTCGCTGGCAAATCGGCGCCGGCCATCCGCCGTCGGGTCGGTCATGGTGATGCGCAGCCGGGCCAGCGCGCGGGACACGTTGCTGCGCACCGCGTTCTCGCCGCTGCCGAGCAGTTCCGCGATGTCGGCGAAGGACATCCCTTCGTAGTAGCGCAGGACGAGCGCGGCCCGCTGCTTGGCGGGGAGGAGGCTGAGTTCGGCCAGCAGCGCTTGCTGCTCGGCGTGCGTGTCGCCGTGGTCGGTGGTCGGGTCAGCGAATTGGGTCAGGTCGACCCACGGGACGGTGCGTGCCCGGCGGCGGCGCCAGCTCAGGAACTCGTTCAGCACCATCCGCCGCACGTAGGCGTGCACGTTGTCCGCAGCCGACACTTGCGCCCACCGCTCGAACGCCGTGCCGAGGACGTCACCGACCAGGTCGTCGGCCAGCACCGGATCGGCGGTCAGGACGACAGCGAATCGGAACAGCGCGCTGCGCCGAGCCCTGACGTAGTCCTCGAACTCCATGAGCGACGCCTCCGGCCCGTTGCGCGATGTCTAGCAGAGCCTGGATGCCCGAAACCCGGGAAATGTTGCACGCCACGCGGGTGGAGGTGCGGAGTCCGTGACTCTGCGTAGGCGGTATCCCGTCCTAATCTCACACAAACCACATATAGTGATAGGGTCGAGACGAGCAATGCAGTGATCCGCGGGGGTCGCAGCCGATCGAGGTAGCCCCCCGTGAGCACCGAGCCTTCGTCATCGCGACCGCTGCCGCTGCCGCGCCGCGCCAGTCGGCGCATCGCCACAGTGCTGTCTGCACTGGTGGCGCTGGGGTTCTTCCTGACGCTGACCGATGCGGGTTCGCCGCCGGCGCGAGCGCGCACGGCTGCGGCCAACCGCCTCGTCAACGCCTCCTTCGAGCACACGCTCGCCCCGTGGGGCGGCACTCACCTGCAGCGCCGACGACTGGCATCCTCGCCGGCCGGCCGATTCGTCGTGCAGGCCTCGGCGGTGCACGGCCGGCTTGCGATCGACGATTGGCCGGGCGAGGTCCGGTCCGTCTCGGGCACGGCCTATACCGGACGGATGTACCTGCGTGCGGCGGCGCAGTCGGCGGTGGGCAAGCGGGTCAGCCTCGTCGTGCGCGAGCACACCGCCGGCGGTCAGTGGGTCGCGTCGACTTCGGTCACGTCCACGCTCACCCGCCGGTTCCAGCCGATGCGCGCCACGCTGCGCGCGCTGCGCCGCGGCGACGTCATCGACCTCTACGCCTATGAGCGACGGGTCGCCGCGACGGACAGCTTCTTCGCCGAACGTGCGTGGCTCTCGGCGCGTTCGACGTCCGGGCAGCCGAGGCCGTTGCAGCGTGCGACGCCGATCGAGTCGGCCACCTCGCCGGCTCCCGTCGCCCGCACCGGCTCCACCGTCGGGGAGTTGTCGATCGACACCGGGCAGGCCGACTACCTCGGCGACACGAGCCGGTACGGCTACGTGATCCTGCAGGAATATATGTACGCGCGCGTCGCCGACATCAAGCGTGCGAACCCGGACACCGTCGTGCTCGCCTACCTCGAGGCGCCGGTCACCCAGACTCGGACGTGCGGCGACGCTACGCCGCCCGCGTATTCACACCACGACGCGTTCGGCGTCAACTACTGCTACGCCGCCGCCCACCACCCGTCCTGGTTCCTGACCGGACCGTCCGGGAACCGTTTCACGTACTCCGACTACCCGCGCAGCGCGGTCATGGACATCGGCAACGTTGCCTACCAGAACACGTGGGCAGCCAACGCCATCGCGGCTGCCGAGGCCGACGGCTTCGACGGCATCTATCTCGACAATGTGAACACCTATCCCGGCCACGGCGTCGACGGACAGCTTGCCGAGTACACCGACCAGGCCTACGGCCAGGCGATGGCCGGCTTCGTCGCCTCGGTGGCCGACCAGTTGCGTGCGGGCGGACTGCTGGCTGTTGCCAACGTCGCCGCCAACCCGTGGGTCGGCTGGCAGCGCGCGGACGCGCTCGCCCTCGCCGCGCACCTGACCGCACTCGACCGCGAGCACTACGCGCGCTACGGAGACATCTGCGGCCCGTTCTCCGAACGCTTCAACACCACGGCCACGAACGGCACGCCGCCGATCGCCGATCTGCTCGCCTACGACCAGGCCGTGCAGGAAACCGGCGCGCACCTGCTGGGTATCGACTACGGGTACCCGCACGCAACGGCGGCCGATCGGGCGACGATGTCCTACGGCCGGGCGATGTTCCTGCTCGCCTGGGACGGCAGGCCCGGCAGCGCGTACCTGTTCCGCCCGTGCGGCACGGTCGACCCCGCGGACCCGACCTGGCTGGTCGACCTCGGTGCCCCGGCCGGCGCGATGCGCGTCACCGACGGCGTGTACGAGCGCCGGTACTCCGCGGGACTCGTCCTGCTCAACGCGTCGCGCGCCACCCCGGCGACCGTCGCGATCCCGTCCGGTTACGTGAGCGCGGACGGCGCGCCGGTGACGACGGCGACGCTCCCGCCGCAAGGCGCCATGCTGCTCCGGGACGCCTAGGCGGTCAGCGCGCCGAGACCGGCGGCGGTCCCCGCCTCGAGCCAGGCCAGGGCATCGCGCACCCCGTCGGAGACGTGCAACTGCGCCCGCCAGCCGAGCAGCGCCTGCGCACGATCGACGCGCGCATACGCGCCGGCCACATCTCCTGGCCGTCGCGGGCCGTCGAGGATCCGCAGCGGCGCACCGACGGTGTCGGCTACCGACGCCGCCAGCTCGCGTACGGTCGTGCCCCGGCCGGTGCCGACGTTCAGCGCCGCGAACCGGCCCGGTACGTCGACTAGATCCGCGAACCGGTCCAGCGTCCTGACATGCGCCCGAGCGAGGTCCCAGACGTGGATGTAGTCGCGCAGCCCGGTCCCGTCCCGGGTGGGCCAGTCCGTCCCGGTGATCGTGAACGCGGTGCCGGAGCGGCAGGCCGCGAGCAGCCGGCCGAGGACGTGCGCGGGCTCGGCGAGCTGCTGCCCGGTTCGCAGCCAGGGATCCGCGCCGATCGGGTTGAAGTACCGCAACGCGACGGCGTCGATCAACCCCGCGCGGGCGGCATCGGCGAGGACCTGCTCGACGATCGCCTTGGTCCGCGCGTACGGGCTGCCCGGCGCGATCGGTGAGTTCTCCGCGACGCTGAGGTCGGGGCTCGGCGCGTAGACCGACGCCGACGAACTGAACACCAGCCGTCGGCAGCCGTTGCGGTGCAGGTGGCTGATGAACGCGACTGTCTTCGCGACGTTGTTGTGGTAGTAGCGCAGCGGGTCGGCCACCGACTCCGGCACGGCGATGTGCGCGGCACAGTGCACGACCGCGCGGATGTCCGGATGGGCGGCGAAGACGTGATCGACGCGCTCCGCGTCAGCGATGTCGCCCAGGACGAACGCCCGGCCCGCAACGAACGCCGCGCAGCCCGTGGAGAGGTCGTCGAGGATGACCGGGTCGTGGCCGGCGTCCAGGCAGGCGGAGGCGACGGTGGCGCCGATGTAGCCGGCGCCCCCGGCTATCAGGACCTTCACGACCCGGCCCGGTCGGTGCTGCGACGCGCACGCCGCAGGGTCCCGCCCGCGGCCCGTGCCCGGCCGGCGCCGCGCTGCACGGTCAGCAACGCGTGCGCCCGCAGCCCGTGCGCGACCCGAACCCGGTACAACCCGCGCCGTCGCCGGACGAAGCGGAACCTGTACGGCTCGGTGTCGCGCAGCAGGTCCACCTCGTAGCACCCTTCGTCGCTGGCTTGCCGCAGGACCTCCAGGAGAAGCACGGTGCCGGCGTCGCGCAGATCGTGATCGGGCACGCGCGCGCTCTGATACGTGCGGAGGGCGCCGGCGATGCGGAACGAGATCTCCACCGCGACCGTTCGTTGCGTCGACCGGAGCACGTCGATCTGCACTTCCCCCGCCGCGCTGCCCGCGCGCAACGCCGGCCGCAGCCGGCGCATCTCGGCGAGCAACGCAGCCCGGTCCGGCCGTGACCGGTGCATCCGCTCGAACTCGTCGAGGCCCGCGTCGATCTCATCCGGGCGCAGCTGCCGGTGCTCGACGCCGAGCGCGGCGAGCCGGTCCGTGGTGCGGTGGTGCAAGCGCCGCAGGTCGGCCGAGCGCGTCGCGAGGTACTCGGCGCCGCTGTCCGGCAGGGCGTCCCACGGCGCCTCGCCGACCACCGCGGCGGCCGCCGGTGGGAACGCCGCGCCGATCAGCGAGTTCTGCACGACACCGTCGAGGTCGAGTAGCCGCGCGCCGCGCCGGGTGAACCAGGCGAGCAGGGCATGAAGCACGTCCAGCTCGCGACCGGGGGCGGCGAGCACATCGAGATGGTCCGGGCGCGGCGCGCCGGCCGCGCAGGACCGATACACCGTCACACCCAGCACCCGCCGATGAGCCAGCAGCGCGAGGCCGCCGACGAGAGCGCCGTCCTCGACGAACAACACGTATCGAGCCGTGTGGGTAGCCACCGCCGCGAGCCACCAACTGCGCAGAAACGGACTCGGGACCGGCGCCCACTCGACGAGCTTGTCCCACGCAGCGGCCCAGTCCCCGAGTGCTTCGAGGACCAGCGTCGTAGGACCGGTGTGCACGTCCGGCGCGCTGGTCATCACGAGTCGATTCATGACGCCAACGCGTCCGGCAGCGACGTGACCGTCGAGCGCTCCAACCCGATGACCCCCGGGGTCTCGCGCGGCCGGTGTCGCATCAGTGAGGTGACCGTCCTCAGAATGATCTTCACGTCGCTCCACAGCGACCAGTTGTCGATGTAGTAGTTGTCGAAGGTGACGCGCTCCTCGATGGAGGTGTCACCGCGCAGGCCGTTGACCTGCGCCAACCCGGTGAGCCCGGTATCGACGCGGTGCCGCTCGCCGTACCGGCGGATCCGCTCGCTGAACGACTGCACGAAGAACGGTCGCTCCGGGCGCGGCCCGACCAGGCTCATCTCCCCACGCAGCACGTTGATCAGCTGGGGCATCTCGTCCAGGCTGGACCAGCGCAGGAATCGCCCCACCCGCGTGACGCGCGCATCGCCGTCCGCCGACCAGGAGTGGTCGAGGTCATCGCCCTCCGGGCGCATCGAACGGAACTTGTAGATCACGAACGTCCGGCCGTGGCCGCCCACGCGGTTCTGCCGGAACAGGATCGGCCGCCCTTCGATCCGGACGGCGAGCGCGCAGAGCGCAAGGACGGGGGCGAGCAGGATCAGCGCGCCGCCGGCGAGGCCGATGTCCATCAGCCGCTTGAGCCGGCGGTTGCCTCGGCGCAGCGACCAACGTCGCAGGCGTATCAGGGGGATGCCCCACAACGTCTCGATCCGGGCCCGCCGGTCGGTGCCGCACAGCTCGAAGTACCGGGGCACGACGAAGACCTGCAGGTCGAGGCGCACGCAGCCACGCACGACGCGTACGAGATGCGTGTCGGGCTGCCTGGTGAACGCGAAGACCACGTCGTGGGCGTCCAACTGCTTCATGACCTCCGGGAGCGCGCCGATGTCGCCGAGGATCGGCAGCATCAGCTCCTCGGTGGGCTCGGAGGGCGTGTCGAAGTCGAGGAACCCGACCGGCCGGAGTCCGTACTCGGGATGGGCCCGCATCGCCGCGGCGAGCCGTTGCGCGACTTCGCCGGTGCCGACGATCACGACGGGGTGCGCGATCAGCCGGCTGCGTCGCATGCGGCGTACGACGGGGAAGGCGAGCACCCGGCTGAGCACGCACAGCGTGCAGGCAGCGACCCCGAACAGGAAGCAGGTCTGCCCGTCCGGGGCGGACGACACGTGCAACGAGCCCACGCCCGCGAGGACGAGCCCGCCGACGACGGACGCGAACACGTACGCCGGGACGTCGTCGAGAACGGAGAGCTCGAGCCGGGAACGGTGCAGATCCGCCCGGTTACAGATGGCGATCATGACCGACGCGGTGACCGAGAACGTCAGCCCGTCCACCACCCCCCGGGTCGCGAGCCAGGCGATCGAGATCGCGATGATGTCGAGCACGGCGAACAACGTCCCTACGCGCCAAGACCAGCGAGACCGGGCACGCGACATCAAGGGGCGTTCCGGCTCGGCGGCGACGGCGTCCTCGACCCGGCGAATGGCCGATTCCCGGCGGCTGGCGATCAGTGTGGTGGCGAGCGTGCTGCGCACTTCGCGCAGGATTGCGACGTTGTGAGCCGTCGGGGCTAGCTGCCCGTCCGGTGCTCGCGGTGCGCCGTGCTCGGCAGGGGGACTTGTCTTCGAAGGCACCGAATTACCTTCCGTCGCAATAGTTGCTGTAGCAGATAGTTTGCACCTCGCGGGCCGATTCGCCAAGAGGAATCTCGCGAGGCGGCCGCGCGGCGGGTTGTCCGATGTGCAGTTCAGGTGATCTGGGTAGAGGATGTTGAGAGATCCACGGGAACCGCTATCGACGGGGCAGACGATGAGCAGCACTCCCTCGCAGGCCGAAGGACCGCGCGGTGACGACGCGGACGTGCCGACCGACGAGTACTCGCCGGGCAGCGCGGACCTCGGCGTCCTGCTCGGTGAGCTCAATCGGGTGCGCGGGGCCAAGGATCGCGATGCCGAGTCGCCCGGTGAGGCGATGACCCTCGCGGCGACGGCGGTACGCATGGTCGAGGCGCAGCTCGGACGCGCGGGCGTCGGCGGGTTGACGCCGGCCGAGATCGCGGCCGCGCGGGAAGTCCTGCAGGGCGCTCTCGAGGCGCTGGTGGCCGCGGTCCGCCGGCTGGATGGCGAACCCGCGCCGGCTGAGGGCCGCCGGTTCCGGGTCCGGCGGCAGCGTCGCAACGCTCAGTGATGTGCCTGCGGCCCCGCCTTGGCAGATGATTAGCTGAGCAGTATCTTCCTCGGCAGAGAAATCGACGTCTGATCGGGGAAGCGCCCGTGCCGGCATGAGAATCGTTCAGCTGATCACCCAGGACCACGGGGCCGCCGAACGGCCGCTCGTCTACGCCGACGGCGCGCCCGAGCCGCCGCGCGCGCGGCACGCGGGCGACCTCGTCCGGAACCTGGACGAGAACGGGTCGTGGCTGACCCTGCTCAACATCGAGCAGGACCCTCGATACCGGGCGCTCATCGACGCGCAGCTCGACCCGCTCGCCGGCCGGTGCGGCCTCGAGCCGGCCGCCCTGCGGCGTCGCATGGGGTTCGTGTTCGCCAGCTCGCCCCGCTCGGTCACCGGCGCGCACTTCGATGTGGAACACAGCCTGCTGCTCCAGCTGCGCGGCCGGCGGGTGCTCAGCTTCGGACGGTTCGCCGACGACGACGTGCGTGAGCAGGAGCTGCACCGCTACTGGCACGGCTCGTACGGGAAGCTGACCGCCATGCCTGTGCACTCCCACGACGTCGAGATCGGCCCGGGGACCGGCGTGTACATCCCGCCGTTGCGGCCGCACTGGCTGAACAACGGCGACGCTGCGTCACTATCGGTGACGATCACCTTCTACACCCGCGACAACGAAGCCGAGACGCTTGTCCACGCGTTCAACGAGAAGCTGCGCAGGCTGCGGATGACGCCGCGCCGTCCGGGCGAGTCGGCCGCCCGCGACGCAGTCAAGGTCGCGCTGATGCGGGGGGCGTCGGCAGTGCGGTCACGCCGGACCCCGCGGACGCCACGCTGAGGCGGACCGCAGCCGGCGCCGCAGCACGCCGGCACCCGCCCGGGCCCGGCTGCCGGCCCGCAGCAGGCCCAGCAGCAGCAGGCCGCGCCGGCCGTGGGCGACCCGGACGCGATGCAGCGTCCGGGTGTGGCCGACGAAGCGGGACTTGTACGGCTCGTCGCCGCGCAGCAGGTCGAGTTCGCTAGCGCCTTCCTCGCAGGCCTGTGCCGAGAGCGCCAGCAGCAGCACCGTGCCGGCGTCGCGCAGTTCGTGGTCGAGCGAGCGGGCGCACTGGTAGACGCGCGGCGCCGTGCCGACCCGCAACGAGATGTCCACCGCGACGGTCCGGTGGGCCGAGCACAACGCATCCACCCGCACCTCCCCGATGGCGGCCCCGGCCCGCAGCGCCGGCCGCAGCCGGCCCATCTCGGCGAGCAGCCGCTCGCGACCGGGTCTGGCCCGGTGCAGCCGCTCGAACTCGTCGAGTGCCGGCTCGAGGTCGGCCGGGCCGATCCGGCGGTGCTCGATGCCCAGCGCGGTGAGCCGTCGCATGCCGTTGCGGTGGGACTTGCGCAGCCCGGGGGAGCGGGCGGCGAGGTAGTCGGCACCGCTGCGCGGCAGCGCGTCCCAGGGTGCGACGTCGCGGCCGGTGATCGCGCGCGCCGGCAGCGCTGCCGCGAGCAGCGAGTTCTGGACCACGCCGTCGAGGTCGAGCAGCCGAGCACCGCGGCCGGTCAGCCAGCCGTTGAGGGCGTGGCAGACGTCGACCTCGCGGCCGGGTTCGGCGAGCACATCGAGGTGGTCGGGGCACAGCACGCCGGCGCCGCACCACGTGAACACGCTGGCGCCGAGGATCCGGCGGCGCAACTGCAGCGCCAAACCGCCGATCAGCGTGCCGTCCTCGACGAACAGCACGAAGCGGGCCGCCTCGGTCGCCACCGCGCCGAGCCACCAGCTACGCAGGAACGGGCTCGGAACCGGTGCCGCGTTGACGAGCCCGTCCCAAGCGGGTGCCCACGCCCCCAGCTCGTTCACCACGAGCAGCGCCGGCCCGGTCGGCGCCTGCACCGGGTCCCGGTGCGCGGCTCGATAACCGGCGGCCTGACTCAATGCCTCTCGCCGCGAAACAGCGAACCGAGCGGGCGACCGACCTTGCCGTCGCGGCGCGGGTGTTGCAGCTCGGCGGGCAGGCCCACGGAGTCCGCCTCGTCGGTGCCATCCAGCAGATCGGCGAGGGCGACGGTGGTGGCCCGCGCGTCGGATGGCTCCGCGTCGCCGGCGTCGTCCTCGTCGCCGGTGTCGGCTTCGTCGCCGGTGTCGGCTTCGGCCGCGGGTTCGGGGCTCTGGTCGACGCTCGCGTCCTCGAGCGCCGCTGGCTCGTCGGTAGGCGGCTCTGCGGCCTCGAAGACTTCTCCGGTCTCGGCGAGGTCCGGGGTTTCGGGGTCGTCCATCGCCGAACCGCTCGGCGCGCCGCTTGCGCTGTCCGCGCCCAGCGTCTCTAGCTCGCTGGCGACCTGCTCGAGGGCGTCCATCGTTGTCGCGGCCACCCCTATCAAGGCGGCGATGCGCTCCCTCGCCACGCCCACCTGGCCCGTCGCGCCGGAGAGCGTGGTCTGCGCCAGCGCGTCCGTTGCCTCCACGCGTGCCCGAGCTGCGGCCACCGCCGCCTCGACCTGGGCGGCAATCTGGCGGACGGCCTCCTCGCGGCCCTCCTCGGCGGCGTAGGCACGGATCTCATCGGCGTCGCGTTCGGCCTGTTCCAGCGCTTGCGCGACCCTGGCCGCGGTCGCCCCGCGCTGTTCGTCCACCCATGCGTCCACCTCCGCGCGGATCCGTTGGGCATCGGCCTGCGCGGCGCTGTGCACCTCGTTGGCGGCCGATGTCGCGTCGGCGATCGCGGCACGCATCGCTTGCTGCGCCTCGGTGCGCATCTGCGCCGCCGCGGCAACCGCCTCGCCGTGGTGCTGCGCTGCGTCGGCCTCTGTCTCGGCGCGCAGCTCGGCGGCAAGCCGCAGGGCATCGGCCAGGATCTGCTGGCCCTCAGCCGCTGCTGCGGCGCGCAGCCCGGCGGCCTCGCCGAGCAGGCGGTTCGCCTCGTCGTGGGCGGTCAAGGTGATGCGCAGCGCCTCCGCCTGAGCTCCCGCTTGTGCTCCCGCCCGTGTTCCCGCCGGTGCGGCGGGCGTCGTCTCCGGCGAATCCTGCGCGGCCTTCACCGCGGATTTCTTGCCGTGCCGGCGCGGCGGCTCCGGCTCGACCTGTTCCGCGCTCAGTCGCTCGGGCGCGTAGTCGAGCCGCCTGATCAACTGCTCGACGTGGGCAATCGCGCCGTGCAGCAGGTCCGCGCTCGGCTCGCTCGAGCCTCCGGAAGTCCACCTGCCTATGCGCGTATCGGGCTCGTCCACCGGGGTCGCCTCCGTAGCTTTCGCAACGCGCCGGAACATCCGGTCGCGCCGTATGTCCGTCGATGTTCCTGGACTGCGATCGCCCGCCACCCGCTGTTCGGCGCACAATTGTCGATAGCAGGGCGATTTCGACATATTGTTGTCTAGGAAGATACTGTCTCAGTAACTTTTCGGCAACTGCCACAGCCGGTGTGGTGCTCGGAGCTCCCTGGAAAGGTGGCTGCGCGTGGCTACGACGTGCTGCGGCGCTTTGTCCAGATTAGGGCGTTGCGCGCTTTGCGCCGGCCCGGCGCTGACGACGATCGGTGACCGGCGGGTCCGGGACAGGCCGCAGGTCCGACTCGGCGTCGAGCGCGGCGTCGAGCGCGGCGTCGAGCGCGGCGTCGAGCGCGGCGAGCGTGTCGGCAACAGAGCGCAATGCGCTGTGATCGAGCACGCCCAGCACCTCGTCGCGCATCGCAGCGAGGTAGCGCCGATCGAGGCGACGCGCCTCGCGCAGTCCCGCCTCGGTGAGCGACGCGTAGATGACGCGCCGGTCGTCGTGGGACGCGCGGCGGTCGATGAGACCCGCGCTGCCCAGGCGGTCGGCCAGTCTCGTGAACCCACCGGTGGTCATCGCCGCCTCGCGCGCCAACCGCGACATCGGCAGTCGATGATTCGGTGCGTGCAGCAAGGCGCTCAGCACGCCGAGCGAGGCCTCGTGAAAGGTGCCATCCGTTACTCGAGCGAGGATGCGCTGGTTAGCGTCCGCCACGACCCGGCGGATCAGCTCCCAGTCCATGATCGCCTGACCTTGGTCGTCCTCGCCGATAGTCACGGGTACACCGTATCGACTTCCGCCGGCCAGGCACGCGATGACGACTGAGAGGCCTACGCCGTCGTCCTTCCGGGCCGTGTTGCGGGTGCGCGAGTTCCGGGTGTTGTGGCTCGCCGACCTCCAGTCGTTGCTCGGCGACCAGCTCGCCCGCGTCGCGCTGTCGGTCCTCACCTTCACGCGCACCGGTTCGGCATTGGCGACCGCCGCGGTCTACTCGTTGACGTTCCTTCCGGCGTTGTTCGGGACCCCGCTCGGCGTGCTCGCCGATCGCCTGCCACGCCGTGCACTGCTCGTGTGCGGCGATCTCGCCCGCGCGGCGTTGCTCGCACTCATCGCGGTACCGGGAATGCCGCTCGTCGCCGTCATGGCGCTGCTCTTCCTCGCGGTACTCATCGGCTCGCCCTGGAAGGCAGCGGAAGCGGCAATGGTTGCCGACATCCTCGCGGGCGAGGGGTATGTGCTCGGCTCCGGGCTGCGGCTGGCCACAGGTCAGGCCGCCCAGCTTGCCGGCTTCGCGGTGGGCGGCATCGTTGTCGCGGCCATCGGACCACACGTCGCCCTGCTGGTCGACGCGGGCACCTTCGCGGTGTCCGCGGCGGTGCTGCGGCTCGCCATCGCGGCACGGCCGGCCGTGCGAGCGGATGGGGCAGGCGGCAGCGGATGGCGGACCGGGGTCGCGGTCGTGCTCCATGACCCGCAGTTGCGCAGTCTGCTGGGCTATGCGTGGTTGGTCGGCGCGTTCATCGTCCCCGAAGGCCTGGCCGCGCCCTACGCCGCCCGGCACGGCGGCGGAGCGCAGGCGGTCGGGTTGTTGCTGGCCAGCGCGCCGGCGGGGGTGCTCATCAGCTCACTGCCGTTCGTTCGCCTCGTCAAGCCGGCCGCCCGGTCGCGCGCCGTGCCGATCCTCGCGACGGCGACCGGACTGCCCCTGCTCGCGTGTGCCGCGAATCCCGGGCTGCTGGTCACGATGCTCCTGTGGGCCACGTCCGGGGCGCTGATGGCGTATCAGATCCAGGTGATGAGCGCGTTCGTGATCGCCGCCCCGGTGCGGTTCCGTGGACAGGCCATCGCCTTCGCATCCTCGGGCATGCTGGCCGCCCAAGGGCTGGGTCTCCTGATCGCCGGCGCGCTGACCTCGATAGTGTCGACCTCTGCTGTGATAGCCGGCGCGGGCGCGCTGGGATCGACCCTTGCCGCACTGCTGGCTCTTTCCGGCGCACACCGGCGGGTGCGCCGCGATCAGATCACGACGTCGCGGGTGGCGGATCGCTCACCCGCATCGTCCTGAGACTTTCACTAGCTCCACTCGAAGTGCTCGCGCATGCTGTCACCCCCTCTGGGCAGCCCGACGATATTCACCGAGTTATGTACGGCCTGTGAATCTGGGTGTCGAGCACCGGCTTGTACCCGATCAACCGAGTTTCCACCCTTCCGCGCCGAGCGTCCGCGTTGTAGGTTTCGTTACACGATCGAGGCAGTTTCCCCGGGGGGCGGATCATTGTGTGACCACTGGTGCAGCGCCGCTGCCGGTGAGGCATCCCACTCATGGTGACGCCCGCGAGCGCTGCTGACCAGAGTCTTGCCCACTTCTTGTCACGACCGCGGCGCTGGGACCTGTGGTCGCTGAACGCGCGCGCCCTGACCTACATCCTCGCTGTCATCGTGGCAGCGCCCGCGGTCACCGTCGTCCTGCTCCAACACACCGACGTCGATCCGATCGGCGTCATCCGGTTGGCAGTCCTGCTCGCGGCCGCGGTCGGCTACGGCGAGGCGTTCGACCGCGTCGAGCGGTTTCGGCGCTTTCTCGGCGATGACAAGGTGCGCGCGAACCACCTCTCGGTGTGGACGGTCGCCGGCATTCTCGTGCTCCCCCCCGGCCTGGCCTGTGTGCTGGTCCTGCTGATCTACGCGCATGTGCTGCTCATTGCCCGGCGGCACAAGTCGGCCCGCCCGCACCGGATGGTGTTCACCGGCGCGGCCGCGACGCTTGCCACCGCTGCCGCGGCCGGCGTCGTCGCGCTGTTCAGCACCGGCGCGCAGCCGAGCGCGGGGCTCAACGCCGCGCTCGCGTCGTTGCTGGCCGCCCCCACGTTCCTGGTGTTGGACGCCGCGCTCCTTTCGGCTGGCGTGTACTTCGCGACCCGACCGCAGAGCATCAGGGCAGTCCTTCCCGATCGGGAAGCAGTGACGTTCGAGCTTGCCACCGAGGCACTGGGCATCGTGACCGGCCAGTTGTTGCTCTTCCTGCCCTGGCTGGCCCCCGCGTCCTGGGGTGGGTTGATGGCGCTGCACCGCGCCTCACTGGTGCGCCACCTGCAGGTGGCAGCGACGACCGATTCGAAGACCACGTTGCTCAACGCGGCCGCGTGGCGCGAACGAGCGCTCAAGGCCGCCGACCGGGCAGCGCTGGAGGCTCAGCGAATCGCGGTGGTCGTGATCGATCTCGACTTCTTCAAGCGGGTGAACGACAGCTACGGGCACCTGATGGGCGACCGGGTGCTGGCCGAGGTGGCCCGCGCGATCCGCAACGAGACACGCTCCCGCGACCTCGTCGGCCGCTTCGGCGGCGAGGAGTTCGTGGTGCTCATCGACGGCCGCGCCGCGGCGGCGCACGCCATCGACATCGCCACCCGGATCCGCGAGCGCATCGCCGGGCTGTCGCACCCGCACGACATCCGGGTCACGGCAACGATCGGGGTCGCCCACGGGGTGCCCGCGGCGCAGGAGAGCCTGGACACGCTGCTCGCGCACGCCGACGCCGTCCTGTACGAAGGCAAGGAAGCCGGTCGCAACCGGGTCCGCGCGTTCGCGTTGAGTTGATCGCCGCGGCGGCCTTCGCCGTTCGCGTCAGCCGTCAGCCTTGCTCGCGAAGGGCCCGCAGGCTCTGCTTGAGCGAGCCCATGGTCGCCAGGACGGCGGTCGGCTCGTAGCCGCAGTGCGCCATGCAGTTGTTGCACCGCGCGTCCTTGCCGCGGCCATAGGCGTCCCAGTCGGTGGTCTCGATCAGTTCCTTGTAGGTCTTCACGTAGCCGTCGGCCATCAGGTAGCACGGCTTCTGCCAGCCGAGCAGCGAATAGGACGGGATCGCCCATGCGGTGCAGTCGAAGTCGATCTTGCCCTCGAGGAAGTCGAGGAACAGCGGCGAGTGGTTGAGCCGCCACTTCTTCCGGTTGCCGTTGGCGAATGCCTTCGTGAACAGCTCGCGGGTCTCGGTGACGCCGAGGAAGTGGTCCTGGTCGGGCGCCTTCTCGTACGCGTAGGCCGGCGAGAGCATCATGCTGTCGACCTTGACCTCGTCGTTGAGGAAGTTCAGCACGTCGATGATCGTCTGAGGCGTGTCGGTGTTGAAGAACGTCGAGTTGGTCGTGACCCGGAACCCCTTCTCCTTGAGGAAGTGGATCGCGGCGATCGCCTCATCGAACACGCCTTCCTTGGCCACCGACTCGTCGTGCCGCTCGCGCAGCCCGTCGACGTGCACGGCGAAGGAGAAGTGGTGAGACGGTTTGAAGTTGAACTTGTCCCACCGCTTGCGAACGAGCTCGGCGTTGGTGCAGAGGTAGACGTACTTCTTGCGCTTCACCAGCTCCGCGACCAGCACGTCGATCTGCGGGTGCATGAGCGGCTCGCCGCCGGCGATCGAGACCATCGGCGCGCCACACTCCTCGATGGCTGCGACGGCCTGCTCGACCGGCATCCGCTGGCGCAGCACCTCGTGTGGCTGCTGGATCTTGCCGCAGCCGTTGCATTTCAGGTTGCACGCGTACAGCGGCTCGAGCTCCACGATGAGCGGGAACTTGCTCCGTCCCCGCAACTTCTGGGTGGCGAGGTAGCGCCCGATTCGCGCGCCTTGGCGAAGGGGGATGGGCATCAGCCAGCAACTCCTTTTGGCAGGGTGAAGGTGAGGTCTTCGCGGGTGACGACCCGCTCGTCGACGGAGACCGGTCCGAGCGCGCCCAGCGTCGCGACGAGCTCGTCGACCAGGTGCGGCGGAGCCGACGCCCCCGCCGTGATGCCGACCGTTCCCGCGTCCCGCAGCCACTCGGGCAGCACCTCGGTGGCGTCCTCGACGAGGTGGGCGGGCGTGCCCATCGCCTCCGCGACCTCGACGAGGCGCCGCGAGTTGGACGAGTTGCCCGAGCCGATCACCAGCAGGAGGTCGCAGTCGGGGACGATCGACATGACCGCGCGCTGCCGGTTGGTCGTCGCGTAGCAGATGTCGTCGGTCGCCGACGCGTCGATCATCGGGAACCGGCGGCGCAGCGTGGCCACCGTGGCGGCCGCGTCGTCGAGGCCGAGCGTGGTCTGCAGGACGAAGGCAACGCGGCTCGGATCGTCGATCTCGATCGTCTCCGCCTCGGCGGAGTTCTGGACGAGGGTGATCCGGCCGGGCACCTGGCCGAGCGTGCCCTCCACCTCGTCGTGGCCGGCGTGCCCGACGAGCAACACACTCTTGCCGCGGCCGACGAACCGGCGTGCCTCGGTGTGCACCTTCGCCACGAGCGGGCAGGTGGCGTCGATGACGTTGAGGTCGCGCTGCGCCGCCTCGGCACGCACCGCCGGCGCCACGCCGTGCGCGGAGAACACGACGGTGGTGCCGTCGGGGATCTCGTCCAGTTCGTCGACGAAGACGACGCCGCGGTGCTCGAGGTCCTCGACGACGTGCGCGTTGTGCACGATCTGGCGGCGCACGTAGATCGGGTGCGGGTAGCGCTTGAGCGCGGCCTCGACGATGTCGATGGCCCGCTCGACGCCGGCGCAGAACGATCTCGGCCCGGCGAGCAGGACCTGCCGGGGTCCGGCCAGCTCGGCCCAGGCGCGCAGTGCCGGGCCGACCCTGCGCAGCGCGCCCAGGGCCTTCGCTCCGGCGGGCAGCGTGCGCAGCCGCGCGATCGGGGTGTCGACGGTGTCGACGACCACCCGCACGACCGCGATCGGCAGCCGCCCGGGGCGGCCTCGGACGGCGCGCACGATCGCCGCGGACTCCATGTCGACGGCCACCGCGCCGGTGCCGGCCAGCCGCTCGCGCTCGGCGCGGTGGGTGACGATGTGGTCGGTGCTGACGACCGGCCCGGTGCGCACCCGCAGGCCGCGCCGGCGAAGTTCCGCGACGAGCGGGGCAGCGGCGCGCAGGGCGATCCGGCCGGACTCGTCGCGCACCTCCGTCGCCACGACGACGTCGCCCGGCCGCAGCGCGGGGTCGAGCCCGCCGGCCACGCCGGCGACCACGACCGCGCCGGAGGCAAGACCATCCAGGCGCGGCAGCCACCGCCGCACCCGCTCCGGACCCATGCCACAACGCTCGAGGACGGCGTCGGGACCGACGCTGAGCAGCGCGGCGTACTCGCTGCGCAGCGCGGCGACGACGAGGAGTGGCGTGCTCATGCCCGTCCTCGCTTCGCTCCGGGCGGGCATGCAGAGGCGCAGATGCTCCTGTTCGCTCCGCAAGCGTCGCTCATGTCTGCTCGCCGCCCATCGCGGCCAGGTACCGGCCGAGCGCACTGATCGGGAAGACGTCGCGGTACATCTCGTAGCTGATGTAGAAGTCGCCGGGGAAGCCGGTGCCGGTATAGAGGTCCTCGTCCCAGCCGCCGTCGGCGCGCTGGTCGTCGACGAGCCACCCGACGCCGCGGGCGACCGCATCGCTGTCCGGGTCCACCGCGAGCAACGCCAGCAGCGCCCACGCGGTCTGCGACGGGGTCGACGTGCCCCTCCCGCGCCAGGCCGGGTCCCGGTAGGACCGCAGATCCTCGCCCCAGCCGCCGTCGGCGTTCTGGTGCTGCTCGAGCCAGGCGACCGCACGGGCGATCGAGGAGGCGCTCTTGTCGACGCCGGCGGCGACGAGCGCCGGCACGACCGCACCGGTTCCGTACACGTGGTTCGCGCCCCAGCGGCCGAACCACGAACCGTCCGCGTCCTGGTCGTCGAGCAGCCACTGCACGCCGCGCCGGGTGACTTCTGATTGGGCGAGCCCCAGGTTCGCCAGCATCTCGACCGCGTGCGCGGTGACGTCGGCCGATGGCGGGTCGATCACCGCGCCGAAGTCGCAGAACGGCAACTTCTCGACGAGCCGGCGGGTGTTGTCGGCGTCGAACGCGCCCCAGCCGCCGTCTCGCGACTGCATGCCGATCACCCAGGCCACGCCGCGCTCGACGGCCGCCGACACGCCGGGGACGGAGTGCTCGCCCAGCCGGTCGAGGGCCAGGACCACCTCGGCGGTGTCGTCGATGTCCGGGTAGCCGTCGTTGGCGAACTCGAACGCCCAGCCGGCCGGCTCCAGGGCGGGACGGCGAACCGCCCAGTCACCCTTGGCGTGGATCTCCTCGTCGACGAGCCAGCGCGCCGCCCGCACGACCGACGGGTCGTCGGGCGCCAGGCCGGCGTCGAGCAGCGCGGTGAGCGCGAGGCAGGTGTCCCAGACGGGGGACTGGCACGCCTCGAGCCGGCGCGTCGGGCCGTCCTCGGTGTCCTCCCGGATCAGGAACCCCTCGAGCCCGGCGATGGCGGCCGCCACGGCGGGGTGGTCGAGGGGATAGCCGAGCAGGTGAAGGGCGAGGATCGAGTAGACCCACGGCGGCTGGATGCCGCCCCACCCGCCGTCGGACTCCTGCCGGGCCAGGATCCACTCGGCGGCCCGGTGGAACGCCATCGACCGGCCCGGCTTGACCGGCGAGTGGGCGTAGACCTTGAGCACCCGGTCGAGCGCGGAGAACGCGGACCCGACAAGGCCGGGACGGCTCCGCGCGGGCGAGGTGTCGGTGTGCAGCTCGGCGAGCGTGAACGGCAGCGGGCGCACCGGGCGCAGCGTCGCCACCACGGTGATGGGCACGACGGTCTGCCGCGCCCAGCATCCCCAGTCGTAGACGTTGAGCGGGACCCACGACGGCAGCAGGACGAGCTCGGGCGGCATCGCGGGCAGCTCGTCCCACGACCACTCGCCGAACAGCGCGAGCCAGATGCGGGTGAACACCCGGCTCGCCGCGATGCCGCCGTTCGCGAGGACGAACGCGCGAGCCGAGCGCAGGTGCGCGGCGTTGCGGTCGTCGCCGGCAAGGCGCAGCGCGGCGTATGCCTCGATCGTCGTCGAGAGGTCGCCGGGCCCGCCGGAGAAGGTGGCCCAGGTGCCGTCCTCCCGCTGCTGCGAGCGGATCCAGCGGGCCGCGGCGGACAGCTCGCCCGGGTCGAGGATGCCGAGGAACTGGCGCAGCAGCAGGTCCTCGGCGTCCATGGTCACGTTGGTGCGCAGCTCGCCCTTCCACCAGCCTCGCGCCGCCTGCCGCTCGACGAGGTGGTCGCGCGCGCGCTTGACCGCGGCGCTCGCGTGCTCGTCGAGTTCCGGCCGGGCTTGCGCTGTCATGGGTTCCTCCGGTCGATCAGCGGTCGCGGGCGACGATGTAGGACGCGATGTCGGCCAGCGCGGTGGCGGCCGGCTCGGCGAGCCCGAGTTCGCCGAGCCTGCCGAGGGCTCTGCGCAGCCGCGTGTCGGCCTCGCGGGTGGCCCAGTCCAGCCCGCCGGCCTCGTCGATCAGCGAGGTGGCCAGCGCGACGGTGGCCTCGTCCTCGGGCGCTCCGCTCGCGAAGATCTCGGTGAGCCGGCGGCCGGCGGGGGAGTCGCTCGTCATCGCGGCGACGATCGGGGCACTGCGCTTGCCGGCCCGGACATCGGACGAGGACGACTTGCCGGTGCGTTCCGGATCGCCGACGACCCCGAGGACGTCGTCGATGAGCTGGAACGCCATCCCGACCTCGTGGCCGAACTCCTCGAGCCCGGTGACGATGCGATCGGGCGCACCCGCGGCCAGCGCGCCGATCGACGATGCGCACGCCAGCAGCGCCGCCGTCTTGCCCGCCTCCATCGCGAGGACGTCCTGGACCAGGACCGCGTCACGTCCCTCGAGGTACAGGTCGCGCGACTGCCCGCTGATCAGCAGCTGCGTGGCGTTCATCAGGTGCGGCAGGCTGCGGCGTCCCTCGATGCCGGTGTCGATCAGCACCTGCACGGCGAGGGTGAGCATGGCGTTGCCGGCCAGGATCGCGTCCCCCTCGCCGAAGGCCACCCAGCCGGTGGGCCGGTGCCGGCGGGTGAGGTCACGGTCCATGACGTCGTCGTGCAGCAGCGAGAAGTTGTGCACGAGCTCGACGGCAACCGCGCCGGGGATCCCGCAGTGGGGTGTGCCGAGCACCGCTTCGGCGGACAGGATGGCCAGCGCGGGACGGATGGCCTTGCCGCCGGACTCGGTCGGCCGCCCCTCGACGTCGCACCAGCCCAGCTGGTAGGAGGTGATCAGGCGCATCCGGTCGTCGCGCATCGTGCTGACCGCCGCACGCAGCGCGGGCTGCACGATGTCGCGGATGCGCGTGAGCACGTCCGGAGCGGTGGTCTCGGCCAGCCGTGTCATTCGGTCCCCCTCGTCGAGTGGCCGATTCGGACCCGAGTGGGCCGTCCTAACCGGCCACTCGGGTCGTAACCGGCCACTCGAGGCGCGCAGCCGCTCATGGCCACTCCGTTCGTTGCGAGATTCCGGCGGCCGCCTCCGCGGCGGTGACGCCGCTGCGGACGGCACTTTCCATCGTGTCCGGCCATCCGGTGTCGGTCCACGCGCCGGCGAGCCACACGCCGGGCGGGCCTTCGCCGACCGACGGGCGCAGCGCCCAGCTGCCGGCCGCCTGGCGGAAGGTTGCGCGCCGCTCGCGCGTGACGAACGAGTCGATGACCTCCGCGCGGTCGGCGGCAGGGAGCAGCCGGGCGATCTCGGGGACGAACCGGGCGAGGATGTCCTTGCTCTGCGTCGCGATGAGGTCCTCGGCGGCCGACACCGTCACGGCGAGGTACTGCGCCCCGGGCCGCCGCGCGGCCAGCCCCGAGCTCTCGGTGCGGTCGAAGAACCACTGCACGGGTGATCCGACGGCGGCCGCGAACGGCAGGTCGGTGACCGTGCGGTCGTACACGACATGGACGTTGACGATCGGGGACGCGCCGAGCCCGGCGGCCCGACCCGCGGCGCTACCGGCGAGGGTCGGCGCGACGCCGAACGCATCCGGGTGCGGAACTGCCAGCACGACCGACTCGGCAGGCCAGCTGCGCGCGCCGTGCGGCCCGTCGGCCTGGACGAGGGTGCCCGGGTCGACGTGGCGCACCGCGTGGTCGACGAGCACCTCGACGCCCGCGTCGGCCAGCGCCTTCGCGGCGGCGTCGTCGTGCAGCCGGCCGAGCGGGACCGCCGCGTAGCCGACATCGCCGGCCGGCGCCGAGTCGAGCAGCCCGGTGCGGAACACCTTGGCCGCCAACGCCAGCGATGCCTTGTCCGGGTCGAGGTTCAGGGTCGCGGTCGCGACGATGCCCCACAGCGATCCGATCGTCGCGTCGTTCTGGCCGTGCGCGCGCAGGAACCCGCCGAGCGTGCGGGCGTCGAGGCCTCGATCGCGCGGATCGAGGCGGCGCAGCGCCAGCGCGCCGCGCACCGCTCGGGCCCGGTCGGCCGGCCCGAGGACGCCGTAGCGGGCGAGGGCCGCGCCGAGGTGCGCGGGGGCGGGCACGCCGGGGGTGCGGCGCAGCCGGGCGCGCCGGCCGTCCGGGGAGAGCACCGGGATGTCGAGATGCTTTTGCAGCACCGTCTCGTGCTGGGCGCCGATCCGGCGCAGGAACCACTGGTAGGCGGTGCAGCACCGCAGGAAGACGTGCTGCCCGTTGTCGACCGACAGGCCGGCGCGCGGGAAGGAGAACGCGGCGCCACCGAGCCGGGGCCGCTTCTCGATCAGCACGACCTGCCGGCCGGCGTCGGCGAGGCGCAGCGCTGCCGAGATCCCGGCCAGCCCGCCGCCGACGACGAGGGTGGGCGACTCAGGCATCGGCGCCTCGCCCGCGCAGCAGGGCGCGCCCGGCCACGCGCAGCTTGTCGCGCGTCGGCAACGAGGTCCGGCCGCGCATGACGAGCGACGGATCGGCCGCGATGCGCTGCAGGAGTTCGCGGTAGATGCCGGCCATCGCTGCGCAGCACGCGGCGCTGCGCCGGTCGAGCATCGGCAGCAGCTGCAGTCCCCGGTCGTACCAGCCCCACGCCCGGGCGGCCTCGAACCGGATCAACTCGGCCAGCGCGCCGGCCTGCGGATCGAGGCTGCCGTCCGGGAGCGTCGTGACGGAGCAGCCGAAGACGTCGAGATCGTGCTTCGGGAGGTAGACCCGCCCGGTGCCGAGGTCCTCGCGGATGTCGCGCAGGATGTTCGTCAGCTGCAGCGCGACGCCGAGTGCGTCGGCGAGCACCGTCGCGCGCTGGGCTTCGGGCGCCGAGGCCGGCGGGCCGAACACGCCCAGCGAGAGCCGGCCGATCGAGCCGGCCACGCAGCGGCAGTACTGCACGAGATCGTCGAGGGTGTCGTACGTCTGGCCACGCACGTCCATCTCGCAGCCGTCGATGAGATCACCGAACGCCGCGAGCGGGATCGGCAACCGGTCCGCCGCGTCCGTCAGCGCGACCGCGACAGGGTCGGCCGGGTGGGCGCCGGGGTCGGTGGCCACCTCGCGGGCTTGCGCGAGCAGCCGCATCTTGTCCTGCGCGGGCAGCGTGCCGTCGCCGATGTCGTCGATGCGGCGCGCCATCGCGTACACAGCGGACAGCGCGCCGCGCTTGTCCGAGGGCAGCAGCCTGATCCCCCAGGAGAAGTTGCGGGCCTGCTCGCGGGTGATCCGCTCGCACTCCTGGTAGGCAGCCGCCACGCGATCGTGGTCCATCGGCTACCTGCCCACCGCGACGAGGGCGGCGTGCCGCGCGGTGCGCAGCTTCCCGGCCGCGACGTGCCGGGCGAGGACGTCGTAATGGGCGGCCGTCAGTGCGGCCGCGGTGGCCCGCCCGCCGGCGACGTAGCCGAGTACGGCCAGCCGCGCCCAGCCGTGCAGCTGGCGGACGAGCGGGCCGCCGGCCGCGAGCAGCCGCACCGACCGGGTGACCTGGGCGGCGACCACGCGACGCAGCTCGGGGGTGGTGGCGCGCGCGCGCAGGTCATTGTCGGGCACCCCGGCGGCGCGCAGGTCGCGCGCGGGCAGGTACACGCGACCGGCCGCGGCGTCCTCCCCAACGTCCTGGCAGTGCTCGAGGATCTGCAGTGCGGCGCACACCTCGTCCGACCGTGCCACGGCGGTGGCGTCGTGCACCCCGGCGAGGGTGAGCACGATCCGGCCGATCGGGGCGGCGGAGAGCCGGCAGTAGTCGAGCAGGTCGTCGAACGTCTCGTACCGCGACACCTGCTGGTCGCGGCGGTTGGCCTCGATCAGGTCGCGGAGCGGCTCGAGCGCGAGCCCCCGCTCGCGGACAAGCGGCATGAGGCCGCGCACGGGGGCGAGCACCGCGGCGCCGCCGGGCAGCGCCTGCACGTCGCGATCGATGGCGTCGAGCAGGGCGAGCCGGTCGCCGGCGGCCCGGTCGCCGACGTCGTCGACGAAACGGGCGTAGCCGTACGCGCGGACGAGGTGGTCACGGACGTGCCGCGGCAGCACCCGCATCGCGACCGGGAAGTTCTCGGTCGTGATCTTGTGCGCGCCGGCCGCGGCGATCCGGTCCAGCTCGGACACGACGTGGCTCGGTACGCCCGCGGCGGGCGCACCGGGTGGTGCATCGGGTCGTGCGTCTGCGTTCGGGACCATCAACCGTCCGAAAACTAGAACGAGTTACTTTGTTTAGCCGGACTAATAACTTCGGTATATCAGACCCGCCGGAATCTGGACAGGCGATAAGAACTCCGCGTGGCGTGTCGAAAGGTTGTGAACTGGTCGCGCCAACAGCCTCGGGCGGCGCTAACATTCGAAATCGGATCGCATACCTCGCGATCGACGGTGGGAGGTCGTGGCGACGTGACCGCACCAGATTCTGTGCGTCTCATCGAGAGCGCCTTGGCCATCATCGTGGCCTGGGCGACTCGTCGTGAATTCCAGCAAGAGGCCCTGCGCCGAGCCCGCTGCAACCTGACGCAGGGGCACATGGCACTGCTCAGCCGGCTGAGCACCGGGGGGTCGCTCCGGGTCGGCGAGCTCGCCGCCACCCTGGGCATCGACAACTCCACGATCACGCCGCAGGTGCAGCGGCTCGAGCACGCCGGGCTGATCGCCCGCCGCCCCGACCCGAAGGACGGCCGGGTCGCGGTGCTGGCGATCACCGATGCGGGACAACAGCTGCTCGAGCGGCTGCACCGTACCCGGCGCGAGATGCTGCTCGAGAAGCTCCGCGACTGGACGCCGTCCGATCGCGCCGCCGTCGCGGCGGCGCTCTCGAGACTCGCGGCCTCCCTGTAGCTATTTGATCCTGATCGACACCGCGCCGGTGAGCCGGGACGCGCTGTGCCCGCGCGCGGCCTGCCGCGCTCGCACGGCGTGCGCGCCCTGGAGCAACGGGGGAGTCCCGGCGCAGGCCCACCGGCCGCTCGCGACCACGCGCGCGCGGCAGTAGGCGACGCCGTCCACGAGCACGGACACGGTCGCGCCCGCGGTGCCCTTGCCGCCGACGAACGGGGCGGCGCTGGAGGCGGTCACCCCCCGGTGCGGGCTGGTCAGCCGCAGCCTTGCGGCCGGCGTCGCGCCCGGCCGGACGTAGCGGTAACCGATCGCCTTGGACGGGTGCCCCGCGACGGCGACCCGGATCGACACGCGGCCGGCGGAGTGCGGCGGCGTGAGCACCCAGAGCCGGTTCGGCGACACGACGGTGACTGCGCCCGCGCCGACGCTCCTCGCGCCGAACCGCACCGCGGTCGAGGCAGGGACGAAGCCGGATCCGGTGATCGTGAGGCGCTGGCCGCCGCTGGTCGTGGAGCCCGTGCTCGCGTGGAAGCCGCTCACCCGCGGGGTGCGCGCGGCACCCCGCACGTACCGGAACGACTTGCTGGCGCTCGCGCCACCGACGGTGAACACCGAGACGCCGACCCGGCCGGGGGCGTGCGCGGGCGTGGTGAACCGGAGCTTGGACGTGGACACGACCTCGACCTCGGTCGCGCGCAGCGTGCTGCCCCCGATGCGGACGCCGGTGTGCCCGGCGACGAACCGCGCTCCGGTGAGTGTGATGACCCGGCCACCGGTTCTGGAACCCCTCGCAGGAGACACCCGGGCGAGTCGAGGAGCGCGCCGGTAGACGTACGCCCGTGCCGCGGAGGTCCCGCCCGGCGTCCGGACCGACACCCACACCCGACCCGCGGCGTGCGCGGGAGTCTTCACCGACAGCCGCGTCGCCGAAGTGACCGCGACCTTGCCGGCGCTGATCGTCGTCGCGCCGATCCTGACCGTAGTGGCACCCCGGACGAAGCCGGCGCCTGTGATGGTGAGCGGACGCGCGCCGGTCGCCGGCCCGGAGTTCGGGTGCAACGCGGCGGCTCGGGGCACGGGCAGGTACCGGTAGCTGAGCGTGCCGCTCGTGCCGACCGTCGTCTGCACCGTGACCGGCACGTTGCCGGCCGCGTGGTTCGGCGTCGTGAACGACAGCGAGGTGGTGGTGGGGGCGACGCTGACGGCGCCCGCCGGGACGGTCTTCCCGCCGATGTGCACCGTGGTGAAGCCGGGGACGAAGTTGGTCCCGGTGACGGTCACCTGCTTGCCGCCCGCGGCGGGCCCGCGGGTGGGCGTCAGTGACGTCGCGGTCGGCGCCACCGCGGGAAGCGTCCCGACCGAGGCGGAGCCCAGGCCGAGCACCGCCAGCGGGTCGCCGCCGGGCAGCAGGGTCGTGAGCAGCGCCGTCTGGGTGAAGACGCCATTGAGGGCGGACTGCGCGTTGGCCGTCATCGACAGGACGGAGCCGACAGCGTCCAGCGCCGGTGCGAGGGTGCTGGTCGTCGGGTCGGTGACCTGGCCGAGCAGCGCGGTGTCGAGGCCGGGCAGCGCACCGTCCAGCACGCCGGTGTTGATGGGGGCACTCAGCGCGGACAGCAGGTCCGCATCGGGCAGGGCGAGCGGCAGGCCGGCCAGTATGAGCACGCTGTCGGCCGGCGCGGTCCCGGCGAGGATCTGGTCGACGGTGCCGTTGGTCGTGATGTCCAGGCCGGTCGGAAGAACGCCGGTAAGCACGCCGGCCGTCGACGTCAGCGACACCGGCGCCGAACCGATTGCTGTGGTGACCGCGTCCTGGATGTCGGAGACGAGGGTCTGCACCACGGAGCTGACGTCATCCGAGATCGTCGCCACGATGGCGGGCGACAGCACGTCGGTGCCGACCGGCAGATTGCCGAGGTCGCCACCGAGCAGGCCGGCCAGGTCGGCGGTGATCGTGCCGGTGCCGAGGTCGAGGCCGAGGAACCCGTCCGGGCTCGTCAACGTCTGGGAGAGCAGCGGTGTCACCGTCGAGAGCAGCAGGTTCGGGTCTCCTACGGTGACTGTGTTCGTCGCGGGCAGGCCGAGCAGCGAGAGCACCTGGTCGACGACGCCGATGCCGGACAGCGCCGTAGCGAGCCCGCCGCTCTGCCCGCCGAGGCCGTCGAGCGCGGTCTGCACCGGGCCCAGCGCGCTCAGCACGGAGGCCGGGATGCCGGCGAGGATCGGGCTGGCCATCGTCAGGACCCCGCCGGAGAGGGCGGAGCTGCCGACCGGCGAACCGCCGGCGGCCTGAGTTGCGGTCGCCGCGATGCCGTCGAGGGTCACCGTCAGCTGCGACAGCGCGGCGCCGACGGCGGGGACGCGGGACAGCAGCCCCGTGGCGTCGAGGGTCGTCGGCGTCCCGAGGCCGCCGAGATCCGGTACTCCCGCGTCGGTGACCGCACCGGTCGCCGCGGACAGGTCACCGGAGGCCGGCGCGCCGGCGACCTGGTTCACCGCGCCCGAGCCCAGCTCGAGCACGCCGGTCGGTCCGAACAGCGGCAGCCCGCCACCGAGGCTGGTGGTGAGCCCGTTGAGCGTGGCGGTGTCGATCGGCAGCGCCGCCGGGCTGGGCAGCGTGGGGTAGGACGCGCCGACGCCGGCCACGCCCGGCAGGCCGGACAGGTCGAGCGCGCCGACCGAGCCGGTCAGGAACTGGCTGAACGCCCAGGTCACCGACGGGTCGCTCGCGCTCGCCGGGGCCGCTGCCGCGGCGGTGCCGGTCGACACGGCGATTGCCGCTGCGGTGACGGTCGCGAGCCGGCGCCAACCGTTCGCGGAGCTCTTCGAAACGACGGGCCGATCAGTGTGCAGTCCGGGCACCGGATCCTCCAGCGTGGCCGTTCGACGCGCACGCCACGGCGGCGCACGCGGACGGAGTCGCCTCTGCATCGGCGGTCCGGCCCGGGACTTTAGGCCCAGGAGCGCAAGGACTATCGCCGGGCTCGTTCGTCGCTGTGCACCCGAATCCCTCGCGGTAAGGGATCCCCAACAGGGTCTGGTTGGGAAACAATCGCTCTGGCCGCTACCGCTCGCGTCGTGAGGAGCGATCTCGTGAGTGCATTCACCACCAAGATGGACAACACGCCCGGACAGCTCGCGCGGCTCTGCGAAGTCCTCGGCGCCCGCGGCGTGAACCTTGTCGTGTGCGGCGTCGGGCACGGCTCGTCCGGCACGATCGCCTTCATCGCCGACGACGAGACCGCGACGCGCTCGGCACTCGCCGACTCGTCGATCGAGTACGTCGAGCGCGAGGCGTTGACGGTCCGGATGCAGAACGTCCCGGGTGCCGGCGCCGCGCTGTTCCAGAAGCTGGCCGATGCGGGTGTGAACCTGGACGTCTTCCTCCCGGTGCAGATCTTCGACGACCAGTTCTACGCGGTTGTCTGCCCGGGCGACGTGGCCGCCGCGCGTGCGGCCCTGGGCGATCAGGTCGTCGGCGACTGAGCATGGCAGGTGGTGTGGGCTTGCCGATGAGCTCATGATCTTGTGCGGCCGGCTGCTGAGCTGAGCGTCTCATCGGCACCGGCTGTGAAATTGCGGCCCGGCGCCGCTGGAGTGACTACCGTCGATGGCATGGTGCTCGCACTGCTTGCCGTTCTGGTCGTGCTGCTGATCGTCTTGCCACTCATCGGGTTGGCGCTCTGGGCGTTGATCAGCGTGGGCATCGTCGGCATCGTGATCGGCGGGCTCGCCCGGCTGGTGCTCCCCGGTCAGCAGAACGTCGGCGTCCTCGCCACGGTCCTGCTCGGCTGGATCGGCTCGATCATCGGCGGGTTCGTCGGCTACCGGATCCTCGACACGGGACGGCTGCTCACCGTCGTGCTCGAGGTCGGCGTCGCGGCGCTGCTGATCGCCGTGTACGGCGGCTCGCAGAATCGCAGCCTCACCGGTGGCAGCGGCCGTCGCGCCCTGCACTGGTAAACCGGTTACGCTCGGTGACTAACTATTAACATAGATTTGACTTCGGGCCCTTTTGGTATATGCTGAATTACGAGGTCCTCTTGGAGAGATCAAAACGGCTTCAAGCCCTTTGCTGTAGCGATTGAGCGATTATTGCAGCGCCTCTTCGAGGAAAGCCGATCCATTCTCATGATCGTTCGCATTAGGCACCCGTCTGCCAGGATTTCCACCCTCGCCCTCGCCCTCGGCCTCACCGTCACCGTCGCCCTCGCGATAGCCCTCCCCACCGCCCGTGCTGATGCAGCTCAAGCACCGGTAGGACTCGGGACGGCCGCCAGCTTCGTCGTCCTGGGCCACACCACTGTCACCAACACCGGCCCCTCCGTCATCGGCGGCGATCTCGGTGTCAGTCCCGGGACTGCGGTGACCGGGTTCCCACCCGGCACCGTGATCAACGGGACCCAGCACGTCACCGATGCGGTCGCGGCCCAAGCTCAACTCGACGTGACCACCGCCTACAACGACGCCGCCGGACGCCTGCCCGTCACCTCCGTGCCCGCAGACCTCACCGGAGAGACGCTCGCGCCAGGCGTGTACGGCGGGCCGACCCTGGGCCTCACCGGGACGGTCACGCTCGACGCCCAGAACGATCCCGATGCCGTGTTCGTGTTCAAGGCCGGGAGCACGCTCATCACCGCGTCCTCGAGCGTCGTCGCGCTCACCGGCGGAGCCACGGCGTGCAACGTCTACTGGCAGGTCGGCAGTTCCGCGACACTCGGGACCGACTCGGTGTTCGTGGGCAGCGTCATGGCGCTGGCCTCGGTCACCGCGAACACTCGCGCCACCATCGCCGGTCGATTGCTTGCCCGAACGGGCGCCGTCACGCTCGACGACAACACGATCACCAGGCCGAGCTGCACGAATACGACCGGATCACCCACGAGCGGATCGAATGCCACGGGCACGAATACTGCCGGGACGAGTACGACCGGTGCGAATAGCACCGGCACAAATACCGCCGGGACGAATACCACAAGCGTGACCGGGTCTGCGCCGGTCGTGTTGGCCCGCTCGGTTCCGGCAACGCGTCGCGCGTCCACCTCGTCGTCCACGAGGATCACGACGACTAGTCCGGCATTGACGACGACAACCGGTGCCACGACGACGCCGGGAACGCCCTCCACGACAACGAGGACCTCGCTCACCGGCAGTAATCTGGTGCCCGTGATCGCGGCCGGGCTGGTAGCGCTCGTGTTCGGAGCCCTCATGCTGATGTCCGCCCGACGCCGCACGGCCACCGCCGCACACCGTCGATGACCTGATGCCCTCGGCGCCGCGCACGACCAGCGCGGTGTCGAGGGCCCTGGCGTCGGCGCCTCAGCGCGGAACGACGAACGCGGAGAGGATCCCCTGCACCTGGTAGATGTCGACCGAGTTGTTGAACTCCTTCTCGATCGGATCCTTCAGGTTGTCGACCCAGATGTGCATCCTCGCCTCGGCGAACAGATGCCCCTCGGTCTGGACCGAGAAGTGCGTGATGCTGCGGTACGGGATCGAGAGGTATTCGATCTTGCGACCCGTCAGGCCCTGCTTGTCGACGAAGATGAGCCGGCCGTTCGTGAACAGCATGGCGTCGCGGACGAAGTCGAACGCGGCGTAGATCTGCTCGCCCTGACTCAGCAGGCGGGAGAACTCCGCCGTGGCCTGGCCGGGGTCCATCGGTCCCGCGTTGCCCGTGATGCCACTCATGATGCCCATCGCGATGATCCCTCCGTCGGCGGCGATCGGTTGCGTCGCTGGGCCTAGTAAACCGTGTGGACCACCCGCTGCGCGCCCGGCTACCCCTTGAGCGAGCCGGTGAGGCCGCCGACGATGCGCCGCTGCGCGAAGACGAACAACACCAACGCGGGCATCATCGACAGCGAGGCGAACGCGAGGATGCGCGCGGTGTCCTGCGAGTACTGCGTCTGGAACGTCGCGACGCCGAGCGGCAGCGTGAAGTGCTGCTGGTCGTTGAACACCAGCAACGGCAGCAGGTAGAAGTTCCAGCTGGTGACGAACGCGAGGATCGCCACAGTGGTCAGGGCGGGCATCGACAGCGGCACCAGGATGCGCCAGAAGAAGCCGAGCCGCGACGCGCCGTCCACCACTGCCGCGTCCTCGAGCTCCCCGGGGATCGCGCGCATGAACGGGCGCAGGATCACGATCGTGATCGACAGCGAGAACGCCGCCTCCGGAAGCGCGATGCCCCACGGGCTCTCCAGCAGGCCGAGCCTGCGCAGCCAGAGGTACAGCGGCAACGATGCGACGCCGAGCGGGAACAGCAGTCCCAGCGTGAACAGTGCGTAGAGCGCCTCGCGTCCCTTGAACGTGTACCGGGACAGCGCGAATGCCGCCATCGCACCGAGGCAGACGGTCAGCGACGTCGCCACCACCGAGATGAAGGCGCTGTTGCCGACGTATCGCCAGAACGTCGACGACGTGATCAGCGTGCGGTAGTTGGACAGGACCCAGGGATGGGGCAGGCCGGCCGGCGAGTCGTTGATCTGCGGAGTGGTGCGGAACCCGCCGATGATCACGTACAGCAGCGGGACGATCGTCACGACGACGATCACCACCACGGCGGCGTAGGTGAGCGCCGTGGCCACCGGGGTAGCGCGGCGGCGCGCGGGCACGATGCCGCCGGTCGTGCTGTCGGGAGGCTTCTCCAGCACCGACGTCATCGCCTCACGCCACCCCCCGCGTCAACGCGCCCTCGGTGTCGCGGCGCAGCGCGAATCGCTGGTAGAGCAGCGCGAAGACGAAGCAGATGACGAACAGGATGACGGCCACCGAGCTGCCGTAGCCGAACTCGTAACGGCCGAACCCGCGATCGATCTGGTAGGTCGACATCGTGGCAGACGCGTTCGCCGGGCCGCCCCGCGTCATGATCCACACGAGGTCGAACAGCTGCAGAGACCCGATCATCGACAGGAAGATCCAGATCCGGATCGTCGGGCCGAGCAGCGGCAGGATCACCCGGCGGGTGGTCTGCCAGGCCGTCGCGCCGTCGAGCGCAGCGGCCTCGCGCAGCTCGGCGGGGATGCCCTGCAGGCCGGCCAGCAACAGGATGATGCCGAAGCCGATGTACTTCCAGGTCAGGACGACGAACAGCGTGTAGAGGACGAGGTGCGGATCGGCGAGCCACAGGTGGATGAAGCGCCGCAGCCCGACCGCCTTGAACAGCTGGTCGACGAACCCGTCGGGCTGCAGCATGAGCAGCCAGATAACCGCCGTGATCGCCTCGGACACGCACGTACGGCGCGAAGACCACGAGGCGCAGCAGCGTCCGGCCCGCGGATCTTGCGGTTGAACATCAGCGCCAGGGCGATGCTCAGCGGCAGTCTGGATGACGAGCGAGAGGCCCGCGATGATCAGGTTGTGCCCGATCGCGTGCTGGAACACCGGATCGGACAGCGCCCGGTCCGGTAGTTGCCGGAGGCCGACGTAGTCGGTCAGCGGCCCGAAGCCGGTCCAGTTGTACAGGCTGTAGTAGACGGCGACGACGATCGGCGCCAGCACGAAACCCGAGGAACAGCACCAGCGCCGGCGCCGAGCAGCACGGCGAGCTCCAACCGGGTCCGCCAGGCGGGGCGCCTGCCCGGCCGCGTCCGCGCGCGGTCGACCGGACCCGCGTCGGGCGCCGCCGTCATGCCCGCGGCGCCCACCTGGGTCATCGCCCCGCTCACTCCTGTCTCGCGCCGGCCTTGCGCGACCGCGTCCGCGATGACCTGCGGTGACCCCTGCCCGGCGAAGAAGTTCGCGATCGCGTCGTTGAGGGCCGTCGCCCGCGCTCGTCGGCAGCGCCTGGTCGAAGTACAGTCTGGATGTAGGACGACGACCCTGCAGGTACTTCAGCACGGTCTTGAGCGTCGGGTCGCTGATCGCGGCGTTCGCGCGCCGGGTTCGACCGGCAGGGTCGCGGTGTTCGCCGTGACCAGCTTGCTCTGCGACCTCGGCGCTGGAGATGTACTTCAGGAAGTCGGTGCACGCGCGGTGGCGCCGGTCGTGCAGGAGAAGCCGTCGCCGCCGCCGAGCGCGGCACCGGGGCGCCCGCGCCGCCGTCGATGCTCGGGAACGGGAACCAGGCTCAGCTTCGAGGCGAAGTTCTTGTCGGTGGCCAACGCCGGCATGACTGCCGCAGTTCCCAGTCGCCCTGCAGCTCCATCGCGGCCTTGCCGTTGCGCGACCAGGCCGGCCGAGCTGCCCGCGCCCTGCTGGGCCGGGGTACCCAGGAAGCCGTTCTGGAACGGCGTGGTGTCGAGGAATGCCTTGAGGTCGTCGCCGGCCTTGACGAAGCACGGGTCGTCGAGTCTTCTGGTCGTCGATGCTTGCGTGACCGTGTCCTGCGCGCACTCGCGGATCGCGAAGTACTCCCACCAGAACGCGTCCGGCCACTTGTCCTTGCTGCCGATCGCGATCGGGCGTGATGCCTGCCGCCTTCAGCTTCGTGACGTCGGCGTTGAGCTCGTCCATCGTCGACGGGCGGCGCGCTGATGCCGGCCTTGGCGAACAGGTCGGTGCGGTACCAGAAGCCGACGATGTGCAGGTCGTACGGGATGCCGTACTGCTTGCCGTCGACCTGCCAGCCCTTGACGCCGGTGCCCGAGCTCGCTCGATCCAGCTCGAGGTGGCGGCGGTGATGTCCATCATCTTGCCGGACTGGACCTGGGTGGCCAGCGCGCCGCCGCCCCACTGCTGGAAGATGTCCGGTGGGTCGCTGCCCTGCAGGGCGACCGGGATCTTCGTCTTGAGCGCTCGTTCTGGATCGGGCTGACCTTGAACGACACGTTCGGGTGCGCCTTGTGGTACGCGTCGGCCACCGACTGCCAGGCCGTCAGCGCCGGGATCGGTGCTGCCGTTGTGCCACCACGTCAGCGTGGTGGCGCCGTTGGCGTTCCCGCCGTCCCTTGAACTGCTGCACGCGGATGCCAGAGCAACCAGCGCCGTGAGGCCGATGGCCACGGCGGACCGTCGTCGGATGTTCATGCGCTGCCTTCCTCGGTGATCGGGCCGAGTAGCCCCCGGTCCGGACAAGCCTCTGGATTGTCGCAGAGTTTGCGCGCCCGAAACGGGTATGTCAATCGTTGTCGATAACGATTTCGAAGGGTTAGGCTGCCGGACGTGCAACCAAGCCCCCGAGTCACGATCCGCGACGTCGCCGCCCGCGCCGGCGTGTCGGTCGCGACCGTGTCGAAGGTGCTCAACGGGCGCTGGGGCGTCGCGGCAGCCACCTCGGCCCGCGTCCAGGCAGTCATCGCCGACATGGGTTACGAGGCGAGCCTGGTCGCGCAGAGCCTGCGCAACCATCCGCACGAACGTCATCGGGATCCTGGTGGCCGACCTCGAGCCGTTCAGCACCGAGCTGCTCAAGGGCGCGGCCGACGTCATCCGCGGGACGGGCTACGAGCTCGTCGTCTACTCCGCGAGCGGGCGGGCGAGCGATCACGTCGGCTGGGAGCGGCGCTATCTCTCGCGGCTGAGCGGCACGCTGATCGACGGCGCGATCCTCGTGACGCCGACCGTCGTGGATGTCGCACTACGGCGCCCCGATCGTCGCCGTCGATCCGCACACCGGCCCGAGCGATCTCCCGACGATCGACTCGGACAACCTGCGCGGCGCGCAGTTCGCCGTCGAGCACCTGTCGCGCTCGGCCACCGCCGCATCGCGATGCTCACCGGCCGGCCGGACCTGCAGTCCGCGCTGCTGCGCGAGCAGGGCTACCGCGGGGCGGTGGCCGCGGCGGGCATCGATGTCGACGAGAGCCTGATCGTCGAGGGCGCCTACGACCCCGAGGTCTCCAACGAGCACGCCCGCCAGCTGCTCGGCCATCCCGACCCGCCGACGGCGATCTTCGCCGCGAACGACCTGTCGGCCATCGCCACGATCGAGGTCGCGGCGGAGTACGGCCTGCGGCGTGCCCGGCGACCTGTCGGTCGTCGGTTTCGACAACGTCCCCGAGTCCGCGATGTGCACGCCGCCGCTGACCACCGTCGAGCAGCCGATCCGGCAGATGGGCCAGCAGGCTGTCGATCTGCTCATCCGGCTCATCCGTGGCGAGGCGGTGGAGGACACCCACATCACGCTCGCGACCCGCCTCGTCGAGCGGCAGTCGACGGCACCCGCACCGAGCCGATCGGGTCGCCGTGACGCATGACGAGGACGTCGCGACCGAGACGTGGCGAGACACCGCCGCCGCACCGGCGCAGCGCGCCGCCGACCTGATCGCGCGCATGACGACCGCGGAGAAGATCGCCCAGCTCTCCGGGGTGTGGGTGGGCATCGACAGCTCGGGCGGTGACGTCGCTCCGCACCAGCACGCCTTTGCCGACCAGCCGCTCGACTGGGCTGCGGTGATCGACAACGGTCTCGGGCAGCTCACCCGCCCGTTCGGCACGGCGCCCGTCGCCCCGCTCGCCGGCGCGCGCCGTCTTGCCGATCGGCAACGCCAGATCCGGGCCGCGAACCGCTTCGGCATCCCGGCGGTGGTGCACGAGGAGTGCCTCACCGGCCTCGCCGCGTGGCAGGCCACGGTCTATCCGTCGCCGCTGTGCTGGGGGGCGAGCTTCGACCCCGGCCTGATCGAGCGGATGAGCGCCCGCATCGGGCAGGACATGCGCGCGCTGGGGGTGCACCAGGGCCTCGCCCCGGTACTCGACGTCGTGCGGGATCTGCGGTGGGGTCGCGTCGAGGAGACGATCGGCGAGGACCCGTACCTCGTCGGTGAGATCGGCGCCGCCTACGTGCGCGGGCTCGAGTCAGCCGGTGTCGTCGCCACGCTCAAGCACTTCGTCGGCTACTCCGCCTCGCGCGGCGGTCGCAATCTCGCGCCGGTGTCGGCCGGCCCGCGCGAGCTCGCCGACGTGTTGCTGCCGCCGTTCGAGATGGCGCTGCGCGCCGGCGCGAGCTCGGTCATGAACTCCTACACCGACACGGACGGGGTCCCGGTCGCCGCCGACGCCACGCTGCTGACCGACCTGCTCCGGGACGGCTACCGGTTCACCGGAACCGTGGTCTCGGACTACTTCTCGGTGGCCTTCCTCGAGACGCTGCACGCCGTCGCCGGCACTGCGGGTGAGGCGGCGGCGCTCGCCCTCGCGGCCGGCATCGACGTCGAGCTGCCGAGCGTCAACTGCTTCGGCGAGCCGCTGCTCGCGGCCGTCGAGTCGGGCCTGGTCGATCCGGCGCTCGTCGACCGCGCCGTCGAGCGGGTGCTGCGCCAGAAGTGCGAACTCGGCCTGCTCGACCCCGACTGGTCCGAGGAGCCCGCAGTGCTCGGCGCACGGCGCATCGACCTGGACGATGCGGACTCCCGGGCGCTCGCCCGCGAGGTCGCCGAGCGGTCGGTCGTGCTGCTCGCGAACGACGACGTGCTTCCCCTGGCCCGCGGTCGCCGGGTCGCGGTAGTCGGGCCGCGCGCGCGGGACGCCGCGGCGATGATGGGCTGCTACTCCTTCCCGCTGCACGTCGGCGTGCATCATCCGGATGTGCCGATGGGCGTGGACGTGCCGACGCTGCACGACGCGCTGGCCGGCGAGCCGGCGGGGTACGAGCTGACCTATGCGCAAGGGTGCCCCGTGCTGGGCGGAAACGACGACGGCATCGCGGAGGCGGCGGGGGTGGCAGCGGCCGCCGACGTCTGCGTCGCGGTGCTCGGCGACCGCGCCGGGCTGTTCGGCGGCGGCACGTCCGGGGAGGGGTGCGACGTCGCGGAGCTGCGGCTGCCCGGCCGGCAGGAGGAGCTGCTCGACGCGGTGCTCGGCACCGGCACGCCGGTCGTCCTGGTGCTGCTGGTCGGACGTCCGTACGAGCTGTCCCGGCAGGCGGACCGGCTCGCCGCGATCGTCTGCGGCTTCTACCCGGGCGAGGAGGGCGGCGGCGCGCTCGCCGGGGTGCTGTCCGGGCGGGTCAACCCGTCCGGGCGGCTGCCGATCAGCTTCCCCGCCGCGGGAGCTCCCCAGCCGGGCACCTACCTCGCGCCGCGTCTCGCGCAGCGCAGCGAGGTCAGCGTCGTCGACCCGACGCCGCTGTTCGCGTTCGGCCACGGGCTCTCCTACGCGCCGGCGACCTGGAGCGAGCCGGCGATCTCGTCGAAGCGGTGGCCGACCGACGGCGCCTGCACCCTCGAGTTGACGCTGCGCAACGACGCGTCGATCGCGACCTCCGAGGTCGTCCAGGTCTACTTGCGCGACCCCGTCGCCGAGGTGGCCCGCCCGGCGCAGCAGCTGATCGCCGCCCGCCGGGTGGACCTGCCACCCGGCGCGCACCGGACGGTGCGCTTCGACCTGCACGCCGACCTCACCTCCTACACCGGACGGGACGGGCACCGGCAGGTCGATCCGGGTGCGGTCGAGCTGCTGGTCGGGGCATCGAGCGCGGACATCCGCGCGACGGTGCCGGTGCGCCTGGTCGGACCTCGGCGACGGGTCGGGTTCGACCGCGTCCTGCACCCGACCGTCACGATCTCGTCCTGACGGCCCGCCGTGTTCGTCGATCTGCCGCTGGACGAGCTGCGTCGCTACCGACCGGCCGTTGCCGAGCCGGCGGACTTCGACGAATTCTGGTCCGCAGAGCTGGCGCGCCACACCGGCGGTGACCCGCACTTCACCCCGACTCCGACGCCGCTGCGGCACGCCGAGGTGTTCGACGTGACCTTCCCCGGCTACGGGGGCGACCCCGTCAGGGGATGGCTGCTCGTGCCGCACCAGCGTCGTCCGGGCTCGGTCGTGGTCGTGGAGTATGCCGGGTACAACGGCGGACGGGGGCACCCCGCCGACTGGCTGCAGTGGAGCTGCGCGGGGTTCGCGCACTTCGTGATGGACTCGCGCGGTCAGGGCGGCGGCTGGCGCAGCGCCGACACGGCCGATCCCAGCGACGACGGCGCACCGAGCACGAACGGATTCCTCACCCGCGGAGTCGCCCGGCCCGGCACGTACTACTACACGAGGCTGTTCATCGACGCCGTCCGCGCCGTCGACGCCGTCCGCCGCCACCCGGTGGGCGAGCTGGGGCCGGTCGTGACGACCGGTGCGAGCCAGGGTGGCGGGCTGGCGATCGCCGCCGCAAGTCTCGCGGCGGGCGTCGCGGCCACGATGCCCGACGTCGCGTTTCTCGCCCACCCGCGACGTGCGGTCGAGGTGACGGACAGCTTGCCCTACGGCGAGCTCGTCGAGTTCTGCTCGGTGCGGCCCGACCTGGTGGACCGGGTCTTCGAGACCGTGTCGTACGTCGACGTCGTCAACCACGCCAAGCGCACCCGGGTTCCCGCGCTGTTCTCGGTGGGCCTCGTCGACGACATCACGCCACCGTCGACGGTGTTCGCGGCGTTCAACCACTACGCCGGCCGCAAGGACATCACCGTCTACCCGTTCGGCGACCACGACTGCGCCGGCACCCGGCAGTTCCTCGCCAAGCTGGACTTCCTCGCCACCCTCGACGAACGCTAGAAGCACCTGCTCGGCGCCCGCCGAGCACCTCGCGCGAAGATGGTGGGCGTGCCCCTCGTCGCAGGCGTCGACTCCTCGACACAGTCCTGCAAGATCGTCGTGTGCGACGCCGACACCGGCGCGCTCGTCCGCACCGGCGCCGCGCCGCACCCGGACGGCACCGAGGTGCCGCCCGAGGCGTGGTGGCGTGCGCTCGAGCAGGCGATCGGTGCCGCAGGCGGGCTCGCCGACGTCGCCGCGCTGGCGGTGGGCGGCCAGCAGCACGGCATGGTGTGCCTGGACGAGTCGGGTGCCGTCGTGCGCGACGCGCTGCTGTGGAACGACACCCGCTCCGCGGCGGCCGGCGCGGAACTGGTGGCCGAGCTCGACGGGGGAGCGGCGGCCTGGGCCGCCGCGGTGGGCTCGGTTCCGGTGGCGTCCTTCACGGTGACGAAGCTGCGCTGGCTGCGCGAGCACGAACCGGAGCGCGCCGCGCGCACCGCGGCCATCTGCCTGCCGCACGACTGGCTCACCTGGCGGCTGCGCGGCGCGGCCGGCATCGATTCGCTGACGACCGACCGCGGCGACGCGAGCGGCACCGGATACTGGTCGCCAGCGACCGGGGCCTACCGGCCGGACCTGCTGCAGTTGGCGTTCGGTGCCGTGCCGCAACTTCCCGCCGTGCTCGGCCCCTCCGCCGCCGCGGGGCCGAGCACGACCGGTCAGGTCGTCGGCCCGGGCACCGGCGACAACGCCGCCGCGGCGCTGGCTCTGGGCGCCGCTCCCGGCGAGGTGATCGTCTCGATCGGCACGTCCGGCGTGGTGACCGCCGTCAGCCCGACACCGACGGCCGATCCCACCGGCATCATCGCGGGGTTCGCCGACGCGACCGGCGAGTACCTGCCACTCGTCTGCACGCTGAACGCGGCCCGGGTGCTGGACTCGACCGCCCGGCTGCTCGGCGTCTCGCTCGACGAGCTGTCCCGGCTGGCGCTCAGCGCGCCGTCCGGCTCGGACGGCCTGGTGCTCGTGCCCTACCTCGAGGGTGAGCGGACCCCCAACCGGCCGGACGCGACGGGTGCGCTGCACGGCCTGCAGCTGCGCAGCGCAACCCCGGCACACCTCGCCCGGGCCGCTGTCGAGGGGCTGCTGTGCGGCCTCGCCGACGGCCTCGACGCGCTGCGAGCCGGCGGCGTCGAGGTCCACCGCGCACTGCTCGTCGGTGGCGGTGCCCGGTCGGAGGCGGTCCGGCGAATCGCGCCCGCGGTACTCGGTGTGCCGGTGCGCGTCCCCGAGCCCGGCGAGTACGTCGCCGTGGGTGCTGCGCGGCAGGCCGCGTGGGTGTTGTCGGGTGCGGCCGCGCCGCCGGACTGGTCGGTCCGCTCGGTGGCCGATTACGACGCCGAGCCCGCACCCGCGGTGCGCGACCGGTTCCTCGCCGTGCGGGAGATGACCGCGCGCCGCCTCTCCGACGGGCTGCCGTGACCCGGCGTGCGTCGTCCGGCACCGGATACCTCCTCAGGCACGGCGGCTACCGCGCGGACATCGCCTCGGTGGGTGCTTCGCTGCGCCGGCTCCGGTGGCAGGGCCGCGACCTCGTCGTGCCCTACGACCCCGAGGCGGTCCGGCCCGACTACCGCGGCGCGGTGCTCGCGCCGTGGCCGAACCGGGTCGCGGACGGCCGGTGGAGCTGGCGCGGGCAGGCGCAGCAACTCCCGCTGACCGAACCGGCCCGCCGCCACGCCCTGCACGGCCTGGTGCTCTGGCTCGACTGGCAGCCGCGCCAGGTGAGCCCGCAGTCGGTGAGCCTCACCACGACGATCTGGCCGCAGCCCGGCTACCCGTTCCGCCTGGAGCTCACCGTCCGGTGGCGGCTCGGCGCGGACGGGCTGAGCTGCCGGCTGACGGCCGTCAACCGCGGCGCCGCGCCCGCGCCGTACGGCTGCGGACTGCACCCCTACCTGGTCGCCCCGACAGGAACCCTCGACGACTGGCGGGTGCAGCTCGCCGCGCGCCGCCGGCTCGAGGTGGACGACCGTCTCGTCCCGGTCGCGCGCGCCACCACGCCGCCGCCGGAGCACGACCTGCGCACCGCACCTACGGTCGGTGGTGCGCGCATCGACCACGCCTACACCGACATCGCCTTCGACGCGGCCGGGCAGGCCGAGGTGACGGTCACCGACGCGTCGGGAGCGGGGACCCGGATCCGGTTCGGTCGGGCCACGCCGTGGGTGCAGATCTGCACCGCGGACCTGCCCGGCGAGCCGGGCGATCGGGCCGGGCTCGCCGCCGAGCCGATGACCTGCCCGCCGAACGCGCTGCAGACCGGCCGCGATCTCGTCGTGCTCGAACCGGGCCGGCGGCACGTCGCGGCCTGGCTGATCAGCGCGGTCACGCCGTAGGGCCGGCCAGCCGCGCCAGGAAGGCGTTGCGGAACTTTCCCTCGGGATCCCAGCGCCGCGCGAGCTCGCCGAAGCGCGGCAGCAGCGGGTACGCCTCGTGCAGCCGATCGGCGTCGGCGACGAACAGCTTGCCCCAGTGCGGCCGGGCATCGAACGGCGCCAAGGCCAGCTCGAGGTCCACCAGCACTGCCTCGACCTCGGGCTGCCGCGGCACCCAGGTGAAGTGCAGCCCGGCTGTGTCGCGGCCCCGGCTCGGGCTCAGCCAGAGCTCGTCGGCCGCGATGGTGCGGATCTCGGCGACCTGCAGGAGCGGGGCGAGCCGGTCTGCGAGGCGGCGCACCGCCTGCGTGGCGGGCACGAGGTGCCGGCGGTCGACGAGGTACTCGCTCTGCAGCTCCGCGCCGTTGCTCGGCGTGAACCCGATCCGGAAGTGCGGCAGCCGGTCGTGCGCCAGGCCCGCGACGCCGAGCTGCTCCGTCGCGTTCGCCGGATCCATGCCGGGCACCGGATGCCGCGGCGACGCCGCTCGCCGCGCACCGAAGACCTCGGCCGGCGGCGGCCCGTCCGCGTCGGCGCGGCTCTTCAGCCAGAGTTGCCTGATCGCGTCCGCGCCGAAGTCGGTGAACATGCTGACGCTGTACGCGAGCCCGGTGAGCTCGGCGGCGTGCTCGTCGAAGGCGGGCCACGCCAGCGCTTCGTAGACGTCCTGGCGCACGTCGAAGGCGGGCACGACGTCGAGCGTCACCCGGGTGATCACTCCGAGCGCGCCGAGGCTGACGACGACCCCGGCGAACTCGTCGCCGAGGGTCTGCGGCGAGCAGTGCCGCACCTGCCCCGAAGCGAGCACGATATCGAGGCCGCGCACGTCCGACGCGAGGCCTCGGTTGCGCTCGCCCGAGCCGTGCGTGCCGGTGGAGATCGCGCCGGCCACCGAGATGTGTGGCAGCGACGCGAAGTTGCGCAGCGCGAGACCCTCACGGGCAAGGTACTGGGCGACGGCGCCGTAGCGCGCGCCGCCGCCGACGGTGACCGTGCGGCGGTCGGCGGCGAGCTCGAACTCGGCCGGGAGGTCCTCGAGCGAGATCAGCTCGCCGCCGGTGTCGGCGACGTCGTTGAACGAGTGCCGGCTGCCGAGCGCGTGCAGTGCGGTGCCGCGCGCGACGATGTCGCACAGCTGCGCCGTCGACGTCGGCCGGTGCAGCCGGCTCGCCCGGTACGCATAGTTGCCCGCCCAGTTCCGCCCAGGCGCGCCCACTGCGTTTCCCATGCGAGCCTGCAGTCCTCCCGAGCCGAAGACTCGAAACTAGCCTATGTCCCGCGCTCGCCTGCTCAGCTGCGCGCTGCCCGAGCCCGCGCGCTGCGTGTGGTCACCCTTCCTGCGTCATGCGTATCCGAACACGGGTGGTGATAGAACGCCCGGAAGCCGTCTTGCCGGATGCAGTTCGTTGCTCAACGCAGGTCAGGTAACGATGGTGGCAGGCCGAACCATGGCATGACACTGTTTTCGAAACGAGTCATCGCGCAGATGCGATCGCCGGCGAGTTGCAAGACGAACAGCCCTGCCGCGAGCCATACCCCGTCAGGCGCGAGTACGTACGCGCCGACCGCGGGTTGCCTGTTCGCCCGGGTCGGGACAAGCGTGAATCGGCGCCCAGTCCCGAAGATGCTGCCGAAGAATCGCGCCGCCGCCTGCGGGCCCACATACTCGAACGGGATCGGCGGCATGGACGTGAAGACGTCATCGGTCAGCAAAGCAACGAGGGCGTCGACATCGGCGGCCTCGTAGGCGCGGACGAACTTCTCGACGAGTACGGTCTCCGCAGCCGAGCCGGCCGGCGGGGGAGCCTGATGACCAAGTGACCGGTAGCTCCGCGTCGTTGCGCGTGCCCGTTTGAGCGCACTGGTCACCGACTCGACCGTCGTCTCCAACATTCCCGCCACCTCGCTGGCCGGGAACCCGAGGAGGTCGCGCAGCACAAGTACGGCAACTTGTCGCGGCGGCATCAACTGCATCGCCGTGACGAACGCGAGTGAGATCGATTCGCTCTGCCCGTATCGTGCCTCCGGGCTGTACGGCAAGTCTGCGAATCGGTCGTCAGGCAGTGGCTCGAGCCATACCACCTCGCCGAGCCGGGTCGGCTCCGGCGGCTGCACGCCGGGCACGTTCCACTGCATAGGCGGCCGGCGAAGGGCTGTACGCCGCGCGTTCAGGCACCGGTTGGTCGCGATGCGATAGAGCCACGTTCGCAGCGAGGAGCGCGCCTCGAAATCACCGAGACCCTGCCACGCGGCCAGCATCGTCTCCTGCAGCGCGTCCTCCGCGTCCTGCATCGAACCGAGCATGCGATAGCAGTGCACCAGCAACTCGCGCGATGCGGAGCAGTTGCCGCGTCGAACGCGTCGCCGTCCCCACCGCGCGCCCGCGTCAAGAGCTCCGTCTCGCTCATACCTCACCCCCTTCGCATAGATACCGACCAAGCCACGAACTGGGCGGTGTCTGCCCGCCCAGTTCCGAAGCGCACCCGTGTCTACCCCATCGATCACGCACAACACCACCGAAGGAGATCGAGATGGGCAAGATCGTGCTCAGCACCAACGCCACACTGGACGGCGTAGCTCAAGACCCCACGGGGGACGAGAACTTCGAGTTCGGCGGCTGGTTCAACCAGATCTCGGACGAAGACCGAGAGGCGTGGGCCAAGACATTCTTCGACGAGGCGATGGCCACCGACGCGATCCTGCTGGGCGCGCGCAGCTACGAATGGTTCGCGTCGCGATGGGTCGGGCGCGACGGGGCGTGGGCCGACCGCCTAGGGAGTCTGCCGAAGTACGTCGTCAGGTCCGGTGACGGGCGCTGCGACTGGGGCCCGACAACGGTGCTTGCCGGCGACGTGGTCGAGGCGGTGTCGAGGCTCAAGCAGCAAGTGGGCGGACACATTGCGCTGTACGCGAGCTACCAACTCCTCCGCACGCTCGTCGAGAACGACCTCGTCGACGAGGTGCGGCTCATGGTGTTCCCGCAGGTCGTCGGCTCAGGCGGGCGGGTGTTCAGCAGCCTCGTGGCGAGCAAGCCGATTCGGCTGACGGACGTCAACACCGTCGGAACCGGTCTCGTCCAACTCAGGTACGCCTTCGAGCAGCATCCGTAGCGATCTATCCAATGGCTTCTGCCGGGCGGCTGCGGCGGGCTCGGTGGTGGCAGCGGCTGGCGGGTCAGCACTTGATTCAGCTGGCCCGTTGCGGTCTATGCGCAGACCGTGCGCCCTCGTCACCCGTTCACCCGCCTGCGCGACACCCGACGCACCCCGGGTCGAGGGACCTGTGCCCCGGGCCTCGGGACTCCGGTCCGCAGGGTCGTATGTCGGGCGGCTTGTGACGTTTGCCGGTGTGGTGCTGGTACGGGGACGGTCCACCCTCAGGGGATGTCGCTTCGGTGGGATGATGCGCCTCGGGACCGGTTGATCCGCGCGTCGGAGGTCGCCGCCAGCCTTGGTGTCACGGTTGTGACCCTTGAACGCTGGCATGCGCGCCACGGCGGCCCGCCTGCGGCGACGACGATTGACGGTGTCCCGGCGTATTGGCGCTCGGGGTTCGAGGCGTGGAAGGACCGGCTGGGTGGCGTCGGCGATTGTGACCCCGGGTGACGCCGGGCTCAGAGCGGTTCGGTCCCGACGGGTTGGCGTCTTGTGGGGCGAGTCTTGGTGAGTGTCTTGTCCGTCGGTCTGGTGCGCGGACGGGAGGCGCTGTGTCGTGCCGGCGCGCAGCCTTCGACTCGGTTGCGTCCGTGCTTTTTGGCGCGGTAGAGCGCCGCGTCGGCGCTGGCGATCAGCGTGTCCGCGGTTGCGGCGTCGTCGGGGTAGGTGGCGATGCCGAAGGATGCGGTGAGCTTCAGGTGATGGTTGCCGTAGGGGATCAGCGTGGTGGCGAGCGCGATGCGCAGTTGTTCGGCGCGAGCGAGTGCGGTGACGTGCGGCATCCGGGGGAGCACCAGTAGGAATTCCTCGCCGCCGTAGCGGCAGCAGATGTCGCTGGCGCGGGCGTTGGCGCGCACGAGGTCGGCGAAGCCGCGCAGAACCTGGTCACCGGCCTGGTGTCCGTGACGATCGTTGATCGTCTTGAAGTGGTCCAGGTCGGCCATGATCACGCTTATCGGTCGGCGTTCACGGTCGGCCAGGGCGATCTCGCGGTCGATGGTGTCGTCTAGGTAGCGGCGGTTGAACAGGCCGGTGAGCGCGTCGTGGGTGGACTGCTGGCGGAGCTGTTCCTGCAGTACTTGCACCGCGCGTTCGGCCTGGACGCGTTCGGTGATGTCCATCAGCATGCTGATCAGGACGGGTTTGCCGCTGAGCCACATGACGCTGCCGTGGCACTCGATGTCGATCACGCCGCGGTCCTTGCGTTGGCCGCGGAAGGTGTAACTGACCCGGTTGAGTTCGCCGCTGAGCCGGCGGGTGACGTAGGCGCGGACGAGCTGGCGGTCGGCCTCCACCGCGAACTCGGACGGGGCCATGTCCGCGGTCTCGCCCGCGTCGTAGCCGAACATCTCGTGGAACTTGTCGTTGGAGTAGGTGATGGCCTCGTCCTCGATCAGGGTGATGCCGACCAGCGACTGGCTCGCCAGCCCTGCGAAGCGCGCCTGGGACTCGCGCAGTGTCTGCGTGATCTGTTCGTTGTCGTGCAGCGCGGTCTCCAACTCGGCGGTGCGCAGGCGCACCTGTTCCTGCAGCACAACCGTTCGCTGGAACACGCTGAAGTCCGAGCCCTGCGCCGCGGTGCTGCGCTCGGCGCGGTCCATCAGGGCTCGGATGATGTCGTTGAGCCGGGCGATCTCGACCGCTGGATCTTCGACGCCGCCGGCGTCCGCGCCGGTGCTGGTCACGGTGCTGGTCACGGTGCGCCGTCGCGGTCGCCGCCGTCGCCGCCGCCGTCGCCGTCGCCGTCGCCGTCGAAGGGAGCGGCGCCGATGGCGATGCCGGTCAGTGTCTGATTGACGTGTACGCCGCGGAACTGCTCGCCGTAGCTGTTGAATCCGACGCCGTTGTTGGCGGCGAATAGGTCTTCGACCTGCCCGACCAGCCCGGCATTGATGATCTCCAGCTTGCGTAGCACGCAGTCGCACCCGAGCACCAGCTGCGGCGCGCCGATCTCCGCTTTGATCTTGCTGAGTTGCTCGTCGAGGTTGCGCACCAGATCGACGCCGAGCGCGGCGCGCAACACGATGCCTTCCTCGATCGCGCAGAACAGGGTGAGGCTGCCGTCCGGGTTCACTTTCTGGATCGAGCGGACGTAGCTCGTGCCGTCGATGAGTACCACGACCGGCTGTGCGGCGAACCGCATCGGGTCCAGGCTGGCTTCGGCCACGCCGACCAGGCGGGCGTATCCCTGCGCTGCCGGCCGGCCGTCGATCTGTCTGATCAATCGGTGCTTGGCATCGGCCGAAGTCACCACCGCGCGGTCTTGGATCGGGACGAAATGCTGCGTCTTGAACACCCTGAACGGCAACCTCGTGCTGACCAGGGCCAGCACCGCGCTGCGACTGCTGAAAGCACCGTCCAGATACACCTGGGTCTGGCCGAATGCCAGCCCGTCACCAGCCGATCCGCCCACCAGCGGGACTTCGCGCAGTGCTTCTTGCAGGGCGGCCGCCACTGGCTCCTCGCGCACCGACAGCCCGTCGATGAGGAGGAAAGCGAACGACGTTTCGGCCGATGCGGACGGATCCTGCCGGTGCAGGTCGTGCCACATGTGCTCGACCAGGGTCTGTGCTTGTTCGAAGTCGAAACGGTCCAGGTCGGCGATGCGGCCGGTGGCCGCTGCGAAACTGCCGCACGGCAGGCTGGCGCCGCTGAGGCTGCGGTCTCGATAGCCGGCCGGGCCGAACTCGCCCGCAGTCGTGCATCCGATCACCGGAACCCCGGCGAACGCCGTCTGCATCTGCTCGGCGATCGCGTCACGATCGAACTCGATGGAGGCGAAGAAGACGACGAGCGCCATATCCGGCTGCACAACCGCATCGTGGAACTCGCGGACCGCGTCCCGGGCGTCGAGGGCGCAAGATTGCCCGATACGTGCACGTGGCAGGGCAGCCATGTTCTGAACCTCCTAAGCGACTATCGGCGGTCCGCGTCGCCCGCTGATCGGGACAACGGTCCGTGCGCCATGGCCGAACGCCCCGACCCGAGAACCCGGCGCTCAGGTCCCGGTCGGTCGTCGGTTGTGGGTGGTTGCGACCGTGACAGCGGTGGCGTGGTGTCCGACGGGGCGTTGTCCGCGGGGAATTCGAACCGGCCCTGTTCGATGAGCGCGCTGCAGGCGTCGACGGCGGCCGCGTTGAATCGGGTGCCGCGACCGTCGCGCAGCACGGCCAGCGCGGCCTCGAGGCCCCGGCTCGCGCGGTAGGGGCGGTGCGAGTTGATCGCTTCGGTGACATCGGCGACCGCGACGATCTGTGCCTCGATGAGGATGTCGTCGCCGACCAGGCCCTGTGGGTAGCCACTGCCGTCGAGCCGCTCGTGGTGCTGCAGGACGATGTCGGCGATCGGCCAGGGGACGTCGATGTCGGCGACGATGTCGTGGCCCACCTGGCAGTGCGTCTTGACCAGCTCGAAGGCCGGTGCGGAGAGTTTCCCGGGGTGGACGAGTATCTCGGCCGGGATCGCGATCTTGCCGATGTCGTGGATCGTCGCGCCGAGTTCGATGCCTTCGATCGTGTGCGCGTCCAGGCCCATCTCACTGGCGATCGCGGCCCCGAGTTCGGCGGTCCGGCGTTGATGCCCGGCCGTGTAAGGGTCGCGCGACTCCGCCGTTCGGCCGCACGCCTGGATCAGGGCGCGGCGGCTGCGCTCGATCTGAGCGAGGTGTTGGACGCGTTCGGTCACGTCGCGGGCGTTGATCACGATGCCGCGGATCGCCGGATTGCCGAACTGGTTGTTGCCGATCATCTCCATGTGCAGCCAGCCAGCCACCCCGTCAGTGATCCGGAACGTGAACGGGCTGTGCGGGCCAGACACTCTCGACGCCTCGGCCAACCGCCGCATCACGGCCGGGACGTCATCCGGATGCACGACCTCGGCCATGACATCTTCAGCGCGCTGGCCGATCCGATCGCCGGCCAGCCGTCCCGTTGCGGGATTGGCGTCACGCACCATGCCCGCCTCGTCGACGACGAAGATCGGGTTAGCCGAGTACTCGACCAGTGCCGCCAGCCGCTCCTCCGCGTGACGGGCCGCCTCGCGGGCCTCGACGAGGTCGCGCTGTGCCTCGACGCGCGCGGAGATGTCGCGGATCACGACGAGCGCGGCCGGCTCGCCATCGAACACGAGCGGACTGCCGGCGGCCTCGATCTCGCAGCGCGTGCCGTCGAGCCGGATGAGCACATCCTCGACGTAGCCCACCCGGCGATACTCCTCCGTCATCAAGTGCAGACCCGCCGCAGCTACGCCCTGCAAGCCGGGTCCCATGTAGTCCAGGGCAGGTTTGGTCGCCAGCTCGAGCACGTCACGCGCCCTGTAAAGCCGCAAAGCACGGTCATTGGCAAAGACGTGCCGACCGTTCTGGATGACGACGATGGCGTCCGGCGACGCGTGGACGATCGCGGCCAGGTCCGGATTCCGGGCAGCCACCGAGTGAGCGTCATTTAACGCCATGTCAACACTATCGGCGACCGGCGCAGCGACTGAATGCCCTTTGGTCCCGAATTCGCGACGAGGTCGCCGAGCACGTCAAGGTGATTTGCAGTGCACGGGGCCAACGTGAGCGGGGGCAATACGCGAGCGCTTCGTTGTCAGCCCGATCGGCCGCCTCTACGCTCGCCCATCCGGCTGCGCAGCGACGAATCGGTAGCCACGCTACTGCTTCGCGTCGCGGTGCCACCCCGATGACTTTGACCCTCTCGTCGTGGCTCGGAGCGCCGTCCAGCAGCGCTGGGAAGGTCAAGGTGAGCTGCGTGGGGTGATCAGCCCGGTCTCGTAGGCGGTGATGACGGCCTGGGTGCGGTCGCGTAGCCCGAGTTTGGTGAGCAGCCGGCTGACGTGGGTCTTGACCGTCTGTTCGGTGACGACGAGGCGGGTGGCGATCTCCAGGTTGGACAGACCTTCGGCGATCAGGCGTAGCACCTGTGTCTCGCGGGGTGTGAGCAGACCGAGGGCGGTGGGTGCGGGTGGGTCGTTGTTGCGGTGTTGCTGCGCGAACTCGCTGATCAGCCGGCGGGTGATCGCCGGGGCGAGCAGTGCCTGGCCGGCGGCGATGACCCGGACGGCGTCGAAGAGGCGTTCGGCAGTGACGTCTTTGAGCAGGAATCCGCTGGCGCCCGCGCGCAGCGCGTCGTAGACGTATTCGTCGAGGTCGAAGGTGGTCAGGATCAGGACGCGCGGGCCATCGCCGGGTGCGGTGAGTTGCCGGGTGGCCTGGATGCCGTCCATGCCGGGCATGCGGACGTCCATCAGCACGACGTCGGGGGTCTGTTCGTGGCAGGCGCGGATCGCTTCGGCGCCGTCGGCGGCGGTGCCGACGACGGTGAAGTCGGGTTGGGTGTCGAGCAGTTCGGCGAACCCGGTGCGGACGACTTCGTGGTCGTCGGCGACGACGATCCGGATCTGCGCCTCGCGCGGGGTCATTCGGCGGGCTCGGTCTTGGCGGGCAGCACGGCGCTGATGAGGAAGCCGCCGCCGGCCGCCGGGCCGGCGTGCAGCTGGCCGCCGACGGCGGTGGCGCGTTCGCGCATGCCGAGCAGCCCGTGCCCGGGCACCGGTGCGGTGGATGGGCCGGGTCCGTTGTCGCGGACGCGCAGCTGCAGCGCGTCGTCGGTTTGGCGCAGCTCCACGTCGACAGCCGCACCGGGTGCGTGGCGGCGCGCGTTGGTGAGGGCTTCTTGCACGATGCGGTAGGTGGCGAGCTCGACGCCGGGATCCAGCGGTCCGAGCGCCCCGTGCAGGATGAGCCGGGTCCCTGCGCCGGAGGTGTCGCGGGCGTTGTCGAGCAGCTCGTTGAGTTGGGCAAGGCCGGGTTGCGGGGCTCGTTCGGCGGGTTCACCGGTGTCGGTGCGCAGCACGCCGAGCAGCCGGCGCATCTCGGTCAGGCCGGCGCGGGCGGTGTCACCGATCGCGGACAGCCGCCGTGCTCCGGCGGCGGGCATTCCGGGTGTGGTGAGGCGGGCGGTCTCGGCCTGCACCGCGATCATGGAGATGTGGTGGGCGACCACGTCGTGCAGTTCGCGGGCGATGCGGGCGCGTTCGCCGCGCGCGGTGTGCTCGAGCAAGGTATCGGCGACGACCCGCCGGGCCGCGTCGTGTTCGCGCGCCTCGCTGCGCGCCCGGCGCGCGATCCCTGCCCAGGCCGCTGCCGGGCTCAGGCCCGCCAGCAGCACTGCCAGGAATGCGGACTCGGAGTCGATGGGCCGCGGGCCGGTGAGCGCGAGCACCAGGAACGCAACGGCCAGCGACGGAGCCAGCATCCATGGCCGCTGCCACGCCGAGCTGTGCTCGCCGAGGCGATACAGGACGAGCAGTTGGGTCAGTGCGCCGGCGCCGGTGAGGGTGTGGAATGCCGCCAGCGAGATCACGCTGACCGCGCTGACGGCGATCGCGGCCGCGGTCGGGCCCAAGGCGGCGGGCGGCATCGTGCTGGCGAGGGCGAGCAGGACGAGCACGACGGCGGTCTGCGCGTCCAGGGCGGTGACCGCGGCCCGCACGCTCGACTCGGTCACCGCGGCCAGCGCGAGCACCGCGACCGTGCCCGCAGGCGCCCACCGAGCGGCGGCGAGCCGGCGTCCCGCGTCGACCCAGGCGCCCACCCGGGTACCGATGTGCTGCACGCCGATCATTGTCACCGCCCACCCGGCGCGCCGGCGTCCCTCCTACGAACGACGTTGAAGATGGCTCCTAGGCGTGACGACGCGCCGGTCACGGCTGCCTAGCGTCAACGGCATGGACGCGAGCATCGAAGTCGACGGGCTGGGCAAACGGTTCGGCTCCACCGTGGCGCTGGACGGGCTGTCGTTCACCGTCACGGCCGGGCAGGTCACCGGATTCGTCGGCCCGAACGGCGCCGGCAAGTCCACCACCATGCGGGTCATCCTCGGCCTGGACGCCGCCGACGAGGGCAGCGCGACGATCGGCGGCCAGCCCTACGCCAGCCTGCGCCATCCGCTCGGCCACGTCGGATCACTGCTGGACGCCGCCGCGCTGCACCCGGCGCGCACCGGCCGCAACCACCTGCTGTGGCTGGCCCACTCCCAGGGGCTGGGCAGCAAGCGGGTGGACGAGGTGATCGACCAGGCGGGCCTGCAGAGCGCGGCGCGGCGCAAGGCCGGCGGGTACTCGCTCGGCATGCGGCAGCGGCTCGGCCTGGCCGCCGCGCTGCTCGGCGACCCACCGGTGCTGATGCTGGACGAGCCGTTCAACGGCCTGGACCCCGAAGGCATCGTGTGGATGCGTGGCTTCCTGCGCGCGCTGGCCGGGCAGGGCCGCGCGGTGCTGGTGTCCAGCCACCTGATGAGCGAACTGCAGGACACCGCCACCCATCTGGTGGTGATCGGCCGTGGCCGGCTGGTCGCCGACACCAGCGTCGCCGACCTCATCGCGAGCGCGTCGGCCGGGCGGGTAACGCTACGCACCAGTGCCCGGACCGATGCGATGAGCGTGCTCGCGCACGCCGGCGCCACCGTCGCTGCCACCGACCGCGACACGCTCACCATCTCCGACCTCGACCCCGGACAGGTGGTGGCGTTACTCAGCGAGGCCGCGGTGCCGTTCAGCGAGGTGTCCGCGCACCGCGCGACCCTGGAGGAGGCGTACATGGAGCTGACCCGCGATCAGGTCGAGTTCCACGCCACCCCGGCCGAGGAGCCGGCCCGATGAATCACCCCACGAAATCGCTCCGCAAAGAACGCTCCACGATTTCGCGGGGGCCCCGATGAATCACCCCACGAAATCGGTCCGCAAAGAACGCTCCACGATTTCGCGGGGGCCCCGATGACCGCCGCCACGGCCACGCCATTCCACTCCGACCGGCCTGCTGGCCGGGACAGCTTCGCGCAACTGCTGCACGCGGAATGGACCAAGCTGCGCACCGTGCGCGGCTGGCTGATCGGCCTGCTGGTCGCCGCGGCACTGACCGTCGGGCTCGGGCTGCTGAGCGGCGGTGGCGGCCAGTCGGCGTGCGTGTCCCAGCCGGGGCAGCCGCAGGTCTGCCATCGCCCGTCCGGTCCGCCGAGCGGGCCCGGCGGCGAGCCGGTCACCGACACCTTCTACCTCGTGCACCGGCCGCTGACCGGCGACGGCAGCATCACCGTCCGGATCAGCTCGCTGACCGGGCTGATCCCGTCGCTCGAGGCGTCGCCGGACGATCCGCTGGCCGGCGCCCGCCGCGCCGTGCAGCCGTGGTCGAAGGCCGGCCTGATCATTCAAGGCGAACACCGCCACCCAGGGGTCGGCCTACGCGGCGATCATGATCACCGGCGGCCACGGGGTGCGCTGGCAGTACGACTACACCCACGACAGTGCCGGCTTGCCGGGCGCGGTCTCCGCCGCGTCCCCGCGCTGGCTGCGGCTGACCCGCTCCGGTGACACGATCACCGGCTACGACTCGACCGACGGAACGCAGTGGACGAAGCTCGGCAGCGCCCGTCTGGCCGGGCTGCCGGCCACCGTGCCGGCTGGGCTGTTCGCCGCCTCCCCGGACGACGTGCAGTTCAGCAACCCGATCGGCGGCGGGACGAGTTCGAACAGCGGAGGCCCCACTCAGGCCACTGCCTCTTTCGATCGGCTCAGCCTGACCGGCGGCTGGTCCGATCGCGCATGGACCGGCCAGGACGTCGGCGGCGCCGAGTTCGCCGGGGCGATGGCGGACGGGTTCACCCAATCCGGCGGCACCGTCACGGTGCGCGGGTCCGGCGACATCGCGCCCATCGTGATCGGATCCGGACCCGGGACGGACGCCGACCACACCCTGATCGGCACCTTCGCAGCCCTGATCGCACTGATCGTGGTGGCCGCGCTGTTCGTCACCAGCGAGTACCGGCGCGGGCTGATCCGCACCACGCTGGCCGCGAGCCCGCGCCGCGACCGGGTGCTGGCCGCCAAGGCCCTTGTGATCGGCGCGGTCGCCTTCCTGGTCGGGTTGCTCGCCGCGGCGATCGCCATGCCGCTCGGCCACCACATCGCGTCGGCCAACGGCCACCAGGTCTTCCCGGTCGGCACGGCCACCGAGGTGCGCATGATCGTCGGCACCGCGGCGCTGCTGGCAGTGGCCGCCGTCGCCACGCTGGCCGTCGGCACCATGCTGCGCCGCGGTGCCGGCGCGGTCACCGTCGTCGTCGTGGCCATCGTGTTGCCCTACATCCTGGCCACCGCCTCGCTGCTGCCGGTCGGCGCCACCCAGTGGTTGCTGCGGGTGACCCCGGCCGCGGCCTTCGCCGTCCAGCAGAGCCTGGTCCGGTACCCGCAGGTCGCCGGCGACTACGCGCCGACCAACGGCTACTACCCGCTCGCCCCCTGGGCCGGGTTCGCGGTGCTGTGCGGCTACACCGCGCTCGCCCTGGCCGGCGCCGCGATGCTGCTGCGCCGGCGCGACGCATGACCGCCGCGCCCGTGGCTTCGCAGCCGCTCGCCGGCCACCCCGTCGACCCGGCCGCGAGCCGGGCGCGGCCCGGACGGTGGGGCGACCTGCGCGATGCGCTGCACGCCGAATGGACCAAGCTGCGCACCACCCCGGGCGCCGGGTGGCTTGCGCTCGCCACGATCGTCCTCACCGCCGGCGTTGGCGCCGCGGTGGTGGCCGCCAGCACCTACAACGCGGGCACTGGCCGGGACCTGGCCAAGCTCAGCCTTACCGGGATCGACCTCGGTCAAGCGGTCATCGCCATCCTCGCGGCGACGGCCATCAGCGGCGAATACAGCACCGGCATGATCGCCTCCACGCTCACCGCGATGCCGCGACGCACCACCATGCTCGCCGCCAAGGCGAGCATCGTCACCGCGGTGGGCCTCGTCGCCGGCACCGCCGCCGTGCTTGCCTCGCTGCTCGCCGGCCGGCTGCTGCTGCCCGGCAACGGCTTCACCACCGCCCACGGCTACCCTCTCCTGTCGCTGGGCGACGGTCTGGTCCTGCGCGCCGCCGCCGGCTCGGTGCTCTACCTCGCCCTGATCGCCCTGCTCAGCCTCGGCATCGCCACCGCCGTGCGCGACTCGGCCGCCACGGTCGGCGTCGTGCTCGGCCTGCTCTACCTGTTCCCGATCATCGCCGCCGCCGTCCCCGACCCGCACTGGCAGCGGCACCTCCAGCAGGTCGGCCCGATGAACGCCGGGCTGGCCATCCAGAACACCTCCAGCCTGCGCGGCCTGCCCATCGGCCCGTGGGCCGGCCTCGGCGTGCTCGCCGCCTGGGCCGCCGCCGCGATGCTGGCCGGCACGCTCACTCTCCGGCTCCGCGACGCCTGAACCAGCTACCCAACCTCGACGCACGCGACAGCCGCGCCGTATCGCTGCGGGCAGCCGGTCGTGACGGGTTCGCTCAGCTGCTACGAGCCGAGTTCGGGCTGGTTTTCCTGTTTCGTTCCCACGATGCACCGCGCCACGCCCGGAACCCGGACCTTGCCGTCCTTCTCGAAGGCGCTCACCTCCGCAATGGCGTGTGCCCGAATCCGCTCCCGTGCCGGCTCGTCGACCTGCTGTAGCGCCGCAACTGCGAGCGAGACGTGCTCGCTGATCATCTCCCAGTACTGCTCGGGCGATCGCGTCACGAGTTCGACTTCGACGTCCCACTCGGCCAGGTCGCGCAGCCCCGCGCCCTCGTACAGGGCACCGACATATCCCGGGGCAGCGCACCGAAACATATTCGGTCCGTCCCGGTCGGGTGGCGCCACCACGGCCTCGGTCGCGATTGCCTGCATGGCGATCGTCGTCCACGGGTTTTGCTCGGGCTTGACCCATACCGACGAACAGAGCCGTCCGCCCGGCTTGAGCACCCGCGCGAACTCGGCCGTCGCCTTGGCCACGTCAGGGAAGAACATGTACCCGAAACGCACCGAGACGCTGTCGAATGTGGCGTCGTTGAACGGCAAATCGTCGGCGCTGCACACCTTCGTCTCGATATTGGCTACTCCTTGCGCCCTGGCTCGTCGTGCGGCTATGTCCAGCATCTCCGCTACCAGGTCGGTCAGCACGACGCGTCCGCGCGGCGACAGTTTCGCGATGCTCAAACCGGGCTCACCCGTGCCCGAGGCAATGTCGAGATGCTGATGATCTTCAGCGATGTCGAGACGCTCGATAATCGCCGCGCCGACCGGGCCCAGCTGATCCATGATGACCGAGTCCCACTTCTCCCAGCCCGCAGACAGCCCGGCCCACGTCGCTCGCTGAACGTCTCGGATCTCACCGGCGCTCGGCATCGGCCCTCCCTATCGAGGCATCCAACCGATGCGAAGGTACTCCTGGCCGGAGCGCACAAGGCCCGATCCGGAACACCGACGTGGCTGTGCCCGTCGACGGCCGGAGCCACGCATATCGAGACGGCTCGCGTCGCGTCCTTCCGATTGTGCGTCCACGCCGCGCCGCGCGGTGGGGATGTCGGACCCGCGGTCTAGGTTGCCTGTCATGGACTGGAAGATCGAACTCATATTCATCCCGGTGACAGACGTCGACCGCGCCAAAGCGTTCTACGTCGACCAGGTCGGGTTTCACGCCGACCACGACCAGCAGGTGAACGAGCAGTTGCGGTTCGTTCAGCTCACGCCGCCGGGCTCGGCGTGTTCCGTCGCGTTCGGCACCGGAATCACACAGATGGCGCCCGGCACCCAGCGCGGCGTCCAGGTGGTCGTGTCGGACGCAGCGGCAGCGAGACGCCACCTGCTCGATCATGGCGTGCAGGCCAGCGAGGTGGACGTGCAGCCCTGGGGCTCGTTCGTGACCTTCGACGATCCCGATGGCAACGGTTGGATCCTGCAGGAATTGCCGCCGCGCTAGCGGGGTGAGTGCGAGTCTCACCCTCACCCGCGCGATATCGGCGGCCGCGCGCGGCGAATGCAGGCTGCGCGCTGGACGCCGATCTCGCCCGTCGGTCGCTACATCTCGATCGCTTCGTAGACCTCGACGGTGCCGCCGGACTGCAGGACCGGGCAGCCGTCGGCCTTCCCGGACGCCTCGTCCAGCGACTCGGCCTCGATGACCGAGTAGCCGCCCAGCGCGGACGTGCCGCCACTGGCGCGGCCGCCGGACTTGACGGTCGTCGATGCTCCGAACGGATTGCCCACCTCGGTGACCACGTCGCCGAGGGTGCCGAACCACGCGCCCCATGCCTGCATCGCCTGCTCCTGGGCCTCCGGTGTCTCAGCCTGCTGCCCGCCGGTGTAGACGTACACGAACTTCGCCATCGCCGTCCTCCTTCGCCTGCCGCCGGCACCGTGCCGACACCCTCCCGACGAAGCGGGCCGCGGCGAATCGACAGGTCCTTCGGGCCTTTGCGTTACGGCCGGTCACGGTGAAGAGTTGAGGTGCAACGGTGGACCGGGCCGGGGAGGGCACCATGACGATCTCTACCAAGATCATGGGCGACGCCATGCAGCTGGCCGTGTGCGAGCTGGGCGAGGGGCCAGACGCTCTACGCCGAGGCCGGCAAGTTCCTGTGGAAGACGGTCAACATCGGGGTCGAGACGCGGATCAGCACGCCGAACCAGCAGGGCGGCAACGGCGGCGGCGGTGGGTTCCTGAACGCCGCGCTCGGTGCCGGCAAGCGGATGCTGGCCGGCGAGTCCCTCGCGTTCCAGTACTTCACCTCCACCGGCGGCACCGGGCTCATCAGCCTCGCCGGAACACTGCCCGGCGAGATGCGCGCGATCGAACTGGACGGCACCCGCACCTGGTTCGCGGAGAAGGATGCCTTCGTGGCGGCCGAGTCCAGCGTGGGTTTCGACATCGCCTTCAGCGGGTTCCGGACCGGCCGCAAGGGCGGCGAGGGATTCATCCTCGAGAAGTTCACCGGCAGTGGCACGCTGCTGATCGCCGGCGCCGGCAACTTCATCGACATCAACCCGGCGAAGTACGGCGGCAAGCTCCAGGTGCACACCGGCTGCATCGTCGCGTTCGAGGACACCGTCCGCTACGGCGTCGAACGGATCGGCGCGCTGAACACCCAGACCGTGATGAGCGGCCTGTTCGGCGGCAACGGCTTCAACATGGCGACGCTGGAGGGTGACGGTCTGGTCATCCTGCAATCGATGACCATGGAGTCGCTCGCGCACGCGATCGTCAAGAACTCGCACGCCGGCCACGACGAGAAGGCAACCAACCCTCTCGGGAGTCTGTTCGGAGGTAATGACTAGCGAGTGAGCATCGTAGGGAGCGAAGCGACTGATGCGGGGTCCCTGCGAAATCGTGGAGCGTTCTTTGCGAAGCGATTTCGTGGGGTGCAAGGTGCGGAGCGAGCCTGCGAGGAGCGCTCGCGCGAAGAGCCAGGAGGTTTCAGTGGGATTGATGGACAAGGCGAAGGAAGCCGCGCTCAAAGGAAAGCAGTCCGCGCAGCATCTGGCGCAGCAGGGCCAGGCGAAGGTGGAGTCCGTCCAGCAGAGCCGGGAAGAGGCCGCGCTGTTCAAGACGCTCGGCGAGGCGTACTACGGCGAGCAGCGAAAGGGCGGCGACCACGGCGCCGTCGCGACGGCGCTCGACGCGCTCGACGCGCACTTCGCCGCCGCACCGCCGCCGGCCGCACCGCCACCCGAGGGTGGGGTTGCGCCGGTGCCGGGGACGCCGCCGGCCGCACCCCCGGCGGGCGACTTCAAGCTCGACGACGTCTGATGCGTGAATACCCCCTCCGCCACCCAGGCGGGTGGCTGAGGGGGTACTGAGGCGGCTACAGGGACATCGTCTCGGCGGCTAGCTCCTTGTGTACCGCCGACGCGACCGGGTCGGCGGCGAACCAGCGCTGTAGCTGCCGGTGGTTGAGCGCGTTGTCGAGCGCGGCCATGATCATCGACTGGTCGAGGACGAGCCGTCGGTGCCCGACCGCGCCCGTCGACGGGTTCACCGCGTCGTAGAAGCCGCCGTCCGCGGAGTACACGTCCGGGTAGAGCCTGCGCAGCGCGGCGATGTTCGAGTACGCCTGGCGCGGCGCGACATCCAGCGCGAGGAACGACGCATGCGGGGTCACCGTCGTCTCGGACGCGCACGTGGTGCACTGCGAGAGCTGGGAGCCGACGGGCAGCGTCAGCCCCTCGACGCCGAAGCCGCCGTAGCCGCCGGTGTCGTCGGCCGTGCTGGACGGCGACAGCCCCCACACCGGGAAGTGCAGCTGCTCGGTGGCGTACTTGATCTGCACGTCTGCGCTGCGCCGGTCGGCCAGCCCGAACCCGTACGGCGCCCAGGTGGTTTCCGGGACGACCTCGTTCGCCATCAGCGCCTCGAACGCGCCGCCGGCGAAGGTCGGGACGTACCTCAGCGACGTGCCCGGGTAGGTGTAGTGGCCCTCCCACACCGGGAACTGCTTGCCGGACAGCGGATCGGTGATCGTCGTCCAGGAGCCGGTGTCCGGCCCCTGCGGCTGGCCCTGCCACGAGAAGTCCGGATCCGTGTCGCAGCGCATGGGTGGCAGCACCCGCCAGGTGCGCCACCACACGTCGCCGGGCATCTGGTGCAGTCCCATGCCGAGGTACATCGCGATGCGCGGGTCGCTGTACAGCGCACCGTTGTGGTAGCCGGCCGGCCCCGTCCCGGCGTAGAACCCGCCGTACATCTGGCCGGTGGGCTGGTTGTCGATGCCGGCGTTGACGTTGCAGTCGGTCTGCGGGCGGTTGTCGTAGAAGATCGAGAAGTCCATCTGGTTCAGCAGCGACGAGGCCGGCCGGCCAAGCTCGGGCAGCGCCTGCCGGACCACGACCAGCCCGGACGCGTACCAGCCGTTGTCGACCGCGGACAGGAACGAGCAGTTGTCGCTCGTGCCACCGACCTGCGCGCAGGCCCCCTGGCCCGGGTTCACGATGACCTGCCCGGTCGACGTGTCGTACCACTGGTACAGGAAGCCGTGCGCGCGGTCGAGGTTGCGCACCGCCGACAGCGTGGCCGCGATCCGGGCGTCCGCCTCGCCGCGGGTGATGAGCTTCAGGTCGTGCGCGGCCACCACCGCCCACAGGTAGACGCCGATGTTCGCCGAGGACGTGTACGTGCCGCGCGTCGTGCCGGGCCCGAGGTTGTCCAGCGGCAGGTTCGTCGTCGGGTCGACGTCGTGCGCGTAGAAGCGCCAGGTGTCCGCCGCGATCGAGCGCAGCACCGATCGCTCGTGCGTGGTCAGGCCGTCGGCCGGCTGGGCGTGTGCCGCCGGACCGGTCGCCAGCGTGACGGCCAGGAGGGCACTGGACGCGATCGCGACGCTCCGTCGCCAATGCTTGGACATTCGGGAGACTCCTTCCGCGACTACGCGGCGAACGGGTTGGGTACCGCGTCGAGCAGTCGCACGGTGTACGGGTCGGTGGGGTGCTGCAGCACGTCCTTCGTGACACCGGACTCGACGATCCGTCCGTCGTGCAGGACGAGGATCTGGTCGGTGACCACCCGCGCGCTGAGCAGGTCGTGGGTGATGTAGAGCAAGGTGAGCCCGCGCGACTCGCGCAGCTCGTCGAGCAGCCGCAGCACGCCCGCGCGCAGCGACACGTCGAGCATCGACACCGGCTCGTCCGCGACGATCAGGCCGGGGTCGCAGGCCAGTGCGCGGGCGATGACGACCCGCTGCCGCTGCCCGCCGGAGAGCTGGTGCGGCAGCTTGGGCGCGAACTGCGACGCCGGGGTGAGCCCGACCTGTTCGAGCAGCCGGCGCACCCGCTCGTCGGCCTCGTGCGCGGACAGGCCGAGGAAGTTCCGGCACGGCCGGGACACCGTGTAGCCGACGGTGTGCAGCGGGTTGAGCGCACCGTACGGGTCCTGGAACACCATCTGGACGTCGTGATGGTAGCGGCGCAGCCCGCCCGAGCGCAGCCGGTGCACCTGCTGGTCGCCGAAGCCGATCGTTCCGGAGCTCGGCCGCTGGGCGCCGGTGACCATGCCGGCGATCGTCGACTTGCCGCTGCCGCTCGCGCCGACGAGCGCGACGGCTGCGCCAGGCTCGATCGCGAACGACACGTCGTCGACGGCCGTGACGTGCTGCCGCCCGCCGCCCCGTGCGGTGAACGTCTTCGTGACGTGCTCGAGCGTCAGCCGACGATCGGCCTGGCGGGACTCAGCGGCCACTGGGCACCCCCTGCGCTTCGCTCTCGTGCCGCGCGCGGACATGGCAGGCCGCCTGGCCGTGGCCGAGTCGTTCGAGCGGCGGGTCGACGCGCCGGCAGACGTCCTCGGCCACCGGGCAGCGCGGCGCGAACGGGCAGCCCGGATCGTCGAGCGACAGGTCGGGGGGCGCGCCCCCGATCTCGCCGAGGGTGACCTCGTCCGCGCGCGGGTCGGCGTAGCAGCGCAGTAGCGCCTCGGTGTAGGGGTGGTGCGGGCCGGTGAGCAGGTCGCGTGCCGGCTGGTCCTCGACGATCCGTCCGGCGTACATGACCAGCACCCGGTCCGTCGCCTCGAGCACCACGCCCGAGGTCGTGGCTGATGAGCACCGCGGTGAATTGGTTCGCGCGTTGCAGCTCCTGGATGGTCCGATGACGGCCCGCTGGACGACGACGTCGAGCGCGGTGGTCGGCTCGTCGAAGACGATCAGGCGCGGCTCCAGCGCGAGCGCCAGCGCGATGGCGACGCGCTGCCGCATGCCGCCGGACAGCTCGTGCGGGAAGCGGCGCAGCACGTCCACCTCGAGCTTCACCTTGCCCAGCAGCTCGGCGCCGCGCTCCCGAACGTTCGAGCGCCGCCAGTCCTCGCCGTCGTGGGCGTGCGCGCGCAGGATGTCGCCGAAGTGGTGCTCGATGCTGCGCACCGGGTTCAGCGCGTTCATCCCGCTCTGCAGGACGAGGGCGAAGCCGTTGCGCCGCTGCCGGCGCAGCTCCTCGCCGTCGAGCTCGGCGATGTCGACGCCCGCGAAACTGATGCCTGCCGCCGGTGAGCCGGGCCGGCGGGCGCAGCATCCGGGTGAGCGCGTAGCCGAGCGTCGACTTGCCGCAGCCCGATTCGCCGACCAGGCCGACGAACTCGCCCTCGGCGAGGTCGAGGTCGACGCCGCGCACCGACCAGATCCGCACGCCGCGCGCCGGCTCGTAGACGACGTCGACGCCGCGCGCGAAAGGAGAGCTTCGGTCACGTCCGCCTCCCCACCCACCGCCCAAGAGCGGTGCCGACTCCGTCGGCGCTCATCCCGATTTCTCCCGCAGCCGCGGGTTGGACAGCGCGTCGACGCCGAAGTTGATGAGCGTGAACGACGTGATCAGCAGCGCGATGGCAAGGCCCGGCGCGAAGATCATCAGCCACTGGCCGGTCAGCAGTGCGTTCTGCTGCTGGGCGTGGTAGAGGATGGTGCCCCAGCTGACCGTCGCTGGGGTTGCCGAGGCCGAGGAACTCCAGGCTCGCCTCGGCCATCACCGCCGCGGTGGCCGCGGCGAAGAAGCTCGCCGGCCACCAGCGAGGTCATGTTGGGCAGGATCTCGCGGAACACGATCCGGCCCGAGCCGTCGCCGGAGAACTTCGCCGACGTGACGAACTCGCGGGTGCGCAGGGTGTATGGCCTGGCTGCGGATCACCCGCGCGCCGGTGGCCCACGCGGTGACGGCGATGACCAGGACGATCGTCCACACCGAGTGGCGACGGGAAGTACGCCGCGAGGATGATCATCAGCGGGCAGGCCGGGGAGACCAGCGCGAGGTTGGTGACGAAGCTGAGCAGGTCGTCGACCACGCCGGGGCGGTAGCCGGCGATCAGGCCCAGCGTCGACGGCGACGACCGTGGTCGCCGCAGCGCCGGCCGCCATGCCCGACGACCAGCGATACGCGCGCCCCGTAGAGGAGCTGCGAGAAGACGTCCTCGCCGTTGCCGGTGGTGCCGAACCAGTGTGGCGCCGGTGGTCCCCGTACGGAGCGAAGTCGGTGGAGTCGGCGAGTGCGGCACGAGCCGGGGCGAGCAGCGCGATCGACGACGAGGATGTCAGCCGAGGATCACCAGGCCGATGCGGGCCTTGCCGTTGCTCCACAACGTGCCCAATGCCCGGCCGAGGAACCGCACAGGTCCCGGCACGAGCCGGACGCGGGCCGCCGCCGTGGGGGCCGTCATTGCCGTACCCGCGGGTCGAGCCGGGCGTACAGCAGGTCGACGACGAAGATCGCGACCAGCATGCTGACCGTGATGACGAGGAACAGCGCCTGCATCAGCGGGAAGTCCTGGTTGGACACCGCCTGAGCAGCAGGTTGCCCAGGCCGGGGTAGCTGAACACGCCCTCGACGAGCACCGAGCCGCCGAGACGCTGCCCAGCGATCAGCCCGAACGCGGTGACGTTCGGCAGCAGTGCGTTGCGCGCCGCGTACGCAGCGCGACGGTGCGCGATCCCGCAGCCCGTTGGCCTCGGCGAACGTGACGTAGTCCTCGCCCAGCGTATTGATCATGTTGTTGCGCATGCCGAACACCCAGCCGACAGCGTGGTGACCGCCAGCGTCAGCGCCGGGCAGCACGCTGTGCTGGCACGCGTCGGCCGAGGAAGGACGGGCCCGAGGTTCGGCGTGGAGCCCCGGGCTCGTACCCGCCCTTGATGGGGAACCAGTCGAACTTGAACGCGAGCACGTACAGCAGCAGCAGGCCGAGCCAGAACGGCGGGAACGCGGCGAAGAACGTGGCGCCGAGGGTGACCGAGGCGTCGGCCACCCTGCCTCCGCCGCCAACCCGCCCAGACGCCGAGCAGGGTGCCGATGACGAACGCGACGATGGTCGTCACGCCGACCAGCACCAGCGTCCACGGCAGCGCGCTTGCCGATCGTCTGCACCGACCGTCCGGTCGGGAACGAGTACGAGCTGCCGAACCTCAGGTGAGCGATGCTGCGCCAGTACTCGCCAGTACTGGCCGACCACAGCTGGTGTGCGGCGACGCCGAGTTGCATCTCGACCGCCCGGCGCTGCGCCTCGTGACCGGCTGGCCGCTCTGGGCCAGCTTGCCCAGAGCGCCGCGTCCACCGGCGAGCCGGGCATCAGCCGCGGCAGGATGAAGTTGAGCGTCATTGCCGCCCACAGCGTGAGGACGAACAGCCCCACCTTGCGCAGCACGTACGCACGACGTGCCCGCCTCACGCCTTCTTCAGGTGCGTGAGCACCGTGAGCAGCTCGTTGTTGTAGGTGACCGGCAGCGTGTACGGGTTGGCCTGCCGACGGCCAGCCGGTGAAGTTCTTCGTGGAGAACAGGCCCCAGCTGCCGCCGTAGTACAGCAGGACGATCGGCACGCTGCCGTACATCACCTGCTCGAGCTTGTACGCCGCCTGCTGCTGCGCGGCCTGGCCGGTCGCCGCGGCCAGCGTGGCCAGCGCCTGGTCCACGGCCGAGTCCTTGAACCGCTGGAAGTTGTTGGTGGTCGGGGTGTTCACCGGCGGTCGCGAACGCGCTAGTTCAGCACGTTGTTGAAGTCGGTGTAGACGTCGCCGCTGCCGCCGAAGCCGCCGAACGCCGCGTCGAAGCTACCGGCCTGGATGGTCCTTCGCGTACTGCGCGTACTCCGGCACGTCCAGCGTGACGGCGACGCCGACGTTGGCCAGCTGGTTTACGACCTCCTTGCGGCCGCGGCCACCCAGTCGGTGAAGTTGCCGGCATCACGATGGACATGGCGGCCTGCTTGCCGTCCGTCGACCAGCTTGCCGCCCTGCGTCGTGTAGCCGGCCGAGCCGAACGCCCTGACGCCGCCGACGTGTCCTTGCTCGATCAGCCCTTGTTGGGCAGGCTGGGGTCGAGCCACTTTTCAGGTTCGGCAGGATCAGCCCGGACGAGCTGGCCTGGTCGGGTAGCCGTTCACCGCCTTGTGCGCGATCGCTGTGCGGTCCAGTGCGACAGCGACATGCCCTTGCGGAAGTTGACGTTGTTGTACGGCGCCTTCGTCAGGTTCAGGAACAGCCCGATCGTGCCGCCCGGCGGGAACCAGTACGTGTTGTGCGACGGAGTCGCGGGAGACGTAGGTCTTCTTGACGTTCGGCAGGAAGTTGTACGCCCAGTCGAACTTGCCGCTCGTCACGTCCAGCTGATTGGTGCTCTGGTTGCTCGCCTGCGCGGGGAACACGCACCTCGCTGGGCGCGATCTTGTCGGCCTGCCAGTACGAATCGTTCTTCTTGAACTGGTACTGCGTCGGCGGCGAACTTGTCGAGCATGAACGGGCCGGTACCGACCGGCTTGGTGTTGGCTGTCCTTCGTCGGGTCGGCGATCGCTACCACAGGTGCTCGGGCACGATCGGCGCCTGCGCGACGGTCGCGGCGAAGGGCACGTTCGGCGCGGCTGAACTTCATCGTCACCGTCGTCGCCCGGCTGGCGGACGCTCGCTGAGCTGCTACCAGACGCCCTTGGCGTCCAGCGCCGGGTACTTCTTGAGCAGGTTGAAGGTGAACACCACGTCGGTCGGGGCGAACGTCCTTGCCGTCGCTCCACTTCACGCCCTGCGGAGGTGTAGGCCAGCGTCGTCGGGTCGGGCGAAGCTTGTAGCTCGTGGCGAGGAACTGCGTGTACGAGCCGTCGACGGAGCTGGGGATCTCCAGTGGCTCGTAGATCAGGAGGGTGCCGTGCAGCTCGGTGGACTGAGAACGGGTTGAAGTTCTCGATCAGCGTGGGGTTACCCGCGTCGCCCTGGATGGTCAGCGTGCCGGAGCCGGCCGCCTCCGCTGTTGTTCGCCCCGGCGCAGGACGAGACGGCCAGGGCGGCGCAGGCCGAGTGCAGCGACGGCGGCGGCGGACGGTCGAACGGCGAGCGGGTCATCTTTGACCTTCTCCTCTGGGTGCCCCCCGCGTATGGTGGAGCAGCCGGATCCGGACCACGCCGGGCATCGGGACATCGGACTTCGAAGCGGGCGCTGGATCGGCCTGCCGACAGCGGCTCGAGGTCCTGCTCGTCCAGGCGGTCGCGGGCGCGCAGCGCGCGCCCACACGTCCTGGTCCGGCCACGCGGTGTCGGTGGGGCAGCCGATCGACCACGTTTGAGTGGTCGTCGTCGATGCGGGCCAGCTCGCCCGGTACCCGGTGTCGGCCAGGCCGCGAGTCGACACCGGACCTCCGGTCGAGGCGCGGCATCACCGGTCATCAGCTCGGCGTTGACGGTGCCGTTCCAGACGCAGCACGTCGACCGTGCCGTCGTCGTGCCGGGTGGCCCAGCCGCGGACGAGCACCTCGGCGCCGTCGCCGGTGAGCCGGCGGCGAGCACCGCGTCGCCCTGGTGCGCCGCGAGATGCGCCGCCCAGTACCGCGGCTTGCGCAGGTTGCCGACGGTGAGCAGTCCGAAGCCGTTGTGGAACAGTGCGGGCGGCCGGCCGAGCTCCTCGAAGTGATCGCTGATCACCCAGTACGCCAGCGCCTGCATCCGGCCCTGGACGTCGCGGTAGCCGGAGAGGACGAACGGGGCGCCGAGCACGCCGTCGTGGATCGGGCCGAAGTGCGTGGAGCCGACACCCCACTCGGTCCACCAGGTCGGGATGGTGTCGAAGCCGTGCCGGCGCAGCGACCGCGCGCGTGTCCAGCGGCAGGTTTCCGTAGGTGTGGCGTGGTGCACGAAGTCGAGCGCGACGCCGCCGCGCTCGGCGTGCGCGGCGAGCGCCTCGATCCACTCGCCGGCCGCGGTGGACGGCCCGCCCACGCGCAGCCGCTCGTCGACGGTCTTCACGGCCGCCGCCGACTCGTCGTACAGCCGCAGGTACTCCTGCCTGGGACGCCGTCCAGAAGACCTCGAGGTTCGGCTCGTTCCAAACCTCGAACGCCCACGTCGACACCTCGTCGATGCCGTAGCGCTGCACGAGATGCGCGGCCAGCGCCTGCACCACCGCGCGCCACTCCGACCAGTCCGCCGGCGGCGAGATGATGCCGCGGTAGGCGAACACGGTCTGGCCCGGATCGCGGGCGATGCGCCGCCGGCATGAACGACAGCTCGACCACCGGCCGCAGGCCGAGATCGAGCAGCTGGTCGTAGAGCGCGTCGACGGCGGTGAAGTCGAACGCGAGCGTGCCGTCGCTCGCGCGCGACCACGACGTGGTTGTCGTCGTGCAGGATCGCGTGCGCGCGCACGTGCGTGACGCCGAGATCGGAGTGCGCCGATGCGCAGGGCGCCGGCGAACTCGGTCGCCGATGTCGTGGCCAGTGCCGTCGTCGCCGAAGCGCAGCTGGGTCAGCCGCTCCGAGCCGACCATACTGCCACACCCGCTGCAGCGTGCCGGTCGTCGTGGCGGCGTCGACGCGGAACTCGAGCGGGTCGGCCGGCCCGGCGCTCGGCGTCGCGCTCGCCCATTCGGACCAGTGCCATGCCGGGTGCTCGGCCCCGGCGACAGCGGCCACCCGGTAGCGGTACTCCGTGCCCGGCGCGAGGCCGGTGTCGGCGAACGGGCCGTGGGGCACCGCCGGCACGTCGCTGCCGCCGTGCTGCAGGAGCCGGGGCTCGCCTGCGGTGTCACCGACGTCGGAGCGTTCGATGAGATAGCCGGCCGCGCCGTCGACCGGTGCCCAGTCCAGCCGGACGTGCGCCGTGCCGCTGCTCGCCCGCAGGCGGCTCGGGGCCGGCAGCGCGAGCGACGGGTCGGCGGAGCTGGTGTCGGTGAGCCGGCGGTAGATCCGCTGCTCGAAGTCGGCCCGAGCCTCGCGCGCCTGCTGCTGCTCGGTCGTCGTCATCCGGGCGTCCTCCCTCTCGTGGCGGCGGCTCGGCAGCCGCAGCTGCGCCGCACGATCAGCTCGGTGGGCAGGACGGCCGCCTGGCGCGGCGCGAGCGGATCGGCGAGGCGGGCGAGCACCGCCCGGACACCCGCCGCGCCGATGTCGCGCATCGGCTGCGCCACGGTGGTCAGCGGCGGGCTGAGGTGCCGGCTGATGGCGAGGTCGTCGAACCCGGTGACCGCGACCTTGGCCGGCACCCGCACGCGCAGCTCGGTCAGCACGCCCAGGGCGCCGACCGCCATCTCGTCGTTGCCGCACACCAGCGCGTCGGGCGGTCGCCGATCGGCGAGCAGTTCGCGCACCGCGCGGGCGCCGCCGGCCTCGGTGAAGTCGCCGAGCGCGGATGGCGTCGTCGGGCAGGGTAGCCCCGCTGCGCGCATGGCCTGCCGGTAGCCCGCGAAGCGCTCCGACGAGTCGGGCGAGCGGCGCGGGCCGGCGACGAACACGATGTCGCGATGCCCGTGCACCTGAACGAGGTGCTCGACGAGCGCGCGCAGCCCGCCGCGGTTGTCCACCCCGACGGAGTCGAGCTTCGTCCGGCGTCCCGCGCGATCGGACAGCACGACGACCGGCAGCCGGCGGCCGAGGGCCGCGATGTCCGCCTCGGGGAGGCTGCGCGCGACGATGACCAGGCCGTCCACTTTGGTCGCGACCGAGAGGGCGAGCTCGCGGCCGGACGAGCCGCGCGTCGCGGCGATGAGGACCGCGTCGCCGACCGCGGTCGCTGCGTGTTCGGCGCCCCGGATCACCTGGTCGACGTAGAGCGGGGACTCCTCCTCGGCGTCGCCGGACGCGCCCAGGTCGGGGAACAGCACGCCGATGATCCCGGCGCGCCGGCGCGCCAGGCTGCGTGCGGATCCGCTCGGCAGCCAGCCGATCTCGGCCGCCGTGGCGAGGACGCGGTCGCGCGTCGCAACGGAGAACCCGGTGCCGTTGTGCATCACGCGCGACACCGTCGCGGTGGAGACGCCGCTGCGCCGGGCTACCTCGTAGATCGTCGACCGTTGCACGAACCGCTTCGACCGTCCTCGATTACGTAACCGCTTACGTTCGTAATCTGGACGTAACCACCCGATTGCCGTGAAGTCAATAAAAACGTCAAAGCGTGAATACCCCCTTCACCACGGTGGAGTGTGGTGAAGGGGGTATTCACACAGCGGCGTGCGCCCTCAGTCGGCGGCCGGGTCGGTCTCAACACCACGTCCGTTGTGGCAAAGCTCGACTCTCGGGATTCGAGATCTCCTGGCTGGCCTCGGGCAATACCTCCGAGGTAGTCCACGCCGTCACCGCCCGGGCATACGATCCGGGAATGACGAGCGAATACGTCACCTGTCCGCTCTGCGAAGCCACCTGCGGTCTCGAGGTCACTGTCATCGAGGGCCGCATCGAGCGCGTCCGCGGCGACAGGCACGACGTCTTCTCCCACGGGTTCATCTGCCCCAAGGGCGCGTCTCTCAAGGCGCTGCACGAGGACCCGGACCGGCTGCGCACGCCGCTGATCAAGCGCGACGGCGTCTTCGAAGAGGCCACCTGGGACGACGCGTTCGCCGAGATCGACCGCCGGCTACCGGCGATCAAGCAGCAGCACGGCGGCAACGCGGTCGCCGTCTATCTCGGCAATCCGGGCGCCCACAACCTCGGCTCGCTGCTCTACGGACGCGCCCTGTGGAAGGTGCTCGACACCGAGAACTTCTACACGGCCGGCACGGTCGATCAGGTGCCCAAGCACTTCTCTTCCGGCTATCTGTTCGGCGACGGCCTGACGATCCCGATCCCGGATGTCGACCGGACCCACTTCCTGCTCATGCTCGGCGCGAACCCGCTGGTGTCCAACGGGAGCCTGTTGACCGCGCCGGACATGCGCGGGCGGCTCAAGGCGATCCGCGAGCGCGGCGGCAAGATCGTCGTCGTCGACCCACGCCGCACGCTCACCGCCGAGGCGGCCGACCAGCACCTCGCCATCCGTCCCGGGACGGACGCCTTGCTGCTCGCATCGATCGCGCAGGTGCTGTTCGCCGAGGAGCGGGTGAACCTGCGACACCTGGACGGGCACGTGAACGGGGTTCGCGAGGTGCGGTCGCTGGTGGCGCCGTGCACGCCGGACGCCGTCGCGCCCGTCGTCGGCGTCACGGGCGACGAGATCCGGACGCTGGCGCGCGAGTTGTCCGGAGCCGATCGCGCCGCCGTGTACGGGCGGATCGGTACGACGACGCAGTCGTTCGGCACTCTGACCAGCTGGCTCGTCGACGTCCTCAACGTGCTTACCGGCAATCTCGACCGCGTGGGCGGCGCGATGTTCCCGCTCGCCGTGGGCGGGCAGACCAACGCCACACCACGGCGGCGCGGGTTCAAGCACGGCCGCTGGCGCAGCCGGGTGCGCGGGCTGCCCGAGGTGATGGGCGAGCTGCCGGTGGCCACGCTCGCCGACGAGATCCAGACTCCCGGCGACGGCCAGGTGCGGGCGCTGATCACCGTCGGCGGCAACCCGTGTCTCAGCACGCCCAACGCGGCGCGGCTGTCGTCCGCGCTCGAAGGCCTCGACTTCATGCTCTCACTGGACGTCTATCTGAACGAGACGTCCCGGCACGCGGACGTGATCCTGCCCGGCCCGGTGCCGCTGGCCCGCGACCACTTCGACCTCGTCTTCTACCAGCTGTCGGTGCGCAACGTCGCGAACTGGACGCCCGCCGTGCTGTCTACGGAGCTGCCGCAGGAGTGGGAGACGATCCTGCGGCTGATCGGCGTCGTCACCGGCCAGGGGCCGTCCGCCGATGTCGACGCGTTGGACGACTTCGTGGCTGCGCAGGCGGCGCAGAAGGCGGGCATCGATCCGTCGCTTGTCGGCGCGCGACGCGGGCCGGCCCGGCTCGTCGATCTCATGCTGCGCGCCGGGCCGTACGACCTCACGCTGGCCGATCTCGAGGAGGCGCCGCACGGACTCGACCTCGGGCCGCTGAAGCCGCGCATCCCTGATGTGTTGACCACCGAGAGCGGCAAGATCGAGCTCGCTCCGTCCGCGATCACCGACGACGTGCCGCGGCTGGTGGCCTCGCTCGAGCAGCCGCCGACCCAGTTCGTCCTGATCGGCCGCCGGCAGCTCAGCTCGAACAACTCGTGGATGCACAACCTCGCGCCGCTGGTGCGCGGGGGCAACAAGTGCACCGCGCACCTGCATCCGGACGACGCGGACAAGCTCGGGCTGGCCGACGGCGAGCTGGCCCGGGTCACGTCGCGGACCGGCTCGGTCACGGTGCCGATCGAGGTCACCGACGCCGTCCGTCCCGGCGTGGTGAGCATCCCGCACGGCTGGGGACATGATGTGTCCGGCACGCGAGGTGAGGTTGCGCGCGCGCACGCCGGCGTCAACTCGAACATCCTCGCCGACGAGCTGCTGCTGGACGCGCCGAGCGGCACCGCCGTCCTCAACGGCATCCCCGTCGAGGTGAGTGCGGCTACGGGGTAGCGACTACTTCGCGGCGGGACGGGGCTTGGGCTTGCCCGCCGGGGGCGGCGGCTCGTCGCCGACTTGTCCCGCCAGGATCGCCTGCACCTGCTTGGACGCGAAGAACCGCTCGAGCCGGGCCCGCACCAGCGCCTCGAGCCGGCCGTCCGCCTTCGCCGCTTCGACGATCGGCGGAAGGAGCTCGCGCAGGTCGGCCACGATGTCGTCGCGGGTGATGCCGAGCTCCGGCAGCAGCGACGCCAGATCCCGCGAGCCGTACTCCGCGAAGATCACGTCCACGCACTCGTCGACCAGCTCGCCGGCGTACTCGCTGGATCGAGCGCTCGTCACGAGCTCGTGCACGAGGACGGCCAGCTCGCGTAGCTCCTGCTTGCTCAGGTACGCCCGCAGGTCGCTGATCGGCTCGTCCGCGTGCAGGTCCCAGATCTCCATCGCCGCGCCCTGCAGCGGCGCCTCACGGATGAGGTCGCGCATCGCGCTGTTCGTCCGGCGGATAGCGAACTGGGTGCTCTTTCCGGCGGCGTCGCCGAGGAACTGGTCGACGGTCGCGCTGCGTACCTTGTTCGCCGCGCCCATCCCGAACGAGATCAGCGACCTCGCGCCGGGCAACCGCTCGGCCAGCTGCCGGTTCTGGTTGAGGAAGTCGCTGACGATCTTGGTGACGAACCGGGTGGCGACCGTCGCGACGAGCGGGCTCTCGGCCATCCGGTCGAGCGCGCGGTCGTGCAGCGTCTGCATGCTGAGGAACTTGACGACGAGCGCCTCGACCGGATCGCGGTCGACGACCTCGCCGAGGTTGTAGTTCTCGCTCGCCGACAGGTCATAGATCGCGTCGGAGAGCGCGGTGGTCAGCTCCTCGAGCAGCGTGCTGCCGCCGACCCGCTCGACGAGTCGCCGCAGCACGGCCTTCACCGTGTCGGGGTCGAGCACATCGGCGACCGTCAGCTGTGCGGCGATCGCGAGCACGTCTTCGACGTCGCGCGCGATGACCTGGGCCAGCCGCTTGCCGGTGAGCTCGCCGAGTACGAACTCGACTTGCGCCTCGAGCAACCGCTGGGCGACGTCCTTGGGGTCCATGACGGACAGTCTCCCTGACGGCGGGGCTTTCGCGGCCCGCCGCCGGCGACGAGGATCGGCGTAGCACACCGGCAAGGGACGGCACGGGACGGAGCGCGGAACCGAGATGGCGGCACGGGTGGACGTACTTACCGACGGTTACGTCGGCGACCGGGTCGCGAGCACCGTGACCCTGCTCCGGGACGGCGATGCCGTCATCGTCGTCGACCCCGGCATGGTGCCTCGGCGGGGCGCGATCCTCGACCCGCTGGCCGCGCTCGGCGTCGACGTCGGCGATGTGACCGACGTCGTCTTCAGCCATCACCACCCTGACCACACGCTCAACGCGGCACTGTTCCCCGAAGCGCGGTTCCACGACTTCTGGGCGATCTACCGCGACGACGTCTGGGAGGACCGGGACGCCGACGGCTTCCATGTCAGCCCGGCGGTGCGGCTGATGACCACGCCCGGCCATACCGCGCAGGACATCTCCACGCTCGCCGAGACCGACAGTGGCTTGGTCGTGCTCACCCACATGTGGTGGCACGCCGGCGGCCCGGAAGACGATCCGCTCGCCGAGGACGCCGACCTGCTGCGCGCCAACCGCGCCAGGGTGCTGGCGCTCGAGCCCGCCCGGATCATCCCCGGCCACGGGGCGCCGTTCACACCCTGACCGGCATACCGACGCCCGGCCTGCCTAGCTGCCATGCCGGGGGAGCGGGTCAGCGGATGAGGGCTCGCGGGCTTGCTCCGACATCGATGAATCCTCGTGCGCGCGAGATCCGTCGATCCCGAGCGCACATCTGATCTCTTCGAATGCGTGTTGTGGCACCAGATTGACTGTTCTGCCGCACAAGCGCTCCTGGGGGCTCTCAACCGGCTACCGGCACCTGCGAGTTGTCAATGTTCAAGAGGACGGTAGGGCAGGTCGCCGCCGCCGCTGTTGCCGACGTTGCACGCGTTGTAGTCGCCGTGGTTGAGCCGGATGCACTGGTTCGGCGTTCTTGGTTGACGGTTCGGGGTTGCGGCGGACGCTGTGGCGTATGCCGTGCCTGCGGCCGCGAGGGCGGCTACGGCTGCGAGGATGCGGCGTCGTAGCCGGGTGTGCTGGGCCGATCGATGGCGTGCGTCGGGCCGTGACCGGGCGAGGGTTCGGATCGTCAAGGTGGACGGTTCGGTTCGGTTCGGGTGGGTGGGGTGCTGGTACATGCCGGCCTCCTGGGCGTTGTCTGGTGAGCCAACGGTGGCCGTCGTCGGTTGCAGCGCGGGTGTGGTCCGGTTGCAGCGCGGTTGAAGCGCCACGGGGCCGCTTCCGAACCGGGTGCGGCGGGCGTATCAATGTCGCCATGTGGTTCGGCGTGCTCGGTCCGCTCGAGGTCCGCGACGCTGCCGGCCGGGTCGTGCATGTCGGCGGGTCGGTGCGCCGCGAGCTGCTGGCCGCGCTGTTGTGCCGAGCGGGCGAACCGGTGCCGGCCACGGCGCTGATCGACGACGTCTGGGGTGACGTCCCGCCGCGCACGGCCGCGAAGACGCTGCAAAGCCACGTAGTCCGGTTGCGCCATGACCTGGTGGATCCGGGCGGCGCGGTAATCGTGACCGAGGGCGCCGGCTACCGCATCGATGTGTCGGCCGGGACCATGGACGCGGCGTGCTTCGAGGCCGAGCTGGACGAAGGGCTGGCGGCCTTCCGGCGCGGAGATGATCGCCTCGCCGTCGAACGCATGGACGCGTCGTTGGCGCTGTGGCGCGGCGAGGCATACCTCGACTTCGCTCGCGCGACCTTCGCGCTCAACGAGCGGGTGCGGCTGGCGGAGCTACGCGCGGTTGCACTTGAGACGCGCACCGACGCGGCGCTGCGGCTCGGGGAGGCCGCGACGCTGATCAGCGAACTGGAGAGTCGCATCCGGCGCGTCCCGTATCGCGAACGGAGCTGGGAGCAACTGATTCTCGCCCTGTACCGGTCCGGTCGGCAGTCCGATGCGCTGGCCGCGTTCCGGATGGCCCAACAACGGCTCGCGAACGAGCTCGGTGTCGATGCCGGTCCGGGTCTTCGCGCCCTTGAGCTGCGCGTGCTGAATCAGGACCCGACGCTGTTGGTGGACAGCGGGTCGACCCAGCTGCGCGGCGAGCACCACATCGTCGCCGGGCACTGTCCCTATCGCGGACTAGGCGGTTATGACAGCGACGACGCGGGGGTGTTTGTCGGTCGCGAGCGGCTCACCGCGGCGTTGGCCGGCCGGCTCGCCGACGCCCAGGTGGTTGTCGTCGCGGGCGCGAGCGGATCGGGCAAGTCGTCGGTGGCCCGAGCGGGTCTTGTTCCGGCTCTTCGGGCCGGCGCACTGCCGCAGAGCGCGTCCTGGCGGGTTGTCCTGACTACACCGGCACGCGCAGCAGGCACGGTCTCGGCCGCCGATGTGCTCGTCCTCGATCAGGCTGAGGAGCTGTTCACCGTCCTCGACGAGTCCGACCGAACTGGCTTGCTGGAACGGCTGCGCGGGTTTGTTGAGGATGGCAGTCGTCTCGTGGTGGTGCTGCGCGGCGACTTCTTCACAGCGCTGGCCGAGGTGCCGTGGTTGGCGTACTACGCCCAACGCGACCCGGTCCTCGTCGGCCGGATGCGCGAGGACGAGTTGTCCCGCGTCATCGTCGAGCCGGCACGGCGGGCCGGCGTCACGGTGGCCGAGGAGGTCGTCGACACCATCCTGGATGAGTCTGCGGGCCAGGCGCAGCCGCTCCCGCTCGTGTCCGTCGGACTGGTGCGTGCCTGGGAGGAACGCGCCGGCGACGTCATCACGCTGGAGGCGTACCAGGCCAGCGGCGGTCTGGTCGGCGCGATCGAGGCGACGGCCGAGGCGACCTACGCGCGGTTGTCTGATGCATCCAAGGCGGAGGCTCGGCGGCTTCTGGTGCGCATGGCGGTCCGCGAGGGCGCGGCGTGGGCGCGCAGGCCGTTGCAGCGCCAGGCGTTGTCCGCCGCGGCGGGGAGCACGGTTCTCGACACGCTTGCCGAGGGACGGCTCATCACCGTAACTGAAGGCCGCATCGAACTGAGCCACGACGCGTTGCTCCAGCACTGGCCGCGACTGCGTGATTGGCTCGATGAGCGGGTCATGGCGGCCGGATTGCTCGAACACCTGACCGCGGCTACCCAGGCATGGCTTGCCGGGGGTCGCCAGGACACCGATCTGCATCGCGGCCCGCGGCTACGCGCTGCGCTTGACTGGCGCGATGGGCACCCGGAGGACCTTTCGGTCGACGAGTCGGAATTCTTGACGGCATCAGCGGCCGCCCAAGAGGCGCTGGAGCAAGCGACGCTCCGCTCCGCGCGCCGGACGGCGCGACGTCTGCGGCTGCTGGTCGCCGGACTGGTCGTCGTGCTCCTGGCCGCGGTGACCGGCGGCTTGATCGCGGTCCAGCAGCGCACGGTGGCTCGCAACCAGGCACTGCAGGCGGATGCGGCGCGGCTGGCGGCGCTGGCCGGCACGTTGCCGGTAGATCAGCGCGACGTCGCACTGCTGCTCGGAGCGCAGGGTTACCGACTGCATCCGTCGGACCAGACGGCGGGAGGTCTGCAGACCGCGCTCCTGAACACCCCGCCCGGGCTCGACCGGATCATCCGCTATCGCTCGCCGGCCACGCTGCCGCATCTCGATCAGACCGGGCGGCTGCTGGCCGTGCCCGGCCAAGACGGCACCGTCGCCGTGTATGACCTCACCACCGGAGCTGTGCGCACGCTGACCTCGTCGGCCCCCAGACAGTTCGCGGTTTTCAGCGGCGACGACAAACTGGTCGCCGCTGGCGGGGCCGACGGCAGGGTCGTCATCTGGGACGCGAGCACCGGTATTCGATCCGGCAAGCCGCTGCCTGTCGGCGGAGGCGTCGTCCACCCCGTCTTCGACCCGCACAACGACAACCTGCTCTACGTCATCGACGGCCGCGGCGTGCTCTCCGAATGGGACCGCAGCGACCCTGAGCATCCGCGCCGAGTCCGCTACCTCGACGGCTTCCCGGCCGGCGGCGCGATAACGCAAGCGCCCAATCTGACGATCAGCCCAGACGGGCAGCGGCTCGCCGCAGGCGACATCGACACGGGCTACACGAGCGGCGGCCTGTGTGTCTGGGACACCCGCACGGGCAACAAGGTGCAGACCCGCTCCGGAGCGATCGGGGCCTTCGCATCCGACTCACGCACCCTCCCGCTGGGGTTCGGCGACAGCACGCTGCTGTGGAACGCGCGAACCGGCCGCGTCGAGAACACCGTGCCCAACACCGGCGGATCGGCACTCGCCGTCGTCAGCCCGGATGGCGACCGCCTCGCGGTGTCGCAATTCCTGGATGGCGCGGGTGTCGTCTCGGTCTATAACGTCAGGACGCACCGTCGCATCGGGCAGCCCCTCAAACTGCACAGCGGGCTCGCCGACCCGATCGGGTTCCTGCCGGACGGTCGGCTCGTCACCGAAGGCTCGGACGGCGCGGCGATCTGGACCGTCGGCATCGAAGTGTCCCCCCTCGGTGTGCGGCTGGACACCAGCGACGATCGGATCGCCAAGCCCGGCAACGGGTCCGAGTCGCCCAGCTTCCTGTCGCGATCCAGCGCCGTCCTGGTGCTCGGCGGCGGCAACATGCCGGTTGTCCACGACCCGGCTACCGGTCAGGCACTTGGCCCCATCCTCGGCGGCGCCGTCCGCGGACCGGTGACCGCCAGCCCGAACGGCCGCCTGCTCGTCGGCGAACGGGCGACCGCGGGTGGCTTCGGTATCTGGGACCTCCGCAGTGGCCGGCTGCTGTCCATCCTCCCCGGCGCGACCACCAGGCAATGGGGTGGCCCGCCGGTATGGAGCCCCAGAGGAGACCTCATCGCGATCAACCTCGCCGGCGTCGTGGACATGTGGCATGTCGCCGACCCCCGACACACTCCCGGGCCGGAACCCATCGCCGGTCAACTCGGCACTCTTGGCGAGGTGGCCTTCACCCCTGACGGTCACCAGCTGGTCGCCGAAACGACGACCAACACCATCTCGCTGGTGGACGTCGGCACGGGCCGCATCGACTGGACGCGGTCGGTTCGCGAGGGCCTTGCGGGCGACTTCGCGCTCTCTCCCGATGGGGCCACGATCGGCTTGTCCTACTTCGTCGGCAACACCGGCCACCTGCAGTTCCTCGACACGGCAACTGGCGCACCCCGCACCGGTGCTGTTCTGTCGACCACCGGCGGGTTCGGATATGTGTACGGCGGCCGCTGGTTGATCGCCTCGGAACATCTCGCGGCCCCGCAGGCTCAGCTATATGACGCGGCCACCCTCGAACCGATCGGGACGCCGTTTCCGACCGGGGCCGTCCCAGTAGGAATAGCGCCGAGTGGGCCGATTGCAGTCAACGGACCTGGCACCATGTTCGCCGAGACGACGAGGTTCGACCCGCTGCTCTGGCACGTCGACCCCGAAAGCTGGCTCAAGATCGCGTGCACCATCGCCGGACGCAACCTCACCAGCGCCGAATGGCACCACTACCTCCCCCACCGCGCGTACCAACGCACCTGCCCCCAATACGCAGGGCCATGAATTGGATCGGCTCGCACAACATCAGCCGAGCGCACAGGACAGCGGGCAGGCATCACCCTCCGAGGCAACGCGGAGCCGCTCGTATTCGGCGGTACGGTTTCGACGCCCTGACGAGGACAGCGTGAGGCAAAGGGGCGTCGCCGCTCACCATCTGTGCCCGACTGGGGGTCGCGTTCGCACCGCCGTCGTGGCCCGGCTGGGGCCGCGGTTAGCTGAAGGTCGACGGCGGCTTGACGGCCGGCTCGGTCCTACGAATTGCCGGACATCTTCGATCGCTGCGCAACGAGGTGGCGCGCCGCGTTGTCATCTGGTCGGGCGACCCGCGGTGGCGACACCGAGCCGCGTCAGGCGCTCGTCCTCGTCGAGTGGCGCGACCGGGACGCGTTCGACGCATTTCTGGCGGACCCCGAGCTCGCCGACCTGCATCCGCTGCGGGAGGACGGCACTCGCCGCTACATCTGGTGGATGTTCGACCGCTTGGACGACCTGCGCCCGCTGCTGCGGAACCGAAGCGCCAGCCCACCCGAGCGGTAGCGCGGAGCCGTCAGCCGGCCAGCCGGTTGAGCTTGCGGATCTGCCGGTCGAACGCACGGGCCGGTGCGAGACGGCGCAGCGTCCTGACGCGCCCCGCGAGCGGGCCGGCCGTGTAGCGCTGCTTCGGCTTCGCATCGGTCGCCGCCGTGACGATCACCTTGGCTACGACGGCTGGGTCGTCACCCGACGCGATCGCCGCGGTGGCGATCTCCTCGGCGATGCGGCGCTGATCGGCATATAGCGGCAGTGGGGCGTCGGGCTGGATGAGGTTCGCGTCGAAGCCAGTCCTCGTGTAGGCCGGCTCCACCAGCAGCACCCGCACGCCGTGCTCGCGAACCTCGTGGTCGATGGACTCTGAGTAGCCCTCGACCGCATGCTTGGTCGCCGCGTAGATCGCGCCGTACGGGGCCGGGAGGAAGCCGAGGACGGACGAGAGGTTGATGATGCGCCCGGCGCCCTGCGCACGCATGTGCGGCAGCACTGCTTTGGTCATGCGCATGACCCCGAAAACGTTGATGTCGAACACCCGCTGTGCCTGGGCGACTGAGCTGTCCTCCGCGGCCCCTGCCGAGCCCACGCCGGCGTTGTTGACCAGGACATCGATGCGTCCGAACTGATCGATCACGCGTTGCACGAAGACCCCGACGGACGCGTCGTCCGCGACATCGAGATCGAACAGGGTGACTCCGTCCTCAGCAGCGAGTCGCGCGGTGCTGCGGCCGGTACCGATCACCTGGAACCCTGCCGCGGCCAGTTCACGCGCTGCCGCCTGGCCGATGCCGGAGGTTGCCCCTGTCACCAGTGCAACTGGCTTTGTCGTCATCGTCGTCTCCTCGTCGATATTGAATTACGACCGTACTACAATTGTGTGATGGCGCGATATGGCGAGCAGCACAAGCAGGCAACCCGGCGTCGGATCGTCGAAACCGCGGGGCGGCGGCTCAAGCAGGACGGGATTGACGGTTCCGGCGTCAGCGTCCTCATGGCGGACGCCGGGCTGACCAATGGCGCCTTCTACTCTCACTTCGAATCCAAGGACGAGCTTGTCGCGACCGCGGTTGCCGCCCAGCTGCACGGCCAGTGCGAACGGTTGCGCACTGAGGTCCGCACCCGCGCGCAGCTGGAGCAGATGGTGCGCGAATACCTCTCCGTCGAGCACCGGGACGACCCCGCCGACGGCTGCCCATCCGCCGCCCTGCTGGATGAGATCGGTCGATCGACCGACGCCACCAAGCGCGCCTACACCGACGGCATGCTCGACATCGCCGACCACCTCGCACGCCTTCTCGCGCCGAAAGATCCGCAGTCTGCACGCACCCAAGCGCTCGGCCTGTTCGCGCTGCTGGTGGGGACGATGCAGCTCTCTCGTGCGCTTCGTGACCGGAAGCTCGCCGATGCGGTGCTCGAGCATGGCATTCACGACGCCCTGGCGATGCTCAACCGTCGACGGCGGTGAACCGGCAGCCATCTACCAGGCGAAGAGCACTTCCCGACACGATCCGGCTCGATGGCGTGAGCCCGGCGCGTCCTCGTGCTTCTCGAGCGGGTAGGTCGCATGGCCTCACTCACCAAGGTCAGGCGCTCCGGACATGCGCGTGCTACCCGCGCACGGGCCGGTGGCCCCGTCCTCGCACGCACGGGTCGACGAGCTGCTTGTCCACCACGAGCAGCGGCTGGCGAAGACTCTCGCCGCGCTCGCGAACGGCTCCCGCACCGCCTTTGACGTGGCGCACGAGCTGGGTTGGACGCGCCACGGGCGCTCCTTCGACGAGCTCGACCTGCTCAACCAGGGCATCGCGGCGATGGAGACGAAGGCTCACTTGGAACTACTCGTCGCCCGCGGTACGGGGGCCCGCACAAAGTCGCCTGAGGGCTTCGTCCAGTTCACGTGTATCAGGTCGTGCAGACCGATGACCGACGCTACGACGATCGGCGCTTCCGCGACGATGCGGTCAACGAGGGACCACGCCCCGCCCTCGATATGACGAGCTGCGGGAGGGGCACGTCGTGACCATCGGCGCAGCGGACCTCCACGTGGACGGGTGCCCCGCAGCTGGCGTGGCTGAGCTCGATCGACGCTCGGCCGCCTGGCAACACGTGCTTGGCTCCCCACTCGAACAAGCCGAGGACGACTGGCATGAGGTCGCGTCCCTTGTCGGTGAGCCGGTACTCGAAGCGGGTCCGCTGACCGGGCTCCTTGTACGGCCGCCGTTCGAGCAGCCCCGTTTCGGCCAACTCACGCAGCCGCGCCGCGGCGACCGCCTCAGTGATGCCGACGCGATCGGCGAAATCGTCGAAGCGAGAGGTGCCGTAGTAAGCCTCGCGCATGATCAACATGGCCGAACGGGTGCCGACCACGTGCAAGGCTTTGTCGATCGGACAACGCGTAGCACGCCAGGCCGACCGGTCGGCGAGCGGGCCGGTCAGGATTGCTGCGTCATTCGTCACGTGCACTATCCTAGCTTGTGTCAGCCATAGTCAGCCCGTTACCGTATCTGACTATGGTGAACCATGGTCAGCGATCCGGACTCGTCCTCGCCATCGCCTCCCTGGCCGCCTTCATGGCCAGCCTCGACGTGTTCATCGTCAACGTCGCCTTCAATCAGATCGGCGCAGACTTCTCCGGCGCGACGCTGTCCCAGCTGTCCTGGGTGCTGAGTGGTTACGCAATCGTCTACGCGGCACTGCTGGTGCCGGCCGGCCGTATCGCTGACCGGTACGGCCGCAAAGGCGGCTTCCTGCTCGGGCTGGCGGTGTTCACGGCGGCCAGCGCCGCGTGCGCTGCAAGCAGCGGGGTCTGGTGGCTGGTCGCATGGCGTGTCGTGCAAGCAGCGGGCGCGGCGTTGCTGACCCCGGCGAGCCTTGGGCTGGTCGTGGCGTCCACGCCACCGGTGCATCGGCAGCGATCGGTGCGCATCTGGGCCACCACCGGTGCTGTCGCGGCGGCACTCGGACCGGCTGTAGGTGGCGTGCTCGTCGAGGCATCCTGGCGCTGGGTGTTCCTCGTCAACGTGCCTGTCGGGTTGGCCGCGCTGGCGGCCGCAGCGGTGTGGGTGCCCACCTCGCGGGACCCGTCGGTGACCCGCATCCCCGACGTCCTCGGCGCGCTGCTCCTAGCCGTCTCGGTCGGCGCGCTCAGCCTGGCACTGGTGAAGGGACCTGACTGGGGCTGGGCGTCTGGGTCGACCGATGTGGCCTGGGCGGCCACCATCTTGGGCCTGCTCGGCTTCGTCTCCAGCTCGGCCCGACACGAGGCCCCGGTAATCGCGCCGGCGCTGCTACGGGTACGCGCGTTCTCGTGGGCCAATGTCACCGCCTTGCTCTTCGCGGTGCCGTTCGCCGCCGCGCTGCTCACGAACATCCTCTGGCTGCAACTCGTCTGGCACTACACAGCGATCAAGACCGGGTTCGCCGTCGCGCCCGGGCCGATGATGGTGCCGCTGTTCGCGGCTGTCGCTCACCGCCTCTCACGCCGCATCCCCATCGGCTTCCTTGTCGCCCTGGGCTGCCTTCTTTTCGCAGTCGGCACCACCGTCACGTCGTTGCGGGTCGGGCCGACACCGCACTACGCCACCGAGCTGTTGCCGGGCTGGCTGATTGGCGGGGCCGGGGTCGGGTTCGCGCTGCCGGCGATCCTGTCCTCCGCGACGGCCGACCTCCCGGCCGCACAAGCCGCCACCGGCAGCGCCGTAATCAACATGAGCCGACAGATCGGCACAGCACTCGGCGTCAGCCTGGTCGTCGCCGTGCTGGGAACCCCGATCGGCTATGCCGCCGCGCACACCGCGTTCCAGCACACCTGGACAAGCCTTGCGGCCGTTGCGGTACTGGCTGCACTCACTGCGCCACCCATGACACCAGCGCAGCGGATCGAGGCTGAGCCGATCACGCCGGTTGAACTCCTCGCGACCTGACCGACGTGAATCGCGCAGACAGCAACCCAGCCAACCCGACCCAGAACAACCCCAGCAGCAGCCCACAGAAATCGAGACAACGAATGTCACCAGGCCGCTTGACAACCGATAGGAGCATCGATCTGGCGCTGGGGTGTTCACCTGAACGCGGGTAGCCGCGATGGTCGCGTGCATCGGCTTGCAGCTTGCGTTACCAGTTCGTGAACAGGCGCGTGTCGTCCAGCCGGCCAACGCCGGCCGACTTAGCGTGCAGTCGTCGCGCGGCGGCGCGGCGCTCGCGACGTGCGGAAGGAAGCACCATGGCAATACGGGTGAGTAACAACGGGGCGGCGGGAACGGCCAAGATCCAGTTCGTGCTACCGGACAACGTGCACGACGGCCCGGTGTCGGCGGTCGGTGACTTCAACGGCTGGCAGCCCGGCGCGCACAAGCTGGTGCGGCGCGCCAACGGGACGCGCAGCGTGACCGTCACCGTGCCGGCCGGCCAGGAACTGCGGTTCCGCTATCTCGGCTCCGGCGGCGTCTGGTTCGACGACCCGGAGGCCGTCCGAGCCGGCTTCGTCTCCAGCTGACGCCGCCCGCCGGGCATTGCGCCGCGTCGCTACGGCTCGGCCAGGCGATTGAGGGCGTGGGCCAAGTGGTCTGCGAGCGTTCGGGCGTGGCTGATGTCAGACACGGTCCAACTGCGCTGGGTACGGTGCCGGAACTCCAAGATCCCGAGCGGTTTGTCGCCGATGATCACCGGCGCGAGCAGGAGGCTCGCGAATCCCGAGCTCGCGAGGAGTGCGCGTTCAGCGGCGTCGGTGCGCTCGTCGCCGACGTGTGCCTCGATCATCGAACCGGTGCTGAGCGCGTGCCGAGTGGCAGGAAAGTCCCGGACCAGGAAGTCGGTCGCATCGTGGACCTCGCTGGTCGAGCCGACTTCGCGAAGTCGGTCGCTGTCGCTCAACACCGAAAGGGCGAGATCATCGACGCCCAGGCTGAGCGCGGCTGCGCGCAATGCGGCGTGTAGGTCCTCGCGGCGGGCACTCCCGGTCAGGGCCGCGGTGATCGAGGCGATGCTGGCGGCCGCAGTGAGCGGTGACCTGGTCGTCGTCGCCGACAGCAGTTCGGCGCGGGCCGCGCGACAGGCGGCGACGGCCGTCGGCGATACGGGGGGCAAGGTCGGTGCCGGCGGCGCGATCACCCACCCCTGCGCGTAGTCGACGTCGAGGGCGGCGAGGTGGGTGAAGTCGTCAACGGTTTCGACGCCCTCGCCGAGCACCCGGGCGCCGATGCGCCGGGAGAGCGAGACGAGCGCCTCGATCACCGCGCTCTGCTCGACGCGATCCCGAGCACCGGCGACCAGACCGTGATCAAGCTTGACGATGTCGGGTCGCAGCCTCGCCAGCCGCAGCAGCCCGGCATAACCGGTGCTGGCGTCGTCTATGGCCAGCATCGCGCCGCGACTGCGGAGGTCGAGCAGTCGCTGCTGAGTCACGCCCGGCTCGGTAGCGGCCTGTTCGGTGAGCTCGAGTACGACCCCGTGCAGATCGTCGGGGAGGGTGCGTTGCACGGACGGATGATTGAGCGCATCCGGGCTGACGTTCACGCATAGCAACACCTCGCTGGGCATCTCGCGGCGTCGTTCCAGAGCGGCTCGCACGCAGGCTGCCTCCAAGTCGGCGCCGGTGCCCGCGTCGTGTGCGTTCGCGAACACTTCGGCTGGGGCGCGGTCCGGCTCGGTCGGGAACCGGGCCAGCGCCTCAGCAGCGACGATCGAGCCCGACCAGATACTGACAATCGGCTGGAACACGATCGCGATGCCGACACCCGCTGCCGGCACAGCGGAGCCCGAGCGAACCCCGGAACCCTGGCGATGCTGCTTAGACACGACGGCAACCCCGTGACCCCACAGCGAGAACCGTGGTCGTCAGCGAGTTTAACCGAGTGGTCGCCGATATCCCCGTAAGCTCGGGTGTCTTTGCGCGGGAGGATCATGCCGGACGAGTCCGTGCGCGACGGCGTCGGGACGGTTCTGCGCGTTCCGGAGTTTCGCGCTCTGTGGGTGGCCGAGGCCCAATCGCTGCTCGGCGACCAGCTCGCGCGTGTCGCATTGGCCGTGCTTGCGTACGAGCGAACCGGTTCGCCAGCGGTGACCGGCTTGGTGTACGCGCTCACCTTTCTGCCTGCTGTTGCGGGTGGAGCGGTGCTGTCCGGTTTGGCGGATCGACTGCCACGGCGGGCGCTCATGATCTGGTGCGATCTGATCCGCGCCGGCCTGCTTGCCGCGATGGCCGCTCCGGGTATGCCGCTCGCCGTGATCTGCTGCCTGCTCGTCGTCGCCGTCCTGGCCGGGCGCCCGTTCGCGGCGAGTCAGCTTGCGCTGCTCCCGGACGTGCTGTCCGGGGAGTCTTACGTCGTCGGCTCTGGACTTCGCATGGTCACCGATCAGCTCGCCCAGCTTGTCGGGTTCGCGTCCGGTGGCCTGATCGTCGCGGCCGTCGGCACCCGGTCTGCGCTGCTCGTGGACGCCGCAACGTTCGTCGTGTCGGCGGCTATCGTGCGCAGCTGCGTCCGCCATCGTCCCGCGGCAGCCGCCGGGCGGCGCGCGGCTGAGGGGCTGCGCTCCGGCCGCTCGGTGCGCAGTGCCGTCGGATTGATCTTCGGCGACGCACGCCTGCGCATTCTGCTCGGTCTCGGGTGCCTCGCGGCGTTCCATGTCGTGCCGGAGGGCGTCGCCCCCGCGTACGCCGCCGCGCTTGGCGCAGGGACGCCGGCGGTCGGCGTGCTGATGGCCGCGCTCCCGCTGGGCACCGCAGTCGGTGCGTGGCTGCTCCTGCGCATGTCCCCTGAGCGGCGGTCCCGACTGATCGGGCCGCTGGCGGTGCTGACCGCCGCGCCGCTCATCGCCTGCGTGTTCAAGCCGGGCCTGGCCCTGTCGACTGGGTTGTGGGCGGCGTCCGGGCTCTTTGCCGCCTACCAGGTGCAGGCCAGTGCGTCCTTCGTTCGCTCCATCCCCGATCATCGCAGGGGGCAGGTCATCGGGCTCGCGTCGTCGTCGATGATCGCAGCGCAGGGCATCGGTCTCATCGGATTCGGCGCGCTTGCCGATCATTGGGGTGCGGCGAACGCGATCTCGTTCGCCGGCGCCGCGGCCTTCGTACTGGCGCTGCCGTTAGCCGCCGGTTGGTATCGCGCGATCGTCGCGGATCGCTAGCACACATCCCGCTCGGCCCCGGCTCTCGCTTGGGAACGTCAACCCGACACCGAGGGCTGACCCCCGCGGAAACCCCTGCTCACCAGCTCCAGTTGTTCACAGCTGTCCTGTCCTTCCGTCTCGTCGCCGTCGTCGCTGTCCGTGTTCACCAGCTCCAGTTGTTCATGGTCGTTCCCTTCTGCTCGTCGCGGTGCGGGCCTATCTCGTCACCAGCTCCAGTTGTTCACTGCTGTCCTTCCGTCGCTCGGGGCGTTGTATACATAATCGCTTCACACCGTAGATAGTTCATGGGGTCCACGGCTAGGGTCCATCGCAAGTGCCAAGGGTCGCGAGAAGTCGGGACCAAAGTTCATCGTGAGACTTTCGTGCCGTCGCCCCAAAATCCAGCACCGGGCTTTACTATCCTTTAACATCTGCGCAGACATGACGGGACACGAACGCATGGCGGCATCGAACGCCGGGGAACCAGCGGTCATCGGCTGGAAGGGCGATCGGCTGCGTGGCGCGCCCAAACGGCTCGTCACGCTCCTCCTTGGCGCCGAGCTGCTCGCGCTCGTACTCAGTGTCGTCGCACTCGCCACCGAGGACCTCTCGCTGCACACCTGGGGTCGTGCGGGGCTGCTGCTCGGCATGAGTCTCGTCTTCGAGGAGCTGTCCCGGCAGGTCGGCAAGCTTCGCCTGCTGATCAGCTCGGGCCCGAAGCCCGACATGACCTCCGTGTGGACCTTCGCCGCGCCGCTCGCGCTGTACCCGGGCCACGCGGCCGTCCTTGCCTGCGCCATCACCGCGCACGTGTGGCTGACGCGGCAGCGGGCCTCCGGGCAATACGCGTATCGGAAGCTGTACACGGCCGCGACGATCGTCCTCTCGTGCATGGCGTCCAGCGCGGTGTTGCACAACGATCACTGGCCGATCGGCTCCCTTCCCGCTGGTGCCCGTCCAGCGCTGACCCTCCTGCTCGCCCTGCTCGCCTACACGTGCGTCAACCGCCTCCTCATCTCCCTGGCAATGATCTTCGCCGGCGCGCCGCGCACGCCCCGCGCGCTGATCGGCGGCTGGGATGACAACGCGCTCGAGATCGCGACCCTGTGCCTCGGGTATTTCACCGCACTGTCTATCGTGCACCAGCCGTGGCTGGCTCCGCTCATGTTGATGCCGGCGTTGCTCCTGCAGCGTGGCGCGCTCGTGAGGGAACTCGAGCAGGCGGCGTCGACCGACTCCAAGACCCAGCTCTTGACGGCTCTCGCGTGGGACCAGAGCGCGCGGCAGGCGCTCCGGCAGGCGGTCCGCGACAGCAGCCCGGTGGCCGTGCTCCTGATCGATCTGGATCACTTCAAACTGCTCAACGACGCCCATGGCCACCTCGTCGGTGACGCGGCCCTGTTGCGCGTCGGGGACGAGCTGAAGGGCGAGCTGCGCAAGAGCGACGTCGTTGGACGATTCGGTGGCGAGGAGTTCGTGGTGCTGCTTCCCGATCTTGATGTGGAAGCCTCGCTCGCCGTCGCCGAGCGCATTCGGATCCGCATCGCCAGCATCCACGTCTCGGCACTGGGCGTGCCGGACGCGCGAGGCGATTCGTCGGCGAATCGGCTGTCTGCCTCGATAGGGCTCGCGTGCGTCCCCCAGCTCGAGCCGGATCTCCCCACCCTGCTGCACGCGGCGGACTCGGCGCTCTATCACGCCAAGCGCACCGGCCGTAATCGCGTCGAGGTCGCCGGGGCTGCGGGCGGGGAGGACTCCGTCGCCGTCTTCGGCTGAGCCCGCTCGCTTGCCCCGGGCGTCGCTATCCCAGTCGCCGACGGTCTTGTCCTTCAGGTCTGGACGGACGTGATCTCGTTCTTCTTGCGGGCCGCCCTGCCCGAAGCTGTCATGCCTTGGCGGCTCGACGGAGGTTGACCGCCGGCAGCACCTTGTCGCCGTACGCGTTGAGCGTCTCGGACTTCGCGTCGTGCTGCAGATACAACGCGAACTGGTCGACGCCGAGGGCCTCGAGTTCGCGGAGCCGCTCGACCTGGGTCTCGACGGGCCCGATCAGGCAGAACCGGTCGATGATCTCGTCCGGGACGAAGTCGGTGTGTGTGTTGCCGGCCTTGCCGTGCTGGTTGTAGTCGTAACCCTCGCGCCCCTCGATGTAGTCGACCAGCGGCTGCGGCACCCCCGAGCCGTCGGTCCCGTAGCGCTTCACGATGTCGGCGACGTGGTTGCCGACCATTCCGCCGAACCAGCGGCACTGATCGCGCGTGTGCGCCAGGTGGGCCTCGCTGCCGTCGGTTACGTAGGCGGGCGCGGCGACGCAGATCGTGACGGACGCGGGGTCGCGCCCGGCGTCCGCGGCGGCCTTGCGCACGGCGGTGATCGTCCACTCGGTGATGTCGGGTCGGCGAGCTGCAGGATGAACCCGTCGCGCGACCTCGCCGGTGAGCGCCAGCGCCTTCGGCCCGTACGCCGCCACCCAGACTCGGAGCTCGGATGCCGATGCTCCACGGGAACTGCAGCAGGTTGCCGTTGTACTCGACGCCTGCTGCCCGTTGGCGAGCGCACGGATCACGTCGATCGACTCGCGCAGTGTCGCGAGCGTCACCGGCGCGCCGTTGATCACCCGCACGGCCGAGTCGCCGCGGCCGATGCCGCAGATCGTCCGGTTGCCGAACATCTCGTTCAGCGTGGCGAACAGCGACGCGGTGACGGTCCAGTCGCGGGTGGCCGGGTTCGTCACCATCGGCCCGACTTTCACGCGGCGCGTGTTGGCCAGGATCTGGCTGTAGATGACGTACGGCTCCTGCCAGAGCAGGTGCGAGTCGAACGTCCAGACGTGGGTGAACCCGTAGTGCTCGGCCGCTTGGCGAGCTCGACGATCCGCCAGGCGGGCGGGTCGGTCTGCAGCACGACGCCGAAGTCCATGGCGTCCTCAGACCAGGTTCTGCGACGAGGCTGCGCTTGACGAACCTGCCGTGGCCCTTGGTCGCCGACGTAGCCCGATCGTCGTCCTTGATCGACCGTGCCGCGGGACAGGACCATGTCGACGTGCCCGTCGATCTCGAAGCCCTCCCAGGCCGAGTAGTCCATGTTCATGTGGTGGGTCTTGCCGACGCCGATGGACGTGTGCCCGTTCGGGTCGTAGACCACGATGTCCGCGTCGGCGCCCGGCGCGATGACGCCCTTCCTGCCGTACAGGCCGAACATCCGCGCCGGCGTGGTGCAGTCAGACTCGACCCAGCGCTCGAGCGAGATCCGCCTGTCGACGACGCCTTGGTACAGCAGGTCCATCCGGTGCTCGACCGCAGCCGATGCCGTTCGGGATCTTGCGCGAAGTCGCCGATGCCCAGCTCCTTCTGGTCCTTCATGCAGAACGGGCAGTGGTCGGTGGAGACGCATCTGCAGGTCGTTGGTGCGCAGGTACTTGCCACAGCTCGTCCTGGTGGCCCTCGGCGCGGGCCCGCAGCGGCGTCGAGCACACCCACTTCGCGCCCTCGAAGCACCGGGCGCGCCGAGCTGCTCCTCCAGGGACAGGTAGAGGTACTGCGGGCAGGTCTCGCCGAACACGTTCTGGCCCGGCGTTGCGCGCCGCGGCGATCTGGCGACGCGCCTGCTTGGCGCGACACGTGCACGACGTAGAGCGGCGCGCCGGTCAGGTCGGCGAGCATGATCGCGCGGTGCGTGGCCTCCTCCTCCATCTGCCAGGCGCGGGTGATGCCGTGGTAGTAGGGCGACGTCTTGCCGCGCGCCAGCGCCTGCTGCGACGAGCACGTCGATCGCCGGGCCGTTCTCGGCGTGCATCATGATCAGCCCGCCGTTGCCGGCCGCCTTCTGCATCGCCTGCAGGATCTGGCCGTCGTCGGAGTAGAAGACGCCGGGGTAGGCCATGAACAGCTTGAAGCTGGTGATGCCCTCGTCGATCAGCTCGTCCATCGCCTTGAGCGACTCGTCGTCGACGCTCGCCGATGATCTGGTGGAAGCCGTAGTCGATCGCGCAGTTGCCGGCCGGCCTTGTCGTGCCACGCCGCGAGACCGTCCTGCGACCCGCTGGCCGTGCGCCTGCACGGCGAAGTCGATGATCGTGGTCGTGCCGCCCCAGGCGGCGGCCCGGGTGCCGGTCTCGAAGGTGTCGCGAGGCCTGCGTGCCGCCGAACGGCATCTCCATGTGGGTGTGCGCGTCGATGCCGCCGGGGATGACGTACTTGCCGGTCGCGTCGATGACGGTGTCGGCGGTGCCGCCAGGTCGTGCCGAGCAGCGTTCGAGCCGGGCGCGAGCACGCGCGGCGATGGTCTCGCCGTCGACCAGTACGTCCGCGCGACGAGCCGGTGGCCTAGACGACCGTGCCGCCCTTGATGAGCGTCGTCGTCATCGGTCTGGCCGCCGGTCCGCGGTGTAGGAGTCCGGCCGGCGGTCGCGGTAGAACTGCCAGTCGTTGCGGATCTGCTGATCATCGTCCAGGTCGAGGTCGCGGATCACGATCTCCTCCTTGTCTCGCGAGCCGCATCTCGCCGACGAAGTTGCCGCGCGGGTCGACGAACTGGCTGGAGCCGTAGAAGTCGACGGCGCAGCTCGCCGTACTCGTTGTCCTCGCTGCCCGACCCGGTTGGGCGCCGCGACGAAGTACCCGTTGGCCGCCGCGGCGGCGGGCTGCTCGATCTCCCAGAGCCGGTTGGACAGCCCGGGCTTGGTGGCGTTCGGGTTGAAGACGATCTGCGCGCCGTTCAGGCCGAGCTCGCGCCAGCCCTCGGGGAAGTGCCGGTCGTAGCAGATGTAGACGCCGACCTGGCCCGACCGCGGTGTCGAAGACCGGGTAGCCGAGGTTGCCGGGCCGGAAGTAGAACTTCTCCCAGAACTGCGGTCGAGGTTCGGGATGTGGTGCTTGCGGTACTTGCCGAGGATGCGTGCCGTCGGCGTCGATCACGACCGCGGTGTTGTAGTACACGCCCGCGTTGGTCCTCCTCGTAGATCGGCAGCACGATCACCATGCCGAGCTCCTCGGCCAGCGCCTGCGAACCGCTCGACGATCGGCCCGTCGGGACCGGCTCGGCGTAGTCGTAGTACTTCTGGTCCTGGTGATGCCGAAGTACGGGCCGTAGAACAGCTCCTGGAAGCAGATGACCTGCGCGCCGTCGGCGGCGGCCTCGCGGGCGAACTCCTCGTGCCTGTCGATCATCGACTCCTTGTCGCCGGTCCACGCGACCTGCGTGATCGCTGCGCGTACGACACTCATCTTTGTGCTCCCATTCGACGATCTAACGGTCCAGACGTTTCGGTGAGATCAACCCGCGTAGTAGGAGTCGGCGACCGAGAGCGCCTCGTCCAGAATTGCCAGACCTTCCCGCACTTCCTGCTCGGTAGACGTGCACGGCGGCACGACGTGCGTGCGGTTGAAGTGCGTGAACGGCCACATGCCGCGCTGCTTGCACGCCGCCGCGAACTCGTTCATCGGCTTCGCGTCGGCGCCCGATGCGTTGTAGGGGACGAGCGGCTCGCGGGTCTCGCGGCTGCGGACGAGCTCGACGGCCCAGAACACGCCCAGCCCGCGCACCTCACCGACGGACGGATGCCGGTCGGCGATCTTGGCGAGCTCCGGGCCGATGACCTCGGCGCCGAGCCGGCGGGCGTTCTCGACGATCCCCTCGTCCTTGAAGATGTTGATCGACGCGACGGCGCTGGCGCAGGCGAGCGGATGTCCCGAGTAGGTGAGCCCGCCAGGGTAGGCGCGCTGATCGAACGTCGCGGCGATCGCGTCGTTGATCAGCACGCCGCCCAGCGGGAGGTAGCCGGAGTTGACGCCCTTGGCGAAGGTGATCAGGTCCGGTGTGACCCCCCAGTGATCCACCGCGAACCATTCGCCGCAGCGGCCGAAGCCGGCCATCACCTCGTCGGCGATCAGCACGACCCCGAACTCGTCGCAGATGTCGCGCACGCCGGCGAGGTAGCCCGGGGGAGGGACGAGGATGCCGTTCGTCCCTACCACGGTCTCGAGGATGATCGCGGCGACGGTGTGCGCGCCCTCGACCATCAGCAGGTCGCGCAGGTGCTGCAGCGCCCGCTCGGTCTCCTCCTCCGGGGTGGTGGCGTGGAAGGCGGAGCGGTAGAGGTAGGGCCCCCAGTAGTGGATGACGCCCGGCATGGCCGGCTCGGCGCCCCACCTGCGCGGGTCGCCGGTCATCGTGATCGCCCCGGCGGTGGCGCCGTGGTAACTGCGGTAGGCGGCGAGCACCTTCTGCCGTCCGGTGTGCAGCTTTGCCAGGCGCAGCGCGTTCTCGGTTGCCTCGGCGCCGCCGTTGGTGAAGAAGATCCGGTTCAGGTCGCCGGGCGCCAGCTCGCAGATCAGCCGGGCGGCCTCGCTGCGCGCGTCGTTGGCGAACGCCGGCTGGATCGTCGTCATCTGCTGCCGCGTACTCCTGGATCGCCGCGATCAGCTTCGGGTGCTGGTAGCCGATGTTGACGTTGACCAGCTGCGAGGAGAAGTCGAGGTAGCGGTTGCCGTCGTAGTCGGTGAAGTACGAGCCCTGCGCGGACGCGATCGGCAGCGGGTCGATCAGCCCCTGCGCCGACCACGAGTGGAACACGTGCGCCTTGTCGAGCGCCTTGACCGTGTCGCGGTCGGTGGGAATGCCGTCCAGTGGGTTGCTCACGTAGGTGGGTCCTCTCTCACCGACTTGTCCCGGCTTCCTCCGCACATATCCGGACGAAGCCGGGACAACTTTGGTGTTTTTTTGACGGGTCAGCGGGTCAGCGGGTGCGCGGGAAGCCGAGGTCGATGGCGGAGGTCGCGGGGTCGGGCCAGCGGGACGTGACCACCTTGCCGCGCGTGTAGAAGTTGATGCCCTCCGGCCCGTACATGTGCGTGTCGCCGAACAGCGAGCCCTTCCAGCCGCCGAACGAGTAGTAGGCGACCGGCACCGGAATCGGGACGTTGACGCCGACCATGCCGACCTCGACGTCGAACTGGAACCTGCGCGCGGCGCCGCCGTCGCGCGTGAAGATCGCCGTGCCGTTGGCGAACTGGTGCGAGTTGATCAGCTCGAGCGCCTCGTCGTAGGTGTCCGCGCGAACGACGCGACAGCACCGGACCGAAGATCTCGTCGGTGTAGACGCTCATCTCCGGCTTGACGTGGTCGAGCAGCGTGCTGCCGAGGAAGAAGCCGTCGTCGGGCACGTCCGCCTCGCGTCCGTCGACCACGACCGTCGCCCCGGACGAGGCGCCGGCGGCGATGTAGCCGGCGACCTTGGTCCGGTGCTCGGCAGTGATCAGCGGCCCCATGTCGGTGTCCGGGTCCGCGCCGTCCCCGATGCGCAGCTTGGGCAGCCGCGCGGCGATGGCGTCGACCAGTCGGTCCCCCGCGTCACCGACCGCGACGGCCACCGAGATCGCCATGCACCGCTCGCCCGCCGCGCCGTAGGCGGCCGACACAGCCGAGTCCGCCGCGAGGTCGATGTCCGCGTCGGGCAGCACCAGCATGTGGTTCTTGGCGCCGCCGAGCGCCTGCACCCGCTTGCCGTGCGAGGTGCCGGTCTCGTAGATGTAGCGCGCGATCGGCGTGGAGCCGACGAAGCTGACCGCCGCGATGTCCGGGTGGGTCAGCAGCGCGTCCACCGCATCCTTGTCGCCCTGGACGACGGTGAACACGCCGTCCGGCAGGCCCGCTTCCTGCCAGGCCGCGGCGAGCCAGAGCGACGCGGACGGGTCCTTCTCGCTGGGCTTGAGGACGAACGCATTGCCGCACGCGATCGCGTTGGCGGCCATCCACAGCGGCACCATCGCGGGGAAGTTGAACGGCGTGATGCCGGCGACGACGCCCAGCGGCTGGCGGATGGAGTAGACGTCCACCCCGGTGCCGGCCTGCTCGCTGTACCCGCCCTTGATCAGTTGTGGGACACCGGCCGCGAACTCGACGTTCTCGAGCGCCCGGGCGACCTCGCCCTGCGCGTCGGAGAGCACCTTGCCGTGCTCGGCGGTGATGATCTTGGCGAGCTCGTCGGCGCCGCTGTGGAGGAGCTCGCGGAAGGCGAACACCACGCCGGAACGGCGCGACAGCGAGGCGCCGCGCCACTCCTTGGCGGCCGCCTTCGCACCGGCCACCGCCCGGTCGACCTCGGCGGCCGATGCGAGATCGACCTCGCCGGACTGCAGTCCGGTGGCCGGGTTGTAGACGGGGCCGGTGCGGCCCGAGGTTCCCGGCGCCAGGGCGCCGTCGATCCAGTGGTTGATCCTTTGCGGCATGTGGCCACGCTAGTCGCGGCCCCGGGCGGCGGGTAACCGACACATTGTCGGGAAATCCTTTCACATCCGACGCTATGTAGGGTTGTGCAACCGCCGGATTCTCCGCCGAATTCTAGGAGGCGCGGATGCTGCCGACGCTCGCCGCCGTCCTCGAGCTCCCGGCGGTACGGCGCGGGGAGCCGCGCGTCCGCGCCGGAAGATCGCACCTCGACGGGCTGGTCCGCTGGGTGCACGTCAGCGAGGTCAGCGACATCGCGCACCTGCTCGAGGGTGGCGAGCTGATCCTCACCACCGGCATCGCGCTGCCCGATTCGGCCGGGAGGCTCGCCCGCTACGTCGAGGAGCTCAGCTCGGCCGGCGTGACTGGGCTGGCCGTCGAGCTCGGCCGCCGCTACCGCGATTCGCTGCCGGCCGAGCTGGTCGAGGCGGCCGAGTGCAGTGGCCTGCCACTCGTCGAGCTGCGCCGCGAGACGCCGTTCGTCGCGATGACCCAGGCGGTGCACACGCTGATCCTGGACGTGCGGATGCAGGAGCTGATCGCGTCGGACGAGGCGCACCAGGCGTTCACCGAGCTGACGATCGCCGGGCAGGGACCGCAGCACGTCGTAGACCTCGTCGCCGCGATGGCCGGCCGTCCGGTGATCTACGAGAACCTCACCCACCAGGTGCTCGCCTACTGCTGCCCGGACGGCGCCGCGCCCGCTGTCCTGGCCGCATGGGAGAGCCGGGTGCGGTCGGGCAAGGGCACGGAGAGCGACGGGTGGGTGGCGGTGGACGTCGCCACGCCGTCCGGCGGTGGCTGGGGACGGCTCGTGATGCGGTGCGGTCCGCAGCCGACGGCGCGCGAGCGGATGCTGCTCGACCGCGGCGCGACCGCGCTGGTGATCAACCGGCTGACCGACCGCGACATGGACAGCCTCGAGCGGCAGTCCCACCGGACGCTGCTCACCGCGCTGGCGCTCTCGACCGAAGCCCCGGCCGAGACGGCGGCGCGGGCGCGGGGGCTGGGCGTTCCGCTGGATGGGCGCAGCCTCACCGGGGTGGTGGTCCGTCCCACCGGCGAGCACACCGGACCGGGCGGCCTGCCGGGGCTGCTGCGCGATCTCGCCAGCCAGGCGGTCGTGGCGCTGCAGGCGCTGCGCATCCCGGCGCTGGTCGGCCCGCTCGACGATCACCGGGTCGGGCTGCTGCTCTCGCAGGAACGCATCGCGCAGGCCGACGCCGTGCTCGCGACCCTGAGCGATCGGCTGCACGCCGTCTTCGACCGCCGTTCGACCGCGGGCGCGCTGGTGGTCGGGGCGGGCAGCACCGTGGTCGGCGTCGAGCGGGCGCAGAGCACGCTGCGCGAGGCGATGCAGGTGGCTGACGCGGCGGTCGGGATGCCGGGCCACCGGGACTACTTCCGGCCGCCCGACCTGCGGCTGCGCGGCCTGGTGCACGCGCTGCGCAACGAGTCGGCCGTGCGGGACTACGTCGAGCACGAGCTCGGCCCGCTGCTCGCGCACGACGCGGCGCACGGCTCGCGGCTCTACGAGTTCCTGGCCGCCTACTGCCGCTGCGGCGGCAACAAGACGGCCGCCGCAGCCGAGCTGTTCATCTCGCGCGCCGCGCTCTACGACCGGATCGGCAAGGCCGAGCGGGTGCTCGGCGTCGACCTCGCCGACCCGGCGGTGGTGGTGGGCCTGCACTTCGCGGTGCTCGCCCGCGAGACGCTCAGCGCGCCGGACCGCGCGGTCCGCCGCGGCTAACCCCTGAGTTGTCCGGGCTATGTCGCGCTATAGCGCGACCTAGCCCGGACAACTCGGCAGGTCCAGAGTGGGCACGCGATGCGGTGTCGGGTCAGATCGCGCGTCGGTTCGGCGTCGACCTCGCGACGATCGCGGGGTCACGTGTGACGACGTCGCCGAGGGCCTCGTCGATCAGCTTGAGCGCGTCGTCCGGGATCGTCACGCCGGCCGCCTTGACGTTCTCGGCCACCTGCTCGGGACGGGACGCGCCGACCAGCGCCGCCGACACGTTGTCGTTCTGCAGCACCCACGCCACCGCGAGCTGCGCCATCGTCAGGCCGAGGTCGCCGGCGACCGGGGCGAGCTCCTGGACCTTCGTGAGGACGTCGTCGGCGAGCCAGCGGCTGATCATGTTCGCGCCGCCCTTGTCGTCGGTCGCGCGCGAGCCCTCTGGCGGCGGCTGGCCCGGCTTGTACTTGCCGGTCAGGACACCCTGCGCGATCGGCGACCACACGATCTGGCCGATGCCGAGATCGCGACATGTGGGCACGACCTCGTCCTCGATGACGCGCCAGAGCATGGAGTACTGCGGCTGGCTCGAGACGAGTGAGACGCCGAGCTGTTGCGCGAGCTCGTGGCCGGCGCGGATCTGCTCGGCGGTCCACTCGCTCACGCCGATGTAGAGGGCCTTGCCGGCCCGCACGACGTCCGCGAACGCCTGCATCGTCTCCTCGAGCGGCGTGAACGAGTCGTAGCGGTGTGCCTGGTACAGGTCGACGTAGTCCATCTGCAGGCGGCGCAGCGACCCGTCGATGCCCTGCATGATGTGCTTGCGCGACAGGCCGGTGTCGTTCTTGCCCTTCGGGTCCGGCCCGACCGGCCAGTACACCTTGGTGAACACCTCGAGCGACTCGCGCCGCACACCGTGCAGCGCGGCACCGAGCACCTCCTCGGCGCGCCCGTTCGCGTAGACGTCCGCGGTGTCGAAGGTGGTGATGCCGGAGTCGAGCGCGGCGCGGACGCACTGCGCCGCCACGTCGTTCTCGACCTGCGAGCCGTGGGTGAGCCAGTTGCCGTAGGTGATCTCGGAGATCTGCATGCCGGAGTTGCCCAGGTATCGGAAGTCCATGCTGCCATCCTGCCTGCGGGCGTTCCAGCGGTGTTGCGTGGGGTGCGGCCGGGGCGACCGCCGTCTGAGGGCGCTCGGGCTAGCGGGCGCGGTGGTGCACATGGACCACGGCCTCGTCGAAGGTTCGCGACCCGACCAGGTCGAGGTGCGCACGCTCATCGAGCGCCGGAAGCAGGCGGGCGCCGCCGCCCAGCAACACGGGATGCACGAACAGCCGGTAGTCGTCCACCAGCCCGGCCCGGATGACCTCGGCTGCCGCGGTCGCGCCGCCGAACATCACGATCGTCCCGTCGGTCGCGGCCTTCACCGCCGCGACGTCGCCCACGCCGATCACGGTGCTGTTCCAGTCCGCGTCGTCGAGGGTCGACGACAGGACGTACTTGCGCATCGGCACCCAGATCCGCGCGTACTCGCGATGAAGTCGGTTGGCGTCGTCGACGGCGGTCGGCCAGAACGCGGCCATCTCCTCGTACACCCTGCGCCCGTAGAGGAACGCTGCAGAGTCGCGAAGTTCGTCGACGAAGTACTGGTGGAGCTGCGGACCGACGACCGGCCAATCGAACGCGTCGTCGGGTCCGGACGCGTAGCCGTCGAGGGAGACCTGCATCCACAGCGTGAGCGAGCCCATGATCGTTCCTCCTGGTCCAGCGGCGCCTGGGCGGTGCCGTCTGTCCTCTGGTCGGAGCCATGAGCAGCTTCTCGACATCGCCACCCGCCGTTACGAGAAGTGGGTCACCGGGCGGGCGACGGATTCGATGTGACGGGCCGCCACCGCGCGCTGCGGACAGTCGGACTGCACGGAGGAAGCCCTGGGCCGGTGCCGCGGCCCCATCCGGGCATGGCAGGGTGTGCAGCATGGCTCTGCTCTCCACCGGCAAGATCGGATTCCTGGTCGCGGCCGTCGGCGCCGCGCACTTCGCCGCGCCCGACACGTTCGAGGAACTCACCAAGGTGGCGTTCCCGGTCGACACCAAGAACTGGGTCGCGCGCAACGGAGCGACCGAGATCGCGATCGGCGCGGCCATGATGCTCGAGCCGACCCGCAAGCTCGGGGTGCTCGCCCTGCTCGGTTACACCGGCTGGCTGGGCTACAACGCCGCCAACGCGCAGACCTGACCACTCGACCAACCCCCGCGCTTCGCTGACAGCGAACACCGGGCACGCCCGGCGTCGCGCGAGCTCACCGACGCCTGACGGGGACCCGTGCGACTTTCCACCTGCGCCGACCACCTTCGCCGACAATAGGGCCGGTGCCGCGCAGCGAAGGAAAATCCACGTTGCTGGGAGCCGGCGGACGTGGGCAGTCCCGGGTTGTACTACGGCCGCAAGTGCGCCACGAACGTTGAGGAGGAGGCCGATGTAGGAGGACCTCGTCTGATGCGATGTTGTGCAGGAGATGAAGGTTTGTGGCCCTTCGGCGTCGCCCTTCGGGGGGAGGCGTCAAACCACCGCATGCTGCGTTGGCTGAAGACCGTCGTGGTGAGCGATGCGGAAAAGGCATCCGTTGAGGTGTCAGGTGGGGATCAGGAAGGCGAGCGCGAGCGAACCGCTGTTGACGTGTCGAAACGTAATAGGTGACATCGAAACCGGGGTGGTTACGGGACTCCGGGATGAGCCTGGCGGGTGCCCGAGTATTGGCCAGGTGGTGTCCGGCATGAAGGCGGCGCGAGCCCGGTCTGCGGCTTCTGCATGGAACGTGGGAAGGCCGGTGCCGATACTGCTGCCCGTGCTGGTGGGCGGGGGGTGAGAGGGAGCGCGTCAACGGCGGAATCCGGAGGACGCTGAGTACCGTTGCGGCGCTGGCTGGCGGACCGGCTCGTAGTAGTGGTGAAGCCCTTGTAATGGGGGTGGAGCGAAGGGGCCGGCTCATCGAGTGGCGTTGTTTGCGCGAGCAACCGGGTGGCGAGGAGCCGTCTGGGAGGAGTCGAGTGGGCGAGTCAGCTTCGTTGGAGCAAGTCGTTTGATATTCCGAAACAGCTGGTGTGGGAGGCGTACCAGCGGGTCAAGGCCAACAAGGGTGCAGCGGGGGTGGACGAGGTGTCGATCGCGGACGTTCGAGTCCGATCTGAAGGGCAATCTCTACAAGATCTGGAACCGGATGTCGTCGGGGACGTACTTCCCGCCGCCGGTGCGGGCGGTGGAGATACCCAAGCCGCATGGCGGGGTGCGGGTCTCTCGGGGTGCCGACGGTCGGCCGATCGGATCGCGCAGACCGTGGTGGCGCTGACGTTGGAGCCGCGCACGGAAGTCGATCTTTCATGCGGACTCCTACGGGTACCGGCCGGGCAAGTCGGCGCATGAGGCGCTGGCGGCGTGCCGGCAGCGGTGCTGGCAGAAGGACTGGGTGCTCGATCTTGACATCCGTGCAGTTCTTCGACTCCGTGGATCACGACCTCGATGGTCAAGGCGGTGGCGGCGAACATCACCACCGACCAGCGGTGGGTGCTGCTGTATGTGCAGCGGTGGCTGCCAGCGCCGCTGCAGCTGCCGGACGGCACCTTGCAGCAGCGAGGCCGGGGGACCCCACAAGGGTCGGCGGTCTCGCCAGTGCTGGCGAACCTGGTCATGCACTACGCGTTCGACCTGTTCCTGGCGCGGGAGTTCCCGACCGTGAGCTTCGAACGCTACGCAGATGATGCGGTGATCCATTGTGTGACTGAGCGGCAAGCCCGCGAGGTGTGGGCGGCGCTGGAGGTGCGGCTGGTCGAGTCTGGGCCTGCGGTTGCACCCGGACAAGACACGGATCGTGTACTGCAAGGACAACCGGCGCCGCGGCTCGTATGAGCACGTGGCGTTCACGTTCCTCGGGTACACCTTCCAGCCGCGCAAGGCCAAGAACCGGCGCGGGAGTTCTACTACGGCTTCCTGCCCGCGGTCAGCCTCGCGGCGTTGACCCGCATGAACCGGCAGGTTCGCCGCTGGAAGATGCACCACTGGGTCACCAGCACGCTGGAACAAATCGCCGCCGAGATCAACCCGATCGTGCGCGGGTGGATGAACTACTACGGCCGGTTCTATCGGTCCCGGCTGTACCCCTTCCTCGCCCGCATCAACACCTACCTGATGCGCTGGGCAGGGCGGAAATACAAGCGACTGCGGTCCTACAAACGCTTCATGGCGTGGTGGACCGGGATCCTCGATCGAGAACCCGGCCTGTTCGCGCACTGGCGCTGGGTCCGCGGCTTCAACGGAGTCCGATGAGAAGAGCGGAGTGACGGGAGACTGTCACGCTCCGTTCTGTGGGAGCCCGGGGGTGCAATCCCCCCGGGCCACCCGACTACACGTTCGGAGGACCCCTATCCCGACGACGATGCATAGCCGGGTGCCGCGGCGGGATCAGCCGACGACCATCCGGGTGCGCCGCCAGCCCTGCCGGCGCTCGATACGGCCGAGCTCCTCGGCCAGCCAAGCCGGCGACGGCGGACGGTTCGCCGGGTCGGGCGTGAGGCTCCAGGTGAGCAGGTCCGACATCTCGAGCGGGACGTTCTCCGACACGATCGGCAGCACCGGGCTGCTCAGCACCCGCACGATGACGCTCGCCGGCGACTCTCCGACGTAGGCGCGGAACGCCGCACGCCCGGCCACCAGCTCGTAGAGGGTGGACGCCAGCCCGTACACGTCGGTGGCCGTGGTGGGCGTGTCGCCCTCGAGCAGCTCCGGCGCGGTGTGCGGCGTGAGGTGGTGCAGCGGCGGGCGGCTGGCTGCCTGCTTGATCTCGACCGCCTCGTCGAACCCGGCGATGACCGGCTCGCCGCATTCGGTGACGAACACGTTGCGCGGCCGCACGTCGCAGTGCAGCACGCCGAACCGGTGCACGGTCTCGAGCGCGCCGGCCAGCTTGATGCCGATCGCGACGACGTCCTGCAGCTCCATCGGGTCGTCGCTGTGCAAGGTGTCGTAGACGGTGCCGACGCAGCGTTCGAGCAGCAGTGCCGGCCGGCCGTCGTCCAGCCTGGTCTGCTGGTAGCAGGTGAGGACGTTCGGGTGCGCCCCGAGCGCCGCGAGCACGCGGCCCTCGGTCTCGAGGACGTCGTGCAGCCACGTCCCGCTCGACTCGTCGGGCACCTTGATCACCACGGTGCGGTTGGCGCCGGCGTCGCGTCCTTCGTAGATCGTGAAGCGGGATCCGGCGCGGATGAGGCGCACGTCAGTGAACTGGTGGCCGAGTTCAGCACCCGCCAACCAGTGTCGTGACGCCAGCACCATCAGACCTCCAGCCGGTTCCACAGAGCATTCTAGTTCACGTAGCTTTAACGCGCCCGTTCCGAATCGCCCCGATTAACCCATCGGTCGCAAGTCACGGCACTACAGTGATCGGCCAGGTTGCGTCCCGCACAAGACGTCCGGCCAATGAGCCGACGAACCGGCGGCCGGACTTCATCGACGCACCGACCACGACCGCGTCGACGCGCAGCTGGTTGGCCACGGCGATCAGCTCGCGGTAGGGATTGCCGCGCCGCAGCACGAACTTCGCGTCGATGCCGATCAGCCGGGCGCCCTCGATCACCGTGCTGCGCAGCTGCTCGCCGATCTCGTCCTGCGTCTGGATCATCGCGGCCGTGGTCGCGGCCAACTGCGCGGCCATCGGGTTCATCGACGCGACGTACAGCGCGATCAGGTGCGAACCCTGCCGGCGAGCCAGACCGGCGGCGTAGGCGGCGGCCCGCAGGGACGTCTCGCTGCCGTCGATGCCCACCAGAATGCGCGACGGGCCGTCGGTGCCCAGCTCGAACAGCGCGCGGTCCACGCCCGGATTCTGCCCTGCGGGGCCGACCCCGTGCAGCGGTACCGAGCGCTCCGCGTCCGTCGACGCGCCGCGGTCCGTCCGGCAAAGACTGGCCGAACCGTTGGTGAACCCGTCCCGAAATCGGCAGGATCGGCCCGCGCGCGACCTAGCGTGTCACCACGTGCTGCGCCGTCTACCGATCGTGCTGGCCGCGCTCGCCGTGGCCGGCTGCTCGCCCGGCGCCCGGCCGGCCCACGCCACCCAGCAGATCGAGGTTGCGGTCTCGGTCAGTGCGTGCGGCAGCGGGTGGACCTCCGGCCGGCCCGGGCCGCAGCAGTTCGCGCTGCACAACACCGACAGTCGTCCGGGCGCCGTCGATCTCATCGACCCGGCCCGCGGAGCGGTGTACGCCGAGGTCGAGCCGCTGGCTCCCGGGACGACGACCACGCTGCAGGCCAACCTCGGTTCCGGCCGGTACGCGTTCCGGTGCGTGATGGAGGACGAGCCGGCCGTCACCGGGCCGACGGTGACGCTGCCCGGGCACCGCCGTGGCACGACGCCGGCGGTGCGGCCGGTCAGCGAGGCCGAGCTGATCGCCGCGACCAAGGCGTACGAGGCATACGTGACGCGCTCGCTGCCCGGGTTGCAGGACCGTGTCGCGGCGCTGCATGCCGCCCTCGCCGGCGGCAATCTGGCCGAGGCGCGGCGGGCCTGGCTGCCCGCCCACCTCGCCTACCTTCGGCTCGGCGCCGCCTACGACGCGTTCGGTGAACTGGACGCGGACATCGACGGGCGGGCGGCCGGGCTGCCCGGCGGCGTCCACGACCGATCCTGGCGCGGGCTGCATCGCATCGAGTTCGGCCTCTGGCACGGCCAGCCGGCCGGCGAGCTGACGCCGATCGCGGCCGACCTGGTCGCCGCCGTCCGCGCGCTGCGGCGGGCCTTCCCGCACGCGCAGCTCGACCCGCTCGACATCGCGATCCGGGCGCACGAGATCACCGAGGACGCCGTGGAGTTCGCGCTGACCGGGCGCGACGACTACGGCAGCCACTCGGGGCTCGCCACGGTCAGCGCGGACCTGGACGGCACGCGCACCGTCCTATCGATGATCCGGCCGCTGCTGGCCGGCAGGTACGGCGGCATGACGCGACTGGATGCCTGGCTCGCCCGCGCCGAGCGCGACATCGACGCCGCCCGCCGGGACGCCCGGCCGGCGCTGGACTCGCTCGACCGGACCACCCGGGAACGGGTGAACAGCGACGTCAGCGAGCTCGCCGAACTGCTCGCCCCGATCGCGGCCATTCTCGAGCCGAGGCGGACCTCATGAGCGGACGGGGCGTGGAGCGGCGCCGATTCCTGCAAGGGGCGGCCGCGGCGCTCGGCACCGCGGCCGCGGGCGGCGCCGCGGCCGGCCGCGCGGTGGCCCGCGCCGACGGAACCGGTACGGACGCGCGGATCCCGTTCGAGGGCGCGCACCAGGCCGGCATCCTCACCCCGCGGCAGGCACACGCCCAGTTCGTCGCGTTCGACGTCACCGCCGCGGCCGTCGCCGAGCTGGCCGACCTGTTGCGCACGCTCACCGAGCGGGCCCGATTCCTCACCGCCGGCGGCACCCCGGCGCAGCTCGGCATCACCGCGCCGCCCTCCGACTCCGGCCTGCTGGGCCGAGCAGGTGCCGGCCGACGACCTGACCGTCACCGTGTCGCTCGGTGCTTCGCTGTTCGACGACCGGTTCGGGCTCGCGCCCGGCAAGCCGCGCCGGCTCCGTGCGATGGCCACCTTCCCGAACGACGACCTGGACCCCGAGCCGGTGCCACGGCGACCTCAGCTGTGCAGCTGTGCGCCGCGACACGCGACACGGTGCTGCACGCGCTGCGCGACATCACCCGGCACACCCGCGGCGCGCTGCAGCCGCGCTGGCGGATGACGGCTTCGTCCGCCGCCGCGCCCCTCCGGCACGCCGCGCAACCTGCTGGGGTTCAAGGACGGCATCGCCAACCCGGACGTCCGCGACGCCGCCGCGATGGACCGGCTGGTCTGGGTGCAGCCGACTCCGGCGAGCCGGGCTGGGCGACGGGCGGCAGCTACCAGGTCGTCCGGCTGATCCGGATGCTCGTCGAGTTCTGGGACCGGGTCTCGATCACCGAGCAGGAGCGGATGTTCGGCCGCCGCCGTGACACCGGCGCCCCGCTGGACGGTCGACGGAGACCGACGCCCCGTCCTACGCCGACGACCCGAACGGCGAGGTCATCCCGCTGGACGCGCACATCCGGCTGGCCAACCCGCGCACCGCCGCGACCGACGCAGCAGCGGATCCTGCGCCGCGGCTACAACTACGACCGCGGGCTGGACGCCAACGGCAACCTCGACATGGGCCTGGTGTTCTGCTGCTACCAGCAGGACCTCGACCGGCAGTTCGAGACCGTCCAGAAGCGGCTGGCCGGCGAGCCGCTGGTCGACTACATCTCCCCGTTCGGCGGCGGCTACTTCTTCGCCCTGCCCGGTGTGCGGGACCGCAGCGACTGGTATGCGGCGCGCCCTGCTCGCGCCCTGACCGAGGACAGCCAAAGGTCAGCCAGCGTTCGACCAGCGTCGTCGAGTAACACAGCGACCGGGCCTGCCAAGCGGCGGCACGAGGGTCGTCCCGGAACAACTCGACCGATGCGGACCGTGCGAAGTGCACAAGCGCAGCAGGCTACGTCTCGCCACGACCATGCGCCGGCGTCGCCGCCGCTCGTGACGGCCGGCGTCGTGGCAGCAGCCGCGTCATCGTCGGCGGCGGACGCCCCGGGCCATCCACGGACCGTTCGCACCGGACCACGACCCCGATCAAGCACCTGGTCGTGATCTTCGACGAGAACGTCTCGTTCGACCACTACTTCGGCACCTACCCGAAGGCGGCGAACACCGACGGCACGACGTTCACCGCCAGCGCGCACACGCCGAAGACCGACAACCTGGTCACGCCGACCTGCTGACGACAACAACCCCAACCTGTACCCGCCCTTCCGGCTCACGCCGGACCAGGCGATGACCTGCGACCAGAACCACGCCTACGGACCCGAGCAGAAGGCGGCCGACAACGGCGCGATGGACAAGTTCGTCGAGAAGGCACCGGGGACACCTGCACCGGGCTGTTCGGCGAGCCCGGCCTGGTGATGGACTACTACGACGGCAACACCGTCACCGGGCTGTGGAACTACGCCCAGCACTACGCGATGACCGACAACTCCTTCGACACCACGTTCGGCCCGTCGACGCCGGGCGCGCTCAACCTGGTCTCCGGCCAGACCCACGGCGTCATCGCCGTCGACCCCGGACACTCACCGAGCCGACCAGCGACAGCCTGACCGTCGTCCCCTCCCCGGACGCCAAGGGCGTCGGCACGGTGATCAACGACCCCGACCCGGCCTACGACGACTGCTCGGACAAGAACCACACGTCCACCAACAACCTGGCCAGCATGCCGGGCGCAACATCGGCGACCTGCTCAACGACCAGGGCGTCACCTGGGGCTGGTTCCAGGGCGGCTTCGCGCCGACCACGCCCGTACCGGCGGCGCCGGCACGTACGCGGTGTGCGGCGCCAGCCACCAGAACGTCGGCGGCGCGACGGTCGGCGACTACAGCCCGCACCACAGCCCGTTCGAGTACTACACGTCGACGGCCAACCCGCACCACCTGCCGCCGAAGAACCTCGCCGAGATCGGGCACAACGGGCGGGCCAACCACAACTACGACCTGACCGACTTCGACCAGGCCGTGATGGCGGGGAAGCTTCCCGCGGTCAGCTTCCTGAAGGCCAGCGAGTACCAGGACGGCCACGCCGGCTACTCCGACCCGATCGACGAGCAGCACTTCCTGGTCACACCATCAACGAGATCCAGCAGTCGCCGCAGTGGAAGGAGCACCGCGATCGTCGTCGCCTACGACGACTCGGACGGCTGGTACGACCACGCCTTCGCGGCAATCGGCAACTCGTCGCACACCGCCGATGATGCCGAGGTCTGCACGTCGTCGGGCGCGCCGACGTCCGGCGGCTACACCGACCGGTGCGGCCCCGGCCCGCGCCAGCCGCTACTGGTGATCTCACCGTGGGCGAAGACGAACTTCGTCGACCACAGGCGGACCGATCAGACCTCGACGCTGAAGTTCGTCGAGGACAACTGGTCCACCGGCAAGATCGGTGACGCGTCCTTCGACGCGAACGCCGGCGGCCTGACGAACATGTTCGACTTCACCCGGCCGCGCGCCGCCCAGGTGCTGCTCCGCGAGGATGGTTCGGTGCGTTCGGTCCGGCACATCTGTCACCCACACGGGGGACTCCGCTGAGCTGATCAGTCGATCCCAACAGACGGCCCCGGCGCACCCCTTGGGCGGGGCGCCGGGGCCGTCGCCATGCGCAGTACGTTTGCGCCGTGAACGAGATCGTCGCCGCGGCGTCGGTGCCGCCCGGGCGCCGCGTGCTCACGGACCCGATCGACATCCAGCTCGCTACCGCCCTGGTGGCCGACGGCCGGAGCACGCTCAAGGCGCTGAGCGAGCTGACCGGGCTGTCGGTGTCGGCGGTGCAGGCGCGGGTCCGCCGGCTCGAGACCGACGGCGTGATCCGCGGGTACACGGCGCGCGTCGACGCCGAGGCGATCGGGGTGCCGCTCGCCGCGCTGATCGCGATCACCCCGCTCGATCCCGCCCAGCCCGACGACGCGCCCGAGATGCTCGCCGGATTGTCCGAGATCGAGGCCTGTCACTCGGTGGCCGGCGACGACGCGTACGTCCTGTTCGTCCGGGTCGCGTCGCCGAGCGCGCTGGAGCAACTCATCCGCGAGATCCGCAGGCGCGCCAACGTCTCGACCCGCACCACGGTCGTCCTGCAGACCTTCTTCGATCGTCGGGTCGGCCCTGCCTGACCCATCGGCTGCCCCTCGAGGCAGCATTTCCGGTTCGGCCTTCTGCGGTGGGCGCAGGGCTGGTTGCATATCGGCTCGACCGAGGGGGATGCCGAGATGGAACCTTACAACGACGATGACCTCAAACAGATCGCGTGGGAACTGGCTCGCGGCATCGAAGACTTCATCGCAAACCTTGACCATGCGTGCCAGGAGAATTACAGCGACTACTTGCTGACCGACCTGAACAACACGATCGGTGTTCAGATCGACGCGCTGGACACGATCGTCAACTACAACGCTCCCGAGAGCTCACCCTGGCACGCGCGCTTCGCGGCGGCCCAGGCCAGGCTCGCCGACTCGCGCAACCCGATTTCGTGGATCTCCGCGGCTCACGAGGATTCGGAGAAGCAGACCTACGCCGCGCAGGCGCGCGAGCAGCTCGGCTATGGGGTCCAAGCCTGCAGTGAGTAGCCGGAAGATGGCCGCTAGGCCAGCGCTGGGGCCGGAAATTCTCCGGTAACCTCGATACATGTTGCGTCCTGCAAGCTGTCCCAGGCCAGCAGGTGTGAGTCCTGTCCGGGTAGGTATCGGAGCGCCCGGTAGCAGGCCCCGGTTCGTCGGAGAGATCCGGTGGGCTGAGCGGGGTGTCGAAAGCCTCTTTGGAGGGAGCAAGATCGCGGGCCGTAGCGCCAGCAGGCGCGAGTTCTGCAGCCTCGTCAGAGTCACAATGGGGGAGCCGAGCCGCTCATGTCACGGCGAAGGCCATGTCTGCCGAGCCTCGTTCCGGGGTCAGCTTGGCGGGTCCCTCCGGGGTATGGGGAGCGGCACGTGATCAAGGTCTGGGGTGGAACAGGAGAGATCCGTCTGTTCAGCCGTCGTCCGGCGAAGACCCGAGGTATAAGCCGATGGTGAAATCCGAGGGAGAGCAGCGGAAGTCCGACGGGGTCGTAGTACCGCTGATCGGCGTGATGAACACGCCGGGAGGGAAGGGCCCCGACTTTGATCACGCTCGCGGCGGGGGTAAGCGCAAGGGCATGACCGGGACCGCCCGGTCCAACTACCCCGATGGGACTGTTCCCATCGACAACGTGCGACGACTCCAACGCAAGCTATGGGCTGCGGCCAAGCAGTCTCCGGAACGGCGTTTCCACGCCCTGTTCGACCGTGTCCACAGAGTTGACGTGCTGCGGGCGGCGTGGAAGCGGGTCCGGGCCAATCGGGGTGCGGCCGGTGTTGACCGGCAGACCCTGGAGCAGGTGGAGGAATACGGGGTGGACCGCATGTTGCGCGAGTTGTCCCGTGACCTTCGTGAGGGCAGGTATCGCCCTGCGCCGGCCAGGCGTGTGGAGATCCCGAAACCAGATGGTGGTAGCCGGCCGTTGGGGATACCCACGGTCCGCGACCGGGTGGCGCAGCAAGCGGCCCGGCTGGTGCTGGAACCGATCTTCGAGGCCGACTTCGTGCCGGTCTCCTACGGGTTCCGGCCGCGCCGGTCCGCGACGCAGGCGATGGAAGTGGTCCGCAAGGGCTTCATCGCTGGTGCCACTCATGTCGTCGAGTTCGACATCCGGGACTTCTTCGGGAGTATCGATCATGACCGGTTGTTGGGCATGGTCGAGACGCGGGTGTCGGATCGTCGGGTGCTGAAGTTGGTCCGGCTGTGGTTGCAGGCCGGGGTGATGGTCGATGGGACGGTTCAGCGGACGGTCGCTGGAACGCCTCAGGGCGGGGTCATTTCCCCGTTGTTGGCCAACATCTACCTGCACGTGCTGGATGTGGAGTTGAGCGCACGGGGCGTGGGCACGCTGGTGCGTTACGCCGACGACGGTGTCGTGCTGTGCCGTTCAGCCGAACAAGCCAGCGCGGCCCTGGCCGCGGTCGAGGAGATCCTCATCGGGCTGGCTCTGCAGTTGCATCCGGGCAAGACGAAAGTAGTTGACCTGCGTGAAGGCCGGGAAGGGTTCGACTTCCTCGGTTGTCACTTCCGCGCCCGCATGTCGGGTCGGCTGTGGGAACAGCAGCGGATCGTGCGCTACTACCTGCACCGCTGGCCCAACCAGAAGGCGATGAAGCGGCTCCGGGAGAAGGTCAAACACCGGACCAGCCGTGGTCGTGTCGGGACCGATATCCGGGTCGTCATCAACGACCTGAACCCGATCCTGCGCGGCTGGGGCAACTACTTCGGCACCGGCAATGCCGCCGACAAGTTCACCGAGCTCGACCGCTACGTGGTGTGGCGTCTCCGTCGCTTGATGGTCAAGAAGCGGGGCCGCAACCTGCGTGCCGGGCAAGCCCGACAGTGGACCCAGGACTGGTTCAACGGGCACGGCCTGTATCAACTGCGCGGTACCGTCCGCTATCCGAAGGCAGCGTAACCATGCCAAGAAGATCATCGGTAAGCCGTATGCGGGAGAACCGCACGTACGGATTGAAAGGGGGATGGGGAAACAGGACCGCGCAGCGGCTCCTGCGCCCCTGACTACCAATGACGACGTTGCGTTCGGTCGCCACCGGCGATCTCTCCGCCCGGCAGGTCCACGAGATGATCGCCCGCCACATGCTCGCGGACGGTTTCGAGTTCGTCCTCGATCTGGAGGCCTCGCACGGCTCGACGATCGTCGACGCGCGCGACGGCACCGAGTACCTCGACCTGTTCACCTTCTTCGCCTCGTCCGCTCTGGGCATGAACCATCCGGCGCTGACCAGCGAGGAGGCGCGCCGCGAGTTCGCGACGGTCGCGGTGAACAAGCCGAGCAACTCCGACATCTACACCGTGCCGATGGCGCGCTTCGTCGAGACCTTCGGGCGGGTGCTCGGCGACCCGGCGCTGCCCCACCTGTTCTTCATCGAGGGCGGCGCGCCGGCTGTCGAGAACGCGCTCAAGGTGGCCTTCGACTGGAAGAGCCGGCGCAACGAGTTGCGCGGCCTCAGCCCGGAGCTCGGCACCAAGGTGCTGCACCTCGAGCACGCCTTCCACGGCCGGACCGGCTACACGATGAGCCTGACGAACACCGAGCCGAACAAGGTGGCGCGCTACCCGAAGTTCGACTGGCCGCGCATCCCGGCACCCTCGATCAACGGCACCGCCGACGTCGAGGCCGCCGAGCGCGACGCGCTGGCGGCTGCGCGGCAGGCGTTCGAGGCCAACCCGAACGACATCGCCTGCTTCATCGCCGAACCGATCCAGGGCGAGGGCGGCGACAACCACTTCCGCCCCGAGTTCCTGCAGGCGATGCAGGCGCTGTGCCACGAGTTCGACGCGCTGTTCATCCTCGACGAGGTGCAGACCGGCGTCGGCCTGACCGGCACCGCCTGGGCCTACCAGCAGCTGGGCCTGCAGCCGGACGTCGTCGCGTTCGGCAAGAAGACACAGGTCTGCGGGATCATGGCCGGCGGGCGCGTCGACGAGGTGCACGACAACGTCTTCGCAGTCTCGTCGCGGATCAACTCCACCTGGGGCGGCAACCTCACCGACATGGTGCGCGCCCGGCGCATCCTCGAGGTCATCGATGCGGACGGGCTCATCGAGCGGGCCGGCGTCCTCGGCGCGCACCTGCTGCACGGGCTGCGCGACGTCGCCGGCAAGCACCCGATGATCACCGACGTCCGCGGCCGCGGACTGATGTGCGCTGTCACCTTCCCCACGGCGGAGCTGCGCAACGAGGCGATCGCCCGGCTGCGCACCGACGAGCGGGTCCTGGTGCTCGGCTGCGGCGCGTCCAGCCTGCGGCTGCGTCCCGCCCTTACGGTCACGATCGACGCCCTCGACCGCGGCGTCGTCGCGCTCGACCGAGTGCTCGCGAGCCTGCCCGGCTGAGTGACTCCCAAGCGCGCACCGTCCGCGGATCGCTGCGCATGGCCCGAATCGTCCTATCGTGGACGAGTCGGACTTCAGCTGTCCCAGAGAGAGGCGCCCATGTCGCATCAGTGCCCGAAGTGCGTGCTTCGATTCACTTGGCAGACCGAGCTCGAAGACCACTGCCGCACCGAGCATCCGACCTTCCAGCACGACTACCCGGCGAGCGTGCACCACGACAACTCGGTGCCCGCCGTCCACGTCGCCGCACGCAAGCCCGCCCGCTCGTCCCACCCGACCGAGTCCGCGGACAGCTCGGGGATCCTGCAGACCTGGTGGACCGAGCGGTAGCTGCTCAGCGGCGGATCAGGTCGCGGGCCGCCGCCTCGATCTCGTCCTCGCCGAGCAGCACGAGGTCGGCCGCCGCGCCCAGCGGGACGAAGCTGTCGCGACTCGCCACCCGCGCCATCCGGCCGCGGTAGCCGGCCTCCACGAGCAGCGACAGCACGCCCTCGCCCACCCCACCGCTGTGCCGGGTCTCGTCCACGACCAGCACCCGCGAGGTCCGGGCCGCCGCGAGCCGGATGTCGTTCCGCGGCAGCGGCGCGATCCAGCGCAGGTCCAGCACCCGCGTCGCGACTCCGTCGACGGCGAGGCGCTGCGCCACCCGCAGGCTCATCCGCACGCCGTTGCCGAAGGTGATGATCGTCAGGTCCGTGCCGTCGCCGTGCACGCGCGCGGAGCCGATCGCCGCCTCGGTGGTGAGGGAGTAGTCGCCGAGCCAGCCGCGGTCGCTCGGTTCGTGCAGGTCGCGCTCGTGATAGAGCGCGATGGGTTCGAGGTAGACGCTGACCTGGCCGTGCGCGTGGGCGGCCGCGAGGCACGAGCGCAGCATCGGCGCGGCATCCTCTGGCCGGGACGGGACGGCCACCACCAGTCCGGGGATGTCACGCAGGACGCCCACCGCGTTGTCGTTGTGGAAGTGCCCGCCGAACCCCTTCTGGTACGCCAGCCCGGCCACGCGCACGACCATCGGGTTGGTGAACGCCCCGTTTGAGAAGAACCGCAGGCTGGCCGCCTCGCCACGCAACTGGTCCTCGGCGTTGTGCAGGTAGGCGAGGTACTGGATCTCGGGCACCGCGAGCATGCCGCTCACGCCGAGGCCCAGGCCGAACCCGAGGATCGACTGCTCGTCGAGCAGCGTGTCGAACACCCGCGCCGCGCCGAAGCGCTGCGCCAGAGCGCGGGTGACGCCGTAGACGCCGCCCTTGCGGCCGACGTCCTCACCGAAGACGAGCATCTCCGGACGGGCCGCCATGGCGTCGGTGAGTGCGGCGTTGATGCTCTGCGCGAGCGTCATCGGCCCGGCGTCCTCGGGCAGCCGGCCGTTGAACGCTGCAGCCCGCGCGTCGGCCCTGGCGACCGGCTGGATCCCCTCCGGTGCCCGTGGTGCGAGCGGGGCGATCACCTGCTCCGCGCTCTGCAACGTCGGTGTGTCCGCGAGCTCGGCGGCCAGCTCCTCGACCCGGCCGGCGAGCTGGGCGTAGCGCTCGGCGAGGCCCGGCCGGCCGATCCGGGACGCGAGGGCGAGCAGCGGGTCGCGGCCGCGGTCGGCGGCGATCTGGGCCGCGCCGCGGTACGCCAACTCGACGTCACTGCCGGCGTGCCCGAGGTAGCGCACAGTGCGCAGGTGCAGCAGAACGGGCTTCTGGGCGCGGCGGGCCAGGTCCGCGGCCTCGCGGGCAGCGGCCTGCGCCGCGTCGGTGTCGGCGCCGTCCGCGAAGACGTAGCGGATGTTGGGATGGTGCGCCGCGATGGCGACCCAACTCTGCGGGGTCGGCACCGAGATGCCGATGCCGTTGTCCTCGCAGACGAACAGGAGCGGCAGCGGCAGGCCCTGGGCGACGGCGTATCCAGCGGCGTTCAGCGCACCCACCGCGGTGGAGTGGTTGATGCTCGCGTCCCCGAACGAGCAGACGGTGACCGCGTCGGCCGGCCACCGACACGGCACGCCGAGGCGCCTCGCGCGGCTGACGGAAAGCGCCACCCCGAGCGCGCGCGGCAGGTGCGAGGCGATCGTGGAGGTCTGCGGGATGACCGCGAGCGACGCGTCGCCGAACACCTTGTGCCGGCCACCGGATGCGGCGTCCTCGGTACTCGCGAACATGCCGCGCAGGATCGCGCGCACGCCGTCGTCCAGCGTGCGGCCGGCCTGCATCGTCCGGGCGAGGAAGAACCCGCCGGACCGGTAGTGCAGCAGCGCCGGGTCAGTGGGTCGCAGCGCGGCCGCCACGAAGGCGTTGGATTCGTGCCCGGCCGAGCCGATCGTGTAGTAGCCGACCCCGTGCTCGCGCATCCGACGGGCATGGATGTCGACGAGCCGGCTGCCGGCCATCGCGTCGAAGATCGCGAGCAGCTCCGGCTCGTCCGGGCCGGGCGGCACCTCGGGGTCGGCTGCGGCGATCGCCTCGGCGTCCAGCTTGGCGAGGCTCTCGCGGACGTACCGGTCGAGTTCGTCGTGCTGGGACGCGGCGCTGCTCACGACCCGATCATGCCCCAGGGGCGCGCTGTTACGCCGGGCGGAGGCGGCGGGCGTTGCGCGCGCGCAACTCGGCGATCAGCGCGACGTCGGCCGCGGTCTCCGGCAGGTAGACGACCATCCGCTGGTCGAGGGTGCGCTGCACCGGGAACCCGGTGGCCCGCACCCACACCGTGCCGAGGCCGAAGCACTCGAACGCCTTGGCGACCGGCGGACCCAGGTCGGCGATCGGATGCTCGGACCAGAGCCGCTCGAATTCCTCGTTGGCCGAGCACAGCGTCTCGATCAGGTGCGTCCAGTCCGATTCGCCCACGTGGTTGGCGTAGTCCGCGCGCAGCATGGCGATCATCGACCGGCAGACGTCCGGATCGGTGACTGGCGGCGGGCTGCCCGCACGGGCGTACATCTGCCACAGCGCGTTCCGCTCGATGCCCGTGGCCTCGACGAGGTAGGGGAACAGCGCGGCGTAGGACTCGTTGCAGGCCAGCAGGTCGTACTTGCCGTTGTAGATGCAGGCCGGCGACGGGTCGAGCGCGTCGAGGACGCGCACCACCTCGGAGGAGATGGTGTCGGCGGACACCGGCGTCGGGACGCCCGGCACCTCGGCGAGCCGGTAGAGATGCCAGCGCTCGCTCGCGCCGAGCCGCAGGACCCCCGCGATCGCGTCGAGCACGTGCACGCTGGCGTTGATCGGCCGGCCCTGCTCGAGCCACGTGTACCAGGTGATGCCCACGCCGGCGAGCTGCGCGACCTCCTCGCGGCGCAGCCCGGGTGTGCGGCGCCGCACACCGGGCGCGATGCCCGCGTCGGCGGGGGTGACGCGCTCGCGGCGGTTGCGCAGGAAGGCGGCGAGCTCCTCGCGCCGCGCCTTGCTGTAGGTACCCGCTATCACGTGCACAAGTAGAGCGTGACCCTCTGACAACGTCCAAAGGTATTGCTGGCAGTACCAGGATCAACGGGCACTCACCACCAGTGTCCGAGTGGGCCGACCGTGGGTTCCATGACCGCTCTTCTCGAACGTTCCCTTGGTCCGGACAGCACGGTAAAGCCCGGTGGCATCCTGGCGGTCCTGCTGCTCGGCCAGTTCATGGCCATCCTCGACGTCTCGATCGTCAACGTCGCGGCGCCGACCCTGCAGGGTGACCTGAACGCGTCCGGTGCCGGCCTGCAGCTGGCGATCGCCGGCTACACGATCAGCTACGCCGTGCTGCTGATCACCGGCGCCCGGCTGGGCGACCGGATCGGCCACGGCCGCGCGTTCCGCGCCGGCCTGGCCGGTTTCACGCTCGCGTCGCTGCTGTGCGGGCTCGCCCCCACGACCGGCACGCTCATCGCGTTCCGGTTCGCCCAGGGCGTCGGCGCGGCGCTGATGATGCCGCAGGTGATGTCTCTCATCCAGCGGACCTTCGACGGCGCCGCCCGGGCCCGCGCGCTGTCGCTGTACTCGGCGGTGATCGCATGCGGTGCCGTCGTCGGACAGGTGCTCGGCGGCGTCATCGTCAGCGCCGACCTGTTCGGGACGGGCTGGCGGCCGGTGTTCATCGTCAACGTCCCGATCGGCCTCGCGCTGCTCGTGCTCGCCCGCAAGAACCTGCCCGCCGACCGCGGCGAGCGCGCGCGGGGGCTCGATCCGGCCGGCGTCGTGACGCTGTCCGCGGCGGTGCTGCTGCTCGTGCTCCCGCTCGTCCTCGGCCACGAGGAGCACTGGCCGGTCTGGTGCTGGGTCTCGCTCGCCGCGAGCGTGCTCGGGTTCGCAGCGTTCGTCCAGGTCGAGCGCCGGCTCGCGGCGCGCGGCGGCTCGCCGCTGGTGTCCGGACGGGTACTGCGCGCGCCGGGGTTGCTTGTCGGCGCCGCGGCGCTGTTCGTCGCGCTGATCAACTACGCGGGCTACCTGTTCGCCTTCGCGCTGCACCTGCAGTCGGGTTTGGGCGAGAGCCCGCAGCGCGCCGGCCTGGCGTTCGCGCCGATGGCGATCGGCTTCGCGATCACCGGTCTGACCTGGCGGCGGTTGCCCGCCCGCATGCATGGTCCGATGATCCCGATCGGCCTGGTCGTGGCGGCGGGGGCGTACCTGCTGCTTGCGCCGATCATGCGGGGTGGCGGCGACGGCGGCCTCACGATGGAGCTCGACCTCCTGCTCGTCGGTCTCGCGCTGGGCATCGCGTTCAGCCCGATGATCGCCGTCGCGCTGACCCATGTCCCGCTTGCCGAAGCGGCCGACGCGAGCGGCGTGCTCGTCACGGTGTTCCAGCTAGGCCAGGTCGTCGGGGTCGCGACACTCGGGACGACCTACCTGTCGCTGGTGCACGGGCCGGGCGCGCACGAGTCCGCGCACGCGGTGTCGGTGACGCTCGTCGTGCTCGCCGTCTCCGCCCTCGCGGCCGCCGCGTTCGCCGTGGCCTTGGTGCGGCCGCGCCGCGTGCCGGTGCCCACCCTGAGCTGACACCCGGGGACGGCGCCGTTATCGGGCGGTGTTGCGGACCTTCATCGCCCAGCCGATGAGGGGGAGCTGCATCGGCAGGCGCAGGATCGTGCCGATCCGGAAGGGGGTCGAGTCGCTCTTGCGCGCGTCGAGCGCCATCTTGATGTTGCCCGGCAGGACGCCGGCGAACAGCAGGGCCGCCGCCAACCCTCCGGCCCGGCGAGTGCGTGGGGTCAGGATCGCGGCGGCGACGGCGATCTCGGCCACGCCGGACCCGTACGTCCACGCGCGCGGGCTGCCGGGCAGCGGCTCAGGGATCATGGCGTCGTAGAACTTCGGGACGGCGAAGTGCATCGCGCCGGCGCCGCCGAGGAACGCCGACAGCGCGAGGGCGCGGCGGGTATCGGCTCCGGACACGCGCATTACTGTCTCACGGGGGTCGGAGGGCCGCGTCGTTCGGCACCTCGTTGCTACCCTCGGTGTCAGCATTTCTGGGGAGGTCGGCGTGGCGCTGATGCGACGGGCAAGGGGTGCCCGCAGCGACTTCTTCCCGGGCTTCGCCGACATCGCAGAGATCGGCATCGGCAGCCTCGCGACCGTCTACCGCGCCCGCGAGGTAGGGACGAACCGGCTTGTCGCGCTGAAGCTGCTCAACGTCCGGGACGCCTCGCCGCGGGCCATCGAGTCGTTCGAGCGCGAGTCGATCGCGCTCGGTGCGGTCAGCTCACACCCCAACATCGTCACACTCTTCCGGTCCTTCCGCGCCGCGGACGGTCGGCCGGTGCTCGTGCTGGAGCTGTGCCGGGGTGCGGTCTCAGATCGCACGCGCGGTCTCGAGGGGCTGCCCGTCGCCGAGGTGGTCGCGATCGGCGTGAAGATCGCCGGGGCGCTCGAGACCGCGCACCGCGCCGGGATCCTGCACCGCGACGTCAAACCGCAGAACATCCTGATCACCGAGTTCGGCGAGCCCGCGCTCGCCGACTTCGGCGTGGCGATGCTGCAGTCGTCGACACAGACAACGGCCGGCCTGTTCGACTTCACGACCCTGCACGCGGCGCCCGAACTGCTCGAGGGTGGGGAGACGTCGGCCGCCACCGACGTGTACGAGCTGGCGTCGTCGCTGTACCAGCTCATCGCCGGCAAGTCGGCGTTCCGCGCGTACGACGGCGAGTCCCCGGCTTCGGTGATCCTGCGGATCCTGCGTGATCCCGTGCAGCCGCTCCTCAAAGCCCACATCCCGACCCAACTGTCGGACCTGCTCGTCTACGCGATGAGCAAGGACAAGGACAGCCGGCCGCCGACCGCTGCCGAGTTCGCCGCCGAGTTGTCCGCCGTCGAGGCCAACGAGGGCTGGCCGCGCACCCAGTTCCTGATCCGCGAGCCGAACGGCTCGGCGGCAGGCCTGCCGTCGATCACTCGCATGCCGCAGTGGCGCGAGCGAGACGTCCCGGACGTGGGCGTGCCGCAGCCGCTACCGATGAACGGGACCCCGTGGCAGCCGCCGGTCGAAGTCGCGCCGATGCCGTTCCTGCCGCCGGCGACCCTGCCGCCGGCGACCCTGCCGCCGGTGACCCTGCCGCCGGCGACCGTGCCACCGGTCGAGGCGTGGTCCGAGACCTCGCTGACCACGTCGCGCGGCGCGCCGCCCGATGTCTTGCCACCGGCGCCGGACGCCCCGGAGATCACCGACGAGCAGCTCGCCGTCCGCATCGACGAGGCGGATCCGGACGAGGACGCCGCCGCCGACCAGGCGCCCACGACACCGGGCGGGGCACCGCTTCCGAGAGTTGAGCCGTATCGTCCCCTGCCCGGGCGCCGCCCGGGTCCGCCGGAGAGCGCCCAGCAGTACCCGATCCCGCCGGCGTTCGCCGAGAACGCCGAGGCGGCGCCGGCCGCTGTGCCCACCTGGTCGGTCCGCGCACCGTCGCCCACCCCGTCCACTGCGCCGGCTCCGGCGCTCGTCGCCGACCTGACGCTCGACCCGTTGTCGCTGCGGCGGCGCGCGACGATCCGCTCGGGAGCGTCCGCGATGACCGTCGACGAAGTGCGGCTGGCGCTGCGCACCTGGTGGCGGCGCAGCGAGATCCCGTGGTCCGAGGTGCAGAGCTTCGAGCCACGCTTCGACGGCGGCAACCGGCCGGGCCCCAGCGGCCGGTTGGTGGCCCTCACCCAGCACGGCCCGGTCGAGCTACCGGCGACGAAGCGACCGCTTTCGGACCTGCGGTACCTGCATGCGCTGCTCGACGCCTACGGGCAGCGCGCCCAGCTCATGGCCGACCGGTAGCGGGCGAAAGGGACGGTCGATGGCGCGGGCAGCGGTTACCGGCAGCAGCGGCAAGCTGGGGCGCGCGGTCGTCGACCACCTGCTCGAGCAGGGCTGGCAGGTCGTCGCGCTCGACCGGGCCCCCTCGTCGCGGGCGGACGTCGTCTCATCGGTCGTGGAGCTCACCGACTACGGCCAGGCGGTCGAGGCACTGGCTGGCATCGACGATCGGCACGACGGCGTCGACGCGCTCGTGCATTTGGCGGCGATCCCGGCCCCGGGGCTGCTCCCGAACGCAGCCACCTTCGCCAACAACATCACGGCGTCCTACAACGCCTACAGCGCGGCGATCCGCGCCGGCGTGCGGAAGATCGTCTGGGCCTCGAGCGAGACCGTGCTCGGCCTGCCGTTCGACGAGCCGCCGCCGTACCTCCCGGTCGACGAGGAGTACCCACCCCGTCCGAACAGCACGTACTCGCTGGTCAAGACCCTCGAGGAGGAGTTGGCCCGCCAGCTGTGCAGGTGGCACCCGGACCTGTCGATGACCGGCCTGCGGTTCAGCAACGTGATGTACCCCGAGGACTACGTGCGGTTCCCGTCCTACGACGCCGATCCGCGGCTGCGCCGGTGGAACCTCTGGGGCTACATCGACGCCCGCGACGGGGCGCAGGCGGTGCGGCGCGCGCTCGAGCATGACGCCGTCGGCGCGGATGTGTTCATCATCGCCAACGCGGACACCGTCATGTCCCGTCCGGACGACGAACTGCTGGCAGAGGTGTTCCCAGGCGTCCCGCTCACCCGGCCCGTCGGCCGGCACGAGACCCTGCTGTCGATCGACAAGGCCCGCCGCGTCCTCGGCTACGAGCCGCAGCATTCCTGGCGCGACGAGGTGCAGCCTAGGCCGGCGTGACCGCGCCCGGTTCCTCGATCGTCGCGGTCAGTCTTGCCCGCATCGTCCGCAGCCCGGTCTCGAACACCTCGCGGCGCCTGGCCGGGTTCATGACGTTGCTGCCCATCACGTGCAGGTCTTCGGCGTTGGGCGCGAAGACGCGCACCTTCGTGCCGGTCGCCGCCAGCCGGCTGACCTCGATGTTCAACCGGCGGGTCCACATCCGCCGCGCGCGACGCTCGAGCCGGGCGATCACCCCGGACGGATGATCGCGCTCGAACATCGCCATCGGCGCGAGGACCAGTACCTCGTCGAGGTGCTCGCGCAGCACCACGTCCGCGTTGGTGACGGACACCGCGCCGCCGTCCACGTACCGGCGGCCGTCGATGACCACCGGCGGGAAGTACCCCGGCGCGGCACAGGACGCGGTCACCGCCTGCGTCAGCGGCACGGCGGGTGCGTCCGCACGTCCGAAAGCCACCCGTCGGCCGGAGTCGAAGTCCATCGCGACGATCCAGGTCTGCGGCGCGTGGGGCCACTCGCGATCCCCGGCGATGTCGGCGATCAGGTCGGTGACCGGTTGCAGGCTGCCGCGCCCGCGCGGCGCGAGCGCCGCCGCGGTGGTCATGATCGTGTAGCGATGCCGCAGCCCGACCGTCCGGGCCGCCAGCAGCAGGTTGCCCGGCGCCAGGACGGGGCGCGGGATGTTGCCGAGCGCGACCTTTACGTGGTCGTCCACGGTGAACGGGTTGACCGGCCCGGTGCCTGCCAGATCGTCAGCCGTCGTCCCGGACAGCCGCTGACGCATCTCGTCGAGCGAGACCCCGCAGCCCACCATCGCCGCCAGCACCGACCCGGCAGAGGTGCCGACCACGAGGTCGACCGATTTCGTCGGTTCGTACCCCTCGACCTCGCTGAGCGCGCACAGCGCCGCGACCGCCCAGGCCCCGCCAAGGGCGGCGCCGCCGCCGATGACCAGCCCGGTGCGGGTGCCGCGCCGCCGCTGCGTGTCCACACTCTGAGCGTCGGGCGAGGCATCGCCGTGGACCAGTGGCCTACGTCCTGCCTGAGCGGACCGAACGCCCGGGAGCCGGCAGACTTGTCCGGATTGCTCACGGTCCCGTGGTCTTCGATGGTGCTCGGCTCGCGCGCCGATCGCTTCCGCAGGCCAGGTGGGCGGTGCGGAACTGTCATACGGCCGTATTACAGATCCAAACGCACTCTGGCCGACGAATGCGGACCAGGCCAAACGACCCGCCGACATGTGGGCCTGTCGGGCGGCGCGCGCCAGTCCCGGCGGGGGTGATCAGCCGCCGGCGCGCAACAGGTAGGCGATCGCGGCCACGCCGGCGCGGATCGCCCGTTGGCTGGTGTTGCCGAACCCGATCACGAGCTGCGGCGGGTGTGTGTCGTGGGTCGATCGGAGGCTGCCCATGCCGTAGATCCCGACGCCGACGGGGGGAGGGGCTGGCCATCGTCGGGGTAGTCAGTGGCATCCCGTCGCTGCTCGCGCTGCCGCTGGGCATCTGGGCGGCCGGCCGGTGGGGCTTCGGCGTGGTGTTCGTGCTGACCGCGGTGGCGCCGCTCGCAGCCATCGTGACCGTTCCCGGCCTCCCCACGCGCGACGCGCCCGCCGACGGCAAGCACGGCGTGTTCGGCGGACTGCGCAACGGTGCCCTGATGCGTCCGGCGACCGTCTTCGCCGCCTCGGCGTCGGCCGCCGGCATCCTCGTCACCTACCTGCCGCTGGCCGTGCACGGGCGCGCGGCGTGGCTCGCGCCGGTCGCGCTGTTCGTGCAGCCGGCGGCCTCGACGGCCGGCCGGTGGGTCGCGGGCCGGCTCGGCGACCGGCACGGCCAGACGCGGCTTCTGGTGCCGGGCGTCGCGCTCGCGATGGCCCGCCGCGAGGGGGCCGAGCGTGTGCTCGACGCCCCGTTCGAGCTTCGCTGCGAGCCGGCGCTGGCTTAGCTGCCGTAGATCGGGTCGGCGCGGCTAGGTCGTCGAGGTCGGCAGCCGCTATCGCCCGTCGCCGAGGTCGCGCACCCGCCTGCTTCGCTGGCCGGCACGGGTGTGCTTGCCGCGCCGCGTGACGGTGCGCTCGGTGACCTCCGTGGCCCACGACGCCGGTCCGAGCCGCGCCTTCGCGCGCCTCGGACGGTTGTAGCGCAACCGGGCGCCGACGCGTTCCTGCCAGCCCAGGGTGCGGCGCACCAACTTGCTGAGCTGCCCCTGCGCGCGCCACGCCGCGTCCGCCTCGGCCGGCCCGATCCAGGACGTCGGGCTGAAGATTGCGATGTTCGCCGCCGCCCCGATGTAGTTCGCCTGAGCCGCGGAATCAATGCCGAAGCGCGAACTCGTCGCGGCCGCCACCTCGGCGCTGGTCGAGAAGGTGAGGTCGGGCAGCCCGGCCTCGACGAGCACGTCGATGCTCTCCTGCCACGCACCGAGCAGCCGGCGGCGAGGGTCGCCGTAACGTCGGCGTCGGCGCGCGCGCACCAGCTTGCGGCTCAGCAGGAACGCCAGGAGTGCAACCGCGACCAGCAGCACGACAAGAAGCACGATGACCGCCGCGGCGATGGCCGACAGATCTGTCGAGTGCGGCGTCTTGCTCGGCGCAGCCACCGCGTGCCCGCCGTCGTTGGAGTTCGTCAGCTGCGCGTTCTGCGTCGGCGTCGGGCTGTGCGTCAGCGTCGGCGTGGTGGCACCGCTCGTCGGCGGAGTCTGAGCGGCGTACGTCCCGGGCGACGGGTCGAGGACCACCCAGCCGAGTCCGCGAACCGGGATCTCGACCCACGTCCAGGCCTCCGCGCTCGTCACCGAATAGCTGCCTCCGGGCAGTGTCGTGGCGCCCTTCGGCGGGGGAATCCGGAACCCCGAGACCACCCGGGCCGGGACGGACAGCTTGCGGGCGATCAGCGCCACCAGCGTGGCGAACTGCTCGGGCGTGCCCGAGTGCGAACCGCGGATCGACGCGAGCACATCGGCGAACGCGGTGCCCCCGGTGTGCGCGCTGGGCGTCGGCGTGGGCGCCGCCGTCGGCGTGCTCCGCGGCGTGCTCCGCGGCGTGGAGTGCTCGGTGCTGTGCTGGCGATTCTTCTTCCTCGGCGTGGGCCGGGCCGCTTCGACCGGAGCCACGAAGTGCCCGGCGGACGGCGTCGAGGACTGGCTCGGCGTGCTTGTCGCAGAGGCCCCGGCGAGCACGGACTTCGTCCGGAACTCCTTCGCGACGGCCTGCAGGAACTGGATCGGCTGGTCGATGGACGTGCCGGTCTCCTCGGCGAGCGAGGTGACGAGGGTGCCCAGCGGAGCCGCCAAGCCGTTCGCGAGAGTGGTGTCGACCTGCGAGGCCGAGGTGCCGAGCAGCGCTGTCTTGCCGAGCTGGTCGAAGTCCTTGCGCGCGACGGTCGACGTGACCGTGTACGTGTCGCCGGCGCGCAGCGCCTGGGCCGGGACGACCATGCCGCTGGCCGAGTCGATGTTGACCGACACGCCGGTGACCCGCGCCGGGCGGTCGAGGTACGGCATCCATGGCACGGTCGTCATCGGACCGCCGTCGATCCGGTACTCCTGGGTGACCCGCGCGCCGTGCGGGCGCATCGCGGGATCGGGGTCGGCCGGGATCACGCCGCCCGAGGGGCGGAAGGTGCGGTCGAACGACCAGCTGTCGCCGTCGTAGAAGTCGACGCTCGCGATCGCGACGTAGTTGGTGGCCGGCTCGTCGGTGCTGAGCTTGAACAGCACCTGACCCTCGCTCTTCGGGTCATCCGGACGCAGGCCGGCCACGTACGCGATCGGCGTCAGCGGCTGGCTCTGGTCGATCGGCGGAACGCGGGCGGGCTGGACCGGGCGGCCGGCGAACTCCGAGGACTGGACGGCCCCGGCCGCTGCCGCGGCGACCGCGACGGAAAGGACGGCGCCGATCGCCAGCCCGCGAAGCGGCAGGATGCCCTCCGGTTGGGTCATCTCGGCGCTCTCGTCCTGGACGACCCACGCCTGCGCCGCGCGCAACAGCAGGAGGGCGAACAGTAACGCGCCCGCGAACAGCGTGTCGTAGCGCTGTCCGTCGGCGGAGCTGCTGACCGCTCGGGCGGTTCCGGCGTACGCGAGCCCGAACGTGACCATCAGGGTCAGGTACGGCAGCACGGACTGCCAGCCGCGTGCCACGCATTCGCCGATCAGGGCTCCGGACAGCCAGCAGAGCGCGACCGGCGCGACGAGCAGCGTCCGCGGGCTGACCAGCGGCAGGGCGAACGAAAGGATCTGTGCCGGGCCGTGCACCAGGCCGACGTAGAGGCTGTGGAACCCGACGGGTTCGCGCAGCGTGACCAGCAGCTCGTAGAACACGAACAGCGCGACGCTGATCAGCGCGCTCAGCCACAGCCGCCGAACGCCGATGCCGACCACGATGACCGGTGCGAGAACGCTCAGCACGGCAGCGCCGAACAGTGGCACCGACATGACGTCGGACGGGAACGCCCGCAGCCACGGCGCGCTCGCCAGCACGCACCCGATGAGCGAGAGCGGCAGCAGCGTGTAGGGGATGACCCTGCGCAGCAGCAGATTCATCGCGCGCCCTCGCTGCGCCTCATATGTGCACCTGGTGGTTCCATGCGGCGCACGCGTCGTCCGCGTTCTTGCTGATGATGACTCGAACGCCCGGGAAATCGATCGGCGCGCGGTGGTCGATGTCGATCGAGATCACCACCAGCCGGTCGAAGCGGCGACGCAATGCGGCCACGTACGGCAGCTCCGCCGGGTCGAGTTCGCCGGTGACCACCACCAGGGAGGTGCCGCCCCTCGATCGCCGCAGCGTCACCAGGTGACGCCTGAGGTCGCCGTCCGGGTCGGCCTTGACCCCGGTCATGTGGTCGATCAACGGGGTGACCTCACGCACCCGCGGGCCGCCGATGACCGTGCCGTCGGTGAGCCGCAGCTCGACGGGCGCCTTGTTGACCGCCGAGGCCACGAGCACGGACGCGACGACGTCGACCGCCTCCTCGAACGACTCCTCGGTGTAGAGGCTCGGTCGCTGGTCGAAGATGACGACGGTGTAGGGCTGCGAGGTGTCGACGTTGTGTTTGACGAGCAGCCGCCCGGCGCGCGCGGAGGAGCGCCAGTGCACGAGCCGCAGGTCGTCCCCGGCGTTGTACTCGCGCAGCCGGTGGAAGGTGATGTTGCCCTGCGGGGAGGTGTCCGACGACGATCCCTCGAGGTGCCGGGTCTGCCCCACGGGCAGGCTGCGGAAGCCGAGCACCCGCGGGTAGACCCAGATCCGCTCGGCGCGCCCGTGCCTGCGGGACAGCCGGAACAGCTCGAACGAGTCGCGGCGGGTGACCTCGATCGGCGCCACGTCGAAGATGCCGCGCTGCTTGGTGGGCAGCCGGTACGCCCGCGTGCCGCGTTCGCCGCCGCGCAGCTTCGGGATCACCGTCCGCACCCGTTGCGAGCCGAACGGCTGGGTCGCGACGGCGACGGGCACCGTGCGCCGGCCGCGGTTGGCGAAGGTCAGGAACGCGATCGCGGGCGAGCCTTTCGGCACCCGCGGCGGCTGGATCTCACGGTCGATGACCAGCCGCGACGGACGGGCGACCGTCGCGAAGCCCAGGACAACGACGGCGAGCAGCCCCAGGCCGAGCAGGTCGAACGACAGCCAGTCGAGAGTCAGGCCCATCGTCAGCGCCGCGATGCCCGCGAGCAGCGCACCGAGTCCGAACAGGGTCATCAGGCGGGCACGGAGCGCGGCACCGGCACCGACTGCGTGGCGCGGGCGATGAGTTCGGCACCGGTCCGGCCCTGCAGCTCGGCGTCGGGCTGCAGAATCACCCGGTGCGCGAGCACGACGGGCGCCATCTCCTTGACGTCCTCCGGGGTGACGAACGGCCGGCCGGCCGCCGCGGCGCACGCCCGCGCGGCCCGAAGCAGGGCGAGGCTGCCACGCGGCGAGACCCCGAGCCGCAGCTCGGACATCGATCGGGTCGCGGTGGAGATCGCGACGATGTACTGCTCGAGGGCTGGGGAGATCTCGACCTGCTTGACGACGTCGATCATCGCGTTGACGTCCTGAGCGGTCAGCACCGGGATGAGGTGTGTGATCGTCGGACCCATCTTCTGGGTACGCAGGATCTCGGCCTCCGCGTCTGCGCTCGGGTAGCCGACCGTCAGCTTCATCAGAAAGCGGTCGACCTGCGCCTCCGGGAGGATGTAGGTGCCCTCCATGTCGATCGGGTTCTGCGTGGCGACCACCATGAACGGACGCGCCATCTGGTGCACGACGCCGTCCGCGGTGAGCGTCGACTCCTCCATCACCTCGAGCAGCGCCGACTGGGTCTTGGGGGAGGCGCGGTTGATCTCGTCGCCAAGGACGATGTTCGCGAACACCGGGCCGGGTTTGAACTCGAACTCGCCGCTCTGCTGGTTGTAGATCGACACGCCGGTGACGTCGGACGGCAGCAGATCCGGCGTGAACTGGATGCGGTGCCAGCTGAGCGAGATCGACGAGGCCAGCGCCCGGGCGAGCGAGGTCTTGCCGGTGCCGGGCACGTCCTCGAGCAGCAGGTGTCCCTCGGCCAGCAGGCAGATGGCCGCGTGCCGCAGTACCTCGGGCTTGCCCTGGATGACGTACCCCATGTTGTGGCAGAGCCGGTCGACGTCGTGCGCCACGCGGGTGATGGCGTCGGTGGGGCTGGCCAATGCTGCTCCTCGGTTCTGGTGATCGCTCATGCTCAGGCTAGGGCGAAGTGGAAGACGGTGCGGGCGACGGAGTCGGCGGCGTACCGCCCACGGTGATCTGCTTGGACGGATTCCGCCCGGCCGGCGTGCTCCACGAGATCGTCATCGTCCAGTCGCCGGCGACCGGTTCGCAGTTGACGTCGAGGGTCAACGGCGGCGCGCCGCCGCCCGATGTCGGACACCCTTGGTTGCTCGGGTCGACGAGGTCGTAGGTCCAGTTGCCGCAGCCGCTGAGGTCGCCTGCCGGCGTGCCGACATCGATCGTCGGCGCCGTCGCAGTCCCGCTCCACGTCGCGGAGAAGGTGCTGGGATCGGGCGTGCAGAACAAATAGGTTGGCGGCCCGCCGCTGAGCGACGGGTGCGACGCTGTGACGGTGTGGTCGTTGCTCGTACCGACATCGGTGTAGGTGACGGTTGCCTTCCAGCCTGACGTCTGGTCGCCGAACCGGTTCACGCAGTCCTGGTCGACGTTGATGTCGACGCCTTGTGTCGTAGGCTGTTGGTTGCTGGTCCCGCACAGGTCGCCGTTCGGCGCGAACACCTTGTCCACCCAGCCCGTGGCGATCTGCGCCACCTCCTCGTCGCGGAACGTGCCCTTGTAGCTGACGTTGACCGCTGCAGCGTGGGTCTCCCAGGCCGCGCCGAAGTCATCGCCCGTGGCGTCCAGGGTCTGCGGCGCGCCAAGTGTCAGATCCACTGTCAGCACCGGCGAGAGCGAGCCGCCGAAGACGAGCGGCTGGTTGTCGCCCGCGCTCTCCTTCAGAACCACGGTGACCGTGCAGTCGCCGTGGTTGAGGATCAACGAGAGGTTGTTGATCGTGAGGGCGTCCGTGCCGGGGTCGAAGCCCGACCTCTGCAGCGGTTGTGCCTGGTTGGCGCAGCGGAGCTGACTCTGCGCCTGGTTGGTGTCGACGGTGTCGAAGAGCTCTCCGTTGACCTGGGAACTGGCCAGGCCATGGATGTTCACGGTGAGGTCGCAGCTCAAGTGCAGGCCGGTCGCCGGGCACGATGCGGTCAGCGACATCGCGGGCCAGTTGGCACGCGCCGTCACCTGGACGGCCGGAAGGCTTACGGCCGACCCGCCATGAGCGGGCTTCACCGTCGCGCTCGCGGTGTAGGTCGCGCCCGGCGCGACCCCGGCGAAGTTCGCGGACAGGGCATTGCCGTTCCCGCCGTAGGTGAGCGGTCCCTTCGTGCGCGTGCCGTCCGGCCCGGTCAGTCGGAACGTGACCAACGCACCGACGCCGCCGACGTCGCGCACCGGGTCCGAGCCGAGGTCAAGCGTGACATTCGTCGCCGACGAGCCGCCGACCGCCGTGTTCTGCGGCTGCGATGCCGACAACGTCATCGCACTGGCGATTGGTGGACTCCAGCTGTAGATGCAGGCGGTCTTGGCCGACGGCGAGCCGGACTGACCCTCGTCGCCGGTGCCCTGCACCTCGAACTGCAGGCCCCGGCCGAGCAGGTCGTCGTTGCCCTTGTAGGTCGCCGGCGGCTGATGCTTCGACGAGGGATCGCCGGTCACCGTCATCGACGCAGGCGGGCTCGACACGCCGCGGCCGTCGCAGAAGCTCGCTGTGATCGTCCAGCCCTGCGCGGCGACGCAGCCCTGCGCGACCGTGCCGCACGAATCCCAGCCGAGCCGCCAGTTACCGGACGAGTCGGCGCTCGCCGTGAGATTGCTGGGCGCCGCGGGGCCTTCCACGCCGGTGGTGATGCGCACCGGTAGCGACGCCGTCCCCTGCCCGTTGATGTACGCCGTCACCGTGACGTCGTACTGGGTCGACGGGAAGAGCCCGCTGAGGTTCGTCCCGGTCTGCGACTGCACGCGAATCGACGACGGCGGCTGCGGCGCGTTGTTGCCGATCAGCGTGACGGACACCAGATAGGTGGACGGGAAGCAGTCCTGGGGCGAGAACGTCGGGTAGCTCCAGTTGAGCGCCACGGTCCGCGAGCCGGGCACCGCCGAGGTGATCACCGGGATGTGCGGCTTCTGCTTCGCGATCTTGCAGTTGATCTTGTCGTTGACCGGCGCGACCGGTTCCGGCGCCTGTTTGGGATGGCCGGGGGTCTTGCCTGCGTTGCCTGGCGCGACGGTGCTCCTCGTCAGCGCATCGGCTCCGCTGCCGGCGTTGACGGTGACGGCCGAGCTCTTGGCAATGGTGCGTGGCGCACGGCTGCCGTCGGTGAACACCATCAGCGCGTTGGCATGGCTCTCGGAGTTGAAGATCACCCGCGGACCGCGCGCGACGGCGTACGCGTCGTCGAAGCGCGCGGCCTCGGCCGTCAAGCTGTCGACCTTGGCGAGCGGGTAATCGGCTCGGCCCGCAACGCTTTCGGCGCTGCCGTGGTAGCCGATCTGGAACAGCCGACCGGTCGCCTTGTCGATGGTGTACAGCAGGCCGTTGCTGGCGGCAGGAGCGGCCAGTCGCGCATCAGCCGGTACGCCGTCCAAAGGCTGTGGGTTCCGCAGGCCCGAGCCGTCGGCGTTGACGGAGACGACGGACCACCCGGCTGACGCATGCAGGAGAAAGGCGAGCCGGCCGTGCTCGTTCGATGCCGGCCGGACCTTGTCGAGTCCGGCCGGCCTTGCGAAGGTCGCGAGCCGCGGGCCGGACCCTGGAGCGAAGATGTCGATGCGCGCGGACGACGCGACCCCGACCACAGTCGGGCCGCTGCCATCGCTGTTCAACGTGGCCGTGCCGATCGCCGCGGCGCCGCGGATGTTGCTGTGGTCGGACGTCACGAGGGTGGCCCCGGCGCTGCTGCCGGCCGGTACCCGAAACTCGCGGATGGTCCGCACACTGCTCGTACCCGATTCGCCGGTGAGCAGCCACAACTCGCCGTTCGCCCCTGCGGCACTACCGGCGGCCGGGTCGACGGGCCCCGGGATGGAGATGCTGGCCCGCGGTCGGACGCCGCCACTCGCGTTGATCGCGGCCTCGACGGTCGGCTGGCTGACGAGATACACGTCGGTACCGCCGACAGGTCCGGTTCGCACGATGTAGGCCTGGCCGCTGTCAGACGCGACGCCATAGGAGGTCGTCTCGCCCGCCCGCTTGGCGAGCGGGACGCCGGCGCCGTCGTGCTTCACGATGAAGCCGCTGTTGTCGACCATGTTGAACTCGCCGGTGGACTCGTCGAGCAGCAGCGTGTGGTCGATCAGCGGCACCACGCCGAGCGTCTCGCCCTGCTTGACGCCCACCTGCTGGTCGGCGCCGAGCAAGCGCAGCGTCGGCTCGCCGCTGGCGAGGTCGACCGCGACGGGCGCGATCTGGTCGCTGAGGAAGATCGATCCGTGGAACAGGTCGAAGGCGCGGGCCTTCTCCGGGCGGATCAGGTAGGAGACCACCGCTACCGCGCCGGCGACCAGCGCCAGGACCGCCAACAGCGCGATCGTCTGCCGCCGCGAGGGCGCAGTAGCAGGGGCAGCGTCCGGGTCGGCGCGGAAGGCCGCTGGATCGCTTTCCACCCCTCGGAAACGCTCCGCAAAGAACGCTGCACGTTTGCGCGTGGACCCCGGCCACCGACCTGTCATGCAGCCTCCTCATCGCCCGCGTGGCCATTTCCGGCAAACGACAAAACTTTGCGGGCAAAACGTCCGAGAGCATCCGTACGAACGCCGCAAACAGCGTATACGAGAAACGCTCCAGTTCACATGCGCCTTACAACGCGCGAGAGGCCTGCCCGGTGCCGCGCGGTGTGAGGGGAGGAACTATTCTGCGCAAGGCAGCCAGTACCAAGAGCCTGGAGGGCATGTGACGACGACGGACGAGCCGACGCCGGCAAGCGTGCCAGATCCGTCCGGCCCGCAGTCGATCGTCGCTCGGCCCTTCCCGACGCACACCGCGGCGAAGGGCTCGATGTTCAGCCAGGTACTGCGCACCACCGACCCGAAGATGATCGGACGGATGTACCTCGTCACGACGCTCGTCTTCTTCGCGATCGGCGGCGTGATGGCGCTGCTGCTGCGCATCGAGCTGGCCCGGCCGGGCCGCCAACTGCTCTCCCAGGAGCAGTACAACCAACTGTTCACGATGCACGGCACCACGATGCTGCTGTTCTTCGCGACCCCCGCCGTATTCGCGTTCGCCAACCTCGTCGTGCCGCTGCAGATCGGCGCGCCGGACGTCGCGTTCCCGCGGCTGAACGCCTTCTCCTACTGGCTGTACCTGTTCGGGGCCCTCACCGCGATGGCCGGCTTCCTGACCCCCAACGGCGCTGCTGACGTCGGCTGGACCTTCTACACGCCGCTCTCCGACGGGATCAACTCCCCCGGGGCTGGCATCGACTTCTGGATCGTGGGTATCGCGATCGGTGGCCTCGGCACGATCCTCGGCGGGGTCAACTTCGTCACCACGATCATCACGCTCCGGGCGCCGGGCATGACGATGTTCCGGATGCCGATCTTCACCTGGAACATCCTCGTGACGGGCCTGCTGATCCTGCTTGCGTTCCCGATCCTCACCGCGGCGCTGCTCGTCCTCTACGTCGACCGGCATCTGCATTCGGTCGTGTACTCGTCGGACAACGGCGGCGCGATCCTGTACCAGCACCTGTTCTGGTTCTTCGGCCATCCAGAGGTGTACATCCTCGCGTTGCCGTTCTTCGGGATCATCACCGAGGTCATCCCGGTGTTCAGCCGCAAGCCGCTGTTCGGCTACAAGGGCATGGTCCTGGCCACGCTGTCCATCGCCGGCCTGTCGATGACGGTCTGGGCGCACCACATGTTCACGACCGGCGCCGTGCTGCTCCCGTTCTTCAGCGTGATGACCTTCCTGATCGCCGTCCCCACCGGCATCAAGTTCTTCAACTGGATCGGCTCGATGTGGCGCGGCTCGATCACCTTCGAGACGCCGATGCTGTTCTCGGTGGGCTTCCTGGTGACGTTCCTGTTCGGCGGCCTCACCGGTGTGCTGCTCGCCAGCCCGCCGGTCGACTTCCACGTCTCCGACACCTATTTCGTCGTGGCGCACTTCCACTACGTGCTGTTCGGCACGATCGTGTTCGCTGCCATGTCGGGCATCTACTTCTGGTTCCCGAAGTTCACCGGCCGGTATCTGGACGAGCGGCTGGGCAAGCTGCACTTCTGGCTGACGTTCGTGGGCTTCCACACCACGTTCCTGGTGCAGCACTGGCTCGGCGAGAAGGGCATGCCCCGCCGTATCCCGGACTACCTCCCGACCGACGGTTTCACAACGCTGAACACGATCTCGACCATCGGCTCGTTCGTGCTCGGCGCGTCGATGCTGCCGTTCGTCTGGAACATGTACCACTCGTACCGGTACGGCGAGATCGTCACGGCCGACGACCCGTGGGGGCACGGCAACTCGCTCGAGTGGGCCACCACCAGCCCGCCGCCGCGGCACAACTTCACCTCGATCCCGCGCATCCGGTCGGAGCGCCCGGCGTTCGAAGCCCACTACCCGCACCTGCTCGAGCGCCTGGAGGCGGAGGCGCACGCGGGCAGGCACGTGCGGCCCGAGGCGCTCGCCGGCGCGGCGGCCTCGACCGGGCCTCGGCAGGGACAGCGGGACGTCAACCCCGACTGACCCGGCACCGGCCACCGAGGTGGCCGGGCGGTCAGCTTCCTGATGCAGCCGAGATCGGTGCTCGTCACGATCTCCGGACGGGATCGTCCGGGGGTGACGGCGGCATTCCTCGCCGCGCTCGCCGCGTACGACGTCGAGGTGCGCGACGTCGAACAAGTCGTCATCCGGGAGCGGCTCATCCTCGCCGTGCTGTTCGACCTGCACGGCGATCCGGGCGCCCTGCGCAACTCGGTGAGCCAGACCGCGCACGCGCTCGGCATGGAGAGCGACGTGGCGATCGTCGACGACCTCGAACCGAGCAGCCGGGCGGACCGCGCGAGCCGATGTCACGTGATCGTGATCGGCCGACCGCTACGTCCTGGCGCGCTGAGCCACGTCGCGCAGCTGATCGCCGAGGTCGGCGCGAACATCGAGTCCGTGACCCAGCTGTCCACCGAGCCGGCCGCCAGCCTCGAGATGATCGTCCGGCGCCCGACCCGGCGCTGTTGCGGGCCGCGCTGGTCGCGGCGTCCGAGCAGACCGGGCTGGACATCGCCGTCGAGCCGGCCGGGCTGCGCCGGCGGGCCAAGCGCCTGGTCGTCCTGGACGTCGACTCCACCCTGATCCGCGACGAGGCGATCGACGTGCTCGCCGCGCGCGCCGGCGTGGCGGGCGAGGTCGTCGCGATCACCGAGCGCGCGATGGCCGGCGAGCTGGACTTCGCCGACTCGCTGCGCGCCCGGGTGGCGCTGCTCGCCGGGCTGACCACGGCCGACCTGGAAGCGGTGCGCGACCAGCTGACCCTGACGCCCGGGGCGCGGACGTTCGTGCGCACCTTGCGCCGGCTCGGCTACCACGTGGGTGTCGTCAGCGGCGGGTTCAGCTTCGTGACCGACCGGTTCGAGAACGAGTTGCAGCTCGACTTCGCCGCTGCCAACGAGCTCGAGGTCGTCGACGGCGTGGTGACGGGGCGGGTCGTCGGCGCGATCCTCGACCGCGCTGGCAAGGCGGCGGCGTTGCGGCAGTTCGCCGAGCAGTTCGGCGTCCCGCTGTCCCAGACCGTGGCCGTGGGTGACGGCGCTAACGACATCGACATGCTCGAGACCGCCGGGCTGGGGGTCGCGTTCAACGCCAAGTCGGCGCTGCGCGACGCCGCCGATACCGCGGTCACCCTGCCTTACCTCGACACCGTGCTGTTCGTGCTCGGCATCTCGGGCGACGACGTCCGGGAAGCCGCCGCCGACCTGCCCGGCTGAGCTGCCCGCGGTCAGGCGCGGCGACCGGGGCCGATCGCAGAGCCGATCGCGGTCAACAAGAAAGCACCGAGCACGAGATAGAAACCGACGTTCGCGTGCTTCAGGAAGTCGCTGTACTTGGTGTTCGTCGCGAACTTGATCCCGAGGAAGGTCAATCCGATACCGACAAGACTGACGAGCACTCCGAGGGATCGCAGCGCTGCGCTCGCTGACGACGGCAGGTTTGCGAGGAGCGCGGTCACGACAGCGGCCGCAAGCAGGACCCATGCCAACCAGCCGAAGTACACCTTTCCCATGCCGGTGCCCTCTGATCCAAGGGCCTTGACGATGTCGTGGATATCGCTGAAGTGTGCCTTGCCCGTGTCGGAGAACCACTTGACCGCGGTCAGGGAGATGACACCGAGCACCGCGCCGACGAGGGCGAGCGCCGCGCCGACGATGCCGAACGTCTGACCCGAGGTCGTGGAGACGTAGGGGCTGGGGGGCGGGGCGGAGCCGCCGTAGATCGGCTGGCCGTACTGCTGCTGGGCCTGCCCGTACTGCCCCTGCGGCGGCTGACCGTATGGCTGAGCCGGTTGACCATATGGCTGTTGCTGAAGGGGCTGACCGTACTGCTCTTGCGGCGGCTGGCCGTAGGTTTGCGGCTGGCCGTACGGCGGCGGTTGCGGCTGGCCGTAGGGCTGCTGACCGTACGGCTGCGCCGGCGGTTGGCCGTAGGGCTGCTGCGGTGGCTGGTCCTGAGGCTGTTGTGGTTGTCCGGACTGCTCGCCAGACTCGCCCGTCGTCATGGCGGCCAACTTATCCTGTGTGCCGCCCAGATGTAAGGACAGCGGGCGCGGACGCCGGGCGTTTCGCGCGATCAGCTCCGTACGATCGGTGCGCCGGACAGTTCGACGCCGGCCGCGCGCAGCTCGTCGAGCGCGTGTTCCACGGACTGCGCGGCAACGCCTGCAGTGAGGTCGAGCCGCACCCGGGCGGTGAAACCCAGCCGCGCGGCGTCGAGGGCGGTCGCCCGCACGCAGTAGTCAGTGGCGATGCCGATCACCTCGACCGCATCGACGCCGCGCGTCCGCAACCAGTCGGCGAGCGGGTCGCCGTCGTGCACCGCCTCGAAGCCGGAGTACGCCGCCGCGTATTCGCCCTTGTCGAACACCGCCTCGATGCGGCTCGTGTCGAAGTCGGGGTGCAGCGCGACGCCGCTCGTGCCCACCACGCAGTGCGGCGGCCAGGTGTCCACGAAGTCGGGGGAGACGGAGAAGTGCTCGCCCGGATCGATGTGGTGATCGCGAGTGGCGACCGCGTGCTCGTACCCGCCCTCGCCGATCCGCGCCGTCACTGCCCGGGCGACCTCGGTCCCGCCGGCGACCGGGAGCGAGCCGCCTTCGCAGAAGTCGTTCTGTACGTCGACCACGATCAGTGCCAATGTCACCGTCTGACCGTACCCATTGGTTCAGCGGGCCGGGACGAGGCGGGTCGGGATCGCCGGTTCGCCACGGGAGAGTTTCAGGCCGTCCCAGGGAAGCGTCACCGTGGCAGCCCGCAGGTGGTCGCGGGACTGCGCCAGGGTCGGCAGCTCGGGCACCCGCTCGCCGGCGCGCAGGAACGGCCGCTGGATCAGCCGCACACCCTCCCCGGGCTCGGCGTCGGCGCGGGACGAGACGATCTCCTCGATCGCGGTCCCGGTAGGTTTGTGGGCGCGCAGCGCGGTCTTCCGTCCGCCGTGGGTCTCCTTGTGTTCCGACCGTTTCGCCACTGGCCGGCCCTCCACCTCGACGAGCTTGTAGACCATGCCCGCGGTCGGCGCGCCCGACCCGGTGACGACCGCAGTTCCCGCGCCGTACGCGTCGACAGGTGTCGCGGCGAGTGCCGCGATCGCGAACTCGTCGAGATCGCCGCTGACCACGATCTTGGTGCCCTTGGCGCCGAGTGCGTCGAGTTGCTCGCGCGCGTACCTGGCCAGCACCCCGACGTCGCCGGAGTCGATCCGGATCGCGCCGAGCGACAGGCCGGCGACATCGACGGCCAGGTCGATGCCGTGCGTGATGTCGTAGGTGTCGACCAGCAGCGTCGTATCGGGTCCCAGCGCGGTGACCTGTGAGGTGAACGCGGCCCGCTCGTCGTCGTGCAGCAGGGTGAAGGCGTGCGCCGCGGTTCCGGCGGTGGGGACGCCGTACCGGCGGGCGGCCTCGAGGTTGGACGTCGATGCGAAGCCGGCCAGATACGCCGCGCGCGCCGCGGCCACGGCAGCCTGTTCGTGCGTGCGTCGCCCGCCCATCTCGATGATCGGCCGGCCGGCCGCCGCGGTGACCATCCGGGCCGCCGCCGAGGCAACCGCGGTGTCGTGGTTGAGGACCGACAGCGCCATCGTCTCGAGGAGCACGGTGTCGGCGAACGTGCCGGAGACGGTGAGCACCGGCGAGTAGGGGAAGTACAGCTCTCCCTCCGGGTACCCGTCGATGTCGCCACCGAACCGGTACCGCGCAAGGTAATCCGCCGTGTGGTCGTCGACGACGCCGCGGCGGCGCAGCAGCTCCAGGATCTCGTCGTCGAAGGTGAACTCGGCGATCGCGTCGAGCAGCCGTGCCGTCCCCGCGACCACGCCGTAGCGGCGCCCGTCGGGCAGCCGGCGGGCGAACACCTCGAAGACGCACTGCCGCTCGGCCGTGCCGTCGCGCAACGCCGAGCCGAGCATGGTCAGCTCATAACGGTCGGTGAGCAGTGCAGTACTCACGCGTGCCTCCGCGGTCCGAGGACGGCGCCCGCGGCGCCGAGCAGGAAGCCGATCAAGGCCGCCCACAGCCCCCACGTCGAGTGGTAGAAGACGCTGTGCTCGGAGCCGGTGGCGCTGAAGTGCTGCGCGAGCGCATAGTACGTGCCGGCCACCCCGACGACGCCGAGCAGGAACCCGGCCACTCGCAGCGCATCTGTCACCGGGGTCGCGAGGTTTGCCGCCACCCCGACGAGGATCAGCGCGATGAGCAGCAGCCAGCCGAGCCAGTCGAAGTAGGCCGTCGCGACGCCGGCGTTGCCTAGCTGGTCGGCGCTGGCCTGCAGCCTGCCGAAGGTGATGCTGCCGGCGGAGTCCGCGCCGTGCGCCGAGACGTCGTACCAGTCGAGGAACCGGAACGACACGAGGACGAGCAACGCCCCGACGATCACGAGCGCCACTCCCGGCAGCCCGGCGGTGGCCCGCTCCTCGTCGTTGCCAGCCGTCACACGGTGAAACCTAACGTTCGCGTCGTCCGTGCCACCATGGAGGCATGGCCGAAACGCTCACGCCACAGCGCGAGGCCGTCGAGGAGTCCGAAGGCGACGTCCTCGCCGACCGCGATCGCCCATGGATCACCGTGGTCTGGAACGACCCGATCAACCTGATGTCCTATGTGACGCACGTCTTCATGACTGTCTTCGGGTACGCCAAGCCGAAGGCCGAGAAGCTGATGCTGGACGTCCACCACCGCGGCCGCGCGGTCGTGTCGTCGGGCACCCGCGAGCGCATGGAGCTCGACGTCCACACGCTGCACGGGTACGGGCTGTGGGCGACGCTCGAACAGCAGTCCTAGCGAGTGAGCATCGCAAGCGCGCCCAGCGCGCCGAGGAGCGGAGCGAGCGACCGATGACCGCTTGCGCGAAGAGGAAGTGAAATGCGCGTCACGCGCCGGCACGGCAGGCTGCAGCTGCGCCTGGAACCGACCGAGATCGACCTGCTGTCGATGCTGTTCGACGAGCTGGACGCCGTCCTCGACGGCGCCACCGACGCTGCGGACGACGTGCTGTTGCGGCTGAATCCGGTGGCCTATCCCGACGACGACGACGCCGAGCGCGAATACCGCTCGCTGACGGAGGAGAGCCTGCGCGTCGAGCGCACCGACCGGATGGCCGCGTGCCGGGCCGACCTGGCCGGATCCGGCGACGTGGACCTGGGCGACCCGGAGGCCGGCCGTCGCTGGATCCAGGTCCTCAACGACCTGCGCCTGGCGCTCGGCACCCGGCTGGGCATCACCGAGGACGACGCCCCCGACCTGGATCCGGCCGACGTGCACGCGCAGCCCCGCCTCGTCTACTACTGGCTCACCTCGGTCCAGGACTCGCTGGTCCAGCGCCTGATGCGGTGACGGCGCCCGGTATTCTCTACTTCTGTGCTTCGCATTGCCCGGGAAATCCACGACGCGATCGTCGCCCATGCGCGCCGCGACCACCCCGACGAGGCGTGCGGTGTCGTGGCCGGCCCTGAGGGCAGCGACAAGCCACTGCGGTTCGTCCCGATGCTCAATGCCGCCCGGTCGCCCACGTTCTACGAGTTCGACTCGGCTGACCTGCTGGCGCTCTACAAGGAGATGGACGCGAACGACGAGGAACCGGTGGTCGTCTACCACTCGCACACCGCGACCGAGGCGTACCCGTCGCGTACCGACATCTCCTACGCGTCGGAGCCGAACGCCCACTACGTCCTGGTTTCGACCCGCTCCGAGGACGGGGACGAGTTCCGCTCGTTCCGTATCGTCGAGGGAGAGGTGACCGAAGAGCCCGTCCAAGTGGTGGATGAGCTCGAGGTGGGACGATAGCGGCCAGCTTCGGCGTTGATAGCGACAGGCAAGTACGGCGACCCCCAGGAGTACCCAGCACATGGCCATCGAGGTCAAGATCCCGACAATCCTGCGTACCTACACCGGCGGCGAGAAATCCGTCGAGGCGAAGGGCGACACGCTCGCCGCGCTCATCGACGACCTAGACGAGCTCCACCCAGGCCTCAAGGGCCGGCTGACCACCGATGACGCCGCGCTGCACCGGTTCGTGAACATCTATGTCAACGACGAGGACGTGCGGTTCACCGGCTCGCTCGAGACCGGGCTTACGGACGGCGATGTCGTCACGATCCTGCCGGCGGTTGCGGGCGGCTGACGCCCCGAAGTCGATGACTCGTTACGAATCGCTGCTCGAGGCGTTCGGGGACACCCCGCTCGTCGGCCTGCCTCGGCTCTCGCCACAGTGGGACGGCGAGAACGCGGTCCGGCTGTGGGCGAAACTGGAGGACCGCAACCCGACGGGCTCGATCAAGGATCGCGCCGCGATCGCCATGGTGCGCGCGGCCGAGGCGGACGGACGGCTCACCCCCGGCTGCACGATCCTCGAACCGACATCCGGCAACACCGGCATCTCGCTCGCGATGGTCGCCAAGCTGCGCGGCTACGGCCTGGTGTGCGTGATGCCGGAGAACACGTCCATCGAGCGGCGCCAACTGCTCGAGATGTTCGGGGCACGCATCATCTCCTCGCCGGCGGCCGGTGGGTCCAACCAGGCGGTGGCCACGGCCAAACAGCTCGCCCAGCAGTACCCCGACTGGGTGATGCTCTACCAGTACGGCAACCCGGCGAACGCGCAGGCGCACTACGAAGGCACCGGCCCGGAGCTGCTGCGCGACCTGCCGACCGTCACCCACTTCGTGGCCGGCCTCGGCACCACCGGCACGTTGATGGGCACCGGGCGCTACCTGCGCGAGAAGGTGCCCGACGTGCAGATCGTGGCCGCCGAGCCGCGCTACGGCGAGCTCGTGTACGGCCTGCGCAACATCGACGAGGGGTTCGTCCCCGAGCTCTACGACGACAGCGTGCTCACCTCGCGGTTCTCGGTCACGTCCTACGACGCACTGCGCCGGACACGTGACCTGATCGAGCACGAAGGCATCTTCGCCGGCGTCTCGACCGGAGCGATCCTGCACGCCGCGCTGTCGGTGGCCGATCGCGCGGCGGCCAAGCACGAGCGGGCCGATATCGCTTTCATCGTCGCGGACGGCGGCTGGAAGTACCTGTCCACCGGCGCGTACTCGGGCAGCCTGCAACAGGCTGCCGAGGCCCTCGAGGGCCAGCTCTGGGCGTAGCGCTAGCCCACCTTGGTGAGCGCCAGCTTCAGGGTTCCGCCGGTCGGCTTGGGCGTGCGGGCATTGAGCGTGGACACCACCGCGGCGAGCAGCTTGGGGAAGAACGCCTGCCACTCGTTCAGTTCCTTCCCGTTGTCGCCGTTCTGGACGTGCATCGACGTGATCGCGCCCTGTTTGGCGCCCTTCGCGTCCCAGTGACTGTGCAGGTATCCGATCGAGCCGTCCGGGAAGTTGAGCAGCAGGAACCCGGTGCGGGCATCGACCGTCGCGTTGTGCACGCGATACGGGTTGCTGTCCCCGCGCCCGTATTGCCTGTCATCCTTCTCGACGGTGATGCTGAACCCGGGATGGTTGTCGGCGAGCAGGCCCTCCGCGCGGACGGCCTGCTTGAGCCGGGCATCCAGCTCCTTGCCGCCGCTGACCGCGATCCACAGCCCGACGTAGTTCACGCTGTGCGCGTCGACGTTCGGCAGCAGCTCGGCTGCGGTCACCAGGGTCTTGGTGTTCCGTTCGCAGATCGCGGCGATTTCCGTGAGGGTGAATCGGGTGCCCGCCGCCGCAACCAGGACGCGCAGGTGAGCGACGTCGGGCTCCCTGTTCCTGATCACCCGATACAGGTCCTTGTTCCCCGGACTCGCGGCCAGGCTCAGTAGCCACGCGACGTCGTCCGCCTTCACCTTGAGCTTCACGACCGCCTCGACGAGATCGCGCCCCTCCGAGCCGACGCCCAGGACCGCGCCTACACTCGCCACCGTCGCGAGGTTCTTCGGATACTGACCGGCGAGGCTCACCGCGTCGTCGAACTGCGGGGTGCCGGCGAGGGTCAGCAACCATGAGGCCAGGGTTCCGTTGTTCCCCATCAGCCGGGCGCCGGCCAGCACCTTCGATGCCCCGACCTTCTTCGCCAGCAACTGGCTGCACCGCTTGGCGAGCGCCTCGGCGTCATTGTCGGCGGCGACGCCCTTTGCCAGCGCCAGGCCGCCATCGAACGCGAGGTCGGCCAGCGCCTGCGCGAGGCTCGACCGACCACCCGACGCCGTCATCACCCAGGCGAGGTCCTCCTCGCTGAGCTGCGTGCCGGAACCCGAAGTCGCCACGCCGCCCAGTGCCTCGACGATCACCGCCATCCGCGCCGACCGGGTCTCGGTGGCCGCCTTCTCGCCCGCGTCGTAAACCTCGTTCGCGCTCCTCTCGCCCGCTTCGCGTTCCCGGGTCGCGGCGATCGACTTCGCGTTCGGCTTCTTCACCTTCGGCACGGTCGGGAGGGCGGACATGGCCTTGCTGCGCGCCGACCCGAGTGCTCCGATCTCGGAGTTGAAGCTGTCGGACGTGGCGCTCTTCGCCGCGCCCTCGGCGGCGTTGAAGGCACCCTCCTTGTGGCCGAAGGCGGCCCGGCGCTTCTCGGCCGCCTCCTTGTCGCGTTGTTTCTTCTCCTCGGCAGCCTTCGCTTCGGCGGCCTCCTGTTGTTTCTTGTCCTCGGCGGCTTTGGCTTCGGCTTCTTCGCGTTGCTTCTTCTCCTCGGCAGCCTTCGCTTCGGCGGCCTCCTGTTGTTTCTTGTCTTCGGCGGCTTTGGCTTCGGCTTCTTCGCGTTGTTTCTTCTCCTCGGCGGCCTTCGCTTCGGCGGCCTCCTGTTGTTTCTTGTCCTCGGCGGCTTTGGCTTCGGCGGCTTCCTGTTGTTTCTTCTCTTCGGCGGCTTTGGCTTCGGCGGCTTCCTTCTGTTTCTTGTCTTCCGCGGCTTTGGCCTCGGCGTCCTCGCGCTCCTTCTTCTCCTGCGCTGCCTTCGCCTCCGCCGCCTCGCGCTGCCTCTTCTGCTCCGCGGCTTCGACCTCCTTCCAGCGGTCTATGTCGGCTTCGGCGTCGACGAAGAGGTTGTCCAGCTTCTTGGCCTCCGCGGCGAGCAGCTTCTGGACGTTCTCGCGGTCGGCGACCTTCACCTTGGCCTTCGTGAAGTCCGCCAATGCCGCGCCGATTGCCATCAACTTCGAGGCGTAGCTCTTCAGCATCTCCGGCGGCATGCGCTCCGCCATGTCCTGCTGGGCTGCGGCCACGGCTTGCGTGCAGCGAAGGTGTTCCTTCTTGATGTCGTAGACGATGGTGGCGAACGAGATGGTCTCGCCGAGGGTCCAGTCGAAGGACATCTGCTTGGACGCAACGGCCAGGCCCGGTAACGCGAGGGGTTTCGTCGCAGGCTCGAGCCGTTCAGTCTCCGGCTTCTGCACAGGCCGGGACTGATCCTCCCCGTGCTCCGCCTCGCGCAGCCCGAGATGGTGCGTCAAGGTCGGATCGCCTCGAATCGAGCGCTCGGGAGGGTGGCCGAAGCGTAACCGGCACGCGCAACCGGGCACAACGGCCCTCGCGGGGCGTAACCCGAATCGTGGGGCGGGCGATTACGGGGTCGTCAGTGCCGAGCGCCCCAGGAGGACCCCATGCGCCCCAGTCTCAAGTCGACCGCGGCCGCGGTCTTCATCGGTGGCTGCGCCGCCGCAGGCATCGCCGTCGCCTCGGCGAGCACCCCGGCCTCGTCCCCATCGCCGTCGTCCTCGGAGGTCGAGCCATCCGCGAGCAGCACGCCCCCGAACGTCGAGCTGGACCACCACGGCCGCGACCTGCACCAGAGCGTCAACCGCGGACCGGGCAGCGTCAACCGCGGACCGGGCAGCGTCAACCGCGGACCGGGCTCGGTGGACGACAGCCTGCCGCCGACCACCCTGCCGCCCACCAGTGTCCCGACCGACGAGCCGGGCGAGGACAACGACGCCACCGAGACCGAACCCGCCGAGGCCACCGCGACCGAGACCGAACCCGGTGACGACAACGGCGCCACCGAGACCGAACCCGGCGACGACAACGGGCAGGACCAGCCCGGCGACGACGGCGGCGATGACGGCAACAGCGGCCCCGGCGGCGGTGACGGTGGCTCGGACGGCTGAGTTGAACCGGATCAGGCGGTCCCCCGTTCCGTCTGATTGAAGCGCCACGGCGCGCCGGGCGGTCTCCCCCCACCGTCCGGCGCGCCGCGGTCCACCGGGAGGCCGTGTGCAGGACCCGATCGCCGAAGACGTCCTCGTCGCCGCACAGCGTGGCGACGGGGACGCTTTTGCTGTCATCTGGCGTGAACTGTCCCCGTCGGTCGCCGGCTATCTCGCCGCTCGCGGTGTCGTCGACTCCGACGGCATGACAAGTGACGTCTTCCTCACGCTGCTGCCGCGGCTGCCCAAACTCACCGGCGGAGTCGCCGGCCTGCGCACCTTCGTCTTCTCCGTCGCGCACGCCCGGCTGGTCGACGACGCGCGCGGGCGGGCCCGACGACCGGCCAGTGTCGAGTTCGACCCGAAGGACCACGACGGGGCAGCCGCATCGGCGGAGCAGGAGGCGATGACGCGGGTCGACACCGCGCGCGTGCTTGCGTTGCTCGATCGGCTGAGCCCGGATTACCGTGACGTGCTCGCCCTGCGGGTCGTCGCGGACCTCGGCGTCGACCAGACCGCGGCCGTCATGGAACGCTCCGTCGGCTCGGTCAAGCAGTTGCAGCGCCGGGCGCTGCTCGCCCTGCGTGCCGAGCTCGCGACAGCCGACGGAGTAACCGATTCGGGCGTCACATCGATTACGGATCTGCCATGACCGAATCCACCCGCCCGCCCGACGACGCGTCGCCCGACGACGCGTCGCTCGACGACGACGCCGTCGAGGCGCTGCTGACCGGGCGCGGCGACGCCCATGATCGGCTCGCCGCCGCCCTGCGTGGGCTGCGCGCAGGGGCGGCGCGCCCGGCGCCGGAGCCCTCGCCGGCGCTGGCGGAGTTGTTCGCCCACGGGATGCGCACCGACGAGCTGGCTCGCAGGCGTCGGCATCGAGGCATCGTGCTCAGCATCGCCGTCGCCGGCACCAGCGCCACCCTGACCCTGTCCGGAGTCGCGGCCGCGCACGATGCACTGCCCGGACCCGCGCAGGGCGTGATCCGGGACTTCATCAATTCGTTCACCCCGTTCAGCATCGACTCGAACCGGGACCAGGCCCCGCTGCCGAAGCCGACGGACCCAGCCCCGCTGGGCGGCGCGCCGGTCGCGTCCGAGTCGACCGATGACCACGGTGCTGCGACCGGCGACGAACCCGCAGGCGACGACGGGCGGCAGAGAAACCCTGGCGGCGGCTCGGGCTCGTCCGATGAAGGGTCCGGCTCCGATTCGGACGGCAGCTCGGGTTCGTCGCGCGACGGGTCCGGCTCCGGCGCTTCGGACGGCGACGCGGGTTCCACGAAGGACGGCTCGGGTTCCTCCGGCGGCGGATCGGGCTCGGGCGGTTCGGGCGGCGGGGACTCTACATCGAGCACGCCCAGCCCCGAACAGTCGAGCGGCGGCTCGGACGGCGGGGGCGGAGGATCCGACAACGGCGGCTCGAGCAACGGCGGATCCGGTGGCGGCTCGAACGGTGGCTCCACCGACCCAGGCTCCACCCACGGCGACTCCACCACCCACGGCGGATAGGCAACCGTAAGAACTCGGCGCGGATTGCGCTGTCACGATGGAGGTCATGCGATCTCGAGCGCCGATCGGCTGGCTCGTCGGCCTGCTCAGCGCAGCAGTGGCCGTGGGCGTCGGCGAGTTCGTCGCCGCCTTCGTGCGCCCCGCGGCGGCGCCGGTCATCGCCGTCGGCAACGGAATCATCGTCCTCACGCCGGAGTCGCTGAAGCGTCCGACGATCAACAGCGTCGGGACCAACGACAAGTTCCTGCTGCTCACCAGCATCTTCTTGCTGCTCGCCGTCCTCGGCGCGGCCACTGGCGCGCTCGCGATCCGCAACCTCTATGCCGGACTTGCCGGCGTCGCCGTCCTCGGCGGCTTCGGCGTCTACTGCGCGGTCATCGCGAAGGGCAGCCGTGGCAGCGACATCATCCCGACGATCGTCGGGATGCTGGCCTCCGCGGCCGTGCTGGTGGTGCTTGTGCGGATCGCGGGCGGGCCGGCCGCGGACGATCGGTCCGAGGGCCGATTGCTGCCCGATCGCAGGCTGTTCATCCAGGGCAGCGCAGCGGCGGCGGTGCTCGCCGCGCTGGCCGGGTTCGGCGGCCGCACAGCGCAGCACGCGAGGTTCAACGTCGCGGACAAGCGCCGCAAGATCAAGCTGCCACCCGCAAGCGGTCCGTCCGACGTGCCGGTCGGCGCCGACCTCGCCAAGAGTGGGGTGCCCTGGGCGACACCGAACAAGAGCTTCTATCGGATCGACACCGCACTCACCGTCCCGCAGATCGATCCCGACAGCTGGCTGCTTCGCATCCACGGCATGGTCGATCACGAGATGACGCTGAGCTTCGCCGACGTCCTCGCCCGGCCGATGATCGACCGCTGGATCACGCTGTGCTGCGTGTCGAACCCGGTCGGCGGCAAGCTGATCGGGAACGCGCTGTTCCGGGGGACGCGGCTCGCGGACCTGCTGCGCGAAGCCGGGCTGCAGCCCAAGGCCGACCAGCTGCTGTTGCGCTCCGACGACGGCTACACGTTCGGCGCCCCGAGCGCCGTGGTGATGGACGGACGGGACGCGCTGCTCGCGGTCGGCATGAACGGCGACAAGCTGCCGATCGAGCACGGCTTTCCGGCCCGGACGGTCGTGCCCGGCCTCTACGGCTACGTGTCGGCGTGCAAGTGGATCGTCGATATCGAGGCGACCACGTTCGCCGCGGACCAGGCGTACTGGGTGCAGGGCGGCTGGTCGCCCGAGCCGCCGATCCAGCTCGAGTCGCGCATCGACACGCCGCGCGCGCACACCGTCGTATCCGTCGGCGAGCAGCTCGCGATCGCCGGCATCGCCTGGGATCAGCACGTCGGCGTCTCGCGGGTCGAGGTGCAGGTGGACGACGGTCCGTGGCGGGCCGCGCAGCTCGCCACCGTCCCGTCCACCGACACGTGGCGGCAGTGGTACCTGCCGTGGACACCCGAGGCGTCCGGCGAGTATCAGCTGCGGGTGCGCGCCATCGACGCGCGTGGCACGCCACAGGACACGCAGGGGCGCGGTCCGTTCCCGTCCGGCGCCACCGGGCTGCACACGGTCACCGTGCAGGCCGTCGTCTGATCTACGCTCGGCCCGTGAGTATGCCCGGGCCAGTGCCGTTCGAACGGCGCGAGGACAAAGCGCGGACCGAGCCGCCGTTCAACCCGGAGAGCTGGAGCGGCGCGCTGATCGTGATGGTGTCGGTCGGCGCGTTGCTGTGGATCGTGCAGTTCGTGAACGCCGCGGACGACTACGACCTCGACCGGTTCGGCGTGAAGCCACGCGAGGTCGGCGGGCTGTGGGGTGTGCTGACGATGCCGTTCCTGCACGCCAGCTTCGGCCACATGTTCTCCAACACCATCCCGCTCGTCCTCATCGGCTGGGTGCTGTTGCTGTCCGGGCTGCGGACCTGGGTGACGGTGACGGCGATCGTCGTGATCGGCGGCGGCGCGCTCACCTGGCTGGCCGGGCCCGGGCACTCGGTCATCGTCGGGGCCAGCGGGATGATCTTCGGCTGGCTCGGCTACCTGCTCGCTCGCGCCTACTTCTCGCGCCGGCTCAAGTGGATCGTCGTCGCCGTCCTCGTCCTCATCTTCTTCGGCACCCTGCTGTTCGGGCTGTTCCCGACGCTCAACTCGAACGTCTCGTGGCAGGCGCACGTGTGCGGCTTCGCCGCCGGCATCGGGGCCGGCGCGCTGCTGCACCCGCGCGGGGGGGAAACCCGGCTCCCAGGGCGGTCGGCCGTATCCTGACCGTCATGCCGGAGATCGACGCCCCGATCGGCATGGTCGACTCCGGCGTAGGCGGGCTCACCGTCGCCCGTGCGGTGCTCGACCAGCTTCCGCACGAGGCGCTGCGCTACGTCGGCGACACCGCCAACGGCCCGTACGGGCCGAAGCCGATCGCGCAGGTGCGCTCGCACGCTCTCGCGGTGATGGACGAGCTCGTCGAATCCGGCGTCAAGGCGCTGGTGATCGCGTGCAACAGCGCGAGCGCCGCCTGCCTGCACGATGCGCGTGAGCGGTACGAGGTGCCGGTCGTGGAGGTGATCCTGCCTGCCGTGCGCCGCGCAGTGGCGGCCACCCGCAACGGACACGTCGGGGTGATCGGCACCGTCGCCACCGTCACCAGCGGGGCCTACCAGGACGCATTCGGGGCCGCGCAGGGCATCACCGTCACGGCCGCCGCCTGCCCGCGGTTCGCCGAGTTCGTCGAGCGCGGGGTCACGAGCGGTCGGCAGCTGCTCGGCCTCGCCGAGGCCTACCTCGCACCGCTCAACGCGGCGGGCGTCGACACCCTCGTCCTCGGCTGCACGCACTACCCGATGCTCACCGGGTTGCTGTCAGTGGTGATGGGTGATTCGGTCACCCTCGTGTCCAGCGCGGACGAGACCGCGAAGGACGTGTACCGGGTGCTGACGGCCGCCGGGCTGCTTCGGCCCGACGACGCGCCCGCGCCGCAACACATCTTCCGCGCCACTGGCGACGCCGATTCGTTCGCGCGGCTGAGCCGGCGCTTCCTCGGCCCGGACATCGCCGCCGTAGCTCCCGCCCTCGGAGGTGCGTCCTTGTGAAGGTGACCGTGCTCGGCTGCTCGGGCAGCGTGCCCGGACCGGACTCGCCCGCCTCGGGTTACCTCGTGGAGGCGGACGGGTTCCGCCTCGTGCTCGATCTCGGGCACGGCGCGTTCGGCGCGTTGCAGCGCTATGTGCGGCCGAGCGACGTCGACGCGGTCGTGATCTCGCACCTGCACGCCGATCACTGCATCGACCTCACGGCCTACATCGTTGCGCTGCGCTACGGCCACGAGGGTTACGCGTGCTCCGGGCCGGAGGGCCGGATCCCGATCATCGGGGTGCCAGGCACCCGTGACCGTCTGGAGGCCGCCTACGACCCGCTGGCCCGCAAGCTGAGCCTGCACGAGATCTTCACCTTCGCGACGCCGAGCGAGGGTGAGCTCGGGCCATTCCGGATGTCGTACGCGCCGATGAACCATCCGACGCCGACGAACGCGGTGCGCATCGAGTACGAGGGCCGCAGCCTGGTGTATTCGGCCGACACCGGCGACTCGGCCGAACTCGTCACGCTCGCCGAGGGCGCGGACGTCCTGCTGTGCGAGGCGTCGGTCGCAGCGGACGAGGAGCTCGTCCCCGACCTGCACCTGTCCGGGCGGATGGCCGGCGAGCACGCCGACAAGGCCGGCGTCGAGCGGCTGATCGTCACGCACGTGCCGCCGTGGAACTCCGTCCAGGCCGCCGTGGACGATGCCGCCGCCGCGTTCCACGGGCCGGTCGAGGTTGCGCACCCGGGCGCGGTGTTCTGGATCTGAGCCCGGAACGCCGGTGGTCGACACGGCTGAGGCGTCGAGGTGATGTACGCATGCCGCACCTGTATTACGAACGTCGTACAGCTCGCGACCGCGCACATGTCCGCGGCCGATAGCGTGCGGTTCAGCTGACCGCACAAGATCGCACTCGGCTGCTCCCGGCAGCGCTAGGCCGGCAGGAACGACAGCCGGATCGTGCGGTCGAGGTTGTCGACGTTCGTGTCGATGAGGCAGATCGACTGCCAGGTGCCGAGCAGCAGCGTGCCGGCCATCACCGGCACCGTGATCGACGGGGCGATGAACGCCGGCAGGACGTGATCGCGGCCGTGCCCCTTGCTGCCGTGCCGGTGCCGCCAGCGCTCATCGCGCGGCAGTAGCTGGTCGAGCGCGGTGAGCAGGTCGTCCTCGCTGCCCGCGCCGGTCTCGAGGATCGCGATGCCGGCCGTCGCGTGCGGGACGAATACGTGCAGCAGGCCGTCCTGCTCGCGGTCCACGAAACCGGCGCAGTCGTCGGTGAGGTCGTGCACCCGCGCGTCGCGGCCGGTGCGGATGGTGATCGTCTCGCTGCGCATGCCTCGATCCTGCCGCACGCGCCGGCACCTGTTGTTCACCGACTCGAATGGCGTGGGCCACCGTCCCTGGTTAGCGTTCGGACCAAAAGGGGGTACCGGAGGAGGCGGTCGTGAGTCTGGGTTTGGCGGGAATGTCGCGGCGGGAGTTCCTGGCGGCGGTGGCAGCGACAAGCGGTGCCTCGGTGCTGGCCGGACTGGCCGGACCGGTCATCGAGCGGGCCTACGCCGCCGACCCCGGAGGCACCGGCACGCTCGACGATATCGAGCACTTCGTCTTCCTCATGCAGGAGAACCGCTCGTTCGACCACTACTTCGGGACCCTGTCGGGCGTGCGCGGCTTCGACGACGCGTCCCCCGCGTTCCGGCAGTACGGCTACGACCCGGCCACGCACGAGGCGTCCGACACCGGCTACCTCGAGCCGTTCCGGCTGGACACCACCCGCGGGCCGACGCTCGACGGCGAGTGCATCAACGACCCGACCCACGACTGGGGCGCACAGCACCAGTGCTGGAACGGCGGCGCCATGGACCAGTGGGTCAAGGTGCACCTCGCGAACGAAGGCATCGGCAACGGCCCGGCGACGATGGGCTACTACACGCGCGCGGACCTCCCGGTGCACTTCGCGCTCGCCGACGCGTTCACCGTCTGCGACCACTACTTCTGCTCGGTGCTCGGCCCGACCGATCCCAACCGGCTGTACTGGATCAGCGCCACGATCGATCCGGACGGCAACAACGGCGGCCCGTTGCTGGAGACGCCGACACTCGTCCCGAAGAACCAGTACTCCTGGAAGACCTACCCGGAGGCGCTGCAGGACGCCGGGGTGAGCTGGAAGGTGTACACGAACAAGGACGTGCCGATCGTCTCCGAGGCCGTGCTCAGCGGCATGCTGGGCGCGTTCAAGAACTTCCAGGACCCGCACACCGACCTCTACGCGCGCGGCATCCGGCCGACGTACCCGAACAACTTCGCGGCCGACGTCGCCAACAACACGCTGCCCTCCGTGTCATGGGTGATCCCGAGCCTGCTCAACTGCGAGCACCCGGCGCTGCCGCCGGCGTTCGGGGCCCAGGGCATCGTCCAGATCCTGAACATCCTGACGTCCAACCCCGCAGTCTGGGAGAAGACCTCGCTGATCATCAGCTACGACGAGAACGGTGGCTTCTTCGACCACGTCGCGCCGCCGACCGCCCCTCCGGGGACGCCGGGGGAGTACGTCACCGTGCCGCTGTCCGGGGTCGCCGACTCCATGGGCATCGCGGGTCCGATCGGGCTGGGTTTCCGGGTGCCGGGACTCGTGATCTCGCCCTACACCCGCGGCGGGCTGGTCGCCTCGGAGGTGTTCGACCACACGTCGCAGCTGCGGCTGGTCGAGAAGCGATTCGGTGTCGAGATCCCGAACCTGTCGGCCTGGCGGCGGGCGACGGTCGGCGACATGACGTCGGCGTTCAACTTCGCCGCCCCGCCGAACGCGCACAAGCCGTCGCTGCCCGGTACCGCGCTGCCCGCGGTGTCGGCCCTGCTGGAGTGCAAGGTCGGTATCGACACGCTGCTCGGCACCTTCGACTCGCAGCACAACTTCGTGTCCTACCCGGTGCCGCCGAACTCGATGCCGAGTCAGGAGACGACGCCGGTGCGAGGGACGCCGAGCGGGCCGGAGACGTCGACGACGCAGGCCGCGGCGCTGGGCACCTCGCCCACGACGGTCAGCGGCTCGCTGCCGGTGATCACCGGAGGCAAGCGCCGCAGCCGGGTCGCGGCCACGGTCGACGCCGCGGCAGCCCGCCGCGCCGAGTAGCCGCCTTCGCACGGCGGGCGGCACGCCGGCCCGTGGGACAGTGGACGGGTGCAGATCGACGTCCTCGGCCCGTTGGAGGTCCGCGACGACGCCGGCCGCCCGGTCGAGGTCGCGGGGACCCGGCTGCGCACCCTGCTGACCCGCCTCGCGCTCGACGCCGGCCGGCCCGTCGGAGTGGGCGTACTCGTCGACGCCCTGTGGGGCGACCGGCCGCCGGCGGACGAGACCAACGCGCTGCAGACGCTGGTCTCGCGGCTACGTCGCGCGCTAGGCGCCCCCGGAGCGATCGTGCAGTCACCGGCCGGCTACCGGCTGGCCGTCGACCCCACCGCAGTCGACGCGCAGCGCTTCGAACAGCTCGCGGCCGAGGGTGCCAAGGCACTGCGTCGCGGCGAGCACCGCGCAGCGGGCCTGCGCCTCGCCGAGGGCCTGTGCCTGTGGCGCGGCCCGGCCCTCGCCGACACCCCCAGTGAGGCCCTGGCTACGTACGCGGCCCGCCTCGACGACCTGCGCCTCGTCGCCGTCCTCGACCGCATCGAGGCCGACCTCGACCTCGCCGACCCGATGGTGCTCGTGCCGGAGCTCGAAGCGCTCGCGGCCGAGCACCCGCTGCACGAGCGGCTCGCCGGCCAGCTGATGCGGGCGCTCGGCTCCAGCGGCCGGCAGGCCGATGCGCTGCACGTCTACGAACGGCTGCGCGGCCGGCTCGCCGACGAGCTCGGCGTGGACCCATCGGCCGAACTCCAGCAGATCCATCTCAGCCTGCTGCGCGGCGAGATCGGCGCGCGAGCGCCCGCGCACCGCCGGACGAACCTGAAGGCGCAGCTGACCAGCTTCGTGGGCCGCGACGACGAGGTCGCCAGGATCGGCAAGTCGCTCGAACAGCATCGCCTCGTGACCCTCGTGGGACCGGGTGGTGCGGGCAAGACGCGGCTCGCCTGCGAGGCCGCCGCCCGCCTCGTCGACACGGCCGCTGATGGAATCTGGCTGGTCGAGCTCGCGCAGGTGACGAACGGCGCGGACGTCGCGCAGGTGGTGCTCGGCTCGCTCGGCCTGCGCGAGACGAACCTGCTCGACCGGCGCGGCAAGCTCTCCGCGCGCGACGCCCTCACCCGGGTGCTCGAAGGGCTGTCCGACACCCAGACGGTGCTGATCCTCGACAACTGCGAGCACCTCATCGAGGCCAGCGCCCGGCTCGCCGACCAGCTTCTCGCCGAATGCCCGGACCTGCGCATCCTGACCACGAGCCGCGAGCCACTCGGCATCTTCGGGGAGGTGCTGCTGGCGGTCCCGCCGCTGGGCCAGCCCTTGCCCACCGCCGGCGCGAGCGAGGCGATGGAGTACCCGGCGGTCCGGCTGTTCGCCGACCGGGCGGCCGCGGTCCGTCCGGATTTCGAGGTGACGGACGGGTCGGCGGCGACGGTGATCGAGATCGTGCGCCGCCTCGACGGCCTGCCGCTCGCGATCGAGCTCGCCGCCGCCCGGCTGCGCACCCTGCCGCTCGACGAGATCGCGGCCCGGCTTTCCGACCGGTTCCGGTTGCTCACCGGTGGCAGCCGCACCGCGCTGCCGAGGCACCGCACGCTGCGCGCGGTCGTCGAGTGGAGCTGGGATCTGCTCACCGACGACGAACGGCACCTTGCCGAGCAGCTCGCGGTGTTCCCGTCCGGCGTCACGAGGGACAGCGCCGTCGCCGTCACCGACGTCGACCGAGCGGCGGTGCCCGATCTTCTGGCGTCGCTCATCGACAAGTCGCTGCTGCACCCGGTCGACGACGGGCGGCGGATGCGGATGCGGATGCTGGAGACGATCCGGGAGTACGGCGCCGAGCGGCTGGCCGAGCGCGGCGAGCTCGGTGACGTCCGGGCGCGGCACGCCGACCACTTCGCCGCTGTCATCGCCGAGGCCGAGCCGTATCTGACGACGTCCGAGCAGCTGCCCTGGTTCGCGCTGCTCCACGAGGAACGCGAGAACATTCTCGCCGCGATGCGGTACCGCTGCGATCTCGGTGACGCCGATGGTGCGCTGCGGCTGGCCGTGTCGCTGGCGAGCTACGCCATGATGCTCGGCGACCACGCGGAGATCTCGACCTGGATGGCCGACGCGCTCGCCGTGCCCGGCAGCACCGACGACCAGCTACGACTGGTCGCGGACGCACTGTTCGCCCTGAACAGCGCTGCCACGAGCACGGTGGCCGACGCCGTCGAGGCCGGGATGACCGACCTGCGCCGGCTCGCCCACGAGCTCGTCGACCTCGACGTCAGCACCTCGCGGTTCATCGGCATCCTGCGCGCCGCGGTCGCCTACTTCGCCGGCGAGTTCGAGCTGGCAGACCGGTTCATCGAAGAGACGCTCGCCGGCGACGACGAGTGGGCGCGCGCCGCCGTGCGGATGTTCCGCGCCGGCCTCGCGGAGAACGACGGCGACGTCGCCACGATGCGTGCCGAGACCGAGATCGCGCTCGCCGAGTTCCGGCGCATCGGCGAGCGGTGGGGACTGTTCAACACGCTGCGCGGACGGGCCCAGCTGTGCACCCTGGACGGCCGCCTGGACGAGGCCCGCGCCGCGTACCTGGAGGCGCTGCAGCTGGCCGCCGAGCTCAACTCCCGCGACGACGAGGGCTACCTGCTCGGCCGGCTCGCGGACGTCGAGCTGCGCCGCGGCGACGTCGACAGCGCCCGGCAGTACGTCATGCGCGCCCGGCTCTCCGCCGAGGAGAACGGCTCCCCGTGGGAGTCGGTGTTCACGATGGCGATGCTCGGCGCGATCGAGCAGCAGTCCGGCAACCTCGAGCAGGCGCGCACGCTGCAGCGCGAGGCCATGCGCCGCGTGTCGACGATGCCCGAGGGACATCCCGCGCAGGGCCACGTGCGCGCGGTCCTGCTGGGGATCGGCGCCCGGATCAGTTTCGAGGACGGCGACATCGACGCCGCGCGCCAGCTCGGCCGGGAGGCGTTCGACGCCGCGACCCGCACCCGCGACATGCCCATCGTGGCGGCGGTGGGGGTGACGTTGGCCGAGGTCGTCGCCGCGGCCGGCGACGCGGACGGCGCGGCCGTCATGCTCGGTGCGGCCGCTCGGCTGCGCGGCGCGGACGACCCGACCGCGTGCGACATCGCGGTGCTCGCCGCCCGAGTGCGCGACACCCTGGGCGCCGCGCGCTACGAAGAGCGGTACGCGCGGGGCAAGGCGCTCGACCGCGAAGCCGCGATCGAGCGCCTCATGCCTCCGGACGCGCCCACGGAATTGGCCGGGCTTGCGCGGACGGGCCTCTGGCTCGGCTAAGCGCGCCGCTTGTAGGCCCGCATCGTCAGGGGCACGAACACCGCCAGCAGGCCGGCCATCCAACCGAACGTGATGACCAGGTTGTTCGTCACTGGCCCGCCCAGCATCAGCCCGCGCATCGAGTCGACGAGCCGGGTGATCGGGTTGACCTTGTTCCAGCCCTGCAACCAACCGGGCATCGTGCTCGGATTGACGAACGCGCTGCTGCCGAACGACAGTGGGAAGATCAGCAGGAACATGACGCCCTGCACGGCCCCGGCGCTGCGCGCCTTCAACCCGACCCACAGCGACACCCAGCAGAAGCAGAGCGCGAAGCCGATCGCGAGCGCCACCGCGCCGAGCAGCGCGATGGGGTTGGTGTCGATTCGGAAGCCGATGGCGTAGCCGAAGCCGAGGAACATCACGCACAGGATCAGGTAGCGGGCGAAGTCAGCGAACACCGCGCCGACAAGCGGAACCGAGCGGGCGATCGGCAGTGAGCGGAACCTGTCGAAGACGCCCTTCCCGATGTCGGCGTTCATGTTCTGCCCGAGCGCGATGCTGCCCATCGCGATGCCCTGGCCGAGCAGGCCGGGCAGCAGGAACTCGAGGTAGGAATGCCGCGACCCGCCGCCGATCGCGCCGCCGAAGACGTAGACGAACAGCAGCAGGAAGATGATCGGCTGCAGGGTGACGTCGATCAGCTGCTCGGGTGTGCGCGCCGTCTTGATCAGGTTGCGCTTGGCCAGGACGAACGCGTGCCGCAGGTTGCGGCGCGCCGAGAGCTGCCGGTTGGTCGGCGCCGCCGCCCGGCCCTCGGTCGTGTTTGGTTTCGTGAGCGTCGTTGTCATGCTGCGTCCTCGTCGGTGTCGACCGGCTGTCCGGTGATCGTGAAGAACACCTCGTCCAGGCTGGGCAGGTGCAGGGAAAGCTCCGTGACGGCGATACCGGCCGCATGCAGCCGAGCCACCGTCGCCGCCATCGCCTGGTCGCCGCTGACTGCCACGCTCAGCGCGTCCCGACCGCCGCCCTCGACCGGCTTGTCGCTGACCGCGGCCAGGATGGTGCGGACGTCCTCGATGCGGGTCTGGTCCGTCGCGCGGACAGTCAGCCGCTGCCCACCGACCGTGCGCTTGAGCCCGAGCGGGGTGTCGTGCGCGATGACCCGGCCGCGGTCGATGACGGTGATCTCGTCGGCGAGTGCGTCTGCCTCCTCGAGGTACTGCGTGGTCAGCAGCACCGTGGAGCCGTCGGTCACCAGCTGGCGCACGACGTCCCACATCGCCTCGCGTTTGGTCGGGTCGAGCCCGGTTGTCGGCTCGTCCAGGAAGACGATCGCCGGGCGGCCGACGAGCGAGGCGGCCAGGTCGAGGCGGCGCCGCATGCCGCCGGAGTAGGTCTTCGCGACCCGGTCGGCGGCCTCGGCGAGCTCGAACCACTCGAGCAGCTCGTTCGCGCGGCGCTTCGCGTCCGGGGTGGAAAGATCGAGTAGCTGGCCGATCATGACGAGGTTCTGGGTTCCGGTGAGGTCCTCGTCGACGCTGGCGAACTGGCCCGTCAGGCCGATCTGCTGCCGGACCTGCTGCGGGTGCGTCGCCACATCGAACCCGGCCACCCGGGCCGAGCCGGCGTCGGCGCGCAGCAGCGTAGCGAGGATGCGGACCGCGGTCGTCTTGCCCGCGCCGTTCGGACCCAGGACGCCGAGGACGGAGCCTTCCCGGGCGGCCAGGTCGATGCCGGCCAGGGCTTGCGTACTGCCGAAGCGCTTGGTGATGCCTTCGGCCTCGATTGCGTATGTCATGCCAGAACTGTGGCGCGCTGCGCTTGCACGGCGCGTGCACCGGGCTGGCGCGTGCTGACAGGCGCTGTCAGCGCGGATGTCGGCCCGGAACGACAACGGGACTACCTCCTGCTCGGTCGCGTACGGCGCCGGCCGCACCCGCAGCCGGATCACTTGCCTCGCGCGGCCGCCTCAAGTACCCCGTTCGACGTCCGATAAGCGGAGAAAGGGCAACGTAGGGCCACCAGGACGGACGTGACTGTGAGATCAGCGCTTGGTACCGGACGGCGTGGTTGCCCGGCCGGCCGGGCAGACAGGACCATGGCAACGTGACCCAACTCCGTGCGCCGCGTGCTGCACCGTCCCGTCCCGTAAGCCGGATCGCATGCGTGCTGGCGGCGACGGCGGTGCTCGTCTCGTCTCTGACTGCGGCGCCGGCGGCCGGCGGCCAGACGGCCACCACCAGCGGGAACCCGCTCGCGTTCGGGACGTGGGGTGTGTACAAGGGTGGCGCGGACGGCGTCTACCCGGCGTACGAGGCCGCCACCGGAAGGCAGAAGCGGCTGCTCGCGAAGGTCGCCCTGCAACCCCGGGTGCGCTGGTTCGGCGGCTGGATGCCGAGGAGCGAGGTCAGGAGCAAGGTTCGCGACTACATCACCGAGACGCAGGCCGGCAACTCGCAGACCCTGATCCAGATGGCGATCTTCCGGCTGTGGCCGAACGGCGAGAGCCACGGGAACGACCCGCTGACGGCCGAGGCCCAGGCGGCCTACCGAGCCTGGGTGGACGCCGCCGCCCGTGGCATCCGCTCGGCGCGGGTCATGATGATCCTCGAGCCCGATCTGGGGGCGGCGCTCAAGGGCTGGCGCCCGGCGGTGCGACTGCGGCTGGCGAAATACGCGGCCCACGTGTTCGGCGCGCTGCCGCGGACCACGGTGTACATCGACGGAGGCGCGTCCGACTGGCTGACGGTGTCTCAGGCGGCCTCGCTGCTGCGCTCGGCCGGGGTCGGTTCGGTGCGCGGTTTCGCGCTCAACGCCACCCACTACGACTCGACCGTGGCCAACATCCGGCACGGCCGGCAGATCGTTGCGGCGCTGGCCCGCACCGGCCTCCCGAACAAGCACTTCGTCATCAACACCGCCGACACCGGCCGACCGTTCACCTGGCTTCAGTACTGGCACGCGCACCCGAACGGCAACTTCGACAACGCCGCCGTGTGCCGCACCAAGACGGAGCGCCGCTGCGTGACGCTCGGCATCCCGCCGACCTGGCACGTCGCCGACGCGGCGTGGCATCTGCCGCCACGGGTGGCGACCCAGGCGCGCCGGTGGTGCGATGCGTACGAGTGGATCGGCCGGCCGTGGCTGGTCAACCAGGCCGCCCCGTTCTCGCTGAGCCGCACCCTCGCGATCGCGCGCACCACCCCGTACAAACCGCTCTAGCTCACGTCGAGGTGGCCACTCCGGGGTCTACCACCCGGAGGGTGGCTGAGGGGGTATTGATCAAGGAATTCCGGCTGCTTGACGAGCCGCCTGCTCCACGCGCTCGCGGTGCTGCTCCCACCATGCCTTGTCGTCGGAGGGCAGGTTGCTCGATTCGGGTCGTACGCCGACGGCGCCGTCGATCAGCTCGCGCACGATGTCGGCATGGCCGGCGTGCCGCTCCGTCTCGGCGATCATGTGGATCAGGATCCGATGCAGGGTGGCCTCGCGCCGCTCGGGCGGCCACCACGGTACGTGGCCGACCGCGTCGAGGGACAACGCCTTCACGGTAGCGTCCGAGTGCGTCCAGACCCGTCGATAAAGCTGCAGGATGCTTTCCCGAGACTCGTCGGGTGCGGCCCACATGTCCGCGTTCGGCTCCGCGCCGTCGTCGAACCAGGGCAGCGGCTCGGCGAACGGCCGGCCGAACGTGTCGCCGAGGTATCCCGCCTCGACGCTGGCCACGTGCTTCACCAGCCCGAGCAGGTTGGTGGCGGTGGGCGTGAGCGGGCGACGGACGTCGTACTCCGACAGCCCCTCGACCTTCCACATCAGCGCGTCCCGCCCGCGCTGGAGATAGCGAACCAGGTCGGCCTTCGCTTCGGGTGCTGTCACGCACCCACCCTGCCACCGGCAGCTATCCGATTACCCGGGGCGCGCTCCGACTGCAGGCGGTCGAGCAGGGTGCGCAGCTCGGGATCGGTCATCACGAGATAGACCAGACCGCAGTTGTCCGGGCCGGACGCGCCCGGGACGCACAGTGCGCAGGCACCGCCCGGGCGCAGTGGGCAGGGCGGATCCGGATCCACGCTCGTCGGCGTGGCCGGTTTCGGGTAGTGCTGCATGGCACGCCTCGAATCCAGGCCGTTCACCTTTCGTCGAGCGTGGACTCGCCGGCGGCCGACCGTCCAGGGCCTTCCGCCCTGTCTGCTCGGGGACGTGCTCGGGCGCGTCCGAGCACGTCGATAGGGTTCCGGGCATGCCTCGTCCAGACAGTCGTGCGAACGACCAGCTGCGTCCCGTCACCGTCACCCGCAACTGGCAGGCCTACGCCGAGGGGTCCGCACTGGTCGAGTTCGGCGAGACGAAGGTGCTGTGCGCGGCGTCGGTGCAACAGGGCGTCCCACGCTGGCGCAAGGGCAGCGGGCTCGGCTGGGTCACGGCCGAGTACGCGATGCTGCCGCGCGCCACGCTCACCCGCAACGACCGCGAGTCGGTCAGAGGCAGGATCGGCGGCCGCACCCACGAGATCTCCCGGCTGATCGGTCGCTCGCTGCGTGCCGCCATCGACCTCGCCGCGCTCGGCGAGAACTCGATCGCCATCGACTGCGACGTGCTGCAGGCCGACGGTGGCACCCGCACCGCCGCGATCACCGGTGCCTACGTCGCGCTCGCCGACGCGGTGGCGTGGCTGCGCGCCAAGGGTGCCCTGGCCAGACCCGAGCCGCTGATCAACTCCATCTCGGCCGTGTCCGTCGGTGTCGTCGACGGCGAGCCGCGTCTCGATCTGATGTACGAAGAGGACGTCCGGGCCGAGACCGACATGAACGTCGTCATCACCGGGGGCGGGGAGTTCGTAGAGGTGCAGGGCACCGCCGAAGGCGCGCCGTTCCACCGAGCCGAACTGGACGCGATGCTCGATCTCGCCGTCGCCGGCTGCGCGGACCTCGCCCACATCCAGGCGGAGGCGCTCGAGGCGTGAGAGTCCTCCTCGCCAGCCGCAACCCCAAGAAACTTGCCGAGCTGCGCCGCATCCTCGGGCCGGCGTTGCCAGAAGTCGAGGTCGTCGGACTCCGCGACGTCGAGCACTACGACGAGGTGCCCGAGACGGGGGCGACGTTCGCCGAGAACGCGCTGATCAAGGCGCGCGAGGGGCATCGGCACACCGGGCTGCCCACCGTGGCCGACGACTCCGGGCTCACCGTCGACGCGCTCAACGGCATGCCCGGCGTGCTCTCCGCCCGCTGGGCGGGCGGCCACGGTGACGACGAGGCCAACCTGCGCCTCGTCCTCGACCAGGTCGGCCATGTTCCGGACGACCGGCTCGGCGCCGCGTTCGTCTGCGCGGTCGCTTACGTCGACGGCGAGCGGGAGATCCTGGCGGACGGGGTGATGCCGGGGCGGCTGGTGCGCCAACCGCGGGGGAGCAACGGTTTCGGCTACGACCCGATCTTCGTCCCGACCGGATACGACCGGACGAGCGCCGAGCTGACCGTCGAGGAGAAGGACGCGATCAGCCACCGTGGGCAGTCGCTGCGCGCGCTCGCCGAACGCCTCGCCCGCAGCGATCGACGATCGGACGTCCGATTTGATTGATTTGATCAGGTTTCGTCGCTAGCGTTCAGGCCGACATACCTTGGAGTCTGGTGACGGCGAGCCGGCGCGATCCCCAGCCCGACACCGAGAGGGTGCCATGGCTGCCATCCGTGTTCGCTCCCGCACACCCGAGACCGACGAGCCGGCCCGTCGAAGGCCATCGCCGTATCCGCGCCCGGCCGAAGCGCCGCTGGAACAGGACGCGCGCGGACCGGGCCGCCGGGGCTTCCTCGGCTGGGTGCTCGCCGCGCCGACGCTCATGGCGGGCGCGGCGGTGGTCGTCGCCGGCGGCGTCGACTCGGAGCCGGCCGGGGCATCGATTCCGGGAATCCCCGAGCCCTCCGATCTCTATGACCTGTCCGACCTGCTGAACGACGCCGCGCTCCCGACGTCCGGGCTGGTCACCGTCACCGTCAACACGGACGGCACGGTGTCGTACGCGCTCCCACGGGCCGAAGTTGGCCAGGGCCTCACCACGGCCGTGGCGATGATCATCGCCGACGAGCTGGACGTGCCGATCGAGAGCGTGCACGTCACCCTCTCCGACGCGCGTCCCGAGCTGCTGTGGAACCAGATCACCGGCGGCTCGAACTCCGTCCACTCCCTCTACACACCGCTGCGCACCGCCGCGGCACTCGCCCGCAATCGGCTGGTGGCCGCGGCGGCCGCGCAATGGAACGTGTCCGCTTCGACGCTGACGACCAGTGCCGGCGTCGTGAAGGGGGCGGGCGGCAAGACGGCAACCTATGGCTCGCTCGCCACCGCTGCCGCCACGACGCGCACCACCACCCAACTCGTCACGCTCAAGGCCGCGACCGAGCAGGCCGTTGTCGGCGGTGCACAGCGGCGCATCGACGCCCTCGCGGCCGTGACCGGCCGCAAGAAGTTCGCGATGGACCTCGACGTGCCGGATGCGCTGCCGACGATGATCTGCCGACCGCCGATGATCAACGGCAAGGTGCAGTCGGTGGCGAACATGGCTTCGGTCAGGGCCATGCCGGGCATCACCGATGTGGGAGTGGTCTCCACCGGCGTCGCCGTGCGCGGCCACACCTTCGGGCAGTGCATCGACGCGGTCCGCGCGCTGCAGGTCACCTGGATCGGCGGGACGGTGAACGCCGAGTCGGACGCGACCGTGCTCGCGAAGCTCAAGAAGGCCGAGATCCCGCTCGTGGTCCCGAAGTGTGCCGCTGCTCGCCAAGACCGTCGAGGGCGCCTTCACGTTCTACTTCCGCAGCAACTCGCCGCTCGAGACGAACTGCGCCGTCGCCGACGTCCGAGCCGATGGCGCCGAGATCTGGGCCAGCCTGAAGAACCCGATCGTCACCCAGCAGACGATCGCCCAGAAGCTCGGCCTGCCGCAGAACCAGGTCAAGGTGCATGTCATGCAGGGCGGCGGCTCGTTCGGGCGGCACCTGTTCAGCGACGCCGTGTACGAGGCCGTGGAAGCCTCGAAGCTGTTCGGCAAGCCGGTCAAGCTGATGTGGCACCGCACCGACGACTTCCGGCACGGCCGCACCCACCCGATGTGCACGTCGCGGGTGCGGGCCACGGTGCTCGCCGGGACACGTCCTCACCTACGAGCAGCGGCACACCAGCGTGGCCACCGACTTCACGCACGGCCTCGGCGAGATCCTCACCGCGATGGCGCGCGAAGCTGCCCGGCGGCAACCTCACCTTCGCCGAATCGATCTTCGACCTCACTGCCAACGTCACCTACAACTTCGGCGTCACGACCCAGCTGCTCAACGAGATCTTCAACTACGACGACTTCAACACCGCAAGCATGCGCAACGTCTACTCGCCCGACGTCTGCACCGCGCAGGAGCTGATCATCGACCAGATGGCGAAGGTGGTGGGCAAGAACCCGTACACGTTCCGGCAGGCGTTCGTGAAGGACGCGCGCATGAAGGCGGTGCTGACCAGGCTGGCGGAGGTCGGCAACTGGGGCCGCGCGATGCCCGCCGGCACCGCCCAGGGCATCGCGCTCCACCCGGAGTACAAGGCCGCGTCGGCGCGCTCGTCGAGATCGACTGCCCGCCCGCGACCGTGAACCGACAGATCCGCGAGGCGTTCACCGGGCCGCGTGTCACCAAGGTCGTCATCGCCGTCGACGTCGGACTGGCCATCAACCCGACGGGCCTGGAGGCGCAGATGCATGGGCGGCGCCATGGACGGCATCGCCCAGGCGCTGACGTCCAGCCTGCACCTCGAGAACGGCCACTTCATCGAGGGGAGCTGGGACAACTACTTCTACACCCGGCAGTGGAACGCCCCGCCCGAGGTGCAGATCGTGGTGATGCCCACCACGACCACGGCGCCCGGCGGCGCGGGCGAGCTCGGCTGTGGTGTCACGCAGGCTGCCGTTGCATGCGCCTACGCGCGCGCCACCGGCACGCTGCCGACCGAGTTCCCGATCAACCACAATCGAGCAGCTCGGCTTCGACCCGGTGCCGACCGTTCCGCCGATCCCCCAGAGCCCCACCGACGGCCTCGACCACGCCTACTGAAGGAGGCCCCGTGCCCACCCACACCTTCATCCTCAACGGCGAGCAGGTCAGCGTCGACGTCGAGGACGACGTCCGGCTGCTGTGGGTGCTGCGCGACCTGCTCGGCGTCACCGGACCCAAGTACGGCTGCGGTCTCGAGGTGTGCAAGGCGTGCACATCGCACGTCAACGGCAAGGCGTTCAACCCGTGCTCGGTGCAGGTCAAGGACATCGCGCCGGATGACGAGATCACCACGATCGAGGGCCTGCCGGCGACCGTCGGCAAGGAACTGCACCCGATGCAGGAGGCGTGGCTCGAGTACGACGTCGCCCAGTGCGGCTACTGCCAACCGGGCCAGATCATGGCGGCGGTGGCGAAGGTCAGGCAGAACCGAGGCGGCGCCTTGACCGACGCCGACCTCGACGAGATCCGCAACATCTGCCGGTGCGGCACGTATCACCGCATCCGCGAGGCGATCAACCTCGGTGCCGCGCACATGTAGTCCCGCGGTGATCAGGTCGGCGGACCGGGCGTGCCGGCGTGCTCACGTGTGTTTGCGTCAGCTTCGTTCATGCCGCGGGTGCCGAATCACCGATCGTGACGACCTGCGACCAGGCGCCGGATATTGACATCTGGTCTCGGACGGCAGCCACCGGCCACGTCGATCCGTCCGGCAGGGTGAGTGGGTCGCCGACGCGAAACGGCGTCGCCGCCTGGAAGCGAACGAGGACGGCACCGAGGTCCGTGTTCGGATCCACGAGTGCCTGATCACGACTGCTCCGGCCGTCGCGCACCGTGACGGCCACGGCGTCACGGCCGCTGGGACCCGGCGCGAACCTCGACACGGGCAACCTCCTGCCGAGCATCGTAGGCTGTCCCTTTGATCGACATCGGCCGCAGAAGTCTGGGCCTCCTTGCGGTAGGCCAATCCGTGTGGACGTGATCCGGCAGGTGCGCGCAGATCCGCGGCGCGCCCGATCTCTTGATCTTGGTGCTCGGGCTGGGACCGTGCTGGTCCGGAACTGCAATACGGCCGTATTACAGTTCGGCACCGTCACCTGGCGGGAGGAAGCGACTGGACCGCGTGCCATCGGCTACCGTGTGCTTCGCCGGCGATGTCGACGCTCGTCGGAAGACTCGAGGCTGGTAGATGTCGGCTCGGAGGCCTGGTGCGCCGCCAGGGACTCGAACCCCGAACCCGCTGATTAGTCTGCCCGCTGTCGACGGGTGTTGGCTGTTGCCCGAAAGCGCTGCGGTATAAGTGATCTAGAGTTTGTTGATGTTGGTCAACACCGATCATTGTCGGCCATATTGTGGTCGTAAAGTGGTCGCAGACCGCTCCTGCCGCCATTTCGCGCGCAACGACTCACTCGCGTTCGCGCCTGCCGAGGGCTCGTCGGAGGCCATTTGACACCGCCCGGGCATGGTCACTGCGCGGTACGCCGACGACTTCCGGGTGGGCTGCGTGCGCCCGTCGCAGTTCGAGATCTGCGAGCGGCGTTGCTGAGGGCGCGCCGAGTGAGCGCCGTGACGATTTCGAGTCGTGTCGGGGTCCTACCTGACGTGGCTCGGCGTGAGTGGGTGGACGATCAGCTCCACCAGCGTGGGGATGACGGGGCATCGCGATCAGGTTCGGTTCTGTTGTCGACGGCAACGGCGGTCTTCGACGGCGAGTTGGCGGTCGAGGTACGCGGGTTGACGAAGCGGTTCGGTGAGAACGTCGCGGTCAACGACGATGGGCTCGGTGCGGTGATGGGTTAGGCCAGGACGGTCGTGTTGCGCCCGTTCGTTTTCGCTTGGTAGAGCGCTGCGTCCGCGCGGTGTACTACGGCGTCTGCGCTGTCGCCGCGGTGGGCGAGGCTGACACCGATGCTGACGGTAGCGGTTACCGGGCCGGCGGTGGTGTTCACCCACGCTGTGGAGACCACAGCTCGCAGTCGTTCTGCGAGGCCGGAGGCGCCGGCGCGGTCCAGGAGCGGGGCGATGATGAGGAACTCCTCACCACCCCAGCGGCCCACGGTGTCGCTGGGCCTGATGCAGGCCTCGATGGTCTTGGCGACGAGTGCGAGCACGGCGTCGCCGATGTCGTGTCCGTGAGTGTCGTTGACGGTTTTGAAGTGGTCGATATCGGCGAACAGGATCGCGAAGCCGTGTCGGTAGCGTCGTAGATCGGACTGGTGCTGGCGCAACGCGCGGTCGAGCAGCCGGCGGTTGCCGATGCCGGTCAGTGGGTCGATCAGTGCGGTGGCTTCGGCGGTGCTGAGTTGCTCGGCGATGTCGCGGCGGGGAGAGTCGTCGTGAAAGACCTCCACCGCGCCGACGATGCGTCCGGCGTCGTCGCGCAGTGCCGCTGCGCTGATCTGCACCGGGACGCGATGGCCATCGCGGTGGTGCGCGAAGACCAGAGCGCGGCGACTCTGCCCGTCGCGCATGGTGGCCATCAGCGGGCAGTGCGCGCCGCAGAGCAGCTGACCGGTGTCGTCGACGTGGTTGAGGATGCCGTCGCGGCAGCGGTGACCGACCACGTCACGGGCCGCGAACCCGGTCAGGCTCTCGGCTGCCGGATTCCAATAGGTGATGCGCCGTCGCCGATCCACGACATAGACCGCCTCGCTCATCGCCTCGAGCAGCACCGGGGCGGGAACGGGCACCTCACCGAATACCCGCTGGCCGCCTTCGCTTGCCACGTCGCCCACCTCCGTCGCCGACACCAGCCGGTCGGCTTGCCCTCACTATCGGCAGTCTCGCCCGCGAATCAAGCGCGGCTGAGCGAATCCACACCGCCCTCAACGGACACGGAAGCCCGGCCAGTTCGGCCGGCCTTCCGCGCTGCACGACACGTTCGGCGTCGCCGACATGTGCGCGGCCGAGGACACGACCTGGGTGGACGCTCCACCGGAATGTGTCGCCGTCTCGGCGGGCGGACGCGTTCGGTGATGGAAGCCGCGAGCGGAACGATGATTCGGGAGTGACAACGCGCGTCTCGCGCGGTGACCGGCAGCCACGCCAATCGACGGCTCAGACGCGATCACGGACGGGACACCGACGGTGAACGCGGATGCAACGCACCTCACGACCTCGTGATCTGACTACTGCACCCGTGATCCCTGCCGAATACGGAGCGTTGGTGTCGGCACGCAGGCACGCCCGTCGACTGCTGGTCGAAGCCGCCTGGCATCACGGGGCCCGTATCGGCCCGGCAAGACGATGCACGACCGGTGGGAACTCGTCTCACCGGCGGCGCGGGCCTGCGGCGACGCCGGCAACCGGCGCCTGCGCGCCCGCTGGGTCGCCTTCAATCTGCGCCGCAAACGACCCGTCATCGCCAACGTCGCCATCGCCCGCGAACTCGCCGGCTGGTGCTGGTCCCTGGCCGTCATGGACTGACCGGCACATCAGAGTTCGTCGCCCGCCACGGTGCAAAGCAGCGCGTGGAGCGACCCGCGACGTAGCTATGCCGACCTTGCCTCCGGAGGGCGGATCAGAGCTTGTTGATCAGTATTGGCAATCGACGAAACCCGCGAATTTGCTGGGCTTCGTAGCCTGACGGGCATTGGCGGTGGTCGGTCATTGTTGGCTCTGGTGTGTGACCGATGCGTACCCGTGAAGATCAACTCCGTCTGGCGTAGCCGTTCGACGTTTCTCGTGGGCTCGGCGCGTGCGGGCGAGCGCTCGAGCAATTCTTTCCACCGCCGGCAGACCGGGCCGTGGATCGGTGCACAACAGGAGACGCGCAAACCTCCCCGAACGGAGACGCGTTAGTCAGGCCGTGAGCTTGCGCAGCTCGTCCATCGAGTCGCGGATCCGGTCGGCGTAGAAGCCCGGATCGGGCACCATCTCGCGACATGCCGTGAACGAGAAGGTGAAGGCCCCGTCGTAGCTGCCGACGAGATGGATGATGCCGAGGCCGTCGATGATCGGTCCGAGGCCGTAGCAGGCCACCATGCGCGATCCGAACGCGTACAGCGGGTTAGGCGGTCCGGGAACGTTCGTCACGATGACGTTGGCGATCGGGCGGCGCGACGAGATCAGCGGCGCCAACCTGCGCATCGCCACGCCGACCACCGCACCGGGGATGATCTGCGCGGCCTCGGCGATCGCCCGTGCCCGGACGGCGTGCAAGCCGTCCTTCTTCTTGCGGGTGTCGGCGGCGATCGCGGCGACTCGTTCCAGGGGATCGGCGATGTGGGTGCCCAGCGGGCACATCATGATGGAGATGCGGTTGCCGTCGTGCCCGTCATCGGGCACCCGGGTGGAGACCGGGACGGCCGCGACGAGGCTTTGTTCGGGCAGCTCGTCGTGGGCCGCCAGGTAGGCCCGCAACGAGCCGCCGACCACGGCTAGGGCGACGTCATTGACCGTCGCGCCGGGTATCGCGTTCTTGATGCGCTTGAGGTCGTCGAGCGGGTAGACGCACGCGTCCATGGTGCGCTGCGCGCTGACCGGGCCGTTGAACCGCGTGTTCGGGACCGGGTTCGCCAGCGAGGGCAGCGACGGCTTGCGCGCGACAGCCTTGACCACACCGCGTGGGGACGGCAGCGCCGGCACGACTGAACGGACCGCACTTACCGGACGCCGCAGGTTGTTGACGGCCGCGCGCGCCAGCAGGCCGAGTCCGGTCGGCGTCTCGCCCGGTCGCCAGGGGCCGCGTTGCGCTGGGATCGTCGCGTCCGGGGACGTGGCGTGCGTGGCCGTCAGCAACTCGGCGCCCGCGACGCCGTCGATCGCAGCGTGGTGGATCTTGAAGAAGATCGCGAAGCAGCCGGGGGGTATCCCCTCGACGTCGTCGACACCCTCGATCACCGTCATCTCCCACAGCGGGCGGCTGCGGTCGAGCATGCGGGAGTGAAGTCGTGCGGCCTGCGCGCACAGCTGCTGCCAGTTCCCCGGACGTGGCAGCGCGATGTGCTGCACGTGGTACTCGAGGGTGAAGTCCGGATCGTCCATCCAGTACGGGAAGTCGACACCGAAGCGGGCCGAGACCACCTTCTCGCGAAACGAGCGGGCGAGATGCAGCCGGCCACCCAGGTCGGCGAGTATCCCGGCGAAGCGGGCGTCGCCGCCGGGCACCCCGGAGGGGTCGTAGATCTGCAGCATGCCGATGTGGTTCGGCGTACGGGGACCTTCGCTGTAGACGAAGTACGCATCGGTGGCGCTGAGCTGACGCACGACAATCTCCTATCGCTCGTCGCCGAGCGCGAGAACCTCGGCGAAGCCTTCCTGCAGACACGTGTCGAACAGGTCCGGCTCGCGCACGGCGTCGAGATCGACGTTGACGCCGATGTAGCAGACCCCGACGTGTGACACGAGCACGGTCATCACGGCCACCCCCGGCACCGGGCCGAACGGGTAGCACCGGAGCACCTCGGTGCCGGCGAAGTAGACCGGCACCGGGTAGCCAGGGATGTTGCTCGCCTGCAGGTCGTGGCGCATCACCCGGCCCCCGAGTGCGTCCAACAGAGCACCAGGCAGCCGGGCGAGCAGCGGAGCAAACACCCGCAGCGCATCAAGGGCCGGCTCGGCGCGCGCTGTCGCGATGAGCTCGCGGAGCCGGCGGATCCGTGCCGCTGGGTCCAGCTCCGCCACCGGTCCCGCGAACCGGATGCCGGCGAACCGGTTCCCGCTCACCGGATCATGATCTCTACGCAGGCTCACCGGCACTGCCATCGGAATCTCTACGACGGGCATGCCCACGCTGTCGTGGTAGCGGCGCACGCCGGCGAGCACGGCCGCCAGGTAGGCCTCGTTGACCGAGCCGCCGGCCGCCTTCGCAGCGCGGCGCAGCTGGTCGAGCGGAACGACACCCACGGATGCGTCAGTAGAGCCGGAATTCGGGGGTTTGGTGCGCCGCCAGGGACTCGAACCCCGAACCCGCTGATTAAGAGTCAGCTGCTCTGCCAGTTGAGCTAGCGGCGCCGGTCGTGCAATCGGCCCACCGAAGCGGGCCGAGGCACAAGGTTAGCACGCGGTCTGGCGGCGTTTTGGCCTGCCGGCGGCCATGTCGCGCTGCTGAGAGGACGCCGTGACAGCAGCGCCCAACGGCCGGCGGAATGCCGGCGCGACCATATTCTCGACGGGTGCCCGACGCCCTGACAGCCGACCGAGCCGCGCAGATTGCACCGGCCGTCGGCACGCGCCGGGCCAATGCTCGCCGCAAGCGGGCGCGCACCTGGATCAGTGACTCTCAATGGATCCTCGCGGCCGTTGCTGTCCTGTTCCTGATGGCTTACGCATGGCCGATTCTCGAGCCGGACCTCGACCACGGATGGCAGCGGCTTTGCGCGACCGTCCAGCTCGCGGCCTGGGCCATCTTCCTGCTCGACTACCTGGCTCGCGTGTGGGCGGCGAAGCATCGACGCCGCTATTTCACCAAGCACATCCTCGATCTCGTGATCGTCGCCCTGCCCGCGCTGAGACCGCTGCGCCTGCTGCGGCTGGTCATCCTGTTCCGCGTCCTCAACCGGAGGGCTGCGGCCACCCTCCGCGGGCAGGTGCCGCTGTACGTCTCGGTGTCGGCCGCGACGTTGGTCATCTGCGCGGCACTCGCCGTGCTCGACGCGGAGCGGGCCGCCGCCGGGTCGAATATCAAGACGTTCGGGGACGCGATCTGGTGGGCGGTCGTCACCGTGACGACAGTGGGGTACGGCGACCACTTCCCCGTGACGTTGCAGGGCCGGTTCGTGGCGGTCGGGCTGATGATCGGCGGCGTCGCGCTCATCGGCGTCGTCACGGCCTCGTTCGCCGCGTGGTTCATCGATCGCGTCCGTGACGAGGAGGAGGAGCTGCAGACCGCGACCCAGCGCGACCTCGAGCAGATCGCCGCGCGTCTCGACACGCTGACTCGCGAGGTGCAGGCGCTCCGCGTGGCAGCCGAGCAACCGCGGCCGTGATCGTCTGCTTGGGGTGAGTGACGGGGCTCGAACCCGCGACGTGTTGCGGCACCGCAGCCAGGTGCTGTGCTTGGGGTGAGTGACGGGGCTCGAACCCGCGAGGTGTTGCGGCACCGCAGCCAGGTGCTGTGCTTGGGGTGAGTGACGGGGCTCGAACCCGCGACTTCCTGGACCACAACCAGGTGCTCTACCAGCTGAGCTACACCCACCATGTCGGCCCGACGGCCGAGCCGGGTCAGTCTACCTGTCCGCCCGCAATCCCCTGAACCGCATTCGCCACCTCACGCGCGGCCTCCGACGTGGGCCCGGGCGGTGGCACGAACAGCGTCCGCCGGTAGTAGGCCAACTCGAGGATGCTCTCCCGGATGTCCTCGCGGGCCCGGTGTGCGAGACCCTTCGCCGGCTGCGACTGGTAAACCCGTGGGTACCAGCGCTTGGCCAGTTCCTTCAGCGACGAGACGTCGATCATCCGGTAGTGCAGGTGCTCGTCCAGCGCAGGCATGTCGCGGGCGAGGAAGCCGCGGTCGGTAGCGATCGAGTTGCCGCACAGCGGCACGACCTTCGGATCCGACACGTGCGACTTCACGTAGTCGAGCACCAGCTTCTCGGCGTCCCCGAGCGTCACGGTGGACGCGCGCACCGCATCGGTCAGCCCGGACGCCGCATGCATCTCGCGCACGATCGGCAGCATCGTCGCGATGACGTCCTCGTGGGCGTGAATGATCACGTCCACGCCATCGTCCAGCGGCACGAGGTCCGCGTCCGTCACTATCGCTGCGACCTCGATCAACGCGTCCCGGCGCAGGTCCAGGCCCGTCATCTCGCAGTCGATCCACACAAGCCTGCCGTCACGCTCCGTCACGGCCCCGAGGCTATACGTCCGGCTACGGTGGGTATCAGGAGGACGACGACATTCCGACCGGAGGCGATCTCATGCCCGCCGTGCTCGACCAATCGCAGATCGACGAGCAGCTCGAGCTGCGACACCCCGACTGGTCCGGTAGTCCGGACAAGCTCACCCGCTCGATCGAGTTCGCGAACTTCCTGACCGCTGCCGAGTTCATCAACCGATTGGCGCCACGCTGCGAAGAGCTCGACCACCATCCCGATCTGGCGCTGCGGTGGCGCTGGGTCGACATCGAGCTCTCGACGCACAGTGCGGGCGGCGTCACCGACCTCGACGTCACGCTCGCCGGCATCCTGGACGAGGTGGCGGCCGACCTGCCTCTGGCCGGCGAGTAGCTGGATCCGGCGGGTAACACCCCACCAGCGGCTGCGGGCTGACGATCTTGTGCGCGAGACTGCGGCTGAGCGCAGCGGGCCGCACAAGATCACGAACTCAGATTGATCTTGTGCGCGAGGCCGCTCCTGAGCGCGCCAGGCTGCACAAGATCAGTCAGGGCTTGCTCCGCCAGGCGCCCATGCCCAGCGCGATCAACCGGAGTTGCTTCTGTGCCTTGCTGAGCAACGCGGCACTGTCCTCCGGGTGCCGGTCGTCGCTCTCCAGCAGATCGATCACCGTCGTCAGCATCGTCGCGACCATCAGGCTCGCGGCCATCTCGAGATCGTCGGTCGTCCAGTCGTAGCCGGCCGTCAGCCGAGCCAGGTCGACGGTGAGCTCGCTGGTGAACAGTCGTAACTCCGTGCCGATGGCCCGGCGCACCGCGGCCACCCCGCCGTACCGTTCGCGGGTGAGGAACCGGAACTGATCCGGATGATCGCGCACCTGTTTGGCGAGGATGGCCACCGTGCCGGCGATGATGTCGCTGTGTCCGGTCTGCCCGCGTCGCGCGTCGCGGATCATCTGGCGCAGCGGTCGCATCGAGTCATCGACGAGATCGACGCCGAGATCGTCCACCGACGCGTAATGGCGGTAGAAGGCCGTCGGCACGATGCCGGCCTCGCGGGCGACCTCGCGCAGGCTGACGCTCGCGAGACCGCGGCCGGCGACCAAGCGGAGCGTGACGTCCAGTAGCCGCTGCCGGGTGCGCTCCTTGCGCTCGGCGCGCGTCTGCGTCTCGTGGGCGATCTCGTGCACGACGGTGCGCCGGGCGCCCCTCGTCCGACCCTCGCTCACGGCCGACAGAGTACGCCTGTGCTCGGTGTGAGACCTGACAGCAACGTGCGGGCCGTCACGTCGGCTGGCGTTGACATATCCGGGACCTAGTTCGCAAACTAGTCGAGTGAACAATCGTGCACTGAAACTGCTCGAGGCGTTGGCGACGCCGCACGGCCTCGACCGGTACCTCGAACTCGTCCACCCGATGCTCACCGTCCGCGAGCTGCGCGCCGTCGTGACCGACGTCGAGCGCACGACCGCCGACAGCGTCACCCTGACCCTCCGCCCGACCCGGCAGTGGCGCGGCTTCCAGGCCGGCCAGTTCGTCCAGGTCGCGGTTGACATCGACGGCGTGCGCCGCACGCGGTGCTACTCGCCGTCCGGTTCGCAGCACCGCGCGGACGGACGGATCGAGCTCACGATCAGGGCCCATCCGCAGGGCGTCGTGTCGCAGTACCTGTACGCGAGCGCGAAGCCGGGGCTCGTCCTCGGCCTCGCACCGGCCGACGGCACGTTCCAGCTGCCCGAGCGACGCCCGGATCGGACGTTGCTGATCAGCGGCGGCAGCGGCATCACCCCGGTGCTGTCGATGCTGCGGACGCTGGTCGACGAGCGGCACGGCGGCGAGATCGTCTTCCTGCACTATGCGGGCACCGAGGCGGACGTGGCGCATCTGGCGCAGCTGCGGTCTCTTGCGGCCGACCGTCCGAACGTGCGGCTCGTCCTCGCCTACACCAGGCAGCGGGACGGCGGCGACCTCTACGGGCGCTTCGACGAGACGCACCTGGCCGAGGCAGCGCCCTGGTACCCGGAAGCGCAGACGTTCCTGTGCGGCCCGCCGGGGCTGATGGCCGCGATCGGCGATCACTACGCGGCCAAGGGGATCCAGGACGCGCTGCACACCGAGGAGTTCACCGCGCCGGTAGCGGCGGTGGCCGACGGCGACGCCACCGGCTCGGTGCGCTTCGGCGACACCGTCGTCGAGAACTCCGGCGCCACCCTGCTCGAGCAGGCGGAGGCCGCCGGTCTCACGCCCGACTATGGCTGCCGGATGGGCATCTGCTTCACCTGCACGAAGGTCAAGACGTCCGGCTGCACGCGCAACGTCCGCACCGGCGAACTGCACAGCGACCCCGACAACGAGGTCCAGCTGTGCATCTCGGCGCCCGTCGGCGACGTCGCCATCGATCTCTGAGGAAGGACCGACCATGACCATCACACTGACCGACGAGCAGCTCGACGAACTCGGCCGCGAGCTCGACGCGATCCGCGACCCGCATCGCCGAGGACCTGGGCGAGGACGACCGCAAGTACATCTACAACATCATCAAGGCGCAGCGCGCCTTCGAGGTGACCGGACGAGCGTCGCTGATGCTCAGCGCGCTGCCGCCGTTCTGGCTGCTCGGCACCGCCGCGCTGTCCCTGTCGAAGATCCTCGACAACATGGAGATCGGGCACAACGTCATGCACGGGCAGTACGACTGGATGCGCGACCCGGCGCTGAACTCCAAGCGCTTCGAGTGGGACACCGCCTGCCCGTCCGACCAGTGGCGGCACTCGCACAACTACCTGCACCACACGTACACGAACATCAACGGCAAGGACCGCGACATCGGCTACGGCGTCCTGCGGATGGACGAGAGCCAGAGGTGGAACCCCTACTACCTCGGCAACCCGGTGTGGGCGTTCCTGCTGATGACGTTCTTCCAGTACGGCGTGGCGCTGCACGACCTCGAGACCGAGAACGTGATCAGCGGCAAGCGCAAGATGTCGGAGAACAAGGACCTGTTGCGCGGCATCTGGCGCAAGATCGGCAAGCAGACGCTGAAGGACTACGTCCTGTTCCCGCTGGTCACCGGTCCGCAGTTCCTGTCCACGCTCTCGGCCAACGCCACCGCGAACCTCGTCCGTAACCTCTGGGCCTACTCGATCATCTTCTGCGGGCACTTCCCGACCGGCGTCGCGACCTTCACCGAGGAGGAGACCGAGAACGAGAGCCGCGGGCAGTGGTACGTCCGGCAGATGATGGGCTCGGCGAACATCACCGGCGGCAGCCTGTTCCACCTCCTGTCCGGCAACCTGTCGCACCAGATCGAGCACCACCTCTTCCCGGATCTGCCGGCCCGCCGCTACCCGCGAGATCGCCCCTGAGGTCCGCGCCCTGTGCGAGAAGTACGGCCTGCCCTACAACACGGGACGCCTCTCGAAGCAGCTCGGCTCCACGTGGGGCAAGATCTTGCGCCTCGCGCTGCCGTCCCGCGGTTCCGCCGTCCAGGACCCTGCGGTTACGGTGATCCCGAGGGTCCGCGCCGTCGCGTGACGGCCGATCGAAGCGAGGACGTCATGCTGAGCAGGCTCGAGGTCGCCAAGGACACGGCTCAAGTCCTGACCGAGTCGGCGGCCGGCCACGTCGGACGGATTGCCACGATCATCACCGGGGCGGTGCGCGACATCGCCCACGAGCTGGGTGAATGGGCCAGCGACGCGTTCGAGATGCGCGAGGCGGCCGGCAAGGCCGCCGACGACTGACGCGGACCGGACGGTCAGAAGAGCTTGCGCATGATCTTCTGCTTGAGCTTCCCGAACGGCGGGTAGGCGAGGGACGGGTCGGGCCAGGTGGGCTTGCGCAGCACCGATTTGCGGTGGCTGAACGTCTCGAAACCCCACTTGCCGTGGTACGCACCGGTACCGCTGGTGCCGACGCCGCCGAACGGCAGCTCGTTCACGAGCAGGTGGTACATGAGGTGGTTCACGACGGTGCCACCGTTGCTGATCTCGTCGACCACCCGCTCCTCGTTGGCCCGGCTCTCGCTGAACAGGTACAGGGCGAGTGGCTTGGGTCCCTGCTGCACGTGCGCGATCGCGTCGTCGATGGAGTCGACGGTGACGATCGGCAGGACGGGCCCGAAGATCTCGTCCCGCATGACGTCGGAGTCAGCGTCCGGGTCGACGATGATGGTCAGCTCGGCGGTCTTGCCCTCGGGGTCGACCTTGCCGCCGCGCACCGTGCGCCCGCCGGCGCTCTCGACCAGTCCTGCGAGGCGGGTGGCCTGCCGGGTGCTGACGATCGGCAGCGTCGGCCCGTTGGAGAAAGCGGTGACGGCCTTGTCGAGCTCGTCGACGAAGGTGTCGCGAATCGTCCGGTCGACGAGCACGTAGTCGGGCGCGACGCAGGTCTGGCCCGAGTTGAGCAGCTTCGCAAAGGCGATCCGTCGGGCCGCAACCTTGAGCTTGGCGTCGTGGGCCACGATGACCGGGCTCTTGCCGCCCAGCTCGAGGGTGACCGGCGTGAGGTGCTTGGCCGCACCGGCCATCACCGCCTTGCCGATCTCCGGGCCGCCGGTGAAGAAGCAGTGGTCGAGCGCCTGGTCGAGCAGTTCCTGGGTGGCGTCGGCCGCGCCCTCGACCACCGCGATGGCGTCCGCGTCGAGGTAGCGGGGGAGCAGCTCGGCCAGCAGCGCCGAGCAGGCAGGGGTGTGCTCTGAGGGCTTGAGGACTGCACAGTTGCCGGCTGCAATGGCGCCGACGAGCGGGGCGAGGATGAGGTGGATCGGGTAGTTCCACGGGCCGATGATGAGCACGACGCCGAGCGGCTCGTACTGGTACCAGCCCTTGCCGGGCTGCACGCTCATCGGCAGCTTGACCCGGGTCGGCTTCATCCAGGCGCGCAGCCTCTTGGCCGCATGTCTCGCCTCGCCGGTGACGGGGGCGAGGTCGGCCATCCACGCCTCGACGGCACCCCGGCCGAGGTCCTTCTCGAGCGCCGCAGCGAAGTCGGGCTCCCGCTCGGCGACGAGCCGGGCAACGGCATCGAGCTGGGCGAGGCGCCACTCGACGGGCTTGGTACGCCCGCTTCGGAAAGTGGCACGCAGCTGCGCCACCGTGTCCGGGATGCTGCGCTCGGTGGCGACGGAGTCGCGAGAAGCCGAAACGGTCACGGGCTGGCCCTTCGCTCGGACGGACATACCGCTCGTCAGGTTACGCGCGAGTAGCTTCCAGGCGCACACTGATCCGAGGGGACGCGTATCTGCGATCGGCGATCGTGCTCCTCATGGACGGGGGTGCGTCATGAGTGTGCAGCTGGGTGCCGTGGAGTTCTATGCCGGGCCGCCCGTTCTCGGCGCTCCGGACGATCTGGACGCGGTCATCCGCGCGTTCATCGCCGGCGCGAAGAAGACGCTCTACATCGCCGTGCAGGAGCTGGACTCGCGCACCATCGCCGACGCGATCCTGGCGGCGAAGAAGGCCAAGGTGCGTGTCCAGATGATCCTCGAGGGCGACTATCTGATCGAGGCCCCAGCAGTCGCCGACCCGTGGACGGCCGCCGGCGGCAACGAGGGCAACCGGGTGATCCACGACGCGCTGCTGCGTGCTGACGTCGACGTCGTCACGGACCTGAACCCGGCGATCTTCCACCAGAAGTTCATCGTCCGCGACCCTGGCGAGTCAGGTGCTGCCGTGCTCACCGGCTCGACCAACTTCACCCTGACCGACACAGGTACCAATCCACCCGGCAACGGGGTGAAGAGCGGCAACAACCTCAACCACGTTGTCGTCCTGCACGGGCAGAGCGCGGCCACTCAGTACCTCGCGGAGTTCACCAGGTTGCGCAGCGGCACGTTCGGCGAGTTGCACGAGCGCCACGAACCCCGCCCGGCCGAGTTCCGGCTCGCGCACGTGCGGATCAAGCCGGTCTTCGCGCCCGACCAGGGGCCGGAGATGGAGATCATGAAGCAGATGCTCAAGGCCACGACCAGCATCGACTTCGCGATGTTCACCTTCGCGCAGTCCTCCGGCATCGACGACACGATGATCCGGCTCGTCGGGCAGCTGACCAGGCTGCGCGGCGTCCTCGACCGCGGCCAGGGCGTCCAGCAATGGGCCGCCACCCAGCCGCTCAAATCGGCGGGTGTCGAGCTGTACGAGAACAAGGCGGGCACTGGCGTGCGCAAGGTGCACCACAAGCTGATGGTCATCGACGAGCGGCTCGTCATCGCCGGCAGCTTCAACTACACCGCGCCGGCCGCGACACTCAACGACGAGAACATCCTGGTGATCGGCGATCTCGAGGAGAAGGACGCGACCGCCGATGCGGCGCAGCGACAGGTGGCCGCATTCGCACTCGCCGAGATCGAGCGCATCATCACCGACCTCAGCACCGCCGTCTGAGCGGTGATCGGGGGTACCGCTACCGATACACCACCTGGCGGGAGCGTCGGGAGACCGGCGGACGGTGGGTGCGCACGCCGGCGGGCGAGCTGCTGCCGCCGGTGTCCCTGGGCGAGCAGCTGCCCGACTGAGCCGGCGGCGCGAGGTGGATGATCCGATCGGCGACCGCCGCGAGGTCGCGCTCGTGGGTGGCCACCAACACCGTGCGGTGGGTTATCGAGCGAAGCGTGGCGATGAGTTCGGCGCGGGCTTGCCGGTCGAGTCCAGTCGTCGGTTCGTCGAGCAGCAGGACGGGCGTGTCGAGCAACAGCGCACGCGCGAGCGCGATGCGCCGCTGCTGCCCGCCGGAGAGTCGGCTGCCGTGTTCGCCGATCTGCGTGTCGTACCCGTCCGGCAGCGACTCGACGAACCGCGCCACGCCCGCCTGGGCGGCGGCGTCGCGCAGCTGTGCGTCGGTCGCGTGCGGCCGTCCGTAACGGATGTTGTCGGCGATGCTGCCGGTGTGCAGCCACGGGTCCTGCGGCACCAGAGTGACGATCTTGTACAGCTGCTCGGGCGGGATCGTGGCGAGGTCGCGTCCGCGGAGTCGGACGCGACCGGCGTCGGGCACCACGAGGCGGCTGAGCACCGACAGCACCGTCGTCTTGCCGGCGCCGGACGGGCCGGCGATGCACACGAACTCGCCCTCGTCGATCGCGAAGGTGAGCTCGGCGAGCACCAGGCGACGCGGTCCGCGCCGCACCGTCACTGCGTCGACGGAGATGGCAACCGGGCTGACCTGCGCGTCGTCTGAACCGGCTTCGGCACCGACGCGAACCGGCGTCGCCGGGATCTGCAGCAGTTCGGCAAGGCGCTCCCTGCTGGCCAGGCCACGGGTCAGGCTGCCCGACAGGCTCGCCAGGGCGTGGACGGGGGTGGTGAGGCTGGACAGGTAGGCGAGGAACACCACCAGGCCGCCCACCGTGAGGTGGCCGCTCCGTACCTCCAGCGCGCCCGCGATGAGCGCTCCGGCGAGTGCTATGCCAGGCAGCACGTCGGTGATCGGGGTGAACCGGGCGCCCGCGTCGACGGCCTCGACTTCGGCTCGAGCGGTGCGGTCGCTGGCACGGCGGAACGCGGTGAGCTCGGCCGGTGCCTGGGCGAACACCTGGACCGCAGGCAGTCGCGAGAGCAGGTCGGTGGTGAGCGCGGCGAGGTCACCTGAGCGCGCCCGCGCCACACGCTGCGCGGGTCGCACCGATCGGTTCCGGAGCCGGGCGGTGCCGATGAACATGGGAATCACCGCGAGCGCCACGAGCGTCAGGCGCCAGTCGAGCAGGGCGGTGATCGCCGCCATTCCGAGCAGCACGCTGGTCTCCGGGATGAGCGTCTCCACCGCACTGGTCAGCGCTCCGGACACCAGGGCGGCGTCACCGCTGACCCGGTTGGCCAGTTCGCCCGTGGGGTAGTCCGCGAGACCGGACGCGGGCACGTGAAGGACGTGCGCCATCGTCGCGACGCGCAGCCGCCCGGTCGCGCGCTCCTCCACCGCGGTGACGAGATACGTGACGAGGTAGGCGGCCAGCGCGCCGCCCGCCAGCAAAGCGAGTCCGGCCGCCGCCACGCCGATCGTGGCCGCGATCGGCCCGAGGTGGGCGAGGGGCGAGAGGACCCTCGGGTACGGTTGGTGGCCGATCACCTGGTCGATGACGATCTTGACCGGCCACGGCGCAGCGAGCGCGAGCGCGGTGTCGAGCAGCATCAACCACACTGCGGTGGTCGCGATCAGCAGATCCGGACCCACGAGGACCCGGCCCAGCGTCCGCCAGCGGTGCAGCGCGGCGGGTTGCAGGTCGGTGCGGCCGGCGCCGCCGTGCACCCGGCGCGACCGGGTCGCCGACGTTCGGGCGACCCGTGCGCGCACGGCGAATCCGGCCAGCACCGAGAGCAGGCACAGCACCGCGAAGCCTGCCACGGCATATGTCATGATCTGCTCCCTCACGGTTTGCGAAACCTCTCAGCGGCCGCATGACGGCAGCCTCGAACACTCCGTTGGCGCCACCGTGAGACGGGTATGAGAAGGCGTTCATCGGCGACGAAGATGAGAACAACCTCATCCAGTGCACATCGCCGTGCCATCGGAAGCCGTGAACAATTGGTCTTGTGGCCGAGGCGAGAGTCGTGCCGGCGATGCCGGAGCGATCGGCCGCGCGCACACCGGACGAGCGAGTGCGTCCGCGCCGGCGTCGCGTCTCGGCGCGGGTCCGGATCCTCGGCTGGTCGGTCGGACTGCTCGCGACCGCGCTCCTTGCCACCACCGAAGCGGTGAACGTCGTCCTGAGCCACCGCGCCGACGCGACGATCAACCAGGAAGTCGCCCACGAGATCGTCGAGTTCAGTTCCGAGAAGCCCGCCGAGTCGGCCGCCGGGCTCGGGCCGGTCGCCGCGCGGCTGCGCGAAGGCACCCGCAGGGCGGTTCCGCGGAGCGACATCGTGCTGATCGCTCTGCTCGACGGCCGGGTCATGTCGGTTAGCGGGGACACGACGGCGGCTGCGCTCAAGGGCGAAGCGGCGCAGTGGGCGCGGCTGGCCGCGATCACGAAGCAGACCCACGGCACCCTCCACCTGCCCGCCGGGCCGGCTCGCTACACCGCTGTTCCGGTGCGCGCCCCGGGCGATCCGGCACGGGGCACCTTTGTTGCGGCCGTCCTCACCGGACCCGAGCACGCCATGGTGTGGCGGGTGACGCGCCTGCAGCTCGAGGTCGGCGTCGCCTCCCTCGCGCTCGCCTCGGTGCTGGCCTGGCTCATGGCCGGACGGGTCCTGCGGCCGATCCGGGCCACGACGGACCTTGCGCGCACCATCACCGACGCCAACCTGGCCGACCGCCTCCCGGTCACCGGCAACGACGAGGTGAGCCACATGGCGGCCACCTTCAACGCGATGCTCGACCGGCTGCAGAACGCCTTCGCGGCGCAACGCCAGTTCCTTGCCGACGCCGGTCACGAATTGCGGACGCCGATCACGATCGTGCAGGGCAACCTCGACACGATGACCGCCAGCGATCGCGAGGACGCCGACACGCTGGCGATAGTCGCCGACGAGCTGTCGCGTATGTCGCGCCTCGTCGACGAGCTCTCGCTGCTCGCCGCGAGCGAGCAGCCCGACTTCCTGCGCCCCGCGCCAACCGACCTCGCCGAGTTCGCGACGTCGCTGGCTGCCAAGGCCGATGCGCTGAGCGGGCGCGAATGGAGTGTGCAGTCCACGCTGCGCGGCTGGGCGGTCTTCGACGCCCATCGCGTGACGCAGGCCGTCATGCAGCTCGCGGCCAACGCGATCGCGCACACCGAGCCGGGCGTGGCACTTGAGCTGCAGCTGTCGGCGTCTGCCGGCGAACTCGCGTTCGCGGTGATCGACCACGGCCGCGGCGTGCCACTCTCCGATCGGGATCGGATCTTCGATCGATTCGTCCAGCTCGACGACCGGCACGACCGCAGCACCGGGCTGGGGCTGTCCATCGTCGCGGCGATCGCCGAAGCGCACGGCGGGTCGGTGCGCCTCACCGACACGCCCGGCGGCGGAGCGACGTTCACGCTTGCCCTTCGACTGGTGCCGGCCGCCGCGCCGGACCCAGGTCGCCAACTCCACCCGATCGGATCGCCATGAGCAGAATCCTGATAGCCGAAGACACCCCGCAGATCGTGCGGTTTCTGACCAAGGGACTGCGTGCGGAGGGGCACGCGACCACCGCGGTCGATGACGGCGACCTGGCGTTCGAGCTCGCGCTCACCGGGCAGTTCGACCTCATGCTGCTCGACCTGGGGCTCCCCGGACGCGATGGACTGAGCGTGCTCACCGAACTGCGCCGACGCCGCGTCCGGTTGCCGATCATCGTGTTGACCGCGCGCGGCAGCTCCGAGGACGTCGTGGCCGGTCTCGACGGCGGCGCAGACGACTACATGAGCAAGCCGTTCCGGCTGCCGGAGTTGCTCGCCCGCGTGCGGTTGCGGCTGCGCTCGGAGCCGTCCGCGGAGGTGTTCACGCTGCGCGCCGGCGACCTGAGCCTCGACCTGAGGACGCACGAGCTGACTGTCGCGGGGCGCATCGTCGAGCTCTCGGCGCGCGAGTTCGCACTTGCCGAGGTGTTCCTCTCCCATCCTGGTCACATCCTGAGCCGGGAACAGCTGCTCAGCCGGGTCTGGGGATACGACTACGACCCCAGCTCGAACGTCGTCGAGGTCTACGTCCGGTATCTGCGTAACAAGATCGGCCCTGAGCGGATCCGGACGGTACGGGGCGCGGGGTATCGACTCGTCGACGTCAGCGCGACCGCCGCGCCGCGCCAGCCGACCGCCACGCAATAACGCGGAATGCCTTCCCCTCGTGGGGGGAAGGCATTCCGCGTTGTTGTGCGCACCGGCTCAGCGGTCGCGCTTGTCCTTGTCCTTGCCGTGGTCGTGCTTGCGAGCCTCCTTGGAACGCTCGGCGTGCCGCCGGTCGCGGCTGTGCCGCTCGAACCCGCTGCCAGTGTGCTTGATGTCTGCCATCTGGATCACCTCCTTTGCTCACCACCAACATTGACGCCGCACGATGGCGCAGGCGTGAGCGCGCGATGAGCAATCCCTCATGTGTGACGGACGGTCCGCCCAAGCAGCCACATCCGCGAGTTCACCGCGGCGCGAGCAGCTCACCCATCCGGGTGATCAGCTGCTGCAGCCCGCGCAGCGGTCGGACCATCACAGTGAAGCCGGTCAGCAGGCCCGCATCGTTCCAGCGCAGCATGTCGACCCCGTGCACGAACAGGCCGTCGACATCGGCCTCGAACTCGAGCACCGCGCTCGATTCGGCGTACCACTCGTCGACGTAGCGCAGGGTCGGGCCGAGCACGGCGAGCGCCGCGCTCAGGTAGGCGGCGGTGAGCGCCTTGCCCTGTTGCGACGCGAACACGGCGGGGGAGCGGAAGACGACCTCGTCGGCGAGCAGACCGTCGAGCAGCGCGGGATCCTTCCCCGCGACGACGGCGTGCCAGGCCTGGAGGGGCGCGGGCCGGTCAGACATCCGCTCACTCTCTCACCGCGGCGATCGCAGGTGCGTGACCGCGCTGAACCCGCGCCCGGCCCACGGCGACGGGGCCGCCGCGCCGTTGCGCTGGCGTCGAGCAACCCGCCGCGCTCGAGATCGTGCCGCTCGCAGCGCTGCCCGCGCACGCGGTGGGCGTGTTCAGTTTTCTTGAACGCCGTCCACCGATGGGCAGAGCCTCACTACAGGGCGGTCGTGCTACGACCGACCGTTACGAAACCAGCCGTGCCCGTCGGTGCGCGATGACGCGGCGCAGCTTGCTCAGCTGTCCGCGGTCGAAGGGCAGCGAGTCGAGGTTGGGCAGCCATCGGTCGACCCGCTCGACCAACTCGCTCAGCGCACGTCGCGTCGCGCGCTCAGGCACCCCGAGCGATTTCGCGAGCTCCGCGAAGTCGATTGCGCCGAAGTCCGACCCGGACCGGCCGTCGATCGACATGGCCATGGTGGTGTCGCCGTAGACATGCGAGCACGGCGCGTCGTACACGGGCGAGACGCGCCACTCACCCGACACATCCCGCAGCACCGAGAAGTTCTTGGCGTGCGCGTCACCGTTGCCGGTCAGGTAGGCGAAAGCGAGTTGACGGAGCAGCTCCCGACCGGCGGCCGCGGGCGCATCGCAGACCGCGGTCAGTGCGGCGAACGTACGGTTCGTACCCAGCAGGTACTTGTCAGCCGGCGGACAGTTTGCTGCCTGACACCCGTCCTCCACCGCAAGCGCCTGCAGCTCGCCGTCGACCGTGATGCGATCGAAGCGACGCACAAGCAACCCCGCTGCCCCGTCGCGGTCGGTTGCGAGCTGATGCGGCGGGACGGTCAACCCCGACAGACGCGCCGCGTCGAGGAAGAACGCTTCGTTCTCGACCAGGTGTGGGTACTCGCCGAGCGGGTTCAACTTGAGGATGTACCGCTCCCCCGCTCGCGCGACCGGAAGGTTGATCATCGCCGCGCTGGTCTTGTCCTGGACCCCGGGCAGCGCCATCCGCTGGGCGCGGACGCCGAGCTCTGCCAGCAGCTCGGCGAAGCTCACCTCGGCGATGTTCTCGACAGCGATCCGCGGCGGGACCTCATGCGGTGCGAAACCGGCGGGCACGACTTGGACGTCGCCGATCGCGTCGGCCCCTACCGCGAGCAGTAACGACAGCTCGTCATCGGCCGAGGTCTTCACCGCCCGACGCAGCGCACCGAGCCGGCGACCTTCGGGCAGCAGGCCGGCAAAGTACGCGGGCAGCGCTCCGCCGGGCCGTAGGACCGGCTCGCGCGACACGCGCAGCGTGGTGGCCACGGGCGGCCGCTGCTGGTCCACCCAGTCGTCCCGATAGCGGAATTCGACGCCGTTCTGGGTGCGCCGCAGCGTTGCCGCGACGCGGCCGGCTTTGACCACGTCCGCGCCGTCGACGCTGCGTAGTTGCTCCAGCTCGCTGTCGCCGGCGGTGGTCATCGGATCGTGGTGTCGGCGCCGCGGTGGATCTGGAGGTGCAGTCCCAGCGCGTTGAGCACCGCCACGACCTTGTCGAGTTGAACCGTCTGCTTGCCGTTCTCGAGGGCGTAGACGAAACGTTCGGAGACGCCGGCGAGATCAGCGACGTCCTCCTGCTTCAGCTGCAGCGCGGCGCGGCGGGCGCGCACCTCGCGTGCCAAGCGCGACTCCGTGGCACCCACGCGTACTCCCTCGTATCGCCGCACGCCCGTGCGGCGAACATCATCCTATTGCCAGAAGACGTCTCCGGCAAGGCAATTGCCGCACGAACGTGCGGCTCGTGCAAGACATCTAGGGCTGCAGCAAACGCCAGGCGGCACTGGCCGTACGTTCGTGCGGATCAACTACACTGCACCACCGACGCCTCCAGCACCACCGCTTAGTCCTCGTCGGGGCCGGTCGACGCACGGCGAATCTCCCCGTCGAGCTGGTCGATCTCAGGCGACTGCACGCCGCCATCCTGCCCGACGGCCGTGGCCCGGCAGACTCACGCCCCGCGGCCAACCTGCCAGACACGGCCGACTGCTTCTGCGTTGCGCACGGCCACGACGACGCGGGTTGTGGTGTGCAGGCGGCGCTCGGCGTTACCGTCGGTGTTTCGCCGACGTGGGAGGGAGCCGGATGTACTTCGCGCAGTACTACCTGGACTGTCTGTCACAGGCCTCCTACCTGGTGGGGGACGAGGCCACCGGGCTGGCCGTGGTGGTCGACCCGCGTCGCGACATCGCTGAGTACCTGGCCGACGCTGCGGCACACGGCCTGCGGATCTGCGGGGTGATCAACACCCACTTCCACGCCGACTTCCTCGCCGGTCACCTCGAACTCGCCGCGCGCACCGGGGCATGGATCGGGTACGGGCGGCGCGCCGCGGGGGTGGAGTATCCGATCCGCCGGCTGGCCGACGGCGAGCGGCTTAGGCTCGGCGACGTCGTCCTCGAGGTGATCGAAACGCCGGGCCACACGCCGGAGTCGATCAGCATCCAGGTGTACGAGCACGCGGACGACGAGATCGCCTACGGCGTGCTGACCGGTGACACCCTGTTCATCGGCGACGTCGGACGTCCGGACCTGCTGTCGTCGGTCGGGCACAGCGCGACCGAGCTGGCCACGATGCTCTGCGACAGCATCCAACGTCGCCTGATGACGCTGCCGGACGCGGCGCGCGTCTTCCCCGCGCACGGCGCCGGCTCGGCCTGCGGCAAGAACTTGTCCACCGAGCGGCAGTCGACGATCGGCGTGCAGCGCGCCACCAACTACGCATGCCGGCCGATGAGCGTCGCGCGGTTCGTCGAGATAGTCACCGAAGGGCAGCCGACCGCCCCCGGCTACTTCGGCTTCGACGCCGTGCTGAACCGCAAGCAGCATGAGCTGTTCGAGGTCGGTGCGCACCTCGCGGCGCTGCCGGCCGCCGAGTTCCTGGCGCGACGCGACGCAGGGGCGGCGATCGTCGATGCGCGCGATCCGCGGGAGTTCGCCGACGCGCATGTCAGGGGCTCGATCAACGTGCCCGCCGACGGTCGGTTCGCCGAGCGGGCCGGCATGGCCGTCACGCCCGGCGCGCAGCTCCTGATCGTCGCCGCTGGCGGCCGCGAGCAGGAGGTCGTCACCAGGCTCGCCCGGATCGGCTTCGACGCGGTCGCCGGCCATTTGGCCGAGCCGGAGCGCACGTTTCTCGAGATTCCGGCCGAGATCGATCGGGCGAGCCGGTTGACGGTGCGCGACCTGCGGCAGGCGATGCGGTGGGACGTGCCGCCGGTATTGGTCGACGTGCGCAACCCGGGCGAGCTCGATGCCGGGCAGATCGAGGGTGCCCGCAGCATCCCGCTCGCCGAGCTGTTGCCGCGCGTCGACGAGGTGCCCGAGCACTCGCCGGTCGTCGTGTACTGCCAGAGCGGCGTCCGGTCTTCGGTCGCGGCCAGCGTGCTGCGCCGCGCGGGACACCGGGACGTCTCGGACCTCATCGGCGGCTGGGAGGCGTGGCGGCTCGCGGTGACTCCGGCCTGAGCTGACGCGCCCTGCGCAATCGCGCCGGCGCCGCCCAAGGAGTTCGCGTGAGCCGATCCCGTTCCGCCCGCGTCTGGTCGACCACCGTTGCGGTTGCGGGTCTCGAGTGCCCCCGGCAGGGATCGAACCTGCGACCAACCGCTTAGAAGGCGGCTGCTCTATCCGCTGAGCTACGGGGGCGTCGGACGCAGCACATTATCTGCTCTTCTCGTCCGACGCCGCGTGCGGCGCGACCACCCTGCCCAGCGAGAACTCCGGATCGCGCGTGTCAGGCGTGCGGCCCAGGAGGACCGCAGCGCCCAGCACGACGAGCAACACGAGGAGGAACAGTGCGACGGCCATGGCAGTAAGTGTGCGCTCGTCAACATGCTGCCGCGACTGACTTATTGTCGATGTTCGTTGAAATCCTGCCACTCCTCGTGGCAGGGTGGAGGGCATGTCTCGTCGCAAGCCGATCCGCTCAGTAGCCATCATCGCCCTCGACGGCGTCCAGCCCTTCGAGCTCGGCGTCGCCTGGGAGGGGTTCGGTCTCGACCGCAGCGACGAGGGCCTGCCCAACTACGACTGCGCCGTCGTGTCGGCCAAGGCGTCGGTGCGGACGGCGGCGGGCTTCACGATCTCGACCCCGCACCGGTTGTCCCGGGCACGGGAGGCGGACCTCGTGGTGGTGCCGGCCCAGGTCACCAGGGACGACCCGCCAGATGTCGTCAGCGAACTGCTCCGGGAGACGGTCGAGCGTGGCGCCCGCGTCATGAGCGTCTGCGCGGGCGCGTTCACGCTGGGTGCGGCCGGCCTGCTCGACGGACGCAACTGCACGACCCACTGGCGCTACGCGGACGAGCTCGCGCGGCGATTCCCGAAGGCGCACGTCGACCCGAACGTGCTGTTCGTGTGCGACGGGCCGGTGCTGACCTCGGCCGGCACCGCGTCCGGGCTGGACTTGTGCCTGCACCTGATCCGCGCCGACCACGGCGCGGAGGTCGCACGCCGTGTGGCGCGCCGAATGGTCATGCCGCCGCATCGCGACGGGGGACAGGCGCAGTTCGTCGACGTCCCGATCCGCGCCCGGCCGGCCGACACGCTCGCGCCACTGCTCGACGAGCTGAGCGCCGAGTTGGACGTCGAGCACACCACGGACTCGCTCGCCGCACGCGCCGCGATGAGCCCGCGGACCTTCGCCCGCCGGTTCCGCGCGGAGACGGGGACGACGCCGCATCTCTGGCTGACCCACCAGCGGGTGATGCTGGCGCGGCGGCTGCTCGAGCAGGGCGACGACCCGGTGGACACGGTCGCGGCGCGCTGCGGCTTCGGGACAGGCGCGATGTTGCGGCATCACTTCGGACGCATCGTCGGTGTGTCCCCGGGCTCCTACCGGCGTGCGTTCCGGACGGCCGCTAGCACACCCGCCTGACATTTCCCACGCAGCCCGTCCACAGATCCAGCCGTCGTCCACAGATCTCGTTGTGCTGTCGCGGTGCGTCCCCGCCGAGCGGTTTCGTTGCTGCCACGCCCACCGTGGGCGCCCGGAGATTCCCGGACGAGCGAGCAGGAGCAGCACGATGAACGACACCCAGATGACGATCGTCGGCAATGTGGTCGACGATCCGCGCAAGCGTGAGACGAAGAACGGTTTCGCGGTCACGAACTTCCGCGTCGCCTCCACCTCGCGCCGGTTCGACCGCGAGCAGGAGAAGTTCGTCGACAACGGAACGCTCTATGTCACGGTGACGTGCTGGCGCGCGATGGCCGAGAACGTCGATCGGTCCATCCGCAAGGGCCAACCCGTCGTCGTGACCGGGCGGTACTACATGCGCGAATACACGGTCGAGGAGCAGGTGCGCACCGCGTACGAGCTCGAGGCCACGGCGGTCGGGCACGACCTGTCGCGCGGGACGAGCCAGTTCACCCGGGTCTACCAGTCCGGCCCCTCGGTCACCGTCACCCGCGACGAGCAGGGGCTGCCCGCCGACGAGAGCGACCACTGGCACGGCATCGAGGCGAGCGTTCCGGACGAGTACGGCGCGCCGGCCGGGGTCGGCACCGGCGGGTCACCGGCCGCGGATCAGGGCGCTGTGCCCGAGCCGGAGTTCGCGGCCGCGTCCTGATCCGGCCTGCCTCGGCGTCGAGGACGGCAGCCGGCCCGGACCGCGAAACGGTCCGGGCCGGGCGCTGCGAGTGTCGGCGCCGCCGTGCCTGGAACACTGGAAGGTGATTCCCGGGTTTGCGAGCGTGAAAAGGACGGATAGTGGCCCAGTTCATCTACACGATGTACAAGGTGCGCAAGGCGCACGGCGACAAGGTGATCCTCGACGACGTCACGCTGTCGTTCCTGCCCGGCGCCAAGATCGGTGTAGTGGGGCCGAACGGCGCAGGGAAGTCGAGCGTCCTGAAGATCATGGCTGGCCTCGACCAGGCGTCGAACGGTGACGCGCGGCTCTCGCCGGGCTACTCGGTGGGCCTGCTCGAGCAGGAACCGTCGCTCGACGAGACGAAGACGGTCCGCGGCAATGTCGAGGACGCGGTCGCCGACCTGCGCGCCACGCTGGCTCGCTTCGAAGAGGTGTCGGCCGCGATGGGCGAGCCGGACGCCGACTTCGACGCGCTGCTGGCCGAGCAGGGCGAGTTGATGGAGAAGATCGAGCACGCCGAGGGATGGGAGCTCGACAGCCGCATCGAGCAGGCGATGGATGCGCTGCGCTGCCCGCCGGGCGACGAGGCCGTCACGCATCTGTCCGGTGGCGAGCGGCGGCGCGTCGCGCTGTGCAAGCTGCTGCTCGAACAGCCGGACCTGCTGCTGCTCGACGAGCCCACCAACCACCTCGACGCCGAGTCGGTGCAGTGGCTCGAGCAGCACCTCGCGAAATACCCCGGCTGCGTCCTCGCCGTCACCCACGACCGGTACTTCCTCGACAACGTCGCCGAGTGGATCCTCGAACTCGACCGCGGCCGCGCCTACCCCTACGAAGGCAACTACTCGACGTACCTCGAGAAGAAGGCCGCGCGCCTCGACGTGCAGGGCAAGAAGGATCAGAAGCTGCAGCGGCGGCTGCTCGAAGAGCTGGACTGGGTGCGGCAGAACGCAAAGGGCCGGCAGGCCAAGAGCAAGTCGCGCCTGCAGCGCTACGAGGAGATGGCGTCCGAGGCCGAGAAGACCCGCAAGCTCGACTTCGAGGAGATCCAGATCCCGCCGGGTCCACGGCTGGGCAACGTCGTGGTCGAAGCCGAGGGCCTGACGAAGGGGTTCGACGAGCTGCTGATCGAGAACCTCTCCTTCAGCCTGCCGCGCGGCGGCATCGTCGGCGTCATCGGTCCGAACGGTGTCGGCAAGACCACGCTGTTCAAGATGATCATCGGCCAGGAGAAGCCGGATTCCGGCGAGCTGCGGGTCGGCGACACGGTCAAGATCAGCTATGTCGACCAGGGCCGCGGCGGCCTCGACCCGAGCAAGAACGTATGGGAGCTCGTCTCCGACGGGCTCGACTACATCAACGTCGGCAGTGTCGAGATGCCGTCCCGCGCCTACGTGTCGGCATTCGGGTTCAAGGGACCCGACCAGCAGAAGCCGTCGCGCGTGCTGTCCGGCGGCGAGCGCAACCGCCTCAACCTCGCACTGACCCTCAAAGACGGCGGCAACCTGCTGATGCTCGACGAGCCGACCAACGATCTCGACGTCGAGACGCTCGGCTCTCTCGAGCACGCGCTGCTCGACTTCCCGGGCTGCGCGGTGATCACAAGCCACGACCGCTGGTTCCTCGACCGGATCGCCACGCACATCCTGGCGTGGGAGGGCGACGACGAGGACTCGGCGAAATGGTTCTGGTTCGAGGGCAACTTCGATTCCTACGAGAAGAACAAGATCGAGCGCCTCGGCCCGGACGCCGCCCGGCCGCACGCCGTCACGCACCGCAAGCTGACCCGCGACTGAGCGCTTACGTGACGAGGTTCGTGCACGACGTGCACATGCGCTGGTCGGACATGGACGCCTACCGGCACATCAACAATTCGGCGTACCTGCAGTATCTCGAGCAGGCCCGCGTCGCGATGTTCTTCCACCGGCACGAGGGATTCTCGAGCGGCACCGTGATCGCCCGGCACGAGATCGACTACCTGCGTCCGGTCGTCTACCACCCGGAGCCGCTGCGCATCGAGATGTGGATCGAGAAGGTCGGCGGTGCGCGCTTCACCGTCCGCTACGAGGTGTTCGACGAGGGCCGGCTCGTCGCGCGGGCCGCCACCCTGTGCGTGACCTTCGATTTCGCGATCGACCGGCCCCGGCGGCTGACCGACGAGGAGCGCGAGATCCTGCGCGGCTTCGCGGACGACGCCCGTGCTGACGTCTGACGATCGCCCGGCACTCGAGGAACTCGCGCCCGTCCTGCGCCGGGCGCTCACCCTCGATCCGCGCGGCCTGGCCCGGCTGCGGCTGCGCGCCGGGTCGGCCACCGTTCTGGTCCGGCTGCCGTTCGGCGTCCTCGTCTCCCGCACGGTCGAGGCGCCGGCGCGCGACGAACCCGTCGACCTCACGGCGCGGGCCGCCGACCTGGTCGCCTGGCTCGACGCCGGCCCGGACGCCGGCGCCGCCGAGCCCGGGCGGCGCGACCTCGAGTGGCGCACCGGCCTGCCGCCGGCCACCGGGTGGCGGCGCATCGAGGCCGTCCCGGACGACGTCGTCCGCAACCTCGTGCGCACCGGCGCGCTCGCCCTCGCGGACGCCGCCGTCCGCGAAGGCGTCCCGGGAGCCCGGCCGCGCGCCGACGTCGCCGGCGCACTGCTCGACTCCGTCGTTCTCACCGTGACCGACGACAGCGGGGCGTCCGCCGAGGTGACCCTTCGTGCGGTCAGCGCACTGACCCGGATGGGCTTCCTGCCGAGGGACGGACGCGCCTACGTCGACAGTGCCGGACGGTGGGTCCGGGTCGTCGCCGAGTACGGCACCGTCTACCTCGAGCGCGCGGGCCACACGCTCGGCCTCGCCTGAAACCTGAACCGCCTGCCACCGCGTGTAATAAGTGCCCGGCTTGCCGGACACCTACCTGATGAGCACCAGTCGGCAGCGAGGAGTTTCGCGTGGACGACGTCGGTCGGCACGCCCAGCTCGACGCCTGGTTCCGTGCCTACGGCGACCGCGTGCTCGCGTACCTGCTCCACCGGACCGACCGGGAGACGGCGCAGGAACTGCTCCAGGAGGTGTTCGTGACCGCGTTCCGCAAGGCACCCGAGGTGCCCGACCCGCCCATTGGCTGGCTGCTCGGCACCGCCCGCCGGCACCTCGCCAACGCCAATCGGGGCGAGCAGCGCCGCGACCGGCTCGCGCTGCGAATCGCCCGCGAAGACCGTCCGGCAGGTGACGCCGCAGACGACGACGCGACCGGGGACGTCGTGGCCCGCGAGCTGGCGGAGCTTTCCGCGCGCGATCGCGAGGTGCTCACCCTCAGCGCCTGGTACGAGCTGTCCGCAGACGAGGCGGCGCAGGCGCTCGGCTGCTCCCGCTCGGCCTATGCGGTGCGCCTGCACCGGGCCCGGCACCGGCTAGCCGATCGGCTCCGCGCGGCGGGGTACAGCCCGCAGCGCTCCGATCGCAAGCACTCCGACTGCCTGCCGGAGGCCGCACATGAATGACGACGAACTCGACCGCGCGCTGCGCGCGGCCCGTCCGCACACTGCCGCCGACGACGGCTGGGCCGGCTCCGGGGACGGCGACCGAGCGCTGGCCGGCATCCTGGACGCGGCCTCGACTCGACCCGCCGAGGTGCGCGCCTTCCCGATACGCCACGCGCGCTCGCTCGGCCTCGCGGCCGGGCTCGCCGCCGCGACGGCGGCTGCGGTGGCCGTCGCCCTGCTGAGCTCCGGGCCAGCCCGGCAGCGCCCGTCGGCGAACACGCCGCCGACGGCTCCGGCACCGAGACACGGCGGCCCGGTGCCGGCGAACATGGCGCTCGTCTCCTACGACAGCTGTGCCGGCATGCTGGCCGGGCTGCGCGCGCACACCGCCGCGCACACCGGCGCCTACGGCCTGTACAACGACTACGGGCCCTACGCCTACTACAAAGGACTCGACAGCACCGCCCTCCGCGCAGCCGTGCCGAGCGCGGCGGGGTCGGCCAGCACGGCGCCGGAGCACTCCACGACCAACGTCCAGGAGACCGGGGTCGGCGAGCCGGACATCGTCGAGACGGACGGCAACCGCGTCGTGTCCGTCAGCAACGGCGTCCTGCGCGTCGTCGACGCGAGCAGCCACGAGATCACTGGCACCCTCGACCTGTCGATGTACGCGGGCGCCGACGGCGCCCAGCTGCTGATGGCCGGCGACCGGGTCCTCGTGCTGCTCGGCGAGCAGGCCACGCCCTACTACCGCGGACTGGTCTCCGACTACGCCTATCCGCAGGCAACCGGCACCAGCAGCACGTTCCTCCTCGTCGACCTCACCGGTCAGCCGCGGATCGTCAGCACCCTGCACTCGAGCGGCGGCTACGTCGACGCGCGGATGGTCGGCGACACGGCCCGACTCGTCGTGCAGAGCACGCCCAAGATCGTCTTCCCGCAAGTGCAGGGCCGGCACTCGACCAAGCAGCGCCTCGCCCGCAACCGCAACGTGGTGCAGCACGCCCCGCTCAGCGCATGGCTGCCCAGGTACCAGGTCACCGCAGGCGGCACGACGACGTCCAAGGCGGTGCCGTGCGCGAGCGTCAGCCACCCGGCGCACTACACCGGCAAGTCGATGCTCACCGTGTACAGCGTCAGCCTCGCGGGCGACCTGTCGAACCCCGAGCCGATCTCGCTGGCCGCCGACGGCACGTCGGTCTACGCCAGCACGACGAGCCTGTACGTCGCCAGCACGTTGAGCGGGAGGGCGCACGGCATTCAGACCCAGCTGGACCGCTTCGACATCTCGGGATCGGCGGGGCCGGTCTATCTCGGCTCCGGCCTGGTGCCCGGGACGCTGCTCGACTCGTACTCGATGTCGGAGTACGACGGTTCGCTGCGCGTCGTGACGACGTCGCACGGGTACGAGGCGCGTGCCGCGACCTCGGTGTACGCGCTCGACGCCGACACCCTGAAGGCCCAGGGGCACCTCGACGGGCTCGGCCGCGGCGAGCAGGTGCACGCGGTGCGCTTCCTCGGGCCGCTCGCCTACGTCGTGACCTACCGATCGGTGGACCCGCTGTTCGTGGTCGACCTGCACGACCCGGCCAAGCCACGGCAGGCCGGCACGCTCGAGGTCACCGGCTACTCCGACTACCTGCACCCGGTGGCCGACGGCCGGCTGCTCGGCGTCGGCGAGGACGTCAACGCGCGTGGCGTCGTCAGCGGCCTGCAGGTCTCGCTGTTCGACGTCGACTCACCGGCCCACCCGAAGCGCCTCGACCGGGTCGTTCAGCAGCACAGCCCGTCCGAGACGCCGATCGATCCGCACGCGTTCCTGTACTGGCCGGCGAGCAAGCTTGCGGTCATCCCGATCGACTCGTGGAACCAGAACCAGTCCGGCGCGGCGCTCGTCGTGCACGTCGGCACCGACGACCTCACCGCCCTCGGCACGATCCGCAACCCGGCGGTCTCGAGCACCGACGGGTATGACACCGGCATCGAGCGGACGCTCGTCATCGGCGACGACATCTGGACGATGTCGTCGTCCGGGCTGCAGGTCAGCGACATGCAGACGCTGTCCCGGCGCGCGTGGGTGCCGTTCCAGTGACCCCGGGCTGGGTCAGTTGCGCAGCCAGACGGCGGTGTCGGGTGGCAGCTCGGCGCCGACCGCCCCGGATGCGTGGACGAGCTCGCCGGCCGGCATCGGCACGGCGGACCCGCCGGCGTTGAGCCACACCGCGATGTCGCCGCGCCGGTAGCCCAGGCAGCCGGCCGGGCCGTTCAGCCACTCGAGGTCGCCGCCCTGGAACGCGGCCAGCTTGCGGCGCAGTTGGATGGTGGCCCGGTACAGCTGCAGGGTCGAAGCGGGGTCCGCCTCTTCCGCTTCGACGGTCACGTCCGCCCAGTCCGCGGGCATCGGCAGCCAGGTCGTCTCGCCGGTGGTGAATCCGTACGGCGGATCGCTGCCTACCCATGGCAACGGCACCCGCTCGCCGTCGCGCCCGCGCACCTGGTGGCCGGTGCGTTCCCAGGTGGGGTCCTGCAGCGCCTCGTCGGGCAGGTCCGCGTTGGCCAGCCCCAGCTCGTCGCCGTTGTAGACATAGGCGGCGCCGGGCAGCGACAGCTGCACGAGCGCCGCGGCCCGCGCCCGGGCGAGCCCGCGTGCCCCGCCGCCGTAGCGGGTGACGATGCGGTCGACGTCGTGGTTGGCTAGCACCCACGTGCACGGCGCGCCGACGGCCGCCATGGCGTGCAGCGAGCGCTCGATCGCCGAACGGAAGTCGATCGCACCCCACGCCGCCTCGACGAGCTCGAAGTTGAACGTCAGATTCAGCTTGCCGGGCGCGACGTAGCGGGCCAGCCGGACGCTGTCGGCCACCCACGCCTCGCCGACCGCCATCCGGTCGCCGGGGTAGGAGTCGAGGATCGTGCGAAACGCCCCGTGGTAGTCGAGCACCGCATCCCGATCGAAACGCACGTCGACGCGCGAGGGCATGTGCGGGCCGTGCTCGCGCGAGGTGACGACGGTGAGGTCCATGTCCGGCAGGCCCGGCTCCTTGGCGATGCCGTGTGCCACGTCGATCCGGAAGCCGTCCACGCCGCGGTCCAGCCAGAACCGCAGGATGCGCGCGAACTCGGCGGGCACCTCCGGGTTCGTCCAGTCCAGGTCCGGCTGCTCGGCCGCGAACAGGTGCAGGTACCACTCGCCGTCCGGGAGCCGGGTCCAGGCCGGGCCGCCGAACATCGACGGCCAGTTGTTCGGCGGCAGCTCGCCGGCCGTGCCGCGTCCCTCGCGGAAGATGAACCGGGCTCGCTCGGGCGATCCCGCGCCGGCGGCCAGCGCCTGCTGGAACCAGACGTGCTGGTCGGAGAAGTGGTTGGGGACGATGTCGACGGTGACCCGCAGCCGGCGCTCGTGCGCGTCGGCGAGGAGCGAGTCGAAGTCGGCGAGGGTGCCGAACATCGGGTCCACGTCGCACGGATCGGCGACGTCGTAGCCACCGTCGGTCATCGGCGAGCGGTAGAACGGCGAGAGCCAGATAGCGTCGACGCCGAGCTCGACGAGGTGGTCGAGGCGCTCCCGCACGCCGATCAGGTCGCCGGTGCCGTCGCCGTTGCCGTCCGCGAAGCTACGCGGGTAGATCTGGTAGAAGACCGCAGATGCCCACCACGGACGCTGGCCGAAAGCGCTTTGGGTCACGCGCCCCATTGTGCCCGAGGGGCCGGCCGGCTACCCCGGCAGGTTGCGCAGCGAGTCGGCCGCCGACCGCAGGTAGTCCCAGAGGATCTGGTCGTTGGCGGGTGAAAGCTCCAGCGAATCGAGGGCCGCCGCGCATGCGCGCCAGCCAGGCGTCGCGGGCCGCGACGCCGATCGCGAAGGGGGCGTGCCGCATCCGCAGCCGTGGGTGGCCGCGCTGCTGTGAGTAGGTCGACGGGCCGCCCCAGTACTGGATGAGGAACATCCGCAGCCGCTCGGACGCCGGCCCCAGATCGTCCTCCGGATACAGCGCGCGCAGCACTGGGTCCTCGCTCACGCCGGCGTAGAAGGCGTCGACGAGCCGCCGGAACGTCTCCTCGCCACCGACCGCTGCGAAGAAAGTGTCTGCGCGTCCGTCTCCGTCCGGTAATTGCGTCACCTGCCCATTCTCCCCGAAGCCTCGGTAGCGTCCGTCCATGGACTTCGATCTGATCGTGTTGGGGCTGGGGCCGGGCGGCGAGGAGGTGGCCGAGAAGGTCGCCGCAGCGGGCCGATCGGTGCTCGGCATCGACGAGCGCCTGGTCGGCGGCGAGTGCCCATACTACGGCTGCATCCCCTCGAAGATGATCCTGCGCGGCGCGGACGTCCTGGGCGAGTCGCGCCGGGTGAGCCAGCTCGCCGGGCGCGCCTCGGACGAGCCGGACTTCGCGCCGGTCGCGAAACGCATCCGCGACGAGGCAACCGACGACTGGGACGACCGGGTCGCCGTCGAGCGGTTGGTGGGCACCGGCGCGACCTTCGCGCGCGGCGCCGGCCGGCTCGCGGGCCGAGACGCGGCCGGCCGGCTGGTCGTGCGGGTCGGCGACGAGGCGCACAACGCGTTGTCGGTGTGTGTCGCGACCGGGACGGCCCCGGCGATGCCGCCGATCGACGGCCTCGACGGCCTGCCGCGCGGCGTCGACGACCTGGTGTGGACGAATCGCGAGATCCTGCAGAGCCGGGTCGCACCACGCTCGATGGTGGTGATCGGCGGCGGGGCGATCGGCTGCGAGCTGGCGCAGGGGTTCGCCCGGTTCGGCACGGCCGTGACCGTGGTCGAGGCCGCGCCGCGCATCCTGATGGCCGAGGAACCCGAGGCCGGCGCGGTGATCGCCGAGGTGTTCGCGCGTGAGGGGATCACCGTCCGGCAGGGCGTGGGCGTGCAGTCGGTGGCGCGCGGCGGCGACGGAGTGGTCGTCACGTTGGCCGACGGCACGACGGCAACCGGCGAGAAGCTGCTCGTCGCGGCCGGCCGGCGGCCGAACCTGTCCGACATCGGCCTCGAGACGGTCGGCCTCGACCCGACGGCCCGCAGCCTGGACGTGGACGAGCACATGCGCGTCGCCGGCGTCGACGGGTTGTACGCGATCGGCGACATCACCGGTCGCGGTGCGTTCACCCACGTCGCGGTTTGGCAGGCGCGGGTGCTCGCCGCCCACCTGCTCGGTGCGGTCGAGCCGTACGGCGGCTACCACGGCCTGGCGTGGGCGACGTTCACCGACCCGGAGGTGGGTCGGGTCGGGCTGTCCGAACAGCAGGCCCGGGACAGGGGGCTGACGGTGCGGGTCGGCACCCAGCAGATCTCCTCGAACTCGCGCGGCTGGATCCACGGACCGGGCAACGACGGCTTCCTCAAGGTGATCGAGGACGCGGACCGCGGCGTGCTGGTCGGCGCCACCGTCGTCGGCCCGTACGGCGGCGAGTTGCTCGGCACGCTGACCCTTGCCGTGCATGCCGAGGTGCCGGTCGCCACGCTGCGCACGATGCACTACGCGTTCCCGACGCTGCACCGCGCTGTCCTGGAAGCAGTAGGGGCGCTTGCCTGAGTGGATCTTGTGCGCGGTCCTGCGGTGGGGCGTTGCCGGCGCCACAAGATCGGCTGCGTGGGGTGATCTTGTGCGTGATTCTCTGGTGGGGCGTTGCCGGCGGCACAAGATCGGCTGCGTGGGGTGATCTTGTGCGTGGTTCTGTGGTGGGGCGTTGCCGGCGGCACAAGATCGGCTGCGTGGGGTGATCTTGTGCGTGGTTCTGCGTGGGGTGATCTTGCGCGTTGCGGGCGGCACAAGATCGGAGACCGCTAGTGGTCGTCCGCGGCGGGCGGCGGCTCGCGGTCTGCCGCGGGTTCGGGGGGCGCCGGAGGGACGTGGGCGTCGATGTCGAGCCGTTCGAGGCGGTCACGGATCCGGCGGCGCAGCTCGCGGGCCGTACGCCACTGCTCGAGCGGACGGACCTTCGCGACCAGCCGGATCACCGTCTCTTCGCGGGTCATTGACTCGACGCCCTGCACCTCGGGGGTGCCGAGGAACACCCCGGACCACTCGTCCTCGTCGGCCAGCGCGCTCGACACGTCACGCATGGCAGTCGACGCCCGCTCGACGTCGGCCCAGGCGTCGATGGGCACGTCCAGGACGACCTGCGCGAACCCCTGGCTCTTGTTGCCGACCCGCACGACCTCGCCGTTGCGGACGTACCAGACGGTGCCGTTGACATCGCGCAGCCGGGTTGAGCGCAGCCCGACCGCCTCGACCGTGCCGCTGGCCTTCTCGAAGTCGATGACGTCGCCGACCCCGTACTGGTCCTCGAGCAGCATGAACATCCCCGCGAGGAAGTCCTTGACGATGTTCTGCGCACCGAAGCCGAGCGCGACACCCACGATCGACGTGCCGGCGATGAACGGCGCGAGGTCGATCTGCACTTCGCTGAGGATCAGCAGGAAGGCGATGACGAAGATCGTGATCGACGCACCGGACTTGAGCACCGAGCCCAGCGTGGCCGCTCGCTGCGCGCGCCGCTCGGACAACAGCCCGGCGGACTCGAGGAACGAGCTGCCCTCCAGCTTCTCCTTGAACGGGCGCAGTAAGCGGGGCACCTCGCCGCGGACCGGGCGGATCGCGCGGTCGATCATGCGCCGCGCGATGGCTCGGATGATCAGCGCGATGACGATGATCGAGACGATCCGGATCGGGATCTCGATCAGGACCTTCTCGTGGTCGTGCCAGAATTTCGGCAGGTGCATCGACTCGGTGGTGCTCATCGGCCTCACCCTGCCACGGCGCCCAGGGCGAGTGGCAAGGCCCGCCTGTGGGGTGTCACAGGCGAGTAGGGCGTATCAGCGACCGAATCGGGGCACAGGGCGCCGCGCAGTCGCGCCACGAGCGCGGCGTGGGCACGCATAATGCGTGCGAATAGGGTCGTCGTCGGGTTGACTGTCCTTCAGAACGGAGGAACCTGCGATGGGCGCGGCGCTGGTGCTCAACGCGACGTACGAGCCGTTGTGCGTCGTGCCGCTGCGCCGCGCGGTCGTGCTGGTGTTGGCCGAGAAGGCCGTGATCGTCGAAGCCAGCGACGACGTCATGCATTCCGAGCGGCTGAGCCTGCCGGTCCCGACCGTCGTCAGACTCAGCCGCTTCGTGCGAGTCCCCTACCGCCGCGAGGTGCCGCTGACCCGGCGCGCGGTGCTCGAGCGCGACGCGCATGCCTGTGTCTACTGCGGCACCCGTGCCGACACCATCGACCACGTCCGGCCGCGTTCGCGCGGCGGTGCGCACGTATGGACGAACGTCGTCGCGGCCTGTGCGCGCTGCAACCACCGCAAGGGTGATCGGCTGCTGGTCGAGATCGGGTGGCACCTGGCCATGTCGCCCATCCAGCCCCCGGCGACGGTGGCGGTCGTGATGGGCTGGGCGGTCCGTGACCCCTCGTGGGTGCAGTATCTGGGTTTCGGCGAGCGGGACGCGGCGGTCGCCTCCGCCGGCTGAGCCTGCTTCGCACCCGCCCGCGTCGTTGCCCTGCCCTGAGCCGAGTGGCCGGAGTGCGGTTCGCTACGGTACCAGCGTGAGCGAAGCTTGCGTGCGAATCATGAGTATGGGGCTCGGCCGGTCGGTCCGAGCGAAGCGAGGTCGACCGTGAGCGTCGTGCAGACCGTCCTGGTGTTCGTCGGCATCCCGGGTGGCGTTGTCGCGCTCCTCGCGCTCGCCGTGTTCGGGAAGTCGATCGTGCGCCAGCCGAACCGTTACCGGCCCGGCCGGCCCTGGGACTTCCCGCCGTCCTGGTACGTACCGCACCCGGACGCCGTCGTCCCGCACCCGAACGCCGGCTCGGCCACGACTGCGGTGGGAGGTGCCAGCGGTGAGTGGTGAGGTCACCAAGGCGGGCGCCCGCAACGAACTGCAGTACGGCCCGCAGGGCCACGCAGCAGCCGGCGGGCCGTTCACCGCGCACCAGCTCAGCCGTCTCGACGAGGCCCTGACGCTGTCCAGCCGCGAGACGGGGCTGACGTTCTCCGTCTACGTAGGCGAGCTCAAGAGCCCCGCTCGGGCGCACGCCGAAGCCCTCTTCGAGCGCCTCGACGACGGTTCGGTCCTGGTCGCGGTGTCGCCCGGCCAGCGGCTGCTGCACATCGTCACCGGTCCCGACTCGGCCAAACGGCTGCCCAACCGGGCCTGCGCGCTTGCCGCGTTGGCGATGCGCGCGTCGTTCGCCAGTGGCGACCTGACGGGCGGCATCGTCACCGGGTTGCGGATGCTCGCCGACGCCGCAGGCAACCGTTAGGGCGCTGCCGCGATCCGGCTGATCCCGGTCAGGCCGGCGTCAGCACTTGCCGAGCAGCTTGTCGAGCAAGCTGCACGTCGAGGTCGGCGCCGGGGTCGGCGTCGGGCTCGGACTCGAGCTCGATGTCGAGCCCGACTTCGTCGGCGTCGGGGACGCCGTGGACTTCGAACCGCTCGGCGTGGCCGACGTCTTCGTGCCGCCGCTCGAGGTTGCCCCGGAGGGCGCAGTCCTGGTCGAGGTGGACCCGCCCGGCTTGGGTTTCGACGTCGACCTCGACTTCGTCTTCGACTTCGAGGTGTCCCTGCCGGCGGCGGTCGGGGCCCCAGGGTTGGCCGGCGGGATGTAGCCGGTGTCGGTGATCGTGGGCAGCGGGCCGGACGTGATGCCCAGCGGGATCCCGCTGATCGGGATACCGCGGCGGTAGGCGTCGGCGAGTGCGAGTACCTGCGCGAGGTACTGGTCGGAGTGGTTGTAGGCGAGCACGCCGCGGACCTGACCCTCGTGCGTGCGGAGGTTGCCGCCGGCCGCGCAGAGGTAACGGGCCGCGCCGAGTGCCGCGTCGTTGAGGTTGAAGATGTCGGCCTTGCCGTCGCCGTTCGCGTCCGTGCCGTAGATCGCCCAGGTGGACGGGATGAACTGCATCGGCCCGAGCGCGTGCGCATACTTCGCGTCGCCGTCCAGCGCGAGCCCGTTGCCGGGCGCCGGGATGTAATCCCACTGCACACCGTCGAGCGCGGGCCCGATGATCGCCGGCGTGGAGACCCCGTCGGCGTGCAGGACCGCACCGGCGAACCGGCCGTGGTCGGACTCCTCGCGGCCGATCCCGGCGAGCAGCGCCCAGTCGATGCCGCAGCCCGGCTCGACGCTGCCCATCCGCGCCGCGGCCACCCGATACGCGTTGAGCGCAACCCGCGGGATGCCGTTCGCGGCCAGCCCGCTGATGACGCCGTGCGTCACCGGTGCCTGCTTCTTGACGTGCTTGGGATCGCGCTCGAGGGTCTTCTCGACGGCCGGCGCGGCGGTGTCGGCGGATAGTTGCGCCACCAGCGGTTCGACCGGCGCGGCGAGCGACGGGTTCGCCGGCGGGCGGGCGACGTTCGCGGCCGCGAGCGGCGTGGTGAGGCAGGCGACGACGAACAGCGCGACTCCACTCGCGATGGCGCCGAGCGCACTGCGCCGGCCGAGCCTCGGGTGCCTGCGCAGGAATGCGGCGAAGCCGGGTGCCTTGATGACCTCGACGGGCTGCTCACCCAGTTGCTGCGCCGGGCGGGGCGCCGCCACGGGACGCGGCGCCACGGGGCGTGGACCAGGCCGTGGTCGGCGACTGGGCAAGGCAGGCGGCATCGTCAGGTCTATCGGCGTTTCGGCGGCCATGCTGAGTTAACGAGGCAGTCCCATGTGCGTAACGCGTTAAGTCGCCCTGGTCACCGGCCCGGGCGGGCGTCCGCCGCGCGCGCGACCAGCGCGCGCTGCACGTCCGCGCGACCCTCGCTCACCAGCCGGCGTAGCGCGGTCGGCACGTCGTCGCGCGCGAGGAACTCATCCGCGGCGGCGAGCGTCGTGCGGCTGATCGTCGACGTCCAGGTCGGGAACAGCCCTACGACGACGTTCTGGGCGAGCTCGCTGGTGCGCCGCTCCCACACCCCGCGAATGTCGGCGAAGTACCGCTCGACGTACGGCGCGACCAGTTCGCCCTGCGTGGGGTGGGCGAAGCCGGTGATCACCGCCTCTTGCATCGCGTTCGGCAGCGCCTCGTCCTCCACCGCGAGCCGCCACGTCTCGGCCTTCGCCTCCGCAGTGGGCCGCAACGCGCGGGCCCGAGCCGCGTGCCGCTGGCCGGCGGCCGACGGATCCCGATCGACTTCGGCGTCGATCTCGTCGCGCCCGATCGCGCCGAGCGCGGACAGGCTCTGCACGATCGCCCAGCGCAGCTCTTCGTCGACCGCCAACCCCTCGAGCGCGGTGCTGCCGTCGAGCAGGCCTCGGACGAAGGCGATCTGCTCGTCCGTCCGAGTCGACGCCGAGCAGGGCATGCACCCACGCCAGCTGGTGGTCCGAGCCGGGCGCGGCGGAGCGCACGGCCGACATCGCGGCGTCCCCGAGCGCGGCGTAACCGTGCGGCGCCCACGCGGGGTCGGCGTAGATCTCGAGGGCGCGCAGCGCCTGCCGGGTCAGCGACTGCATGACGCCGATGTCGGTTTCGTGCCCGGCGCCGGCCACCACCAGGGCGACGTAGTCGCGGGTGGCGAGCTCGCCGTCGCGCGTCATGTCCCAGGCCGCTGACCAGCACAGCGCCCGCGCCAGCGGTGCGTCGAGCTTGGCGATGCCGCCGGTGCGCAGCGTGCGGAGGCTGACGTCGTCGAGGCGCTGCTTGCAGTAGGTGAGGTCGTCGTCGTTGATCAGCAGCAGGGCCGGGCGTGGCACGCCGATCACGTCCGGTACCGGGGTGCGCTCCCCGTTGACGTCCAGCTCGACGCGCTTCGTCCGGACGAGCCGGCCGTCCTGCTCCTCGTAGAGGCCCACGGCGAGCCGGTGCGGACGCGGGGTGTTCGAGGCCGCGACGTCGGTGGGTGCGCTCTGCACGATCTCGAACGTCTCGAACGCGCCGTTCGCGTCGAGGGTGAACTCGGGACGCAGCGTGCTGATGCCCGCCGTCTCGAGCCAGAGCTTCGACCAGTCGCCGAGGTTGCGGCCCGAGGACTTCTCGAGGGCGCTGAGCAGGTCGGCGAGGGTGGTGTTGCCGTACGCGTGCTCGGTGAAGTAGTCCCGCAGCCCGGCGAGGAACGCGTCGACGCCGACGTACGCGCCGAGCTGCTTGAGCACGCTCGCGCCCTTCGCGTAGGTGATGCCGTCGAAGTTCACCTCGGCGGTCTGGACGTCCGGTGCGTCGGTGGCGATCGGGTGCGTGGAGGGCAGCTGATCCTGGCGGTAGGCCCACGTCTTCTCGATGTTGGCGAACGTGGCCCAGGCGTCCGGCCAGCGTGTCGCGCGGGTCTGGCACAGCACCGACGCGTACGTGGCGAACGACTCGTTCAGCCAGAGGTCGTCCCACCAGCGCATGGTGACGAGGTCGCCGAACCACATGTGCGCCATCTCGTGCAGGACCGTCTCGCAGCGCCGCTCGTAGCGGGCGTCGGTGACCCGGCTGCGGAACACGTAGTCCTCGCGGAACGTCACGCAGCCGGCGTTCTCCATCGCGCCGGCGTTGAACTCCGGGACGAACAGCTGGTCGTACTTGTCGAAGGCGTACCGCACCCCGAAGTTGGCGTGGAACCAGTCGAAGCCCTGCTTGGTGATCTCGAACAGGTTCTCCGGATCGAGATGCCGGGCGAGCGTCTGCCGGCACCACAACCCGAGGTCGATGCCGTCGTGCCGGTCGGTGACGACGTGGTACGGACCGGCCACCAGTGCGGTGATGTACGGGCTGATCCGCGGCGTGCTGGCGAAGTGCAGCAGCTTGCCGGCGCGCAGCTCCTCCTCCCGCGCGATCCGCGCGTTCGACGCCACCTTCCAGTGCTCCGGAACCGTGACATGGAAGGTGAAGGTGGCCTTGAGGTCCGGCTGATCGAAGCAGGCGTAGAGGCGCTTGGCGTCCGCGGTCTCGAACTGCGAGTAGAGGTACGTCTCGCCGTCCAACGGGTCGACGAAGCGGTGCAGGCCCTCCCCGGTGTTCGTGTAGAGCAGGTCGGCGTCGACGACCAGTGTGTTGTCGTCGGCGAGGTCGGTCAGCACGATGCCGTTCTCCGCCCGGTATGCGGCGACGTCGACGGCCCGCCCGTTGAGCGTGACCGAATGCACCCGGTCGGCGATGACGTCCACGAAGGTCGCGGCGCCGTCGCGCGCGGTGAACCTCGTCGTCGTCGTCGACCGGAACGACCGCTCGGACGGTTTCCCGCCGCCGTCGGTGAGGTCTAGCACGATGTCGTACGACTCGACGCGCAGCAGCTCGGCCCGGGCGCGGGCGTCGTGACGGGTGAGATTCGGTACGGCCACTTGGCTGGTCACTCCTGTCGCTCGGCGCGGGCTCCTCGTGGGAGCTCGGTGCTGCTGTGGTCTGTCGGCGAGCGCCTCCGGATCCGCGGCAAGCGCCATCGACACAAAAGTCTGTCACGTCTGCCCGCGGCCGGTCAGCGCGGATACGGTGACCTGATGCGTGCAGGTGATCTCGTCCCCGAATTCGAACTGCCCGACCAGGACGGCACGAAGCGCTCGCTGACCGAGCTACTGGTTGACGGGCCGATCGTGCTCTTCTTCTATCCCGCGGCGATGACGCCCGGCTGTACGAAGGAGGCGTGCCACTTCCGCGACGTCGGCGCCGAGTTCGCGGCGGCGGGTGTCCAGCGGGTCGGCATCAGCCGGGACAGTGTGGCGCGGCAGAAGCAGTTCTCCGAAAAGCACTCGTTCGACTATCCGCTGCTCTCCGATGCCGACGGCGTCGTCGCGGACAGCTTCGGGGTGGCCCGCGGCGGCGTGCTCGCAAAGCTCGGGCCGGTCAAGCGGTGGACGTTCGCGATCGGCAAGGATCGCCGCGTCGTGAAGGTGATCCATAGCGAGACGAACATGAACCGGCACGCGAATGAGGCGTTGAGCGCATTCGTCTGAAGCCGCCGCCCCAGCGGCACGATCGACGGACAGATCGGCATTTCATGCCGAAACCGGACTGGTGTCGGACGCTCGCGCTACGGTGGTTGATGTGACTACTACTTCTGCGGGCGAGCGGCCGGCCGTCGACTTCTACTTCGACCCGCTGTGCCCGTTCGCTTGGGTGACATCCCGCTGGATCCTCGCGGTCGAGAAGCAGCGGCCGCTGGATCTGACCTTCCACGTCATGTCCCTGTCGCTGCTCAACGAGGGCCGCGCTGACCTGCCCGAACGCTACAAGGAGCTGCTCGACCGGGGGTGGGGTCCGGTCCGGGTCTGCATCGCCGCCGAGGAGTCGCACGGCACGGAGGTCTTGCGCGATCTGTACACCGCGCTCGGCACGAAACGGCACGACGAGAACCGCGAGTTCGACCGCGCGCTGATCGTCGAGGCCCTCGAGGACGTCGGTCTGCCGACCGCGCTCGCCGACGCCGCCGACTCCACGGACTACGACGAGGCGCTGCGCAAGTCGCACCATATGGGCATGGATCCGGTCGGCATGGACGTCGGGACGCCGACGATCCACGTCGACGGAGTGGCGTTCTTCGGGCCGGTGATCACGCGGATCCCGAGCAGCGAGGACGCCGTCAAGCTGTGGGACGGGGCGCGACTGCTCGCGTCCTACCCGTATTTCTTCGAGTTGAAGCGCACCCGGACCGAAGATCCGCAGTTCGACTGAGTGTCGGTCGGGCACAACGGGCAGTCGATCTTTTCAGATCAAGTACCCTGCTCTCGGCCGGACGGCGCGTACCCCCCTCGCGCCGTCCGGTGACTCCCCTGGAGAGCAGTGCTCTCGGAGCGTGGCAGACTGGCCGCATGGTTGATGGTGCCGAGCTCACGCCGCGTGCGCGGGCGCGTGTCGAGACGATCGAGCAGATAACGGACATCGCGCGCGAGCATCTCGCGCAAGACGGGCCGAACCTGTCGCTGCGCGCCGTGGCCCGCGACCTCGGCGTGGTCTCGTCTGCGGTCTATCGGTACTTCGCGAGCCGCGACGACCTGCTCACTGCGCTCATCCTGGACGGGTACGCCTCGATGGCCGACGCGATCGAACAGGCCGAGGCGGCGGTCGCCCGCCGCGATCTCGCCGGCCGGTGGTTCGCGCTGGGCCGCGCCGCCCGGGAGTGGTCGCTCGACAACCACCACGAGTACGCCCTGCTGTACGGCAGCCCGGTGCCCGGCTACGCCGCGCCGCAGGACACGATCGAGCCGGCGACCCGTCCGGTGCTCCTCGCCATGGGCATCCTGCGTGACGGTGTAGCCCGCGGCGTGGTGGAGGTGCCATCCGATCGGCTGCCCCGGCCGGTCCGCGCCGACTGCGTACGGGTTGGCGAATCCGGCGGCTTCGCCGGCGTCCCGCCCACCCTCATGGCGCGGGCCTTCAGCGTGTGGGCGCAACTGTTCGGGACGATCAGCTTCGAGCTGTTCGGCAGGTTGACGAATGCGGTGACCGACTACGACGCGTACTTCGAACACCAGCTGCGGGTGATGTCGCGCTACCTCGGGCTCAGCCGGTGATCAACGGGACGTGCGATGCGGCGTTCGCCGGGGTTCGCGAGGTGTTCGCCGACAGCCTGTCCGGCGGGGGAGACCTCGGCGCCGCCGTGTCCGCGCACGTGGACGGACGCTGCGTCGTCGACCTCTGGGGTGGGGTCGCCGACCAACGGTCCGGACGGGTGTGGGAGCGCGACACCGCCTGCATCGCGTTCTCGTGCACGAAGGCGCTGACCACGACCGCGGCGTTGCTGCTCGCCGAGCGCGGCGCGGTGACACTGGACGCGCCGGTCACGGACTGGTGGCCGGAGTTCGGCGCGCACGGCAAGGCGAGCACTACTGGCGTGCAGCTGCTCACTCATCAGGCGGGGCTGCCGGCGTTCGACCGGCCGATCACACCTGAGGAGGCGGCGGATCCGGTCGCGATGGCCGTCCAACTCGCCGGTCAGACACCCGACTGGCTGCCAGGCACCGCACACGGCTATCACGCGCTCACCTTCGGCTGGCTCGTCGGCGAGCTCGTGCGCCGGCACAGCGGACAGACCGTCGGCGAATACGTGCGCGCCGAACTCGCGCCCGAGCTGTGGATCGGCGTCCTACCCGAGATGATCGACGGACTCGCCCGGATCACCGCCGGGCGCCCCGCCCGCGTCGACGATGTCCCTGCGCCGCACGACCTCGTGGCGAGGTTCGTTGCCGCGGCACAGGATCCGACCTCCCCGATGCTGCGCAGCACCGCCAACCCGGGTGCGTCCTTCAACAGTCCCGTGTTGCTGACCGGCGGCTGGCCGGCAGCCGGCCTGGTGACCACTGCACGGGCGCTCGCCGAGTTCTACAACCGGTTGGTCGCGGGGCAGATCCTGCGACCCGAAACGATCCGGCACGCGGTGCGTGAGCAGGTGCGCGGGCCGGATCGGACGATGGTCACCGACACCGCGTTCGGGCTCGGCTTCATGCTGCCGTGCGCGAACATGTACTTACCCGGGACGGCCCGCGTCAGCGCGTTCGGGCATCCGGGCGCGAGCGGCGCACTCGGCATCGGGGACCTCGACCGCGGCGTGGCGTTCGCGTACCTGCCCAATCTCACCCGGCCGGGGCTCGGCGACCGGCGCGCGTACCGGCTGGTGGAGGCCCTGTATGCGGCGCTATGAGGCAGGATGACGCGGTGCGGTTCGAGAGATACGTCGCGATCGGGGACAGCCAGACCGAGGGGCTCAACGACCCGTACGGACGCGGAGGATTCCGCGGCTGGGCAGACCGCTTCGCCGAGCTGCTCAGCACCTCGAACCCGCAACTGCAGTACGCCAACCTCGCGGTCCGCGGCCGGCTGCTCGGCGGGATCCGCGGCGAGCAGCTCGTACCCGCGCTGGCGATGCGGCCCGACGTCGCCACCGTCATGGGCGGCCTCAACGACCTGATGCGCCCGGGCGTCGATCTCGACGCGCTCGCCGTGGATCTGGACGCGATGCTGGCCGCGCTACGCGACGCCGGTGCCGTCGTCCTCACCAACACGTTCCCGGACCCGTCCACGATCGCGCCGCTGTTTCGCGGGCTGGCGCCTCGCGTCATGGCCTACAACGAGCGGATCCGCGTCGTGGCGGCCGCGCGTGGAGCCCTGGTCGTCGACTTCGCGGCCCACGAAGTCGGCACCGATCCGCGGATCTGGAGCCCAGACCGCATCCACGCGAACGCGTACGGTCACTCGCTCATCGCGGCCGCGTTCGCCGACACGCTCGGCTTGCCGGGCTCGGGCCACTGGACTGACCCGTTGCCGGTCGCGCCCAGGGTGGGCGGGCTGCGCCGGACCGGCGTCGAGTTGCGCTGGCTCGGGCGCGACGTCGCGCCGTGGATGTGGCGCCGGGTCCGGGGCCGTTCGTCCGGGGACGGGATCATCGCGAAGCGGCCCCGGCTGGTACCGGTCGCGCCGCTGTTCCACATCGTGGCGCCGGGCGACTGGCCCGCCGCCGGTGAGTACCGCCCGGCGTCGCTGGTCGACCAGGGTTTCGTGCACTTCTCCTTCGCCGACCAGGTGACCGGCGTCGCCAACGCGCGGTATCGGGACGCGGCCGAGCTGGCCGTCGTGGAGCTGGACGCGGCCACCCTCGGCGTCGAGATCCGGGTGGAGGACAGCTACGGCGAGGGCGTCGCATTTCCGCACGGCTACGGCCCGGTGCCGGTGTCTGCCACGGTCGCGATGCACCTGCTCGACCGAGCGCCCGACGGAGCCTGGCGGTTCAGTCGTCGCGGTGCAGGCGTTGCTGTATCGCCGGGTCGGTGAGCCACCACGGAGCATCACGGTCCGGCTCGTCCGCGTCGGGCAGCGCGCTCCGGGCGGCGCGCTCGGCCTCGAGCACCGCGTCTGCCGTGGCGGCGTCGCGCGCGTCGGCCCGCACCCAGCGGCGGAACACGAGCCAGAGGAACGGCAGGTCGATGATCTCGGCGATGCACCACAGGGTCGCGCCCGCCACCCGCTGGTCGTGCAGCGCGTCCGGCGTCCACGAGTGGTGGGCGCGATGGTCGAACCAGCTCGTCGCCAGCCCATTGTGCAGGCGCAGGGCGATGCCGGGCACCGCGTCGAGGACGAGCTCGAACGTGCCGATCGCCAGCGAGAGGCCGACGGCCAGCGACGTGGCATCGTCGTCCAGGCCGACGAGCGGCAACACCATCAGCGCACCGACCACCAGCAGCGCCAGCTGGACGAGCCAGCCGACCGGCGCCCACTGAATCGTCCACGCGGGGAGCGGTCCGAAGAACAGCACGACGGAGAGCAGCGGGACGAGCGCCGGCCCGACGAGCGGGTTGCCGATCACCCGGCAGAAGCGCGAACGCAGCACCCGCTCGATCGGTCCGCGGGGCCCGGACAGTGCTCGCGCCAACTGCACCGGGTGCCCGGACAGCACGAGGATCGGCACCACCAGCCAGAGCAACAGCATCTGCGTCGTCCACGCCCAGTACAGCGAGCTCGCGTTGACCTGGAGAAACCCGCAGGTGGTCCACACCAGGAGGAGCAGCCCGAGCGCGAAGACTGCAGTGCGCCAGGCCGGCCACGGCCTCGCGAGCCGGCGCAGCCCGTACCCGTATCCGGCGACGAGCAGCACGACGGCGACGATCGCAAGCGGCTGCGGCGTCCATTGCGTCAACGCGCTGGACGGCGCCGGTCGCTCGAGTGCGCCGATCATGCTCCCAGCCTGCACGCGTGCGGCGTGCGCTGCCATGATTCGTCCATGCGCGTCTACCTCGGCAGCGACCACGCCGGCTTCGAGCTGAAGGCTCGATTGATCGAGCACTTGACCGGGCTCGGCCACGAGGCGGTCGACTGCGGTGCCCAAACCCTCGATCCCGAGGACGACTACGCCGCACCGTGCATCACCGCCGGCGCCCGGACGGTGGCCGACCCCGGCACCCTCGCCGTGGTGATCGGCGGCTCGGGCAATGGCGAGCAGATCGCGGCGAACAAGGTGACGGGGGTCCGAGCGGCGCTCGTATGGAGTGACGAGACGGCCCAACTGGCGCGTGAGCACAACGACGCGAACGTGATGAGCCTCGGGGCTCGCAACCACGCGGAAGCAGCTGCGCTGCGCTTCGTCGAGACCTTCCTGAACACACCGTTCTCGGACGAAGACCGGCACAGACGCCGGATCGCGCAGCTCGCCGAGTACGAGACGACCGGGGCGATCGCCGGACACGAGACGAGCTGATCTGATCGGCGACGAGCGCCGTTCAACTGCACCGTTACGGCGGGTCGGGTCGGTGTAGCTCGTTGTATCGGGGTCTTTGCTGGCGGTCGATCCAGGGTGGGGGGATCCAGGCGGCTCGGCCGTTGATGCGGGTGGATTTCCAGCCTTGTCGTTTGGCGTCGACGTTGTGGTGGCGGCAGGCGGGCACGCCGTGGGTGATGCTGGTGGGTCCGCCGTCGGCGTAGTCGGTGGTGTGGTCGATCTGGCACCAGTGGATCGGGGTGGGGCAGTTGGGGAAGGTGCAGCCGGGGCCGTCGGCCGCGATCATGGCCAGGCGTTGTTGTTCGGTGAACAGGCGTTGGATGCTGCTGTAGGCGGTGATGCCTTGGGTTTTGTCGATGACGACGTTCATGAGCCGGTAGTCGCCGCCGGCCCAGCGGAGGGCTTCGCTGGCGGGGATCAGGGCGTCGTGGCTGGTGCGGGCCAGGCCGGTGCCGGTTTGGTACTGCTCCGTGGTCATGGTCATGACGATGGTGGCGGTGACCCCGGCCACGCTGGGGAGTTGTTGGGCGCGGACGTTGAGCTGGAGGGCTTCGAGCAGGGCGTCGTGGCGGCGTTGCCCGGCGGTGCGGGGGTCTTTGACTCCGTCGACTTCGGGTTGGGGGGCGGCGAGGGCGTCGAAGTGCAGCAGGAGGAGTTCCATGGCTTCGGCGGTGAGTTCGCCGCTCAGCGTGCCGGAGCCGTCCGGGCGGGCCCGGGCGGTGAGCTCGCGGTGCCGCTCGCGGTAGTCGACGTCTTTGAGCCGGCCGTCCGGGTCGAGATAGGCACTGATGCGCAGCGCGAGCTTGCCCAATTGCACCGGGTCGAAGCGGCCCGCGAACTCCACGAGGTCGGTCTCGGTCTGCGTGCCGTGCTCGGCTTGCACCGCGTCGGGCAGTTTCTCGATCGTGTCCACCACGACCCGCGCGTGCCGCTCCGAGATCGACCCGGCCGCTTGCGCGGCCGCGACCGCCGGGTAGATCGCCGGCAGGGGTTCGCCGGTCATCGCCCGCCGCCCCCCGGCCGCTTCCGCAGCCCGCACCCGGCCGGTGGCTTCGTGCGGGTCCAGGCGCAGCAGGCCGCGCAGCAGCTGCCCCATCCCGCGCACGTGGTGCGTGTCCGGGAGTCCGCGGCCTTCGCCTTCGAGCACCAGCGCGTGATCCAGTGACGGCAAGCGCCGCCGTAGCCGTTCCAGCTCGCGCCAGTAGCCCAGCACCTCCTCTTCGGACAGTCCGGTGAGGTCCAGGCCCTGCAGCTCGTCCACCGCCGCGTGCGCGCGCGACAGCGCGACGGCGGGGTCGGTGTGTCGCGGCACTGCACTCATACGTCTGATTATAGACAAGACGTCCGACACTGTCGAACGGATATCCGAATCTGTGGACAACAAGCGACGGTCCACAAGAAGAACCGCAAACCCGCCGGAAATGTCAGACCGGTGTGCTAGCTGACCCCGCCGGAACCGCTACCCGACCGAGCGAGGCGACCCCAAGCTCGACTCCTCGTCGCCGCGCCTTTGCCCTTTCCGACGAGTCCGGAACGGTCAGCCGAGTAGCGGAACGCGACCCCAAGACCGACGACCTTGTCGGTGCGCTCTTCAAGATCGCGACCGAGCTGGAACTCAGTGCGGTTCCGTCGGCTTCCAGTTGCGCCGGACGATGGCGACGTCGCGGTCCGCGTCGGCCAGCTCCTCGTCGGTCGGCCGGTTCACGTCGCGCGCGCGCAGCGCGCGGCTGACGCCGACCTGTGACCGGCCCGCCCCGACGATGTCGCGCAGCCCGCGCTCGGTGCCGTTTTCGTCGCGCGCCGGCCGGCGCCGGCGTTGGTGCTTGGCCGCCGGAGCCGCGGGCGCCGGAGCCGCGGGCGCTGGACCCGAGGCTGCCGGAACCCCCGGCGCCGGAGCCGAGGGCACGGGCGCTGGCCCATCAGCAGACGCCGCCGTCTCGACGGGGGCACCCTGGGCGCGCGTCGCGCGGCGCCGTCGCCGGTGCCGGTTCGGCGCACCCGCGTCGTCTCCCATGACGTCGATCCTGCCCGATCGCTCGGCGCGACAGCACGCGAGGCGGGCGGTATACACACGAGAACGCGTTCTCGTTCGAGAGGTGGACCGTGGCACCGACGCCCCGAATCGTCCTGACCCTGAGCTCCGTCCTCGCCCTCATCGCGGCCGGCGTCATCGCCGGCGAGGCGCCCACCGGCGCGGCCGCCGCGCCCTCGCACGCCTACCGTGCGGCCGACTACGCGGACGGTCAGGCCATGAGCATCCTGCCGCCTGGCGAGAACGGGCTCGTCAACGCCAGCGATGCCTTGCAGTTCGAGCTGCTCGGCAAGCGCCCGGCCAACAGCCAGGACCAGCTCGGCAAGTACACAAACCTGCTCTACGGCTACCCGTCGCTGACCGACGCCACGCTCGGGGACTACTACAACGACGAGTCGTTCGGCGTGCGCCCGGCCGACGTCATCCGCACCGAGACCCCGAAGGCGGGGGTGACGATCTACCGCGACACCCACGACGTGCCGCACATCTATGGCGACACCGACCAGACGCTCTCGTTCGGGGCCGGCTATGCGCAGGCCGAGGACCGGCTGTTCCTCATGGACGTCCTGCGCCACTACGGCGAGGGCACGCTCGCGTCCTTCCTCGGCGGCTCGTGCGAGTTCGAGCAGATGGACCACGACCAGCTGCTGCTGGCGCCGTACACGAAGGCGCAGGCCATCGCCCAGGTCAACGCGCTGCCCCGCGAATACGGCGCGCAGGGCACGCTCGCCAAGTCGATGATCGAGAACTACGTCGCCGGGGTGAACAGGTACATCGCGCAGGCGATTCTCGACCCGCTGAAGCTGCCGGTCGACTATGTCGCGGCGGTGCCCGACCTGCTGCCGCACAGCTGGTCGGTGGCGGACGTGGTGGCGATCGCCGGGCTCATCGGCGGCATCTTCGGACGCGGCGGCGGCAACGAGGTCGCCAACGCCCACCTGCTGCAGTACCTGCAGCAGCAGATGGGGACGAGCGCCGGCGCGACGGCGTTCGCGCAGTTCCGCACGGCCAACGACCCGCTGGCGCCCACGACCGCGGACAAGCCGTTCCCGTACGAGATCCCCGGCGCGATCGACCCGAGCACGACCGCGCTGCCCGACTACGGCGCGCCGACAACCGGCGGCCCGATCGCGACCGACCCGAACTGTGATCTCACCAAGCCCGACCCCACCGCGCTGTCCATCATCAGCGGGCTCAACACGATGCCGAAGCACATGAGCAACGCGCTCGTCGTGAACGCCGCGCACGGTGCGCACGGGCATCCGGTCGCGGTGTTCGGACCACAGGTCTCCTACTTCGCGCCGCAGATCCTGTCCCAGCTCGACCTGCATTCGCCGGACTACGCCGCCGAGGGCGCGTCCTTCCCGGGCACCGGCATCGTGGAGCTGGGCCGCGGCGAGGACTACGCGTGGTCGGCCACCTCGGCCGGCAGCGACGTCATCGACCAGCGGCTGGAGAGGATCTGCAACCCGACGGGCGGTGCCCCGGCAGCGCGCGGTACCTACTACCGCTACAAGGGCAGCTGCCTGCCGATGACCGCCGAGCACTTCAAGGAGACCGCGCTGCCCAAGCCCACCGGACTCGGTGCGCCGGCGTTCCTCGACCACGTGATCTACCTGACGCGGCACGGCATCGTGCAGGGTTGGACGACCTCCGGCGGCAAGCCGGTCGCCGTCGTGACGCAGCGTTCGACGTTCAACCACGACGTCGACTCGGTCGTCGGCTTCCTCCGCTGGGGACAGCCCGGCAAGACCCACAACGTGACGTCGTGGATGACGGGCGCCGCGGAGATCGCGTACACGTTCAACTGGTTCTACGTCGACGACCGCGACACCGGCTACTTCGTCAGCGGGCGCGACCCGATCCGGCCGTCGAACGTCGACCCCAGCCTGCCGACCTGGGGGACCGGCGGCTCCGAGTGGCAGGGCTTCCTGCCGGCCGTCCAGCACGTCCACGAGGTCAATCCACCGACCGGCTTCTTCGTGAGCTGGAACAACAAACCCGCTCCGCAGTTCGCCGCGGCGGACGACCAGTACGGGTATGGGCAGGTGTTCCGCTCCACCATGCTCGTCAACCAGCTGACCGCACAGCTCGCCGCGAACGGCGGGAAGGTCACCCGCGCGCAGGTCGTGCAGGCGATGGAGACCGCCGCGTCCCAGGACCTCGACGGGCTGACCGTGCTGCCGCCGCTGCTGCGGTACCTGTCCGGCCGCAGCGAACCGGCCGGCGTGCAGGCGATGGTCAGCGAATTGCAGTCGTGGATCGCCGCCGGTGCCCACCGGCGCAAGGCCGTCCCCGGTGACACGCAGTACGCCGACGCCGCGGCGGTGGCGATCGCGGACGAGCTGATCCCGAACTTGATCCGCGCGATCTACGACCCGATCCTCGCCGCCGGCGGGGTGACGCCGAACAGCTACAAGGCCCTGCCCGAGGCGTGGGTCGACTACCCGAGCCTGCATCTGGGCAGCTCCTACGACGGCGGGTTCGAGGGCTACCTCGTCGCGACGCTGCAGCAGCTGCTCGGCCAGTCTCCCGCGGACGGTTTCGGCACCGAGATCACCTCGCGCGAGTGCGCCGGCGGGCCGTCGACGTGTGGAGCGTCGATCGACGCGGCGCTCACCGCGACGTACAACGGGCTCGCAGCGGCGAACGGCTCGTCCGACGTGGCTTCGTGGACGGCGTCATCGGCGTCCACGGCGGCGAAGCAGACGATGCCGGTCTTCGACGCGATCCAGTTCCGCGCCCTTGGTCTCGTCGGCCAGCCGGCGATCGACTGGCAGAACCGCCCGACCTTCCAGCAAGTCATCGAATTCCCAAGGCATCGCGCCCGCTAACTCCCGTGAAGTTGTCCCGGCTTCGCCCGGCCAGAGCCGGGCGAAGCCGGGACAACTCGGATCAGGTGAGCGCGAGGATTTCGATGAGGGTGCGGGCTGCTTGGCCGCCGTCCTCGAGAGCGATGGCCACCGCGCGGGGGACGTCCAGGTCGTCGAGCAGCGCCGCAGGGACGGCCGCCGCGCCGGGTGCCATGCCGGGTGCGGACGCCGCGGCGAAGAGCCGTTCCAGCGTCGCCTCGGCGGCGTCGAGCGCGGCGGGATCGAACTCCCAGGGCTGTGCCCACGCACGGTTCAGCAGCATCAGCCGGACGGCGCCGGCCGAGTGCTCGCGCAGCAGATCCTCGACGAGCACGAGGTTGCCCGTCGACTTGGCCATCTTCGCTCCCTTGATCGACACGATGCCTGCGCGCAGCCAGGCGCGGGCGAACGGCGTAACGCCGGTCGCGCCCTCGGCCAGCGCGGCCTCGCAGGCGTGGTGCGGGTAGGCGAGGTCGCCGCCGCCACAGTGGAGATCGACGCTCGAACCGAACAGCGCGAGCACCATCGAGGCGCATTCCGCGTGCCAGCCCGGCCGTCCCTCGCCCCACGGGCTCGGCCACGACACGTCGTCGTCCGGACTGCTGGCCTGCCATACGGCGACGTCGAGCGGATCCTCCTTGTCCGGGTCGTCCGGGTGATCGTGGTACTCCGCGGCGCGCGCCAGCGCCGTCTCGCGGTTGAGGCCGGCCTGGGCCGCCGCGTGTGCGGTGCGCCCGTACACGGTGCCGTTGCGCTCGTACGCCGCGTCCTTGTCGAGCAGCGCGGAGGCAAGCTGGATGACGTGCCCCACGTGCTGCGCGGCGCTCGGCGCGAGGTCGGGTTTGCGCACCTGCAGGGTGGCCATCGTCGCCTCGAAGGCCGCGCGCTGGAGCGTGGCGAGCATCGTGTACGACTCGCCGCGGCGGCGTGCCTCGGCGAACAGGACCTCGTCCACGTCGGTGATGTTGCGGGCGACGGTGACGCTGTGCCCGTGCCAGCGCAGGATCCGCTCGGCGGCGTCTGCCCACACGTAGGTGGTCGCGTGCCCGAGATGGGTGACGTCATACGGCGTGATGCCGCAGACATACATTCGGACGTGTCCGACCATCGGCAGCAGTTCGCCGCCGATTCGCAGTCGCATCGGAGGGCCGGTCAGGCGAGACGAGTTCACCTGTCGCATCCTGCCAGCGTCCGCCGTCGCCGCGCCGGGGCCAGGTATCCTGGCCCCGCGGTCGAGAGCCGTCCGCGGGCGTAGCTCAATGGCAGAGCCTCTGCCTTCCAAGCAGAAGGTGCGGGTTCGATTCCCGTCGCCCGCTCCAGTGATCGATGCGCGACGTGCGATGCGGCCGCCGAGCGCCACCCCCCGATGCCTCGAGAGCGGCGCGGAGGACTGGCGGCAGCCTGGGAGACACTCCGGCGGCCGGCCGTGCCGGCCGCTACGGCGCGGCCCTCCTCGCCTGGCGAGCCGCCGGAAGACACGATGTCGGCGCCGGCTGGCCGCTCAACTAGGCTTGATCCCGTCCAGCGCCCGGGGTGTGGCGCAGCTTGGTAGCGCACTCGCTTTGGGAGCGAGGGGCCGTGGGTTCGAATCCCGCCACCCCGACCCGTCCGTCGTATCGCCGACCCGCTGATCGCCCGAGGAGTCCACGTACGTGAAGAGCACCGTCGAGAACCTGAGCCCGACCCGTGTCCGGCTCGCCGTCGAGGTGCCCTTCGACGACCTCAAGCCCAGCCTCGACAAGGCCTACAAGGCGATCGCGTCCCAGGTGCGCGTCCCCGGCTTCCGGCCGGGCAAGGTGCCGGCTCGCGTCATCGACCAGCGCGTCGGACGCGGCACCGTCCTGCAAGAAGCCGTGAACGAGGCCCTGCCGCGGCTCTACGGCGAGGCTGCGCGCGAGCACGAGCTGCAGCCGCTCGGCCAGCCGGACATCGACATCACCAACCTCGATGACGGCACCTCGCTCAGCTTCACCGCCGAGGTGGACATCCGGCCGGAGATCGCCCTGCCCGAGCTCGACGGCATCGCGGTCACCGTCGACGCCGTCGAGGTCGATGACGCCGACATCGACGGGCAGCTCTCCGACCTGCGCGACCGGTTCGGCACGCTCAAGGCCGTCGAGCGCCCTGCCGAGGACGGCGACTACGTCTCGCTCGACCTCGTGTCGAGGGTGGACGGCGAGGAAGTCGAGGGGGGCTCGGCCACCGGACTGTCCTACGTCGTCGGCTCCGGCGATCTGGTCGACGGCCTCGACGAGGCAATCACCGGCAAGGCCGGTGGCGAGAGCGTCACGTTCACCACGACCCTGCGCCAGGGCGAGACCGCTGGGCAGCTGGCGGAGGTCAGCGCCACGGTGAAGGCGGTGAAGGTGAAGGAGCTGCCCGAGCTCGACGACGAGTTCGCCCAGCTCGCCAGCGAGTTCGACACCGTCGCGGAGCTGCGCGAGGACTTGCGGACCCGGCTCGGCCGCGTCAAGACGCTCGAGCAAGGCGCGCAGGCGCGCGACAAGCTGCTGGAACACCTCATCGACACCGTCGACTTCCCGCTGCCGGAGTCCGCGGTCAGCGCCGAGATCGAGACGCGCGAGCACGACATCGTCCACTCCCTTGGCCACGACGACGCGCTGTTCGACAGCTTCCTCGAATCGCAGGGCAAGTCGCGTGCGGAGTTCGACGCCGAACTGCGCGAGAGCGCCGAGAAGACCGTGCGCGCCCAGTTCATCCTCGACGCGGTCGCCGCGAAGACGGACGTCCAGATCGGCGACGCGGAGCTCACCGAATACCTCGTCCGGCAGGCCGACCGCTACCAGATGGCGCCGCAGGAGTTCGCGAACCAGGTCATGCAGTCCGGCAACCTGCCGATGCTGGTGGCCGACATCCGGCGCAACAAGGCGCTGTCCGAGGTGCTCGAGGCGGCCACGGTCACTGACGCCTCAGGCAACGCCGTCGACCTCAACGCCCTCACGGGTGACGCGCTCGCCTCGCTCGCCGAGGACGACGACCCGGGCGTGGACGACGAGGACTGAGAACCCATCACGCCCTGAGCGAACGGGCCCCCGCTGGGCAGTCGCGGTGGCGCGCGCTTCGTTAGGGTCGAAGACAGCAGACGTACCGACGCGGAACCCGAGGAGAGACCGTGAGCCGCTTTGACCCGCAACCGCTTCGCGTCCAGGAGATGCGCTCGGCCGGCGCCGGGATGACCCTCAACGACTCGGTGTACGACCGGCTGCTGCGCGAGCGCATCATCTTCCTCGGCCAGCCGGTCGACGACACCATCGCCAACCAGATCTGCGCCCAGCTCCTGCTGCTGGCCGCCGAGGACCCGGCGCGCGACATCAACCTCTACATCAACTCGCCAGGCGGCTCGGTGACCGCGGGCATGGCCATCTTCGACACGATGGAGCTCATCGATAACGACGTGGCAACCTGGTCGCTCGGGCTCTCGGCGTCCATGGGTCAGTTCCTGCTCTCGGCCGGCACCCGAGGCAAGCGCTACGCACTGCCGCACTCGCGGATCCTCATGCACCAGGGCTCGGCGGGCCTCGGCGGCACCGCCTCGGACATCAAGATCCAGGCGGAGCAGTGGAACCTCACCAAGCAGGAGATGGCCGAGATCACCGCGCAGCACACCGGCCAGTCCGTCGAGCAGGTCATCAAGGACGGCGACCGGGACCGCTGGTTCACCGCCCAGCAGGCGCTGGACTACGGCTTCATCGACCACATCGTGCGCCGCGCAGCCGAGCTGCCCAGCGGTAACGTCAGCCCGGAGTAGGAGTCTTGTGACATGAACCCTCTGCATACCCCGACGGGCCTGCAAATGCCGCACCAGCCGTCCGCGCGGTACGTGCTGCCCTCGTTCGTCGAGCGGACGAACTACGGGATAAAGGAGTCGAACCCGTACAACAAGCTCTTCGAGGAGCGCATCATCTTCCTCGGCGCGCCGATCGACGACGTGGTCGCCAACGACGTGATGGCCCAGCTGATCGTGCTGGAGTCCACCGACCCGGATCGCGACATCCAGATCTACATCAACAGCCCGGGTGGCTCGTTCACGGCGCTGACGGCCATTTACGACACGATGGTGTACGTACGGCCCGAGATCCAGACGATCTGCATGGGCCAGGCGGCCTCCGCGGCGGCCGTCCTGCTCGCGGCAGGGACGAAGGGCAAGCGCTTCGCGCTGACCAACGCCCGGATCCTCATCCACCAGCCCTCGGGCGGCACCGAGGGTGCGATGCAGATCTCCGACCTCGAGATCCAGGCGAACGAGATCCAGCGAATGCGCCTGCTCGAGGAAGAGATTCTCGCCCGGCACACCGGGCAGTCCATCGAGAAGGTGCGCGCCGACATCGAGCGCGACACCATCCTCACCGCCGAGCAGGCCAAGGAATACGGGATCGTGGACGAGGTCATCACCTCGCGCAAACTCGTCCCGGACTCCTAGGCCGCGACCCGCCGGGCGCCACGCAGCCCTTCAGAGCGGACTTCCACCGCTTTTCCGGGTACCGTGCGAGATCTCGGCGGTTCATGATGGCGCCGCTGCGTCCGATACTGACTATGACAGCTCACGCACCAGAGGGACTGATCTCACCAAAGGGGAGTGTCGCCAGTGGCACCACGTGTCGGCGAGACCGGCGACCTGCTCAAGTGCTCGTTCTGTGGCAAGAGCCAGAAGCAGGTCAAGAAACTGATCGCCGGGCCAGGCGTCTACATCTGTGACGAGTGCATCGACCTCTGCAACGAGATCATCGAGGAGGAGCTCGCCGAGACCAGCGAGTTCAGTTTCGAGGAGCTGCCCAAGCCCAACGAGATCTACGAGTTCCTCAACGGCTACGTCGTCGGCCAGGACCAGGCGAAGAAGACCCTCGCGGTCGCCGTCTACAACCACTACAAGCGGGTACAGGCCGGCGGCGAGGCGAAACCGCGCAATGCGGACACCATCGTCGAGCTGGCCAAGTCGAACATCCTGCTGCTCGGGCCCACCGGGTCCGGCAAGACGCTGCTCGCCCAGACGCTCGCCCGGATGCTGAACGTCCCGTTCGCGATTGCCGACGCCACCGCCCTCACCGAGGCCGGCTATGTCGGCGAGGACGTCGAGAACATCCTGCTCAAACTCATCCAGGCCGCCGACTACGACGTCAAGCGTGCCGAGACCGGCATCATCTACATCGACGAGGTCGACAAGATCGCCCGCAAGGCCGAGAACCCGTCCATCACCCGCGACGTTTCCGGCGAAGGTGTCCAGCAGGCGCTGCTGAAGATCCTCGAGGGCACCTCCGCCTCGGTTCCGCCGCAGGGCGGGCGCAAGCACCCGCACCAGGAGTTCATCCAGATCGACACGACGAACGTGCTGTTCATCGTCGGCGGCGCGTTCGCGGGACTGGACACGATCATCGAGTCGCGGGTCGGCAAGAAGGGCCTCGGCTTCGGCGCCGAGCTGCACACCAAGTTCGACCGGGACACGAAGGACACCTTCGCCGACGTCATGCCCGAGGACCTGATGAAGTTCGGGCTCATCCCGGAGTTCATCGGCCGGTTGCCGGTGATCACGTCGGTGCGCCCGCTCGATCGGGACGCGCTGGTGCAGATCCTCACCGAGCCCAAGAACGCGCTCGTGCGGCAGTACGCCAAGCTGTTCGAGCTCGACAACGTCGAGCTCGAGTTCAGCGACGACGCGCTCGAGGCCATCGCTGACCAGGCGGTGCTGCGCGGCACCGGTGCCCGCGGGCTGCGCGCGATCCTCGAGGAAGTCCTGCTGTCGGTGATGTACGAGGTGCCGTCCCGTGAGGACGTCGCCCGGGTCGTCATCAATCGCGAGACGGTGCTCGACCACGTCTACCCGACCCTCGTTCCGCGGGAAGCTCCCAAGCGCGAGCGCCGCGAAAAGAGCGCCTAACTCATCCGCCGAGCTCGGATCTCGGTCTCGACCACTCGCATCGGCACCCCACGAAATCGCTCCGCAAAGAACGCTCCACGATTTCGCAGGGACCCCGCCCGCTCGGGTCGATCTCGAGCTCCGAAGCGCAAGCTCGCTTCGCTCGCGCGCACGGCGGGCTCTTCGCGCGAGCGCTCATCGCGTGGTTGGTCACCTTGGTGGTTGCTTTCCAGCGATGTCGCGTGCGCTCATCGCGTGGGTGGTAACTGCCGCTGGCTGAGGTGTCACGCTGCGGCCGGCACCGGGAGCGGGGCGGTGACCGCGGCGTCCGCGGCGCCCGCGTGCCGGAGCAGGCCGCGGCCAAGCGCCAGCGGCACGAGCACGCCCAGCACACCGGCCGCCACGAAGATCTGCCGCGGCGCGAACACCTCGGCCAGCGCGCCGCCGGCCGCGAATGCGATCAACTGCGTGCCAGACGCCATGCCGGTCAGCAGGGCACTGACCCGGCCGCGCTCGGCGGCCAGCGTCCGGCTCATCACGAGCGAGCCCAGCGTCACGTTGAGCACGCCGTTCATCAACCCGAGCAGCGCCACACCGGGCAGCAGCCAGCCGATCGTCGGTGCCAGCCCGGCGGCGATCACACCGACCGCCAGAAACACCGTCGAGGCGACGAAGCCGCGCGCGAGCGCCCGCATGCCGCGCAGCCGAGAGCCGAGCAGCGCGCCGGTCAGCGCGCCGGCTGAGAGCACGGCACCGGCTATGCCGTACCACGTCGTGCTCGCGCCCATCGTCTCGCGAATGAGGAACACCTCGACGACGTTCACCATGCTGCCGAGCAGCACGAACAGCCCGAGCAGGACGAACAGCGGGCGCAGCAGGCTGTCTCCGCGGACGATGGCGAGACCGCCGCGGCGCTTTTCGCCCGGCACCTCGGCGAGCACCTCGCGCCGCGTCACGATGAGCAGTGCCACGCCCGCGACCAGCACGTACGCCACCGCGTCGAGCAGCAGCGGGACACGCGCGCCGTAGAGCCCGACCAGCAATCCGCTCAGCGCCGGCGCGACGATCCCGGCCGCAGTGGTGCCCATCTGCGACCTTCCGATTGCTCTGGTCAGCGCGTCACCTTCGGCGATCGTGGCGAGCAGCGACTGCCAGCAGGCCGCGTTCACTGCCTGACCGGCGCCGAGTACTGCCACCAGCGACAGCACGGCCGGCGTGCCGGTCACGCTCGACACCGCGGCGCATACCGCGGCCTGGAGCAGGCTCGATGTCACGAGCAATCGGTGGTTGTCGTAGCGGTCTACGAGCCGCCCGACCACGCCGGAGAGCGCCACGATCGGCAGCGCGTTCGCGATGAGCAGCGCGGCCACCGCGCTGGCGCCCGCGCCGTGCGACTGCAACCGCAGCACGAGCGCCACCTCGGCGACCATGTCGCCCAGCCAGGAGACGGACTTCGCAAGGACGACCCACGACACGTCCCGCCGAGCTGATCTGAACCGGCTAAGTCTGAAAGACATACTTCGAAACTATTGCTTCATACTATCGATGTCAAGGGCCGGTCAGTAGCGTGTGCAGCCGTGACGCCGCGCAAGAGCAAGCCGCCCCAGGACCGTCCGCCGGTCAAGCTGACCGACCCGCGCGCGATCCGCGCGTTGGCGCACCCGGCCCGGCTCGCGGTGATCGACGAGCTCTACGCCGGGCGCGAACTCACCGCCACCGAGTGCGCCGAGGTCGCCGGCCTCAGCCCGAGCGCGATGAGCTACCACCTGCGCAGCCTCGAGAAGGCCGGCATCGTCGAGCGGGCCGCGTCGAGCGGGGACGGACGGGAGCGGCCCTGGCGCGCGGCGGGCAGCTACCTGCAGGTCGACAGCACCGGCGGTGGCGCGGGCGAGCTCGCCGCGTCCGCCGCCTTGAGCTCGACGGTGCTCGGCCGGACGGTCGAGCAGTTCGAGGCCTACCTGGCTCGTCGTCGCCAGGAGCCGCCGGAGTGGCTGGACGCGGTCGAGGCGAGCTACGGCCGGATCTGGCTCACCGCCGAGGAGGCGAAGGCGATCGGCGAGCAGTTCGTGACGCTGTTCGACCAGTACCGCGGCCGGCGCGGCGGCCGACGCCCGGCCGGCGCGCGCCGGATGCGGATCGCGGTTCTGCTGTTTCCCACCGACGCGCCGGGCGCCGGTTCGCAAGACACGTAAGGTCGGTGGACGTGAGCGAGCGCGGCGAGCGAACAATCGAGCGCTGGCTTTGCCGATCAAACGAGCGAACCGAGGCTTGACCGTGACTCCTCTCGAACCACTCGTCCTGCCCGCCGACGGCTGGCCCGGCTGGCTTGCCGGGCGCGTCGACGCCATGTTGCAGACCACCCGGCGCGCCCTCGACCGGCTCAAGGACGGCACCGGGCGGAACACCGCCGAGGTTCTCGACCTCTGGAACGACGCGGACATCGCACTGCGCGGCGCCGACTCCATCACCGGGCTGCTCAGCGAGGTGCACCCGGACGCCGAGGTGCGCGCGCTGGCCGAGCAGCGGGCGCAGGACGTCGACCGGCTGCGCACCGATCGCGGCCTCGATCGCGCGCTCTACGACGTCCTCGAGGGCACCGACCCGGCCGGCCTCGACGAGCAGGCGACACGGGTGCGCGAGCACGTCCTGCGCGACTTCCGGCGCAGCGGCGTCGACCGCGACGCCGCCACCCGCGAGCGGCTGCGCGACATCTCCGAGCGGCTCACCGTGCTCGAGCAGGATTTCTCGCGGGTGATCCGCGACGACGTCCGCTCGATCCGCGTCACGCCCGAGCGACTCGACGGGCTGCCCGCCGACTTCGTCGAGGCACACCCGGCCGGCGAGGACGGCCTGGTCACCATCACCACCGACTACCCCGACTACCTGCCGTTCCGGACGTTCGCCCGCGATGCCGGCGCCCGCAAGCTGCTCACCGTCGAGTTCCTCACCCGCGGCTGGCCGGCCAACGACGCCGTCCTGCACGAGCTGCTCGCCTGCGCGACGAGAAGGCGCGGATCCTTGGCTACCGCAGCTGGCCGGACTACGACGCCGACGTGAAGATGATCGGCACCGCGCAGGCCATCGCCGAGTTCATCGAGCGCATCTCGGCCGCCGCGCTGCCCGCCGGCCAACGCGACAGGCGAGGTGCTCGTCGCACGTCAGCGACAGGACGATCCGGACGCGCACGAGTTCGACGCCTCGCACCTGGCCTACTACACCGAGCTCGTGCGCCGCGAGCAGTTCGACGTCGACGCGCAGGAGGTGCGGCGCTTCTTCGACTTCGCGAACGTGCGCAAGGGCCTGCTCGACGTCACCGGGCGGCTGTTCGGCATCGAGTACCGGGCCGTCGACGTCCCTGCCTGGCACGCGGACGTCACCGCCTACGACGTGCTGTCCGACGGCCAGAGGCGCGGCCGGATCTATCTCGACCTGCACCCGCGCGACGGCAAGTTCAAGCACGCGGCGCAGTTCGACCTGGTCGGCGGCATCACCGGACGGCAGCTGCCGGAGGGCGCGCTGGTGTGCAACTTCCCGCGCGGGCTCATGGAGCACCAGCACGTCGTCACGCTCTTCCACGAGTTCGGCCACCTCGTCCACCACATCCTCGGCGGCCGGCAGCGCTGGGCACGCTTCACCGGCGTGGCCACCGAATGGGACTTCGTCGAGGCGCCGTCGCAGATGCTCGAGGAATGGGCCTGGGACGCCGACGTCCTGCGGACCTTCGCCGTCGACGCGGACGGGACGCCGATCCCGGCCGAGCTCGTGGCCCGGATGCGGGCCGCCAAGGACTTCGGCAAGGGCATGTTCGTCCGCACCCAGATCTTCTACACCGCGCTGTCCTACTCGCTGCACCGCGACCGGCCGGCCGACCACGCGCAGGCGGTGCGCGACGCGCAGGCGCGCTACGACCTGGTGGACTACGTCGACGGCACGCACTTCCATGCCGCCTTCGGCCACCTGTCCGGCTACACGTCGGCGTACTACACCTACCTGTGGAGCCTGGTCATCGCGAAGGACCTGTTCTCGGCGTTCGACGCGGCCGAGATGTTCGACCCGGCGGTGGCGCGCCGCTACCGCGACCGCATTCTCGCGCCGGGCGGCTCGAAGGACGCTGCCGACCTGGTGGCGGAGTTCCTCGGCCGGCCGTTCGCGTTCGACGCCTTCGCCGCCTGGCTCGATCGCGAGCCGGTGCCGGTCGGCTGACGCGTTGCGCACCCTCAGGTGGGCCGCTGCGGTGGCCGTCGCCGCGTTCGTCCTGGCCGGGACCCCGGCTGATGTCCCGGCGGCGCATGCCGCGTTTCGCCGGCCGGTCATCGTCATCGATCCCGGGCACAGCCCCTGGATCCACGCCATCGACGGACGCACCGGGCTGAACGTCTCCGACTACGCGAACGAACCGGAGATGAAGGACGTCTTCGCCGTCGCGCTGATGGTGAAGCGCAGGCTCACCGCCGACGGATACCGGGTCATCCTCACGAAGACCCGCCTGCGCGAGCGGGTCTCACTCGCGCGCCGGGCCGCGATCGCGAATCGGGTGCACGCGGATCTGGCGTTGAGCATTCACGACCAAGCCGGTGCGTACGGCGGGATCCACTTCAACCGCGGCAACAACATCGTCTACTACCAGTCCGTCGGGACGTACCGGATGAACATCTACGGCGATCGGATCCGGTTCACCAGTCGTCGCGTGGCCGCGCTCAGCGAGCGGTACGGGCGGATCTTCAAGCGGCAGCGGCACCGTGTGGAGGGACATTTCGTCGCCCTTCGCGGAAACGTCGGCTACGACCTCGGCACGCGCGGCCTCGCGCCGGGCAACATCTGGATGGTCCAGCTGCTCTCGCAGGTGCCGTGGATCTACAACGAGGCCGGCGGCAACAGCCGGGGCCGCACCCGGTTGGACCTGCGTGACAGGCACCGGTACGCGAACGGTCTGGTCGCCGCCGTCGAGCACTGTGTCCCGCCACCCGGCGGTTGACCGGCGAGCCCGCCGGTCGCGTTGGCAGTCTGAACGGTCGTGCTACAGCCCCCGGCCCCCGTCGATGGTCTCCCGAGTGATGTCAGCGTAGCCGGCGTGCCGGGCGGTCTCCTCAATCAGGTGCAGCAGTGTCACTGAACCCGTGGACCTTCCTGACCAGCGCGTCCCGTTGCTGGTCCAAGCACCCGTCGAGGGCATCCCGTTCGTTCGACGTAGAGAAGTGGATCGCCACGCGGCGAACAGTATCCGTGGCACTAGCTGAACGTGACCGAGGCGCGGTCCGTGACCGGCCGGAACCCGATCGCGCGGTAGATCTTGTTGGACGTCGGGTTGCTGACGTCGGTGTAGAGCACCGGCACAGCGGCGCTGTCGAGGATGTCGAAGGCGGCGCGCGCGGTGACCGCGGAGGCGTAGCCGCGGCCGCGCTGCTCCGGCGGCGTGTAGACCGGGCCGATCCGCGAGACGCCGGCCGCCGGCGGCCGGCGGACGGCCATCGAGACGGGGACGCCGCTGGGGTCGCGCCACAACCAGGTGCGCGAGCGACCGACCATGACCGACGCCAGCCGGCCGGCGTCGAAATCCGGCGGCAGGTGGCCGAACGTGTCGATCGTGTACGGCGCGAGCCAGCCAGTCACGACATCCAGGTCGACGTCGGCCGCAGGCCGCGCGTCGCCAGCCACACCGACGGGTGCGACCAGCCGATCGAGGCGGTACAGCCGCTCGGTGACGCGGCTAGCCGGTTCGCGTCCCAGCAGGTCGAGCAGTGCGTCGACCGTCGGCACCGGCCCGCCGAGCCCGGCGACGGAGTCCAGCTCGCCGAGCACGTCGGCCAGCGGAGGCAGATCCGTCCAACCCGAGGTCAGCGCGATGGGGTGGAAGATGCTCGACCGCGCCGCCAGTGCCACGCTCGTATGCGCGCACCAGCCGCCCTCGCCGGCACTGCGCAGATACGAGCGGACGGTCGCGAAGATGGTGTTGCGGACCGGATCGGCGATCAGGACGGGGTCGATGCGGGCGAGGATCTCGGCGGTGTCGATCGTCGTGTGCACCGCCATGAACAGATGGTCGTCGCGCGCACCGACAACGGCCAGCGGATATCGTCGCCAGCACAATCCCTAGAATTTGTGCGTGAGCGAGCTTGCGAGCGAACAATCAGGCGCGGCACCCGGTCCGCGGCCGACGAAGGAGGCCGTGTGACCGACGCCGCGGATAGCGCCCGCCCGAGCCTGCCGAGCCAGTACAGCCCGGCAGAGGTCGAGGGCCCGCTCTACGAGCGGTGGGTCGAGCGCGGCTACTTCACCGCCGATCCGGGCAGCGGCAAGCCACCGTTCTCGCTGGTGATCCCGCCGCCGAACGTCACGGGCAACCTGCACATCGGGCACGCTCTCGAGCAGTCGATGATGGACGCACTGACCCGCCGGGCCCGGATGCGCGGCTTCGACGCGCTCTGGCTGCCGGGCATGGACCACGCCAGCATCGCCGTCCACTCCCTCGTCGAGCGGCACCTCACCGAGACGGAGGGCAAGGGCCGCTTCGACTACAAGCGCGAGGAGTTCGTCGGCAAGGCCTGGGAGTGGAAGGAACGCCACGGCGGGCAGATCCTCGGGCAGATGCGCCGGCTCGGCGACGGCGTCGACTGGAGCCGCGAGCGGTTCACGATGGACGAGGGGCTGTCCCGCGCCGTCCAGACAATCTTCAAGCGGCTCTACGACGACGAGCTGATCTATCGCGCCGAACGCATCATCAACTGGTGCCCGCGCGATCTCACCGCGCTGTCCGACGCCGAGGTCGATCACCAGGACGAGCTGGGCGAACTCGTCTCGATCCGCTACGGCGACGGCGACGCGTCGATCGTCGTGGCGACCACCCGGGCCGAGACGATGCTGGGCGACACGGCGGTGGCCGTGCACCCCGACGACGAGCGATACAAGCACCTGGTCGGCACCGAGGTGGCGCTGCCGCTGACGAATCGGCGCATCCCGATCGTCGCCGACGAGCACGTGGACCCGACGTTCGGCACCGGCGCGGTCAAGGTGACGCCGGCGCACGACCCGAACGACTTCGAGATAGGCCGCCGGCACAACCTGCCGATGCCGACGATCATGGACGAGCGCGGGGTCATCACTGCGCACGGCCCGTTCGCCGGCGTCGATCGCATGGAGGCGCGCTACGCAGTGGTCGCCGCGCTGCGCGAGGACGGCCGGATCGTCGCCGAGAAGCGTCCGTACGAGCATGCGGTCGGGCACTGCTCGCGGTGCGACACGGTCATCGAGCCGCGGCTTTCCCTGCAATGGTGGGTCCGGGTCGAGACTCTCGCAAAGGCGGCGGGCGACGCCGTGCGTGACGGCCGGGTGGCGATCGAGCCGGCCTCGCTGCGCGGCCGGTACTTCCAGTGGGTGGACGGGCTGCGCGACTGGTGCATCAGCCGGCAGTTGTGGTGGGGACACCGCATCCCGGTCTGGTACTCGCCGGACGGCGACGAGGAGTGCTTCGGCCCGGACGAGACGCCACCCGCCGGCTGGACGCAGGACGACGACGTCCTCGACACCTGGTTCTCGTCGGCGCTGTGGCCGTTCTCGACGCTCGGCTGGCCCGAGGACACCGAGGACCTGCGCAGCTATTACCCGACGACGGTCCTGGTCACCGGCTACGACATCCTCTTCTTCTGGGTCGTGCGGATGATGCTGTTCGGCCTCTATGCCATGGACGAGGTGCCTTTCAAGACCGTGGTGTTGCACGGTCTGGTGCGCGATTCGTCCGGCAAGAAGATGTCGAAGTCGAGGGGCAACGTCGTCGACCCGCTGCTCTGGATCGACGCCTACGGCGCGGATGCGGTGCGCCTGTCGCTGTTGCAGGGAGCGAACCCCGGCGCCGACCAGGCGATCAACGAGGAGTGGGTGGTCGGCACCCGCAACTTCTGCACCAAGCTCTGGAACGCGACCCGGTTCGCGCTCATGTCCGGCGCGACGGTGGACGGCCCGCTGCCGGCTTCGCCGGTTTCCGCCGACGCGTGGATCCTGTCCCGGCTACAGGCGGTGGTCACCGAGGTCGACGCCCTGTACGAGCGGTACGAGTTCGCCAAGATCGTCGACGTTCTCTATCACTTCGCGTGGGACGAGGTCTGCGACTGGTACATCGAGCTCGCCAAGCTCACGCTGGCCGGTGACCGGGGCGGCGACACGCGCCGGGTGCTCGGTGAGGTGCTCGACACGCTGCTGCGCCTGCTGCACCCGATGATCCCGTTCGTCACCGAGGAGCTGTGGACGGCGCTGACCGGTGGTGCGTCGCTGGTGATCGCCGACTGGCCCGTCGCGGACACCGGGCGAGCGGATGCGTCCGCCGAGGAGCACGTCGCGCGGCTGCAGCAGGTCGTCACCGAGATCCGCCGGTTCCGCTCCGATCAGGGCGTGAAGCCGTCCTACCGGATCCCCGCGCAGATCAGCGGGCCGGTGGACGAGCACGACGTCCGGGTGCTGTGCCGCCTCGACACGCCCGGGTCCGGCTTCGCGGCGACGGCGTCCGTCCAGGTCTCGGCCGGCGTTTCAGTGGCCTTCGACCTCTCCGGCGCGATCGACGTGGCGGCCGAGCGGGCTCGGTTGACCAAGGATCGGGACGCCGCAGAGAAGGAGCGCGCCGTCAACGCCGGCAAGCTCGGCAACACGGCGTTCACCGGCAGGGCGCCGGAGGACGTCGTCGCGAAGGTGCGCGACCGGCTCGCCGCCGCCGACGCCGACCTCGCCCGCATCGACGCCGCGCTCGCGGCGCTGCCGGGAGCCTGACGCCGTCAGTGCTGGCCGGAGTCCCGGCCGTTCTCGCGGTCGTGGTGCAGCTGCCACGATGACGCGCTGGGTGTGAACGCGGCGGCCACGCCAACTCCGACGAGCAGAGACACGGCGACGAGCGTCAGCCGGACCGCCTTACCGCGCCTGGCGGGGTCGGCGCTCGCGCGGCGCAGCTCGCGCGCCGTCCCGACCGCGGCCTCCCGCAGATGGCCGAGGAAGTGCAGTGTCATGACCGCGATCCACACGATGAAGCTGCCCTGGTGCAGCGTCAGCCAGGTGTCGCTGCGGCCGTGCGCGACGAGCAGCGCGATCCCGGTGCCCACGACCGCGACGCTGCTCAAGATCACGAACGGACCGATCGCGCGCAGGATCGGGTGTGGTGCGCCCTTCGCCACGTACGCCGGCTTGCCCCGGTAGTAGCGGAGGAACCGGTAGCCGGTGCTGGCGCACTTCAGCGCGATCGGGCCGACGAGCGTCAGCCCGATCGCCGTGTGCAGCGTGATCATGCCCCGGACGTCGAGGATCGTGACGCCTTCGGCCAGCAGCAGCACAGTTAGCAGCGCGCCGGCCATGACCGTCAGCCGGGCATTGCTCTCCGCGCCCGCGTCCGTACCGACGGACTCGCGCTCGTACGCCACCGCGTGACCCGCCACGCATCGAAGATTCGCACCGCCTCCTCTCAAGACCATCTGAAGCGTCTCTGTCTCCTCAGGTGCGGCGGCGGTTGCTCTGGCCGGGCGTTCGGGCCACGCTTCGCTCGGGGAATGCCGACACACCGGAGGACAGGCATGGGGCTTAGCGAGCAGATGAGTCGGGCCGAGATGGAGCGCCGCGCGTCGCGCAGCGGCAAGCAGCTGGCCAAGCTGGCCGCGACCGGGATGACCGGCGAGGACGCCTACGAGCTGATCTCGAGCGAGCTGCTGCTCGACGGCAGTGCGCGGCTCAACCTCGCCACCTTCGTCACGACCTGGATGCCCGCGCAGGCGGCGCGTCTGATGGCCGAGACCGCGGACAAGAACATGATCGACAAGGACGAGTATCCGCAGACGGCGGAGCTCGAGTCGCGCTGCGTCAGCATCATCTCGGATCTCTGGAACTCCCCGGACGGCGAGACGCCGACCGGCTGCTCGACCACCGGCTCCAGCGAGGCAGTCATGCTCGGCGCGCTCGCGCTGAAGTGGAAGTGGCGCGAGCGGATGCGCGCGGCGGGCAAGCCGGCCGACCGGCCGAACCTCGTCACGGGCGCGAACGTGCAGGTGTGCTGGGAGAAGTTCTGCCGGTACTGGGACGTCGAGCCGCGTCTAGGGCGTGTCTAACGGATCTTGGCGCGCTGGGTCGGTAGAACGCGGAGTGTGCTTGCTCGTCATGATCTGACCGATGCGGAGTGGGCGCGGCTGGAGCCGCTGCTGCCTGATAGGAGGCCGCGCCGCGGTGGCCGCTGGGAAGACCACCGGATGGTGATCAACGGGGTGTTGTGGCGGACCCGGACCGGCGCTCCCTGGCGTGATCTGCCGCTCTGTTACGGGAACTGGAAGACCGTCTACGGTCGGCATCGCCGCTGGTCTGGCGATGGCACGTGGGAGGCGATCCTGGATGGGTTGCGTGCTGGCTGCGACGGCGGGGAGGCCGCGCAGTGGACGGTCGGGATGGACTCGGCTGTCATCCGTGCCCATCACCACGCCGCGGGGGCGCGTCGTGAGCCGCCCAAGGACATCCCGGTGCAGCGGTTGGCCGTCGCGTTGGAGGATCAGGAGACGGCGCCGGAGCACACAGGGGGCGGGGTCGAATGACAACAATTCGTCGGCCCCGCCGGGCAAGCGGCCCGATCGGGAGGCGTTGGGCCGTTCCCGCGGCGGGCTGACCACGAAGATCCATCTGCTCGCCGACCGCCGGTGCCGGCCGTTGACGCGGGTCACTACCGCCGGCCAGCGACACGACTCGCTGGCCTTCGAACCGTTGATGAACCGACTGCACATCGCGCGCCCCGGGCCTGGCCGGGCGCGCACCCGGCCAGGTCGGCTGTTGGCCGACAAGGCCTACTCGAACCGGAAGATCCGCGCTCATCTACGCCGACGCGGCATCACCGCGACCATCCCCGAACCGGCGGACCAGATCGCCGGTCGCGCCCGACGCGGCAGCAGCGGCGGGCGACCGCCTGGGTTCGACTCGGTTGCCTACCGCGACCGAAACACCGTCGAACGGACCATCAACAAACTGCGCAGCTACCGAGCCGTCGCGATGCGCACCGACAAACGTGACTACGTCTACCGAGGAACCATCGACGTCGCTTCGGTCAGGATCTGGCTACGCGACCCCGGCGATCATGATCCATGAGACACGCCCTAGTCCCGCTCGAGGGCGACACGTTGCACCTGACGCCCGATCGAGCCGTCGAGTACTGCGACGAGAACACGATCGGCGTCGCCGCCGTGCTCGGCTCCACCTTCGACGGTAGCTACGAGCCGGTGCGCGAGATCGCGGCCGCCCTCGACGACCTGCAGGCCCGCACCGGCCTCGACATCCCGATGCACGTCGACGGCGCGTCCGGCGGCTTCGTCGCGCCGTTCCTGCACCCCGACCTGGAGTGGGATTTCCGCGTTCCGCGGGTGAAGTCGATCAACGCGTCCGGGCACAAGTACGGGCTCGTCTACCCGGGCGTCGGGTGGGTGGTCTGGCGCGACGCCGAGTCCCTGCCGAAGGACCTGATCTTCGACGTCAACTATCTCGGCGGGCACATGCCGACCTTCGCGCTGAACTTCTCCCGGCCCGGCAGCGAGGTCATCGCCCAGTACTTCATGTTCATCCACCTCGGCTTCGAGGGCTACCGCCGCGTGCAGCAACAGTCGTCGGACGTCGCCCAGTACCTCGCGAGCGAGATCGAGAAGATCGGCCCGTACCGGCTGATCACGCGCGGCGACGAGCTACCGGTCTTCGCGTTCACCCTGAAGCCGGGCGTGCAGCACTACACGACGTTCGACGTATCGGACAAGCTGCGCGAGCGGGGCTGGCTCGTGCCCGCCTACACCTACCCGCCGAACCGCGAGGACATGTCGGTGCTGCGCATCGTGGTGCGATCGGGCATGAACCACGACATGGCCGATCTGCTGCTCGACGACCTGCGCGACCGGACGGCCTTCTTCGAATCGCTGGAGGGCCCGCTCCCTCGCCCGGCGGAGACGCAGGCGTTCGCGCATTGACGACTTGTCCGCGTGTCCCCGGTGTATATGCCGGGGACACGCGGACAAGTCACACGGGGCGGGTCCGTAGAGTGCCAGGTCGTGGCGACTGAGGCGCAGCACTACGCGCAGGAGCTGCGCAAGATCGAGAGTGCGATCTTCGGGCGGCGCGGCGAGGGACACGTCAATCCGACCAACGAGCGGATGCTGGCGCTCGTCGAGCTGCTGGGCGACCCGCAGCGGAACTACCGGGCCATTCATCTCACCGGCACCAACGGCAAGACGAGCACCGCGCGGATGATCGACGAGCTGCTGCGCGGGTTCGGACTGCGCACCGGCCGCTACACCAGCCCGCATCTGGCCAGCGTCACCGAGCGGATCGTCATCGACGGTGCACGAATCAGCGATCAGACCTTCGTGGACGGCTACCGCGAGCTCGAGCCGTATCTCGGGGTGATCGATTCGCGTTTCGCCGAGGGGAGCTTGCGACCCGAGCATGTTGCGGCGCCGCTGTCGTTCTTCGAGATCGTCACCGCGCTCGCATTCTCGATCTTCGCCGACGCGCCGATCGACGTCGCTGTGGTCGAGGTCGGCCTCGGGGGTACCTGGGACAACACGAATGTCATCGACGGCGAGGTGGCGGTCGTGACGCCGATCGGCCTTGACCACACCCAGTACCTGGGGAACACCGTCGCCCGCATCGCGGCCGAGAAGGCCGGCATCATCAAGCCGGGCGCGGTCGCGGTGCTTGCCGCACAGCCGCCGGAGGCAGCGGCCGAGCTGCTGCGCCGGGCCACCGAGGTGCAGGCCGCGGTCGCCCGCGAGGGCCTCGAGTTCGGGGTCGTCGAGCGCCGGATCGCGGTGGGTGGCCAGTTCCTGACGTTGCAGGGGCTGGGCGGGATGTACGACGAGATCTTCCTGCCGTTGCACGGCGCGTTCCAGGCGCAGAACGCGGTGTGTGCGCTGGCCGCGGTCGAGGCGTTCTTCGGGGCCGACGCGAACTCCGGCGGGCTCGACGTCGACGCGGTGCGTGGCGCGTTCGCCTCGGCGCGCTCGCCCGGCCGGCTCGAGCCGATCCGCTCGGCGCCGACGATCCTGCTCGACGCGGCCCACAACCCGGCCGGCATGACCGCGTCCCTGACAGCGGTCGCGGAGGCGTTCCAGTTCCGCCGGCTCGTAGCGGTGATCGCCGTCATGGCCGACAAGGACGTCACCGGCATGCTCGAACTGCTCGAGCCGGCGATCGACGAGCTGGTCGTCACGCAGAACTCGTCCGAGCGAGCCATGTCAGCCGACGAGCTGGCATCCGCCGCGGTGCCGATCTTCGGCCCCGACCGGGTGACGGTCGAGGCGCGGCTGGACGACGCGCTGGAGGCGGGCGTGCGGATCGCCGAGGACACCGGTGACGACGTGCTCGCCGGCGTGGGTGTGCTCGTGACCGGTTCGGTCGTCACGGTCGGCGAGGCGCGCACGCTGCTCGGTGGTCCCTCGTGACGGAACTGCCCGAGGAGCCGACACCTGAGCAGTACGCGGAACGCGCCCTGCGGGCGAACCGGGCCTCGCGCGGCGCGCTGGCCGGCGTCCTCGGCCTCGAGGCGGTCGTGGTGCTGCTGATCCCGCGGGCAATCGCGTTCACGACCGGGCTGGGCCCGGTCCGCACGGGCATCTGCATCGGTCTCGCGGTCGTGCTGGTCGCGGGCGCCGGCCTGATGCGCCGGTCGTGGGGGATTGGGCTGGGTTCGGGGCTGCAGGTGGCCTTCTTCGCCACCGGCGTCATGATCGCGACGATGTTCCTGGTCGGCGCGCTGTTCATCGCCGTGTGGCTGCGCATCCTGATGTTCCGCCACGAGGTCGTCGGCAGCCCCGGCGGCCTGCGCATGCTGCTCGGCTGACTACGCTCTCTCGCGTGAGCGAACCCGCCGTCGAACGCACCCTCGTCCTGGTCAAGCCCGACGGCGTCGCCCGCGGGCTGGTCGGTGAGGTGCTCCGCCGTATCGAGGACAAGGGTTATCGCATCGCGGCCCTCGAGCTGCGGGTCGCGTCCCCCGAGCTGCTCGCCGCGCACTACGCCGAGCACGTGGGCAAGCCGTTCTATCAGCCGCTGGTCGACTTCATGCGCTCCGGACCGGTCGTCGCCCTGGTGGCCGAGGGTCTGCGTGTCGTGGAGGGCTTCCGGGCGCTGGCCGGCGCCACCGACCCGACCGCCGCAGCGCCAGGGACGATCCGTGGCGACTTCGGCCGCGACTGGGGCACGGCGGTCGTGCAGAACGTCGTGCACGGCTCGGACTCGCCGCCGTCCGCCGCCCGTGAGATCAGCCTGTGGTTCCCCGGATGAGTTAGTCACACAAGCAACATCAGTACCGCGCGTCGCAGCGCGGTTTGGCCTCACCTCGACCCTACGATCGCGACTAGCTGTCTCGATCATCTGAAGGGTTCTGCCGTGACGTCCACCCCCGTGGCTCGACGCGCCATGATGTCGCGCGTCTCGCAGCGCGGTGGCGACCTGCTCGGCGGCGACCTCGCGATCGATCTCGGTACCGCAAACACCCTCGTCTACGCCCGCGGCCGCGGGATCATGCTGAACGAGCCCTCGGTGGTCGCGGTCGACACGTCGACCAACTCGGTGGTCGCCGTCGGCGCCGAGGCCAAGCGGATGATCGGCCGCACTCCCGACCACATCAAGGCCGTCCGGCCGCTGCAGGACGGCGTGATCGCCGACTACGACATCACCTCCGAGATGTTGCGCTACTTCGTACGCAAGGTGCTGCGCCGCCGGGGGGCGTTCACCGGCCCGCGCATCATCGTCTGCGTCCCGTCCGGCATCACCAGCGTCGAGCAGCGCGCCGTCAGCGAGGCTGCCTACGCCGCGGGCGCGCGGCGCGTGCACACCATCAGCGAACCGATGGCAGCGGCGATCGGCGCCGGCCTGCCGGTGAACCAGCCGTCCGGATCGATGGTGGTCGACATCGGGGGCGGGACGACCGAGGTCGCGATCCTGGCACTGGGAGGCATCGTCGCCTCCACCAGCGTGCGGGTGGCTGGCGACGCGCTCGATACCTCCATCGCCGACCACGTGCGCGCGGAGTTCGCGCTGCTGATCGGTGAGCGCACCGCGGAGGAGCTCAAGATCTCGGTCGGCTCCGCGTTCCCGGTGGCCGGGCCCAAGAGCGCCGAGATCCGCGGCCGAGACGTCGCGACCGGCCTGCCACGCAACGTCGCGATCTCGGGTGACGAGCTGCGCAAGGCGATGGATCCGCCGCTGGTCCGCATCGTCGCGGCGGTGCGCGCGACCCTCGACCGCTGCCCGCCCGAACTCGCCGGCGACCTCGTCAGCGACGGCATCGTGCTGACCGGCGGCGGTGCGCTGCTGCGTGGTCTCGACGCGCGCCTGCAGCACGAACTCGGCGTCCCGGTCCAGGTGGCCGACCGGCCGCTCGACTCCGTGGTGCTCGGTACCGCCACCGTCGTCGAGCACTTCGATCAGCTGCAGAAGGTCGTCGTCGACGGCCACCGACGCTGAGCGACATCCGGCGTGCGGCGGCTCACCCGGCGACAGCGGCTCTCGGCGATCGTGCTCGCCGCCGTCGCGCTGTGCTTCATCACCCTCGACCTCGGCGGCGGAGCGTTGCGCGATGCGCACACCGGCGTCCGCGGTGCGCTGGGCTCGCTCTACCGCGGGACTGACGCGGTGCTCGGCCCGGCGCGGCATTGGGTGGAGGGAGTGCCGTCGGCCGGCTCGAACAAGGCCACGATCCAGCGGCTGCGCGGCGAGAACGCGCAGCTGCGCGGCCGGATCGCGGCACTGCAGACCGACCAGCGCACCGCCGGGCAACTTGCCGAACTGCAGCGCGCGGCCGACGGGAGCGGCAACCAGCTGTTGCCGGCGCGGGTGATCGCCTACGGGCCGGGGCAGGGCTTCGACTGGACCGTCACCCTCGACGCGGGCACCGGCGACGGCGTGCGCACCGGGCAGACGGTCACCGACGGCGCCGGATTGGTGGGTCGCGTCCTGCACGCCGACTCCGCCACCAGCGTCGTGCTGCTCGCTGCAGACCCGGGCTCCGGTGTGGGCGTGCGGGACCTGCGCACCGGCGAGATCGGCGTGGCGACCGGCCTCGGGGCGGACGGCTTCGACTTCGCGGCGCTGAATCCGGACGCCACGGTCCACGTCGGTGACCAGCTCGCGACCGGTCCGACCGGGTCGACGAGCTACGTCTCCGGGATCTTGGTCGGGACGATCAGCTCGGTGCGGACCTCCGCGGACGGGACGATCCGGGCGACCGTGCGCCCGACGGCGCCGCCGACGGCGGTCGATCTCGTGGCCGTCGTCCTGGCGCAGGGTGGCAGCGGCAACCTCGCCGATCGGGGCACCCGATGACGCGGGCCCGGATCGTGGCCGCGCTGGCCGGCGTCGTCACGGCCCTGCTGTTGCAGGCGACACTCGTCGCGCCGGTGACCGCGCCGTTCCCGGTGAGCCTGCCCGCGGTGCTCGTCGCGGCGATCGCGCTCGTCGACGGCCCGGCCGCCGGGATGTCGTTCGGGTTCGCGATCGGGCTGGTGGCCGATCTCGGCTCGCAGCACCCGGCCGGCGTCCTCGCGCTGTGCTGGCTCGGCGTGGGCCTGCTCTGCGGCAAGGTTGGCGACCGGCACGGAATCGGGCGCGATGCGCTGACGGCCGGCCTCGTGTGCGGGCTGGCGTCGGTCGGTGCGACGGTGCTGCTCGTCGTCGTCCGCAGCGCCGGATCGGTCGCGGACGCCGTCACCTACGCGGTGCCCGCCACCGTCGGTGACGCGCTGCTCGCCGTGGTGATCGTGGCGCTCGTGCGGCGAATGCTGCGCACCGACTCGCTGCGTGCGCTGCATCCGGTGTTCACCGAGCTGACGCTGGGACCCGGCCGTGGCTAGCCCGCGCCGCAGGCCACTGACGCCGCGCCGGCTGGGCATCGTCGTCGCACTCGTGGTGTCGATGATGCTCACCTTGTTCGCCCGGCTCTACTACGTGCAGCTGCTCGACCCGCACAAGCCGGTGCAGAGTGCACACCTGCTGCACGACGGGGTGATCGTGGTGCCTGCCCCGCGCGGACTCATCGTCGACGCCCGCGGCCGGCCGCTCGTGGCCAACACATCCGCGCAGGTGATCACCGTCGACCGCGACCTGCTGCAGAAGCGGCCGGACAGGGGCGCGGCCGTGCTCGCCCGGTTGGCCGGCTTGCTCGGCCGCACCGAGAGCGATCTCGCGAAGGAGATCACCCCGTGCTCGCCGACCGTGCCGGCGCCGTGCTGGACGGGCGAGCCGTACCAGCCGGTGCCGGTTGCGATGAACGCGCCGACGAGCACGGTGCTGGCAGTGAGCGAGCACCGCGAGCAGTTCCCCGGCGTGGCCGTGCAAACGGTCATGCTGCCCGCCTACCCGTACGGCTCGCTCGCCGGCCACGTCCTCGGCTACACCAGCCAGATCACCGCGGCCGACAAGGCGCAGAACCCGGACCTCGCCGACTCGGACACGATCGGGGCCAGTGGCCTCGAGCAGCAGTACGACGCGCTGCTGCGCGGCGTCGACGGGCAGCAGACCGTCCAGCTCGACCCGCAGGGCTACGCCGTCCGAGCCGGGTCGTCGGTCCCGGCGAAGCAGGGCGACACGCTGGTCACGAGCATCGACCTCGACGTCCAGAAGCTCGCCGAACGGTCCCTCGCCAAGCAGATCCGCGACTCGCGCGCGGCGGGCCGGCCGGCCACCGGCGGCGCGGTGGTGGTCATGAACCCGAACACCGGACGCATCCTGGCAGTGGCCAGCTCCCCGACGTATGACCCGTCGCAGTTCATCGGCGGCATCTCGACGCAGGACTACGCCGCGCTCACCGACCCGTCGGCCGGCACGCCGCTGCTCGATCGGGCGATTGCCGGCGAATACGCGCCGGGCTCGACGTTCAAGCTCATCACGTCCTCGTCCCTGGTGATGCACCACGAGATCAACACCCACGACACCTACTCGTGCCCCGGCTCGGTCACGATCGACGGCCGGGTGAAGACGAACTACGACTCGGAGGTGCTCGGCGACATCACGCTGCGCGACGCGCTCGGCTACTCGTGCGACACGTTCTTCTACCAGCCGGCGGCCGCCGAGTACTACCGCGACCAGGCACGCATCGACCACGGCAGGAAGGCGCACGAGTACCTGCAGCGAATGGCCGCGGCGTACGGCGTCGGTCGGGCGCCGCGTCTCGACCTGCCGGCCGGGGAGCAGGCCAGCGGCAGCTACGCCGACCGCGAGACCCGGCTGGCGCGCTGGCAGGCCAACCGAGGCGAGCTACTGCGCGGCTGGTCGCGCCGGCTACCCGGACGTCGCGAACCGCGCCCAGCGGGCCTACCTCACCGAGCTCGCGAAGGAGAACTGCACCGACGGGTGGCGCTACCGCGCCGGAGACAACGCGGACATGTCGATCGGGCAGGGCGAGACGACGATGTCGCCGCTGCAGCTCGCCGTCGCCTACTCCGCGATGCTCAACGGGGGCCGGATCTGGGAGCCGACGCTCGGCTGGGGCGTGGTGGACGGCAAGGGCCACGTCGTCCAGAAGATCAAACCCAAAGTGCGCAACCGGGTGCCCGTCAGCCAGAAGCTGTTCGACTTCATCAGCAACTCGCTCGACTTCAGCCGGGGCTGGGCGGTGTCGGGCGCGTTCGCCTACATCGGCTCGAAGTACCAGAACCGGATCGGGGGCAAGACCGGTACCGCTGAGGTGTTCGGCAAGCAGGACACGTCCTGGCTGGTCACGTGGGGGCCGACGTACAAGCGGCACGGGCACACGAAGGCCCGGTTCGTGGTGGTCGGCATGGTCGAGCAGGCCGGGACGGGCGCAACGGCCGCCGGGCCGATGCTCAAGCGGATCTGGGACGGCCTGCTCGGCGCGAACGGCACGCCGGTCATTCCCGGTTCGCGTCCCGAGACGCGGCTGCCGAGGATCGCCCCGCAGGTGAAGGCAACGCCGACGCAAAGCTCCGACAGCGAAGGCGGTGCGGGCCGATGACGCTGCTGGCCAGGGATCCGAGGGCAGATTTCGTCCTCACGCCGGCGCTGATGCCGCTCGATCGGCGCACCCGCGGCCACGACGTGCTGCTCGCCCTGATCGCCCTGGCGCTCTCGTTGATCGGCGCGGTCCTGGTGTGGGCGGCCACCCGGGAAACGAGCGGTGAGTCCTTCCTCTACCGCCACCTGCTCAATCTCGCTATCGCCGTACCCCTGATGATCGTCGCAGCCCGCCTCGACGCCCGGCTGTTGCGGCTGTTCGGGCCGATCGTCTATCTGGCGAGCCTGTGCGGGCTGCTCGTGGTGCTCGTCGCGGGCACCAGGGTGAACGGCGCGAAGGCGTGGCTGCGGCTCGGCGGCGGCTTCGAGCTGCAGCCCTCGGAGTTCATGAAGCTCGGGCTGATCGTCGGCATGGCGGTGCTGTTCACAAGGCACGACGACCGCGACGAGGACGCCCCGCCGAGCGCGCGCGATGTGCTCTTCGCGCTCGGGTTGATCGCAGTGCCGCTCGGGCTGATCATGCTGCAGCCGGACCTCGGCTCGGCCATGGTGCTCGGCTGCGCCGTGTTCGGGGTGCTCATCGTGGCCGGCGTGCGGGCGCGCTGGACGATCGGGCTGCTGGTGCTCGGCGTTGCCGGCGCCGTCCTCGCGATCAAGTCCGGCGTCCTGCACGACTACCAGCTCGCCCGCTTCGACTCCTTCCGGCATCCGGACGTCGACCCGCAGGGTGCGTCGTACAACGTCAACCAGGCGCACATCGCGATCGCGAACGGCGGGCTGTTCGGCACCGGCCTGTTCCACGGCCCGCAGACGAACGGCGGCTTCGTCCCCGAGCAGCAGACCGACTTCATCTTCTCGGTCGCGGGGGAGGAGTTCGGGCTGTTCGGCGCCGGGCTGATCATCGCGCTGTTCGCCCTGCTGTGCTGGCGCGGGCTGCGGATCGCGCGCGAGGCCGACTACGCGGGCCGGCTCGTTGCTGTCGGCGTCGTCTGCTGGTTCGCGTTCCAGGCGTTCCAGAACATCGGGATGAACCTCGGCCTGACGCCGGTCACCGGCGTCCCGCTGCCGTTCGTGTCCTATGGCGGCTCGTCGATGTTCGCGCAGGGCCTGGCGATCGGGCTGCTGCAGGCCGTCCGCCGCCGCGCACTCGACTGATCTTCCTTACTCTCTCCTGCAACATCACGCCGCCGAGCGCGTCCTGACTGTGTCAGCGCGTTGCTCGGCGGAAGGATCGACATGACTGGGAGGGGACGGTCGGTGGTGATCGACGAGCCGAACGGCACGGCCGCGCCGACCTTCGACGAGTTGTATCAACAGCAGTGGTGGCCGATGGTCCGCTTGGCGACCGGATTGGTGGATCACGTGAGCGTGGCCGAGGACGTTGTTCAGGACGCCTTCACGGCGCTCTACCGGAACTGGGGAACACTGCGCGACCCCCACGCCGCGGCCGGCTACCTGCGGCGCAGCGTCGTGAACGGCTCACGCAGCGTGCTGCGCCGCCGGATGACCGCGCGCAGGCACCGGAGCGAGCTGGGCGACGGGACGGCCGAGGGAGCCGACGCGAGCATCTTGCTCTCGGCCGATCACGAACTCGCCAGGCAGGGTCTCGCGCAGTTGCCCGCTCGGCAGCGCGAGGTGCTCACGCTTCGCTATATCGCGGAACTTTCCGATGCCGAGATCGCTGCCGCGACGGGCCTGTCGCTGGTCGGCGTGCGTTCGTCCTCCAGCCGCGGCCTCGCCGCGCTCCGTACCGCGCTGGGAGGCCAGCTGTGAACGATTTCGAGAACGAGCTGAAGAGGCTGCTCAACGAACAGGTCGATGCGGAGGTGGGGCCGCGCCGCTCGCCGCCGGAGTTCAATGCACGCCATGGCGCGGCGGATAGCGCCGCTCGCCGCTGGTTCGGTGCTGACCGCGCGCCATGGGTGCTGCCTCTGGTGGCCGCGGCCTGCGTCGCCGTCGTGGTGGGAGGCACGTTCGGTGCGGTTCAGCTGCTGGCCGACGACGGCGGGCCGGCCCAGCCCCCGCCCGCGCCGAGCTACTCGGTCGAGCCGAGTACGACGGCGCCCGCGCCGGTGTCGCCCACGGCCACCTCGCCCACCGCGACGAGCGGGGCCAGCACGTCGGCGCAGGCTTCCAACTCGCCGTCGACATCGAGGCGGACGGAGACCGAATCCACTGAGCCGACCTTCACCATGGTCACGCTCGGCGAGGCGACGATTGCCGTGCCGGACGGCTGGGTAGCTACGCACACGGCCCCGGATGAGGACGATCTGCTGGCGAGCTGGTGCCTCCACCCGCGCGGAACACCGGTCTTCCGCCCGAATTGCGCGCTCGAGTTCGTCCAGATCCGGCCACCCGGCGGCGGGCCTGGCCAAGGGACCATCTACGACGTCGACGAGATGCACTGGGCCAACGGGAACATCGGCCAGTTCTGCTCGGGAACGATCCCGCGCACGGAGGAGACCGGTGATCGGTCTTTCGGTGGCCGACAAGCCGACTGGCGACGCTGGACACTTCACTGTTCGGACGGTAGGCGCGTCGAGGTGGAGCAGTATGTCGTCGCGAGTGAATCCGCGTACGCCTTGTTCAGCCAACATGCGGACGCGACGGTGCATGACGCGATGGCCGTGGTCGCGCAGAACTCGACACTTCCCGCACAATCCGCACCGCTGCGCTTCATGGACCGCGGCATCGTGGTTGACGTCCAGCGCGACCCGGACCGAGTCACTGTCACGATCGATCGCGTGGTGCTTGCCGCGGTGGACAACCACACCACGGTGATCAACAACAATCCCGCCACGTACAGCTATCCGGTGCCCACATCGTTGTTCGACGGAGCCGGCGTGAAGGTAGGCGACTCGGTGCGGTTGACTACCAACGGCCACACGGTGCTCGATTTCGTGCCTGACTACTGAGGACCACCGGTTCCGCGCGCTGGACGCCGCGGCGCGTACTCGGCGAGGCCCTGCTCGAGGACTGCGAACGCGCGGCGGGTGACCCGCCGGACGTCGGTCGCCAGCCGTTCCGGGCGGTCGTGGGCCAGGACGCGGCGGCGCACGTAGTCGAGCACCGCGCGGTGCACGCCCATGAGCGCGCTGGCCGCGACGGCCGCGCTGACCGGGTCGCCGGCCCGGCCGGCGTCCGTCGCGATCAGCTCGGCGAGTGCGTCGGTCGCCTGACCCATCGCGCGTCGCTCGCGGGCCAGCAGCGCGGGGCTCTCCGCGATCATCCGGTTGACCGTGCGCAGCTGCCGCCACGCTGCGCGATCACCGGCCGCGACCTGCGCCAGCAGGCCGCCGCCCTGCAGCACGGCGCGGCGAAACGCAACGAGCACCGGCTCGCCGGTCGCTCGGATTCGGACGGCCTCGATGAGCCGGGCCTCATACCTCTCGAACCGGAAGTAGAAGAGATCCTCCTTCGTCCGGAAGTAGTTGAAGACAGTGGCCTCGGAGACCTCGGCCGCGCGCGCGACGTCGGCGACCGCCACCCGGTCGAAGCCCCGGTCGGCGAACATCCGCCACGCCGTGTCGGCGATGAGCTCGCGCGTCCGTTCCTTCTTCGCCTCCCGCAGACCCATTGCGCGAACTCCGTTTCATAAAGGCACTTGAAAGTTAGGGTGACCGTAAATATTATGGCACATATGAGAGTCAGTATCAGCGTCACGAACTACTCATGGCCGTCCGGCGCGTCGTTCCTGGCCGGCGAGCTGAGCGAGGTGGCGCGGGCCGCCGACGATGCGGGTGTCGACACCGTGTGGGTGACCGACCACCTCGTGCAGGCCGACCCGACCGCGCCGCCCGAGGCCGACGACATGCTCGAGGCGTACACGACGCTCGGCTTCGTCGCGGCCCGCACCGAGCGCGTGCGGCTGGGCGCGATGGTCAGCCCGGTGACGTTCCGCGAGCCGGCCGTGCTCGTCAAGGCAGTGACCACCCTCGACGTGCTCAGCGGCGGCCGGGCGTGGCTCGGACTCGGCGCCGGCTACCTCGGCAGCGAGGCCGAGGCGATGGGGCTGCCGCTCCCGCCGACCGCCGAGCGCTTCGAGCGGCTCGAGGAGACCCTGCAGATCGCCGGCAAGATGTGGGCGCGAGAGCCCGGCGGGTTCGACGGCGCGCACTACCGGCTGGCCGACCCGTCCTGCGCGCCGGCGCCGCTGAGCCGGCCGCACCCGCCGATCCTCGTCGGCGGGACGGGCGAGCAACGCACGCTGCGACTCGTGGCGCAGTACGCGGACGCCTGCAACGTCTTCGACATCCCGGACGGTGGGCAGACGGTGCGCCGCAAGCTCGAGGTGCTCGCCCGCCACTGCGCCGAGGTCGGCCGGCCGTACCAGGAGATCGAGAAGACGCTCAGCACGCGGCTCAACGCCGGCGAGTCGAGCGATGACTTCGCGAGCCGCGCTGCGGCGGCACGGGAGCTCGGCGTCGAGCACCTCGTGGTCATCGCCTCCGGCGCTTGGACCCCCGAATCACTCGACGTGCTCGCCGCGGCCATCCCGGCCGTCGGCGGGCTGTAGGAGGAGACCGACATGGCACACCCGATCAGCACCCTGCAGGACAAGGTCAATAGCGCGCTGCTCACCGGAGACTGGGCGACGCTCACCGAGTTGGTCGCCCCGGACGCACGCATCATCGGTCCGAAGGGGTACATGACCGACCGCGACGAGTGGATCAGCGTGCATCGCGAAACCGGCTATGAGCTCGTCCGGCTGGAACCGTTCGAGAGCGAGGTGCACGCGTATGGCACCGCCGGCGTGCGCATCGACTCCGTCGAGTCCGAGTGCGTCTAGCACGGTGAGACGATCAAGGGCCGGTTCCGTGTCACCCAGTCGTGGATGACCGAGCGTGACCGCTGGCAGCTCGCGGCCATCCAGTACACGGCGCTTCCTGCGTGATCACGCCTCGGGCTGCGGGGGCGGCAGTCGCCGGGCCATGACGGTGTTGCCGACGCTGGCGACCACGACCATCACCAGCGCGGTCGCCAGCACGGCGGTCACCTGCTGGCCCAGCACGATCACTCCGGCGAGTGCCGCCACGGCCGGCTCGAGGCTCATCAGCAAGCCGAACCGGTAGGCGGTGAGCCGGCGCAGCGCGGTGATCTCCAGCGAGTAGGGGATCAGCGAGGACAGCAGCGCCACGCCGAGGCCGCCGCCCAACACGGCCGGCCGCAGCAGCGCGCCGCCGCCCTGGACCACGCCGGCCGGAACGACGAGCAGCGCGCCCACGCCGAGCGCGATGGCCAACCCGTCCAGCTGCGCGAACGCGGCGCCGACTCGCTGGGAGAGCAGGATGTACAGCGCCCAGCAGGTCGCCGCGACCAGCGCGAGCAGCACGCCCAGTGCGTGCACCCCGTGGTGCCCGCCGCGCAGCGCGAGCAGCGCCACGCCGCCGGCGGCGAGCAGGACCCAGAGCCCGTCCAGCAGCCGCCGCGACCCGGCGACCGCGACGACGAGCGGCCCGGTGAACTCGATCGTCACCGCGACGCCGAGTGGCAGCCGGTTCAGCGCCTCGTAGAAGCTCCAGTTCATCGCGGCGAGGACGAGCCCGAACGCAACCGCCGCAGCGATGTCGGACCGGCTACGCCCGCGCAGCGACGGACGGGCGATCGGCAGCAGGATCGCCGCCGACAACAACAGCCGCAGCAGCACCACGCCGCCCGGCCCGGCCTTGTCGAACAAGGTGTCGGCGAACGCCGAGCCGAACTGCACCGACCCGATCCCTCCCAGCACGAGGACCTCCGGCGGGGGAGTGGGCACCCGCCCGATCCTGCCAGCCACCTCATTCCCGCGACTTTGACCTCCCAAGCGCTGCTGGAGGCGCCGTCCAGCGACGCTTGGGAGGTCAAAGTCGGGCCAACCGGGCCGTAGACTCGGCTGGCGTGCCAGTCCCCAGTCTGTTCCCGGCTCTCGAGCCGCTGCTGCCGCGCGTCACGAAGCCGATCCAATACGTCGGCGGTGAGCTGAACGCGCACGTCAAGGACTGGGACGCGGTGGCCGTCCACTGGGCGCTGATGTACCCGGACGCGTACGAGGTCGGACTGCCGAACCAGGGCGTCCAGATCCTCTACGAAGTCATCAACGAACGCGCCGACGCGCTCGCCGAGCGCACCTACTCCGTCTGGCCCGACCTCGAAGCGCTGCTGCGTGAGCACGGCATCAGCCAGTTCACCGTCGACGCGCACCGCCCGGTGGGCGCGTTCGACCTGCTCGGCGTCAGTTTCTCGACCGAGCTCGGCTACACGAACCTGCTGAACGCCCTCGACCTGGCGGGCATCCCGCTGCACGCCAGCGACCGGGACGGGACGCACCCGATCGTCGTCGCGGGCGGGCACGCCGCGTTCAACCCGGAGCCGATCGCGGACTTCGTCGACGCCGCCGTGCTCGGCGACGGTGAGCAGGCCGTCGGCGCCATCACCGACGTCGTCCGCGACTGGAAGGCCGAAGGACGGCCAGGGGGGCGGGACGGGCTGCTGCTACGCCTCGTCGCCACCGGCGGCGTCTACGTCCCGCGCTTCTACGACGTCAGCTATCTCCCCGACGGTCGCATCGCGGCGGTGACGACCGACCGGGCCGGCGTCCCCGAGCGGGTCACCAAGCACACCGTCATGAACCTCGACGAGTGGCCGTACCCGAAGACGCCGCTCGTCCCGCTCGCCGAGACCGTGCACGAGCGGATGAGCGTCGAGATCTTCCGCGGCTGCACGCGCGGCTGCCGGTTCTGCCAGGCGGGCATGATCACCCGCCCGGTGCGCGAGCGCAGCATCGACGGCATCGGCGAGATGGTCCGCAACGGGCTGGCCGCCACCGGCTTTGAAGAAGTCGGGCTGCTGTCGCTGTCCAGCGCCGACCACTCGGAGATCGGGCCGCTCGCCAAGCAGCTCGCCGACCGCTACGCGGACGACAAGGTCAGCCTGTCGCTGCCGTCCACCCGGGTCGACGCGTTCAACATCGACCTCGCCAACGAGTTCTCCCGCAACGGCCGGCGCTCCGGCCTCACCTTCGCGCCCGAGGGCGGCTCCGAGCGGCTGCGCCGCGTCATCAACAAGATGGTCAGCAAGGACGACCTGATCCGCACGGTGTCGACCGCCTACGCGCAGGGCTGGCGGCAGGTGAAGCTCTATTTCATGTGCGGCCTGCCCACCGAGACCGACGATGACGTGCTCGAGATCGCCGAGATGGCGCACGACGTCATCCGTGCCGGACGTGAAGCGGCAGGGCATAAGGACATCCGCTGCACGGTGTCCATCGGCGGGTTCGTGCCGAAGCCGCATACCCCGTTCCAGTGGGCCGCGCAGGCCGCGCCCGAGGTCGTCGACAACCGGCTGCGCAAGCTGCGCGCGGCGATCAACGCCAACAAATCGCTCGGCCGCAACGTCGGCATGCGCTATCACGACGGCGAGCCGTCGCTCGTCGAAGGGCTGCTCTCCCGCGGTGACCGCCGCGTCGGCGCGGTGATCGAGCAGGTCTGGCGCGACGGCGGCCGCTTCGACGGTTGGTCCGAGCACTTCTCCTTCGCCCGCTGGATGTCGGCGGCCGACGCCGTCGGAGTGGACGTCGCCTGGTACACCACCCGCGAGCGGGACGGCGACGAGGTGCTGCCCTGGGACCACCTCGACTCCGGCCTGGACAAGCAATGGCTCTGGGACGACTGGCAGGACGCGCTGGGCGAGTTCGAACAGGACGACTGCCGCTGGACGCCGTGCTTCGACTGCGGGGTGTGCTCCAACCTCGGCACCGACATCCAGATCGGCCCGACCGGACGCGCGCTGCTGCCGCTGGTGAGCAAGGGCTGATGCCCGAGGCACTCGCGGGACGGCGGCATCGTCGACGAAGCCCCGAGCGGGGTCGACACGTCCCTGAGTAACCATCCGCGTCGGTATGTCGTTCGGACGTGATAGGAGAACCACTCCGATTCACGGCTCCCGAGCCGGAGGCAGTACATGTCACGAGTCGGAGCGGCCATTCTGTCCGTGCTCGCAGTGATCGCACTGACCGGCCTCGCCCTCTCCGGATCGCCAAGTGCGGCGTGGGCGCAGACCCGGTACCCGCTCGACCCGGCTGCGAACATCCCGCCACCGGCGGCGGCGTTCGGGCATGCGTGCACCGCGCATCCGCTGCGGAGCAAGTGCGAGCAGATCTTGATCCGGGCGCTCGACCACGCGCGTTCGGTGATGGGCGAGCCGCCGTACCGGCTGCCCAGTCGGTTCAACGCGCTGACCGGCCCGGAACAGCTGCTTGTCCTGTCCAACCAGGACCGCCGGCTCTACCGACGCGGGCTGATCACCGGGTTCAGCGCCACCTTGAACGCGAGCGCCCGGCACGGTGCCAGGCACGACGCCGACCCGGGCTTCGTCGCGGTTGGCGGCAGCTGGCCCGTCGCCGCCGCATCGACATGGGCCGGTGGCATGGCCAGCCCGCTGTTGTCCTACTACGAGTGGATGTATGCGGACGGGGTCAGCAACGGGACGTCGGGCAACCTCGATTGCCGGCATGCAGGAGATGCCGGCTGCTGGTCGCACCGGCACGCGACCCTGCTGCGCATCGGCTCGTCGCGCAACAGAGTCGCGATGGGCGTCGGGCACGGCAGGGGACCGAGCGGCCGGCCGGCGTGGACCGAGCTCTTTGAGGTGTTCGCACATGACGTGCCCGTCCGCTACATCCCGTCGCTCACCGCGCTCTCCAGGTACTTCGGCAGCTCGGCCGGCGGAAGCACCGTCACCCTCGCCGGATTCGGGCTGAGGCGCGTGACGAGCGTCACCTTCGGCTCCACCAGGGCGCGATTCACGCGCCTGTCGGCGACGCGGATTCGCGTCGTATCGCCGCCCAATGCGGCCGGTCGCAGGCACGTCATGGTCACCACGCGGGGCGGCACGAGCCGTGTCACCGGCGCGAACACGTACACGTATCGCTGAGTCGGGGTCTCCGACTCGGGCAGACTCACGGCATGGCTCATCGCGTCCCCGAGGGTCCGCCGCCGCCACCCGTCGTGCAGCGGGTGCGGATCCGCTACGCGAAGCGCGGACGGTTGCGCTTCACCTCGCACCGGGACTTCGCGCGGGCCTTCGAGCGGGCGCTGCGCCGGGCCGAGGTGCCGATGGCGTACTCGGCCGGGTTCACGCCGCACCCGAAGATCAGCTACGTCGGCGCTTCGCCGACCGGGGTCGCCAGCGAGGCCGAGTACCTCGAGATCGGGCTGGCCCACGAGATGGACGTCGAGCAGCTGCGCGCCGCGCTCGACGCCGCGCTGCCCGCCGGTCTGGACCTGGTCGAGGCGGTCTCGGCCGGGTCGGGTTCGCTGGCCGAGCGGATGGAGGCGTCGGCGTGGCGGATCGAGCTGCCCGGCGTCTCCGAGGCGGCCGCGCGGGATGCCGTCGAACGGTTCCTTGCCTGCGACGAAGTCGGCATCGAACGGCTCACCAAGAGCGGCCGACGACTGGTGAACACCCGTTCACCAGTGCTGCGGGCGAGTGTCTCCGGCGTGGGATCGGACGGACGATGACCAGCCGCGTGCGATAATCGACTTGGTCGTCCGGCAGGTGACCCCTGCTGTACGACCCGACGACGTTGTCGCAGCCTTGCGTGTTGTCGCCGGTCTCGCCCCGGGTGCACCGCCCCTTGCGGTTCGCCTGGCGCAGGGACCGCTCGACGCTCAGGGTGCGATCGGTGACCCGTTGGCCGCAGACCGTGAGCAGGCGATTGCGACGTCGTAGCACGACAAGCTCGACCCAGACCGGGCCGCCGCCACGGCGATCCGAATGCAGACTTCGCGGGCGTCGCGCCGAAAGGCCGGCACTCGCCACAACCGCCTCTGCGCGGTCGCGGTTCCACAAGCGTTGTGGACGCGCCCGGAGGCCGAAATGGAGTGACCCGAGCACATGCTCGAACCCGACACCGACAACCTCACCGATACATCCACACCGGTCGAGACAAGCAACGAAGCGCGTCCGGCCAAGAAGGCGGCAAAGCGGGCGCCCGCGAAGAAGGCACCCGCGAAGAAGGCGGCCGCCAAGAAGGCCGCTGCGACGAAGGCGCCCCGACGAAGGCACCCGCGGCGAAGGCGGCGAAGAAGGCCGCCGCGCCGGCCCAGCCGTCCACCGTGGCGGAGCAGCCGGAGGCCGCCGGCCAGCCGGTCCCCGCGACGAAGGCGCCGCGCAAGCGCGCCGCCAAGAAGGTCGCCACCGCGACCGCCGAGGACGCCCCGGCCCCCGCGATGGCGGCCCCTGGCGTCCTGTTCGTCGCCCCGGCCGAGGAACGCCGCACGCGGCGCGGCCCCGCCAAGAAGGGCGCCAACGCGCCTGCCGACGAGCCGACACCGGGTGAGGTCGACATTTCGGCGGCCGAGGACGTCGAGGACGAGATCGCCGAGCCGGAGGACGTCCGGGAGGCCGCGATCGAGCTGGCCACCGGCGCCCGCCGCCGCCGCCGGCGCGGCCGCCGCGGGCGTGGTGGCGCCGCCAAGTCCGACGACGGCGACGGTGACGACGCCCAGGACACCCGAACCGAGGCGAAGGAGACCGAGGAACCCGCCGAGGCCGCTGAGGACGCCGCCGGTGAAGGTGCGACGCACCGTCGCCGCCGCCGCCGGCGCTCCGGAGAGGGTGAGGAGGGCTCGTCCGACGAGTCGCCGAACACCGTCACCCACGTCCGGGAGCGGAAGGCTGCCGACGACGGCGTGAAGGCGGTCAAGGGCTCCACCCGGCTCGAGGCCAAGAGGCAGCGCCGCCGCGACGGCCGGGAGACCACCCGCCGGCGCGCGCCGATCCTCAGCGAGGCCGAGTTCCTGGCCCGTCGCGAGGCCGTCGACCGGGTGATGGCGGTGCGCCAGGCGCGGCGACCGCACCCAGATCGCGGTCCTCGAGGACGGCATCCTCGTCGAGCACTACGTCACCCGGGCCAGCGCCACGTCCTATGTCGGCAACGTCTACCTCGGCCGGGTGCAGAACGTGCTGCCCTCGATGGAGGCGGCGTTCGTCGATATCGGCAAGGGACGCAACGGCGTCCTCTACGCCGGCGAGGTCAACTGGGACGCCGCCGGGCTCGAGGGCAAGTCGCGAGCCATCGAGAGCGCGCTGAAGTCCGGCGACGCGGTGCTCGTCCAGGTCACCAAGGACCCGATCGGCCACAAGGGCGCCCGGCTGACCAGCCAGGTCTCACTGCCCGGCCGCTTCCTCGTCTACGTGCCGGGCGGCGGGATGACCGGCATCAGCCGGCGGCTCCCCGACAACGAGCGGCACCGCCTGAAGGCCATCCTGAAGAAGATCGTTCCCGAGGACGCGGGTGTCATCGTCCGCACCGCCGCGGAAGGCGCGACCGAGGAGGACCTGACCCGCGACGTCGAGCGGCTCAAGGCCGAGTGGGAGACGATCGAGGGCAAGGCGAAGCAGACGAAGTCGGCCCCGCTGCTCGTGCACGGCGAGCCGGACCTTGCCACCCGGGTGGTGCGCGACGTCTTCAACGAGGACTTCAAGTCGCTCGTGGTCCAGGGCGACGCGGCGTGGTCGACGGTGTCTGACTACATCGGTGCCGTCGCGCCCGATCTCGCCGAGCGGATGTCGCGGCACGCGAAGGCCGGCGACCTCTTCCACGAACTGCGCGTCGACGAGCAGCTGATGAAGGCGCTCGATCGCAAGGTGTGGCTGCCGTCCGGCGGGTCGCTGGTGATCGATCGCACCGAGGCGATGACCGTCATCGACGTCAACACCGGCAAGTTCATCGGCGCCGGCGGGAACCTCGAGCAGACCGTCACGCGCAACAACCTCGAGGCAGCCGAGGAGATCGTGCGTCAGCTGCGGCTGCGCGACGTCGGCGGCATCGTGGTCATCGACTTCATCGACATGGTGCTCGAATCGAACCGCGAGCTGGTGCTGCGCCGGTTGACCGAGTGCCTGGGCCGGGACCGCACGAAGCACCAGGTGGCCGAGGTGACCTCGCTCGGTCTCGTGCAGATGACCCGCAAGCGGGTCGGCGAGGGGCTGCTCGAAGCGTTCAGCGAGACCTGCGAGGTCTGCAAGGGGCGCGGCGTGATCATCCACGCCGAGCCGGTGGACAAGTCGGGCGGCAGTTCGGCCCGAGACGACGAAGAGCGTCCGGCCGGCCGGCAGGGCAAGCGCAAGCGCGGCGGGCGCGCGGCAGCCGCGGCCGCCGAGCCGACCGAGGAGGAGCTCGCGGCGGCCGAAGAGCAGCGCAAGGCGGCCAGCGCGGCCATCGCCGCGATCCACAAGGCCGCCGCCGGCGAGGGCGAGGACGGCAGCCTGGTCGACGAGCCGGCCACCGACCTCGTCGCGGCCGCCGCATCCGAGACGGACGAGTCGCAGGAAGCCGAATCTGACGCGAGCGATCCCGAGGCAGCTGAACCCGAGGCAGCTGAACCCGAGGCGAGCGAGTTCGAGGTGCCGCGGGCCGAGGTTGCCGAGCCAGCGCACCTGACGCAGCCGAGCCCGGACGGCGCGCCGACGGACGCATCGCCCCACACCCGGCGTCGGCGCCGCGTGGCGAGCCGGCCGGCCGGCCCGCCACGCGAGGGCTGATCCGACCACGCGTGCGCGGGTGGGCGCTCGTCGTCCGCACGTGCCGGGCATCGGATCAGTTGCGCGGCTCATTGCACAGCTGGTGGCCGCTTGCGCACAGGAAGTAGTTGGTGCCGGCCTCGATCGGGGCGCGGTCCTTGATCCGGTACACCACCCTGCCGCGGCCGGGCTCGATGGTGATGACGTACGGCGTGGCATATGACCAGCCCCCGTCATAGCCGGCGAAGGCGTCGTTGGCGCCTGCCGCATAGCCGTCCGTGAACGCGTCTTGCACCGGGTGACGCGACGAAGCCGGAAGTTCCTGCCCCTCCTGCAGCGCGCGGCCTTCCTGCCGCCCTTGCGCTTCGCCGACCAGCAGCCCATCGAAGTACCCGTCGTCGTGGCCCTGTTCGTACCCGGCCTGGTGGGTGGGCACGGTGTCGACCGTCGCTCGCCCGACGTAGAACAAGCCGACGGACAGACCGGCTGCGCAGCTCGCTGCGAGTACTACCCACCTACCCCGGATCATGCTCACCAGCACCTCCCGCTCGACCAACCCCACGGACAGGCATCGGCCACATCAGGCGCCGAGACGCCCGCCGGATCGGAACCGACGACCTATTCCGTACACCTTGGCACCGCCGTCGGTCCGGTCCTGATGTGGTGTCGTTACTCTTCGATGGCGGGAGGCTCTCGGTGACGGACGGGTTCTGGTCGCAGGCGGATCGACATCTGATCCGCTATGGCGCGACATTCACCCCCCGCATCATCGAGCGGGCGGCCGGCAGCTACGTCTTCGACGAGGACGGTGTCCCGATCCTGGACTTCACGTCCGGGCAGATGAGCGCCGTGCTCGGGCACTGCCATCCCGACGTCGTGGCCGCGGTGACCGGCGCGGTGGCGTCGCTGGATCACCTGTTCAGCGGGATGCTGAGCCGCCCGGTAGTCGATCTGGCGACCGCGCTGGTCGCGACGTTGCCCGAGCCGTTGCGGAAGGTGCTGCTCCTCAGCACTGGAGCGGAGTCGAACGAGGCCGCGTTGAAGATGGCGAAGCTCGCCACCGGCAGGTATGAGGTGGTGTCCTTCGACGCCTCGTGGCACGGTATGACCTCCGGGGCGGCGTCGGCGACCTACAGCGCCGGCCGCCGCGGATACGGACCGCCGATCCCGGGCAACCTGTCACTGCCGACGCCGAATGCCTACCGGTCACCGTTTCGCCACCCGGACGGCAGCTACGACTGGCACGCCGAACTGGACTACGGCTTCGCCGCGATCGACCGGCAGTCCAGCGGAAGCCTGGCCGCGTGCTTGGTCGAGCCGCTGCTGTCGTCCGGCGGCATCATCGACCCGCCGCTCGGCTACCTCAGCGCGCTCAAGGACAAATGTGCCGAGCGAGAGATGCTCTTGATCGCCGACGAGGCGCAGACGGGACTCGGCCGCACCGGGACCATGTACGCGTTCGAGCGCGACGGCATCGTTCCCGACATGCTGACGCTGTCCAAGACACTCGGCGCCGGCCTGCCGGTTGCGGCCGTGGTCACCAGCGAGGAGATCGAGCAGCGCTGCCACGAGCGTGGATTCCTCTTCTTCACCACCCACGTCTCCGATCCCCTCGCCGCAGTCGTCGGGGCGACCGTGTTGCGCGTCATCGCCCGCGACGAGCTCGTTGCCCGGGCCGAACAAGTCGGCAAACGGCTGCACGAGCAGCTGCTCGACATCCAGAAGCGTCACGAGGTCATCGGCGACGTCCGCGGACGGGGCCTCCTGCACGGCATCGAGCTCGTCACCGACCGCGCCACCAAGCAACCAGCCGACCGACTCGGTCAGGCCGTCACTGCCGCGTGCCTTCAGCACGGCCTGCACATGAACATCGTCCAGCTGCCGGGCATGGGCGGCGTCTTCCGCATCGCGCCGCCACTAACCGTGAGCGATGCGGAACTCGACGCCGGCCTGGACATCCTCGACGCGGCCCTCACCGAAACAGCGCGCACCGCACGCTGAGCTGCGACCCACGACGCTCCTATCGAGGCGTTTTGCCGTCCGGGACACCGGTACCGTAATCTGGACGACGGCCCATCGTGAGGTGGGCCCTTCTACGGCGCCCGTAATCGGTGCGCAACCAGCTCGAGGAGTGGATCCCGCGATGTACGCCATCGTCAAGACCGGCGGCAAGCAGTACAAGGTCGCTGAGGGCGATGTCATCGAGGTCGAGAAGCTCGACGTGCAGCCCGGTGCGGAGGTCGCGTTGTCGGCCATCCTGCTCGTCGACGGCGCCGCCGTCACCCACGACGCCGACACGCTGTCCAAGGCCAAGGTGACGGCCGAGGTGGTCGGCGCAGACCAAGGGCCCCAAGATCCGCATTCACAAGTTCAAGAACAAGACCGGCTACCACAAGCGGCAGGGTCACCGGCAGAAGCTGACCCAGCTGCAGGTCACCGGAATCAGCGCGAAGTAGGGAATGGCACGCTATGGCTCATAAGAAGGGCGCATCCAGCTCCCGCAACGGCCGCGACTCGAACGCCCAGTACCTCGGCGTCAAGCGCTTCGGCGGCCAGCACGTCAAGGCCGGCGAGATCCTGATCCGCCAGCGCGGCACCAAGTTCCACCCCGGTGACGGGCGTCGGGCGCGGCAAGGACGACACGCTGTTCGCCCTCGAGGCGGGCGCGGTGAAGTTCGGCCCCTCGCGCGGCCGCAAGACCGTCAACATCGTCCGTCCGGCCGTCCGCCGCGCTCCACTCCTGTTGTCGCGTTCCACGCGGGCGACCCTCGCTCGCCGCTCGTTGCCTACAAGTTCCAGCGAGAGGGTCCGATGGCGTCAGCTTCGTCGACCGGGTCGTGCTGCACCTGACCGCCGGCAACGGCGGGCACGGCTGTCGCGTCGATCCACCGGGAGAAGTTCAAGCCGCTCGGCGGCCCGGACGGCGGCAACGGCGGGCACGGCGGCGACGTCGTGCTGGTCGTCGATCCCAACGTCGCCACCCTGCTCGACTTCCACCACCACCCGCACCAGCAAGGCCGGCAACGGCACGCCCGGGCGCGGGCAGCAACCGCGACGGCGCCGACGGCGACGACCTCGTGCTCGCGCGTCCCGGACGGCACCGTCGTGCTGGACCCGAGGCGGCGAGGTGCTCGCCGACCTCGACCGGCGCCGGCACGCGGTTCGTCGCCGCGCGCGGCGGCCGCGGCGGCCTCGGCAACGCCGCGCTGGCCTCCACGCGCCGCAAGGCACCCGGCTTCGCGCTGCTCGGCGAGCCGGGCGAGGCGCGCGACGTCGTCCTCGAGCTCAAGAGCGTCGCCGACGTCGGCCTGGTCGGCTTCCCGAGCGCCGGCAAGTCCTCGCTGATCGCGGCGATCTCCGCGGCCCGGCCCAAGATCGCCGACTACCCGTTCACCACGCTCGTGCCCAACCTCGGCGTGGTGAGCGCGGGCGAGACCGACGTTCACCGATCGCCGACGTCCCCGGCCTGATCCCGGGCGCCGCGACGGGCAAGGGGCTCGGGCCTGGACTTCCTGCGGCACGTCGAGCGCTGCTCGGTGCTGCTGCACGTGCTCGACTGCGCGACGCTCGAGCCGGGCCGCGACCCGCTCAGCGACCTCGACGCGCTCGAGGCGGAGCTTGCGGCAAGTACGCCGGCGCCTTCGGCGAGCTGCTCGGCCGAGCCCCGGCTGGTCGTGCTGAACAAGATCGACGTCCCCGAGGCGCGCGAGCTCGCCGAGCTCGTCACGCCCCGACCTCGAGGCGCGCGGCCTGCGGGTGTTCGAGGTGTCGGCGGTGTCGCACGAGGGGCTGCGCGCGCTGACGTTCGCGCTGGCCGACGCGGTCGCGGCCGACCGCGCCGCCGCGGCCGGACCCGAGCCGACCCGCATCGTGCTGCGCCCGCGCGGCCGTCGACGACGCCGGGTTCACCGTCGACGCCCGACCGGGCGAGGCGGGCGCTTCGTCGTCCGCGGCGAGAAGCCGGAGCGCTGGGTCCGGCAGACCGACTTCACCAACGACGAGGCCGTCGGCTACCTCGCCGACCGGCTGGCGCGGCTCGGCGTCGAGGACGAGCTCGGCAAGGCTCGGCGCCGAGCGCGGCGCGGCCGTGACCATCGGCGGCGTGACCTTCGACTTGGAGCCGACCGGCGGGGTCGACGAGGACGCGTACCTGCCCGACCCGCCGCGGCTACCGACGAGCGGCTCGACGATCGCCCCGAGCACGCGCCCACCAGCGGCTCGCCGCCAAGCGTGCCCGCAAGCAGAGCTCGGACGCCGACGAGGACGACGCGCGGCCGACCGGGGCCGACGCGGGTCGACGGGGTCGACGCATGACGCGCGAGGCGGTGGCGTCCGCGCGGCGCGTCGTCGTGAAGGTCGGCTCGTCGTCGCTCACCTCGCGCGGGCAGCTCGACCCGCACCGGCTGGACGCGATCGTCGACGCGCTGGCCGCGCGCGTCACGGGCGGGCAGCAGGTGGTGCTGGTGTCCTCCGGCGCGATCGCGGCCGGCATCGGGCCGCTCGGCCTGCGAAACCGGCCGCGCGACCTCGCCACCCAGCAGGCCGCCGCGAGCGTCGGGCAGGCTGCTGCTCGCCGAGCGCTACGCGGCCTCGTTCGCGCGGCACGGCCTGCGCGTCGGCCAGGTGCTGCTGACCGCCGACGACCTGCACCGCCGGGCGCACTACCGCAACGCCGCAGCGCACGCTCGAGCGGCTGCTTGACGCTCGGCGTCGTCCCGATCGTCAACGAGAACGACACGGTCGCCACCCACGAGATCCGCTTCGGCGACAACGACCGGCTCGCCGCGCTCGTCGCTCACCTCGTGCACGCCGACGCGCTCGTGCTGCTCACCGACGTCGACGGTCTCTACACCGGCCGGCCCGGACACCCCGGTGCGGAGTTCATCCCCGAGGTCGTGTCGATGGCCGAACTCGCCGACGTGGACGTCAGCAAGTCGGGCAGCCACGTCGGTTCGGGCGGCATGGCTGACCAAGATCGACGCCGCGGCGATCGCGACGAGCGAGGGCATTCCGGTCGTGCTGTCCTCGTCGACGCTGATCGCCGAGGCCCTGCAGGGACGCTCGGGCACCCTGTTCCATCCGGCCGGCGACCGCAGTCGCCTCGCGGCTGTTCTGGCTGCGGCACGCCACCACGCCGCGCGGCAGCCTCGTCCTCGACGCCGGGGCGGTGGCCGCGGTGGTGCAGCGGCGCATGTCGTTGCTGCCGGCCGGCGTCACCGGCGTGCGGGGCGATTTCTACTCGGGCGAGCCCGTCGACCTGGTCGGCCCGGACGGGGTGCCGGTGGCACGCGGGCTCATCGGCTACGACGCCGCCGACCTGCCACCCCTGCTGGGCAAGCGCACCGGTGACCTGCCGGCCGAGTTCCGCCGCGAACTCGTCCATCGCGACGACCTCGTCCTCCTGCCGACCGGTCGGTGACCGGCGCCCCAGAATCGTCACCCGCAGGCGCGGCGCGCGCGACCGTCGGGTAGAACGACGTGGTGGAGACGGGGACCGGCGGGCGGCGGCGGCCGGGCCTGTTCCACTGGCTCTGGTACGCGATCGGTGGCGGCCTCCCGCCGCGCAACGCCGAATGGGTCCGCTACGACACCACGTCCGGCACGTGGATCGTCCGGCACCTCATCCGCAGCCTGGTCCTGCTGGCCCTGCCCGCGGCCGCTGTGGCGGTGTTCCTTCCCGCCTCGACCGGCATTCGCCTGCTCATCTCGCTGACCGCCGGCGGCTGCGGGCTGATGTTCCAGCTGGTGCACATCATCGAGACCACCGAGCGACGCGTCATCCGCGCGGGGTACCCGGCGGGCACCGCCGAGGCGACGCGACACCAGCGCTCGATCGATGCGCAGCGCGCCGCGAACGAGCGGCGCCGCGAGCGCAACGCGGCGCGGCGGAGCCGGGTCTGAGCGACAGCCCGCCGCCGTCCCGTCCACCGCTTAGGTCTGCAGGTAGCGCAGGACGGCCAGCACCCGGCGGTTATCGGTGTCCGAAGGCGGCATGCCGAACTTCATGAAGATGTTCGCGACGTGCTTCTCGACGGCCCGGTCGGAGATCACGAGGGCCGCCGCGATCCCCGAGTTGGACAGCCCCTGGGCCATCCGCTCGAGCACCTCCCGCTCGCGCGGCGTCAGCGCGGCCAACCCGTCGCGGCGGCTCGCGCCCAGCAGTTGCGCCACGACCTCCGGGTCGAGAGCGGTGCCGCCCGCGGCCACCCGGGTCAGGGCATCGACGAACTCACGGACGTCGGCCACCCGGTCCTTGAGCAGGTACCCGACGCCGCGCGCCGAGCCGGCGAGCAGCTCCGCGGCGTAGCGGGTCTCGACGTACTGCGAGAAGACGAGGACGCCGACGTCGGGCTGTTCGTGCCGGACCGCGATCGCCGCGCGCAGCCCCTCGTCGGTGAAGCTCGGTGGCATCCGGATGTCGACCACGCAGACGTCCGGACGGTGCGCCGACACCGCGGCGCGCAGCCCGTCCCCGTCGCCGACCGCGGCCAGCACCTCGTGGCCGCGGTCGGTCAGCAGGCCGACCAGCCCGTCGCGCAGGATCGCGTTGTCCTCGGCGATGACGATTCTCACTTCGTCCCTCCCGCGCGTAACGGCACGTCGACGGTGACGGTTGTCGGGCCGCCCTCCGGGCTGTCCACGGTCAGCCGGCCGTCGACCGTCGCCACCCGCTCGGTGAGCCCGGACAGCCCGGTGCCGGCGCCGACCCGGGCGCCGCCGCGGCCGTCGTCGATGACGTGCACTACGAGCCGGCCGCCGGTAGATCGCACGTCGATCCATGCGTTGCGGGCGCCGCTGTGCTTGGCGAGGTTGGTCAGCAGCTCCGCGGTGCAGAAGTACGCCATCGTCTCGATCGCCGGCTCGGGGCGTTCGGTGATCGTCGTGCGTAGTTGGACCGGTACGGCGCTGTGCGCGGCGAGGGTCGCGAGTGCTGCGTCCAGCCCGGCGTCGAGCACCGGGGGATGGATGCCGCGGGCGAGGTCGCGCAGCTCGACGATCGCTTCCTTCGCGGTGGTGTGCGCGGTGTCGAGCAGCTTGGTCGCCTCCTCGGGATCGGCGCCCTCGGCGAGCTTCTCGCGCGCCAGGCCGACGTTCATCGCCAGCGCGACCAGCCGTGCCTGGGCGCCGTCGTGCAAGTCGCGCTCGATGCGACGGAGGGTCGCGGCAGAGTCGTCCACCGCGACGGCTCGGGTGCGCTCGAGCTCGGCCAGTCGCGCGGTCCCCTCGGTGGGGCCGAGCAGCGCGCGCATGACGACCCGGTCGACCGCGACGGCGCCCCGTACGGCCCACGGAGCGGCCAACAGGAGGACGAGCCCGCCGACCGACACGAGGAAGATCCGGAACGGGGTGTCCGCCTGCCAGCTGTCGGTGAATCCGGCCGAGTGATGGCAGACGCCGTCCGAGGTCGTGTTGCACGGCAGGAAGGGCTGCCAAGCTGCGTAGGTCACGCCGCCGATCCCGTAGGTCCAGAACGCCATGGCCGTGACGAAACCGACGATGCCAAGCGGCAGCTTGAGCCACAGGTAGAGGCGGGCCCGCCACGCCGTGCCGTCGGAGAGCGACGATCCGATCCAGCCGAGCAGCCCGGGGTTGGCGCGGAAGGGCAGTGGCGCGGGGATGTTCGCGTTGACGAGCTTGTTGGCGAACCCGCGAAGACCGGAGCCGATCCGGCGGGACATGCGCCCGGTGACGGCCATCAGTGGCAGGCCGATGAACGTCACCGACAGGAACGTGCTGACCGCGAGCGTCACCGTCGTGAAGACGAACCCGGCGACGCCGATGGGCAGGCCCAGCAGCGCGTACAGCGTCTCGGCCCAGGTGCGGCGCCGGAACGGCTCGGACAGCGCGCGGGGCAGGCGGTCGATCATCGGCTTCTCAGCCTGCCAGACATGTAGGGAACGCGGCCCGGATTCGGGGTTCGTCATGACTCGATGCTCGCCGCGCGCGGTCCGCGAGACGATGGAGCAGGCCCGTGTGTTTGCGGTGTGGTTTCCCGTACCGTCCGCCGTGAAGTGGATCTTGTGCGCCGTGCAGCGTTTGGGGCGCAGGATGCCGCACAAGATCGTCCGAGGACGTGGATCTTGTGCGCCGTGCGGCGTTGGGGCGCAGGATGCCGCACAAGATCATCCGGCCTTGGCCGTACGCTGGGCGGTATGAGCGGTTCGTCCGCGCCGGCGCTCGGTAAGCGTCCGCCGCAGCACGGCGGGGCGTTCGCCTGGGTGGGCGCCTTCACCGGCTTCTACCCGGCGCAGGCCGACGAGTTCGGTCACCTCGATCCGGTCACCCGATTCCTGTACGCCGCGCGCAGCGTCATCCTCGTCATCTCCGCGCAGTCGGCCGTCATGGCCGGGCTGCTCGCGGCTACCGATCGGCGTTTCGAGGTGCTGCCGTTCGTACTGGTCCTCGTCGGCTACGTCGTCCTGCACGCCATCAGCAACCTGTCCAACGACTACTTCGGCTACCGGCGCGGGCACGACACCGTCGACTCGCCGCGCCGCCGGTACACGCTGCACCCGATCGCGTCCGGCGTCGTCACTCCTCGCCTGCTCGGCGGCGGGCTGGTCGTCCTCGGCGCCGTCTCACTCGCCGTCGCGGCGTACTTCGTAGCGCTGCGCGGCTGGCCCGCGGTGTGGCTGGTGCTCGTCGGCGGCCTGCTGCTCTACGCCTACGACGCGGCGCCCCGCGCGCTCAAAGAACTCGGCCTCGGCGAGGTCGCGGCATTCGTCGTGTGGGGACCGCTGATGATCGCCGGCGGGTACTACGTGATCACCGGTCGCTGGTCGGGCGAGGCGCTCGCGGCGTCGATCCCGCCCGGGCTCGGCGTGATGTCGATCCTCGTCGGCAAGCACATCGACCAGCGCGGCTTCGACACCGAGCACCACCAGCGCACGCTGCCGGTCGTCCTCGGCGAACGAACGGCACGCGCGCTGAACCAGCTCGCCGTCGCCGGCATGTACCTCGCGGCCGCGATCGCCGTCGCGCTGGGCGCGCTGACCCCGTTCCTCGCGCTCGTGCTCGTAGCCGCGCCGCGGGCGGCGAGGGCGCTGCGGGTGATGGGCCGGCCGGCGCCCGCCCAGCCGCCGCCCGGCTACGTCGGCTGGCCGCTCTGGTACCACCGCGTGTGCCTCGTCCACAACCGCGCTTTCGGGTGGCTCTACATCGCCGGACTGGCCGTCGGCGCCGCGTTCCCGCACGTCCACTTCTGAGCGCGCCGGGCTGATTGGCTTATCCGTGACGGCTGGGCGAGACTGGCGATACCACTTCGGGCGGGCACCTCGCGGGAGGATCAGATGGCGTATTTCGTCACGGGCGCAACCGGCTTCATAGGGCGCTTCCTGATCGCCGAGCTCCTCGAGAACCGCGAGGGGACGATCTACTGCCTGTGCCGTGCGAGCTCGCTCGACAAGCTCGACGCGCTCAAGGAGCGCCTCGGCGACGAGGACCGCATCGTCCCGGTCGTGGGGGAGCTCGCCAAGGCGCGCCTCGGCGTCGACGACAACGAGGTCGAGCGGCTGTCCGGGCAGATCGAGCACTTCTTCCACCTGGCCGCCATCTACGACCTCACCGTCGACGCCGACACGCAGCGGACCGCCAATGTCGAGGGCACCCGGCACGCGCTCGAGCTCGCCGACGCCGTGCACGCGCAGCACTTCCACCAGGCCAGCTCGATCGCCGCCGCCGGGCTGTACAAGGGCGTCTTCACCGAGGACATGTTCGACGAGGCACAGGACGTCGAGCACAACGCGTACTACCTCACCAAGCACGAGTCCGAACGCGTCGTGCGCACCGAGAGCAAGGTGCCGTGGCGCATCTACCGGCCGGGCGCGGTCGTGGGCCACTCGAAGACCGGCGAGATCGACAAGATCGACGGCCCGTACTACTTCTTCAAGGCGCTGCAGCGGGTACGCGGCCTGACGCCGTCGTGGTTCCGCGGCGTCGGCATCGAGGGCGGCGAGATCAACCTCGTCCCGGTCGACTACGTCGCCAAGGCGATGGACTACATCGCGCACCAGCCCGATCTCGACGGCCACACGTTCCACCTGACCGATCCCGAGCCGCTCACTGTCGGCGCACTGTTCAAGGCGCTGACGAAGGCGGCCAAGGCGCCCCAGCCGACGCTCAACCTCGACGCGCGCGCGCTCGATGCCCTGCCCGTCCGGCTCGGGACGACGCTGTCCCGGCTGCCCGGCGCGCGTCAGGTCACCGACCTCGTGCTGGCCGAGCTCGGCATCCCCCGCGAGTCGTTCGCGTACCTGACCTATCCGACGCACTTCGACTCCACCAAGACCCGCGCGGTGCTGCACGGGTCCGGCATCGAGGTGCCGCCGTTCGCCACCTACGTCCAGACCCTCTGGGACTACTGGGAGCGCACGTACAGCCCGGACCGCAAGAAGGACAAGCAGCTGGCGCGGTCCATCAAGGGCAAGACGGTGATGATCACCGGCGCATCGTCCGGGATCGGCCGTGCCACCGCGCTGCGGGTCGGCGCCGCAGGAGGCCGGGTCCTGCTCGTGGCGCGCGGCGTCGAGCAGCTCGAGCAGACCAAGCGCGAGATCGAGGACGTCGGCGGTGCTGCGTTCGTGCACCGCTGCGACCTTGCGGACATGAGCGACATCGAGCGGATGGCCAAGGAGGTCCTGCAGGAGCACGGCCGCGTCGACGTCCTGGTGAACAACGCGGGCCGCTCGATCCGCCGCTCGATCGCGCTGTCCTACGACCGCTTCCACGACTTCGAGCGCACGATGCAGCTCAACTACTTCGGCCCGGTGCGGCTGATCCTGTCGCTGCTGCCGATCATGCGGCAGGTCAGCCCGGACGGCCGCAAGGGCGGGCACATCATCAACGTCAGCTCGATCGGCGCCCAGACGAACATCCCGCGCTTCTCCGCTTATGTCGCGTCGAAGGCGGCACTGGACGCGTTCTCGCGGTGCATCGCGTCCGAGGTGATCGACGACGGCGTGCACCTGACGACGGTGTACATGCCGCTCGTGCGCACGCCGATGATCGCGCCGACGAAGATGTACGACAGGTTCCCGACCATGTCCCCGGCCGAGGCCGCCGACATGATCTGCAAGGCGATGATCCGCAAGCCGAAGTCCGTCGGGACGATGATGGGCAATGCGGGTGCGCTTGCCTACCAGGTGGCACCGCGCGGGGTGGACGTCATCCTCAACGCCGGGTACAAGCTGTTCCCCGACTCGCACGCCGCGCGCGGCGACGCCAAGGACGCGGCCAAGGACGAGCCGTCCACCGAGAGCGTCGCGTTCGCGCACATCCTGCGCGGCGTGCACTGGTAGCCGGTCGAGGCCTTACGTCGTGACGCGGTAGTGCAGGTGTACGACGCCGTCGCCGAAGCGGCGTTCGTCCACCAACTCGAGCGGGACGCGCACGTCGTCCGGGAGGGCCGCTCGGCCGCCACCCAGCAGGACCGGGGTGAGGAAGAGGTGGCACTCGTCCACCAACCCCGCCCCGATCGCCTGGGCGGCGAGGTCTGCGCCGCCGACACTGATGTCCTGCGCCGCGGTGTCCTTCAAGCGCTGCACGGCGTCGACGTCGAAGGATCGTTCGAGCCGGGTGCGCGGTGTGGTCGTCTCCTCGAGCGTGCGGGAGTAGACGATCTTGTCCGCCGCCTGCCAGATCGCGGCGAAGTCCTGGCCTGCCGACGGCGGGTCGCCGTAGGTGGGCGCGCCCGCCCAGTAGGCCATCACGTCGTACATCCGGCGTCCGTACAGGTAGGTGCCGATCGGCCGCTCGAGATCGTTGACGTAGGCGTGCACCTCGTCGGACGGCGCCGCCCAGTCGAAGTTGCCGGCCGCGTCCGCCAGGTAGAGATCGAGTGACGTGATCGCGGAGTAGATCAACCTCGCCATGGACGGATAGTGCCAGCGCCTTCGTCGCCGGGGCAACGCGCAGCGGTGAACTACCGTGGCGGCATGGTGCCCCTTCGCCGTCCGTCCCTGCTGCTCGAACTCGATCTCACCGCGGCCCCGATCGAGGTCGAGCCGGACGACCTCGTCGGAAAGCTGCGCAGCCGGCACCGGCCGCGGCTGCGTGGCGTGCTGCGCGCGCTGCACGAGGCCGGCGACGACAGCCACGTGCGCGGGGTCATCGTCAAGCTCGGCGGCGGAGGGTTGCCGTGGGCGACGATGCAGGAGCTGCGGGCCGGCCTGCAGGCGTTCGGCAAGAGCGGCAAGCCCGTCGTCGCGTGGGCCGAGACGTTCGGCGAGGGCGGCAACGGGACAGCCGACTACGTGCTCGCCACCGGGTGCGCCGAGATCTGGATGCAGCCGTCGGGCGAGCTGGGCCTGATGGGCGTGGCCGCAGAGACGACGTTCCTGCGCGGGGCACTCGACAAGCTCGGCATCGAGCCCCAGCTGGACAAGCGCTACGAGTACAAGAGCGCCGCCGACCGCGTGATGCGCACCGAGTTCACGCCGGAGCACCGCGAGGCCGTCGACCGGGTCGTCGCGTCCACCTGGGAGGTCGCCGTCGAGGCGATCGCGGCCGGCCGCTCGCTCGACCCGGCGACCGTTCGCGAGCTGTCCGGCCGGGCGCCCATCGCCGCGGCGGACGCGCGCGGCGCCGGGTTGATCGACCGGCTCGGTTACCGGGACGAGGTGTACGCGGACCTGCGCGGCCGGCTAGGCAGTGACGTCCAGCTGCTGTTCGCCGACCAGTGGGCGCCGCGCCGCAAGGCGGCCAGCCTGGTGAAGCGCGACCGCGAGTTCGTCGCGCTCGTCGAAGGGCACGGCGAGATCGTCGTCGGACGCGGCCGTGCCACGCCGCGCGGACCGGTGCTCGGCAGCAGCACCGTCAGCGCCGCGCTGCGGGCGGCTCGCGACAACGACCACGTCCGCGCGGTGCTGTTCCGCATCGACTCGCCGGGCGGCTCGGCGGTCGCGTCGGACACCATCTGGCGCGAGATCCTGCTGACCCGTGAGGCGGGCAAGCCGGTGGTGGTGTCGATGGCGTCGCTCGCCGGCTCGGGGGGCTACTACATCGCCTGCCCGGCGGACGTGATCGTCGCGCAGCCCTCGACGATCACCGGCTCGATCGGCGTCGTCGCGGGCAAGGTCGTCGTCTCCGACCTGCTCGAGCGCCACCTCGGCCTGACCACCGGAGCGGTCGAGCACGGCGGCAGCGCGCGGATGTTCTCCCTGCGTCGCGGGTTCAGCGACGACGAACGGGCGCGGCTCGGCGCGATGCTCGACCGCGTCTATCGGGAGTTCGTCCAGAAGGTCGCGGACGGCCGAAAGATGACCTACGACGACGTGCACGCCGTGGCGCGGGGCCGCATCTGGTCCGGCGCCGACGCCGTGGGCAACGGGCTCGTCGACCTGCTCGGCGGGCTGCGCGACGCCGCTGACCTCGCCCGCCAGCGCGCCGGGTTGCGCGCCGATGCGCCGATCCGCCCGGCCGTCCACGTCGCGCCTGTCGATCGGCTGCGCCGGCCCCGCTCCAGCGACGACCCGCGGGCCGCCGCCGCGGCCTCGGGCTGGGGTGATCTCGCGACACTCGCCGCGGCGCTCGGCCTGCCGGTCGGCGGCCCGCTCCGCATGCCGTCGATTCGGCTGACCTGATTGCCGGGAAGCCCCGGCGACTACGGGCGGACTGCGACGCTGTAATCGCCGTCGTCGGACACGAGCTGCACCTTCACGTAGTCCCCGGTGGTGGGCGCGTCGATCATGTAACCCGCCCCGAGGTACATGCCGACGTGGTGCAGCGCCGCGCCGAAGAACACGAGATCGCCCGGGAGCAGCTGGTTGGCGCTGACGAGCCGGCCCTCGTGGACCTGGTCCCCGGTGTAGTGGCCGAGGGCGACACCGGCGTGTCCCCACGCCCAGAGGGTCAGGCCGGAGCAGTCGAAGGTGTCCGGCCCCGCGGCGTCCCACACGTAGGGGCTGCCGAGCTCGGACAGCGCGGCGTCGACGGCGAGTTCGGCGCGCAGCGGTACGTACCCCTTCCGGTACGCGGGCAGCGCCGGATGCACGGCGCGCTTGTCGCCCTGCAGAGCGGGTGCCGTGCCGGCGAGCGCGGCGCCGACGCCGGTGCTGGGCCAGCCGGCGTGGCTGACCTCGCCGTCGAACGTCGTGAGGGCCCGAACGGCTCCGGTGCCGGTCGTGCCGGCGTATGGCGTGGTTGCGCCGAGGTCCGGCACCGGGCCCATGACAGCTTGCTCGTCAACCGGTGCGCCGTGGGTCGGGTGGTAGTCCGGGACGCCGTCGGTCGTCCGGCCGGGCGTACCCCGTCGTCCGGCGGCCTGCTCGAGCAATGACCGGGTGGAGATCGCGATGATCTGGGCGGGCCCCGCCGCCGTGGCGAAGTCGCGGACGGTCGCGGCGCGGCTGGCGATGGCCTGGGCTTCGATTGCCGCCGCGGCTCCGCCGAGGGTGCGCGACCGGGCCGTCGCCGCGGCCGCGAGGTCTTCGGCGTGCAGCCCGGCGACGGCCTGCTGCGCGGCCTCGAGTGCGTGCGCTGCGGCGACCAGCTGGGCGTCGGCACGATGCTCGGCAGCCAGCGCGACGGCCTGCGACTGCCCGACGCGGCGCCGTGCGGCCTCGGCGGCCGCTCTGGTGCGCCGGGCGGCGGACAGGACATCGGCGGTCTGCCGGCCAACCATCTGCTGGAGGTCGAGTTCGGCGAGCAGGTCCTGCGTGCCGTCGGCCGTCAGCAACTGGGTTCCCAGCGGGGTTCCGCCACCCTCGTACAGGGCGGTGACCACGGTGGCGAAGTCGGCGTGCGCTCGGTCGGCACGCGCGGCGGCCCGAGTCGCGGCGTCCTCGGCGCGGGCGAGGCCGGCGGCTGCCTCGGCGACGTCGGCCTGTGCCGCGTCGTAGAGCTGGTTGGCCACCTCGTAGGCGCGGTCTGAGCCGGCGAGCATGCGGCGTGCGTCCAGGGTCTGTGCGGTGTCCCCGGGGAGCGGCTTCGCCAGCTCCGGATCGAGGGCAACGGCAGGAGGGACCGGCTTCCGGGAGCCGGCGCTCTGCGGGTAGTGAGTGGCTGGCTGTGCCGTCCCGCGCGGCGGGGCAAGCGCGGCGCCTGCGCCTGCGGCGTCGGTGGCGTGCCCGAGCCTCGGAGCGGCGATCGGCGCAGTGCGCGACTGCGCCGGGTCCAAGGATCCGGCAGGGCTGACCGCGACCGACGTTGTGAGGGCCACGATCATGACGGTCCCGGCGAGCAGCGAGATCGGGACGTACTTCACTCCGAAGACATCGGCCGACGTCGGCCGAAGCTGAGCGGTTCAGCCGAGCGTGGCCAGGAACGTGTGCACCGCACGGGACGTGCGCGCCCGGTCTCCGGTCGCGAGCAGGTCGAGCATCGCCCCGCGCAGCACTGCGAGCACGGCCGTCCGTTGGGCACGGCCGGCCGCGGTGGTGCGAACCGCAGCCGGCTGGGTCCGCGCCAACACCGCCAGCCAGTCGTGGACGGTGTCGAGCGCAAACCCCGCCCACGGGCCCGAGCCGTCGATCAGCGACGTCGCGTAGCTCTCCGTCCACAACCTGAGCAGGGCGCCGTGCGCGGGGTCGGCAAGCCAGGCCCACACCGCAGCCGCGACGCTGCGCAGGTCACCGCCCGGTGGCAGCTGCGCCAGCATCGTCAACTCGTCGGCGCGTGCCCGGGTCAGCAGTGCCGCGACGAGCCCGTCCCGTGAACCGAACAGGAAGCGCAGCACGCCGGTGCTCGAGCCGATCGCTTCGGCGATCGGCCGCAACGAGACGTCGGCCAGCCCGTTGGCGAGCACGTACTCGTACGCGGCATCGACCAGCTCGGCGCGGCGCGGAGACGAACTCACTTGACCGATTCTGCCTTACTGATACAGTCGTGTCAGTGACCGCGGCGATTCGCATGATCGGGCAGCCGGGCGACCTGGGCTGGGTCGTCCAGGCGAACGCCGAGCTGTACGCCCGCGAGTACGGGTGGGACGCGTCGTTCGAAGTGCTCGCCGCGCGCATCGTGGCCGACTGGGCGACCAGCCACGACGATGTGCGCGAGGCCGCGTGGATCGCCGAACTCGACGGGGACCGGGTCGGGTGCGTCATGTGCGTCGCCGAGGACGCCGAAACCGCCCGGCTGCGCCTTCTGATCGTCGATCCGAAGGCGCGCGGCCACCGGCTCGGGACGCGCCTCGTCGACACCTGCCTCGACTTCGCGCGTGCCGCCGGCTACCGGCGGATGGTCCTCTGGACGAACCATCCGCTGACCGCGGCGCGCGAGATCTACCTGCGCGCCGGCTTCGAGCTGGTGGCCGAGGAGGCGCACCACAGCTACGGCGTCGACCTCATCGGGCAGACCTATGCCCGCGACCTGTAGGTGGCATGCTGGGCGCCTTCCTGCGTCCTCGTAGGATCGCGCGCATGGCGCGACGCGTGGGGATCATGGGCGGCACGTTCGACCCGATCCACCACGGGCACCTCGTCGCCGCCAGCGAGGTCGAGTCGCTGTTCGGCCTGGACGAGGTGGTCTTCGTCCCGACCGGCGAGCCCTGGCAGAAGTCCGAGCGGCGGGTGAGCCCGGCCGAGCATCGCTACTTGATGACCGTGATCGCGACCGCGTCCAACCCGCGCTTCTGGGTCAGCCGGGTCGACATCGACCGCAGGGGCCCGACGTTCACGATCGACACGATCCGCGACATCGCCGAACAACGCCCCGGCGCCGAGCTGTTCTTCATCACCGGCGCGGACGCACTCGAGCAGATCCTGTCCTGGAAAGGTTGGCAGGACGCCGTCCGGTCGGCCCGGTTCGTCGGCGTCACCCGGCCGGGCTATGACCTGTCCGACGAGCACCTGCCCAGCGACTCGGTGACGCTGCTGGACGTGCCCGCGATGGCGATCTCCTCCAGCGACTGCCGGGCACGGGTGGCCGCCGGACGGCCGGTCTGGTACCTCGTCCCGGACGGCGTCGTGCAGTACATCAACAAGCATCGCCTCTACCGCCAGTAGGCTCGACGGCAAGATGACTGCTACTGAAGAGGCGATCGGGTTGTCCCGCATCGCGGCGCAGGCGGCCGCCGACAAGCTCGCCACCGACATCGTCCTCATCGACGTCAGCGACCGGCTCGCGATCACCGACGTCTTCGTCGTCGCCACCGGGAGCAACGAGCGGCAGGTCGAGGCGATCGTCGACGGTGTCGAGGAGAAGGCGCGGCTCTCGGGGCGCAAGCCGATCCGCCGCGAGGGACACCGGGACGGACGCTGGGTGCTGCTCGACTACGGCGACGTCGTGGTGCATGTCCAGCACTCGGAGGAGCGGGTCTTCTACGCCCTCGAGCGACTCTGGAAGGACTGCCCGTTCCTTCCCTTCACCGACGCCGCGGCCGAGGCGCATGCCGCGCAGCGCGCCGCCGCGACGGGTGGCGGGTGAACTTCTCGAGGCGCGTGCTGCTGCTGCGCCACGGGCGCACGGCGTGGAACGCGCAGCGCCGCTTCCAGGGGCACGCCGACCCGCCGCTCGACGAGGTCGGCCGCACCCAGGCCTATGAGGTGGCGACGCTGATCGCCGCCCTGCGTCCCGGCCTGCTCATCAGCTCCGACGCCGCCCGCGCGATGCAGACCGCCGAGATCGTCGGGGAGATCGCAGCGCTGCCGGTGACCCGCGAGCCGCGCCTTCGCGAGCGCGGCCTCGGCCACTGGGAGGGCCTGACCCGCGAGGAGGTGGCCCTCAAGTACCCGGACGAGTACGCGGACTGGTCCGCCGGGCGCGACGTCAGCCGGCGTGGCGGCGAGACCCGCGAGGAGGTCGCCGATCGGGCGCGCGCCGCCTTTCTGGAGTTGCCCGCCGTGCCGACCGCCGTCCTCGTGACGCACAGCGCAACCGCGATGGCCTTGACCAACACGCTGCTCGGCATCGCGCAGGACGTGCACCCGCTCGGGCCGCTCGCGAACTGCCACTGGTCGGAGCTGTACCTGGAGGCACCCGACGGCGGCCACCCGTCGTCCTGGCGGCTGCGCGGGCACAATCTGGGCACACCGGGCACCATCGTGCCGCTGCCGATCCCGCTCGAGGGCGAGGACGCGTCCGACGCCGACGCCTGATGAAGCTGCGGTGAGGCAACCCACAAGCCGCATTGCTGTGCAGCGCTCAACTACCGCCCTAGAGTGTCCGGGAGGTGCCCCCGCGCTCGGCGGCGACGGACGGCGGGCGCGGGGCGTGCACCAGCGACCGGTGCCGTATCCTGTGCATCGTGAGCATCCCTCGACTGCTCCTTACCGGGCCGCGCTGATCGGCGGGTTTCAGACAGCGCGGCCGAGCCTCTGCACCTGCGCAGAGGCTTTTCGTTTGTCCGAGCAGACGCAGAGGAGCATCCGATGACCACTGGCAAGGTGCCGGTCGACACCGCGGACGACGTCCCCGAGTTCCGGTACACCGCTGCGCTGGCCCAGTCGATCGAGACGGGCTGGCAGCAGCGGTGGGCCGAGCAGGGCACCTACAACGCGCCGAACCCGAAGGGCCCGCTCGCCGAGGGCTTCGACCGTGTCGCCATCGGGCCGCACGCCTACATCATGGACATGTTCCCGTACCCGTCCGGGGCGGGGCTGCACGTCGGCCATCCACTGGGCTACATCGGCACCGACGTCTACGCGCGCTACCGCCGCATGTGCGGCGAGAACGTGCTGCACACGATGGGCTTCGACGCGTTCGGCCTGCCCGCCGAGCAGTACGCGATCGAGACCGGTCAGCACCCGCGCACCACGACGTACGGCAACATCGACATCTTTCTCGCCCAGTTGCGCCGGCTGGGGCTTGGACACGACGAGCGCCGGCGGGTCGCCACCACCGATCCGGCGTTCTATCGCTGGACCCAGTGGATCTTCCTGCAGATCTTCAACGCGTGGTACGACCCGCTGGCCGACAAGGCCCGCCCGATCGACGACCTCGTCGCCGAACTGGACTCAGGCGCCCGCGAACCCGGTAACGGCTGCAATCCGTTCGACCGTCCGTGGGCGGAGCTTTCCGAGGTCGAGCGGCGCCAGGTGATCGACAACCACCGGCTGGCCTACCGCACCGAGTCGATGGTCAACTGGGCGCCCGGCCTGGGCACCGTCCTGTCGAACGAAGAGGTCACCGCCGACGGGCGCAGCGAGCGCGGCAACTTCCCGGTGTTCCGCCGTCCGCTGCCCCAGTGGATGCTGCGGATCACCGTGTACGCCGACCGCCTGTTGCGCGACCTCGAGCGCATCGACTGGCCCGACAAGGTGCGCACGATGCAGCGCAACTGGATCGGCCGCTCCACCGGCGCGCACATCTCCTTCGCCACCGAGGCCGGCGAGATCGACGTCTTCACCACGCGCCCGGACACGGTCTTCGGCGCTACCTACGTGGTGTTGGCGCCCGAGCACCCGATGGTCGACGGGCTCACGACGGACGCCTGGCCGGGCGGCACGAAGGCGCCCTGGACGTCCGGTGCGCCGACGCCGCGCGAGGCGATCGACGCCTACCGCGACGCCGCTGCGCGCCGCTCGGAGCTGGACAGGCAGGCCGGCGACCGCGCCAAGACCGGAATCTTCACCGGGACGTACGCGACGAACCCGGTCAACGGCATGCCGCTGCCGGTGTTCGTCGCCGACTACGTCCTGATGGGCTACGGCACCGGCGCGATCATGGCTGTCCCGGGCCAGGATGAGCGCGACTGGGAGTTCGCCGAGGTGTTCCAGCTGCCCATCGTGCGCACCGTCGCGCCGCCGGAGGGCTGGGCCGGCAAGGCGTTCCTCGGCGACGGGCCGGCGATCAACTCCGGGTTCCTCGACGGGCTGGACGTCCCGTCCGCCAAGGCCCGCATCCTCGAGTGGCTGGAGGCCAACGGCCACGGCCGCGGGGCGGTCACCTACCGGCTGCGGGACTGGCTGTTCAGCCGGCAGCGCTACTGGGGCGAGCCGTTCCCGATCGTCTACGACGAGACCGGGTTGCCGATCGCGATACCGGACTCGATGCTCCCGGTCGAGCTGCCCGAGACCGACGACTTCTCCCCGAAAGCCTTCCCGGCCGACGACGTCGAGTCGACGCCGGAGCCGCCACTGGGCCGGCTCTCCGACTGGGTCGAAGTGGAGCTGGATCTGGGGAACGGGCCGAGGAAGTACCGGCGCGAGACGAACACGATGCCCAACTGGGCCGGCTCGTGCTGGTACGAGCTGCGCTACCTGGACCCGACGAACGCCGAGCGCCTCGTCGACCCGGCGGTCGAGCACTACTGGATGGGCCCGACGGCCGATCGGCCGCTGGGTGGCGTGGAGCTCTATGTCGGCGGCGTCGAGCACGCCGTGCTGCACCTGCTGTACGCGCGGTTCTGGCACAAGGTGCTGTTCGACCTCGGGCACATCTCCTCGTCCGAGCCGTTCCACCGGCTGGTCAACCAGGGCATGCTCCAGCTGCCCGCCTATGCGAACGCCGACGGGTTCTACGTGCCGGCCGCCGAAGTCGAGGAGGCCGACGGGCGGTTCTACTACCAGGGCACCGAGGTCCGGCAGGAGTTCGGCAAGATCGGGAAGTCGCTGAAGAACGTCGTCAACCCGGACCAGCTCATCCACGACTACGGCGCCGACACGTTCCGGCTGTTCGAGATGTTCGGCGGCCCCCTGGACCAGTCACGGCCATGGGACGCGAAGGCGATCGTCGGCCCGTACCGGCTGCTGCAACGGCTGTGGCGTGTCGTTCTCGACGAGGCGAGCGGTGCGCCGCACGTGTCGGACGCGCCGGTGCCGGACGAGCTGAACCGCCTGCTGCACAAGGCGATCCACGCCGTCCGTGAGGGCTACGAGACGCTGCGGTTCAACACGTCCATCGCGCGGATCACCGAGCTGAACAATGCGCTCACGCATGCCTACCCGGACGGTGGCGCGCCGCGCGCGGTGGCCGAGCCGCTGGTGCTGATGCTGGCGCCGCTCGCGCCGCACATCACCGAGGAGCTGTGGTCGCGGCTCGGGCACCCGACATCGGTGGCGTGGGCGGCGTTCCCGGTCGCCGACGACGCACTGCTGGTCGACGACACCGTGGAGGTGCCCGTGCAGGTCAACGGCAAGCTGCGCGCGGTGATCACCGTGCCGGCCGGCTCGGACGCCGCCGCGATGGAAGCCGCGGCGCGCGCGGACGCGCGGGTGGCCGCGGCGCTCGAGGGGCGCGAGACGCGGCGCGTGGTCGCGGTGCCCGGCCGGCTCGTCAACTTCGTCGTCTGATGCCGGTCTGATGCCGGTCGCTGTCGTCACCGACTCGACGGCCTGCCTGCCTGCGGTGACGCTCGCCGGGCTCGGCATCTCGGTCGTGCCGTTGCGGGTGACCCTCGGCAGCCGGACCGCGATCGACGGGGTCAACGTGACCTGCTCGGACGTCGCGCGTGCGCTACGGGCGAAGGTGGCGGTCTCCACCTCGCGCCCGGCGCCGGCCGAGTTCGCGGCGCGGTACCAGGAACTGCTCGACTCCGGGGCCTCGCACATCGTGTCGGTGCATCTGTCCTCCGCGTTGTCCGGGACCTGGGAGTCCGCGGTGCTGGCGGCGCAGGACTTCCCGCACGGCGTCGTCCGGGTGGTCGACTCGCGGTCCACTGCGATGGGGCTGGGGTTCCCGGTGCTGGCCGCGGCCCGGCGCGCTGCCGAGGGCGGGTCCGCGGCCGAGGTACAAGGGGCGGCGACTGCGACCGTCGACGCCACGCGTACCTACTTCTACGTCGACACGCTGGAGTACCTGCGCCGCGGTGGCCGGATCGGCACGGCGGCGGCGCTGTTCGCGACGACGCTGTCGGTGAAGCCGCTGCTGCAACTCGTCGAAGGGCAGATCGTCGCGCTCGAGAAGGTGCGGACGTCCACCAAGGCGCTGGCCCGGTTGGCGGAGCTGACGGTGCGGGCGGCCGGGCGGGAGCAGGTGGACCTCGCGGTGCACCATGTCGCGGCGGAGGAGCGGGCGACCGCGGTGGCGGCGCGGCTTCGCGAGCAGTTGCCGAGGCTGGGTGAGTCGTCGGTGTCCGAGCTCGGCCCGGTGGTCGGCGCGCACCTCGGGCCGGGCGTCGTCGGCACCGTGATCGTGCGTCGCTAGGGTCTCGCTGGGCCGGCCCGGATAGCACACCGTTGCGACAAGTCTCCGCGGCGTGTGCACAGCGGGGGTGGCCGTCCACAGATCCTGCGGTCCGGCCGATCGGGCGCCGCCGGCTGCCTAACGTCGGTCGCGTGCGAGGTGAGTCCGGACGCGTTGCGGCGCGAGTACGCGACCTGCTCGGCGACCACGCCGATGACGGACTACCGCTGTCGCCGCCATCGCTGTCGCCGCCGTCGTCGCCGCCGCCGCCGTCGATGTGGGACCGGCTCGTGGCTCGGCTGCGGATGTGGCTCGCGGGCACGCAACACGCTCCGCGCGCGCTCGCTGCCGCCGCGGTGATCGCAGTGGTGCTGGTGATCGGGCTGTGGATCCGCAACGATCAGGCAGCTGAGCCGGTGGCCGCCGGGCAGCCGCTGCCGACCGCCACGCCCGGCGCGGCGCCTGCGGACCCAACAACCACCGCGGCGCCGACGACGCGTGCCGCGTCGTCGGCAGCTCCCGAGGTGGTGGTCGTCGATGTGGCCGGCAAGGTGCGGCACCCGGGTGTCTACCGGCTACCAGCCGGCTCACGTGTCGAGGACGCCTTGCGGGCCGCGGGCGGCGCCCGCGCGGGGGTCGACCCGAACCGCCTGAACCTGGCCGCAGTCGTAGTGGACGGCGAGCAGATCCCGGTGGGCATCCGCGCGGCAGCGGGAGCGCAGCCAGGTGCCGGCACCGACGCCGGCGGTCAACCGGCGGGTCCGGTCGATCTCAACACCGCGACAATCGAGCAATTGGAAACGCTGCCCGGTGTCGGCCCCGTTCTCGGCCAGCGCATCCTCGACTGGCGCGACCAGCACCGCGGGTTCGCGAGCGTCGACCAGCTCGACGAGGTGCCCGGCGTCGGGCCGACCCGGCTGAGCGAGTTGACGCCGCTCGTGTCGGTTTGATTGTTCGAGATTCGTGATCGTGCGTCCTCCTGCGCGGCGGATGGGCCAGGTGTGCTTGTGAGACTGTCTTACCGGCGTAATACAGATCGCGAACCAGACCCTGCTTCGGTCGGGTGGTTCAGCTGAACCATTCGCAGCGGTGCGACCGAGGGCCGGCGGGTCACAGCCCGAGGCGTTGCTCGGCGGACGTCCAGTCGGACGCGACGGCACGTTGCGCGTCGGACAGGCTGATCTGGTGGGTGCACACCGCCGCCTGAAGATCCCACTCGACGCGGTCCTTCGGGTTCGGGGACGCACCGGGTTCCGGCCACAGGTTGCGCGGATCGCTGGGTGCGCCGCCCAGCGAGAGCGGCACGAGGTGGTCCTCCTCGTAGTCGCCGAGCACGGTGTCCAGGTAGCCGTACTCGTCGATCTGCGCGCGCTTGAGCTCGTCCGTGTACGCGCTGGGTGGGCGGATCGTGGCCGACCATCCGGGATTACAGATCGTGCTGGCGATCGTGCTCTGCGTGACAACGGGGTTGAGCGCGCCCGGCGTGCAGGTCGCGTCGGGCAGCGGCCCATGCCGGGCGCGGCACGGACTGGGCCCGCTCGGCGGGGCCGGTTCACGGGCGACCTGCCCACCCGTCACCGGGACGCCCGACACCCCACCGATCGCCAGGACTGCGAGTACCACGGTGGCAGGCGCGACGACAAGGTACGGCCGGCGTGCCCAGAGCGCGACGGCGACGAGCAGCACAACGGCCAGCAGCAGACCGCCGCGCGGCCCAACCGGCCACGGCAGCACCCCGGCGGGCACCCGTGCCGCGTAGTGAGCGACGACGATGAGCCAGCGGCACGGCCAGGACGCCAACCACGCCAACGCGTGCGCAAGCCCCGGGGACACCGGCGCGGCCGCCATCGCGGCGATGCCCAGGATCATCGCCGGCGCGAGCAACGGCTCGGCCAGGACGTTGGCCGGTACGGCGGACACGCCGACCACACCCCACACGGCGGCGATCACCGGCGCACACGCCACCTGCGCGGCCAGCGGAACGGTGATCGCCGTAGCGACGCCGGGTCGCACCCCGCGCCGACGCAGCCGTTGCGACCACGCCGGAACGAGGACGAGCAGGCCGAGCGTCGCCAGGGTGGACAGTGTGAACCCGACCTGGGTGGCGAGCTCAGGCTTGACGACGAGCAGCACGTACACGCCGGTGAGCAGCGCCGGCAACGCGGCCGTGGGCCGCCCGATCCAGCGAGCGAGCAGGCAGAGCGCAGCCATCGCCGCGGCCCGCTCCACGCTCGGCCCCGGACGTGCGAGCACCACGAACGCGGCGAGCGCCGCGAACCCGACTGCGACCTGGAGCCGCGGGCCGACCCGGCTCAGACGCGCTACGGACATGACGCAACCCACAGCGATTGCCAGGTGCAGTCCGGCGACGACGACGAGATAGCTCATGCCCGCCGCCTCGAAGTCGCGGCGTACCCGCGGGTCCAATCCGCTCGTGTCGGCATCGACCAGTCCGGGAAGCAGCCCACCGGTGTGCGCGGGCAAGCCGTGGCAGGCGCGGACCAGTCCGGCGCGCAGTTGCCCGGCGAGGCGCTGGTACCACGGCGGCGGGCCCGCAAGACGCGGGGCCTCGCGGACGGTCAACACGGCGACCGTCATGTCCCGCCCGCGCGGCACGGCCAGGTTCCCCACGACCTCGACCCGCTGCCCAGGCAACAGACCCGACCAGCCCGGTCCGAGGCCGAGCACGAGCGCCGGGCCGTCGAGCCGTATCTCGCTCGTGTCGCTCGTCAGTCGCGTCAGCGTTGCCGGTATCACCCAGGTCTGCCGCCCGGGCGTCGAGCCACGGGACAGCCGCGGATCCGCCGTGAGCGTCAGCTGGGCACGCACGCTCGCCTGTGCCGTGACCAACTGCCGGATCGTCGGATCATCGCGCGCGAGTGTGTGCGCGGCGGTCGCCGCGGCGCCGCCGGCTGCGCCCAGCATCGCCGAGACCAGGACAAGCGCCGCGCCCCCGGCCCGGGCCACGGACCGTCGGGTGCCGATCACGGCGATGAGCGCCGAGCAACCAGTCAGGATGGCCAGCGTCAGCGCACGCCGCGACGTCATGGGCGTGGTGGCGAGGACCGCGAGCCAGGTGCCCGCGACGAAACCCGCCAGCCGCAGGTCGGGCCCCTGCACTTCGACGTCGCTGATCACGGAGCTTCGGGCGAGGCTCGCGCGCTCACACTCGCCGCTCGATGATCGGGGGCGGCCGTCATCACGGCGGCGTGCGGGGGCGACGGTTGGTGCGGTGTTTCGATCCGCGGGCGGCTGCGCGAGGCGAGCACGGCGGACACGAGGAAGGCAGCGATCGAGACGGCGGCGAGCGCCCGGATGCCCTGCCGGCCAGGGTTGCATCTCGCTGCCCGCAGCCCCAGAAGGTCTGCGAATGCGGCGTGCCAGCCGGGCGCCGGGTCGTGGCGGTCCGGGAGGCGCCGCGAGGAGGTGAACACCGGGCCGACGCTAGGCAGCCGCCCTGTTGCGGCGTGCTGGACCCGGCCGAGTTGTGGACAACCGGGCCGCTGTGGACGGCGCGGTGCGGGTTGCGCCTGAGACGTGCTAAGCGCGGCGCCCGGCCCGGCGCGTCGGCAGCGAGTGCTTGGATGGCGGCATGCCGGCGCGCCCGATCAGCCTCGACGACCTGCCCGACCCGCCGCCCCAGCTCGTCCTGCTCGTCGGGGACGAGGAGTTGCTCGTCGACCGCACGGTCAGCGCGATTGCCGCCGGGGCCCGGCGCGTGGACCCCTCGGTCGCGGAGACCTACCTCGTCGGCGCCGAGCTGGACGGTCCGGAGCTGCACGAGATGCTCGGGCCGTCGCTGTTCGGCGAGGCCCGGCTACTCGTCGTGCGCTCGGCCCAGGACGTCCGCACCGCGGCCGTCGCCGTGCTTGGCCCCTACCTCGACTCGCCGGCCGACGGCACGGTGATCGTCCTGCAACACGCCGGTGGGGCGAAGGGCAAGACGCTGCTCGACCTCGCCCGCAAGGCCAAGCCGCTCGAGATCGGCTGCACCAAGCTCACCCGTCCTGACGAGCGCACCGAGTTCGTCCGCGCCGAGGTCCGGCGCAGTGGTGGGCGGATCGGCCCCGACGCGGTCGCTGTCCTGCTCGACGCCGTCGGCAGCGACCTGCGCGAGCTCGCCGCGGTGTCCGCGCAGCTCGTCAGTGATTCCGGTGGCGACGTCGGCGTCGACATCGTGCGCGCCTATCACCGCGGCCGGGCGGAGGTCAGCGGCTTCGCGGTGTCCGACCTCGCGGTGGTAGGTCGCAGCGGTTCGGCGCTCGAGGCACTGCGCTTCGCGCTCTCGGTCGGGGTGCCGCACGTGGTGATCGCCGACGCCCTTGCCGACGGCGTGCGGTCGGTCGCGCGGGTTGCCTCGGCCGGGCCCAGCGACCACTACGCGCTGGCCAGGCAGCTCGGCATGCCGCCGTGGAAGGTCAAGCGGGCCTCCGCTCAGGCGCGCGGCTGGACCGAGGCGGGCCTGCGCGAGGCACTCGGCGTGGTCGCCACGCTCAACGCAGACGTCAAGGGCGCCGCGGCCGATCCGGGGTTCGCCCTGGAGCTGGCGCTACGCCGGATCGGCGCCGCACGCGCTGTCGCCGCGCGCGGGACCGTCCCAGAACGCAGCTGAGCCGTGCAGCCCAGGGCTGCACGGCTCAGGTGGTGCGAGCGGTACTAGAGCGCGTTGGCCCTGCTGGCCATCGCCGACTTCTTGTTGGCGGCCTGGTTCGGGTGGATGACGCCCTTGCTGGCGGCCTTGTCGAGCTGGCGCGAAGCGCTCTGCAGCGCGACGAGCGCAGCCTCGCGGTCGCCCGAGTCGGCGACCTCGCGGAAGTGCCGGATCGCCGTCTTGAGCGACGACTTGACGCCCTTGTTGCGCACCCGCGCGACCTCGTTGGTACGGATCCGCTTGATCTGGGACTTGATGTTCGCCACGAAAGCCTCGACGTTCTCTGGTGTTGATGGACCTGCTCGATGCCGTCGGCCTGCCGCCGGGCGGGCGACACGCCGGAACACCGGCGAGCAGACAACCGCGCCAGCTTATCAGCGCGCGAGGACGGGCCCAAAATCCCGTGGGGTCACCGTGCCTGCTGCGCTCAGCCGCTCTTCGCCCGGATCGAGACGAGCTCGAACTTGGTGTAGAGGTAGGTCCGGATGCCGGCCTCGCTGCTGGCGACGTCCTTGACGACGTGGTCGTCCTCGGCGTCCTCGCCGTAGATCATCGCGACCCCTTCGGCGTCGAAGAAGACGCCGCCGTCGACCGGAGCCAGATCGGTGAGCTGCACGACCACGTACCGGCCGCCGAGGAACTCGACCAGCGCGCGGATCTCGGTGCTCTTCGCATCGCTCGGCTTGCGATAGACCCCGACGACCTCCTGCCAGTCGTCCTCGCCGGGCGAGGTGTTCACGAGGTCGCCCGGGCGCAGATCGACGGCGGGCACTCGATATTCGGCGGCGGCGCGCGGGTCATCCATGGCGCACATCCTGCCTGATCGGCGCCCCGCGCCGTGCCAGGGGTCTGCAGGCGCCTTACGCGCCGAACGGCAGCTGCGGCTGCGGCGGCCCGTGCGTGGGATCGACGCCGTCGAACAGGCTGCTGATGGACTCACCGCCGTGGATGCGCGAGATAGCCTCGGCGAACAGCGCCGCGACGGAGTGCACGGTCAGCAACGGCCAGTCGTCCTTGGGTGGCGGCACGGTGTCGGTGGTGACGATCTCGGTGACCATCGGGTGGTCGTGCAGGCGCTGGATCGCCTTGCCCGCGAACAACCCGTGCGTGCAGGCGACCGCCACCTCCGGGCAGTCCTGCTCGGCGAGCTTGTCGAGCAGCTCCAGGATCGAACCCCCGGTGGCGATCTCGTCGTCGAGGACGATCGCCTTCCTGCCCCGGACGTCCCCGACGATGGCGTCTATGACGACCCGGTCGTCGCTGAGCCGCTGCTTCGAGCCGGCCGCCACCGGCAGACCGAGCAGCCGGGCGAACTGCGTCGCGGTCTTGGCGTTGCCGAGGTCGGGCGAGACCACCACCGTGTCGTCGAGGTCGCGGCTGCGGAAATGGTCGGCGAGTTCGCCGATAGCCGTCAGGTGGTCGACCGGGACGGAGAAGAAGCCGTGCACCTGCGGCGCGTGCAGCGTCATCGTCAGCACCCGGTCGGCGCCTGCGGTGGTGAGCATGTCGGCGACCAGGCGGCCGGCGATCGAGATGCGCGACGCGTCCTTCTTGTCCGATCGCGCGTAGGCGTAGTGCGGGATCACCGCCGTCACTTGGGCGGCGGAGGCGCCGCGCGCGGCGTCGAGCATCAGGAGCAGCTCCATGAGGTGCTCCTGCGTCGGCGCCACGAGCGGCTGGATGACGTAGACGTCGCGCTGCCGGCAGTTCTCCTGCAACTGGACGTAGAGGCAGTCGTTGCTGAAGCGGCGGATCTCGACGCCGGACAGCTCGACGCCAAGGTGCTCGCAAATGCTGGTCGCGAGCGGCCGGTGCGCGCTGCCGGACAGCACCACGATCTCCCGCATGCGTGCAGGTTAGCGTCGCAGCCCCTCCCTCCCGAGCTGTCCGCCCTCCGACACGTCCAGGCGTGCGGACGGGCGGACAAGTCGGGGATGGTGGGGGCTGTCAGTCGGAAGCGACGGTGAATCGCGCGCGTCGGTGCGCCGGACGCTCCAACTCGTCGACCAGGGCGACCGCGTAGTCGGCGAACGAGATGAACGACCCGACCGGGCTGTCATCGCCGACCTGGTAGCGGCCGGTCCGCTCGCCCTCGTCGATCACGGTGCGGGGGAGAGGAAGGTCCAGTCGACCGACGGGTCGGTGCCGCGCAGCACCTCCAGTGCCTCGGCGGACGCGAGCGACTCGGTGCGGTAGATCTCCGGGAACTCCGGCGTGTCGACCAGGCGGACGACGAGGGGAGCTTGCGACCCGAGCGTGTCACCGGGAGCTTGCGACCCGAGCGTGTCACCGCCGGGCGAAACGAGCAGGCTCCCGGCCCCGCCGACGACGACGAGCCTGGTGGCGCCGACGGCACCCGCAAGTCCGCGCACAATGCCCGCGAACGCGAACGGATCGCCACCCGGCTCGCGCGACGGCCCGATCGCGGACACCACGGCGTCCGCGTCGGACGCCGCCTTGGCCACCGACGCGGTGTCGGCCGCGTCGCCCTGCCGCCAGGTGACACCCACCTGCAGGTCACCTTGCGGCTCGCGCCGGCTGGCCGCGATCACGTCGTGGCCGCGGCGGGCCGCCTCGTCGACGATGGCCGAGCCGACCCGGCCGGTTCCCCCGTACACCAGCACCTTCATGAGTTGTCCCTTCGGTGTAGTTCAATGCTCAATCAATGACACTAACCGGAAGTAATCAAGTACTTCAACGTGCAATAGTTACTTGATGGGAACTAAGCGCCGTGGCAATGTGCTGGATCCGGACTGCCCGAGCCGCGTCGTGCTCGACCGGATCGCCGAGAAGTGGACGGGGCTGGTGATCCTGGCGCTCGGGGACGGGACGTTGCGCTTCGGCGAGTTGCGGGAGTGCATCGGTGGGGTCGCACCGAAGGTGCTCACCCAGACGCTGCGGGCGCTCGAACGCGACGGGCTGTTGACCCGCAGGGTTTACGCGGAGGTGCCGCCGCGCGTCGAATACGCGCTCACCGACCTCGGACGCTCCCTGCGCGAACCGCTCACCGCCGTCCAGGACTGGGCCGAGCGCAACGTCTCCAAGGTGCTCGCCGCCCGAGAGCGTGCGGACGGCTGACCCTGCGCGGCGTGCGAAAATGGACCACGTGACATCCGCCGGCCGGACGGATCCGGCCCGGATCCGTAACTTCTGCATCATCGCCCACATCGACCACGGCAAGTCGACGCTGGCCGATCGCATGCTGCAATTGACGGGCGTCGTGGACGAGCGGCACGCCCGCGCGCAGTACCTCGACCGGATGGACATCGAGCGCGAGCGCGGCATCACGATCAAGTCGCAGAACGTCCGGATGCCCTGGACGAGCGGCGAGACGGGCGTCGAACATATCCTGCACATGATCGACACGCCGGGGCACGTCGACTTCACCTACGAGGTGTCCCGCTCGCTGGCCGCCTGCGAGGGCGCCGTGCTGCTCGTCGACGCGGCACAGGGGATCGAGGCGCAGACCCTCGCCAATCTGTACCTCGCGCTCGAGAACGATCTGCAGATCATCCCCGTCCTCAACAAGATCGACCTGCCGGCCGCGCAACCGGACGTCTACGCCGCCGAGATCTCGCACATCATCGGCTGCGACCCCGACGACGTGCTGCGGGTCAGCGCGAAGACCGGCGAGGGCGTCGCCGCGCTTCTCGACCTCATCTGCCACGAGGTGCCGGCACCAGTCGGTGCGGCCGACGCGCCACCTCGCGCGATGATCTTCGACTCGGTTTACGACATCTACCGCGGCGTCATCACCTACATCCGGGTCATCGACGGGCAGTTCACGCCGCGCGAGCGGATCAAGATGATGTCGACTGGCGCCACCCACGAACTCCTCGAGATCGGCGTCATCTCGCCGGAACCCGTGCCCACGGCGGGGCTGTCGGTCGGCGAGGTCGGTTACCTGATCACCGGCGTGAAGGACGTCCGCCAGTCCCGGGTCGGCGATACGGTGACCGATGCCGCAAAGCCGGCCAAGGAGTCGCTCGGCGGCTACCGCGACCCGAAGCCGATGGTCTACTCGGGCCTGTATCCGATCGACGGGTCGGACTACCCGCTGCTGCGCGACGCGCTCGACCGGCTGCGGCTCAACGACGCCGCGCTGGTGTACGAGCCGGAGTCGAGCGCCGCGCTGGGCTTCGGCTTCCGCTGCGGCTTCCTCGGCCTGCTGCACCTCGAGATCACCCGCGACCGGCTGGAGCGCGAGTTCGACCTCGACCTCATCTCCACCGCGCCGAACGTCGTCAACCGGGTCGTGCTCGAGGACGGCACCGAGCATGTCGTCACGAACCCGTCGGACTGGCCCAGCGGCCAGAAGATCGCCGAGGTCCATGAGCCGATCGTGAAGTCGATGATCATCGCGCCGGCCGAGTACATCGGGTCGATCATGGAGCTGTGCCAGGACCGGCGTGGCTCGCTCGACGGCCTGGACTACCTGTCCGAGACGCGCGTCGAGCTGCGCTACACGCTGCCGCTCGCGGAGATCATCTTCGACTTCTTCGACCAGCTGAAGTCACGTACCCGCGGCTACGCGTCGCTGGACTACGAGCTGTCCGGCGAGCAGGTCGCCGAGCTCGTCAAGGTCGACATCCTGCTGCAGGGCGAGCCCGTCGACGCGTTCTCGGCGATCGTCCACAAGGACAAGGCCTACGCGTACGGGACGTCGATGACCGGCAAGCTGCGCAAGCTGATCCCGCGCCAGCAGTTCGAGGTCCCGATCCAGGCCGCGATCGGGTCGCGGGTGATCGCGCGCGAGAACATCCGGGCGATGCGCAAGGACGTCCTCGCGAAGTGCTACGGCGGCGACATCACCCGCAAGCGCAAGCTGCTCGAGAAGCAGAAGGAAGGCAAGAAGCGGATGAAGATGGTCGGTCGCGTCGAGGTGCCGCAGGAGGCCTTCATCGCCGCGCTGTCCACCGTCGAAAGCGCCGACGCCAAGAAGTGACCGAGCGGCTCGCTGCGGACTCTCAGCTCGCAGCCGAGATGGTTCCCGCATGCAGCTGACCCGGCCGCGCTGGGCGCGGTTGCGCCGCGGCGGCGAATCTCCGTGGCGCGTGGCGTGGACGCTCTGCGCGCTCGGCGCCACATTCACCGCGCTGCTGGCACTGTTGCTACACCAGGTCGCGACACCGTGGCAGTCGACGGTCGTGCTCACCGCGGTCAGCCATCAGCTCATGTGGTCCGCGCCGCTCGGTGTCGCGTTCGCGGTGCTCGCCAGGCGATGGGGCACGTCGGCTACGGCGGGAATCGCGACCCTGCTCGCGATCGCCTTCCAACTTCCCGCGCAGGTGGCGCTCAACCCTGGCGCCGAGGGGCCCGAGATGGTCGTCCTGCAGGCCAACCTCGAGGTGGGTGGAGCCGACCCGACCACGCTCACCGATCTTGTCCGGGGCCGGCGCGTCGACATCCTGGCGACCGAGGAGCTCACGTATTCCGAGGAGCAAGCGCTCGTCGCCGCCGGGCTGCCCGCGCTGCTGCCGCACCGTTACACCGCCCCGCTTCCCGACGGCGGCGGGGGACTGGGTATCTGGAGCCGCTATCCACTCAGCGACACTCACAACCTGCCCGGCTACGAGCTGGGCGTGCTCACGGCACACGTTGCCACCACGTCAGGGCCGGTCACGTTCGTTGCGGTGCACCTGCTGCCGCCGTACCCGTACCCCACCCACCTCTGGCAGACGGAGATCGCACGCCTGCGGGAGCTGATCACGGGGCTGCCGGGGACAGCGCCGGTTGTCGTCGCCGGCGACTTCAACGCAACGACCGATCACGCGCAGTTCCGGGCGCTGCTCGACGACGGCTACGGCGACGCCGCGGAGGAGTCCGGCGCCGGCTACCTGCCGACCTATCCGAGCGATCGCTGGTTCGGACCGCTCATCGGAATCGACCACGTCTTGACTCGGGGTTCGGCTGTAGCAGCCTCGGCAGACACCCTCGAGCTGCCCGGGTCGGATCACCGTGCCTTGCTCGTCAACCTGGTGCTCACGCGGTAGTCGCGCCGGTCAACCGTAGGCGCGCGACATCGCCGCGGCCTCCGACGAGGATCACCGCCAGCGCGTCGACGGTCCCGCGGATCGGTTCGTACCCCGCTTGCACGATCTGCTGCACGTCGCGCAGCAACGGCTTGGCAACCCGGGTTGCGAGGGTCAGGTGTGGCACCCAGAGGTTGGGCGCGCTGCGCTCCCCGAACGCCGACGGCCAGCCGGCGTGCTTGAGCGATCGGTAGACGTCTCGGTGCAGCGCCGGTAGGCCGCGGTTGGGTGCCGGGCCGAGCCACAGCGCGCCCGCGCGTCCGAACCGGCCGACCTCGGTGAGGACGAGCGGAATCGGCTCGTGCCGTTGCGCGATCTCGGCTGCCACGGCCACCACCCGCTCGAGCTGCGCGCCGCGCTGCACCCGGGCTGCGGCGAAGCTGAAGTGCGGGCGGTGCGGCGGGTGCGGCGGCAACGGGACACCGGCCTCCCGCACAACGTGGCGCAGCGCGTACACCGCCTCGTCCAGGTCCGCGTCGAACGCCGCGCACACCACCGCGGTCACGTCGCCCATCGCTGCTCCCGCATCGAGTGGCCGGTTAGGACCCGAGTGGGCCGTCATAACCGGCCACTCGGGTCCGAACAGCCCACTCGACGGAAGGCAACGCTCAGACCTCGAGGACGATCTTTCCGACGAGCTCGCCGGACGCCATCGCGGCGAGGCCGTCGCGGGCCTGCTCGAGTGGCAGCGTCCGGTCGATGTGCGGACGCAGGCCGGTCACGCGCAGGAACGACATCAGGTCGCGCAGCTCGTCCTTCGTCCCCATCGTCGATCCGACGAGCTCCAACTGCAGGAAGAAGAACCGGTTGAGCTCGGCCGGTGGGTTCGGTCCGGACGTCGCGCCCGAGATGACGATCCGCCCGCCCGGCTTGAGCGACTTCGCCGAGTGTGCGTACGTCGCCTCGCCGACGGTCTCCAGCACCGCGTCGACCCGCTCGGGCAGCCGCGCACCTGACGGAAACGCGGCGTGTGCGCCGAGCTCGAGGGCGGCCGCCTGCTTGGCCTCGGTGCGCGCGGTGGCGTACACCCGTAACCCGGCGGCGCGAGCCATCGAGATGCACGCCGTGGCGACGCCGCCGCTCGCGCCCTGCACGAGCACGGTCTGGCCCGGCCGCAGTCCGGACTTGGTGAACAGCATCCGATACGCGGTCAGCCATGCGGTCGACAGGCAGGCGGCCTCGGCAAAGGACAGCTCGGCCGGCTTTGGCAGCACGTTGCGCGCCGGCACGATGACGTACTCGGCGAGCGAGCCCTGGTGCTTCTCCGAGAGCAGCGTGCGGCCCGGGTCGACGGTGTCGTCGCCGGTCCAGCCCGGTGTGTTGATCACCGCGTGCACCACGACCTCGTCGCCGGTCGCCTCGTCGATTCCGGCCGCGTCGCAGCCGAGGATCATCGGCAGCTGCTCGACCTTGATGCCGATGCCGCGCAGCGTCCACAGGTCGTGGTGGTTGAGGCTCGCGGCCTTCACTCGCACGCGGGTCCAGCCCTCCGGCGGCTCCGGGACGGGGCGCTCGCCGACCACGAGCCCCGTCAGCGGGTCGTCGGTGTCGAAGGACTCGCAGTAGACGGCACGCATGCCCCGACCCTAGCGACGCGGGTCAGAGCGTCGGCTCGGTGGGCGCGCTCGCGAGCGCTTCCTGGATCGCCGCGACCAGCTGACGCGCGGCGTGTGCGGTGAGCTCCAGCGCCACGCGTGCGGCCGGTCCGTTCGCCGGCGCAGCCACGTCGATGTTGAGCGTGTGCTCGGCCATCGCGTGTACCGGGTGGTCGAAGTAGACGGTCGCGTCGGTGACGTGGAACCAGGCGCCGTTCGGTCCTTTGGCGCTGCCCTCGACCGGCGTCGTCACGGTGGCGTAGGTGCACATCGTCAGCTCCCCAGGTGCTTCGCGTAGAAGTCGGCGATGCGCTGCCAGCCGTCGTTGGCCGCGGCGACTCGATAGGACGGCCGGTCAGGCGCGAAGAACGCGTGGCCGGCGTCGTCGTAGCGGTGGAACTCGTACCCCTTGCCGTGGTCCCTCAGGATCTGCTCGAGCTCGTCCACGTGCGCCGGTGACGGACGGGAGTCCTCGTTGCCGAACAGGCCCAGCAGCGGGCAGCGCAGGTTCGGCAACTGGTCGACGATGTTCGTGACCTCGAGCGGCCAGCCCTCCGGCGGCGTGCCGGTGACGAACGCGCCGTAGCAGTCCACGGCCGCGTCGAGGTCGGCGTTGCAGGCGGCGAGCACGCTCTGCCGGCCGCCCGAGCAGTACCCGATGACGCCGACCTTGCCGTTCGACGTGGGCAGCGAGCGCAGCTGCGCGGCCGCGCCGGCGACATCGCCGACGAGCCGCTCGTCCGGCACTCCGCCCCGAGCGCGCACGGCCGCCGACGCGTCGTCCGGTGCCGCGCCGGGTGCCTCGCGCCAGTAGAGGTTCGGGCAGATGGCGTCGTAGCCGAGCTCGGCGAAGCGGCGCACGATCTCCTTGGTAGCCCGGTCGTAGCCGGGCAGGTGGTGGATCACCACGACGCCGCCACGCGGCTCGGCTTGGTCGGGCCGCGCGAGGTACGCCTCGACGCTGTCGCCGCCATGTCCGTGGATCGTGATCGTCGTCGCACGCAGCGAATCACCCATACCCTCGATCGAAGCACGGCGGATGCCTAGAGTCAGCGGTCATGCCCATCGCCCGCCGGGCCCGTCGGCCGCTCGTCGCCCTCGCGGCGCTGGTGACCGCGCTCGCGGTCGGCTACGCGATCCAGGGACTCGCCGGCCGCTCGGCGGGCAAGCCACCGCACCTCCCCACCGTTGCGCTGTCCTCGCTGCCCCCACAAGCAGCCGCGACCGTCCAGCTCATCCGACGCGGCGGCCCGTTCCCGTACCCGACCAATGACGGAGCGGTGTTCCACAACAACGAGCACCGATTGCCGGCCGAGTCGGACGGCTACTACCACGAGTACACCGTGCCCACGCCCGGCTCGTCCGATCGCGGCGCCCGGCGGATCATCACCGGCGGGCGCGGCGGGTACTGGTACACCGGCGACCATTACGAGACATTCGACCGCGTGGACGTGAACCGATGACGCTCGCCGACGCGATCCGGTCCCTGTACGCACAGGTGTCCGCGCCCGATTGGGCCGCGGCGAATCTCGATGCGCTCGTCGACGTGCTGCGCGATCTGTCCTGGCTGCCGGAGGGCCCGGTCGGGCTCGCGGTGCCCGCCGTGGATGCAGCGGACGAGCCGCGGCTGCGTGCCGCCCTCGACCAGGCGGTCGGCGACACGGCAGGTGGTAGGCGTCCGGTGCGCTACGCGGCCGGCGAACGAGATTGACCCACGCCGCCGGCGGCCGTGAGAGTGGACGCCGTGGCGAGCGGACGTCTGTGGCGGCACCGCGACTTCCTGCTGCTGTGGGGCGGGCAGGCGGTCAGCGATGTCGGCACGGCGATCAGCGTCGTCGTGCTCCCGCTCATCGCGGTCGTCTCCCTACACGCGGACGGCGTCGCAGTCGGCGCGCTCAGCGCGGCACTGTGGCTGCCGTGGCTGCTTGTCGGGCTGCCGGCCGGCGTGTGGGTCGACCGGTCGCGCCGGCGGCTCCTCATGCTCGGTTGCGACGTCGTCCGGGCCGTGCTGCTCGCGAGCGTGCCCGTTGCGGCGGCCTTGGACGCGTTGCGGCTCGGGCAGCTGTTCGCCGTGGCGTTCGGGGTCGGGCTGGCGACGGTCGTGTTCCAGGTTTCCTACCAGGCGTATCCGCCGGTCATCGTCCCCATCGAAGACCTGCCCGAGGCGAACGCGAAGCTGCTCGGCAGCGGCTCGGTGGCGCAGTTCGTCGGACGGGTATCGGCGGGCTGCTCGTGCGGGCGCCGTACGCGCTGGTCGCGGACGCGGTGAGCTACCTCGTCTCGATGCTGTCCCTGCTGCTGATCCGCACGCCGGAGGCCAAGCCCGTGCCGGCCGAGCGCGAGACCGTGCGGGCCTCCATCGCCGTCGGCGCGCGGTGGCGTTCACCAGCCGCGGCGCCGGCCTGCTGTTCTTCATCGTCGGCAACGTGGCGTTGTTCCTCGGGATCCTGATCTACAACGTCACCATCACCGCCTTCCGGCAGGCGTACTGCCCGCCGGAGATGCTCGGCCGGGTGGTCGCGTCGATGCGCTGCGTGCTGTTCGGGACGATCCCGTTCGGTGCGCTCGCGGCGGGCGTCCTGGCCAGCGCGATCGGGCCACGCGACGCCGTGCTCGCCATGATGGCCGGGGGAATGCTGTCGAGCGTGCTGCTGTACGCCTCGCCACTGCGCACGATGCGTGATCTTCCCGACCGTCCCGCGGGTCTGGCCGGTTCGGTGCCGTCCGCGGCGCACACTTGAGGCGTGCCATCCGCGCTGCCCCACGGCGACCCGCCCCCGCCCGGCGGTCGGCTGCCGCATGACGTCCTTGACCGGGCCCGGGGCGTCCCGTTCGGCGTCTACGTGCACATCCCGTTCTGCGAGGCCCGCTGCGGATACTGCGACTTCAACACCTACACGGCCACCGAGCTCGGTCCCGGCGTGAGCCGCGGCACCTACGCCGACACCGCGCTGCGCGAGCTGCGCCTCGCCGCGGACGTCCTGCTCGATGGGGATGTGCTGGGCGACCGGATCCCGGCGGTGTCGACGATCTTCTTCGGCGGCGGCACCCCGACGCTGTTGCCCGCCGAACACCTCGGACTGCTGATCCAGGAGATCGGCGACCGGTTCGGGCTGGCCGCCGACGTCGAGATCAGCACCGAGGCCAACCCGGAGACCGTGTCTCCCGGCTACCTCGCCAAGCTGCGCCAGGCGGGGTTCACGCGCATCTCGATCGGCATGCAGTCGGCGGTCCCGCGGGTGCTCGCGGTGCTCGACCGGCAGCACCGGCCGGGACGTCCGGAGCAGGTCGTCGCTGAGGCGCGGGCGGCGGGATTCGAGCACGTCAACCTCGACCTGATCTACGGCGCCCCGTACGAGACCGAAGCCGACTGGCAGGCGTCGCTGGACGCCGCGATCGGCGCCCGTCCGGATCACATCAGCGCGTATGCGCTCGTGGTGGAGCAGGGCACCGCGCTGGCCCGGCAGGTGGCGTCCGGCGTCGTCCCGCCGCCGGACGACGACGTGCAGGCCGACCGTTACGTGCAGGCCGACGAGACGCTGCGCGCGGCCGGGCTTCGACTGGTACGAGATCTCCAACTGGGCGCGCTCGGACGCCGCGCGCTGCCGGCACAACGAGCTGTACTGGAGCGACGCCAACTGGTGGGGAGTCGGGCCGGGCGCGCACAGCCACGTGAGCGGGGTGCGCTGGTGGAACGTGAAGCACCCGGTCCGCTACACCGCATTGGTGGATGCCGGCCGCAGCCCGGCCGCCGGGCGCGAGAACCTCGACGAGGCGGCGCGGTTCACCGAACGGGTGATGCTCGGCGTGCGCAGGCGCGAGGGGCTCGCGCTGCTCGACCTGCCGCTTGCGGCGCGGGCGGTGGTCCCGCAACTTGCCGGCTGGGGGCTCGTCGAGCACGCCCCCGTCCAGGACGGCCGGCTCGTCCTGACCCAGCGCGGCCGGCTGATGGCCGACGCCGTGGTGAAGGAACTGCTCGCCGCGGCGTGACGGGCGTGCGATGATCTTGTGCGGTATCCCGCGTTCGGACGCAGGTGCGTGCACAAGATCGCCGTGACCGGGCCCCGTCGGCCGTCTCCTGCACGCAGCTCAGCCGGTGCGGCGGATCGCGTCGAGGTCGAGGATGCGGACGTGCAGCGTGGTGCGGCCCTGCAGCGCGGCGCGCAAGGCGCGGTGCAGCCCGTCCTCCAGATAGGTCTCGCCGTGCCAGGCGACGGCGTGCGGGAACAGGTCGCCGTAGAACGTGGAGTCCTCGTCGAGCAGGTGGTCGAGTTCGAGCTGGCGCTTGGTCGTGGTCAGCTCGTCCAGCCGGATGGTGCGCGGCGCTACGTTGGCCCAATCGCGCGCAGACAGGCCGTGGTCGGGGTACGGGCGTCCGTCCCGCACGGCCCGAAAAATCATGCGGCCTCCCGCGTCGGCTATCCCGACTCTATCCGTCAACCGCGGTCACGGCCTGTTCAGAACTAGACTGAGCAGGCAGGGACGCACCCGGAAGGAGCGCCGAACGCAGTGGCTGTCGAGGACCGCAAGCTCGAGGTGCTGCGCGCGATCGTCGAGGACTTCATCTCCACGAACGAGCCGGTGGGCAGCAAGTCTCTGGTCGATCGGCACAACCTCGGGGTCTCGTCCGCGACGATCCGCAACGACATGGCCGTGCTCGAGGAGGAAGGGCTCATTGCCCAGCCGCACACCAGCGCCGGGCGGGTGCCGACCGACGCCGGTTACCGGGTGTTCGTCGACCGGCTCACCGAGATCAAGCCGCTCTCGAGCGCCGAGAAGCGGGCGATCGCGACGTTCCTCGACGGCGCCGTGGATCTCGACGACGTGCTGCACCGGGCGGTGCGGGCGCTGGCCCAGCTGACCCGCAACGTCGCCGTCGTCCAGTACCCGACGCTCGCGCGCAGCCGCATCCGGCACCTCGAGCTCGTGATGATCTCCACCACCCGCCTGATGTTGGTGCTGATCACCGACACCGGCCGCGTCGAGCAGCGGCTCGTCGACCTGCCGATGCCGGTGGCCGAGAAGGATGTCTTCGAGCTGCGCAGCACGCTGAACGTGCGGCTGCACGACCATCCGCTCTCCGAGTCGCCGGAGATCGTCGGCGAGCTGCCCGGCAAGGTGGAGCCACAACTGCGCGGCATGCTCACCACCCTCACGTCCGTCCTGCTGGAAGTGTTGGTCGAGCCCACCAGCGACCGCATCGTCATGGGCGGCACGGCCAACCTCAGCCAGCAGACCGTCGACTTCCCGGCGATCCGGCCGGTGCTCGAGGCGCTCGAGGAGCAGGTGGTGCTGCTGCGGCTGCTCGACCAGTCGGTGTCGTCGAGCAAGGTGCTGGTCCGTATCGGCAACGAGACCGAACACGAGGGGTTGGCCGGTGCCTCGGTGGTGTCCACCGGCTACGGCCTGCACGGCTCGGCGGTGGGCGCCGTGGGGGTGCTCGGGCCGCGCCGGATGGACTACGCGCACACGATGGCGCGAGTGGCGGCCGTGGCCCGCTACGTGGGCAACCTGCTCGAGGATCGCTGACATTACACTGGGTCTGGCACTCAACGTTCCCGAGTGCCAGACGGTTTTTCGAGGACGGACGGGTTCGTGGCTGAGGCTGTGCGCGACTACTACCGCATGCTCGGCGTGCGCAAGGACGCGACGCCGGAAGAACTCAAGCGGGCCTACCGCAAGCTGGCCCGGGAGCTGCACCCCGACGTCAACGCGGATCCGGCCGCGCAGGACCGATTCAAGGAGGTCACCACCGCCTACGAGGTGCTCTCGGACCCGGAGAAGCGCCGCATCGTCGACCTGGGTGGCGATCCGCTGTCGCAGGCCGGCGCGGCCGCGGGCAGCCCGTTCGGCGGTTTCGCCGGGTTCGGCGACGTGTTCGAGGCGTTCTTCGGCGGCGGCGGGCCGATGGGCGGCGGCCGCGGGCGGCGCAGCCGGGTGCGTCCCGGCGCCGATGCGCTGCTGCAGCTCTCGCTGACCCTCGAGGAGACCGCGTTCGGCGTCCGCCGCGAGATCACCGTCGACACCGCGATCGTCTGCGAGACCTGCCACGGCGACGGCTGCGCGCCGGGCACCTCGCCGCGCACCTGCGTCACCTGTGGCGGCATCGGCGAGATCCAGTCGGTGCAGCGCTCGTTCCTCGGCCAGGTGATGACCACTCGCGCCTGCTCGGCGTGCGGCGGCACCGGCGAGCAGATCTCGTCGCCGTGCCCGACGTGCGGCGCCGACGGCCGGGTTCGCGCGCGCCGCACGAAGACCGTCGACGTCCCGGCCGGCATCGAGGACGGCATGCGCATCCGGCTTGCCGGGCAGGGCGAGGTCGGCCCGGGCGGCGGGCCCCCCGGGGACCTGTACATCGAGATCGCCGAGCAGCCGCACGACACCTTCACCCGCGAGGGCGCCGACCTGCACTGCACGATCGCGGTGCCCATGACCTCCGCCGCGCTCGGCAGCGACCTCGTCCTCACCACGCTCGACACCGAGGAGAAGATCGAGATCCGGGCCGGCACGCAGAGCGGCACCGTCCTGCACCTGCGCGGCAAGGGTGTGCCGAAGCTGCGCAGCTCCGCGCGCGGTGACCTGTTCGTGCACGTCGAGGTGCGCACACCCACCCGGCTCGACGAGGAGCAGGAGCGGATGCTGCGCGAGCTCGCCGACCTGCGCAACGAGGACGTCTCGGTCACGACCAAGCCGACCGGGCTGTTCGGCAAGGTCCGCGACGCGTTCCGGCAGTGAGCGAGCGCAGCGAGCGAACAGCTGGACGCGGGCTTTGCCGGCCGACCGAGCGAAGCGAGGCTCGGACGTGACCCCGCCGCTGTTCCTCGTCGACGAGCTGCCGGTTGGAGACGAGCTGCGGCTGACCGGCGACGAGGGGCGGCACGCGGCCCGGGTGAAGCGCATCGGCGTCGGGGAGTCCATCCTCGTCTCGGACGGCCGCGGCGCGCTGCTCGACTGCACGGTGTCCTCGGTCGAGGCGGACGGGCTGCTGCTCGCCGTGGTCGCACGGCACACCGTTGCCGCGCCGCAGCCGCGCATCGTCGTGGTGCAGGCGCTGCCGAAGGGCGACCGCGCGGAGCTGGCGGTCGAGGTGCTCACCGAGCTCGGCGCGGACGAGATCGTGCCGTGGGCGGCGTCGCGCTCGATCTCCCAATGGCAGGGCGCTCGGGGCGACAAGGCCTTGGACAAGTGGCGGCGAACCGCCCGCGAGGCGACCAAGCAGAGCCGCCGGGCCTGGCTGCCCCTGGTGAGCGGCCTGGCGTCGACGGCCGAGGTCGCGTCCCGACTGCGGTCCGCCGACGCCGCCCTCGTGCTGCACGAGGCCGCCGACGTCGCGCTGCCCGCGGTCGCCCTGCCGGGCCGCGGCGAGGTTCTTGTGGTCGTCGGTCCGGAAGGCGGCATCGCCCCGTCCGAACTCGCGGATTTCGCTGCGGCAGGCGCCGGGGTCGTGCGGCTGGGCGGCACCGTGCTGCGCACGTCCACTGCCGGGGCTGCGGTGCTGTCCGCGCTCTCACTGCGGCTCGGCCGCTGGAGCTGACCGTTACGGGCCGACCAGCGAGCCGGTGACGAGGACGGCGGGATCGCAGGGCCGCGACGCGTTGTCGCAGCTCACCTCGATCCGGAGTGGGCCGGTCGAGGCGAAGACAGCGGGCTGGTCGGCGAGGTTGAGGTCGAGGTCGCGGAAGTTCGCGAGCCGCTCGTGCAGCACGACGTCGGGCCCGCGCAAGATGCGCAGCGTCCCGGCGTCGGCGTGCGGGTTCTGGAGGATGAACGCGGTCACGGCCAGCTGGGCGTCCTCCGGGAGATGCTCGCCGTCGAACGTGCGGCGCTCGCCGGGGGCGGTCTCGGTCTGGATCGAGAACGCTATCGGCGTGCCACTCGACGCCGGGGTAGCGGTCCGGCTCTCGACCGCGGTCGCGGACGAGGTCGTCGCCGGCGGCGTCGCGCTCGAGAGTCGCGTCGCGCTCGACGCGTGCGCCGGGGGGTGCTGCCCGGAGCCGGTGGCCAGCAGCGCAACCCCGCCGCCCACGGCAACGATCGCCGCGGCCGCCGCGATCGGCGCAGTGGGGTAACGGTGGTTGCTCGGCCCCCCGTCGGCGATCGCGACGTGGATCATCGCCTCGGCGCGCGCGGCGTCGAAGGGCACGAGCGTTGCGTGCAGATCGCGACGCAGGGCGGCGCCGAGCTGGTCGTCGGTCTTCATCTGGTGACCTCTTCTCGGGAGACGTGGGACGTGCGGAGGGTGGACAGCCCGCGCGCGGCCTGGCTGCGGACCGTTCCGGTCGAGATGCCGAGTGTCTCGGCGATCTCGTCGTCAGGCAGGTCGCAGAGGTAGCGCAGGACGAGGACCGCGCATTGGCGGGGCGGCAGCCGACGCAACACGAGCAACAGCGATTCGCGCTCGTCCACGCCGTCGGTCTCGGATCGGCCGGTTCCTTCCGGCGGCTCGGCGACGGTGAGCTCGTTGCCGCGGTACTTGCGCCACCGGCTGATGCGCGCGTTGAGGATCGAGCGGCGCAGGTAGGCCAGCGCCTCGGTCGGCCTGATCTTGCGCCAGCGGGAGTAGGCATTGGTGAGTGCGGTCTGGACCAGGTCCTCCGCCTCGGCGCGCGAGTCGGCCACCGCCACCGCGATACTCATCAGCGCCGCCCAGTTGATCCGGACGAACGCCTCGAAATCCGCGTGGCCTGCGGGTCGGGCACCGCGTCCGTCCAACGTCCTGCCCTCCCGTTGACGAGACGCGCGGTCGCGCAATCACTGATCCATACGCCACTGCGGTCGATTTCGTTGCACATCTTCGTCGAGAATCGCATCGTGACTGAGCAACCAGACGATCGCATGGAGCGGGCAGCGCTGGAGACCTGGATCGAGCGCTACGAGCGGGCGTGGCGGACGCCCGGCACTGCAGGCCTGTCGGAACTGTTCGCCGCCGACATCAGCTACGTCACGTCGCCGTGGGGTGTGCCGATTAGCGGCCTCGAGGCGCTTGCCGCCTTCTGGGAAGCGGAGCGCGACGGGCCCGACGAGGAGTTCACCCTGACGTCGGAGGTGGTCGCGGTCGACGGCGACGTCGGGGTCGCTCGCGTCGAGGTCGGCTACGCCGAGGGCGACCGCTGGCGCGACCTCTGGATCGTCCGGCTGGACGCGGGCGGGAAATGCGTCGCCTTCGAGGAGTGGCCGTTCGCGCCGACGCACACCGACGGCCAGGGCTGATTGATCGTCGGGCGGCGTCGGGTCAGCCGACCGCCTGGTCACTCGGCTCCTCATGCATCTCGCGACCGGTCCCCGCTGCCGGCTTGGGGCGGCGTGGCTCGCGGACGCCCGATCCGCCGCCGCGCCCGATCCACAGCGTGACGGGAGCGCCCGGACGAACCCGCGCGCCGGACTCCGGGCTCTGGTCGGTCACCAATCCGTCCGGCGAGCCCGACTCCCCGAGTGGTGGTCCGTCCGAATCCGGGGCGACGCCCACGAGACCGTTCTTGTGCAGTCTCTGGCGGGCATCGTCCCAGGACATCCCGATGACGTTGGGCACCGTCACCAACGACCGTCTCCGCTGTTCGCTCGCCGCCCGCCCGATCACCTCGACGCGCTGCGATTCGCCACCCGCGGGCTGCGATCGGGCACCCGTGGCCTGCGGGCTCCCGACATCGTCCAGGTCGCGCCACCGCTCCCACGCCGACTGCCGGGTCACACCGAGCTTCGTCGCGATCTCGGCCCACGACTTGCCGTGCCGACGTGCGGTGCGCACCGCCACGAGCTCCGCCTGGTCGAGCAGGTGCCGGGCCAGGCCGATGTCAGCCAGCGCTGCCAGCGCGCTGGCTGCGTCGTCCGGGTGCCCGGGCGTCGCGGACGGGCTGTCCTGATGCCATCCGTTGAGTCGAACCCACGCCCGGCGACCGTCCTGCCACCGGCTCCCGCCCTTGCCCATACGTGTCAGGATACCCTGACAACGACCCGGACGGCGCGGATCGGCGGTAGCTTCCTCGGATGGCCCGCAAGACTCCGTCCGAGACCATCGGTGCGCCCGAGGTGGACGCTCGTGGTTCTGGGGAGCGGGCGGGTTACCGGCGATCGGCCGGGTCGGCGCGTGGCGAGGCCCGGCGCCGCGAACTGCTCGATCGGGTCACCGACGACCTCGCGGTCAACGGGCTCGTGGACTTCTCGCTGCGCCGTGCCGCGCGGGCGTCCGGCGCCACGCACAAGGTGCTGCTCTATTACTTCGACGGGGCCGACGACCTGCTCGGGCAGGCGATCTTGCGGCTGCGCGAGCGACGCATCGACAACGCGTTGGCCCCCGCCGTTCAAGGGACGGACCGGCAGTCGCTGGCCGCGTGGGTGCGCGCGGTGTGGCCCGTCCTCATGGACGACGAGTCCGGGCTGCGGGTGATCGATCAGGCGATCGGCCTGGCGATGTACGACCCGCAGCGCTACGCGCACCTCGGCCGGGAGGCCTCGGTCCCGTACCGGCCCGCGTTGATGTCCATGTGCCCGGACGACTGGTCCGAGCGGCGCAAGACCGAGGTCGCCGAAATGATCTTGGCGGTCATGCGCGGCTTCCTGATGGAGTGGCGGACGAGTGGGGACAAGGCGGCAATCGACGCGGGCCTCGAGGCGCTGGTCCGCGCACTGGAGCGCGAGGTGGCCACCGACGAATAACGTGGACAGCTTGCGAACCGCGTGGTTCACTTCTTGGAGAGGATGAACCAGGTCAATTCGGAGGTCGACGTGTCCGTAGAGCGGCAGAAGGTCCGGTTCGTCAGCGGCGACACCGAATGCGCGGCCTGGCACTACCCGGGAACCAACGGCGGCTGCGTGGTGATGGCCGGCGGGTTTGCGGTGCCGAAGGAACCCGGCACCGACCTGTTCGCGACGCGCTTCAACGAAGCCGGGTTCGGCGTCCTGGCCTTCGACTACCGCGGCTTCGGGGACAGCGGCGGGCAGCCACGCCAGGTCGCACGCATCAGCCAGCAGCTCGACGACTGGCAGGCCGCCGTCGATTTCGCCGGGACGCTGCCCGGGGTCGACCCGGCCAGGCTGGCGGTGTGGGGCTTCTCCGCGTCGGGCGGTCACATCTTCGCCGTCGCCGCGCGAAACCCGCAGCTCGCAGCGGCGATCGCGCAGACACCGAACGCGGATGGCCCGGCCGCCGCCCGCAACGCAATGCGTCATCAGAAACCGCTCGCGATGCTGCGCTTCCTCGGCAGGGGAGTTCTGGACCTGCTCGGCGGTCTCGTCGGCCGCCGCCCGTTGCTGGTGCCCCTGGTCGGATCGCCGGGGACCGTCGCGTTGCTCACGACGCCGGATGCCCAGGAGACCGGCCGGGCGCTGCGTGCTGACCGATATCCCCATTGGCAGCAGGCAGTGGCCGCCCGCTCGGCGTTGCTCCTCGGGTGGTACCGGCCCGGCCGCCACGCGCGCCGGGTGCAATGCGCCATGCTCGTCGTCGCCTGCGATGAGGATCAGTCGGCGCTGGCCGGGCCGGCCGTGCGCGCGGCACGGCGCGCGCCCCGCGGAGAACTCGTCCGGCTGCCCGGCGGGCACTATGCCCCGTTCCTGGACGCGCACGAGCAGGTCGTCGACGCCGAGCTGTCCTTCCTGCGCACGCACCTGCTTGACCGCGCGCCCGCACTGCACCTGGGCGGGCGGGCATGAACGAGATCGAGCTCTCGGCCGCGACGATCGACTACGCGGACACCGGCGGCGACGGTCCGGTGATCGTGTTCCTGCACGGGCTGCTGATGGACGCCTCGCTGTGGGACGCAACCGTCGCCGAGCTGGCCGCCGATCACCGGTGCGTGGTGCCGACGCTGCCGCTCGGCGCGCACCGGCGCGCGATGCCGGCCGGCGCCGACCTGTCCCTGCCGGGTATCGCGCGACTGGTCGCCGAGTTCCTCGACCGCCTCGAGCTGCGAGAGGTCACCCTCGTCGGCAACGACACCGGCGGGGCGATCGTCCAACTGCTCATGAACGACAGCGCCGATCGCGTCGGACAGGTGGTGCTCGCCTCCTGCGACGCGTTCGACAACTTCCCGCCGGGGCTCACCGGCAGGACGCTCGTGTTCACCGGCAAGCTCTCGCCCCGGGTGTTCGGACTGTTCATGCAGCAGCTGCGGTTGCGGATGGTGCGGCGGCTGCCGATCGCGTTCGGGTGGCTGACCAAGCGAGGAGACGCCGCCACCGCCGGGTGGATCAAGCCGCTCCTGAAGCAGCAGGCGATCCGTCGCGATGCCGTCCGAGTGCTACGCGCCATCGCGGCCGACCGGAATCTCCTGCTCGAGGCGGCCGAAGGCCTGCCCGGCTTCGACCGTCCGGCCCTCGTGGTCTGGGCGACCGAGGACCGCGTGATGCCACTCGAGCACGGCCGGCGGCTCGCCGAACTGCTGCCGCACGGACGGCTCGTCGAGGTGGCGGACAGCTACACGCTGATCCCATTGGACCAGCCGGCGAGGTTCGCGCAGGCCGTCCGGGAGTTCACGCACGTGGCGGGCCGAACCTGACCCGCCGACCACTAGGTTCAGACGATGGCCGCTTGTCTGTTCTGCGCGATCGTCGCCGGCGAGATCCCGTCCACCAAGGTCTACGAGGACGACTACACCTACGCGTTCGCCGACGCGAACCCCCAGGCCCCCACGCACGTGCTGATCGTGCCGAGGGTGCACTACACCGACATCGCCGACGTCAGCCGCGACGCCGAGGTGACCGCCAACCTGATCGCCGGCATCCGGGCGCTCGCGGAGCAGGAGGGGCTCGAGCATTTCCGCACCGTCTTCAACACCGGCGCCGGGGTCGGGCAGAGCGTCTTCCACGTCCACGCACATGTCCTCGCCGGCCGCCCGATGGGCTGGCCACCTGGCTGACGAGCGCGCCGCGTCCGATTCGACCGGCATTTCGGGCGCCTGCGCCGGTACAGTGGACAAGACCACAGCAGCCGACCAGAAAGCCGAAGTTGACCGGACAACCCGATCCAACACAAACCTCGGATCGCGTCTCCACCACCCTCGTCGTGCCCGGTGAGCAGGCCATGGTCGCGCTGCTCGGATCCCGAGACCAGCTGCTGCGCGTCGTCGAGGGTCGCCTCGACTCCGACATCCACGTGCGTGGCAACGAGATCACGATCACCGGCAGGCCCGCCGACAACGCGGTCGCGGTGCGGCTGTTCGAGGAGTTGCTCGAGCTCGTCAAGTCCGGCCAGAACCTGACCCCGGACTCGGTCGCGCGCGCCCACGGCATCCTCACCGCAGACACCAGCGAGCGTCCCGCCGAGGTGCTGAGCCTCAACATCCTTTCCCGGCGCGGCAAGAACATCCGTCCGAAGACCCTCAACCAGAAGCGCTACGTCGACGCGATCGACCACCACACGGTCGTCTTCGGGATCGGTCCGGCGGGTACCGGCAAGACTTACCTCGCCGTTGCCAAGGCGGTGCAGTCGCTGCTGGCCAAGCAGGTAAACCGGATCATCCTGACCCGGCCCGCGGTGGAGGCCGGCGAGCGGCTCGGCTTCCTGCCCGGCACGCTGTTCGAGAAGATCGACCCGTACCTTCGTCCGCTGTTCGACGCGCTGCACGACATGCTCGACCCGGACTCGCTGCCCCGCCTCATGCAGGCCGGGACGATCGAGATCGCGCCCCTGGCATACATGCGGGGTCGGACGCTCTCGGACGCGTTCATCATCCTGGACGAGGCGCAGAACACGACCACCGAGCAGATGAAGATGTTCCTGACCCGGCTCGGATTCGACTCGAAGGTGGTCGTGACCGGCGACGTCACGCAGGTTGACCTGCCGGGCGACACGCGCAGCGGCCTGCGGGTGGTCCGCGACGTCCTGGGCGATGTCGAGGACGTCCACTTCGCGCACCTGACCTCGGCCGACGTCGTGCGTCACCGTCTGGTGGGCGACATCGTCGACGCCTACGAACGCTACGAACACTCGCCGCAGCAGGCCGCGAGCGATCGCCCGCAACGGGCGAAACCGCGGCGGTAGGACCTCTGTTGTCTGTAGAGGTCAACAACGAGAGCGGCGCGGGCGTGGACGAGAAGGCGCTCGCCGATCTCGGGCGCTACGTCCTCGACGCCCTGCGCATCGATCCGCTCGCCGACGTGTCGGTCCTGCTCGTCGACTCGGACACGATGGCCGCGCTGCACCAGCAGTGGATGGATCTTCCCGGGCCGACCGACGTCATGGCCTTCCCGATGGACACCGCGGACGGCCCGGCCGAGCGCCGCGATCCGTCGGCGCCACCCGGCACGGATGCGAACCCCGGCGAGGCGATGCTCGGCGACGTCGTCCTGTGCCCGACGGTCGCGGCCGACCAGGCGAGTTCGGCCGGCCACTCGGTCGATGCCGAGCTGCAGCTGCTGTGCACGCACGGCATCCTGCATCTACTCGGTTACGACCACGGCGAGGCCGAGGAAGAACGCGAGATGTTCGAACTGCAGGCCAAGCTGGTGACCGAATGGGCGCGAGCGACCAAGCGCGGACCGATCCGCGCGCCACTGCCCGGTACCAGCGGCGGGGTCCGCGACTCGGCGGGCGGCAGGCGTGGCTGACCATAGCCTGTCGCGGACCTCCGCGGCCGACACGTACTCCGCGGGCGGCCGCCGTGGCTGACCATAGCCTGTCGCGGACCTCCGCGGCCGACACGTACTCCGCGGGCGGCCGCCGTGGCTGACCATAGACGGAGCCGGCCGTGACCGGAGCGGATATCGCCGCGCTGGTCGTGGCCATCTGCCTGGTGCCGGTGGGCGGGTTGATTGCGTGCGTCGACTCGGCGCTCGCGCGGGTGTCGAAGGCGCGCGCCGAGGAGTTCGTGCGCGAGAGCCGGCCGGGCGCGAAGGCGCTCTGGGCGATCATGGCCGACCGCCCGCGCTACACGAACCTGCTGTTGCTGCTCCGGCTCGCGTGCGAGCTCACCGCCACCGTGCTGGTGACGATCGTCGCGCGCAGCCAGTTCGGCACCAGGTGGCCGGTTCCGGTGCTCACGATCATGCTGATGATCGTGGTCGCGTACGCGGTGATCGGCGTCGGCCCGCGCACGCTCGGCCGTCAGCACTTCAACAGGGTGGCGCTCGCCGGTGCCCCGTCGGTCCGGCTGCTGGGGCGCATCTTCAACCCGCTCGCGGCACTGCTCACCCGGCTGGGCAACGCGATCACCCCGGGCCGGGGCATGCGGGACGGTCCGTTCGCGTCCGAGGTCGAGCTGCGCGAACTCGTCGACATGGCCGAGCAGCGTGGCGTGGTCGAGCACGACGAGCGGCAGATGATCCAGTCGGTGTTCGAACTGGGCAAGACGATCGCGCGCGAGGTGATGGTGCCGCGCACCGAAGTCGTCTGGATCGAACACGGCAAGACGATCCGGCAGGGTCTCGCCCTCGCGCTGCGCAGCGGCTTCTCCCGCATCCCGGTGACCGGCGAGAACCTCGACGACGTCGTAGGCGTGGTCTACCTCAAGGACATGGCGCGCCGCGCGCAGGATGCCGAGCGCGCCCGCAACACGGTCGTCGACGAGGTCATGCGCGCCGTCTCCTACGTGCCGGAGTCCAAACCGGTCGACGAACTGCTGCGCGAGATGCAGGCCGCGCGCTCGCACATCGCGGTCGTCATCGACGAGTACGGCGGCACTGCCGGCCTCGTCACGATCGAGGACATCCTCGAGGAGATCGTCGGTGAGATCACCGACGAGTACGACGTCGAACGCGCTCCCATCGAGCGCATCGACGACGACACCGCGCGGGTGACCGCGCGCCTCGCGGTCGAGGATCTCGGCGAGTTGTTCGGCGTCGACCTGCCCGACCGCGACGACGTCGAGACCGTCGGCGGGCTGCTCGCCGAGGCGCTCGGCCGGGTGCCGATCCCCGGCGCCAAGGCGGTGGTGCACGGACTCGAACTCACCGCGGAGGATGTCGGCGGGCGGCGTAACCGGATCGACACGGTGCTGGTGCGCCGGTTGTCGCGCGCGAACGCGGCCGCCGAGCGGGCGCGCGACGCGGAGGCAGAGGCGCCGGCGTGAGCGACGCTTGCGGAGCGAACAAGGGCATGACTCTCGATCCCGAGGACCAGAAGCTCGTCACGCTGGCCCGCTCGGCCCGCGCGCGCACCGGCGCCGTGCAGGGCGCCGCGGTACGCGACGGCGACGGGCGCACCTACGTGGCTGCGTCGGTGGCGCTGCCGTCGCTGCGGCTGTCCGCCCTGCAGGTCGCGGTGGCGATGGCGGTGTCGTCCGGCGCGCCCGGCCTCGAGGCCGCGGTCGTGCTGGGCGAGGATCCGGGGGACCCGGCCGGCGAGGCGGCGGCCCGCGACGTCGCCGCAGGCGTGACGATCCTGCGCGCCCACCCGGACGGCACGATCACCCAGTAGGCGCCCGGCCCGCGAGCAGATCGGGCAGGGCGTCGCGGACGAGTTCCCACGACGAATGCGCCGGGTCGATCAGCGTGTAGTGGTCGCCCGGCACCTCGCGCAGCGCCGCCGCGCCGCCGGCGGCCCGCACTGCGGCGACATAGGCCTCGCTCTGCGAGATCGGCACGATCTCGTCGGCGCGCGCGTGCGCGCACAGCACCGGCGCGGGCAGCGGCACCGCCGCAAGCGGGTCGGCAATCCGGTAGCGGTCCGGCACCCGCTCCGGGGTGCCGCCGAGGAACTCCACGACCGCGCCGCTGCCCAGCCGCTGCCGCACCGCAACCGTCAGGTCGAGGACCCCGGCCTGGGCGACCACCCCGCTGACTGCGACGCGCGGTGCGGAGCCCGGCGCACCAGCGTGCAGCGCCGCCCGGCCGGCCGCCCACGTCGCCAGGTGCCCGCCCGCGGAGTGCCCGACCGCCACGACGCGCGAGGTGTCGACGTCCAATCGATCCAGGTGGTCGAGCGCGGCGCCGACGTCCTCGAGCGTGGCCGGCCAGCCGCCGCCGTTGCCGACCCGGCGGTACTCGATGTTCCAGCAGGTGTAGCCACGCGCTGCCAGGTCGGCGGCGAGCGGCCGCCCGAGGTCGAGCCCGTATCTCGCCCGCCAGAACCCACCATGCATGATCACGACCGCTCCGGCGTGTTCGGCCCGGGCGGGGGTGTACAGCTCGCCGAACGCCGATGGCCGCGTCCCGTACGCGATCCGGCGAGGATCAGACATTGCGCAGGACGGCCTTCGTCACCGTTGCGGTGCTGAACGTCCCGGTCGTGTCGACGGTCCGGACGATGACCTCGGTACCGCGCACGTTGGCCGCGCACGCCCAGTCGGCGCCGTGGTCCTTGGGGTAGAACGGTGCCTGGAAGCAGACCCCGGCGGTGCGCCCGAAGTCGACCCGCTCGGCGTTCTTGCCATTTCTGGAGAGCAGGACGAAGGCGTTGCGCGCCGCGGTCGGCGATGCAAAGCGCTGCGTGGTGATCTCGACCACGGGCTGGTTCGGCCCCGGCAGATGTTCCGAATCGTGCAGCGGCGAGTTCTGCAACGCGTAGAAGTGGCAGCCGACCACCCGGCGGCCACTTCGTAGCACGGCGATCCGGCCGAGCCGCATGCCCATCGTGTTGCGCACGAAGTCCTGTGTGGTGAACGGGCAGGACGACGCGGTCGCGGCGTGCGTGGGACCGGTCGAGATCGGCGCGGTGTTCTGTTCGGACGTCGGGGTGCGGGCCGGGGGTGCGTGGAGTCCGACGGTCCCGGAGAGCCCGAGGACGTGCAGGCAGCAAGTGCCCAGAAGACGAGCAGGACGGCCAGCACCCGAGCGATCACGAGTGCGAGGATAGGCGGGTGAGCTTCCGGTCCGGGTTCTGCTGCTTCGTGGGGCGACCGAACGCCGGGAAATCCACCCTGACCAACGCCCTCGTCGGCGCGAAGATCGTCATCACCAGCGACAAGCCCCAGACGACCCGCCATGCGGTCCGCGGCATCCTCACCCGCGCCGACGCGCAGCTCGTCCTCGTCGACACTCCGGGCCTGCACCGGCCGCGGACGCTGCTCGGCGAGCGGCTCAACGACGTCGTCCGCGGCACGCTCGCCGATGTCGACGTCGTCGGCTTCTGCGTACCCGCCGACGAACGCACCGGGCCGGGCGACCGGTTCATCGCTGACGAGCTGGCCCGGTTGCGGGCGCCGGTGGTCGCGATCGTCACCAAGATCGACATGGTGTCCAGGCAGCGGGTCGCCGAGCAGCTGATCGCCGTGTCGAAACTCGGCGCGTTCGCCGACATCGTTCCGGTGTCCGCGGTGCAGGGCGAGCAGGTGGACGTCCTCGCCGACGTCCTCGTCGGATACCTGCCCGAGGGCCCGATGCTGTACCCGGGCGACATCACCACCGACAACGACGTCGAGACCCGGATCGCCGAGCTGGTCCGCGAGGCGGCGCTCGACGGAGTCCGGGACGAGTTGCCGCACTCGATCGCGGTGACTGTCGACGAGATCCGGCGCCGCGACTCCGGGCTGCAGGAGGTGTTCGCCACCGTGCACCTCGAGCGCGACGGCCAGAAGGGCATCATCATCGGCCCCCAGGGCGCGCGCCTCACCAAGATCGGCACGACCGCGCGCGTGGGTATCGAGGAACTGCTCGGCGAGCGGGTCCACCTCGCGCTGCACGTCGCCGTGGAGCGTGACTGGCAGCGCGACCCCAAGAAGTTGGACCGGCTGGGCTTCTAGTGGTCTGTCTGCGATATGCGGCGGTGGATGTGGTGATCCAGGCGTTGGCTCGCAAGGCGGAGGAGGAGGCCATACCGGTGTTGTATGGACGACGACGACAACGCAGCGAGGCGACGCCTGGGCGCCACAGGCGCCGCCAGGTCATATCGCAGACAGACCACTAGCGATGTTCCAGCGCTACCGCGCGGTCTTCCGCATGCCCGGCTCGGCGGCGTTCTGCGCCGCCTCGTTCGTCATGCGGATGCCCATCGCGATCTACCCGCTCGGCATCGTGCTCATCATCTCCGCGCGCGACGGCCGGTACGGCTTCGCCGGCATTCTGAGCGCCTGCTACATCTTCGGCAACGCCCTCGGGACGCCACTGCTGTCGGTGCTCGTCGACCGCTACGGGCAGCGGCGGCTCATCCTGCCGTCGGGGGCGGTGCACGCGGTCGCGGTCGTGGCGTTGGCGATCATGCTGCGCACCGGCGTGCCCGACTGGCTGCTCGTGGTCCCGGCGCTCGTCTTCGGCTTCACCTACCTCTCGGTGGCGTCGCTCGTCCGGGCCCGCTGGTCCAACCTGCTCGACGGCCGCCCGGAGCTCGCGACGGCACTGTCCGTCGAGTCGGTGCTGGACGAGCTGATCTTCGTCGTCGGCCCGCTCATCGCCACGGTGCTGGCCACCCACGCCGAGCCGGTGCTCGTGCTTTACCTCGGGGTGGCGCTGGTCGCCGGCGGGTCGCTGTGGCTGGCCGGCCTGCACGCGACCGAGCCGGCGCCGCACCCGCGCGCCGAGACCGGGCATGTCTCGGCGCTGCGCATCCGCGGCATGGTGGTGCTCACGCTCGCAACCGTGGCTATGGGCGCGGTGTTCGCCAGCGCCGAGGTGTCGATGGTCGCGTACTGCGGCCAGCACGGTCACCGGTCGTTGAGCGGCGTAGTGCTGGCCGCGATCGCCGCCGGCAGCGGGATCTCCGGACTGGTGTACGGCGCGGTCGAGTGGCACGCCGACGTGGTGCGCCGGTTCCGGCTGCAATCGATCGCCTTCGCGCTGCTGCCGTTCGCGCTGTTCGCGGCGACGAGTGTGCCGGTGCTCGCGATCACCGGGTTCGTCCTCGGCCTCGGCATCGCGCCCGCGTTGATCACGATGTTCGCGCTGATCCAGCAGATCATCCCGGTGCGTGCCCTCACCGAGGGCCTGTCGTGGGTGAGCACCGGCCTGAACGTCGGCTACGGTGCCGGCGCCGCGCTGGTCGGGCGGCATCGCCGACCACCACGGCGCGCGAACGGCGTTCGTCGTCGTTGTCGCGTCGTCGCTGCCGGTCGGCGTCCTCGGGCTGAGCCTGCGGGTCCGGCGCGACGCCGTCGCGGCGCCGCCGGATCGTCCGACGCCAGTGGCACCATGAGCACGTGCCGCTGTACCGCGATGAAGCGGTCGTCCTCCGGGTCCACAAGCTGGGCGAGGCCGACCGCATCGTCACCCTGCTGACCCGCCGGCACGGCCGGGTGCGGGCCGTCGGCAAGGGCGTGCGGCGGACGAGTTCGCGCTTCGGTGCTCGCCTCGAGCCGGGCAGCCACATCGACGTGCAGCTCTACTCGCGGCTGCCGGAGGGGCAGGCCGCGCCGGGTGGCCAGCGCGGGCTCGACGTCGTCCAGCAGACCGAGTCCCTCGGGGCGTTCGGAGCGCAGCTGGCCGGCGACTATGGCCGCTGGACGGCCGCGTCGGCCATCTGCGAGACCGCCGAACGCCTGACGGAGGAGGGCGAGCCGGCGCTGCGGCTCTACCTGCTCGTCGTCGGAGCGCTGCGGGCGCTGGTGGCCCGCGAGCACGACTGCGGACTCATCCTCGACGCGTTCCTGATCCGGGCAATGTCCAACGCGGGCTGGGAGCCTGCGCTTCGGGTGTGCGCCAAATGCTCCCGTCCTGGACCGCACGCCGCGTTCAACGTGGCGGCCGGCGGCGCCGTGTGCGACGACTGCCGCCCGGGGGGCTCGGCGCGTCCGCAGCCGGAGACCGTCGATCTGCTGGCCGCGCTGCTGGGCGGCGACTGGGCGGTCGCCGACGCGAGCGATACCGCGGCCCGGCGCGAGGGCAGCGGGCTCGTCGCGGCCCACCTGCAGTGGCATCTCGAGCGCGGCCTGCGCTCGCTGCCGCTCGTCGACCGCACCTGACCGTCAGACGTTCTTGCGGAGAGGAGATCGACATGGCGGCATCCGGATACCTGAAACCCCCGTGGGCAGCACGCGTCATAGGCGCTCGCATGGCCCGGCTGTTCAAGCCCGACGTCGTCAGTCTGCTGTCGGTTCCGGGGCGACGCAGCGGTGCGTGGCGGGCCACTTCGGTGGCTGTCCTGACTCACGACGGGCAGGACTATCTCATGGCCGCCTACGGGAACACCGAGTGGTCGCGCAACCTGCGAGCGAGCAAGACCGGTCGGCTCACCCGGCGCCGGCGCACCGAGGAGTTCACCGCCGAGGAGCTGCCGACCGAACAGGTGCCTGCGCTTATCGACGAGTACCTGCGGCAGTTCGGCAAGCTGCCCAACGTCGCGAAGACCTTCGCTGCCTTGCCCGACCCCGCGGACCATCCGACGTTTCGGATCACGAGGCTGGCGCGCTGATTACGCGGAGCGTGTCGTCGTCGATCTGCACGACCGGAGGTTGCGGTTAGGTGGCGACGATCTGAAGATTCCAGGTCCGGCTGGGTACCGTGTCCGGGATGACTGCGCCCCGAACTGCCGGCCGGCGGTGGCCCGACCCGCCGCCGCATCCGTCCGGGGCACGCCCGCCGGAGATCCCGGCCGAGCTGGTGCCCCGGCACGTCGCCATCGTCATGGACGGTAACGGCCGCTGGGCGCACGCGCGCGGGCTGCCGCGCATCGAGGGGCACCGAGCCGGCGAGGCAAGCCTGATGGATGTCCTGCACGGCGCGATCGAGCTCGGCGTCGCGACGATCTCGGCGTACGCGTTCTCGACGGAGAACTGGCGCCGCTCGCCGGACGAGGTCCGCTTCCTGATGGGCTTCAACAAGGACGTCATCCGCCGGCGCCGCGACGAGCTGGCCGCGCTCGGAGTCCGCATCCGGTGGGCCGGGCGCCGTCCTCGCCTGTGGCGCAGCGTGATCAACCAGCTCGAGGACGCCGAGCGGTACACCCGCGACAACGATCGCCTGACCCTGCAGTTCTGCGTCAACTACGGCGGCCGCGCCGAGCTCGTCGACGCGACGCGGGCCGATCGCGCGCGAGGTCGCGGCCGGGCGGCTGAACCCGGCCAAGATCGACGAGCGGACGATCGCCGCGCACCTCGACGAACCCGGCCTGCCCGACGTCGACCTGTTCATCCGCACCTCGGGCGAGCAGCGCACGTCCAACTTCCTGCTCTGGCAGTCCGCCTACGCCGAACTCGCCTTCGTCGACACGCCGTGGCCGGACTTCGACCGCCCGCATCTGTGGCAGGCCTGCCTCGACTACGCGAAGCGCGACCGGCGTTTCGGCGCAGCCGGACCAGTGCAGCCGTTGAGTGGCGCGGCCGGGCCGATCGAGCCCGCCGGACCCGCGGACGCGCCCGGATGATCGTGATCACCCACTTCTGCGACGGCACGGACGACGTCGCGCAACGCGCGCAGACCGCTCTCGCCGCGCTGGCTGCCCGTCCTGGCTATCTGCGCGGCACGCTCGGCCGCTCGACCGACGACCCGGCGGCCTGGCTGCTGCTCACCGAATGGGACAACGTCGGCTCCTACCGGCGCGCGCTCGGCAACTACGAGGTGAAGCTGCACGCCACACTGCTGCTGGCGTACCGCGCTCGATCTGCCCAGCGCTTTCGAACCGCTGCTCGACGTGGCGCCCGGCGGCGCGGCGATCACGAGCAACCGAGCGACCGCGAGCCGCACCCATGACCGAGGCCACTGTCGAGATCCCGCGACGCGAAGGAGAGACCGCGCCGCTCGTGGCGGCTGCCGCGCTCGTGGCGCGAACGTACGGACTGGGCGCCCGTGACACGACACTGGGTCAGATCCTGCGCGGAGCGCGCTGGGCGGCGTTCGGTGCCTACTTCGTCGTCCTTTTCTACATGGCACAAGGACGGTGTGCCGTTCGACCGCACGCGCTTGCTGGTGTGGATCGCGCATCGGGGTCGGTGCTGCGAGCATCGGCCGGCACCCCGTGTGGCTGCTGTGGGCAGCGGTCGACTTCCTCCCGCTCGCGGCCGTCCTGATCGCCTATGACCAGCTTCGCGGCTGGTCCTACACCGTCGGCTTGCCGACCTGGTGGCATCCGCAGATCAACGTGGACCAAGTTCCTCTTCTTCGGCCACGAGCCGACGGTCTGGCTGCAAGAGCACCTCAAGTACCCACACGTCCGGTGGTGGGACGTCGCCGTCTGCGTCTGCTACTTCTCGTTCTTCTTCCTGCCCTATCTGCACCGCCGCCGTCATGTGGCTGCGCAGCCGCACCGACTTCTACCGTTGGTCGGTTCGCTTCGTCGCGCTTGTCGTTCCTCGGCTTCGCGCTGTTCCTCCTCATCCCGTCGGCGCCGCCCTGGGCCGCCGCGCGATGCACCGCGTCCGAGGTTGCCGACCACCCCAACGGCCCGTACTGCATGTACGGCGGCGACGCGAGCACCGGTGGCCTGCTCGGCAAGTTCACGACCCACCGGCAGGGCGCCAAACCCTACGTCGAGCTCATCACGACTCGTGGCTTCGGCAAGCTTCATCTCGGGGTCGCCGACCGGCTGGTCGAGCACGGCCGGGGGTGGGGCGATGCGGTCGCGGCGGTCCCGTCGCTGCACGTAGGCGGAACGGTGCTGTTCGTGCTGTTCATGTGGAAACGGCTGAACAAGTGGTGGCGGCCGCTCCTCGTCGGCTATCCGGTACTGATGCAGTTCAGCCTGGCCTACGGCGGCGATCACTACGTCGCGGACGGTATCGCCGGCGGGCTCTGCGCGTGGCTGATCCACTGGCTCGCCAACCGGATCGAGGAGTGGCGAAAGCGGCGGCGACGCCCGGATACCCTGGAATCTCCGCCGAACCCGACTCAGGAGTCTTCGTGCCCGCCGAGCCATCCGCTGCCCGCAACGATGCCGTCGTCAACCTGAGCAAGCGCCGTGGCTTCGTCTTCCCGTCCAGCGAGATCTACGGCGGCAGCCGCTCGGCCTGGGACTACGGCCCGCTCGGCGTCGAGCTCAAGGAGAACGTCAGGCGCCAGTGGTGGCGGTCCATGGTCACCGGCCGCGACGACGTCGTCGGCCTCGACTCGTCGGTCATCCTCGCCCCGCAGGTGTGGGAGGCGTCCGGCCACGTCGCGACGTTCTCCGACCCGCTGACCGAGTGCCTGCCTGCCACAAGCGCTTCCGCGCCGACCACCTGGAGGAGGCTTACGAGGCCAAGCACGGGCCGGGCGCCAGAGGGCGGGCTGGCCGACGTCAACTGCCCGAACTGCGGCACCAGGGGCCGGTGCACCGAGCCGAAGCAGTTCAACGGCATGCTGCAGCACCCACCTCGGCCCGGTCGAGGACGATTCGGCGCTGCACTACCTGCGCCCGGAGACCGCGCAGGGCATCTTCGTCAACTTCCTCAACGTGCTGAACACCTCGCGCAAGAAGCCGCCGTTCGGCATCGCGCAGACCGGCAAGAGCTTCCGCAACGAGATCACGCCGGGCAACTTCATCTTCCGCACCCGCGAGTTCGAGCAGATGGAGATGGAGTTCTTCGTCCAGCCCGGCGACGACGAGAAGTGGCACGAGTACTGGCTGGAGCAGCGCTGGAACTGGTACGTCGGCCTCGGCATCGACCCGGACAACCTGCGCTGGTTCGAGCACCCGAAGGAGAAGCTCTCCCACTACTCCAAGCGCACCGTCGACATCGAGTACCGCTTCCGCTTCGGCGGCACCGAGTTCGCCGAGCTCGAGGGCGTCGCCAACCGCACCGACTTCGACCTCACCACGCACACCGAGCACTCGGGCGTCGACCTGTCGTACTTCGACCAGGCAGCGGCGAGCGCTACGTCCCCTACGTCATCGAGCCGGCCGCCGGCCTGACCCGCGCGATGCTCGCCTTCCTGCTCGACGCGTACAACGAGGACGAGGCGCCCAACGCCAAGGGCGTCATGGAGAAGCGCACGGTGCTGCGCCTCGACCAGCGGCTCGCGCCGGTCAAGGCCGCGGTGCTGCCGCTGTCCCGCAACCCCGAGCTGTCGCCGAAGGCCAGCGACCTCGCCGCGGCGCTGCGCAAGAACTGGAACGTCGAGTTCGACGACGCGCAGGCGATCGGCCGCCGCTACCGCCGTCAGGACGAGATCGGCACGCCGTTCTGCGTCACCGTCGACTTCGACACCCTCGACGACAACGCGGTCACGGTGCGCGAGCGCGACACCATGAAGCAGGAGCGCGTGTCGCTCGACCAGGTCGAGCGCTACCTGGCCGCCCAGCTGCCCGGCTGCTGATACACCATCAGGTGTATCGTGGTGTCGTGAGTCGGACGAACATCGACATCGATGACGAGGCCGTCGCCGAGGTGATGGCGCGCTTCGACCTGCGCAGCAAGCGAGAAGCGGTCAACTTCGCCCTCGATCAGCTGCGTCGCAAGCCGCTGACCACCGCCGAGATCGACGCCCTAGAGGGCATGGGATGGGGCGAGGACGGTCTGGAGCTCGCCGACCTTCGCCCCGGCTACGTCCCCTTCGACGCCTGATGATTCTCGCCGACACCTCGGCGTGGATCGAGTTTCTTCGGCGCACGGGCAGCCCTACGGCACTGGCAATGCGGCGAAGGCTCGACGCCGACGAGGTTGCCACGACGGACATCGTCATGATGGAGGTGCTGGCGGGAACGACCGACGATGCGCGGCTCGCGAAGGCCCGGCGTGCTCTCGACGGGTGTACCTACTTCCCGCAGCGCAGATACACGGATGCGACCGCGGCCGCGGCCCTGTACCGGCAGTGCCGGCGCGCGGGCGAGTCGCCGCGGCAGCTCACCGATTGCCTCGTCGCCGCAGTCGCGCTTCGCAACCGGGTGCCGGTGCTGCAGCGCGATCGTGACTACGACGTGATCGCGCGGCACACGAGCCTGTCGGTGACAGCTTCGTGACCGCGCTGAAGGCCTCGCCGCTGCGCCTTTCGGATGCGATCGTCGTCGATCCTCCCGTCGTGCTCGCGCCGATGGCGGGCATCACCAACACTGCGTTCCGCCGGCTGTGCAAGTCCTACGGCGGCGGGTTGTACGTCAGCGAGATGATCACCTCGCGCGCGCTGGTCGAGCGCAACCCGAAGACGCTGCGGATGATCCACTTCGCGCCGGACGAGGCGCCGCGGTCGATCCAGCTGTACGGCGTCGACCCGGCGATCGTGGAGCAGGCCGTCCGGATGATCGTCGCGGACGACCTCGCCGACCACGTCGACCTGAACTTCGGCTGCCCGGTCCCGAAGGTCACGCGCAAGGGCGGGGGAGCAGCCCTGCCCTGGCGCATCGAGCTGTTCGCCGACATCGTGTCCGCGGCCGTCCGGGCGGCCGAGCGACCTGCCGGTCACGGTCAAGATGCGCCTCGGCATCGACTCGGACCACCTCACCTTCCGCGACGCCGGGCTGCGCGCGCAGGACGCCGGGGTCAAGTGGGTGGCCCTGCACGCGCGCACCGCGGCCGAGTACTACGGCGGCGTCGCGCACTGGGACGCCATCGCAGAACTCGTCGGCCTCCTCGACGTGCCGGTGCTCGGCAACGGCGACATCTGGGAGGCCGACGACGCGCTGCGCATGCTGCGGGACACCGGCTGCGCGGGGGTGGTGGTCGGCCGCGGCTGCCTCGGCCGGCCCTGGCTGTTCGCCGACCTCGCCGCGGCGTTCGCCGGCCGCCCCGAGCGGATCCGCCCGGGTCTCGGCGAGGTCGCCGCGACGATGCGCCGGCACGCCGAACTGCTGGCCGGCTGGCTCGGCGAGGAGCGCGGCGTCGTCGACTTCCGCAAGCACGTCGCGTGGTACCTCAAGGGGTTCGCGGTGGGCGGCGAGCTGCGCCGGGCGATGGCCGCAGCGTCCTCGCTCGCCGAACTGGACGACCAGCTGGCCGCGCTCGATCCCGGCCAGCCCTTCCCGCCGTCCGTGGTGGGCCGGCCGCGCGGGCGCACGTCGGGCACCCGCGCGGTGTCCCTGCCCGAGGGCTGGCTGGCCGGCCGGGGCTCGCGTGCCGTCCCGGCCGGGGCCGAACTTGCCGACGGCGGCGGGTGATCGACCGTCCGGCCCGTGATGTTCGGGGCGAAAGACTCCTCCCAGCTGCGGTGAAACTCGGCAGCCTTAGGCTCAGAGACAAAGCCGCCAGCATCGGACGGAGAGACCCGCATGCGCCCCAGCAGCAACAAGTACGTCTACGACTTCGCCGAAGGCAACAAGGATCTGAAGGACCTGCTCGGCGGCAAGGGCGCGAACCTCGCCGAGATGACCAATCTCGGTCTGCCCGTCCCGCCCGGTTTCACCATCACCACCGAGGCGTGCCAGGTCTACCTGAAGTCCAGCGGGAACCGGACGAGCTCTCGCGAAGAGGTCAGCGAACACCTGGCCGCGCTCGAGCAAACGATGGGCAAGAAGCTCGGCCAGTCCGACGACCCGCTGCTGGTGTCGGTGCGGTCCGGGGGCGAAGTTCTCGATGCCCGGCATGATGGACACGGTCCTGAACATCGGGCTGAACGACCAGTCGGTACGTGGCCTGGCCAAGCAGGCCGGCAACGAGCGGTTCGCGTTCGACTCGTACCGCCGGCTGATCCAGATGTTCGGCAAGACGGTCCTGGGCATCGACGGCGAGCTCTTCGAGGACGCGCTCGACGCCGCGAAGCACGCGAAGGGCACGACGAACGACCTCGATCTGGACGCCGACGACCTGCGCAAGCTCGTCGAGACGTTCAAGGACGTCGTCGTCGAGCAGGCCGGCCGGCCGTTCCCGCAGGAGCCGCGCGAGCAGATGGACCTGGCCGTGCGCGCGGTGTTCGACTCGTGGAACACCGACCGCGCGGTCATCTACCGCCGCCAGGAGCGCATCCCGGCCGACCTCGGCACCGCGGTCAACATCTGCTCCATGGTCTTCGGCAACCTCGGCATGGACTCCGGCACCGGCGTCGCGTTCACCCGCGACCCGGCCAGCGGCGCCCAGGGCGTCTACGGCGACTACCTGCAGAACGCGCAGGGCGAGGACGTCGTCGCCGGCATCCGCAACACCGTGCCGCTCGCCGACCTCGAGGACCTCGACAAGAAGTCCTACGACGAGCTGATGCACATCATGCAGACGCTCGAGAAGCACTACCGCGACCTGTGCGACATCGAGTTCACCATCGAGCGCGGCAAGCTCTGGATGCTGCAGACCCGGGTCGGCAAGCGCACCGCAGCGGCGGCGTTCCGGATCGCCACGCAGCTCGTCGACCAGGGCCTGATCGACATGGACGAGGCGGTGTCCCGAGTCTCGGGCGCGCAGCTGGCGCAGCTGATGTTCCCGCGCTTCGACGACCGGGCCGGGAAGAAGAAGCTCGCCGACGGCATCGCCGCCTCGCCCGGCGCGGCAGTCGGCAAGGTCGTCTTCGACTCCTACACCGCCGTCAAGTGGTCGCGTTCGGGTGAGGACGTCATCCTCGTCCGGCGCGAGACCAACCCGGACGACCTCGACGGCATGATCGCCGCGTACGGCATCCTCACCTCGCGCGGCGGCAAGACCTGCCACGCCGCTGTCGTCGCGCGCGGCATGGGCAAGACCTGCGTGTGCGGCGCCGAGTCGCTCGACGTCGACACGAAGAAGCGGGTACTGACCGCGCCGGGTGGCGTGGAGATCCACGAGGGCGACGTCATCTCGATCGACGGCACGTCCGGCGAGGTGTTCCTCGGCGAGGCTCCGGTCGTGGACTCCCCGGTGGTGCGGTACTTCGAGGAAGGAAAGGTCGACGAGTCGGACGACCTCGTCGCCGCCGTCGACCGCATCATGCGGCACGCGGACGGCGCGCGCCGGATGTCCGTCCGGGCCAACGCCGACACCCCCGAGGACGCCGCACGTGCGCGGCGCTTCGGCGCCCAGGGCATCGGGCTGTGCCGTACCGAGCACATGTTCCTCGGCGAGCGGCGCCAGCTCGTCGAGCGGCTGATCCTCGCCGACACCGACGACGAGCGCGACCGCCAACTCGCCGAACTGCTGCCCCTGCAGCGCGAGGACTTCGTCGGCATCCTCGAGGCGATGGACGGGCTGCCCGTCACGATCCGGCTGCTCGACCCGCCGCTGCACGAGTTCCTTCCGGACCTCACCGAGTTGTCGGTGCGCGTCGCGGTGGCCGAGGCCCGCGGCGAGCCGCGGGAGAACGACCTGCGGATGCTGCAGGCCGTCCACCGGCTGCACGAGCAGAACCCGATGCTGGGCCTGCGCGGCGTCCGCCTGGGCGTCGTCATCCCCGGATTGTTCGAGATGCAGTCCCGGGCGATCCTCGAGGCGGCGGCCGAGCGCATCAAGGCCGGTGGCGTGCCGCGCGTCGAGATCATGGTCCCGCTCGTCGCGAACGTACAGGAGTTCGAGACCGTCAAGCATCACATCATCGAGGTCGCCCGCGACGTGCGCTCCGAGACCGGCGTGCACCTCGAGTTCCTCATCGGCACCATGATCGAGCTGCCGCGCGCCGCGCTCACCGCCGACCAGATCGCCGAGTCCGCCGAGTTCTTCTCCTTCGGCACCAACGACCTCACCCAGACCACGTGGGGCTTCTCGCGCGACGACGTCGAAGCCTCCTTCTTCACCGCCTACCTCGAAAAAGGCATCTTCGGCATCAGCCCGTTCGAGTCGATCGATGCCGACGGCGTGGGCGAGCTCGTCCGGATCGCCGCGGAGAAGGGCCGCTCGCGCCGGCCTGGTCTCAAGCTCGGCGTCTGCGGCGAGCACGGCGGCGACCCGGACTCGGTGCACTTCTTCGAGCAGGTCGGGCTGGACTACGTCTCCTGCTCGCCGTTCCGGGTGCCTGTCGCGCGCCTGGAGGCGGGGCGGTCGGTCGCGCCGGACTGAGCGCCGCGCCGGGTGACGGACCGGGTACCGTCGAATCGTGTTCCGCCGCAGGCCGCGTTCCGCTTCCCCGACCGTCAGCTCGCGGCGTGCCGAGCCCCCCGGCGGCGGCACGCTGGTGACGCCGACCGTGGCGTTGGTGCAGCAGCTGCTCGACGAGTTCGGCCTCAAGCACAGCATCGACGCCGACGGCGATCTGACCGTGCGCTGGGAGAAGTGCAGCCTCTACTTCTTCTTCTACGGCGAGCGGCGTGAGGTCCTGCAGGCGCGGATGTACCTGAATCGGCGATTCGACGTCGAGATGCGCGCGACGTTGACGCTACTGCTCGACGAGTGGAACCGGACGAAGCTGTTCCCGAAGGTGTTCACGATCCTGCCCGACGACGGCATGGTCGGGATCTGCGCGGAGCAGTGTTACGACTTCGACGCCGGCGCCACCCGCGCGCAGCTCAAGTACACGGTCGGGATGTGGATCGACACCCTGCTGCGGTTCGGCGACTGGCTCGAAGACCAGCTCTGAACTCCGGCTCCGAGGCGCTCTAGGGTTTGCGGGGTGAGCGCCTACCGCACCGCTGATCACGAGCGGTGGGTGGTCGAGCCGCCGAAACGGGCCGGCTCGGAGCCGCAGGCCCTGCAGCGCAGCGACTTCGCGCGCGACCGGGCCCGGGTCCTGCATTCGTACGCGTTCCGGCGCCTCGCCGACAAGACGCAGGTCGTCGTCCCCGGCGAGGACGACTTCCCGCGCACCCGGCTGACGCACTCGCTCGAGGTCGCGCAGATCGGCCGGGAGATCGCCGCGGCGCTCGGCTGCGATCCCGACGTCGTCGACACCGCGGGGCTTGCGCACGACATCGGGCACCCGCCGTTCGGACACAACGGGGAGACCGCGCTGGATCTCGTGGCCGCCCCGTGCGGGGGATTCGAGGGCAACGCGCAGACGCTGCGCGTCCTGACCCGGCTCGAGGCGAAGGTGGCGCATCCGACCGGCGAGCCGGCCGGGCTGAACCTGACGCGCGCCGTCCTCGACGCGAGCTGCAAGTACCCGTGGGCGCGGCGGGCGGGCACGCCGAAGTTTGGGTACTACGCCGCCGACCGGGCGGCGTTCGACTGGCTGCGCGGGGATGTGCCGGACGAGCAGCGGTGCATCGAGGCGCAGATCATGGACTGGGCAGACGACGTCGCCTACTCGGTGCACGACGTGGAGGACGGCGTCCACGGCGGGCTGGTCAGGCTCGCCGAGGTGACCGAGCACGAGAGCGAGACGCTGTGCGAGATCGCTGCCGAGCTCTACTCGCCGCTGCCGGTCGCCGAGCTCGCTCCGGTGCTGGACTCGCTGCTGCGGTTGCCCACGCTGCGCGATCTCGCCGGTTACGACGGGTCCTACCGGGCGCACGCCGCCGCGAAGCGGGCCACCAGCGAGCTGGTCGGCCGGTTCGCCTGGGCCGCGGCCGAGGCGACCCGCGCCGTGCACGGCTCCGGCCCGCTGACGCGCTACGCCGCGGACCTCGTCGTGCCCGCCTCGGTGGCCGCGGAGTGCGCGCTGCTCAAGGCGATCGCCGTGCATTACGTCATGCGCCGCCCAGGCACACCCGCGCGGCAGGCCGGCGAGCGGCGGCTGCTGACCGAGTTGGCGGCAGCGATACTGGACGGGGCGCCGACGACGCTCGATCGCGACCTCCGTCCGGCGTGGCACGACGCGGCCTCCGACGCCGACCGGCTGCGCGTGGTCATCGACCAGGTGGCGCAGCTGACTGACACCTCCGCCGTCGCCCGACACGGCCGTTTGGTCCGTCCGGACTGATTTGTGCACACCTCGCCGACGGGTCGGACGCGCGGCCTAGACTCGGCCCGTGGCAGGGCGGATCCGCGACGAGGACATCGCTCTGGTTCGCGAGAAGTCGCCCATCGCGGACGTCATCGGTGAGCACGTCCAGCTGCGCAACGCCGGTGGCGGCAACCTGAAGGGCCTGTGCCCGTTCCACGACGAGAAGTCGCCGTCGTTCAACGTGACCCCGAGCCGCGGGATGTACTACTGCTTCGGTTGCCAAGCGGGCGGGGACGTCATCAAGTTCGTCCAGGACATCGAACACCTCGACTTCGGCGACGCCGTCGAGCGGTTGGCGTCCCGCACCGGGATCCAGCTGCGCTACGTCGAGGGGGGCGGTCCGGCGTCCGGGCAGAACCGCGGGCAGCGGCAGCGACTGCTCGACGCGCACCGCGAGGCGGCGGCCTTCTACGCCGCGCAGCTCACCGGCGCCGAGGCCGAGCCGGCGCGCGAGTTCCTCGCCCAGCGCGGCTTCGACATCGTGGTGGCGGCGCGCTACGGCTGCGGGTACGCCCCCTCCACCTGGGACGCGCTCACCCGGCACCTGCTCACCCTGAAGTTCACGTCGCAGGAGCTGACGCTCGGCGGCCTGTCGCGTGAGGGCGGCCGCGGCGGGCTCATCGACCGGTTCCATCGGCGGCTGCTGTGGCCGATCCGCGACGTCGGCGGCGAGGTCGTCGGCTTCGGCGCGCGCCGGCTGTTCGACGACGACCGCGTCGAGGCCAAGTACCTCAACACGCCCGAGACCCCGATCTACAAGAAGAGCCAGCTGCTCTACGGCGTCGACATGGCGAAGAAGGAGATCGCCCGCCAGCACCGGGCCGTCATCGTCGAGGGCTACACCGACGTCATGGCCTGCCACCTCTCCGGGGTGACCACCGCGGTGGCGACCTGCGGCACGGCGTTCGGCACCGAACACGTGTCGGTGGTCCGCCGCCTGTTGATGGACTCCGACGCCTTCACCGGCGAGGTGATCTTCACCTTCGACGGGGACGCCGCGGGTTTGAAGGCGGCCGAGCGGGCCTTTGCGGACGACCAGAGGTTCATGTCGCAGACCTTCGTCGCGGTCGAGCCCACCGGCATGGATCCGTGCGAACTGCGGATGAAGTCGGGCGACACCGCGGTGCTCGACCTCGTGGCGCGACGGATCCCGCTCGTCGAGTTCGTCCTGCGTGCCACCGTCGGCCGCCACGACCTCGACACGCTCGAAGGGCGCACCGCCGCGCTCGACCGAGGCATTCCGCTCGTCGCACAGATCAAGGACCGTGCCTTACGTGACGAGTACGCGCGCCGGCTCGCCGGTTTGGTCGGCTTCAGTGGCGAGGACGATCCGATGCGGGTGGTCGCACGGGTGCGCGGCCTCGTCCGGTCGGGCGACAAGCGCGCGCACGTCGAGACGCATGTCGCCCCGGCCGATCCTGCGAAGGTCGACGAGGCGGTCGCCGCCGTCGAGCGCGAGGCGCTCAAGGTGGCGCTCCAGCTGCCGGGGGTCGCGGGCCCGGAGTTCGATTCCCTTGCGCCCGATGCGTTCTTGGTCGACGCGCACCGGCAGGTACGCGTCGCCATCGCGGCGGCCGGGGGCATGGCCGCTGCGATCAGCGGCCCGGCCTGGACGGAGGCCATCGCCGCGCAGCTCGCCGACGAGCGCGTGAAGGGTGGTGTCCATGCGCTTGCCGTCGAGCCGCTGCGCTCGGGCGCAGAAGGGCAGGAGCGTTACGCGCGCGCCATCCTCGCCCGGATGCACGAGGTGGTCACGAGTAGGCAGGTCGCCACGCTCAAGTCGAAGCTGCAGCGGATGAACCCGCAGGAGCAGCAGGACGAACATGCCCGGCTTTGGGGCGAGCTCGCTGCGCTCGAGGGTTACCGCCGTATCTGGCAAGAGCGGGCGATCGGAGGACAGTGATGCCCCTGTTCGGTCGGCGCGAGCGCCCGCCCGCCGATCTCGTCGCGCGGCTGCCGCGCCACGAGCGGGTGCTGTCCTGGGCCGACACCGCCGACGACGAGGTGATCCTCGCGACCCCGCGCGGGGTCTGGTGGCCGGACGTGAACGGCCCGCGCCGGATTCTCTGGCAGCACATCGACAAGGCCGTGTGGCGCGACGGAACGCTGACGGTGATCGAGGCGCAGGTGGTCGACGACTTCCTGCTCGTCGACCGGCCACCGGTTGCCGTGGCGCTGAGCCGGCCGCGGGATCTGCCACCGACGATCCGCAAGCGGGTCGAAGCGAACGTCGTGCGCTCCGAGCTGTTGTCCATCGCTGGGGGAGCGGTGCGGTTCGTCGCACGACGCCAGCCGGGCCAGGACGGTATCAGCTGGTGGGCGCGCCTCGAACCGGGCACCGAGGACAGCGAGATCGTGCGGTCGGCGGTACGCGCGCGGCTGGCGATCCTGCGCGCCGCGCAGGGCACCTAATGGTTGCGCTAGTGCCGGAAACCGTTGACGCCGGCGGGCTCCCGCTCATGCGCTCCGCTGATCTTCGTGGCGACGACGTGCCGGGCGTGCGAGGCCAGTTGGTCGAGCTGGGCCTGCATGAGACCGGCAGTCGACTGGACGGTCTGGCTGCCGGCCACCCGGCGGGCGAGTCGCACGATCTGGTCGTAGCGGGCGCGGCCGGCGCGGGCGCCTAGCACGTATCCCGCGGCGGCGTACCCGAGATTGGACAGCTTCAACGTCGATCTCCTCGCAGGCTGGTCCGTCCACCCTAACCCTGGGGCGTGGGTCCGCCGTGGTGAGCTATCCTGGCTCGGTTGCCCTGAAGGGGCGGCGTGCGGCAATCCCCCGTAGCTCAATTGGCAGAGCATTCGACTGTTAATCGAAGGGTTACTGGTTCGAGTCCAGTCGGGGGAGCAGGTATTTCCGGTCTGTCGTCACGATCGACGGCTGGTCTGCGGTCATGTTGTCCGTTCCAGCACGGCGACCGCCGCGAGGGCCGTCCGCCAGCGGCCGCGCCTGGTCCGCGTCGCGGCCGGGCCCTACACTGCCCTGACCGCCGGGCGTCGCTGTCGTCACGTCCGGCTACGGGGAGGGCTCGTGTACTGCGTGTCGTGTGGGAATGCGCTCGTGCCCGGTGGGGCGTTCTGCGCGCACTGCGGGCAGCCGGCCGCGGTGGTCGACGTCTCGATGCCCGGCGTGGGGGGTGCCGCAGCGCCGGCTGCGGGGGATCCGGAGGGCGTAAATGATGCGGCGGCGGTCGGCGCGGAGGCCGGGTCGGGCGGGGCCGTGCGGGACCGGTGGGCGAAGCCGTCGACTCGCGGCTGGCATCACGTCGACGGGGATCCGGAGGGTGTGCGTCGCTGGTTCAACGGGACCGCGTGGACGACGGACCTGACCGGCGGCACGGCCGAGGAGCAGGCCCGGGCCTTGCCGCTGCCGGGTGCGGTTCCGCCGCCACCGCCCCGGGGCCTGGACGCGTTCCGCACTCCCGCGCAGCAGCAGGTCAGGGGCCTGGACGCGTTCCGCACTCCCGCGCAGCAGCAGGTCAGGGGCCTGGACGCGTTCCGCACTCCCGCGCAGCAGCGGACTGCGGCGGCCGCGCGGGCGGTGGTGAGCTACCCAGCCGGGTACCCGGGTGCCCGGCCGGTGCCGGGGCGGCTGGTGGCGGCGTCCGTGCTGCTGTACGTCAGTGCGGGGTTGAACTTGCTGGGGGCGATCGTCCTGCTGAGCCTGGGGCAGCTGGCCGGCGCGTTCGTGCTGGTGGGCGTGATCCTGCTCGGTGTGAGTGCGGCGCAGATCTGGGCAGCGGTCGGCGTCGTGCGGCTGCTCGCATCGGCGCGGAGCACGGCGATGGTGCTGGCGGTGCTGGCTGCCGTGCTCGACGTGGTCGGGTTGGCGCGGGGCGCGTACGTGGAGCTGGTCCCGTTGGGGGTGGCGGTCGCGATCATCGTGCTGCTGTCCGGGGAACAGGTCAGCTACCAGTTCCGGTGACGCCGCGCTCGCGCCGGTGGCCGGTGAGCCAGGCGGTGAAGTCGAGGTACGGGCTGGCTAGCGGCTCGTCGTCCGGGATCGGGTCGATGTAGGCGTCGAGCCGGCTGACCTACGCGCAATCAGCGGCGGATCCGTGCGCTTGATCTTGGTGCTCGAGCCAGGCCAGAGTGGCTGTCCGGAACCGCAATACGACCGTATTGCAGATCGGCACCGTTACCTGGCCGGAGGAAGCGACAGGGGCCACCTCCCCTCCGGTGAACGGCTCGCCCGACGCGAAGCGGTCACGTGTGGGGACGCGCGCGACAGGGAGAACAACCGAGCTGTCGCGGGCAGCGCCGGCAGAGCACCCCGCCCGAGCACGCGGCGCTCAACACCGGGCCGGGCATGCGGTGGCCCGGCTGCGCGGACAATTCGGGACCTTCGACCCACAGTAGTTCGACCGATGCGCTCTACCGGGCGGCCCGACCGGGACCGACTCTGCAATCAAGTCGAGGCAATCACTATCGAACCCGGAGGGCCGCGACCATGACTTTCGTCAAGCACATCCGCAAGCCTGAAGAACCCCGTAGGAGCTGCACGATGACCAGCTCGCCACACACCGGTACCAGCCGGCCGCGGTGGACCGCGGTGACCGCGCTGGGTGTGGCGACGGGTGTGCTGCTGCTAATGGGCGCGCTGCCGATCTCGACCGCCTACGCAGCTGAAGCGCCGGTGGGGTTGGGCACCGCCGCCACCTATTCGGTGCTGGGCGGGCAGACGGTCACCAACACCGGACCCAGCACGTTGAGCGGCGACCTCGGGGTGAGCCCGGGGTCCGCGATCACCGGGTTCCCGCCCGGCGTCGTCGGGGGCGCCATTCACGCGGCCGACGCGCAGGCCGGCCAAGCCCAGTCCGACCTGACCACCGCCTACGACGACGCCGCCGGCCGGGCCCCGACCGCCAACATCGGCGCCGAGCTGGCCGGGACCACACTGACGGCGGGCGTGTACAAGTCCAGCGGCCCGACCGGGATCGGCGTGGTCGCCGGCACCCTGACGTTGAACGGCCAGGGCGACCCGAACGCGGTCTTCATCTTCCAGATCGCGGACACCTTGATCACCTCCTCGGCCGCGACCATCAGCCTGACCAACAGCGCGCAGGCATGCCACGTCTACTGGCAGGTCGCGAGCTCCGCGACGCTGGGCACGGGTTCGTCCTTCGTCGGCACGATCATGGCGCTGACCTCGGTCAGCGTGACCACCGGCGCGACGGTGGACGGCCGCGCACTGGCCCGCAACGGCTCGGTCACCCTGGACACCAACACCTTCACCAACTCCCCGTGCCGCACCGGCCCCGGCCCGACCGCCACGACCACATCGGCCACGAGGAGCGCGACCAGCAACGCCACCGGTTCGGCCACCGGCACCACAGCGTCCGCCACCACCAGCGCCCCAGGTTCAGTGACCAGCACATCACCGGTCGCAGAGACGGGCTCACCAACCGGCAGCCTTTTGACGATGGCGGCGCTCGTGATCACCGCCGGCTTCGCGATGCTGCTCGTCTCGCGACGCCTGGTCACGGCCCGGCACCGGCGCTGATGTCCGCGCACAAGCACGGGAGCAAGCACCAGGCGGTCGAGGTCCGCGCGGGCGATTAGGCGGTGACCTCCGCCGAGGTGAGCAGGTCGACGGAACCCATCACGGCGCGATCGGCTGGCATCGCATGTTCAGGCGCCCGCCATGCTCTCGCTGCTCGGAGTGTGCGCGAGCGCGTGGGTAGCCCAGCAGGGCTGGCGAATCACGTTCTCGGTTGCCTGCTCCCTCGTGTCCGGCGCTGCTGTGGCAGCGCTGGCAGCGATCGACGGCGGCGTCGACTCGCCGCTGCTCGTGTGGTCGCTGCTGCCGCTTGTCTATGTCGCTGCGGTGTTGACACCCGCGGCCGTGTTGACGATTGCAGCGGCGACGGTTCTCGAGGCCATGGCCAGCCATCGGCCGTACCGGGCTGCGCTAGGCATCGAGGACGCGATCCGTGAAATCCGGTCCAAGCGAGGTACCGCCTACGATCCCCAGGTCGTAGACGCGGCAATCGCCCTGTATGAATCCGGTCGCCTCACCCGCTCCGAACCCGGCCGGCCATCCGAACCCGGCGCATAGCCGCCACCTGAATAGCCCCGGGACTGATGGAGGCTCTCAATCCATGGAGGATGAGGGTCGTGGCAGCACCGAGGAAGTACGGCGACGAGCTGCGTGAGCGAACGACCCGGATGGCGGTCGGGCTGCGCGGTGATCCGGCAACACGGTCGGGGGCGATCCAGCGGGTCGCGACGCAGTTGGGCCGCACAAGGCATCTCGGCGTTACGACACGCTCAACACCCGAAGAGCACGGTGCATCCGGGCTCAGACGGTCCTGTTTGCGGCGTCGTACCGGCAAGTCTTGCTGCCCAATGCCGTCGGAGTTGGCAAGTGATCGAGTCCGGAAAGGCTACTTCCAGCCGTTGTTGTAGACGTCGAGGCCGAAGCGGTTCAGACCCGCCGTCTTTGCGTAGCCGAGGTAGGGCAGCCCGAAGATCTCCTCGAGCGAGGCGAGCAGCGAGTAGTGGTTGTACGGGGTCGTGCTCCAGGTGTTGCCGCTCGTCCAGTGGGACAGCACGAGCGCCCCGACGCGTCCGCCGCCCAGGCCGGCGATGCCCGGCAGCGGCGAGTTCGGGCCTGGGCCCTCGCCGCAACACGCGGCGGCGTCGCTCTGCGGCGAGTCCGCCTCGTCGGCGGTGATCACGAGCATGCCGCCGGTTTTGTACGCCGGCGAGTTGCGGATCTTCGGCACCCAGACCTTGAGCCACGCGTCGACGGACGCGAGCCCGCCTGAGCGACCGTCGACGCAGGGGGAGTCGTGGCCGTCATCGCACAGATTCGGGGTGATGTAGCTCAGCGCGGGTGTGATCGAGGCCGACGCGAGATCGGTCGGGAGCGCAGACAGATCGACGACGTGCTGCGCGCACGACGGCGAATCGGTGATCGCGGCGAAGTACATGAACGGGTCGTGCCGCACCGCGTACTGGTCACCGACCTTCGCCGTCTGCGTGGTGTCCTGGGTGTTGAGCAAGGGGTGCCGGCACGGCGTTCCCATGTCCTCCATGTAACCCTTCCACGAGATGCCGGCGCTGCTGAGCTGCGTGGGCAGGCTGGCGATGTTCGCGGGGAACACGCAGCCGCTGCCGACCGCCTGGTCCGGGGCGAGCGTCGCGGCTTGCACGAACTGTGAGTAGATCTGGCAGTCGCCCTGCATCTGAGGGTTCGGACCTTGGCCGGAGATCTGCGCGACGTAGTTGGGCTGCGAGTTGTGCGCGGTGCCGTAGTAGCTGTTCAGCAGCACGCCATGGCTGCGCAGGGTCCGAGACAGATACGGTGCGGCCGATGTCGGGCCCCAGGTGGCGTCGTACCCCTTGTTCTCGATGTTGATGACGAAGACGTGCTTGATCGCCGGGACGTAGGCCGGCCGCGGCGCGGCGGTGGCGGCATCGGCTCCACCGCCGGCGCCGGTCAGCGTGATGGTGGTCAGCGCCGAGACAGCGAGGGCGGCGGCGATGCGCAGGCTGCGGCGGCGGTTCATGCGGGCAGGCTCCATCCGAGAGAGATCGCGAGTTCCTTCAGATCGGCCCATTCGCCGGCTTCGTTCGCGGGCAGTACCTCGCCGGGACAGGCGGCGGCGATGAACTGGGGGACGTTGAAGCTGGGCGCAGTCAGCGTCGGGGCCGAGGTGAAGTCGAGGGCCTGGGCGATGTTCGCGGCGGCGGCGTCGCGTGGCGTGAGCGGGGGCAGGCCCCACCGCCATTCGATGGCGCGCAGAACCGAGGTGTGGTCGTAGACGGTGTGGTCGACGTAGCCGCGGCGGGCGCGGGGCGAGATGACGAGCGCCGGGACACGGAAGCCGCGCAACGCGGTCGTGGGGCTGACGTCCGCGGCGGTGGTGGGGGCGACGTGGTCGAAGAACCCGCCCCACTCGTCGAAGTTGACGACGAGCAACGTGTTCGCCCAGTTCGGGCTGGACGTGACCGCGTTGTACACCTGGTTCAGGAAGGCCTCACCGGCGCGGATGTCGGCGTGCGGATGGTCGTCGTTCGACGTGCCCGACGACTCGTCCTCGAAGCGGGGATCGATGAAGCTGACCTGCGGCAGCTGCCCGGTCGCGGCGTCCGCGAGGAATGCCGCGAAGGGCGCAGAGATGCCGAGATACTTCGTGCCCCACAGTGCGGTGAAGGGCACGTCGTTGAAGTAGTAGCGCCCGGTCAGGCCCGCGTCAGCGAGGCGGTCCCAGATCGTCGGCAGCGTCGAGATCGTCGTCGAGTTGTGCAGCCGGTCGGTCTGCGCTGTGTGCTGGTAGAAGCGGTTGGGGTACGTCTCGGCCATGGTCGCCGAGAAGTACCGGTCGCAGCTCGTCCAGGCTGTGGCGGCCCGGCCGAGGAACGGTAGGTCAGGCTGCGTGAAGTAGCTGATCGACAGCTCGTCGTTCTCGCCCGCCTTGAGCCAGCCGTCACACTTTCCGCCATGGAGCTCGATCCGCCCGCCCTCGTACGAGTGGTCCGGGTCGGCGTAGCCACAGCTCGCGTACGCGGTCTGATGGAACGTGGTGTGCGGGATGGCGTAGCGGTCGACGAACGTCAGTCCGGCCTGCTTGCCGTCGGCGCCCGGAAGCCAGCCGAGGAAGTGGTCGAACGACCGGTTCTCCATCATCACGACGACGATGTGGTCGATCCCCGACGTAGCCGGGGCCGGCAGCGTGGTCGCAGCCTGGGCCGGACTGGCCGACCTCAAGGAGGCGGTCGATCCGGCCGCCAGCGCTGCGGCACCGACGAGACCGGCTGAGGACAGGAACTGCCGGCGGGAGAGAGGCACGCTGGTCTCAACGGGGCGATCCGCGCGAAGTGACGCATGGCCGCTGGAATTCACCCATCGTTCGGACGATTTCGCTGTTCTTGGTTCCTGGACCGGGCGAGGCCGCAGCGGTCCGGTTGCTCAATCGCCGCGCTCCGACAACTTCGTGGGAATCGGCGAGCGTAGCTGCGGGTGGTTCAGCTGAACCCCTGGCGTGGGGCTGTTGCGATCCGCGACGGGCCGCGCCCGGTTGATGTCCAAGATCACCCGCCGGTACTGACCGAGAAGATGTGCATCGAGGCGTTCGAGCTCACGTGGTCGGCCACCGACGGGAAGGTCACCGACGCAACCGTCTTCGACGAGTCAATCGGCACCTCCGCGGCGAAGACGTACATCGTGATCTGCTGCGTCGTGCCGTCGTTGGAATTCCGGTACGGCGTCGTGACGGCGGTGATGTTGCCGTTCGCCGGAGACTGCGCCCAGTCGGTGAAGAACAGCGGCTCGGTCTTGGACGTCCCGTCCGTGTAGGTCACCGTGACGGTGCCCTGCGAGCTGCCGTTCGCCGAGCTGCCGAGGAAGCCGATCTTGCTAGCGCCGGCCGCACCGTGCACCAACATCGTCTGACCGTGGGCCAGGATGTTGTCCGCCTGACACGCGGGCACGTTCGGCCACGTGTAGCCGAGCCCGTCGACGGTCACGGTGCTGCCCGGCTGCACGCCGGCCGCGGCCAGCGCCTCCGCCGAGTAGGTGTATCCGTCGCCGTCGAAGTCGCCGCACGCGCCGTTGCCGTCCGAGGAGATGCCGACGTTGTCGTAGTAGTCACCCGCGTTGGCCGTCGGCGCGATGTCCAGCGCCGCCGTGTCGGATGACTGCCCCGCATCGGTGACGACGGTGACCGCCGCGGTCGTGCCGGGGGCGACGTGCCACTGCCCGTTCGTCCCGCTCGGCGTCGGCACTGTGAACGTGATCTGTGTGTCGCTCCAGCTGTTCACCTGGAAGCTGGCCGCGTTGCCCGGCGATCCCCAGTCGACGCCGTTGTCGGAGAACGACACGTAGCCGCTGCCCTGCATCGCGCCGAACCCCGAACCGTTGATCGTCACGACGTCGCCGGCGCTCGCCGAGGGCGGCGAGACGGAGGCGATCACCGGACCGCTCAGCGCCGTGGTTGACGCGTCGATGGCGAACACGTGCAGGTGGCCCGACGTGGCGCCCGGCGGCAAGGTCACCGAGGTGAGCGTCTTCGCCGAGTCGACGGGCACTGCGGCGGAGAACACGTGCGCGTCGACAGTGTCGCGGCCTCCGGTGCAGCCCGCGCAGTTGCGGTATGTCGTGTCGATCGCGTCCACGTTGCCGTACGACGGTGGCGAGCCTCCGCCGTTCAGCGTCCAGTCGGACAGCCCGAGCCAGTACCGCGCGGTGCTGCCGTCGGAGTAGCTGAGCGTGACGAGACCCTGGCTGGGCCCGTTCGTGGCCGCGCCCAGGAAGCCGACCTGCTGGGTGCCGGCCGGCGCGTTGACCGTGACTTCCTGACCCGCGGCGATCGCATTGTCCGGGTACCCCGGGTCCGACGGCGGCCAGTCGTAGTTGAGCTCGCCTGCGGTCACCGTGCTGCCCGGGGTGACGCCCTGTGCGGCGAGCGCCTCGGCGGAGTAGCTGCGCCCACCCCCGTCGAAGTCGCCGGTGGCGACCGCGGAGTCGTCCGAGACGCCGGCGTTGTCGAAGGCGCGGAGCAAGCTGCCCGGCTGGGCCACGAGCACCCTCAGCTTCTGGGCGGGCAGCTTCCGGCCGTCGACGCTCAGTGCGATCGGCACCGTGTAGAACGTCTGCTTCGCGGTCGCCGACGCCTTGACCGTCAGCGTCAACGTGCCGCGCCCCGACGGCGGGACGCTGATAGTCCCGGACGACGGTGACATCGACAATCCCGACGGTAAGGACGCGGAAACCGACACGCGCTGTGCGTTGTTCGTCGCGTTCTGCGCCCCGAGCGTCACCGTGCCGCTACCGCCCGGCGCCACCGTCACCTGCGGGCTTGAGAGGTACCCGACGACCGGCTCGGTGCCCGCGTTGTAGGACGTCGGCGCGTCGTGCGGTGCGGTGCCCCACCTCGTCGGCTTCGTGCCGAGCTTCCAATCGAGCGTCGCGCCCTTGGCGAGCGTCGAGTACGGGACGGACAGGTGGTGATACGGCCTGCGGTTCAGCTTCAGGTCTTTGACGTAGTAGACCGTCGGCGAGGCACCGGGCGCGTTGATGGTGATCTTCTTGCCGTTCGGCAGGCTGATCGCGGCGTGCGGGAAGCCGGGGCTGTTGAAGACGAGTTCGTCGCTGCCGGAGTTCTCCGGGTACATGCCGAGCATCTCCCAGATGAACGTCGAGCTGTTGGCGCCGAGGTCGTCGTTGTTGTCCAGGCTCGGGCCAGGCTGATACATCGAGTAGCGGATCCGGTTCACCGCCTCCTGCGTGCCGGCCGGATCGCCGGCGTAGTTCAGCGCGTACTGCTCGCCGAAGCCGAATTCGTTGGTCAGCTGCGCGTACATGCCGAAGCCGTTCGGCTGCGAGAGGAACGTCCGCAGCGCCGCCGCCGCCTTGGCCTTGCCACCCAACAGCGAGATCAGCGAGGCGTAGTTGTTCGGGACGTTCCACAGGTACTCGTACGCGTCGCCCTCGACGTAGTGGTCGCTCGTCGTCGGCGTGATGTCCGGGACGTAGGAGCCGTCGGTGTTGCGCGGGTTCAGCAGGTTGTTGACCGGATAGAAGTAGTTCTGCCAGTCGTTCGCGCGGCGCGTGAGCATGGCTGCGTCGGCTCTGTCGCCGAGCGCCGCGGCGAACTTGGCGAGCGCCAGATCGTTGCTGTCGTACTCGAGCAGCGAGGACACGAAGCCGTGCGGGTTGCAGCAGCTGCGGTAGCTGCCGTTCTCCGGCAGGTAGCCGAGCTGGTCCTGCAGGTTCTGCCCGGGACGCACGTCGTTGGTCGTCGTCGCCTGCGTAAGCATGTCGGCGAGCGCCTCGTTGGTGTTGAAGTCGCGGGCGCCGAAGGCGTAGTAGTCGGCGATGATCGACTGTGCCGGGTCGCCCACCATCACGTAGTTGTTGAGGTTCAGGTAGCCCCACTGCTGCAGGATCTGATCCTGGCTGTAGTAGTTCAGCAGGGACTGCGCCTGGTCGCTGGCCGCCTTCGGGTCGAGCATCGCCTGCAGCTGGGACAGCGAGTGGAAGATGTCCCAGCCGGAGTACGTCCCGTACTGGTCTCGCTGTGCCCCGCCGATCGTGTGCACCTGCATGTCGGCGCCCATGTACTGCCCGTTGACGTCGCTGCTGATGTTGGGCTGGATGAAGTCCTTGTAGAGCAGGCTGTAGAACATCTGCGTGTGGGCATAGTCGCCCCCGGAGATCTGGATCCGGCCGAGCAGGCCGTTCCAGTCCTGCTGCGCCGCGGCCTTGACGCCGTCGAAGTTCCAGTCAGGGTTCTCCTGCTGCCAGTCCAGCTGCGCGTTCGCGTCGCTGACGTAGGAGGTGCCGACCTTGGCCTGGACGACGGGGTTGCTCGTCGTGTCGAAGCTGACGTAGACGGCGGTCGGTGTGCCGTCCGAACCGTCGATGATCTGGGATGACACGAACGGCTGGTCGAAGGCGATGTCGAAATGGACGGTGTACTCCTGCCGCTGCCCGTCGTTGACGCCCTCGCCGCAGAAGTGACCGCTGGTCTCCGCGCCGCTGACCTCGTGATCGTTCACGAGCTGCGCTGTGCTCGGTGCGTACTCGCCGTTCTGGCTGTCGTGCAGCTTGATCAGGAAACCCGCCTGGGTCGTGGACGGATAGCTGAAGCGCGCCATGGAGGTGTGATCGGTAGCCGTGAACTCCGACGTGATCGTGTCCGGCTGGTTGCTCTGTGCGGAGTAGTAACCCGCCTGCGCCACCTCGTTTGTGTTGCTGAAGGTGGTGGTGACGTCGTTCGGGTTGCCGCTCGGCAGCGCGCCGGTGATCGGCAGCATCGGCACGTCACCCGCGGCGCCGCAGCCGGGGCCGCTGATGTGCGTCAGTGAGTAGCCGGTGATCGACGTGTCGCCGTAGTTGTAGCCGCCGCCGGCGCTGCGGTTCGGGACGGTGTCCGGGCTCCACTGCGTCATGCCGAACGGCACCTCGGCACCCGGGAAGGTGTTGCCGCCGCCGCTGGTCCACGTCCGAGTGTCGACGAGTTGCGCAACGTCCGACACGGGCGCGGTCACCGTTGTCGCGTTCCGTACGCCGCGTGGCTCGTGCGACTTGGACACCGGCGGCGGGCAATCCACGATGCGCCCGTTCGGGCCTTTGGTGCATGCGACATCGGACGGGCCGGTGCGCGCCGTCGGCGACTGCCGATTCGGGCTCGTGTTGCTGACGGTCGGGCTTGCCCCGCTCGGACTCGGCGACGGAGTGGGGTCAGCGACCGCCGGCGTCACCGCAGGCACCAGCACCGCGGCCGCCGCGAGCGTGCCCGTCATCAGCCACCGGGATCCGCGAAGAGTTCTCATCGATCGGTCCTTCCGTGCCGCGCCGGGTCGAAACGGCCATGGCTTGACAGCGTTGTCATCTTGGCTCGCGACGCTACTCGCGGACCCGTCGTCTGTTAAGTCTTTTCAGTCGTCTTTTTCGTGTTTGTGGCCAGTTGTTCCCCACCTAAACCCGCTCAATCGTTGTACGAGGACCACGTACCGCGCGGAATTCGGACGGGGTGCGAGGCGAGCCGGACCGGGCGTCGGCAAGGCAGAATCGGCGCCAGCCGATAACGTTGTCATATGTCCGGCGACCTGCCCGGGCCGATGCGGCCCACGCTCCGGCAGGTCGCCGCGCTGTCCGGAGTGAGCCTCAAGACGGCGTCTCGGGTCCTCAACGGCGAGGCCCACGTGTCGGATGCGACGGCCGGGAAGGTTCGCGCCGCGGCCGAGCAACTGGGCTTCCGGCGCAACGCGATCGCGCGGGACCTGCGTGCCGGGGCGCGATCGTCCCTGGTCGGACTGATCATCGGCGATCTTGCGAATCCGTTCTACTCCCGAGTCGCGCGGGGTGCGGAGCGACGGCTGCGCGCCGCGGGGCTGCAGCTCATTTCGGCGAGCAGCGAGGAGGATCCGACGCTCGAGCACAGTCTTGTCGCGGAGATGTTCGAGCGACGCGTGCGGGCCATGCTGATCGTGACGAGCGCTACCGACCACGCCTACCTCGACGTGGAGCGGCGGCACGGCACGCCGGTCGTGTTTCTCGACCGGCTACCGCGGGACCTCGTCGTCGATACGGTCGTGATCGACAACGAGGGCGGCATGCGGCAGGCCGTCGACCATCTTGTGCGGCATCGGCATCGGCGCATCGGCATGATCGGTGACCTGGGCCGGCTGTCCACATACCGCGAACGGCTCGCCGGGTTCGAGGCGGCGATGGTGGCGGCCGGCATCACCAGTTGGCAGCGCTACGTGCGCGCGGACTCGCACGACGTCGAGGCGGCGCAACGCGCCGTCGGGGAACTGCTCGCCCTCGAGCCCGCCCCAACCGCGTTGGTGACGACGAACAACCGGATTACGACCGGAGCGCTGCGCGCATTGCGCGCACTGGGCGAGCCGCCGGCCCTGGTCGGTTTCGACGATTTCGACCTGGCGGACCTTCTGGACGTCACCGTCATAGCGCACGATCCGGAGCGCATGGGCGAACTCGGCGCCGACCGACTTGTCGCAAGGCTCGCGGGCGAGCCAGGCGCCGCACGGCGCGTGCTCTTGCCGACCACGCTGGTGCCGCGCGGCTCGGGTGAGCGACGCCCGCCCAGGACGCGCCGCGCCACTTGATACTCAACGGCGTCGGAACCTTCCGGGTTCGGGCGGTCCGCCTGGACGGCTGCGAGCCGGGGTTCAGCCGGCCAGCAGCACCCCGAGAAAGAGCGCGGCAAGCGCGCTGAGTCCGGTCAGCGCGCCGAACACCGCCAGGCCGCGCGGGGTGCGGGCGCGGATATGCAGCCACGCCGTCGCACCGGAGATCGCGACCACGACAAGCTTCACGATCAACGTCGTCCGGTAGCTGCCGGACACCTCGTCCCACTCGGCCGAGACGTTCCAGATCCCCGTCGCGATGAGTACTCCGAACGCCGGCCACGCGACCTCGTTGAAGCGGCGGGCGACGATTCTCGGTGTGTCCCGGCCGACGGTGCGCAGCACCGGCACGAGCGCGGCGAGGGTGAGTTGCCCGCCGACCCAGATCGTCGCGGCGAGGATGTGCAGGAACATCCGAATCGCATGCGAGTCGACGGCGAGCATCGTGCGTTCGTACCAGGTTCTACTGCAGGACGGGCAGCCGCTGGCCGGCGTCGAGCACCTCGCGGAACAGATCGCCCCTGTCCTTGATCCGGTCGAGCACGGTGCGGATCGTGAACGCGTCCGGCACCAGGTTCGGGTCGTCGAGCTCGTCCCAGTCGATCGGCGCCGACACCGGCGCACCGGCCGCCGGACGCGGGCTGTACGGCGCGACGAGCGTCCTGTTAATCGCGTTCTGCGTGTAGTCGAGGCGCGCCAGCCCGGCGCGCTCACGCACCTGCCACTTCCAGCTGATGAGTTCCGGGACGACCGCCCCGACCGTCTTGGACAACCGCTCCACCCAGGCCCGCGTCGCGTCGAAGCCCGGTCCCCGGGCGATCGGGATCCAGATCTGGATGCCACGGCGCCCGGTCAGCTTCGGCCGGGCGCGCACGCCGACGTGCTCCAGCGCGGTGCGATGCAGCCGCGCGAGCGTGAGCAGATCGTCCCAGCTGGTCGCGTCTCCGGGGTCGAGGTCGATCAGCGCGTACGTCGGCTGTCGCGGATGGTCGACACGCGAGGTCCACGCGTGCCATTCGAGCGCTCCGAGGTTCGCCGCCCAGACGAGCGCCGCCGGCTCGTCGACGACCAGATACGTGAGCGTCTCGCCGGCGTCGGCGTCGGGGTTGTCCCAGCGCGGCAGCCATTCCGGTGCGTGGCCTGGCAGCGCCTTTTGCCAGAAGCCCTTCTGCTGCGCGCCGTTCGGGAACCGGTGCATGTTGACTGCCCGGCCACCGAGATAGGGAAGGACGGTCGGCGCGATCAGTGCCGCATAGCGCAGGAGCTCACGTTTCGTGACCGGCGGCTCCCTCCCGCGGGCTGCAAACAACACCTTGTCAAGGTTGGTCACGCGCAGCTCGCGGCCGAAGACCGTCCAGCTGCCCGATTCGTTCATCGCCTCGAGCGCGGCGAGCTCGTCCGCGGCGGGGGCGGGCACCGTCGACGGCTTCAGCAGCACCGAGGCACGGGCGGCCGGGAGATCGGAGCGCCACATCCGGTCGGGATCGGCCTTGACCTCGTCGTTCGTCCGTCCGGTGAGCACGGACTTCGGATGGTCCTCGGCGTCCCAGCCATCGACGGCGAAGTCGTCGCGCTTGTGCAACAGCAGCCACTCGTCCTTGTCCGAGTCCGCGGGACTGGTGCGGACCAGGACGAACCGGCCGCGCAACTTTGCGCCGTGCAGCTCGGCGTGCAGCTCGCCGTCTTCCACCGCACGCCGCGGGTCGGCGCTCTTGTACGGCTCCCACGTGCCGGCGTCCCAGACGATCACGTCGCCGCCGCCGTACTCGCCGGACGGGATGACGCCCTCGAAGTCGAAGTACTCGAGCGGATGGTCCTCGACGTGGAACGCTGCGCGCCGCACGCCGGGATCGAGTGTCGGTCCTTTCGGCACCGCCCAGCTCACCAGCACGCCGTCGATTTCGAAGCGCAGGTCGTAGTGCAGGCGGCGCGCGCGGTGCCGCTGCACGACGAACCGGCGTCCGTCCACGGCAGCCGACATGCCACCGGCTGGTTCCGGGGTACGGGCGAAGTCGCGCTTGCCTCGATACGTGGCGAGCTGGTCGCGAGACGTCGAGCGGGGGCGGCGCGCCGGCACCCTGTCGAAGCTACAGCGGACGGACGCCCTGAGCCTGCGGGCCCTTCTGACCCTGCCCGACCTCGAAGTCGACCTTCTGGCCTTCCTCCAGGCTGCGGAAGCCCTCCGACTGGATCTCGGAGTAGTGGACGAAGACATCGGCTCCGCCGTCATCGGGCGCGATGAACCCGTAGCCCTTCTCGGCGTTGAACCACTTGACCGTTCCCTGCATGCTGCTCCTAGCGTCGATCGAACCGGGCGCTTCCGCCGCTCCGCCGCCGTTCCTAGTGGGACGGTCACGGACCGTCAAGTTGGCGGCCCGCACCGGTCGCGCCGAATACCCGGGCTGACCCCCAGGGAAACGGACGCTGCCCAGTGGGGCAACGTTGTCGATCACCCGTGGACTGCCCCGGAGCTGCCGATTTAGGGTGAACCGCCGGTCGCCGGGCGGGGCTACGCTCCAGGTGGCCCGGTGCCAAACGGGGGATCACACGACTGGACGACTGATGAGCATTGGGCATGGCGCGGGGCGACGCCGGCCCAGGCACGCGCGCCCGTCATTGCTCGCCCCCTCTCGCGGCCTCGTCGGCATCGTCGGCCTGGCGGTGCTCGCCGGCACCGGCCTCGCTGTGGCCGCAGTGCTGGCGGGCGGCCCCGCGGGGGCTGTAGCGCACGCGGCCGTACCGCATGCCGTCGCACCACGGGTTGAGGTGCTGCCCGGTGGCAACGCACAGCTCGATCAGGCGGTGCTGAGCCCGGAGGATCTCGCCGCGCCCCACGACGGCGGCGTGGACCGGACTGCGATCCCCCGACAGGACCCGGCCACCTCCGTGCCTGAACCGCGCGACTTCGCGCCGGCCTCGGCACTCGCGACGAGCGGCATCCCGACGACCGCGCTGCAGGCCTATCAGGCAGCCGCTGCCCGCGAAGCCCGCCGGACGCCGGACTGCGGGCTCAGCTGGCCGCTGCTCGCCGGCATCGGACGCGTCGAGTCGGACCACGGACGGTTCGCCGGCGCCGTCCTTCATTCCGACGGCCTGTCGACCCCCCGCGTGATCGGCATTGCGCTCAACGGAAACGGGACGGCACTGATCCGCGACACCGACGGCGGTCGGCTCGACGGCGACACCGTCTACGACCGTGCCGTCGGACCGATGCAGTTCATCCCATCGACGTGGGCGGGCTGGGGCGTCGACGCCAACCACGACGGCAGCAAGGACCCGTTCAATATCTTCGACGCGGCGGATGCCGCTGCGGACTATCTGTGCGCTGCCGGGCGCGACCTCACCACCCTGCACGGTCAGGTGCAGGCGATCCTGAGCTACAACTACTCCTTCGACTACGTCGCGCTCGTCATGAGCCTGGAACGCGTGTACGCGCACGGCGTCGGCATCAGCGTCCCGGTCCTGCCGACGACGCCGGAACCGAGGCACGGGCGGCCGGTCCACAAGCCGCACCTGCCGCCCGTCGACCCCGGCAAGCCGCGCGGCTCGCCGCCGAAGTCGGCCACGCCGACGCCGAGCCCCACGGGGAGCACGAGCACGACGCCGAGCCCGAGCCCGACCTACGTGCGGGGATCGAACCCGATCCCGCTCCCGAGTTCGTCGACGCCGTCCGTGACCTCGTCCTCCTCGCCGACGGACACCGCGAGCCCGAGTTCGGGCGCGGCGTCGCCAACGGAATCGTCGAGCGAATCGTCATCCAGCGGCGAGCCGTCGTCGTCGGTCAGCCCCTGAGCGAGCCGGCCGTGCGGTCAGGCGAGCAGGTCGGCGACGGCGGGCACCACCTGCGGCGGCGCCTGGATGATCAGGCTGGTGATCACCGTCGACTCCCACAGCTGCAGTTCGTCGCGGATCTTGGCCGCCGGCCCGACGAGCGCGACGTCCTCGACCAGCCGGGTGGGTACCGCGCCCATCGCCTCGACCTTGCGGCCGCCGAGGAACAGCTCCTGGATCTTGGCGACCTCCGCCTCGTAGCCGAGCCGGCCGAAGTGGTTGGCGTGGAAGTTCATCGACGCAGCGCCCATGCCACCGATGTAGAGCGCGATCGAGGGCCGGATGAGGTTCGCCGCCTCCTCGACGTCGTCGTGCACGACGACCGGGACGAACGCGGGGACCTCGAAGTCGTCGAGGGTGTGCCGGGCGCCCTCGCGGGCGAAACCGTCGGCCAGGGCGTCGCGGTAGAAGCCGTCCATCTTCGGCGAGAAGAACATCGGCAACCAGCCGTCGGCGATCTCGGCGGCGAGCGCGATGTTCTTCGGCCCTTCGGCACCCAACATGATCGGGATCTCGCTGCGCAGCGGGTGGACCGTCGACTTCAGCGGCTTGCCCAGTCCGGAGCCGCCGGGGTAGGGCAGCGGATAGAACTCGCCGTCGTAGGTGACAGGAGCGTCGCGGGCGAGGATCTTGCGGATGATCGCGATGTACTCGCGGGTGCGGGCCAGTGGCTTCGGATACGGCTGGCCGTACCAGCCCTCGACGACCTGCGGCCCGGACGCGCCGAGGCCGAGGACGAACCGGCCGGCGGAGAGGTGGTCGATCGTCATCGCGGCCATCGCGACGGCTGCCGGCGTGCGCGCCGACATCTGCATGATGTTCGTGCCGAGCCGCACCGTGGTCGTTGCGGCGCCCCACCACGCGAGGGGGGTGAGGCAGTCCGAGCCGTACGCCTCGGCCGTCCAGATCGAATCGAAGCCGAGGCGTTCGCACTGCGCGATCGCGTCGGTGACCCCTTCCGGTGGGCCGGCCGACCAGTAACCGGTGTGGTAGCCGAGCTGCACGCTGCCTCCTGCGTCGCCACTAGAACGTGTTCCAGATGGTATCCGGCGGGCAAGCCCGTGGCGCATCCGCCGGCGTCGCCGGGTAATGGCGGGTTGCGGTCAGCCGATGTGATACATACCGTTTCTGTCACGCGATGGGCGAGTCAGCCGCGGGAACCGTCGTCCCCGCGACGGCGGCTGGGGGGCAGATCGGGCTCGTGGAGGTTCGACGGATGGTAGAAGGACCCGGACGCTCCGACGTCCCGCCGGCCGGCGCGGTGGCGTGGTTGGACGTTTCGGCGGAGAACCCGGACACCTGGACGGGCCGGCTGCGCACCGGCCCCCTCGGCATGCAGATCTCGCCGCTGCGTACCGGCCGCGCACCGTACTTCTTCAAGGGTGCCCGGCTGCGCGGCACCCGCTGCATCTGGTCGGCCTCGACATTGAGCGGCGCGGAGCTGTACCGCGCGCCACGGGTCGGCGCGAACGGGTCCTTCGAGGGCGGCGTGCACCTGCTCGTCCGGGTCGAGGGCGGCGGATCGGTGTTCGACCCGGTGGGGCTCGCCGCGGGCATCCTGCGGGTGTACGACCCGGCGGACGAGATCGCCGAGCAGTTCGCGACGAATACCCACCTCTACACCCTGAACATTCCACTGGCCGTGATCGGTATCGAGGCCGCGACGATCCGCGAGATGCGCGATCGCGCGTACGACCTGACCCCGTTCCAGTCACAGTTGCTGCGCGCCGCTGTGGGCCTGGTGCTCGTCGGCGGCGACGAGCTCAACACGTCGTCGAGCCTGATCGGCGTGGACCGGTACCTGGCCTCGCTCGCCGCTCTTCTGCTGCGCACCGCGGTGCGCAGCACCGGGCCGGAGCCGGCGCAGGTCGAGCAGGTCCGGTCGCGCACCGACGCGATCATCTACGAGCAGGCCGCCGACCCGAACCTGACTCCGGCGACGATCGCTGCCCAGCTGAACATCTCGCTGCGCCAGCTGTATCGCGCCTTCAACGGGACGGAGAGCCCGGCTGCGCGGATCCGGCGGCGCAGGCTGGAGCGGGCCGCCGAGATCCTGGCCGCCCGCAGCGGTCCGGGGCAGGTCGAGCGGGTGGCGATCGAGTGCGGCTTCGCTTCCGCGGAGTACTTCTCGCGCGCGTTCCGCCGGGAGTTCGGGCTCAGCCCGCGCGCGTACCGATCCGCGCACAAGGACAGCGCGAACCGCTGACGCGGCCCGGGTCGGCGGTCACAGCGCGTCGGAGGGCGCGGTGTTGGCGCCGCTGATGACGACGGCGACCCGTTCACCGGGCTCGGGCAGGTAGGCGCCGGTGAGCAGGGCAGCTATGCCGACGGCGGCGGCGGGTTCGGCGAGCATCCGCAGGGCCTGCCACAGGGCGTGTTGGGCACGCCGGATGGCGTGGTCGTCGACGAGGACGACGTCGCTGACGTACTGCTGGGTGATCGGGAACACCAGCTCCCCGACCCGTCTCGGCGCGAGTGCGTCGGCGGCGATGCTGCCCGTTGGCGCATCAGTCGGCTTGCCGCCGGCACGGGCGTACGTGAGGGTCGGCGCGTCGGCCGGCTCGACTCCGACCACGCGGACGCTGCTGGCGAAGTAGGCGGCAATTCCGGCGAGGAGCCCGCCCCCGCCGACCGGCACCAGCACGGTGTCCAGGTCCGGGTCCTGCTCGCCGAGTTCCAGACCGAGGCTGCCCTGCCCGAGCAGGGTCTCGCGCTGGTCGAACGCGTGAATGCTCAACGCGCCGGACGAAGCGACCCACTCCTGGGCGGCGGCCAGTGCGTCGGCGTAGCGGTCACCTCCGACGACCAGGTCCGCACCGAGGCGTCGAATGCTCTCGATCTTGGGGACGGCGGACACCGTGGGCACGAAGATCTTCGCCGGCACGCCGAGCCGGTGGGCGGCGTAGGCGACGGCCACCCCGTGGTTGCCGCCGGACGCCGCCACGACCCCGCAGGTCGGCACGTCCCGAAGCAACAGGTTCGCGAATGCCCCGCGAGCCTTGAACGAGCCGGCGCACTGCAGCTGCTCCAGCTTGAGCACTACGGGTTCCGAAGCTGCCGATGGGCGCTCGGATCCGGTGAGGTCGCCCAGCTCGACTTGCACGATCGGGGTATGGCGCAGATACGGCCGGATCGTGTCGTAGGTGTCGCGAATGTCTTCGCGGGTGATCATCTTCCCTCCCCAGGGTTCTTCGTAACCGACCACTGCTCGATCTTGCCCGCCGGTGTTGGATGAGGACGATGCAGACTTCCCAGTTGCCGTTGGTGGATGAGCACGCGACGGTCATCGCCGCCGACGTCGGGGACGTGTGGACCGTGCTGCTCGACACGCTGGGCCGAGACTTCTCGCGGTTCGGTATGGCCCGCTACGCGCGCATCGTCGGCTGCGCCGACTGCGCCGCGTCTGGGCCGAGGCCGCTCGCAGCAGGCTCGACGGTACCCGGCTTTCGGGTGGCCGCCGCGGTGCCGCGATCGGAGTTGGTGCTCGAGGGCCGCCACCGCTTCGCGGTCTACGCGTTGATCTTCCGTCTCGAACAGATCAGCCCGGGCCGAGCACGGCTGCGTGCTGAAACCCGGGCGGCATTCCCCGGCTTGGCGGGCGGCGCGTATCGACTGCTCGTGATCGGCACGCGCGGACACGTGCTCGCCGTGCGGCGCCTCCTCTCGGCCGTGAAGCGGCGATCGGGCGACCGCAGGATTTGACAAACGTTCCGGGTGATCATCAAATGTGCTCACGGAGCGTATTCACCCTGTTACGGAGCGTGCCAGCCCCGAAAGGGGGCGCGAAGTGTTCCACATATTGGCCGCTTCGAATGCGGGGGAAACCCGGACCACTGTGCTGCGTCGCCGGATGCCCGCGGCCGCGGCGGACGCTCGGACGAAACGCCGAGTGCGGACATATCGGCGCGCGGATCTCGATGCCGCCGCCTTTGTCGGCGTCATCGTCTTCGCCGAACTGAGTCCGGCATTCCCGCACCACCCCGCGCCCAGCCTCGGCTGGTGGCTCGGCGCAGCCGCGGTGACCCTCGCGGCCGGCGCCGTCAGCCTCGTCGCCCGAGCGCATCGCCACGGACGCTGGCTGCGGTATCTGCCGATGTTGCTCTTCTTCGTGGCCGTGCAGATGTTGCGGGCTGCCGACGGTGACGGGTCGGCAGGATTCAGCCCACTGCTGATCCTGCCGGTCATCTGGTACGCGCTGTACGGGACCCGGCTCGGGGTCGGTCTCGCCCTGTGCGGCGCGGCAGCCGTCCTGTTCGGCCCGCTCGTCGGGGCGCCGCAGTATCCGGTTACGCTCTGGCGCGCAGGCATCCTGTGGGTCGTCATCCTGGCCATTACGAGTACAGCCGCGCACCGGCTCGTTACCGCCATCCGCGACAAGTCGACCGCCCTTGCCCTCAGTGAGGAGCAGTTCCGCACGGCGTTCACCGACGCGCCGATCGGCATAGTGATCACCGGCAACACCGGCGCGCAGCTCGGGCTCTTCCTACAGGTCAATCGGGCACTGGCGGCGTTGCTTGGACGGAGCGAGGACGAGATCGTCAACCGATCGGTGCTGGAGTTCACCCACCCAGACGATCTCGTCGTCACCGAGCAGCGCCTGCTCGACCCACCAGAGCGGCAGGTCGGCCAGACGATCGAAAAGCGCTACCTGCACAGCAGCGGGCGGGCCGTACCGGTGCAGATCACGTACTCGCGGATCGACACCGGGCTGGGCGGTGATCCGTGGGTGGTGGCGCACATCGAAGACATCACCGCGCGGCGCGATCAGAGCACGGCGGAGCTGATTCCCGCGTCAAATCCGGTCGACATCGAGGCGGTGGTGCGGGCGGCGATCGAGTGCATCGAACCGATCGCGCGTGGCCACGACCTGACGCTGCAGGTCGACATCAGCCTCACCGGCGCGCGGGTCAGCGGCGACGCAGCCAAGATCGACCGCGTCCTCATGAATCTCCTCGACAACGCGGTGAAGTTCACCCCGCCGGGCGGCGCGATCGACGCACAGGCCCGCGTCAAGGGCGGCGCGGTCGTCATCGATGTGACCGACACGGGTATCGGCATCGGCCCCGACGAGAAGGACCGGATCTTCGACCAGTTCTACCGTGCCGCCGAAGCCGCGCAACGATCGATCCCCGGAACCGGGCTCGGCCTGGCCATCGCGAAAGCCATCACCGAGCAACACCACTGGACGATCGAGGTCTACTCCGAACCGGGCGCCGGATCGACCTTCACCTTCACCCTGCCGTTGCGCGAGGAACCCGCGCTCGCCTGAGCGGCCGCACCTGTCAGTCGGATGCCTCGCGTTCGGCGCGATCGAGCGACGATCGGGCCTCGCGACGCGCCGCCCGCGCCGACGTGACCTCCTTGCGGGCGGTTTCGAGCTGGACCCGCGCGTCATCGAGGTCGTGCTGCAGCTTGGCCAGGCGCTTCCCCAACCGGCGGACTTCCTGCGTCAGCTCCTGCTCGGCGGCGTGGGCGGCCTCGAAGGCGCTGTCGGCGGCGGCGAACGAGTCGCGCGCGGCAGCGAGGGCGCGATCCTTCCGGCGCTTCTCGGTGGCGGTCTGCTTCGGCTTCGCAGCCTTCCTCGGCACCTCCCGCCGCTGGTCACGTCCGCCGCGCACGAGCGTGAGCTCCGGAGCACCGGTGGGCAGGAAGCCGAACCCGGACCACTGCTCGGCGCGCTGCAGCGTGCCGAGCCGGGCGGCGACGTCGGCGTCGGCGATGGCCGCGTCGAACGTTCCCGTCACCTCGTCGCGCAGCGCGGCCGGTGGCTGCTCTCGGCCGGCCTTCCGGAAAGCGTCCGCGGTCAGCCTGGCGACGAGCTCGCGCCGCTCGACGGACAGCTCGCGCAGCGTCGCCGCGTCGAGTGCGTCCTGGGCGGCGCGCAGCCGGTCGCCGACGCCGGTGAGCCCGTCGACGAGCGACGGGTCGTCGAGGACGAGTGCGTTGACGATCCAGGCACCGACCGTCGGCTTGCGCAGGCGCTCGACCGCGCGTGCACCGTCCCCGTCACCCCGCCTGCGAATCTCGTCGGCCAGTTCGGCCCGGCGCGCCATGAAGTCGTCCGGCGAAACGGCGTAGAGCGTGCGGATGGCGTCCGCGAGCAGATCGGGCACGTCGCCATTCTTGCCGAGTTGTCCCGGCTTCGTCCGGCTATCTGCGGGTGAAGCCGGGACAACTCGCGGGAGTTAAAGGGTTAGCGGGCGCCCGTGGCGGCGAGGTCGCGCTCCTGGGCGAGTTGCAGCGCGATGTCGATGAGCATGTCCTCCTGCCCGCCGACGTAGCCCTTCTCGCCGGCGCGTTGCAGGATCTCGTGCGCGGCGACGTCGTAGCGCTCCGCGGCGTGCTCGGCGTGCAGCAGGAAGCTGGAGTACACCCCGGCCCAGCCCTGCACGATGGCAGTGCGGTCAGCCTTCGGCCAGCGGGGCAGGTAGGGGCGAACGACCTCCTCGGCGGCGTCGAGCACACCGCCGACATCGACGCCGGTCTTGACGCCGAGGTGGTCGAAGGTGGCGGCGAGCACCTCGGTGGGGGAGTTGCCCGCGCCTGCGCCGAGCGCGCACAGCGAGCCGTCGATCTGCCGCGCGCCGGTCTGGAACGCGAGCACGGAGTTGGCGACCCCCAGCGAGAGGTTCTGGTGGCCGTGGAAACCCACCTGCGCCTCGTCGCCGATCGCGGCGTACAACGCGGCGATGCGCTGCTTCGCCTCGTCCAGCACGAGCGCGCCGGCCGAGTCGACGGCATAGACGCACTCGGCACCCGCCTCGACCATGAACCGGGCCTGCCGGGCGAGCTCATCGGGCGAGGTCCGGTGGCTCATCATCAGGAAGCCGACGGTCTCCATGCCGAGCGAGCGGGCCAGCCCGAAGTGCTGCACGGAGACGTCCGCCTCCGTGCAGTGTGTTGCGATCCGCGCGACGGACGCGCCGGCCTGCCGGGCATTGCGCAGGTCGTCCATCGTGCCGATGCCGGGAACGAGCAAGATCGCGATCTTGGCCCGCTTCGCCTCCTCGAACGCGGCGCGGATGAGGGTCATCTCGTCCGTCCGCGAGAAGCCGTAGTTGAACGACGAGCCGCCGATGCCGTCACCGTGGCTGCATTCGATGACCTCCACACCCGCGCCGTCCAGCGCATGGACGGTGGCGCGCACCTGCTGCTCGGTGAACTGGTGGCTCATCGCGTGGCTACCGTCGCGCAACGTGGTGTCGGTGATGCGGACCGGCCGCTCGGTGCCGGGCATCAGACCGAGGCTCCGATGCGGTGGGTGGCCATCAGCTCGCCGACCCGGGCGGCCGCGGCGGTCATGATGTCGAGGTTGCCGGCGTACTCGGGCAGGTAGTCACCCGCGCCGCGCACCTCGAGGAAGACGGCCACCCGGCCGTTGCCGTCCCATGCGTCGCGGGGCGGGTCGTACTGCGGGGCGTTGCGCAGCGTGTAGCCGGGCACGTACTGCTGCACCTCCTTGACCCGTCGCTCGATGGAGTCGGTGATCGCGTCCTCGTCGGCGTCGGCCGGGATCGCGCAGAAGACGGTGTCGCGCATGATCATCGGCGGCTCGACCGGGTTCAGGATGATGATCGCCTTGCCCTTCGGCGTGCCGCCGAGTTCGCGCACCGCGCGCGACGTGGTGTGCGTGAACTCGTCGATGTTCGCGCGCGTGCCGGGCCCGGCGGACTTGGACGCCACCGACGCGACGATCTCGGCGTAGGGCACCTCGACGACCGAGGACACCGCGTGGACGATCGGCACGGTGGCCTGCGCGCCGCAGCTGATCATGTTCACGTTCATGGCGGCGACGTGCTCGGTGAAGTTGACCGGCGGGCAGACCAGCGGCCCCATCGCCGCGGGCGTGAGGTCGACGGCGACGATGCCGGCCTCGGCAAGGCGGGGCGCGGCCTCGCGGTGGGCGTAGGCCGAGGTCGCGTCGAAGACGATGTCCGGCAGCGGGTCCTGTGCGAGCAGCCAGTCGAGGCCGTCGGCGGACGCCGGGATGCCGAGCTCGCGGGCCCGCTTGATGCCGTCGGACTCGACGACGCCCACGACGTAGCCGACCTCGATAACGTCACTGCGGCGCAACTTCGCGAGCAGATCCGTCCCGATGTTGCCCGGCCCGATAATTGCCGCCAGCGCCTTGGCGTTGGTCATCAGTTCTCCTGGTGGTTGCCGTGCCAAGAACTGTAACGTGTTCTAGTTGAGGAGGCCAAGGTGGGAATCACCGATGTCGAGGGCAAGGCGAAGGCGCTGTACGAGGCGCGCCGCAACGGGGTGGCGATCGCACCGTTCACCGACGACGACCCGACGCTCGGGATGGCCGACGGCTACGCGGTGCAGTCCGAGCTCGTCCGGCTCATCCTCGCCGACGGCGACCGGATCGTGGGCTACAAGGCCGGCCTGACATCGAAGCCGATGCAGACGATGCTCGGCGTCGATCAGCCCGACTACGGACCCGTCCTCGCCTCGACGGTGTACAAGGACGGCGACGCGATCTCGTTCGGCCGCTTCATCCAGCCCAAGGTAGAGGCGGAGATCGTCCTCGTCCTCGGCGATGAACTGCGCGGCCCCGGCGTCACCACCGAGGACGCCCGTCGCGCGGTGTCCGGTGCTGCGGCGTCGATGGAGATCGTCGACTCGCGATTCGCCGACTGGCGCATCAAGCTCTGCGACACGGTTGCCGACCTGGCCAGCAACGGCGCGGTAGCCATCTCGGACGACGTCGTCGCGCTCGACGACCTCGACGTGCGGCTCATCGGGATGGTGCTCACCCGCAACGGCGCGCTCGTCGACACCGGCGCGGGCGCAGCCGCACTCGGCAATCCGCTCGCCGTCGTGGCGTGGCTCGCGAACACCCTCGCGGCCGACGGCGTCGCGCTCGAGCCCGGGCACGTGATCATGACGGGTGCCCTGCACGCCGCGGTGCCGATGCGGGCGGGGGAGGAGTACCTCGCGGAGTTCGACCGGCTCGGCTCCGTCGGCATCAGCGTCGTCGCCTAGTGGTCATTTCCGCCCGACTTCACCGCCGCGGTATGGACCAGGCCCATCACACGGCTCCGGGTTCGAGCAGTTCGCGAGGCGGTCCATCGAGTCGTAGCTGCCATCGTTCATGCCGCTCTGCTGCGCCATCTCTCGCGCCTCGACGACGCGAACACTGAGCGGGTCGTCAGCCGGGTGCGGCTGCCGGCGTCCTCGACTTGCGATCAGTGCACGTCAAGGCGGTCGAACGCGAGCAGGCAGCCGCCGACGGCTAGCGCTGCCATGCCGACGAGCACCGCGGCCCACGCGGCGGATAGGCCGTGGTTCAGTTGGCCGTCGCCCACTGCGTAGAAGAACGGTGACGCGAAGCGCGCCGGGTGCAGCCAGTGCACGACCGGCGCGAGGGAGCTGACGAGGTACGACGCGGCGGCGAGCGCGGACGTGATGCCCAGCGCGGTGCCGCGGCTGCCGGTCGCCGCGCCCAGCAGCATCGCAAGCGCGCCGAAGTCGACACCCAGCAGCAGGGCGCCGAGCGTGACCCCGACGAGCCCCTCGGTGCCGACCGTGAGGTCGAAGCCGCGCCCGGCGAGCACGCAGAGCAAGGTCGCGACGCTGACCGGCACCGTCTGTGCTGCCATCGCCACCGTCTTCTGCAAAGCGATCTGCCGCCGGGACAGCGGGAGCGTGGCGATGAGTCCGAGGGTGCCGTCCTCGTCCTGCCCGGCGAGGCAGCCGGCGCCGTAGCCGATGGTCAGCAACAGCACGATGAGCGGGACGAAGTTGGCGTAGAGGTTCGCGTTCAGCCAGCCGGCTGGGGTGGTGAGGGGGCCGTTGGCGCCGAACAGGGCGGCGACGGTGGATCCGTTCTCGGTGAACTTGTCGAGGCTCGTGTCGTTCTTGAACGCGGGGTACAGGGCGACGATGACGAACGCGTACGCAGCCAAGCCGAGTGCGTACCCGTACATCGAGCGGCGGCGCAGGCGCAGGTCGAGACTCGCAACGTCAGCCGTCATCGGACGATCCCGTCGGTCGGCCGCGGTAGTAGTTCAGGAACAGCTCGTCCAGGTCGGCGGGGCGCGCGGTGACGTCGACCGGGTCCAGGTCCGCGGCCACACGCAGCAGTGCTGCCACGGGGCCCCGCACCGAGAGGACGATCCGACCATCCGCGCACTGCAGAGTCCGGACCCCGTCGAGATCAGCGAACGCATCAGGTGCCACCGCGGTGTCGAAGCGGAACTCGATCGTGCGTGGGGCGGAGTCGCGCAGGCCTTGGACGGTGTCGGTGACGATGATGCGGCCGTCCTTGATGATCGAGAGCCGATCGACGAGGCGCTGGACCTCGTCCAGCTCGTGCGAGGAGAGCAGGACGGTGCGACCGTCGCGGACGGTCTCCCGCACGAGCCGCACGAACTCGTCCTGCAGCAACGGGTCCAGCCCGGACGTGGGCTCGTCCAGGACGAGCAGGTCGGGACGGTGCATGAACGCGAGCACGAGGCCGATCTTCTGGCGGTTTCCCTTGGACAGTGTGTGCACCGGTCGGTCGAGCTCGGCGTCAAACCGTTCGACAAGCTCGGCACAGTACGTGCGGTCGACCAGGCGCCGCAGCCGAGCGAACCGGTCGAGGTGCTGGCGCCCGGTCAGCCGGGGATAGAGCGCGAGTTCTCCGGGTAGGTAGCCCACCCGGCGACGGATCTGCACGCCATCGCGCGTCGGATCGAGGTCGAACACCCGCATCCGGCCCGACGTCGGCAGGTAGAGGCCGAGCAGCAGCCGGATCGTCGTCGACTTGCCGGCGCCGTTCGGCCCGAGGAAGCCGAAGACCTCTCCCGCCTCGATCTCGAAGCTGACCTCTGTGACACCGCGACTCGCTCCGAAGTTGCGGGTCAGGTCGCAGACGCTGACGACCTGTTCGGTCATCGCTTTGCCTTCCTTGGTTGTGTCGACCGCGTGTCGAGGAACACCGCCTTGCCGTACACGTCGAGGATTGTCTTGGTCCAGCGCACGATGCCCTCGCCGGCGAGCGGGTCGATCCCGACCACCTCGCGGAGCTGTTCGCGCAGGATCACCGCGCCGAGGTCGTTGACGAGCAGGAAGGCCGCCTGCAGGGCGGGGTCCGGGCCGCGCCGCACCAGGCCCGAATTCTCGAGCGCGGTGAAGGCAGCGACGGCCGTCTCGTACAGCCGGCGGAACAGCGTCTCGGCCGGCGGCCCGCCGTCGACGAGCAAGCGGCGCAGGTAGGTGGTGACGTCCGGCTCACGTTCGAGCAGCTCGGCGAGTGGCGATGCCATCGCTGCCACGTGCAGCTGCGCAGGCTCCAGCTCCGCGGCGAGGGCGAACATCTGCTCGACGACGCCCAGGGCGTAGTCGTCCACGGCGGTCTTCAGCCCGTCCTTGGACTTGTAGTGGTGGATGACAAGAGGGGCGGAGACACCGGATGCGGCGGCGACGTCGCGCACCGTCACTGCGGCCGCGCCTCGCTCGGCGAACAGCCGCATTGCCGCGTTGCGGATCGCCGCCGCCGCGGTCAGGTCATCGCGTGCTGAACGCACATTCAGAGGATAGAACAATCGTTCAGCGCACGCCAACCGGCCGGAGGCGACATCGTGAATCAGCTGGTCGTGGTCGTGGTCGTGGCCGGCAGCGAGGCGGCGTAGCCGCTCGGGAGGCGTCAGCCCGGCGCGTCGCTCATCGGTCGCAGCGTGCGCAGGTGCGTGCTCGCCTCGACGAGCAGCGCGGCCTGCGCCGCGAGCCGTGCCTCCTCGGCGAGCCACGCGCGGCGCCTCGTCCGGCGCCAGATCGCGGGCCGGCGGTGCTGCCAGTCGGTGACCGCGAAATGCCAGGCGGCGTCCTCGCCCACGAGCGTCGCTGCGGCCGGCTCGTCGAGGAAGTCGGACACCTGGAGGTACCAGCCGCTCGATTCGAGGCGCACCCAGCCGTCGAACGTGGGATGTGCCGCGTTTGCCCGGCGCGCTGCCGCGCGTACCTGACGTCGTCCCGCTCGATTGATCACGTTCCGTCTCCTAGGTAAGGGACGGCCACGCGCGCGCTGTCCGTCATGGGCTTGCCGGAGGTGGGGTTCACAGGGGCGCCGACGATCACGACCGGGCACCCGAAGTGATGGGCGGCCCACGAACTGAGCGGCCCCAGTCGGGGCAGCAACCCGCCCGCGGAGCGCCGGCAGCCGAGGACGAGCATCGCGGCGGTCTCGCTCTCGCGCTCGAGGGCGATCTCGGTCGGGGCGGAACTCAGGACCGTCCGCGACCGCACCGACGGGAACGCGTCCCGCACCACGCGCAGACAGTCTTCGAGCAACGTCCGCTCCTGCGTCTCCCAGAGCTCGGGTGAGGACAACGGCAGGGCCGCGGCGGCGGCGAGCCGCCACTCGTGCATGGACCAGGATCGGACCGCGACAACCTCCGCGTCGCGGCGGGCGGCTTCAGTGAACGCGAAGCTCAGGGCTGCCGCGCCGCCTGCCGAATCCGAGACACCGACTGCGATGACGTTCCTGGCGACACCTCGTCCGCCCGGGACGACCGCGGTCGGGCAGCCCGCGTGCGCCAGGACCTTGTTCGCGACGGAGCCCAGCAGCCGATGAGGGAGGTCGCGGTGCCCGCGTCCGACGACGACGAGGTCGGCCGAGCCGGACAGCTCGATGAGCACGCCGGCAGGATCGCCCGCCAGCAGCGCGGTCGTGGCCGTCACGCCGGGGTAGCGCTCGGCCAGCCGGGCAGCCGCCTTGGCCAGCAACTCGCGCTCGGCGCCCCGCGGATCGACAGCGGCGTGCTCTGCGGCGAGGTGGGCGACGTGCGCGATCAGCACGGGACGAGCGGTGTGCTGCGCCTCGTCGCCGGCCCAGTCGAGGGCCTGCCACGCTGTGCGCGGACCGTCAAGTCCGACGAGGATCGAGTACTGCGACATGGCGGCTCCTCTCGCCAATCCAGATTCGCTCATCTCCGCCCACCGGCCGTAGTGCCGAATGGCCGGTCGTGCCCCGTCGAATGGAGGACGTTGGTCCCGCTCGAGGTCGAGCGCGACGACGCGGTCCGGCGTCCCTAGTCAGCCCGCGGGTGCACGACGGCCACCGAGCAGGACGCGTGGTGCAGCGCACCCTGACTGACCGAACCGAGCATCGTGGCGGCGCGCGTGTGCGCGGAGCGGCTGCCGATGACGAGCAGGTCCTGCCCGGCGGACGCGCGCACGAGCCCGGCGACCGGGAAGTCTCGGACGACACTGCGGCGGGCGACGACGTCGGGGTAGTTCTCGCGCCAGCCGGCGATCGCCTCGGCGAGCCAGCGCTCTGCGCGCTCCGGTACCGGCGGGTCGGGGCGCCACTGCATCGTGGCGAGCAGATCCGGGCTCCAGCAGTAGACGGCGTGCACCGGGCGGTGCTGACGGCTTGCATAGTCGAAGGCGAATGCGAGCACGGCGTCGGTGTCGTCTGAGCCGTCGATGCCGACCACCACCTCGAGGTCGTCGGGGTCGTTCGCGGGATCGCCGGCGGGGTGGCCGACCACGACCACCGGGCCGGATCCGGTTGCCGCGACGGCCGCGCTGACCGAGCCGAGAATGGCGGCGCTCAACGCGTTGAGGCGCCGCGAGCCCAGCACCGTCACCTCTGCCTCTGCGGAGGCGTCGCACAAGACGTCTGCCGCGGCGCGGTCCACGACGCTGCCCCACACGAGCAGCTCGGGCCACCTTCTGCGGGCGTGGACGACGGCGATCCGCACCCGTTCCTCATCGGCGTGCCGGAGCGCGGCCAGCACCGCAGGGTCGACCGACGCCTCCCAGGGGACTGCGACGGCCGAGCGGTCGGATGCCCGCAGGATGTGCAGCGGTCGGCTGCGGCTCTGGGCCTCCCGTGCGCCCCAGTCGAGTTCGGGGCAGCCCTCGGGGTCGCTGCCGAGCCCCACAACGACGGCTGCGGTGTGGTCCATCGTCGGCCTCTCGCGGGGGCACGCGGGTCGGTGCGCTGCACCTTCGAGGATCGGCGCCGCGGTCGGCGCTGCGTAGGGACGATGGTCCGTCCCGCGGTGGGGCTTTCGCCTGACCGGGGCTCAGCTGCGGCTCAGCCGCTCGCCTGGCCGGATCCGCTGGTCGATCGCGTCATCGCATTCGGGGTCGAAGAACCGGTATGTGCCGCGACCCGCTCGCTTGGCTTCGAACATCGCCGCGTCGGAGTCCCGCACGAGCGCGTCCGGGTCGTCGGCGGGGTTCGCGCTCGAGGCGATACCGACGCTCGCACTTACGCTCACGGTCCGCTGGGCGCCCTCGAGGGTTATCGGCGCCGAGACCGATTCGATGATCTTGGCGGCCACCTGAGCGGCATAGGTCCGCACGATGACCCGCTCGAGCACGATGACGAACTCGTCGCCACCGAAACGGGCCACGACGTCATCGGCTCGCACGCAGCTGCGCAGCCGTTCGGCCACGACCTGGAGCAGGTCGTCACCGACGTCGTGGCCGAACGAGTCGTTGACCGCCTTGAAGCCATCGAGATCGAGGAACAGCACGACCACCATCCCGGGCTGGCGGTTGAGCCGGGCCAGCGCGGTGCTGAGCCGGTCGTAGAGCATGCGCCGATTAGGCAGCGCGGTGAGCGGATCGTGCGTGGCCTGCAGCGCGAGCACTCGCTCGGCGTTCTTGAGCGGGGTTATCTCGATCATCGAGGAGAATGCGCCGGCGAACCGACCGCTCCCGTCGCGAACCGGAGCGCCGTACCAGGCGACCCACCGCTCGACGTCTTCCAAGCCGCGGATGCGCATCTGCGCCGAGGAGCTCCGGCCGTCGACGACGGACGCGATGGCCGCGGTGACCGCTTCGTGATCGCGCGGATCGATGAACGTCTCGGTCAGCTCCTCGGCGGTCATCCCGACCGCGGACCGGCCGATCAGCGCGTCGATCGCGTGGTTGCTGAAGACGATCGTTGCCGACGCGTCCGCTTCGAGGATGCCCACCGGGACGGACGCGACGAGGCTCTGGAACCGCATCGCGCTCAGATGCGCCGCCGTTTGGGCGCGCTGCAGTGCTCGCACGAGGGTGATGAACCGCAGGCCGATCGCGGCCACCAGCGTCGCCGTAAGTGCCTCGATCAGCACGTCGTTGCGATCCGCTTCGAGCGCCACGACCGGGATGAGCGCCAGGGCCGCGCAGAGCATCGCGAGGCGGGCGCGCTCATGGTGGGTGTCCGAGCCGGTGCGCTCGACGACGACGCCGACGGACGGGTGCAGCGCGGCGGCTCCGATGATCGCATAGGAGATCGGGTACAGCGGATTGATGAACGAGTTCCACGCGTCGGGCGAGACTCGGTCCTGCAGGTCCCACAGGAGGTCGGCGACGAGCATCGTCGCCGTTCCCGTGGCCAGCAGCCACGCCGACCAGTTGCGCATCCCCGGCGTGAAGAGCAGCCAGGTGACACCGGCCAGCAGCAGCGCATCGCCCAGGGGGAAGGCGGCGTTGAACGCGGTCTCGACCGAGCTGCCGGAGAAGGCCGGGTCCACGAGGAAGACCCGCACGAGCAGGAGGAGCATCAGCGCAGGGAGGAACGAGTCGATGACGCGCTCGACGCCGGCCTTCTGGCGCTGTGCGGCGACGAGTTTGATGATTGCCCAGACGAGCGCTGGGTACATGATCAGGTAGAGGATGTTCGGGACGTAGTACCAGTTCGAGCCGGAGTCGGCCAGGGCGATGTCCAGGCTGTCCCAGATCGTGTCACCGGCGACCCAGACGCCGATGCCCGCGGCGATGACCCACCACGCGACGGGCGGCCGTGCCTGGTTGCGACGTGCACCGTAGATGATCGCCGCGACGGCCACTGCCCCGACCGACGCGCGCAGGATCATCGCCGTCACGTCTCCGGTGAAGTCGGCGGCGATCGCGGTCGCGGCGCCGACAGCGATCAAGGCGAGCGGCGCTGTCCAAGCAGACCTGCGTGTCAACACAGTGCCCTCCCGGTCGCGTCGCTTCGCCGGCTCGGCAAGCGGCCGATCGTCGGCGAGGTCGTGGTGCCCGAACGTGCGGACGTCGCCCGGCTCGCCAGGCGTCCGCCGAGCAACGGCGCGGCTGCGCATCATGGCATCCCGGTGTGTCGAGAGGTGCCAATCCCACGCTTAGTGGCACAGGCCCCGGAGACGGGTCCCAACAACAACTGTCGGCAGGTGGGCACCCGCTTCTTAGGTGCCGATGGGCCCTAGATCCCGGGACGTTAGGCGGGCGTCAAGGGAATGTACATCGACGCAGCGACGGAATGTGACGTTGTGCCCTGCTCTGCGGCCGCGTCGAGAACGAAGCTGGAGGTGAGGGAAAGGACGAACCATGACCGGCAACGAGATGTCTGAGGCCCGGATCGTCGTCGGTGTCGACGGCTCGGCACAGTCCCGCCGGGCATTGAGCTGGGCGGCCCGGATCGCGGAGGCGACCGGCGCGTCCGTCGACGCCGTCACGGCCTGGCACTATCCGGTCAGCTACGGCTGGAGCTACGTACCGGATGACTGGAGTCCCGAGGTCGACGCGAAGCGTTGCCTCGAGGAGACGATCGCCGCTGTCTTCCCGGACGGCTGTCCCGCGCGGCTGAACCTGGTGGTCCGGGAAGGCCTGCCTGCCAAGGTCCTGCTCGAAGCGAGCAAGAGTGCAGTGGTGCTCGTCGTCGGCAGCCGCGGCCACGGCGGGTTCACCGGTCTCCTGCTCGGCTCGGTGAGCGCCAACTGCGCGGAGCACGCATCGTGTCCGGTGCTCGTCGTGCACGGCGACCAGGACCCCCCGCGCCTCGCGTAGCCCTCGCACTGGGTACCCGGCACACTGGCGTTGTGACGACCTCGCTGCCCGACCTCGGCACCATCCTGTCCGTCTGGGCCCATCCGGACGACGAGAGCTTCAGCTGCGCCGGACTGATGGCCGCGGCCGTGGCCGGCGGCCGGCGAGTCGTGTGCGTGACGGCCACGCGCGGTGAGCTCGGTTCGACTGACGAGACGCGCTGGCCGGCTGGGCCGCAACTCGCCGAGGTCCGTACCAAGGAACTCGCCGCGTGCCTCGCCGAGCTCGGCGTGACCGAGCACATCTGGCTCGACTATCCGGACGGTGGCTGTGCGGACGCGGACGAGGCGCGGGCGATCGCCAGGCTGCGCGCCATCGCTGCCGACGTCCGGCCCGACACGGTGCTCACCTTCGGACCCGATGGCGGGACATGGCACCCGGACCACATGGCGGTGTCGCGCTGGACGACCGCGGCGCTGTCCGGGACCGATGCCGCGGTGCACTACACCTCCACCACGCCGGCGTGGTTCGAGTTGATGTCGCAGTTCATCGACCCGTCGGTCGTGATGATGGCCGACAAGGACCCGTTGGTGCACCCGGTCGAGTCGCTGTCGATCCACGCCCTGCTGGACGGGGATCTCCTCGACGCGAAGCACCGGGCGATGCTGTGCCAGGAGAGCCAGGTCGGCCCGCTGCTCGCGATGGTCGGAGCGGACAACTTCCGGCGGATGCTTGCCGAGGAGGCTTTCCGGCCGGCGGCCGCCGAGCGACCGAGCTGACGAGGACGGGCCTTGCGGGCGCCGAGCAGGCCCGGAGTCACCAGGCCCGCTCGGCAGTCCCCCCGTATTTCACTGATCATCCCCGCAGTTGATCATCCTGGCGATCCCCGCGGCAATGATCAACGTGGCGGCTCCACGAGATCTCCGGCGGCACCCTGGTCGGTGTGCACCGACTGCAGCAGCGTCAGCAGGTCCAGCCAGCCGGCGAAGCTGTCGGTCGCGCCGGAGGCCGCGAGCACCCGCCCGCTCACCTGCTCGGTGGCGTCGAACTCGATCGTGATCCGCGTGGGTTCGAGGTGCCTGGGCGGCACGGCGTCGCGATCCAGCACGTGGCGATCCTCCCTGTGGACCAGGCACGGCGGCGTCGTGGACCGTCCACGAGATTGCGTCAGGTGCGAGCGCGGGCCAACGCCTCGGCGAGCATGCCGCGGGCGGAGATCCCGAGTTTGCGATACACCGAGGTCAGGTGCGTCTCCACTGTGCGCCGGGTGACGAACAGCGACTGGGCAACCGCGTCGTTTCCGTGTCCCGCCGCGACCAGCTCCGCGACCCGGCGCTCCGCGGCAGTCAGCACGTCGAGCCGACTACCGGCATCGCGCTGCGGGCGTGCGCCGGTGAGCCGCAGCTCGGTTCGCGCGCGCTCGGCCAGCGCGACCGCACCGCCGGAGGCGGCTATCTCCAGGCCGCGGCTCAGCGGCTCGCGGGCGCGGGACGGCTCGCGGCCCAGGCGCAGCGCGGTGCCGAGATCGATCAGTGCGCGAGCCAGGTCGAGCCGGTGCGCGGTGTCGTCGAGTTCGGTGACGCTGCGCGCCAGCAGCTTCCGTCCGTCCGACCCGCCCTCGACGAGCCCGCGCACGCGCAGCGCGGCGCCGCGCGCGCTCGGCAGGCCCCACCCGGCGGCGGCCCGCACCTCGGCCTCGGCCACTTCGCGGGCGCGGTCGCGCCGCCCGGCGGCGAGCAGCGCCTCTGCCACCACGCCGCGCCGGGCGAGCAGCGGCGAGCTGCGTCCGCGCCCGAGCTTCCAGAGCAGCTCGGCGTCGGCCGCGGCGCGGTCGAGCCTGCCCAATGCCGACCAGGTGGCGATGCGCGCCTCGGTGAGGAAGTGCGCCGCGAACAGATCGCGCGGCAAGGTGCTGCCGGCGAAGCCGTTGCGCTCGAGGACGTCGAGGGCCTCTTTCGGCCGATCGAGCTCGACGAGGATGAGCGCGAGCTGGCTGACCGGCCAGTCGAGGTAGTACGTGGGCGCGATGGCCTCGGCGGCCTGGAGGGCGACCCGCGCCTCGACCTCGGCGCCGCGGACGTCGGCGCGCAGGTAGGCGAGCCTGGCAAGGTAGCCGGCGCAGGTGAGCACGCTCAGCGGCGACCCGCGGGCGCGTCCGCGGATGAGCTCCTGGCGGGCGTGGGCCGTCGCGCGGTCCAGCCGCTCCACCGCGATCTCGCACGCGATCGCCCACGGAAGCGACGGGGAGAGGGCGGCCGCCGCTTCCTCGTCGTCGAACACGTCGCCGGAGGCACTCGCCCGGTCGATCAGTTCGGCGACCTCGGCGGCGGTCATCTCACCGTTCGCCACGCCGCTGTACGCGAAGGTGACCAGCAACCGGCGGCCCGCCGCGGTATCGCCTGGCGCCCGTGCCGCCACGTGTTGGAGGCGCTCGGCGTAGCGCCCGCGCAACCGGCCGCTCACCTGCGCGATCGCCGCTGCCGCCGCCTCCACCGAGACCGCGAGGTCGGGGGAGTCGGCGAGCCCGTCCGCGAGCCCGCGGAGCACCTCGAGCGCCTCGTCGGCGTGGCCACCCGCCGCGAGCGCGCCGGCCAGCTCGCGGGCTGCTGTGACGCGCAGGCGCGATTCGTCGGCCGTGTCGTAGGCGTCGCGGAGATGCTCGACGGCCTCGGGACGGCCGGCGACCAGCTCCGCGTGGCCGAGCTCGTACTGCACGTCGGATCGATCCGCCTGCTGGGGAGGCTCCGCGAGCGCCCGCGCGAGCAGGGGGACGGCGGCGTCGGGTGCGCCCCGGACGAGGTGCCGGCGAGCCGTCTGGCGCAGCACCTCGACCACGCTCGCATCGCCGGCGGGGTCGCTGTGCACCAGGTGGATCGCGGCCTGGTCCGGAGCTCCTGCCGCGGCCAGCAGGTCGGCTGCTCGCCGGTGCCCGATCGCCCGGGCCGGCGGCGTCATGTCCTCGTAGATCACCGTCCGCAGGATCGGGTGCGCGAATCGCAGCGTCGGACCGGACATGAGCACGCCCGCCGCGCTCAGCAGATCGGCCTGGGCGCCGAGCTGCGTCGGCGACAGGTCCGCGAGGCCCGCGGCGTGCCGGGTCGCAGCGTCGGAGTCCAGGATGGCGACCGCCCGCGCCAATGCTGCGGCCTCGGCGGGCAGCCGGGCCAGGCGGAGCAGCATGGTCTGCCGGATGGTTTCGGGACCGAGCCGGGCGGCCAGCCGCTGCCACTCGTCGCGCCGGTCGATGCCTTCGGCCTCCAGCGCACGCGCGAGCTCGACAAGCAGGAACGGGTTGCCGCCGGTGCGCTCGTGGCAGAGCGCACAAAGGCCGTCGTCGGCTGCGGATCCGCCGAGGATCCGGCGGAGCAGGTCGGCCGATGCTGACGCTGACAGCCGGCGCGCAACGATGTGCTGCACCTCGGGTTCGGAGCGCAGCGACCGCAGCAGATCCTCGGGAGCGTCCGGCTCTCCGGTGCGCCAGGTGATGAGGACACAGACGGGGACGCCGCCGAGGCGGCCATGGGCGAGATAGTTCAGCCACCGCAACGAGGCGATGTCGGCCCACTGCGCGTCGTCCACCACGAGCAGCAGCGGGGTCTGCGTGGCGAGGTTAGCCGCCAACCAGTAGAGACCGTGCACGGCGGCGAAAGCGGCATCGGTCGTGGCCGGCGCGTCAGCGTCGGTTCGGTCCTCCCAGCCCAGCAACGCGGCCGCGACCTCGGCTGGACCCTTCAGCAGGTCCCGCCGCTCCCGGGCGCCGAGCGACATGACGGGGACCTCGAACAGTTGCCGGGCGACCCCGTGCGCGAAATCCCGCTCGAGCGTTGCGCCGCGCGCGGCCAGGACCCGCATGCCGTGCTCGCGCGCGGTGCCGGCGGCCGCGTCGAGCAGCGCGGTCTTGCCTACCCCGGCCTCGCCCTCGATGATCACGATCCGGCCGTCGCCGTTCGCCGCGTCCGCAACGATGCGGGTGAGCCCCGACAGCTCCCGCTCCCGCTCCAAGAGCGATGTGGCCTCGTGCGGCACGTCGGCAGCGTTGCCCGTCCGCCCGGGCGTGTCAATTTGAAGGTATTCGCGACGCGGCCCAGGCGGGGGTGGGTAGGCCCTTCGGCACTCCATTCCGGGTCGCAGGTAGGAAACCATTGACGGTGTGAGAAGCCTGCGTCGACACAGCGCGACCGTGCTGTTCGTCTCGACCGTTGCCTCGCTGGGCGTTGGTGCGGGGGTGTGGCTCGGCCACTGGGAGGCGGCGGCCGACGTGTTGTGGAGCGCGGCGACGCTGATCGGTCTCGGGTACTCGATCGCGCTCGTCGTCGCGGCGACGCGCCGCCGCGAGTTGACCGTCGACGTCATCGCGGTGCTCGCCCTGGCTGGTGCGCTGGCCGTCCGCGAGCCGTTCGCCGGCGCCATGATCGCCGTCATGCTGGGCACCGGCCGGCTGCTCGAGGAGCGCGCCGATGCCCGCGCCCGTCGCGACCTGAGCCTGCTCGTCGAACGGGCGCCGCGCACGGCCCGGCGACGGACCGGGGACGCGGTGGTCGAGGTGCCGGTCGACGAAGTCGCCGTCGGCGACCGCATCGTCGTCGCTTCCGGGGAGGTGCTGCCCGTCGACGGCCGGTTGCTGACCGGATCGGCGCTGGACGAGTCGGCGCTCACCGGCGAGCCGCTGCCCGTCGAACGCGGCGCCGGCGAGGACGTCCGGAGCGGGGTCGTCAACGCGGGGGAGCCGCTCGAGCTCCTCGCCACGACCACGGCCGCGGAGTCGACCTACGCCGGCGTCGTCCGGCTCGTCGAGCAGGCGCAGGCCTCGTCGGCGCCGTTCGTGCGGCTCGCCGACCGGCTCGCGGCGGTCTTCGTCCCCCTGACAATGGCCGTGGCCGGCACCGCGTGGGCCTGGAGCGGCGATCCGGTCCGCGCCGTGGCCGTCCTTGTCGTCGCCACACCGTGTCCGCTGCTGCTCGCCGCGCCGATCGCGATCATGTCCGGGCTGTCGGGCGCGGCCCGGGCCGGGGTCGTCGTGAAGGGCGGTAGTGCCCTGGAACGCCTCGCCGCCGGGCGGGTGCTGCTGTTCGACAAGACCGGGACCCTCACCTTGGGACGGCCACGGGTCACCGATGTCGTCGCCGCCGGCGGCGCGGTGTCCTCCGACGAGGTGCTTCGTTCGGCAGCCTCCCTGGACCAGCTCTCGCCGCACGTCCTCGCGGCCGGCATCGTTTCGGCGGGCGCCCGCGGCCGGCTCCCGTTGCTGATGCCGAACGGTGCCCATGAGGTCCACGGCTACGGCATCGAGGGCGAGGTCGGTGGCCGCCGGGTCCGGCTCGGCAAGATGGCGTGGATCGTCGGCGACGACCCGCCCGGCTGGGCGCGCCAGGCCCGCCGCCGCGCCGAGCTGGACGGTTCGCTGGCGGTGTTCGTCCGGGTCGACGACGAGCCCGCCGGTGCGCTGCTGCTGAGCGACCCGATCCGTCCTGATGCGCGCCGGATGGTGCGCGCGCTGCGTGCCGCGGGCGTCGAGCGGGTGGTGCTCGTCACCGGGGACCGCGCCGACGTCGCCGATGCCGTCGGGCGCATGGTCGGCGTCGACAGCGTCCTTGCCGACCGCGATCCGGCGGCCAAACTTGCCGCGATCCGCGAGGAGTCGGCAACCGCGGCGACGATCATGGTCGGCGACGGCATCAACGACGCGCCCGCGCTCGCCGCCGCCGGGGTCGGTGTCGCGCTCGCCGCGCGCGGGGCCACTGCGTCGTCCGAGGCGGCCGACGTCGTGCTGACGGTGGACAGGGTGGACGCCCTCGCCGACGCGATCCTCATCGCCCAGCGTGCCAAGCGAATCGCGTGGCGCGCCGTCATCGTCGGCATGGGGCTGTCGCTTGCGGCGATGGTCCTCGCCGCGGCCGGGTTCCTCGTGCCTGCCGTCGGTGCGGTGCTGCAAGAGGTCATCGACGTCCTCGCGATCGGTATCGCACTCGTCGCGGTCCTGCCGGGCCGCATGCACACGGTTGCCATGCCGGCCACCGACATCGCAACCGCGCACGAACTGCGCGCCGAGCACGATGCCGTGCTGCCGGTCATCGAGCAGCTCCGCACCGTCGCCGACGCTCTCTCGACCGACGAGCTCGACCTCGATCCGGCCCGGCGCCTGCTGGACCGACTGGAAAACGAACTGCTGCCGCACGAGGACGCGGACGAGACGGTGCTAGTGCCGCTCGTGGCGCGCGCGCTCGGCGGTACCGACGCCACTGCCTCGTTGAGCCGCACGCACGCGGAGATCGCGCATCAGGTCGCCGGGTTGCGCCGGCTGCTCACCGGCCTGGACGCCGATCGGGCCCGTGCCGAGGACGTCATCGAACTGCGCAGGCTGCTGTACGGGTTGCACGCGATCCTGCGGCTGCACAATGCGCAGGAGGAGGAAGAGGCGTTCAGCCTCGTGCCGCACCTGCCTCCGGCATAGGTCCCGCCCACGCCGGGACCTTGCCACCACCGGGGTCAGGTCGGGCGACCTGTCGCACCGGTGTCGTCCTTCCCTGCTCGCGCGGCGGCCCCGCGCCGAGGATTTGCCCAGGCGCGAAGGAGGCCGGGCAGATGCCGAAGACCATCGAGATCAGGATGACCCCGCGGGGCTTCGATGTGACGGCCGGCGAAAGCACCGCCACCTTCAAGCACCTCGACGAGGCAGTCGGCTTTGCACGTGCTCGCCTCGAGCTTGCGCAGGAGATCCGCGAGATGTCGGCGCGCATCGACTGACGCGCCGCCGGCGACCGATCAGTAGACCGCAACGCGGAAGCGGTTGGGTCCGGGTCGCAGCAGTGGAGCAGCACGGGTCCGCCCGGCCTGGGAGGACGGGAGTCTTTCGCCCCTGGGACGGACCCACCCCGATTCGCAAAGCTGGTTGCGGACGTAGGGAGATCGCCATGCTGAAGTTCCAGTCCGTCTCGGCGACGGAGATTCTCGACTCGCGGTCACGGCCGACATTGGCCGTCGCGCTCACGACGAAGGACGGCTTCGGCGCCACCGCCGGCGTCCCGTCCGGTGCATCGACGGGTACCCGAGAGGCCGTGGAGCTACGCGATGGCGACGCGACCCGTTACGGCGGGTCAGGGGTGCTGAACGCGGTCGCCCACGTCAACGGGGAGATCGCCGCCGAGCTGACCGGCCGGACGTTCGCCCACCTGGCGGACCTGGACGCCGCGCTGATCGCGTTGGACGGCACGCCCACGAAGTCCCGGCTCGGTGCGAACGCGATCGTCGGCGTGTCGATGGCCGCGGCGCGGGTCGTCGCCCAGATCCAGAACCTCCCGTTGTGGCGCAGCCTCGCGCCCGAACACGATCTGCCGGCGCGGCCGGGGGCATTGTGCTTCAACGTCCTCAACGGCGGCGTGCACGCCCCGAACAGCCTGGACTTCCAGGAGTTCATGATCACGCCGCTGGGCGCGCCGTCGGTCTCCGAATCGGTGCGGGCAGGCGCGGAGGTCTATGCCGCACTGCGCCGTCGGCTGTCGAGCAAGGGCTTCGCGACCGGACTGGGTGACGAGGGCGGCTTCGCCCCCGACATCGCGCGGCCCGAGGACGTGCTCGCCGAGCTGGTCGCCGCCATCGAGGACGCTGGGTACCGCCCGGGTCCGGACGGCGTGGCCATCGCGCTGGACCCGGCTGCGAGCGAGTTCTACCGCGACGGCAGCTACACAGTTGCCGGCGAGCGGCTGTCCAGCGACGACATGATCGCCCGCTACGGCGAGATCGTCGCCCGGTACCCGGTGTGGAGCCTCGAGGATGGTCTGGCGGAGGGCGACTGGGACGGCTGGCAGCGGCTCAACGCCGCGATCGGTGATCGTGTGCAGATCGTCGGCGACGACATCCTCGTCACCAACCCGGGCATCATCGCCGAGGCGATCGAGCGCAACGTTGCCAACGCGGCGCTGATCAAGGTGAACCAGATCGGCACGGTCACCGAGACGCTCGAGGCGATGCGGCTGTGCCGTGCGGCGGGTTGGGCGCAGATGGTGAGTCACCGCTCTGGCGAGACGCCGGACAGTTTCATCGCGGACCTGACGGTCGCGACCGGCTGCGGGCAGCTCAAGTCCGGTGCGCCGGCGCGCGGTGAGCGGGTCGCGAAATACAACCGGCTGATCGAGATCGAGGCCGAGCACCCCGAGCTGCGATACCTCGCGCGCTGAGCATCCGAGCGACGCTGCCGGCCAGGTTGGTAGTCCTCAAATAACACAGATTTGTGTTATCTCAGGAGTATCTGTAGTTTCGGCTACATGCCTACGGATGCCGAAGTCACGTTCGCGGACCATGCGGGCCGGCTGTACGCGCGCCGCTACGGGATGGCGCCGATGGTGGGGCGGCTGATCGGCTACCTGTCTCTGTGCGAACCGCGCGAGCAGAGCATCGGCGAGCTCGCAGAGGCGCTGCTCGCCAGCCGGAGCGCGATCGCGGGTGCCGTCAGCACGCTCGAGACGCTGGGGCTCATCCGCCGGTCCCGAGCTGCCGGGGAGCGGATGGACAAGGTGCGTGTCGACATCACCGGACCCCGGTCGATGGGTTTCGACGTGACCGAGTACCAGGAGCAGGGCGACCTGGCGCGCGAAGGCCTGGCGATCCTGGCCGACGCGTCACCCGAGCGGCGGGCCGTGCTGCTGGAGCACGCGGCGTTCGCCGACTTCCTCGTCGAACGACTGCCGCTGCTCGAGAAGGAATGGAAGGAACGCCGCGAGGCGCTGCGCGCCGCCGGTCAACTTCCCGACGACACGTTGCTCAGCTGAAACGAGGATCAGATGACGACCAATGGGGCCGCGATCAGCGCGGCCAAGATCTGCAAGTCCTACGGCACCCACGCGGTGCTGCGTGATGTCGACCTGACGGTCGACCAAGGCACCGTCTATGCATTGCTCGGACCCAACGGGGCCGGCAAGACCACGATCGTGCGGATCCTGTCGACCCTCATCCGCGCCGACTCGGGCGAGATGCGGGTGATGGGTCACGACGTCGTCGCGGAGCGAGATGCGGTGCGTGCCGCGATCGGCGTGACCGGCCAGTTCTCGGCCGTCGACAACTTCCTCACCGGCGAAGAGAACCTGCGGCTGATGGCCGACCTCGGCCACCTGGACCGCAGCATCCGACGCACGCGAGTGGCCGAACTGCTGGAACGGTTCGAGCTCACCGACGCGGCGCGCAAGCCACTCTCGACATACTCCGGCGGCATGCGCCGACGCCTCGACCTCGCGATGACGTTGGTCGCCTCACCGAGTCTGATCTTCCTCGACGAGCCGACCACCGGGCTAGATCCCGCGCAGCCGCCGCACGATGTGGCAGATCATCCGCGAACTGGTCGCCGACGGCGTGACGATCTTCCTCACCACCCAGCACCTCGAGGAGGCCGACCAACTCGCCGATCGGGTCGCGGTCCTCGACCGAGGCGAGATCGTCGCAGAAGGAACACCGGCCGAGCTCAAACGCCGCATCCCCGGCGAACACATCGAGCTCCGCTTCGACGCGCCGCACACCCTGCGCGCGGCGGGCGACCTACTGCCGGCTGCTACCTCCGACGTCGACCAGCTCACGCTGCAGATCCCCGGCGACGGCAGCGTCACCGCGCTACGCCACCTGCTCGATCAGTTGCACGACGCACGCATCGACGTGGCAGGGCTTGCGATCCACACACCGGACCTCGACGACGTGTTCTTCGCAGTCACCGGCCACACTTCCGCGCCCGAGGCGCACGCCGAAGAGGAAGCAGTCCTGACATGAGCGCACTCGCCTACACCGCGGCCGACTCGGCGACAATGCTGCGCCGTAACCTCAAACATCAACTCCGGTATCCGTCGTTGACGTTGATGTTGGCCGGCTTCCCGATCGTGTTCCTCCTGCTGTTCGTCTACGTCTTCGGCGGCCAGCTCGGGACGGGCCTCGCGGTTCCGGGCAGCGTGCACGGCGGCCGCGCCGCGTACCTCACCTACGTCGCACCCGGCATCCTGATCATGACCGTCGCATCCGCAGCGCTCGGCACCGCGATCTCCGTCGCCACAGACATGACGAGCGGGATCATCGACCGCTTCCGCACCATGGCGATCGGCCGCGCAGCCGTGCTCACCGGTCACGTGATCGGCAGCCTGCTGCAGACACTCGCTGTGCTGATCCTCGTCACCGCCGTCGCCGTAGCGCTCGGATTCCGCCCGACAACCGACCCGCTCGCCTGGCTCGCCACGGCCGGCATACTCGCGCTGTTCAGTCTCGCGCTGATCTGGCTGTCCACCGCACTCGGACTGGCAGCCAAGAGCGTCGAGACCGCCAGCAACACACCGATGTTCCTGACACTGCTCCCATTCCTCAGCAGCGGCTTCGTCCCGACCGCCAGCCTGCCCACCGGGCTGCGTCAGTTCGCCGAGTACCAGCCCTTCACCGCAGCCACCCAGACGGTGCGCGGACTGCTCACGCATACCGCGATCGGGACACACGCGATCCAAGCCGTCGCGTGGAGCCTCGGGATCACGCTCGCGAGCTACCTCTGGTCGATCCGCCTCTACGAAAGCCGCCGAGCGGCCGACCCGACGTGAGCCGTCTGACACATCTGCCGACGGCGACGTCGCTGGTCGCGCCGCTCTGACTTGTTTCGCAGGTCCCGCTCGAGCGCGCGCAATAGGACTTTCGACCTGTCCCGGCGGACCGTTCCGGCACTACCGCCGGCGTGGCCGCGCTGCGTGGATGGGAGGCACCGGCACGAGGGACGTTGGGGGTGACCGGTGACGGGTCACGCAAATGTGGCTGCCTCGCTCGGCAGATGGAGCGCGCGGCACCGCGTCTGGGCGGTCGTCGGCTGGCTGGTCATGGTGGTCGTGACGATGATGATCGGCGCCGCCGTCGGCCAGGTGACCATGACGCAGGCCGAGTACGGCACCGGCGAGTCCGGGCGGGCCTATCGCCTGCTCACCGACGCCGGGGTCGCCGCACCCGCGCAGGAGATGGTGCTGGTGCACAGCGCCACGGCGACGGCCGGCACGAGCGGCTTCCGGGCCGCGGTGCAGGCGGTGCTGTCCGGGGTGCGCGGCACCGGCCGGGTCACGGACGTGCGCCCGACCACCGTCTCGGCGAGCGGGCACGACGTCCTGATCCAGTTCGCGATGAAGGGTGACGCGGAGACCGCTGACGACGCGAGTGCAGCCGGTGCTCGACGCGATCGCTACAGCACGGGCCGCGCACCCGGAGGTGCGGATCGAGCAGTTCGGCGACGCGAGCGCGAACAAGTGGTTCAACGACACGGTCATCAAGGACTTCCGGCGGGCCGAGTGGACGGCGGTGCCACTGGCACTCGGCATCCTGCTCGTCGTCTTCGGCGCACTGCTCGCCGCGGTGTTGCCGGTGCTGCTGGCGCTGACGGCGTTCCTCGCCGCCAACGGCCTGCTCGCGCTGTTCAGCCACGCCATGCACATGGACGATTCCGCAAGCTCGGTGATGCTTCTGATGGGCCTGGCCGTCGGCGTGGACTACTGCCTGTTCTACCTGCGCCGCGAGCGCGAGGAGCGGGCCGCCGGCCGGGACCGCCGTGCGGCGCTGGAGATCGCGGCGGCGACGTCCGGGCGATCGGTGCTCATCTCCGGCATGACGGTGATCGTTGCGATGGCCGGCATGTTCCTGTCCGGCATGCAGCTGTTCGCCGGCTTCGCAGTCGCGACGATCTCGGTGGTGCTGATCGCGGTGGTCGGCTCTGTGACGGTGCTCCCGGCGTTGCTGTCGATGCTCGGCGATCGCGTCGAGCTCGGCAGGATCCCGCTGCTGCACCGGAAACGGCGTGCACCCGGCAGCGGCCGGATCTGGAGCGGCTTTCTGCGCGCGGTACTCGCCCGCCCCGGTGTCTCCGCTGCGCTCGCCGGCGCGTTCCTCCTCACCGTGGCCGCACCGGCGCTCAGCCTGCACACCGAGACTCTCGGCGTCGACAAGATCCTGCCGGCCGACACGCCGATCGTGCAGACCTACCACCACATGATGACCGCCTTCCCCGGCGGGCCGGCACCGGCCATGGTCGTGGTCAAGGCGCCGGACGTGCGTGCCGCGAACGTCCAGGCCGCGATCACGTCCTTCAAGCAGGCCGCCCTGCGAAGCGGCGAGTTCGGCGAGCCGATCGAGGTGCGCAGCCACCCGGCGGTGAACCTCGTGGCGATCTACGTGCCGATGGCGGGCAACGGGTCGAACGCCACCTCGCGACACGCACTCGACACGTTGCACGACGAGATCGCGCCCAGCACGCTCGGCACGATCCCCGGCGCAGAGGTGCTCGTCGGCGGCAACCTCGCGGCATCGCTCGATTTCACCGGTACGCTGCGGCGCGGCATCGTCCCGGTATTCGTCTTCGTCCTCACCATCACGTTCCTGCTGATGCTGGTCGCGTTCGGCTCGGTCGTGATCCCCGCGACGACGATCGCCCTGAACCTGCTGTCGGTGGGTGCGGCGTACGGAGCGCTGGTCGCCGTCTTCCAGTACGGCTGGGGCGACTCGCTGATCGGCACGACTGCCCCGGGGGCCATCGAGTCATGGATCCCGCTGTTCGTGTTCGTCGTGCTGTTCGGGCTGTCGATGGACTACCACGTCTTCGTCGTGTCCCGCATCAAGGAGGCGCACGACGGCGGCCAGCCGACCCGCGAGGCCGTGGCGACCGGCATCCGGAGCACCGCGGGCGTCGTCACCAGCGCCGCGGTGATCATGGTCGCTGTCTTCTGCGTCTTCGGCACGCTCTCGCTGCAGCAGTTCAAGCAGTTGAGCCTAGGGCTCGCCGTCGCGGTGCTGCTCGATGCGACTCTCGTGCGCGCCGTGTTGCTCCCGTCGGTCATGAGCCTGCTCGGTGACCACAACTGGTATCTGCCGCGCTGGCTTTCCTGGGTACGGAGGAGCCCCGAAGACGTGCCGCAGGAGCCGCCCGCAACTTCCCTTCCACCGCCGCAACTCGTGCACTGACCACTGCGTGTGCACACCTCGCCTCTCGGCGTGGACGCGTTGTGGCTCACCCCGAGTACGCACGCCGCGTTCTCCGCCGGTGCAGATCCATGGTGGCCAGTGGGGCGGGCGGGACTCGAACCCGCGACCCAGGGATTATGAGTCCCCTGCTCTAACCAGCTGAGCTACCGCCCCTCAGACGCTTCTAGGCCCCGGAACTACTGGCCTGTGGCGCTGCAACGCTGCTAGTCGATCTGTCCGTTTTGCGGCGTCAGTGTCACATCAGTGTCACACTCACACCGCCGAACGGGTCTCCAGGAGGGTAGCGACCGCCGCCGTCGCGGCGCGCCTGCGGTCGTCGGAGCTGTGCACGTAGCGCTTGAGCGCGAAGGCCGCGTCAGCGTGGCCGAGCAGGTCGGCAACGGTGCGGATGTCGACCCCGGCCTCGACGAGCAGGCTCGCCCTCGTGTGCCGTGTGTCGTGCAGCCGGATCACCGGCAACCCCGCCGCCTTCGCGATCTTGGCGAAGCGGTCGCTGAACGCGTCGGGTGAGATCGGGCGACCCAGCTCGTCGACCGCGATCAGGTCGGTCGCCTCGTAGCACTCGCCCGCCGCCAGCCGCTCGCTGGCCTGCAAGGCGCGCAGTGCCCGCAGCGCTCGCACGGCGCGCGCGTCGAGCGGGACCGTGCGACGGCCAGCGGCCGTCTTGGGCTCACCCACGGCCACGCCGTCGAGCGTGCCGTCAACCGCTACGCGGTTCTGCCGGACGCGGGCCTCGGCCGCGTCGAGGTCGACGTCGCTCCACCGCAGGCCGACGACCTCGCCGCGCCGCAGCCCGTGCGCGGCGACGTTCCACAACGCGCTGTAGCGGTCGACCTCGGCCGCGTCGAGGAAGGCGCCCAACTGCTCGGCGGACCACGTTGCGGGCTCGGCAGAGACGACCTGAGGCTTGCGGACGAGTGCCACGACGTTGCGGGTCAGCTTGTCCGCCCGGACGGCGTCCTGGACGGCCTCGTTCAGCACGACGAGCGCCTGCCGGACGGTGCTCGCCGAGCGGCCAGCTCCCTTGAGCCCGCCGGTCGTGGACAGATAGGTGACGAGGTCGTCAACGTGCCGCTTCGTCAGCGCTTGCAGCGCGATCGAGCCAATGCGCTCGCGGACCGGGCGCAGGTGCACTTCGTAGCCGTGCTTCGTGCTCGGCTTGAGGTGCCGGGCGCCCGCGAGCCAGTCGTCGAGGGCGTCGTTCACGGTCTGCCGGTCGGGCGCGACGTACTGGCCGCGCTTGCGGTCGACCTGGACAGCCTTGACGTGCGCGCGGGCCTCGGTCAGCGAGTCATGGGTGGTGCGGACCTGACGGCGCTTGCCGCCCGGCGTACCGGCGTCGAGCACGACGCGGTAACGCGGCTTGCTCTCGGGCGTTCTCTGGCCGTCGGCGTCCAGTGCGGTCCAGACGAGCTTGATCGGCTCGCCGTCGCGAGGTTCCGGGATCTTCTTGCTGGTCACTTCGTCAGCTCCTGCTCGATCTCGTCGATGGTGGCGCCGTACTCGCCGCCGAAGACGTAGTGCGGCTCCGGGCGCTCGTTGATAAGCCAGTACCGGCCGTAGTCGAGCGCCCGCTCATCGCGGCGGCGCGATCTCTCCAGCCGCAGGCCCTGCCGTTGCGCGGCGCGCCGCAGGCGGGTCTCCCGAGTCTTGTCGATCATGGTCTCTTTGCCTTCCTGGGCGTTCGGGGGTGTGTCTGCAAGTGTACCCCGAAATGTCGCTGCAAGCTTGCCGAATCAGGCGGGATCACCCGTTCGCTTGCGGGTTTCGGGCGGGCATACCTCGCGGTATGTTTTCCATCGCGTGCGCGTCGGCGTCGCGGTCGCGAAGTTCACGCGAGCGGCGAGTCGTGCGCCAGCCGCAAGTGCAGCTCGCCCGCCAACCTTGCTCATCTGCGTGACAGTGATCCTGTGCGTCATCTGCGCACCTCGCGCAGGACGTAGCCGCGGCCGAGGACGCTTGCGTGCCTGACGAAGCAATGCGGCCCCCGGTCGCCGTCGCCGCTGCCGGGGCGCGGGGCGACCGCGCCGTGAATGTGCGTGACAGGCCTCGCTCGCCTCGGCCGCTTCTTGTAAGTCCCGGTTGCGTCGACGTCGCCACTTCCGAACGCGCCGCGGTAGGTCCAGCAGGAAGGACACACGACTCGCAGCGTGTCGACGTCGCCGTGCTTGCTGCGGACGCGGGTGCAGTCGACGACCGGAGTCTGCTCATTCATGTTGATCTTCCCTTCGGGGGTTTGGTTCTCCGCTTTGTATAGGTTTCCGATAGAGAACGGCTACAAGAGCCGAGCGGGCCCCCAGCGGCGATGGGCGCGCTCAGGTCGGCAACGGTGCGGATGCGAGAGGCGGTCGCGTGAATGTCTTCCCATCCCTCGATGCAGCGAGACAGTCGCTGCGCCAGGGCGCGCAGGGATTGGGCGTCCAGATAAGTGACCTGGCCGCTCTTCCAGTGATAGAGCGCTGTGCCGTCGGGGACGCCAACGCCGTCGGGCGTGGACCAGACGACCTGGGTTCGGTCACTGTGCAGAAGTTTGTTGCGTTCTTCCAAGGCTTGGTCGACCTGGTCGAGCCAGCCGCCGACCTTTGCGGCGGCGGCTCGATCCTGGGCCGACTCCAGCACCTGCCTGGCTTGCTCGATCCACTTTCCCTTCAGGCCCTTGTGATCAACGGCTCGGGTCAGATTGCGACAGGTCTTCTTCAGACAGGACTCGGCGAGGATCGCCGCCCAGGTCACCTCACTGAGCGCCTGCATGGCTTCGTCGTCAGGTCGGAAATCGCTCACGTCGCAACTATCCCGCGTTGCAGGCGACCCAAACGTCGCAGGGCCACGGGCGCCAAGCGCTGGTAGCCAGGCAGCGGAGCAGAAACGATCTTCGCTGCCAGTAGCTAGCTCTGGGACCTGTCCCGGCTGTTCCGCCGGTGCGCACATAGGGTGCGCCACACGGGAACAGGTGCCGCGCAAACAGGTGGGAACAGGTCGGGAACAGGTTTGGGAACAGGTCGGAGCAGGTCTCGGATCAATCGGGCCAAGATCGCCCCGGGAACAGGTTCGGGAACAGGTTTCCATGATCAGTACGGCTCCTCCTCGGCGTCTGCCTTCCGGCGCTTGACGGCCTCGGCGACGATCTCCGCCCGCATCGACTGCCCGGCCTCTTTCAGCGCCTTGCAGGCGCGGTCCCGCCCGGCCGACGCAGGCACGTCCAGCACGGCGAGCAGGTGCATAGCACGCTCGACGCGACCTTCCCTGGACTCGTCCAGCACGCCGAGCACGTCGAGACTGTGCCGCAGCGGGTCGCCGCCCCGGCGCAGGAACAGGTGGACCGCCCCGGGGTAGCGCCGCCGCTCGTGTGTACGGCGCAGCGACAGTGCATCCGCGCCTCGCGAGCGCAGCTCCCATACGACGTCGACGTCGTCGACCTTGGCCGATGATCCGCGCTGGCCCTTCGCGATGTCCTTGCCGGTGTTGTCCAGCCGGATCGTCGTCACGCCGAGCCGTTTCAGCGGAGCCATGGTGTGCCGGTAGAGCGCTCGTACGGTGTCCGCGCGGTCCTCCTCGCCTTCGACGGCGCGCGCGTAGGAGTCGATCACGACGATCTCCGCCCCGGTCGCCTCAACTTCGGCGAGCAGCTCCTCGCCGCCCGCTTTCGTGTCGAGCGGCAGCCAGGGAGCCAGCGACGAGTAGTGCAACCGGGACAGGTCGTCACCAGGCTCGTAACCGAGATCGCGCAGCCGGTTGAACAGGTCGTCCTCGGTGTTTTCGTGGTCCCGATAGATCACGTCGAGCGGGTCCTCTGCGGGGCTGTCGAGCACCGCGCGGCCGGTCGAGATCGCCGCGGCGATCTCCAACGCAAGCAGCGACTTGCCGACCTTGGCCGGTGAGTAGATCACGCCCTGCTGGCCCCGCATGATGAGCGGCTCGACCGCCCAATCAACCTTGACCCGTTCTCTGGCCCAGAACCTGGACCAGTCGACGTAGCGGTCCTCGTCGCCGTCCTCGTTGCTGGTTTCGGTCGTCTCGTGCAACTTCTTCACCGCTCCTCGCCAGTGCCGGGCGAAGTCCGCCTTTGTCCATGGCTCGCTCGGCCGGGTCAGCGTCGTCCGCTCGGTAATCGCCAGCCAGATCGCGAACGCCTCGGCCCGGGAGCGCCCGCGAGCGCGCAACTTGTAGACCGCGCGAGAGAGCACGTCGTCCTGGCACTCGCCGTCCGGCACGCCCTTCGCGATCAGCGAATCGAGATCCACGCCGGTTGTCAGAAACTCGCGAACGGCGTCCCGTTTGGCGCCTCGTTCTACCGCCGAGCCGTCACCTTTGGGGCCGTGACCGTTGTGTGCGGCGCGCACGATCTCCGCCAGCTCGCGCCCTGACTCGTCGCCCGGTGCGTCGCGCTCGATCGCGGCGAAGTCGGGCGGCGTGGTCCAGCGGTAGAGGCACACCTTTTTGTCGATCTTGGATTGCCGGATCGTCGGCGCGAGGAACAGGAAGCCGCGCCCCTCGCCGTCCGCCGTGCCCGCCTTGACATCGACGCCGGGCCGCAGGCCGTTTCGGCTCGCCACGCCCAGCGACGCGACGAGATCATGCGTGCCATTGCTCGGTGTTGCCGCCTTGCCGTAGACGGTCGGCCAGACCCCGGCCAGCTCGGCCGCACTCGCCTTGCCGTCGTTGGCCTCGTCGTGCTGGTCTACGTCGAGCCCGTCGAGGCCGCAGCCGGTGATCATGATCAACCCGTCGCCGGGCTGCCAGGCGTCGATGTTCGCCGGGTCGGCCGCGCTGCGTTGCCACTTGCCCGGCAGCCGGTAGCCGGTGCCGCCGCTGCCGCCGGTGTGCTGCCAGCGGCCGCCCTGGTCGAGCGCCGGGCGTATCACGATCGCCGGGACGCCGAGCCGGTTCAGCTCGCGGGCGATGTCGAGCTGTTCGGTGATCGTGGCGTCGGGTGCGTCGGGTAGCTGGCCGGTCAGTCCGAGCGCGGCCAGGTGCGCCGCTCCGATGCCCAGCCGCGGCGCTGTGCGGGTCGTGGGGGCTCGTTTCGCTGTCACGCTCATGCCGACCGCCGCCCTTTGAAGTAATGCAACACGCGGACGCCGCGCTCGACCTGCTCGACGACGACTTGCGCGCCCGACGGGTATTGCACTCCGGTGAGCGCGGCCAGTTCCTGGCATTCGCCCCAGCTGATTTCGCGCAGACGCGATCTTGCGCCCGGATGGCTCTCGAAGTAAGTGCGGTCACCGGCGCGGGCTCGTTTTATGCCGCGCAGAACCGGGCACTGCAAGTCGTGCACGATGGTGGCGCGCGACTCGTCCGGCTCGCCTTTACAGTCGCGACATTTTTGCTCGTGAGGCATATGGTTGTCCTGCCTGTAATGGGGCGCTGAGAGATTGATCTGCTGTCAAGCGTGGCGCGTCCGGAAGTGGAAACCGGACGCGCTTTCGCTTTGTCAGTTAGGCGCGGCGCTGGGGAATTGCTCGTCCCAGGTGGTCAGCAGCTCGTCGTCCTCGTCCTCGTCCTCATTGGACAGGTCGGCGTCGTAGTCATGCGCGCTGCGAGGCAGGCCGCAGAGTGCGCACGGTGGGTCGCCGTCGTCGGCAGCGAAGTCGAGATCCTCGGCGTCCGGCGCCCAGTTGCTGCTGAGGTACGGCGTGTCGACGAACGTATTGCTCAGCGACGCCTCGGCCAGCTCGTCCTCGGCTTCCTCACGGAGCAGCTCCCTCGTCCACCAGCGATCGTCGTTCTCGGCCAGCTCGTCCTCGGCGAGGTCGACGATGTCATCGAACGTCTCCTCGCCGAGTTCCTGGCGATAGAGCACCGCCATGCCCGTCAGGAAGTCGGAGTCATTCGAGCGGGCCATCACGCCTCCTCGCCGGAAAGCCAGCGAGCGACCTCGCGGACCGGAATGAGGATCTTCTTGCCCGCCCGCACCACGCGGATCTCGCCACGCTCCGCCATCAGGTAGACGGTGGAAATGTGGAGTCCAGCGAAAATGGCGAATTCGTTGACGGTGAGCGCGGGCCTTCCATCGCTCGTTCGGCCCTTGTCGAAATCGACCTCGAACGGCGCAGGCTTACTTACCATGGTGGGCATCTAAGGCCACCTTTCCCGGGGCGCGCACTTCGGCGAGCACCCGAACCAAAAGGAATTCGGGAACCTCGCCGCGCCCATCGCGGAAAGTGGCCTTGACCGGCTCCGCTGTCACCAGCGGCCCGTCCGAGCCGGCCTTGCACTGAGAGCTAGTAGGTGCGACTCAAACCCTGCGGGCTTGCAGGTCATGCCGGTCACCCCGTCCTGCACATCTGGGGCTGCCAAAATGATTATACGCACGTTTCGGCCTTCTTCCGTCCATCCCCGCCTTTTACCGGTGGCCCCGAGACCTTGTTAGAGGGCGTGTACTTTGGTGGCAGCGACAGGTAGGACCCGGCAGCACCGGAGCAATTGCAGGAAATGCAGGAAATGCAGCGGCAGCAAGATCAAGCATTTCCCGGAAAGTAAGACGATCTTGAGAGGATAAGAAAATGACAGAATGGATCGCGGCCGATGAGCGGGCCGAACAGGAGCGCGCTCGTAACGACCGGTGGGCGGAGATCCGCCGCGCGGCGCCGATCCCGGTCGCCGCCGGTACAGACCAGGTCGAAAGCATGGCGCGCCAGCAGGCCGAGGCCGCCGAGCGCAGCACCGTTACGCACCGGGTCGGCGACCGGCTCGTGTCGAGTGCTGAGGCGCGGGTGATCGAGTCGCAGCGCGCCGTGCCGACCCCGGCCGACATGATCGCGCGCGCGGCCGACCCGTCGATCCCGACCAGCGCGCTGTCCGCCGCCGAGTCCGACATGCGCCGTGCCATGCCGCTCGGCAGCTCCGGCGACCCCGGCGAGGTCCTGGCGCAAGGTCATCTTGCGCAGGTCGAAGCCAACCTCGCTGCCGACGCGCAGCGTGCGCGAGCGGCTGCGAAGCGTGCGGAGATCGCGTCCGGCCAGGCCGCGACGGCCGACCAGATCCTCGCTGCCGCCGAAGCGCGGCGGACGCCACCGAAACGACGGCCGTCGTGAGCGAGCTGCCGACGCTGTGGCCCGGCTTTCCGGCCTGCCCAGGCTGCGGCGAGCGGCTGGCGTGGCGCGAGGACGACCAGCACGCGCCGCTGTACCCGCCGTCGTTGCTCGACGACGACGGCCCCGGCATGAGCTGTCCGCACTGCGGAGCCGAGCTGGTGCGCAACTCCTACGAGACCCCGATGCCGCCCGGCTGGCGGTGGTGACCGCGATGCCGAACGGTATGTGGGGGAGCAGGTACGAGTACGAGGCCGAGCAGCGGCGAGCCGAGGCAGCTTCCGGGCCTGCGCCGGACGCACCGCTGGACGACGCCATCCAGATCCTTCGGCGCCAGCGCGCCGAGGCGCAGGCCGCACGCATGCACGCGATGCGGGTCGAGTCGGCCCGGCTGGCCGTCGAGCGGGACCGCGAGGCCGTCGCGCGCGTCGAGCAAGGCGGCGAGGACGGCTGAGCGATGGCCAACCGTCAGCCGAACTTCCTGGGCCGCGTGCCGCCTGAGAAGCAGTGCCGAGCCAAGAGTCGCCGGACCGGCGAGCAGTGCCGCAACCCGGCGATCGGCGGCGCGCTGGGCGGCACTCACTGCCGCATGCACGGCGCGAGCGCGTTGCAGACGCGGATGAAGTACGCCCGGCTGAAAGTCGAGTCGAAGGTCATCCGCGACATCGAGAAGTCCGTCGCCTTCGCCGACGTCGACATCGACGCATTGCTTCGTGCACCGCTGGACATGCTCGCGGGCGAGATCGCGAAGTCGACGGCCCGGCTGCGCTATCTGGACGGGCGCATCGCCGAGCTGGACGACGTCGTCTGGCAGGGCCCGACGCGCAAAGAGCTGCTCGCCGCGGGCGTGCGGAACCAGGACGCCACGACGATTCAGAAAGCGAACATCGGCCGACTGCACCCCGTTGTCGACCTTCGCGAGCGCGAATCGCAGCATCTTGCGAGGCTGACGGGTGTGCTGATCAACAACGGAGGGTTGACGTCGCCGTCGCGTTCGCGGCAGCTCGCCGCGGCTCGCAAGGCGGCGACGCGCGAGGCGCTGGACAGCGTGGAAATGATCATCGCCGCGGTGCTCCGCGGGCTGAAGATCAATCCCGCCGACCCCGACGTCCGGCGAGTCGTCCGCGATGCCCTGCTGGATGCCGCCGCGGCGGCGCCGACGACCGAGCAGGAGGTGCGTTGAGCCGAGCGCAGCCCAGCAACGGGAGCGAGATCCGCGAACCGGACGCCGCACCGCGGGCGTCCGCGGTCGGCGCCTACTTGCGGATTCGCGAGCTGCCCAGCACTCCCGCGCAGCGACGGCGTGCGGCGCAGGCGCTGGCCGAGCTGGAGCGCGAGCGGCTGGTGAAGCTGCGCGGTGAGCCACTGTCGCCGGAGGTGCTGGCGCGGCGTGCCGCCCAGGCAAGGGCCGATGCCCGGCGCCGGGGCCGCGAGGCTGCCGCCAAAGACGCTGCCGAGGGTGCTGCCGAGGCTGAGCGCCACGCCGGGGCTCGAACGCCAGCTCTCCGGTATGCCCGGTAGGACCGATCGGGAAAACGGCGCTGAGGGCTGTCTCTTGTGCAGCCGTTGCGCCCTTGTCTAGCGGGCTGCTAGAAAAGCGCCCTACGGCCCGCCGGATTTCAAGATCGAAATTTTTCTGGGGCGCAGTAGGGCAGAGGCGATGCGATGCCTGCCGATGCGGAAACCCGGGCGGTGCAAGATCATTTCGTGACTGCGTTTCCGGTTGCTGAGTCGACCCATGCGGGGCTGCGCCGCCAGCGGCCCGGCGACGCGGAGATTCCGACCCCCACCCCTTCCAAGATCGCGAGTCAGTGTCACGCGAGTGTCACAGCGACCCAGGCGAGAGCGGAGGACGCGAGCGGAAGCCAGCGGACGAGATCAGGCCCGATCCCTTGTGCCGCAGGCGAATCCGGCGAGGCCAGCGGACGTCGACGGAAGCGAGCAGACGGTCTTGATCGGATTATGAGTCCCCTGCTCTAACCAGCTGAGCTACCGCCCCGTCGCGCCAACCTAACGCAGCGCTCCAAGCCGCCGTGTTAACCGGACCGGCCGCGAGCACCATGCTCGCGGCCGGACCGGTTGGGTACCGATCAGGACACAGACACCCTCGAGGACGCGACCTGCACCTCCGCGCCGGCCGGCAGACCGTACGCCGCGGTCGACAGCTTGATGTCGATTGCGCGCACGATGATGGACTTGGCCGTCCTGATCTGCTGGTTGATCGTGACAACGGCGATGTTCAACAGGTTGATCTTCGTGTTCGGCGAGGCGTTGAGCGGGATCGCCTTGCCGTTGATCGTCAGGTTCAGCAGCGTGCTGGACCCGGTGATCCTCGGGACCGCAGCCGTCGCAGCGCCGCGGACGCGAGCCTTCGACTTGACGGCGTCGGCCCTGATCAGCCCGCGGAACAGGTTGATGGCAGCAACTCTGGACGTGGCCAGCGCGTCATAGCGGGTCGAGGTGTTCGTCCCGGTCACGCTGTTGGTCACCGCCCCGACCCTCGCCACCGGGGTGAGGTTCACCGCGGCGATCGAGCTGGTCTTGGTGACGCCCCTGGTGCCGGCAGCACCCATCGTGATCGGCGCCGTCGGGTCGGACTCGACGCCGACGAGAGTCCCCACCCGTGCCGCGACCTTCGTACCGTAGGCGTTGGCGTAGAGGAAGTGACCGGACGGCGGCACGACCACCGGCGCGAGCGCGGCATACGTCGGGCTGAGGGCAACCTCGGCGCCGATCGCGTTCTCGCCGCGCGGCTTGAGCAGGCTGACGTAGGCGCCGATGCCGACGTTGAACGCAGTGTTCGTCTTAGCGAAGGACAGCGAGTAGTTGAGAGCCACGGTCGCGACGTTCGGGATGGTGATGATCGTGTTCGGCTTGACGTTGATCGGCACCTTGACGCCGCCGACCTTGAGATTGAGGAATGTGCTCTTCACCGAGCTCGTCGCCACACCGTTGACGACGGTCGCCGTCGAGACGGTATTGATCGCGTCGGCGGTGATCAGGCCGCCGAGCGCGCCGATATGGGCCGTCTCCGCCTTCGACACGACCTTGTACCCACCGTCGATCGCGCTCGCGACCGCCGAGGTCGACATGACACCGGTGTTGAGCAGATGGGGTATCTGCACCGCCGCCGCGCTGTTGGTGTCCGACGCCGGGTTCTCGTAGTTGATCGACGATGCCGCTGTGAGGTCGGACGTGATGACATTGTTCGCCGCCCTGACGAGCGATCCGCCGGCCCAGCCGACGAACGAGTAGCCCGTCGTCGCGCTGGCGGCCGAGCCGCCGAGCGTGGTTGCCGCCACCGCCGCGCCCACGATCACCGTAGCCGTGAGTGTTCCCTTGATCTTCATGCCCCCGCCTTCCATGCGGCACTGTTTGCGGCGCCAGACCCAACCCAGGCGATCGACCGCCGCAAAGCGGTCGATTGGGAGGGAACTATCCCCGAACGGACATGTCCGGAAAACAGCGATCCCCGGATGGTCAACGAGCCGGTCCGCAAGCGGTTACGGGTCGATTCGCCACGAGTCGCGGCAAACATACATACATGCCGTCCGGTATGTAGACTGCCGGGATGCCCACCGCCGGTCCGCGCCGGAGCCAGGACGAGCGCAGCTCGGCCATGCGCGAGCGCCTGCTCGACGCGACGATCGGCTGCCTCGTCGACTACGGCTACGCGGGCACCACCGTCACGCGCATCGCCCAGCGGGCCGGTGTCACGCGCGGGGCTCAGGTGCACCACTACCCGACCAAGGACGATCTGGTGACCGCTGCCGTCACCCACCTCGCGAGCAAGAGCGCCGAGTTCGGCTGGACGCAGGTCGCCCGGCTCGCGGACGCCGACGATCCCGTCGGGGACCTGCTCGACGTCCTGTGGGAGATGCACCAGGGCCCGACGTTCACCGCCACCGTCGAGCTCTGGGTGGCCGCGCGCACGGACCCTGACCTGCGCCGGCACGTGGCCGCCGTCGAGCCGGTGCTGCTGGCGATCCTGCGCGACGAGGCGGACCGCACCGGCGCGTCGGACGTGATCTCGGACGCGGCCGGCGCCGACCTGCTCGATGCGGCGTTCACGGCGATGGACACCATGCGCGGCCTGCTCGTCTCTGCCTGGCACCTGCCGCCGAGGCAGCGCGAGACGCGCTGGCGCCGTGCGCGGGAACGACTGCGCGCCGTCTTCCCGCCGACCGACGACGTGCGTGCCGTGCTGGCCCGAGCTGCCCCGACCGTCACGGGCTGAGCGGCTGGCGGAGCACGCCCTTGGCGATGTGCGTCGCCTGGATCTCGTTGCTGCCCGCGTAGATCATCAGCGACTTCGCGTCACGCGCCAGCTGCTCGACGGGGTACTCGGAAAGGTAGCCGTTGCCGCCGAACAGCTGCACCGCCTCCATCGCCGCCTCGGTGGCCGCCTGCGACGAGTACAGCTTCATCGCCGACGCCTCGGGCAGCGTGGGCTGCCTGCCGTCCGCGGCCATCTCCAGCGTCCGGAACACCATGTTCTGGACGTTGAGCCGGGCGATCTCCAGCTGGGCGAGCTTGAGCGCGATGAGCTGGTAGTCCCCGATCGGTCGGCCGAACTGGACGCGCTGCTTCGAGTAGCGCACGCACTGGTCGGGGCACTCCTCGATGATCCCGAGCGACATAGCGGCCACGCCCGTCCGCTCGGCGACGAACCCGGGAATCGTCTCACATACATGCAGGCGTGTACGCAAGTTGAACACCTGAATACCCCCTGCGCCACACGCGGCTGTGGCCGCGGGGGTATTCACGCGGCGTGGACGCGGCCGTCTCGGGCGCGGTGCGATGCTGTAGCGATGAGCACTATCCGGGTGATCGCCGCACCCGCCGCACCGCCGCCGTCGCCGGCCCGGGTGAACCCGTCGGACCGGCCGCCGTTGCGGATCGGCGTCGTCCAGCACGCCTGGGCACCGGACGGGCTGACCGACTGGCTGGACGAGGCGATCGACACCGCCACGGCGCGCGGCGCGCAGATCGTCTTCCTGCCGGAGCTGACGCTGGCGCGCTACCCGGCCGACACGCTGCCGGGCGGCCCGGCGTCCGAGCTCGCCGAGGACCTCGAGTCCGGGCCCACCGTCGCGTTCGCCCGCGCGGCGGCGAAGCGCAACGACGTGCACGTCCACGCCTCGGTGTTCCGCCGGGCCGACGGCGCGGACGGCCTGGGACTCAACACCGCGATCATCGTCGACCCGGCCGGCGAGGTCGTGGCCGCGACCGACAAGCTGCACATCCCGGTCACCGCCGGCTACTACGAGGACAAGTACTTCCGCGCCGGCCCCGCCGGTCCCGACGACCCGTACCGGGTCTACCCGCTGGACGGGCTCGGGGACGCGCTGGTCGGCCTGCCGACCTGCTGGGACGAGTGGTTCCCCGAGGTCGCGCGGGCGTACGGCCTCGGCGGCGCGAACATCGTCGTGTACCCGACCGCGATCGGCTCCGAGCCCGACCACCCGGGCTTCGACACCCAGCCGCTGTGGCAGCAGGTGATCGTCGGCAACGGCATCGCCAACGGGTTGTTCATGGTGGTGCCGAACCGCACCGGCGCGGAGACCAGGCCGGACGGCACGCCGGGCAACACCTTCTACGGCTCGTCGTTCGTCTCCGACCCATACGGACGGGTGCTCGTGCAGGCGCCGCGCGACGAGCCGTGCGTCCTGATCGCGGACCTGGATCTCGCGCAGCGCGAGGACTGGCTGGACCTGTTCCCGTTCCTGCGCACTCGCCGCCCGGACACCTACGCGGCGCTGACCCGCCCCGTCGACCCCGACCACCCGTACGGCGCGCGATGACGCTGTGGACGATGCCGCACGAGGGCGATCCCCACGAGCGGCTGTGGCTGTCCTGGCCCACCGAGGGCTACACGCTCGGCGACACCGCCGAGGACGCCGAGACGGCGCGCCGCACCTGGGCAGCGGTCGCCAACGCCGCCGCTGGTTTCGAGCCCGTCACGGTCGTCGTCCACCCGCGGGACACCGAGCTCGTCCGGCGCTACCTGGACCCGGCGATCGAGATCCGGGTGTGCGAGATAGACGACGCGTGGATCCGGGACAGCGGCCCCACTTTCGTGCGCGGCGCCGACGGCCGGCTCGGCGCCGTCACCTGGGTCTTCAACGGCTGGGGACAGCAGGAGTGGGCCAGCTGGGAGCACGACAGCACCCTCGCGCCGAGAGTTGCGCAGTGGGCCGGGGCGACCCGGATCGACTCCGCGCTCGTCAACGAGGGCGGCGGGATCAACGTCGACGGGCTCGGCACCGTGCTGGTCACCGAGACGGTGCAGCGCGACCCGGGCCGCAACGCCGGCCTGTCGCGCGCCGACGTCGAGGCCGAACTGGCGCGCACGATCGGCGCGACGAAGGTCATCTGGCTGCCGCGCGGGCTGACCCGCGACTCGGACACCTACGGCACCTGCGGGCACGTCGACATCGTCGCCGCCATCCCTGAGCCGGGACGGCTGCTGCTGCACGATCAGCGCGACGCCGCGCACCCCGATCACCCCGTCACGGCCGAGATCCGGGCGTCGCTCGTCGCCGCGACCGATGCGCGCGGCAAGCCGTTCGAGATCGTCGACCTCCCGGCGCCGCGCCTGCTCGAGGACGACGCCGGGTTCGTCGACTTCAGCTACGTCAACCACGCGCTCGTGAACGGCGGGGTGATCGCCTGCGCTTTCGACGACCCGAACGACGCCGACGCGGTGGCTGTCCTGCGCGACGCGTACCCCGGCCGGGACGTGGTGAGCATCGACGCCCGGCCGCTGTTCGAGCGCGGCGGCGGCATCCACTGCGTCACCCAACAGCAGCCTGCCGTGCCTGACCAGTCTCGGGTCATTCGGGCGTAGCAAGACTTCGCGCGCGGCTCACCGCAACTACCAGCTGCTCGCGAACCCGACGTGAGTCGAAGGGCCTCGTACCGATGTCACGCAGCGGGGAGACCGCTCGTGGATGCTCGGCTGCCTGGATTGGGGGAACGGGTGCCGGATCGATCTTGGACCTGTTACGAGCGGGTGAGCAGGGTGATTTGGGACTCGTGCGATCAACAACCACGTCACGGCGAGTGTCTTGCTTCTGCTTTCGGCTCCAGCGCCCGGCTGTCCGTCGCGCATGGACCGGACACCGTTGTTACGATGCGGCACTCATCCTCGACCGGCCGAGCCTGTGGAGGAGCAGCCAGCCCGGCGCTGGCCGCCTGGTCAGAAGGGACGCCAATTGTCGACGACCAAGGGCCTCTTGCGTCCCCGGCCGGGGCACGACCCCCGGCCAAGTACCCATTCGAGGGTCGTCCGCGCAGTCCTAGCATGCGCGATCATCGCGCCGGGCTTCCTATCGTCGAGCCCGAGCACCGCGACTCCGGTAGCCACACGTGTCGTCACACCCAGCTGGCACAGCTCGGCCAGGGCGTTGCCGAACATTGGTCTGAACCCGGGTCATCTCTCGTGCCCATCGGTGACGTTCTGCATGGCGGCCGCCGGATCGGATTACTCGCGATTCGACGGCTCCAAATGGACCGCCGCTGACACCGCAGGGCGATACGCCATCGCCGACGTCGACTCTGTGTCGTGTGTCAGTTCCACCTTCTGCGTTGCCACTGAATACGGCGAGCCCGCGATATGGAACGGAAGCCGGTGGGGTCGGTGGAGTCGCGTTGGCCGTGGCCCCCAGCTCTTCAACTCGTGTACGAGCAGCAGATTCTGCCTGGGTCTTGATGGGCAAGGCGGTGGCGTCCGCTTCGACGGCTCCCGATGGACGCGCAGGCAGTTGCGCCACTACCTGCTTTCCACGGGGATGTCCTGCGCGTCGAGCTCGTTCTGCATGGCCGTAGGTTCAGACTTCCAAGATCATTTTCTAACCCAGAAACACACCAGCACCGGATGGCATCGGGTGCAGTCCCACGGAGCTTGGGACGCCTCCGCCGTGTCGTGCACTCGGGGGCACTTCTGCGCGGCTGGAAGTATCGGCGGCAAGATCATCGTTTATCGGAACGGAACCTGGAACCGAGGCGCGCAAGTCTTTCGCTCGCTGCGGTCCGTGAACGACATATCCTGTGCTAGCAGCGGATTCTGCGTGGCGGTTGACGTCAATAACGAGTACTCCATCTACAACGGGCAGCGATGGTCGGCACCATCTCGGGTCGAACCGGCGCATCCCCACCGTGGAGGCATCGCTGTCCAGTGCCCGCTCGTGAACCGGTGCTATGCGCTCGACAGCGCTGGCTTCGTGACCGAGTACAGCTGATTGGACCCTCGTCTCTCGAACAACTCTGGTTCGGACAGGCCCCCCGCCCGCTCGAGAACGATCGATAGGCGCGGCTGGGTGTAGTGGAACCCTGTCGGTGGCTCGCGCGAAGATGACGGCATGAGTCATTTCCTCGAGCTGCATGTGCCGGGCACGCCGCTGCTGATGCCGAATCCGTGGGACGCCGGATCCGCGCGCATCCTCGCCGCCCTCGGCTTCCAGGCGCTGGCCACCACGAGCGCCGGGTTCGCCAACACACTCGGCCGCCCGGACATGTCCGTGACCCGTGACGAGGCGCTGGCGCATGCGGCGGCCATCGTCGCGGCGGTCGACGTGCCCGTGTCGGCCGACCTCGAGAACTGCTTCGCCGACGACCCGCACGGCGTGGCGAAGACGGTCCGCAAGGCGGTCGGGGTCGGGCTTGCGGGCTGCTCGGTCGAGGACGCGACGCAACGCGACGACGAGCCGATCTACAACGCGGCGCTCGCGGCCGAGCGGGTCGCGGCGGCCGTGGACGCGGCCGGGCACGGGTTCGTCATCACCGCGCGCGCCGAGAACTTCCTGCACGGGCGCCCCGATCTCGCCGACACGATCGCCCGGCTGCAGCGCTACCAGGAGGCCGGCGCGCACGTCCTCTACGCACCTGGGCTCACCACCGCCGACCAGATCCGTACCGTCGTCAGTTCGGTCGATCGGCCGGTGAACGTGCTCGCCCTGCCCACGGCACCGCCCGTCGCCGAGCTCGCCGAACTCGGCGTCGCGCGCATCTCGGTGGGTTCGGGCTTCGCGCTCGCCGCGTTGGGTGCCCTCGTCGAGGCCGGGCGCGAGCTGCTCGAGCAGGGCACCTACGGCTTCTGGCCGCGCGCCATGATCGGCCACGAAGCCGCCGGCCAGGCCTTCACCCGCTAGCTGCTAGCGGGCGTAGAGCGCGTCGATCTGCGCGGCGTACTTGGCCGTGATCGGCTTGCGCTTGAGCTTCATCGTGGGCGTGACCTCGTCGCCGCCCGGCTCCCAGACCTCGGGCAGGATCGTGAACTTCTTGACCTGCTCGACGCGCGCCAGCCGGGCGTTCGCCTCTTTCATGCCCACCTCGATCGCGGCCCGGACGTCCGGGTCCGCGGCGAGCGCCGAGGGCGAGGCGGCGGCGATCCCGTGCCCCTTCGCGAACGCGGCGACCGCATCGGGATCGAGGGTGAGCAGTGCGACCACGTACGGCCGGTCGTCGCCGATCGCCACCACCGAGCCGACCAGCGGGCAGCTCACCTTGACCGTGCCCTCGATGTTGGCCGGTGACATGTTCTTGCCGGACGAGTTGATCATCAGCTCTTTCTTGCGGTCGACGATGCGGACGTAACCGGCGCCGTCGATCGTCGCGATGTCCCCGGTATGCAGCCAGCCGTCGGCGTCGATCGCGTCCGCGGTCTTCGCCGGCTCGTTGCGATAGCCCTTCATCACGATCGGGCCGCGCACCAGCAACTCCCCGTCGTCGGCGATACGCAGCTCGACATTCGGCAGCGCGGTGCCGACGGTGCCGATCCGGATCGCATCGGGCGGGTTGACGGTGGCGGCGCAGGTCAGCTCGGACATCCCCCAGAGCTCGCAGACCGGCACGCCGAGCCCGAGGACGAACTCGAGCGCCTCCGGGTCGATTGCGGCCGCGCCGGTTGCGGCGAATCGGACCTTGTCGAGGCCGAGCCGCGCGCGGATAGCGGAGAGCACCAGCCGCTCGGCGATCGCGTGCCGGGCGGCGAGGGTCACCGGCACGGGCTTCTCGTCCGACATCAACCTGGCGCGGGTGCGCCCGACGCCGATGGCCCACTCGGCGAGCTTCTTCTTCAGTGGGGACTTCTCGGCGCCGAGCTGCGCCTCGATGCCCGCCTTGAGCTTGTACCAGACCTGGGGCACGGCGCCGAAGAACGTGGGCCGCACCGCAGGCAGCACGGTGATCATCTGCTTCAGGTCGGCGAGCGTCACGATCTGCATGCCGGTGACCATGCTGTTGTAGTGCGCCCCCCAGCGGTTGGCGATGTGCGCGTCCGGCAGGTACGAGATCACCGAGTCGGCCGGGGTGATGGGCACGACGGCGGTGGTGGCCTCGAGCTCGGCGAGCATGTTGGCGTGCGTGATCTCGACGCCTTTCGGCGGGCCCGTGGTGCCGGACGTGTAGATGATCGTCAGGACGTCGGTCGGCTCGACGGCGTGCCAGGACCTCGCGAAGTCGAACCGCTCCGGCGTCCCCGCCTCGAGTTCGGCGAGTGAGATCGTGCCCTCGATGTCGGCGTCGATGCAGACGATGTGCTCGACCGCGGTGTCGGTCGCCGCCGTGGCGGCCCGGATCTGGTCGAGGAACTGCTTCTCGCAGATGACCACCCGGTTGCCAGCGTTGCCGAACAGGTGCGCGATCTGCTCGGGCGCGAGAGTGTTGTAGATCGAGAACGGCGTCGCGCCGGTGTGCAGGGTCGCGGTGTCGAGCAGGTGGAACTCGGGCCGGTTCGTCAGCATCAACCCGACCGTGTCGCCGCGCTTGACACCCAGCGCGGCGATCCCGGCGGCGAGCGTTTGCACCCGGTCGGCGTACTGCCGCCAGGTTATGCGCAGCGACCCGTCCGGCGTGCTGAGCGCGATGTTGTGCGGATACAAGCTGGCGGTCTGCTGGAAGGCCGCGGTCAGCGTGGCGGGGAGCGTCATGGGCGAGATCCTGCCGTCGATGGCGTCCCCGGTCGAGGGGCGCTGACCCGTGAGGCTACTTCTACGACGCCGCGCCGTCGCCGCTGCCTGGCGCGCCCGGGGCAACGCCGTCGTCGGCGCGCGGACCGCTGACGAACAGGACGTCATCGAGCCCGGTGAGCTGGAGAACCCGCGCGATGCGCGGGTGCACGCCGGTGAGCACGAGGGTGCCGCGCAGCGTGAGGGCGTCGCGATGCGCGCGCGCGATGCCGCTGAGGGCGGACGCGTCGAGGAAGGAGACCTCGGACAGGTCGAGGCGCAGGTACTTGCGTCCCGCCGCGAGGTGGCCGGTCAGCACCGCCCAGAGCGGGGCGCTGGTGGCCATGTCGAGATCGCCGGTGACCTTGACCTGCGCGCGGTCCTGGTCCAGGCCGACCGTTTCGACCGACATGAACTCTCCCGCGGGGAGCGGATCGACGGGCGACCATGCGGTTGCTCGCGCGCGGCCTCCGGACAAAACCGGCGTTTCGGGCGACATTGCCGCCAGCTTACGGGAGGGCGCGGACAGTCCGCGTGAGGTCGTGGCTCAGTACCCCTGCTCGTCGGACCGCTCGTCGTCGTCCTCGTCGCGGTCGGTGCGACGTTGGTCGGCGACGTCGGCCGGGTCGGCCTCCAGCGGCCGGGGCCGCTCGTCGGCGGGCGCCTCGTCGACCTCGACCTCCGTGAGGTCGGACTTCCGCAGTTCGGTCACGTCCTCGGGATCGGTCACGTTCCAACCGTAGGAGCCCGGAAGCTGCGGCGGCAATGACCCCTGCCCGACGTGATGTAGAACGTGTTCCAGTACGGTCAGGGCCATGGGCACGTACGCGGTCACCGGGTCGGCGTCCGGCATCGGGAAGGCCACCGCGAAGCTGCTGGCTGCGGCCGGCCATCGGGCGATCGGCGTGGACCTGGCCGGCGCCGACGTTGCCGCGGACCTCGGCACTCCCGACGGCCGGGCCGCCGCGATCGACGAGATCAGCCGAGCCACGGACGGCCGGCTCGACGGCCTGGTCCTCGCCGCGGGCATCGGCGGTTCGTCCACGGCCCAGGGCGGTCGGCTCGTGTCGATCAACTACTTCGGGACGGTCGCGCTGCTCGACGGCCTGCGTCCCGCGCTCGCGGCCGGCGGGGACGCCTCGGTGGTGTGTCTCGGGTCCAACTCGGCCACCGTGCAGCCCGACTGGTCGGTCGAACTCGCCGAAGCATGCCTGGCCGGCGACGAGGCGCGCGCCTGCGAGATCGCCGACGGCGCGCTGTCGCTGTTCGCCTACCCCGCGACGAAGGCCGCGCTGTCCTGGTTCGTGCGCGGCGCGGCCCCGAAGCCGGAGTGGATCGGCGCGGGTATCCGCCTGAACGTGGTCGCGCCGGGGCTCACCGAGACGCCGCTGACCCAGGCCCAGCGCGCCGACCCGCTGATCGGCGACGCGATCGCGAACTTCCCGGTCCCGCTGGGCAGGCCGATCCGGCCGGAGGAGATCGCCGGGGTCATCGCGTTCATGCTGGCGACGCCGATTCTCGTCGGCAGCGTGGTCGTCGCCGACGGTGGTACCGAGGCGCTGCTGCGCCCGAAGGACTGGCCGGCGATGTGGGCGCTCAGCTCGCGGTAGCGATCTCGCGGAGCAGGTCGACGGCGAGTTCCCGGCGGCAGATCAGCAGGTCGGGCAGGTAGGGGTGCTCGTTGTTGTAGGTGAGCGCGCTGCCGTCGATGCGCGACGCGTGCAGCCCGGCGGCCACCGCGACGCCCACCGGCGCGGCGGAGTCCCACTCCCACTGGCCGCCGCCGTGCAGGTAGGCGTCGGCCTCGCCGCGCACGACCGCCATCGCCTTCGCCCCGGCCGAGCCCATCGCAATCAGCTCGGCGCCGAGCGCCTTGGCCACCGGCGCCGCGAACTCGGGCGGCCGGCTGTCACTGACGAGGAAGCGCAGGCGTGGGTGCGGCCGGCGCGTCGCCCGCACGGTGTCGGTGGCGTACACGACGTCCAGGGCCGGCTGGGCGACCGCCGCTGCCTTGATCCCGGACCCGACTTCCCACAGCGCCACGTGCACTGCCCAGTCGTCACGGCCCGGCATGCCGTACTCGCGGGTGCCGTCGAGCGGGTCGATGATCCACACCCGGGCGGTGGAAAGCCGGATGGGGGAGTCGGCCGACTCCTCGGACAGGACGGCGTCATCCGGGCGCAGCTCGGCGAGCTCGCGCAGCAGCAGGGAGTTCGACGCGGCGTCGCCGCGCTTGCCGAGGTCCTTGCCGGACAACCCGCTCGCGTGCCGCAGGGTCAGCAGCAGGTCACCGGCGTGGCTTGCGAGGCTGGCCGCAACGCGCGCGTCCGAGTCTGTGCTACTCACGACCGAGCCCCGCCGCGCTCGCTCACTCGGCAATCCGCTCGATCAGATCCAGGACGAGCGCGGCCTGGGCGGCGGCGTCCCCGTCCTCCGGGCGCAGCCGCAGGTGCGGTGCCTCCGGCGCCTCGTACGGGTCGTCGATGCCGGTGAAGTTCCGGATCTCGCCGGCGCGGGCCTTGGCGTACATGCCCTTCGGGTCGCGGGCCTCGCACACCTCGAGCGGGGTGTCGACGAAGATCTCGAGGAACGGCAGCGAACCCGCGCCGTGCGCGGCGCGCACGCGCTCCCGGTCGGCGATGTAGGGGCTGACGAGCGACACGACCGCGATGACCCCGGCGTCGGCCAGCAGCTTGGCGACCTCGCCGACGCGGCGCACGTTCTCGGCGCGGTCCTCGGCCGAGAAGCCGAGGTCGGCGTTGAGACCGTGCCGCAGGTTGTCGCCGTCGAGCAGGTACGCGGGCCGGCTGGCGGCGACGAGCCGGCGTTCCAGCTCGGCCGCGACCGTCGACTTGCCCGAGCCGGACAGCCCGGTGAGCCAGACGGTCATGCCGGTGGTCGCGCGCTCCTCGCGGTGGACGGAGCCCTGGTGCCACACCACCTTGGACTCGCGCTGGCTCGGCCCGGTGATCATGCCGGCCGCGACCGTGTTGTTGGTGGCCTCGTCGACGAGGATGAAGCTGCCGGTGTCGCGGCTGCGGCGGTACGCGTCGAACAGCAGCGGCTGCTGGGTACGCAGCCGGATCCGGCCGATCTCGTTGAGGCTCAGGCTCTGCGCCTCCTCGTCGCGGTGCAGCGTGTTCACGTCGAGGCGGTAGTCGAGGTCGGCGACCACCGCGCGGGTGGACCGGGTGGTGTGCTGGAGCGTGTAGCGCGCGCCCGGCGTCAGCTGCGAGTCCGTGGTCAGCCAGCACACCATCGCGTCGATCTCCTGGCCGACGTGCGGACGGTTGTGCGGCCGGCAGATCAGGTCGCCGCGCGCGATGTCGATGTCGTCGGCGAGCTCGATGGTGACCGCCTGTCCGGCAAACGCCTCCTCGATCTTGCGGCCACCCGGGCCCCAGACCGCCGACACCGTGGTGGTGAATCCCGACGGCAGCACGGTGACCTCGTCGCCGGCGCGTATGCACGCCGCCGGACATGGTGCCCGCGTAGCCGCGGAAGTCGTGCAGCGTGGCATGCGAGGACTGGTGCGGGCGGATCACGTACTGCACCGGGAACCGCACGTCGATCAGGTTGCGGTCGGACGAGACGTGGATCTCTTCGAGGTGGTGCAGCAACGAGGTGCCCTCGTACCACGGCATCGCCGGGCTGCGCTGGACCACGTTGTCGCCGGTGAGCGCCGAGACCGGGATGAAGGTCAGGTCGGCCACCTCGAGCTTCATCGCGAAGCGCCGGAACTCCTCCCGGATCTCGTTGAACCGTTGCTCCGAGTACCCGACGAGGTCCATCTTGTTGATGCAGATCAGCAGGTGCGGGATGCCGAGCAGGCTGGCCAGGAAGGCGTGCCGGCGGGACTGCTCCAGCACGCCGTTGCGCGCGTCGATCAGGATCAGGGCGACGTCGGCGGTGGAGGCGCCGGTGACCATGTTGCGGGTGTACTGAACATGGCCGGGCGTGTCGGCGATGATGAACTTGCGCCTCGGGGTGGCGAAATAGCGGTAGGCGACGTCGATGGTGATGCCCTGCTCGCGCTCGGCGCGCAGCCCGTCGGTGAGGAGTGCGAGGTCCGGCACGTCCTGCCCGCGCGCCTGGCTGGTCAGCTCCACCGCGGACAGCTGGTCCTCGAAGATCGCCTTCGAGTCGTAGAGCAGCCGCCCGATCAGCGTCGACTTACCGTCATCCACCGAACCCGCTGTCGCGATCCGTAACAGCGCTGCCATCAGAAATAGCCTTCCTTCTTGCGGTCTTCCATGCCGGCCTCGGAGATCCGGTCGTCGGCGCGGGTCGCGCCCCGCTCGGTGATCCGGGCCGCTGCGACCTCGGCGACGACCGCGTCCGCGTCGGCGGCCGAGGACTCGACGCACCCGGTGCACGTGGCATCGCCGATCGTGCGGAACCGGACGGTCGCCTCGAACGGCGTCTCGCCGTCCACCGGCTGGATGAAGCGGTTGACCGCCAGCAGCATGCCGTCGCGTTCGACGACCTCGCGGCGGTGCGCGTAGTAGAGGTGCGGCAGGTCGATGGCCTCGTCGCGGATGTAGGACCAGATGTCGAGCTCGGTCCAATTGGACAGCGGGAACACCCGGATGTTCTCGCCCTTGCGGTGCCGCCCGTTGTAGAGCGACCACAGTTCGGGACGCTGGTTTCGCGGATCCCACTGCCCGAACTCGTCGCGGAAGCTGAAGACCCGCTCCTTCGCCCGCGCCTTCTCCTCGTCGCGGCGGGCACCGCCGAACACGGCGCCGAACTGGTTCTCGATGATGCCGCGCAGCAGGGTGACGGTCTGCAGCCGGTTGCGGCTCGCCCGCGGACCGGTGTCCTCGAACGACCGGCCGGCGTCGATATCGTCCTGGACGCTGGCGACGATCAGCCGCAGGCCGTACCTCTCGACGGTGCGGTCGCGGAACGCGAGGACCTCGTCGAAGTTCTCGCCGGTGTCCACGTGCATCACCGGGAACGGCACCGGCGCCGGCCAGAACGCCTTCACCGCCACGTGCAGCATGACGACCGAGTCCTTGCCGCCGGAGAACAGCAGTGCCGGCTTCTCGATGGAGGCCGCGACCTCGCGGAAGATGTGCACCGCCTCGGCTTCGAGCTTCTCGAGATGGCTCATCTCGTACGCCAACGTCATGCCGAGACCCTCCTACGCGGGGGGACGCCGCCCACCTCTGCCGTCACTGCCGCTGCCGTCGCCATCAATGCCCTGCCTCGCCGAGATATTTCGGCGCCTGTTATCGAGGCACCCACGTAAAGCGTGAGCACCATCTCCTGCCGTCCGTCGCTGCCGTACGTCGGTGCGGCGAGCAGATGTGTCGGATGCTTGCCACGTGCCGTCAGTTCAGCGCCGAGGTAGACCCGCTCACCGAGCGTGGACACCATCTCACCGACCAGGCCGCGAACTTCGTTCGGTAGATCATAGGCGGCGACCCCGGCCATCAACGTATGCAGCCTTGCCCCAACCTCAGTGAGTCCCTCGACGAGGTAACCGCGGTCACGACATTCGGCCACGACTTTGCGCAGGTGGGCGCGGTCGAGAACCACGGGAAGCGTCGGGCGGATGCGCAGCCAGCGTTCGAACGCGGCGTCGCTGTCCCACAGCAGATACATGAGTCCGACCGGCGGGGCGAACGGGTACCGGCTGCCCGCCATGGCGCCCTCGGAGCGCCCGTCGCCACGCACGCTGGTGAGGACGACGATCTCGTTGCCGACGACGGCCGAGGCGGTGCACGGCGAGGTGTATCGCCGCGCGAGCTCGGCCAGGCGCCGCTCGGCGGCGTCCGCACCCGGTACCGCGCGGCGGGCGAGGCGGCCCGCGGACAGCAACGCAGGACCGACGCCGTAGTTGCGGGTCTGTGGATCGCAGTCCAGCCAGCCGGTCTCGGTGAGCGTCGTCACGATCCCGAGGCAGGTCGGCTTGCTGATCTGCAGCGTGCGGGACAGCTCGGACAGCCCGAACCGATCGGCGGGGTGCGCGACGACGTGGTCGAGCAGAGCCACGACCCGCTGGGTGGGCGGCGAGCGGCGCGACGACGACATTGACCCCACCTAGAACAAGTTCTACTGTCGGACCATCACTCTACCGGATCGGTTCAGATATGAACCGCAACACCGAAAGGTGAACGTGCTCACCCAACCTCTTGCCGACGCCATCGTGGCGGCGGAGAAGATCGTCCGGGACGCCCCGCACGTCCGCAGCGAGCAGGACGTCGTCGAGGGCCTGGACTACCTCGCCGGCAGTATCCGCGCCGCGCTCGCCTCAGCATGGAGCTACGAACGCGACTTCCCGTACTTCATCCGCTCCGCGACCCCCTATACGAAGATCGGCCTCGACAACCCGGACACGCTGTACTTCAGCGCCCGGATCCGCGACGACGCCGAGTACGTGGTCACCGGCCGGCGCGGCGGCACCGCCGACCTCAGCTTCCAGATCCTCAACGGCGACTACACGCCGGCCGACGTCCCGGACAGCCTCACCGCGTTCGACGACCGGGAGATCGCTCTCAACCCGGACGGCACGTTCGAGCTGCGCTTCGGCCCGCCGAAGCCGGACGCGGGGGCCAACTACTTCACGCTCGGCCCGCGGGCCGCGATGCTGCTCGTGCGCGAGGTGTGGAGCGACTGGACTGCGCAGCCCGGCACGATCGCGATCCAGCGCGTCGATCGCATCGGCGCGACGCCGGAGCCGGCCGACGAGGTGAAGCTCGGCAAGCGCTACAACGCGGCGGCCAAGACGCTGGTGCAGCAGCTCAAGACGTTCCTGCAATTCCCGGAGTGGTTCTACTTGAAGTTGCCGGTCAACACGATGACCGAGCCGCGGCTCACTCCCGGCGGGCTCGCCACGCAGTACTCGTCGGTCGGTCACTACGAGCTCGCCGACGACGAGGCGCTGATCGTCACCGTGCCCGCCTCGGACGCGCCGTATCAGGGCTTCCAGCTCGGCACGATGTGGTACGTGTCGATGGACTTCGTCAACCACCAGACGTCACTGACCGCCGACCAGGCGCACCACGACCCGGACGGCATGTTGCGCTTCGTCGTCAGCGAGCGCGACCCCGGCGTGGCGAACTGGCTCGAGACCACCGGTCACCCACGCGGTTATCTGCAGATCCGCTGGCAACGCACCTCTCGGGAGTTCAGCGCGGCGGACGGGCCGGTCGTCGAGAAGCTGCGATTGGCCGAACTCGCCGAGCGGCTGCCCAATCACCAACAAGCACGCGTCACGCCCGAGCAGTGGCGCGCCCGGATCGCGGCCCGGCAGGCCGCCGTGGCGAACAGGATGTTGGGATGAGCGACTTGCTGGACGACAAGATCGTCGTCGTCGCGGGCGTAGGCCCCGGGCTCGGCCGGTCGATCGCGATCCAGTGTGCGAGGGCCGGCGCGGACGTCGTGCTCGCCGCGCGGACCGAGTCGCGGCTCGGCGAGGTCGCGGACGAGATCAAGCAGCTCGGCCGCCGGACGCTGCAGGTCGGCACGGACATCAACTCCGAGGAGTCGGCGCGGCACCTCGTCGAGGCGACCCTCGCCGAGTTCGGCCGGCTGGATGCGCTCGTCAACAACGCCTTCGCCATCCCGCCGCTCGGCGCGCTGCAGACCGTCGACTTCGACCAGACGCGGGCCGGCTTCGAGACGAACGTGCTCGGCGCGCTGCGGCTCACCCGGCTGTTTGCCCCGGCGCTCGAGTCGTCCGGTGGCAACGTTGTCATGATCAACTCGTCGGTGCTGCGCCACTCGTCGATGCCGTACGGCGCGTACAAGATGGCGAAGTCGGCCCTGCTGGCGCTCGCCCAGGCACTGGCGACCGAACTCGGGCCGCAGGGCATCCGGGTCAACTCCGTCGCGCCCGGCTACATCTGGGCGGACACCCTGCAGAGCTACTTCGCGTACCTGGCGAACAAGCGTGGCGTCGATGCGCAGGTCGTCTACGACGAGACCGCGGCGAACATGGATCTGCGCCGGCTGCCCGACCCGGACGCGATCGCCGACGCGGTGGTGTTCATGGCGTCGTCGATGGCGCGCGACATCACCGGCCACTGCCTCGACGTGAACTGCGGCGAGTTTCATCACTGATGGGCGCCGCCACTCGCGACAACGTGGGCACCGTCGAGGATCTCGAGGCCTCCGCGATCCGGCTGACGACGCTCACCGACTTCGGTGGCGACGAGTACCGCGAGGGGCTCGGCGTGCTGCTCCGGTCCTACGCCGAGGACGAGGAACTCACCGAACTCGGCCGGCGGGTCAAGCGCTCCGAGCTGCGCGGTGCACTCGTCGCGCGGTTGGTGAGCGAGGCCGGTTTCGAGCAGTTGCCGGCCGACGCGGCGCTCGCCGAGCGGCCGATCTTCGTCACCGGGCTGCCCCGCACCGGCACCACAGCGCTGCACCGGCTGCTCGCCGCAGACCCGATGCACCAGGGGCTCGAGCAGTGGCTGTGCGAGATGCCCCAGCCGCGGCCCCCGCGCGAGACCTGGCCGGGCAACCCGGTGTTCCAGCAGATCCAGGCGGGCTTCGCGAAGTTCTACGCGGCCAAGCCCGACTTCGCCGGCGTGCACTACATCGCGGCCGACACCGTCGAGGAGTGCTGGCAGCTGCTGCGCCAGTCCGCGATGTCGGTGTCCTACGAGTCGCTGGGACACGTCCCGTCCTACTCGGCGTGGCTCGCTGAACAGGACTGGACGCCGGCCTACGCCCGGCACCGCCGCAACCTGGCGCTGATCGGCGCCAACGACCCCGGCAAGCGGTGGGTGCTGAAGAACCCGAGTCATCTCTTCGCGCTGGACGCGCTGCTCGCGGTCTATCCGGACGCGCTGATCGTCCAGACGCACCGCGACATGCGGACAACCCTCGCCTCGAGCTGCAGCCTGAGCGCCCTCGCGACGGAGGGCTACTCGACGAAGTTCGTCGGTGCGACGCTCGGACGAGACCAGCTCGACCTGCTCGGCCGGGGCGCCGCGCTGTTCATGGCCGCGCGCGAACGACACGACGCGGCACACTTCTACGACCTCGCCTACCAGGACCTGGTCCGCGACCCGGTGGGCACCGTCGAGTCGATCTACCGGTACTTCGGACTGCCCTGGAGCGACGAGGAGCGCGCCGCCGTGGCAGCCGAGGACGCCGCGAGCCGATCGGGGCATCGGGCACCCGCGCACCGCTACTCGCTCGCCGACTTCGGCCTGTCCGAAGCCGAGGTGGACGAACGCTTCGCCGAGTACACCGCGCGCTACCTCGATTCGTGAATACCCCCTCCACCACATCAGGGCGTGGTGCAGCGGGTACTCATCAAGTGCGAGATGCGAGCGAGAGGCACCATGGAGGCGTGACCGTCGCGCTCGACACCCGGCTGCGCGATCTTGTGCACGCCGGCGGCGTCGTGGTGCTCAGCGGTGCGGGCCTGTCGACCGAGTCCGGCATCCCCGACTACCGCGGTCCGTCCGGGGCGCTGCGACGCAACGCGCCGATGACCTACCAGGCGTTCGTCGGCTCGCCGGACGCCCGGCGGCGGTACTGGGCGCGCAGCTACCTGGGTTGGCGGCAGATCGCCGCGGCGCGTCCGAACGACGGCCACCGGGCGGTGGCGACGCTGCAGGAACGCGGGCTGATCGACGGCATCATCACCCAGAACGTCGACGGGCTGCACCAGGCCGCGGGTGCCCGCGACGTCATCGAGCTGCACGGCGGACTCGATCTGGTGGTGTGCCTGTCCTGCGGGCTGCGCGATACGCGAACGACGCTCGACGCCCGGTTGCGGGCCGCGAACGCCGCGTTCGCCGCGACAATCGAGGAGATCAACGCGGACGGCGACGCGGAGCTGCGCGACGAGGACCTCGACGGTTTCGTGCCGGTCACTTGCGGATACTGCTCGTCGGACCTGCTCAAGCCGGACGTCGTCTTCTTCGGCGAGAACGTGCCACGCGCGCGAGTCGAGGCGTGCTATGCCCTGGTCGAATCGGCGTCGTCGCTGCTGGTCCTGGGCTCCTCGCTCGCGGTGATCTCCGGGCTGCGGTTCGTGCGCCGGGCAGCCGCCCTCGGCATTCCTGTGGCGATCGTCAACCAGGGTGCAACGCGCGGCGACCCGCTGGCCGACGTCAAGATCGAGGCGCCGCTGGGCGTCGTGCTCACCGCGCTGACGGACTGACCGGCTACTTCGCGACCTCGGCGTAGCCGGTGCCCGGGTCGGACAGCCTGCCGACGTCGACCGGCGTCCGTCCGGCGATCAGTGGCTTGATCTCGTCGACGACGTCCCACACGTTGACGTTCATCGACGCGAGGACGCGGTCGTCGGCGTCGAGCCAGAACGCGACGAACTCGCGGCCGGGCAGATCACCGCGCACGACGACCCGCGCATACGAGCCCGGCGCCGCGTACCCGATGTACTCCATGCCGAGGTCGAACTGGTCGCTGAAGAAGTACGGCAGCTGCTCGTACGCGTCGCTGCCACCGAGGATCGCCGCGGCGGCCGTCACCGGCTGGTTCAGCGCTGCCGCCCAGTGCTCGACCCGGACGCGGTGGCCGAGGACGGGGTGGTCGTGGTTGGCGATGTCGCCGACCGCGAAGATCGCCGGGTCGCTCGAGCGCAGGGACGCGTCGACGAGCACGCCGTTGTCGACGTCGAGTGCCGCGGAGGTGGCCAGCTCGGTGCGCGGCCGGGCGCCGACGGCCATCACCACGGCGTCGGCCGGGAACTCGGTCCCGTCCTCGAGCCGCACGCCGCCGGCGATCTCGGCGATCGAGACGCCGAGTCGCAGGTCGACGCCGTTCGCGCGGTGCAGGTCGGCGAACACGGTGGCCATCTCCCGGCCGAGGACGGCCAGCAGTGGCAGCTCGGCAGCCTCGAGGATCGTCACCTCGGTGCCCTTGTCCCGCGCGGCGGCCGCGACCTCGAGACCGATCCAGCCGCCGCCCACGATCACCAGCCGGTTGCCGTCGCCGAACGTCTGGCGGATCGCGTCCGAGTCCTCGCGGGTGCGCAGGGTCAGCGCGGTCTCGGCGCCGGGGATCGGCAGCCTGCGCGGCTCTGCGCCGGTGGCGAGGACGAGCGCGCCGTAGCCGATTCGCGAGCCGTCGGCGAGCTCGACCTCGGAGCTGTCCGGACGGACCGCCACCACGTCGACACCCCAGCGCAGCACGACGTCGTTTTGGGCGTACCACTCGGCAGGGTGGATGACCGCGTCGTCGAAGCTCGCCTTGCCGGCGAGGTAGTCCTTCGACAGCGGCGGGCGTTCGTACGGCAGGCTCTGCTCGGCGCCGAGCAGCGTGACCGGACCGGCGTAGCCGTTGCTGCGCAGCGCCTCCGCGGTCTTGGCCCCGGCCAGCCCGCCGCCCACGATCACGACGCTCGATGGTGCCTCGGTCATGTCTGACTCCCTCGATCGGCGAGCGGTCAGGCACTCGCGCGGGTCAGTGCGAAGAACTCCTGCCGGGAGCGGGGGTCGTCCCGGACGATTCCGAGCAGCGTCGATGTCACGGTAGTCGAGCCGCTGGCCCGTGCCTTGTCCCGACCCGGACGCGTCGGCGCCGAACGTGGCGCCGCTCTCGCGTACGACGTCCTGGCCGAGCAGGGCTTCCAGCCGGATCGCGCCGGCACCGCGCTGCGGCTGCGCAACTGCCCGTTCCGCCCGCTTGCCGCGCAGGCCCCCGCGTTCGTCTGCGGCCTCAACCGGGAGTATCTCGACGGCGTGATCGACGGAATCGGCGCGGACGGCCCGATCGTCGCCGAGCTCGCGCCGCGCACGGGCGAGTGCTGTGTCGAGATCCGGCCCGCACGGTCCGAAGCCCGGCGCGCCGCAGAGTCCTGAGGCGTGGTTACTGGCGCAACACGGGCCTCATGCGCAACAATGGCCCTCACACACACCTCCGAGGTGGACGGACCGCTGGGGAAGGCGTCGCCGTCGAGGTCAGGGAGGTGTGCGATGACGAACGCCCGCACCGAAGGCAACCGTGCCGTGCCCGGCACCCGCGGCGTCGTCTACGTGCACTGCTGCCCGGCCGCCATCGCCCCGCACGTCGAGTGGGCGCTGGCCGGCGTCCTCGCCCATCCCGCCCGCCTCCAGTGGACCGGCCAGCCGGCCGCTCCCACGCACCTGCGCTCCGAGGGCGCCTGGACCGGACCCATCGGCACTGCCGCTCGGCTCGCCGCTGCCCTGCGTGCCTGGCCCATGCTCGTCTTCGAGATCACCGAGGACGGCACGTCGGCCAGCGACGGCGAGCGGCTCGCCTACGTCCCCGGTCGCGGATTCCACCGCAGCGCGACGGCCGCCAACGGGGACGTCGTCGTCGGCGAGGAGCGACTGCGCGGGCTGCTCGGCCGGGCGCGGACCGCCGACGATTTCCGGCACGGGATCGCCGAGCTCCTGGGCACTGCCTGGGACGCCGAGCTCGAGCCCTACCGGCTGGGCGGCGATGGCGCGCCGGTGAGCCTCCTGCACCAAGTGGTGTAAGCCCGCGTTCGGCGTTGCCCGGCGCCCGTAGGGTGTTTGGGTGAGTTCGCCCAGCTCCGCACCTCGTACCGCGATCCTCACTGTCGACGACGACCCGAGCGTGTCGCGCGCCGTCGCCCGCGACCTGCGGCGACGCTACGGCGACGCGCACCGCATCGTCCGCGCGGAGTCCGGCGAGCAGGCACTGGACGCCCTGCGCGAGATGAAGCTGCGCGGCGAGTCGGTGGCGGTGCTGCTCGCCGACTACCGCATGCCGCAGCTGAGCGGGCTGCAGTTCCTCGAAGCCGCGATGGATCTCTACCCGGCGGCTCGCCGCATCCTGCTGACCGCCTACGCGGACACCAGCGCGGCGATCGACGCGATCAACGTCGTCGACCTCGACTACTACCTGCTCAAGCCGTGGGATCCGCCGGAGGAGAAGCTCTACCCGGTCATCGACGCCCAGCTCGAGGCCTGGGCCGCCACCGACCATCGTCCGGTCGTCGAGACCAAGGTCGTCGGGCACCGCTGGTCGGCGCGCTCGTCCGAGGTCCGCGAGTTCCTGGCCCGCAACCAGGTGCCGTACCGCTGGTACTCGTCCGAGTCACCGGAAGGCGCGCGGCTGCTCGAGGCGGCCGGCGAGGACGGGCATGCACTACCGCTGGTCGTCACACCGGACGGCACGGCGCTCGTCGCGCCCGGCGACGGTGAGCTCGCGCAGCGCGTCGGCCTGAGCACCACGCCCGCGAAGGACTTCTACGACCTCGTCGTCGTCGGCGGCGGTCCGGCCGGGCTCGGCGCCGCGGTGTACGGCGCGTCCGAGGGCCTGCGCACCGTCCTGATCGAACGGACGGCGACCGGCGGGCAGGCCGGGCAGAGTTCGCGCATCGAGAACTACCTCGGCTTCCCGGATGGCGTCTCGGGCGCCCAACTCACCGATCGCGCCCGGCGCCAGGCGGTGAAGTTCGGCGCCGAGCTGATCACCACGCGCGACGTCGTCGGCCTCGAGGTGAACGGCTCGGCCCGCACGGTCCGCTTCGCCGACGGCGCGGCGATCGACGCGCACACCGTCATCCTCGCGACCGGTGTCGCCTACCAGCAGCTGGCCGCGCCCGGTCTCGACCGGCTCACCGGACGCGGCGTGTTCTACGGCTCGGCGCTAACCGAGGCTGCCAACTGCGCCGACCAGGACGTGTACATCGTCGGCGGCGCCAACTCCGCGGGACAGGCTGCGGCCTACCTGGCCCGAGGTGCGCGGTCGGTGACACTGCTGGTGCGCGGCCGGTCGCTGCAGGATTCGATGTCCTACTACCTGATCCAGCAGCTGGCCGGGATCGAGCGCGTCTCGGTGCGCACCTGCACGGAGGTGGCCGAGGCCCACGGCGAGAAGCAGCTGGAGGCGCTCACGCTGCGCGACAGCACGACGGGTGCCTCGTCGACCGTCGACGCCGGGTACTTGTTCGTCTTCATCGGCGCGGCGCCGCGCACCGACTGGCTCGACGGCGTGGTCGTCCGCGACGAGCGCGGCTTCGTGGTCGCCGGTCCGGACCTCATGGCCGGTGACACCCGCCCGCCGGGATGGATCCTCGACCGCCCGCCGTTTCATCTCGAGACGAGCGTGCCCGGCGTCTTCGCGGCCGGGGACGTGCGGGCCGAATCGGCCAAGCGCGTCGCCTCCGCGGTCGGCGAGGGCGCGATGGCGGTCATGCTCGTGCACCGCTACCTCGAGGGGCTGTAGATGGTTGAGACGCTGGCTTGCGACATCGACGAGCTGCGCACGCTGTTCCTGTTCGAGAAGCTGTCCGACGAGCAGCTCAGCTGGCTGTGCGAACGCGGCCGCGTCGAGCTGCACGAGCCCGGCTACGTCGTGCGCGAGGGCGAGCCCGCGACCTGCCTGTACGTGCTGCTCGACGGGATGATCGCGTTGTCGCGGCTGGTCGGCGGTGACGACGTCGAGACGACGCGCACCGATCAGCGCGGGGTGTACGCCGGGGCGTGGTCGGCGTTCCTCGACATCGAGGCCACCCGCGCCTACACCGCGTCGATGCGGGCCATAACCCCGGTCCGGCTGTTCACGCTGAGCGCCGGCGACTTCACCACCCTGATGCAGCAATGGTTCCCGATGGCGCTGCACCTGCTCGAAGGCGTCTTCTACGGCAACCAGCGCAGCCAGCGGGCGATCGGCGAGCGCGAGCGACTGCTCGCCCTCGGCTCGCTGTCCGCAGGCCTCACCCACGAGCTCAACAACCCGGCCGCGGCCGCCGTCCGTGCGACGTCGTCGCTGCGCGAGCGGGTCGCCGGCATGCGCCACAAGCTCGGGCTGATCGCCGGCGGCGCGTGGGACCGCGGCCAGCTCGAGACCCTGATCGGGCTGCAGGAGCGCGCCGTCGAGCAGGTGGCCAAGGCCCCGGAGCTGACGCCCCTCGACGCGTCCGACCGCGAGGACGAGCTGTCCGACTGGTTCGAGGCGCACGGCATCGGCGGCGCGTACGACATCGCCCCCACCTTCGTCCAAGCCGGCCTCGACGTCGCCTGGCTCGAGCAGGTGCTCCTCGTCGTGGACGACGGCATGCTCGAGGGCGCGGTGCGCTGGCTCAACTACACGCTCGAGACCGAGCTGCTGATGAACGAGATCGAGGACTCGGCCACGCGCATCTCGACGCTGGTCGCCGCGGCCAAGCAGTACTCCCAGATGGACCGCGCACCGCACCAGGTGCTCGACGTACACGAACTGCTCGACAGCACGCTGGTGATGCTGAGCCGCAAGATCGGAGACGTGCACGTCGTGAAGGACTACGACCGCACGCTGCCCGACATCCCGGTCTACGGCGCCGAGCTGAACCAGGTGTGGACGAACCTGATCGACAACGCGATCCAGGCGATGGACGGCGCCGGCACGCTCACGATCCGCACCAGCCGAGCCGAGGACACGTTGCAGGTCGAGATCGCCGACACCGGTCCCGGCATCCCCGACGACGTCGTCGGACGGATCTTCGAGCCGTTCTTCACGACGAAACCGGTCGGGCAGGGCACCGGTCTCGGCCTGGACATCTCGTGGCGGATCGTGGTCAACAAGCACCACGGCGACCTGTCCGTGCAGTCGGTGCCCGGCGACACCCGGTTCCGGGTCCGGCTCCCGCTGCGCGACGCGGAGGTGCTGTCATGACACAGGTTCCGGGAGTCGACCCCGACGTCGCGCCGAGCGGCACCGGCTGCGTCGAGTGCGACGCAGCCGGCGGCTGGTGGGTGCACCTGCGCCGCTGCGCGCAGTGCGGGCACGTCGGCTGCTGCGACTCGTCGCCGGCACAGCACGCGAGCCGGCACGCCGCCGGCAGCGGGCATCGGATCGTCCAGAGCTTCGAACCGGGCGAGGACTGGTTCTGGGACTACGCCCGCAAGGACTACTACGACGGCCCGCGGCTGGCCGATCCGCAGAGCCGGCCGGTGGAGCAACCGGTGCCGGGGCCCCGTGACCGCGTGCCCGCCGACTGGCGCAGCAAGGTCCATTGAGCGGTGCTGCGTTGGCTGAAGGCGCGCGACCCGAACTGGTACGGGCTACGCAGGGCCGCGCGCGCCGCCGTCGTCGTGCCTGCGGACTTCGCGATCGGCTCGGAGGCCATCGGCAACGCGCAGGTGGCGACGTTCGCGGCATTCGGATCGTTCGCGCTGCTGCTGTTCGTCAACTTCACGGGTGGCGTGACGACGCGGGCGGGCGGCTTTGCCGCGCTTGCCGTGACCGGCGCCGTCCTCATCAGCGTGGGTACGGCGCTCACGACGCCCGACTGGCTCGCCGTCACGTCGATGGCGTTGATCGCGTTCGGCGTGCTGTTCGGCGGCGTCGTCAGTTCGATGATCAGCGGCGCGACCCAGGCCGCGCTGCTCGCCTACATCCTGGCGGTCATGCTCCCGGGGACCCGATCGGATCTGCCCGCGCGGCTGGCCGGTTGGGGGATCGCCGTCGCGGTCTCGGTGCCCGTCGCGCTGTTCATCTGGCCGCCGCGCGACCAGACATCCGGGTGCGTGCCGCCGCGTTGTGCCGCGCGCTCGGCCGCATGTTGGCCGTCGACCAACCGCTGCCCGGTGCGGGCGACACGCTGGTGGCTATGCGGCAGGCGGCCCGCGACCTGCGCGCGGCGTTCCGGACCGCCACGACGCGCACCGCGGGACTCAGCACCGGCGCGCGCCTGCTCATCCGGCTGGTCGACGAAGTGGAGTGGCTCGCCGCCGCGGTGACCAACGCGTGCAGCGACGCGCCGCAGGAGTGGCCCGAGCAGGGCCAGCGGCTGCGCGACGCAGCAGCGGACGTGCTGGTGGCCTGCGGCGCCGCGCTCGGGCACGGCGGCTCGGGGCCGGACGAGCGCTGCTGCCTCGACCTCGATCAGCGGTTGCTCGACCTCGACGCCGCGCGCCAGGCTGTCGTCGCGGAGAGCCTGGCTGAGCTGCGGGTGCGGCCGAGCGCCGGTGCCGGCGAGCGGTCGCGCGGCGAGTTCGATCGGCCGCTCTACGCCGCGCACGAGCTTGGCTACGCTGTGGCGCTCGTCGGCGGCACCGTCGCCGCCATCTCGGCGGCCGACACTCGCACCTGGTGGCAGCGGCTCACCGGCCGACGCGTCACCGAGGACGAACTCGGCGTGATCGCCGTCGCGAAGCGGTCGGCGCTCGGCCAGCTCGACCGGCATGCGGTGTGGCTGCAGAACAGCATCCGGGGCGCGGTCGGTCTGGCGCTCGCCGTCCTGCTCTCGCGCGTGGTGGACGCACAGAACTCGTTCTGGATCGGGCTCGGCGCGCTGTCCGTGCTGCGGTCGAACGCGCTCTCCACGGGCTCGACGGTGCTGCGCGCACTCGCCGGGACCGGCGTCGGTTTCGTGATCGGCGGCGCGCTGGTCTCGGTGCTTGGCACCAGCCATGCGGTGCTCTGGCCGCTGCTGCCGCTGCTCATCCTGATCGCCGCTTCGGCCCCCAACGTCATCTCATTCGTGGCCGGGCAGGCCGCGTTCACCGTGCTGATCATCGTGCTGTTCAACATCATCGCGCCGATCGGCTGGCGGATCGGCGTCGTCCGGGTCGAGGACGTCGCGCTGGGCTGCCTCGCCAGCCTCGGTGCGGGCGTGCTCTTCTGGCCGCGCGGCGCGGGAGCCGCGCTGGGCAGCGCGCTGGGCGAGGCGTACCACACGGCAGCCGGGTACCTGCGGCAGTCGGTGGAGCATGCGACTGGCCGGCGGGTTGCGCCGCCGGACGGCGGCCAGCCGGCAATCGCAGCCGGCGATCGGCTCGACGAGGCGCTGCGCCAGTACCTCGCCGAGCGGGGCACGAAGCGCGTACCGCTCGAGAGCGTCGCCGCGCTGGCCAACGGCGCGGCGCGGGTTCGGCTCGCAGGTACCGCCATCAAGCGGCTGCAGCTCGACCATTCGGACGGGCTGCCGCTTGCTGCCGTCCAAGGCGTGCTCGACCAACCCGCGAGCGTGCTGGCCCGTCGTGCGGAGGACGTCGCGCACTGGTACCAGGGGCTCGCGGCCGCGTTTTCGCACCCCGGGAACCCGCTGCCCAGCGACGGTCACACGCCCGGTGCCGACTCGTTCCTCGACGTGGTCCTACCGGTCGTCGACGCCTGCGACGACGGTCAGCGGGCCCAGGCGGAGCGGCTGCTGTGGTCCGGGCAGTACCTCGGCGACGTCGACCAGCTGCGCCGTGACCTTCTCGAGCCGGCCGCGCAGGTCACCGCGGTGCAGGCACATCCCTGGTGGCGCCGCTGAGCTAAAGCGGGATGTTGCCGTGGGCTCCTCGCCCGGCCGGCGCGTTCGCGAGCGCCTCGGCGAGGCACCAGCGGGTGTCGGACGGGTCGATCAGCTCGTCCACGACCCCGATTTCCATCGCGCGTGCGACGCCGCCGGCGAGCCTCTCGTGCTCCTCGGCGAGCTGGGCGTGCAGCGCCTCCCGCTGCCCGGGTTCGGCAGCGGCGAGCTTCTTGCGGTGCAGGATCCCGACGGCCGCGGACGCCCCCATGACGGCCACCTCGGCACCGGGCCACGCGAACACCCGGGTGGCGCCGAGCGCGCGCGAGTTCATCGCGATGTACGCGCCGCCGTACGTCTTGCGGGTGACGAGGGTGACGCGCGGGACGACCGACTCGCCGAACGCATGCAGCAGTTTCGCGCCGCGGCGCACGATGCCGTCCCACTCCTGACCGACGCCGGGCAGGTAGCCGGGGACGTCCACCAGCACCACGAGCGGGACCCCGAACGCGTCGCACATCCGCACGAACCGCGCGGCCTTCTCCGCCGACGGCGAGTCGAGGCAGCCGCCGAGGCGCAGTGGGTTGTTCGCGATGACCCCGACGGTGCGTCCGGTCAGCCGGCCCAGGCCGGTGACGATGTTCGGCGCCCACTTGGCGTGCAGCTCGACGAAGGTGTCCTCGTCGAGGATCGCGGCGATCACCGGGTGCACGTCGTAGGCGCGCTTCAAGTTCTCGGGCAGCAGCGTGCTGATGTCGCGCGGCGGGCCGGCCGCGGTGACATCGAAGGACCCCTGGCGGGCCAGCAACGCGGTGATCGAGCGGGCTGATCCGATGGCGGAGTCCTCGTCGGGGGTGACCACGTGGACGACTCCGCTGCGCCGGCCGTGTGTATCGGGCCCGCCGAGCGACTCCATGTCGACGTTCTCGCCGGTGACCGAGCGGACGACGTCCGGCCCGGTGACGAACACCCGGCCGCCGGTCGACATGATCACGACGTCGGTCAGCGCCGGGCCGTACGCGGCGCCGCCCGCGGCCGGGCCGAGCACGACGGAGATCTGCGGGACCCGCCCGGACGCGCGGATCATCGCCTGGAACACCAGGCCGACCGCGTGCAGCGCCTCGACGCCCTCGGCGAGCCGGGCGCCGCCGGAGTGCCACACGCCGATGACCGGCACCCGTTCGCGAACCGCGATGTCGATCGTGTCGACGATGTGCCGGCAGCCGGCCGACCCCATCGCACCGCCCATCACGGTGGCGTCGGTGCAGAACGAGGTCGCGGGCATGCCGTTGACCCGTCCCCGCCCCGCCACCACACCGCTGTCGTCGCGGGGCCGCAGCAGCTCCAGCGTCCCCGGGTCGAACAGCTTCTCGAGCCGCAGGACGGGGTCGCGAGGGTCGATGTCGGTGACGGGCGGATGCGCGAGGGCTGTCATGGCTCAGGCCTTCCGGAAGATCAGCGAGACGTTGTGGCCGCCGAACCCGAACGAGTCGTTCATGGCTGCCGGGACAGACATGTGCCGAGGCTCGCGGGGGACGTCGACGCGCAGGTCGTCGTCGGGGTCGTCGAGGTTGATCGTCGGTGGCACCACGTCGTTCTGGACCGCCAGCGCGGCGGCGATGCTCTCGATGGCGCCGGCAGCGCCGAGCAGGTGCCCGGTCATCGACTTCGTGCTCGTGACGACGGTGTCCTCGCCGAAGATGTCGGCGACGGCGTTCGCCTCACCCATGTCGCCGACCGGGGTGGACGTGCCGTGCGCGTTGACGTGCACTACGTCGTCGACGGCGACGCCGGAGCGCTCGAGGGCCAGGCGCATCGCGCGGGCCTGACCGGACTGGTCCGGCTGGACGATGTCGTACGCGTCGGACGTGATGCCCGCCCCGGCCAGGACCGCGTACGGCGCGCGGCCGCGCTCCTCGGCTCCCGAGCGGCGCTCGAGCACCAGCACGCCGGCGCCCTCGCCGAGCACGAACCCGTCGCGGCCCTTGTCGAACGGGCGTGATGCGCGCTGCGGCTCGTCGTTGCGCGTCGACATCGCGCGCATCTGCGCGAAGCCGGCGATGTTCAGCGGGTGGATGCACGCCTCGGTGCCGCCGACGACGACCACGTCGGCCCGGCCGAGCTGGATGAGATCGAGGCCGTGCGCGATCGCCTCGGAACCGGACGCGCAGGCGCTGACCGTGGTGTGCACGCCGCCCTGGGCGCCGAGCTCCAGGCCCACGTACGCGGCCGGGCCGTTCGGCATGTTCATCGGGATCAGCAGCGGTGAGACGCGCGACGGCCCCTTGTCGAGGTAGATGTCGTACTGCGCGAGCAGGCTCGTCACACCGCCGATGCCGGTGCCGATGACCACCGCGACACGGGTGGGGTCGAGGCCGGCGTCGCCGCACTTGCCCTCGAAGCCGGCGTCGGCCCAGGCCTGCCGCGCGGCGACGATCGCGGCCTGCTCGCTGCGGTCGAGACGCCGGGCCTGGACGCGCGAGAGGATCTCGGCGGGGTCGACGGCCATCCGTCCGGCGATCCGGACGGGCAGGTCGGCGGCCCACTCGTCGGTCAGGGCGACGACTCCGGACCGGCCCTCGAGCAGGCCGGTCCACAACGTCGCGACGTCACCACCGAGCGGGGTGGTGGCCCCGAGCCCGGTGACGACGACGTCGTTCGGTGCAGTCAAGATCAGAACCCGCTGTCAGCTCGCAGCGGAGTGCTGCTGGATGTAGGAGATGGCGTCGCCGACGGTCTTCAGCTCGGACAGCTTGTCGTCGGGGATCTTGGCGTCGAACTTCTCCTCGACCGCCATCGCGACCTCGACCATGGACAGCGAGTCGACGTCGAGGTCGTCGACGAAGCTCTTCTCGGGGGTGACGTCCTCGGGCTTGACGCCGGCGACCTCTTCGAGGATGACGGCGAGCTCTGCGAGGATGTTTTCGGGCACTTGGGTGATCCTTTCGGCGGGGTGGTCGCCGCCCGGTCGGGCGGCAGGACGGACGTTACGGGGCGAGCACGACCTGGGCCGCGTAGGCCAGGCCGGAGCCGAAGCCGAGCAGCAGGACCGGGGCGCCCGACGCGATCTCGCCGGCCTCGACCATCCGCGACAGCGCGATCGGGATGGTGGCGGCCGACGTGTTGCCGGAGGTGACGATGTCGCGGGCGACGACCGCGTTGGGCAGCCCGATCCGCCGGGCGAGCGCGTCGATGATGCGCAGGTTCGCCTGGTGCGGGACGAATGCCGCGATGTCCTCGAGCTCGACTCCCGCGCGGCGGCACGCCTCCTCGGCGATCGGCGCCAGCTGCCCGGTCGCCCAGCGGTACACGGCCTGGCCCTCCTGGCGGAAGAACCGGGACTGCTCGTCGATGGCCACCGTGTCGGCCAGGGCGCCGTCGCTGCCCCAGACCACCGGCCCGAGGCCCGGGGTGTCGGACGGGCCGATCACCGCGGCGCCCGCGCCGTCGCCGAGGATGATGCAGGTGGAGCGGTCGGTCATGTCCAGCCAGCCGCTGAACCGCTCGGCGGCGACGACGAGCACGTTGTGTGCCTGCCCGGTGAGTATCGCCGCGGACGCCGCGTTGATGGCGTAGACGAAGCCGGAGCAGCCGGAGTTGACGTCGTACGCGCCCGGCGCCTCGATGCCGAGCCGGCTCGCCAGGCTCGGCGCTGCGGCCGGCACCGGGGTGGGCATCGTGCAGGTTGCGACGAGGACGAGATTCACGTCCTCGGTGGACACGCCGCTGGCTGCGAGCGCCTTGCTCGCGGCTTGCTCGGCGAGGTCGACCACGGTCTCGTCCGGATCGGCCCAGTGCCGTTCGGCGATCCCGACCCGGCTCTTGATCCACTCGTCGTCGGTGTCGACGCCGCGCGCGATCAGGTCATGGTTGGTGATCACGTTGGCCGGCCGGTAATGGCCGAGCCCGAGGATCTGGGTCGCCGGCGCACCCCACGGAACGTGCAGGTCTGCCATGTCAGTAATCCGTTCCGTCGGACAGCCGCGCGACCGGCAGGCCCGCGGCGACGATGTCGCCGTCGTGGCGCAGCCACTCGGCGAGCACGCCGGCCTGGGATGCGACGATCGGGTGCTCGTCACGGTTGGTGCGGACGGTGCCGAGCCGCGCGCCGCGGGCGACCTGCTGGCCCTCGTCGATCGCCTCGGCGCGGGTGAAGACCCCCTTCGCCGGCGTGACGACGACGCGGAACTCGGGGTGGTGGTCGCCCTGTCCGTGCGCGGGCACGCTGGCGATGACGGCACGCGCGCGCTCGAGGTCGTCCGGCGTCTTGACGGCGACCAGCTCGACGCCGGGCAGCTCGCGCTTGGCGATGCCGGCGAGCACGCCGCCCGGGGCGAGCTCCACGGCGCCACTGACCCGCAGGTCGGCGCAAGAGCGCAGGCAGAGGTCCCAGCGCACCGGCAGTGTCACCTGCCGGACGAGGCGCTGCAGGAGGTCGCCGCCGGTCACGACGGCGGCCCCGTCTGCGTTCGAGAGCAGGATCGGGCGCGGGTCGGCCATCTGCAGCGTGGCGGCGTACTCGCCGAGGGCGTCGGCGGCGGGAGCCATGTAGTGGGTGTGGAAGGCGCCGGCCACCGCCAGCGGGCGGACCCGCGCCCCGTCCGGCGGCTCGGCGGCGAGCTTCTCGAGTGCGTCGAGAGCACCGGCGGCGACGATCTGGCCGGCGCCGTTGCGGTTGGCCGCGGTGAGGCCGGCCGCCTCGATGCGGGCCACGACTTCGTCCGCGGCACCGCCGAGCACGGCGGACATGCCGGTCGGGGCGAGCGCGCAGGCGGCGGCCATCTCGGCGCCGCGGCGAGCCGCGAAGGCGACGGCCTCGACCGGGGACAGCGCGCCGGAGACCGCGGCCGCGGTCAGCTCACCGACGCTGTGCCCGGCGACGACTCGCTCGGTGCCGTCGTAGAGGCCGAGCTCTCCCGCGGCGATGATGCCGAGCGCGACGAGCAGCGGCTGGGTGACCGCGGTGTCCTTGATCTCGTCGGCGCCGGCGGTGCTGCCCAGCCGCTCGAGGTCGAGCCCGGTTGCCGCGGAGAACTGCGCGAGTTGCTCGGCTACGCCGGGCAGCTCGAGCCACGGCGCGAGCATGCCGGGGGACTGCGCCCCCTGACCGGGAGCAAAGACGGCGATCACAGTATTCACAATGGCTGGTGGACAGGAGTTCGCGCGACCGCGACACCGACAGTGTTGCTCGGCTGCTTTTGTAGGAATCCTCCAGGTTCCCTGCCGATATTGCGGTGATGTAGCGCCGACACCTTGTCGGATTAACTCAAGGTTTCCAACCTGCCAAGAACGAGCGCGACGCGCAGCGTCAGCGCGCCACGCGCCTCGGTGGGCGCCTCGCCGCACACCTCGGCGACCCTGCGCAGCCGGTACCGGACGGTGTTGGCGTGCACGAACAGGGCACGCGCGGTGGCTTCCAGCGCGCCGCCGGCGTCGAGGAACGCCGCCACGGTCTCGATCAGGACGTCGCCCGCCCCGACCAGCGGCCGGTAGACGGTCTCGACCAGCTGGGCGCGGGCGTCCGCGTCGCCGGCCAGCGCGCGTTCCGGGAGCAGCGCGTCGGCGCTCACCGGCCGCGGCGCTGCCGGCCACGCCTGGACCGCGCGCAGCCCGCTCAGCGCCGCCTGCGTGACGGTCGTCGCCGCCGAGATGTCCTTCGCCGGAGGACCGACTACCACCGGCCCGTCCGCGAACACCGGCAGCAGCCGGGTGGCGATGTCGATCGGGTCGGTGACGCCGCTGACGACTACGACCAGCCGGTCGGCGTGCACGCCGGCCATCGCGTCGAACCCGAGCCGGCGGGTGCGCGCGTGGACCTCTGCGAGCGCGATGTCGGACGATCCGTCCGGCGCGCTCCCCACGACGGCGGCGATCGGCCCCACGTCGTGCCAGCCGAGTGCGGCGAGCTGGCTCGGCAGCGGGTCGCCGACGACCGAGCCGCTCACCAGGTTGTCGATGACCAGCGCTTCGAGCCGGCGGTCCCACGAGCCGCGGTTCTCCGCGGCACTGGCGTAGACGCGGGCCGCGGCGAACGCGATCTCCCGGCTGAAGCGCAGCAGTTCCTCGCGCACGACGGCCTCGTCCTCGGGGCCGGCGAGCATCGGCAGGTTGTCCTCGGCGACGGCGATCGCGGTGCGGACGAGCTCGACCGTCTGTTGCAGGGTGACCGAGCGGGCCATCGCCTGCGGGGCGGCGGCGAACACCTCGCCGGTCAGCCGCAGCACGTCGTCGGGCGACCGCAGCCAGTCGACGTAGGACTGCAGGCCCGCCTGCACGACGAGTGAGACCCAGGAGCGCTGGTCGGGTGGCAGCTCGCGGAACCAGGGCAGTTCGTCGTCCATCCGCGCGACGCTCTGGGTGGCGAGCCGGCCGGTGGCCTGCTCGATGCGCCGGATCGTCGCGGCGTCCAATCCCGGACGGCCCTGTCCGGGGACGGCTCTGCCCGACTCCATGCACTCAGCGTGCCACGCCCACGTGACGGTGGCCGGTAGCGTCACGCTCGTGGCGACGCCTCGCGATCCGGCCGCCGACCTGCGGCGGATCGCGTTCCTGCTCGAGCGAGCGCTGGAGCCGACCTACCGGGTGAAGGCGTTCCGCGCCGCGGCGGCCGTGCTGGACGACCTGCCGGCCGACGAGGTCGCCGAGCGGGCCGGCGCGGGCACGCTGCAGAAGCTCGCCGGGATCGGGAAGGTCACCGCGCTGTGCGTGACCGAGTCGCTGGGCGGCGAGGTGCCTGTCTACCTGCGCCGCCTGGAGGCCATCGAGGACACGCCGCTGGACGAGGCGACCGCGGCGCTGCGCGACGCCCTGCGCGGTGACTGCCACACGCACTCGGAATGGTCGGACGGCGGCTCGCCGATCCGCGAGATGGCCGAGACTGCGCGCTCGCTCGGGCACGAGTACGTCGTCCTGACCGATCACTCGCCGCGCCTGACGGTGGCCAACGGGCTGTCCGCCGACCGGCTCGAGAAGCAGCTCGACGTCGTCGCCGCGCTGAACGACGACTTTGCCGGCCAGGCCGCCTCCGGCGACATGCACCCGTTCCGCATCCTCACCGGCATCGAGGTGGACATCCTCGAGGACGGCACGCTCGACCAGAGGCCGTCGTTGCTGGCCCGGCTCGACCTCGTCGTGGCGAGCGTCCACTCGAAGCTGCGGATGCCGGCGAAGGAGATGACCCCGCGCATGGTCGCGGCGATCTCGAACCCGCACACCGACATCCTCGGGCACTGCACCGGCCGCATGGTAAGGGGCGAGCGGGGTACCCGGCCGGAGTCCGAGTTCGACGCCGACCTGGTCTTCGCGGCCTGCGCGCGGTTCGGCGTGGCCGTCGAGATCAACTCACGTCCGGAGCGACTCGACCCGCCGAAGCGGCTGCTGCGCCTGGCGGTCGAGGCGGGCTGCCTCACGTCGATCGACACCGACGCCCACGCGCCCGGTCAGCTCGCCTGGCAGCGCAACGGATGCGAGCGCGCGGCGCGCTGCGGCGTCCCCGTCGAGTCGGTCGTCAACTCGTGGGCTGCCGACGACCTGCTGGCCTGGACGGCCGACCACGCCGCCCGGCCATGATCGCGATCCATCGCGCGGCCGATCGGTGCCGGACCGATCAACCCGGGATCACGACCTGGCACTGCTTCTCGTCCGGCTCGCACTTCGACCCGGACAACGTAGCGTTCGGGAGGCTGATTGCAGTTGACGAGCACCTGGTCGCACCGGGCGCCGGCTTCGAGCCGCACGCGCACACCGGTGTCGAGCTGCTGAGCTGGGTTGTCGACGGCACCCTGGAGCATCGGGACGCCGCAGGGCGCAGGCAGCTGATCTGGCCCGGCGAAGTCCAGTACCAACTCGCCGGCTCCGGGATCCGGCACGCCGAGCGCAACGGCTCGTCCCTCGAGCCGCTGCGCTTCGTCCAGCTCTGGCTGATGACCGGCGAGGAGTTGCCCAGCTACAGCGTCAGCACACCCCCAGTCGCGCTCAGCGTCGGACAGTTCGACGTGCTGCACCGTTGCCGCGGCACGCGGATCGAGGCGCCGCTGGTGCATCTGTTCGTGGGCAGCGGCAACTTCCACGTCGGCGGCTCGGACCTCGCCGCCGGCGACTCCGTCCGTGCGGCAGCTGCGGCGGAGGTGGACGGCGACGGCGAGCTGCTCGTGATTAGGGTCGAGGTATGACAACTTCGACGTCGACCCTCGGCGGGCTGGCCGTGTCCGCACAGGGCCTGGGCTGCATGGGCATGAGCCAGAGCTACGGTCCGACCAACTGGGACGAATCGATCGCGACCATCCATCGCGCGCTCGAGCTCGGCGTGACGTTCATCGACACCGCGAACGTCTACGGCGCCGGGCACAACGAGGTGCTGGTCGGGCGGGCGCTGCACGACCGGCGGGAAGGCGTCCAGCTCGCGACCAAATTCGGCATCGACCTGACCGAGGGCTGGGACAACCGCCGGACCCACGGCACCGCGCGCTACGTCCAGCAGTCCTGCGAGGACTCGCTGCTGCGCCTCGGCCTCGACCACATCGACCTGTACTACCTGCATCGGCCGCCGCAGGACGCGGAGATCGAGGAGACTGTCGGCGCGATGGCCGATCTCGTGCGCGAGGGCAAGGTGCGCCACCTGGGCCTGTCGGAGGTGGACGAGTCGCTCCTGCGCCGTGCCTACGCAGTGCATCCCATCGCGGCGGTGCAGAGCGAGTACTCGCTGTGGACCCGCGACCCGGAGACGACGGTGGTCGCGGCGATGCGCGAGCTCGGGGTCGGCCTGGTGCCCTTCTCGCCGCTCGGCCGAGGCTTCCTCACGGGCACCCTCGACCCGTCGACGTTCGGCGCGAAGGACTTCCGGGCGCGCAACCCGCGCTTCAGCGGCGGGGCTGCCGAGGCGAACAAGGCGATCGCCGACGCGGTTGCCGTCGTCGCGGCACGCAAGGGTGTCGCCGCCGCGCAGGTGGCGCTCGCCTGGGTGCACGGACGGGCGGCGCGGCTCGGCATCACGGTCGTGCCGATCCCCGGCACGAAGCGCACCAAGTGGCTCGAGCAGAACGTCGGCGCGCTGGACGTGCAGCTCGACGACGCCGACCTCGCCGAGCTGGATCCCCTGGGCGAGCAGGTGGTCGGCGCCCGCTACTGAGCGGCCGCCCGTTCGGCGGGCGGCGGGCCTGGTCCGCTGCTACGGTCCGCCGCATGCTCTGGTTGTTGCGTGGCTCGATCGCGTTGAACGCGCTGCTGGGGCTGGCACTGGCTCGCCGGCTGCGGCGTCGGGCCATGATCATTGCTGGCCGGATCCGGGCACCGGAGCAGGACTTCGCGGCGGTGGCGAAAGCCGCGTTCGCGCCGTCCGGGCCGGGGCGCGTCGTGTTCGTGGGCGACTCGCAGGTGGCGCTCGCGCCCTGGCTGGAGCTGCTCACCAACTACCGAAACCGTGGCCTGTCCGGGGCGAAGATCGCCGACGTCGCCGCGTGGATCGACGACGTCCTGGCCGACGACCCCGCGCACCTCGTCCTGATGATCGGCACCAACGACGTGTACTTCGGCGTGCCCCGCGGCGAGTCCCTCGCGGCGGCGCGGACCCTGCTGGACAGGATCGCCGCGCGCAGCACCTGTCCGGTGACGGTCGTGTCGGTCCCGCCGCTGCCGGTTGGGGAGCGCGCGGCTCGGTCCCTGAACACGGCCCTCGCGAAGCTCGTGGCCGACCACCGGTTCCAGTGGGTCGACATCGTCCCGACGCTGTCCGCAATGGAGTGGACGGTGGACGGCATCCACCTCAACGCGGCCGCCTATCGCGCCGTCGCCCCGGTCATCGCGGCGGCCGTCGCGCCCGCCTGACCTGCGTCGCGTCCACTGCCGGCAAAGGTGACGAACGGCCCTGCCCGGCCCGGTCGAGGCGGCGAACGATGGACGTATGCCCGATCCCGGCGTGCCCGCTGATCGAGGTCCCGTGCTCCTCGCGCGTCGGTGTACCTGGCGCTGTGGGCGCGCGGACGCGACTACCCCGATCGAGAGGACGAGTCATGAACTGCTATGACTGTGCCACCGGCGGCGCCTACCGCGACGCCGTCGCCATCTGCACCGACTGCGGTGCCGCCGTCTGCGTCGAACACGCCGTCAACGTCCGTCACTGGCTCACCCGCACCCAAGCGGTCCTGCGCGTCGAACGGGTCGACCCGCCAGGCCGACTCATCCGGTGCGGCACCTGCCACGCGGCCCACGCCGCCCGCGGCGACATCGCTTCGGCCACGCACGTTGTCGCCCCTGGACGGTGAGGTCATGGCATCGATCCGAACGAGCCTGACCTTTCTCGGCGGCGCAGGGACGGTGACCGGTAGCAAGTACCTGGTCGACACCGGCGGCGCGAAGATCCTGCTCGACTGCGGCCTGTTCCAGGGCCTGTCGGCGCTGCGCCGGCGCAATTGGGAGCCGCCGGCCGCCCCGCTCGGCGGCGTCGACGCGATCGTCCTCACGCACGCGCACCTCGACCACGTCGGCTACCTGCCGCTGCTCGTCCGGCACGGCTGGCGCGGACCGGTGTACGCCACGCAGGGCACGATCCGGCTCGCCTCGATCGTCCTCACCGACAGCGCACACCTGCTCGAGGAGGAGGCCCAACACGCCAACACCTACGGCTGGAGCAAGCACCACCCGGCCGAGCCGCTCTACACCGGCCGCGACGTCGAGCGCGCGCTCGAGTTGCTCCGCAGCGTCCCGCACGGCCGGCCGAGCGAGCTGCCCGGCGGCGTCGAGCTCCTGTTCGGCCGCGCCGGGCACATCCTCGGCGCGTCCTGGGCACGCCTGGCTGCGCCGGATGGCAAGAGCGTGGTCAGCAGCGGCGACCTGGGCCGCCCGGTGCACCCGCTGCTCCTCCCGCCCGAGCCCCGTCCGCAGTCGGCCGCGCTGCTGCTCGAGTCGACGTACGGCGATCGACGCCACGACACCGCGGCGGCCCTCGAACGGTTCGCCGAGATGATCAACCGAACCGTCAAGCGCGGCGGTTCGGTCCTGGTGCCCGCGTTCGCCGTCGATCGCACCGAGGTGCTGCTCTACGTACTCGGGCAGCTGCGCAGGGCCGGGCAGATCCCAGAGGTTCCGATCGTCGTCGACAGCCCGATGGCGCTCGCCTGCCTGCGCGTCTACCGCACGGCGCAGGCCGAGCACTGGCCGGAGCTGCGACCCACCCTGCCCGCGGACGTCTTCGACCTGGATCACCAGCTCCGCGAGGTGCGCACCGCGGAGGAGTCCGCGCGATGGAACGACCCGCGGATGCCCGCGATCATCGTGTCGGCCTCCGGGATGGCCACCGGCGGACGCATCCTGCACCACCTCGAGAAGATGCTGCCCAACCGCCGGCACACGATCGCGATCGTCGGCTTCGCCGCCGAAGGCACCCGCGCACGCCAGCTCGTCGACGGCGCCACCCAGCTCAAGATCCACGGCAGCTACGTGCCGGTCCACGCCGACGTCTTCACCGCGAACTCGCTGAGCGCGCACGCCGACGCCGACGAGCTGATGGCGTGGGCGACCGCGTCGCCTCCGCCGAAGGTCTGCTACATCGTGCACGGCGAGGCCGGCGGATCGCACGCGCTCGCCGCCCGCCTGCACGACGAGGCGGGCTGGACGGCGGTCGTCCCGACCGAGGGCGAGCGCGTCCTCGTCTGACTACGCGTCGCCGCCGATCGTGCCGGCGCCGGCCGCCCGGACATCGCCCAGCTGGTAGCGCTCGAACGCCTCGCGCGGCGCCTCGGGCTTGATCTCGCCACGACGCGCCAGCTGCGCCAGCACCGCCACCACGATCGACTCCGCATCGATGTGGAAGAAGCGCCGCGCCGCACCGCGGGTGTCCGCGAACCCGAAGCCGTCCGTCCCCAACGAGGTGTAGTCACCCGGCACCCAACGCGCGATCTGGTCGGGCACGGCACGCATCCAGTCCGACACTGCGACCACCGGCCCGGATGTCTCGGCGAGCCGCTGCGTCACGAACGGCACCGGCGCTTCCTCGCCGGGGTGCAGTAGGGCGTGCTGCTCGCACTCGACCGCGTCGCGGCGCAGTTCGTTCCAGGACGTCACCGACCACACGTCGGCGTCGACACCCCACTCCTCGCCGAGGATGCGCTGGGCGTCGAGGGCCCACGGCATCGCGACGCCGGAGGCGAGCAGCTGGGCCCGCGGCCGCCCGTTGCCTTCCAGTGCGGGGGAGTAGCGGTAGATGCCGCGCAGCAGCCCGTCGACGTCGAGGTTCTCCGGCTCGGCGGGCTGGATCACCGGCTCGTTGTAGATCGTCAGGTAGTAGAAGACGTCGCGGTCCGAGACCTCGGGGGTGTCGTACGCGCCGACCCCGAACATCCGCTGCAGGCCGGCCCGGACGATGTGCGCGATCTCGTACGCCCACGCGGGGTCGTACGCGACGCACGCCGGGTTGGACGAGGCGAGTAGCAGCGAGTGGCCGTCGGCGTGCTGCAGCCCCTCGCCGGTGAGCGTCGTCCGGCCGGCCGTCGCGCCGAGCACGAAGCCGCGGCCGAGCTGGTCGGCGAGCTGCCAGAACTGATCGCCGGTGCGCTGGAAGCCGAACATCGAGTAGAAGATGTAGAACGGGATCATCGGGGTCGAATGCGTCGCGTATGCCGTGCCCGCGGCGATCAGCGACGCCATCGAGCCGGCCTCGGAGATCCCCTCGTGCAGGATCTGCCCGGTCGTCGACTCCTTGTACGACAGCAGCATGTCGCGGTCGACGGCGTCGTACTCCTGCCCGTGCGGCGAGTAGATCTTCGCGCTCGGGAAGATCGCGTCGAGGCCGAAGGTGCGCGCCTCGTCCGGGATGATCGGCACGAACCGCGCGCCGATCTGCTTGTCCTTCATGAGGTCCTTGAACAGCCGGACGGTCGCCATCGTGGTGGCCACCTGCTGCTTGCCCGACCCGGCGCGGAACTCCTCGTACGCCTTCTCCCCGGGCGCCGGCAGCGGCTTGGCGCGCACCACCCGCTTCGGGGACGCGCCGCCGAGCGCCGCCCGGCGCTCCTTCATGTACTGGATCTCGTCGGACTTCTCGCCGGGGTGGTAGTACGGCGGCAGGTCGGCGTCGAGCGCCTCGTCCGATATGGGCAGGTAGAGCCGGTCGCGGAAGGCTTTGAGGTCGGCCTTGGTCAGCTTCTTCATCTGGTGCGTGGCGTTGCGGCCCTCGAAGGACTCGAGCGTCCACCCCTTGACGGTCTTGGCGAGGATCACCGTCGGCTGGCCGGTGTGGTTGCGCGCCGCCTCGAACGCCGCGTACACCTTGCGGTAGTCGTGGCCGCCGCGCGAAAGCTTGCGCAGCTCGTCGTCGGAAAGATCCTCGACGATCTTGCGCAGCCGTGGGTCGCTGCCGAAGAAGTGATCGCGGATGTACTCGCCGCTCTCGACCGTGTACGTCTGGAACTGCCCGTCCGGGGTGGTGTTCATCCGGTTGACCAGCACGCCGTCGCCGTCCTTGGCGAGCAGCGGGTCCCAGTCGCGTCCCCAGATGACCTTGATGACGTTCCATCCCGCGCCCCGGAAGTACGCCTCGAGCTCCTGGATGATCTTGCCGTTGCCGCGGACCGGACCGTCCAGCCGCTGCAGGTTGCAGTTGATGACGAAGGTGAGATTGTCGAGCTCCTCGCGGGAGGCCACGCCGATCGCGCCGAGCGACTCGATCTCGTCCATCTCGCCGTCGCCGAGGAACGCCCAGACGTGCGAGTTGGACGTGTCGGCGAGCCCGCGGGCCTGCAGGTAGCGGTTGAATCGGGCCTGGTAGATCGCGCTGATCGGGCCGAGGCCCATCGACACCGTGGGGAACTCCCAGAACTGCGGCATCAGGCGGGGGTGCGGGTAGGACGAGAGGCCGTACGGCGCGTGCGACTTCTCCTGCCGGAAGCCGTCGAGGTGCTGCTCGGTGAGCCGGCCCTCGAGGAATGCGCGGGCGTAGATGCCGGGTGCCGCGTGGCCCTGGAAGTAGACCTGATCGCCCGGGGCCGGTAGGCCCTGGGAATCGGCATAGTCCTTGCCGCGGAAGAAGTGGTTGTAGCCGACCTCGTACAGCGAGGCTGCGGACGCGTAGGTGGCGATGTGCCCGCCGACGCCCACGGTCTTGTTGACCCGCGACACCATGATGGCGGCGTTCCAGCGGATGTAGGCGCGGATCCGGCGCTCGATGTGCTCGTCACCCGGGAACCACGGCTCGCGCTCGGGAGGGATGGTGTTTATGTAGTCCGTGCTGCGCAGCCCAGGCACGCCGACCTGCCGCTCGCGGGCGCGTTCGAGCAGCTTGAGCATCAGGAACCGCGCCCGTTGCCGGCCGGCGGTGTCGATTGCGGCGTCCAGCGATTGCAACCATTCGCGGGTCTCTTCGCGGTCGATGTCGGGCAGCTGGCTGGGCAGCCCGTCGGTGATGATGCTGAACCGGTCGCGGGTCACGCGGGTAACTCCTTCACTACTAACGCTTGTGGCGTTGTGTCCGCTGTCCAGTGAACACCCTTGCGTGCCACTAGGGTCGGTACGAGAGTTACTTCGCGGTACTGCAGGATCACCGCTAGCCGGTGCGTCTATCAAGGAGGATGCGGTCGTGAGCCCGACCCCCCCGTCCGGGACGGGGATCGCCGAGCGCTTGGGTCTCAAGCCCGGCATGATCGTGATGGAGTCCGGTTACGACGACGATGTGGACGAGGATCTCCGCGACGGTATCGCCGACCAGGTCGACGGCGACATGGTGGACGAGGACACCGACGAAGTGGTCGATGTCGTCGTGCTCTGGTACCGCGACGGCGACGGCGATCTTGTGGACGTCCTCGTCGACTCGATCGCCCCGCTCGCCGACGACGGCTACATCTGGCTGTTGACGCCGAAGCGGGGGCGGGACAACTATGTCGAGCCGTCGGAGATCTCTGAGGCGGCGGCTATCGCGGGGCTGTCCCAGACCTCGATCGCGACGGTTGGGCACGAATGGGCCGCGGCACGACTGGTCGGCCGCAAGTCCTCAGGAGGGCGCAAGTGATCGCCGAGCGACACTCGTGGAGCGAGCAATGATCCAGGTCGGTGACGAAGCTCCGGACTTCACGCTGCGGGACCAGAACAACGAGGAGTTCCACCTCGCCTCGTTCCGCGGCGAGAAGGCGGTGCTCATCGTCTTTTACCCGCTCGCCTTCACCGGCATCTGCACCGGCGAACTGTGCAAGGTGCGCGACAACCTGCCGGCGTTCCAGAACGACGACGTGCAGGTCGTCACCATCAGCGTCGACTCGACCTACGCGCACAAGATCTTCAGCGAGCGCGAGGGGTACGAGTTCCCGCTGTTGTCCGACTTCTGGCCACACGGCGCGCTCGCCCGGTCGTTCGGGGTGTTCAACGAGACGACCGGATTCGCCAACCGCGGCACGTTCCTCGTCGACCGGGACGGGATCGTCCGGTTCGCCGAGCTGAACCAGCCGGGCGACGGCCGCGACCCCGCTGTATGGGAAACCGCAATCAAAGCCCTTTAGGTGCGGGACGGACGGCGCGGAGCAGGGCGTCGATGGCCGGGCGGTCGGCGCCGTCCACCGGCCGCAGCACCTCGCCGGCCTTCTCCACCTCGAGCCCGGTTCCAGCGAGGTCGTCCGCGACGTCGCCGGCCGTGAACAGCACGCTGGGATCCTGCGGCCCGCCGGTGCCGTCCGCGCGGTTGCGCGAGTCGTGGCCGATCACCAGCAGCGTCGCGCCCGGCGCGAGCGCTTCGGCGGCGCAGCGAACGGCTGACCGGCGGCCGGCCGCGGCCAGTTGCAGGTAGCACAGCAGCGCGAGGTCCACCGGCTCCGGCGCCGCGTAGCCCGTCACGTCCGCCTCGACCCAGGTGATGACCGAACGGCCGAGCGTGCGCTGTTCGAGTTCTGCGCCCTTGGCCAGCCCGACCGCCGAGAAGTCGACGGCGTACACCCGCCAGCCCTGCCCGGCCAGCCACACCGCGTTGCGGCCTTCCCCGCAGGCGAGGTCCAGCGCGATGCCGGGTTCCAGGTCGGAGACCTCCTGCGCCACCCAGCGATTCGGCTGCGCGCCCCACACCGACTCCGACGCGCGGTAGCGCTCGTCCCAGGTTGCGGCGTCCATCAGCGGGCGTGGCCGTAGCGGTCGACGAGCTTGGCGGCCCGTAGGTCGCCGGCGCTCGGTTTGCCGGTCGGCTCCGGCAGTGCCACATCGATCTCCCCGATGCGCCGGGTCTTCGTCTCGGCGCGCGCCATCGCGAACGGCGCGGCGAGGGCGAGGATCGCGAAGAGGTACCACTGGATGACGTAGGCGAAGTGCTGCGGCTCGAGCGCGCCGCCGGCCGGGTTCGAGAGATCCGGTCCGGGCATCGCGGTCAGCCCGCGCGTTCCCGGCTGGTCGGCCGCCAACTCGGCGTACCCGTCATAGACCGGGCCGCCGAGTCGCGCCGCCTGCTCGGCCGGGTTGATCGACTCCACCTGATGGCTCGTGAGCTGCGCGGCGCCGTCGTCGCGGGTCTCCGGGGTGTGCGTCCGTGCAGTGATGCGCACCGTGCCGACCGGCGGCTCCGGCGGCGACGGCGCGCCACCGGACCGCGGCTGCGCCAGGAAGCCGCGGACGACGAGCAGCGTGCCGTGCGTGGTCTGGAACGGAGTCAGGACGAGGTAGCCGGCGTCGCCGTCGACCGTCCGATTGCGGACGACGCTCTGTCGAGCGGAGTCGTACCTGCCGGTCGCCGCGACGGTGCGGAACTCGACGTCGTCCGCGGACGGGCTGTGCCCGGAGCCCAGCAGCGGGAGGACGTCGTCGAGCGGGACGCTCGCGCGGTGCGCGTTGGCCCGCAGCGCGTCGTTCTCGTGGACCTTCTGCTCGAAGCGGGCGATCTGCCACGTGCCGGCCCCCACGCAGGCGACGGCGACGAACGCCATCAGCCCGCCGAGCGCGGCGTAGCGAGGTTGTCGCAGTGTCCGCAGCACGACAACACGGTACGTCCCGCGGCTGAGTACCCTGATCGGCGCGGTCCCGCGGACCGCCCCGGGCGTTTAGCTCAGCGGGAGAGCACTCGGTTTACACCCGAGCGGTCACTGGTTCGATCCCAGTAACGCCCACCACTGTTGAAGTCCGGTTCTCGGGCCGAAATGTGACAGTCGTTTGCGAACAGTCTCGTCAGCGCACCTCGACCACGTCGAGCCCAGGGATCCGTTCGAAGTGACGCACGTTGGCGGTCGCGACTCGCCAGCCGAGGCTGATCGCGGTCGCGGCAACGATCCGGTCGTGTGGTCCGACGTCGGAACCCGCCTTCGCAAGGTTGGCCCAGAGCCGGGCATGCGCCCGGGCCGCGAGCAGGTCGAAGTCCAGAACGGGGACGGCCACCAGGATCGACTCCACGAAGGCCTCGCGCCGAGCGCGGTGTGCGGCACTTGCGCGGTGCACGCCGTGGAGCAACTCGCTGGCGGTGATGGCCGCAATCGCGGCTTCCTCATCCGGGCCGAGGCATTCCGTCAGGCGCTGGCCGATCAGTTCTGCGGAACGCGCGTGCCCATGCCGTGGCGTCGAGCGCTCCAGGTCGATGAAAACCGTGGTGTCTACGACCGCTGCCACGGGTCCTCCGGCACGGAACCGACGCTGCCCAGCACGGCGTCCATGTCCTTGGCGAACTCCGGGTCAGGTGCCGGCGCGTTGGCGAGCAGCGATGCGATCTCCCGCACGGCCCGACCACGACGTCTGGTGCCGGACCGAGCCAGATCGTCCGGATGCACGATGGCGAGCACGGGCCGCTCCCTGTTGAGCACGACAACCTGCTCATGGCGGGTTACCGCTTCCCGCACGCTCCGCGGAATCCGCACTTCATCGGCGTTGATCGTGGCCATGGCACCAGCCTAGCGCGTTCCGTACGCTCCCGTACGGAACCGTACGGAAAGCTGGGGTTGCCGAGACGCGTGAGCGGCACGACGCCGCCCGGGACAGCACAGCCTGGTCAGCCGGCGGACGAGTCGCCGCTCGGCGGCTCGTCGTGCTGCTGTGTCTCACGGGCACGGCGCCGCTGTTCCTCGGCGCGGGTGCGCAGGTTGGCCAGGAACTCCTCGTCGTCGTCGGGGTTGGACGCCCGCGACGCGGGACGGGCCGGCATCCTGCCGCGGTTGCCCTTGTACGGCAGGTCGGCCGGCTGCTTGTTCCAGGTGCGTCCGGCGACGAGCCACGCGATGGAGCCGACGTCCGAGAGCAGGATGACGATGATCAGCCAGCCGAGCTTCGGCAGGTTGCGGCACTCGCCCTCCGGTGTCGTGATCACGTCGATGATGCAGAAGACCCAGACCGCGAAGGCGATCAGCGCGAGCCCGCCGTCGAAGAACAGCATCGGTATTCCTCCGCACTCGAGTGACGTCGCCAGGCTACGCGTCCGACCGCCCGCGCGCCGCCTGGCGGTAGGTTCGCGACGTGGTCGTTATCGGTGAGCTGATCACGGCCCTCGAGGAGTGGTTCGACCCTCGATGGGCCGAGCCGTGGGACGCCGTCGGCCTCGTGTGCGGCGATCGGGACGGGCCGGTCGACCGGATCCTGCTCGCGGTGGACGCCGTGCCGGGCACCGTCTCTGAGGCCGTCGAGTCGGCCGCGCAGCTGCTCGTCACGCACCACCCGCTACTGCTGACCGCGGTGCACGGGGTGCCGGCCGACGACCCGAAGGGCGCGCTCGTCCACCGCATGATCCGTTCCGGGGTCGCGCACTACGTCGCCCACACGAACGCCGACGTCGCCCGGCCCGGCGTGTCGGACGCGCTCGCCGACCGGCTCGGCCTCACCGACGTGCAGCCCCTGCGAGCGCGCGACGAATCGCTCGACAAGCTCGTCGTGTTCGTGCCGCACGACGCCGCCGACCCGCTCATCGACGTGCTGGCGGCCGCCGGCGCCGGGCGGCTCGGCGACTACGACCGGTGCGCCTGGACGTTGCAGGGCACCGGCACGTTCCGTCCGCTGGCCGGGGCCGATCCGGCGATCGGCGCGGTGGGCGAGATGGCGCAGGTCCCCGAGACCCGGGTCGAGATGGTGCTGCCGCCTCAGGCTCGCGCCGCCGTCGTCGCGGCGCTGCGTGCCGCCCATCCTTACGAGGAACCCGCGTTCGACATACTGCCCATGGTTGCGCTCCCCGGGCCGCGCGGGACGGGACGGATCGGCCGGCTGCCCGCGTCGGCCACGCTGGCCGAGTTCGTCACGCTCGCCGCGGCGGCGCTGCCGGCGACGGTGTGGGGGATCCGGGCCGCGGGCGACCCGCAGCGCCCGGTGCGGACTGTCGCGGTCTGCGGCGGATCGGGCGGCTCGCTCGCCGAGGATGCGCGGCGGGCCGGCGCCGACGTCTTCCTCACGGCAGACCTCAAGCACCACCCCGTCGTCGAGGCGGTCACCGAACGCGGCGGCACAGGCATGGCGCTCGTCGACGCGGCGCACTGGGCGACCGAGGCGCCGTGGCTGGATGCGGTGGCGGGTGCGCTGCGTGACCGGTTCGGCACTACGGTGGAAGTCCGAGTCTCCCGCCAGGTCACCGACCCGTGGACGCTGCACGTCCCGTCACCCGAAACGAGCCAGATCAGTACGTGAACGCCGACAACGCCACCCAGCTGCGGCTGCTCGACCTGCAGGCCCCAGACACTGCTCTGTCGCAGCTTGCCCACCGGCGCAAGAACCTGCCGGAGCTCGCCGCGATCGCCGAGTGCGAGAAGCGTGCCGCCGACCTGCACAACGAGGTGATCGACGCACAGACCCGGGTGAGCGACATCGCCGGCGAGCAGCGCCGGCTCGAGAGCGACGTCGACACGGTGCGCGCCCGCGCCGGCCGGGACGAGAGCCGGCTGCAGGCGGGCGGCCTGCCCTCGCGAGAGCTCGAGAGCCTCCAGCACGAGATCACCACCCTTGCCCGCCGGCAGTCGACCCTCGAGGACGAGCTGCTCGACGTCATGGAGCGCAGCGAGGACGCCGAGGCGGCGCTGCGCGACGTGACGTCTCGGCACGACGCGGTGGCCTCCGAGCAGGGCACGCTCGAAGCTGCACGCGACACCGCGTTCGCCGAGATCGACGAGGCGATCGTGCGCCGCACGCCGGAGCGCGCCTCGATCGCCGGTGGGTTGCCCGCGGACCTGCTCGCGCTGTACGAGCGGGCGCGCGCGCACGGCGGCACCGGCGCCGCGCTGCTGCGGCACCGGCGCTGCGAGGCCTGCCACATCGAGCTGTCCGGCAGCGAGCTCTCCCGGGTGCGCACCGCCGCACCGGACGAGGTCGTGCGCTGCGACAACTGCCGGGCCATCCTCGTCCGCACCGCCGAGTCAGGTCTATGACCGTCGAGTACGTCGTCGTCGAGACCGACGGCGGCTCGCGCGGCAACCCCGGCCCGGCCGGCTACGGTGCCGTGGTCCTCGACGGCCAGACCCGAGCGGTCCTCGCCGAGCGCTCCGAGTCGCTCGGCACGGTCACCAACAACGTGGCCGAGTACCGCGGGCTGATCGCCGGGCTGGCTGCCGCGCGTGACCTCGGCGCTCGGCGGGTGGCCGTGCGGGCGGACTCCAAGCTCGTCGTCGAGCAGATGTCCGGACGCTGGCAGGTCAAGCATCCGGACATGCGCCCGCTCGTCCGCGAGGCCAACGACCTGCGTCGGGACTTCGACGAGGTCACCTTCGAGTGGATCCCGCGCGAGAAGAACAAGCACGCCGACCGGCTTGCCAACGAAGCGATGGACCGCGCCGCCGGCAAGCCGTCCCGGCCCTCCGCAGCGCCGACGGCGGCCGCGGCCACGGCGCGAGGCTGGGTGCCGCCCACCACCCGTCCCACCAGGCTCGTCCTGGTGCGGCACGGCGCGACGGAGCACTCGGCCGAGCTGCGCTTCTCCGGCCGCAACGACCTCGCCCTCGACGATGTCGGACGACGGCAGGCCGAGGCGCTCGCGGCCCGCTCGTACGGGGAGGTGGCCGCCGTCGTCAGCTCGCCGCTGCGCCGCGCCGTACAGACCGCTGAGGCGATCGCGGCGCCGCTCGGGCTCGCGGTCGAAACGCTGGACGACCTCGCCGAGACCGACTTCGGTGCGTGGGAGGGGTTGACGTTCGCGCAGGTGCGTGCAAAGGACCCGGACGTCCTCGACGCCTGGCTCGCCTCGCCCGACGAGGCGCCGCCGGGCGGCGAGTCGTTCACCGCGGTCGGGCGCCGCGTCCGGCGCGGCCGCGAGAAGGTGCTCGCTGCGCACCCCGAGGCCGCCGTGGTGGTGGTCACGCACGTGACGCCGATCAAGGCGCTGATCCGGTTCGCGCTCGACGCGCCGCCGTCCGCGATGTTCCGCCTGCACCTGGACACCGCGTCGGTGTCGATCGTCGACTACTACGGCGACGGCAACCCGTCCGTCCGGCTCGTCAACGACACCGGCCACCTCGCTTAGAGCAGTTCGCTGCCTTCGAAGCGGCCGAGTACCTCGCGGTACAGCTCGATGCCCATGCCGTTCGGATCGCGGAAGTAGACGCTGTCGAACGCGCCGCGGTCCGGACCGAGGTAGTCGACGCCGGCGTCCTCGAGCTTCTTCTTCGCGAGTTCGAACTGCTCCGACGTCACGGAGATCGCCAGGTGCTGCAGCGCGCCGATCGTCTCCTTGTACGCCTCGTGATCGTGTCCGGGGAAGTCGAAGAAGCCGAGCAGCGTCCGGTTGCCGAGGTCGAAGAAGAAGTGGCTCGAGCCGATGTAGTCGCGGTTCTCGACGAGCTCGACCAGCGGGAAGCCGAGGAACTCCTGGTAGAACCGGATCGTCTCTTCGACGTCCCTGCAGACGAACGCCGCGTGATGGATGCCGCGGGCGGTCGACGGCGGCCGGACGGACTTGTCGCTGAGGTACTTGGCGCGCAGTTCTTCGCGATGCCGGCGGATCGCGGCCAGCTCGTCTCCGGTGGGTTCGGGCATGAGTCGAGCGTAGAACGGTCGCGGGCAGCCGCGTACCATCCATTTCGCGGCGGACGAGCCGACCGGACGGCCGCGTCGCGACTGAACCTCTTCGGGGGGCCAGCTCGCGCCGAGGAAAGTCCGGACTCCACAGGGCAGGGTGGTTGCTAACGGCAACCCGGGGTGACCCGCGGGACAGTGCCACAGAAAGCAGACCGCCGGCACGCGAGTGCCGGTAAGGGTGAAACGGCGGTGTAAGAGACCACCAGCGTTCCGGGTGACCGGAGCGGCTAGGTAAACCCCACCCGGAGCAAGGTCAAGAAGAGCCGGGCGCGTCCCGGCTCGCGCAGGCGTTCGAGGGCGGCCCGCCCGAGCCTGCGGGTAGACCGCTAGAGCCTGCCGGCAACGGCAGGTCGAGATGGATGGCCGTCACCCGGCGCGCAAGTGCCGGGAACAGGATCCGGCTTATGGTCGACTCGTCCGCCGCCTTGTCATGCGCGTCACGGCGCCCGGAAGGTGCCGGACGGCCTCGTGACTGATACCCTATGGGGTATACGGCCCGAGGAGCAGACGATGACGACCAGCACCCTGACAGAGGACACCTTCGAAGCGACGATCAGTCGTGATGGCATCACGCTGGTCGACTGGTGGGCCTCGTGGTGCGGCCCCTGCCGGATGTTCGCGCCGATCTTCGAGAAGGCGAGCGAGCGGCACCCCGACATCGTGTTCGGCAAGGTGGACACCGAGGCCGAGCGCGGCCTCGCCGGCGCGGCCCGGATCATGTCGATTCCGACCTTGATGGCGTTCCGGGACGGCATCCTCGTCCTCTCCCAGCCGGGCGCGCTCCCCGACAAGGCGCTCGAGCAGCTCATCCAGGCGGTCCGCGACCTCGACATGGACGACGTCCGCCGCCAGGTCGACGAGCGCTCGACGACCTCCGGAAAGAACGCCTGAGATGGAGCCGATGCGGGTTACCCACCGCGGCGACGATCGGTTCGCGATCGCGGTGCGCGGCCACGAACTGCTCGTCGACCAGCCGATCGCCGACGGCGGCACGGACGAGGCGCCCACTCCGACCGAGTTGTTCGTGGCGAGCCTGGCGTCCTGCGTGGCGTTCTACGCCCGTCGCTTCCTGCGGCGGCACGACCTGCCGACCGAGGGTTTGGCGGTGAACGCCACCTACACGATCGCGCCGCGACCCGCACGCGTCGGCGGACTGCAATTGGAGCTGTGCGTACCGCCCGGCGTGCCGGTTGAGCGACGCGATGCACTGCTCGCCGTCGCCTCGCACTGCACGGTGCACAACACGCTCGTCGACGCACCCGAGGTGGCGTTCACGATGGTTGACGCGAACGTGCCGGCCGCCCGCATCTGACTTGCGAGAGCGCTGATCTCGCGCTCGTCAGCGGACGCGCGGCGGCGCAAGGTCGGTGTCGATGCGGCACGTTGCTTCGACTGTCGTGCTGCTCAATACCCTTAGGTATGGTCACGGATCGCGAAATTCTTTCATCCGACCGTCTTGGGTGCGATGCGGGGTTGCACGAAGATCACGAACGTGAAACCCCTGCGGCATAAGGGAATCGGCGTGATCGTCAGGAGCACGCTCCTCGCAACGCTGTTTGCCGCACGAATCGCGCGTCGAAAAGAAACGGCGCGTCGTGTTGACGACGGGGCACGGTCATCGTCAACTAGGTCGCAGCGACGAAGTAATTCGTCGACTACAGCTGCCGAGGAGGCACACCGCATGACCGCACCTGCGAAGAAGGCACCGGCCAGAAAGGCCGCCGCCAAGAAAGCACCGGCCAGAAAGGCGGCAGCCAAGAAGGCTCCCGCCAAGAAGGCACGCCGCCAAGAAGGCACCCGTCAAGCGCGCCGCGGCGAAGAAGGCACCTGCCAAGCGCGCCGCGGCGAAGAAGGCACCTGCGAAACGCGCCGCGGCGAAGAAGGCACCTGCGAAACGCGCCGCGGCGAAGAAGGCACCTGCGAAACGCGCCGCGGCGAAGAAGGCACCTGCGAAACGCGCCGCGGCGAAGAAGGCACCTGCGAAACGCGCCGCGGCGAAGAAGGCACCTGCGAAACGCGCCGCGGCGAAGAAGGCACCTGCGCGCAAGGCGGCCGCGAAGCGGGCACCGGCGAAGAAGTCCAGCTAGCAACCGGCCCTGCCAACTGAACAATGAAGCACCGAGTCGCCGGTGCACCTCTGGACTTCGCAGCGTTGCGAAGGGATCTGGAGGTGCCCGGCGATTTCGCGTCGGACGTGCTGGAGGAAGCGCAGCGCAGCGCTGCTGCGGTCGGGCTCGTCGGACGAGGACGCGACCGACATTCCGTTCGTGACGATCGATCCGGCAGGCAGCCGCGATCTCGACCAGGCCGTGCACGTCGCACGCGACGGGGACGGCTATCTCGTCAGCTACGCGATCGCCGACGTCGCGGCCTTCGTGCGGCACGGCGCAGCGCTCGACGACGAGACGCACCGGCGCGGCGAGACGCTCTACTTCCCCGATGTTCGCGTGCCGTTGCACCCGCCCGTCCTGAGTGAGGCGGCGGCGAGCCTGTTGCCCGATCAGGTGCGACCGGCGGTGCTGTGGCGGATCGCGCTCGCGGCGGACGGCACGGTGACGCACGGCCGACGTGCGCCGCGCCCGGGTGCGCAGTACGGCACAGCTCGACTACGCGGGCGTGCAGTCGGCACTGGAAAGCCGTTCGTTGCCGGACGCTATTGCCGCGCTACCCGATGTGGGACGAGCGCGGCTCGCCCTCGCCCGCGCGCGGCACGCGATCGATCTCGATCTGCCGGAGCAGGTCGTCGAGCGAGTCGACGCGGCGGTACGCCGTCGCGCTCCGCGCGCAGCTTCCCGTCGAGCGATACAGCGCCGAGATCTCGCTGCTCACCGGCATGTGCGCGGCGTCGATCATGCTCGACGGCGGTGTCGGGATCCTGCGCACCGTGCCGCCGCCCGAGCCCAACGCGCTGCGCGCTCTTCGCCGCGCCGCGAAGGCGCTCGGTATCGCGTGGCCGGACGGCGCGCGCCCCGGCGATGTCCTCGACGGGGTCGACCGAAGCACCCCGCGGCATTTCGCCTTCGTCGAGCACGCCGCCGCCCTGTTGCGCGGCGCGGGCTATACGTCGTTCGACGGTCGCGGCTCCGGCGCAACCGCTGCACAGCGGAATCGGTGCGCCGTATGCCCACGTCACCGCGCCGCTGCGCCGGCTCGTCGACCGGTACGGCAGCGAGATCTGCCTCGCGCTCCGCGCCGGCGCACCGATTCCCGGATGGGTGCGCGCGGCGCTGCCGTCCCTCCCGAACGAGATGCAGGTGGCCGACCACCGTGCGCACGAGGTCGAGCGGGCCGTCGTCGACGCGACCGAGGCGTGGCTGCTGCGCGATCAGGTCGGCGCGCTGTTCGACGCGGTCGTCATCGACGCGGAGGACCACGCGGGCACCGTCGTGCTCGACGAGCCTGCAGTGCGGGCGAGATGCAGCGGCGCCGCGCTGCCGGTGGGCGAACGCATCGGGGTGCGGCTCGTCGATCGCGGACGTCGAGCATCGCGAGGTCGGGTTCGAGCGCGCCGGCGCGTCACACGCCTAGCGATCCTTCGAGGATCGTCACCGCGCTACCGCGCAACTGCACGCGATCGCCACGGACCTCCACTGCTACCCGACCCCCGCGTGGTGACAACTGCACGCCGACCAGGGAGGCGCGGCCGAGACGATCCATCCAGTACGGCGCGAGCGCGCAGTGCGCCGATCCGGTCACCGGGTCCTCGTCCACGCCGACCCGCGGGGCGAAGAAGCGCGAGACGAAGTCGTGGTCGGCGCCGTCGTCGGCGCGGGCGGTGACGATCACGCCACGGCACTCCACCTCGCCCAGCGCGTCGATGTCCGGCGCCAGGTTGCCGAGCGTCGAGGTGTCGGCGACCTCGACGAGCACATCGATCCCGTTGCCGTGCACGAGCCGCGGCACCACCCCCAGCGCGTCGCGCAGCCCGGCCGGCTCGTCGACCGGTCGCACCGGCTGCGCCGGGAAGTCCATGGCCACGAGGCCGCCGGCCTGTACCTCGGCACGCAGCACGCCGCTGCGGGTGTGGAAGGCGACGGGTCCGGTGTGACCCGTCGTGGCCAGGACGTGGGTCGTGGCCAAGGTCGCGTGTCCGCACAACCTCACCTCGGCCGCCGGGGTGAACCATCGCAGGTCGTAGTCGCCGTCCGCGCGCTGCAGCGCGAACGCGGTCTCCGAGTGCTTCAGCTCCGCAGCCACCTGCTGCATCCACGACGCCTCGGCCGGCTCGTCGAGCAGCACGACGCCCGCCGGATTTCCGGAGAACGGGCGGGACGAAAAGGCGTCGACCACGAAGACTCGCACGTGGTCGACGCTAGTTCGTCCGCTCAGTGGTACTCGTGCTCGGCGCTCGGGTAGGTGCCGCCGCGGACCTCGTCGCCGAACGCGTCGCGGCGTCGCGCAGCACGGCGCCGACGTCGGCGTACTGCTTGACGAACTTGGCCGGCTTGCCGCCGCCGCGCAGCCCGGCCATGTCCTGCCACACCAGCACCTGCGCGTCGCAGCCCGGCCCGGCGCCGATGCCGATCGTCGGGATGTGCAGCTCGCGTGGTGACCTCGGCGGCCACCTCGGCCGGCACGACCTCGAGCACGACCGCGAACGCGCCGGCGTGCTGCAGCGCCTTGGCGTCCTGCAGCAGCCGGTGCGCCGCCTCGTCGCCGCGGCCCTGCACGCGGTAGCCGCCGAGCGCGTTCACCGACTGCGGGGTCAGGCCGATGTGCGCCATGACCGGGATGCCGGCCGAGACGAGCGCCTCGACCTGCGGCGACGACGCGCTGGCCGCCCTCGAGCTTGACCGCCTGGGCGCCGCCTTCCTTCATGAACCGGGCCGCGGTCTCCAGCGCCTGCTGCGGTCGAGCCCTGGTAGGAGCCGAACGGCAGGTCGGCGACGACCAGCGCGCGCGAGGTGCCGCGCACGACGCCGCGCACGAGCGGCAGTAGTTCGTCGACGGTCACCGGCACGGTCGTGTCGTAGCCGTAGACGACGTTGGCCGCGGAGTCGCCGACGAGCAGCACCGGGATGCCGGCCTCGTCGAAGACCCGCGCGGTCGAGTAGTCGTACGCGGTCAGCATCGGCCACGTTCGCCGCGGTCCTTCGCCGCCTGCAGGTCGCGGATCGTGATCCGCCGGTTCGGTACGCCGCCGTACAGGGCAGTCTCGGCCATGACGTCGCGCCTCATCTCTCCTCGAGGCCGGCCGCGCCGGTCCCCGGGCATGTCATGTGGACGTAACAATCGTGCGACCTACTGGCGCGGTATGTCTCGCGATACCCGCGAGACGAGACGAGCGTCTCAACCGCGTCTCGCGCCACCTGTTGCGTGATCGGCAGCCGCCGGTCCCGGCCGAACGCCTTGAAGCTGATCTTCGTGCCCGGCGGGTACTGCCGACGCTTCCACTCGGCCGCGTCGACCATCCGGGCCACCCGCTGGCACGAGCTCGGCGTCGAACCCGTCCGCGACGATCTCGGCGGCCGCGCGGTCGCGCGTCGACGTAGCGCTCCAGGATGGCGTCGAGCAGCTCGTAGTCAGGCAGCGAGTCGCTGTCGAGCTGGCCCGGGCGCAGCTCGGCCGAGGGCGGCTTGGTGATCGAGTTGGGCGGGATCGGCGGCGTCTCGCCGCGCGCCTCGGCCTGCGGCGTTGCGCCAGCGGGCGAGCCGCCAGACGAGCGTCTTCGGCACGTCCTTGATCGGCGCGAACCCGCCGACCGCGTCGCCGTAGATCGTCGAGTAGCCGACGGCGAGTTCGCTCTTGTTGCCGGTGGCCAGCACGAGGTGCCCCTCGGCGTTGGACAGCGCCATCAGCGTGGTGCCCCGGATGCGGGCCTGCACGTTCTCCTCGGCGAGGCCGGTGAGCTCCAGCGGTGCCGACGAACGCGTCGACCATCGGCGCGATCGGCACCTCGCCGGTAGTGCGCGCCGCAGCCGCTCGGCGAGGTCGGCGGCGTCGGAGCGCGAGTGCTCGGACGGAGTAGGCGCTCGGCATCGACACGCCGTGCACGTTCGCGCCGCCGATCGCGTCGGCGGCGATGGCGGCGACCACCGCCGAGTCGATGCCGCCGGACATCCCGAGCACGACCGAGCGGAAGCCGTTCTTGCGGACGTAGTCGCGCAGGCCGAGTGACGAGCGCGCCCCACACCTCGGCCTCGTCGGGCATCCGCGGCGCGACGACGCTCGGCGCGGGCGTCCGGCTCGGCCGGGCCGGCCGGCGCCGGCGACGATCCGGTCGACGGTCATCACCTGGCCGGTGACCTCGGTCGGCGGGAGCCGGTCGCCTGACGGCGACCGGGATGTCGACGAGGAACACGCCCTCGACGAACTGCGGCGCCCGCATGAGCGTCGTGCCGTCCGGCGCCGACCACCATCGAGTCGCCGTCGAAGACCAGCTCGTCCTGGCCGCCGACGGTGTTGACGTAGGCGATCGGGGCGCCGCGCCTCGGCCGGCCCGGCGCTGCAACAGCGGCAGCCGCACGTCGTCCTTGTTGCGCTCGTACGGGGAGGCGTTGATGTTGACGACGAGCCCGACGCCGGCCGGGCCGGCCACCGTGAACGGGCCGCCGTCCTGCCAGACGTCCTCGCAGACGGTGAGCGCGATGTCGACGCCGAGGTGCCGGACGACCGTCGAGCGCGGTCGCCCGGACCGAAGTAGCGCCGCTCGTCGAAGACTCCGTAGTTGGGCAGGTGGTGCTTGAAGTAGCGGGCCGCCGACCGGCCCGCCGAGCAGGAACGCGGAGGCGTCGCGCGGCCCGCCGTCGTCGTCCAGGTAGCCGACGATGACGGCCGTGTCGCCGAGGCCCGCGTCGGCCAGCTGGGTCGGCCAGCTTCTCGACGGCGCGAGTGCGACGCGGCCCGGAACGACGGGCGCAGCACGAGGTCCTCGACGCGGGTACCCGGTGAGCATCATCTCCGGGAAGGCGACGACCTGGGCGCCGGCCGCGGCCGCCTGCGCGGTGCGTGCTGCGACGGACTGGGCGTTTCCGGCCAGGTCGCCCACCGTGCGTTCACCTGGGCGAGAGCCATCCGCAACGCCGTCACCCCCCAGTTGTGCCGCGCGCGCGCCCGGGGTTCCGCCGCAGCATGTGAAGAGCGCTGCGGAACCGGTACGGCACCACTGCCCGGTGCGGCACACTGAGCGCGTTGTCAGTGGCGTTTGTGACGATCTGGCAACGGACGCAACCCAGGGCTTCCTTCCTGCGTCTCAACAGGTGTGAGCTGCTTGTGACGCGCCTAGCCGAGCGGCTGGGCGTCGTGAGGGACACTGATCACGCCGCGTTGCAGCGGTCATCTGGCGTCGTGTCGCGGCAAGAATGCGCGAAACGTACGGAGGGGTCGATGCAGCAGGTTGACAACGGGGGGCACCGGCTCCCGGCGAGGCGCGCTCGGACGATCGGGTTCGCTGCCTCGGCGGCGGGCCTGATGGTGCTGGCCGCCTGCACGAGCGGCGGGGCCGCTACGCCGGGCAACTCGCCGGTCGCACGACGGCAGCCGGTCGCCGGACAGCTCAGCGAGCACCTCCGCCTCGTCGACCCCCACCGGCCGGACCGGCCGTCATCACGACCAAGCGGTTCTCGCACGCACGTCAGCCCGCGCCGCGCCGGTCAAGGTCGAGCATCGCGAACGGCACGCTGACTCGATGTCACGATGGTCAACCCCGAGGGCAAGAAGGTCCGCGGCGCGATGCGACGCCGACGGCACGTCGTGGCGCAATACCGAGGTGCTCGGCTACGGCGAAGATCTACCGGATCACCGCCACGCGGCACCGGCGACGACGGCACGCCGGTGACCAAGCACGCGAAGGTCCACCACGCTCACCCCGAACAACATGACGATGCCGTCCCTCAAGGACATCTACGGCCACGACGTCGAGGACGGCGGCACCTACGGCGTCGGCATGGTCGTCGCGGATCCAATTCGATGAGCCGGTCAACGAGGCGAAGGCCGCCGAGAAGACGCTGCAGGTCACCACCACGCCGAGCGTCACGGGCGGCTGGTACTGGCAGGACGACGAGAACGTCCACTGGCGACCCAGGCACTACTACGCGCCGGGCACGAACGTCAGCTGTCAGCGCGAACGTCTACGGCAAGGACGTCGGCCAAGGCCTTTACGGTCAGGCCGACCAGAGCGTCTCCTTCAAGATCGGCCCGGCGCGCACAGCCGTCGCCAACGCGAAGACCCACCAGGTGAAGGTCTACTTCGGCGACAAGCTGATGCGGACGATGCCCACATCGATGGGCCAGGGCGGCGTCGTGCAGGGGTCGAACGGGCCGATCTACCTGTGGACGATGCCCGGCGTCTACACGGTGATCAACCACGAGAACCCGGCAATCATGTCCTCGGACAGCTACGGGCTGCCGGCGAACTCCCCGCTCGGCTACGCGCCGGAGGCCGTGTACTGGTCCACCAAGATCAGCACCGACGGCATCTACCTGCACGAACTCGACGCCACCGTGTGGGCGCAGGGCCACCAGAACGTCTCGCACGGCTGCCTGAATCTCAACTACACGAACGCCAAGTGGTACTACAACCACACGCGGATCGGCGACGTCGTGCGGGTCGTGCACTCCGGCGGTCCGAAGATCAACGTCAACCAGGGCGGCGAGTGGAGCGTCCCGTGGTCGAAGTGGCTGAAGGGCTCCGCGCTCAACTAGATCCGCCGCCCCGGATCTGCGGCTGGCCCACTCGCATCGGCACCCCACGAAATCGCTCCGCAAAGAACACTCCGCGATTTTTCGCGGGGACCCCGCCCGCTCGCGCGGCGGCGGGCTCTTCGCGCGAGCGCTCATCGCGTGGGTGGCTGGGTTCTGGATGGTCGCCTTCCAGCGTCGGTCGCGCGAGCGCTCATCGCCGGGTGGAACGCGTAACCTGCCGGTAACGGCAGATCGCGAGACTGGAGCGCTGTGGATCGTCAACAGGAGTTCGTGCTCCGCACGCTTGAGGAACGCAACATCCGCTTCGTGCGGCTGTGGTTCACCGACGTGCTCGGGATGCTGAAGTCGGTGGCCGTGGCCCCCGCCGAGCTGGACGGCGCGTTCGAAGAGGGCATCGGCTTCGACGGCTCGGCAATCGAGGGGTTCACCCGGGCCAGTGAGAGCGACATGCTCGCCCGCCCCGACCCGTCGACGTTCCAGATCCTGCCGGAGAGCGACGGCAGTCCCGCCGACTCGGCGCGGATGTTCTGCGACATCCAGATGCCGGACGGCTCGCCGTCCTGGGCCGACCCGCGCTACGTGCTGCGGCGCGCGCTCTCCAAGGCCGCCGAGCGCGGTTTCACCTTCTACACGCACCCCGAGATCGAGTTCTTCCTGCTCAAGAACCGCCCGACCGACGGCTCGGAGCCCGAGCCGATCGACAACGGCGGCTATTTCGACATGACCAGCCATGACGTGGCGCACGACTTCCGGCGTGCCGCCGTCGGGGCACTCGAGAGTCTCGGCATCTCCGTCGAGTTCAGCCACCATGAGGTGGCGCCCGGCCAGCAGGAGATCGACCTGCGCTACGCCGACGCGCTGTCGATGGCAGACAACCTGATGACGTTCCGGCACGTCATCAAGGAGGTCGCGATCGCGCACGGGGCGCACGCCACGTTCATGCCCAAGCCGTTCCGGCACCAGCCGGGCAGCGGCATGCACACCCACCTCTCGCTGTTCGAGGGTGACCAGAACGCCTTCCACGACGCGTCCGACCCGCTGAACCTCTCCAAGACCGCCCGCGCGTTCATTGCCGGCCTGCTGACCCACGCGCGGGAGATCACCGCGGTCACCAACCAGTGGGTGAACTCGTACAAGCGGCTGTGGGGCTTCGGGGCGCCGGGCACCATCGTCGAGGCTCCGACGGTCATCTGCTGGGGGCACGCCAACCGGTCTGCCCTCGTCCGGGTGCCGCGCTACAAGCCGGGCAAGGCCAACTCGACACGCGTCGAGCTGCGGTCGGTCGACTCGGCGTGCAACCCCTACCTCGCGTTCGCCGTGCTGCTCGCCGCCGGCATGAAGGGCATCGAGCAGGGTTACGACCTGCCGCCGGGCGCCGAGGACGACGTCTGGACGATGTCCGAGAACGAGCGGCGGGCACTCGGCTACGGCGAGCTGCCGCACAACCTGTCCGACGCGCTGCGCGCGATGGAGGAGTCCGAGCTGCTCGCCGAGACGTTGGGCGAGCACGTCTTCGACTTCTTCCTGCGCAACAAGCGCGAGGAGTGGATCGACTACCGCGCCGAGGTCAGCCCCTTCGAACTCCGCCGCTACCTCCCCACCCTCTGACTCGCTCGCGCGCACGGCGGGCTCTTCGCGCGAGCGCTCATCGCGTTCTTGGCTCGGTTGCAGCTCACTAGAGTTGGCAAGGTGAGTCAGTCGCGGGTGCTCGTGGTGGTCAATGCCGCGTCGGATCCCCCCGCACGAGTCGCTGACTGGCTGACGGAGGCGGGCCTGGGCCTGCGCATCGTCACCGGCGCGGAACTGCCCGCCGACCTCGCCGGCTACGACGGCCTGGTGGTCCTCGGCGGACCGATGAGCGCGTGGGACGACGAGCTCGCCCCATGGCTGCCGCACGAGCGTGCGCTGCTGCGCGCGGCGGTGCGCGACGAGGTCCCGACGCTCGCGATCTGCCTCGGCGCGCAGCTGCTCGCCGCGGCCAACGGCGGGCGCGTCGAGCCGAATCCGGACGGTCCCGAGCTGGGCGCCCAGCTGATCGCCAAGCGAGCCGCAGCGTCCACCGACCCGCTGTTCGGACCGCTGCCGATCACCCCCGACGTGATCCAGTGGCACTACGACGCGGTGACCACGTTGCCGCCCGGTGCGCTCCAGCTCGCGAGTTCCCCGGCGTGCGAGCAGCAGGCGTACCGGCTGGGCCGGCTGGCGTGGGGCCTGCAGTTCCACATCGAGACCACGCCCGACGTCGTCCGCGGGTGGGCCGCGAAGGACGCTGCTCGCCTGGATGGATACGACGTCGATCTGATGTTGAGCCGGGCAAGCGCCGCGCACGACGACATCGCGGAGGTGTGGCAGCCGTTCGTGGCGGCGTTCGCCGGCATCGTGCGTGACCCGTCCACAGTGCCGCCGCTCCGGACCGTCCAGGTCTCGACGGCGGCGCCGGTCACCGACCCGGCGGCGATTCGTGCGGCACTCGCCGCCGAGGCGGACGCAGCCCGCACCGCGCTGCCGATGCCGATGCTGCGTCCGTCCCACGATGAGTGAGGCGGGGGGACGGGTCGCCGCGCGGATGACCCGGCTGTCGTTCGTCGACGGCGCCCGCGCCGGGGAGCTGCTGGCCGGCGAGCCATTGTGCTGGTGGGACGCCGCGGCGAACGAGCCGGCCAGTGACGCCGGCGCCGTCGTGGTGGCCGCGCTCGGTCGGAGCGCGGATCCGGACGCCGCGCTGGCGACCCTCGCCGACCTGATCGCCACGCCGGATGGTGCCGCGTTGCGCCCGGCGCTCGAGGCGGAGCCACAGCTGCGCGCGCGGCTGCTGGCCGTGCTCGGCGTCTCGCTGGAGCTGGCCGCGCACCTGCGCAGCCACCCGACGCACTGGCAGGTCCTGCTGGGCGACCTGGACCCGAAGGGCATCGCGTCGCGGCTCGCGGCGGCCGTCGGCGCCGATGCCGACGATCCGGTCACGGGCACCGCCGGGAGGCCGGCAACGATCACCGGGCCGGACGCGGTGCAGGCACTGCGGGCGGCGTACCGGCGGGAGTTGCTCGCCATCGCCGGGCGCGACCTCGCCGGCGACCTCGACCTCCAGGTGGTCACCGAGTTGCTTGCCGATCTCGCCGGACACACGCTGCAGGCGGCGCTCGCGGTCGCGGCTGCCGGCCTGCCACGCAGCTGTGCGCCGTGCCGGCTCGCTGTCATCGCGATGGGCAAGACCGGCTCGCGGGAGCTTAACTACATCTCCGACGTGGACGTGGTCTTCGTCGGGGAGCCCGCCGACGCGGACGGCGACGTCGACGCCGCGCTGGCCACCGCGACCCGGCTGGCCGGCGAGACCATGCGGCTGTGCCGGGCGGCGACCTGGGAGGTCGACGCCAACCTGCGGCCCGAGGGCAAGGACGGCGCGCTGGTCCGGACGCTGGCCAGTCACGAGGCGTACTACCAGCGGTGGGCGAGCACCTGGGAGTTCCAGGCGCTGCTCAAGGCCCGTCCGGTGGCCGGCGATCTCGCCCTGGGCCGCGCGTACCAGGACGCGATCACGCCGCTGGTCTGGACGGCGGCCGAGCGTCCGGACTTCGTCGCGGACGTGCGCGCGATGCGGCTGCGCGTCCTCCAGAACATCCCGCCGGGCATCGCGGAGCGCGACATCAAGCTGGGCCGCGGCGGGCTGCGCGACGTCGAGTTCGCGGTCCAGCTGCTGCAGCTCGTGCACGGCCGAGGAGATGAGGCGCTGCGGGTGCCGGAGACGCTGCCGGCGCTCGCGGCGCTGCGCGACGGCGGCTACGTCGGGCGCGACGACGCGGTGAGCCTGATCGACGCGTATCGCTTCCTGCGCGCTGCGGAGCATCGCCTGCAACTTCGCCGGCTGCGCCGTACCCACCTGCTGCCCGATGACCCGGAGCGGCTGCTGTGGCTCGGCCGCGCGATGGGGTACCGGGCCGACCGGCGCGGCGACGCCCGCGCGGTGTTCGAGGCCGAGTGGAACCTGCACGCCCGCGAGGTGCGCCGGTTGCACGAGAAGCTGTTCTACCGGCCGCTACTGGAGGCGGTCGCGCGGGTGCCGTCCGAAGGCCTTCGGCTGACGACGGCCGAGGCGGGCCGCCGGCTGGCGGCGCTCGGGTTCGTCGATCCGGCGGCGGCGCTGCGGCACATCGAGTCGCTGACCGCCGGGTTGAGCAGGCGCGCCGCGCTGCAGCGGGCGCTGCTGCCGGTGCTGCTGGCCGAGTTCGCCGATGCCCCGGTCCCGGACGCCGGGCTGCTCGCGTACCGCCGCCTGTCCGACGAGCTGGGCAGCACCTCCTGGTACCTGCGGCTGTTGCGCGACGGCGACGCGGTGGCGTCCCGGCTGGCGTACGTCCTCGGCTCGAGCCGGTACGTCGCGCGGATGCTCGGCCGCTCGCCCGAGTCGCTTCAGCTGCTCGGCGCGCTCGACCAGCTGCGGCTGCGCGATCGCGCCGAGCTGGCCGCCACGATGCTGGAGTCGGCCGCCCGCCAGGACGACCCGGGAGCCGCGGTGGATGCGGTCCGCGCCGTGCGGCGCCAGGAACTGCTGCGCACCGCGTTCGCCGACCTGCTCCGGATGTGCGACGTCGCCGAGGTGTGCGCGGCGCTCAGCGCCACCACCGACGCGACACTCGAGACCGTCCTGGACGTCGCGACGCGGGCGGTCGCCGACAGCCGTGGCATGGACGCGTTGCCGATCCGGTTCGCGATCATCGCTATGGGCCGGTTGGGCGGCGCCGAGGTGGGCTACGGCTCGGACGCGGACGTGCTGTTCGTGCACGAGGACATCGGTGCCGACGAGGAGACCGCGAGCCGGGTCGCCAACGAGGTCGCGGGCAAGCTGCGCGCCTTGCTCGGCGCGCCGTCCTCGACCGACCCGCCGTTCGCGGTCGACGCCGATCTGCGTCCCGAGGGACGCAACGGGCCCCTGTCGCGATCCCTCGCGTCCTTTCGCAGCTACTACGCGCGGTGGTCGTCGGCCTGGGAGGCGCAGGCCCTGCTGCGCGCCCGGCCGGTCGCCGGGGACGCCGTGCTCGGCGCCAGCTTCGTCGCGATGATCGACTCGGTGCGCTATCCGGAGGGCGGCGTCGCCGCGGCCGACCTCGTCGAGATCCGCCGGCTCAAGGGACGGATCGACAGCGAGCGGTTGCCGCGCGGTGCCGACGCGACGACGCACACCAAGTTGGGCCGCGGTGGGCTCGGCGACATCGAGTGGACGGTCCAGTTGCTGCAGCTCAACCACGGTCATCACGTGCCCGGGCTGCGTGTCACGCAGACGCTCGGTGCCCTGGCTGCGGCAAGCGAGGCTCGGCTGCTGAGTGCCGAGCAGGCAGCCGCGCTGATGACGGCGTGGCGATTCGCGACCCGGGTGCGCAATGCGCTGATGCTCGTCCGGGACAAGCCGACCGACCAGTTGCCGACGCTCGGGACCGAACTCGTCGCGGTCGCCAGCATCCTCGGCTACCCGCCGGGCTCGGATCCGGGACAGCTCGTGGACGACTACCGGCGGGCTGCCCGCCGGGCCCGCCGCGTTGTCGAGGCCGTCTTCTACGGCTGATCCTCCTCGGCCGGGTGCGCCGCACAAGGCGGGACCGGGCGACCCAGCTGACCGTTTCGGCGGCGGATGAGCTCGTTTCGCAATATCGTTGCTGGGGCCGCAGGCCGTGGTGGGATAGAGGGATGGCGCGGTTCGTAGCATTTCTTCGCGCAGTCAACCTCGGCGAGCGGAGGGTGGCGATGGCCACCGCCCGAGGCGTCCTGGAGGAGCTCGGCTTCGATCAGGTCGGCAGCTATGCGAACAGCGGGAATCTGCTGTTCAGCGCCGCCGGAACCGGGTCCGACCACGAGGCCGCTATCGGCTCGGCGTTGGAGGACGTGTTCGGGGTCGAGCTCACGACTTTCGTTCGTACTGCCCGGCAAGTGAAGGCGCTCGCGACCGATAAGCCGTTCGGCGTCATCGCCGCCGGCCACACGCATTTCGCGCTGCTTCCCCTGACGCGGCTCACAGCTACGGAGAAGGACGCTGTCGAAGCGCTGTCCAACGACCATGACGAGGTAGTGGTTCGGGGCCGCGACGTGCATTGGCTCATCCGCTCGAGGTCGCCCGAGACGACGCTAGGGCCGAGGCAGTGGAGCCACGCGCTGCCCGACAACCCCACAACGGCACGCAACACCACGATGCTGGAGAGGTTGGCCAAGAAACTGTGAGATCCCGCGGCGTGGCCCGCGGTGGCACGCTCCGTAGCCGTTCGCCAGCGCCCACGGGGCATACCGTGGCGATCTCCGTCGCACCCGTGCGATTTGGGCGTATCCTCGGGAACAAGATCGGCCAAATAGTGCAATTCGCCCCTGGCAGGTGTGACCTCCGTGGTGCTGGCGTTCCTCTTCTTCGCTGCGTTCGTAGCTCTCGTGCTCTTCCTGATCGTCAGGCTTGGGCGTGGTCGCAGCGGCACCAGCTTCACCGGACCGCTGCACCGGCAGTCGGACGCCGACTACCCCTACGGGCGCGCGGCCTGGTTCACGTCCAGCAAGAAGGCGCGCTAGGCAAGCTGCGTGCGGGACGCTTCGGTGACAGGTGTCCCCGCAGCCAGGGCTGCAGGGACACCGGTTCAGGAATCAGCGGCTGTCGGAGGTCAGCAGACCTTCGCGTCCTCCTCGCCCTTGCCGCGGCAGATCACGATGCCGGCGCCACCGAGCAGGAACAGCAGGCTGCCGCCGATGATCATCGACCACACGATTGGCTCGAACGACACCGGCTTGAGCGTCTTGTAGTCGCTCAGGTGGTTGTCGAACTGCGCGACCATGTTGTCGAACTGCGCCATCGTCACGTCGAATCCGCCCAGCAGTGCGGCGGTCTTCGGGGCGACCTGCTGCAGCATCGCCTGCACCTGAGTGGACGTCATGTGCAGCTGGGCGGCGAGCTGCGGCAGCATCTGCTGCTGCAGCTGCGTCCCCATCGCGTCCAGTGTCTTGAGCGCGCCGTTCGCGTTGTCGATGAGAGTCTGGTTGTACATCGGCTTCAGGTTCGCGTTCATCTGGTCGGCGTTCGACGCCTTGTGCACCATGTTCATCGACAGCGGCAGCGCGATCAGCGCCGCGCCGACCACCGTGGCGATGATCGGGGCCCTCGCGCGTGGGCTGAACCACACCAGCACGCCCAGGCCGAGTGCGATGATCCCGACCGCGAGCAGTGACCACGGCACGGAGGTCGCGGGGATGTCCTTCGTCGGGATCGCGTCAGCCGAGACGAACAGCGGCTGCGTCCTGTCCAGGTTGGCGAGCAGGCCGGTGAAGCTCGCCGCGATCGGCTTGATCTGGGAGAGCCCGGTCGTGACGTCGGGGTAGTTCGCGGCCATGAACTGCTGGAGTTGCGCCGGCGTCATGTTCAGCTGCTGGGAAAGCGCCGGGAGCAGCTGCGTCTGGATCTCGGTGCCCGCAGCCGACAGCCCTTGAACGTTCTGCTGGGCGGTCGTGATCGCGTCCTGGGTCATGATCGGACGGAAGCCGTCGGTCAGCCGGTCGAACGCCGGACCGACGCTGAACAGGTTGGCGATGAGCGTTATCGCGATGAACGTCCCGCCGATGAGCACCATCAGCCCAGCGGCCAGCCTGCGCGGCCAACCGAAGCGCATGGTGGTGACGGCGGGGACGTGCCAGTGATGGGGATGGACTGCTGCGGTGCCGGCCATGGTGTGGCCCTTCTTTCTTTGTGCGATCAGATGAACAACAGCTGGGCGCCGTTGGTGATCTCGATGAAGTCGGAGGCGCTGATGATGCCTTCGACGTCGTCACGGAGTTCGGCCTCCGTGAGGTGGTTCATGTCGGCCGACATCCGGCACGCCCACAGGTGACCGCCTGCCGCCACGATCTGATCGAGGAAGTCCGGAACCTCGGGGACGCCGAGATCAGCAATGGACTTCTTCAACATGTGCGTTGCCATGGCCGTCATGCCGGGCATCGGGGCCAGCGCCTGCGGGATGTGCGAGTCGCCGACCGGGTGCATCGCAGTGTTGCCGACGGGGCTGAACTGCAGGTTGTGCATCCGGGACTTCGTGATCATGTCGAATCCCCAGAACGTGAAGAACAGGTGCGTCTCCACGCCTTCTCCCAAGGCCGCGTTCGCGAGGATGATCCCCGGGTATGCCATGTCCAGGTTGCCTTTGGAGCAGATGATCGCGAGCTTGCGGCCGGTCTGTTCGTCGTCGTCGAAGTTCGGGACGACCGCCGGCGCGTTTTCGGTGAGTGTCATCGTGGTCTCTCTCACACGCAGCCGTGCGGCTTGGGCAGCCCGGCGATGTAGGCCATCTTCTTGGCCGGCTTCTTCGGGAAGAGGGTGAACTGCTCTTTCACCGGGACGCCGCCCACGGTGTGGACGCGGCGCGTCGTGGCCGTCTCGCCCTGAGCCTTGTAGTCCTCGCGCAGGAAGCGGATGACCTTCCAGTGCTCGTCGGTCAGGTCGATGCCGATCTGCCCGGCGAGAACCTTCGCGAGATCCTCGTCCCACTCGTCGAACTCGGTGAGGAAGCCCTCGTCGTCGACGTGGACCTCGTGACCGTTGAGCTGTGCAACCGGCATGGTCGCCTCCTTCACTATTCGTGGTGTTTGCCGGCCATCGACATGAGGGTCGGGACGGGCATGGGGCGACCTGGCAGCAGAATGTGCCAATAGGCCCAGCGGAAGCTGCGCTTGCCCCAGTGGTTGAAGCGGCTTTCCTCCAGCAGCCGGAACGGGCCGACGCCTGGAACCGGGTAGCGGCCGGGCAGCGGCTGCGTGTCGTAGTTGAAGTCGATGAGCAGGCCCTTCTGGCGCCCGGACTCGATGAAGCAGTTCGCATGTCCGTCGAACGGATGCGTCATCGGCAGCCCGCGGACGTGCTCGACGAAATTCTCTGCGAACAGGTCGACGGAGAAGTGCGCGACGGATCCGGCCTTCGAGGTTGGGATGTTGGACGCGTCGCCGAGCGCGAAGATGTTGTCGTACTTCGTCGACAGCATGGTGTGCTTGTCCACCGACACGTAGTTGAGGTCGTCACCGAGGCCGGACCGGGCGATGAAGTCCGCGCCCATGTTCAGCGGGATGGTGACCAGCAGGTCGAACGGCACCTCGCGCTCGTCCATCGAGACCAGCGTCTTGGTCTCGGGGTCGATTCGCTCGATGACGTAATCGCCTTCGAGCGCGATGTGCCGTTCCTCCAGCATCGCGCCCAGGTGGCGGGACGCGATCGGTTTCGTGAACGCGCCTTCCAGCGGCGTCACGTAGGTGATGTCGACCTTGTCGCGGATGCCGTGGGCGGCGAAGTACGCATCGGCGAGGAAGGTGAACTCCAGGGGCGCGACCGGGCACTTGATCGGCATGTCGACGATGTGCACGACCAGCCGTCCGCCGGCCCAGGACGCGAGCTTTTCGCGCAGCGCGACCGCCCCGTCGAGGGTGTAGAAGTCGAAGATGCTCTTGCGCCACTCGCCGTCGGTCATGCCCGGCGTCTGGTCCGGGCGCGGCGACGTGCCGGACGCGATGACGAGGTAGTCGTAGCTCAGCTCTCGGCCGTCCTGAAGGTAGACCCGGCTGGCGTCCGCCTCGACCCGGTCGATCTCGCCGAGCAGCAGCTCGACGCCGTCCGCGATGAACTGCTCACGCGGCTTGATCAGCCCGTTCGGTTCGCACAGCCCAAACGGCACCATGAGCAGGTCTGGCTGGTAGAGGTGGTCACCGTTGCGGTCGACGACGGTGATCTGCCACTCGCCCCGGTTCAGCCGGTGGCGCAGCTTGTTGACGACCATTGTCCCGGCCGTCCCGCCGCCGAGAACCAGCAGACGCTTCATGTCCTGCTCCTGTATGCCCGCCGCGCAAGTTGCGGCTCCTCTAGAGCGATCCTCGGTTGTGCCTCAGGGGCCGGTTAGAGCCCAAGGTCCTTACCCCTTGGGGTATATGAGCAGTCCTTGGGGTCATTCGATCGGCGCGGGAGGAGGCTGCCGGTCGCCGACCGGAGCGCAGCCACGCTCGGCCGCCACTCGACGCTCGTAGGTGCAGCGAAGCGCTTCGAGAAGACGTGGATGACGGGCGAACAGCTCGGTGACCTCGTCGGTGCCGAGCCGCAGTGCGGCCAGCCGGCTCGACGACGTGACCGTCGCGCGCCGTGGGCGTCCGGAGAGCAGGCTCATGTCGCCGTCCACCTCGCCCGCGCCGACCTGGGACGTTCGCCTCTGGGTGTTCGATCACGCGCTTCCTAGCGTGGATGCCGAGCCGGCCGAGTGCCTGCCGCCGGCTCGGGGAGGTGGGTAGCGCGATGGTCACGGTGAAGGAAGCGGCGTCGGAGTTCCTGGCGAAGAACCGGATCGCGGTCACGGGGGTGTCCCGGACGCCGAAGGGGCACGGCGGCAACGTGGTGTACAAGCGGCTCCGCGAGCGCGGTTACGAGGTCTTCGCGGTCAACCCGCGAGCCGACGAGGTCGAAGGCGACAGCTGCTTCCACGAGTTGCGCGACATCCCCGGCGGCGTGGACGCCGTCGTCATCGCGGCGAAGCCGGAGACCGCGGAGGCGACGATGCGCGAGTGCGCCGACCTCGGGGTCAAGTACGCCTGGATGCACCGCTCGTTCGGCGAGGGCAGCGTGTGCGACCAAGCCACCGTGTACGGCCGGGAGCACGGCATCACGGTGATCGACGGCGGCTGTCCGCTCATGTTCGGCCAGACCGCCGACGTCGGCCACAAGGTCATGCGGTTCATGCTCGCCCGCTCTGGGAAGGTCCCGAAGCAGGTGTAGGGAGATCGCCTCTCGAAGGTCACTTGACCGGTATAGCTGCTCCTGTGTACTGTACCGGTATAGAGACCAGTCGAGAGGAGCGATCGAGATGGACCCGCTGGCAGTCACGATGATTCTGGCAACACGTGGGGCGGCCGCCGAAGCGTTCAGCGCCCTGCCGAACGCGCCGGTTGTCACGGTCGTCGAACGGGAGCGGGCAAGCGTCCGAACACGCGGTGCCGCCGCTGCCGCGTTGCGGCGCCTCGCCGACGCCGTGGCGCCGCCCGCCCGTTCTACGCTGTGCGCGGGCGGCCGATAGGAGTACCGGATGGGACGAGTAACGCTGCAGACCATCGCGGATAGCGTCGGCGTCAGCCGCATGACGGTCTCGAACGCGTTCTCCCGTCCGGACCAGCTATCTGCCCAGCTGCGCGACCGGATCATGGCGGTGGCCACCGAGCTCGGCTACGTCGGCCCGGATCCGACGGCGCGTGCCCTGGCTAGTGGTGGAACGGCGGGAACGGTCGGTCTGGTCCTGTCCGACACGCTCAGGTACGCCTTGACCGACGAGATCGCCGTGGCGTTCCTCGCCGCGATCGCTGACGGGCTGACACCCACCGGGCTGGCGCTGACCCTGCTTTCCACTGCCGAGCAGGACGGCTTCGTCCCGGCCCGCGACATCGCGCTCGACGGAGCCCTCGTGTACTCCTGCGACCCGCACTCCACCGCGTTCGGGTGGCTCATGCGGCGCAAGCTTCCGCTCGTCCTGGTGGACCAGACGCCGGTACCCGGCATCCCCAGCATCAACGTGGATGACCGGTCCGGCGCCGCGGCGGCCGCCGCGCACCTCGTCGAGCTGGGCCATCGGCGGGTGGCCGTCGTGACGACCGGCTTCGCGGGGGAGTACGGACTGCTCTCCGACCCATTCCGGACCGTGCTGGCTGACACCGAGCGGCAGCGGCTCCTGGGCTGGCTCGACTCGCTGACCGCGGCGGACATCACACCGGTGGTCGTTCGCCTGCCGCACCGTCCGCCCTACGACACGGGGGTGGACGCGGCGCGGCTGCTGCTCGAGCGGGAGGATCGTCCTACCGGCGTCGTGTGCTTCTCCGACGCGGTTGCCCGCGGTGTGCTCGCCGGCGCCGAACAGGCCGGGCTGCGGGCGCCCGACGACATCTCCGTGGTCGGCTTCGATGACAGTCCGCTCGCGGCGCTGACCCGCCCGGCGCTCACGACTGTGCGCCAGGACGTGACCGCCAAGGGCCGGGCCGCAGCCAGCGCGCTGCTCACCGCGATCGAGCGTGCCAAGACCCGCCCGAGCGCCCGCGGGCGCCACCTGGTGCTGCCGACCGAGCTCGTCGTGCGGGAGAGCACGGCACCGCCGCCGCGCTGAGCCGGGGGCCCTAGTGGCCCGAGTTTCCGATCCACGTCATGGCGCCGGGGCTGACACCGGCAGCGTCCCCCGGGTTGTCGGCCAGTGATCGTCTTTTCGCGTGCAGCCTGCGCATGTCGCGGACAACGAGGCCGACAGATACGACGAGGACGACCAGAAGAACGCTCGCGATGATGATGCCTACGACCATGGGGTCACACTCCCGAGTAGGAGGTCAGTGTGCTCCTACTTCCCGCAACCATCCAGCGGTGGCCTACGCCTGGCCAGAGTCGTTCGGCCCCGGCGGTTTGCTGTGCCGGCTGGGTAGCGCCCGGTCGGGCAGGCCGAAGTCCGGCGCGTCGATGGGTGCGACGAACGCACCGTGTCCGGACAGCAACCATTGGAACCCGAAGGCGAGCAACAGGATGAGCACGCCGCCCGCGGCGTCGAGGATGAAGTGGTTGGCCGTCCCGACGATCACCACCAGCGTCGCCGCCGGGTGAGCGAGGCCGAGGAGCCGCACCCAGGTCCGCCGAGCGCAGATGAAGATCGCGATGCCGCTCCACAGCGCCCAGCTGATGTGCAGGCTCGGCATGGCCGCGTACTGGTTGGAGTGCTGGGCGATGTCCGGGTCGGCGAACGAGCCCCAGGTGTGGAACTTGAGGACGGTGTCGATGTAGCTGAAGCGCGGGAGCAGGCGAGGCGGCGCGGTCGGGTAGAGATAGAACCCGAGCAGGCCGAGCAGCGTCGTCGTGACAAGTACGGTCCGCGCCCCGCGATAGATGTGCGAGCGGCGAAGGAACAGCCAGACCATGACGGTGATCGTCACGATGAAGTGCATCGTCGAGTAGTAGTAGTCCATCACCTGCGCGAGCCACTCGTTCGCGGCCACGGAGCGGTTGAACGACATCTCCCAGTTCAGATGCAGGATGTCCTGCAGGTGCTGGATGCTGCGCCCGTGCCGCCGGGCGATGGTCTCCTGCTCCGGGATCGCGTTCCGGCCGAGCGTGTACATCCAGTAGCCGAACGCGATGATCGCGATCTCCTGCCACCAAACCGGCCGCCGCCAGCGCAACATCCGGTGCGGAAGCAGGCCTGAGAATCCGGTCCGGGTCCGGCGCGCAGACGTCCGCTCGAGGGTCTGCGACATGAGGGCATCATCCCATCCCGCGCCGCATGTTCCACGATTGGGCACGGGACGCGCTCAGCGTGAAACTTCGGTGAGCACCGACTCGGCGGCATCCCGGACGCTCGCCACCGTTTCGGCACGTGCCCGCAACGCCCCGAACGAAGCGGTGAGGTCGATGGCGCGGAAGGGCGGCGCGAACTCCTCCGCGATCTGGCCCGCGATCACCACTACCGGCACAGCCAGCCGAGCACACAGCTGCACGAGCGAACCCGTTGCCTTGCCCTGCACGCTCGTGGCGTCGAGCCGGCCTTCGCCGGTCAGGACGAGATCCGCGCCGGCAACGGCTCCGGGCAGGTCTAGCTCCTCGGCGACCAGCTCGAAGCCGGGACGGATCGTGGCGCCGAGCGCCGCCAACCCGCCTGCCAGTCCACCGGCCGCCCCGCCGCCAGGGAGGTCGCGAACGGCAATGCCACACTCGTCCTGGTGGCGGTCGGCCAGACGCTCCAGGCGGGCGGTGAGCTCGCGAACCTGGGCGGCGTCCGCGCCCTTCTGCGGCGCGAAGATCGCGGCAGCGTCGACGAACCTGGTCCGGACATCTGTGGCGACGGTGACGTGGACGCCCCGGCTGCCGTCGAGCGGGGCGTGGTCGCGCAGCACCTCGACCGCTCCGCACCCGCCATCGGTGCTGGCCGAGCCGCCCGCGCCGACGATCACCGTGCGCGCGCCGGCCTCGACCGCGGCCCGGACGAGCTGGCCCGTGCCGCGGGTGCCGGCCGCCAGCGGGTCGTTGGCCTCGCCGACGAGGTCGAGCCCGGAGGCGGCGGCCATCTCGATCACGGCGCGGCTACCGTCCAGCCGCCACCCCGCCTCGACCGGCGCGCCGAGCGGGCCGTCGACGGTGGTGTGCCGGTTGGCGCCGCCGAAGCAGTCGAGCAGCCCCTCGCCGCCGTCCGAGATTGGCAGCGCGACCGCATCCCACCCCGCCGCGCGGGCCGCGTCCGTCATCGCGGCGGCGACCTGCGGGCCGGACGCGGTGCCACGAAACTTGTCCGGCGCGGCGAGCAGGCGAGGCACCCCACGCACGCTAGCCCTACGTTCGGGTGAGCGAGCTTGTCGCGCAATCCTGCGCGCGCCCGCGGCCGTCCGATCTTGTGCGGGCACCTGCGCTGGGCCGCGGCATGGCGCACAAGATCAACGTGACTCAGCGGTTGCGCCGCCGGCGGTCGAGCAACAGGCCGACACCGGCCGCCGCTACCCCTGCAGCGATCAATCCTGGGCCGGCCTTGAGCCGCCGGTAGTCCTCGCTGATCGTCGGCCACAACATGCCGTCGACCAACTCGGCCGCCGCCTCTGGAGTCGCCTCGCGATCCGCCAGATGGATCGGCTCGCCGAAGGAGATCTGGACGGATCTGGGCAGGTGGAATCTGCGTCGCTCGGTGCCGGTGATCGCCGTGGGGATGAGCGGAGCGCCGCTCTCGAGCGCGAGGCGAGCGGCCCCGCGCCGCGGCGTGCCGAGCACATCGGGATCCCGGATCCGGGTGCCCTCGGGGAACAGTGCCAGGACGTCGCCGTGTTCGAGGACCGCGCGCGCCGTCTCGATCGCCTCGGCGTCCGACGCACCGCGGCGGACCGGGAAGGCACCGAGCGCGATGAACAACCGGCCACGCCGTCCCTCGAACAACTCTGCCTTGCCCATGAAGCGGATGTTGCGGCGCAGCACGGCGGCAATGAAGAAGGCATCCCAGAAGCTCTTGTGGTTGGGCGCGATGATGGCCGGCCCGGTGCGCGGCACGTACTGCCTGCCGGTGACCCGCATGCCGAACAGGAGCCGGAAGAACGGGACGAGGACGAGCCGCACGATGCGCAGCAGCAGGGCGTTGACGCCCTTCTGGCGCGCCCGTGCGTGCGCCTGCTCGTAGGTGAGCGTGTGAGCCATGTCACCTCCGGCGAGGGCCTCGACAGCCGTGCCGAAGGTAGCGGAGAACGGTTGGTCAGGCGACGGCGATGACGGTCGCCGTCAGCGATCGGCCCGGCCGGGTCGCGTACGACACGATCGACCCCACGGACACGCCCTGCAGCACCTTGCCGAGCGGACTGCTCGGCGTGATGACGTCCACGCCGTCGGCGGCCTCGTCGACCGAGCCGAGCAGGTAGGTCTCCGGCCCGTCGCCGAGATCGACGGTGACGACGTCGCCGAGCGAGACGGTCCCTTCCGCGCCGCGCGACCGCGTCGGGCGCTCGGCCAACTCGGTCTCGAGTGCGACGATGCGCTGCTCCAGCATCGCCAGGCGGATGTGGCCGTCGACGTTAGTGGCCCGGTCGGCGTCGTCGCCCGAACCCACTGGGGCGATCTCGGCGAGAAGCTGCTTGCGCTCGACGTCCAGCGCGGCGAGGCGGGCGGACAGGGCATCGTTTCGGGACTCGGCAGTCAGCGTCGCGGTCATCGCAGTGAGCTCCTCGTGGGACGGTCGTCTGATCCGGGCGGTGACCCGTTGATCGCGTACAACCTCTTGGCACTGCAACATATGCCCGTCCCTCAACGAAATTTCTGTGCGGCACTTAGGTTCTGGCTGAGCGCGGCAGCGCGCTCAGTGCGGCTGCAGGACCAGGTAGCGGCTCAGCTCGTCCGCGACGATCTTCTGGCCGGCCGGCCATGGCGGTTCGTCGTAGACGTGCGACTTCCATCCCTCGGTCCCGATCAGGCTGGCCGTCAGGTACAGGGGCTTCGCGCCGGTGAGCAGCGACCCCCGGATGACGGGCCGCAACGGCCCCGGTGCCTGGCCGGCGCCGGCGAGATGGGCGATGCCGGCCGCGGCGCAGTCGGCCTGCTGGGCGCTGAGGCTGCCGTGCTTCACGGCCATCTGAGTGGCGTCGCCGGCGCCGAAGATCCGCCCCTCGGTGCCCTTCACTCGGCAGCGCTCGTCGACAGTCACGAAGCGCTCGACCGCGCCGCCGGGCAGGCCACGGATGTTCGGGCCGGTGATCTTGGGCAGCGTGACCACGTGGTCTGCGGGGATGCGGACGTCCGAGTCGTCGAGCCGTGCCGAGTGCGGCCCGCTCGGCTCAGCGGTGCAGCTTCCATGGAAGGCGACCTGCGAATCCACCAGCAGTTCGGCGACGGCGTCGCTGGCCTCCTTTCCGAACACCGCGAGCGGCCGCGCTGCCGGCTCGCAGATCGTGATGTCGGGCAGCCGGCCGTACGCGGTCGCTTGCCGCCGGGTGAGCAGGGCGAGCTCGTAGAGCGGCAGCGGCCAGGTGGGTCCCCGGGGGATCGAGAAGACGACCGCGCCCGACTCGCCGGTCACGAGCCGTTCGGCGACGCGCCGATAGGAGTCGACCTTCCGGTCGGTGAACACCAGCGCGCCGGTTGCCGTCGACACCCGGCGGCCGCCCACCGCCAGCAGCAGCGCGTCGTATTCGATGACTCGGCCGTCGGCGGTGTGCACCAGGCGGTGTGGGACGTCGAGCCAGGAGATCGCCTCGCGCAGCCACGTCGTGGACGTGTCGGCCACGATCGGGGCGATGGGGAAGTGTTGGACGTAGCCGAGTCCGAACGGCTCGAGGACGGCCATCGGCCGGTAGGCGAGCTGCGCGCTCGGGCTGATCAGCGTCAGGTCGATGCGATCGCCGGCAAGCTGTCGCAACCGGAGCAGGGCCTCCAGGCCGGCCACCCCGCCACCGCAGACCACCACCGAGAACGGCTTCACCGTCGGTTCCCTACCTCTCGGTCGCAACTGCCGCGGCTACCCAGTGCCCTCACCGGAGGACGCCGACAGCTGAAAGACCGGACGACGGGCGGCGGTGAACAGCGGGGTGCGGCTGCGGACGTCGAGGACGGCGCGGCGATCGCGGTACAGGCTGAGCTGCCGGACGTCGGCGTAGACCGGGCAGCCGGACACGTGCCCGATGATGACGTCGTACGGGCCCGCCGAGTGGTGCGTCGTCGGGAGGTATGCGACGCCCGCGGGCCACGAGATCAGGACTGCGTGCGGACCGCGGGAACGGCACACCTCTGCCAGCGCCTTGCGGGCGTGGCGCGTCACCCGCAGCCGCCGGGTGGTGGCGTTCGCTGCGGTCACGACAGACCGTCGGCGAAGTAGCTCACCGTCGCCCGGAGCCCGCCGAGCGACTCGCGCGATGCCCGGAAGTGGTGGCCGCACAGCAGCAGGTCGACCTGGTGTGTGGGGTCGGTCGCGGATGGCACCAGGACTCGGACGGCCGGCCGTGAGGGGCAGCAGCAGGAACGCTCCCTCGGCGTCGCGCGGGGGCTGCTGTCGTCCGACGGACCCTGGGAGATGAAGTCGGCCGCGTTGTCCGGGATCAGCAGTTCGGCTTCGGCTTTCTCGCTCATGGCCACACAGTTCCGTCCAGCCCCACCGCACGGCAGGTCCCTCTAGCTCTACTTGGCTGAGCCTTTGGACCTATGCGGCATTACGGCGCGGCGCGCCTGGGTCCCGCTCGGACCAGCGCCGGTGGCGGCTGGCGGCTGTGCGGTGTCCGCACGAAACTCGAACATAGCTCGCATGCCTTCGCAACGTGCGCGTGGTCGGCTCGTTGACAACTACGTTGCCTCCCACCCTGGACACGCGAATGCACACCGAAATTCTGGATCGCCGGACCCGAGGCGCTCCGCTGCGAGGCACCTACCCGGACGTGCGCGCATACCGCCGCCGGCGCCGGCGGCTGTGGTGGCGGCGGGTGCTCCACTGGCAGACCCAGGTTCCGCCCAAGCCGCACCTGTGATCTCGTCGAGTTGCAGTCACCGGCGCCTTCCTGCGCGTGGCCGGCGGGTTCGCACCGCTGACGACGTCGCTGCAGCAGGAAGGGCACCACAAGCGACGGCTCGACCGGCGCCGATACGCAAACCCGGCCAAGGAGCCCGTGGCGAGGCATTCCGCCACACCTGGGGCCCACACCCTAGGGCGGCACCCTGGGGCGGGGACGCCGGCTGGACACGAGAGTGGCGCCATGGCAAATACCGCTGGCTCGGCCGCGATCGTGCAGCGTCGGACTTCGGGCGCGGGCAGCATCGGAACTCCGCCGGACTCCGCTCGGCATGGCCGGCGGTACCGAGGAGAAATCATGAAGGTTCGTCGCGCGGCGACGCTGGTCGCCGGGAGCTGTCTCGTCGTCGGCGCCGCTGTGGGGATCGCCCCGGCCGTCGCGTCCGCGTCCACCGCCATGCCGTGTGCATCGTCGGCGAAGATCACCGCTCGCCGCGGCACCGGCCACGTCGCGTGGGCGGGCAAGGAAACGAAAGGGAAGCTGGTCCGGTTCGCCGGCACGAGGCTCACCCGCGGCGTCCACTTCTACGAGCTGTACAACAAGACGATCGTCCTCAGCTTCGGCAAGAACACGTACACGCTCGGCGGGAACGCCGTCTTCGACCTCAGTTGCTCGGGCGAGGCCGCCGGTGACCGGGCGATCATGCCCTCGATCAGCATGGTGCGCGGCACCGCGATCGTGAAGACGACGCGCGCTGTGGAGGGCAGCATCTTCACCGAGGAGAACCTGGTCGGCCCGATCCCGAACAGTGCAGCCACTAAATACAAGGTTGTCCGCAAGCTCAAGCAGACGACCACGCTCACCATGCAGCAGAAGATCAACTGGTTCGAGGACCTGTACCGGCAGCCGACCGGCTCCTCGACGTCCAAGACGCTCACGTCGATCCGGGTGAACGTGACGCCGAACGTCGGGCCCAGGCGCGGCAGCTGCCGGCGCGTGCACTCGGCCGTCCTCACCACCACCACCGGTTTCGGCCACGGAAGCGCCGTCTACCACTTCTGACCGCCTCGGTCCTCGACGGAGCGCCCGCGTCGCCGTCCCCCTCAGCGCGCCCGGCCGGACAGGCCGACTCCACCCGACTTGAAGGGCTCGTCATGACCGGTTCCACCCATCCGCAGCCAGCGCCCGGCCGACGTCGCCCGATCACGCGACTCCTTGCCGGCGCGACAGCGCTCCTTACCGCCGCGGGTCTGCTCGCCGTGGCCACGAGCGCGCACGCGGATGCCCCGGCGGTTGTCTGGTCACAGCAGGTGTCCGGCACCACGCAGGACCTGCATGCCGTGACCTACCTCTGGAACAGCACGTCGGGCGCCGTCGCGGTCGGCGACCACGGAACCGTGCTGAAGACCACCGACGGCGGGCTGACGTGGGCGGCGCTCGACGCGGGTACCACGCAGAACCTGTACGCCGTCAGCAGCGACGTGGACTTCTCCAACAACATCTGCGCCGACGTCGACACACCCTGCCTCTGGGCGGCCGGCGACGCCGGCACGATCGTGTTCAGCGCCGACGGCGGCAGCACCTGGTGCACCCAGACGACCGGCACCACGGCCGACCTGCGCGGACTCAGCGTCGCCGCGCCCACCGTCACCGCCACCGGCGCGGGCGGCGCCATCATCCAGGCGAACACCGACGGCGACACCTGCGACGCCGCCTACGCCTCCGACGACTCGGGGACGACGGCCGACCTCAACGCGCTCACCCCGTTCAACACCGAGGTGGCCGACTACCTCCAGGCCGTCGGGTCAGCAGGGGCCGTGGCCGAATGGGGCGACCCCACCTGGCTACCCGTCGACAGCGGTACCAGCCAGACCCTCTACTCCTCCGGTCTGCTGTCGAGCAACGACTACACCGCCTTCGACATCGCGCTCGCCGGCGCGGGCGGCTTCTTCGCCACCGACACCATCGACCCCGACACCGGCGCGCCCGGTCCGTTCACCGCCGAGAGCACCGGCACCACGAACGACCTGCACGCCATCGCCACCAGCTTTCCCGCGGACGCGAGCGACCCGTCCGCCCTCCTGGATGTGCTCGCAGTCGGGGACAACGGCACGATCCGCTTCCGCGACGGCGCGACCGCCACCTGGACGGCAGAGACCAGCCCGGTCTCCGCCGACCTGCAGGGAATCGCGTCCCAGTACGGCAACCCCGGCCTGATCGTCGGCTCCGGCGGCACCATTCTCAACCTGGCAGTGCCGCTACCGGCGACGACCACGACCGTCACCGCCAGCCCGTCGAACGTCCCGTTCGGCGACCCGGTCACGCTGTCGGCAACCGTCGAGCTGTCGCCGGACGGCAGCGGGCTGCCGTCCGGGACCGTGCAGTTCGCCGACGACTCCGGCGCACTTGGCTCGCCCGTCGCGGTCACCTACGACCCGGGCACGGGCACCGGGCAGGCCAGCATGATCACGAGCGAGCTGCCCAGTGGGACCAACCACGTCACCGGCGCCTACTCGGGTGACGACGTGTTCGGGCCGTCGACCTCGGATCCGATCGTGGTGTCGGTCGGTCTGCCGCCCGGCACAACACCCACGACGACCACCCTCGCCTCGGGCGCGACCGTCCAAGCCGGCGACTCGGCGACATTCACCGCCACCGTGGTCTCCGACGGCGGGACCCCGACCGGCACCGTCCAGTTCAAGGACGGCTCGACCAACCTCGGTGCCGCGGCCACGCTCGCCGGCGGTTCGGCGACCGTCACCGTGAGCACGCTCGGCATCGGCACCCATGCCGTGAGCGCCGTCTACTCCGGCGACCCCACGTTCGCCCGGTCCACCTCGACCGACGCGACCGTCGCGGTGACCCCGCGGGCCTGGTTCCAGCAGCCGACCCGCACTACCCAGGACCTGCACGCCGTGACCTACCTGCAGGACGCCGATCACGCAGTCGCGGTCGGCGACCACGGCACGATCCTGCTGAGCACCGACGGCGGGCTGCACTGGGCGAGCGAGCCCTCGGGCACCACGGAGAACCTCTACGCCGTACACGAGTTCTCCAACTTCTGCGGCACCGGCGATTCCGGACCCTGCCTGTGGGCGGCCGGCCAGGGCGGCACGATCCTGTTCAGCAGCAACGGCGGGACGAGCTGGTGCGCGCAGGTCTCGCACACCACCGCCGACCTGCACGGCATCTCCGACCTCGATCCGAACGACATCATCGTGGCCGGCACCGGCGGGGTGATCGTGCGCGGCGGCGGCATCAGCTGCAGCCTGAGCTACTCGGTCAAATCGACCGGCACCACCGAGGACCTGAACGCGATCACCTACCTGCTCGGCACCACCGCCCTCGGCGCCGACGGGACCGTGCTCACCTCGAGCGGGCCGTCCTACGCCACCGTGCCGAGCGGGACGACCAGCAGCCTCTACGCCGGCGCGGAGCTGGACACGCAGAACGGCGCCACGGCCTCGGCCGCAGTCGCCGGCGCAGGCGGGTACTTCGGCGCGCACGGCCTGGACGGCGGCTCTCCGCCGCCGTTCACCAGCGAGGCGACCGGCACGACGCACGACCTGCACGGCCTGGCCAGCGGCGGGTACCCGTCGGCGGCCGGCACGGCCACCCCGGACGTGTGGGCCGTCGGTGACGCCGGGACAATCCTGTTCCGCGACACCTCGACCGGGTCGCCGACCTGGTCGACACTCACAAGCCCGACCGCGGCCGATCTCGCCGGCATCGCCTACGGCGACAGCACCCACGCGCTCGTCGTCGGCGCCGCCGGGACCGTCCTGAGCGAGGCGCAGCCGGCAGCCAAGTCATCCAGCACGACGACGCTCACGGCCACGCCGAACCCGGGCACCGCGACGAAGACGATCACTGTCACCGCGACGGTGCACGCGAGCGGCGTGACCCCCACGGGCACGGTGCAGTTCAAGGACGGCGCCGCTGACATCGGCTCTCCCGTCACGGTGAGCGCGGGGCACGCCGCGACGACGTTCAAGGCCACGACCGGCACCCACCACCTCACCGCCGGCTACTCCGGGGACGCGTACTTCTCCGGCTCCACGAGCGCGTCGCTGGCCGAGCCGGTGGCCGCCGACTACCACGACTACGTCGAGCGGGTGTACGTGCTGCTGACCGGCAAGACCGGGAGCCCGTCGAGCGTGAACAGCTCGGTCAACTATCTCCGCAACGGTGGATCGGCCGGTCACGTGACGCAGTCGATCGCGCTGAGCGGCGCGGGGCGCAGTTACCAGGTGGCGGTGTTCTACCGCGCCGTGATGGGCGAGCCCGCCAGCCGCTCCGCGATCAAGTCCTACGTCCACTCGCTCAAGACGTTTCGCACCTTCGAGGCGACGCTGCTGGGCTCGACGGGTTACTACGCGCACGTGGGCAGGAGCGCGAAGAAGTTCGTCGACTCGCTCTACCGCAACGCATTGGTGCTGGGCGCGTCGATAAGCAAGTCCGGCGAGAGGCACTGGGTGCAAAAGCTGCAACAGGGCACCTCGCGCACCAGCGTCGCTACCTCGTTCCTGAGCAGCGCCGCGGCGGTCACCCGTCGCGTGACCCAGATGTACGAGACCGTCTTCGGAGCCAGGCCGACCGGCTTGGCGTTGAAGACCTACTCGGCGACCTACCGCAACGCCACTGACGACCCGTACCGGCTGGCGGCCGCGCTGGCCGCGACGACCACCTTCCGGCACCGATACGGGATCTGACGAGGTCATCTCGAAACGCCGGTGCCGGCATCGCTTGTGCAGTCGCTGGGCGTGGCGGTGGCCACCCGCGCTGCAAACGGCTCGTGCCGGAAAGGTGAGCCGCCACTCCGACCCGGATCAGGAAGGGACCGATCACCCTCGGCCGCACGCCGGATACCAGATCAGGGAGCCGCGGCCATGGCGGCCGCCAGCTCCCGGCGTCGCGTGATCCCGAGCCGCTGGTAGACGTGGCGCAGGTGGTATTCGACCGTCTTCGGGGAGACGAACAATGCCTGCGCGATCTCGACATTGGTCAACCCCTGCACGGCGAGCTCGGCGACCCGGCCTTCGCTCGGGGTGAGCGTGCGTCGTTGCGGGGGCGCGACCGGGCGGGCTCCGGAGGCGGCGAGTTCGTCACGGACTCGTCGGCCGAGCAGCTCGCCGCCGACCCTCGCGGTGATGACATCGGCGAGCGTGAGCGGAACGCGAGCTTCGACCCGCCGTCCGGCGCGCCGGAGCGCCGCGCCCAGGTCGGTGAGCGCGTACGCGTACTCCAGCTCAGCCCCCGTGTCTGCCAGCATCTCGGTGGCCGCGGTGAGCGCTGCCAGCCCGTCCGCACCGCCAGCAAGCAGCCCCCGTACCCGGGTGGCACGCCCGCGGGCCACCCGGGCCTGCTTGCGGTCGGCAGCCATCAGCTCAGCCGCCACCAACTCCCGCGCCTGCGCGTGCTCGCCGAGGGCGAGCGCGGCCAGCGCGGCGCCGACACGCCAGGCCAGCACAGTGTGTTCGACGGCGAGGCGATCGGTCAGGTACGCGCCCGCGCGCAGGAAGCGGTCCAGCGCCTCGCGCGGCTGATGCCGTGCCAGCGCCAACCTGCCGTGGGCGTCGAGTGTCCAAGGAACGTCGAGCATCCGGCCCGGGTCGATCAGCTCGTCGGCAACGCGCAGCACCTGGTCGGCCTCGGCGAGATCGCCGCGTTCGAGCAGCACGTTGGCTTTGAGGACAAGAGCCGGCACCAGATATCGGTGCCGCCCGGTTCCGGCCACCTCGATCGCCTGTTCGGCGTCCGCAATTGCCTCGATCAGCTCCCCCTTGAACAAGGCGGAGAAGCCATGGAAGTAACTCGCCGCCGCGAACGCGTCGACGGACCCACCCGAGCTGGCGGCGGCAGTCGCCGCGGCGCAGACTCGCTGCGCCGCGGCGTGGGCTTCGGCCAATTCGTAGGCCCACACGGTCATCAGCCAGCCGGTGCCGTCCGGCCCGTCGATCTGCAGCAGCGCGCCGCCGCCCCAGGCGCGCTCGGCCAGCGTGATCGTCTGGAGGTTGGGCGCCCACGACTGCCCGGAGCGCATCGCCAGCGCTGCGAGCACCATCCGGTCGTCGTGACTGGCGGCCTCCGGCGGCGCACGCAGGAGCGGCGTGGCGCGCGCGATTGATCGCTGCCGTAGGTCGGGGGAGAACGCCGCGTAGGCGAGGTAGTCGGCCAGCAGGCCCGACCGCTGTCGCTCGGTGCCGTCGTGGATCTCGTCGAGCGCCAGCTCGAGCACGTCGGCCGCTGCCGAGTGCTGACCGGAGAACGCCAGCGCGCGGGCCAGCAGCCGGGCGACCTCCTGCCGTTGGGCCGGATCGGTCTGCTCCGCGAACGCGGCACGCAGACTGGCCACTGCGTCGGCAGGCTCAACCGCTGTCTGGGCGCGGCCCAGTGCCACCAGCAGATCGCCGCGTGCCGGACTCATCTCGCCGGCCTCGATCACGGCACGGCTGAGGTAGCGCACCGCGCTGCGCGGCGCGCCGTGTCCGATGGCTCGCTCGGCAGCGAGTCGCAGCGTCGCGGTGGCCCAGTCGACGGTCCCGACCGGCGCGGCCATTAACTGGGTGGCGACCCGCTCGACCGTCCCTCCCGAATCGTGCAGGAGCTGGGCGGCCTCGGCATGGTCGAGGGCGCGCCTGGCCGGCGGGATCTCGGCATACACCGACTGTCCGATCAGCGGGTGGACGAACTCCAGCTCCGCACCCGCGGTGATCAATTGCTCGGCGGCCAGCTCGTCCGCAGCCACTCCGGCCTCGGGCAGCGGTAGGCCGGCAAGCCGTCCGACCAGCAGCAGTGGGCTCTGCTCACCCAGCACGCCCAGCGCCTCCGCGAGCGCGACCGCGCGCGGACCCAGCCGAAGCAACCGGAAGACTGCCGCCCGAGCGAGCGCGGCCGTCCCCAACTCGCGGATGCGTTCCGGGGTGAGCCCCGGCGCCAGGTCGTCGTCGACGGCCAGCAGCACTTCGCGCAGGTAGAACGGGTTACCGCGCGCGACGTCGACGCACGCGGCGCACGTCTCCGCGTCCAGGTGCGGGCGAGATCGACGCACGAGTTCGGTCATTCCGGTCTTCGTCAGCGACGCCAGAACGATCGAGGCGAGCGCCGGTGTGCCACGCAGCGCGGTCAGGGCGCTGGTCTCGCCGCCGCGTCGTGGCCGGGCCGCGCCGAGCAGCAGGATCGGTGAGTCCTCGATCCGCTCGGCCAGGTACGGCACGAACTGCAAGCTCGCATCGTCGGCCCACTGCACGTCGTCCAGGCACAACACGAGAGGCGCGTTGCCGGCAATGTTGAGCACCAGCCAGTACAGACCGTGCAAGACCGCGACGGTCGAGTGGGCCGTGTCCCGGCCTTCCTCTTCCCCGCCTGCACCGGACAGCAGCGGCTTTGCCAGGTGGGCCGATCCGGTGAACAGCGCTTCCCGATCGTCGCCAGGCATGTGGGCAAGGAACGGCTCGAGCAACCGCAGCACGAGCCCGAACGGGTAATCGCGGTCACTGCGGCTCGCTCGTGCTCGCATCACCCGCACGCCCTGCGCGTCCGCAAGCGCCGCCGCCTCGTCGAGCAGTCGAGTCTTCCCGAGGCCGGCCGGCGCCTCGATCAGCACCCCGGTCCCGACACCGCGCCCGGCGCCGTCGAGGGCCGTCGCGAGCAAAGCGAGCTGCGCGTCCCGCTCGATCGGAGATTGCGCCGCGGGCGAGCCCCGCTGATCTGCCGCCATCAGTCCCCCTACCCAGCTGTCGATCATGCACCCGTCCGGGATCCGACGCGACTCGGCACCCGTCGGTGCTGCCGGACGTGGCCGACGGAGAATTGGACCGGGCTCCGGCACTAGGGGGACTACCTGGGGCGCGTCGCGGGCTCGGCAGGGACAGTCAACGCGTGATGCGCCCGCGGACCGTCGACCTGCTGCTCCACCTCGACATCCTCGACGATGTGGTCAACGGCACGCTCGAGGACGGCCAGGGTCGGCGTTGGCCGTTCTACGGCTGGCTCGAACTCGGCTCACTTCTGGACCTCGCCCGCTCACGCACCGATGCCGACGCTGCCGCGCGCACGAAACACCCGCTCGAGCCGATCATGCAGACGTCCTCCGCCTCGCACACCGGGTCGCCGACGCGCAAGCAACTGGAGGCCCCGGAATCCGGGGCCTCCAGCGTCACGTCGAGTTAGACGTCGTAGTAGAGCTCGAACTATTCCGCGGGTAATGGCTGATGGCGGTAGATGCTGGAGGCCAGCAAATCCCGGGGTTCTATCGTTGGTCGCTGTTGATCAGTTGCGACCTCTGCTGAACTTCTTGCGGACTTTTTGCGGACTGACGTAGATCAACTTCGCTGAGGTCAAGATCATCTGCTCGAGCGCGACAACATCGATAACTGGATCTGCCCGATTACATCGGTCAGGCGTATCGACCGTGCCGGATATCGCTGCGGATCACGCTGCGGCCGGCCTGTCGGGCGCCGTGCCACGCTGCGGCACGGGTATCCCATCCGTTGCCACGCAGGTCGAGGATTCGGAAGCACCACCGCCCTAACCGAGAGAGCAGGTCAGTCGTACATGCTGGACTGTTCTGGGCCCAAGGATCACACGGACTGACTGTCCGGCACATGGGCCCACTCGGTACGTGCCTGGGGCAAGCTCCAGCGAAAACGTCCCATCAGCGTTGGTATGAGTTTGGGTCGTCGTACCCGTTCGGAGGCTGGTAGCTCTGACCGTTGCTCCTTGCATCGGTGCAGGTCTTGACCGATGCCCGTTGATCACACTACCTCCGTCGCCAACGCTATGCCGACAAGGGTGCTACGAAATGACGTCGGACTGATGTTAGGAGCGGTCGTGGCGGGTGACTGGATTCGTCGGGACGGGGAGCACGCTCCGATGCACAAGCCCGTCACAAATACGAGCCCCCAGCGAGCTGCCGAGGATGTCCGCAATACTTTGGTCACTGTGGCCTACTACGTGCGCGTACGTGTCGATATCCGTTGGACCCCGTTTGTGATCCGAAGACGCTGTCTGTAAACGAGCGCCAGGAGCGCCAGGAGAAGGCTGAACCCGCCCCAGAGAGCCAGGACGCCCAAGAAGCCGGAATCTGACGCTTGCGGCTTACTGCCCGCCGGAGATGGTGCTAAGTGCCGAGAACCATTCTCGTGGCCGAATCCCCCAAGGACAGTCGTCTTCGTGGACGGCCCACCGGTGAGATTCACGTACTGGGTTGTTGGCGCGAGAGACTGCGTTTGATCATCAGGGTTCGCAAACTGAAGCGTTCCTTGCGGCGACCGGGCCGTTTGCCACGATCCGACAATTGGCGTGCTGTCCTGGCTTTCCACCTGAATCGCGAGACCTTCAATTAGGGACGCTGTACTATCGCCGGTCAGTCCGGTTTGCAATCCGCCAATTGCATCTCCGAAGTGGCCGTCGAGGGATTTCGAACTTGCTAGCGTTATGTCGACTTCCAACGCAAACTCGTTGCTATTGCCCACTTGGTAGGCCCGAATACTGTCGCCGATATATGCACCGGTGGGCAATATAGACCTGAAAGCCTGAACGTTCGATTGCAGCTGCGCGGTCGCCGCGGACACCGATACGGAGTCCAGCTTCGGGTTGCCGAGAGATGCGCCGGCCGCAGTACCTCCGTGGAAGGCATCAGAGTTTGCATCCGGAGGCGACCCGTCGGGATCGTCCACTACCCAGGTCGACACAGATGGGCTCTGTGCCGCGACAAGCGACGCCGCAATCCGCGCGCGCCAACCCAGGTTGTTGTCTATGAATTGTTGCTGTTCGTGTGTGAGTTGGCCCGACGCCGCGCTCTGCGGCAAGATGATTTGGAGCGTTTGCTGAGTGCCAGGGTCAGATACGATGTTCGTGGTTGCACCGGGAATGAGGTAGTCAACGATTGATGACGCGGTCGCTTCATCCGTCGTAGCTACCGGACTTGGCGCGGCAACTGCCGGGCTCGCGAACGGGGCCAAGGCCATGATGCAGCAGATCAGCATAATGTGGACGCAATACGCCTTTACGCGTGTCTTCACGTATTTCATGCTTCAGCCCCCTATAGACTTTCGCAGAGTGGAGTCGGGGCATTGCCAATACTCCAACCTCCGGTCAAGATCGTGACTGTGTCAGAGTTGTGGCTGACGGTAACTGAGCCAGCCCCTCCATTTCCTGTCGACGTGTAGTAAGCCCACGGACTTGCGCCGTAGCCAAAGCACGCGCCCGCCTGCGCGGTAGCGCCGTTGATTACAAGGGATTCGCCTCCGATGTAACCATAGCCAGTAGCGAAGCCCGGGTGATAGGGAGCATCCGGCGTGACGGAGCCATCTATCTTAACCCCCAACCGTTACCTGTATTGTATACGTTGAAGTTGTAATCGGTGGGGTAGAACCCTTGGTCGTAGTACCAACAGACAAAGCTGCCGCTGTCGTCGCGCTCTACGTATTCGTACGTACGGGAGTTCGTCGTACCACAGTCACCAAACGATATGTTACTTCCAACGGTTGCCCATCCGGCTTGCAATAGGCTGGCGCTCGTTCCTGATCCGTTCTGGACGACAGAGCGATGGAGGTACATCCTATTGGTGCCGGGCGGTTGAGTTGTCGACGATGGCACTTCGATCGAGGAGATGTTGCCATAGACCGTCGATGCGGCGTACTGGCGTACTCCGAACTGATTTGCATGTGCGGCACCCTCGCCGAAAATGCACGCAGTGCCTATAAGCCAGAGCAGAACGAGCTTACGACTTCTGAAGATTGTCACGATGCCTGAATCGTCCCCGTCGGTTGGTACCAGTCGGAATGTTGCTCTGGACTTGAAGTCTACGTCAAGATTCGCCGTAGGCGAGATCCACAGTTAGGGCGCCGCAGAACAACGGGCAAAGCGAACCAAGTGTGGCTGCGGATCGAACGAGCGGCGACGCACGGTGATCCTCGCGGCGAACGCATGCCTATTAGACGCTCCGAGGGCCAGGATAGGTTGCGGTGGGTGCAGGTCTGGGAGGCAGGGCGGGTGGTCTCCCCATGGATGCTAATGGGGGTGTTGCCGGGCTGACCTGCGTTGTTGAAGCTGTGCGGCGATTCGACGGACAGGGTCGATCGGTTGATCAGCCGACGTTCGCCAGGTCCGTCTTTGCCGGGTTGCCGCGTCTGTCAACGGCACGCGATCTTGACCAGTTGTCGGCATGCGAAAACTGACCACCTTCGGTCTCATCGTTCCTTGGTCGCGGCGGTGGGGACGCGGCCGAGGTCTCGGTCTTTGAGTCCCAGCTGTCCGCGTGACGCGGACGCCCTGCCGGGCTGAAAATCGTCGGGTGGTCGCCCGCTGACGTCGAACCCTCTTGGTGCCTTGAGCCCGTCTTTGAGTCTGACGCTGGGAGCTGTGTCAGGGGTCCTGCATTGTTGCCGCGAGCACGAGGGTCAGATTCTTCTGTTCCCGATCGGTTCCCGCGGGCGGCTGCCTCGTCATCACGACGTGAGCGGAGGTGGTGGCCGTGGACGAGGTGCAGGAGGCCGACCGGTTCGTCGAGCGCGTGGCCGGGATCGATGTCGGTAAGGCTGAGCTGGAGGTGTGCGTGCGGGTTCCCGGCGACACGCTGGGGCGACGACGCCAAGAGGTGCGGACCTATCCGGCGCGGACTCGCGCAATCGTCGAGCTGTCGGACTGGTTGCGGATCGAGCGGGTTGAGCTGGTGGTGATGGAGGCGACCGGCGACTATTGGAAGCCGCCGTTCTACCTGCTCGAGGACGAGTTCCGCTGCTGGCTGCTCGACGCCCGACAGGTCAAGCACCTGCCGGGTCGGCCCAAGACCGACCTGCGAAGATGCGATCTGGCTGGCCAAAGTCGCCGAACGCGGTATGGCCACGCCGAGCTTCGTGCCGCCCAAGCCGATCCGCCGGCTACGCGATCTGACCCGCTATCGGCGGGGCCTCATCCAGGACCGCACCCGCAACAAGCAGCGGCTGGAGAAAGCGCTGGAGGATGCGCAGATCAAGCTCAGCTCAGTGATCTCGGACCTGCACGGCGTCTCCGGTCGGGCCATGGTGGAGGCGCTGATCGCCGGACAGCGGGACCCGAAGGCACTCGCACAGCTTGCCCGCGGTTCTATGCGCGGCAAGATCAGCGTGCTGGAAGAGGCACTGACCGGGCACTTCGACGATCACCACGCACTGATCTGCCAGATGATGCTGTCCACGATCGACGCGCTCTCGGCGCAGATCGAGCAGCTCACCGCCCAGGTCGAACGCGAGCTCGCCCCACTCGAGCATCAGGTCACCCAACTCGATGAGGTCAGCGGCATCGGACGCATCTGCGCGCAGGAGATCATCGCCGAGATCGGTGTCGACATGGCCGTGTTCGCCACCGCCGCGCACCTGGTGTCCTGGGCGAAGTTCTGCCCACACGTCACCCAGTCCGGCGGCAAACCGGCCCACGGTGGTGCCGCCGGACACGGCGACCCATGGCTGGCCTCAGCGCTCGGCGAAGCGGTGATCGCAGCCTCGCGCACCCGCAGCTTCCTCGGCGAACGCTACCGACGCCTGTCGCGACGGCGGGGCAAGAAGAAGGCGCTCGTCGCGGTCGGCAACTCCATGCTCACCATCATCTGGCACCGGATTGTCGCGCCGCACGCGCATACCCACTTGGCCACGGTCACTCATATCCTGTCGCGGCCAGCAGCAGTTCAGCCATCAGACGCCATGTCGGACTCTCTATTGCCACTCTGTCAGTCGCCACCGCCGCCAGCGCACCCAGGAACCGATCGAGGGTCGGGTTCTCCCACCGTTCCGGATCACGGCGAAGATCGGCCAGTAGCGCCTCAACCACGCTGGCCAGGTCCGACTGGGACTCAACTTCATCGACCGTTACATCGGCAAAGCCGCCGGTCCCATACCGCTCGATCATGTCGTCATCGTCCACCAGCACGCCCAGTCCGAGCGGGAAATGGGGCCAAGATTCACGACGATCAATGGGGCCAGATCACTTGACGAAACGCAGGCGCCGGTGCGGTATTGGTCGATGGCGTCTGCGATGTGCTCGGTGAGCTCGCGCAGGCAGGTCTGGTGGTAGGCGGCGACTCGAGTTTCGGCCTGCTGGTAGTCGCTGTTGCTGCCCACGATGGTCGACGCTAGCGCGCTGTAGGTACTGCTGCCGATGCTCGACAGGGGTGGCCGGCAGGTACAAACATCGGGCCGCCGGTGAACCGTGGGCGGGTTGTCCACAGCGGGCCGGTGCGTGTCGCAGGGGTCGGTTAGCGTCGGTGGTGTCTCGATCCGAGGCGGCCCGACCGGGTGCTGGTAACACCCGAGCCGGGCCTTGATCGCACCCCTGAGCATGCAGGAGGCACGACCCATGAGTGACCGTATCGACCCACCCGATGACGGCTTCGAGCGCGGTCCCTGGCCCCAGGCTGGTGACCCGGGCAGGCTGTTCGACCCCGGCTGGCCGTGGTGCGTGAATGCCGCGGGGCACCCGGATCGGGACGGCGGCTACCCGGATCCGGGGCGTCATCTGCCGGCGCACGAGTGCCACAGTCGCGCCGCTTTCCTGGACGGTGTGCGGCGCGACCTGGCCGGTGAACCACTCGGCGTGAGCGTCTACAACGCAGCACCGTTCCGGTTCGGCCAGCCCCGCGACGAGGCTGCGCCGGCGAGCCCGCGGGTGGTGCTCGAGGCCTGGACAGGTGACGACGAGACCGTGCAGCGGATCAGTGTGACGCCCGGGGAGGCGTTGCGGCTCGCGCGCATTCTGGTGCGCTGCACGGACGAATTGACGTTCCCCCGGTGCGCCGCCTGACGCGAAAACGGATGCACTCGGGCGGTGTCGGCGAGTGAATTGCGTGCGCAATTCACGATCCGCCGTGATCTGATCCCGCGGTCCTGGGTCTGCATTGTTCGCCCAGGTCGTGGGCAATGGTCGACCCGATGTGCATGGTCTGGTTGCGCATGAGAATGAGTGGGGCTGGCTTCGAATCGGCGCGACACCGGAGCCGGCGCACCGCCGGCTCCCGGGTGCACCCCTGCGCAGCGCCGCCATGACCAAGCAGCCTCCCCGCGCCCCGCCCAACCACGACCATCCGACCCGGCATCCGACCCGAGATTCCGCGCCCTTTTCCGCTATCAACGCCAATCGTCATTTCCCGACTATTTCCCAGTCTTCATATTTCGCGGCACGTATGCTACCAATTTGGTAGCCTGAAACACCGTATCGGGTGACGCGCAAATGCATTGTTGGTTGTTATTGGCCGTTATTGGAAATGGTTGGATAAATGCACGGCGGGATCAAGGTGTACCGGGGGTCGGCGTCGGCTGCCCGCAACTACCTGGACGCCGACCGGTCCCGCGCCGATGACTACTACCTGGCCGAAGGGACCGGGGTGGCGCGCCGGTTCACCACGGACGCGGACGGGCGGGTGGTCGAGCTCGCGTCGTTGACCGGTGACGGCTACGAGGCGTGGGTGGCCGGGCTCGACCCCGAGTCCGGCCAGCCGCGCGGGCGGCTGCGCGCCGATGCGAACGCGGTGCGCTTCGTCGAGCTGGTCGTGAACGGGCCGAAGTCCTGGTCGCTCGCTGCGGAGGTGCACCCGGACGTGGCCGCGGCGTATGAGGCGGCGCAGGACAGCGCGGCCGAGCAGATCATCGGCTGGCTCGGTCAGCACGCCACCACCCGGGTCGGCCCCCGCGGCGCGCAGGTCGCCGTCCCCGTCGAGCGGCTCGATGCGGTCACCGTGCGGCACTACACCTCCCGCGCCGGCGACCCACACCGGCACCTGCACCTGCAGGTCAACGCCCGGGTGTTCGCCGCCGGCAAGTGGCGCGGCATCGACACCGTTGCGCTGCGCGACTCGATCAACGCGGTCAACGGGATCGGGCACGCCGCCGTGGTGTGCGACCCGGACTTCCGCGCGGCGCTGGCCGCGCACGGCTACACCCTCACTGAGACAGGTGAGATCGAGCAGCTCGCCGGGTTCGTCGGCGCGTTCAGCAAACGGACCGCGCAGATCACCAGGCAGTTGGATCGCTACGAGGCACAGTGGCGCCGCGAGCATCCCGACGCCGAACCCGGGCCGCGACTGCGCCAGGCATGGGACGCCCGGGCGTGGGCCGAAGACCGGCCCGACAAGGTCGTGCCGCGCTCCGGCCAGGAGTTGCGGCAGCGCTGGCTCGACGAGCTCGCCGCGCTCGGCTACCGCGACCGGGATCAGCCGACCCAGCTCGCGCTACAGCTGCCCGGACACCTCGACCGCGACGCGGCCGCCGCCGAGGTCATCGCGCGACTCGGCGCCGGCCGCTCGGCGTGGAACGCCGCCGATCTGCGCGGCGAGGTGGAGCAGCTTCTCGCCCGCGAAGGGCTCGTCGCCGATGCCGGTGTGCGTACGGAGTTGGCCGAGGATCTCACCGCGCGTGCTGTCGCACTCTGCGTGCAGCTCGCCGATCACGGGGCGGCGCCGGAGCACATCCGGTCGCTCACGTCCCGGCGGGTGCTCGACGTGGAGGCAGACCTGGTCGCCGGGCTCGCGACCCGCGGCGCGCACCCCATCACCACCGCGGCTGTCGGTCAGTGCGACGGGCTCGATGCCGGGCAGCGGGCCGCGGTTGCCGCGCTCGCCAGCAGCGCGCAACTGGTGGTGGTCGAGGGCGCGGCCGGTGCCGGCAAGACCACCACCCTCGCCGCGACCCGCGACGCGCTCGCCGCGCAGCAGCGGCGACTGGTGGTCGTGACACCCACGCTGAAGGCGGCGCACGCGGCGAGCGCCGAGATCGGGGCGCGGGCCGGATCCGCGGCGTGGCTCGCCTACCAGCACGGCTGGCGCTGGGACCAGACCGGGGCCTGGACCCGCGTCGCGTTCGAACCCGTGCCGGACGCGATGCTGCGCCGTGGCGACCTGCTGCTGGTCGACCTATGCGGACACGGCGACTATGCCGAGTGGCGCAGCGAGCGGCTCGCGGTTGCCTGACGGGCCCTCGCGTTGGGCGGCCCGATGGCCGGAAGACCTCGGCATAGTTGCGGCCCGCGAGAAGCCTCCGGGTGGGAGCACCGTGCTCCCGTGCTGGAGGCGAGTGCGATGGGAACATCGAGGCGTCAGGCCGGTCCGCTGGGCCGGGAGGTTGAGGGCTATCGCGGTTGGTTGGCGCAGCGCGGCTATACCGAGCAGACCGTTCGCAACATGCTGCAGTATCTGGGCCATCTCGGTCGGTGGCTTCAAGTCCGCGGGTTGAATGTCAGCGATCTCGACGAGCAGCGCATGGCGGCGTTCCTTGCCGACCGGCAGGTCGGTGGGAGGCCCCGCGTCCTCGGTCCGCGCTCGATGCAACCGTTGCTGACCTATCTGCGGGAGACGGGTGCCGCGCCGCTGGCAGCGGCATCGGCGGCGCCGCTGGACGTTCTGCTCGAGCAGTACTGGTCGTGGATGCTGCGCGAGCGTGGCTTGGCGCAGAGCACGATGGTCCGTTACGAGCGCACCGCGCGACGATTCCTGCAGGAGCAGGCAGTCCGCGACGGCGTGCTGGCGCCGGCGGTGCTGACCGGAGCGGACGTGAACGCGTTCCTGCTGCGTGAGTGCGCCAGGGTGTCGGCGGGGTCGGCCAAGGGCCGAGTGGCCGAACTGCGCTCAGTGCTGAGGTTCTTGTATTTGCAAGGCGGCACGCCCCGACGGCTGGGGACGGCCGTTCCACCAGTCGGTGGGTGGCGCCTGGCCGCATTGCCGCCACCGGCGATGTCCGCGGCGCAGGTGCAGCATCTGCTCGACAGCGTGTCCTGTGACAGCGTGAGAGGCGCACGCGATTTCGCGATCTTGCTGCTCGTCGCGCGGCTGGGGCTGCGGTCCATCGAGGTCGCCCGCCTTGAGCTGGGCGACGTGGACTGGCGCGCTGGTGAACTCGTCGTGCGCGGCAAAGCACGTCGTCAGGATCGGCTCCCACTGCCAGACGAAGTGGGCCAGGCGTTGGTCGCCTACTTGTCCGGACGCCGCAACCCTCACGGCGCCCGGCACCTGTTCTTGATGTGTCGGGCACCGCGCGGACCGATCCAGGCCGACCTCGTCAGCGATGTGATGAAGCGGGCCTGCCTGCAAGCCGGTGTCCCGCAGGTCGGCCCGCACCGGCTGCGCCACGCTTTGGCCGGCGAGATGCTGCGCCAAGGCGCGGGCCTGGTCGCGATCAGCCAGGTGTTGCGCCATCAGGACTTGGCCACCACCGCGGTCTACGCGAAGGTCGACCTGGTCGCGTTGCGGAAAGTCGCGCGCCCGTGGCCGGGAGCGGCCCGATGAGCGCGCTGCAGCAGGCCATGACCGACTACCTGGACCTGCGTCATTCCCTCGGACACGCCGTGGCCGACGTCGGTCGGCTGCTGCCGAGTTTCGTGGCCTACCTCGATGAACACGGCCTGGCCACGGTCACCGTCGCGGCCGCGCTGGACTGGGCACAGCCCTCACCGACAAGCAACGGCACGAGCATCGGGCCGCGCCGGATGACCGCTGCCCGCGGCTTCGCCCGCTACCTGGCCGGCATCGATGAGTGCACCGAGGTGCCACCGCTGGGCCTGGTGCCGAGCCGGCAAAGGTGGCGGCGGCCGTTCATCTTCACCGCGGCCGACATCGACAGCGTGATGCGGCAGGCCCGCACCTCGATCGAATCACCGCTGCGGGCGGCGACTTACGAGACGCTGCTCGGGCTGCTGGCTGCCACGGGACTGCGGATCGGGGAGGCGATCAAGCTCGACCGCGGTGACATCGACTGGGCCGAGGGCGTGCTGCTGATCCGGGAGTCGAAGTTCGGCAAGTCCCGCCTCGTTCCCCTGCATCCGAGCACTACGCAGGCGCTCGCCGCGTTCGCCGTGCTACGCGAGCAACTGCAGCCGCAACCGAACACTGCCGCCTTCTTGGTGTCCTTGACCCGCAAGCGGCTCAGCTACGCGGTCGTGCAGCAAACCTTCCGGCGCCTCGTCGACCGCGCCGGCGTTGGCGCGGCAGCCGCCTCGCCTCCCCGGCTTCACGACCTGCGACACAGCTTCGCCGTGACGACTCTGGTCGGCTGGTATCGCAGCGACGAAGACGTGGCGGCGAAGATCCCAGCGCTGTCGACCTACCTCGGACACCGCGAGCCCGCTTCGACCTACTGGTATCTGTCCGCAGCCCCGGAGCTGCTCGCGCTGGCCGCCGCCCGCCGCGACACCGCATCGGCGGCCCGATCATGACGTTGATCGCGGCGACCTTGCAGTCGTTCTTCACCGACCGGCTCGCCCAGCAGCGTCAGGCCAGTCCCCGCACCATCGCCGCCTACCGCGACACCGCCCGACTGCTGTTGACCTTCGTTCACGACCAGAGCGGCAAGCTGCCCTGCGAGCTTGACTGGGACGACCTGGACGCAACTGTCATCGCAGCGTTCTTGAACCATCTGGAAGCCGAACGGCGCAACAGCACCCGGACCCGCAACGTCCGGCTCACCGCGATCCGCTCGTTGTTCTCCTACGCTGCGCTGCGCCATCCGGAGCACGCGCTGGTCATCCAACGCGTTCTGGCGATCCCACCGAAACGCTTCGACAAACGGATCGTCACCTTCCTCAACCCTGATGAGATCGACGCGCTGATCGCCGCGCCAGATCAGAGCCGATGGGAAGGACGACGCGACCGGGTCCTGATACTGCTGGCGGTGCAGACCGGTCTGCGCGTCTCCGAACTCACGGGCCTGAACTGCGGCGACGTCACGTTGGGCGTCGGCCCGAGCGTCCGCTGCGACGGCAAGGGACGAAAGCAACGCGCCGTGCCACTCAGCCCACCAGCAGCGACACTGCTCCGAGGCTGGCTTCGTGAACGCGACGGTCGACCGGCCGATCCGCTGTTCCCGACGCGCACCGGCCGACGACTCAGCCGCGACGCCGTCGCGCTGCGAGTCAGCACCCACGCCGTTACCGCTGCACGACGCTGCCCATCGCTGGCCGGCAAGAAGGTCCACCCGCACGTGCTTCGGCACAGCTGCGCGATGGGGCTGCTGCACGCTGGCGTCGACACCTCCGTGATCGCCCTCTGGCTCGGCCACGCCGGCGTCCGATCAACCGACGCCTACGTCCACGCGGACATCACGATCAAGGAAAAAGCCCTCGCGCTCACCACTCCCGCAGACGCCCGTCCCGGCCGATACCGGCCGACCGACAAGGTTCTCGCCTTCCTCGACAGCCTTTGACTATGCCGAGACGCGATCCTCAGCGCGCAGGCCCGGACCACGATGCTCGGCATAGTCGCCGTGTCGGCATAGGTCGACCTATGCGGATGTCCGCATAGGTCGACGAGGCCGGCATGCTCGACCAGGACACCGCCCGCGCCCTGCTGAGCATCGCCGACCAGACCGGCGCGCGGGTCGCGCTGGTCGGTGACCGTCGCCAACTGCCCGCGGTCGGCCGCGGCGGGGTGCTCGAGCTAGCGAACCGGTGGGTCGATCCCGTCGCCCGCGTCGACCTGGCGGTGGTGCACCGGTTCACTCGCGAAACCCGCGCCGCCGACGGCACGACAACTCGAGTGCCGGACCCGGTCTATGCGCTGATCAGCCTGCGGATGCGCGACGGCGACGACCCGGCCGGCGTGTTCGACTACCTGCACGCGCGCGGCTCGGTCCGGCTGCACGACAGCGAACACCACCGCCAACAGGTGATCGCCGACCAAGTCACCTCCGCACACCGGGCCGGGCGCACGGTAGCGGTGGTGGTCGACACCCGCGAGCAGGTCGCCGCACTCAACAGCGCGATCCGCGACCGCCTTGTCGAGGCCGGCCTGGTCGACGACCAGCACACGGCCGACGCGCGCGGCGGGCAGCCGGTCGGCGCCGGCGACAGCATCGCGACGCGACGCAACGAGCACGGCCTCGACGTGGCCAACCGTGATGTCTGGACCGTCACCCGGGTCCACGCCGACGGCACCCTCACCGTGTCCAGCACCGAGCGCGGAATACGGGAGCTGCCGGCCGACTACGTACGGGACTACGTCGAGCTCGCCTACGCCACTACCGCGTACGGCACCCAGGGCGCCGACACGACCGCCGCGCACCTCGTGCTCGGTGACCACTCGACAGCCGCCTCCGCCTATGTCGGCATGACCCGCGGCCGCGAAGCGAACACCGTCCACCTGGTCGCCGAGGACCTCGACGAGGCGCGCGAGCAATGGGTGACCGCCTTCAGCCGGGATCGGGCCGACCTCGGACCCGGGCACGCCAGCCAGCTGGCCGCCCGCCAGTCCGCCGGCTACACCCCGGCCCGATCGCTCGATCGGGTGCTGGACGACCTGCGCGAGGCGTGGAGTGAGCAGGCTGACCGGCAACGCGAGCTCCAGCGCGACACCGCATTGCGTGACCGGGTCGCCGAAGTCATCGCGCTGCGGGAGCACCGCGACCAGGCACTCACCCCGCTCGAAGCTCGCGAAGCCCAGGCACGGGCAAGCGCCGAGCACGCCCGCGCGCAAGCCGACCGCAGTCAGGCCGCCGTCGATCATCATGCGCATCAGATCCGCGACCGGCTCCTGCAGGACTGGAACCAGCAGCGTGAGCAGGCCCGCCACGCCGGCCAGATGGTGCTCGCCGGACCGGGCCGGCTCGGGCACCGGCTGCTCGCCGTGAACCGGGCCACCGAGGCCCTGGCCAAGTGGTCGACCAGCTGGCAGCCCTACCTGCCCGACATGCCCACCAGCACCACCGCGATCGCGTACTTCGCCACCCGGTGGCACGACCAGCAGCGGATCACCGACGCGTTCGACCAGGTCGCCCGCACCCAAGCCGAACACGCCCACCCCGACCACCACGCGACGCACCAGGTGGCCGAGACAGCCGAACAGCAGTGGCGCCAGCTCCGCCACGAGACGTTCGAGCTGCGCAGCCACTACGACAACCGGCTGTTCGGCTACGGCCGGCTCGCCCACGCCGACGACCTCGACCAGCGCCTCGACCAAGCCGACCAGCAGATCGGCGACAGCCGGACCCGACTCGACCGCGTCAACCGCCGCCTTCACCGCCTCGCCCACGAACCCACCATCACCGCCCAACCCGAAGGCTGGCTCGAGCGCAAGCACGAGAACTGGCGCGCGGACGACGCGGCCGAACGAGCCACGCTGCGCCGCATCACGGAACTCGGCAACGCCCTCGCCATCGACACCGCCGCCCGCGAACGCCTGCACGGCAGCTACACCCACGAGCGCCATTCGATGCAACACGACCTGGGACACCACGGGCCCAGCTTCGGCCGCTAAGAATCTCCGTGGCGGGTGTGCGCGAGCGCCGACTCGGAGTGCATGTAGTAGTGGGCGGACACGAACGCCGATGAAATTCCTCGCCGATCGCTGTCGCGTTCCGCCCTACGCAAAGCACTTGTACCGAGCAGAGGACGCAAGACATACCCCGAACGGAGGAGCCGACCGATGGCACCAATCCTCGACGTCCCGCCCTTCTACGGGAGGACCAATTGCCGGCGAGATGTCCGCCGCCGGCACCGGCCGCACGCACAGAGGCCGTCAAGGGATTGCACTCACCGCGCAGTCTTCTCGACAACACCCGGAAGGAGCCACCGATGACCACCACCGGCCATGCGGAGATCGGGCAGGGCTTGACCGTGAACGGCGATGACAAGCTGCTCACGATCCAGGAAGCTGCCGCGTTCCTGCGTACCCCGGTCGCCACCCTGCGGTTCTGGCGCAGCCAAGGAGGCGGGCCGCCCAGCTTCAAGATCGGCCGCCGCGTCTACTACTGGCTGTCCGACATCCTGGCCTGGCTCGACGAGCAACGCGGGCAGCGGCGAAAGGACGATCATCGACGAACGCGGCCCGTCAGCACCGAGGCGTAGCCTGCACGCCTGCAAGGAAGGGCGGCCGTAATGGGCAACATCGCGAAACGACCGGACGGTCGTTGGCGCGCTCGCTACCGCGACGGTGCGAACAGGGAGCACGCCCACCACTTCGATCGGAAGGTCGACGCTCAGCGGTGGCTCGACAAGGTCACCGCTGCGCAGGTGCGCGGCGACTACGTCGATCCGAAAACCGCGCGCACCACCGTCGGCGAATGGTGTGAGACGTGGCTCGGCGGTTATCGCACTCGGCGCCCGAAGACCGTCCGCCAAGCCGAGGTCCACCTCAAGCTGATCGTCAGGGCCTTCGGATCGATGCAGCTGTCCGCAGTGAAGCCGTCAGATGTCAAGGCTTGGACTGCCCAGCTCAAGTCGGAGGGTCGCGCGGACTCCTACGTCTATGCCCTGCACGCCCGACTGTCGCAGCTGATGAGCGATGCGGTGCACGACGGAGTGATCGCCCGGAACCCGTGCTCGCGAAGAACATCACCGGGAACAGGCAGCCAGCGACCCTACGTGGCGAGCACTGAGCAGATCTGGATGCTGCACGACGCTGTGCCGCGCGGACTCCGGGCAGCGATTCTGCTCGGCGCCTTCGTCGGGCTGCGGTTGGCCGAGGCTGCCGCGCTTCGGCCCGACGACATCGACTTCATGCGCGGAGTCGTGTCACCAGCGGTTCAGTGGCCGGCCGAGCCGCTGAAGTCGGAGATCAGCAAGACCCCGGTGCCAATCCCGAACGAGCTCGCCCTGTTGCTCTCGGCCGCCGTCGCGCTCGGCGAGGGAACGACGATCGTGACGAACGAGGCCGGACGCGCGGCAGGGCCGTGGGCGATCGAGCGCGCGGTTCGTGACGCTCGCAGTGCAATACGGGTCTCCCGCCGGCGTTCAGATTTCACGATCTGCGTCACTACTTCGCCAGTCTGCTCATCGCCGACGGTCTCGACGTGAAGGTCGTCCAGGCGCGGCTACGGCACGCCAGTGCCAAGACGACCCTTGATGTCTACGGCCACCTCTGGCCGGACAAGGACGAGGCATCCCGTGCGGCAGTCGCGGCTGCCATCGCGGTGGGCCAGCGGAGAACGGGGCACGCGAGATCGTGAAGGGAACCCGGTGGCGAGACAACCGATCGAGCGACACCTGCGCGACGCGGAGCCCGAACCTGCTGGCTCGCATCTGCTGCTGCGCGGTTCCCCGCTGACCGTCGAGAAGTTCGCCGAGCACGCCGCCCGGACCGCTCGCGCCTACACCTATCGCGACCTGCCGTGCCTCGGGATCAGCGTGGAGCTGTCCCGCAGTGAGGCGGATACTGCGCGGCTGCTCCAGGGGCGGCGACTGTCGACCCGGCGCCGAGTGGCACGCATCCGAGTCGAGGACGTCATCGAGAGTGGGTTCGTGTTGCTGCCCACCTTCAGCGCGCCGCACTACACCGTGGTCGTCGACCGGTTACCTGCAGCAACCGTCGACGTGCTGGCCACACTCGCAGCACGCGACGTCATCGAGAACCCGTACTATCAAGCCGGGAAGGAGGGCTAGACATGGTCGACATCACCTGCGACGTGCAACAGATCGACGGGACCGGCTACGTCTGGACCTTCCTCGACGAGGCCCGCGACCCGTCCGTCGTCACAATCGGTGCGATCGTTGTCGCCGGCGACGAGGAGGAGCCGGTCTTCGCCCGCGTCGTCGACATCGTCGGTGTCGGGGCCGATCGCAAGGTGCACCTGGATGTGCTGCCCGCCGCTCCGGAGCGATACCTGGAAGCGGCCGAGCGCACGCACCTCGCCGCCCACTGACGTCCGTCCGCCCTGCCACGATCAGCAGCAGCGGGTCCTTTGTGCGCGCTCGCGGCAGATTCTTGCGGACTTTTTGCGGACTAAGCGGCTCCAACGGATCTGCTCAAACGACTGGAGGCCCCGGGATCCGGGGCCTCCAGCGTCAGATCAGGTCACACGTCGTAGTAGAGCTCGAACTCGTGCGGGTGCGGACGAAGCCGCACGGGGTCGATCTCGTTGACGCGCTTGTAGTCGATCCACGCCTCGATGAGGTCCTCGGTGAAGACGCCGCCCTCGACGAGGTAGTCGTGGTCGGCCTCGAGGTTGCTGAGGACCTCGGCAAGGGAGCCGGGCACCTGGGCAATGGCCGCGGCCTCGTCGGGCGGCAGCTCGTAGAGGTCCTTGTCGACCGGTGCCGGCGGTTCGATCTTGTTCTTGATGCCGTCCACGCCGGCCATCAGCATCGCCGAGAACGCGAGGTACGGGTTGCACGAGGGATCGGGCACCCGGAACTCGAGCCGCTTGGCCTTCGGGTTGGTACCGGTGATCGGCACGCGGATGCATGCCGATCGGTTACCGGCGCTGTAGACGAGGTTGACCGGCGCCTCGAACCCGGGCACCAGCCGGTGGTAGGAGTTGACGGTCGGGTTGGTGAAGGCCAGTAGCGACGGCGCGTGGTGCAGCAGGCCGCCGATGTAGTAGCGGGCGATGTCCGACAGCCCGCCATAGCCCAGCTCGTCGTAGAACAGCGGCGCGCCGTCCTTCCACAACGACTGGTGGCAGTGCATGCCCGACCCGTTGTCACCGAAGAGCGGCTTCGGCATGAACGTGGCCGTCTTGCCCGCCGCCCACGCGACGTTCTTGATGATGTACTTGAACTTCAGCGCATCGTCGGCGGCAGCGGTCAAGGAGTTGAACTTGTAGTTGATCTCGGCCTGACCGGCGGTGCCGACCTCGTGGTGGGCACGCTCGATCTGGATGCCGGAGGCGATCAGTGCGCTGCTCATCTGGTCGCGCAGGTCGGCGTAGTGGTCGACCGGGGGCACCGGGAAGTAGCCGCCCTTGTAGCGCGTCTTGTACCCGCGGTTACCGCCCTCCTCGACGCGTCCGGTGTTCCAGGCGCCCTCGATGGAGTCGATGTGGTAGTAGCCCTCGTTCTGCGACGTCTGGAAGCGGACGTCGTCGAAGACGTAGAACTCGGCCTCGGGGCCGAAGTACACGGTGTCCGCGATGCCGGTGCTCTTGAGCCACGCCTCGGCCTTGGCGGCCACCTGGCGCGGATCGCGCTCGTAGGGCTCGCCGGTGCGCGGCTCGACGATCGAGCAGTTGACGTTCAGCGTCTTCGCCGCCCGAAACGGGTCGACGTAGGCCGTCGCGACGTCCGGGATCAGCGTCATGTCCGACTTGTGGATTTGCGCGAAGCCGCGGATCGACGACCCGTCGAACATGACGCCTTCCACGAAGAAGGTGTCCGGCAGCGTTGACACGGGCACGTTGAAGTGCTGCTGCTGGCCAGGGAGGTCCGTGAAGCGGACGTCGACGAACTCGACGCTCTCTTTCTTCATGAAGCTCAGGACCTCGTCGGAGCTAGTGAACATCCGTCCTCCGTTGAACAGTGTTGGAGCCGCGAACCTATGTTTTCGCGGTTGCCTTGCGGTGTCCCGAATGTTTCGGGGACGTTTCGCGCCTGCCGTCAGCCTGGCACACGGCTCACGCCCGGACGACCGCGGTGTCGGTCAATCGGTCGTGCATCCCTCGTCCGTCCCGATCGAAGATCAAGGCCGGGACGAACAGGCAGAGCAGGGCGGTGCGCGCGACGACCCGCAGCGGGTCCACGGGGGCATCCCGACTCACCCGGATGACGCGCAGGCCGGTCAGGTACATGCCGAGCGTGCGCCCGGCGACGAGCACCCCGACGACGTAGTCGAGCACGAACGGGACGAGGCTCCAGCTGGCCGGCAGCCGGTCGGCGAGCGTGCCGCCGCTCTTGTGGACGAACAGCGCAGCGACCAGGCCGGAGGCGACCGAATCGACGACGAAAGCGAACAGCCGCGGGCCGGTGGCAGCCAGCGAGCCGCGTCCGGTGCGGGGGAGGCCGATCTTCTCGCCGCGATAGGTCTGCGGTGCCGTCATGGGGGGTTTCATGGGGAGGTTCGTGCGGTGCGCATGGGATCAGCTCCGGCGCCGGACCGTGCGCTGTACGTTTCGCATCTTCGCGCCCTGCGGCATCGGACCCTTCGGCAGGCCGAGCGCGCGGCTGCCGCCGAGGGCCGCCAGCCGCTTCTCGAGCGCGCCGACCTGATCCTTGGACAGGTTCGCCGGCAGCTTGAGCAGGTAGCGGTTCAGCTTCCCGAGCCGGACGTCGCCCTCTCCGGTACCGATCGTGATGTCGTAGATCGGGGTGTCGCCGACCACGCGCGCGGTGCGCTTCTTCTCCTGTGCGATGAGGCCGCGCACCCGGTGCGGGGCGCCCTCACCGACCAGTACGACCCCGGGGCGCCCGACGAGGCGGTGGACGGCGTCGAGCTGGGTGGTGCCGGCGACCGCCTCGGTGAGGCGCCAATCGCCACGCAGCTGTTGCTTGAGCATCCAGCCCGCGGCGCCGGCCTGGCCCTCGGCCTGGGCGAACATCGAGCGCTGTGCGCGGCGCGAGAACACGAACATCGCGACGAGGACGCCGAAGATCACCGCGAGCGGGATCGGGTAGAGGATCGAGCCGGTGATCAGGAACGCCACGATGAAGACGGCGGCCGCCGCGAGCGCCGCCCACATGATCATGACCGGCACGAACCGCGGGTCGGCCTGGCGAGTCAAGGTGAAGGCCTGCTTGATGTTGCGGAACGACTCACGGCGCTTTTCGCGCTTGCCCGCGCGCAGAGCCTTCTTGTCGGCGCGGCTCAACTTGGGCTTCGCCGGCTTGCCCGACCCCGCAGATTTGGCCATGGCTCCAAGGATAGTGGGGCGGGCGGATGTCCTCGTCGGCCCGGGCGAGGTCTCGATTTGATCGATATGAGCGTGAGGTTTAGGTTAGCTAAGTGGGCGGTTCACGAGTCGGACGGGCGGTGCTCGTCGCACTGGCCGGCTGCCTCTCGATCGGCGTGCTGATCCCGTCCGCGCACGCGGCGGCGGCTGCACCGGCCGGGCGCGTGAGCATGGCCGTCCAGAACACCTTCACGCACCGGTTGCACATCGCCGGGTGGGCATACGACCCGGCGCGGCCACGGGCGGCGGTGACCGTCCGGCTGTACGTGGACGGCAGCTACGTCGGCCGGGTGCGCGCCGACGATCCAGCACCCCGCGCGGAAAAGGCGTTCCACCTGTCGGGCGATCACGGCTACGCCCTCACCGTCACCCGGAGGATGCGCGCCAAGCAGGTCGTCGCGAAGACGAGGGGAGTGCGAACCTCCGGGCCGTTGACGACGCTCGCGACGAAGGACGTGAAGCACAACTACCCGTCGCCCGGCGCTCGCATCGTCTACGTGGCGAAGAAGTACGTCGGTGCGCCCTACGCGGCAGGCGGCGCGTCCCCGAGTGGCTTCGACTGCTCGGGCTACACGATGTACGCGTACGAGCACGCCCACGTGAAGAACCTGGTGCACAACGCGGAGGCGCAGCGGCGCGGCATGCGGCGCATCGCGCGGAGCAACGCGCGCCCGGGCGATCTCGTCTTCTACCTCAGTGGCGGAAGCGCCTACCACGTCGCGGTGTACGCCGGTCACGGCGAGCAGTACGCCGCGGCGACTCCGGAGGACGGCGTCCGCTACCAGGCCGTGTGGTCGAGCAACGTCACCTACGGCACCAACTGGCATTGAGCGCTCATCGCGTCGAGAGCGCCTGCTGATAGAGGCGTCCGGCGCGGTAGGACGAGCGGACGAGCGGGCCGCTCATGACGCCCGCGAACCCGATCTCCTCGGCCTCCTCGCGCAGCTCGACGAACTCGTCCGGCTTGACCCACCGCGCGACCGGGTGGTGCTTCGGCGACGGCCGCAGGTACTGCGTGATCGTGACGAGCTCGCATCCCGCGTCGCGGAGGTCCTGCAGCGCCTGGCTGATCTCGGCGCGCTCTTCGCCCATGCCGAGGATCAGGTTCGACTTCGTCACGAGCCCGTCGGCGCCGGCCGCGCGCAGCACATCGAGGGAGCGCTCGTAGCGGAAGCCCGGCCGAATGCGCTTGAAGATCCGCGGCACCGTCTCGATGTTGTGCGCGAAGACCTCGGGACGGCTGCCGAACACCTCGGCCAGCAGCTCAGGGACGGCGTTGAAGTCCGGCGCCAGCAGCTCGACGCCGGTGCCGGGGTTGACCGCGTGGATCTGCCGCACGGTCTCCGCGTAGAGCCATGCGCCGCCGTCCGCGAGGTCGTCCCGCGCGACACCGGTGATCGTTGCGTAGCGCAGCCCCATGGCCTGCACGCTTTCGGCCACCCGGCGCGGCTCGTCCCGGTCGAGCGGCTGCGGGCGTCCGGTGTCGATCTGGCAGAAGTCGCAGCGCCGGGTGCACTGGTCGCCGCCGATGAGGAACGTCGCCTCGCGGTCCTCCCAGCATTCGTAGATGTTGGGGCAGCCCGCTTCCTGGCACACTGTGTGCAGACCCTCGCGCTGGACCAGCGCCTTGAGCGCGGTGTACTCCGGCCCCATCCTCGCGCGCGTCTTGATCCACTCGGGCTTGCGCTCGATCGGGGTGCGCGTGTTGCGCTCCTCGACGCGCAACATCCGCCGGCCATCGGGGCGCACAGCAGTCACGAACCCAGGTTACGCGGTTGGCGACGGCGGCCGGTCAGGCCGTCGCGAGCAGGCTGCGGGCGGCGACGAAGCACAACGCCAGCGCCGCCAGCCCGACACCGCCGATCACGAGGACGCCGCGGACCGGGCGATCCTGGCTCAGCACCGTCACCGCGGTGACGACAGAGATCACCGCAACGACGATGAGGACGCCGGCGACCGAGCCGGAGGTGTGGCACGCGAGGCCGTCGTCACCGGCGCCGCAGCCGTAGCGCGCCGCCGCCCCGAGCAGTCCGAAGAACCCGGCGACCAGGCCGGACAGCCAGATCACGATGACCGTGGACACGCGGATCGTGCGCAGCCGCTGATCGACGGCCTTCGCGTGTCTGGACAACGACGGCTACCCGGTGGCGACGGCGTCGACGACCAGGCCTGGCAGCCGTCGTTCGACCACCGGCAGCACCTCGGCCACCGGCACGTCGCGGCCGAGTTCCTTGCTGAGCGACGTGACGCCGGCGTCGCGGATGCCGCACGGGACGATGCGATCGAACCAGGTGAGGTCCGGGTCGCAGTTGATGGCGAAGCCGTGCAGCGTGACGCCCTGCGCGACCCGGATACCGATCGCGGCGATCTTGCGGTCGGGACGGTGATCGTCGGCGGGCAGCCACACGCCGCTGCGTCCCTCGACCTGCCCGGCCGTGACGCCGAGATCGGCGCAGACGTCGATGAGTACCCGTTCCAGGTGGCGGACGTAGGCGACGACGTCGACGGGATCGCGGAGCCGGACGATGGGGTAACCGACCAGCTGACCTGGTCCGTGCCAGGTGATCTTCCCGCCGCGGTCGACGTCGATCACGGGGGTGCCGTCGAGCGGACGCTCCCACGGCTCGGTGCGCCGTCCGGCGGTGTACACCGGCGGGTGTTCGAGGAGCAGCGCGGTGTCCGGGGCGGTGCCCGCGACCACCTCGGCATGGATCTCGCGCTGGCGCGCCCACGCCTGCTCGTATGGGACGAGACCCGCCTGGATCATGCGGAGTTCACTCACGGCACAACCGTACCTAGGAACGGCGGTTCTCTCCTGACGAAAGTCAGGGGTGAATGGGGGTTTAACCCCATCGAGAATTGTCGGCCCACCTCGATACGGTGCACAGAACGCTTTCAGGGAGGCAGCAAATGACCTTGCTCGACGCACCCGCCGAGCACACCGTTCACGAGACACCGTCGCGGCCGCCAGGCCGATGGGTGATCCTCGGGCTGGCGATCGTCATGTTTCTGGTCGGGATCTTCGGCCTGAGCTTCCAAGCCAAGCTCGCCGACGTCCAGAAGAACGACAACTCGTCATTCCTGCCCGGCTCGGCCGACTCCACGAAGGTCGCCAACGAGCAGGAGAAGTTCAGCAATATCCAGTCCATCCCTGGCTTCATCGTCTATCAGCGCGACGGCGGTCTCACGGCGGCCGACAAGGACTGGATCGATGGCACCGTCGACAAGTTCAAGGCCGTCAAGGGCGTTTCGTCCGACGAGGTCGGCGTTCCCGAGATCAAGGCCGACGTCGCCTCGGTCTCGGTGCCGCTCGTCGGCAAGCAGAACGGCAAGTCGGTCACCGGGCCAGACCTCGTCGACACCGAGAAGGCCGTGCTGAAGAAGGCCCGGGACGGCGCGCCGAGCGGGCTGGCCGTCCACAGCGCGGGCGCGGGCGGGGTCATCGTCGCGTTCATCGACGCGTTCAGCGGCCTGGACACCACTTTGCTGTTGGCCGCGGGTCTTGTGGTCGTCGCCATCCTGTTGATCGTCTACCGCAGCCCTGTCCTGTGGATCTTTCCGCTGTTCAGCGCGGGGGCCGTCTCGCTCGGCGCGGCCTCGCTCGTCATCTACCAACTGGCCAAACATGAGGTGATCACGCTCAACGGGCAGAGCCAGGGCATCCTGTACGTCCTCGTGATCGGTGCGGGCACCGACTACGCGCTGTTGTTCATCAGCCGCTACCGGGAAGAGCTCCATGAGTACCTCAGCCCCGTCGACGCGCTGATCGCAGCGTGGAAGGGGACCGTCATCCCGATCGCCGCGTCCGCCGCGACGGTGATGCTCGGGCTGATCTGCCTCACGTTCGCCCGGCTGAACTCGACGGCGGGACTCGGACCGGTGTTGGCGATCGGCGTCGGCTGCACCGCAGTCACGATGCTGACCTTCCTGCCCTGCTTCCTGCTCACGCCCCGACTCTGGGCCTGGACGAACCCAGTCGGCTGGGTGCTGCTCGGCGTCAACGTCAGGAAGTGGCGGATGCTCGAGGGCCGCTGGGTCTTCTGGCCGCGGATTCCCAAGGTCGACCACCGCACCGACATCCTCGTTGTGCACGGCGTGTGGGGCCGCTTCTCGAAGGCGCTCGCGGTGCACCAGCGGCGGGGCTGGATGGGCGCCGGCGTCGTCCTCATCGCCTGCGTCATCGGCATCTTCACCCTCAAGGCCGACGGGCTGTCCACCGAGAAGGGGTTCACGAACACGCCCGACGCCATCACCGGACAGCACCTCTACGACGCCAACTTCGCCAAGGGTGCCGGCGCGCCGGCGGCGATCCTCACCACCGCCGACACGGCGCCTGCGGTGATCGCTGCCGTCAAGCAGGTGCCCGGCGTCGCAAAGACGGCGGATGCCGTCTGCGTCCGGCTGGACTACGCGAAGGTTGCGAACTACCTGAAAGAGCATCCTGGTGCCACAGCCTTTGCCAATTCGGCCCATGGGTGCCCGCCGGCATCGTTGGGCCTACAGGTGACACCGCATGACGGCAAGATCCTCGTCGACGCCACGCTGACGTCTACCTACGACTCGCAGGCGGCCTACGACACGGTCAAACGGATCCGGGCGGCGATCGGGCAAGTCGCCGGCGCGGACGCGCTGGTCGGTGGCCAGTCGGCGGTGAACCTCGACGTGCAGGACGCGTCCCGACACGACCGGAATCTGATCATCCCGCTCGTGCTGGTCGTGATACTCGTGCTGCTGGCCCTCGTGCTACGCGCGCTCATTGCGCCGATCATCCTGATCGCGACCGTGGTGTTGTCGTTCTTCGCATCGCTGGGCGTCAGCGCGGTCTTCTTCAACCACGTGTTCCACTTCGCCAACGCCGACCCGGCATACCCGTTGTTCGCGTTCATCTTCCTGGTGGCATTGGGTATCGACTACAACATCTTCCTGATGACCCGGGTGCGGGAGGAGACGCTCGACCACGGCACCCGGCAGGGGATCGTGCGCGGTCTCGCAGTCACCGGCGGGGTGATCACCTCGGCGGGCGCCGTACTGGCCGCCACGTTCGTGGTGCTCGGCGTGCTGCCGATCGTGTTCCTCGCCGAGATCGGGTTCACGGTGGCGTTCGGCGTGCTGCTCGACACGATCGTCGTCCGCTCGATCCTGGTGCCGGCGCTCAGCCACGAGATCGGCAAGAAGATCTGGTGGCCGTCCAAGCTGGCGGCGGCAGGTGCCCAGGACTGACCGCTCAGTTCGGCGCTGTGGATAAGCCGGTTTCGGTGTCCGGCGCGGCTTAGGGTCGCGTTCATGACGCCGCTTCGGGTGCGCGGGTACGCGGTCGAGCGGCTGCTCGGCAGCGGCGCGACGGGCGACGTGTGGCAGGCTCGGGTGCTCTCGTCGGGGGCACCGGTCGCACTGAAGCGGATCGTCATTCGCGACGACGAGCAGTTGCGCCGCGCGCAGGCGGAGGCGGCGCTGTTGGCGGCGCTCGACCACCCGAACCTCGTGCGGTTGCACACCGTCGCCGCCGCCGACGACGCCGTGGTGCTCGTCCTCGACCTGGCCGATGGCGGATCGCTCGCCGCACTGCTCGATGCGCGCGGGCGGCTTGCGCCGGGCGAGGTGATCACCGCAGTTGCGCCTATCGCGGCGGCGCTCGAATACCTGCACGGGGAGGGCGTCGTGCACGGCGACGTGAGTGCGGCGAACGTCCTGTTCACCGGCGCCGGGGTACCGATGCTCGCCGATGTGGGGGTGGCGCGGCTGACCGGCGACGACGCAGACGCCGAGGCGACGCCGGCCTACGTCGACCCCGCGGTGGCCGCGGGCTGCGTGCCCGGCCCGCAGAGCGACGTCTTCATGGTCGGCGGCGTGGCGTTGCATGCCCTCACCGGCGCGCCGCCGTGGCCGGACGAGGACGGCGACGCCGCGGTGGCGCGTGCCGCGCGCGGCGTGCTCGACGACGTCGCGCAGCGGCTGGCGGGCGCGAACGTCCCCCCAGCGATGGCGGCCGTGCTCGCCCGCGCGCTGGCCGTCGACCCGCCGCGGCGTGGAACCGCCGCTGACTTGGCGCTCGATCTCGCGCACAGCGGGCAACCGGTCGCGGTCGAACTCTCCGCGGGCCTGGCCCGCCGCGAGCCGCAGCCGGTCGTCGCACCCGGCCCGCGGCATGCGGCGCCGCCTGCCGCCAATGCGGTGCGTCGCGGGTTCTCGGCCGGCAGCCTCACCGCCGCCCGTCCCGACCCGGCGCGGCCGTCGTTCGAACGGCCGAGCGCGATCCTGGGAGCGGCCGGCGCGGCTCCGCCGACCCGGATGGTCGGCCCGCGGCCGCGTCCGGTGATCCCGCGCCCCGCGCGGCGGCGCAGCCGGCCGCGGTTGCTCGGCGCGGCCGTCGCCGTCGCGCTCGCCGCGGCGCTGGCGGTCGTCGGGACGGCGTGGGCGCGCTCCACGGACCGGCACGGCCGTGGCGGCGGCAATACCTCGGTACCGCGATCGCAGCTCGAGACGACGAGGACGCCCAGCGCCGCAGAGCACACCCGGCCGCCCGCGGTGATCGACTGGCCCGCCGCGCTCGCCCACCTGGATGCGCTGCGCGCGAAGGCGTTCGGCACGCGAAATCCGGCGCTCCTTCGCCAGGTGTACGCCGATCCGCACCTGTTTCACGCGGATGCTGGGCTGCTCATTCGCCTGGTGCCGTCGGGTTGCCTGCTCAGCGGAGTTCACACCCGCTACGCCGGAATGCAGGTCGCCGCACACGGCGCCGACGCCATCGTCACCACGACGGCCACTCTGCGGCCGTCACTGCTGATCTGCCACGGACGCCGGCAGGCGCGCGCGCCCGGTGTGGGGCCGGTCCGGTTGCGGGTGCAGCTGGTTCGTACGCCGAGCGGCGTGCGCATCGCAGCGCTCACCGACCTCTGACGTGGAGCGAGTGGCCGGTTCGGACCCGAGTGGCCGGTTAGGACGGCCCACTCGGGTCCGCACAGCCCACTCGATGCGGCGTCCACGACCTCACGATCCCGGTGTCAGCCGAGTTCTGAACGCAGCGCCGTCTCGAGGTCGCGATGGGCGAACGCGAAGCCAGCCTCCAGCAGCCGCGTCGGCACGGCACGCTGACCGGTCAGCACCTCGTCGGCGAACTCGCCCAACGCGATGCGCGCCGCCACGCGGGGCATCGGCAGCACGGTCGGCCGGCGCAGCACGCGGCCGAGGGTCTTGGTGAACTCGGCATTGGTCACCGGCGCGGGGCCGACCAGGTTCACCGCGCCGGGCACATCGTTGGTCAGCAGGAACCGGATCGCCGCGATCTCGTCGGTGAGCGAGATCCACGGCATGTACTGGTGACCGGTGCCCAGCCTGCCGGCGATGCCGGCCTTGACTAGCGGGGTGAGTCGCTTGAGAAAGCCGCCGCCCTTGGCGAGGACGAGTCCGCTGCGCAGGTGCGTCACCCGCACGCCCGCCGTCCGGGCCGGATCGGCGGCAGCCTCCCACTCGACGCACACCTCGGACAGGAACGAGTCGCCGGGCGGCAGCATCCTCGTCGACCTCGCGATCACCCGTGTCGCCGTAGTAGCCGACCGCTGACGCGGCGATCAGCACCTGCGGCCCGTGGCGCTGTTGGACGGTGGGGTCGGCGAGCGTGCGCGCCACCGTGCCGACGCTGTCGACCCGGCTCTCGACGATCGCGCGCTTGTATGCGTCCGTCCAGCGGTGGTCGCCGACTCCCACGCCGGACAGGCACACGACGGCGTCCGCGCCGCGCACGAAGTCGGGGTCGAGCAGCCCGCGCGCCGGGTCCCAGCTGTCGACGTCCTCGCCCGGGACCGGACGGCGCACCAGAGTCTTGACCCGATGACCGTCGGCGCGCAGGGACGCCCTCAGTGCGGACCCGATGAGGCCCGACGCGCCCGCGAGCACGACCTGCATGCGATCAGCCGAGGCCGAGGGACCGCTCGAACGCGCCGGCCTCGAGCCGCTCCTTCATCGTCACGAGGAAGCGCGCCGCGTCGGCACCGTCGACGATCCGGTGGTCGTAGGTCAGCGCGAGGTACACCATCGAGCGGATCGCGATCGTCTCACCGAGCTCAGGGCTCAGCACGACGACCGGCCGCTTCACGACAGCCCCGGTGCCGAGGATGCCCACCTGGGGCTGGTTGATGATCGGGGTGTCGAACAGCGCGCCGCGGCTGCCGGTGTTGGTGATCGTGAACGTGCCGCCGCCTAGCTCGTCCGGGCTGACCTTGTTGGCGCGGGTCCGCTCGGCGAGGTCGGCGATCTTGCGCGCGAGCCCGGCGAGGTTGAGGTCGCCCGCGTCGTGGATCACCGGGACGAGCAGTCCGCGGTCGGTGTCGACCGCGATCCCGAGGTGCTCGGCGTCGTGATAGTTGATCGTCTTCGTCGCCATGTCCACGGACGCGTTGACGGCCGGATGCGCCTTGAGCGCGTCGATCGCGGCCACCGCGAAGAACGGCAGGAAGGCGAGCTTGACGCCCTCGCGCGCTTCGAACTCCTTCTTGGCGGCGTCGCGCAGCCGGGCGATCTTGGTGACGTCGACCTCGACGACGGTGGTGAGCTGCGCAGAGGTCTGCAGGGACTCGACCATGCGGGTGGCGATGACCTGGCGCATGCGCGACATCGGCTCGGCCTTGCCGCGTTGCGTCGCGGCGGCGGACGGCGCGGCAGGGGCGGTTGCCTGAGCGGTGGCTGCCGGGGCGGCCGGAGCCTGCTCGGCAGCCTGCTCGGCGGCCTTCTCGGCTGCAGCCAGTACGTCGGACTTGCGGATGCGGCCTCCGACGCCGGTGCCCGCCACGGACGCGAGGTCGATTCCGTGCTCGGCGGCGAGCTTGCGCACGAGCGGAGTGACGTAGGTGCCGGCGACCTCGTCCTCGCCCGCACCGGCGGCAGCCGGCTCGGCGGCAGGCGCGGCAGGGGCGGGCTGGTCCTGCGGCGTGCCCGCCGTGCCCGCCGTGCTCGGCGCCGGCGTGGGCGCGGGAGCCGGCGTCGGTGCCGCGGGCGCTGGCGTGGGTGCCCCGGACGCCGGGGTCGGTCGCGGGCGGGGCTCCGTGGGCACCGCTGCCGCGGGCGCCGCCTCCGCCGCCTCCGTGGCCGCCGCCGCTGGCGCCGGCTCCGGCGCTGCCTGCGGCTCGGGTTCGGGCTGCGGTTGCGGCTCGGGCTCGGCCGCGCTCGGGGCACCAGCGTCCGCGCCGGCGTCGCCGATCACCGCCAGCTCGACGCCGATCTCGACCGTCTCGTCCTCCTGGACCTTGATCGAGAGCAGCGTGCCGGAGGCAGGTGACGGCACCTCGGTGTCGACCTTGTCGGTGGACACCTCGAGCAGCGGCTCGTCGGCGTCGACGTGCTCGCCCTCGGCCTTCAGCCAGCGGGTCACGGTTCCTTCGGTGACGCTCTCACCCAGACGCGGCATGGTCACGGACGTCGGCATGGTCGGTTGTGCTCCTTCGAGGGACGGCTGGCGTGAGCGGCGTGATCAGTCGTGGACGTGCAGCGGCTTGCCCGCGAGCAGCAGGTGCGCCTCGCCGATCGCCTCGGACTGCGTCGGGTGGGGGTGGATCAGCTGCGCTACCTCGCTGGGCAGCGCCTCCCAGTTGTAGATCAGCTGGGCTTCGGCGATCAGCTCACCGACCCGGTCGCCGACGATGTGGACGCCCAGCACGGGTCCGTCCTTCGCGGCGACGAGCTTCACCGCACCCCGGGTGTTGAGGATCGCGCTGCGCCCGTTGCCGGACAGGTCATAGGTGACGGTCTTGATGTTGTCCGCGCCGTACTTCTCGGCGGCCTCGACCTCGGTGTAGCCGACCGAGGCGACCTCCGGCTGGCTGTAGGTGATGCGCGGGACGCCGGCGTAGTCGATCGGCACGACCGGCACTCCCGCGATGTGCTCGGCGACCAGGATGCCCTCGGCGAACCCGACGTGCGCGAGCTGCAGGTGCGGCGCGCCGCCGATGGAGATCAGGTCGCCGACCGCGTACACGCCGTCGACGGAGGTGCGGAGGAACTCGTCGGTGACGACGAAGCCGCGCTCGATGCGGACGCCCTGCTCCTCGTAGCCGAGCCCGGCCGATACCGGCCCGCGCCCGACGGCGACGAGCAGCAGTTCCGCCTCGAGCGTCTCGCCGCCTTCGAGGGTGACCCGCACGCCCTGATCGGTCGCCTCGACCTGCTCGAACCGAGCACCTACCTTGAAGCCGATCCCGCGCCGGCGGAACGCCCGCTCGAGCTGCTTGGAGTTTGCCTCGTCCTCGACCGGGACGAGGCGCGGCAGCGCCTCGACGATCGTGACCTTGCTACCGAACGACGTCCATGCCGAAGCGAACTCGCAGCCGATGACGCCGCCGCCGAGGACGATGGCCGTCTCGGGCACTCGATCGAGCTGCAACGCGTGCTCGCTGGCGATGATCCGGTCCCCGTCGAGGTCCAGGCCGGGCAGGGTGCGCGAGTAGGAGCCGGTGGCGAGCACCAGGTTCGTCCCGGCATAGGTGTCCGACCCGACCTGCACGGTCAACGGCCCGACGAGCCTGCCCTCACCCTCGACGATCTCGATGCCGCGGCTCTTGATCAGGCCGGTGAGGCCCTTGTGGTTCTTAGAGACGACGCCGTCCTTGTACTTGTGGACGCCGGCCATGTCGATGCCCTCGAACGTCGCATTCACCCCGAACGTCGCGCTCTCCCGGGCCTGGTCGGCGATCTCGCCGGCGTGCAGCAGCGCCTTGGTCGGGATGCAGCCCCGGTGCAGGCAGGTGCCGCCGACCTTGTCCTTCTCGATCAGCACGACGGACTTGCCGAGTTCGGCGGCCCGCAGCGCGGCCGCGTAGCCACCGCTCCCGCCGCCGAGGATGACGAGGTCGGACTGGTTGTCTGCCACCGGTGCTCCTTCTGTCCCTAGCTCGGCCCGAGCCGAGCCGGTTTCCATCTTGGCACTGTCGCTAAACCGGTCGCAGTCGCAGTCGATTACCCAGTGGTAGGCGCACCTCTGTGCGAGTTCTGAGGTGGCGGTGGGATCATTGCCCGGTGCCCCCGCGGGGAGGGCCTGGCAACGAGACGGGAGTCGGACGTGGGTCTCTTGCGGCGCAGGAAGGGCCGTCCGGGAACGCTGCGCGCGGCCACCTCCGCCGACGCCGACCATCTCAAGCAGTTCGTCAGCACGCGGGGCGGCGTCGAGGCGTTCCTCGAGCCGCGAACGGCGGTCACCGACACGACCGTCGTGCTCGTCGCCGACACCGGCGAGTGGACCCGACGGCGGGTCGACAGCCCGGACGCCGCCGCCGCGCTGGCGAAGAAGCTCGCGATCCCGCTGTATGAAGCGGCCAAGATCGGGTATCCCCAACGTATGCGCGACTGGACGGCGCAGCGCAAGGCGGCCGGAGAACTCGGCCAGTGACTGCTGCCAATCGCTCTCGTCGCCCGCGGCCGCTTCCGTTCCCGAGGCAGGAGTCGTTCCCGAGGCAGGAGTCGCCGGCCGAGGTCCCGCCGGGCACGCGCGTCGAGGCGAGCGGCAACGCGCGGCGCATCGACCAGCTCCCGTTGCCGCGGTGGATCGGTCCGCTCGCGATCGGCAGCATCGTCGGGTTCCTGCCCTGGATCGTCTACCTCGGGTTCACCCTCCCGACGAAGGTGCGCGCCGAGCACTACGACATAGCGTGGCTGGGCTTCGACAGCGCGATGTGGACGATGCTCGCCGTGCTCGCCTGGGTCGCGCTGCGCCGGCACGCCGCGACCGGCCCGGTTGCGGCGATGGCGTCGCTGATGCTGATCATCGACGCCTGGTTCGACATCTTCACCAGTTCGGCGGGGCACGGCGAGATGGCGTTCGCGATCGTCCTCGCGCTGTGCGGCGAGTTGCCGCTCGCAATTCTGTGCGGCTGGGTCGCCGTGCACGCCGAACGGATCCGGGGACGTGCCTACCGCAGCCTGCACCTGCGCTGGGAGCGTGCCGTCCGCACGGCGGACGAGGCGGTCGCGGTCAACCGGCGGCGAGGCGTTCCACGGCCGAGATGATCGTCCGCACGCCGGCGCCCGTGCCGCCCTTGGGTGTGTAGCCGTGCGCCGCACCGTTGTTGAACGCCGGCCCTGCGATGTCGAGATGCACCCAGGGCAGGCCGTCCGGGACGAACTCGGCGAGGAAGCGACCGCCGACGAGCATGCCGCCGAATCGGTCCGGCGGCACGTTCGCGAGGTCGGCCGCGGGGGAGTCGAGCCCGGCACGCAGCTCGTCGGGTAGCGGCATCGGCCAGCTGGCCTCACCCGCGCCGTTCGCCGCGGCGACCACCTCGTCGCGCCAGCCCGGCTCACCCATCGCGCCGATGACGCGTGTCCCGAGCGCGATCAGCTGGGCGCCGGTGAGCGTCGACGCCTCGATCAGCCGGTCCGGCGCGTCCTCGACCGCACGGGTGATCGCGTCGGCCAGCACGAGGCGCCCCTCGGCGTCGGTGTCGGCCACCTCGACGGTGCTGCCGTCGCGCATCGTCAGGATGTCCGACGGCCGGTAGGACGTCCCGGACGGCATGTTCTCGGCCATCGGGACGGTGGCGGTGACCGCTACCGGCACCTTCAGGGCGGCGAGGGCGAGGACGCTCGCGATGACCGCGGCCGCGCCGCCCATGTCGGACTTCATCCAGGCGAGGTTCGCGGTCTTGAGGTTGAGCCCGCCGGAGTCGAAGGTGATGCCCTTGCCGACCAGCGCGACGTGCGCCTTGGCCCGCTTCGGACGGTAGCTGATCCGCACCAGCCGAGGCGGGTGGACGCTGCCCTTGCCGACCCCGAGGATGCCGCCGTACTTGCCCCGCTTGAGCGCCCGCTCGTCGAGGATCTCGACGGTGAGGCCGCGCTCGATCGCGAGTGCCGCCGACCGCTCGGCGAACGTCTGCGGGTACAGATCGTTCGGCGGCGTGTTGACGAGGTCGCGGGTGAGGAGCACGGCCTCCGCGACGGTGATCGCGTGGCGCACCTGAGCCCGGTCGGCCGTCGCGGCGACCGTGATCGTGCGCAGCGCCACCTTGGGCGGGTTCGACTTGTACGCGGTGAAGGCGTAGGCGCCGAGCAGCGCGCCCTCGACGAGCGCCCCAGCGGGCGCGTCGATGGCGACGTGCACCCGGCGATGCGCGCTGAGCCCGCGCACCGCGGCCCCGACGGCCCGCCGCGCCGCCTCGCCGTCGACGGGCTCGCCGTCGACGGGCTCGCCGCCGAGTCCGGCCGCGACGACGAGCGGGAAGTCGGCGAGGCCGAGCGTCGGGATCGTGGACACCTCGTCGGCCTTGCCCTTCGCGCCGAGCGCGCGCAGCGCGGCGGCGAGCCGTCCGCCGAGGGCGTTGTCGACGGCCTCGGCGCCCGGCGCGAGCCGGGCACCGTCCTTGCTGCTGTGGACGCCCACGATGACGGCGTCGGCACGGACGGGGGCCTTGGGGGGGACGACTGAGACGGACGGCATGGCCTTGATCGTATGCATGCCCGCGACTTTGCCCCCGCCATGTGTCCTGGCGGGCATCGCTGGCACACATGAGAGGGGCGAAGTCGCGGCCGGGGTGCGTCGGTAGGTTGTGGCACATGCCTGAACTCCTGCACTCGCCGCTCTACGACCGGCATGCCGCGCTCGGTGCGAAGCTCGCCGACTTCGGCGGCTGGGAGATGCCGATCGAGTACCCGGCCAGTGGCGGCGGCGTCTTGAAGGAACACGCCGCGGTGCGGGAGTCCGTCGGCGTCTTCGACGTGTCGCACCTCGGCAAGGCGACGGTGCGCGGGCCGGGAGCGCGCGCGTTCGTGAACGCCTGCCTGACCAACGACCTGTCGCGGATCGGGGTCGGCCAGGCCCAGTACACGCTCTGCTGCGACGCGTCCGGCGGCGTCGTCGACGATCTGATCGCGTACCTGGTAAGCGACGACGAGGTGTTCCTCGTCCCCAACGCCGCGAACACCGCCGAGGTGGTGCGCCGGCTCGCCGCGGCGGCCCCCGAGGGCATCGAGGTGAGCGGACAGCACCGCGGCTTCGGCGTGCTCGCGGTGCAGGGCCCGCGGTCGGCCGAGGTCGTCGACCGGCTCGGCCTGCCGTCGAGCCAGGACTACATGGCCTACGCGGATGCCGTGTGGGAGGACCGCCCGGTTCGCATCTGCCGCACCGGCTACACCGGCGAGCACGGCTACGAGCTGATTCCGCGCTGGGACGATGCCGAGGCGCTGTGGGACGCGATCGTCGAGCAGGTCCGCGGCCTCGGCGGCATGCCGGCCGGGCTGGGCGCCCGGGACACGTTGCGCACCGAGATGGGGTACCCGCTGCACGGGCAGGACCTCTCGCTCGACATCTCGCCGCTGCAGGCGCGCGCCGGCTGGGCGGTCGGCTGGAAGAAGGATGCCTTTTGGGGACGGGCCGCGCTGCTCGCCGAGAAGGCGGACGGGCCCGTGCGGGTCCTGCGTGGCCTGGAGTCGCTGGACCGTGGCATCCCGCGCGCGCACATGTCCGTCCTCGACCTCGCCGGTGGCGTCGTCGGCGAGGTGACCAGCGGGACGTTCTCGCCGTCCCGCCGGGTGGGGATCGGCCTGGCGCTCGTGTCGGCCGACGCCGGCGTCGGGGACGGCGACGAACTCGAGATCGACGTGCGCGGACGGCGCAGCCGGGCGCGGGTCGTCAAACCGCCGTTCGTGCAGTCACACGTCCGGTGACGGGTCGGCGGGGTCGAGGGCGGCGCCCGCGGCGCCCTCCTCTCGTTCCTCCACCGGGAACCCGGAGTCGCCGACGGGTTCGGCAGGAGCGGCGCGCAGGGCGTGGATCGTCGAGTTGAGGAAGGCGACGAACGGTACCGCCAGCAACGCGCCGACGATCCCGGCCAGCAGGGTGCCGGTCAGCACGGCCAGCGCGATGGCGAGCGGGTGCACCTCGACGCTGCGGCTCATGATCAGCGGCTGCAGGAGATGCGCCTCGAGCTGGACGAGCACGATGATCGCCACACCGACCACGATCGCTGCCGTCACGCCGTGCTCGAGCAGCGTGATCGCGACCGCGAGCGCTCCCGTGACGGTGAGACCGATCAGCGGCACGAACGAGCCGAGGAAGATCAGCACACCGAGCGCGGCGGCGAGCGGGACCTTGAGGATGAACAGCACGATCATGATCGAGATGCCGTGGAACAGCGCGATCAGCACCTGCCCGCGCATGTAGCCGCCCAGGGTGCGCCAGCCGACCCGGCCCGCGGCGTCCAGGCGCTCCTGCGCAGCGCTCGGGAACAGCCGCAGCGTCCACTCCCAGATCTGGTCTCCGTCGCGCAGCAGGAAGAACGTCGACAGCAGGATCAGCAGCAATGCACCGAGGCCCTCGACGACCGTCCGCACCGTCTGGATCGCGCCGCTGATGAGCTGGCCCTGATGATCCTTGATCGTCTTGGTGATGTTCTCGGCGATTGTGTCGAGGTCGGTCGACTTCAGGTGTAGCGGGCCGGTGCGCAGCCAGTTGCGGGTCTTGTCGACGAAGTTGGAGATCTGGTCGCCGATCTGCGACGAGTGGGTGGTGATCTGCCAGGTGACGAACCATCCGATGCCGGCGAGGACGGCCAGCCCGATCAGCAGGGCGAGCCCGGCGGACACCGAGCGCGGGCCGGGGATGCGCCGCAGCTGTTGCTCGAGCGGATGCAGCACCGCGGTGAAGAACAGCGCGAGGACGAACGAGAACGCGACCAGCTCGATGCGGGTGAAGATGCGGGCGAGCACGAGCAACGCCGCGCCGATGACGAGCAGCCGCCAGCTCCAGGCCGCGGCGACCCGGACCGGCCAGGTGACCGCCTCGACCGCGTCGCGTCGATGATTGCGTCCGGGGTACGGCCGGTGTTCGTCGTCACTCATCGCGCGGGCCCGTCGTCACGGCGGCGCGCAGGATCGCGACGGCGAGCAGCCCGGCGGTGCCGTCACCGAGACCGGTGCCGAGATCGAGCAGTGGCCGAAGCCCGAGCAGTTCGAGCGCCCGCGCGTGGACGCGGTCGGCTGAGGTGTCCGCGACCTGCCACCACTGCCGCGCGCGGGACTGGCTATCGGCGCCCAGAAGCGCGCCGGCAACGACTGGGGTCCCGTCGAGAAGGACAGGCGTCCGGCGAGCCGCGGCCTGCAGCGCGAAGCCCGCTGCAGCGGCCAGCGACGGGCTGTCGAGTGCGGCGAGCAACTCGTCGGGGCGAGTGCGGAACTGCGCTGCCCGACGCCGCGCATCGCGCAGCTGTGCGGCCCGTGCGATCCACCGCTCGGTGTCGATCGCGTCAGCGCCGCGCGGCAACAATGCGACCGGCTCGGCGCCGGTGAGGAGACTGACCAGCACCGCGGAGGCCGTCGTGTCGTCGCTGCCGGCGAGCACGATCAGGTCGGCGCCGGCCTCGATCTCGTCGTCCGCCGCCCCCGCGCCGACCAAGAACGCGTCCACCGCGCCGGCCGGCACTTCGACCGCCCGCACGCCGACGTCCTGCGCTGCAGCCACCTCGGCGACGGGGTCGGCCACGGGGCCCAACACGGCGCACCGGACCCGGCCCGGAAGCGCGGGGGGAAACCTGCCCTGCGCCGCGGCCAGCCACTCGACGAGGTCCGCGAGGCGTCCGGTCCTGGCGTCGACCCGCGTTCGCGCCGCGCCGGCCGCTTCGGCGTCGGGCCATCCAACGCCGGCGCCGAGTTCGAGCAGGGCCGCCACCGGGTCAGTATGTACGCTGCCGGATCATGATCAGTATGAATGCGGCCAGATGATGAGCTGGACGTGGCGTCTCGAGGACACCGACGGCACCGAGCTGCCCAACCCGACGTCGACGATGCACTCGAACCAGTCCGACGCCGAGAGTTGGCTGGGCGAACACTGGCGCGAGCTTGCCGACGCCGGAGTCGCGCAGGCGACGTTGTTCGACGGCGAGCGCAAGGTCTACGGCCCGATGTCACTCGCGGAGGGTTAACGCTGGTAGGGACGTCGCGCGTGAATACCCCCAGAGCCACGCCCGCCCGTGGCTCTGGGGGTATTCAGCGGCGGGCGCGCTCAGACGCCGACGAGTTCGGCCGGCTGCGCTGCGGCCTCCGGGGTGACCCGCACGCGTCCGGGCCACCAGTTCCACCGGCCGAGCAGCATCATCAGCGACGGCAGCACGATCGTCCGCACCACGAGCGCGTCGACGAGGACGGCGACGGCGAGCCCGACGCCGAGCTCCTTCATCTCGATCATGTGCAGCGACGCGAAGATCGCGAACACCGACACCATGACGAGTGCGGCGCTGGTGACCGTGCCGGCCGATCCGGTGATCCCCTCGCGGATCGCGTCGCGGGTGGACAGCCCGCGGGCCGCCGCTTCGCGGATTCGGCTGATGACGAAGACGTGGTAGTCCATCGACAGGCCGAAGAGCACGACGAAGGTGAACAGCGGGATCCAGTTGATCAGCGAGCCGGTCGTGTGGAACCCGAGCAGTGACTCGGCCCACGAGTGCTGGAAGGTGAGCACCAGCACGCCGAAGGATGCGCCGGCCGAGAGCAGGTTCACCGCGGCCGTGGTCAGCGCAATGACCACAGAGCGGAACACCCAGCCCATGATCAGCATGGTCAGCAGGACGACGAAGCCGATCACCCAGGGCAGCCGGTCGGCCATGTGATGGTCGCCGTCGACGCTGTTGGCGGTGTCGCCACCGACGGCGAACTGCGCGCCGTCGATGCCCTGCAGCGCAGCGGGTACCAGGGAAGAGCGCAAGAGAGCGACGCCGTCGCGCGCCCGCGCGTCCTCCTCGTCGAACGGCGCGTCGACGCGCAGCACGTGCATCGTGCGATCGGAAGAGATCTGGATCCGCGGCGTCTCGCGCAGGAACAGCCCGGTCCGCGAGGCGGACGACGCCAGGTCGCGCAGCGCGGTCCGCACGGCCGGCGAGTCCGCGGCCGCAGCGCGCACCACGATCTCCTGCTCGGCCTGCTTGTTCGGGAACGCCGCGGTCAACCGGGTGAGCGACTGCTTCTCTGCGATCGAGGAGGGGAGTGACCGCGCGCTGTCCGACTGGAGCCTCATGCCCAGCGCCGGCAGGGCGAGCGCGCCGAGCGCGAGCACGCTGATCACGAGCGTCCGGGCCGGACGGTGCAACGACGGCCGAAGCAGCGCCGTCCACAGCCGCGGATGCCGATCGACGGTCGTGAGCCGCCACAGCACAGGCACCCGCGGCCGGTCGATCCGCTTGCCCAGCTTGACGAGCAGCGCGGGCAGCACGGTCAGCGAGCCGAGCACGGCGACCGCGACGACGAGGATCGAACCGGTGGCGAGCGCGGCGAACGTCACGTCCGCCGCGAGGTACAGGCCGAACATCGAGACGAGCACGGCGAGGCCGGAGACGAGCACCGAGTGGCCGGCCGTTTCGGCGGCGATCTCGACCGCGTCGAGCTGGCTGTGTCCGCGGTGCCGTTCGGCGCGCGCGCGTTTGACGTAGAACAGCGAGTAGTCCACGCCGACCGCCATGCCCATCAGCAGGATCACGCTCGACGTGGTGTCCGTCCCCGGCAGCACGTGCGTGGACAGCGCCGTGAGCCCGGTCGCGGACGCGACTGCCGAGAGCGCCAGCAGGATCGGCACGCCGGCCGCCACGATCGCGCCGAACGCGATGAGCAGGATGACGAGCGTCACCGGCAGGCTGTAAGTCGCGGCCGCGGACAGGTCGTCGCCGACCTGCTTGTTCACGGCCTCGTCCATCGATGCCGAACCGACCTCCTCGACGCGCAGCGCCGGGTAGTCGCGCTGGACGGCCTCGGTCGCGGCGAGCAGCGGTTTGACGTCGGCGTTGTCGCGCAGGGTGACCTGCACGGTCATTGCCGCCTGGTCGGCCGACGTGACGGGATCGCCGACGGCCGCGACCTGCGGCAGCCCGCTCATCCGGTGCGCGGCGGCGGTGAGCGCCTGCGTGGCGAGCCGAGTGTCGAGGTCGCCGCCGGACCCGGCGGTGACGAGGACGTTCTCGGTGTCGGGCGACTCCAGGCCGGCGTCGTGCAGCCACTGCGCCGCCCGTTGCGACTGCCCGGTCAGCTGATCGATGTCGCTCGCGGTGTGCACGCCGGACACGCTGCCGACGGCTACCGAGACGGTGACGAAGACGAGCCAGAGCGCGATCGCGCGCCACGGGTGGGTGGCGCTCCAGCGCGCGAGCCGAACGGTGACCGGACGACGCACGGGGACTTGGTTCTGGAACACGGCGCTGCCTTTCAGTGCGTGCGAAATGTTGACATTGATCACGTTGCCGCCGATCCAGGTCGCAAACACTGGGCCTGGCACCCCGGCGATGGTGGGGTTATGTCCACCATCCGTGGCGCCCCGGTGGGTCAGGATGGAGCCGTGACAAGCGGATTCGGGTTGCGCGTGCGGCTACTGCTGTGGTCGCTCTTCGTCACGGGGATGGCCGCGGCCAGCCTGGCGCTGTTCATCCTGGCCGTGACGGGCGTCGGCTTGATCGCCGTGTGGGTCGGCGTGCCGATGCTGCTCGGCGCCATGGGCGCCGCCCGCCCGATCGCAGAGCTGCACCGCCGGCGGCTCGGCAAGATCGACGGCAAGGCTGCGATCGACTCCCCGTATCTGACGAGGCCGAGCGGCAACATCCTCATCCGCACCCGCGCACTGTTCCGAGATCCCGCTCGCCGGCGCGACGCCGTCTGGCTGCTGGTCAACGGCTCGGCCGGCCTGGCGCTCGGAATCGTCGGGATCGTCGAGGGCGTCCTCGACCTGGTCTTCTGGTGGCTGCCGCCCGGCCTCGCGATCCGCGTGCACACCGCGATCTCGCGCGCGCTCCTCTCCGTGTCGGAGAAGAGCCGGCTCGCGCTGCGCGTCGAGCAGCTCACCGAGTCCCGGGCCGAGACCGTCGACACCCAGGCGAGCGAGCTGCGCCGTATCGAGCGCGACCTGCACGACGGTGCGCAGGCGAGGCTGGTGGCGCTGGGCATGAGCCTCGCGATGGCCGAAGAGGTACTGGCCAGAGACCCGGATGCTGCACGGGCGCTGCTCACAGAGGCACGCGAATCGACAAGCATGGCCCTGACCGAGTTGCGCGATCTGGTTCGCGGCATCCACCCGCCGGTCCTGGCCGACCGCGGTCTCGTCGAAGCTGTTCGGGCCCTGGCCCTGGCCGTCCCGATGCCGACCGAGGTGCGCGCGAACTTCGTCGATCGGCTGGCCGCGCCACTCGAGACGGCCGGATACTTCGCGGTGGCGGAGGCGCTCACGAATGTCGTCAAACACGCGTCCGCGTCGCACGTGTCGATTCGGCTGACGCGAAGCGGCGACAGCATCGAGATGGTCGTCGAGGACGACGGCGTCGGCGGAGCGGATCCCTCGCGCGGCTCCGGCCTGCGGGGTGTCAGCCGCCGGTTGGCCGCGTTCGACGGGGTGCTGGCTGTGGACAGTCCCGACGGCGGGCCCACGACGGTCGTTATGGTTCTGCCGTGCTCCGCGTCGTCCTCGCCGAAGATCTCGCCCTCCTCCGAGACGGGCTGATCCGGTTGCTTGAGGCCCACGACTGCGAGGTGGTCGAAGCGGTCGACAACGGCCCGTCCTTGCTGCGCGCGCTGACGACGCACAAGCCGGACGTCGCAGTGGTGGACGTCCGGTTACCGCCGTCGTTCACCGACGAGGGGTTGAGAGCCGCGATCGAGGCCCGCCGGCAGGTGCCTGGGCTGCCGGTGCTGGTGCTGTCGCAGTACGTCGAACAGCACTACGCGCGGGAGCTGCTGGCCGACCGCTCGGGCGGCGTCGGTTATCTGCTCAAGGAGCGGGTGTTCAACGTCGAGCAGTTCGTCGACGCGGTGCGCCAGGTGGCCGCGGGCGGCACCGCCATGGACCCGGAGGTCGTCACCCAGCTGCTCAGCCGGCGCTCGGCCGTCGACGACTCGCTGACGACCCTCACCCCGCGCGAACGGGAGGTGCTGGCCCTCATGGCCGAAGGCCGGTCGAACGCGGCCATCGCGGCGCGCATGGTCGTCACCGAGAAGGCGGTCAGCAAGCACACGAACAACATCTTCATGCGCCTCGGGCTCCCGCAGTCCGAGGATGACAACCGCCGCGTGCTCGCAGTCCTCGCCTACCTGAACGGCTGACCGGATGACCTGGACCGCCCCCGCGCCCGAGCCTGTCGACGGGCCGTTGACCGGTGCCGACCGGCCCATCCTCGAGGGTTACCTGGCCTGGCAGCGGGCGACGCTGCTCAACATCTGCGCGGGTCTCACCGGCGAGCAGCTGGCGCAGCGGCCGCTGCCGTCCTCCAACCTCTCGCTGCTCGGTCTCGTCCGGCATCTCGCGAAGGTGGAGCGGATCTGGTTCCGGCAGCGGGCCGCGGCGCAGGACGTCGCGCCGATGTATGACCCGTCCCTCGGCAAGGACTACGACTACGACGAACTCGATCCGGCCGAGGCGCCGGCCGCCGTCAGGCGGCTGCAGGACGAGTGGCGCAGCGCGGACGAAGCCGTGGCGGGGATGGGCTTCGAGGACACGTTCGAGGTTGGCGGCGAGCCGTTCTCGCTGCGGATGGTGTACGTCCACATGATCGGCGAGTACGCCCGGCACAACGGGCACGCCGACCTGCTGCGCGAGGCCGCGGACGGCGTGACGGGCCGGTAGACCGCGACTGAAGTGTGCCGAGAGCGGGCGCCACACCATTACGAGCGAAGGCGCGTGCGCTGGTGGGGCCGGGCCGGGTCACGACCTCCTCGCGCTGCCCGCCCGGCGCGGGGCGAGCAGCGCGCGCAGGGCCTTGATCGCGGCGCGGATATCCAGGTCTGGATCGAGCAGCGCATGCAAAAGCAGCCCATCGCCGACCGCGCCAAGCAAGCTGGCGATGGCAGCGGGGGAGGCACCGTCGAACACCAGTCCGCGCTTCTGATCCGCCGCACCGCCTTGACCATCAATTGCCGGTACTGCCGAGCATCACGCCATCCGTTCCTGAAGCGACGGCATCTCGCTCGGCCTCGCGCATCGTCTCGAGCATCAGCCTGGACAGCACCGGATCGATGGCGTCGCGGTCGCCGATCTCGCCATGCGATGAGCCCGATCACCTCCTTCACCGACGTTAACGCGCGAATTCGCCGATCGGGATCGGCCTGCTGGAAGGCGAGCATAGTCGGCCTCGGTAAGCAGTTCCTGCTTCCCGCGGAAGTGGTAGCTCACCGAGCCGTGCGGCAAGCCAGCCCGCTCGGCCACTGCGCGGGTGGTGACGCGGCCCCAGCCCAGCTCGGCGATCAGTTCGGCGGCGGCGGTCATGAGGCGCTCCCGCGTCGGTGCCGAGCCAAGGCCCCGCGTCGCAGCTCGTGAGGTGGGCCGCTCGGCCTTGTCCATTTGACTTGTCCATATGGACAATTGTAATGCTATCCTCGGGCACATGCCCATTACGACGCCACGACTCGCCACGATCTCGCCGTCGAAGCCGCTGGACTGATCAAGATCCTTCGGCTCCAACCGAGCCGTTGACGGCGTCGATCTCGCGATCCCGACGCGGCAGCATCTACGGCGTGCTCGGCCCCAACGGCGCAGGCAAGACCACGACTATTCGGATGCTCGCCACGCTGCTGCGCCCAGACGCCGGCACGCGCCCGGGTGTTCGGCCATGACGTCGTCCGCGAGCCGCCGCGGTGCGCCGCCGGATCAGCCTGACCGGGCAATTCGCCTCCGTCGACGACGATCTGACCGCGACCGAGAACCTTGTCCTGCTGGCCAGGCTGCTCGGTTACTCCGGTCGCCGCGCCCAGCGCCGCGCGGACGACCTACTTTCCGCCTTCGAGCTGGACGGTGCAGCACGCCGACTGGCGTCCCAGCTGTCCGGCGGCATGCGGCGCAAGCTCGACATCGCCGCCAGCATCATCGTCACGCCCGACCTGCTCTTCCTCGACGAGCCGACCACTGGTCTGGACCCGCGCAGCCGCAACCAGGTCTGGGAAATCGTGCGCGGCATCGTGGCCGCAGGCACGACAGTGGTTCTGACGACCCAGTACCTGGACGAGGCCGACCAGTTGGCCGACCAGATCGCGGTGATCGACCACGGACGGGTGGTCGCGGCCGGTACCCGGGCAGAACTGAAAGCGTCGACCGGCGCCGGCGGCATCCGGCTTCGGCTGTTCGACCCCGGCCAGCGCGAGAAGGCGCAAGCCGTGCTCGCCGAGAGCCTGGGCGTCGCGATGGATCCCGAGCCCGACCCGGCCTCGATCAGTGCCCGCATTCCGACGCAAGAACGCGATCGAGACGCAGCGGATCTGGGCGGCGCAGGCACTGACCAGCCTATCCGGGGCCGGCGTCGCGGTGAGCGACTTCGCGCTCGGTCAACCCACCCTCGATGAGGTCTTCCTCGCACTGACCGGAACCCGAACCGACCCGCAAACGGCGGAAGTGGAGATCACCGCATGACGCACGCTGTAGACCCTGTCATCGCACTGGACCGGCGGGCGCGCCCGACGCCAGCCGGACCGCTGAGCGCATCGCTCGCATTTGCCTGGCGATCGCTGCTCAAGATCAAGCACGTGCCCGAGCAACTCGGCGACGTCATCGGAATCCCGATCCTGTTCACCCTGCTCTTCACCTATCTGTTCGGCGGCGCAGTCGCCGGATCGACCCACGACTACCTGCAGTTCCTCCTGCCCGGCACTCTGGTTCTCGCCGTCGTGTTCGTCACCGTCTACAGCGGAGTCACTCTCAATCGCGATCTCGCCACCGGCGCGTTCGACCGGTTCCGCTCGATGCCGATCTGGCGCCCGGCGCCGATCGTCGGCGCCCTGCTCGGCGACCTCGGCCGCTACCTGCTGGCCGCCGGGCTCGTGATCGGGCTCGGATTCGCCATGGGCTACCACGCCGGCGGCGGCGTGTTCGGCGTGCTCGCCGCAGTCGCGCTGGTACTGCTCTTCGCGTCCGCGCTGTCCTGGGTGTGGATCGCCCTCGGGCTGTTGCTGCGCTCGCCCACCGCCGTCATGAACCTCGGCTTCGTGATCTTGTTTCCCGTCACGTTCCTGAGCAACATCTTCGTCGCGCCGAACACGATGCCCGGCTGGCTGCACCGGCTCGCCGACGACAATCCGGTCAGCCACCTGGTGACCGCCGCTCGCGACCTGATGTCCGGTGACGCAGCCGGCGCTCAGGTGCTCTGGGTGATCGCCGCGGCCACCGTCCTCGTCGTCGTCGTCGCGCCACTTGCCTCGCAGTTGTATCGCCGACACGGATAGCCGCGGCCGCGCCTGACATTGTTCGGGTCGCCAGGCCTGTGTTGATGTCATGCCGGCGCGGCGGTGCGGGTGCGGAGCACGGTCAGCACCTGTTGGTGGGTGAGCCAGCCGACAAGATTCCCGCCGGCCGCGTCGAGGACCGGGAGAGCGACGACGCCGGAGGAGTCGAGCGCGTCGAGAGTGTCGTCGAGCGTTTGGCCGGCGTGGACGGGGGGTGGGTGCTCGATCACCGACTCGACCGTGGCCTGGTCGTGCTCGCCGTCGGCGAGCGCTTCGGCGACGCCGCGCGCGGTCACCAGCCCGAGGTAGCCGCCGTCGGCGTCGAGGACCGGGATCTGGGCGTGCCGTGCGCGGGTGAGCAACTCGAGTGCGTCGAGCAGCGTCGTGCCGCCTCGCAGCGTCGTGCCGATCGGTTCGGCCACCTGTCCGGCCGTGACGGTGGCGAGGCGGTTCGCGGTGGGATGGGCGTCAAGGTCGACGCCGCGGCGGCGCAGCTTGAGGGTGTAGATCGTGTCGTGCGTCATTAGGTGGCCGATGCCGGTGGCGAGCACGATGGCGGCCATCAACGGCAGGATGATCGTGTACTCGCCGGTCAGCTCGAACATGATGATCACCGCGGTGATCGGGGCGCGGGCGGCGCCGGCGAACACCGCGCCCATCCCGATCAGCCCGTAGGCACCGGCCGGCCCAGCGACACCGGGAGCGAGATGGTGCAACGTCTGCCCGTACGCCGAGCCGAGCATGGCGCCGATGAACAGACTCGGGGCGAACACCCCGCCGGAGCCGCCGATACCGATCGTCAGGCTGGTCGCGACCATCTTGGCGAGCATGAGGACGAGCAGGAACGCGACGCCGTACTTGCCGGCGACCCCGTCGCCGAGCACGGGATAGCCCACGCCGTACATCTGCGGCAGGAACAGCAGCACCCCGCCGAGGGCGACGCCGCCCACGGCTGGTCGGAGCCATTCCGGGCCGCGCCAGGCCCTGTCACACGCATCCTCGATCAGGTACAGCACCCGGGTGAACCCGACACCGACCGCGCCGGCGAGAACTCCCAGTGCGGCGAACAGCAGGTACTGGGAGATGTTGTCCACCGTGAACGGAGGCAGGTGCAGGAACGGGTGGTTGCCGAGCGCGGCACGCCCGATCACACTCGCGACCACCGAGGAGATGACCACCATGCTGAACGAACCGGTCGCGAAGTCACGCAGGATCAGCTCCATCGCGAAGAACACCCCGGCCAGCGGGGCGTTGAACGTCGCGGCGATGCCGCCGGCCGCCCCGCATGCCACCAGCACCCGCATCCGGCTCTCGGCCACCCGTACCAGCGAGCCGACGGTCGAACCCAGCGCCGAGCCGATCTGCACGATCGGGCCCTCCCGGCCAACCGATCCACCGCCGCCGATGCACAGCGCCGACGCGAGCGCCTTCACCCCGGCCACCTGCGGCGCGATCCGGCCACCGCGGCGGGCGACGGCGAACATCACCTCCGGCACCCCGTGACCTCGCGCCTCGCGAGCGAACACGTGCACCAACGGTCCGTAGATCAGCCCGGCAACGACGGGCGCCAGGAGCACGAACCAGCGGCCCAGCGCGGGCACGTGCGGGTTCGCGACATGACCCAGCCCTGCGTAATCGGCGTGACCGGAAAGGATCAAGGTAAACGACTTGATCAGCCAGCGGAACACGACCGCCCCACCGCCGGCACCGGCACCGACCAGCAGCGCAAGGGCCAGCCCCCCGCTGTTCGACGAGCGCAACGCCCACACGACACGTGCAAACCGGTCTGGGACCGGCACCGTCCTCAGCCACCGCGACCGCAGCGGCGGCGAAGCGGAGGAAACCAGCGGCACGTCAGGGCTCATTGTTGCATTATGCAATTGAATGACGGTGCACCATTAGGGAGGATGGCATGGTGAGCAATCCGACACGGCCCGGTGGCTCCGCGGCTGCGGACCCCGACACCGAGGACATCGACGACTTGGTCACCGCGCTGCTCACCGCCTCGCGCGTGCTCGTCGGCGTGTCGGCGCGGTCCCTCGCGTACGTCGAGGACGCCGTCACCCTGACCCAGTTCCGCACCCTGGTGGTGCTCGACACCCACGGCGAGATCAACCTCAACCGGCTCGCCGAACTGCTTGACGTCAACTCCTCCACCGCCATGCGCATGATCGACCGGCTGCTCGTCGCCGACCTGGTCACCCGCCGCGACAACCCCACGACCCGTCGCGAAGTGCTGCTTGGCCTCACCCGCGCCGGCAAGCGCATCGTCCGGCAGGTCACCACGCGGCGCCGCGGCGAGATCGCGCGCATCGTCACCGCCATGCCTGCGACCCAGCGCGGTGCGCTGATCGCCGCCCTGCGCGCGTTCGCCGACGCCGCCGGCGAGCCCGATCCCGGCCTCAGCGCGCTCGGTTGGTGAGCAGCCGGGCTCGGGGTCGGCTGGACCGAGCAGACCTGCGCGGGGTGCGTGGGGGTCTATGTCAGTCGCGTGCCGGACGGCCCCGTCGGGTGGCGTCGATTCGTCGGCTGAGGCTGATTGCTACGCCCGGGCGGCGGTGCCGCTGACTCGCCGGAAGGTTGCCTCGATGCCGAAGGCGAGGACGACCATGACGACCAGGACGGTCACGGCGCCGGAGCTGCTCTTGGCAACCAAGGCCGCCAGCGCGCCTGCGCACGCCACGGCTGCCAGCACCGAGATCCAGGGCGCGGATCCGCGCTGCCGCGCGGTGCGGGCTTCGGCAGTGTTCACGACGGCGAACACGATCAGGAAGCCGGCGCTGCCCATCGTGGAGATGCTGCTCAGGTTCAGCACGTTGGCCAGCGCGATGCTCGATCCCGCGGTGATCAACAACCCTTCCAGCGGCTGGTTCCAGATCGGTCGTTCGAGCTGGGCGGGCAGCTCTCTGGACTTGGCGATCGTGTAGGTCATGCGGGCTGATCCGTACAGGGTCGCGTTGATGGCCGACGCGGTCGACAGCATCGCGGCGATGCCGATCATCGTGAACCCCGCGGCCCCGAGCGTTGGACGGGCGGCTTCGGCCAGTGCGTAGTCGCGGGCATGGACCAGGCTCGCCACCGGTAGCGATCCCACCGACACGACCGCGACGAGCACGTAGAGCGCGATCACGAACAGCACCGAGATGTAGTAGGCCCTGGTCAGGGTGCGGCCGGGATCGGTGACGTCCTCGGCGGCGTTGGCGATGAGTTCGAAACCTTCGTACGCGAGGAAGATGATCATGCCGCCGGCGACGATCGACGCCGGAGAGCTCCATTGCTCGGGCGCCAACCGCGCCCCGGAGACTCCTGCCATGCCGACCGCGACGAACAGCACCAGGATCGCGAGCTTGATCGCCACCACCACGCGTTCGGCACGGGCGACCGTGGACGCGCCAGCGACGTTGAGCACGGTGATGAGCACGATCGCCGCGGTGAGGAACAGGTGCCTGCCCAGGCCGCGGGAAGACTGTGGCAGGAAGCTCGCCGCGTAGCCCCCGAATGCCTGGCAATACAGGGCAAGCATGACGATGTAGCTCAGCCACAGGAGCACGTTGACCCCGCCGGAGAACAGCCCGGGACCGAACGCGCGGTTGACGAAAGTCACCGTGCCGCCGCGGCTCGGAAACGATTTCGACAGCAACGAATACGACCGCGCGGTCAACAGCGCTACCAGCCCGGCCAACAGGAAAGCCAGCGGCGCAGCGCCCTTGGTGATCTCCACAGACAGTCCGAGGACCGCGAAGATACCGCCGCCGACCATGCCGCCCACGCCGATCGCGACAGCCCCCCACAACCCGATCGGACGAGAGGCGGCCGCCGTCGAGTAGGGCACCAGCGGAGCGTAGCCACCCCTGGCCGGCGCCGATGACGCCGCGCGACGCGCACCGGTCGAAGCGCCCGGCCCGCTTTGCAGTGCCGCCGGGCGGTTCACCGCCGTCGCCACGTCACGGCTGGATCGCGCCTATCGACGGATCTCCTTCGCGGGCGAGCGGTGAGCTGGACCGTCTGCCCCAGCGCGGCAGGCTAGATCGGGTCGCCGTGTTTGACCTGGGCGCCGGGCATCCGCCACCTGCGGGGCAGGTAGGCGCGGCTGCCGGCGTAGAAACCGATGGTCATGTTGCCGCCCTGCGCCTCGCCGAAGCGCTCCAGAGCGATGGTCCGGATGCGCCTGCCCACGACGTACCACTCGAGCAGAAATGCAAACAGGGCGACGAGGACGATGAGCTGGAGCAGGGGCAGCGCTAGGCCGCCGATCATGAGCGGGAACAGCCAGAGCAGGTAGTTGCTCAGCATCCGCTTCGAGTCGACGTAGTCGCGGGCGAGCTTGCGGGTCGTGCCCTGGTCACGGCGCGGGAGCGCGCTCGCGTCGCCGCGCTTGAGCGCGGCGCGCTGCTCGGCAACGGTGCGTGGCTTGGCCGCCGTTCGGGTGGCCTTCTGCTGCTTGGTCAGCTGCTTCTGGCGGGCGTAGGCCTCTTTGCGGGTCCTGGGTGCCGCCACCGGGCCACGCTTGCCCTGCGAGTCGCGCCGCTTGGGCGTCGGACGGCCCTTGCGGGCGTTGGCGGCTGCCTCCACCGCGTCGTCGACGACGGTCTCGGCCTCGGCGTCGGCGGGCTTCTCGCGGCGGGTCAGTCTCACGGCCCCAGGATACCGAGCGCGCGGGGCCGCTCGTCCCACCTACGGCAGCGCGAGCATCCGATCGAGGGCGAGCCGGGCAGTCTCGGCCACCCGCGGCTCGACACTGATGCGGTTGCGCACCACGCCGTTCGCCAGCGACTCGAGCGATTGCACGAGGTGCGGCAGGTCGATCCGGTTCATCGTCGAGCAGTAGCAGACGGTCTTCTCGAGGAACAGGACGCGCTTGTCCGGGTGCCGGTCGGCCAGCCGGCGGACCAGGTTCAGCTCGGTGCCGACCGCCCACGACGAGCCGGACGGCGCCGCGTCCAACGTCCGGATGATGTACTCGGTGGAGCCGACGTAGTCGGCGCCGAGCACGACGTCGTGCCGGCACTCGGGGTGCACCAGGACGTTGACGTCCGGGACGCGGCGCCGAACCTCGGCGACGTTGTCGGCGGTGAACCGGCCGTGTACCGAGCAGTGGCCCTGCCACAAGATCATCTTTGCGTCGCGCAGTTGCTGCGTGGTGAGCCCGCCGTCGCGCTTGTGCGGGTTGAACACGACGCACTCGTCGAGCGGGATGCCCAGCTGCAGGACGGCGGTGTTGCGGCCGAGGTGCTGATCGGGCAGGAACAGCACCTTCTCGCCGCCGGCGCCATCGGTTGCCGAGCCGAACGCCCACCGGAGCGCACGCTCGGCGTTGGACGACGTGCAGACGGCCCCACCGTGCTCGCCCGTGAACGCCTTGATCGCAGCGGAGGAGTTCATGTAGGTGATCGGGACGGTGACGTCGGCCACACCCGCGTCGGTCAGCACGTCCCACGCCTCGACGACCTGCTGGTAGCCGGCCATGTCGGCCATCGAACAGCCGGCCGCGAGATCGGGCAGCACGACCTGCTGCCGCGGCGAGGTGAGGATGTCGGCCGACTCAGCCATGAAGTGGACGCCGCAGAAGACGATGTACTCCGCCTCCGGGCGAGCCGCTGCGTCGCGCGCCAGCTTGAACGAGTCCCCGGTGACGTCGGCGAACCGGATGACCTCGTCGCGCTGGTAGTGGTGGCCGAGGACGAACGCGCGATCTCCGAGCGCCGCCCGGGCCGCCTCGGCCCGCACGACAAGTGTCGGATCCGACGCCGGGGGCAGCTCGCCCGGGCAGTCGACGCCGCGCTCGGAGGCCGGATCGCTGCCCTGGCCCAGGAAAAGGAGCGCAAGAGGCGTCGCGGCGGGTTCGGTGAACGTCACGATCAAGCCTCGCTTCGCTCGTTTGATCGGGAGAGCCTGTGCTCGACCGTTCGCTCGCTGCGCTCACTCACACCGTCAGCGTAATCCGGCGCGCCGGTTGTGCCGCGGGGTCGCGGGGGTCGCGGCGACGGTTACCATGGAATAGCTGCCGGGATTGCCCGGTTGCACGAGCGTTGCTCGAGCCGAGTCCTGCTGGGAGAGAAATGACCACCACCGAGACCTCCGTAGAGCTGACCAGCGCGCCGGCCGACGCCCCGGCCACGACCGTGGCGCTGACCGAGACGGCGGCGGCCAAGGTGCGGGCCCTGCTCGACCAGGAAGGCCGCGACGACCTGCGACTGCGCATCGCCGTCCAGCCAGGTGGCTGTTCCGGCCTGCAGTACCAGCTCTTCTTCGACGAGCGCAGTCTCGACGGCGACATCGAGCAGAACATCAACGACGTGCCGCTCGTCGTCGACCGGATGAGCGCCCCGTACCTCGGCGGTGCCACCGTCGACTTCACCGACACGATCGAGCAGCAGGGCTTCACGATCGACAACCCGAACGCCGGCGGCGGTTGCGCCTGCGGCAACAGCTTCTGCGGCTGAGACACATCGACCCAGTGATCTAGTCGTCCCAACCGGCGGCGCCGGGCTTGGTTGGGTAACCTCCGCGCATGGCCGTACTCGTCGCTGGGTCGATCGCAACCGACCATTTGATGCATTTCCCGGGCAAGTTCTCCGAACAGTTGCTCGCCGATCAGCTGCACCAGGTGTCGCTGTCCTTCCTGGTGGACGATCTCGTCGTGCGCCGCGGGGGCGTTGCCGCAAACATCGCGTTCGGGATGGGACAGCTCGGCGGGGCGCCGGTGCTGATGGGCGCCGTCGGCGCCGACTTCGAGGAATACCGCGCGTGGCTCGAGCGCAACGGGGTCGTCTGCGACTTCGTGCATGTCTCGGAGGTCCATCACACGGCACGGTTCGTCTGCACCACGGACGAACAGATGTGCCAGATCGCCTCCTTCTACGCCGGCGCCATGAGCGAGGCGCGCAACATCGAGCTCGCCCCGGCCTGGCATGCGGCCGGCGGCGACCTCGTCGTCATCTCCGCCGACGACCCGGCGGCCATGGTGCGGCACAGCATCGAGTGCCGGGACCGCGGCTACCGCTTCGCCGCCGACCCGTCGCAGCAGATCGCGCGGATGAGCGGCGCCGATCTGCACAGCCTCGTCGAGGGCGCCGACCTGCTCTTCACCAACCACTACGAGAAGAGCCTGCTCGAATCGAAGACCGGGCTCAGCGAGGACGAGATCCTCGGCATGGTCGGCGTCCGCGTCACCACACTCGGGTCCAAGGGTGTCGAGATCGTCGGCCGCGACGTCGAGTACGTCCACGTCCCGGTCGCCAGAGAGCGCTCGAAGGCCGACCCGACCGGCGTGGGCGACGGGTTCCGCGCCGGCTTCCTCACTGCCCGTGAATGGGGACTGTCCTGGGAGCGCGCTGCGGAGGTCGGCAGCCTGCTGGCGACGCTGGTGCTCGAAACGGTCGGCACGCAGGAGTACGTCGTCAAACCCAATGACTTCGCCGACCGGTTGGCCGAGTCCTACGGCGACGACTGTGCCGCTGAGGTCCTGCCGTTCCTGAATTGATCACGGAGGCGACGAGGCGAAGCAGCGCTACGTCGCGACCGTGGATCGACTCCTCGGCCGCTAGCGCTGCCGAGACAGCGTCGCCGCGGCGAGGAGCCGGGCGAGTTCGAGCGGCTTGGTGACCATGGGCCAGTGGCCCGAGTCGATGTCGACGAGGTCGAGATGCTTGGCCTTGGCGAGTTCGGGCACGTCACCGGCGCCGATCCACTCCTGAGCCTGGGCGGGGCTGAATTCGGGGCACACGAGGACCACCGGGACGTCGAAGCGTCGCCCGTCCGTCAGGCGCACCACGGCCTTGGTCACCCCTTCGGGGACGGGGATGGCAGCGGACGCGAATCTGCGCCTGGCCTCCTCGTCGAGGTCGGCAGAGTCCGGTCCCTCGAACGGGCCCCAGCCGGGGAAGGGCATGACGCCGTCCTTCGCCTCGAAGTAGTCGGCGTAGGTCTGCCCGTCGGCGCACGGGAAGCCGCCGATGAGGGCGACTTTGGCCACCGTCTCCGGCCGCGCGTCGGCGGCCAGCCAGGCCAGGGTGCAGGCGGCGGAATGCGCCACCACCAAAGGCTTCTCGGACGCCGAGTCCACGGCGGCGAGCACCGCTGCCAGCTGGTCGTCGAGCGTCGCGGACGCAGCTCCGTCACCCTGCCCCGGGAGGGTGAGCGGCACGGGGCGGTGGCCGAGTGCCTCGAGCGCGGGCACGACATCGGCCCAGACAGATCCGTCCAGCCACAGGCCGGCAATGAGGACGATGTCCATGATCACTTCCCTTTCTTCCAGCGCGGTGGGTTGCTCGCGGAACTCGGTCACGGCCCATCACGCTAGGACGAGATCCGGACGATCTACTTCCGGTTCAGTGTCGAGCTATCTAGGCTTTTCGGGTGCCGACCGACATCAGCCCCACCGCACGAGCGCTGCGGGCCCTCGAGATCCTCCAGACCCGCCCAGGCTGCACCGCCGACGAACTCGCCGCGCGGTTGGGCGTGACGGAGCGGGCGGCGCGGCGCTACGTCGGGATCCTCCGGGAGGCCGGCATCCCGGTCGAGTCAGCCCGGGGGCCGCACGGCGGGTACCGGCTCGGGCGCGGGACGCGGCTGCCGCCGGTCGTGTTCACCGAGGCCGAGGCACTGGGGCTCGTCATGGCGGTACTCGACGGCCAGTCGGCGGCCACCGACGTCGACGACCTCGTCGGCGCTGCCCTGGGCAAGGTCATCCGGGCACTGCCGGAAAGCGTCGGCCGGCAGGCGGCGGGGCTGCGGGAGCACGCGTCAGCCGCGCCCGCCCGGTACCTGGCCCGTCCAGATCCCGCCACCACCAGCGCACTCGTCACAGCGGTCGCTGCCCGACGTCGCGTGCTCGTCACGTATCGCAGCGAGTCCGGCAACGAGTCGGAGGCCGAGGTCGACCCCTGGGCGGTCGTCGTCCGCTACGGGCGCTGGTACCTGCTGTGTCACTCCCATCGCGCGGACGCGATCCGCACCTACCGGGTCGACCGGGTCAGCGCGGTCCAGCAGACCGCGCACGGGTTCGAGCCGCCCGACGGCCTCGACCCGGTGGCGGCAGTGGAAGAGAACCTGGGCACCGGGTGGGAGTTCGCCACCCGCGTCGTATTCGGCGCTCCACTGGCCGAGGTGGCGCCGTGGATCCGCCCTCCCATGGGACGGCTCGAACCATCGGGAGAAGGGTGCGTGCTCGTCGGCAGCACGAGCAATCCGGCGATGTATGCGCAGGAGTGGTTGCCGAGCGTGCCGTTCGCGTTCCGCGTCGACGCGGACAAGAACTGCGTGCCGCGGTCGCAACAGTCGCTTCCCGTTTCGCCGCCGCCCTAGCGGGCAGCCGCTACAGCCGCACCGGGTAGGTCGGCTCCGGCACCTCCGGAGTGATCCGTCCCTCGACGAAGATGCCGTGCCAGGTCAGGAACACGAGCAGCGTCCAGATCTTGCGCGAGTAGTCGTGCGGCCCGTCGCGATGGGCCTCGAGCAGCCGCAGGGCGGCGTCGCGGTCGATCAGCTCGTCGGCCTGCGACTCGACGATGATCGCCCGCGCCCATTCGTACATGACGTCCTTGAGCCAGTGCCGGATCGGCACCGGGAAGCCGAGCTTGGGCCGGTTCAGGACATGCGCCGGCACGATCTGCGCGAGGGCTTGCCGCAGGGCGTACTTCGTCGTCTCCTTGGTGATCTTCAGATCGGTGGGGACGGACGAGCCGATCGCGAACACCTCGGTGTCGAGGAACGGCACCCGCAGTTCGAGCGAGTTGGCCATCGTCATCTTGTCGGCCTTGACGAGGATGTCTCCGCGCAGCCACGTGAACAGGTCGACGTACTGCATCCGGGTGGAGTCGTCGAGGTGCCCGGTCTGCTCGTACAGCGTCCGCGTGACGTCCATGTACGAGACGTTCGGGTCGAAGCCGCGGAACAGGCCCTGCATCTCGTCGGGCCGGAAGATGCGCGCGTTGCCGTAGTAGCGCTCCTCGAGGCCGATGGCGCCGCGACGCAGCAGGTCCTTGCCGCGCCGGCCCTCCGGAATCCGCGTCGACAGCCTGCCCAGGCCGCGGCGAGCTGCAACCGGCAGGTAGTTGAAGGCCTTCAGCGAGATCGGCTCGCGGTAGATCGTGTAGCCGCCGAACAGTTCGTCCGCGCCCTCGCCGGACAGGACGACCTTGACATGGCGGCGTGCCTCCCGCGCGATGAAGTACAGCGGGACGAGCGCCGGATCGGCCACCGGGTCGTCGAGGTACCAGACGATCAGCGGCAGCGTGTTCATCATCTCCTCGGCGCTGACGACCTTGGTGATGTGCTCGACGCCGATCGCCGCCGCCGACTCCGCAGCCACATCGATCTCGCTGAAGCCCGCGCGCTCGAAGCCGGTGGTGAACGTCAGCAGGTTCGGGTTGTGCCGGCGGGCCAGCGCCGCCACCGCCGTCGAATCGATGCCGCCGGACAGGAACGAGCCCACCGTGACGTCCGCACGCATGTGCTTCTCGACGGAGTCCTCGAGCGCCTCGGCGATCTGCCGGTACAGCTTGTCGGCGTCCGGGACGGGCTTGATCGCGAAGTCCGGGTGGAAGTAGCGGTGCGCGCGCAGCGGCTCGCCGGGCTCGAGCAGGAAGTAGCTGCCGGACTCGACGCGCCGGATCGCCCGGTGCATCGACGCGGGCTCGGGCACGTACTGCAGGGTGAGGTAGTGCTGCAACGACGTGAGGTCGACGGCCTTGGCAACCTCCGGCCCGGCGACGTCGACCAGGGACTTCTTCTCGCTCGCGAAGAACGTGCCGCGCCAGTCCGTGTAGGTGTAGAGCGGCTTGATGCCGAACCAGTCGCGGGCACCGAACAGCACACGCTCCTGCGAGTCCCAGATGAGGAACGCGAACATGCCGCGCAGTTCGCGCACCACCTTCGGGCCGAGGTAGTGGTAGCCGGCGACGATCGCCTCGCCGTCGCCGTCCGTGTCGAAGGTCGCGCCGAACTCGCGGGCCAGCCGCTCGCGCAGTTCGAGGTAGTTGTAGATCTCGCCGTTGAAGATCAGCTGGTAGCGCCCGCCGAGCCAGGGGAGTGGCTGGTGGGAATGGTCGATGTCGATGATCGACAGCCGGCGGAAGCCGATCGCGACATCAGCGTCGTGCCACACGCCACCCTCGTCCGGGCCGCGGTGCCGCATGTCGTGCAGGGAACCGTCGACATCCGGCGCGACCTCGACCGCCGAGCCGTCCGCTGACAGGAACCCGATGAGTCCGCACACGCGCTCCAGTATCCCGGTCGGCCGGACGGCATGATTCGGCCGCCGCTGACCGATTGCCGCAAAGCGCGCTTCCGCAGCGGACCTGGGGTGCCTCTGCAGGTTGCAATACGAGCGTATTACAAGTCGGTGCACCCACCTTGCCCGCCCGACGCGTCATGCTCGCTGGCTGGTGAGCCGCGGCCACCTGGCGACTCACCTGAACCGCCTGGCCGCAGATAGGTCGTTCGGCCTGCGGATCGACCTCTTTCGGCTCGTCCGCCAACGCGCCGCGGCGGGCACGATCACGGCCATGAGTGCGCCCGAATTCAAGACGATCATCGAGCCGTTCCGCATCCACGCGGTGGAGCCGTTGCGGATGACCACCTGGGCCCAGCGGGAGGCTGCGCTGGCCGAGGCCGGCTTCAACCTGTTCAAGGTGCGGGCAGCGGACGTCCTGATCGATCTGCTCACCGACTCCGGAACGGGGGCGATGAGCCGCGACCAATGGGCCGCGATCCAGCACGGCGACGAGTCCTACGCCGGCTCGCCGTCGTACTACCTGTTCCGGGACGCGGTGCGCGAGCTGTTCCCGTTCGAGCACGTGATCCCGACGCACCAGGGCCGCGCCGCCGAGAAGATCATCTTCAGCGTGCTGGGCGGGCCCGGGAAGATCGTGCCGAACAACACGCACTTCGACACGACGCGGGCCAACGTCGAGCACACCGGTGCGGAGGCCGTCGACCTCGTCATCGCCGAGGGCCGCGATCCGCAGAGCGAGCACCCGTTCAAGGGGAACATGGACGTCGAGGCGCTCGACAAGCTGCTGGCGGCCCGCAGCGACGACGTACCGGTCGTGTTCGTGACGATCACCAACAACAGCGGCGGCGGTCAGCCGGTGTCGCTGGCGAACCTGCATGCGGTCCGGGAGGTCTGCGACACCTACCGGAAGCCGCTGTTCCTCGACGCCTGCCGGTTCGCCGAGAACGCGTGGTTCATCCGCGAGCGTGAGCCAGGGCAGTCGCAGCGCGACGTCGCCGACATCGTGCGTGAGATCGCCTCGCTGGCGGACGGCATGACGATGAGTGCGAAGAAGGACCCGATGGGCAACATCGGCGGCTGGTTGGCCATGGACGACGACGACCTGGCGACCAAGTGCCGCAGCGTGCTGATCCTCACGGAGGGGTTCCCTACCTACGGCGGGCTGGCCGGCCGCGACCTCGAGGCGCTGGCACAGGGCATGCGCGAGGCCGTCGACCACCAGTACCTGCGCTACCGGATCCGATCGACCGGCTACCTCGGCGAGGCCCTGCGGCGCGCCGGTGTCCCCGTGCTGAACCCGATCGGCGGGCACGCCGTCTACCTCGACGCCCGCGCGCTGCTGCCACACATTCCGCCGCTGCAGTACCCGGGCCAGGCGCTCGCGGTCGCGCTCTATCAGGCCGGCGGCGTGCGCAGCTGCGAGATCGGCAGCGTGATGTTCGGCCGGCAGCACGACGGGTCGGAGGTGCCCGCGCCGCTCGACCTGGTGCGGTTGGCGATCCCGCGCCGGACTTACACGCAGAGCCACATCGACTACGTCATCGAGGTCTGCCTGCACGTCGCGAAGCACGCGGAGGAACTCAGCGGCTACCGCATCGTCGACGAGCCGCCCGCGCTGCGGCACTTCACGGCCGCCTTCGAGCCGGTCGGCTAAGCGACCCGACGGGCTCCGGGCATCGCCTCGGCAAGGAAGGACGCAGGTGGCTGGTAGCCGTGCCGCTCGAACGCAACCGCCACCGCGTCGCCGCATGCGCCGGCGCGACCGGCGGGCACGAGCGCGATGACGCTGCCGCCGAACCCGCCACCGGTCATCCGCGCACCGAGCGCGCCCGCCACCAGAGCGGACGCGACGGCCAGGTCCAGCTCGGGGATCGTCACGCGATAGTCCTTGCGCAGTGACTCGTGCGACGCGGTCAGGAGCGGCCCGATCGCCGCGACCTCACCCCGGTCGAGCAGCGCGACGGTCTGCAGCACGCGGTCGTTCTCGGTCACCACGTGCCGCATGCAGCGACGCAGCACGTCCTCGGGCAGCCTCGGCAGGGCGCCCGCGAGCTGCGGCACCTCGATGTCGCGGAGTGCCTCGACGCCGAGCAGCCCTGCCGCCCGCTCGCAGGCGGCGCGCCGCGCACCGTACTCACCGGTGGCGTGGCGATGCCCGGAGCGGGTGTCGATGACCAGCAGCGCGAGCCCGGCAGGCGCGAGGTCGAACGGAACCTGCCGGACCTCGAGACTGCGCATGTCGCACAGCAGCGCGTGTCCCGCTGTGCAGCGCAGCGCCGCCAGCTGGTCGAGCCCGCCGGTCGGTGCGCCGACGAACTCGTTCTCCGCGCTGCGGGTGATGGCCAGCAACTCGTCGGCGCCCAATCCGAGTCGCAGCAGGTCGTCGGTCGCCGACGCCACCGAGCAGACGAGCGCGGCGGAGGAGGACAGCCCCGAGCCGGACGGGACGGAACTGTCGACGTGGATGCGCAGTGCGGGCACGTCGATGCCGCGCCGCTGCATCGACCACACGACCCCGATCGGGTAACCGGCCCACCCGGCATCCGCGTGCCGGAGATCGGTGAGGGAAGCGGTCACCGGGTCCGGGCGCTGGCTGGAGGTCACGGTGACGTCCGTCCCCGCGCCGCGCTCCACGGTGGCCGTGCAGCCCTGTTCGATCGCGAAGGGCAGCGCGAACCCGGCGTTGTAGTCGGTGTGCTCGCCGATGAGGTTGACCCGGCCGGGAGCGCGCCAGGAGGATCGGGGAGGCGCCACGCGTTTCCTCCTTCACACCGACCCGCTGGTCATTTCTGTTATATCGTGTTGGACTCTGTGGGAAACAACTTACCGCCGAGACCGGAGAAGGCCCTACATGCTTGCGCACCAGCGGCAGGTCCGCATCCTCACCGAGCTCCGGCGAACCGGCGCCGTCCGGGTCGCCGCCCTCACCGAGTTGCTCGGCGTCTCTGACATGACGATCCGCCGTGACCTCGAGCAGCTCGTAGCCGAGGGTATTGCCCACAAGGTGCACGGCGGTGCGGTGCTCGCCGGTCAGGCCGCACACGAACCCGGCTTCGCCGCCAAGAGCCAGCTGGAGCAGTCGGCGAAGAATGCCATCGCCGCCCACGCGGCGACCCTCATCCGGCCGGGTGCCGCCATCGCGCTGTCCGCCGGGACGACGACCTGGGCGATGGCCCGGCTCATCGTCTCGATCCCCGGACTCACGGTCGTCACGAACTCGACGACCGTTGCGGATGCGATCGCCACCCTCGACCCGGCGAACCAGGTCAGCGTGATCCTCACCGGCGGGGTCCGCACCCCCAGCGCCGCGCTCGTGGGACCGGTCGCCGATCGCACGATCGCGACCATGCACGTGGACCAGTTGTTCCTCGGCGTGCACGGCATGGACGAGCACGCCGGCTTCACCACGCCCAACCTCGCCGAGGCGACGACCGACCGCGCGATGATCGCCGCCGCGCGGGAGGTCATCGTCCTCGCCGATGCCTCCAAGTGGGGCGTGGTCGGGCTCGCCGACATCGCGCCGCTCTCCGGCGCTGACGTAGTGATCAGCGACGACAAGCTGCCCCGTGACGCGGTCCACTCGCTGCAGGAAAGGGTGAGCTCCCTCGTCACGGTCCACGACGACCAGATCGCGTGATCGAGCGACATGACCTACCGGCAGAGAACGACGCTCGCGGACGGTCGCGAGCTGTTCTACTTCGACGCGGAGCCCGGACGGGACCGCCGGGCGGTCGACCTCCGCAGCGACTTGTCGCCGACCTCCACGACCTCGCAGGTGCGCTGGGATCCGCTGTTCCGCACGCATACCGTGATCGCCGACCACCGGCAGACCCGCACGTACCACCCGCCGGCCGATCTGTGCCCGCTGTGCCCGTCGCGGGAGGGCATGAGCACCGAGATCCCGGCGTCCGACTACGAGGTCGCCGTCTTCGAGAACCGGTTCCCGGCGTTCTCCCTCCAGGCGGCCGAGACCGTCCCGCTCGTCACCGAGGCGCCCTTCCGGTCGGCTCCTGGCGCCGGCCGCTGCGAGGTCGTCTGCTTCACCCCGGAGCACGCCGGGTCGTTTTCGTCGCTGACGCCGCGTCAGGCCCGCACGGTCATCGACGCGTGGGCTGACCGCACCGCGGAACTCGGCTCCCACGAGTCGATCGCCTACGTCTTCTGCTTCGAGAACCGCGGCGAGGAGATCGGCGTGACGCTCTCGCACCCGCACGGCCAGATCTACGGATATCCGTTCGTCCCGCCGCGCTTCTTCAACGCCGCGCGCACCGCGCGCCGTTACCGCGAACGCACCGGCAAGTGCCTGCAGTGCGTCCTGCTGCGCGCCGAACTCGACGATGCCAAGCGCATCATCGCCACCTCCGACCATTGGGTCGCGTACGTGCCGTTCGCCGCGCGCTGGCCCTACGAGGTGCGGGTCGTCCCGCATGTCCACGTCCCCGACCTGCCGGCGCTCGGGGACGCGGAGCGCGACGACCTCGCCGTCATCTACCTGGAGGTGCTGCGCAAGTTCGACCGGCTCTTCGACACCCAGACGCCCTACATCGCCGGCTGGCAGCAGGCCCCGGTGCGCTCTGGCAACGCTGACCGCGACGAATGGCACCTCGCCGCCGAGATCCTGACCATCCGCCGCGCGCCGGGGAAGCTGAAGTACCTCGCGGGGTCGGAGTCCGGGGCCGCGGTCTGGATCAACGACGTCACCCCGGAGGCTGCCGCCGCTCGGCTGCGTGGCGGCGATTCGTAGCGGACGAACCCTTGACAATCCAACATGTCGAGACTTTGCTTTGGTTGATTGTGATGGATCGCGTTGGAAGTTGTTCTATATTCGTCGAACGCTGCGTAGGCATTCCACACCTGTAGGAGGCAGTGATGCCCGACCTGTCCGGTTCCTTCCCTCACCAGCGGAACGTCGGCCGACGTTCCGTGCTGAAGGGCATCGCCGGCGCCGCGGCGCTGTCCGCCGTGCCGGGCGCCGTGCTCGCCGCGTGCAGTAGCAGCGGCGGCAACAAGGGCACCAGCAACAGCCCCGCCGGCACCAGCGCGGCCGGCACCGGGAGCAGCCCGGCCGGCGGAGGCAGCATCTCGTTCGGCTCGAACTACTCGGATCCTTCGACCAAGGGTGCGTTCGCCTCGCTCGTCAGCGCGGCGAAGACCTCGACGGGCGTGGACATCTCCGTCAACACCGTCGATCACAACACCTTCCAGGACAACATCAGCAGCTACCTGCAGGGCACGCCGAACGACCTCGCCACCTGGTTCGCCGGGTACCGGCTGCAGTTCTTCGCCGCCCAGGATCTCCTGACCCCGATCGACGACGTGTGGGAGAAGATCGGCGGCAACTTCAACGACGCCACCAAGGCGCTCTCCAAGGGCGCCGACGGCAAGTACTACCTCGTTCCGATCTACAACTACCCCTGGGTCGTCTTCTACAACAAGAGCGTCTTCCAGCAGAAGGGCTACGAAGTCCCGACCACCTGGGACAAGTTCATCGCCCTGTGCAAGCAGATGCAGACCGACGGTCTCGTCCCGCTTGCCTTCGCCGAGAAGGACGGCTGGCCGGCGCTGGGCACCTTCGACATCCTCAACCTGCGGATCAACGGCTACGACTACCACATCCAGTTGATGCAGCACAAAGTGCCGTGGACCGACAAGGGCGTCACCGCTGTGTTCGATCAGTGGCGCGAACTCATGCCGTACCTGCAACAGGGCGCGAACGGCCGGCTCTGGCAGGACGCGGCCACAGCGCTGGAGAACAAGAAGGCCGGCATGATGTTCCAGGGCTCCAACCAGGTCGCGGCCAACTACTCGGCCAAGAACCTGCCCGACCTCGACTTCTTCCCGTACCCGGTGATCAATACCGACTTCGGCCAGGACTACATGGACGCCCCGACGGACGGCTTCATGATGCCGAAGAACGGCAAGAACCAGGACGCGGCCAAGGCCGTGCTCGAGTACATCGGCACCGGCGACGCGGAGTCGACGTTCCTGAAGACCGACCACTGGGACGTCGGTGTCGCCAGCGGTCTCGTCGCTCCGTCCTACAACGACATTCAGAAGAAGTCCGTCGAGGCGATCAGTGCCTGCAAATCCGTCTCGCAGTTCATGGACCGCGACACGGTCCCGGCGATGGCAACGGCGATGATCTCGCTGATCCAGAGCTTCATCGCCGACCCGAGCGCGTCCAACGTCTCGTCGATCCAGAAGTCTGCCGAGAAACAGGCTGGGCCGTTCTTCTCCTGATGGTCATTGACACCGACGCGAAGCCGGCGGCGACGAAACGTCGCCGCCGGCGCCGCGTTCGCACCCTGACGGGACGCGACAGACTCGTACTCACCCTGCTCCTGGGTATCCCGCTGCTGCTGGACCTCGGGTTCGTATGGTTCCCGGCGCTGGCGTCGGTCGGCCTCTCGTTCACGAACTGGTCCGGTGTCGGCGGCATCCACTGGAAGTCGTGCAGCGACTACGTCACCCTGCCGGGGCTGCCGAAGCCCGGTTGCCTCAATGGCGTGCGGAACTACCACGAGGCGTTCACGATCAACCCGGCGTTCTGGCCCGCCGTGCGGCACAACGCGATCTGGCTCGGCGTATTCATCCTGATCGCCACACCGCTCGGCATGCTGTTCGCGGTCATCATCGACCGCGGCATTCGGGGCAGCCGCATCTACCAGAGCGTGCTGTTCCTGCCAGTCATGCTGTCGCTGGCACTGATCGGAATCATCTGGGAGCTCGTCTACGCGCCGGACCAGGGTCTGATCAACACGGTCATCGGCCGCAACCAGGACAACAACCTCATCGATTGGCTGGGCGACCCGAAACTCAACCTCTGGGCGATCCTGGTCGAAGCGAGTTGGCGGCAGGCCGGGTATGTGATGGTGCTCTACCTCGCCGGCCTGAAAGCCGTGGATCCGGCGCTGCGCGAAGCCGCAACCGTCGACGGTGCGAACGCCTGGCAAACCTTCTGGCGCGTCGTCTTTCCGACGCTGCGACCGATCAACATCGTCATCCTGGTCGTCACCGTGATCGAGTCGCTGCGCGCGTTCGACCTGGTCTACATCACGACCAAGGGCAATCCACACATCGGCCTGGAGCTGCTGTCTGTGCTCGTCACCCAGAACATCGTCGGCGAGACGCAGCGCATCGGCTTCGGCTCGACCTTCGGCGTGGTGCTGCTCGTCATCTCGCTGGTCCCGATATCGATCTTCCTGTACCAGAGCTTCCGCCGTGAGGAGCGGTAATGTCCAGCGCAGACACCGGCACGGCCGCCCAGCTTGTCCGTGTGCCGCGGCCGAAGTACCGCCGGTCCACAGTGGGCAGGATCGCCGCGCAGCTCTTCATGATCGGGGCGACCATCCTCTGGATCACGCCGATCGTGTTCGCGCTCTATGTGGCGCTGCGGCCGAAGAAGGAGACCGACCGGCTCGGTTACGTCTCGTTACCGCACAGCCTGACGCTGAAGAACTTCACGGATGCGTGGACTCAGTCGCAGATGTGGCGCTTCTTCCTCAACTCGGCAATCATCACCGTGCCCGCGGTGATCGTCACACTGGCGCTCGCGTCGGGGGTCGCGTTCGTTGTCTCCCGGCTCAGCATCAAGTTCAACATCGCGTTCCTGATCCTGTTCACCGCAGGCAACCTGCTGCCCCAGCAAGTGATCATCACACCGCTCTACCGGATCTACCTCAAGATCCACGTGCCGCACTTCGTCAGCGGCAACGGACTGCTCTACGACTCTCTTGCCGGCCTCATCGTCATCAATGTCTCGTTCCAGCTCGGGTTCTGCATATTCGTGTTGAGCAACTACATGAAGACGATTCCGCGCGACATGGATGAGGCCGCCATCGTCGACGGCGCCTCGGTCTGGACGCGGTACTGGCGGCTCACCCTGCCGCTGTGCCGGCCGGCGCTCGCGGCGCTCGCCACGCTGCTCACCACCTGGATCTACAACGACTTCTTCTGGGCGATCACCCTGATGTCCACCGGCAACAAACGGCCGATCACCTCGGCGTTGCAGAACCTGCAGGGCCAGTTCGTCACCAACCAGAACATGATCGCCGCGGCCGCGCTGATGGCGGCCATCCCCACGCTCGTGGTGTTCGTGCTCCTTCAGAAGCACTTCGTGGCCGGTCTCACGCTCGGCTCCGCCAAGGGATGACGATCGACCGCTGGGTCACGCTGCGCCGATCGGGCGTGCTGGTGGTGCTCGGCGCCGGCGGCCCGACCCCCCGCGGGTGGCGTCGTCATCACCGCTCCTGGCAATACACGTCGGCCTTGGTGCTGCGGTTCTCCTCGATGACGACGGGTCGGCTCGCGGCGCATTGCGCGTGACCGCCCTGGTAGTTCGAGAGGTACCCGACGACCGTGTACCTTCCCGGAGCAATAGCGCCTCCGTACGTGCCCATCGTCGAGGTGTCGATGATCTGGGTATCGCCGGTGCCGGTGTTCGTGAACCGGACGGTGCCGGTGCCCTGCATGGGGCGCGGGGACGGTATGCCCGCCGGTCCACCGACGGCGAGGAACCGACCCGAGACGAAGCCATACGGCAAGTTGGCGCTGTCCCTGGTCCGTACGAAGACGAGCGACCCCAGACCGCGACGAGTCAGCGTGAGTGTGTCGCCGGTGATCGACCAGTCGAGGCGTCCCGCCATGAGCCCGTAGACGAAGTTCGACTGCGCGATGTCCAAGGAGGGCCCGTGGTTCGTCATCAAGTCGTTGACCCACGTTCCGAACTCGATCCGGCCTGCCGTGATGTGCGTGGACGCGCCGCTGCCGGCGTGGTCGGTGGACCCGCTGTTCGCGAACGTGAAGGCTACTGGCGCGCTCGCTGCTTCGGGCCCGGCACCGTTGCGGCCGATGATCTCGGTGATCTTCCAGGACGACGACGTCAACTCGGCCGGATCCGTGGTAACGGACGGCCGGGTTGTCTGCGACGACGGCCCTGGCTGGGTCGCAACGCTGGGCTGAGCGCCATTGCGCGCCAGGACGTACGAGCCTGCGGCGATCGTCGCGGCGGCCGCGATCGAAGCGACGACGGCCAGGCGGCGCCGGTGCGGACCCGTGATCCCGGCTTGCTGCCTTCGCCGCCGCGCGGCCTGCCGGACCCGCCACCGCAGCGGGGCGTGCGGGAAACGGGTGAGGCCGCGGACGTCCTCGATCTCGATCTCGTGTCGAGGTTCAGGCACCGCTTCGTCGAGCAGGGACACCATGCCTCGTTCGAACTCGTCCATCAGACGTTCTCCCCAGTGATCACTGCCTGCAGGCCAGGAGTTGCGCGCAGCGTGCGCATCGCCCGCGACGATTGGCTCTTCACCGCTCCGACCGAGCAGCCCAGGATGCGGGCCGTCGTTGCCTCCGACAGATCGTTGAAGTACCGCAGCGCGACAACGGCGCGCTGGTGCGGAGGTAGGACACGAACGGCGCAGATCAGCGCCTCGCGCACCGCGGCCCGATCCTCGGCGTCGGACTCGCCGGCGAGCTCCGGCACCGAGGCGGAGGCGACCTCTGCGGTCCACCGTCGTCGCCGCCAACCGAGAAACGTCGTCATCAGGACGCGATGTACGTAGACCGCGGCCGCGTCCTTCGATCTGATCCGACCCCATCGCACCCAGGTGTGGGCCAGGGCGGCTTGCACCAGGTCTTCGGCCGAGGCAGCATCTCCGGTCAACAACCACGCCGTGCGGAGCAACGCGCGCGAACTAGAACGAACGAAGTCGCTGAACTCCTCGTCGTCGGAACGCACGTGTGCTCCCTCCACTCACCCCTACAGATGGGCGAGCAGTCAGAAAAGGTTGCCATGCGCAGGACGGGGCATGCCGACGCGCGGCGACGTGCCGAGGTCGGTACCGGCCGAAGACGGCGGTCAGTGCAGGCGGCGGACGGTGTAGGCGGGCGTGCCGTCGGCCGCCGGCGACGTCCCGACGTACTCGTGGCCGCGCATCCGGCACCACGCCTGGACGTCCGGCAGCGCCGCGGGGTCGTCGGCCTCGACGGTGATCGTCTCACCGACCGGCACCTCGCCGATGTGCCGCGCCAGGTCGAGGATCGGCAGCGGGCAGCGCCGCCCCCGCGCGTCCAGCACGACGCTCACAGACCCGCCGCCCCGAGTTCGCCGCGGACGTCGGCCACCACGCCGGGCAGCACGGTGAGGAACTCGTCCACCTCGGCCTTGGTCGTGCCGCGGTGCAACGACACCCGCACGTTGCCCGAGGTCAGCGCGCCCATCGCGACGAGCACGTGCGAGGGCTCGAGAGTGGACGACGTGCACGACGATCCTGACGACACCGCAAAGCCGCGCCGGTCGAGACCGGTCAGCAGCGCCTCGCCGTCCACGTACAGGCAGGAGAACGTGACGATGTGCGGCAGCCGGTCGTCCGGGTCCCCCACCACGTCGACGTCCGGCACGGTCGCGGCAACCACCCTCCGGATCCGGTCGACGAGTGCCGCGTGCCGGACCGCGTGCTCGTCGCGGTCGGCCAGGACCGCGCGCAGCGACGCAGCTGCCGCCACGATGGCCGGGAGGTTCGGCACGCCGGGCACCCGGCCGGCCTCCCGTTCGTCCTCCGGATAGGGCGAGCGCCACCGCACGCCGGTGCGCACCGCGAGCACGCCGAGCGTCGGGCCGCCCCAGGTCCGGGCGTCCGCGGCGAGGACGGACCACCCGCCGGGCAGCGCAGCGTGCCCGACAGTCTGCGTGCCGTCGACGACCAGCGGCACCGCACCGATCCGACCCGCGACCTCGGGCACCGGCTGGCGGGTGCCCACCTCGTGGTTGGCCGCCTGCAACGCGGCGGCCGCGACGCCGTCGCCGCGGGCGGCTGCCACGAACGCGTCGGGGTCGACCCGCCCGAGCCGGTCGACCGCGACCGGGGTGGCCGTCCCGTGCGCCTGCCCGGCATGCAGGACGGCCGAGTGCTCGACCGCGGTGTGCACGAAACCCGGCCCGGCCCGGCGGTTTCCGGTGAGCGCGCCGAGCACGGCCGCGTGCAGCGCCTGCGTCCCGTTCGCGATGAAGCTCACCTCGTCCGGGCGGGCCCCGAGCCCCTCGGCCACCGACTCGCGGGCGGCGTCGAGCAGCAGCCGCGCGCGCCGCCCGGCGCCGTAGCGCCGCGCCGGGTCTGCCCAACCGGCGTCCAACGCTGCCAGCAACGCCTCCCGCGCCACCGGGTGCAGCGGAGCACCCGCGGCAGCGTCCAGAAAGGCCGGCATGGGGATCACGCTAGCGCTGCGATCGGCGTGCCCCGCCACGCTTTGCGCGGGGGCGGTCCAGTAGGCTCCGAACCGATTCCGGACGGGTCCGAGAGGCGGTTGCAGGTGCGTCGTAGGCGTTGGGTCCGCGGGGGCCGTGCGGCGGCGCTGCTCGGCTTACTGGCCGTGGCACTGACCGGCTGTTCCACGGCTGGCTGGGAACGCAACCTCCGGTTCGGCTTTCCCACCGGCGTCACGAAACAGAGCACCGAGATGCGGGTGCTCTGGACGTGGGCCGGCGTCACCGCGCTCGCGCTCGGCATCATCGTGTGGGGCCTGATCTTCTGGTGCGTGATCCGCTACCGCAAGAAGGACGACGAGCTGCCGCGCCAGACGAAGTACAACTTCACCGTCGAGGCGGTCTGCTTCACCTTCCCGTTCCTGGTCATCGCCGGGCTGTTCTATCGCACGGTGGTCGTCGAGGACAACGTCAACAAGCTCACCGCGAACCCGCAGGTCCGGGTCCAGGTCGATGCGTTCAAGTGGAACTGGCAGTTCGAGTACCACCAGTACACCGACAAGACCGGCGTCGTCCACGAGACGGTCTACCCGGGCGAGAAGAACCTGCGCAGCGCCACCGGGGAGGCCGCGACCGGGCAGCCGAAGTGCGACGAGACGTCGAGCAACATCTCGGTCAACTGCGGCGCCAGCGGTGGCGACGACACTGCGACCGGAAAGCTCTACCTGTCGACGGTCGGTTCGCAGAACGAGATCCCGATCCTGGTCATCCCGGTCAACCGGACGGTCCGCTTCGTGGAGCACTCCGAGGACGTGATCCACTCCTTCTGGGTGCCGGAGTTCCTGTTCAAGCGCGACGTCATCCCGTACGGCACCACTTCGACTGCGCGCGACAACCAGTTCGAGATCACCGCGACGACGCTCGGTAGCTACGTCGGCCGATGCGCCGAGCTGTGCGGCACCTATCACTCGCAGATGAACTTCGAGGTCCGCGTCGTCACCGAGCAGACCTTCGAGAAGTACCTCGATGCACTCACCCGGATCGGCCCGGCGGACCCGAACCGGCAGGCCAAGGCGCTGGCGCAGGCGCAACCAGAGAAGGATCCCTACGCGACGACCACCTACCCGCTGGACAGCGATCGCAACGCCCGCCACGCGGCGCACAGGTCAGGAGCCTGACGTGAAGGTCGAAGCAAGGCTGTTCCTCGGGGTCGCCGCGTTCTTCTGGCTCACCGCTGCCGGCTACGCGATCTGGACCCGCCAGACCCAGCAGCACGTCGAGGTGGTGGGCGTCGCTGCGCTGATCCTGTCCGGCGGTCTTGTCGGGATCCCCGGTGGGTTCTTCTGGTTCGTCTCGCGCCGCATCGACCCGCGCCCCGAGGACCGCAGCGACGCCGAGATCGCCGAGGCAGCCGGTGACCTGGGCTTCTTCAGCCCGGGAAGCTACTGGCCCGTGACGCTCGCCGGTGCCGCCACCGTCGTCGGCCTGGGCCTGAGCCTGGTTCAGGTGTGGCTCGTGATCGTCGGTGTGCTGTTCCTGATGTTCGCGATCGGTGGCCTGCTCTTCGAGTACTACATCGGCGGCCGCCGACTGTCCTGATCCGCCGCCTCGGATCTCCGGCTGGCCCGCTCGCATCGGCACCCAGGTTCTGGACTTTCTGCTCTTTCGTGTTGGGTTGTTGTTAGGTAGTCTGGGGCGGGAGTTACGGCGGGGGCTGAAGCGCTGAAAGGCCACCTCTGATGCACCTGAGCCCTGCGAGTCCCTGCCGCGGACGATGGTTTCGCGTCGCCGCCCTGGTCTCCGCCGCCCTTGTGTCGCTCGCTCTGGCTGGACCTGCCGAGCAGGCGCGGGCCAATCCGGCCGGCCCCCACGACCCGATCGGTGCGGTCTGGAGAGTCACCGCGGTCGCCGGGGGCATTCGGTTCACCGGCTGGGCCGCCGACCCCGACGCGCTGGCGACCAACGTGACCGTCGGGGTCGTCGTCGACGGCCACAGGTGGACGGGGGCCGGTCCGACGTCCGTCGCCAGGCCGAGGATCACCGCGAGGTACCGGACCGGCCCTACGCCCGGCTTCTCGATCACCGGCCAGCTGAACTCCGACCCGCACACCGCATGCGTGGTCGCGCGCGACGTCGCCGCCGGGCTCGACACCGTCCTGACGTGCGTTCCCACGCCGCTGGGCACGAGGCTCAACGATGCGCAGCGTGCCGCCCACAGTCCGCAGGGCAGCATCCAGCACGCCGCGGCACACCGCGCCGCAATGCGGTTCCGCGGCTGGGCGAGCGATCCGGACTACCTCGGCCGCAACGCGATCGTCGTCCTCTACGTGGACGGCCGGTCCGCCGCCACGGTGGTAACCCATCGGTACCCGGCCCCACGACCGGACACGGCCGGGCCGCGGTCGGCCTACGACATCACGGTGCCAGTGGCGACCGGCACGCACATCGGCTGCCTCTGGGTGGTCAACGTCGGCCTCGGCAGCAACACGCCCCTCGGCTGCGCGGCGCGCGACACCCGCGGGCCGGCCGGCTCCGGTGCGGTGACCGTTCCGAGGCGGAACAAGACGGTCGCGTCAGTAGCCAAGCGGCACGTCGGTGACCCGTACGTCTGGGGGGCGACCGGGCCGGACAAGTTCGACTGCTCCGGGCTGGTGCTGTTCAGCTACGGCAGGACCGGGTACGCGACGCCGCGGGTGTCGGAGGACCAGGCGCTCGAGGCCCGGCTGATCCCGGCCGCCCGCGCGGTGCCGGGCGACCTCGTCTTCTATCACGACAGCGTCGGCGACGTGTACCACGTGGGGATCTACCTGAGCCCGGGCAAGACGGTGGCTGCCATCGACACCGATCAGGGCGTCGACTACCAGAACATCTGGGATCCCGCGGTGACGACCTACGGTTCGTTCACGCACATCTGACCCGTCCCGACGTCACCCGGTGGGTGGTGATCGAGCGCGTCAGTCGGTGAGCTGCTTGGGGGACTCGGCGTCGCCGATCGCCTCGACGCGCTCGCGCTCCTCGAGCTCATCGATGGCGGCCTGGATCTCCGGCTTCTCCTTGACGGGGTAGAAGAACCCGCGGATGTGCTTGAGCGGGGACGCGGCGCCGATCTGGTTCATGCGCTTGGGCACCGGCGTTCCGGAGTAGCTCAGCGCGCCGTGGCCGTGCTCGTCGGTCGGGCCGAGCGGCTGGTGCACCTCGATGTACTCGCCGGTCGGCAACAGCTTGATGATGCCGGTCTCGACGCCGTGTTCGAGCACTTCGCGGTCGTGGCGCTGCAGCCCCAGGCATATCCGGTACGCGACGAGGTACGCGAGCGGCGGCAGGATCAGCAGCGCGATCCGGCCACCCCACGTCATGGCGTTCAGCGAGATGTCGAACGCCTTCGCGATGACGTCGTTGCCACCGGACAGGAACAACACGACGTAGAAGGCAAGCGCCATGCAGCCCAGCCCGGTGCGGACGGGGACGTCGCGCGGGCGCTGCAGCAGATGGTGCTTGCGGGTGTCGTTCGTCATCTTCGCTTCGATGAACGGATACGCCCCGGCGACCGTGAACAGGATGCCGGGCAGCACGACCGTCGGCCAGAACAACGGCGGCACGGTGTGATGCCACAGCCGGATCTCCCAGGACGGGAACAGCCGGGTCGACCCGTCGAGGAACATCATGTACCAGTCGGGCTGCGAACCCGAGGAAACCTGCGACGGCGTGTACGGGCCGAACAGCCACACCGGGTTGATCTGGGCCAGCCCGCCCAACGCCGCGCAGACGCCGAAGACGATGAAGAAGAACCCGCCCGCCTTCGCCGCGTACAAGGGGTACACCCGCTCGCCGGCGACCGAGTCCTCGTCGTGCCCATGGCCCGGGAACTGGGTGTGCTTCTGCCGCACGACCAGCGCCAGGTGCGCCGCGATCAACACGGTGATGATGGCAGGGATCAGTAGTACGTGCGCTATGTAGAAGCGTCCGATGATCAGGTCACCTGGGAACGTTCCGCCGAAGATCAGGAACGACACCCAGGTACCGACGACCGGGATCGACAGCATGATCGCGTCGGCGATGCGCAGCCCGGTGCCGGAGAGCAGGTCGTCGGGCAGCGAGTAGCCGGCGAACCCCTCGATGATGCCGAGCGCGATCAGCGAGAGCCCGATCAGCCAGTTGAGCTCGCGCGGCTTGCGGAACGCGCCGGTGAAGAACACCCGGCACATGTGGATGAGCATCGCCGCGAGGAACAGCAGCGCCGACCAGTGGTGGATCTGCCGGATGACCAGGCCGCCGCGGACGTCGAAGGTGATGTTGAGTGTCGACTCGTAGGCCTTCGACATCGTCAGGCCCTGCATGGGGACGTACGTGCCGTTCTTCGGATAGACGGTCTCGGCCATCGACGGGTCGAAGAAGAAGGACAGGTAGGTGCCGGTGAGCAGCAGGATGATGAACGAGTACAGCGCGATCTCGCCCATCATGAACGACCAGTGGTCCGGGAACACCTTGTTCAGCTGCACCCGAGTGGGACGGGCGATGTTCAGCCGGTCGTCGAAGAACTTGCCCATCTTGCCCTGCGGGGTACGCGGGGCGTCCTGCTTGCGCGTCTGCGTACTCGTCATGCCCGCTCCCAGAAGCCCGGACCGATCGCCTCGTGAAAGTCGCTCGCGGCGAGGAAGTACTGCCGGCCGTCGTCGCCGACCTCCACCTTGATCGGCAACTTGGGCAGGCTGCGGGTAGCCGGCCCGAATACCGGTTTCGCGTCCTCGAGGACCTGGAACTGCGACTGGTGGCACGGGCACAGCAGGCGGCCGGTCTGCTTCTCGTACAGCGACGCAGGACACCCGGCGTGCGTGCAGATCTTCGAGAACGCGAGGAACTCCGGGTTCTCGGCCGGCCAGCCGAAGGTCGCTTGCCCTTTGCGCGGCTTCACGGTCTGGCCCGGACGCAGCCGGATCAGCAAGGTGGGCGAGCTGGCGTCGGTGAGGCCGTTCGTGCCGTCCGCGGTCTCCTCGCGAACACCCGGGAAGACGGTGGCGATTCCGCCCGGCGCAAGATCGTCCGGGCTGACCCGACGCCAGTCGGGTGAGTAGACGAGTGGTATCAGGCCGTTCGTGGCCGCGAAGTTGGGGTCGTCCGGGCGGGGCCGGAAGAGGGTGTGGAGCAGCTTGTCGCCCGGCTTCTTGATCATGCCGCCGACGAGCGCGACGAGCGGCACGGTGGCCATCGCGCCGCCGGCGAGGGCGAGCGAGCGCAGGATCAGGCTGCGGCGCGGCAGGCCGGTGTCATCGAGGCCGACGATGAGGGTGGCCTCGGTCATCAGCAGGTCTTCTTCGGTGGACGGCACGTCGTGGCGGTCCTGAACCGTCTCCTCCTCGGGCATCAGCCACTTGGCCCAGAGGACCATGCCGATGCCGAGGAACAGCAGCATGATCGCGAGCAGGCCACCGAGCGCCGGCGTGTAGAAGCGGAAGTTCTGCGGCGTGCCGGGCAGGTGCCATTTGTAGGGCATCGCGATGAACGCGACGATGAAACCGACCCCCGCCAAACCCGAAATGGCGAACGCCAGGGCGACACCTCGCTCGGCGCGCTTCTCGGCGTTCGTGCCGGGAATCGGGAAGCGGTCGCGACGGTGGACGATGTGGATGTCGTCGGACTCCGCACCGGCGATCATCGCCTCTTCCGGCGTCATCTTCCGGATGTCGTCGGCCGTCGGCCCGTCCTCGGGCCCGTGCTGCTCGCTCACGCCCGAGCCTCGCTTCGCTCGTTCGGTCGGCAAAGCCTGCGCCTGATTGTTCGCTCGCTGCGCTCGCTCACGACCGAGCCTCGCTTCGCTCGTTCGGTCGGCAAAGCCTGCGCCTGATTGTTCGCTCGCTGCGCTCGCTCACCGGCTCTTCGCTCCGATCCACAGGATGGCGATCATGACCGCGCCGACGCCGCCGACCCAGGCGACGATCGCCTCGGAGACCGGGCCGACGCGGTCGATGCCGGCTCCGCCTGGATCCTTCGATGCCTTGAGGGTCTGGATGTAGGCGACGATCGCCCGCTTCTGGTCAGGCGTCAGCTGGTTGTCGCTGAAGATCGGCATGTTCTCCGGGCCGGACAACATCGCCGCGACGATCTGCTGGTCGGTGGCGTTGTTGAGGGACGGCGCGACCTTTCCCGCTGACAGTGGCGCGCCCTTGAAGGTCGTGCCGTGGCAGGACGCGCAGTTGAGCCGGAACAGATCGCCGCCCTCGGCGATCGACCTGCTGTCGCCGCGCAGGTTGCCCAGCGGCAACGACGGACCGCCGCCGACCGACTCGACGTACGCCGCGAGCTCCTCGATCTCGCGCTCGTTGAACTTCGCTTCCTTGGCCGGGACGTAGGCACCCTGCGCCGTGGCGGGCATCCGTCCGGTTGACACCTGGAAGTAGACGGCCGCGCCGCCGACCCCGATCAGCGACGGACCCTGGCCCTGGATGCCGTCGAGGTTCGCTCCGTGGCAGGTGATGCAGCTGACCTGATACAGCTGCTGGCCGGCCTTGATGTCGTCCGCGCCCATCCCCGTGTCGCTGGCGCCGGAGGACGCGGCGAACGCGGCGTACACGCCGCCCATCGATGCGAGCGCCGCGAACAAAACGATCGTGGCGCCGACTCGACGCCGCAGGCCGCCCCGGCGCTTGGAGGTCCTAGTCCGCTTCGCGACGTCGTTCTCGGCGGTGGCACCGGTAGCCGAGACGGCCGGCTCGAAGCCGAACTCCCTCTCGACGTCGATGTCCTCGTCCACAGGTACCCCTTCACGGTCGGCTAGGTCGGCTGGTTAGGCGGTCCGGGTCATCTGATGAGGTAGATCACCGAGAACAAGCCGATCCACACGATGTCGACGAAGTGCCAGTAGTACGACACGACGATGGCCGCGGTTGCCTGGGCCGGTGTGAACTTGCCCAGCGCGGTACGGATGAGGAAGAAGATGAACGCGATCAGGCCGCCGATCACGTGCAGCCCGTGGAAGCCGGTCGTCAGGTAGAACACCGAGCCGTACCCGGTGGCCGAGATCGTGTTCCCGTCGTTGACCTGCATGCGGTACTCGTTCGCCTGGCCGAGCACGAAGATCAGGCCCATGAAGAAGGAGATGACGAACCAGCGGCGCAGCCCGAAGACGTCGCCCTTCTCGGCCGCGAACACGCCCATCTGACACGTGATGCTGGACAGCACCAGGATCACCGTGAACGGCAGGGCGTAGCCGATGGAGAGCTTGATGTCCGCGCCGTCGGGCAGCGTCATCGGCCAGTCGCCCGGATGCACCGACCGGACCGTGAAGTACATGGCGAACAGGCCGGCGAAGAACATGAGTTCGCTCGAGAGCCACACGATCGTCCCGACGCTGACGATGTTGGGACGCGTCAGCGAGTGGATCCGGCTGCCGAAGTCGGGCGCGGTGGCGGTCGATGTCACCCAGGCATTATGTCCTGCCCCTACGGGGGATTCGCGATGGGGGTAGCTCGTGTTGCCGGTTCTCAACGGACGGCGGGCGGCGGCGGTTCCCGGCCCGGATACCATCGGTCGGTGACTAGCGTGCCGGACCGGGTGACCGTCCTCGTGTACAGCAATTCGGCAGCCGTGCGGGCGCAGCTTCGCACCGCCGTGGGACGCCGTCCGGCGCCGGACACCGGCCGTATCGAGTGGGTCGAGTGCGCCAGCAACTCCGACGTCGTGCGCGAGTTCGATGCCGGTGACGTCGATGTCGCGATTCTCGACGGCGAGGCGCAGCCCACCGGCGGCATGGGGCTGGCCCGCCAGTTCAAGTACGAGCTCGAGGACTGCCCGTCGATCGTCGTGCTGATCGCGCGTCGCCAGGACGGCTGGCTGGCCAGCTGGTCACTCGCCGACGCTGTGATCAACACGCCGATCGACCCGGTCGAGAGCGCCTCGGTGATCGCCGAGCAGCTGCGCCGGCGGTACGCCGGCGTCCCCGTCGTCCGCTAGATCGCATGACGACTCCCGCCGGGCCGTCGTGGCCGGCCCTTCTCACCTCGCTCATGGCCGGTGCCGGGCTCTCCGCCGACGACACGGCATGGGCGATGGACGAGGTGATGGCCGGCAACGCGACGCCCGCCCAGCTCGCCGCGTTCGCGGTCCTCTTGCGGGCCAAGGGCGAGACACCGGCCGAGCTGTCCGGCCTGGTGCGCACGATGGTCGAGCGGGCCGTCCCCTTGACCATCGAGGGCCGCGCCGTCGACGTCGTCGGCACCGGCGCGGACCGCGCGCACACCGTCAACATCTCCACGATGGCAGCACTCGTGGTCGCCGGCTCCGGACGGCGCGTCGTCAAACACGGCAACCGGGCGGCGACGTCCAGCTGCGGGTCCGCCGACGTCCTAGAGGAGCTCGGCGTCGCCATCGACCTGCCGGCCTCGGCGGTGGCGCGCACCGTCGCCGAGGTGGGGATCGGCTTCTGCTTCGCGCCGGTCTTCCACGCCGGCATGCGGCACGCAGGGGCGCCGCGCAGCGAGCTGGGCGTCCCGACGTTCTTCAACTTCCTCGGCCCGCTGACCAATCCGGCGCGGGTGCCGGCGGCTGCAGTCGGCTGCGCAGATCTGCGGATGGCGCCGGTCATGGCCGCCGTGCTCGCCGCGCGCGGGGACACCGCGTTGGTGTTCCGCGGCGACGACGGTCTGGACGAGCTGACGACCACCACCACGTCGAGCGCCTGGGTGGCGGCCGGTGGCACCGTCGTGGCCGCGACCGTCGACCCGGCCGCGCTGGGCATCGAGCCGGTGTCGCCGGAGACGCTGCGCGGCGGTGACCGGGAGCTCAACGCGCGGGTCGTCCGCGACGTGCTCGGCGGCGGCGCGCCGGGCGTCCGGGACGTCGTCCTGCTGAACGCGGCCGCCGCGATCGCCGCCTACGACGGGCTCAGCGCCGAGCGGCTGCACGACGCGCTCGCCCGCGGCCTGCGCCTGGCCGCGGAGTCGATCGACTCCGGCGCGGCCGGGCAGCTGCTCGACGCGTGGGTCGCGTCCAGCCAAGCCGCGCGGGTGCGGATACTTGACGCGTGACGTCCCGGCTCCCGCGCCTCGCCGTCGCCGCGTGGGCGATCGCGGCGGCGGGCGTCGTCGCCTTGTCGTTCGGCGTGTGGCACTACCTGGATGCCGGCGGGAGCGACCACGCGGGCATGCACATGGGGTCCGCCGACGCGCTAACCCGAGGTGGCGCCGACAGCCCGACAAAGCCGCTCGTCGGGTCCTCGCTGGTGACGGCGTGGCAGCTGGACGCGGTCGCCGTCGCAGTGCTTGTCCTCGCCGCCGCGGGCTACCTGACCGGCGTCGCGCTGGTCGCGGTGCGCAGCCCGGGCAGCCGCTGGCCGGTGCGCCGCACGGCCGCCTTCTTCGCCGGCCTTGCGGTGTGCGCGTTCGCGACCAGCGGCAGCATCGCGGTCTATGACCAGGTGCTGTTCAGCGCGCACATGATCGGACACCTGGCTCTTGTCATGGTGGCGCCGGCGCTGCTGGTGGCGGGTCGCCCGCTCACGCTCGCGCTCGATGCGACGCGCGCCGAGCGGCGTGCCCGGATCGAACGGATCGCTCGCGGCCGGTTCGTGTCCTTGCTGACCGCTCCGCCCGTCGCGCTGGCGAGTTACGCCGCCGTCATTGTCGGCAGCCACCTCACCGGTCTGATGGACACGATCATGAGCAGCACCTGGGCGGGCCAGCTCGAACATCTCGTCTACGTGCTGGCCGGCTGCCAGTTCTTCGTGCTGGTCGTGGCGAACGAGCCGATCCGCTGGCGGCTCGGGTCGCCGGCCCGCTGGCTGCTGCTCGCCGTCGCGATGGCGGTCGACACCTTCACCGGGATCGTGCTGATGCAGGGCACGCAAGCCGTGCATCTGGAGCCGTCCACGCTCGACGTCGATGCGCTGTCCGACACCCGCACCGGCGGCGCGATCATGTGGTTCGGCGGCGACGGAATCATGCTGGTGATCATGGTGATCCTGGTGGCCGGCTGGCTGCGCACAGTTGATCGGGCGCCGGCCCCGAAAGGCTGGCTCGAGCAGGCCCGCGGCGCGACGTTCGCCGCGCACACCGGCACGGCCGGCGAGACTGTCGACGACGACGCGGACGACGCCCGCGCCGCCTACAACGAGTGGCTCGAGCGGCTGAACCGCACGACCTAGACCGAAAATCCACGCAAGCGGGCAGCGTGGGATGACCCGGCGTGTGTTGTGGGTCAGTGCGCTTGCGATGTCAGGCGGCGGATTCGAGGGTGACCTTGTAGCCGAGTGCTTCGAGTTGGGTGACGTGGTTGCGCATCTGGCGGCTGGCGCTGACGCGTTTGTCGTAGAAGTCCGGGCCGAGGTCGGTGAAGCGGGTCTCGGGGTTTGCGAGCAGGTGCCAGATGATGATCAGGACGGAGCGGCCGACGGCGACGATGGCTTTCTTCTTGCCGCGCCGGCGGGCCAGGCGCCGGTAGCGCTGGCCGAGGAAGGTGTCGGTGCGGCTGGCCGAGAGTGCGGCCTGACCGAGCGCGCGGGCTAGGTAGCGGTTGCCGTGCCCGGTGCTGGCGGTGCCCTTCTTCTTGCCGGCCGACTCTTTCACGCCGGGGGCGAACTTGGCCCAGGAGGCCAGGTGCCCGGCGGTGGGGAACCGGCTCATGTCCACCCCGATCTCGGCGATGATGACGCTCGCGGTGGTGGCGTCCACGCCGGGGATGTCAACCAGTTGCGCCACCGCCTGGGCGAAAGGGGCGATCTGCTCCTCGATCTTGGCGTCCAGCTCGGCGATGTCGGCATCGATCGTGTCGACGCGGGAGAGCATCTTGGCCAGCAAGAACGCATGGTGGTCGGTGAAGAACCCGGTGAACGCCTCCTCCAGTTGCGGGATCTTGGCCCGCATCCGGGCCCGCGCCAGCGCGGCGAGCACCTTCGGGTCCCGTTGCCCGGCGACCAGCGCTGCCATCATGTCCCGACCCGATACGCCGAAGATGTCGCTGGCCACCACCGAGACCTTGATGCCGGCATCTTCGAGCAGCTTCTCCACCCGGTTCTTCTCCGCGGTCCGCGCGCCGACCAGGTCGACACGGTAGCGGGTCAAATCCCGCAGCCGGCGGATCGGGACCGGCGGAACGAAGCTCGGGCGGATCATCTGCCGCTCAGCCACCTTGCACAACCACACCGCGTCCAACTTGTCTGTCTTGGGCCGGCCGGGCAGGTGCTTGACGTCCTTGGCGTTGACCAGCCACACCTCGAACCCGTGCGCCTCGAGCAGGTAGAACGGCGGCCTCCAGTAGTCACTGGTCGCCTCCATCACCACCCGAGTCACGCCGAGTTCCAACAGCCGCTCGGCCAGCAGCTGCAACGATCGGGTCATCGTCGAATACGTCGACACCTCCTGCCGCCGCCTACTGCCCTCGCCGGGCACCCGAACACAGCACACCAGCTCGGCCTTGCCGATATCCAGTGCCGCGACCCGCTCGACGAGCTGCTCATGATCTTCCGTCTCTTCCAGCATCCCGACCTCCTCGCCGGCTCGATGACAGGCGGGCCGCCCGCGAGAACCGCTGGGGCATAGGCAAGCTAGGCCGCGTGCTCGAAGCAACACTGAAGGGCCCACAGCGCGGTTCCCACCATCCGACTAATCCACGGCCTCAACCGACCAAGGAGCAACGACGTCTGCGGGCGACCACCCAACGATTTTCAGCCCGGAACGGGCCGCGCGACAGCGCGATCAGGGACTAATCCAGCGATCTTGTGCGCCGGGGCGTGCTGGGGCGTAGGGATATGCACAAGATCGCGCGGTTGCTACTCCAGACCGATGGAGAAGGTCGCCTCGAGGTCGTGGCGCGAGTAGGCGCGGAAGGCGACATGCGTGTCGGTGTGGATGACGCCCGGGATCTTCGACAGCCGGCCGGCGATGACCTCGGCGATCGCGTCGAACTCGCGCACCCGCACCACTGCTATCAGGTCGACGTCGCCGGCGACGGAGTACACCTCGCTGACGCCGTCGAGATCGGCGATCGCCTCGGCGACCTCGGGGATCTTGTCCGACTCGGTGCCAATCATGACGATCGCGGTAATCATTTCGGGGTCCCTGCGAAATCGTGGAGCGCCAGCGGAGCGATTTCGTGGGGTGAGATCACGCAGTGAGCCTAGAGCGGGCGGGGCGGCTCACAACAGGCAGCCGACGGCGATCGGCGAAGGGATCCGCCGCGCCGCGCTGCGCGGCGAGGTAGCCGCGCAGCCCGCCCGCGCCGAAGGCGGGCATCGACCATGGCTGGCTGGTCCAGGCGAGGCGCGTGCCGGGCTCCTCGAGCCAGCGCAGGATGCACTCGCTCTCCTCGGCGAGCGACGCATGATCCTTGTCCACGACATCGGCAGTGGCGCGCAGCGCGTCGACGACCGGCCCCGGAGCCACCCCCCGCGGGACGTGCCCGGCCGCCGCCAGCCGCCCGGCCCGGACGACCGACAGCTCCCAGCCACCCCCGCCGTCCGGGCGGGCGGCGACGAGTTCGTCGATGTCGTGCAGCGCCGCGAGCCGCTGCATTCGGGCGCACGCGCGGACGACGGTGGCGATCCGGTCGCGGACCACGCCGGCCTGCTCGTAGCGCTGGGTCTCGGACAGCCTGGCCAGCTTGCCTTCGAGCGGCTCGACCAAGGGCCGGACGTCGCCCGTCCACGCCGCGGCCACGAGGTCGACGAGCGCCGCGTACTCCTCGGGGGGCACGGCGCCCTCGCACGGCGCCCCGCACCGGCCGATGCCGGCCAGGACGCACGCGGCGCGGACCATCCGGCGCAGCGACACGCGGTCGCTGCACTGGCGCAGCGGCACGGCGTCGTGGATGGCGTCGCGCACCGCCTCGGCCTGCCGTTGCGAACGGAGCGGGCCGAGGTAGGACGCGCCGTCCGGACGCCGCTCGCGCACGACCGACAGCCGGGGGAACGGCTCGACGGTGAGCTTGAGCCACACCGACCGCTCCGGGAACTTGGACCGCCGGTTGTAGCGCGGCTTGTGCGCGGCGATGAGCCGCAACTCGCGCACCTGCGCCTCGAGCGCGTGCGCGCACGGGATCGGGTCGACCCGCTCGGCCAGGCCCACCATCTCGCCCATCCGGCTGCGCGTCTCGCTCGAGACGAAGTACTGCCGGACCCGCGAACGGATGTTGCGGCTCGTCCCCACGTAGAGTGGACGGCCCTGCGCGTCCCGGAAGATGTAGACGCCCGGTCCTGGGGGCAGGCCGTCGGCCAGATGGCGCTTGCGCCGCTGGGCCTCGGTGACCTGCGCTGTGAAGGCGCGAAGCTCCGGCAGCGAGTGGACGCCGAGGTTGCCGAGCCGGCCGATCAGCCCGTGCAGGACGTCGACGGTGGCGCGGGCGTCGTCGAGCGCCCGGTGCGTGGGCATCGTCTCGGCATGGAAGAACGGCGCCAGCGTGGCGAGCTTGCAGTTGGGCACCTCGTCGCGGGTGAGGACGCGCCGGGCCAGGACCGCGGTGTCGACGACCGCGAAGCCCGGCCAGGCGATCGCCAGCTGCGCGCACGCGGTCTTCAGGAACCCGACGTCGAACGGCGCGTTGTGCGCTACGAGCACGCTGCCCCGCGCGAACTCGAGGAAGGACGGCACGACCGCGCCCGGGCTCGGGGCCCCGCACACCATCGAATCGGTGATGCCGGTGAGGACGCTGACGAACGGGGTGATGGCCATCCCGGGGTTGACGAGGGTCTGGAACTCGCCGAGCACCTCGCCGCTGCGGACCTTGACCGCGCCGACCTCGGTGATGGCATCGGCACCGGCCGAACCGCCGGTGGTCTCGAGATCGACCACCACGAAGGTCGTCGTGCGCAGTGGCTCGCCGAGCTCATCCAGGCTGAGCTGCCGCGCTGCCATGGTCATGTCTTGCAAGTTAGGCCGGGGGTCCGACGAAACCGCGCAGCCGCGCCCAGCGGGCGTGCGTACCCTCGCGTCGTGAGCGAGCGCAGCGAGCGAACAATTGGGTGCAGGCTTTGCCGATCAACCGAGCCAAGCGAGGCTTGATCGTGGACAGTGCTGGACCGGACGACCTCGTGCTCGCCGAGCCGGCGCGCGTCCAGGTGCTCACCATCGCAGCAGACGTGCTCGGCCGGCTGCCCGCCGACGAGGTGCCCGCGCCGCTGCGCGCGTATGCGCGGTTCGCCCCACCCAAGCGTCGGCAGCTGGGCGCGGTGGCGCTCGGCGCGGCCCTCGACGCGGACGAGGACTTCCGCGCCAAGGTGGCGGAGGTCGTCGCCGACACGTCGCCCGGGCTGACCGCTGCCGTCCGCAACGGCGCGTCGACGGCGGCCGCCGATCCCGTCGACGTCGCCGTCGTCGCGTACCTCACCCGGCCGGACGGATGGCAGGAAGTCCTCGTCGCGGCGAATCGACGGTGGGCCGCCGAGCGGGGTGTGGCTGCCGGGCAGAAGGACGGGATCGAACGGCTGCGCAGCGAACTGGCCGAGCTGCGCTCGCAGGCGAAGGGTGAGCCGTCGCGGGTCCGCGACGCGGTGGCGGCGGCCGCCACGGCGATCGAGAGCGAGCTTGCGGACCTGCGCAAGGCGCTGCGCGAGCGCACCCGGGAGCTGCGCGCGGCCGAGCGCGACCGGGACGCCGCCCGCGCCGGTGAGGAGGAACTGCGCACCCGGCTCGACGCCCAGGCCGCAACGCACGAGACCGAACTGCGCCGGCAACGGGTGCGGCAGGCCGATGCGGAACGGTCGGCAGAGTCGGCCCGGCGTGGGTCGCGCACCGAACGCGAGGTCGACGACGCCCGCCTGTGGCTGCTCGTCGACACGCTCGTGCAGGCGGCGAACGGCGTGCGGCGCGAGCTGTCTCTGCCCCCGCCCGCGCTGCGTCCGGCCGACGCGGTGGGGTCGGCCCAGGCTGAAGGCGGGCGACGCAGCGCAACCGATCCGGCCGCGCTGGACCGGCTGCTCGCGGTACCCAACGTCCATGTCGTGATCGACGGGTACAACGTGACGAAGACCGGGTACGGCGAGCTGTCCCTTGCCGACCAGCGGGCCCGACTGGTCGGCGGGCTCGCGCCGCTCGCAGCGCAGTCCGGCGCTGAGATCACGGCCGTCTTCGACGGTGGCGAGCGGCCGCCGGTCCAGGCCGGTGCACCGCGTGGCGTGCGGGTGCTGTTCAGCGCCGCGGACGAGATCGCCGACGATCTGATCCGCCGCCTCGTGGCGAACGAACCGCCGGGGCGGCCGGTGGTGGTCGTGACGAACGACGGGCAGGTCATCAGCGACACCGCCCGCAGCGGGGCGTGGGCTGTGCCGTCGGAGGTCCTGCTCGCCCGCCTGGGCTGAGGCTGTGCGTGGATCGTCAGCTGATCAGCTGCTGGACGAACGTGACGCTCTGATCCGGGCGCACCCGACACTCCGTCACGCCGAGCAGTCGGCCGGTCGCGCCGTCGACGCTCACGATGTTGATCGTCGCGTCGTGGTTGAGCGGGCCCACCGTCAGGCTGGAGGAGAAGCTGTGCTCGATCGTCTTGTCGGTCGGTGCACCGCCGCTGGACGCCCCGGTGAACATGTAGCCGACCGAGCCGTCCGGGAGGGTGACCGGGTCCGGCCCGTGCTGCTCGTGCGTGTGCCCGTCGAGCGCGAGCACCGCATTTCCGCAGCCGTCCTCGAGCGCCTTTCGTCCCGCGCGCGGATCGTGCAGCACGACGATCGCCGGCCCGTCGCTGTCGCACGCGATCGACGCGGCCCGCGCGCCCTGGTCCGACACCAGCCGGGTCTGCAGCTTCGATGACGACGGGCGGATGCCCTGCCCGTACCTGCTGGAACGCGGATCGGGCAACCCGACGAAGGTCAGCCCGCCGGCGGTGACCGGCTCGCCGTCCAGAACCTCGATGCCCTGGTCCTTCTCGTCGGCGAGCGTCATCTCCGAGTCGTGGTTTCCGCCGACGAACACGTCGGCGATGTGGGCGCGGCGCGACGCCGAGGCGAGGCCGGCCGTGCACGCCGACTCGAACGCGAACGTTCCGCTGAACGCGTCGTCACCCGCGCTGACGAGCACGCGCACGCCCAGCCGCTCGAGCAACGCGACGATCACCCGGTCCATGCCGGTGTTGCAGTGCCGGTCGGTGACGAGGCCGACGTGCACGACGTCGGTGCCGGTCGGCAGCGTGGGCGGGCTTGCGTCCAGCTCGTCGAGCAGCTCCGTGCGCACCTGCGCGTAGTAGGAGTTCGTATCGGCGAAGTACTTGCGGATGTAGGCCTCCGCGGCGTCGAACGCGGGCAGCAGCGGTCCGCCGACCTCGGCGCCGGCGAGCGGCGTGCCGTCGAGCAACGGCGTTGGCGTGATGGGGGTCGGCGGGGCAGCGCTGTACGCCGAGCTGGGCGCCGCGCCGACGGCCGCGACAAGCACGCCGACGACGACGGCGCGCCGGGCCAAGCGCCGCTCCGGAGCCCGGTACGCGATCGCAGCGCTGCGCAGGGCCGGTCCGCTCGCCAGCTGGGTGTCCTTCCGGTGCCGCCACGTGACGTAGGCACGCCGGCCGAGCACACCGAGCACCGCGACCGCGACGCCGGCAGCGATCCAACGCAACAGGTGTGCGGCGATCGCCCGCTGCACATCATGGGCGACCTGGTCCGGATTGCTGTAGGTCTGGATGTAGGCCGGCAGCACCCGCGCGTTGAACGTGCCGTTGAAATCGAGGAACGTGCTGGTGTCGAGGTCCAGTCGGACGCGTACCCCGACCTGCTCGCCGAGCAGCGCGCGGTCGGTGGCCCGCCGGCCGGCCAGCAGGCCGGTGAACTCCAGCTCGTCGTAGCTCTGCCCGACCTCGACCCGGATCGATGCGTCGGTACCCGCGATCTGCAGATGGGCAGGCGTCGCGAGCCCGCCGGCCAGGCCCGCCGCGGCGCCCAGCACGACGAGCCCGATAGCCCACGCCACGTGCGCACCGACGCGGAGCAGCGCGGTCCGGCTCACGCCGCCCAGTACATCATTTCGGCAGATCTCGGACTTGGCCAGGGCCAAAACTGTCGGAGGGCGTTCCTACCGTCTCGGGTGAACCGGATTTCGGTGCGACCGAGGAGTGAGGGCGAATGCTGATCGACTGCGAAACCTGTGTTGCGCGAGACCTCGCGTGCCGCGATTGCGTGATCACCGTGCTGCTCGGCGGGCCGCCCGCCGCGGTCGATCTCGATGACGACGAGCGCGCCGCGATCGGCAGTCTGGCGCAGGCCGGACTCGTCCCGCCGCTGCGACTCGTGCGCGCCGTGCCGTCCGACGACCGGGGCATCGCATGACGCAGCTCAAAAGGTTTTCCACAAAATTGGGGGGGTCGCGTTGCACAGCTTCGGGTGGGGTCGTAACCTTTCCGAGACCTTCCGGTTTCTGGCGGCCAACCCTGGCCGTCGCCGAGAGGTTCCGCCGAATCGCACTGACTCCGTGACTGGCCAACAGCGCCGGCCACCGAGGCGAACCGGGGACCCACTGTGATCCCTTGGGGTGAATCGGGGTTGTTCGACGTGTCGTGCACGCGCTCGACCAGCGTGGCGCCGGCACCGGACCATCCCGTAGGGCTACTTCCGGCCCGAACCCGTCAGCTAACTCGGTAGGCGGTCGAGGAAGAAGGAGATCTGCCGACCGTGGCGATCGGTTTCGCGCGTCGTATCCGTCCCCTGATCGCACTGGCAGCACTCGGTGCTGCAGCACTCGTTACCCCGACGCTGGCCACCGCCACGCCGCCGCACGCGAAGCCGTCAGTTGCGTCAGTCCAGAGGCAGCTGGGTGAGCTCGCGCTCAAGAACTCGCAGCTCGTCGAGAGGTACGACCGCGCCCAGGTCGCCGTGCTGAAACGGGAAAAGGCCGCGAAAGCCGCGGCCATCGCAGCCAGCCGGGCCCGCGCCGCCTACCGCGAGGCGCACCTGGAGTTCGCCCAGGTCGTTCAGGCGCAGTACGAGAGCGGAGGCTTCGGGGCGGCCGGCGCACTGCTCGACAGCAGCAGCGGCAGCAACTACCTCGACCGGCTCGACACGCTCGACATGGTGTCGGCGCACACCGCCGAGGTGGTCGGCTCGGTTTCCCAGGCCCGCGACGCCGCGTCCGCCGCCGTCGCGAAGGCCGATGAGCTGCTTACCGGCGCGCGCAGCCTCCGCGACGCGCTCGGCGACAAGCGCAAGACCGTCCAGACTCAGATCCGCAAGTACCAGGACCTGCTCGACACCCTCACCGCCCAGCAGCAGTGGGCTTATCAGCGGGCGAGCAACCCGTCGCTGTCGAGCACCAAGGTCGCGTCCCTGCACCTCACAAAGGCCACCAGCGCCGGCGCGCGGCGCGCCGTGCAGTTCGCCCTCAACCAGGTCGGCAAGCCGTACGTGTTCGGCGCGGCCGGCCCCGGCTCGTACGACTGCTCGGGACTCACGATGGCCGCGTGGCGGACCGGCGGCGTGAGCCTGCCGCACTCGGCCGCCGAGCAGTACAACTACGGCACCCACGTCTCGCGCTCCGAGTTGCTGCCGGGTGACCTCGTCTTCCTCTACCAGCCGATCGGGCACGTCGAGATCTACATCGGCAACAACATGGTGGTCTCGGCGCCGACGGAGGGCCAGAACGTGTCGGTCGTGCCGCTGAGCGCGTACAACAGCGACTACACGGGAGCCACCCGCCTCACCGGCTGAGTGCACTGGCAGGCTGTCCGCGTGACTTCGCGGCGTCGGCCCTCGTTTCGTGCCGCGTTGCTGACCCTGTGCCTGGTGTGCGGGCCGGCGCTCGCCGGCTGCTCGTCGTCGCCGGACCGGTCAGCGCCCTCGCTCGCGGACGTCCGAGCGCTGCTCGCCCGGCACGCCGCGGCGGTGCTGCACCATGACAAGAACGCGTTCGTCGCCGATATCGACACCGCCGACCAGGCGGGCGAGTTTCGCGCCCAGCAGATCAGCGCGTTCGGCAATCTCGTCCGCCTGCCGCTGGCGTCCTGGTCGTATCACGTCGAGTCACGGACCGATTCCCGGCAGGCCGAGGCGGCCGCGACCCGGAGGTTCGGGTCCGACGCGCTGATCGTGCGGGTGGCGCTGCGCTTCGCGATCCGCGGCGTCGACCGGATCCCGACCAGCCACGAACTCTGGTGGACGTTCGTGCGGCATGCCGGGAAGGTGGTCGTCGCCGCCGACGACGGTCTCGCGAACGCGGGCGGCGTCAGCTGGCAGGGGCCATGGGATTTCGGGCGCCTCGACGTGCTGCGCGGCCCGCACAGCGTGGTACTCGGACACCCGAACAACGCCGCCGCGCTGCGGGACGTGCAGGCCACGATCGAGTCGGCGGTCCCGGCGGTGACCGCAGTCTGGGGGGCCGGCTGGACGCAAGACGTCGCGGTGGTCGTGCCGTCCTCGGACGCCGAGCTGCGCGCGCAGGCCGGCCAGTCGTCGCAGGTCACGTCCGGGATCGCCGCGGTCGCAGTCTCCGACGGCCAGGACCCGTTGACCGGGGACGTCTACGGGCAGCGGCTGATCGTCAACCCGGCCGCGTTGGCCCAGCTCAGCGCGGTGGGCCGCCAGATCGTCGTCCGGCACGAGATCACCCACATTGCGTCCGCTGCCGCGACGACGGCCGCGAGCCCCCAGTGGCTCATCGAGGGATTCGCGGACTACCTCGGCAACCTGGGCAGCGGGCAGCCGGTGACGACTACGGCTGCGGAGCTGCGCGTCGACGTCCGGCGCGGCCGGCTGTCCGCGACGCTGCCCACGCCGGCCGCGTTCGCCACCGCGGGCGAGTCGGCACAGGCGTACGAGGGATCGTGGCTCGCCTGCCGGTTGATCGCCCAGCGGGCCGGCCAGCGGGGGCTGGTGCGCTTCTACCGGCTCGTCGGCGCGTCGGCCGACGATCCGGACGGCGCCGTCGCGGCGGCGTTGCGGCGCGTCCTGCACGAGACCACGCAGCAGTTCACGGCGCAGTGGCGGGCCTACGTGACGGCCCAGCTCAGCTGATGAGTGAGCGACGCACGCTCATCGTGACGAATGACTTCCCGCCCCGGCAGGGCGGCATCCAGTCCTTCGTGCACGGGTTGGCGAGCCGGCAGCCCCCCGGCTCGATCGTCGTGTACGCCTCCGACTATCCCGGCGCGGCACCCTTCGACGCGACCCAGCCGTTCCCGGTGCTGCGCCATCCGAGCGGGCTGTTGGTGCCCACGCCCGCGGCGCGCCGGCGCGCGGTAGCCGCGCTGGAGGAGTTCGGCTGCACGGCGGTCTGGTTCGGCGCGGCGGCGCCGCTCGGCCTGCTCGCGCCGGCGCTGCGGGCCGCGGGTGCGCAACGCGTCGTCGCGACCACTCACGGCCACGAGGCAGGCTGGGCGGTGCTGCCCGGCGGACGCCAGGCGCTGCGCCGGATCGGCGCGGGCTGCGACGTCGTCACCTACCTCGGGGAGTACTTCCGTAGCCGTCTGGCGAGCACCCTCGGCCGGTCAGCCGACCTCGTCCGGCTGACGCCGGGCGTCGACACCGAGACGTTTCGTCCGGACGCCGACGGGTCAGCGGTGCGTGCCCGCTACGGCCTGACCGGCCGACCCGTCATCGTCTGCGTATCGCGGCTGGTGCCGCGCAAGGGACAGGACACGCTGATCCATGCGATGCCCTTGGTCCGGCGCCGCGTCCGGGACGCGGCCCTGCTGCTCGTCGGCGCGGGCCGTTATCGCGAGGAGCTGGCGACGCTCGCCGCCTCGCTCGGCGTGTCCGAGGCCGTCGTGTTCGCCGGGGGGGTGCCGCACGGTGACCTGCCCGCGCACTTCGCTGCCGGTGACGTGTTCGCGATGCCGTGCCGGACGCGTCGAGCGGGCCTCGACGTGGAGGGGCTCGGCATCGTCTTCCTCGAGGCGTCGGCAGCCGGCCTGCCGGTCGTCGTCGGCGATTCGGGCGGCGCCCCTGATGCCGTGCGCCACGGCGAGACGGGGTTCGTCGTCGACGGCCGGAACGTGTCCGCCGTCGCCGATCGGTTGGTGCAGCTGCTCACCGACGACGGGCTGCGGGCCGGGATGGGCGCGGCCGGTCGGGCCTGGGTCGAACGTGACTGGCGGTGGGACGTCCTCGCCGACCGGCTGCGCGCGCTCCTGAACGCCTGAGCCGCGAGCATCAAGTTCAGTGCCGTGATCAACAAGCCCGGCGCAGGATCGCGAGCTCCCCGGCACCGGTGATCAACGGCCGTCCGTAGCGAGCGCACAGCTCGTAGCCCCGCGCCTCGAACATCGAGATGATCGTCGCCGAGATGACCTGCTCCTTGACCCCGACCGCGCCGTCCTCGGCCGCGACGTTCTTGCCGCGCCGCGAGTTCAGGGATACCACGTACCCGACCCCGAGCCGGCTGACCGTGTCGATGTAGTGCTCGACGACGGGTGGCTCCATCTCCTGGAACGAGTACGAGTTCACGAACACGTCGAACGGACCGACCAGGTCTGCGATGCGCCAGTTCGGAAGGCACGCCGACCTCGGCACCTCGACCGGGCCGCGCTCGGAGAGCTGCTCGTCGAAGGTCATGACCCGCTCGTCACCGAACAGCGTCGTCAAGTAATAGGACGACACGGTCAGCAGCGGCGGGATGTCGAGATTGACGTAGCGCGCGCCGGGGTCGCGGGACATCACGAGCTCGCCGAGGACGCCGAACCCGCCGCCGAGCGAGCCGGGCAGCGTCGAAGTCACGCATCGCGTCCGGAACGCCGCGCAACGCCCGGCGCAGCGCCGGCTCGCTCACCTCGGTCCCGTGTCTGCGCAGCACGGTGGCCACGCGCCGCGCACTTGCCTCGGGCAGCCGCAATGGGTAGGTCGGGTAGAACCAGAAGAACGCCGTCGGCCAGGTCTTGAACGCTTCGATGCCCATTCGGCTCATGTCATCGAGCAGCCGCGTGACCCCTAGGCCCCAGACCGAGGTGGACCGGTAGATCGGGTCGCACGACTCCAGGCCGTCGAGGCACGCCGGGTCAGAGCGTCCCATCGGGTTGCGGTGCTCGGCTCGTCCGCCGGTTGCGCCGCGGCCGGTCGCCGCACAGTTGCTTCGCGCACTGCCGGGCGGGCGGCTGCGGCGGCCGATCGCTCGCCCGCGCGGCGATCGCGCAACCGACGAACGGTCCGCCGAAGAGCGGGCGGCGCCCAATCGTCGACCAGCCGACGTACCGTGCGTGCGTCTCGTGCAGGCTTGGGCACGGGGGCAAGAATCAGTCGGACTTCGCGCCGGTGTAGAGGGAGTCGATCTGGTCGGCCGCTTCCTTGTGCACGACATTGCGCTTGAGCTTCAGCGACGGCGTCAGCTGCCCACCCGCCTCGGTCCAGTCCTCACCGAGGATGACGAACTTGCGGATCGACTCGGCCTTGCTGACGGCCTTGTTCGCGTCGTCGATCGCGGTCTGGACCTCGGCGCGCAGCTCCGGGTCGTCGAGGATGTCTTCGAGCCTCGTGTCGGCCGGCCGGCCGTTCTTCTCCAGCCAGGTGGGGTACGACTCGGGGTCGATCGTGATCAGTGCCGCGATGAACGGCTTCTGGTCGCCGACGACGAGGCACTGGCTGATGAGCCAGTGGGCGCGCGCGCGATCTTCGAGTACTGCCGGCGCGACGTTCTTGCCGCCGGCGGTGACGATGAGCTCCTTCTTGCGTCCGGTGATGCGCACGAAGCCGTCGTCGTCGATCTCGCCGATGTCGCCGGTGTGGAACCAGCCGTCCGGCTCGAGGGCCTCGGCGGTGGCGTCCGGGTTCTTCCAGTAGCCGCGGAAGATGTTCGGCGCCTTGAACAGCAGCTCGCCGTCCTCGGCGACCCGCGCGGTCGCCCCGCCGATCGGCCGTCCGACAGTGCCGACCTTGATCGCGTTCGGCTGGTTGACCGAGACGCCGGCCGTCGTCTCCGTGAGGCCGTACCCCTCGTAGATCGTCACGCCGACGCCCCGGAAGAAGTGTCCCAGCCGGGCACCGAGCGGCGCGCCGCCGGATACCGCCGCGATGCAGTTGCCACCGAGCGCAGCGCGCAGCCGCACGTAGACCAGCTTGTCGAACAGGAAGTGCTGCGCCTTGAGCAACGGACCTGCCGAGCCCTTCTCGGTGGCCTGCGAGTAGGTGATCGCGACCGACTCGGCGCGGTCGAAGATCCATCCCTTGCCGTCGGCGTGGGCGTGCTGCTTGGCGGAGTTGTAGACCTTCTCGAACACCCGCGGCACGGCGAGCACGAACGTCGGCTTGAAGCCGGCGAGGTCGTCGAGCAGGTTCTTGACGTCGGCGGTGTGGCCGAGCGTGCAGCCGGCCGCGAGAGCACCGACCTCGATGGCACGTCCGAAGACGTGCGCGATCGGCAGGAACAGCAGCGTGGACGTCTCGGCGTTGAAGAAGTCCTCGAGCAGGTCGAGCAGCTCGACGACTTCGCTCACGAAGTTCCGATGCGTGAGCTCACAGCCCTTGGGGCGGCCGGTCGTGCCCGAGGTGTAGATGATCGACGCGAGGTCATCGAGGCTGACGGCGGCGCGACGTTTGGTGACGTCGTCGTCGTCGATGTCCTTGCCGGCCTCGACGAGCGTCGTGACGGCGTTCTCGTCGAACTGCCACACGTGCTCGAGGTCGGGAGCGTCCGCGCGCACCGACTCGACGATCGACGCATGGCCGGCCGACTCGACGAAGATCGCGCGGGCACCGGAGTCGGACAGGATCCACTGGACCTGCTCGGCGCTCGACGTCTCGTATATCGGCACGACGACCGCGCCGACGGTGAACAGCGCGAAGTCGGCGACTGTCCACTCGTAGCGCGTCTTGCTCATCACGCCGACGCGGTCACCGGCGGCGATGCCGGTTGCGATGAGGCCCTTCGCGACGGCTGTCACCTCGTGGGCGAACTGCGCGGCGGTGACATCGCCCCACGCGCCGTCGACCCGGCGGCGGAGGGCGACGTGTTGCGGCCGGCTGTCCGCGTTGTCGAAGATGAAGTCGGCGGTGTTGTGCTGCGTCAGCGTGGTGATCTTGCTGGCGACATGCAGCTCATGCACTGTGCGGCGTCCCTTCTCGCGGCCCTGGCGTTGACGCGGCTCCGCGACATTGCCGCTACTGCTAACGCTAGTCGGTCACCACTGCGGATGCGAGACGTGGGCACCGTGCGATCCTGGGGTCATGCCAGCGATCGACGTCGTCGACTCGACGTGGTTCGCCGCCCGGCCGGGCGCGGTCGCCGCGATCGTCGCCGAGCCTGCCAACTGGCGGCGCTGGTGGCCGGACCTTGCGCTCGAAGTGGACGAATGGCGCAACGAGAAAGGCGTTCGTTGGCTGGTCCCCTCGGTCGCCGGCGTCGGGACGGGGCTCGCCGGTTCGGCCGAGGTGTGGCTCGAGCCGATGTTCGAAGGCGTCGTCGTGCACTTCTTCCTGCGTCTCGACCCCGCACCCGGACGCCGAATGGGCGGGCGGCAGCGCGAGCGAGTCGCCGATCGGTACCGGCGCCGGACGAAGCAGGCATTCTGGTCGCTCGCCGATCAGCTCGACCCGAGCCGGGTAGCACGCCACACGTCCACCGTGCGCGGGCCCGGCTCTCGCGCCGGGGTTGGGCCACGTCCGTCCGGGTAGCCTCTGATGCCATGCCCGACGAGTCGACACAGTCGATCATGATCGACGCCGGCCCGGCGGACGTCATGGCTGTGATAGCCGATTTCGCCAACTACCCGACCTGGACGGGATCGGTGAAGCACGCCGAGGTCGTCGAGGTCGGACCCACCGGACGCGCCCGCCGCGTCGCGTTCAGCCTTGACGCCGGAATCGTCCGCGACCACTACGAGCTTGCCTATGTCTGGACGGGTGACGAGAAGGTCGAGTGGCTGCTCACCGAGGGTCAGATGATGCGCGCCCAGCACGGTTCGTACACGCTGCGCTCTGACGGCCCGGCGAGCACCTACGTCACGTACGCGCTGTCGGTCGACCTGATCATCCCGATGCTCGGGCTGCTCAAGCGCAAGGCCGAGCGCGTGGTCATGGACACCGCGCTCAAAGAGCTGAAGAAGCGTGTCGAGAGTCTGCAGGGCTGATGCGCATCGTCCTGTTCACCGGCAAGGGCGGGGTCGGCAAGACGACCACCGCGTCGGCGACGGCCCTGCGGCTCGCCGATCGGGGCGTCAAGACGCTGCTGCTGTCCACCGATATCGCCCACTCGCTGTCCGACGCCCTCGACGTCGACCTGACCGACGAGCCCGTCGAGGTCGCGCCGAGCCTCTGGGCGGTGCAGGTCGACACCCAGGGCCGCTTCGAGGCTGCGTGGCGCGACGTGCAGGCCTTCCTCATCGACATGCTCGCGCGCGGTGGCGTCGACCCGATCACCGCCGACGAGCTGACCGTGCTCCCCGGCGTGGACGAGGTGCTCGCGCTGCTCGCGGTCCGGGAGCTCGCGCTGACCGGAAACTGGGACGCGCTCGTGGTCGACTGCGCGCCGACCGCCGAGACGTTGCGGCTGCTGGCGCTGCCCGAGGCGCTGACCTGGTACCTCGAGCGGGTGTTCCCGGTGCACCGGCGCATCGCGAAGAGCATGCGGCCGATCGCGACGATCTTCGGGCGCGGCGAGGCGCTGCCGCCGGACACGCTGTTCGAGGCACTGCTGCGGCTCAACGACGAGCTCGCCTCCGTGCGCCAGCTGCTCGGGGACCCGAGGATCACCTCGGTGCGGCTGGTGTTGACGCCGGAGTCGGTGGTCGCTGCCGAGGCGCGCCGCACGTTCACCGCGCTAGCGCTGTACGGGTACTCCGTCGACCTCGTGGTGGCCAACCGGGTGTTTCCGGCCGGCGACGACCAGTGGCGCCAGGGCTGGGCGGCCGCGCAGCAGAAGCAGCTCAGCGCGATCCGCGAGTCGTTCGCCGCGCTGCCGGTGCGCGAGCTGCCGTACCGCGCCGCCGAGCCGATCGGCGCCGAGGCGCTGCGCGAGGTGGCCCTGGAGCTGTACGGGCCACTGCCCGGCGACGACCCGGCACCTGCGTCGGGGGTCACCGATCTGCTGCGGATCGAGCAGGTCGGCGAGGGGTTCGTGCTGCACATGGCGCTGCCGCTGGCCGAGCGGGCCGACGTCGACGCGGTCCGCGCCGGGGACGACCTGGTCGTCAGCGTCGGCCCGAACCGGCGGGTGCTCACGCTGCCCAGCGTGCTGCGCCGCTGCACCGTCGCGGGTGGTGATTTCGACGGCCGGGAGTTGCGGGTCCGGTTCCGTCCGGACCCACAGCTGTGGCCGGCGCAGCGCGCAAGCCGGCCACGGCCGAAGCCGGGGACGGGACGGCGCCCGCGGCGGGCTTCGCAGGGAGGCGGCGATGGCTGAGACGCGCGACGAGCTCGGCGACGAGGTCCACCGGCTCCTGAACGCGGTGCAGGACTGGGCCAGGCGCTTTCCGGAGCAAGGGTCCGACAGCGCGGCGCACGCAACCGGCGCGGAATGCGTGCCGTGGTGTCCCGTCTGCCAGTTCGCGAACATCCTGCGTGGCGAGCACCCGGAGCTCACCGAGCGGCTCACCGAGGCCGCCACCGCAATCGCGTCGGCGATGAAGGCGCTCGCGGACGTCGCGCTGACCCGCGCCCAGCAGGAGTCGACGCGCAACCCGCGGCCCCGGCCGGCGCCGCGGGTCGAGCACATCCGGCTCGACGACCCGACGGAGTCCTGACTCCGTGGCCTTGGCGATCGGCGTCGACATCGGCGGCACGAAAGTCGCGGCCGGCGTCGTCGACGACGCCGGGCAGGTGATCGACCGCGAGCGCCGGGACACGCCCGGCCACGACGTCGCCGAGACCGAGTCGATCATCGTCGACGTCGTCAACATCCTTGCCGCGCGGCACGAGGTGGGCGCGGTGGGCATCGGCGCTGCCGGCTGGATCGCCAACGACCACGCGACCGTTCTGTTCGCGCCACATCTCGCGTGGCGCAACGAGCCGCTGCGCGACGAGCTGGCCGATCGGATCGGGCTGCCGCTGATCGTCGAGAACGACGCCAACGCGGCCGCCTGGGCCGAGTACCGCTTCGGCGTCGCGCAAGGGCAGGCCGTCGTCGTGTGCGTGACGCTGGGCACCGGGATCGGCGGCGGCCTCGTGGTGGACGGCTCGGTGTATCGCGGCGCGTACGGGGTCGCGTGCGAGTACGGGCACATGACGCTCGTGCCCGAGGGCCGGCGCTGCGCGTGCGGCAACCTCGGCTGCTGGGAGATGTACGCGTCCGGGCGCGCGCTCGCTCGAGACGCCCGTGAGCTGGCGGCCGATTCACCGATCGCGGCAGCCGGGATGATCGAGCTCGCCGGTTCCGTCGACGATCTGACGGGACCGGTCGTGACCGCCGCAGCCGCGGCCGGCGATCAGGCGGCGCAGTCGATCTGCACGACGATGGGCCGATGGCTGGGCCGCGGGCTGGCGAGTCTCGCAGCGATCATCGACCCGTCGATGTTCGTGATCGGCGGCGGCGTGTCGGCCGCGGGGGAGCTGCTGCTGCGGCCCGCGCGCGAGGAGTTCGCGCACTCGCTGACCGGCCGGGGATTCCGCCCGCTCGCCACGGTCGCGCTCGCCGCGTTGGGTCCCGAGGCCGGCCTGGTCGGCGCCGCCGATCTCGCCCGGAGGTATAGCGGCTGATCCAATCCGCCGCCACGTATCTCCTCACGGACCGCTCGCTTCGCTCGGGTCCATCGTCGATCCGTACCTCGCTTCGCTCGCACGCAAGCTCGCTGGCGCTCGCGCGGCGGCGGGCTCTTCGCGCGAGCGCTCATCGCGTGGCGGGTCACCTTCTGGTTGGTCGCCTTCCAGCCTGGCAGGACCTTCCGGTTGGTCGCCTTCCAGCCTGGCAGGACCTTCCGGTTGGTCGCCTTCCAGCCTGGCAGGACCTTCCGGTTGGTCGCCTTCCAGCCTGGCAGGACCTTCCGGTTGGTCGCCTTCCAGCCTGGCAGGATTGGGTAGGTGTCGACGTCGCTGCGCCTGTTGTCGATCGACGCCCGCACGTTCGGTCGCGACCGTGCCGCCCTCGCCAAGGTGATCTCCGCCGCAGGCGTGGACGTCGCCTGCGTGCACGGGAGTCCGCACCTGCTGCGCTGGCGTTCGATCAGTGCCGCGCTGGGCCGGCGCGCCGGCCTCGTCGTCGTGACCGGTGGCAGACAGGCGGGCGCGAACCTGCTGCTCTCGACGCTCGGCGTCGACGTCAGCGCGGTGCGCGACGTGCGCCTGACAGGCGGCTCTCGGCTGACCCCACCCGGTGCGGCGCTCGCCGCCCTGCGATTGCGCGGCGCCGACTTCGTGCTCGTCGCCGCGAGCCTGGCCGGCAACGCCGCCGTGCGCCTCGCCCAGACCCGCGAGCTGCAGGCGGCGATCGGCGGCCTCGTCCCGGGTGATCCACCGGCGATCATCAGCGCGGTCGGCCCCGATCGTCCGGGGACGGCGGCCTGGCAGTCCCTGGTGGAGAACCGGGTGGGCGTGGCGGGCCGGTTCTTCGTGGACGGGCGAGTCGGCGTCGACGAGGCGTCCGAGGTCGCGGGTGGCGCACCGGGGAGCCCGGCGTGGGTCGTCCAGCTGACGCTTTAGCGACTGCGGTTCCGAGCGGTGCCGATGCGGAGGACGCGTTCGAGCAGCGTGGCGCACAGCTTTCCGACCTCGCGGCGCACGGCGGCCGGTTGGTGGTCTCGAGCATTTTTCGATGAGTCAACGCGTCGACTTGACGTCGGTCCCTCTTGCGGGTATATTCGCTCATATGTTCGATCAGTCCGATCTGCCGCCCGGCACTGCCGGGTTGGCGCGGCTGATCGCCACGCTGGGCCAACTGGACCAAGGCGTCGATGACTGCATACGCATCGACCGGATCCGGCTGCTGGAGGAGCTCAAGTCCGCCGCGGCCGCCGCGCAGGCCCGTGAGACCGCGGTATTCGCCGCCTCGCAACGCGCCGAGCAACTCGCGCAGGGCGTGCCCGCGGAGCGCGCCGGGCGCGGCATCGCCGGGCAGCTCGGGCTGGCCCGGCGCACCTCGCCGCACCAGGCGTCGCGTTATCTCGGCTGGTCTCGCATCCTCACTGACGAGCTGCCCAACACCTTCGCCGCCCTGCAGGCCGGGCGGGTCAACGAGTGGCGGGCGATGATCGTGGCCCGCGAGACGATCTGGCTGTCCCGCGAGCATCGCCTGGAGGTCGATGCCGAACTCGCCCCGCACCTCGAATCCCTCGGCGATCGGCGGGTGGAGGCCGAGGCGAAGAAGCTGGCCTACCGGCTCGACCCGCAAGGGTTCGTCGACCGGATCCGGGGTGCTGAGAACGACCGGCACGTCGGGCTACGCCCAGCACCCGAGGCGATGGCCCGGCTCAGCGGCCTGCTTCCGGTCGCGCAGGGCGTCGCCGCGCACACCGCGCTCACCCGGCACGCCGACACCCTGATCAGCCAAGGAGACCCGCGCAGCCGGGGCCAGATCATGGCCGACACCCTGGTCGAACGGCTCACCGGACAAGCCCACGCGACCGATGTGCCGGTCGAGATCAACCTGATCATGACCGACCTGACCCTGTTCCAACCCGACCATCCCGACCGTCCCGACAGCGCCGACAGCTTCAGCGCCGGCGGCGCGGAACCGGCGCACCTGGACGGCTACGGGCCCATCCCGGCCGGCCTGGCCCGCTGGCTGATCCGCGGCGCCAGCGACAGCACCCCGATGTGGATCCGCCGGCTGTACACCGCGCCCGGCACCGGGCAGCTGGCCGCGATGGATTCCCGCCGCCGTTTCTTCGCGCCCAACCAGCAGCACTTCGTGCGGGTACGCGACCAGTACTGCCGCACCAGCTGGTGCGAGGCCCCGATCCGGCACACCGACCACATCACCCCCGCAGAACACGGCGGGCCGACCAGCGTCGACCACGCCCAGGGCTACTGCGCGTCCTGCAACTACACCAAACAAGCCCCCGGCTGGATCACCAATCCCCTGACCGGCGCCGACGGGCGACACGTCGTCGAGATCACCACCCCCACCGGGCACCGTTATCTCAGCCGAGGGGTCGACCCACCCGGGAGCCCACCACCCGGCGAGCACTACCCGCCCGTGGAACTGCGGCTCGCCGACTGGCGCCACGCCGCCTGACCACCACGCGCTACGGCAAGACCGCCGCGGCTGTAGTCGGTCCTGAGGACTTCGACGAAGGGTGGACCTCAGTGCTTCGCCGCGAACACGAGCACGGCGCTGCTTCCGGCGTGCTGCTGTCCGGACCGGCCGCCGTCGCTGTAGCCGACGTCGGCGCCTTCGACGCGGACCCGGCCCGGTGTGGTGGCGGTGACCGCGTAGCCGATCTGGGTGGTGGCCGGGAAGCCCAGGTCGACCGGGCCGGGCGTGAACGGGCGAACGGTCACGCAGAGTCGGCGCAGATCGGCGAGGTAGACGAGACCGATACCCGTGTGCGTGTCGTCCAGACGGCATTCGACGACGCGCACCGTGGCGTGCGCGGTGTTCACCGTGACCCGGGGCACCACCTGGTGCAGGGTCAGCGTGTGGTGCCTGACGTGGCCGCCGCGGAGCTCGAGGTTCTCACCCACCACCGGGGTCCGACCGACCGGGCCGGACCAGCTCTTCCTGATCCCGCCGTCGTAGGGGAACAGGGAGTGCGCCGTGTCCGGCTGCAAGGCCACGACCAGCCCGGTGACACCCGCGGCGACGGCCAGCAGGACGCCGGCAAGCAACCACCACCGACGGTGGCTGCGCGCCGCAGGTCGGCCGCTTGGCGTGCCGACGAGCAGTGTCGTTGCCATCCGGAACTTTCCTGGGATGCGCTCGTCCGCGTCCGCGGCCCGTTGATCAGCATCTCGCAGTAAGCGGCGACCTGGGAGAGGTCGAACGTCCTCCGCGCCCGGCTGTGCCCGCTGCGCGCGGCGATGATCTTGGCGCCGCTCGGCTAGATCTCCGCGCCGTCGTCCCCGTCCTCGTCGTCGCGGCGGTACTCGCGCACCCGGGTGAACAGGATCCCGGCGCCGAGCAGCAGCCCAGCGATGCCGAGCACGACCGTGAAATCACTCGCCAGGCCGATTTCGCCGCCCAGGCCGAGCAGCATGATCGAGATGGCGAGAACCGTCATCGCGATGATCGTCGGTGCGGCCAGCCGTGGCAGTGGGGGAGGCGGCGGCGGGATGTAGTGGTCCTCGTCGAGCCACACCTCGTCGGCCGCCTGCGGCTTGATCAACCGCGCCCGCCACTCCGCATCCTCGCGGGTGAGGTCGCGTTCGGCGTCGCGGACCGCCGCAATCGTGTCGATCTTCCAGCCGGCGACGAGCTGGTCGAACGCCGAGTCGGTGTCGACGCCGGCCAGCGGATCGGACTGGGGCGGCAGCTCGGGCTGCTCGGCACCCATCGCACGGACCGCCGCGGCCACGATGGTGCGCGCGTCCACCCGCTCCTCGGACGCGACGAACAGCCGCCGCTGCTCGGACTCCGTCGTCGGGACCGGCCCCAGGTAGGCGGCGATCCGGGCCCGGCCGAGCGCGGCCAGCAGGTGCTGGCCGACATCGGGATCGACGTCGGTGAGGGGGACGTAGGTGAGGGCGCGCAGGCCGTTGTCGAGGTGTCCCGACCCGCCCGGGTCCGGCACGTCCCGTGCGCTCATGACGGGGCGCCGCCCAGGCGGGTCGCGTCGGTGAGGGACTCGATGAACTCCACGCTGCCGGCGAAGATGCGCGGCGCGTCGTTGTCGAGCGTCGCGACGTGATAGCTGTCCTCGAGGATGACCTCGCGGACCGTCGTGTTGACCGCGCCGGCCTCGAGCAGCTGGCCGGACAGGTCGTCGACGACGTGATCCTCACGGGAGCGGTACATCAGGACGGGCGCGCGCACCGCCGGCAGGTCGGCGACCGTCACCTTCCACAGCTTCAGCACGGACGCGAACGCCACGACCGGCGTGCGGTCACCGGCCGGTTCGACGACGCCAGGCTTCTTGATGTCACCGCCGATGGACGGGCGCGACTTGACCGCCCAGGTGATGTACGGCGCGAACTTGGCGTCGAAGCGCCGCGTGCCGTAGGCCGGGTTGACCAGTACCAGGCCGGCAACGCCGTCCGGGTGCAGCTCGGCGAGTCGGGTGACGAGCGTGCCGCCCATCGACAGCCCGACGGCGAACACCTTCTCGCAGCGGCTCGCCAACTCCCGGTAGCTGGTCTCGACCGTCTCGTACCACTGCGGCCAGGTCGAGCGGTTCGTCTCGCGCCAGGTGGCGCCGTGGCCGGGCAGCAGCGGCAACCGGACGCTGTATCCGGCGTCGGCGAGGTGCTGCGCCCACGGCCGCATGCTGGCCGGCATACCGGTGAATCCGTGGCTGACGACCACCCCGATCGGACCGCCGTCGGCTGAGAACGGCTCCGCGTCAGCGACCAACTCCACCTCGGACCTCCTGTGCGTCGCGTCGCGAGAAGTTCCTGCGCGTCTTGTCGCGAGAGTTCATTGTGCCTGTCAGGACACGCAGCGGCGACCTCGACCCGGCGGCAGTTGGTGAGAGCGGCGCCGCCGCACTACTGTCTGTGTCAGCGTGTTCCTCGGAATTTCGGCACCGGCGACGCAGGAGAAGCAGTGGGGTACTGGCTCGCCAAGTTCGTCTGGCTGGGGCCCTTCCTCCGGATACTCTGGCGTCCGTGGGCCGAAGGCGTCGAGAACATCCCCAACGACCGCCCGGTGATCCTCGCCAGCAACCATCTCGCCGTCTGCGACTCCTTCTTCATGCCGGTCGTGATCAGGCGCAAAGTCACCTTCCTCGCCAAGGCCGAGTACTTCACCTCGCCCGGCATCAAGGGCCGCCTCGTCCGGATGTTCATGAACATCGTCGGCATGGTGCCGATCGACCGCGACGACTCCGATGCCGCCCGCGCCGCGCTGAAGACCGGGCTCCGAGTCCTGCGCAGCGGCACCCTGCTCGGCATCTATCCCGAAGGCACGAGATCACCGGACGGGCGCCTGTTTCGTGGCAAGACCGGCGTCGCACGGCTGGCGCTGGAATCGGGTGCGGTGGTCATTCCCTGCGCCATGATCAACACCGCGGTGATCCAGCCACCGGGTCGCCGGGTGCCGAGGTTCCGTCCGCGACCAGGCGTGCGGTTCGGTGCGCCACTGGACTTCGCCCGCTACGAGGGGATGGCCGGTGACCGGTTCGTCGAACGGTCCATGACCGACGAGATCATGTACGAGCTGATGCAGCTGTCCGGACAGGACTACGTCGACCGATACGCCGCCAAGGTGAAGGCCGCAGAGGGCACCGACGTCGGGTTCGGCAGCCGCGAGCGCGGCGCGGTTCGCGAGCTCGGCGATCGCGTCCCCGGCACCCGCGCGTCCTGAGACCGGGTCAGTGCGCTTCTTCTACGACTGCGAGTTCATCGAGGACGGCCGCACTATCGAGCTCGTGTCGATCGGCGTCGTCGACGAGACCGGGCGCGAGTTCTACGCCGTCTCCACCGAGTTCGATCCGTCGCGGGCGATCGACTGGGTCAGGCGAAACGTCCTCGACAAGCTACCGCCGCCCGCGGACCCGGTGTGGCGGTCGCTGGAGCAGATCCGCACCGACCTGCTCGCCTATCTCGTCGAGTCCGGCCGGTCGATCGAGCTGTGGGCGTGGATGGCCGCGTACGACCACGTGGCGCTGTGCCAGCTGTGGGGCGACATGCGCGCGCTGCCGCGGGTGATCCCGCGGTTCACGCATGAGCTGCGCCAGCGCTGGGAGGCCGCCGGCTGCCCGCCCTTGCCGGCCGCGCCCGCCGACCAGCACGATGCCCTCGCCGACGCCCGCCACAATCTCGCGAGATGGCAGGCCCTGGGGGAGATCGCCGCAGATCGCATTTAGCCTGCCGCTAGATTCGAGCTCATGCGCATTGGAGTGTTGACCGGCGGCGGCGACTGCCCCGGCCTGAACGCCGTCATCCGCGCCGTCGTCCGCAAGGGCGCGGGTATCGACGGCCATGAGTTCGTCGGATTCCGGGACGGCTGGCGCGGCCCGCTCGAGAGCATCACCATGCCGCTCGGCATCCCGGACGTCCGCGGCATCCTGCCGCGCGGCGGGACGATCCTCGGCTCGTCGCGCACCAACCCGTTCAAGGTCGAGCGCGGCGTCGAGCAGGTCACCGAGAACCTGCACGGGCTGGGCATCGACGCGCTCATCGCCATCGGCGGCGAGGACACGCTGGGCGTCGCCACCAAGCTCGCCGAGCGCGGCGTCCACGTCGTCGGGGTGCCGAAGACGATCGACAACGACCTCAATGCCACGGACTACACGTTCGGCTTCGACACCGCCGTCAACATCGCGATGGAGGCGATCGACCGGCTGCACACCACCGCCGAATCGCACCACCGCGCGCTGATCGTCGAGGTGATGGGCCGGCACGCCGGCTGGATCGCGCTGCACGCCGGAATGGCCGGCGGCGCGAACGTGATCCTCATCCCGGAGCTGCCGTTCTCGATCGAACGGGTTTGCGCCTACGTCGAGAGCCGGTTCCAGGCGCACTACGCGCCGATCATCGTCGTGGCCGAGGGCGCGACGCCGGACGGCGGGCAGAGCGCGGTGCTCGAGAAGGGCCTCGATGCGTTCGGGCACGTCCGGCTCGGCGGCATCGGCGAGTGGCTGGCCGGTGAGATCGAGCAACGGACCGGCAAGGAGGCCCGCACCACCGTGCTCGGGCACATCCAGCGCGGCGGCACCCCGACTGCATTCGACCGGATGCTCGCCACCCGGTTCGGGCTGCACGCCATCGACGCGGTGAGCGAGAGCGACTGGGGCACGATGGTCGCGCTGCGCGGCACGGAGATCGTGCGCGTACCGCTCGCCGAGGCCACGACCGAGCTCAAGGTCGTCACGCCCGAGAGGTACGCCGAGGCCGAGGTCTTCTTCGGGTGACGGTGCGACGTCTAGGCCGCCGGCGACGTGCCGCGTCTGCAGTTCCGGCGCCGCATACCCTGTTCTCGTGAACCCGCCCATTTCTGGTCCCGTCGTCTCGGACGCCCTGGGGCTGGACGTGTGGCGCTCGCTGCCCGCCGCGCAGCAGCCCGACTGGCCCGACGCCGGCGCGCTGCGCGAGGCGGCGCAGACGCTCGCCGGCATGCCGCCGCTGGTCGTCGCGTCCGAGGTCGACCAGCTGCGCGAGCGGCTCGCGGCGGTCGCGCGCGGCGAGGCGTTCCTGCTGCAGGGCGGCGACTGCGCCGAGACGTTCGCCACCAGCTCGCAGGCCGACATCGCCGGCAAGGTACGGGTGCTGCTGCAGATGGCGGTCGTGCTCACCTACGGCGCCTCGATGCCGGTCGTCAAGCTCGGCCGGATCGCCGGGCAGTACGCCAAGCCGCGTTCGTCCAACACCGATGCGACGGGCCGGATCTCCTACCGCGGCGACATGGTCAACGAGCTGACCGGTGACCGCACGCCCGACCCGCGACGCATCGTGCGCGCGTACTCGACCGCGGCCTCGACGCTGAACCTCCTGCGTGCCTACGCCGGCGGCGGGCTCGCATCGCTCGCTCGCGTGCACGCGTGGAACACCGCGTTCGCGCTCACCACCGAGACCGGGGTGCGTTACGAGAAGCTCGCGTCCGAGATCGACCGTGCCGTGCGGTTCATGCGCGCCTGCGGTGTGCATGATCTGGCGCTCGAGGGAGTCGAGCTCTACGCCTCGCACGAGGCGCTGATCCTCGAGTACGAACGCGCCCTGACCCGCATCGAGGACGGCCGCGCGTACGACCTGTCCGGCCACTTCGTCTGGGTGGGGAGCGGACCCGGCAGATGGCCGGCGCGCACCTCGACTACGTCTCGCGCATCGCCAACCCGATCGGCGTCAAGCTCGGCCCGACCACGACGCCGGAGTTCGCCGCCGAACTCGTCGAACGGCTCGACCCGGCCAACGAGCCGGGCCGGCTCACGCTGATCAGCCGGATGTCCAATTCGCGGGTGCGCGACGTCCTGCCGGCGATCGTCGAGAAGGTGACCTCCACCGGGCATCAGGTGATCTGGCACTGCGACCCGATGCACGGCAACACCGAGGAGACGGCGGACGGCGTGAAGACCCGCCACCTCGACCGGATCATCGACGAGGTGGACGGGTTCTTCGACGTGCACGCCGAGCTGGGCACGCACCCGGGCGGGTTGCACGTCGAGCTCACCGGTGACGACGTCACGGAGTGCATCGGCGGCACGGCGGATTTGAAGACCGCCGATCTGGCGCGGCGCTACGAGACCGCCTGCGACCCGCGGCTGAACATCGAACAGTCCCTCGAGCTGGCGTTCCGGGTGGCCGAACGCCTGGTGGCCGAGCGCCGCAGCCGCGAGCAGGGCTCGCATTGAGCGTCGTCGATCTGCGCTCGGACACCGTCACCCGGCCGACGCCGGGCATGCGCGCGGCGATGACCGAGGCGATCGTCGGCGACGACGTCTACGGCGAGGACCCCACCGTCACCGAGCTCGAGCGCCGGATCGCCGCGCTGCTCGGGCAGGAGGCGGCGGTGTTCGTGCCGTCCGGGTCGCTGGGCAACCAGCTCGGGCTGCGGCTGCTCGTCGGCCCGGGCCAGGAGCTCGTCTGCGACTCGCTCGCGCACGTCGCGCGCGCCGAGCTCGGCGCGGCCGCGGTATTCTCCGGCATCACCTTCCGCACCTGGCCCGCGACTCGCGGGCTGCTCGACGTCGCTGCCGTGCGGTCACTCATCTCGCCGGACGCTGGCCCGTACCTCGTGTCTACAGCTGCCATCGAGGTCGAGAACACGCACAACTTCGGCGGCGGGACGATCCAGCCACCCGATCAGGTGGCCGCGGTGCAGCAGCTCGCTCGCGCGCACGGCCTCGGCCTGCACCTCGACGGCGCCCGGCTGTGGAACGCGCATGTGGCGACCGGGACGCCGCTCGCCGAGCTCGCAGCCGGCTTCGACACCGTCTCGGTGTGCCTCTCCAAGGGGCTCGGGGCGCCGGTGGGGTCGGTGCTCGCGTCGTCGGCGGAGCGGATCCGCGAGGCGCGGGTGTGGCGCAAGCGCTACGGCGCGGGCATGCGGCAGGTGGGCATCCTCGCCGCCGCCGGGCTGTACGCGCTCGAGGTGCACGTCGAGCGGCTCGCCGACGACCACACGCGCGCCAAGCAGCTCGGGGCGGCGCTGGGCGCCGACCCGGCCACCGTCGACACCAACATCGTCGTTCTCGACGTCGCCGATGCGGCCGCGGTCGCCGGTGCCGCCGCGGAGCAGGACGTGCTGGTCTCCGCGCTCGGGCCGCGGGTGCTGCGCCTCGTCACCCATCTGGACATCGACGACGAGGCGATCGACCGGGCGACCGACGTGCTCGAGCCGCTCGTCGCTCGCTGAACCCGCTCCCGTGACCGTGACCGGGCGATCAACAGGGACGGGATGCGCGGGACGTACAACTCGCCGCCGCGCATGATGTCGAACGAGTCGACGACGAACCTGACGGCGTGCGGCAGCGTGATGAAGAATCGGGTCATCCGCAGGTCGGTGATCGGCAGCGATTCGCCGGCCTCGGCCAGCCGCCGGAAGAACGGGATCACCGAGCCGCGGCTGCCCATCACATTGCCGTACCGGACGACCGCGAAGCGGGTGTCATACGTCGCGGCGAAGTGGTTGCCCGTGACAAACAGCTTGTCGGCGGTGAGCTTGGTGACCCCGTCGAGATTGATGGGGGCTGGAAGCCTTGTCCGTCGAGAGCGCGACCACTCGCTTCAGCCCGGTGTCGATGCACGCCTCGATGACGTTCTGCGACCCGAGCACGTTCGTCTTCACGAACTCGAACGGGTTGTACTCGGCGGTGTCGACCTGCTTGAGCGCCGCCGCATGCACGACGTAGCTTGTCCAGGGCGTATCTGATGAACGCCTTGCCGAAGGATCCGGTGCCGCCCGTGACCAGGATGCTCGCCCCGTCGAGAACCGCCATCGCGCGAGCCTGCCTCCCGCTGGTCGCGGCGGACCTGCTCGGCCGGCCCGGTATTGACGCTGGACGTCGTGCACCACCATAGAGAACCGCGAGCCGCTTTCATCGCCGGCCGGACGTGTCGTAGCTGCACGCGTCGCGGTTGTCGTGCAGACTGCCGGGCATGACCTTCCCGAATCCGCCGGAACAGCCGGCCACGTTCCCGCCTGCGCCGTCCGGGTTCGGGCCACCTCAGCAGCCTGGCCGGCTGCGCGGGCGCACCCCGCGCCTGTTGGGCTGGATCTTCCTCGGCGTCGCCGTCGTCGCCTTCGTCGTCGGCGGGGTCGTCATCGGCACGAAGTCCCTCGGGAAGGTCAACGGCTTCCACCGGGTGACGTTCTCGACCGGCAGCGGCACCGTCGCCCTGAACGGCACGGGCAAGTGGGTCGGGTACTACGAGGCGAGCAACGTCGACACCTCGATCGACGTCATTCCGGACTTCCGCGTGAAGGTGACGAGCCCGAGCGGTGCGAACGTGGTTCCGCAGCGTTACGGGAACCGCAGCGACGGCAAGATCAAGAAGCTCACCTACGACTACAACGGGCACAAGGGCGTGGCCGCCTTCCAGTTCACCGCGAACCGGGCGGGCGCGTACACGATCGAGCTGCAGGCAGTGGACAGCTTGCCGCCTGGTGCAGACATCGCCGTCGGGCGCGACATCGCGGGCGGGACGATCGTCGGCGGGCTGCTCATCGTGCTCGGCGTGCTGGCGGCGATCACCGCCACCGTCCTGCTGATCGTCGGCTACGTCAAGCGCGGCCGGCACAAGCGCGAACTTCGGGCCGGGGCGCAGTTCTACGGCGGCCCCCCGCCGGGCTACGGCGGCCCCCCGCCGGGCTACGGCGGCCCCCCGCCGGGCTACGGCGGCCCGCCGCCGCCCGGTTACAGCGGCCCGCCGCCGCCCGCATACGGCGGCCCGCCGCCGCCCGGCTACGGGGAGCAGCCCCGCTTCGGAGAGCCGCCGCCCGCGTACGGCGGTCCGCCGCCGACCTGACCGGGCACGCGTTGTCGGTGGCCCGGCATAGCCTGCTGGCATGGGCTATCACCTACTGCGCTTCACCCGCGGCCCTGCGTGGGACCACTCCCGCAGCCGACGCGAGCAATCAGGCTGGGACGAGCACGCGGCGTACCTGGATTGCCTCGCCGATCACGGGGTCGTGGTCCTCGGCGGTCCGGTCGGTGCGGGCGATGGCACTGACTCCGTGCTGGTCGTCGACGCGTACGACGAGGCGGCGGTTCGGGCGCTGTTCGCGGCTGACCCGTGGGCGAGCACGCTCCTGACGATCAAGACCATCGAACCGTGGACGATCTGGCTGCGCACGCCGGCGATGGAGCGGCAGCTAGCCGGCTAGATGCGCCGCCGACGTGCGGCCGAGCAGCGGCGGAATCGTCGCGACGGCCTGCGCGAGCTCGTCGAGGGACTCGGCGAACAGCGCCTGCGCACCGTCGCACAGCGCCAGCTCCGGATGCGGGTGCACGTCGACCATGACACCGTCCGCGCCGGCGGCGATACCCGCGCGGGCAAGCGGCACGACGAGGTCGCGACGCCCGGCCGCGTGTGACGGGTCGACGATCACCGGCAGGTGCGACTGCCGCTGCACCATCGCGACCGCGGACACGTCGAGCATGTTGCGGATGGACGGCTCGAAGGAGCGCACGCCGCGCTCGCACAGCACGATGTCGAGGTTGCCGCGCTGTGCGATGTACTCGGCGGCCATCAGCCACTCCTCGTACGTGGCGGTGAGCCCGCGCTTGAGCATCACCGGCTTGCCGACGGCGCCGACGGCCTGCAGCAAACCGAAGTTCTGCATGTTGCGGGTGCCGATCTGCAGCATGTCCGCATATTCGGCGACGACCTCGACCTCACCTGCGTCCATCACCTCGGTGACGACCGGCAGCCCGACCTCGTCGCGCACCTCGGCCAGGATCCGCAGCCCGTCGACCCCGAGGCCCTGGAACGCGTAGGGGGAGGTGCGCGGCTTGAACGCGCCGCCGCGCAGGAGCGTCGCGCCCGCGCGTTTCGCCAGCTGCGCCGCCTCGAGGGTCTGGTCGGCGGTCTCGACCGCGCACGGGCCGGCGATGAGCGTGAACGTGTCCGGGCCGATCGGCACCCCGCCGACCCGGATAGTCGTGCGCTTCGTGTGATTCTGGGCGGACACCAGCTTGTACGGCGCGGTGATCCGCATGGTCTCGGCGACGCCCGGCAGGCCGTCGACGTCGAGGGTCTCGAGGACGTCCTCGGTGCCGACGACGCCGATGATCGTGCGCATGACGCCGCGGCTGACGAACGCCTGCCCGTTGTGCGCTTCGATGTGCGCCACGATGTTGTCGATGTCCTCACCGGCGGCGCCCGTCGCCATCACGATGACCATGGTGTGCAGCCTATCCAGCGCCGCTCGTCGAGTGGGCCGTGAGGACCCGAGTGGGCCGTCCAGCCGGCCCACTCGGGTCCAACCAGCCCACTCGATCAGTGGACCGGGCGCGGTGCGGCAGCGGCCGCGGCGGTGCGGAGCTCGATCAGGGTTGCGATGTCGGCGGCGTGCCCGGCGTCCATGGTCTCGACCACCATCGGCACGCGCCGCGTCGCCGGCGTCGTGAACAGCGCACCGAACGCCGCACGGCCGATCGTCCCGCGCCCCACCGCTTCGTGCCGGTCGCGCTTCGAGCCGGCCGGGTCGCGGCTGTCGTTGACATGGACGAGCCCGATGCCGTCACGTCCCGCAACCCGCCCGTACGCGCGCAGCGCGGCCGCGAACGCCTCGGGCGTCGACAGGTCGTGCCCCGCCGCGTGCATGTGACAGGTGTCGAGGCACACGCCGATCCGCTCGTCGCGGCCGAGGGCATCGAGGTAGCCGCCGAGCGAGGCGGCGTCGGAGGCGAGCGCCGCACCGCCGCCGGCGGTCGGCTCGATGAGCAGCCGCGGCCCGCCGGGAACCGCGTCCAGGACGGGCAGCACGTGTTCGCGCAGCAGGGCCATCGCGTCCTCCCGGCGGTTGCCGAGCACCGCCGAGCCGGCGTGCACGACGACCCCGCGGGCCCCGATGGCCGCGCCGCGCCGCAGCGAGAACTCCAGCGCGGCACGCGAGCGGCGAACCGTCTGCGGCGACGGCGACCCGAAGTTGATCAGGTACGGCGCGTGGACGAAGACCGGCAGCCGGCACTGCGCCGCGAACGCCGCGTCGCCGTCCGGGTCGGCCGGCGGCGGCGCCCATGCCCGCGGGCTGGAGAGGAAGACCTGCATCACCTCGGCGCCGATCCCCGCCGCGTACGGCAACGAGCGGAGCAACCCGCCGGCGACGGACACGTGCGCGCCGACGGGCGCAAGGGGACGAGGCACGCGGACGGGGCCCGGCTCAGCTGCTGAGCGCGTAGATCGTCACCGTCGAGCCCGTGTCGACCGTCTCGCCCGACCCCGGGCTGAGGGTGAGCACGGTGGCTGGGTTGTTGCCGCCCACCGGCACGACGTTCGGCACCAGCCCGACGTCGGTGAGCGCCCGGGTGGCCTCGTCGACCGGGGTGCCGACCGGGATGTCGGGCACCTGCACCCGCTGCGGCCCTTTGGAGACCGTGACGGTGATCGTGCTGAACTTGGTCGCCTGATCGGACGGCTCGATGCGGATGACCTCGTCCTTGCCGACGGTGTCGCTGAACTCGTCGATCTTCTGCACCTTGAACTCGCCGTCGGACTCCTTGAGCGTCTTACGCGCATCGTTGTACGGAGTGCCCTGCGGAATCGACGGGATGTCGACGAGCGGCGGCCCGGTGGATACGTAAATGGTGATCGTCTGGTCGGCGGTGACCTGCGTCCCCGCCTTCGGGTCGGTGCGGGTCACCCTGCCCGGTTCCACGGTGTCGCTGGACTCGGGTTTGACATCCTGGGCGACGGTCAGCGGCCCGGCGCCCTCCAGGGTCCGCCGCGCGTCCTCCGGAGTCTGGCCCCTGACCGGCCGCACCGAGTAGTAGTGCTTGCCGGCCGAGATGTAGATCGTCACCGTCGCACCGCGGACGAGACGGCTGTCCGCATCGGGATCGGTGCGCAGCACCAGTCCCTTCTTGACGGTGTCGCTGTACGACTGGCCGCCCGGCTCGATGATCTTGTATTCGTAGCCGGCCGACTTCAGCGCGTCGACGGCGGCCTGCCGCGACGCGCCGGTGAGCTCGGGCACCCGCGAGTAGCGGCCGGACGCGAACCACCATCCGCCCCAGGCGGCGGCGGCACCGAGCAGCAGCACGAGGACAACGACGATGATCGCCCGCCTGCGGCGCCGGGTCTGCAGCGATGCCCTCGGCTTCTTCGGCGGCGGGATCACGACCGGCGGCGGGGGCGCGTTTTCGTCGCGCAGCATCATCGGCAGCGGCTGTCCGACGCCGACGTTCTGGCGGCGTGGCACCATCGTGGTGTCGCTGTCGAGCACCCGCCCGCGGATCATGTCCGTGGTGGCGGTGTCCGGCGTTCGTTGCTGCGGGTCCGGGCGCAGGGTCCGGGCGCGGGGCCTGACGCGGGGGGGCACCGGGACGACCGGCAGGCCGAGGACGGTCCGGATGTCGGCCACCTCGGCGAGGAGCGCGGCGGCGTCCGTCGGGCGGCCGGTGGGATCGCTGTCCGTCGCTGCGATCACCAGTTCGTCGATCTCGCGCGGGACACCCTTGACGCGCGAGGACGGCGCCGGCACCCGGCTGTGCACGTGCTGGTACGCGACGTTCATCGCCGAGTCGCCCTTGTAGGGCGGAACGCCGGTGAGCAGTTCGAACAGCACCACGCCGGCCGAGTAGACGTCCGAGCGTGGGTCGGCGCTGCCCTGGCTGATCTGCTCCGGCGCGCAGTAGGCGACGGTGCCCATCATCAGCCCGGTGCGCGTGGCGGCGGCGTCGGACTCGACGGCGCGGGCCAGGCCGAAGTCGGCGACCTTCACCACGCCCTCGTCGGACAGCAGGATGTTCTCCGGCTTGACGTCGCGGTGGACGAGGCCGGCGCGGTGCGCGGCCGCCAGCGCGCTCAGCACCGGCTCCATGATCGAGATGGCCTCCGCGGGGCCGAGCCGGCCGCGCTCGCGCAGCAGCTCGCGCAGCGTCCGGCCCTCGACGAGCTCCATGACGAGGAACACGTGGTGCCCGTCCGCACCGACCTCGTGGCCCTGGTCGTACACCGAGACGACGTTGAGGTGGGTGAGCCGGGCCGCGGCGCGCGCCTCGCGGGCGAACCGGTCGCTGAACGCCGGGTCCGCGGAGAGCGCCGAGGACATCACCTTGACGGCGACGAGCCGGTCGAGCCGCTCGTCGACGGCCGCGTACACGGTGGACATACCGCCACGCGCGATACGTTCCAGGATCCGGTACCGACCTTCGAGCGAGCGGCCGATCAGGGTGTCGGTCGCCGCCGTCTGCACGGGGCGATTCTACGGTCGCCGCCGCGGTTCGGACGCCGCCGCACCGCACGCCGGTCGGCCCGCACTGTCCGTACCCGCCGTACCGTGGGCGCTGTGACACGCGTCGAGCAGCGGTTTCCTCGGCCGCGTCGAACTGCTCGCCGACGCCGATCGCCCAGGTGGTTGGCTGCTGACGATCGACCGCATCCGGCAGTCCTACGTCGACCTCGAGGACCCGACGTACCTCGACTTCGAGTACCTCCAGGCGTTCGCGGACGTGCTGGACGCGCTGCCACCCGGCCGGCTCGCCGTCACACACATCGGCGGCGGGGCGTGCACGTTCGCGCGCTACGTGGCAGCGACGCGGCCCGGCTCATCGCAGATCGTGCTGGAGCCCGACGCCGCCCTGACCGCGGTGGTGCGCGCCCGCCTGCCCTTTCCGGCGCGCAGCGGGATCCGGATCCGGCCGGTGGACGGCCGAGCCGGGGTCGCCGCGCTGCGCGACGCCAGTGCCGACATGGTGGTGCTGGACGCGTTCCACGGCGGACGGGTGCCCGCGGAGCTGGGCACGAGCGAGTTCGTGGCCGACATCGCGCGGGTGCTGCGGCCCTCCGGAGTAATGCTCGCCAACGTCGCCGACGGGCCGCCGGTGACGTACACGCGCCGCCTGGTCGCGGCGCTGCGGACGGCATTGCCGGCGCTGCTGGTGATCGCCGAACCCGCGGTGCTGAAGGGGCGCCGGTTCGGCAACGTCGTGCTTGCCGCATCGCAGGCGCAGCTGCCGGTCGGACGCGATCCGACGGGCCGCCGCGGCGGCGGCCTTCCCGCGCACCGTGACTACCGGGTTCGGCCGCGGCGCCCGGCCTCCGCCGCTGACCGACGCCGACCCGATGCGCTCGCCGCAGCCGCCGGACGAGATATGGCGCGTGGCCGACTGGCACGATGACTGAGTGCCGCCGCTGGAGGGTCCCGCCCACCTCAACCGGGACCGTGCCGAGTCGTTCGGCTCCATCGCGGCCGACTACGACCGGTACCGGCCCGGGTACCCCGACGAGCTGATCGCGGACCTCGTCGCCCTGCACCCGTCCCGCGTGCTGGACATCGGCTGCGGCACCGGCAAGGCGGCGCGCCTGCTCGCCGCGCGGGGGTTGCCGTCCTCGGCGTCGAGATCGACCCCGAGATGGCCGCTGTCGCGCGCTCCCACGGGATCGAGGTCGAGATCGGCAGCTTCGAGCAGTGGGACGACGCGGGGCGCCGGTTCGACCTGATCATCAGCGCGCAGGCCTGGCACTGGGTCGACCCGCAGATCGGCGCGCCCAAGGCGGCCCGGTTGCTCACCGACGGCGCGACCGTGGCGTTGTTCTGGAACTTCGACGACCTCGACGACGCGTCCCAAGCCGTCGTGGACGCCGTGTACGCGCGCGTCGCGCCCGAGGTGGCGAGCACCGCGGCGCACGGCGCGAGCCGGCGCGACGATCGTCCCTACGTCGCGGACCTCGTGGCCAGCGGCGCGTTCCGGTCGATCACCACCCACAACTACGCGTGGCAGCGCACCATGCCGATCGACGCGTGGGTGGGCATGGTCGGGACGCATAGCGATCACGTCCTGCTCGGCCCGGCGCGGCTGGCCGAGCTGCAGGACGCGCTGCGATCGGCCGTCACCGACGCTGGCGACGAGGTGCGGCTGACCCGTGGGACGTACCTCATCTGGGCGCGGCGTTGATTGCGGTGGCAGGCTGCTCGATGTGGAGCTGCTGACCCTTCCGGCGATCGCCGACGCGCTCGGGGTGCCCGTCACTCGGGTGCACCAGTTCGTGCGGGACGGCCACCTCGTGTCGGTCCGTGACGAGGCGGGTGCGAAACGCGTGCCCGCGCTGTTCGTGCAGGACGGTGTCGTCGTGAAGTCGCTCCACTCGGTGATCACGATGCTGCGCGACTCGCAGTTCGAGGACCACGAGATCGTCGAGTGGCTGTTCCGCGAGGACGACTCGTTGCCCGGCTCGCCGATCGGGGCGCTGCGCGCCAACCGCGGATCCGAGGTCAAGCGCCGCGCGCAGGTCGCCGGGTATTGAGGGCACCGGCGTGGGCGTCGTGTATGTCTTGATCCTCGCTGGCTGCCTCATCGGTACCGCGCCTCTGGAGTTCGTCCTGCACACCCGGGTGTACGCGCGTTGGCCCCGCCTGGGCGCGACCCTCGTCCCGGTCGCGCTCGTCTTCGGGGCGTGGGACAGCGCGGCGATCCACGCCGGGTGGTGGCACTACGACACGCGCTACCTCGTCGGCGTGACGCTGCCCGGCCGGCTGCCGTTGGAGGAGCTGCTGTTCTTCCTGGTGATCCCTACCTGCGCGGTGCTGACCCTCGAGGCGGTGCGGGCCCGCAAGCCGCACTGGCTCGTCGGCGACGAATGACCTACACCCTGACCGCCTTGCTCGGCGTGGCCGGCGCGATCGCCTTGGATCTGCTCGTACTCCGGACGCGGCTGGTGCGGCGCAAGGCGTTCTGGACGGCGTACGCGATCGTGCTGTTCTTCCAGCTCGTCGTGAACGGGCTGCTCACCGGCCTGAAGATCGTCCGCTACGACCCCACGGCGATCCTCGGCTGGCGTTTCGTCTACGCGCCGGTCGAGGACCTGCTGTTCGGCTTCGCGATGGTGACGATGACGCTCAGCCTGTGGGTGTGGCTGGGCCGCCGCGGCGCGCCGACCAGGCACCGCGCAGGCCGCTGACGCCGGCCGATGCCCGCCGCGCAAGGCTGACGTTGACGCGGCGGCTGAACACGTCGTAGTCGGCGCGCTCGATCTCGTCGAGGATGCCGGCGTACAGCGTCAGGGCGGTGCGCAGGCAGTCCCGTGATGTCGGGTGCACCAGCTCGATGCCGGGCGCCGCACTCGCGTACAGCCGGCGGGCCCGCTCGATCTCCCACGCGAGCAGGTTGCGGATCGACTCGTCCACCCGGCCCCGGGCGAGTCGGTCGCGGTCGACGCCGAACTGGAGCAGCGACTCCTCCGGGAGGTAGACGCGCCCGCGACGCAGGTCCTCGGCGATGTCGCGGATGAAGTTCGTCAGCTGGAACGCCGAGCCGAGATCGACGGCGTGCGACTCGAGGACGTCCCACCTGGTGGCCGGGTCGGCCCGTCCGAGGATCGGCAGCATCTCCAGCCCGATCACCGCTGCCGAGCCCCACATGTAGCGCGCGAGATCATCGAAGGTGCGATACGAGCTCACCGTGAGGTCCATCCGCATCGAGTCGAGGAAGTCGGCGAAGTAGGACGTCGGGATCTGCCAGCGAGCGACGGTGTCGATCAACGCCCGGCTGACCGGATCGCTGGTCGCACCCCATTCGAGGTCGGCCAGGAAGTCCGTCCCCCAGTCGTGCAGGCGCTCGGCGCGCTCGCGGGTGTGCAGCCGCGGCGACATGTCGTCGACGATGTCGTCCACGTGGCGGGCGAAGCCGTACAGGGCATGGACGTAGGGCCGCTTGGCGGGCGGGAGCAGCAGGGTGGCCAGGAAGAAGGTCTTGCCGTGCTCGGCGTTGATCGCCCGGCAGCGCGAGTAGCTGGCCCGCAGCGCCGCGTCGGTGATGCCGGCCGCATCCAGTTCGCGTCGGCCGGTCATCGGGTCATCGTTGCAGAGGTCCGGTGATCCGTTCGGCGGCGAGCCGTCCCGACACCAGCACCATCGGCACCCCGACGCCGGGCTGCGCGTTCGAGCCGCAGAACACCAGGTTGCCGATCCGCCGGTCGAGCGTGGGGGAGCGGAACGGCCCGGTCTGGCCGAAGGTGTGCGCGGCCGCGAACGGCGCGCCGGCGGCCATGCCCTGTGCTCGCCAGTCGGCCGGCGTCAGGAGGTGCTCGACCTCGACGCCTGCCGCGAAGCCGTGGTAGCCGCGCTTCTCGAGCGTCTCGAGGACGTGCTCGCGGTACGCCGCGCGGTGCTCGACCCAGTCGACCCGGCCGGTCGTGTTCGGCGCGGGGAACAGCGCGTAGTAGGTGTGCCGGCCGGCCGGGGCCAGCGACGGGTCGGTGCGCGTCGGAGTGGTGAGCAGGAAGGACGGATCGCTCATCACCGAACCGCGCTCGATGATCTCGTCGAAGGTCTCGTCCCAGGACGCGCCGAAGTCGATGGTGTGGTGCGTCAGGTCGTCGAACCCCGCCGACGACCCGGCGTGCAGCACGACCGCTGACGGGGAGTAGCGCAGCCGAGTCACCCGCCTCGGCGTGTATTGGGCGGGCAGCAACTCCGCGTAGGCGGTCGGCAGGTCGGCGTTGACGACCACGACGTCGGCGCGGAGGTGCTCGCCGTCGGTCGTGCGCACGCCACGGGCGCGTCCGTCCCGGACCTCGATGGCGGCGACCGTCGTGCCGTAGCGGAACTCGACGCCGTGCTTCGCGGCGGCGCCGGCGAGCGCGCGCGGCACGGCGTGCATGCCACCCTCGGGGAAGTAGACACCCTCGACGCAGTCCAGGTAGGTGATGACGGCGTAGATCGCGAGGGCCTGCGCGGGCGCCAGCCCGGCGTACATCGCCTGGAAGGAGAACAGCCGGCGCAGGCGCTCGTCGGCGAAGTAGTCGGCGACCTTGCGGCCCAGCCTGCGGAAACCGCCGAGCGCCACCAGCCGGGCGAGCGAGCCGTTGACCAGTTGCCGGGGCGAGTCGAGATTGCGCTCGATGAAGTGCGGCATCTCGATGCGGTGCAGCTCGCGCAGGAACTCGACGTAGCGAAGCCATCCGTCGGCGTCCTTGCCGCCGCAGACCCGGGCGATCTCGGCTGCCATCTCGTGGACGTCGGCGCGCACGTCGATCGTCGAGCCGTCCGCGAACCGGGCGCGGTACGCCGGGTCGAGGCGGTGCAGGGTGAGCCAGTCGGCGAGGTTCTCGCCGACCGCGTTGAGCGGACGGGCGACGAGCTCGGGCATGGTGAGGACGGTCGGGCCGGTGTCGAAGCGGTAGCCGCCGTCCGCGATGAGCCCGCAGCGCCCGCCGGGGACGTCGGCGCGCTCGAGGACGGTGACCCGGCGGCCGGCGCCGGCGAGGTGCAGCGCAGCTGCGAGCCCGCCGAGCCCCGCGCCGACCACGACCACGTTGTCGGTCGGCCCGTCGACGGTGCGCATGCCGCGGACGCTACTTCGTGGCGATGTTCCGCTTAGCATCGGGCAGATGGAGACCGACCAGGCGTGGGCGGCGGTGCTGGACCTGTGCCGGGAACTCGGTCCGGTGGAGGTGCGGCGGTCGCGGTTCGCCGCCAAGCCCGCCCTGTTCCTCGGGCGGCGCGAGTTCGCGCATTGGGAAGCGCCGGGGCGCGTCGACCTGCGGATCACGGCAGCAGGCTGGCGCCGGCACGCGCCGGTGTTCGCCGCCGACCCGTCGGTCGAGCACGACCCGCGGCGTCGCGACTGGCTGGACCTGCGCCTGTCCGGGACAGCGGACGTTGATCGGCTGCGGCCGCTGTTCGAGACTGCGGTCGCCGCGAATGGGTGAGGTCGCCATTCTCGTCTGACTCTTGCGGTTGCCGTTGCGTGCATTTCTCTCAAGAACTCAGCGACGCGGAGTTGGGTTCTTTGGACGCTTTGCATTGTCGGGTTGCGGTCGCTTCTTGTGGATAACTTCTGGTTTCTCGGATTTTCTGGATGGGGCTTGTGGATACTCAATAATTGTCAGTGCCGGTCTTTAGAATTGAGGTATGCACAGCACGATTCCGGACGGGTTGGCCGACGTGCCGACCGGGCCCGAATTGTGCGCGGAAATCGCCTCGGTGCAGCTCGGTGCGGTGCCCGACGAGCAGCTGTTGGAGCTGCTGAGCGCGCAGTGGCGCCAGTTGGCCTACCACCAGGGGCAGGTGTGGGCGGTCCTGGCTGAGATCGGGCGCCGGGAGCCGCTGCCGAACCTGCCGAGCGGTGCGGCGTGGAGCCCGGAGCAGGTCTTCGAGTCGGCGGTGGACGAGGTCCGGGCGGAGTTGCGGTTGACCCGCCGCGCGGCGCGTCGCGAGCTGGAACATGCCGAGGCGGTGGCCGCGCTCCCGCGGGTCGCGCGGGCCCTCCAGGCTGGGGTGCTGAATCGGGCGCGGGCGATCTTGCTGGCCGACGGCTGCCTGGACCTCACCGCTGCGCAGTCCGCGACGCTGCTCGATGAGCTGTTGCCCGGCGCGGCGGCGGTGACCGTTACCGGGCTGGCCGAGCGGGTGCGGCGGGTGGCGATCGCGTTGGATCCGGGCTGGGCCGAGCGGCGCTACCGGCAAGCGGTCCGCGACCGGCGGGTGATCGGCTACCTCAACCCGGACGGGTCGGCAACCGTGTCCGGGCAGCACCTGCCCGCCGACCAGGCCGCTGCGGCCTGTGCCCGGGTCGACGCGCTCGCTGCTGCCGCCAAAAGGGCCGGTGCCGGCGCCAAGATCGACCATTTGCGTGCCGCACTGTTTCTTGGGTTGCTCGACGGCCGGTTCCAGGGCCTGCCCGAAACCGCGATCGTGAACGCATTGTTGCGGCAATTCCGGCAACCGGGAGAGACGGTCGACGACGAATCCGGCGGCGACGAATCCGCTGGCGGGAAATGCGCGGCGGAATATGTCGGGGCGGAGGCGAAATCCGTCACTCCGGTCGAGCAGAACGCGGAATCCGATGCGGCGCCCGGACCGGTCGGGCCCAGCGCCCCGGCCGGCGTCGCGGTACCCACCGCGCCGCGCGGGCTGGAGTTGCGGGTCGGGCTGGGCACCTTGCTCGGCCTGGATGACCACCCGGGCGAGATCGCGGGCTGGGGCCCGGTCGGTGCGCCGCTCGCCCGCGACCTGGCCAACCGGCAACACGGCGCCGAGTGGCGGTTCGCCATCGTCGATGATGACGGGCAGTGGCACTTCGACGGGATCACCCGCCGCCGGCCATGCGGCGCCGATGCCGCACCGGCGGCGGGCCAGCCGCAGGCGCAGGGTGGGACGTCGAACTGCACGTGCCGCTCGCACTGCTCACCGACCCCGACCTGCTCGTCCGGCACCCGGCCTGGGCGGGGCTGCTCGCCGACGTCGCCGCCCAGCACGCCCGGCAGCGAGAGATCGAGCAGGACCCCGCGGCCCGCGTCCCCGGCCGGCCGCTGCGGCGACGCAGCCAGATCCGCTTCCAGACGTGCATCTTCCCGGGCTGCCGCCGCCCGGCCAGCGAATGCGACCAGGATCATCGCCGCGACCACGCGAAAGGCGGACCCACCGACGAGGCGAACCTCGCCCCCGGCTGCCGACACGACCACATGAACAAGACCGCCCGCGGCTGGCGACTCGTCCGCCTCGACCAGCACAGTTACGTGTGGGTCAGCCCGCTGGGCCGGCGCCACCACGTGCACATCGCACCGATCGCCGTACCGCTCCCGGAACCGATCCCCCGCCAGCGGCACAACGACACCGGCGCGCCGCACGACCATCTCGACCACGCGTCACCGAGCTTCGCGCCGCGGACCCAACGCGGCCGACCGCTGCAGCCCACTACCGACATCGGTCAACGCTCATCGAAACGGCCCGAATCCGACCCCGACCCGCCGCCGTTCTAAGGCGAAGAAACTGACCGCGCGAGTCGTGCGCGAGGCGCACCACCCCTGAACTGCGGCGACCGAACCTAGCCCTGCCGCAGGTACAGGTCGCGCAGCAGACCAATCTCCGCGCCGTGGTGGGCGACCTCGTCCATCGCGTGCAGGACGAGCGCGGCCCACGACTCGTGCTCGTACGGGCCCCACTTCGGCCCGAGCTCACGGCGCAGCCCGTCCTCGCCCAGGTCGGTGATGCGCTGCCGGAAGGCGTCGTGCGCGACATCCAGCTGCGCGAGCGCGGGCGCCACCTCGCCGACCCAGTCGCGGAACTCGCCGGGCAGCGGCCACTCGCCGAGGTGTGGCGCAACGTAGGAGGCGAGGCAGTCGGCGATGTGCCACAACCGCCACGCGACGGTGGTCACCGGCGCGGGGACGGGATCCGGGCGCGCCCAGTCGGCGACCCACCCCTCGCCCTCCCGGCGGATCGTCCACATGTCGGCGACCGGCTCCCACAGGTACTCGGCATCGGTCAGCCCGTCCACGCGGGTGCGCAGCCGATCCCACACGAAGTCGAAACCGCCGAACACGAGGTGGTGGAGGTCTACGTCCATGGTCGGGACGCTAGGACGAGGTGCCGACGACGTCAGGCGTGCCGGTTCGTCGCGGCGACGGCAAGCGCGTCGAGCGCGGCGCGCGACTCGGCACTGATCGCGGCCGAGTCGAGCGCCGCGCGAGCGTGCGCCGTCCCGTCCGTGATGCGGTGCTCCACCTGCCGGAGGGCGCCGGTCGCGATGATCACCTCGCGCAGCGCGGCCACCTGCGCGTCGTCGAGCGTCCGGTCGCCGAGCCCGTTACGCAGCAGCGTGGCCTGGTCCGGGTCCGCGGTCTGCATCGCGAGGGCGGTGAGCAGCGTGTGCTTGCCCTCTCGCAGGTCGTCGCCGGCCGGTTTGCCGGTGACGGACGGGTCGCCGAACACCCCGAGGACGTCGTCGCGCAGCTGGAACGCCTCGCCGAGCGAGAGCCCGTAGCCGCTGAGCACGGTGAACACCTCGTCCGGCGCACCGGCTACGGCCGCGCCGAGGTGCAAGGGCCCCTCGACGGTGTACTTGCTGGTCTTGAACTCGATCACGCGCAGCGCCTCGTCGGCCGAGAACGCACCGCGGGCCTGGACGAGCACGTCGAGGTACTGCCCCGCCATCACCAGCTGGCGCATCTCGTCGAAGACGCCCCGGGCCCTGGGCGCGGCGGCGCCATCGAACGCGGCGGTCGCGAACAGCGCGTCGGCCCAGGACAGCAGCAGGTCACCGAGCAGGATTGCCGCCGCGGTGCCGAACACGTCGGGATCGCCGGTCCAGCCCTGCTCGCGGTGCAACCGGGCGAACGCGGCATGCGCGGCGGCCCGTCCGCGGCGGGTCTCGGAGGCGTCCATGACGTCGTCGTGGACGAGCGCGCAGGCGTGCAGCAGCTCGAGGCTGGCCGCGGCGGTGATCAGGCCGCGATCGTCGGCGTCGTCGCCGCGCACCGTTCTCCAGCCCCAGTAGGCGAACGTCGGCCGCAGGCGCTTACCGCCGTCCAGGACGAAGCTGCGCGCCGCGGCCGTGACCGGAACGAGGTCGTCGCCGAGACGGGCGAAGGCCCGGGCGCGGTCGTCGAGGAGGTCGGCGAGTTCGGCGTCGACGCGTTTGATCACCTCATCGGCGCGCGTCCCCACCGGCCGGACATTACGCTGTCACGCGTGAGCGAGCGCAGCGAGCGAGCCAGTGTGCCCAGGCTCCGCCGACCGAACGAGCGAAGCGAGGCTCGGTCGAGTCGATTGGTGCGGGATTGCTTGGCCGAGGACGGTCCGACGTTCTCGTTCGAGTTCTTCCCGCCCAAGTCGTCCGAGGAGGATCGCCTGCTGTGGCAGACGATCCGCGAGCTCGAGCCGCTGCATCCGTCGTTCGTGTCGGTGACCTACGGCGCCGGCGGCTCGACGCGCGCGCGCACGATCGAGATCACCGAGCAGATCGCGTCCGACACCACCCTGTTGCCGGTGGCGCACCTGACCGCGGTCGATCACTCGACGGCCGAGCTTCGCTCGATCGCCGGGAACCTCGCGGCCGCCGGGGTGCCGAACATGCTCGCGCTGCGCGGCGACCCGCCGGGCGACCCGAACGCCGAGTGGGTCAAGCACCCGGAGGGCCTCTCGTATGCGTCGGATCTCGTGCGCCTGTTGCGCGCCCACGGCGCCTTCTGCGTCGGGGTCGCGGCGTTCCCCTACGGGCACCCGCGCTCGGTCTCGCTCGAGGAGGACACCAAGCAGTTCGTCGCCAAGTGCGACGCCGGGGCCGAGTACGCCATCACGCAGATGTTCTTCGTCGTCGACGACTACCTGCGGTTGCGCGATCGAGTGGCGGCGGCCGGCTGCGACGTCCCGATCATCGCCGGCCTGATGCCGGTGACGAACATGGGCATCATCCGGCGATCCGAGCAGTTCTCCGGCGCGCCGTTCCCGGCGAAGCTCGGGGCCCGGTTCGCCGCGGTCGCGCACGACCCGAAGTCGGTGCGCGCGATGGGCATCTACGAGACGTCCAAACTGGCCGAGCGATTGCTCGAGGAGGGGGTGCCGGGCGTGCACTTCTACACGCTGAACCGCTCGAAGGCGACCCGCGAGGTGTGGGCGAACCTGGCCCTGGGTGCCCGCCTCTGAGCTGACGCCGGCCGAGCGCTGGTCGGCGCTGCACCACGGCATCGACCCGGTGCGGGTCCCGCTGCTGGCTTCGTGGCTGCGGCTGATGTGGTTGCTGGCGCGCCCGCTCGCCCGGGTGCCACCCACCCTGATCACCGTGCTCGGCGCGCTGCTGGCGCTGGACGCCGTGCTGCTGGCCGGCTCGCTGCCGTCGGCTGCCGCGGCGGCGGTCGTGGCCGCCGCGCTGTGCGACGGGCTGGACGGCGCGGTGGCGGTCGTGGCCGACCGCGCGACGGCCAGGGGTGCGCGCGCCGACGCGGTGGCCGACCGGGTGTCCGATGCGGCCTTCGCGGCGGTCGTCTGGCGCAGCGGGGCGCCGTGGTGGCTCGCCGCGCTCTGTGGCGTGCTGGCGGTCGGCGTCGACCTCCTGCGCCGGGTGCGGCGGGTGCCGACCAGGATCACGGTCGGCGAGCGGCCGACCTGGACGGTCTGCGCCGCGCTGGCGGCGGGATCGGCAGCGGCGACGCCCGCGCACTGGCCGGTGCTGGTGTGCGCCGGTGTCTGGGTCGCCGCCGGGATCGTCGGAGTCGCCCAGATCGCGGTCTTGAAGGCGCGCCGCAATGATGTAAGTCTGTAATCATGGAGTCCATCTTCGAACACGCCGGCGGCCTGCCGGCGCTGCATCGCTTCGTGGACGCGTTCTATCGCAGCGTCCTGGCCGACCCCCTCCTGATCGCGCTGTTCGGCACCGGCCGCCCGGAACACGTCGCTCACCTGACGGCCTTCGAAGCAGAGTCGTTCGGCGGGCCGGACAGTTTCACCCGCGAACTCGGCTTCGCGCACCTCATCGACGTGCACCGCGGCCTGAAGATCACCGAGGAGCAGCGCGCCCGGTTCGTCCAGCTGTACCTCGCGGCCGCCGATACGGCCGGACTGCCCGCCGATGCGCGGTTTCGCGAGGCCCTGCGCAGCCACGTGGAGTTCGGCTCCCAGGTCGCGATGCAGAACTCGCACGCGCGGACCGACGCCGAACTGCACCCGCTGCGCGAGGTGCCACGATGGCGCTGGCCGGCCGGCGAAGCGGCGCCTCCGGGCTGAGCGCCGTCACACCGGCCGGCCCTTCCAGCGCAGCCGGCCGGCCCGGCGCTCGCGCCACGAGGTCGCCGTCAGGTAGCCCAGCGCGAGCACCGAGACCGGGTGCGCCAGGGCGTCCGGCAGCGCCCGCCCGCCGGTGCGCCGGGCCGCGATCACCCGGGACGCGACACCGGCCAGGTAGCCGGCGGCGCCGACCTTCGAGCCGCCCAGAGCGGCGACCGGCGGTGCGACGTAGGCGAGGCCGAGCAGCGCGGTGACGGCGGCCGCGCGCGGCGGCGTCCCGAACGCCGCCCACAGCGACTTGCGGTAACCGTCGCGCAGCGCGGGCCAGCCGTCATACATCCGGCAGGTGGCCAGCGCCGTCCCGTCCACGACCCCGCCCCGCCCGCCGGACGCCTTGATCGCGCGCACCAGGGCGATGTCGTCGAGCACTGCCCCGCGCGCCGCCGCGAAGCCGCCCGCCCGGTCGAGCGCGGCCCGGCGGACCACGACGAACTGCCCGCAGGCGGCGGTGAGGGACGGCCGCGGCGAGCGCTCCGCGAGCCGCAGGGGGAGCAGCGTCAGCCACGACCACTGCAAGAGGGGTTGGACGAGCCGCTCGGCCGGCGTCCCGGCGAGCTGGCGCGGGAACGGGCAGGCGATGTCGAGTCCGGCCGCGTCGAGCAGGGCGACGGCCCCCGCGACGGCGCCGGGGGCGAGGCGGACGTCCGCGTCGACGAACACCAGGATCTCGCGGTCCGTCGCCGCGGCCAGCTGCGCGCACGCCCACGGCTTGCCGAGCCAGCCGGGCGGGGGCGGCGTCCCGTCCAGCACCCGGGCACCCGCCACGCGGGCGAGGTCGGCCGTGGCGTCGGACGACTCGTCGTCCAGGACGAGGACGTCCCCCTGGCCGCGCAGCGCGCGCAGGCAGTCCGCGATGTTCGCCGCCTCGTCGCGGGCCGGGACGAGGATCGCGACCCGGCGATCACCGGCCGCCCCGTGCACCGGGCGGCGCAGCAGGCGGGCGTTCACGGCTGCGTGCACTGCGCCCGCTACGGCCAGGGCCGAACCGAGGGTGGCAAGTCTCACCGGCGCGGCCACCGCACCGCCAGCGGGACCGCGACCGCGCCCATCCCGAGCGCGCCCCAGCCGGCCGCCGCGGTGAGGTCGAGGAACACCGCGAGCGCGACGGCCCAGCCGACATACAGCCACAGGTACAGCGCAATCATCACCGCGTCGTCCCGGTGGCCGGCACCGCCACCGGCCAGCGCCTGGACCGCGATCGAGAGCAGCAGCGCGACGGCGAGCCAGCCGGCGTAGTTCGTGAGCGGGACGTCCGGCACCCCCGGCAGGTGCGGCGACGGGAACCGCCACGTCCAGTGGCCCGCGGCGACCTGCTGCGGGTCGAGGAACAGGTCGGCGGCAGCGAGCGCCCAGGCACCCACCAGCACCCGCGTGACGCGCCCACGCACGAGCCGGCGGGCGGCAAGCGCGGCCGGCCAGGCCAGCATCGTCCAGGCCAACCCGATCAACGGCGGCGCGCCGAACAGTCGCGGGCCCAGCGTCGTCGAGTAGCGGTAGGAACCGAACGGGATGCCGGTGTGCACACCGAGCACCTCGACCGCGTAGCCGGGTACGGCCGTGACGAGCAGCAGCGTCGCCGCGGTTCGCGCTCCGCGGGTGAGCGCCGCGTGCGCGAGGCAGCTGCCGGCGAGCACCGCGACGATCAGCACGCTGAGGTGGTCGCGTACCGTGCCGTGCACCAGCGGGTAGGCGATCTGCAGCGCCACGACGGTCGCGGCGAGCAGCGCCGGCAGCCAAGCGGTGCGCGCCGACCGTCCTGTCAGGGCGTCATCGACCATCGAGCAGCGGCAGGCGCGCACCGAGGACGGCGAACGGCCGGGCGTCGCCGGGGAACAGGTAGTTGCGGGCGAGGTCGACGAACCCGGTGTCCCGATACAGCCGGAACGCGCGGGTATCGGCGTCCGGGGTGGACAGCAGCATCGCCGAGTGCGGGATGCCCGCGGCCAGCGAGGCCAGCAATCGGCGGCCGATGCCGATGCCGTGGTACTCGGGCAGCACGTGCAGCTCGGACAGCTCGAACGCGTCGAAGAGCCACTCGCGAGCGGCGTTCTGATCGAGTGCCCGCCGGACGAGGTCGTGCCACCACTGCCCGGGCCCCGTCGTGTACCCGTAACCGAACCCGACCAGCGTTCCGTCGTCGATGAGCGCGGCCCGGCAGGCGAACCCCGGCAGCGTGACGTGCTTGCGGGCGCTGACCGAGCGCTGCACGCCGGTGTGGTCGGGGTACTTCATGGCCCGGACGTAGATCCGCATGGCGTCGTCCACCCGGCCGGCGAACTGGCGGCCGGACCACTCCTCGATGCGCGCACCGGTCATCGGCGGGCGCTCGGCGGATCGCATCCGTCGATCGTGCCCCACCGGCGTGCGATTACGCGACCTCCGCGGGCAGTCCGCTGGTCAACTCGACGAGTTCGGCGAAGGTTGTCCTGAACACGGCGTGCGGGATGCCGCCCGCTGCCCACACCTGCGGATAGCCTGCGAGCGCCACGTCCACGATGGTCCGCAGCGGCCTGGGGTGGGCGATCGGCGCGACCCCGCCGATGCGCTGGCCGGTGTGCGTGTAGACGAACTCGGGGTCGGCGCGCTCGAGCTTCGCGGTACCGACCAGCGCGGCGACCTTGCCGGTGTCGACGCGGTGCGCGCCGCTCGTCATGACGAGCAGCGGCTCGTCCTCGGCGGTGGCGAAGACGAGCGAGTTGGCGATCGCTCCGACCTCGACGCCGACCAGTGCGGCCGCCGCGGCCGCGGTCGGCACCGCGTCGTGCAGGATCCGGACGCGCCCTGGCAGGCCGGCCCGCTCGAGAATCGCATCGACGGCCAAGCAGTTGGGATGCACGCAGCGAAGGTAACCGACGGGGCGAGTCGATAGATTCGCGCGGTGTCCCGTCGTTCCCAGCTCGCCCTCGGCCTGCTGGCCGGGACGGCGCTGGACGCGGTCATCCCGGACCCGAGACGGGGGCACCCGGTCGCCGCGTTCGGCGCGGCAGCGGGCGCTCTCGAACGCCGTGGGTACGCCGATTCACGTTCCCGGGGCGCCGCCTTCACAGCGGTCTGCGTCGCCGCTCCGGTGCTGGCCGGCCGCATGATCGACCGGCGCAGCGGGCGGGCGCGCGCGGTCGCCGTCGCGGCCGGCACGTGGGCTGTGCTCGGCGCCCGCTCCCTGCGTACCGAGGCCGCCGCCGTTCACGACCTGCTCGCCGGCGGCGACCTGGCGGCAGCGCGCACGCAGGTGACGCACCTCGTCGGCCGTGATCCGTCCGTCCTCGATGCGGGCGGTGTTGCGCGGGCCGCGGTCGAGTCCGTTGCCGAGAACACCTGCGACGCGATCGTCGCACCGCTGCTCTGGGGTGCGGTCGCGGGGCTGCCCGGCCTGCTCGGCTACCGGGCGATCAACACGCTGGACGCGATGGTGGGCCACCGCTCGCCGCGCTACGCGAACTTCGGCTGGGCGGCGGCGCGGCTGGACGACCTCGCCAACGCGGTGCCGGCCCGGGCCACCGCGGTGCTCGTCGCACTGACCGCGCCCGCGGTCGGCGGCGACGGGTGGGCCGCCGTTCGGATGGCGGCGCGGGACGGGCGCAACCATCCGAGCCCGAACTCCGGCGTGAGTGAGGCCGCCTACGCCGGCGCGCTCGGCCTGCGGCTCGGCGGCCGAAACGTCTACGCCGGCCGGGTCGAGGACCGCCCGACGATGGGCGACGGGCAGCCGCCGACGCTCGCTGACCTCGGGCGGGTGACGCGGCTGTGCGCCGCGGTGACGGTTGCCGCCGCCGCTCTCGCCGCGCTCGCGGCGCGCCGCGGAATCCGCCGATGAAGGGCGCCTTGCTCGTCGCGGGCACCACCTCCGACGCGGGCAAGAGCGTGCTCGCCGCAGGCATCTGCCGCTGGCTGGCCCGGCAGGGGTACGGGTCGCGCCGTTCAAGGCGCAGAACATGGCGCTCAACTCGGCGGTCACGGCCGACGGCGCGGAGATCGGTCGTGCCCAGGCGATGCAGGCGCTCGACTACCGCGACCTGTTGCCGCGCCTGGAGTCGGTGGTGCGCGATTCGCTCGCCGACCTGCGTGCCCGCTTCGATGTCGTGATCTGCGAGGGCGCCGGCAGTCCCGCCGAGCTCAACCTGCGCGATCGCGATCTGGCCAACATGGGGCTCGCGCGGACGGCCGACCTCGTCGACGCGCACCTGGATACGGCCGCGCTGGTGGACCTGATCGAGAACGGCCCACCGGCCCATCAGTCCGTGCTCGTCCATCATTTGCGCGAGCCGGACGATGTCGCCCCTGCTAGGGTGGCGGCGTTCCGGCAGTCTCTCCCGGAACGGCGCAGGTCCAGCGAAGACCGGTGAGAATCCGGCGCTGTCCCGCAACGGTACTGCCCTCCTGACAGAGGGCGAGCCCGGACGCCTGCCCTGCGCCGACGAAACCTGTCCTCGGAGGAAGGGCGGTTCGTTCGACGCCTCGCCCGCAGCGGCAGGGAGTCGTATCGGGCGCACTTCGTCCTCCGCGAACCGATGGAGGATGGAAATGCTCAACCACACCCGGCTCGCCGCCGGCACCGCGGTCGTCGCGGCGCTCGCCGCGCTCGCCGCCTGCTCCAGCTCGGGCTCGGGCGCGCCGTCCGGCAGCACGTCCGCGCAGTCCACTGCCGCCGCGTACCCGGTGACGGTGCACGCGGCGAACGGCGGCGTCACGCTGAGCCGCAAGCCGTCCGCGATCGTCGCCCTGTCGCCGACGGCGACCGAGATGCTGTTCGCGATCGGCGCGGGCAGCCAGGTCAAGGCGGTCGACAAGGACTCCGACTACCCGGCCGCGGCACCGAAGACCGGCCTCGACGCCTACCAGCTCAATGTGGAGTCGGTCGCCGCCTATCGTCCGGACCTCGTCGTGGCGTCCGACCTCACCGCCGCGCAGGTCAAGCAGCTGCACACTCTGGGCATCCCGACGCTGCTCGAACCGGCCGCCGCGGACCTCGGCCAGGCATACGCCGAGATCACCCAACTCGGGCAGGCGACCGGCCACCAAGACGGTGCGGCCAAGGAGATCGCCACCATGAAGCGGCAGATCTCCACGATCGCGAACGAGACCCCGAAGCCGACCGCACCCGCGACCTACTACTACGAGCTGGACCAGACGTACTACTCAGAGACGTCGGCGACGTTCATCGGCAAAGTGCTGAACCTGCTCGGCCTGACCAGCATCGCCGACTCGGCGAAGGGCGCAGCGGCGAGCGGTGGCTACCCGCAGCTCAGCGCGGAGTTCATCCTGAACGCGAACCCGCACTACGTCTTCCTCGCCGACGCCCGCTGCTGCAAGCAGACGCCGGCCAAGGTGGCCGAGCGGCCCGGCTGGTCGGCGCTGGCCGCGGTGCGGGCCGGGCGGGTCGTGCCCCTCGACGACGACATCGCCTCGCGCTGGGGTCCGCGGATCGTCGATCTCCTGCGCACGGTGTCCCGAGCGATCCGCGAACACCCGGTCACATGAGGGTGCCGGTGGCGGTGTCCACGATCGTGTTGATCGTGGCGATGCTGCTCGCCACGGCAGTGGGTCCGGTCGGCGTCAGCCTGAACGACGTGATCGGCACGTTGCTGTCACATCTGCCGTTGCTGAACATCCACACCTCGGCATCGCCGGTCGACCAGGCCATCGTTTGGGAGTTGCGGCTGCCGCGGGTGATGCTCGCCGCGATCGTCGGCGCGATGCTTGCGGCGGGTGGCGCGTCGTACCAGGGCGTGCTGCGCAACTCGCTCGCCGACCCATACCTGCTCGGCGTGGCGGCGGGCGCGGGGCTGGGCGCGACGGCGGCCATCGTGGCAGGCGGCGGCGGGTCACTCGCGCTGCCCGCCGCTGCGTTCGCCGGTGCGGTCCTCGCCGTCGCGCTGACCTACGTGGTCGCCGCGGCCGGCGGCGGGCGGGCGAGCGGGTACGCGATCATCCTCGCCGGGGTCGCGGTCGCCGCGATGCTGACCGCGATACAGACCTACCTGCAGCAGCAGAACACCGAGGAGATCCGGCAGATCTACAACTGGATCCTCGGCAGCTTCTCGGTCGCCTCGTGGTCCGACGTTCGGCTCGTTCTGCCCTACATCACGGTCGGCCTGGTCGTGCTGCTTGCCCACCGGCGCATCCTCGACGTGCTCAGGGTGGGTGCGGACGAGGCGGGCGCTCTGGGCATCCACCCGGAACGCGCCCGGTTGATCATCGTGAGCGCGGCCACGCTGGGCACGGCCGCCGCGGTGTCGGTGAGCGGGCTGATCGGCTTCGTCGGCATCATCGTGCCGCACGCCGTGCGGCTCACCGCCGGCGCCAGCTACCGGGTCGTCCTGCCGGTCTCGATGATCAGCGGAGCGGCGTTCCTGGTGCTGGCCGATCTGGTCGCCCGAACTGTCCAATCGCCGAGCGAGGTGCCGATCGGGATCGTGACGGCGATGATCGGCGCACCGTTCTTCCTGCTCGTCCTGCGTTCCCGGCGTACCCGCGAGGCAGTCCTGTGAGCGAAGCTTGCGAGCGAACCATGGGCATCGGGCTTTGCCAGCCGAACGAGCGCAGCGAGGCTCGGCTGTGAGCGAAGCTTGCGAGCGAACCATGGGCATCGGGCTTTGCCAGCCGAACGAGCGCAGCGAGGCTCGGCTGTGAGCGACGTGCCGATGCTGGAACTCGACCGGGTGACCGTGCGCTACGACGGAAGTGTCGCGGTGCGCGAGGTGACCGCGACAGCGGCGGCCGGGGAGTGGGTCGGGGTGATCGGCGCGAACGGCGCCGGCAAGTCCAGCCTGCTGCGGGCCGTCGCGCATCTCGTGCGGCACGACGGCGTGGTGCGCATCGGCGGCGAGCCCACCGATCGCCTCTCCCGGCGGCGGCGCGCCCAGCTCGTCGCGTACGTCCCGCAGCAGCCCGAGTTGCCGGCCGGCATGTCGGTGCTCGACTACACCCTGCTCGGGCGAACGCCGCACATCGGCTATTTCTGCGTCGAGTCCGAGCAGGACCGCCGGCACTGTGTCGACCTGCTCGATCAGCTCCACCTGACCGACCTCGCCGATCGGCACCTGGCGACGCTGTCCGGCGGCGAGCTGCAGCGCGTCGTGCTGGCGCGGGCGTTGGCCCAGGATGCGCCCGTCCTGCTGCTCGACGAGCCGACCAGCGCGCTCGACCTCGGACGGCGCGTCGATGCGCTCGAGCTCGTCGACGACCTGCGCCGCACCCGGCGGCTCACCGTCCTGAGCGCGATGCACGACCTCACGCTGGCCGCCCAGTTCGCCGACCGGCTCGTGCTGGTGGCCGCAGGTGGCGTCGTCGCGTCCGGCACGCCCGCCGAGGTGCTCGACGAGAACCTGCTCTCGACCTGCTTCGGTGCCCGCGTGCGCGTCCTCGATGACGGCGACGGCGGGCTGCTCGTCGTGCCGCACCGCTCCCGAACACGAACGAGGTGACGACCGTGTCCAGCGCACAGGTGCGTGACCGCATCGAGGACGGGCGCCTGCTGCCGTTGCTCGTGTGGCGCTTCGCCGACCCCATGACGGTCGCCTCGACCGCATCGTGCGGCGGCGGGCTCGGCGCGCGGCGCTGGGTGATCAACGCCCAGGTCGCCCGCGACTACGCCCGGCGCGACCTGCACGAGCACGGTGCCCAGCTCGCCGCGGGTGTCGAGCTGAACGGCCGCGGCGTCGTGATGTTCACCGCCGCCGACGTGCGCCACGTCCGGCGAGCTGTCGACGGCGGCGTGTACGTCGAGGCCACCGTCGGACTGACGCACCCGACGTGGGCGGCCGCGGTCGAGGACGCGACGGCCGCGGCGCATCCGCTGGGCACGATCAACATCGTCGCGACGCTGCCCGTCCGACTGGCGAGGGCGGCCTTGCTCAACGCGCTCTGCACCGCCACCGAGGCAAAGGCGCAGGCCCTGCTCGCCGCCGGCGTGCCGGGGACCGGGACCGCCTCGGACGCGGTCACCGTCGTCTGCCCGACCGGCGGCCCGGCCGAGTCCTTCGCCGGGCCACGCTCGACGTGGGGTGCGCGGCTGGCCCGAGCCGTCCACGAGGCCGTGCTCACTGGAGCCGCCGCATGACGGGCGGGCTGCATCACCACGGCGACGTCGACGCGCTGCCCGGCCTGGTGGATCTAGCGGTGAACGTCCGGCCGGGCACCCCTCCTCGGTGGCTGAGCCAGCGGCTGGCCACCGTCGACCTCGCCCGCTACCCGGACCAGGACGCTGCCGTCAAGGCGGTCGCGGCCCGGCACGGACGAAGCTGCGGCGAGGTGCTGCTGACCGCGGGCGCGGCGGAGGCGTTCGTGCTGATCGCGCGTGCCCTGCAGCCGCGGCACCCGGTCGTGATCCATCCGCAGTTCACCGAGCCGGAGTTGGCGCTGCGCGCGGCCGGGCACGATGTGCGGCGCGTCGTCCTCGCTCCGCCGTTCACGCTCGACGCCAGGCTGGTGCCCGAGGACGCCGACCTGGTGGTGGTCGGCAACCCGACCAATCCCACGTCGGTCCTGCACCACCGCGAGGCGGTGCGAGCGCTCGTCCGACCGCACCGGCTCGTCGTGGTGGACGAGGCGTTCGCCGACTGCGACCCGGGCGAGCCGCACTCGCTCACGAACGACCAGAGCGTGCTCGTCGTCCGCAGCCTCACCAAGACGTGGGGGCTGGCCGGCCTGCGCGCCGGCTACCTGCTCGCGGGTGTCGGGGTGATCGAGCGGCTGCGCGCGGCGCAGCCGCCCTGGCCCGTCAGCGCCCTCGCGCTCGAAGCGTGCGTCGCCTGCTCCGCGCCGGCCGCGGTCGCCGAGGCCGGCGCCTGGGCGAGGAGTCTGGGCACGCAGCGCGCGCATCTCACCGAACTGCTGGACGCGCTGCCCGGCGTCGAGGTCGTCGCGAATGCGCGCGGCTCGTTCGTGCTCGTCCGGACGCGCCGTCCGGGGATCTGGAATCCCCTGCGCGACAAGGGATTCGCCGTCCGCCGGGGCGACACGTTCCCCGGGCTCGGTCCCGAATGGATCAGGATCGCGGTGCGCGACGAGCAGACGTCCGCATCGTTCGCCCAAGCCCTCGAGGAGGCAATTGCATGAGTTCCGAACTGCTAGCCGACACGATCGCGGCCATCGCGCCGCTCGACGCTGCGGTGGTCGCCGCGGCCCGCGAGCGGCAGGCCGGCCTGACCAAGCCGCCCGGCTCGCTCGGCGTCCTCGAGGACGTCTCCGTACAGCTCGCCGGGCTTGCCGGGCAGTGCCCGCCGCCGCTTCCGCAACCGGCCGCAGTCGCGGTGTTCGCCGGCGACCACGGGGTGCACGCGCAGGGCGTCACCCCGTGGCCGCAGGAGGTCACCGCGCAGATGGTCGCGAACTTCCTCGCCGGCGGAGCGGTGATCAACGCGCTCGCCGCACAGACCGGCGCGGAAGTCGTCGTCGTGGATATCGGGGTGGCCGCCGACCTGACGTCGGTGCCGGGGCTGCTCGCGCGCAAGGTCCGCCGCGGCACGCGGGACATGACCCGCGAACCGGCGATGACCCGCGAGGAGGCCGGGCAGGCAATCGAGGCGGGGATCGAGGTGGCCCGCGAGCTGGTGGCCGCCGGGAACCACTGCCTGCTCACCGGCGACATGGGCATCGCGAACACGACAGCGTCGGCCGCGCTGATCGCGGCGTTCACCGGCGGGTCGGCTGCCGCGGTCACCGGACGGGGGACCGGTGTCGACGACGAGACGCTGAGCCGCAAGGTGGACGTCGTCGAGCGCGCGCTCGCCTTGCACCAGCCTGACCCCGCCGACCCGATCGGCGTGCTCGCCGCGGTCGGCGGTCTCGAGCACGCCGCGCTGGCCGGCTTCATCCTCGGTGCCGCGGCGGCCCGGACGCCCGTGCTGCTCGACGGGGTGATCGCGTGCGCAGCAGCGCTCGTCGCGGTGGCACTGGCACCGGACAGCACCGCCGCGATGATCGCCGGTCACCGGTCGGTCGAGCCGGGCGCGTCGGTCGCGCTGCGGGCGCTCGGGCTGACCCCGCTGGTCGACCTCGACCTGCGTCTCGGTGAGGGTTCCGGCGCGGTGCTCGCGCTGCCGCTCGTGCAATGCGCGGCGCGGGTGCTGCGCGATGTCGCGACCTTCGACTCGGCGGGCGTCACCGAGAAATGACCACAGTGCTCGTCCTGGGCGGCAACCGGTCCGGCAAATCCGGCTTCGCCGAATCGCTGCTGGCCGCCGAGCCGGTCGTCGACTACGTCGCCACGGCAGCCCACCGGCCGGGCGACGTCGAGTGGACGCAGCGGATCGCCGCCCACCGTGCGCGCCGCCCCGTCGCATGGACGACCGTGGAGACGACGGACCTGGCGGCGGTGCTGAAGCGCGCCGGGCCCGCCGTCCTCATCGACTCCGTCACGCTCTGGCTCGGGGGTGCGCTGAACGGCGACGACCTCCGCGACCGCACCGACGAGCTCTGCGCGGCGTGGGCGGAAACCTCGCGGTTCGCGGTCGCGGTGAGCGACGAGGTGGGCAGCGGTGTCGTCCCGGAAACGGCGTCCGGGCGGCGGTTCCGCGACGAGCTCGGGCTGCTCAACCAGCGGCTCGCCGACGTCGCGGACGAGGTGCACCTCGTCGTCGCCGGCACCTCGCTGCGGCTGCGATGAAGTCCCTGCTCAGCGCGCTGGCGCTGTTCACCGTCGCGCCGGTGCGGGTCCGCGGCGAGCTGACACGTGCGTCGGCGGTGCCTGCTGTGCGCTGGTTTCCGGCGCTCGGCGCGCTGCTGGGAGCGCTCGCCGCGCTGCCCACGACGGCGGTGCTGGCGTGGGCGCCGCACGCCGCCCTGCTCGGCGCGGTGGCCGCCGTCGCAATGCTCGCCGTGCTCACCCGCGGCCTGCACCTCGACGGACTGGCCGACACGGTCGACGGGCTCGGCTCGCGGGCACCCGCCGACCGCGCGCTGGAGATCATGCGCAGCTCGGACATCGGCCCGTTCGGCGTCGTCGCGATCGTCCTGGTCTTGTTCGTCGACGTCGCGGCGCTGGCCTCGCTCGACGGCGGAGTCTGGCGGCCGGTCGCCGCGCTGGCCGCCGCAGCGTCCACGGGCCGGTTGGCGGTGCTGGTGGCGGCGCATCGCCGTGTCCCGGCTGCTCGCCCGATCGGCTTCGGCGGATACGTGGCGGGTTCGGTGTCGACGGCGGTACTCCTAGCCGAGGCCGTCGCGGTGCTGGGGTTCGGTGTCGGCATGGCGGCAGCTGTCGATGCCAGCCTGATCGGCTGGCCGGTGGCGCAACTGGCAGCGCTGGTAGTCACCACCGGTCTGCTGATTCACGTCACGCGCCGGCTCGGCGGCGTGACCGGCGACGTGTTCGGCGCGCTCGTCGAGGTCGGCACCGCGCTGACCCTCGCCGGCCTCGCGCTGGCGTAGCGCGGCCGGCAAGGCATCCCCAAGGCGAGCTGCGGAGGCGATCAGCGGCCGAGGATCTGATCGGTCATGCCGTCCGCGGCGCCGGCGAAGTGCCGGTCGAGCACCTGCTGGAACACCGCCTCGTCCGGTGCGGCGCGCAGGAACAGCGTCATCGAGGACCGCAGCTTCAGCGCGTCGATGTGGCCGAAGATCGCCTCGGCGCCCGGCGGGAGACCCGCGACGACCGCCGCGCACTCGCGCAGCCGCGGGCCGAGCACCGCATGCGCGAGATAGGCGCGTGCCTCGGCGAGTGATGCGATGGCGTAGCGCTGCGCGGCCGGGCTGAACCCCAGCCCGACAACCTGCGGGAAGATGAACCACATCCAGTGGCTGCGCTTGAGCCCATTCCGCAGCTCGGTCAAGGCGCGCTCGTAAGTGCCGCCCGAGGCCTGTGCGGTGACGAACCGCGCCAGGTCGTGATGGTCGCTCAGTGCAGACCGCACTCGACCTTGTTGGTGCCTGACCAGCGACCGGCCCGCGCGTTCTCGCCCGGCACGAGCCGGCGGGTGCACGGCCAGCAGCCGATCGAACCGTAGCCGTCGGACAGCAGCGGGTTCACGAGGATGCCGTTCTCGGCGATGTAGCGGTCGACGTCGTCCTGTGTCCACGCGGCGATCGGGTTGAGCTTGACCATCGAGCGTCCGGCGTCCCACTCGACGACCTTGACGTCCTTGCGCGTGTCGGCCTCGTCACGGCGCAGCCCGGACGCCCAGGCCGCGTAGTCCTTCAGCGCGGCGCGCAGCGGCATCACCTTGCGCAGCGCGCAGCACTGATCGGGGTTGCGTTCGTAGAGTCGCGCGCCGAACGACGCGTCCTGTTGCTCGACGGTCTGGCGCGCCGTGATCGTGCGGATGTTCACCGGCAGCGTCGCGCCGACGGCGTCGCGCGTGCCGATCGTCTCGGCGAAGTGGTAGCCGGTGTCGAGGAAAAGTACGTCGACGCCGGGCCGGACCTTGGCTGCCAGTGACGGGACGGCCGCGTCGGCCATCGACGACGCCACCGCCCACGACGGGCCGAACTGCTCGTCGGCCCAGCCGAGGATCTCGAGGGCGGAGGCGCCCTCGAGATCGCGCCCGGCCTGCTCGGCCAAGGCACGCAGTTCCTCGCGAGTGCTCAGAGCAACCATGCTTCGTCGGCTCGCGACACGTAGGACGCGAACGCTTCGCCTCCTTCACGGCGTTCGAGGTAACCGCGCAGCACCCGCTCGATGTAATCGGGTGCCTCTTCTGCTGTCACCTTCAAACCCCGGAACTTGCGGCCGAATTCCGCGTCCGTCCCCAGCTGCCCGCCGAGGTGCACCTGGAACGCATCGACGTCGCCGTCTGAGTCTCCAGTGCCCTTCTGCACCATGCCCTTGAACCCGATGTCGGCGACCTGGAACCGGGCGCACGAGTTGGGGCAGCCGTTCACGTTGATCGTGATCGGGGTGTCGAAATCGGGGAACCGCCTCTCGAGCTCCTCGCGGATCGACTCGGCGCGTGCCTTCGTCTCGGTGAGCGCGAGCTTGCAGAACTCGATGCCGGTGCAGGCGATGGTGCCGCGCCGGAACGCGGACGGACGAACCGCGAATCCGAGCCCCTCGATCTCGTCGACGACATTCACCTCGGCGGCGGGCGGGACGTCGAGGACGACGATGCCCTGCTGGGCAGTGAGCCGCACCCGGCCCCGCGCGTACTTGTCGGCGACCGCGGCGACCGCGCGCAGCGCCGTGCCGGACGTGCGGCCCGACTTGGCGCTGGCGCCGATCGCGAGGAGCCCGTCGAGCTGCTCCTCGACTCCGATGTGGTCGCGGTGCGCCGGCGACGCGCCCGGTGCCGGGCCGTCCGGCAGCGCCCGCTTCAGGTACTCGGTCTCGAGCACCTCGCGGAACTTGACCGGACCCCAGTCGGCCATCAGGTACTTCAGCCGGGCGTGGTTGCGCTGCCGCCGGTAGCCGTAGTCGCGAAAGAGGGACGTGACGCCCACCCACACGTCGCTGACTTCCTCCGGACGCACGAAGACGCCCAACCGCTCGGCGAAGCGCGGGTTCGTCGACAGCCCGCCGCCGATCCAGAGGTCGAACCCGGGGGTTCCGTCCGTGCCGACGACGCCGACGAACGAGCAGTCGTTGATCTCGTGGTTCGTGCAGTGCCGAGCGCAGCCGGAGATCGACGTCTTGTACTTGCGCGGCAGGTTCGAGAAGGCCGGGTCGCCGAGGTACTTCTCCACGGTCGCGCGCAGCGCCGGGCCGGCATCGAGGACGGAGTCGGCCGCAACGCCCTCCAGGGGGCAACCGAGCATGACGCGCGGGCAGTCACCGCACGCCTCGGTGGTCGAGAGCCCGACCGCCTCGAGCTTCTCCCAGATGGCCGGGACGTCCTCGATCCGGATCCAGTGCAGCTGGACGTTCTGCCGGTCGCTCAGGTCGGCGAGGTCTCGCCCGTAGGTTGTCGAGATGTCCGCGACGACGCGGAGTTGATCGCTGGTCAGCGTCCCGCCGTCGATGCGGATGCGCATCATGAACATGTCGGCGTCGAGCTCTTCCGGCTCGAGCATCGCCGTCTGCCCGCCCGGGATGCCCTGCTTGCGCTGGGTGTAGAGCCCCATCCAGCGGAACCGGCCGCGCAGGTCGGCGGGATCGATGCCGGCGAAGCCGGTGTGCTGGTAGACGTCGATGATCCGCCGGCGGACGTTGAGCGGATCGTCGTCCTTCTTGCTCCGCTCGTTGGGGTTGAGCGGTTCGCGGTAGCCGAGGGCCCACTGGCCCTGTCCCCGTTTCGGGGGCTGACTGGGTCGCGCCGGCATGCGGCGTTCCTTCCGTGATGGTTGCTGCGGGGGCGGGGAGGGGCGACGGCGGTTCAGCCGTCGACGTGCCTCAACACGCCGCCGTGGCCACCCGGAGGAGGTCGATGTGACGGCGCGAGGTCAGCAGCAGTGCGTGCGGCGCCATTCCTTGATGGTCGCACAATTGCTTGGGGCGTCCTAAATCACCGGACGCATGTCACGTCCGGTGCACCGATCTGTCGCAGCCGCTGGACAATGGCCCGGTGACTGGCTTCGCGGTGCTGCTGGACGTGACTGGACGGCGCGCCGTCGTGGTGGGTGGGGGAGCGGTGGCCGCCCGGCGCGCTCGCGCCCTGCACGAGGCGGGCGCGGACGTCCTCGTCGTGGCGCCGCACATCACCGACGACATCCGCGCGCTCGGCGTCGCGACGGCCGGTCGGCCGTTCGCGGCGACCGACCTGGACGGTGCGTGGCTCGTGATGGCCTGCACCGACGACACGCGGGTGAACGCCGCCGTGGCGGCCGCCGCGGCGGCGCGCCGGGTGTTCTGCGTACGGGCCGACGCCGCGGCAGAGGGAACCGCCCGCAGCGCCGCGGTCGCCAGGTTCGACGGCCTCACGGTGGCGGTCAACGGCGGCGACGATCCGTCCCGCGCGGTCGCCCTCCGTGACGCGATCGCGACGGCACTCGCGGTCGGTGAGCTGCCGACGAGGCGGGTGCGCCCGGCCGGCGGCGGCGAGGTCGCGCTCGTCGGCGGCGGGCCCGGAGACCCGGAACTGATCACCGTGCGCGGTCGGCGCCTCGTGGCGCAGGCCGACGTCGTCGTGGTCGACCGGCTCGCCCCGCGCGACCTGCTCGACTCGCTGGCCGACGGCGTGGAGGTCATCGACTGCGGGAAGTCGGCGCACCGGCAGAACCTGACGCAGACCGAGATCAACGCGGTGCTCGTGGAACGGGCGCTCGCCGGCAAGCGCGTCGTGCGGCTCAAGGGCGGCGACCCGTTCGTCTTCGGCCGCGGCGGCGAGGAGTGGCTGGCCTGCGTCGCGGCCGGCGTCCCGGTGACCGTGGTGCCAGGGCTCACCTCCGCCACCGCCGGCCCCGCGATGGCCGGCATCCCGCTCACGCACCGCGGCGTCGCCGCCGACTTCACGGTGGTGTCCGGCCACCTCGACCCGGGACGTCCGGCCGACGAGGGCATCGACTGGCCGGGGTTGGCCGCGCACGCCGGGACGCTCGTATTGCTCATGGCGATGGACCGGCTGGACCTCATCGCCAAGGAGCTCATCGAGCACGGCAAGTCGCCGGCAACGCCCAGCGCCGTCGTGCAGAGGGCGACGACCCCGGCCCAACGGGTGGTGCGCGCACCGCTCGACGAGATCGCCGCCGTGGCCGAGCGCGAGGGCATCGGCGCCCCCGCGGTTGTGGTGATCGGCGCGGTGGTGGACGTGCTGAGCTGACCCGGTCAGAAGACCGCGAACAGACAGGCCGTTCGGCCGCAGCGGCGCGGCAGCGCGTGTGATAATATCGAACACGGGTTCGAGGAGGTGTTCGATGGTCACCCAGGCTCCGGTTTCGCGGGGGTCCGCCGTCGGCCTGCTCAGGCAGGCGCACGTCGTGCTCGATCAGGCCGGGGCGGCGACGGATCCGGGCGAGCGGTTCTGCCTGGCACACCTGTCGGCTTTGCGCACCGCAGCGGCGGTGCTGGCGATGCGCGGCCGACCCGCCGCGGCCCGTCGGCGGTTGATGAGCGTCTGGGTCCTGCTCGACAAGGTGGCCCCCGAGCACGCCGAGTGGGCGGCCTACTTCGCCGCCGGGGCACCCCTCCGGGCCGCGGCCGAGGCCGGCGCGGTCTCCGTGCTGTCGCCCCGCGCCGCCGACGACCAGCTGCGCGCAGCGGGGGAGTTCCTGGCGATCGTCGAGAGCTCGCTCGGCATGCTCGCTGCGTAGGGATCGCTGTCGGCTCGCGGGACTAGGCTCGCGCTCATGCAGATCGAGGCCGGTCGTGACCGATCGCGCACCGGTCGGCTCGGCCTGATCTCGCGCCTCCTCGCCGACGCGCTGGACGCAGTCACCACCCCCGGCGAGGCGCCGGCACTGCTCGACTGCGGTGGCGGCAGCGGCACCTACTCCGTGCCGCTCGCGGTCGCCGGCGCGGACGTCACGGTCGTCGACATCAGCGCCGACGCCCTCGCCACGCTGAGCCACCGTGCCGCAGAGGCCGGGGTCGCAAGCCGGGTGCATCCGCTGCAGGGCGACGTCGAGGCGCTCGGCGAGCTGGTCTACGGGCGGACCTTCGACCTCGTCCTCGCCCACGGCATTCTCGAGTCGGTCGACCACGTCGCCGGCGCCTTCGCGGGCATCGCCGACACGATTCGTCCCGGCGGGCTGATCAGCATCCTGGTCTCCAACCCGGCGGCTGCGGTGATCGCCCGCGCCCTGGCCGGCGAACCGGCGATCGCGCTGGCCGAGCTGGACGACCTCGATGCTGCGGAAGCGCGCGTCGGGCCCGATGCCGTGCAGGGCCTCTGCAGCGCGGCCGGCCTGGCCGTCGAGGCGCGGCACGGCATCGGCGTGTTCTCCGACCTGGTGCCCGGCTCCGCCCTCGACCAGCCCGGTGCCCGCGATGCGCTCGACCGCCTCGACGCCGACGCCGCGGGGCGCTCGCCGTTCGCGGAGATTGCGGCCCGGGTGCATCTGCTCGTCCGACGGCCTGGGTAGCCGATCGCCATGGGCCGCAGTGCCGACCTGCCACGCACCGCCGGGTTGTTCGACGGCGACGACGCCGGCTGCTCGATGCTGCACGTCGACATGGACGCCTTCTACGCGAGCGTCGAGATCAAGAAGCGGCCGGAGCTGCGGGGTCGCCCGGTGGTGGTGGGCGGCGGCCATCGGGGCGTGGTCGCCGCGGCGTCCTATGAGGCGCGCCGCTACGGCGTGCGCAGCGCGATGTCGATGAGCCAGGCGCTGCGCCGCTGCCCGGAGGCGGTCGTCCTGCCGCCCGACCGGGCGGCCTACGCGGCAGCTTCCGCGGAGGTCATGGCCGTGCTGCGCGACGTCACGCCGCTGGTCGAGCCGCTCTCGCTCGACGAGGCGTTCCTCGACGTGTCGGGCGCGACTCGGCAGTTCGGCCGTCCGGGGCTGATCGCGGCGGGCATCCGGGCCGGCATCGCCGAGCGCCTGGGCCTGACCTGCTCGGTCGGCGTGGCGCCCACGAAGTTCGTCGCCAAGCTCGCGTCCGCGCACTGCAAGCCGGACGGCCTGCTCGTCGTCCCCGCGGCAGGTGTGCTCGATTTTCTGCATCCGCTGCCGGTCACCGCACTGTGGGGCGTGGGTGCCCGGACGGCCGAACCGCTGCACCGGCTCGGCGTCCGCACCGTCGGCGACCTCGCCGCCATTCCGCACGACACGCTGCGCCGGGCAGTCGGCAGCGCCGCGGCCGAGCACCTCTCCGCGCTTGCCCAGGGCATCGATCCGCGTCCCGTGGAGCCGCACGAGGTCGAGAAGTCGATCAGTGCCGATCGCACCCTCGACGAAGACCTCACCGTCGAGGCCGACGTGCGCCGCGAGCTGTTGCGGCTCGCCGAGGAGGTCGGCAGCCGGGTGCGCGCACGTGGCTTCGCGGCGCGCACGGTCGGCATCAAGATCCGATTCGCCGACTTCCGCACGGTCACACGGGTCCGCACGCTGCCGTCCTGGACCGCATCGACGGGCGAGATCTACGAGACCGCCGTCGACCTGTTCCGCGGGCTCGGGCTCGACCGGCCGCGCATCAGGCTCGTCGGCGTGAAGTGCGAAGGCCTGCGCGAGGTCGAGTCGATCGCCGAGCAGCTCAGCCTCGACCTCACTGCGCAACGGTCGGACGCAGCGCCGCGAAACGGGGCAGATCGGGTCGCCGATGCGGCCCGCGCGAAGTTCGGGACTGCCGCGGTGCAGCCCGGCACTCTGCTCGCCACGCCCCCGCCGCCCATCGGGTGAAAATCGCAACTTTCGATCCGGCCAAATGGCTCGTATGCTCGACGCGTAACCGCCGCCATCGGCGGGTACAGTTTTCTATGACGACTGGAAACGAGTACCGTCGGCGGCCGACCGGTCCCGGCGACGAAGGAGGGCCCGGTGCCGCTCTCCGATCATGAGCAGAGGCTGCTCGACGAGATCGAGCAAGCGCTCTACGCGGAGGATCCCAAGTTCGCCGCCTCCGTGCGGTCCGCACGCAGGCGCTCCCGAACTCGCCGCTCAGCGGTGCTCTGCGTGGTCGGGGCCGCTGCCGGGCTGGCGTTGGTCCTGGTCGGGCTCATCACGAACCTCATCGTGCTCAGCGTGTTCGGGTTCGTGTTCCTCGTCGCCTCGTGCGGGTACGCCGTGCAGGTCGTCCGCGGCCGCGGCCGTAGCTCGACTGCTCCGGCCGCCACAGGCGGCAGCCGGGTGGCCCGCGAGGGCGGTCTCAAGGGCCGGATGGAGGAGCGGCTGCGCCGCCGCTTCGACGACCCGGAGAGCTGAGCCCCGGCTACCGAGTCGCGGCGCCGCGCCGCGTCAATGACTGCGACGCACGACGCCGCGCATTGCCCCGACCCGGCTGCCCCACCCGAGCGAGGCCGGCCACAACCGCGCGCGTAGCCGCACCTTGCCGCTTCGGCGCGACCACAACTGGTCGGTCACGTCCAACAGGCCACGGGTGAGTGCGCCGGTGTCGTGCGGCTGCCGGTCCGGGGCGTAGCGGCGCTGTTCGACGGCCACCGCCAGCGCGTGCAGCGCCGGTGCGGTGTCGGCGGCGTCGGGAGCCAACCAGGCGGAGACCTGACGCGGCGAGCGGGCCGGTGACCACAGGTAACCGAGGTCGACGGCGACGTCCGAGAGCTCCGCCCAGAGTGCGTTCGGGTCGCCGCGGCGGGCGGCGGCGAACCGCGCGCGCCGCCGGCCCGCACGCACTGCGGCCGGCACCAAGCCGAGCAGGGCCAGCAACAGGACGATGACGGCAGTCCAGATCAGTGATCCGTTCGAGGACGAGCTCGACGAGCTGCCCGGGCCCGCGGCCGCTGTCGGGCCGGACGTCGGGCTGTTGCGTTGTCCGGGGTTGGTGGTGACCGACCGGGTGGGTCCCACGATGCCGGTGTCGCTGGCGTAGTGGTGCGGTGCCCAGGCGAGGTCGGTCTGCTTGCCGCCGACCAGGCCGGCGGTCGGAGTCGGGTCGAACGGGATCCAGCCGGCGCCCGGGAAGTACGCCTCCACCCACGCGTGCGCGTCGAATGTGGTTATCTCGAAGTCGCCGGACGCGTCCGCGGCCGGGTGCATGTAGCCGAGCACCAGCCGGGCAGGCACCCCGGCGACGCGCAGCATGACGCCCATCGCGGCCGCGTACTGCTGGCAGAAGCCGGAGCGGTTCTGCAGGAAGTCGACGAGGTCGCTGCCCGAGTCACCCTTGGTCGTCCGGAGGCTGTACACGAAGTGGTTCGCCGGGTCGGCGAACCAGTCGAAGATCGCCTTGGCCTTCCGGAACGGCGTCGGCTCGCTGCCCGCGATCCGGGTCACGAGGTCCGTGACGTAGGACGGGATCGCCGGCAGCTCCAGCCAGCGCGACATGTCGGCGCCGTCCGACCCCGAAGGCACCGTGTCGAGCTCGGCGAGCGTCGGTTCCGGCTGGGCCACCTCCTCGATGAACTGATCGCCCTGCTTGACGCTGCTGCCGAGCAGCAGTTGGTCCTGAGCGCTCCACGCGGTGTCCGAGTCCAGGCCCGCCACGCGGCGCGGGACGCTGAACACCGGCGCGTTGCCATTCATCCCGGTGATGCTGATGACCGCTTCGTAGGACTTGGTCGGCGGTGGGCCGGTCTCCGGCAGGGTGCCGTACGAGGTGCCGGCGATCGGTTCGGTGTCGCCGTGGCTGCTCGCCGTCCAGCCGTCGCCGGTGAACTTGTCGAGGATGTTGGAGCGCGCGTAGAACGGCTGGACCGTGCCGTCCGACGAGATGTGCACCTTCGCCAGCGAGACCGGCTTGTCGCGCTCGAGTTGACCCTTGAGGGCGGCGAACGGGCTGATCGAGCCTCCGTTGCCGACCGCCCCGATGTTGCCCAATCCGCCTTGCCCGCCGCCGTGGAACGCGTCCGCGATCAGGTTCCGCGGATGCTCCGGAACGACGGCCGGCACGATCACCGCGACGATGATCGCGACGACGCCGATCCGCTGTGCCGAGAATGCGAGCCCTTGCCGGCCCGACGCGGCGCCCGGCCGGGTCACTCGGCGGCCCCAGTTGCGCAGCTCGTCCGCGGCGTCGAGCGAGAGCAGGATCAGGTAGCCGACGGCGGCGACGGAGAACCAGAACCAGGCGACCGGGCTGCGCGGTACCGCCCCGGACACCGTGTAGACGACGAGCAGCGGCATCCCGGCGAGCGCGCCCCGCCGGCCCACCACCGCAATGAGGTCGATGAGCGCGGCGAGCAGGCCGAGCAGGGCGGAGATCACGAGCCGAACCGCGACCGTGCTGTGGATCGGCGCCACCTCGTCGCTCGTGGTGTGGTGCAGGCTGTCCATCAGGTCGCCGATGTCGCCGAGGGTCGCCCGGGTCGGCAGGAATCCGCCCCATGCGTGGTGCGGCACATACACCCGCGTCAGCCACGGAATGAGCAGGATGACCCCGGGCCAGATGTCGAGTGCGCTCGGCGGGCGCCGCAACCGCAGCAGTGCCGCCGGGGTGATGACGATCGCCATCGCGAGCCACGCCTCGCCGAGCCAGCGACTGTCGGCCAACAGCGCCTTGAGCGGTACCGCGCCGAGCGCGCACGCGAGCAACGCCAGCAGCGTGCGCCGCGTGGCGGAGCGATCGGCCCGGACCTCGGGTGCCGCCAGACTCATCGGAGCACCGCCGTCACGCGGGCCGACGTCGTGAACCCGGACAGCAGCAGCTGCCACGCGAGCGCCGTCGGGTCCCCGCAGCGGACCTTCGTGACGCGCCAGCCCGCGCTGCGCAGCACCGCGGCGGCAGCGTCGATCTCCGGAGCGCCTTCGGCGTCCGGATTCCGCCAGGTGTCGACATCGAGCAGGATCGCGAAGGCCGGGGACGACCGCCCGCGGGGGTGCGCATCGGCGAGGATGCGCAGCGAGGCCGCGTCGATGCGGCCGAGGACGGCCACGAGCGACGAGTCGCGGACCGACGTGCGGATCGAGCCGCCCATGGCGGTCAGATCCGGGAGGTTCATCTCGCGCACGCTGGCCAGGTGCGTCGTCAGCGCGGTGGTGTCCGGCATGTGCAACCGATCGGCGTTCGGATCGCCGAGCAGCGTGAGTTCGCGGCCGCGGACGATGAGGTGGCTGCCGATGCTGGCCGCGGCGCTGACTGCCCACTCGAAGCTGCTCGTCAGCCGTGGATCGTGCTCGGCCGGCGCGGACGTCTCCGGCGCGCTCGCGTGGGCGCCCGCGCGCAGGTCGAGCAGGACGGTGCTCTGCCCGCGCCACGGACGTTCCTCCTGGCGCACCATCAGCGCACCGGTGCGTGCCGACGAACGCCAGTGGATCTTGCGAAGGTCGTCGCCGATGCGGTACTCGCGAGTTGACTGGTCGTCCGCCCCGTGCGCGCCGATCGAGTGGCTGCCCGCACTGTCCCCGAGCTCGTCGGATCGCGGTGGCTCGACGGCAGGCAGCTGGTCGACCACCGGCGCCACGACGAACTCACTCGTCGCGGTGAAGGACCTGGTGACGTCGATGAGCCGGAACGGGTCACTGAGCCGGATGCGCAGCGGCCCGACGCGGTACCGACCACGACCGAGACCGGGCAGCCGGTAGGACACCGTGCGGGACTCGTGGCTGCCCAGCGGATCGAGGACGAACCGGGCGCGACCGACGAGCCGATCCGGGAGCTGATCCTCGAGCATCAGGGTCCCGGTGCGCAGCACCGATCGATTGGTGATCACGAGATGGATCGTGATCGCGTCGCCGGCGGCGGCACGGTTCGGTTCGACGTTGCGCCGGTTGGCGATCTGCACCTGCGCCCGGTGCACGATCAGCGCGGCGATGCACGGCACGGCCGCGGCGAGGACGCCTGCCCGCACCAGGTCGACCTCGCCGAGCAGCAGCCCGCACGCGACCGCGGTCAGCCCGGCCGCGAGCAAACAGCTGGCGCGCGTGGTGAATCCGGAGCGCCGCGCGGCCATTGGTCAGCGGCTTACTTGGTTGGCCGCTGCCGGGATGGCGGTGCTGCGCACGATCCTGGTGATGACGTCGGCGACGGTGCGGCCGCCGACGTGCGCCTCTGCGGTGAGCAGCAGCCGGTGGCCCAATACCAGCGGGAGGAGGTACTGCAGGTCGTCGGGGATGACGTACTCCCGCCCGATCAGTGCCGCCCACGCCTTGGCAGCGCGCACCAGTTGCAGGGTGGCACGCGGCGATGCGCCGAGCCGGATGTCGGTCGCCCGGCGGCTGGCGTCGGCCAGATCGACGGCGTACGCCTTGATCGAGTCCGAGACGTACACCGAACGGACGGCATCGATCATCGCGCGCACCTCGGTGGCGTCCGACACCGGCTGAAGGACCTCGAGCGGATCGACGGAGGCATGCTCACCGAGCATCATGATCTCGGCGTTGCGGTCGGGGTAGCCCATCGAGATGCGCGCCATGAACCGGTCGCGCTGCGCCTCGGGCAGCGGGTAGGTGCCCTCCATGTCGATCGGGTTCTGGGTGGCCAGCACCAGGAACGGCGCTTCGAGCACGTAGGTGACGCCGTCGACGGTGACCTGCCGCTCCTCCATGCACTCCAGCAGCGCGGCCTGGGTCTTGGGCGAGGCGCGGTTGATCTCGTCGCCGACCACGATGTTGGCGAACACCGGGCCGGGCTTGAACTCGAAGTCGCGCTCCTCGGCGTTGTAGACGCTCACGCCCGTGATGTCACTGGGCAGCAGGTCCGGCGTGAACTGGATGCGCCGCACCGAGCAGTCGATCGACCTGGCGAGGGCTTTCGCGAACTTTGTCTTGCCGACACCGGGGACGTCTTCGATCAGCAGATGTCCGCTCGGCGAGCAGCACCGCGAGGCCGAGCGTGACGGCTTCCGGCTTGCCTTCGATGACGCGCTCGATGTTCGCGGCGATGCGGTTGCCGACGTCGCGTACCTGCGACACCGCAGGGATGGCCTGCGCCGCAGACCGGTCGGGTCCGGCGTGACGGGCCGCGGAATGGAGGTCGTCCACGTATGCGTCCTTCGGTTTTGCGGGGGTGCCGCATGGGTCAGCGTCGAGTATGCCTAGCGAATGCCCGATCGGGGTATCCGCGGAAGTCAACCATTACGTGATCACCGTTCGGTCACGCGGATCGGCCGAAGGCGTCACTGCCTGGACGCGTTGACCACCGTGTCCGGTTCATCCCGCCACGAATCGCCGGATGGTGGCGTTGGCGTTGACGGTGGCATGATGTGGGTTACAGTGGGGACGCAGTGGGGAGAGATGGTGTCGGCTGGTCTGCGGTCGGCCCGAGAATCGAGGTGAGTGCCGGTGTTTCTCGGCACCCACACGCCTCGGCTGGACGACAAGGGCCGGCTCGCTCTCCCGGCGCGTTTCCGACCGGAGCTGGAGGGGGGACTGGTGATCTGCAAGGGACAGGACCGCTGCCTCTACGTATTCCCGGTCACCGAGTTCGGCCGGGTCACGGACGCGTTGCGCACCGCGCCGGTCACCGACCGCCGGGTCCGCGACTACGGCCGGGTGTTGTTCGCGAGCGCGTCCAACGAGAAGCCGGACGGCCAGGGCCGGATCACCGTCCCACCCACGCTGCGGCACTACGCCGGTCTGACCAAGGACTGCGTCGTCATCGGCGCGAACACCCGAATCGAGGTGTGGGACTCCGCGGCCTGGCAGGAGTACCTCGACGCGACCGAGCCGGCCTTCGCCGACATCGCCGAGGAGGTGCTGCCGGGAGTCCTGTGATCGTCAGATGACCGCGGACCTGCGACCCGATCGCGTTGGGTCCGGCCTCCTCCCGTCTCTATTCCTGGCACCACTTCCCCGGTGCCAGGCGGAAACGGGTGGGGACCAGATCGAACGCCGTCTCCCCACCACTCCCCACCGAGGGCCGCCTGCGGCCACACCCGATCACCGACTCCGCGAGAGAGCAGCCCCGATGGACGACCGGTACGACACCGACCGCGGCGACGCGGACGCTGTCCATGTGCCGGTCATGCTCGAGCGGGTCCTCGCCCTGCTGGCGCCCGCACTCGCCGACCGGCCCGCCGTCGTCGTCGATGCGACGCTCGGCCTCGGCGGGCACGCCGAAGCGCTGCTCGCGGGCCCATCCCCAGCTCACGCTCGTCGGGCTGGACCGCGACCGCGCCGCACTCGACCGCAGCCGCGGCCGGCTGACGCCCTACGCGGAACGGATCCGTCTCGTCCACGCGATCTACGACCGGATGCCGGACGTCCTCGGCGGCCTCGGACTCGCAGGGGTGGACGGTGTGCTGTTCGACCTCGGGGTCTCGTCGATGCAGCTCGACGTCGCCGCGCGGGGCTTCGCCTATGCGCAGGACGCACCGCTGGACATGCGCATGGACCAGAGCGCGGGACCGACGGCCGGCGACGTCGTCAACCACTATCCGGTCGCCGAGCTCGCCCGCGTCCTGCGCGAATACGGCGAGGAGCGATTCGCGCTGCGGATCGCGCAAGCCATCGACCGCGAGCGCCGGGTGGCCCCGCTGCGGTCGACCGCACAGCTGGCCGAACTGGTGCGCGATGCCATCCCGGCCGCGACGCGCCGGCGCGGGGGCCACCCAGCCAAACGGACCTTCCAGGCGCTGCGTATCGAGGTGAACGGCGAGCTCGACGCGGTGCGCACCGCCGTCCCTGCCGCGCTGGGGGCGCTGACTGCCGGCGGGCGGATCGTCGTCCTCGCCTACCACTCGCTGGAAGACCGGATCGTCAAGCAGGCCTTCGCGGCGTTGGCCACCGACACCACCCCGCCGGAACTTCCGGTCCCGCTGCCCGGTCGGGGCCCTCAGCTGCGGCTGCTCACCCGTGGGGCCGAGCAGGCCGGTGACGCCGAGATCGCGGCCAACCCGCGGGCAGCCTCGGTCCGGCTGCGTGCCGCCGAACGCATCCGGGTTTCGACATGACCTGGAGTCCCACCCGACTTGTCCCGGCGTCGTCCGCGCATAGCCGCACGAGGCCGGGACAACTCGCGGGGAAGGGGGCGCCCAAGCACGCCCCGCGGATGCCGTTCGCCCTGCTCGTGACCGGGCTGATCGTCGGCGGGTTCGCCCTGCTGCTGCTGCTCAACACCGCGTCCGCGGCGAACGAGGTCCGGCGGCACGACATCACCGCGCGCGACGCCGGCGTCGCGGCCCGCGTGCAGGAACTGCGCAACGAGGACGCCGCGAGTGCCGCGCCGGGAAACCTCGCGCAGGCCGCCGCCGCGCTCGGCATGGTGCCGGCGATCAACCCGGCGTTCCTGGTCGTGTCGACCGGCGGCGCCGTCCGGGTGTTGGGCAGCCCGGCGCCCGCCTCGTCGATCGCGCAGCCGCCGCAGCACACTACGTCGCCCACCTCGACGGCGTCGAAGACGGCCAAGTCGACCGCGACGAAGAGCACCGGCCGCCACCAGGACTCGACGACCACGACCGCCGCGCACTCCACGAGTTCCGCCACGCCCACGTCCACTCCGACTCCGACACCGACACCGACACTGACATTGCCCGGGGGTAATCGATGACGGCGCGGCGACCACCCCAGGGGACCCCTCGTAGCGGTTCCACCCACTCGCCCGCGCGCCGCTTCGGCCCGCCCCCACCTCCGCCGCGCCGCCGGACACCGCCGGCGCGGCCGGTGCGACCCCCGGCGCGGTCGGCCAGACCGCCGCGGCGTCGCGTGCCGCGCAGCCGCCGGCGTCGCCACCTTCGGCTCGGCAAACTCGACGGGCGGTTGCGCTTCGGCTTCGCCGCGGTCTGCACGCTGCTGCTGGTGATCACCGGCCGGCTTGTCCAGTTGCAAGGGGTCGACCAAAGCGACCTTGCCGGCCAGGCGGCGGCCCAGCGCGTCGACACCGTGACGCTGCACGCGCTGCGCGGCTCGATCGTCGACCGCAACGGCGTCCCGCTCGCCTACACCTCCGACGCGCAGGACATCACCGCTGACCCGAAGCAGGTCAAGGCGGCAGATCGCGCGCACTACGCGGCGATCCTGGCGCCGCTGCTGCACGTCTCGCAGGCATCGATCCTCGCGGGACTTGCCAAGCCCGGGCAGTACGCCCTGCTGGCGACCGCGCTCGCGCCCACCGCGGCGCAGCAGGTCATGGATCTCGGTCTGGCCGGTATCTACACACAGGCGACGACCCAGCGGCAGTACCCCGGCCACACCACCGCCGCGAACGTCATCGGCACCGTGCACTCGGACGGCACCGGGGCGGCCGGCATCGAAGCCAGCTACGACAAGCTGCTCGCCGGCCACGACGGCACCATGACGTACTCGGTCGACAACCTGGGCAGCGTCAACCCGGCCAGCCGGACTACGACCGAGCCGGCCCGCAACGGCGCGACCGTCAAGCTGACGATCGACCAGAACCTGCAGTACATCGCGCAGCAGTATCTCGACGAGGCCGTGCCGGAGTCGGGGGCCCGCGGCGCGCAGCTTGCGATCCTCGACGTCCACACCGGGCAGGTGCTGGCGCTCGCGTCGTCGGCGACGTTCGACGCCACCGACCCGAACACCATCGACCCGAACACCCCGAGCGATCCACCGGTCATGTCGGCGTTCGAGCCCGGCTCGGTGCAGAAGGCGATCACCTTCGCGGCCGCGTTGCAAGAGAAGGTGATCACCCCGAAGAGCGTGCTGACCGTGCCTTACTCGATCGACCGGGGCGGCGTGACCGTCAGCGACGCCTGGTACCACGCCACGAGCCGATACACGGCCACCGGGATCATCGCCGAGTCGTCCAACGTCGGCACGCTCAAGATCGCCGAGAGGCTGGGCCGGCGTGACTGGTACCGCTACGAGAAGCTGTTCGGGGTCGGGACGAAGACCAGGATCGAACTGCCCGGTGAGAGCAGCGGGTACGTGCCGCCGCTGAAGGACTGGTCGGCGTCGACGTTCGCGAACCTGCCGTTCGGGCAGGGCGAGAGCATGACCGTCCTGCAACTCGCGTCGATCTACCAGACGGTCGCGAACGACGGGGTGCGGATCCCGCCGCGGATCGTCCAGTCGGTCACGAAGGCCGACGGATCGGTCACCCCCACGGCGCAGCCGGCCGGCATCCGGGTGATCAAGCCGTCGACCGCCGAGACGCTGCGCACGATGCTGGAGTCGGTGACGCTGCCCGGTGGCACCGGCGTGAAGGCCGCCATCCCCGGGTACCGGATCGCCGGCAAGACCGGCACCGCGCAGCAGCCCGATCCGAACCACGGCGGCGCCTACTCGACCTGGATGAACTGGGACACGTTCGCGGGGATGGTGCCCGCCGACGACCCGCAGTTCGTCGTCGCGATCATGGTCGACAACCCGGCACACGGCCTCGAAGGCGGCGATGTCGCCGCGCCGCTGTTCCACGAGATCGCGAGCTACGAGGTGCAGCACGCGCACATCCCGCCGACCGGGTCGCAGTCCAAGCACGTGCCGCTGCAGGTGTGCGCGGGAAGGGACCCGCGCTATCTGCCCGCTAACGTTTGCTGACGTGGATGCGACCGGCGTTCCTCGGCCGACCCGGGTCGCGCCCAGTCTGCTGAGTCAGCTCGCCGCCGACCGGGGGGTCGTGCGCGGCCCGGACGCGCCGGTGACCGGCGTGACCGCGGCCAGCGGACAGGTGCGTCCGGGTGACCTGTTCGCGGCGCTCCCGGGCCGGACCGGGCACGGCGCCGCGCACGCGCCGGCAGCGGTGTCGGCCGGAGCGGTCGCGGTGCTGACCGACGAGGCAGGCGCCGCCGTGCTGCCTGCGGACGTCCCGGTGCTCGTCGTCCCCGCCGTCCGGGAGGTCCTCGGCGAGGTGTCCGCCGAGGTGTACGGGCAGCCCAGTTCGGCCCTGTCCGTCCTCGGCGTGACCGGCACGAGCGGCAAGACGACGACGACGTTCCTCATGCGGGCCGGGCTGCAGGCGGCCGGTCGGGTGCCGGGTCTGATCGGCACCGTCGCGACGATGATCGGCGACGAAGAGATCAAGACGGGGTTCACCACGCCCGAGGCGCCGGAGGTCCAGGCACTGCTCGCGGTAATGCGCGAGCGCGGCGTGACGGACGTCGCGATGGAGGTGTCGAGCCACGCGCTGACGATGGGCCGGGTGGAGGGCATCGTGTTCGGGGTGGCTGCCTTCACCAATCTCTCCGAGGACCACCTCGACTTCCACGCCGACATGGACGACTACTTCGCGGCCAAGTCGAGACTGTTCGACGGGCGCAGCAGGGTCTCGGTCGTCGTCGTGGACGACATGTGGGGCGGCCGGTTGACCGAGGTCGTCCCGGGTCCCGTAGCGACCGTGACTACCGTCGGCGACCGGCGCGCGACATGGGAGGCGGTCGACATCGCGGGCCAGTCGGACGGCAGCACCGCGTTCCGGGCGCTGGGTCCGGGGATCGAGCTCGAGATGGGCTGCGCCGTGCCCGGCCGCTACAACGTGGCCAACGCGCTGCTGGCGCTGGCGATCCTGCACGAGGACGGCGTCGACCCGAAGGTCGCGGCGCCGGCGATCTCGACGGCGCTCGGTGCCGGGCCGGATGGAGCGCGTCGACGCCGGCCAGCCGTTCCTCGCCGTCGTCGACTACAGCCACAAGCCGGCCGCCGTGGACGGGGCGCTGCGCGCGCTGCGGCCGCTGACCGCCGGCCGGCTGATCATCGTGCTCGGCTGCGGCGGCGACCGGGACCGTGGGAAGCGCCCGCACATGGGCGAGCTCGCCGCGCGCGGCGCCGACCTGCTCGTCGTCACCGACGACAACCCGCGGTCCGAGGACCCGGTCGCGATCCGCCGGGCGATGCTGGACGGCGCGCTCGCGGTGCCGCCGGACAAGCGCGGCGAGGTGCTCGAGGTCGGCGGCCGCGCCGAGGCGATCGCCGCCGCGGTCGCCTCGGCACGGGAGGGGGACACCGTCCTCGTCGCGGGCAAGGGCCACGAGACCGGCCAGGAGGTCGGAGGCGTGGTGCACCCGTTCGATGACCGCCTCGTCCTGCGCGCAGCCATCGAGGCCAGGTCATGATCGAGCTGACGCTGGGGGAGGTCGCCGAGATCGTCCGCGGCCGGTTGCGCGACGCCGACCCGCGCACGCCGGTGACGGGCAGCGTCGAGTTCGACTCGCGCCAGGTGACCGCGGGCGGGCTGTTCCTCGCAATCCCCGGCGAGCACATCGACGGCCACGAGTTCACTGGCGCCGCGCTCGCCGACGGCGCCGTGGCCAGCATCGTCAGCCGTGAGGTGGCCGGCCCGTCGATCCTCGTCGAGGACGGCTTCACCGCGCTCGCGGCGTTGGCCGCCGCGGTCGTCAGGCGCCTGCCGGACACGATGGTGATCGGTGTGACGGGCTCGTCGGGCAAGACGTCGACGAAGGACCTGCTCGAGCAGCTGCTCGCTCGGCCTGGGCCCGACGGTCGCGCCTCCGGGCTCGTTCAACAACGAGCTGGGCCACCCGTACACCGTCCTGCGCGCCTCCCTGGACACGCGCTTCCTCGTGCTCGAGACGAGCGCGCGCGGCATCGGGCACATCCGCTACCTCACCGACATCGCACCGCCGCACATCGGCGTGGTCCTCAACGTCGGCACGCGCGCACCTCGGCGAGTTCGGGTCGCGCGAGGCGATCGCGCAGGCGAAGGGCGAGCTGGTCGAAGCGCTGGCCGCGCCGACGGTGTGGCGATCCTCAACGCCGACGATCCGCTGGTCGCGGCGATGGCAGCACGGACCGCACGCACGCGTCGTCACCTTCGGCGAGGCGGCGCCGGCAGATGTCCGCGCACCGGAGGTCAGCATCGACGATTCCGGCCGCGCGTCCTTCATGTTGGCGACCCCCGCCGGCACGCGCGCACGTCGCCCTCGGTCTCGTCGGCAGGCAGCACGTCGGCAACGCGCTCGCCGCCGCGGCCGTCGCGCTCGAGTGCGGCATGGCGCCGCCCGACATCGCCGCCGCGCTGAGCGCCGCGACGCCCACCAGCCGCTGGCGGATGGAGCTCACCGAGCGACCGGACGGCGTGGTGGTGATCAACGACGCGTACAACGCGAACCCGGAGTCGATGCGGGCCGCGCTCGAGGCACTCGCCTCCGTCGCGCGCGACGCCGGGCCGCCGGCGGACGATCCTTCGCCGTGCTCGGGCGAGATGGCCGAGCTCGGTCCGGACGCCCCGGCCGAGCACGAGGCGATCGGCCGGCTGGCCGTGCGCCTCGGCGCGGCACGCGTCATCGTCGTCGGGGAAGCTGCCCGGCCGATCGAGCACGGAGCGGCTCTGGAAGGCTCGTGGCACGGCGCATCGAGCTGGGTACCCGACGCCGACGCGGCGATCGCGCTGTTGCGCAGAGAACTGCGGCCGCCGGACGTGGTGCTCGTCAAGGCATCTCGCGCGGCGAGCCTGGAACGGGTCGCTCTGGTGATCGCCGACGATGTGGTGTCCGGCTCGGTCGGCGGACCGGACGGGAACGGAGGCGGCCCCGCGTGAAGACGATCCTCATCGCCGCCGTCTTCGCGCTGATGACATCGATCTTGTGCACGCCGATGGCCGTGGTCTACTTCCGGCGCCGCGGCTTCGGCCAGGAGATCCGCATTGACGGTCCGCAAACGCACCTCGTCAAGCGAGGCACGCCGACGATGGGCGGCGTCGCGATCATCGGGTCGACGCTCGCGGGATACGCCGTCGCGCACGTGATCATCGCGATCCGTGGCGGTGGCGGCCCGAACGCATCCGGGCTGCTCGCCCTGTTCCTCATGGTCGGGCTCGGCGCCGTCGGCTTCCTCGATGACCTCATCAAGATCCGCCGGCAGCGCAGCCTGGGGCTGCGGGCCCGCGCGAAGTTCCTCGGCCAGCTCGTCGTCGCGGTCGCGTTTGGCGTCATGGCGCTGCGCTTCCCCAACAAGTTCGGACAGCACCCCGCGTCGACGCACCTGTCGTACGTGCGGGACATCAGCGCGATCGCGCTCGGCGCGGTCGGCTTCGTCGTGCTCGCCTACCTGATCATCTCGGCGACCTCGAACGCGGTGAACCTCACCGACGGCCTCGACGGGCTGGCCGCCGGCGCCGCGGCGATGGTCTTCGGCGCATTCACGCTGATCGCGTTCCTGCAGTTCCGCAACCCGTGCGAGCCGACGTTCCACCAGGGTTGCTACCAGGTGCGCGACTCGCTCGACGTCGCCCTTGTCGCCGCCTCGGCTATGAGCGCCTGCTTCGGATTCCTGTGGTGGAACGCCCCGCCGGCGAGGATCTTCATGGGCGACACCGGTTCGCTCGCGCTCGGCGGGCTGATGGCGGGTCTGGCCATCCTGACCCGTACCGAACTGCTGCTGGTGGCCCTCGGCGGGCTGTTCGCGGCGATCACCGTCTCGTCGATCATGCAAACGGGTTGGTTCAAGTTCACCCGAAGACGCACGGGCACCGGCCGGCGAATATTCCGGATGGCGCCCTTGCACCACCACTTCGAACTGATCGGCTGGGAGCCGGTCACCATCATCGTGCGCTTCTGGATCATGAGCGGCATGGCGGTCGCGTTCGGGATGGGGCTGTTCTACGCGGACTTCGTCGCCAATGGCTGACGCGCTGCCAGACCTGCGCGGCAGCACCGTGCTCGTCTGCGGAGCGCGGTTCGCCGGTCAGGCCGCGACGCGCGCACTGCTGGCCCGCGGCGCGCGCGTCGTCCTCACCGACCGGGCGCAGCCGCCTGGCAGCAACGAGCTGATCGCGGCGGGCGCGGAGTTCGCCGGCAACCTCGACGTGCTCCCGGCCGACGTCCGGCTGGTGGTCACCTCGCCCGGCTGGGCGCCGTCGCACCCGCTGTTCGCCGACGCGGCGGCGCGCGGCGTCGAGGTGATCGGCGAGCTGGAGTTCGCCTGGCGGCTGCGCGGTGCCAGGCCGGCCGCGTGGCTCGTCGTCACCGGGACGAACGGCAAGACCACGACGGTGCGGATGCTCGAGTCGATCCTGCGCGCTGCCGGCCTGCGCGCACTCGCGGTCGGCAACGTGGGCGTGTCGGTGATCGACGCCGTCGTCGACGCAGATCCCTATGCGGCGCTTGCGGTAGAGGCGTCGAGCTACCAGCTGCACTGGTCGTCGACGATCCGGCCGCTGGCCGGTGCGCTGCTGAACCTCGCGCCCGATCACCTCGACTGGCACGGCTCGATGGCCGCGTACGAGCGGGCCAAGACCGCGGTGTGGGGCGGCGAAGTCGCCATCGGCAACCTGGACGACGAACGGGTGTCGGCACTGCTGCCGGTGGGGGCTGTCGGGTTCACCCTGGCGGCACCGGCGCAGGGGCAGTTCGGTGTCCTCGACGGCCGGCTGGTGTCGCGCGCCTTCGGGGACGGTGCGCTGCCGCTGATCGACGCCGCGCAGGTGCGACCGGCGGGCGCACACAACGTCGCGAACGCGCTCGCCGCGGCGGCGCTCGCGCGGGCCCACGGCGTCGGTGCGGCTGCGATCGAGGAGGGGCTGCGGGACTTCGTCCCGGACCCGCATCGCAACGAGCCGGTGCTGACCCGTGACGGTGTTGCGTGGGTCGACGACAGCAAGGCGACGAACCCGCACGCGGCGCACGCCTCCCTGACCGCCTATCCGCACGTTGTCTGGATCGCGGGTGGACAGCTCAAGGGGGTGGACGTGTCGGGGCTGGTCGCCGAGGTGGCCGGGCGGCTCGCCGGGGCGGTCCTGCTCGGCGAGGACCGGTCCACCGTCGCCGCGGCACTTGCACGACACGCGCCCGAGGTCCCGGTGATCGTGGTCGACAACACCGACGATGGTGCGATGACCGAGGTGGTACTCGCCGCGGCCGGCCTCGCGCGTCCCGGGGACACGGTGCTGCTCGCACCCGCCGCGGCGTCCTACGACATGTTCACCGGCTACGCCGCGCGCGGCGCCGCCTTCGCCGCCGCCGCCCGGCAGCTGGCATGAGGGCGGCGTCCAGCGCGCGCGCGACTGCCGCGGCGCAACCGCAGCGGCAGCAGCCGCGCCGGGCACCGGAGCACCGCCCCGAGTTCCGGCTCTTCTCCCTCGACGCCGTTCGTCAGCGACTGCGGGGCGAGGCGCCTGCGCAGCGCTTCAGCGACCGGCCCTACGCGTCGGTCCAGCTGCTGCTGCTAGCCGCTGTCGGGCTGCTCGGCTTCGGTGTGCTGATGGCGGTGTCGACGACGATCGCAGCCAGCCACGGCGTCGACGGAGCCGGCTCGGTGTGGGGACAGTCGGTCAAGGAAGCGGAGTTCATCGCGATCGGGCTGCTGCTGTTCTGGTTCGCGGTGCGGCTGTCGCCCCGCGCGTTCCGCCTCCTCGCCTACCCGATCCTCGTGCTCGCGCTGATCGCCCTGGTCGCGGTGCTCCTGCCCGGCATCGGGGTCGGCGTGTACGGTGCGCGGCGCTGGATCGACCTCGGGCCGCTGCAGCTACAGCCGTCCGAGATCGCGAAGGTCGGCATGCTGCTGTGGGGCGCCGACCTGCTCGCCCGAAAGCAGCAATTGGGGACGCTGCGCCGCGCCCGGCACCTGTTCGTGCCACTGGTGCCCGGCTTCGCGCTGGTCAGCCTGCTGGTGATGGCCGAACCCGACCTCGGCACGACGTCGACCTTCATGCTCGTGCTGCTCGGGCTGCTGTGGATGGTCGGCATGCCGCTGCGGTACTTCGCCGGAGTCCTGGCGCTGGTCGCCGGGACGATCACCATCTTCGCCGTGACCGCGTCCTACCGGCTGGAACGGCTGACGAACTTCCTGCACCCGTTCAACGACCGCCAGGGCGCCGGCTATCACACCGTCGAGGGGTTGTACGCGCTCGCGTCCGGCGGGCTGTTCGGCGTGGGCCTGGGGCAGGGGACCTCGAAGTACGGATGGGTCCCCAACGCCAACTCCGACTACGTGTTCGCGATCATCGGTGAGGAGCTCGGGCTGCTCGGCTGCCTCGCCGTACTGACGCTGTTCGGGCTGTTCGCCTACGCCGGCCTGCGGGTCGTGCGGCGCAGCGCCGACCCGTTCGTGCGCCTGGCCGCCGGTGGCGCGACGATCTGGCTCTGCGGCCAGGCAGTGATCAACATCGGGTACGTCACCGGCCTGCTGCCGGTCACCGGCATCCCGCTGCCGTTGATCTCCGCGGGCGGCACGTCCCTGCTCGTCACATTCTTCGTGCTCGGCATGCTCGTCTCGTTCGCCCGGCACGAGTCGGCGGCGGTCACTGCGGCGCGCCGCGCCGAGCGCCGCGGTCGCCGATCGCGGCTCGAGCGCTGGTGCCGCCTCCCGGTACCGTCGGCGTACGTGCCGCCCAAGCGACGGCGAACCACCCGAAAGGCGACCACCCGACGATGAGCGCTGGCGCGCCCGGCGCAAAGGTGGTCGTGGCCGGTGGACACTCGGCCGGACACATCGAGCCGACGATGAACTTCGCCGACGCACTGCGCCGTCTCGAGCCGACCGCCGAGATCACCGCGCTCGGCACCGTCCGCGGCCTGGACACGACCCTGATCCCGGCGCGCGGCTACCCACTCGAGCTCATCCCGCCCGTGCCCCTGCAACGCAAGGTCAACCGGGCGCTGTTCGCGACCCCGGCGCGGCTACGCGCATCGGTGCGCGCCGCGGGCGCCGTCCTCGACCGGTTGCAGGCCGAGGTGGTCGTCGGCTTCGGCGGCTACGTCGCGGTCCCGGCCTACCTGGCCGCCCGCCGGCGCGACATCCCGATCGTCGTCCACGAGGCAAACGCCCGGCCGGGGGTGGCGAACCGGGTGGCCGCCCGGATGACCACTCACGTCTTCACCGCCTCGCCCGGCGTGCGTCTCGCGCACGCGACGCCGATCGGCATCCCGCTGCGCCCGGCCATCGCCGATCTCGACCGCGCCGCGCTGCGGGCCGAGGCGCGCGCGCGATTCGGACTCGAGCCCGACGGGCCGGTACTCATGGTCACCGGCGGTTCGCAGGGCGCGCGAGCGATCAACTGGGCGGTGTCGGGCGCCGCGGACGCGCTGCGCAGGGCGGGCGTGCAGGTGTTGCACATCACCGGGCCCGAGAACGTGGTGGAGGTCGTCGGCACCGGCTCGCCGCCCTACGTGGTCGTCCCGTACGTGGACGAGATGCAGTACGCCTACGCGGCGGCCGATTTCGTGGTCTGCCGCTCCGGGGCGATGACGTGCGCCGAGCTCGGTGCGGTCGGGCTGCCGGCGGTGTACGTGCCGCTGCCGCTGCGCGGCGGTGAGCAGCGCCTCAACGCCGAGGCGATCGTGGCCGCCGGCGGCGCGGTTATCGTCGACAACGACGAGTTCACGCCGGACTGGGTGGAGGCGAACCTGCTGCCGATCATCACCGATCCGGCCCGGATCGCGACCATGTCGGCGGCGGCAACCCGGGCCGGCGCGCGCCATGCCGATGTCGTGCTCGCGCGGCACGTGCTGTCGGTCGTCGCCGAGCGCCGGCGGTTCGCCCGATGACGCCGGTCAAGGATCACGCGGGGGATCGCCCGGAGGACTGGGCGGCACCTGGCGCAGCGCTCGTGCGCAGCGCGGCGACCGACACCGTTCCGCGGCTCGCCGAGCTGGGCCGGGTGCACATCATGGGCATCGCGGGGTCGGGGATGAGCGCGCTGGCCCGCATCCTGCTCGAGCGCGGTCTCGAGGTCAGTGGCTGTGAGGCGCGTGATTCGCTCACCGTCGCCGGGCTGCGTGCGCTCGGCGCGAGGGTGCAGATCGGGCACTCCTCGGCGCATCTCGACGAGGCCGACACGTTCATCTACACGACCGCGATCAACCCCAAGCACGAAGAGTTCGTCGCGGCGCGGGCCAGCGGAAAGCCGGTGGTGCGCCGCGCGGCAGCCCTCGCCGCCGCACTCGAGGACAAGCGCTGCATCGCGGTGGCCGGCACGCACGGCAAGACCTCGACCACGTCGCTGCTCGTCGTCGCCGCGCAGGCGTGCGGCGCCGACCCGTCGTTCGCGATCGGCGGCAACCTCTACGAGACGGGCAAGAACGCGCACCTCGGCACCGGCTCGCTCGCCATCATCGAGGCGGACGAGAGCGACGGCTCGTTCCTGCTCCTGCACCCGTCTGCCGCGGTGATCACGAACGTCGAAGCCGACCATCTCGAGAACCACGGCGATCTCGAGGGCATCTTCCGCGCGTTCGAGCTGTTCGTCGACCGCATCGACCCGGCCGGTCTCGTGCTCACCTGCGCCGACGACAAGGGCGCGCAACGCGTCGCCGACTACGCCCGCAGCACCGGCCGGCAGGTACGCACGTACGGCACCCGCGACGACGCCGACGTGCGGGTCTCCGACATCGCAACCCGTGCCGAGGCGGTCGAGTTCACGGTGCGCGGGATCGGTGCCGAGCGGCGGGTCCGCGTCGGGTCGCTGATCGGCGCGCACATGGCGCTCAACGCCACGGCAGCTCTCCTGCTCGTCGACCACCTCGGCCTGGACGTCGACGCCGCCGCCGGGTCGTGGGCGGGCTTCGGCGGCGTGGCCCGCCGCTTCGAGTCGCACGGCGAGGGCGGTGGCGTGCGCGTGTACGACGACTACGCCCACCATCCGACCGAGATCGCCGCATCGCTCACCGCGGCCCGGCAGGCGCTCGCCGGCAGCGGCGAGGCCGGGACGCAAGCCCCGCTCGGTGGCCGGCTGATCGCGGTGTTCCAGCCGGGCACCTACAGCCGCACCCAGACCTTCGCCCGCGAGTTCGCCCAGGCGATGGCCATCGCCGACATCGCTGTGGTGATGGACGTCTTCCCGGCCCGCGAGGAGCCGATCCCGGGAGTCACGGGCGCGACGATCAGCGATCTCGTCGACCTGCCGGCCGACCAGGTGATCTACGAGCCGCACTACGAAGCGATCCCGCATCGCATCGCGGACATCGCGCGGCCCGGTGATCTCGTCGTCACGATGGGCATCGGCAACGTGTACCTGCTCTGCGACGAGATCCGCGACGCGTGCGCGCGCCGGCTCGGCGGTGTGGCGTGAGCGCGACAACGACCGCGCTGCGGCCGCAGGAGGAGGATCACGGGCCGGCGCGTCCCGACCGCACGCGCACCGTCGTGATCGTGATCGCGGCGACGGTGCTGCTCGCCGTGTTCGGCGCCTGGCTGGTGGCGTTCAGCTCCGTGTTCGGGGTTCGGACGATCGAGGTGCACGGCGCTCACCTGCTCACCGCGGCTCGGGTCCGTGCCGCGGCCGACATCGCCAACGGCACACCGCTCGTACGTCTCGATACCAGCGCGGTCACCACCCGGGTCGAGAAGCTGGCCGAGGTCGAGTCGGCGCAGGTCAGCACGTCCTTCCCGTCCACGGTGGTGATCACGATCGAGGAGCGCGTACCGGTGGGCTACCTGTATCGGTCGGGGCACGTCCGGCTCGTCGATCACACCGGCGAGGAGTATCGCGTCGTCGACCGCGCCCCGGCCGGCCTGCCCAGGCTCGTCGTCGCGACCGGCGCACGCGAGCGCAGCACCGCCGCGGCCGTCGCCGACGTGGCCGCCGCACTTCCGAGATCGGTGCGCAGGCAGGTCAAGTCGATCGAGGCGCTGGATCCTCTCTCGATCACGCTCGTCCTGACCAATGACCGGGTCGTTGCCTGGGGGAGTGCCGAGCGCACCGCGGACAAGGCGCGGTTGCTGCCCGCGTTGCTGAAGCACCACACGGGCCACGTCGACCTCACCGACCCGGACCAGCCGTTCACCCGCTGATGCTTCCCGATCTTGTGCCGCCAGCCGCCGTCGAGCGCCGTGGAGCGTCACATGGTGCACCAGATCGACTGCTACATCACGGGCGATAAGACCGCGTCTCTTCGGCGCGCCTGCGTGGCTTCGCCGCTCTTGCGTTCTAACTTCGGTCGGAACATCCCAGGTTGACATAACATTAACGGTCTACTTGAGGGTGAGGGTTCGTTGTCCGCCACCACCGACCAGCTATCCGCCAGCAAGTCCCAGAGGCAGTTCAGGAGCCACACCATGACAGCACCGCACAACTATCTGGCGGTCATCAAGGTCGTCGGGGTCGGCGGCGGCGGCGTGAACGCCGTCAACCGGATGATCGAGGTCGGCCTCAAGGGCGTCGAGTTCATCGCTGTGAACACCGACGCACAGGCCCTGCTGATGAGCGACGCCGACGTCAAGCTCGATGTCGGCCGCGAGCTGACGCGCGGCCTGGGCGCCGGCGCACAGCCCGACGTCGGTCGCAAGGCCGCCGAAGATCACCGCGACGAGATCGAAGAAGTGCTCAAGGGCGCCGACATGGTCTTCGTCACCGCGGGGGAGGGCGGCGGCACCGGCACCGGAGGCGCTCCGGTGATCGCGAGCATCTCGCGCAAGCTCGGCGCGCTCACGATCGGCGTGGTCACCCGGCCGTTCAGCTTCGAAGGCAAGAAGCGCGCCACGCAGGCCGACGACGGCATCGACGCGTTGCGCGCCGAGTGCGACACCCTGATCGTCATCCCCAACGACCGGCTGCTGCAGATCAGCGAGCACAACGTGTCGGTCATGGACGCATTCCGCAGCGCCGACCAGGTGCTGCTGTCCGGCGTCCAGGGCATCACCGACCTGATCACAACGCCCGGCCTGATCAACCTCGACTTCGCCGACGTCAAGAGCATCATGAGCGGTGCCGGCTCGGCGCTCATGGGCATCGGCTCGGCCCGCGGCGACAGCCGGGCGAAGCAGGCCGCCGAGATCGCGATCGCCAGCCCGCTGCTGGAGGCGAGCATGGAAGGCGCGCACGGCGTGCTGTTGTCGGTCTACGGCGGCTCGGACCTCGGCCTCTTCGAGATCAACGAAGCGGCCTCGTTGGTGGCCGAGGCCGCGCACCCCGACGCGAACATCATCTTCGGCGCGGTCATCGACGACACGCTCGGCGACGAGGTCAAGGTGACCGTCATCGCGGCCGGCTTCGACAGCGGGCAGCTGCCGTACAAGAAGGTCGACATCCGGCGCGAGCTGGCCGCGAGCAGCCGCTCGGCACAACCGGCCTCCGTCCGCGCGGCGCGGCCGGCATCGCAAGCCGGCGCTGCCGACCTGGAGCCGGCCGCGGAGTACTCGGTCCCGGTCACCAACGGCGCCAGCCGCTCACCGGTTCGCGTCGATGACGAGCTGGATGTCCCGGACTTCCTCAAGTAGCAGCCGTGACGTCTCGGCACGACGACGAGCGTCGCCGGGCCGAGCTGGTCACGGCGTTGGGGGCGGTGCGCGCCCGGATCGCGGACGCGTGCAGCGCTGCCGGCCGTGATCCACGCGCGGTCACCCTGATGGCGGTTACGAAGACGTTTCCCGCGTCCGACGTCGCCGTCCTCGCCCGGATCGGCGTCACCGACATCGGTGAGAACCGCGACCAGGAGGCAGCCCCGAAGGTGGCCGCCACCGCTGCGCTGCTCGGGGACGTGCCGTCGCCGAGGTGGCACTTCGTCGGCCGGTTGCAGTCCCGCAAGTGCCGTTCGGTGGCGTCCTACGCGAGCGCGGTGCACTCGGTCGATCGTGCCGAGCTTGCCGGCAAGCTCGCGGACGGCGCCGTCGCGGCCGGCCGCTCCCGGCTGGAGATCTTCGTCCAGGTGAGTCTCGACGGCGATCCCGAGCGCGGCGGGGTCGCTGTCGAGGCGGTGCCCGACGTCGCCGCCGCGGTGGCCGCCCGTCGGGAGCTGCGGCTGCGCGGGGTGATGGCCGTACCGCCGCTCGACACCGACCCGGAACGCGAGTTCGCCCGGCTGCTGGAGGTGTCGCTCGCGCTGCGCGAGCAGTACCCCGACGCCGACGCGATCTCGGCCGGCATGAGCCACGACCTCGAGGCGGCGGTGAAACACGGTTCGACACACGTTCGTGTCGGTACGGCGTTGCTCGGCCGTCGCGAGCAGGTTTTCGGCTAGCGTCCCGATGAGATCCGCACACCGAAGTTTCTGGAGGAGCAATGCCCGGAGCGATGCACCGCATGGGCGTCTATCTCGGCCTCGTCGAGGACGACGACTACGGCGACGTCGACGGCTACGGGCACAGCGTCGAGCGCGTGCCGGCCCGCCGTGACGAATACGCCGACGCGCTTTCCACGCGACGCCGGTCCAGAGGTGTCACCCGGCTACGGCCGTCAGCTCGACGACGAGCAGCGTGCGCACTACGACGAGTATCGGCAGCCCGCGTACCAGATCACCGCACTGCATCCGCGCACCTACAACGAGGCACGCACCATCGGCGAGCACTTCCGCAAGAGCACGCCGGTGATCATGAACCTGTCCGACATGGACGACGCCGACGCCAAGCGGCTCGTCGACTTCGCGGCCGGGCTCACGTTCGGGCTGCACGGGCGCATCGAGCGGGTGACCGCGAAGGTGTTCCTGCTGAGTCCCCCCAACGTCACGGTGACGGCCCAGGACAAGGCCCGCATCGAGAACGGCTTCTTCAACCAGAGCTGATCGACTTCCCGATCTTGTGCGGCCAACAACGCTCAGCGGCGGCAGCGCGCACAAGATCAATCTGACTTCGCGATCTTGTGCGGCCCGCTACGCTCTGGCGCGGCCTCACGCACAAGATCGGCCGGGTGCTCATCGCGCGAGCGCTCATCGCCCGGTGGCTGGCTTCTTGCTGGTCACCTGTCAGCCGCGTTGGTCGTACCCGGTGGTCACCTTCGGCGGGTGCGTACGGCACCATTGGCGGTGCCAGGCCGTTGTGTTGGGTGAGTGAACTCGCCCACCATGCACAGATCGGGAGGATCGTCGATGGCGCTGCTGTGGGGCGTCGTCGGATACGCGATCTATGTCTACATAATCCTGATCCTGGCGCGCATCGTCGTGGACTGGACGCGCCAATTCGCCCGGAAATGGCGTCCGGCCGGTGCCGCCGCCATCGGCGTCGAGCTCGTCTACGTGGCGACGGATCCACCGATCCGGCTCCTGCGCCGATTGGTCCCACCGCTTCAGCTGGGTACTGTAAGCCTCGACCTGAGCGTCATCATCCTGCTCATCGTGCTCATCGTGCTGCGGCAGGTCGTGCTGACGGTCGGGTAACGCGTTCCCTAAGATCGAGCCGCATGAAGACGTCGAAAAGAAGATGACTGGAAGACCACCCGCCGGCCCAACCGGCACGCGACGAGCCTCTGAGGTGACCGAATGCCGTTGACTCCCGCCGAAGTACACAACGTCGCGTTCAAGAAACCGCCGATCGGCAAGCGAGGCTACGACGAAGAGGAAGTCGACGCCTTCCTCGACATCGTCGAGGTCGAGCTGTCGCGACTCATCGAAGAGAACAACGATCTGCGGGCCCGGATGAGCTCCGGCCAGCCGGCCGCGGCCGCCGCCGAAGGCGGCGCCGACGGCGGCGCCGAGCTCGCCGCTGCGCGCGAGGACAACGGCCGCCTGCAGAACCGCATCGGCGAACTCGAGCGGACGATCAATCAGAGCAAGAACGGCGCCCAGCAGCAGATCATGCAGCTGCAGCAGCAGCTTGCCCAGACCGAGCAGGCGCTCGGCGAGAACCGCAAGCAGCTCGAGCAGGCTCAGCAGGCCCTTGCGGCGGCACAGCAGGCGGCACCGCCGAACCTGTCGAAGGACGGTGCCGTGGCGCCGTCCGCGCACCATGCGCAGGCCGTCCAGATGCTCGCCCTCGCCCAGCAGACCGCTGACCAGCACCTGGCACAGTCGAAGGCGGAGGCTGATCGGCTCGTCGCCGAAGCCCGCGCCAACGCCGAAGCCGCCCTCACGGACGCGAACGACAAGGCCGGCCGGCAGGTTGCCGACGCCGAGGCGCGCGCCAAGCAGCTCAACGACGAGAGCACGGCCCGGGCCGCGCAGTCCCTGCACGACGCCGAGCAGCGCGCGGCCACGATCACCGCACAGTTCGAGCAGCGCAAGGCCGCGCTCGAGCGGCGCGTCGAGGAGCTGCGCACCTTCGAGCGCGAGTACCGGACGCGGTTGAAGAGCTACCTCGAGTCGCAGCTTCGCGATCTCGACGCCAGCGGCAAGGCCGAGGCGACCAACGCCAGCGGCGAATTCGCCGACGCCCAGCAGGGCTGACAAACTCGAAGCGACGACGACACAGGGCATCGACGAGCGACGCAGCCCGCCGTCTCGCGTGCGCCGGACCACCCGGTGCCGCGGCATCGCGTCTTGCCCGGGGAGTGACACACCGTGGTGCTGTTGGGCCTGCTGCTCATCGCCTTGCTGAGTGTCGTTCTCGGGGTCGTTCTCGCGAGCGTCGCGTGGCTGATCGTCTCACTCGTCGCTAGCGTTCTTGCCGCACTGGTTTTGTACCGGTCTTGGCGCACGATCAAGGAGCGTAGGACGCAGATGGCACGTGGGAGCAAGTCGGACAAGGCAGCAGGCAGGTCGTGGGGGCGTCGTCGCAAGGCCGGCGTGGCCTCGAGTGCGGACCAGCCGGCGCCGATGGAGCCGACCGCCCCGCCGGACACCGCCGCGGTGCTCGTCGTCGATGGACGCCCCGAGTACCACGCAGCCGGATGTGTCCGCCTCGCCGGCTTCGACGCGGAGCAGATCCCGCTCAGCCAGGCGGTCGAGGACGGCTTCACGGCGTGTCCGGTGTGCGCCGCGCCGGGCGGTCCCGAGGGCGAGTCCGGCCGTGCCGTGTGGGTAGTCGACGGCAGCCCCGAGTACCACGACGAGAGCTGCGCGACCCTCGCCGGTCGCGATGCCGAGCCGATCCCGCTGAGCCAGGCGCTCGAAGACGGCTTCATCCGCTGCTCGGAATGCGCCGCACCGGCCGGGCCCGCGGCCGCGGCTCCGGTCCCCTCGGCGGCGCACCAGGTGTGGGTCGCCGACGGCCTCCCCGAGTACCACCACGAGGGCTGTGTCGAGCTCGCCGGACTGGAGTCCGAGCCGGTCCCGTACGAACAGGCGGTCGAGGACGGCTTCCAGCCGTGCGTCGTCTGCAATCCCGATATCGAGTTCGCGGCGCCCGTTGGTGCGCCGCCTAGCGTCGCGGCCGGACCCGCGGTGTGGGTGATCGACGGGCGGCCCGAGTTCCACCGCGCGGGATGCGTGTTGCTCAGTGGGGCCGAGCCCGAGCCGGTTCCGCACAGCCAGGCGGTCGAGGACGGCTTCGTGGCGTGTTCGGTCTGCACGCCGGACGCCGAAGCGGCCGCCACCTCGCAGGCACCGGCTCCGGCACCGATCACGGCCGACGGCGTTGCTGGGGCCGTCGCCGAGGTGTGGGTCGCAGACGGCTACCCGAGCTACCACCTGGCCGGCTGCCAAGAGCTGAACGGGCTGGAGTCCGAGCCCGTGCCGCAAGAGCAGGCGGTCGAGGACGGCTTCACGGCGTGCCGGGTGTGCCAGCCCGATCGCGCCGAGGCGGCGGTGCCGGAACCCGTCCAGGCGGCGCCCGCCGAGGTCGAGGCCGAGGTCGAGGCCGAGGTCGAGGCCGAGGTCGAGGCCGAAGCTGGGCCACAGGTCTGGGTGGTCGACGGCTTCCCGGACTACCACCGGGAGGGCTGCCGAGAGCTGGCCGGCCTGGACGCCGAGCCGATCCCGTCGGCGCAGGCCGTCGAGGACGGCTTCACGCCGTGCGCGGTGTGCGCGCCGGAGGCTGCCGAGGCGCCACCCGTCCCGGAGCCTGCGCCACAACCGGAGCCTGCGCCACAACCGGCGCCTGCGCCGCAACCGGCGCCTGCGCCGGAACCGGCGCTCGTGAGCAACCCGGTGCTCGCTGCCGAGCCGTTGGCGGCCGCGGCGGTGCCAGCGCCGGTTTGGGTCGCCGACGGCTTCCCGGACTACCACCGCGCCGGCTGCGTCGAGCTCGTCGGCTTGGACGCCCAGACGATTGCGCGGGCCCGGGCGGTCGAGGACGGCTTCACGCCGTGCGCGGTGTGCGCGCCGGAGGCTGCCGAGACGCCGCCTGTTCCCGCGCCGGCCCCCGAACCAGCACCGGAGCCGGAGTCCGCGCCGCAACCGGCGATGGGCGGCGCCTCGACTGCGGCGGACGACGAACTGGCCGACCCCCGAGCGCGCTTGGTATGGGTCGCCGACGGGTACCCGGACTTCCACCGTGCGGGTTGTCGCGAGATCGCCGGTCTCGACGCCGAGCCGATCCCGTTCGATCAGGCGGTCGAGGACGACTTCCAGCCGTGCGAGGTCTGCCGGCCCCATCTTGCGGAGGCGGAGCTGGCCGGGCCCGCGCCCGCGGAGCCGGAGCCCGTCGCGGAGCCCGAGCCAGAGCCGGAGCCCGTCCCCGAGCCGGAGCCGGAGCCCGGGCCTGTCCCCGAGCCGGAGCCGGAGCCTGTCCCCGAGCCGGAGCCGGAGCCTGTCCCCGAGCCGGAGCCGGAGCCTGTCCCCGAGCCGGAGCCCGGGCCTGTCCCCGAGCCGGAACCCGAGCCCGTCCCGGAGCCCGTCCCGGAGCCCGAGCCGGAGCCCGTCCCGGAGCCGGAGGCCGTCCCGGAGCCGGAGGCCGTCCCGGAGCCGGAGCCCGTCCCGGAGCCGGAGCCCGTCCCGGAACCGGAGCCCGTCCCGGAACCGGAGCCCGTCCCGGAACCGGAACCGGAACCCGAGCCCGTCCCGGAACCGGAGCCCGTCCCCGAGCCGGAGCCCGTCCCCGAGCCGGAGCCCGTCCCCGAGCCGGTCTCGGCCGCGGCGTCGTCAGGCGGTGTCGGCCGGGTATGGGTGGTCGACGGCCGGCCGCGCTACCACGCGCAGGATTGCCTGATCATCAAGGGCCAGAAGACGCAGCCGATCCCGTTCGACGAGGCCGTCGAGGACGGCTTCATGCCCTGCTCGCTCTGCCAGCGCAACCGCTGAGCGGTCAGTCCGCCCTGCGGAGCCAGACGTGCAGGCCGAGGTCCTCGTCGGTCGTGTTGAACAGCTCGGCGTCCGGCGCTCCTTCGTGCACCTGCACGGCGAGCACCTCCGCCGCCAGCTGCTCGGCGTGCGCCCGGATCGCCTCGGCAGGCTCCGGCGAGCCACCGACGCGCCACCACAGCTCGATCCGGTCGGTGACCTCGAGGCCGGCGTTCTTGCGGGCGTCCTGGACGATGCGCACGATCTCGCGGGCCAACCCGGCCAGCCGCAGCTCGTGCGTCAGCTCGAGGTCGAGCGCGACGGTGTCCGAACCGGCCGACGCGACCGCCCACCCCGAGCGCGGGGTCTCGGCCACGACCACCTCGTCGCCGCTGATCGCGACCGGCGCACCGTCCAGCTCGACGCGCGCCGTCCCGGTGCGGTAGGCGGCCACGAACCCGGCCGGATCGGCGGACTGGATCGCGGTCGCCACCGACTGGGTGCGCTTGCCGAACCGCCGCCCGAGTTCCCGGAAGTTCGGCTTCACCGACAGCTCGACGAGTTCCCCCGCGTCGCTGAGGCTCGCGAGCTCGACGACGTTGAGCTCCTCGCGGACCTGCGCCTTCAGGTCCTCCGGTAGCGATGCCCAGCCTGGTGCCGCGATCAGCGCTTGGCCGAGCGGCTGGCGGGTCTTCATCTTGGCGTCCGCGCGCGCCGAGCGGCCCAGCTCTACGAGGCGCCGGACGAGCGCGACCTGCTCGGACAGCTCGGTGTCGATCAACGCCGGGTCGGGCTCGGGCCAGGACGCCAGGTGGACGGAGTCCACCGCGCCGGTCGTGGCGAACAAGGCGCCCCAGACGCGCTCGGTGACGAACGGGATGATCGGCGCGAGCAGCCGGGTCAGCACGTCGACGCACTCGTGCAGGGTCGACAGGGCCGCCGGGTCGCCGTCCCAGAATCGGCGCCGCGAGCGCCGGACGTACCAGTTCGACAGGTCGTCGATGCCGCCGGCCAGGGAGCGGCCCGCCCGGGCGGTGTCGTAGTTCTCGAGCGCGTCTCCGACCTCGGCCGCGATGCGGTGCACCTCCGACAGCGCCCAGCGGTCGAGCACCTGGCGTTCGCCATCGGTGCCCGGCTCCCAGCCGTTGGCGCGGGCGTACAGCGACTGGAACGAGGCCACCGACCAGTAGGTCCGGATCACCTTGGACGCGATCTCGTCCAGCACCTTGTGCCCGACTCGGCGCGACGACCACGGCGAGCCGCTGCATGCCATGAACCAGCGCAGCGCGTCCGCGCCGTGGTCGTCCATCAGCGGGATCGGCTCGAGGATGTTGCCGAGGTGCTTGCTCATCTTTCGGCCGTCCTCGGCGAGAATGTGCCCGAGGCAGACCACGTTGCGATACGACGACCGGTCGAAGACCAGCGTGCCGACCGCCATCAAGGAGTAGAACCAGCCGCGCGTCTGGTCGATCGCCTCGCAGATGAAGTCGGCCGGGTACGCGGCGCGGGCCTCTTCGGCGTTGCGGTACGGCGCGCCGAACTGGGCGAACGGCATCGAGCCCGAGTCGAACCAGGCGTCGATAACCTGCGGGACGCGCCGGTACGTGCCCTCCTCGCCGGGCAGCGTGAAGGTGACGTCGTCGACGAAGGGCCGGTGCGGGTCGTCCAGGTCGACGCCGGAGAGCTTGCGCAACTCGGCGAGCGAGCCCACACAAACGAGTCGGCTGGGATCCGCGTCGTTGCGCCAGACCGGCAGCGGGGTTCCCCAGAAGCGGTCGCGGGACAGCGACCAGTCGATGTTGTTGGTGAGCCAGTCGCCGTAGCGGCCGTTCTTGATCGTCTCCGGGTACCAGTTGGTCGCCTGGTTCTCGGCGAGCAGCCGGTCCTTGATCGCGGTCGTGCGGATGTACCAGGCGGGCAGTGCGTAGTACATCAACGGCGTGTGGCAGCGCCAGCAGTGCGGGTAGCTGTGGGTGTAGGGGAGGTGCCGGAACAGCAGGCCCCGTGCCCTGAGGTCGGCGACGAGAGCGTCGTCGGCGTCCTTGAAGAACGCGCCGCCGATGACGGCAAGACCGGTCTCGAAGTGGCCGTCACTGGTGATGGGGTTGACGACCGGTAGGCCGTACGTGCGGCTCACCGCGAGGTCGTCCGCACCGAAGGCGGGGGCCTGGTGGACCAGCCCGGTGCCGTCGGTCGTGGTGACGTAGTCGGCCAGCACCACGAAGTTGGCGTCCTCGAGGGGGACAAGCCGGAACGGCCGCTGGTAGCCCCACCGCTCGAGTTCTCGGCCGGCGTAGGTGGCCTCGATGACAAGGTCTTCGCCGAGCACCTTCTCGAGCAGCGGTTCGGCGACGACGAAGATCCCGTGTTCGGTGCGCGCCACCACATAGTTCACGTCCGGGTGAGCGGCGACTGCGGTGTTCGAGACGAGCGTCCACGGGGTGGTCGTCCAGACGAGCAGGTCGGCCCTTCCCGCCCACGGCCCGGACGTCAGCGGCAGCCGCACGTACACCGACGGGTCGGTGACGTCCTCGTAGCCCTGCGCCACCTCGTGATCGGACAGCCCGGTGCCGCAGCGCGGGCAGTAGGGGGCGACGCGGTAGTCCTCGACGAGCAGCCCCTTATCGAAGATCTGCTCGAGTGCCCACCACACCGACTCGACGTAGTCGGGCGTCATCGTCCAGTAGGCGTGGTCGTAGTCGGCCCAGTAGCCCATCCGCTCGCTCATCGCCTCGAATGCGTCGACGTGGCGCTGCACGTTTTCGCGGCACTTGGCGTTGAATTCGGCGATGCCGTAGGCCTCGATGTCGGGCTTGCCGGTGAAGCCGAGCTCCTTCTCGACGGCCAGCTCGACAGGCAGCCCGTGGCAGTCCCACCCGGCGCGGCGCGGAACGTGATAACCCTTCATCGTCCGGTAGCGCGGGAAGACGTCCTTGAAGACGCGTGCCTCGACGTGATGCGTGCCGGGCTTGCCGTTGGCGGTGGGTGGCCCCTCGTAGAAGGTCCACTGCGGCCCTGAGGCGGTGGCGTCGATGCTGCGCTGGAAGACCTTCGACCGGCGCCAGGCGTCGATGACGGCACGGTCGAGCGCGGGGAGGTCGACGTGCGGCGGCAGCGGGTCGTATCCGGACAAGGACGGCACTCCTTCGAGTCGTGCACTTCGGACTCGAGGGACGACGCTGCATGCAGCCCCGCGGTACCACCCTCGTTGGCACTGGGGTGCGTGCCCACTCGTTCGGATCCGGCTCTACTGGGGCTCGCGCCCGTTCTTCCGGGGCTCGGAGGTGATTTCGCGGGCGGCCCGTGCCCCCGGGCTCACACCGCCCCCGGGTCGCTTCGGCCGGACTCCGCCGCTACTTGTCCTCGTCAACGCCTCTGCAATCGTAGCCATCGGGCAGGATCAGCGGCCATGAACGGCGAACTCCGGGTGGCGGTGCGGGTCCGGCCCGGGGCATCGCGCGTGGCGGTCGGCGGCAGGTACGGCGCCGATCAGCTCGTCGTCGCGGTGGCCGCGCGGGCCGTGGACGGCGCCGCGAACCGGGCCGTCGTCGAGGCGCTTGCGGCGGCGTTCGGCGTTCGGCGCGCGGACGTGGAGGTGGTCACCGGCCTGCGGGCACGGTCCAAGACGATCTTGATCCGAGGGGAGCGCGGGGCCCTGGAACGGCGGGTCGCGGAGCTCCTGGACGGCTGAAATGCCGGCCGCGGGCGGCGTGGGGAGTGGCGGTGCGGTTCCCGGACTCATATATTGGCCGCCTTTGCGGGCGCAATTCGACACTACGATGAGCGGCCGGTGACGAAAGGGGTGTCCATGGCTGCGGTGGGACGTTTCGGGCGCGCCTTGCGCCGCGTCGGTCCAGGCAGCCGGGCGGTGCGCAAGGCGACCCCCGCCGTCGCTGCCGCTGCGGCGAAGAAATCCGCTCCGGCGGCGAAGAAGGCTTCTGCGAGGAAGGCGGCGCCGGCCAAGAAGGCTCCCGCGAGGAAGGCCGCGCCGGCCAAGAAGGCTCCCGCGAGGAAGGCCGCGCCGGCCAAGAAGGCGCCGGCCAAGAAGGCTCCCGCGAGGAAGGCCGTGCCCGCGAAGAAGGCTCCCGCGAGGAAGGCCGCGCCCGCGAAGAAGGCTCCCGCGAGGAAGGCTCCCGCGAGGAAGGCCGTGCCGGCCAAGAAGGCTCCCGCGAGGAAGGCCGCGCCGGCCAAGAAGGCGCCGGCGAAGAAGGCTCCCGCGAGGAAGGCCGCGCCCGCGAAGAAGGCTCCCGCGAGGAGGGCCGCGCCGGCCAAGAAGGCTCCTGCGAAGATCGCGGCGCCGGTCAGGCGGGCTCCCGCGAGCAAGGCGCCACCCAGGAAGGCCGCACCGGCGAAGAAGGTCGCACCCGTCAAGAAGGCCGTCCCGGCCAAAGCCGCAGCGCCCGCCAAAGCCGCAGCCAAAACCGCAGCCAAAACCGCAGCGCCCGCCAGGAACAACGCCTCGGCGCCCTCTGTCGCCAGGAAGGACGTCGCCGCCACGAAGGACGTCGCCGTCCCGAAGGGCACCGACTGGACCAAGGCCGAACTCGCCGCGGTCCGCACGCAGCTCGTCGCGGAACTCACCGACATGCGCAGCGCCTACGACGACTCGATGCGCGACCTCGACGACCTGCAGCGCTCGAGCACGGACGGCGCGGGCGACGACCAGGCAGACGCCGGCAGCAAGACCTTTGAACGTGAGCAGGAGCAGTCGATCGCGGCAAATCGCCGTGACCTGATCGTCCAGATCCAGCACGCCGTCGAGCGCATCGACTCCGGCACGTACGGGTACTGCGAGAGCTGCGGCAAGGCGATCCCGAAGGCCCGTCTCAAGGCGTTCCCCGCCGCCACCCTGGACGTCGCCTGCAAGCAGCGCGAGGAGCGCCGCTGACGGACCGTCCGCTGCGGATGCGGCCGTCAGGGACAATGGCCGGGTGACCGCGGACGAGACAGACGCCCCGGCGCCTCCCCAGAGCCGTGAGGAGCGCGCCCGTCGTCGGGTCGCGCTTTTCGCGGCCGTCGCCGCAGCCGTACTTGCACTCGACGTCGTCTCGAAGGTGCTCGTCGTCGCCAAGCTGCCCGAGGGGCGGGTGAAACGCATCCTGGGCGGCGCGCTCTATCTCGAGCAGACCCGCAACTCCGGCGCGGCGTTCTCACTCGGCACGGGCTTCACGATCATCCTCACCGCCGTGGCGCTGACGGTGGTCGTGGTCATCGTCCGCACCGCCGGCCGGATGCGTTCGACGGGCTGGTCGCTCGCCCTCGGGCTCATCCTCGGCGGCGCGCTCGGGAATCTCGGTGATCGCATCTTCCGCTCGCCCGGCGTCGGCCGCGGACACGTCGTCGACTGGATCAGCGTGTTCGGCCCTGACGCGAAGTACTGGCCGATCTTCAACATCGCCGACTCCGGCGTCGTCTGCGGCGCGATCCTCGCCGCCTTTCTCGCGCTGCGCGGCATCGACCTCGACGGGCGGCGGGCACGTCACCGTGCGTGAGGTGCGGCTGCTCCCGGTCCCGGACGGCCTCGACGGACTCCGGCTGGACGTCGCGATGGCACGGCTGTTCGGCTTCTCCCGCACCGCGGCCGCCGAGCTGATCGACGCCGGTCACGTCAGCGTGGACGGCCTGCATCAGGTGCGCAGCACGAAGGTCCACGGCGGGTCGCTGCTCGAGGTCGCGATGCCGGACGCGCCCGCCGCCGCTGCCCCGCCCGCGCCGGTGGACGGGCTCGTCGTCCTCCATGATGACGACGACGTCGTGGTCGTCGACAAGCCGGTGGGCGTCGCCGCACACCCGAGCCCCGGCTGGACGGGGCCGACGGTCGTACAAGGGCTCGCGGCGATGGGCTACCGCATCGCCACGTCCGGCGCCGCCGAACGGCAGGGCATCGTGCACCGGCTGGACGTAGGGACCACCGGCGTCATGGTGGTGGCCAAGAGCGAGCACGCCTACTCGCAGCTCAAGCGGGCGTTCAAGGGACGCACCGTGGACAAGCGTTACCGCGCCCTCGTGCAAGGACACCCCGACCCGACGAGCGGGACCATCGACGCACCGATCGACCGGCATCCGGGTTCGGACTACAAGTTCGCGGTCGTCGCGGGCGGGCGCCCGAGCGTGACGCACTACGAAACCGTGGAGGCGTTCCGCGCGGCGACGCTGCTCGACATCCACCTCGAGACCGGCCGGACGCACCAGATCCGGGTGCACATGGCCGCGATCCGACATCCCTGCGTGGGCGACCTCACCTACGGGGCCGACCCCGTCCTGGCGAACCGGCTCGGCCTGGCCCGGCAGTGGCTGCACGCCCGGGAACTCGCGTTCGAGCACCCCGGCACCGGCGAGCAGCTGCGCATTGTGTCGCCGTACCCGGCCGATCTCCAGCATGCGCTGGACGTCTTGCAGGCCGAATGATGCTGATAGGAGACGCGCGGCGTGGGTAGGAAGATCGCGTGACAAAGCCTGGACGTGCCCCGCTCCTCATCGCCTCCAACCGCGGACCGCTGAGCGTGGTCGCCGTCGAGGACGGTGACGACGAGATCCGCCGCGGCGGCGGCGGGCTGGTCAGCGGCATGCAGACCGCGCTGGCGGCCAAGCCACACGCCGTCTGGGTGTGCGCGGCGATGAACGAGCGGGAGCGGGCGCTCGCCCGGCACGTATCGAACGGGCGGATCACCGACCTGCCGTCGGTGGCCGAGGCGATGCGCGGCGACTTCGACGTCCGGCTGCTGCCGATCGATGCGCAGACTTTCCGCAACGCCTACAACGGGATCGCGAACTCCACGCTCTGGTTCGTCCTGCACCAGCTCTACGACCTGCCCACCCAGCCGTCCTTCGACGCGTCGTGGCGGCGCCAATGGGTGAGCTACGTCCGCTACAACCAGGCCTTCGCGGACGCGCTCGCCGCCGAGGCGGCCGCCGGCGCCCAGGTCCTGGTCCAGGACTACCACCTGCTGCTCGTACCGCGGATGCTGCGCAACCTGCGCCCGGACGTGCGGATCGCCCATTTCACCCACACCCCCTGGGTGTCGGCGGACTACTTCACGACGCTGCCGGACGACGTCGCGCTCGCATTGATCGAAGGCATGCTGGGCGCCGACATTCTCGGCTTCCACACCGAGCGGTGGGCGGAGCTGTTCCGCCAGACGGCCCGCGCCGTGACGCTTGTCGAGCCGCCCGGCATCCGGGTGTTCCCGCTGGGAACCGATGCGGACGCCATGCACAAGCTCGCGAGCCGGCGCAACGTGGACAGCGAGCTGCGGGTCATCGACGACGTCGCGGGCGATCGCCTGGTGATCGGGCGGATCGACCGCACCGAGCTGTCGAAGAACGTCTGGCGCGGGCTGCTCGCCTACCGCGAGCTGTTGCGCAGCCACCCCGAATGGCGCGGCCGCGTGGTGCACGTCGTGTACAACAACCCGTCCCGCGAGGACCTGCCCGCCTACCGCGAGTACACCGCGCGCGTCGAACGGCTGGCCGAGGAGATCGACTACGAGTTCGGCACCGAGGAGTGGACGCCGCTCGTGCTCGACATCGTCGACGACTACCCCGCGGCGCTGGCAGTGCTGCGCCGCAGCGACGTCGTGTTCGTCAACTCGCTGCGCGACGGCATGAACCTCGTCGTCCAGGAAGGGCTCGTGCTCTCCGAGCATGACCCGGCAGTCGTCGTGTCCCGCGAGGCGGGCGTGGCGGAGCTGCTCGGCGACGACGCCCTGACCGTGAACCCGTTCGACGTCCGGGGCACGGCCGAAGCGCTGCACCAGGCGCTGTCGATGCCCCGAGACGAGCGCGCCGAACGCGCCAAACGGATGCGCGCCGCCGTCGTGCGGCTGCCGCCGGCCGATTGGTTCCGGGCCCAGCTCGACGCGCTCGGCTAGCGACGCCGCGCGGCGACTCGCGGGTTTTGGCTCGTTTCGCCGCGAGGATGCGGTGGCTACTGGTACGGTCGGCGCGATCTTCACCCGACTGGGGGTAACCCGATGACGCAGGATGACCAGTTCGGACAGCCTGGCCAGCAGCCGCCACCGCCGGGCGGCTGGCCGCCACCGCCGCAGCAGTACCCCTACCAGCCGGCGCCACCGATGGCCCCGGGATACGGTCCGCCACCGGGCGCGCACACCCAATGGGGAGCCGGCGCGCAGCTGCCCCCAGGCGTCGAGGTGGCCAGCGTCGGGCGGCGGATCGGCGCGTACTTCCTCGCAATCCCGCTCCTGATCGTCACGCTCGTAATCGGCTACCTCATCTGGGGGCTTGTCCTCTGGGGCAAGGGCACGACGCCGGCGCTGCAGGTCCTCGGCATGAAGTGCTGGGATGTCGAGACCCGCAAGGCGCCCACCTTCGGCAAGATGGCGCTGCGCGAGATCGTCGGCCGGGCCATCGCCGAGGGTATTTGCATCATCGTCGGGATCGTCTCGTTCGTCATGTTCCTCGGCGAGGAGCGTCGGTCGATCCACGACAAGATCGGCGGCACGATCGTGCTGTACGACCCGAACAAGGTCCTCGGCTAGGCAGCTCGGCTGAGCTCGCCCAGCAGGGCGACGACCGCGGCGGGGTCGGCGACCTCGACGTCCGCTGCGCCGTCCAGTTCCGCGACACCTGACGAACGCACTCCCACGCAATACGCCGTAACTCCCGCAGCCCGCATCCGGCGGGTCTCGCGGAAGGCCGGCAGATCGCCGACGTCGTCGCCGAGGAACAGCACCGCGCGGTGCCCGGCGGCGAGCCTGGCGAGTGCGCCCGCCTTGTCGAAGCCGGGCAGCCGCAACTCCAGCACGTCGGCGCCGGGATGTACCTCGAGGCCGAGCTCGGCGGCGAGCGCGTCCACCGGATCGGCGAGCTGCGCGAGAGCGGCTCCCGGGTCGCGGGCCTTGCGGGCGTGCACGACGAGCGAGAGCCGCTTGTCCTCGATCCACACGTCCGGGTCGCCGCCCGCCGTGATCGTCGGGAGCCGCTCGCGCAGCAGGCCGATCGCTGCTGGCTCGTCGGGCGAGCTGAGCCGGCCGTCGGCCCACGTCTCGATGCCGTAGAGCCCGGCCACCACGATGCCGGGCACCGCGTCCAGACCCCCGAGGCGCACGACCGTGCGCGCGTCGCGTCCGGTGATCACGGCGACCTGCGCGCCGCAACCGGCCAGCGCGCGCAGCGCCTCGATCACGCCGCCGACCGGGCGCGAGTCCTGCGGATCGGGCACCAGTGGAGCGAGGGTGCCGTCGAAGTCGGTGGCGATCAGCGCGTCGGGCAGGAGCGGGCCAAGCGCCGCGACGAGCTCGTCGGCCTGCATGGCGCCCATTCTCGCCGATCGGCGTAATCGAGACCGATGGCCCTGGATTCGCGCCGCTCGCCAGTGGAGGATCGCCAGGTTCGGGCGACATCTGGCACGATGCCGTCCTACGGGGAGGGAGAACGATCGTGAGTCAGCCACCGCCACCGCCATTCCAGGGGCCGCCACCCCAGCCACCCTTCGACGGGACGCAGCCTGCGCAGTGGCCGCAGCAGCCCCCGCAGCAGTGGCCGCAGCAGCCCCCGCAATGGCAACCGGAGGCTCAGCAGCAGTGGCCCGCACAGCCCGCGCCGCAGCAGGCGTGGCAGGGCCAGTACGCCCCGCCCGGGCCGCAGCGGCTGCCGGGGCCGGGCATCGGCACGCACCTGAAGCGGGCGATCGACTGGAACGTCGCGGACGTCATCGTGACGCCGCGGGAAGCGCAGACGCTCAGCGCAGCCGGCATCGACCAGCGGCTGCAGGGCCTGTTCGCATGGCGGCGCAGCACGCTCCTCGTTGCGCTGCCGCTCCTGCTGCTCAGTGTGGTCCTGGCGTTCGTCCAATCCGCGCAGACCGACACCTCCGGGTTGACGGGCGTCGGCGACCTGGTCGTCTGGCTGCCGACCATCGCGCTGACCCTCATCCCGATCGGCGCTGCCCGCGCCGTGGCCCGCTGGACGGAGTTGCGGGCTTCCTCGAAGTTCCTCGTCATCTGCTGGGTGCTGTCGATCGCGATCCCGCTGCTCGTCGCGCTCGTGCCGCTGGACTACCTGATCGACCTGGACACGGCACGCCAGGCGGATCTCGCCAACGGCTTGTCCAACCAGCAGGTCGACGCCGAGATCTTGAGCGTGCGATTCGCGCTGGCTGTCTCCTACGCGCTGACCCTCCTGCCCGTCGTGATCACCATTCCGGGCGGCGTGCTCAGGGGGGCAGCCCGAGTCAAGAGCCTGTTCCCGTCCGCCGCCCTCCCCGGCTGGTTCCTCGTGTCCGTCGCGCCGTTCTACTCGGTCTTCACGATCGTCCTGTTCGTGCTGATCGACCAGATCGTCGGCAACGGCCTGCTCCTGGTGGGCGTCGGGTTGTTGGCCTTCGGGCCATGGCTGTACGTGATCTACCGCAAGGTGTACGCGCGCCCGCTGTCGATGGCGGAGGCGAAGACGGAGCTGGCGCGCGCGTCGCGACTGGGCGGGGTGTTCCAGTTCGGCGCCCTGTTCTGCATCGTGATCTTCGTCTTCACGCAGAAGGTCGGTGGCCAGCACATCCTGGGCTCGGACGACAACAAGGCCTTCTTCACCTACCTCCAGGTGTCACGCACACTCGGCGAGGTGCTCAGCCGCAACCTCGCCACCACGGTGGTCTTCTCGATCGTCTTCATGCAGATGATCTATTCGGACTGGTCGACGATGTACCGCATGCGGGCCGACATCCGCGTCGAGCACGACAACGAGATGCAGGCCCTGGAGCGCTACCTCGGCAACCCTGCGGCCAACCCCGGCGCACCGCAGGCGTGGGGACCCGATCCGTACCGTCCGCCCGCTTAGAATCGCCAGGTGACCAGAGCGCGACGGGCGGGGCGTTGCGCCATCGCGTCCGTCGCGGCCATCGGTCTGCTCACCGGGTGTGCTGCGTCGATCGCCGCATCACCGGGCGGCGCGGCGTCCCCGACCGGGGCCACGGAGCCCGCGGCTATTGCGCCCGATCGCGTACCGACCACGGCCGAGGCGGCCAGGCCCGAGCCCAAGCCCAAGCCCAAGCCGCGAGCGAACCCCTGCGCCGGCAATACCGCGCCGCGGTTCGTGAAGGTCAGCATCCGGCGACAGCAGCTGTGGATGTGCGCGCGGCACCGCGTCGCCTACACGACGCCGATCACCAGTGGGATCGTGGGGGAGTACACGAGCACGCCGACCGGCACGTTCGAGATCCAGGGCCTGGATCGCGACACCAGCCTGACCCTGATCGACGGCTCGACCTACCCGGTGAAGTACTGGATCCCGTTCCAGGCGCCGCTGTTCGGCTTCCACGACTCGTCCTGGCAGCACTTCCCGTACGGCAGCCCGAAGTACAGGACGCGCGGCTCGCACGGCTGCGTCCACATGCCGCTCGCGGCGATCCGGTTCCTGTATCAGTGGGCCGAGATCGGGACAACCGTCCGCATCAGAGCCTGAGCCTCGGCGGGTAGCGGCCAACCCTCGATTCGCAGTCGAGAGACACGCCGTGACGACACGCCGAGCGTGTCGGCGCCGGGTGTGAGAATCGGTCGACGCGACGACGAGCGGCTCACTAGGAGGCATCAGCACCCCGTGGCAGGCGACACCGATCAGTTCGTGCATCTGCACGTGCACACCGAGTACTCGATGCTCGACGGTGCCGCCCGGCTCACCGAGCTGCTCGCCGAAGCAGCGCGGATGGGCATGCCGGCGATCGCGATGACCGATCACGGCAACGTGTTCGGCGCGTACGACTTCTACAGCAAGGCCACCGCTGCCGGCGTGAAGCCGATTATCGGCCTCGAGTCCTACGTCACCCCGAACACGCACCGGTCGGAGCGCACCCGGGTGCGGTGGGCAGACGGCGGCGGCGACGACGTCTCGGGTGGCGGTGCTTTCACGCACATGACGCTGCTGGCCGAGAGCACCGCGGGCATGCACAACCTCTTCCGGCTCTCCTCGCGCTCGTCCATCGAAGGCTTCTTCTACCGGCCGCGCGCCGACCGCGAGCTGCTGGCCGAGTATGCCGGGGGGTTGATCGCCACCACCGGCTGCCCGTCGAGCGAGGTGCAGACCTGGCTGCGCATCGGCGACTACGAGAAGGCTCGTGCGAGTGCCGCCGAGTTCCGCGACATCTTCGGCAAGGACAACTACTACCTCGAGCTGATGGATCACGGCCTCGAGATCGAGAAGCGGGTCCGCGACGACCAGCTGCGGCTCGCGCGCGACCTCGACCTTCCGGTGATCGCCACCAACGACTCGCACTACACCTTCCAGTCCGACGCCGCCGCGCACGAGGTGCTGCTCTGTGTGGGCACCGGCAAGACGATGGCCGACCCCAACCGGTTCAAACTCGAGGGCGCCGGCTACTACCTGAAGAGCCAGGCCGAGATGCGCTCGCTGTGGGCCGACAAGCACGACATGCGCGAGGCGTGCGACAACACGCTGCTCATCGCCGAGCGGTGCAACGTCGCGTTTCGACGAGGGTGCGAACCTCATGCCGGTGTTCGACGTGCCACCGGGCGAGGACGCGTCCAGCTGGTTCGTCAAGGAGGTCGAGCGCGGACTCGTTCGGCGCTACCCGGGCGGCATACCAGCCGCGGTGCGCGAGCGCGCGGACTACGAAGTCTCGATGATCCTGAAGATGGGGTTCCCCGGGTATTTCCTGGTGACCGCAGATCTCATCGGCTGGGCGAAGTCGCAGGGCATCCGAGTAGGCCCGGGCCGCGGATCGGCCACGGGTCGCTCGTCTCGTACGCAATGGGCATCACCGAGCTCGACCCGCTCGCGCACGGCCTGCTCTTCGAGCGGTTCCTCAACCCGGATCGTGTCTCGATGCCCGACATCGACATCGACTTCGACGAGCGCCGGCGCGGCGAGATGATCCGCTACGTCACCGAGAAGTACGGCGACGACCGGGTCGCGCAGGTGGTCACCTACGGCACGATCAAGACCAAGCAGGCGTTGAAGGACGCCTCCCGCGTGCTTGGCTACGCGTTCTCGATGGGCGAGCGCGTGACCAAGGCGCTGCCGCCGGCGGTCATGGCCAAGGACGTCCCGCTCGCCAAGATCTTCGACCCGAGCCATGAGAGGTACAAGGAAGGCGGGGAGTTCCGCGCCCTGTCGAGGCCGATCAGGAGGTCGCCAAGGTCTTCGAGACCGCGAAAGGTCTCGAGGGCCTGAAACGGCAGTGGGGCGTGCACGCCTGCCGCAGTGATCATGTCCAGCGAGCCGCTGATCGACCACATCCCGATCATGAAACGCGAGCAGGACGGCGCGATCATCACGCAGTTCGACTACCCGACGTGCGAGACGCTCGGGCTGCTCAAGATGGACTTCCTCGGGCTGCGCAACCTCACCGTCATCGACGACGCGATCCACAACATCAAGATCAATCGCGGGATCGACGTCGAGGTGGCCGATCTCCCGCTGGACGACGCCGAGACCTACCGGATGCTCGCCCACGGCGACACCCTCGGCGTCTTCCAGCTCGACGGCGGCCCGCTGCGCTCGCTGCTGCGCCAGATGTCACCGACCGGGTTCGAGGACATCTCCGCGGTCATCGCGCTGTACCGGCCCGGGCCATGGCGGCCAATGCGCACATCGACTACGCCGACCGCAAGAACAGCCGCAAGCCGGTCGTCGCCATCCACCCCGAGCTCGCCGAGCCGCTGGCAGAGATCCTCGACGAGACCTACGGACTGGTCGTCTACCAGGAACAGGTACATGGCGATCGCCCGGAAGGTGGCCGGTTACACGCTCGGCCAGGCCGATCTGCTGCGCAGGGCGATGGGCAAGAAGAAGAAGGCGGTGCTGGACGCCCAGCTAGAGAACTTCACTGCGGGGCATGCGGGCGAACGGCTTCTCCGAGGGCGCGATCAAGGCGCTGTGGGACATCCTGCTGCCGTTCTGCGACTACGGCTTCAACAAGTCGCACACCGCCGGCTACGCGACTGGTGTCGTACTGGACGGCCTACCTCAAGGCGAACTATCCCGCCGAGTACATGGCCGCGCTGCTCACCACCGTGCGCGACGACAAGGACAAGTCGGCCGTCTATCTCGCCGAGTGCCGGCGGATGGGCATCAAGGTCCTGCCGCCGTGCGTCAACGAGTCCGATGCCGACTTCACCCCGACGGGCACGGACATCAGGTTCGGCCTCACCGCGATCCGCAACGTCGGGGCGAACGTCGTCGCGTCGATCGTCGCCACGCGCAAGGCCAAGGACCCGTTCGTCGACTTCGGCGACTTCCTGCGCAAGGTGGATGCCGTCGTCTGCAACAAGCGGACTATCGAAGGCGCTGATCAAGGGCGGCGCGTTCGACTCGCTCGGTCACGCCCGGCGTGGCCTCATCCTCGTCTACGAGGCCGCCGTCGACGCGGTGCTCGACACCAAGCGGGCCGAGGCGATCGGGCAGTTCGACCTGTTCGGGTCGCTGGGGGAGGCCGGCGCCCGTCGACGACGTGTTCGCGGTCCGGGTGCCCGACGGTGAGTGGGACAAGAAGGTGCTGCTGCAGTTCGAGCGCGAGATGCTCGGCCTCTACGTCTCCGACCACCCGCTGTTCGGCGTCGAGCACGTCCTCGCCGGCGCTGCCGACGTCACGATCGCCGCGGCGCAGGCCGAAGGCGCCGGCGAGTCGCAGCCGCTCACCCTGGCCGGCATCCTCTCCTCGGTGAGCCGGCGCGTCACCAAGGCCGGCGCGCCGTGGGCGCAGGCGGTGCTGGAGGACCTCGAAGGGTCGATCGAGGTGATGTTCTTCCCGGCCACCTACGCGCAGGTCGCGCTGAACGTCGCCGAGGACGCCATCGTCGCGATCAAGGGGCGGACGGATGCCCGCGAGGACACCGTCAAGCTGATCGCCAGCGACCTGACGATCCTCGACACCACGGCGGCGCCGCGCGGGCCGGTGCTGGTGCGGATGGCGCCCGCCAGGTGCACGCCGCCGCTCGTCGACCGGCTCAAGGACGTCCTGGCCACGCATCCCGGCACCACCGAAGTGCACCTGCAACTCGTCAACGGCGACCGCGAACGTGTGCTCCGGCTCGGCGACGGTTACCGCGTTACCCCGTCTCCGGCGTTGATGGGCGACCTCAAGGCGCTGCTCGGGCCGGCTGCCGTCTCCGCCTGACGGGTCAGCCGCGCCCGCCGAGGTGCGGCTCGATCGCCCGCAGGATCGCGGTCCGCGGGCGGGCACCGACGGTTTGGCTCACGACCTCGCCACCGACGAACAGCAGCAGCGTGGGCATCCCGAGCACGTTGTAGCGCCGGGTCACGTCCGGGTTCTCGTCCACGTCCAGCGAGACGATGCGCAGCCGGCTCGCCTCGTCGGCCGCGAGCTGATCGAGCACCGGCGCGATCATCCGGCACGGCGGGCACCAGTCGGCGGTGAACTCGACGAGAACGGGCAGGTCGGCGGCGAGCACATCTGCGGCGAAGGAGTCATCGGTGGTGGAGTGGACTGACATGGTGGGCTCCCTATCTCAATCGTTGATCTGGGCGACCAGCCGCTCGTGCGGACTGACCTGCTGCCCGCATTCGCAGACGAGGACGGCGCTCACCCGCCCGCCGCAGGCGACGTGCCGGTAGTCGAGGCCGCGCGCGGCGGCGGCGGGCAGGTGCCGCTCGCTCCACTGGGCGAGCGCGGCCTGGAGGGGGAGCAGGTCGATTCCCGCCGACGTGAGGACGTACTCGGCGCGGGTCCTGCTCCCTGGCGCGCGGTAGTCGCGGGTGCCGAGAACGCCGGCCTCGACGAGGCGATGCAGCCGATCGGCGAGCACGGCGCGCGGTGCCCCGGTGGCCACCTGCAACTGCTCGAAACGGCGGCGCCCGAGCGACACCTCGCGCACGATCAGCAGCGCCCACCTCTCCGTGACAGTGCGCAGCAGGTCATCCACAGTTCTGAGTCTAGATGCTGAATGCAGCTAGTTCAAATTGTCACGAACACTGTTGTTCGTGATACTGCCCGCGTGATCCGCCTCCGCGCCGCGCTCGCCGTCACGTTCGCCGCCGCCTCGTTCACCGCCGTCGGTGCGCCGGGTGCCGCAGCCGGCGCGGCGGCGGCGTTGTTCGCCGACGGCGACGGCATCCACGTCGAGTCGCAGCAGCAGGTCGACGACCGGCTGTACGCGCTGTCGGTCTCCACGCCGGCGCTCGGGCGCGCCGTGCGGCTGCGCGTCCTCGTCCCGGACGGCTACACGGCGGACCCGGCCGAGCACTACCCCGTCCTCTACCTGTTCCACGGCACGAGCGGCGGCGCCGCCGACTGGCTGGCGTCCGGGGACGTGCGGGCGACGACGGCCGGCCTGCCGCTGATCGTCGTGATGCCGGACGCCGGCTTCGACGACGACGGCGGCGGCTGGTTCACCAACTGGTGGGACACCGGCACCGCGCTGGGGCCGTCCCGCTGGGAGACATTCCACGTCGACGAACTGATCCCGTGGATCGATGCCAACCTGCGCACCGTCCCTACCCGAGCCGGCCGGGCGATCGCGGGCCTCTCGCAGGGCGGGTTCGGCGCGTTCACCTACGCCGCGCGGCATCCGGAGCTGTTCGGTGCGGCCGCGTCGCTGTCCGGCGCTCCCGACATCGCCTCCAACCCGGTCATCGAAGCCGGCGCGACGGCCGTCATCGCAGGAACTGCAGTGCAGCTCGACGGCGTCGAGCCAGCGGCGATGTTCGGCCCGCACCTCACGAACGAGATCAACTGGAAGGGCCGCAACCCGACGACGCTGCTGACGAACCTGCGTGGCATGGGGCTGTTCCTCTACACCGCGACGGGAATCCCCGGTGCGCTGGACGGTCCGAACCCTGACCTGGGCGCGTCGGCGATCGAGGCGATCACGCACATCTCGACGCTGAGCTTCACCGGTGCAGCCGACCGCGCCCACGTTCCGTACCACCTCGACGACTACACCTTCGGCACGCACACCTGGCCGTACTGGGCACGCGACCTGCGCGACCTCATGCCGCGCCTGATGCAGGTCTTCGCCGCCCCGTCCAGCCCGCAGCCGACGTCCTACGAGTCGATCGACAAGACCTGGACGCAGTGGGGCTGGACCGTCGTCAACCACCGCGCGCCTGCGCGCGCGTTCAGCAGGCTCAGCGGCGCCGACGCGGGTGCCTTCACCCTGAGCGGCTTGGGCAGCGCGACGGTGACGACCCCGGCGTACTACGTCCCCGGCACCGTGCACGCCGTGACGATTACCGCACCGTCAGGCGGCGCGACGAGCACGGTGCGGGCCGACGCGTCCGGCCGGCTCACGCTCGACGTCGCGCTGCACACCCTGCTCGATCTCACGCCCGCCACGGCCCACGTCACGATCGGCTGAGTCAGTCAGCCTCGCTCGGTGCGATGTGGGCGTCCGGGCCGGGGTAGGTCAATCCCTCGTGCCCGTCCTCCCAGCGCACGAAGTAGGGCGGTGACCCGTCGTGGGAACGGACTTCCAGAATCGTCGCCCGCTTCGCGTGCTGGCCCACAATCGGGCCCTCGACGATCAGCACATCGCCTGGGTTTGCATGCATGCCGTCCTCCGGTCATCGCAGCTCGATCCGGCACCTTCCAGCATGCGCGCCTCGCCCGCCGAGAGCCAGAGCCGTGCCGCGCACTCTCGCGGGACGGGCCGGCACATCACTTGCGGTGCAGGACGACCACGGCCACTGCGGCGACGGCCAGCGCGGCCGCGCCGCCGAGCAGCGCGTACTGCATGCCGTCGACGAACGCACCCTGCGCGCTGCGCGCCACCGCCGGACCCAAGCGGCTGGCCAGCGCGAGCGAGGAGCGGGCGTGGTCGGCGGCCCCGCCGGGCAGCCCGGAGACATCGAGGTGATCGCGGTAGACGGACTGCAGGACGCTGCCGAGCACCGCGATCCCGAGCGCGCCGCCGAGTTCGCGGGCGAGGTCGTTCATCGCCGAGCCGACGCCCTGCTTCTCCCGCGGCAGCGCGTCGGTCACAGCAGTGGTGGCCGGCGTCATCGCCAGCCCCATCCCGGCGCCCAACGGGACGATGCCGGCGAGCAGCGCCCAGTAGCCGCTCGACGCGTCCAGCGTGGACAGCCAACCGAACGCGCCGGCAGCCACGACCAGGCCGGTCGCGCAGGCGCGTCCCGTCCCGAAGCGCGCGACCAGCTTCGGCGCGAGGAACCGCGCGCTGGGCATCATGCCGAGCGCCATCGGGATCAGGCTCAGGGCCGCGACCAGCGGGCTGTCGGCGAGCACGAGCTACAGGTACTGCAGCAGCAGGAAGATGAACCCGAAGAACGCGAAGAACTGCAGCGTGAGCGACAGCGTCCCGCCGGCGAATGCACGGTGCCGGAACAGCCGCGGGTCGATGAGCGGTTCCGTCGCCTGCAGTTCCCAGCCGACGAACCCGGCGAGCAGGACGAGGCTGGCGCCGATACCGACGACGGTCTGCGCGCTGCTCCACCCGGCCGTCGGCGCCTCGATGATCGAGTAGACGAGCGCGCCGAGGCCGACGACGGCGATCGCCGCCCCTGTCCAGTCGACCCGCGGCGCGGCCGGATCCGCAGACTCCGGGACGACGCGCAGCGTGCCGACTATCGCGCCCACGGCGAGGACGATGTTGACCGCGAACACCGCGCGCCACGACCACTGCTCCAGCACCGCGCCGGAGGTCAGCAGGCCGAGGATCGCCGACGCCCCGGCAACGCCGGCCCAGGTGCCGACCGCCTTTGCGCGCTGCGCGGGCGGGAACGTCGCGGTGATCGTCGCGAGGGTGGCCGGCATCACCAGCGCGGCGCCGAGCCCGAGTACGGCGCGCATCGCGATGAGCCAGGTGGCGTCGGCGTGGCTCATCGCAGCCACCGAGCCGGCGCCGAAGATCGTGAGGCCGACCAGCAGCGCCTTGCGGCGGCCGAACCGGTCGCCGAGCCCACCTGCCGGCAGCAGCAGCGCCGCGAAGACGAGCGAGTACGCGTCGATCATCCAGGAAAGCTGCGTCTGGGATGCGTGGGTATCCCGTGCGATCGACGGGATCGCGACGTTGAGTGACGCGACCGCTGACACGACGGTCGCCAGCGCGATGCAGGTGACCACGAGCACGGCGCGGTGTCCGGCCGGTGTGCGGCCGGCCGGGGACGGGGGGCGCCGCTTGATCTTGCTGAGATCCGTCACCATCACGGTGGGCTCCTCTCGAATTCAGCGTTGCTGAATTGAGGGTGCCGGACGCCGGTGCTAGATTTCAACTATGATGAATAAAAGCCGTGGACGGGGCCGCCCGCCGGGGCGCAGCGAGACGCGCGCCGACATCCTCGACGTTGCGCGGCGGCGCTTCCTGACCGAGGGCTACGACAGCGTCTCGCTGCGCTCGGTGGCCGCAGAAGCGGGCGTGGACGTGGCGTTGATCAGCTACCACTTCGGATCGAAGAAGGGACTCTTCGGGGCCGCGATGGCGCTGGCGGCCAACCCCGCCGAGCTGCTGGCGCGCGAACTCGACGGTCCGTTGAATTCTTTGCCCGAGCGAATCGTCCGCACGATTGTCGCTGCTTGGGAGGATCCGGAGAGCGGCGGCTCGCTGCGCGCCTTCATGCAGGCGGCAGTGCGCGAGCCGGACGTCGCGCGGCTGTTCCGGGAGATGCTCGAGCGCGAGATGATCGCCCGGATCGCCGAGCGGATCGGCGGTGCGGACGCGCGCCGGCGGGCCTCGGTCGCCGCGAGCCAGATCGCCGGGCTGGTCATGGCGCGCTACATCCTGGGTATCGAGCCGCTCGCCTCGATGCCGGTCGACGAGCTCGCGCAACGCATGGCGCCGGCGCTGCGCGCCGCCCTCGCCGGTCCCCGTCCCGTCCCGGCCACGCGATGAATACCCCCTCCGCCACGCCCGGGTGTGGTGGAGGGGGTATTCACGCCTGCTACAGGGAACGTTGATAGCTGCCGAACGCGCGGGTCGCGAGCCAGCCCATCAGCACGGCCAGCGCGGCGAGCAGGCCGAGGCGCGGCAGCACCACGCCCCAGTCGGTACCTGCGGCGAGTGCGGCCCGTGCCGCCGTGGACGCCCAGTCGACCGGGTTGTAGCGGGCCACGTGCCGCACCCACGCCGGCGCGACGCGGGTGTCCATGATCGACGAGGACAGGAACTGCAGCGGCAGCACGATGAACTGGCTGATGCCGATGAGCGCCTCCTGCTGGCGCACCAGCAGCGCGATCGCGTTGGAGAACGACGCGATGATCACCGAGATCAGGCACGCCGCGAGCAGCGTCACCAGCACGCCGAGCGCACCGCCCGCGAACCGCGCGCCGGACAGGTACGCGATCGCGAACACGATCGATGTCTGGACGATCGTGGTCAGCGCCTGGTAGGCGAGTGTGCCGACGATCATGGCGCCGCGACGCACCGGAGAGGCGAGCAGCCGGTCCATCACGCCGCGGTCCATGTCCTCGATGAACACCGTCCCGGCCCAGCCGCTGGAGAACAGCGCGGTCATGACGATCACGCCGGGGGTGATGAACTCCAGGTACGAGCCGGACGCGGTCGAGAAGCCGGGGATGTGCACGACATTGCGGAACAGCTGGCCGAACAGCAGCAGCCAGATGACCGGCTGCACGAGGGTGATCGCCGCGAACGCCGGCTGGCGCAGCAGCGTGCGGACGGCCCGGGTGGTCAGGAACCCCGAGTGCCGCACCAGCCCGCCCGCCACTTTGCCCGCGCCATGCGTGCTGCGCGGTGGGTCCAGCGCGGATGAGAGGGGCGAAGTGGTGGTCATGCCGCGGCCTCCGCCCGGAACTCGCGCCCGACGTGCTGCAGGTAGACGTCGTCGAGTGACGGGCGCGCGACGGTGACGGAGGCGACCGTGGCCCCGGCATCGTCCAGCGCGGACAGGACGGCCGGGACGGCCCGCGCCCCGTCGTCCGCGCGCGCCCGCAGCCGGCTGCCGTCCACCGAGATCTCGCGCAGGCCCGGCACCCTGTGCAGCGCGGGCAGGGCCGTGTCGGACGCTGCCACCAGTTCGACCTGCACGGTGTCCCCGCGCAGCTCGCTCTTGAGCGTGTCCGGCGTGCCCTCGACGACCACCCGCCCGTGGTCGATGATCGCGACCCGGTCGGCGAGCTGGTCGGCCTCGTCGAGGTAGTGCGTGGTGAGCAGGACGGTCGTCCGCTCGTCGGCGGAGAGCTGGGCGATCTCGGCCCACATCTGGCGCGCGCCTCCGGGTCGAGCCCGGTGGTCGGCTCGTCCAGGAACAGCACCTGAGGCCGGTGCACGAGCCCGATCGCGACGTCGAGCTTGCGGGCCATGCCGCCCGAGTACGTCTTCGCGAGCCGGTCGGCGGCATCGGCGAGATCGAAGCGATCGAGCAGCCGCCGCGGCCCGCGTCCGCGGCCTCGCCGCGCGACAACCCCTGGACGCGGCCGGCGAGCAGGAGGTTCTCCCGGCCCGTCGACATCGGGTCGCTCGAGGCCTTCTGCGACACGAGCCCGATCGCGCGCCGGACGGCGTCCTGCTCGCGAAGGACGTCGATCCCGGCGACGAACGCCTGCCCGGAGTCGCGGCCGCGCCAGCGTGGTGAGGATCTTGACGGTAGTGGACTTGCCGGCGCCGTTGCGGCCGAGCAGCGCGACGACGCTGCCGGCCGCGACCTCGACCGACAGGCCATCGAGCGCGCGCACCGGTGGGGCGGCGCGTCCGCCTGGATAGGTCTTCACGAGGTCGATGGCGGCGAGCGCCGGTCGACCGGATGACGATGGGTGCATTCGGCTTCCCTTGGGGAGAGGGAGCCGGGCCGCAAGCGCCTATCGTGATGGTTGCGCCTCGGACGGGACTCGCGTCCCGGCTCGGGTGTACGGCCCGCTGGAGCTCGCAGTTCGTGTTGCCGCACGACTGGGGTCTCCAGCGGGTTTCGCTTTCATTTTCGGGGTTCTTGGCCTTGCAGGACGCGGCCCTCCTCTCCGAGATGACGGACCGGATCGGCGAGGATCTCCTCGAACGTCATGCCTCGCGCAAGCAGTTCGTGGATGCGTCGCCAGGCGGTCGTGCCGCCGAGCTCCGCGGTGCGGATGCGCTTCGCGACGTCGGTGACGAACGTCCAGCTCGGCGGTCAGCAACGCGTGCCGGTAGCGCGACTCCACCGAGAAGAGCTCGGGTAGGCCCATCTCGGTGGCGACCTGCTCGCCGGCCGCCAGCGACCGCAGCTCGATGCGCAGGTTCTCCGAGCGCGTGTCGAGCAGCCGCGCGACCTCGTCCGGCGGCAGCCCGGGCATGAGCGACAAGCCCGCCTCGAGCGAGGTGAACTCGCGTACCGGGGTGGAGAGCAGCTCGGCGAGCCAGTCCTCGAACTCGTCGCGGCCGGCCGGAGTGATCTCGTAGACGGTGCGCTCCGGGCGGCGTCCCTCGCGCGTGGTCGCGCGGCTGGTGATCAGGCCGTGCTTCTGCAGCGACTCGACGACCGAGTACAGCGAGCCGTAGTTCAGCTTGATGCTCTGCTCCTTGCCGCGGCTGCGCAGCGTGGTGTTGATCTCGTAGGGGTGCATGGGACGTTCGGTGAGGCAGCCCAGCACGGCGAGCGCCAGCGGGTTGGACACCCGGCGACGACTCATCGTGTACCCCCTGCTGCGCTGGCTCACGGCGACTCCTCGAACCCAATTATTCGAAATGGAGTATTCGCCACGCGACTGCGCGGTGTCAAGTCGATTGCGGAGGCCCCCGTCACCCGCAATTGCGACGGCCTCCCGGCGCACGCTCGAGATCGTGTGACCGCCCGCCGGTAACGTTGCAGCGTGCATCCTGCGCTGCCCGAAGAACCCTCGGCCGACGGCGAGTGGCTGTCCGCGGACGACATCGGCGACTTCCGGCAGGGCTCGCCGCTCAGCCAGTGGGCGCTCGCCCGGTATCTCGTCGGACGAGCGCTCGGCGAGTCGGTCGGCCACACGCTGCTCATGGTGGCGCTCGTCCTGCTCGGGCTGGCCGCGGCCGGCGAGTGGGGCCTGCACTCGACCGTTCTCGCGGTGGTCATGGCCGTCCTCGCCGTGCTGGTGCTGCTGCTGCGCGCGGGGTTGCGGACGATCCTGCGCCGGCTGACCGAAGCCGACCGGTACGGCCCGATCGAGACGCGGCTGCGCGAGCTGGTGTCCGACACTCGCGGCGACGTGCTGAAGGAGTTGCGCCGCGTCGGGCTCCCGTCGCATACCGTGACCCTGCCGCTGCTTGCGATGCGGCTGATCGGCAGGCGTCGCAAGGCCACGCTGGCGCGGCTGCGGGAGTTCGAGATCGGCCGAGCCGTCCCCAAGGCCAGGCTCGACGAGCTGCACATGCTGCTGAGCCGCGAGTGAGGCGGCCTGGCAGAGTGGGCTCATGAGCGACGCTTGCGGAGCGAACAGGGGTATCTGCGTCTCTGCATGCCCGCCCGGAGCGAAGCGAGGACGGGCATGAGCGAACCGGCGTGGCACACGCTGAGCGTCGGTGACTGGCCGATCAAGCGTGCCGCGCCGCCGCGCCGCGCCGCGGACGAGACGCTTGCCGACGTGCGCGCGGCGGGGCTGGTCGTGCTCGCGCTCGCCGTCGTGGGAGCCGCATTGGGCCCGGTCTGGGCGGAATGGAGCGGTGCGCAGCAGCGCGCCTACGTGCTCGGCCCCGGCAAGCTCTACCCCTACGACGAGGTCGAGACGATGGCCGCCGCCGACGGCCGGTACTTCGTCATCGTGGCCGCCGTGGGCGTGCTCGCCGCGCTCGTCGTCTGGCTGTCCCGGCCGGGCAACCGCGGGGCGCTCCTGCTGCTCGCCCTCGGCTTCGGCGGACTCGGCGGGTCGGCGCTCACCTGGTGGCTCGGCTACCTCACCGGCGGCGGCACCTACGACGGCAAGACCGGCACCACCATCAGCCATCTGCCGCTCTCGCTCCACATGCGCGGGTTGCTGCTCGTCGAGCCGGCGCTCGCGATCCTGCTGTACGGGTTGTTCGTCGCGTTCGCGGCGCGTGACGACCTGGGCCGCGCTGATCCGGTGCGCGGCCGGCTCTCAGTTCCCCCCGGCGATCAGCCGCAGTACGGCAGGGGACACGGCGATGGTCCGGGTCCGCTGCAGCAGGGCGATCTCCCGGCGCAGTAGCCGGTTGAGCCGGATCAGCCGCTCGGCCGTCGTCGGGTCGCACAGCAGCGCCTGCCGCTCGTCCGGCGGTAACGGCAGCCGGGCACCGATCTGATACGAGAGCTGGTTCGCGTCCGGCGGCAGCTCGGCACCGGTTGCCCGGCCCGCCAGGCGCAGCAGCATCGCGTCGTAGAACTCCATCAGGTCGCGCGCGAGGGCTTCGTGCCCGCGACCGAGGTCGCCGTCGTCCTCGTCGACGAAGTTGATCTCCGCGCGGAGGTACGCCTTGCCGTCCGGGACGAGCGACTCGATGCGGAACCGTCGGCTGCCCACTGACAGGAGGTCGGTCGTGCCGTCGTCCTGAGCCTCGACTTCCAGGATCTCGGCGAGCGTCCCGATGGCTTCGACGTCCGGCAGCGTCGCCCGGGCGTCGGTGGCGAGCGTCTCGCTGCCGGAGCGCAGCGCGACCACACCGAACCGGGCGCCGCCCGGTGCGACGGCGAGGTCCTCGAGCAGATCGCGGTAACGCTGCTCGAAGATGTGCAGCGGCAGCGGCATCCCGGGCAGCAGGACGTGGCTGAGTGGGAACAGCGGGATGATCTCGGCCACAGGGTTCACGCTAGCCATCCGCAGCCGCTATGGAAGCGACCCGACCCGTAAACTTGGCCCGTGCTTCGTCGCCTCGATCTCACCGCTGCCGGGTCCGCCGACCTGCGCCGGGCGCTGCCCCGCGCCCGGGTCGACGTCCGTGCCGCGCTCGATGCGGTGACGCCACTCGTCGAGGACGTCGCGGCGCGCGGCTACCCCGCTGTGCGCGAGGCGACGCTGCGCTTCGACGGGGTCGACGTGCCGGAGCCGCGGGTGCCGGCGACCGCGCTGGCCGCGGCGCTGGACACTCTCGACCCCGCCGTGCGCGACGCGCTGGCCGAGTCGATCCGCCGCGCGCGGATCGTGCACGAGGAGCAGCGCCGGCAGACCGTCAAAGTGCAGGTCGTGCCGGGCGGGACGGTCACCGAGCGCTGGATCCCGGTGCACCGGGTCGGGCTCTACGTCCCCGGCGGGCTGGCCGTGTACCCGTCCAGCGTGGTGATGAACGTGGTGCCCGCCCAGGTCGCGGGCGTCGAGTCCATCGCGGTGTTCTCGCCCGCCCAGCGCGACCACGGCGGCCTGCCGCACCCGGCGATCCTTGCCGCCTGTGCGCTGCTCGGGGTCGACGAGGTGTATGCGGTCGGCGGTGCCCAGGCCATCGCGCTCGCGGCCTACGGCGACGCCGACGCGGGGATCGAACCGGTGGACGTCGTCACCGGGCCGGGCAACGTCTACGTCGCGGCCGCGAAGCGGCTGGTGCGCGGCGTGGTCGGCATCGACGCCGAGGCCGGGCCGACCGAGATCGCGGTGCTCGCCGACGCCACGGCCGATCCGGTGCACGTCGCCGCCGACCTCATCAGCCAGGCCGAGCACGACACCCTCGCGGCATCCGTCCTCGTCACCGACTCGGCCGAGCTCGCCGCCGCCGTCGACACCGAGGTCGAGCGTCAGGTCGCCCTCACCAAGCACATCGAGCGGGTGAGCGCGGCGCTGTCCGGCGAGCAGTCGGCGATCGTCCTGGTCCGCGACCTCGAGCAGGGGCTGGCCGTCGTCGACGCGTACGCCGCCGAGCACCTCGAAGTCATCACCGCGGACGCGCGGCGCTGGGCCGAGCGGGTCCGCAACGCCGGCTGCATCTTCGTCGGCCCGCACGCCCCGGTGTCGCTGGGCGACTACTGCGCCGGCTCCAACCACGTGCTGCCCACCGGCTGCACCGCGCGGCACGCGTCCGGACTGTCGGTGCAGTCGTTCCTCAAGGGCGTGCACCTGGTCGAGTACACCGAGGAGGCGCTCACCGAGGTGGCGCCGCACGTCATGGCGCTGGCCGAGGCCGAGGACCTCCCGGCGCACGGTGCGGCCATCGCTGCCCGGCTGCGGTGAGCGACGCTTGCGGAGCGAACAATGAAGCACAGGCTCCGCCGGCCGAGCGAGCGCAGCGAGTCTCGGACGTGAGCACCGACGAGTGGGCGCTCGCCGCGCTACCGCTGCGCGACGAGCTGCGCGGCGAGTCGCCGTACGGCGCGCCGCAGCTCGCCGTCCCGGTCGCGCTGAACGTCAACGAGAACCCGTACCCGCCGAGCGAGCGGGTGGTGGCCGAGATCGCGGCCGCCGCGGCGGCCGCGGCGCGCACCCTCAACCGCTACCCGGATCGGGACGCGGTCGCGCTGCGGGCCGACCTCGCGTCCTACCTCACCGCGGACGGCGGCGTAGGGCTCGACGTCGACCAGGTGTGGGCCGCGAACGGTTCCAACGAGGTCATGCTGCAGCTGCTGCAGGCGTTCGGCGGACCCGGACGCACCGCGGTGTCGTTCGCGCCGACCTACTCGATGTATCCGGAGTACGCGCGCGACACGCACACGAACTGGGTCGTCGGGCAGCGCGCCGAGGACTTCTCGCTCGACCTGCCGCACGTGCGCGCGGTGCTCGAAGAGCATCAGCCGTCGGTCGTCCTGCTCGCCTCTCCCAACAACCCGACCGGCACGGCGCTGCCGCTGTCGGACATCGAGGCGATCCTGGCCGCGGCGCCCGGCGTTGTGGTCGTCGACGAGGCGTACGGCGAGTTCCGGCGTTCGGGGGTGCCGAGCGCGCTGACCCTGCTGCCGTCCGCGCCGCGACTGGTGGTCACCCGGACGATGTCCAAGGCGTTCGCATTCGCCGGCGGCCGGCTCGGCTACCTCGCGGCCTCGCGCGCGGTCGTCGACGCGGTGCGCATCGTCCGGCTGCCGTATCACCTGTCCGCGGTCACCCAGGCCGTCGCGCGAGTGGCGCTGGCCAACGCCGACGAGCTGCTGCACGCGGTGGACGAGCTGCGCGCCGAGCGCGACCACACCGTGTCGTGGTTGCGGTCTGTCGGGCTGCACGCGGCCGACTCGGACGCGAACTTCGTGCTCTTCGGGACGTTTGCGGACCGGCACGCCGTATGGCGGGGCCTGCTCGACCGGGGGGTGCTCATCCGGGAGACTGGTCCGGACGGCTGGCTGCGGGTGTCCATCGGCACGGCCGACGAGATGGCGGCCTTCCGCCGCGCACTGGAAGAGGTTCGGCGATGGGTAGGACCGGTCGCGTCGAGCGAACGACCAAAGAGACGAAGGTGCTCGTCGAGATCGATCTCGACGGTTCCGGCCGAACGGACGTCTCCACCGGCGTCGGGTTCTACGACCACATGCTCAGCTCGTTCGGCAAGCACGGCCTGTTCGACCTGACCGTCCAGGTGGAGGGCGACCTGCACATCGACGCGCACCACACCGTCGAGGACACCGCGATCGCACTCGGCCAGGCGTTCGCGCAGGCCGCCGGGGACAAGGCCGGCACCCGGCGCTTCGGCGACGCGCTGATCCCGATGGACGAGTGCCTCGTGCAGGCCGCCGTCGACCTGTCCGGACGGCCGTACCTCGTGCACGACGAGCCCGACGGCGCGCCGCCCACCATCGGCCCCGCCTACGCCACGACGCTGACCCGGCACGTGTTCGAGTCGTTCGCCCACCACGCGGCGATCGCCCTGCACGTCAGCGTGCGCGGCGGGCGCGACTGGCACCACATCACCGAGGCGCAGTACAAGGCTGTGGCGCGCGCGCTGCGCGCGGCGGTCGAGATCGACCCGCGCGTGCACGGCGTCCCGTCCACCAAGGGCGTGCCTGCTGAAAAGCGGGTCGTCGTGCTCGACTACGGGTCGGGCAATCTGCGTTCGGCGCAGCGGGCGCTCGAACGGGTCGGCGCCGACGTGACCGTCACCGCCGACGCCGAGCGCCGTCGGCGCAGGCCGACGGGCTTGGTGGTGCCCGGCGTCGGCGCGTTCGCGGCGTGCATGGCGGGGCTGCGCGGGGTCGGCGGCGGTCCGGCTCGTCGCCGACTGGGTCGCGGCGCAGCGTCCGCTGCTCGGCATCTGCGTCGGCATGCAGGTCCTGTTCGACGCCGGGGTCGAGCACGGCGTCGAGACCGACGGCCTCGGCGTGCTGGCCGGGCGCGTCGAGCGGCTGGTGGCGCCGATCCTGCCGCACATGGGCTGGAACACGGTGTCCGCGCCGAACGGATCGGCTGCTGTTCGCCGGGCTCGCGGCGGACGCCCGGTTCTACTTCGTCCATTCCTACGCCGCGCACAAGGCGGACGGGCTGGTGACCTACGCCGAGCACGGTGAGCCGTTCGTCGCCGCGGTGGAGCGCGGCCCGGTGAGCGCCACGCAGTTCCATCCCGGAGAAGTCCGGCGACGCCGGCGCGACGCTGCTGTCGAACTGGCTGGAGACCCTGTGAGCGCCGTCCCGTCCCGAGTTGTCCGGGCTTCGTCGCGTTATAGCGCCACGAAGCCGGGACAACTTCGCGGGAGCGCGCGTGAGCAAGGCGCGGCAGCTTGCCCGCGCCGAGCGGCAGCGGATGGCCGTCGAGCGTGCCGCCAGCGCGCACGCGAGCAGCAGAAGGTCGCGGCTGCCCGCGCCCGGCGCGAACGCTGGGCACTCGTGCTGGCGGCGCACGCCGCTTGTGGCAGCACGGCCCGGGCTTTCACCGGCGGCGCGAGACCTGGGGCGCGCTCACGACCCTCGTGCTGCTGATCATGCTGGTCGTCTACCTCGTCACCCGCTCGGTCGGCGCCGTGCTCGTCGCCGGGCTCGCGCTGTTCGATCTGTGCGCCCGTGCTCGTCCTGCTGTTCTTCGATCGGAGTCGCCAGTGACGATCACTTTGCTGCCGGCCGTCGATGTCGCCGACGGCGCGGCCGTCCGTCTCGTCCAGGGCGCGGCCGGCACCGAGACGTCCTACGGCGACCCGCTCGACGCCGCGCTGGCCTGGCAGCGCGACGGCGCCGAGTGGATCCATCTCGTCGACCTCGACGCGGCGTTCGGCCGGGGCGACAACCGCGAGCTGCTCGCCGAGGTCGTCGGGCGGCTCGACGTCGCGGTGGAGCTGTCCGGCGGCATCCGCGACGACGCGTCGCTCGAGGCCGCGCTGGCCACCGGCGCGGCGCGCGTCAACGTCGGCACGGCGGCGCTGGAATCGCCCGACTGGGTGCGCGGCGGCGATCGCCCGGCTACGGCGAGCGGATCGCGGTCGGCCTCGACGTGCGGGGCACGACGCTGGCCGCGCGCGGCTGGACGCAGGACGGCGGCGACCTCTGGGAGACGCTGGCCCGCCTCGACGCCGACGGCTGCGCGCGCTACGTCGTCACCGACGTGCGCAAGGACGGCACGCTGACCGGCCCGAACCTGCAGCTGCTGCGCGACGTGTGCGCGCGGACGACCGCGCCGGTCGTCGCGAGCGGTGGGGTGTCGTCGCTGGACGACCTGCGGGCGATCGCCGGGCTCGCCGACCTCGGCGTCGAGGGCGCGATCGTCGGCAAGGCGCTCTACGCCGGCGCGTTCACCCTTCCGGAGGCGCTCGCCGCGGTGCGGCGGACATGAGCGTCGCCGTTCGGGTGATCCCCTGCCTGGATGTCGACGCCGGACGGGTCGTGAAGGGCGTCAACTTCGCGGGGCTGCGCGACGCCGGCGACCCGGTCGAGCTGGCCCGCCGCTACGACGAGCAGGGCGCCGACGAGCTGACCTTCCTCGACATCACCGCCTCGTCGGGCGGCCGGGAGACCACCTACGACGTCGTCCGCCGCACGGCCGAGCAGGTGTTCATCCCGCTCACCGTCGGTGGTGGCGTCCGCAGCGTGGCCGACGTCGACGCCCTGCTGCGCGCCGGCGCCGACAAGGTCGGCGTCAACACCGCGGCCGTCGCCCGGCCGGAGCTCATCGCCGAGATCGCACAGCGCTTCGGCAACCAGGTGCTCGTGCTGTCCGCCGACGTGCGACGGGTCCGGCCGGGCGATGCGCCGACGCCGAGCGGCTTCGAGGTGACGACGCACGGCGGGCGGCAGGGCACCGGCATCGACGCAGTCGACTGGGTGCGGCGCGCGGCCGAGCTCGGCGCCGGCGAGATCCTGCTCAACTCGATGGACGCCGACGGGACGAAGGACGGCTACGACCTCGAGCTGATCCGGCTGGTGCGCGGCGTCGTGGACGTGCCGGTGATCGCGAGCGGGGGAGCGGGTGCCGTCGAGCATTTCGCCCCTGCGGTCGAGGCCGGCGCGGACGCCGTCCTCGCGGCGAGCGTGTTCCACTTCGGCGACTTCACGATCGGCGACGTGAAGGCGAGCCTGCGCGCCGCCGGCGTCATGGTCCGCTGACGGCGTCAGATACCGAGGCGGGTGCCGAGCACGGTGGCGACGTCCTCAGGTTTGCCGTCGTAGTCGACCTTGGCGACCGCATGCCGGCCGAACGCGAACAGCGTGAGCTCGACCGGTTCGCCGGTGACCGTCACCGCAGCGCCGGCCCGGCGCGCCCGACCGGTGCGCAGCTCGCCGTGCGCGGGCCAGGACAGCGCCACGCCGAGCGGGAGCGCGCGCATCGTCAACCGGACCGCCCCGGGGAGCTTGCGCCAGACGGCGGTCTGGACGTCGGCGGCAAGCGTTCGCGGCTCCCAGCCGGGCGCCGCGCGCCGGACGTCCTCGTGGTGGACGAGGTATTCGAGCAGATTCGCGCGCTCGCGGACCGGCGGTAGCGACCAGATGACCGACGTGGGTATCGGCCAGGTGGCATCCGTCCAGGACGGACCCGCATCGACGGCGTCGACGAGGCGCTGGTACGGCTCGCGGGCGACGAGCTCGTCGATCTTGCGCTGTGCGATCCGCTGGAGTGCCCGATTCGACAGCCGGCCGAGCAACTCGACGACCGAGCGCTCCCGCAGCACGAGATGGGCGGCCAGTTGCGCGACCGTCCAGTCACCGGACAAGGTTGGAGAATTCGGATCGGCGAAGCGTAAAGTCTTTGCTAATGCGTGCCGTTCATCGGCGGCATACTGCACCATGCGGGGAGCGTAGCGATGCTTCGAATTTCGAGAAGCGCACGGGACGACGATGACGTGCGCGATGCACCGAGCGCTGTCGTGTGGGCGGTCGCCGCCGGTACGACGCCGCTGCCGTTCCTAGCCGTCTACGCGGTGATGTTCATCGTGCACGGCGGCATCCATCCGGTGGCGCCGCCGGACATCACCAGCACGACGCACGGCGAGCTCGTCGCGGGCATCATCGCGGCGGCCCTGTTCGTGGTCGCCGTGGTGGCGCTGCTGTGGATGCTCAGCGGACGGCGCAGATGGCCGTTCGTGCTCGTCCAGCTCGGCATGCTCGCGACCGCGATCGACTTCTTCTTCGACGTCACCAAGGGCGGCCGGACGATCTCGTTCGTGGTCGCGCTCGCCTCGCTCGTCGCGCTCGGCTGCTCCTTCGCCCCGACAGCGTGGGACTACGTCGGGCAGCGTCGTCCGCGATTCAGACGCCCGGCGAAACCGGCCGGCGCTGCGTCCGAGGCCGACACCGAGCCGGACGTCGTCCCCTTCGTCGATCAGGACGAAGCCAGCATGGACCCGCAGTCCGTGTAGCGAGGTTTGGCTGCGCCCACCTACCCCGCTCACAGCTGGCACCCAAGGGCCACCTAGGAGCGACGCTCAGGATAGACACAGCGCAGACCAAGACGGACTGATTCCAGAGCGGAAGCGGACGCGGAGATGAGTGCGGCAACCGTGACATCAGCACACACCAAGCGACGCGTCCTCGTCGTCGACGACGAGGACAACGTCACCCACCTCGTCTCATCCGCACTGCGCTTCGACGGTTTCGAGACGGTGACCGCCGACAACGGCACGGCGGCGCTCGCGAAGGTTGCCGAGTACGACCCGGACCTCATCGTCCTCGACGTGATGATGCCCGGCCTGGACGGGCTCGGCGTGCTGCAGAACCTGCGCGCCGCCGGCTCGCAGGTGCCGGTTATCTTCCTCACCGCGCGCGACGCCGCGAGCGACCGGATCGTCGGGCTGCGCGCCGGGGCCGACGACTACGTGGTCAAGCCGTTCAGCATCGAGGAGTTGCTCGCCCGCGTGCACGCGGTGCTGCGTCGCTCGGTGCCGGAGCCCGGCCGGGACGGACTGCTCAAGGTGGCCGACCTCGAACTCGACGAGAACGGCCACGAGGTCACCCGGGCCGGGGTAGAGGTGCACTTAACTGCCACCGAGTTCGAGCTGCTTCGCTACCTCATGCGCAACGAGCGGGTGGTCCTGTCGAAGACGCAGATCCTCGACCGGGTGTGGAAGTACGACTTCCAGGGCCAGTCGAACATCGTCGAGCTCTACATCGGCTACCTCCGCAAGAAGATCGACAACGTCGAGCCCAAGCTGATCCACACCATCCGCGGCGCCGGTTACGTGATCAAGGCGCCCCGCGCATGATTCCGTGAGCCAGGCGCTCGTTCCGGATCCGCCGCGGAAACGCCGGCCATGGCTGCGCAGCCTGACGTCGCGCCTCGTCGTCGGTGTGGTGACGCTCGTCGTTGTCCTCGTTGCGATCATCGGCGCAAGCACCTATGTCGTGTTGAAGTCGTTTCTGGCTAGTCGGCTTGATCAGCAACTGGACTCGACGGCAGGTGCGTCCTTGTCCCGGTTGTTCGAGCCTGATCGAGCGGTCTTCGGCGTCCGCCCGCCCCAGGACGTGTGGGCCGTGGCGCTCAGTACCGACGGTGATCTGGTCGGTTACTCCCGTTACGTCGGCGTCGAGGAAATGCATTTGAGCGTCGCGGACCGACACGCCCTTGCATCGGTCTCTCCGTCGACGCCGGTCACCGTGAAGACCATCAACGGCGAGGAGTTGAGAGTCGAGACGACGAGCCCGATCCTCGTTTCAGTCAACGGATCGGCGCCGGTCAATGTCATCGCTGTCATCGGTCTTTCAACGGGCGAAGAACACCGGACGTTGAGTCGGCTGATCAGCGCCGAACTCGTCATTGGGGCGGCGGCGGTGCTCGTGGCGTTCATTGCAACATCGTTGGGGGTGCAGCGGAGTCTGCGGAACCTGTATCGCGTCACGGGCACGGCGCGCGAGGTAGCCGCCGAGCTCTCGCCGGAGGGCGCGGGCCTCGACCGGCGGGTCCCCGTCGTCGAGGAGGGCACCGAGGTCGGCCAGCTCGCCGAGTCGATGAACACCCTGCTGTCCGCCGTCGAGACGCAGTTCGCGGCGCGCCTGGAGAGCGAACAGCGGATGCGGCAGTTCCTCGCCGACGCCTCGCACGAGCTGCGCACCCCGTTGACGTCGATCCGCGGCTACGCCGAGCTGGCCCGGATGCAGCGCGCGGCCGGCAGCGCTCAGCACAACAACCTCGACCGCATCGAGACCGAGGGCACCCGGATGTCGCGGCTCGTGGACGACCTGCTGCTGCTCGCCCGTGGCGACGCCGACGGCGCCACGCACCTCGAGGAGCGCGAGCTCGTCGACCTCGAAGACGTCCTCGACGATGCGGTCAACGGCAGCCGGGCAGCGTTCCCGGACCGGCCGATCGATGTCGACATCGCCGAACTGCACGCCGTCCTCGGCGATCGGGACCAGCTGCTACGCGCCATCCGCAACCTGATCACCAACGCCGCGGTGCACACCGCACCCGGCCGGCCGATCCTCGTGCGCGGCTTCGCCGACGCCGGCGGCGTGGTGGTCGCGGTGGCCGACGGCGGGCCGGGGCTGGCGCCCGAGCAGGCCGCGCATGTCTTCGAACGGTTCTGGCGCGCCGACAAGGCGCGTACCAGGGCCCGCGGCGGCAGCGGCCTGGGCCTGCCGATCGTGGCGGCGATCGTGCGCGCGCACGGCGGCTCCGTCCGGTTCGACAGCACGGTCGAGGCGGGGAGCACCGTCGCGGTCTGGCTGCCCGCCGCCGCCGATTAGGCGGCGTTCGGCACAATCTGTCGGTATGGCGCCGCGCGACCCGTCCGATCTCGACCCGGCCGTCGGCGCGCGCCTGAAGCGCGACACCGCCGGGCTGGTCGCCGCCGTCGTCCAGCAGCACGACACGGGCGAGGTCCTGATGGTCGGCTGGATGGACGACGAGGCGCTGCACCGCACGCTCACCACCGGCCGGGCGACCTACTGGTCGCGCTCGCGCCAGGAGTACTGGGTGAAGGGCGAGACGTCCGGGAACGTGCAGTACGTCAAGTCCGTCGCGCTGGACTGCGACGGGGACGCGGTGCTGGTGAAGGTCGACCAGATCGGCGCGGCCTGCCACACCGGCGACCGCACCTGCTTCGACGCGGACGAGCTCTACCCCACGAAATCGCCTGGAAAGCGTGGCGATTCCGCGGGGGCCCCGAACGAGCTGCTGCGATGACATCGTCAATCGGGCGTGCCGACCTGGATCGGTTCGTCGCGACGCACCGCCTCGTCCCGATCACCCGGACGCTGTTCGCCGACGCCGAGACCCCGGTCGGCGTGTATCGCAAGCTTGCCGCCGGCCGCCCCGGAACCTTCCTGCTCGAGTCGGCCGAGCCCGGCGCATCGTTCTCGCGCTGGTCGTTCGTCGGCGTCAACGCCGCGGCCTGCCTGTCGGTCGTCGACGGCGAGGCGTCCTGGACGGGCGACGTGCCGGCCGGGCTGCCCACCTCCGGCGACCCGCTCGCGGCGCTGGGTGCGGCGTGGCGGGCGATCAAGGGCCGGCGGCTGCCCGGCCTGCCGCCGCTGACCGGCGGGTTCGTCGGCTACCTCGGCTACGACGTCGTGCGGCGGATCGAGCGCCTGCCCGACAAGGCGGTCGACGAGCTGGGCCTGCCCGAGCTGACGATGCTGCTCGTCACCGACCTCGCCGCCGTCGACCACCACGAGTGCACGGTCGTGCTGATCGCGAATGCGCTGCTGCGTCCGGACATGTCCGCGACCGAGTTGGACGAGTCCTACGCCGACGCCCTGCACCGCCTCGACGCGATGCAGGCCGCGCTCGCCACGCCGTCCGAGCCGACGGTCGCGACGATCCGTCCGGCCCCGCCCAAAGAGGCCGTCTCGCGCACGCCGCCCGGGCAGTACGAGCCGGCGGTCGAGCAGGCGCTGGAGGCGGTGCGCGCCGGCGAGGTGTTCCAGATCCAGGTGGGCCAGCGCTTCGTGGCCGACACCGACGCCGATCCGCTCGACGTGTATCGCGTGCTGCGCACCCTGAACCCGTCGCCGTACATGTACTTCCTGCGCACCGACGACGTCGACATCGTCGGCTGCAGCCCGGAGGCGCTCGTGACGGTGCAAGACGGCCGGGCGGTGCTGCATCCCATCGCGGGCACCCGGCGGCGCGGCGAGACCGCCGAGCAGGACGCCGCGCTGGCTGCCGAGCTCGTGAGCGACGCGAAGGAGCAGGCCGAGCACGTCATGCTCGTCGACCTCGCCCGCAACGACCTCGGCCGGGTCTCGGTGGCCGGGTCGGTGCAGGTCGTCGAGTTCGGCGCGGTGGAGCGCTACAGCCACGTGTGGCACATCGTGTCGACGGTCGAGTCGCGCGTCGCCGCCGGCAGCGACGCGTTCGACGTGCTCACCGCGACGTTCCCGGCGGGCACGCTGACCGGCGCGCCGAAGGTGCGCGCGATGGAGCTGATCGAGGAGCTGGAACCGGTGCGCCGCAACGTCTACGGCGGCGCGGTCGGGTACCTCGACGCGGCCGGCGACCTCGACATGGCGATCGCGATCCGCACCGCGGTGATGCGCGGCGGCAAGGCCTACGTCCAGGCCGCGGCCGGCATCGTCGCGGACAGCGTCCCGGCCAACGAGGAGCAGGAGACCCGCAACAAGGCGCGCGCCGTCCTGCAGGCCATCGCCACTGCGGAGACCCTCCGCACCGTGACATGAAGCGGTTCGGGCCGTTCGCGCTGGCCTTGCTCCTGGACCTGCTGGGCGCAGGTGGCGCCCTGCTGGTTTCGACGCGTACCTGGCAGACGGTGACGACGCCGCAGCCCGCGCCGCGCCACGACGACGTCCTCGCGCTCTCCGGGCGGACCGTCGACGCGGCACCGACGGCACTCGCGCTGGTGGCGCTGGCCGGTGTCGTCGCGGTGCTCGCGACCCGCGGTGTCGCGCGCCGCGTGGTGGGTGGCGTGTTCGTGCTGGCCGGCGTGGGGCTGGTCTGGCGGGCCGTCGCGTCCTCCGGCGCGGTGAGCGTGCAGCGCGCGCGGACGCTGGTGCGCGACCACCACCCGACCGTCGACGTGTCCGCAGCCGTGCCGCACCTCGAAACGCACGGTGCCTGGCCGGCGCTCACTGTCGGCTGCGGGGTCCTGGTCGTCGTGTCCGGCGCCGTCATCGCGTGGCGCGGCCACCGGTGGCAGGTGATGTCGGCGCGGTACGAGTCGCAGCCGGCGCCGGAGGCCGACCCGGCCAAGGCTGCGGCGACGCTCTGGACGGCGCTGGATCGCGGCGAGGACCCCACCGACTGACAAGGCAGGCCGTCTCGTTACCCTCGTGGCGAGCACACCGGCGCGAGAACATCGATAGAGAGGCGGTCCGGTGGCGAGCGTCTTGGACGACATCGTCGCGGGAGTCCGGCAGGACGTCGCGGCCCGTCAGGCCGCCGTGCCACTCGACCTGATCAAGGAGCGCGCGGCCGCCGCCCGCCCCGCGCGCGACACCCTCGCCGTGCTGCGTGCTCCCGGTGTGGGCGTGATCGCCGAGGTGAAGCGGCGCAGCCCGTCGAGGGGTGCGCTCGCGGCGATCGACGACCCCGCTTCGCTGGCTGCGCAGTACCAGGCCGGTGGCGCACGGGTGATCAGCGTGCTGACCGAGGAGCGCCGCTTCGGCGGATCGCTGGACGACCTCGACGCGGTGCGGGCGGCGGTGCAGATCCCCGTCCTCCGCAAGGACTTCGTCCTCGGCTCCTACCAGGTGCACGAGGCGCGCGCGCACGGCGCGGACGCCGTGCTGCTGATCGTCGCCGCGCTGGAGCAGAACGCGTTGATCGGCCTGCGCGAGCGGATCGAGTCGCTCGGCATGACGGCCCTCGTCGAGGTGCACACCGAGGAGGAGGCGACCCGCGCCCTGGACGCCGGCGCGCGGGTGATCGGGGTGAACGCCCGCGACCTGCGCACGCTCGACGTCGACCGCTCCACGTTCGAGCGCATCGCGCCCGGCCTGCCGAGCCACGTCGTCAAGATCGCGGAGTCCGGCGTGCGCGGGCCGCTCGATTTGATCGAGTACGCGGCGGCCGGTGCCGACGCCGTGCTGGTGGGGGAGTCGTTGGTGACGGGCTCGGACCCGCGGCACGCGGTGGCCGAACTGGTGACCGCCGGCGCCCACCCGGCCACGCCCCGCCCGTCCCGCTGAGCGGGGAACCCGTCACGCAGGCTTGCGGTGGACGCTCACGACCCAGTCGGCGTCGTCGTGCCACGGCCGCAGATCCCAGGTCGCGAATCGGTGCTCCAGGGTGAGCCCGACCGCCGCGCAGTCCCGGTCGAGGTCCGTCACCCGGTAGTCGCGGCCGGTCGTGAAGCCGGTGACCACGAGGCCGTCCGGGCGCACCTGCGCAGCGACTCGGTCGAGCACCGCGCGCTCGGAGCCCGGCGCCACGAACACGAGGACGTTGCCGGCGAGCACCGCCGCGTCGAACGGCTCCTCGTCGAGCGCGAGCGACGCGAGATCGGCCACCAGCCAGCGTGGTCCGGGGTGCTCCTCGCGGGCCGCCTCGATCAGGGCCGGATCGACGTCCACGCCGACGACCACGTGCCCGCTCTCGTGCAGCGCCGCGCCGACCCGGCCCGGCCCGCACCCGGCGTCCAACACCCGCGACCCGCGCGCGAGGAGAGCGTCCAGGAAGCGCGCCTCGCCGGCGAGGTCCGCGCCGTCGGCCGCCATTCGACGGAACCGTTCGATGTACCAAGCCGCGTGGCCGTCGCCGTGGTCGGTGAACCAGCGAGGCTGGGAGTCAGGCACGACTCATTGTGCCGGACGCCGCCGCAGCAGCGCCGCGAGCCGAACACCCAGCGCCCCGCGCTTCGTCTGCTCCGCGGCCGCGTTACCGGACGTCGGCACCGGGACGAGCACGCCGTCCGGCCCCATCGCCCACTCGCAGGGACCCGGGCCGAACCGCTGGTCGAGCAGTGCTGCCCACGACGAAGGCGCCTCCGACGCGGGCGGTGCCACCCACGCTCGATATCCGGGCCCCGGCAGCGGACGCGACTCCTGCGTCTCGTTCGGCTCGGTCACGGATGCGGTCATGGACGTCGTCATGGCGATTCTCCTTGCAGTCGGCCGGCACCGACTTCGTATCTCGTCAAACGAGCCGGAGGGTCGATCGGTACGCTGGGCCGATGCACCTGGCATCGCGCGGCGGGCGATGGCACGGCTGATTCACCCCACGAAATCGCTCCGCTAGCGCTCCACGATTTCGCGGGGACCTCGATGACGCCGCCCTCCGTCCGATTCGATCCTGGAGTTCCGCATGCCCACCGAGACCGTCCCCGATCCGACCGGCCACTTCGGCCCGTACGGCGGCCGGTTCGTCCCCGAGGCCCTCGTCGCCGCGATCGACGACCTCACCGCCGCCTTCCACGAGACGCAGGCCGACCCGGCGTTCCGCGCCGAACTCGCCGCGCCTGCATCGCGACTACAGCCGGCCGGCCGTCGCCGCTGACCGACGTGCCGCGCTTCGGCGAGCATGCCGGCGGCGCCCGCATCCTGCTCAAGCGCGAGGACCTCAACCACACCGGCTCGCACAAGATCAACAACGTGCTGGGCCAAGCGCTGCTCACCAAGCGCATCGGCAAGAAGCGGGTGATCGCCGAGACCGGCGCCGGCCAGCACGGCGTCGCCACCGCCACCGCGGCCGCGCTGCATGGGTCTCGAGTGCGTCGTCTACATGGGCGAGGAGGACACCCGCCGGCAGGCGCTCAACGTCGCGCGGATGCGGTTGCTCGGCGCCGAGGTCGTCCCGGTCACGACCGGTTCGCGCACCCTGAAGGACGCGATCAACGAGGCGATGCGCGACTGGGTCACCAACGTCGAGACGACCAACTACGTGTTCGGGACGGTCGCCGGCCCGCACCCGTTCCCGATGATGGTGCGCGAGTTCCAGCGGATCATCGGCGACGAGGCGCGCGCGCAGGTGCTCGAGCGGTGTCGGCCGGCTGCCCGACGCGGTCGCGGCCTGCGTGGGCGGCGGCTCGAACGCCATCGGCATCTTCACCGCCTTCCTGCCCGACGACGGGCGTGCGGCTGGTCGGCTTCGAGGCGGGCGGTGACGGCGTCGAGACCGGCCGGCACGCCGCGTCGATCACCGGCGGCGCGCCCGGCGTCCTGCACGGCGCGCGCTCCTACCTGCTGCAGGACGAGAACGGGCAGACGATCGAGTCGCACTCGATCTCGGCGGGCCTCGACTACCCGGGCGTCGGCCCCGAGCACTCCTACCTGCACGACATCGGCCGCGCCGAGTACCACCCGATCACCGACGCCCAGGCGATGGACGCGTTCTCGCTGCTGTCGCGCACCGAGGGCATCATCCCGGCCATCGAGTCGGCGCACGCGCTGGCCGGAGCCCTCGACCTCGGCCGCGAGCTCGGCCCGGACGTCGATCATCCTGGTGAACCTGTCCGGCCGCGGCGACAAGGACGTCGAGACCGCGTCCAAGTACTTCGGTCTCGTGCTGATGACGGCCTGTGTCGGACGCCCTCGCCAAGGCGAAGGCCGGACAAGCCGCGCCGCACTGATCGGCTACCTGCCGGTCGGCTATCCCGTCCGTCGACGTGTCGATCGACGCGATGCGCGCGATGGTCGAGCGGCGGCGTGCGACATCGTCGAGGTCGGCGTCCCGTACAGCGATCCGGTGATGGACGGGCCGACGATCCAGGCGGCGGCCGCACCGGCGGTCCGCGCCGGTGTGGGGATCGGCGACGCGCTGCGCGCGGTCGCGGCGGTCGCGGACGCCGGGGCTGCGGCGGTGGTCATGACCTACTGGAACCCGGTCGAGCGCTACGGCGTCGACCGGTTCGCCGCCGACCTCGCGGCGGCCGGCGGGTCGGGCGCGATCACGCCCGACCTCATCCCGGACGAGGCGGCGCCGTGGCTCGCAGCCACCGACGCGCACCGCCTCGACCGGATCTTCCTAGTCGCGCCGTCGTCCACCGACGCGCGGATCGTCGTCCACCGCCGCCGCCTCGCGCGGCTTCGTCTACGCCGCCTCGACTGATGGGCGTCACCGGCGCGCGAGACAGTGTCGGCGACGCCGCCGCGACGCTCGTCGGCCGGGTCCGCGGCGCTCGCGCCGGACGTCGCCGGTGTGCGTCGGCCTCGGCGTCTCGAGCGGCGAGCAGGCCGGCGCAGGTCGCCGCCTTCGCCGACGGGGTCATCGTCGGCTCGGCGCTCGTGCGCTGCCTGCTCGACTCGCCGGACGCGGGCGGCGTGGCCGCCGTCCGTGCGCTGGCGAAGGACCTCGCCGCCGGCGTCCGGCGCCGGCTAGCACCGGTCGCGAGGACGCCTGCAGGCGGCTGTAGTCGCCGTTGAAGACGTCCTGGTCGCCGGGGAAGGTGCCGGAGTCGGCGTACTGCCAGAACGTGTAGTAGCCCCAGGCGTACGGCAGCGTGCCCACGCTCGAGGAGTAGCGCGCGACCCACAGCGGGTTGGTGGACGTGAAGTCGCCGAGGTTGCCGGTGCACTGCGACCACCAGCTCGTCGCCGTGTAGATCACCGGCCAGCGGCCGGTGCGGGAGTGGTACTCGTCGCTGAAGCGCTGGATCCAGCGACACCATGCCGGCTCTGCGACGTAGCCGTAGCACGTGCCGCCGCTGTACGGGTTCCACTCGATGTCGAGCGCGCCGGGCAGCGTCTTGCCGTCGCCGGACCAGCCGCCGCCGTGGTCGACGAAGTAGTCGGCCTGGTACGCGCCGCTCGACAGGTTCGGGCGTGCGAAGTGGTAGGACGCCGCGGATCATGCCGACGTTGTACGAGCCGTTGTACTGCTGGGCGAAGTACGGGTTCGTGTAACCGGTGCCCTCGGTGGCCTTGATGTAGGCGAACCGCGCGCCGTTGTTCCAGGCGGTCGTCCAGTCGACGTTGCCCTGGTAGCCGGAGACGTCCATCCCGTACACCACGCCGGCCGCGGAGGCGGACGGTGCGGCGACGAAGAGTCCGGCGGCCGCGACGGCGACGGAAAGCAGGATGCGATGCGAGCGTGCCACGGCGGACTCCGCGTTGACGGGATCGTGCCGCCCACTCTGTCCGGGTATGTCCCGGTTAGTCAAGGTCCGGTCGGGACGATCAGCAGCTTGCCGGTCGTCCGGCGGCCTTCGAGGTCGGCGTACGCGCCCGCCACGTCGTCCAGGCCGTACCGGCCGCCGATCTCGACGCGCAGCGAGCCGGCGGCGACGGCGCCGAGCAGGTCGCCCGCTCGCCAGAGAAGTTCCGCGCGGTCGGCGGTGTAGTGCGCCAGCGTCGGCCGGGTGACGAACAGCGAACCGGCCGGGTTCAGCCGCTGCAGGTCGAACGGCGGCACCTGCCCGCTCGCGGCGCCGAACAGCACCAGCATGCCGCGCCGGCGCAACGCCGCCAGAGACGCCTCGAAGGTCGACTTGCCCACGCCGTCGTAGACGACGTGCACCCCGCCGGGTGCCAGGTCACGCACCGCCCCCGCCACGTCCTTCACCTCGTCGTAGCGGATGCACCTCGTCGGCGCCCGCGGCCGCGGCGACCGCCACCTTCGCGGCGCTGCCGACCGTCGCGATCACCCGCGCGCCCTTCGCCTTCGCCAGCTGGACCAGCAGCTGGCCGACCCCGCCGGCCGCGGCGTGCACCAGCACCGCCTCGCCGGCGCGCACCGGGTAGGTGGAGTTGAGCAGGTAGTGCGCGGTCATGCCCTGCAGCATCGCGGCCGCCGCGACGTCCGGCGCGACGCCATCAGGCACGGGCACCGCATCCTGGGCCGCGACGATCGCGAAGGTCGCGTGCGTGCCCGTCGCGTTGGCGGTCGCGACGAGCTCACCCACCGACACGCCGTCGACACCGGCGCCCACCGCCGCCACCCGTCCGGCGCACTCCGAGCCGAGGACGAACGGGGTGTCGACGTGGTAGACGCCCTCGCGGCGGTACACGTCCATGAAGTTGACGCCGGAGGCGGCGACCTCGACCAGCAGCTCACCAGGGCCGGGCTCGGGCCGCGGCCGGGTCTCGACGCTCAGCACGTCGATCCCGCCCGGCTCGGAAACCACGACAGCGCGCATCTCGTCGGGCATGCGTCCAACGTAGCCAGCTACCGTGGGCGGGTGCAGATGCTCGCCTCGATCCCCAGCCCGACCCGCAGCGTCTGGCATCTCGGTCCGCTGCCGATCCGGGCGTACGCGCTGTGCATCATCGCGGGCATCCTCGTCGCGATCTGGCTGACCACCCGCCGGTGGCGCGAACGGGGCGGCAACCCGGACCACGTTTGGGACGTCGCGGCGTGGGCGATCGTCCTCGGCATCATCGGCGGGCGGGTCTATCACGTCCTCACCGACCCCGAGCTGTACTTCGAAGAGCGGCCGGCACCCGATCGACGCGGTCAAGATCTGGGACGGCGGGCTCGGCATCTGGGGCGCCATCGCACTGGGCACCGCGGGGGCGTGGATCGGCTGCCGGCGACGCAACATCAAGCTGGCGGTGTTCGCCGACGCCGCAGTGCCCGGTGTGGTCTTCGCCCAGGCGATCGGCCGCTGGGGCAACTGGTTCAACAACGAGCTGTACGGCCATGCGACGAGCCTGCCGTGGAAGCTGCAGATCCACTGCCTCGACATCGACGTCGGGCACGCGGGCACCTGCCCCGGCACGAACAGCACGGTGCTCGGGTACTTCCAGCCGACCTTCCTGTACGAGTTCCTGTGGGACGTCGCCGTCGGCGTCGCGCTGCTCCTGATCGACCGCCGGTTCCGGCTGGGCCGCGGCAACGTCATGGCGCTCTACGCCATGGGCTACACCGCGGGACGCGCCTGGATCGAGGCGCTGCGCACCGACCACGCGAACCACATCCTCGGGCTGCGGCTCAACGACTGGACGAGCCTGATCGTGTTCCTCGGCGGGCTGGTGTGGTTCGTCCGGCACGGCGCCTTCCACGCGGAACGGGAGGCGAGCCCCTACACCGACGCGGAGGACGCGGACGAGCCCGAAGAGGTCACCGCGGGTGACTGACGCGCTCTCGGACCTCCCGGACCTGCCGAGCCCGGAGATCCATCACGAACACCGGGACGTGAGGGGTGGCTGGTTGCGCCCGACGGTCTTCGGGATGATGGACGGTCTCGTCTCCAACTTCGCGCTGATCGCCGGCGTCGCCGGCGCGTCCGCGAGCACGTCGCAGGTCTCGCTGGCCGGGCTGGCCGGGCTCGTCGGCGGCGCGTTCTCGATGGCCGCTGGCGAGTACATCTCGGTGCAGAGCCAGAACGAGTCGACGGCCGCCGAGATCGCCGTCGAACGGCACGAACTCACCCACAACGCCGAGGCCGAACTCGCCGAACTCACCCAGATGTACGTGGCACGCGGTGTCGACGACGAACTCGCCGCGCAGGTCGCCCGCCAGCTGTCGCGCGACCCCGAGCAGGCGCTGGTCATCCATGCGCAGGAAGAGCTGGGCGTCGACCCGACCCAGCTGCCCAGCCCGCTGACCGCCGCGGGTTCGTCGTTCCTGGCGTTCTGCATCGGTGCCCTGCTCCCGTTGCTGCCGTACACCTTCGGTGCCACGTCGCTGTGGATCTCGGCGGTGATCTCGGTCGTCGCGTTGTTCGGCGCGGGCGTCGCCGCCTCCCGTTTCACCTCGCGGGGGTGGGCCTACTCCGGTGCCCGCCAGCTGCTGTTCGGCGTGCTGGCCGCGGCCGTCACGTTCGGTGTCGGGACCCTCTTCCACGCCACTGTCACATAGCGCGTCCCCGAAACGTCATTGCGTTGTCACTGCGGACTCGTAGAGTCATCGCGACAACCCGACTGGCGGAGGAATTGTGCGCATCTGGGCTGAATTCGTGCTGCGGCACCGGAAGTGGGTGGTCGGGTTCTGGGGCCTGGTCATCGTGGTCGGCGTCATGCTCGTGTCGACCGTCAACGACCGGCTGACGATCGACTTCTCGCTGCCGGGCCAGCCCGGCACCGAGACGGCGCACAAGATCGAGAAGTTGCTCGGCAACGGCGGCAACACCAGCCCCTATCTCGTCACCGTGACGATGCCCGCCGGCAAGACGATCACCGGCAACGAGGCCGCGGTGCAGAAGACGTTCGCCGCGGTCGCCGACTCCGTCCCGAACCAACACCTGCGAGTTCTCGACGAGGCGAACACCGGCGACAAGGCGTTCCGCACCGCGGACGACCGCACCGCCTACGCGTTGGTCTTCTACCTATTCAACCACTCGCCGAGCCAGAAGCTGCTCACCGATCCGATCCGCGATGCCGCGCAGCAGGCCGGCCCCGCAGGGCGCCACCATCGGCGTGACCGGCGAGGACGCGCTGGCCTCCGGCGACAACAACAGCGGCCCCGGCGTGCTCGGCGAGACGCTGCTCGGCGCGGTCGGTGCGCTCGCCGTGCTGGCGTTCGTCTTCGCCTCGTTCCTCGCGCTTCCTGCCGCTGCTCGTCGCCGCGGCGTCCATCCTCGCGACGTTCATCCTGCTGCTGCCGATCACCTATCTGACCGACGTCTCGTTCATCGTCCAGTTCCTCGTCGCGCTGGTCGGGCTCGGCGTGGCGATCGACTACTCGCTGCTGTTCGTCACCCGATGGCGCGAGGAGACGGACCACGGCCGCGACAACCACGAGGCGGTCGTGGTCGCCATGGAGACCGCCGGCCATGCGGTCGTGTTCAGCGGTGTAACGGTGGCGATCGGCCTGCTGGCGCTTGATCGTGCTGCCCGTGCCGTTCATGCGCAGCATGGGCTACGGCGGGGCGCTGATCCCGCTTGCCAGCGTGGTGACCACGTTGAGTCTCACCCCGGCGATCCTCGGCGGCATCGGCCCGAAGATCGACTGGCCGAAGATCCGCCACGAGAACCGCGCCAGCCGGGCGTGGAGCCGCTGGGCGCGGCTCGTCGTGCGCCGCCGCTGGGTCGCCGCCGGTCGCGCCGTCGCGGCGCTCGGCGCGCTCATCGGGGTGCTGTTCGGCATCAAGATCGGGCTGGCGTCGTCGGCCTCGCTGGCCCACAGCGGCCCGGCGTACGAGGCGTTGCAGACCCTCGAGAACGGCGGCGTCACCACCGGCGCGCTGACCCCGATCGAGGTGCTTGTCGAGACCGATCAGGCGAAGACCGATCGCCGCCCGGTCGGCCGACGTCGACGGCATCGCCCGCGTCCTCACGCCGACCGGCGACCAGAGCAATCGCGACGGGCAGTCGGTGATCATCGCCGTCCCCGACGAACGAGACGGTGAACTCGCAGAGCGTCGGTGTGGTGCGCCGCGTCAAGGCCGCGCGCGACGGGCAGCCCGGCGTCGTCGGCGTCACCGGGCTCGGCGCCGCGCAGATCGACTTCCTGCACGCCGTCTACGGCAACTTCCCGCTGATGCTCGCCATCATCGCGCTGCTCACCTACATGCTGCTGGTGCGCGCGTTCCGGTCGCTGCTGCTGCCGCTCAAGGCGGTGCTGCTCAACCTGCTGTCGCTCGCCGCCACGCTCGGGCTGATGGTGCTGTTCTGGCAGCACGGCCACGGCTCGAAGGCCATCTTCAACATCGAGGCCACCGGCGCGATCACCTTCTGGATCCCGCTGATGGTGTTCGCGTTCCTGTTCGGCCTGTCGATGGACTACGAGGTGTTCATCCTGTCCCGCATCCGCGAGGAGTACGACGGCGCCCGCTCCACCAATGCCGCGGTCATCGAGGGCATCGGGCGCACCGGGCCGGCTGGTCACCTGCGCCGCGCTGATCCTGTTCCTCGCGTTCGCCGCGCTGGCCTCCGGGCCGGGCACCGACCTGAAGACGCTGGCGACCGGTCTCGGCATCGGCATCCTGCTCGACGCGACGATCGTCCGCTCGCTGCTCGTGCCGTCGCTCGTCTCGCTGTTCGGACGGTGGAACTGGTACCTGCCGGCCTGGGCCGCGCGCATGCTGCGCGTCGAGCCGTCGTACCCGCATCCCGAGCCGCCCCGGGTGCGCCTCGTCGAGGCGTCGGTCGAGGAGCAGGTACTGACGCGCGACTGACGTCCTTCGGAGACTTGTCAGACCGACCGGTCGGTCGGTAGGTTGCTGTTATCGTGAGCTCCTCCCGGCGTCGATCTCGGCGCGCTGGCCGGCTGGCTGGATGCGGAGCGTCCCGGGCTGCGTCAGGGCGAGCTCGCCGGCGCGCTGATCGCCGGCGGCAAGTCGAACCTCACCTACCGGATCACCGACGGCACGACCGACCTGGGCGCTGCGCCGGCCGCCGCTCGGCGCACGTGCTGCCGACCGCGCACGACATGGCCCGCGAGTACCGGGTGATCAGCGCGCTGCGCCGGCACCGCGGTGCCCGTGCCGCGACGCGGTGGCGCTCTGCCAGGACGAGGACGTGCTCGGCGCGCCGTTCTACCTGATGGGCTTCGTCGACGGCGTGGTGCTCGACAAGCCCGACGCTGCTGCGCGGGCTCGACCCCGGCGCAGCCACCGCGTGCGTGCGAACTGCTGATGGACACGCTGGTCGAGCTGCACGAGGTCGACCCCGCCGAGGTGGGGCTCGCCGACTTCGGCCGGCCCGAGGGCTTCCTGGCACGGCAGGTCCGGCGCTGGCACAAGCAGTGGCAGGCGTCCGAGACGCGAGCCGTCGACGAGCTGCAGGCCGTACCGTCGAACGGCTGACCGCGACGCATGCCCGAGCAGTCCGCGCCGGCCGATCGTGCACGGCGACTACCGGCTGACCAACGTGATGTTCGCCGCGATCCTTCGACCGGATCGCTGCGGTCGTCGACTGGGAGATGGCCACGCTCGGCGACCCGCTCACCGACCTCGGGCTGCTCGTCGTCTACCAGGACCTCGCCCAGCAGAGCGACATGGTCATGCCCAGATGCAGCCCGACGCGGGTTCCTCACCGCCGCAGCAGCTGGTGGGCGCTATGCGCCAGCGTTCGCCGCGCGACCTCGCGCGGCTGAGCTGGTACGTCGGCGTTCGGCTACTTCAAGCTCGCGGTCGTTGCCGAGGGCATCCACCACCGCTACCTCGCCGGCAAGACCGTCGGCGAGGGCTTCGACCGCTTCGGTGACGCAGGTGCCGACGCTGCTGCAGCGCGGCGCTTCGACGACTCGCTGGCCGCTGATTCGATCAGGAGATTGTCAGATGGACTTCGCGCACAGCGAGCGATCGCAGGCGCTGCAGGCGAGAGTGGCGCGCTTCCTCGACGAGTCACGTCTATCCGGCCGAGCACGCCTTCGAGGAGCAGGCCGCGGCGAACCGCGCCGCCGGCACGCCGTTCCGCACCCCCGAGGTGCTCGCCGGGCTCAAGGACGAGGCGCGCAGGCAGGGGCTGTGGAACCTCTTCCTGCCCGACCAGACGCACGGCGCCGGGCTCTCGGTGCTCGACTACGCGCCGATCGCCGAGCTGTCCGGACGCTCGCCGCGCGATCGCGCCCGAGGCGATGAACTGCTCCGCGCCGGACACCGGGAACATGGAACTGCTCGCGATGTTCGCCACCGAGGCGCAGACGAAGGAGTGGCTGGACCCGCTGCTGCGCCGGCGAGATCCGCTCGTGCTTCTCGATGACCGAACCGGACGTCGCCTCGTCGGACGCCACCAACATCGCGACCACGATCACGCCCGACGGCGACAGCTACGTCGTCAACGGGCGCAAGTGGTGGTCGACCGGCGCGATGCGTCCGGAGTGCAAGATCGCGATCGTCATGGGCGTCAGCGACCCGGACGCCGCCAAGTACGCGCGGCATTCGATGATCCTCGTCCCGCTCGACGCCCCCGGCGTCGTCATCGAGCGCTCCACGACGGTCTACGGCTACGACGACGGGCCGCACGGCGGGCACGGCGTCATCCGCTACGACAACGCGCGCGTCCCGCGCGACAACCTGCTCGGCCCGCAGGGCGGCGGCTTCATGATGGCCCAGGCCCGGCTCGGCCCCGGCCGCATCCACCACTGCATGCGCTCGCTCGGCATGGCGGAGCGGGCCCTCGAATTGATGTGCACCCGTGCCACCTCCCGCTCGACGTTCGGGCAGCCGATCGCCACGCACGGCGTCGTCCAGGAGTGGATCGCCGAGTCCCGGCTGGCGATCGAGCAGGCCCGGCTGCTCGTCCTGAAGGCCGCGTGGCTGATCGACACCGTCGGCGTGAAGAACGCCCGCACCGAGATCGCGGCGATCAAGGTCGCGGCGCCGCGGGCCGCGTCCTACGTGCTCGACCGCGCGGTCCAGGTGTATGGCGCGGCAGGCGTCTCGTCCGACGTCCCGCTCGCCGAGTCGTGGGCGCAGCTGCGTACCCTGCACCTCGCCGACGGACCCGACGAGGTGCACCTGCGCTCCATCGCCCGCGACGAGCTGCGCACACATGACAGCCGCACCTGACGCCCGGGCCCGGGTGCTGGACGCTGCGGTCGAGCTGTTCGCACAGCACGGCTTCGACGCGACGAGCGTCAGCCAGGTCATCGGCCGGGCGGGCGTGGCGAAGGGCGGCTTCTACCACCACTTCGCGAGCAAGGAGGCGCTGCTCTACGAGGTGTACGGCGACCTCATCGGCCGCCAGCTCGCCGGGATGGACGAGATCCTCGCGCGCGGCCTGCCGCCCGGCGAGACGCTGCGCGCGCTGATCCACGACCTCGTCACCACGACGGCCGCGAGCGCGCGGCCGGCCCTGGTGTTCTGGCGGGAGATGCACCGGCTCGGCGACGAGCGCACCGCGCAGTACCGACGCGACCGGCGGCGTTACCACGACGCGGTGCGCAAGCTCGTCCGTGACGGCCAGGCCAGCGGCGCGTTCTTGCCGGTTGCCGGCGCGGACACCGTCACCTTCACGATCTTCGGCTACGTCAACGAGCTGCCGCTCTGGTACCGACCCACCGGCCGGGAGCGGCCCGCACAGCTCGCGACCGAACTCGCCGATCTCGTCCTCGCCGCCCTGGAGGTCCGCTGACATGGAGCTCACCGACGCCGTCGCCGTCGTCACCGGCGGTGCGAGCGGCATCGGCGCCGCGCTGGCCCGCCGGTTCGCCCACGCGGGCGCCCGCAGCGTGGTCGTCGTCGACCGCGACCATGCGGCCGCGCAAGCCGTCGCGGACGAGATCGACGGCGTCGCCGAGCTCGTGGATGTCACCGACGCGGCGGCGGTGAACGGACTCGTCGAGCAGACGATCGCCCGCGAGGGCCGCATCGATCTGTTCTGCTCGAACGCGGGCATGACGACCGGCGTCGAACTCGACGACCCAGGCGACCTGTGGCACCAGGCCTACGACCTGCACGTCATGTCGCACGTCTACGCCGCGCGGGCCGTGCTCCCGTCGATGCTCGCCCGCGGCAGCGGCTGGCTGCTGAACACCGCGTCCGCGGCCGGGCTGCTCACCTCGCCGGGCGATGCGCCGTATGCGGTGACGAAGCACGGCGCCGTGGCGCTCGCCGAGTGGCTTGCCGTCACCTACGGCTCGAAGGGCATCGGGGTGAGCGTCGTGTGCCCGATGGGCGTCGCCACGCCACTGCTGCTGGACCCGCTCGCGGCCGGCGAGCCCGGTGCCCACGCGGTGGCCGCGTCCGGCGAGATCATCACCGCCGAGCAGGTGGCCGACGCCGTGCTCGCCGGCCTCGCCGAGGAGAGGTTCCTGATCCTGCCGCACCCGCAGGTCGCTATGTTCTGGGCGCAGAAGGCGTCCGATCCGGATCGCTGGCTGGCCGGGATGCGCCGGCTGATCGACACACCGTAGAAGGAGAGACAGCCATGCCAGGAGTTCAGGGCCGCGTCGCACTCGTCACCGGTGCCGCACAGGGCATCGGCGCCGCCGTCGCGCAGCGCCTGGCCGCCGACGGCGCCGTGGTCGGCGTGCTGGACCTGCAGCGGAACGCCGCGCAGTCGGTCGCCGACGAGATCGGCAAGGCCGGCGGGCGGGCGATCGGGCTCGGCGCCGACGTCTCCAAGCGAGACCAGGTGCAGGCAGCGGTCGACACGCTCGTGGGCGAGTTCGGCGGCCTGCACATCCTCGTCAACAACGCCGGCGTGCTGCGCGACAACCTGCTGTTCAAGATGACCGACGACGACTGGACGACGGTCATGGAGGTGCACCTGCGCGGCGCGTTCCTGTGCAGCCAGCTCGCGCAGCAGCACATGGTCGAGGCCAAGTACGGCCGGATCGTGTGCATGTCCTCGACATCGGCGCTGGGAAATCGTGGCCAGGCGAACTATTCGACGGCGAAGGCGGGCCTGCAGGGGCTGACGAAGACGCTGGCCATCGAACTCGGCCCGTTCGGCGTCACCGCCAACGCCATCGCACCGGGGTTCATCGAGACCGCGATGACGAAGGCGACGGCCGAGCGGATCGGCACGACGATCGAGGCGATGCGCGAGGCGACCGCGTCGATGGTGCCGGTGCGGCGTGGCGGCGTGCCGGCCGACATCGGCAACGCCGTCGCGTTCTTCGCCGCCGAGGAGTCCGGCTACGTCACCGGTCAGGTGCTCTACGTCGACGGCGGGCGCGGCCTGCTCTAGGCCACGTACGCTGGGAGCGTGTTCGCCACCCTCTCCGACCGGCTGGACAAGATCTTCACCGGCCTGCGCGGCAAGGGCCGGTTGTCCGAGGCCGACATCGACGCCACGACGCGTGAGATCCGCATCGCGCTGCTCGAGGCCGATGTGGCGCTGCCGGTGGTCCGGCCCTTCATCGCGCGGATCAAGGATCGGGCCCGCGGCGAGGAGGTCTCCAAGGCCCTCAACCCGGCGCAACAGGTCATCAAGATCGTCAACGAGGAGCTCGTCGCGATCCTCGGCGGCGAGACCCGGCGGCTGCGCTTCGCCAAGCAGCCGCCGACGGTGATCATGCTCGCCGGCCTGCAGGGCTCCGGCAAGACCACGCTGGCCGGCAAGCTCGCCCGCTGGCTGCGCGAGCAGGGGCATACGCCGCTGCTCGTCGCCGCGGACCTGCAGCGGCCCAACGCGGTCGGCCAACTGCAGGTGGTGGGGGAGCGGGCCGGCGTCGCCGTCTACGCGCCACAGCCCGGTAGCGGCGTCGGGAGCTCGCGACCGGCGGATGGGCAGAGCGGCGACCCGGTGCAGGTGGCGCGCGAGTCGATCGACTTCGCCCGGCGAGCCCAGCACGACATGGTCATCGTCGACACCGCCGGCCGGCTGGGCATCGACACCGAGATGATGCAGCAGGCGGCCGACATCCGCGCCGCCGTCGAACCGCAGGAAGTGCTGTTCGTCATCGACGCGATGGTCGGCCAGGACGCCGTCAACACCGCCGAGGCGTTCCGCGACGGCGTCGGGTTCACCGGCGTCGTCCTCACCAAGCTCGACGGCGACGCGCGCGGTGGCGCCGCGCTGTCGGTCCGCGAGGTCACCGGCCGGCCGATCATGTTCGCCTCGAACGGCGAGAAGCTCGAGGACTTCGACGTCTTCCACCCGGACCGGATGGCGTCGCGCATCCTCGGCATGGGCGACATGCTCACCCTGATCGAGCACGCCCAGAAGCACTTCGACGAGGACGAGGCCGAGAAGATGGCCGCCAAGCTGGCGGCCGGCAACAAGTTCACCCTCGAGGACTTCCTCGCGCAGCTGCAGACGATCCGCAAGATGGGCCCGATCGGCAACCTGCTCGGGATGATGCCGGGCATGGGCCAGATGAAGGACGCGATCAGCCAGATCGACGACCGCGACCTCGACCGCACTGCCGCGATCATCCGCGGCATGACGCGGCTCGAGCGGGAGAACCCGAAGATCATCAACGGGTCACGTCGGCTGCGGATCGCGAACGGCTCCGGGGTCGCCGTCAGCGACGTCAACCAGCTCGTCGACCGGTTCTTCGAGGCCCGCAAGATGATGGGCCAGCTCGGCAACATGGGCGTGCCCGGCATGCGTAACCGCAGCGCCACCAAATCCTCGAAAAACACCCGCAAGGGCAAGAAGGGCAAGGGCGGTCAGCGTGGCCGTGGCCCGACGCAGCCGCGGCTGCCGGCCGGCTTCCCTGGCGGGCTCGGCGGGCCCGGCGCGTTCGGCGCCGGCGGCCTGCCGCCCGAGCTGCCGCCGGGCATGGAGCTGCCCGACCTCTCCAAGCTCGACCTCCCGAAGCAGTAATGCCGGACGATGTGCGGCACGAGGTGTTCCTCGAGCTGAGCAGCGGAACCCGCGTGTTGGTCGGGACGGAGCTGCCCGACGTCGTGGCCGCGAACGACCTCGCGCGTCGGTGGCGGCAGATCGCCGAGACGGAGCCGGACATCCTGCACGAGACGATGCCGGGCAGCGGCGTCATCGTCCGCGGCTCGGCGATCATCGCGATCAAGGCGCAGCACCAGGCAAAGGCAGGACTGGCCGAGGGGCTGCTGGGCCGGACGATCCGCGAGGGAAGCTGGCTCTGACCCGTGGCAGGTCGGCGTCGTCACTCGGCGGCGGGCGAGCGCAACGCGGCGGCCACGTGGGCGGGCACCAGTTCGTAGCGTGCGAACCGCCGGGCGAACCGGCCGGTGCCGGCGGTGATCGAGCGCAGCGACGTGGCGTAGCGGGTCAGCTCGGCGTCCGGGATCTCGGCATGCACGATGGTGCGTTCCATGCCGAGCATCGCCGACGTGTCCGGTTCGGAGCCGGTGACGCGCGCGCGGCGCGAGGACAGGTCCGACATCACGGACCCGACGTGACCGTCGGGCACCGTGATGTCGACGGCGGCCAGCGGCTCGAGCAGGGTCAGCTTGCCGTTCGCGGCCGCGTCCTTCACGCCGAGCGCGCCGGCCATCTGGAACGCCGCGTCGGACGAGTCGACACTGTGCGACTTACCGTCCACGAGCGTGACCAGCACGTCGACGATCGGGATGTGGTCGTGGTCGAGGCCCTGTTCGAGCTGGGTGCGCACCCCCTTCTCCACCGAGCTGATGAACTGCGACGGCACGGCCCCGCCGACCACCTTCTCGGCGAACTCGATGCCCGCGCCGCGGGGCAGCGGCGTCACGATGACGTCGCACACCGCGTACTGTCCGTGGCCGCCGGACTGCTTCACCAGCCGGCCGTGCCCGCGGGCCTCGACCGTGAACGTCTCCTGCACCGCGATCTGCAGCGGGACCGTGTCGACGTGCGCGCCGGTCGCGCGCAGCCGCTCCAGCACGACGTCCGCGTGCGCCTCGCCGAGGCACCACAGGACGAGCTGGCCGGTGTCCTGGTGGCGCTCGATCCGGACTGTCGGGTCGCCCGCGGTGAGCCGGCCGAGCGCCTTCGCGAGGGTGTCCTCGTCGGCGCGGGTGGCGGCCTGCACGGCGATCGGCAGTAGCGGCTCCGGCATCTCCCACGGGGCCATCAGCAGCGGGGCCGACTTCGCAGAGATCGTGTCGCCCGTCTCCGCGACGCCGAGCCGCCCGATGGCGCAGATGTCGCCGGCGATCGCCCGTTCGATCGGCCGCAGCTGCGCGCCCAGCGGCGAGAAGATCTGCGTCACCCGCTCGTCCGCGTCATGGTCCGGATGGCCGCGCGCCTCGCCGCCGTGCCCGGAGATGTGGATCGCCGTCTCCGGGCTCAGCGTGCCGGAGAACAGCCGCAGTATCGACAACCGTCCGAGGTACGGGTCGACGGTGGTGCGCACCACCTCGGCCAGCAGCGGCCCGGCCGGGTTGCACTCGACGGCCTTGGTCTCAATTCCGTACAGCGCCTGGGTCTCCGGGAGATCGAGCTCGCTGGGGGACGGGAACCCGCCGGAGAGCACCTCCAGCAACTCGGCTAGCCCGAGCCCGGTCTCCGCACAGACCGGCAGCACCGGGTAGAACGTGGCGCGCGCGACGGCGGTCTCGAGGTCGTCGATGAGCACGTCCAGCCCGAGGTCTTCGCCGGACAGGTACCGGTCGAGCAGCGTCTCGTCCTCGCTGTTGTTGATGATCGCCTCGATCAGCGCGGCGCGCGGCTCGTCGATGTCCGTGTCGCCGGCCGGCGCCTCGCTGGGCGGGAACCCGCCGGAGTAGTCGTAGCGGTTCCTGGTGAGCAACCCGATCAGGGTGCTGTCGCCGTCGGGGTCGTACAGCGGCAGCACGGCCTGCCCGTCGGCGCCGCCGAAGACCCGCTGGCAGGCCGCGAGCGTGCCGCGGTAGTCGGCGCGCGGCGCGTCGAGCTTGGTGATCACTACCGCCCGCGGCGTGCCGAGCGCGGCGCACTCCTCCCAAAGGGAAACGGTGATCGGGTCGATGTCGTCCGCGGCGGACACGACGAACAACGCCGCGTCGGCGGCCCGCAGCCCGGCGCGCAGCTCGCCGGTGAAGTCCGGGTAGCCGGGGGTGTCGAGCAGGTTGATGACCACGCCGTCCCACTCGAGGGGACAGACCGACAGCGCCACCGAGCGCTGCTGGGAGACCTCGACCGGGTCGCTGTCGCTGACGGTGCTCCCTTCGGGCACCGAACCGGCCCGCGGAATCGTCCCGGTCGCCGCGAGCAGCGCCTCGACGAGGGTGGTCTTGCCTGCTGCGGAATGCCCGACGAGGGCGACGTTGCGGATCTTCTCCGGCCGGTCGGCTGTCTCGAACATGGCCGTCGCGGTCTTGGTGGCGGCCTTCTTGTTCGACATTCCAGCACCTCGTCAGGTTCGTCGTCGCGGCATACCCGATCGGTAACAACCGATTCAGGCATTCGACACCCAAGCGCCGCGAGGGGACAAGCGCAAGCCGAACATCGGTCCGCGAGGGCGTGTCGGGCGACAGCTATCGTGAGCGCACCACAACCGTCTCGAGCGACTCCACCGTCACAGCGAACGGAAAGCCCCACAGCGTGCTGAACATCCACGCCCGCGCGGCGATCTCGCGCGCGCTGATCCCGCTGGGTGCCAGGCTGGCCCGGGCCGGAGTCACACCCGACCTGATCACCGTCGTCGGCACGACCGGTGCGGTCGCCAGTGCCGTGATCTTCTTCCCGCGCGGCTGGTTCTTCGCGGGCACGTTGCTCATCTGGGGCTTCGTGATGCTCGACCTCGTGGACGGCGCGGTGGCCCGGGCCGGCGGTGGCGGGTCCGTGTTCGGCGCCGTCCTCGACTCCTCCTGCGACCGCATCGCGGACGCCGCGGTGTTCGCGACCGTCGCCTGGTACTACGCGCTGCACGGCCAGAAGTGGATGCTGCTCGCCGCGCTGCTGTGCCTCATCCTCGGCTCGCTGACCTCCTACATCCGCGCGCGCGCCGAGGCCGCCGGACTCACCGCCACGGTCGGGATCGCCGAGCGTGCCGAACGGCTGATCATCGTGCTGGTCGGCACCGGCCTCACCGGACTGCCCGGCTATCACGTGCCGTACGTGCTCGCCGTCGCCCTGTGGCTGCTCGTCGCCGCGTCCACGGTGACGGTGATCCAGCGCTTCGCGACCGTGTACGCGCAGTCCAGGGCGCAGCAGACCGCAGGCAAGTGATGTTCGACACCGCGCGTGACCGCGCCGTCGGGCTGGGGTACTCAGCGGGCTGGTCCGTCGTCAAGGCAATGCCGCGCGCCCTGTCCGAGCGGGCGTTCCGAGCCGCCGCTGACGCCGCGACCGTGCGCAACGGCGGAGGCACCCGGCAGCTGCGCAAGAACCTGCGCCGGGTGGTCGGGCCGGCGATGTCCGAACTGCGCATGGACGCGCTGGTCGGCGACGCGCTGCGCTCCTACTCGCGTTACTGGCTCGAGACGTTCCGGCTTGAGTCGATGGACCACGCCGCCGTCGCGGCGAGCTTCGAGCAGAACATGACCGGCCGGGAGAACCTGGACGCGGGGCTCGCGCGCGGCAAGGGAGTGCTGCTCGCGCTGCCGCACTCCGGCAACTGGGACGCCTCGGGGATCTGGCTCGTGCACCACAGCGGGCCGTTCACGACGGTCGCCGAACGGCTCAAGCCGGAGTCGGTGTTCGACCGGTTCGTCGCCTACCGCGAGAGCATCGGCATGGAGGTCATCGCCCTGACCGGGGGGCAGCGCCCGCCGACCGACGTCCTGGCCGAACGGCTGCGCGCCAATCGCGTGGTCTGCCTGCTCGCCGACCGCGATCTCTCGCGGCACGGCGTCGAGGTGGACTTCTTCGGCGAGCCGGCCCGGATGCCGGCCGGTCCGGCACTGCTGGCCGCGATGACCGGTGCGTCCCTGCACGCCGTCCACTCGTACTTCGCCGGGGACGGGTGGGGGCATGCGATCGGCGCGCCTATCGACCTGCCGGACGGCCACCTGCGCGACCGGGTCACCGCAGGGACGCAACTGCTCGCCGACCGGTTCGCCGAGGCGATCGCGCAGCGCCCCGCCGACTGGCACATGCTGCAGCGGTTGTGGCTCGCCGACCTACCACCTCGACTGGAGAGCTAGCCAGTGCGGATCGGCATCGTCTGCCCGTACTCCTGGGACGTCCCCGGAGGCGTGCAGGCGCACGTGCGCGACCTGACCGAGAAACTGATCGAGCTCGGGCACACCGTCTCGGTGCTCGCGCCCGGCGACGAGGACACTCCGGGCCTGCCGCCCTACGTGGTCATCGCCGGCAAGGCGGTGCCGATCCCGTACAACGGCTCGGTGGCGCGGGTGCAGTTCGGCCTGATGGCCGCCGCCCGGGTGCGCCGCTGGCTGCGCGACGGCGACTTCGACGTCGTCCACGTCCACGAGCCGGCGCCGCCGAGCCTGTCGTTGCTCACCTGCATGATCCACGACGGACCGCTCGTCGCGACGTTCCATGCGGCCACCATCCGGTCCCGCTTCCTGTTGATGTTCGACACCGTCCTGCAGCCGTTCCTGGAGAAGATCGCCGGGCGGATCGCCGTCTCGGCCGCAGCCCGGAAGGTGATCGTCGAGCATCTTGGCGGCGACGCGGTGGTCATTCCCAACGGCGTCGCAGTGGATCATTACCAGGACGCCGCCCCGTTCGTGGGCTTTCCGCGCGACGGCGGGACGATCGGTTTCATCGGCCGCTACGACGAGCCGCGCAAGGGCATGGACGTGCTCGTCGACGCGCTCGACATCCTCGTCCCCGAGCGACCAGGGCTTCGGCTGCTCGTGGCCGGACGAGGGGACGCCGACGCGTTCCTTGCCGGGCTGCCCGGCGCGGTCGGCGAGCGGATCGAGCTGCTGGGGCAGGTGAGCGAGGCGGACAAGGCGCGCTTGCTGCGCAGCGTCGACGTGTACTGCGCGCCCAACACCGGCCAGGAGAGCTTCGGCGTGATCCTGCTCGAGGCGATGGCGGCGCGGGCCGCGATCGTCGCGAGCGACATCGAGGCCTTCCGGCAGGTGCTGGCCGGCGGCCGGGTCGGCCGGCAGTTCTCGACGGGTGACCCGGCGGCGCTGGCCGAGGCGCTGGCGGAGGTGCTCGACGACCGAACGCTGCGCGAGAGCCTGATCGCCGCGGGGACCGAGGCAGTGGCTCCGTACGACTGGTCGGTGATCGTCGCCGAGGTGCTGCGCGTGTACGAGCTGGCGATCGCCGGCGCCGGGGTCGCTTAGAGTCTCCTGGTGCTTCCCGTCGGCTGGTTGGTGTTCGGCGTCGTCGTGGCGGTGCTGCTCACGATGTGGATCACCTTCACCCTGACCCGCCTGGACCGGCTGCACGCCCGGGTGGACGCCGCCCAGGCCGCGATGGACGCGCAGCTCGTGCGCCGGGCCGCGGCCCTGCAGCACGTGGCCGAGTCACCGGACAGTGGGCTGCCGGAGCTGTTGCGCCCCGGCTACGACGACATCGCGAAAGTGGCGCTGAACACGCCGGTGGGCGACGCCGAGCGGCAGGACGCGGAGAACGCCGTCGGGCGCGCGTTGGTCGAGCTCGCCGCGCAGCCTCGGCCACTGCGGCCCGACGCCGTCGAAGAACTCCAGGAGGCTGCCGCGCGCGTGCGCATCGCCCGGCGTTTCTACAATGATGCTGTCCGCGACACGAGAGCATTGCGTGGTCGGCGTTTGCCTCGGCTGTTCCGGATGGCCGGTCGTCGGCCCATGCCGCAGTTCTTCGACATCGACGACACGGTGCCCAACCGCCCGCTGCCCGCCTCGGCACACCCGGCGGGCGCGGCCACGGTCCAGCCCCCGACCCCGGAAGAGGACAACACATGATTCGCACCAGACACGCCCTGGCAGCGTCGATCGCAGCGAGCGCGTTGCTGGTGAGTGCGGCCTGCACCGGTGGCGGTGGCCACGACTCCACCCCGACGCCGACCCCGACCACGCCGGTGAGCACCCCGCCGAAGACGAAGCCGCCCGCGCCGGCGCCGCCGGCCACGAACCCGTTCACCGGCATCGGCCCGGTTCCGAAGACCCCGACCATCGCCGTCAAGATCGACGACACCGAGCCAGGGCGCCCGCAGCTGGGCATCGACAAGGCCGACATCGTCTACATCGAGGCCGTCGAGGGTGGTCTTACCCGCCTCGCCGCGATCTTCGGCACCAACAAGCCGAGGGTCGGCTACGTCCGGAGCACCCGCCCCAGCGACCCGGACCTGCTGCTGCAGTACGGCAAGATCACCGAGGCATACTCGGGCGGCGCGCACGATTCGCTGCCGCGAGTGCACCGGTCCGGCATCACCAGCTGGAGTCAGGACGCCGGCGCGCGGTTCTACCAGCGGGTGAGCCGGTCGCAGTCCAGCTACATCAACGTCGTGCTCAACCTCTCCGAGGTCGCCAAGGTGGTGAAGACGCCGCGGCCCCACAACATCGGCTGGACCTTCAGCTCGACGCGGGGGGGTCTGCCGTTCAAGCCCGGCAAGCGGATGCGCACGACGGTGACCGGCTCGAACGTCGGCGGCACGCCGGTCGAGTTCCGCTACGCGGCGAAGCGGCACAAGTACGTCCGCTTCATCGACGGGGTCGCGCAGCACGCGGCAGACGGCAAGCTGGTCACGGCGACCAACGTGATCGTGCAGCGCTGCAAGATCCTCGCCCACCCGGCCGACACCGACGTCAACGGCAACCCGTCGCAGTTCACCTACACGGTCGGCACCGGGAAGGTATCGGTGTTCCGGCTGGGCAAGCGGATCGACGGACTCTGGTCGCGGGACAAGCTGCGGGACGGCACCACGCTGCGCAACTTCCGCGGCCAGCGCATTCCGCTCGCGCCGGGCAACACCTGGGTGGTGCTGATCCGCAACGGCATCCCGGTTCTGAGCTGACCAGGCCACCGGATGTTCAGCGGACTGCCCCGGAGGCGCGGTTCGCAGCGCGTCGGCTCGTAGAATCGACGCCATGGCCGAACACACGGTAGGTACGGCACGCGTCAAGCGCGGCATGGCCGAGATGCTCAAGGGCGGCGTCATCATGGATGTCGTCACCGCCGAGCAGGCGAAGATCGCCGAGGACGCAGGCGCCGTCGCCGTGATGGCCCTCGAGCGGGTGCCGGCCGACATCCGCGCGCAGGGCGGCGTCTCGCGGATGAGCGATCCGGACATGATCGAGGCCATCGTGAACACCGTCTCGGTCCCGGTCATGGCGAAGGCCCGCATCGGGCACTTCGTCGAGGCGCAGGTCCTGCAGTCCCTGGGTGTCGACTACGTCGACGAGTCCGAGGTGCTCACGCCGGCCGACTACACGCACCACATCGACAAGTGGGCGTTCACCGTCCCGTTCGTGTGCGGGGCCACCAATCTCGGGGAGGCGCTGCGCCGCATCACCGAGGGCGCGGCGATGATCCGCTCCAAGGGCGAGGCCGGCACAGGTGACGTCTCCAACGCGGTAACCCACATGCGCACCATCCGGGACGAGATCCGCCGGTTGCAGAACCTGCCGCCCGACGAGCTGTTCGCCGCTGCCAAGAACCTGCAGGCCCCGTATGAGCTGGTCGCCGAGATCGCGCGCGAGGGCAAGCTGCCGGTCGTGCTGTTCACCGCCGGAGGCATCGCCACCCCGGCCGACGCCGCGATGATGATGCAGCTCGGTGCCGAGGGAGTGTTCGTCGGCTCCGGGATCTTCAAGTCCGGGAACCCTGCCCAGCGCGCTGAGGCGATCGTCAAGGCGACGACTTTCTTCGATGATCCGGACGTCATCGCGAAGGTGTCGCGGGGCCTGGGCGAGGCGATGGTCGGGATCAACGTCGAGGAGATCCCGCAGCCGCATCGCCTCGCCCAGCGCGGCTGGTGACGGCCGGCGTCGCGAATCCAGGCCGACGTACAAGGGTCGGGCACGATATGGCTGTTGCCAGGTCGTATCACAGACGTAATACAACCTCGGAGCCACCACATGCCGTCGTGAGGGATGCCGTCGTGAGGGCGGCGCGGCCGAAATTGTCGGATCGGCGCCGTACGGTGCCCACCATGACCAATGCTCGTGCCTTCGCCATCGCCGAGGTGCAGCGTGAACTCGAGGCACTGACGGCCGCCGACACAGCGGTTGCGGCGAGTCTGCCCAGCCGGAGCCGCCGCGGCGCAGGGGGGTCGTCGATCGTGTTCACCCTGCGACTCGACCCTGACGAGCTCACGGCCCTGGAGACCCGCGCGGCAGCGTTGGGGATCAAGCCGACGGTTCTCGCCCGCAATCTGATCCGCGCAGGACTCACCGGCGTTCACAACGCAGGCGTGGCCGAGGCGCTCGATCGGCTCGAGATGGCGGTGGACAACCTGCGCGCGCTGGTCGCATGACCGCGCGGCCCGCGGTCGGCGTCCTGGCGCTGCAGGGGGACGTCCGCGAGCATCTGCACGCCCTCGCGGCCGCGGGCGTGGACGCGATCACGGTGCGCCGCCCGGGCGAACTCGACAAGGTCGACGGGCTGATCATTCCGGGCGGCGAGTCGACGACGATCGTCAAGCTCGCGAGGATCTTCGAGCTGTTCGAGCCGATGCGCGCGCGAATCGCCGAGGGACTGCCGGTGTACGGCTCCTGCGCCGGCATGATCCTGCTCGCCGACCGCGTCGACGAGGCCGGTTCGCCGATGGACGCGACCTTTGGCGGCATCGACATGACCGTGCGTCGCAACGCCTTCGGTCGCCAGGTCGACTCCTTCGAGGAGGACGTGATCGTCGAGGGCATCGACGGCGGCCCGGTGCGGGCGGTGTTCATCCGCGCGCCGTGGGTGCAGGAGATCGGCCCGGCCGCCACCGCGCTGGGCCGGGCGAACCCCGGAACTGTGGACGAGCACGTCGTCGTGGTGCGGCAGGGCAATCTGCTCGCGACGTCCTTCCACCCCGAGCTGACCGGCGACCTGCGGCTTCACTCGCTGTTCGCGGACGTCGTCCGGGAGGCGTGAGTGCTGCCGAGCAGCCGCTCGACCGCGCGGTAGGAGAGCTCCACGAGCAACGCGCCGCCGGCGCCGATCGCCGCGGCGATGCCGACGCGCAGCGGCGTGGGCGAAAGCAGGAAGATCCCGTGCCCCAGCGCCGGCACGGCGACGATGGTCGCTGCGGCGCCGGCCATGACGGCGACGAGCGCGAGCTTCCAGCCCTTGATGGGGCGGGCGAGCACCAGCAGCGTCCACAGCGAGACGATGAGCACGACAAGGGTGGCCGTCGTCCGTCCGCCCGCGACACCTCCCGACGAGTCGAGGAAGCGGGCCAACCGGTAACCGACGTAGGCAGCAGCACCGATCGCAATGCCCGTGGGCACCGCGAAGCGCAGCACGCGAGTCAGGAAGCCGGGCACATAGCGACGCCGGTTCGGTCCCAGGGCCAGGAAGAACCCCGGGATGCCGATGGTCAGGTTCGAGATGAGCGTCAGCTGGATCGGTGCGAACGGGTAGGCCGCGAGCGTGATCGCGGTGACGATCGCGAGCACCAGCGAGTAGATGTTCTTGACGAGGAACAGGTTGGCCGCGCGTTCGATGTTCGCGATGACGCGTCGCCCTTCCGCGACCACGTCGGGCAGGTGCGCGAACCGCCCGTCCAGCAGGACGAGCTGCGCCACGGCGCGGGTGGCGGGGGAGCCGTTGCCCATCGCGACGCCGATGTCGGCGTCCTTGAGCGCGAGCGCGTCGTTGACCCCGTCGCCGGTCATCGCCACGACATGCCCGCGTTTTTGCAGCGCGGCCACGACTGCGCGCTTCTGGTGCGGCGTGACGCGGCCGAACACGTGGTGCTCCTCGAGCATCGCGCCGAGTTCGTCGATGTCTTCAGGCAGGGTCCGCGCGTCGACGGCGTCCTCCGCGCCGGTGACTCCGGGCACGCCGACCGCGAGGGCCACCGCGCCGACGGTGCGCGCGCTGTCGCCGGAGATGACGATCAGCCGCACGCCCTGCTCGGTGAAGTAGCGCAGCGTGTCGGGGGCGTCGGCGCGGATCCGCTCGGCGAGGACGACGAGCGCGACCGGGACGAGCTCGGCGGGCAACGCCGGCTCGCCGCCGTCACCGCCGGACGCAGAGCTCACCGAGCGGGCGAGCAGTAGCACCCGGCCACCGGCTCCGGCGCGCTCCTCGGCGCCCGTCCGCGCTGCGCGCTCCGCTGGTGTCGCGGCGTCGGGCAGCACCATCTCCGGTGCGCCCAGGATCCAGGTGCCGTGCTCGGCCGTCACCGCCGCCGACCACTTGCGGGCGGAGGAGAACGGCACCGCGCCGAGCTGCTGCCAGGTCGGTTCAGGGACGACCGCGGCGACGGCGGCAGCAGTGGCGTTCGCGTCGGGCGCCCGGCAGAGCAGCCCGAGCGCCTCGTCGATGTCCCGCTGCGCGGTGTCGTCGAGCACCTCGAGGTGGTCGAACTCGACGTCGCCGTGGGTCAGCGTGCCCGTCTTGTCGAGACAGACGACGTCCACCCGCGCGAGGCCCTCGACCGCGGGCAGCTCCTGGACGAGCGTCTGGCGGCGGGCCAGGCTGATCGTCGCCAGCCCGAAAGCGAGGCTGGTCAGCAGGACCAAGCCTTCGGGCACCATGCCGACCAGCGCGGCCACCGCGCCGGTGACGGCGTCCTGCCAGCCCTTGTTGTCCTTGCTACGAAACTGGCTCCACAGCAGCACTGGCCCGACGATGAGCATCATCACCGAGATCCAGCGCAGCAGCCGGTTCGTGCCGGCCACCAGCTCCGAGTGCGTGATCGTGAACCGGCGCGCTTCGGTGGCGAGTTGTGTCGCGTAGGCGTTCGCGCCGACGCCGGTGGCCTGGAATCGGCCCTGGCCGGCAACCACGATCGCGCCCGAGCGGACGTCGTCGCCGGGAGCCTTCGCGATCGGATCGGACTCGCCGGTGAGCAGCGATTCGTCCAGTTCCAGCCCGGCCGACTCGACGACGTCGCCGTCCGCGGGCACCTGGTCGCCGGCCCGCAACGCGACGAGGTCGTCCTGGACGACCTCGCCGAGCGCGATCTCGCAGATCACCCCGTCGCGCATGACCCGGGCGTTGACAGCGTTGAGCACCGCGAGCCGGTCGAGGGTCCGCTTGGCGCGCAGTTCCTGGATGATGCCGATCGCGGCGTTGGCCACGATCACCCCGCCGAACAGGGCGTTCTGCCAGCGTCCGGTCGCCAGCGTCAGGACGAACAGGGTGGCCAGCAGGCCGTTGAACACGGTGAGGACGTTGGCCCGGACGATCTCCAGCGTGGTGCGGCTGGTGTGCTGGTCGACCGCGTTGGTGCGCCCCGTCGCCACGCGCTCGGCCACCTGGGCGGCCGTGAGGCCCTGAGACGTCGTCACCTCCACGACCGCAGTATCTCCTGACTACGATGGACGGTCGGACCGGACGACAACAGGATGGACAACCGTGAGCGGCCACTCAAAGTGGGCGACGACCAAGCACAAGAAGGCCGTCGTCGACGCCAAGCGCGGCAAGCTCTTCGCCAAGCTGATCAAGAACATCGAAGTCGCGGCACGCACCGGCGGCGGTGACCCGGACGGCAACCCGACGCTCTACGACGCGATCCAGAAGGCCCGCAAGAACTCCGTCCCGATCGACAACATCGAGCGCGCGGTCAAGCGCGGATCCGGTGCCGAGGCCGGCGGGGCCGACTGGCAGACGATCATGTACGAGGGCTACGGACCCAGCGGGGTCGCGCTGCTCATCGAGTGCCTCACCGACAACCGCAACCGTGCGGCGATGGAGGTCCGCACCGCGATGACCCGCAACGGCGCCTCGATGGCCGACCCGGGCTCGGTATCGTACCTGTTCAACCGCAAGGGTGTGGTGATCGTCCCGGACAACGGGTTGGCCGAGGATGACGTGCTGCTGGCCGTGCTCGACGCCGGTGCCGAGGAGGTCAACAACCTCGGCGGCGCATACGAGGTGGTCAGCGAGGCCACCGACCTGGTGCCGGTCCGCTCCGCACTGCAGGACGCCAAGATCGACTACGACTCCGCCGAGACGTCGTTCCTGCCCAGCGTCCAGGTGCCGCTCGACGAGGAGGGTGCCCGCAAGGTGCTGCGGCTCGTGGACGCCCTCGAAGACCTCGACGACGTGCAGAACGTCTACGCGAACTTCGACGTCAGCGACGAGATCCTCGAGGCTGTCGGCGCCGAGTGAACCGCAACGGCTACAGCCGGTCCTTCGCCCAGAACCGGAACAGCTGGTAGCCGAAGCTGTGCATGAGGTCGCTCCCGCCGATCGCGCCGTAGATCGCGTCGACGAGATCGAAGAATGCGTTCTTGACCGGCGTCGCGTAGAACAGCAGCAGGATGACGGCGAGCAGCCCCCACGGCTTGACCTTCTCGCCGATCCGGACGGTCTCCGGGTCGAGGTAGGGCTCGATGATCGCGTAACCGTCGAGGCCGGGTACCGGCAGCAGGTTCAGCACCGCGGCGGTGACCTGAAGCAGCGCCAGGAACGCGACGCCGCCCCAGAACCTGGTGTGCGCGCCCTGCCCGCCGAGGTAGCTGCCGATGTCGGTCAGCGAGACGTGGTCCTTCGCCAGCAGCACCAGCACCACGGCGAACACCACGTTGGTCAGCGGTCCGGCCGCAGCCGCCATGCTCCGCGCGCCCCTCGTCCGGAAGCTGTGCGGGTGCAGGTACACGGCGCCTCCGGGCAGCCCGAACCCGCCACCCACGATCGCCACCAGCGGCAGCAGGATCGACAGCACCGGGTGCGCGTACTTGAACGGGTTCAGGGTGAGGTACCCGCGCGCCTCCACGCTGCGATCACCGGCGCGATACGCCGCGTAGGCGTGCGCGAACTCGTGGATGCAGACCGACGTCACCCAGCCGCCGAGCACGAGCACGAACACGCCGAAGTCGCCGAGCCGCGAGCCCGGCGTGTCCGTGCTCCACGCGAGCACACCACCGAGCGCCGTGACGGCGAGGACGGTGAGGAACAGCGGGCTGGGCCGGACGGCGCCGCGGCGGCGCTTGCCGAGGTCGTAGCTCACGCGCTGACCGTACGGGAATCGGCGTGTTGTACGGCGTCGCCACGGCGTCCGCGCCTTAGGCTGCATCGAACGACCGTTCGATGGAGGGGTGTCCCGTGCGCGTGCTGGGTGTCGACCCCGGCGTGACCCGCTGTGGAATCGGGGTAGTCGACGGCTCCCCAGGGCGGGCCGTGCACCTCGTCCACGTCGAAGTCGTGCGCACCGCCGCGGACGCGCCGGTCGGCGAGCGGCTCCTCGCGCAGGCCGACGCGATCGCGGCCGCCATCGCACGGTTCACCCCCGACGTCGTCGCCGTCGAGCGGGTGTTCAGCCAGCAGAACGTCCGCACCGTCATGGGCACCGCGCAGGTCGCCGGGCTGGCGATCGTCGCCGCCACCCGGGCCGGCCTGCCGGTGGCGCTGCACACGCCCAGCGAGGTGAAGGCCGCGGTCACCGGGTCGGGCCGCGCCGACAAGGCCCAGGTCGGCGCCATGGTCAGCCGGCTGCTGCGGCTGGCCGAGACGCCGCGACCGGCCGACGCCGCTGACGCACTCGCCCTCGCGATCTGCCAGCTGTGGCGCGGCGGCGCGACGGCGCGGCTGGCCCGCGCGACCGCACAACGCCATTTGGAGCAAGCATGATCGCCAGCGTGCGCGGCGTCGTCGCCGCCCTCGGCCCGGACGGCGCGGTCGTGGAGGTGGGCGGCGTCGGGCTGGCCGTCTCGTGCTCGCCCGGAACGCTGGCCCGGCTGCGGGTCGGCGAGCCCGCGCGGCTGGCTACCAGCCTCGTCGTGCGCGAGGACTCGCTCACCCTCTACGGCTTCGCGGACGACGACGAGCGCGCCATGTTCGAGCTGCTGCAGACGGCGAACGGCGTCGGGCCGAAGCTCGCGCAGACCATGCTCGCCGTGCACGCGCCGCGCGAGCTGCGCCGGGCGATCGCCACCAGCGACTACCCGGCGCTCACCCACGTGCCGGGCATCGGGCGCAAGGGTGCCGAGCGGATCGTCATCGAGCTCCGGGACCGGATCGGCTCGATCGACAACGGCGATCCCGCCGTCCTGGCCGGCGACGGTGTCGTGGCCGTCGCGCCCTGGCGCGACCAGCTCACGCACGCGCTCGCCGGGCTCGGCTTCTCCGGACGCGAGGCCGCGGACGCCATCGACGTCGTCGCCTCCGACGTGCCGGGCGAGGGCGCGCCGGACGTCCCGGCCCTGCTCCGCAAGAGCATCCAGCTCCTCGGACGCACCTGATGAGTGAACCTACCGAGGACCTCGTCGACCCGGCCGCGTTCCCGGAGGAGCGCGAGGTCGAGGCCAGCCTGCGGCCCAAGCGGCTCACCGAGTTCGTCGGGCAGCCCAAGGTCCGCGAACAGCTGCAGCTGGTCCTCGAGAGCGCGCTGCGCCGCAGCCGCCCGCCCGACCACGTCCTGCTCTCCGGCCCGCCCGGGCTGGGCAAGACGAGCCTCGCCATGATCATCGCCGCCGAGCTGGGGGCGCCGATCCGGGTCACCAGCGGCCCGGCGATCGAGCGGGCCGGCGACCTCGCGGCGCTGCTCACCAGCCTCACCGACGGCGAGGTCCTGTTCATCGACGAGATCCACCGCATCGCCCGCCCCGCCGAGGAGCTGCTCTACATGGCGATGGAGGACTTCCGCGTCGACGTCATCGTCGGCAAGGGCCCCGGTGCCACCGCGATCCCGCTCGACCTCGCCGCGTTCACCCTCGTCGGCGCCACGACGCGGGCCGGCCTGCTCACCGGACCGCTGCGCGACCGGTTCGGCTTCACCGGGCACATGGACTTCTACGGCACGGACGAGCTCGAGCAGGTGTTGGATCGCTCGGCCGAGCTGCTCCGCGTGGACATGCGCCCGGACGGCGCCGCGGAGATCGCCAGCCGCTCGCGCGGGACGCCGCGGATCGCCAACCGGCTGCTGCGCCGGGTCCGTGACTACGCCGAGGTCCGCGCCGACGGAGTCGTCACCGAAGAGATCGCGCGCGCTGCGCTGGCCGTCTACGACGTCGACGAACTGGGCCTCGACCGCCTCGACCGGGCCGTGCTCGACGCCCTGGTCCGGCGCTTCGGCGGGGGACCGGTCGGGGTAGGCACGCTCGCAGTGGCCGTCGGCGAGGAGGTCGAGACCGTCGAGGAGGTCGCCGAGCCGTTCCTCGTCCGGGCCGGCCTGCTGGCCCGCACGCCGCGCGGCCGAGTGGCCACACCGGCCGCCTGGGCGCACCTGGGCCTTCCCCCGCCCACCCAGCCCGCGCCGACGCCGGGACACGGGCCGACGCTGTTCGACGCGTAGGCTCAGGACGCCACCTGCCACCGTCGCTGGGACCTTCCGTCGTGAAAAGCCTGCTGCCGTTCGTGATCTTCATGGTCGTGGTCATCGGACTGCTCGTGTTCTCCGCCCGCGCCAGACGGCGAGCTGCCCAGACCCAGCTCGAGCGGGCCGAGCGGATCGGCGTCGGGAGCGAGGTGATGACCACCTCCGGGCTGTACGGGACGGTCGTGGCACGCAACGACGACGAGACGGTGCTGCTGTCGATCGCGCCGGGGGTCGAGGTCAAGTGGGCGATCGCCGCGCTGCGCGATATCGCCTCGCTGCCCACGCGGTACCGCACCGACGCGGACGGGGCGGACGACCCGGCTGCGGGTGTCGATCTCGACAAGCCACGATCGCGGGAGAACGGCGGCGCCGATCCCGACTCCTGATCACGAGCGGAGCGCCATGAGAACGCGGCGAATTGCGTGGGTCATACTGTCGTGCGGCCCGCGCACCGGCACATCCGTGCGCGCCAGGCACTGCGCAAGCCAGCCTTAGCCCGAACGTCGAGGAGAACTGTCCGTGGCACCACCCCCCGGAACGCTGCGCGTCGGGCGCTACTTCCTTGCCCTGCTCCTGTTGCTGGTCGCCCTGTACTCGCTGATCGTGTTCCCCGGCCAGCGGCACACCCCCAAGCTCGGCATCGACCTCGTCGGCGGCGTCCGCGTCGTCTACACCGCGCTGTCGCCGAAGGGCGCCCCGGCGCCGACCTCGTCGCAGATGACGCAGGCCCGGCAGATCCTCGAAGACCGGATCAACACCTACGGTGTCACCGGCGCGACGGTCGTCGTGCAGGGCAGCAACCAACTGGTCGTCGAGATCCCGAGCGCCACCGGAGCGGACGTCGCCGCGCTCGGCAAGGCCGCCGTCCTCAACTTCCGCGGCATCATGGCCCCCGCGCAACCGATCACGTGCAGCAACAAGGTCCCGAAATCGACTGGCACGCCGTCCCCGTCCTCGTCCGCCTCCCCGTCCGGAACCGAGACGGGGTCATCCACAGCGACCGGCTCCGGCACCGCCACGAAGTCGACGCACGACGAGGCGAACCGCCGATTGGCGGCGCCCACCAGCACCCCGCCGACGACCACGCCGACGACCACGCCGTCGACCTCCGCGTCGAACTCGACCACACCGACCGGCTCGGGCAGTGCATCGAGCAGCACCGCTGCGACCGCCCGCTGCCTCGCCGACCCGTTCGCGGTGCTCATCAAGGCGGATCCGACCCTGCAGCCGCTGCTCACCCAATCGATCAAGAACACGAAGGCGCTCAACGCGGAGAAGTGCCCGTCGCCGGCGATGCCCAGCCTGAACGGCAAGGCCGTGCCGTGCCATGCGTACTCGGCACTGACCGCGACGCAGCAGCAGGAGATCACCGTCGCGCTGCAGAACTACAGGTGCAACGCGGCCAAGACCGAGCCGGACATCGCGTACAACTTCTACCTCGCCTGCGACCCCACGAACACCTTCGCCTACCTCCTCGGCCACGTCGTCGTCCACGGCACGCAGATCGGCTCGGCCACCGCCCAGGCGCCGAACGCGAGCGGCAACGGCGCCGTCTACTGGACCGTGAGCCTGACGCTCAAGGGGTCGGGCGCCGACGCGTGGCACGCCTGGACCAGCGCCTACCACCAGAGCGATCAGAACGTCAGCGTGAAGCAGACCACCTCGACCGCACCGTGCGGGCCGTCGGCGACGATCCCGTGCTCGGACTTCGTCGGCTTCACCCTCGACGGGCAGGTCATCTCCGACCCGGTGACGCTCGCGGTGCTCGACAGGCAGACCAGCGTGTCGGGCAACTTCGGCCAAAGTGAGGCCAAGGACCTCGCCAAGGAGCTGAACTACGGCAAGCTGCCGCTGAGCTTCCGTCCCGAAGAGATCAAGAACGTCTCGGCAACGCTCGGTGACGTGCAGTTGCAGGCGGCGTTCCTCGCCGGCGGCATCGGGCTCGGCCTGGTGATCATCTACTCGCTGCTCTACTACCGGGCGCTCGGCCTGGTCACGATCGCGTCGCTGATCGTGTCCGGCACGCTGACCTACGCCATGCTCGTCATCCTCAGCAAGCAGATCGGGTTCACCCTCGACCTCGCGGGCATTGCCGGCTTCATCGTCGCGCTCGGCATCACCGCGGACTCCTTCGTCGTGTTCTTCGAACGCATGAAGGACGAGGTGCACGAAGGCAGATCCCTGCGCGTGGCAGTGCCGCGCGCGTGGGTCCGGGCCCGGCGCACGATCCTGTCGGCGGACACCGTGTCGTTCCTCGCCGCCGCGATCCTCTACTACTTCGCCGCCGCAGACGTGCGGGGCTTCGCGTTCACGCTGGGCATGTCGACGATCCTCGACCTCGTCGTCGTGTTCCTCTTCACCCACCCGATGGTGTCGATGCTGTCGCGCCGGGCGGCCTTCGGTTCGGCGCGGTTCACCGGCCTCGCATCCGTGCGCGTGGGGGGCATCTCCACATCCGACGACGAACCTGCTCCGGCGCGCAAGCGCCCCGCACGGACGCGACGATCGACCGCCCGCGACACCGAACCCGCCGCCGTCGCCGTCCTCGAGGAGGAGGCTGAATCGGCCACCGGCGAGTCGGCGCCCGACGATGCGGACGAGGCCGCCGGAGCGCCCGAGGAACGCCGCCGCGCAACTCCGGAGCCCGGCACCGCAGCCGAGCGCGCCGCCGCCCGGCGGGCCCGGATGCGCGAACAGGGCGACGGGAAGGGGGAGCGCTGATGTCCTTCGTCAGCAAGCTCTACCGCGGCGAGACGCGGATCAACTTCATCGGAAGCCGCATGCGCTGGTACGCGGCCTCCGGCGTACTGGTCCTGATCTGCGTGCTCAGCTTCGTCTTCCGCGGCTTCAACTACGGCGTGGAGTTCAAGGGCGGCTCGACGTTCCAGATCCCCACGTCCGGCACCTCGATCACGACCGACGACGTCACGTCCGCATTCGAAGCGGCCGGCGTGACCCCCGGCGAGGCCCCGCAGGACGTCGGTTCCGGGTCCAGTCGCCAGATCGTCGTCAACACGCAGACGCTAAAGCCGAAGAAACAGGCCGAGGTCGTTACGTCGGTGGCCAAGGCGTTGGACATCAAGGCGGATGCCATATCGCCGAACACGATCAGCTCCCGGTGGGGACACGACACCACGGTCAAGGCGCTGGAAGGCCTGATCATCTTCCTGATCGCGGTGTCGATCTACATCTCGCTGCGCTTCCAGTGGCGGATGGCCATCGGAGGCATGCTCGCGCTCGTCCACGACCTCGTGGTGGCCGCCGGCGTCTACTCGCTCATCGGGTTCGAGGTCACGCCGTCCACGATCGTCGGACTGCTGACGATCCTCGGGTTCTCGCTCTATGACACGGTGGTCGTCTACGACAAGGTCGCGGAGAACGCGAAGGACATCCTGGCCGGGTCCAGGACGACGTTCTCCGAGGCGGCGAACACCGCGGTCAACCAGACGCTGATGCGCTCGATCAACACGTCGATGATCGCGCTGCTGCCGGTCGCCGGCCTGCTGTTCATCGGCGCCGGCGTCCTGGGCGTCGGCACGATCAAGGACCTCGCGCTGATCCTGTTCGTCGGTCTCGCCTCCGGCGCCTACTCGTCGCTGTTCCTCGCCACCCCGATCGTGGTGGACCTCACCGAACGCGACCCGCAGTACAAGGCGCTCACCAAACGGGTGGTCGCCAAGCGGTCGAGCGAGGCGCGCAAGGCGGCCGAGGCCGCGCTCACCGGCGCCGCCATCGCGCCGCGCCGCAGCGGCCCGGCGCCCGCGCCGAAGGTGGGCGCCCGCCCCGACGGCAGGCGCAAGCGCGGCCGATGAACGAGGCGTTGAGCAAGCGCATCGCCGGACTGCTGCGCGACGTGCCGGACTTCCCGAAGCCCGGGATCCTGTTCAAGGACATCGCCCCGCTGCTGGCCGACGCTGCGGCATTCGATGCCGTCGTCCACGAGCTGGCCCGGTCCGCGGACGGCGGCGCGGACATCGTCGCCGGCATCGAGGCGCGCGGTTTCCTGATCGCCGGGGCGCTCGCCCGCCAGCTCGGCTGCGGGCTGGTCCCGGTGCGCAAGGCCGGGAAATTGCCGCCGCCGACGCTGCGCCGCTCCTACGACCTCGAGTACGGCAGCGCGGAGCTCGAGGTTCCCGAGGGGCTGCTCGCCGGCAAGCGGGTCGTGATCGTCGACGACGTGCTGGCCACCGGCGGCACGATGCGCGCGGCCGCCGAACTGCTCACCGCCGCCGGTGCCACCGTCGTCGGCATGGCGGTCATCGTCGAGCTCGGGTTCCTGGACGGACGGGCCGCGCTGGCCGGCCTCCCGCCGCTGGAAGCCCTGCTGACCCTCTGAGGCCCGTAGACTGGACGAGTCCAGTGCGAGAGAGGGGTCCGGTCCTGACCACGGATGCCGGTATGCGGCAAACGCCGCCCCAGCTCACGGGATCGGTGGTCGACCGCGAGGAAGACACCGACCCGGCGGCGACGGATGCCCCCGTCCTGGTCACCGAGCCGGACGAGACCGCCGACGCGGCGGCCGCGCAGCTCGCGAGCGCCCACCACCGCCGCCGGGTCCGCGATCGGCTGGCCCGCCGGGTTGTCACGTCCACCCGTCGCCAGTCGCCGGTCATGCCGGTGCTCGAGCCGCTGCTCGCGATCCACCGCCGCTCGCACCCCAAGGTCGACGCGCGGCTTCTGCAGCGCGGCTACGACCGCGCCGAGGTGTGCCACCGGGGCCAGCTGCGCAAGAGCGGCGACCCGTACATCACCCACCCGCTTGCCGTCGCCACGATCCTGGCCGAGCTCGGCATGGACACCACGACGCTCGTCGCCGCGTTGCTGCACGACACCGTCGAGGACACCGGCCTCACCCTCGATGACATCACCAAGGAGTTCGGCCCCGAGGTCGCACACCTCGTCGACGGCGTCACGAAGCTCGACAAGGTCAAGTTCGGTGCCGCCGCCGAGGCCGAGACGATCCGCAAGATGGTCGTCGCGATGGCCCGTGACCCGCGCGTCCTCGTCATCAAGCTCGCCGACCGGCTGCACAACATGCGCACGCTGCGCTTCCTGCCGCCGGAGAAGCAGGCGCACAAGGCCCGCGAGACGCTCGAGGTGCTGGCGCCGCTGGCCCACCGGCTCGGCATGAACACCGTCAAGTGGGAGCTCGAGGACCTCTCGTTCGCCACCCTCTACCCGAAGCGCTACGACGAGATCGTGCGCCTGGTGGCTGAACGCGCGCCCAGCCGCGACACCTATCTGAGCGAGGTCGTCGAACGGATCCGCGCCGACCTGCGCGAGGGTGGCATCAAGGCCGAGGTCACCGGCCGACCGAAGCACTACTACTCGATCTACCAGAAGATGATCGTCCGCGGTCGGGAGTTCACCGACATCTACGATCTCGTCGGCATCCGGGTGCTCGTCGAGTCCGAGCGCGACTGCTACGCCACCCTCGGTGTCATCCACGCGAACTGGCAGCCCGTCCCGGGCCGGTTCAAGGACTACATCGCGATGCCGAAGTTCAACATGTACCAGTCGCTGCACACGACGATCATCGGCCCGGCCGGCAAGCCGGTGGAGCTGCAGATCCGCACCCAGGCCATGCACCGCACCGCCGAGTACGGCATCGCAGCGCACTGGAGGTACAAGGAGCGCAAGGACGTCGCGATCGCCGATCCCGGTGGCATGTCGGAGGAGATGGGCTGGCTGCGCCAGCTGCTCGACTGGCAGCGCGAGGCGCAGGAGCCCGAGGAGTTCCTCGACGCCCTGCGCTACGACCTGGGCGCGAACGAGGTCTACGTCTTCACCCCGAAGGGCGACGTGCTCGGGCTGCCCGGCGGCTCCACCCCAGTGGACTTCGCCTACGCCGTGCACACCGAGGTCGGGCACCGGTGCATCGGCGCCCGGGTGAACGGCAAGCTGGTGGCGCTCGAGAGCGCGCTGGACAACGGCGACACGGTCGAGATCTTCACGTCGAAGGCCGAGGGGGCCGGCCCCTCGCGCGACTGGCTGGAGTTCGTCAAGTCGCCCCGGGCGAGGACGAAGATCCGGCAGTGGTTCGCCCGCGAACGCCGCGAGGACGCGATCGACGCAGGCAAGACAGCGCTGTCGAAGGCGATGCGCAAGGCGTCCCTGCCGATCCAGCGACTAATGGGCGGCGATCAGCTGCTCACCCTCGCGCACGACATGCACTACGCCGACATCTCGGCGCTGTACGCGGCGATCGGCGAGAGCCACGTGTCGGCGCAGTCGGTGGTGCAGAAGCTGGTCAACCAGCTCGGCGGCGCCGAGGGAGCGGCCGAGGACATCGCCGAGGCCACCGTCCCGTCGGCGGTCGAGCCTCCGTCGTTCGTCGCGCCGCGCTCGGCGGACTCCGGCGTGCGGGTCAAGGGCGTCACCGACATCCACACCAAGCTCGCCCGCTGCTGCACCCCGGTACCCGGTGATGAAATCCTCGGCTTCGTCACGCGTGGTGGCGGGGTGTCGATCCACCGCACGACGTGCACCAACGCGGCCGCGCTGCGCCAGCAGCCCGAGCGGCTGGTGGACGTCGACTGGGTGCCGTCGGCCGGGGCGACGTACGTGGTGTCGATCCAGGTCGAGGCGCTCGACCGGCACGGCCTGCTCTCCGACGTCACCCGGGTGCTGTCCGACGACCGGGTGAGCATCCTGTCGGCGAACGTCACCACCAACCGCGACCGCGTCGCCGTCAGCCGGTTCACCTTCGAGATGGCCGAGGCGAAGCACCTCAAGCACCTGCTTCGCGCGATCAAGGGCATCGAGGGCGTGTACGACGCCCACCGCGTCCAGACCGGCAACTGAGCGCCGTTACTGCACGACCCCCACGCTCGTCAGGCTGATCGCCAGCTTCGGCTTACCGTCACCGGCCGCGTTGGAGTTGTCGCTTCCCGCGGCGGCCACCTTGTCGACAACCTTAAGCCCGGTGGTCACCGAACCGAAGACGGTGTAGTTCGGCTGCAGTGTCGAGTTCTTGTAGACGATGAAGAACTGGCTGCCGTTCGTGTCCGCTCCCGAGTTGGCCATCGCGAGGACGCCACGGGTGTACTTCTCCTTGCCGGTCAGCTCGTCGGCGAAGGTATAGCCCGGACCCCCGCTGCCCGTGCCGGTGGGGTCGCCGCACTGGAGGACGGACAGCGCCCCGCTCGTCAGTCGATGGCACGACGTGCCGTTGTAGTAGCCCTGCTCGGTCAGCGATACGAAGCTCGCGACGGCGCATGGTGCGGCCGCGCGATCCAGCTGGAACGTCATCGGGCCCTGCGAGGTCTGCACCAGCACGTCGACCTTGCCGGTCTTCGGCGGCCGAGTCGTCGACGGAACCGTCGCGGCCTTCGCCGCGGTGCCGCTCTTCGTCCAGGTGCACGGGTAGGCCGCCCCGCCGGCGGCCGGCGTCGACTTGTCGTTGCTGGTGGCCACGACGACCACGATCACGACCGTGGCGACGACGAGCGTGCCGACGATGGAGGCGATCAGCGCGAAACGCCGGCGCCGCGCGTCGCGTTCGGCTCGGCGTTGCAGCTGGCGTTGCAGGCGACGGCGTTCCGCCTCGCGCCGCTGCTTGTCCGTCGGCACCAGGTCAGCCGACCTTGGTGAGGTCGACGACGAACACGAGCGGGGAGTTCGCCGGGATGCTGCCGTTGGCGCTGGCGCCGTAACCCAGTGAGGCGGGCAGGATCATGATGCGCCGGCCGCCGACCCGCATCGGGGCGACCTTGCCCGCTCCGCCGATGCCCTGCGTGAAGCCGGCCACGACGCCGGTGAGCGGGAACGAGACAGGCTTGCCGCCGTTGTTCTTCCACGACGAGTCGAAGAAGGTCCCGTTCTTGTAGAGGACGCCGACGTACTGGACCGAGACGGTCGACGTCGCGGTGGCCGGCTTGCCCTTGCCCACGACGAGATCCATGCATTGCAGCGTGGCCGGCGCGTGCTCGGAGATCGACTTGACCGTCGGCCCGTGCGCGAGGTCCTTCGCGCCGGTCACGGTGACGCCCTGGAAGCTGGCGTTCGCGCCCTTCGGCGGGCCGGTGCAGGGCGCGGTCGGCGTCGGGACGGCCGGTGCAGTGCTGCTTGTAGTGGGTGTGCTGCTGCTGGTGGTGGCGGTGGGCTTCGACTGGTTTTGGTTGCCCGCGTTGTTCTTCTTGTCCGAGCCGCCGACCGTGACGACCACGATCACGATCACCGCGGCGATGACCACGACCGTCCCGATGATCGAGGCGATGAGCGTCGTCCGCTTGCGGGCGGCCTCCCGGGCGCGGCGCTCCTCGAGCTGGCGCTGCAGGCGGCGCCGTTCGGCTTCGCGGCGCTGCTGGTTCGTGGGCACGTGGGTGTCCTCCGGGTGAAGCGGGCGGGAAGGCTGGCGCCAAACCCCCGGCAGTCTACGGAAGCTGGTTGTGTCCTCTGCTGAGAATCCGCTGTCGGTAGTCTGGGACGTCCGTCCACCCCACAGCTCAGGAGTCCCCGGCGTGCTCATCGCGGGTTTCCCGTCCGCCGTGACCGACACCAACTGCTGGGTCGTCGCGCCGGCCGCGGGTGAACAGTGCGTCGTGATCGATCCGGGCATCGGCGTCACCGGCGAGCTCGACGAGGTCATCGCCGAACACCGGCTGCACCCGGTGGCGGTGCTGCTCACGCACGGGCATTTCGACCACACGTTCTCGGTGCTCCCCGTGTGCCAGGCGCGCGACGTGCCGGCCTACATCCACCCGGCCGATCGCGGCCAGCTCGCGGACCCCTGGTCGGGCGTCGGGCTGCCGGTCGGCACGCCGCTGTTCGGCTCGCTGACCTTCGCCGAGCCAGACGACGTCCGCGAGCTCGCGTCGAACGACAAGATCTCGATCGCCGGACTCGACTTCGCCGTCACGCACGCGCCGGGCCACAGCGCCGGCTCGGTCGTGTTCGGGATATCCGGTTCGGACGAGCCCGTGGTGTTCTCCGGGGACGTCCTGTTCGCCGGCTCGATCGGCCGCACCGACCTGCCCGGCGGATCGATGGCGCAGATGCAGGCGTCGCTGCGCGACGTCATCCTGCCGATGGACGACGCCACGGTCGTGCATCCCGGCCATGGCCCGTCCACCTCCATCGCCCGCGAACGGGCGACCAACCCGTACCTCCAGGACATCTGATGCCGACTCTCCGGCTTTCCCGAGCTGCTGCCCGCGCAGCGCTTCGTCGAGCTGGCGGTCCTCGACCGGCTGCGGCAGACCTTCGAGCTGCACGGCTTCGCGCCGCTCGAGACGCCGGCCGTCGAGCCGCTCGACGAGCTGCTGCGCAAGGGCGAGATCGAGAAGGAGGTCTACGTCCTGCGCCGGCTGCACGCCGAGGAGGCTGACGAGCCCGGACCGCGCCCACTCATTGGGCCTGCACTTCGACCTCACCGTGCCGTTCGCGCGCTACGTGCTCGAGCACGCCGGGCATCTCGAGTTCCCGTTCCGCCGCTACCAGATCCAGAAGGTATGGCGCGGAGAGCGCCCGCAGGAGGGTCGCTACCGCGAGTTCACCCAGGCCGACATCGACGTCGTCGCCCGCGACGTGCTGCCGTTCCACCACGACGTCGAGGTCGCGCGGGTGATGGCCGAGGCGCTGGCGTCGCCTCGACTTCCTGCCGCCGCTGCGCATGCAGGTCAACAACCGCCGGCTGATCGAGGGGTTCTACCGCGGGCCTCGGCGTCGCGGACGTCCCCGCGGTCATGCGCGGTGATCGACAAGCTGGACAAGCTGCCGGCCGACGCCGCCGCGGCGCAGCTGCGCAGCGAGGCGCGCCTCGACGATCGGCAGACCGGCGCTGTGCCTCGCGCTGGCCGAGATCCGCACCGCCGACTCGTCGTTCGTGGCGCAGGTCCGGGCGCTCGGCGTCGAACACGAGCTGCTCGACGACGGGCCTGGACGAGCTGGCGGCGGTGGTCGACGGCTGCGCGCGTCGATCACCGGCGTGACCGTCGAGGCCGACCTGCGGATCGCCCGCGGCCTGGACTACTACACGGGCACCGTGTTCGAGACCCGGATGGCCGGCTACGAGCGCTCTGGGCTCGATCTGCTCCGGCGGGCGCTACGACTCGCTCGCCTCGGACGGCAGGACGACCTATCCGGGCGTCGGCATCTCGCTGGGGTCACTCGGCTGCTGATGCCGCTGCTCCAGCGCGGCGTCCTCACCGGGTCGCGCTCGGTGCCGTCCGCGGTGCTGGTCGCGCTGCCGAACGAGGACGCGCGCGCCGAGCGCTGCGATGCGCGTTGCCCAGGCCCTGCGGGCGCGCGGCATCGCGACCGAGGTCGCCGCGTCCGCGCAGAAGTACGGCAAGCAGATCCGCTACGCCGAGCGGCGCGGCATCCCGTTCGTGTGGTTCCCGGGCGAGCCGCGACGAAGTCAAGGACATCCGCAGTGGTGAACAGGTGCCGGCCGACCCTGCGTCGTGGCAACCGCCCGAAAGCGACCTGCGCCCGGCCGTCGTCAAGCCGCCGGCAACGTAACCCGTTGCCCCGGAGACGTAGCGTCGAACGGGTGGGTGATCTCTACCTCTTCGACTTCTCCGGTGGTCAGGAGGAGCGCGCGCGGCGCGAGGCCGAGCGCGCAGCGCAGCGTGCCCAGGTTCGCGGCCGCTACGCGCGCCGGGTCATGGACCTTGCGGGCGCCGACGAGATCACTGCAGATCTGGTGATGGCTGCGCTGTTCGATCACTTCGACGCCGACGGCCTGGAGTGCCGCTGGGGCAACCACCCACGATTACCCGATGCCGGCGAGCACAGCCACGACGCGGGTTTCGACTGTCCCTGCACGTGGGACGACGCCCGGCGCGAGCGAGGGCGGCAACGGCGCAAGCAATTCTGGGACGAGTACCGGAACAGCCCGGAGGCAATCGCTCGTCAGGTCGAGTACGACGCTGAGTTGGCGAGGATCGGGGAGTGGGTCGCCGCGCACGAGGGAGTCGAGGCCCAGCGGACGTCCGAATACTGCCCTGAGCAGTGGGAAGGCACGGTCGACACTCACTCGTTCTACTTCCGCGAGCGACGCGGCGAATGGCGCATCGAACTCGATCTGGAGCCGAATGGTCACTTTGCGCGGCGCGTCGTAGGGGCCGGCCCGGACGGAAAGATGATCACGGAACCGGCCGAGCTGACGTCCGGCACCGTCATTGCCGACGGGCTCGAGTCCGCACTCGGCGAGACCGCGGTACACCACCTCGAGTTCATCGTGCGGACGATCCGCGAGCACCTCACGGGTATCCGGTGCGCGCACGAGGGTGCGGGCAACTTCTGCCCGACATGCGGCGCTCGCGTGTGAGAGGCCAATGAAAGACTGGGCGGCGTGATCCGCACCCATGACGCCGGCTCGCTGCGCGCGTCGCGACGCCGGACAGACCGTCACCCTCGCCGGCTGGGTGGCCCGCCGGCGCGACCACGGCGGCGTGGCGTTCATCGACCTGCGCGACGCGTCCGGCGTCGCCCAGGTCGTGTCCGCGACGAGGCCGACGTCGCGCACGACCTGCGCAACGAGTACTGCGTGCGCGGTCACCGGCGAGGTGCGCGCCGCGTCCCGAGGGCAACGACGAACCCGAACCTGCCGACCGGCGAGATCGAGGTCGTCGCCGACGTCGATCGAGGTGCTGAACGAGGCGGCGCCGCTGCCGTTCCAGATCGACGAGCACAGTCGACGTCGGCGAGGAGGCGCGGCTGAAGTACCGCTACCTCGACCTGCGCCGCGCCGCGCCGGCGCGCCGCGATCCGGCTGCGCAGCCGAGGTCAACCGGGCGGCCCGCGACGTGCTGCACGAGCCACGGCTTCGTCGAGATCGAGACGCCGACGCTGACCCGCTCGACGCCCGAGGGCGCGCGCGACTTCCTGGTCCCGGCCCGGCTGCGCCCGGGTAGCTGGTACGCGCTGCCGCAGTCGCCGCAGCTGTTCAAGCAGCTGCTGATGGTCGCCGGCATGGAGCGCTACTTCCAGATCGCCCGCTGCTACCGCGACGAGGACTTCCGCGCCGACCGGCAGCCGGAGTTCACCCAGCTCGACATCGAGATGAGCTTCGTCGACCAGGACGACGTCATCGCGCTGGCCGAGGACGTCCTCGTCGCGCTGTGGCGAGCTCATCGGCCACGACGATCGCAGACGCCGATCCCGCGGATGACCTACGCCGAGGCGATGGCGCCGCTTCGGCTCCGACAAGCCCGACCTGCGCTTCGGCCTCGAGCTGACCGAGCTGCACCGAGTTCTTCAAGGACACCCCGTTCCGGGTGTTCCAGGCGCCCTACGTCGGCGCCGTCGTCATGCCCGGCGGCGCGTCGCAGCCGCGCAAGCAGCTCGACGCCTGGCAGGACTGGGCCAAGCAGCGCGGCGCATCGCGGCCTGGCCTACGTCCTCGTCGGCGAGGACGGCGAGCTCGGCGGGCCGGTCGCCAAGAACCTCTCCGACGCCGAGCGCGCGGGCCTCGCCGCCCACGTCGGCGCGCAAGCCCGGCGACTGCGTCTTCTTCGCCGCCGGCAGCCGGCAAGTCGCCCGGGCGCTGCTCGGCGCCGCCGCGGCTGGAGATCGGCCGGCGGGTCGGGCTGATCGACGAGTCGCGCCTGGTCGTTCGTCTGGGTCGTCGACGCGCCGCTGTTCGAGCCGTCCGTCGGACGCGACGGCGGCCGGCGACGTCGCGGTCGGGCCCGGCGCCTGGACGGCCGTGCACCACGCGTTCACCTCGCCGAAGCCGGAGTCGCTGGACACCTTCGACACCGACCCCGGCGCGGCGCTGGCCTACGCCTACGACATCGTCTGCAACGGCAACGAGATCGGCGGCGGCTCGATCCGTATCCACCGCGCGCGACGTGCAGGAGCGGGTCTTCGAGGTGATGGGCCTCGGCGCGGACGAGGCGCAGGAGAAGTTCGGCTTCCTGCTCGACGCGTTCGCGTTCGGCGCGCCGCCGCACGGCGGCATCGCGTTCGGCTGGGACCGGATCGTCGCGCTGCTGGCCGGCAGCGAGTCGATCCGCGACGTCATCGCGTTCCCGAAGACCGGCGGCGGCTACGACCCGCTCACCGGCGCACCGGCGCCGATCACCGCCGAGCAGCGCAAGGAGGCCGGCGTCGACGCCGACCCGGACGTCGAACAGTGACCGTCGCGATCCGCCCCGCCGCGGTCGCCGATGCTGCGGCGCTCGCCGCGGTGTATGCGCCGTACGTCACGGCCGGCTACGCGTCGTTCATGGAGCAGCCGCCGCCCGCGGCCGAGTTCGAGGTCCGGATTGCGGCACGTCCTCGGCTGCCGTGGTTCGTCGCGGTGGCGTCTGGGACGGTCCTGGGCTTCGCGTACGCGAGCCAGCACCGGGCGCGGGCGGCGTATCGCTGGTCGGTCGACTGCTCGGTGTACCTGGGGGACGGCGTGCACCGGCGCGGCATCGGCCGGGCGCTGTACGAGGTGCTGGTGCCGGAGGTCCGGGCGCTCGGCTATGTCTCGGCGTACGCCGGGATCGCGTTGCCCAACGCCGCAAGCGTCGGGTTGCACGAGGCCATGGGGTTCACCTCGGTCGGCGTGTACCGCAGCGTCGGCTTCAAATTCGGCAGCTGGCGAGACGTTGGCTGGTGGCAGCTCGCGCTCTGCGAGCCGCCGGCCGTGCCGGCCGAGCCGCGGGAGTGGCAGCCGCCTGCGCACTGGTCCCCGACGACGGGTTGAGCTTCGGACATCTCGATCGCGAAGCCACATCGAGGTTCCCTACTGGTACGTGACGACCTCGGGCTGCGGGCGAAGGGCCATCACCTGCGCCGGGCTCATCAGCCGCCCGTCCTGCCGGTAGAAGAGCTTGAACCCGGCATGGAACGGCGGTGCCGGCAGCGCAAGCTGGCGATAGACGCCGGTCTTGAGCGGCGGGCTGCCGAACCCGTCGGCGTGCAGCACGACCTCGACGCCGGCGGGTCGCTCGATCGCGACCCGGTCGGGCAGCATCGAGGCGGTGAACTGGTGCACGACCAGCAGCTTGTCCGGCAGGTTGTTGCCGACGACGATCTGGCGCAGGTACTCCGCAACGGCGTTGATGCTCGCCGCGCTGGCCGAGCCGATCACCGTGCCCGGCACCTCGTGCGGCCCGACCTTCCACTCCGGGTCGAGTGCCACGCTGACGCTCGGGTCGGTCAGGAACGGCGCGAGCTGCTGCACCTGAGGCAGGAACTCGCCGCGCCCCGGCTGGATGTCGAGGATCAACAGCATCCGGTGCCGGTGTGCCGCCGCGAGATAGCGCGCGATCGCGCTCGCCGGCACCGGCAGGGAGTAGCCACCGTCCGCGCCCGGGGCGCGCTGCGCCACGGTCGCGAGCAGCTCCATCGCCGGCTGGACGGGACGTCCGTAGCCCTCGTACGCGCTGGCCTGCCGCTCGATCGCGGCCGCGGCGGCGTCCGGGCTGCCCTTGCCGAGGATGCCGAGCGCGGGCGTGCCGGCCGCGCCGTAGTAGGCCACCACCCGGTAGGTCGGCAGTATCCGCTGCCCGCCGCGAGGCAGCTGGGCAGGCGCCGGCAGCGAGGTGCTCGGCGCAGTGGTCCTCGTCGCGCTGGTCCTCGTCGCGGTGGTGGGGGCGGCCGAGCGCACCGGCGTCGACAGAGACGTGCTCGACGGAGGCAGGCTCGACGGGGACGGGGCCCGGACGTGCCCGCTCGCACAGCCCGCGAACGCCGCCGTGCCGAGCGCGGCGACGAGCAACGCCGTTCGTGTCCTGCGCATGTGGTCGCCCTCCCGCTTCGGTGCCGCCCGACCGGACACCTGGTGGACACCACAGCCGCGTCGATCGTTGCGTCGAACGCGGCACCGGCCTAGAGCCGGACGTCCCGACTGGGGGACGATGGCGTGATCAACCGGCTCGGGGAGGCAGTGGTGCGCAATCGCAAGCCCACCTCGGTCGCGCTCGCGGCCCTCGCCGTCCTGGCCGTGTCGACCAGCGCGCCACCGGCCGTCGGAGCGGCCACATCGGCGCTCGTCGTCCGCGTCGGCGGGCCGAGTTCGCTCAACGCGCCGAAGATCGCGGTCGTCGGCTCGGCGGCCGACCTCGCCGGCCACGCCTTCAAGGTCGTGGACGCCGGGGGCCACGTCGTACTGCGCGGCACCCTGCGTCGCGCGGTCGGCGACCCGGCCCCGTTCGCGCACGCCGAGTTCGCCGAGCTGTCGTCGGTGCGGGCCGCCGGGTCGTACCGGGTCGTGGTGGGCTCGGTGAGCTCGCGGCGCTGGGTGGTGCGCCGGCACGGGACGCTGTCCTGGGTGTCGGCGACCCTGAATCTGTTCCGCGCCAACGCCGACGGCCGCGAGCCCTCCCCCTACCACGGGCCCGCGCACCTCAACGACCGGAACGCGCGGGTGATCGGCGGGCCGGCGGACGGCAAGCACTTCGATCTGCGCGGCGGCTGGCTGGACGCCGGCGACCAGGTGAAATCGACCGGCGGCATCGCGTACGCCGTGCTGCAACTTCTCGAGGCCGCCCGCGTCGATCCCGAGCACCGCGCCGCCATCCGGTCCGTCGCGGCGGTCGGTGTGCGCTACCTGTTGCGCGCCCACCCGGCGCCGAAGGTGTTCGTCGGCCAGGTCGGCGACGCGGACGTCGACCACAACACCAACGCCGGTCCGGCCGACCACGTGCGCAAGGGGGTCTCGCCGATCTTCCGGCGCCCGGAACTCGACGACACGCGCACCGTGGATGTGTACGGCAACAGCGTCAGCGCGCGCATCCGGCACCGGGTCGCGCATGCGACGACCGACGCCTCGGTGGCCGGCAAGGTCGCCGCGGCGCTCGCCGTTGCCGCCCGCGGCTCGAGCCGGCGGGCCACGCTGCTGGCGGCCGCGCGCGACTGGTACGACTTCGGTCGCGCGCACCTGCACGACCCGCGGCCGGCGAACTCCAACATCATCTACAGCGGTGACCGGCAGGCCGTCGACGATCTGGGCACCGCGGCCGCCGCCCGGTACGAGACGAGCGGCGCACCGCGGCAGCTCAGCCAGGCGCTCGGCTACCTCGGCGCGTCCGACGTCGGCTCCGGACCCGACGGCAGCAGCACCGACCCGTTCGGCGAGGCCGAGCTGTGCGCCGCCCTCGGTGGCCGGGTGCCGCCGGGCAGCCGGACCGACCCGTCGACCCCGCTCGGCAAGGCGTGCGAGCTGCTGGGTACGGCTGCGGGCATCTCGCGCGATCGCGGCAACGCTAACGCCTTCGGCTCGCCGGCCGAGTTCATCTGGGGCAGCACGTGCCGCAACGCCGCGGACGGCGCGATCGCACTGTTCGGCGGCTCCGTCCGCGCCGGGCTGACGCGCCGGGCCGCCGGGCGGGTGGCGAGCCGGGGGCGTGACTACCTGTTCGGCGACAACCCGTGGGGCCGGCGCTTCCTCGTCAGCGCGTACCCCGGCGTCCGGTACCCGCACCACTGGGTCGAGACGCGCGCCGCCGGCAGGCCGATCGGCACGCTCGTCGGCGGCCCTGCCGCGCCCGGGCAGTTCGTCGGCTCGGGCATCGCGGTGCCGCACGGCCGCTTCGACTCGACGACGGCAGCCTACGCGGACCGGATGCTCGACTACGTCAACAACGAGCCGTCCATCGAGTGTCAGGCCAGCGGCGTCCTGCTGCTCGCGCTGCTCGACGGCTGATGCCTGGCGAGGCTCCTAGAGTGGGCGCGTGACGCTGTTCGAGCCGGACGAGGCGGCGGCCGACGCCGCGCCGTTCGACCCGGGCGCGCCGCTCGCCGCCCGGATGCGGCCGCGCACGCTCGACGAGGTAGTCGGTCAGGAGCACCTGCTCGCCCCTGGCTCGCCGCTGCGCCGCCTCGTCGAGGGGGACGCGCCGATGTCGCTGATCCTGTTCGGCCCGCCCGGCACCGGCAAGACGACGCTCGCGCTCATCGTGTCGACCGCGACGCACCGGCGCTTCGCGCAGCTGTCCGCGCTCAACGCCGGCGTGAAGGACGTGCGCGAGGTCATCGCGCGGGCGCAAGGCCGAGCTGAACAGCACGGGCAGGCAGACGGTGCTGTTCATCGACGAGATCCATCGCTTCTCCAAGACCCAGCAGGACTCGCTGCTGGCCGCCGTCGAGGCGCGGCACGTGACGCTGGTCGCGGCCACCACGGAGAACCCGTTCTTCTCGATCGTCTCGCCGCTGCTCTCGCGCAGCCTGCTGCTCAACCTCCAGCCCGCTCGACGACGAAGCGATCGACACGCTCGTCGACCGCGCGCTCGCCGACGAGCGGGGGTTCGCCGGCGCGGTGACGCTGGACGCCGACGCCCGCGCCCACCTGCTGCGGCTGTCCGGCGGCGACGCGCGCCGCGCGCTCACGGCGCTGGAGGCCGCCGCGGGCACCGTCGCGCGCCGAGGGTCGAACCGCCGTCGACCTCGCGACGCTGGAACAGGCCGTCGATCGCGCCGCCGTGCGCTACGACCGCGACGGCGACCAGCACTACGACGTCATCAGCGCGTTCATCAAGTCGATCCGCGGCTCGGACGCGACGCCGCGCTGCACTACCTCGCCCGCATGCTCGAGGCCGGTGAGGACCCGCGGTTCATCGCCCGGCGGCTTGTCGTGCACGCCACCGAGGACGTCGGGCTGGCCGACCCGACCGCGCTGCTGGCCGCGACCGCCGCCGCCCAGGCGGTCCAGCTGATCGGCCTGCCGGAGGCGCGGATCAACCTCGCGCAGGCCACCGTCCACCTCGCCCTGGCGCCCAAGTCGAACGCGGTCGTGCGCGCCATCGACGCCGCGCAGGCCGATGTCCGGGCCGGGCTGGCCGGCGCGGTGCCCGCCGCCCTGCGGGACGCGCACTACCCGGGCGCGGCGAAGGTCGGGGCCGGGAGCGCTACCGCTACCCGCCCGACGACCCGGACGGCGTCGCGGCCCAGCAGTACCCGCCGGACGAGCTCGTCGGCCGCGACTACTACACGCCCAGCCGGCCGCGGCGCCGAGCGGGCGATCCTCGAGCGGCTGGTCCGGTTACGCGACATCATCCGCGGCACGCGGCACCCGATAGGGTCGTCGGATTCCGTTCTCGCTCGAGGTGGAGGCCCGATGTCCGGAGGCGAGATTGCCGCGCTGATCGCGGCGATCGCGTTCGTCCTGCTCGTCCTGTTGCTCGCCGTTCCGCTGCTCAAGCTCGGCCGCACCCTCGACGAGGCCACCCTCGCGGTGCGCAAGACGCACGACGGCGTGGGCCCGCTGCTGACGGATGCGCAGCAGCACCGTCGAGTCGATCAACCAGCAGCTCGTCCACGTCGAGGGCATCGCCAAGAACGTCAACTCGATGACGAGCAACGTCGCCGCGATGACGGCGATCGTGTCGAGCACCCTCGGCAGCCCGATGATCAAGGCCGCGGCGTTCACCTACGGCGTGCGCAAGACCGTGCCGACCGCCGCGACGCCGACGCGGTGAAGGCGGCCCGCCGCAAGCACCGGGCCGACAGGCGCGCCAAATGAGACGGCTGTTCTGGCTGGCGATGGGCATCACGATCGGCGCCCTGCTCGTCCGCAAGCTCTCCCGCGCCGCGCAGAAGCTCACGCCCAGCGGCATGGCCACCGGGCTCGGCCGCGGCACTCGGGGACCTCGCCGACTCGATCCGCGACTTCGCCGCGGACGTCCGCGAGGCGATGTCCGAGCGGGAGGCCGAGCTGCGCGCGGCGACGGGGTTGGACGGCACCACCGCGCCGGCGCCGGCCGAATAACGCGCGACCGCGCGTCTGGCAGAGTGAAGCGTGCGTACAGCAGAGATCCGCGCCCGCTTCCTCGGGCATTTCGAGCGCAACGGACACCACGTCGTGCCCAGCGTGCCGCTGCCCTTCGAGGACCCGAACCTGCTGTTCGTCAACGCCGGCATGGTGCAGTTCGTCCCCTACTTCGTCGGGCAGCAGAGCCCACCCTGGCCGCGCGCGGCGAGCATCCAGAAGTGCCTGCGCACGCTGGACATCGACGAGGTCGGCAAGACCACCCGGCACGGCACCTTCTTCCAGATGAACGGCAACTTCAGCTTCGGCGACTACTTCAAGGACGACGCGATCCGGCTCGCGTGGGAGCTGTCGACGAACTCGATCGAGGACGGCGGCTTCGGCCTCGACGGCGAGCGCATCTGGGCCACGGTCTACCTCGACGACGACGAGGCGATCGACATCTGGCACAAGTCGATCGGGCTGCCCCTGGAGCGGATCGTGCGCCGGGGCATGGACGACAACTTCTGGTCGATGGGCATCCCCGGCCCGTGCGGCCCGTGCAGCGAGCTGTACTACGACCGCGGCCCCGACTACGGCAGCGAGGGCGGGCCGGAGGCCGACGAGGACCGCTACATGGAGTTCTGGAACCTCGTCTTCATGCAGAACGAGCGAGGTGCTTCGACCGGTCCGCACAAGTCCGACTTCCCGGTTCTCGGCGAGCTGCCGAAGAAGAACATCGACACGGGCATGGGCATGGAGCGGATGGCCACGCTCATGCAGGGCGTCGACAACCTGTACGAGATCGACGAGACCCGCCCGGTTCTGGTCCGCGCGGCCGAACTCGCGGGCAAGGTGTACGGCGCGCACTCCGGGCACGCCGCCAACCAGTCGCATCCGGACGACGTGCGGCTGCGGGTGGTTGCCGACCACGTCCGCTCCGCGCTGATGCTCATCGGCGACGGCGTCACCCCGTCCAACGAGGGCGGCGGCTATGTGCTCCGCCGCATCGTGCGCCGCGCGGTGCGCGCGATGCGCCTGCTCGGCGTCCAGGAGCCGGTCCTGCCGCACCTGCTGCCGGTGTCGCGGGACTGCATGGCGCCGTCCTATCCCGAGCTCGCCACCGACTTCGAGCGCATCTCCATGTACGCCTACGCCGAGGAGGAGGCGTTCCTGCACACCCTGCGCGCGGGGACGGCGATCTTCGAGAACGCCGTCGCTGAGACCCGTCGAGCCGGAGCCGGGCGGCTATCGGGTGCCAGCGCGTTCGAGCTGCACGACACCTTCGGCTTCCCGATCGACCTCACGCTCGAGATGGCGGCCGAGCAGGGCATCACCGTCGACGAGCCGGGCTTTCGCCGGTTGATGACCGAGCAGCGCGCCCGCGCCAAGGCCGACGCCCAGGCGAAGAAGACGGCCCACGGCGACCTCTCGCTGTACCGCTCGGCGCTCGACTCCGCCGCGCCGACGAACTTCACCGGGTATCTCGAGATCGCCCGCGAGGCCGTCGTCACGTCGATCATCGGCGACGTCGGGCTGCTGCCCGCGGCCGGTGAGGGCGACGACGTCGAGATCGTCCTCGACTCGACGCCGTTCTACGCCGAGGGCGGCGGCCAGCAGCCCGACTGGGGCCGCATCACCGTGAACTCCCAGGGCCGCGAGGCCGAGCTGACCGTCGTCGACGTGCAGCAGCCGCTGCCCGGCCTGATCACGCACCGGGTCACCGTGCTGTCCGGCGAGGTTCGCCCCGGCGACCTGGTGCTTGCGCAGGTCGACCCGCGCCGGCGGGCGTCGGTGTCGCGCAGCCACTCCGCGACGCACCTGCTGCACGCCGGGCTGCGTCGCTCACTCGGCGACACCGCCGCCCAGGCCGGCTCGCTGAACGCGCCCGGCCGGCTGCGCTTCGACTTCAAGACGCCGGCCGCGGTGCCGGCCACCGTCCTCGCCGACGTCGAGGACGAGATCAACGAGGTACTGCTGCGCGACCTCGAGGTGCGCTGGTTCGTCACTGACCAGGCCGAGGCGCGGCGCATCGGCGCGATCGCGATGTTCGGCGAGAAGTACGGCGACCAGGTGCGGGTCGTCGAGATCGGCGACTACTCCCGCGAGCTGTGTGGCGGCACGCACGTCGCGCGCAGCTCGGTGATCGGGATGGTCAAGCTGCTCGGCGAGGCGTCGATCGGCGCGGGGGTGCGGCGCGTCGACGCGCTCGTCGGGCTGGACGCGTTCCGCTACCTCGCCCGCGAGCACGTACTCGTGTCGCAGCTGTCCGAGGAGTTCAAGGCGCAGCCGGACGAGCTGCCCGAGCGGATCGGCGGCGTTCTCGAGCGGCTGAAGAACGCCGAGCGAGAACTGGACAAGCTACGAGTGGCCGCGGTGCTGTCCAGCGCCGGTTCGCTCGCGGCGGCGGCCGAGCAGGTGGGCGCCGTCCAACTCGTGGCCGCCGAAGCACCGGGCGGCATCGGCGGCAACGACCTGCGCTCGCTCGCCCTGGACGTCCGCGGCCGGCTGCGGCACGGCGAGCCGGCGGTGGTGTTGCTCGCGTCACCGGTGGACGGCGGCGGCGTCGCATTCGTCGCGGCCGTGAACGACGCGGGCCGGGCGAGCGGGCTCGGGGCCGGCGAACTCGTGCGCGCGTTCGCCCCGGTGCTCGGCGCGCGCGGCGGCGGCAAGGCCGACCTTGCGCAGGGCGCGGGCGGGGACGCCGGCAAGCTGGCCGACGCCTTCGCCGTGGTACGGGCGCAGCTCGCCACCTCATGAGTAGCCACGACAACGCGCCCGGGACGCATGGGGTGTGGTTTGCCGTAGATGTCGGGACCGTCCGGGTCGGCGTGGCGCGCAGCGACCCGCGCGGGGTGCTCGCCGTGCCGGTGACGACGCTGGCGCGCGCGGCGGGCGACGACCGCGACATCGGCGAGCTGGCGGGCCTGGTGGCCGAGTACGAAGCGGTCCGGGTGATCGTCGGACTGCCCCGTACCCTTGCCGGTCGTGAGGGGCCGGCGGCGCTGTCGGCGCGTGACTACGGGCACCGATTGGCCGCGCGGATCGCGCCGGTGCCCGTCGAGTACGTCGACGAGCGCCTGACCACCGTGTCAGCACAGCGTAAGCTCCGTCAGGGCGGTGTCCGGGGCCCGGCCGGCCGGGCCGTCATCGATCAGGCGGCAGCGGTCGAGCTGTTGCAGCATCGGCTGGATCGCCGCCAGCCCTGACGCGGGCTGCGGCACAGGACCAAGCTGCCGACGAAGGAACGGAGCGTACGGGCGTGAGGCAACGCGATCGAGAGTCGATCACCGACTCCGACCCGCACGGCCTGTTGTTCGGCCCGTCCGACGAAGACTCGCTCGACGACTCCTTCCCGGACGGCCATACCGGGCCGCTGCCGCGGGTCGAGCGGGTGACGCGCAGCGAGCTGCGTGCCGCGCGCGGCCGACGCGCGGCGCGCAGCCGTAGCCGCCGGTTGGTGCTGATCATGGCGGCCCTGCTCGTCGCGGTCGTCGCGGTGGCCACCTGGCTGGTCGTCCTACCGATCTACCACTACTTCAACCCGAGCGACTATGGCGGCAGCGGGTCAGGCAGCGTGATCGTCGAGATCAAGGCGAACGACACCGCTGACGACATCGGCAAGGAGTTGCGCCGCAAGGACGTCGTCGCGAGCGTCAAGGCATTCACGGACGCCGCGAAGAACGACGCGCGCTCGACGAGCATCCAGCCGGGTTCCTACAAACTTCGCGAACACATGTCGGCGAAGAGCGCACTGGGGCTGTTGCTCGACCCGTCCTCGCGGGTGCGATCCGACGTGCTGGTGATACCAGGGGCCACCACAATCGACGTCCTGAAACGGTTGACCGCGCCCCCGTGCCCGGAGAACGCACCGGAGAACGCGGTCTGTGGACCCGGATTGAACAAGGCCGACGTGACGAAGGCGCTAGGGGACGTCAAGGCCATCGGGCTGCCGACGGACTTCACGGTCCGCGGCAAGACGCCCCCGTCAGCGGAGGGGTTCCTCTACCCGGCGACCTACACCGTCTCGGAGAAGTCCAGCCCGCTCGTCGCGATCCAGGCGATGGTCACCGGCTTCACCGACCAGGCGCGCAAGACGGACTTCACCGCGCAGGCCAAGGCGCTGCACATCACGCCGTACCAGGAGTTGATCATCGCCTCGATCGCGCAGGCGGAGGCGAAGTACCCCGAGGACTACGGCAAGGTCGCGCGGGTCATCCTGAACCGGCTCGCCGCGAACCGTCCGTTGCAGGTCGATGCCACCAGTGCGTACGCCGCGAAGCTCCAGGGGCTCGATCCCACCAAGGTCAACTACGCGAACCTCGACTCCGAGTACAACACCTATCACAACGACGGCCTGCCGCCGACGCCCATCAGCAACCCCGGCGCGGACGCCATGGCCGGCGCCGCGCACCCGGACAAGGGTAATTGGCTGTTCTACGTGAACGGAGACAAGGACGGCCACCTCGTCTTCATGAGCAGCGAGGCCGCGTTCGCGCGAGCCAAGCACACCTGCGCGGTCAAGGGATGGGGCTGCTCGGACTCGTGAGCGAGGTCCGGCGTGCTGCCGTCCTCGGCCGGCCGATCACGCACTCCCTGTCGCCCGTCCTGCATCGCGCGGCCTACGCCGAGCTCGGCCTCGCCTGGACCTACGAAGCGATCGACTGCGGCGTCGCGGACCTGCCTGGCGTGCTCGCCGAGCGGGCCGACTGGGCCGGCTTCGCCGCGACGATGCCGCTCAAGCACGCGCTTCTGGACGTCGCCGCCGACGTGCGTCCGCTCGCCGCGGAGGTGGGCGCCGCGAACACCCTGCTGCCCGGCCCGGACGGCTGGATCGCCGACAACACCGACGTCGCCGGCATCGTCGCCGCGCTCGCCGAGTGCGCGGTGCGGCCGGATTCAGTGACGATCCTGGGTGCCGGGGGCACTGCACAGGCGGTGCTCGGCGCCCTGCGCTCCGTCGGTCTCGACGAGTGCCGGGTGCTGGTGCGCGATCGGTCGCGCGCGGCCGCGCTGCTCGCGAGCGCCGAGCGGCTGGGCCTGAGCGTGGCGCTCGGTGACCTCGACCCTGGCAGCGCCGGCCTGCGCGCCGGGCTGGTGGTGTCGACGCTGCCGGCGGGTGCCGCCGATCCGCTCGCCGGCTTCGCGTGGTCGGCCGAGCAGTCCGTCCTGGATGTCGGCTACGCACCGTGGCCGACGCCACTGGCCGCAGCGGCTGCCGCCGCCGGCGCGACGATCGTCAGCGGCGCGCTCCTGCTACTGCACCAGGCCGCGGTCCAGGTGCGGCTGATGACCGGCAAGGATGCCCCGGTCGCGGCGATGCGTCGCGCCCTGCGCGCGGCCGCGCCGAACTGCGGCGTCTGAGCGTTCGCCGACAACTACGGCGGGTGGTCGGCCGTCCTGACAGCCACCCACCAGGGTCTATTGCCTGGTCCTATCCTCGTCGCGTGGGGCGGACGGTGGAGCGGCCTGATCTGCGCGCCGACTGCGCGAACTGCTTCGCGCTGTGCTGCGTCGCGCTGCGCTTCGAAGCCTCGGCGGACTTCGCGATCGGCAAGCCGGCCGGGACGCCGTGCCCGAACCTCGCGTCCGACTCGCGCTGCGCGATCCACGCCGAGCTTCGCCCGCGCGGCTTCGCCGGCTGCGTGGTCTACGACTGTCAGGGCGCCGGGCAGAAGGTCTCGCAGGTCACCTTCGGCGGACGCGACTGGCGCACCGACCCGACCACCGCGCAGCGGATGCTCGTCGTCTACCCGGTGGTGCGGCAACTCCACGAGATCCTGGCGCACCTGGTGGCGGCGCTGGACATCGGCGCCGCGGCCGAGCTTCGCCCGGACCTCGAAGCGGCGGTCGACGAGATCGACCGGCTCACCTACCTGCCCGCGGACGACCTGCTGCGCCTCGACGTCGCCGCGCGCCGCAGGGAGGCCGGCCTGCTGCTCGAGCGGGCCAGCGAGCTCGCCCGGGCGCGGGACCCGGGACGAGCCCATCGCGACGCCGACCTGGTGGGCGCGGATCTGCGCTGCTGCGACCTGCGCCGGGCAGACCTGCGCGGGGCGCCTGATCGCGGCGGACCTGCGCGACGCGGACCTGCGCGACGCGGACCTGCTCGGCACCGACCTGCGCGGCGCCGACCTGCGCGGCGCCGATCTCACCGGCTGCCTGTTCCTCACGCAATCCCAGCTGGCGGCTGCCCGCGGCGACGCGTCGACCCGGATCCCCGCGCAGCACGTCCGACCCGCGCATTGGGCCGCGCCGTAGGAGGTTGTCGAGCTACCCGAAGGCCTGAGCGCCCGCGCGCTCCAGCCGGATGACGATCGACTTGGACGTCGGCGTGTTGCTGACCTCGGCGGTCGAGTCGAGCGGCACGAGCACGTTGGCCTCCGGGAAGTACGCGGCCGCGCAGCCGCGGGGCGTCGTCGTAGGCGACCACCCGGAAGGCCTTCGCGCGCCGCTCGCCGTCGGCGCCACACGCTGACGAGGTCGACGACGTCGCCGTCGGCGAGGCCGAACGTCGCGCAGGTCGTCGGCGTTGACGAAGACGACCCGGCGGCCGCCGCTGATGCCGCGGTAGCGGTCGTCGAGGCCGTAGATCGTGGTGTTGAACTGGTCGTGCGAGCGCACGGTCTGCAGCAGCAGGTGCCCCGGCGGCGACGTCGACCGTGTCCGGCGGGTTGACCGTGAACCGCGCCTTGCCGACCGGCGGTGGGGAAGGTCGCGAGTCGCGCGGACCGCTCGGCAGCACGAAGCCGCCGGGCTGCGCGACGCGCTCCTCGAAGGCGTGGAAGCCGGGCACCACGTGCTCGATGTGGCTGCGGATCACGCGGTAGTCGTCGCGCATCGCCAGGCCAGCCGAGGTCCGTCGCCGAACAGCGCCTCGCCCGAGGCCGCAGACGATCGCGACCTCGCTGCGCAGCTGCGGCGAGCCGGGCGCCAGCCGGCCGCGCGAGGAGTGCACCATGCTCATCGAGTCCTCGACGGTGACGAACTGCTCGCCGCCGGCCTGCACGTCGCGCTCGGTGCGGCCGAGGCACGGCAGCATCAGCGCCTCGCGCCCGTGGTGCAGGTGGGAGCGGTTCAGCTTGGTCGGCGACCTGCACGGTCAGCTTGCAGCGCGCCATCGCCGCCGCGGTGACGTCGGTGTCGGGCGTGGCCGCCGACGAAGTTGCCGCCGAGCGCCGACGAACACGTCGACCTTGCCGTCGCGCATGGCCCGGATCGCGTCGACGGTGTCGCAGCCGTGCTCGCGCGGCGGCTCGAAGCCGAACTCGTCGCGCAGCGCGTCGAGGAACGCGCCGGGCATCTTCTCCCAGATGCCCATCGTGCGGTCGCCCTGGACGTTGCTGTGCCCGCGCACCGGCGCAGGCGCCGGCGCCGGGCCGGCCGATGTTGCCGCGCAGCAGCAGGAAGTTGACGATCTCGCGGATCGTCGCGACCGCGTTGCGGTGCTGGGTCAGCCCCATCGCCCAGCAGACGATCACCTCGTCGGCCGCGACGACGTCCGAGACGAACTCCTCGATCTGCTTGCGCGGACAGCCCGCTCTGCGCGCTCGATCGCCGTCCAGTCGAGCGCCGTCCAGGTGCGTGGCGGCCTCGTCGAACCCGTCGCTGTGGCGTTCGATGAAGTCCGTGTCGAGCACCGTGCCCGGGATGCGTGGCCTCGCGGTCGAGCAGCGCCTTGTTCACCCCGTCGAACAGCGCGAGGTCGCCGTTGACGCGCACCGCAAGGAAGCGGTCGGCGAGCTTGGTGCCGCGCCCGGCCAGCCCGCTCGCCGTCTGCGGGTTGCGGAACCGGATCAGCCCGGCCTCGGGCAGCGGGTTGATCGCGACGATGCGTGCGCCGCGCCGCTTCGCGTCCTCCAGCGCGGTGAGCATGCGCGGGTGGTTGGTGCCCGGGTTCTGCCCGACGATGACGATCAGGTCGGCTCGTGCGCGAAGTCGTCCAGCGTGACGGTGCCCTTGCCGACGCCGATCGTCTGGCTGAGCGCGACGCCGCTCGACTCGTGGCACATGTTCGAGCAGTCCGGCAGGTTGTTGGTGCCGAGCCGGCGGGCGAACAGCTGGTACAGGAACGCCGCCTCGTTGCTGGTGCGCCCGCTCGTGTAGAACACCGCCCGGTTCGGGTCGGCCAGCGCGCGCAGCCGGTCGGCGACGAGCGCGAACGCGTCGTCCCACCCGATCGGCGCGTAGTGCGTGGCGCCCGGCGCGAGGTACATCGGCTCGGTCAGCCGGCCCTTGTGCTCGAGCCAGTGGTCGGTCTGCTCGCGCAGCTCGGCGATCGAGTGCGCGGCGAAGAAATCGCGGCCGACGCGCTTGCGCGTGGCCTCCCAGGCCACCGCCTTGGCGCCGTTCTCGCAGAACTCGGCCGCCTTGCGGTGATCGGGGTCGGGCCACGCGCAGCTCGGGCAGTCGAAGCCGTCGACCTGGTTCATCCGGCGCAAGGTCTGGGCGGTGCGACGCGGTCCCATCTCGGCCAGCGCGTAGCGCATCGTCCGCGCCACGCTGGGGATGCCCGCGGCGCTGGTCTTCCGCTTGCCCACCTTCGGGTCCTCGAGATGCTCCGGCTCGTGGCTCATATCCTCACCATAAGCCGATTTGTGCCCTATCCAATCGCGAGGACGACCTTGCCCACCGCGCGCCGCTCGTCCATGAGCGCGAGCGCCTCCGCGGCCTCGGCAAGCGGCAGGGTGTGCCCGATCGGCGGCGCGAGCGCGCCGGACTCGATGAGCGGCAACAGCTCGGTCCACTGCTCCTGGATGTAGCCGGGCCTGCGCAGCGCGAACTCGCCCCACGCGACGCCGACGACCGACGTGTTGTTCAGGAGCAGCCGGTTGACCCGGACGGTCGGGATGTCGCCGCCGACGAACCCGATGACGAGCAGCCGGCCCTCGGTCGCGAGGCTGCGCAGCGAGTCGGTGAACCGGTCGCCGCCGACCGGGTCCACGACGATGTCCACGCCGCGGCCGTCGGTGAGCTCCTTGACCGCGGCCAGGAAGCCGTCCGCCGGCACGGTGTGCTGCGCGCCGGTGGCCGTCGCCAGCGCCGCCTTCTCGTCCGTCGAGGCTACGGCGATGACCGTCGCGCCGTGCGCGCGGGCGAACTGGATGCTGGCGGTGCCGACCCCGCCTGCCGCGCCGTGGACGAGCACCGTCTGCCCGGCGCTGAGCTGCGCCCGGCGCAGCAACCCGAAGTGGGCGGTCAGGTAGTTGATGGGCAGTGCGGCGCCGACCGCGAACTCCACGCCGGCCGGCAGCGGGAACACCAGATCCGGGGGCGCAAGAGCGAGATCGGCGAAGCCGCCGAACATGGTCAGCGCAACGACCCGGTCGCCGGGCCGGACGGCGGCGCCGGCGGGAGCGGAGCGGACGACGCCGGCGATCTCCGAGCCGAGGACGAACGGCGGTGGCGGCTTGAGCTGGTACCTGCCGTGGCTGAGCAGCACCTCCGGGAAGGTGACGCCTGCCGCGTGCACCTCGATCAGTACCTGCCCGTCTCCGGGCACCGGCTCGTCGACGTCCACCACCTGGACGGCGCGCGGGCCGTCCAAGGTCACCACCTGAATCGCGCGCATTCCGGAACCCTAGTGACCCGGCGTTGCGTACCCTCAGACGCGTGGCGGTGACGACGACGCGGCGAGCGATCGTGCGGATGCCTGTGGCGGCCGAGCCGGCGCAGGGGCCGGACGAACTCGCGGTCGAGGCGCCGCTCGTGCTCGGGCTCGCCGGCGCGGCGCTCGCCACGCTGATGCGCACGCCCGGCCACGACATCGAACTCGCCGCCGGCTGGCTGGTGGTCGAGTCGGGGGTGCGGCACCCCGACGACATCGTCACGCTGCGCGGCTGCTGGGAGGACGGCACGGACCGCGTGCACATCACGTTGCGCGACGGCGTCCGCCCGCCCCGGCCGCGCGCATTCGTCACGACCGCAGCCTGTGGCGTCTGCAGCGCCGATGTGCTCGACCTGCGGCCGCTGGCGACCTCCGAACCGCATCGGCCCGGCTGGCACGTCACCCGCGCGGTGCTCGCCGGCCTCCCGGACGCCATGCGCGCGGGGCAGAAGGCGTTCGCGCGCACCGGCGCCGTGCACGCGGCCGCGCTGTCCGGCGCCGACGGCACGCTGCGCGGTGTGCGCGAGGACGTCGGCCGGCACAACGCCGTCGACAAGGTCGTCGGCCGGGCGCTGCTCGACGGCGTCCTGCCCGCGCAGGACCTGCTGCTCGTGGTCAGCGGGCGGGTGTCGTTCGAGATCGTGCAGAAGGCGGTCGCGGCCGGCGTCGCCGGCATCGTGGCGGTGTCCGCACCGTCCAGCCTCGCGGTCGACCTGGCCCGCGAGTACGGGCTCGTGCTGGCCGGCCTGGTGCGTGGCGGACGACTGAATCTCTACGCCGGCGAGTCCCTCGTGAGCTGAGCCGCTTCGGCGTGCGAGACGGCGCAGGGCTCGACAGACTGTGGCGATGACTTCTCGCACGTCGCGCCGCGCCTTCCTCGCCGGCAGCGCCGGTGCCGCAGCCGCGCTCGCGCTGCCCACCGCCGCACGCGCCACCGCCCCTAATTCGCTGAGCGCCGACGTCGCGGTCGTCGGCGCCGGGCTCGCCGGCCTCACTGCGGCCCGCCGGCTGGCCGCCGCGGGGCACTCGGTGGTCGTCCTCGAGGCGCGCGACCGGGTCGGCGGCCGCACCCTGAACCACCCGATCGGCTCCGGCGAGGTTGCCGAGGCCGGCGGGGAGTTCGTCGGGCCGACCCAGAACCGCATCCTCGCGCTGGCCCAGGAGGTCGGCGTCGGCACGTTCGACGCCTACGACTCCGGCAACGACGTGTACGTGAACGGCCTGATCCGGCTCGAGTACTCCGACACCGGCGTGCTCGGTACCGCGCCGCCCGACCCGCTGCTCCTGCTCGACATCGTCAAGCTCAGCCAGCAGATCGACCTCATGGTCGCGAACTTCCCGGTCGCCACCCCGTGGACGGCCCCGAACGCGGCGCGCTACGACGCGGAGACGCTCGAGACCTGGGTGCGCGCCAACTCGGTCAACGCCAACGGCATCGTGGAGCTGCTGCGCCCGTTCACCGAGGCGCTGGTCGGCGCCGAACCCGGCGACGTCTCGTTCCTGTTCGTACTCGCCTACGTCGCCGGCGCGGGGGACGAGACGCACGCCGGCACCTTCGAGCGGTTGTTCAACGTGCGCGGCGGAGCGCAGCAGAGCCGGCTGCTCGGCGGTTCCCAGATCGTGGCGCAGCGGGTCGCCGCGGCGCTGGGCTCGGTGGTCCACCTGTCGACGCCGGTGCGCCGCATCGTCCAGGCGCCGACGGGCGTGACGGTGAGTTCCGACGCGCTGACCGTCGAGGCCCAACGGGTCATCGTTGCGGTGCCGCCGGCGCTCGCCGCGCGCATCGAGTACGAGCCGCTGCTGCCGGCCGCGCGCGATCTGCTCACCCAGCGGCTGGCGATGGGCGCGCTGCTGAAGGTCGAGGCGGTGTACCCGACGGCGTTCTGGCGCGCGAAGAACCTCACCGGCCAGTTCCTGACCGTCGGCGGCCCGGTCGGCTACTCCTTCGACAACTCGCCACCCGACGGCGCCCCCGGCGTCCTGGCCGGCTTCGTCGGCGGCGCGCAGCACGTCCGGTGGTCGGCGAAGTCGTTCGCCGAGCGGCGCGCCGCCGTGCTCGCGCAGTACGCGCGGATCTTCCACGACGACCGGTTCCTGTCCCCGACGGACTATTTCGACATGGACTGGACGAGCGAGCAGTGGAGCCGCGGCGGCCCGACCGCGATCGCCGGTCCGGGAACGCTGACGTCCTACGGACCGGCGCTGCGCACCCCGGTGGGGCGCGTCCACTGGGCCGGCACCGAGACCTCCGACTACTGGCAGGGCTATATGGACGGCGCCGTCCGCTCCGGCGAGCGCGCCGCGTCCGAGGTGGCGGGCGCGCTGTAAGCCACCCGGTTTGCACCCGTACGCGCCACTAAGGCGGCGCGTCGGCAGCCGCTGTGGGTGCAAACGGGGTTCAGCCGGACGGGTTGCGGTCGGCAGCGAGGCGCTGGGCGGATGCCGCAGCCTCGGCCACCGCCTCCTTCCCGCCGCCGCGCAGGCCGGCCGCGTAGCCGACGAGGAACGTGGTCAGCGGGGCCGCGGGCCGCGCAACCCCGTGCGCGGCATCGCGGGCGACGTCGAGGATCAGGTCGCGATCGAGATCCGCGGCAGCCACGTCCAGCGCCGCGGCAAGCTCGGCCACCCAGGCCGCGAGCGTGTCTGTCATCAGTCCTCCTCGGTACCGGCGCGGGCTTGCGCGAGATCGTCCCAGGTGTCGCAGTCCCGGCTCCAGCCCGCCCGGTCGGGCACCCGCACCTGGTCGACTAGAGCACCCAGTGCGCGCATCGCCGCGCCGGCCGGGTCGCCGAGCGCGTCGAGGGCGTCGAGCAGATCGCGGCGCCGCCACGCGGCGGCCAGGTGGTTCGCCCGCCCGGATGCATCGACGAGCAGCGCCGAGCCGGACGGCGCGAGCGCGGCCAGCAGCACCGGCACGGCGGGCGCGATCCACGGCAGGTCGGCGGCGAGCACGACGACGACGGGCGCAGCTGTCAGCGGCAGCCCGGCCGCGATCGCCGCCACCGGACCGCCGCCGGGCGGCTCCTCCCGGCAGAAGGTGACCTCGCCCGTCACCGGCTGCACCGGCCCGACGACGACCACCCGCTCCGCGTCCGAGACCGCCGCCACCGCGCGGTCGAGCAGGGTAACGCCGCCTACCTTCAGTTGCGGCTTGGCGGCGCCGCCCAGCCGCGCGCCGCCACCGCCGGCCAGCACGATCGCGTCGTACACAGCACCGACAGTAGGGGAATGGAACAATCCGTCTCGTGCTGCGTTGGATCACCGCTGGCGAGTCGCACGGCCCCGCCCTGGTCGCCGTGCTCGACGGCCTGCCCGCGGGCGTCGCGGTCACCACCTCCGACGTCACCCGCGACCTCGCCCGCCGCCGGCTCGGCTACGGCCGCGGCGCGCGGATGAAGTTCGAGCAGGACGAGGTCGAGCTCACCGGCGGCGTCCGGCACGGGCTGACGATGGGTGGCCCGGTCGCGATCCGGGTGGGCAACACCGAATGGCCGAAGTGGGAGACGGTCATGTCGGCCGACCCGGTCGATCCGGCCGTCCTGGCCGAGCAGGCGCGCAACGCGCCGCTGACCCGCCCGCGCCCGGGCCACGCCGATCTCGCCGGTATGCAGAAGTACGACGTCGACGACGCGCGGCCCATCCTCGAACGCGCCAGTGCCCGCGAGACGGCGGCCCGGGTGGCGCTCGGCGCCGTCGCCAAGGCGTTTCTCCGGCAGGCGATCGGCGCCGAGCTCGTCAGCCACGTCGTCGCCATCGGTGCGGTGAGCGCACCACCCGGGGTGCTGCCCGGTCCGGCCGACGCCGACCGGATCGACGAGTCCGAGGTCCGCTGCTTCGATTCCGGCACCAGCGCGGCGATGATCGCGGAGATCGACGAGGCGCGCCGGGATGGTGACACGCTCGGCGGCATCGTCGAGGTGCTGGCGTACGGGCTCCCGCCGGGCCTCGGCAGCCACACGCACGGCGACCGGCGCCTCGACGCCCGGCTGGCCGCCGCGTTGATGGGCATCCAGGCGATCAAGGGCGTCGAGATGGGGGACGGGTTCGGGCTGGCCCGCAGCCGCGGCTCGCAGGCGCACGACGAGATCGTCAACGTGGACGGGGTCATCCGCCGGGTCTCCGGTCGCTCCGGCGGCACCGAGGGCGGCATGACTACCGGCGAGCTGCTGCGGGTCCGGGCGGCGATGAAGCCGATCTCGACGGTGCCGCGGGCCCTGCAGACTGTCGACACCGCCACCGGGGAGGCCGCGGTCGCCATCAACCAGCGCTCCGACGTCGTCGCGGTGCCCGCCGCCGGGGTCGTCGCCGAGGCGATGGTCGCGCTCGTCCTCGCCGAGGTCGTCCTCGAGAAGTTCGGCGGCGACGCACTCAGCGAGACTCGGCGCAACGCCGCCGCCTACCTGGCCCGGCTGGCCGAGCGCGGCCTCGCCCCCGCCACGTCCGAGAGCCGAGCGACGTGACGCCGACCGCGGTCCTCGTCGGGCTGCCCGGCGCGGGGAAGAGCACCACGGGGCGGCGGCTGGCCAAGATCCTCGCGGTGCCGTTCGCCGACTCCGATCAGCTGATCGAGGCACGCGAGGGCCACCCGGTCGCCGAGCTGTTCGACCTGCACGGCGAGGCCGCGTATCGCCAGCTCGAGGCCGAGGTCATCGCCGCGGCGCTCGACGAGTTCCCGGGCGTGCTGTCGCTGGGTGGCGGTGCCGTGACGCGGGCCCAGACCCGGCAGGCGCTGTCCGCGAGCGGCGCGCCGGTGGTCTATCTGCGCGCCGGCCTGCCCGAGTTGAACCGGCGCGTCGGCGAGGCCCGCACCCGCCCGCTCCTGGTCGAGAACCCGCAGGCCCGGCTGGCCGTGCTCGCCGCCGAACGCGGCGCGGCCTACGAGCAGGTCGCCAGCATCACCGTCGACACCGACGGAAAGACTCCCGGGCAGGTCGCCGCCACCATCGCCGCCCGCATCCACGAGCGCCGGGTGAAGCGGTGAACGCCGACGTCACCCGCATCGAGGTGCGCGGCCCGGCGCCCTACCCTGTCCTCGTCGGCCGCGCGCTGCTCGGCGAGCTGCCGTCCCTGCTGGGCGACGTCACCCGGGTCGCGGTCATCCACCCGGCGACGCTGAGCGGCACGGCGGCGACGTTGCGCGAGGACTTGAACAACGCCGGATACGACCCGCACCTGATCGAGGTGCCGGACGGCGAGGACGCCAAGCAGCTCGATGTGGCGGGCACCTGCTGGGACACCCTCGGCCAACTCGGCTTCACCCGTTCGGACGCCGTCGTCGGGCTCGGCGGGGGAGCGACCACCGACCTCGCCGGTTGGGTCGCCGCGGCGTGGCTGCGCGGGGTGCGGGTCGTGCAGGTGGCCACCACCCTGGCCGGCATGGTCGATGCCGCGGTCGGCGGCAAGACCGGCATCAACACCGCCCGGGGCAAGAACCTCGTCGGGGCGTTCCACCCGCCGGCCGGGGTCATCTGCGATCTCGCCATGCTCGAGACGCTGCCGGCCGACGACTACCGCGCCGGGCTCGCCGAGGTGGTCAAGTGCGGGTTCATCGCCGACCCGGGGATCCTCGAGCTCATCGAGGCGGATCCGGCCGCGACAGCGTCGGCCGGCAACGCCGTGGAACGCGAACTCGTCGAACGGTCGGTGCGCGTCAAGGCGGACGTCGTCGGGGCGGACCTCACGGAGCAGGGAGTCCGCGAGATCCTCAACTACGGCCACACCCTGGGGCACGCCATCGAGCGCGCCGAGCAGTACCGCTGGCGGCACGGCGACGCCGTCTCCGTCGGGCTGGTCTACGCCGCCGCCCTGGGCCGGCGCCTCGGCCGGCTCGACGCTGCGACCGCGGACCGGCACCGCCGCGTCCTCGGGTCGCTCGGCCTGCCCACCGGCTACCGGGCGGGCGCGTTCCCGGCGCTGCTGGACACCATGCGGGTGGACAAGAAGGCGCGCGGGCACCGGCTGCGCTTCGTCGTCCTCGACGGGCTCGGCCGGCCGGTCGCCGTGGACGATCCCGACCCCGCCGTGCTGGCCGCGGCTTATTCGGAGGTCTCGACATGACCACCCCAGCCACTCGTGTGCTCGTGCTCAACGGTCCGAACCTCGGCCGGCTCGGCAACCGGGAACCGGAGCTCTACGGCGCGACGAGCTACGCCGAGCTGGTCGCGCTGTGCGTGCGAGGCGGCGCCGAGCTGGGCCTCGACGTCGACGTCCGGCAGACCGATCACGAGGGCGAGCTGCTCGGCTGGCTGCACGAGGCGGCCGACGGCGGTACGCCGGTGGTACTCAACGCCGGCGCGTTGACGCACACCTCGGTAGGCCTGGGGGACGCCTGCGCGATGTTGACGGCGCCGCTCGTCGAGGTCCACATCAGCAATGTCTTCGCCCGCGAGTCCTACCGTCATACGAGTTACGTCTCGGCGCACGCCACCGGCGTCATCGTCGGGCTCGGGGTGGAGGGCTACGTGCTCGCACTGTCGTGGCTGTCGGCGCGCACTGCGTCGGTCCGGGAGGCCGCCGATGACGCCTGACCCGGGTCCGTCCGAGTGGTCCGAACCGACGATCAGCCAACCCACGGACGAGACGCCGGACCCCGGTCCGGTCTTCAGCTCGGTGCCCTTCTCCCCTGTCCCGGTCGCGAGCCCGCCGCGGATGAAGTACGAGGAGGGCGCGGTGGCCTCCTGGCATCCGCAACTGATCGACCGCGCCGCGGACGTCGGCGTCGCGGCGATGCCCATCCCGCTGCGCGTCCTCGACGTCGGCTGCGGTGCGGGTCGGCTGCTCGCCGAGCTGATCGTGCGGGTCCCGCACGCAGACGTGTATATCGGCGTCGACCCGGTGTCGGACGTCGTCTCTGCCGCCCAGCGGGCCGCCGAACCGCGGCTGACCATCGTGCGCGCCGCCGCCGAGGCGCTGCCGTTCCCGGACGCGTCGTTCGATCTCGTCATGGCCACGCTGTCCTTCGCCTACTGGGTCGACCAGCGAGCCGGCCTCGAGGAGCTGGCGCGCGTCGTCGCGGACCACGGCAAGGTCGTCGTCGTCGAGTCGACGAAAAGCACGTCAAACCGCAGGAACCGCGCGCGCAGTGTGCAGGACATCACTGACCTGCTCGATGCGGCAGGTCTGCGGCTCGAGCGAACGGAGACCGTCCGCAGATCGGTGTTGCTCCGGCCGATTGCTCGAGCTTTCATTTCTTCCCTGTAGACTTAGCCGACGCCCGCGAGGGACTCGAGACGACTGCGAGGTTGAGGTGGACTGGACGCTCGCGCTCGCCGCGCTGGGCATCGGCATCGTCGTCGGCCTGACCGGGATGGGCGGCGGCGCGCTGATGACCCCCGTCCTCGTGCTGTTCTTCAACGTCCCGCCGTTGTCAGCCGTCTCCAGCGACCTCGTCGCCAGCGCCGTCATGCGGCCGGTCGGTGCCGTGGTGCACCTGCGCAACGGGAACGTCCGCATGGATCTCGTCCGGTGGCTGGCCATCGGCTCGGTGCCGTCGGCGTTCTGCGGCGTTCTCATCGCCCGTGCACTCGGGGACGGGACCGGCGTCGAGAACGTCGTGCAGAAGGCACTTGGGGCCGCACTCGTCATCGCCGCGGTGGGGCTGTTCGTCCGCGCCTACATGCGCCTCGCCGAGCGTGCCGCGCACCGGGACGGGCGGCGGTTGCCTGACCCGCACGGCCCGCCCGACATCCGGGTGCGGCCCGTCCCGACCGCAACCATCGGAGCGGTCGGCGGCGTGGTAGTCGGTCTCACCTCAGTCGGCAGCGGTTCGCTGATCATCATCGCGCTGATGTACCTGTACCCGACGCTGCGCGCCAGTTCGCTTGTCGGGACCGATCTCATGCAGGCAGTCCCGCTCGTGGCATCGGCCGCGCTCGGCCACCTGATCTTCGGCGAGCTCGACATGTCGGTCACCTGGGCGCTGCTCGTCGGCTCGATTCCTGGCGCCTGGATCGGCGCCCAGTTGTCGTCGCGGTTGCCCGGCGCGCTGATTCGCCGGGCACTGGCCTTCGTCCTGCTGGCGTCCGCGTTGAAGCTATTTGACGTCCCGACGACGGTCACCCTTGTCGTACTCGCCGCGATGGCAGTGCTGGCCGGCCCGGCCTGGATGGGGCTGCGCCGCGCGCACGGCTTCCCGGCGCTGCCGTCCAACGAGCGCGATCAGGCGGAGGCCCCGGTCTCGGCTTAGCGCGCTACGACACCTGCTCGACATCCGTCGGCCGGCAGGTCAGGACGACGACACCCGTCGGCCGATACCACCACAGCGCGGCACCACATGCGATTCGGACGCGAACGTGCAGGCCGCTCAGAGGCGTCCGTTGTCCCGCAGCCAGGTCAGCGCGCGGATCGTGACGGTGCCGCGCCAGGCGGCGGCCTGCGCCGGCGACCAGGCCAGCCAGTCGAAGTCCCACCCGCCGTCGTCCTGCTGACCGGCCTCCACCGCGTCGAGGTGGGCCTCGACCTCGCCCGCGCTGACGAGCCCGCGTGAGAGGCTGCCCGGACGCGGTGCGAGGTCCAACGGCCGCAGCGCCTCGCCTTCGGCGCCGCCCACCGGCACGAGCGCGGCCGAGCCGACGCGCGCCGCCAAGGAAGCGAGCGCGGCCCTGGCCCGGTCCCGGTCGGGGACGGCGTCGAGGAATGCGCAGGCGTGCTTCAACCAGTAGCCGCCGGGTTCCTCGGTGGCCTCGATCGCACGCCAGCCCCAGTCGGTGGCGCGAGTGAGCCACTCGTTGCCGCTGACGCCGCCGGCGTGCAGCACCGCCGCGAGCGCGAATGTCAGGGACGACCCAGGCATGGGCGCCATCCAGGGTGCGTGCGGGTAGTCCTCGAAGCCGGGCAGCACGAAGGGGATGCCGCCGTCGGGCTCGGCGATCGACGAAATCCAGCCACCCGCGTCGCGGGCCATCGCGCTGTCGAGGGCGTCCGCCTCGGCGAGCATCTCGAGCGCGTAGAGGGTCGCCGGGGGCTGGCTTCCCGGGCAGCGCACGTCGGGCTCCAGCGCGTGGCCGAACCCGCCGTCGGGATTGCGGTAGCCGCGCAACGCGTCGATCACCGGCTGCGCCGGACCGCCGGTGAACAGCAGGGCGTAGCGGTGCCGGTCGATCAGCCGGGCGGCGGACCAGATGAACGTCTCGGCAGCGGTGTGGTCGATGGGCATGCAGCCACGCTATGCGGCGGGGCGAGCACGGTCTTTGAAGAATCGGACGGGCGAGACCCCGGCCAGCCGGGTCACCTCGGCGGTCATGTGGGCCTGATCGGCGTAGCCCGCTTGAAGAGCAAGCTCGATCAGCGGTGCGGGCGGCAGCGATTGCAGGCGCTGGAAGCGCAGCACCCGGGCCAACGTCTTCGGGCCGTAGCCGACGGCGTCCTCCACGCGTCGCTGCAGCTGGCGGGCGCTGATGCCGAGCTCGGTTGCGACGGATCCGACGCGCGAGCGCGGACGGCCGAGGGCGGTGATCGCGGCGTCGACAAGCGGGTCTCGCCGGCCCCGGCTGCCCAGCCGGACGACCTGGAACAGCAACTCGCGCGGCTGCGCGCCGGCCCGCACCCGCTCGACAAATGCCTCGGCCATGTGCCGCTCGAGGACCTCGGCGGCGTCGACCGAGACGTCGCGCAGCTCTGACATCGGCAGGCCCAGCACGGCGCCGGCTGTGCCCGGACGCAGCCGCAGTCCGACGAGCCGCGTTCCGGGTGCGAGCGCGACGACACGCGCACCGGTGTCCGGCCCCGCGATCATCAGCCGCTCGCCCATCCAGATCAGGTCGACACACGCGTCCGGCACGACGCGTTGCTCGTGCCGGGCCACCGTGGACTGCTCCCACGTGCACGCCACCAGCGACGAGGCAACGAGCCGTTCGGCGTAGGTCATGGCCCCAGCATCGTCCGCGTCACTGACAACGAGTCGGGCCGCGGACCGCCAAGGCTGCGGGTCGGCTCAGAAGTGCGTGGTGAGCTCGCCGAAGGTCGAAAGCTGCAGGATGCCGCCGTCGGTCGGGTCGAGCTCGGCGTGCTCGTGCTCCCAGGTATTGGCATTCGGGATGAACACGGCGCGCAGCCCGGCGGCCCGTGCGGCGATGATGTCGGACTTCGGCGAGTTGCCGATCATCCAGCTCCGGCGCGCGTCGAGGCCGCGGCGATCGACGAGCCGGCGGTAGGTCTGCGGGTCCTTCGTGGGGACGATGTCGACCGCCATGAAGTGCTTGGCGAGCCCGGAGGCGTCGACCTTGTGCTGCTGCTCGTCCGGCGCGCCCTTCGTCAGCAGGTACAGCTCGTGCCGCGTGCTCAGCTCGTCCAGGACCTCGGTTACGGCGGGGATCAGCTCGACCTGCCCGGACATGAAGGCGGCGGTGAACTCCGCCATCTGGGCCTGCTCGGTGGCGCCGAGCGGTCGCTGTGTCAGGTGCGTGAAGCAGTCGGCCAGCGAGCGCAGGAAGACCTTGCTCCCGTAACCGTGCGCGATGATGTTCGCCTCTTCGATCTCGCGCAGGATCGCCCGGATCGCGGCCGGGTCGAGTGTCGGGTGGGCGATCCACTCGACGAAGTCGTCGACGACCCGCTCGAAGATGACGTTGTTCTCCCACAGCGTGTCGTCGGCGTCGAAGATCAACGTCTGGCGTGCGGGAGGCTGCATACCGCGATCATGCCTGCCCGGCGAGCTCGCGTGGCAACTGGATTCCTTCGGTGGACCACCAGCGCTGCACGCCGATGTCGGCGAGGAAGCGCTGGTCATGGCTCGCGACGATGAGCGCGCCGCGGTACCCGGCGAGCGCATCGGTCAGCTGCTCGACGCTGTCGAGGTCGAGGTTGTTGGTCGGTTCGTCGAGCAGGAGCAGCTGCGGCGGCGGCTCGGCCAGGAGCAGGCAGGCGAGGCTCACCCGGAATCGCTCGCCGCCGGACAGCGTCCCGGCGAGCCGCTCGACCCGCTCGCCGCGTACCAGGAAGCGCGCGAGCTTTGCCCGCACTTCGTGCGGCGTGGCGCTCGGGGCAGCGGCGCGGACGTTGTCGAGCACCGTCCGTCCGTCGTCGAGGACGTCCAGCCGCTGGGGGAGGTAGGCCACCGGGACAGCGGGCGGCGCGACGGCCGCGTACGGGTGCGGGCGCCGGCCCGCGATCGCCTCGAGCAGGGTCGTCTTTCCCGACCCATTGGCGCCGACGAGCGCGATGCGTTCCGGCCCGCGCACGATCAGCCCGCCCACCTGCAGTACGGTGCGGCCGGCCGGCACCGCGGTGCCCGGCAGGTCGACCTGGATCCGGTCGTCGTCGCGCACCGCCTGCTCGGCCTCGCTGAGCGCGCTGCGCGCGGTGTCGAGCCGGTCGGACAGCACGCCGCGGTGCTTTCCGGCCGACACCTGGGCCTGTCGCTTGGCGAACTGCGCGGTGGCCTTGTCGACGCGCTTGTCCCGCGCGGCCTTCTTGCCGTAGCGCTCCCGGCGCGCCAGCTTCGTCTGCGCCTCGATCATCTGCCGCCTCTCGCGAGCGACGTCGCCCTCGGCCGCGCGCAGGTGCCGTGCGGCGGTCTCCTGCTCGGCGGCGACCGTCGCCTCGTAGGCCGAGTACGGGCCGCCGAACGCGCGTGCCGCTCCGTCGCGCAGTTCGACGATCTGGTCGACGCGTTCGAGCAGCGCACGGTCGTGGCTGACCACGACGAGCACACCGGGCCACGTGTCCACGGCGCTGTAGAGCAGCTCCCGCGCGCGGGCGTCGAGGTTGTTCGTCGGCTCGTCCAGCAGGCTGATGGCCGCCCGGCGCAGCAGCACGCCGGCGACCGCGGTCAGCACCGCCTCGCCGCCGGACAGCGTGCCGACCGCGCGGTCGAGGACGTCGTCGCAACCGGCCAACACGCCGAGCCGTTCGAGGGTCTGGACGGCGCGCGACTCGACGTCCCAGGCGTCATCGAGCACGGCGAGGTGGGCCGGATCCGTGTCGCCCGCGGCAATCGCGTGCAACGCCGCGCGCTGCGCGCTGACCCCGAGCAGATCGGCGACCGTCCGGGCGGTTTCGAGCGGCAGGTGCTGCGGCAGCCACGCGACCTCGCCGGAGGCACACACCGAACCGGCCGACGCGGCGAGCTCACCGGCGATGAGCCGCAGCAGCGTCGACTTTCCGCCGCCGTTGCGTCCGACGAGCCCGGTGCGTCCCGGAGCGAAGGCGAAGTCGAGGTGATCGAAGACGGGCGTGCCGTCCGGCCAGCGAAATGTCAGGTCCGTGCAGACGACGGACGGGGGCGCAGTCATGAGGTCTCCCAAACGGCGGATGTCGACGGGTAGCGCGACACCGCTGGGCGGTGTCAGACCTCAGAACTCCACGAACCGGCCTCCGGGCGAGGGAATGCGACGCCCTTCACGGTAGCGCGCCTAGCCGGCGGTCATGGCCCACACTCCGGTGGCACTAGACTGGCCCGTCGTGGCTACCACCAACGACTTGAAGAACGGGCTCGTCCTCAACATCGACGGCCAACTCTGGACGGTTGTCGAGTTCCAGCACGTCAAGCCCGGCAAGGGCGGCGCGTTCGTTCGGACGACGCTCAAGAACGTGCTCTCCGGCAAGGTCGTCGACCGCACGTTCAACGCCGGCACCAAGGTCGAGACCGCGAACGTCGACAAGCGCGCGATGACCTACCTCTACAAGGAGGGCACCGACTTCGTCTTCATGGACAGCGACACCTACGACCAGGTGCACGTGCCCACCGAGACGGTCGGGCAGAACGCCGACTACCTGCTCGACAACGCCGAGGTCGTCATCGCGGTGCACGAAGGAACGCCGCTCTACCTCGAGCTGCCGACCAGCGTCGAGCTCCTTATCAGCCACACCGACCCGGGCGTGCAGGGCGACCGCTCCACCGGCGGCACCAAACCCGCGACGCTGGAGACCGGCGCCGAGATCCAGGTGCCGCTGTTCGTGACGACCGGCGAGAAGGTCAAGGTCGATACCCGCGACGGCCGCTACCTCGGCCGAGTCAGCACCTGACGTCGTGTCCGCCCGGTCGAAGGCGCGCAAACGTGCGCTGGACGTGCTGTACGAGGCCGACGTCCGGGGCGTGGACCCGCTGACCACGCTGGCCGACCGCGTGCAGTTGGCCGAGCCGCCGGTGAACGACTACACGATCGAGCTGGTCGAAGGCGTGCACGCACACCTTGACCGGATCGACGCGATCCTCGCCGACTACGCCGAGGGCTGGGCGGTCGCGCGGATGCCCGATGTCGACCGGGCGATCCTCCGGCTGGGTGTGTACGAGCTGCTGTGGCGCGACGACGTGCCCGATCCAGTGGCGATCGACGAGGCCGTCGAGCTCGCCAAGATTCTGTCGACGGACGAGTCGCCGCGTTTCGTCAACGGCGTCCTCGCCCGGGTCCTGCGCGATCGGCCCGAGACGGCCGAGGCGTAACCCCTACGGCTCGCCGTCGACGATGACCGACTCGGGGGTCAGCACCTGCCAGCGAACCAGCCGCTCGGTCAGTGCCTCGATCGTCGAGTCGTACATCAGCGCGAGCGTGCGCAGATCTTCGTACCGGACCGGCAGCGAGCGGTTGCCGAGATCGGTGCGCTGCCGCTGGATGGAGCCGGAGAAGCGCTTCAAGATGTCGGCGTTCGGGTCGGTGAGCGCCGCGACCTTGTCCAGGCTCAGGACGATGCGGGACAGCGGTGGGGCGCCCCCCACGCCGGCGAACGGGCTGTCGTCAGGGGGCAGCAGGTCGCTGACCGGAACGCCGTAGAAATCGGCCAGCTCGGAGAGCCGCTGCACGGAGACGGCGCGGTCGCCGCGCTCGTACGAGCCGACAACGACGGCCTTCCACTTGCCGTCCGACTTGCGCTCGACACCGTGCAGGGACAGGTGCTGCTGCATCCGGATCGCGCGCAGCCGGGCACCGAGAGCTTTGGCGTAGCCGTCGTTGACGACGACGGCGTCGTCTGGCGAATCTTCGCTCATCGTGTCCCCACGCGCTGGCCCTCGGGCGCCTGCGGTTCGACATGCAGGCTCTGAGGCAACTTAACTTCGGCGATCACATGCTGTCAAAATTACGCTGCGCCCCTGGCGGAAGACGCGGCGGGGCGAACGCCACTGTTACAGTGAGCGCGAAAGACATTCCTTTAATGGCCCGTCCCGTGAGGCGGACAAGGAGGTCTGCGTGGCCGATCGTCGGCATGCCCCCGTCGCGGCGGGCATTGCCATTCTTCGCGGAGCCGACGTCGCCCGCGTCATCGACCGGATGGCGCACCAGATCATCGAAACCGTCGCCAAGGGCGACTTCGACGCCGTCCTGCTGGGCATCCCGACCCGCGGCGTTCCGCTCGCACATCGGCTCGCCGCCCGCATCGAGGTGTTCGCCGGCGTCACGTTGCCGGTCGGGTCGCTCGACACCACGCTCTACCGCGACGATCTACGGATGCGCGGCGTCCGTCCGCTCGGCGAGACCCAGGAGCCCGACGGCGGCATCGACGGACGCATCGTGATCCTGGTCGACGACGTCCTCTTCTCCGGCCGCACCTGCCGCGCCGCGCTCGACGCCCTGACCGAGCTCGGCCGGCCCGGCGTCGTCCAGTTGGCTGCGCTCGTCGACCGGGGTCACCGCGAGCTGCCGATCCGTGCCGATTACGTGGGCAAGAACCTGCCCACCTCGCCCACCCAGACGGTGCGCGTGTTGCTGACCGAGGTGGACGGCACCGACTCGGTACTCCTGGAGGGCACATGACGTCCCTGCTGTCGGCCGCCGACCTGACCCGCGACGAAGCGCTGGAGATTCTCGACACCGCGCAACGCATGCACGCGGTGCAGACCCGCGAGGTGAAGAAGCTGCCGCCACTGCGCGGGCGGACGATCGTGAACCTGTTCTTCGAGGACTCCACCCGCACCCGGTCGTCGTTCGAGATCGCCGGCAAGTGGCTGTCCGCCGACGTGATCAACGTCAGCGCCAAGGGCTCGAGCGTCAGCAAGGGCGAGAGCCTGCGCGACACCGTGCTGACCGTCGCGGCGATGGGGGTGGACGCGCTGGTCGTCCGGCACAACGCCTCCGGCGCGGTCGCACCGGATCGCGCAGTGGGTCGACTGCCCCGTCGTCAACGCCGGCGACGGCACCCACGAGCACCCGACGCAGGCGCTGCTCGACGCGTACACGTTGCGCGGCCGGCTGGGCGAGCTCGCCGACCGGCACGTCGCCGATCGTCGGCGACATCACGCACAGCCGGGTCGCGCGCACCAACGTGCTGCTGCTGCGCACCCTCGGCGCCCGGGTGACGATCGTCGCGCCCCCGACCCTGATGCCCGCCGGTATCGCGTCCTGGCCGTGCGAGACGAGCTGGGACCTCGATGCGGTGCTGTCCGGCAAGGCGTCCGGCGACGTCGACGCGGTCATGATGCTGCGCGTCCAGCGCGAACGGATGAGCGGCGGCTACTTCCCGACCGAGCGGGAGTACGCCATCGGCTACGGGCTTTCGCCGGAGCGCGTCGAGCTGCTCGGCGAGCAGGTGCCGATCCTGCACCCCGGGCCGATGAACCGCGGGCTGGAGATCTCCTCCGCCGCCGCCGACGGCCTCCGCTCTGTGGTGCTGGAACAGGTGCAGGCCGGCGTGGCAGTACGCATGGCGGTGCTCTACCGGCTGCTGGCCGGGTCGGAGGAGGTTGCGGTATGACGTCGGTCGTGCTGCGCGGAGTCGCGCCGCTGGGTGGCCAGCGCGACCGATGTGCTGGTCGGACGGCGACGTCATCACCGCGATCGGCGCGCGGCTCGCCGCCGACCAGGAGATCGACGCCGGCGGGCTGTCCTGCTGCCCGGGCTGGTCGACCTGCACACCCACCTGCGCGAGCCCGGCCGCGAGGACGCCGAGACCATCGCCACCGGGTCGGCTGCCGCCGCGCTCGGCGGCTTCACCGCGGTGCACGCGATGGCCAACACCGACCCGGTCGCCGACACTGCCGAGATCGTCGAGCAGGTCGCCCGCCGCGGCACGCAGGTAGGGCTGGTGCGACGTGCGCCCGGTCGGCGCTGTTTCCAAGGGGCTGGCCGGCGAGACGCTGGCCGAGATCGGCAACATGGCCCGCTCGGCGGCGGCGGTTCGGGTCTTCAGTGACGACGGGCGGTGCGTGCACGACGCCCGACTGATGCGGCGGGCGCTCGAGTACGTCAAGGCGTTCGACGCGGTGATCGCCCAGCACGCGCAGGACCCGCGGCTGGCCGACGCCGCGGCGTGCGCGCACGAGGGCGAGCTGTCCGGTCGGCTCGGGCTGGCCGGCTGGCCGGCGTGTGGCCGAGGAGTCGATCGTCGCTCGCGACGTCATGCTCGCCGAGCACACCGGCTCGCGGCTGCACGTCTGCCATGTCTCGACCGCCGGGACCGTCGAGGTCGATCCGGTGGGCGAAGGCAGCGCGGGATCGCGGTCACCGCCGAGGTCACGCCGCACCACCTGCTGCTGACCTGCGACCTGCTCGAGGGCTACGACCCGGTGTACAAGGTCAATCCGCCGCTGCGCCCGGCCGAGGACGTCGAGGCGCTGCGTGCCGGGCTCGCCGACGGCGACGATCGATGCGGTGGCCACCGATCACGCGCCGCACGCCGCCTACGACAAGGACCACGCCTTCGCCGACGCCGCGTTCGGCATGCTCGGTCTGCAGACCGCGCTCGGCGTGGTGGCCCAGGCGATGGTCGAGACCGGGCCAGCTCGACTGGGCCGGCGTGGCGGACCGGATGTCGATCCGGCCGGCGGCCATCGGGCGAGTGGCCGGGCACGGCGCGCGCGATCGAGGTCGGGGCGCCGGCCAACCTGACGCTGGTCGATCCCGCGGCGGCGTGGACGGTCGACCCCGCGGCGCTCGCGTCCAAGTCGCGCAACACGCCGTACGCCGGGCGCACCCTGCCGGCCCGGGTGGTCGCCACGATGCTGCGCGGCCGGCTGACCGTGTCCGACAGCGCGCTGCGTAAGGCGGTCCTGGCGTGACTGGTCGCGCGATCCTGGTTCTCGAGGACGGGCGGACGTTCTCCGGCGAGTCGTACGGCGCGCCGCGGCGAGACCTTCGGCGAGGCGGTGTTCGCCACCGGCATGACCGGCTACCAGGAGACGCTCACCGACCCGTCCTACCACCGCCAGGTCGTGGTGCAGACCGCGCCGCACATCGGCAACACCGGGGTCAACGACGAGGACGCCGAGTCCCGGCGCATCTGGGTCGCGGGCTACGTCGTGCGCGACCCGGCGCGCCGCCCGTCCAGCTGGCGCGCGCGGCGCTCACTGGACGACGAGCTCGAGACGCAGGGCATCGTCGGGATCAGCGGCATCGACACGCGAGCGCTCACCCGGCACCTGCGCGAGCGCGGCGCCATGCGCTGCGGAGTCTCGAGCGTCGACACCGATCGCGAGTCGCTGCTCGCGAAGGTGATCGCCGCGCCGCAGATGGCTCGGCGCCGATCTGTCGGCCGAGGTCACCACGCCGCAGCCCTACGTCGTCGCCGCGATCGGCGAGCGCCGGTTCACCGTCGCGTCGATCGACTACGGCATCAAGGCGATGACGCCGCACCGGATGGCCGAGCGCGGCATCACGTCGCACATCCTGCCGTCGACCGGCACCGCGGACGACGTCGTGGCCACCGGCGCCGACGCGGTCTTCCTCGCCAACGGGCCCGGTGACCCCGCTGCTGCCGACGCCGCGGTCGAGACGGTGCGCGAGCTGCTGCGCCGCGAGGTGCCGATCTTCGGCATCTGTTTCGGCAACCAGGTGCTCGGACGGGCATTCGGCTTCGGCACGTACAAGCTCGGCTACGGGCACCGCGGGATCAACCAGCCGGTGCAGGACCGTTCCACCGGCAAGGTCGAGATCACCGCGCACAACCACGGGTTCGCGGTGGACGCGCCGCTCGAGCGCGCCGACCGACACCGAGTTCGGCGCGGTCGAGGTCAGTCACATCTGCCTCAACGACAACGTCGTCGAGGGGCTGGCCGCCCGGGACGCCAGGGCCTTCAGCGTGCAGTACCACCCCGAGGCCGCGGCCGGCCCGCACGACGCCGCCTACCTCTTCGACCGGTTCGTCGAGCTGCTCGAGGCGGCGAAATGATCTTGTGCGCCATCCCGCGCTCCGACGCCGCCACGCGCACAAGATCCACTGCGGGCCGGCGTCTCGTCCCGATCTTGTGCCGCACGCTGCGTCCCAGCGCGGGATTCCGCACAAGATCCACAAGCGGAGGCCGGACCTGATGCCGCGGCGCACCGACATCGAGCACATCCTGGTCATCGGCTCGGGCCCGATCGTGATCGGCCAGGCCTGCGAGTTCGACTACTCCGGCACCCAGGCCTGCCGCGTGCTGCGCAGCGAGGGGTTCCGGGTCAGCCTCATCAACTCCAATCCGGCGACGATCATGACCGACCCGGAGTTCGCCGACGCCACCTACATCGAGCCGCTCATGCCGGAGTTCGTCGAACGGGTCATCGCCAAGGAACGCCCGGACGCGCTGTTGCCCACGCTGGGCGGGCAGACCGCGCTCAACCTCGCGGTGGCGCTGCACGAGACCGGCGTGCTCGAGAAGTACGGCGTCGAGCTGATCGGCGCGGACATCGAGGCGATCCAGCGCGGCGAGGACCGCCAGCGGTTCAAGGAGATCGTCCGCCGCGCCGGGGGAGAGGTGCCGGCGTCGCTGGTCTGCCGCACCCTCGACGAGGCCGAGACATTCGCCGCGACGGTCGACAACCGGGTCGTCATCCGGCCCTCGTTCACGATGGGCGGGCTCGGCTCCGGGCTGGCCGACAACGCCGAGGAAGTCGCGATGATGGTGGCCCGCGGCCTCGCCGCGAGCCCGGTGCACGAAGTGCTGGTGGAGCAGTCGGTGCGCGGCTGGAAGGAGTTCGAGCTCGAGCTGATGCGCGACCGGCACGACAACGTCGTGGTCGTCTGCTCGATCGAGAACCTCGACCCGATGGGCGTGCACACCGGCGACTCGATCACCGTAGCGCCGGCGATGACGCTCACCGACCGCGAGTACCAGCACATGCGCGACATCGGCATCGCGGTGCTGCGCGAGGTCGGCGTCGACACCGGCGGCTGCAACATCCAGTTCGCCATCGACCCGGCCGACGGCCGGATGATCGTCATCGAGATGAATCCGCGGGTGTCCCGCTCGTCGGCGCTGGCGTCCAAGGCCACCGGCTTCCCGATCGCGAAGATCGCAGCGAAGCTTGCCGTCGGCTACACGCTCGACGAGATTCCCAACGACATCACCCTGAAGACGCCGGCCGCCTTCGAGCCGACGCTCGACTACGTCGTCGTGAAGGTGCCGCGCTTCGCGTTCGAGAAGTTCCCGGGCGCCGACCCGGTGCTCACCACGCACATGAAGAGCGTCGGCGAGGCGATGTCGATCGGCCGCAACTTCACCGAGGCGCTCGGCAAGGCACTGCGCTCGATGGAGACGAAGGCGGCCGGTTTCTGGACCACCGAGGGGAGCTTGCGACCCGAGCATGTCAGGGTCGAGGAAGACCTGCATGTGGACGAGCTACTCGCCCGAGCAGGCGTGCCGACCGACGGCCGGCTGTACTACGTCGAGCGGGCGCTGCGGGCCGGCGCGAGCGTCGAGGAAGTGGCCGAGGCGACGGGCATCGACCCCTGGTTCCTCGACGAGATCGCGCTGATCATCGAGGTCGGGGCCGAGCTACGTGACGCACCGACGCTGTCCGAAACCCTGCTGCGCAAGGGAAAGCGGCACGGGCTGTCCGACCGGCAGATCGCCGCGCTGCGCCCGGAACTCGCCGGCGAGGACGGCGTGCGGTCGCTGCGGCACCGGCTCGGGATCCGTCCCGTCTTCAAGACCGTCGACACGTGCGCGGCCGAGTTCGCGGCCAGTACCCCGTACCACTACTCGACCTACGACGAGGAGACCGAGGTCGCGGCGCAGCGCGAGCGGCCGAAGGTGATCATCCTGGGCAGCGGCCCGAACCGGATCGGGCAGGGCATCGAGTTCGACTACTCGTGCGTGCACGCGGTGCTGGCGCTGCGCGACGCGGGCTACGAGACCGTCATGATCAACTGTAACCCGGAGACCGTCTCGACCGACTACGACACCGCCGACCGGCTGTACTTCGAGCCGCTGACCTTCGAGGACGTCCTCGAAGTGGTGCACGCCGAACGGCAGTCCGGCGAGGTCGCCGGGGTCATCTGCACGCTGGGCGGGCAGACGCCGCTCGGGCTCGCGCAACGGCTCAAGGACGCGGGCGTGCCGGTGCTCGGCACCCAGCCCGAGGCGATCGATCTCGCCGAGCATCGCGGCGCCTTCGGGCGGGTGCTCGCCGAGGCGAACCTGCCCGCCCCCAAGCACGGGACGGCGACGTCCTTCCAGGAGGCGAAGGCAGTCGCCGACGGGATCGGCTACCCGGTGCTCGTGCGGCCGTCCTACGTGCTCGGCGGGCGCGGCATGGAGATCGTCTACGACGAGCAACACCTCGCCGACTACATCAACCGGGCCACCGAGATCACGCCGGATCACCCGGTCCTTGTCGACCGGTTCCTCGACGACGCCATCGAGATCGACGTGGACGCGCTCTACGACGGCACCGAGCTCTACCTCGGCGGGGTCATGGAGCACATCGAGGAGGCCGGTATCCACAGCGGCGACTCGGCGTGCGCGCTGCCGCCGATCACGCTCGGCGCGGCGGACATCGCCGCGGTCCGCCGCTCGACGCTCGCCATCGCGCAGGGCGTCGGCGTGCGCGGCTTGCTGAACGTCCAGTACGCCCTGGCCGGCGACGTCCTGTACGTCCTCGAGGCGAACCCGCGGGCGAGCCGGACGGTGCCGTTCGTGTCCAAGGCGACCGCGGTGCAGCTGGCGAAGGCGGCCGCGCGGCTGGCCGTCGGCGCGACGATCGCGCAGCTGCGCGCGGAAGGGATGCTGCCGGCCGTGCACGACGGCGGCGACCTCCCGGCGGACGCGCCCATCGCGGTCAAGGAGGCGGTGCTGCCGTTCCACCGGTTCCGGACTCCCGGCGGTGACCAGGTCGACTCGATACTCGGTCCGGAGATGAAGTCGACCGGCGAGGTCATGGGCTTCGACGCCACCTTCGGCACGGCGTTCGCCAAGTCGCAGGCCGCGGCCTACGGATCACTGCCGGTGAAGGGGACGGTGTTCGTCAGCATCGCCAACCGGGACAAGCGGGCGGCGATCTTCCCGGTCAAGCGGCTGTCCGACCTGGGTTTCCGTGTTCTCGCGACAACCGGAACCGCGCAGGTGCTGCGCCGCAACGGGGTCAACGTCGAGGTGGTGGGCAAGTTCAGTGACGGCCCGGGCAACGTCGTCGAGAAGATCATGGCCGGCGAGGTGGACATCGTGCTGAACACCCCGTGGGGGTCGGGCGGGCCCCGGCTGGACGGGTACGAGATCCGGACCGCCGCGGTGTCGGCCGGCATCCCGTGCCTGACGACCGTGCAGGCCGCCGCGGCCGCCGTCCAGGGCATCGAGGAGCTGATCCGCGGCGAGATCCGCGTCGACTCGCTGCAGGAGCTGCACGCCCAGCTGTCCGCCTGGCGCGAGGAGGGCGCGCCGTGATTCCACCGCGAGTGGCCAGTTACGACCCGAGTGGGCCGTCACGACGGCCCACTCGGGTCCGAACGGCCCACTCGACGGGAGGCCGGGCGTGAGTGGCGGGCCGGTGCAGATCCACGGCGAGATCCTGTCCGTCCAGAAGGTCGGCGACTACACGCAGTTCACCGTCGTCGCGCCGGACATCGCGACGGGGTTCGAGCCGGGCCACTTCGTGGCGGTCGCGGTCGGCGGCGAGAACACCGCGATGATCCTGCGCCGCGCGTTCGCCCTGTCCGGCGCGACGCCCAGCGACAGGTTCGCCGGCACGATCCAGTTCGTGGTGGCCGAGCACGGCGCGGGCACCCGGTGGCTCGTTCAGCGCAAGGCCGGCGAGCGGCTCGACATCGTGGGTCCGCTCGGCAACCCGTTCCCGCTGCCGTCCGGCCCCGCTCCGGCCGTGCTGGTCGGCGGTGGCTACGGCTGCGCGCCGCTGATCCCGCTCGCGCAGGCGCTGCTCGGCAACGGCTCGCCGGTGGAGTTCGTCCTCGGCGCAGCCACCGCCGCGCGGCTGTTCGGCGAGCTGACGGCCAAGCGGCTCGTCGGACGCATCACGGTCACCACCGACGACGGTTCGGCCGGTGAGAAGGGGATCGTCACCGACGTCCTGCCCGACGTCATCGAGCGGGTGAGCGCCGAGATCGTGTACGCATGCGGGCCGATGCCGATGCTGCAGGCGGTGGGCGAGGTCGCGGGCAAGCGTGCCATCCGTGCCCAGGTGGCCGTCGAAGAGGCGATGGCCTGCGGCATCGGGGTCTGCATGACCTGCGTGCTGCCGGTGCGCGGCGCGGACGGCAAGTCGCGCTTCGTCCGGTCGTGCGTCGAAGGCCCGGTGTTCGACGCCCTGAACGTGCGCTGGGACGACGTCGGCAAGCTGGCGCCCGACATCGTCGGCGCGGACGCGATGGGTGGCCACTGAAGACATGGCCGAGATGACGACCCGGCTGGGCACGCTCACCCTGCCGAACCCGGTGCTCACGGCGTCCGGGTGTGCGGCCGCGGGACGCGAGCTGCACCAGTTCTTCGACGTCGCCCAGCTCGGAGCGGTCGTCACGAAATCGATCATGGCGGCGCCCCGCTCCGGACGGCCCACGCCGCGCATGGCCGAGACGCCCAGCGGCATGCTCAACTCGATCGGCCTGCAGGGGCCCGGCATCGACGCGTTCATCGAGAACGACCTCGCCTGGCTCGCCGAGCGCGGTGCGCGGGCGGTCGTGTCGATCGCCGGGTCGCACACCGACGAGTACGTCGCGCTGGCGCGCAAGCTGGCGGGCCACCCGGCCGTGTCGATGATCGAGGTCAACATCTCCTGCCCGAACGTCGAGTCCCGCGGCCAGGTGTTCGCCTGCGACGCGATCGCCTCGTCCCGGGTGATCGGCGCGGTGCGGCGGGCCGCGGACCCGGCCCAGCCGGTGTTCGCGAAGCTGTCGCCGGACGTCACGGACATCGTGCACATCGCTCGCGCGTGCGCCGACGCGGGCGCCGACGGCTTCTCGCTGATCAACACGCTGCTCGGCATGGTCATCGACACGGACACCCTCGCGCCCGCGCTCGGCGGTGTCACCGGCGGGCTGTCCGGGCCGGCGATCCGCCCGGTCGCGGTGCGCTGCGTCTGGCAGGTCCGGCAGGCGCTGCCGCACCTGCCGATCCTCGGCATGGGTGGCATCCGCAGCGGCCTCGACGCGCTCCAGTTCATCCTCGCCGGAGCCTCCGCGGTGTCGGTGGGCACCGCGGTCTTCGGTGATCCGTCCGCCCCGGTCCGCGTCCTCACCGAGCTCGAGGCGGCCCTGGACGAGCGCGGCTTTGCCTCCGTGACCGACGCCGTCGGCTTCGCGCAACTCGACAAGTTCGCCCGCGCCACCCGTCTCGCACCCGCCTCATGACCTTCGGCAAGCGGCTGGACACCATGCTGGACGAGCGCGGCTCGCTGTGCGTGGGCATCGACCCGCATCCGGGTCTGCTGGATGCGTGGGGGCTGTCCGACGACGTCGCCGGGCTCGCCCGATTCGCCGACACGTGTGTCGAAGCCTTCGCGGCCGCCGCCGCGGTGGTCAAGCCGCAGTCGGCGTTCTTCGAGCGGTTCGGCTCCGCGGGCATCGCCGTCCTGGAGCGGACGATCACCGAGTGCCGCGAGGCCGGAGCGTTGCTGCTGCTCGACGTGAAGCGCGGCGACATCGGATCGACGATGGCGGCCTATGCGCAGGCCTATCTCGATCCCACGGCTGCGCTGGCGTCCGACGCGATCACGGTCAGCCCCTATCTCGGGGTCGGCTCGCTGCACCCGGTGTTCGACCGTGTCCGCCAGCACGGCGTCGGTGCTTTCGTCCTCGCCGCGACCTCCAACCCGGAAGGTCCGCAGATCCAGCAGGCCCGCACGACGGCCGGTGCGACCGTGGCGCAGACGGTCGTCGACGAGATGGCGGCGCGCAACATCGACGCGGATCCACTCGGCTCGCTCGGCGTAGTGGCGGGAGCGACGATCGAGCCGGGCATCGTGCGCTTCGACGCCCTGAACGGGCCGATCCTCGCACCGGGTGTCGGCGCCCAGGGCGGGACGGCCGACGACGTGCGCAAGGTGTTCGGCGCCGCCCTCCGCCACGTCGTGCCCAGCGTCTCGCGAGAGGTGCTGCGGAACGGGCCCAGCGTCGCGGCGCTGCGCGCCGCGGTCGGGCGACTCGTCGACGAGTTCGCGTTCCTCCGCGCCTGACCGGGCATCGGATGTCATCTCGCGCCCTTCGCGTGGCCGGGCGTAACGCGCCATCTCTTCGGGTCGTTGAACCTGGTTGATGAAGCTGGTGATCCACACCATCCAGGTCGGGGACGTCCTGACGATGGTCGGGCCGGACGGGACCCGCAGCGAGCAGTTCACGCTCGCCGATCTCCCGCGCCTGAGCTCGGCCACGATCTGGATATACCGGGCGAACGACGCACCGATCGTCGTCGAGCGCGGCTACGGCCTCGACTCGATGTTCGTCCTGCACAGCCGGCTGAGCGAAACGACCGGCGAGCCGCGCGCCCACCCCTGATGTCGACCACGCCGTCGGGCCGTTGTACCCGGGTACTAGGTCCTTCCCTCAGAGGGATCCTGTCAAGTTGCCTGCCGCGATGCCTGCTCGGCCGGCATCGGTAGGTACCCTTCCATGGACCGCCGACCCGCGGATTCAGGAGACAAGTTAGTGACCGTTGCGATCAATCCTGTACTCAAGGCGAGCCAGGACATCCTCGACAAGGGCTATGCCGTCGTGAAGCTCAGCGACGTCGATGCCGCCAATCTGCACAACGCCATCTCGACGGCGGTGCGCTTCTTTCAACGCCCGCTGGAGGACAAGACGGCGCACGGCAGCGCCGATCACAACTACGGCTACCGACCGTTCGGTGTCGAGTACTCCTACACCCCGGACCGTCCCGACATGAACGAGTGCTTCACCGTGTGGTCGAGCCGGCTCGATCTCATCCCGAACGCCCAGGACGTCTCCGACGTCACTGGCGCCTTCCTGGCCTGGCGCGACTCGCTCGCCCCGCTCGTGAAGGCGATCCTCGACGAGATCGCGAAGAACTTCGGCACGGACGACGCGCCGGAGTTCGAGAAGGCGTCCTACCTGCAGATCAACTACAGCCTGCCCACTCCACCCGAGCGCGACCTGCTGCAGGACAAGCACGAGGACGGCCACATGGTCACCGTCCTGCACGCGACCGCGCCAGGCCTCGAGATCTACGTCAACGACGAGATCGAGCCGATGCTCCCGGACGCCGACGAGATCGTGATCATGCCGGGGTCGGTGCTCACCGCGCTGACCGGCGGCAAGGTCGAGCCCCTGTACCACCAGGTGCGCAACCACGGCCTCGACGACCGCCAGTCGATCATGTACTTCGTCAACCCGGAGATCGACGAACCGCTGTTCGGCTGGATCGACGCGCCGGACGGTGAGCGCGCCGACATCCGTGAGCACGTGCAGAACGCGCCCTCGATGTTCGGCCTGCCGCCGGTCGAGGCGCTCTAACCGGCCTTCCGCGCGGCTAACCAGGTGTGGTCGCCGGTACTCACGAGGTGAGCTGGTCCAGCTCGGCAAGCTCATCCGGAGACGGCTGCCATGACCCTGCTGCGACGTTGCGGGCGACCTGGTCGCGCGACGTGGCGCCGGCGATGACGCTTGCCACCGCGGGCTTTGCCGCGAGGCCACCGACGGCGATGTCGAGCAGCGTGACGCCACGCTGCTTCGCGAAGCTCTCGAGAGCTTCGAGCACGTCGAACGTGTCGTCGGTCAGGACGGATTCACGCCCCCACGCCTGGATGCGGCTACCGTCGGGCGCCGGCTCGCCGCGCCGGTACTTGCCGGTGAGCAGCCCGCTGGCCAGCGGGAAGTACGGCAACAGTCCGATGCCGTAGTGCTCGATCGCCGGCACGAGCTCGGCCTCGACGCCGCGCGCGAGCCAGCTGTACTCGTTCTGCGCGCTGACGAACCGCTCGAGGTGCCGGGTGCGCGACGTCCACTCCGCCTCCGCGACCTGCCAGCCGGTGAAGTTCGAGCTGCCGAGGTAGCGCACCTTGCCCTCGCGCACCAGGTCGTCGAGGGCAGCCAGCGTCTCTTCGATCGGTGTCGCGACGTCCGGCCGGTGCAGCTGGTACAGGTCGATCCAGTCGGTGCGCAGCCGCCGCAGCGAGGACTCCACCGCTCGTCTGACGTAGCGCCGCGAGCCGCGTGCGCCCCAGTCCTCGCCGTTGGCGAGTCCGCGGGGCCGGACGTCGCTGCCGAACTTCGTGGCCAGGACGACGTCGTCGCGCTTGCTCTGCAGAAGCTCGCCGAGCCGCGCCTCGGACGCGCCGTAGGAGTCGGAGGTGTCGAACAGCGTGATGCCCTCGTCCAGCGCCGCGTGCACCACCTCGCGGCTGCCCGCCATGTCGAGCTTCATCCCGAGGTTGTTGGTGCCGAGACCGACGACCGAGACCGCAAGCCCGGAGTTGCCCAGCCGACGAAACCGCATGCCAAGACATTACGCATCGGGCCCGGACGGTAGTTTCTGGCCATCATGAGTCGTCTGACAGTGCTCTCCGGGCCATCCGGTGTCGGCAAGCGAACGGTCATCACCGCGCTGCGGCGCGACTACCCGGACGTGTGGGTGTCGGTGTCCTGCACGACGCGGGCGCCCCGCCCGGGCGAGGCCGAGGGCGTCGACTACTACTTCGTCGACCGGGACGGGTTCGCCAAGATGGTCGACGCCGGCGAGCTGATCGAGCACGCCGAGTTCGCAGGGAACCTGTACGGCACACCCCGTCAGGCGGTTCTCGACCACCTCGCCGCGGGCACTCCGACGCTGCTCGAGATCGAGCTCGCCGGCGCCCGGCAGGTGCGTCGCTCGATGCCGGGGGCCCGGTTCGTGTTCCTGGCGCCGCCATCGATCGACGAGCTGGTGAAGCGGCTGCATCGGCGGGGCACCGAATCGGCGGACGCGCTCGCGGCCCGCCTCGAGCATGCCCAGGCGGAGCTGGCGGCCGAGAACGAGTTCGACGAGGTGATCGTCAACAACGACGTCGACGAGGCCGCCCGCGAGCTCGCCGCGCTCATCGCCGAGGACTGAGCGCTAGAGCGCCTTGAGGATGTCCTCGACGCGTTCCTTGGCGTCGCCGAACAGCATCTGGGTGTTGTCCCGGAAGAACAGCGGGTTCTGCACGCCCGCGTAGCCGGTGGCCATCGAGCGCTTGAACACGATGACGTTCCTGGCCTCCCACACGCGCAGCACGGGCATGCCGGCGATGGGACTGCTGGGGTCGTCCTCGGCAGCCGGGTTCACGGTGTCGTTCGCGCCGATGACGAGGACGACGTCGGTCTCCGGGAAGTCGTCGTTGATCTCGTCCATCTCGAGGACGATGTCGTAGGGCACCTTCGCCTCGGCCAGCAACACGTTCATGTGCCCGGGAAGGCGGCCGGCGACCGGGTGGATGCCGAAGCGGACCTCGATGCCGCGGTCGCGCAGCTTGCGGGTGAGGTCCGCGACCGGGTACTGCGCCTGGGCGACCGCCATGCCGTAGCCCGGGGTGATGATCACCGAGCGCGCGTCCTTGAGCAGGTCCGCGGCGCCGCCGGCGTCGATCTCGCGGTGCTCGCCGTAGTCCTTCGTGTCGGCGACCAATCCCTCGTTGCCGAACCCGCCGGCGATCACCGAGATGAACGAGCGGTTCATCGCCTGGCACATGATGTAGGACAGGTACGCACCGGAGGAGCCGACGAGCGCCCCGGTGACGATCAGCAGGTTGTTGTCGAGCAGGAAGCCGGACGCCGCCGCCGCCCAGCCGGAGTAGCTGTTCAGCATGGACACCACGACCGGCATGTCACCGCCGCCGATCGAGGCGACCAGGTGCCAGCCGAGTGCGAGCGCGACGGCGGTCACCCCGATGAGCAGACCGAGGCTCGGTTTGGCCACGAACGCCGCGGTGACCCCGACGAACGCGGCGAGCGCACCGAGATTCAGGTAGTTGCGGCCCGGCAGCATCAGTGGGTTGGACTTCATCCGCGCCGACAGCTTGAGGAACGCGACGATCGAGCCGGTGAAGGTCACCGCGCCGATGAACACGCCGATGAACACCTCGGCGTGGTGGATGTGGACCAGGTCGTGGGCGATGACGTCGAGGCCGGAGCCGTTGGCCTCGACCTCGTAGTACCCGTTCCAACCGACCAGCACCGCGGCGAGGCCCACGAAGCTGTGCAGGATCGCGATCAGTTCCGGCATGCCGGTCATCGGGACGATGCGCGCTCGCCACAGCCCGACGACCGCGCCGATGACGATGGCGACCACCATCAGCGTGATGCCGGTGGCCGCCAGCCCCGGCTTTCCGTCCGTGCCGCGAACGGCCAGCCCGATGGTGGCTGCCAGCGCGATCACCATGCCGGCGATGCCGAAGTAGATTCCGGGCCGCGCCGTCTCGTGCTTGGACAGCCCGGCGAGGCTCAGGATGAAGAGCAGGGCCGCGACGATGTACGCGGCCTGGGCGACGGTCTCCGCAGTCACTGGTCTGTTAGCCCTTCGAGAACATGCCGAGCATGCGCCGCGTGACGGCGAAGCCGCCGAACATGTTGATGCTGACGAGCAGGATCGCGACGAATGACAGTGTGGTGATCACCGTGTCGTGGTGACCGACCTGCAGTAACGCACCGAGGATGATGATCGCAGAGATCGCGTTCGTCACCGACATCAGTGGCGTGTGCAGCGCGTGGTGGACATTGCCGATCACGTAGTAGCCGATGACGATCGCGAGCACGAACACCGTGAAGTTGCCGATGAGCTGGGTCGGCGAGAACGCGGTCAGCAGGAACAGCACGGCGCCGACGACGGCGGTGGCCGTGAAGCGGCGGGCCACGGTCAGTGGTTGCTTCTCCTGCTTCACCGCCGCGGCCGCTACCGGCTTGGCCGGGGGGGCCGCCGACACCTGCACCGGCGGTGGTGGCCAGAGGTTCGCTCCGTTGTGGACGATCGTGACGCCGCGCTGGACGACGTCGTCGAGGTCGAGGACGAGCTGCCCGTCCTTGTTCGGCGTCAGCAGCTTCATCAGGTTGACGAGGTTGGTGCCGTAGAGCTGCGACGCCTGGGCCGGCAGCCGGCCGGGCAGGTCGGTGTAGCCGATGATGGTGACGCCGTTGTCGGTGACGACCACCTCGCCGGGGCGGGTGCCCTCGACGTTGCCACCGTTGGCCGCGGCCATGTCGACGATCACCGAGCCGGAGTTCATGCTCGCCACCATGTCGGCGGTGATCAACCGCGGTGCCGGCCGGCCCGGGATGAGCGCGGTCGTGACGAGGATGTCGATGTCCGGGCACGTCCGCGCGTACAGGTCGGCGGCACGCTGGTTGTAGTCGTCGGACATCTCCTTCGCGTAGCCGGTGGCGCTGACCTCCGCCTCGGCCGACTCGACGTCGAGGTACTCGCCGCCGAGTGACTTCACCTGGTCGGCGACCTCTGGGCGCGGGTCAGTGGCGTAGACGATCGCGCCGAGGCTGCTCGACGCACCGATCGCGGCCAGGCCGGCGACGCCGGCCCCTGCGACGAGGACCTTCGCCGGCGGCACCTTGCCGGCCGCCGTCACCTGGCCGGTGAAGAACCGGCCGAAGACGTGGGCGGCCTCGATGATGGCGCGGTAGCCGGCGATGTTGGCCATCGAGCTCAGCACGTCCAGCGACTGGGCGCGGGAGATGCGCGGGACGGCGTCCATCGCGAGAGCCGTGATCGGTCGCTTGGCGAGCGCCTCGACGAGCTGCGGGTTGAGGCCGGGACTGAGCATGCCGATCACCGTCGAACCCTCCGGAATCCGCGCGATCTCGGCGTCCGAGGGCGAGTTCACCTCGAAGATGACGTCGGCGCTCCAGACGTCCTTCGATGAGCCGAGCGTGGCCCCCGCCGCCTCGTAGGCCGGGTCCGCGAAACTGGCCGCCTCGCCCGCGCCGGCCTCGACCACGACCTCGTAGCCGAGGCCGCGCAGCTGCTCGACCGTCTTCGGAGTGGCCGAGACACGCGTCTCGCCGGGCTTGGACTCGCGAATGACTCCGATACGCACTCTGGGACTCCTTCTCGCCGCGGGAGATGCGAGGCTTCCGCCGAAATCTAGCCAACTCGGTTCGAGGGGGCTTTGGCCCCTCCTAAAGTCCCGAGTGCGGAGTGCATCGTGTCACGCCTGGTCCGCGCGATTGCTAGACTCAGCGGCTAGACCCCTAGTGAACTGAGATGAGTACAGCTGTGTCCGAGTCCGTTTCCACTGCCGAAGGCATCACCAACCCGCCCATCGACGAGCTGCTCGAGCGTGCGCAGTCGAAATACGCGCTGGTGATCATCGCCGCGAAGCGGGCCCGCCAGATCAACGCCTACTACAGCCAGCTCGGCGAGGGCCTGCTCGAGTACGTCGGCCCGCTGGTCGAGACCGCGCCGCAGGAGAAGCCGCTGTCCATCGCGCTGCGCGAGATCAACGCCGACCTCATCGAGTTCAAGCCGTCGGAGAACCCGACCCCCGACAAAGCCGTCTGACTGACCTAATCCGCCGCCACTGTTCTTATCCGCCGGCTCGGATCTCGGTCTCGACCGCTCGCTTCGCTCGGGTCGATCTCGAGCTCCGAAGCGCAAGCTCGCTTCGCTCGCGCGCACGGCGGGCTCTTCGCGCGAGCGCTCATCGCGCTGTTTGGTCACCTTCACTTCCGGTTAGTCGGGTCCGAGGCGTCACAATGGCTTGGTGAGCCAAGTCGTATTGGGCGTCGGGGGCGGCATTGCCGCGTACAAGGCCGCAGACCTGCTGCGCAAGCTGACGGAGTCGGGACACGACGTCCGGGTGGTGCCGACGGCCGCCGCGCTGCAGTTCGTCGGGGCGCCCACCTGGGCAGCCCTCTCGCACCACCCGGTCGCGCCGGACGTCTGGACCGGCGCCGAGGACGTTCCGCACGTCCAGCTCGGCCGCCGGGCCGAGCTCGTCATCGTCGCGCCGGCGACTGCCGATCTGCTCGCCCGCGCGGCCCACGGCCTGGCTGACGACCTGCTCACCAACACGCTGCTGACAGCGCGATGTCCGGTGCTGTTCGCGCCCGCCATGCACACCGAGATGTGGGAACACCCGGCGACGACCGGCAACGTGGCGACCCTGCGCAGTCGGGGAGTGGTCGTGCTCGAACCGGCGACCGGCCGGCTCACCGGCGCGGACACCGGCAAGGGACGGCTGCCCGAACCCGAGGAAATCGCCCGGTTCGCTGAACTTCTGCTCCGCAATCGGTCCGCACTGCCATACGACCTCGCCGGTCGGCACGTCGTCGTGAGCGCGGGCGGCACCCGCGAACAGTTGGATCCCGTCCGGTTTCTGGGGAATTCGTCCTCCGGCAAGCAGGGGTACGCGATCGCCGCCGTCGCCGCCGCGCGCGGAGCGCGTGTGACCCTCGTCGCAGCAAACGTGGAGCTTCCGGAGCCGGCGGGCGCCGACGTCGTGCGGGTGGGCAGTGCCGTCGAGTTGCGCGACGCCGTTCACAAGGCGGCGCAGGACGCCGACGTCGTCGTGATGGCCGCAGCCGTCGCGGACTTCCGGCCGTCCGGCATCGCCGACCACAAGATCAAGAAATCGGACGCGCCGCCGGCACCGATCGTGCTGGAGGAGAACCCGGACGTGCTGGCCGAGCTCGTCGCGGCCCGGCGGCCGGGGTCCCTGCTGGTCGGCTTCGCTGCCGAGACCGGCGACAGCAGTGCCTCGGTGCTCGATCACGGTCGCGCGAAGCTGGCGCGCAAGGGCTGTGACCTGCTCGTGGTCAACGCGGTCGGCCCGGGCAAGGCGTTCGGGCAGGCGCACAACGCCGGGGTGATTCTCGGTGCGGACGGCAGCGAGATCGTGGTGGAGTTCGGGCCGAAGGCGATGCTCGCGACGGCCCTGCTGGACGCCGTGGTGTCGCGGCTTCCGTGAGGCGAACCCGATCCTCGTTGGTTAGACTCACGCGAACCTTTCCTGACCACGCACTGGGGAGCTGTTTGTGAGTCGCCGTCTGTTCACGTCCGAGTCCGTCACCGAGGGACACCCGGACAAGATCGCTGACCAGATCAGCGACTCGATCCTCGACGCCCTGCTCGCCGAGGATCCGGCGAGCCGGGTGGCCGTCGAGACGTTGATCACCACGGGCCAGGTGCACGTGGCCGGCGAGGTCACCACCGAGGCATACGCCGACATCCCGACGATCGTGCGCGAGCGGATCCTCGAGATCGGCTACGACTCCTCCCGCAAGGGCTTCGACGGCGCGTCGTGCGGCGTCAACATCTCGATCGGGTCCCAGTCGCCGGACATCGCGCAAGGCGTCGACAACGCCTACGAGGCACGCACCGGCGAGAACGTCGAGGACCCGCTGGAAAGGCAGGGTGCCGGCGACCAGGGCCTGATGTTCGGTTTCGCGGTGGATGAGACGCCCGAGCTGATGCCGCTGCCGATCTCGCTCGCGCACCGGCTCGCCGAGCGGCTCGCCGCGATGCGCAAGGACGGCACCGTCCCGTACCTGCGGCCCGACGGCAAGACGCAGGTGACGATCGAGTACGTCGACGACAAGCCCAAGCGCCTCGACACGATCGTCGTGTCCAGCCAGCACGCCGCAGACATCGACCTCGACACGCTGCTGAAGCCGGACATCGAGGAGCACGTCGTCCGCCCGGTGATCGCGGAACTCGGCATCGACATCGACGGTTACCGGCTGCTGGTGAACCCCACCGGCCGCTTCGAGATCGGCGGCCCCATGGGCGACGCCGGCCTCACCGGCCGCAAGATCATCGTCGACACGTACGGCGGCTACGCCCGGCACGGCGGCGGCGCGTTCTCGGGCAAGGACCCGTCGAAGGTGGACCGCTCGGCGGCGTACGCGATGCGCTGGGTGGCCAAGAACGTCGTCGCGGCCGGGCTGGCCACGAAATGCGAGGTGCAGATCGCGTACGCGATCGGCAAGGCCGAGCCGGTTGGCCTGTTCATCGAGACGTTCGGCACGGAGACCGCCGATCCGCTGAAGATCTCCGAGGCCATCATGCAGACGTTCGACCTGCGGCCCGCGGCGATCATCCGCGACCTCGACCTCAAGCGCCCCATCTACGCGCAGACCGCGGCGTACGGACACTTCGGCCGCGAGTTGCCGGACTTCACCTGGGAGCGCACCGACCGCGCCGAGCAGCTCAAGAAGCTCGTAGAAGGTTGAGACACGGCTCGGCGGCAGAAACCGTCGGGCTCGGCTGATACAACGCTCGCGTGACCAGCCGGCGGCGTGCGTCCCCGAAGGCGGGGCGGGTTCCGGCGGTCTCCGATCCGGTGGCCCGGCTCTACGTCGATGTGCCGCTGCCGCATCTCGACCGGCTCTTCGACTACCAGGTCCCGGCCGACCTCGATGATCAGGTGCACGCCGGTTCGCGGGTGCGGGTGCGGTTCGCCGGACGCCTCGTCGACGCGTTCGTCGTCGAGCGCGGTACCGGCACCGACCACGAGGGCGCGCTCGCCTACCTCGAGCGCGCGGTCGGCCCCGACCCCGTCCTGACGGCCGAGACCGCGGCGCTCTTCCGCGCGGTCGCCGACCGCTGGGCCGGCAACTTCGTGGACGTCGCACGACTCGGCGTCCCGTCCCGGCACGCGGCCGCCGAGGCGGCAGCGCCACGCCCGGCCGGTCCGCTCCCGGCTCCCGCCGCCGAGCCCGGGCTGCGCCGGTACCGCTCCGGCGCCGCGTTCCTCGCCGCCGTCCAGGACGGCAGGCCGGCGCGCGCCGTGTGGTCGGCACTGCCGGGGGAGGACTGGCCGGCCCGGCTGGCCGAGCTCGCCCGCACCGCGCTGGACTCCGGCCGCGGCACGGTCGCGGTCGTCCCGGACGTCCGGGACCTCGAGCGTCTCGACGCCGCGATGAGGGTTGTCCTCGGCGAGGGCCGGCATGTCGCGCTGGCCGCGGATCTGGGCCCCGCCGAGCGCTACCGCCGCTGGCTGGCGGTGCGCCGCGGCGACGTGCGCGTCGTCATCGGCACCCGCGCCGCGGCGTACGCGCCGGTCGCCGACCTCGGGCTGGTCGCGGTCTGGGACGACGGCGACGACCTGCACGCCGAGCCGCGCGCCCCGTACCCGAACACTCGCGACGTGCTCGCCCTGCGCTCGGCGCAGACCGGCGCCGCGCTGCTCGTCGGCGGCTTCGCGCGCACCGCCGAGGCGCAGTTGCTCGTCGAATCGGGGTGGGCGCACGAGATCGTCGCCGACCGCGACGTGCTGCGATCCGCCGCGCCGCGGGTCCGCCCGGTCGCCGACGACGTCGAGCTGGCCCGCGACCCCGCGGCGGCCGCCGCCCGGCTGCCGAGCCTGGCCTGGCGCACCACGCACGACGCGCTCCAGGCCGGGCACCCGGTCCTCGTCCAGGTGCCCCGCGGCGGCTACGTCCCGTCGCTGGCCTGCGCCGTCGACCGCACTCCGGCCCGCTGCGCCACCTGTTCCGGCCCGCTGTCGACCACGTCCGGCCACGCGCTGCCGACCTGCCGATGGTGCGGACGGCTCGCCGGCGACTGGACCTGCCCGACCTGCGGCGGCCGGCGGCTGCGCGCGGTCGTGGTGGGCTCCGGGCGCACCGCGGAGGAGTTGGGCCGCGCCTTCCCGGGGGTGCCGGTGCGCAGCTCCGGTGGTGACCACGTGCTGGCCGAGGTCTCCGACGAGCCGGCGGTCGTGGTCGCCACGCCGGGCGCCGAGCCGCTGTGTCCGGGCGGCTACGGCGCCGCGCTGCTGCTCGATGGCTGGGCGCTGCTGTCCCGCGCCGACCTGCGAGCAGCCGAGGAGACGCTGCGGCGCTGGGCGAACGCGGCGGCGCTCGTCCGGGCCGGGGGGACGGTTGTGGTGGGCGCCGACGCCGGCATCCCCACCGTTCAGGCGCTCGTGCGCTGGGATCCGGCGGGCGCCGCGGCCCGCGAACTCGCCGACCGCGAGGCGCTCGGCTTCCCGCCGGTGTGCCGGATGGCCTCGCTCACCGGCCCGGCAACCGCCGTCGCGGAACTGCTCGCCGCGGCACGGCTGCCCGGCGACGCCCAGGTGGTCGGCCCGGTTCCGGTCGGCGCCGACACCGAGCGGCTGCTGGTGCGGGTGCCCAGGGCGCACGGCGCCGAACTGGCCCACGAGCTCAAGGCCGCGGCGGCGGGGCGTTCTGCGCGCCGTTCGGCGCAGCCGGTGCGGATCCAGCTCGACCCGCACGAGCTCTGATCCGGATAGCCCACGCAGCGGCCGAGCGCTGCACGTCCTGGGGATATCCCCGGTTTCGTCGTCCATCGCGGCTAGGGTGGACGCGACAGCAAGGAGGGGCGATGTCGCAGCCAGGCTCGCGGGGGCCCGATGACCAGCCCGCTGCGCAGATCGCCCACGAGCGTGCGCTCGGTGAGGTCTCCGACACGCTGCTGTGCATCGAACAGGCCATCGACCGGGCGAAGCGCGGGTTGAAGGCCACGGCCAAGAGCGGTGGCGACGTCAACGTCGACCTCGCGCTCAACGCCGCACTGACCGAACTGCAGAACACTCGCAAGCGGCTCATGCAGGACACCTACTACACCGGCGACTCCCTGCGCCTGCTGTGACGTCCGGTCCAGCCGCCCGCAGCGGCTCGGAGATCCAGGATGCGCTGCGCGATTTCGTCGCCCGGTGGAAGGACTACCAGGGCGGCGAGCGTGAAGAAGCGCAGAGCTTCCTCAACGAGCTGATCACCTGTTACGGCGTCGACCGGTTCGCGGCGGGCATGAGGTTCGAGTACCACGTCCCCGGCATCGGCTTCATGGACATGTTCTGGCCGGGACGGGCGCTGGTCGAGATGAAAGCACCGGCCAAGACGCAACGGCTCGAGGACGCCCAGCCGCAGGCCGAGCGGTACTGGCGGGCATCGGAGGCACCGGACGGCAGCTATGACGCGGTTCGCTACGTCGTCCTGTGTTCTTTCCAGCGGCTGCTCATCTGGGACATGCGGCGGCCATCGCGGCCGTCGGCGAACCTCGCGCTCGAAGAACTGCCGGACAACTACGAGGCGCTGCTCTTCCTCGCCGGCGAGAACGTCGAAGCGTCCTTCGTCGAGCACCACCGTGAGCTGACCCGCGAGGCCGCCGAGACCGTGGCACTGCTGTACCAGGCGCTCAAGGACCGCGGGGCGGCCCCACTCGACGAGATCCAGCGCTTCGTGATGCAAAGCGTGTGGACGATGTTCGCCGAGGACCTCGGCATGCTCGCCGAGTATCCCTTCCAGACCATCGTGACTCGGTTGCATCGCGAGAAGGAGCCGAACGCCGCGCGCGATCTCGGTTGGTTGTTCACCGTGCTCAATCAGAACGGGGGCGGGTCGGGGTCGCTGGTGTGGTCGACGGGGTAGGTGTGGGCCGGTGTGTCGTATTCGCGGCCGGTGGGTGAGGTCCAGGTGACGCGATCGCTTCGTTTGCGGACCTGCCAGTCGGTCTGGTGCTTCATGACGTGGTGCCGCTTGCACGGCGGGTGCAGGTTCTCCTCGTCGGTGGTCCCGACGGGGAACGCGGCGATGTGGTCGATCTCGCCGCGGCACGCGTCGCGCCGGCAGCCGGGGAACGTGCAGGTCTTGTGCTCGGCGATGATGTGGTCGCGCAGCGGTGCGGGTGGGCGGTAGGTCTCGCGCCCGCAGCGGATGAGCCGGCCGAGCGGGTCGGTGATCAGCCGGCGCCAGGTGCCGCTGGGGTCGTGGGCGATCGAGCGGGCCATGCAGGCCGGGATCGGGCCGTAGCCGTCGAGTTCGCCGGGCTGCTCGTCCAGGCCGAGCAGGGTGGACAGCGCGATCGAGACCTGCACCGCGGGACGGCGACCGTGCCAGGTGGTAGCGGCGCTCTGCCCGGCGAGGGTGGCGAGGTCAGCCAGCACGTCGGCGCGCTTCTGGTCCGCGGTGCGGCCGTCGTCGGGCAGCGCGTGCGCATGGGCGTTGAGGGTGTTCATCAACCCCAGCGCGTCGTCGGCGCGCAGGTAGGCGTAGACCCCGGCCATGCCGTGCTCATCGGCGCGTAGCGACACCCGCCGCTCGCGCAGCGCGTCCTGGTGCTGTTGGTCCGCGCGGCGCGGATCCAGCGCCATGACCGCGCGCTTGACCGTCTGCCGGAACACCCCGACCGGCTGGTCCTCGGCCTTCGGCAGGACACGGTGCTCCACCTTCGCGACGGTGTCGTCATCGAGCTCCCGGCAGGCCTCGATCAGCACCCGCGCGTGCATCATCGTGATCGAGGCGTCGGTGAGCCGATCGACGGTGTGTGGGAGCCGCTCGACCAGGTGGACGGCGTCGTGCAGCTTCGCCGCCGCAGTTCCCGGCGCGATCGACAGGACGCACGCGACCTCTTCGCGCACCCACTCCTTCGTCCGCGCCTCGGCGTCACCCTCACGCGCAAGCGCGGCGAGGGTGTGCTGCGCCTTGGCGTCCAACGCCGAACGGGAGTGTTCGATGCGCTCGAGGAGGTCGAGCCGCTCGTCATGGGACAGGCACGCAGGATCGACGTCCAACACCCCGTCGAAGACCGCGTCCATACGTTCGATGCTATGGACGGGGTCTGACAAAACCGGACCATCCCGACGTCCATCATCAAAGAATTTCCGAGAAGATTTCGCCGCAGAACGCGCCACGTGGAAGGTGACCCGGCAACGCCAGGCAACCAGGGACCAGCTCACCCCGTCGATGCGCCTTTGAACAGGGCAACCCCGCTGGAACCGAAGCGCCTACGTCCGTTTCGACAGTGCCTCGTCGTAGGCGACGTCCTCGCCCGGAACGGCAGGCACGGCCAGCGCGCCGCCCTCGCGAGCCGTCGCCTCGATGACGCGATGCCCGGCCTCTTCGTGGACGTAGCGCTCGCCACGCAGCAGCGACGCGCCGGCGGCGATCAGCAGCATCACGATCGACGCGCCGAATGCGATCAGCAGCCCGTGCCGGAACGGGTCGGAGATCAGGTTCGGGAAGAACGCCTGCCCGTAGATCTGCCCGGTGTCGGCACCGCGGCCGGGGTGCGGGACGAGTTCTTTGATCGGGTTGTCGCCGAGGAAGGCCGCGAACAGGGTGCCAACCGGCGAGGCGTGCGAGGCGGCATCGGCGGCCTGCGGCGAGACGCCGGCTCCGGTGAGCCCACTCGTGAGCGCCGCCGGCAACCGGCTGGCCAGCCCGATCGCCATCAGCGTGAAGAAGCCGCCCATCGACAGCACCATGCCCGCGTTCATCCCGGTGGCCCGGATGCCGGAGGCGGCGCCGCGCTGCGCCGCGGGCACCGCGTTCATGATCGCCGCGGAGTTCGGTGCGGCCATCAGCCCCATCCCGATGCCGTTGAGCGCGAGCAGCGCGGCGAACAGCAGGTAGCTGAAGTTCGCCGGCAGCGCGATCAGCCCGGCGAAGGTGGCCGCTGTCAGCAGCAGCCCGCCGGTCGCGAACGCGCGGGCGCCGAGCCGGTCGGACACCGCACCGGAGGCCGGACCGGCGACGAGGAAGCCGACCGTCAGCGGCAGCATGTAGATGCCGGCCCACAACGGCGTATCGACGAAGCTGTAGCCGTGCAGCGGCAGCCAGATGCCCTGCAGCCAGATGATCAACATGAACTGCAGGCCGCCACGCGACATCGCCGCGAGCAGGTTCACCGCCTGCCCGGCGGCGAACGCGCGGATCCGGAACAGTCGCAGGTTGATCATCGGTTCGGCAACGCGCGTCTCGATGAAGCCGAAGAGCACGAGCAGGACGACCCCACCGATGACCCCGGCGAGCACCCTCGGCGACGTCCAACCCATCGTGTGTCCGCCGTAGGGCTGCAGACCGTAGGTGATGGCGACCAGCACGCCGATCAGGCCGACGCCGAATGTGACGTTGCCCCACCAGTCGATCGTGATCTTGCGGCTCCGGTCGCGCGGCGCGTCGTGCAGGGTGCGATAGCCCATCCACGTACCCCAAACCCCGACCGGCACGCTGACCCAGAACACCGCGCGCCAGTCCCACTCGGACAGCACGCCGCCGATGATGAGGCCGAGGAACGAGCCGGCCAGCGCGGAGACCTGGTTGACTCCGAGCGCGAAGCCGCGCCGGTCCGGAGGGAAGGCGTCGGTGATGATCGCGGTGGAGTTCGCCATCACCATCGCGCCGCCGACGCCCTGGACGACGCGCAGCACGATGATCTCGAGCGCACCCGCCGCGCCGAGGTTCGGCACCAGCGCGCAGGCCGCCGACGCGAGCGTGAAGATCAGGAAGCCCAGGTTGAACAGCCGGGCGCGGCCGTACTGGTCGCCGAGCCTGCCGAAGGTCACGACGAGGACGGCGGTGACGAGCAGGAAGCCCATCAGCATCCACAGCAGGTAGGAGATGTTCGCCGGCGCCAGGGGGTCGAGGCCGAGGCCGTTGAAGATGGCCGGCAGCGAGATCAGCAGGATCGAGGAGTTCAGCGTGGCGGCGAGGACGCCGACCGTCGTCACGGACAGCGCGATGCGCCGGTCGTGCCCTTCGGAATGCCGCACAGGAGCCGTCCTTTCGTTAGGCATCCTAACTAGTTTCGGACGGGATGTGGCGACCAGATTCCGTTAGCCGCGCCACTCCGTAGACTTAGAACCCGTGACAGTGCAGCCGATCCGGTTATTCGGGGACCCCGTGCTGCGCACGCCCGCGGAACCGGTCGTCGACTTCGACAAGGAGCTGCGCACGCTCGTCGCCGATCTGGCGCAGACGATGCTCGACGCGCCGGGGCAGGGCCTCGCGGCGCCCCAGATCGGCGTCGGGCTGCGGGTGTTCACCTACCACGTCGACGACTCGCAGGCCGGCCATCTGGTCAACCCGGTCCTGCACTTCCCGAACGACGAGGAGCAGGACGGGCCGGAGGGCTGCCTCTCGATCCCGGGCCTGACGTTCGACTGCAAGCGCAGGGCGAACGTCGTGGCGCACGGGCAGAACATGTACGGCGACCCGATCACCGTCGAAGGCACCGCCAACCTGGCGCGCTGCGTCCAGCACGAGACGGACCACCTCGACGGCGTGCTGTTCGTCGATCGGCTCGACGCGGAGACCCGCAAGGCGGCGATGAAAGCGATCCGTGCCGCGCCGTGGGCCGACCTCGCGAATCCGACGATCAAGGTCAGCCCGCACGCCTCCTCCGGGCGCGGCATCTTTGGGTGAGCGAAGCTTGCGAGCGAACAATCAGCACGGGCTCCGCCGATCGAGGCGAGCGAAGCGAGCCCGATCGTGAGATTGGTCTTTGCCGGGACGCCGGGCCCGGCGGTACCCACGCTGCGCGCGTTGCTCGAGTCGCCCCGGCACGACGTCGTCGCGGTGCTGACCCGCCCGCCGGCGCGTGCGGGACGCGGGCGGCACACCGCGGTGTCGCCCGTCGCGACGTTGGCCGCCGATGCGGGGTTGCCGGTGCTGACGCCCCGCCGTCCCTCCGAGCCGGAGTTCCTCGCCGAGCTGAGCGGTCTCGCGCCCGACTGCTGCCCGGTGGTCGCCTACGGCGCGCTGCTCCCGCCCGAGGTGCTGACCGTGCCGCGGCACGGCTGGGTGAACCTGCATTTCTCGCTGCTGCCGGCGTGGCGCGGGGCGGCGCCCGTCCAGCACGCGCTGCTGCACGGCGACGAGGTCACCGGCACGTCGACCTTCCTGATCGAGCAGGGCCTGGACACCGGCCCGGTCTACGGCGTGGTGACTGAGTTGATCCGTCCGGACGACACCGCGGGCGCCCTGCTCGACCGGCTCGCGGTCAGCGGCGCCGGCCTGATGGTGGCGACGTTGGACGGCATCGAGGACGGCAGCCTCGTCGCGGTGCCGCAGAGCGGCGCGGGCGTGTCGTTCGCGCCGAAGATCGGCGTCGAGGACGCGCACGTCGACTGGGCCGCACCCGGTCGGCACGTGGAGCGGCTGGTGCGCGCCTGCACGCCCACGCCAGGCGCGTGGACGATGTTTCGCGGCGAGCGCCTCAAGCTGGGCCCGGTGCGGCTGCGCGGCGCCAACGACCTCGCGCCGGGGCAGCTGCGTGCGACGAGGTCCGGCGTCGTGGTCGGCACCGCGAGCCTCGACGTCGAGCTCGGCGACGTGCGGCCGGCCGGCAAGCGCCCGATGCCGGCCGCCGACTGGGCACGCGGGGCCCGGATCGAGAACGGCGAACGCGTTGGCTGAGGAGCCTCGGGCGCAGCGCCGGGCACCGTCGGACCCAGCGCGGATCGCGGCGTACGAGCTGTTGCGGGCGGTGGCCGAACAGGACGCCTACGCGAACCTCGCGCTGCCCCGGCTGCTCGAGACACATCGGCTGACGGGGCGTGACGCTGCCCTGGCCACCGAGCTCGGCTACGGCACGTTGCGCGCGCTGGGCACGCTCGACGAGATCCTCGCCCGGTGCGTCGACCGCGCGCTGACAGACGTCGAGCCCGGCGTGCTGGATCTGCTCCGCCTGGGGGCCTACCAGGCGCTGCGGACCCGGGTGCCTCCGCATGCCGCGGTCGCCACGACCGTCGATCTCGCGCACGCGGTCGGGCACCCGCGCGCCGGCGGCTTCGTCAACGCCGTCCTGCGCCGGGTGGTCGTCTACGGCTGGGACGCCTGGGCGGACGAGCTCACGGCCGGCGCCGGTGCGGTGCACTCGCTGGCCGTGCGCACGGCGCACCCGGACTGGATCGTCGAGGCGTTCGCGGCGGCGCTCGGCGGCGACCTGGACGAAGCCGGCCGTGCCCTCGCCGCCGACGACGAGCGACCGCGCACGCACCTCGCCGCCTGGCCGGGGCGCAGCACGCGCGCGGAGTTGCTCGCGTCCGTCGAGGGCGAACCAGGCCCGTACTCGCCCTACGCGGTGCGGATGTCCGGGGGTGATCCGTCCGCGATCGCCGCCATCCGCGAGCGGCGCGCCGGCGTTCAGGACGAGGGCAGCCAGCTCTGCGCACTCGCCCTCGCGGCTGGACCCCTCGACGGTCGGGACGAAAGATGGCTCGATCTGTGCGCCGGCCCCGGCGGCAAGGCCGCGCTGCTCGCGGCGCTGGCCGCCGAGCGCGGCGCCCGGCTGACGGCCAACGAGCTCCGCGAGCACCGTGCCGAGCTCGTCCGGAGGGTCACCGAGCCGTGGTCGGTCGAGGTGCACGTGGGGGACGCGCGGGAGCTCCCGCCGATCGACGGCGGCTACGACCGGGTGCTGGTGGACGCACCGTGCACCGGCCTCGGCGCCCTGCGCCGCCGACCCGAAGCGCGCTGGCGGCGCCGCGCGGACGACGTGCCGGAGCTGGTCGCCCTGCAGCGCGAGCTGCTCGCCGCCGCGATCCGGCTCACCCGGCCCGGCGGGCTGATCGCCTACGTGACCTGCTCGCCCCATCTCGCGGAGACGACGGGCGTCGTGGCCGGGCAGCCACTCGTCGATGCCCGACCGGCGTTCCCCGATGTCGAGCTACTCGGCGACGGACCGACCGTCCAGCTCTGGCCGCACCGGCACGGCACCGACGCGATGTTCTGCGCACTTGTCCGCCGGGTGTAGCCGAGGTCGAGACGATCCGTCCCCGGGCGCCACAGCCGCGCGAGATCGGTGCAGATCCACTACTCCGTGCTTTGACCGTTCGGGATGGACGTGAGCATCGGTGGCGACGGGTCTGGCGACCACCAACACGTCGACTTCTTCTTCCACAATCGACCGGTAAGCGGCTCCCTGAGTGAGTGTGGGCGTGATCGACGGCTGGGGGTGCGCTGTTCTGCCGCGCGCCCGGATAATCGAGGGATGCGTTTCGAGGTCCGCCCGCTGACAGCCGACACCTGGCGCGATCTGGAGGACATGTTCGGGCAGCCAGGGGGCGGGATCGTGCGTGGCTGCTGGTGCATGTTCTACCGCCTGACGGGCCCGGAGGCGCGCGGCCGGTCCAAGGATCAGAACAAGGACGCCCTGCACTCGTTGGCGATGTCGGACCGTCCGCCCGGCCTCGTCGGCTACGCCGATGATCGCCCGGTGGGTTGGATCAGTCTGGGTCCGCGCGCGGACTATCACCGACTCGCGCGCTCACCGATCATGAAGCCGGTCGACGACGCGCAGGTCTGGTCGATCGTGTGCGCGTATGTGGTGAAGGCCGAACGTGGCAAGGGGATCCAGCACCGGATGTTGGCCGGCGCGATCGATTTCGCCCGCCGTCAGGGCGTGCGCCTTCTCGAGGCGTACCCGATCGACAAGGACGAGCCGAGCCATCCTGACTTCATGTTCTTCGGCTCGAGAAGCCTCTATGAGCGCGCCGGGTTCCGGGAGGTCGCGCGGCGCTCGCCGACGCGCGTGGTGATGCGCCGTTCCCTGCGCCCAGCAAGCCAGCCGCCCACCAACGTCATCGTCGAGTCGCGCTGATACCCGACAACCCACCGACCGGCACCTGGACCCGATTGGCCATCTGGTAGCTACCGTCCGGGTGGTTCGGGTGGTACATGGACATCCGGATAATCTGCCCGGCGGCGGTCAACGGCAAGCTGTCGAGGGTTTCGCGGACTCAGCCGGTGCCGTCGATCGCGGCGTGCTTCGCCGGGAGCTGACGTTCACCAAGTCCAGAACTCATCGCTTGCGTCGCCACCGCCGGATAACCGCCCTCTTCCCCCCAAGCGCGGTTATGAGTGCACAACGGCGATCGCGCCGAAGCACGCAGTGGGCCGACCGGCGCTAGCATGGATCCGCAGCGCCCCAGCGAGGTGGGACGCCGCTCGGCCTGCGACGACCTCCCGTGTGTGGTCGTCGACCCGCCCGTCAACTGGCGGCTCAGGGCGCCGCCGTGGGCGGCCGGCCGATCCCGCAGTGTCGATCTCGCGGAGTTCGGTGGCCAGCGGCGTCTCGGAGCAGCCGCCCGGGGGGCTCTCCTGGCGAACATCCGTCGTCCGAGCCGCGGGTAGGTGTGCGGAGTTCTCGCCCGGCCACCGTGCCGGGCGACCAGAGGAGGAGTCTGTGGCTCGACCAGGCCGGCGTCAGACGGGCGCTCGCCGTACCGCTTCGCGAAGGCCGCGACGCATCCCCGCCGCCGAGAACGTCATCGCGCTGCTCGCCCGCACGGTCCGTGAGGTGCAAGCAGCTGTCGAGCGGCGCCGCGTGACACCCGCCGTGCGCACGAAGTTCCAGGTCGTCGCCCTGCTCGTGCGCGAGGAGCACGCCAGAGTCCGGGGGGAGAGCACCAGCAGCCAGAGCCACCGGGCCGAGCAGCTGAAACGCCTGGACGGGATCGCGACGATCCTCGCGAAGACCGCCGTGCGCGACCCCGCGCTCCTCGCCCTCCTCGCGGAGGATGCCGTTGTCTCCGACGCGGCCAGGTCGCTCAAGCGGGACATGCTCAGGACGGTGGGTATCGAGGTTGCCCCCGAGCAGACCGCGCCGCCGGAGTCTGCGGCCGGTTCCGCCGGCACCGAGCGTCGGGTCGTGCCCGTGTCGGTCGCCACGCGGCAGCTGGCCACGCCGTTCCTCGCCCCCGACTTCTCCGCGGTCCGGCCGAGCATGGTCGGGCCGCGCCGCCTGGCGGGTTGGGAGCTGCTCAAACCACTGCTCACCTCGTTCGAACGTGCCGAGGGCGGAGCACCGGCGTGCATGGCCCTACCGGCACCGGCCCCGCTGCGGCTGGCGGGGAACCGGGAGCTGATGCCCCACCAGGCGCGGCTGGTCGCCGCTGCCGCGGCCGGCCACCGGACCTTCCTGCTGGCCGACGAGCCGGGCCTGGGCAAGACGGCTGAGGCGTTGCTCGCCGCGGAGGCGGCGAACGCCTACCCGCTGCTGGTCGTCGTACCGAGCGTCGTGAAGATCAACTGGGCACGCGAGGCCGGGCTGTGGACACCGAACCGCTCGGTCACCGTCGTCCACGGCAACGGTGACACCGTCGACGGCTACGCGGATATCGTCGTCGTCAACTACGAGGTGCTCGACCGCCACGTGGGGTGGTTCGGCGACTTCGGATTCCGCGGCATGGTCGTCGACGAAGCGCACTTCATCAAGAACAAGTCCTCCCAACGCTCGCAGCACGTCCTGGACCTCTCCGAGCGCATCCGCTCCCGCACGACGCGCCCGTTGCTGATGGCCCTCACCGGCACGCCGCTGATCAACGACATCGACGACTTCCGGGCCATCTGGCAGTTCCTCGGCTGGATCGACGAGACCGAGCCGCTCGCCGAGCTGATGGACTCCCTCGAGGAGACCGGCTTGACTCCCGCGGACCCAGGGTTCTACGCCGCCGCCCGCAAGTGCGTGATCGACCGCGGCATCGTCCGCCGCCGCAAGGTCGATGTGGCTGCCGACATCCCCGCCCGCCGCACCGCCGACCTGCCCGTCGAGCTCGACGAGAAGGTCGGCCGCTCGATCCGGGCTGCGGAGCGCGACCTAGCTCGCCGGCTGGTGTCGCGCTACGAGACCGCCCTGGCGAACCGTCGCTCCGGTGTCGTCGTAGGCATCGACCACGACCTCGTGCGCAGGGTGGCCGCGTGGGAGCAGAAGGACGCGAGCACGACGACGACCGGCGAGAACGTGTTCAGCATGATGCGACGCATCGGCCAGGCGAAGGCCGCCCTCGCCGCCGACTACGCGGCACAGCTCGCGCGGAGTGCGGGCAAAGTGGTCTTCTTCGCCAAGCACATCGACGTCATGGACGTCGCAGAGCAGGCCTTCGCCAAGCAGGGGATCCGCTTCTCGTCGATCCGAGGCGACCAGACGCCGAAGTCGCGGCAGAAGAACATCGACGCCTTCGTGAACGATCCGGATGTCGCCATCGCGGTCTGCTCCCTGACGGCGGCGGGCGTGGGTCTCAATCTGCAGGTGGCCTCCAACATCGTGCTGGCCGAGCTGTCCTGGACCGACGCGGAACAGACCCAGGCCATCGACCGCAGCCACCGCATCGGTCAGACCGAACCCGTCACTGCGTGGCGCATCATCGCCGCGCAGACCATCGACAGCAAGATCGCTGAGTTGATCGACAGCAAGGCGGGGCTCGCTGCCAGAGCGCTGGACGGCTCGGATGAGGACGTGTGGTCATCGGCCGACGTGCAGCACGAGGCGCTGGTCGCATTGTTGACAGCCGCGTTGTCGGCGTTGTCACAGGAGCCGGCAGACTCACACAGCGGCGACTGACCGAGCCCCCGGAAGGGTGTTTCGATCAGGCGTCGCGGTGGTCGATCAGCACGAAGGCGGCGATGAGGGCGGCGATGCCGTAGCAGCAGAAGACTGCGAGCCCCGGCCATGGTGACAGCGCGCCGTCGGTTTGGACGATGGTGAAGATCTGGCTGCCGGCGTTGGCCGGCATGTAGTTGATGACGTGGTTGCGCCAGTTCGTGGGGAGCAGGTCGCTGAGCGCGGTGAACGCGAACAGCACGCCGAAGAAGGTGGACAGTGAGCCGGCGGTGTGCCGGATGAGCGCGCCGAGCCCGAAGCCGAGCAGCGCGACGGCGGTGAGGTAGAGCCCGGCGCCGGAGACCGCGCGCAGCACGCCGGGCTCAGACAGCGAGGTCCCGAAGCCGCGCCGGTCGAGCAGCGCCTGGCCGATCGCGAACGAGGAGAACGAGAGGGCCTCGGCCAGGACGAGGACAGCCGCGCTCAGCACGAGCAGCTTCGCAGCCAACAGGGTGCGCCGTTGCGGCACGGCCGCGAGGCTGGCGCGGATCATGCCGGTGCCGTACTCGCTGCTGATCACCAGCACGCCGAGCGCCCCGACGACCACCTGTGCCAGGTAGACGCCGCCGAGCACGGTGTTCGTGGCGTCGAAGCCGGCGCGCTTGGCCGGCGGGTCGCTGGCCAGGACGTCGGCCCACCGCACGCCCATCACGACGGCGATGCCGATCATCGACACGACGACGATCGCCGCGCACCAGAACGTCGAGCGCAGCGAGCGCAGCTTCGTCCATTCCGAGCGCAGCAGGTTTTCGAGCCCCACGCTCTGCGGCACGGCCGTCGCGGTCATCGGGCCGCCGCCGGGCCGCGGAACTGCACGCTGGCGTCGGTGAGTTCGAGGAACGCCTGCTCCAGCGATGGCTGCTGGAGTGACAGCTCGTGCAGGGTGATCGCCTGCGTGGCGGCGAGTTCGCCGATGCGCTCGATCGCGAGTTTGCGCACCGCCAGCGCACCGGTGGGCGTGAGCTCGACAACCGCGCCGGCGTCGCGCAGCGCTGCCGCCAGCCGATCAGCGTCGGTGGTGCGGACCCTGGTGTAGGCCTGCCCGGAGTCGCCGAGGACCTCGTCGATGCCGGCGTCGGCAAGCAGCCGGCCCCTGCCGATCACGACCAGGTGATCGGCGGTCAGCGCCATCTCGCTCATCAGGTGGCTGGACACGAACACCGTGCGGCCCTCGGCCGCCAGTCCGCGCAGTAGCCCGCGGATCCAGTGGATGCCCTCCGGGTCCAGGCCGTTGACCGGCTCGTCGCAAAGGATCACGCCCGGGTCGCCGAGCAACGCCGCGGCCAATCCGAGCCGCTGGCTCATCCCGAGCGAGAAGCCACGGGCCCGCTTGTACGCGACCGACTCCAGCCCGACGAGTTCGATGACCTCACGGACCCGGCGCACGCCGATCCCGTTGCTCTGCGCCAGGCAGAGCAGATGGTGGTAGGCCGAGCGCCCGCCGTGTACCGAGCGCGACTCGAGCACCGCGCCGACCTCGAACAGCGGTCGGCGATGCTCGCGGTACGGCCGGCCGTCCACGCGCACCCCGCCCGAGGTGGGCAGGTCGAGGCCGAGCATCATCCGCATCGTCGTCGACTTCCCCGCGCCGTTCGGTCCGAGAAAGCCCGTCACCCGACCGGGTAGCACGTCGAAGGACAGCCCGTCCACAGCCAGCGTCCGGCCGAAGCGTTTCGTCAGCTCACGTACCTCGATCACGACCGGGCCTCCCTCCACCTACCGCACAGCATCGGCCCGGGGCGTCCGCCGCGCGTCGGTGAAGACCCGTAGCCCGTCCCGGAAATCCCGAGCTCGCCCCTCAGGGGCATACCCCATCGCACCGGCACGACAGCGGGCACTCAGGCCGCGTCACCTGTACTGAGCAAGCTGGTCGCCTCGTGACAGTCGCTCCTGGTACCGACGCGGCGCCATAGGCTTAGCCCGTGACGTCACCGGAGCCGATGATCGCGCCGAGCATCTTGTCTGCCGATTTCGCGCGGCTCGCCGAGGCGGCCGAGTCCGTTCCCGGCGCCGACTGGCTGCACGTGGACGTGATGGACGCCCACTTCGTCCCCAACCTGACCATCGGGCTGCCGGTGGTCAAGAGCCTTTACCGGGCGACGGACCTGCCGCTCGACTGCCATCTGATGATCGACGACCCGGACCGCTGGGCGCCCGGCTACGCCGAGGCGGGCGCGGCCAACGTCACCATCCACGTGGAGGCCGCCACTGATGCGGCACGGACGGCCCGCGCGATCCGGGCGGCCGGCGCGCTCGCCGGCCTTGCGGTCAAGCCCGGCACCCCGCTCGAGCCGTACCTCGACGCACTGCGCGAGTACGACACGCTGCTCGTGATGACCGTCGAGCCCGGCTTCGGAGGCCAGGAGTTCATCACCGAGGTGCTGCCCAAGGTGCGGCTGGCGCGCGAGCACGCCCGCTCCGGACACCTGCGGCTGTTCATCGAGGTCGACGGCGGCATCACGTCGGACACGATCCAAGCCGCGGCCGACGCTGGGGCCGACGTGTTCGTGGCCGGCTCCGCGGTGTTCGGCGCGGACGACCCGGGGCGGGCGGTCGAGGCGCTGCGGCAGCAGGCCCGCATGTCGATGCGGGTCTGATGGCCGCCACCGACGCCGAGCAGGCGGCGATGCACCGGGCGCTCGCGCTCGCCGAGACCGTACGTGGCCGGACGAGCCCCAACCCGGCCGTCGGAGCGGTCATCCTCGACGCCACCGGCCACCTCGCCGGCGAGGGCGCCACCGAACCCGCCGGCGGCGCGCACGCGGAGATCGTCGCGCTGCGCGAGGCAGGGGATGCGGCGCGGGACGGCACCGCGGTCATCACCCTCGAGCCCTGCGCGCACACCGGTCGCACCGGGCCGTGCGCAGAAGCGCTGATCGAGGCGGGCGTCGTGAGGGTGCTGTACGCCGTCGACGACCCGAATCCCGAGGCGGCCGGCGGCGCCCAGCGGCTGCGCGACGCCTGCGTCGAGGTGCTGCCCGACGTCGAGGCGCACGCCGCGGCGAGTGGCGCGCTGCGGCCGTGGCTGCACGCCATGCGGACCGGCCGCCCGTACGTCACCTGGAAGTTCGCGGCCACCCTCGACGGGCGAGTGGCGGCCGCCGACTACACCTCGCAGTGGATCTCCTCGGCGGCGTCGCGCGCCGACGCCCACCGGCTGCGCGCCGGCGTCGACGCGATCCTCGTGGGCAGCGGCACCGTGCTCAGCGACGACCCGCACCTGACCGTGCGCGACGGCGAGGTGCTCGCCGGCCACCAGCCGTTGCGCGTCGTCATCGACCGCCGACACCGCATTCCGGACGACGCGCAGATGCTCGACGACGTCGCCGAAACAGTGGTCCTCGACACAGCAGCACCCCAGTTCGCCATGAAGGCCCTGTATGACCGAGGTGTGCGACACGTTCTCTTGGAAGGCGGCCCTACGCTGGCAGGGGCGTTCGTGGAAGCGCGCTGCGTCGACGAGGTGATCGCCTACCTCGCCCCGACGCTGCTCGGAGCCGGTCCTGCCGCATTGGGCGACGCGGGGATCGCAACGCTCGCAGAGGGCGTGATGTTGGAGATCGAGTCGGTGACCCGGCTCGGCGAGGACATCAAAGTGGTCGGCCGGCCGAAATGGGCACAGTGGACCGAGGCGGGAGACGACTAGGTGTTTACCGGGATCATCGAGGAGATCGGCGAGGTCGCCGCCGTCGAGCAGCGCGGCGACTCCGCCGTTCTCACGATCACCGCCGCGCGCATCGCCGACGACCTCGCGCACGGCGCGTCCGTCGCGGTCAACGGGGTCTGCCTGACGGTCGTCGGCCGGCGGCCCGGTGAGGTGAGCGTGATCGACTTCGACGTGATGGGCGAGACCCTCGAGCGCTCCGTCATCGGGACGCTGGGCGTCGGCGATCCGGTGAACCTCGAACGCGCGGTGCGCGCGGACGCCCGCCTCGACGGGCACGTCGTGCAGGGCCACGTCGACGGCACCGGCGTCGTCGTCTCCCGGACCCCGGGCGACGCGTGGGAGTCGGTCCGCTTCGGGCTGCCGCCCGAGCTCGCCCGGTTCGTCGCGGAGAAGGGCTCGATCGCGGTGGATGGCGTCTCGCTCACCGTCACCGACGTCGGGCCGGACTGGTTCGAGGTGGGGCTGATCCCGGAGACGCTGCGCGCCACCACGCTCGGTGCCAGGGCGCCCGGTGACCCGGTCAACCTCGAGGTCGACGTCCTCGCCAAGTACGTCGCGCGGTTGTTGGCGACCAACGACGCGATGAGCGCTCGCGCGAAGAGCCAGGCGCCGTCCGGCGAAGCCGGTATCAGGCGCGAATCTCCTCCTGAGCGAAGCGAAGGCGGAGTGAGCGACTGATGGGCGCCATGAGATTGGATTCCATCGAACGGGCGATCGCCGACGTCAAGTCCGGCAAGGCCGTGGTCGTCATCGACGACGAGGACCGCGAGAACGAGGGCGACCTGATCTTCGCCGCCGAGCTGGCGACGCCGGAGCTCCTCGCCTTCATGGTCCGCTACACGTCCGGCTACATCTGCGTGCCACTCACCGAGGCGGACGCCGACCGCCTCGACCTGCCGCCGATGTACCACACCAACCAGGACCGGCGCGGCACCGCGTACGCCGTCACCGTCGACGCGCGCGAGGGCGTCACCACTGGCATCTCGGCGAGCGACCGTGCGCACACCATCCTGATGCTCGCCGACCCGGAGTCCAAGTCCAGCGACTTCTCCCGGCCCGGACACGTCGTCCCCTTGCGCGCCAAGGACGGCGGCGTGCTCCGCCGTCCAGGACACACCGAGGCAGCCGTCGACCTCGCGTTGCTCGCCGGGCTGCATCCGGCCGGCGTGCTGTGCGAGATCGTCAGCGAGAAGGACCCGGCCGGCATGGCGCGCGCCGACGAGCTGCGGGTGTTCGCCGACGAGCACGACCTCGCGCTGATCTCGATCGCCGACCTCATCGCCTACCGCCGCCGCTTCGAGAAACTCGTCGAGCGGATCGCCTCCGCGCGGGTGCCGCTGCGCTACGGCGAGTTCACCGCCGTGGGGTACGCGTCGAGCTACGACCAGCGCGAGCACGTCGCGTTCGTCTTCGGCGAGATCGGCGACGGCGAGGAGGTGCTGGTCCGGGTGCACTCCGAGTGCCTGACGGGCGACGTGTTCGGGTCGCTGCGCTGCGACTGCGGTCCGCAGCTGGACGCCGCGCTCGCGGCGGTGGCGCGCGAGGGCCGCGGGGTCGTCCTCTACGTCCGCGGGCACGAAGGCCGCGGGATCGGGCTGCTGCACAAGCTGCAGGCCTACCAGCTGCAGGACGCCGGCGCCGACACCCTCGACGCCAACCTCGAGCTCGGGCTGCCGGCGGACGCGCGCGACTACGGCACCGGTGCGCAGATCCTGGTGGACCTCGGCGTCCGCTCGATGCGATTGCTCAGCAACAACCCGGCGAAGCGCGCGGGGCTCGAGGGCTACGGGCTGCGCATCACCGGCCGCCAGCCACTGCCCGTCCACGCCAACCCGGAGAACATCCGCTACCTGGAGACCAAGCGCGACCGCATGGGCCACGACCTGACCCTGGACGGAAGCGACAGCGATGGCGGGTGATGGAGCTCCCGCGCTGCACGTCGAGGGTGCGGCGGGGCTGCGGGTCGCCGTCATCGCCAGCCGATGGCACAAGACGGTTATGGACGGGCTGCTCGACGGGGCGCGGCGCGCGCTCGCCGACGCCGGTGTGCAGGACGTGACCGAGCTGCGCGTGCCGGGCGTCTTCGAGCTGCCAGTGGCGGCCGCCCGCGTGATCGCCTCCGGGATCGACGCGGTCGTCGCGCTCGGGGTCGTGATACGCGGCGGCACCCCGCACTTCGACTACGTGTGCCAGGGTGCCACCACCGGCCTGACGCTCGTGGCACAACGCACCGGCGTCCCGGTCGGCTTCGGCGTCCTCACCTGCGACGACGAGAAGCAGGCGCTCGACCGCGCGGGGCTGCCGGGCTCGGCCGAGGACAAGGGCTACGAAGCCGCGACCGCGGCGCTGGCGACGGCACTGACCCTCGCCGACTTCCCGAGCTGCTGACGCCCGCTAGGGTCACGGGGGAGTCGGCGTGGTCGGCCGGCACGTCGCAACCCGCCGAGAGATGAGGGCAGATGAGCGAGCCGAGCGAGGGCACCCGGTGAGCGGATATCAGACGATCGTCGTGGGTACCGACGGCTCGGAGACGTCGTTTCGCGCAGTCGACCGCGCGGGGGCACTTGCGGCCGTCGAGAACGCCACCCTGGTGATCGCGTGCGCGTACTTCCCGGAGAAGCCCGACCCGCGCGCGCAGGACGTGCTCGGCGACGAGGCCTACCAGGTCATGGGCTCCGCGCCGGCCGACGACTCGGTGAGCCGGGCGCGCGATCGAGCCGTCGCGGCCGGCGCCACGAAGGTGCAGACCGCTGCCGTGCAGGGCAAGCCCGCCGACGTG